>CBDDFV010000001.1:0-1670996 GCA_965227335.1 Phycisphaerales bacterium
TTTGGCAATAAATTATGGCATATTTGTACTGGTGTTTTTCTTAATTTATCTTTTTAAAGCATACAACTTAACAATTAAAGCTAGAAATTATGTTCATTTGACATTTTTGATGATATGTACATTTGTATTTTTGTTTGAGGTTGTTTTAATAAGAAATAAGGGAATAATATTTTTTTACTTTTTCAATATACTTTTCATAACTAATTCAATAGGGCTTGAAACTAGCAATAATAGGAACTAGGGGAATTCCGAACTATCATGGAGGCTTTGAGCAGTTTGCCGAATTTTTTGCAGTTTATATGTCCAATCAAGGACACGAAACATACGTTTACAACTCAAACTTACATCCTTACAAAGAGAAAGCCTTTAAGGGTGTGCACATAATCCACGAAGGTGACCTAGAGGACAAGATTGGCACTGCCGGACAATTTGTTTATGACCTCAACTGTATTTTGGATGCAAAAAAAAGGGACTTTGACCTAATATTACAGTTAGGGTACACCAGTAGTTCAGTTTGGGGAAGATTGTTGCCCAAAAAAACAACTATTGTAACAAACATGGACGGTTTGGAGTGGAAAAGGTCCAAATATAACAAGCAGGTTCAAAAATTTTTAAAAAGAGCTGAAAATTGGGCAATAAAGACGAGTGACTTTTTGGTTTCGGACTCTTTGGGAATTCAGAAACATATTAAAGAAACTTACCAAAAAGATTCTGAATATATCGCCTATGGGGCTGAGGTTTTCAATTCGCCAAATATAAGCGCTCTTAAGGAGTATGGAGTTGGTGAGGGCTCCTATAATATGTTAATAGCAAGATTAGAACCAGAAAATAATGTGGAAACAATCCTTGATGGCGTCGTTCTTGCAAATCAAAGTGTTCCATTTTTGGTCATTGGCAAGTATAACACAAAGTATGGGACTTATCTCAAAGAAAAGTATGCCGCCGAAAAAGAAATCCGATTTTTAGGAGGCATTTATAATTTGGAGTTACTTAATAACCTAAGATATTTTTCCAACATTTATTTTCACGGACACTCGGTTGGAGGTACAAACCCATCCCTACTGGAAGCAATGGCCTCCTCATGTTTTATAGTTGCACACGATAATATTTTTAATAGAAGTATATTGGGAGAAGATGCCTTATATTTTGAGAAAAAAGAAGATTTTCCAGCATTGTTAACTCAAACAAAAACCGCGAATCTTCAAAAAGTATCAAATAATATAAATAAAATCAAGAATGACTTTACCTGGGAATTAATAAATCAAAAGTATGAACAATATCTTTTGAAATGTTTAAAAAGCAAAAGCTGAATGTTTTTCAAACAACATAGATACTCGAATTTGATCACTCCCATTTCTTATACGATGGATTTGGCTGTGCTCAACACGTTCTTGTATATATTGCCCATTAACTTCCAAACCCCGATCTTGATTCAAGTTTATGTTTCAATGGCATGGATTATTATATCAACAAAGAATGAATTTTATACTGTTTATCGGTTTTCTAAGGTAACCTATATCATTAGGTTGCTATTTGTACAATTTGTCTTCTTTTTTTTGGTACTATACGCATTTATAGGATTTTTTAAACAGCCGATAATAAGTAGACTGGCACTGGGAGAATACTTTATCATCGTTTTCTTAATTATTTCTACACTCAAGTTAGTGAGCTATTTCTTATTAATGGAATATAGGGAAAGAGTAAAAGGCAATTTAAGAAACGTTGTCATCATAGGCAAAAACAAAAAAACCGATCAACTCAGGCAAGTATTTAATGAAAGAACGGAGTTTGGGTATAGCTTTCAAAAACAGTTTTCACCCAAGTCCAAGGATTTTGAACTCCAAAGCTGTTTCGATTATATTTTGGATAACAGAATAGATGAAATCTACTGCTCGGTATCTGAGCTTAAAAATGAAGAGATAGCTGGGTTCATAAGCTTTGCTGACAATAACCTAAAAACACTTAAGTTCATTCCCGATAACAAAAACATATTTTCCAAAAAATTAAAGTTCGAATATTACGATTATATCCCAGTTCTCTCCTTAAGGGATATTCCATTGGACAGCCCCATTAACGCTTTTATCAAAAGAACCTTTGACATTGTTTTTTCGCTTGCGATTATTCTCGGACTATTGTCTTGGTTGACCCCAATTTTGGCACTGCTGATAACTTTGGAGTCCAAAGGCCCCGTTTTTTTTAGGCAAACTAGAAACGGAATTGATAACAGAGAATTCTATTGTTATAAATTTAGGTCCATGGCGCCCAATAAGAATGCCGATGACATTCAGGCCACCAAAAACGATATGCGTATTACAAAGATTGGAAAGTTTATTAGAAAGACAAGTATCGATGAACTACCACAGTTTTATAACGTATTGTTCGGGACCATGTCCGTAGTAGGTCCACGTCCTCATATGGTTAAACACACTAATGAATACGCGAGTAGCGTTGATAAGTACATGGTGCGTCATTTTGTGAAGCCTGGTATAACAGGTTTGGCCCAGGTAAGAGGGTACAGGGGAGAGGTGGAAACAGAATCCGACATCCAAAACCGAATCAAATTTGATATTTTCTATATAGAGAACTGGTCGTTGTTCTTGGACCTTAAAATCATGGTTCAAACTGTCCTAAATGCCTTCAAGGGAGAAGAAAAAGCGTATTGAGTCGAGAAATTAAGGTCGCTTGACTATAAAAGTTTTCGTCAAGCTGCCCTAAAAGCTATGTTTGTAAGAACCAAACAAAAACCGTTTTCAATAAGAATATATGAAAAGAATCCTCATCACTGGTGCAGCAGGTTTTCTCGGATCACATCTTTGTGACCGATTTATTGCAGAAGGCCATGACGTTATAGCCATGGATAACCTCATTACCGGAGATCTTAAGAATATAGAACACCTGTTTCCGTTGGAACGATTTACCTTCTATAATCACGATGTAACCAACTTTGTGCATGTTCCAGGAAAATTAGATTACATACTTCACTTTGCATCACCAGCTAGTCCTATAGACTACCTTAAGATTCCAATACAAACCTTAAAGGTAGGTGCTCTGGGAACTCATAACCTTTTGGGTCTTGCAAAGGAAAAACGGGCCCGCTTTATGATTGCTTCCACATCAGAAATCTATGGAGACCCATTGGTACATCCTCAGACAGAGGAATACTACGGCAATGTTAACACCATTGGTCCAAGGGGAGTGTACGATGAAGCCAAACGCTTTCAAGAGTCTATTACCATGGCTTACCACCGTTTTCATGGATTGGATACGCGTATCGTTCGTATATTCAACACCTATGGACCCAGAATGCGACTGAACGATGGCCGCGTAATCCCTGCCTTTATGGGCCAGGCACTTCGCGGTGAAGACTTGACCGTTTTTGGTGACGGCTCACAGACACGCTCTTTTTGTTATGTGGATGATGAGATAGAAGGTATTTACCGTTTGCTCATGAGCGATTATACCTTACCTGTCAATATAGGAAACCCGAACGAGATTACCATTAAGGATTTTGCCGAGGAAATCATCAAACTAACGGGAACCGATCAAAAAATTGTGTACAAACCTTTACCAAAGGACGACCCCATGCAGCGTCAGCCCGACATTACCAAAGCCAAAGAGATTTTGGGATGGGAACCTAAAGTTGGTCGGGAAGAGGGTATGCGAAAGACCTTTGAATTCTTTAAAGGACTATCTAAAGAAGATTTGGAAAAAACGGAGCATAGGGACTTTACCCATCACAACAAAAAGTAATTTCATTATCAAAAACATAAAAGGCCCGATAAACATCGGGCCTTGGTAATTTTGTGTATGATATATGGTATACTACCGCGCTGTAGTGACTTCGCAACAATTTGTCGGAACTGTTTCAGAAGTAAGCCTAAATCGCCCATAAATAAGACTTCAATTAAACTTGAATTACATTATTTTTGCCAAAACTTTGAACCATGAACATTCTTGTCCTGGGGTCTGGTGGTCGCGAGCACGCCATATCCCTTAAAATTTCCCAAAGTCCCAAAACATCCAAACTTTTTGTAGCGCCAGGCAATGCGGGCACTGCACAGATTGCCACAAATGTGGAGGTGGGTGTCAACGATTTTGAGGCCATTAAAGCATTGGTGTTGCAGGAAAACATCGAATTGGTGGTAGTGGGACCGGAAGATCCTTTGGTCAATGGAGTGCACGATTTTTTTCTAAATGATGCCGAGTTGAAATCCGTTCCAGTAATCGGACCGCAAAAAGCAGCCGCCGAATTGGAAGGCAGCAAAGAGTTCGCCAAGGAGTTCATGATGCGCCACAACATTCCAACGGCAGCCTACCAAAGTTTTACAAGCGAGACCCTACAGGAAGGCCAAGCCTTTTTGGAAACACTACAACCTCCTTATGTGCTCAAGGCCGATGGTTTGGCCGCGGGCAAGGGTGTTTTGATTTTGAAAGATGTACAAGAAGCCAAAGACGAGCTCAAATCGATGCTGCTCAACTCCAAATTCGGAAACGCCAGTGCCACCGTTGTGATCGAGGAGTTTTTGGACGGTATAGAATTGAGCTGTTTTGTGCTCACCGACGGTACCAACTATAAAATCCTACCAACTGCCAAAGACTATAAAAGAATAGGTGAGGGCGATACCGGGCTCAACACGGGCGGCATGGGGGCCATTTCCCCGGTTCCCTTTGCCGATACTGTCTTTATGGACAAGATAGAGCAACAAATAGTGAAACCGACCGTAGAAGGCCTAAAAATGGATAATTTGCCTTATGTGGGCTTTATCTTTATCGGTTTGATCAAAGTAGGAGACGAACCCAAGGTAATCGAGTACAACGTGCGCATGGGCGATCCGGAAACCGAGGTGGTTATCCCAAGGCTACAGAGTGATTTGGTTGAAGTATTGCTAGCGATGGCCAAAGGAACACTTGACCAAATCGACCTAAATATTGATGAAAGAGCTGCAACCACCGTAATGGCGGTTTCTGGCGGATATCCAGAAGCTTATGAGAAAGGCAAAGAAATCACCGGTACTGAAAATATCCAAGATTCCATAGTATTTCATGCTGGAACCAAACAGATAAATGGAAAAGTGGTCACCAATGGCGGCCGTGTCATAGCTATTACTTCCTTTGGAAAAGATTTTAGGGAAGCGCTAAGAACATCCTATCAAAACATGGAAAAACTCCGTTTTGATGGCATGTACTACCGAAAAGATATAGGTTTCGATCTATAGATAAGAGTGTGAGCTGATGCTCTTATCTTCCTCACCGCTTTCGTTGAAAATTTTCAACTGGCCCATCCAATAGACCATGGCAACAAAGCCAATGACCATAAAGATCCAGTTAATGGTATTCGAGCCCCACCAGCTGTGCATAAAACGCAACGAATCCAGTGGTGCAAAAAGATAGTTTACAAATAAGTCCTCTATACCGTAAAAAAACTTGCTCATCTTGGCTATATTTACTTTACAAAAGTAGCAAAAGATAGGATGATTTCAAGTCGCATTCGCAGAGTCCGGTTGGGCGTGCTGGATTCTGGCGACGGGGTTTTTCTGCGCGCACCGCGTCGCCGCGTCCGGCGAAGGCCGGCTCCCCCGAGAAAGACGCCGATCGAGCCGGCCGACCCTCGTCCGCGCGGGTTTGGGCGTATTACCATGCCCGGTCCATGACTGTCCCGACGCCGCCATCCGAATCCTGGACGCCGAAGATCTGGCGCGAGACGCCCGCGTTGCAGCAGGCGACCTATCCCGATCCCGGCGCGGTCGACGCCGTCGTACGCACCATCGCCGCGATGCCGCCGCTCGTGACGTCGTGGGAGATCGAGACCCTCAAGACGCGGCTCGGTGAAGCCGCGCGAGGCGAGCGGTTTCTGCTGCAGGGCGGCGATTGCGCCGAACGCTTCGCCGACTGCGTCCCCGACGCGATCACCAACAAGCTCAAGATCCTCCTCCAGATGAGCCTCGTGCTCGTGCACGGCGGGCGGAAGCCGGTCATCCGGGTGGGGCGATTCGCCGGCCAGTACGCCAAGCCCCGCTCCGCGGATACGGAGGAGCGCGACGGGGTGGCGTTGCCGAGCTATCGCGGCGACATCGTCAACCGTTCCGCGTTCACCACGTCGGATCGCACGCCGGACCCTGAACTCATGCTTCGCGCCTACGAGCGGGCGGCCCTGACGCTGAACTTCATCCGCGCCCTGATCGACGGCGGTTTCGCCGACCTGCACCATCCGGAGTACTGGGACCTCGACTTCGTGCAGCACGCGGAGCATCCGGAGGAGTACCAGCAGATCACCGAAGCGATCGGCGAAGCCATCCGCTTCATGGAGACGATCTCCGGGACCGCCGTGCACCAGACGCAGCGGGTCGACTTCTTCACGAGTCACGAAGGACTCCACCTGTACTACGAGGAGGCGCTGACCCGCCGGGTGCCCCGCCGCGACGGGTGGTACAACCTCTCGACCCACCTGCCCTGGATCGGGCTGCGGACGGCGGATCCGGACGGCGCGCACGTGGCCTTCTTTCGCGGCGTGCGCAATCCGATCGGCGTGAAGATCGGGCCGGGCATGTCGGTCGATCAATTGAAACGACTGCTCGACGTGCTGCATCCCGACGACGAGCCCGGTCGGCTCACGCTGATCCACCGGTTCGGCGCGCACGACATCGCCGACGGCCTGCCGCCGTTCATCGAGGCGGTGCAGGGGTCGGGCAAGACGGTGCTGTGGGTGTGCGACCCGATGCACGGCAACACGGAGACGACGGGGAACGGCATCAAGACGCGGAAGTTCGAGCACATCCTCGCGGAGCTCGAACAGGCGTTCGAGATTCACGCCGCGCACGACAGCGTGCTCGGCGGCGTGCACTTCGAACTGACCGGCGAGAACGTCACCGAGTGCATGGGCGGCGCCCGCGGGCTGTCGGAGGACGATCTGCGTCTCAAGTACGTCTCCGAGGTCGATCCGCGGCTGAACTACGAGCAGGCGCTGGAGATGGCGTTGCGGATCGCGCGTCGGCTGCGGGCGACCTGAGCGTGCCCGGTCCGTCCAGCGCGATCCGCCTAAGATTCTTCTGATTAGAGACTTGTGCTCTTTTGTCGGGTCATCCGACGCGGGTCCCCGACGCGAATCGGCCCCGGATTCCGTGCCGCCGGGCCGCGAATCATGCCGATGGGTGGTACGGGAGTCTGAGGAACCGCGTCATGCCGACCTACCTGGTCCTTCGACATGCCAAGGCGGAGTCGCGGACGGCATGGGTGCGCGAGGACCGGCTCCGCCCCTTGACCGGCAAGGGGGAGGCCCAGGCCCAGGCGCTGGCGGAGGGGCTCTCCGAGATCAACATCGTGGAGATCCGGACCTCGCCCGCGGTCCGCTGCTTCCAGACGGTCGAGCCGCTGAGCGAACTCACGGGTCTGCGGGCCGTGGTGGACGACTCCCTGATGGAAGGGTGTCAGATCAACCTGCCCCATGACGACGGCGTCTACGTGCTCTGCGCGCACGGGGACAACATCCCCGATCTGCTGCAGCGGATGAACGTGCAATGGCACGAATGTCGCAAGGCGTCGATCTGGATGCTGAAGTGCGACGATTTCGGCGAGGTGACGGAGGTCGCCTACGTGGAGCCGCCCGAGATCTGAGCCGCGAGGCTGGCCGCATTCGACGGGATCGTGATGGCGATCGCTCCCGCATCGCCCGGGAGAGGCGATCGGTCTACACTGTGCGTCTATGTCGCGAACCGTCGTGATCACGGGCGTCGGGCCGGTCACCGCCTTCGGCCTTGGACGCACAGCGCTCTGGGAGGGGTTGGTCGAGGGTCGTTCGATGGTCCGCCCCATCGAGGACTTCGACGCCTCCGGCTTCCCCTGCGCACAAGGCGCGGAGTTGCCCGCCGACGCGCTCAACGTGCGGGACATCGTGCCCAAGAGCTACCGCAAGGCGACCAAGGTGATGGCGCGGGATATCGAACTCGCCGTCGGCGCCGCGGCGGCCGCGGTCGAGGACGCCGGTCTCGTCACCAAAGCCGTCGATCCCGACGCCGCCCCCACCTATCCCCCCGAACGGGCCGGCTGCCAGATCGGGGCGGGACTGATCGCGGCCGAAGCGCTGGAACTCACGACCGCCCTCGCCGAAAGCCGCGACGAGCACGGCGAGTTCAGCCTGACCGACTGGGGCGGCTCGGGCATGCAGAACCTGACGCCCCTCTGGCTGCTCAAGTATCTCCCCAATATGCTCGCCTGCCACGTGACGATCGTGCACGACTGTCACGGGCCGTCGAACACGATCACCTGCGGCGAAGCGAGCGGGGTGCTGTCCGCGGGCGAGTCGATGCGGGTGATCCAGCGCGGCGACGCCGACATGTGCCTCACCGGCGGCGCCGAGAACAAGATCAATCTCATGGGCCTCCTCCGGCAGGGCTTCGCGGGCCGACTCGCCGAGGTCACGATCGATGACGACGGTCCGGCCGTGGTGCGCCCGTTTGCGTCCGACGCCCGCGGCGGCGTGCTCGGAAACGGCGGCGGCATCGTCGTGCTCGAAGAGGAAGCCGCGGCGCGTTCGCGTGATGCGGCGGTGTACGCCCGGCTCGCCGGCTTCGCCTCGACCCAGTGTTTCTGCCCCGACACCGTCGGCGCCGCGCCGGACGAATCCGGCGAATCGCTCGCCGATGCGATGGAGCGGGCGCTGCGTCAGGCGGGATGCGACCCCGGCGACATCGACGCGATCGTCCCCTTCGGCAGCGCCATTCCCGCCGTCGATCGCATGGAGATCAACGCGCTCCGACGCGTCTTCGGCGCGGCCCTCCCCTCGATTCCGCTGGTCACGATCACGCCGAGCATCGGCGCGCTGTGCGCCGGTCACGGCGCGGTGCAGTTGATTGTCGGCGCGCTGTGTCTGAAGGAGCAGCGTCTGCCCGCGCGACTCAACACGTCGGGGGCGGAAGGCGTCGACGCCGACGCCGCGCCGTCCCGCGCGGCGGACCTGCGTCGGGTGCTGGTGGCGTCGACGAGTCTCGGCGGCCAGAACGCCGCGGTGGTGCTGGAGCGGGCGGACGTTGATCAGGGAGGCGGATCATGAGCGATCGTTCCCGGCGCATCGTGATCACGGGGCTCGGCTGGGTGACGCCGCTCGGTCACGACCTCGACACGGTCTGGCGCCGTCTGCTCAACGCGGAGACGGGCGTGGGTCCGATTGATCGCTTCGAGGCGAGTTCGTTTCCGACGCGTTTCGCGGCCCAGGTGCGCGACTACGACTTCACGGCGTTCGTGGACGACGCATCGGTGCATGCGCACGCGAATCCGAACACGCGGTACGCGCTCGGCGCCGCGCGTCAGGCGTGGCGCCAGGCCGGCCTCGACGACGTGAACGGCGGGCTCGATCGTCGGCGGGTCGGGATCTATCTCGGGGCGGGCGAGGGCGTGCTTGATTTCGACAATTACGCGCGGACGAACCTGGCCGGCTGGGATGCGTCGAGTCGCAGCATTGACGCGAAGAAGTGGGCCGCGGCGGGCCTGAAGTACATGACCGCCGACGCCGAGATCGAGCAGGAGCCCAACATGCCGGTCGCGCATCTCGCCCGCGAGTTCGGCGTGCGCGGCCCGGTGTACAACTGTCTCACCGCGTGCGCCGCGAGCACGCAGGCGATCGGCGAAGCGTGCGACATTCTTCGGCGCGGCGACGCCGACGTCATGCTCTCCGGCGGCGCGCACACGATGCTGCACGTCCTCGGCGTGACGGGGTTCAACCGATTGACGGCGCTTTCCACCCGCAACGATGAACCGCAGCAGGCGTCGCGCCCGTTCGATCGCACGCGCGACGGGTTCGTGATGGGCGAAGGGGCGGGCGTAGTGGTGCTCGAATCACTGGAGCACGCCGAGAAGCGCGGGGCGACGCCGCTCGCGGAGGTCGCGGGGTTCGGCTCCAGCGCCGATGCGTTCCGCATCACGGACATGCATCCGGAGGGGCGCGGGCCGGCGGAGGCGATTCGCAAGGCGTTGAGGGAGGCGGGGATTGATCCGGCGGGCGTGGACGCGGATGGTCGACCGCTCGTGCATTACATTTCCGCGCACGGCACGGGGACGAAGGAGAACGACTCGATCGAGACGAAGGCGATCAAGTCGGTGTTCGGGGAGCTGGCCCCGAAGATCCCGGTGAGTTCGATCAAGTCGATGATGGGTCATCTGATCGCCGCGGCGGGCGCGGTGGAGTTGATCGCGTGCGTGCTGGCGATTCGTGATCAGGCCGCGCCCCCGACGATCAATCTGCGGAATCCCGATCCGGATCTTGATCTGGACTACATTCCGAACGAGGCGCGTCGGATGCCGATCGAGACGTGCCTGAGCAATTCGTTCGGATTCGGGGGTCAGAACGACACGCTGGTGGTGCGTCGTTTCGAGGGATGAGGGTCTGATATGGACGGGGGGAGGCCGGGGGGAAGCCGGGGGTGCGGGTCGCGGCGGCGGTTTCGCCGTTCGCGGCGTCGGCGGGGGCTTGATTGTCGGCGGTGATCGGCTATTCTTCCGGGTTCCCGCGACCCGCCGCGGGCGAGGCCTGACGCGCCTCGGACATTTCAGATGGGGCCGTAGCTCAGTTGGGAGAGCGCTTGCATGGCATGCAAGAGGTCGTCGGTTCGAGCCCGATCGGCTCCACTTTGGAACACCCGCGGTCAGCAGATGACTGCGGGTTGTTTCTTTTGCGGCGATTCCCGGTCCCGGTGATCAGCCGTCGCGGTGCGGTGCAGGAACGCCAGTGAGGCGAAAGCCACGCCCCAGAATGTGAAGCCCCCCCGTCCCGAGATCAGCCCCCCATCGCATCGAGGATCGTGACGACCTGCAACGCGACGACGACGAGAATGAACAGGCCGGCGGCCCAGTAGAACCCTGCACAGATCCAGGCCTGTGTCTTCTTCTGCCAGGATTCGAGGTCGTACATCGCACGGGCGCCCTCCTCGACCGCAAGTCGCATGAGACTCAGCTTCGGATCGCCGCGCCGTGGCGGGGCGTCGGCGGGGCGATTCCCGGGGAGATCCTCGTTGCTCGGCTCGGGGTCGTCCCAGAAGTGATCGACGACCGACGGAATGAACCGCACGCGGTTTCGATTGATGACCAGGTTTCGATTCCGATCCGAGGGATTCCGGATCGCCACTTCTTCGAGTGCTTCGAGCGCACGGTCGATCGTCCGGTCGCGATTGTCTGCGGCGTCGTCGTCGAAGCCGTCTCGAGCGGCCCGCATGTGCTCATCGAGACGTTCTTCCTTGATCAGCGCGGGGCAATAGAGTTGATACACCAGGTGGCCCGCCGCCACCATCAGCGCCGCGGCATATCCGAAGCCCCACACCCAGGGCATGGTTCTCCGGGCCAGGGAGACCTCCTTGAGATCGTCGAGGAGGTCGTTCGACGCAGTCGACAAGGCGGCAACATCTCTTCGCAACACCTCAAGGGGGCCGATCAGGTCGTTCGGCATCCCGTTGAGTTCGACCGCCTCGGCGAGCGCCGTTTCCGCCGTGTCAGCCGCGCTGTCGATCATCGCCTGGGACTGATCGGTGAGTCGATACGAACCGGTCGAGAACGCGGCCACTGCGGTCCACGCGCCCGCAATGATCGGGACGACGAGAAGCGACACGTACGAGGCCAGTGTCAATACACGAAGCTCGTTGATCGCGCGGACTGTGGACCAGCCGAACCCGCGTGTGAATCGGTTGACGCGTGTGTCCTGCCGCTCAAAAACGAGCCGCGCGTGCCCCCTACTCGAGAGACTATTGAGTACAACGGAAGCCGGCAGAGTTACCTCGTGAAAGTCAATACCCGGGGACGTGAGATCAGCTAACTGAGCCCCGTCGCCGAAGGTCGCCCCCCCGAACCAAGCCCCGTCGCCGAAGGTCGCCCTCTCGAAGTAGGCCCCGTCGCCGAAAGTCGCCCCCCCGAACCGAGCCCCGTCGCCGAAGGTCGCCGCCCCGAACCAACCCTCGTCGCCAAAGGTCGCCCCCTCGAACCAAGCCCGGTCGCCGAAGGTCGCCGCCGAGAACGTAGCCCTGTCGCCGAAGGTCGCCGTCACGTACCAAGCGTCGTCGCCGAAGGTCGCCCCGAACCGGGCCCCTTCGCCGAAGGTCGCCGCCACGAACCGAGCCCCGTCGCCGAAGGTCGCCCCGTCGAAGTCGGCCCCGTCGCCGAACGTCGCCCCGAACTGAGCCCCGTCGCCGAAGGTCGCCCCCCCGAAGTAGGCCTCGTCGCCGAAGGTCGCCCCCCCGAACTGAGCCCGATCGCCGAAGGTCGCCCCCCCGAAGTAGGCTCGTTGGCCAAACAGACAGGCGGACACGTTGAAGTGATCGGGCATACGGAGCGAGTCGCACCTGCACGCGGAGATGACACAGCCTCGCAGAGCAACGCTGATAATCTCCTCTGTTCGACCGGTCGGCTCAATTGCTGCGACGAGCGCCCCTAGGTCGATTGCCTCGTCTCGTTCGTCATCCCAAAGGCGAACGCGGTTGAGCGTTACGCCGCCGAAGTCCGCGCCCTTTACCTCGTCCGCCGGTAGGGGCTTGCTCCAGGCTTCGACGATTTCACGGATGATTGCGTCGCGCTCGGCCGGGGTGGTCCCTTTCGGTATCAGCGCGGGTAAGGCCGCGTAGTCGTCTTCACCCCGCGGAAACTTGAACGCACCAGCCATTCCCACGCTCCTCGATCGTACGGCCAGAACTGGGTGGGACATACGTATACACGAAAGGGAGCATCGTCTTTGAGATCGACGCCCTTCGCACCGGCGCGCCGGCTGGCCCGCGGGTGGCAACCATATGAGACGCGTCGACTTAGGAGGCGCTCATGCGGCCCATGGCATGCAAGAGGTCGTCGGTTCGAGCCCGATCGGCTCCACTTTGGAACACCCGCGGTCAGCAGATGACTGCGGGTTGTTTCTTTTGCGGGGATTCCCGGTCCCGGTGATCAGCCGTCGCGGTGCGGTGCAGGAACGCCTCGATTCGGGCCCGCGGCGCGGCTCGGCGTTCGCAGAAATCGAGCCGCGGCCCGGCGCACGCGAAGCAGAATGAGGTCGTCGGCCGCGCGGCGCCGGCGACGACCGCAACCCTGCCCGCCAATGACATCACCGCAGCAAACGGAAGGCGATCCGATACGCCGAGGCGGCGTCTCCGTGTCGGCGGGTCGCCATCCGGCGCGGCCGTCCCCCGAGCGTCACGGGCCGCCGCGCGCCTCGGGCGGCGACGGGAAAAGTGACCGCCACCCATCCGGGGTCGTTTTCCCGTTGAACACGTCGCCGTATCTGCTTCAATTCAGTTGACAAGAACTGATGGGTTTCGTGTTCGCCGCGCGGCGGGCACGCGTTCGTCGAGGTCGTGGTTGCGGCGTCGAGACGCGATCGAAGCGTCCGATTCCGGCCCGGGAGCATGAAGAATGACGCAGTCCCTTCGCACCGTGTTGATCGTATCGCTGTGCCTTGCCGCCGCGCCGGGCGCCATCCTGGCCGGAGGCGGCGAGCCCGTCATCCTCGACCTGGCCGACGTCATCGGCGGCGGCGACGGGACCGGCGGCGGCGCTGCGCAGGGCGTTGATCTCGCCACCGGGCTTCCCGCATCGGATCACGCGGACTTCCAGGTCTTCCCCGACGACGAGGCGGACTACGTGCTCGCCGTCTCGCCGTTCATTGACGGCGTGTTCGTCCCCGACGGCGGCGCGGGACCGAATCAGATCACGTCGTTGGGCGATCTCACGGATGTCTTCGCCGACACGACGCGCGCTTCGTGGGATCATCTGTGGAACGGCGAGAACATCGGCGGCAGCACGATCGTCGGCGGCTTCGACTACAGCGGTCCGGACCACTCGCTGCTCGGCATTCACGCCAACAAGGGCGTGACGTTCGATCTGGACGCACTCGAATCGCACCACCAGGGGGAGATCACCGAGTTCTCGTGCGTCCTCGGCCTCGACGACCAGGCCGGACCCGAGGGCAGCGTCGACTTCCATTTCTTTCTCGACGGCGAAGTCGTCTGGGAGGAGCTCAACGTCACGCCCGACACGGGCGGCGTGAGCGTGTCGTTCGAGATCGGACCCGAGACGCGGTTCCTGACGATCGCGGCGGCCGACACGGGCGACGTCATCTTCTCAGATGATGCGGCGCTCGGCGATCCGCGTCTCGTGCTCGACGGACCGATGATCGACACGCCCGATGCGAACGTCATCGCGGTCTACGTGCCGGACAGTCCGGACACGCTCGTCGGCTTCAACACCCTCGACCCTGACGGCGTCGACATCGGCGCGCCCACCGCGACCCTCGCCGGCAACTTCGTGCGCGGCCTCGTGCTCGAGAACGCCAACTCCGGCTGGTACGTCACCTCGTCCACCTTCGAAGGCAATCCGCTCGGGGTGTGGCGACTTCAGAACGGCGTCTCGACGCAGCTCAGCACGCCGCCCTTCGACACGGTGTCGGTCGGCGGCATGGCTCGCGCGGCGTCGGGCGAGCACCTCTGGTACGTCGTCGATCCTGATATCACCGTCAAGAGTCCGAAGGACCCGCCTGTCGACGGGCCGCTCGACGACACCCTCTACCGGATCGATTTCGACGGCGCGATGACGGCGGAGACCGAACTCTTCGTGGCGGGGGCCGATCACGTCGCGATGACCGGCCTGGCGGCGCATCCCGTCACCGGCGAACTCTTCGCCGTCGGCTCGTGGACGACCGGCGAGACGGACTTCGGGGCGGTCTTCGCACTCAACCCCGACACGGGCGAGGCGACCGTTCTTGCGGACGCGGAGTTCTCGCCCGGAATCTCCGCGCTCGCGTTCACGACGGACGGCGAAGCGCTCATCTACGCGACCGGGTTCCCGGCGGAGCTGTTCGTGATCGATCTCGAGAAGGGCGACGTCAGTCCGCCGTTCGGCGGGCTGCCGTTCCCCACCAGCGCGATCGCCGTTGTCGACGATCTTGAACCGCCCCTGACCGGTGATCTCGACGGCGATGAAACGGTCGGTTCCGCGGATCTCGCGATCCTCCTCGCCGCGTGGGGGCCGTGCGTCGAACCGCCGTGTCCGGCGGACCTCGACGGGGACGGCGAGGTCGGCGCGGCGGATCTCGCCGCCCTGCTCGCCAACTGGGGTTAGACCGTCGAAGCGTCGCGGCCGATGCGTCGGCCGCGACGGAGCGGCGGAGAGAGTCCGGAGATCCCTTCGCACGACGCACGGTTCGCGCAGCGGGCCCGGATGCGGGCGAGATTCACTCGTCGGCGTCCGGCGCCCGCCCGCGGGATCGTGGGCGGCGGTCAACGCCGGGCGTCACCGCGGATCGCGAAGCGATGCTCGCGTGATCCGGACCTGATCCCGCAGGGCTCGCTCGAGATTCCGCTGACTGTCGGGACGATCGGGGAACTTCGCGGCGAAGGCGCGGGCGACGTCGACGCGGAGATCGGCGTAGACGACGGCGCGCTCGTGATTCCCCTGCTGCGCCCAGAATCGGGCGAGGCGTCCGGCGGAGGCGAGGTAGACCTTCGTGTGCAGCATGACGGCGCTGTCGAACGTGTACAGCAGACGCGCCTCCTCGAAAGCAGCTTCGAACCAGCGCTGCGCCGTGTCGAGATCGCCGGCGGCTTCGGCCGCCACGCCTCGTCGCCGCAGGTCGCTGATGCGGTACGCGCGGAACTGCGGGCTGCCCGGCTCCGCGTCGAGCATCGCGTCGAGAATGACGCGGGCTTCTTCGTCATGCTCGGCCGCGCCCGCCGCATCGCCCTCCCGCTCGTCGAGCCGGGCGAGATTCCAGTGGCTGATGAAGTGTGCATGTCGACTCGACGTGAACTCGGGATGGGTCTCGACAAGCGAAACGGCGATCTCGTGCTGTCGCTCGAGCCACCCTCGCGCGGCGTCGTATTCCTTGCGCTGCATCCGCCACATTCCGAGTCGGCCGTAATCCCACACCAGATTGTCCTTGGCCCGCCGATGGTCGGGCCGGGCCTCATGAGAGCCCTCGTCGACCGCCAGCGCCCGCTCGTACCACGCGAGCGCAGCGTCGGGACTTCCTTCGTGTCGCTCGATGTCCCCGCGCCGGGCGAGGATGTCGCTGTACTCGCACTGCAGATCGATCGACGGCGCGTCGATCGCGTCGTAGATCGCCGCCGCGCGTTCGAGCCGGGCCCGCGCGACGTCGGTCCGGCCGCATTCGATATCCATCGCGGCGCAGAGTGAGAGCGTGTGAACGAGCGCGGCGTCCGACTCAGGTTCGCGCTCGTGGTTGTCGAGCAGCGCCACGAGTCGTTCGAGCGATTCGTGCAGCATCTGCGACCGCATGTCCGCCGTGCCCAGCGTATTGCGAAGGTCGTGGGCGAAGTTCGTCAGTCCGTAGGCGAGGTCCCGCGCGTCGCGAAAACGGCCGATGGCGTCGTCGCGGGCGGCGACGGCGGCCTGGCGCTCCCGCCAGACGCCGAACCCGCCGGCCACGAGGGCCGTCGCCACCAGACCGATGACGGCGAAGGCCCGTCGGTGGCGGCGGAGACAGCAGGCGAGTTCGTACCGGGCGGAAGGCGTCCGGGCCTCGACGGGACGATGGCCCGACCAGCGGTCGAGATCGGCGAGCAGAGCGTTGACGTCGGCGTACCGATCGGCGGGATTGTCCGCGAGTCCCTTCGCGACGATCGCCTCCAGCGTCGCGTCAACGCGGGCGCCGGTCGTCCGCATCGGCCGGACGTCGCCGCGCTCCCACCCGCCGTCGCGATCCGGCGACAGGCCGAAGGGTCGTTCATCCGTGAGCAGTTCATACAACAACGCGCTCAGGCTGAACACATCGGAGCGCGTCGTCAGGTCGCGGGCGCCCGCGAGCTGCTCGGGGCTCATGGCGCCGAACGTGCCGGCCCGCGTCGGATGATCCGTGTGCGATTCGTGCAGGCGGCGGGCGAGACCGAAGTCGATCACCTTGACGACGCCGTCCTCGTCGACGAGGACGTTCTGCGGCTTGATGTCGCAGTGCAGCACGCCGTTCTCGTGGGCGTGGGCGATGGCCAGCGCGGCGTCGCGAAACAGGCCCAGCCGCGTCGCCCGCGGAAGGTCGTGACTCGTCGCGTAGCGGGTGATCGGCTGCGCCCCGGGGATGAACTCCATCACGATCCAGGAGCGTTGCGGGGGTTCGGCGAGCGACGCATCGTGAACAATGGCGATGTGCGGATGACGCAGGCGGCCCACCGCCTCGATTTCGTGTCGGGCGAGACCGGCGGCGCCGGGGTGGAGCAGCTTGATCGCGATCTCCCGCCGCGGATGATCCTGCTCGCCCAGGTAGACGGCGCCCATGCCGCCCCCGCCGATACGACGCAGGATGCGTCGCCCGCCGATCTCGGCCGGGAGGTCGGGCTCGCACGCGGTCTCGGCGTCGGCGAGCGTCATGATGCGATCGACGACGTCGTCGCCGCGCATGCTCAGGCGACCTCCGTGAAGAAGTCGGATTGACGCAGGCTGCCCTCCATCACGACGATCGCCCGGGCCCGGCGCATTCGCGCGGCGCCCTCGGAGACGCCGATGGTCCGGGCCACCTCCGCCATCGAACGGCCCCCGATGTCGTACTGTTCAATCACGTGACGCTGATGGGCGGGCAGTCGTTCGAGTGCAGCGCGGACGCGGAGCCGGGTCTCCGACGTGGACACCGTCCGGGAGGGCGTGAGCGTCGTCTCGGACAGCAGGGCGTGCAGGGTCGCCTGCTCATCGAGCGAGCCGGCGGCGCGTCGGCCGAGTTCGCGTCGGGCGGTTCGCGCGGCGTCGAGGAAGCTCCGTCGCGCGACCTGGCGGGCCCACGCCTTGAACGCTTCGTATCCGCCCCTTCGGAACAGCGTCATGTCACGCACGATCTCGATGCCGCACACTTCCTGCACGACGTCATCGGCGGTGACGACGCGGGAAAGAGCGGGGTCGAGCCATGTGTCCACTTCCCGCCGGAGCCACGGCGTGATCAGTCGGATCAACTCCCGTCGGGCGGCGACATCGCCGTCGCGGGTTGCGCGCAACACCAGCGAATCAAGTTTGTCGATGTCACTCACCAACGCGAGCCCCCTCACGGGCACGACAGCAGGCGTTCGAACGTGGGATCACCCTAACGCATCCCCGCCGGGAGAAAAAGAACAAAATGCCGGTGCGGATTTCGGTCCGGTCGACGCTTTGGTTGTGTGGGGGGGTCCTCCGGGTCCTTTCGGGGGTCCTCCCGGGACCCGGGGGAACTCAGGACGAAACAGTCGAGAAACACCCGCTCGGCTGTTTCGCGCGCCGGCATCGCCCGCGGCATCGCCTGCGGGGACGCCCGCCGGGACCGCGGGTCGCACCGATGGAGCGGCGTCGTGGGATGGTCGGCCGGCGTCTGACGGGTCAGGACCTCGAGCGGCGGATCTCGCCAGAGCGGCCGCACTTTCAGCCTGGGCACGGGCCCCATTGTGCGAGCAGGCCGGCGAGATCCGCCGCGTCGATCACGCCGTCGCCGTCGAGATCGCCCGGACAGCCCGGGCAGGGCCCCCAGCCCGCGAGCAGGATCGCGAGGTCGCCCGCGCCCACCTCGCCGTCGTCGTCGAGATCCGCCGGGCAGAGGGCGATCGCGGCGGCGGAGATCTCCGCGTAGTCCAGCGCCCAGTAGGGATCGCCGCCCGGTACGCCGGGTCGCGTGACGACCTCGACGTCCAGGTACCCGTGCACGATGTCGCCCTCAGGCGTCAGGAGCAGTTCCGCCGGCGCCTCGAACGCCGCGGCGTCAATCAGACCGTCCTCGACATTGGCGTTGATCGGCTCGATCGGGATCACCACCGTCGATCGGTCGGCGAAGGTCAGCCGCACCTCGCCGGGCAGGAAACCGACGTCGCCGAACACGAGGTTGACGAAGTACGTCTCCACCGCCGCGACGTCTTTCGCCTTCGCCTGGAACACGAAAAGGAAGTGCGCGTCGTTCCGATTGTTCGACGGGGGATCCGGGAATCCGTTGGGCGGCGGGAACGTGGTGTCGAACGAAGTCGACAGGCTGATGTCCGTGAACGATGACCCGATTGACCCCGTATTCATCAGCGTGCTCGCCGACACCGCAAGATCCGCCGCCTCCAGTTCGGTCCGCAGATCGAAGTCGTCGCCCGAGAACGGCCCCGCTTCGCCGTCCTGATTCCAGTCGGGCAGGAAGTCGCCGACGGCAAGCACGCCCGCCCCGTCCACGTTGACGGGCGCGCCCTCGAAGTTCAGGAACCCGGCCCCGTCGTTCAGGCCGAAGCCGTCGCGGTCGCCGATCCGGACAAAGATCTCACCCGCGTTCGCCGGCCCGGCTGTCATCGCCGCCGCCGCGACGCCCGTGATCACGCTCATCGCCGTTGCTCGCACCATGGCTCGCCTCCATGTCCTTCCCCGGGGCACGTCTTGAGCCTAGCGACACGGTTCGCGGCCGACCAGAGAAAAACAGCGCCCGCCCGCCGCGCCTACGCTGTTGCGAGCCCCATGTCCGACCTTCGTCTCGATGTCCTTCCCGGTCCGCCCGCGGACGCCGGATTCGTGCACGGCCGCGCCCTGCGCGATCTGCTGCGTCCGGACTTCGTCGCCGCGTACCTCGACCGGCTGCGTCCGGCCGTCGGCTTCGATCCCGATGAACTGCCCGCCCAGACGCGGCGCTGGCTCCGACGACTGCCGGTCCATCACCAGGAGGAGATCGACGGCATGGCCATGGGGGCGGGCGTGTCGACGGATCTCGTCGCGACCTTCCTGTACGCCGACATCGCCCGTCCGCCCGCCGCGCCGGTCGATCCCGTCGCCCGCCGCATCATCGCGGGCGGCGATGAGGACGACGTCGAGGAAGCGCGGCGTTCCGGCGGCCCGATGTGCTCCGGCGTCATCGCCCGACTCGACGACGGCGATGCGTGGATCGCACGCAACTGCGACTGGCTCACCCCCACGCTGATGCGCGGCACGGCCGCCGTCGTCCACGAGGCCCCCAACCGCATTCCCGTCATGGCGGTCGGCATTCGCGGCGACATCGATCTCGACACCGGCGTCAACGCCGAGCAACTCTGGCTGCATCTGCACACGCTCCAGACCCGGGACGATCCGCCGCCCGATCGCACCTGCATCTCCTGGCTGTTCTGGGCCCGCGAGGCGCTGGAGACGTGCGCGACGCTCGACGAACTCGAGCGTTTCATCGAACGAACCGGGCGCGATCGCGGCGTGTTCGCGGTCGCTGGCGACGGCAAGACGAATGAAGCCGCGATCTTCGAGTGCTCGCGCAGCGCCCACCGACGCCATGACATCGACCCCGCCGCCCCCGCGTGCGTGACCAACCACTCGCTGGAGAAACAGATCGACGCTCGCGAGCGGGGACCGAGTCGCCGGGGCGGGACGATCGGCCGTTTCCGCGCGCTTCGCTCACGTCTGGGCGAAACGCCGCCCCGTCGGGGTCCGGACGATCTGATGGCGCTGCTCGCGGCGCCGGACGTCGAGATGCGCACGCCCCGCTTTCTCCGCACGATCTACAGCGCCGTCGCGAATCCCTCGGCCACGCAGGTCTGGTTCGCGGCGGGACGGGACGACGGAACCCCCGCCGCCAGCGCCGGCCGGTGGTCGGTGGTGACGCCGCCGTGGGTGCGTCGGGCGCGGCTGCGGTGAATCAGGGCTTCGATCGCGCCCGCGCCGCCGGCCGACGTCTTCCTGACGCACACCGTCGTCGGCGCGGCTGAAGTCGTGACCGCCGATCGCCGCGTCGCTTCGGATTCGCTACACGAGGTCAGCGTCCGTCATGACTTCCACCACGGACGGCCCGTCGAAGTCAAGCGACTCCCGGAGCGCGTCGTCGAGTTCGTCCGCCTTCGTCACCCGACGTCCGTGGCCGCCGCACGAGCCCACATAGTCCGCGATGTTCGGATTCGACAGCGACGTCTGCCAGACCGTCCAGTCGCCGGCCCGCTGCTCCTTGGAGATCTTGCCGAGTTCGTTGTTGTTGAGCAGCACGTGCGTGATGTTCATGCCGTACTTCGCGGCGGTGTTGACCTCCCACGCGTACTGACCGAACCCGCCGTCGCCGCTCACGCACACGACGGGCCGCTGGTGGAAGCGTCCGCCCCAGCGGTCCTTCACCTGGGTGGCGGCCCACGCCCCGATCGCCGCGGGATATCCGAAGCCGATCGAGCCGAGGTAGCCGGACATCAGCACGGCCTGCCTCCCGGACGCCTCGACGTACCGCCCGAACGAGTAGGTGTTGTTGCCGACGTCGACCGCGTAGATCGCATCGTGCGGCATGACGCGGTTGACGGCGTCGAACAACGCGATCGAGCTCACGCCCCGCCCGTGATCATCGGCCAGACGCGACGCCTTCTCTTCCCGCCAGATCCGCCAGCGGTCGGCGATCTCGCTGGTGTGGTCGATGCTGGCGTGGCCGCCGGTGAGCGTGTCGATCATCCGCCCCGCCGTCACGCCGATCTCGCCCCAGACCGGCGCGGCGACGGCATGGAACTTGCCGAGCTGGCGGTGGTCGAAGTCGACCTGGATGATCGGCTTCTTCGGCGTGATGCCGGTGTGGTTGCTGAACGAGGCGCCGAAGACGAGCAGCAGATCTGATTCGTTCATGAACCACGATGCGATCGGCGTGCCGGAACGTCCGAGCACGCCGCCGCCGAGCGGATGACCGCCGCCCGGTCCGCCCATGTCGCCGATCAGCCCCTTCCCCTTGAACGTCGTCAGCACCGGACAGCGCAGATGCTCGGCGAGTTGGATGACTGCGTCCATCTCGAACCGCGCGCCGTGACCGACGATGATCACCGGACGTTTCGCGTGCTTCAGAAGCCTGACCGCCTCCTCCAGCGCGGCTTCGGGCGGCGCGATCTCCGTCGCGCCCAGTCGGCCCTCGGGGCTTCCCGCCCCCGCCCCGTCCGGCGCCGGCATCGTCTGGACGTCGTCGGGAAAGATGATGTGGGCGACGTTGCGCTCCTGCTTCGCGTACTTCAGGGCGAGCGACGTCAGCTCCGCATGGTTCGAGCCGGGAAGACAGAGATGACTGAAGCCCGCGACAGCGCCGAACGCCGCCTTGAGCGGCAACTCCTGAAAGGCGCCCGGTCCGAAGACCTGCTGATTCACCTGGCCGGTCAGAGCGAGGATCGGCGCGCGATCGACACGGGCGTCCCAGAGACCCGTGAGCAGGTTGGTCGCCCCGGGACCGGCGATGGCGAGACACGCGGCGGGGTCGCCGGTCAGCTTGCCGTACGCGCTCGCCGCAAACGACGCCGCGCCCTCGTGACGAATCCCGATGTAGTCCATCGCCCCCGCTTCGCACTGCCGGCGAATGGCGTCCGCGAGTCCGAGGTTGGAATGACCGACCATGCCGAAGACGTGGGTCACGCCCCACGCGGCCATGGTCTCGGCCATGACGTCGGTGACCGTCCGCACGTGCGTGCGCGGCGGCTCGAGGCCGACGTACACGCCGTCGTCGCGGATCTCGATCGGATACGTCTCGATGCCGTCGTCGTAGCCGCCGGGCGGCTTGCCCGTCAGCGGGTGATAGTCCCACCCGTGCCATGGACATCGCAGATAGCAGTCGCCGTCGTCGCTGCACTCGATCGATCCCTCGCCGAGCGGACCGCCCTGGTGCGGGCAGCGGTTGTCGAGCGCGGCGTACTGGCCCTGGAAATGGGTCAGGCAGATCTGCTTGACGGTGTCGTCATCGAGATCAATCGCCACGGTCATCACTCGGTTCTCCGGCAGGTCGTCCGGCCCCGCCGCGCGATGCCAGACCAGCGGTCCGTCGCCGTTCGTACGCGGGTGCGTCATGCGTCGTCCTCCTTGGGTCGCGTCGTCGGCAGACTACCGACAGACGAGCCGCCTCGCTCACCGTGATCACCGCATGCGACGGATGCGAACAAAAACCAAACGGCGGCTGGCGGCGCGACGGATTCCGAGGTAGACTGCCGGTCCGCCCGTGACCCGCCCGGCGTTTTCCGTCGGGCCACCACCGAACAGAAGAGAGGGATGTCATGACCACGACCGCCGCCGACACCATGACGGTTGCCAAGCGTCTCGTTGAACTCGTCGCCCAGGGTGAGAACCGCAAGGCGATCGAAGAGTTGTACGCCGATGATGCGATTGCGTACGAGGCGATGGAGGGTCCGAATGGCCGCGAGTTGAAGGGCAAGGACGCGTTGCTCGGCTACAACGACTGGTTCTTCAACACGATGGAGGTTCACGACGCCTCGATCGACGGGCCGTATCCGAATGACGACAAGTTCGTCTGCTTCATGTCGATCGACCTGACGGCGAAGGAAGGGCCGATGGCCGGGAACCGCATGGAGATGAAGGAAGCCGCGCTCTATACCGTGAAGGACGGAAAGATCACGCGGTCGGACTTCTTCTACAACACCGAGTGCTGACGCCGGGCCGCGGACGCGCGGCGACGCTCCGGGTGGTCGAGGCGCGGCGAGGCGCGGCGAGGCGAGGCGCGGCGCGGCATGATTCGCCCGTCCCGACCATCCGGCGCGCCGGCCCCGGTATGATTTCGTGTGATGCCGCTGCTCACGCCCGAAGCGCTGGACCACTGCCCCGTCGATGACGGCTTTCGTCAGCGGGGCATCGACATGACGCGGACGGAGACGTTCGTCGACGCCGCGTTCGCGTTCGCGGTGACGCTGCTCGTCGTGTCGATCGACACGATTCCGAGCAACTACGGTCAGCTCAAGGCGGCGCTCTGGGATGCGCCGGCGTTCGTGCTCAGCTTCATCCTGCTGCTGGTGGTGTGGTACGCCCACTGGGGCTGGTCGCGGCGCTACGGCCTCGAAGACCGGCCGACGATCATCCTGAGCGCGGCGCTCGTGCTCGTGGTGCTGTGCTACGTCTACCCGCTCAAGATGCTGGCGAAGGGGTTCATGGCCGCGGTGATCTATCGTGATCCCACCGACATGATCCGAAGCGGCGATGAGCTCTACGGCCTCTTCGTGATCTACTCCGTCGGCTTTCTGCTGATCTGCGCCATCATCATCCTGCTCAACCTGCACGCGTGGCGACGACGTGAGGACCTCCGGCTCAACGCGTTGGAGCGATTCGACACGAAGGCCGAGATCGGCGCCTGGACGGCGCTCGGCGTCATCGCGTTCCTGGCCATGCTCGTCGCCCTGCTGACGCCGCCGTCAAGGTTCGGCTGGCCGGGCTGGGTGTACTCGCTCTCCGCGATCGTCATGCCGATGTACGGCGTCAAGGTCGGCCGGCGCCGGAAGTCGCTCCTGCCTCCAGCCGCCGCCGGATCGTCGCGATGAGCCGCGCGGGCGGCGGCGACGTCTTCTTCAGCGCACATTCCCACACGGTCCAGACCGACCAGCCGCGGTCGCGCAGGGCGCGTGCGACACGCCGGTCGCGGGCGACATTGCGTGCGATCTTCGCCTCCCAGTAGACGCGATTGGTCGCTGGGGTGCGGCCGCCGCGCGGGCAGTCGTGGCCGTGCCAGAAGCAGCCGTGCACGAAGATCGCGACTCGGGCGGACCGGATGGCGAAGTCGGGACGGCCCGGGAGCGTTGTCGTGCGGGTGGAGGCCCGGAGTCCCGCCGCGCGAAGGATCGCCGCCATCCGGCGCTCGGGCGTGGTGCCGCTCGATTTCACGGCCCGCATGATGCGGCTGCGTTCGTCCGGGGTGAAGACGTCCATGAACGGCAGTATCGTGGATTCGCCTCGCATCGACACCCTCGGCCCCGGAGGCTCGTTCATGTCCGCCCCGATCCTGCTCGTGCTCTCGATGCTGTTCGGCCCCGCCGCGGTTGACGCCGTCCCGGACCGCCCCAACCTGATCCTGTTCATCGTCGACGACATGGGCTGGCAGGATACGTCTGTCCCGTTTCACACCGAGCGCACGCCGTTCAATGACCGGTACCGCACGCCGGCGATGGAGCGGCTCGCGGCGGAGGGTCTGGTGTTCACCCATGCGTACGCCGCGAGCCCCGTGTGCACGCCGACCCGCGCCTCGATCCTCACCGGACAGAATCCCGCCCGCTCCCGCATCACCAACTGGACGCTGCGGGGCGATCCCTCCGCGAAACATCCGACGCTCACGCCGCCCGCGTGGAATCGCAACGGCGTGACCTCCGATCCCGCCACGCCGCTCGCGCTCCACGCGACGACGCTCGCCCATCACCTGCATGCCCGCGGCTACCGCACGATCCACTGCGGCAAGGCGCACTGGGGCGCGATCGGGACCCCCGGCGCCGATCCCGCGAACCTCGGATTCGACGTCAACATCGCCGGTCACGCGGCCGGCGCGCCGGCGAGTTACTACGGCGAGGACCACTACCGCAAGGGCGACGAATCGCCGTGGAACGTCCCGGGTCTGGAGACCTACCACGGGACCGACGTCAACCTGACCGAAGCGTTGACGATCGAGGCCAATCGCGCGATCGACGACGCGGTCGCGGCGGGCGAACCGTTCTTCATGAACATGGCGCACTACGCCGTGCATACGCCGATCATGGTCGACGAACGATTCGCGGAGCGGTATCGCGCCATGGGTCTTCCGCCACGCGAGGTCGCCTACGCGTCGATGGTGGAGGCGATGGACAAGAGCCTCGGCGACATCGTGGCGAACCTCGAGCGTCACGGTGTTCTTGACGACACGATCATCGTGTTCTTTTCCGACAACGGTGGTTTGTCCGCGCACGGACGCGCGGGTCGGGCGCACACGCACAACGCCCCGTTGCGTTCCGGCAAGGGATCCGCGTACGAGGGCGGGGTGCGGATCCCGATGATCGTGCGCGGCCCGGGCGTCGCCGCGCCCGGCGCCCGCACCGATGCGCCGGCGATCAGCGACGACCTCTACCCCACGTTCCTGACGCTCGGGGGGGTCGATCCCGACGTCGTCGACCATCCGATTGACGGCCGCGATCTGACGCCGCTCCTGCGCGGCGACCTCGCCGGGGGCGAGCGTGATGCATGGAACGAACGTCCGCTCGTCTTCCACCGCCCGCACCAGTGGGGGGCCGGCGGTCCCGGCATCCATCCCTGTTCGGCGCTGATTCGGGGCCCCTGGAAGCTCATCCACTTCCACGCCACGAACCGGGTCGAACTCTACAACCTCGACCAGGATCTCGGCGAGACCAACGATCTCGCCGAACGCCGGCCCGACCTCGCACGCGAACTGGCGAACGAACTGGGAGCGCGGCTGCGGGCGATGGGCGCACAGATGTCCATCGACAAGGCGACGGGCGATCCCGTCCCCTTTCCCGGCTGGTGACTTCTGTGTAATCACGCGGGCGTCGTCATTTTTCTCGCGGCGTGCTGCGAGAGATCACGTTTCCGAGATGACTGTCAGGCCCGGATCCCCGGGTCTCGATCACCGTTTCAGGAGCGTGTCATGTCCCGTGGGTCGGGTTGGTCGCCCGTTCAGTCCGTGTCCGTCAGCCGGTCGTCCGTCGGCGACTCGTGGCGTCGTCTGTGCGTCGCGACCCGACTCGGGCGTCGCACGGCGCTGCGGGCCGCGCTGCGTATCGCGTCGGAGTTCGAAGAGGAACTGGCGGGAATCGAACGTGACCTTCGTCGATGTCGTCGTCGTCGAAACCAACCCGGCATGGTCTCACCGAGACGGCGCGGGCGTTGACCCGCCGGCGTCGCCTCACGGTGCGTTCTCATCATCGATCCCGGCCAGATCCCGCCACCGGGCGGCGTCGTCGTCTCGTCCGAGATCGTGGTAGAACCGCCATAGTCGTCCGGCGGCTTCGATGCGGTGGATCCGATGTTCCGGCGCGACGGCGTCGCGCAGCGTGTCGTAGCCTTCGAGCAGCATCTGTTCGATGACGTCGGGGTCCGCACTGCCGGCGCGATGCTGGGCGAACGCCAGTCGGCTCCGCACCCGCCCGCGCAATTGAGGCGACGTCTTCGGAGCGGACGCAAGCTCGGTCAGCAGCCTCTCGTAGCTCGTGACGGCGTCGTCGTACCGGCCCTGGCGATCGAGCAGCACCGCGCGATGCATGCGGGTTTCGTACACCTGGGTCTGATCGGGTGCGTGGGCGGCGAAGATCGCCTCCGCCCGCGCGAGGGCCTGGTCCGCGGCGTCGAAATGACTCAGATCCGCTTCACTGAGCCCGAGATTGCGGTAGGCGGTCCCCGTGAACGGATGGTCGTGGCCCACGGTGGCTTCGTAGAGCGCGGCGGCCTCGCGATACAACGCGGCGGCGCGCTCGTCGTCGTCAAGGTCGCTCAGCAGCGTGGCGTAGGCGATCGTCGCGGTCGCCACGTGGGCGTGACCTTCCGGGTACGCCCGGCGCATCACCGTCATCGCCTCCTCGAGCAACGCCGCTGCTTCATCGAAGCGCTCCTGAAGCTGCAGGGTCGAGCCCGCGCGGCTGAGGACGATCGCAAGCGGGGGCTGGTCGTCGCCGTACAACTCCCGGTGCAGGCGGATCGACTCCTCGAACGCGGCGT
Source organism: Phycisphaerales bacterium (assembly GCA_965227335.1). Classification (GTDB taxonomy): domain Bacteria; phylum Planctomycetota; class Phycisphaerae; order Phycisphaerales; family SM1A02; genus CBDDFV01. The sequence goes on from CBDDFV010000001.1 coordinate 27,343, forward strand.
TGGCGTCGTCGAACCGACTGACCGACGCGTACGCGGTGGCGAGATTGGTCAGCGCCATCGCATAGGGCTGGCGATCGCGGTCGGGCCCGTCGCCGAGCAGGCGGTACAGGTCGATCGCCTCCTCGAACAGTTCGATCGCCCGGTCCGGTTCGCCGGTCTGCCGGTGCATGATCGCGAGACTGTTCATCGCCGCCGCGATGGTCGCCATCGATCCGCCGGTCTCTCGCGACAGCGTCAGCGCGCGGGTGAGGTGTTCACGGGCCGGTGCGATGCGTCCGTAGTCGCGGTACGTCGTGCCGAGCGTGCGCCGGAGCACGAGTTCGAACTCGGGATCATCGCGGATCGACGGCGTGCTTTCGAGTTGAGCCGCGATCTCGTCGAGAAGCTTCGGCACATCGAGGGCCCCGCCGGCGGTGTCGACGGGATTCGCGGCGTTGATCACGTTCTGCACCAGCAGGACGAAGTCGCGGGCCATGGCGGTGCGTCGCTCCGCCTCGCGTCGAGCCAGCTCCGCCGCTTCGCGCTCCGCCTCGGCGCGTTCTCGCTGGGTCTGCTCCGCCTCGCGGGCGGCTTCGGCGAGCTGCGCCTGATCGCGGGCGTCGTTCCGGGCGGCGGCGGCCTGCGCCCACATCGAGCTGCTGATGATCGCGGCGAAGACCGAGACGGCGAAGATCGTCAGGGCGGCGGTCGCGGCGGTCCGATGCCGTCGGGCGAACATCCGGAGCTGGTAGGTCATTGACGCCGGACGGGCGCTGATGGGTTCGTTGTTCTGATAGTGGGTGAGATCCTGGGCGAGGTCGAGGGCGGTCTGGTAGCGCCGGGTCCGGTCCTTTTCGAGGGCCTTGAGAACGATGGTCTCGAGGTCGCCGCGCAGGGCGGGATCGATCCGACTCAGCCGCGTGGGCGTCTCGCTGCGGATCACGCGGGTCGCCTCGAAGATCGCGGCCTTCGCCAGGTCGTACGGCAGTTCTCCCGTCAGCAGCTGGTAGAGCACGACGCCGAGCGCGTAGATGTCGCTGCGGACGTCGATGTCATGCGGATCTGCATCGACCTGCTCGGGGCTCATGTACTGCAGGGTGCCGATGAGTTGGCCCACGTCGGTCTGCTGGGTGGTGACCGCGAGGTCCGCATCGGTGGCGCGGGCGACGCCGAAGTCGATGATCTTCGGTCGGCCCGCGGCGTCGACGAGGATGTTGTCGGGCTTGAGGTCGCGGTGGATCACGCCTTTCTGATGTCCGTGGTGAACCGCCTCGCAGACCGCGTGGAAGAGTTGGAGACGGGCGTCTCGATCGAGTTTCTGCTCCTCGCAGTAGGCGACGATCGAGCGGGCGCGGGGGATGTACTCCATCACGAAGTACGGGGCCCGGCCGGCGTCGCCGGGGGCCTCGTTGTAGTACCCCGCTTCGAAGATCTGCGCGATGCCCGGATGACGCAGCCGCGCGAGCACCTGTGATTCGTACTCGAATCGGCGCAACGCCGAACGCGACGCCAGACCCGGCCGCATCACCTTCAGGGCCACGGTGCGGCGGGGGCTTTCCTGCCGCGCCTCGTACACGGCGCCCATGCCCCCGACCGCGATGATGCGTTTGATCGTGTAGCCGGGAATCCGGAGGTCGGGCGGCGGGCTCGCGGCTCCCCCCGTCACGGTGGGATCGTGGGGCGACGACGGCGGCGGATCGTCGGGCGGACGGGACGACGCGTCGGATTCATCAGGCATGGGACGCCCCCTTCTGAGAGCGGTCGCCCGCCGCCGATCGCGACGCCGGGCCGCCGGCGTGGATTCTATCACCCCCGCCAGCGTCGATTTTCCGGGAAATCAGGATCGGTCTGCGAGAACCGCCGTCGCGGGGCGGAATGGGACGGCGACGGCGATCACGGGCCGGCCGCCTTCCAAATCCAGACTGCACTGAGAGGAACCAGGCCATGCAACGGCTTATCCAACGCATCACCAACCGAATCTCCACCGGGCTCCGGACCCTCGCCGCGGCGAGCGTCCTCGGGGCCGCCGTTCTGTCATCCCCCGCCCTCGCGACGCCTGCGGCGGAGCACGATTACCAGTCGACCCCGACGGGGTGGTGGTGGCTCCAGGGCGTCTCCGCCGCGCAGATCAGCGACAAGATCAGCGACGGCTTCCGTCTCATCGACCTCGAGGTCGAGTCGACCGCCCCCTACACGTTCACCGCCGCGTTCGTGAAGAACACCGGCGAGTACGCGAGCGGCTGGTGGTGGTACTACAACGCCTCGGGTGCGGACGTGGCGGATCTCCTCGACGCGAACAACGCCCGCCTGATCGATCTCCAGGTGTATCGCATCAACGGCGTCAAGAAGTACGCCGTCATCATGGTGCCGAACACCGGCGAGAACGCGAAGGCGTGGTGGTACTACACCGACATCTCGTGGGGGCAGCTCGGCGATCTGCTCAATCAGAACAACGCGCGTCCCGTCGACGTCGACACCTACGTCGTCAACGGCACGCGCTACTTCAGCGTGGTGATGGTCAAGCGTACGGGCGAGGACAACAAGCCCTGGTGGATCTACTCCAACGTGTCGATCGACTTCATCTCCCAGAAGATGTCCGAGCACAACGCGCGGATCGTCGACATCGAGAAGCGCGGCGACAACTACCTCGCCGTCCTCACGCCCCGCGAGGGATTCGGCTACTGGTGGTACTACAACCTCACCGAGGATCAGCTCAACTTCAGGCTGCAGCAGAACGGCGCCCGTCCCATCGACGTCGAGAAGGTCTCGGTCAACGGACAGACCCGCTACCACGCGATCATGCTCAACAACTCGAACGCCCTCACCACCGAGGTCGGCGAGACGCTCCGCGACGGCACGACCGGCGGCGCGGTGGGCTTCCGGCTCGAGAAGGTCAACGGTCCGACGCTGGCGTCGCTGATGCCTGACTACGAGTTCTACCCGGCCTCGTCGGTCAAGATCATGCACCACGCCTACGCGATGTGGGCGGTCGAGGTGAGTCCGTGGATCACCCTCGGTACGAACATCCCGGTGTACTACGGCACGTCCTGCAACAACAGCGGGTCCGCGACGTGGGAGCCGCTCGAAGACGTGCTCGAACTCATGATGGAGAACTCCAGCAACACCCACACCAACGCGATTCAGGACTACTTCGGTCAGGGCAACATCAACAGCTTCGCCCACGAGACCCTCGGGTGCAGCGACGGGACGCAGCTCAACCACAAGCTCGGGTGCGGCGGACCGAACAACGATCCCGCCAACGCCATGACCTGCCGCGATCTCAACCTGATCTACGAAGCGTTCCGCACCGACGACCTCTACAGCGACGCCAACCTCGCGACGCTGTACGAACTGATGCTCGACGGCAACTGGTTCGCCGACCTCATGGCCGACGAACGCCCCGGCTTCATGTCCGACGCGGATTACAACGCCTTCCTCAACGGCGTGGAGATGGCCCGCAAGGCCGGCAACATCAGTCCGGACGGCGCCGGTTACGAGTACCGCACCGTCGGCGGCTGGATCAAGCTCCCGACCCGCTACTGCGACAACACCAACCGCGAGTACCTCTTCTCCGTCTTCTTCCACGACACGATCATCGACGGCGGCGTCGGCCTCAAGCCCACGTGCGATGAACTGCTCCGTGATGAAGTGCGGGAAGCGATGGAGGCGTTCGCCCTCTGCCAGCCCTGCGACGGCGACTTCGACGAAGACGGCGATGTCGACGCCGAAGACCTCGCCCAACTGCTCGCCAACTGGGGCGTCAGCTGCCCCGGCGCCCCGTGCCCCTGGGACATCGACCAGGACGGCGAAGTCGGCGCCGGCGACCTCGCCCGACTGCTCGCGGCGTGGGGGGACTGCTGATCGCGGTGTCATCAGCAGAGAAGAGGAGAGCAGGAGACCGCAGAGCAGGAGATGCCGCTCCTTCCCGTCTCGGCTCCAACGTTTCCTGACCTCCCGATCCCCTGATCACCCGATCTGAGCCCCGACCTGACGAACGCCGGCCCGACGCCGGCGTTCGTCGCGTTTTGGCGGAATCTGCCATCCGCGCGCAGCGGGGAGGGGCGGGCCGCGTAGGAGGTCGTGGCGCGGCAGTCCGGCGAGACGACGCGCCGCGTCACCCGCACGCCCGCTGGGAGCCCGCCATGACATCCGAGATCCGATCCCGTCCGCCCCACGGTCGCTGCGCGGCGTTCACGCTGACCGAGCTGCTCGCCGCGGGCCTCGCCGGCCTCTTCCTCCTCGCACTCATCCTCCCCGCCGTCGCCGACGTGGGAGCCACGAACGGCCAGTCGGTGTCGATGCGGAATCTGCGCACGATCGGCGTGGCCCACGCCTGCTACGGCGCGGAATGGAACGACCGCCAGTTCACCGCCACGCCCGACGACATGGGCGTGTTCGGGAGCATGGAGGACTGGAGGATCGCCAACGGCGTCGACGGACCGCCGCTGCTCCTCGGCTGGTCGCAGGGCGGCCTCTGGGCGTTCTGGATGGACGGTGCGTTCCCCGCGAACGGACGTCTCGCCGAGCCGCTGCGGTTCGAGGATCCGCTCGTCCATCTGGGCAGTTACGTTCTCCCCAACGCCCGCGCGGTGCACGTATACGCCAACGGCAGGTTCTACGACCCGCTGTTCTACAACCCGCTCGAGGACAAGGTCTTCGACACGCTCGAAGAGGCGTTCGCGGTCCCGGACGAGTTCTATCCCGCGGGAGCGACGCCCACGTGGTCGAGCTACTTCATGTCGCCCGCCGCGATGTACCACCCCAACGTGCTGCGGCGTCCATCGGCGGGCGGGTTCCGGGCCCCGACGTCGTTCGACGACGGCTTCCGTTCGCCGTCCGTCAGCCAGGTGAAACACCCGGGGCTCAAGACGCGGTTCATCGAGCGCAGCTGGATCGTCGGCGCCCCGCCCGGATGCGCCGATCTGCTTCCGAGCGGGATCAACGGCGTCGAGGCGTGTCCGCACTATCTGTTCAACCAGGGCGCCGACGCCACGCCCGCCGCCGCGTTCTTCGACGGGTCGATCCGCTTCCTGAACACCGGCGACGTCGCGCGGCAGGATCTGCTCATGCGTCTCCGGACGGGCGTCGACGGCCTCTGGAGCCGCGACACGCCGCTCGGCGACGACGGCTTCTTCGGGGAGCTGTCGGTGGACGGCGTCACCGCCAGCCACCACATGCTCACCACCGACGGCATCCGCGGACGCGACACCCTCACCACCGAATGAACCTCCGGAGTCAACTGATGAACACTGCCATGCCCCATCGTCGCGGCGTCACTCTGCCCGAGGTCCTCATCGCCGCCGGCTGCATCGTTGCGATGCTCGCCTTCACCGCCCCCGTGGTCGAGATCACCTCGTGTGACTCGGCGCTGCAACGCTCCATCAACAATCTGCGCATCCTGGGCAAGGCCCACGCCGCGTACGCCGCGGACTGGAACGACCGACAGTTCACGACCGTCCGCGACGACCTCGCCGTCTTCGGCGACTGCTGCGACTATCCCGGGCACCCGCCCGTCGTCCTCGGCGAGAGCTGTGAGGGCGACGTCTTCCAGTTCGCGTTCGACGGCGGGAGCTGCGGCGGCAACTGCGCCGTCGTGCAGCCGCTGGTCTTCAGCGGGTTCGCCGCGGGGTTCGGGGCGTTCCGCCTGCCGAACGCGCGCGGTTTTCACGAGTACGTCAACGGGAAGTTCTACGACCCCGTGTTCTACGCGCCGCGGGATCCGGTGTTCGGCGAACTGCAGACGCTGGGCGTCTTCCACGAGGACTGCGAGTACGTCGACATTCCCGGCGGCGACTTCGTGTTCAGCGCGACCTACGTCAACTCGCCCGCCGCGCTGTTCCATCCGGACGTCCTCCGCCAGCCCGTGAACGGCGGGTATCAGGATCCGTTCTCATTCGACCAGGGGTTCCTCTCGCCGACCGTCAGTCAGGCCCTCTACCCCGATCTCAAGACGCGGATGGTGGAGCACGTCTGGCTGCAGGATCGCGGCCCGGCGGATGAGTTCAACCCCTGTTTCGCCGAACCCACCCCGTACTACTTCAACCACGGGTTCACGTCCCGTCCGATGTCGCTGTTCTTCGACGGGCACGTCAACGGCCTCTCGGTGCAGCAGGCGGAGCGCAACGACGAGCAGGTGCGAAACCAGTCCGATCTGCAGTTGTCCCTCTGGAATCGCGACACGCCGCTCGGGGCCGACGGCTACTTCGGCGTGTGCGGGTTCGACTTCTCCCGGACGAGCTTCCACATTCTCACCACCGAGGGGATTCGCGGCCGCGATCGACTCGCCGATCCCTGACGGGCGCGGAGATCTGTTCCGTCCACGCCCCACGCGAGCGTGTGTGATGCACACCTCTGTCGACCGACCCCGGGTGTCGTCCGCTCGGGGTTCGTCGCATGCCCGACCGCGGCGGACGAGCGCCCGTCAGAGACGCCTGGCGTACAGGACGGCGCGGGGCGACTTCGTTGAAGCCAAGCGACGCGTGCGCGCGTTGAGAAGCCACATTGTCGAACTCGACGTCCGAAGCGATCTCCTGACGACCGCGCGCCCGCGCCCACGCCTCCGCCGCGCGGATGAGCGCCGCCCCGACGCCCGCACGCCGATGCGCCGGATCCACCCACCAGCCCTCGATGTATCCGACGGGACGCGTCTCGCAGCCGTCCGCGAAATCCCGCTCGCCGACCTCGACGAAGCCGATCAGGCCGTCGTCTTCCGGCCGGGCCGCCACGATGACCGTCGCGGCGTCGCGGGCGAGCCAGTCCGCCATGTCGTCCGGCGTCTGGTCGGGCCACAGCGCCGTTCGCATACGAGACCATTCGGGATGGTCGGCGGGGGTGAGGGGTCGGATGATCACGGCCGTATACTACGGATTCCATGGACGAAGCCGCGCGTCGCCATCTCGAAGAACTGCGGGCGCGTCGGCGCACGCCGCGCCCGACGCCGAGCATCGGCCCCCTGGTCGAGCGTATCCAGCGGGACGCGTCGAGGAGCCAGCGTCAGTTCGGCGACGTGGCGGATCTGTGGAATCAGCTGGTGCCGGCGGCGCTGGCCCGCCAGGCGAGGCTGACGCGTCTGCAGCGGGGCGTGCTGCATGTGGAGGTGGATTCCTCGGCGGCCCTGTATCAGCTCGACCGATGCCTGAAGTCGGGCGTGCAGGCGGAAATGGCCCGCCGCGCATCCGCCCCGCTGAACCGCGTGAAACTCCAGGTGCGGCGGGAATCCTGAGTCAGGCCGGCGGGTTTCCTCCGACACATTGTCGGAACCGTCTTGCATCCCGAACCGGGGGATGGTCGAATCAAGAGATGGAGGCCCGATGACCCGACTCCCCCTGCCTGCCCGACGCGACTGGTCCCTGGCGTCGCTCCTGCGAAGCGAGCGGGCGGTGCGTCGCTGGCGCTGGGCGATGCTCGTGGGGTTCATGCTCGTCGGGCTGGAGTCGCTGGTCCTCGCCGCGGCGTTGCAGGGTCCGTGGCTCGTGCTTCTCGCCCCGGCGGGCGTCTGCGCCGTCAAGGCGATGCGGCTTCGCGAAGTCCTGATGACCGAGCCCGCTGACGATCGCCGTTCCGCCGCCCGCTGATCCGATCACGATCACGCAACGATTCGCCGTCGTCCGACGCGACATCTTGTGCCGGCCCGTTTCGGCTGCGCAAGGGGTGGATTTTTCGGACGCCAATTTGGTTCTTTTTCTATTGGTCGACGTCGGGTTGAAACGATACAGTTTCTATCGCGGGAAGCCGTGATCGGGCTACGAGGAGAACCCTCCGACGCCTTGCTCTTCGGCCCCCGACGACCGGTCCGAGATGGCCGGGCGATGAGCCTCGCGGGACGCTGCGGGGATAAAGAACCTGGCGGCGAGTGCAGACGCTCGCGTCGGCTGGGATGGTCGTTTCTGAAAAGGAGGTGATCCAGTGAACCATTTGTCTGACTGTATCAAGGGGCTGCACACCTGACGGTGCATAGCCGACGGGTATGCACCGAGTGCAGCCCTACTGATTGAATGCATATGCAGAACCTCGTCGCAGCCGCGGCGAGGTTCTGTTTTTCCATCCACGTTGCGTTACGCTCCCGCCCTTCCGCGAGGTTTCCTTCCCGCCCATGCATGTCGCCGCCGTCCTCGCCGCCGCTCAGACGCTCCGCGCGATCGCGGATGACGGTGATCTGCGCGTTGATCTCGAACGCGCGGCGGAGCGCGGCCGCTTCACGCCGGACGAGGACACCCGTCTCCTCGACGCGTTCGCCCGGTACCTCACCGCCCGCAACGCCCTGCGCGAAGTGCTCGACGAACTCACGCCGCATGCCCGATCCCATCTCGAGAATCCGCGCAACCGCGATACGCTCACGGATTTCGCGATCGCCTACACCGCCGCGTGTCTTCTCGTCTACGGCGCCCGCACCATCGTCGATCACTACGCGACCCACGCGATCATCCAGCGCAAGCTCAACGAGGGCGATCCCGCCGCCGGACTGCCGCGCAAACAATACACCGGGATCTACCGCGCCCTCACCGACCCCCGTCACGCCTGGCGTCTCTCCACCGCCCGCCACGTCGCCCGGACGCACCGGGCCGACCTCGACACGCTCCGTGACCACTCGGAATTCGTCGAACTGCTCGACCTCCTCGCGTTCGTCGAGCCGGCGCTGGACGTGCCGGCGCGGCGGTACATCCGGGCGCGTCTGCGGTACCGCTGGCACAGCTGGCGACGCCGCCACGCCTCCGCCTGGCAGCAGGGATTGTTCGCCCTGCTCGAACTCGGCGGTCGGGCGGTGGCGGACGTCCGCTTCACCCGCGCGCCGCACCGGCTGCCCGCGCATCTCGATGCGATCGAATCGCTGCTGCGGCCGGGCGATGTGATCATCTCGCGTCACCATCACGCGGCGTCGAATCTCTTCCTGCCGGGGTACTGGCCGCACGCCTCGCTGTACGTCGGCGATCGACCGGCCGATCTGGCGGACGCCTCGCCTGCGTGCGTGCACTGGGCCGCGCCCCGACGCGTGCTGGAGGCGAAGAAGGACGGCGTGAAGTTCCGGCCGCTGGCCGAGACGCTGACGGTGGACGAGGCGACGGTGTTGCGGCCGCGTCTGGGCGAGGCGGACATCAACGCCGCGATCGCCCGGGCCGCTCGTCACGCGGGCAAGGCGTACGACTTCGATTTCGACTTCTTCCGTTCCGACCGGCTCGTCTGCACCGAGGTCGTCTATCGCGCATACGACGGCGTGGGCGGCGTCGTCTTCGAACTGACGAATCGCTTCGGCCGGCCCACGTTGTCCGCGGAGGACCTGATCTCGATGGCGCTCGACGGACGCGGGTTCGAGGTCGCGGCGTGGGCGGGCGACGCGGTGGTCGCCGGCGACGACGCCGCGACACGTCTGCGTTCGATTCGCGCCGCGTCGGCGATCGTCGCAACGGAGGACGGTCTCCGACCGTAGAATCGGCGTCGATGGCGACCTTCTCTTACATCGCGCGCACGGCCGCCGGCGAGCGGATCGACGGGACCCTCGCGGGCTCGAGCGAGCAGGCGGTCGTCGCCGAACTCCACGCCCGCGATCTCGCCCCGGTCGAGGTGCGCGAAGTCCGCGACAAGACCGCCGGCGGCGGACGCATCCCCATCCGCACGCTCGCCAACGCCTACCGACAGATGGCCGACCTCCTGCGGGCCGGCGTGCCGCTCCTCCGCTCGCTCCGGATCCTCGGTCGATCGAAGGCCAATCCCCGGCTCGCCGCCGTCATGGCGAAGGTCGCCGACCGCGTCGCCGAGGGCGAACGACTCGGCGACGCCATGGGCGAACACCCCCGCGTCTTCCCGCAGATCCAGCTCGCCATGGTCCGGGCGGGGGAGCGGGGCGGGTTTCTCGAACCGGTCCTCGCCCGGCTCGCCGCGTTTCTCGAACACCAGGCGGATCTGCGGGCCCGCGTCGTCGGCGCGCTCATCTATCCCGTGGTCCTGCTCGCGGTCAGCACGCTCGTCGTTGTTGGCGCGCTGGTTTTCTTCGTGCCCAAGTTCGAGAAGTTCTACGCCAAGACGTCCATCCCCCTGCCGACGCAGATCGTGCTCACGACCTCGGACATCCTCACCAACCACGGCTACGTGATCATCATCGTCGCCGTCGCGGCGTTTTTCGGCTGGCGGCACGTGCGTTCGAAGCCCGGCGTCCAGCGTTTCATCGCGACGCAGCAGTTGCGCATCCCGAAACTCGGTCCGCTCATCCGCAGTCTGGCCGTGGCCCGGTTCGCCCGCGTGCTCGGGACGCTGCTGGAGAACGGGATCCCGATGCTCGCGGCGATGCAGATCAGCCGCGACGCCGCCGGCCATCTGCTCCTCGCCGAGGCGATCGACGAGGCGACGGAAGCGGTCCGACGCGGGGAGCCGCTCGCCCAGCCGCTCGCCGCCTCCGGACTGCTCTCCGAGGACGTGGTGGAGATGATCAGCGTCGGGGAATCCGCCAACAACCTGCCCGACGTCCTCGGGACGATCGCGGACACGATCGAGGGACGCGTTGATCGATTGCTCAACGTTCTGGTGCGACTGCTGGAGCCGTTGCTGCTGCTGACGCTGGGCGGGGTGATCCTTTTCATCTTCCTGGCCCTGGTCGTGCCGATGATCCAGATGAGCGCTGGTCTCGCCTCCTGAGGCCCGTTTTGGCGGGGTCGGTGCAACCTGGCCGAGTTGGTTCGTATAGTTACTGATGAAGACCCCGTCGGGTGGCGAGGGTCCGACGCCGGTCCCGATCTGCGAGAGTTCGGGCCGGCGGGCAGAGCGCGAGGCCGAGAGAGTCATCCCCACCGCGGATCCGCGGGCTGGTCTGAGGAACACATCAAGATGAATCACCGAGGTTGTGCTGTGAGAACGTCCCCCCGCCGCGCGGGTTTCACGCTGATCGAACTGCTGATCGTGATCGCGATCCTGCTCGCCCTCGGCGGCATCGTGCTCGTGAGCTATATCAACGTGCAGGAACGGGCGGACAAGAACATTCAGACCGTCCAGTTCGACTCCCTCGACGACGCCCTGAGCCGCTTCCGGCTCGACATGAAGCGGTGGCCGAGCGAGGACGAGGGGCTCGAGGCGTTGTGGAACCGGGAGGTCCTCGAAGAAGAGGACGACATGCAGAAGTGGGGCGGTCCCTACCTCGAAGAGCCGGTCCGTGAGGACGCCTGGGGCAACGAACTCGTCTACCGCTTCCCCGGGGAACTGCGGGGCGAGTCGTTCTACGACCTGATCTCGCTGGGGCCCGACGGCGAAGAGGACACCGAGGACGACATCACCAACCACGATCGCCTGCGGGGCGAGGACGGTGAGATCGACACCGAAGAGTTCACGCCCGCCGAGACCGACCCCGCCGGCTGAGTTCCATCCGAGCCCCACGCCGCACGCCCCGCTCCCCGGTCGGGCGTTCGCCCGATGGAGGGGCCGTCATGACGAGCGGATCGCCATCCACGATGCGTCGCGCGCTCACGCTGCTCGAAGTCCTGATCGTGCTGGCGGTGCTCGTGGCGATCGCGGCGATGGTCGTCGCCCCCGCCGCGAACCTCCTCGATCGACGCGCGTTCGACGCCGCCGCCGACCTGCTCCGCGATCACCTGCTCCTCGCCCGCGCGCACGCGCAACTCACGGGCGAACCGGTGGAGGTCCGCTGGCGGGCGGCGCCCTCGCGTCTCGAAGCGCGGCTGTTCCGACTCGACGGCGACGCGACGCCCGTCGACTTCGCCGCCGATGACAGCGACCCCCTTGAACTCGCCGACGACGATCTCATGGACGATCCATGGGTCGACGACGCGGCGATCGCCGAGGGCTGGGCGGAGCGTCCCCTGCCCGCGGGCGTGATCATGACCGATCGCCGGCCCGAACCCGTCGGGTACGACGACGGCTTCGCCGCTCTCGAGATCGAGGGATACGGCGACGAGCCCGCGGCCACGGTCATCCGGCTCGTCATCTACATGCCCGACGGCTCCTCGCTGATCGCGAAACCCGCGTGGATGGTCGACGAATCGCTCGGGCGGGCGATCCGACTCGACGTCAACCCCTGGAGCGGCGACCCCACGCTCACCCTCGTCGACCTCACCGCCGACCCGATGTCCGACGGCGAGACGGACGAGGACGCCGAACCCGAGGACCTCGAGCCCGTCGACGCCCCCGCCCCCGACGACGGCGACGGTGCGCCGGTCGGCGACTCGGGAGACGCCGTCGACAATGAAGACAATGACGACGGTGACGACGGTGACGACGACGATGACGATGAAGGCGGCGGTCGATGAGGCGGCGCGGCGGCATTCTCTTCGAGGTGGTCCTCTCCCTCGCCCTGTTCCTCGCAGCGGCGGGCCTCACCATGCGTTGCGCGCGCGACGTCATTCGCGCCCTCGAACGCGCGCAACTCCGGCAGCAGGCCGCGGACGTCGCCGCGGGGGCCATGAACATGCTCGACACCGGTCTCATTTCGCTCGCCGACCTGCGCGACGAGTACCCGCCCGAGGAACTCGACCTCTTCACCGACGGATCCGTGTCGTTCCTCGATGACGACGCCCCGCCCGCGTGGACCATCGATGTCGCCACCCAGCGCACCGAATACCCGACGCTCTCGCTCGTGCAGATCACCGTGCGTCGGAACATCGACGGTCCGGTCGACCCCGCCACCGACAGCACGCCCGTGTCGTTCGTCCTGCGACAACTGATCGCGCTGAGCGAAGACGATCCCGAGGCGTACGAACTCGACGAACTGCTCGACGACCTGCCGATGGACGAGCCGATGGGCGACGAAGAAGACGACGGCGGGGACGACAGCGATTTCGGCGGAGGATTCGGATGATCCGCCGCCGCCGCGCATTCAGCCTGATCGAAACCATGGTCGCCGTGACGATCCTCATGGCGCTCACGGGCGTCATCTTCACGTTCCTGCAGGATCTCCTTGCGACCCGGGAGCAGGCGACGCGGGTCGCCGCCTCGCAACGCGCGGCGTCGACGTTGATCGACCGTCTCGAACGCGACCTCTTTCACGCGATCGCCGGCGATTCCGTCCACGGCCCGGGCGTCGAGGGCGCCGGACGACGGCTGTCGATCCTGACCCGGTCGACGCCCGTGCGGTTCGCCAATCAGGGCGCGGCGGATCCGCGTCCGTTCGCCGACCTCGAACGCGCCGAGTACCGCGACGGACGCGACGGCTTCACCGCCCGCCGGACGGTGCTCGCCGACGACCCCGCCGGACGCCCCGATCGCGCCCGATTCGAACCCCTCGGCGGCGACCTGCCCCGCGTGCGCTTCCGCTATTACGACGGCTCGTCGTGGCGCGACAGCTTCGACAGCAGCGCCGCGGACGCGTTTCCGCAGGCGGTCGAAGTCTCCATCTGGTTCAACCCCTGGCCGGGCGAGGAGGAGGACCCCGAAGACGAATTCGGATTCGAGGACGAGGCCTTCGACGAGGACGCCGCGCTCGATGAAATGATGACGCTCGACGACCTCGGCTTCGATGACGGCGATGACTTCGGCGACGGCGGCTTCGCCGATGACGAGGACCTCGGCCCGCCGCCGGATCGACGTCGGCTGATCATCATTCCGGACAGCGCGGCGGACGATCCGCTGGAGTCCGTCGAAGTCAGCCGCGACCCCGATGAGGAGGCCTTCCAGTGAGGCGGCGCGGCGGGCGAAAGGCGTTCGTGCTCGTGACGGTGCTGATCGTGGTCGGCGCGGCGTTGTTCATCGCGACGAGCTTCCTGTTCACGGCGCAGGCGGAGCTGTCCGGAGCGGCGGCGACGATCGACGCCGTGCAGTCGCGGGCGCTGCTCCATTCGGCCCTTCGCGCGATGATGGTGGAGCTTGACGGTCAGCGCGCGACCATCCTCGACGGCGAGGACGTGCGCCTCGAATTCCAGTACGTGCTCTACGAGACGTCGACGGAGCTGGGCGTGGCGCGGCTGCTCCCGGCGGGGCCGGGCGGCGTGCTGTTCGCCTCCGAGAACGCGCGGCTTGACATCAATCGCGTCGACGCGGAGCAGATCGTCGCGACGGGCTTCGTGGATGAAACGACGGCGACGGCGATCATTGCGTTGCGAGACGAGCGAGGCGGGACGTTCAACACGCTGGCGGAGCTGCTCGCGGTCGACGGCGTGTCGGCGGAGACGCTGTACGGTCCGCTCGAGGACGTCCATCCGACGGACGACGCGGCGTTCGTTGAAGGCGACATCACGGAGCGGGTCGGCGATCGGCTGGCGGGCGAGACGGCGCGCGGCCTGGCGGACGTGTTCACGGTGTGGTCGTTCGAGCCGGCGCTGCAGCGTTCGGGACGGTTGCGGATCAACCTGAACACGCCGTGGTCGGAGGAGTTGGGCGATCGGATCGAGGAGCGCTACGACGCGGGCGTGCGGAACGGACTTCAGCAGATCATGCAGAACGGTCAGTCGTTCGAGTCGGACGCCGACATCTACAACGTCCTCGCGTTCTTCAGCGTGGAGCCGGAGGAGTGGCCGGACGTGGTGGACACCGTGACGACCGACGCGGAGCCGTACCACGTGGGACGGCTGAACATCAACGCGGCGTCGTACGAAGCGCTGGTGGCGATGGGCATGACGCCGGACGAGGCGTCGGCCGTGATCGACACCCGCGACGGCGTCTCCCGGGAGGACCGCGCGACGATTGCGTGGCCGGCGATCACCGGCGTGATCGAACCGGCGCGGTACGCGGAACTCGGCGACTGGATGACCGTGCGGACGTGGCTGTACCGCGTGCGGATCGCGACGGGGACGGTGTCGCCGGACGACGAGGCGGGTCCGTTGCGGAGCCCGCTGATCGTGGAGGCGGTGATTGACCTATCCGCGCCGGCGCCGCGGCTGGCGTATCTGCGTGACATCACGATGCTCCAGACGACCGCCGCGCTCGCGGCGCGGGGCGTCGGACCGGCGGACGATTTCGACCGGGATCCGCTCGACGACGGGGGGCTGGATGATCCCGCGGACGAGATGGACGACCCGCTGGCGCCGCCGGCGGACGCCTTCGATCTGCCGGACATCATGGAGGATCTCGACCCGTCCGCCTTCGATCTGCCGGACATGGCGGACGACCTGCCGGACGATCTCGTCGATATGGACGAGGACCCGGCCGGCGAATCATCTGCGGAGGGCGACCCGTCCGATATGAATGAGGCGGACGGCTCTTCCGCGGGCGGGAACGGCGGCGGGGGCGACGGAAACGCGGTTCGGGGTCGCCGAGGCCGGTGGGGGGGCGGCTGACCGCTTCGGGCCGAATCTCGGATCGGGTCGAAAGATCGCAGCGAGGCGGTCGTTCGACCCATACAAGGAGTAGGCTGAGGTTCGCCGGAAAATCCGCTCCCTGCGGCGGTTGGCGAACCGCGGCGAGGCGGCGGGGCCACTCGGACCGCGGAGACGGACCGGGTGGGCCGGCCATGTGTCGACGGGTGTCGACGGGTGTGGACAGGTGTGACGGGCGGGGCGAGCAGGACAGCGCCCGCCCCGTGAACGCCGGAGGCAGAGGAGACAGGCGACGGGCATGCCGGCAAAGAAAGCCATCGCGATCGATCTCGGTCCACGCCGCCTTCGCGCGGTGCAGGTGTCCGTCGGGCGCGGCGACCGGCTCGACATCGAACGCGTCATCAGCGAGCCCACGCCCGATTCGATCGACCGGGACGACGCGGACGCCCTCGGGACCTGGATCCGCGAACGACTCGACGCGGCGAAGTTCGCCCGCGCGCCCGTCACGCTGGCCGTGGGACGCAACGACGTCGCGCTCAAACGTCTGACGCTGCCGACCACCGAAGCCCACGAAGCGCCGGAGATGACGCGGCTCGCCATGCAGCGCGAGTTGCCGTTCGAACCGTCGAACGCGGTCATCGACTTCCTTCCGCTCGGCGCCCCCGCGGTCGAGAACGCGACGTCGATGGATGTGCTCGCCGTCGCCCTCCCCGGCGAGGTGCTCGCGTTCAACGAGCGGATGGCGAAGGTCGCCGGACTGAAAGTCGACCGCGTCTCGCTCCGGTGCATCGGCGCGGTGTCGCTTCTCGCGACCCACCACGGCGACGACAACCCGCCCGGACTGATGATCGTCGACGTGGCGAACGACGCAGCGGAGTTCACGGTGATCGTCGACAACGTCGTTCACTTCGCGCGAGCGGCGGACCTGCCGAACACGGACGACCCCGCGGCGATCGCGGACGCGGTGAGCCGCGAAGCCCGACGGACGTGGATGAGCTTCCGCATGGTCGGCGATGAGGACGAGGTCGATCGCATCGCGGTGGTGGGCGATCCGTCGCACGCGAAGGTGGTGGCCCACGCGGTCGGGTCCGAGTTGAATCTGCCCGCCCAGGTGAGGGACGCCCACCCGTGCGTCGACGCCGGTTCCGTCGACATGGACGGCGTCTGGCCGCTCGTCGGTCTGCTGCTCGCCCCCCGCCAGGGACGCCCGCTGCTCAACTTCGCTTCCCCCCGCCGGGCCCCGGACTTCGCCGCGCGTCGCCGCCAACGCTGGCTCGCGGCGGCGGGGATTCTGATCGTGCTCGCGGCCGGGGGATTCGCGTTCGCCCAGATCTCGCTCGCCGGCCTCCGCGACGAACTCGCCGCCCAGCAGCAGCGGTACCGTCCCATGCTCAAGGATCGCGTCGCCTACAAGCGCGACGTCCTGCGGCTCCAGCACCTCGAATACTGGGAAGAGGCCAACACCGATTGGCTCGCCCATCTCGCCCGGCTCGCGGCGGTGTCGCCCGATCCCGACCAGCTCGTCTTCGACGGCTGGGTCGGCGTGCTCAACTTCCGGGGCGTCGAGTGGAGCCGCAAGGACAAGGCGTGGTCGGCGCCCCGCGGCGTTCGCATCACCATCGACGGCGAAGCCCGCAATCGCGCGGAGGCCGAAGCCTTCCGGGATGCGCTGGTCGGATCCGATCTCTACCTCGCCCGCGCGGCCGGACCGGACGCCGAGGGCGGACAACGGCTGCCCTTCCCGTTCAAGCTCGTCCTCGAATCCGACGAAACCGCCCCGACCATCGTCGACGCCGAGGACGAGGCGGAGCCGAAGCCGACCGACGCCGACAACGCGCTCGCCGCCCGCGGGGGAGGATCGTCATGATCGCGCCGGCCCGACTCATCGGCTGGACGCTCGGCGCCGGCGCTCTGCTCGGCGCGGCGTGGTTCGGGTACGACCGCGTCTACGCCCAGCCGCGCGACGAACTCGTCGCCGACATCAACCGCTACCAGCGCTCCATCGCCGACGCGCGAGAAGAAATGATCGCGCACGAGAAGACGCTCGGGAGACTCGACGCCGTCGCGGCCCGCAGCTTCGGCGCGGACCGCGAATCAGCGGACCACAACTTCCGACGCGCGCTCAATGCGATCGGTCTCGCGGCGGGCGTCGAGGAGCTGGTCGTCAGCACGCAGGGCGCGCGGGCGGTCGGCACGCCGGCGCGTCTGCAGCTGCGCGGCACGTCGCTCGAACGCGAAGCGGCCAAGGAGCCCGACTTCGTCGAGATCGAGGGACGTCTCAGCGGGCGCGGCACGCTGGAGCAGATCATGCAGCTCGTGCACGGCGTCGAAAGCGCGCCGTGGATGAAACACGTCGACATGGTGAAGGTCGACCCGCGCGACAACGGCGAACAGTTCGACGTCGCGCTCCGCGTCCGCACGCTCTTCCTCCCCGGACGCGGGCCGGAGACCACGCCCGTCATGACCGACGCCGCCCCCGCGCCGGATCGGTACGCGGCCCGGCTCGCCCGCAATCCGTTCCGGGTGCCCCCGCCCCCGCCCGCCCCGGCCCCGCCGGTGGCCCAGACCCCGACCGCCGTCGCCCCGCCCCCCGCGCCGGGGTTCCCCTACGACCAGTGGCGGGTCACGGGGGTGGCGGACATGCAGGGGGTCCTCGAGTTGTGGCTCCGCCATGGCCGCACCGGGGAGCGACGCGTCCTGTCAGTGGGCGATCGCATCGGAGATGTCATCTTTCTGGGCCGCGCCGATGGCGACGGGGCCCGCGTTGAGTTCGAGGGACGCCCGTTCACGGTCCAATTAGGACAATCGCTGAGGGACAGGCGTCCGGCCTCGCAGTAGACTGTTGATGGTTGGCTGAGGCCCGATATCTGCATTTTCCCGCAGGCTCGACCCCCAATATCTTGTGGAGGCACGTCGAATGCGTGGTGGTTGGTCAAGGCATCGTTCGGGGATGGCGCGAGGATTATCGGCGGTGGGAGGACGTTTCGCGTTGATCGCGACGATGTTCGCCCTCGCCCTCGCCGCGCCGCCGCCGGCCCCCGCGCTGGCGCACAGCGTGCATCTGGCGACGACATCGATCGTCGACGTGGACGTCGACGAGAACGACGGCGCCGGCGCGGCGGAGGACGCCGCGCTCGACGGCGTCAGCTTCGCGTTCAAGGGCGCGACGTTCGAGGAAGTGCTCGACTACTTCTCCCGCGTGACCAAACTGCCCGTCGTCCGCGAGACGGACGTTCCGGAAGGCACGCTCGATTACGTGTCGCAGGAGCGCTACACCGTCGACGAGGCGCTGCGGGTGCTCAACATCATCCTGCAGTCGCGCGGCGTCACGCTGCGGGTCGAGGATGAGATGCTCTATCTCCAGAAGCTCGACGCGATGGCGCGGGAGGCGGTCGACGTGTACGTCGGCCAGGTGCCGGCCGAGGTCACGGGCGAGAAGATCATCACCTTCGTCATGCCGCTCACCGTCGCCTCCGCGACGTCGATCGCCGAGAAGCTCGCCGAGATGGTCGCCTCGTACGGATCGGTGAGCGCCATGCCGGCGCAGAACGCGTTGGTCATCACGGAGACCGCCGCCCAGGTGCGTCGTCTCGTGCAGATCGTCGCCGAACTCGACCGCGATGATCCTGAAGGCGCGATCCGCGTCTTCCAGGTGCGCCACGTCAACGCGAAGGATCTCGAGGAGCCGCTCAAGGCGCTCCTGTCGGAGAAGGTCGTCAAGTACGTCGTCAACGCGAAGGGCAAGCAGACCAAGATCGACGAGGAGACCACGCCCGGCCTCAAGCTGACGATCGACGAGCGCACCAACTCCGTCATCGCCAAGGGCGTCGAGTCGCGGATCGAGAAGCTCGGCGAAGTGCTGCAGATTCTCGACGTGCCGGAAGCCGCGGCGGGCGCGGGGCGGACCATGCGCACCATCGCCCTGATGACCTCGGCGCCCGCCGACATCGCCGCCCAGCTCACCGCCCTCTACGCGAAGCTGCCCGAGGCGGACCGCCCGACCGTCATCCCGCTCACCGAGGTCGGCAAGGTGTCGATCGTCGGGCGGGCCCGGGACCTCGACGAAGGCGAGGCCCTGATCCGCGAGATCGACGGCGGGGCCGGGACGTCCGTCGCCGGCGGCGCTCCCCGCATCCATGTGCTGCCGCTCGAGCACGCCTCGCCGTCGGATGTGATCGCGGCGGTGACGAAGCTGCTCAATCGTCGCCAGCAGGCGTCGCTCAAGCTCGTGCCGGGACCGGACGGCGCATCGATCATCGCGTCGGGCGACCAGCGCGACGTGGCGGCGGTCGAGGCGCTCGTGCCCGCGATCGACGCCCCCCGCCGCGCCGAACGCGAAGTCCGCATCGTGCGCATCACCACGCCCGACCCGGCGGACACGATCCAGCGGGCGGAGCAGTTGTACGGCCGGCAGGTCGACGCGGACGAGCCGACGTGGCGGCTGACGATGACGTTCGATGCGCCGTCGCGGACGCTGACGCTCATCGGGCCCCGCGGCGCGCTCGACCGGTTCAGCACCACGCTTCGCACCGTCGAATCCAGCACGGTCGTCGACCGGGAGACGCGTCAGTTCACGCTGACGAGCGCGGCCCCGAGTCAGATCGTCTCCGCTCTCAGTTCGCTCGCCCAGCAGACGCTCCGTCCGACCGACGGCTCGACCTTCATCGCCCCCGACATTCAGCCGGTCGATGCGCTGGACCAGCTCATCATCACCGCGCCGCCCGCGCAGTTCGGCACGCTCGAATCGCTCGTGCGGACGCTCGACCAGCCCCGCCCCGGCGACTTCGCGTTCCAGGTCGTCAATCTGACCGGCGTCAACGACGTCGACGCGTTGCTGAAGAAGGCGGACCTGATCTTCGAACGACGCACCCGCGGCTACGAGACGGGCGAGCGTCCGGCGCCGGAGGTGGAGCTCGACGCCGCCACCGGCGCGATCATGCTGACCGGCCGCTCTGAATCGGTGCGCGAGTACCAGACCGCGCTCGCCGAGGCCCGCAAGCTGCTCCCGCCCGCGCGGGACGGCCGCATGATCACGCTCGACTACGCGGACGCGGCCGACATCATCGCGCCGCTTCGCGAGCTGCTCGACGCCACGATCGACACCACCGGCCCGCGCGAAGTCGCGCCGCCGGCGATCGAGATCGTGGAGGCGACGAACGCGCTGTACGTGGTGGCCGAAGCGGCGCAACACGACGCCATCGCCCGCGCCGTGCGAATGCTCGACACCGTCGACCAGAGCGACCTGCCGCCGCTGCGTCTGCTGCAGGTGCGGGCCGCGGACGCCCAGCAGCTCGCGGGCATGCTCCGCAACCGGTACGCCTCGCGGCCCGCGGACGTGCGACGGGCGAAGCCGGTCGAGGTCGACGCCGACGCCTCCACCAACACGCTGATCGTCACCGCCCACACCGACGTCTTCGATGAGATCAAGGAGTTCGTCGACAGCGTCAACCGGGCGGACGAGAATCGCGCCGAACGAGAGACGATGCTCTTCCCGCTCAAGCGGGCCCGGGCGTCGGAGCTGTCCTCGGCCCTGGAGCGGCTGTATCCCGAGCCGCCCATGCCGCTCGACCGGCGCGGCCGACCGATGCCGCACCTCCGCGAGCCCAAGGAAGTCCACGTCTCCGCCGACGCCGCGACCAACACCCTGATCGTCGAGGCGCCGGCCGAACGACGCGCGCAGTTCGAAGCGCTGGTCGAGCAACTCGACCGCGTCGAGCTGCCGCCGTCGGCGCAGCTTCGCACCTATCCCATCCCGCGCGGCGACGCGGGGATGATCGCCCGTACGCTCACCGAACTCGCCCGGCGCGGCGTGCTGTCCGCTCCGCCCGTCGACGGCGGCAAGTCGGTCGAGGTCACGATCCAGGCCGAGCCCCTCAGCCGCACGCTGATCGTGGCCGGCGACGAGGTGACCTTCGAGAAGGTCGAGCAGATGCTGAAAGAGATCGGGAACGTCCCGATCGAGCGGTCGCTCCGCGTCTTCGAGATCAACGGGGCCGATCCCGCGGACGTCGCCGCCCAGGCGGAGCGTCTCTACACGGAGCAGACGGCCGAGATGCCCAACGCCGGCGCGGTCTCGGTCGAGGTCGATCCCGACGGGTCCACGCTGCTCGTGGTCGCGGATGACGAGGCGATGGTCCGCTTCGCGCGGATTCTCACCGAACTGCAGGCCGCGATCGGTCCGCCGCCGGACGTGCGTCTGATCGCACTCGAGCACGCCAAGGCGGAAGAGGTCGTGGCGTTTCTGCAGGGGATGCTCGAAAGCGACCGTTCGCTCATGCTCGGCGGCGAGGGCGGTCCGCGTCCAACGTTCGAGGCGATCGCACGGACGAATTCGATCGTCGTCGCCGCGCGTCGCGAGCAGCACGACGTCGTGCGTTCGCTCGTGCGTAGTTTCGACGTCCCCGAGAATCAGGAGATGCCGCCGCTGCGGATCCTGCAGTTGCGCTCGGCCGACGCCGCGAACCTCGCCACGGCCCTGACGCGTCAGTACAACCAGCGTCCGCCGGACGAGCGTCGCGTGAAGCCGGTGAACATCACCGCGGATCCGAACACGAACGCCCTGATGGTCGCCGCGCATCCGGAGATGCTGCCGGAGATCCAGGCGATCGTGACGGAGTTGAATTCGGCGACGCGGATGAACACGGAAGGTCGCGAGATCCGCATCTTCCCGCTGAAGGTTGCGCGAGCGGAGGAGCTGGCCCGGACGATCGACGAGATGTACCCGGAGCCGCCGATGCCGCTCGATCGTCGCGGCCGTCCGATGCCGCACCTTCGCGAAGCCCGCGAGGTCGTCGTGCGGGCCGACGCCCAGACGAACTCGCTCATCGTCGACGCCCCCGTGCAGCGGATGGCCGGCTTCGAGCAGCTCGTTGAACAGCTTGACCGACAGAAGATGCTCGACGAGACGCAGATGCGGAGCTATCGCATCACGCACGCGGATCTCCAGGCGATCACGCAGTCGCTGCGCGAACTGGCCGCGGCCGGCGCGCTCAGCCCGGGCGGCGGCGATCGGCGCACGCCGATCACGATCACGAGCGAGTCGGCGAGTCAGACGCTGCTGGTCTCGGGTCCGACGGAGATCTTCCCGCGGGTGGAGCAGGTGCTGGCGGACCTCGACGCGAAGCCCGCCGCCCCGGCGACGACGCTGCGGCTGTTCCCCCTCGCGAACGCGCGGGCGGAGAGCGTGGCGCCGATTCTCCGCGACATCCTGATCACGCGGATCACCGAAGAGGTGCCGGACGCCGGGGCCCGGGCGGAGGCGCTCCTCAACATCGCGACGGATCCGAAGACGAACACGCTGATCATCTCCGGACCGAACGAGATCATGCCGGTGGTCGAGCAACTGCTCGAGCAGCTCGACAACACGGCGGCGGCGCTGGACGACCCGGTGATCCGGGTGCGCCCGCTCGATTTCGCGGACGCGGCGGAGGTCAGCCGGGCGTTGTCGCAGGCGTTGCCCAACGTGATCTCGAAGTCGACCGGCGAACCGGTGGACGTGAAGATCATCCCCGCCCCCGGTTCGAACGCGTTGCTGATGGTCGGCAGCGCGCCGGATCTCGACGAGATCGACGCGCTGGTCGAACCCCTCGACGCCCGCCCGTCCATGGACGCGATCGGGGCGGAGACGTTCAAGCTCGAGCACGCGGATGCACTCCAGATCGCGGGCATGGTGGAGAAGCTGCTCAACGATCAGCAGCAGAACGATCCGTGGGTGATGCGGGAGATCATCCGCCGCACGCGCGGCCAGGGCCTCGCGCCCCGCATCCGCGTCGAGGCGGACGCCCGAACCAACGCGCTGATCGTCTCCGGACCGCAACGAACCGTGTCGCTGGCCGGAACGCTGATTGCACAACTCGACGCCCCCGACCCCGGCGGCGTGCAGACGTACCTGACGTTCACTCCCGCCAACATCGAAGCCGCCACGCTCGTGCCGATGGTCCGCCAGGTCATCGACGCGACTCGACCCGCCGGTCGTCGTTCATCGCTCGAACTCGTGGCCGAACCGCGGAGCGGCGTCGTCGTGGTGATCGGACCGCAGGAAGAAGCGGACGCGGCGGTCGCGCTTCTGAAGGAATGGGACGACAAGACCGCGCCAGCGCCGCAGGTGGATCTGCGGGTCGTGACGCTCGACCACGCGTCCGCTTCAAGCGCGGCCCGGACGATCTCGCCCCTGCTCCGCGACCGGTCGCGCTGGCCCGATGCGCTTCGACGCGCGGCGGAAGCGGGCGTCCCCGTCTCCGAACCCACCGTCACCGCCGACGACTCCACCAACCGGCTCATGATCACCGCCCCGGAAATGCTCATGGCGTCGACCGTCGCCCTCATCGAGCAGATCGACCGGCCCGCGGGCGAAGCGACGCTCGACACCCGCGTCTTCTCGCTGCGGCAGGCGGACGCGGCGGACGTCGCGAGCGCGGTGCAGCGATCCGTTGATGCACGAGCCCAGAGCCGACCGGGCGCGCCCAAAGCGACCGTCGCGGCGGAGCCGTCGAGCAACAGCGTCATCGTCACCGCCGCCCCCGCCGAAATGGCGACCATCGCCGCGATGATCGAACCGCTCGACGCCGAAGGACGCGGCAACGATCCGCAGGTGCGCACGATCCTGCTGAAGCACGCCCGCGCGGAAGCCGTCGCCCCGGTCGTCGAACAACTGCTCGGCGTGGAGGAGTTCCTCCCGGAGGGCCGGATTCCATCCTGGCAGATCTTCGAGTTCGCCCGGCTTCGTCAGCAACAGGCCATGGAATCGCCGGACATCCGCGTCGCGGCGGACGTCCGTCTGAATGCACTGGTGATCTCCGCTCCGCCCGCCATGCTCGACATGGCGGAGGCGATGGTCGCGCAGCTGGACGTCGATGACGCCGCCGGGACCGGAACGCGTTCGGTGCGGGTGCTCGCGCTCGAGAACGTCGACGCCGCCGCGCTGGCGGAGAACCTCGAAGCGATCTTCGACGACCCCGACGCCACCGATCCGAAGCCGACGGTGCGGGTCGAACCGGCGAGCAACAGCCTGATCGTTCGCGCGACGAACGGGCAGTTCGCGGTCATCGAGGACGTCGTGCAGAAGATCGACAACGCGGCGATCGCGTCGTCGCGTCAGATGCGGACGATCTCCATCGATCCCGCCCGCGCCGACGCCGCGGACGTGGCCCGCACCCTCGAACGACTGCTCGACCGCGGGCGCGGCAACGCGGTCGAAGTCATCACCGTCGAAGAACTGCTCGAACGCCGACGCCGAAAGGACGCGGGGCGGGGCGGCTCGTCCGATGCGCGGCCGGGGCTCGACGCGAGGTTCATCGATCATCGCCTGCGTCCGCTGCTCCCGATGCTTCGGTGGACGGCGGTGGCGATGATCGCGGCGCCGGGGGACCTGCCCGATCCGACGCCCGCCCAGCGGGAATGGGCGGAGCAGTTTCGCCAGGCCTTCGCTCCGCCGTCCTCGGCGCCGGCCGAGTCGACCCGCGAAGACGCCGCGCCGATGACCGCGGACGAGGCGCCCGCGACGGACGATGATGACGAGGGAAAGCAGGACGCGGCGAACGATGCGCCGTCGGCGCCTGCGCCGTCCGCGACGGAGCCGGCCCCGGCCGACGCCGCGCCGGTCGACGCGCGCGCCGACGGCGTCTCGAACCGCAGCGTCGTCGCCGATGAAGATGACGGGCCGAGCTTTGCGGAGCTGCTGGAGGCCGCCGCCGCGAAGCTGCTGGCGGAGTCGGAAGCCGCCCGGACCGCGGCGCTCGACGGCCCCGGCGCCGCGCCGTCGGATCCGGTCGTCGAACCCGCTCCGATCGCGGAGCGGACGCTGGACGACGTCCCGGTCGCGAACGTGCTGGCGGTGAACGAGATTCAGACGGCGCTGCAGGAGGATGCAGACGTCACGATCGCGATCGATCCCGCAACGAACTCGCTCGTGGTGCTCGGGTCATCGCGGGCGGTGGAGCGGATCGCGGACCTCGCCGCCCAGCTCGAATCGGAGCTGCCGCAGACGCCCGGCGTCGTGCGGTACATCGCGCTGCCGGAAACGGTCGACGTGCGGACGACGGCGCAGCTCATCACGCAGACCCTCGGCCGCCTGTTTCCCGCGGAGCGCGGCCGGAATCGCGGGCCCGCTCGCGCCGTGGTGCTGGCCGATGAAACCAACAACGGCCTGATCGTCGTGGCGTCCGATCCGGACTTCGAGACCGTCGCCGACCTCGTCGCCGCCATGGCGAATCCGCCGCAGCTCGACGAGATGATCGTCAAGATCTATCCGCTGTCGACGATCACCGCGGATCGCGCGGCGGAGAGCGTGCGCACGCTGATCGAAGGCGGGGCGGGCGTCGCGGGCGATTCACGCAGCCGACGCAATCGCCGGAGCCAGCCGGAGCGGATGCGGGAGATCGATCTCACCCTCATGGCGGACGGACGCGAAATCGCCGCGACGTTCGATCCCAATCGTCTGTCCGTCGCGGCGGATGCGCAGACGAACGCGATCATCGTCGTCGGCCCCGCCCCCGCCGTCGCGTTCCTGGACCAGTACGTCGAACTGATCGACCGAACGCCGACGGAGACGCCGTCGACGCTGCGGCTGTATTCGCTCGCGCTGGCGGACGCGGCGGACGTGCGAAACACCCTGCGTGATCTCTTTCGTCGGCGGTTCCGCAATGTTCGCGATCAGCTCGGTCCGAACGCGATCGAGCCGGACTTCGCGGTCGACGCCCGGACGAACACGTTGCTCGTCACCGCCGCGCCGGAACAGCTGGTCGAGGTCGAGCAGCTGCTGAAGGAGCTGGATCGTCCGTTGAACGAGGCGCGTCAGCCGTTGCGGGTGGTCGAACTGAAGTCCGCGACGCCGTCGGAGGCGCAGCGGGTGATCGAGGCGATGGTGATCGCGGGGGACCAGGCGCGACGGGCGTCGACGCAGATCGTGGCCAACGACGACTCGGGCGTGCTGCTCGTGCGGGCGGACGACGCGATCTTCAGCGAGATCGAATCGCTGCTGGAGCAGATCGACCGCGAGGCGACCAGCGCCTTCAAGGTGCGCACGCTGACCGTGCTGCGGGCGAACGCGGAAGCGGTGGCGGAGGCGGTGCAGAAGTTCTATGACGATCGCGCCCGCATCGCATCGTCGGCCCGCGGCCGGCGATCGCAGGAGCGGCGGATTTCGATCATCGGGGACGCGAATTCGAACACGCTGCTCATCGCGGCGGCGGACGACGACTTCGAGGAGATCCGCACGCTGGTCGAGCGGTTCGATTCCGAGGAAGCGAACCAGACGCTCTCGTTCCGGATCTTCGAACTGAAGCACGCGAAGGCGCAGGACATCCAGGAGACAGTGTCGTCCCTCGTGCAGGATCTCACGTGGAACCGGCCGTTCTTCTTCTTCAACGCCCGCAACTCGCGTCAGGATCAGGACAGCTTCGCGGTCCGGGCCGACGATCGCCTGAACGCGCTCATCGTGACGGGACGGGGCGACAAGTTCGAGGTCGTGGAGAAGATCATCGAGACGCTCGACGTGCCGGCCGGCGCGGATCAGGAGCGCATCGTCAGGCTGTACGAGGTGGAGAACGCCGGGCTCGACACGATGGCGCAGATCATCCGCGACGCCTTCAACGAGGATTCGTCGAACATCCCGTGGTGGCGGCGCGACGAGGTCACGGCCGAGGTGAAGGTCACGACCGACGAGAACACCGGCATGCTGATCGTCTTCGCGTCCGGCGCCGACCAGACCCGCATCGAAGAGATGATCGGCATGGTCGACGCCCAGGCGATGTTGCCCGATCAGGCGACGCAGGTCGTTTCGATCGAGTTCGCCGAGGCCCGGGATCTGGCCCGCACGCTGAACGACTTCCTCCGCAATCGCGCCGAGGCGACGAACGATCCGGACCCGAACGTGGCGATCATCGCAAGCGAAAGCGCGAACACGCTGCTGATCTCCGCCGCGTCGGAAGACATGGCGACGATCCGGGATCTGATTCAGCAGATGGACCAGCCCGCCGCGTCCGGCGACCGAACGATCGAGATCGTCACGCTGACCCACGCGGACCCCGACGAAGTCGCCCGGATTCTCGGCGAGCAGTTCCCGCAGCGGGGCGGCAAGGGTCTGATCATCACGCCGGACGTGCGCACAGGCACGCTGATCCTGAACGCCCCGCGTCAGCAGTACGCGCAGGCGGAGGCGTTGATTGCGCGGCTGGACACGCCCAACGCGGCGGACGAGACCCGCATCCGCTTCTACGAACTCGACGCCGCCCGCGCTGACGACGTCGTCGCCCTCCTCGCGGAGACGCTGCAGCTTGACGCGACCGGCGAGACCGACGGCATCGTGATCCGCCTCGACGACGCGGACCTCCCGCCGGTTGAGGTGAAGGCGAAGATCGTCGCCGACAACCGATCGAACAGCGTGATCGTCACCGCGACGGAAGATTCGTTCCCCGTGATCGAGGCGCTGATCTCGCAGGTCGACGCCGCGCCGGCCGCGAACCCGCAGGAGTACCGCATCATCCCGCTCGAGCACGCGATTGCGGTCGACGTCGCGTTCACGCTGCGGCAGTTCACGCGTTCCGCGGAGCCGGCTCCGTCGATCGACTACAACCGGATCGAGAACCAGCTCATCGTCGCCGCCACCGCCGACCAGTTCGAGCAGATCGAGAAGATCCTCGAAGAGATCGACGTCCCCGCGGAGAACCAGCGGGTGACGGACTTCGTCGCGCTGCAGTTCGCCGACGCCGCAAAGATTCAGGAAGCCCTCTCCGTCTTCTACGGTCCGTTCTCGTTCGAGGCGGACACGCCGGGCAAGCTCAACGTGAAGATCGTGGCGGATCCGGCCACGAACAGTCTGGTGATCTCCGCCGACGAGGCGGAGTGGGAGGGCATTCGCGCCCTCCTCAGCCGGCTCGACAGCGAAGAATACGACGCCTCGCTGCAATTGCGCGTGCTGCCGCTGCTCTACGCGGATGCGCGTTCGGTCGCGCGGGCGATCAACGAGGCGTTCCAGAGCGGACAGCAGAATCAGCGTCGGGGCGGGCGCGACGACAATCGTCGGAATCCCAACGAGAGCGGTCCGCCCGCCGGCGACAATGAACGCCGCGAGGACCAGGGCCCGAGCGTCCTCCTCGAAGCGGACGAGTGGGTGCGGGCCTCCGCCGAACCGCTGACGAACTCGGTGATCCTTTCCGCGAATCGTCAGAACCTGCTGAAGATCGAACGGATCATCGAGCAACTCGACGTCGCGGATTACACCAAACTGCCGCCGCCGCGCCTGATCCCGATCACCGCGGGCTCGCCCGACCAGATCGCCCAGGCGCTCCGCTCGCTCTACGGCGGCGAGGACGAGAATCGCGGCCGCAAGAGCCTGCGGATCGTGGCCGACCAGTCGTCGAATACGATCATCGTGCGCACCGAGGAAGAGGACTTCGCCCAGATCCGGGCCCTGGCCGAGGCGCTGCAGCAGGAGGCGGAGTCGCAGGGGCTGTCGGTGAAGGTCCTGACGCTCGACGCGGCGCCGGCCGTCCGGGTGGCGGACGCCGTCCGGAATGCGTTCGCCGCCAAGGCCCGGCAGTCCAATCAGCCGCTCACGATCGAGGTCGACGCGGCGGGCAACAGTCTCATCGTCGCCAGCACCGCGCCGTTGTTCGACGAGATCGAAGCGGTCGTCCGCGAGCTGGATCAGCTCTCGCCCGCCGCGAACCAGAGCATCTTCATCATCGAACTCGAGCACCTCGCCCCCGACGCGGCGAAGAACATCATCGAGACGATCGGGCTCAACCAGCCGCCCCGCCGCGAGTCCGGCGCGCGGATCGTCACCGAGCCCGTGTCGGTCAGCGTGCTGCCCGGCCGCCAGGCGATCGTGATCGTGGCGAGTCCGGCGGATCGCGACACGATCGTCGCGCTCGTGAAGTCGCTCGACGCCGCGCCGGAGATGGCGGAGGCTGAGGTGCGGGTCGTGCAGCTCCGAAACGCCGCCGCCCCGACGGTGGTGCAGGTCGTCTCGGAGATTCTCGATCCCGAGACGCAGCAGTCGAACACCGGCGTGGCCCGCGCGTTGCGCGAGCAGGTGCGTCGGCTCGCGATCCGGTCTGACGACAACGGCGACCCTCGCACGCTCGATCTTGATCTCACGAAGCCGACCCGCGTCATCGCCGACGAGGGCAGCAACACCGTGATCATCAGCTCCACGCCCGACAACGTCGCGGTGCTCGAGTCGCTGGTCGAGATGTTCGACACGCTGCCGATCACCGCCGCCGCGACGGTCCAGCTGTTCCCGCTGGAGAACATCGCCGCGTCGGACTTCGCCCGCATCGTGCGGGAGCTGTTCGAGCAGGGCAAGCAGATCGGGACGCGGCCGGGTCGTCGGCAGCCGGGCATGCCGGACGGCATGGTCGGGGCCGCGCTGATCGAAACGATCGCGATGTCGGTCGACGACCGAACCAACACGGTGATCGTCGCCGGTCCGGAAGAGGCGGTGGCCCTCGTTGAAGTGCTCTCGAAGCGCGTCGATTCCGACATCGTCGCGGCGTGGGTCGAGCCCCGCATCATTCCGCTCCGTCACGCCGACGCCGAGAACCTCGCCGAACTGATCAACGCCGTGGTGGTCGAAGGATCGACCGCCCTCCCCCAGGCGAACCCGCTGCAACGCCAGATCGGCCGGCTGCGGGCGGCGCGTGACAACGAGCGCGGCAACGGCATGATCGAATCGGACGTCTTCCAGCCGATGTCGCGATTCCTCGTCCGGGCCGAACGTCAGCTCAACGCGCTGATCCTCGTCGGGACGCCGGCCAACCTCGATCTCGTCGCCGAACTCGTCACGATGCTCGACGTCGAGGCGGCCTCGCCCAGCGCCGTCGTGCGGATCTACCCCGTGGAGCACGCGTCCGCGACGCGGCTCGCCCAGACCGTCACGCGGCTCTTCGACCAGCAGGTCGACTCCAAGGCGATCCGTCCGGAGGACCGCGTCATCGTGCAGCCCGACGAACGCACGAACGCCCTCGTCGTGACCACCAGCCCCCGCAGTTTCGCCGTGCTCGAGTCACTGATCGACACGCTCGACCGTGAGATCGCCCCGGACCTCCGGGAGATCCGACGCATCGAACTGCAGAACGCCTCTGCGGTGCGTCTCGCGGAGCTGGTGCAGAATCTCATGGACGCCCGGCAGGAGCGGCTCGAGAAGATCCAGCCGGAGACGGCGGACCTCGAGCGCGCGACCATCATCGCCGAGCCGCGCACGAACTCCCTCGTCGTCGCGGCGGGCAACGAGTCGTTCGATGTGATCCAGCGTCTCGTCGCCGACCTCGACACCGACAACCTGGTCGAGCGCGGCCTCGTCAATGTCATCACGCTGGACAGCGGGAACGTCGATCGGATCGCCGAGACCATCAACCAGCTCATGGAGCGTCGCTACGCGGATCTGCCCGCCGATGTGCAGCAGTCGCAGCGACCGCTCGTGCTCACCGACCCCCGCACCAGCAGCCTGCTCATCGCCGCGAGCGAGGAGGACTTCGTCTCGATCGAAGCCCTCGTCGCCCAACTCGAAGCGGCGCCGATCAACCCCGCCGTCGGCCTGCACGTGATCGCGTTGCAGACCGGCGATCCGGAACGCCTCGCCCCGCGGCTCGAACAGCTCATGCAGCAGCGGCAGCAGTCGCTCGGCGACGCCCGCACCCCGCTGGATGAAGTCTCGATCGAACCCGACCTCGCGTCGAACTCGCTCATCGTCGCCGCGACGGCGGAGAACCTCGAAGTCATCGAGGGCCTGCTCGACGCCCTCCAGCGGGCGGGGGCGGAGAGCGACGGCGTCGATCCGGTCGAGGTCATCTCGCTCACGTCGTCCGACGCGGCCACCATCGTCGACCTCGTGAACGAACTCTACGTCGACGAAGTCAATCGCACCCAGGGACGCGACGCCGTCCGGGTGTCGGCCGATGATCGACTCAACGCGGTGGTCGTCAGCGCCGGCGCGACGGACGCCGCCGCCATCCGCGATCTCGTCGAACGACTGGACGGGGCCCGACCCTCCAACGTCGTCGAGATCAAGTACATCCCCCTTGCGTCCGCCAACGCCCTGGAGACCGTGAGCCTCATCGAGAACGTGCTCGCGGGGCGCGGCATCGAACGCCGCTTCCGTCGCAGCGACCGCGCCATCGTCATCAAGTATCTCCGCGAACTCGCCGACGTCGACGGTGATGAAGACGACGCCGGTCGACGGACGCCGAATCCGACCGGCGAGGAGGAGATGGAAGTCTCCTCCGCCATTCGCGAGTCGATCACGCTGACGCCGGACGTGCGCACGAACACGGTCATCGTCGCGGCGCCGCGCCAGGCGATGACGATGATCGAGAACATGATCCGCGACCTCGACAACGCCACCACCGGCGCCCAGTCGATCCGGATCTTCACGCTGACGAACGCCGACGCCACCGCGATGGCGGACATTCTTTCCGAGCTGTTCAGCCTGCAGCAACAGGGGTCGCTCTACGTCCTCAAGCCGCGCGAATCGCTCGGCGGCGCGGCTCCGGCCGCGCCCGGCGTCGCGCCCGAGCCCGGCGGCTTTGACGGCGGGTTCATCGGCTCCGAGCTGACCGCGGTGCCGGACGAGCGTCAGCAGTTGTCGATCACCGTCGACACCCGGACGAACAGCCTGCTCGTCTCGGGAAGCCCGACGTATCTCGATCTGGTCGAGGACGTCGTGGACAAGCTGGATGCGGAAGAGGCGAACGAGCGGGTCGTCGAGGTGTATCCGCTGCGGAATGCGGTCGCGAATGAAGTGGCCCAGGTGATCACCGACTTCGTGCAGGCGGAGCAGCAGAAGCTGATCGAGACGCTCGGGGCGGACCAGATCGGCTCCGCCGCGCGTCTGCTGGAGCGCGAAGTCACGATCGTCGGCGACGACAAGTCCAACACCGTGCTGATCTCCGCGAGTCCGCGGTACATGGATCGCGTGATGAACATGGTGATGAAGCTCGACGTCGACCCGCCGCAGGTCCTGATCCAGGTGCTGCTCGCGGAAGTCACGCTCGACGACGGCTTCGACTGGGGCGCGGACATGACCGGCACGTTCGGCGACGTCACCGCGATGTCGGACCTGCTCTCCACCACGTTCGCGGCGGGGGCGGGGACGCCGAACCTCTCCATCGCCGGCAGCGACTTCAACCTGCTCTTCCGGGCCCTGCAGTCGCAGGGTCGGATCCAGATCCTCTCGAACCCGTCCGTCATGGCCGCCAACAACGAGCAGGCCCGGATCCAGGTCGGGGAGATCATCCAGCTGCCGACCGGCACCTCGTTCGACCAGGGGACCCAGCAGTCAACCGTGGATGCAGAGCCGATCGGCGTGATCCTCGACGTGCTGCCGTCGATCAATCCCGACGGCTTCGTGCGGATGAACGTGAGCCCGGAGATCTCGATCCTCTCCGACCGCACCACGCAGATCAACGAGGAGTTCAGCGCCCCCGTCATCATCACCCGCAACGCGACGACGACGGTGACCGTCCGCGACGGCGAGACGATCGTCATCGGCGGCCTGATCTCCGACCGCGTCGAGCGACGCAAGAGCAAGGTGCCGCTGCTGGGCGACATCCCGCTGCTCGGCGCGGCGTTCACCAGCGTGCAGAATTCGTCGATCCGGACGGAACTGCTCATCGTGCTCACGCCGCACGTCGTCCGGAGCCCGACCGAACTCGGTCGCGCCACGGAGGTCTCGATCGAGCACCTCAGCCTGCCCGAGGACGTGAAGGAAGCCATCCGCAAGAGCGTCATCGACGGCACCGGCGGTCTGTACGACGCCAACGGCAACCCGATCGAGATCGGCGACCCGCGAAGCTCGGTCAACCCGGGCCAGGTAAACCCGCGTCCGCGGAAGAAGCAGCCGAACCAGTAGATCGCCGTGTCCCCGCCACGGAGCGCCGCATGACCCCACCCTGCCGCCAACGTCTCGTCCGATTCTGTCTGCCGCCGCTCGGCGTCGCGGCGGCGCTGCTGTTTTTCTGCGGTTGTCAGACCGTCAGCGTCGAGACGAGCGACGGGCGTCCGATGCCGGAGAAGCCTCGCGAACCCACGCCCGCCCCCGCCGGCGCGCTGGCCACGCAGATGACGCTGCTGGTGTCGCCGAAGGCGGCGGACTCCAACGGCAACGGCTTCCCCGACGCCATCGGGGCTCGCGTCTATCTGTTCTCGGCGACGGCGGGGGCGCCGGTCCGGGAGGACGGCGAGTTCATCTTCGATCTCTATGAGTTCGAAGGCATGGGGGTCAAGGACCCCATGCGCACGTGGCGATTCTCCGGCGACACGCTCGATCAGGCCTTCGCCATGACCGGCCTCGGTCCCTCGTTCGTCTTCACGCTCTCGCTGCTCGACAACGGCGGCACCGACCGCTTCCGTTCCGGACGCGTCGACCTCGTCTGCCGCTTCCTCCCCGCCGGACGAGACGCCGCGATCCTCTCTGAAGGCGTCCGCACCATCGAGATCGGCCGCGGAAGTTCCTAGAACAACCCCGTCGAAACGGAGCGGTCGATGAATCGGCCGCAAAGTGCGAGAAGCGAGTGGGCGACTGGCCAGCCGCTATGGAGCGGCGGACACTGTCTCACGCCGGTCTGCAACCGGGGCCGAACGCCCGCACATTCCTGGGCGCCCACCGTCGCCTCAACGCGCCGGACGATCTGCTCCCGCGAGACACTCGTCATCTGATCCGCCCCGTCAGCCCCTGCGACAGCCCGCGTCCATCATCGATGAACGCGGGCCGTGGATCGGAATGGCGCCGGCGCGTGTCTCGCGCCGACGTGCGGCAGGTTAACGGCGTCGTCGGCGACGGCCGAGAACGCCCGCGACGCCCAGCAACGCGAGCCCCGCCGGAGCCGGGATCGGCGCGGCGTCCGCCACCGCGCTCGCGATGACGTCCAGGTCCTGCGTCCAGTCGCCGGAGTAGTTGTCGCCGAGGTCCATGATCACCCCGAACTGGGCGCCGACGCCGCCGTACTCGGTCGCGAGGTCGCCGCCTTCCACCGTAAACAGGAACTCCAGGATCATGCCGCCGCCGTCCGCGAACCCGAAGTCGAGCAGGGACCCGGTGAGCAGCGACGGGCCGCTGAAGCCGCCGACCATGCCGCCGATCGACAGATCGCCGCCTCCCACCTCGCCCGCATCGTTGATCGACGCATTGAGGTCGAACGTGCCGCCCGTGATGGGCAGGGGGGCGCCGCCATCGAGGTCGAGCTCGAACGCAGTTCCGCTGGCGATGAGCGCATCGGTCGCGGCGTCAAACGACACCGAGATGAAGCCGGAGACAATGTCCGGGGTATCGAGCAGATCCAGCCCGATGAAATCGGCGTTCGCCGTGCCCGTGAGGGCAAGGGCGCCGACCGCCATCGCCATGCAAGTCGTCTTCATCTTCCTTCTCCGTTCGCCGGCCGGTGGTCCGGCCCGTCGTCAACTGGGACCCGCGGGCGCGAGCCCGAAGGGTGGGGAATCCCAAGGAGCCGTATTGTGGGCGGCCGCGCTCGATCTGACAACCCGGAATCCGAGACATCCGCCGGATTCACACGTGGTTCACAATCCGGCGGCCTCCCCGAAAAAGCCGGGCCCGGGACCTGAAGTCCCGAGCCCGGCGGTCGTGGCGTCGCCGCGATCAACGGCGATCGGACGGATCAGGCGTCGTCGTGGTCCGACGGGAGCTCGATCTACTCCGCATCGCCGGCGAGGAGGGAGAGGGAGGTCAGGAGGACTTCATCGTCCGATAACGCACCCGCCCAGATCCGCACATCGTAGATCGCTCCGACGAAGGGCCGGTCGTTCGTGTCCTCGTTGCCGAGCAGCAGGCGCCGGTTGACCCAGTTTGACAGGTCGCCGCCCACGTTCGCGGCGTGGTGGACGAGGTCCCCGTCCACATACACCTTGACGCCCTGCACGGGGTCGTACGAGAACGCGGCGACGCAGGCCTGACCGGCGCCCCAGGCGTCGTCCGGTCCATCGGAGAACGTGTCTTCGCTGGTGACGACCCGAGTCCAGTTGTCGAAGCCGGCGTCCGAGGGATCGCCGATCAGCGAGAAGTTGCGGTCGTCCATGCTGGTGCTCGTCGAGTACGAGACCACGCGGGCGCCCGACGTCGAGCCGCCCGTCTGACGCATATACGCCATTACGGTGAACGCGTTGCGAGCCTGAATCGCCTCGCGGATCGGCGCCGCCGCGCTGTCCGACGTCGTCTGAATGCGGGCCGTCCCGCTCGACGGCGACTGGTTGAACTGCACGCCGGCGCCGAAGCCGTCGTTGATCCAGACGATGTCGCCGTTGCCCTCCTGGATCTGGAGGTCAACGCCGCCGATCACGTCGGGCACGACGTCGCCGGTCTGGGTGTCGAAGTTCCAGTGGCCGATCAGCGCCGCGAACGTCGGCACGCACGCCAGCGACGTGGTCTCGACGAAGTTGGAGTCGAGGTAGCCGCTCTGCCCGCTCCACTCGGCGAGGTCGCCGTTGGCGTAGGACACGTTGCCGTGCTTGATCGGGTGGAACCAGTAGCCCACGAACTCGTCGAAGCCCACGCCGAACCAGTCGGTGTCCGGATCGGGGAAGGCGGGCGGATGGTTGCAGATCGGACTCGCATCGATATCGAACCCGACCGTAAGCGTGCCGTCGTTGTTCAACGTCGCCGTGAGGCTGTTGATCCACGATGGGTCGACCAGGGACGAGACGATTCGGTCGCCATCGCCGGCGTCGCCGTCGCCGTCGCCATCCTCGAAGCTGTTGATCCCGGTGCTTCCGCTCTGGCCGTTGTATCCGTACACGGTCAGGATCGGATTCCCGAGGTCATTGAAGTCGTAGTAGAAGATCGCGAGTTCGCCGGGGTGGTTCTTCGGGTTGGGCCCGTCGTTGACCACGGTCGTGAAGCCCGTCGGCAGGTCGCCGTTGTTGGGGGCGAAGACCGCTTCCCAGGTGAATCGCTTGGTGTTGGGGTTGAACGACGTCTCGAGGCTCACGAACTGCCCCACGACCTCGTTGCGGCCGCCTTCCGGCGGCGCCCCGAAGTACGTGAACGTCTCCACGTCGTTGCAATCGACGCCGACGCCGTTGAACTCCCCGCCCTCCGCGAGGCACTCGTCCTCGGTGAGTTGCAGGCAGGTTCCGTCGGGCAGGCAGCACGCCCCGGGCAGGCACGTCGGCGGCGGGCAGACCGGCAGGCCGAACACGAGGTTGTCCATCGCGCCGGAGCCTTCGAAGTCGACCGTCATCCGCACGACCGCCGTGGGGTTGTATCCCGCGTCTTCGGAGGCGATGGCGTCGCCGCCGTCCTCGCCGATCTGGAGATCCAGCGTGGTCAGGTCGACGGTTTCCCAGCCTTCGCCGGGCGGGCCGTCGGCCCCCTCGCCGTACGTCCAGCCGTCTTCGACGAAGTACGTCCGGGTCTGGCCGCCGATGTCGATGAGCGTGATCTCCACCGACTGCGGTCCCTGACAGATGTCAATGAGCGTCAGGGCCAGCGGCTCGACCGGTTGCAGATAGTCGACCGTGATCACCCCGCCGCCCTCGAAGTCGTCGGGCTTGACCCACAGGCCGTTCTCCATGTCGTCGGCGCTGTCGTCGTTGTCCTGCAGGATCAACGCGTTGCCGAGGCCGACCTGGAGATCGACATCCGCCGCGTTGACGCCCGGCGTGGTGTCGAAGATCGCCGCCCCGAGACCGCCGTCGCCGTCGATGGTCAGCAGCAGGCCGAACTCGTCGTCCGCTTCGATCGGCTGGCCGTTCACGAGCGGCGTCACTCCGTCATCTTCGACCGAGAAGTCGATCGTGACGACCTCCGAGCCGGCGCACGATTCGCCGACGCCGAGGAAGACGCCGTCCATCGCCAGGCACTCGACCAGGGTGACTTCGATGCAGCCGCCGGTGCACAGGCAGCACGCGCCGACCGGAGGCGGGCCGCAGGTGACATCAGCGCATTCGACGCCGTCGCCGAAGTACTGTCCGCCCTGGGCGGCGCAGGAGTCGGCGGTGGTTTGGACGCACATGCCGCCGGGGAGGCAGCAGGCGCCGGTGGGGGGCGGCGGCGTGCAGATGGACTCCGCGGTGAAGATGAAGTCCCGCGCCCCTGAATCGACGGGATGATCGAACTTCAGCCAGCCCCAGCCGCTGAGGCCGGGGAAGCCGCGATGCCCCATGTCGTCGTCCTCGTCGCCGAAGCGGAACGTGAAACCCTCGTCGTTCGCCTTGTCGGACAACACGAACGTCTCCCCGGTCGCGAGCCACGTCACCGTGCCGCTGTTCGTCATGCTCGGCGTGGTCACGATCAGGTCGTCGTCCGGATCCGCCGTGCCGACGAGGTCGTAGGTGAAGTCGACCTCGATGAGACTGGTGTAATCCGGGTCGTAGCCGGCCCCGATGTCGCGCCCGCCGAAGGCCGTCCCCACGATCCGGATCGAGACGCCGTCGTAGATCAGACGCATGTCCGATTCCGGGGTCTCGAAGTCGAAGGTGAACACGTCGTTCCCCGACGTCACGTCAAAGAGCTCGTCCAGCCGGAGGCCGTAGAACGGCGCGGCCTGGTTGCCGTCCGGATGGTTGCGCAAGCGGTAGACGCCCGGCTCGCCGAGCACCTCGGGGGTGCACTGGGTGTCGTCGCCCTGGTAGTCGCCGCCCTCGGCGTCGCATTCGCTCGGGGTGGCGATGATGCAGGTCCCGTCGGGGAGACAGCACGCGCCCAGCATGGGTTCGCAAACCACATCGGCGCACGGGACGCCGTCGCCCTGGAAGTCGCCGCCGAGCGTCGCGCAGACCATGGCGCTGACTTCGACACAGGAGCCGTCCTCGAGGCAGCACGCCCCGAGGGGGACGCACATGACGTCCGCGCAGGTCGTCCCCACGCCCTGGAAGTCGCCGCCCTGCGCGACGCAGTCATCCATCGTCGTCTCGATGCAGGTCCCGTCGAAGAGACAGCAGGCGCCGTTGCCGGGACAATCGACATCCGCGCACCGGGTTCCGACGCCCTGGAAGTCGCCGCCCTGCATGGCGCACGCGTCTTCAGTGACCTCGATGCAGGTCCCGTCGAAGAGGCAGCACGCGCCGCGAGCGGGACAGTCGACTTCGTCGCAACCGACGCCCACGCCCTGGAAGTCGCCGCCCTGCATGGCGCACTCGTCTTCGGTGACCTCGATGCACGTCCCGTCGAAGAGGCAGCACGCGCCGCGAGCGGGACAGTCGACTTCGGCGCATTGCACCCCGACGCCCTGGAAGTCGCCGCCCTGCATGGCGCACGCGTCTTCGGTGACCTCAATACAGGTCCCGTCGAAGAGGCAGCAGGCGCCGCGAGCGGGACAATCGACGTCGTCGCAACCGACGCCGTCGCCCTGATAGTCGCCTCCTTGGGCGACGCATTCATCTTCGGTGACCTCGATGCAGGTCCCGTCGAAGAGACAGCACGCGCCGGGTCGTCGTTCGATGGGTCCGTAGGTGCCCTTGGCTTCGCCTTCGAAGTCTTTGGTGAACACGCCGTTGAAGGTCGACATCTCGCTCGTCACCGTCAGGCCGATGTCGAACCCGTCGTACAACGAAGCGAGTTCGCCGCCGGTGACCGTGATGCGGAAGTCGTACTGGTCGACGAGTCCCGCCGCCGCCAACGCGTCGAACCGGCCGCGCGGACCGAGTTCCCGGGCCAGGGCGGGCGGCAGCTTGGAGAGTCCGCCCTTGCTCGTATTGAAGAATCCGAACTCGGTGACTTCGCCGGTGATGAGGACGCCCTCGGCGTCGATTTCGCCGTCGCCGTCGAGGTCGACCTGTCCGATCACCACGAAGTCGTCGCCGTCAACGCCGCCGACCAGTCCGCCGTTCTCGTCCACGATCGCCTGGATCTGGACGGTCTCGTCGCCGTTCACCGGGAGAATCAGTCGAGGGATGCCGTCCGGCGCGAGTTGCACCGCGATCGGATTTGCATCGATGGCGAAGAGGTCCTCCGCCGCGCTGTACGTGGTCACGCCCTGGTTGTTGTACAACGTCAGGGGAAACCCCGGTTCAACACCGATGAGATCGGCCGAACTCGTCGCAGCGCACAAGACCGCCGCGCACGAGGCCGCGCCTCGCCTTAACAAGGGATATCGCTTTTCCACAACCGTGTCTCCTCCGCCCGCGTCGTGAGGGGGGCGCGTTCTCACCCGCGCTCCTCATGGCGTGGCCGTCTCTCTCTCTCTCTCTTCTGTTTCATTCGGACGCCGACGGTCCGATCACCAGACGTGGGTGTCTAGTGTGCGCAGGATCGGGACCGGGTGCAAGCCTCAAGTTGGCGACGGCGGGGCGACGTGCTGTGAACGACCCGCAACGGATCGAAGCGCCCGCGATTCGAGTTGTTCGGAAGATGAGCGTGCGGGATGAATGCGCGGCTGCCCCCCCCTCACCGGCACAAAAGAAAGCCGGGCCCGGGATCATGCGATCTCGGGCCCGGCGTCAATCCGTCGCCGCGATCAATGAAGATCGGGCGATCAGTCGTCTTCCGGCGTGAAGTCGACCATGAGCAGACCGCCGAACTGGTCGTCCTGGTTCAGCGGCTGCGAGCACGAGGTATGGAAGCGAACCTGCTGGAGGAGGTCGCCGTCGAGGGACATCACGTGGATCCACGTTTCACTCGAGAGCCGACTTTCATCCTCGGCGCCGGCGTCGATCACGAACAGACCATCCAGCGCCACGACGCCCTCGAACCAGATGTCGCCGTCGTCCGGATCCTCGTCATCGTTGGCGATGATGTGCACCATGGTCTCGAACGCGGGATCGCCCGTGCATGACCACTTGCTGTCGTCCTGCGTGGTGCTGGACGCCGAGCAGTCCTCGCCGGTGTACCGGACCGTCAGCGTCTCGATCTTCACGCCGTCGTCACAGAACTGACCCGGAATCGGTTCGTTCGCGCCGATGCAGCCGACGAGAAGATTCGCGCCGTACTGATCGCCGAGGAAGATCGGCTGCGAGCACGAGGTGTGGAACTCGACGGACTGCAGCAGCACGTCGTTCAGATCGAAGATGTGGATGAACGTCTCCGTCTTGAAGTCGTCCTCGCCGGCCGCGGCGGCGTCCGCGTCGTAGACGTCGCCGAGCTCGACCATGGCGTCGAAGTAGACGAGCGCGTCCCCGGCGTCAGGGTTCGCATCATCGCTGACGCGGATCCGCACCATCGGTTCGAACGCCGGATCGCCGGCGCAGGACCACTTGCCGTCATCCTGCATCGTGTTCGACGCTGAACAGTCTTCGCCGGTGTACTGGAACGAGAGCACGCGCGGCTTGCCGTTCTCGCAGCAGTCGTCGCCGGGCGGAGGACCGGCGTCCTCGCCGCAATCCACCAGCAGGGCGGCCCCGAACTGGAAGCCGATGGCGAGCGGCTGCGAGCATGACGTGTGGAACTCGACCTGCTGGAGCAGGTCGCCGTCAGGCGAGTAGATGTGAATGAAGGTCTCGGACGAGAGTTCGTCCTTGTTCGCGTTCGACGCCAGCAGCGTGAACTCGCCGTCCAGCGCCACGTCCCCTTCGAACCAGACCTCGCCGTCGTTCGGGTTCTCCTTGTTGTTGGCGATGATGTGAACCAGCGGCGCGAGCATCGGGTCGCCCTCGCAGTCGACCTTGTCCGGGTCCTGCTGGTGATTCGTCGCCGAGCAGTCGTCGCCCGTGTAGACAAACGTCAGCGCGGCGGGCTTGTCGCCGTTCTCGCAGCAGTCCCCGGGGATCGGCTCGTCCGAACCAATGCAGTCGATGAGCAGGTTCGCACCGAACTGGTATCCCACTTCCAGCGGCTGCGAGCACGAGGTATGGAACTCCACGAACTGGAGGAGATTCCCGTCCAGGTCGAAGATGTGGATGAAGGTCTCGGACGAAAGGTCGTCGTCGCCCGCGTTGGCCGCGTCGATCA
Source organism: Phycisphaerales bacterium (assembly GCA_965227335.1). GTDB lineage: Bacteria > Planctomycetota > Phycisphaerae > Phycisphaerales > SM1A02 > CBDDFV01. The sequence goes on from CBDDFV010000001.1 coordinate 68,344, forward strand.
CGAACAGTTCGTCCAGCGCCACCTCGCCCTGGAACCAGATCTTGCCGTCATCCGGATCCTCATCGTCGTTGGCGATGATGAACACCGGGGAGGCGAGCATCGGATCCCCTTCGCAGTCGACCTTGTCAGGATCCTGAGCGTGACTCGTGGCCGAGCAGTCCTCGCCCGTGTACTGGAACACGAGGGCTCGCGGCTTGCCGTTCTCGCAGCAGTCCTGACCCACGATCGAGCAGTCGACGTCCGAGCAGCGAACGCCGTCGCCCTGATACTCGCCGCCTTGCATCACGCAGTCGAATTCGGCGGTCTCGAAGCACGCGCCGAACAGGCAGCAGGCGCCGAGCGGGGGACAGTCGACGTCGTCGCAACTGACGCCGTCGCCCTGGTAGACGCCGTCCGCCGCCGCGCATTCGGCCGCCGTGGCCACGATGCAGGTTCCATCGAACAGACAGCAGGCGCCCGCAAGGACGACATTGCAGTCGACATCAGCGCATTCAACGCCGTCGCCGAAGTACTGTCCGCCCTGGGCGGCGCAGGAGTCGGCGGTGGTCTCGACGCACATGCCGCCGGGGAGGCAGCAGGCGCCGGTGGGGGGCGGCGGCGTGCAGATGGACTCCGCGGTGAAGATGAAGTCCCGCGTCCCTGAATCGACGGGATGATCGAACTTCAGCCAGCCCCAGCCGCTGAGGCCGGGGAAGCCGCGATGCCCCATGTCGTCGTCCTCGTCCCCGAAGCGGAACGTGAAGCCCTCGTCGTTCGCCTTGTCGGACAACACGAACGTCTCCCCGGTCGCGAGCCACGTCACCGTGCCGCTGTTCGTCATGCTCGGCGTGGTCACGATCAGGTCGTCGTCCGGATCCGCCGTGCCGACGAGGTCGTAGGTGAAGTCGACCTCGATGAGACTGGTGTAATCCGGGTCGTAGCCGGCCCCGATGTCGCGCCCGCCGAAGGCCGTCCCCACGATCCGGATCGAGACGCCGTCGTAGATCAGACGCATGTCCGACTCCGGGGTCTCGAAGTCGAAGGTGAACACGTCGTTCCCCGACGTCACGTCAAAGAGCTCGTCCAGCCGGAGGCCGTAGAACGGCGCGGCCTGGTTGCCGTCCGGATGGTTGCGCAAGCGGTAGACGCCCGGCTCGCCGAGCACCTCGGGGGTGCACTGGGTGTCGTCGCCCTGGTAGTCGCCGCCCTCGGCGTCGCACCCACTCGGGGTGGCGATGATGCAGGTCCCGTCGGGGAGACAGCACGCGCCCAGCATGGGTTCGCAAACCACATCGGCGCACGGGACGCCGTCGCCCTGGAAGTCGCCGCCGAGCGTGCCGCAGACCATGGCGCTGACTTCGACACAGGAGCCGTCCTCGAGACAGCACGCCCCGAGGGGGACGCACATGACGTCCGCGCAGGTCGTCCCCACGCCCTGGAAGTCGCCGCCCTGCGCGACGCAGTCATCCATCGTCGTCTCGATGCAGGTCCCGTCGAAGAGACAGCAGGCGCCGTTGCCGGGACAATCGACATCCGCGCAACGGGTTCCGACGCCCTGGAAGTCGCCGCCCTGCATGGCGCACGCTTCTTCAGTGACCTCGATGCAGGTCCCGTCGAAGAGACAGCAGGCGCCGCGAGCGGGACAATCGATATCCGCGCACCGGGTTCCGACGCCCTGGAAGTCGCCGCCTTCCATGGCGCACTCTTCTTCGGTGACCTCGATGCACGTCCCGTCGAAGAGACAGCACGCGCCGCGAGCGGGACAATCGACTTCGTCGCAACCGACGCCCACGCCCTGGAAGTCGCCGCCCTGCATGGCGCACTCGTCTTCGGTGACCTCGATGCACGTCCCGTCGAAGAGGCAGCACGCGCCGACGACGCTCAGGCAGATCGACTCCGCCGTGAAGAGCCAGTCCTGGGCGCCCGCCGCGTCCACGCCGTCCACCGTCAACCAGCCCCAGCCGCTGACTCCCGGGAAGCCGAGGTGGCCCTGGTCATCGTCCTCGTCGCCGAACCGGAACGTGAACCCCGGGGCGATCGCCTTGTCGGCGAGGGCGAAGGTGTCCCCCGTTTCCAGCCAGGTGACCGTGCCCGTATTCGTCCCGCTCGGGGTCAGGACGATCAGGTCGTCGTCGGGTGCGGCGGGAACCGCAAGATCGTACGTGAAGTCGATGTCAATCAGACTCGTCCAGTCGGGGTCGTAGCCGGCCCCGGTGTCGCGCCCCCCGATCGCCGTGCCGAAGATTCGCAGCGACACGCCGTCGAACGTCAGCCGGACATCCGACTCCGGCGCGTCGAAGTCGAAGGTGAAGATATCAAGCCCGCTCGTGACATCGAAGAGTTCATCGAGACGCAGACCGTAGCCGGGAGGGGCCTCCTCCGAGGCGGGGTGGTTGCGCAGACGGTACTCGCCGGGTTCGCCAAGCGCGCTCGGCGAACACGCCACGCCGTCCCCCTGGTACACGCCGCCCGCCGTCTCACATTCGGCCTGGGTCGCGACCTCGCACTCGCCGGACGGCAGGCAGCACGCCCCCGTCAGCGGATCGATCGGACCGTAGGTGCCCTTGGCTTCGCCTTCGAAGTCTTTGGTGAACACGCCGTTGAAGGTCGACATCTCGCTCGTCACGGCGACGCCGATATCCGCGCCTTCGTACAGCGGTGCAAGCATGCCGCCGGTGACCGTCACCCGGAAGTCGTACTGGTCGACCAGGCCCGCCGCCGCGAGCATGTTGAACCGCGACCGCGAGCCGACCTCGTCCCCGGTCAGGGCGGCTCGCAATCGATCCGCCCTGACGCCCGGCTTCATGCTCGAATCAAGAAAGCCGAAGTCCGCGACCTCGCCGGTGATCAGCACGCCCGCGGCGTCGATCTGACCGTCGCCGTCGAGATCCACCTGGCCGATCACCAGGAAATCGTCGCCCGGAACGCCGCCGACGAGGTCCCCGTTCTCGTCGATGATCGCCTCGATCCGGACCGCCTCGTCGCCGTTGAACGGCAGGATGAGCCGCGGCGGGCCGTTCGGTTCAAACTGGATGGCGATCGGATTGCTGTCGACGGTGAACCGATCTTCCGCCGCGCTGTACGTCGTCACGCCCTGGTTGTCGTAGAGCGTCAGGGGGAAGCCCGGATCAACTCCGATCAGGTCGGCCGAAGTCGTCGTCGTCGCGCAAAGCAACATCGTCAGCGAGGCCGCGCCTCGCATCCACCAGGTGCGTTGATTTTCCACAACCGTGTTCTCCTCCGCACGCCGCGGGAGGAGCGCCTTTGTCGCCGGCGCCCCCCGTTTGCGTGGGTCTTTCTCGCTTATCCGGCCTCAGGCGAGGACGCACGTTGAGCGCCGCCTCGCCAGCCACACCTGTAGTGTGCACGTGAACGACGCGCGTCGCAAGCCCTGAATCCCGATAAGACGGCGTCGCATGTTCTCTCGGATTCTTCACCGGACGACAACCGAACCTGCAGGACTTCTCATTCGTCGACCGCCGCGACTTCCGGATCGGGCGCCCTCGTCAGCCGGGGCGGGTCGGGACGTCCGCGGGGCGGCGCTTCGCCGCCTCCGTCCCGGCGCATTCCGCCCCCGCCATTCCCGGCGTGAGGTGCGGCTGGTCCGGCTGCACGTCGCCCGGCCCGTCGCATCGTTCGTCCGCCGTCGCGCCATCGTCCGGCAGTCGATGCGTCGCCCACGCCAGCCGCGCCACCTGCGCAATCGCGCCGATGAGAAACGCCGCCATCGCCACGTGCACGCCCGGCGCGCCGTCCCACCACGCCCCCGCCGCGAGCACCGCCGTCGTCACCCCCAGCGACCACGCCACCGCCTCCGAGATCGGACGCGTCCGGTGCGCCGCCACCAGCAACCCCTGATGATGACCCGCCAGGAACGTGAACAACGGCATCGGAACCGCCCACCACAACGACGCCGATGCAAGCGCGGCGAGATCCGGCTCCAGTCCGAACCCCCGGCCGAACAACCAGTACGCCGCCGGCGTCGCGGCGAGGATCAGCAGCAACCCGCTCACCGCCAGACCCGCCCCCCAGGCGAAACGACGCAGCGGCGCATGGTTGATCGATTCACCCCCGAGCCGCACCGCCACCTCGTTGAACCCCATTCCCGACCCGCGGAAAAAGAAGCTCAACCCGTTCACCACCGGCCACGCGGCGAGCGACAACAACTCCAGCGGCATCCGACTCATCCCCGCGCTGCCGATCGGTTGCGCTGCGAGCATGATCACCGGCGTCAGCATGAGCGGCGTGTAGAAGTTCATCAGGCCGAGCCACGACAGCGGCTTGCGGGTCGGCGCCGCCGCGGCCAGCGGGCCTCGAATGATCGGCGCCGCGACGATCCGCGCGAACACCGCCTCCACCAGCACGCCGGTCGCCAGCGACGCCGTGCACGCAACGATCCCCGGCGCCTTCAACTGCCAGCAGATGACGAGGGGCGTTCCGGTGGCGACGAGTCGCACCGCCGCGCCGACCCCGACGAGATGCTGCCGCCCGAACCGGATGAGCAGCCCCTGGTGGAACCGTCGGTCCGCGATCGCCCACGTCCAGAACGTCATGATCTGCAGACCGATTCGTCCGGGTTCGACGACCTCCGGCGGGACGTCGATCACCGACAACGCGATCCAGTCGAAGAGCGGCGTGAACGCGATCACGACCTGCAACGCGGTGAGCAGCACCGACGCCGCGATCATGAACTTCTTGAGCTGATGAAACCCGCGGGCGTCCCCGCTCAGCGCCGTCGATGCGGCGAGCATCATGATGATCGGCGCCTCGATCAGCAGGGCGAGCGGAAAGACCAGGCTCCCGAACGCCGCGAGATGGATCTCCGGGTTGGCCAGACGCGAGACCACCGCCGAGATCGTCGGGATCTCGAGCCCCATCAGCGTCCAGCTCGCCGCGAGCGGCCACCAGGTGCGGGCGATTTCGCGGAGGGTGACCGGCGCGGCGGGGGCGACGGTCAACGGGCGGCTCCGATGGCGTCTTCCGAGAGGACCTGAGGGCGCTTGTGCATGGGCCGGCATGATAGCGGCCCCGACCGGCTCGCGATCAGCCGCCGCCGCCGCCGCCCGTGCCGGTGAGGTAGTTGTTGACCGCGGTGACGAAGCGATCGATCTCATCATCGAACGTGCTGATGGTCGACGATCCGTGGTTGTTCTTCAGGCATTCGACGTACGCGGCGGCGCGCTGAAAGTAATCGTCCCAATCACTCTGAGAGGCGGGCGGCGTCGGTTCGTTGGGTTCCTGGCATGTCATGAATCAGCGGATCCTTTGGGAAGGGAAGGAAATGTCGCGGAATGACACCCTGAAGACGAGCACGTGTCTATCCGTCGGGCGAGGGACGGCCGCCGTCCGGCAGATGACCGGTGACCGGTTCTCCGTTCTCAACCTTGCGTATCTCTTCGTCGAGGATGTCTTCCATCTGGTCACTGAACACGAGGAGCCCGTCGTCCAGCGTGCCGCCGGCGCGCACGTGTCCCGCCATCGCTCGAATGGCCTGGAGGGCGCCGTAGTAATCGCCGTTCTCAAGCGACCACGTCGCCCGCCCGGACACGGTCCGCATCACCGAGGCGATCCGGTCCGCAAACGCTTCATTCCATTGACGATCGCGGCGCGCTTCCCAGGCGGCGCTCGCCGATGCAATGGCGACCAGCGCCATGACCGCGGCGACGCCGCTGATCCACGGCCGCCGACGCACCGTCGCCGCCGCCTGCCGCGCAAGCGCGCCGAACGTCGGCGCGGCTTCGATCGGCAGCCCCCGCCGCCAGCGATCCAGATCCGCCCGCAGTTCGCCGACCGACGCGTACCGATCCCCCGGATTCGCCGCCGTCGCCCGCGCCACGATCCGATCGAGCCCGCGGGCCAGCTTCGGATGGATCGACCGCGGTCGGCGCGGCTCGCCGGTCGCCACCTTCCGGACCACCTGGTGGTACGGCCCGTCCATCGCGAACGGCGTCTGACCGGTCAGCATCCGACACGCGATCGCGCCGATGCTGAAGACGTCCGAGCGGGTCGAGATCGACGCCCGATCCCCGCGGGCCTGCTCCGGGGCCATGAACGCCGGCGTGCCCAGAATCACCCCGTCCAGCGTCCGCGTCGCATCCGACGCCGCTTCGTCGAGAATGATCGATGTGCCCATGTCGACCACGAACACCTGACCCGAATCGCCGACCAGCAGATTCGACGGCTTCAGATCGCGGTGAATCACCGCCCGTTCGTGCAGCATCTGCACCGCATCACACACGCGAATCAACAGGTCGACCCGCTCCCCGTCCGTGTGACATCGCTCGTGCGCGTACGTGTCGAAGCCGGAACCGTCCACGTACTCGTACGCCATGTACAGCCGGCCGTCTACCAGCCCGTGGTCCACCAGACGGGGCACGGCGGCGCACCGACACCGCTCCAGCACCGCCAGCTCCCGCCACAACCGGTGCGTATCCGTCGCTTCGCTCAGCTCGCGGCGGAGCAGTTTGACGGTCAGCATCGTCTCGTCGTCCGCGGCGTGCGCCAGGTAGGCGTCGCCGTGACCGCCCTGCCCCAGCTTGCGGACGACCTGATAGCGACCGATGGTCCGCCGGTCGCTCGCCGCCCAGCTTGCCCGGTCCTCCGAGCTTCCCAGAATCGAACTCACATCGCTGAGCTGTATGTCGAAGTCGTCGCCGTGCTGACGAACAAAATCGCCGTCGGAGTCGTGTGACATGGCCGGATCCTCATCTCAGTTCACGTCCACTGAGTATCTACGAATCTCGTGCGCGGATCTCAGGAAAACCTCATAAGATAAGTGTGTTCCGGCGTTGCGCGTCGGTCCGTGCGCCGAGAGGGAGGGTCCGTGACGCCCGAAGCCGTTCGTTTCGCCACGACGCCGTGGGCGATCATCGACGAGGCGCAGGCCGCCGACGCCGACGAACGTGCGCTCGCCCGGCTGTGCGAACTCTACTGGCCGCCGATCTACAACTTCCTCCGTCGCGCCGGCCTCCGGCCCGACCGCGCCGCCGACGCCACCCAGGATTTCTTCGCGACCAAGGTGCTCGCCGGAGAGATCTTCACGAAGGCCCGGCGCGAACGGGGCCGCCTCCGGACCCTCCTGCTGACCGCCCTTCGCCATCATCAGGTCGATCAGGCCCGACGACGACAGCGCCAGGTCAACCCGATTCCGGCCGACGCCCTCGAAGTGCAGGAGCGACGGTTCGCGGCCAGCCGCGCGGATGATCCCGATCGCGCGTTCCACGAGGAATGGGCCCTCCAGACCCTCCAGGCCGCTCTCGGCGCCACCCGCCGCTGGTGCGCCAAGGCCGATCGGAGCGATCACTGGCGGATCTTCGAACATTGCGTCCTGACGCCCGCCCGCACCGGCAACCGACGCGTGCCCAACGCCGACGCCGCCACGCTCTTCGACGTCCCCCCCCGCACCGTCAGCGACGCGATTCACGGGGTTCGCGAGAAGCTGCGGCTGCAACTCGTCCTCGCCGTCCAGCGGACCGCCGCGCCCGACGCCTACGACGATGAAGTCCGCGACATCCTCGCCCTTCTCCACTGGTGAACCCGACCGGCTCCGCCCGTCACGGGCGACGGTTCGACGGATTTCCGCACTTTTTTTCGAGGCCGCGCCTGAGATTCGGCTCCGACCCGCGTAAGTACTTCCGGAGAGGCGCGGTTCCGACGCCCGAAAGCCGTCTTCCGGGGGGCCGGCTTCCGGTTCGTCCGTCCGCAGACGCAACGTCCCTCACCACGACCATTCTGCGCGACCGTCGTCCGTCTCGCCTCCCTGAGGCGGCGGCGGTCTTTTTGCGACCCGCCGGTTCGGGCGCGCCCCCGCCCGCCGACCGATCACCACATAAGTCGATGTTCTTCGATATGAGTTAAGTGAGGTCTTCTGCGCCGGATGGATGAGGCCGCGCGTCAGCGGTCGGTGCGATCGCCGTCGCCGTTCGCATCCCGGCGGGGCCGACGCTTGACGCCCTTGCCCGGACGCTCGTTCCGCAGCGACCGCGACGCCCGGCTCCGACGTGGCGCATCCCCGCCCCGACGCTTCCGCCGCCCGCCGCCGTCCTCATCCGACCCCCGCCCGCCACGCCCACTGTCCGCGGCGTCCTCCTCGAACCACGCCGCCGGGGCCGGCTCGTGCGATCGGTCCTTCCCCTTGCGCCCCTTGGGCGGTCGGGGTGGATCGAATCCGTCGAGGCCCGACCGCTCCAGACGCACGCCCGTCAATCCCATGATCGCCGACCAGTGACGCTCGTCGCCGCGATTCAACAGCGTGAACGACTCGCCGAATCCGCCGCCGTGACCCGCCCGGCCAACCCGGTGGACGTACTCCTCCGGCAGCACGGGGGCGTCGTAGTTGATCACCGTCCGCACCGACGGAATGTGCAGACCGCGGGCGGCGACGTCCGTCGCGACCACCACCCGCAGATCGCCCGCCGCGAACTGGTCGAGCGTCCGCATGCGCTGGGCCTGGGTGCGATCGCCATGAATGACGCCGGTGGAGATGTCGTGCCGACGAAGCGCCGCCGCGACCCAGCCGACCCGGCGCTTGGTGCGGCAGAAAATGAGCACGCCTCGCCGGGGCCCGTCGCTGAGCAGGTGCAGCGTCGCCGCGATCTTGGCGTGGTCCTCCATCGGCGCAAGCGTCTGACGGACGTGATCGACCGTCGTGGTCACGGCCCCGACCTCGATCGTCACGGGGCTGCGCATCGCCTCGCCCACCAGCGTGTCGACGCCGGGGGGCATGGTGGCGGTGAAGAGCAGCGTCTGCCGGTCGCTCGGCGTGCGGTCGAGGATGTCCCGGACCTGGGGCCGGAAACCGAGGTCGAAGAGCCGGTCCGCCTCGTCGATGATCACGTGCCGCAGGTGCGAGGCGGACATCGCATCCGCGTTGAGCAGCTCCAGGATCCGGCCCGGCACGCCCACCACGATGTCCGCGCCCGCCGCCACCGCCTCCGCCTGCGGCTTCATGCCCACGCCGCCGTAGACCAGGGCGCACCGCAGCACGCTGCCCTGCACGAGATGGTCGAACTCGCCCGCCACCTGCCGGGCCAGCTCCCGCGTCGGGCAGATCACGAGCGCCCGCAGACGCGATTCCGGCGTCGGAATACCCGGCCGCGGGCGACCTTTCGGCCGACGCCCCGGTCGCGCCGGGGCCGCCGGGCGTTCGGTCATCAGCCGGTGCACGACGGGCGCGGCGTAGGCCATGGTCTTTCCCGAGCCCGTTTCCGCCAGGCCCAGCACATCCCGGCCCCCGAGGATCGGTCCTGCCGCCTGCGCCTGAATGGGTCGGGGCGAGCGATAGCCGAGATCGGCGAGTCGGCGGACGACGTGGGGATGGAGGTCGAGTTCGGCGAATGACATGCAATGGTCCCGTCCGCCCGGGGTGTGCCGCGGGCCGGTCCGAATAATTCGGCGTCTGGCGCCGTTGAATACAGGAAAGGGGTCGCCAGCCGTGGCGATTCGGGACGATCCTACGTTCCTCGACCGGAAAAACCAATGTCCGGGTTTGACGCGGCCGATTTCCAACCTACTGTTATCCAGAGCCATGCTGAACCAGATGACCGCCAACGTTTGCATTACGACGCTCGTCCGCTTCCACAAGCGGCGCGGGGTTGGCGCGATCTGGACCCATTCAGCCTGACGCTGAGCAGAAGTCCGAATCACACCAACCCCGGCCCGGTCCGGGGTTTTTTTACGCCTTGGTTTCCGGCCCGCCCGTTTTTCTCAGACGTTCACCTCGTTTTTCGTGTCTCTCCAGAACCGACGAATACCTCTGCCTTCCGAATTCGAATTCACATTGAACCCGCTGTTCACCCGCACCCCGAACCGGAGATCTCCAATGCTCACGCATCTCGTCATCGTCCGCATGGTCAAGCACCTCGCCCGTATCCGCTGCTCGTCCCCCCGCCCGACCACGCTCCGCTTCGTGGAAGCCACCGCCCCACCCCCGGAAGGAGACGGATCACAATGACTCCCCGGCCAGACCTCACCCCACCCGAGGGCGATGAGTCCTTCGGTCTCGACCGCTTCGACGACCAGACCGTCGCCGCCTTCGACGCCGCCCTCGAGATCTCCGATGACGAACGCCTCTTCACGTTGCGCGGCAACGCCGCCTCCCGTCGTGAAATCGCGTCGGCTCTCGTGAACAGCTTCATGCAGACCGGCCTGCCCGCCGATCTCTTCACCGCCATCGTCATCCTCGCCCCCACCAAAGGCGATCCCCTCACCGACCTTCCCGGCGACGCCTTCGGCTTCGCGCCCGACGGCGCGCCGGTCGACGTCGACGCCGACACCCCCGCCCGCGCTGTCCTCACCGATGTCGACAGCCTCTTCGGCCTGATCGAACTCGGCGTGGTCCGCGCCTTCGGCCTTTCCCGCGGCGTCATCGAACGCTGGGACGTCGCCTTCATGTATCGCGCGTTCCGACAGCACGGCTCGCCCCTCGCGGCGGAGATCCGCGCCGAGGCCTGGCTGACCTTCGAGCCGGACGGCGCGATCACGCTCCGCTCCCGCGAGATCCAGGCCGGGCTCGCCGTGACCGCCCGCGCCCTCGGGTCGTTCATCGTCGCGCTCACGCCCGAGTCGGTCGAGACCGTCCCCCCGCCCCCCGTGTGGCAGCTCGGACGACTGCTCGCCGTCGCCGGCGCCTTCTCCGTGCGATCGCCCGAGATCGACGCCTATTCGACCTGGGTCGACGTCGGCGTGTCTCCCGCCGCGTCCGCCGTGGCGGGACCCGCGTCCCTGACGCTGATCTACGACATCCCGAGCCAGACGTGGCACGACGAACCCTGATCCGACACGCCCGCTGATCGGATCCACCATCATTCCGCCGACCGCCCGATCCCCTCTCCTCCGGATCGGGCGGTTGTGCATTGGGACCGCGCCGCCGTCGCGATGTCTCAGAAGTCGATGACGAGCGCGCCGTACAGAGACACATCGTTCCGCCGCGCGTTCTCGGCGATCTCCGACTGGTACTCGTGCGCGAGTCCGAGTTTGAGGGAGACGCCCTCCTCCGCCTTCACCTTCATCCGCCAGTCGAGGCTGGACACCACGCGAAACTGGCCGGACTCGGAGAGGTTGGGGAAGTACGTCGTCGCCCCCACCAGCGACTGCGCCTCGGTGATGCGCCAGTTCAGATCCGCCCCGAGGATCGCCTCCGGACGCGCCTCCTCGTTCACCGAGTTGAACTCCTGCGCCACACCCCCGCCGAGACGCAACGCGAGATCAAGTCGATCGAGCGGCGGGTCCTCGGGCTGGGGGCGATTGATGTCGAGCAGCATGTACTCCAGACCCGCGCCCGCCGAGAGACGATGCTCCCACGAATTGAATTCGTCGTACTCGTACCGACCCTGGGCGAACATGCTCCACCGCGTGTCGCGCCGGGGCATGTCGAGCTTGACCCCGCTCGACGCCCGGTTCTGGGCCCGGTCGCCGTTGCTCGTGGCGAAGATGTACGAGGCGTCGATCGCCGTCTTCGACGTGGGCGTCACCCGGGCGGTCTTCAACGCCAGCCGCGCGTTGACGCTCTCCTGATTCCCCGACGCCCCGTTCGCCCCGATTTCGAGCCGCGTGTTCCAGACCGGGGCGGGCGTCTCCGCCGGCGCCGGGGCGGGCGGGTCGGTGGTGGCGGCCGGGGCGCCGGTCACCGTCGCCTCGATCGCAGGGACGTCGAGTTCGATCGCCGCTCCGGCCGGAGATGACCCGGATGGATCATCCGGACCTGGGGCCGTGGTCTGCAGCGACGCGATCAGGTCGATCGGGATCTCCAGTTCCCCGAACACCGCGTGCCGCAGCCGCAGCCGACCGTCCGTCGGCGCAAGGATCTCCCCCCGCAGGATCTCGCCCGTGGTCAGCGTCACCGCGGTGGATCCCGCGTCCGTCATCCCGGTCGCGGCGGCGGCGACGAGGATCGCCGCCACCCGTCCGAGCAAAGAAATTCGTCTCATGAAACCCGCCAAAATCGTTTGGCTCCGTCGTGATGAAATATGAAACTTGTCCGCGCCGGCCACGAATAAGTGACCGGGTCGCGAGTCCCGCCCGGGTTGCGGGATGTCGCGAGAGGGGCCTTGGGGCTCACCTGAAACTGCACACACTCTGCCCACCCGCGGTGGCGTTCTGCGCCACGGCGGGTGATTTTTTTCGCGCCGGTTGACGCGTGTGCGCATGAACATGCCGCCGCGCTGGCGGACCGATCGGCGTTCTGAGCGCACAGAATGCAGAACCATGGCGGCGCGAGTGGGGGATCGCAGGAGAACAGGACACGACGACGCCGCTTCCGACACGCGGCGTCGTCCCGATGGTATCGGCCGCGCGACGCGGGTCGGGTGAGTTTCGGTGAATGCGACGGGGGGAAATCCGTATCATCAATGCGCATGAGCGATCTCCCCCTCGATCCCCCGGACGAGCCGACGAACGACGCCCCCGACGAGGCGCCGGATGACGCTGGCGCATCCGGGCCGGAAGACAGCATCCCGCTCGAACCCCACGACGACGATGACGCCGCGCTCGCCCGCGAACCCTGCCCGAACTGCGGGGCGTCCATCCCCGCTGGCGACTCGATCTGCGTCCGGTGCGGCTTCGATGTCATGGATGAGCCCTCGCGCGCCGGGGCTTCCGATCCCGCTCCCACCTTCGCCGCCGCGATGACGGTCGACGGGAGCGACGACGACGATGACGGTGACGATGCGGATCTCCCGCCGGAGATCGCGCCGCTCGTCCGTCCCGACCGGGGCGGCGTGCAGGCGCCCCTGCTCGTCGCGGGCGGCTGCCTCGTGGTGATGGCCGTGGCGTACCTCGCCGGGGCCCGGGGCCTCTTTCATCTGGGCGAGGAGGCGACGATCCCCGCCCTCGGGCTTCGTCTGGCCGACCTCGCCCGCTGGGTCGCGATGGTGCTCACCGCCACCGTGGCCGGGCTCGGGGCCATCGTCGTCTCCGCGTCGCTCGACGCCCGGCCGGTCGGCAACGCCGCGGTCGGTACGGCGCGGCTGCTCGCCCTCACCGCCCTCGCCGGGCTCGCGGTTCTCCTCGACCTTGGTCCCTGGGGACTCGAACGCTTCGCCGAACTGGCGTTGCAGATCGCCGGCTTCACGCTCCTTGCCGGCGTCTGGTTCCGCTGGTCGATGAAGTTCGCGGTGCGATTCGTGGCGGTTACAGCGCTGATTCAACTGATGGTGGTCGCGCTCGCCGCGTTCGTCGCCTGGGCGTGGCTCGGTTCGCCGTAACGGGACAGATCCCGGGGGGCTTAGCAGCGTTCACTCACCGCCCGGTAGCCGGCGTTCTGGAGATGCGTCACCATCGTCGCCGCCTCATGTCTGTAGAGGCTCTCGGCGATGATGGCGGAACCGTGCAGTTGCATGCTGACCGCCAGAAGGAAAGCCTCCGGCTGCCTTTTTCCGGTGGCCTCCTGAATGGTGCGCGTCGTCCGGTCGAGGTCTTTCCTCGGGTCGTGCCACATCGCGATTCGATACTGATCGGGGAGCACACTGGGCATGGCGCCTCCCAGGGAGAGAACCGAACGCGGGGGGCAAGGCGAACTCGGCCCCCGCAAGAGCCTCACCGGTCCGGTTCGATGGTGACGATCAGGCCAAGGCTCTCGAACTGCTCGGCCAGCAGCTCGGCGTGTTCGCGATGCGTCACGAGCAGGATCGTCACGCCTGCCTGATGGGCTTCCAGCATGCACTCCACCGCGGTCGGCTCGTCGAGCGCGGTGAGCCGGCGGATGGCGAGGACGACATAGAGCATGTCGTTGACGTCATCGTTGTGGAGAAGGACCCGCCACTGCGGAAGCGTCCGCACCGGCGTGGGAGCGGGGGCCGGCGTCACGACCATCTGGCCCGCATCATCGGCGGGATCGTCGGCGTCGAATCCGCCGAGAAGACGGGGATCGAAGGGCGGGCGGGTTTGGAAGGGGGGCTGGTCCATGGGCGCTCTCTCCGTCCCTCAGCATATTCCTCGTCCCGCCGCCGGTCACGCATGAGCGCGAAATCCCCGCCGGAACGGGAAACCCGGCCCGCGGCCGCCCGCTCACGCCGGCTGGTACTGGGCCTGCTTCACGAGGAACTCCGTGACCGCCTTGATATCCCCCGTCTTCGTGAAGACGCCTCGCTGCTGGATCGACCCGTTCCCGTGCTCGAGAATGTCGTCGATGAAGGTCAGCTCCTTGTCGCAGCCGAGCTTCTCCGCGTACGGCGCGCAGTGCTTCACGAGCCGGCGGGTCATCTGCCGGGCGGGGATCGCCAGCATGGTGTCCGGGTCCACGAACGTCGCGTCCAGGCCGTACCGCGCGGCCTGCCACTTGTTCTGCTTCGCGATCACCGGGTGACAGTCGTGCTGGTAGGCGCCCTGGTCGATCCTGTCGGAAATCGCCGCGACGAGACTCTGCGTCAGCGCCACGAGTCCGAGCAGTTGATGCATGTTCATCGGCATGTCCATCACGCGGATCTCGACCGTGCCGAACTCATGGTGCGGCCGCACGTCCCACCAGATCTCCCGGATCGAGTGGATGAAGCCCGTCGAGATGAGATGGTCCACCAGCCACACGTACTCCGACCAGTTCCGCAGGGGTTCCGGCATTCCGGCCGTGGGCAGGGCCTCCATGATCTTGGAACGGTACGACGCGAGCCCGCTGTCGAGCTTCCCCCACATCGGCGAGTTGGCGCTGAGCGCAAGCAGGGTGGGCAGATGCCGGAGCAGGCGGTCGCACAACTGGATCGCCTTGTCCCCGGTGTCGACCCCGACGTGCACGTGCAGACCAAAGACCACCAGCCGGCGGGCGATGAGCTGCATGACGTCGGCCAGCCACGCGTACCGCTCGCCCGGGGTGCGCTCCTGGTCCGCCCACTCGCTGAAGGGATGGGTCCCGGACCATGAGAACGCGACGCCGAGCTGCTCCGCCGCGTCCTGGGCCCAGATCAGCTTCTCGCCGAGATCACGCTCCACTTCGGCGACGTTCTTGCACACGCCGGTGTTGATCTCGCAGTAGCTCTGCATGAACTCGGGCTTGATCTGGTCGCGCCACTTCTCGGGCACCTTCGCCTCGAGCTCGCCGAAGGAGTTCGACAGCCCGTACGTCTGGTTGTTGACGAGCTGCAACTCGATCTCGACGCCGAGGGTGTGCGAGTCATTTCCGTTGAATCGATACATGCACCGCCTCCCGCTGGGGTTCCCCAGAATACCACGAGCGGCGGCCGAACGGCAGGATCAAGTGCGCCGTCCCGGACCCGCGGCGGCGCCGCGCGGCTCACCCCGCGCCCGCCCCGGTCGCGAGCATCACCGCGCTCCCTGCGAGCAGCTTCGCCCCGATCGGGATCGCTCGTTCGTCAATATCGAAGAGACTCGAATGCAGCGGACGCGTCGGCCGCCCGTCCGCCATCGCCGCCCCGAGCCGGATCAGCGTCCCCGGGATCAGCTCCTGGTAGAACGCGAAGTCCTCGCCGCCGAGACTCGGCAGCTCCAGCTCCAGCACGTTGTCCACGCCCAGCGTCCGCCGGCCCACCGCCGCCATCACGTCCGTCGTGGCCGGATCATTGTCCGTCGCGGGACAGTAGTAGGGGAACTCCAACGCGATGTCGCATCCCGTCGCCACCGCCGCCCCGTTCACGACCGCCTGCATCCGACGCTGCACCGCCTCCGTGTCCTCCGGCCGACTCGTCCGCAGCGTGCCCACGATGAACGTCTCATCCGGAATCGCATTCGCCGCCGTTGTCCGCGTGTTGAGCGCCCCCACCGTCAACGCCAGCGGACGCCGCGAATCAATCGACCGCGGACACAACCGGTAGAACCCGTCCACGATGCTCGTCGCGGCGGGAATGGGATCGATCGCCTCGTGCGGCCGGGCGGAGTGCCCGCCCCGCCCCCGCACGTGCACGTGGAACGACTTGCACGCCGCGGTCATCGGTCCGTAGCGGTACCCGATGCGTCCGACCGGCAGGAACGGCTCCACGTGCACCGCGATCATCTGCGCGACGTGGTTGAGCGCGCCCTGCTTGATCATCGACCGCGCCCCCGTCGACGTCTCCTCCGCCGGCTGAAACACCAGCCGCACGTTCCGACGCAGACCCGACGCCCGCAGCCCCTCGCGATGCTCGTGCAACGCCAGTCCCACCGCAATGTTCATCGTCGAGTGCGCATCGTGCCCGCACGCGTGACACAGACCCGGCCGGGTCGAGGCGTACGTCGTCTGCTTGTCGTCCGACACCAGCACGCAGTCGAGTTCGCTTCGCGTCGCCACGAACCCTTCGTCCCCGCCCAGATCGATGTCCGCGATCACCCCGAGACCATCCTGCATCACCCGCGGCTCGAGACCCCCGTCCCGCAGCACCTCCGCCACCAGCGCCGTCGTCTCGTACTCCTGCTCCGACGCCTCCGGCGTCATGTGCATCCGACGACGCAGCTTCACGAGACGATCCGCGTAGCGATCAATCGACTCGAAGATCGGGTCGAAGAGCGGGTGGTCGTCGAGCATGGTGGGCCGCATCGTCGTCATCGCAATCCTTTACTGTAGCAATCCCGTCCGTCATCGGCACGGGAGGTTCGCCCCGTTCCCCGACGTATCATGCTCGCGTGGCGAATCTTCCGACCCAACCCGTGCGACGCATCGCCGGCGTCATGACCGGCACCAGCCTTGACGGCGTCGACGCCGCGCTCGTCGAAGTCCGCGGGTCCGGGAAGAACAGCCGCGCGACCGTCGTCACAGGCGCATCGCGTCCGCTCGGACCCGAAGTCGACGCGTTGCGTGCACTCGCGACCGGCGCGGCGTTGGACGCCCGCGCCATCCGCACCGCCGCGCGTCAACTCGGGGAAAGCTGCGCCGCCGTCGTCGCCGACCTTCCCGACGCCGCGCCCCTCGATCTCATCGTCGCCCACGGCCAGACCATCCTGCACGACCCGCCCCTTTCCTGGCAACTCTTCGACGCCGCCCCGCTCGCCCGTGCGACCCGCACCCCCGTCGTCTTCGACCTTCGCGCCGCGGACCTCGCCATGGGCGGTCAGGGGGCGCCGATCACGCCCCTCGCCGACGCCGTCCTCTTCGGCGCCGACGACCCGGACGAAACCCGCGCCATCATCAACCTCGGCGGCTTCTGCAACGTCACGATCCTTCGCGGACGAACCGTCGAAGCCGCCGCCGACGTCTGCGCCTGCAACCACCTCCTCGACGGGCTCGCCCGTCGGGTCCTCGACCAGCCCTTCGATACAGACGGCGCCGTCGCCGCCGCCGGAACCCCCGCGCCCGGCCTCGTCGACGACATCGCGCACGCCCTGTGCGCACAGGCGTGCGCCGGCCGCTCGCTCGGCCAGGGGGATGAACTCGTCGCCGAAGTGGAGTCGTGGGCGCGCGCCGGCGCGCGCGCGGACGTGCTGGCGTCAGCCGTCGCGGCCCTGGCGAACGTCATCGCCGCGCGGGTGGGAATGGACCTCACCCCGACGAACGGCGATCCCCCCGAGGCGAACGTCGCTCCCACCCGGGCGAAAACCATTCTCGCCAAGGTGAACGCCGTTCCCGCCCTGGCCGCGACCGCTCCCGCGCTCGCGGCAGTCGCCGGCGGAGGCGTGAAGAACAGCGCCGCGATGGCGGCGTTGTCCGCCGCGAGTCGAACGCCCGTGCGCACGACCGCGGATCTCGGCGTCGATCCCGCCTATCGTGAAGCCGCCGGCCTCGCGGTGCTCGGCGCGCTGTGCGCCGATCGCGTGTCCATCACGCTGCCCCACGTCACCGGCCGCGCGGCGGAGCGCACGCCGCTGATCGCCGGCGTCTGGATGCTGCCCTGATGTCCGACCTCCATCCCCCCGCCGACCGCCGCCCCCCCGATCGCGCCGATGTGCGCACGGAAGAGCGCAACCCGAACACGATGCAGTTGCACCAGCTCTCGGTCGGCGCGCTCGTCGAAACGATCCAGGTCGAGGACCGCGTGGTCATTCGCGCCGTCGAAGAAGCGCGGCCGCAGATCGTCGCGCTGATTCAGCGGGCGGAGCCGGGTTTCGTCGACGGCGGTCGGCTCGTGTATCTCGGCGCCGGCACGTCGGGCCGCCTTGGCGTGCTTGATGCGTCCGAGGCGCCGCCCACGTTTCTCACCCCGCCGGAGCGGGTGGTCGGACTCATCGCCGGCGGCGACCGGGCGTTGCGTACGTCGAGCGAGGGTCTGGAGGATGATCCCGACGGCGCGATTCCGGAGCTGGAGGCTCTCGAACTGACGCCCCGCGACACGGTGATCGGCGTCGCCGCCGGCGGCAGCACGCCGTACGTGCGCGGCGGACTCCGCTGGTGCCGGGCGCGCAACGACCGCGGTCGTCCCGGTTGTCTCGGCCTGATCACGTGCACGCCGATCAGCGACGGCGACGTCGAGCACATCATCGAGTTGAACACGGGTCCCGAGGTGTTGACCGGCTCGACGCGGATGAAGGCCGGCACCGCCACGAAGCTGGTGCTGAACACCATCTCGACGACGCTGATGATCCGGGCCGGCCGCGTCTACGAGAACCTGATGGTGGACCTGCGTGCGACGAACGACAAGCTGACCGACCGCGCCGCGCGAATCATCACGATGCTGACGGGCCGCAGTCGCGACGATGCATTCACCCTGCTGGACGCGGCCGGCGGCGGCGTGAAGGTCGCGGTCGTGATGGACCGTCGCGGCGTCGATCGCGCCGCAGCCGAGCGGTTACTCGAAGAGGCCGGCGGCCGATTGGACATCGCATTGCACCCGGATGCATGAGTACGTCGATGCCCCAGCCCGGGGCTCCGCCCCGGGACTCCCCACATTCGTGCAAGTGCGTTCCCGGCGCGCTATGCGCCCCCGGGGCTCCGCCCCGGGACCCCCCACATTCGTGCAAATGCGCATCGGTCACACCCCCCCAGCCCGGGGCTCCGCCCCGGGACCCCCCACATCTGTGCAAGTGGATTCCCGGCGCGCCGCCCGCGTGTTGGTCCCGCCTGCGCGCCGACATCCTTGCACGCCCGCGGCGTGTCCCGGGGCGGAGCCCCGGGCTTGGGTTGCTGATGTGTACGTCATTGGTGGGGATGTGCCTTGCCCCGGGCCGGAGGCCCGGCTGCGCTACGCCGGTCCGGCCTTCGCAGCCTCCGCCCTCTTCTTCAGATACCGCACCACGCCGCTCACGTTCATCGCGACGACGTGCTTCGACACGAACCGGCCGAACGTGCGCTGGTCGACGCCCGCCGCGTCCGCCTGGGACTGATACCACGCGCGATACGCATCGACGATCGCGTCCTCCGCATCGCCCGCCTCGAACCGTTCGCGAATGAACTGCGCATGATCGCGCAGCGTCGTCGCCAGCCGATCGAAATGCGCGGCCGGGGCGTCGATCGTTCCGAAGTGCGTCAGGTTGATCGCCTCGAAATCGTGCGCACGCAGACGTTCGATGCTCGCGAGCCACGCCTCAAGGTCGTACTCCGGCGGCGGCGTCGGCAGCGCGATGAAGCCGCCGGGAACGCCGGGGAGTTCCGGCGTGATCATCGCGGCGGCGTCGCCGGTGAAGCAGACGTTCCCGTACCGAAACGCGTGATGATGCCGGGCGTGCCCCGGCGTTTCGAGCGCGGTCAGTTCGATCCCGTTGATGCGCAGCACATCGTTGTCACGCACTTCGTGCACCCGGTCTTCCGGCGCGGCCAGGATCTCGCCCCACAGACGGTCCATCTCGTCGCCGTAGATCCGGGTCGCGCTTGCGATCAGCTTCGCGGGGTCGATGAGGTGTCGGGCCCCGAACTCGTGCACATGAATGTGCGCGCCTTCGCGAGCCCACCAGCCCGCCGCGCCCGCATGGTCGAGGTGAATGTGGGTGACGACGACGTGCTTGACATCCGCGGGAGCATGTCCGAGGTCGGCGAGTCCGGCGACGAGTCGGTCGTGACAGGAGTGGGGGCCGCACTCGATGATCACGGGTCCGTCGGGGGCGTCGATCACCCAGGCGCCGATCGCGCCGGGGATATCGAGGTAGTTCAGGTCGATGAGGTGGACGGGGGCGGTCATGGGAACATGGTAGGGGCTCGACACGGCGACGACGTCCCGCCATGATGCGCGCATGCCTGAATCTCCCGCGACGCCGCTGATCGTCTCGACGTGGTCCTTCGGATTGCGCGGCAACGCCGCCGCCTGGCCCGCGTTGCGCGACGGCGGTTCATCCCTCGACGCGTGTGAACAGGTGTGCGCCGTCGCCGACGCGGATCCGGAGGTCGACTCGGTCGGCTTCGGCGGCCTCCCGGACCGGGATGGCGACGTGACGCTGGACGGATGCGTGATGCTGTCGCCGCGCAGGTGCGGCTCGGTGTGCGCGACGCGCCGGCATCTGCACCCGGTCTCGGTGGCGCGGCGGGTGATGGAGAAGACGGATCACGTCATGCTCGCCGGTCCCGGCGCCGATGCGTTTGCAGCAGCGCAGGGTTTCTCCGAAGACGAACTGCTCGCGGAGTCAGCGAAGGCGTCATGGGAGAAGTGGAAGACGGATCCGACGCCGGTCGATCAGTCGCGCGACGGTTCGCTCCCGCCTCGCCCGGTGGATCGCGGCGGCGGCCGGTTGTTCGACGCGGACGACGAACGACGCTGGACCGCGCACGACACGATCGGCGTACTCGCGCTCGATGCATCGGGCGTGCTCGCCGGCGGATGCTCGACCAGCGGGATGCCGTACAAGGTCCCGGGACGGGTGGGGGATTCGCCGATCATCGGGCACGGGTTGTACGTGGATCCCGCGGTCGGCGGCGCGACGGCGACGGGCGCGGGCGAACTGGTGATGGGGGTGTGCGGGTCGTTCCTGGCCGTCGAGCGGATGCGGATGGGCGATGAGCCCGCCGCCGCGCTGCGGGTCGTGCTGGAGCGGATTCGCGAGGCGTATACGTTGCGGGCGGAGCACCAGGTTGCGTTGATCGCCGTGCGGGCCGACGGCGCCTGGAGCGCAGCGGCGTTGCGTCCCGGGTTCCGCGTGTCGATCACGACCGGTGCGCGGCACGAGGCGATTCCGCCGGACGACGTGTTGCTGCCGGAATAGCGGGGCAACCCACGTCCGCCGCGCGAACGCGCACCCGGAGCGCCGCCCCGGGGTCAGCCGAGTAGGTCGGGATCGTATCCAGACATCGATCCTGTAATCGCGACTCATGTGTCGGGATACGATCCCGACCTCCATTGTGCGCTGGCAGGAGCTGCCTCAGAACATCAGCCGCGCGTCCGTGTCCGTGACGAAGATCACGCTCGCGATCGAGCCCGGGTCTTCGTCGGCGGGCGGGGGCGGGGGACGGTCGCCGCCGCGTCGGTGGCGGGGCCAGCCGCCGCGTCCGCCGCCGCGCTCGCCCCGTTCACGTCGCCATTCCTCGCGCTTCTCCTGCAGCCACGTGCGGAACGCCTGTTCTTCTGTTGCGTTGAGCTGTCCGTCGCCGTCGGTGTCGAATTCGCGGCGTTTCTCCTCGACGGCGCGGCGGAAGCGTTCGCTGCGTTCCTGATGGCGTTGCTCGCGTTCGCGTCGGTGTTCGCGCATCGCCGTTTCCGCCTTCTCCCGCTCTGCCGCGTCGAGCACGCCGTCGCCGTCGGCGTCGAACTGTTCGATGATGCGCCGGTGACGATCGAGTCCGCGGGCCCGCTGCGAGATGAGACCGCCGAGCTTCTCGGATTGCTGGGGCGACAGCGTCTGCAGGAAGCTGTTGAGACGTTCGATCTCGACGAGCCGCTTCTGTCCGTACAGCTCCGCTTCCTCACGCACCGCGCCCATGAGGCGCTCGAGCTGCGGGTCCGGGCGTTGCAGTTCGGCGATGATCGACTGCCGTGCGAGCGTCATGCGATCCTGGATCGCCTGCAGATCCTCCGACGCCGCGAGACGCGCTTCGTCGAACGCAAGTTGCTGGTCCGGCGTCAGGTTCAGTTCGTTTTCGATCTGCCGCGTCTGCGGCGCATCGTCGCCGTCGGTCGTGGTCGTCGCGATGTCCGACGTGTTCGACGTCGCGCGGATGTACCCCGCCGCGAAGAAGACGTTGAACAGCACGGAGAGCGCGAGCCCCATGAGAAGGAGCCAGCGGCCGAGGGAACGGGCGAAGGCGGGATCGGGGGAAGTAGTCATGGCGTCACGCTCCCGGAGATCGTCGCGCTCGAAACGCCGAGCGCGAACAGGAGAAGGTCGTCGGTGTCATCCGCCGCGGAGGCGTCGCCCGGCGTCGCGGGATCGATCAGATCGTACGGGAACATGATGGTCGGCTCGTCGCCGCCGTCCGCCACCTGCGTCCCACCGGGCGTGGTCGCCGTCCCCGCGCCGACGCCGATCTGCCAGCCGATGACGCCGACCCCGATGCACGCCGCGGCGGCGACCGTCCAGCGCGCCGCCCGCACCCAGATCGCGCCGACCACCTCCGGACGGGATGCCGTCGACGGGACGAGCGCGGCGGCGCGGGCGACCACCGCCGGACCCGCCAGGGACGCGGGCGTGTCGTCCCGGTGGGTCGCGGCGTCGAGGACCAGATCCCGCAGCCGGGCGTCGGCGGACAGCCGGGCCTCAAGCGCGGCCCGGGCGTCGTCGTCCAGCCGCCCGTCCACATATGCCGCGAGTTCCAGCAGCACCGCCGCCTCATCCGCCACGGGGGGCGGCGGGGGCGTAACGCTGTCGATTTCTCGCCAGCGGGCGTGATCGGCGGGATCCGGTCGATCGTCGGGATGGAGGGGTGAATCGTGGGTCATGGCGTGGGATCAGGGTCTCAGGAGGTCATACGGGTCGGGCGGCGGCTGGCATCCCCGGCGGTCACGGGATTTGTCCTTCTTCGGCGGCCGCCTGATCGGTGCGTGTTGGGGTGTCGGCGTCCGGATGGTCCTTGAAGTGCTTTCGGAGGCGGGCGAGGGCCTTGTGGCGGGTGGAGCGGACCGTCTGCTCCGAGATGTCGAGCATATGGGCGATGGTGGAGACGTCGCGTCCGTCATCGAAGGAAAGTCGGAGCACGAGGCGTTGTCGCTCCGTCAGCAGATGCCGCGGAATATCGACCGGTTCGGGCTGGTTGTTCTCTGGCGGGGGCGGCGCGATCGCCGGAGGCGCCTCGTCGAGGGGGGCTGTGGCGAGTCGTTTGCGTCGCAGACGATCGATCGTCGTCGATCGAGCCACGATCGTCAGCCAGGTGGAGAGCGCGGCCCGTTCCGGGTCGTAAGTTCGGAGAAGTCTGAAATCCCCTTTGACCAGACGGACGAACACATCCTGGATGAGATCGTCGATATCAATGTCCGGCGACCCCGCTCCCGACCCCGCGGCTCTTCGGACCGCGGCGGCGATGACGGCGGACCAGCGGGCGGCAAATCGCCCCCAGGCCTCGGCGTCGCCGTCGAGGCAGGCGTGCAGGTCGTCCAGCGGATTCGCATCCGGGGGTGGGTTCAGGGGTTCAACTCCTGATGGCAGAGGAGCGCGGGCAAGGCTCAGAATGTTTCTAACGTCAATGACGCCAGGTTCTTGGGGAATCTGTCGTTTTTCTGTTCGGGATCGTGGGGGACGTTTTCGGGGCGGCCTCCGTACTACTTGAGGCAGCGTTCGTCGCTGCCGGGATCCGGCGCCAGGCGTCGGTGATACGAAAGGAAAGTCACATGTCGTTTCGACAAATCGCGCAACCGGCCTTGATTGGGATCATCGCGCTGACGCTCACGGCGTCCACCGCCACGGCGCAGGGCCTCGGGCTCGGCACCGGCAAGCGTGACGCGGAACGTCCCGCGACGGCGGCCCCGGACGTGGCGAAGGTCGGCGAAAAGGCGCCCAACTTCACGCTGAAGGATGACAAGGGCAAGGAACACTCGCTCAGCGATTTCGCGGGCAAGAACGTGGTCCTTCAGTGGATCAACCCGGATTGCCCGGTGTGCGTCCGCGTGAGCACCGACGGCACCGTCCGCAACATGGTCAACGAACTCAAGAAGATCGATCCGCGGGTCGTGCACCTGACCATCAACAGCACCCATTACCAGGCGGCGGATATCGGCGCCAAGTACCTCCGCGAGCACAAGATCGAAGCTCCCGCCCTGCATGACCAGGACGGCAAGGTCGGCCGCATGTACGCCGCCCGCACCACGCCCCACATGTACGTGATCGACGCCGAAGGCATCCTCCGGTACTCCGGCGCCATCGATGACGACCGCTCCGGCCGCAAGTCGGACAAGACCAACTACGTCATCAACGCCATGAATCAGATCAAGGCGGGCGAAACCGTCTCCCCCGACCAGACCCGTCCCTACGGCTGCTCCGTGAAGTACGCCAAGGACGGCAAGAGCGGCGAAGGTCGCGGCAACGGTCGCGGCGGTCGCGGCGGCCGCGGCGGCTGATCCGTCTCACCCGCAACCCCCGAGATTGACGTCCGACGATCGACTCGCGGACGGCGCCTCTGATTTCAACCCTCACCAGGAATCACGCTCCCATGACCCCCCGATCCGAACGTCGTTCGTCAATCAACTCGAACTCGCCCCGGCGGTCGCCTCGTCGCGCCGCCGGGGTCTTTTCCTTCCTCGCGCTCGGCGCGCTCCTGACGCCGATGCTCGCCTCGCCCGCCCTCGCCCAGGGCCGCGGCGATGACGACAACCGTCGCGAAGGTGCACAGCGCGGCCCCGGCGGCGAACGCGGCGGCGGCTTCCGTGGTCGAGGCGGCGGCGGCGAGCGCGGCGGCGGCTTCCGTGGTCGAGGCGGCGGCGGCGGCGGCGGCTGGGGCATGTTCCGTCCCGGCGACGACCTCATGCGCCCCGAATACGACCGCCGCGACCTTCAACTGCTCGAAGCGTTCATCCCGCTCGAGGAGGAGCAGCGATTCATCATCGAAGCCCTTCTCGTGGATTACGAAGCGGCCTTCGGCGTGGCGGTCGAAGGCGTCCGCGAACAACTTGACGAAGTGCGTGCCGACAACGAGGCGGACGAGGATCCGGAGGCCCGCGAGGCCCGTCGCCAGATGTTCACGGAAATGCGAACGATGGCCCGGACTTTCCGCGCCGTCCGACGCGCATCGAACGAAGAACTCCAGCTCGCTCCGGCCGAACTTGCGCTTTTCGAGGATCGTTTCACGACGATGCGGGAAGAGATGCGTCAGATGCGGGAGTCGCGCGGCGAGCGCTGGCGCCAGCAGTTCGAGGACGGGAGCCGCGACGCCCGGAACCTGATTCTCGAAGCGTGGCGGGCGGAACGCGAGGCCCTCGGCGATCGGTTCATCACCGACCTTCGCAACATGCTGACCCCGCTGCAGCTCGAGGCCTTCTCGAGCTTCGAGTACGCCAAGCGACGCAGCGACGCCCTTCCGCAGAGCCGGCTCTCCGGTGAAGGCGTCGACCTCTTCCTCGTCGCCAACGACGTCCCCCTCATGGCCGACGAGACGGAGCGGCTCTCGGAGCTGTTCGACGCCTACGCGGCGGCGCTCGACGCGGCGCTCATCACCCGCGATCAGTTCGTCGCCGACGCCCTCACTGACTTCTTCACGATCATGCGCGAAGGCGATGTCGAAAAGATCGAATCGCTGATCGATCAGGATTCGCAGAACCGCACGCGAATCCGGGATATCAACGAACAGTACGCGGACGCGATCGCGGCCGGTCTCGAACCCGACCGCGCCGCCGCGTGGAACGATTCCTATCGCGAACGCGCCTACCCGCGGATCTACCAGTCGAACACGCAGATGCGCCGCACCTTCGCCGCCGTGCGTGAACTCGAAGGGCTCGACCCCGATGTCCTCGACGCGATCGCCGCGCTCGAAGTCGGCTACGAATCCGAACTCGCCGAACTCAATGCGATCATCCTCCTCGTCACCCGTGAAGCCGAGCCCGACCAGGCGAAGGCGTGGGTCAACGTCATGGCGCAGCGGATGAGCGGCGAGGGCGGCGACTTCCAGCGACCGGAGGATCCCATCCGCGATCTCTACAACGATCGCAGCATCCTCGAATCGCAGTACCGTGAACAACTCGAAGCGCTGCTCACGCCCGAACAGATCGAGGCGCTGCCCAACTTCCGAAATCGCGCCCGGCGCGGCGGAAACGAGGGCGGCGACGATAACGAGCGTCGGCGCGGCGGTCGCGGCTTCGGCGAAACGCCCGGCTTCGGCGACCGCGAAAGCCCCGAGTTCCAGTCCCGACAGGCCGCCATGCTCGAAGCGTACGACGCGGACGGCGACGGTCAGGTCGGACCCGAGGAACGAGCCCGGGCCCTCGAAGTGATCCGCGAACGATTCGGCGTCAACCAGCAGATCGACGAAGACGGCGACAACCGCGGCCGACGCGGACGCGGGCCGCGCGGCGGCGACGACAACTGATCCGCCGAACCATCCCATCGTGAAGGGGCGCGTCGCATCGCCCCCACATGCGACCCCCTTCATCCCATGACCGGACGCCCGCGCGGCGTCCGGTTTTTCTTTGCGCCCGCGTCCGGCGGATCGCGTTTGCCAGGTACCGCCTGCCGCGGATGTCGCGGCCGCCCGTCCATCCCTTTGTCCGGCGACGGAGGAGATCCACGCCATGAACATGCACCCGCTGGTCCGCATCGTCCGACGTTCGTTCCCCGCCGTCATCGCGTCCGCCTCGCTCGCGTCGTCGCCCGCATGGGCCGATCTGGATTACACCACGGCGCCGGCGCCGGGCGGTTTCGTCCAGTCCGGCGCGGGTCCGACGACCGCGTCGTTTCTCTGGCCGGGGGCGGATTTCTTCGGCTACTTCCCCAGTTCGGCGTCGGATCTGGACGAGCAGGCCTTCGTGGGCGGCGGCGAAGCGCAGGCGGCCGCGGCGTACGCGGATGCGTCGATCACCAACGGCGCCTCGGGCGCCGCGCGGCTCGGCGTGATGCAGGGCGAGGCGACCAACAGCACGCCGAACAACCAGCCGTTTCCGGCGGCGGCCGCCAACGGCGGCTGGTCGGACATGATCGAGGTCACGAGTCCGGGTCTGGACGGCGAAGCGGGGTTTCTCGTCTTCACGCTGAACGCGGGCGGAACCCTGTTCGCCTCCGGCTTTGCGGGGACCGCCCGTTTCGTGACGACGGCGTACAAGGATGACGCGCAGCTTCTCACCAATCCGTTGTTCGATCCCGGAGATTCCGATCCGTTGTCGTCGGCGTTCCAGTACGGCAACTGGGCGGTGGCGACGTACGGCAACCCGCCGACGGCGTCGAAGACGGTGAACGACACCGTCACGTTTGCGGTTCCGATCACCTTCGGCGAACCGTTCAGGCTCGGCGTCTACGCGACCGCGACCGCCGGCCTCCGCTCGGTGAGCGGCGTGGGCGGCCTGTCGACCGGCGACGCCGACTTCTTCCCCGGGCTCAGCTGGGGCGGGGTGGCGGCGGTCTACCACAATGACGCGCCCCTGGCGCAATTCACCGTCAACGGGGCATCCGGCGTCGACTGGACGAACCCGGTCACGCCGCTCGCGCCGGGCGACTTTGACGGCGACGGCGACGTCGACGCGGCGGACCTCGCCACGCTCCTCGGCGCGTGGGGCGGCCCGGACGGCGATCTTGACGGCGATAACGACACCGACGCCGCCGATCTCGCGATTCTGCTCAGCAACTGGGGCTGAACGCGGGAGCAGAACGCCGTCACGCCCGAGACGTCGCGCTCCGGGGGCGACGTCGACGGGCGCGGCGTCCTATCATCGATTCGGAATCCTGAACCTTCGCTGGAGGACTGAACGATGAGCCTGCTCGACGCCGCCCTTGAACACGCCGCGATGCTGGAACAGTGGACGCTCTGCTCCGTCGAGGACGTGCCTGACGATCAGTGGGCGGATCAGCCCGCGGGTCTGCCGAATCATCCCGCGTGGGTGCTCGGGCATCTCACGTACGCGATGGACAACGTCGTCCGCGAACTCGGCGGGTCGGTCGATCGCGACGAATCGTGGTACGAGCCCTTCAGGGGCGGGAGCGAGCCGACGTCGAATCGGAGCGATTATCCCGCTCGCGATGAACTGCTCGGCGCGTTCAGCCACGCGGCGAAGAACCTGCGGGCGACGTTGCGCGACAAGGGTGAAGCGGTGATGTCGACCCCGACGACACACGAGAAGATCCGCGACTTCTTCCCGACCATCGGTCGTTTCGCCACGCACGTGCTGCTCGTCGAACTCGCGTTCCACACGGGTCAGATCTCCGCGTGGCGCCGCGCGAAGCAGATGGGCGGCGTGTTCGTCGAGGCGAATTTCGCGCGGATGGCGCCGCAGGCGCTGGTGGTGTGACGGCGTTCACCCCGTCCCGGTGCTGCCGAACCCGCCTGCCCCGCGGGCGGTGGCGTCGAGGTCGTCGACTTCCTCGATCACGGCGTGCGCGATCGGGGCGATGACCATCTGGGCGATTCGCATGCCGGGCGCGACGACGAACGGCATACGCCCGAGATTGATGAGCGGGACGCTGACCTCGCCGCGATAGTCGGCGTCGATCGTCCCCGGGGCGTTGGGCATGGAGAGCCCGTGGCGGGTGGCGAGACCGCTCCGCGGACGGACCTGTGCTTCGTAGCCGGGGGGAATCGCCATCGCGAAACCGCACGCGATGAGTTCGATGCCGCCGGGAGCGATGGTGATGTCCTGCTCGATCGCGGCGTGGAGGTCGAGTCCCGCCGCGAGATCGCTCTGGTAGGCGGGGATCTGCGCGAGCGACGAGAGACGCCGGATGCGAAGCAGCGGTCGATGCACGGTCATGCGCTCACCGGGACGAGGAGCGTCGTCGCGACCACGACGATGATGATGCTGACCGCGAGGAACACAAGCAGCACCGAACGCGCGTCCGCCGCGCCCGCCGCCGCCTCCACCGGCTTGCCGCCCCTCACGCCGTAGCCGGCGAATCGGAGCGGGATGCGGGCCAGCGCATTCTGCCAGTTGGCCTGCGAAGCGCCGAGGAACGCCCGCCACGAATAGAAGTTCACCAGGCCGAACGCCGCGATGAGGAATCCCACGATCGTGGTGCGGAAATTGTCGGGGCTGATCAGGAAGCCGATCGCGAGGGCGAACGCGCCGATCAGGGCGAGGCCGAGATAGATCGTCCGGTCCGGCGCCTTGCGCGACCCGTCGCGCCGACGCGATGACCTTCGACCCGACGATCGGGAGTGTGACTTCGACATGCGTCCATTATGAGTCGGGCCGGGCTCCGCGTCACCTGCTGTGTTCGTGATTCCCGGATCGAACCCGCGTCGCCCCCGTCGGCGTCGTCCGGCGTCCCGTCCCGTCGGACGCGCCGGATGAGCCGTTCGCCGACCCGAGGCGTGCGGCTCCATGGCCCGAGACGCCGTTGGTCGAGACGCCGTTGGCGGAGATCCCGTTGATCGAGGCGCCGTTCGTCCCCGGGCCCGCGATCAGCATCTCCAGTCGCGCGAGGAGGCCCTCCGCTTCGGTCACCGCGTCGTCCATCGCGCTCCGGCCGCGGATCTGCGTCATCGGATCGGCCCGATCCGTCTCCGCCTGCCGGGCCAGACTCTCCGCCCGCGCCTGACGAAGCTGGCGCACCAGCGAAGACGCACTGTTTCGAAGTCGCTCCAGTCTTGACATGCATCCACCTGC
Organism: Phycisphaerales bacterium; assembly: GCA_965227335.1. GTDB lineage: Bacteria > Planctomycetota > Phycisphaerae > Phycisphaerales > SM1A02 > CBDDFV01. Next base: position 97,767 of record CBDDFV010000001.1, read on the forward strand.
AGATGCGTCGGCCACCGATCGACGCGTCAACAACCGTTCCCGCTCCGGGACGTATCCTCCCCGCCCGACGCCCCGGGGGCAAGTCGACCCGCCCGCCGCCGGGCGTCGTCACCCCGACGCGACGACCGGTTCAACCATCTCCGGCAGGAGGCGACGGATCTCCGCCGCGAGCTCCCGCGCCGTGCGAGGCCGCCGCATGGGCGACAGCGACGAGGTCATCTCCTCGATATATCGGGGATCGGGGGTCGGGAGCTTCCAGATATTGATGTCCGGATGCCGCGTCCGTTGCATCGCCTCGGCGTCGAACGCCAGCACCTCATGCAGCTTTTCCCCCGGACGGGGTCCCGTGACGACGATCCGCATCACCGACGGATCGGCCGCCCGTGATTCGCCCGCCGTCGCCTCACCCTCCACGAACACCGGGGTCAGGCCGTGCGCCTCGACGAACCGCGCGGCCAGATCCGCGATCTTCACCGGCTCGCCCATGTCGAGGAGGAACACCTCGCCCGCGTCGCCCGCCGGATCGATCAGCACCGCCGACTGAATCACCAGGGCCGCCGCCTCCGGAATCGTCATGAAGTACCGCGTCATGTCGCGGTGCGTCACCGTCAGCGGACCGCCGTCCCGCAACTGCCGACCCCAGATCGTCAGCACGCTGCCCGACGATCCCAGCACGTTGCCGAACCGCACCATGCTGAACCGCGTGTCCGATTCGCGCCGACGATGCTGCACGTACAACTCCGCCAGACGCTTCGTCGCACCCATGATCGAACTCGGATTCACCGCCTTGTCCGTGCTGATCATCACGAACCGCTCCGCGCCGCAGTGGTGCGCGGCGTCGGCGATCGCCTTCGTTCCGAACAGGTTGTTCTCCACCGCCGCGCCCGGATGATCCTCCATCATCGGCACGTGCTTGTGCGCCGCCGCGTGAAAGATCACGGCCGGCCGGTGGTCCCGACAATGGGTCAGCGTCCCCGCCGCGTCCACGACATCATGCAGCACCGCCCGCCGGTCCAGCCCGGGACACGCCCGCGCGATCTGGCGGTCAATCTCGAACAGGGCGTTCTCGGAACGCTCGATCATCACGAGCCGCGACGGCCCGAACGAAGCGACGCATCGCGCGAGTTCGCTCCCGATCGATCCGCCCGCACCGGTGATCAGCACGCAGCGACCCGCGATCAGATCGTGAATCGAACCTTCGTCGATCTCCCGGGGCGGACGATCGATCAGCGCCGCGACATCCACCTCGAACTGCGACCGCGGACCGACCCCGAGCAGTTGATCCTCGAGCAGCGGCATGAACCGATCGGGCACGCCCGCCCGACGCAGACGCGTGCGGATCGTCGTGACCTGCGCCGCCAGCGCGGCGGGCAGCGAGATCAACGCCGCGTCCGGCTTCAGTTCGACCAGCGTGTCCTCCAGACGCGCCATCGCGGCTCGGTCGTCGGTGTGCACATCACCGAGGATCTGCGGCGGCGTTTCGAGCAGCGACAGTTGTTCCGCCAACTGCGCGCACGACCCCGCCGTGCCGATCAGCAGCACCGAGCGGGGGAGCGTGACATCAGCCATCGGCGGCCTCCGGGGCGGGGACGGGGTCCGGATCGGACTCCGGGTCGGGACGGTCGAGCTTCGCGATCAGCAGCGCCGCGCCGAGGGCGACGACCATGAGCCCGAGACTCGCGGCGATCTGCATTCCATCGGGCGTGAAGAACTCGATCGGCCAGTGTTTCGGCTCGACGTCGGGCGTCGGCGCGCCCCGCTGGAACGGCCAGATGCCGAACACCGCGCCGACCAGCAGGCCGAGCAGCACGCCGAGCGTCGCCTGTGGGAACCGATGCAGAAGCGTCTTCATCGCATTGCTTACGCCCACCACGCCGACCACGACGCCCAGCCCGACCGGGATGAACACATGCATCTGCGGCATGAACGCCGCCAGGTCGCCGGCTCGCGCGGCGTCCTTTCCGTTGGCGATGGCGTCGAGGATGATCACGTACTGGCCGAGGATCAGCAGCAGATACCCGCCGCTCACCCCCGGCAGAATCATCGCGGAGCCCCCCGCGAGTCCGGCGATGAAGAGCAGCAGGTACGACGACGCGCCGGGATCGCCGCCTCGGTCGGGCGCGTTCATCTGCAGCCAGGCGAGGGCGATCATCGCCGCGAGTCCGCACGCGGCGCCCGCCCAGCCGGCGGGCTTGACGGGGGCGAGTCGCCGCCAGATCACGGGCACGCCGCCGAGGGTCAGGCCGATGAAGAGGCTGTACATGACCCAGCGGTGGTGGATGACGAGATCGCGCACGGGGCCCGCAAGACCGACGATCGCGCCCGCCGCGCCGATGAGCACCGCCCCGAGGACGAACAGCGACCGCGCCCGGAAGCGGAGGGTCGTGACGTCGGCGACGGCCTCGATGAAGGCGGTGTAGACGCCGGCGGCGAGCAGCATGGTCCCGCCGGAGACGCCGGGGACGAGGTTGGCGAGTCCCATCAGGACGCCCCCGATCACGCCGCGCACCGCGGCCCCGAAGGCGGGGGGGGTGTCGGCGGGGGGGGAATCGGCTGGCGTCATCGTCGCGGGGTCCTTCACAGCGCGGCCGAATCCGCGGCCGAAGGAGCATATCGGCCCCATCCGGCCGGGCCAATCGGCCGATGGGAATCCGGTAGGATCCCTGTCGTTCTCGTTCGTCTGGAGAGGCTTCCCCCATGAACGTGCTTGTGACCGGCGGCGCCGGCTACATCGGCTCCCACGCCGTCCTGCGACTGCTCGAAGACGGCGTTCACGTCGCCGCGATCGATGATTTCTCGCGCGGGAATCGCGGCGCCATCGACGCCCTCCAGAGGGTCAGGCCGTTCACATTCGTCGAAGGCGACATCGGCGATCGCACGCTCGTCGCGCAACTTCTGCGCGGTGAAGGGATCGATACGGTGATGCACTTCGCGGCGAAGGCGTACGTCGGCGAATCGGTCACCGAACCCCTCGCCTACTACGACTGCAACACGGGCGCCGCGATCCGACTGCTCCAGGCGATGCAGGACGCCGGCATCCACCGCATGGTGTTCTCGTCGACGTGCGCGACCTACGGCGAGCCCGACGCCGACCAGATTCCCATCCGCGAGACGTGTCCGCAGCACCCGATCAACCCGTACGGGCGCTCCAAGCTGATGGTGGAGCAGGTCCTTCGTGATCACGCGGCGGCGAAGCACATCGCGGGCGAACCGTTCGCGTGCACCATGCTCCGTTACTTCAACGTCGCCGGCAGCGATCCCGACGCCCGCATCGGCGAGGATCACGCCCCGGAGACGCACCTGATTCCGATCTGTCTCGAAGTCGCACTCGGCCAGCGCGAGGCGATCTCGATCTTCGGAACCGACTATCCGACGCCAGATGGAACGTGCATTCGTGATTACGTTCACGTGACCGATCTGATCGACGCGCACGTCCGCGCGATGGACCGCCTCGAGCCGGGCGAACCCGCCGCGTACAACGTCGGCGTGGGCGAGGGTCGGTCGGTGCGGGAAGTGATCGACGGGGTTCGCGCCGTGACGGGCGTCCGGTTCGAGGAACGTGAAGCCGCGCGTCGGCCCGGCGATCCGCCGGAGCTGTACGCGGCGTCATCGCTCATTCAGCGAGAACTCGGCTGGACGGGGCCGCGTTCGGATCTGGCCACGATCATCGCCGACGCGTGGCGCTGGCGTCAGGCGAATCCGCGGGGCTACGCGACGACGGCGTCGACTTCCCGCGCCTGAACCCGGTTTACGCCGCGACGACGCCGAGCGTCGAACGCGCCAGGTCACGCAGGCGCACGAGCGCGCGGTCGACCGCGGCCTCGCTTTCCTGAAGCACGAGTGCGATTTCGGCGGTGGTCAGGCCTTCGCCGTAATGCAGCGCGAGGACGTATCGGTGCGTGCGATCCAGCTCGCCGATGAAGGCGGCTCGGTCGGGCGACAGCGCGATGGGATCGGGGCGGGTCACATCCGTGCGAGTCATGTCGAACCTCCTGGTTCCGGCCTCGGATCCGACGCCTCCTGCGTCGGCGAGGCGAAGCGCGTCCTGCGCTCCTGGCGAACTCGATTCTCAGGCGCCGGGATCATCCCGTCAATTCCTGTTATCGAACGACGCCGCGTGTGAACGAGAGGACAACTCCCGAAGCGCCACGCGCGCTCGACGATTTTGACGCAATTCTTGCGCCTCTCGTGCCCCATCGTGACGCAGCGAAAGGATCGACGACCGGTCATCCGATGTCCCCCACCACGAATGCACTCCATAACCGCTCGATCAACGCGTCATGATCAGAATCCACGCCGCGCGATCGCCCCCAGTCCGCCATCCGCTCGATGTCACGACGCAACAGGGCGTACGCCATCGAGTTCATCCGCGGATCCACCGCCTGCGGAAAGTCGATGATCACCGGCGATCCGTCCGACCACAGCACGTTGTAGGGCGACAGGTCCCCGTGCACGCGATGGACGTCCAGCATCGTCTCGATGTCCCACCACATCGCGTCCAGCACGCCGCTCACCTCGTCCCGCGTGAGATCCGCCTCGTGCAGACGCGGCGCGGCGGCCTCCGCATCGCCGAAGAACGACATCAGGATCGCCTCGTCATTCTGCGCGATCGGGCGCGGCGTGTTCACGCCCGCCTGGTACAGCGTCGCCAGCGTCTCCCACTCGTGATGACGCCACAACGCGTACTGCACCTGACGTCCGAATTCGGACTTGTTGATCACCGCGCGGCGGAACCGCGTGTTCCGCGCCATCCGGCCCTCCTGGTAGATCGCATCGTTCCTGAACGCGCGTTCCTCGATCGGGCGGTAGACCTTCGCCGCGACGAGATCGCACTCGCCCTTCAGTTCGCGTCCGGGACGACAGCAGTACACCGTCGCCTCCTTGCCGCTCTTCACTTCGTACAGCACCTCCGCCAGCAGCCCCTCGGCGAAGAAGGAGTCGAGCCGGACGAGATCGTCGGGGGCGGCGATGGGGTCGGGTTGCGTCATCTGATCGTGCATGTCGGGTTCGTTCCGTTCCGGGTCCGGGTCGTTGATCGTGTCGAAGTCGATGTCGTGGCGCGTCTCGTCGGGACGCGGCGTGGATTGAGAACTCATGGCGGTGGTCCGCTCCGAGGTCGGGCCCGCGTGACGTCGCGAGATGGTTCGCGCAGCGACCGCCGGGCGTGAAACTGGGTGGTTCACGAAGAGCAGGGGGGTCGGCGCCGGGCCGCGGGTGATCGTGCGCACAGGCGCGCAACGACCGCGGGTGGATGCGTGCAACGCCTCGCATGCAGCGATGGCGTCAGACGATCACGCCGTCCGGACAGCCCGATTCATGTGGAATCGCGGGCGGAGGGGTCCGCTTCCCATCGGATGTGGAAAATGCGGAGGAATCAGCCCTGCAGGCTGCGCAGCACAGCGCCGGAGATGTCAGTCGTGGCAGTCGTCATCCGGCGTTCCTCCTGTGGTGGTGCGTCGCCGCGACAGCGCGGCGGGTCGCTGCATACAGTACGGCCTGTTCGGGGTGAAGCAAGCGGAATCCCACGGGATTTCCCGGCATGGATATGTGAAGATATGCACGAGCGGCGCGCCCATGACGCCGCGCGGGAACGACGCACGTCGAACCACGGGAGCAGATCGAGACGTCTCATGCAGATACTCATTCTTGGCGGCACATCGTTCGTCGGCCGGTACATCACCGAAGCAGCGCTCGCGGCGAATCACCAGGTGACGCTGTTCAATCGCGGCGAGACGAACCCCGGTCTCTTTGCCGGCGCCGAGGAAGTGCGCGGCGATCGCGACGGCGGTCTCGATGCGCTCGCCGGACGTGAATGGGACGCGGTCATTGATGTCTGCGGGTATGTGCCGCGTGTCGTGAAGCAGTCCGTGCGCGCGTTGCGAGAGTCCGTCGAACATTACACGTTCATCTCGTCGGTGTCGGTGTACGCGGATCGCAGCAAGCGCGGCGTCGACGAGCGGGCGTCCGTCGACGACCACCTCGACGATCCCGACACCGAGGAGATCGATGCGCAGACCTACGGTCCGCTGAAGGCGCGATGCGAGGCGGTCGTGCAGCAGGGCTTCCCGGGTCGGTCGCTGATCATCCGGCCAGGCACGGTGGTGGGTCCGCACGATCCGACGGATCGCTTCACGTACTGGCCGCGCCGGATCGCGGAGGGCGGCGACGTGCTCGTGCCGGAGCCGCCGGAGCGGGGTCTGCAGTTCATCGACGCGCGTGACCACGGGACGTGGGTGATGCAGATGGTCGAGAACACGCAGGCGGGCGTCTTCAACGCGATCGGTCCGCCCGCGATGACGTCGATGCGCGAATTGTTCGACACGTGCGCACAGGCCGCGGATGTCGACGCCACGCCGGTCTGGGTCGACGAGTCGTTCCTGTTGTCGGAGGGCGTCCGTCCGTGGCGTGATCTGCCGATGTGGATGCCGACGTCGCAGCCGTCGACGCGCGGGATGTTCCACATCGACAACAACAAGGCGGAGACCACGGGCCTGCGGGTGCGTCCGCTGCACAAGACCGTCGCCGACACGCTGATGTGGGCGCGGACGCTGCCGCCGGATCACCCGTGGGAGGCGGGTCTCTCGCGGGAGCGGGAGGCGGAGTTGCTGGAAGCGTGGCGGGCGCGGGCATAGGCGGAGTGGGACAGGACATCACGCCGATCCGGAACCTCGACCGCATGCTTCGCGCGTCGGTTGTCTGGGGGATGCGCAGTTTCTGGCGGCGCGTCCTGTTCTGGGTGGTCGCGCTGACCCTCGCCGAAATCTGGGTCGTTGGTTTCTTCACTTTCGTGGCGTTCGAAGGGGGGGGACTGCTGCTCGCGCTTGGCATGGTGATCTCCGGCGCGACCGGTCTGGGCGCGATTCTCCTGATGACGCGTCGCCACGACGAGCGGCACGTCGAGCAGTGGACCGTCGCCCTTTCCGGGCGATGCGTTCTGACCTGTTCCGTCGTGCCGGGGCTGGTCATCGACGTGGTCGGTGCGGTCGGGGCGGCGGTCGTCGCGGGCGGTGTCTTCTCGACGCTGGCGGTCTTCCAGGTTCCGCACTCGGACTTTGCCAGGTTCCTCTTCGCGGCCGCGCTCTACGGTTTCTCTCAGGCGATCTGGTGGTGGATCCTCATGGTCCTCCCGGCGGAGAAACCGACGGCGCAGTGTGAGGCCTGCGGCTACGACCTCCGCGCGTCGTCGGGTCGGTGCCCCGAGTGCGGGGCGGTGATCCCCGGCAGATCGTCAGACGCTGGCGCCTGACCTCCGCTCGTGCCCGAGCAGCCACCGCTTCCGCCACACCCCGCCGGCGTACCCGACCAGCGATCCGTCCGCCCCGATCACCCGGTGACACGGAATCACAATCGCGATCCGGTTCTCGCCGTTCGCGCGACCGACGGCTCGCGCGGCGCCGGGTCGACCGATCGCCGCCGCCTGCGCGCCGTACGTCCGCGTCTCACCCGGCGGAATCGTCTGCAACTCACGCCAGACGGCGCGCTGGAAGTCCGACCCGACCAGGTGCAGCGGCGTCGTGAACGTGAACGATTCGCCCGCGAAGTAAGCGTCCAGCTCCACGCCGAGTTGTTCGTGATGCGAGTGACGACCCGGGACGATCGGGGAGTCGAACCGCGCCCGCAGGTCGTGTACCTCGCGCTCCAACGCGCGGCGGTCGGTGAACTCCAGCAGCACGACGCCCTCGTCGTGCGCGATCGACACCATCGGTCCGAGCGGCGTCTCGAACCACGTGGCCCACAGCCGCGCCGATTCGTGCGCACGACCTGGTGTGACACCGAAGAGCGAGGCAAACGCCTCGGTGAAGCCGGAGACGGAGTCGTAGCCCGCCGCGCCCGCCGCCCACGCCGCGCCGGTCGACGACGCCTTCAGCGCGGCGAACGCCCGCCCCAGACGCTCCGCCCGCTGGTACTGCTGGAACGTCATCCCGATCGCCGCCTTGAACTGTCGGCGCACGGTCGACGGGTCGAGCCCTTCGCGGGCGAGGTCGGCGTCGCGGATTCGGGCGAGCGGCGTCGCCTGCACCCGCTGCATGAGCGTGCGCACGAGATCGTTCGACGGAGCGGGTCCGGGTTCGAGCGGCAGACAGCGTTTGCACGCGCGATATCCCGCCGCGATCGCTTCCCGCGCCGTCGGAAAGAACTCGACGTTCTCGCGCTTCGGCTTGCGGGCGGGACAGGTCGGGCGGCAGAAGATCCCCGTCGTACGCACGCCGACGATGAAGACGCCTTCGTACGACGCATCGCGCTCGACCAGGGCGCGATAGAGGTCGTCGGAGGGCGGGCGGGCGACGTCGAAGGCGTCGGGCAGGAGCGAGGCGGTCGTCATGCGAACACCTTGCCGCGCATCCGTTGCCGCCGCGACCGGGAAACGAGCGTGGAATTCAGATTCGGCCTGATCGGACGTATTGACCGACCCAAATAAAACCCTATCATCGGGGCGAGGCCGCGCGGAGAGGAGAGTCATGCTCACATCGCGCGACCTCGTGCGGGAATGTCAGAAACATCCGGAGTACGCGTCGGTGCGTCCGTTGCGTGAGGCGATGGATCTCGCCGCGTCGTGGCCGTTGTTCGAGGCCGCGTGCATCCGGGATCGTGGTCTCGCGATCACGATGATCAACGGTCACGCCCGCATCGTGCGGATCACGGGCGAGCATCAGATCGTGGTGGCGTCGGCGACGACGCCGGGGGAGGCGGTGCGTCGGGCGTTCCTGGGCGGGCGCGGCGGGTGATCAGGGATGTCAGCGGCGACTTGGTTCCCGGTCGAAGGGGTCTTCGGGCGATTTTGAGGATGGTCGCGCAGGGCGGCCGCGCGGTTTCCGTCCGGACTCATGGGACGGGGCGCAGACGGCGTCCCAGGGCCCATCTCCCGACCTTCGAACGAGACTGAGGTGCGATATGACGCGTTTTCTGACTCTTCTGGCGGGCGCCACCGGGCTGGCGGCAGCGAGTTTCGCGTCGACGGCCCACGCGGACGTCTTCTCCGTTCCGGCAGACTTTCCGACGATCCAGGCGGCGATCGACGCCGCGAGCGACGGGGACTCGATTCGCGTCGCGCCGGGCGTCTACAACGAGCAGTTGACGATCGACAAATGGCTGTTGATCCGGGCCGACGATCCGGAGGCGGGCGTGTGCGTGCTCGACGGGACGGGGCTCGCGGGGGGCAGCACGGTCACGTTCGGCCAGAACGCGACGAATTCGGACTTTCGGGACTTCACGTTGCGTGACGGATTCGACACCCTCTGGGGGGGCGCGATGTACATAGGTTCGAATGTGCTGATCAAGGACTGCGTCTTCGAGGACAATCAGTCGACGACGTACGGCGGCGCGATCACCGCAGACCTGGCTGAACCGCTGATCATTGATTGCACGTTCCTCAACAACGAGGGCGGGGCGGGCGGCGCCGTCTACATCGGGACCGGGGAAGCGGGGGCGGAGATCACGGGCTGCACATTCATCGGCAACAGCGCCGACTCCGGGGGCGCCATACATGTGCTCGGGACCGCCGGAGCGCAGATCTACGAGTGCACGTTCGAGTCGAACACCGCGCTCCGGGGCGGCGGCCTTCGGGTTCTTTCGGGTCAGGCGACCGTGCAGTGGTGCACCTTCACCGGGAACACGGCGACGATGGAGGGGGGCGGCGTCTTCTTCAGCAACGCCGACCAGTCCGTGATCGAGGACTGCACCCTGACCGGGAACACGGCGGACCGCGGGGGCGGTTTCGCCAGCGACTTCGGGACCGTCGGCGTTCAGATGGCGGACTGCGAGGTGGTCGGCAATGTCGCGACGTCCGGCGGCGGCGTCCGCGCCGGGGGGATGACCATCACGAGTTCGACGATCGAAGACAACGTCGCAGACTTTGGCGCGGGTCTCCATGCGTTCCACGGCGTCACCGTCATCAACGGCGGCGCCATCCGGAACAACGTCGCCGGCATCGACGGCGGCGGGGTGTGGGTGGACGACGCGCTGACGATGATCGGCGGCGCCGTCCATGGCAATCACGCCGATGACGACGGCGGCGGCGTCGGGGGTTCGGGCGGGTCCGATGTGACGCTGAGCCGCGTGCGCATCTACGACAACACCGCGGATGACAACGGCGGCGGACTCTTCCTCGAGAACGACGCCGACGTCGTCAACTGCCTGGTCTTCGGCAACGCGGCGGGCGATCAGGGCGGCGGCGTCTATACCTCGGACTTCAACGGCGGCGTGCCGCGGATCACCAACACCACGATCTACGCCAACGACGCCGCAGACGGGGCGAGCGGCCTGACCGCGCTGGGTGGGCAGTCGGACATCCGGAACTGCGTCATCTGGGGCAACACGGGGACCAACGTCGGGCCGGTGGGCCAGCCGAACGTCACCTACTCGGTCGTGCAGGGCGGCTTCGCGGGGGTGGGCAACATCGCCGACGATCCGAACTTCGTCGATCCGGTCGGCCAGGACGGCGTCGTGGGCACGATCGACGACGACCTTCGCCTCGGGCCGTTCTCGCCCGCGATCGACGGCGGCGACAACGGCGCGCCCGGTCTCGGCGGCGTGACGACGGACTTCGACAGCCTGCCCCGGTTCTACGACGACGGCGACCAGCCGGACAACGGGGCCGGCGCGGCGCCGATCGTGGACATGGGCGCGCATGAGCGCCAGATCAACTCCGCCGCGCAGATCGTCACGATCGACGACGACGATTCGATCCAGGCCACGATCGACAGCGTTCCGAGCGGCAGCGTGATCATCCTCGAGGAGGGGTTCTACAACCAGTCGTTCAACCCGAACGGCAAGGCGATCACGATTCGCAGCACGGATCCGTCGGACCCCGACACGGTGCGGTTCACCCGGATTCAGCCGCCGGCCCCGGGCGTGCGGATGGTGACGATCAACGCCAACGAAGGCCCGGACACCGTCATCTCCGGGCTCACCTTGCAACTCGGCGACGCCGAGAAGGGCGCGGCGATGAACATCGCCGGCGGCGCGAGTCCGACCATCCACGCCTGTGTATTCGATCGGAACGAGTCGACGGACGACGGCGGGGCCGTTCGCATCGGGGGCGTCGGTACGAACCCGACGTTCGTCAACTGCGGCTTCTACGCCAACGTGGCGGCGGAGCAGGGCGGCGCGGCGTTCATCGCGAGCGCCGCCGTGCCTTCGTTCATCAACTGCGTTTTCGTCGACAACACCGCCCTGTCAGGCGGCGCGATGTCCGGCGGCGTCGCGGATCCGATCATCCTCAACTGCACGTTCTTCAAGAACGAGGCGGCCGACACGGGCGGCGCGTACCGCCGGTCCGGCTCCGGCCAGCCGAAGATCACCAACTCGATTTTCTGGCAGAACACGCCGGACCAGTTCAACACCAGCACCGGGGACTTCGTCACCTACTGCATTGTCGAGGGCGGGTATCCGGGCGTCGGCAACCTGGACGCGGATCCGATGTTCGACGACCCCAACGGGGCGAACAACAACCTCGGGACGCCGGACGACGACCTGTCGCTCAAGCCGTTCTCGCCGGCGATCGACGCCGGGAACAACGAGGCGGCCGAACTCGTGGGTGTCGTGATCGACTTCCTCGGCAACGACCGGTTCTACGACGACATCGACGTCGTCGATTCGGGGAACGGCGCCGCGCCGGTCATCGACATCGGCGCGTACGAGAACGAGGTTCCCTCGGCCCCGCAGATCGTCGAGGTCTTCCCTGGCGACTCGATTCAGGCCGCGATCGATGCGGTCGCCGAAGGCAGCGAGGTCGTGGTGGGCCCCGGCGTGTACGCCGAGACCTTCAACACGCGGGGCAAGGCGATCACGGTGCGGAGCCAGAATCCGATCGATCCCGGCGTGGTCGCCGCGACCATTCTCGACGGCGAGGGCGTCCGCCGCCTGATCATCTGTGATACCGATGAGAACCCGGACACCGTCGTCGAAGGTTTCACCATCCGCAACGGGTTCGGCAACCTCGGCGGCGCCGTCTGGTGCAACTTCAACGCCAAGCCGACGATGCGCTGGTGCTCCTTCATCAACAACCACTCGACGCTCGACGGCGGGGCCGTGAGTACGAACAACACCAGCGGCCCACGATTCTTCAACTGCGCCTTCATCGGCAACACCGCCGATCGTGACGGCGGGGCCGTGGAGCACAACAACGCCGACACGACTTTCGTCAACTGCCTGTTCACCGGCAATATCGCCGGCGATAACGGCGGCGCCGTGTACGCGGGCGGCGGCAGCGATGACGACGTCATCAACTGCACGTTCGTGAACAACATCGCCGGCGTGACCGGCGGCGCGTTCGGACGTAACGGGGCGAGCGAGCCGACGATCGTGAACTCCATCCTGTGGGGCAACCTCCCCGATGAGATCGAGACTCAGGACAATCCTGCGATCGTGACGTACAGCATCGTCGCCGGCGGCTTCCCCGGCGAAGGCAACCTCGACGCCGACCCGTTCTTCGTCGACGCCGACGGCGCCGATGACACGCCCGGCACCGCCGACGATGACGCTCGCCTGAGCCCCGCCTCGCCGGCGATCGAAGTCGGCCTCAACGAAGGGGTCCCGGTCGACGTCATCCTCGACCTCGACGCCAATGAGCGGTTCTTCGACGCGGACGGCGATCGCCTCGCGACCGTCGACCTCGGCGCGTACGAACGGCAGGACCTGATCGGCTGCGCCGGCGACTTCGACCGCGACGGCGTGGTGGACGCCTCCGATCTCGCGGTCCTGCTCGCGGCGTGGGGATCGTGCGATGACTGCCCCGCCGACCTCAACGGCGACGGCTTCGTCGGGGCGTCGGATCTCGCCGCCCTGCTCGCCAACTGGGGGTCGTGCGACTGACCCGCCCGCATTCTCGGAGGTCTCGTTCGGACCGCCGCCGCGCTTCACCGCGCGGCGGCGGTCGTCTTCTCCGCGGCCCTATCGGACCCGCACTCGTCGCCGGAACGCCGCTTCGCGACCACGCCCGATGCCGCCGTCTGGACGCTTGTTTCGCGTCGGCGCGGGTTCTACCATGAGGGTGATCCGTGAGGGTGGCTTTGTTCCGTATCTGGTCCCGCCTCCTCGCCGATTCCCCACACCCCCACATTGAGAGCACCCATGCGTCAGATCCCCTCCCTGGCCGCCGCCATCGCCCTGATGGCGGCCTCGGTCGTCGCCGCCGCTGATGTTCCGCTGGCGATTGACGAGAACCCCGACCCGAACATCTTCGAGACGACGATCACCGCCGCGGTGACGATGATCGACCTCGACGGCTCCGGAACCATGGTCGAGGCGTGGACGTTCGGCGGCAGCCGTCCCGGTCCGGAGATTCGCGTCAAGGTCGGCGATCAGGTGATCGTGCACCTCGAGAACCAGCTCGACTTCCCGACCAGCATCCACTGGCATGGCGTCGAGGTGAACAACGCCTCTGACGGAACCTCCGTCACCCAGGCCCCGGTGATGCCGGGCCAGACGTTCACGTACCGGTTCATCGCGCCGCGGGCGGGCGTGTTCTTCTACCACCCGCACATGCGTCCGATGAACCAGGTGTTCAAGGGCATGTACGGCTCGTTCATCGTGACGGACGAGATCGAGGCGACGCTCACCGATCTCGGCGTGCTCCCGGTGCGTGACAAGACGCTGGTGCTGAGCGATGTGACCGTCGCCCAGCCGGTGGGGCAGAACCCGGTCGAGAACTATCCGGCCGACCCCGGGACGCCGTGGGCGGGTCCGTTCGAGTTTCCCGGCAACGGGTTCAGTCCGACGCCGTTCGAACTCGTGGAGTCGGTGCCGCGCGACTATGACGGCATGCCCTCGGGCGGCGATCCGGTTCCGGCGGGCACGATCCCGTTCGTGGCCCCGCCCCGGGAGTGTCGCGACGTGCCGCAGGTTCCCTGCCGCACCAACGAGGGAATACTCGTGCTCGGCAACGGTCAGGTTCCCGCCCCGCGGGTCGGCACGCCCGATGCGCCGGGCGAAGTGAACCCGGCGCCGGATTCGATGATCGTTCCGGCCGGGCGCGGCGTGCGTCTGCGTCTCGTCAACACCGCCGTGCAACGCTATTTCCGTCTTCGCGCCACCGACGGCGCCGGCAACCTGCTCCCGCTCGTCCGCGTGGGCGGCGAGGGCGGTCTGCTCGACGTTGCGCGTCTGGAAGGCGGCGTCCAGGGCGCCTACGAGACGAAATACGATGCGGGCGAGATCGTGCTCGGTCCGTCGCAACGCGCGGATGTCGTGCTCATCGCCGACACGATCGAGGGCGACGTGATCACCATCTGGGAGCGCGACTTCGAACGGGCCGGCTTCGGCTGGTCGCTGACGCCGACCGTGCCGGTCGCGCACATCGTGGTCGGTCCGTCGGACGGCGGCGTCGACACGCTCGCGGCGGGCGACCCGCTCCGCACGCACAAGGCGATCAACGATCCCGTCGAGAACCTCGCGGAGCTCGCGGCGGACGACGTCTTCATCGATCCGTCAACGCTCGTGAACCCGCAGCCGGGCTCGACGGATCTCACGATCCGACTCACCAACCAGGCGCCCGGCGATCTTCCCTATCCATCGATCGACGGCGTGCGCGGCGCCTTCGAGGGCGGCGAGGGCGCCCCGCCGTACCAGGCGACCACTCGCTGGGCCCGCATCGGCGATCTCCTCGAGATCACCGTGCGCAACGAGACGCTCTCGCACCATCCGTGGCACCACCACGGCTTCTCGTTCCAGCCGCTCCGGCTGGAGGACTTCGACGGCAAGCTGCTGATGGCGTTCCCGACCGAGTTCGTCGACGTCGTCGATGTCCCCGGCTTCACGCAGATTGTCTACCGGATGCGGATCGAGGACCGACCCCAGCCCGACGGGGCGACCATGGGCGGCGCGATCGGCCGCTGGCTCTTTCACTGCCATCTCTACCATCACGCCGCGCTCGGCATGATCGGGGAGCTGGTGGTGCTGCCGGAATGCGACGGCGACGTCAACGCCGACGGCGTGATCGGTCGCGCTGATCTCGCGATGGTGCTCGGCGCCTGGAACGGATCGATGGTCGCGGCGGACCTGAACTTCGACGGCGTCATCAACGCGTCGGACCTGGCGATCCTGCTCGCGAACTGGGGGGATTGTCCGTGATGAGCGTCAACCCTGATCGACCCCCGTCGTCTCCGACACCGGACTGAACACGTCGATCAGCACGCTCGTCTCCAGCGCCTCGGCGCCGTGCAGCACATTCGACGGCACGTGCAGCACCTCGCCGCCGCCGATCTCCACGATCTCACGCTCTTCCCCGAGCGTGAATCGCATGCGCCCGCTCAGACAGATGACGATTTGTTCGTTCTCATGGTGGTGCTGGTCGATGAAGAAGCCCTCGTGCAGCGTCAGTTGGGCGAGCATGACGTGATCGCCGACGATGCGGCGGCGGTCGATCTTCGCCATCGGATGATCCGTCGGGAGATCGTCCCAGCGGTGGACGGTTGCGTCAGACATGGCCGGTCTCCTGGGTCGCGCCCTCGCCCGTCTGGACGGCCCAGAGCGAGGCGTACAGTCCGCCGCGCTCGAGCAGTTCCTCGTGCGTCCCCGACTCCGTGATGCGTCCGTCGGCGAGCACGTGGATCGCATGGGCGTGTCGGATGGTTGAGAGGCGGTGGGCGATGACGAGCGTGGTTCGGTTGACGGTGATTTTCGCCAGCGACCGCTGGATCGCGGCTTCGGTTTCATTGTCGACGGACGAGGTGGCTTCGTCGAGCACGAGGATCGGCGCGTCCTTGAGGATGGCGCGGGCCATGGCGATGCGCTGACGCTGACCGCCGGAGAGCCGTTGGCCGCGCTCGCCGACCACGGTGTCGTAGCCGTCGCGCAGGTTTTCGATGAAGTCATGCGCCTCCGCGGTGCGAGCCGCCGCGATGATGTCGTCCATCGGGACGTCGTTCAGCGCGTCGAGGCGTCCGGGTCCGTCTTCGTCCTGCGCGCGGTCGGCCGCGCGTCCGTACGCGATGTTGTCGCGCACGCTGCCGTTGAACAGGAAGATGTCCTGGCTGACGAGGGCGATCGATCGCCGGAGGTCGGCGAGGGTGAGTTTCCGGATGTCGATATCGTCGACGAGGATGCGTCCCTCGTCGAACTCGTGGGGTTCGTAGAAGCGGAGCAGGAGCTTGATGAGGGTGCTCTTGCCGCTGCCGGTGGCGCCGACGATGGCGGTGGTCCTGCCGGCCGGGATGTCGAGGTCGATGTCGCGGAGGATGGGTTGTCCGGGGTGATAGGCGAAGGTGAGGTGTTCGAAGCGGATGTCGCCGCGCACGGCGTCGGGTTCGATCGTGCGTTCGCCGTCGACGATCTCGACCGGCGTATCGAGGAGATCGAGGATGCGTCCGGTCGACGCCATCGCCCGCTGGTAGAGGTCGAGCACCTGGCCGAGTCGGGTGAAGGGCCAGAGGAGTCGTTGCGTCAGGAACACCATCACGGAGTACGCGCCGACCGCGAGTTGTCCTTCGAGCGTGAGCCAGCCGCCGAGCAGCATCGCGGCGATGAAGCCGACGACGATGACCATGCGGATGAGCGGGCTGAAGGCGGACGAGAGCTTGATCGCCGCGCGGTTGGCGTCGCCGTAGCGGAGCGATTCCTGGCGGATGCGTTCGGTTTCGATCGGTTCGGCGGCGAAGGATTTGATGGTGGCCATGCCCCCGACGGCGGCCCCGAGATGGCTGTTGAGGTCGGACGCCTGGTCGCGCACCGTCACGTAGCGGGGGGCGATGAGGCGGTGAAATTTGAGCGAGCCGAGGATGACGAAAGGCAGGGGGATGAGGGAGACGACGCCGACCCACGGGGAGAGCGCGATGAACGCGGCGGAGATCGCGATGGCGGTGGTCGCGAGCTGGATGAGGTCGTTGGCGCCGGTGTCGAGGAATCGTTCGAGTTGATTGACGTCGTCGTTGAGGGTGGCCATGAAGGAGCCGGCCGCGCGTCCTTCGAAGTGGGTCATGTCGAGACGCTGGACGTGTTTGAAGGTGTCGAGCCGGAGTTCATGCTGGATGGTCTGGGCGAGGCCGCGCCAGACGACGCCGTGGAGGTACTCGAAGACGGACTCGCAGATCCAGATCACGAGGGTGAGGACGGCGAGGACGACGAGTTGATGGAGCGGGTCGGCGACGCCGAAGCCGGCGAGGACGGAATCTTCGCGTTCGACGACGACATCGACCGCCATCCCGATGAGGAAGGGCGGGGCGAGGTCGAAGAGTTTGTTGAGCACGGACCACGACGCGGCGATCCGGAGGCGCCCGCGGTGCGATGCCGCGTAGCGGAGCAGGCGTTTCAGCGGGTGGACGTCATCCTGGGGCGCGGCGGACATGGAACGATGGTATCGCCCCCGGCTCCGCCGGGGGTCAACGCCGGGACTTCACCGCGGCTCGTGCATCACCGGGTTCGACTCGACAACATCGCGGGCGAACGCCGGGACCTCGGGGGCGAACGTTCAGGACTCCATCGCGTCGTCGGCGCGAGCGCCGGCCGCTCCCGTGGTGCACGTTGGTGCGCGAGTGCGCGTTGTCGCTGTGCGGCGCGGGTGGTCGGGGGTGAGTCCCCCGGCGGAGCCGGGGGCTAGGATTTGATTCGTTGCACGAGGGCGTCCGCCTTGATCTCGATGCCCTTGATGCGTGATGCGAGCGCCTCGCGGTTCGGGGCGAATCGTTCGGCGGTCTTGAGGTCGACCCAGTCCTTCTCGACGAGTTCGCCGAGACTGTCGGTGAAGCTGTGCATCCCTTCCCCGTGCGAGCCGCTGATGATGGCGGGGATGTCCTCATCATGGCCGTCGCGGATGCGGTCGCACACGATGGGGGAGTTGATCAGCACTTCGGTGGCGGGAACGACCTTCACGTCCTTGCGGACGGAGGGAAGCAGCCGCTGGGCGCACACGGCCTTGAGGCCGTTGGCGAGGCTGGAGCGGATGAAGTGGTGTTCGTGGGACGGGAAGAACTCGAGGATGCGGGCGAAGCTCTGCATCGCGTCGGCGGTGTGCAGGGTGACGAAGACGAGGTGTCCGGTTTCCGCGGCCTGCAGACCGGCCATCATCGTCTCGCGGTCGCGCATCTCGCCGATCATGATGATGTCCGGATCCTGGCGGACGGCCGACCGCAGGCCGTGCTTGAAGTCGACGACGTCGATCCCGATCTCGCGTTGCGAGATGAACGATTTCCGGGGCCGCAGCAGGTACTCGATCGGATCCTCGATCGTGATGATGTTGCGGGAGATCCGGCGGTTGATGTGGTCGATCATCGACGCCAGCGTCGAACTCTTGCCGGAGCCGGTGACGCCGCACACGCAGATCAGGCCCTCGGTCGTCTTCTCCGCCAGTCGCTCGAAGACGGGCGGCAGGTTGAGCTCGCTGAAGGTGGGGATCTCGGGGTTCACCCGCCGGATCGCGGCGTGCAGCGCATGGCCCGCGTGGAAGAGCGAGCAGCGGAAACGCTCATTGCCTTCGTGATGCGAGAAGTCGATCCCGCCTTCGTCCTGGAGCTGCTTCTTCATGTGCTCCGGAATGATCGAGGCGAGCAACTGGGCGGTGTCGTCGGGAGTCAGCTCCGGGGCGCTCAACTGCTGCAGATTCCCGCCCACGCGGAGCACCGGCGGCGATCCGGTCTTGATGTGGAGGTCGGAAGCCTGCACTTCCTTCATCTTGACGAAGAGTCGCGAGATCGTCAGGGCGCCGAGCATGAAGCGGTCTCCTTCTGGGGAAACCGTCGGGGGTTGGGGGCCTCCGGCGGAGTCGGATGGTCTCTCTCGAACATACCAACCAGACCCCGGCCGCGCGGGGAAAATCCGCCCCCGAAATCACCTCGGCGGGGGTGGGAGCGACGACCGGCCCGGTCGAATCGTCTATCCTTGCCACGCCATGAGTCAAGACGAATCCACCGCCGTCGAAACGGCCTCGGCCCTCCAGGCCGCGACCGACGAGTATCTCGCCATCGCCGAGCAGATCCGTGCCGGCGGCGGTCCCAAGGGGATCGAGCGTCAGCACCGGCACGGACGTCTGACCGCCCGGGAACGCATCGACCGGCTGGTCGATTCCGATGCGCATCTTTTCGAGTGCGGTCTCTTCGCGGCGTGGAACATGTACGGCGCGTACGGCGGCGCGCCCGCCGCAGGCGTCGTGACCACCATCGCCCCCGTCGGCGGCAAGCTCTCGATGATCGTCGCCAACGACGCCACCGTGAAGGCCGGCGCGTTCTTCCCCATGACGTGCAAGAAGATCATCCGCGCCCAGATGATCGCCGCTCGCGCCCGTCTCCCGCTCATCTACCTCGTCGACTCCGCCGGCGTCTTCCTCCCCCTGCAGGAGGACGTTTTTCCCGACACCGACGACTTCGGACGCATCTTCCGCAACAACGCGGTGATCAGTGCGATGGGCGTGCCGCAGGTCGCCGCGATCATGGGCAACTGCGTGGCCGGCGGCGGCTACCTGCCCGTCCTCTGCGACACCCTGCTCATGACCGAGGGCTCCGGGCTCTACCTCGCCGGGCCGGCCCTCGTCAAGGCCGCGATCGGTCAGGAGGTCGATTCGGAAGATCTTGGCGGCGCGCAGATGCACGCGGAAATCTCCGGCACCATCGACTTCCGCGAGGCCGACGATGAAGCGTGCCTCGAGCGGCTCAAGTCGATTCTCCACGCCAACCAGGCGACGCCGGCGGTCAGTGATCCCCCGTATCCGGTGGCGAAGCCCGCCCGGGACGCCGGGGACGTCGACGACATCTTCCGGACCGCCGCCCATGAGCAGTACGACATGGTCGAACTGCTCTCGTGCGTCGTGGACGGCGGGAGCTGGGATGAGTATCGCGCCGAGTTCGGTCGGTCGCTGGTCTGTGGGTACGCCCGGATCGGCGGGTACCCGTGCGGGATCGTGGCGAATCAGCGCCAGCTCACGCAGAAGAAGATGCCGGGCGGCAAGGCGGGTCCGAGCGTGGCGATGAACATGCCGGCGGTCATCTACGACGACTCCGCCGACAAGGCCGCGCGGTTCATCATGGACTGCAACCAGAAACACCTGCCGCTGATCTTCGTGAACGACACCACCGGCTTCATGGTCGGGCGCGACTCGGAGCAGGGGGGCATCATCCGCGCCGGGGCGAAGATGGTGAACGCGATGAGCAACTGCATCGTGCCGAAGATCGCGCTGATCGTCGGCGGCAGCTACGGGGCGGGCAACTACGCGATGTGCGGACGGGCGTTCGACCCGCTGCTCACCCTCGCGTGGCCCGGCGCCCGGTGTGCGGTGATGGGGGCGGCCCAGGCCGCGAACGTGCTCCTGCAGATCGACCTCGCGGCCCGCAAGCGGCGGGGCGAGGAAGTCGACGACGCCGAGCGACAGGCCCTGCTCGAGGCGATCACGGCCAGCTACCAGGAGCAGCAGGACATCCGATACGGCGCCGCGCGAGGCTGGGTGGACCGCATCATCGAGCCGGAGGCGACCCGGGTCGAACTCACTGCGGCGTTGCAGATCGCGTCCACGTTCCCGATCGAGGGACCCTATCGGACGGGCGTGCTGCAGACGTGACCGTCCCCGAACGCCGGTCGCGGAGCGGGTTGATTCAGGCGACGTTTCATCCTTGCCGATGACCTCCAGAGATTCCTATCATGGCGTCGCCGCCGCAGATCCCCGCGACGAGCCCCGGAGCAGCCGCACACCCGGCTGAACAGATTGCCGATGAACACCGCATCCGCTGCGGCCCCCACGAACGACGCCGCCGCCGCCGAGGACGGCGGCGACCCTGACCAGCGTTCGTCCGCCGCGTCCGACCCCGATCAACCTCCCCCTGCCCGACCCGCCTCGGCGGGCGATGAGCCGTCCGGCGTGGCGTGTGAACTCGACGTGACGGTCGACGCCGACGTTCGTCCCGACGCGTTCGACGTCGATCGTCTGCGGACGACGCTCCGGGCCGCGCTGGATCAGCTGGACCGACCGGTGGGCCGTCTCGGGGCCCGGATCGTCCGCGACGAAACGATGGCCGCCCTGCACGAGCGGTATTCGAACATCCCGGGCACGACCGACGTCCTCACGTTCGATCTCACGCAGGGACCAGCCGCGCCGGTGGACGTCGACATCGTGGCGTGCCTCGACGAGGCGGCGCGGCAGGCGGCGGCCCACGGCCACGCCGTCGAGCGGGAGTTGCTGCTCTACCTGCTGCACGGCGTGCTGCATTGCCTGGGGTACGACGATCACGATCCGACCTCGTTCGCGGCGATGCACGCGGAGGAGGACCGGATTCTCGAAGCGATCGGCGTCGGCCGCACGTTCACGCCGCCGACCCGGGGGACGGACGATGGCTGATCCGCTCACCTGGTTCGCGTTGCTCACGCTGTTTCTCGCCACCTACGTGTCGGCGCTGACGTCGTCGCTGATGATCGTCCGCTCGGCCGGGCTGGAGCGTCGCCTGACCGAGATCGGCGTCGAGAACGCCTCCGCCCACTGGCTGGTGGCGCGGCTTGATCGCGTGCGCCTGTCCGCGTCCTTCCTGCGCACGGTGCTGCGGCTGCTGTTCTTTGCGCTGGTGCTGACCGATGTGGCGGGCATGGGCGAGACGTCGCAGCTCACCTGGACGGGGCTGGCCCTGGCGGGCGGCGTCTCCGTGGTCGCGTTGTGGATCTGTGCGACCGTCGTTGCGAACGCCGTCGCCCGCTACGTGGGCGAGACGTTGATCCTGATGTCGCGCGGCCCGCTGCTCGTGATGCGGTTCGTCTCGGCGCCCGCGGTGTGGGGCGTGGGCTTCGTGGACGAGGCGGTGCGTCGTCTCACGGGGGCGAATCTGCGCGACGATGAGGAGGCGGAGCGTCAGCTTCTGCGGAGCGTGGAGGAGACCCAGCGCGACGGTGCGATCGACGAGGCCGCCGCGGCGATGATCGAGAACGTGGTCGAGTTCGGCGGCACGGACGTCGGCGCCATCATGACGCCGCGCACGGATATCGAGGGTCTGGAGATCCACGTCGATCTGCCGGACATTCGTCAGTTCGTCATTCAGGCGGGTCATTCGCGGATCCCGGTGTACGACGAGAGTCTCGACGACATCGTGGGCATTCTCTACGTGAAGGATCTGATCAAGTACCTGGGCGAGACGCCGGCGGACTTCGATCTCCGCCGGGTGCTGCGGAAGCCGCTGCTCGTGCCGGACACGAAGCCGGTGCCGCAGTTGCTGGGCGATTTCCAGCGGAGCGAGGTGCACCTGGCGATCGTGATCGACGAGTACGGCGGCACGGCGGGTCTGGTGACGATCGAGGACGTGCTCGAGGAGATCGTGGGCGAGATTCACGACGAGCACGAGCCGGACGACGAGGAGGATCCGCAGCTCGAGCGGGTCGATGAGCATCGGGCGGAGGTCGACGGTCGGTATCACATCGACGACCTGAACGAGGAGCTGGGTCTGGACCTGCCGGAGGACGAGGATTACGACACGGTGGCGGGCTTCCTGCTCGCCCAGCTCGGGCGGGTGCCGGAGACGGGCGAGACCCTGGAGGCGCACCGGGCGCGGTTCGAGGTGACGGACGCGACGCCGACGACGGTGCAGCGGGTGCGGGTCGAGTTGATCGAGGAGGCCGCGGCGACGAACGGCGTGGACGGCGGGAACGGCGTCTGACGGCGGTTCCGGTTCAGCCCCGGGGCGAGATCTGGTGTCCGGCGTCGCGAAGCGTCTTCTCGCGGGAGGCGAGCTCCATGTCCGCCGCGACCATCATGTCGGCGAGTTCGCGGACCGATGTCCGCGCCGTCCAGCCGAGCTGGGTGCGGGCCTTCGTGGGATCGCCGAGGAGTTCGTCGACCTCCGCGGGCCGGAAGTAGCGGGGGTCGATCTCGACGAAGTCCTGGTAATCGAGGTCGACGCTGGCGAAGGCGTGTGCGCAGAACTCGCGGACGGAGAGCATCGCCCCGGTGGCGACGACGTAATCGTCGGGCTCGTCCTGCTGGAGCATGAGCCACATCGCCTCGACGTAGTCCCCGGCGAAGCCCCAGTCGCGCTTGGCCTCGAGGTTGCCGAGGTAGAGCTTCTTCTGCAGGCCGAGCTTGATGCGGCCGACGGCGCGGGTGATCTTGCGGGTGACGAACG
This sequence comes from Phycisphaerales bacterium, assembly GCA_965227335.1. Taxonomy (GTDB): domain Bacteria; phylum Planctomycetota; class Phycisphaerae; order Phycisphaerales; family SM1A02; genus CBDDFV01. The sequence goes on from CBDDFV010000001.1 coordinate 120,785, forward strand.
TCTCGCCCCGGCGCGGCGACTCGTGGTTGAAGAGGATCCCGCAGCTCGCGTGCAGCCCGTACGCCTCGCGGTAGTTCACCGTCGCCCAGTGGGCGAACACCTTCGCGCAGCCGTAGGGGGAGCGCGGATAGAACGGCGTCCGCTCGGTCTGCGGGGTCTCCACGATCTTGCCGTACATCTCCGAGGAGCTCGCCTGGTAGACGCGGATCTGGTAGCCGGTCTGCTCCTGGTAGTCCCGCACCGCCTCCAGGAGCTTGAGGGCGCCGACCGCGACGACGTCGGCCGTGAAGATCGGCTGATCAAAGCTGACGCGGACGTGGCTCTGAGCGCCGAGGTTGTAGACCTCGGTGGGTTTGACCTCGTGGAGGATCTTCGAGAGGGAGTTGGCGTCGACGAGGTCGCCGTAGTGCAGGAACAGCCGGGCCCCCGATTCGTGCGGGTCCTGGTAGATGTGCTCGATCCGCTCGGTGTTGAACGAGGAGGAGCGGCGCACGATCCCGTGGACTTCGTAGCCCTTCTCGAGCAGAAGCTCCGCGAGGTAGCTTCCGTCCTGACCGGTGACGCCGGTCAGCAGTGCGCGCTTCGCCGTGATCGCCATGACGACTCCAGGAAAAATGAACGGGTCAAAATAGCAGATTTGCCCCCGCGCGGCGGGTCGCGCGAGGGCAAATCAAGTCGAGCATGAAACCGTGAACGCGTCTACTCGACGACGGTGGCGATCGCCTGGTTCAGGCGACGATTCAGGGCCCGGGCCAGCACGTTGTCCGGCTCGGCCTGACTCGCCATCGCATAACAGCGGAGCGCGGCCTGCGGCCGACCCATCTGCTCGTACGTCCGACCCAGCATCAGGTGCGGCAGGGCCCGCTGCGGCGCACGGTCGACCGCCAGGCTGAACGCCGCGGCGGCGGCCGGCAGATCGCCGCGATTCCGGTCGTTCACCCCGCGGAAGAAGTAGCCTTCGAACCGCTCCGGCGCGATCGCCTCGAGCTGCGTCGCACACCGGGCCACCCGCCGGTAGTCGCCGAGGTCCCACGCCACCGCGCCCAGCTCCGCCCACACGACCGGATCAGCCGGCGCGAGCTCGGAGAGAAGCAGGTAGTTGCTGCGGGCCTCGATCGTGCGGTCGAGGGCGGTGAGACAGCGGGCTTCGAGCATGAGCAGATCGGTCCGGGCCTCGGTCCCGACCTCCGCCTGCAGGCGGCTGATCGATTCGTACGCGTCCGCGTACCGACCGGCCATGTACTGCGCCCGCGCGAGCTCCTCGAGAATGGTCAGGTCGTCCGGTCGGAGCAGCCGCGCCTCGTTGAGGCGGCGGACCGCTTCGGCGTGGTCGCCCTGCAGCTGCGCGACCTGTCCGAGCAGGTGGTGCATCGCCGCGTTGTTCTCGAAGTAGGCGAGCTTGGTGCTGACGAGCTGGTGCGCTTCACTGAACGCGTTGAGGGCGATCATGCTCTCAGCCGTCGCGAGCAGGTACTGGACGTTGGTCGTCTCCTTCTCGTAGGCGGTCGAGTAGCACTCGAGCGCCTGCTCGTCCTTCGACCAGCGCTGGTAGACGATGCCGGAGAAGTACCACGCTTCGGCCGACTCGCCGTCGAGTTCGATCGCGCGTTCGAAGGACTTGATGGCGCCTTCGAGGCGGGCCATCTCGAGCTGGATGCGGCCGCGCAGAATGTAGTAGCGGGGCTGGGCCTCGCTGCGGGAAATCGCGCGGTCAATCTCCCGCATCGCCTGGTTGAACTGACCGGTTTCGTAGGCCTGGCGGGCCTGGTCGTAGTTGAGCTGGGCGTTGACGAGGTTCACCCGGTCGCGGGCGTCCTCGCGAACCTGCTCGCGATAGGCGGAAGGTCCGCCGCAGCCGAGAATCGACGCGGCGAGCGCGACGGCGGCGGCGAGGGAAAGGGTGCGAATCAGCATGATGAATCTCCGGGGAAGGGAGCAATTCACGCCGGCGACGGCTCCACTCCGTCGCCGGCGTTCTGGGCGGGCGAATTACTTCAGATCGTCGGACTCGATGACCTCGGCGAACTGCTCGCCGGCGTCGTCCGTCGCGCCGAAGCGGGCGAACTCCATCTCCATCGCGTGGAAGTCCGCGAGGTTCGCGAAGAACGAATCAAACGCGTCCTGGATCTCGAAGCAGTCGCCTTCCTCGATGACCACGCTCAGCGCGGCCCACTCGGCGTCGAAGAACGCGTCGTAGTTCATCGACGGTCCGACGCTCGCGAACGAGTCCGCCGATGAATCCGCGCCCGACGCGTCCGCGTTGAAGGCGTCCGCGTCGTAGACCGTCACGTCGCCCGAAGTGTCCGACTCGATCACCGCCGCGTACTCACGCGGGGTCGCGGCGGACACGCCCGGCTGGAAGTCGTCCACCGTGTATCGCGTCGCCGGCTGAATGAACGGATTGCCGCCCGCCGTCGTCGTCGATGCGACCGGCGTCGAGGCCGCGGCCGGGGCCGGGCTCGGAGCGGGAGCGGGAGTGGGGGCCGAGGCGGGCGTCGACGGACCCGGCGCGACGGCGACGGGGGCCGCCGACTCGTCGTCCGTCTCGTCCGCGGTCGCCGTGGCGGAGGCCGTCCGGAACGCCTGACGCGCCGCGTCGTCGAGCCGCGCGAGGTCCGCGCCGCTCAGCACCGCGGCCATGTCGTTTGACGAATCGCGCGGGGCGGCGCCGCGGTTGGACTCGAGGCGGAACGGATCCTCGTCGTTGAGCTTCTCGCGAATGACGCGCTCCATGATGGAGTAGTCGTGCGCATCGGACTCCACGCCGGTGAGTTGATCGCGGAACCGGATCATCTCGGGCTGCTGCGGGCTGAGCCGCAGCGAGTTGTTGACGTGGTAGAGCGCGAGGGCGCTGTCGCCGCGCTTCCACGCGTCGATGGCGTCCTTGTTGTGGTTGGTGGTGATGTGCTGCCGACTGAACGGGAGCAGGCCGGCGCGGGCGCCGACGCGGACGGCTTCGACGTAGTCGTCGACCGCTTCGCCCATCTGGGCGGCGATGGCGTCCTGCACGATGGACGGGGTGATCAGGAAGATGATCTCCTCCCGGTCGATCGAGTCGTCCTGGCCGCGGAACGCCGCGCCGACGACGGGAATGTCGCCGAGCACCGGCACCTGCCGGCGCGAGGTGCGGGTGACTTCGCGGTAGAGGCCGCCGAGCACCAGCGTCTGTCCGTCGCGGACGCGAACGTTGGTGGTGAGTTCGTTGGTGATCTCATCGGGGATGGTGATGAGGGCGTTGTTGGAGTCGGTCACGGTCCGGAGCTGGGCTTCCGAGACGCTCGGAGCGAGCTCCATGCGGATGGAGCCGTCCGACGCGATGAAGGGCCGGAAGACCAGCTGGATGCCGGTGTCGAGGAACTCGACGGTCTGGGTCGAGGTCGTCTCGGTGGCGGTGGTCGACAGGTAGCCGACGCGGGCGCCGACGAGCACTTCCGCCCGCTGCCGGTTGAGGGCCATGATCTTCGGCCGGGCGAGGACGGTGGTGTCCGTCACTTCGTCGAGCAGCTTCAGGAAGACGGAGACGTCGTCGTTGACGATGCCGATCTTCAGGCCGCCCGGGCCCGTGGTGTTGCCGACGGTCGACGAGCCCGCGAAGGCGTTGTTGTCCGGCGGCTGGAAGCCCGGCGACGCGGAGCCCGCGAGCAGGTCGCCGACGCCGCTGAGCGGATTGGTGAGGTCGGTGAAGTCGACGCTGCTGAGGACGGAGAAGTCGAGGCCGAACGCGTTCGCCTCGTCGAGCGAGGTCGAGAGAATCGACGATTCGACGAGCACCTGCTTCGGAGGCGTGTCGAGTTCCGAGAGCAGCGATGCGATCTCGTCGACGTTCTCCGCGTAGTCGTTGACCACGAGCTTCACCTCGTACGCGTAGCCGTCCTTGCCGCCGTCGCCGATGTCCGGCTTGAATCCGGCGTCCACGTCGCCCCGGGCGGAGACCTGGCCCTCCGACGACAGCAGCGGGGTGATGAACTCCGTCGCGTCCGTCGCGGACAGATGGTCGAGCGTGAAGATCCGGCTCACCGTCTGCCGCTGGGCCTTCTTGATCTCGTCGATCTCGGCCTGCGTGTAGACGTAGATGAAGTTGCCTTCCTCAATGTAGCCGTACCCGTTCGCCCGCAGGATCGCCTCGAGGGCTTCGTAGAAGGTGACGTCGTAGAGATTCGCCGTCACCGTCCCCGACACGTTCTTGCTGGTGATGATGTTCTTCTGACTCTGAATCGACAGCATCTGAAGAACCTCGGCGAGGTCGGTGTCCTGCACCGCCAGCGTCTCCACGACGCCGTAGTCGGTGACGCTGACCTCGTCGTCCTCGCCGGCCGGCGGCGCCCCGTCCTGGCCAAGAGCGCCGCACGAAAGGGCGCCGGCGAGAAGCGAGGCGGCGAGGCCGACCCGCAGCCGGAGAACTTCAGGCGTCCACTTCTCTGTGAGCATGTTCATGAGCATGACTCTCCCGCCTCGGGGCGTATCCGTCCGCCCGCCCGCGTCGGGGCGCGGCGGCGGTCGCATCACATCACGCGAGGCTCGTTCGCGAATCCATCCGTCGACGCCGAAACGCCGACCTCTCGGACGCGCCGATCTTCCCCAGACCATCCAGGGTGAACTGCACGTCCGACGATGTCTCACTTCGGCCCTATCGCGGCGCGACTTGCCTGCTTTCGCCCCGGGAAACGTGGATCTTCGGAACTTCCGCTTATCGGCCCGACCTCGCCCAGAGCGCACGAATCGCGCGACGGTGAACGCTGTCGCCCCGATTCCATACGTTCGATTCAGTCGGGCTTCCGAACCGCCGACGCGTCCCGGTTCGACGCATCCTCCGGCGCCGTCGCCGGGGCCGAGGCGTCCTCCGCGATCGCCATCCGCGGGAAGTCCGTGATCAGTCGGATCCGCACCCACAGCAGCAGACCCGCCGCGAGACACACCACGGCGAGACCGGCCCAGCCGCGCCGGCCACGCCGACGCTCCCGTCCCGTTCGTCCTTCGTCGCTCGTCTCGTCGCGGAATGCACGCATGTCAGGGATCGATTCGCTGCACGGAGATCTTGCCCGTGAAAGGCGCGATCAGGATGTGGAATTCCGAATTCTGGGACACGACCTCGATCACGCCGCCCGATCCGGGCAGCAGGCCCGGGGCGATCGTGCCGCCGAGTTCGTCGTAGACGATCGCGGTCTGTCCGCCGTCCATGTCCACCGCCTGGATCGACACGTTCTCGAAACGGGCGTCGTTCGAGAAATCGACGATGTACGCCCCGAACTCGCCGGGCGGGGCGAGCGGATCATTGATGTAGTCCGCGTCGTCCTGGTCAAAGGGCTGTCCGATCTGACCGGTCGTGATCCGCTCGATGCAGTAGCCGCGTCCCCCCGCGAAGAAATGCACGCGGCGCAGTTCCTGGTGAGCGAGGGCGTCCGACTGCGCAAAGCTCAGGTCGGCGACGATCTGACGCACCGCCGCCTGAATCTTCATGTCGTCCTGTCCGACAATCTGCGGCACGAGCAACGCGCCCGCAATCCCGAGCACCGCGATCGTGATGATCATCTCGATCAGCGTGTAGCCCCGGCCGACGCGACGACGACCGACGCGGCCGCCCGCCGGCGGGCGGCTCGTCGCGAATCGGCGTCCCGGGGGACGCGTGGCTGGACGCATGGTTCGGCGCATCATGATGACTGTCTCCCCGCCTCCCGATCGATTGATCACGACGGGCGCTACTGACCCATCGCGCGAGCGAGGTCGCTCGCGTTGGTCACCTCGACCCGGACGCCGGTCTGCACCTGCTGACGCAGCTGGTTCACGGCGACGGTGAGGGCGTCGATCCGCTTGATCATCTCCTGCCGCTGCGCCCCCGCGTTCGGAATCCCCGACCCCGCCCTCGACTTGTCCGGCGGGACCGCCTCGGCCGCCTGGGGACCGCTGAAGCCGCCGCCGAGCCAGCCGATGAGCAGGGCCGTGACCAGGCAGGCGTTGACGCCGAGCAGAATCGTGTTTGTGTTCTTGCGATCCATCAGCGGGACTCCTTCGGATTCGACGGCTCGACCGAGGCGACGCGGAGGTCGCGCTCGGCGCGGCGGATCGCCGACACGCGGCTCGCCACATCAGCGCCATCGGCAGAATCCGGGGCCCACGTCAATTCGATCCGCAGTCGTTCGTCCGCGTCCGTCGCGCCGTCCAGCCGAAGGTCCGAGAGCTCCGCCGCGATCACCCGCGCCGCCACCGCGGGATGACGCCGCCAGTCCTCGGCGAGTTCGGGATCGTCGAGCGGCCGGCTGCGGAGCAGGGCCGCGGCGCTCTCCCGATCCGCCGCGGACGCCGCCGGATCAAGCCGGTACGTCATGATGGTGCGCATGATCCGACTGTGGCTGAGGACCATGAACTCCCCGGGGTCCACCGCCCCGGGACCATCGAGGTCGTCGATCCACAACGCCGCCTGCAGATGGCGGGCGGGACGACGAGGATGCACGGCGATCACCGCCTCCGCACGTCCGAAGAGGGCGGCGAGATCGTCCGCCAGCACGGCCCGCTCGGCCGACTGCGGCTCGAGCGTCCGGGCGTGAGCCGGCGCGCCGTGGAGCACGACGGGCGTCACCGCCGCCGCGACGCCGACGAGACCGATCACGCCGGCGATCGCCAGGGGCGACGCGGCGCCCCGGCGGCGGGGGCGTCGATCGGAGCCGGGTTGGAATGAAACGGGGTGGGACATGAGACTCGATTTCGAATGCCTGGGAACGGGATGAATCACGCGGTGAAGAGACGCCGTCTGGCCGGATGTATTCCGGAATTTCCTGTCCCGGGAACCGCGACGCGACCGCGTCGCCCGAATTCCCGCCCATGAAAAGACGCCGACGCAATGAAGCGTCGGCGTCTGTGGAGATTCATCATGCAGATGATGAGCTCGGTCACGCGCGGCGGACGCCGCGCGATGGGGTCAGGCGTTTAGCCCGGGTTGCCGTCGTTGTCTTCGTCGAACGCGACGTCGTTGCCGTCATTCGCCTGCAGCACGTCGCCGTCCCACCACCACGCTTCGCCCGAACCGGGAGCGCCCACGCCGGTCTGCACGCCGGCGCCCATGAGCGGGTTCCGCGGGGCGGCCTGCAGGTAGTCGCGGCCGGCCGGGTCGTTGGTGAGGTCCGTCCAGCCGTTGGCGACCAGGTCCGGATAGGTGTCGCCGTTCTGAACCCGGTAGAGCTCGAGCTGGCTGCGGATCGTCTGCAGCTGGCTGCGGAGGCTGGCCTCCGACGCTTCGGTCGAAGCGTTCGAGAACTGCGGGATCACGATCGCGGCGAGAATGCCGAGAATCACGACCACGATGAGAATTTCGATGAGCGTGAACGCTCGACGGGCCCGAGTGTGAACAGTCGATCGCATGTGAGCTGACTCCTTCGTTAGTGCGCGACACGAGAGATATGCCGTGCATTGGCGAGGCGCCGCTCGGGGTCCTTGTGGGCGCCAAGCCCCTCCAATCCCAAGTTCACGAATCCACGGCGGATTCGCGTCCCGAAACCCGACGCGTCAGCTCCCCGACGCGTCGGCGTTGCTCGTCAGGCCGCGCTCCGTCGCCGAAACGTGTCGTCCCCTCCCGGCGACACGTCCGATTCCGGCGGCGGCGATGACGCAGCCTGATCAAGTGCACGTTTCACATCGTCTCCGTCCAAGCCGTGATCGAGCGCTGCGCCAGAGAACCGGTCGCCGCCGCCCGCGCAAAGCGAAATACCGCTCCCGTTGAACACGTCCGGAACGAGCGAAGCGGTCCGGAAACCCCCCGACGTCCGAGAGCCCGACGGCGCCCGCGCCGCCGCCGTCACGGCGCAGTGAAAAGGCCGGTCGCCCAGCGCCGTCCCTGGCGCCGCGACCGGCCTTCTCCGCGGGTGGATGTCGTGGGGAAAGATTGGACCCGCGGGCTACGCGGCCATGAGTCGTTGCTCGAATCGGATGCCGATGCGGTACCCCGCGCCGCTCGGACGACATCGCATCACCACGCCCCGACGCGCCGGACGACCCGGCGACGCGAAGCCGAGCGAAATCACCGCCCCCGGCTCGATCGGCGCCCCGCACATCACGCCGATCCCCTCGTGGGAGCTGTCGAGCAGTCGAAGGTCGTAGTTCTCGCCGAAACGCTCGCCCGCGATCCGAATCGCCGTGGCGTGTCCGGCGTCCGGCCAGCGGTCATGCTGGCGACGGTCGAAACGGTAGACGACGGGCGCTTCCGCCTCGTCGTGACCCAGCGTCAGCGCGGCTGAATCCGTTCGGTGCATCACGGCGTCCTCCTTTGACGGCCGAGAGCGAGGCGTCCTTGGCCCCGCCCGGGAATCTCCCGCGTCCAACGTCGGCCAGACCAGGGGCCGCCTTTATCGACACGCCCGTCATCCCGGCGAATCCCGACCGCCTGGAGCCCCTCCGCCGCCTTTCCGGCTCACTTTCCCGCCCGCACCGGCCCCACTACACTGACCACCCGGACCGCCGGGGCCCGATTTCGACCACCCTCAGCGCCGAAGGCTGCTCAATGTTGCGCGTCAAGCCGTTCACCGCGATCCGCCCCGATCCCACCGTCGCCTCCCAGGTCGCCTCGCCGCCCTATGACGTCGTCTCGGAAGCGGAAGCCCGGGCCCTCGCCGCCGACCAGCCCCGCTCCTTCATCCGCGTCGTCCGACCCGAAGTCGACCTCCCCCCGGGCGCCGACCTCCACAGCGATCCGGTCTACGCCGCCGCCGCCGCCAACCTCCGCCGCATGCAGGACGAAGGCCTCCTCATCCGCGACGAGACGCACGCCCTCTACATCTACCGGCAGGTCATGAACCACCGCAGCCAGGTCGGCGTCGTCGCGTGCTGTCATATCGATGATTATCTCAACGACGTCATCAGGAAGCACGAGAAGACCCGGCAGGACAAAGAGGACGACCGCACCCGACACGTCCTCGAAACCAACGCCAACGCCGGACCCGTCTTCCTCACCTACCGCGATCAGGACGAGATCAACCACCTCGTGGATCGCGATATGAACGCCCGACCCCTCTACCACTTCGTCTCCCCCGACGGCGTCACCCATACCGTGTGGCCCGTCGCAGATCCCGACGCGTATGTCCGCGCCTTCGCGAAACTCCCCGCCGCGTATGTCGCCGACGGACACCATCGCTCCGCCTCCGCCGCCCGGGCCGGCGCGGCGAGACGCGAGCAGGACCCCGACCCGCAGCCCGACGCCGAGTACAACTGGTTCCTCACCGTCCTCTTCCCCGCCAGCCAACTCCGCATCCTCGCCTACAACCGGCTCGTGAAGGACCTCAACGGACTCGCCCCCGCCGACGTCTGGGCGAAACTCGCCGAACTCGGGACCCTCACCCCCACGCTGGATCCGACGCCCCACCAACCCGGATCGTTCTGCTTCTACATGAAGGGCGACGGCAAGCACGGCGAATGGCGGCGACTCGACCTCGATCCCGACCGCATCAATCCCGATGACCCCGTCGGCTCCCTCGACGTCGCCCTCCTCCAGGAACTCATCCTGACGCCCATCCTCGGCGTCGGCGACCCGCGGACCGACGAACGCATCAGCTTCGTCGGCGGCATCCGAGGCGTCGCGGCCCTCTCCGCCGCCGTGGAAAAGGGCGACGCGTCCCTCGCCGTGTCCATGTATCCCACCAGCATCGAACAACTCATCGCGGTCTCGGACGCTGGCCAGATCATGCCGCCCAAGTCGACCTGGTTCGAACCGAAGCTCCGGTCGGGCCTGTTCGTGCACGCGCTGGACTGACCTCCGGGGCCGCCGACGGGGGTGCTTCAACCGTCCGCGGCGACCGCTGTCCCCATCCCCCAGCCCCCGGCTCCGCCGGGGGTCGCCAACCAACAACCGACGGCACGCCCGCGGCACGCCACGGCACGCCCGCGGCGGGTGAGCGAGGTGATTTTTGCGTTAACCCCCGGCGGAGCCGGGGGCTGGCCCCGCCGACCGCCCGGTCTCGCAACCCGCTCGCGGTACAATGCAGTCATGAGCACCACCCAGTCCGCCGACGCATCGTCATCGGCCGCCGGCGCCCCCGCCGCGGCCCTTCGCATCCTCATCGCCGACAAGTTCGACGCCGGCGGGATCCGGCTCCTCGAATCACTCGGCTGCGCGGTCGAATCCAACCCCGACCTCACGCCCGAGACGCTCGGCGACGCCATGCAGGCGTTCGCGCCCGACCTGCTCATCGTGCGCTCCACCAAAGTCCCCGCGGACGTCATCAACAACGCGGGACCCCTCGCCCTCATCATCCGCGCCGGCGCGGGGTACGACACGATCGATGTCGACGCCGCCTCGTCGCGCGGCGTCTTCGTCGCCAACTGCCCCGGCAAGAACGCGATCGCCGTCGCTGAACTCGCGTGGGGGCTCATCCTCGCCTGCGACCGGCGCATCCCCGACCAGACCCGCGACCTTCGGGCCGGCGTCTGGGCCAAGAAGGAGTACGCGAAGGCCCGCGGACTCTACGGACGCTCGCTCGGCGTGGTGGGGCTCGGACGCATCGGCCAGGCCGTCGCCGCGCGGGGACGCGCCTTCGGCATGAACGTGATCGGCTGGTCCCGCAGCCTGACCGAAGACAAGGCCGCCGCGATGGGCGTCACCTATTGCGCGAGCCTCGTCAACCTCGCGAAGATGTCCGACGTCGTCACGGTGCACGTCGCCGCCACCGACGACACCGCCCACCTCATCGATCAGCAGTTCATCAACAACATGCACGACACGGCCTACCTCATCAACACGAGTCGGGGCAGCGTGGTCGACACGGCCGCCCTCGCGGACGCGGTGAAGAACCGTCGAATCCGCGCCGGTCTCGATGTCTTCGCGAACGAGCCGGGATCGGGCGACAACACCTTCGCCGACGACATCGTCAACCTTGAAGGCGTCTACGGCACCCACCATGTGGGGGCGTCGACCGACCAGGCCCAGGAAGCGATCGCCTCCGAGGCGGTTCGGATCGTCGAACGCTACTCGCGCACCGGGGAAGTGGTGAACTGCGTCAACCGCGCCGCCGCGACCCCCGCGACCGTCCTCCTGACCGTTCGCCATCTCAACCGACCCGGCGTCCTGGCGGGGGTCTTCGAAGTCCTTGGCGAGGAGGAGATCAACATCGAAGAGATGGAGAACATGATTTACGAGGGTGCGACTGCGGCGTGCGCGCGGATCCAGCTCGACTCGGCTCCGTCCGACGCCGCGATTGCGACGATTCAGAACGGCCAGAACGTCCTGAGCGTCTCCCTCAAGCACATCGCCTGACCCCACGCCCCGACCTTCCCCGGAGGGAGTTCCATGAGCACCGCCCCGTCGCCCGTCCCCCTCGTCGCCTCGCCGTCCAAGGACCGCATCTTCAACTTCTCCGCCGGTCCCTCGATCCTGCCGGAAACCGTGCTGCGTCAGGCCCAGCACGACCTGTGGAACATCTTCGAGACGGGCGTCGGCATTCTCGAGCACTCGCATCGCGGCAAGGCCTTCGACCGGGTGATCGACGAGGCGGAGGCGGACTGCCGCGCCGTCGGGAACATCTCCGACGACTACGAGGTCCTCTTCCTCCAGGGGGGCGCGACCACCCAGTTCGCCCTGATCCCGATGAACTTCCTCGCGAAGGGGAAGACCGCCGACTACGCGGACACCGGCGTCTGGACGACAAAGGCGATCAAGGACGCGAAGAAGATCGGCGATGTGCACATCGCGTTCGACGGCAAGGCGTGCAACTACGACCACACCCCGACCGACGACGAGATCGACGCGACGGACGGCGCCGCGTACTTCCACTACTGCTCCAACAACACGATCTTCGGCACGCAGTATCCCGCCACGCCGAAGACGTCCGCCCCGCTCATCGCCGACACGTCGTCCGACATGTTCTCCCGTCCGATCGACATCAACGCCCACGCGATGATCTACGCCGGCGCCCAGAAGAACCTCGGGCCCGCCGGCACGGTGCTCGTCATCGTCCGCAAGGACTTCCTCGCCACGGCGCAGGACGGCCTGCCCACGATGTTCGACTACCGCAACCACGCGGCGAAGGGCTCCCGTCTCAACACGCCGCCCGCCTTCGGGGTGTACGTCATGGGACAGGTCTTCAAGTGGATCCTCGAACGCGGCGGACTCGAACCCATCGCCGCCGCGAACGAAGCCAAGGCGAAACTGATCTACGACGCCATCGACCGCAACGACGGCTTCTACGCGGCGGTCTCGCAGCCCCAGTGCCGCTCGAAGATGAACGTCACGTTCCGCACCCCCTCCGATGAGCTGGACAAGGCCTTCATCGCGGCGGCGGCGGACAATGACATGGCCGGCCTCAAGGGACACCGCGACGTCGGCGGCATCCGGGCGTCGATCTACAACGCCTTCCCGCACGCCGGCTGCGAAGCGCTGGCCCAGTTCATGGATGAGTTCGCGAAGAAGCACGGGTAGACGACGGCGCCCCAGCCCCCGGCGCCGCCGGGGATCTCGCCACACGCGTCCACCGACATCCGCCCGCATCAGCGCGCACCCGGGGCCCTGCCCCGGGGTGCTGCACAAGCAGGCAACCACCTCACCCCCGGCCCGGGGCCGGGGTGCGCTGCAGCGCGACGGGGCGTCGGGGGCGATTCGTGGCCGGACCCCCGGCGGAACGGGAGATCAGTGCGGGGCGGCGCCCGTCCGGTCGCCTAGGATGGTGCGAGGAGGTCGCTGATGATGACGTTCGGACTGCTGTTTGTCGTGATGCTCGGCCTGGTCATCGTGGCCGGCGTGATCGGGCTCGTCGTGCTGCTGATGGTCCGCCGGTCGGGCGGCGACTTTCCGGCCTGTCCCCGTTGCGGGTACGACGTCTCGGCCACCCTCGGGTCCGAAGTCCGATGCCCCGAGTGCGGCGCGGCGTTCGCCGAGGTCGGCATCCGACCGCCCGGACGCGATGCGAGAACCACCCGACGCGCCGTCGTCGCCCTGATCGCCGTCTCCCTCGCGTTGTTCATCGGCCTGTTGGCGACCGTTGCAACCACCCGCTACGCAGCCGCCCGCGCCGCGCAGGCCCGCGCCCAGGCGATCGCGGCCCAGGCCCAGGTGCAACAGGCCGCCACCCGCGCGGCCGCCGCGCAGCCCACGGCGAATGACGCCGCCGCGCCGGCCGCGCCGGACGACGCCTCGGCGGGAGACGATCCCACCGGGGAATGAACGCGTCTCACCATGGCGAAAACGATTCTCGCCACGGTGAGAGCGTCCGCCGCGCGGACCCACCACCCCCAGCCCCCGGCTCCGCCGGGGGACACCCCCCAACCACCCGACGCGCCCACGCCGCCGCGCGATGAACGTGCGGGTGTGCGTGCGCGTACGTCGTTGGCGTTTCCGGTCGATGGCGGGGCATGCGCACGTGGCGGGGTGATCGGGGGGTGTCGTCCGGCTCCGCCGGGGGACACCGTCCGGGCATGCGACGGGACCATGCCGCCGCGCGATGAACGTGCGGGTGTGCGTGCGGGTGCGTCGTTGGCGTTTCCGGGTGATGGCGGGGCATGCGCACGTGGCGGGGTGATCGGGGAGTGTCGTCCGGCTCCGCCGGGGGACACCCCCCAACCACCCGACGCGCCCACGCCGCCGCGCGATGAACGTGCGGGTGTGCGTGCGCGTACGTCGTTGGCGTTTCCGGGCGATGGCGGGGCGTGCGCACGTGGCGGGGTGATCGGGGGGTGTCGTCCAGCTCCGCCGGGGGACACCCCCCAACCACCCGACGCGCCCACGCCGCCGCGCGATGAACGTGCGGGTGTGCGCGCCGTGCGTCGTTGGCGTTTCCGGTCGATGGCGGGGCGTGCGCACGGGCGGGGTGATCGGGGGGTGTCGTCCGGCTCCGCCGGGGGACACCCCCCAACCACCCGACGCGCCCACGCCGCCGCGCGATGAACGTGCGGGTGTGCGCGCGGGTGCGTCGTCGGCGTTTCCGGGCGATGGCGGGGCGTGCGCACGGGTCGGGGTGATCGGGGGGTGTCCCCTGGCGGAGCCAGGGGCTGGGGTGGGTTGAGTCATCGCCGGGTGCGCGCGCCGGCGTGCGAGGGCGGTGGGATGGTCGGGGGCGTCCGTGCGGGCGGTTACCAGCCGCGCCGTCCGCCGCCGCGGGATTCGATCTCGCCGTCGGCTTCTTCGATGAGGACGTCGCGGGCGGGTTCGACGCGTTGCAGTTCGGATGCGATCCGTTCGTTGTCGCGCATGACACGGAGGATGTTGCCGCCGATCAGGGCGCGAAGGTCCTCGTCCGACCAGCCCCGCCGGCAGAGTTCCTTGAGGAGCACCGGGTAGCCGCTCACGTCCTGCATCTGAACGGGCAGGGAGGACGTGCCGTCGTAATCCCCGCCGAGGCCGACGTGGGCGATTCCCGCGACGTCGCGCACATGCTCCACGTGGTCGGCGACCTGTTGCGGCGTCGCCTCCGGCCGCGGGTTGGCGTCGGTCCACGCCTGCATGCCCGCATCGATCGCGGCCCGGTCCTCGACGTGCTCGATCACGAGCCGCCGTCGCTCCTCATCGCGGGCCTCGCTCCACACCCGCAACGGCTCGGAGACGTAGAACCCCAGGAACGTGACCATCACCACCCCGCCGTTCTCCGGCAGGCGTCGGAGCACGTCGTCCGGGACGTTGCGCGCGTGCCGGCAGACCGCGTACGCCGAGGAGTGGGAGAAGATCACCGGGCTCCGCGTGACGTCGAGGGCGTCGTGCATCGTGGCGGGGGAGACGTGGGAGAGGTCCACCAGCATCCCGATCCGGTTCATCTCACGCACGACCTCCTCCCCGAAGGCCGTGAGGCCGTCGTGGGCGGGGACGTCGGTGGCGGAGTCCGCCCAGAGCGTGTTCTTCGAATGCGTGAGCGTCATGTACCGGGCCCCGCAGTCGTACGTCGCCCGCAGGACGGCGAGCGAGTTCTCGATCGAGTGACCGCCCTCCATCCCCATCAGCGACGCGATACGCCCCGAGGCGTGAATCCGCTCCACGTCGGCCGCGGTGTACGCCATCGCGAGGTGCTGCGGGTGCGCGGCGACGAGGCGCTTCGTCAGGTCGATCTGCTGGAGAACGCGACGAGCGTCGCCGTCACGCCCGCCCCGGTTGTTGTTGATCGGGATGTACACCGACCAGAACTGCCCGCCCACGCCGCCCGCGCGGAGGCGGGGGATGTCCGTCTGCATCGGACGCTCGCCGCCGGACAGATCGCTCGCGAAGTCGAGCTGATCGATGTGACCGGCGACGCGAGACCGGTACTGGATCGGCGCATCGTTGTGACCGTCGATCAGCGGCGTCTCGGCGAGGATGCGACGCACGCGGGCCTCGAGCGCGGCGTCATCGCCGGCGTCCTGCGCGACGACGTCGGGGGCGAGGGTCAGCAGAATGAAGAGGGCGGCGAGAACGAGAGCGGGGGGTCGAAGCATGATTCGGTCTCCGGGTGAGACCGCAAGCCTACCGCGCCCGCGTCGGAAGCAGAAGAATCAGCCGTTCTCCTGGAACCACTGCGCGTTCTTCGCAATGTACTCCGTCCACTCCTCGGGGAGGTCGTCCTCGGCGTAGATCGCCTGCACGGGACATTCGTCCACGCACAGCCCGCAGTCGATGCAGACGTCGGGATCGATGTAGAGCATGTCGGCCGCCTCGTACCGATCCGCCGCGTCCTTGGTCGGGTGGATGCAGTCGACGGGGCAGACATCAACGCACGCGGTGTCCTTGGTGCCGATGCAGGGTTCTGCGATGACATGGGTCATGGGGCGAATCTTTCCTCGGGACTGACAATGAGCTCGGAGTCGATTGTAGCGACCCGCGCGGCCCGCGTCCGCGCGTCGCCCCCGGCCCGAGCCGGTCGTCCGGGACATCGGCCGCCCGCCGTCCCCGGGCATAAAAAAACGGACCGACGCCCGAGGACGCCGGTCCGTGACTCAGCTCATGAAGCAGACGGCTAGCGCCGCGTGGCCTTCTTGCGAGTGGACTTCTTGCGGGTGGCCTTCTTGCGAGTGGCCTTCTTGCGGGTCGCCTTCTTGCGGGTGGCCTTCTTGCGAGTGGCCTTCTTGCGGGTCGCCTTCTTGCGAGTCGCCTTCTTGCGGGTCGCCTTCTTGCGGGTCGCCTTCTTGCGAGTCGCCTTCTTGCGAGTCGCCTTCTTGCGGGTCGCCTTCTTGCGAGTCGCCTTCTTGCGAGTCGCCTTCTTGCGGGTCGCCTTCTTGCGAGTCGCCTTCTTGCGAGTCGCCTTCTTGCGAGTCGCCTTCTTGCGAGTCGCCTTCTTGCGAGTCGCCTTCTTGCGGGTCGCCTTCTTGCGGGTCGTCTTCTTGCGAGTGGTCTTCTTGCGGGCGGTCGACTTCTTACGCGTCGTCGCTTTCTTGCGAGTCGTGCGTTTCCTCGCCGCCTTCTTCCTGGTCGTGGCGCGTTTCTTGGCCATGGATAGAGCTCCTGTATGCAGCTTCATGAGTGTCGGAGTCGAAGCAGTACAGCGCGGCGCAATGCCGCTTGAAAATTTTTACCTCTATCGGACGGCGTTTGGAAGTCGCTTGATAGATTTCAGCGCTGGGTGAGGGGGCGCGCGGGGGAGACGACGGCGTTTGCGACGTGTTCTCGCGCGGTTGCGCTGCGGTGCGCAGCGTGTCGGTACGCGAGCGGGGGAGCGCGCAACGCGAGCCCGTGTCGTTCAATGTTGATCACGTCGTGCCAGCGCCAAAAACGGCGAAATTCGTAGCGTAATCGCGGTTCCACGCGTTGTTCCACGCGCACGCGCGCTTGATTGACGGTCGCCGCGCTGCGCCGTGCGTCGTCCGACGCGGCCTGCGACGGTGCGACGTCGACGCCGGGCGCATCAGGGCGCGCACCAGCGGTTGAAACCGTGCGAAAAATTTTTTTCAATCAGGGGCGAAAAGCGTCGTCAGCGCGGCGTCGTTGACCGTGTTGTAGGTCTTGAGCGCTGCGATGTCGGAGCCGCCGAGGGGCGCACGGGCGCGCACGACGCCAAGCGACGGGTTGTACCAGAACATCGCGGTGGTGCGGTCGATGGTCGTCAGTTCGACCGGATGTTCGCGCGCCAGGTCAACGCCGGACGCGATCTCCATCCAGGGACGATCGGGCGAGACCAGCGCGTTCAGGGGGAGCGACGGACCGAACCACTCGGGGTCGATGGTCAAGGGATAGCCGCGCGGGGAGAGCGGGGAGCTCTCGGTCGTGGAGTGCAGGCTGATCTGCTGTCGGATGCGGTGGAGGGCGTCCCGGGTGGCCGTCTCAGCGGCGTTTCGGGCCTGGTGGTCGCGAAACGCCCACGTCCCGCCGCCGATCAGCAGCAGGGCGGAGACGAGCAGCGCCGCGGTCACCAGATGTCGCGTCATGAACGGCCCTCCTCGCCGTGTGAAAGCGAACGAGGTGAGCATCGTCCATTGCGGACGTCCGCTCCATCGGAGCCGGCTGGCGATGGCGGGCCGGGTCGGAACACACGGTCTGCGCAGCCGCGCCGGGCGCGGCGGGCGTGGGGCGCCGCCCGTTCTCGGACGTCGCGTGCGGTTCAATCGGGGGGCACTCAGGCGATCGAGGCGGGGGCGTCGACACGGGGGAACAGCGCCACCTTCTCCACGGCGCAGCCCGCCCCCCGCTGGCTCCACGCGGCGAGTTCGAGCAGTTCGCCCGCGTTCGGATCGCACGGGAGATTCGTGGCCGACCAGAACGCCTCGCACTTCTCCGGCGTGATCGCCCACAACAGCAGCGATGCGATCCGCACCGCCTCGAAGCACTGGGCGAGAATGGCGGCGGTCTCATCCCGCCGTTCGGGATCTTTCGCGAGCTTGAACGGCTCCGACTCGTGAATGAAGGCGTCGACGGTTCGGACGAGTCCGAGCGCGGCGTCGGCGGCGCGATCAAGCTGGAACGCCTCCATCGACGCGCTGCATTTCTCGACCGCCTCGCGGGCGAGCGCCGGCCAGTCGTGATCAAGGATCGTCAGGCCGGGGTCTTCCGGGACGACGCCGTCGAAGTACTTGTTGATCATCGCCGTCACGCGCGAGGCGCAGTTGCCGAACGTGTTCACCAGCGCGCTCGTGTAGACGTCGTGGAACAGTTCCGGGTCGAGCGTCGCATCCGCCACGCCGAGCGGTCCCTGGGTGGCCATGTAGTACCGCCAGGCGTCGAGTCCGTACCGTTCGATGTAGTGCTGAATCTCGTCGAGGTCGATGATGTTGCCTTCGGACTTGGACATCTTCCGCCCCCGCATGATCCAGTAGCTGTGGGCGTAGACGCACTGCGGCAGCGGGAGGTCGAGGGCCATCAGCATCGCCGGCCAGATCACGGCGTGGAACCAGAGGATCTCCTTGCCGATCACGTGGTAGCGGGCGGGCCAGAAGCGGGCGCGATCGGACGTGACGTCCTCGCCCATGTCGAGGGCCGTGATGTAGTTGAAGAGGGCGTCGATCCACACGTAGATGACGTGCTCCGGGTCGTCGGGCATCGGGATGCCCCACGAGAAGTTCGTCCGCGACATCGGGACATCCTGAAGGCCCTCGCGGAGACGCCCGAGCACCTCATTCCGCCGCGCGTCCGGCTGCACGAAATCGGGATGTTCGTCGAAGAACCGCTCCAGCTTTTCCTGGAAGGCGGAGAGGCGGAAGTAGTAGTTCTGCTCCTTCATCCGGACGAGCGGTTTGCCGGAGACGGGCGAGAGGTACTCGACGTCCTTCGCCTTGGTCTCGGTGTAGTACTCCTCCTGCCCCTGGTCGTACCAGCCCTCGAACTCGCCGAGGTAGACCGCATCGCACGCCTGCAGCTGACGCACGAAGGACTGGACCTGGCGGACGTGACGCGCCTCGGTGGTACGGATGAAATCGTCGTTGGTCAGGGCGAGCGTCCCGAGGACCCGCTGGAACTCCGCTGCGTTCTCGTCGGCGAGCGCCTGTGGGCTCAGACCCTGCTCCGCGGCGGACTTCTCGACCTTCGCCCCGTGCTCGTCGGTGCCGGTCAGGAAGAAGACCTCCCGGCCCGCAAACCGCATGAATCGGGCCCAGACGTCGCAGACCATGGTCGTATAGCAGTGGCCGATGTGCGGCTTGCCGTTGACGTAATAGATCGGAGTCGTGATGTACGCGGGGCCGGAGGCCGGAAGGCTGCTCATGGCGCGATTGTACGCAGGACAACGGGGGGCAACGAGTCCGTCCGCCCACCCCCGTCTTCCCGTTTCTGTCGGACCCGGAATTGCCTCGCCCCCCCGAACACGCGAAGATGTTCCGGTCGGCCCTCCCCCCCCCCGTTCTCCCCCTCCGGATCCCCGCCCCCCGTGGAACGCGCGCTCTTCGAAGAACGATCCCTCGAGCACATGGATGCGCTGTACCGCATGGCCATGCAGCTTGCGCGGCATCCGGACGAGGCGGCGGATCTCGTGCAGGAGACCTACCTGAAGGCCCTCCGGGTCGCCGAACGCTTCGAGGAAACCGGCGGCGGCATGCGGCCCTGGCTGTTCAAAATCCTCCACAACGTCTTCTACAGCCGGATCAGCAAGGCCAAACGAGGCCCGACGCCCACCGAGGACATGGATGCGACCGCCAGCGACGCCACCGCCCCCGACGATCCCGAACCCGCCTGGGACCTCGCCGCCCTCGACTGGGAACACGTCGATGACCGCCTCAAGTCCGCCATCGATGACCTCAAGCCCGAATACCGCTCCGTCCTCCTCCTCTGGGGCGTCGAGAACCTCAAGTATCGCGAGATCGCCGAGATTCAGGATGTGCCGATCGGAACGGTCATGAGCCGCCTCCATCGCGCCAGGAGCATCTTGATGACGCAATTGACGGATTTGGCCGAAGAAAAACGACTGTCCGGATAGTTGATTCCCCAGAGCGACCGGTCCCGTCAGGGGGCCTGAAGAGGCTATCTCCTCCCGGTCGTCCCCCCACGCTGACTCGAAGGATCTGGTTTCAAGGACTATGGCGGCATACGACCCTGAACAACTGAAGCGGATTCGCCTCTACGTTGACGGCGAAATGAGCCCCGCGGACGCCGCGGCGCTGGAGAGCGACGCGTCGACCGACGCGGCCCTTCGCGTCCGGATCGATGCGGAACGGTCGCTGCACCAGGCGGTGCGGCGGACGCTGGTCGACGCCGACGGCGCCGCGCCGGCGAACCTCGTGGAACGCGTCCAGACGGCGTGGGCCGCGGACCGGCTGACCGAGACGGCCCCGGCCGCAACGACCCCTCGCGGGTCCGGCGAGGCGTCTCGCTGGTCGATCAGCCCGGGCCGGGCCAATCTCTTTGCGATCGCGGCGTCACTGCTGCTGGTGACCGGCGTGGTCCTGGTCGGCGTCTTCGCCCCCTCGATCGACCGACTCATCCAGAACAACGTCAATGATGTGGACCTCGTCCGCATGTCCGCCCAGTACGCCGCGCAGGAACATGGCCGTTGCGCTTCCTGCGAGGAGACGCGGGCGCGGGCGACACGGTTCGAGGGCGTGGCCGAGAGTGAAGACAATCTGACCCGCTGGCTGCAGGCGGACGTTCGGGTGGTGGATCTCGAGGCGTACGGATTCCGCTACCTCGGGGCAGGCCCCTGCACGCTGCCGGAAGCGACGCGGGCGGGCCACCTGATGTACGAGCGCGTCGAAGACGGCAAGGTGCACGGTCGCCTGAGCGTTTTCGTGACGCCGATGTCCGCCAAGTACAACCTTGATCAGTTCGCCGCGGCGGAGGAATCGAGCGAGAAGAAGTTCTCGGCGATCCAGTGCGCCCAGAAGGTGATGGTCGCCAGCGACCGTCAACTGGTGTATTTCGTCGTGGCCTGCGACACGCGGTGCTACAAGGACGTGATCGCTCGTCTCGAGGCAGAGTGGGTCGGCGAGAGCGACTTCTGATTCCCGAGCGTCGGCCGTCCCGGCCGGCATCCAGAATGAACGCGCGGCTGTCGGCGAACCCGGCGGCCGCGTTGTCCGTATGGTCTCAAGACAGCCGTCCGATCACCCCGATTTTTGACTGAACGAATCATTCAGTTCTCCGGAGGGGCTCTGGTTCCGGATCGCGGGGTGAAGCCGGCCGCCCCGGCCGACCGATGACGACCGGGCCTGAAGCCGGTCCGAGCCTGTGGCCGGTGCGACCTGTGGCCGGACCGAGCCTGTGGCCGGACCGAGCCTGTGGCCGGACCGAGCCTGTGGCCGGACCGAGCCTGAAGTCAGACCGAGCCGAGGCCGGACCGAGTCTGACGCCGGATCAAGTCTGAGTCTGAGTCCGAGTCTGAGTCTGAGTCTGAGTCCGAGTCCGAGTCCGAGTCCGAGTCTAGGTCCAAGGCCGAACCGAGCCGGCAAGGCCCGCACCGAGCCCTGGGTCCGACCGAGTCCGACGACCGAAGTCCGCGGAGAGAACCGACATGCGAACCGACGCCCCATCCCATGCTGCCCGTCTCCGTCGTTCCCTGGGGGGATCGGCGATCGCCGCGGGGCTGATCGTCGCGATCGCCGTGACGCCCGCCGCCGATGCGGTCGCGCAGGACGCGCTCGGGTCCGGCGATCTGCTGGACGCGAACCTCTCGAAGCAGGGCCGACGCAATACGCCGCGCCCGATCGAGGACTTCCGCCAGCGCAGTCTGGTGGTGACCGGCAACGTCGCGGCGGGCCGCGGGTTCCGGGGCGAGGTGGGCTACGGGGCGGAGCGTGATTTCCGCGGGTCGCTCGGCTCGGATGATCTCTTCGACTTCCGCGCCGACAGCATTCTCTCGTCCGTGACGTACGTCAGCGGGCGACGCACGCTCAATACGCTCGACCTCGGTCAGCAGGCCGCGCTCTTCTCGGTGAATCGTTCGGGCGTCGCCTCCACGCTGAACAGTCTCGGCGGCGACTCCCGTGTGGAGCGTCCGAGCGTCGATCGTCTGAATCTCATTGATCGCGCGGCTGAACTCGCCAGCTCCCGCACCTTCATCGAGGTGGCCGGCGACGCCAACATCGTGACCGAAGCCGTCGACGCGGACGGCGGCGTCGTGTACATCACGTCTTCGCCGTTGCGGGGCCTGCAGTTCGGCTCGACCGAGACCTACGCCTCGGCCCGCGGGGTGACCGCGTACGACCTCGCGCTTCTGCGAGAGGCGCTCGAGAACCGCGTGGACGTGACGCCGCCCGGCACGCCGTTCGCCCCGTCATTCCTCGACCTCGATCCCGCCTCGCAATCGCCGTCGCCGCGTCGACTGACCGGCGGGTCGGATGAGGAGCCGACGGAAGCAGAGGCCGCGGCGGAGGCCGCCCGGGTCGACACCCGTGTGAAGGCGAGCCAGGAGCCAGACTACGCCGCGATCATGGAGCGGGTCGCCCAGCGGTACGCCGATCGCGACGATGTGAATCTCTCCGTGCAGGCGTCGCTGCTGAATCAGCTCGACGAAGAGTTCGGCTCGCTCCGGGCCGCGCTGCTGGACGCCACCGCGCGGCGTGCGGCGCCGGATCTCAGCGCTCCGGGTCTCACGCCGGGGGAAGAGGCCGAAGCCGAGACGCCCGACGCCCCGCCCGGTGAAACGCCGGACGAGACGCCGGACGTCCTGGCCCCGCCCCGTCCCGCCCCGCGTCCCATCGAGGACTACGGCATTCTGCTGCGTCACGGTCAGACCGTGGATCGTCTTGCGGCGACGACGGACACGCGGTTCGGTCAGCTGATCACCGAAGCGCAGGATCTGATGCAGCAGGGCGAGTACTTCCGGGCCGAGCGGCTGTTCACGCGTGCGTTGCGGTTCACGCCGAACCATCCGTTTGCGCAGGTCGGTCTCAGCCACACGCAGATCGGCGCGGGGTTCTACCTGTCGGCGTCGCTCACCCTCCAGCAGGTCTTCGCGCTCTTCCCGGAGATGATCGATGTTCGTTACGCCGACGGCCTGCTGCCGCTGCCGTTGCGTCGGCAGGAGGCGATTGAGCAGTTGCGGGTACGGATCGGTCAGCGGGAGGCTCGCGATCAGCTCGGCTTCCTGCTCGCGTATCTGGGGCATCAGCAGCGTGATCGTGGTCTTGTGCAGGAGGGGCTCGACGCCATGCGCCGGGGCGTGACGGACACGACCTTCGTCGATCTCCTCGAGGGCGTCTGGCTGGGCGTCGACGCGCCCCCGGCCGACCCGGCTCCCGCGCCCGCCCCGGGGCCCGGATCAGACGCGCCGGACAAGTGATCCCGAATCGGCGTCCGAGAAACAGCCCGCCGGCGTCGCCGTCCGGCCTCGTCGTCGACCCGGGTCAAGCCGACCCCCGGGTCCGGCCGATTTAACCCGTAGTGTCCGCTGTCAATCCGCCATCCTCACACGCCTCTCTGGTCCAGACGGCCCAGGCGCAGCAGGTCGCGAGCAAGACTCGCGATCGCCAACGCGCCGCGGGCGAGCGGTCGCGCCGTCTCGAGGACACCATCGACCTGAAGGTCGCGGGGGTGGAGGAGACCGAAGCCGTTCGCAAACTGCCGGACAACGACAGCGCCGAAGGCGACGACGATCGCCATCGACATCACGCCGAGGAGCAGCCCTACGCCGGCGATGAGCCGGATGAGGAGCGCCCCTCGATCGACTTCACCGCCTGAACGCGCGTCTCACGAGCGAACCGTCTCCGGTTTGCGCAGCGTGGCTGCGAACAACGCCGGACCCCGGCCCTCGGGATCGGGCCGCAGTCGTCGGTACGACGTGAGCGTCAGCCCGCACGCCTCCGCCCAGCCGCGCACCTCGTCCTCCGCGAACCCGAGGTGCTGGTGTCCCATCGTGTGTCGGTATTCGTCGCGGTTGTGGGGGGCCATGTCGACGATGAGGGCCCGCCCGCCCGGTTTCAGCACCCGCGCCATTTCGGCCACCGCCGCCTCCGGCGTGTCGACGTGATGCAGGACGAGGACGGTCAGCGTGGCGTCGACTTCACCGTCTTCGATGGGCAGCCCGGTCAGCTCGCCTTGTCGGAAGTCGACATTGTCCTGATTGGCGAGGCGTTTGCGGGCGGCCTCGAGCATCGCGGGTTCGCGGTCAACCGCGATCACCTTGCGCACGACCGGGGCGAGCATTTCCGCGGCGTTGCCGGTGCCGCATCCCAGGTCCGCCGCGACCAGATCCGCCCCGACGAGGTTGAGCAGCGCATCGACGGTGAAGGTCTCGCCGTACATCTGGGTCCGCAGGTCGTCCCACGCGCCCGCGACGCGTCCGAAGAACGCCTGCGAATCGGTGCGTCGCGCGGCGAGCACTTCGGCGAGCCGGTCGTCATCGTCGCGAAGCACGGGGTCCTGTTCGAGGACACGCTGGGCGGTCGTCCAGAGGGCGTCCGCGCCGGGCGGCAGGGGGTCGCCGAGCTGGTAGAGGCTGGCGGTGCCGACGGAGCGCTTCGTCGCCCATCCGTGATCGTGCAGGAGCTTCAGGTGCCGGCTGATCGTGGACTGCGGCGTCTGCAGCGCCCGGGCGAGTTCGCCCACGGAAAGCTCCTCGCGAGCGAGCAGCCGAAGGAGTCGGAGGCGGGCGAGATCGCCGAGCACGTTGAGATGCCCGATCAGCGTCTGCGGCGACGCGCCGCTTCCCTCGGACGTCATGTCAGTCCCGGGCTCGGTGGGCATCGGTCGGCTCTTCGGGAATCGGGGTGCGTCCGGATCGAATCACCGGCCGGGGGGGAGGGCGATGGAGGGTCCCGGGATCTCGCCGATCTGGCGGATCATCGCGATCGTGTCGGGGTTCCGGGGGTCCAGTCCGTACGCCTGGCGGAGCCGGCGCCACGCGCGGGCGCGGTCCTGGACCTGAATCGCGAGGGCCGCGGCGTGGTGGTAGGGCTCGACGGCGTTGGTGTCGTCGAGTTCGATGGCGGTCTCGATCGCCAGCCGCGCGGTGTCCGCATCGCCGAGGCGACGCGCGTAGTTGGACCAGCGGAGGTAGGCGTAGGTGGTCTGGGCGGATTCCGCCTGCTCCCGCAGGAACACGTAGAGCCGGTCGTCGTCGTTCTGCCGCAACAGCACCTCGGCGAGGGCGTCGGCGGTGTCGATGTTCTCGGGGTCGAGGACGTGGGCGATCTCGAGAGCGCGGCGGGCCTCGTCGAGGCGGTTGATCTCCAGCGCCGCGATCCCGAGGTTCTGCTGGGCGTCCGCATCGCCGGGGAAGCGATCGGCGAGTTGCCGGTACTCCTCGAACGCGAGGTCGTACTGTTCGTTCTCCACGTAGAACGCGCCGCGGGTGCGGAGGGCGTTCGCGGACGGCGGCGGCTCGGTCGTCTGGCAGCCGACCGAGGCGGCCACGGCGAGAGCGGCGGCGGCGAGCGGCGCGATGCTGAAGACGGTTCGACGCATGGAGGAGGCTCCGAGACGGCTCCGCGGGCGGAGCGGGGAAAACGGCATCATACGAGCCTGACGCGGACGCGCCCATCAGGACGGCGGGCGCCGGGTCGTGGGGGCGTCCGGCGTACGATATCAGCATGACCGCGCCGCTTCCCTTCACGTCCGGCCAGACGTACGCCTCCGTCCAGTTGCGTCACGAAACGCCCGACGAACCGACGCACATCGACTGGATGATCGCCTCGACGCCCGTGGATGCGTTCGACGCCGTCGGCCCGCTCGTGACGTTTCGCGCGCCGGACCGGCTGGACGCGCTCGCGGCGGCGGGCGATCACGCGGGTCTGGAACGCATTGCGGATCATCGGCCGCGTTATCTCGACTACGAGGGTCCGCTCAGCGACGATCGCGGCGTGGTGACGCGGGTCTGGCGCGGCCGTCTGCTCGTGGACGCGTGCGATGCGACCGGGGTGCGGGGCGTGCTGCGATCGACGGATGATCCGGCGGCGTCGACGCTGACGGTGCATCTGCGGGGCGACGCATCGGGGTGGCGGTGCGATTTTCTGGACATCTGACACGCCGGCGCGGTATGTATGGGGGACGCGTCGTTCGCCGTGGGGCGGCGGGACGAAGCGGAGACGAATCGCAGACCTTGGAAAGGGGCGGCGCAGATGGCGAGCAATCACGGCGGCGATCACGGCGGCGACGGACCACGCCCGGGCGAATCGGCGCCGAAGATCCAGCATTCGCCGGCGCAGTTCAGTGCGACCCCGCCCGCCGGGGACGAACCGTTGCCGGTCGCCGATTCGGGCGGCGTCGTGGGGTCGAGCAAGATCCGCACGTTCGGCAAGGAGCGACGCCACGAGGACGAGTGGTCGCGGACGCCGAATGCGACCGGCAAGGGCGCGATTCACGTCAAGACCTTCCACGCCAAGCTGACCGACGACGCCCTGCGGTACATGGACCAGACCATCAACGAATGGCTGGACGCGCATCCGCAGTACGAAGTGAAGTTCGTGAACTCGTCGGTCGGCGTGCTGACCGGCAAGCTCAAGGAGCCGCACCTCATCTGCCAGGTCTGGGTGTGACGCCACGTGACTGACGCCGCATCGAACGAATCAACGCCGCCGTGCGGCATGGCGGCGGACGACGAGGTGTGTCTCTGCTATCACGTCTCGTTGCGCAAGCTCGTGAACTACACGAAGCGCGAGCAGCCGCCGGTGGCGAGCGCCCTGTCGGAGTGTCTCGGCGCGGGGACGGGCTGCGGGTGGTGCCGGCCGTTTCTGCAGTCGATCTTCGACCAGTGCCGGGCGGGCCGGACGCCGGTGATCGATCTCAGTCCGGAGTCGTACGCCGCGGAACGCGCGCGATATCGCGAACGGCTCCGGGCCGAACGGGCGGCGGGGGCGTCCCCGGACGACTCGTGATCGGATTCAGCGGCGACGTTTCGCCTTGCGGATGCCGATGGCGTGCACGATCTCGGCGGCGGCTTCGCTCTCCATGAGGAAGCGGAGCCCGACGATCGTCGGCTTGCCGGGGCTCAGACGCACCACGGTGGCGGCTTCGATGAGATCGGCGTAGGGATCGGGCATCTTGATCTTCGCGGTCACCTTCGAGCCCTGGCGAAGGCGATCCAGACAGTCGCCCGAGACCTTCACCAACGCGCCGGTGGACGAGAGATCGTCGACGACGCCGTTGAGCGCCGGCCGGTCGGAATCCGCGACGTGCAGTTCGACCGACGGTGCGAGGTCGAAACGTACGTCGACGCGATGCGTGCCCCGCTCCGCGGCGACTTCGATCGACGACGGCATCACGAGTCGGTACCCGTAGAAGCTCGGCCGGCCGCCCGCCTCGCCCCTGTGCCGGCCCGCCACCTTGGTGCGCCCGGTGTAGATCGTCCGCCCGACCGCGAACCTGAACGAGAGCATCTGCCCGGTATAGAGTTGCGGCTGACGCGCCCCCGCCGAGGGCCGGTCAATGATCACCAGGCCGCCGTCGATGGCGACAGCCTCCGTGAACATCGACTGGGGCGGCTTGTTGGGGGCGAGTTCGATGGTCGTCAGGTCGATCCGCGATCCCTGGCGGATCGCTTCCGCAAACGCCTTCTCGCCCTGCACCGGCGATGACTGCCCGCTCTTCAGGGCCGACGAAAGCTTGTCGAAAAATCCAGACATGTCACGCTGATCGGCACAGCCGCACCCCCGCTCAAGTCGGCCGGCCAGAATCAGAATCCGTGGGCGCGAATCACGTCGACGATCACGATCAGCCGGTCCGAGAATCGCGTCCACGCCAGCCATCCCCCTCCCGCGACCCCCGCGCACGCAAGCCCCGCCGGCCCCCAGGCCCACCCCCGACGACCGAGATGGCGCAATCCGCCCAGACGCTCCCGACGGCGCGGCGTCGTCGCGGCGGCCCGCGCCGACAGCCACGCCGCTGCCAACGCCGCCAACGCCGCCAACGCAAACACCGCCGCCGCCGACACCCATCCCTGACGCGCCTGCACCCACAACCCCTTGATCCCCACCGCCGGCGGACGACCGAGTCGATCCAGCGCCAGCAGCGCGGCGAACGTCGACAGCAACGCCACCACACACGCCAGCCGCGCCCGCAGCGCGGCCCGCCGACGAGCCGCCGCCGTCGTCCGCCGCGCCGGACTCATCCGTCCCCGTCGCTGTCCAGCGTCAGCGCCGTGATCGACGTGTTCGTGTAGACGCAGATCTCGCCCGCGATCCGCAGACCCTCGCGACAGACCTCGACGGGCGCGAGATCGGTGTGCTGCAACAGCGCGCGGCCGGCGGCCAGCGCGAACGAGCCGCCCGATCCGATCGCCGCGGCGCCGTCGCCGGGCTCAATCACGTCGCCCTGTCCCGAGAGCATGAGCGTGGTTCCGCGATCGGCGACGATGAGCAGCGATTCGAGCCGTCGCAGGGCACGATCGGTGCGCCACGCCTTCGCGAGTTCGATCGCCGCCCGCATGAGGTTGGTGGGGGAGTCCTTGAGGGTGGCCTCGAAGCGTTCGAGGAGGGCGAACGCGTCCGCCGCGCTGCCCGCGAACCCGGCGAGCACGCCGGCCTTTTCCGCCCCGACGTCGGGCAGCCGGCGCACCTTGACGGCGTTTCCCTTGGCGATGGTGTCGCCCATGGAGACCTGGCCGTCGCCGGCGATGGCGACGTTGTCGCCGCGCCGGACGGAGAGGATGGTGGTGGCGTGAAAGGTCGGCGGGACGAGCGGGTTCATGCCCGGATGATACGGTCGCTCGATTGATCGATGCGTACCAATACGTGCGATGTTGTTCAATCAAGGTCCTTGGCCGCGTGTACAACATGGGGCGGCGGGCGTCGCCGGTTCGAGTGGCGCGCAGGGGAAGGAGACCGGCCATGAACGTGAGGCCTGTGGATTCGCCGGACGTCGAGCCGCGGTCGGCCGGACGCAACCTCATCATCTGCTGCGACGGGACGGCCAATTCGTTCGACACCGGTCGGACGAACGTGTTGCGGATGACGATGGCGTCGGTGCAGGATCCGGACCGGCAACTGGTGTTCTACGACCCAGGGGTCGGCACGCTGCCGGAGCATCACCTGTGGTCGAAGGTCGGGCGGTTTGTCTCCCGGGTGCGTCAGCTTGCGATCGGGGCCGGGCTGGAGCACAACGTGCAGGAGGCGTACACGTTCCTGATGGAGAACGTGCGCCCGGACGATCGGATCTACCTCTTCGGCTTCAGCCGCGGGGCGTATACGGCGCGGGTGCTGGCGTCGATGCTGTACAACGTCGGATTGCTGCCGCGCGGCAACCAGCATCTCGTGCCGTACGCGATGCGTCTGCTCGGCGCGCGCCAGGGCGGGCAGCCGAAGTGGCGGGACTTCAGTCGGTTTCGGCGCACGTTCGCGCGGCCGTCGCCAGCGTCGAATTCGGGCCGCTATCCCGTGCATTTCCTCGGCATCTGGGACACTGTGAAGTCGGTGGGATGGTTGTGGAGTCCGGCGGTGTATCCGAACACGGCGGACAATCCGCTGATCACGACGATGCGTCACGCGGTGGCGATCGACGAGCGCCGGGCGTTTTATCGTCAGCATCTGCTTCGGCCGCGCCGGGATGATGCGGATGTCGACGAGCGCTGGTTCCCGGGCGTGCATGCGGATGTGGGGGGCGGGTATCCGCCGGACCACGGCGGCCTGTGGCGTCCGGCGTTCGAGTGGCTGGTCGCGGAGGCGCGGCGTGCGGGTCTCGAGGTGAACGAGGAACAGTTGCGTCGGGTGCGCGAGGATCCGAAGCCGCCGGACCAGCCGGCGTGGCTCGAGCCGGTCGCGCAGTCATTGAAG
This sequence comes from Phycisphaerales bacterium, assembly GCA_965227335.1. GTDB lineage: Bacteria > Planctomycetota > Phycisphaerae > Phycisphaerales > SM1A02 > CBDDFV01. Next base: position 150,278 of record CBDDFV010000001.1, read on the forward strand.
GGCGCGTGGTGGCTGGCGGAGTTCGTGCCGAAGCCGTCGAAGACGAAGCGGAAGGGAAAGTGGCGGACGGTGTTCCGGATCGGTCGGGGGCGGTTTCGGCAGATTGTCGCGACGGCGAATGCGAAGGGGAAGTCGCCGTCGCGGATAGACGCCGCCGCGCTGGAGCGGTTGCGTGAGGACGATTCGTACCGGCCCGGGAGCATCTGTCCGTGTTTCGTGGAGCGGGTGAAGTCGCTGGAGGTCGTGCCGGAGGTGCTGGTGTACGACTGCGTGTGCAGGATGTAGGTCGGGATCGTGATCCCGACATCGAATCGGCAAGATCCGTTCGAGTGTTCCGACGCGCGTCCGGCTCCATCCCTGGGATCGTCACCAGTCGGGGGCTTCCGACGGGACCGGTGCGACGCGTTGAACGGCGCACCCCTCGGAGAGCAAGGCCGTCAAGCACTCCGTACTTATCGAGCCTCGGGGGGGCGCCGGGGAATGAAGCGCGCTCCAGCCGCCATGTGCCCTCCAGGCGGAGCCTTCGGTGCGACTGCGTCGCGGTGTGCTCCTGCAGGTTCGATGTCGGGATACGATCCCGCCCTACGACGCGGCCGCCGCGCTGCCGCCGGCCGCCCAGACCCTCGCCAGTCCCATGCCGGCCCAGACGCCGAGGACGCCGAGGCCGTTGCTGAGGGTCACGTACAGGAACGCGCGGCCGACCTGTCGCTGCTCGAGCAGCGCGACGACGTCCCACCCGTAGGCCGAGAACGTGGTGAAGCCGCCGAGGACGCCGATGATCAGGCCCAGCCGCGCGGCTTCGTGGAGTTTCCACGGCCCGAGCAGCATGACGCCGACGAGGCCGATCACGAAGCACCCGATGAGGTTCACCGCGAGCGTTCCGTACGGGAACGCGTCGCCGAGGATGCGGGTGCAGGCGACCGTGACCCCATAGCGCAACGCCGCGCCGATAGCGCCGCCGGTCATGATGGCGAGGAGGGTGGTCATGGGATCATCGTATCGCCTCCTTCACGGTCGTCATCCATCATCCCGTGCCGCACGTTCAACACGCGGACCACATCGCCATCGATCGCGAACAGTCCGCGGTGCGAGAAGTACAGGGCACGAAGCAACTCCATACCGTCTTTCTCGCCGGTCTCCACGCGTCGAAACCGGCGCGGCGCCACCTGAAGCCCGTCCAGTCGTTCACTCAGACCGACCAGCCATCGCTCCGCAGCACGGACCGAGTCCAGGGCGATGATGTACGCGTAGATCGCCGTGATGTCATCGCGGGCCGCGGGAGCCACCTCCACGCGGTAGGCCTTCATCCCCCGCCGCCGGCTCGCTGACGGACCGAAGCGATCGCCTCGCGGACGGACAATCCGACATCCCGGCCCTCGCGAAGGGCGTGCAGCCGCTCCCGGCAAGTCGCCGCCGCGTCAGCCACGTCGAGCGCTCGCCATCGCGCGACAGTCTCGTGGTCCGGAACAACCGCCGCGCCCGCCGCGTCGAACTCGACCCGCTCGCCTGCGCGGCGCAGCATGTCGATCTGCCCCGGCGTGAGGTGCATTCTCGACATCGTCGTCTCGCCTCTGCGAGTGGCCCACCCCGGCTTCGAACGCCAGCGCCGCCAGCCCGCCCATGAGAACATCGGAGGCATCGCTCCAACTCCCGTCGCCGAACCGACCGGCGCATCGGGTGTCCGCTCAGGATCAGTATGCCATGGAAATACCGTACGGCAACCAAACATCCGGAAATTCGGCGCGATCGCTCCACGTGACGCGTTGCCCCCTCCCGCCGTATACTTCAGAGTTCGTGAATCCTGTCACAAACGCCGATGCGGCCCGGATTCGCGGCGATCTCGCGTATCGTGTGCGAGAATCCCCGCGCCCGTTCCGATCTGACCGGCGGAGGCCCAGCCCGCGATGCCCTACACCCTCGAACCCGATCAGGAGTACTTCGACCTCGACATCGAGTCGACGGACTATCTCAACGATCGTCCCGAAGCCTCCGACCGCTGGGTCCTCAACTTCGGACCGCAGCACCCCGCGACGCACACCACGCTCCGGATCGTGCTCGAACTCGACGGCGAACGCATCGCCCGCTGCACGCCCCACATCGGATACCTCCACTCCGGCTTCGAGAAACTCGGCGAGCACCACGACTACAACCAGTACGTGTGCACCATCAGCCGGATGGACTACGTCAGCCCGATCGCCAACGACATCGCGTGGCATCACGCCGTCGAAGTCCTCTTCGGCATCGACCTCACGCCCCGCTGCAAGGTCATCCGGACCATCCTGTTCGAACTCGGGCGGATTCAGAACCATCTCCTCTGCTGCGGCGCGGCGGCGCTGGACCTCGGCGCGTTCACCGGCTTCCTGTACGGCTTCAACGAACGCGAGCACATCTACGACATCCTCGACTACGTCTCCGGCCAGCGCTTCCATCCCGACTACACCCGGGTCGGCGGCCTGATGCGCGACCTTCCGGACGAGGAGACCTTCAAGAACATGGTGAAGTCGCTCATCAACGAGCGTCTCCCCAACGCGATGAAGGACCTCGAGACGCTGCTCAACCGCAACCGCATCTTCACCGACCGCCTCCACGGCGTGGGGGTGATCTCGACCGAGGATGCGATCGCGTGGGGCCTGACGGGACCCGTCGCCCGCGCCTCCGGCGTGAAGCGCGACGTAAGGAAGAGCGAACCGTTCCTCTGCTTCGCCGACAACTGGGACGGGCAGGGGGCCGAGGCGGTGAAGTTCACGGTTCCCGTCTCGCAGGACGGCGACAGCCTCTCCCGCTACCTCGTGCGGATGGAGGAGCTCCGGCAGAGCCGCGACATCATCAACCAGCTCATCGACAACATTCCCGGCGGGCCCGTCGACAGCTTCGCGGACGGCAAGGTGCGGATCCCCGACAAGGGCGACGTCTACGGCTCGATTGAAGCGACCATCCAGCACTTCGAACTCTTCATGACCAACCGCGGCTGGGACACGCCGATCGGCGAGACGTACGGCGCGGTCGAAGGCCCCAACGGCGAGCTTGGCTATTTCCTCGTGGCGGACGGCACCAAGAACCCGTGGCGGGTCGACGTGCGGCCGCCGTGCTTCATCAACTACCAGGTGTTCCCGAAGCTCATCGAAGGGCACCAGCTGGCGGATGTCGTCGCCGTCCTGGGTTCGCTCAACATCATCGCGGCCGAGCTGGATCGCTGATTCGGATCGCCCCGGACCTCGCAGCAGGAATCGCAGACGCATGGCCTGGATCGTCAAAGAATCCGCGACAATGCAGATCGAACGTCGCGCCGAACCGTGGGTGACGGACGCGATGAAGAAGACGTGGCGGGAGGAGATCCTGCCTCGCTACGCGACGTCGCTCGGCGCGCTCATGCCCGTGCTCCATGACGTGCAGCACGCGTACGGCTGGATCCCGAAGCAGGCGATGGAGGAGATCGCGGACTTCCTCGAGATCGCCCCCGCGGAGGTCCTCGACACCGTCTCCTTCTACGAGGAATACCACGAGCATCCGACCGGGAAGTACGTCATCGCGGTCTGCCAGTCGATCGCGTGCGAAGTGTGCGGCCACCAGGCGATCCTTGACCACGTACGCGAGAAGCTCGACGTCGAACCGCACGAGACGACCGACGACGGCATGTTCACGCTGCTCGCGCTGGAGTGCCTCGGCTCGTGCGACACCGCCCCCGTGGCGCTCGTCAACGACGACCTCCACGAAGGCCTGACCATCGAGACGATCGACGAACTCATCGACAAGCTGGCGAAGAAAGGCTGACGCCGCCCGGCATGACCGAACGCAAGGACAAGGCGAATCCCTCCCTCATGCGCAATCTGGGCTCGTTCTTCGGCCACATCATCAAGGGCGTGAAGACCGACCCGGCGCGAGAGAAGACCACCGTCCGCCGGACGGTCGAGGAAGAGAAACGCGGCGACGTCGTGCTGCGACGAACGACGATTGAAGAGGTGGAGATCCGACGTGATTCGAAGTCGGACCCCGCCGATGAGAACAGCTGAACAGGAGAGCAGGAGAACTTCCTGCTTCGCAGGCCCATGCCCGTGACCGAACCCGTCCTCACCAAGCGCATCCCCACCGCGCCGTGGGGCGACAAGAGCAAGCGACACACCGTCAAGTACGACGAGTACGTCGAGACCGGCGGCTACAAGGCGCTCGAAATGGCGCTCGACATGGAGCCGGCGCAGATCGTCGACATGGTCAAGGAGTCGCAGCTCCGCGGACGCGGCGGGGCCGGCTTCCCCTGCGGCCTCAAGTGGACTTTCCTCCCCGAACCTGACGGCGATCGACGCTACCTCGCCATCAACTGCGACGAAGCCGAACCCGGCACCTTCAAGGACCGCCTTCTCGTCGACTTCGACCCCCACCTCGTCCTCGAAGGCATCGCGATCTCCTGCTACGCCTGCCAGCTCGACACGGCGTACTTCTTCATTCGCGGCGAGTACCGCCACCAGGCCAAGGTCTTCGAAGCCGCGATCAAGGAGGCGTACGCCCACGGCGTGTTCGGCGACAAGGGCCTGCTCAACGGCAAGAGCGACTTCAAGGTCGAGTGCTACCTGCACCGCGGCGCGGGCGCGTACATCTGCGGCGAAGAGACCGGCCTGCTGGAGGCGATCGAAGGCAAGCGCGGCTGGCCCCGCATCAAGCCGCCCTTCCCCGCCGTCAAGGGCCTCTTCGGTCGACCCACGATCGTGAACAACGTCGAGACCCTCGCCGCGGTCTGCCCGATCGTCGAGCACGGCGCCGAATGGTTCACGAAGATGGGCTGCGAGTCATCGATCGGCGGACCGCCCTCGTACGGTCCGAAGCTCATGGGGGTCTCGGGTCACGTCAACACGCCCGGTACGTTCGAGTGCGACCTCGGCATCCCGCTCTCGAAGCTGATCGAGGACTACTGCGGCGGCATGCGGGGCGGCAAGAAGTTCAAGGGCGCGATTGCGGGCGGCGTCTCGATGGGCATCCTCGGTCCCGATCAGTACGACGCCGAGATGGACTTCGACATCGGCCGCAAGTACCAGGTGCTCGGTCTGGGAACGGCGTGTCCGACCGTGTTCGACGAGGACACGGACATGGTCGCGGTGTGCCGCAACATCAGCCGGTTCTTCAAGAACGAATCATGCGGCCAGTGCACGCCGTGCCGCGAAGGCGCGCAGTGGATGTACAAGCTCCTCTGCCGCATCGAGCGCGGCGACGCGACGACGAAGGACCTCGATCTCCTGCTCGAACTCGCCGGCTCGATGGGGACGATGCCCGGCACGACGATCTGCGGTCTCGCCGACGGCCACAACTGGGCGGTGAAGACGATCGTCAACAAGTACTGGGACGAGTTCGAAGCCCGGGTGAAGCCGGACATCGTCGCCGCGACGATGACGGTGGGAGCGGGATGAGCGCGGCCCGCGCCCCCAGCCCCCGGCTCCGCCGGGGGTCAATCCCCGGACATCCTTGCCTGATCAGCGACACCAGAAGATGGATCGGCGTGCGCGGCGGCGCCTCCTCGTCGCGGCGGGCGCCATGACGTTCGTGGCGTGACGCCCGGCGGAGCCGGATTTGGTGGTTGCGTGTCGCGGCGGGCGCCATGACGTTCGTGGCTTGACCCCCGGCGGAGCCGGGGGCTTGGTACTGTGTGGCGGTGGGCGCCATGACGTTTGCGGCGTGACCCCCGGCGGAGCCGGATTTGGTGGTTGCGTGTCGCGGCGGACGCCATGACGTTCGCGGCGTGACCCCCGGCGGAGCCGGACTCGGTGGTCGTGTGTCGCGGCGGGCGCCATGACGTTCGTGGCTTGACCCCCGGCGGAGCCGGGGGCTTGGTACTGTGTCGACGAGGAACGGGGGAAAGCGACGCGACGCATGCTCGCCGTCATGATCACGACGACGTCGTACGGGACGTGGTTGCCGGGTGATGAACGGGGTTCGACCCATCGCGGACGGAGAATCGACGCTCGGCCAGGGCTGGAGGCCCACGCCCGGAGCCTCTGTGCGGATGCCGTCGTCTTCACCGATTCGGAGCAGGATTGTTTGTTTCGAGCTTTGGTGGCTTCGGCTCGTTCTTACGACTACCCACTCGAAGCAGTGGCGATCGAACCAACGCATGTGCACTGGCTCGCGCATCCGCGTGACGACGCTGTTCACGTGATGGTGGGCCGTCTCAAGACCGCCATGCGGCAGGCGCTCCGACGAGGTCGCATCTGGTCGCGCGGCTACGACGCCCGTCCGTGTTGGTCCGAACGAGACGTCGCTGCTCGCCCCGAGTACATCTCCCGCCACGCTGGCTATCGACCGTTCCCCCCAGCCCCCGGCTCCGCCGGGGGTCAATCCCCGGACATCCTTGCCTGATCAGCGACACCAGAAGATGGATCGGCGTGCGCGGCGGGCGCCTCCTCGTCGCCGGCGGGCGCCATGACGTTCGCGGCTTGACCCCCGGCGGAGCCGGACTCGGTGGTCGTGTGTCGCGGCGGGCGCCATGACGTTCGTGGCTTGACCCCCGGCGGAGCCGGGGGCTTGGTACTGTGTGGCGGCGGGCGCCATGACGTTCGTGGCTTGACCCCCGGCGGAGCCGGGGGCTTGGTACTGTGTGGCGGCGGGCGCCATGACGTTCGCGGCTTGACCCCCGGCGGAGCCGGGGGCTTGGTACTGTGTGGCGGTGGGCGCCATGACGTTTGCGGCGTGACCCCCGGCGGAGCCGGGGGCTGGGGGCGTTGTCGCGTACAATACGCGCATGTCCAACTGCGGCTTCACCCTCGACTACGCGCCCGCCCCCGAAAGCGCGGCGGTGACGATCGACGAGCGATCGAACCTCTTCATCGACGGCGCGTTCCGTGCGCCAAAGTCACGCAAGCGCTTCGACACCGTCAACCCGGCGACGGAAGCGACGCTCTCGTCCGTCGCGGAGGCGGGTGAGAAGGACGTCGACGCGGCGGTGCAGGCGGCGAAGGCCGCGCAGCCCGGGTGGGCTCGACTCAAGCCGACGGAGCGGGCGAAGTATCTCTTTCGCATCGCGCGGCGGATCCAGGAACGCGCCCGCGAACTCGCGGTGCTCGAAACGATGGACGGGGGGAAGCCGATCCGGGAATCGCGTGATGTGGATGTTCCGCTCGCCGCGCATCACTTCTTCTACCACGCGGGCTGGGCGGACAAACTGGCGTACGCCTTTCCGGGCGCGACGCCGAAGCCGGTCGGCGTGTGCGGACAGATCATTCCCTGGAACTTCCCGCTGCTCATGGCTGCGTGGAAACTCGCTCCGGCCCTCGCGTGCGGCAACACCTGCGTGCTGAAGCCGGCGGAAACGACGCCGCTCACCGCGCTTCGTCTCGCCGAGATCTGCGCCGAGTGCGGCCTGCCGCCGGGCGTCGTCAACGTCATCACCGGCGCGGGCGAGACCGGGCGTTTCCTTGTCGAACACCCGGACGTGAAGAAGATCGCGTTCACCGGTTCGACGGAGGTCGGCAAGGCGATCGCGTCGGCGGTCGCCGGCACGAACAGGCGGCTGACCCTCGAACTCGGCGGCAAGAGTCCGAACATCATCTTCGACGACGCCTCGATCGACCAGGCGATCGAAGGGATCGTGGCCGGCATCTGGTTCAACCAGGGGCACGTCTGCTGTGCGGGCAGCCGGCTCTTCGTCCAGGAATCGATTCTCGACGAGGTCACGGAGAAACTCGCGAAGCGGCTGGAGACCCTGCGGGTCGGCGACCCGCTCGACAAGAACACCGACCTCGGCGCGATCAACTCGCGGACGCAGCTCGACACCATTACCCGCTACGTGGACGCCGGCGTCGACGAGGGGGCGACGCTGCATGAGCCGCGCGGCGTACACGCGAACGGCCTTCCCGATCGCGGGTACTGGCGACGGCCGTGCTTCTTCACCGACGTCCAGCCCAGCCACGTGATCGCCCGGGAGGAGATCTTCGGGCCGGTGCTGGCCGTCATGAGTTTCCGCACGCCGGAGGAGGCGATCAGCCGCGCGAACAACACGCCGTACGGACTCGCGGCGGGCGTCTGGACCGACAAGGGCGCGCGGATCTTCGAGATCGCCCGTCGACTCAAGGCGGGCGTGGTGTGGTGCAACACGTACAACGTCTTCGACCCGGCGAGCCCCTTCGGCGGCTTCAAGGAGAGCGGGTTCGGACGTGAGGGCGGCGTGCAGGGCCTGCGGGCGTACGTGCGACTCGGCGCGAGGCCGTAGGCGTCGGGCCTGCGAATCATCGTCTTTTGCCGGCTCCCACGCCCAACGCCTGACGCCCACCGCCTACACTCCCCCCCTATGGCCCTCCAATACGTTCTTCGGATCACCGAACACCTCAGCCACCCGAACTATCAGCCGTCGACGTTCCCCGAACTCGTGGAGAACATCGGCGTGCCGAACGACGATCGCGATCTCTTCGGGGAGACCCTCGATCGACTCGTCGCGGAGAACAAGATCGAGCGCGGCGAGGACGCCCGGTTCCGGCTCCCGACCTTTCCTGATGAAGTCGTCGGCAACTTCCGACGTCACCCGCGCGGCTTCGGGTTTCTCAAGACCGATGAGCCCTACCGCCACGGCGATCTCTTCATCCCCGCCAAGGCCACCGGCGGCGCTCTCCGCGGCGACCGGGTGCGGGCCCGCGTCATCCACACCGGCTGGCGCGGCCGCAAGGCCTCGGGTCGCAGTCCCTACTCCGGCGAAGTCATCGAGATCCTCGAACGCAACCACCGGAACCTCACCGGCGTGCTGAAGAAGCGCGGCAAGAACTGGATCGTCGAGCCCGACGGACGCGAATGGGCGGAGCCGATCGTCATCCGCGACCCGCACGCGAAGAACGCGAAGCAGGGCGACAAGGTCGCGATCGAGCTGCTGCACTACCCGGAAGGCGACGAACGCGGCGAGGGCGTGATCACGCAGGTCCTCGGCGACGCCGGCAAACCCGACGTCGAAACCCAGGCCGTCATCATCGCCCACGGCCTGCGGACGGAGTTCCCCGACGAAGCGCTTGACGAGGCCCGCGACGCGGCGAAGCACTTCGACGAGGACGCGCCCGTCCCGGAGGATCGCGAAGATCTCACGAAGGACTTCATCTTCACGATCGACCCGCCCGACGCGAAGGACTTCGATGATGCGATCTCGCTGACCTATGACGCGGAGCGCGAGGAGTTCACCCTCGGCGTGCATATCGCCGATGTCTCGCACTTCGTCACCCCGGGGTCCGCCCTCGACAAGGAGGCGTCGGCGCGGGGGAATTCGGTCTATCTGCCCCGCCTGGTGATCCCGATGCTGCCGGAGGTCCTGTCGAACGGCGTGTGTTCGCTGCAGGAGGGCGTGCTGCGGTTCACGAAGAGCGCGTTCATCTCGTTCGACCGGCGGGGCAAGGTGATCGGCCAGCGTCTGGCGGCGACGGCGATCAAGTCGCGGAAGCGGCTGACGTACCTGGAGGCGCAGGCGCTGATCGACGGCGATCAGAAGGAGGCGAGGAAGCACGCCCGCACGGAGCCGGAGTATTCGGACGAACTGATCGAAACGCTCCGCCGCGCCGATGATCTCGCCAAACGTCTGCGCAAGCGTCGGATTCGCGACGGGATGGTGGTGCTGAACCTGCCGGAGGTCGAACTGAAGTTCGACGACCACGGCCATGTGATCGACGCGGAGCCGGAGGACGATGCGTTCACGCACACGATCATCGAGATGTTCATGGTGGAGGCGAACGAGGCGCTGGCCCGGACGTTCGCCGGTCTCCACATCCCGATCCTGCGGCGGATCCACCCGGATCCCGTGCACGGCGACATCGAGGAGCTGAACATCTACGCCCGGGCGGTCGGCCTCGGACTGCCGGAGAGTCCGGACCGGAAGGACATCCAGCGGCTGCTCGAAGCGACGCACGACACCCCCGCCGCGCGGGCGATTCACTTCGCCGTGCTCCGCACGCTGTCGAAGGCGTCGTACAGCCCGGCGCTGATCGGCCACTTCGCCCTCGCGTCGGACCACTACGCCCACTTCACCAGCCCGATCCGCCGGTACCCGGATCTCACGTTGCATCGCGCGATGCTGGCGTTCCTTGATCACACCGACAACGGTCGCAACGTGCCCGGCGGACGCAAACGCGATCAACTCGCGAAACGCATCGGCGGCGACAGCCGCGTCCCCGACGAAGAGATGCTCATCGGACTCGGCCGTCACTGCTCCGAGACGGAAGAGGAGGCTGCGGCGGCGGAGCGCGAACTCCGTTCGTTCCTCGTCATGCAACTGCTGCATGAGCAGCATCTCGGCGAAGAGTTCGCCGGCGTCGTCACCGGCGTCACGCGGGCCGGCGCGTTCGTGTCGATCGAGCGGTTCCTGGTCGAAGGTCTGGTCGGGGTCGACGACCTGCCCAACGCGAAGTCCGACCGCTGGGTCCTCAACGAGGACATCGGACGCATCGTCGCCTCACGCTCCGGCGCGTCGCTCATGCTCGGCGACTTCGTGACCGTCCAGGTCGTGGCCGTCGACCTCGCGGCGCGGCAGCTCGACCTGCTCATCACCCGGCTCCCCGAACGCGATCCGGTCGACCCCGGCGCCGGTCGAGGCCGCACCCGCGGCCGGAAGTCGGATGCGAAACGCAAACGCCAAGACCGCGCGGGCAAGCGCGGCAAGGGAAAAGGTCAGGGCAAAGGCAAGGGCAAACGAAAGAGCAAGGGCGGGCGCGGACGCTGAATCGGCTGGTTGGCCGCGCCGAGAAAACAACAACCGCCGTCGACCCCTCCCGGCCGACGGCGGTTGCACGACCTGGTGCGGTCCGGGCGACGCCGGACCGCCGTCCGGAATCCGGTCAGACGACTCCCTCAAGTAAAAGCGGACGCGTGGCACGCGCCCGCTACGACGGTCTGTCTGATGGACATGCGGCGGCGTCGCTCAGATTCTACGGCTCGCCACCCGGCGACCGCCGACATGAAGCTCGACGGTCAAACCGGTCCGGAACGGAAGCTCCGTCCGTCGGAAGGCGCGTCGGGTTCGCCACAACGTTCGAAGGGCGGCCGGACGGAACGGAACATGGAGGGCGATCGTCGATCCGGATGCGTCGATACGCACCGGCGCGTGGTCCGCCGTCCCGTCCAGCCGTCCGACCACATTCAATTTGGGTTGGCGGCGCCGTCCTGCGTGCGAATCTTCAGCGAGCCGGAGAGCTGCCATTCCGCGTGCTCGGCCTTTTCGCCCGTGCCGCTGGGCACCTTGATCTTCATGTCGTTGAAGTCGTACGTGATCTCGGCGTTGCGGCCGGTCAGACGGTCGTAAAGGCCGATCGCGAGATCCGGCCAGGTCTTCGTATGTTCCATGTGCGCCTACCCTTTGGGAAAACAAGGTTGAGTAACATGGCTGTCTTCGCCTCGCGCGCACCCATGGATTCGCGCTCTCGCGAAACAGGCGCCTGACGAATACCGAATATGTCGTTCCGGCCCCCGGGGGCGCCCCCCCGACGAGGCGATCAGAGGCCGTACTGCGACATGAGCCGGACGACCTTGGGTTGCGCGCCGTTGATGCGGAGCGAGCGTCGAAACGCGTCCGCGGCGGTCTGGCGCCAGCGCGGCTCCGTGCTTCCGCCTCGCAGCCACATGTTGAGCGCGTTCACCCCGATGCCGTTGTACGACTGCCAGTGCTCGCCGTCGAGACGCACCGCTTCGTTGTACGCCTCGAAGGATCCCTGGTAGTCGCCGATTCGGAAGCGTCCCCAGCCGAGCCGTTCGTAGCCGTCAGCGCTGGGCTGCAGGCGAATCAGGAACTCCGTCGCATTGACCGCTTCGGCGTACCGCTGCTCCTTGCCGAGCGACTCGACGAGGTTCATGAGCAGCTCCGGGGTCGGCTCCGTCAGTTCCAGCGCGGTCTGGAGTTCGTCGACCGCGTCCCCGTACCGGCCCGACTCCATGTACGCGGCGCCGAGGTTGATGCGGGCCTGGGCGTCCTGCGGATTCGCCTGCACCGCCTTCTCCGCAAACCCGACGGCGATCGGCGCCTTGTCGAGCTCGAGGTAAATCGCGCCGAGGTTGAAGTTGGCCAGGTAGTTCTCCGCGTCGATCGCCAGCGCGCGGCGGTACGCCTCGGCCGCTTCGATCAGACGGTTCAGTCCCTGTAACGCCCGCCCGAGACCGAGCTGGGCGTCGAAGTTGCGCGGCTCGAGCTGCACCGCCTGGCGGAACCGACGCTCCGCCGCGACGAAATTGTCCTGCTCGAGATGAATGTCCCCCAGTCCGACGTAGGCGGTGGTGACCGAAGGATTGACCGCGAGGATCTCCTGGAACATCGCCATCGCCTGAGCGAGATCGCCCGACTGACGGGCGGCCTGCGCGGCGGCGAGTTCCTCGCCGGGATCCGCGACCGGCGGCGCCGCCGGGACGCCCGCCCCGTCGGGACCGGCGGTCCGCCCCTGGTTCCACGACGGCGGATCCGTGATGCCGCACCCGGTCAGCCCGGCCGCGATCAGCAGCGCGGCGGCGGCGGTGGTGATCAGTCCTCGCATCAGGGGGCGTTCCTCTCTCGGTTCCGGGGGTCCACCGGGTCGTTATCGGCGGGCCGGCGGATTCAGTCGACACGTTCGACGAGTCGTTTCAGGCGACGCAGGTTCAGGACGTCCCAGGGCGTGCCCTTCGCCGTCTCGCCCTTGGGCGTCTCCAGAATGACGGGTACGTGTCGAAACGCCCGGCGGTTCAGGATCGCCCGAAAGCAGCTCATCCCGCACGCGCCCTCGCCGATCGGCGCGTGCCGGTCCCGTCGGGACCCGACCGCCCCGACGGAATCATTGCAGTGTACCACCCGCAGATGACTGTCGCCGCAGATCCGGCTCCACCGCCGCAGCACCCCGGCGGCCCGGCGATCCGTCGTCATGTCGTACCCCGCGGCCGTGACATGGCACGTGTCCAGACAGAATCCGACCCGCTCCGGCTCACGAACGCGGTCCCGGATGAAGGCGAGATGGGCGAAGTCGTACCCCAGATTCGAGCCCGAGCCGACCGTCGTCTCCAGGCACGTGATCGTGCGATATCCGGCCAGATCACGGTGGAGCTCGTCCAGCGCGTCGACGATCCGCTCCAGACCCGCCCGCTCGTCCGGCGTGGGGTCGACGCCGAGCGTGTGCGGCGTCCCGGCGGGCGGCGCGTCGCCGAGGTGCGCGCCCGGGTGACTGACGAGCAGCGGAATCCCCAGACGCTCGCACCGCTCGATCTCCTCCCGCTGCAGATCGATCGACTTCCGACGCATGTCGGGATCGGGCGAGGCGAGATTGATCAGGTACGAGTTGTGGCTGACGACCCGCGCCGGTCCGTCGGGACCGTCCCACCCCAGTTCGCCCACCGCCGCCCGCCACGCGTCGACCTCGTCGTCGCGCAGCGGACGCGTCTTCCACTGCCGCTGGTTCTTCGTGAACACCTGCACGCAGTCCATCTTCATGGACGCGGCGGCGTCAAGGGCGTTGGTCATGCCGCCCGCGATGGAAAGATGTGCGCCAAAGAGCGGCATCGGAAACCCGAACGGCGGCCGTGGTCAGACCGTGATCAGATGAGGAACGGACCCGGATCGCATCAACCCAGGCTCATCGTCATCAGGAACTCGGCGTTGTGCTTCGTCTTGCCCATCCGGCCGCGGAGCAGCTCCATCGCTTCGACGACGTTCATGTCGGCGACGACCTTTCGAAGACGCACGACGAGCTCCAGCTCCTTGGGATCCAGCAGCAGCTCCTCGCGCCGCGTGCCGGACGCCGGAATGTCGATCGCGGGCCAGACCCGCTTCTCCACCAGCTTGCGCGACAGGTGCAGCTCCGCGTTGCCCGTGCCCTTGAACTCCTCGAAGATCACCTCGTCCGCCTTCGAGCCGGTCTCGGTGAGGGCGGTGCCGATGATGGTGAGGCTGCCGCCGTTCTCGATGTTGCGGGCGGAGCCGAAGAACTTCTTCGGCTTGATCAACGCCTGCGTGTCGACGCCCCCCGTGCCGATCTTGCCGGTGTTGGGCATCGCGTTGTTGTAGCCGCGGGCGAGACGCGTGATGGAGTCGAGAAGAATCACGACGTCGCGGCCGAACTCGACCATCCGCCGCGCCTTCTCCATGACCATCTCCGACACCTGGATGTGCCGGTGCGCTTCCTCATCGAAGGTCGACGCCACGACCTCGACGGAGTCGGGGGTGTTGCGCTTGAAGTCGGTGACTTCTTCCGGACGCTCGTCGATGAGCAGCACGATGATGTCGCAGTCCGTGTGGTTGGTGGCGATCGCCTTGGTCATCTGCTGCAGGATGACCGTCTTGCCGGTGCGGGGCGGGGCGACGATCAGCGCCCGCTGCCCGAAGCCGAGCGGCGTGACGAGATCGATCACGCGGGTCTCGATCTGCGACGGATCGTGTTCGAGGTGAATCCGCTGGTTCGGGTGCAGCGGCGTCAGGTTCTCGAACTTGGGGAGGTCGTGCAGGACTTCCGGATCCTGCCCGTTGACGGCCTCGACCCGCAGCAGCGCGAAGTAGGTCTCCGCTTCCTTCGGCGGACGAATCAGGCCGCGCACGACCTGACCCTTGCGAAGGCCGAACCGACGAACCTGCGACGGCGAGATGTAGACGTCGTCGGCGCACGGCAGGTAGGAGTACTCGGGACTGCGCAGGAAGCCGAAGCCGTCCGGCATGATCTCGAGCGTGCCCTCGGCGATCATCAGGCCGGCCTTCTCGGCGCGATGCTTGAGGATCTCGAAGACGAGCTTCTGCTTGGTCAGCGTGTTGTAGTCCTCGATCTTCTCCTTCTTCGCGAGCTTGCCAAGCTCCTCCGTCGTCATCTTCTGCAACGTCGCGAGGTTCAGATCGTCCCGCTTCGCCTCGTTGTAACGACCCTGGATCTCTTCCTCGAGCGCGGCGGCCTCCCGCTCGAGCTCCTCGTCCGACGGCACCTGGCCCGGTTCAAGCGTCACCGTCAACGCGGAACGGGTGGGGTCGGACTGGTCCTTGCGGCTGCGCCGCCGTCGCGATTTCTTGCTGGCCATGTTGGAGCTCTTGTTCGATGAATGCGTCGGCCCGGAGGACGACGATTGCTTGCGTTTCCCGGAACGGCCGCCGGAGCGCCGTCTCGATTTCTTCTTGCGATTCCCGTCCGACGATGAGCCGTCCGACGATCCGTCACTCGCGCCCTGGTCCGACTTCGTCGTGTCCCTGCTCGTCGGCTTGTCCGTCACGGTCCGTCCTTTCCCGTCGGTGTGGTCGTCGCGCCCGGTCGGCGGATCAGCGTCGCGACCGATCGTCGCGGCGGCGTCCGACTCGCCCAGTCCGGCGTCCCAGTCCACCACCCGCGCCTCCGCATCCTCCCAGAGCGCATCGAGTCCGGCGGGTCGGGTCTCGGCCGACGCCTCCTCAGGACGCGAATGGTCGTCGGGTCGTGTCGGCAAAAGACCGGGGGGATTGAACCGGGGAGCCCGCGACACGCCGCCGGCATCCGGCAGACCCGCCGCGCCGCTCACATGCGCGGCTCAATCGACTGACTGGGGGGGATTGTGGTCTGGGAAGTCCTGGTTGGGCTGAAGCGGGGACGCGCCGGCGTGTCGTATCCGGTCGAGAATCCCCGACACCACCCCCGCCAGATCGGCATGGCTGCCGGTGTTGACCACAGTATACTCCGATCGCGCCCGCTTGTCGTCAAGCGGGATCTGGGCCGCCTCCCGACGCGCCAGCTCCGCCTCGTCCCACCCCCGCGTCGACCGGACACGCGCCAGACGCGTCGCCCGATCCGCCTCCACGAAAATCACCGCGTCACACTCCCCGTCAATCCCCGCCTCGAAAAGCAGGGGGGCGTCGATGACCAGGGCGGGCGTGCCCGGCGAGGCGGCGGCGAACATCGCCCGACGCTTCGCCTCGATCCACGGATGCACCAGACCCTCCAGACGGCGACGCTCCGACCCGTCCTCGAACACGATCGACGCCACCACCGACCGATCGACCACGCCCGATGCATCGAGAATCCGGTCGCCCCACCATTCGGTCAGCGTCGCCTTCACAGCCGGGTCGTCCAGCGCGGCCCGACCGAGCCGATCGGAGTCGACGACGAGACAGCCCAGATCGGCCAGGATCTTCGCCACGGCCGACTTGCCGGCGCCGATGCCGCCGGCAAGACCGATGATCGGCGGACGCGAGGTGTCGGTCGGGTTGGACATCGCGCCCATTGTCCGGCCGGACCGGCGGGGGGGTCAAGCGTGATGAGAGCGAAGACCAGGGCGCGCCCCGGATTCCCACCGCGTATTCTTGCCTCATGATGGCCTGGGGCTCCATCCTGATCTTCGTCGCGGCAGCGGCGGTGCTGCCGTTCCTCGCCGCGGGACTCGGGCTCGCCCTCCTTCGCCGCCGGCCGTCACGTCGACGGGTGTTTCGACGCACCGTCACCGTCGCGCTCGCGGGCTACGCGGTCGTGATCGTCGCCGCCGGGGTCCTCCTGCTGATCGCCGCCGGGCGCCAGACGTCGAGCCTGTCGATGGCCGTGTTCATCGTCGGGCTGATCGGACCGGCCCTCGCCCTGTTCTTCGGGTTCCTCGCCATCTTCGATCGCTTCTGCCCGACGCCCGGACGCTGTCGCGGCTGTGACTACGACCTCCGCGGCCTCGACGCCAACCGCTGTCCCGAGTGCGGCTGCCCGCGCCTCTGCGCCGCGTGCGGGCACGACCTCGCGGGACTGGACGGCCCCTTCTGCCCGGCGTGCGGAACCCGCCCGCCCCTCGCCTGACGTCCGCGACCAGCGACCCTGCGGCGACGCATCCGCCGCCCGTGAAATCACGACCGGACTTCGCGACAGATCCGACCCGCCTCGGCATCCCGGTGGGCGACACGCCGTTTCGAGGAGACCCGCCATGCCGCCCGTCATCGCCGTCAGTCTCACGCTCTCGCTGGTGATCGCCGCCCGTCTCGCGGCGCCGCCGGTCCTCGACGAAGCGGAAGCCCTCCGCCGTCTCGGTGAAGCGTCGTCCGCCGCGTGGATCGAGGACGGCGTGCTCTTCGCCGTGGTGCGGGCCGAGGCTGACGCCGTCCAGCTTCTCGCCGCCGTGCAGAAACCCCTCGATTGTCTGGATGCACCCGGTCTCTGGGGCGGGGCCTTCCCGCTCGACCGCGCTGACGAGGCGGCAATGTCCTGCGGTTTCGCGATTCAGACCGGCGACACGGTCGAACGCCGCCATGACACGCCGCCGATTCGCGGTCCCCACGCACGGCCCGCCCCGAAGATCGCCGATCCGTTGCGCGGCACGGTCACGACCCACGTGATCGAGAGTCGATCGCTCGGGGCCGCCCGCTCGCTCCACGTCTACCTCCCGCCGGCGGTTCCAGCGGAGGCGATTCGACAAGTCGTCTTCCTCGCCGACGGACAGGCCGCCGCGAACTACGCGACCGTCGTGGAGCCGCTGGTCGTCACGGGGACGATTCCGCCCACCGCGATCGTCGGCGTCGCGTCCGACACGAGCGGCGGGGCGGGCGATCCGGCGAACGACTTCCGAGCGATGGAGTACCTGAAGGGATTCGACGAACTGGTGGACGGCGCTGATCCGGAGCGATTCGATCGACACTGGCGCTTGTTCACGGAGGAAGTTCCGGCGTGGGTGGAGTCGGAACTGGGTCTCAGCGTCCCGTGTTCGGATCGCATCGTCGCGGGGACGTCGAACGGCGGTGCGTTCGCCGCCGCCGTCGCCGCGCTCGCGCCGGATCGATTCGGCGCGTCGATCGTGATGTCATCGGGGTGGCTGATGGCGCCCGACCTCTTCACGCCGCCGCCGCCCGACACCGTTCACGCCGCGTTCTTCTCCGCCGGCGTTTACGAGCCGCGCTTCCTTGAGCAGACCCGTCGGGCGTACGAGTCGGCGGGTCGGGCCGGGTACGTCGTCGCCCTGGACGAGCGAATCGGCGGGCACGATCCGCTCATCTGGCGCGAGCAACTGGCGGCCGGTCTGCGGTGGATCCATGCCTCACGCGCGGCGCCCGCGGACGCCGAATGACGCCGGACCCGCGCCCCTACTGCACGGTGCGGGTCCAGGTGGTTCCTTCGGGTCCGTCCTTGATGGTGACGCCGAGGGCGATGAGGTCGTCGCGGGCCTGGTCCGCCGCGCCCCAGTCCTTCGCGGCCCGAGCCTCGGCCCGCTTCGCGATCAGCGCCTCGACCTGCGCGGCGAAGTCGTCGTCGCCCGCCCCGCGCTGCGACGGATCATGCTCGATCGACAGCACGCCGAGCACGCTGTCCATCTGCAGCAGGGCGTCGAGTTCGTCGCCGAGGGTTCCATCGCCGCCGTCGCCCGCGGGCGGTTTCGAGGGGTCGTATGCGCCCACGCCGGTCGACAACGCGCCGATCGCGCCGCCGACGTTGAGGTCCTGGGCGAGCGCGGCGGTGAATGCGGCGAGCGCTTCGACGAGCGGTCCCGGTTTCGGCGCGGGGGCGTCGCGATGTTCTTCGAGCCACGCGCGGAGCCGCGCCCAGCGGTCGATCTGCCGCTGCGCGTCCTTCAGCCCCTGCAGCGTGAAGTTCGCGTTGGCGCGGTAGTGGGTCTTGATGAGTTCGAGCCGCACGGCGGCGGGCGTCGCGCCCTTGTTCAGCAGATCGCGAAGGGTGAAGAAGTTGCCCTTCGACTTGGACATCTTCTCGCCTTCGACGATCAGGAACCGCGTGTGAAACCAGTAGCGGGCGAAGTGCTCGTTGCCGGCGCCGCAGCACGACTGCGCGATTTCGCATTCGTGGTGCGGGAAGATGTTGTCCTCGCCGCCGGAGTGCAGGTCGATGACGCCGTTCGTGAGATCGCCGAGCAGCGTCTCCGCCATCACCGAGCACTCGAGGTGCCAGCCCGGATAGCCTTCGCCCCAGGGGCTGTCCCACTTCATGAGGTGGCTGGGGTCGGGTTTCCAGAGCATGAAGTCGGCGGGATGCTTCTTGATCGACTGGGTGGTCTCGTCGACGCGTCCGCCCATGCCGGAGCGGATGGCGTCGGGCGTGTTGCCCGAGAGTCGGCCGTAGGCCGGGAAGGACTGCACGTCGAAGTACACGACGCCGTCGGAACCGACGTAGGCGTGGCCGCGCTCGATGAGCGTCTCCACCAGCGTGATCATCTCCGCGATGTAGCTCGTCGGGCGGGGCAGGAGTTCGGGCCGTTCGTCCGCTTCGTCGACGACCTTCATGCCCAGCGTCTTCGCGTCCTCGATGAAGGCGTCCGCGTAGAAGCCGGCGATTGCGTAGGGATCGGTCGGATCAAGATCGACGTCCTCGGGGAGCTTCCCGGACTTCTTGTCCTCGAGGAGCCGCTTCTTCGCGGCCTCCATCTTGTCCTCGCCGCCGCCGTCCGCCTGGTCGTCGTCGGTCATGTGGCCGACGTCGGTGATGTTCATCACGTGACGAACCTCGTAGCCGAGGAGTTCCAGCGTGCGTCGGAGGACATCCGCGTTCAGAAATGACCGGAAGTTCCCGATGTGGGCGTAGTCGTAGACCGTCGGGCCGCAGGTGTAGAACGTGACGACGCGGCCGGCGGGATCGAGCGGGACGAACTCGTCCTGCGAACCCGTGAGCGTGTTGTGGAGGCGGAGCGACATAGGGGAGCACCCTACGACGGGGACCCCCCCGGGGCAAGGGGCCGCCGCGGCGACTCAACGCGAACCGGTAAGATGCCACGCACGTACGACCACCGCCGCCCCGCTGCGGCCGGCGCGAAAGGGAGGCCCGATGTCGATGTCCGCGACCAATGATCCGTTTTCCGTCTTCGCCGGCGCCCGGGCCCTCGTCACCGGCGGGGCGGGCTTTATCGGATCGCACATCGCCCGCACGCTGCGGACGCTCGGCGCCGAGGTGACGGTCATCGACGACCTCTCCACCGGGCACGCGTCCAACTTGCCGGCCGACGACCCCGATCTGCGGCTCGTCGAGGCCTCGATTCTCGACCGCGGCGCCCTGGCCGACGCCGTTCGCGGCTGCCGCTATGTCTTCCATGAGGCGGCGATGGTCTCGGTGCCCCAGTCCGTGGCGGAGCCGGAGACGTGCCTCGAGATCAACGTCGTCGGCGTCCAGCGGGTGCTCGACGCGGCGCTCGCGGCGGGGGCGGAGCGCGTCGTCTTCGCGTCCTCGGCCGCGGTGTACGGCGACGACCCGACCCTCCCTTCGACCGAAACCGACGTCATGGTGTCGTGCTCGCCCTACGCGGCCAGCAAGGCGACCGGCGAACTGCTGCTGCAGACGGCGAGCCGCTGCCACGGCCTGTCCACGGCGAGCCTCCGCTACTTCAATGTCTTCGGGCCCCGTCAGGACCCGAAGTCGCCGTACGCGGCGGTGATCTCCGCCTTCACCGACATCCTCATGCAGGGCGGCCAGCCCCGCGTCTTCGGCGACGGAACGCAGACCCGCGACTTCGTGTTCGTCGAGAACGTGGTGCGGGCGAATCTGCTCGCGGCGGCGCGTCCGGAGCCGTTGATGGGCGAGACGATGAACATCGGCACCGGCGTCCGCACGAGTCTGCTCGACCTGCTGCGGGTCATGGGCGACGTGCTGGAAGTCGACTCGACGCCGCAGTTCGAGCCGCCTCGCGCCGGCGACGTGCCGCACTCGGTGGCGAACATCACGCGAGCTGGAGAGCTTCTCGGCTACGAGCCGCAGGCGACGCTGGAGGAGGGGCTGGCGGCGTTGATCCGTCACGAGCAGGGGAAGGTCGCGGGATGAGCGACGAGCGGTTTCCGATCATTCAGATCGCGCCGACCTTCGTCGATCTCGATCGGGAGACCATCGGCGTCTCGAACAGCGTGCGCCAGATCTGTCTGCGGCTGGGGCGACGCGGCCATCCGGTGCGTCTGTACTGCGGGAATCGGCAGGCGGGCGCGGTGACGAAGGCGCCGGGCGTCTATCGCGAGCACGAGAACGTCGAGCAGCATGTGTTCGGGCAGCGCGGTCATCCGCTGCTGGGGCCGACGGGTCCGGTCCGTCGCGCGCTGGCGACGATGGACGCCGCGCCGATCGCGCACGTCCACACGTGTTTCTCGGCGTTCAGCGAGACGGCGATGCGGTCGCTGCAGGGTCGGGGGATTCCCTACCTGTTCACGCCGCGCGGCAAGCTGAGTCCCGGTCCGCTGCAGCAGAGCGCCGGCGCGAAGCGACTGTGGTGGCGTTGGAAGGGTCGGAAGGCGGTGTCGGGCGCCGCCCGGATGGTGATCTCCAGCGCCACGGAGACCGTGCCGCGCTCGACGCTGGGATTGCCGGAGGCCGTGGACGTGGTGCCGAACGGGTATGAGCCGTTCGACGTCGACGCCGCGCGTCAGCGCACGCCGAAGCGGATCACCGAGCCGTCGATTCTGTTCCTGTCGGCGATCGATCCGCGGAAGCAGCCGGTGCTGCTTGTCGAGGCGTACGCGTCGTCGGAGGCGAGGCGAACGCATCGTCTGCGGTTCGTGGGTCCGGATCACTTCGATCACTGGAAGGACGTGGCGGCGGCGGCGGCGCGTTGCGGGGTGTCGGACCGCGTCGATTACGACGGTCCGGCCTACGGCGAGGACAAGCACCAGATGCTGGTCGAGAGCGTCTGCATGTGTCTGTTGTCAACGGGCGAGGGATTCCCGATGGTCCTTTGTGAAGCCATCGGGGCGGGGCTGCCGATCATCGTTTCGCCGTACTGCAACTTCGGCGCCGCGGTGCGGGCGGGCGTGGGCGTCGAGGTTCCGGACTTCACCGCGACGGCGTGGGCGGAGGCCATCGACGCGGTCTGTCTCGACGCCGATCGTCGCGCCGGCATGGTCGAGGCGTGCCGGCGATATGCGCCGGGCATCACCTGGGACGCCACGATCGACCAGTGGCTCGAACTCTACCGACGGTACGGCGCCTTCTGATGACGACCGACTCCCGCCAGCCCGACGCCCCCGCGAAGCCGCGCATCTTCCAGCGGCTCGATCGCACCGCGTCGCGTCCGTACCCGAAGTCGGACTACGTCCGGAAGGCGTGGTGGCGGCTGGTGCAGGCGACGCTGTTCCGTCTCGTCCTGCCCCGCGGCGCCCGCTGGCGGGTGTTCTGGCTCCGTCGCTTCGGGGCGCGGGTGCGAGGCGGCGTCCGGCGCACGGTCACGGTCTGGCATCCGTGGCTGTTCACGATGGGCGAGTACAGCCTGCTCGCGGACAACGTGACGGTCTACAACCTCGGCGAGGTCGTGATCGGCGCGCACACCGTGATCTCGCAGGACGCGTACCTCTGCGCCGGCACCCATGACTTCAAGCAGCCGGACATGCCGCTGCTGCGTCCCACGATCCGGGTGGGGTCCGGCGTGTGGATCTGCGCCGGCGCGTTCATCGGGCCCGGCGTGACCATCGGCGACAACGCGATCGTCGGGGCCCGCGCCGTTGTCATGCGCGACGTCCCCGCCGGCATGATCGTCGCCGGCAACCCGGCCCGGGTCGTCGCCCCCCGACGCATGCCCGAGGTCGAACTCGAAGGCGAGGGACGATCACGCCATGTCGCCGACGCGGAGCGCATCGATACGGACGCCGACCCCGATGCGTGACGTCGTTACGGCGCGCGGTAGATCCCCGTGGCGTCGATCACCAGCACGTTGCTGTTGGGCCAGCCCGGACGCGGACCGACCGAGCCCACCACGATCACCTCGTCCTGCGGCTTCAGACCATGCCGCGTCAGGTCGATCGGCATCGGGACGCCGTCCGCATCGATGAGCTGCACCGTGGCGCTGTTCGCCATGATCGTCTCGGGCGTCTCACAACAGTAGTCCCAGGGCACGGGACAGTGGTCGTCCTCCTTGGCGCTGCAGTCCGGGATGGCCGGGTCCATGATGATGAAGACCGCGGCCCCCTCGACGAACGGCTCCGCCCGTCCGCCGATCCGGCCCCGCACCACCACCTCGTCGCCCTCCGCCGCCGTCTCCTTCACGGCCGCCACGTCGACGGCGTCGACCGGCGCCGCGTCGAGCCGCCAGGCGGGCGCCGCGGGCGCGGCGGATGTCGGCTGGCCCGCCGGGGCGGCCGCGCCGCCGTTCGTCCCCGGGTCCGAGGTCTCGCTCTTCGTGCAGCCCGTCGCCAGCAGAGCGGCGCTCAGCGCCATCGAAAGCGTCAGCGTGAATTGCGTTCGTCGCATGTCAGTCGGTCTCCATTGAAACCCGGCGAAGATGCTCGCCGGCAAGAAAGTATTCAGTCCTGGTGCGCCTTCAACGCCTGGGTGATCGGCATCCGCAGACAGCGGATCGCCGGGGGCGCGGCGCCCACGAGGCCGACCAGCAGTCCGCCCGCCAGTCCCGTCAGCACCACCGGCGCATCCATCGTCAGTTCGAACGCCCCCATCGAGAAACGCACCGCCAGTCCGTCGAGCAGCAGGAGGCCGGCCGCCGCGCCGATCAACGCGCCCGTCGCCGCCGCGAACATCGATTCTTCCGTCAGATTCAGCACGATGGCCGTCCGCGTGAAGCCGAGCGCCTGCAGCATGCCGATTTCGCGCACCCGCGCGGCGAACGAGGCGTACATCGTGTTCAGTCCTCCGAGCAGGCCGCCCGCCGCGATCAGCACCGCGGTCACGATGATCATGATGCGGATGGGCCGGTAGAACGCGGCGATGGACGCGTAGTAGTCCGCTTCGCGGATCGCCGTGATCTCGAGGTCCAGCCGTGACTTCGCGAAGACGTCGACGGACGGGAAGCGTGCGGTGTCGAGCGAGACGATCACGCACGACAGCGACGCTTCGCGTTTGGTGGCGATCTGCAGGTCGGTAAGGGGCAGCCAGAGTTCGGCGTCCATGACGGTGTTCGGCGCACGGAAGCGGCCGACGATCGTCCACGGGCGATTGTCGAACCAGATCGTCTCGCCGACCGCGAGTCCTTCGTCGGGCAGCCCCAGACGCGCCGCCGCGAGTCCGCCCGCCATGAGTTCATCTTCGCCCGGACGGGGCGGTCGCCCCTCGACGATTTCGACCTCCGGATGCACGAGGTACGCGGTCGACGTCACGCCTCGCATCACGGAGGGTCGGGGCGTCGGATCATTCGCGTCGGTGCGGACGGGCAGGGCCATGTGGATTTCGGGCGAGACGTAGTCGATCTCGCCGGCCTTCTTGAGTCCGCGGATGCTCGCCGCCGCGATGCTGGCGACGTTGTTGCTGATCTGCGATCGCTCCACGCCCTCTTCGCTGCCGACGCCGATGATCATGACGTTTTCGTGGAGGGCGGGCGCGGTGACGAGCGTGCGCTGCATGCCGCGCACGAACCCCGCCGCGGCGAGAATCAGCACCACCACCAGGGCCGCGCCGACCAGCGATGCGATGAGACGCACTTTGCTGCGGCCGAAGTTGCGGTAGGCGTATTCAAAGGGGAGCTGTCGCATGGCGTCGTCGGTTCCTCAGACGGTGCGGAAGGCGTGGGCGATGTCGGTGCGGGAGGCCTGCCAGGCGGGGACGAGTCCGGCCGCGACGCCGAGTCCGCCGCACACGAGCAGACCGACAAGCAACTGCACGGGCGAGGCGTCGAGCGGAATCGACTGCCCTTCGACCGAGAGGGCGAAGCTGCCGTAGTGGGCGGTCGCCAGCGCCGCCGCCCCGCCGATGAGTCCGCCCGCGAGCGCGGTGACGACGCCCTCCGCGATGATCAGCGCGGCGACGAGTCGTCCGGAGTATCCCAGCGTCTGCAGCACCGCATGTTCCGCCACCCGGCTCTGCACGCTGAGCACGATCGCGTTCCCGATCAACGCAAGAACCGCGATCAGGCAGCCGATCCCGAGCCACCCGGCGAAATCGACGAGTTCGATCAGGTCGTCCGCGATCTGGGCGACGAACGCCTTCTCGCTGAACGTCACCGTCGGCTCCTGCGCGGTGCTGAACAGTTCGTCGATCGCCGCCGCGACGAGCTCCAGCTGGTCGGGCGACGAGACGTTCACGTTGAACTGCGTCACAATCCCGAGCTGATCCCGTCCCGCCAGCTGCACGAACTCGAGTGCGGTGTACGCGACGTTGTGGTCCTGCGCTTCCTCGGACCGGATCACGCCCGCCACGTAGGCCGTCACCCCCGCCGCGTCGAACGTCATGCCGGGCGTCAGGCCGCGTCGTCGGGCGAGCGTTTCGCCGATCAGCGCGGCGTCGGTGCGTCGCTTCCAGTCCTCGATCGAGCCTTCGATGATCTCGAACTTCCCTTCACGCACCGCGAGGAAGTCGTCCTTCGGCACCCCTCGGAACGTGACGACGTCGAGGCTGGTCCGGCAGTTGTTGACGACGACCTTCACCGGCACCGCGCGGGTGACGCCGTCGATGCGTTCGATCGCCCGCTGGTAGTCCTGCGGGAGCTGACTGGTGGCGGGGCAGAAGCGGTCCTTGCGGTAGACGACGAGGGTCGTCTCGTCCGCGCTCGCTTCCGTCGCCTCCGCCACGCCGCGCTCCATCGTGCGCACGGCGGTGAAGAGGTACATGGCGATCGCCACCCCGAGAATCGTCAGGGCCGTGCGCACGCGTCGACGCGCGGTCTGTCGCCACACGTAGGGGATGAACTTCAGGACGCTCATGCGACGGTCTCCAGCGTTGCGTCGTGCTCGACGAGCCGCCCCTTCTCGAGGTGCAGCGTTCGTTTGGCGTAGTCGGTCGTCTGCGGGTCGTGCGTGACCATGATGATCGTCTGTCCCCGCTCACGGTTGAGACGCTGCAGCAGCTCCATCACCGCCGCCGCGGCGGTCCGGTCGAGATCGCCCGTCGGCTCGTCCGCGACGAGGATCGTCGGCTCGGTCACGATCGCCCGGGCGATCGCCACCCGCTGCTCCTGTCCGCCCGAGAGCTGACGCGGAAAGTGATCGGCGCGATCCGCGATGCCGACCACCTGCATCGCCTCGAGCACGCGTTCACGCCGCGCCTTCCGCGACAGCTTGTGCAGCAACAGGGGGAGTTCGACGTTCTCGTACGCGGTGAGCACCGGCACGAGGTTGTAGAGCTGAAAGATGTACCCGATGTTCGTCGAACGCCACGCCGCGAGTCGGCGCGTGTTCAGGCCCCCGACGTCGACGGCGTCGATCGTGAGGGTTCCGGCGGTCGGGGTGTCGATGCCGGAGATGAGGTTGAGCAGCGTCGTCTTCCCGCTGCCGCTCGGACCCATGAGGGCGAGGAAGTCGCCGCGCGGCACGTCGAGATCAAGCTCATCGAGCGGCCGGATCACGTTGTCGCCGCGGCGGTACTCACGGGTGAGGCCGCGGCAGCGGATCAGGATGTCCGCGTTCGGCTGTTCGCGAATCATGATGTCGCTCCCTTCGGCTCACGGATCCGGATCCGTTGTCCGGCTTCGTAGGCGCCGGCGTTGACGAGCAGATCGCCCGGACGCAGGTCGCCGCGCACGGACGCCCAGCCGTCCATCGCGTCATCGTCGGTCACGGGCAGGACTTCGACGTCCGCCCGCTCCAGCACGCCCACCCCGCCCCGCCGCTGGCGCACCACCCAGACGTGGGCCGAGCCGAGCGCGCCGCCGTTGGACAGAGTCTCGATCGGCGCCCGCACCAGCCGTCCCGTCGGCGACCCGCCGCCCGCGTCCGTCGAGCGCGGCGACACGCCGCCGCCGTTCGAGGGCAGAAACTTCACTCGCGTCAGCATCTCCGGGCGCAGCAGCGGCGACGGTTCGATGACTCGTACCTTCACCTGCAGCGTGTTCTTCTGAAGATCCGCCTCGTGCGTGATTCGCGTCACTTCACCGGCGAAGATCTGTTCCGGCAGCACGTCGACCACGACTTCACAACGCTGGCCGACCGACACGAACGCGGCGTCCGCGAGCGGGACGTCCACCCGCACCTGGATCTTCGCGGGATCGTACAGGTGAACCAGATGCGCGGAATACGGACTGTCCATGCCCGCCATGACCTTGTCGCCCGGCGCCTTCAGCCGACGCTGCACGTTGCCCGAGATCGGCGCCCGAATCACCATCCGGTCGAGACGAAGCTGCGACTCGTCATGTTTCGCCTGCGCCAATGCGACGGCCGCCTCCGCCCGCGCCAGTTCCGCCCGGGCGTGACCCAGCGCCCGCTTCTCGTCCACCCGCAATTCGGCGTTGCGTTCCGCCGCTCGCGCTTCGGCCCGCAGTTGACTGACCTTCGCCTCGAGAATCGGCCGGCGCCGCCGCAACGCCTCGAGCTGGGCTGCCTGCGCGTCGGACTCCTTCTCGAGGATGATCAGTTCGAGATCCGACGCCCCGGCGCTTTCGTAGACGATGCGCAGACGCGTCAGCTCCTCCTGCATCCGGGCGAGCTTCGCTTCCTCCACCTCGATCAACGCCGGAAGCTGGGCGAGATCCGCCTCCGCCGACGCCACCTGGGCCGCGGTCGCGGCGACGGCCCGCTCACGCTCGACCGGAATCTCCCAGTTGGTCTCCGCCGCCTCGAACTCCGTCCGGGCGGCGATGACCTGCGCCTCCGCCGCGCGAAGCGACGCTTTCGCCGACGCCAGCGCAATCCGGGCGTCCTCGTCGACCAGTCGGGCGACGATCTCGCCCTTCTCGACCGATTCGCCCTCGAGCACATCGATCGTCTCGACCACGCCGTCCGCGAGCGCGGCGGCGGCGACGATGTACGGGTCCGCCTCCAGCCAGCCCGGGGCCTGCACGGCTCGACCCGCCGGCTGGGCCGCGACGACACCATCTGGAGCCGGGGCGTCCCCCATCGCGGCGGGACCCGCGAACAGGACGGGATGAACCGCCGCGGGAGTGGTCGGTTGGAAGGTCTCGCGGGCCGCGAAGAGCAGCAGCCCGCCCACCCCCAGCGCGACGAACGCGGGGGCGATCACGTGCATCGGCCAGCGCCGACGCGTCTGGTGCATGGTCATCGTCAGAAACTCCTGAGTTCACTCGGTCAGAGAGCCCGCCTGTCGAACGCGATCAGCGCGCACGCGGGGCGTCACACCGGAACTCAGGCCTGCGGGGGCCGCAGCAGATCTAGATGCACATCGCGCGGGGTCAGGAAACGCTCGCTCAGCACGAACTCCACCGAGAGCGTCGCCGCCGCGGGAATCACCGCCGCGCGAGGCGTCGGAGCCAGCGGTCGCGCACCCGCACAGCACGCCTTGCTGCAATCGCATCGATCCGACGTCGGCGACTCCGGCTCGTCACCGGAGGTGTCCTCGCCGCCGCAGCAGCAGGGGGGCGGGGTCGTCGGGGCGTCGTCGGCGCAGGTCAGCCCGCCCGGCGCCTCGTCGGCATGCAGACAGCAGCAGCCGCCCCAGGCCGGACCGACCAGACTGATCACCATCAGGGCGATCAGGCACCAGGATTTCGCGGCAACGCCGTGCATCTCAATGAAGTATACGGTCAGATCCCGGCCTCAAACCACGAAAATCCAACGCGTCTGGCCCGGTCAGGCCTGGCCAGTGACGTCTGAAGCCGGTTTCAGGCCCGATCACGGGCACAACCGCTCCACGGCCCAGGCGTCGGCGACGCGGGTGTAGACGACGCGATCGTGGACGCGGAACTCCCGGCCCTCCCAGAGTTCGACGCGGTCCAGCCCGACGCGGTACCCGCCCCAGTGCGGCGGACGGGGGACGGGCTGGTCGGCGAAGCGGGCCTCGACCTCGTCAATACGGGCTTCGAGCGCGGCCCGGCTCTCGATCGGCTTCGACTGATCGCTCGCCCACGCCCCGATCTGGCTCCCCCGGGGCCGGTGGGCGAAGTACATGTCCGATTCCGCGTGCGGAATCCGGGTCGCGGGCCCCTCGATCCGGATTTGCCGCTGGTTCTGATCCCAGAAGAACAGCAGCGCCACGCGAGTGGTCGCGGCGATCGCCTCGCCTTTTCGACTCGTGTAATTCGTATAGAAAACCGCGCCGCGCGCATCCAGATGACGGAGGAGCACGATGCGGGCCGAAGGCTGGCCGTCCGCGTCGACGGTCGAAAGGGTCATCGCGTTCGGATTGGGCAGTTCCAACCCCTTCGCATCCTCGAGCCAGGCGTGCATCGTGTTCAGCGGATCCGCAGGCGGATGGTCGAAATCCATGGGCGCAGCTTCCGTAGAAAAAGGGACGAGGTCGCGAATGACCGGTGAAATGTTCGACATTCCCGGCCATTCTCATTTGGCGGGAGCAGGATTCAGCCCGATAGTTTCCCTGGCGACGCGTTCGCTTCAAGCCGCCCGACATCGTGAAACCGATCACAGTGTTGGACGTGAGTCGGGGCCGGTCAACCGGCCGCCGGGGAAAGCGTTGTCGTCAGCCGCGCACCCGTTGGAGGCGGAGGCGGCGGGCCGCGGGGAACAGGGAGAAGGAGCGGGCGGACGTTGTCGATGACGTTCGCGGCAGGGTGCGTCCGTCGTCACGGAGGCACGGGTCGAGATAAGAGGGTTGTCACATGCATGACAAGCGAAACCTCGCGCTGATCGTTCTTCTCGCCGCGTCGGTGGTCTGGCTGCTGATCGGCCTGACGCTGGTGGAGGGAGAAACCGCGTGGTTCCACCGGTTCATCCCGCTGGGGTTCATCCTGGTGACGGGCGGCTGGCTGATCTTCGCGTTCACCCGCGAGGATCGCATGCCCGACCACCTCGGCGAGATGTTCGGGAGCGGCGTTTACTACGAGGCGGACGGCCTGTCCTTCATGGTCACCGTACGTCAGCAGGGACACGAAGCGCAGCTTTCCGTTCACTACCAGAACCGCTTCGAGAACCCGACGCACGGGATCATCCACCTGCGACCGCCGGAGAACAGCTTCTGCATTCGGCCCGGCTGGCGTGATGTGCACTTCGCGTTCCGCTGCGACGGCGGCGCGTTCGGCGTGATCCATCAGCCGATCGCGATCCCCCGGGAGCTACAGGGCGAAGTGCTCAACGTGCAACTCGCCGCCGCGAGCTGGTACCCGCGGGGCCAGGGCTCCTGCGTGCGTCGGACGCCGGGGATGGCGTGCGGCACGCTGCTGGTCGACTGGGGCGGCGCCGCGTTCCGGACCGGCGTGCACGAAGTTTCCGGCGAGATCCCGCTGCAGAACGCGGTCACATTGCATCTGTCGATGCCGATGGGCGTCGCGGAGGCGCTCGACGAGACGCACGAGGGCTGGGTGCAGCAGCAACTGGAGGCGGGCGTGTCCTGACGCGTCACGCGACCATCGGAACGCTGCTTCCGAAAACATCCGGAAAATCGCGCAGGACGGGCCCCATCACCGCGTAGGTCGTGGTGGGGCCCGTCTTTTCTTTCTTCTCCGGGCCTCTCGTGACGCCTCGCGACTCGAATCCCCTTCCCTGCCGGTCGCCGCCGTCCCTCTGCCGGGCGGCGGCGACGCCTTTTCAGTCGCCCGGCGCCGCTTCCGGTCCCGCCGCGCCCGTCGGCGCCGCATCGAGGCGACGCAACGCCGCCAGCGCTGCGAAGTACGCCTCGTGCGTCCGCGCTTCCGTACCGATCGCCGCGAGATAGTTCGTGACCGCCTCGTCGACCTCACCGGCGACCTCGTGCTTCGCGCCGAGATAGAAGTACGCCTCGACAAGTCGGTCGATCGTCAGTTCGCCCGTCCGCGGCTGACGCGCGGCCCGAAGCAATGCGGGTCCGCTGACGGCGCCGACCAGATGCTTCAGCATCATCTGTTCGGACTGGTCCAGCTCCAGGTCGGCGTCGTCGAGCGCGCGTTGCACCACGCCGTCGGCCCCGTCCGCATCGCCCGCGGCGTTCAACGCCACCCAGAGCATCGCCCGCACCGAACCCTGTCCGTAGAGACGCATTCGCATCTCCGTCCGGAGGTCCTCGACCGCTCGCTCGTGATCGCCCATGAACAGGTGCGTCAGCCCGCGCCCGAAATGATTGTGGGGCGCGCCGCGCCGAACGTCGATCGCACGTGTGAACTCCGCGAGCGCGGCGTCGTACGCGCCGAGGCCCCACGCCGCGCGTCCGAGTTGACGCGCCGTGTCGGGCCGCCAGCCGGTCAGTTCGCGGCTCCGGGCCAGGTCCGTCTGCGCGCCCGCGAAGTCTCCCGCCGCGAGTCGGTACGCCCCGCGTCGCCGGAGCAGCGTCGCATCATCCGGCGCAGCGTCGAGCAGCGTGTCCATTTCCTTCACCGCCTCGCCGGGCAGACCGGTGCGGGCGAACAGGTCGGCGAGTCGTCGGCGATCATCCGGCGTGAACGACGCCGGGGCCTTTGTTCGCAGGTAAAGGAGATCGTCGCGGGCGGGGCCGAGGTCCTCGAGTGCGAGCGCGGCGTCGATCCGCGTCCGCCTCGCTTCGACGTGCGTCGGATCCTCGCTCAGCGTCCATGTCGCATCCTGGTACGCGCCGATCGGGTCGTCGTCTTCGAGTCGGATGCGGGCGGACGCCGCCATGCCGTCGGGCGTCGCGCGTTCGCCGAGCACGGTCCGCGCGACGTCCGGGCCGGGGGTCGCGACGGGTCCGAAGATGAGCACGCCGACCGCCGCGATCAGCACGACCACGCCCGCCCCCACGCTCGTCCACAGGATGCGTTCCTGGCTGTTCACGGAGGGGGGGCGCCTTCGTCGAGGGGTTGATTCAGCGGAGCGCGCGCTCCGCGAAGTCGACGGCGGCGTTGCGGGCGTCGTCGATCTTGTCGGGATCCTTGCCGCCGGCCTCCGCCTTGTCCGGACGCCCGCCGCCCCCGCCGTCGCACGCCTTCGCGGCTTCGCGCACCCAGTCGCCGGCCTTGAGGCCTTCCTTGATCAGTTCGTCCGGCACGATCGCCATGATGGAGACCTTGCCCGCCTCATCGTCGGCCGAGAGCAGCAACGCCGCGACATCCGGACGACGCGCCTTGATCACGTCCATCGCCGCCCGCAGCGTCTCCTTGTCCGCCCCGAGAATCGTGTCGACGATCATCCGGCCCTGGATGCTCTCGGCGAGGACGCGGGCCTGTTCGACCACCGTGTCCCGCGCGGCGGAGTGCGCCTGCTTCTGCACCCGACGCACCTTCGAACGCAGCTTCTCCAGATGTTCCGTGATCCGGTGCTTCGACACCACGCCGATCGACAGCTCCTCCATCGACTTCACGATCTCGCCGTACTCCTCCACCATCTCTTCGTCGGGGAGATTCACGGCGCGGAACGAACGGGACTCCAGCTCCTGTCCGGCGGTGGACGCGGCGAGCGCGGCGGGGCCGGTGACGCCCATGATGCGACGCACGCCCGCCGCGACATTCGTCTCCTGCGTGATCACGAACTTCTTCGCCTCTCCCGAATCCTCGAGGTGCGTGCCGCCGCAGAACTCGATCGAGTACTCCGGCCAACGCGGGTTCAGCGGATCGTCGAGCAGATCCTCGATCGGCACGCCGACCGAAACCACCCGCACCGGATCCGGATAGCGTTCGCCGAACACCGCCCGCAGCCCGTTGATCTCGCTCGCCCGATTCAGCGGCGCGTAGCCGACATGCACCGGCAGCTTCTGGTGAATCGCGGCGTTGGTCAGTCGCTCCACCGCGTTGATCTCGCTGTCCGTCAGCGCCCGCGGGCACGAGAAGTCGAAACGGAGACGATCGTCCGCCACCAGCGAACCCTTCTGGTCGATCTCGTCGCCCATCACCTGACGCAACGCGTGATTCAGGATGTGCGTCGTCGTGTGGTGCGCACGGATCATCGCGCGGCGGGTGCGGTCGATGGTCAGGTTCACCTTCTCGTCCACCGTCAGGCGGCCGGAGACGAGGTGGCCGAGATGCATCACGTAGCCGCCGATGACCTGCGTATCGATCACCCGGAACTCCGACCGGTCGTCGTCGACGTCGCGGATCACGCCGATGTCGCCGACCTGACCGCCCTGCTCCGCGTAGAAGTTCGTCCGCTCGGTGATGAGGGCGATGCGTTGTTGTCGTTCGTCGGGACCCGCGTCGCGGTGCTTGTAGACCTGGCCGCCCTCGGCGCGGTTGTCGAAGTCCTTGCCGTTCCAGATCGCCCGCAGCGTCGTGGTGGTCGGACGCCCGTGGTGCTTGTCGTCGTCCTTGGTCGGCTCCACGCCGAGGTACTTGAGCCGCGCCAGCGCATCGGGCGGCAACGTCAGACCGTCTTCCGTCGATCCGCCGCCCCGGCTTGCTTCGCGGGCCTCCTGCATGCGGGATTCGTAGCCGGCGAGATCGACCGACATGCCGCGCTCTTCGGCCATGACCTGGGTGAGGTCGATGGGGAAGCCGAAGGTGTCGTGCAGCTTGAAGGCGTCCTCGCCGGAGACGACGTTGTCGTCGGTCGCGTCCGCCGCGGCGGCGAAGAGTTCGAGGCCGCGCTCCAGCGTGCGGAGGAAGGCGAGCTCCTCCTCCCGAATCACGCCCGCCACGCGATCGGCGTGCTTGTCCAGTTCGGGAAAGGCGTTGCCGAGCGAATCGACCACCGCCGGCACGAGATCGCACAACGCCGGCTCCTTCACGCCCAGCGTCTGATTCAGCATCCGCACCGCGCGACGGAGTATGCGCCGCAGCACGTACCCGCGTCCTTCATTCGACGGCGTCGCCCCGTCCGAAATCGCCGTGGTCAGACATCGGATGTGGTCCGCGATCACGCGGTACGCGATGTCGGTCGGATCCTCCATCGCCCCTTCGTACACGCGGGCGCCGGTGCGACGCTGGATCGCATCGAAGAGCGGCGTCCACAGATCGGTGTCGTAATTCGACCGCTTGCCCTGCATGACCCGCACGATGCGTTCGAGCCCCATGCCGGTGTCGACGTGCTTCTCCGGCAGCGGCGTGAGCTTTCGGTCGTCGCCGCGATTGAACTGGATGAAGACGAGGTTCCAGATCTCGATGACGTCGGGATGATCCCGGTTGACGAGTTCGCCGCCGTCGAGCTTCGCGCGTTCGGCGTCGGAGCGGGAGTCGAAGTGGATCTCCGAGCACGGCCCGCACGGACCGGACTCGCCCATCTCCCAGAAGTTGTCCTTGCGTCCCCAGCGGCTGATCCGGTCGGCGGGCACGAACTTCCGCCAGATGTTCTCCGCCTCCTCGTCCGCTTCGAGTCCGTCTTCAGCGTCGCCCTCGAACACCGTCACGTACAGACGCTCCGGGTCGAGCCCCCACCGTTCGACGAGCAGTTCCCACGCCCACTGGATCGCCTGGTCCTTGAAGTAGTCGCCGAACGACCAGTTGCCGAGCATCTCGAAGAAGGTGTGGTGATACGTGTCCTTGCCGACGTCCTCGAGATCGTTGTGCTTGCCGCCCGCCCGGATGCACTTCTGGCTGTTGACCGCACGGGTGTACGTACGCGACCCCTGGCCGAGGAAGACGTCCTTGAACTGATTCATCCCCGCGTTCGTGAACAGCAGCGTCGGATCGTCGTGCGGCACGACCGGCGAGGACGGAGCGAACGTGTGATCGCACGTCTCGCTGAAGAACTCGATGAACTCGCGGCGGACTTCGGCCGCGGTGCGGGTTGAACTGGCGGACATCGTCATGTTCGCTCCGGGGGAGGCGTTCGCGGGGGAGGGACTCCGGCCTCGATGGGCCGCAATTCTCCAGTGTATCCGGTCCGGCTGGGACTTGGCGAAAGGCCCCACGGATGTGAGGATGAAGACGATGGCCCGACCTGACGACCAACCCGCGACGCGATCCCCGAAGAAACCCGCCTGGCCCCGTCGCCAGTCCGCCGCGGCGTGGATGACCGTGTTCTTCGCCGTCGCCATCGTCCCCGCGTGGGCCGGCTACCGCCACACGTGGGAGAACCTCGGCGCATCGACCCGCGAGGTCCGGACCTTCGGCATGCTCGGTTACTACGAGAGCCGGATCGAGCAGTCGACGCAGCTCGGCACGCCGCCCGTGCGCACGTGGCGGATCCCGCCCGCCGCGATGATCGCCACCCTCGGCTGGACCGCCGCCGCCGGACTGATCGCGTACCTCGGCTTTCGGTTCCTCGGCCGACGCCGGGACTCGGGGGCGTGGTGCGACGTCTGCCTCTACGACCTCGTCGGGGTGGAGGGTCCGAACTGCCCCGAATGCGGGGCGCCGCGGCGGGTATCCTCCCCGACATGAAAGCCATCCTCCTCGCCGTCGGCGCCGGACTCTGCTGGGGCGTCGGTGAACTGTTCACGAAGTCCGTCCTGCACACCGGAAAGATCGGGCCGCTCACCGCGATCGCCGTCCGCTCCACCGCCGCGCTCCCCGTGCTCTGGCTCGTCTGCTGGTTCGCCGTCCACCAGCGGAAGCTCGAACCGGCGACATGGCCGCAGGCGGGCGGGCCGACGCTGTCGAAACTGATTCTCGGGTCGGGGCTGATGGCGGGCGCGGCGGGGATGATCTGCTTCTACGCCGCGCTCCACGCCGGCGAGATCTCGCGGGTGAAGCCCGTCGCCTTCGCCGTCGCGCCGGCCACCGCGGTCCTCCTCGGCGCGCTCGTGCTCGGCGAGCCGCTGACCACGAAGAAACTGCTCGCCGTCGCCATGATCCTCGGCGGCGTCGTGCTCCTCACCGGGAAGTGAACCCACGGGAGATTCGATGCCCACCCTCATCATCACCGGCGCGTCCGCCGGCATCGGCGCGGCGACCGCCATCGAAGCGGCGAAGGCCGGGTACGACATTCTCCTCAACGCGCGGCGGGAGGAGAAACTCCAGCGCGTCGCCGAGGCCGTCCGTGCCCACGGACGACGCACCGCCATCGTCGCCGCCGATGTCGCGGATCCCGGCGTGAACCAGCGCCTGCTCGACGTCGCCGAGTCCGAACTCGACGGCTTCGACGCCGTCTACGCCAATGCGGGCTACGGCGTCGATCGCGCGATCGTCGCCACCAGCGACGCGGATCTCCGACGCATCTTCGAAGTCAACTTCTTCGCGGGCGTCGACCTGCTTCGCGAGGCGGCGCGTCGGATGGTGCGGGCGGAGCGGCGCGGCCGCCTCTTCATGTGTTCGAGCTGCATCGCGAAGTTCACGATCCCGTGGCACGGGCCGTACTGCGCGACGAAGGCGGCGCAGTCGCATATCTGCCGCGCGATGCGCCATGAACTTGCGCGGGCCGGCATCCAGGTGTTCAGCGTGCACCCGATCGGCACGAAGACGGAGTTCTTCGAGGTGTCGGACGAGCTCTCGGGCCGGGACGACGGACTCGATCGTTCCGCCGGCGGGCCTTTCATGCAGCCGCCGGAGCGGGTGGCCCGCGCGATCGTGCGCAACCTGAAGCGACGCAAGGCGAAGCCGGAGGTCTGGACGAGCCGCGCGATCCCGCTCTGGGCGACGGCGTGCACGCTCGCCCCGACCTGGACGGACCCCATTCTGCGCAAACTCGGACACACCCCGCAACGTCCGCCCATCCGCGCGGAGATCGAACGCTTCCTGCCCTTCGACGACTCGACCGCCTGATTCCCGGACCTGCGCCGTCCTGCAATTGAGTCTCAACAGCATTCAGGCCGTCAACGCGGTTTGTGCTTTCGTCGCCGCCCCCGGCAACGGATGATTGAAGCAGACCCCGTTTACTTCGATGGAGGGATGACATGCTTTCGATTCAGGATGGACAGTGCGGCAGGTGCGCTCACTTCGGCGGCGAATCCGATGCGCCGCAGGTCGTGGAGATTCGCATCAAGGGCGTCGCGCCGGAATCACACACCGAATCGTGCGGCCACCCGGCCCACGCGAGCCTCGGTCTCCAGGTCACCGCGGTCAGCACCTGCGAAGGCTACACGCCCGCCGAAGCCGCGTAGCGTCCGCCGCGCGGCGGCTCACCACATGAGCCCCGCCGCCCGCAGGACATAGCGCAGTCCGACATCATCCCGATCGTCGAACGCGCCGACGTCGAACGAATCGAGATCGAGCACGGCCCACGACTCGCGTCCGCCGTCGGCGGTCGCGCGCAGCAAGGGAATGACGATCTCGCTCTGGTCGCGCGGGTCGCACGCGATGTAGCCGTCGCCGAGATCCGCGACGTCGTGGACGATCAGCGTCTCCTGACTGACGAACGACTGTCCGCACGCGCCGTGCAGGCCGATCGGAGAACACGCGGGCGTGTCGCGCGACGGACCGAGGACGAGACGCTGGTCGTCCGGCGCCTCCGGCTGGTCCACGTAGAACCCGCACCACGACACGCCCGCCTCGTGGAGATGCGACCAGAGAAGGTCCGCGACGATCCGCATGCGGGCGTCGGCGTCCGCATCGCGCGGCATGGCGTCGGCCACGGCGTCGGCGATCGCGTTGTAGTCGCGGACGGGCGCGGGGGGAGCAGGCTCGGTCATGACCTCAGGATACGCCCGTCCCCTCCGCCGCGCAGATCCGGACGTCCCGGATCTCCGCCTCGACCGAGGTTCGTCCGCGGAAGGTGTTGAGTTTCGGCTCGATGACCGCCTCGACCCGCATGCCCGGCGTGAGCCGGTCCGCGAGTTCGCCCGCCCGCCACCAGACGCCCCGGATCCACCGCCGGCCTTCGGGGGTCTCCTGCCGGAAGTGGAGCGACAGGTGCTGTCCGTTCCCGCCGATCTGCTTCGCCGGACCGTCGACGACAAGATCCGCCACCCGCAGGCGAGGCGGCGGGTTGTCGCGTCCGAACGGCGACAGGCGGCGAATCCGGCCGACCGTCTCGTACTTCAGTTCGCCGAGCGAGCAGTCGCAGTCGATCTGCACGACGGAGCTGAGATCCTCCGGCGCGATGTGCGTGTTGGCGTGCGCGACGAGCGCCTCCGTGAATGCGTCGAGCGCGTCGGCGCCGAGGGCGAGGCCCGCCGCGGCGTCGTGTCCGCCGAACGAGGTCAGATGCGATGCGCACGCGGTGAGTCCGGCGTGGATCGAGTAGCCCTCGACGCTCCGGGCCGAGCCGCGCAGGACGCCGTCGTCCTGCTGCTGGAGCAGCACCGCGGGCCGGTGGAACCGATCGACGAGACGGGAGCAGACGATGCCGATCACGCCGGGATGCCACTCGGGGTGCGCGAGCACGATCGCGCGCCGGTCATCGCCGGTCATCCCCGCCGCCTCCGCCAGACGCATCGCCTGCTCCAGGATCCGGCGCTCCGTCTTCTGTCGATCCTTGTTCAGGGCGGTGAGCTTCCTGGCGATCGGCATCGCGACGGCGGGGTCGTCGGTGAGGAACAGTTCGGCGGCTTCGCGGGCGTGTCCCATGCGGCCGCACGCGTTGAGACGCGGCGCGAGCTGGAAGCCGACTTTCTCCGCGTCGATGTGCTGATCCGCGAGGTCCGACGCTTCGATCAGCGCGCGAAGGCCGACGTTCGACGTGGCCGGCATCGCGCGGAGGCCGTAGGACGCGATGACGCGGTTCTCATCGACGAGGGGGACGACATCGGCGATGGTCCCGAGGGCGGCGAGGGGCAGGAGGTCGAGCAACGCCTGCTGGAACGACTTGCCGACCTTCTCCGTGCCGCACCACAGCGTGGCGAAACGCCAGGCGAGTTTGAACGCGACGCCCGCCCCCGCGAGTTCGCCGAAGGGGTAGCGGCTGCCGGGTCGGCGGGGGTGGACGACGGCGAAGGCGTCGGGCAGGGCGTCGTCGTTGGCGGGCGGGTTGTGGTGATCGGTGATGATCAGATCGACGCCGCGCGACTTCGCGGCGAGCGCCGGTTCGAACGCGGTGACGCCGCAGTCGACGGAGACGATCAGTTGTGCGCCGTCGTCGGCGAGCTGATGGATGGCGTCGACGTTGAGTCCGTAGCCCTCGTCGAGACGGTGGGGGATGTAGATGGAGACGGGGGCGTCGGGCGCGGCGGTTCGGATGATGCGTTGCAGGATCACGGCCCCGGTGACGCCGTCGACGTCGTAATCGCCGTAGATGACGATGGGTTCGCGGGCCCGGACGGCGTCGGCGATCCGCTGAGCGGCACGGTCGGCGTCGGGGAGCAGGGCGGGGTCGTGGAGGTGGACGAGCCGGGGTTCGCAGAAGCGTTGGATGATGTCGGGATCGAGGACGCCGCGTGCGGCGAGGATGCGCTGGACAAGCGGGTCGACGCCGCGACCGGAATCGGCGTTGTCGGGAGCGGGACGGGCGTTGATATCGGGCTCGCCGTTCCGTGGCGGAGATGTGAACCGCCAGCGGCGGGTCAGTCCTCTCATGGGGTGGACGATACGTGAGGGTCGGGGATTCCGCCAGCGTGAATCGCGGGCGTGGGGAGGGGCCTGACGGGGCCGTCAACGCGTGGTTCGGGCGGCGAGCACGGCCGGGGCGGGTTCGTTATGATTCTCGCTTTCGCCATGGCCGTCCACGGGGCGGTGGGACCGATCCGACGCGGCCTGGCGACGCGCCATTGAAGCGGAAGGCTTGTCGAGATGTCGGAGCGGTATCGGTCGGTATTGATGTTCGGACCGCCCGGCGTGGGCAAGGGCACTCAGGGGAAGCTCCTGGGATGCATTCCCGGCATGTGGCACCTGGCGACCGGCGACATGTTCCGCGCCCTCGACCGGGAGTCGCCGCTCGGGCAGAAGTTCACTGAATACTCGACCCAGGGCCTGCTCGTTCCGGACGACCTGACGATTCAGCTCTGGAAGGAGCACGTCCAGAACCTCGTCGACCACGAGAAGTACGATCCGACGACGGATCTGCTGGTCCTCGACGGCATTCCACGCAGCGTGAACCAGGCGAAGATCCTCGAGCCGCACATCGACGTGCTGGGCGTGATTCACCTGGGGTGTCCGGACCGCGAGGAGATGGTGCGTCGAATCACGGGCCGGGCGAAGCAGCAGGGTCGACGCGACGATGCGGACGAGTCCGTCATTCGTCGTCGTCTTCAGGTGTTCGAGGACGAGACCGCGCCGGTGCTCGACTGTTTCGATCCGTCAGTCGTGTACGGGGTGGATGCGATGGGCGGTCCGGCCACGGTGCTGCTGCGGATCCTCAACATCGTGGCGCCGCTGTACGACAAGGCGTTCGGCAACCCGCTGGGGTGACGCGGGGACGTGGGACGTGGGGCGCGGCGAGTCGGTTGGGTCCCCGACCCAAGATCGATGCATCCGCGTTGCACGTGTGTGGGGTGATCGTTCAGCGCGTTACGCGCCGTAGACGGCGGCGTCGCCGAGTTCTTCGGCGATGCGGAGCAACTGGTTGTACTTCGCGTTGCGGTCGCTCCGGCACGGGGCGCCGGTCTTGATCTGGCCGCAGTTGGTGGCGACGGCGAGATCGGCGATGGTCGTGTCTTCGGTCTCGCCGGAGCGGTGGCTCATCACCGCGTTGTAGCTGTTGCGGTGGGCGAGGTTGACGGCTTCGAACGTCTCGCTGAGCGTACCGATCTGGTTGACCTTGACGAGGATCGCGTTGGCGCACCCTTCGTCGATGCCGCGATCGAGGATCGCGGGGTTGGTCACGAAGAGATCGTCGCCGACGAGTTGCACGGTGTCGCCGAGCCGCTCCGTCATCGTGCGCCAGCCGGACCAGTCGTCCTCCGCGAGACCGTCCTCGATGGAGCGGATCGGGTAGCGGTCGCACCAGTCCGCCCAGAGGTCGATGAGTTCGTCGCTGGAGATGATGCGGTCCGGGTCGGAGGAGAAGAAGCAGTAGCCGTCCTTGCCCTTCGCCTTCGCCTCGTTGGCGAGTTCGCTGGTCGCGGGGTCGAGGGCGATGACGATCTGGTCGCCGAAGTGGTAGCCGGACTTGTCGACGGCTTCCTCGATGACCTTCAGCGCGTCCTCGTTGTCCTTGAGGTCGGGGGCGAAGCCGCCTTCATCGCCGACCGCGGTGGAGAGGCCGCGCGACTTCAGGACGGACTTGAGCGTGTGGTAGATCTCGACGCCGGCCCGAAGCGCTTCTTCGAAGGTGTCGAAGCCGACGGGCATGACCATGAATTCCTGGAAGTCGACGGTGTTGTCCGCATGCTTGCCGCCGTTGAGGATGTTGAGCATGGGGATGGGCAGCGTCTTCGCCGCCGCGCCGCCGAGGTAGCGGTAGAGCGGAAGGCTGGACGCGTTCGCCGCCGCGTGGGCGACGGCCATCGAGACGCCGAGAAGCGCGTTCGCGCCGAGCGCGCCCTTGTTGGGCGTGCCGTCGAGTTCGATCAGGAGCGCATCAACGTCTTCCTGGCCGCGGGCGTCGAGCCCGACGAGGTTCGGCGCGATGATCTCGTTGATGTTGGCCACCGCGGAGCCGACGGACTTGCCGAGGTAGTACTCCTCGTCGCCGTCGCGAAGCTCGACGGCTTCGTGCTCGCCGGTCGAGGCGCCGGAGGGGACCGCCGCGCGTCCGATGTCGCCGCCCGCGAGGTGGACTTCGCACTCCACGGTCGGGTTGCCGCGGGAGTCGAGGATCTGGCGGGCGTGCACGATATCGATATCGAAGGGCATGAAGGGGCCTCCGCGGGTCGGTCGGATGGATCGTGGGGGCGGTCGGCGGGCATGATACCGATGTTTGCGGTCGCACGACGCCGCCGCGAAACGTACCTTGCAGACGTCATGTCCGCTGAGCAGCCCGTGTCCGATTCCGCTCCGCCGGTGGAGGACGTCCTCGATTCCGAGGCGGCGCTGACGCTCTTCCGTCGGTTCGCGGCGACGACGCCGGCGACGTGTCCGCTCTGCCGGTACGACCTGCACGGGCTCACCGCGCCCGTCTGTCCGGAGTGCGGATCGGAACTGACGCTGCGGATCGGGCTGGAGCAGCCGCGCCTCGCCCCGCATCTGACGGGAACGGTCATGCTGGCGCTCGCGGCGGGCGGAGCGTGGATCTTCCTGTTCCTCTTCATCTTCCTGCCCGGGGCGCCCCGCGACATCGTCGCGATGATGTTCGGTCAGATGGCGGTCGCCACGCCCGCCCTGATCATCTGGGTGACGCAGCACCGGCGGATCCGGCGGCTGCGGCGCGGCGTCCAGTGGACGCTCGCGGGTCTCGCCGGGCTGCTCTTTCCGATCTTCATCGTGCTTGACGTCCTGACCTTCAACTGACGCGTCGCGCGCGACATCGCCGCACGCATCGCGGCGTCCGGCGAGGTGATGTCAGCCGCATGCGTCTGGACGTCGTGGTCCGGAGGCGATCGCATCAGGGCGATGCGCCGTCGCGTCGTCGTGCGTGTGTGGTTCGGCGCCGAGGCGGTTCAGATGAAGGTGCGTCCGTGTTGTCCCGCGGCGAACTGCTGCAGTTCCTGACGTTGTCGCCCGGTGATGTTCTTGAAGACCACGCCCATCTCGACGCGGAAGTCCTCGAGACGGCGGGACCAGACGACATGGCCCCGCACCCGGAGCGACTTGTCCATCGTGAACAGGTCGATGTCGGTGGCCAGTTTGGGCAGCGACTTCCCGATGACCCGCATGCCGGTGGGCGAGAGATCGCGGACCTCGCCGAGCGAACAGCGCACCGCCTGCTGGGCGAAACGAAGCGCGCGACGATCGGCGGGGGCGACGGGTGATGGCGACGGCGTCGATCCGGCCTGCGGGTCGGCGTCGGGGTTGATCGCGGGCTCGCTGCGATGGCGGGGACCGGTGATCGGGTTCTTCGAGTGGACGATCATGCTCATACCCACACTGTGCGGTGTGAATCGCCGGGTCGGAAACCGGGGCCGCCCGATCGGCCGTTCCACGTGCAGCGGGGATCGATTGGCGTCGGCCGGGAAACAGCGCGGCGTCTGCGGTCGGCGCCGGTAATCATCGTGGCGGCGCGAGCCGGGCGTCGTCCGTTTCGCGCGGGCGCGCACGCGAGGCGGCTTTCCCGGACGCGTGTCTGGTCCGGAAACGAAACCGCCCGCCCGGGGGGAACCGGGCGGGCGGAGGGTGTTGCAGGTCGCCGGTCAGGCCGGCGTCGGACCAGGTCCGATCAGTTGCAGCCCCACTCGGCGAGGAGGGCGGCCAGGTCGGCCGGGCCGAACGGCTGGTTCCACGCCGCGAGGAGGTTCGCGAGGTCCGCGGAATCGACGTCGCAGTCGCCGTCGAGGTCCCAGGCGCACGGGCAGGCGCCGCACAGTTCAACCGCAGCGTCCGCGCAGATCTGGTCCCATTCCACATCGCAGCAGAACGGATCCTTGCCGCAGACGAGTTCGCAGCATTCCTGCTCGTCGCAACCGGGCGAGCCGTTGGCCTGTCCGCACGGACCGGCGCCCGGGCAGGGGAACGGCTCGTCGCAGACGCCCGGCGCGCAGTCCGTGCCGTCGCCGAAGTACTTGCCGCCGGCGTTGCCGCATTCTTCTTCGGTCACGATGAAGCACTCGAAGTCGATGCAGCAGGCGCCGGTAGGCGGGGCGAGGCACAAGTCGTTCGCGGCGTCCACGCAGATCTGATCCCATTCCACGTCGCAGCAGAACGGATCGACGTCGCACACCGCCTGGCAGCAGTCGATTTCGTCGCAGCCGGGGGTGCCGTTCGGTTCGAAGCACGAACCGGCGAGCGGGTTGCACGGATCGACCGCGCAGAGGTCCGGCGTGCAGGCCGTGCCGTCGCCGAAGTAGTCGCCGCCGAGGTCGGCGCACTCGGGCGCGGTGACCTCGAGGCAGTCGGAACCGACGCAGCACGCGCCGGTCGGGGCGAAGCACTGCTCGATCGCTGCGTCGGCGCAGATCTGATCCCATTCCACGTCGCAGCAGAACGGATCCTGCGAACAGATGAGTTTGCAGCAGGCGACGTCGTCACAACCGGGCGTTCCGTTCGGGATGTCGCACGGTCCGGCCCCGGGGCCGCACGGGTTCGGCGGGGCGCAGAGGTCCGGCGAGCAGGCCGAACCGTCGCCGAAGTACTTGCCGCCGGCGTTGAAGCAGTCGGCCTGCGTCGCGATGACGCATTCGTTGTCGACACAGCACGCGCCGGTCGGCTCCTTGAAGCACTGCTTGATCGCCGAGTCCGCACAGATCTGATCCCAGGTGTTCTCACAGCAGAACGGGTCCTGGGCGCAGATGAGTTCGCAGCACTTGACGTCGTCGCAGCCGGGGGTGCCGTTGGCCTGATCGCACGGACCGGCGCCCGGTCCGCAGACGTTGCACAGACCGGGTTGACAGACGGAGCCCACGCCGAAGAACTCGCCGCCGGCGTTGAGGCATTCCGACTCCGTCACGATCGAGCACTGTCCGTTGAGGCAGCACGCGCCCGTGCCGAGACCGCAGAGGTCGATCGCCAGGTTCGCACAGATCTGGTCCCATTCGGTGTCGCAGCAGAACGAATCCTGGGCGCACACCTTCTGGCAGCACGCGATGTCGTCGCAGCCGGGGGTGCCGTTGGGCTCGTCGCAGGGACCCGCGCCCGGGCCGCACGGACCGAAGCACTGTTTGATCGCGGCGTCGGCGCAGATCTGGTCCCACTCGGTGTCGCAGCAGAACGCATCCTGCGCACAGATGAGTTCGCAGCAGGTCACGTCGTCGCAGCCGGGGGTGCCGTTGGGCTGGTCACAGGGGCCGGCGCCCGGACCGCAGGGGCCGGGGGGGGCGCACTGTTTGATCGCCGCGTCAGCGCAGATCTGGTCCCACTCGGTGTCGCAGCAGAACGGATCCTGGCCGCAGATGAGTTCACAGCAGGCCACATCGTTGCAACCGGGGGTGCCGTTGGGCTGGTCACAGGGGCCCGATCCCGGACCGCACGGCTCGACCTGACCGCACAACTGGTAGTTGCAGTTGGTCTGGTTGTCGATCGCCGCCGCGATGTTCGGCCACGCGGTCGACATCGGGATCACGAACCCCGGCGCACACGGCGGACCGCAGTTGCAGATCGCCGTCACGCAGTGGTTGTCCGAACGGAAGACGGGCGAACCCGACGCGCCCTGGCTGGCGATCACGGAGACGCTGTGCTCCGGGATGCTGCCGGGGCAGCCGACGTTCTGGAACAACGCGAGAACCTGGCCGTCGTCGTAGCCCTTCTTCTCGCCTTCGGCGTGATGAATCTCGTAGATCGGCATGTTGACAAAGGCCGGGCTCGGG
This sequence comes from Phycisphaerales bacterium, assembly GCA_965227335.1. Lineage (GTDB taxonomy): Bacteria > Planctomycetota > Phycisphaerae > Phycisphaerales > SM1A02 > CBDDFV01. The sequence goes on from CBDDFV010000001.1 coordinate 194,869, forward strand.
TCGATCGTCGCCTGGCCGTAGAGCGCGGCGACATTGCCGTTCACGCGGAACAGACACCAGTCCTGGGCCGCGTTGCATTCGACGACCTCAATGACCTGGTATTCATCGACCGGCTTGCACTCGCCGCCTTGGCAGGTCGTGCACTCGTAGTTGAACGCCACGATGTCGCCGATCGCGGGCGAACAGTGATCGTTCGTGATGAGGCAGTCGGGACCAGCGACGATCCACGCAGTGCAGAAGCCCGGACCGCCCGGGAAGCCGCGCAACTGACCGACGATCCGACTATTGGCGAACTCGGCCCCGGTGAGGCATTCCACGTTGGCTTTGCCGCAGGCGGGTCCGCACTCGCCGCCGGCAAAAGTCATCGCGGCGGACGTCAGAAACGCCGCCGCGCCGATACAGACGCTCGAACAGAGATTTCTTCGAAACATTGTTGTCTCCTCCACAAGGTGAGACGCCGCAGACATGCTCTCTCGGTCATGTTCCCTCTCGCGGCGGCGCCGCGTCGGTTATAACGCGCGCAACATGCATCGCGAAGCAAAAGTGTCCGGTTTTACCCCTTCGAATCGCGGCGTCGACGGCGGTCCCTCGATTTGCTTGCACATCACTCGTGGATGATGTCCGTTGTCTCACGCCGACGCACGACGAAACGCCACCCGCCGAACAACGCGAGCGCCAACGCGATCACGTGATAGCCGCCGAATTCTCCGTACCAACGAGTATCGTCACGCGCGAACTCGTGCGCGAAACGGAACACGCCGTACGCGATGAGGAACACGTGAAACCGATTGCCGCGAAGCCAGCCGCGTCGCGACGCCACGACCGCCCAGACGAACAGCGTCAGGTTGAAGAGCAGTTCGATCCACGCGGCGGGCCAGCGCGGCGCGCCATCCAGCCCCGGCCACGTCCACCACGCCTCCGCCTCGCACACCACGCCGGGACAGCAGCCCTGCAGCAGACACCCGATCCGTCCGAACGCGAGCGAGAGCGGCACGATGATCGCGAAGACATCGCCGGTGGTCTTCGTGTAGCCGACGTGTTGTTTCGCCCATTCGACCGCCGCGTACCCCCCGAGGAGCGCGCCGGTCACGCTGCGCCCGCTCAGCAGGGCGAGCCACTGGTCGCGGTACGCCCAGCCCTCGGCGAAGAGAAACGCGAGCTTCGCCCCGACGATCGCGCCGATCAGGCCGGCGAAGTAGATGAAGGTGAGCCGCGGATCGTGACCGTCGGGCCGCTTCGTCAGTCGTCCCCACACCCACGCCGACGTCAGCAGGGCGACGATCGCGAGGACCCCGTAGAGACCGAACGGCGCGACGACGTGATCGTGGGCATGGTCGTGCCCGGCGTCGTCGGGCAGAGCGGCGAGGGCGGCGAGAATCATCCCGGATCCGCCGCGGCGCCGCCGTTGAGGTAGTACCGGCAGAACGAATCAAGCGATCCATCCTTGCGCACGACATGGGTGCAGCACCGGTCGATGCGGTGCTGATCGAACGTCCACGCATCCATGAAGGGCTTGATGAAGAGTCGGAACGGCGCGTCCGGCCCGAGTTCGAACTGCTTGAGCAGTTCGCCGAGCGGTTCATTGTCGCAGCCGCACTGCGAGAGATCATCGAGTCGGTAGTCGACGCGGTCGCGGAGGAAGTCCTGGTGATCGGCGAGGTTCAGGAAGCGGCTGAGTCCGTGGACGCCGGCCTCGGTGCGGAGGAGGTACCCGATGGTGTGGCAGTTCGGATCGCCGCACGGGAGCGGGGTGAAGTCGTCGAAGGCGAGAAGTTCGCCGGACTGGTCGACGAGCGCGTGGATGACGTCGCCGACGGCGAGCGGTTCGGGCGGCGCCATGGGGAGGCCGGCGTCGTTGATGCGGCCGGAGGTGAAGACGGGCTGGAACGTCATGCCGCGCACGTGGGAGCGTTCGAGTCCGAAGCGGAGGGCGTCGCCGAGGTGGGGGATGGTCGTCGGCGTGACGGTCATGGCGAGGGTGGAGGGGACGCCGAGGGCGCCGGCGTGATCGATGGCGGCTTCTCGGATGCGGCGGAGATCGGCGCCGCGCAGGGCGTGCTGGCCCGCTTCCTGGACGCCGTCGAACTGGACGTAGAGTTCGAAGCGGGCGCCGTTCTGTCGCCTGGCCCCGAGCCTGGCGCGGAAATCGTCATCGCGGGCGATGCGGACGGCGTTGGTGTTGATCAGGATGTAGCCGATCGCGGACTGGTCGAGGCACCAGTCGAGGATGCGTTCGAATTCGGGATGGATCGTGGGTTCGCCGCCGGAGAGCTGGAGGATGTCGATGTATCCCTTGCGTTCGATGACGCCGCCGATGCGTCGGGCGATGTCGTCGAAGGAGGCGCAGGTGATGTCGTCATCGACGCCGAGGGGCGACGCGGCGTAGCACGTCGGACACGTCAGGTTACAGGACTCCACGATCTCGATCAGCGCGATGCACGTCGACAGCGTTTCAAACGGGCTCGACGACTGTACGGTGGTCGGCGTCGGGGCACAGCCGCAGTCCGCGCCGCACCCGTCGTCCGCCCCGACGCTGAGGTGATAGAACCGTGCGTCGCGGGCGAGGAGCACCGTCGCGTCGCCGTGTTCCGGGCAGCGTTTCTCCATGTAGACGCGTCCGCCCTGTTCGAGGATGGTCGCGAAAAGCACGCGCCGACACGTCGGGCAGACGGACTTCGTCCGCTTGAGGACGCGGGCGTCGGCGTTCGGGATGGAGAGCGGGGTGATCATGAGAGCAGGAGAACAAGGGGGCGAAAGAGCGTCGGGACGATCGTCACGGGACAAGGTACTTCACCATGGCGAGGCAGGAGCCCACGATCAGCCCTGCCGCGCCGATGACGATCAGCAGGCCGATCAGGAGACCGCGGAGCAGTCCGCGTCGAAGCGTGCGCACGGGGGCGTCGGGATCGTCGGAGGGCGCGGCGCCCAGACGACGATGATGCACGAGCGCGGCGTTGACGACCGTGATGAACGCGAACACCGCGTGCACGGTCGGCGTCGAGGACAGGGGGAACCCCTGCACGGACTGATACGTGATGACCGCCATCCACAGCGCGGCGGGCCAGCCGTACGCCGCGAACGTCTTCACGCGATCGATCACCCGGCGCGGTCCCGGCGCCGTGGTCAGCTCCGCCCACACGACGGTCGCGTTGAGCACCGTCAGCCCGCCGAACAGCGCGTGCACCCAGATCTGCGCGGTCCAGTCGCCCGACAGCATCGTTGCGGTCAGCACGATGAGCGTCGCCCACAGTGCGACGGGCCAGCCGTAGAGGAGCATGAGGCTGAACGGGCCGGGGCGACGGGTGGGCGGCGTCAGGTCAGCCATACGCCGCCGCGCCCCACATGACGAAACACGCGCCGAGATAGAGTCCGGGCAGGACGAGGGTGACCAGCATCAGCGCATACGCGAGTCGCGAGATCGAACCGAGTCGCGTCTTGCCCCGGCCGCAGCGAGCGCGGATCACCGCCGCCGCGACGGCCGCGTTGACGATCGTGATCACCGCCGCGGGAAGCGACAGCAGCAGCGCGGCGAGTCCGGCGTAGGTGTCGCCCGAGTTGAAGTCGAGGATCGCGATGACGCCCCACGCGACCACGGGCCAGAGGAACCAGGCGAGCAGGGGCAGCGGTCCGGGCGGCGTGCGTCGAAGCAGTTCGACCTTGCGGTACGTCTCGCCGCATTCCGGACAGAGGCCCTGCGGCGGTGATCCGGTCAGGTTGTAGCCGCAGTTCGGACAGACGCCCTCCGCGACCTCGTGTCGCGCCGTCGGCGGCGTCTTCGGCGTCGGGTCGTCCGGCGTCGGCGGCGGTGGGTCAGGCGTGTCCCGGTCGCTCGTCACAGGAGGAAGGTACGTTCGGACGGGGTCGGACGCCAGCATGAAACGTCCAGGCGGCTCTTACGCATCCCACCGCACGACGGTCTTCCCGAACTGCTCGCCGGACTCGATCCGCGCATACGCCTCGCGGGCGTCCTTCGCGTCGTACACCGAGTCGATCACCGGCTCGATCGCACCGGCGGTGAAGAGGGACGTCGCCGCGCGGAACTCGTCCATGTCGCCCATTGTCGAGCCGATGATGGTGAGCTGGTTCCAGAAGACGCGGGCGAGGTCGGTGGTGGCGTCGGGTCCGGTGGTGCAGCCGCAGGTCACGTAGACGCCCTGTCGCGCGAGGGACTTCACGCCGAAGAGATGGGTCTTCTTCCCGATGGAGTCGGCGCAGATGTCGACGCCCCGCTTCCCGGTGAGGCCGCGCACGGCGCGGGACCAGTCCTCCCCGGTGTCGAGCACCGTCTCGTCCGCCCCGAGTTCCCGCGCGCGGTCGAGCTTGGCTTCGTGCCGGCTCGTCACGATCGCGCGGCCGCCGAAGTGCTTGACGATATTCAGACACGCCAGCGACACGCCGCCCCCGATCCCCGTGATCAGCACCGTCATACCGGCCTTCATCCGCGCGCGCGTCACGAGCATCCGCCACGCCGTGAGATGCGTCAGTCCGAACGCGGCGGCCTCCACCGGATCCACATCGCCCACCGGCAGCAGTTGTGCGACCGGGGCGACGAACTTCGCGGCCATGGCGCCGTTGACGTGTTCGCCGATCATGATGATGTCATCCGGAGCGGGGGCGCGATCGGGTCGGAGCGGGTCGGGCTTCGGGACCGCCGCGTTGAGGATCACACGCTGGCCGACCCAGGATTCGTCGACGCCGGCGCCGACCGCATCGATCATGCCGCACGCGTCGGAGCCGGAGACGCGGGGGTAGTCGAAGTCGAAGCCCGGCAGGCCGCGCCCGACCCAGAGGTCGAGGTGGTTGAGGGAGGCGGCTTCGGTGCGGACGCGGGCCTCGCCCGGTCCGGGGGCGGGTTCAGGCCAGTCGGTCACGTACTCGACGTTGGGGGCGACGGGGCTGCCCTGGCGGGCGATGACGACGGCGGGGATGGTGCGGCTGGAATCGGGCATGCGTGGATTTTAGCGGGGCGTCAGGTCCGTCGAGTTCTCGGACGTTGGGAGATTCAGGGGAACGCGAGGCGATCGAACCAATAGAAGGATTCGCCCGCGTCTTTTCCGTCGGAGCGATCCGGCGCGGCGAATGCGCCGCAGGGCGTCAGGCGAGTGTGTAAGGAGCGTCATCGTGAATCGGATGGGTCGAGCGGTCGGGATGTGGATGGTTGTGGCGATGATCGGGGCGTGGGCGGCGATGCTCTCGCCCGTCGCGTCCGCGGATGTGGCGTGGGCCGATGCGGAATCGGCGTCGGCACGCCCGGTCGTGCGCGAGATCGCGCGGCAGGACGCCGGCGGCGACGACGAGGCCGACGATGAGAAGGCCGAGGACGAGAAGAAGGAGAAGGCGCTCACGCTGGAGCGGCTCTATCCGGAGAAGAGCTTCTTCGGTCCGTCGGCGCGGGCGATCAGCTTCTCGAAGGACGGCCGCTACGCCGCGTACATGTACCGGCCGTACATCGAACGTCGGCACGGCAACGACCTGTGGATCTACGACACCGAGACCGGCGAGACGATGCGGGTCACGAAGGTGTCGGTGATGTCCGAGTTCCAGGACGACACCCGCGAGGTCCGGGATGACCGCATCAAGAAAGCGAAGAAGGCGAAGAAGTCGAAGCAGGGCGGGAAGAAGAACGGCGAGACGAAGGATGAGCCCGCGACGATCGTGGGCGCGGTGAGCGGCGTCTGGGAGGGTCGGATGACGGGCGGCGAAGGGCTCGGCCTGCCGCCGGACGGCCTGCCGTTCACGTTCACGCTGACCGTCATGTCCGACGGCGATGCGGAAGGCTCGCTGCGCACCATGATGGGCGCGGCGGACTTCACCGGTTCGTTCGACATGGCCACCAGCGTCCTCGCGGGCACGATTCGCAGCGAGGCGATCGAACTCGAGATCGAACTCGAAGCCACCGTCGAAGACGGCGTGATGCTCGGCCAGGTCGCGATGTCCGACGGCGTCGAACTCGCGCTCGAAGGCCAGCGGACCGGCCCGCTCCCCGACCGGAAGGACGAGGACGACGAGAACGATGACGCCGGCGATGAGGACGCCGATGATGACGACGACGCCGGCGACGATGACGATGACGAGACGAAGGAAGACGACGACGAGACCGACGAGGACGATACGGAACTCGGCGACATCGTCGGCGAGAAGGACGCGGACGACGACAAGGCGCCGCGCTACGCCGGGACCCAGACCTACACGTGGGCGCCGGAGGCGAACGAGCTGATCTTCACCTCGCGCGGCGACCTCTATCGGTACGAACTCGATTCCGCCGCGATCACGCGTCTGACCCGCACGCGCGAGAACGAATCCGGCGTGCAGTATCTGCCGGACGGCTCCGGCTACACGTACAACCGCGGCGGCGCCTTGATTCGCGTGTCGTTCGACAGCCACCTGATCGAACAGCTTGATCCGCGTCTGCCGGGCGGGGAGTCGCTGCTCACGTATCGCATCTCGCCCGACGGCGAGCGCATCGTGATGCTGACCGGCAAGGGCGCTTCGTACTCAACGAACGCCCAACGGGTCAAGATCGTCAACTACCGCAATCGGTTCGCCGAGGTGCGCGAAGTGCCGCGCCATATGTCGGACGACAAGATGGGGACCTATGAGTGGGGGGTCTACCTCTACGAGATCGACGACCTGCACCGGGAGGAAGGCGATCTCGCGAAGGTGTTCTCGCACAAGCAGACCGGGCCGCGCGACAACATGCAGTTGCCGGAGTGGGCCCCTGATTCAAGCCGCGTGGCGTTCTCCGTCTTTGAGCAGGACACCGGTCACGTGCGGATCTACGAGGCGACCTTCCCCGAGGACGCCGAACCGGGCGACGCGGCGGGCTCCGACCTGGAGGAGACCGAAGACGCCGCCGACGACGAACCGCAGGACGGTCGGCGGGCGAACGACGACGCGGACGAGAAGAAGGACGAGCCGGAGTTCGATGATGCGAAGCTCGTCTACCAGTTCTTCCACAACGGCGGGCCCAACACGCCCCGCATGATCCAGCCGATGTACCTGGCGGACAGCCGGCGGCTGGTGTTCCTGACGGAGCAGTCGGGTTTCCGTCACGTCCACGTGCTGGATCCGTTGTACGAGAGTCTGAACCAGCTCACGCGGGGTCGGTTCGAGGTGTATCCGCTGTCGATGACGGAGGATCACGAGCGTCTGTTCGTCACCGCGACGATGCCGACGCCGGCGGAGACGGGCGTGTACGAGGTCGATCTCGAGACCGGCGCGTTGACGCCGCTCGCGCCGGAAGGCGGCGTCTACGCGAACGTCGCGGTGAGCGACGATGGGGAGCACGTGCTCGCCAACCACACGACTTACGGGTCGCTGCGGGAGCTGCACGCGATCGACGTCGACGAGATGGAGATGACCGCCCTCACCGATTCGCATCCCGACGAGGCGCGGGCGCTCACCGAGCCCGAGCCGGAGATGTTCGTCTACCAGAACCGGCACGGTCACGACATCCACGGCATGATGTTCAAGCCCGACGACTGGTCGGCGGACAAGCAGTACCCGCTGCTTGTCTACGTCTACGGCGGCCCGCTCGGCACCCGCAAGATGGTCGTCGACGGCTCCTACTCGAGCGATGCGTACTTCTTCGGCTACTACATGGCGCAGAAGCACGGCTACGTGACGTGCACGATCGATCCGCGCGGCGCCTCCGGGTACGGCGGCCTCTTCGAGAAGTCGAACTTCGAACAGGTCGGCAGGCCGCAGGTCGAGGACATCGTCGACGGCGTGAAGTGGATGATCGAGAACCACGGCGTCGACCAGGATCGCGTCGGTATGCACGGCTGGAGCTTCGGCGGCTTCCAGACGCAGATGTGCCTCTACACCGAGCCGGACGTCTTCGCGTGCGGGATCGCCGGGGCCGGACCGACCGAGTGGGAGAACTACAACTCCTGGTACTCGACCGGCACCATCGGGAACAGCCGCGAGGGCAAGACCGACCTCAAGGCGTTCTCCCTGCTGCCGCTGGCGAAGAACCTGAAGGCGAAGCTGCTGCTCGTCCACGGCATGGAGGACTCGAACGTCCTTTACCAGGACACGGTCCGCGTCTACCGCGAACTTTTGAAGGCGGGCAAGGAGACGCTCGTCGAACTCTTCGTCGACCCGACCGGCGGCCACGGCCTCGGCGGCGATGTGAAACGCATCAACCGCATGCGGAAGTACGAGGCGTTCCTCCTGCAGTGCCTCGGGTCAGGGGCGACCGAGCCCTCCGATGAGGACGAGAACGACGAGGACAAGGACAGCGACGACGGCTGATGCTCAGCGTGACGTTCGTGACCTGGCCACGCCGCGCTCCTGAGGGGGCGCGGCGTTGTCGCGCCCACGGGCAAGGTGCGCGTCACTCCCCCAGCGTGCCCCAATCGATCCGCGTCAGATCCACCACCAGCGTGCTCGCGAGATCGCTCGGGGGTCGGCGGCCCGTCCAGCGGTAACGGAAATGAAACAGGTCCGCATCATCGGGGTTCACCTCGACCGACCAGCGGCCGAAGGCGTCCATGCTCGCCACCGCGATCCCGATCAGTTCGCCGCGCGCGTTGAATACGGGCGAACCGGAATCGCCGGGATTGGTCTTGTGGGCGATCGAGAAGAACGCGCGTGTGCGCGACTGGCCGTTGACGTCCGCCGCGCGAAGACGCAGCGACCCCTGCCCGACCGCCGCGATCCACACGGTCTCGCCGGGGGCGGGCGGAAAGGCGCGGGGCGGCCACGGCAGCGGATCCGCCGCGCCCGACGGCGTCACGCCGCGCAGAAACGCCAGATCGCGGAACGGCAGTTCGAACACGCCGCCTGCTTCGTCGTGCGCAAAGACATCGACGGTCCGATCAAGGGGCGCCCCGCCGGCCTGGATGATCGGCGGCGGTGGGGCCTCGCCCGGGGCGAAGCCGTTGTACAGGACGTGCCGCGCCGTCAGCACCCGTCCGCCCTCGAGCAGCGCGCCGGTGCCGACGTTGAACGCGAGCTTCTCGTCCGTCTCCTCGGCCAGCGTCCACAGCCGCACGATGCTGTGCGACACCGCGGGCGGCTGCAGCGTCGCGGCGACGCCGGAGGTCTGTCGGGTCTGCGTCGAGCAGCCGAGCGTCGTCGTCAGCAACGCCGCGCCGAGCAGCGTGCGCATGAGTCGCGTTCGCACCGTCATGGTCGAAGCACCTCGCCTTCCTCAAGGGGCGTGATGTCCGTGGTCGAACGATCGAAGTCGTCCGGCAGATGAATCAGACGCATCTTCGCCCGGAGGTCGTCCGGCAGCGTGTTCAGCGACTCGATCGGCGTATGGGCCGGACCGAGATTACATTCGTGCACGATGAGGTCTGCATCCGACAGCCACTCGATGTGGGCATCCTCGAACGGCGTGTCGCCGGACCACCCGAACGTGCGCACGCCGTCGCTCAGCTTCAGTCCGATGGTCGGAATCGGATGACCCGTGAACCGGCACTCCACCGCGAAGCCCGCGATCGACGCGGTCTGGCCGGGAACCAGTTCGCGCGGCTCGAAGAAGTCCTCGAGCGTCCGATCCGGCCCGGGCTGCGTCGCGCCGTCCATCGCCGGGGCCAGCCGCTCCCAGACGCGATCCAGCACCGGCCGCGTCGCATGCAGGCGCGGCGTGACGTCGCTCCGCCCGAGCTTCCGCATGAACCAGCGGTGAAAGCCGAACGACTCCAGACCGTTGCAATGATCGCCGTGCAGATGCGTGATGATCACGTCGTCGATCTGCGCCGACGCGAGGTCCGACCAGCCCGAGCGATCCGCGGCGGCCTTCCACGCGCGATGGATGAGGTCCGGGCAGTCGATTTGCAGGTATCCTGCCGGACCACGCACCGCCGCGCTCGACCCGAAGCGCCGAGCCGTGAACGCATCGCCGACGCCGGTGACCACTGCTTCCATGCCGTCATCCTAGACCGTCCCCGGAGATCCGGGGCCGCCGAATCCGACCATGCCGATCATTCCGCTGCTCGCCCTCGCCCTCGCCAACCCCGCGTCCGCGGTCGATCGCGACCTCGGCGCCCTGCGGGCGGAGATCCGCGGTCTCCACCGCCAGCTTGCACAACTGCACGATGACGCCCATGCGCCCGGCTTCGACCCGACGTTGGCGCTTGACGTGATCAGCGACGCCTCGACCCGCACCTCCCTCCGCGATGCGCCGTTCACCGCCGGGTGGGATGATCGCTTCGTGATCCGCGACGACGCGGGCGACTTCGAACTGCGGCTGCAGGGCGTGGTGCAGACCCGCTACATCGCTGCACGGCGCGACGAATCAGACGATCGCTGGCGTTCCGGATTTGACGTCCGCCGCGCACGGCTGGATTTTCGCGGCCACATCTGGCGGCCCGAACTGACATACCACGTGCACGTCTCCGGTCGCACCACCAACGGCGACCTCCGCCTCAACAACGGCTGGATCGGGTACGCGATCCCCGACACGGACGTTCGGCTGCGTTTCGGTCAGGTGAAGCTGCCGTTCACCCGCGAGCAGCTCATCCCCGTGCGATTCTCAACCGGTCTGGAGCGGTCGGTCGTGAACGCCGTCTACAACCTCGGCCGCAGCCGCGGGATCGAGGCCCGATGGCGGGGCGACGATCTGCAGCTCCAGGCGATGATCTCCAGCGGCGCCGATCGTCTCAACGAGGATGCGCTCACGGCGGACGCCGAGTACGCCGTCACCGGACGCATCGAGTGGCGGATCGTCGGGGCGTGGCGGCAGTTCCGCGATCTGCCGAGCTGGACGTCGGACGAGACGGGCGTGCTGATCGGCGCGGCGGCGCACGTCGAGCGCACGGAGGTCGGCGCCGGTCTGACGCGCGAGGACCGGTTCACCGCGACGCTGGACACGCAACTGGAGTTCGGCGTCGGCCACGCGCACGCGGCGCTGATCATCGACGATCGCGACGGCGACGCCGGCGACGTCACGCGATGGGGCGCGGTCGCGCAGGGCGGGGTCTGGCTCGCGCCGGACACGTGGGAGATGTTCGGCCGTGTCGAGTGGTCCGACTTCAGCGACGACGCCGATGACCTGTTGCTCGTCACGATCGGCCTCAACCGCTACTGGGCGAAACATCAGCTCAAGTGGAACACGGATGTCGGGTACGCGATCAACGAGGTGCGCGGCCTGTCGGACAGCGTGACGCGGAGCACCGGCTGGTCGGACAGCGGCGCGGGCGAGATCGTCGTGCGCACCTCGCTGCAACTGCTGTTCTGATCTCGAATCAGGCGTTTCGAAGCAGCGAGACGCCGGTCATCGCGTCGGGCTGGTCAAGGCCCATGAGTTCGAGAATGGTGGGGGCGAGATCCGCGAGTCGGCCGCCCGCGCGGAGCGTCCGGCCTTCGAGTCCCGAGCCGATGACGAACGTCGGCACGTCGAACGTCGTGTGTGCGGTGTGCGGGGCGTCGTATTCCGGACTCCACATCTGTTCGGCGTTGCCGTGGTCGGCGGTGACGACGAGCGCGCCGCCGCGCGAGAGCGTCGCCTCCACGAGCGCGCCGACGCAGGCGTCCACGAACTCGATCGCGGCGACGGCCGCGTCGAGCTTGCCGGTGTGGCCGACCATGTCGCCGTTTGCGAAGTTGACCACGATCAACGCGGGCGGATCCGCCGCGCCGATCTGTTCAAGCACCGCGTTGCGTACGGCCGCGGCGGACATTTCCGGCTTGAGGTCGTAGGTCGGGACATCGCGCGGGCTCGCGGCGATGAAGCGCGTCTCGCCGTCGAACGGCTCCTCGCGGTAGTCGTTGAAGAAGAAGGTGACGTGCGGGAACTTCTCGGTCTCCGCGCACCGGAACTGGCGCAAACCGGCGGCGGAGACGACCTGGCCGAGAATGCCGGGCATCTTCGGCGGCTTGTCGAAGGCGATCGCGCTCATCGGCAGGCCGGATTCGTAGTTCGTCATGCCGACGTAGAACAGATTGTCGATCCGTGCGCCGCGTTCGAAGCCGCCGTTCTTCACGGCGCCCCAGGAGGCGTCGTCGAGCACGAAGGCCTTGGTGATCTCGCGAGGGCGGTCGCCGCGAAAGTTGAAGAAGATCACCGCGTCGCCGTCCGAGATCGTCGCGAGCGGGGCGTCGTCGGCGCCGGTGATCTGCGTCGGCGGAAAGAACTCGTCGCCCGCGCGGCCGGGGTCGCCGGGGGCGTCATAGTGCGCGCGGACCGCGGCGATCGCGTCACGCGTCCGGGCGGGCGCGGCGTCATCGGAATCAAGCTCCGGATGCATCACGCGGCGTCCCGTCAGCGTCGCGTACGCCCGCGCGACCCGATCCCACCGGTGATCGCGATCCATCGCGTAGAACCGTCCGATCACGCTGGCGATCCGACCGACGCCGTGACGATCCAGCACGGCCTGCAACTGCGTCAGGTATCGCACGCCGCCGGTGGGGCTGGTGTCGCGTCCGTCGAGGAAGGCGTGGACGAACACGCGGTCGGGCGGGAATGCACGCCGGGCGAGGAAATCGATCAGGGCGTAGAGGTGCTCGAGATCGCTGTGGACCTGCCCGTCGGACGCGAGACCCATCAGGTGAATGGCGCCGCCGGTCGACGCGGCATGCTCGACGGCGCGCGCGAGGGCGTCGTTGTCGAAGAACGAACCATCGCGAATCGCGGCGGTGATCCGCACGATCTCCTGGTGGACGATCCGACCCGCCCCGATGTTCTGGTGGCCGACTTCCGAGTTCCCCATCGTGTCCGCGGGCAGTCCCACGTCCTCGCCGCACGTGCGCACGAGAGTGCGCGGCCATGTCGCGGCGAGCGCATCGTCCACCGGCGTCGACGCCAGCTTCACCGCGTTGAACGCGTCATGTTCCGGATGCGGGTTCTCGCCCCAGCCGTCACGAATGACCAGCACGACCGGGCGGTACGGACTCGACATCGGCGCCTCCTTCGGCCGGCATTGTAGTGGCCGGCGGGACGATGGACCGCACCGCGCTCGCCTTGATCATCGCGACGACCCGTGCGCCGGGTTCGAGTCCGAGTTCACGTCGTGACACGTCGGCGATCTCAGCGATCAGCGGGACGCCCGCGTCGAGACGCACGAGCGTGCGCCCGTGGTCGTCGCGGATCGCGGTCACGGTCGCGGGCAGCGTGTTGCGGATCGTCGTGCCCGTCACCGCGTCCCGGGCGAGGGAAATGTCGCGGGCGCCGATCGCCACGACCGACTCCGGCGGGGCGGGCGACTCGATCGGCAGCCCGCCGGGCCCGAGCCCTTCGGACGTCAGAGAGAAGGCATTCTCGACGGGATGCGCGCGCAGCAGAGCGCCGGGGCTGTCATCCATGACGAGGTCGGCGTAGTCGCCAGTGCCGACGATGCGACCGCGATCGAGGATCACGAGGCGGCGGGTGAGGGCGAGAATGTCGAGCGGACGATGACTCACGTAGAGCGCGGGGGCGCTGGCGGCGTCGACGGCGGCGCGGATGGCGGCGCGGGCGTGTTGCGCGGCGTGCTCGTCGAGTCCGGTGAGCGGTTCGTCGAAGAGGAGGGCGGCGGGTTCGCTGAGAAGCAGCCGCGCGAGCGCGACGCGGTGCTGTTCGCCGCCCGAGAGCTGATCCGGTCGACGGTCGAGGAGCGTCTCGAGTCCGAACGTGCGCACAAGCGGATGCGTGCGGAGGTCGACATTCGTGCGCGCGCCGTACCGCAGGTTGGCGGCGATGGTGCGATGCGGGAACAGCCGCGCGTCCTGGAAGGCGACGCCGATGCGGCGTTGGTGGGGAGGCGTCCAGGTCTTCGCCTCGACATCAACGAGGGTGTGGTCGTCAAGGGTGATCGAGCCGCGGTCTGGTCGTTCGAGTCCGGCGAGGAGGTGGAGGAGGGTGGTCTTGCCGGCGCCGGAGCGTCCGAAGACGCCGGTCGGTCCGGCGGGAAGGCGGGCGGCGACGTCGAGGGTGAAGTCGCGGCGCCGGAGTTGGAGGTTGAACGCGAGGGTCACGGCGTCGATCCCTGATCCCGCCGACGCTCCATCCGTCGTCCGAGCCACGCGGACGCGGCGAGGGCGCCGCACGCGACGACCACCGAGACGATGATCAAGGTCAGGGCGGCGGCGTCGGCCCCGGGGGAATGCGCGGCGGAGAAGATCGCGAGCGGGAGCGTACGCGTTTCACCCGGGATGTTGCCGGCCACGACGATCGTCGCGCCGAACTCGCCGAACGCGCGGGCCGCGGCGAGGAAGAGGCCGGCCGCGACGCCCGGGGCCGCGAGCGGGAGCGTGATCGTGCGCCACACTCGCCACGGCGAGGCGCCGAGCGTCGACGCGGCCTGCTCGAGGCGACGGTCGGCCTGTTCAAATCCGAGTCGAGCGGCCCGCACGAGGAGCGGGAAGCCCATGACGCCGCCCGCGAGCGCCGCCGCGAACCACGTGAAGGTGATTCCCGCGCCGAGGCGGGACAGACCGGCGAGCAGCAGGTAGCCGACGACGACCGGCGGCAGCACGAGCGGCAGGTGAACCATGGTTTCGACGAGGATCTTCCCCGGGAAGCGACGCCGCGCGAGAAGCCACGCGATCAGCACGCCGGGGACTGCGAACATCGTGGTCGATGCGAGGGCGATCAGCAGCGACAGGCGGAGCGGGGTCCAGATATCGACATCCGTCGCGACGGGCGGGGCGGGAGGTGCGGCGGCGCCGACGGCGAACTCGAAACCATGCGCCCGCGCGACGTCGCCGCCCGCGTTGCTCGTGACGAACACGATGAAGTCGTTCGCGATATTCGGCGCGGTGGCGATCGGTGCGATCTGGTAGCGGATGGGCTGATGGGCGTCGGGCGGGAGGGTCGCGGCGACGGCGACGCCGGGGAGTCGGGCGTCGGTGGCGTAGACGATCCCGTACGCCGCGGCGCCGGTCGCGACTGCGTGGACGACCGCACGGGCGTCGAGTGTGCGGACGACCGCGTGCGCGGGCGGATCGGCGTCGAGGGCGTTGAGGGCTTCGAGCGCGCGTTGTCCGACGGGGGCGACGTCGGGATCGGCGATCATGAGTCGGGCGTCGGCGCGGAGCGCGGCGAGGATGGCGTCGAGTGTTCGAGTCGGCTGGTCCGCGGCGTGGATGACGACGAGTCGGTTGGTCCAGAGGTCGACGACGGCGGCGTGGTTGATGCGTCCGGCGTCGACGGCGGCGGTCATCCAGGCGGGATCGGCGGTGAGGAAGACATCGACGGGCGCGCCGGCGGCGATCTGGCGGGCGAGGGCGCCGGACGATGCGGCGTTGACGCTGACATCGACGTCGGGTCGGGTCGCTTCGAACGCGCGGGCGAGGGCGTCGGCGGCGTCCACCGCGCTGGCGGCGGCGGACAGCCGCACCGTCTGATCGGCCTGAGCGACGGACGCGAGGGCGGCGGCGAGGACAAGGATGCGGACGGGCGCAGGCACGCGATGATCGTAGCGGAGGGGGCGGGGGAATGAGAAAACGCGCGTCCGCCCGGGGAAGGGGCGACCGCGCGCATGAGGGAGATGAGCGCCGCGTGCGCGCTCGTCGGGGGGGTCGGGTTACGGGCAGGGGCCCCAGGCGCCGAGCAGCACGGCGAGGTCGGACGATCCGACGTTCTCATCGCCGTCGACATCGGCGGACGAGCACGGCTGCGGTCCCCAGGCGGACAGCAACGCCGCGAGATCGGCGAAGTTCACCACGCCGTCGAAGTTGACGTCGCCCGGGCACGCCGGCGGCAGCACGTCGCCTTCGACGAAGACCTGGCCTCGGATGTTGCCGCCCGGGAACATGGCCGAGTGGACGTTGATGTAGGTGAGACCGGAGACGATGTCGTCCTGCTGGGCTTCGGCGAAGTTGAACGTGCCGCGGATCGGCGTGCCGACGCCGATGTTGTGGAGCACGCCCGCGTTGGCGCCGGCGGGGGCCATGCCGTGGATATGGGCGGCGGTCTGGGCGCCGGAGAGGTTGGCGTGGCGCAGGTAGTAGGAGAGGTTGTTCGAGTCGTAGTTGACCGCGATCAGCGCCGCGCCGGCCGCGTCGGGATCGGTGACGGCCGGGACTTCCTGTTGCGAATCGAGCGGCGCCGCCATGCGGGTGATTTGTCCGCGGATCTCGCCGCCGGGGAACGCGGTGGAGTGGATGTTGACGTAGGTCTGCCCGTTGAGGATCGCGTTCTCCACGTTCTCGGGGTAGTTCCAGACGCCGGTCTTGACGTTCCCCACGCCAAGGCTGAAGAGGACGCCGGCGTTGGCGCCGTGCATCGCGGCGCCGTGGATGTGGGCGGCGGTTTCGGTTCCGGCGAAGGGCTGATCGATCTGGATGTGGTAGGTCAGCGTGTTGGCGACGGTGTCGATGTCGTACGCGCCCCACGCGGTGTTCGCGCTGCCGGACGCGGGGACTTCCTGCGGGCCGTCGATGGGCGAGATCATGTCGACGATCTGTCCGCGGATCTCGCCGCCGGGAAAGGCGCCGGAGTGGATGTTGACGTACATCTTGCCGGCGAGGATGTCGGCCTCGTCCGCTTCGGCGTAGGTCCACACGCCGACCTTCGGGTTGCCGAGGCCGAGGTTGTGCTTGACGCCGGCGTTGGCGCCGATGTCGGCGGGGCCGTGGATGTGGGCGACGGTCTCCGGGGCGGAGAGGCCGGTGAAGGCGATGTGGTACTGGACGGTGTTGGCGGACGTGTTGACGACGAAGCGTCCGACGCCGAACCCGTCGGAGCCGGTCGGCGGATTGACCTGCCCGCCCCGAATGTCGCAGACCATGGTGTTGATCGGATTGGCGACGGCGACGGCGGACGACGCGGCGAGCACGCCGGTCGCGAGTGCGATGCGATTCGTATTCCTCATGATGATGCTCCTCCGACTCCCCTCATTCTGACGGCGGGCCCGATGCGACGACAATCGTCGCGACGGCGCGGGCGCGCTCCCCCTTCTCTATGTCATACGAAGTTCGTCCGCTTGCAGTTTTTGCCGGCGGGACGCGGGGTGCGGCCTCTTCAGGCGGGGGCGGCGGTGCGGGCGCGTCGTTGGTCCAGTGCCTGCAGCACGTTGTGAAGCACGGCGGTCTTGTCGAGCGATTCGGCGAATTCCGCCTCGGGGTCCGATTCGGCCACCACGCCGCCGCCGGCGCTGTAGTCGAGGCGTCCGTCGAGGTGCTCCCACGTGTTCGACGCCCGGACCCCGTCGAGCTGAAGGGTGCGGATGGCGACATTGAGGGCGATTTCGCCGTCGGCCCCGAGCCAGCCGATCGCGCCGCAGTACACGCCGCGCCGAACGGGTTCGAGTTCATCGATGATCTGCATGGCGCGGATCTTCGGCGCGCCGGTGACGGAGCCGGGGGGGAACGTCGCTCGCAGCAGGTCGGCCGCGCCGACGTCGGTGGGCAGGACGCCTTCGATCGCGCCGACGGTGTGGTGGACGGTGGGATGGGTTTCGATGGCGCGTGGTTCGGTGACGCGAACGGAGCCGATGGTGCAGATGCGTCCGAGGTCGTTGCGCATGAGGTCGATGATCATGGCGAGTTCCGCGGCGTCCTTGCCGGAGGCGAGGAGGTCCGCGGGGTCGGCGTGGGCGGGCCGGGTGCCCTTGATCGGACGGGTGGCGACACGCCGCGACGCCGCGTCGACCTGGAGGAAAAGCTCGGGGCTCAGTGAGAGCAGCGTGCGTCCGGCGGGAAGTTCGAGATAAGCGCCGTACCAGGGTCGGCTGACGTCGAACGCGGCGGCGGCGAGGTCGCGGGTGGACCCGGAGAACGGCGCCGTGAAGCGTTGCGTGATGTTCGCCTGGAAGATGTCGCCGGCGAGGATGTACTCGACGGTGCGGCCGACGGCGGCGCGATGGGCGTCCGGCGACGAAGCGGACCGCAGCCCGCCGACCATCGGCGGGGGGCGGTCAATGGCGCGGCGGGCGGCGCGTGACGTCAGGAAGCGGTCGGCCGGCGCGCCGAAGGGGCGCCACGACTTCGTCGCGTGATCGAAGCGCCAGCCGTCGGGCGCCCATGCGAGCGAGATCACCGGAGCGGCGCGATCGTCGGCGGCGCGGGGGACGTCGCGCGGTCGTTGCGCGGCGGGTTCGATGCAGCGGCCGAGGTCGTAGCTCACAGCCGCGAACCAGCCGCCGGCGTCGGGGGCGCCGGTCAGGAGCTCATCGAGCGTGTGGAGCGGGTGATGTGCGCGGCGTGTTTCGGGCAGCGCATCGGCGCGTTCGTCGAGCCGTTGGAGGTCGACGGCGCCGTCGGCGTGGATGGCGGCGAAGGCGGCGGGTTCGGCGAGGAGCGACCAGCGGGCGTGGGCGGGTTCGTGTCGACCGGAGTGCAGGAGGGCGACGGGCCGGTCGGCGGGCCATCGGCGCAGGGCGTCCAGGGGGTCGACGGGGAAGTCGTCGCCCGCGACGCCGCGCGTGATGGCCGGGTCGTCGTCCATGGGGGCGATGATAGGGCGGACGGGCGCCGGAGGCGGTTTCGCGCGAAAGCAGCGCGGGTGCGTTGGCCCGGATATTCAGCGGTGTTACACTGCCCGGTTCACGCTCGTCGCTCCGGGGCGGCGCTCCCCCTCGAATCTGAAGTCGCGGTCCGCCGGCGTGCGGGGCGATTTCCCAAGGATGATCAGCACAGCGATGGCCAAGAAGCGAAGAACGACCTCGACCCGCAAGAAGACCGCCGCCCGTTCCGCCCCGACGAAGAAGTCCGGGTCGCGTGCGGCGGGCGGCGCCACGACGGCGACGAAGAAGAAGCCGGCGAAGAAGACGAAGAAGAAGGCTGCCGCGCGAAGCCGTCGGGCGGCGGCGAAGGTCTATTACTTCGGCAAGAGCGTGGCGGAGGCGCGGGGTCTCTCGAAGGATCTCCTGGGCGGCAAGGGGGTCAACCTCGCCGAGATGTGCGCGATCGGCCTGCCGGTTCCGCCCGGGTTCACGATCACCACGGAGATGTGCGCGAAGTACCACGCGGCCGGCAAGCAGATGCCGAAGGGCCTGATGGCGGACGTGCGGTCGAACGTCGAGAAGCTGGAGGACGAGACGCGCAAGACGTTCGGTTCGTCATCGAACCCGCTGCTCGTCTCGGTGCGTTCCGGGGCCGCGGTGTCGATGCCGGGGATGATGGACACCGTGCTGAATCTCGGTCTGACCGACAAGGCGGTCGAGGGTCTGGCGGAGGCGACGGGCAATCCTCGTTTCGCGTACGACGCCTACCGGCGGCTCATCAACATGTTCGGCGACGTGGTGATGGGGGTCGATCATCACAAGTTCGAGGCGCAGTTCGAGCGGATCAAGAAGCAGTTCGGCGTGACGGAGGACACCGACGTTCCGACGGAGGGCATGGTCAAGCTGTGCCAGGCGTACAAGAAGGTCTACCGGGATTCGGTCGGCCATCCGTTCCCGCAGGATCCGGCGAAGCAGCTGGAGCTGGCGATCGAGGCGGTGTTCCGCAGCTGGGACACGCCGCGTGCGATCCGGTACCGGCAGATCAACGAGATCACGGGTCTGCTCGGCACGGCGGTGAACGTGCAGACGATGGTGTTCGGCAACATGGGCGACGACTCGGGGACGGGGGTTGCGTTCACGCGCGACCCGAGCACGGGGAAGAACGTCTTTTACGGCGAGTTTCTCGTGAATGCGCAGGGGGAGGACGTGGTGGCGGGCATCCGCACGCCGCGCCCGGTCGCCGAGATGCCGAAATGGAACCGGAAGGTGCACGGCCAGCTCCTGAAGATCAAGGACACGCTGGAGAAGCACTACGGCGACATGCAGGACATCGAGTTCACGATCGAGAAGGGTCGGCTCTTCATGCTGCAGACGCGGACGGGCAAGCGCACCGGGGCGGCGGCGGTGAAGATCGCGGTCGACATGGTGAAGGAGAAGCGGATCACGCAGAAGGAGGCGTTGCTCCGCGTGCCGGCGGAGGATCTGACGCAGCTTCTGCTTCCGAGCTTTTCTCCGGCGGACAAGAAGGGGGCGAAGGTGCTGGCCAAGGGTCTGCCCGCGTCGCCCGGGGCCGCGACGGGGATGCTTGCGTTCACCGCGGAGGAGGCGGTCGAACGCACGTTGCAGGGCGAGGCGGTCCTGCTGGTGCGAAAGGAGACTTCGCCGGAGGACGTCGACGGCATGCACCACGCGGTGGGCATTCTCACGTCGACGGGCGGCATGACGTCGCACGCGGCGGTCGTCGCCCGCGGCTGGGGCAAGTGCTGCGTGGCCGGGGCGGGGGCGCTCCACATCGATCCCAAGAAGCGACGGGTCGCGATCGACGGCAAGTCGTTCGGGCCGAAGGACGTCTTCTCGATCGACGGTTCGACGGGGGAGGTCATGGCGGGTGAGGTGAAGCGTTCGACGCCGAAGCTCTCCGGCGACTTCTCGCAGATCATGACGTGGGCGGACAAGCATCGCACGATGGGCGTGCGCACGAACGCGGACGCCCCCGCCGACGCCAAGCGGGCCCGCGAGTTCGGGGCCGAAGGCATCGGCCTCACGCGGACCGAGCACATGTTCTTTGAGGGCGACCGCATCAAGGCGATGCGGAAGATGATCCTCGCGGAGACCGAACGCGACCGCCGGGCCGCGCTCAAGACCCTGCTGCCCTACCAGCGCAAGGATTTCCAGGGCATCTTCACCGCGATGAAGGGACTGCCGGTCACGGTGCGTCTGCTCGACCCGCCGCTGCACGAATTTCTGCCGCACGAGAAGTCGCAGCAGCAGGAGCTGGCCAGGGAGATGGGCGTCCCGCTGAAGAAGGTCCAGCAGCGGGTGTCGATGCTGCATGAACTGAACCCGATGCTCGGCCACCGCGGCTGCCGGCTCGCGATCACCTATCCCGAGATCCTCGAGATGCAGGTGACCGCGATCGTCGAGGCGATGATCGCGTGCAAGAAGAAGAAGATCGACGCGAAGCCGGAGATCATGATCCCGCTCGTCGGCGCCCGCACGGAACTGCACCTGCTCCGACGCAAGGTCGAAGAGACGATCGCGACGGTGAAGAAGGACGCGAAGTACACGGGCAAGCTCGACATTCCGATCGGCACGATGATCGAGATTCCCCGGGCCGCGCTCACGGCGAACGAGATCGCCGAGGACGCGGACTTCTTCTCCTTCGGCACCAACGACCTCACCCAGCTCACCTTCGGCTACAGCCGCGACGACGTGAACGGCTTCCTGCCCGACTACATCGGCCAGGAGATCCTCGAGAAGGACCCGTTCCAGTCGCTCGACAAGACCGGCGTCGGCCAGCTGGTCGAGGTGGCGTGCGAGCGGGGCCGCAAGGTGCGCAGGAACATCAAGCTCGGCATCTGCGGCGAACACGGCGGCGACCCGTCGTCGATCCACTTCTGCCAGAAGGTCGGACTCGACTACGTCAGCTGCTCCCCGTTCCGCGTGCCGATCGCGCGGCTCGTGGCGGCCCAGGCGGCGCTCACGAAGTGAGCGACGCCATAGCCCCGGGCTCCGCCCGGGGTCAACCCCCCACTCTCCGGTGTCCACAGCGACACGAGGGGCGGGCGAGTTGAACCCATCACGCCCTTCGGCTCCGGTCGGAGGGCGTGTTTGTTTGGTCGGGCTCCGCCCGGGGTCAACCCCCGACTTTCCGGTGTCGACCGCGACACCGGGGACGGGCGAGTTGAACCCATCACGCCCTTCGGCTCCGGACGGAGGGCGTGTTTGTATGGTCGGGCTCCGCCCGGGGTCAACCCCCGACTTTCCGGTGTCGACCGCGACACGAGGGGCGGGCGAGTTGAACCCATCACGCCCTTCGGCTCCGGTCGGAGGGCGTGTTTGTTTGGTCGGGCTCCGCCGGGGGTCAACCCCCCACTCTCCGGTGTCCACAGCGACACGAGGGGCGGGCGAGTTGAACCCATCACGCCCTTCGGCTCCGGTCGGAGGGCGTGTTTGTTTGGTCGGGCTCCGCCCGGGGTCAACCCCCGACTTTCCGGTGTCGACCGCGACACCGGGGACGGGCGAGTTGAACCCATCACGCCCTTCGGCTCCGGTCGGAGGGCGTGTTTGTTTGGTCGGGCTCCGCCGGGGGTCAACCCCCGACTTTCCGGTGTCGACCGCGACACGAGGGGCGGGCGAGTTGAACCCATCACGCCCTTCGGCTCCGGACGGAGGGCGTGTTTGTATGACAGGCGGACGTCGTGGAGACGGTGATCGGTGCGGGTGGGTGAGGGTTGACCCCCGGCGGAGCCGGGGGCTGGGGTAGGATGACGCACGAAGGAGTTCCTCATGCGCATCCGTACCGCCGTCGCCGCCTCGTTCGTCATCGCGTCCGCCGCGCTCGGGCAGGATGCGGACCTCGTGCTCCGCCACGGCGTGGTCGCGACCGTCGACGACGCGATCGGAACCGTCGAGGCGATCGCCGTGCGCGGCGAGACGATCCTGGCCGTCGGCTCGAACGACGACATCGCCCGCCACATCGGCGACGACACGCAGGTCATCGACCTCAACGGCCGACTGGCGATCCCCGGCTTCATCGAGGGCCACGCCCACTTCATCGGGCTCGGTCAGAGCAAGATGAACCTCGATCTCATGGCGGTCTCGTCGTGGGACGAGGTGATCCGGATGGTGGAGGAGGCGGTCGCCGCCGCGTCGCCGGGCGAGTGGATCGTCGGGCGCGGCTGGCACCAGGAGAAGTGGGACCAGCGGCCCGCCGAGACCGTCGAGGGTTTTCCGACCCATCACGATCTCAGTGCGATCTCGCCCGACAACCCGGTCTTCCTCATGCACGCAAGCGGTCACGCGAGTTTTGCGAACAAGGCCGCGATGGATCTCGCGGCGGTCAGCGGCGCGACCGTCGCGCCGGCGGGCGGCGACATCCTGCTTGACGAAGCGGGACAGCCGACGGGGATCTTCCGGGAGAAGGCGACGGGTCTCATCGGGTCGGTGTATGCGGAGGCGGAAGGGCGGACGTCGCGGCGTCGGCGCATGGCGAACCTGGATCGGGCGATCGATCTTGCGGTCGAGGAATGTCTGAAGCACGGCGTGACGAGTTTCCAGGATGCGGGGACGAGCTTCCCCGATGTGCAGCACCTCGCCGCGCGGGCGCGGGCGGATCAGCTCGGCGTGCGGCTGTGGATGATGATTCGGGAGCCGACGGATCTCGTCGCGGAGTACATCGCGGGGGCGAAGCACCGGCGGGTGGGTCCGAGCCGCTTCACGGTGGGGGGCCTGAAGCGATCGCTCGACGGCGCGCTTGGCGCGCGGGGGGCGTGGCTGCTGGAGCCGTACACGGATTCGCCGTCGTCGGTCGGCCTTGCGACGGCGACGCTGGAGGATTGCGAAGCGCTGGGTCGGATCGCGCTGGCGCACGATCTGCAGTTGTGCGTCCACGCGATCGGCGATCGCGCGAACCGGGAGCTGCTCGATCTCTATGAACGCATGTTCGCCGAGATGAACGACGGCAAGGATCGGCGCTGGCGGATCGAGCATGCGCAGCACCTGCATCCGGACGACATCGGCCGGTTCGCGGAGCTGGGCGTGATCGCGGCGATGCAGGGCGTGCACTGCACATCGGATGGTCCGTGGGTTCCGCAGCGGTTGGGCGAGGAGCGTTCGCGCGAGGGGGCGTATGTGTGGCGGTCGCTGCTGGATTCGGGGGCGATTATTGCCAACGGGACGGATGCGCCGGTGGAGTCGATCGATCCCATCGCCTCGTATCACGCTTCGGTGACGCGTCGGATGAAGAATGGCGAACGGTTCTATCCGGAGCAGTCAATGACGCGGATGGAGGCGTTGCGGAGTTACACGCTGCACGCCGCGCACGCTGCGTTTGAGGAGGACATCAAGGGCTCGCTGACGCCGGGCAAGCTGGCGGACATCGTGGTGTTGTCGCAGAACATCCTGGCGTGCGATGCGGATGTGATCCCGGCGACGAAGGTGGACGTGACGATCGTCGGCGGCAGGGTCGCGTACCAACGCTAGCCCCCGGCTTTGCCCTGGGGTTGATGTCCGGAAGCTGTCGGTTGGGCCCCCGGCCCAACATCGAACGCCATCGCGGATGATCCCATGTTGGCGCCGGAGGCGCAGCCGACGACGACGTCACCTGATGCGCGATCGCGGCCGACACGAAACAACCCCCGGCGGAGCCGGGGGCTGGGGGTGGGTTCTCAACGTCTGTGCGATCTTACGGGCGCCACTCCGGCAACGCGCGGCCGGGCGTGTACGGCGCATTCACCGATTCAAGCCGACGCTCGAGCTCCGGGATGTCCTGCTCGACGAGCTTCTTCAGGTCGGCGTAGACCGGGCCGAACGCTTCCTTCGCCCACGCGAGACCGTCGATCTGCGTCTGCGTCGGGGGCGAGGTCACGCCGTTGCGGCCGCCGGAGACGGTGAACAGCCGACGCGTGATCGACGGCTCGGTCGGGAACTCGCGGCGGCTCGCTGAACGGTCGCCGTTCATCGCCCGCTTGATCTCCAGCATTCGCGCCCGCAGACGGAACGAATCCTGACGCCACGCGAGCGGGGCGTCGGGCGTGGCGAGGATCGCCGCGTGCAGGGCGTCGATCTTCTCGTCGGCGTCGTTCATCACCGTCGTCGCGGCCTGCACGACGCGGGCGAACGCGAGCACGTCCTCGTCGAAGTCGTACGCGCCGTCCGGATCCTCCGCATCGAACGTGCCGCCGCCGAGATCCTTCACCACGAACGACTGCGGGCCGGCGAGATTCGTGATCGCGCCGTCGATCTCCTGGTCGATCGAGACGGTGTAGGTTCCGGGGGCCACGAGCGGTCCGCCCCGTCCGCCCCGTCCGCCGCCGGTGATCGGGCTCGCCCCGGCGCGACGGAGGTCCCACGCGGTGCGATGCAGACCCCGACTCGTCGAGCCCTTCAGCCGGCGGACGACCTCATTGTCCGCATCGCGGATCGTCAGCCAGACCGCGGGCGGCAACTCCTCGTCCTCTTCGCGCAACTGGTCGAGCGTCGGGTACGGCGCTTCGTCGCCCAGCTCCTTCGCCTCCGCCTTGCGCTGCGCCTTGCGGGTCTTGAGCGACTCGCCGAGCGACCAGGTGATGACGGCGCCGTAGTCGGGATTCTCGGTGGTGTAGAAGGTCGACCCCTGGCTGCCCCGCCCCTTGCTGGTGGGGATGTAGCGAAGCGCGTCGCGGATCGGGTAGATCGCGGCGGGCTCCCGGAGCGACGCCTCGGTGATCGCCCGCAGCGGCGCGTAGTCGTCGAGCACGTAGAAGCCGCGCCCGAACGTCGCGAGCACGAGGTCGTTCTCGCGTCGCTGCACGTCGATGTCGCGGACCGAGATCGTCGGCAGACCGGACTTCAGCTTGTGCCACGCTTCGCCGGCGTTGAAGCTCACGTAGCAGCCGAACTCCGTGCCGGCGAAGAGCAGGTCTTCCCGTTCGTGATCCTCGACGATCGAGTAGACGACGTCGTGTTCGGGCAGATCGCTCGAGATCGACGTCCACGTGCGGCCGCGATCATCGGAGCGGTAGAGGTACGGCTTGAAGTCGCCTTCCTTGTGCAGGTCGAAGGCGACGAAGACGCGGTCCGGGTTGTGGAGGGACGCACAGAGATCGGCGGTGTACGGCAGCTCCGGCACGTCGTCCGGGACGGCGGCGTCGCGCCAGTTCTGTCCACCGTCTTCGCTGACCGTCACGCGGCCGTCGTCGGCGCCCGCGTAGTAGAGACCCTCCACGAGCGGCGACTCGTCGAACGCGACCAGGTTGCCGTACATCGAGGTCGAGCGGTGCTTGGAGACCGCGTTCTCCGGCTGGATGCGGCCCATGACCTCGAGTTCATCGCGGTTGATCTGCTTGGTGAGATCGGGGCTGATGACCTCCCAGGAGTCGCCGCGATCGGGCGAACGGAACATCCGGTTGGCGCCGAAGAAGATCGTCTCGTGATCGTGCGGGCTGATGAGCAGCGGGGAGTCCCAGTTCCACTTCAGCGCGCCTTCGCCGGGCGGGAGCACCGGCTTGATGTCGACCTGCTGACCGGAGCGCCGGTCGTACCGGACGAGGCCGCCGTACTGCCACTGGCTGTAGACGATGTTCGGATCTTCCGGATCGATCGCGGGCTCGAAGCCGTCGCCGCCGACGGTGACGAACCAGTCCTCGTTGGTCACGCCGTCGCGATCCGTCGAACGGGACGGGCCGCCGATCGTGTTGTTGTCCTGTGTACCGCCGTAGATGTAGTAGAACGGCTCGGAGTTGTCGACGGCGACGCGGTAGAACTGCATCACCGGCAGGTTCGGGGCGTACCGCCACGTCGTTCCGTGATCCCACGTTTCGTAGAGCCCGCCGTCGGAGCCGACGATCATGTGGTCCGCGTTCTCCGGGTTGATCCACAACGCATGGTCGTCGACGTGCCGGCGATCACGGGCGACGCGGCTGAAGCTCCGCCCGCCGTCGGTGCTCACCTGCAGGAACGTGTCCAGCGCGTAGACGGTGTCGACGTCGTGCGGCGACGCGACGAGCTCGTTGTAATACTGCGGGCTCGACGTCATGTACGAGCCCATCTTCGACCAGCGGGCCCCGCGGTCGGTCGTGCGGAACACGCCGCCCCCGCCGTCCTGGGCCTCGATGATCGCGTAGACGACGTCCGGATTCACCGGCGAGATGTCCATCCCGATGCGGCCCTTGTCGCCGCCGGGAATCCCGCGGGTCAGCTTGTCCCAGTTCGCGCCGCCGTCGACCGACTTGTAGATCGCCGACTCCGGCCCGCCGTTGATCAGCGTCCACACGCGACGCCGACGCTGGTAGCTCGAGGCGTACAGCACGTCCGGATCACGCGGATCCATGTGCACCTCGTTGACGCCCGTGTCGTCGCTGATGTGCAGGATGCGCTCCCACGTCTCGCCCCCGTCCGTGGTCTTGTAGAGACCGCGATCGCCGCCCGACCGCCACAGCGGACCCTGCGCGGCGACGTACACCGTGTTCGAATCCTCCGGGTGCACGACGATCATGCCGATGTGCTCGGATTCCTTCAGCCCCGTGTTCTTCCACGACCGCCCGCCGTCGTGCGACACGTACACGCCGTCGCCCCACGACACGCTGCGCTGCGAGTTGTTCTCGCCCGAACCGACCCACACCGTGTTCGGGTTGCTCGGGTCGACCGTCACGCAGCCGATCGAGTACGACCCCTGACTGTCGAAGATCGGCTTGAAGGTCACGCCGTGGTTGGTGGTCTTCCAGACGCCGCCCGAACTCACCGCGACGTACCACGTGTGCGGGTCGGTCGGGTCGAGAGCGATGTCGCCGATACGGCCCGACATCAGACCCGGCCCGAGACTCCGCCACTTGAAGACCCGCAACGCCCCGGGGAGGCGCGGCTTGTCCTCGTCGGACTCCTCGTCTTCCCCGTCGTCCGCCTCGTCGCCCGCCTCGTCCTGGTCGTCAGCCGTCGCGGCGGCGGCGGACGCGTCTTCCTCCTCTTCGTCCTCCTGGGCGAGGGCGGCGGGGGAGCAGATGAGAAGGGCAATCAGGGCGAAGAGACGCCAGTCGAACAGCATGGTTCACATCCTCTGCACGTGAAACGGCGCGCCATGACCGCGGCGCGCCCGGGGACGTGTGAGGATACCGGCTCGTCCGCTCGGCGTTGCCCGCGACCCGGGGATTCAGTCGCGGAGGGGCCAGTCGTCGGTGCGGAAGGATGACGCGGGCAGGCCGGCCTCGTTGAAGAGATTCGGCTCGTCCGCCGCGCCCCACGCGAACCGCACCGCCCGCGGATTCGGGACTTCCGGGCTCGACACCACGATCGTGTCGCCGTCGATCGTCGCCCGGGCGGGAACGAAGTTTCGATCCTCGCCTGCGATGGTGAAGTGCGTCAGTCGGCCGCGCGACTCGTCGAATCCGTCGCCGACGTGGTCGAACCGCAGGCGGATCCGGTCGCCGTCGATCGACATCTCGCGGTAGAGCGGGCCGGACCAGACCAGCTCCGCGCCGTAGACCTGCCCGCGGGCCCAGCGGGCGAGCCGTCCGCCCACGTCCTTCTTGTTCCGCGGGTGTATGTCGGCGGGGTCGCCGATGTCCATGGTGACCGCGAGGCCGGTGTTCGACACTCGCCGGTGCGTCATGAGCTGCGCTTCCCGCAACGCCGCCGCCTGGCCGATGTCGTTCCCGTAGTTGAACGGCGCAATCTGCACGATGCCGAACGGGAAGTCGCGATGCGTTTCCGGCTGATCCCATGTGCGCCGCCAGTCCTCGATCATCGTCGGCAGCAGTTCGCGGTAGACCTTCCACTGCGTGCGGTTGGATTCGCCCTGGTACCAGATCGCGCCGCGGATCGCGTACGGGGCGATCGGCTGGATCATCCCGTTGTTGAGGGCGGTCGGCATGCGCGGCCCGATCGTGCGCCGCTGCGGACGATTCGATCCCGACGCCCGGTCATACCCGATCGCGTACTTCCATTCGCCGGCCAGGCTCCGGGGCGTGATCGGCGCTTCGGCGACGCCGAGCGTCATGTCCGCCGCGTCGCCGCTGAACCCGCCGAGACCGCCGGTGTCCTCCACCCGCACCGTGATGACGTTGCGCCCCTCGCGGACCAGCTCCGCCGGGATCACGTACGCGCGCGGCGTCTGCCAACCGTTCGTCGCGCCGATCTTCTCGCCGTTGAAGTACGTCTCCTCATTGTCGTCGATCGCGCCGAGCGTGATCGTCAACGCCCGGCCGACCCACGTCGCCGGCACGTCCACGTCACGCCGGAACCACACCGTTCCGTCCAGCCGACCGAGACGACCCGTCCAGGTCTGCGGCTGCGTCATGGTCTCCCAGCCGGAGTCGTCGAAATCGGGCGCGGCCCACTCGCCGCCCCGGCCCGCGTCCGCGGCCTGCTGCTGCGTTTCCCACGCCCGGATCCGCTGGTCGTCCTCCCGTCGAATCTCGTCGCCACGCTCCCGGAGCATGCGCACGCGGGCGAGGCCCTCCTCGAAGGTCGGGAGTCCCTCCAGCGCCGCCTCGCTCGTCCACGCTTCCGCCGGCGTGCCGCCCCAGTCCGACGCGATGAGACCGATCGGCACGTCGAGGTGTTCGAGGAGGTCCTGACCGAAGTAGAAGCCGACCGCGCTGAACCCGGGCGCCGTCTCGGGCGTGCACCGCTGCCACGAACCGTTCACGTTCTCGACGGGCGATGCACTGACCGCGTTCAGGACGGTAAAGAGACGCAGACGCGGATGCCGGGCCGCGGCGGCGGCGGCCTCCCAGTTGTCGGACGCCCGCAGCGGCCACTCCATGTTCGACTGTCCCGAGCACAGCCAGACCTCGCCGATCAGCACGTCGCTGAACGTGACGGCGTCGTCGCCGCTCTCGATCGTGACCCAGTAGGGTCCGCTGGCGCTCGGCGTGGGCAGCTTCGTCCGCCAGCGACCGAAGCCGTCGGCGAATGTCTCCACGGGCGCCGACAGCCACGGCGCGCGGATCACCACGGTCGCCCGCGGATCCGCCCAACCCCAGATCGGCGCTTCGCGTTCCTGCTGCAGCACCATGCCGCTGCCGAAGATGTTGGGAAGTCGCAGCTCCGCCGCCGCCTCGTCAGCGACGAGCCCCGGCGACAGAACGGCGAAGGCGAGAACGAACAGCGGCGAAAGCGTGATGCGCATCGGGGCGACCTCCGGGCGGTTGTCGTCAGTGAACGACGACAGCATACCGGACCCGTCGCCCGCGACGCTCGCCTAGGCCGCGTGACGCCCGCCGATGTACTTCAGACCCGCCTCACCCTTGGCGCCGTCCATCCACGCCACCGAGACGCACCGGTTCAGCGGGGCCCCCTCGGGCAGCCACCGGGTGACGACGCCCGTCATCCCCAGCAGCAGCGGCATGCCCGCCCGAATGTGGAAGCCCCCGTCGCTCACATCCAGGACCGAGAACCGCGTCGGCGTGTCCGGATCGTGCAGCCAACGCACCAGGATCTCCCCCGGACAGGGGATCCGTTCGTGCTCGCGTCGGTTCGCGGCGGAGAGCGCCCCGTCAGGCGGGCGGTCCGATGGTTGCAGTACGGAGTCGTTGATCATGCGGTCAGCATGAAATCAGGAACCGTCCTCGCCGCGCCCCGATCACGTCCGCCGCGAAACCGGCGCGCCGTTACGCCGCCGGGTCCGGAAATCCGCCCTGACCGACCGCGTCGCCCCCGCGTCCGATTTGATCGCCATCCCCGATCAGCGAATCTGCCCGCCGCCCCGGGCCACGTACTTCGTCGTCGTCAGCGACGCCGCGCCGCACGGACCGCGGGCGTGCAGCTTCTGCGTCGAAATCCCGATCTCCGCCCCGAGTCCGAACTCCGCCCCGTCCGTGAACCGCGTCGACGCGTTGTGGTAGACCGCCGCGGAATCGACCGCCGCGAGAAAACGATCCGCCGCCGACGCGTCCCCGGTCACGATCGCATCCGAATGGTGCGAGCCGTACGTGTTGATGTGCTCGATCGCGGCGTCCACGCCG
Source organism: Phycisphaerales bacterium (assembly GCA_965227335.1). Classification (GTDB taxonomy): domain Bacteria; phylum Planctomycetota; class Phycisphaerae; order Phycisphaerales; family SM1A02; genus CBDDFV01. The sequence goes on from CBDDFV010000001.1 coordinate 225,128, forward strand.
TCAACCACCCGCACCGCGAGGACGAGGTCGAGGTACTCGGCCCGCCAGTCGTCCTCCGTCGCCGCGGACGCGTCGGGCAGCCACGCCCGGGCGGCCTCGTCCGCCCGTAGTTCCACGCCCCGCGCGCCGAGGACCTTCGCGATCTCGGGCAGAAACGCGCCGGCGATCGGCGCGTCCACGAGCAGGGTCTCGATCGCATTGCAGACGCCGGGACGCTGGCACTTGGCGTTCTCGACGATCGCGACGGCCATCCGCGGGTCCGCCGCGCGATCGACATAGACATGACACACCCCCGCGTCATGCTTCAGCACGGGAATCGTGCTCTTCGAGACGACCGCCTCGATCAGCCCCGGCCCGCCCCGCGGAATGACGAGATCGATGCACTCGTTCATCGTGACGAGCGCGCCGATGGCGGCGCGGTCGGTGGTCGGGACGAGCTGGATGGCGCCGCGGGGCAGACGGTCGCCGGTCTCCGCCAGCATCGCGTCGAGGATCGCGCGATTCGACTCGAACGCCTCTGATCCGCCCCGCAGAATCACGGCGTTCCCCGCCTTGATCGCCAGCGCCGCCGCGTCCGCCGTCACGTTCGGGCGGGATTCATAGATCATGAGCACGACGCCGAGCGGGGCGGGGATCTTCTCGATCACGAGGCCGTTCGGCCGTTCGATCCGTTCGCGTACGCCGGACAGCGGATCGGGCTGTCCCGCCACCGCCTCCACGCCCGCCGCCATCGCTTCGATCCGTTCGGGATCGAGTCGCAGTCGATCGAGCAACGCATCGCTCAGCCCGTCCGCCCGGCCTCGATCCACCTCGATGGCGTTCGCCGCGAGAATCCCGTCCGCCCGCGTCCGCAGACCGGCCGCCATCGCATGCAACGCGTCGATGCGGGCGTGGTGGTCGGCGACGGCGAGCGCCCGTGACGCCGCCTTCGCGTCCGCGGCGAGCTCGTGCAGGTCGATTCGCAGGGCGTCGTCGGGCGCGTGGGTCATGGGCGTCCGGGCGAAAGGGGCGGAGAGGTCGTCGTCGGCGCGGCGGACCGGCGCCGCGCTCTCAGGCCGCTATCCTACGCGGTTCATGTCCGCGCCGAACCACTATCGTCAGGTTCTTTCCGACGCGACCCGCATCGTCGTCAAGGTCGGCAGCCGCGCCCTGCTGGACGAGCGCGGCGACCTGAACGATGCGCGCATCCAAGGGCTCGTCGATCAGATCGCCGCTGTGCGCGCGCGGGGCGTGGAGGTCATTCTGGTGTCGTCCGGCGCGGTCGCGGCGGGCCGGCGGGAACTGCACCTCACCGAGCGTCCCGACAATGTCGCTGATCTCCAGGCCGCCGCGGCGATCGGGCAGGCGGCCCTCATCGGCCAGTATCGCGCCGAATTTGGCCGCCACGGCGCGCCGATCGGTCAGGTGCTGCTGACGCACGCGGATCTCGCCTCGCGTGAGCGTCACCTGAATGCGCGCACGACGTTCCTGCGGCTGCTGCGGGCGGGGGCCGTGCCGATCGTCAACGAGAACGACACGGTCGCGGTGGACGAGATTCGTTTCGGGGACAACGATGCGCTCGCCGCGCTCGTGGCGGTGCTCGTCCAGGCCGAGGGTTTGATGTTGCTCACCACGGCGGACGGGCTTCTCACCGAGGCGGGGCCCGGCGGGGCCCGGGTGCCGCGGGTGGAGACCATCGACGATCACATCCGCGCGATGGTGGGGGAGGTCCGCACCGAGGTGGGGACGGGCGGCATGGGGTCGAAACTCGACGCGGCGGACGTGGCGGTGCGGGCGGGGGAATGGGCGGTGATCGCCAACGCGGGTGTCGACGACGTCATCCCCCGGGTGCTCGCCGCCGAGGATCTCGGCACCTTCTTCGATCCGCGGCCCGGCAAGATGGCCAGCCGGAAGCGGTGGATCGCGTTCTTCGATCACGCCTGCGGAGATCTCATTGTCGACGACGGGGCGCGGCATGCGCTCGAGACCGACGGCGGCAGCCTCCTGCCCATCGGTCTGCGCCGGGTGATGGGCGATTTCAAACGCGGCGACCCCGTGCGGATCGTGGACCTCCAGGGCGAGGCGTTCGCCCGGGGACTCGCGAACTACGCGGCGGACGAGGCGCGTCGCCTGATCGGATGCCGCACGGACGAGATTCGAACCGCGCTTGGTTTCGTGGCGGAGCCGGAGGTCGTTCACCGCGACAATCTGGTGCTCGAACGCTGACGCTCGACCGCCACCCGAAACGCCTTCCCGTCCGCGCCCGCCGTCACCGCCAGCCGCACGCCGGTCGACGCATCCTCGAATTGATCCCCCGCGAAGAACAGGGCGTCGTAAAGGGCGATGTACGTGCGGGCGAGGTCGGGATGCGCGGCGTCATCGTCGGGGCGGGCGGGAATCACCTGCACGGGACCCGCGCCGGACCGCGTCGTCACCGAGACGCGGTAGAGCAGCACGCCGGGGCGCGGGTGTTCTTCGCTGAGATGCCGGACTTCCGCGACGTACGCTTCGGTGGGCGAGACGGGGAGCACCACCGCCTTCACGCCGCGCTCCGTTTCGATGTGCGCGAGTTCGACCGTGGCGTGTCCATCGTGCACGATCACGAAATGCGTCGGGTCGAGCCAGTCGAGCTTGTACTTGTGCCACGCGAGGAAGTGCCGGGAGCGGCACTGGTATCCCATGGGATCCCAGGCGCCGGTGAATCGATGGAGATTGCGGTAGGCGCCGTTGCGCGGCCCGTAGCTGTAGAGATCCGGCAGTCCGAGCACATGGCCGGTCTCATGCACCAGCGTCTGCCAGCCCCAGTTCGGGCCGCGGATGTCGGCGCCGAAGGTCACCGCGTGTCGGATCTCGTGGCCATCGGCCCGCACCCCGGGACCGTCGCCCGCGTTGAAGGTGGGGGAGTTGAAGACGCCTTCCGCCTTGTTCGCGACGACATAGATGAGGTCGTACGCGCTGAAGTCGACCCACGGATCGGCGGCGGCGGCGACTTCGGCGATGTAGTTCAGGTGCGGCGCCTGTTTCGAGCAGTCGTACCCGGGATCCGTCGACCGCCCCCGCATCGGGATCCATTCGAAGTGCACGTCCACGTTCAGTGTGAGACGACCGTAGGAGGACGCCTCGAAGAACGCGACCGCCGGCGGGACGAGGATCTCGTGCAGTTCCTGCATGCTCTTGTCCCGCTCGCCGTCGGGGAACTCCGCGAAGAGCATGATCGCGTTCAGCGCCCCCGTGCCGGCCGGATGGCGCGTGCCGTCGGTCGGTCCCTCGCCGAGAAAGATCGGTTCGTCCGGCGCGACGAGGCCGAGGAACCGGGTCGCGGGCGTGTCATCGGGGGCGGCGGCGAGCAGCACCGCGGCGAGGGTCAGAGCCTTGAGCATGGGGTCAGGATACGGCGCCCGGCAGGACGGGATCGGCGCCCATGCGTCCCGGGCGGAGCACGCCCGATAAGAGCGCGGCGTCGCGACCGCCGGAGACCGTGTTCTTTCCGGGCGTGCCGGATTGAGTCGAGCGGCCGGCGGAAATGGTCGATGCGGCGTGCAGCGCGGCGTCTGTCGTGTCGCGCGATGTGTATGGAAGCTCCCGACCGCCAGCCCGACGCCGCTCCGACCGACGACGCGCCGAACGATCCGGCCGCGTCGGAGGCGGTTGCCACGCCCACGTCCGGTCCCGTCGACGAATCCGGGACGGACGCCTCGACGCGCGCGGGCGAGGGGGATCAAGACGTGTTTGCGTCGGCGGATGAGGCCGGCGACGAGGACGTCAACATCGATGAGGTGCTCGCGGCGGCGGAGGCGGCGACGTCCGATCTGGCCGACGAAGTCGGCGCCGCGCGTTCACCATCGCCGACCGTGCCGGACGATCCCGACGAGGCGGCCCTCGACGAGGAGTTACGCGAGATGTCGCGTCTTGTCGACGACGTCGCCCGCGACGTCCAGGGCCCGTCGACATCCGACGCCGACACGCCGACGGCCGAACCGGCCGCAACGGATGTTGTTGCAGAGTCGGTCGAACCTGCGGCGACGGACATTGTTGAAGAGGTGGTTACACCTGCGGCGACGGACGCTGTCGAAGAGGTGGTCGAGCCCGCCGCGACGGACGTTGTCGATGAGCCGGTTGAGCCTGCCGCAACGGATGCTGTCGAAGAGTCGGCCGAACCGGCCGCGACGGAGGTTGTCGAAGAGCCGGTTGAGCCCGCCGCGTCGGAGGTCGTCGAAGAGCCGGCCGAACCGGCCGCGACGGAGGTCGTCGAAGAGTCGGCCGAACCGGCCACGACGGAGGTCGTCGAAGAGTCGATCGAACCGGCCGCAATGGACATTGTTGAAGAGGTAGTCGAACCGGCCGCGGCGGAGGTTGTCGAAGAGCCGGTCGAGCCCGCCGCGTCGGAGGTCGTCGAAGCGCCGGTCGAGCCGGCCGCAACGGAGGTCGTCGAAGAGCCGGTCGAGCCCGCCGCAACGGAGGTCATCGAAGAGTCGATCGAACCGGCCGCAACGGCCGTTGTTGAAGAGGTGGTCGAACCCGTCGCGGCGGACGTTGTTGAAGAGGTGGTTACACCTGCCGCGGCGGACGTTGTCGAAGAGGTGGTCGCACCTGCGGCGACGGAAGTCGTCGAAGAGCCGACCGAACCGGCCGCGCCGGAGCTTGATCCGGGCGCCTTCGAGACGCCGGACGAAGCGAGGGGAACGGCGTCGGCGAACGACGAGGCGGGGGCGTCCGAACCGGACGAGGCGGCCTTCGAGGCGGCGGAGGCGACGCTCGCGGCGCAGGAAGCGCCGGCGACGGAGTCGTCGCCGATGATGCAGTTCGACGACAGCGCGTTCGAGAGCGTCGAACAGATTCTCGACACCGTGCTGGATGAGTCTGCGTTCGTCGTGCAGCCGCCGGCGCCCGAGCAGACCGCGTCGTTCAATCGCGAGGCCATCAACGACGAAGCGTTCGAGTCGCCCGCGGAAGTGGCGGCCCAGGCCGCGGCCGATCGGGAGGCCGCCGTCGCCGCGCCCGACACGTCCGAACCCGAAACGCCCGAGGCGGTCGTCGACCCGACGTCCGAGGCGACGTCCGAGCCAGCGCCCGAGCCGGCGCCCGAGGACGACCCCGCGGCGGCGGCTGATTCCGGCGCGGATCCGGCGCCGACCCGTGCGGCGTCGCCGCAGGAGGATCGACTCGTCGCCGCGACATCCGCGGCGGACGATTTCGAACCGCTCGATGAGGTCGCGTCCGCATCGCCGTCCACCTCGTGGAAGCAACGCGTCCGACCGCTTGCGTCCCAGGCCGCGGGGGCGACCCGCGCCGGCGTCAGCGTCGGCTGGACCTGGCTGCATCCCCGTCTGCCGGCTCGCGATCAGCTCCTCGCGTGGTCACGCGCGGGCGTCCTGACGGGTCTGTACTGGCTCAACGCGCCGCTGCGGCTGCTGCCGGCGAAGGTGCGTCTGGTCGTCGACGTCCTCGCGTTGTCGATGATCTTCTGGGCGCCCGTGGTGTGGATCGTCGCGCTGATGCGGTGACGCGTCGGCTCAGCCGTTGCGGCCGGACTTCGCCGCATCCAGCATCGTGTTCATCGCTTCGACGGTTTCGCGTCGGTCCGGCGAGAGCTTCTCCGCCTGCTCCTCGGCGTGGTACGACGAACGCACCAGCGGCCCCGATTCGACGACCTTGAAGCCCGCCTCGAGGCCCTCGCGCTTGTACTGCAGGAACTGCGCGGGCGTGACCCAGCGGTCGATCGGGAGGTGGTTCCGCGTGGGCTGCAGGTACTGCCCGATCGTCAGGATGTCCGCATCCGACGCGCGCCGGATGTCGCGGATGACGTCCGACACCTCGTCGTCGCGCTCGCCGATGCCGACCATGATGCTCGTCTTCGTGACGAGGCCCGCCGCCTTGATGCGGGCGAGCACCTCGAGCGAACGGTCGTAGCGAGCCTGAGGACGAACGGCGGGGTGCATGCGCTCCACCGTCTCGACGTTGTGGGCGAGGATCTCGGGCCGGGAGTCGATCACGATCTGCAACGCCTCCGGATCGCCCTTGAAGTCGCCGACGAGGGCCTCGACCGACATGTCCGGGCACGCGGCGTGGGTGCGTTCGATCGTCTCGGCCCAGATCGACGCCCCGCCGTCGGGAAGATCATCGCGGTCCACGCAGGTGATCACCACGTGCTTCAGACCCATCAGGGCCAGCGATTCGGCGACGCGTCGGGGCTCATCCGGATCCGGCGGTTCCGGCTTGCCGGTCTTGACGTTACAGAACCCGCAGGACCGGGTGCACGTATCGCCAAGGATCATGATGGTCGCCGTGCCCCGCGACCAGCATTCGCCCATGTTCGGGCACGAAGCCTCCTGGCAGACCGTATGCAGCTTGTGTTCATCGACAATCGACTTCAGACGCTCGTAGCCGGCCCCGCCGGGAACGCGAGCCCGCAGCCAGTCGGGCTTCCGACCGATGCGGAGGCTCGATCCGCCGGGCGCGTTGTTCAGCACCATGTCGCTCAGACTCACCGCCGGCCGGCCGAGATTCCGGGCCGTATCGCCGCCGAGCGGTCGCGGATGACGGGCCACCGTGCGGGCGACGCCGGGGGTGACGCCCGGGGTGACGGAAGACGCGGATGGAGGAGCGGGTCGGGTCATGGGAAGCGGATAATCCTAGCGGGGGGCATGGGCAAAGTCGCGGCGACGATCGGGAAAGGCGCCCGGAGGCCTTGTCGGATCTCTCCGGATGACGACAATTCCATCGGCGATCCCGTCGGTCCGGTCGTGTCCGGTTCGGCGGGTCCGAGAGAACCCCGCTTTCTGCGGCAAAATCGCGGACCGGATTCAACCCGTGCGGGAGAGCCGGTCGATTCCCTCCATTCGGAGCCGCCGCGCTGTGGCTGCTTCGATCCCCCGTCCGGCCCCCCGGTGTACGCCACGCGGACACCGGGTCGAGGCGGCGGTTCAGAAGATCAGCGGACTGATCGCAGGAGACGATGGTGAACAGAGCAGCGAAGTCCGGACGACTGACCCCGACCCCGCTGGTTATTGCGGCGATGATCGCCTCGGCCGCCGCGTCCGGCCTGACCGGGTGTAGTCCCGAGGCCGATTCGTTCCTCTTCGATCAGAGCAAGACCGGTTACTTCGAGCACACGCCCACGATGATCCCCGTCCTCGAACGGCTCCACGTCATCGAGGGGCGCGATGACTTCGAGGGGAATGTGACATCGGTGGTCGCGGCGGACCTGCTGCCGTCGGACCTGACCTACTTCCTGTCGCCCGGCGACATTCTCGGCGTCGAGATCGAGGATCTGCTCGGCGACCAGCGGCTCTACGTGCGCACGCTGCGGCTCGACGCCTCGGGGGCGATCCGCCTCCCGTACGTCGGCGAGGTGCAGGCGGCCGGACGCACGATCCAGGACCTCGAGGACGCGATCGTCCAGCGTCTCGAGGAGCAGGTGATGGAAAACCCGCGTGTGTCCGTCACGCTCGAAGACGGCGGCGGGTTCAGCTACACGCTCTACGGTTTCACGCCGGGACCGGGCATCTACGCCCTGCGTCGGGCGGACTTCCGCCTGATGGAGGCCCTCGCGCTCGCGGGCGGCGTCGGCACCACGGTGTCGCGGGTCTACGTGATCCGGCAGGTCGAACTCGACGAGAAGGCGCGGCCGTTGTCGACGCCGCCCCGGACGAACGGTCCGGATGGCGCGGGCCCCGGCGGGCCCCCGGCGGGAGGCGGCGAGCCGAGCATTGATGACCTGATCGACCTCATCGAGGACGATGACGGCGGCGGCGCCCCGGCGCCCGGAGCCCTCGCCCGACGGCAGGATCAGGATCCGCTGGTGGATATTGACGATCTCAAACCCGCCCGTCCGGCGGAGACGCCGGAGGCGCGGCAGCGTCAGCGGCAGTCGCGGGAAAACGCCAATCTGCCCCCCGCGGCGGAGTCGTTCGTCTGGATCGAGGAGCGTGGAGCGTGGGCCCCCGCCGGCGATCAGGCGGGCGGCGACGGTCCGGTCGGCGGTGATCTGCTCGACGATCCCGGCGGCGTCATCGGGGCGGGCGATCCCGGCCAGGCGGTGCTCACGGAGCGGGTGATCGAGATCCCGATCCAGGACCTGCTGGCCGGCGACTCCAGCTACAACGTCGTGATCCGCCCCCGCGATCGCATCTTCGTCAAACCGCCGGAGAGCGGCGCCGTCTACATCGACGGCGAGATCCTGCGCCCCGGCGTCTTTGCCCTGCCCGACGACGGCGGCCGGCTGACGCTGTCCCGGCTGATCGCGGCGGCGGGCGGCTTCAACGGCATCGCCCAGCCGGAACGTGTCGACCTGACGCGGGTGGTCGGTCCGGCGCGTGAGGCGACCATTCGCGTCGATCTCGCCGCGATTCGCGCCCGGGCCGAACCCGATATCTACCTCAAGGCCGATGACCACGTCATCGTCGGGACGAGCGCCCAGGCCACCTTCCTGGCGATCATCCGAGGCGGTTTTCGGTTTACGTACGGGTTCGGCTTCCTGCTGGACCGGAACTTCGGCAACGATGTGTTCGGGGCCCCGCCGTCGAACTTCAACAACTGATCGAGCCGCGGATCGATTCGCGCAACCTCGGCGGATCGCCTCGTCCAAGATCGCTATTTTGCCGAACGACCGCGAGGGGAGGGGCGTAGAACGGGGGCCGCGCGGCGGAGGCGTCATCTGGTGCGCGGGCGGTGCGACCATCGGGTCGCGCAACGTGCTGCATTCCCTCGTCTTCGGGTCGATTTGGGCATATGAGTCAGACCGCCGATACCGAGCACTCCGCCGCGGCTTCCGGGCCCGGCGCCGCTGGCTTCACCGCCGCGGACCTTCGTTTCCTGGCGATCGCCGGGGCGGTCATGGTGGTGCTGCTCGTGGCGGTCTTCTGGCATTTCGTTTCCGGTCAGGTCTACTTCGCGATCAACGCCCCTTCGGACTGGGGGCACACGCTGGTCATTCCCGGGATCGCGGCGTACTTCGTGTACCTGCGTCGTGAGGACCTGGCGCGGGCGGGATTCAAGACGACGTGGATCGGGCTGATTCCGATGATGGCGGGCGTGGCGTGGTACGTCGCGTGCTGGCTGGGTGAAGGCGCCTTCGCGACGCTGCGGCATCACAACCTGATGGGGGCGGGGTTCGGACTGACCTTGTTCGGCGTGGTGCTGCTGTTCTGCGGCTGGCGGGCGATGCGATGGCTGATCTTCCCGATCGCCTACCTCGTGATCTTCAGTCAGACGATTTCCGAGAAGCTGATGAACCTCGTCACGTTTCAGATGCAGGATCTCAGCGCCAAGGGCGCGTTCGTCCTGCTCAACGTGGTGGGGATCGACACCGACCTCGCGGGGAACACGCTGACGGTGTGGGAGCGGGTCGACGGCGTCATGCAGGGGATTCCGCTGAACGTGGCGGAGGCGTGCTCGGGCATGCGGATGCTGATGGCGTTCCTCGCCCTCGGGGCCGCCATGGCGTACACGGGGCTCCGCTACCGCTGGCAGCAGATCGCGCTGGTCGCGCTCGCGGCGCCGACCGCGATCTTCGTGAATGTCCTGCGGGTGGCGTCGCTCGGCGGTCTCGCCCTCGTGAACCCGAACTTCGCCGGCGGCGAGACGCACGAGTTCATCGGTCTGTTGTGGCTGCTGCCCGCGTTCCTGATCTATCTCGGCGTGATGTGGGTGCTGCAGCGTCTCGTGGTCGAGACCCCGACGGCGCGGGCGGAGGCGGGATCATGAACGTCTTCGATCGACACGCGCCGCTGGCCCTGATCGTGGCGAGTCTGACGCTCGCGGCGTCCGCGGTCGGGTTCGGCGTTGCGGTGAAGGTGCTCGACGTCTCGCTCCGCAAGAAACCGACGCCGCTGCGGGCCGCGTTTGCGACGCTGCCGAAGAAGGCGGGCGCGTGGCGGGCCGTGGGGGACGATGTCACCTTCGGCGACGCGATGATCGAGGAGCTCGGCACCGACCGGTACCTCACCCGCAATTATCGCAAGGACGACCTGACCTACTCGCTGCACATCGCGTACTACACGGGGCTGATCGACGCCGTGCCCCATGTGCCCGATCGCTGCTTCGTCGCGGCGGGGTGGAACGCCGAAGCGCAGCCGGCGAACACGCCGCTCCCGCTTGATCGCTCGACCTGGACGGTCGACCCCGGGGCGGTCAACAACGCGACCGGCGAGCCGTACCCCACCGTGGTCTTCCCCCACCCCGTGACGCGGGCCCCGGTGACGGTGCGGATGCCGATCGGCGAGCCCGCCCTCCGGGTCACGCCGTTCCGCGGCCAGATTCGCAACGAACGGGCGTATTTCGCCGCGGGGTATTTCTTCGTCGCGAACGGACGCATGACGCCGTCCCCCGAACGAATCCGACTCCTCGCCTTCGACCTGCACGACGACTACGCCTACTTCTGCAAGGTGCAGGTGTCGGCGTCGATCGAAGGACTGAACGACGTCGACGCGTTCGTCGCGAACGCCGCCGACCTCCTGGATGAGCTGCTTCCCGAAATCATGCGCTGCCTGCCGGACTGGGCCGAGGTCGAGTCCGGCGCGGCGTTCGCCGACGAGGACGGATCCGTCCTCGCTCGATCCGACCGCTGAGACCAGCGTGAGAACTGACGAAACCCCACGATCTGATGACGACCGACCGGACGGACAGGAAGAGGTGTGAGTGATGGCCGCGAAGGTGAATACCAAACTCGTGCTCGTGATTCTCGGCGTGCTGCTGGTGGCGGGCGCCGGCGTCGGCTACCTCGGACTGCTCGCCTACCGAGGCGACACGCAGCGGAACATCGCGGCCGGCGACGCCCTCATGGCGGAAGGCGCCTACCGGGACGCCAAGGGCATGTACGGACGCGCGGTGAGAAAGGCGCCCGGCGACGCCGCGTTCGCCGCGAAGTACCGCGACGCGCTCACCAGCATCACGCCGCGCACGGAAGAAGAGGCGATCCAGCTCTACGAGGAGTTGCTGAAGATCAACCGGCAGCTTGCGTCGGCGCGTCAGACGGATCCGGAAGCCCACCTGATCAACATTCGTGAGCTCGAATTCCGCGCCCGCATTCTCCGGACCGGCGCCGCCTGGGAGCAGGTGGTCGACGCGGCGGACGACATGGCGATCAACGTTCCCACGGTGGAGTCCGACTACGTCGAGTCCCTCTATTACCGCGGACTCGGCCGCATGCAGCAGATCGCGTCCCTGCAGTTCGAGGACATTCTGCAGGCGGAGTCCGATCTCCGCGCGTTCCTCGAGGCCCGCCCTGACGATGACGACGGCTGGGCCGCGCTGCTCGCCGGCAAGATCGCCTCGTTCGAACTCGCCCGCCGCCAGGGTCTGATCCGTGAGACCCGTGAACTCGGGGACGAGATCACGACGCTCTTCACGGAGGCGCCCGACGGGTTCGGCGTCGCCAACCTTCGCGCGGCGTGGCTGCAGGCCCGCCGGCTCGACATGCCCGAAGACATCGACGCCGACGCCCCCGTCCAGGCGGCGCTCCGCGGGCTGGACTACGCGGTCGATTCCGAGGACCCGATGGACCTTCTCGCCATCGCCGAGACCATCGTGCGACTGGCGCCCGAGGAAGGTCTGCCCCCGCTCATCGACGCCCTCCAGCGTCATGTCGACGACGCTCCCGACGCCCTCATGCACGCGGTCACCCTCGCCCGACTCAACTACTTCGAGGGCGAACTCGACGCCGCGCTCGCGGTCGTCGACGAGATCGTCGAGAGCGATCCGCTCCGCGTCGGACTCATGAGCGCGTTCCAGTCCCAGGCCCGGAAACTCGCCGTCGCCCTCGCGGCGGACGTGCACTTCCGACGGTGGCAGCTCGCCGAAACCGATGCGGCAAAACAGGAGCACTTCACGGCCCTGCGCGCGGCCCGCGACCTCGTGGCGCAGTACGCGACCGATGAGAGCGCTGATGTGCAGCTCATGAAGGCGGACGCCAAAGTCGCGCTCGCCTCCGGAGATGAAGACCAGGCGGTCATCCGCCTCGAACGGTACATCGACAACGCCGCCAGTCTCTCCAACGACGTCGACATGCTGATCTACGCCGGCCAGGCGCTCGAATCGACCGGACGTCCCGGCATGGCCCTCCGCCGGTACACGACGGCGGTCGAACTCCGGCCCCGCAGCGCCCTGCTCTGGCTGCAGAAGGCGCGGCTCGAAACCGACATGAACCGCCTCGAAGAGGCGAAGCGCAGCCTCGATGTCGCCGCCGAAATCGATCCCGAGAACGAGGTCCTCCGGGATGCGCGGGATCGGCTGCGCATCGTGCGCGGCGAAATCGAGGGCGGACCCGCCGCCGGCGAGACGGTGGGCGATGTCCTCGTCGACGCCCGCGCGATGAAACAGCGCGGCGAAGTCGACGCCGCCCGCAGCCTCGTCGCCGCCGAACTCGCCCGCGAACCGAATCGCGTTCCTCTGCTGCTGGTCGCGGCGGAGATCGAATTCGCCGCCGGCGATCAGGACGCCGCTCTCGAACTCATCCGACGCGCCAAGGTCGAACAGCCGGAGAACCCGCAGCTCCTCATGATCGAGGAAGCGCTGACGTCGCAGAACCCCATCGAGATGTTCCGCACGTTCCTGAACGCCACGGAGGACAACGACCAGCGTCGCGCCGTGGCCCTCGCGGTCGGACTCGCGGAGTTCGAGGCCCGGGAAGCGGAGCGCCTCGCACGGCTCGAGGCCGCCGGCGACGCCGGGCTGGCCGACGCGGTCCGCGATCAACTGGCGGAGATCCGGACGGCCGCCGCCGACGCGATGGTCGAAGCGAAGGCGGTCGCACCCGATCATGTGATCCTGCTCGATTATGAACTGGGACAGGCGATCCGCGCCGAGGACTGGGCGGCGGGCGAGGCGATCGTCGATCGCGCCGCCGCGACCGACGCCGACGGGGCCCGCGGCCTGCTGTTCCGGGGGCGTCTGCTCCTCGCCCAGAGCGAGGCGCGGTCCGATCCGGGCCTGACGCAGGCCGCGGTGCAGGCGCTGGAGGAGGCCGTGCAGACGCTGCACTTCTCCGCCGCCGCGTGGCGTCTGCTGGCGGATGCGAACCAGCGGCTGGGTCGGCTGGACGCGGCCGAGGCTGCGTTCAGCGAAGCGTACCAGTGCAATCCGAACGACGCGGCGACGGTCCGCGCCTACGCCGCGCTGCTTGATCGTCTCGGCGAGCCCGCTCGCGCGCTGCCCATCCTGAGCCGGGCCGCCCGCCGTCTGCGAAGCGACGTTGATCTGCGCGAACAGTGGCTCGATCTCGAGGCCCGGGAGGGTCTGATCTCCACGGTGCTCAAGGAGCGGCGGACGATCTACGACCGGCGGGATCCGGAGACCTACGCCGACAGTGTCGGCGGCCGTCGCAACGCCATGGCCCTCGCGCGGACGCTCGGCTCGGCGGAGCCCGGGTACGAGAACGTGGTCGACGCGAAGGGTCAGCCTCGCTACGACGCGGCGCGTTGGAACCGGCTGTCCAGCACCGTTCAGGCCCGCGAACTCGGCGAAGTGCGGAGCGCGTGGCGTCAGGAGGCCGAAGCGATCCTCGCCGATCTGCGGGCCAGGATCGCGCCGGAACATCAGTTCACGCTCGCGCTGCTCGAGGCGGACATCCTGCGTCAGCGCGGCGAGTTTGACGCGGGGGAGACCGTCCTCCGCACATATCTGGAAGAAAAGGCCGGCCCCGACGATCAGGGCGACGTGCTGCTCGCGATCGGCCGTTTCCAGGCCGACGCCGGCAAACTCGCGGAGGCCGTGAAGTCCTTCGAAGCGGCCCGCCCCCATCAGGGCGACGACATGGCCGCCGACCTCGAACTCGCCCGCGTCTACGCCGCGGCGCGGGAATTCGATCGCGCCGCCATCCATTACGACCGCGTGCTCGAAACCGTCGTCGATCCCGAGATCGGCGCGCAGCGCGTGGAATGCGCGGTGATGCTGGAACGGTACGACGAGGCGACGCAGCTGCTCGAGAATGAAGTGGCCCGCCACGGCGACTCCGTCGTGTTCGCGATGCTCGAAGCGGCGATCCACGGCGGACGCGCTGACGAGGCATGGGCGGCCGACGATCTCGACGAGGCGACCCGGCGACGCGAAGCGCAGCAGGCGGCGCTGGATCGCGCGGCGGCGCTCGCTCCCCGCGATCCCATGCCCTACGTGCAGGAGGCCCAGGCCCGGCTCGCGATGTACGAACATCGCAAGGACGAGTTCCTGCTCGACGACGCCATGGACGCGCTCAACGAAGCCGCCCGGCTCAACAAGTCGTTCATTCCCGGTCGACTCACCCGCGCCGACGTTCATCTGGCCCGCGGCGATCTCACGGCGGCGACGGCGGAGCTCGAACAGGTGCTGCGCGACGCGCCGTACAGCGATGAACTGCGTCGGCGCCTGGTCACCATGCTCATCACCGAGAACCGGCTCACCGCGGCGACCGAACTGATCGAGGACGCCGTCGACCTGTATCCGAAGGATCCCGTCTGGCTCGAGACCCTCGGCGAACTCTACGTTCGTCAGGGCGATCGACGCGCGGCCCTCGACGCGTTCGCTCGCGCATTCGCCCTTGAACCGCTGCGAAGCACGCTGATCAAGCGGGCGGTGCTCCTGCTCGAGCAGGATCCGCCGCGCTTCGACGACGTCATCGCCCTGATCGAGAGTCGTCCCGACGACCTCGAGAAGGATCCGATGGTGCGGGCGATCTACGCTCGGGCGATGTACGGCGTGGGCCTGCGGGATCAGGCGCTCGACCAGATGAAGCGCTCGTACGACGGCTTCCGCGCCGCGATTCGCTCCGGACAGCAGGAGCAGCAGGTGATCCGCGACTGGTTCCGCGTCGTGCGGCCGATGTTCCCGCGGGAGCGTCCGGTCGAACTGGAGCGGTTCGTTCTGGATCTCTCCAATCGTCGTCCCGACGTGTATGAACTGGAGCAGCTCGCCTCCGTGTGGGTGGCGAGCAGTCGCGCCGGCCTGAGCCGGGCGACCGAACTGCAGCGGGAGGCGATCGCCGCCGCGCCCGCCGGCGACGCCGACCTCCGGGCGGAGTTGTACGGGACGCTCGGGGTGTTCCTGATCACGGAGGGTGATGCGGAGGGCGCGGCGTCGGCGTTCGAGGAGGTGGTGCGGCTCCGCCCGGACGACCCGGACGCCAACAACAACTACGCCTACGTGCTCGCGGACCGGCTGAACCGGCCCGCCGACGCCCTGCCGTTCGCGGAGCGGGCCGTCGCCCTCTCGCCCGGCAACGCCAACCTGCTCGATACGCTCGGCATGATCCATCTCCGACTGGGTCGGCTGGACGAGGCGGAGGAAGCGCTGCGGGCGTCGATCAACAGCCAGCCCCTCGCGGCGGCTCACGTCCATCTCGCCGAGCTGTTGATCGCCCGCGGGGACCGCGACGCGGCCCGGACGTATCTCCAGCGGGCGGAGGAATTGCGGCCGAACAGCCGCACCCGGGAGGAGATTCGGCGTCTGTCGGCCGAATTAACCCGATAAGCGCGGGGCTTTCTCCAGTCCCGATGCGGTCGAACCATGCTGTGAAGGTCAGATCCGAATGAGCATCACCACCCCCAGTTCGTCGCCCCCCCGCCCGCAGCCGCAGCCCTCGGGCCCGTCGGGCGGGATGCCGACGCTCGGTCCGAAAATCGACCCCTTCCGGATCCTGCGCCGCTATTTCTGGCTCCTGGTCGTGGTGGGTTTCATCAGCGTGGTGCTCGGGGTGGCGTTGTATGTCGTCCTCTCGCGTTTCATGCCGCGCTTCTCGGCGAACGTGCTCTTCGAGGTCAAGCCCGGCCTCACCAGCTCGATGCAGGTCGGCGAAATCGACATTCGCAACGAGGACATGGTGGTCCGCATGGCGAAGACCGAGACGGTGCTGCTCACCAGCCGCCAGGTGCTGCTCAACGCCGTGAAGACCCGCGAGGTCGCCCAGACGTCCTGGATCCAGGGCTTCCAGGACGCCGGCGTCACCGACTTCGAGGCCGCGGTCGATGAGCTGGAGGAAGATCTCAATCCGATCATGCCCCGGCAGACCAACCTCTTCGGCGTCGCCTGGAGCGCGGCGGTGGCCACCGACGTCCCCGTGGTGCTCAACATGATCGCCGACGCCTATCTCAAGAAACGCGAGGCCGACGACCGCGAGAAATTCTCGGAGAACCGCAAGGTCTTCGACACGCAGCTTCGGGACGCCACCAGCGAGATCGAGGCCCTCACGCTCGAGATTCAGCGCTACATCCGGGAGAACGGCATCGTCGCGGTCGGGTCCACCTCCAATCCGCAGGGCAAATCGATCGAGGACGTGGTCGGACGGATCACCGAAGCGCAGTCGCGGCTCCGCGCCGCCGCCAGCCGTCGACAGGTCGTCGAAGCCAAGCTCGTCGGCACCATGCGTCCGAGCGATGAAGACATCCTCCAGGCCCGCATCGATCCCGCCGCCCGGCAGGTCGAAGGCGTGGTCACCACCCTCCGCCTCCGGCTCGAACAGGCGCGGCAGCAGTATCGCCAGCCCGATCATCCCGCGGTGCGCGATCTCGAGATCGAACTCGAAGCGGCGGAGTCCGCCTACGACACGAAGCTCGACGAGATCATGCGGCAGAACCTCACCGCCGAACTCAACGAACTCTCGAACCAGCTCGAGTCGCTCAACAACCAGATCGAAGGTCTCGAGGACGAGTACGGCAAGAAGGACACCGAACTCCGCGATCTCGCCGCGGTGTACTCCGAGTACCAGGCGATGGAGAACCGCCGCGAGATGCTCGAGAAGACGCGCGACAACATGCTCCAGCTCATCCGCGAACTCGAACTCATGCGGGCCCGGTCCGACGCCGCCCGCGTGCGCCCCGCCCAGCGAGCCCAGGTGCCCCGCGTCCGCTCCTTCCCGCGCATCGTCATGATCGTGCCGCTCGTGACGCTCGTGTCGATGGGTCTGACGCTCGGTCTGATCTTCCTCCGTGAACTGACGGACCATCGCGTCAAGGGCGCCAGCGACCTCGCGGTCCTGCCCGGCGTCCGGGTGCTCGGGGTGATTCCCGACTGTGGCGAGGACGACGCCGCGTCCGCCGCCCCCGCCCGAATCGTGGAACAGGCGCCCAACTGCGTCGTCGCCGAGTCCTACCGCCAGGCCGCGACGCCCCTCTTCAACGCCCTGAAACAGACGGAGGCCCGCACCGTCGTGGTGATCGGCGGCATGCCGGAGTCCGGGTCGACGACGGTCGTCGCCAACCTCGCGGCGACGAAGTCCGCGGAAGGTCGACGCGTCGCCGTGATCGACGCCAACTTCCGACGTCCCGGCGTCGCTCCCGTCTACGACCTCGACGAGGAAGGCCCCGGACTCGGCGACGTGCTCGCCGGCGAGGCGGAACTGCACGACGTGCTCCGCTCCGCCCCGAACGGCGTCGACGTCATCACCGCCGGCACGCCCGCCAAACGTGTCTTCGAACGGCTGAGCACGCTCGCGTTCGACGAACTGCTCGCCGCCCTGCGTGAATCGCACGACTTCGTCTTCGTCGACGTGCCGCCCGCCGTCGTCGCCGGCGAAGCGATGGTGGTCGCGAACAAGGTCGACGCGGCGGTGCTCGTCGTCTGCGCCAACCGCGAACACCGCGGGCTCGTCAGCCGGCTCTCGGGCCAGCTCCGTGACGCCCACGCCCAGTTCGTCGGCGTCGTCATCAACCGCGCCCGCATCACGGTCGGCGGCTACTTCAAGCAGAACTTCGCCGCGATGGGCGCCTACGCCCGCACCAAGCGGTGACGCCGGAGCCGCACGTGCGCGATTCGCCTCGCCATCTACTGATCACGGGCGGGGCCGGTTTCATCGGCTCCCACCTCACGGAGCGACTCGTCGCCGGCGGCGATCGCGTGACCATCGTCGACAACCTCTCCACCGGCCGACGCTCCAATCTCGATCACGTCCCCGACGACGCGGTCACCTTCGTCGAGGCCGACCTCGCCGACGCCCTCCCCCAACTCGATCCCGCCGACTACGACGGGATCTATCACCTCGCGGCCGCCGTCGGCGTCCGACTCGTCATCGAACGCCCCATCCACACCATCGAGACCAACGTCCTCGAAACCACCGCCCTCCTCCGCTTCGCCGACGACGCCAAACTCCCCACCCTCCTCGCCTCCACCTCCGAGGTCTACGGCAAGTCGACGAAGACGCCCTTCCAGGAGGACGACGACGTCGTCTACGGTCCGACCACCCTCCACCGCTGGTCGTACGCGTGCTCCAAGGCGATCGACGAATACCTCGCCCTCGCCCACGCCCGCGAACGCGACCTGCCCGTCGTCATCGTCCGCTTCTTCAACACCGTCGGACCCCGACAGGTCGGCCGCTACGGCATGGTGCTGCCCCGCTTCGTCGAGGCCGCCCTCGCCGGACGACCCCTCGAAGTCCACGGCGACGGCGAACAGACCCGCTGCTTCTGCGATGTCCGCGACGCCGTCGAGGTCCTGCCGCGACTCCTCAACGAACCCGCCTGCCGCGGACGCGTCTTCAACCTCGGACGCGATGAACCGATCTCCATCCGGAGCCTCGCCGAAGTCGTACGCGACACGCTGCAATCTTCGTCCGAGATCGCCCTCATCCCGTACGACGAAGCGTTCGGCGCCGGCTTCGACGACCTCCGTCACCGCCAGCCCGACATCACCCGACTCCGCGACGCCGTCGGCTTCGAACCCCGCGTTCCGCTCACGCAGACCATCGAAGACCTCGCCCGCCTCATCGGCGCCGGTCTCGCTGCGACCGACACGCCGGAGTCCACGTCATGAGCACGCCGGCCGCCAGCTCGCTCGCGCCGTCCGAACACGCCCTCGCGGCGATCGATCTCCTCAACGCGTACGCCCCCGTCTTCGGCGTCGCCTTCATCGTCACGCTCCTCGTCACCCCCCTCGTCCGACGACTCGCCATCCACGCCGGCGTCGTCGACCGACCCGACGGCGTCCGCAAGAAACACGCCGTGCCCGTCGCCTACCTCGGCGGCGTCGCGGTCTTCGCCGGACTCATGGCCGCGATCGGATTCAGCTTCACCCTCCAGGACGACGCGACCGGACTCTTCTCCCCCGTGCCGTGGTCCGTCATCATCGGCATGGCCGCCATCGCCTTCACCGGACTCGCCGACGATGTCTGGCACTGGGACCCGCGGCTGAAGATCGCCGGACAACTCATCGCCGCCGCCGCGCTCGCCGTCAATGACATCGGCGTCCGTGTCGCGGCCGGCGCGCTCCTCCCCCTCGCCGGCTTCGTCGACCCCATCCTCGGCACCGAGAACCTCGCGTGGGCGGTCCCGATCGCCGGCGGCGTCATCCCGATCGACCTCGTCTACTGGGCCGGCACGGCGCTGATCGCGATCTTCGTGCTCGGCGGCTGCAACGCCGCGAACCTCATCGACGGACTCGACGGACTCCTCTCCGGCGTCACCGCCATCACCGCGGCGGGACTCCTCATCATCTCGCTCATCGTCGCCTCCATCATGACGACCGGCGACCTCACCGCCCTCGCCGCCTCCGGCGAACCCGCCCTCGGCGGCGCCCGCATCGTCCTCAGCGCCGCCCTCCTCGGCGCGTGCCTCGGCTTCCTGCCGCACAACTTCAACCCCGCCGTCATCTTCCTCGGCGACTGCGGCTCCCTCCTGCTCGGCTACATGTCCGTCGTGATCATCCTCATGCTCGGCGCCCAGGGACAGACCCACCTCGTCTTCGCCGGACTCCTCGTCTTCGCCGTCCCCGTCATGGACACGCTGCTCGCGATCATCCGACGCAAGCTCAGCGGCCGACGCATGTCCGACCCCGACGACCAGCACATCCACCACCAGCTCAGACGCGCCCTCGGCACCGTCAAACGCGCCGTCTTCGCGCTCTACGGACTCGCCCTCGTCTTCGCCACGCTCGGCGTCGTCCTCGCCGCCGTCACCGTCCTCGGACCCCTCCGCGTTCGCATCGTCTACGTCGTCGCCTTCGTCGTCTTCTCGTTCATCATCACCCTCGCCATCAAATCCGCGCGGCGGAACCAGGCCCTCGCCCACCAGCATGCCCCCGACGCCCCCGATCCGACCGCGACCGCCGCCGCCGCCGCGAAGACGACCGACCCCCTCCCCGAACGCGAACCGTCGTCCACCTCCGCCTGACCACCGACCCCGACCTCGAGCACCGCCCATGCCACGCACCGCCGTCCTCTTCGTCTGCATGGGCAACATCTGCCGCTCGCCCCTCGCCGAAGGACTCTTCCTCCATCACGCCAACCAGCGCGGCGTATCCGACCGCTTCTCCGTCGACTCCGCCGGCACCGGCGGCTGGCACGCCGGCGAACGACCCGACCAGCGCTCCCTCGCCGTCGCGAAGCAGAACGGCGTCACCCTCCCCGGCCGCGCCCGCCAGGTCACGACCGACGACTTCGACGCCTTCCACCATCTCATCTGCATGGACAACGCCAACCGCGAGCACCTGCTCGCCATGGGCGCCCCCGCCGCGCAGACGCGACTGCTCCTCGAATACGACCCCGAGGCCGAACTCGAGGAAGTCCCCGATCCTTACTATGGCGGCGCCGGCGGCTTCGACCTCGTCTACCGACTCGTCGACCGTTCCTGCGCGGGACTGCTCGACCACCTGCTTGTTAACTCAGAATGAGCGACGTCGACGCCGTTCGACAGATCGCCGCCGACGCCGGACTTAACATCGATATTCAGTCCGCCTCGCCCCTCAGCGGCGGATGCGTCTCGACCGTCCTTCGTTTCGACGCCGAACCGCACGACATCGTCGCCAAGCTCGACAGCGCGGCGGACGCCGCCGTCCTCGAATCCGAAGCCGCTTCGCTTCGCGCGATTGATGACGCCGGCTGCGTGCGCACGCCGCGCGTCCTCGCGTGCGGCGTCGCGGGCGGGCGCGCCGTCCTGCTCATGGAGCATCTCCCCGCCGCCCCGCCGACCGACGACGCCTGGGCCCGCTTCGGCGCCGCGCTCGCGCGCCAGCACCGTCTCGCCCCCGACCCGCCGCGCTACGGTTTCCACGTCGACAACTTCCTCGGCGGGACGCCCCAGACGAACGGCTGGCGCCACGACTGGGTCGAGTTCAACGCGACGCACCGTTACGGCCTCCAGGTGCGGCTCAACCGCGACGCCGGCCGCCTCGAACCCGACGAAGCCCGCACGCTCGACCGCCTGATCGACACCCTCGACCGTCGCCTGCCGCGCCGTCCGACCATCGGCCTGCTCCACGGCGACCTCTGGTCCGGCAACGCCCTCCCCGTGCGCGGCGAATCCGGCGCGCCCGACATCGCCGTCATCGACCCGGCGTGTTGCTACGGCGACGGCTGGGCCGACATCGCGATGATGCAGTTGTTCGGCGGCTTCCCGTCAGTGTGCTTCGACGCCTACCGCGCCGAGATCGGCGCCATCCCCGACGACCTCGACGCCCGCCTCGCGCTGTATCAGCTCTACCACCTGCTGAATCACCTGCTGCTGTTCGGACGCGGGTATGCCGGGCAGGTGATGTCAGTTGCGCGGCGGCTTACGTTCGGGTGATGTCGTCGCCCGGATGGGTCCCGGGGAAGTGCGGATAATATATTTTATCAAGACTAAACGCTCAGCCAACTGCGTGAAGGCTGGATCTCGGCATCGCCGCTTGTCTGCATCCAAACAGAATCCTACCATGCTGCTCTGGGCGGTTTGGGATAGCCACCCGGGAGCGATCGGCCCGAGGTGGGTGGAATCTGCTTGCTCCCAGCCTCAGGCAGAGGCATGCTCTACGTAATGGTGCCTTTGGGCGCCCAGCGGATCGCAAAGTGGTCCGGTAGTGAAATCGATGGAAACCGTGCGTCACGTTTGGCGTACTAGAAAGGCAAGAGCGGAGGATCCGGGTGACTGCCGTGACCAAGGCAACTAGATATCGACTCGCGTGGGCATGCTTGGCGGGTGCGGCCGTTCTCACAGCAGCTACTCCAGTGGCTGGTCAGTGCCCCTATGAGGTACAGGTATTCGTGCCGCCGCCTTGTCCGCCGCCGGCGACGTTTGTCAGCCTCTTTGCTCAGTCGATCAATATTGAGGGTGATGTCGTGGGACGGCAGTTGCCGTGCGAGGGATGCGGCTGCGGCATTTTTGTGGCGTTCAAGTACACCGCCGATGGGGTCTACTCGTTTCCGATTGAGGACTCACTCGCCAGCGACGCAGTGGATGTAGCCGACAATGGCGATATCCTTGTCGACTCGGGGGAATTTGGGCCTGTCGTCGTTGACAAGTACGGTGGAATCACCGTCATCCCTGGACTGCCGGAGGCGACGTCAGTTTCGGGTGAGGCAATGAACGGCTCTGGTAGCGTTGTCGGCCATATGTCGTTCTTCACCCCGGAGGTGACGCCGGTGCGCGCATTCACTTGGTCGCCGGCAGGCGGAGCCATCAGCTTGGGCAGCTACTTTGCCAAGGACGTCAACAGCTTCGCCACGGCGATCTCGAATAACGGCAAGATCGCTGGATACACGAAGACACCGTTCGTGGTGGGAGATGTGCCGCCAGGCTTCCTGATCGATGGGGGCGACGTATGGGAGATTCCGCTGTTTAAAGGCGACACGATCATCAAGGTCGAAGCCGTGAACAATGTGGGAGCGGTGGTAGGGGCCAGCTACGTCACTCCGGCCACGCCAAGAGCGTTTCGTTGGTCGTCCGGTGCGATGATGGAGTTGGAGCCACTCGATGGCGAGAACCGGGCTTGGGCGGTCGACATCAATAACTTCGGCGAGGTCGTTGGCTATTCAGGACTGCAGACGCCAACGATCTGGGTTGATGGTAAGCCTCAACCGGTGGTCATCGAGCCTTTGGAGGGTCTTATCCTGTCGAGGCCAAGGGCGATTAACGACAATGGCGTCATCCTTTGTAGTGGGGGTTTCAACAGCCAGTCTGCCATCGTGCTGCTCAAACCGACGGCGGGGATCGCAGACTTGACCGATGACTGTGTGGTCGACGGAGCGGATCTGATCGAGTTGCTGCAGCAGTGGGGAGAGAGTGGCCCGGCTGATCTCGACCTTGATGGGTGCGTGGGACCCGCCGATCTAAGCGTCCTACTGGCTCGCTGGACGGCGTAACAGCTACATCGCCGCCGCGCTCCCCGCGACGAACCCGCTCGCCCACGCCCACTGGAAATTGAACCCGCCGATCCGGCCGTCCACGTCGCAGATCTCGCCGCACAGATACAAACCCGGACGCACGCGCGACTGCATCGTCTTCAGATCCAGCTCCTTCAACGGGACGCCGCCCGCCGTGACCTCCGCGAACGTGTAGCCGCGATCGCCCGTCACCGGCAGCTCGAACTGCACGATCGTGCGCACAAGCCGACGACGATCGTCCTTCTTCAACTGACCCGCCGGCTGCCGCGCATCCAGACCGGCCGCCTCGACGATCGCCGTCGCCAGACGCGCGGCCAACCTTCCCTTCAACCACCCCAGCGGCGTCTCCTTCCCCAACTCTCGCAACGCCGCGTCCACCGACGACTCGTCCTCACCCGGCAGCCAGTTGATCGACAACGTCGCGGCGGGATCGTCGAGATGCGCATCCGTCCAGTACCGCGAAATGTCCAGCACCGACGGACCCGACAACCCGAAGTGCGTGCACAACGTCGAATTCTCGAACGTCGCCAACGCCTTCCCCCGACCGTCTCGCACCGTCAGCGCGGCGTCCACCGTCAACCCCGACAACGAACGCACGAAACACCCCTCGGCCAGCTTCAACGGCACCAGCGCCGGAAACACGCGCGGCGTGATCGTGTGCCCCAGCCCGCGCACGATCACGTGCCCATGCCCGTCCGACCCCGACTTCGGCAGACTCAATCCCCCCGTCGCCAGGATCGCCCGCGACGCCTCGATCGTCTCCCCCTCGCGCGATGTCGCGACGAACCCGTCCCCCCGCGCGGCGACCGTCTCCGCCCGCCACGGATGCCGCAGTTCGACCCCCGCCTCCCGCGTCGCCCGCAGCAGCGCGTTGAGCACATCGCGCGCGCGGTCGGTCGTGGGAAACAGCTTTCCGGTGTCCTCGCGTTTCAGATGGACGCCGAGTTCACGGAAGAAGGCGACGGTTTCGGGGACGTCGAAACGCCGGAGCACGTTGCGGATCGCCGGCCGCGTCGAGCCCGCGTAGGCCGACTCATCGACCGCATAATGCGTGACATTGCAGCGACCTCCGCCCGCAACCAGAATCTTCGCCCCGATCGTCCGCGCGCCGTCGACAAGCAGGATGCGCGCCTCCGGGTTGCTTCGTCCCGCAAACGCCGCCGCCATCAACCCCGCCGCGCCGGCCCCGACGATCAGAATGTCCACCTTCGTATCCGTCACGCCGCGAAGTGTACTTGCTTCCCGCGCCTATCATGTCGCCCCACGGCTCTGACCCACTCTCCACTCACCACTTTCCCCGTCCTCCCTTCCCACTGTTCCCCTGCTCCACTGCTCCCTGTCGACCATGCCCACCCGCACCATCACCGCCATCACCACCTCCCGCGCCGACTACGGCCACATGTACTGGCCCCTGCACGAACTCCGCGCGCACCCCGACGTCGATCTCAAGCTCATCGTCCTCGGCGCCCACCTCTCCCCCGAGTTCGGGAACACGATCGAGGAGATCGAGCGCGACGGCTTCGACATCGACGAACGCATCGAATGCCTGCTCAGTTCCGATTCCGATGTCGGCATGGCGAAGACGATCGGCGTCGCGATGCAGAGCCTGGCGGACATCCTCGGGAAGATGCGGCCGGACCTGCTGCTGCTGATCGCGGATCGGTACGAGATGCTCGCGCCGGCGTCGGCGGCGCTGGCGTTGCGGATCCCGATCGCGCACATCGAGGGCGGCGAGATCTCGGAGGGCGCGATCGACAACGCCGTCCGCAACGCCCTGACGATGATGAGCCATATTCACCTGACGCCGACCGCGCAGGCCGCCGCGCGGGTGCGGGCGATGGGCGAGGAGCCGTGGCGGGTGCACCAGATCGGCGCGCCGTCGCTCGACCACCTCGTGCGCAGCGACCTGCTCGACCAGGCCGCGGTCGAGTCGCATCTCGGGATCGACCTCTCCGAGCCCACCGTCGTCGTCGCCTATCACCCCGTGACGCTCTCGCGCGACACCACCGTCGAGGCGGACGCGGTCTTCGACGCCCTCGGCCGACTCGACCGACCCATCGTCTTCTGCTTCCCGAACGCGGACGCCGGCAGCCGAGCGCTGATCGATCGCGCGCAGGCGTTCTGCGATGCGCGCGACAATGCGAGGCTGTACGTCAACCTCAACCACCTGATGTACTGGAGTCTTCTCAGGTGCGCCGCCGCGCTCGTCGGGAACTCCAGCAGCGGCATCATGGAGACGCCCTCGCTCGCGCTCCCCACCGTCAACATCGGCATCCGCCAGCAGGGCCGCGAGCGTGCGCGAAACGTCATCGACGTCGATCCCGACGCGGACGCGATCGTCGCGGCGGTCGCGCGGGCGCTCTCCGATGAATTCAGGTCGTCGCTCGACGGGATGACGAATCCCTACGGCGACGGACGCGCGGCGGAGCGACTGGCCGAAGTCCTGACCTCCGTCTCAGTCGACGACCGACTGCTCCTCAAGCGGGCCCTGCCCCTCGGCGAGTGACGTCGCGCGAGCCCGCAACGCGCGGCGTTTCCACCAGATCGCGCCGATCGTCACGATGATCTTCGTGCCCGCGGTGACGACGCCCCGGATCGTGCCGGAGATCTTCGACGTCCCGAATCGCCGCCGACGGTAGGGCACGTCGACCTCGACCACGCGAAGCCCCAGCAGGGCGGCCTTCATCTGCAGTTCGACGGTCCAGCCCCACGTGCGATCCTGCATGTCGAGTTGTTCGAACGCCCGCCACGTCGCCGCGCGGAAGGGGCCGAGATCGGTGTAGCGGCGTCCGGTCGCGAGGCGGATCAGTGTGCAGGCGAGGGCGTTGCCGAAGCGCTGGACGGGATTGAGCGCGCCGGGCTCGGCGCGGGCGACGCGGCTGCCGATGGTGATGTCCGCCGCGCCGGCGTGGAGCGGGGCGAGCAGATCGGGCAGGGCGGCGGGGTCGTCGGAGAGGTCGGCGTCGAGGAAGACGACGATGTCGGGCGGACCGTCGCCGTCGTGC
This sequence comes from Phycisphaerales bacterium, assembly GCA_965227335.1. Classification (GTDB taxonomy): domain Bacteria; phylum Planctomycetota; class Phycisphaerae; order Phycisphaerales; family SM1A02; genus CBDDFV01. The sequence continues at coordinate 251,144 of CBDDFV010000001.1, forward strand.
GCACGCAGGTGCGCGAGCGCGGCGAGACAGGCGGCGCCGTAGCCGCGCCGGGGTTCGCGCACGACCTCGGCCCCCCGCGCGCGGGCGAGGTCGGGGGTGTCGTCGGTGGAGCCGTTGTCGGCGATGACAACGCGTCGGACGGTTCCGTCGGCGCGAAAGGGTTCGAGCGCGTCGAAGTAGGCCGGGAGCGCGGCGGCCTCGTTGAGAGCCGGGGTGACGATGTCGACGGCGGGGGTGTTCACGGGTCGGCGTTCACGAGCCGGCCGTCGGCGCCGCGAGCAGGTCGGCGAGGGCCTGTCCGGGGTCGTCCTGTTTGAGCAGGTGTTCGCCGACGAGGACGATCTGGACGCCGTTCTGCCGGAGTTTCAGCAGGTCGTCGGGCGTGCGGATGCCGGATTCGGAGACGATGACGGAGCGATCGTCGATGAAATCGACGCACCGGAGCGTATGGGAGACGTCGGTGGTCATCGACTTGAGGTCGCGGTTGTTGATGCCAAGCAGCGAGTAACCGGCGTGCGGGAAGCCGATGTGATGTCGGATGCGGAGGAGTCGTTCGACGTCGTGGGCCTCGACAATGGTGGTCAGGCCGAGTTCACGGGCGAGGATGAGCATGTCCATCACTTCGCCCTCGCCGAGGACTTCGGCGATGAGGAGGATGGCGTCGGCGCCGGCGGCGGCGGCTTCGTAGATCTGGAACTGATCGACGATGAAGTCCTTGCGGAGGACGGGCAGGGGGACGGCGTCGCGGATCTGGTGGATGTAGCCGAGGTGGCCGCCGAAGTCTTCCTCGTCGGTGAGGCAGGAGATCGCCGCGGCGCCGTTGGCGTGATACTGTTTGGCGATGGCAACCGGATCGAAATCCCGCCGGATCTCGCCCGCCGACGGGCTTTTTCGTTTGATCTCCGCGATGACCCTGGTCTCGTTCTTCGTGCGATTCTGGACGACGGCGGCGAAGAAGTTGCGTGGCCGGCCCCGCTCCTCGATGCGTGTCCGCAGGGTTTCGAGCGACGTGGTCGCCTTCGCCCGCTCCACCTCGATGCGTTTGCGGGCCACGATCTTGTCGAGAGCGTTCAGGGTGGACATCGGAACACGGCGCGAGGGGGTCGGGCGAGGCGCCCGGACGAGCGGGGCCGGGGGCGGGGAACGAATTCCGGGGGAACGAACCCCGGGGGAACGAACCTCGCCGGGGCGAATCGGCGGGGGGCGGCTCGCGCTGCTGGCGATCGCCTTCCTGACCGCTGATGTTATAGCGGCGGCCCCCGTTGCGGACCAGCCCGGCGGATCCGCCGCCACGCCGTCCGCGGCCGTCATCGATGAACCTGCCGCGCCGGTCGCGACGCCGGTCGATGAGGCCCCCGTGTCGCCTCTCGCCGACGCCGCGGAGACGCCCACGACATCGACGGGTCGGCCGGTGCTGACGATCATCTACGCATTGTTCGCGACCGCGGCGACGTTGATTCTGTGGAAGCGCGGCTGGCTGCGTTTCCCACGCGAACCTGAACCGGGCCGGCCCGGCCTGCCCGCGTCGTCGGCGATCGTCCTCGCCTTCGGCATGTTCATTCTGCACGGGTTCACGGCGGAGCTCGCCCGCATCACGATCCAGCCCGCCCCGGGGGGACGTGAGGAGGCGTTCACGCTCATGGCCGGCGGACTCGTCGGGTACTTCATCGTCTTCGCGGTGTATGCACTGCTGCGCCAGAAGGACCGACAGGCGGGACGTGAGGCGCCGGGGCGGCCGCTGCTCGACAGCGCGGCGGGGGTGTTCTCCTTCTTCCTGTGGTTCCCGCTCGTGCAGACCGCGGCGTTCGTGATCACGGTGCTCGTCGTCGCGATCAGCGGCCGCACGCCGGAGGCGGTCGCCCACACGCTGCTGTTGATGCTCACCGGCACGCCGCCGGACGTATGGTTCTGGGCGATCATCATCTGCGTGTGCACCTTGACGCCGCTCTTCGAGGAGTTGCTCTACCGCGGGCTGCTGCAGGACGGGCTGGTGCGTCTCGGGCTGCCGCGCTGGGGGGCGATTGCGTCGGCGAGCGCGGTCTTCGCGCTGGTTCACTGGCAGGCGGCGACGCTGCCGGCGCTCGCGGGTCTGTTCGTGCTGGCCCTGGGTCTGGGGTGGGTGTACGAACGGACGGGGGGACGGCTCGCCGCGCCGGTGGCGATGCACGCGATGTTCAATCTGGCGAATCTGCTGCTGACGTTCGCGGCGGTGCGTGGCGGGTGATTCCGGTCGGCGGTGAAGGCCCCGGGGTCGGCTGTTACAGTACGCCTCATGTCCGCACCGACTGAACCATCGTCATCGTCCTCCGGGACGACCGCCGCCCGTCCGCGAATGCTGACCGGCGACACCCCGACCGGCCAGCTGCACCTGGGGCACTGGGTGGGTTCGGTGCGTCGGCGGGTCGAACTGCAGGACAAGTACGACTGCTCGATCCTGCTGGCGAACATGCATGCGTTCACGACGCGGTCGGATCAGCCGGACGAGATCCGGCGCGACACGCTGGAGATCGTGCGCGATTACCTGGCGATGGGGATCGATCCCGAGAAGGCGTCGATCTGCGTGCAGTCGGAAATCCCCGCGATCGCGGAGCTGACGTTCCTGTTCGCGATGCTGCTGCCGTTCAACCGCGTCATGCGCAACCCGACGCTGAAGGACGAGATCAAGGTCAAGAACCTCGGCGAGACGTACTCGTTCGGTTTTCCGCTCTACGCGGTGGGGCAGACCGCGGACATTCTCGCGTTCCGCGCCCATGCGGTGCCGGTGGGGGAGGACCAGATCCCGCACATCGAGCTGACCCGCGAAGTGGCGCGGCGGTTCAACCAGCTCTACTGCGGCGTGGATGAGCACGCGGCGGACGAGGCGCACGAGACGCTCGGCGGCGTGTTCCCGATTCCGCACGCGGACGTGGGAACGGTCGGGCGCCTGGTCGGGACCGACGGCGTCAACAAGATGAGCAAGTCGCTCAACAACGCGATCACGCTCAGCGACACGGCGAAGCAGATTCGCAAGAAGCTCGGCAAGCTGTACACGGGGCGGCAGGATCCGAACGATCCCGGCGACATCAACAACGCCTTGTTCCAGTACGTGCGCACGTTCATCGAGGACGAGGCGCGGGTGAAGGAGCTGGAGCGGGCGTACGCGGCGGGCGACAACATCGGCGACGGCCACATCAAGGTGGAGGTGGCGGAGGCGATCGAGACGCTCGTTGCTCCGATGCGCGAACGGCGGGAGACGCTCACGGATGACGACGTCATCATCGACGTGATCAAGGAAGGCACGCGCCGGGCGAACGCGGTGGCGGAGGACACGCTCGCCCGGGCCAAGGACGCGGCGAAGATCCGCTTTGTCGACCGGACGCTGACGATCGGCTGAACGCCCGCCGGCGTCCGTCAGTCCGTCCGTCGGAGCGCGGACCGCATGATGCGCACCATGGTCTCCGCGGGGCGCACCGGGGCGCCGTCCACTTGCTGCACGGTGATGACCCCCCATCCGATTGCGTCGACCAGCACCGCGTCGCGAATGTCGATCGCGTCCGTCCCCGACCCGCGCCCGCCGGCGAGGATCGTTGCAAGTGCGTTGAGATAGGCGCGCCGGAGTCGAGCGATCTGCCCGGGCTCGCCGATTTCACCGTCCGAGTGACTCGCCATCCGGATCCAGAATCTGGACGCCTCCGGAGCGCGGTCGGCGAACGCGAGGACGCGGTTCAGCGCGGCGTCGAGCCGGGCGTTGCGGGCGCGCACGCCGTCAGTCGCGCGACGCAGATCGTCAATGAAGCGGTTCTGGACGTCTTCCCAGAGCGCGAGCAGGTAATCATCCTTGCTCGGGAAGTGGAGGTAGAAGACGCCCTTTGCGACGTCGGCGGCTTCGGTGATGTCAAGCACCGACACGAGCCCGAGCGGCTGGCGGGCGAACGCCGCGAGACCCGCGTCGAACAGCGCACGGCGCGTCGCCAGCGCCTTTCGCGCCCGCCGACCGACCGGCGCGAGAGGCGTCCGCTCCGCGGCGGGCTCCGGACTGGATGGGTCATGCGACATCGTGACGGACAGTATCCGGATTCCAGCCCGGGGTTGCTATAAATGACCAATCAGTCATAATTGACGGGTTTGTTGATCATTTTGAGGACGGGGCAAGGTCCCGTCTCGCGGAGGTCTCCCGTGCTCAGCCGAATGCCGAAATCCGATCCGTTGAACTTCGACATCTCGTTCGATCCGCCTGCCGACACGCCTGACCAGCATCAGGAGAGCTACACATTCACTCACGAGGGGAAGCGGCGACGGCTCCGGATTCATGACTACGACCAGATGTACAAGGTCCCGGGCCTCTATGAGGCGCTGGTCTACGATCGGCTGGAGTGTCGTTCGCCGGTCCGCGTGACGACGCTCTTCGACATGGTGCTGAAGGACTGGCCGGCCTCGCCGCGGGATCTGCGGGTGCTCGATCTGGGGGCCGGCAACGGCATCGTGGGGGAGTTGCTCCGCGAGATCGGCGTGGAGCACGTGGTGGGTCTCGACCTGCTGCCCGAGGCCGCGGCGGCGGCGCGACGGGATCGGCCGGAGGTCTACGCCGATTACCTGGTCGCGGATCTCACCAAGCTGTCGGCGGATGAGCAGGACCGGTTGCGTGGTCACGAACTGAACGCACTGGTCACGGTGGCCGCGCTCGGCTTCGGCGACATTCCGCCGGACGCGTTCGCCAACGCCTTCAATCTGATCGCCGGGACCGGCTGGGTGGCGATGACGATCAAGGAGGACTTCCTGCATCCGAGCGACGACGACAGCGGCTTCGCCCGGCTTGTCCGCCGCCTCGTGCAGGAGCAGATCTTCGATGTGCAGGCGCATCATCGGTTCCGACACCGACTCGCGATCGACGGCACGCCGCTGCATTACGTCGCGGTGGTCGGACGCAAGACGGCGGACATTCCGGAGTCGTGGATCGAATCGACGCCCGTGATGGAGGTTGCGCCGGAGGCGGCGACCGCCAACGCCGGCCTCATGTTCGACGCCGCCCGGGGGTCATGACGCCGGACGCCGCCGATCGCCCCGCCATGATCAGGCTCGAGGGCGTCTCGAAGCGCTTCCACGGCCCGCCGCCGGTCCACGCCGTGCGGCAGGTCTCCCTGACGGTGGCCGCCGGCGAACTCGCGGTGATCGTGGGCGAGTCGGGATCGGGCAAGACCACGACGCTCAAGATGATCAACCGGCTCGTCGAGTGCTCCGACGGCCGCATCGAGGTCGACGGCGCGTCCGTTGCTGACCGCGATCCGATTCCCTTGCGGCGTCGAATCGGCTACGTCTTTCAGGACATTGGTCTGTTCCCGCACTGGAGCGTGGCGCAGAACGTCGGCGTGACGCTCCGCCTGCTGGGATGGGACCGCGGGCGGATTGACGCCCGCGTGCGGGAGGTTCTGGGGCTGGTCGGTCTCGATCCCGATGTCTACGCCGCGCGGTCGCCGGCGTCGCTCTCGGGGGGGCAGGCCCAGCGAGTCGGCGTGGCTCGCGGGCTGGCGGCGGCGCCGTCGGTGCTGCTGATGGACGAACCCTTCGGCGCCCTGGATCCGGTGACCCGGTCGGAAGTGCAGACGGAGCTTCGCGCTCTGCAGCGCCGCCTGGAGCTGACCGTGGTGCTCGTGACGCACGACATGTCCGAAGCGCTCCTGCTCGCGGATCGGATCTTCGTCATGAAGGACGGCGAAGTCGTCGGGCACGGGACGCCGGCGGCGCTCCTCCGCGATCCGGCGCACCCGTACATCGCGACGCTGCTCGAAACGCCCCGCCGGCACGCGGCCCACCTGGCCGCCCTGATGAAGAGCGGGGGTGATTCATGAGCGAACTGCCGTCGCTGCTCGCCGGCCACCTTCAACTGACGTTGACGGCGTTGGGCCTGGGGATCGCGCTGGGACTCGGCCTGTCGGTTCTGGCCCTGCGCGTCCGGGCCCTGGCGCCGCCGGTGCTCGGTCTCGCGAGCGTGATCCAGACCGCGCCGAGTCTGGCGATGCTGGCCCTGATCGTGGCGGCGTTCGGGCGGATCGGCTTCTGGCCCGCCGTGACCGCATTGACGCTCTACAGCCTTCTCCCGGTCGTGCGCAACACCATCACCGGCGTGGACGGGGTCGATCCGGCGCTGATCGAAGCGGGACGGGGCGTGGGGATGACCGAGCGTCAGTTGCTTCTGCAAGTCCAGGCGCCGCTCGCAGCGCCGATGATCATCGCCGGCGTGCGCACGGGAACCGTCTGGGTGGTCGGGATCGCCACGCTGTCGACGCCGGTCGGCGCGCCGAGTCTCGGCAACTTCATCTTCGCCGGTCTGCAGACCCGCGACTGGGGGCTCGTCGCTCTGGGGTGCGTCTCGGCCGCGCTGCTCGCGCTGCTGCTCGATGCGCTCATCGGTCTGGGACAGCGCGCCGCGGCGCTTCGCAGCCGGTCGCTCGGCTGGTTCAGCGCGGCGGGCGTGGCGGCGGTCGTTGCGGGCGGTCTCGCCCCCGGCCTGATCGCCCGAACATCCGGCGACGATCGGCCCGTCGTCGTGGTCGGCGCGAAGACGTTCACGGAGCAGTTCGTTCTCGCCGAGACGCTCGCCTCCACGCTGGAGGCGGCGGGGTTTCGGGTGCAGACGCTGAAGAGCCTCGGTTCGACGGTCGTATTTGATGCGCTGGCCGCGAGTCAGATTGACGTCTACGTGGAGTACACCGGGACGATCTGGGCGAATCATCTTGATGATGATGCGCGGATCGGCGTCGATGCGGGCGATGGTCGGGCCGTGCTCGATCGCGTCGCGGCGTGGCTTAAGGCGGAGACCGGGGTCGTCCTGCTCGGTCCGGTCGGTTTCGAGAACACCTACGCGGTGGCGATCCCGCGCGATCGCGCCGACGCGTTGAACGCAACGTCCATCGACGACCTGTTCGAAGACGCGCCGCGGATGAAGATCGGCGGTTCGCTCGAGTTCTTCGCCCGCCCGGAATGGGCCGATCTGAAGGCGGCGTACGACGTGGTGTTCGCCGACGAGGTCGCGATGGATCCCGGGCTCATGTATGACGCGGTGCGGGCCGGCGAACTCGACGTCATCGCCGCGTTTTCGACCGACGGCCGCATCGCCGCGTTCGACCTCGTGGTGCTGGACGATCCGCGCGGCGTGTTTCCGCCGTATGACGCGGTGATCCTGCTGAGTCCCGAGGCGGCGCAGGATGACGTGCTTCGCGCCGCGCTCGCTCCGCTCCTCGGGGCCGTCGATGACGATGCGATGCGCCGAGCGAACATGGCGGTCGACGTCAACGGGGCGTCGGTCGAGGACGCCGCGACGCAGCTTCAAGCCCACGTGCCGCCGATCCGGGATCGGAACTGACAACGCCCGCCCGGTGAGGCCGGACGGGCGTCGTTCACATCACGAACGCAGGGAATGGCGGTGGTCAGTTGCGGTCGTCGGACGATCGCTCCTGGCGGGCCGGGAAGCTGAATTCGAAGCGGCTGCGCTGCGGCGCGGCGGGCAGTTGCGCCGCCTGTTCCGGCGTGAGGAGTGAGCGGAGCCGATCCACGAAGGCCTTTTCGCTTTCGCGTCGCTTCTCGAACACGGCGTCGATCGGATCCTCGGGGGCTTCGAACCGCATCGGTTCGCCCGGGGTGCGGTTGCGCATCCGGTTCATCATGTCGATGGTCCGCTGGTAGGCGCCCGGCTCTTCCTTGAGGATCACCTCGCGAAGACGTTGGTCGAAGCGGGCGCGGCTCGCGTCGTATTCGGCGCGGAGGGCGTCCGCCATGGCGCGGCTTTCGGGGTCGAGTTCGAGGTCGGTCGCGGCGTCGAAGACGCGTTCGGCGTAGGTGCGCCGGTGGATCCGCGGGAACATGGCCCGCTCCGCCGCGCGATGGAACTCGTCCGCCAGCGCCGCGTCGCGTGACGCCATCGCCTCCGCCAGCTGGGCGGCGTAGGCGAGGTTGGTGTCACGGACGGCGGTCCGCAGCGAACGGAAGCGATCGGCGACGCTTCGCCAGCGTTCGGTGTCGCCGGCCTGGGCGGCCGCGTCGATTTCCTGCAGCGACGCCGCGTGGGCCGCATCGCGGTTGAGCAGGGCTTCGTTGAGCGCCATCTCGTAGGCGTGGAGGCGATCGTTGAGCGTCTGCTCCCAGCTCGCTTCGGGCGCGACCTGTTCGAGCACCTGCAGGAGGTCCGTGCGTTCGCCGTTGAGCTGGCCCTTGGGCAGCAGCTTGACGCGGTTGAGCTTTCGTTCGAAGCCGGGCCATCGCTCGAGTTGCGGCTCGGTGAGGTTGATCTTGACGTTGGCGACGAACTCGCGGGTGAGGCGTTCTTTTTCGTAGCGGAACGTGTTGGCCTGCTCCTGCACGGCCTCGATCTGCTTCTTCATTTCCTCGGGATCCGGCGGGGTCCAGTCGTTCCCCTCGCCGGCGAGGAGTTCGAGGGGATCGCCGCCTTCGGCGAGCCGTTCCTCGAGCGCCTTCACCTGAGCCTGAATCTGTTCCTGGAGCGCTTCGATCATCTCGGGGGTCAGGCCGTCGCCATCCGCGGCGACTTCAATGGAAACGCCCGGTCCGTCGCCCGCCACGACCACGCCGCCGTCGCCGGCCGGTCCGCCGCCGTCCGCTTCGCCGGAGACCGCCACTTCCAGACGGATCTCGGTCGGTCCGTCGCCGTCGCCGCCGCCGCCGCGGATGACGGGGGGCGGTCCGTCGCCGCGCGAGATCGCGATCATCGTGCGGACGGGTCCGCCGCCGGGACCGGCGTCGATGTCGACATCGACGGCGTCGCCGACCCAGCCGCCGCCGCCGCCGTCCTGTTCGATGAGCCGACCCATCGGCCCGTTGGTGATGAACTCGACCGGCCCGCCGAACATGCCCGCCATCATGTGGTTCTCGGCCGCGGGAACGAGTTCGATCCACGCGGCGTCAAGCGCGTCGAGATAGTCCTGGTGCAGCGATTCGATGATGGGACGCTGCGGTTCCTCAAAGCGGAGATACTCATCCATGAGGACGATGTCGCGTCGAAGGAAATCCGGCGTCCGCAGGCCGCGCAGATCGAGCGGCGTCGTCGAGATGAACATCGCGTCGCCGCCGGGGCCGTCGCCGCTGGAGGCGATGATCATCTCCTGCGCGGCGGCGAGTCCGGCGCACAGGCCGGCCGCGACGAGTCCAAGCGCGGTCAGGCCGGGCGATCGGCGCCGGCGGGGGGGTGAAGCGGCGGGGGAACGGTCAGGGTTCATGTGGTCATCCTCTCTCGTGAGGGTCTTCAATCGTCGTGTCTCGATCAGGCCGCGGGGGCTTCCGCTCGGGGTCGCGGCGGAGGCCGGGCCCGGCGGGGTTCCCGGACGCGGTCCGAGGAAGGAGCGTCCAGCGTACTCAGATGCGGTCGGGGTCCGGCTGTGTCAGCAATTCGGCGGGTCAGGGGGAGGGATTTCGCGGGGAATGGTGGATCTGGGGGGGTGATCTCAAGTCGACGCCGACCCGCGACGATGATCAGAAGCAAGGCTGTCCGTGTCGGCGTCATGGTTCGACTGAGGACAGGGTCCGAGAAAACCCCTCTTGAGGCCGCCGACGGTCGGGAGCATGGGGACCACGAGGCAGATGAACGGCGACCTTCTCGAACGCGTACTCGCTTGTCCGAGCCTCCCGTCATTGCCGGCGGTGGCGCTGGAAGTCCTTGAACTGACCAAGGATGACGCGGTTCCGGTGACGAAGATCGCCGAGGTGATCCAGAACGACCAGGCCCTCGCCGCGAAGATCCTCCGAACGGTCAATTCAAGCTTCTACGGGCTGTCCAAGCCCTGCCCGAGCATCAGCCGCGCGGTCGCGTACCTGGGCATGAACACCGTCAAGTCGCTCGTGCTGGGATTCAGCATCATCGATGTGTCATCGGATGAGCCGGAGTCGGAGCATGGGTTCAGTCTGATGCGTCACTGGCGTGCGGGCGTCTACGCCGCGGCGTCGGCGCGTGCGATCGCGACGCGGGTGGGGGGGTGCGATCCGGAGGAGCCCTTCGTCGCGGCGCTCCTGCAGGACATCGGCATCCTCGCGCTCTACACGGCGCTGGGTCCGGAGTACGAGCTGATTCTGGACGAGGTGGACGCCCACGACGATCTGCCCGCGCTGGAGCACGACGCCTTCGGTTTCGACCATGCGCGGGTCGGCCAGGAGATGGCGGCGGCGTGGCGGTTCCCGGAGGTGCTGCTGGACCCGATTGGTCTGCATCACCGGCCGGAGGACGCCTCCGACCGGGCGGAGCGGATCGTGACGATCGTGGTGCTCGGGAATCTCCTCAGCGACATGATCATCGGCGCCGCGCTGGAGCCGACCCGCCGTCGACTCGACACGCTGGCTCGCGAGTGGTTTGAGCTTGAGACGGAGGATGTCGAGGCGTTGATTGCGGAGGTGCAGGTCGGCGGCAAGGAGCTGGCCCGCATGTTCAACGTGGCGGGTCCGTCGCCGCAGGAGCTGGCGTCGATTCGCGCCCGGGCCGGCGAGCAACTGCTCGCGCACCAGATCGCGGTGGAGCGCCAGTCAACCGAGTTGCGTCGTTCGAACGACGAGTTGACGCGTCAGACGCTCACCGACGGCCTCACCGGCGTCGCCAACCGCAAGCGTTTCGACGAGCACATGGAATCGTGTTTCACGTCGGCGAAGGTGCACAAGACGCCCATCGCCGTGCTCTTCCTCGACGCGGACAAGTTCAAGTCGGTCAATGACACGTACGGGCATCAGGCGGGCGACCTCGTGCTCGTCGAGCTTGCTCGTCGGATGATGGACATCGTCGGGGATCGGGGCGAGGTCTGCCGTTACGGCGGCGAGGAGTTCGCGATCATTCTGCCGGGCTGCGATCGTCCCGCCGCGGCCGAACTCGCGGAGACGCTCCGGGCCGAGATCGCCCGCGTGCCGATCGACATCAGCGAGGCGGGCGGCGAGGTCAAGGAGCTCGCGATCACATCCAGCGTGGGCGTGGCCGCGATGGACGCGTCGTCGTTCGACCGGGTGAGCTCGGCGGATCAGCTCGTGCACGCGGCGGACAACGCCGTGTACGCCGCGAAACGCTCCGGCCGGAACTGTGTTCGCGTGTTGAACTTCCAGGCGGTGTCGTCGTCGACGCCGATCCCGTCGGGGGCCGGTCCGCAGCCGGGCGCGGCGCGGCGTGCGCCGTCCGACCAGCGGATTCAGTCCCGTCCCACGCCGACGCCCGCGCCGGCGTCGACGCCGACGGCGTCCGGTCCGTTCCATGTCGTCCTCGTGGAGGACGACGTCATGCACGCCAACCTCATTGCGATGGCGATGGCGGATGATGCGTCGATCACACTGAAGGTGGCCACCGACGCCGAGGCGGCGATCAATCACATCCGCGGACTCGACGAGCCGCCGGGTCTGATCGTCTGCGACCTCGGTCTGCCGGACATGGGCGGCGTCGAGTTGATCCGCGTCCTGCGGAACGATCTCAAGATCGGTCTGACGCCGATCGTGGTGCTGTCGGCGAGCGATGACAACGAGATGGCGTTGGCCGCCCTCGGGGCCGGCGCCAACGCGTACGTGACCAAGCAGTCGATCGCTCAGGACCCGCGGGAGCGGATTCTCACGATGGTCGGCTTCTGGCGTCAGGTGATGGCCGCGGCCTGAGCCGCCGTCGCCCCCGCGTCATCAATCCTGCTCCGCCATCATCCGGATCATGTCGACGCAGCGGTTCGCATAGCCCCATTCATTGTCGTACCACGAAACGATCTTGAAGAAGCGGTCGTTGAGTTCAATGCCCGCTCCGGCGTCGTAGATCGAGCTGTGGGGGTCGGAGACGAAGTCCGACGACACCACGTCGTCCTCGGTGTACGCGAGCACGCCCGACATCGGGCCCGCCGCCGCCGCCTTCATCGCCTCGTTGATCTCCGACAGACTCGTCGCCCGACCGGGACGGAACGTGAGGTCGACGCACGACACGTCCGCCGTCGGCACGCGGAACGACATCCCCGTCAGCTTGCCCTGCACCTCGGGGATGCAGAGCCCCACGGCCTTCGCGGCGCCGGTCGACGCGGGGATGATGTTCATGTAGCCGTTCCGACCGCCCCGGAAGTCCTTCTTCGACGGCCCGTCCTGCGTCGGCTGCGTCGCGGTCACCGCGTGCACCGTCGTCATCAGGCCCTCCTCCAGACCGAAGGTGTCGTTGATCACCTTCGCGATCGGGGCCAGGCAGTTCGTCGTGCACGAAGCGTTCGAGATGATGTGATCGCGGGACGGGTCGTACTGCTCGTGGTTCACTTTGTACGCGAGCGTCTTGATCTGGTCCGGCGTCTTCGTCGGAGCGGAGATCAGCACCCGCTTCGCCCCGCCCGCCAGGTGCTTGCTCGCATCCGGATGGGCGGTGAACAGGCCGGTGGATTCGATGACGTAGTCAACGCCCATGTCGCCCCACGGGAGCGAGGCGGGATCACGCTCGGCCATGCAGATCGTCTTCACGCCGTTCACGGAGAAGCCGTCGTCGTGCGCCTCGACCGTTCCGTGCGCACGCCCGTGCATCGTGTCGTACTTCAGGAGGTACGCCAGGTTGTCAGCGGGGACGAGGTCGTTGACGAGCTTGATCTCGATGCCGCCCTGCTCGGTCGCGATGCGATGCACGAGGCGACCGATGCGTCCGAAACCGTTGATGCCGAGCGTGATGGCCATGGCGGGGCGCCCTCCTGGGTCTGGAGACGCGCGGCCGCGGGGCAGCGCGGCGGCGTCGGGGGGTCGGAAAGCACACAGGCTAGGACGAACCCCCCGGGTGATCAAACCACGCTCGCCGTCCACGAAGATCGTCCATGCACACCGCCCCCCGGCGATGACGCCAGGGGGCGGAACGTGGTCTTCAGGGGATCATCACGCAGTCGTCCGGGCGAGGGCGGCTCAGTCGTCCCACGCCGCGAGCAGGATCGCCAGATCCTCCGGTCCGACCTCGCCGTCGCCGTTGAGGTCCGCCGGTCCGTCGCCGCCCCACGCCGCGAGGAGGATCGCGAGGTCGGCGGGACCGACCACGCCGTCGCCGTCGAGATCGGGATCGGGCTCGCCGCCGGGAATCTGGATCACGTGGGAGTAGACGTCGGGGTCGCCGTCGGAGGTGTCCGGATAGAAGGGGTACGCGCGGTCGCCGGCCACGGCCATGCCGAGGTAGTCGCCCATGAACTGGTTGGGCCGATCGAGCCCGTCGTTCTCGCTGTTCCACGAGTTCGGCGTCAGCCGGGCTTCGAACCACGACGCGCCCTGGTCCGCGGAGTACAGGTAGTACGCGTCGAAGAAGGCGTTGACGACGTCGTCGTCCTGCACGGTGTTGCGGGAGTCGAGGAATACGATGTGGATGCCGCCGTCGTCATCGACCTCGAGCCACGGGAAGAACTGGTCGCCGGGACGCGGGAAGCCGTCGCCGTTGATGACGACGGGATCGGTCCAGGTGTCGCCCTGGTCGGTCGACTTCGTGAAGTAGAGGTCGACGTTGGAGTTGCCGAACACGACGTTGGTCGTGTCGAAGTAGACGCAGTAGAGATCGCCGGTGGTCTGGTCGACGTCGAGGTAGTTGATCGCGGGGACGCGGAAGGTGCCGGGGAATCGCGAGCCGCTCTGCGTGCCCCAGACATCCATGCGGGTGGCGATGGTGATGTTCTGGAAGCTGGCGCCGCCGTTCAGACTGCGCTGCATCTTGACGCCGTCGTCGCCGTCCCAGTAGGCGATGTAGAGTTCGCCGTCGGGACCGACGCGGGGCAGGAAGCCGACGCCGCCGCCGAGCGAGGTCGGGTTCGTCCACGTTTCACCCATGTCGTCCGACCAGATCACGCCGAAGTTGTACGCGATGTAGAGACGCGTGCTGTCCGGATCGCCGGGGCGCGGCCCGGCCGCCATCCAGCCCTTGTCGATGCCGCCGCCCGTATCCGCCATCACCGGCGGCTCGAAGTCCGTCTCGCCCGCGTCCAGCCGCGCAACGAACAGACCGCCGTTGCCCGAGAACGCAATGCCGCCCGCCCACAGGGCGCCGGTGCGATCGCAGAACGCAGTCATCGGGTCGCCTTCGACCGTGGTCTGGTTCGGGGCCGGCGGGCGCAGCAGGAAGTCGCTCCACGTCGCGCCGCCGTCGAACGAAATCGTGAACGCGCAACGGATGATCTCGTTGAAGCCCGAGTCGCGCCAGTCGTTCCAGCCGCCGATCACGACGTCGGGGTTCACCGCCGAGGCGGCGCCGGTCGTTTCGTTCGACGCGGCGTCGCCGCCGAAATCGACGAGGACCGGAGGGCCGATCACGGGATCGCCGCCGGCGGAGACGAGCGCGGTCACGCTCGCCGCGAGCATCACGCCCGCGCGGCGGACAACAGAGGAAGACCTTCGAGCGGGACCGCCGCGGTGGGGTGAACGCATGCCGAACCTCCGGGGAGTGGGGCGAATGGGAACTCGTTGAGTTTACGGAGCTTTCGTCGGAAAGACCATCATTCTCTCCCGGCGTCGAGGGCGGTACAATACGCCGCGATTTCGCCCGAGCCCTGAGGAGACCCTCTCATGATCCGCGTCCCGACCCCCGCCGCGCTCCGTCCCGCCGCCCCCGGACTCCTCTTCGCCTCGATCGTGCTGATCGCGGGCTGCGCGAGTCAGGATCACAGTGGTCCCGCGGCGACCGCTCCCGCCACGCAGTCCGCGCTGACCATCCCCGCTCCGGACGTCGCCCCCGCGGTGTCGCCGATGAGCGAACGGGATGTGCGTCGGCAGGCCGAGTACGCCTCGGCGATCGAAGGCGTGGACTTCGCGGGCGAGCAGGCGCGTGTCACCGACGGGCTCGCCGGAACCGCCGCGGATCGCGCCGAGACGCTGGCGGAGGCCGAAGCGGCGGTGATCACCGGACGAGAGACGGACGCGATCGCGGCGTACGTCAGGGCGTTGCGGATGGACGCCGCCGACGCCGACGCCTGGGCCGCGCTCGCCCACACCCTCGCCCTCAAAGGCAAACTTGACGCGTCATTTGCGTCGTACAACGCGGCGGTCGAACTGGCCCCGGCCGACGCCGATCTCCGCTTCGACCTCGCTATGAAGCGCATCTGGACCGGCGACCGGCCGTCGGCGATCGCGGCGTTCGAGGACGTCCTCGCGCTCGATCCGCAGCACGGACGCGCGCACGTCCGTCTCGCCGTTCTGCATTATTATGAAGGCGATCTGGAGCGGTCCCGTCGTCACGTGGACGCGGCGAACCGGGCGGGCGTCGCGCCGCCGCCCCAGTTCCTGACGCTGCTCGCCGGGGCGGAAGCCGCGGGCGGCTGATCGTTTCTGCTTCTTCGCCTGTCGCGGTGATCGCGGGGGGATTCGGAATCATGTCCAGCTATGTCGCCGTCGCCCGGGTCGATCAGTTCACCGACACCGACCGTCTCGCCGTCGAAGTCGACGGTCGGCGGATCGGCGTGTTTCGTCTCGGCGACACCTTCTACGCGATCGACGAGATGTGCACGCACGCCGACGCGTCGTTGTGTGAGGGGGACATCGTGGGGGGCGAGGTGATGTGTCCGCTGCACATGGCGACGTTCGATCTCGCCACCGGCGCCTGCACGGGACCGCCGGCCACCGAGGATGTGGCGACGTACCCCGTGCGGGTGACGGAAGACGGCGCGATCGAAGTCGCGGTCAGCTAGAGCAACCCCGGCCCATGCGTTGCGGCCGATGAACTGGCCGCGACGTGCAGGAAGCGAGCGTGCGGCTGGCCCGCCGCGACGGAGCGGGGAAGACCAGTCCGGCGGATCACGTCGACGCCGTCGCGTCGGAAGGCGGGTCGCCCTCCTGTGCGGTACGCGGCGTCTCTTCGCGGGCCGGATCCGTCAGCAGGACGAGCGCTTCCTGTCGACGCTCGCTCGCCAGCGACTCCTGGAGATCCCGGGCCGCGCCGCCTTGGAGCGCCTGCTCGCGCACGGCGCGAGCGATCGCCATCGCGGGCTCGAGATCCGTCAGCATCAGCTTGGTGGCCGATGCGTTGAGCTGGAGGAAGTCCTTCGGCGGGTTCTCGAAGGCCTTGTCGGCCACCACCCGCAGGATCTCCCGGGTCCGTTCGTCGGTCAGTTCCGTCGCATCACGCTCTCGATCCTTCGATCGCGCGGCGGTGTCAGGGGCTCGTACCCGATCCGGTCGGGCCCCCTCGTTGGACGCATTGATGTTCGTCATGAGGCGCCTCCCCTCCGGTGGGATGTGAGCCCCTGGTGCAGCCTCGACACACGTCGAAGTATGTCTGGCATCGACCTGACCGGGTCGGGCCTTGAGCCGACCTGCGTCGAATTTTCGCTCGCGATGATCCCGGAGTCCTCGCCGCGTTCTTTTCGGACCTCAAGATGGCGCGGCCGCCGCCCCGGGCGGTGATCCGGGTGCGATCCCGACGCGGGGCTCAGATCGGGATCTGATAAGTATGAATGAACAGCAGCAGGATCGAGTACGCCACCGGTGACGCGGAGACGGCCACCGCGAATCGTGCGAGTCGGCGGCCGAGCCGGTCCTTGCGTCGCCCGACCCATTCGCACGCGATGATCACGAAGAGCATCAGGGCGAACTTGAAGGCGATCGCGCCGGGGAGCCCCCACATGTCGATGACCTCGCGGGCGACCGGGTTCACCTCGGAGCCGCCTCGCTCCAGGATCTTCCACGTCAGCATGATGTCCATCGACGAGACGAAGATCAGCCAGACGTACTCGCTCTGGTAGCGCATCGGCGGGAGGCCGAAGAGCGTCGACGGCTCGACCTCGCGCAACGCGGGCGGAGCCGGCCCCCCGGGCGGGGTGACCGGTCCGTCCTCGACGGCGGGATCAGATCGGGCTGGCGGGACCGGATCGGGCATGCGAACCTCATAGTAGTCCGATTCCCGGGCCGGTCCGTCAAGGGACTGGTCGACGATACTGGTTGTCTGGTGGTTCGAACGGCGTCGCCTAGCCCGCCGATCCCAGGCCGATCAGGGTTGTGACTCGCTGACCCGCCGCGGGCTCGGCGAGCATCGCCATTCTCGGGTCCTTGCGCGTGCATCCCAACACGATCTCGACCGCCCGGTCGGCGATCTCCTGGAACTGATTCAATGTGTCGCAGTATCGAACAAAGAGCACGCCGCTGAGCGCCGCCTGACCGCGATAGCTCAACGGGATCGCCGCGTAGCTTCCGAATGGAATGCAGGCCTCATCCTTCTGGTGCGGCATCGCGACGGCCCATGGCCTTCCGTTTCGCATCATCCAGAACGACATTCCGTCGCTCTTCGGTCGGAGCGAGTCCGCGTGCGCGACGTACTTGTCCCGGAGTCCCTTGAACGATGGAGAAGTCGAGAAGGCGGTCGCGTGAATCGCAGCGGGGGAGAACTCCTGACGAACAAAGTCAAACGGCCAGAAATCAACCACGGCCGCCTGGCCCGCCGTCCCGGCCACCAGTTCGTCCCCCTCGAGGACCTCCATGAGAAACTGACTGATGTGTGCTTCGCAGCTCTCGTCGAGACGATTGGGCACGGCGGTCGGCGCAATTCCCAGCTCGCCCGGGCAGGGCGGCAGCAAATCCATTCGTGCTTGCCAGAGCCACTGGATGGCCGAGGTCGCCCGGCGCACCAGATCTTCCGCGCACCAGTCGACGCCCGCCGCACCGCGGCGACCGGAGATGACGAGGAACAGGCTCGTGTCTTTGAGCGGAATGTGCTTGATGATCTCGAACTGATCGGGGATGTATCGACCGAACTCACCGCACCAGTTCCGCGGATCGTTGGCGTCCGGCAATACGTTGCCGCCTCGCGGCATTCCCACGACGTGATCTCGTTGCAGCAGGATCGCGTCGCGAAGTGGATTGCCGGCGTGTCCGGTGCACACCTGCTCCACGAACCCGCCGAATTCACCGTCGGCTGGGTCTGATGCAGCGATCAGGCGAGCGAGGCATGCGGCCTGATCTTCAGGACGAGGAGCCCAGTAGATCGCCGCGCCCTCGGCGCCCAGCGGTCGCAGCGCGTGGTGGAGCCAGTTCAGGATCGGGATGGCGGAGGCGGCGGGAGACCGTCCGAAGGACACCTCCGCCAGAATCGAATTGAGCTGATGCACATCACGGCGATACGCCTGTCGATCTTCGGCGTTCGCCTCAAACCTGGCCGCCTTGTACGCGGAGTCGAGCAATGCTCCGGCGTCTTCCCCCTCGGCCTGATCGGCGAACGTGTCCTCATCGGAAAGCCCGGTGGCCTGCGTAAACAACTCCGTCGGACTCATATCAAGAGCGCGGGCCAGCGCAATCAGATTGTCGAAGGAGAGCGTCCGGTTGCCCTTCTTCATGTGTGAGACGAGCGTCTCGTCGACGCCCAGCAGACGAGCAAGTTGCCGTTGCGTACACCCGAGGCGGCCGATCGCGAAGTCGACCATCTGCGATGCAGCTTCGCCGCTGAACGGCGAAACCCCTCCCTGATTCTGATTGTCAGTCGTTCGTTCATGTGCCATGAGAAGTAACTTTCGCGCCTAGTCGGAAGAGAAGTGTCTAGCGGAGTCGATGCTGTTGCTGCAGCACGTTGAGCATCGGGGCTTCAACTTCCGCGTACCATTCAACGCCATCTCCAATGAGGTCCTGCTTGAAGACCTTGCAGAGTTTCGAATACGGGCCCTGGCGACCTCGGAACACCTTCAGCTCTCCCGCCAGGGGCGGCGGAATCGGACGACAGGGAAGCTCGCTCAGACGCGTCATCAGTTCGAAGGACTCCCCGCGGTACCGATCGAGGGCGTGGTAAGCCAGCTCAAGATCGAGCTTGGTCTGCAAGCGGCGCAGAATCCGATGGACGGACGCGTCCGGCTTGAGCGCCTGATCGACGCGTTGAAGCCGGACTCTCGCCCGGTTCATCTCACCGATGGTGTCGTCCGATAATTCATCGAATCGTCGTCTCAGCTGCAATCCGAAGTCACGCTGAAACGCCGATCGCACGGCGGATGCGCAGCCCAGCTTGAACTCCGCCGTTCCGCCGTGACGAACCAGTTCATCAATCATCTCGTCGAACAGGGCGGACGAGACGTCGAACACAGAAGACCAGCTCTCGACCATTTGCTCACCTCGTGGGATGGGCTGAGGGTTGCCGGTCTTTCTCCTCACTCCACAAGACACCATACACCGGACTTGACGAGATGTCAAGTATCAGAATGACAGCATGTCAAATTCGGCCCCGTCACGCCGCCGATATCATCACGCCATGGCCGCCCCCTCGCTCGCCGTCGCTCTCGACTGGTCCCGCCTCCTCACCGCGACCCGCCAGCGCGCCCTCCAGGGCGGGCCGGAATCGCACGCCGGGGACGATGACGTCCGGACCGCCTTCGAACGCGATTACGACCGCTCCCTCTTCGCCGCTCCCGTGCGACGCCTCCAGGACAAGGCCCAGGTCTTCCCGCTCGAACCCAACGACTCCGTTCGCACCCGGCTCACCCACTCCCTCGAAGTCTCGACCATCGCCCGCCAGCTCGCGGCGATCTGCGCGCGACGGCTCGAGGAGCGGGACGCCGTTGACGCCCCCCAGGCCGCCGCGATCACCCACCTCGCCGCCACGGCCGGCCTCCTGCACGACCTCGGCAATCCGCCCTTCGGTCACTCGGGCGAGCAGTCGATCCAGTCGTGGTTCGCGGCCCGGGCGTCCGCGCTCCGCGACCCCGCGTCCGACGCCGCGTTCCGGGACCTGCCGGAACAGATGCAGGCGGACTTCCTGCGGTTCGAGGGCAACGCGCAGACGATTCGCATCGTCGCCCGGCTCCAGGTCCTCAGCGATCTCCACGGGCTCAACCTCACGGCCGGCGCGCTCTCCGTCCTCGGCAAGTACGTCGCGCCCGCCCACGAAGCGCGGCCCGATCACGAGAACCACGCGTGGTCCAAGCCCGGCTGGTTCGCCTCCGAACGCGATCTCGTGCTCGCCGTGCGCGAGACGACGGGGACGGGCGAAGCGCGGCACCCGGTCACGTTCATCGTCGAGGCCGCCGATGACATCGTCTACTCCATCATCGATCTCGAAGACGGCGTCAAGAAGGGCATGCTCGACTGGGCGACCCTCGCCGAAACGCTGGCGACCCAGGCCCCGGATTCGGCGCGGCTCATCGAGAGCGCCGAACGACGCGTCGATCGGGGCCCCATGCGTCTCGCCGGACGCGCCCGCGATGAAGCGTGCATCGGCGCGCTGCGGACGGCGGTGATCGGCGAGACCGTCCGCTCCGCCGCGACCGCGTTCAACACCCATTACGACGACATCATGCGCGGCGCGTTCGGCGACGAACTCGTGAAGGCCGGGCCGGCCGCGCCCCTCGTGAAAGCGTGCAAGCGGATCGGACGGGAGCACGTCTACTGCGCGGCGGAGGTGCTTCGGCTGGAGATCATGGGCGAGCGTGTGCTGCATGATCTCATGGACGACTTCTGGTCCGCCGCGTCCGCGTGGACGCCCGACTGGATCGGCTCCGACGGCGCCGTGCGCACGACGTCGACCGCCGCGAAGATCTACGCGCTGCTGTCGAAGAACTACCGGGCGGTGTTCGAGCACGCGGTGGCGACGGCCCCGGACGAGGCGCACCGGCTCTACGCGCGGCTGCAGCTTGTCACGGACAACATCGCCGGCATGACCGACACCTACGCGTGCACCCTGCATCGACGGTTGCGTAACGCGGGCGGCGGGTGATCGCGCGGGGTCAGCCGTAGTGGGGCGGCCGCTCGTTCTCCAGATCCGCGTTCGTCGGCGGGCCGTGCTCGTCGAGGCGGGCGAGCATCGACTTCAGCTCGCCGCGCGTGGCCCCGAGATCGCGCACAAGGCCGTCGATCTTCGCGTGCATGGAGCGGACCACTTCGTCGAGGGCCTCGAGATCGCGCTCGAGGTAGAGCGCCTTCTCTTCGAGCTGCAGGACGCGGTCATGGTCGGTCGGCATGGTCGGTTCTCCGTCGCTCCCGCATGCTACCGGCTCCGCGGCGCGGCGTGCTTTCCGCGGCGGGACTCGCCGCCTACACTTGCCCTCGCATCAACTCATTTTTCGCCCGTCTGTGGAAGGGAACCGCCATGGCGCACGCAGTGGCCAGTCACATTCTCGTCGAAACCGAGCAGGAAGCCCTCGACCTCAAGAAGCAGATCGAGGACGACGGCAAGGAATTCGCCGACCTCGCCAAGGAACACTCCAAGTGCCCTTCGTCACAGCAGGGCGGCAGCCTCGGCGACTTCGGCCAGGGCGTGATGGTGCCGGAGTTCGACCAGGTCGTGTTCGGCGATCTTCCGGTCGGCGACATTTCCGAGCCCGTGAAGACGCAGTTCGGCTACCACCTGATCCAGGTTCAGCAGCGGACGGGCTGACAGCATGCTGATGGTTCTGTCCCCCGCGAAGTCGCTCAATCCCGATCGGCAGGCGCGCTCGAAGACGGTCACCGAGCCCGAGTTCATCGACGACGCCGCCCAGCTGGTCGGGACGCTGCGGAAGAAGTCCAAACGCGCGCTCGGCGTGTTGATGAACATCAGCGACGACCTCGCCGCGCTCAATCATGAGCGGTTCAGGACGTGGTCGCCGGAGACGGATGCGTCCGCGGCGCGGCGGGCGGTGCTGCTGTTCGACGGCGACGTCTACAGCGGCCTCGATGTCGACACGCTGGCGGCGAAGGACCTGCAGTTCGCCCAGAAGCGACTGCGCATCCTGTCGGGTCTGTACGGCGTGCTGCGCCCGCTCGATGCAATCGCGCCGTACCGGCTGGAGATGGGGACGGACCTCACGGGGCGCGGCTGGAAGAACCTCTACGACTTCTGGGGCGACCGGATCGCCGACAGCCTCGCCGCGTCGATGAGGAAGACGAAATCAAAGACGCTGGTCAATCTGGCCTCCGACGAGTACTTCCGCGCCGTGCGTTCGGATCGTCTCGACGTCCCGGTGATCAAGCCGGTCTTCAAGGAGCGCCGGCAGGGCAAGTGGAAGGTGATCAGCTTCTCGGCGAAGAAGGCCCGGGGCCTGATGGCCCGGTACGCCGTCACCGAACGTCTGGACGACGCCGAGGACCTGAAGTCGTTCGATCTCGAGGGGTATTCGTTCCGCGCGAAGGAATCGACGGACCACGAGTGGCTCTTCGGGCGCGAGCAGCCGAAGTAGAAGCGCGGGTCAACCGCTCCGTTCGCGTCCGGCGTCCTGCATTTCCAGTCCGGCCGCGATCGCGATGCGGGCGAGTTCGATGCGGTTGCGGGCGCGAAGCTTCGCGGCGACCGTGGCCCGATGGCGTTCAATCGTCTTGGGCGAACGGTGCAGCCGCTCCGCGATCTCCGGACTCGTCAGGCCCTGACCGATCAGCGCGAGGACTTCGAGTTCGCGCCGGGTCAGGACGTTGAGCGGCCCGAGATCGATGCACTCCGCTTCGACCACCGCGATCCGCGGATCCTCCGGATCCCACTGTCCCGGATGGACGGTGATGAGCACCCGCGGATCATCGTCCGTCGAAGATCCGATCCGCCGGATCATCGCCTGCATCTGTTGTCCGCCCCGGATCTCGCGAAACACCGTCGGCTGCCCGGTGTCGCACACGCGTGCGATGAGGTCGAGTCGCTCGCGGGTTTCGTGGTCCGACTGGAAGTCCGACCAGGGCCGGCCGATCACCTGGGCGGGTTCGAGCTCGTGAGAACCGCCGAACCAGTAGTCGATGAGGTCGCGATTGGCGAATCGAATGACGCCGTCGCGGCTGACGACGCCGACCCCCCCGCCGGGCTCGCCCACCAGGGCTCTCCAGACGTCTTCCGTGTTGAGGTGCAGCTGGTCGAATCGCGCATCGGTTGAGAGTCGGGCTGTCCTCGATGACGTGTCTGACATGCAACGTCTCCGGGTCTGCTCCTTGCATCTCCCTCTCGATTGTCACGCCCCCTCATGGGCGATTCATCCTACCGCGCGCCGTGCAGCCGCGCATACAACCTTCTCGCCAGAGAAAACGGATTGACCGCGCCCGATGCTGCTGGTGCGCACGGCGATCGATTGGTTGTCGTCACACCGGCCGGCGTTGGTCAGATGATCGGGTCGTGCGACGGGAGGTTGTGCGCCGGCGCCGTGTTCAACTGGATCACCTGTTCCGACTGCTTCTTACGCGCCGTCTCCGGGTCCACGTAATCGCTGTGACACGACGGCTTTGCCTCGGTGTCTTCGCCGCCCATCGCCTTTTTCGTCTTCGACGCCAGACGATGAATCTCCTCCGGGCTCAGCACGCCGCGCTGCTCCAGAATCGCCTGTTGTTCGGGCGTGAGGGCCGCGGTCTTCTCCGGCTTGTCCCAGGCGTACTTCTCATCCTTGCCCGAAACAAACTCGGTGATTTCCTTACTGATTCGCACCGAACACCAGTCGTGTCCGCACATCGCGCAGAAGTCGGTGTCGACGTCCAGATCCTCGTCGTGGTACGCCCGGGCGACGTCGGGGTCGAAGCTCAGGTCGAAGTGCTTTTGCCAGTTCAGCGCGGCCCGGGCGCGGGTGAGTTCATCGTCGCGATCCCGCGTCCCGGGAATGCCCAGCGCCACGTCCGCCGCGTGGGCCGCAATCTTGTACGCGATGCACCCCTGCTTGACGTCGTCCTTCTTCGGCAGGCCGAGATGCTCCTTCGGCGTGACGTAACAGAGCATCGCCGCGCCGTGATACGCCGCGTTCGTCGCGCCGATACACGACGTGATGTGGTCGTACCCCGGGAAGATGTCGGTCACGAGCGGACCGAGCACGTAGAACGGCGCGCCGTGACACACGCGGCGTTGCAGTTTCATGTTGTACTCGACCTGGTCCAGGGCGACGTGTCCCGGACCCTCGACCATCACCTGCACGCCCCGGCGCCACGCCCGCTCGGTCAGCTCGCCGATCGTGTCCAGTTCCGCCAGTTGCGCACGGTCGGTCGCATCCGCCAGTCCGCCGGGACGGAGGCCGTCGCCGATCGAGAACGAGACGTCATGCTCACGCATGATGTCGCAGATGTCCTCCCAGAGGTCGTACATGGGATTCTCGGCGTTGTGGACGAGCATCCACTTGGCGAGCAGCGACCCGCCGCGCGAAACGATGCCGATCAGCCGGTCCTTCACGAACCTGAGATGGCCCTTGCGGACGCCGGCGTGGATCGTGAAGTAATCGACGCCCTGCCGCGCCTGGTGCTCCAGCGTCTCGAGGATCGTCTCGCGGTCGAGGTCTTCGAGCCGGCGGCCGATGATCATCGAGTAGATCGGGACGGTGCCGATCGGCGTGGTCGAGTTGTGGATGATCGCCTCGCGGCAGGCGTCGAGGTCGCCGCCGGTCGACAGGTCCATCACCGTGTCGGCCCCCCAGCGCTCCGCCCACTTCAGTTTCTCGACTTCTTCCTCGGTGCCGGACGACACCGGCGAGGCGCCCATGTTCGCGTTGATCTTCGTCTTCGACGCCCGGCCGATCGCCATCGGATCAAGCTGATACTTCAGGTGCTGGATGTTGGCGGGAATGATCAGCCGACCCGCCGCGACTTCGTCGCGCACCTGCTCGGGCGTCAGGTGACCTTCGCGCTCCGCCACTCGCTGCATCTGCGGCGTGATGGTTCCGAGCCGGGCGTGTTCGAGCTGCGTGACCGGCTCGAAGCCCGCGGGCGGGACCGCGACGATCGCGCGATCGCCCTGGTTGTGGCCGCGGCAGCCGTCGTCGCGTGTCGCGATCGTCCAGCCGTCGGGCAGGAAGTCCCACGCGGTGTGTTCGGACGGCGCCGGCATGCCGGGCGTGTCGGGGCTCGAGAACATGCGCGGCCCGCCGACATCCGCCCGCAGCGCGAACGATCCGGGCGTCGTGCCGGCGCCGGTTGACGACGGATCGGACGCGCCGTGCATCGGCAGACCGGCCGCGAAGGCCGCGTCGGACGAATAATCAAGATCGGAGGGACGGTCGGAAGACGACTGGCTGGACTGGATCATGGGTCGGACAACTCCGCGGGGCGGGGGATTCGTCCGACGAAGGGGGGCGGGTCGGCGCCGGGATCGGCGCACGTCGACACGCGTTCGCGTTCCCTCCGCCGGTACAAACCGGATCAGGTTCCACGGGTGCTTCTCAGTCTCGCTCCGCCTCGGGAAAGGCGGGCGACACGCCCCGCGCGAACACACGTAGTGTAGTCGGCCTCGCGCCGCCGTGCCGGACCGCTCGATCCGGTCAGCCCGTCCAGGCGGCGAGGAGTGCAGCCAGATCGCCCGCATCGACCGACCCGCTGCCGTCGAGATCCGCCGGGCAGAGCCCGTCGCACGGCCCCCACGCCGCGAGCAGCACCGCGAGATCCGACGCGTCGACCGCGCCGTCGTCGTTCAGGTCCGCCGCGGGCCCCGGGTCGACCTCGCCGATCGCGTATTCAATCCCGCCCCGGACGTGCAGCCGGAACCACTCCATCGAGTAGGTCGACGTGGTGTGCCCCATCGCCGTGTACCACGCGCGGCCGCCCGCATACTCCCGCTTCCACGCCACCGGATGCACCGCGCCCATCGAGCCCCCGTTGTACGTCGACTCGTCGACCGTCAGCAGCACCTGCGTCCCGTCGAGGTCCGCCGGGTTGGATTGGAAGTTGTACCACTCGTCATTGTGCTCGAACGTCGCGTCAAGATGCATCGTCGACGGATCGTCCGGCGCTTCGTTGACGACCGTCGCAGCCTGCACCGACGGGTGATTCTGAAACCACGCGCCGATGAGCTGTCCGTAGAACGGCCAGCCGTACTCGGTGTCCGTGGCGGAATGGATGCCGACGAAGCCGCGCCCGGACGCGATCCAGTTCTCGAACGCCGCTTGCTGATCATCGTCGAGGATGTCGCCCGTCGTGTTGAGGAACACGATCGCGTCGTAGAGCAGCAGCGTGCGCTCGGTGAACAGCGCATCGTCCTCGCTCGACTCCACGATGAAGCCGTGTTCGGCCGCGAGGTCGGCGATCATCGCGTGCCCGGCGTCGATCTGGCTGGAGTGGCGGAACCCTTCGGTCTTCGAGAACACGAGCACGCGGGGCAGCGGGCCGTCACCCGCCGCGCAGACGCCGCTGGCCGCCGTCATCGCGCCCAGTATCATCGCGCTCAGGGCCGGCGCGCCGAGTCGCCTCGTTCGTCCTACCATCATGGTCAGTGCCTTTCCCTCGCCGGAATCACCTTACGGATCCGGCCGCCCGATTGATAGGAGCATGTTCGTGCCAGACGCCGCAGGAACGTCGGAATCGTTTGCTGAACTCTTTCGCGAGCAGAAGGCCTCGGCGATTCTGCGGACCCACGATCAGGACGCCGCGCGGTCGGCGATGAGCGCGGCGGTCGACGCGGGGTTCCGCATCATCGAGTTCACGATGACGACGCCGGGGGCGCTGGAGTTGATCCGCGAGTTCGCCGCGCGTCCGGACCTGGTGGTGGGGGCGGGGACGGTGCTGACGGCGGCGGAGGCGGACGCGGCGATCGACGCGGGCGCGCGGTTCCTCGTCTCGCCGGTGACGGATGAAGTCGTGATCGGTCGTGCGCACGAGCGGGGCGTGGCCTCGATGCCCGGCGCGTTCACCCCGACGGAGATGCTGCGTGCGCATCGCGCGGGCGCGACATTGGTGAAGTTGTTCCCCGCTCCGGAGCCGGGGCCGCGGTACGTCAAGGCGTGTCTCGGTCCGATGCCGTTCCTGAAGATCGTCCCGACGAGCGGCGCGCACGAGAACAACGCCGCGGCGTTTTTGAAGTCCGGGGCGTGGGCGGTGGGCTTCGTGAACCCGCTGTTCGACCCGAACGACATCGCGGCGGGCCGTTTCGACCGCATCCGCGAGCGCGGCGAGCGGTTGTTGAAGGCGGTGGATTCGCCCGCCGCGCCGACGAGCGCCACGGCGTAGGGTCCGCACCCCGTGCGGACCGCGGGGGATGGTTCATATCTAAGATGCGCGCCGTCGGCCCGCGGGTCAGTATGGCGTGGGCGTTTGGTCGAGGCGCCGAATGATCGAACGCTCCACGCGGTCCGCACGGGGTGCGGACCCTACCGTTCGGGGCATATGGCCGTTCGTTGGCCCGCGGGTCGGTGTGGCGTGGGTGTTTGGTCGAGACCGGGATGATCGAACGCCCCACGCGGTCCGCACGGGGTGCGGACCCTACCGTTCGGGGTTCGTCGGCCGGCGGGTCGGCGTGGCGTGGGCGTTTGGTTGAGATCCGAATGATCGGACGCCCCACGCGGTCCGCCCGGGGTGCGGATCCTACCTCATACACGGCCTTTTTGAGGATTCCTGCGCCGCGTGGCGGGTCGGGGGTCGTACTGTTGCATGAGAAGGTCGCGGCGTCTCCTCCACGTCCTCCCGCCGCGTCGAGACGAGGATCCCCACCCCCATGCATCACTTGGCGAGAATCGGTCTGATCGTCGCGGCGGCCGCCGCGCTGACCCCTGTTCTGCTGCCCGGACCGTCGGGCTCGTCCGTCGGGTTTGACCGCGACCGCACGCCGCGGGACGTCGACGTCACCGAGCACGAGGAGTACGGCCCGCCGCCGCCCGGCTACTACGTCATCCAGGGCGACCGGCGGCCCGGCTGGACGACGGCCGACATGCTTTTCAGTCCGTCCGATGCGCCGCCGCCGCTCGAGTGGTGCCCGCTCGGGCCGAAGCCGATCCTCGACGAGTTCTGGAGCGGGGATGACGAAGCGACGGGCCGCGTCGTCGACATCGCGCCGCATCCGACGAATCCCGACGTCGCGTACATCGCGTCCGCGTCGGGCGGCGTCTGGATCACCAGCGACGGCGGCGCCGCGTGGTCGCCGCTCACCGATGAATTGCCGAACCTGAACCACGGCACGGTCGCGGTCGCGCCGTCGAACCCCGACATCGTGATCGCCGGCACGGGCGAGTTCACGACGAGTTCGTCCGGCGACGGTCTGTTCCGCTCGCTCGACGGCGGCATGACGTGGGATCGCATCGCGACGTTCAACGAGGTCGGCGAGGATTCCTCGCAGCTCATCATTCACCCGACGAACCCGGACATCATCCACCACACCGGCAAGGCGCCGAAGGGGCACGTGTTCACGACGAACGGCGGCGCGACATGGTCGACGTCGACGATCGCGGGCTTCACGATCTCCGACATGGCGATGCGTCCGGATGATCCCGACACCCTCTGGTTCGCCTGTCGCAACGGGCCGGTCTACCGCACCACCGACGGCGGCCTGCTGTTCGAGTCCGGCTTCCCCGGTCTGCCGGCGACGTTGCAGCAGCGCGGCCTGTTCGCGATCGCGCCGTCCGACCCCGACGTGATGTACTTCGCCCACATCGACTTCAACGCGAGCCTCGAAGGCCTCTACAAGTCGACGAACGGCGGCGACTCGTGGTTCCGACTCAACAACACGCCGAATTTCCCCTTCCCGCAGGGGTGGTACGACGCGTGCATCACGGTGGACCCGGCGGACGCCGACGTCATCCTGTGCGGCGGCGTCTTCCCGACGTACGCCGTCGCCGGCGTCATCCGCTCCGTCGACGGCGGCGACACCTGGACCGACGTCACCTTCGGCCTCGACGGCAATCAGGTGCACCCCGACCAGCACACCTTCGCGTGGGGGGCCGACGGCGCCCTCTGGCTCGGCAACGACGGCGGCGTCTGGAAGACGTACGATCGCGGCGATTCGTGGATCAACTGCAACGACCACCTCGCCCTGACACAGAACTACACGGTCGCGCTGCACCCGGTGTTCGCCGGCATCATGATGACCGGCACCCAGGACAACGGCACCGTCGAGAACTTCAAGGCGGGCAACGACGACTGGGTGCAGGTGATCGGCGGCGACGGCGGGTACCTGATGTGGGATCCCGACGACCCGATCCGACGCTACACGACCTACGTGCGTCTGTCCGTCTTCCGCTTCGTGGGCGGGTCGTCGCAGAACATCTCCGGACCGTGGCAGAACGACTCCCGCGCGTTCATCGCGCCGCTCGTCATGGATCCCAACGATCCGAAGACGCTGCTCGGCGGCACCAACCGCGTGTGGCGCACGAACAACGCCGATGACGAAGCGGACTGGGCGCCGATCAGCACGACCAGCGTCGGCGGATCCGACTATCTCACCGCGATCGCCGTGGCCCCGAGCGACAGCGAAACGATCTACGTCGGCAACCGTGACGGCGACGTCTGGATGACGCGGACGGACGGCGCGATCTGGATTCAGAAGCTCGATCACATCGGCACGGTCGTCGACATCGTGGTCGACCCCGACGACTGGCAGCACGCGTACGTTGCGATCTTCACCGGGGGAGCCGGACGCGTCTGGGAGACGACCACCGCCGGCAACGACTGGACCGACATCACCGGCGACCTCGAGGACGGCTTCCGCTCCAAGGCGCTGATCGCGGACTGGCGGTTCGACCCGCCCCATCTCTACCTCGGGACGGGGGCGGGCGTGTTCTCGTCGCGCGACAACGGAACGACATGGATCAAGGACGGCCTCGATCTGCCCAACGTCAACATCGGCGACCTCGCGATCAACCGCCTCGACGACACGCTGGTCGCCGCGACCTACGGGCGGGGCGCCTGGATGGCCGACCTCCCGCCCGACCCGAACACGCCCGATCTCAACGGCGACGGCGTCGTCGACGCGGCGGACCTCGCGGCGCTCCTCGCCGCGTGGGGCCCATGTGCGCCGGGGTCGTGCCCGGGCGACCTGAACGGCGACGGTCTCGTCGACGGCGCGGATCTCGCCATCCTGCTGGCGGCGTGGGGCATGACGCCGTAAGGAGCCGGCGGGTTGAGGATCGGATCAGGCGACAACGCCGCCGCGCTGGCAAAGCAGCGCGGCGGCGTTTTCGTGCGCGGGCGGGCACGGTCAGCGGATCACCCCGTCCAGTTCGCCAGCAGCAACGCCAGGTCCGCGGCGTCGACGTCGCCGTCGTTGTCGAGGTCGCCGGTCGGGCCGCTCGAACCCCACGCGGCGAGGAGGGCCGCGAGGTCCGCCGCGTCGACATCGTTGTCGCCGTCGATATCCCCGACGGGCGGGATCGACGTCACGGTGACCACCACGTCGTTCCCGACGGTCTCGACCGCCACGCCCACCGGGGATTCGACGGCGTCGAATCCGCCGTTGATGTTCGCGGCGTCGATGATCGTGAACTGGTCGCCGATCTCGACCGCGAAGGCGTCAACGAGCTTCAGTCGCAGCGTCCCGCCGAGCGTGAGGGTGTTGAACGAGAAGACCTGGTCGTGCTCCGTCACGGGCGTCGGCCCGCCGATCTCGATCTCCAGCGTTCCCGTCGGGTCGAAGGTGAAGTTCCCGAAGATCTGCATCTGGCCGATCGGGAGGCCGGGCGCGATGACGCCGAAGTTGTCGAGGTTGTCGTTCACCTGGAGGTCGCCGCCTTCGATGCGTCCGTCCGCTTCGTTGACGAGGGTCCCTCCGAAGGTGTTCTGCAGCCGGATGTCGTCGGCGATGGAGATCAGGGCGGCGTTGGTCAGCGTCGCCGGCGTGTTGAGAGCGAGGTTCTGGCCGACGGTCATCACGCCTTCATTGCGAACCGCGCCGTTGATCTGCTTCGATCCGAAGCTCGGCGTCACGTCGATCAGCCCGAGGTTGAGCAGCGTTGCGCCGGGGGCGGGATCGAGGATCGTCGTGGCGACGCAGCAGCCGAGGCCTTCGAGCCGGATGACGCCGTGGTTCGTGACGTCGAACGGCATGCTCGCAACCACGGTCGATCCGGCCGGCGCCGCGAGATGAAGCGTGTGATTCGGACGGAGGTCGCCGGTCAGGGTCGACGTGTTGCGGAAGGTGAACGCGGCGGTGTCGGTTCCGCCCGCCGCGCCGGCCGGAGCGATATCCAGATTCGCGTTCTGGATCCGTGTGAAGGCGAGGAGATCGCCGCCGAGGTAGTCGAGCGTTCCGCCGTTGATGACCACGAGTTCGCCGTCGCCGTCGACGACGCCGGCTTCCTGCGTCATGGTCGCGGGGCCGGAGACAATGAGATCGGTGTCGGGTCCGTTGAGGGAGATGCTCCCGAGATTGGCGAGATCATCGCCCGCCTCGTCGAAGACGACGCTCTGCGCGACCGTCATGTCGCCCATGTTCAGGAAGTCGCCGTTGATGAACCGCCCGCCGATGGTCGGCGTGACGTTGACAAGGCCGAGGTTCGTGAACGTCGCGTCCGGCGCGACATCGAGCGTGAGGTTGAGGCCCGCGCAGCAACCGATCGTGTCGAACCGAAGTTCGCCGAAGTTCATGACGTCTTCGGGCAGGTTCAGCGTTCCGTTCCCGCCGCCCGCGGTTTCCTCGGCGATCACGACCTGCGGGGCCTTGATGTCGCCGAGCAGCGTATTCGTCTGGCGGAGGTGGAAGACGCCGACGCCGACGCCGTCCGGGCCGAGGATGAGCGTGGACCCGTCCTGCAGGCGGATCTCGCCCGCCGTCGCCCCGCCGTTGAAGTGCAGCGTGCTCCCGCTGTTGAACTCGATCCACTGGGGGGCCGAAGCTTCGAGAAGGCCGTCCGTGGTGGTGAGCGTGGCGCCGTTCTGGAAGAAGACCTGACCGCCGACGGCGGCGGTGATCTGTCCCGCGTTCGTCACGTGCGTGGTCGGACCGTCGAAGCGGACGGTCGGGGCGAAAGTCATCACCCCCTGGTTGTCGTAGACGCCGCGCAGAATCCGCACGCCGGGACTGGGGACGGCCTCGACCACGGACGCGTTGGTGAAGACCGCGTCCTCCGCCATGTCGAGCGTGATCGTCGTCCCGATGCAGCACGGCGAAACGCCGAACTGGACCAGCCCGGCGTTGAAGATCGGATTGTCGACGGCGAGCGTGGTGTCCTGGAAGTTCGTCGTCAGTTGCAGGACGTTGTTGTTGTCGAAGGCCTGCACCGCGATCGAACTCTCGCCCCGCACGAGGAACTCACCGCCGTTGGTGATGATTCCGACGTCGCCGATGATGTCTCCGTCGCGGAGATCCACCTGGGCGCTCGGCAGGATATTGAGCGACACCGCGAAGTTGAGCGTGTTGTCGTCGATCAGGAAGCGGGCGTCGGGCGACTCCACGTTCACCGAGCCGACGTTCACGTTCAGGTCCATGTCCAGCGTGTACGGGATGCCGAAGTTTTCGAAGTCGATGACGGCCACGTCGCCGAGATCGCCGGGGAAATCGTCTTCCCAGCATTCCACCTGGCTGTAGAGGCCGTCGTCGCACTGCCAGTGTCCGACGCCCGCGAAGCTCGCGGAGACGCCGCCGATGAAGAGTGAAGAGACAATGATCGCGCTTCGGTGCATGGGTTCCGGCCCTCAGTAGATGGACATGAGCGTGTTCGCGCGGATGGACTCCGGACGAACGGCGTGACGGAGGGCGGTACGAGCGTCGCGATCCCGCGGATTGGTCCGACCCCGCCGGCCGGCGGCGTCCGGAACGAAAAAACGCCGCCACGCGATCGGGACGCGTGGCGGCGCGGTTGAATTGAGGGATTCGCCTCAGCCCGTCCAGCCGGCGAGCAGGAGGGCCAGGTCCGCCGCGTCGACGTCCCCGTCGAGATCAAGGTCGCCGTCCGGTCCGCCCGAGCCCCACGCCGCGAGCAACGCCGCGAGGTCCGCGGCGTCGACGTCCCCGTCGCCGTCGAGATCGCCGACGAGACCGCCTGCGCAGATGACGCCGAGGGCGGTGCGGTTGATCCGGACGTCGTCGACGCCCGCTTCGACCACCGACCCGTCTCCGAGATCCGACGCCGTGAATCGCACCCGCACCGCGTCCGTCGGCGGCAGCACGTCCGCGATCCGGATCGAGACGGGGATCCACCCGCCGTTCACCTCGTCGCCGTCGGGACCGATCGTCTCCAGATTTGTCCACGTCAGGCCGTTGTCGTTCGAGATGTCGATCACGAAGATGTCCGCCATCGGCGCGGCGCCGGCGGTGTTCGAATACCACCGACGGTACGACACGTGCGCATCCGGCAGACCGCTCGCATCCAGCCGCGGCGAGATCAGCGTCGTCGATCCGTCGTCCACGTCGGAGTTGCCGTCGACGTTGTCGGTGAGATAGCACTGGCCGGAGCCGTCCGCATCGAACGGCGGATCGCCGCGATCCCCGCCCCCGATCGGCACGCCCCGCTCCCACGCCCCGTCCGTCAGGCCGCCGCCGTTCTCCACCGACCACAGCAGGTCGGCCTCGAAGTCGTCGATGAACACGACGTCCAGCCCGACGCCGGCCGTGGCTTCGTGCGCGGCGTCCTCCGGGTCGAACAGGTCGGCGACCTGTTCCCCTTCGTCGCTTTCGGCCGTGAAGAAGTACCGCACCGTCGCGCCGCACTCGAGCGTGGGGAACGCCGCGTCGTACACGTTCGGCTCGATCTCGATCATCGGCAGCGGATCGAACACGCCGTCGTCGTCGCCATCCACGTGAAGCTGCCCGGTGCCGGGCACGGGGGCCGCCTCGTTCGCGGCGACCTCGACGCGGATCACGCCGGATTCGTTGTCGATGAGGCTCGGCAGCCCGTCCGGGAACGTGAAGGTCAGCGGCTGGGCGGGGATGCACACGCCCTGCGGATTGGCGAGCGCGTTGAGCAGCCCCGCGTTGAGCACGCCGCACCCGGAGTTCGCGCCGCCCCCGGCGTTGCAGCCGCCGTTGGTGTGAATCGCGATCGCCTCGCCCGTCGCCTCGTTGATCACCGGCGAGCCGGAGTTGCCGCCCGTGGTGTCAGTCGCGTACTGCATGACCGTCCCGGATGCGCTGCTGAACGGGCCGGTGTGCGTCTGCTGGACGTGGTTCCATTGCGGGGGCGACTGGTCGGAGCCGTGCCCGGTGATGCGAATCGTCGCGCCCGGGGCCGGGGCGGGATCGGCGGCGAGGACGAAGAAGTCGCCCTGCGCTTCGTACGGCGTGAGCCCCGTGTTGCTGTTGGGGAAGCAGCCGAAGTACGCCCAGTCGTTCCCCAGGCCGCCGTTGAGATCCTGCATCGAGACCGGATCGACCGGGTACTGGTCCTCCGGGCCGGGGTGACGCAGGCCGCCGCCCGAATCCGAGTCGGGCACGTTGAACTGCACGATGTCCGCATCGCCCCCGACGGTGCAGTGACCGGCCGACAGGAACGTGCGGTTCGGATCGTCGATCAGCCACGCGGTGCACACGATCGGCATGAGCCGTCCGACCCGCGGGTCGGACGAGGGCAGGCGGTCGTCCTCGGGACCGCAGATCGTCGCGGCGCCGCCGACCGGGACGCCCTCGGTGATCGAGTCCAGCGTGATCAGACTCGCCGCCGCGCCGGGATCGGCGATGACGTCCAGACGGACCGCGTCGCCGTTGAAGTAGGCGGTGGTGTTGCGCCAGTGGAGGAGCGATTCGGCGTCGAGGATCTGCGCGGCGCCGTCGTCGAGCGAGGTCACGATGAGCACGGTGGGGCGTCCGCCGTCCGGCGCGTCGCCGAGCACCGCATCATCGAACGTCAGTCGGAGCCACGACGCCCCGGCGCCCGCTTCGACGATCTCGCTCCAGATGACCCGTCGCTCCGGCGTGTGATTCGCGACGCGACCGGACGAGACCGTGGCCGGCGTCGTCACGGACGCGAGCGGGGCGGTCTGGGCGTGGGCCGTCGCGAGCGTGAGCCCGATCCCGATTCCGCCGCCGATGAAACTGCTGAACCATCCGCCCTGCGTCATGTCACAACTCCGCATAAACCACTGCACTCAAGGAAACAACGGGCGTCAACGCCGCCCCCTCCGCCCGAATGTCAGGATATCGTAAAGGCTCGATCGGTCCGAAGACAGGGCAATCCCGAAAACCCCTTGCGCGGCGCGCCGTTGTGCGGGTCGCGGCGGCGTGCGCAGAAGAACGCCCCCGGGACGCGGGTCCCGGGGGCGGTGCAGGTGATCAGGCGGACCCAGGGTCCGATTTATCGCGGATCAGCAGGAGCCCCACGCGGCGAGGAGGATCGCGAGGTCGGCCGCATCCGTGTCGCCGTCGCCGTCGAGGTCGCCCAGCGTGTTCTTGTTCCACGCCGCGAGAAGGACGGCGAGGTCGGCCGGACCGACGACGTCATCGTTGTCGAAGTCGGCGGGGCAGGTCTCGACCGCACTCGGGGTGATGCTGGAGATCGTGAAGCTGTCCGAGGCGCCCGGCTTGAAGAAGCCCACGGTGGCGGACCGCGCGTCCGGCGGCGTGTTGGCGACGAACCAGAAGTTGTACATCGTGCCCCAGCGGAGCGCGTTGGCGCTCGTGTTGTCGCCGAAGGCTTCGGTCTCCCAGATGACCTGGTCGTCGGTGATGGTGATCGTCCAGTCCGTGCCGTCCCACGGTTCGCCGGAGTGGTACTCGACGTCGCTGAAGCCGGCGTCGGTGATCTCCACGCCTTCGAACCGCTCCACCGCGAAGCTGCCGGCGGCGCGGTCGCTGTTCATGTTGAACAGGGCGTACTCATACCGCCAGGTGCCGTCGCCCTGGTCGATCGCGACGGCGCCGTGAATGAACACGCCGTCGAGCGACTGCTTCTCGGTGAGGTTGACGCCGTCCTGGTACTCGGGCCACGCGTAGATCGCGGCGCGTTCCTGCACGGTCGGACCGTCCCAGGCCATGTTGAAGGTGTCGTTGTTGATGATGTTGGCCTTGCGGTACGACACGTTGTTGCTGCCGTTGCCCGCGGCGGCGTCGTCCGGCGAGATGTACTGGCCTTCACCAAAGTAGAGTGCATCGGGGTTCAGGTCCGGATCGAGATCGGTGTTCTTCACCTGGCACCGACGCGCGAGCACGCCGCTGAACGCGGGGCTGTCGTACGGCCAGGGGAAGACGCCCGTCGTCGGGTTCACTTCGTACTTCGGACCGAGACCGCCCTGGCTGCCGTTCAGACTCGCCGAGTACGGGTCGGAGCAACCGACGCCGAGTTCCGTGCAGCAGCACGGACCCGCGGGGATGCACGCGCCGCACAGGCTCTGCTGCAACGCGCAGAAGCCGTGCTTGAGCCAGCTCTGGCCGATCTGCTGGAAGCGGCCGTCCTTGAGCCGGTACATGTTCTGGCCGATCACCGGGTGGTTCGGCGAGTTGTCGTACCAGTCCAGTTGCTCATCGCCGACGTTGCACGACGTGGTGCCGATCGAATACGCGGTCATGCCGTCCGCCGTTCCCCAGCGCAGCGGACCCTGACCGTTCAGGGAACCGACGATCACGTCGGGACCGATGTCGCCGATCGGTTCAAACTCGCCCGGCGCTTCGTCGCCCAGGGTCGGCGCGCTCCGCGACAGCGGATCCGCGTTCACATTGCTCGACGCCATCTGACCCAGAACGATGGCGGCGCCGGCAAGACCAGCCGACGCCAGGATGAAGCGGGGATTCATCATGACTCTCTACCTCTTTGGGATGTCCTGCTCTCGAAGCAGGAGGTGGGGACCTGCGGGGATAACTGCCGAAGCGCGACCGCCACCACGCGCGGCTCGGACCAACCGCTTTACACTAGCACACACGATAGGCGAATCGAGCCCCCGCAGGCCAGATTGAACGCACCCCCGTTTTCATCCCCCCGCAGATCCGTCCGCTTGCCCAGCTTCACATCCCCGCCCCTCGCCCCCAGCCTCTGGGACTGACCTCGAAAGGTCAGACATGAAGCGATCCGAACCGGCACGCCCGAGAACCCGCCGGGCCGCCACGCTCCGACTGTTCGTCGCCGCGTATCCGCCGCCCGACGTCGCAACGGCCCTCGCCGGCCTTGCGTCCGATCCCGCCCTGGCCCTGGATCCACTCCGTCGAGTGCCGTCCGCCGACATCCATCTCACCCTTCAGTTCATCGGAGACACGCGGGTCCGGGATCTCGACGACGCGATCGAGTCCGTCCGCCGCGCTTCGAGCGGGATCACGCCGTTCATGCTGACGCCGCAGCGTCGGATCCTCCTCCCGCCCCGCGGCCGGGCGCGGGTTCTCGCGGTCGAGACGGATGCTCCGTCCGAGGTCCTCGAACTCCATCGTCGGCTGGCTCAGCGTTTTGCGCGAGCCGGGCGTCGGAACGCCGCCGACCGGTACCTGCCGCACCTCACGATCGCGCGTTTTTCGGGTTCGGGGCGTTCGCCGCGCCCGGTTCTGTCGCCCGGCCCGCTGCCCATTGATCCGTTTCCGGTTGAGTCGATCTGTCTGGTGAAGAGCGTGCTGCGCCCCGGCGGCGCGACGCATGGTGTGGTGACGACGGTCGAACTCCCCTGACCCCCGGCTGGAGAAGGGGATCGTGTGACGGTTGGTCGGGTCCCCCGGTGTCGCGTGGGATCGGGTGACGTTTTGGGCGGGTTCCCCGGTGTCGGGTGGGCTCGTGTGACGGTTGGTCGGGTCCCCCGGTGTCGCGGGGGATCGTGTGACAGTTGGTCGGTCCCCCGGTGTCGCGGGGGATCGTGTGACGGTTGGTCGGGTCCCCCGGTGTCGGGTGGGATCGTGTGACGGTTGGTCGGGTCCCCCGGTGTCGGGTGGGATCGTGTGACGGGTGGGCGGGTCCCCCGGTGTCGCGGGGGATCGTGCGACGGTTGGTCGGGTTCCCCGGTGTCGGGTGGGATCGTGTGACGGTTGGGCGGGTCCCCCGGTGTCGGGTGGGATCGTGTGACGTTTGGGCGGGTTCCCCGGTGTCGCGGGGGATCGTGTGACGGTTGGTCGGGTCCCCCGGTGTCGGGTGGGATCGGGTGACGGTTGGGCGGGTCCCGCGGTGTCGGGTGGGATCGGGTGACGGTTTGGGCGGGTCCCCCGGTGTTGCGTGGGATCGTGTGACGGTTGGGCGGGTTCCCCGGTGTCGGGTGGGATCGTGTGACGGGTGGTCGGGTCCCCCGGCGGAGCCGGGGGCTAGGGGAGTCGCCATCCGTGTGCGGTTCGTTGGAGCGGGCGATGGTCGATGATCGCGTGGTGCGGGATCGGACCGAACACGTGCGGGAACCACTCGTTCGGTCGGTCGGCGCCGCGCTCCATGCGGACGGGGACGTGGAGTCGGGCGGTGTCGATGACGATCATCACGAGCGTGTCGGCGTCGGGGTAGAAGCGGTCCGCGACGGCGAGGGCCTGCGGTTCGTCGGCGCTGCAGTGCACGAATCCTTCGACATCGAGGGAGCGCGGCGTATAGGGGTCGTCCGCGGGAGGCGTTTCGATGAGGTGGAGCAGTCGCGCCGGCGGCGGGGGGGGCTGGTCGGTCATTGGCGTATGATCACGTGTCATGGCTGATTCGTCACGCCCCGTTGTCCTCGTCGTGGAACCGCTTGCGGACGCCCCGCTCGCGTGGCTGCGCGAGCACGCCGAAGTGCACGTCGGGTCGATCGACGACCTCGCGGTGACGCACGGCCCGGTCGCGGCGGGCCTGCTGATCCGCACCGAAACGACGATCGACACGCGGCTGCTCGACCGGCTGCCCGCGCTGAAGGTGGTCGGACGGGGCGGCGTCGGTCTCGACCACGTCGATGTCGACGCCTGCCGGGCGCGAGGCGTCGACGTCGTGCACACGCCGGACGCCAACACGCAGGCGGTGGTGGAGTACGTCTTTCGTCTCCTGCTCGGGGCGTTGCGCCCAGTGGTTCGTCTCGACGCGCCGCTGGCGCTCGACGAATGGCGATTCCTCCGCGCCCGCACGGTCGGTGCGCGGCAGCTCGGCGATCTCACCGTCGGCGTCCTCGGGTTTGGTCGCATCGGCCGACGCATCGCGCGGGCTGCGTCCGGCTTCGGCGCGGCGGTGCAGTATCACGATCTCGTCGAGATCCCCGAAGCGGATCGCATGGGGGCGACGCCCGTCGACGCTGAGACGTTGTTCCGCACGAGCGATGTGCTTACGGTGCACGTGGACGGACGATCGTCGAATCGCGGCTGGATCAACGCGGATCGCCTGGCGTGGCTGAAGTCGGAAGTGATCTTCATCAACGCGGCCCGGGGGTTCGTCGTGGACGCCGACGCGCTCGCCGATGCGATGCGGATGCGTCCCGATGCGCGAGCGATACTCGATGTCCACGATCCCGAGCCGATCGCGTCGGACTCGCCGCTGCTGGGACGGCCGAACGTGGATCTCTATCCGCACCTGGCGAGTCGCACGCGGGCGTCAGTGGAAGCAATGAGCTGGGTGGTGCGCGATGTGATCGCGGTGTTGCGCGGCGAGTCGCCACGCTGGCCGGCCCCGACCCCGGCCACTCCGACGAAACGCTAGCCCGCGGCTCTGCCGCGGGGCTGATGCGTCGTATGCTCCCGGGGCGAGGATTCCGGAGGGCTTCATCCAATGGGTTTCATCTTTGAAGATCTTGAGGTCTATCAACGCGCCGTAGATCTGGCCGAAGCCGTGCTCGAGACCATGGATCGCGCCCCTCGTGGATCCGGCGCGCTGAAGGATCAGTTGAATCGAGCCGCATTGTCGATTCCCACGAATCTGGCCGAAGGCAACGGTCGCTCGACTCCGGCCGACCGAATTCGCTTCTTCGTGATCGCCCGCGGTTCGATGCAGGAATGTGTTCCGTTGCTCGAACTCTCGCGTCGTCGAGGGATCGTGACGACGCACGAGTTCGAGTCACTCACTGGTCAACTCGCATCCGTCGCGCGAATGACGAACGGCCTGATTCGATGGCAGAAGCGATGACGTCGGGTCACGACGGTCGCAAGTCCAACTTCCACTTTCCATCCTGCACTCTCCACTCTCCACTTTCCACTTTCCACTTTCCACTTTCCACTCTCTCCTCTGCACGTCCCACGCTCCTGGTCCGACGGCGCCGGGCGCGCCGATCGCAATCGTCTTGACCGAGATCACGCTGACGATGCACATCCGCAGAACACCCCCGCGCGGCGTCGATCGCGAGCAGGGAAAGTGGAAAGTGGAAAGTGGGAAGTGGAACAGTGGAGCAGGAGGAAGAGGCGAGATCGTCCGCGTCAATCCCAGCGAAACACGCCCTTGCGCCACGCATAGATATACGCAATGATCGACGTCGCCACGAAGAAGCCGATGCGGGCGAGGAAGAGTCCGGCTTCGGGGCTCTGGGGCTCGAGCTTGGCGAACGAGACGGCCCAGGGATAGAGGAAGATGATCTCGACGTCGAAGACGAGGAAGGTCATCGCGAGCACGTAGAAGCGGACGTTGAACCGTTTACGGGCGGTGCCGATCGGGTTCATGCCGGATTCGTACGCGATTTCCTTCGTCTCGCCCCGCACGCTCGGCCCGAGCAGATGGGTGCCGATGAGGTTCGCCGCGACGAAGACGATCGCCATCCCGATCAGCATGAGGATCGGCAGGTAGGCGTTGGGATCGACGGCGAGGAACGTGGTCATCGGGGGCTCGGATCCGGGTCAGCGGGTGAGGAGGGAGTGTACGGGCGGGGGCGGGACGGCTCAAGTCGCCGCGGATGTGAGCTAGACTATGGGTCAGGAGGTGCTCCATGGCCGCCGCGATCGGATGTCTCGCTCTCTTCTTCCCCCGCCTCGCCATCATTCTGGTCGTGATCTTCAGCGACTACATCGGCGACGCCTGCCAGACCGTGATCTGGCCTCTGCTCGGGTTCATCTTCCTGCCGCTGACCACCCTCGCCTACGCCTGGGCGTGGCACTCCGGCGGCGGATCGATCCAGGGCGTGGGCCTGATCGCGATTGTCGTCGCGGTGATCCTCGACCTCGGTCTGCACGGCGGAGCGGGCAAGTCAGCCACGCGTCGCCGCACCGCGTGAGCCCCCGCTGACGGGTATCCTGCCCCGTCATGTTCCTCGACCCGGTGATCCCCGCCCTGTGCGTGATCGCGATGGTGGTGCTCGCCCTCGCGATCGTGCTCCGCCGACTCCGGCAGCCGCACGTGGTGGCGTACATCCTCGCCGGCGTCATCGTCGGTCCCGGCGGCCTCGGACTTGTCGATGACCTCGAGTCGATGTCCCGACTCGGCTCCATCGGCATCGTGCTGCTCCTCTTCTTCGTCGGTCTCGAAGTCAACCTCTCCGCCCTCCTGCGCGGCTGGAAGATCGCCGTCGGCGGCACGCTCCTGCAGATCCTCTTCAGTCTCGGCGCCGTCTGGCTCCTCGGACTCTGGCTCGACTGGTCGACCAGCCGCATCGTCCTCCTCGGATTCGTGATCAGCCTCAGCAGCACCGCCGTGGTGATGAAACTGCTCGAAGATCGCGGCGAGATCGACACCCGCGTCGGACGCAACGTCATCGGCGTCTCCATCATCCAGGACCTCGCCCTCGTGCCGATGGTCCTCGTGCTGTCCTTCCTCGGCGGCGAAACCCCCTCGACCGGCATGATCATCCGACAGGCGCTCGGCGCGGCGGGCCTCCTGGTGCTCGTCGGCTGGGTCATGCGCACGCGTCGTCTCCCCGCGCTTTCCTCCATCGCCGGCGACGACGGCGAGATGCGTCTGCTCACCGCGTTGCTGGCGTGCTTTGGTCTCGCGTTCGCCACGGGGCTCCTCGGGTTGTCGACCGCCCTCGGGGCGTTCATCGCCGGCGTGCTGGTGACGTACTCGCAGCAGGGGGCGTGGATTCGCGATCAACTCATGCCGTTTCGCGACCTGATGGTGGGGGCGTTCTTCGTGTCGGTGGGGATGATGATCGCGCCGTCGTTCGTGGCCTCGGAATGGCGGACGATCACGGGCCTGGTCCTCGCCGCGCTGGTGACGAACACGGCGATCAACGCGGCGGTGATTCGTCTGCTGGGCGATTCCTGGCCGGGGGCGTGGTACGCGGGGGCGTTGCTGGCCCCGATCGGGGAGTTGAGTTTCCTCCTCGCCGCGCTGGGCCGCCAGTCGGGCGTGATCGGCGATTTCGGGTACCAGGCGACGGTGGTGACGATCGCGATCACGATGACGGTGAGTCCGCTGTGGATCGCGGCGTTCCGTCGTCTGGGCGGAGCGACCGAGTCCTCGCCGCCGGACGGCGTATAATCTCGCCGCACGGGGCGTAGCTCAGCTTGGTAGAGCGCCTGCTTTGGGAGCAGGAAGTCGTCGGTTCGAATCCGGCCGCCCCGATTCTCAATAACTTGTGCCGAGAGTCTGAGTTCGGCTCATCCCGCCATTTTGCATGGGGATCCGGCCGCATTCTCGTTGAGCCGGCTGGGTATTGATCACCCGGTTTGTTTGGCGACATGGGTCGAGCGAAGGATTTCGTACTTCAGAGCACGCTCGCCGTCGTACCTGAATTCGCTGTGTCTGGTCATCCCACACTTCTCGAGGACGCGGATCGACGCTTCGTTCTCGGCGAGCACCAGTCCCAGGATGCGGTTGAGTTTGAGAACATCGAAACCGAACGCGATGCACGCGGAGCACGCTTCTGTTGCAATCCCCCGTCCCCAATACTCGGGCAGAAAGCGGAACCCCACATCAACCTCGTTCAGATCCGGCAGGTACTTGAGGCCGCAGAACCCGATGACAGCACGGGTTTCTTTCAGAACACAGGCCCACCGTCCGTAACCAACCGTGTCGAAATCCGGATAGTCGGCGACGGCCCGTCGAGCGTCCTCCAGTGAATTCAAAGGCGGCTCGCCGGTGAAGCGCATGACCTCGGGATGGCTATTGAGGCGATAGAACGCCTCGCAATCATTGAGGGTGAACGCGTGGTGCTCGATTCTCTCAGTCTCTGGTCCGGATCGATACGTCTTCATGCCGCGATTATTACAACTGGCACCGATGAGCGTGATCTTGAGCTCGACGCTCTGCCGAGATCAAACGCCACGTTCTTCAACTCCAGAGGCCGACCTGGCCCGCGAAGTGCGAGAAGCGAGTGTGCGGCTGGCCGGCCGCTCCGAAACGGCGAAAACCCGGCTAGGTGAGAATGTCGTGCACCACGTGACCGTGCACATCGGTCAGACGCATCTCGCGCCCGCCGAAGGGCACCGTCAGACGCGTGTGGTCGATCCCCATGAGATGCAGCATCGTCGCGTGCAGGTCATGGATCTCGAGCGGCTTGTCGACCGCGTGGTAACCGTACTCGTCTGTCGCGCCGTACGTCATCCCCGGTTTCACGCCGCCGCCCGCCATCCACATCGTGAAGCCGAACGGATTGTGATCGCGTCCGTTGGCGCCCTGGGCGAACGGCGTGCGTCCGAACTCGGCCCCCCAGATGACAAGCGTGGTGTCGAGCAGGCCGCGCCGCTTGAGATCGGTCAGCAGGCCGGCGATCGGCTGGTCGACGGCGCGGGCGTTGGTCTCGTGGGACTCCCGGAGATTGACGTGCTGGTCCCAGCGGTCGTTCCCGTTGATCGCGGGACAGGTGAGTTCGATGAAACGCACGCCCCGTTCGACGAGCCGCCGCGCGATGAGACACTGCATCGCGTAGGTCTGCGTCGGCGCGAACTCGGCGTCAAGTCCGTAGAGCGATTTCGTCTCGTCCGTCTCCCCGGAGATGTCCATCAGTTCGGGCGTCGCCGCCTGCATGCGGAACGCGAGTTCATAATTCCGGATTGCGGACTCGACCGCGTCGTGGCGCCCGGTGCGGGTCTGAAACTCCGCGTCAAGCTGACCGATCAGGTCGAGCTTGCGGCGTTGCAGATCGGTCGTGGGCTCCGTGGGCGTGATGTTCGCGACCGCCTCGCCGTCGGGGCGGAAGATCGATCCCTGGTGCGTCGCGGGCAGGAAACCGTTGCCGAAGCAGTCGAGCCCGCCGGGCGGAATCAGCCCGCCGTTGAGCACCACGAAACTCGGCAGGTTGTCCGCCGCGGACCCGAGCCCGTAACTCGCCCACGCCCCCATCGACGGCCGGCCCGACAACCCGAGTCCGGTATGCAGAAAGTAGTTCGCGTTGGTGTGCTCGGAGAACGGCGATGTCATCGACCGGATCACGCAGAGATCATCCGCCCGCTGCGCGACGTGCGGAAACAACTCGCTCACTTCGAGCCCGCACTCGCCGTAGCGGCCGAACCGCCACGGCGACGCCAGCGTCGCGCCGTTGTTCTCGAACTGCGTCCGCTCCATCTTCATCGCGAACGGCTGGCCGTCATCCGCCAGCAGGCGCGGCTTGGGATCGAACGTATCGACCTGCGACGGACCGCCGTCCATGTAGAGGAAGATCACGCTCTGCGCACGCGGCGGATGGTGGGGGAGCGGCAGCGGCTGACGCGCGCGTCCGAGCGACGGCAGCCCGTCCGCCATCGCCCCCCGACCCGGACCCAGCAGACCCGCGAGCGCAAACGCGCCGAAGCCGGCCGCGCCCTGGCGCAGCATGTCCCGTCGCGTCATCGGCGTCTCGAGATATCGTCCGCAGTGGGCCATCGGGACGCGACTCCTACTCGATGAACGAGAATTCCTTGAGATTGAAGATCACATGCGCGAGGTCCGCCAGCGGATCCGTCGCGCCGAGGTCGGGGGCGCCCGCGAGAAAATCCAGCG
Source organism: Phycisphaerales bacterium (assembly GCA_965227335.1). Lineage (GTDB taxonomy): Bacteria > Planctomycetota > Phycisphaerae > Phycisphaerales > SM1A02 > CBDDFV01. The sequence goes on from CBDDFV010000001.1 coordinate 295,276, forward strand.
CGGCGCCGACTTCCGTCTCGCTCGGGCGACGCCCCAGGGCGCGGCGGTAGAGCGTGTCGATCTGTGCGCGCGGATCGTCCGGCGCCGCCTCCCGCAGACGATCGGCGCACGCCCTCGCCTGTTCCACGACGAACGGATCATTGAGCAGCGTCAGCGACTGCGCCGGCACGTTCGAACGGTTCCGCTCGCCGATCGTCGAGTGCGGCACGGGCGTGTCGAAGACCTGCAGCATCGGCGTCAGGAAGTTCCGACGCACCGCGAGATAGATGCTGCGGCGACCGTCGCCGTCCAGCGGTCCGGAATCGCGCGGCCGGCCGCGCCCGGTCATGAACGGCGTCAGGTGCGTCGCCACCGGCGGACCGTACATCGTGAGATCGAGTTCGCCCGAGACCGACAGGATCGCGTCGCGCAGGGCCTCGCCGTCAAGCCGGCGGGGCGGTCGGACGGCGAGCAGCCGGTGGTCCGGATCCTGCGCCGAAGATGCACCGCCGCCGCTCCTGTACGTGCGGGACAGGACGATCTCCCGGATCAGCGCCTTGACGGACCAGTCGAGATCGGTGCGGAAGCGTTCGGCGAGGTGATCGAGCAGTTCAGGGTGCGACGGCGCTTCGCCGAGGAGGCCGAAGTCGTCCGGCGTCTCCACCAGGCCGACGCCGAAAAGGTGGCGCCACACACGATTGACCATGACGCGGGCGGGGAAGGGATTGTCCGATGCGAGAATCATCGCCGCGAGCTGCTCGCGTCCGGAGCCGTCGAGCGCCGGGGGCGGCGGGTCCGGCTCGAGTATGCTCAGGAAGCCGCGCGGCGCCGGCGGACCGGGTTGGCGATGGTCGCCGCGCAGAGCGATCACTGCGTCCTCGGCCGTGCCGTCCACCATGGCGAGCGCCCGCACCGGACGCGGGCAGGATGCCGCGGCGTCGGCGAAGTGCGCGGCGGCGTCCTTCTCGATCGGTGTGATCGCCACGTGACCGTCCGTGATCAGGCGGTGCAGCAGATCGCCGCCGTGCGGATCGGGACGACCGTCGATGACACCCTGCATCGCCGCGACGTACGCATCGACATCGCCCGCGACCGGCGGATCCATGGGCGCGGGCGCGGTCGTCTCGCCCCAGCGCATGGCGCTGACCGCGACGCCGGCGTCCGGGTGATCGTCGATGATCTCGTAGTACGCGCGATGACCGACGTATGCGTCGAGGTGGTGCGTCACCCACGTCCAGTGATCGCCGTTCACATCGCGAATGACGGTCTCGAACAGCAGGGCGTTGAATTCATCGATGTGGTAGCCGTCGATGATGAGCCGCACGCGACCGCGGCCTCGCGTGCGGACGAACAGACGCGCCGACTCGATCTCGAACGTCGGCGAGCGCAGGGTTCCTTCCAGCCCCGGCGCGAGCGCGGCGGAGTCGAATCCCGACGCATCGCACAGCCGCACGGCGGACCCCGGCGCCAGCAGTTCGCCGGGTTCGGCGGTGCGCGGCGTCCCGACGCCGAACGCCCAGCCGTCCGGGCGCCATTCGGCGCGGGCGTCGGGTTCGAACCACGCGACAGGCCGGGTCGCGTCCGCGAACGCCGCGTGCGCCTCGGCGGTCTGCGCGACGGCGGCGAAACGTTCCCCGGGCGTCTTCGTGAGCAGATGGAAGGGATGGGCCGGATCATCCACGGGCGTCGCCGCCGCGACGGCCTCCCAGTCGACACGGCCCACGGCGTCGGCCAGGGCCGCGCGTCCGTCCGTCTCGAAGCGGGCGCGGATCGTCGCGTCCGCGGCCCGCATCGCGTCGACCGCGGAGGCGATCTTCTGGTGCGGATCGAGGTACGCGAGCCGCCGGCGTGAACTCTGCAGATAGCCGGTGAGACCGTAGTAATCGCGCTGGGTGATGGGATCAAATTTGTGATCGTGGCACCGCGCGCAGGAGACGGTCGTCGCGAGGAACGCTTTCGACATGACGTCGAGCTGGTTGTCGATCCGTTCCGCCTCGTCGTGTCGGACGTCGGTCGGACCGTGCGTGCCCTGGCTCAGCCACCAGAAGCCCGTGCCCAGCACCGACTCATTGAAGCCCTGCACCGGGTGGCGGCGCGGGGAGGGGAGCAGGTCGCCCGCGAGGTGCTCGCGGATCAGGTCGTCGTAGGGCACGTCCTCGTTGAAGGCGCGAATGACGTAGTCGCGATACCGCCACGCCTCGTGGATCGGGTAGTCCCACTCATGTCCGTACGTCTCGGCGTAGCGCATGAGGTCGAGCCAGTGGCGGGCCCAGCGCTCGCCGAAGCGGGGCGAGTCGAGCAGGCGATCCACCTGACGCGCCACGGCGTCCGGCGCCTCGTCGGCGACGAACGCCTCGGTTTGCTCGAACGTGGGCGGGAGACCCGTCAGATCGAACGACAGGCGGCGCAGCAGGGCGCGCCGGTCGACGCGCGGCGCCGGTTCGAGTCCGGCGTCGTCGATGCGGGCGCGGATGAACCGGTCGATCGCGTTCGTGCGCCAGGCGCCGTCGTCGACGGCGGGCGGAGCGACGGGACGCAGGGGATGGTGTGACCAGTGGGTTTCGTACGCGGCGCCGTCGGCGATCCATCGCCGAATGATCTCGACTTCCTCGGGCGTGAGCGGCTCGCCCTCGGGCGGCATGCGGTCAGCGGGATCGGGGGCGTCGATGCGGGCGAGGATGAGGCTGTCGTCCGGCGCGCCGGGAACGATGGCGGGCGGACGGCCGCCGCGCGGCGATGTCGCATATTCGAACGTGTCCAGCCGCAGGTTCATCTGACGCGTGCTGGGGTCAAAGCCGTGACACGGAAGGCAGCTGCGGGCGAGGATCGGCTGCACGTCGCGTCCGAAGCGCACGTCGTCGGGCGGCGCGCCGATGGCGAGCGACGCCCCGAGGGGCCAGAGGGCGACGACGGCGACGGCGACGGTTCGAAGGCTCACACTCGCTACGATAGTCGGTCGTCGAATCGGAGCAAGGAATTCGTTCGACGGTTGAGGTGCGAGATGGTCGTGTGGTCGACAGTGATGAGCCTCGGGAACGGCGGCCTGGACGGCGGAATCGTCGGCGCGATGGTGTTTGATCAGGCGGCGTGGCTTCGTTTCGTGGGCCGACTGCATCCGCTGGTCGTGCACTTTCCGATCGCGCTGCTGCTCGTGGCGGCGCTGCTGGAGATCGCACGAACGGTGCGACGACGCACCGACCGCCCGCCGGGACCCGGACCGGCGACGATGACGTGCCTCGCGTTCGGCGCGGTCGGCGGCGCGGCGGCGGCGTTCAGCGGCTGGACGCTGGCCGAGAGCGTCGGCGGCGATGAGGCGGATCTGCATCGGTGGCTTGGCGTCGCGGCGTCGGGGATCGCGATTGTCGCCCTGCTGTCAGGCGTCGCCGCGCGACGAAGCACGCGGATGACGACCATCTACCGGTTGACGATCCTGCTCACCGCGGGTCTGGTCGGCGCGGCCGGGCACTTCGGCGGCTCGCTCGTACACGGTTCGGGGTATCTCCTCGGCGCGTTTCGCGCGCCCGTTTCGGATGATCCCGTCGTGCGCACGTCGCTGATCAACACGATGCCGACGGCAGTCGAGACACGCTGTCTCGACTGCCACGGGCCGGAGCGTCAGAAGGGCGGCGTGCGGTTCGACACGGCGGCGGGGCTGCTGGCGATCGGGTCGAACGGACCAATCATCACGCCCGGCGATCCGGACGAGAGCGAACTCGTGCGCCGGATCCAACTGCCGCCTGATGATCCGGGAATGATGCCGAAGGGCGACGAGCCGTTGTCCGCAGAGGAGATCGCGGCGATTCGCGCGTGGATTGCCGGGGCGTCGGCGGCCGGGCCGTCGGAACCGACCGAGCCGCTGGCGACGGACGATCATTCGACGATCGACGCTGACGCGCGGGACGCGGCGCTGGAGCGACTGCGCGACGCGGGGGTGTTTGCGATGCGGCTGGCGGCGTCGTCGCCGCACGTGCTGGTTCGTTTCGATCTCGCCGAGCGGCCGGCGACGGATGCGGATCTCGACCTGCTGCGCGGTCTGGAGACGTCGCTGGTCGATCTCAACCTGAACGGGGCGGAATTGTCGGACGCGGGACTGGCGCGGCTGGAGTCGTTCGAGGCATTGGAGCGTCTGAGCCTGGCGGAGGCGTCGATCTCGGCGGCGGGTCTGCCGTCGCTCGCGCGGCTGCCGCGCCTGCGGGTGCTGAACCTGCGGGCGACGTCGGCGGATGACGAGGCGATCGCGGGGCTGGCGTCAGCGCCGGGGCTGGAGCAGGTGGTGGTGTGGGGGACGTCGGTGACGGCGGACGGCGCGGCGGCGTTGCGGGGCGCGCGGCCGGAACTGGAGATCATCGGCGCGCCGGGGCCGGAGTGAAGCGAGCGGGGTCAGCGATCCACCCGTCCCGCCGGCTTGGGATCTTCGAACGCGCGGTTGTCCTCCGTCGGTTCCGGGTCGCCCATCCGGGGCGGTTCGAATTCGACGGGGTACTCCGGCCGCGGGATGTACATCGCGTTGATCCACTCGATCGTCTTGTCGAGCAGTCGGCGGTTGGAGCGTCGGAAGATCGGGCGCCAGCCTTCGACGTTCGGGTGCGGCCGACGGGCTTCGGCCCGCGGGAGGCCGTACTGGACGATCAACGACATCAGCGGTTCGTCGTAGTTGATCAGGGGATAGTCGGGATCGGTTTCGAGGCGTTCGAGGATCAGGAAGTTGGTGTAACGAACGCGGGGCTGTTTCGAGTTGCGTCGGTGGAGGAACAACTCGCCCGCATGCACGCCGCCGTGGCAGCGGGTGCTCGCGCAGCCGTTGATCAGCCACGCATCGTGGACGTCGAGACGGAAGCGGTTGAGCGCCTCCGGCTCGGTGAGCACCTGGATCTGCGGGTAGAACTCTCGCGCCCGGAGGGCGAAGATCAGGCGGGTGAAGTCCTCGGCGTCGCCGCGCAGGAGGCGGTCGCGGGCGGCCTGGCCGACCGGCACCACGGAGCGCGAGCCGTACTTTTCGAGCACGGCGCGTCGGGTGTCGGCGTCGACCTGCAGGCGGGGCGGGTTGTCGAAGTCGATTTCGTAGACGCGGATGATGTTGACATCGGCGCTCGTGAGAATCTGGTCGGGCATCAGGTCCGCCGCATTGACGGGACCGACGTCCCTTCCGGGACGCTGGTTGATCGGCGTGTCGCCGGCGGGCGTCGTGGGGCGAGCGGCGGGAGCTGTTTCGCGATCGTCAAGCAGCGCGACCTGGGCGTCGATCAGTCGGCGGAGGGGGACGAGCCCGGCGAGCGTGGGGGCGTCGCGTTCGAGGGCGACGATCTCTCGTTGGGCGAGGCGGTAGCGTTTCTGCTCGAACAGCCAGCGGCAGAGGGTCAGCCGGCGTTGATGCTGATTGGGCTGGATGGACGACTTGAGCTTCGCGTACTGCTCTTCGAAGGGCGGGCGCAGTTCGACGTAATCGACGACCTCGCGATCGAGGACGTGCTCGATGCCGTTGACGCGGACGACGACGCGGTCGAAGGTGTCCTCGAGGATCTCGCCCTCGCGGGACGGCGCCTGCCGCATGTGCACGACGCCCTGCTGGCCGGGTTTCGGATCGACGAGCCGGCAGATCTGGCGGACGCGGTGCTTCTGGTAGCTGCGGAGTTCGTTGTTGCGGCCGCGCACGACGATGATGTCGTCGTCCTCGAACGCGACCACGCCGGCGAACGTCTCCTTGCGGTTGACGTAGAGGATGACGCGTTCGGGATCGGCGGGGGTCGCGGCGTCGGGTTCGGTCTCATCGCCGAGCGCGCGGAGGGGCGGCGCGGCCGGGTCTGTCTTCGGCGTCTCGTCGTCGCTCGTTTCGGTCGATTCCTGCGGCGCGGCGAGGACGGCGGGGGCCGGACCGCCGTGCAGCAGGGCGCCGAGGGCGAGACCGCCCGTCAGGCCACAGAACGCCAACCGCCCGAAACGGGACCACTTCTTCGTTGCATGTCGTGTCATAGGGTTCGGTTCGTCGCCTCAGCACGCCGCGGGGCGAAGCGCGACGACCCGATTATACGGGACGGGGCCCGCGCGGGGCCCCCACGGTTCAGGCGAGAACGTCGAGCAGTTCGCCGGTGAGCTTCAGACCGGCGATCTTCGCCCCGGCGGCCATGATGGCCTGGCCTTCCTGCTCAAGCAGTTTCGCGGCGGTTTCCAGCTCGGGAACGCCGAGATTGGCGATCTCCAGCCCCGTCTGCTGCTGACGCGCGGCGAGGGTCGTCCGCCAGCCGGCGGCGATGGCGGACAACGGGGATGTGGCGGCGCCGATCTGCATCAGAAAGGGGATCGGCGGTCCGGGGGCGCGGCTTGAGCGTCGGCCGCCGCGGAAACGGGCGTCCGGCTTCAGAGGCGGTCTTATCGGTCGTCTCAGTACGTGTCGTGGGCGGGGAACGTCGCAAGGATGCCGGAGCGGGAGAGGATGGCGGAGATCCGCTCCCGGTGTTCGACGTCGGAGCCCGCGATCTCGGTGATGAGGGCGTCGCGTTCCCGTTCGAGGGCGAGGTAGGAGAAGGCCAGTTCGGCGATGACGTCGACGGGGACCTCCTCGAGGTACTCGAAACTCTCGCGGTAGACGATTCTCGCCGCGAGCGTCTTGGCCATGATCCAGCGGACGTACGACGTCGGCAGCCGGCTCCAGATCTCATCGCCGACGGTCTCCACGAGCACGGGCGGCAGGTGGTCGAGGACGAGTCGGCGGAGGTCTTCGCTGCGGGTGCGTTCCTCGGACATGGTGATCGCGCGTTCGATCGCGTCGGCGGTGCGCATCATCACGCGGCTGAGCCGGACGCTGACTTCCGGGAGGGGGGCCTGCGGGTGGTGGCGCTGGATGCGGACGAGGAGTTCGGCCTCGCGTCGGGCGAACGCGCGAAGTTTCGTGAGCACCTGCTCGACGAAGACCTCCTTGATCGTCATGAAGTCCTCGGGTTCGAGGAGCATGCACGCGATGATCTCGTAGCTGGAGCAGATCACGCCGCACTTGTTGGCGGAGCTGTCCTTCATGATGATCGCGCCGGCTTCGGAGAGACGCACGCGGGCGGGCGGGGTGAGGAACAGGTTGGCGCCTTCGACGATCAGCCGGCTGCGGGGATGGCCGTCGGCGTCGAGGTGTTCGCGCCAGTTGCCTTCGTGGATCGCGCTGGGGCGGCCGCCGGCGGGGACGAAGACGTCCGAGGTGAGCCGGTTGTGCAGCGTGTTCCGCAGATGCACGCCGTCGGGGGCGTCGAGGGGGGTGACGCGACCGTTCTTTCCGAGCTTCGCGGGGTCGAAATCGGCGATGGGCAGGCTCGCGCGGAAGAGGCGGAGCAACTCCTCGTGGCAGAGGCCGTCGGGATCCTCGGCGGAGCCGCTGCCGTCCGCGATGCCGATGATCCGGGCGTTCTCGCCGTAGTCGCGGTTGAGGATGCGGATCTCGTTGCCGGCGACGTCGCCGTCGGGGCCGCCGGTGATCTTGACGGTGAAGGGCTCGCGCTTCGGGTCGATGCCGAGCCGCTGGAGGCCGACGTCGAGGAAGACGGTGACGCCTTCCGACGTGACGCCGTACTCCTTGTGATTGATGCCGGCCCCCGGCTTGGAGCTGATGAACGCGGTCGGCGACGGGTAGCCTCGCTGCCGCGCCCGCTCCGCCATCCAGTCGATCAGGTACGGCGTGATGTTCTCGTCGGGACCGAGGTAGAGCAGTTCATCCTCGCCGAAGTAGTCGACGATCTGGGCGCGGGTGTCCGGATCGGGCGTGATCAGATCGAGGATCGAGTTGATGAACGCCTTCACCGCGCGATCGAGCCGGGTCTGCGGCTCGAGCAGAACCGCCGCCTTGGAGCCGCCCTCCGGGATGTCCTTGTTCTTGAGCTGCTGGGCGAACGCGAGACCGTACGCCTCGTCGTAGAGCCGCTCGACCTCGCGCGAGTGCTGATCCTGTCCGATCGGACGGATCGCCCGCACGCCGCCCCGCGCGATGTCGCGGAACCGCACGTGGAATCCGTCGAACTGTCGGCCGTGCACGAAGAACACGCCGTAGGGAATCTCCGCCCGCTCCCGCGTGGCGAGGAACTGCGGATCGATCCGGAACGAGAGGGCGTAGCGGTCGGTGACGTAGACGTTGGTCCGCAGGGTCGCGGCGACCGCGTCGACCATCTTGTGCAGCACCGTGCGGGCGTCCTCGAGATCGACCGCATTGTCGATCGACTCCCGGATGCTCATCCGACGCGCCTCGAACGCCTCCGCCGACAGCGGGGACCCCGGACGGAACTTGTCGAGGAAGAGCTGCACGATGTCGAGGGCCTGGGCCTCGTTCCGCCACGCGAGACGAATCACGCCGTCGCGGTCGAACGCGTACCGGTTCTCCTTCACCAGCACCTGGTGCACGAGATGACAGAGACCCTTGACGATCTCCGCCCGCGTCACCGGCATGTCGCGCGAATACGCGGCCTCCAGCGTCTCGTTGTCGATCCACTTCAGACGCCGCAGGTCGCGGCGGACGTTCTTCCACAGTTCGCTGTCCGCCGCGATCGGACCGCCGTCCTTGTCCTGCACGACGAAGCCCAGCACGGAGATCGTGCCGTGCTCGCCGTCGCCGAAGACGTCGAGATACGCGCGGTGAATGTTGATTTCGCTGCGGGCGAGCCGCGTCGCGATGCGCTCCAGCATGGTGCGGGTCGTCGCGTTGCCGACCGCGAGGATGATGCGGGTGAGCGTCGGATCGGACTCCGGCTCGATCGCGGTCGTCGACCCCTCGGTGCCGGAAATGCTCCGCACCATCTCCATGTGGCGACAGAGCCGCAGCGGCGTCACGTTCATCAGGCACGCCACCGGACAGCCCGCGCAGAACCCGCGAATCTCGTCCTCGGTGAAGTCGAGCTCCGCCAGCCGGGCGTAGGTGATCACCTGCTCGACCTTCTCCGCCTGCGCGGCGTCGGAGGCCTCGAAGCGCGGCGGCTCGCCGAAGAGGAACGTGTCCAGCACCAGCGCCCCGTCGCTCGTCGTGTGAATCTTCGCCGCCTGAAGGGGCAGATCGCGGGGCAGCTCCGCCACCATCTCCGCCAGGACGCCCGGATAGTCCGCCGGACGCATCATCGTCCACTGCAGGCCGTCCTCGCTCCGCAGCGTCATCTCGATCGGACGACCCGACGCCTTCGCCGCGATGATCGCGCGCAGATGACCCATCTGGTCCGCCGGCGAGGTGTCCTGGAAATACACCTGCGGCATCTGCTCGAGAAACCAGGGAACCACCTCCTCCGTGGTCTGACGGAAACTGTCCGTCAGATCGCCGAGCATGGAGGCGGCGTCGAGCGGTGGAACAAGCGCCGGGGGGTTGGCAGACATGGGGGCGACCAACTCTGGCGGCCGGCCGGAAACTCCGCCGTTTCCGGGTCGGGGCCGCTTTGGGTTGAAACCGATGAGTGTATGCATATCGTGTCTCCATGGAACCGCGGACCGCAGTCACTCTCGGAAATTTTGACGGCCTTCACCGCGGTCACGCCGCCCTCATCGCCGCCGCCCGGGCCGCAGTCGGACCCGAGGGACGCGTCGTCGTCCTCGCCTTCGATCCCCATCCCGCCGCCGTTCTCCGACCCGACGCCCGACCAGCCCGCCTTACGACCCTCGAAACGCGGCGCCGCTGCGCCATCGAGGTCGGGGCCGACGAGCTCCTCCCGCTCGAACCCACCCGCGAACGACTCGGTCAGACCCCGAACGAATTCCTCGACGACCTCGTGCGGGAACATCGCCCCGATGTCATCGTCGAGGGTCCCGATTTCCGCTTCGGACGCGCCCGGGCCGGCGATGTCGAAACCCTGCGTCTCCGCGGACGCGACCTCGGCTTCGACACCGTCGTCGTCGACCCCGTCGACGTCGCCCTCGGGAATCAGCAGCTCGTCCGCGTCAGCTCGACCATGATCCGACGCCTCGTCGCGGCGGGCCGCGTCGGCGACGCCCGACGTCTGCTCGGACGGCCGTATGCGCTCGAAGGCGCCGTCGTGCGCGGCGAGCAGCGGGGGCGCACGATTCACATCCCCACCGCCAACCTCGATCCCGGCGATCTTCTGCTTCCCGCCGACGGCGTGTACGCGGGCGTTGCGAACGGTCCGGACGGACGCGTGCGGCCCGCCGCGATCTCGGTCGGACGCAAGCCGACCTTCGGCGAACACGCGCGTCTGTGCGAAACGCATCTCGTCGATTACGACGGGCCGGTCGATCGGTACGAATGGCCGATGACGGTCCGGTTCCACCACTGGCTGCGCGACCAGGTCCGCTACGACGGCGTCGACGCGCTGATCGATCAACTTCAGCGCGACATCGCGCGCACGCGGGAGCTCGCCCAACGTGACCACGCCGCCGCCTGACTTCGAATACGTGACCAACGCGACGTTCGCCGACCTCGCCCGCCGGCTCGGCGAAGCGCAACGGGCGGTGATCCTGACGCACGGCAAGATCGACGGCGACGCGATCGGGTCGGCGCTGGGCGTCGGCCGCGCTCTGCGCGAGCGGGGCGTGCGGACATCGATCCACCTCGCGGGTCCGGTCGATCGCAATCTCCTCGAACTCGTGACCGACGAGGACGAAGTGCATCGGCTGGAGGAGGATGGTCCGCCGCCGGACGAGGCGGACACCGTGGTCGTCGTCGACACCGGGTCGTGGACGCAGCTGCACGACTTCCACGACTTCCTCAAGGCGCAGCGCGACAAGACCCTGCTCATCGATCATCACGCGCGGGGCGATGACGTCGCGTTGATGCGGATCATCGACGTCAGCGCGGCGTCGGCGTCGATCCTCGTGCTCGAACTCCTCGATGTGATGGGCGTGACCATCACGCCGGAGATCGCGGAGCCGCTCTTCACCGGGATCGCGACGGACACGGGATGGTTCCGGCACAACAATGCGGACCCGCGGGCGTTCCGGGCGGCCGCGCGTCTGATGGACGCCGGGGCGGACAAGGCGAAGCTCTACGCGCTGATCGAGGCGAACTACCGTCCGCAGCGGATCATGCTGATCGGACGGGCGCTGGCGTCGATGGAGCTGGCCGCGGACGGCGCGGCGGCGGTGATGACGCTCACGCAGCAGGATTTCGCCGAGACGGGCGGCGACATCGGCGACCTGCCCGGGGTGGTGAACATGCCGCTCGACGCGGGGAGCGTACGGGCGTCGATCTTCCTCACGGAGACGGAGCCCGACCACACGAAGATCAGCTTCCGCTCCAAGCCCACGCCGCCCGGCGGGACGCCGCACGTGCTGAACGATGTGAACCTCCTTGCGTCGAAGTTCGGCGGCGGCGGTCACAAGCACGCGGCGGGAGCGAAGATCGACAAGCCGATCGCGGAGGCGAAGCGTGAGGTGCTCGCGATGATCCGGCGGTTCGAACGCGGGGCGGAACGCGCCGGCTGAGCATCGTCGCACGTTCGCCCCGACCCCCGCCTCCGCCGGGATCAACCCCCGACGACCCCGCTTCGCGACGACGTCCTGCGTCCGCGTCGGCGACGCGCCGGTGACGACGGATGAAAAACAACCCCCGGCAAAGCCGGGGGCTGGGGGTAGGTTCACGATTGGTCGGCCGATCAGCCGGCGGAGGTCTCCGCCTTTTCCTCGGTTTCCTTCGAGGCGTCTTCCTTGGGCGGAAGCGGCTCGGAACGGAACTTGAGGTTGTCGGCGCCTTCCTCGTGGGTGGCGATGATCTTGTGCTTCGTCTCGAACTCGCCGCTCAGCAGCGACTCGGCGAGGAAGTCCTCGATGAAGGTGCTGATCGCGCGGCGGAGCGGGCGGGCGCCCATGTCCGGGTTGTAGCCCTTGTCGATCAGGAAGTCCTTCGCGGACTGATCCAGCTCCAGGCCCATGTCGCGATCCTCGAGACGCTTCCGCACCTTGTCGAGTTCGATCTCGATGATGTGGTTGAGGTCTTCCTTGGTCAGCGGACGGAAGGCGATCACCTCATCGAGACGGTTGATGAACTCGGGGCGGAAGAACTTCTCGACCTCGCCCATGAGGGCCTTTTTGGTCCGGTCGTAGTCCTGGATCATGTCGCGCCGACCGAAGCCGAAGCTGTCGCCGCCCTTGATCAGGTCCGCCCCGATGTTGGAGGTCATGATCAGGATGACGTTCTTGAAGTCGACGTGGCGCCCGAACGAGTCGGTGAGCCGGCCTTCCTCCATGATCTGGAGCAGCATGTTGAAGACGTCCGGGTGCGCCTTCTCGACTTCGTCGAGCAGCACGACGGCGTACGGGCGACGACGGATCCGCTCGGTGAGCTGACCGCCCTCCTCGTAACCGACGTAGCCGGGAGGCGCGCCGATGAGACGGCTGACGTTGTGCTTCTCCATGTACTCCGACATGTCGAGGTAGATCAGCGAGTCCGCATCGCCGAACATGAACTCCGCCAGCGCCTTCGCGAGCAGCGTCTTCCCGACGCCGGACGGACCGACGAAGATGAACGAACCCATCGGACGGTTCGGATCCTTGAGACCCGACCGCGCCTTGCGGATCGCGCGGGAGACGGCCTTCACGGCCTCCTCCTGGGAGACGACCATCTTGTGCAGCTCCTTCTCGAGCTGGAGCAGCCGTTCCGACTCCTCCTTCTCGAGACGCGTCAGCGGCACGCCGGTCATCTTGGAGACGACTTCCGCCACGACTTCCTCGTCGACGGTGCCGCCCACCTCGTTCATGCGGTCGCGCCACTCCTGCTGGAGCTGCTCCTTCTGCTTGCGGAGCTTCTCCGCCCGGTCGCGGAGCTCCGCCGCCTTCTCGTAATCCGCATCGCGGACCGCCTCGTCCTTCTCGATCGAGAGCAGCTCGATCTTCTCCTCGAGGTCGGCGAGATCCGGCGGCTTGGTCATCGTCTTGAGACGCAGACGCGCCCCCGCCTCGTCGATGACGTCGATCGACTTGTCCGGCTGCACGCGGCCGGGAATGTACCGGTTCGACAACTCCACCGCGGACTCGATCGCCTCGTCGGTGATGTTGACGCGGTGGTGCTCCTCGTACCGACCCCGCAGACCCTTCAGAATCAGAATCGTGTCCGGCGTCGTCGGCGGCTCGACCGGGATCGACTGGAAGCGACGCTCCAGCGCGGCGTCCTTCTCGATGTACTTTCGGTACTCGTCGAACGTCGTCGCGCCGATGCACTGGATCTCGCCGCGGGCGAGGGCGGGCTTCAGGACGTTCGACGCGTCGATCGCGCCTTCCGCCCCGCCGGCCCCGACCAGCGTGTGCAGTTCGTCGATGAAGAGAATCACGTTCTTCGCCCGCTGCACCTCGTTCATGACCGCCTTGATGCGCTCCTCGAACTGGCCGCGATACTTCGTGCCCGCGACCATCATCGCGAGGTCGAGCACCACGAGACGACGATCGTGCAGGAGGTCCGGGACCTCCTGGGAGATGATCTTCTGGGCGAGGCCCTCGACGATCGCGGTCTTGCCGACGCCCGCCTCGCCGAGCAGCACCGGGTTGTTCTTGGTGCGCCGGCAGAGAACCTGGACGAGACGCTCGATCTCGTTCTGACGTCCGATGACCGGGTCGAGTTCATCGCCCTTGGCGAGCTGCGTGAGGTCCCGTCCGAACGAGTCGAGGGCGGGCGTGTTGCTCTTGGATTCCCGCCGACGCGAGGGCGAACCGCCGCCGCCGCCGCCGCTGTCGCCGGGCTCGACGGATTCCGGCGCCTCGTCCGAATCGACGCCCGCCCCGAGGAGGTTCAGCACCTCTTCGCGGACGTCCTCGAGCTTCAGGCCGAGGTTCATCAGCACCTGGGCCGCGACGCCGTCGTGTTCACGCAGCAGGCCGAGCAGCAGGTGCTCGGTGCCGACGTAGTTGTGGTTGAGGTTGCGCGCCTCTTCGATGGCGTACTCGATGACCTTCTTCGCCCGCGGCGTCTGGGGAAGCTTGCCGAGCGTGACCATCTCCGGTCCGCTCTTCACCAGCTTCTCCACTTCCAGACGCACGCGCCGAAGGTCGACGCCGAGGTTCTTCAGGACATTGGCGCCGACGCCCGAGCCTTCCTTCACGAGACCGAGAAGGATGTGCTCCGTCCCGATGTACTCGTGATTGAAACGCTGGGCCTCCTGATTGGCCAGCGCCATGACTTTGCGGGCTCGGTCGGTCAGTCGTTCAAACATCTGCGTTCTCCGCTGCCGGGGGATTCCGGCGTTATCGGGCGCCGGACCACCGGTATGGTAGGGGCGTCGATCGTCCGGTGCGACGAGACGACGCGTCGAGGCGGACCACACGCACCGGCCGAAACCGGGCTCGCGGCCCATTCCCGGACCAAGAGCGCAACCGGGGCGCCACTCTAGAATCGGCTGCCGCATGCAACTGGATCACTCATTCGCACGGAGCATTCCCTGAGAAAGGCGCCGATTCCACCATGCGCATCCGAATCACTGCCATTCTGGCGGGACTCGCCCTCGCCGTGAACGCCGCCGGCGACCCCCCGGCGACGACCGCTCCGGGTCAGCCGGCCCCGCCCGCCGACGATGAAACGCCGCCCGTGGTGACCAGCGATCCCGTCACCCTCGACCCGCCCGTCGAAGTCGCGTTCCGACCCCGCGCCGGCGTCCGGCAGCGCGGCGTCGTCACCCGCTTCGACGATATCGCCCTCCAGGGTCCCGAACTGGGTCGGCATGAATGGGCCATGCTTCCCGCGTCGGAGATCGAAACGGTCTGGCGGCGACTCGCCGATCGCGAGGATCCGATCCTCTGGGCCCGCCTCGGCGGCGTGCTCCTGCAGGTGGAGAACGGCGAGAAACGCGCGGCCCAGGCGTTCGCCCGCGTGCGACGACTCGCCCCCGTCCACGGCGAGGCGATCATCGACCAGGTTCGCGCGGCCCATGCGGCGCGACTCGCGGCCGCCGCCGCCGCCGAGGCCGAGGCCGCCGCGCGTCGATTGCGGACCGGCTCGCCCGAAGCCGGACCGTTCGGGGCCACGCCGTGGCCCCAGCTCTCCGAGGACGACCAGGGCAAGGCCCGCGCGACCACCGAGCAGGCGGACGAGCGTCTGCTCCGCCGGGGCGGCGTCGTCGCGAAGACCTATCCCACCGCGTACTTCACGCTCTACACCGACGCCGCGCCGACCGAAGCGTTGCAATGGGCGTTGCTGATGGACAAAGCGGTGGAGCGGCTGGCGATGACGTTCCAGGTTCGTCGTCCCGATCGGCACTTCTGGGGCAAGCCGGCGGTGCTGGTGCTGACGGAGTGGGCGCCGTTTGCGTTGGTGGAGGCGTCGGCGTTCAAGTGGGCGGCGTCTGAGGACACGCCGGCGCGGATTCACTACGACGGCCCCCGTTGCACGATTGTGATCTGGCGTGCGTCGGAGTCCACGGACGTGCGGTCGATGCTGCTGCGTCAGACGACGTTCGCGTTCATGCACCGCTGGCTGACGCCCCGCCGCCCGCCCGCGTGGGCGCTGGAGGGTCTGGCCACGTGGGTGGCGGACCGGATGCACGAGAGTTCGATGGTGTCGGTCACGACGCGGAAGGCCGGACGCACGTTCGTGCGGAGCGGGGGCGATCTCGGCGCCGTGGCGTCGACGGACTACGCGGATCCGGCGTGGTCGGAGAAGTCGACGATCGTGGACGGCGTGGGGTACCTGGTGACGGACCTGATGATCGAGCAGCGTCCCGAGGCGTACATCGCGTGGATGCGGGCGTTGAAGCAGGGAGCGGAGTGGCGGACCGCGCTGCGGGAGGTGTACGGGGTGACGGCGGAGGAGTTGTTCGCGACGGCGGCCGCGTTCTACCGGGTCAACGAGTGACCCCCGCCCCGCGTCCGGGGCCGAATCGGGTAGGATCCCGCCCGTATGAACGTCGTTATTTGCGGTGCGGGTGAGATCGGCAGTCACGCGGCGGATGTCCTCGCCGGGGCCGGCATCCGCATCACGGTCATCGATATCGACAGCGATCGCCTCCGCGCCATCGAGGACACGATGGACGTCCGCACCCTGCAGGACTCCGCAACGGACGCGAACGCGTTGCGTCTGGCCGGCGCGGCGGACGCGGATCTCGTCGTCGCCGCCACCGATTCCGATGAGATCAATCTGCTCACCGCCTCGATCGCCAAGGGGCTGGGGGCGGATCGGACCCTGGCGCGGGTGCACCACGGGTCGTACCTGCGGCGGGACGGCTTCGATTACCAGGCGCACTTCCAGGTCGACCAGCTGATCTGTCCCGAGGCGTCCGCCGCGACGGCGATCGCCCGGGTGCTGCGGAACACCGGCGCGATGGCGGTGGAGTCGTTTGCGCGGGGTTCGATCGAGGTGCAGGAGTTCGAGGCGGGGTCGAAGGGTTCGGCGATCGGTCGTCGGCTGGCGGACGTGAAGCTGCCCCGCGGGATCCGGGTGGCGGCGATTCAGCGTGACGGCGAGGCGTTCGTGCCGGAGGCGTCGAGCGTGGTGAGTCCGGGCGACGGTCTGGTGCTGGTGGGGAACGTGTCGGTGTTCGAGGAAGGGCGTCGCCTTTTCCAGGATGAGCGTCCGCCCCGGCGCAAGATCGTGATCATGGGCGGTTCGCCGATTGCGACGTGGCTGTGTCGTCTGCTGCAGGGCCGCAACTTCGCGATTCGCCTGTTCGAGACGGATCGTCCGCGGGCGGAGGCGCTGGCGGAGAAGCTGGACTGGCTGACGGTGATCAACGACGACCCGACGGACCGCACGGTGTTCAACGAGGAGAAGATCGCGCAGGCGGACGCGTTCATTTCGACGCTGCTGGACGACGAGTCGAACATTCTCGGGGCGGTGCTGGCGAAGATGCGGGGCGTGACGACGGTGGTCACGGCGTTGCAGAACTCGAAGTATCTCGACCTGGTGTACGACGTCGGCGTCGATCACGCGTTCAGTCCGGCGGTGCAGGCGGTGCGTGAGATCGAGGACATTCTCGACCGGCGGAAGGCGCGTCGGCTCGGCGGTCTGGCCGGCGGCAAGCTGGACGTGCTGCGGGTGCGGGCGACGGACAACGCGCCGGCGGTGGGCAAGTCGCTGAGCGAACTCCAACTGTCGCCGGACTGGGTGGTCGCGGCGATCCAGCGGGCGGACAAGGCGTGGGTGCCGGTCGCCGATGATCGCATCGAGCCGGGCGACACGCTGCTCGTGGTTGGTCGGCAGGCGCGCGGCGAGGTGCTCGAAAAACTCTTCCAGATCGACGCGCGTCCGTGAACTATCGACTGATCACGAACCAGGCCGCGCTCCTCATCGTCGTGCTCGCGGGCGCGATGGCGGTGATGGCGGCGGGGTTCTACCTCGCGGAGTGGCTGGCCGGGACGCCGGTGAGCGCCGCCGCGCGGCTGGCCCTGATCATCACCGCGGGGGCCGGGGCGCTGGTGGGCGGGGGCGTCTGGCTGAGCACGCGTGGCCAGAGCGAGATCGAACCCGGCCGGCGGGAGGCGCTGCTGCTGGTCGCGTTGAGCTGGCTGGTTGGGGCGGCGGTGGCCGCGACGCCGTTCTACCTCTGGGCGAAGCTCGCCGGCCCCTCGTACGACCAGCATCCCTTTCACAGCTTCACCGACTGTTACTTCGAGGCGATGAGCGGTCTGACCACCACCGGGGCGACGATCCTGCCGGATATCGAGACGCTGCCGGACGCCCTGCTGCTGTGGCGGGCGGTGACCCACTGGCTGGGCGGTCTCGGCATCGTGGTGCTCTTCGTCGCGGTGCTGCCGTCGATCGGCGTCGGGGCGAAGAAGCTCTTTCGCGTCGAGGCGACGAGCGCCAGTCGCGGCTCGGTGCGTCCGCACATTCGCGAGACCGCACGCGTGTTGTGGCTGATCTATCTCGGGGTGACGGTGGTGCTGGTGCTCGCCCTGCGTCTCACCGGCGCGATGGACTGGTTCGACGCCGTCTGTCATGCGTTCTCGACGCTGTCCACGGGCGGATTCTCCACCTACAACGCCAGCATCGGGGCCTTCGACTCCACCGCCGTCAACGTCATCACCACGCTGTTCATGTTCCTCGCCGGCGTGAACTTCGCGTTGTTCTACGAGATCGTGAAGGGGCGCTGGCGCAACGCGTGGAAGGATGTCGAACTGCGGGTGTACTTCGTGCTGAAGATCCTCGTGCTGGTCGTCGTCGCGTGGGACATCTTCGGCACGAACTTCACGCTGACCAACGGCGACGCGGTGGTCGACGCGGGCCTCGGCGTCGCGCTGGACCAGTCCGCGTTCGTGACGATGTCGATGCAGACGGGCACCGGTTTCGGCACGGCGGACTACGAGCGGTGGCCGTACCTCAGCCAGGCGCTGCTGATCGGTCTGATGCTGATCGGCGGGTGCGCGGGCTCGACGGCGGGCGGCGTCAAGGTGATCCGGTTCTGGGTGGCGATCAAGGTGCTGCTGGCCGAGATCGAGAAGGCGTTCCGACCGAACGTCGTGCGTCCGATCAAGGTCGGCGGGGCCACGCTCGAACCGGACAGCCGGCTCTCCGCCATCGCGTACGTGGTCGGCATGCTGTTCGCGTTCGGCGTCGGGGCGGTGATGATCGAGATCTGCGAGCCCGGTCCCGCCGGCGACAACACGACCTCGTTCACCGCCGCGATGGCGACCCTGTGCAACGTCGGTCCCGGTCTCGGCCTGATCGGGCCCACCGAGACCTACGCGTTCTTCGACTGGAAGAGCAAGTGGGTGATGAGCGTGATGATGGCGCTCGGACGCCTCGAGTTCTTCGCGATCCTGGTGCTGTTCTCGCCGCGATACTGGAAGGCGGATTGAAACGCCGCCGACCACCCCAGCCCCCGGCTCCGCCGGGGGTCAACGATCGGATGTCCGTTGCGTCACCGATCGGACTCGGGACGCCCTCGATCGCGCGATCGACGCCTCGCCCGCGAGAGAGCCGCACGTGACGCCGCCCCAGTCATCTCGACGAGGACTGACTCCCGCCGCCCTGACGCAGCACGATCGCCGCCGTCTCGCGCACCAGATCAGACTCTGACGTGTCGGACGCAATCTCGGCGATCCGCGCACGCAACGCGGCATCGTCGGCGCGGCGGAGCGCGTTCCCCGCCACGATCAACGCGTTGCGCTTCATCATGTCGAGCTTCGCCCGCTTCATCGCGCTGCCCGTGAACGCCGCGCGGCGGTCGTCTTCGGTCCAGCGCAGCACCTCCAGCACGTCGAAGCCGGTGCGGCGGGGCGTGTACGCTTCATGCACGGGCGCGCGTTTCGTCCGCCGCGTCGGCTGACTGTGCGGGCAGACTTCCTGACAGATGTCGCAGCCGAACAGCCAGTCGCCGATCGCCGCGTGATACGCCTTGTCGATGGGCGATCGGTGCTCGATCGTGAGGTAGCTGATGCACTTCGTGCCGTCGACCGCCCACGGCGTGATCGCGTCGGTGGGGCAGGCGTCGATGCAGCGGGTGCAGCCGCCGCAGGGATCGACCATGGGCGTGTCATCGTCGTCCGTCGCCGCTTCGAGCGTCGTCAGGATCTCGCCGAGCAGCAGCCAGCTGCCGACGCCCGGCTCGATGAGCAGCGTGTGTTTGCCGATGGCGCCGAGTCCGGCCCGCGCGGCGTACTCGCGTTCGAGAACCGGCGCGGTGTCGACGCACGCGCGAAACTGGTGGTCCGGATGGACCGTCCGCAGTTCGTCGCACAGGTTGAACAGGCGTTTCCTGATGACCTTGTGGTAGTCGCCGCCGCGGGCGTAGCGGGCGATGCGTCCGCGGCGGGGATCGCCGGGTCGATCGCGTCCGCCGGCGGAGTAACGGTCGGCGACGCAGATCACGGTGCGTGCGCCGTCGAGCACGCGATTCGGATCCAGCAGGGCGTCGAGGTTGTCGCGGAGGTAGCTCATCTCGCCGTGCTGTCCGGCGTCGAGCCAGTCGCGAAGGGCGTCGGCGTGATCGGTGGGACGGGCGGACGTTACGCCGGCGAGCGCGAAGTCCCGCGCACGGCAGCGTCGGAGGATGTCGGATCGAACGTCCTGGGGGCTCGGAGCGGTCATCGAGCGCGAGTTTCCGGTCAAAGGTGGCGATTCGCGTCGTGGTATGTCACAGTATCGACTCATCTCTTGCAGGGAAACATCGCGATGCATCGACATGTCCAGAGGAGCGCGCAGACCTTCGCGATCGCGACCACGATCGCGGCGATCACCACGGGGACCGGGCTGCTCGCCGGCTGCGGCGGCGGGAGCGGGGAGGCGCCGTCGGCGTCCGCGGGGCCCGCGGTCGATTCGCGGGTGGCGAGCGCCGATGCGGTGGTCGACACCTTCAACACCGCGGCGGCCGCTCGCCCCTACGATCTCACCACCATCGTCGGACTCTTCGTGGCGGAGACGCCCCAGCAGGAGGAGATGATCGGGATCATTCGCGACACCCTGCCCATGACGGAGTTCGCCCTCCTGCTCGAAGAGAAGTTCCCCGGCGCGGAGTCGCAGATTCTCAACGCCGGTCGCGGCGCTCCGCCCGGCATCGCGGACTCCCTCGGACGCGCCAGCATCATCGAACGCTCGCCCCAGCGGGCGACCGCCACCGTCACCGGCGAGAACGGCGAAGTCTCCGACATCATGCTCGTCCAGCTCCGCTCCGACGGTCCGTGGGGAATCTCCGGCTACACGCTCGAACGCAGCCTCGAAGATGACACCGACTTCCAGGAGGTCCAGGCCATCGTCGCAACGCCGATGTTCCAGGCGATCGTCGGCATGGCCCGCGAAGTCATGCCCGATCTCAACCGCCGACTTCGCGCGAATGAGTTCGAGACCATCCAGGACGTCGAACAGGCGTACATGCAGGCGTTCACGCAGTTCGGACAGAACAACCCCGAGTTCATGCAGAACCTCATGGGACAGATGCAGCAGAACCCGGACTTCGCCAATCAGTTCGGCCAGTGACCCCCGACCCGGGGCCTCAGTCGTCCACCCGCGTCAGCGGGGCGTACTCCAGAATCAACGTCTTCATGCCCACCGTCGTGAAGTTGATCCGCACCCGCGGATCGCGGTCGCGCGAGATCTCCACCACCCGACCCACGCCGAACGTGCGGTGATTCACCAGACACCCCGGCGGGAACTTGCGCAGCGCGGCGCCGGCCGCCCCGCCGTCGGGATCCTGATTCAGATCATCCGGATGCACGTCCCCGGCCGGCGGCCAGTCGTCGCCGCCGCCCGCGAGCCGGCGACGAAGCGCCGCGTCGGGATCGTAGCGATCGCCCGCGAGATCGATGGTCGTGAGCGAATCAACCGGCAGTTCACGCAGGAAGGTGCTCTGGATCGTCCCCTGACGCATGCCGCGCTGCGTGCGGTACGCCGCGCGGCTGAGGTGCAGATGTTTCCGCGCCCGCGTGATCCCGACGAAGCAGAGGCGGCGCTCCTCCTCCAGTTCCGATTCCGTTCCGATCGCCCGGGCGTGGGGCAGCACGCCCTCCTCCAGCGCCGCCATGGCGACGGCGTCGAACTCGAGTCCCTTCGCCGCGTGCAGCGTCATGAGCGTGACCGCCCCGTTCGACGCGTCGACCATATCCGCGTCGCTGACGAGCGTGACCGACTCGAGGAACGCCCCGAGCAGCCGGCCGAGCGACCAGTCGTCGACGGGTTCGTCGTCGCGGTCGGGGGGCGGGGGTCGGAACTCCGCCGCGGCCGAGACAAGCTCCGCGAGGTTCGCCAGCCGCTGCTGGTCCTCCTCGTTCGGCGATGAACGGAACGCCTTCTCCAGACCGGATTCCGTGATCACCCGCTCGACGAACTCGCCCAGCGAGGCGGACGCGGCGAGAAGACCCGCCTCCGGCCCGCCGGTCAGCGTCGCCCGCCAGGCGTCGATCATGGCGCAGAACTTCCCGACGGACTTGGTTGCGCGGCTGGTGAGACCGTCGATCGAGCCCGCCTGCCGGAGTGCTTCGTAGAACCGCTGCTGGTTGGCGATGGCGTGGATCTCGACGCGGTCGAGGGTCGTCTTGCCGATGCCGCGCGTGGGGGTGTTGATGATCCTGCGGAGCGAGACGTCGTCGCTGGGGTTGGCGGCGAAGCGGAGGTAGGCCAGGGCGTCGCGGATTTCCTTGCGTTCGAAGAACGCCGTGCCGCGGGCGATGACGTACGGGACGCCGGCGCGTCGGAACGCGTCTTCCATGACGCGGCTGATGGCGTTGATGCGGTAGAGGACCGCCATCTCGCGCCACGGGATGTCCTCATCGTCGTGAAGGCGACGGCACCAGTCGACGATGATCTCCGCCTCGTGCCGTTCGTCGCGGGCGGTGACGCAGGTGACGGGCTCGCCCTCGCCGAGGCCGGAGTAGAGGTCCTTCGCCTTGCGGGCCGCGTTGTGCTCGATGAGCCGACCCGCGACGGCGAGAATGTGCCCCGTGGAGCGGAAGTTCTCGTCGAGGGTGATCGAGACCGCGTCGGGGTAGTGCTCCTCGAACTCGAGGATGTTGCGGATGTCGGCGCCCCGCCAGGCGTAGATGGACTGGTCGGGATCGCCGACGACGCAGATGTTGCGGTGGGCGGCGGCGAGGGTGTGCGCGATCACGAACTGCGCATGGTTCGTGTCCTGGTATTCGTCGATCAGGATGTACCGCCAGCGGTCCTGCAGCTGGGCCCGCACGTCCTCGCGTTCGCGGAGCAGCGCGGCGGTCTTCATGAGCAGGTCGTCGAAGTCGACGGCGTCGTTGCGGGTGAGGATGCGTTCGTACTCGCGATACGCGCGAGCGATGGCGCGGCTGCGGAAGTCGTGCGCCTCCTGCGCGAACGCGTCCGCGGTCAGCAACTGGTTCTTCGCATTGCTGATCGCGCCGAGCACGCCGGCCGGCGACCAGTTGGACGTCGAGAGGTCGGCCGCCGACATCGCCTGCTTCACCGCCTCGCGCTGATCGGCGGTGTCGTAGATCGTGAAGTTCGCCGCGAGGTGCGCGGCGTCGGCGTGACGGCGGAGCAGGCGGACGCAGAACGAGTGGAACGTGCTCACCACGAGGCCGGTCCGTCCCGGGGCGTCGGCGGGCACGAGTTCATCGACACGGTCCCGCATCTCGCCCGCGGCCTTGTTCGTGAAGGTCAGGGCGAGGACCTGCCAGGCGGGCACGCCGTTGGCGATGAGGAAGGCGATGCGATGGGTGATGACGCGGGTCTTGCCGGAGCCGGGTCCGGCGAGCACGAGCAGGGGGCCGTCGTGATGGGCGACCGCACGAGCCTGGGCGTCGGTCAGGCCGGTCGCGTGGAGCGTCTCGTCCGCCGACCCGTCCAGAGCCCGATCATCCGTGCGTGCGCCGTCGTGCATGAGAGGAGTGTACGCGGCGGGGGGCGGGTCGGCGAGGGGCGGACGATCCGTGAAGAACCCATGAATCCCCGAAGCTCCGGGCCCTCGGCGTCCGATCTACTAGATGTTGGGCTTTTGACAGCAATCGTCAGCTTGTCCACACCAAATCTTGTTGTTCGGGTTCTGCAAACGTGACGCTAAGCTCTTGGAGGGGCGAACCTTGCGACGAACGACCAGCCTATCCAATATTTTGGGGAAGACTTCCTTGCACACCCCATATGTTGAGTTACTATGTGTCGTGCTGCGGATCGAGTTCTTTCCGATCACGCCGTTTCCCGAAGCTCGTCGGTGGGCCAGGATGTGCCCGGAACGGGCCGGTGTTCAGCCGGTCGATCTGGTGGGATCGCGAGTGCGGAAATGGCCATGGCGGGGCGGGCGTGGTCAGCGGTGAGAGTGTGTGGAGGCGTCGGCGAAGACGCCGCTCGAAAGTGAAGGTCGGACGCGCCGGGGCGCGTTGAACGTGGCGGTCGCCGGGCCGTCGCGAGGCGATTTCACGTCGTGATCGGGACGGCGACGGCCGTCCGCAGGGAAGTCGGGAAGGACTCACAATGGCCGTGCTTTGCGACACGCAGATCCGGGAACTGATTGGAATCGAGCCGTTCGCCGAGAACGAGAAGCGGAACCGCCGCGTCTCGTTCGGCGTCTCCAGCTACGGCTACGACGTGCGGGTGGGCACGCGGTTCAAGATCTTCACCAATGCGCCGACGGGGGGCGCGGCGGTCGTCGATCCGAAGAACTTCACGGACGACCTCTTCGTCACCATCGACACGCTCGACACCGGGCGCGACCACGTCATCATTCCGCCCAACAGCTTCGCCCTCGCCGAAACCGTCGAGGTCATCAACGTCCCGCGCGACGTCCTCGCGATCTGCGTCGGCAAGTCGACCTACGCCCGGTGCGGCATCATCGTGAACGTCACCCCGCTCGAACCCGAGTGGCGGGGCAAGGTGACGATCGAAATCAGCAACACCACCCCGCTCCCCGCGAAGATCTACGCCAATGAGGGCATCGCGCAGATGGTCTTCCTCAAGGCCGATCGCATCTGCGCCGTGAGCTACGCGGACAAGTCGGGCAAGTACCAGGATCAAGTGGGGCTCACGCTCCCCCTCGTGGACTGACCATTCCCCCCGACGGCGGGAATGGGGCTCCGCGCGAGGCGGCGGCTGTCGCGCCCGAGCAGAAAGACATAGAGACACAGACGAATGCGACGCGGCACGCGTCGCGCACGGCGGAAGGCCAGGGAACAGCGAATCATGAAGATCACGCGTCGTTTCACCACGGAAGGTCAGGACGTTTTCAGCACCGTCGAGTGGTCGAGCCGCTCGTCACGCATCACCAACGCCGACGGCTCCGTCGTCTTCGAGATGACGGACGCGGAAATCCCCGCGGAATGGAGTCAGCTCGCCACCGACATCATGGTGAGCAAGTACTTCCGCAAGGCGGGCGTGCCGCAGACCGATGCGAACGGTGAGAAGCAGACGAACGCGGACGGATCCGTCGTCACCGGCCCCGAACGCTCCGCCCGGCAGGTCATCCACCGACTCGCCGGCTGCTGGCGCCACTGGGGCGAAACCCACGGCTACTTCGATTCGACGGAGGACGCCCAGGCGTTCTACGACGAACTCTGCTGCATGATGCTGAACCAGATGGCGGCGCCCAACAGCCCGCAATGGTTCAACACGGGACTCAACTGGGCGTATGACATCAGCGGCCCCGCCCAGGGACACTGGGTCGTCAACCCGACCTCCGGCTGCGCCGAACGCGCGGCCGACGCCTACTCCCATCCCCAGCCGCACGCGTGCTTCATCCAGTCGGTCAGCGACGACCTCGTCAACGACGGCGGCATCATGGATCTCTGGACCCGCGAGGCCCGGCTCTTCAAGTACGGCTCCGGCACCGGCACGAACTTCTCCTCCCTCCGCGGCGAGAACGAACCGCTCTCCGGCGGCGGCAAGTCCAGCGGCCTGATGAGCTTCCTCAAGATCGGCGACCGCGCGGCGGGGGCGATCAAGTCCGGCGGCACCACCCGACGGGCGGCGAAGATGGTCTGTCTCGACGTCGACCACCCCGATATCGAGCACTTCGTCAACTGGAAGGTGCGTGAGGAGCTCAAGGTCGCCGCGCTCGTCGAAGGCATCAAGCACCTCGACGAGGACCAGCAGGAACTCGCCCGCTCCCTCGGACTCGAACTCAACTACGACTTCAACGGCGAGGCGTACTACACCGTCTCCGGTCAGAACTCGAACAACTCGGTCCGCCTGACCGACGCCTTCTTCGAGGCGGTCGACGCCGACGGCGACTGGACGCTCTGGAACCGCACCAACGGCGAGCCGGCGAAGACGATCCGGGCCCGCGATCTGTGGGCGCAGATCTGCCGCGCCGCCTGGCGGTGCGCCGATCCCGGCGTGCAGTACGACACGACGATCAACGCGTGGCACACGTGCCCGGCCCACGGCCGCATCAACGCGAGCAACCCGTGTTCGGAGTACATGTTCCTCGACAACACGGCGTGCAACCTCGCCTCGATCAACCTGCTCAAGTTCTACGATTCCGAGACCCGGCGGTTCGATCTCGAGCGCTTCGAGCACGCGGTGCGGATCTGGACCGTCGTGCTCGAGATCTCGGTGCTGATGGCGGCGTTCCCGTCGGAGGACATCGCGCGTCGGAGCTTCGACTTCCGCACGCTCGGCCTCGGCTACGCGAACCTCGGCGCCATGCTCATGCAGGCGGGCGTGCCCTACGACTCGGATGAAGCCCGGGCCGTCGCCGGCGCGATCACCGCGATCCTGACCGGCCGCAGCTACGCGGCGAGCGCGGAGCTCGCGAGCGAACTCGGCGCGTTCCCGAAGTACCGCGAGAACCGCGACGCCATGATGCGGGTGATGCGGAACCACCAGCGGGCCGCCCGGGGCGTCGAACGCGACAGCGACGTCTGGGAAGAGCTGCCGATTCGCCCGGTGCCGATTGATCACGATCTGCTGAAGCGGGACGGCGCGGCGTTCGCCAACGCGTCCGACCTGCTCGGCCGCGCCGTTCGGGCGTGGGACGACGCGGTCTCCGCGGGCGAGAAGTACGGCTACCGCAACGCCCAGACCACGGTGATCGCCCCGACCGGCACGATCGGTCTGCTGATGGACTGCGACACGACCGGCGTCGAGCCGGACTTCGCCCTCACCAAGTTCAAGAAACTGGCGGGCGGCGGCTACTTCAAGATCGCCAATCAGTCGCTGCGTCCCGCCCTCGAGGCGCTCGGATACGAGAAGACGCAGATCGACGAGATCATCGATTACGTGATGGGCGAGTTGAAGCTCGACGTCGAGCTTCCGGCGTCCGCGGACCGGGAGGGACAGACGTTCCGCTCGTTCCTGCTCGAAGCGGGGTATACGTCGGAGGAGCTCCTCGAGCTGGAGAACAACCTGCCGACCTTCTTCGAACTCGGCTTCGCGTTCAATGCGTGGGCGATGCCGGATCGCGTCCTGAAGGACGCGGGCGTGGACGACATCGACGCGGCCCGCCAGGACGCCTCGTTCAACGGTCTGCGGCTGCTGGGTCTGCCCGCGTCGGCGATCGCCGCCCTCAACCGTCGGATCTGCGGCATGCAGACGATCGAGGGCGCGCCGCACCTGAAGGACGAGCACCTGCCCGTCTTCGACTGTGCGAACAAGTGCGGTCCGTTCGGCGAACGGTTCATCGCGCCCGAGGGTCACATCCGCATGATGGCCGCGGCCCAGCCGTTCATCAGCGGCGCGATCTCGAAGACGATCAACCTGCCGTCGGACGCGTCCGAGGGCGACATCGCCGACGCCTACCGCCTCAGCTGGGAGCTGGGTCTCAAGGCGAACGCGTTGTACCGCGACGGCTGCAAGCTCAGCCAGCCGCTCAACACCTCGTCGGACGCCGAACTCGACGACGACGATGACGACGATCTTGACGTCGACGCCGCTCGCGCCGAAGTCGCGGCGGACCTCGCCGAGATCGCCGACACCGCCGACGCCGCCGGACCGCAGTACGTCGAACGCATCGTGGAGCGCATCGTGGAGCGTCCGCTCCGGCGCCGACTCGCCGACACGCGGGCGTCGATCACGCACCGCTTCAACGTCGCGGGGCACGAGGGCTACCTCACGGTCGGGCTCTACGAGGACGGGTCGCCCGGCGAGCTGTTCATCACGATGTCGAAGGAAGGCTCGACGATCGGCGGCCTGATGGACTCGCTCGGCACCGCGATCTCGGTCGCGCTGCAGTACGGCGTGCCGCTGGAGTCGCTGGTCAAGAAGTTCGCCCACCAGCGGTTCGAGCCGATGGGGATGACCACGAACCGCGACGTGCCTTTCGCGAAGAGCCTGGTGGACTACATCTTCCGGTGGATGGGGATGGAGTTCATTCCGGGGTACCGCGAGGAGAACGCCCCGAAGCGCCCGTCCGATGCGAACAAGGCCGCGTCGACGTCGACCGGACCGCTCCGCGCCGTGCAGCGCATCATCAAGGGCGACGTCGCCGTCGATCCCGCGTCGACCACGGGGGCGACGCCGGGGGCGCCGAAGGACGCCGGCGACGGCCGGACCGATCGCGTCGCCGACGGCGCGGCCAACGCGGATCCCCTCAGTCAGTCGACCGCGGTGCTCATGGGCGACGCCCCCGCGTGCGACGTGTGCGGCTCGATCACGGTGCGCAACGGCACGTGCTACAAGTGCATGAACTGCGGGAACTCCATGGGCTGCAGCTGATCACGACATTCACCCGTCGCGCGTGTCGCGTGACGGACGCACGACCGGTCGACGTCCGCTCCGACCGTCGACCGGTCGATTCCCGTTTCGTTCTTTGCCGGAGCCGGCGACTCGTTGCAACGCGATGAGGAGTGAAAAACCGGAGGTCCATGATCTGATCGGTCGGCGAGTGGATGGATTCAGAGACCCGATCGGGCGGAAAGATGGAGCGAACCGCGCCCGACCGTGAACCCGGACGTCACGCCAGAGACGGCGAACGCCCGGACCCGACCCCCGATCTCCTCATCGCGATTCCAGCCCGGTCATGGATGGCCACGGCGTTTGAAGAAGCCCGCCCGCTTCCCTCCCCGGGAAGCAACCCACCACAAACGGGCTTCTTCTCTTCCCTCCCCCCCGAACGGCGCCCACCACCGCTCGGGGGGATTTTTTCTGCGCGGGGCGTCGGTGACCACCGCCGTTCCGACCGGACGGAAAAACCCCGGAATCCACGTTGACCCCTACCCGATGTGAATGTACTTTGACGTCATGTCAAAGATACTTTACATGGTGGACACAGCGGCCCATCGCGAGAAGGTGGCCTGGCTCTCGCTGCTCGCGATGGCGGTGGCGTTCGTTCCCTATTTCATCTGGATGACGATCGATCCGCCCGCCGCCGCGATGCCGGACTTCGGGACGATGCGACTGTTCGCCGGCGCCGTCGTCGTGCAGGTGGTCATTCTCGTGATCGGGCACGCCTGGCTCCGATGGCGGTCGCCCGATGACGCTCGGGCCGCCGCCGATGAGCGTGACCGGGCAATCGAGTTCCGTTCGAGGCGAGCGGCGTACTACGTCCTCATCTCCGGGGTGGTACTGGTGGGCTGCGTGATGCCGTTCACGTCGGGCGGATGGCGTCTGATCAATGCGTCGATCGCCGCCATCGTGCTCGCCGAAGTGGTGCATTACAGCCTGACGGTGTGGGGCTATCGGCGAGGCTGGCATGCCTGAACGTGTGCCGCCCCGTCGCATCACCAATGAGATTCGCACGCTCCGATTTCTGCACGGCGAGATGACGCAGTCGGAACTGGGCGAACGGATCGGCGTCACGCGCCAGACCGTCGCCGCCATCGAAGCCGGTAAGTACTCGCCATCCCTTGAGGCGGCCTTCCGCATCGCCGATGTCTTCGGCCGAAACCTGGAAGACGTCTTTCACTGGGAGGGGACGGCCACGTGATCCCCGCCGGTCCCGCCGGCGTCGATCGCTGGTTCGGGCGCACGACAACGCCCGTCCGAAGACAGGCGTCGTCAAAGCATCCCCTCCGGGGGAAACCGGCGCGCGGGGAGCGGCGCCGCAGGAGATAGACCGTCAGTCGTTCGCGATGCGCTCCAGTTCGAGACGCATCGCCAGTTTGAGCGCCAGCGGACGACGCAACGCCAGACGCGCGGCCCGTCGCGTCGCGATCTCGCCCCGGCCCGCCGCGTCGTACACCCGCGCCGCCCACGATCGCACCCGAGGATCCTCCGGCGCCCGCACCAGGGCCTCGTCCATCAGCGACGCCGCCTCGTCCGTCCGGCCCGCCGCGACGAACGCTCGGGCGGCGGTCACGCACGTGAGGGCGTCGCGCCGCACGTCAAGCTCCGCCTCGGCCAGGCTCGCACATCGCTCGGCGTCGTACTCGTCGCCGTGATCGAGCAGGAAGTCGACGTACTGGCGCACGTGCCCCAGTTCGCCGCGTTCGAGATCCGACGCCATGCTCATCCGGGCGCGTCCGAGCCAGTGCGCCGCGGCGGCGGCGTCGCCGAGTTCGGCGCACACCTCGCCGAGTTCGATCCAGTAGGCCGGCCGCGTCTCCGCCCGATCGATGATCTGCTCCAGCCGCGCTCGGGCGACGTCGAGCCGTTCCAGCCGCCGGTCGACGCGGGCGAGTTGATACGAGGCGTGGACGGCGTCGGAATCGATCGCGAGCGCCGCCTCGAAGTGCGCCGCCGCGTCTTCCGGCGCGCCCATGATGTCGAGATCGAACTCGCCGATGACGATGTGGAGCCACGCCAGGTCACGGGCGTCGGCGCCGTAGGCGGCCCCGAGATCGAGGGCGCGATGGTAGAGGTCATCCGCGGTCTGCAGGTCGCCGCGCTCCTGGCGGACCATGGCGAGCCGGACGAGCGAGCCGAGATCCGGCTGGCGGTCGTGGGCGAGCCGGTAGAGCGCATCCGCTTCGGACAGCGCGCCGAGGGCGAAGTACACATCGCCGAGCAGGGCGTGGACGGCGGGATCATCGGGACGAAGACGCGATGCAGTCTGCGCGGCGTCGAGCGCGTCGGCGAACGCATGCTGGCCGAGTCGACTCGCGGCAAGACCAACGTGCGCATTCGCACGCGTCGGATCAACCGCTGCGATGCGGGCGAACGCCGCCTCCGCCGCCGCGAAGGCCGGGTGGGCGCCGGTCCGACGGCCGCGCGTGAGCTGCGCGGCGCCGAGTCGGCTCCACGCGACGAGATCCTGCGGATGCGTCGCGACGCGTTGTTCAAGACGCGCGATCGGCGTCGCGTCGTCGCTGGATTCGGCGACCGACGCATGATGATGTCCGGGGTGCGCCTGGGCGGGAAACGCGGTGAAGACGAGGACGCTGAGCGCGGCGGTCAGCGCGGCGGTCAGCACGGACGTGCGGGCGGGGCGGCGAAGCATGGCGGGATCTCCGGCGGTGAGCGTCGTTGGAGTCATGAGAAAGGCCCGTCCGGACGGGGCGGACAACTGGATGTCCGGACGGGCGATGGGGGGTTGGTCAGAATGACCAGAACACGAGGAGAACCGCGAGGTCATCGGGACCGACCATGCCGTCGAAGGTGATGTCGCCGGTGCAGAGCGTCGGGGGCGGGCTCGGGCACGGGCCCCACGAGGCGAGCAGGATGGCGAGATCGGTCGGGCCGACGAGGTCGTCGCCGTCCAGGTCGCCGGGGATCGGCAGGTAGCCGGATCCGGTGAGGTCGGCGGTGTAGTCGCCGCCGCCGACGTTGCTGGCGATCCAGCCCGCGATGGGGTTCGCGGCGCCGGGTCCGTCGGGCCCGCGTTCCTCGGAGAGCACGGGGTTCCAGAGCGGCTGGCCGTCGACGTCGACGGGGAACGCGCCGCGCTCCGCGACGGCGATGTGGTAGACGCCGCGCCCCTGGAGGGTCGCGTTCGAGATCACCGTCGGTCCGCCGCGCGAGCCGGCGGCGAACGCGAGTCCGACGCCGTCAGGATCGAGCAGGAAGACGGAGGGGCTGTCGCCGCCGTCATCGTGACTGACCGTGAGCGAGAAGAACGCGGGGAAGTTGACGAAGAGCTGGTAGAGATCGAAGTCGCCCATGTCGACGGCGCCGAGGACCTGCACCATCTCGCCGCCGCCGCGCTGTTCAATCCGCTGGCGGGCGTCCGGCGTCGGTCCGGCGTCGCCGAGGCCGTCGATCTGTTCGTTCCAGACGTTGCGGGGCGCCGTTTCGATGGTGACGGTTCCGCTCATCCATTCCGCATCGACGTCGTCGGCGAGATCGTCGAAGCTTTCGAGGAATTCGAGCGTGAACTGATCGTCATCGAGCAGGAGCGGCTTCTGCGCGAGCAGTCCGAACGAGATGAGTCCCGCGCTGCTGAACGAAGCGTTCGCGACGCCGGTGTTGACGCCGGCCCCCGGGGTGAGGTCGACGCCAGCCTGGAAGGGATCGCCGCCGACCCGGATCGTCGCCTCGCTCGCCCAGCTCGGGCCGAACGTCGTGAGCGAGGCGTCGAATCCGAGGCCGATGATCTTGCGGTTCGGGTCGACGGGAATGGAGAGGGTGAGGTTGTCCGCGTCGCCGGCGAGGTCCCAGCTGAGGGCGCCGGCGATGTCGGCGGGGTAGAGGTGATCCGCGGCGGCGAGTCCGGCGAGGGCGGCCAGGGTCGCGGCGGCGGTCAGGATGGTGGAGTTCTTCATGATCAAGGTCCTTTCGTTCGTGTCGTCGTCGGCCGCCGATCAGGGCTGGTGCGGCGCCGCGAGGTAGGGGAACGAATTCAGGAACGGCATGTCGTTGCCGTCGACCTGGTCGGTCACCGGGGTCTGGTTGAAGATGAAGAAGAACAGCGTGTCGATCACGTCGTCCTGCGGCGCGCGTCCGTTGGGGTACGCGCTCGGCGCGGAGAGATCGAGCTTGAGCGTGTCGGGCACGGCGACGGAGGCGAGGATGCCGATGTTCTCGTCGTTGGTGCCGAGGGCCTGGAGGGAGGCGACGAGGTCGCCCGCGAAGTCCGCCGCGTCGTCGGCGGGATCGCCGATGTTGAAGAGGTCCTTCTTGCCGGACGGCACGAGGGCGGTGTTGATGGCGGGGTTGCCCATGCGTTCGATCTGCTGGAACGGGCCGAGGTCGAACGCGACGGCGCCCTGTTCGCTCTTGCGCACGGTGACGAGTCGACGCGACGTCTCGCCCCAGACCTGGAGCTGGTCCGATCCGCCGTCGATCATCGTGCGGGGCAGTTCGATGACGATGGCCGAGACGTTATAGCCGGCGAAGCCGTCCGACCCGTCGAAGCCGCCGGTTCCGTTGAGGAAGCGGGTGAAGCCGACGACGTCGAAGAAGAACGGGTCGTCCCGTTGTCCGGCGAAGCTGGCGATGCCCCCCGGACCGTTGTTGATGATCGGGGGATTCGGCTTCGGTTCGTCCGTTCCGGCGGTCACCATCGCGCCGTCGACCTTCATGCCGTTGACGATGAAGCCGTACGTCTGCGAGCCGTCCGCCTGGTCGGCGAAACTGACGTCGATGACGGTGTCCTCCACCGCGTCGCCGTCACTGTCGATCTTGAAGGTGTAGAGGACGTTGGGCGAGAAGTTGTAGCTGAAGTTCTCGGACGGGGCGGAGAACGGGTTGACGGTCATCGCGAGGACGACCCGCGAGTCGTCGTTCGGATTGAGGAAGGCGTAGATGTCGTTGATGTCCGCCGTGCCGTCCTCGCGGGCGAGCGGGGCTTCTCGGTGGTCGGCGGCGAAGCCCGGCGCGGCGGCGAGGAGCATCGGCGCGACGAGGAGAGAGCGTTGGAATGATCGCGTGAAGCGCGAGCGACAGTAGCGGCCGGTCATGGCGCGTCCCCTTCTGTGGGAGTCGAGGTTTGGCGCGCACCGATCGCGTCTGAGGACGGGTCGGGCGCTGTGGTGAGTCAACAGGTCGGCGCGTGGGCGCCGAAGAGAAATGGGCGACGCCGCGCAGGGGCGGGCGTCGGAAGGGGATTACGATCGCGCCGGGACCGCGGATTGGTTGAAATGGAAGATTGGTTCACGACCCGGCGTGCGGCGGATATCGCCTCGGGTGGAGAGACGGGCGGTTCGGACCGCGGCGCGTGTTTTCGGCCGCCACGAGATGCGTCGCGTCGAACTCGGTCGCGTCGAACTGCGTCGCGTCGAACTGCATCGCGTCGATCCGCCGGTTCTGTGCGCTCCGCGTCGCCGGCGCACAACGAAAACCGCCCGGTGCGAACACCGGGCGGGGTGGGATTCAGTTCCGGGCGGTCCGGTCGGCTCAGACCTCGGCGGCCATGCGTTCGGCCTTGGCCTTCGCATCGTCGAGCGTGCCGACGTACATGAACGCGTTTTCCGGGAGGTCGTCGCCTTCGCCGTTGCAGAGACGTTCGAACGAGTCGATCGTGTCTTCGAGCGAGGAGTAGATGCCGGAGAAGCCGGTGAAGACTTCGGCGACGAAGAACGGCTGCGAGAGGAAGCGCTCGATCTTGCGGGCGCGGTTCACGGTCAGCTTGTCTTCCTCGGAGAGTTCGTCGACGCCGAGAATGGCGATGATGTCCTGGAGGTCGCGGTAGCGCTGCAGGATCGACTGCACCTGGCGGGCGACCGCGTAGTGCCGCTCGCCGAGCGTCGCGGGCTCGAGGATTCGCGAGGTCGAGGCCAGCGGGTCGACCGCCGGGTAGATGCCCTTTTCCGCGATCGACCGTTCAAGCACGACGAACGCGTCGAGGTGAGCGAAGGTCGTCGCCGGGGCGGGGTCCGTGAGGTCGTCCGCCGGGACGTAGATCGCCTGCACCGAGGTGATGGCGCCCTTCGAGGTCGAGGTGATCCGTTCCTGCAGTTCGCCCATCTCGGTCGAGAGCGTCGGCTGGTAGCCCACCGCCGACGGCATGCGGCCGAGGAGCGCGGAGACTTCCGAACCCGCCTGCGTGAAGCGGAAGACGTTGTCGACGAAGATCAGGGTTTCCTTGCCGGACGAATCGCGGAAGTGCTCCGCCATGGTCAGGCCGGAGAGCGCGACGCGAAGACGCGCGCCCGGAGGTTCGTTCATCTGACCGAAGACCATCGCCACCTTGTCAATGACGTGGGCGGTCGTGCCGGCGTCGTCGGTGTACTCGGCCTCCTGCATTTCGCGCCAGAGGTCGTTGCCCTCGCGGGTCCGTTCGCCGACGCCGCAGAAGACGGAGTAGCCGCCGAACTCGCGGGCCACGCGGGCGATCATCTCCTGGATGATGACCGTCTTGCCGACGCCCGCCCCGCCGAAGAGGCCGATCTTGCCGCCGCGAACGAACGGGCAGAGGAGGTCGATGACCTTGATGCCCGTCTCGAGGATCTCGGTCTTGGGGTTGAGTTCGGTGAGCGGCGGCGGCTCGCGGTGGATGGGCATGCGGGTGTCGGTCTGCACGTCGCCACGCTCGTCGATCGGTTCGCCGAGCAGGTTGAACACGCGGCCGAGGACGTTCTCGCCGACGGGGACGGTGACGGGCGAGCCGGTGTCGACGCAGTCGTCGCCTCGCTTGAGGCCGTCGGTCGAACCGAGCGCCACGCAGCGGACCTGTCCGCCGCCCATGTGCCGGGCGACTTCCGCGGTGAGCGTCGCGCCGTCGGCGGTCTGGCAGGTCACCGCGTTGTAGATTTCGGGCAGGCCGTCCTCCGGGAACTGCGCGTCGAAGGTCGAACCGATCACCTGGATCACCGTGCCTGTGCTGGCCATTGCATCATCCTGGGAAGCAGGGGGTTGTCGGGTTCATCGCGACGGGGGCTCGCGCCCTCGGGAGGCCGTCTCCGGGACGACCCGTCAGGGCCGCCTCGTGAAAGACTTCACGATGTCGAATGAACACGGCAGGGTAGCCGATCCGAGGGCGTCTGCCAAGGGGCGGCGGGGGGCGGAGTTGGTCGCCCAAGGGCGTGCGGAGCGTTCGACGGCTCATGGGCCTGGACTCGGGAGGTTCATCGGCCGTGACCCGGGGGCCGCGCCTCCGGTGCGCTCTCAACGAAGCCCGACTACTCGCCCCGCGCCGCCGCCACCAACCGTTCGAACAACCCCGACCCCAGAGCCGGCGTCGACGTGCGCTCGGGATGCCACTGCACCCCCACGTACCACCGCCGCGCGGGATCGTGCACCGCCTCGATCACCCCGTCCGGCGACGTCGCGGCGACCTCGAGCCGGCCGGCATCCGACAACGCCTGTTTGTGATGACTGTGCACCACCCCTGATCCCAGCGGGCCGGCGACCTCGTGGTCGCGGTGCTCCCAGTGCAGATCCGCCGTCGCCAGCGATTCGGGCAGGTACTGGTCCAGCCCCGCCCCGGCGCAGAGGCCCATCATCTGCATCCCCAGGCAGACCCCCAGGACCGGCGTGTCCGGCTGCGTGTCCAGCGCGGCGAGCAGGGCGGTCTCGAATGCCTGCCGCGCGGGCTCGACCCGCGTCACCCGCGGATCCGTCGGCGCGCCGAACGGCTCCATCACGGGGTCATCGCCGCCGGTCAGGACAAATCCGTCGCAGATCTGGAGATATCGGACGAGGCAGGCGTCGGGGGTGGGGGCGAGGACGAGGGGGATTCCGCCCGCCGCGAGGACCTGATCGATGTAGGTCCGGTTGACGCGGACGCGTCCCTCGTGGAGGTCGGCGGTGACGCCGATGAGGGGGCCGTCGGGGTTCGCGGCGGGGGTTCCGGCCGGGGGGTCGGTCGCGGGATTCGGGGTGGGCTCGGTCGTCATCCGGGACATTATCGCCCGGGCGACGTGTTCGGCGCAAAAAGAGAGTCGCCGGTCAGGGCTCGTGCTGGTGGGGGCTCAACACGATCTCGGCCTGCCGGCGACTGATCACGGAACGTGATTGGAGTGTGGGGAAGCAGGGCTGAGCCGTCGGCGTGAGACACCGAACGATTCAATCCGTTGATGTGTACGCCCCGGGAGGGGGGTCGGATGCTTGGGATTTCCGGATTCTGACGCGTTTTGAGCCGCCCGGGTCTGAGACGGATCGGGCCGATTCCGGCCCGGCGGAGGTTGACGGGGACGGGCGGCCCGGTATCCTGTGGGGCTCGATTCAGAAGAGGAACCCCAGGCCCATGGCACACTTCCGAGGTCCGCAGCAGCGTCCCGCCTACAAGAAGACCGGCGTCAACGACGTCGAGTACGTCGATTACAAGGCGGTCGATGAACTCCGCCGCATGCTCACGCCGAACGGCAAGATCTACGGTCCGAAGCGGACCGGCATCTCCGCCCGTGAGCAGCGTGAGGTTTCGCGTGCGATCAAGCGGGCCCGGTACATGGGTCTGCTGCCGTACACCTCCGCGACGCTCTGAGTCCCGGCGCTGGCGCCGGACCGGACGTTCGATCATCGCCCGAGGCTGACGATCTTCGCCCTCCACCTGGAGGACCCGGATCGACGGCGTCGGGCGATGTGCATCTGGCGAACCACGTCATCGAGATGATCGACTGCCGGCGCACGAACCGTGACGCCGATACCCGCGCGCGAGCAATGCGATCAGCCCGGAAGCGCGTCGAGCGGCTTCGCTCTCGCCGGGGGAAGGAAGCGATTCCGTCAACCGGTTTCGCCTTCCGGGTTCGCGACGTCGCTGATCAGGTCAGGGTCGAACCGGACGTCCTCGTCGCCGGCGTGAAGCACGGAGATATCGCCGGTCCGCTCCATGACGACGGCGCGAACCTGTTGCAGGTTGAGCACGTTCGCCTCGCGGAGTTTCGACCGAAGTTCATCTTCCGAAACGCCTGCGCGGGAGAGGTTGGCCCGGAGGACTTCGGGACCGTCCATGAGCAGGATGGGACAGTTGCTGACGACCCGGTCGAACCCCGCCCATCGCCGCCGCGCCCAACTGACCAGTCGCTGGATCGCGAACACCATGATGAATGCGACCGACGCGCGGGCGATCGAGGGCGACGCGGTGACGATGGCGCTCGCGAGGAGCGATCCCGTGGCCACGGTCCAGACAAAGTCGGTCGGCGACATCTTGGCGAGACTGCGCAGACCGGACACCCGGATGCACATGAGGACCACGAGGTACATGCAGACGGTCGAGACCATCACCATGCCGGCGTCGACCCAGGTTGTTGTCACCCATTCGGACATCACCATGTGATACGGCCGCCGGGTAACGTGCACGTGAACCGAGGATGAACCGCTGCTCACGGTCGCGTCGGGCGGCGGAAGACGCCGCGGGTCACGGTTGATCCGCCGGAGTTTCGTCGTCCTGCGTCCGCAGGCGGGCGATCTCCTGCTCCAGACGCGCGGCCGTCGCCTCGTCCGCATCGAGCCAGAGCCACATCGACAGACTGGTCGTGATCGCGGCGTCGGTGAGGCTGAGCGGCGAGGCGAAGTCCATGCGGAGTCGCCCGTTGCGCTGGCTCACGCCGCCGATCTTCGCGAGCGGGATCGCGCGTCTGGCGTCGGGCGTGAGCAGCAGCAGGTTCGACTCGGTGACGACGAGCACAAGTTCGCGCTCCCCGGTCTGCGCGCGGCGATAACGGACGATGGCGGTCCAGAACCAGTACCCGATGGCCGCGGTGACGAAGATCTGAAGGGGATCAAAGCCGTGAGCGACGAGCAGGTAGATGCAGAGCAGGGTCGATCCGCCGGCCATGATCGCGTTCCAGCGCGATGGCGGATCACGCCACGCGGGGATCACGAGCCGCGCATCACGCATGTTGAATCCGCACTCGGGGCAGCGGGGCTGCTCCGTGACGTCATGCAGCGTGTAGCTGCATTGCGGGCAGCGGACGTCGCCGGTCATCCGTCGCTGGCTCCGGCCGTCGACGCCAGACGCTGTCGTTCCTCATCGAACCGCTCGATCAGCGCGGGCTCGCCGTCGAGCCAGAGTTTGTCGTACGTCACGAGTTCGTTCACCTCGATGGGGCGGGCGAGGTGCAGACGGGAGCGGTTGCGGGGCTGGATGTCGAGGTCGCCGAGGTCGCGCGTCGGGAGCGGGCGTCGGAACTCGGGGGCGACCAGGATGATTGTCTCGTCGGTGACGAGCAGGTGGGCCTCCGCTTCGCCGCGCTGCTGTCGCTGGAGGCGCTGGACGGCTTTCCAGAGCGCGAAGCTGACGGCGGCGAGGAAGCCCCACCAGTACCAGACGGGCATTTCGCCGCGCAGGATGGCCGTGCCGAGCATGAGGGCGAGGACGGCGGCGAGGGTGAGGACGAGCCAGGGGGATGGTCGTTCGCGCCAGGCGCGGATGACGAGGCGGGCGTCGGGGGCGGCGAAACCGCACTCGGAGCAGCGTCGATCGGGTTCGTAGTTGCGGAGGATGTACCCGCACTGGGGGCAGAGCACGTCCCCGGGGTCGGCGGTGCTCATCGTCCGACGCGGAGGAATCGGCCGACGCGGGCCCACCAGAGTTTCATGCGAAGGCGGCGGAGGCCGTCATCGTGGCGGTCGACGCGTCGCAGGCCGCGCCGGATCCAGCCGGCGGCGAGTCGGAGGTTGCCGTTCTCGATCGCGGCGAGGGCGAGGTTGTGCATGGAGGCGACGCAGCGTCGGTCGAGTCGGAGCACGCGTCGGGACGCGGCGGCCCCGCCGTCGCGATCGCCGCTGCGGTAGCGGGCGAGGGCGAGTTTGCGCCAGAGGTCGGCGTCGGGGTTCGGGGTCAGCCGCACGGCGCGTTCGAGCAGTTTCGCCGCGTCTTCGGGCCGGCCGATGCGGATGAGCAGGTCGCCGAGCCAGCCGAGTTCGCGTGGTCGGGCGTCGTCATCGGCGGCGAGGTCGTCGAAGGCGTCGGCGAGGACCTTCTCCGCATCGCCGTTCCGGCCGCGCTCGACGAGCGTCTCCGCGAGGGCGAGTCGGATGTGGGGGTAGGTCGGGTCGAGTTTGAGGACGAGTTCGAACTCGACGTGGGCCTGTTCGTAGCGTCGGGTCTGCATCGCCAGTTCGCCGAGCTGGAAGTGGGCGTCGACGTTGGCGGGTTCGAGTTCGAGGACGCGTCGGAACTTCTCGGCGGACTCGCTGGTGCGTCCGAGTTCGGCGAGGAGTTCGCCGTAGTCGAGGAGGGCGTCGATGTTGCCGGGGTCGTCGCGGAGTTCGCGGAGGAACATCTGGACGGCCTTCTGGGGTTCGCCGAGCGCGGCGTAGACGGCGCCGAGGCGTCCGCGGAGGCGGGGGATCGTCGGTTCGATGCGGATGGCTTCGCGGAAGCACCAGCCGGCCTTGCGGGGTTCGCCGCGTTCGAGCTGGATCTCGCCCATCATGGCGAGGCAGTGTCCGGAGGTTTCGCGCAGGACCTGCTGGGCGAGGTAGAACTGGAGTTCCGCCGCGTCGAGGTCGCCGAGCCGGATCAGGCTCTCCATGTAGTGAGCGTGGGCGAGTTCACAGGCGGGCTCGAGTTCGAGGGCCCGGGTGAACCAGGGGATGGCCTGGCGGTAGTTGCCGAGTCGGTTGGTGACGATGCCGAGCATGATGAGGGGGTCGACCTCATCGGGCATGAGTTCGGCGGCGCGTTGATAGCAGTCGTAGGCGTCGGCGTCGCGTCCCGCCGCTTCGAGGGTGAGTCCGAGGTTGAACTGCCACTCGGGGTGATCGGGATTGAGGGCGAGGGCCTTGCGGAGTTCGATTTCGGCCTCGGCCCAGCGGCCGCGCTCGTACATATCGAGGGCTCGCGCCGCGTGGGCTTCCGCGTTGAGCCATTCGTTCATTCCGGGGGGGCTCCATCTGCTCCGGTCAGGCCCGCGCAGGATTCGTCGACATACCACGGATCATCGTCGACGAATCGGCGGCGTAGGCCATAGTATAGGGTGTCGCCGCCGCGCGGTTTGCCTCGGAATCCCGAGATCTTCTCCTCCCAGGGCGTTCGATGGAACGGACGGGCCCGATGCGCATTTCGCCTCTGACACTTCGACCGGCCGGATGGCTCCGCACGACGATCGCGGGGGCGGCGGCGTTGTCGTTGGGGATCGGGTTGGCGACGGGTCCCGCCGGGGCTCAGGCCACGCCCGACGCATCGCTGGCGACGTCCGACGATTCCGAGGGTCTGCAGATCCGGCTGGCCCGCGAGACGCTTCTCAATCCGTCCGAGACGGTGACCCCGGCGTCGCGTCAGCTGGCGGTGCGGATCCTGCTCGGTCTCGTCGAACGTCCGGACGCGGTCGCGGCGATCCGGGAGGCGATGCACGGCGAGGCCTCCGCCAGTCTCAACGCGATTCTCGCTGAACTGGTCAAGTTCCCGCAGCCGATTGCCCAACTCGAGACGATCGTGCTGGAGGCGATCCCCGGGGCGCCGCCGAACGCGCTGGAGCCGCTCTCGCTCATCGCCGCGACGTACGGTCCGTCGGCGTTATCGCAGCTCGAGACGGTCGCGTCGGATCAGCGTCGTCGTCCTGACGTGCGTCTTGGTCCGATTCACGCCATCGGCGCGTTTCGCAGCCGCGCCGCCGCCCTGGCCCTGATGCAACTGCTCGACACGGAGCGGGGCGAACCCGATGTGATCCTCGACGCGACCACCGCGAGCCTCGAACGTCTGACCGGCCTCCGGTACGGGGCCGACGCCGAACGATGGCGCGAGTGGTGGCGCGACAACCGGGAGAAGTCGAGCGACCGCTGGCTGACCGACATGGTGCAGTCGCTCTCGGAGCAGATCGCGGCGTTGGAGCTGCAGATCCAGCAGGAGCGGACGGCGCGGC
Source organism: Phycisphaerales bacterium (assembly GCA_965227335.1). Classification (GTDB taxonomy): domain Bacteria; phylum Planctomycetota; class Phycisphaerae; order Phycisphaerales; family SM1A02; genus CBDDFV01. Next base: position 336,034 of record CBDDFV010000001.1, read on the forward strand.
GGGAGGTGGCGGATCGGCTGGGCCGCATCCTCGGCGAACTCTACGTCACGCTGCCGCTCGAGCGACAGTTCGAACGCGTCGCGCTCGACCTGGACGATCCGCTGGCGGCGGTGCGTCGGCAGGCGATCGATCGGATCGAGAACTTCAATCGCGACAGCGAGCAGATCCCCGACGCCGTGGTCGACAAGGTCGTGGAGCGTCTGGCGGACCCGACGGAGGATCCCGCGGTGCGTCTGATCGCGGCCCGGCTGGTGTCGGAGCGAAGACCGCAGCAGGCCGCGTACCTGATCGCCTCCGCGCTCTCGACGGCGGAGGATTCGACGCTGGCCACGGAGCTGCTCCGCCTCCTTTCGACCCGCCCGGCGGAGACCGCGGTCGGCTCGATTCTCGATCGACTCGGCGACCCGACGGCGGGCGACGCCGCGGCGGACGCGTTGTGGGTGATGGTGTCCCGCGGACTCGCGCCGGAGGCGGAACTCCCGGCCGTCCGCACCCGCGTCGCCACACTCCGGACAGAGGCGACGGAGCCTGATCCGTTGCTCGACCGCGTGTACGCGGCGGTGTGCGACAACACCGCCTTCGCGACGATGGACGCCCTCCTGGACGGCGCGCCGGAGCGTCGGCTCGCCGTGGCGGAAGGCTACGCGGCCCGCGGGCGACTGGCGCCGCTCGCGGCGCGGCGGACGGATCCGCTGATCTACCCGTACGCCGTCGCCGCGGCGTCTCGGCGACCCGATCTGACCGCGGCGACCTTCGAGGAACTCGCGACGCAGTGGCGGGCGCCGGAGGATGCGCTCGCGCCGGCCTGGCGCGACGCGGTGGTTCGCGCGGCGGGCCGTCTGGACGCGTCGGATCGCCTGGCGGCCCTCCGGCTCATCCGGGCCGAAGTCCCGAGCGACCTCGCGCTCCATCTGCAATTGATCGGTGATGTGGCCGCTCTGCCCGGCACGCCGGCGACGGTCGACGCCCGGACCGAGCTGCTCCGCGAACAGGCGGAGTTGCTGCTCGATCTCGGACGCCCGCAGGAAGTGCTCGACGTGATCGCGACGGTGAACAATGGAGCGGCGGAGCGTCTGGCGGATCTGCGGTTCACGGCGTCCGTCCGGCTGGGTCGGTACGACCAGGCGTTCGGCATCGACGGCCGTCCGACGACGTGGCTGGATGCGCTGGCGGAGGCGAGTGAAACCGGCGACGCCGCCGCGCCGGCGTTGCGGGACGAGATCATCCGACGGTTCGCCGGTCCGCTGGCGTCGGGCGATCTCCGGGCGCGATTCGACGCCTTGAACGAGGGCCTGCCGGCGTCGGAGCTCGTGCTCGAGGCGGCGGACGGGGGCGGGGCGCCGGCGTCGAACGGCGGCGATGCGGAATGATGGAAAGGTCGGGCGCCTCGCCGGACGGTGACCGCGTCGCCGACGCGTTGGCGGCGGGTCGCGCGGTGATCCGCGACGCGACGCGGGTGGTGGTGTTTTCCGGGGCGGGACTGAGCGCGGAGTCGGGGGTGTCGACGTTTCGTGATCCGCCGACGGGGGGTCTGTGGTCGAAGTACGATCCGATGACGCTGGCGTCGCCGCAGGGGTTCGCGCAGGATCCGGAAGCGGTGCTGTCGTGGTACGGGTTCCGGCGGCGGCAGATCGCCGATGCGAGTCCGAACCCGGCGCACGCCGCGCTGGCGGCCGCGTCGGCCCGGGGCCGGGCGACGCTGATCACGCAGAACACGGACAACCTGCTGGAGCGGGCGGGGGCGTCGGGCGTGCTGCATCTGCACGGCGTGATCGATCACGACCGGTGCGATGGGGGGTGCGGTCATCGCGAGCCGATTGAGTTGTCGGATCCGCCGGGTCGTCGGGCGTGTCCCGCGTGCGGCGGCGCGATGCGTCCCGCGGTCGTCTGGTTCGGCGAATCGCTCCCGCCCGACGTCTGGGCGGAGGCGGAGCGGGCGTCCCGGGACGCGGACGTGATGCTGGTGGTGGGGACGACGGCGCAGGTCTACCCCGCGGCGGGTCTGATCGCGATCGCGAAGCAGTCCGGCGCGCGGATCATCATCGTGAATCCGAACGCGAGCGACGCGAGCGGACTCGCCGACGTCGAGGCGTCGGTCCCGGCGTCGGTCGGCGTGCCGGCCCTGCTCGCCTGATCACTTCTTCCGGTTCGGATTCGGGCCGAGGTACGGATCGCCCGGGCTCGTCGCCTGCGCCGGTTGTCCGCCCGCGGCCTCGGCCAGCACCGCCGCCTTGTGGGCGAGGAGGCGGTCGACGTATTTCTGCGGCGTGAGGCCGGTGGGGATCCGGTCGACGTCGACAATGTTCCCGGTGCGGGCCGCGTGGTCGTCCCCGCCCCACCAGATCACCCCCGCCGGTCGACGGCCGTTCCATTCGGCCGTCAGGGCGGCGTCGGCATGGGCGGCCCACTCGTCATCCGGGACGACCTCGCCCCCGCGACGTGCGTTGCTGTTGTGCCAGCGGTGCCAGATCACGGGGTAGACCGGCTTGCCTCGGGCGTGCTGGAGCGCGTGCCGGACGTTCGCCTGCACGTACGCGCGATCCCACTGACGTCCCTTGGGATCGCGTTCATCCTCATAGAAGTCGTAGATCGAGGGGGCGATGAAGTCGGCGGCGTCCAGGATCGGCGCCATCCCCTCGGCCCACGCATCCCATTCCGGGTTCTCGCGATCCCAGTAGCGTCGGAAGGGCAACGCGTAGATGCCCCATTGGGCCTGGGGCCGGGTGGCTCTGGCCACCTGCAGCGCCTTTACGCCTTCGACCACGGACTTCGTGTGGTTGGCGGTCCCGAGCTCCTTCAGGCGATCCAGCCACACGCCCTCCCAGTTGAGCAGGGCCGGGCCCGTGTAGTTGGCGGGGACCTTCGCGGCGATGCGCTTTCGCAGCCGATCGGCGTCGAGCGCGCCGTGGTTGCCGGGATCGATGTAGCTCTGATAGATGATCGGGACCTGGCGGAGATTGACCCGCGCGGCGGTCTCGATCGCTTCACCCGTCAGATCCATTGTCGTGTACAGCTTCCCGCCGCCCGCCGTCGCGCCGCCGTCGCCGCCCGCGTCAGGATCGGCGCCCCCGCCGAGGACGAACGGATCGAGCACATCGCACGCGCTCAGTCCGCCTGCGAGCAGGCCCATCAGCACCACGAGCGTCAGCGACGAAAGCCTTCGTACCATCGAGAATCTCCCTGGTTCGGGTCGTACGGGAAGTGATCCATTGTAGGGCCTCCGCCGACGCGGCCGCCGGCGCGGCTCCGACGTGGTCAGCCACCCCTTTCCCTGCTACCGTTCGCACATGGCAGCCAAGAAATCCACCGTGCGCAAGAAGAAGACCCGCGCCGCCGCCTCGACTTCCACCGGAAAGACGCGGGTCGAACGCGATTCCATGGGCGAAATGACCGTCCCCGCCCACGTCCTCTATGGCGCGACCACCCAGCGCGCGGTGCTCAATTTCCCCGTCTCCCACCGGCCCGTGCCCGAACAGGTCATCCTCGCGTTCGCCCTGCTCAAGCGAGCGTGCGCGGAAGCCAACGTCGAACTCGGACGCCTCGATCAGAAGCGCGGCCGGCTCGTCGCCAAGGGTTGTGATGAACTCGTCGATCTCCTCGATGACGGCGCGGCGATGGAGCACTTCCCCATCGACGTCTTCCAGACCGGCTCCGGCACGTCCACCAACATGAACGTGAACGAAGTCGTCTCCAATCTCGCCTGCCGCGCGGCGGGGAAGAAGATCGGCGCCAAGGACCCCGTCCATCCCAACGATCACGTCAACATGGGACAGTCGTCCAACGACACGTTTCCCACCGCGATGCAGGTCGCGGCGGCGACGACGATCAAGGCGCATCTCATTCCGGAGTTGAAGCGTCTGGCGAAGGCGTTGAAGGCGAAGGCCCGCAAGTGGGACAAGATCGTCAAGACCGGGCGCACCCACCTGATGGACGCGACGCCGATCCGACTCGGCCAGGAGTTCTCCGGCTACGCCGCGCAGGCGGAGTACGCGGTCACCCGCGCGGAGCGGGCGATGGTGCGTCTCGCCGAGAATCTCCCGATCGGCGGCACCGCTGTCGGGACGGGCGTGAACACGCATCCGAAGTTCGGCGACATGGTCTCGCGTCGTCTGGCGAAGGCGACCGGCGTGCCGTTCAAGGAAGCGTTGAATCACTTCGAGGCGCAGGCGACGCGAGACTGCGTGGTCGAGGCGTCGGGCGAGTTGAAGACGATTGCGGTGTCGCTGTCGAAGATCGCGAGCGATATTCGTCTGCTCGGCTGCGGGCCGCGCTGCGGATTGTTCGAGTTGGCGTTGCCTGCGACGCAGCCGGGCTCGTCGATCATGCCGGGCAAGGTGAACCCGGTGATTCCGGAGTCGATCGTGCAGGTGGCGTGCCAGGTGATCGGTCACGACGCGGCGATCACCGCGGGCGGTCTCGGCGGCGTCGGTTCGCTGCTCGAACTGAACGTGGCCATGCCGATGATGGCGGACAACCTGATGTCGATGATCCTGTTGCTCGGCAACGGGGCGTCGATGTTCGTGGATCGCTGTATCGACGGGCTCGAGGTGAACAAGGACATCGCGACCGGCATGGTCGAGAAGAGCCTGATGCTGGGCACGTCGCTCGCCCCGGAGATCGGCTACGACGAAGCCGCGCGGGTCGCGAAGGAAGCGTTCAAGACCGGCGAGACGATCCGCGAGTTCGTGTTGCGCGAGGGCCTGGTTGAGAAGGACCGTCTGGACGAACTGCTCGATGCGCGGGGGATGACCGAACCGTCCTGACCGGCGAAGGCGATGCGGGCCAGCCCCAGCCTCCGGCTGGGGTTGAGCCACGTGGTGCAGATGCGCGATCCGCAGGCCGCCGCGGCAGTCGTGAGTGAACCTCGACGCGAGGCCGGGGCGGTGGGGGATGTTTCGCGATTGGCGCCCGGCGCCGCGCACGCGATCCCCGGCCGGAGGCCGGGGGGGGTGGGGGATGTTTCGCGATGACGCCGGCGCCGCGCACGCGATCCCCGGCCGAAGGCCGGGGCGGTGGGGGATGTTTCGCGATGACGCCGGCGCCGCGCACGCGATCCCCGGCCGGAGGCCGGGGGGGGTGGGGGATGTTTCGCGATTGGGGCCGGCGCCGCGCACGCGATCCCCGGCCGGAGGCCGGGGCGGTGGGGGATGTTTCGCGATTGGCGCCCGGCGCCGCGCACGCGATCCCCGGCCGGAGGCCGGGGCGGTGGGGGATGGTTCGCGATTGACGCCGGCGCCGCGCACGCGATCCCCGGCCGGAGGCCGGGGGGGGTGGGGGATGTTTCGCGATGACGCCGGCGCCGCGCACGCGATCCCCGGCCGGAGGCCGGGGGGGGTGGGGGATGTTTCGCGATGACGCCGGCGCCGCGCACGCGATCCCCGGCCGGAGGCCGGGGCTAGGGTGTCGTCGCAGCGGGTCCGGGGATGCGCTCCACGAACGCGGCCACCGCCGCGCGGCACGCCTCGGGGTCCTGCATCTCCATGTCCAGGTGAACGGCGTCGTCGATCACCACCAGCTCTCCCCGCGATTTCGCGGCGAGCCGCTGGGCGTCCGACAGCGGCGAGATCGGATCGTCCGCCCCGTGAATGAACAACGCGGGACACGGCAGGCTCGGCGCGGCGTCGCGGAGCGGTTCGTGCCGCCGACCCGTCCGCCGGAACCACACCATCGCGAGGTCCACGAACGGACGCGTCGGCAGTCGCTGCGCACGCAGGCGACCGAGCAGCGACGTGCGGAACTCGTCGTACGCGCCGAGCGCGATCACGCCGCAGATGCGGTTGGTGACGGCGTCGGGCCCCGTGACGGCGGTGTTGATCGCGACCGCCGCGCCCATCGAGTAGCCGACGAGCACGATCCGCTCGTCCTCGATCCGTTGGAGCAGGTCGACCACGTCCTCGTGATCGGTGGCGCCGAGTCGGCTCGGCCCGCCTTCGGCGTCGCCGTGCGCGCGGAGGTCGAAGAGGACGAGTCGACGCGCGTACGGAACGTACAGGTGGGCACGGTCCAGCGTATTGATGCGCGACTGTCCCCAGCCGTGGATCATGACGATCGTCGCTCGCGCGTCATCCGATCGATCAGGCGACGGGACGGTGCGGGGCGGGATGATGTCCCACACCGGCAGCCGCGCTCCGTCCGGACGATCCAGCGTCCACGACTCGAACGGCCATGATTTTTCGCCCGGATCGCAGGCGAGGCTGCGGGCGATCGCGTACGCGGCGGTCCGGCGGGGCGGCCGGCCGGCGGTCCACACGATCGCCGCGGTCAGACCGATGATCAGCAGCGCGGCGGCGGTGGCGAAGAGGACGACGAGCCCGAGCATGCGGTGAGTGTAGGGTGACGCGACGAGTTCGTTTACACTGCCGCCCATGAAGTCGTCGCTTCAGCTGGGAAACCGGGCCGAGGTCGTGATCGAGGTCACCGAGGACATGTGTCCGGCCTTCGACGGGATCGTGGTGCACCGCGTCTATTCGACGTGGTCGATGGCGCATCACATGGAGTTGGCCGCGCGCAAGGTCCTCGCCCCGCATCTGGAGGACCACGAAGAGGGGATCGGCGGGCATCTGTCGATCGACCACACGGCCCCGACGCCGGTGGGTCATCGGGTGCGGGTCGAGGCGGAGGCGGTGGAATTGGACCCGACGACGCTGGTGTGCGATGTCGTCGCGTATCATGTGCATCCGGACGGGCGGGAGACCGTGGCGGGCCGAGGCCGCCAGGTGCAGCGGATTCTGCCCCGGAAGAAACTCGAAGCGTTATTCAGGAGAGCCGCGCAATGACCACGGCCGCCGTCGAACCGAAGTCCGCCGACGATGCGTTGATCCTCACCGAGGTCGACGGTTCCGTCGCGATCATTCGACTCAACCGTCCCAAGGTGCTGAACGCCCTCAATCCCGAGCTGATGACGATGCTCGCGGAGCAGATGGAGGCGTACGACAAGGACGACAGCGTTCGCGTGATCCTGCTCGCGGGCAGCGAGAAGGCGTGGGCCGCGGGGGCGGACATCGGCGACATGGCGGAGCAGACCGCGATCTCGATGTACGAGCGCGACCAGTTCGCCACGTGGGAGCGGATCAAGCGGGTGAAGAAGCCGATCGTCGCGGCGGTCTCCGGGTGGGCGCTCGGCGGCGGCTGCGAGCTCATGATGCACTGCGACGTGATCATCGCGTCGGAGACGGCGCAGTTCGGTCAGCCCGAGATCAACATCGGCGTCATGCCCGGGGCCGGCGGCACGCAGCGTCTGACCCGCGCGGTCGGCAAGGCGGTCGCCATGGACGTGATTCTCACCGGCCGGTTCCTGAACGCCGACGAAGCGCTGGCCCATGGTCTCGTCAGTCGCGTGGTGCCGAAGGAGCACTACTTCACCGAGGCGCTGAAGGTGGCGCAGGGTATGGCGAAGAAGGGTCCGATCGCGTTGCGGCTCGCGAAGGAAGGCGTGCTCAAAGCGTTCGAATCGACGCTGGCCGAAGGGCTCGAGTACGAACGCAAGCTGTTCTACACGCTCTTCGCCACCGAAGACCAGAAGGAAGGCATGCGGGCGTTCATGGAGAAGCGTCGGCCGGACTTCAAGGGGAAGTAAGGCCGATCGACGTCCGGAGGGCGGGCGATGGCGAACGACGGACCGAGCGCGCAACCGGGGACCGACGGACCCACGGTCCGCCGCACCGCCGCCCGTACGGTGGTCGGGGGTCGCCCGTCGGAGCCGGGCGAGGAACTCGCGCCGGGGACCGAGGTCGGCTCCTTCCGCATCATCGCCATGCTCGGCGCCGGCGGCATGGGGGAGGTCTACCTTGCGGAGGATCAGCGTCTCGATCGACGGGTGGCGTTGAAATCGATTCGCGCGGCGTGGCGGGCGTCGCCGTCCGCCCGCTCCCGGTTCATCCGCGAGGCCCGCGTCCTCTCCAGCCTCGAACATCCCGGGATCTGCCGGATCTACGATCTCGTCGAGACGCCCGACGCCGACTTCATCGTGATGGAGTTGATCGACGGCGAGACGCTCGATGTCGCGGTCGCCGACTGGCCGAAGCGCACGCGGTTGAAGCTCGCCGCCCAGCTCGCGCGGGTCATGGCCGTCACCCACGCGGCGGGCGTGATCCACCGCGATCTGAAACCGGCGAACGTCATGGTCACGTCCGACGGCGAGCCGAAGGTGCTCGACTTCGGCATCGCCCGGCCGGAGGCGGCGAACGAGGAGGAAGCCCTGGCGTCGGCGACGCTGTTGACCCGCATCGGCGGCGTCGCGGGAACGCCGATGTACATGAGCCCGGAGCAGGCGGCCGGAGAGATGCTGACCCCCGCGAGCGACATGTACTCGTTCGGCCTGCTCCTGCAGGAACTGATCACCGGCGAGTCGCCGCGCGACGACAGCACGGACCTCGCCACCGCGCTCGAACAGGCGCGGCAGGGCGTTCGACGTCCCGAGCATGGCGTGCCGCGCGATGTGGCGGGGCTGATTCGCAGCCTGACGGCGAAAGTCCCCGGCGAACGACCGACGGCGGTCGAGACGGCGCAACGCCTGGAGCGGATCCGCAGCCGGCCGCGCCGGCGGGCGTTCGCGGCGGCGGCCGCCCTGATCGTGCTGGCGGCCGTCGCCGGCGGCGTGAAGTACACGGTGGATCTCGAGCGGGAGCGAAGCGCGGCGGTCGAGGCGCGAAATGACGCCGACGAGGTGATGTTCCGACTGCTCGAGGACATCGCGCCGGAACTCCGCCGGGTGCAGAGCCTCGATGCGCTGTCCGACGCCGCAGAACTGGTCATGGGGTACTACGAACGACGCGAACCGTCCGCGTTGTCGGAGGTCGACATTCGCCGGTACGCGGCGGGTCGACAGATGATCGGTGAAGCCCGCTTCGCGCGAGGGGCGTTCGAATCGGCCGAAGCGGCGTTTGCGGATCAGCGCCGGTTGCTGGAGGCGCTGCTCGCATCCGCCCCGGACGACGGGGAGACGCTCTTTGCGCTGGGCCAGGCGGAGTTCTACCTCGGCGCAATCGATAAGGACCGTGGCCAGCTCGATCAGGCGGAGGATCATTTTCAGACCTACCTCGACGTCAGCGAGCGCCTCGTGGAGATCGATCCGACGCGGCTCGACTGGTTGCTCGAAGTCGCATACGCGCACACCAACCTCGTCTACCTCCACCAGGATCGCGGCGACTTCGAGGCGTCGCGCGCCTCGCTCGACAAGTCGCTCGTGATCAAACGCGAACTGGTCAAGGCGGATCCGGAGAACGGCTCGTACGTCATGAGCCTGGCGAACGGGCTGTCGTTCCTGATGGAAGTCGAACAGAAACGGGGACGGTTCGAGGAAGCGCGGCGGCCGGTCACGGAGGCGATCGGTCTGCTGGAGGCCATGATCACACGCACGCCGCAACGAACGGATGCGCGATATCACCTCGCGTCGCGTCGACTGAATCTTGGCGAGCTGTACCTCGCGGAACGGAACTGGTCCGCCGCGCGTCAGAATTTCGTGCAGGCGCAGGACGTCGCCCGCCGGCTGGTGGAGCTGGACCCGAGCAACACGTTCTGGCGGCGGGAAATGGCGGTGGCGCGACGGCTGACGGGTCTGGCGTCGATGCGGCTGCCCGATCTGGCCCGGGCCGAACTCGAGCTCGCGGCGGCGCGTCGTGGGTTTTCCGAACTGCTCGCGGACGAGCCGGATGAAGCCCAGTGGTCGTTCGACCTCGTGCGGGTTCACATCGATGAGGCTCGATTAGCGGAAGCGGCGGGACGGTGGGATGATGTCGTCACCGGGCTGGAGGTGGGAGAGGGGCGACTGGTGGAGGTCGAGACCCGACTGAAAACGGACGCCGCGCCGGCGCCGGCGGAGATCGCGGTGTTGCGGGCGCGTCTGCACGTGGCTCGGGGTCGGGAGCGTCTGGCCCGGGGGGCGCCGGCCGAGGCCGCGGCGTATTTCGAGAGCGCGCTGCAGGCGTCCGTGAGGGTGCTGGCGGAGGTGGAGCGGAACGCGATGCTCGCGGTGGCGGCGGAGGCCTTGATCCGGCTCGATCGGTCGGACGAAGCGAGGCCGTACGTCGAGGGCTTGCAGGCGGTGCGGGCGTTGTCGCCGGAACTGGAAGATCTCTGGAAGCAGGTGCGGACGCGGACGGGGCGTGACGCGTCGAGAATGGACGGTTGAGTATGAGGAGGTCCTCATGACGGTGTTCCATCGAGCAGAGCGACGGCGCGTCGTTCGCCGCGTTCCGGGGCGTGGGGGCGTGCACGGTCTGGTCGACATCCTCAACGATCGAACCTCGGCGTCCCGACGCTGATCGGCCCCGGGGGCGGCGTGTCGTCGGGCGGGTGAGGTTCAATCACAGGTTTGATCAATTCTGTCCGGAAGGAGCTCGCCATGACTCAGTCTGACCCTCATGATCTCGGGCGCATCAAGATCTTCGGCCTGAAAGACACGACGACCGGCGCCCACGTCGGCGCGGTGGGGAAGTACAAGAAGGACGGCCCGCTGATCCGTCTCGACGGGACGCACGTCCTGTGTCTTCATCGCAACGATTACGTGACCATCAAGCTGCCGCCCCAGGCGAACGCCGCCCGGCATTGCGCGGCGGACGAGTTCGCGCTTCCGGACGGCGCCACGATCGCCAGCATCGACTTCTATGCGAGCAAGGGTCACGAAGAGCGCCGCGAGCCGTTCGCCTCGGCGTCGGCGGCGGGCACGACGGTGACCGTGAGCACGGGCGAGGTCGTTGGCGTCACGAAGCACAATCTGGCGCTCTTCGACGTCACGATCGCGCCGGATCGTCGATCGGCGACGCTGAAGGACGCCGAGGATCCGACCAAGTACGACCACATGAATCAGCACCCCGAGAAGTTCGGGGAGCACGTGTGGTATCTGGTCATCGTGAACGTGCCGGGCGAAGGGATGCTCGACATGGACCCGGAGCTCAACAACACGGGCGGCGGCAACGCGTCCGCCCATGGGCTCGTCAATATCGATGACTTTCCGGGGCTGGGCGAGGCGACGCTGATCGGCGACGGCTCGGGCGTCTCGACGGGCTGACGATCCCTTCTATACTGAACGGCCCTTCGAACGCCGCCCGCCCGGGCCGTTTGAGGGTCCGTTCAGCAGAAGGGAATCCCACCATGTCCACCGCCAGCGCCCCCGCAGCGACGGAATACGAAACGCTCGAATACGCGGTCGAGAACCACGTGGCCTCGATCACGATGAATCGGCCGGACGTCTACAACGCGTTCAACGATCAGCTCACGACCGAACTCCTCGGCGCGCTCAAGACCGCCGAGCGCGACCGCGACGTGCGGGTCGTCGTGCTCACCGGGGCCGGCAAGGCGTTCAGCTCCGGCCAGGATCTCGGCGACCTGAAGAAGAAATATGTACCGGGCCACGTCCCGCAGCTCGGCGAGGACCTCAAGCGACGATACGACCCGGTCATCAAGAAGATCACCGGCATGGACAAGATCGTCATCGCCGCGGTGAACGGCGTCGCGGCGGGCGCCGGATGCAGCCTCGCCCTCGCCTGCGACATGCGGGTCGCGTCCAGCAAGGCGTCGTTCATCGAGGTCTTCATCAACGTCGGCCTCATCCCCGACTCCGGCTCGACCTGGTTCCTGCCCCGCCTCGTCGGACTCGGCAAGGCGATGGAGCTGTGCTGCACCGGCGAACCCGTGAAGGCGGACGAGGCCCTGACCCTCGGCATCGTCAACCGCGTCGCCGAGCCGGACGAACTCATGTCCGCGACGAACGAACTCGCCGCGAAGCTTGCGGGACTCCCCGGGCGCGGCGTCGCCCTGACGAAGCACCTGCTGCGCAAGTCGTTCGAACGCAGCCTCGACGCCCAGCTCGAGGCCGAAGCGTTCGCCCAGGACACCGCGGGCCGGACGAAGGATCACTTCGAAGGCGTGACCGCGTTCATCGAGAAGCGCACGCCGAAGTTCACGCACGAGTGATCGGGCGGTCGCCGGCCGATCACGGATAGCCCATGGCCCCGCCATGGGGTTGATACGAAATCAAAACGTGTCGGCGCGCCGTGGATCACGGTGTGCAACCCCACGGCAGAGCCGTGGGCGAACGTGGAGCTTCCACCCATGCCCACCATCGGGATCATCGGCGCCGGGACCATGGGCGCCGGCATCGCTCACGTCGCCGCGCAGGGCGGCTGGAATGTCCAGTTGCGCGACGTCGACGCCGACGTCGTCGACAAAGCCGTCAGCGGCGTGCGCGCGCGGTTCGATCGCAACGTCGAGAAAGGGCGGATGACGCCCGACGAACGCGACGCCGCCGCCGCGCGGCTGCACGTGGCCGTCGATCGCGCCGATTTCGCCGACGCCGAGATCGTCCTCGAAGCCATCGTCGAGGATCTCGCCGTCAAGGTCCGCGTGCTCGGCGAGTTCCTGCCCACGATCCGCGACGATGCGATCATCGCGACCAACACGTCGTCGCTGTCGGTGACCACGCTGGGAGAGCGGCTTCACGCGGCGCCGCGCACGGTCGGCATGCATTTCTTCAACCCCGCGCCGCTGATGAAGCTCGTCGAGGTGATCGCCGGCGCGCACACCGACCCCGCCGTGGTCGACCGCATCGCCGACGTCGCGACGTCCTGGGGCAAGGTCGTCGCCCGCGCGGCGGACGTGCCCGGCTTCATCGTCAACCACGTCGCCCGACCCTACTACCTCGAAGCGTTCCGCATCCTCGAAGACCGTCTCGCGACGCCCGACCGCATCGACGAGACGATGCGCACGCTCGGCGGCTTCCGCATGGGGCCGCTCGAACTCACCGACCTCATCGGGCAGGACGTCAACACCGCCACCACCCGCTCCGTCTGGACGCAACTCGACAAGCCGCCGCTGCTCGAACCCAGTGCGGTGCAGGAGCAACTCGTCGCGGACGGCCGTCTGGGACGCAAGACGAAGCGCGGCGTGTACGACTACGCCGGTGGCGACCCGACCGCCGGCCTCGTCATCGAGACGGTTCCCCTCGACCTCGATACGGATGCGCAGCGGGCGGTGACGGACTTCGTCGCCCACGCCGTCGAGACGCCCGGCGATCCGGACCAGAACTACATCTTCGCCCGGATCCTGTGCGGGCTGATCCGCCAGGCGATGCTGGCGCACGAGCGGGGGGTCGCGACGCAGGAGGACATCGACGCAGCGCTGCGATTCGGCGTCAACTACCCGCGGGGCCCGTTCGACTGGGCGCGGGACATCGGCGCCGATCGCGTCGAGGCGATGTTCGCGGTGCTGGGGGATCGGTTTGCGGGGGTGCGGCCGGCGTCCTCGTAGGGGCGACCTAGGCTGGTTCGCTCGCGTCGATCTCGCCCGCATCGTCCGCCTCATCCGACGGCGCGGCTTCGAGCACGTCGATCGACGAATACTGATCGAGGTTGAGGACGGTGATCTCGCCGTCGTCGAGCCGGAGTTCGAGGCGGTCGAGCCAGAGCTGGTCGTCCTTGGCGTGGGCGAACCACGAGCCTGTCTTCGCCTGCCGGAAGCGGACGACGACGCCTTCGGTCGCCTCGGTCCACGCCTCCTCGCGAAGCGGCATCTGCTGCGTCACGCGGACGCGGGACCCGGCCTGGATGAGATCGGTCTGCATGGCCATGGCGGCAGTGTAGCAGGGGGGCGGACCGGCGGCGACGCACGGGGCGATGAAGCCCGTCAGTGGGTCGTCGCGGCGTGATCCGACAGGGTGAGCGGGTTCGGACCGACGACGGCCAGCGTGAACGGGCCGGTGTCGCGTCGGCCGAGATGATCGTTGAGGTCGTCGAGAGCGACCGCGTTGATCTCCGCCGCGACGTCGTCGAGCGTGCGGGCGCGGCCGAGGCGGAACCAGTCGGAGGCGATGCCGCCGGCCCGGGCCCGGGTCGACTCGCCCTGCATGATCAGGCTGGATTTGAGGCCGGTGACCGCGCGTCGGAACTCATCCTCCGCCGCGCCCTGCCGCAGGCGTTCGATCTCGGTCATGCTGACGTCGAGCGTTTCCTGCGCGCGTTCGGGCGTGGTGCCGGCGTAGAGACGCACGTGTCCGCGATCGCGTCCGGCGATGTACGAGGCGCCGACGGAGTAGCAGAGCGAGCGTTTCTGGCGGACCTCGGTGAACAGCCGCGCGGACGTGCCGCCGGAGAGCACGGAGATCCCGAGTCGCTCCGTCATGGACAGCGGACTGCGGGCTTCGAGGGCGGGCCAGGCGAGTCCGATGTGGACCTGGGCGCTGGCGGTGTCGACGTGGAGCGGCGGCGGCGTCTCGTGCGTCGCGGGGGTCGGTTCGGGCGTCTCTCCGGACCAGTCGTCGAGGAGCGTATTGAGCTGGTCCGCGACCTGCTTCGGGTCGACGGCGCCGGCGACGCCGATGATCGACCCGAGGGGGTTCGCCCGCGTCGCCCATGCTTCTCGGAGTTGTTCGATCGTCGCGTTCTCCAGGTCCGCGCGTTCGCCGTAACCGTTGCGGTTGAACGGCGCCGGCAGGTGCTGTTCGCGGAGCCGGAGGGAGACGAGATGCTGCGGATCGTCCTCGAGGCCGTCGAGCTGCTGGAGGGCGAGGCTCTTCACCGCGTCGAGATGGTCCGCCGGCAACGCGGGCGTGCGCACCATCGCGGCGAGCAGCGGGAGCGCCTCCGGCAGCTTCGTGCCCAGCATCGTCGCGCTCAGGCTCAGGTGGTGCGCGCTGGTGTTGGAGGAGCGATGCACGCCGAGACGGTCGAAGGCGTCGGAGTGGTCGCGGCTGGAAAGACCGCCGGCCCCGCGAAAGATCAGCTCACTCAGCAGCGTCGAGTCGCCGACCTGTCCGTCGGGATCGCCGGCGCTGCCGACGGGGAGCAGCCACGTCAGCGCGGCGGACTGCATTGCATCATTCGGCTCGACCAGCAGCGTCGCGCCGCACGCCAGTTGAATCACGTCGATTGAGGGCATGTTCAGGCTCGGACGGAGGGAGGTGAACACGAGATCCTACCCGATTCGTCCGCCCCGGATTCGCGGGAAATCGTCGTTGACGACGGCCGGCGCCCGATGGACACTGCGTTTCATGACTGATCACGCGGATATACCGCTCGCGTCTTCTTCATCATCATCATCGTCGACCCCGCCGGATCCGGACCCCGCGTCCGCGGCCGACGCCACGTGGGGGGTTCGTCTGCTCGACGGGACGGAATACCGCGCGTCGAGTCGTGAGGAGCTGCTCGGATGGGCGCGGGCGGGTCGGGTGCCGACGTCGGCGACGCTGGTCGTGCGGACGCCTGGCGGCGCGTCCCGCACGACGCCGGTGCTGGAGGATGCGGAAATCGCGCGGATCGTCGCCGCGCCGCCGACGGTGCGGGGCGAGATGTCCTCGCCGCGGGGCGGGTTCTCGATGATCCCGTCGAAGAACAAGCCCGCGTTGATCGGGTATTACCTCGGATTCGTCGCCGCGCTGCTGTTCCTCGCGCCGGCGGTCGGTCCGATTCTCGGCGGGGTGACGATTCTGCTCGGGATCAAGGGGATCCGTCGGTACCAGGCGGACAACACGGTGCGGGGAATGACGCACTCGATCGTCGCGATTCTGCTGGGCTTGTTCGCGGTGGCGGCGGGCGGACTGGTTTCGGCGCTGATGATCGCGGCGATGCTGGATCTCTGAATCCGCGAGCGCGGTATCATCGCGGCATGCAGGCGTACCTCGATCTCCTCCGCGACGTGCTTGACCACGGCGTCGACAAGGCCGACCGCACCGGCGTCGGCGCGCGATCCGTCTTCGGACGACAGCTCCGCTTCGACCTCGCCGACGGCTTCCCGCTCGTCACCACGAAGAAGCTGCACCTCAAGTCGATCGTCTACGAACTCCTCTGGTTTCTGCGTGGCGACACCAACGTCCGCTGGCTCCAGGAACGAGGCGTGTCCATCTGGGACGAATGGGCCGACGAGTCCGGCGACCTCGGTCCCGTCTACGGACGCCAGTGGCGGGCGTGGCCCGCGCCGGACGGCGGAACGATCGACCAGCTCGCGAACGTCATCGAGCAGATCCGCACGAATCCCGACTCACGCCGCATGGTGGTGAGCGCGTGGAACGTCGGCGACCTGCCGCAGATGGCGCTCATGCCCTGCCACGCGCTGTTCCAGTTCTACGTCGCGGACGGGCGGCTCTCGTGCCAGCTCTACCAGCGGTCGGCGGACCTCTTCCTCGGCGTGCCGTTCAACATCGCAAGCTACGCCCTGCTCACCCACATGATCGCGCACGTCTGCGATCTTGAACCGGGCGACTTCGTCCACACGTTCGGCGACGTGCACATCTACGCGAACCACATGGAGCAGGTGCAGGAGCAGCTCGGCCGCTCGCCGCGGGCGCTCCCGACGCTGCGGCTTAATCCCGAGGTGCGCGACGTCTTCGCGTTCGACTACGAGGACATCGCGATCGAGTCGTACGATCCGCACCCGCGGATCGCGGCGCCGGTGGCGGTGTGAGCCGGCCCTTTCAATGATGCCAGCGCCATGATCCCCGAGTCGACCATCACCATGATCGCGGCGGCGTCGCTGAACGACGTCCTCGGACGCGACGGCGATCTTCCCTGGCGGATGCCGTCCGACCTCCGCCGGTTCAAGGCCCGGACGTCCGGCCACCCGATCATCATGGGCCGCGTCACCTACGACACGCTCGACGAACCGCTCCCGAACCGCACGAACATCGTGGTGACGCGGCAGGACGACTGGTCATCCCCCGGCGCGCTCCGCGCCGCGTCGCTGAAGCAGGCGATCGTGATGGCGACCGAGTCCCCCGGGGCGGAAGAGATCTTCATCGCCGGCGGCGCGAAGATCTACGCCCTCGCCCACGACCTCGCTCATCGCGTCGAACTTACCCGCGTACACGTCGACGTCGAGGGGGACACGTTCTGGCCCGCGCTGGATCCTGGCGTGTGGCGGCTCGTCTCGAACGATCCGCTGGATCCGCACGAGCGCGATCAGGCGCCCGCGACGCTGGAGATCTGGGAGCGCGTCGGCGCCGACGCGTGAGTCACTCCGTCCAGGCGGCGAGCAGCGTGCTGAGATCGCCCGGCCCGACGAAGTCGTTGCCGGTCAGGTCTTCGGGACAGTCGGGGCAGGGGCCCCACGATGCGAGCAGCAACGCCAGATCCGTTGCGTCGACGGACCCGTCGCCGTTGAGGTCGGCGTCCGGCGGCGTGCGGAACCAGCCGCGGGCGTAGGGACTGCTCAGCATGAAATTGAGCAGCAGCGTCCCAACCTTCTCGCGTCCGGACGGCGCGGGGTGCGTGCCGTCGTTGGCGAAGTCCCCGCATTCCCAGATCAGTCCGTCCGCGCGAGGTGTGAGGCCGTCCGCCCAGAGGTACGGACCCCAGCCGATCCACGGCGCGGCGTCGCCGACCGCGAGATCCCCGGCCCGCTCGTCCACGCCGCCGCCCGACATCTGGTTGATCTGCGCCTCGATCACCCACTTCACGCCGAACCCGGCCTCGTAGGCGTACGGCTCCGGATTGAGCGGCGTGTCCGCGTAGCCCGCGTAGATACGGCTCGAGAAGAAGGCGACGCGCACATTGGGATAGCGGGTCTTCACCGCCCGCGCGATCGCACCCATGTCCTCGAGCAGCGTCCAGGCGTCCGCGTTCGCGTCAGGCAGACTGACGGTCGGCGCCGAATGCGCGACCTTGATCCACACCGCCTGCACCTGGGCTTCGCTCAGGCCGAGGGGCGTCAACTCGTCGTCGCGCACCCGGTCGTAATTCGGCGACTCGGGATCGTCCCACTTGTCCGCCGTCTGGCCGCCCGCCGCGCCGTCGATGAGGACGAGCGACGACTGATTCACCGCCGGGTGCGCCGCCGCCTGTCCCATGAAGGTGTACGGCGCACACTCGCCCTGCGGGTTCTCGCTGCAGAACTCCTGCGTCGTGTTCGACATGCCGATCGAGAGCAGGACGTAGTGGCCCGCCGGGTCCGGCGTCCCGTCCGCCCCCCGCGGAATGACGCCCGCGGCGGCGGCCAGCCCCTGCTGATGATGCGCGAGCGGCGGCAGGTTCGACTGATTCGGGTAGAGCCCGCCCTCGAAGACATCGAGATAGAGGCCCTCGGTCAACTCGGAGATCGGCGTCAACCCGACCGAGGTCTGGTCGCAGTCGGCGGCGAACGACGCGAGCGTGATCGCACTCGACGCCAGCATCGCGACCGCGTGCGCGGCGGTTCTCATCTTCATCACATGTCGCCCTTCGAAACAGAGTCACAGCATCCCCGCCGCGAACGAGACGCGGCGTCCCGATCGTCATACGACCCCGGCGCCGCGGTCATCCCCGGAAAATCACGGGTCACCCCGCCCCCTCCAGCCGGTCAATCGCCTCCAGCCGCTTCTGGTGAATCGGGCGGTCCGGCTCGATCAGCGTCAACGCGCGCACGTGCGTGCGGGCCTTGCTGAAGTCGCGACGTTCGAGCGCAATCGCAGCCGCGACCTCCCGGTTCGCGGCGTGGTACGGGTTGATGTTCACCGCCCGCAACGCCTTCATGTAGGCGCGATCGAGATCGCCCGCCGCGCGATAGAGCTTCGCCAGCTCCACCGCGTACACCGGCGTCTTCTCCTCGACCGCGTCGAGCGCTTCGAGATGCTCGATCGCCTGCGACGGATCGTCCCGGTCGAGGTAGTAGCGGGCGAACCAGCGGTGGGGGAAGGGGTCGACGGGTCGGAGCGCGGCGTACTCGTTGAGGCCCGCGATGATCGCGTCGTCCGGCGCCGCGCGAACGATCATCCGCTCCAGTTCGAGTCGCAGCAGGTCCGCGTGGTCGGGATACGTTTCACGCCATTCGGCGAGCGTGGCGTCGTCGATATCGACGGGCGGGCGGACGAGTTCCGGCCAGTCGCCGCCGCGAAAGTCGCGTTTTCGATCGCTGACCGGCTGGCCGATCCGCTCCGCCATGCGTTTCGTGATCGCGTCGAGCCGCGCCTGCTGCGACGCGGCCATGACGACCGCGAGGTCCGGGTTCGCCCAGCGCAGTTCGTCGACGAGCTCCTCGAGCGGCGGTTCATCGGACAGGCCCCAGGAATCGACCTGGGCGCCCGCCCATTCGAGGAACGCCTGGTAGAAGGCCTCGCGTTCGACGCCGAGGGCGTTCCGGAACGCGTGCGGATCGCGGATGCCCTGCGCGTACTGATCGAGCAGCCGCACCAGCGCGGATTCGCCGAACCGCTCGTCCATGAACTCGACCATCCAGTGACCCTGGGCGTACGCCTGCCCCCGATCGCCCGGCCGCTGCGGACGCACGAACGCCCAGTTGATCTCGTCGAGGTCGAAGAGGCGGTCCTCGTGGTACGCGCGGGCGAGCATGACGCAGCGGTCGTAAGAGCGCGGCGCCAGCTCCATCGACACCGCGGCGGCCTCGGTCAGCCAGTGCGGAATCCGGTTGCGGGTCTGGGCCAGCGTGACGGTGTGCGTGAACTCGTGGCGAATCACGCGCGGCCAGTCGAAGGCGCCGAGGTGTTTCCGACGCGAGCCCTCGCGCGGCACCTCCATCGCGATCACCGGACCCGTGCACGCCGCGATCGTGTGAATGAACGGCATCCCCGTGATCCGGACGCCGAACCGCTGGTGATCGGGCAGGACCTCGATCGTCGTCTTGATCGGCGGTTCGAAGTCGAAGCGCGACGTCACGATCTCGTACATCGCTTCGAGTTCGGCGGGCATGAGGGCGATGAGCGCCTCGTCCTCGCCCGGCTTGTGGCGAATGCGGAAGTGCTCGGTCTCGATCACCTCGTAGTTCGCGAGTTCTTCGAGCAGATACAGACTGTTGCCCGCCCGCACGTTGAAACGGTCGAGTTCGACGGCCCGCTCCAGCGCGTCGAGGGCGCGGCTGTCGCGTCCGGACTGCAGTTCCATCAGGCCGAGTTCGATCAGCGGCGGCGGCCACGCGGGCTGGCGACGGATCGCTTCGCCCAGCATGTCCGCCGCGGCTTCGTACTGCCGGTTGAACGACAGGTGGCGGCCCACGGTGAAGTAGGCGAGCGGACTGCCGGGCAGGATCTCGTCGAACCGCGCGAGGGCCGCGTCGCGGGCGTCGTCGTCGTACCGCAGCGCATGGCCCGCCGCGATCAGGGCGTAGAGCTTCGGCAGCCGCGGCCAACGCTCGGTCAGGGGCTCGAGCGTGTCGAGGGCCAGATCGGGATCATCCTGCACGAGGGCGGCTTCGGCCTGCAGGAGCGCCGCGAGGGGATGGGCGGAGCTGATTCGATTGAGCCGGTTCGCGGCGACTTCGGCGGAATCGAAGTCGAAGGAGTCGACGGCGATGCGGCCGAGCAGGTACCACGCCTCGCTGCAACGCGGGTTGAGGGCGAGGGTCTCATGGAGGGCGGTGACGGCTTCGCTCTTCTTGCTCTTCTCGAAGAGCAGACGCGCTTCCGCGAGCTTCGCCGGCCAGTGGAGCCGGTCGATCTCCTGGTGAGCGCGGCCGAGCAGACGCATCATCGCCTGGTAGTCCCGGGCAGGCTGCCCTTCGATCCGCGCACGCACCAGCAACGCCTCGACCCCGTTCACGAGATCCGCGGGATCGTCGATCGTCTCCCGCAGCATGCCGGCGATTGGCTCCTCCGCCGCGTCGAGCGCGGCGTCGTACCGGGCGAGCGATTCCAACGCCTGCGCACGAATCCGAGACGCGACGGGCGTCTGCGCACCGACCAGCGCATTCAGCGCGGCGTCGAAGTACCCGGCCTCCCGAGCCGCCTCCGCCCGCAGCACCGGATCGGTCTCCGGGTTGGTGAGCGACGGATCGTCCAGCCGCCAGTCGATGAGCGCGGCGAGCGCACGGTCGTTCACATCCACCAGGTCGCGATCGTCCCACACGCCGTGAAAGACGCGTCCGGTCCGAGCCTCGGCGGGCGTGAGCCAGTCCGCCTGAAGATAGTTCGAGGCCGCTTCGTTGAGACGGATGTCCGTCGGCACGAGCGCACGGGGCGGCGCCTGACCGAGGACGGGGGCCGCGAGTCCGAGAACGGTGAACGCGACGAACGCGACGAACGCGGCGAGGGAGGGGATCCGGGTGATCGTGACCATGACGCCTCCGGGCGGGGGAAGGAGATGGCGGTCCAGGGGCGGGCCATCCGCGAATGAAGGGCGGGGCGTCCGCCCTTGTCTTACCGGAAACCGTGCACGGCGCGGCGGTTGGATCGCCGTCGGGACATGACGGCGGCCGATTCGAGTCGTACACTTGTGATGAACATTGTAGAACCGCACGCCAGCGGGAGACTTCGCGATGCAGAACGAGTCACTCAAGCGGCTTGGCCAGTACCTTCGTCAGCTCGACCACAAGGCCGAACTGGACGAGCTTCAGGCCCTCCTGGAGGGTCTGACGGCGTCGCGCGCCGACTTCGGCGCCGCGTGTGCGTTCAACGATGAGCACTACCAGCGGAACACGATCGCCAAGACCCACTGGTACGAGCTGGTGCTTCTCTGCTGGAAGCCCGGACAGGCCACCCCGATCCACGACCACAAGGGGTCGGCGTGTGCGTTCCGGGTGATTGAGGGCGTCGCGACGGAACGTCGTTTCGATCTCGAGCACGGCGGGGTCCTGACGCCCGCGGGTGAGAGCCGCATGCCGTCCGGTCACGTCTGCGCGGCGGAGGACGCCGACATCCATCTCGTCATCAACGAGGGCGATGTGGATCTGATCACGCTCCACATCTATTCACCGTCGCTCGACAAGTACAACGTGTACGACCACGAGCAGGTGGTCGGGGCGGTGCGGATGGAGCTGTTCAGCGTCCCGCTGACAGTGAAGGCGGGGGATCCGGCGCTGGACTGGGTGATCTGACCCCCCGATGCAGTGCGCCGAGTGCGGGTATGACCTGCGCACGGGCGCGATCACGAGTTCGGTGTTCTGGAACGAGGTGCGGAACGTGCTCGTCGTCGCGGAACGGCGCGGCCGACTCGACCCCGAGCAGTCACATCGCTCTTTGGTGAGCCTGCGCCGCTTCCACATCGCGGTCGTCGAGAGCGACGATGCAGTGATCCTCAGCCTGGCCCGGACGCACGGGGTGATCGCGCACGACGCGTCGTACCTGGCGCTGGCGGTGCGTCTGGGGCAACCGCTCGCGACGCTCGACCGAAAGCTCGCGCAGATCGCGATGCGGGCCGGCGCCGCCGCTGGTCCGTTCCCTGACCGCGGCGCCCATGAAATGACAGCGAGACGGCCCGTGAGAACCGTCTCGCCGTGAACTGTCATCGTCGCCCGGTGCGTCGCGATCACCCGAGGGTGATCACGCGTCGAATCGCAGCGGGATTCAGCCCCACGCGGCGAGCAGGAGGGCCAGGTCGGCGGCGTCGACGAAGCCGTCCATGTCGAGGTCCTCGGGGCAGCCGCCGCAGTCGCCCCACGCCGCGAGAAGCAATGCGAGGTCCGCGGCGTCGACGACGCCGTCGTTGTTGAGGTCCTCGGGCTCCGGGAACGGCTCGTCCACGATGATCACGTCGACCGCGAGTTGGGCGCCGTTGGCGAGACCGAGCTTCACCGCGAGGTTCTCCTTCGTGTAGTACGACGGAAAGTCGCCCGCCATCGGCTCCACGAAGTTGAGCGATGTCACCATCAGCGGGAGCAGACCCTGCGTCAGCGAGACCTGCAGGTACTCGCGGATGGCGGGGTCGTCGACGTTCAGTTCGAAGGTGACCGTGCTGTCCTGCGGCACCACGTCGCCCGGCGTCAGACCGTCGACCGTGCCGATCGCCCACGGGACGGGATCGAACTGCTCGACCACGCTCGTCGAGACGTCGATCAGCATGCCTTCGCCGTCGAAGCTCGCGGCGTGCGCCGTCTTGATGTTCTGTCCGATCGGATCGCCCGGCACGTACGGACCCGTCTCGCCGAACGCGAACGCGTTGAAGCCGTAGCGGAACCCCACGCCCCAGATCTCGAACGGCTGACCCGGATCGGCGTCCTCGACGTACTGGGGATCCTTCGGATCGATGAACGCCGTCCACGGATCGAGCGTCGGGTCGTAGAAGACCTCGGCGCTGTTCTCCGTCTGGATCGTCACGGTGACGCTCTGGATGTCGTACAGGAACGGCGGCAGTCCGGTCGGCACCTGGTCCGACGTGTCGAACGCGATGTAGAACTGCGCATCCCGGTTGTCGAAGCCGGGATCGGTGAACGAGCCGAACGTCGAGGCGTTCGCCCGCGAGCCCGGCGTCGGGTTGAAGGGATAGTTCCAGCGGTCGAACGTCGGGAGGTCGAAGCTCGCGGCGATCGGGAAGTCCGCCAGCGACGAGCCGGAGATGATCAGCCCGGCCGAGAGACCGGCGAACAGATGAAACGTGCGGGACATGATGGGGGATCTCTCTCTGGAGGGAGGAATCGGGAGGCGACCATCTGGTCGGTATTGAGACTGATTCTCAATTGCAGGAGCGTAGCCGGGAGAGGGCCGGCGGGTCAAGCGGGATCGCGGGCCCGGATCGGGTCGGATTCTCGGCGGTTCGGCCCGGGGTGGCGTTGCACGCGAGGCGGGGCTATTGAATACTCGGGGGTCGCCGCCGGGGTCGCGTGCCGTCGGCGGCGATCCAGACACGCCCAGCGCCGCCCGATCGACCGGGCGGGGAGGATTTGATGGCCGGAACCGAACTCGCCCAGATCGAAGCCGCCGCCGCTCAGTTCGCCGAGGACTACCAGGCGACGAAGACCCAGATCGGGAAGGCCGTGGTCGGACACGAAGAGATCGTGGACGGCGTGCTCACCTGCCTCTTCGCGGGCGGCCACTGTCTGCTCGAGGGCGTTCCCGGCCTCGGCAAGACGCTGCTGATCCGCTCGCTGTCCGAAGCCCTGCACCTGCAGTTCTCCCGGATCCAGTTCACGCCCGACCTCATGCCCGCGGACATCACGGGCACGACGATCGTGGTCGAGACCGAGCACGGACGCGACTTCCAGTTCCGCAAGGGACCGCTGTTCGCCCAGATCGTCCTCGCCGACGAGATCAACCGGGCGACGCCGAAGACGCAGTCGTCCCTTCTGGAAGCGATGCAGGAGAAGTCCGTCACCGTGGGCGGGGAGACGTACATCCTCGACAAGCCCTTCTTTGTCATGGCGACACAGAACCCGATCGAGCAGGAAGGCACGTACCCGCTGCCCGAGGCGCAGCTGGACCGCTTCTTCTACAAGCTCCAGGTCGGCTACTCGACGCGGGACGAACTCTCGGAGATCCTGAACCGGACGACCGCGGGATATCACTCCGACATCCAGCGGGTGATCGACGGGCCGAGGATCATGGAGCACCAGACGCTGGTGCGTCAGGTCGTGGTGTCGCCGCGCGTGCAGGATTATGCGGTTCGTCTGGTGCTGGCGACGCATCCGGAGGGCGACCTCGCGACGCCGATGGTGAACAAGTACCTGCGGTTCGGCGCGAGTCCCCGGGCGGCCCAGGCGCTGACCCTGGCCGGCAAGGTGCACGCCCTGCTCGACGGTCGCTCCAGCGTCGGCGTCGAGGACGTGCGTCGGGCCGTTCTGCCCGCCATGCGTCACCGCTGCCTGCTCAACTTCGAAGGTGAAGCCGAAGGCATGACCACCGACGAGGTGCTGCAGAACATCATCGAGACGCTGCCGAGCGAGGTCCCGATGTCCGCCGCGTGATCGCGCGGCGTGTCGTCGCCGTAGAATCCCCGCGTGACGTTCGCCCACCCCTGGATCGCCATCGCCGTCGCCGCCGTCGCTCTGCCGGCGTTGATCGCGTTATACATCCTGAAGCTCCGCCGTCAGCCGCAGCGGCTGCCGAGCACGATGCTGTGGGAGCGGACGGTCGAAGACCTGCAGGTCAACACGCCGTTTCGCCGGCTCCGGGCGTCGTGGCTCCTGTTCCTGCAACTGCTCGCCCTGCTCGCGATTCTGTTCGCCGTCGCCGACCCCGTGCTCGAGACGCCGGCGGATGTCGCCCGGCGGCTCGTCCTCATCATCGACCGCTCCGCGTCGATGCAGGCGATCGACGGCGACCTCGGGGCGGACGATCCGCGGCTCGACGATCCCGAGGCGCCGCCGCCCACGCGACTCGATGAGGCGAAGGCCCGTGCGCTCGAACAGATCGAGCAGGTCGGCCGGCGGGGCGGTCCCGAGGAGGCGATGGTCCTCACCTTCGGACGTGACGCCACGGTCGTCGCCGGGTTCCAGACCGACCGCCGCCTGTTGCGTGACGCGGTGCTGCGGATCGAGGCGTCCGATGAACGTGGCGACATCGCCGCCGCGCTCGAACTCGCCGACGCGTACGCCGCGACCGCGAGCGAAGAGGAGGCGATCGAAGCGCCGGACATCGCGGTGATCTCGGACCGCGCGATCGATCCGGCGAACGCGGGCGCCGTCCGCGCGAACCGACTGGAACGGATCGCGGTCGGCGATCCGACGAGCCTGAATGTCGGCGTCGTCGCGCTGGACATCCGACGCGACGTCGACGATCCGACGACCGCGGTGCTCTTTGCGCGGCTGGTCAGCACGGATGACGAAGCGCGCTCGACGTTGCTCCAGATTACCGCCGCGAGTCTCACGCCCGATGCGGACGGCGGGAACGAGATCATGCACGAAGCGCGGCTGCCGGTCGAACTGCCCGCCGCGACCGAGACGGCGCCCGGCGAGGCGACGATCACGCATCGGTTTCCCTGTCCCGGCGGCGCGCTGGTGCGAGCGACGGCGGCCACGCCGGACGTGCTGCGGGTGGACAACGCGGCGACCGCGGTGCTGCCGGGTCCGGAGGGCCTGCGGATCGCGTATGTCCAGCCGGGCGACGGCGGCGATCCGTTTCTGTTGCGTCTGATCGAAATGACCGAGCCGGCGGCGTTGCGGGTGATTTCGCAACCGCGGTACGAAGCGATGACGCTCGAGTCCGGCGCCGCGGCCCGCGACTACGACTTCCTGATCTTCGACCGCGTGAGCCCCGCCCGGCTCCCGGACCTGCCGAGTCTGACGGTCGGCGCGGCGCCGGCGTCGGTCGAGACGATCGCCCCTTCATCCGAGGGCGCCCGCACGGTGTTCCGGTGGGCGCGTGAGCATCCGCTGCTGCGGTACGTCGCGCTGGACAATCTGCGTTGGCGTGACTTCGGCGCGTTCGAACTCGGTCCGAGCGCGGAGGCGCTGGTGGTCGGTCCGGACGGTCCGGTGGTGATCACGGTCGGCGCGCGGGGCATTCGTCACGTCGTCGTCGGCTTCGAACTCGTGCGCTCGAACTGGCCTCAGGACGTCAGCTTCGCGATCTTTCTCCAGAACGTGCTCGACATCGTCGGGGGGGCGGGGCGCGGGCTCGTGGCGACGACCCGCGAGCCGGGCCTGCCGGTGTCCGTGCGGATGCAGCCGGGCGTGACGCGCGGCGTGATCCGCGGGCCGTTCGAGGACGGCGGCGGCGAGATGACGGTGCGAGTCCCGCCCGGCCGCGTGCGCGCGATCACGCCGGCGCTGCCGCGGGTGGGGGTGTATCGCATCGAAGGCGCGGCGTCGCCGGACGACGTGATCGCGGTGAGTCTGCTGAGCGACGCTGAGTCGAGCGGGGCGGCGATTGCGTCGGAATCGGATGTGTTCTCAGCCGGCGGGGCGGCGGCCGGCGGCTTGACCGATCGCCAGGCGCCGCGCCCGTTGTGGCCGTGGGCGCTGGGCGTGGCGCTGGGCCTGCTCGTGCTGGAGTGGTTGTTGTACTGTGCGCGAGCACGATCCTGACCCCACGCTCCGCGTGGGGTTAACGCCCGACCATCCCGGTGTGTTCGAACGTCGGCCGTCCGACATTCCGCCCGCGTTTCGTTTGAGCGTCGGCCGCCGTGGACATTGCGGGTTGTTGGAGGTTGACCCCACGCGAAGCGTGGGGTTGGGGGGGGCACGGGGCCGTGTGGCGTGGCGGCAATCTTGGGTGTCGCGATCGCCGCATGCCCCCATTTGACCCGGACCCGCCGGGATCTACAATGGTGCGGTCATTGAGACTGATTCTCAATTAGCTCGCCCATGGGCGATTTTTCCGTCCTCCTTCGCCGCTGTGAGCCCCGCCTGTGTCAGAAGAGCCCCGACCCGTCCCGCTGATCGAGGTCATGTCCTCGCCGCCGCCGGAGCGTCCCCTGACGGATTTCCGTCACGGCGATTCGGTCGTCGTCGGCACGGTGAACGCAGATGGCGCCGATGAGGTGCGTCTGAAGCGGATGGGGGTGTGCGCGGGCCGGCGGCTCGACGTCGTGCAGGCGGGCGATCCGATGATCATTCGTGTGGTCGGCGCACGGGTCGGACTGTCGCGCCGGCTGGCGGAGCGGATCCTGGGAACGGCGTGTCCCGTCTGCTCGCCCGAGCGAGCCGCGGCGACGGAGGGCGACGCGGGATGACGCTGCTCAACCTGCCGCAGGTCAATCGCGGGCGCACGCCTCGAGAGCGAACGCCCCGCCAACCCGGCGACGCGGCGTCGGTGCTGCTCATCGGCAACCCGAACTCCGGCAAGACGACCCTCTTCAACGCACTGACCGGACTTCGCGCGAAGACGGCGAATTACCCTGGCGTCACGGTCGACCATCGCGCGGCCCGGGTGCGTTTCGCCGATCAACCCGTCGATCTCGTCGACCTGCCGGGTCTGTACTCGCTCGACGCGCTGACGCCGGAGGAGCGGCTCGCCGAGGCCGCGCTGCAGGGCGACATGGACGGCGTGCGTCCGGCGGACCTGATCGTGCTCGTGCTGGACGCGACAAATCTCGAGCGTCATCTTTTCCTCGCCGGGCAGGTGATGGAGAAGGGATTGCCGATGGTGGCGGCGTTGAGCCTGATGGACGCCGCGCACGCGCGAGGGATTCGGGTCGACGTCGAGGCGTTGCGCAAGGAGCTGGGTTGCCCGGTGGTTCCCGTCAGCGCGCGCAAGGGTGAGGGTCTTGGCGAGTTGCGCGACGCGATCGTGACGGCGTCGGCGCTGGATGCGCCCGCGGTGGATCCGCGGGCCCCGGAGGATTGCGGGTGTCTCCTCGGCTGCGGAAGCTGTCCCTACTCGGGCCGGTACGAATGGGCGGAGGGCGTCGCGCACCGGTGCGGCGCGGGCGCGGCGGAGGCGACCGAGGATCGCACCTGGGCGATCGACAAGGTCCTGACGCATCCGATCGGCGGTCTCGCGGCATTCTTCTCCGTGATGGCCGCGATGTTCTATCTGATCTTCTCGCTCGCCGGCGTCCCGATGGACCTCATCGAGCAGGGCTTCGGCTGGGTCGGCGGCGTGGCGTCGCAGTTCCTGCCCGCGGGCGACCTCCGCAGCCTCATCGTCGACGGCGTGATCGGCGGCGTGGGGGGCGTGATCGTCTTCCTGCCGCAGATCTGCATCCTGTTCTTCTTCATCACGCTGCTCGAGGACAGCGGCTATCTGGCCCGCGCGGCGTTCGTGATGGAGCGGTTGATGCGATTCGTCGGTCTTCCCGGCCGCGCGTTCGTGCCGATGCTCACGGCGCACGCGTGCGCGATCCCCGGCATCATGGCGACGCGGGTGATCGAGGATCGGCGCGATCGGCTGGTGACGATCCTGGTCACGCCGCTGCTCACGTGTTCGGCGCGGCTGCCGGTCTACGCGATGATCGCGGCGCTGCTCTTCGGCGACAATCCGGGGCAGGCGGCGTTGATGTTCCTGGGGGCGTACGTGCTGGGGATCGCGGCGGCGTTGGGCACCGCGTTCCTGCTCAAGGGCACGATCCTGAAGGGGGACGCGTCGCCGCTGGTGATCGAGTTGCCGGCGTATCGTCGACCGAGTCTGCGCAGCGCGACGATGACGACGTTCGATCGCGCGGCGATCTTCGTGAAGAAGGCCGGGACGACGATTCTGGTGATCTCGATCGTGTTGTGGGCGTTGGCGACGTATCCGAAGCTGCCGGCCGCGCAGATCGCGGCGGCGGAGGCGGCGGGCGCCACCGAGGCGCAGATTGCGCAACAGGAGCTGGCGTATTCGGCGGCGGGTCGAATGGGTCAGGCGTTGGAGCCGGTGTTCGCGCCGCTGGGGTTCGACTGGCGGATCAACGTCGGGGTGGTGAGTTCGTTCGCCGCGCGTGAGGTGCTGGTCTCGACGATGGCGATCATGTACGGCGTCGGCGAGGGCGGCGAGGAGGACACGGGGGGTCTGGTCAGTTCGTTGCGTGAGCAGAAGCGTGACGATGGGACGCCGCTGTTCACGCCGGCGACGGGGTTGAGTCTGCTGGTGTTCTTCGTGCTGGCGATGCAATGTCTGCCGACGCAGGTGATCACGAAGCGTGAGACGGGGTCATGGGGGTGGGCGCTGCTGCAGCTCGGCTACATGACGGCGCTGGCGTGGGGCGCGGCGTTCGTGACGTATCAGGCGGCGTCGCGGTTGATGTAACCCACGCCCCACGCCTGGCGTGGGGACACGGCCTGGGCGATCGTTCCTGACATCGTTGGTGCGAACGCGTCCCACTTGTCGGGATATGATGCCGACTTCAGGCGCGGGGCAATCGCGGGACGGTCGGGGCGCGCGTTCCGCACGTGCGTGCGGAACCAACGGTCTATCCGGGATGTCGGGATGCGATCCCAACCTACGGCGATGGGCGATCGCGGGGCGGTCGGGGCGTTGCGGAGCGCGTTCCGCACGTGCGTGCGGAACCTACCGTCGTCGTCCGCCGCGCGGGCCGCCGCCGCCGGCCTTGTTTTTCTCCAGTTCACGTTCGCGGTCGAGGAAGGACTTGCCCTCGGTGATCCACGGTTTGGCTTCTTCGCCCTTGAGGTAGTGATCGAACCACTCGAGGATGCGGTAGTGGTAGTCGATCTGGTTGGACTTGTTGCGGAGTCCGTGGTTCTCGCCGGGGTAGACGAGCATGACGAAGTCCTTGTCGGCGAGTCGGGCGGCGTTGTACATCTCGACGCCCTGGTTGAAGTCGACGGCGCCGTCCTCATCGCCGAACGCCACGAGCAGGGGCGTGTTCATGTCCTCGATGTGGAAGATCGGGGAGTTGGCGATGTAGGTGTCGACATCGTTCCAGAAGGGCTTGTCCATGCGGCCCTGGCTTTCGTGGAAGATCCAGGCGTCGGTCTGGCCGGAGTTCCAGTAGATGCTCATGGACATGGACATCATGTTGGTGAGCGGGGCCCCGGCGATCCCGGCCGCGAACATGTCGGTCTGGGTGACGACGAACGCGGTCTGATACGCGCCCCACGAGTGGCCGCACAGTCCGACGCGTTCCTCGTCGATGAGTCCGGTCGCGAGTGCGGCTTCGACCGCGGGCACGAGGCATTCGACCGCGGAGAGGCCGGGATTCTGCGGGCGGTAGACGATGTCGGGCTGGTAGACGAAGTAGCCCTGGCTCGTCCACACCGCGGGGTTGTACGCGCTCCGTTCCGACGGCGTGGTGAATCGATGCAGGTTCTGCGAGCGCTTCTCGTAGATGTAGACGATCATCGGATACTGCTCGCCCGGCGTGTAGTCGGCGGGGTAGTGCAGCGCGCCCTGCAGCGGTTCGCCGTGGACGTTCTCGTAGTCGATGAGCGTCGCCTTGCCCCAGAGGAACTCGTCTTCGAGGAACTCGTTGGTGCGGGCGACGGCGCGTTCTGCGTCAAGCTTCGGGCCGGTGACGACGAGGTGGGCCGGTTCGTCGAACGCTTCACGTCGGTACATGTAGACGTCGGCGTCCTTCGCCTTGTCGAGCCGGGCGATGAGGGCGTCCTCGTAGATCAGCGTGCGGGGACGGCTGTCGAGGGAGAGCCGGGCGTAGCCGGACTTCTTGGTCGTCTCGCCGTACATCGAGACGTACATCGGACGGTCGGCAGGGACGAACTCGTCGTCCTCGCGATCGATGACGACGCGGCGATGGCGGATCTGGTCCTTCGCGCCGTTGGTGAGACGCTTCGCCGCGTCGCCGTTGGTGGGCACGTGCCAGATGTCGAACTTGTCGTAGAGGAGCACGGCCGAGCCGTCTTCGAGCCAGCCGCCGACGCCGTGGATGGGTTTCTCGTCGGTGAGCGTCGAGATCTCGGCGTTGACGAACTCGGTCTCGATGTGCTCGGTGAGGTTTCGATGTTCGGCGGCGGCGACGTCATAGACCCAGACGTGGCCGTCCTTCTGGTACATGAAGAGGGCGCCGTCGGGACTGCTGCCGCGCGGGTACTTGAGTTCGCTGAGGATCTGTTCCCGTTCGCCGGTGGCGACGTCGATGGCGTAGACGTCGTAGAGGGTCGGGCCGAACATCTTCAGTCGTTCGTGGGGCGTGTTGTCGAGGCCGATGGCGTGGGTCTGCTGATCCATGAGGATCGTGCGTTCGGTGAGGTCGCTGCCGAGCATGACCACCGAGTCTTCGTCGAGCGACCAGGCGGCGAGATAGTTGCGGCGGCGCTCCTGGCCGGCGACGCGTTTCTGGCGGGGCTGGATGTCGATGTCGTCGGCGTGCCAGACCTCGACGTTGGACGGTTCCTTCTTCAGGGAGTCGCGGAGGGTTTCCTTCTTCTTCTCCGGCTTCTTGTCGCCGCCGCGCCGGTTGCCGGCGTCGGGTTTCTCTTCCCCCTCGTCCTTGTCCGCGTCATCGTCCGCATCATCGTCCGCGTCGTCGCCTTCGCCTTCATCGTCCGCTTCCGGCGCCGCGTCTTCCTCGGCGGCTTTCTCGCGGGCTTCCCTGACGGCCTTGGGTTCGCTCTCCCACGCCTTGGCCCCGAAGAAGAGGGTGTCGCCGTCGTCGGACCAGCGGAGGCCGGCGTAATCGACGATCCGGCTGTCGTCGGGGAATTCGTGTTCGGTGGGATCGAAGACGATGGGTTCGGGGTCGGTGTCGTCGAGGAGGCCGGGCCAGGCGAGGACGGCGTGGCTGACGTCTTCGTCGTCTTCGTAGGCGATTTCGCGCATGACGGCGAGATCGTCGGCGTCTTCGCGCCAGGAGAGTCCCTTGTAGTCGGCGTGATCGGAGTCGAGCGTGCGGAGGACGCCGGTCGCCGGGTTGAACAGCGCGACGCCGTTGCCGATCTTGTCCGGCGCGCTGATCGTCATGGCGAGGAGGGCGTTGTCGTCGGCCCAGGCGTAGGCGCCGACATGACCGAAGGTGGTGTCGACGCCGGCGGCGAGATTGCGGAGGATCATCGTGCCGCCGCCGCGCCGCATGATCAGCCACTTGCCGTCGTCGCTGAAGACATACGAGTTGATGTCGTCGATCTCGTCGGTGTCGCCGGTGACGAGATTCCGGAGCCCGAGTTTCGTCTTGACGGGCTTGTTCTGCTTCTGGAGTTTTTCGCGTTCGGCGGGGGAGACGCCGATGCGGTACGCGAACCACGAGGCGTCCTTCGAGAAGCCGGGACTCGAGGCGTACTCGACGACTTTCTCGTCGTCGGTGGCGAGGTGATGCAGACGCAGCTCGGATTCCTCGTCGACGCGGGAAACGCCGTACGCGAACCAGCGGCCGTCCGGGGCGATCGCGGTCTGGGTGAGACGTTCGAACTTTCCGTAGTCGGCGGGGGCGGCGGCCCGGGGTTCGGCGGGCGCGGCGGGCGCCTCCGCGTTCGCCTTCGTGTCGGGGGCGGGATCGCCGGGGGCGGTCCAGGCGGTGAGCGTGAGGGCCAGGGCCGCGAGCGCGGCGGACAGGTGTTCGAATCGTCGCACGCGAGAAGTCTCCTCTGCCGAAATCCGTGGGACAGTCTCGGTGATACCGCACCGACCGTCCCGGAATGCAGAGAAAACGCGGTTTTGGACGACGCGGGGCCGCCGCGCATCCGGGGCTTGTTTCCGGGGTCACGTCAGGACCGCCGATAACTTCGGATCATCCCGGGCCGAAGGCCGGGTGCGATCGCGTCGTGGGCGTCGGTTGTTGCTCAGAAGTCGGCGGAGAACGAGACGCCGACGAAGGCGGCGGGGTCGTAGTCTTCCTGGGCGATGCGGTTTTCGTCGCGGTCATCGAGCGTGAGTTCGCCCGCCGCGAGGACGCCGCCGATGAGGCTGATGCGGGCGTTGTCGGAGAACGACCATGTGGCGCGGGCGCGGATGGCGACGCCTTCCTCTTCGCCGGCGCCTTCGGGGGCGACGCCGTCATCGTCGAGTCTGAAGCGGAGGCTGAGCCATTCGGCCCCGACGCCGACGGTGAGTTTGTCGAGGCTGGGGGGGGTCCAGGCGAGTTCGAGTCCGCCCACGCCGCCGCCTGCGGCGCCGACGGAGCCGACGCGTGCGGACTGGAGTCGGAGTTGGCTATTGATGGTCCAGTTCACGAACACGAGCGGGAAGAGTCGGGGGTCGTCTTTGATGACGCTCCTGACGCCGATACCGAGTCCGAGGATGAGGTTCTGATCGCGGGCCCAGGAGGCGCCGATGAAGCCGGCGCCGGTGAATCCATCGCTGGCGGAGGCGCCGGATTCGTAGGACCACGCCGCGCGTCCGCCGCCGAACACCGCCCATTGCTTGTCGAGTTGGTATTCGAGTCGGGCGCCGATGGAGAAGCGTTGGACGTCGTCCCAGGGGTCGAGGGCGGCGAAGCCGGCGGTTCCGTCGAAGTCGTATTGCCACGCGGCGGCGGTGGCGGTGACGCCGAGGGTGAGTTTCTTGTTGAGGGGGGCGCGGACGCCGAAGCGGAGGCCGGCCCGCTGGACGTCGAGTTCGCCGCCGTCATCGTCGAAGTCGGCTTCGAACTGGTGGACGTAGCCGGTCTGGAGGCTGAACTCGAGGGTTCGCGTCTCGTCGGGGCGTTCCTCGCCGGCGTCGTCGGTCTGGGCGAGGGCGACGGGGGCGAGAACGAGGATCGCGAGGGCGGGGGCGATGCGACGCATGTGCGTTTCTTTCGACGGGGAGGGGGGGGGGTCAGGGGAAGACGCCGCGCACGTTGTAGACATCGGCGATGCGTTCGAGGGCGGCGCAATAGGAGGCGGTGCGGAAGTCGGTGTCGTACTTGGCGCGGGCCTGTTTGACGCGGTGGGCGGAGGCGACCATGTATTCGTTGAGTTTGTGGTCGACGGTGTCGCCGGACCAGTATTCGGCGGTTTTATTCTGGACCCATTCGAAGTAGGAGACGGTGACGCCGCCGGCGTTGCAGAGGATGGCGGGGAGCACCTCGACGCCGCGCTGCATGAGGACGGCGTCGCCTTCGGGGGTGGTGGGGGCGTTGGCGCCTTCGGCGATGACGCGGGCGTTGACATGCTGTGCGATGTCGTCGGTGATCATCTGTTCGAGGGCGGCGGGGATCATGACGTCGACGTTCTGCTGGTAGAACTCTTCGGTGGTCAGCGAGTCGCTCTTGGGATAGCCCTGGACGCCGCCGCGCTGCTGGACGTATTCGGCGAGGTCGTCCGCATCGATGCCGGACTCGTTGCAGACGGCGCCGGTGTGGTCGATGACGGCGCGGAGCGTGGCCCCGTAGGGTTTGAGCAGGCGTGCGGTCCAGGAGCCGACGTTGCCGAAGCCGATGACGGAGTACGACATCTTCTCGATGTTGACCTTGAGGTCGGGGAGGAGTTCGACGAGGACGTCGACGACGCCCTGGCCGGTGGCTTTTTCGCGTCCGACGGAGCCGCCGAACTCGACGGGCTTGCCGGTGACGATTCGGAGGGAGTCGAGTCGTTCGTGTTCGGGCGTCATCTGCTGGTAGGTGTCGCCGAACCACGCCATGATCTGGGCGTTGGTGCCGACATCGGGGGCGGGGATGTCGTAGTCGGGTCCGATCTGGTTGGAGATCGCGGAGCAGAAGCGACGGGTGACGCGCATGAGTTCATCGCCCGAGAGTTCGCGCGGGTTGCATTTCACGCCGCCCTTGCCGCCGCCGAACGGGACGCCCACGAGCGAGCACTTCATCGTCATGAGGACGGCGAGCGACTTGATGTCGTCAAGGCTGACGTGCGGGTGGAACCGAATGCCGCCCTTGTAGGGTCCGAGCGCGTTGTTGTGCTGGACGCGATAGCCTTTGAAGAGCGCGTGGTGCCCGTTGTCCATCAGGACCGGGAAGTGCACCATGATCTCGTTCTTGGGCTGGGCGAGGATGATCTGCTGGTGGTGCCGCATCCCGACAATGTTGGCGGCGATGAGGACCTGCTCGATCGTCTGGTGGAAGAGGTTGCCGGGATCGCGAACGATCTCGAGCTCCTCGAAGACCTGCTGGGGGAGGTGCGGCGGACGGGCGGGGGAGGCGGTCATGGCGCGGCTCTCGCGTGAAGGAGGCGGTCGGACGCGACGGTGAGGGGCGATGGTCCCGGACCGGGTCGCGTGGCCGGTCGGGGGGCGATGCATGATACGGCGGGCGGTCGCGAAACGACATTCCGGGTCCCGTTCGGTTGCATCTTCCGCAGGGTCGCGGACAATATGGAACTTCCGGCGGCCGCGAGGTTTGCGTCGGCCGACGAATTCGGATTGCACACCACATCGCCCTTTCTCGCCCGAGGGTGTTCAGGAGGATACGGCATGACGCCTGGAGTTCTTACGGCGACCGCGATGGCCGCCGCCGCGCTGTTGGGCGGCGGGACGGATCAACAGGTCATCACCCCGCCGCTCGGCGCCCCGTTTCTGGGTTTCTTCGGGCAGGCGGTGGCGGTGCAGGGCAACGACCTGTTCATCGGTTCGCCCCTCGACTCGAGCATCGGCCTGGCCGTGGGCGGGGTGTATCACTATCAGCGGGGCCCGGACGGCGTCTGGGCCTTCCGGGAGCAGCTCCTGCCGCCGACGGGGGTGACGCTGCCTTTCCTGAACTTCTTCGGCGAGTCGCTCGCGGTGGACGGCGACCTGCTGGCCATCGGGGCGCCGCGCGAAACGGAGATCACCGAGAAGGGCGTCAATTTCTTCCAGGGCGCGGCGTACGTTTTCCAGCGTCAGCCGGACGGCACGTGGGATTTTCTCATCCGCATCGTGGAGGAGGACATTGGCGCGTTGCGTTTGTTCGGGACGTCGGTTGATCTCTTCGGCGACACGCTCGCGGTCGGCGCTCCGGGCGACAACGACGCCTGTCCGGAGAGCGGCTTCTGTCTGTCCGGGGCGGTGTATCTCTACGAGATTGACGGTCCGACGTTCCCCACGGAGCGGGCTCGCCTCGTCGCGCCGCGTCCGGAGCCGTTCGACTGGGTGGGCAATCGGGTGGCGATCTCGGGCAACGTGGTGATTTCGGGTCGGCATCCCGCCCAGGATTTCCAGGAGCCGGCGAAGGGCGCGCCGCCGCCGAACAAGGCGCTGGCGTACGTCTGGGAGCGCGATCCCGCCACGCAGATGTGGGGCGAGGGAGCGCCGGTGGTGATCGGCGACATCGGCGTCGATCCCGGCTTCGCCGCGTTCACGGAAGCGGTCGACATCGACGGCTTCAACGCGATCCTCGGCGTGTTCTACGCGGGCGAGGATGAAGAGGAGATCGTCCCCACCGGACGGGCGTGGCTGATCGAGAAGGACATGGCCGGCCGCTGGGTCGCCACCGAGGAGTTCGAGAATCCGGAGGCCGATCTCGGCGACGAGTTCGGGTGGGCGGTCGCGTTGCGCGGCAACCGCGCCGTGGTCGGCGCGCGGTCCGACGTGTCGGACATCGGCTTCGATTCGGGGACCGCATTGGTCTACACCCGCGCGGGATCGGACGCCAACTTCACGCTCGCCGAGCGTCTGCAGCCGGACACGCCGAGCAACAACGAGCTGTTCGGCTTCGTGGTCGGTCTCGGCCCTGATCTCGTCGTCGTGACGGCGTTGGACGAAAACGAGGTGCACGTCTTCGATCGACCGTTCACCGATGCGTTCGAATCAGGCGATCTCTACCTCGCGACCGAAGGGGCGCCGGGAAGCGATCCGGACGATGGGGAGGTGGAGGACGCGATTCTGCAGA
Source organism: Phycisphaerales bacterium (assembly GCA_965227335.1). Classification (GTDB taxonomy): domain Bacteria; phylum Planctomycetota; class Phycisphaerae; order Phycisphaerales; family SM1A02; genus CBDDFV01. The sequence continues at coordinate 372,666 of CBDDFV010000001.1, forward strand.
TCAATCCCGTCACCCAGATCGTGCGCGAGCTGACGACCGTGGACGGTCTCGACGCCCGGGTGGCCACGTACGATCCGGCCCGGGAGCGGCTGATCGTGGGGGTGGAGGGCGACACCGGCGCGTTGCGGGCGATCGACAGCACGGGCGAAGTCTTCATGCTGGAGCACAATCTGGACGCGATCTCGGACTGGGGCGATCGCACCATCCGGAGCCTCGCGCCGGCCGGGGACGGGCGGCTCTATGCGGTGGGGGCGAACGATGCGGGCAGCGTCCGCGTGGGCCTGATCGCGGCCGATGACACCGCGAGTCTCGTCGCGAACGGCGCCGCGCCGCTCACGCTCACGCTCAACGACGAGGAGACGATGGCGGCGATCTGGGACTCCGACAACGATGCGTTGTACATCGCGGACGCCCTGGATCCCGTGACGCGGGTGCACCGCATCGTGCTGGACGCGGAAGGCGACGATGTGGTGTCCGCGGTGAACGTCGTGTTCGACGCAATCGGCGTCGGCATCAACGACGACGAGAAGCCGGCGCAGTTCTCAGCCGGTCCGAACGACCGCATGCTGCTCAAGATCCGAAGCACGGTCACGGGCCTTGAATCGCGGCTGCAACTGTTTGATCCGGCGACGCTCGCCGACCTCCCGTTCGCCGCCTCGGACTACACCGGGGTGGAGTTCGAGGAAGCGGGGACGTACTCGACGCTGCTCGGTCTGGCGGTCACGCTCGATACGCAGAACGATCAGCTCCGGACGTTCGCGTTCGGGGATTCGGGGGCGGGGACCGTGTTCGTGTCCGGCGACGTGTCGGACAGCATGGTCGAAGGCGAGGACGCGACGCTCATCTCGATCGGCGACACGATCTCCGGCGGGCCGGAAACGCCGCCGCCGGCGCCGGCGAGTCAGTTCACCGATCGACGCGCGGCGGCGCTCGCGGAGACGCTCCACCTGATCCTCGAGCACTGGGGTCCGTGCGACCGCGGGCGGGGGTGTGCGGGCGACCTCAACCGGGACGGCGTCGTCGACGGTGCGGACCTCCGCCTCGCCCTGATCCGCTGAGTCGATCCCGTCCGCATGATCACGAATGAGAACGGCCCGCTCCCGGGGTGGAGCGGGCCGTGTTCGTTCAGGGTGGAGCGGCGTCGGCGGGGTTTACTTCACCGTCGGCAGCCAGGCGGCGAGGAGGTCGATGGAGGCCTGCAGGTCGCCCTTGTGGATCGACTCGGTGACGGTGTGGATGTAGCGGGTGCCGCAGACGACCGCCGCGCATCGCGCCCCGCCCGCCGCCCGCTGGATCGCGGCTCCGTCCTGTCCGCCGCGGGGCAGGATGCACCGCTGGTAGTCGATCTTCTTCTTGCGGGCGGTTTCGCAGAGTTCCTCGACGAGGTGGTGGTCGGCGATCATGGAGGAGTCCTGGAGCATGACGCCGACGCCGTCGCCGTGCTTCGTGACCCGCATGGTGTCGGGGACGCCGGGGGTGTCGCACGCGAGGGTGACGTCGAGTCCGACGCCGATGTCGGCGTTGACGTGGTACGCGGCGGTCTGGGCGCCGCGGAGTCCGACTTCTTCCTGAGTGGTGAACACGACGACGATTTCGCACGCGTGCTGGTTTGCTTTCGCCTTGCTGGCCGCGATCTTGCGGAGGGCCTCGATGGCGATGAAGCACGCGAACCGGTTGTCGAGCGCCTTGGAGAAGATCTTCTCGGGGCAATCGAGGAACGGTTCGTGCATGACGACGTAGTCGCCGATCTGGACCTTCTTCTGCACGTCCTTGGCGTTCATGCCGAGGTCGATGAAGAACTCCTCGACGTCCGGCACCTTCTTGCGATCTTCGGGCGACGAGATATGGATCGGCTTGCCGCCGGGGTTCATCACGCCTTCGAAGTCGCCCTTCTCGGTGCACACGAGAACGCGGCGCGAGAAGAGGTTGCGGGTGTCGAATCCGCCGGCGGGGTTGAGCCAGAGGAAGCCCTTGTCGTCGATGTGACGGACATAGAAGCCGATCTCGTCCATATGGGCGGCGAGCATGACCCGCTGCGGCTCCTTGCCCCGCCCGGGAGCGGCGGTGGGCTTGCGCGTGCAGATCAGGGAGCCGAGCGGTTCGATTTCGATCTCGTCGAAGAGATCGCCGATCTCCTCCTCGATCAGCGCACGGACGCGTTCCTCGCGTCCGGGGATGCCGGGGGTCTCGCAGAGTCGACGAAGCAGATCAATGTTCATGAGGTCGTCACCAGGGGTGGTCAGGGGGAAGGGAAGAACCGCGGGCCGAGACGTTCTAGGATGTCGGCGTCGATCCGGGATTCGCCCGGTCGGCCGATCGAAGGACCACGCATGATCCTCCACGAGAGCCCGCTTCGCAAACTCCACGAACGGTACGTCGAGATGCTCCGGACGCCGGTGGAGGCGTCGCGTCCGGGGGCGGCGAGCGGTCACCAGGCGCAGGCGTACGAGCTGGAAATGCTGCCGTACGCCGCCGCGCCCGCGACGACGTCGGATGATTCCGGCGACGGGGGTCGTGGTTGCGAGCTGGTCGGGACGTACGGGGCGGTGGAGCTCGAGTACGCCGCGCTTCGTCGTTCGGCCGGTCTGGTCGACTGTCCGCACCGGGTGGTGCTGGAGATTCGCGGGTCGGAGCGGTTCGACTTTCTCAACCGGATGGTGACGCAGGAGTTGCGGGGTCTGGACGAGGGCGGGGCGCGGGCGACCTTCTGGCTGAATCGGAAGGGCCGGGTGGAGGCGGATCTGCTGCTGATCCAGCCGCCGGGCGGGGATGCGTTGCTGGCGGTGGTGGATCTGCTCCGGGCGGATGCGGCGCGAACGACGCTGGACGCGTTTCTGTTCGCCGAGGACGTCGAGATCGTGGACCGGACCGACGCGTTCCACGTGATGCAGGCGCATGGTCCCGCCGCGGTGAACGTGGTGGAGGTCGCGGCGGGCGATCTGGTGCGTCTGGCCCCGGGCGGGGCGGCGACGACGTCGATCGGGGGGGTATCGACGACGGTGGCGCGTCACGACGAGATCGGCGATCCGGGGGTGACGATCATCGCCCCGCGTGAGCAGTCGCCGGAAGTCTGGGCGGCGCTGCTGGAGACGACGGTCGACGGCGAGCGTCCGTTGGCGCGCCCGTCGGGGTGGTACGCGTTCAACATCGCGCGGATCGAGGCGGGGACGCCGCTCTTCAACGTCGATTTCGGCGTGACCAATCTGCCGCACGAGACGGGCCTTCTGCACGCGCGGGTGAGCTTCACCAAGGGGTGTTACCTCGGACAGGAGGTCGTCGCCCGGATGGACAGCCTCGGTCGGCCGAAGCAGATGCTCATCGGGCTGCGTCCGAAGGCGGATCGGCTGCCGGTGGCGGGCGGCCAGGTGTTTGCGCGGCCGACGGACGAGTCGTCGGGCGGGATGGGTCCGCAGGTCGGGGCGGTGACGTCGAGCACGCTCGCCCCGATGCTCGGGTCGGTTCCGATCGCGTTCGCGATGGTGAAGACGGCGCACGCGGAGGAGGGGAACACCCTCATCGTCAATGCGGAAGGCGAGCAGGTGGAGGCGGACGTCGCCCCCCTCACGTTCTGGCGGCGAAAGGACGACGAGTGATGTGGCGGTGGTTGGCGACGACCGGTCATCCGCGGGGTGATCTGCCGATGATGCCGACGACGCCGTCCGACGGCATGCCGGCGGCGGAGATCGTGCTGCTGTCGGTGGCGATTTTTTTGACGCTGGCGGTGGCCGCGGTGTTCGCGGGGATCCTGATCCGGGCGAGGAAGCAGAAGTGACGGCGGGTCGGCCGCGGCTGGTTCGCGAGATCTGCGCCGAGGTCGCGGACCGGCTGTCGACGGAAGCGGGCGTGACGTGCGTTCAGTGGCACGACAAGGGTCTGTGGGGACGGGCGTGGATCGAAGATCGCAAGGTTCTGGCCCCCCGTCCGACGACGCGGAAGCGGCTGTTTGTCTTCGCCCACGAGTGCGCGCACATCGCGCTGGATCATCAGCGTCGGCGCACGCCGGTGCACCGGATGGAGTACGAGGCGGAGCAGTGGGCGATCGCGGCGTTCGATCGTCACGGCGTGGAGATTCCGCCGGGCTCGATCGACAAGGCGAAGCAGTACGTCGGATACAAGATCCACCAGGCGATCCGTCGCGGCGCGCGTCGAATTGACGACGAGGCGCTCGCCTGGTGCGCGCCGTACCACACCCGCACCGTCCAGCGGTGGATGCGTCGACGCAACGGCGGCGTCATCGCGAGTTTCTTCGCCTTCATGCGGTAGGGTCCGCACCCCGTGCGGACCGATCGGTGACGCCATTCGGTCCGCACGGGGTGCGGACCATGGCGCGGCGCCGCGTTCGTCCCGGAGTACGATATCGTCATGAACCTCCCGGACTCCATCCGCATCACCGACGTCGGGCCCCGCGACGGGTTGCAGAACGAATCGACCGTTCTGCCCGTCGAGGCGAAGGTCGCGCTCGTGAATACGCTGGCGCGGGCGGGCGTGGCCGAAGTCGAGGTGTCGAGCTTCGTCAGCCCGAAATGGGTGCCGCAGCTCGGCGATGCGGCGGACGTCTTCGCCCGGATCGAGCGAATCGAAGACGTCGTGTACTCGGCCCTCGTGCCGAACGAGCGAGGGATGGAGCGGGCGCTGGAGGCCCACGCCGCAGGGAAGCTCGACAAGATCGCCGTCTTCACCGCCGCGTCCGAGACCTTCGCCCGAAAGAACACCAACGCGTCGATCGCGGAGACCATCGCACGCTTCCGTCCGGTGGCGGCGCAGGCGCGGCGGGCGGGGCTTGCGGTGCGGGCGTACGTCAGTTGTGTCGTCGCGTGCCCCTACGAGGGTCCGATCACGCCCGACGCGGTGCGGGCGGTGACGGAACAACTGCTCGACATCGGGGCGGATGAGATCGACCTGGGCGAGACGATCGGCGTCGCCGCGCCGTCCGACATCGACGCGCTCTACGACGGGCTCGACGGCGTCCTCGCACCGGCGGATTCGACGCTGCACCTGCACGACACCCGGGGCGGCGCGCTCGCGTGCGCGATGCGGGCGCTGCAGCTCGGCGTGCGGTCCTTCGATGGTTCGTGCGGCGGGCTCGGGGGGTGTCCGTATGCGCCGGGCGCGGCGGGCAACCTGGCGACCGAGGATCTCGTCTACATGGCGGAGCGGATGGGAATTCGCACCGGCGTGGACCTGGGGCGGCTGGTCGATGCGGGCGCTCAGATCGGCGCCGCGCTGGGACGTGAATTGCCCGGCCGGGTGTTGCGGGCGTCGATCGCGTGCGCATCGGAGAGCTGAAAGCGTCGGACGGCGTGGGGGTCGAGGTAATATTCGCGTCCGAGTCGGCGAATGCGATGGACGGCGAGTTCGTCGCCGCGCACGAGCACGGCGCGCGGGCGGCCGGGGAAGCTGAAGGCGCCGGTGTTGATGATCCAGCGTTCGCCGACCCGCCACACGCCGGGGTGGTGCGAGTGTCCGACGACGATGAAGCGGGCGTCCGGCGCGCATTGCGCGGCGAAGTCCGACGCAAGTTGCGGCAGGGCCCGCCAGTAGCGGAGGACTTCGACCAGTTTCCATGGTCGGGCGAGCATGCCGAGGACGGTCGAGCGTCCGGCCTCCTCGGTGATCTTCTCCCATTCCGCGTGGGAGGCGGCCTGGGCCGCGGCGAGACGCACTTCGAGTTCGTCGTGGGTTTCCGGGTCGACGTGGGCGAGGGCGCGGGTGCGGGCCTCCCGCATGCGTCCGGCGGCGGGGCTCCAGGGGGCGACGGCGGGATGCAGCACATCGCCGTGGGTCACGAACACCCGTCGGTCGGCGAGATGCAGACAGCGGATGTCGGTCAGGAACGGATCGTGGTTGCCGGAGAGGAACGTGAGCTGAACGCCGTCGTCCTCACAGAGGTCGGTGAGTTCGAGGATCGCGCGGGCGGCGTCGCTCCAGTGGTGGGGGTGGTGAATCTCCGCGACGTCGCCATTGAGGATGAGGCGATCGACGCGGGTCCAGAGGGGGCGCAGGGCGCGGGCGGACAGCGCGCCGCCGCGCGGGCGTCCGAGGTGCGTGTCCGACAGGATCAGCGTGGCGTCGCTCACGTCGGAGGTACGTATCGTCCGTCGGGGTCGTTCGCGTCAGTCTGGGGGATTGGGTGCGTTGATCCCGACCCCCGACCGCCCGGCTGTAGGACGTGGGACAATCGTGGTCCGACGGTTATCGGGCGGCGGGGGCGGGACACACTGAGGAGCGGATGGGCCGCGTGACGGGCGGGGGGTTCAGGCGGTGCGCCGGAACCAGCCGCGCCGGCCGGCCGCATTGTTCTGTGCGACGATCGTGAGTTGCTTGTGGAGTCGGGCCAGCTTGAGCAGGGCGACGGCGTCGTCGTCGACGTTGGTGAGCCGGAGGGCGCCGCCCCGCTGATCGATAACCGTCTTGAGGGCGGTGATGAGTCGGAGGGCGGCGGCGGAGAGTCGCTGGACGGAGGCGAGGTCAAGGGTGACGCGGGGGGCGTCGGCGGCGCGAATCATGCGGTAGATCTCATCGCCGGCGCGGCGGATGTAGACGGGATCGGTCACATCCGCCCGCGTGAAGCGGACGACGAGGCCTTCATCGGGATCGGCTGACGCAGCCACGTACTGAGCGGTGAGAGACATGGTTCCTTCGCCTTTCGGGCGTCGACCGGGCCGCGAGAGATGTGAGTGGGCGGCGCTGGCGGTTCGTCGCGGGAGAGATGTGGGAGGCGATCGAGACGTTGAAAGTATGCGATCGGATCGGGATCGCCGCCATGGCGATCGCGGACCAAACCGGGGAGGGGCTCCCGCGACGTCTTCGCGGGCGGGCGGCGGCTGGATGCAGCGGGGGGTCAGTCGCCGAGGCGTTCGCCGATCAGCGTCAGCAGGGCGGGGATGTCGATCGGTTTGGTGACGTAATCGCTGCAGCCGGCGTCGAGGGCGCGGGCGCGGTCGTCGGGCAGGGCGTGGGCGGAGAGGGCGATGATCGGGGTGTCGGGATCATCGGTGCGAATGCGGCGGGCGGCGGCGCAGCCGTCGAGTTGCGGCAGGCCGATATCCATCAGGATCAGGTCGGGCCGGAGGTCGCGGGCCATGTCGATGGCCTGCAGTCCGTCGGTCGCGGCGGCGACTTCATAGCCCGCGCGAGCAAGGCTGCGCTCGAGCACGTCGCGGTTCAGCTCGTTGTCTTCGACGATGAGAATCATGCGGGCGTTTCCGGTTCGGCCGTCGCGGGTCGGTGTTCGATCGGCAGTCGGACGGTGAACGTCGCGCCTTCGCCGGGCGCGGATTCGGCCCCGATCGTTCCGCCCATGATGTCGCAGAAGCGTCGGCAGATGGTGAGGCCGAGACCGGTGCCGCCGTACTTCCGCGTCGTGGAGGAGTCCGCCTGGGCGAACTCGTCGAAGACGCGTTCGAGCTGTTCGGGCGTCATCCCGATGCCGGTGTCGGCGATCTGGAAGCGGATCATGTCGCATTCGCGATCCGTCGCGATCGACAGCGTGATGACCCCGTCCTCGGTGAACTTGCACGCGTTGGCGAGCAGGTTGAAGAGGATCTGACGCGTGCGGGTGAGGTCGTGATGCATCACCGGGAGGTCGGGTTCGAGGTCGAGGGTGATCGTGTTTCGTCCGCGGGCGGCCTGCGGTTCGACGAGGGCGGCCACGGAGCGGGCGAGGTCCGGCAGATCGATCGGCTCCGGATGCAGGTCGACGCGTCCCGACTCGATCTTCGACAGGTCGAGGATCTCGTTGATCAGCGCAAGCAGGTGATTGCCGGCGCTGTGAATGCGTCCGAGGTCGGGGGCGAGGGCGTCGAGATCCTGGTCCGCGACTTCCTGCTGGAGCAGGTAGGTGTAGCCGAGGATTGCGTTGAGCGGCGTCCGCAGTTCGTGGCTCATGCTCGCGAGAAACTGGCTCTTCGCCTGGTTGGCGGATTCGGCGAGATCGCGGGTGCGGTGGAGGTCTTCGAGCACGCGGCGTTGTTCGGTGATGTCGTCGATGAGGCCGACGAAGCCGCTGACCTGCTCGTCGTCGCCCCGCATCGCGGTGATCGTGACGTGGCCGGGGAAGCGGGAGCCGTCCGCGCGGATGAAGGTGCGCTCGTGACGCTCGACCGCGCCGTCGCGGGCGCGGGCCGCGAGACCGTTGAAGTCCTCCTGGTCGTCGGGCACGATGAGTTTCGCGGCGAGCGTGCCGATCAGTTCATCCGGCCCGTAGCCGAGCATGCGTCGGGCGGCGTCATTGCAGGTGCGGATACGGCCGCGCTCGTCGGTCGAGATGATGACGTGATCGGTCGAGTTCAGGATCGCGTCCTGCACGCGGGTGAGGGCGCGGAGTTTCTGGTTCGCGACGACGGCGAGGTCTTCGGCGGCCTTGCGTTCGCGCGCGGTCTCGCGGAGGCCGACGTTGAGCCGACGCATGAGAATGAGCAGGTAGAAGAGGATGAACGCGAGGACGGTGATCGCGGCGGCGAGGCCGAAGGCCCAGGTGATGAGGTCCGCCGCGCGTCGTTGCGTGATCGCGTTGAGTTCGGTCGCGACGCGATCGGCGGCGCCGAGGAGGTCGACCTCGAGGGCGAGCAGCGTCCGCAGTTCATCGGCGGGGAGGGGTTCGGCGCCGTCGGCGGGGTTGATGCGTCGGGCCGCGTCGACGAGGGCCTGCAGTTTCGTGTTGCAGCTGTTGGTGAGGGCGAGCAGGGCGGGCTCGGTGACGGGGGGCAGCCGCATGCGGCTCGCGGCGGTTTCGGCGACGGAGCTGGTGCGTCGGTGGGCGGCGAGGTCGCCGTGGCGGAGTTCCTCGAGGATGCGGCGGACCCGGTCGGCGATGGCGTCGGGGTCGATGTCGTCGGCGCCGCGGGCGTCGAGAATGCAGGCGTTGGTGTAGGCCTGGGTCTCCGCCGCGAGTCGGGTGGCGAGGCGTTGTCGTTCTTCGGTGACGCGGTGTTCGTTGACGATCTCGGCCATGCGAAGCAGGACGAGGATCGCCGCCCCGAGGATCAGCAGGGGGACGACGATGATGGTGATGCTGAAGCCGAGCCAGGTGAACGGCCGGACGGGTCGGCGTCGGCGTTTCGGGCCGGACGCATTCGGGGTGTCGGCGGGGTCAGGCATCGGGCGGTCGGGTCAGACCTCGACCAGTCCTTCCGCGATCGCGAAGCGGACGAGTTCGCCCCGGTCGTTGATGTCGAGCTTCTTCATGATCGACTTGCGGTGGTTGTCGACCGTCATGGGGCTGCGGCAGATGTCCTCGGCGATGTCGGTGCGGGACATGCCGCGGGCGATCATGCGGAGGATCTGCATTTCGCGTCGAGTGAGCGAGTCGAGGCGGGAGCGGACTTCGTGCTGACCGTCGGCCCTGGAGCGCGGGGTCGTGCGGCTGGCGACTTCCGGGCTCTGGGCGAGCTCGCCGCGCATGACCTGGCGAATCGAGTCGATCAGGAGCTGGGGGGGATCGCTCTTGGAGAGGTAGCCCCGGGCGCCGGCGCGATACGCCTCGTCGATGTAATGATCGCGGACGTAGGCGCTGAGGATGATCGGCCGGAGCGTCTTGAATTCGCGGGTGAGGTCGGCGAGGGCTTCGAACGTGTCGGCCCCGGGCATCTCGATGTCGAGGAGCACGACGTCGGGCCGGAGCTCGCGCACGGTGGGGAGCAGGTCGTCGCAGGAATCGAGGCGACCGACGAGCTCAAGGTCGCGCTCCGGTTCGAGCCGGGCCGCGAGCCCGTCGATGATGAACGCGTGATCGTCGACGCAGAGAATCCGGATGATGTCGGCGGGCATGTCTCGGGTCGCCTCCTGGAATCGGGTCGGACAGTTCGCCGGCGGCGGGCGGTGGGGGCCGACCGTCTGAGTATATCGGCCGGATCGCCGTCGCCGCGGGGTTTCCGGGCCGGGAACACGCGTGCGCGGGGGGCGTCGGCGGCCCCGATGCAATGATCTCCGCTAGCCATGGCGTCGGCGACGCGTTTCGCGGATAACGGTGTGCGACGACTCACTTCTTCTCCGGACGGCGGCTTCGTCGTTCGACGCGTCGACAACCTGGCTCCGAGCGCAGCTCGCGCCCCCGAGACTCATGCGAAAGGGGCGACGGCCGCGCGATCGACTTCTCACTGTGCGCGCGCCAAGCCCTCTGGCGCGTTGCACACCACCCGGCGGCGCGGCGGTTCATCCGTCGCGTCGCTTTTTCGTCCCTGAGTCGAAACGAATGTCTCCCGGACGGTGAATACCGGAGGTGGGACTCGAACCCACAAGCCCTTGCGGGCAGCGGATTTTGAATCCGCCGCGTCTGCCAATTCCGCCACTCCGGCAAGCGCAGACATGGTAACTGCTTCTGGCGATCTGGCCATGGGCTCGACTTCGTGTCTCGGCGGTCTGCTTGGCGCTGAACCCGATACTGCCAGAGAACTTGAGCGACTCACAGCGATTTGGCCCCGGTTGTCCAGTGCCACCCGATCCTCCATCCTCAGCCTGGTCGAGGCTGTTCATGGGTGGTGAGTGGGTGACTCCTTGTCGCTCGCGATAACGCCACTCGGTGCCGTGAACGAGGCAGCGGCCATCGCTCTTGGGCAGTCTGGCGAGAGGCGGTGATTTCGAGCACGCGCACAGCCACCTCAGTGGTGGCTGTGCGAGCACGAACCTCTCGTAGTTCATGCGCTCAGTCGAGGATGTTCGGCGTCGCCGTTGCCCAGGTAGGAGCAGAGGTTGTCGAGTTCCTGCGTAGCAAGATGCAGGTGGTTCTCAAGCAGTGCTGTTGCCAAGATGAGCAGTGCACGGCGCTCTTCGTTTCCGAGGACGCTCAGTGGGTCGGCGGCACGCCCTCCATCCTGCGGCAGGCATCGACGAAGCCCGTTAACTGTCTTGTCAACAGACGCAAGCGGCAGTTCGTTGAGCGTGACGAGCAGCTTGTGCAACTGATTCAATGTGTCTTTGAGAGTCGAGAGTGAGGCGGTCATGTTGATTCTCCTGTTGCATGTGATGACCGTCGGGCTGGGGAAGAAGCCCGTGTGCAAAGTCCATAAGGGTGATCACGCTGGGGGCCCGATCTCGCCGGGGCTCATTCGTGAGACTCGGCTGGCTTCGGGTGGTGGGTGGAGTGATCATGTTCTTGGTTCCTTTCGTTGAGCACCTGTTTGACGAACGGGAGTCGTCAGCGGCGCGCACAGAACCAAGAAAACTACCGCCAGTCGCTCACGATTCGATCGAGCGTGGCATGCAGTCCATACTTGCTAGTAAAGGCACACAGTTCGGCTTCAAATACGGCTTTGTTGAAGTCGTCTGGGGCTACCATCGTGAACTTTTGGACACAGTCCAGTGTCGTGACACGAGGCCGACCGTGCTGCTCCCCTGTATGAACGATCAACTGCATGCCTTGATCGAGGAGAAAACGAGTGACGATGGCGAGTAGGCCCGCGTAATCCCGGGACACGACCGTCAATCTCCACTCTGAACCACAGCTGAGTGCAGGCGTCGACGGCTCTGCCTGGCGGACGAGGATAGCGCGAGGTCCAAATTCGAGTTTGACGTCCTTACCAAACTGATCGAGTTGCTGGGGAGATCCGGCAATGTGAATGCCGATGATTGCGTGGCCGCCAAGTGCGGTCGCGGTGCTCTCAATGATCTTCAGTTGGTGGTGATCGACCATCGCTGCAATGTCAGCAAGGACGCCAGGACCATCCGCGATGCGAACGTCCAAGACCGCGTATTCTAGATCGCGTTCCCTGGTCATGATGACCGACGATCTGCGGGGGCCTTGGGGGAGTCGCCGATCTCCGACCGACAGCCTTGCAGCATTCTGCATGCGGACTTGAAGAGCTGCCTTGACGTCTCGGGAGTTTGCCCAATCACGATCCCGATCTCTCTATGGGAGTAGTTGCTCAGCCGAAGGCGAGCGACGGTCCGATGCGGGTCTGGTAATGCCTGAAGCGCTTCGAGCATTTTCTCCTTGAGATCTCTATCGGTCGCCGAATGGTCATTCCCCCCGGCGGTCGAGCCCAGTCGATTTTGGATCGCCTGATTGCCTATCGTCACCGCCCGTTTCTTTCGATCATGGTCAACGAAGTAGTTCCTGAGCACCGTGTACGCCCACGTTGTGAATCGAGCACGGCCATTGAACTTGCCTTCACAGACTCTCTGCCACACGTGTTGGCAGGCGTCCTCGCGCACCCTGCGATTCACGCCTTGCGTTATCGCATGGGCGATTGTCTCGACGTGGTCCTTGTAGAGACCATACAGTTCGCGAAACGCGGGGGAGTCGATGGGAAGCTTGGCCTCGGACAAAGCGCGCAAAGCGTGCGCAAGCCGGGTATCCCGTTCTTGAGCACTCTCCGGTCGTTTAGAAGCCCCATCGTCGTCGGACATGGATCTTGTCCTCCGACTTGATTAGACGGTTCAGGAGCGCTCCCGGTTTCACAAGTGCCGTGAAATTTGAGGTTTTGGGTGCGCCCGGGGTGTGAAGAAAATCACAATCGGTGGCACCCAATTGGGCGCGGTCAATCAGGTGACTCACCTTGAGCGATGCGCAGTCTCTCAAGAACCGCGTCGTGATCAACGGCGGTTGCTCGCTCTTGTTCTCGCCAAGCGGCGACAACGGCCTCCCAGTGGTCAACGAGTCGTCGGCACTGTTCACAGCCGTCCAGATGCCGCTGTACTTGTTGTGCCTCCGCCTCGTCTGCCTTGTCTGCCTCGTCACCGAGCACTCGACTCAGTGCGTCGTAGTCGGTCAAGTGGTCCATATCACGTCTCCAACCTTCTGTAGAACCTGAACAGTCCCCGGACACAGGCAACGGGTGTGCGAGCACACCGGTTGCCATTGCCCAAGCTGGAGTCTTCTGACCGCGGTCATCGTCTGAATGCGAGGGAGATCGCCCCTCCATTTACCACATTTGGTGGGTTTGGGTCCATTTGGTGGGCGGCACGCAGGGGTCACTTCTTCGTATTTGGGAGCTCATCGCGAGCAAAGGGCCGCAGGGGGGGTAGCGAACCCATCAATAAGAGTATGAGTAGAAACCTCTTGGTGACTCTTTTTGCCCCTGCGGCGCCTCATATGGCAGTCGTTGCCACTTGGAGGTGACGCCAAGCGTGCCGCCGCTCGATAGCCGTTCCCCGCTCTACCGCATTGGAGCACTCCGAGCATCTCAGCGCCCGTTGATCCGTTGCTCAAGAGTGGAGAGACCGCCGATGACCTCCTCAAACGGCGTGACCGTGCCGAACATCATCTCCGCCATCTGATCGTAGTCGTCACGGAGCTCCTCCATTCGATGCTCTGGAGGCACCAGCCGTAGCGTCCCGGCAACCGCCGTCTCGAAGTTGGTCCAGCTCCGTCGGAAGAAGAGCTGATTGTGGGCGACCACCTGATCGAGCAGGTTCAGGTCGCTGCAGGCGTGGTCCGCACACGGGTGATTCGACAGATGAAACAGATCGCTGTAGTGCCGCGACAACCGTGAGCCGAGCGGCTGCTCAGCCGGCTTGTGGTAGAGCTTGTGCAGCGTGGTCGCCTTCTCCCAGAACGTCCGCTCGGCAGCGACGACCGAAGGGACGGCGGTGTCCGCGTCTTCGAAGAGCCCGGGGAGGTACTCCGCTGCATACGGCTGCACGGATCCGGCTTCCGATGGCGAGGGATCGCTCCGCGCGCCGAACTCGAGCCGGACCACCGGGCGGACGTATTCGCTTGTCACCGACTCAACGGGGTAGGAGAACAGCAGCGTCGCGTCGTCCGCGTCATCGGGATCTGACTCAAGTGTCCAGAGCTCGTCGTTCAGGTGAGCGCCGAAATGCTCCCGGAGTGACGTGCACAGGTCTCGGACAAACACGCTGGCTTCCGCTCGCAGTTGCAGGATGAGCCGTTTCCTCCCATTGTTGCTGAGTCCGTCCTGGGTTGGATCGCGTTCGCCCGTGAAGCCGAGGTCGGTGCGATCGATGACGAGATCTATGTCTTCCGACATACGGTGAATGGCCCCGTAGACCTTCGAGAGCGAGGTCCCGCCTTTGAAGTGGAGAGCTGTCTCAAGGGTCGGCAGGGTGTAGAGGCGTCGCAACGTCCAACACACCCAGAAGTCTTTCTCGATGATCGCTGGCGCCACGCCCATCTCCGTGGCCGCTGCACGAAACAAGTCGTTGCGGTCAGAAGCGGGGAGTTGAGCGACCTTATCCATAACGGCTACGCAACGGGCTCTGCGATCTGTCGTGCAACGTCGGAGACCCAGTCATCTGCACTCATCATCTTCTTTGCGAGTTGCACACGCTGCGGAGGCGAGAGCTTGTCGCGAAGCGCTTGCACCAACTGAGGGCCGCGTTTGGCGTTGGCCGGGGCGACAATGGCGCTCGCTGCGAGAGACAGCGTCGGATCATCGAATCGCGGCAGCCGCTTGCTTGAGACGTGCTTGAAATGGAAGACTTGTCCGGCTGCCTGAATCGCACGACTGGGGCCGTCCGTCAGGTAGACCAGCTTGGCGGGGACCTGGGTTGAGAGGCCCAGGGCGTTTGCCGCACGGGCAGGTGACGGCGCCACATGGTGCCCCGTCTGCCGGCCAATGGCGCTTGCGATCAGATCGGGGTTGGGCGGGATTGTGATGCCAAGCCGCTTGTTCACGCGCGGACGATGGTAGAGACCACGTCCAATGCGCGTGACAATGCCCGCCTTCGTCAGCCTCCCAAGCGCCTGATCAACGGCGTCCCTCTGGCCAAGGTCTGAGAAGTCCTTGGCCGTGACGACAGCGCCGGGGGCGCGGCTGATGCGTGCTTTGATGTGGGCATGGACCGATGTCATGAGGTTGCTCCTGTCAGGAATTATCGCATATTTTCTGACACAAGTCAATCGGCTATCCTTGGAATCGCGAGTCCCTTCTCGATAGAGAAAATCACCATGGTCTCAGGATTTGCCCTGTGGAGGACGTATTTATTGGTCCTACGGCGTTGTGCTCAATCCTACGAACTCTGTTCGGCCGACCGAGCACACGCCCTCTGCCAATCGGCCAGAACGCCTTCCCATTGCTCCAGGAGCCAACGGCACTCCTCGCAGTCTTCGAGGTGGCGCCGGGTCTGGAGCGATCGAGCCGCGTTGGAATCGGGGCGGAGAATCCGTCACTCACTGATGCACACGTCGCTCGCTCTGAAAGCGCGAGTAGTGGGCCTGCCAGCGCCCTAGCACTTGTCCCGGTTGCTCGATCGACGCCGAATGCCCCGAGTTCTCAATGTCCCAGGCGGCGTGGGGGAAGAGCCGTCGGATAGTCCTGAACTCGGACTTGCTTCGCACCCGGTCGGATTCTCCACGAACGAATGTGATCGGCTGGCGAATGGACTGGGCTTCTCGCAGGCAGTCAGGCCGTGTGAGGACTGCCGCGGTTCCACGGGCTCTTACCTCGGGGTCAAAGTCCATGAGCGTATCGAGGATTGACTCCAGGCGGTCGCTCTTGCGGCGGAAGTCACGTCCGAAGAACTTCCGTCGCAGGACGCTTCGGATGTAGTCGGTACAGACCTCGCCCCGAAGCGCCCGGACCGTCGTATTCATGTGGTACCGCCTGAACCATGTAGGCTCGGCGAACGGTGTGCTTCCAATGAGGAACGCAGACTGAATCGTCTCGGGGCGCCAGGCGGCGATTCGTTGGGCGAGGAAGCCGCCCAGCGAGAAGCCGATGATGTGACATCGTTCGATGTTCAACGCGTCACTGACGTCGCACGCCCATCGAGCCAGGCCATCCATGCTCAGGTCGTGATCGTCTGCCGGCGTCCCTCCATGTCCGGGCAGGTCGGGAGCCACGCATCGGAAGTCTGAACGCATGACGTCGATCAAGGGCCGCCACGCAAGTTCCGCGGTGAAGAAGAGCCCATGCAGGAAGAACAGAGCCGGTCCGTCACCTTCGTCGATCAGATGAACGCGGCCTTGTGGCGTAACGGCAGATGAGGTAGTCACGGCGTCGCTCCAAGTCACGAGTTGTTTGGGTTGCGTCCTTGTACGGGATCTTCGGTGACCTGGATCAGGGATGCCGACCGGTTTCGGCCAGAATGATCTGTTCGTGCGATCAAACGTCTCCCGACGAGCTGGAGCTGACTACAGGAGGTGCACTCGGTTGCGGCGGCGCAATCGAACTTCTTCAAGGACCTCTTCGAGCGCCTGCTCGACTTCGTCGTAGGAGCCGGGTCCTCGCCTGGAAACAACCACGCTCCAGCCTGATTCGCTCGTGAACGTCAGGCGAACGCCTTTCTTCGTCGCCGGCTTCCCGCGTCGCTTCCGTGCGGCGCCTGCTGCTCGCGCCGTTGAGAGCGTGCCTTCGACGGCCTGTGCCGCAAGATCCGCCTGCGCGGTCTCACTCTTGACCTTTGAGAGTTCGTAGGCGGTTCTCGCCGGAATGACTCCGTCGTTGACCTGCTGCTGCACATCTTCGGGCAGCTTCAGGAGTGCAAGCGCTCGGCTCACCCGTGACGGCGTGATGCGAAGCGCTTCGGCGACCTGTTTACCGTTCCACCCGTTGAGCTCCATCAGATTCGAGAACCCCCGCGCTTCCTCCATTGGCGAGAGATCTTCTCGGAGGAGGTTCTCGATCAATTGCTGTTCGAGGATTTCTGACTCAGGCAAGGGCTGCTCGTGGAAGTGGCAGTTGATAAACTCCAGGCCCGCCGCTCTGCACGCTCGCCATCTCCGTTCACCCGAGATGATGAGCCACTTGGAGTGCTCCTCAGACCACCGAACGTGAATGGGGGCGAGTTGGCCCTTGTCGGCGATGCTCTTGGCCAGCCGCTCGATTGCTTCAGCCGAAAAGACAGTTCGGGGCTGGTCGGGGTCGGGCTCCACGAGCCCGATGTCGACCTGCCCGACGTTCCGCAGTCCCTTGCGTCCGACGTCCTTCGGCGACGCGACCGGGCTCAATGTGGGAGCCGCGTCCTCCGAGCGGAGGCCAATGGACTCGTCGAGGTTGGCGGTGATCTGGGCGAGAGCGGAACGCGTTGATGTCATCTGAGCCTCATGCGATCTGTCTCCTTCCTGGCCGCCGCAATTCGATGCGGTCCATAACTTCAACCGCGAGTTGCCGGATCATCCCGGCGGATTGACATTGCGGCTTGTAGAACTCGATGGGCGTGCGCGCGGCGATCGCGGTCTTGAGGTCTGCGGCCTCGGGAATCACGGTTTCGAGAACCAACTCGGGGTACAGATGACGCAGCCGCTTCTCATACTCGCGATGCACCAGGAGGCGGCTGTCTCGCCGTGAGATAAGGTGGCCGAGTCGACGCAGCTTGGGGTTGAGCAGGCGGGCATTCTCAGCCGCCTGATGGACGGCTCGCAAGCCCTGGGTGCCGAAGTCTTCCGGCGGAACCGGGATCACCATCCAATCGGCGGCGACAAGCGAGACCCACGTACAGCGGTAGAGGTTGGGCGGGCAGTCAATGAGCACCAGATCGACGTCGGTCACCTGCTCCAGGAAGTCCCGCAGCAGATACTGCGAGAGACCGCTCGTTTCGGGCTGCGGATGATTGAAGCTCGCCAGATGCTGATTGGCAACGACGATGCGGACACCCTCGAAGTTGGTTCGACAGATCAACTGCGACGCCTCCGCGATGGGGAGGGCGTCGTCGAGCACTCGGGCAAGCGTCGCCTCTGACGGTGCTTGTTCCAGCGCCTGTGAGCCGAAGAACCCCTGACTGAGCGAGCCCTGCGGGTCTGCGTCGATCAGCAACACGGACCGACCTGACGCAACGAACGCCCCGGCCAGGTGAAAGCAGGCGGTGCTCTTCCCGCATCCACCCTTCTGATTGCTCATCGCGATGATGTCCACGGTCCTCCAGCAGCTTGCGGATCTCCAGGCGGCGCCGTGGGGGGCGCTCCCGGGAGTTCGGTAGTTCCGGGCGGGGCGATTGCCAATGGCAATTCTCCGCAACCCTTCGATATCACTGGGGATACGGTGGCACATTCGCGTGAAGGTCGTCAAGGACAATTGCGGGGGTCAGAGGGTTGCGAGACGTGTTGTTTCTCTTTCGGGCGTCGCTTCAGCGTGATATCGCTTGGTTCAAGGAACTTGAACCAGCGGGGGATATTGCGAGGGACGTTTGAAGACGAAGCAGCAGCAGACACAGAAGATCGCAGAGAAACACCGAAGGTACGGACTCGGCCAACTCACCATGGTCGAGCACTCACTCTGTCCGCTCGACCCGCGGCGGTCGATGGTTGAGAACCTCGTTCACGAGGTGACTCACCAGTACTCGGACTCCAGGGGAAGACGGAAGATCGCTCAGGCGAAAGTGCTCTGTCCGCTCGGGCTCTCGGCGTGTGATGAACTCTACCTGTGGGGGCTGCTCTCGCTCACGCTTGAGAATCCAAAGTCCGAAGGGCGTCTGATCGCCACGCCGCACTGGTGTCTGCGGCGACTTGGCCTCATTGATCAGAAGACCAGCCGCGGCGGTCGGCAGTACGGCCAGTTCTCGGCCGCCCTTCGTCGCCTGGCCGCCGTGACCTACTTCAACGATGCGTTCTATGACCCGGTCCGGGAAGAGCATCGGGAAGTCACGTTCCACATGTTCAGCGTGAGTCTCCCGCTCGATCGACGCTCCTCACGGGCGTGGAGAATCCTCTGGGACCCGGTGTTCTTCGAAATGGTGTCGGCGGCGGCGGGGCAATTCCGCTTTGACCTCAGCTTGTACCGGGGACTGAGCCCCGCGGCGAGGCGGCTGCTTCTGTTTGCGGAGAAGATCTTCGCCCGCCGCCCGGCCCTTCCCGTCCTTGAACTGCGAACGCTCTCGACCGACCTTCTCGGATTCTCTCCCACGCTCGAAACCCGGAACGCGAGAGCGAAGGTCAAGCGATGCATTCGAGAGCTGCAGGATGTCGGTGTGATCGGCGAAGCTGAATTCACAAGAACCCGTCAGGGGGCCGAAGCCATTCGGATGACTGCGGGGTCCCGACCCCGGCCCGTCTCCACTCGGCCAGGACAAACCAGGACCGTCGATTCGCCCGTATGGGCGTCGCTGGTCGCCCTTGGTCTCGACGCGGGGGCGATCCGGCGGCTGGTCGGTCAGTACCCCGAGCACCTCTTGGTCGAGTGGGTCGATATCACCCAGGCCGCTGAAGAGCGGTTCGGCCCGAAGTTCTTTCGGCGGTCCCGGCAAGCCTACTTCGTTGACGCCGTATCGAAGGCGGCGAAGGGGCAACGAACCCCGCCGGACTGGTGGCAAGAGCTGCGGAAGAGCGAGATCGCTCAGTCCGTTTCGACCGGCGCCGCGAGAGATCTCCTTCGTCGAATCGGTCACGCAACGCCGAGACCGTCCCAGGTCGAGGGGCAAACCCCGGCGTCCGCTTCAGGGGACGGGCTCTCAACCGTCGGCGATGTGCTCGCCACGCTCTGAGTCTTCCCTGTTTTCGTCGGCAGGGTTCTTCTTTGTTTATCAGTAGTACTTTGTACAAGTACTTTGGGGGCGAGAGCGGAGCGCTGGTGTCGAGGTTGATTGACGAGCAAACGCACCGGGTTGGCGGGATTGTCCACAGCCTGAGGATGTCCAGATCTGCACCGCAACCGACACGTCTCAGTCGTCATTCTGCACCGCCACCGACACGCATCGGGCTCGATTGGCTGCACCGCCACCGACACGTCCCCGCCCGCCCCGGGGAGCAGTATCAACAGCCTCCTCCGACGAACGATCCCGCGGTCCATTCTCGGCGGCCATTGGTAACTGCTCCCCCCGGCCCCCGCCTCCCGCCCCCGGGGGGGAGGGGGTCGCGGCTTGCGCCGCACCGCGTTGATTGAGCGGCTTGCGCCGCATCTTGGCGGACACGCTCACAAGCGCCCGCGTGATTCCCGTATTGACGATCTACGGGAATTTCTCGCCGGGCTCGACGTCCAACGTTCGTTGCGACGATCGCGTTCCTCACGGCCTGCCGCGAGTCGCACGAGCGCTCTTGTGTTGTCACTCTCGGGCGATCTCACCCATTCCATCACTGTCGTTCATCCGATGGAGGATCGAGTGTGTTATTGAAGTGCTAACAACCGTTCCCTCAGGTGGTTGAATACCAGCATCCAGACGCGTCGTTCTACCCCACCAAGACCCCGCGGTTCCTCGTCACCAAGGCCATGACAAGCTCCACTCTGACTGAACGAGATCAACTCCTCCTCGACGTGCTCGCTTTGCGTGTCCGAACGCTCACGATGCGTCAGGTCGCAGCGACATTCTGGGACGGCTCCATGGATGGAGCTCGGCGTCGAATCCGTGCGCTCAATGATGTCTTCGCCACGCGTTCGCTGATGGCCCATGAAGAAGCGTCGCCCGACCGTCCTCTGGCCAGTTGGCGACCGGGTCGGCCCGCGCCTCAGTTCGGAGTCATCTCCCACCGGGCGCGCTCTCGCTGGGAGGGCGCCCCGACTGAGACGCTCTTCGTGATTGCTGAAACAGCGGCCGCCAAGACCGTCGGCGGCTCAGGTGGGCGCTTCCCCCGAGCAAGCGAAGCCACCCATGACCTGCATGTTGCCGCGGTCTACCTCTGGATGCGACGCCAGCTCCCGACCCGGGCCAGAAGCTGGCGATCAGAGGCCGAGATCGCCCGCGCTGAGCCCCTGCGGCATCGCAAGCTCCCGGACGCCATGGTCCGGGATGGGGCCGCCTGGACCGCCATCGAAGTCGTCGGCCACTACAGCGCCGAAAAGCTCATGGCCTTTCACCGCTTCTGTCAGTCCCGTGGCTACGGATACGAACTCTGGTAACGCCATGTCTGAACGCGACCAGCGCATCATCGATCACATTGTTCGATACCGGCTGACGTTCCGGTCAGTCCTCGCTGAGATCTTGTTCGACCGGCGAAGTCCCGCCAACGTCATCCGCCGGCTGATCGAGTCTGGACGGATTCAATCTCGGGCCGGGCTCCCCGAACGCCTTCGCTACTACCAACTCACACCCCAGGAGACCCGGCGAGCCGGCGTTCCGGCGGCTCGCGCCAGGCCGTTTGGCCCCCAGGCCCTTCAGGCCCACATCATGCTTCTGTGGTATTGCTGCGTCTCTCCTGGCCGCCATCGCCGCCTTGAGGCGATCGAGCTTGAGCGGCTCTTCGGGCCCGCGTTCCCGCCCGGACCACACTGTCTCTGTGAAGGGGCGGACCCGTCGGTGTGGCGTGTGTACGCCACCGGACCACGCACCAATGACCGCTCCCTGGTCAAGCAGATTGATGCCACCGTATCTCGCCTCCTGCGACACGACGTGATTGGGCCCTGCTTGCGAGCGGGTCGCTATGGCGTTGTCATTCTGGCTGAGAGCCCTGGTCGCCGAACACGAATCATGGAGTTGATAGACCGCCATGGAATCACACAACGAACCCACACTCGGGTCGCCTACGCGCCCAGTCACCGGACCACGGCTGCGGCCCTTCGAGAGCGACTCGCGTCCTGAAGTGCTTTCCCCGCCGGGGAATCTCTACGACGTCTACAAGTTTGGCGGGGCCGGCATCACCGTTCGCCGCCACCCGCTGGTCTTCTCGCCCAGTTCGAGCGCTCAGGTCAATCACCGCCGGCTGCCGACCCGGGCCATGATGAAGGGCATGAATCTCGCGTATCGCGAGCAGGCGTTCTCTGACGGCGATCTCCCCATCATCGCCTCCAGACGACTCATCATGATGTTCACGTCGCTCTCGACGATCGCCATTGGGCTCGTCATTGCCGGCCTGTTGATTCCATGGAAGATGCTCCTGATCATCGCCGGTGCACTGGCGTGCGTCCTCCTGGTGCGCATCGTGTGGCATCAGTCGATCACCCTCAAGCGCGTTGCACTGGCCATCGTCGGACCGATCGCCCTCGTCTTCGCCGCCAAGTTGGCGACGGGCGTGTTTCAGAACCGCCTGCTCGGCTCAACCCTGTTCGCCGTCGCCACCCTTTTCATGTTCGTTCGATTTGGTCGCGAACCGCTGCGCTTCTTTCGGGATTGGCTGTTCGCCCATCCGCGAATCCCCGCGTCTGTGCGTCGAGCGGCGGGACTCGGCAAACGGTTCGTGGTCACCACTGCCGACGGCAAGGACGTGTCCTTTGAGCCCATCGGTCCCAGCTACATCATCCTGGCCGCGATCCTCACGGTCGCCATTGCCGTGCCCTGGTATTCGACGGGACTCGCCCTGATCCTGCTCGGCGGGGCGGCCGCAACGACGCTGCTTCCTCGGCGCGGCGGGCCGTCCCCGCTGGAGAGCGCCCGGACGGTCATGGGGCAGTATCTGACCTACGGCGGCAACACGAGCTATGCGCCGGGCGTCTGGATTCCCCGGCTGGGGTTGGCCGAACGCCAAGGGCATGCCTGGCTGATGCTTGTTCCCCTCTACTTCGCCTTGACGATCGGGTTGACGCTCTTTGCTCCCGATCTCGAGTTCTTCCTCGCCATGAATGAGCTCAGTTCCTTCAAAGCCCAGGCGACGACCGTCGGCGGCTCCGACCTTGGCTTCCGTTCCCCCGGCGCGTGGGTCGCGATCCTGATTGCAGACCTCCGCGCTGGCAACTACACGTCTATCTGGCTCGTCCCGATCGCCCTCGCGTTTGCTCTCGCCCTGCCGCCGCTGCTGATCGTGCTCATCTATCAGGGCAGCCTCGCTCAGCTTGAGTGGATGCGGCTCCATGTTGATCGCGTGGACCCGGCCGGCGACATCGACTGGATCGGCGATGATGAGCGTACGGAATGGGACTGGTACAACGATCGTCTTCGGCTCTCCGAACACGAAGCTCCCGATCCGCTGGGCGGCGCCATCCGTGAAGCGGATCAGCTCTTTCTCGGGGTTGAGCCAGATGCACGATTCCCCGTGCTGCTGGACAAGTCCCTGCTGTCTGAGCACGTCTACATGGTGGGCGATTCCGGCAGCGGCAAGACGAGTCTGGGCCTGATGCCTCTCTTGATTCAGTTGATTCGAGGTCAGAACGCCGGCGGCGGCGAGATGAGTCCATCTCCTCCGATCGTCGTTCTCGACCTGAAGGGAGACCCGGCGCTGTTTCATACGGCGCGCGAAGAGGCCGAGCGACGGGGCGTGCCCTTCCGGTTCTTTACCCCGGAGGTCGGCCGCGCGTCCCACTACTTCAACCCGTTTCTGAGCATCGCCTCCGAGCAACGAAGCGACATCCAGTTGGCCAACCTCATGCTTGACGCCCTCAGTCTCAATCATGGCGACGGCTACGGGCGAGGATTCTATAGCCGACAAAATCGCCAGTTGCTCTACGACGCACTAACCCACGAGGACCGGCCGCAGTCCTTTCAGGAACTGTACGACGTGGTCGGCGATCTCCGGGCGGAGAAGCCTGAGACCTATCGGGACACCTTCGAACTGATCTCGACGATTCACGCCTTGCAGACCTACGACAACCTCGCGGTCAGTCGATCGCTCGCGAAACCGGAGCAAGCGATTCACATGCCCTCAGTTCTTGAAGAGCGGCAGGTTGTCTACTTCTGGTTGCCCGCCGCCGTCGAGAGCATCAGCGTGCGAGAAATCGCCAAGCTCGCCCTCTACTCGCTTCTTACGGCTGCAATCGATCGACAGCGGACCCACCCTCGCGCTGAGCAGCGGCAGGCGTTCGTCTTCATTGACGAGTTTCAACGCATTGCGGCTGAGAACTTCAAGGTCATCCTCGAACAGGCACGGAGCTTCGGCGTCGGCGCCGTTCTCGCCAATCAGAGCGTCTCCGATCTCAATACGCCCGCCGTTGATTTGCGCCCAACCGTCCGGACCAATACTCGCGTCAAACGGTACTTCTCAGTGACCGATCCGGCCGACATGCGGGCGCTCTCTGAATCCTCGGGGGAAGAAGTCATGGTCACGAGAAGCTGGATGCAGCGTGGGGATTCGCAGTACTACACGGAGTACACCTGGCAGTGGTACCACTCGAAGTCAGATACGCAGAGCCTGAAGCACCGACTGACGCTGAATGACATCGCGGCAGCGAGCGATCATCCGCTCGACTCCATCCTCCATGTGAGTCGTGGAGCGGGCTATACGCAATTCGCGGGTCTGCCGATTGTCGCTCGCTCCACCTGGCCGATCTCGAAGGCCGAGTACGAACGCCGCCAGGATGCACCGTGGCCAATTGTCGAGGACTACGACGAGGAAGCCGTCATGACGCCCTCTCGATCGCCGGTCGAGATCGACCGTGAGCGCGATCAGGAAGCGGCTGATATGGTCTATCAGAAGATGCTAGAAACGCTTCGGGACGAGGCGTGATGCAGCGGGTGCTCGAGCTGATCGACACCTACGGCCTGACAACCGACCGCACGGTCGTGAGACATGTGACCGCCGGTAGTCAGCGGAGTGCACGCGAAGTGCTCGACGAGTTGCGCCGCAAGCGAAGCATCTTCCGGCACGGGAGGACTGGCACGTCCACCTACTACACGCGGTCGCCAACGCCGTTGCGTTCGCGTGCGTGGCGTCGCTTGCACGCGATCCTCGCGTTCTCGATGTTCACCCGAAGACCCCGTCCGCTGCTCCCGCGCCCGACGTACCAGCGACTGGCGGCAGATCTGAGCCAGATTGTCGGGATAAAGCCTCCGAAGTATCGGCCTTGTTATCAACATCGGCTCTCTGCCGCCGCCGCGCCTCGGCTGTCACTGATTCGCGTCGGCCGGGCATCGCGGCTCCAAAGCGTCATTGAAGAGCTGGATCAGTTTGTCGCCTCACCCGCTTTCCGGCCTTGGTATCACTTGGCGCTCGGAGGCGGGCTGAGCCTCACCTACCTCATGCCGGCCTCGGCCCCGCAGCGGACCGAGCTCGCGCGATGGCTCCGCCATCGCCCGCCAATCTCAAGGCTCGGGCGTGACGCCGTGGAAGTGCCGACCTACGTGTTCGAAGCCGTCCGGACGCCGTAGCTGATGCAATGGGAGGCTCGACTCAGAATCCAGCAGGGTGTACGCCGCTGTTTCGCGAGTCGCCCCGCTGGCGCCCAGTGGGGGGCGACACGACGAAGACAGCAGGCCGGGAGATGCCGCTGATGGCGACAAAAAAGAACAGACCCCCGCAGGGGTCTGTTCTCCTCGTGCCGCTTGAGGCAACACCTCTTGTCTCATCGCGATGGATGAGTCGGGCACGGACAGCACGGGTCGGATCATCCGGCTCGACGCCAGATGGGGTCCAGTTTGTGCTCCCGGTCGCGCTTCTTTCGACTCGTGGCGACCAATGCGAGTAAGTAAGTCAATCGCATCCATACCCGGTGAGGCTTGGCGTGCTCGTTCCGCTATGGCACCGTGGGCAGATGAACAAAGCAGCAGTCTCCTGCGAGAAAATCGCCGCCACGGTCCTGGAGCGGATTATCGCAGACGGCGGCGTCTCCGAGGCAGAGTATGCGGCCTTCAGCCGCGCGACGGACGAACTCGCGCGAACCGATACGCCGATTCGCGGGGTGACGATTCATGCTCGCCGTTCGGTCAGGCGATGGTCTGTCGGCGATATCATCTTCCTCTTCATTTGTGGCGCCGTCCTCATCTATTGGATCCTGGTCGTGTCGGGTGCGGTATACAAAGGCAAACCCGACTTGTTGGATCGAATGGAAGGCGAGTTGATTCTCCGCGGTTGGCAGGCCTGACTACGGCGAGAGCCGTGGAATGAACCACGACTCACGACGTGTCAACTTGGATCAGAAGGCGAGCAAGTGATCAGCGAATCGGCTGAGCCAGATGCCGCCCAGGAACCAGAAGACCGGCCAGAACCAGGTTGGGGCTGGCCGTTTGTTTGACGTTGGCATGTAGATCAGCTTCCGCGATCCACCAACCACCGTCAGAACCAGGTCGTCGGGCTTCCGCACGATCTTTCGCACCTGGCCGTTCCGGCCAAGCACGATGATCTCGTCGAAGTTCCGCGTCCTGGTGTTCCCGTCCTCGGGGATGAGTATCTTCGCCATGGGATTCCTCCACGTTCATGGCGCGACGCTCGGGGTCGCTCCCGGGGCCGCCCGAAACCGGACAGTCCCTGAAACGACGAACCCGTGGGAAGGGACGGAGGCCTACCGATTGTTCCCGGTAAGCAAAGGAGTAAGAAGCAGTGGACATGACGGAAAGGTAGCGTCGGATCACGTGCCCGGAAGTCGGCGGGGCGTGAGTTTTGTCAGGATGAGCCGTCGTGAGGCGCAGTGAGCCGGGCCATTGACGTCGCCCAAGCTGACAGCCCCGTGAGCCGCGACCATGCCGTAAAATCGGGTCTTGCTTCGACTCTCTGATACCGAGTGTTCAACCGGAGGATCATCCGATGTTTGCGAGTCCGCACAGCCATGCGAGGAGCCGCGTTCTTGAGATCGTCATTGTCCTTGCGCTGGCCGCCGCGGCGGGCGCCTGGTGGCTTGGGGGTTGGATGACCAAGCGGAGTCTCAGCAGCGACCGGCTTGAGATAACGCAGCAGCAGGCCGTGCTCAGAGATCGCGACAATCATCTCGCCCGACGAGAGACGGAGTTGGCGAGGCGAGAAGCCAAAATTGGGACCCGAGAAGCAGCGTTCGGTCACAAAGAGGA
This sequence comes from Phycisphaerales bacterium, assembly GCA_965227335.1. Classification (GTDB taxonomy): domain Bacteria; phylum Planctomycetota; class Phycisphaerae; order Phycisphaerales; family SM1A02; genus CBDDFV01. The sequence goes on from CBDDFV010000001.1 coordinate 399,078, forward strand.
GACGCTGCTCCAATCCGTGCAGGAAAAGAAGGACGCGGATCTCGCGCTGCTTGAAGAAGAGCAGCGTGTGCGCCGTGCGGCCCTGGAAGAAGAATTCACAGCCCGTCGCGACGAGCTCGAAAGCCGCATTGCCGCAGAACAAGTCGAACTCGATACTCTCCGGGCCCAGATTGAGGCGGCCCAGGAGGCGGTCGCCAATGAGCGTGAGCTGATTCGGTCGGCCCTCGATGAAGCGAGCGGCGGTCAGGGAGAGGCTCTGGGGCAAGCGCTGCGTGAGCTTGCTGACCTCAAGGAGAAGCTGGCCGCGATGTCATCACAACTGGATGCGGCGAGGAGACGAACAAGCTCGCTTGAACAAGAAGCGGATCGAGCAGAGGCTCTCCAGCAGCAGTTCGACACATGCTCTGAAACGCTCCGTTTGGAGCGTGAGAAGCACAAGTTGATTCAGCAGAGCTTTGTCGTGCTCGCGTATCCAGAGATCGTCTGGAATCAGATGACACCGGATCAGCGAAACCTCCTCGTCACGCTCTGCAGAGATCTCGAAGTGGTCCACCATCGCGGCCGGAAAGCGGCGTATCGCTATGACAACCACGACGGGGCAGCGGAGAAGGACAGGATCATGAACGAAACGCTCGATCGCGCCGTGGATGACCTCGGTTTCAACGACGAGTGGATCCAGCGGCTGAGGAAGGTCACCGATGACAAGGTCGCTGACACCTTCCTCTATCGACTGAAAAACGGTGTTCGGCTTGAGGCCGTGATGGCTGCTGGCATCGACGACGAACGCTTCAAGTGAGCGGCCGACGTCAGCCGCATCAACTCTGCTCAGTGAGGCTGCGCGACTTCGCCGCCCAGTGCCCACAGCCTACAAGTACATCCACCGTCGTTGTCGTCCTCGCATTCCCACATCAGCGACGGTTCCTGAGTATCGATCCAGCAGAGCGCCCGCTGACCGCCATACTGCCTGGCGCATCCCGTTGTTCCTGTGCATGAGCAGCCATTGTTGGTGGACACGCTGCAACTGCTCGCGTCGTTGGAGCTGATATCGTCCCCGATCGTCCGATCAGAGAACGCGGTCGGTTCGAAGTCGTCTTCAGCGGCGTAGACGGGTGCGGCGAGCGCGAGGGTGATGAGCGATAGAAGCAACGCAAGCGTGATCCGCTTCATGATGAGTCTCCTTGGATTGCGCAGCGTTCCCCCGCTCTATCGTGATATGCCGGGTTGCGGCGTGATCGTGCTGTTGGGCGAACAGATCGCGTTGAGACATCCGACGCGCCGTCCCTCGATCGTACCCCTGGGCCAGCGCCCGGCGTTCGGTCAGCTTCCTGTCGGCGCTTGCGTTCGAAGGACTCCATTCAGCGTGACTTCGGTTCCCCCGTTCTGGGCGAGGGGAACACTCAGTCACGCAAAGGAGTCCAAGACAATGAACGCAGAACAAGCACGCAACATCGCCCAGACCGCAATCGCTGATCTTGAGACCGCCCTCAAGGCGGGCCGGAGTGAAGAGCTGACGGCATATCTGAACGCGATGGGACGATTCCATCGGTACTCGTTCACCAACCTCATGCTCATCCTCTCCCAGCGCCCGACGGCCACACATGTGGCGGGTTTCAAGGCCTGGAAGAAGCTCAACCGCTACGTCAAGAAGGGCGAGAAGAGTATCACGATCATCGCCCCCGTCATTCGCCGCGGAGATGATGACGACGAAGTCCGGAAGGTCCGCGGATTCCGGGCCGCTCGGGTCTTCGACATTGCTCAAACTGACGGCGAGCCGCTCCCCGAACCGCTTGAGGTCACCGGTGATCCTGGCCCATACACGGAGCGCATGGTTGCGGTCTACGATCAATTCGGCATCACGCTGGAGGTCGTCGAGGATCTGGGGCGCGCCATGGGCCGTTCGAGCGGCGGTCGCGTAGAGATCCAGGCCGGTCTGGCGCCGGCGGAGCACTTCCAGGTACTGGTCCACGAACTGGCGCACGAGCGCCTACACCACGTCGAACGGGACGCGCGGCCGGAGAAGGCCATCCGCGAACTCGAAGCCGAAGCTGTCGCCGCCGTCGTCTCTTCGGCGATTGGTCTGGACTCACTCCGTTCCGCGGCGGACTACATTCACCTCTACAACGGCGACTTGGAGATGTTCTCCGCATCCATGGTTCGCATTCAGCGAACCGCTTCGACCATCATTGAAGCGTTGACGAACCGCGACCAAGAGGCCGCCTGAATCTGACGAGCGTCAGGGCGGCCCAGACTTCTTCGGGCTCCGAAGCGGATGTTCTGGATCGGTAGCGGTCGGCAAAGAAAAGGACCGGCTCGACGCAGGGCGGCGGAACCGGCCCTTCCGGGGGCAAAACGTGATTGCAAAGGCAATGTGTCCGCGCAGAGAAGGATTGCAAACAGACGTTGGTGATTACGCTCAAATCGATCACGGCCGTTGGTCTTCGGCCAAGGAGGGAGTAGACCTAGAATGCTCCCATGGATATCGATGACCAGATTCGTTTCGAGCCCGAGGGGACGGCCCTCGACTTCAAGAAGACGCAGTACGCGAAGAACCGCAAGGTTGACCTCCTCAAGGACGTTGCGGCCATGGCGAACGCGGATGTGGCTGGGCCCCGGCGCATCATTCTTGGCGTGAAGAAGCGCCCCGATGGCAGCTATGACGTGCCGGGAATCCCGGCCGAGGAGTTTGTCGAATCGGCGGAATGGGAGCAACTCGTCCACGACAACATCGAGCCGCAGATTCACATGACCTACCGCAGTCATAAGCACGAGGATGTACTCGTGGGCGTGATTGAGATCGAGAAGTGCGACTCGCAGCCGTATGTCGTCAGGAAGGGCTACGAGCCGCTTCGGCTGGGCGAAATCTGGATCCGGAAGGGAACTCGGCAGATGTCGGCGTCTCGAGCGGACCTGGAGCGCATGTACGCGTCGCGAGCACGGGGATTCGATGGCGATGTTCGATTCGAGTGGTTTGGCGGTGGATCTGAGCTCTCCCTCGTGCCGTTGGAAGAAGATTATGAATTGCCCTCAAAGCGTGCAGAGAAGGAGATCCGAGGCATTGTGACTGCACGCCAACAGGGAGTTGGCAGAGGCGTGCATGAGTCCGTTGGGTTGCTCGGTCAACTCGTGTTCCTTGGCGACACGATTCCCCGCTCTGCTCGATCGACGGAAGAGTTGGAGAAGGAGCTCGCGACCATCAGCGCGAGATATCGGGACAGCGATCTGTACGACGTCCTGGAACGCCACGCCCATCAAATCAACGTCATGATTCGCAACGAGGGAACCGAGTACATTGAGGACGCCACGCTTGAGCTCGTTGCCCCGCGAACCGAAGGGTTCTTCGTCGTGTCTGAACTCGTCGAAGAACCGCAGACCCATGTCTGGCGCTCGCTCGCCCTCGGTAATGTGGGCGGTCCGTACTACCCGGAGGTGGAAAGCAGAGATGATGTGTTTGTCGTCACACAGCACCTTGGCAACCTCCCTCACGGGGTAACTCGGGAAGCGTTTGATGTCGCACTGCGGGTGCAGTTTGCCCGGGGCGAGTGTGGTACGAAGCACGATGTCCGACTCTCGCTTCGGGCCCGCAATCTCCCAGCCCCCATCACTAGCTCACTGGTCCTGCGGTGTGAAACCGATGGCAAACGCCTCCGACCCATTGACGGCTTCGATACAGATCCAGCCGGGTAAATTCCGCCATTGTCAACGTTGCTCCTGCGGGAGCGACAGGCGAAGCACGCAGTTGTCTTTCGTTGTGATCTCGATGTGTGTTCGTCCATCGCGAGTGTTGCGAGCGCACCGCTGGGAGAGTGCATAGACGTGACGGTTCTTCTCCCGGCGATACGCGACAAGGCCGGCATCACGCAACTCCCGCAGGTGTCGACTCATCGAGGATCGCTGGGCGTCAATGGCGGCGGCAAGCTCTTGGACGTCGCACGCATCGGCTGCGAGCAGTCGGATGATGGCCCCGATATATCGCTTGCCGAGCAGTTCCAGTGTCTCTTCGAGCGGCAGCGCGATGCGAATCGTCCGTGACGATCTGGTTGTCATCAAGACCCCCAGGCCCGGCGGGCAGCTTTCCTTTCACAGCATACAGCCCGTCGGATCATCCACGGCTCGCCACCGACGAACTCCCACCCTCGTCTGCATCAGATAGACTACGCCGATGCGGCAAGACCGCGAACCAAATCCTGTTTTTCGAATGAGATTGTCTTACATGAATTGATCGATGGGTCCTGGCGTTTGAATGACCACTTCACTCTGGTCGTCAGCCGTGACGGCGACCCGCCATCCTGACTCATTGGGCGATATCTCGACTCGGGTTGTGAGTTCGAGCGCGCAAGGCGACGCCGATTGGATCAGGCCCGCCTGCAGGAGTTCCTCTATCTCGTCAGCAAGGTCTCCCGGGGTGGTGTCGAGAGTCGAGGCGAGCCGTGTGAGGTCCACCGGACCGGATGCCTTGGCCAACGCGAACAGCACCCGGCGCCTGCGGATGTTCTTGAGTGCGTCGAGGAGATCGATGAGGGTGGTGGCCATAGTGGCGAGGGAGCCGGTGATGCGGCGTGGAGCAATCATGGGAAGGCTCCTCGCGACCATAACAAGAGATGAGCTTCTGCGGGACACTCAGGGGGCGGTAAAGGCGGAGGCCCATGCGGACTCGACCGCGGCGCCGTTGGTATCGAGGTTCAGCGTGGCGAGAACGACGGCCGGATCGGCTCTGATGGTGGCAAGAAACGCCATGGTGGCGGCGTCCTGGTCTTCGCCAAGCCGGGTCGTGATGCGTTCATGCGCGAGGGCGTCGCGGAGTTGGACCCACTGGGCTTCGGTGCGATTGATGACGAGGTATTGGGCAGGGAGATCCCAGTTCGCGGCGTTGGCGCGGATGGTGGCAAGGGTGTTCTGGACGGCTGTAACGAGGTCCGCCACCGCGGCGGTGGCCACTTCATCGAGTTCTGCATCAAGTGATGCAATGGCCGCGGCGAGCGTGGCCTGCTTGGCGGGAAGCGAAGCGATCTCGGCTGACGATGCAAGGCCGGCGCGGATCTTCCGCTCAAGTTCATCGACGTCAATCTTGGCGGCGACGTAGGCGGCCTGGGCGCCATCAAGATCGCCGGGGTTGTCGATCATCTGGGTGGTGACGTCGCTGGCCATGCCGGCCACTTGCCCGCCGGTGACACCAGCAGCAGCCAGCGCATCGGGGCCGAAGTGCACACGGTGGAAAGCGACTTCCACATCGAGCAGCTCTGGATCAGGATACGTGCGGGCGTGGGCGATCTGGAGGGAACGCGACCAGAAGAAGAACACGACAATGCCGATCAATAGGACCGGGATCAGGACCCAACGGGAGTGAGAAAGAACAGAGCGCATGGTGTGACCTCCACTGCAAGACGCCGATGCGAACGCGCATCAGGTGACGTGGAGTGAAGTAGGACACATGAATTGGAGCGCGTCCAGTGTGTGACAAATTTGCTACATACCGCATCGAACCGCGTTGGCAACACCGTCGACACAGGTCACCCGCGTTCACGCCTGCGTCACGTTGGTCCGTAGCAAATTTGTCACATACTGGACAGGGTGAGAATGCGCGGCACTGTGGTGGATGCTTCTCACACAGGAGGCTTTGCCCATGTTGCGTTCATTCCCTCAGATTGCTGTTGCTGCGCTCGTATTGTTCGTCTTGGCGATCACATCGGTGCAAGCAGATCCGATCCTGGAGATCGACTCGGATACGTTGGAGAGTTACTTGCCCAGTGCGGCGAGCAACGTCCAGGACATCCGCCCGCTCCTTGAACAACGCGGGGTCACCATCGATGGGGGCGCGGCATCGTCGTTCGGAGGGCCGGGCGACTATGACCTCTTCGAGCCCACAGACCATGGCGGCATTGGCGTCGACCCTGAGTATCTTCCCCCTCAGGCACCGTTTGAGGTCTGCGATCCGAACATCGGCATCACGGGCGGACCAGCGGCGGCTTCGGTTGGCGGAAGGCCGCTGGGCCGACGTGGAGTTCTTGCCGGCGTGGAGCTTTGCCTGGGAACTCCGTCGATGGCGAGCATTGACCTGCGTTTTCCAGCGACAGTGCCATGGGTCGTCGGGCGCAGCTACAACGCGCGGCAGCAGACTTCAGGCGGCTCCTATCGAGCCAGCAGCGGCTACCAGGGGATGAACTGGTTCCAGAGCTCGCAGCCGGAGCTGGTCTTCTATGACGATGCGACGGATGCAGATGACCGGATCTATCTGATCTACGGCGCAGACCGGTTCATCGAGTTCCGCCGTGGAGACGATGCAGGAACCGGCGACAGCACGAACACATTCCAGGCGGTCAATGGAGCAGCGGGAGCGATTGAGATCGCCACGAACGCCAGCGCGCCCGATCTGGCGACCTACACGACGCAAACCGGCATGCAGATGGTCTTCTTCTGGCATGGGGATGCGGATACGGATGATGACGTCGAAGGCTCGATTTGGAAGGTCGTGAACGCCGATGGGGATGCCGCCTATGTGGGCCACGAGACCAACGCCGCCACGGCGATCACCAACGGGTTCAATACGACGACGGGCGCGATCACCGAGGCGTTCGACAGCGCGGGCCGGCGGTTCACCTACACCTACACGAGCGGGATGCTCACCCAGGTGAAGGCGGAGGTCAATGACAGCGGCTGGGTGGAAGTGGGGAAGGTGGATTACGCGTACTACGTGAACGCGGATACGTACGGCGAAGACAATGACCTGGAGCTGGTCACGGTCACCATGCCGCTGACGGACTCGGGCGTCTCGGTGGAGCGGAACACGTACTACCGGTACTACGAGGGGACGTACCACGCGACCACGAACCCGGGCTACCACCATCAACTTGAATACGTCTATGGCCCGGAGGGCTTCCGGAACTACGAGCAGAACGTGGCGACCCCGATCACGGCCTCAGAGGATGATTTGAAGCCGTATGCGTCAGCGTTCTTTGAGTACGACACGAGCCGTCGGATCGTCAGTGCGTGGTTCAACGGCGCGTGCGGGTGCTCTGGCGGGTCCGGGGCGGGCGAGCACGTCTTCGAGTACGAGACCAACGGCAGCTTCTCGGATACCAGCGGCTACGACACCGGCTGGGAGACGCGGACGATCGTGAAGCTCCCGGATGTCACCTACAAGGCCTCGGAAGGCTCGCTCTCGACGTATGTCACGCAGTACTTCGATGAGACCGGTCAGCCACTCTCACGGGTGATGACGGACGGGGATCCAGATGACACTTCTCCCGCGCCAGACACCTGGGCGACCTACGTGGTGCGGAATTCGGACGGCTTGGTGACCGAGAGTCACTCGCCGTCCAATGTGACGGGCTACACGCACAGCAGCGCGAGCTTTACGACCTCGACCTCGGCGGGGCTGGTGACGGTCTTCGAGTATCAAAGCTCTGGCGATACCGCTGGGCTTCTCGAGCATGTGAAGCACCAGGAGGGGACGAGCGGCAGCAAGTACCTGGACCAGACGATCGCGCTGACGACCCGAAGCCACACGGTGGGCGATGCGGAGGTGACCCGGCCCTTGATCGCCAGTCGGCGGACCTACCAGGACGAGATCACGTCTGGAACGACGGGGTCGCTGTTAACCTCCTACAGCTACACGTATCACAGCGCGACCGTCTCGGATCTGCTCTATCTGGCGGTGAAGAAGCGGACGACCACGCATCCGGCGGTGACGACGGCCAAGAACGGCTCGAACGCGTCGGATTCGATGGCGGTCTACCTGCGCCCGGATGGGACAACGGCGTTCATGGAAGCTGAGGATGGCGTCTTCACCTACACCAAGGTCGAAGAGGGGCTGGTGACGCAGAGTGTGCAGGATGTGAAGACGAATACGACCTCGTTCTTCCCCTCAGGCGATGATCCGAACACGGACTTCGGCATCACCGAGACGGGAGATGGCGTCCATCGGGTCACGTCCATGACCTACGACGATCAGGGACGGATGGACGAGACGACGCTGCCGGATGGCCGGGTGACCAAGACCTACTTCTCCAAGCTGGCCGACGAGCGGTTGGTGACGCTGCGGTTCCCGAAGTACGTCTCGGGGACAAGCACATTGCACGGTCCAGTCTCAGCCTCGGTGGCGAACCACGGTGGCGGGGCGGAAGCGCAGCTGACCATCGAGTTGGCCGGGGGCGCCAGCACCTCGGCGCTGACGGCGTTCATTGATGAGACGGATACGGATCCGCTCCTGGCGGTGGGCGTGGGTACGGTCGCGCGCTACGCGACCAGTATCTTTGATGAGGCGGGCGGGCGCGTTGAAGAGACGCGGGCGTACTTCGACATCCCCGGTTCCGGCGCGGGGACGGACGGAACCAACTACGACGCCTCGTTTATCGCCTACGACGACCGGGGGCGGCGGATTCGATCGGAGGCGCCGCATGGGACGATCTCGCGGACGCACTTTGATGCACTGGGCCGCGCGGTGACCCAGTGGGTGGGGACCAACGACAACGGGTATGAGGAAGGCGACTCTGCGGGTACTGCGGATATGGTGAAGGTCGCCGAGACCGAATACGACAGCGGCGCCGATGGCGGGAACAGCCATGTGACCAATCGCACGGCGTTCGTTGAGGACGGGGCGACGGATAAGCGCGAGACGAGCTTCGAGCATGATGTGCGTGGCCGCGTATTGCTGGTCACGAGTCCGACCGCGCCGCACACCTTGACCGATTACGACAACCTTGGCCGCGCGACCGCCGTCGGTCAGTTCTCTTCCACCGCCTCGATTGTGGTGGGAACCGATACGGCAGCCTCAGAGATCACCAACCGGATGGCCTTGTCCAAGACCTTCTACGACGAGCGGGGGCGTGTGTACCGCACGCAGCGGCACAAGATCGATCAGTCTGACGGCTCTGATGATGACAGCCTGGCTTCTGATACCTGGTACGACGCGATGGGCCGGGTGATCAAGGTGGATGGCGAACAGCTCACCAAGACCGCCTACGATCGGCTTGGCCGAGCAACGCATCAGTTCACGCTGGCCAGCGACAACGACACCGGCTACGCGGATGCCGACGATGTGACCGGGGACATCGTGCTGGTGGAATCGCAGACGGTCTATGAGTCCACCGACAGCAACAACGTGGTGATGCGCGCCTCGATCTCGCGGTTCCACGATGACTATGACACCGGCGAGACGACCGGCGCGTTGGACACCAACGCTGATGGCGATGATCTGATGTACACGGCCTCGAACATCGAGGGGCGGATCCAGGTCACGGCCATGTGGTACGACGATCTGGACCGGATCACCGACTCGGTCAACTACGGCACCTACGGCGCGGCCACCTTCGATCGTGATGGCCTGGCGGTGCCGAGCCGGTCAGATACGGCGCTCTTGACCGAGTTCGCCTACAACGATGACGGGACGCAGCTCTCGGTGACCGATCCCAAGGACCTGGAATCGCGCACGCTCTATGACGACGCCGGCCGGCGGATCGCGACGATTGCGAACTACGTCAATGGGACGCCCTCGTCGGCCACCGGGGATGATGATGTCTACACCCGCTACGTCTACACCGATGGTCTGCAGACCAAGATGTGGGTGGATCTGGATGGGGACGACGTCGAAGACGCTGATGACCAGGTGACCGAATACACCTACGGGACGACCAAGGGGGCCTCGGCGGGGGACTCCAAGATCGGGACCGGGCATCTCTTGGGAGAAATCGCCTATCCGGACTCTTCTGGCGCAAGTGATGTCGTATCATATGCCTACAACGCTCAATCGCAGCAGGTCTGGATGCAGGATCAATCTGGGAACATCGTCGAGACCGACTATGACGACAGCGGTCGTCAAACGCATCGGCGCGTCACCACCATCGACACCGAGACGGTGAGCGATCCGGAGTCCTTCGATGATGCGGTGCTGCGGATCTCGACCACCTACGACGATCTCGGCCGGCGCGAGCTGGTGACCCAGTACGACCACGCCACCGTGGGCTCCGGGAGCGTCGTCGATGAGGTGAAGTTCACCTACGAGGACTGGGGGCTGATCTCGACCTTCGAGCAGGATCACAACTCTGCGGTGGGCGCCTCGGGCTCGGTGGATGATTACGAGATCAGCTACACCTACGCGAAATCCACCTCGGGGCGGAACACCATCTACCGGCGCACCATGGTGATGCCCGATGGGACGACGCTGACCTACACCTCTGAGAGCACCGACGGGCTGCATGATGCAGACGCGAGGCGTGTGACCAAGGTGAAGGTGGGCGTCAACACCCTGGCCCGGTACTGGTACAACGGCGTGGGGCAGGTGGTGGGGACCGAGCTTCCAGAGCCCGATGTCGAGGCGAATCTGTTCTCCGGGACCTCCGGCGACTATGAGGATCTGGACCGCTTCAACCGGGTGACGGGGAGCAACTGGACCTCGAATGCGACCACCGCGTTCGACTACGTGGACTTTGACATCACCTACGACCGGAACTCGAACATCACGGTCGTCGAGGACGCCTTCCACAGCGGCTTCGATATCGAATACACCATGGACGATCTGGATCGTCTGGTGGATGCGCAGTACGGGACCTGGAACGGATCCTCGATCACCAGCGAATCGCGTCAGCAGACCTGGACGCTCGACCAGGTGGGCAACTGGGCGGTGGAGCAGCTCGATGTGGATGCCGATGGGCTGTTCACCTCCTCCGGTGAGCGGGATGATGATCGCACGCACAATGTGGTCAATGAGCTCACGGCGCGTGATATCGATGATGACGGGACCGACGACTACGACCTGGTCTACGACAACGTCGGGAATCTGACGGACGATGACAAGGACTACGAATACGTCTACGACGCCTTTGGGCGATTGCGCGAGATCCGAAAGACCGGCGACAGTTCGCTGGTCACGGAGAACACCTACAACGGTCTGGGCTTCCGGATTGGAGAGCACTACGACGTCGATGGCGACGGGACCGTCGAGAGCACCTCTGATGATCCCTGGTTCCGCTACGTCTACACCGACCGGTGGCAGGACGTGGCCACCTTCCGCGCCGATGACACCGATCCCAAGGAGCAGTTCGTCTATCACGCGGCCGGCGCCAGCGGCTTTGGCGGCAGTTCGATGCTGGATGCGGTGGTCTTCCGTGACAAGGACGTGAACACCGCCTGGGCGTCGGCCTCCGATGGCGTCCTTGAGAACCGGATCTACTACAACCACAATTGGCGCGGGGATGTGGTGGCGATCATCAACGATGGGCGGCAGCAGAAGGAAGGCGCTCGCTACGAGCCCTACGGCAATCCGTTCGGATCGCCGGAAGGCGATACGAATTCAGACGGTCGCACGAATGGAACCGATGAGACGCAGATGGATACGTGGATCAACGCCTCCGCGTACGATCTGCGCGGCGACATGGATCTTGATGGGGACGTGGATGCCACCGATAAGGGGCTCGTGCTGACTGCCAGTGGGACCACCGCCGGGTACGGGGAGCTCTCGAATCGGGGGAATCGGAAGGCGGCAGGATCAGTGCGGCTTGCTGCTGCGCCTATCGCAACACACGAATTAGCGGGCCAAGCTAGGCTCGTAGAGTTGGGGCGACGCGTAGGTCGTTTGCTGGGCGTGTCCTACTCTATTCCGCCGATCGCCGAAGGCGCATCGCTGCAAGGCCCGTCTCTTACCGTTGAGCGGATAGGTACCATTGAAGAAGATTGTCGGCGGGGCTGTGAGTGGCAGTTCACGGCCACTATTCCTCCTGGCAAGCAGTGTAGCGACTACACGTTGCTGCAGGTCGTCGATAACTACTACGATTGCACGACAGACTGTTGCGGTGAAATTTCGGTGGGAGGGCCAACGCCCCCCACTTCTGGCCCGCCGTTCTTGGTTAGTGTTCGCTACACCGAGGAAGTTCCATGGCTCAATGGTCAGGCGCAAGGCACCTGCATCTCTGAGACCGATACGGCGCATTACACCGGTGATCCAGACGTTTATGAGGGTCTTCGTCAGATCGGATATCTGAAGCTCGTCGAGACGACGTCGCTTTCGCGGGGAAGGATTTCACGATGGGGGCCAAACCGGTTTTCGATGCGAGGATCTCCTGCGTGCACTGGTGCGATAAGTTCAGGGACCTGGCGAAGTGTCCGTAACAATGGTGCACGTGGCCTTCGTGTAGTCGCAGAAGCGTCTCGGGAGTTTAATGGAGTGTTTCGGTGTTGCTCAGAGATCCAGCACTTCTGTTTTCCGTGAGGGATATTATGCACAGGCGGACTGTTATAGGTATCACGGCGGCCGGACTTGTTGCCCCTATGTGTCGAGGGAGCTCTGGGCTTGAGCCAGAGACCACTCCCGTCCCATGGGATGAGTTGCTTCGTCGATCTAAGATAATCGAGTCGTTGAAACTGTGGCAGGACGAGAGTTCGTTCGCGGATTCAGACTGGGATAGGTACCTATCGGTGGCATCGTTGCTGGCGAGTGCCCCGCTCCGAGAAGTTGAAGACACATTCTTGGCATCGCTGATCCATATGGCCTCGGGAGAAAAGCAGAACCAAAGCCCCTGGTCGCGGGTAATGATCCTCATTCGCTTGATATATGTAGTGCCGAATGACATTAACTCACAGATAGGTGATGGCGAGTATCTATTGGCGGCCGGGGGAGTTCGTGTTGACGTCGCGGGCGGCACTCAGTCTACTGCTGCCACCTTGCCGGTGTTGTGGGTCGACGGTCGTCCAATACTTGCCGCTCGCCTGGAGAAGCGCGGTGGCCAGTCTGGTAGTCGCTACAATCCTATGAAGGAGACGCGGTGGTGCGAGGCCAGATTGGCACGCAGGACGTACCGGCGGGATGCGAGTTGGGTAGCTCTGTGGCGCGACTATCAGAGCGACAGTGAGTAGGGCATCGATCACCAATAACTAAGGCCAAGTAGTGGACGGCGGGTCGGATGTGGACGAGACTTCCTCATCGGTATGTAATCCTGAACGTCGGTGAATCTTCCGGGCGCGATTGGCGACGATCGTAGAGCTTGGTGGTCGATATGTTCGCGTGGCCCAACCATACTTGAACAAACGCGATGTCTGCCGAGTGTTCGAGTGCATTGGTGGCCGCCGTTGCTCGAAGTGCGTGCAAACACAGCCCATCGAGTAGGATGCCAGCTTCCGCGCCGTACTTCTTGAGCAGCTTGTAGATCCCATCTCCAGTTATGGCCTCATCAAGCCGTTCTCTGACGCGGCTCTTGACCGGCCGAAACAACGCCCCGTCTCGGTCTTCCCCGTGGCCGGCGACACTGAGATAGTCCTCGATCGCCGAGAGCGCTGCCGGATGGACCGGCACGTACCGGGTCTTGGAGCCCTTACCGAAGACCGTGAAATGCGTGACACCCCGCCGCTCTCTCAGATCTCGAACTCGCAATTGTGCGACTTCTGATCGCCGCATCGCGTGGAAGAGGTACGTCGCCAAGATCGCACGGTCCCGGACGGCCTTCACAGAGTTCCCGACTGGCGCTTTGAGAAGGGCTCGGGCCTGATCATCGGAGAGGGCAGGCGTCTTCCCCTCATTCGCGCCTTCGGTCGGCCGCTTGACGCCGGCGACCGGGTTGGTCTCCACGGCATTCTGATTGCACATGTAGTCATAGAGCGAACTGATCGCTGAGAGCTTGCGCCGAATGGTTGCCGCCGAGAGGCGCTGCGCCTCAAGCAGCCCACGCCACGCAATGACATGGGCCCGCGTGACGAGGCGGAACTCGTCTGCTTGCTCGATTCCGCAGAACGCGACGAAATCGTCGACGTCACTCCGATAGGCTCGACGCGTATTTTCATTGTCGATGTTCGCGAGCCACACCGCTGCCGCCGGTACGTCAGCGAGGCGGTGGAACTGCTCTGCTGTCAGCATCCGTGACTGATCAGAAGGCAGGACGCGGCGCGTTCTGCGTCGCGCCACGTTCCTGCCTGAAATCGTGCGTAATTCCCGTTCCTGCATGGCCGCCCGTGAGTCGACCATACATCTTGATAATGTATTTTATCAATACCAAGGTGATGATTGCGCTCAGCCGAATCCGCCTCCGGGCAGCAACTCGGCAAGATGGATCCAATCTACACTTCAGGAATATCCGGCGTGACTGCTGGTAGGTACTTTCCGTGGAGGCGACGAACTGCTTCTAGGGCACTCTCGTCGGTCGCATCGTATTCCAGGTGCTTTTGATAGAAGACCATGCGACCGCGACACGCCTGCAGTACTGCTGACCACGGCTTTACCCATACCTGGAGGCGTCGCTCGTCATCATCATGCACCAACCCGCGCGGCCGCCCCTTTTGCCGAGCCATCACTTTCGCGTCCGCCGTCAAGTCGTTTGATAACGCCCAGAACGTCCAGCGAGTGTTAAGATCCCGAAAACGCTCGTCGTCCGCAACCGCCGTTGCGTAGCGTATGACCTTCGTGATGATGTTGGGTGAGATCCGTACATTCGGTCGCTTGAGTTCTACGATCAAGTGCTCTTGTTCCTCGGGCCTTGCTTGGGGAACGGTTCGCGACAGCATCAAGTCGATGATGCCGACGCCGCCGTCCTGCATCCGAACGGGGGCCTCTGCGTCAACCTCATCCCGGTCGCGATCCAGTCGATCGATGTACTTCGCGAGTACTTGATCCAGACTCTGATCGCTGACGCTCAACGCGAACTCCTCTCCGAAGATCCATGTATTTGGTTCGAGCAACTTGTGTAGATGCGTCCGTTCCTTGGTCTGCTCTTTGCCCTCCGCGCTGTACAGAAGGATGTCGAGCACCTTTAGGAAGTCGAGGCGATCCGCCACTACCTTCGATGCATTGATGATGGCTGCCAAGGACGTCCGGCGTAGAAGCTCGGCCAAGTCAGCTTGCTTCTCGACCGGCAGCTCTAGAACCTCTTCGAGGATCATTTGGAGTTCGTCCGCACCCTCCTCAATTGCGTGTCTCAGCAATCGTAGGGAAAGCCGCTTGCCCCTCTTGTCAGACGTACTGAATTCGGGAAGAAATTCGTTTACCTGTAGTGCGACGACGTCAAACACCTGGCGTTCCGCGGTCTCGATCGGGGTCTTGGGTTCCCCGTCATAGGGATAAACCTCTTCCCGCTTCCACGTCGCGACAACATCTCGGGCTACCTGGGCATTCCGCTCGCGGAAGTGGGCCCGCATGCCGTCCTTTGCAGTGTTGAGCAACGTGTCAAGGGCAGGGTGTAGGTCACCAAGTGCCAGCGCCGCCTGATCATCTAGCTCCTGAATGAAATCACAGCACAGGTACGCGGTGAACTGCCACCCTGGGGCCTGGATCCCTGGCGGGCGATCGAAGAATGCAAAGCCAGCCTTATCACAAAGGTATAGGGCTCGCTCAGTCGGGACCTCCCATTCGATGACGGTTAGCGAAACGCTGTGTGTCCGCCCGTCGGAGAGCACGAGTTCAGGCAGCGGATAGGTCTTGGAATGGGATTGGACGACAGCCGGGTCAACGTCTACTCCGTCAAAGGTCACTGTCGCGGACGGATACTGTCGCAGATTGAGTGCCAGGCGTTTCGCGAGGATCCTGGCAACGTGCCCCGCATCGTCGAGCGAAGTGTAGCTCTTGCTGATGCGGCCGATTGTGACGGTGGTCCCCTGATCGCGACCGTTTGTCCGTTGTGGATCCGTGATCTCGTAGCGATTTAGTTCTGGGCGCTGTCCTGTGATCGTGTACGTCCACAGATCATCCTGCTGCCTGTACCAGGTCTCCCACCGGACGATGTCGCCAAGCGCGAACGCCTTTAGCCGCCCTCGGCCGTCCTTTCCGTGTAGGATTCGTCCCGCTCCACTTGACCGGCGGCGCTGTTTTTTCCATGAGCCGCCGAGCCGACTAAAGTACTTGACAGCATCGGCATGGTCGATACCGTGGCCGTCATCCGTTACCCGAATTGCCTGGATGCCACGGAACCGATTCCGATCAATCTCGACGGTAATCCTGTTGGCGTCGGCGTCGAGGCTATTCAGAACGAGCTCGGCGATCGCTAGCTCGGGCGATGTCTTGGACTCTCTTTCGAGGTGGTCGTTCTCGACTTGGAGCTCAACGAACATGCGGTGATGATACCGTGCCGGCGACAGTTTGCCGTTACGACGTGCCAAACAAGTTTGCTGAATGCATCGCAATGACGGGAGCAACTGCCGGAAGGGAGGAGCAGGCGGTCAGTTGGGCCGTGCGCAACAGCACTGATAGATCGGGAGTTCGTCACACCTCGAGTCGACAGCCAAGGGAACGTGCCGGATCGAAGGGGCCGACCTGCCGGCGTCGCATCGGAATGGCCTCAATCGGAACGGCTTCGAATCCCGCTTGCTGCCGGATGCGGTTCACTGACCGCCAGATGTTGAGGAGCTGGCGACGGACCGGGGAATAGGGCTCGAACGGCACAGTCCGGAACTCGCCGATGAACCACTCCGGCTGCCGTCGTGTTGCGTGGTCTAGCAGGAATGCCTTGAACTCCTGGTATCTCCGATGCTCGATTGCGACGCGCGGGTGCCCGCCGCGGTATCCGATAGAGTACCCGCGAAATCGGATTGGGCTACGCCGAGCGTCTCGGAGTACACCGGCTTCCTCCTCAAAGAGCCGATGCTTCCCGTGGGTCGCCATGAGCACGAACTCTCGCTCGTGACGCAGGAGTTGGACGCTGGCGTGCCCAAGCTGACGACGTCTTGATCGCTGGTGTTTCGTCAGTGCGATGTCGTATCTCTCGATGAGCTTCTCATCGACCCTGCGCGGGTCCTTCCGCTCAGGGATGGTCCCCCGAACGTAGAACCAGTAGCCGTGGCGCAAGTACGACACGGCCAACTGCTGCACAAACCCCTCCGGACTCGTCGCTTCACATCGATACATGGCTTGCCTCCTGCGTCGGCATGATCGCCGTCGGTGGCCCATTGGCCCCGGCGATCATGGAAAGCGGTTGTTCAAGGGCACAACCGCTCAAGCCCTGCCTCGCAATGAACCTCCTTTCGCGCGCCTCGCTTTGGCGAGCCGCCCACTGGTTTCCCAAGTTGCAGTCGCCCACTCCTATGTGGTCGCGCATCTCTGAACCTCTCGATCGACTGTCCTCCTTGAAAACAGGAGTCGATCGTTCCCCGCAGGTTCGTCTGTTCCTCTGGCCAGCCGTCCTCCCGGACAGCTCGTCAGAGGCCAATTCCTCGCTGGTCTCGCCAGAGACCCAAGTGTGCGAGGCGTCCCGAATTGGGACGCCTCAAGCACACCCTTCAAAGCTGTCAAAACGGGATCATCTCCCGTCGCCGCTTTCGTTGTCGCTGATGTCGTTGCCGATCCACCGGCACGACGCGAACACGCCGCCACTGCCTTGCAGCGACGTTGCTCCGGGATCCAGATCCCAGACTTCTACTTGCGGCACACTCCCTCACTGCAGCGTTTCAAATACCTGACCGACTTCGTCAGGCGCCGGGCACTACCCCGGTCGCAGCAGTGATTCCTGGGTTAGCAACAGATGTCGTCTGACCAATCACGTCGCTAGAGGGCACAGGCCCTCGGGCTGAGTTGTCGTATGTCCGCACTCCCGTGCGGCATAGTCGCCACGTCGTCGAGCATGATGCTCGCGCCGTGCTTTCGAGGAGCAGAAACCAGAAGCTCTCCTCTACCCATCAACATCCAGCGTTCGCAGTTCGGCATCGTCTTTGGTCAGTCTTACCGGCAAGCCCTCGCGGGCCTTTCGTGGTTGAGCTTTTTCTCGTCGGGCATTTCCTCCCGATCGCCGAATCCAGTCTCGGATTCGGTCACGCTTGTCGCCAAGTCGTGAAGTCCCCACGCCGGTTGAGGTTGGCGGCCCCAGTCACCTGGGATTCCGCCGCCCCCCAAGGGGATTTGGTCTGCGTCATGGCAGGCCTCACCGCCTTCATCTGTTGCGGCCTCGCCAGAGCGTCACGGCTCCGTCGAGGTCGTTCCCCATCGCCCGATTTCTTCAGTTCAATGACCATCGGATCGAAGTACGGGATTGCCTTGCCGCTGCAGCAGACTGCTGCGAGCGCCGAGTATTACTCCGTACAGCCTCCGTCGAACCGGACAAGCGCGTCTCCACGCATCCGGCTCTACGGGACAGCACCGTGGCGGGTAGTAACGTCCGCCCCCTTAGCCGTTGGCACGGTTTACCAGGTGGTGCTGCCCGTTTTGACAACTGTCAGCGAGGTTCAACTCCGCTGATGGTGCCGGGGTACCGTACAGAGCACGGTCTTGCCAGGAAAAACGCGGCGAATCGGCGGCCCTCGGGTGGCCCAGGCCCCGTTTTCGCGAGTGATCTTCGGAGGATGTGGATATTTTCGTATCCTGTGTCCGCAACACAGCGTACACTGGAGAAGAGGAGCCGATCCGTGAGCAAGGCCGTTCGCCGGCACAAGCCTGAGCCGATTGGAGAGACGCTGCGACGTCAGCGGATCGATGTCCTCGGGTACGGGCTGAGGGAAATGGCTCGCCAGATGAAGATCACGCCAGCGCATCTCTCTGACATTGAGACCGGTCGCCGGAATCCATCTGAGAGTGTGATGATTGAACTTGCCAAGCACTACAAGCTCGATCTTGCAGTGCTCAGGGCGGGATGGAGCCGACCCGAGGCGATTGTCGCGGAGGTTGCGAGTCGGGACGCGACGTTTGCTGAGCGAGTGCCCGAGTTGCTTCGTGCGGTCGAGAGCCTTCCACCCAATCGATGGGATGAGCTGATTGAAGAAGCGAAGCGGCTCTCACGGAGGCGGGGGAAATGACAGTCAGCCTTGAGTATGTCGAGAACAGGGGGGCAAGTTGTGCGGAGGCCTGTCTCAGCGAGTGTCTCAGAGGCAATCCCCTTCTCCAGGCGCCTCGCCCGATTCCGGTTGAGCGTTGGATCGAGTCACCGTTGGGTATCGAGTTGGCGATCCAAGATCTTGGGGAGCGCGATGGAGCCGCAGTTCTTGGCCTCGCCCAGTCCGCCAATCGCCGGATCATCATTGATGCATCGCTTCAGTACGACGAACCGCGGTTTCGATTCACCGCTGCTCACGAACTCGGCCACATCTGGATGCATCACAGCGAAGAAGGCAATCCGACCGATGTCAATCTGGCCTCCGTGCGACACGATCAGCAGGAAGGGGAGGCCGACGCGTTCGCGGCGGCGTTTCTCATGCCGAGGATCTTGGTGTTCCGCGAAGTCCTGGCCATTGCGAGAGACGATCCGGGGGACGTTGGTGAGCAGGTCGCCTGTCTGGCCCGATTCTCTGAGACATCGATCGAACTCTGGGCGTCTCGCTACCTGCCCGAACTTTGTGCACGATTCCTGGTGTCGCGTTCAGCAATGCTGTTCCGGCTGCGTCGCTCCGCTTTGACGACGGCGCCCCGTTGCTCCTCGCTCAAACGCTGATCCAACTCCAGGGCCGATCTCTCTAATTTGCACCGATTGTACGCAGTATCGCGTACATCATCCAGTGAAGGACACGACATGTCATCCAGAAGCCCCTCGGGACCGAATGTCCGTCGCCTGGCTTTGACCGCGGAACAAGTCGGCGTCGCCCTCGGCGTCAGTCGCGCCACCGTGTGGCGGATGCATGCCTCAGGCCGCTTGCCGGCCCCCGTCCGCTTCGGTCGGGCCGTGCGGTGGGAGCAATACACGATTGAAGAGTGGCTGGCCGCCGGGGCCCCGTCTCGCGAACAGTGGGAAGCACTCTGCCGCCGTCACTCCAGCTAGAAAGCAGGCAAGCCATGCGAGTTTTCAGGTCCAGTTATCGCAACCGTCAGGGCAAGTCCGTGCCGACATCGAAGTGGTACGTCGAGTTCCGCGATCATCACGATACGGTCCGGCGAGTGCCTGCTTTTACGAGCAAGTCGGCGAGTACGCAGTTCGGGATCAACATCGACCGTCTGGTCGGGTACCACAAGGCGACTGGAGGCGGTGTTGACCCGTCCCTTGAATCTTGGCTGGCCGGGCTGCCAAGGACGGTGGCCGAGAAGCTCGTCAGTATCGGTCTCGTGCCCAGGGAGCGTGCGGCCCAGGCGACTCCGCTCGCTGATCACGTGGCGGACTATCGAGCGTCACTGGCAGCAAAGGGCGGCACTGCGAAGCACGTCCGTCTGGTGACCGGCCGCCTGCAGAAAGTACTCAAGGGCGGGCGTTTTACCTTCTGGTCGGACATCACTGCGAGCGCTGTTCAGCGGTATTTGGCGGGCTTGCAGGAAGGCGACAAGCCACTCAGCAACCAGACTGTCAATTACTACCTGGCGGCAACGAAAGCGTTCTGCAATTGGATGGTGAAGGACCGGCGAGCGACGGCGTCTCCCGTTGGCCATCTGGCGTCGCTCAATACGAACGTTGATCGACGCCACGACAGGCGGGCTCTGTCGGCCGAAGAGATACGAGTACTCCTCTCGCATGTAGAGTCTGCTCCGATTCAGAGCGACGTCTCGGGCCCCGATCGGGCGATGCTCTACCGAGTCGCCCTGGAAACCGGATTGCGCGCCGGAGAGTTGCGGAGCCTTCGGGTTCGGTCATTCGACCTTCACTCAGACCCGCCGACGGTCACAGTCGAGGCAAGCTACAGCAAACATCGCCGCGAAGACGTCCTCCCCATTCGCCGTGAATTGGCGAATTACCTTGGCGGCCATTTCAGCGGACGAGGCCCCGATGCCTCGGCATTCGACATGCCGAGCGAGTCTCAAGTTGCTCGGATGATCCGCGCCGATCTCGCATCAGCGAGGGCGGCATGGCTTCAGCAAGCGACCAACGAGACCGACCAGAGGTGTCGTTCCGAGTCCGATTTCCTCCAGTATCGAGATGCCTCAGGCAAAGTAGCCGACTTCCACGCTCTCAGGCACACCTTCATCTCCAATCTCGTCGCCGGTGGCGTTCACCCGAAGACGGCTCAGGCTCTGGCTCGGCACAGCACGATCACGCTGACGATGGACCGATACGCTCATCTCGATCGCTCGGCTGACTCGAAGGCGCTTGAGGCCCTGCCGCGTTTCGAGGAGAGCGTCGAGACGCCGACAAGCAACGGCCGCGCAGCCCAGGATGACTCGGCGTCTTGCTTGGCGCAATGCGAGCAATCTGACGCGACGACATGCGACGACGTGATACCGGACGATGAGGAGCAACGAGAGGCAAGTGGCCCTGTCAACGGGGTTTCCGAATGGGCCCGGAGGGATTCGAACCCTCACTCACCTTGCGGTGAAGCGGATTTTGAATCCGCCGCGTCTGCCAATTCCGCCACTCCGGCGCGGACGTGGATGGTAGGGGGGACGGCCCTGATTCGCCAACGAAAAGACGGCCGGCCCGCGGGCCGACCGTCGTCTTCGTCATCGGTTCGCGGGCGCGAATCCGGTCAGTTGTCTTCGCCCGCGGCGTGCGCCTGATCGACGACCGCGCGGAATCGTCGGGCCCACTCGTCCATGATCTGCTTCGCATCGTTCTCCGTCCAGAAACGGTTGAACGCCACGTTCTTCCCGCGCCGGCCTTCCACGAGCGCGGCGAGCTGGACGTTGGAGACCGCGTCGATCACCTCGGCCTGCATCGAGACCCCGATGCGGCGCTGGTCCCGGAAGGCGTCGGTCAGCGCCACGCGGACCTCCGCGACGTCGCCGGCCGGGGCGGTCACGACCCGGTATTCGGGCTCGAGGGCGTCGGTCAGGGCCTGACGCATGTAGTCCCGCACCCGCTTCAGGTCCGCCTCGTCCGCCCGCTGACCCGAGCCGTGCTTCATCAATGTCAGTTCGATGTCGTCGATGATGAACTTGTCGTAGCGGGCGAGCCGGTTGGTGGGCTCGACGAATCGCCAGGAGGACGGTCCCTGCGGTTGCAGCTGGCGGTAGGTCGACAGGAAGGACGTCTGGCGCACCTCGTCGAGGTTCATCGAGGCCGTCTTCGACTCCTTCGCGCAGCCGGCCGCGAGCATGAATGCGACGGTCGCCGCCGCCACGAGCGTGATTCGACACATGACACGTCTCCTGTTTCTGGATTCTGAGATCCGGAACTTCCAATTCACTCGATTATCGGTCAAACCCACGGCGCCGTCAACGCTTCCAATAGGTATTTCGTATGGATTGAGTCTGGTTGATCGGATTGGCGACTATGGCTGCGGCGGGTATGATGCGGGGCTCCCCTGACCGGCGTGGGTGGCGAGCGAGTCCGGCGACGGGCCGGACCCACGCGGCGGCGACGTAGACCCCGGAAGGAACGACTCATGGCAGACCATTCCGAGAAGAAGTGTCCGATCCTGACCACCGCTGACGGCGCCCCCATCGGCGAACAGCAGGCCCTCACCGCCGGCCCGCGCGGCCCGGTGCTCATGCAGGACGTCCAGCTCCTCGAACAGATGCAGGCGTTCAACCGCGAACGCATCCCGGAACGCGTCGTCCACGCGAAAGGCTCCGCCGCGTTCGGCTCGTTCACGGTCACCCACGACATCTCCAGGTATACGAAGGCGAAGCTCTTCGACTCCGTCGGCAAGAAGACGGAGTGCTTCCTCCGCTTCTCGACCGTGGCCGGCGAGCGCGGCGCCGCGGACGCGGAACGCGACGTGCGCGGCTTCGCGATCAAGTTCTACACCGAGGAAGGCAACTGGGACCTGGTCGGCAACAACACGCCGGTCTTCTTCGTCCGCGATCCCTACAAGTTCCAGTCCTTCATCCACACCCAGAAGCGGGATCCGAAGACCAACGTCCGCGACATGGACATGCAGTGGGACTTCTGGTCGCTCTGCCCCGAGTCGCTCCACCAGGTCACCATCCTCTTCTCCGACCGCGGCTGCCCGAAGTCGTACCGGCACGTCAACGGCTACGGGAGCCACACCTACTCGTTCATCAACGCCGACGATGAACGCATCTGGGTCAAGTTCCACTTCAAGACCAACCAGGGCATCGAGAACCTCACCGACGAGGAGTCGGCGAACCTGATCGGGCAGGATCGCGAATCCCATCAGCGGGATCTCTTCGAGTCGATCGAGAAGGGCGACTTCCCGAGCTGGACGATGAAGATCCAGGTGATGACCGAGGAACAGGCGGCGCAGTTCCGCTGGAACCCCTTCGATCTCACCAAGGTCTGGCCGCACGCGGACTTCCCCCTGATCGAGGTCGGCCAGCTCGAACTCAACCGCAACCCGGAGAACTACCACGCCGAGGTCGAACAGGCCGCGTTCAACCCCAGCGCGTTCGTCCCCGGCATCGGCCCCAGCCCGGACAAGATGCTCCAGGCGCGGCTGATGTCGTACGCGGACACCCACCTCTACCGCGTCGGCGTGAACTACCGCGAGATCCCCGTCAACCGCCCGAAGTGCCCCGTGATGCACTACGAGCGGGACGGCGCCATGACGCAGGGCGAATACGGCGGCGCGCCCAACTACTGGCCGAACTCGCGCCAGGGCACGCCGCAGCCCGATGCGAAGTACAAGGACCCGGCGTGGAAACTCGGCGAGACGATCGTCGACCGCTTCGACTCCACCGTCGATCACGACGACTACACGCAGGTCGCGAACCTCTACGCGTTGTTTGACGACGCCCATCGCGACCGGCTCACCACCCGCATCGCGGGCGTGCTCGGCCAGGCCCGCGAGGAAGTCCAGATGCGGCAGCTCTGTCACTTCTTCCGCGTGGATGAGGACTACGGCCGACGGATCGCGACGAAGCTCGGCGTGGATGTCGACGCGATGATGCAGAACGCGGGCGAGCCGGTCGGCGCGTCCTGAGGCGCCGGGCTCGCACCACGAACAACCGGACCCGCTTCGGTTGACCACCCGCCCGCCGGCGACGCCCCATGCGTCGGCGGGCGGTTTTTCTGCGCACCGGCGCGGCGGGACGGTCGGTGCGCACGCCGCGCCGTACACTACCCCCATGACCACGCCGGGCGACGACGCCACCCTCTTCCCCGACGATCCGACCCCGGCGAAACGCGATCCCGACCGCGCGAAGACGCGTCCCGCGCCGGCGAAGCCCGCTCCCGCCCGCGCGGCGGACGCTCCCACCCCGGCGAAAACCGCTCTCACCGAGGCGAAATCGATTTTCGCCCCGGCCGCGAGCGATCCCGCCCCGGCGGCGCGCGCGCACGCCGAAGCGAGCCGCGGCTACGCCCGCGTCGCCGTCGCCCGCGGCGTCGACCGCTACCCCGAAGGACTCACCTACGCCGTCCCCGCCGACTTCCCCGAACTCACGCCCGGCGCGCACATCAGCGCGCCCCTCGGGCGCGGCGACACGCCCACCCCCGGCGTCGTCATCGACCTCGTCGACACCCTCGATCCCGGCCTCGATCCCGGCCGCGTCAAACCGCTGCTCGCCCGCGCGCCGGAGCAGCGCCCCTTCCCGGCGCAGCTCGTCGAACTCGCCCGCTGGATCGCCGGCTACTACGTCGCCCCGATCGGCGTCACCCTCGCCGGCATGCTTCCCGGCGCCGTGCGGAAGCAGGTCGGTCGCGTCTCGAAGACGCTCATCGATCTCCCCGCCGCCGCGCCCAACGACGTGAAGCTCACGAAGAAACAGCGGGCGGTCGTCGAGGCGCTCGAACACGCCGACGCCCGACCCGTCGAGATGAAGACCCTCGCCGAACGCGCCGGCCTGAAGACGACGGGCTCGATCAAGCGACTCGTCGAGAAGGGCGTGCTCGTGGCGACGAAGCGCTCCGAAGTCGAGGCGGTCTGGGGCGCACAGGCGGTCGACACGCGTGTTCCCGATGCGCTCACGGATGATCAGCAGACGGTGCTCGCCGCACTGGTTCCGCAGCTCGGTGCGGGCTTCTCGACGCATCTTCTGTACGGCGTGACCGGCTCCGGCAAGACGGAGGTCTACATTCGTCTGATGCGCGAGGTGGTGGAGGCGGGGAAGGTTGCGTTGATGCTGGTGCCGGAGATCGCGTTGACGCCGCAGACGGGGGGACGACTGATCGGCCGGTTCGGGGACCGGCGGGTGGCGGTGCTGCACTCGGGACTGACCGCCGCGCAACGGCACCAGCAGTGGGAGTTGGCGGCGAGCGGTCGGGCGGACATCGTGCTCGGCGCGCGGTCGGCGGTGTTCGCGCCGATTCCGGACGGGCGTCTCGGGCTGGTGGTGGTGGATGAGGAGCATGATTCGAGTTACAAGCAGGATTCGGCGCCGCGCTACCACGGGCGGGACGTCGCGATCAAGCGCGGGCAGTTGGCGGGGTGTCCCGTGGTGCTTGGTTCCGCGACGCCGTCGCTGGAGAGCTGGCGTCACGCGGGGGCGGGGCGGTTCGGGTTGCATCGGCTGCCGCGCCGGGCGCCGGGGGCGGCGGTTCCGCTGGTTCAGGTGGTGGATTTCCAGGACGAGATGCGGACGTATCGGGATCGTCGCGTGCATCTGCTGGGTCCGACGTTGCGGGAGGCGTTGGGGACCACGCTGGATGCGGGCGGTCAGGCGATTCTGTTGCTGAACCGGCGGGGGTACGCGAACTACATCGCGTGTGCGTCGCAGGCGTGCGGGTGGGTGCTGCAGTGCGACGACTGCGACGTGACGATGGTCTACCACTCGCGTGGTCGGCTCGCGCCGGGGGGGTTCGTGCGGTGCCATCGCTGCCAGGCGGAGCAGCGGTTGCCGCAGACCTGTCCCGTCTGCGCGGGGAAGATCGTCACCTTTGGGCTGGGGACGCAGCGGGTGGAGGACGAGTTGATCGGGGTGTTCCCCGAGTTGAACGCGCCGGGGGCGTTGGTGCGGGTGGATTCGGACACGATGCAGCGAGCGGCCGCGTACCACGAGACCTTGACGAAGTTCGGGGCGGGCGAGATCCGCGTGCTGCTCGGCACGCAGATGATCGCGAAGGGTCTGGACTTTCCGAACGTGCGTCTGGTGGGGGTGGTGAACGCGGACACGGCGCTCAACCTGCCGGATTTCCGGGCGTCGGAGCGGACGTTCCAGTTGGTGAGCCAGGTGGTGGGTCGGACGGGCCGGGGGGTGGAGGCGGGTCTGGCGATCGTGCAGAGTTTCCAGCCGGAGGCGCCGGCGGTCGCGCTGGCGGCGCGGCACGACTACGTATCGTTCGCGACGCAGGAACTGGCGACGCGGGAGCGGGCGGGATTGCCGCCGGCGACGCGGATGCTGCGGGTGGTGATTCGCGACGAGGACGCGGCGAAGGCGATGGGCGCCGCGCGGGCGCTGGCGGCCCGGGCGGGGGAGGCGGTGGAGACGCTGGGGTTGTCCGAGGCGGTGCGGATCGAGCGTCCCGCCCCGTGCGCGGTGTCGCGGGTGGCGGGTCGGGCGCGGGTGCAGGTGGAGATGTACGCGACGTCGGCGGGGGCGTTGCCGGCGTTGACGGCGCGGCTGCGGGCGACGGGCGCGATCACCCCGGGCGAGCGGATGGCGGTGGACATGGATCCGGTGTCGCTGCTGTGAGGTCGGGGGTCGGCGGGCGGCGGGATCGGCCGGCCGGAAACATGACGCAAAGTGTCGTAATCCTCCGTGGTTCTGGCCTTGTCCGGTCGATAGCGATGGGGTTGAGGGGCTAGAATCTTTCGACGTGCGTCGAGGCGTGTCGGGTCCGAGAAGAACAGTGTCGTTTGGTGTCCGGACGGCCTTGGACCGTAGCTGAGACGAGCGTCAGGACCGCTGAAGGAGGCGCCGGATATGGCCGCCGGTCGGGCAGAGCAGTCGGTGAACAGTTGGGACGCGGACTACGTCGATGGGCTGTACGCCCAGTGGCGGGAGGATCCGGCGTCGGTGGATCCGAGTTGGGACCAGTTCTTCCAGGGGTTCGAGCTGGGCCAGACGCGGGGGGGCGGGTCCGCCGCGGGCGGGGATCATGTCGCCCACACCAAGCAGGGTCGGGTCGACAGTCTGATCTATCACTACCGGGACATCGGGCATCTCGCCGCGAGTCTGGACCCGCTGGGTCGCGAGCGTCCGTTCCCCGAGATGCTGATGCTGGAGTCGTTCGGTCTGTCGGACGCGGACCTGGGCGAGTCCTTTGATCCGGGTCATCTGCCGCTGGACAACCCGAGCACCCTGGGCGAGATCATCGAGTTGCTGGAGGACACGTACTGCCGCCATCTCGGCGTGGAGTACATGCATATCCAGAACCGTGAGGAGCGTCGCTGGCTGCAGAAGCGGATGGAGACGGTGCGGAACCGGCCGGCGTACGCGAACGAGCGTCGGCTGCGGATCTTCCGCGAGCTTCACGAGGCGCACACCTTCGAGGAGTTCCTGAACACGCGGTACCAGGGGAAGAAGCGTTTCAGTCTCGAGGGCGGCGAATCCCTGAACCCGGCGATGTGGGAGCTGATCAACGCCGGTCCCGCGGTGGGCGTGGAGGAGTTCACGATCGGCATGGCCCACCGCGGCCGGATCAACGTGCTCGTCAACGTGATGCAGAAGACCTACGACGAGATCTTCACGGAGTTCGAGGAGGGGTGGGTCGAGGACTATCTGGAGGGCGGCGGCGACGTCAAGTACCACCGCGGCTACTCCAGCGACGTGGAGGTCGAGGGCGGCCAGTCGATCCGGCTCACCCTGTCGCCGAACCCGTCGCACCTGGAGTTCGGTCATTCCGTGGTGCTGGGCCGGGCCCGCGCCAAGCAGCGGTTGCGCAAGGATTCGGAGCGGGAGCGTTGCGTTCCGATCCTGATCCACGGCGACGCGGCGTTCCCCGGTCAGGGGATCGTGGCGGAGATGCTCAACATGTCGCAGCTCGACGGCTATACGGTCGGCGGGGCGCTGCACATCGTGGTGAACAACCAGGTCGGCTTCACGACCAACCCGTCCGATTCGCACAGCGGCGTCTACTGCACGGACATGGCGAAGATGGTGGAGGCGCCGATCTTCCACGTGAACGGGGACGATCCCGAAGCGTGCGCGTTCGTCGCCACCCTGGCCCTCGAGTACCGGCAGGCCTTCAACAGGGATGTCGTCATCGACCTCTGGTGTTTCCGTCGCCACGGACACAACGAGGGGGACGAGCCGAGCTTCACGCAGCCGAAGATGTACGAACTCATTCGGAAGCACCCGCCCGTCATCGAGGGCTACCGGAAGCAGCTCGTCGAAGCGAACGTGATTTCGAAGGAAGACGCCGACGCGATCGAGGCGGAGCTGAAGGCGAAGCTGGACGAGTCGCAGACCCGTTCGAAGGCGAACCCCGTCCAGTCGAACATCGAGGCGTTCCGCAACGTGTGGAGCGGTCTGCTCGGCGCGTACTCGGATGATCCCGTGGAGACGGGCGTCCCCCGGGAGACGCTCGCCCGGATCGCGGCGGGGCTGGGCCGCACGCCCGAGGGATTCGAAGCCCACCGCAAGCTGAAGAAGCTGCTCGAGTACCGGGGCGGCGCGATCGAGCAGGACGACACCCTCGACTGGGGCATGGGCGAGATGCTCGCCTACGGGTCGCTCCTCGTCGAGAAGAAGGCGGTGCGTCTCACCGGACAGGACGTCGAGCGCGGCACGTTCAGCCATCGCCACGCCGTGATGTTCGACCAGTCCACCGGCGAGGGCTACACCGCGCTGAATCACATCGCGGATGAGCAGGAGCGCTTCTGCGTCCACAACAGCCCGCTCACCGAAGCCGCGTGCGTCGGGTTTGAATACGGCTATTCGCTCGGCGATCCGAACATGCTGGTGATCTGGGAAGCCCAGTTCGGCGACTTCGCCAACGGGGCCCAGGTCCTCTTCGATCAGTTCATCGCCTCCGCCGAAGCGAAGTGGCGCCGGTTCACCGGGCTCACGCTCTTCCTGCCCCACGGCTACGAGGGGGCGGGGCCGGAGCACTCCTCGGCGCGGCTGGAGCGGTTCCTCACGCTCTGCGCCAACAACAACATGCAGGTGGTCTACCCGACCACGCCCGCCCAGCATTTCCATCTGCTCCGTCGGCAGCTGCACCGCAACTTCCGCAAACCGCTCATCGTCATGACGCCGAAGAGTCTGCTTCGTCACCCGAAGGCGGTGAGTACGGTGGACGAACTCGTGAGCGATCGCTTCCACCATGTCCTCGACGACGCGCAGGTCGCGAGTCCGAAGAAGGTGGAGCGTCTCATTCTCTGCAGCGGCAAGGTCTATTACGACCTGATCGCCCACCGGGAGACGGTGGGGGCGCAGGATCTCGCGATCGTGCGGCTCGAGCAGTTGTATCCGCTGCGGCTGGCGAGTCTGCAGCCGGTCCTCGAACGGTACCCCAACGTCAGGACGACGATGTGGGTGCAGGAGGAGCCGAAGAACATGGGGGCGTGGATGTTCGTTTCGTCCACGCTCCGCGATGAACTCGGGCTGGAGCTCGAGTACGTCGGCCGCAAGGCCAACGCGACGCCCGCGGTGGCGTCGGAGAAGATTCACAAGCAGGAGCAGGCCGCGATCATGAGCGCGGCGGTGGGGGACGTCTCCGCGTCGTCCGCCGCCTCCGGCTCCGGGCGAGGCCGCAAGAAGGCCCGCGCCGCCGGCTGATCCGTCCGTCGCTCCCGGGCGCCGAGCGCGGCGCCTGATCCTCTGATTCCCCTCTCCAGGACGCCCTTCGCCATGGCCCTCGACATCACCATTCCCAGTCCCGGCGAATCAATCACCGAAGTCATGCTCGGCCCCTGGCACAAGGGCGACGGCGACTGGGTCGACAAGGACGACATCCTCGTCGAGATCGAGTCCGACAAGGTGACCCTTGAAGTCCGCGCCGAGGAGGCGGGCGTGCTGTCGATCAGCGCGCAGGAGGGCGACGAGAAGGAGGTCGGCGACGTCATCGGGTCGATCGACACCAGCGCCGAGAGGCCCGCCGGGGCCGGAGCGGGCGAATCCGCCGCCGCCGCGTCGAGCGCATCAGCCGGCGGCGGGACCGCGACCGCGACTGCGACGAAGACCGCGGACGACGCCGCCGACGCCGAGGGCGAGACGGTCGAGGTGAACGGGCGCAAGGCGACGTCGGTGGCCCGCAAGCTCGCGAAGGACCGCGGCGTCGACCTGAGCAACGTCTCCGGCACCGGCCCGTCCGGCCGCATCACGAAGTCCGATGTCCTCGCGGCCGCGACGAGCGGTTCGTCCGCCCCGGCTCCGGCCCCGGCGCCGGCGGGCGCGAAGGCGGCGACGTCGAACGGGTCGTCGAAGCCGTCCGGCCAGCGGGGCGTCCGGCGTGAGAAGATGTCGAAGCTGCGGCGGCGGATCGCCGAGCGTCTCGTCGAGGCCCAGCAGACCGCCGCGATGCTGACGACGTTCAACGAGGTCGACATGACGGAGGTCATGGCCGTCCGCAAGGCGTACAAGGAGACCTTCGCGGAGACGCACGGCGTGAACCTCGGCTTCATGTCCTTCTTCGTGAAGGCGTGCACCTCGGCCCTGCAGAAGTATCCGCGGGTGAATGCGTGCATCGTCGAGAACGAGATCGAGTTCCACGATTACTGCGACGTCTCAGTGGCGGTGGGGACGCCGAAGGGGCTGGTGGTGCCGGTGGTGCGGAACGCGGAGTCGATGTCCTTCGCGGAGATCGAGTCGACGATCAAGGATCTGGCGATCCGCGCCCGCGACGGCAAGCTCGGCGTCGACGAGATGACGGGCGGCACCTTCACGATCAGCAACGGCGGCGTCTACGGCTCGCTCAACTCGACGCCGATTCTCAACCCGCCGCAATCCGGCATCCTCGGCATGCACAAGATCATGAAGCGTGCGATGGAGCATCCGGACAAGCCCGGCGAGATCGCGTTGCGGCCGATGATGTACCTGGCGCTCTCCTACGATCACCGCATCGTGGACGGCGCGGAAGCGGTCGGCTTCCTTGTGCACGTGAAGGAATGCCTGGAGGCGCCGGAGCGGATGCTGCTGCAGATCTGAGCGAAAACCGGACCCGGCGTTGCGCCTCCGGGCGGCGGTTTCCGTATCCCGATGATGAACGCATGAACCAGACGTTCAGCCGCGCCGGCGTTCCGGCGGGGTAGGATGTCGCTTGGCGTCGACCGCCGTCCGGTCGGGAGGTGCGAGACGCCCGGGAGAACAGAGATGAAGAACTGTCGCCTCATCGGGGCCGCGCTGGCGGCCGGCCTGCTGACCTCCGCCGCGTCCGCCCAGGACACGGTGATCGACACCTTTGAAGACGATACGCTCAACGGCTGGACGTTCGCCAACGACGTCAAGACGGTGGAGGTCGTCGAGGGCGGGCCGTGCGGCAGTTTCGTGCAGCTCGTCGACGCGGGGGCGGGGACGGCGATGGTCGGCTTCGCCCCGGAGTCCTACCTCGGGATCTGGACCGGCGGCGATGGCGTGGGCTTCGTGTCCTTCGACCTCGCGTTGCTCGACCTCATCGACGGCGGCGCGTTCACCGTGCAGCCCAGCGTGCTGCTGATCGGCCCCGGCGGCTCCGCGCAGTTCTTCTTCGACTTCCCGGTGATCGGCGAATGGGAGCACTACGTGGCCCCGCTCGACAGCGGGCAGTGGCTCCAGTTGTCCGGTACGTGGCCCGGCATGCTCGCCGACGTCACGACCATGCGGCTGACGCTCGAGTTCGCGACGGGATTCGACGTGGTCGGCTTTGACAACGTGCAGCTCACGCTCGATCCGCCCGGCTTCGCCGCGGACTTCGACTTCGACGGCGATGTCGACGCGTCCGACCTCGCCGCGCTGCTCGCGGGCTGGGGCGAGTGCGGCCCGTGCTGCGTCGCCGATCTCGACGGCGACGGCGCGGTGGGCGCGGCGGATCTCGCGGCGCTGCTCGCCGCGTGGGGCTGAGCCGGCGTCTACCGCGACGATTCAACCAACTGCAGCGGACCATCCGCCACGAGGCCCACGCCCGGGGCGTAGACCTTGAGCGTCTCGTCGTCCGCCTCGATCGCGGATGATTCGAGCACCGTCACGCAGTCGACGAACACGCCCGCCGGCGTCGACATCCGCCCGCCCATCGCGACCTGCTCCGCGAGGTCGAGCGAGACGCCCGGTGCGACGTGCCGAACGTACCGTGCGCCAAGCAGGAACTGGGCGGGCATGGCGAGTCCCGGACGGGCGCCGTCGACGCCGGCGATCCAGTCCTCCGCCGTCGGCGTCAGTTCACCATCCTCCAGCCGGACGATCTCCTCGCCGAACATGAAGATCGCGTTCGTGTCGGCGCAGCGGGCGTAGAAGGCGCGGGCGATCTCCATGAGTTCGCCGTTGTGGAACTCGCGTTCCTCGATCACGCGGGCGACCGTGACGACGCGGCGGCCGGACGCTCGCCATCGGATCGTCCGCGTCTCGGCGAGCACGACGGACGTCAGTTCGACGGCGTCGCCCGCCCCGTCGACGCCCGCGTAACGGTGCGTGACGCCGGGCTCCAGCGTGAAGTACGGGTTGGACCCATCCGGAACGAATTCGCGCCCGGGGTGCAGATCGAAATCCGTGGTGTACGCCGCGCCGTCGGGCGCGGGGGCGACGACGGGATCGACCGCGAGCGCGGCGGCGAGGGCGAGTGCGACGATGGTGAGCATGGCGGTTCCTCCGGGTCTGCGTCGTCCGGGGCGGGTGTACTTCCGGAAATCTAACGGTCTTGCGGCCCGTCGCATGACGGGAACATGACGAGGGCGATTGCGGCCGTGGAATACGGCTGGTTCATCGTTATTGTGGAAGATCGCGGCGCCCCAGTTCCCTCAGGCGGAGGACCCGCATCATGCACGTGCTGCTCATCGAGGATTCCCGTCGGCTTCAGACGTCGCTCCGTCAGGCCTTCGACCGCTCGGGTTACGGACTCGATATCGCCGGCGACGGCGAGGCCGGCCTCCGCTACGCGCGGCACAATCCCTACGACGTGATCGTGCTCGACTTGATGCTGCCGAAGGTCGACGGACTTTCCGTGCTCCGCACGCTTCGTGACGCCGGCGACCAGACGCACGTGCTGATTCTGACCGCCCGGGACACCGTGGACGAACGCGTGCAGGGCCTGCGCCTCGGGGCCGACGATTATCTCGTCAAGCCGTTCTCCCTCGACGAACTGCTGGCCCGCGTCGAAGCGCTGGTCCGCCGGGCCTACGGTCGCAAGAGCCCGCTGATCCGGGTCGGCGGGCTGGAGATCGACACCGCGGCCCGGGTCGTGCGCCGGTCAGGCGACGAGATCCCGCTCTCTCGTCGCGAGTACGCGTTGCTGGAGTACCTCGCGTATCGCACCGGCGAGATCGTCTCCCGTCGGCAGATCGAGGACCACCTGTACGGGGAGCGCAACTTCCCGATGAGCAACGCCGTCGATCGCATCGTGTGCGGGCTCCGGAAGAAGATCGGTCCGGCCGACGCGCCGTCGTTGCTGCAGACGCGGCGGGGCCTCGGATACCTGCTGGCGGAGCCCGCCGCGTGATGTCCATCCGCACTCGGCTGCTGGCGATTCTGCTGCCGGGACTCGCCGTGACGCTGTTGCTGGGCGGGGCCGCCGTGCATCGGATCGCCGCCGCGCGGCTGACAGCCGAGTTCGACACGCGTCTCGACGCGAAGGTGCGCACGCTCGCGTCGCTCGTCGCCTTCGAGTCGTGGACGTTGAAGTTCGACGGCGACGAAGGCGCGGCGGAGACGCTCGACGACGCGCTGGCGTTCGAGCTGCAGGATGAGTTCGGGGAGATTCTCCGTCGGTCGGACGGATCCGCTCTTGCGTTTCCGCGGCGGATCCTGGCGGAGGACGAGTTGGTGATCGCCGATCTGGAGGATTCGTCCGGTCATCGGGCGCGGGCGGCGTGGTTCGCGTTCCGGCCCCGGGTTGACCTGGAAGACGACGAGGAGGCGGATCCCGACGCGCCGCCGCCGGAGAAGGCCCCGGAGGTGATCACGGCCGCGCTGGCGCTGGACCGCGGGCCGATCGATGACGCCCTCGGCGCCCTCGCCGCCGGGCTGGGGTTGGCGGGGCTGCTGGTCGGCGGCGCGGCGGCGACGTTGGTGGGACTGGGCGTCCGCTGGGGACTCCGGCCGCTGAATCGCCTCGCCGCGGCGTTGAGCGACGTCGAAGGCGATCCGCTCGGCGTTCGCTTCACTCCGGAGGCGACGCCCCGCGAGCTTACGCCCGTCTACCGTGAACTCGACCGCATGCTCGGTCGGGTGGAATCGACGCTCGAACGGGAGCGGACCTTCGCCCAGGCGGCCGCCCACGAACTGCGGACGCCCCTCGCCGAGCTGCGCAGTCTCGCCGAAGTCGCCCTGCGCTGGCCGGATCCCGCTCGCGCCGCGGAGGCGCTGGCCGAACTGCTTGAGATCGGCGGCGAGATGGAGCGCATCACCGCATCCCTGCTCGTGATCAGTCGCGGGGAAGCGCCCGCCGACGCCGAACTCGCGCGAATCGCCGACGTCGTGAGCGCGGCGGTCGCGCGGCGGTCCGATGGCATTCGCGAACGACGCCTGACCGTCGAGGTGCGTGGCGAAGGCTCCCACGCCGTCGGACCACGCGATGCGATCGGGATGATCGTGCGCAATCTCCTGGACAACGCGCTGCAGTACACGCCCGCCCGGGGATCGGTGGTGATCGAGATCGACCCCCCGGGCGCGTCGCGACGGATGGCGGTGACGAACGGACCGGTCGACCTGACGCAGGATGATCTGCCCCGACTCTTCGAACCCTTCTGGCGACGAGAGGCGTCACGGGCCGCGCGAACGCACGCGGGACTCGGACTGGCCGTCGTGCGCCAGACGGCGTCGGCGATCGGCTGGCGGGTCGAGGCCCATCTGCGCGACGGGCGCCTCACGATGCAGGCGTCGAGCGACTGAGACCCGTCGCCCGAAAGAGACACGCCGCGCCGTACTCAACGCGAGCACGACGCGGCGTGTGGGATCCGCTTCGTCCGGGTCCGCGTGCCCCCGTGAGCGCGATCAGCCGTTGTCGGACCAGATGCCGACGATCGTGGAAAGATCGCGGCGCCCCGCCTGGTCCGGCGCGGCGTGAAAACCGGCGCCCGGGGCCCGCCGCGCGGGTCGGGTGACGAACGTCGCTTCCGTGATCGTGCGGTTGCCCGAGGTTTCCAGGGCGGCGAGTTCGAACTTGTAGCGGGCGTCCGGTTCGATGAGCGCGGCGGGGATCTGCACCGAGTTGACGGACGCCGGCAGATCCACGGTGAATTCGCGGAGCGGTTCAGCGGCGAGTTCGACGATCAGTTGGTAGCCGGTGATCGCGGAACCCGGCGGATCCGGCACGGGGGACCACGCAATGACCATCTCATTGACGTCGACGGGCCGGCCGCGGACGGGCGTGGCGATGACCGGCGCGTCCGGCAACGCATGCGTCAGCTCGGCGCGGCCGGCGAGTCGATCGCCGTGGGTGGTGACGCCGCTGAAGACATAGACGCCGGGCGGAAATCGGCGGAGGAATGCTTCGAGCGGCTGTTGCGCGAAGCTTGGTTCGGAGCTCTCGGAGAAGACCTCGGTCAGTCCCTGGAGCGCCAACGCGCCGTCGACATCGAGGTCGACGACGACCTTCCCGCCGGGGTCGGTGACGGTGACGGATCGCCATGCGTCGCCGTCGAGGAAGAACTGCACCCCGGCGTCGCCGTCCGTCGCGTTCACCTCGATGATGATGAAGGCGTCGTCGAGTTCGATCGGCGCGGGCGCCGCGGGAGCACGACCGAGGGCGAGCAGCGCGAGGCCGGGCGAGAGCAGCATGGATGCGATGAGCGCGCGACGACCGCGCCGGGAGCGTGAACCGATCATGACGGATCTCCTGAGGTCAGAGAACGGGATGTGATCGAAACGAGGCGACGAGACACCGTACGCCGGCGCGGCGTCCGTGACATGACGAGCGGATGACGTCCGGCCTTTATCATGGTTATCGCCCCTCACCCGCGCATGATGTGCGCAGCGGATGCGGGACGGGCGCGCGGTCAGCACGGTTTCGAGGGCGGGACTTCACCCCGACGCGCGATTGGTTCGATAGACTGAACGCATGCAGATCAACGGCGGATCCATCCCGTTCCACGTGGCGAAGGCGTACGGCGTCACGCCGAGCGCGGCGCCGAGGCCGGCGGCGGCCCGACCCGCGGCGCCGGTCGAGCCGGCGACTCCCGCCGCGCGAACGGCCACGGTCGGCCCGGCGTCGACCTCACGATCCTCGCAGATCGACGCGCTGATCGGCGGACGCGTGCCGGGTCGGGTGTCGTTCGACGGCGGCTCCGGCGTGACGAACGCGGCGGCCTCGGCCCGGGCGGCGGGTCCGACCTTCTCGCTCCCGCTTTACACGCGGGCGGCCGACCGCATCGAAGCCGCGACGGGGGTCAACCTCGGTCGCACCCTCGACGTGCGCGGCTGATCGCAGCCCATTCCCGACCACATTTCACGGATTCAGCGACGTCCGGTTGCCGTCGGCCGGAACGCTGCTATTGTCATGGCACGCAGCGCGCGTAGCTCAATTGGATAGAGCATCGGCCTTCGAAGCCGAGGGTTGCAGGTTCGAGTCCTGCCGCGCGTGTTGAGCCGGGGTTCGCGGGAGAGCGCGGCGTACAGCCTGATATTCGTCACTTCGTCCCGTCGTCCGAGTTCGAGACGACGGAGCGGGGATGGATCGTCGTTGCGTCGAACGACGCAAGGGAGATCGGGCTGTTAATCGCGCGGGGGTGACGACACGGCGGCGGGCGCTGCGCCGATCGGACCGCGGAGTTCGGAAGCGGATTCACGTTTCCTGTTTCATAACGCGAGCGCGTCAGTCTCTGCCGCAGCGCGTCGAGGCCGGAAGAAGGGCGCGTCCGTCGCGAGGGATGTTTTCGGACGCGATCGGCGCCTGTCGACCCGACTCTGCCGTCTGTACTGGATGGTGTTGCGTCAGTCGTCGGGCCCGGATTCAGCCCCCCGGGCGGCCGGGACGATGAACCGATGTGACTCGGAGTGGAGGCAGGACGTACGCGATGAACCATCGCCCCCCGCAGGATTCGACCCGACTGAGCGAGGCGCAACGCCGCGCTCTGCTGTCGCGTCTCGAAGACGGCGGTCAGCCGGTGGATGACAACCGCCGGGAGGCTCGGCGCTGGCGTCTCGAAGGCGACATCGACCTCGTGGTCAGGCATCCTGGCGGGACGACCGCGGCTCATCGCACGCCCGGACGCAATCTCTCCGCCGGCGGCGTGTCGCTGCTGCACGGCGGGTTCCTGCATGTCGGGTGCGATTGCACGGTGACTCTTCGCGACTGCGTGGGCCGTCCGCGGGAGATCGCCGGGGTGATCGCCTCGTGCCGGCTCGTCGAGGGACGCGTCCACGAGGTCGGCGTCCGGTTCAACGAGAAGATCGATCCCGCCCGGTTCGTGGAGACCTCGAGCGACGGAGGCGGCGGCGCCGCCGCGTGGGACGCGCTCACGGGCGACGTGTTGTTCGTCGAACCCGGGGAGGCGGACGCGGAGCTGCTCAGCCTCGGCCTCGCCGAGACGAGCATTCAGATTCGCCGGGTGGAGACGACCGATGCGGCGCTGGCGCGGCTGTCGGAGCGGGTGTTCGACGCGATGATCATCGAGCCCCTGGCGGCTCCGGATCCGCTCGCCGCGCTCGACCAGATCCTCGCCGTCATGCCCGCGTCCCGGCTCCTCGTGACGACCGCCGAGACCGAAGCGTCGACGCTGCAGGCGATTCGCGGCCGCGGCGTGCGTCGCCTGCTGACCAAGCCGCTCGATTCCGAGGCGCTGCAGACGCAGATCCGGGAGCTCATCACCGCGGCGGGGGGGATCGTGGCCCCGGAGGACCTTGGCAGTCCTCGCGTCGACGATGAGCAGCTCCAGGACATCATCGGGGAGTTCCGATCGGCGTGCGGCGTCTGGGCGGAGCGCCTCGTCGCCCGCGCCGACGAGTCGGACCTCACGTCCGTTCGACAGATCTGCATCAAGATCAAGGCGGCGTCGTCCGAGCTTGAATTCATGGGCGTGGCGGGCGCGGCGTTCCGCACGTTGTCCGCGCTTGAGGGCGGGGCCTCTCCCGCCGAGGCGGACGCGCCCCGTCGCCGACTCGCCCTGCTGTGCCGCCGTCTCGCCGACGCGGCATGAGCTGACGGAGAAGGAGCCGCCCGTGAGCGAGCATGATGGGATCCGATTCTTCGACGGGGTCCGCCTTTCGGCGGCCGAGCGCCGACTGCTGCTCGAATCCCTCGATGCGGACGCCACCAAACAACACGAAGCGATGGGCGGAGAGAACCGGCGCGAAGATGAGCGATCGCCGTTTCACGAGGAGGTTCAGGTCACCATCGAGCATCCCGGCGGCGGGGTGTCGCACGTAGTCGCCCTCGCCCGCAACGTCTCGTCGCAGGGATTGAGCTTCCTTCACGGCGGCTTCGTTCATACGGGCACCCGCTGCCAGATCCACCTCTCGACCGTCGACGGCGAACGCGTCACGCTGACCGCCGCCACCGTCCGCTCGTGCCGCCATGTGCGCGGCCGGATCCACGAACTCGGCGTGCGGTTCGACGAACGCATCAGCATCGACACCCTGCGGGGCGTGGAGTCCCCGGCGACGGCCGGAAGCGCGTCGGCCGGGACCGTGACCGGTCGGCTCCTCTACCTCGTCGACAGTCCGCTGGACTACGGCCTCTTCGCCCGCCACCTCGCGGACAGCGGCGTCGAGACGGAGTCGGCCGCCGACCAGGCGACGCTGCTCGACCGCGTCGCGTCCGGCGACGTCGACTTCGTGTTCGTGAACATGCATCTCGACGACGGCGACGCGGCGGAGGCGATCGAAGCGCTTCGTGACACGGGATTCACCGGTCCGATCACCGGCGTGTGCGCCGAGGCCCGTGAGGCCGGCCGCGCCAGCGCCGCCGGCGCGACCCATACCCTCGCCCTGCCCGTCTGCCCCGCGGAGCTGCTCGATCTGCTCGCGGTGCAGCAGTTGTTCGCCGGCGCGGCGGATGATGCGAGCCCGCTCTATTCCACGATCGAAGACCCGGCCATGACGTCTCTGGTCCATGCGTTCGTGGACGAGGCGATCCGAGCCGGACGCCGGCTCGCGCAGGCGACCAGCGCTGACGACGCGGATGCGGTCCGGACGATCTGCCAGGGTCTGCGCGGCACGGCCCCGGCGTGCGGCTTTCCGATCGTCGGCGATCTCGCGTCGGCGGCGGTGCATCGTCTGGACGAAGGGGCGGGCATCGAAGGCGTCACGTGGGAGCTGGGACGGCTGCAGTCGGTCTGCGGGCGGCTCGGCAAACGAGCCGCCGCGGCCTGAACCGCGACAACTTCGGAAGCCGCCCCAGATCGATCGTCGGCGACCTCGCGCCATCGAAAACGCCGACGAAGAAACGTCGGCGTGAAGGGTCTCTGACGATGGGGGGCGCGGCGGCCGCGGCGGGTCAGGCGGCCTTGCCGAGCGTGTCGTTCAGCCGCGCCTCGAGCGTTTCGGGCGTGAAGGGCTTGACGACATAGTTGTTCACGCCGGCCTTGATGGCGGCGACGACCTTGGCCTTCTCGGCTTCGGTGGTGACCATGATGATGGGCGTCTTGGCGCCCGCCCCGCGGTAGGTCTTGACGAACGTGAGCCCGTCCATGTTCGGCATGTTCCAGTCGAGCAGGATGAGATCGGGCGTCGCCTTGCTGCACTCGTCGAGGGCGACCTGTCCATCCGAGGCCTGGGCGATGTCGGAATAGCCGAGCTGTTCGAGCGTCCCGCAGATGATCTTGCGCATGGTCGCGGAGTCATCGACGACGAGAAGTTTCATGGCGTTCTCCTGAGCGAGTACGACGGGCGGTGATCTGATTCAGGCGGCCTTCGCGGCGGCGACGATCGGCTTGAAGGAGACTTCGACAGCCCACGGTCCGAAGGAGGACTTGCAACGGATGACGCAGTACATGTCTTCCTTGTTGCGGGCGAGTCGGTGCGACTCGCCGACGATGACGGAAGGCACGGTGATGTTGATGGAATAGCCGGTCATGTCCGCCTTGGCGGACCCGGCCACGATGTTGGCGATCTCGCCGACCGCGTCGCAGAAGATCTCGTCGTCGTCGCGGGTCACCGGCATGCCGGCGAACGCGCTGACGACCTTCTCGGCGGCGTCGAAGGGAAAGCGAACGGCCACCGCGCCGTTGATGTCGCCGGTGAGTCCGATGACGCCGGAGACGTCGAAGTTGAACGGTCCTTTGTCTTCCTCGCTGATCTCGATCTGCACCTTTTCCTTGAGCATGGTCTGGCAGGTCTTCGGGATCGCGACCACGAACGGCTTGAGAAACCGGGGGTCCAGGTTCGGCATGGGGAGCTCCGACGGCGAGAACCGAGGATGAGAGCCGGCCCGGCTGAGGGCCCTCGTCGATCCTGTATCGGCGGGCCAGCCGCGTTGTTCTTGTCGAGCTTGGCGAATCGCCGGGAGATTCCGGATTTCGGGGCTTGCGATGAACTGAGGCCCCTTTCAGGCCGATCCGGCCGGTACGGCGCCTTGTCCGGCGTCGGTTCGGCCTCGCCCGCAGACAGGAACCCGACCATGGATGCACTCATCCAGGAGCTTGCCCGCGCCGCCATGCGGGCCGACATCAAGGACCTCCCCGGCCTCGCCCAACTGCATGAACTGTTTCTCCAGGTCGAGTCCGCGGCGCTGGCGGGCGGCGACACCGACATCGCTCGGATCGCCAGCGACGCCGCCTCGCTCGTGCAGAACATCATCATGGAAGACACGGACGAGAGCCCCGAACAGGCCGTCGATCACGTCCGCTCTGTCGTCAGCGAGATGCAGAATCTCTGCGACGCGGCGGCGTCGAACGGCGGGACGGACGCGGGCCCGGGAGCTGACATCGACGTCGAACTGCTCGCGGCGTGGGTGAGCGGCATCGAGGATGTGCTCACGGCGGTCGAGGCGGCGGTCGTTGAACTTGACGCCGGGGGCGGCGACACGGATGAACTGATGGCGGAGGTGCGTCGTCAGGTGCATACGGTCAAGGGCGAGTGCGGCGTGCTGTCGCTCGCCGCCGCGCAGCATCTGTGTCACGACGTGGAGACGCTGATCGACCAGACGCTGGCGGCGGGTCAGTCGTTCCCGGTGGACGCGGTGCTTCGATTGCTGGACTGGCTGCGTGAGTACGTGGACCGGCTCGCCGCCGATCCCTCCGCCGCGCCGCCTGACTCCCGCGCCGTGGAGGAAGCGTTCCGGTTCGTGGCGGACGACGCGTCGTCATCGTCGAGCGAGACGTCCGTCCCGGCGTCCGACGCGGATTCGTCGGCGGATCCGCGGCTGTCCGATCCGAGTCCGATCGAGTTCGACCTGTCGAACGCGGACGAGGCGATGCTCGCCGACTTCATCGTGGAGGCGCGGGAGCATCTGTCGACGTCGGAGGGCGTGCTGCTCGATCTCGAGGCGGACGCCCGGAACCAGGAGCTGCTCGGCGCGGTCTTTCGTGCGTTTCACACGATCAAGGGCGTGGCGGGGTTCCTGAACCTGGGGCCGATCGTGGCCCTGGCCCACGACGCCGAGTTCCTGCTGGACAAGGTGCGATCCGAGGTGATCGTGCTCGAGTCCGGCCTGATTCTCGCCTCGTCGGACATGATGCGTCGTCTGATCGAGGCGCTGGAGGGGCACGGCGAGTCGACATCGAAGGCGGCGCACGCCCAGCTGATTGTGGATCTGCAGCGAGCTTCGGCGGGCGAGCCGGTGGAGGGCCGGACCGCCGTGGCGGCGACCTCGGCGTCGGCTCCGGTCGAGCCCGTCGCGCCGTCCGAGGCCGCGCCGACCCGCACGTCCGCGGCGCCCGCGTCCGGCGGCGGCGGCGACGACGCGGAGTCGCCGGTGCAGCGGCGGCGGGTGGATCAGACGGTGAAGGTGAACACCGTCCGGATGGACAGCCTGATCAACATGGTCGGCGAGCTCGTGATCGGCCATCAGATGCTGATCCAGGACGATGCAATCCAGCAGATCACCGCCCTGCGGACGCAGCGTCATCTCGGCCACCTCGGCAAGATCATCCGCGATCTCCAGGAGGTCGCGATGTCGCTGCGGATGGTGACGCTCAAGAGCACCTTCCAGAAGATGGCGCGGCTCGTCCGCGACGTCTCCGCCAAGGCCGGCAAGAACATCCGCTTCGTGATGGAGGGTGAGGAGACCGAACTCGACCGCAACCTGGTCGACGAGATCGCCGACCCGCTGGTCCACATGATCCGCAACTCGTGCGACCACGGCGTCGAGGCGCCGGAAGACCGGATCAAGGCCGGCAAGCCGGAGCAGGGCGTGCTCACACTGCGGGCCCAGCATCAGTGCGGTTCGATCGTGATCGAGGTCCGCGACGACGGCCGGGGCCTCAACCGCGAGAAGATCCTCGCCAAGGCGCGGGAGCGCAACCTGATCGATCCGGACATGGACGTCGCGGATATTCCCGACCGCGAGGTCTACAACATGATCTTCCAGCCGGGCTTTTCCACGGCGGACCAGGTGACGGAGGTCTCGGGCCGCGGCGTGGGCATGGACGTCGTGCGACGCAACATTGAAGCGTTGCGGGGCAAGGTGGAGATCGACTCCACGCCCGGCGAGGGATCCACGATCCGCATCAAGCTGCCCCTCACCATGGCCATCATCGACGGCATCGTGGTGCGGGTCGGCGAGCAGCGGTTCGTGATCCCGACGCTCTCGATCGTCCAGTCCTTCAAGCCCCAGCCGGACGACATCGTCACCGCGATCGGCAAGGGCGAGATGATCGAGGTGCGCGAACGCATGCTGCCGATCCACCGACTCGACGAACTTCTGGACGTCGAGGCCGATGCGGACGCGGACGCCCTCCTCGTGGTGGTCGAGTCGCCCGACGGCGGCCTCTGCATCACGGTTGACGAAATACTCGACCAGCAGCAGGTCGTGATCAAGTCGCTCGGAAAGAACGTCCGCAACGTGCGCGGCGTCTCCGGCGGCGCCATCCTCGGCGACGGCCGCGTCGCCCTGATTCTCGACGTCGCCAGCCTCGTCCGCGATGCGCGACAGATGACGGTCAATGGAGCTTGACATGTCGAACCTGACGAGCCCGTCCCCGACCCTGACTTCCAGGAACGACGACGCCGACGGCGCGAGCGCGGCGATGAAGTACCTGACGTTCCGACTCGCCAGCGAGGAGTACGGCGTCGAGATCATGTGCGTGCGCGAGATCATCGCGCTCGTGGACATCACCGCCCTGCCGCAGACGCCCGACTACGCCGCCGGCGTGATCAATCTCCGCGGCCAGATCATCCCCGTGATCGACCTCCGCAAACGCTTCCGCCTGGCGCCGAAGGCGTTCACGACCGAGACGTGCATCATCGTGGTCGAGTTCATGAGCCCCGACTCATCCGACTCGATCCCGACCGGCGTCATCGTCGATCAGGTCAGCGAAGTCCTCGATATCCAACCTGACGCCATCGAACCGGCGCCGCAGTTCGGCAGATCGGTCCGGATCGAGTTCATCGAAGGCATCGGCAAGACCCGCGACCGCGTCATCACCCTGCTCAATGTTCAGCGGGCCCTGACGTGGAGGGAGCTCAGTGAAATGGCCGCGGCCGCCCCGCCGTCCGACGCCGGCTGAGCCCGTCTCCCCGAAACAGATCCGCCGGCGTCCCGAGACCCGGCTGACCAGGAGTTGTTCAGATGCTCTCATTCCTCCGCTGGCGCGACTGGGGCCTCACCACCAGGCTCGTCGTCCTCACGACGTCGATCGGCGTCGCCTGCATCGCCCTCACCGTGGTCATCACCACCTGGGAAGCGAAGCGGTTCATCACGGAGCAACGCGGCGAAGACCTCAACGGACTGGTCAGCAACCGGGAGAAGGAGCTCGAGAACTTCTTCCACGAGCTGAAGGGCCAGATGTCGACGTTCGCCCGGAGCTCGTTCGTCCGCACCGCCCTCGCCGACCTGTCCGCCGGATTCGAAACGCTGCCCGATCAGCTGGCCCACGCGACGGACGCGGAGACCGCCCAGCGCCGGCTCGAGCAGTTCTACCAGCGCGACTTCGCCAGCCGACTCCGGGCGAACGGCCTCGAGACGCGGCCGGCGCGAGCGTACGTGCCGTCCGATGCGACGGGTCGCCTCGC
The DNA here is from genome assembly GCA_965227335.1 of Phycisphaerales bacterium. Taxonomy (GTDB): domain Bacteria; phylum Planctomycetota; class Phycisphaerae; order Phycisphaerales; family SM1A02; genus CBDDFV01. The sequence continues at coordinate 442,849 of CBDDFV010000001.1, forward strand.
CCAGTGGCTTTACCTCGCCGGCGGGGCCAGGGCGGGCGCGTCGTGCGACTACCAGACGACGCACGACGGGGTCCACGCGGAATTCGAACGGCGCCTCATGACCTTCGGCTACGAAGACATCTTCCTCTTCAACCTCGACGGCGACGTGATCTACTCCGTCGCCAAGAACCCCGACTTCGGCGTCAACCTCTTCGAGGGCCCGTTCCGCGACACCGCGTTCGCCGGCGCGGTGCGGACCGCCGCCCAGGCGGACGAGGGCGACGTCACGCTGATTGATTTCGAGAAGTACGAACCGGCCGGCGGCAAGGCGGCCTTCTTCATGACCGCTCCCGTCTTCGCCGACGACGTCCGGATCGGGGCCGCCGCGTTCGAGCTTCCCGTCGACCGTCTCAATGAAATCATGCTGTCGGAAGCGGGACTGGGCGAGACCGGTCTCTGCTTCCTCATGGGCCCCGACCGCTACCTGCGCTCGAACGTCCGCTTCCATGACGGCGACGCGGTCATGAACAAGCAGGCGCCGGAGGCCGTGGCGGCGATCGCCGACAAGAACGGCGCGGAGTTCATCGAGACGACTGACGAATACAACCGCGAGGTGCTGGTGGCCGGCGTCCCGCTCAAGGTCGACGGTCTCGACTGGACCGTGGTCGGCGAGATTACCCGCCGGGAAGGTCTCGCGGCGGTCACCGCGCTGCAGCAGCAGGCCGCGATCGTGGCCGTCGTGCTCGGCGTCGTCGTCGCCATCATCGGGTACTTCTTCGCCCGCTCCCTCGTCCGCCCGATTCGAAACCTCGTCGGCGCGTTCCATGAACTCGCGGCGGGCGATCTCACCTGCGCCGTCGACGTGCACAGCAACGACGAAGTGGGCGAACTCGCCGCCTCGTTCAACACCTTCACCGAACGGTTGCGCGAGACGCTTCGGCGGGTGAAGCTCGGCGCGGCGGAGCTGAACGTCGGCTCGCAGCAGGTCAGCTTGTCCAGCCAGCAGCTCGCCACCGGCGCCTCCCGGCAGGCCGCGAGTCTGCAGGAGATTTCCGCGTCGATCGAGGAGATGTCGAGCATGACGAGCCAGAACGCGGATCACGCCCGCCAGGCGTCGTCGCTGTCGGAGGACTCGCAGCACTCCGCGGACCGCGGCCAGAGCGAAATGGCGGAGATGTCGCGGGCGATGGCGCAGATCAAGGAGTCGTCGGCCGAGATCTCGAACATCATCCAGGTGATCGACGACATTGCGTTCCAGACGAATCTGCTCGCCCTCAACGCCGCGGTGGAGGCCGCGCGGGCGGGTGAAGCGGGCAAGGGCTTCGCGGTGGTCGCCGAAGAAGTGAGGACGCTGGCCCGGCGTTCGGCGGAGGCGGCGAAGAACACGGCGAATCTGATCGAGGAATCCAACCGCCGCGCCGACAACGGCGTCACGCTCGCGGACCGGGTGGGCGGCGCGCTGGAGGAGATCGTCGCGAGCACCCGCAAGGTGAACACGCTGCTCTCGGAGATTGCGTCCGCGTCCGGCGAACAGGCGGACGGGATCAATCAGATCAACCGCGGGGTCACGCAGCTGGACGGCGTGACCCAGGGCACGGCCGCGAATGCGGAGGAGCTGGCGTCGTCGTCCGAGGAGGCGGCGGCCCAGGTGATGTCGCTCGAGGCGCTGGTGGCGAGCTTCAAGCTCGGGTCCGAGCGTCGAACGTCGACGTCGTCGGGATCAACGCCGGCCGCGTCGAAGTCGGCGTCGGCGCCGTCCTCCAGGACAACGTCGAAGCCGGCGTCGCCTGCGGGCGACAAGGCGTCTGGTTCGGCGTCGACCGCGGTGAAGGACGCATCAAAGTCCGCTTCCGTCGCGACCGTGTCGGCGTCGTCGGCCGACGCGTCGAAGCAGTCGGGCAAGGACATGCGTCCCGAGGAGCTCATTCCGTTTGACGACGATGACGACTTCGAATCGTTCTGAGTCGCGCCGATTCCGCCGCGCGGGCGGCGTTCATCCCGCCGTGAGCCTCCTTCGTGGAACTCTTCACCGCCAGTCAGTTTGATCGTGTGGCCGACCTGGCCCGGAGTCAGTGGGGGATCGAGCTTCCGCCGTCCAAGCGGGCGCTGCTCGAGAGCCGGCTCGCCAAGTTCGTTCGCCGCTCCTCGTACCCGGACGCGAAGACGTTTATCAACGCGGTGCTGAACGGCGATGATCTGCAGTCGTTCTTCGATCTGATCTCGACGAACTTCACGAGCTTCTTCCGGGAGCAGCCCGCGTTCGATTTTCTCGAGCGGGCGTTCTATACGCCGCTGGCCCGGGGCAACGTGACGCGTCCGGGGCGGCGTCTGCGGTTCTGGTCCGCCGCGTGTTCGACGGGGCCGGAGCCCTACTCGCTCGCGATCCAGGCCCGGGAGCTGCTGCCCGGTCTGGACCAGTGGGACTTCAGGATTCTCGCCACCGATCTCGACACGAACGCGATCGACACGGCGCGGCGGGCGGTCTACACGACCGATATGGTCGCCGGCGTCCCCGATGCGCTGCGGAAGAAGTGGTTTCGCTCGGTCACGGTCGACGACAAGCCGATGTTCCAGGTGCATCCCGACGTCCGCCGTCTGGTCGCGCCCCGACAACTGAATCTGATGGAGTCGTGGCCGATGAAGGGGCCTTTCGACGTGATCTTCTGCCGCAACGTGATGATCTACTTCGCCCGGGAGACGCGGGAGCGGCTGGTGAACCGGTTCGCGAAACTGCTGCGTCCCGACGGCGTCCTCGTGATCGGCAGTTCGGAGACCCTCGCCGGACTGAACACGCCGTTCCACACGGTGCAGCCCTCGGTCTACATCAGGACGGAGGGCGCGTCCGCATGAGCCGCGCCGACTCAACCAGCTCCGCCCAGCAGACTGTGATCGGCGTCGCCGACATGGCCGTCGTCAAGGGCCCAGCCGGTCTTCTCGTGACGTACGCGCTCGGCTCGTGCATCGCGGTGACCGTGTACGACCCGGAGAAGAAGGTCGGCGGCATGCTGCACTTCATGCTCTCCAGCTCCAGGACCAACCCGGACAAGGCGAAGCAGAATCCCGCCATGTTCGGCGACGTCGGCGTCCCCGCGCTCTTCCGCCAGGCCTACGACCTCGGCGCGAGCAAGGACCGCCTCGTCGTGTGCGCCGCGGGCGGGGCGGAGGTGCTGGAGGACAACGGCCATTTCAAGGTCGGCTCCCGCAACCGCACCATGCTCCGCAAGATGTTCTGGAAGAACAACATCCTCCTCGCCGCCGACGACACCGGCGGCTCCGTGAGCCGCACCATGCGAATGGACCTCGAGACCGGCCGCGTCACCGTGCACTCCAACCGGAAGGAGCGTGTCCTGTGGCCCTGCTGAACGAACTGCTCGACGCCGTCGATCAACTCCCGTCCGTGCCCGCCGTCGCCGTGCAACTCAGCGCGATGATCGCCGAGGGCGAGAACAACGCCGCCGATATCGAGAATCTGATCCGGCAGGACGACGGTCTCGCCGCCACCATTCTCCGCGTGGCCAACTCCGCCCGCTGGGGCGCCCCCGGCCGCACCCTCGACCTGCACGGCGCCATCGTCCGCCTCGGCGTCCGCGAGATCGCCAAGATCGCCCTCGACGACAAGATCGCCCAGACCTTCGCGACCGCCGGCTGCTCGTTCGGTCTCCGGCGCGGCGCCCTCTGGCGCAGCGCGGTGGCCGGCGCCGTCGCCGCCGAACAACTCGCGCTCCGCTGCGGCGGCGTCGCCCCCGATCTCGCCTACCTCTGCGGACTCCTCCGCGACATCGGCAAGCTCGCCCTCGACACCTACTTCGGCGAAGACTACTTCCGACAGGTCGACGAGGCTCAGACCGCGGAACGAACGTTCGCCGAAGCGGAACGCGCGGCGTTCGGCATCGACCACGCCGAAGTCGGCGGGGTCCTCGCGAAGAAGTGGGGTTTCCCCGACGTCATCGTCGACGCGATTCGCCGTCACCACGCGCCGCCCGACGGCGAGCAGCACAGCCTGCTCTGCGATGTCGTGCACGCCGGCGACGTCGTCGCCCTCTACGCCGGCCTCGGCCTCGGCCAGGACGGCCTCCGCTACCGGCTCGATCCTCGTGTGCGGGAAGAGCTGGGACTCACGCGTGATCACATCGAAGAAGACGTCATGAACACGTGGATCGCCGTGCATGACCTCGAAGAGGCTCTGTTCAACAGCCGGGAGGCTGCCTGACATGCAAGAGAAGATTCTCATCGTCGACGACTCCCCGATCCTCCGCCGCGCGATCAGGAAGACCGTCCTCGTGGCCGGCGCCGATCCGGAGAAGATCACCGAAGCGGGCAACGGTCAGGAGGCGATCGACGCCTTGCAGTCGGCGCCGGTCGACCTGATCCTGCTCGATCTCAATATGCCGGTGATGGACGGCGAGACGTTCGTCAAGACCATGCGTGAACAGGGCGGGTTCGGCGATCCGAGGATCATCATCGTGAGCACGGAGTCGAACCAGGCTCGACTCGACCGGCTTCGCGCCATGGGCGTGGCCGACGTGCTTCCCAAGCCTTTCGAACCCGAGGCGCTCTGCCGCCTCGTCAGTCCGGGACAAGCCGCATGAACGACACGCTGACCAGCGACCAGATCGCCGCCCTCGCGATGGAGGCCCTCGAACGCCTCGCGTTCATCATGGCCGATCCCGCCGAGGACGGTTGTCCGCCCGTGGAAGGCGAGTTCGCCGTCGTCATCAACTTCGCCGGCGATGCGTCCGGCACGGTGGTGCTCCGATGTGGCGAGGGGTTCGCCCGGCTGCTCGCGGCGGGCCTCCTCGGCAGCGAGCCCGAAGACGTGACGCTCGATCCCGAAGGCTGGGACGCCCTCCGCGAATTCGCGAACATCATGGGCGGCTCCGTCATTCGCGAACTCGGGGCCGAATCGCGCCCGATCACGCTCGGCCTGCCGGAGAACGGCGAAGGCGGAGCCGATGGCGACGCGGGGGTGGTCTCCACCGTCGACGCGGAAGGCGAACTCATCGAGATCACGCTTATCACCGGGGCGGCGTCGAACCGGGAGGCCGCGTGACATGCCGACCAGAGTCCTGGTGATCGACGACTCCGCGCTGGTCCGCAAAGTGCTGACCCGCGAACTCGACAAGCACCCCGACATCACCGTCGTCGGCGCCGCGCCCGATCCGTACGTCGCCCGCGACATGATCGCGAAGCTGCGACCCGACGTGCTCACGCTCGACATCGAGATGCCGCGGATGGACGGCCTCACCTTCCTCACGAAGCTGATGTCGGCCTATCCCATTCCCACCATCGTCGTCAGCTCGATCACGCAGAAGGGCACGCAGACCGCGCTCGCCTGCCTCGAGGCCGGCGCGGTCGAGGTCGTGGCGAAACCGAGCGAGTCCTACTCCATCGGCGACGTCGCCAGTCGACTGACCGAACTCGTGCTCAACGCCCGCAAGATGAAGGTCCTGCCGAAGCGAGCTCCGGTCTGCCCGAGCAAGCGGCCCCCCGCCGCCCTCATCGAGACCACCCACAAGGTGTTCGCGATCGGCGCGTCCACCGGCGGCACGGAAGCGGTCAAGGTCGTGCTCTCCGCCCTGCCCGCCAATGCGCCCGGCGTGCTCATCACGCAGCATATGCCGCCCGGCTTCACCGAGTCCTTCGCCCACCGGCTCGACCAGCGGTCGGAGATCCGCGTGCGCGAAGCCCGCGACGGCGACATCGTCTCCCCCGGACACGCCTACCTCGCCCCCGGCGGTCGGCACCTGCAGCTCGCCCGCGACGGGGCCCGCTTCATCTGTCGCGTCGTCGACGGGCCCCGGGTCAAACGACATCGACCCTCCGTCGACGTCATGTTCGAGTCCGTCGCGAAGTACGCGGGCGCCGCCGCCATCGGAGCCATCCTCACCGGCATGGGCGACGACGGCTCCGACGGCATGCGGGCGATGCACGACGCCGGAGCGTGGACCATCGCCCAGAACGAGGAGACCTGCGTCGTCTTCGGCATGCCCCGCGTCGCCATCGAACGAGGCGGCGTCGACAGGATCCTCCCCCTCGATGAAGTCGCGCCCGCCATGCTCGATCTCGCCGCCCGATGCGCCCGCAAAAAGTCCGCCTGATCACGCCGTCCCGACGAGACGACGCCTCCGGGCGATCACGCGAGGGGCCAGCGCCTGACCACACAAAAAGAAACGGCCGCGCGGATCCGATCCGCGCGGCCGTCGCCAATGTTTCCCGTGCTCGAACCCGCCGACGCTACGCCGCCGACTTCATCGACGGACGCCGACGACCCACCGTCCGCTGGTCCGCCGGAGCCCGACGCTGCGGCTGCGAGGTCAGCTTCTCGAGCAACTCGCCCGGCGACTTCGCCCACAGATCCGCCCCGATCTCCTCGGCCAGACCGTCCGCCCGATTGAACACGCCGCCGCCCACCACGATCTGCGTGTTCGGGTGCGCGCCGACCTCGCGAATCGAATCAATCAACTGACGAATGTGCGGAGCGTCGCTCGGCGCGGCGGAGAACAGCAGCAGCACGTCCGGCGACTGCTCCCCAACCTCGCCCAGAATCTCGTCGTTCGCGACCCCGCCGCCGCCGAAGAACACCTCGTACCCGTCCGCCTCGGCGAGATCCGCCACCAACTGCGCGGCCATCTCGTCCGATTCCGAAGGACCGCAGAACATCAAAACCTTCCGCCCCCGGGTCGGCGCCTGCTCGTACTGCAGCTGCATCTGGTCCACCAGCGAACGCAGCAGACGCGTGGCGTAATGATGGGCCAGCGTCGTGATCTGATCCTGACGGAACAACGTCGAGATCATGTCCATCGTCGGCCAGAAGATCTTGTGCGCGAACAGCTCCGGGGCGACGCCGCTGTCCAGCGCTTCCTGCACAATGCCCCGACATCGAGTCCGGTCGCCCGTGATCAGGCTGTAGTACAGCCGCTCAATCAGTACTTCTTCGTCATACACGAGGAGGTGCTCCGTGTGATCGACCGAGCCGGGCTCCGCCGCCGCATCGGAATCGAGACTTCAGAATGAAGACCCGCGCTCCTCGCGAGTCGAGACCTTCGGACGGCGACATGAAGACCGCCGCCCGACCCCTCTGTCATCGAACGCCCCCGCCCCGTCGCTCGACTCCCACGCCGGGTTCGCCATATCGGACCGCCCCGTTCTCGGACCCGCTGAGGTCCGCCCCGGTTATTGCCCGTCGGGACCGCGTTCCGCGCGATAGATCGAACAGACCCCGAAGGTCAGCGCGGTTCGCGAAACGTTGTCGAAGCCCACGCCGCGCAGTTCGTGCATCACCGTCGCCGGATCCTGGAACGTGTCGATCGAGCGCGGCAGGTACCGGTACGCCCCCGAACGGTCCCGCGCGATCAGCGTCGCCGTGAGCGGCATGATGTGCCGGCAGTAGATCGCGTTGCCCAGACGGATCAGCGGGTTCGACGGCGTCGTGAACTCGAGAACGATCAGCCGACCGCCCGGACGCAGCACGCGGTGAAACTCCGCCAGGGCCCGGCGCGGCTCGCCCACGTTCCGAATCCCGAAGGCGATCGACACGATGTCGAACGACCCCGCCTCGAACGGCAGATCCGTCGCATCGCCCAGCACGTAGGTCAGCGGCGCGGCCCCGCTCGGCGCCTTCTCGCGGGCGATGTCCAGCATCTCCGCCGTGAAATCCAGTCCGGTCACCGATCGAACCCCCGCCCGCAGGAAGGCCTCCGACAGGTCCCCGGTGCCGCACGCCGCGTCGAGGACATCGTCCGTGGGACCCGCCCCGGCCGCGCGAACCGCCGCCCGACGCCACGCCTGGTCCCGACCGAAGGAGTGAATGCGGTTGTTGAGGTCGTACCGTCCGGCGATCGCGGCGAACATCGACCTGACACGCGCGGGCTTGTCCGGCGCGGCGTGGGGATCGCCCGCGAGATCCTGACTTGTCCACGCGGGCGCCTCGGACGAAGATGGGGGAGCGGAAGATCGTGGCATCGACGCGGGATCATAGACCGCCCGACGCCCGCAACCCATTCCCCCGACGTCCTGTCGTCCCGGAGACTCCTCCCGTGTTCACCCGCCGCATCGTCCTCTTCGCCGCCCTCTGCCTCATGACCTTCGCCCCGCTCATCGGCTGCCAGCGGAATCCCGCGACCGGACGCAGCCAGTTCATCATGATCAGCCGCGACGCCGCCCGAGCCATCGGCAGCCAGGCCCAGGACGAACTGATCAACGAGTACGGCGGCCCGGTCGCCAGCAACGAGCTGAGCCTGTATGTCAGCGGCATCGGCGAGAAGCTCGCCGGCCAGACCGCCGACGCCTACAGCGATGAGAGCTGGACCTTCGTCACGGTCGATTCCGACGTCATCAACGCCTTCGCCCTGCCGAACGGCACGGTGACGATCACCCGCGGCCTCCTCGAGCAGTTCGAGAACGAAGCCCAGCTCGCCGGCGTGCTCGGCCACGAGATCGGTCACGTGACCGGACGACACATCGACGAGGCGATCACCCAGCAGACCGCCACCTCCGTCCTGCTCCAGGCCGGCGCGATCGCCGCCGATTCGCAGTACGTCACGGACGTCGCCGGCCTCTTCGCCCAGGGCTACTTCCTCAAGTTCGGGCGGGATCAGGAAAGCGAGGCGGACCGGCTCGGCGTTCGGTACATGACGAAGGCGGGGTACGACCCGTCCGGGATGATCCAGCTGCTGGAAGTCCTCGCCGCCGCGTCCGGCGGGGCCCGCCAGCCCGAGATGCTCTCGACCCATCCCCATCCCGAAACCCGCATCAACCGGGTCTCCGCCCTGATCGAGAAGGAGTACCCGGGAACGGTCAACAACCCCGCCTACACGCTGGGGAAGGACCGATTCCAGCAGTTCGCGGCTCCGCATCTCAGCGCCGCGGCTCGGGACCTCGAGTCGATCGAGGCCGCCGCGGTCCACTGGTGCGGCGTCTGCCGGGCCGAGGCCGCCGCCGCGGCGTCTGATCGCGACGACACCTGAGCCCTCGATTCCGCCCCGGCTCCCGCGATTCCGGCTCCGACCGTTTCACCCAAGATCCGGGGTCCCGGACCCGTTCCGGCCGCCCTATGCTGTGCCTGAGGGCGGACGACCCGGGAATGCCCCCCTCGCGCGGTTTGGGCCGGACGAGGGGGTCGGGTACCATGCGTCGCGGCGGAATCGCCAGGAAGGTGACGTGGCTTCATGATGATTGACATGCACACCCATATCTGGTCGAGCATGGATCAGCTCGGCGATGAACTCGCCGGGCGTCTTCGCGCCCGACGGGCGCAGCACTGGGGCCAGCTCGACGGCAGCCGCGAAGCCCATGAGGCCGCGATGACCTGCGTCAGCGGGTCCGTCGTCGTCGGCTTCCGCTCCGCCATGCTCGGGGCCGAAGTCCCCAACGAATACATCGCCGATTACGTCGCCCGCAGCCCCGGCCGACGGATCGGGTTCGGCGGCGTCGATCCCATGATGAAGGACGCGGTCGCCCAGGTGGATCGCGCGGCGTCCCTCGGTCTCGCCGGCGTCGCCGTCGCCCCGCCCTGCCAGGGCTTCCATCCGACCCACTCCGACGCCATGCGGGTCTACGAACGATGCGCGGAACTCGAACTCCCGATCTTCGTCCTCCAGCAGGAGCCCATGCCCCGCAGCGCGATCATGGAGTTCGGCCACCCCGGCGCCTGGGACGAAGTCGCCCGGGCGCTGCCCGAACTGCGGATCGTCATCAGCGATCTCGGCTACCCGTGGATGGATGAACTCTTCGTGCTCCTGAGCAAGCATGAGCGCGTGTACGCCACGCTCTCCGCCGTGTGCTCGCGACCGTGGCAGCTCTACGGCGCGCTGCTGTCGGCGTCGAATCTCGGCGTGATGCAGAAGCTCTTCTTCGGATCGGGCTATCCGTTCAACACGCCGGAGAAGGCGATCGAAGCGCTGTACACCGTCAACTCCGCGTGTCACGGCACGCAGTTGCCCACGATCAGCCGCGCCTCCGTTCGCGAGATCGTCGAGCGCGACAGTCTGGCCGTCCTCGGCGTGGTGAACGACTTTGCGGACACGGCGCCGCTCATCGAGACGCCCGAGGAACTCTACCGCGAAGAACTGCGCTCGGTCTCCGGACACGGTGCGGACGACGGCCCGGGAGGTCGCGACTCGTGACGACCCGCCGCGCCTCGCGTCCGGCCGCCGCGGGCGTCGCCGGCGTCGTGCTCATCGTCGCGTCGGCGCTGCTGGCGGGCTGCAACGTGATCGGACGGGGGCTCGGGGCGGGCGGCGGCTCGCTCGAGGTCTACACCGCCGCGTCGCCCGTGCAGTCTCTGCGCGGCGACTACGTGCTCGTCGCCTACGACGACAATCGCGCCGACGCCGTGTCGTTCTACCTGTCGGAAGTTCCGCTCGCGGACCTCGTCGAAGGTCGCGTCACCCGCGGCCAGATCGTGCACATCGACCTTCTCTGGAAGCCGCGGCCCGGACGTACGCCCATGGATCCGGAGGCGAAGAACCTGAGCGTGCGTCAGATCATCTTCGTCGACGGCGAAGTGGGGGTGTACGGCGGCGCCGGCTTCGCCTACCCGTCCGGCGCGATCGGGAAGGGCTCCGTCGGTCTTCGTATCGCGGAGGCGCCGCTGCAGCTCATCGAGTCGAGCGACGGGTTCAACGACGCCCTCGGTCTCGCCACCATGTCCGGCAGCTTCGTGGCGGAACGCGACCCCGCCGCGGTCCAGCAGATCCGCTTCGCGCTGAACCAGCTGGTCACGAACGCGCTCGGACGACCCCGCCTCGTCGAGGCCGACAACGCCGGCGCGAGGTTCGCCCGGGCCGACGACCTCGCCCCCGGATCAGATCGTCGCTGACCTCACCAGCGGCTCGCGCTGGGTCCGCGCACGGCGGGCCCGGGTCCGGGACCCCAACAAACAACGCGGCCGCCTCGCGACCGCGCCGTGGTTGATTCACTTCGGAACGACGTTCAGCCGTTGATGCCGGTGATCTTCACCCGCAGGTAACGCTGCCGGTGACCGATCTTCCGACGCGAGCCCTTGCGACGCTTGAACTTGAAGACGTCGAGCTTCTCGCCCTTGATCTCGTCCAGGATGTCGGCCGTCACGGACGCGCCGCTCAGGTAGGGCTGACCGACCTTCGCGGCCGAGTCGCCGTCGCCGATGGCGAGCACGCGGTCGAACGACAGCGAGGTCTCGCCCTCGCTCAGTTCGCGAAGGTCGATATCGATGATGTCGCCCGAGGCGACCTTGATCTGCGTTCCGCTGTCTTCGAAGATGGCGTACATCGGCCGGGGACTCCTCAAAATCGAGCCGCGTAGTATACCAGCCCGCCCCGAGAAGAAAAGTCGACCGCCCGACCCCGCCTGGCGACCCCGTCAGGCGTGATTCTCACGCGTCGGCCGCCGCCTCTTCAACCGCCTCCGGCAGCGGCCACGGCCACGGCAGACCGGCCGCCTGGAAGCCCGCCCGCGACGCCCGGCAGCCGGCGCACGATCCGCACGGCGTCTCGCCCGCGCCCTCGCAGGGCCAGAATCCGTTCATCGGCGCCCCGAGATCGTCCGCCAGATCCGCCAGCCGACGCCCGTCCAGATCCACGACCGGCGTCTCCACCACCACCTCCGGACCGCCGTTCACCGCCACCACCATGCTCGCGAGCGTCGCGCGATTGATCGCCTCCGCGATCGCGTTCGTCGACGCGTCGTCCGACGGCGCGCCCGACGCCGGATCCGACGCCGTCATCGCCGTCACCGGCCAGATCACACGGGCGATCCCCCGCTGGAGCGCGGCGTCGATCGCGTAGAGCAGTTCCAGACCGCCCGCCACCGCCGGATGTCGGGCCGTCGTCGTCGCCGTCAGCAGCGGACCGTCGATCACGTCGTGGGCGGCGTACACCCGCGCGTGCCGGGCGATCGCCTCCGCCCGCGCACCGGACGCCGGACCGTCATCGAACGGCATCCACACGACGACCCGCTCCGACTGGGCCTCGAGCGCGAGGGCGACCATCGAGGCGAGATCGCCGCGATCAATCAGCAACGCCGTCGGGTCGACCGACGGCTTCGTCGGGGTCGGCTTCGACACCCGGGGGAACAGTGAAGGGCGGGACGGCGTGGCGGTCGGCATGGGTCGGCGCTCCGGGCCGCGCACCGATGCAGCGCGGCAGCCGATGCTCATCGACCACGCGACAGGGCGGACCTGAGCCCCGATCCCCCGGCGCCCCCGTCACGCCCGTTGCGAGGCGCCCGCCGGCCGGAGCGCCGCGAGTCGTTCGAGCGCATCGCGCAAAGTCTGCTCGTCCTTGCAGAACGCGAACCGCACCAGCCGCGACCCCTCGCTCGATCGCTGGTAGAACGCACTGGGCGGAATCGCCGCCACGCCGACCTCCTCGATCAGCCGCCGGCAGAACGTCACGTCGTCGGGGTCGCCGAACCGCGTGTGATCCGCGAGCACGAAGTACGTCCCCGCCGGCGACTCGACGGAGAAGCCGATCTCACGCAGGCCGTCGACGAGCAGGTCGCGCCGGGCGCGGTAGTCGACCCGCAACTGATCGAAGTAGTCGTCCCCCGCGCGGATCGCGGCCGCCGCGCCGTGCTGCAGCGGCGTCGCGCCGGAGAACGTGATGAACTGGTGCGCCCGACGCAGGCCGAGGGTGAGATCCGGCGGCGCAATCGCCCAGCCGATCTTCCAGCCGGTGAGCGAAAACGTCTTGCCCAGGGACGACATCGTCACCGTCCGTTCGAACATCCCCGGCAACGAGGCGATCGCAATGTGCTCGCCCTCGAACACGAGCTCCTCGTAGACCTCGTCCGAAAGCACGGTGACGTCGTACTCCTTCGCGAGCGACGCGATGGCGTCGAGTTCCGCGCGAGAGAACACGCGTCCCGTCGGGTTGTGCGGCGTATTGACGAGAATCGCCCGCGGTCGACGTGCAAACGCAGCCCGCAGTTCGTCTTCGTCCCACGTGAACGTCGGCGCGTGCAGCGTGACGTACACGGGCGTCGCGCCGGCCATGGCGACGGCGGCGCGATAGGAGTCGTAGTAGGGTTCGAGAAGAATGACCTCGTCGCCGGGGTCGACGAGACCGAGCATCGTGGACGCGATCGCTTCCGTGCAGCCGGACGTGACGGTGACGTGGTCCGCCTCGACCGACACGCCGCGCACGCGACGGAAACGCGCCGCGATCGCATCCGGAAGTCCGCCCGCGCCGGTCATCGGGGCGTACTGATTCTCGCCCGCGCGAATCGCGTCGATCGCGGCGTCCTTCACGAAGTCGGGACCGTCGAAGTTGGGGAATCCCTGCCCGAGATTGATCGCACCGTGTTCACGGGCGAGACGGCTCATCTCGGTGAAGATGGTTTCTCCGAAGGCGTCGAAACGACGGGCGACCATGCGAGTTCCTTCTGCTGAAACAGGGACGAGGCGGAGCGAGGACGAACCGATGAGCATATCGCGGGGAGGCCCGGGCGGGCCAGCATGAAAGAACGACGCCGCCCCGAAGGACGGCGTCGCGGGAGCATCAGATGGCGCCGCCGATCACGGCGCGTCGATCACGATCGTCGCCCGCCACGCGGCGAGGAACTGGTCGAGATCGGCCGTGTCCGCAGCCGCCGCGAGGGCGAGCTGACTCAGGGCGATGAGCCCGTCGTCGAGCGTGAGCACGCCGTCGCCGTCGAGATCGATCGGCGGGGCGGGGGTCGCGGGGGCCGGGGCGACGCCGGCGGCGGTGACGACGAGCGTCACCGTGCGGTCCGCGAACTCGATCGCGAGATCGAGATCGGTCGGCAGGCCGACGACGTCGATGGCGTTGAAGTCGCCGTGGATCGCGTCCGCGGCGAGAATCGGGAAGACATCGCCCGCCTGCGGGACGTCCGTGAACGTGATGCGGAGGTCGCCGTCAAGGTGCGCGGCGCCGAAGATCACGAACAGGTCGTGGCCGACCGCCGCGCCGCCGGCGCCGACCTGCACGCCGGTGAGGTCATCGTTGGTCCAGGCGGCGTCGCCGTTGATCACGAGCACGCCCGGGCCGTCGCCGGTCGGGACATCGCGACGGAACGGTTTGGTTTCGATGGTGGGCGTGCGGACATCGACGATGGTGATGTCGGCCGGGGCGCCGCCGGCGGCGTGGCCGGTCGACGTGTCGGCGTCCGGCGTGGCATCGGCGCGCGCCGCGCGGGGTTCGGACGCGACCTGCGCCTCCCCTTCACCCGCCGCGTCCGACGCCGGGGCGTTTCGGGGTCCGCCGGCGATGGCGGCTTCCTCTTCTTCTTCGTCGTCTTCGGTCTGGAACTCGAAGGCGCCCATGTCGATCGCGTCGCCGCTGAAGCGGGGGTTGCCGGCGAGATCGGTCTCGACGCCCGGCGCGAGTTCATCGTCGCCCGCATCGATGCAGGGCGAGCCTTCCGCGAGGGCGTAGTCGCCGCCGCCGGGGCTGACGAAGAGCGGGTCGTCGCCGATGTTGCCGTCGCCGACGAGATCGGCGAGACCCATGACGCACGAGAAGTCGACCATCACCGGGTTCGTCGCGTCGAAGACCTGGGCGAGTTCATCGTCGAGGCCGTTGGCGGTGTTGTTCCAGAGGATCGAGTTGGCGATCACGATCACGCCGACCTCGTCATACACGCCGCCGCCCTCGCCGAAGGTCGCTTCGTTGTCGGCGATGGTGCAGTTGATGAGATCCATGAGTTCGACGCCGTCGCTGAAGAGAGCGCCGCCGTCGATCAACGCGCTGTTGTTCGCCAGCAGCGAGTTGACGATCGCGCCGGTGGTCCGGTTGAAGATCGCACCGCCCGCGAACGCGCCGTTGCCCTCGAAGCGGCAGGACGTCACGTTGAGGCCCGACGCTTCGGAGTCGGTGGCGATCGCGCCGCCGACGTTGCCGGAGTTCTGTTCGAAGCGGCAGTCGACGACAGTCGCCGCGGCTTCGCTGTCGAGGTAGAGCGCGCCGCCAGAGACGGCGTCGTTCATGAAGAGGATGCAGTTGCTGAGTTCGAGACCGGCCGCGCGAATGTAGAGGCCGCCGCCGAAGTTCTGGTTGTCGGTCGCTTCGTCCGCGACGCCGCCCGTGATCGTGAAGCCGTCGACGACGGGCGCGCCGACCACGTCGGTGATGGCGAGCACGTGGTAGCTGTTGTCGCTCGGGTCGTCGATGACGCCGATGTCGCCGGACAGGACGGTGAGGTTCGCGTCGATGTCGCGCTCTTCGAGCAGGACTTCATCGCCCGCGAAACCGCCGAAGAGTTCGACGCCCGCTTCGGGACGGAACGACGCGAGGCGGGGATCGCCGCCGCCGTCGCCTTCCTCCGGGTCGTCGCCCTGGACGGGACCGGGACGGTACACGCCCGCGGCGACCCAGACCTGGGCGCCGAATTCGGCGTCCGCCGCGGCGTCCAGACCGCTCTGCACGTTGTCGAACGCGGTCTCCCACGTTTCGCCGTCGCCGCCGGGCGCGGCGTCGATGTCGACAAAGTAGACGAGCGGCCGCACGAGCACCTCGACCGTTTCGCACGCTTCCGTGACGTCCTGGACCTCGGCGTCGTCCGGATCCGTGTCCGTCACGACCACGCAGACGTCGAGGTTGAAGATCTGAATGAGACTGGAGCGAAGCGTCAGCCCGGCGAGATCGTCGGACGAGACCGACCACACGCCGCCGCCAAGATCCGCGGCGGGAGAAAACGTCACGCCGGCGGGCACGTTGCGAATCTCGACCACGAAGGTCTCGGATCCGTCCGTGTCCTGCAATCCGACGTCGATCAGGAACGGGATGTTCTCGCCCGGCGTGCCCTGGCTGAAGGCCGGCGCGTCGAAGAGCGGCGTGTCCGCGACCGGGCTCGTCCGCACGAGGAACGGCCGATCGATCTCGAGCGTGTCTTCGTTGCACGGCTCGAACGACCGCGCGCGGACGTTCGCGATGAAGTCCGCTGAACTGTTCGGCGCGTTCAGGATCGAGACGTCGTCGATGGTCACGACCTGGCCGGGCGTGATGTCGAGCGCCCACACGCCGGGGTCGATCTCGGTCGCGTTGGTGACCGCGGCGCCCGGGGGCACGTCGGTAATCAGGATCTGGTCGATGATCTCGAGTTCGGCGGACTCCGCATCCTGGTCCTTGGTCGAGACCTGGAGGGTCAGCGGGTGCGGCTCGTCTTCGAGACCCTCGGTGTCCTCCACCTCGATGAGCGGGGGATCGGCGACGGGGGTGACGTTCACCACGATGTCGCCGGTTTCGATGATCGGATCATCCGGATCCTGCGGCACGGTGAGCTGGACGTTGATCAGCTCGAAGATGTCGGGACAGCTGCTGTAATGTTCGTTCGGCCGGTAGAGGAAGGCCGCGATCACCTGCTGCACGTTGAAGACCGTGCCTTCGATCTCGACGAGGGGCGAGTTGTTGGCCCCGTCGACGATGTCGACGATCTCACAGTCCCCGCCGTCGCAGCCGCTGTCCTTCCCGCCGCCGTCGCCGGACAGGTCGAGACCGATGATCCCGTGCATCGCCTCCAGACGCACGCGGACCAGCGTGGCCGGCGGATCGTCGATGTCGATGCCGACGATCGTCGTCTGGATGTCTTCCAGGGTTTCCACGTCGTCCGGAGGCAGGATCAGGAACTGGTTCCCGCCCTCGACCGGACCCCAGTTCGCGAGCAGCGTCGCGAGATCGGCGGGACCCACCTCGTCGTCGCCGTCGAGATCGGCCGGACACGGCGGCGGCGGACACACGCCCCACGACGCCAGCAGAATGGCGAGGTCGCTCGGACCCACCACCCCGTCGTCGTCGAGGTCGCCGGTCCCGCCCGCGAGGGCCGATCCGGTCGTGCTGAGGGCCAGGCCGCCCGCGAGGAGCGCGGCGGGGAGGGTGTTCCGGGACGAGAGCGCGCGACGAACTCGGGAGGTGCCGATCATCTTCTGTCTTTCTCCTGTCTGACCCGCCGGAACCGTCGCCGCAGCGGTCGCGACAACCGGCCGGCGGTTCTCCTTCTACTGTACTTCAACAATCGACCCCGCCCGAATAAAAATGGGGGCGTCTCGCCGCGGCCGGGCGGTCTGTAACAAGGCTACACTGTCGACCGATATGAACGATTCTCAGCGACCTGTCGCGCGACTCGCCCTCGAGGACGGCGCGGTGTTTACCGGACACGCCTTCGGCGCCGTCGCCCCCGTCACCATCCCCGGCGAGGTCGTCTTCAACACCGCCATGTGCGGCTATCAGGAAGCCCTCACCGACCCCAGCTACCGCGGCCAGATCCTTACCATGACCGCGACCATGATGGGGAACTACGGCGTCAACGCCGATGATGTCGAGTCCGGGACCCCCACCGTGGCCGGCTTCGTCGTCCGCGAAGCCGCCCGACGACCCTCGAATCATCGCGCCGTCGACGACCTCGACCGCTGGCTGGCCAAGGCCGGCGTGGTCGGGGTCGCCGGCATCAACACCCGGGCCCTCGTACGACGCATCCGCGAAGCCGGGGCCATGCGGGGGGTCATCTCCACCAATCCCGACCTGTCCGCGTCGGATCTCGTCGCGCAGGCACGCGCGGCGACGCCGATGGCGGGTCAGAATCTCGCCGCGGACGTCACGCCGGACGCGTCCTTCACGTGGACCGAGGGTCTGGGCGAATGGCGGTCCGCCCGGCCCGAGACGGCCGACGACACCCCGCTCCGGGTGCTCGCCCTCGACTGCGGGGCGAAGCGGAACATCTACCGGCACCTGGCGGACCTGGGATGCGTGGTCGACGCCGCGCCGCTCGACATCTCCGCCGCGGAAATCCGCGAACGACGCCCGGATGGCCTCTTTGTGTCAAACGGTCCGGGTGATCCGGACGCGGTGTCCTCGGCGATCGAGGTGTTGCGTTCGGTCGCGGGCGAGATGCCGACATTCGGCATCTGTCTGGGTCAGCAGTTGCTGGCGCTGGCGTTGGGGGGCTCGACGTACAAGCTGAAGTTCGGGCATCGGGGGGCGAATCACCCGGTTCGGAACGTGCTGACGGGACGGGTGGAGATCACCAGCCAGAATCACGGCTTCTGCGTGGATTCGGAGAGTCTGGGGAAGTTCGGGGGCGAGGTGACGCACGTGCACCTGAACGACGGGACGCTGGCGGGCTTCCGGTGCGTGGATCGGCCGGTGTTCGCGGTGCAGTACCACCCGGAATCCTCGCCCGGGCCGCACGATTCGGCGTACCTCTTCGACTGCTTCGTGGCGAGCATGCGGACGGGGTTGGTGGTGGACGCGGCGATGATGCGGGCGGCCCAGTCGGGACGCGAGGCGGCTTCCATCGGCGCTGCAACCGCAGGGGCGGATTGAACGGAATCTCAAATTGACTGGGACGCTTGCGAAGGCGTAGCGGCCCAAGTACGCTGACGCCCCTCTGCGGATGCGGTCCACGCTCGTGGCGTTTCGGGCGGTGGAAAGCCTTGACGCCACTCGGCCTGCATCCGGCGTTTCGAAACCAGCGGCCAGCGCCCGGCCGTTCGTTGGGAGTGACGAATGAACATCTTGAGCCGACGGTATGTCGGGACCGCCGCCCTGATCGCCACGATGACGGGCGTCACCATGTGCGGTCT
The DNA here is from genome assembly GCA_965227335.1 of Phycisphaerales bacterium. Taxonomy (GTDB): domain Bacteria; phylum Planctomycetota; class Phycisphaerae; order Phycisphaerales; family SM1A02; genus CBDDFV01. The sequence goes on from CBDDFV010000001.1 coordinate 461,345, forward strand.
CGCGGCTTCCGCCCACGCGTCCCAGGATTCGGGAACGCAGGCGATCAATGACGGCATGGCTGCTCTGGCGCAGGCGCGTCAGTATGAGGAGCAGCGGAACTGGCAGGCGGCGGCCGATGCGTACGCACGTGCGTTGTCGCTGATGCCGGGCAACCAGGAGGCGATCAACGGTCGTCAGCTGGCGTTGCAGATGCTGAACCAGGGCGACATGCTGGACGAGGTCACCCAGGAGCGTGAGGTGATTCGCCAGCGCACCATGATCGAGTTCGACAACGCGTTCGCGCGGGCGCAGTCGCAGCTGAATCAGGAGCTGTTCGACGACGCCCTGAACACGATCATCCAGGCGAAGGTGAAGCTTGACCGCGGACGGCCGTACCTCAGCGAGGTCGAGTACGTCTCGCGAGAGCAGGCGGCGGGGACGCTGCAGGACGACATCGCCCAGAGCCGCCGCGAGGTCGAGGAGCAGGAGCGGATCGACCAGATCGAGCAGACGCGGCGTGACGCCGAGCGTGAGCGTGAGCGTGAGCGTCAGGAGCGTCAGGCGATGATCCAGCAGAACCTGCTGCGGGTCCGCCAGCTTCAGCAGGAGCTCAAGTACGACGCCGCGCTCCAGGTGATCGACGAGATCCTGTTCATCGACGAACTGAACCCGACCGCCCTCGTGCTTCGGGACGCGATCACCACGAACAAGATGTATCGCGACTACGTCGAGACGATCCGTCAGCGGGAGCTGGGTCTGGGTCGCCTCAACCAGGAGAACCAGGAGTCGATGGTGCCGCCGAAGGGCATCATTGACTATCCGGCCGACTGGCCCCAGATCAGCCGCCTGCGCACGGGCGCCAACGGCTGGGTGGAGTCGCCGGCGAACCAGCGGGTCTCCCAGATTCTCGGCGAGACGCGGATCCCGGTCGACTTCCAGGGCAACACGGTGGCCCAGGTCCTCAACTTCATCGAAGATGTCACGGACGTCACCATCTACGCGGACTGGAAGGCGCTCGACTTCGAGGGCGTGCGGCCGAACGATCCGATCGATCTGCAGCTCGGCGAAACGACGGTCGCCTCGGCGCTGGAGCGGGTGCTCGAGCAGCTCGGCGACGGGTACTCGACGCCGCCGCAATTCGCGATCCAGGACGGTTACGTCGTCGTTTCCAGCGACGAAGCGCTGCGGCGCAACAAGGTCACGGTCGTCTATGACATCCGCGACCTGCTCTTCGAAGTCCCGTACTTCGACAACGCCCCCGACTTCAACGTCAACGCCGCCCTCAACCAGGGCTCCGGCGGCCGCGGGACCCGGGCGACTTCCGGCGGCGGCGCCGGCGGCGGCTTCGGCGGCGGCGAAGAGGGCAGCGCGGCGGGCAACATCTTCGGCGAACCCGACCAGGAAGCCGATCGCCCCGAACGCGAAGAACTCGTCGAGCAGATCCGAACCATCATCGAAGACACCGTCGATCCCGACGGCTGGCGGAACGCGGGCGGCTCGACCGGCTCCATGCAGGAGCTCAACGGCAACCTGATCATCACCAACACGCCGCAGAACCACGCCCAGATCGAGGGCCTGCTCAGCGAACTTCGTGAGATCCGCGCCATCCAGGTCAACGTCGAAGGCCGCTTCCTCGCCGTCTCGACCGACTGGTTCGAGCAGATCGGCGTCGACCTCGACCTCTACTTCGACGTCAACTCGGACGTCCGGACGCAGCAGCTCGCGGCGGACCCGCTGTCCCACCTCAGCGACCTCTTCGACACCAGCCCCGGCGGCCGCGGTCGGCTCATCGACCCGTTCTTCTACGGCCAGGTCGTGGACGCGGATGGCAACGTGGTCGCCAACCGGATTCCGTTCGGCAACACCGTCGGCATCCCGACGGGCGTCGACGGCGACGGCGACGGATTCGGCGACCTCACGTACGTCGTCGGTCCGGTCGGCCAGCCCATCCGGGCGACGGACGGCTTCGCGCCCTTCGGCGTGATCCAGAACTCGTTCGATCCGGAGAACGGCCTCGTGAACACGCTGGCGGAATTCGACGCGGCGAGCTTCGCCGGTCTCGCCACCAGCGTCTCGCCGGCCCTCTCGCTCGGCATCCAGTTCCTCGACGACATCCAGGTCGACCTGCTCATCGAAGCGACGCAGGCGGACCGACGCTCCGTCGTGCTCACCGCTCCGCGGCTGACCCTCTTCAACGGGCAGCGGGCGTGGGTCGCGGTGGCCCGTCAGGAAGTCTACGTCTCCGGCCTGACGCCGGTGACCGGCGACGCCTCGGGCGCCTTCGAACCGCAGACGGACGTGCTCTTTGACGGCTTCGTGCTCGACGTCGAGGCGGTCGTCTCCGCCGACCGACGCTACGTCACGATGAACGTCATCGCGGAACAGTCCGAGATCCTCGCGATCGAACAGAAGGGCCCGTTCGGCGGGGCCGCGGGCGGCGGCGGTCTGACCGGCGGCAGCGACTCCTTCGAAGGCTTCATCGAAGCCCCGGTCATCCAGGTGCAGCTCGTCTACACCACCGTGTCCGTCCCCGACAAGGGCACCATCCTGCTCGGCGGTCAACGCAAGGTGTCCGAGGTCGAAGTCGAGGCCGGCGTGCCCGTGCTCTCCAAGATCCCGTTCATCAACCGGTTCTTCACGAACCGCGTGACCGCGAAGTCGGAAGAGACGCTGCTGATCCTCATCCGTCCCGAGATCATCATCCAGCAGGAAAAGGAAGACCTTCTCTTCCCGGGCCTGCGGGATCAGATCGGCGGCGCCGCGGCGTACCTGCCCTGACCACCGGCCTTCAAGCCGGCCGACGCCGCCCGACGGCGTCCGACCCGTCCATCCCGGCCCGCTCCGATTCGTCGGAGCGGGCCGTTTTCGTGACCGGCGGCGCCGCCGATCCCGTCCGTCGCGTCGGATCGAGCCGAGCTGTTGCCAGTCCCGCGCCCCCTCGCTACGCTAAGGAACGCGCTCCCCGGGGCGTCGAGCGTGCCGCAGTCGTCAAGCCGACCCGCGGCCGCGCGGCGAAGTTCGGTCCCGGGCGTGCGTGATGTCCCGTCTGACCTGTGCGTGGTCCGACCAACACGGAGTGATTTCCCATGACGTCGAGCGCTTCTCGCCTTCGGGTCTCGGAACAGCAGGGCGTCACCTGCGTCGAGTTCCTGGATCGCAACATTCTCGACGAGGGCAACATCCAGCAGATCGGCGAGGAGATCGGCGAGATTGTGGACGCCCAGGTGGAGCCGAAGGTGCTGATCAGCTTCAGCAACGTGGACCACCTGTCCTCCGCCGCGCTCGGGACGCTGATCACCATCAACAGCCGTGTCCGTGACAAGGACGGACAGCTCCGGCTCGCGAACATCGATCCGCAGATCTACGAGGTCTTCGTGATCACCAAGCTGAACAAGCTTTTTCAGATCCACGACACCGTCGACGACGCGATCGCCAGCTTCTCGTGACCCGGGCCTGATCCACGCGTCATGTCGGGCCGGCCGCGAGCCGCCCGAGAACCCTGTCCACGGGCGTTGCTCATGACCGAACGTTCCCCATCCGAGATCGAACGCACGTTCGTCCTGCAGAACCGGCAGGAGGATCTGCAGGCGGCGCAGCAGGCGCTGCTCGAAGCGGTGGATCAGGAGGCGTACGACCAGACCAGCAGCTTCGCCATCCGGCTCGCGATGGAGGAGGCGGTCTCCAACGCCTTCAAGCACGGCAACAAGAACGACCCCGACAAGAACGTCCACGTCCGCTTCCGCGTCTCGTCCGAAGCGGTCGAGATCGAGATCGAGGACGAAGGCCCCGGCTTCGACATCAGCGCCGTCCCCGATCCGACCCAGCCGGAGAACATCGAGATCCCGTCCGGGCGGGGCATCGTCCTCATGCGGGCCTACATGACCCGCGTCGAGTACATCCCCCCCGGCAACCGCGTCATGATGCGGTTCGAACGCTCCGCCGAACCGGCGAACGGATCGAACTGAGGCGAACGGCCGTCGCCGACGCGGACCGCACGACACCACCGCTGACGTCCGGACGGACGCCCACGCGACCGACCGCCCTCGCCGCTCGCGATCACGCTGGACGCTCCGGCTCGTCGCGGACGCCGTCGTACCAGATGTCCAGCCCCTCCCGCTGTTCGAGCCCCCGGCGGCCCCGCCGCCCCATCCGCGCCGCGTCGGCCAGCAGCCGGCGGACGGTGAACCGACGCACCTTGCGGCCGGACGTCGTCACCGGCGTCCGACGCAGAATGCGGAAGCGACCGTGGCGACGGATCGCGCGGGCGAAGGCGAGCTCCTCCGCCGCGTAGAGCGACTCGTCGAAACCGTCGACCGCATCGAAGACCTCCCGCCGCACGTACAGGAAGCAGCCCCCGGTAACGCGGAAGAGGGCGAGCAGGCGGGCGGTGATCCACAGGGCGATCCGGGCCGGCCGCGGGGCCGCGTCGAAGACCATGAGCGCCCCGCCTCCCGCGACGCGGGGATCCCGGAGGGCGTCGAGGGCGGCCCGGAGCGTCGCCGCGTTCAGGAACGTGTCGCCGTCGACGAAGACGATCGGGTCGCCCGTGGTCGCGCGGGCCCCGGCGTTGCGGACGGCGGCGATCTGACGCTTCTCCACGTGAACGACTCGTGCGCCCGCGGCGGCGGCGAGGGCCGCGGTGTCGTCCGTGGACGCGTCATCAACGACCACGATCTCCGTCGCCGTGTCCGGGCCGACGACGGCGTCAGCGGCCGCTCGGGCCGCGTGGACGACCTCGGCGATCTGGCGGGCTTCGTTGTACGCGGGAATGACGATGGCGAGCACGAGGGCCTTCCGGCGAGGGTCGCGGGGCGAACGGCAGGCGCGAGCCAGGCGTCCACGGGGGATCGTCGTGAAGTATCGCATCTGACGACCAGGGAGGGTGATCGGTCGTGCTGGTCCGCCAACGAAAACCGCCGCGACCCGAAGGTCGCGGCGGATGGTGTCTGACTCAGTGGTGGGGGTTGGCCGGGATCAGCCGCCGCCGCCGCCACCGCCGCCGCCGCCGCCACCGCCGAGGCCGCCGCCGATGCCGATGGCCTGGTCGACGCCGAGGTCGATGAGGTCGATGTAGGTGATCGGCTTGCCGCCGCCGAGGCCGTTCCCGAGGGTGACGGTCCAGAAGCGGAGCAGGACGAGTTCATCGTCACGGACGAAGCGGGGGAAGAACCCGATCGGCGTGGCGGTGATGGGAGCGGGCGGGGTCGTGGCGCCGACCGCCGCGCCGAGGATGATCCACTTGTTGGAGTCGAAGTCATAGGCTTCGACGAAGTCAACGGGAACGCCGTTGGGGAAACCGGCCTCGGTGTAGATGGCCGACGTGATTTCCGCTGCGATCGCGTTGGGTTCCTCGGCGATCATGATCGCCATGACGTCCGAGATGGCGCCGGTCGCGAGGTAGGTCGGCACGCCGACGGAGTTCGCGGCGTTGCCCCCGAACGGACCGGAGCCGCCGTACTCGCCCTGCGGGATCGAGGGCGGGTTATCGGGGGGCGTACCGGCGGACTTGAACTTCGCTTCGACGAGGTAGGCGTTGCCGTCCGCGGTCGCCACGGAGAACTTGGTGCCGAAGAGGTGGGTTCCCGTGAGCGTCGTCAGGGTGACGAGGGCGGGGTTGCCGTCGAAGAAGGGGGTTTCATAGACGTTGATGCCGATGCCGATCCCGCTCGGGAAGGCGACGCCGTTGTCGCCGGTCATGATGTAGTTCGGATCGGAATCGAGGTCCCAGTCGCCCTGCTGCGGCGGACCCGCGGAGCCGGGGATGGTGCCGGGGGTGTAGCCGCTCTGGCGGGTGCCGGCGCTGCCGAGGAGGCCGCGCACCTGTTCGGGCAGCAGCGGGATGCCGTAGAACATCTTCGCGAGGCCCTGCACGCGGGCGGCAAGGGCGGCGATCTGCGGGCACGCGGCGCTGGTGCCGTTGAAGGTGCCGGTGTACGAGCGATCCGCGTCGTCGCCGACGAGGGCGAGGTCGCCGTAGCCGAGGGTGGCGACGCCTTCGCCCCACGCCGAAACATGGATCTGGTTCGGCTCGGGGCATTCCTGGCAGAAGTTGCTGAACGGCGAGCGGAGGTAGTTGTTTCCGAAGCCGCCGAAGCCGCCGGGCAGGGCGCCGCCGGTGTAGGTGACGGTCAGGTCATCCGCCCCGGGGAAGCAGGCGCCGACGATGACGCACCCCGAGTCCTGGTCCATGAACTGGGCGCCGTTGTCGAGGTTGGTCGACGAGTTGCCCGCGGCGAGACACATGGTGACGCCGTTGTCGGAGCCGAGACGCAGGAGCGTCCAGATGGCGGGGTTCGACGAGATGGGCAGCGGCGGGAACCCGATCGAGAACGAAAGGACGTCGCCCGCCTCGAATTCCGAGAGGGCGTTGACGATCGCGTTCTGGAGCCGGCCGCCCTCTTCGACGGAGACGGTCGGGAAGAACCACATTTCCGCCTCGGGGGCCATGCCGAGCATGCCGACTTCGTCGTCAGCGCCGGGGGCGCCGTCGTCGCGGGCGCCGATGATGCCGAGACAGGCGGTGCCGTGACCGGCTTCCGTCTGGGCCGGATCGAGGATGATCTGGGTCTGGTTCGGTTCGGGCGTGACGTCGAGATCTTCGTGGTTGACGAGAGCGCGGAACTCGATGACGCCGACCCGCTGGCCGAGGCCGCGACTGCGGTCGACATCAGCGACGCCGAGGTCGATGAACAGCTGGCCGATGGATTCGAGTCCGGCGAGGTCATGTCCCTGACCCTGCCAGCCCGGGAACGGCACTTCGGGGTCGCCGCCCGCGGTGGCGGATCCGTCAATGCGAATCGTGGTTTCGACGCCGGCCGGCAGCGAGTCTCCCGGATCAATGACGCCGTTGTTGTCGCCCGCGGCGTCAACGAGCCGCCAGTAGCTCTGCGGCGTCAGGTAGCCCTGGTTGCCGGTGTAGTTCGTCGTCGTCATGGCGGTGGTCTGGCACTCGGCCGTCACTTCCGCCTGGTCGGCGCAGTCCTGGTCCCACGCGACATCGCAGCAGAAGGTGTCGACCATGCAGACCGCGTTACAGCACGCCGACTGGTTGCACGACGGGAAGTTGGACGGTTCGAAGCAGCTCTCGTTGAACGAGAACGCGCACGGATCGGGCGAGTCGCCGCAGACGATCGTCGCCGTGTAGTGACAGAGCGAGTCCCAGTTCGGGGCGCCGCGCAGGGGCCAGCCGGGGGTGCTCATTTCGAAGTCGCAGCAGAACGGGTGAATCGCGCAGACTGCTTCGCAGCAGGCCAGGCTGGTGCTGCAGAACACCTCGCCGCTGGCCGAGTCGAAGCAGTCGGGGTTCATGTTCATCATGCAGGTCGGATCGGGACCGAGCAGCGTGCCGCCGATGCGGGCGCACGTGAGTTCGGTGGCGACGTACATGAGTTCGTCCTGCACCATGCACGGCGTCGTGCCGAGTTCGACCGGGGTCAGTTCGAAGGAGACCCATTCGAAGACGTCGAGCCGGTTGAGCAGTTGGGCGTCTTCGGCGGTCACGCCGCCGGGCCGGGTGACGAACATCATGCCGGCGAGGTCGGGCTGACCCTTGTTGCTGAAGAGTTCAGCGCGGGTCTCGAGCGTCGCGAGCTTTTCCTCGGACGCCGCGAACATGGGCTGAATCTCGAGCCCGAGCAGGTCGAGCAGGACCTGCACTTCGGTGAGGTCGGCGCCGGTCTTCGAGACGAGCGAGCGATCGAACGCGGATGACCGCGCGCGGATGTCGTCGCGGAACTTCACCTGCAGCCGTCCGGTCGCGAGCGGCGTCGGCTGCAGATCCTGATCGGCGAGCTTCGGCAGCGGCTGGCGGGGCTGGAACTCCTTCGGTCGCTGCACGACCTTGAAGTCGCGCTGGTGAACCGGCACGGACGGCTCGAACCGCTCGATCAGTTCCTCGGTGAGACGAGAGCCGGTCTTCGACGTCAATCCGGGAACGATCGTCGATGTGTCGAGCCCCGGCCGCGCCGTGGATGTCGTCGGTTCGACGCCCCAGGCGCACGTGACGCCCACGGCCAGGGGAAGAGTAAGCACCAGGAAGTTCTTCATCATTGCAGAGTCTCTCCAGCAAGGAAGTGCGGAGGGCGTAGGACGCCTGAGGGCGACCGCCGGGGGCGTTCCGACGGCGGGAGCAGACGCCCGGAGTGGGTTTCTTAACCTTTGAGTATACGACGATTCGGCGGGTGTGTGTCCCGCTTTCCGGCCCTGATCCCCCATGGGACTCGTGGATTATGGGAGACGGCGCGGCGGCCGCGGGGCGACCGGGCGAACGTACGGCCGTCGGACCGGCGGAGAAAGCGACCGCCCGCTCCGGCGGGCCGGAACGGGCGGGTCATGGGTCACTGGATGTCGGGCCCGGTTCGGGCCGGGGCCCGGGGGGGGTCAGGCGTCGGTGAGGCTGGCCTCGGAGTCCGACTTGACGACCTCGACCACCGAGGGCGACCGTTCGGCCCCGAGGGCTTCGGCCTCCCGCGCGGCTTCGGCCATCATCGCCTCGTCGGACTCGCGTCCGTCCTCGGGCTCGACGTCGACCAGCTTCCGCACGCTCATCTTGACGTAGGGATCGAAGCCGGTGCCGGCGGGCACGAGGTGGCCGAGGAGGACGTTCTCCTTGAGGCCGCGGAGCTCGTCCACGGCGCCGCGAAGCGAGGCTTCGGTGAGGACCTTGGTCGTCTCCTGGAAGGAGGCGCCGGAGAGGAACGATTCGGCCTGGAGGGACGCCTTGGTGATCCCGAGCAGCAGGGTCTGGGCCGTGCAGGGCTTGGGCTTCTTCGTCTTGGCCGGGGTCTTGCCTTCGGCTTCGGCGAGGGCGTTGGCCTCCTTGATCTCGTCGCGAAGGACGAGGGCGCCCTGGGGCAGGGTGGTGTCGCCGGGTTCGGTGACGATGAGCTTGCCCGCGATCTCCTGGTTGATGGAGCGGAACTGGAACTTGTCGATCACCTCGTTGGGGAGCAGGGCGGTGTCGCCCGGGGTGAGGACGCGGACCTTGCCGAGCATCTGGCGGAGGATCACCTCGATGTGCTTGTCCGAGATCGGCACGCCCTGGGCGCGGTAGACGTTCTGGACTTCATCGAGCATGTAGGTGTAGAGGGCTTCCTCACCCTTGATCCGCAGGATGTCGTGCGGGATGAGGGGCCCCTCGGTGAGGGGATCGCCCGCGTCGACGTAGTCGCCGGTGTGGACCCGCAGGTGCTTGCCCTGGGCGACGTGGTGATCCTGTTCGAGGCCGGCGTCGGAGATGATCCGGATGGTCATCTTGCCTTTGCGCTTGTCGGAGTGGAGTTCGACCACGCCGGAGATCTCCGCCATGTGGGCGGGATCCTTGGGGGTGCGGGCCTCGAAGATCTCGGTGACGCGGGGGAGACCGCCGACGATGTCCGCCGACCCCTTCACTTCCTTGGGCTGCCGGGCGAGCATCTGGCCGGCCTGGACGACGTCGCCTTCCTTCACCTCGATGCGGGCCTTGGCCGGCAGGTGGTGGAAGTCGAGGATGGCGCCTTCGGCGTCCTCGATGATGATCTGCGGGTGCTTCTCACCCGTGTGCTCGATGATGATCAGTTCCATGCCGCCGCTGCCGCCCCGCAGGGCTTCTTCCTTGGCGGTTTCACCGACCACGATGTCCTTGAAGCGGACGGTTCCGCCCTTCTCGGCGAGGATCGGCGTGCGGTGGGGGTCCCACTCGACGAGGATGGTGCCCTTCTTGACCTTCTCGCCGTCGCCGGTCTTGATGACGGCGCCGTAGGGGACCTTGTACTTCTCGAGTTCGCGGTCCTTGTCGTCAAGGATGGCGATTTCGCCGTTGCGCTTCAGGGCGGTGAGGATCTTCTCGTCGCCGAGGTCGACCTCGACCGCGTTGCAGTCGCGGATCTGGACGAAGCCGCCGTGGTTGGCCTTGAAGCTGGTCTCGGTCAGGCCCTGGACCGCGATGCCGCCCGTGTGGAACGTCCGCATCGTGAGCTGGGTGCCGGGCTCGCCGATCGACTGGGCGGCGATGGTGCCGACCGCCATGCCCTCTTCCACGAGGGTGCTGGTCGACATGTCCATGCCGTAGCAGAGCGCGCACACGCCGCGGGGCGTGTCGCAGCTCAGCGTGGAGCGGACCTGGACGGAGTCGATGCCGAGGGCTTCGATCGCGGCGGCGCCCTCGACGGTGATGAGGGCGTTCTCCTCGACGATGACCTCGTCGGTGACGGGGTTGACGATGGTCTGACGCGAGGTTCGTCCGAGGACGACTTCGCTCAGCGGGACGTCGACTTCCTCGCCCTTGTAGATGGCGCGCTTGCGGACGCCGCGCTTCGTGCCGCAATCGGTCTCCATGACGACGACGCCCTGGGCGACGTCGTAGAGCTTGCGGGTGAGGTAGCCGGAGTCGGCGGTCTTGAGCGCGGTGTCGGCCAGTCCCTTGCGGGCGCCGTGCGTCGAGGAGAAGTACTCGAGCACGTTGAGGCCTTCGCGGAAGTTGGCGCGAATGGGGGTTTCGATGATCTCACCGGACGGCTTGGCCATGAGGCCGCGCATCCCCGCGAGCTGCTGCATCTGGGAGATGTTGCCGCGGGCGCCGGAGGTCGACATCAGGTAGACCGGGTTGAGGTAGCGTTCGCCCTCGGTCGAGCCGATGGGGGCTTCCGCGTGGGTCTCGAGATCGCGCCGGTCGTTCTTGAGCGTCTCGACGAGTTCCTTGGTGATCTGTTCGCGGCAGTGGGCCCAGAGGTCGAGCAGCTGGTTGTGCCGTTCGCGTTCGGTGATGGCGCCGGCCTGGTAGGCCTTCTCGACGCGGTTCACCTTCAGCTGGGTCTGGTCGAGCAGATCCTGCTTCTGGGAGGGGATCCGGATGTCGGTGATGCCGATCGACAGGCCCGACGTCGTGGACGACTTGAACCCGATTTCCTTGAGGTTGTCGAGGAGTTCGAGGGTCGCGGCCCGGCCGAGGTTGGCGTAGGTGTCGTCGATGACGCGCGAGCAGCCCTTCTTGCCGAGGCTGTAGTTGTAGAACGGCATGCCGGTCTGGAGGATGTCGCTGAACAGCACGCGTCCGACGGTGGTGACGACGCGTCGGTTCTCCGGCACGTCGACCGGCGGTTCGTTCTGTCCGTTGACGACCTGGTCGAAGCGGGCGAGCCGCACCACGATGTGTTCGTGGAGCTGAATCTTGCCGGTGTCGTACGCGAGGATCGCCTCGTGCGAATCCTTGAACCGGGGGAGCTCCTCGGCGGGCTTCTTCTCGGTGACGTCGTCGGTCGTCAGGAAGTAGACGCCCATGACGATGTCCTGCGACGGCGTGACGATCGGCTGGCCGTTCGCGGGCGAGAAGATGTTGTGGGTCGAGAGCATGAGGACATGCGTCTCGGCCTGGGCTTCGACGGAGAGCGGCAGGTGGACGGCCATCTGGTCGCCGTCGAAGTCCGCGTTGTAGCCGGTGCACACGAGCGGGTGCACCATGATCGCGTTGCCTTCGACCAGCACCGGCTCGAACGCCTGGATGCCCATGCGGTGGAGCGTGGGCGCGCGGTTGAGCATGACGGGATGCTGGTAGATGACCTGTTCGAGAATGTCCCAGACTTCGGGATCGCGCCGTTCGAGCATCCGCTTGGCCGACTTGATGGTGTCGGCGAGCCCGTGCTCCTTGAGCTTGCGGATGATGAAGGGCTGGTAGAGCTCGAGGGCGATCTTCTTCGGCAGGCCGCACTGGTGGAGCTTGAGCTCGGGACCGACGACGATGACCGATCGCGCCGAGTAGTCGACCCGCTTGCCGAGGAGGTTCTCGCGGAAGCGGCCCTGCTTGCCCTTGATCATGTCGGTGAGCGACTTGAGCGGGCGGTTGCTGGAGCCGAGCACGGGACGACGGCAGCGGCCGTTGTCGAACAGGGCGTCGACCGCCTGCTGCAGCATCCGCTTCTCGTTGCGGATGATGACCTCGGGGGCGTTGAGGTCCATCAGCTTCTTGAGGCGGTTGTTGCGGTTGATGATGCGGCGGTAGAGGTCGTTGAGGTCGCTGGTGGCGAAGTTGCCCGATTCGAGCAGGACGAGCGGTCGCAGATCCGGCGGGATGACCGGGATGACGTCGAGGACCATCCACGCGGGATCGTTCTCGCTGCCGCGGATCTGCTCGACGAGCTTGAGCCGCTTGGAGATGTCCTTGATCTTCTGCTTCGAACGCGTGGCCCCGAGATCCTCGCGGAGCTGGGCGACCACGGCGTCGAGGTCGAGCTGGTACAGGAGTTCGCGGATCGCTTCCGCGCCCATCACCGCGCCGAAGGCGGAGATCCCGTACTTGCCGACCGCGTTGCGGTATTCATCCTCGGTCAGCACCTGCATGTAGGTGAGGTCGGTGTTGCCGGGATCGGTGACCACGTAGTCCTGGAAGTAGATGACCTTTTCGAGGTCGGCGGTCTTCATGCCCAGGAGGGTGCCGAGACGGCTCGGGAGGGCCTTGAAGAACCAGATGTGGACCACGGGGGCGGCGAGGTTGATGTGGCCCATCCGCTTGCGGCGGACCCGCGAGTGCGTGACCTTCACGCCGCACCGGTCGCAGATGATGCCCTTGTACTTCGTGCCCTTGTACTTGCCGCACGCGCACTCGTAGTCGCGTTCGGGGCCGAAGATGCGTTCGCAGAACAGGCCGTCCTTTTCGGGGCGGTAGGTGCGGTAGTTGATCGTCTCCGGCTTCTTCACTTCGCCGAAGGACCACGAACGAATGTCGTTCGGGCTGGCGAGCGTGATCTTGACGGATCCGTAGTCGTTGACGCGGTCGAAGACGGTTTCGGCCATCGGTCAGGTTCTCCGCGCGAGGCGTCGCGTATGCATCCGGATCGGGAGGATCCGGGGAGGTTCAGAAACGGGGCGCCGCGCCCGTCCGGGAGACGGGGCGGCGGGGTCGGGGTCGGGCGTCAGAGGACGGAGCCGCCTTCGACCTGGTGCTTCTCGAGGGTGATGTTCATGCCGAGGCCGCGGATCTCGTGGCAGAGGACGTCGAACACGACCGGCATGCCGGCTTCGAGGGTGTTCACGCCCTTGACCATGGAGTCGTAGATCTTGGTGCGTCCTTCGACGTCGTCACTCTTGACGGTGAGGAGTTCCTGCAGCACGTACGCCGCGCCGTAGCCCTCGAGCGCCCAGACTTCCATTTCCCCGAAGCGTTGTCCGCCGGTGCGGGCCTTGCCGCCGAGGGGCTGCTGGGTGATGAGGGAGTAGGGGCCGGTGGCGCGGGCGTGAATCTTGTCGTCGACGAGGTGGTGCAGTTTGAGGATGTACATGTAGCCGACGGTGGTCTTCTGGTGGAAGGCCTCGCCGGTGCGTCCGTCGTAGAGCTGCGCCTTGCCGCCGTAGGGGATGCGGGCGAGGAGTTCGCCGGGCTGGCCGGGATCCTCGCCGGTTTCCTCGAAGCGGCCGACCTTGTCGGCGACATACTGGTTGGCTTCCTCGATCGCCCCGATGACTTCGTCTTCGGTGGCGCCGTCGAAGACGGGCGTCACGGCCTGGAAGCCGAGGACCTGGGCGGCCCAGCCGAGGTGGGTCTCGAGGATCTGGCCGACGTTCATGCGGCTCGGCACGCCGAGCGGGTTGAGCAGCACGTCGACCGCGGTGCCGTCCTCGAGGAACGGCATGTCCTCTTCGGGCACGATGCGGGCGATGACGCCCTTGTTCCCGTGGCGGCCGGCCATCTTGTCGCCGACGGAGAGCTGGCGCTTGGAGGCGAGGTAGACCTTCACCATCTCCAGCACGCCCGACGGGAGTTCATCCCCCCGCTTCATATGGGCGAGCTTGCGCTGCTTTTCCTTCTCGATCGCTTCGACGCGGGGCCAGAACTGGTTCTTGACCACGAGGGCGTCGGCCTTCACGTCCTTGGCGCCCTTGATCCACTTCTCGTCGAAGTTCTCGATCTGTTCGATGATGACGGCGGGGATCTGCGACGCGCCGACCTTCTGGCGGGTCGTCGGGTCGACCATTTCCGAGCCGGTGATGCGGTTCAGCTCGACCACCATCTGGCGGAAGAGCGCGATCCGCTTCTCGTCCATCTCATCCTCGAAGGCGTCCATGTCCTTCTTGAGCTGCTTCTTCTGCTCGTCGGTGAGGTGGACGCGCCGGCTGAAGTGGCGGGCGCCGATCACGATGCCCTCGGTGCCGGCCGGCACTTCGAGCGAGTCGTTCTTCACGTCTTCGCCCGCGCGGCCGAAGATCGCGTGAAGCAGCTTCTCTTCCGGGGTCAGCTCGCTCTTGCTCTTCGGACTCACCTTGCCGACGAGGATGTCGCCGGGGCCGACGCGGGCGCCGATCCGGATGATGCCGGTCTCGTCGAGGTTCCGGAGCATCTTCTCCGAGACGTTCGGAATGTCCCGCGTGAACTCCTCGCGGCCGAGCTTCGTCTCGCGGATCTCCACCTCGAACGAGTCGATGTGGATCGAGGTGAACTCGTCCGCCTTGACCAGCCGCTCCGAGATCACGATCGCATCTTCGAAGTTGTAGCCGTCGAAGGTGTTGAAGGCGACGAGGGCGTTCTTGCCGATCGCGAGCTGCCCCTCCTGGGTGGAGGCGCCGTCCGCGATGATCTGGCCGGCCTTCACGTTCTCGCCGAGGCCGACGATCGGCTTCTGCGTCTGGCAGGTGCGCTCGTTGAGGCCGGCGTACTTGCGGAGTTCGTACTCGTCCGCGTTGTCGATGATGATCCGCTCGGAGTCGACGTAGGTCACCACGCCGCCCCGCTTGGCGCGAACGATCATGCCGGAGAACTGGCCGGAGACATCCTCCATGCCGGTGGCGACGACCGGGGGATCGACCTTGATCAGCGGCACCGCCTGCCGCTGCATGTTCGAGCCCATCAGCGCGCGGTTGGCGTCGTCATGCTCGAGGAACGGAATCAGCGACGCGGAGACGCCGACTGTCTGCTTCGGCGAGATGTCCACGTACGCGACGGTCTTGGCCGGCACCTGGGCGAGATCGCCGCCCACGCGGGCGAGGACCATCTTCTCCCGGATCACGCCCTTCTCATCGAGCACGTCGGACGTCGCGAGCACCGAGGCGAGCTCCTGGTCCGCCCGCAGATACTCGACGTTGCCGGTCGCCTTGCCGTCCTTCACCTCCCGGTAGGGGGTGAGCAGGAAGCCGTACTCGTCGATCTGCGAGTAGATCCCGAGCGACGCGATCAGACCGATGTTCGTGCCTTCCGGCGTTTCGATCGGGCAGATGCGTCCGTAGTGGGAGATGTGCACGTCGCGGACCTCGAAGCCCGCCCGCTTGCGGTTCAGACCGCCCGGGCCGAGGGCCGAGAGACGACGTTCGTGAACGAGCATCGAGAGCGGGTTCGTCTGGTCGACGACCTGCGAAAGCTCGCTCCGCCCGAAGAAGAAGTCGATCGCGCTCGAGATCGACTTCGAGTTGATCAGGTCCGCGATCTTCGAGAGCTCGTCCGGATCCTTGACGCTCATCCGCTCCTGCACCGTGCGACGGAGCTTGAGGAAGCCCTTGCGCATCTCCTCGATCGCCAGCTCGTCCAGCGTGCGGAGACGCCGGTTGCCAAGGTGGTCGATGTCGTCGATGAACGCGTTGTTCCGCTGCGCCCGGAGATCCATCATGTACCGGATCACCGCGAGGAAGTCCTCGGCGCGAAGGAACTGCACGTCCTCCTCCGCCTGGACGTACTCCGGATCGGAGTCGAACTTCCGGTTGATGCGGAAACGGCCGACCTTGCCGAGCCGGTAGCGGTTGTCGTCGAAGAACTTCTCGTCGAAGAGCGCGCGGGCCTTCTCGACCTGCGGCGGGTTGCCGGGACGCAGACGACCGTAGATCTTCAGCAGCGCCGCTTCGTGCTCGGTGACTTCCGCGAGGAAGTCCAGACGCTCCGCCGCGAGCGTGTTCAGGATCAGCGGATCAACCGCCTTCGTGATCACGCGGACGGTCTTGAGCTCCGACGCCTGAATCGCGTCGATCGCGTCGCCGATCTGGGCCCCGACGCGGCAGAGCTCCTCGCCGGTGTCGGTGTCGATGATCAGCTCCGCGGAGTAATGCTCCGGCTTGAGCTTCTCGACCTTCACGTCCTCAACCGAATAGAACAGTTCGAGCAGCTTCTCCGTCGAGCTGAACTGTTCGTCGAGGGCGCGAAGGAAGGTGGTCGCGGCGATCTTGGTGGACTGGTCGATCCGCATCGCGAGGACGTCCTTCTTGGACACCTCGAGCTCGATCCACGAGCCGCGCTCGGGAATGATGCGGGCCGAATGCAGCGGCCGGTCGGCCACGGAGGAGGCGATCGAGAAGTCGACGCCGGGCGAGCGGTGGAGCTGCGAGACGATGACGCGTTCGGCGCCGTTCACGATGAACTCGCCGCCGCCCATCATGATCGGGATCTCGCCGAGGTAGATCTCCTCCTCGTGGATCTCCGAGACGCCGTCGCGTTCGAAGCGGACGCCGACGCGGAAGGGCATGCCGTACGTCAGGCGAAGCTCGCGGCACTCATCGGGGGTGTACCGGGGCTCGTCGAGCTTGTAATGCAGATACTGCAGCCGCATCGAGCCGTCATACGACTCGATGGGGAAGATCTCATGGAGGAGCGACTCCAGGCCGATCGACCGGGTGCGCTCGTCATGGGATGCTTCAAGCTGAAGGAATCGTTCGTATGCGTTCCGCTGCACCTCGATGAGATCGGGCACGGGGATCGCGTCGCCGCGCTTGGAAAAGTCGCGAACTTGTCGTGCAACCATGAAGACGTCACCTCACGCGCCGGCCTCGCAGGGAGGCCGTGGTCAGAAGGGTATCCGGTTGAATGCGAATTAAATGAATGCGCACCGTCGCCGCCGCCAAGTCGAACAGTATAGCCCGCCACTAACACCGGAACAATGCAGATGCAAGTGAGATCTTGAATTTTTTTCCGTAGCCTTCACAGGCCCCCAGCCCCGGCCCCCGGCCGGGGACTTCTTTTTGATCATCGTATTCAACCGCGTTGATCCCACTGGGAGAGGGGGTCCCCGGCCGGAGGCCGGGGATATCTTCGATCATCATCTGCCAGCGTGTTGATCCGGCGGGGTGATGGCGTATCCGCCCGAGGGACCTCTTTGATCATCGTATTCAACCGCGTTGATCCCACTGGGAGAGGGGGTCCCCGGCCGGAGGCCGGGGCTTGGAACGACAACCGCCGACCGGCATGAACCGGTCGGCGGTCGTGATTCGTCGCTCGGACGGGATGCGGGCTCTTACTTGAGCTCGACTTCCGCGCCGGCCTCTTCGAGCTTGGTCTTGAGGGCTTCGGCTTCGTCCTTGGAGAGCTTCTCCTTGACGGCCTTGGGGGCGCCGTCGACGACTTCCTTGGCTTCCTTGAGGCCGAGGCCGGTCGCTTCGCGGACGGCCTTGATGACCTGGATCTTCTTGTCGCCGGCGGCCTTGAGGATGACGTCGAATTCGGTCTGCTCGTCGGCTTCGCCGCCGCCGTCGCCGCCGGCCGGGCCGGCCATCATCACGGCGCCGCCCGCGGCGGGCTCGATGCCGTAGGTGTCCTTCATGTAGTCCGCCAGGTCGACCGCTTCCTTCAGGGTCAGTTCGGCGATCTCATCGCCAAGCTTCGAGATCTTGGCGTCAAACGTCTTCGCAGCTTCTTCGGACATTGGGGTTCGCTCCATCGTGATGCAGTACGCTTCGCCGGAGAGGAGCCGCACGCGCGGCTTTTAACCCCGAGGGGCCAGTCAGGCGAGGTGGGTGTCTGGTGAATGCAGGGCTCAGGCCTTGCTGATCGTCTCGCCCTTTTCGAGGCGCTCCTCGATCTCCTTGATGATCCCGAGGATCGCGCCGCCGGGGCCCGTGGCCCCGCTGACGATGTTGCCGGCCGGGGAGAGCACGAGCTGGACGACCTTCGCCTGGGCTTCCTCGCGAGTCGGGAACTTGCTCAGTTCCTTCACGCCGGCGTCGCCGTCGAAGTAGGTGCCGTCGAGGACGGCCCCCTTGAGGTCGAGTTTCTTGACCTTCTTCGCCCACTCGACGAGCTCGCGGGCGACATCGACGACCGATTCCGCGCCGTAGGCGAGGGCGGAGGGGCCGTCGAGGGCGGGCGTGACCGCTTCAAGCGGGGTGCCGGCGAACGCCTTGCGGGCGAGGGTGTTCTTGACGACGGTGATGCGGATGTTCTTCTCGAGAAGGCTGAGCCGCATGGCGTTGTTGTCGTTCGCCTCGATGCCGCGAATGTCGACGACCAGCGCGCCTTCGAGGTCTCCGAATCGGCGGGCGTATTCCGCCTGGATCATTTCCTTGACGGGCTTGCTCATGCTGTCGCCTCCTCGGCGCGTCGCCCGACGGCGACCTCGATGCCGGGCGTCATCGAACCGGAGATGACGCACCGCTTGATGTATTTGCCTTTCGCGGCGGCGGGCCGGATCTTCTCGACCGTGTCGAGGAAGAACTGCAGGTTCTCGATGAGATCCTGCTCGGAGAAGCTCATCTTCCCGATGATGACGTGCAGATTGCCGTAGTCATCGTTGCGGTACTCGATCTTGCCCGCCGCGTATTCCTTGACCGCGGTCTCGACGTCCGGGGTGACCGTGCCGGCCTTCGGCGAGGGCATGAGGCCCTTGGGGCCGAGGACGCGGCCGAGCTTGGAGACGACCTTCATCATGTCCGGCGTCGCGACGGCGACTTCGAAGTCCATCCAGCCCTTGCTGATTTCCTCGACCAGTTCCTCGCCGCCGGCCTTGATCGCGCCGGCGGCCTTGCAGGCGTCGACCTTGTCCGCGGGACAGAAGGCGACGACGGCGGCGGTCTTGCCCACGCCCTTCGGCATGGAGATCGAGCCCCGCAGTTGCTGGTCCGCCTGCCGGGGATCGATCCCGAGGTGGACGCACGCTTCGACGGACTGATCGAACTTCGGGCCCTTGAAGGACTTGACAGCCTTGACCGCGTCCTCCGGCTCGTGGGCGGTCCCGTCGAACTTCGCGAGGATTTCCTGGTTGGCCTTGCGGCGTTTGCTCATCTTCGGCATGGATCAGCCCTCCACCACGACGCCCATGGAGCGACACGTGCCTTCGATCATGCGTCCGGCCGCCTCGACGGTGCCGGCGTTCAGGTCCTTCATCTTCTCTTCCGCGATCGCATGGATCTGCTCGCGGGTGATCGTGCCGACCTTCTTCGTGTTCGGCTCGCCGGAGCCGCTCTTGAGGCCGATCGCGTCCTTGATCAGGACCGCCGCGGGGGAGGACTTGATCTCGAAGTCGAATGACCGGTCCTGGTAGACGGTGATCAGGCAGCCGACGACCTTCCCGTTGAGTTCACGGGTGCGGTCGTTGAACGCCTGGATGAACTGGCCCGGGTTGATGCCGTTGGCGCCCAGGGCGGGGCCGATCGGCGGCGCGGGGGTCGCCTGACCTCCGGGGGCCATGATCTTGAACTGCTTCGTAATCTGCTTGGCCATGGGGGACTCCTGCCTCCCACCCGATCCCGCCGGGGCTGGCCCTCCACGTGAGGGACGCCGAAAGACGGAGGCGCGTCCCCGGCCATTGGGGCTCGCGCAATCGCGTGGTGCACGCGGCGTGAAATGTCGAGCCGGGCAGTATAGCCGGAGCGGGGGGCGATGCAACAGAGCGGCCGGGGGCGATTGTTCTTTCCCGGCCTCCGCCGCAGATCCATGTCCCATCCCGTCCGGACCGGGCCGGCGGGCTCCGGCATGCCCGGGGGGATCATACCGTCGCCTCGACCGCCGACGCGACGGGGCCGACCGTGCGGACCGCGTCGGCGTGGATCGCCAGTTCCCGGTGCGGCGTCCGGCCGAGCGGCGCGATCACGACCTGCACGCCCTCCCGCCGCGCGAACTTCATCGCCGGAATGAAGTCCCGATCGGCGGTGACCAGAATGAGCCGGTCGACGATGCGGCGGCTCGCGAGCCACGCCACGTCGAGGCCGATCTTCATGTCGACCTGCTTCTGTCGAATGTCCGGTTGAATGTCGGCGGGCTCGATGGTCGCGCCCGGTTGGGTCAAACGTGCGAGGCTGGATGGACGCAGCATCCACCCGGTGAACGCGATCGTCCCCTCCCGGAAGGCGACCGTATCGAGACGCTCGAGATCACGCAGCAAGGCGTGCATCTCGCGAAAGGTCGCGCTCGCAGAGAAGTCAATCCGCTCGCCCGACAGCGGATGTCGCTCCGTTCGCCCGAGCGGTCGGCAGTGATAGCAGTACAGACGAAAGAGCGCCTCGTCCGACGCCACGCAACGATGACCGAGCGACTGGATCTCGTGAGCGGTCGGGCGACGACCGCCGAGAAGGCGATGCAAGGCGTGGAAGACAAAGCCCAGATCCAACAAGACCGCCACACGTTTGCGTGTCGCCGCAACGCCGTCAAGCGACATGGGACACCCCCGGAAAAAGGGCGATCCCCGTCCCGGGATACTCGCAGGGGACAGGGATCATTGGATACTCGGAAACTACCTTGCGATTCTCGCTGCGTCAAACAAAAACCGAAAATCCGCCGGCAGGGCCTACTTCTCGCCTTCCTTCCGCTCGCCGGCGGTCGGGATCAACTCGCGGATCTCGGTCGCGAGAACGTCCTGGCCCGTCGCGTCGTAGATCGTCGCGATCAGACTCGCCGTCGACACCGTGTCCGGATGCTGCGGACCGAGACGATCCATCCGCGTCTCGTACACCGGCTGCAACGTGAGCAACGCCTCGTCGAGACGACCCGATGCGATCTGCAGACGACCCTCCTCCTGACGCGCCGCCAGCGCGGCGTCGCTGCGCTCGCCGTGGGTCGCCTCCTCGGCCAGACGAACCTCCGCCATCAACGCCGACGCGCCGAGCGGCTGACCCGACTGCTCCAGCATCGCGGCGAGGCGGCGCTTCAGATTCAACACCCGCGGATCACCCACGCCCCAGCCGCCCGACGCTGCGTCGATCGCCTGCCGGAGCACGGGAATCGCCGCGCTCGCCTGCCCGCTCCGTTCGAGGGCCGCGGCGTAGTCATCCGCGATCGCGGCGGTGCGCACGTCCGTCGCGCCCCACGCGTCATTGGCGCCGGCGAAGGCGCGAGCGAGCAGCGGCGCCGCGCGTTCGGGACGACGCATGGCGAGTTCCGCCCGTCCGGCGGCGGCGCGGGTGCGGATCACATCGGCGTGTTCGTTCCCCAGCGCTTCGGCCGCGTCGGCGATGCGATCGGTCACGTCGTCCGTCATCGGTCGCCCGTTGAGTCGGGCGAGTTCGATTCGCAGGTTGACGAGGGTGAGTCGGGCGTTGGCGGCGACGGCTTCGGCCGGCAGGGGCGACGCCGCGGCTCCGATCGTCATCGCCGCGCCCTTGGCGTCCCCGGCGGCGAGCTGATGGTCGGCGAGATCGAGTCGGGCGTGGGCGAGGTCCGGGTCGTCGGCGGGGCGCGACTGTTCGAGATCGCGGACCGCGGCGAGGGCGAGGGCGATGGCGTCGTCGTGCTGGTCGAGTTGGCGGAGGCCCCGGGCGATGGCCAGACGCGCCGCCGCGCGGGCGTCGGGGGTGAGATCCGCGTCCGCGACTGTCTCGGCGTGCGTGCGAAGCGTGGCGAGGACGGTGGTCGATCGTCCGTCCCGGGCGGCGGTTTCGACGATATCCGCGAGGATGGCGCCGACGCGGAGTCCGTCGACGTTGTCAAACGGCGCGGCGACGGCGGCTTCATCCAGTCGGGAGCGGAGTCGTTCGACTTCGGCCTGCGCCTGTTCGGCGCGGTGGTTCAGCGCCGCCGTTTCCGCCGCGCGATCTTCCGCTTCCGCTCGCGCGGTTTTCGCATCGCTGGCGAACTTGAAGGCGAGTCCGCCGGCGACCAGGGCGATGATGATCGCGACGGACGGAAGCACGAAGCGGGTTCCGGATGATGCGGCGGCCATGGTCACTCTCCTCAGGCGGGGGGCTGCGTCCCGGCCCGGCATTCTACCGGCTCCCGTTTGTCCCGTTGACGCTGGAGGAACGGGCCGCGGTCGGGTAGCGTGGAGTGGGTTCGGCCACCTGAGGAAGTGGGGTGTGGTGATGAAGCGGATCGTGATTGCGACGGTTGTCGGCGGCCTGGTGCTGTTCATGTGGAACGCGGTGTCATGGATGGTGCTGGGCCTGCATGACGACGCCATGTCGGGGTTCGGTGACGAGGCGGCGGTGCTGCCGATGCTGAAGAGCGCCGCGCCGGAGGCGGGCGCCTACTTCTTTCCGGCCCCGCCCGACACGATGGATCCGGCGTCCGACGCGTGGAAGGCCTTTGAGGCGCAGCATGAGGCGGGACCCGTCGGACTGATGTTCATTCATCCGGACGGCCGGTCGGTGATGCCGCCGTCGACGTTTGTCATTGGCTTCGTGACATGCGTGCTGGGCGCGCTGATCGCGGCGGTGCTGCTGTGGTTCGCCGCGCCGCAACTGCCGGGCTACGTGGGACGGGCGGTGTTCGTCGCGTCGCTCGGCGTGTTGATTGCGCTGATGGCGGACCTGACCTACATGAACTGGTTGTATTTTACGATGGAGCACACGATCGTCATGGTGATCGATCAGCTTGCGGGGTGGATCCTCGCCGGACTGGCGATGGCCGCGATCATCAAATCGAAGGCGGCGTCGGCCGCGGCGTGAGCGGTGCGGCGCTGCAGGATTGCAGGAGAGAGAACGATGACAACGACGACTCCCCTCGCCGCGGCGATCGCTGCGGGCGTATTCGGCGCGTCGGCGCTGGCCGGTCCGGTGACGCTTTACAACGATCAGGCGACGTTCGACGCGGCGGCGACGACCGCACTCGTCGTGACGTTCGAGGAGCCGGCGTGGGATCCGTTCGAGGGCGCGACGATCTTCAGCGATTTCACTTTCGCGGGGATCACCTTTACGCCGCTGGACTCGTTTCCGATTCGTCCGAATCTGTTCATCTCCGTGCCGGGGCAGAGCAATTTCTGCTGCCCGCCGAAGACGCGGGTGCTGTCTTCGAGCGGCAATGAGAACATTCAACTCACGTTTCATCAGCCGCCGACGGCGGCCGGGTTTCTGTTCTGGGCGAACCAGGGTGACGCCGCGCTCTTCACGGTGACGCTCGTCGACGACTCGGTGCATACGTTTACGAATCCCCAGCCGGCGAGCACCATCGGCTTCGTCGGTTTCACCGCCGAACCCGCGATTCGGTCCATTGAGTGGCTGGCTGATTTCGGCGAAGTGGTGAATACCGGCATTGATGACCTTCGCACCAACACCACGCCGTGCCCGGCGGATCTCGATGGCGACGGGATGGTCGGGGCGGCGGACCTCGCCGCGCTGCTGGCGGCGTGGAACGGGGGCGCCGGGGATCCCGCGGATCTTGATGGCGACGGGACGGTGGGGGCGGGGGATCTCGCCGTCCTGCTCGCGGCGTGGGGTCCGTGCGACTGACCGGAGCACCGCTCTCCTGATCTCCTGCTCCACTGGTCCTTTTCTGTCGCTGCGCGGTCGACGCGTCGGATTGGGAAAGTGGAGAGTGGTGAGTGGGAAGAGGGGGGAGTTGGGATGTCTGCTGTTCTACTGGTCGACTGTTCCTTGTCTGTCACGGCGCGATCGGAGCGAAAGACAGGGAGCAGTGGAACAGTGGAGCAGGGGGAGCGGCCGAAGGTGGTCGTTCCTGCTTTCCACTGTCCACTTTCTTTGTCGGTGACGGGGCGATCGGAGCGAGGGACCGGGAAAGTGGAGAGTGGAAAGTGGAGAGTGGCGAGTGGAAAGGGGCGGGGGATCGGGTGTCTGCTGTTCCGCTGCGTCAGGGACGCAACGCCAGTCGGCAGAACATCTCGACCCCCGTCGCGATGGCGTCGTCATTGAAATCGAAATCGGGCTGATGAACGATCGGGGTGTAGTCGGCCCCCGGGACCGCGATGCCGAGGGCGAAGAAGCAGGCGGGACGCTTCTCGCCGTAGTACGCGAAGTCCTCGCCTCCCATGACGGGGAGTTCCAGGGGTTCGACCTTCGCCTCGCCCAGGGCGGACTTCGCGACGTCGTTGAAGATCGCGACCGGCTCCGGATGGTTGTTGGTGACGGGATAGCCGTCGTGGTAGCGCACGTCGGCGGTCGCGCCGTGCGCCTTTGCGATCAGGTCGACGACCTCGTGCAGACGGCGCTTCGCCATCGCGCGGGTCTCGTCCTTGAGAGTGCGCACGGTGCCGGCGAGTTCGACTTCCATCGGGATGATGTTGAACGCGGTGCCCGCGTGGAACTGCGTCATCGAGACGACGACGGCGTCGAGCGGGTCGGCGTTGCGGGAGGCGATCTGCTGGACGCCCTGCACCACCGCGCTCGCGGCAAGAATCGGGTCGACGGTGTGATGCGGATACGCCGCGTGGCCGCCCTGACCCTTGATGGTGATGTTGAAGCGGTCCGCCGCCGCGAGCATCGGACCGACCCGCGTCGAGACCTTCCCCAGTTCGAGTTCGGGCCAGCAGTGAAGACCGTACATCTGGTCGACGGGCGGACCGATCACCGCCCCGGTCAGACAGCCGTCCTGAACCATCTTCTCGCCGCCCGCTCCGCCTTCCTCCGCCGGCTGGAAGACGAACGTCACCGGCCGGGGCAGCGGCTCGCCTGATTCCTTCGCGATCTTCGCCAGCACCCGCGCGGCGCCGATCAGCATCGTCGTATGCCCGTCATGCCCGCACGCGTGCATCTTCCCGGGAATCGTCGATGCGTACGGCTTGCCGGTCGCCTCGACAATCGGCAGGGCGTCCATATCCGCCCGCAGACCGATCGCCTCCGACGCCTTCCCCGGCAGATGCCCGAGCACGCCCGTCCCGCCCGCGAGGTTCGCGATGAAGTCGACGCCGGCGTCGCCAAGCTCCCGCTGGACAACGCCGCTCGTCCGATGCTCCTCGTACGCGAGTTCCGGATGGGCATGCAGATCGCGCCGGATGGCGGTGAGATGATCAAGTTCTTCGGCGATGAGATCGCGGAGACGGGCGGTGGTTTCAAGGACGGTCATGGAGAGTGGGCCTGCGGTGAGTGAAGAGGGCGAGGTCGAACAGCAAATGGAAACCGAATTGTAGGGTCTCGGCGGGCGGGGCCGCCGCGGCGTCGCCGGCTTCACTGGTCGACTGTTCCTTGTCGGCGACGGGGGGACCGGGGTGAAAGACAGAGAGCAGGGGACCAGTGGAGCAGTGGGGAGGGCGGCGAGTGTTGTTGCCTACTTTCCACTTTCCACTTTCTTTGTCTTTCCCCGGCCGACCGGAGCGAGAGACGAGGAAAGTGGAGAGTGGTGAGTGGGAAGAGCGGGGAGTTGGGGTGTCGACTGTTTCGCTGGTCGATTGGTCTTTGTCGGCGACGGCGCGACCGGAGCGAAAGACAGAGAGCAGGGAACCAGTGGAGCAGTGGGGAGGGCGGCGAGTGTTCTTGCCTGCTTTCCACTGTCCACTTTCCTTGTCTTTCCCCGGCCGACCGGAGCGAAAGACAGGGAAAGTGGAGAGTGGTGAGTGGGAAGAGCGGGGAGTTGGGGTGTCTGCTGTTCCACTGTTCCACTGGTCGACTGTTCCTTGTCGGCGACGGCGCGACCGGGGTGAAAGACAGAGAGCAGTGGACCAGTGGAGCAGTGGGGTTGGCGTGGGGGGGCGAGGGGGGGCGAAGCGGAGTTAACACTCCGGGATGCGAACGCTCAGCTTGACCGCCAGGCCGCCGAGAGAGGTTTCCTTGTAGCGCTCATTCATCTGCTGCGCTGTATCCCACATGGCGTCGATCACCTGATCGAGGCTGACGCGGGCGCGGGCGGGGTCGCTTTCGGTGGCGAGGACCGCGGCGGAGATCGCTTTCAGGACGCCCATCGCGTTGCGCTCGATGCAGGGGACCTGGACCAGGCCGCCCACGGGGTCGCATGTCATGCCGAGATGGTGTTCCATGGCGATCTCCGCGGCCATAAGGGTTTGTCCGGCGCTGCCGCCCATCAGTTCCGCGAGACCCGCGGCGGCCATGGCGCTGGAGACGCCGATCTCCGCCTGACATCCGCCCATCGCGGCGCTGATGGTGGCGTTCTGCTTGAAGAGCGCGCCGATCTGGCCGCTGACGAGGAAGAAACGGAGGATCTCGTCGTCGGAGAGTTTCTCGGCGGCGAAACAGTTGCGATACATGAGGGCGGCGGGGATCACGCCCGCCGCGCCGTTGGTGGGGGCGGTGACGACTCGTCCCAGGGCGGCGTTTTCTTCGTTCACGGCGATGGCGAAACAGGAGATGACCCGGAGCTTCGCTTCGAAGTCGAGGTTCGCCGCGCGAACGGTCTGGGTGAGCGTGGCGTCGGGGTCGTCGCCGAAGTGGGGGACGAGTTCGCGAATGAGCGCCGGGGCGCGGCGTTGGACGTCGAGTCCCCCCGGCAGCACGCCTTCCGTCTGGCAGCCGCGCACGATCGACTGGCGCATGGCGTCCCAGATCCGCTTCGCCATCGGCATGAGGTCCGCGTCGCTGAACCACGCGGCTTCGTTGGCGCGAACGACGTCGGAGACCCGGGCGGCCTGCTCGCGACAGTAGCGTCCGAGGTCCTCGCCGCGCGTGACGGGGTACGGCGGGGCGGGGCGATCGGGGAAGTCGTTCTTCTCCGGGTCGTCGACCCGCGCGATGAAGCCGCCGCCGAGCGACATGTACTCGCGTGCGAGTTGTTCGCGGTCGTCGGGGCCGAAGGCGAGGCAGCGGATGACGTTGGCGTGGGCGGGATGTCGTTCGCTGGTCAGGAAGCGGATGTCCCGCGTCGGATCGAACGGCAGGCTGAAGCCGTCGATCTCGAGCACGCCCCCGTGATGGAGGTCGCGGAGGTACCTGTCGATCGCGCTGACGTCGACGGTTTCCGGATCATGGCCGAGCAGGGCGAGGGCGACGGCGGAGTCAGTCGCGTGTCCCTTGCCGGTCAGGGCGAGGGAGCCGAGGAGATCGAATCGCAGGCGGCGGACGCCGGGAAGCAGGTCGTGTTTACGCAGCTCGTGGAGAAACCGCTGCACGATCCGCCAGGGTCCGACGGTGTGCGAGCTGGAGGGCCCGACGCCGATGGAGTACATGTCGAAGACGGAGACGAACGTCATGGCGCGCAAGGATAGCGGCGACCCGCCGGCCGCCGCTCGTGAAATGCCGGTTT
Organism: Phycisphaerales bacterium; assembly: GCA_965227335.1. Taxonomy (GTDB): domain Bacteria; phylum Planctomycetota; class Phycisphaerae; order Phycisphaerales; family SM1A02; genus CBDDFV01. The sequence goes on from CBDDFV010000001.1 coordinate 488,338, forward strand.
GGTGTGTGAATGCGCCGGGGCGGCGGGTGATTTCCTATGCGGCGGGGACGGGCCGGAGGACGGCGTCCAGGCCGTCGTCATCGACCGCTCGCGCGGAGAAGCCGGGCAGCGGGTAATGCAGGCAGAGCCCTTCGCCGAGACGGTCGCCTTCGGCGAGCACGAAGTAGGCGGGTTGTTCGAGGACGTTGGCCGCGAACCGGACGGCCCGGCGGAGGTGCTTGAGGGTGGTGGCGATGACAAGCGTGTCGCCGTCGAACCGAAGCGGAAGCACGCGGAACTGCCACGCCTGTCGGCGGGTGACGACGTCGGCCGTCAGGGGATCGATGTGACACGAGGTGGGATCGACGCGTTCGGCGATACGTCCGAACTGACGCACCCACGCCTCCTCGATGTCCTCGGGGTGAACGTCGTGGAGTTCCTCGGCAATGACGCCGAAGGGGCGACGCGTGCGTCGCTGCTCCGCCAGAACGCCTTCGACCTGGGCCTCGGTCAGGACGCCGGCCTCTATCAATGCTTCGCCCATACGGGGATACGTCACGCGATGGCTCCTGCAGAAAGGGGGTCGGGCCGGACGTGAGGGGAACGCCGGCCACCCGTGTCATCGACCCGCACCGATCCCCGCTCATCGCCGCCTGACGGATCGCTCCATCGCCGACAGGCCTGCGCGGCGTGGCCAGACGGGGGGATCGAGGCAGACTGCGTTGACCTGTGAGACCGATAACCCCAACCGGCCGTCCGGAAATCGGCGCCGGGGCGGACCGCCGTCGTCCCGATCCGTGCAGACCGATCGCCTTCGATCAACGTGACGTCAATTTCCGGGCGATGCTGGTCACCGTTGAGGCAATGGGGTACCTTGAAGGTGATATCAGGCCGCGGGCAACGGTCTGATGCGGCCTCATGCCGGGCATGAGGTGGATTCATGCGCAGGAGAGGGAGCCATCGGACAGTCTGAGAAAGACATGCACCCGTCACCATGACGGTTGCGTATCGATGTTGACCCTCCCGGTCGCGTCCTGCGACCGGCGCGGCGGTCATTGAACCGCCCCTCTGCGATTGCCCCCCAAATACGCCGTCTCTCACTTCACGCCTCCCCTGCGTTGGGGGAGGCTTCCTCTTTTTGGTCCCGCGCGGGCGAGAAGCCCTGCCGCACGCGCGGCGATGACCGCCGCGTGGGTGCAGAGCGCCCAAGACGCGGGCTCCGCCCGCGGACCGTCGGCCCCCAATGGCGCCGCAGAGATGCATCACGCTCGCACCGTTCGATGCGGCCGCGCGGCGTGGGCGCAAGGTGGTCGGGCGGTGTCCGGCGGCGGAGCCGCCGGCCTGGGGTGCGCGCGCGGCGTGGGGGCGAGGCAGGCGGGCGGTGTCCGGCGGCGGAGCCGCCGGTTGGGTGTGCGCGCGGCGCGGGTGCGCTGTGTCTGCCGCGCGGGCGGGTCAGGCGGTGGGGTTCAGCGGCTTCAGGTCGTCCGGGAGGAACATGCCGTCCTTGCGGATCACCTCGTCGTCGAAACGGATCTCGCCGCCGCCGTGACTCGCGCGCTGGATCAGGACGAGGTCCCAGTGGATCTCGCTGCGGTTGCCGTTGTCCGCATCCTCGTACGCGCGGCCGGGGGTGAAGTGCAGGCTCCCCGCGATCTTCTCATCAAAGAGGATGTCCTTCATCGGCTCCATGATGTGCGGGTTGAACCCGATCGCGAACTCCCCGACGTACCGCCCGCCCTCGTCCGTGTCGAAGATCGCGTTGAGCGTCGCGTTGTCGCCCACGCTGCACGCGGCGTCGACGATCTTCCCGTCCTTGAACGCCAGGCGGATGTTCTCGAACGACTGGCCCTGGTAGATCGTGGCGGTGTTGTAGTGGATGACGCCGTTCACCGAATCACGCACGGGGGCGGTGAAACACTCGCCGTCCGGGATGTTGTGACTGCCGGTGCAGGGGATGACCGGGATGTCCTTGATGGAGAACGTGAGATCAGTGTCGTTGGGGCCGAGGATGTGGACGCGATCGGCGCCGCGCATACGCTCGGCGAGCGGGGCGACGTTCTGCGCCATCGCGGCGTAGTCGAGCGTGCAGACGTCGAAGTAGAACTGTTCGAAGGCTTCGGTGGACATGCCGGCGAGCTGGGCCATTGACGGCGTGGGCCAGCGGAGCACGCACCAGCGGGTGCGGTTGACGCGTTCCTCGAAGTGGACGGGTTTGGCGTAGAGGCGGGCCATCTTCGCGAGCTGGTCGGAATCGACGCCGGCCATTTCGGAGACGTTGTGACTGCCCCGCAGACCGATGTAGCAGTCCATGCGCTTCATGCGTTCGAGGTCGTACGCCGCCCAGATGGAGAGGTTGTCATCGGCGGCGTTCTCGTTGAGCGCACGCATGATGCGGGCGGAGCGTTCGGCCACGTGGGGGTGGCCGCCGGCCTCGCGGGCGGCGCGGACGAGTTCGACGGTCATCTCCGCGGGCGTGTCGAACGCCTCGATGAGGACGTGCTCTCCGGCCTGGAGCCGGGTGGAGTGGGCGATGAGGACGTCGGCGAGTTTTCGGTAGCGGGGGTCAGTCATGGGGGGGATGATAGGGCGCCCGGACGGCGGACAGGATCGGATCCGACGCCGCTGCGGTCCGCCCGCGCCCTACGACGCCTCCGCCACGGGCCCGAAATGCGCGGCCAGCAGCGCCCGCGTCGCGTCGTCGATCCGGTAGCCCTCCCGGAACCAGAGGCGACGCTCCGGCTCGTCCTTCTCCGGGGCGACGTGGAACCAGCCGACGATCGCGCTGAGGTTGTGTTTCTCGCCGTACCAGAAGCCGTCGGAAGCGCGGCCGTGGGCGATGCGGGAGCCCTCCGGGGGGTGCGCATCCCAGCGTTCGATGTGCGCGCCGAGGAGGGCGCTCTCGAAGTCGACGATGTCCTTGGGTTGCGAGCTTCCGAAGAGAATCACGTTCGTGGCCCGGGGCATGAACTGCTTGTAGGCCTTCTTGAGCAGCTTGTGCATGCGGGGGGTGTCGTCGACGAAGCCGTCGGGGAGGCCGATGGTGATCGCCGCGTGCGTGCCTTCGTACGGCGCGACGATGAGACAGCCGCCCAGCTCCGCGCCGTCCTCGTCCCAGACCGTGATCTCGTCGCCGACCCGCGCGAATCCGATGAACTCCGCCGCTTCCCGGACAAACTGCTGCATCTGCCGGTCGGACAGCTTCGGGCGCCAGCGGACCCGCACGATGTAAGGGCGCGGCACGCGTTCGAGGATGCGCAGGTGCGACGAGACCGTCAGCGATCGTTCCACGGGCCGCTGGGTGTCGAGCCGCTTCACGTGGATGTAGACGGGTTCGTGGGGGGCGGCGATCTCGAAGTCGCAGGAGCGTCCGGCGGGGGTGGGGAGTTCGACGCGGATGGGGGCGCCGTCGGTGGTGGCCCAGCGGGCGACGAGGACTTCGGCCGCGACGTCGAGGAAGCGATCCTCCTCGGCGCTGGCGACGAGGTCGTCGACGAGGCGGCCGAGTTCGGGATCATCGGTCCAGGTCTGGACGATGTTGAAGAGGTCGGGATGGAGGCGGCCGCGAAACGGCTCGAGGCGGTCGATCAGGCCCATGCGTCACCGGCCTCGGCGGGATGGGGGGGCTCAGTCGTCGCGGTCGTCATCGTCATCGTCGTCATCATCGTCGAACCAGTCGTCCGACGGAAGGGGGGCGACGCCTTCGGGCGGACCGTCGCCGGCGTGGGAAGCGGCGGTCTGTGCGTAGTACCAGGTGTGCGGCGCGATCCGCTTCGGCGTGCTGAACCCGTCGTCATCCGCCCCCACGCCCCAGATTTCCCGGAGCGCCTCGCGTCCGGGCAGGCCGTTCACGCGGATGTCGGAGCCGAGGGCGAGCAGCTGTTCGACGTGCCGCCGCCCGATATGGGTGTCGAACGCGACGATCGCGCCGTTGTATTCGCGGGTCTCGACGGGCGTCCGCTTTTCGATGAAGTCCACGGCGCGGCCGTCGGCGAGGGGGGCTTCGAGCCGGACCGCTTCGATCCCGCCCAGCATCAGCGTGCGCACGACGTCCCCGAGTTCCTCGAGACCTTCCCCGGTCTTCGCGGAAACGGGGAGGGCTTCGGGCACGCGGTTGAGCCAGACGAAGACTTCATCGCGGTGGGCGAGCGCATCGACCTTGTTGAGGACGAGCATGCGGGGTTGCGACGTCGCGCCGATCTCGTCGAGCGTGCGGTTGACGACGTCGAACTGCATCGCGGCGTGGGGATCGGCGACGTCAAGGACGATGACGATCGCCTGGGCGTAGATCGTCTCCTCGAGCGTGGAACGGAACGAGGCGACGAGGTGGTGGGGGAGATTGCGGATGAAACCGACGGTGTCGGAGAGCATCGCATGGTCGCCGCCGCCGAGGTCCCACCGTTCGATCCGGGTGCCGAGCGTGGCGAAGAGCTGGTCGTGCGCGAACGCGCCGCCGGACGTGAGGCGGTTGAAGAGCGTCGACTTCCCGGCGTTGGTGTAGCCGACGAGCCCGACGGTGAAGTGGTCGGTGTTGCGTTGGGCGACCTCCCGCTCCTTGCGGGCGAGCACGCCGTTGAGTTCATCGCGAAGCTGGCGGAGGCGACGCTGGACGAGGCGACGGTCGATTTCAAGCTGCTTTTCGCCCGGGCCGCGCGTGCCGATCCCGACCGGCGCGCCGCCGGTGATCTGCCCGAGGTGCGTCCACATGGCGCGGAGTCGGGGGTAGGTGTACTCGAGCTGGGCGATCTCGACCTGGAGCTTGGCCGCGTGGGTCGTGGCGCGGTTGGCGAAGATGTCGAGGATGAGCTCGCTGCGATCGATGACCTTGCAGCAGGTTTCCTCCTCGACGGACTTGATCTGCGCGGGGCTGAGGTCGTTGTCGAAGACGATCACCGTGGCTTCGAGCATCTTGACGAGGTTCGCCAGCTCCTCGACCTTGCCTTTGCCGAGGTACGTGCGGCCGCGGGGCTTGTTGCGCTTCTGCGAGAGTTCGCCGACGACGATCGCGCCCGCGGTTTCCGCGAGCGCACGGAGTTCACCGAACGGGTCGTCCGTCTGCACCCACTGTCTCGGGAGCTGCACCCTCACGAGGACGGCTCGTTCGGCGACGACCTTGACGTTGTCTCGTTTGATGGCGACGGACTCCCCTGTCCCGGTCCGCCCCGGGGGCGGCCGCGTCTCGAACGACGTTGATTCAACCCAACGCCAAAGAGGATCTTACGGCAGCATCGCGCCGAGGTTCCACCACCACATGCCCGCGACGCCGACGAGGAGGAGCGCGGCGACGCCGATGAGGCCGAGCCGCCCGCCGCCGCCCCGCCCGCCGCGCCGCCCGGCGACGACCACGAGGGCCGCGAGACCGACGATGATCGCCGCCTGGCCGAGCGGAACGCCGATCCGGATGACGTCCGGGGCGTTGAGCGCGGCGGTCCCGCCGCCGCCGCGCACGATCGCCGTCATCTGCCACGCCAGCAGGCCGAGGAGGAGGGCCGTCACGGCGAGCATCGCCAGCCACGGCCAGAGCGGGCCAGTCGGGTCGGTCGGGCGACCGCGGAGGCGACGCCAGCCGCGCCGGGCGAGCGGCAGGACGGCCAGCAGGCCGCCGAGCACGCCGGCGAGCGGCGTCAGTCCCGCCAGCCGGGCGTTGCGGTGCCCGCGTTTCGCGGTCCGGATCTCGTTCTTCGGCGCGAAGGTCGCGTCGCGAATGAAGACGACGGCGTCGTACTGCTCGATCGCCGCCCGCAGTTCGTCGCCGAGCGCGGCCCGCTGACCCGGGTCGAGGGCGGCGCGGAGCGCGCCCGCGTCGACGAGAACGAAGCGGTGCGGCGGCGCGTTCTCGCCCGCGTCGAAGATCGTCGCCGGCACGGCGTCTTCGTCGCGGTCGCGCCAGAAACCGATGTGGAGCGCGTCGAGCCCGTTGGACGACGCGATCCGCTGCGCTTCGTCGCCCAGCGTGCGAACGCCGTTCGGGCCGACGCCTTCCATGATGTGCGCGCCGCCGAACTTGAAGATCACGCGGGTCGGGTCGTCGCCGCGATGCGTGTCAAGCTCTTCGCGGAGCCGCTGCATCATGTACTGCTCGCGGGTCGCCACCGATTCGGCGTACCGGGCTTCGCGATGCGCGACGAAGATCTCCTGACTGACGGCGAGCGCGTCGAGCAGGCGGTCGGCCTCGTCGCCCGCGACAGGATCGAACGCGGCCCGCAGGGCGTCGAGGTCGCCCGGATGCGGCTGGCGGAGGTACTCGCCGAACTTGAGCGCCGCCTTGACGGATGCGCCGCGGGCCAGCCGCGCCGCGATGGGATTCGGCGCGATTTCCGCGAGGCGTTCGAAGGGATGCACCGCGGTGCTGGTCTGATCGAGTCCCCAGATCGCCCGGCCCCGGCCTTCGAAGCCGTTGACGGCGGTGCGCAGGAGGTCGAGTTCCGGATCATGATCGAAGGCCACGCCGTGCGGATACTGCGTGATCGTGGCGTCGACGCCGCGGGTCGACAGTTGGGCGGCGATCCACGGTCCCATTTCGATCGCCAGGTGCTCAAAGCCATGCGGGCGGAGCTGACGCAGCATCGCTTCGACGAACCTCGGGATCTCCGTGACGCCATGCGCCTCGCCAAAGAGGACGAACTGCGAGGCCGTCGCGCGAGCGTCGATCCACGCGGCGCCGGGTCCGGCGACCCCGTCCGCGGCGATCGAGATGGGGCGGGCCGCGTCACGCCAGACGTCGGACGCGACCTCGCACGCGGCGGCGACGCCCGCGGGAGCGGATGAAAGGGCCGCGACGGCGAGCACGACGAGCGTTCGGGGGGCGGGCATGGGGTGCTCTCAGGCGGACCGCGTAAGACCGCGAACAAGGAGTTGTCGGGTAATCGCGCGACAGTCGTCGTCATCAAGGACGACGCCGCCGCCCGCGTGCGGTCGTCGCACGGCCGACCATGCCGCGAAGCCGAGCATGTGTCGGGCGGTGGCGAGGGGCGAGCGATCGAGCGTGATCTCGCCCGTTCCGGCCGCGTGCTCGAGTCGGAAGGCGAGACGCGCCAGCATGGGCTCGCGGACACGCCCGAACAGCAGCGTGGCGACGCGTGGCCATTCACGGTGGGAGCGTTCCGCGATTCGAATGAGCGTGCGCCGACCGTGAAGGCCGTTCCAGAGCGCGTCGACGAGGTCGGTGAGCGGCGCCTGCCGCGCGGGTTGATCGAGCAGCGCGGCGAGCGCCGGGAAGAGGAAGCGCCAGTCGGCGCACGTTTCGAGGTTCGCGAGCGTGCTGTCCACGCCGTTGGTCCAGGGGAGTTCGCGGGGCGGGAGGAACTCGTCGTCGGGCAGGAGCGAGGCGGCGACCGCGAGATCGAACAACGCTTCCTTGGAGACTGCGTATCGGTACAGACTGCCGGCGGAGACGCCGGCTTCGAACGCGATGTCAGCGATCTGGGTGCGGGCGAAACCATATTCGGCGAAGGCACGCGCGGCAGCGTGGACGATGTGGACGAACTTCGCACGCTCCGCGGCTCGACTGCGAGGCCGTCGGCCTTCAGGAGCTGGGGGGCTCCGGTCCGCCGGATCGACAACCTCGATGCCGGCCCAGGCTTCCCCGCGACGCCTCAGCGCGGCCCAGTCGATTCGGCCGCCCCGGCCCTGATCACCGGCGGGATCGTCGATCGGATGGTCTTCTTCGATCAGCCGGCTCTTCGCCATCTTCATCTCCTGAGGCGCCGCCGTTGACGCGGCGTCCCGAAGGCCAGCGGCCGCGCTGTCCTCGCGCGTCACGCCACGCCGCCCCCTGCCGTACACTCCGGACCAGACGCCGCCCACCGCAAACAACCCTGCCCCCTCTCAAACCACACTTAGAATAACTGAATGATTCATTCAGTCAAGAAGAGTCGAGGGATCGGAGGTGCTGATGGGGAGGGTGATTCGTGACGGGGCGGGGGAGGAGGAAGGCGATATATGGAGGCGCCGCCTGGGGGTCGGGCGTGGCGTGGGGGCAATCGGGGGACGATGAGCGCGTGGGGGCAGTCGGCGCCGATGAGCGAGCGGGGACAGTCGGGGGACGATGGGCGCGTGGGGCAATCGGGCGCCGACGAGCGCGTGGGGGGCAATCACATGAGCGGAGCGGGGCAGTCGGAGGACGATGGGCGCGTGGTGACCGTCGGGGCGCGATGGCGCGACTCCGGGGGGCGAAACCGGGCTCGAACGATGGCGCCACGGGCGCCCGGGGAATCAGCGGTGGATCGCAAGGTCCGGGCTGCGGGCGGAATTCGCTCCCGGGGCGGCCATGCTCTGTAACGCGTCCGTGACGGCGGCGGTGATCGGCTGGCCGGTCCCCTGCTCCACAAAACGCCACTGACCCGCGGGGTTCACCTCCAGGAAGACATACCGCCCGTCCGGCGTGCGGCGCATGTCGATGGCGCCGTAGCGGAGATCGAGCCGCTGCATGAGCGTGCGGAGCAGCGCGGCCACCTCGTCGGGCAGGGTCTCCGGCGTCATCCGCGCGCTCGATAACTCCATTCGACAGTCAACGTGATAGCCGGTCTCCTGAGAGTGAATCGCCGCCGCGTGCATCGTGTCGCCGGCGACGATGATGCGCAGGTCGTGCACGGCGGGAATGTAGGACTGGAAGATCACGGGGGCGTGTCGAACGGCGTCGAGGAGTCCGTGCTCGTCGTCGCGCAGGAGACGGGTCTCGCGCCAGGCTTCGGGGGTCGCGGTGAACGCCTTGTAGATGACGCCGCGATCGCCGTGGTCGTCCACGAACGTGCGGGCGGCGTCGGGATCGTTGGTGACGAGCGTGTCGGGCGTGTCGAGTCCGATCGCGCGGGCGATGTCGAGTTGATGCACCTTGCGGTTGGCCCGTTCATCGGCGAGAGGGTGATTCATCCATGCGGCGTGTTCGAGCAGCAGCCACAATCCCGATACGGCTTCGTGGCATTCCATCAGCGCGAACCGCCGCGCGTTGAGATCGGTCACGGCGGGGTCGACCATGAACGGCTGCGGACGTCGCCACCACACGGCGCGGACGTCGCGTGCATCGACGGCGTCGCCGTCGGGGGTGGTGAGGCGAACGTCGATGGCGCGGCGAGGATCGAGGCGCATCGCGATGCGACCGTCGAGCGGAAATCGACCGAGGTCGAACTGGGCGTGCGAGACGCCTCGTTGCGTGAGTTCGGCGCGCACGGCGACCGCGTGGTCATCGGCGGGATGGGAGATGATGAGGATCATGGACGGCTCCGACGTCGGGAAGAGCGCACGCCGGCGCGCGAAGGGGTCGTGCGCCGGCGTGCGATGGTCGCGATGGAATCAGTAGCCGCGTCCGGCGGGACCGGCGGGGGGCGTGTTGGGACCGGGATTCATCCAGGCGTTGGAGTGGTGAGGCGTGGCGAGGACGAACGGCGCCGCGCCCTGCGGCCCGCACGTGCTCTGCTGGAGTCCGGTCGGCTGGTTCGGCGCGGGTCGGGGGCCGGCGGTCTGGGGTCCGGCCCCGGCGTATCCGGCCATCGCGCCGGCGTATCCGGCCATGGCGGCGGGGTTGAATCCGCCGGCGTTCATCGCGGGGCGCATCGCGCCGGGATTGACGGTCGGGTTCATGGTCGGATTGACGGTCGGGCGGGCCCCGCCGTAGAGGACGGCCGGGTTGACGACGGGGTCGAAGCCCCAGTGGTAGCCGTCGGACGCGGCGTGTTTGTCGTAGCCGGCGGCCTTGACGTCGTCGATCTTCTTGAAGACGGGGTTGCCGTCGTTGAACCACTTGAAGACGGAGTCGTCAAGGATCTTGAAGATGACGCCGTCGTCGGCGAACTTGAACTTGGGCTGGAGCAGACCGGAGACGGTGGGGGACGCGGCGATGATCGCTTCGATCTGCAGGCCGCGATTGTTGCCGATGTTGGGCAGATGGCACCCGCCGTTGGTGTGGACGCCGCAGATGCGTCCGTGTTCGTTGAGGATGCCGCTGCCGGAGCTGCCGCCCTGGGTGTCGATATCGTCGTAGTAGATGTTGTTGTTGGCGACATCGGACGCGGGTCCGGCCTCGATGCGTTTCGGCAGGCCCTGCGGGTGCTGGATGATGCAGAGCATGTCGCCGATGGCGGGGTTGACGGCGGAGATGGGGGTCGTGCCCCACGTCGCGCCGGGATTGCCGCCGAGGCGGGCGACGGCGAAGTCGAGTCCGTTGATGCGATACTCGACGAGTTCGAGGATCGGGTAGGACTGCTCCTGCTTGAGGTTCCCGTTGGCGTCAACCTGGTAGTTGAAGTTGACGTGCATGTTCGTGGCGATTTCGGACGGCGGGATGATGGTGTTGGTGCCGTTGGCCTTCGGTCGGCTCCACCCGCCGCCGGTCTGGTCGAAGCAGTGTCCGGCGGTGAGGAAGAGATCGTTGGTGATCAGCGTGCCCGTGCACCAGCGGACGTTGCTCACGTTGCCGGGGTTGGTGTAGATCTGGGCGAGGTTGCTGTTCCACTGCAGTTGGCCGACGGGTCGTTCGTGATCCATGACGAACTGCGTGGTGACGCCGAGCGTGCCGTCGTACTGTTCGACGGGCTGCGAGTCGTCCTCACCGCAGATGGACTCCATGGGCGCGTCGGTCCCCCGTTCCCAGAGTTCGGCCGGAATGCCGTGCTCCCCCGGCGGGTCCGGGAACACGGGCGCGATGTCGATCCGATGGCGGTCACGTTTCGGATCGGGCCGATCCTTCTTGGATTTCGACGACGTCTTCGACTTCATCTTCACTTCGGTGGCCATGACTCACTCCTCATGGGAAGGTAAGGACGCTCAACTGGAAACCTACACGTGGTCCGGGGCGCGGCCTGAAGAGATCAGTGGTTTTTTCTCAGATCGATGAGGACGCTCCTATGATCAGGGGTCACTCTGTGTAGGCGTTTGTATGCAAGTCGTCGCAGACAGGAGATGAACGTGCGCACCCGATCGCTGACGGCCCGGATTCTGCTGGTGGTGTTGTTCGCGCTGGTGCTCGTGCGTCTGCCGGTGCTCATCGCGGATCGCACCTCGTCGTATGCGTGGTTTGATCCGGTCGTCGACATTCGTTCGATGCTGGAGCGCGACTACGTGGAGTCGCTGGACGACGAGGCGATGCGCTCGTCGACGATCGAAGGCATGCTGGAGACGCTCGACGATCCGTACACCGAGTTCATCCCGCCCGAGGACCTGGCGGACTTCGACAAGCTGATGCACGGCAACTACGTCGGCATCGGGGCGGAGGTCGCGCCGCGCGACGGCTACGTCGGGATCATCACGCCGATGGAGGATTCGCCCGCGTTGGAAGCGGGCGTTCGGGCGGGCGATCTCGTGCTCGCGATCGAGGGCGAGAGCACGCTGAACATGCCGCTCGACGAGGCGATCGACCGCATCATGGGCGCGCCGGGGACCACCGTCGAGATCACCGTGCGTCACCTGGACGGCGTGGAGGAGAACCTGGCCGTCGAGCGTCGACGCATTCACACCCGCACCGTGCGCGGCCTGCGTCGTCTGGACGGCGAATGGTCGTACTGTCTCGACGCCGATCACGACCTCGCCTACGTGCGGATCACGCAGTTCACCGAGACGACCGCCGCGGAACTGCACGAGGCGCTGGACGAGATCAGCGCCGACGGCGGGCCGGGCGGACTCGTGCTCGATCTGCGTGACAACGGGGGCGGAGCGCTGCCCGCCGCGATCGATGTCGCCGACGCGTTTCTCACGGACGGCGTGATCGTCTCGGTGAAGGATCGACGGGGACGGGGCTCGTCGTGGTCGGCGACGCGGGGGGACCGGCTTGACGGGGCGCCGATCATCGTGCTGATCAACGGATTCTCGGCGTCGGCGAGCGAGATCGTGGCGGGAGCGCTGCAGGATCACGAGCGGGCCGTGTTGCTCGGCGTGCGCACCTTCGGCAAGGGGTCGGTGCAGGAGATCCGTCGTCTGCCGGGCGACAACGGGGTGATCAAGCTTACGACGCAGTATTACTATCTGCCCTCGGGCCGGAGCATTCACAAGCGGTCCGGGGCGACGCGGTGGGGCGTCGACCCGACGCCGGGGATGGTGGTGGAGTTGTCGCGCCGGGCGTACTTCAATCTCATCCTCGCGCGGCGGGAGTTCGAGACGATCCGCGACGACGCGGATGATGCGCCGTCGTGCGCGGATCTGTCGTTCATCACCGAGTCGCTCGGCGACGGTCAGCTCGGGGCGGCGGTGGAGGCGCTGCATGAGCGGATCGACGACGGCCGGTGGCCGCGACTGAACGAGATCGAGGTCACGACCGCCGCGTATGCGGACGAGATGGAGCAGTTGGGCCGGCGACGCGGGGAGCTGCTCGACGCCCTGATGGAGACGGACGAGCGGCTGGAGTTGCTCAGCGCGGCGTCGGAGGAGGCGGGCGCCCGACCGCTCCTGCCGGACGACATCGACGTCACTTCCGCCGTCATGGAGTTGCGGACCGAAGCGGGCGACGTGATCGGTCGTTATCGTTTCCGCAACGCGGATCTGCGGGCGGTGCTCTGGGCGGCCGGAGCCGAGCGGATCGACGACGGAACGGAAGGCGCGGTCGAACAGCCGTGACGGCAGGGTGCTGATTCTCGGGATCGAGAGTTCGTGCGACGAGACGGCGGCGGCGGTCGTGCGCAACGGTCGCGCGGTGCTGTCGAACGTCATCGCGACGCAGCACGACCTCCACGAGGAATTCGCGGGCGTGGTGCCGGAGATCGCGTCGCGTGCGCACGTCGAGCGGATCCAGCCGGTGATCGAGCGGGCGCTCGCCGAGGCGAACGTGACCGCCTCGGCGCTCGACGCGGTGGCGGTGGGGAATCGGCCGGGGCTGATCGGATCGCTGCTCGTCGGCGTGAGCGCGGCGAAGGCGTTGGCGTGGGGGCTGGGCGTCCCGGTGATCGGGGTGGATCACGTGGCGGCCCATCTCTACGCGGGCTTGCTGGAGGCGGATCCGCCGGCGTTTCCGGCCCTGGGGCTGGTGGTGTCGGGCGGTCACACATCGCTGTTCGAGATGTCGAGCGTGCTGGAGATGCGGCGGATCGGGCGGACGATCGACGATGCGATCGGAGAAGCGTACGACAAGGCGGCGACGATGCTGGAGCTGGGATATCCCGGCGGGCCGCGGGTCGATGCGCTGGCGGCGTCGGGCGACGACCGCGGGCACGACTTCCCGGTGGCGTCCCTCGGGAAGGACTCGCTCGACTTCTCGTTCAGCGGGCTCAAGACGGCGCTGCTGTACGCGGCCCGCGGGCGGCCGCAGGGGCGGGGGGCGGACGTGACGTACGAACGCGAGGCGTCCGATCTGAGCGAGCGCGACCGGGCGGACTTCGCCGCGTCGTTCCAGCGGGCGGCGGTGCGGGCGATCATGCGCAATCTGGACCGTGCGCTCGAGGCGCGTCCGGGCGTGCGGACGGTGCTGGTGGGCGGCGGCGTGAGCGCGAACACGCGGCTGCGGGCGGAATTGACGGCGCTGGGCGAGGATCGCGAGATCGACGTCCGGTTGCCGGCGATGGACTACTGTCTCGACAACGCGGCGATGATCGCGGGATTCGCGCACGAACGGCTGCGGGCGGGGGCGGTGGACGGCTGGGATCTGTCGGCGTCGCCGCGCAGCGGGGCGGGGGCGGTTGACGCATGAAGACCCACCCCGCCGCGCTGTCCGACGAGCAGTTGCTGAAGTCATGCTCCGTCAGTTTCGGGCGGGGGATGGGTCCGGGCGGTCAGCATCGAAACAAGGTGTCGACGGCGGCGTTGATCGAGCATGGTCCGACGGGGTTGTACGGACAGGCGTCGGAGCGTCGACACCAGGCGCAGAATCGCCACGTGGCGTTGAAGCGTCTGCGGCTGAAGCTCGCCCGGACGGTGCGGCGGGACGTGCATCCGGCGAAGTATCGGCCGAGCGAATTATGGCGCGGGCGTCGGCAGGGGACGAAGCTGCCGGTGAGTCCGAGCCACCGGGACTATCCCGCGCTTCTGGCGGAGGCGCTGGACGTGATCGTGGCGCGGGGGTTCGATGTGGCGGGGGCGGCGGGGGTGCTGGGCGTGTCGATGTCGCAGCTTGCGCGGCTGGTGCGTCACGACAAGGCGGCGTTCGCGATGGTGAACGACGGACGGGTGGAGCGGGGCCTGCGGGCCTTGAAGTGATTTTTTTGCTCGAACGTTGCGCAGTCGCACGTGTATTGACGCGTAGGAGATCGGGAGCAGTTCGTCGGATGACGTGAACGCTCGGCGTTCGACGGACTGCCTTCCGCTTCTGCAACTTTCCGCTTCCGAGAGAAGCGGCGCGGCCGCCCGCCGCGCTTCTGGGATCGAACACAAGGAGGTTCGTGATGAACCGGACTGCTCGTCTGATGAAGGTGTCGTGTGCGCTTCTGGCGGCTGGACTGTTGGGGACCAGTCTGACGTTCGGGGCGGAGCGGGCGAATGATCCGATCGCGGTCCCGCCGCCGGAGTTGTATCCCGATCTGGATGGCGACGGCGCGGTGAGCGCATCCGATCTGGCGATCCTGCTGGTCAGTTGGGGGCCGTGTCCGGATACGCCGGACTGTCCGGCGGATCTTGATCTGGACAGCATCGTCGGTCCGTCCGACCTCGCGGTGATGCTGAGCGAGTGGACGGGGGATGCGGGTCCTTCCGAGGGCTGAGCCTGGTCGCGACAAAGGGAACGTCATTCGTGGGGGCGAAGGACTTCCGGAAGGGGAAGAACAACGCCGCCGCGCTTCGAAGCGCGGCGGCGTTTGATCTGCATGGTCCCGTCGGTTCACCCGAGGGGTCATGGAATGGCGAGAGCCGGACTTGAACCGGCGACACCCGCATTTTCAATGCGGTGCTCTACCAACTGAGCTACCTCGCCGCGAGGTCTCCGGCCGGCCGCGCGGGGGCGGCTCGATCGGAGCGCCAAAGGCTACGAGGTTGGCGGCGGAAGTCAAGCGGGCGGGGGTGAAATGGGATCGTCAGCGGGCGGTGGGGAGGGCCGCGGCGTGGGGGAAGGGGAGCGGGGGATCGTGGCGGTGATCGCGCTCTGCTTCCATGGCGCCTCGCAGGCGGTCGATGAGCCACGCCCGGAGGGGGCGTCGGCCGGCGTAGCGGGCGAGGTCGCGTTCGGCGAGGAGGGTGTCGAAGAGTCGGTCGACGGCGCGTCGGGCGTCGGCGGGATCGCGTCGTCGGCGGGCGTGCTGCAGGAGCACGAGGTCGTGTTCCGTGCGGAGGGCGGTGATCGCGCGGCCGTCGTCGTCGAGGCAGGCGATGGCGTGCAGGAGGTCGGGGAGATGGAGGGCGGGTCGGGGGCCGAGCGGGACGCGTCGGCGGGCGAGGTCGATCCGGAGGTGTTCGACGAGGCGGTCGAACGAGACGCCCCAGGGGTTGGCGCCGGCGGCGAAGTACGCCTGGCGGAGGGCGTCGCGTGCGCCGAAGACATCGCGGAACCGCGGGCCGCGCCGGGCGCGTCGCGTGGGTTCACGATCGGTCGGCGTCGGGAGGGAGGCGCGCCGGGTCGGTTCATTCATGCGGGGATTATCGGGTTTTCGGCGCGTTTGTGTTGATGGAACCGAGGAGATCTCGACGAATGTCGACGAGCGCGGGGAAGTTTGCGCGCCAGCGGTCGAGCGCGGGGAGGTCGAGTTCGGCGGTGAGCACGATCTCTTCATCGCCCGCTTCGGCGAGGATGTCGCCCATGGGGGAGACGATGATCGAGCCGCCGACGTACTTGATGTGCGGGTCGGACCCGGTGCGGTTGACCGCGACGACGTACGCCTGGTTCTCGATGGCGCGGGCGATCTGGAGCGTGCGCCAGTGATGCTGACGCGCGGCGGGCCAGCTCGCGCCGATCGTGAACACGTCGGCGCCCGCGAGCGCGCCGAGTCGCCACGCTTCGGGGAAGCGGAGGTCGTAGCAGATGAGGGGGCAGACGGTCGCGTCGCCGCACCGGGCGAGGCTGAGGCGGTCGCCGCCGGAGAAGTGGTCCGCTTCCTTGCCGAAGGAGAAGGGGTGGAGTTTCTCATAGTCGGCGAGGACATCGCCGTCGGGGGAGATGATCGCGGCGACGTTTCGGCCGCGTCCGTCGTCGCCGCGTCGGGCGAAGCCGGCCTGCAGCCAGATCTGCCTCACACGGGCGCAGTTGATCGCCCAGTCGAGGGACTGGTCATCGACGATGGCGTTGAGGTTGAAGCTGAAGCCGGTGTCGCCGAGTTCGGGCAGGAGGACGAAGGTGTCCGGCGCGAGGTTCGCGTCGTCGAGGAGTTCGTCGAGTCGGCGGTGGTTGGCGGGTTTGTCTTCCCAGGCGATGTCGAACTGGACGGCGGCGACTCGCACGGGGGAGGGGCTTCCGCTGGGGTTCGTCGCGATCGGGCCCGCGGGTCTTCGGGGACGCGGGGCGGCGGGCGAAGGTGGGCACGTCAAGGCAAGGGCGACTGGTGGGATTCGAACCCACGACCCCCTGGACCACAACCAGGTGCTCTAACCAACTGAGCTACAGCCGCCGTCGGGCGGTCGGACGGGCGACGCCGGGGTCGCCGGTCGACACGCGGCCTGAACGGTAGCCGAGGGATGGGGGGCGGTCAATTGGACGAAACGGCGGTTTCTTGGCGTTTTTGGCGGCGGTTCGGGGGGCGTCGGGGGGGCGGTTCGTCTAGACTGCTTCGTTTCGGTAATCGGAATCCGGCTGACGGGTCGGCGATCGGGCGTCCGGGATCGGGGCGCACGTCGGGCGGGTTCTTTTCTGAGCTGTTCACTGACCGGAATCGAAGCGAGAACTGTGCCATGTCCACGGCGGCCGTGACGGATTCACTGATCTTCGGGGAGGCGACGGTGCACCGGAATCTTCCGGCCGCGCACCTGATCGAACTCGCGATCACGCGGGGCGAGGGCGAGCTGGCGTCGAACGGCGCGCTCACGGTGGACACGGGCGGACGGACGGGGCGGAGCCCGAAGGACAAGTTCCTCGAGGACACGCCGGGCGTGCACGACCACATCGCGTGGGGTTCGGTGAACCAGCCGATTTCGCCCGAGCATTTCGCGACGCTGGAGTCGCGGGCGCGGGCGTACCTGGCGAAGAAGTCCGACCTCTTCCGGTTCGACGGCTACGCGGGGGCGGATCCGCAGTACCGGCTGAAGGTGTCGGTGGTGACGGAGGAGGCGTGGCACTGCCTCTTTGCGAAGACGCTGTTCATCAACGTCGAGCCGGGCGATCTGCAGGGTTTTGAGCAGGACTGGACGATTCTCAACGCGTGCAACATGCCGCTCGAGGATTACGAGTCGTTCGGACTGAACGGTCCGATCGCGGTCATCCAGTCGCTGGAGAAGCGGACGGTCGTGATCATCGGCACGCGCTACGCGGGCGAGATGAAGAAATCGATCTTTTACGCGATGAACTACGACCTGCCGGACATGAGCGTCTTTCCGATGCATTGTTCGTCGAACGTCGCGGCGGACGATCCGTCGAACGTCGCGCTCTTCTTCGGTCTTTCCGGCACGGGCAAGACGACGCTGTCGGCGGATCCGGACCGTCCGCTCATCGGCGACGACGAGCACGGCTGGTCGGACTCCGGCGTGTTCAACATCGAGGGCGGCTGTTACGCGAAGTGCATCAAGCTCACGCGGGAGACGGAGCCGCAGATCTGGGATGCGATCCGGTTCGGGTCGGTGCTGGAGAACGTGGTCCTGCATGAGGACACGCGGACGCCGAACTACGACGACGGATCGAAGACGGAGAACACGCGGGTCACGTATCCGGTGTCGTTCATCGACAACGCGGTGACGCCGTCGGTCGGCGGGCATCCGAAGAACGTGATCTTCCTGACCGCGGACGCGTTCGGCGTGCTGCCGCCGGTGAGCAAGCTGACGCCCGAGCAGGCGATGTACTACTTCATCAACGGGTACACGTCGAAGCTGGCGGGCACCGAGGAGGGCGTGACGGAGCCGCAGCCGAACTTCTCGCCGTGCTTCGGCGGTCCGTTCCTGCCCCGCCCGCCGATGGTGTACGCGGACTGGCTGCAGAAGCGCATCACGGAGCACGAGGCGGACGTCTGGCTGCTGAACACCGGATGGACGGGCGGTCCGTACGGCACGGGCAAGCGGTTCAGCCTGACGTACACGCGGGCGTTCGTGACGGCGATCCTGAACGGTTCGCTGCGGGAATCGGCGTACGAGACGCATCCGATCTTTGGTCTGCACATCCCGACCACGGCGCCGAACGTGCCGTCGGAGGTTCTGAATCCGCGGAGCACGTGGCAGGACAAGGACGCGTATGACACGAAGGCGAAGGACCTCGCCGCGCGATTCCGCGAGAACGACCGGAAGTACGAGATCAGCGACGCGGTGCGGGCGGGGGGCCCGAACGTCTGAGATCGTCGCGGGGGGCGGCGAATGAACGTCTACGACCAGGCCGCCGCGTTCGACTGGGACGTGGCGCCGGAGGTCGAGTGGCTCTGGTCGACGTTCGGGCCGTGCGATGATGTCCTCGAACTCTTCTGCGGGCAGGCGAGGTACGCGGAACCGTTCGCGGCGTGCGGGGCGCGGTACGTCGGGGTGGACGTGAACGAGGCGATGCTCGCGCGTGGGCCGCGCGGCGGGGCGGGGATCGACCTCGTGTGCGCCGATGCGCGGACATTCGATCTCGGCGGGCGCCGGTTCGATCTCGCCTGGACGCCGATCAACTCGATCTGTCATCTGATCACGGAGACGGACGTCCTCGCGTGCCTGCGACGAGTGCGTGCGCATCTGCGCGAGGGCGGGCGGTACGTGGTCGAGATCGGTTTCTTCGATCACGACGGACCGTGGCCGGGGCGCGTCTCGCGCTGGGAGGCGGAGCAACCGGAGGGGTCGACCATCGCGGCGGTGTGGGGGCGCGAGTCGTGTGATCGCGCGGCCCGGACCTGCGTGGAACGGGCGGTCTTCGCGCAGGTGCGTGACGGCGTGGTCGTCGCGCGGGTCGAGCAGACGTTCGCCATGCGGATGTGGACGTGGGCGGACGCCGATCGCGTGTTCCGGGAGGCGGGATTCGAGGTCGGGAACGTGTGGGCGCACCGGTCGGGCGGGCGGCGGGAGGCGGTTGAATGGGACGTCGGGGTGGAGAACCTGGAGGGGTTGAACCATCTGGTGGAGTTGCGGGGGGCTTCCGGGGGGTGATCCGGATCAAGGCGGGATGTCGGCGGGCCGATTCGCCTCTGGTCGGCCGTCCGCGTCGCGGGTGGTCACGGAGGACGTCGCATGCAGGTCCGGGACATCATGACGCAACCGGTGGTCACCACCGACATGGACGCGCCGCTGGTGCTCGTGCGCGACCTGTTCGAGCAGCACGCGTTCCATCATCTCATCGTGACGGAGCGGGACCGCATCGTGGGGATTGTGTCGGATCGTGATCTGCTGCGGCATCTGAGTCCGTTCATCGGATCGGCGACGATGGAGCGGAAGCAGGATGAGAACACGCTGAACAAGCGGGTGCACCAGATCATGTCTCGACATGTGATCATGGTGCATACGGACGCCGCGCTGGAGGAGGCGCGGCATCTCATTCTCTCGAACGGCGTGAGTTGTCTTCCGGTGGTGAACAGTCGTCAGAGGCTGGTGGGCGTGATCACGTGGCGTGATCTGCTGCCGCACTGTTTCTCGTGCGACATCGACGAGGCGTTTGCGGACGAGGTGTTCGACGACGAGGCGTTCGATGACTTCGACGACGAGTTGTACGACGACGCGGCGTAATTCACCCATGTGATCAAATCAATATGTAAGGCGTCCCCGGATCCCCGTCCGGACGAGCGCGATCGATGCGTTAGTATTGATCGGGACTCGTGAGGTGGGATCATGGGGTCACGATCATATTCCAACGGGCTGTCCGGACTGCTGGTGCTGCTGGTGGTCGGGGGGTACGGCGCGCGGGTGGCGACGACGCGTCTGGCCACGCCCCGTCCGCAGGGCACGGGGGCGGCGGCGGCGGTGTCGGCGCCGCCGGGGATGGTGCGTTCGCGTCTCTGGCAGGATCCGCTGCAGGCGCGTGACGAGGCGGGGGCGCGGCTGACGGGCGACGCGCCGACGCCGCTCCCGGGCCGGATCAAGGCGCCGGGGGAGTTGACGGGGCGGGAGGCGCCGGACGTCCTCGTGATGCCGCTCTTCCTGACGCCGTCGCCGACGCCGGAGTCGGAGGACATCCGAATCGGAATGCGCTACGCGGTGCTCTCCGCCCTGAGCAGCGCGGGGTTTACGCCGGATCAGCGCGAATACCTGCGGTGCTTCCATGCGGGCGAGGAGGCTGCGAAGGCCGGCGTACTGCGTGAAGAATCAGCGCTCATGCAGGCGGGGCCGGTGGTGTATGAATGGCTTGTCCTTCCGGACCGGGAGGTGCGGGGGCGGGTGATCGACCCGGCGTACGACGCGTACGACGCGGTGCTGGTGCTGTGGCTGGACGATGGCCCGTTCCGTTCGGAGCATCAGATCTGCGACATGGACGAACTGATGGGGTTCGTCGCGTGGAGTCTCGCCGGCGGCGACGACGAGGCGGGCGCGGGCGAGGATGGCGGCGAGGGCGATCACGCTCACGCGCACTCGCATCCGCACGCGCACGAGGGGGTCGCGGGCGGTTTCAAGGGCACGATCCGATGTGCGGCGATGACCGGCAATTCGAACCGGCTTGTCGACCTCTTCATCGAAGGGGCGCATCTGGCGCCGTTGACACTGGCGGGTCGTCTGATCGAGTCGGCGGACGAGTTGTCACATGACGTTCGTTTCTTCGCGTGGTCCGCCACGATTTCGAACGAGGCGTTGATCGCGAATGTGGCGTCGTCGCTCGGTTCGATGCCGCGATTGGCGAAGGACGGCAAGGGTGTCGTGCGTCCGTATATCGACGTCGCGGCGGAGACGCTCGATCGGCAGCCGCGGTTCAGGTTCCCGGCCCGGGGCGGCGAGCTCGAGGTGGTCCGGACGATCGGCACCGACCTTCAGCTCATGGAGTTGCTGGTGAACGAGTTGCGTCTGCGGGGCGTGAATCGTGACGACCGCATCGTGCTCATCCACGAATGGGACAGCGTCTACGGGCGTTCGCTGCCGGAGACGTTCTGCACCGCCGCCGCGACCGGCGAGGACGAGTCGGTCGTGTTCCGGAACATCCAGAAGTTCCATTACCTGCGTGGCGTCGACGGCAAGCTGCCGGGCGATCCGCCGTCGTCATCGGGCGGGGCGAGCGGGGGGCGGGAGGCGCCGGTGGGGCGGAGTCGGCTCGACTACGTCCGGCGTCTCGTGGACCGACTGCTTCGGGAGACGGAGCACTGGACGGAGTCGGATCAGTCGGGCGGCGGTCGTCTCGCCGCGATCGGCGTGCTCGGGGGCGACCCCTACGACAAGGCGCCGATCATCCAGGCGTTGCGGGAGCAGTTTCCTGATGCGATCTTCTTCACGACGGATCTCCAGGCCGGCCTCGTGCACGAATCGGCGTATCCGTACACCCGCAATCTCCTGATCGCGTCGCACTTTGATCTGCAGCTCGCCGCGCCATACCAGTGCGGCGCGCCGCCGTTCCGGACGAGTTACGACACGGCGTTGTACTACTCGGTGCTGTGCGCGATCGAAGCGGCGGCGCCGACGACGGGCGTTGCGACATCGGTCGGCGCGGCCGCGTCGTCGGCGAGGCCGGGGCTGCCCCCGGGGCGGGTGTACGAGGTGGCGCGAAGCGGGGCGTACGATCTCGCCACGACCTCGGACGGGGTCTTCTATCCGATCTCGCCCCGCCGGACGATCTGGCCGGACTGGCCGGTCGGCTACGTGGGTCTGCTGCTGGCGATCGTGTTCGGGGCCGCGTTCGTGGTGTTCACGCGGGCGTCGGTGCGGGCGCCGGAAGCGTTCGGTCGGTTGTTCGGCTGGCGGAACTGGCTGCTGCTGGCCGCCGCGCTCGCCCCTGCGGCGTTCCTGCTGTTCGCGGAGCTGATCGGACGATACGCGCCGAATGACGAGCCGTTCGAGTGGCTCGACGGCGTGAGCATCTGGCCGAGCGAGTTCATCCGGTTGTGCGGCGTGTTGTTGTGCATCGCGTTCGCGGCGGCGATGACGTCGTCATACCAGACGAGCATTCAGGATCTGTGTCGACGCTATCGTCTGCGTCCCGATCGGGTTCCGGTCCCGCTGCTCCAGGCCGCGCGTTCCTACGCGGAGCGTCTGCGGATGCAGTTGAGGCGTTCGGTGGGCGAGGCGTGGGCGAGCGTGCGGGCGCGGGCGACGCATTGGGTGCGGCATCGGGTCATCGTCAACTGGGGGACGGCGCGCGAAGGCGGACCGCCGAGGTCGTTCGACGAGGTGTGGGCCTCGTACCTCGCCCGGGGGCGCGCTCGTCACCGTCTGCTGCGCACATTGCTCGTCGCCTTGCTGGGGGCGGGGCTGCTCACGGGACTGGCGCTGCTCGATCGGCCGCGCATGATTCAGCATCGCGGCTGGATGAGCCTGACCGTGCAGATCGTGATGACGGTCCTGTCGGTCGGTCTGGTGAACCTGCTCGCGTTCGTGGTGTGGGATGCGATCCGGTTGTGCAGTCGGTTCATCTGGAACCTGCGTCAGGGAGTGCGCTTCTCGCCGGAATCACGACATGTGATTCGTGATCAGTGCGGTCTGAACGGACGCGAGGCGGACGCGTGGCTGACGATGCGGATCGCGGCGGAGCGGACGCAGGCCGTCAGCCGGGTGATCTACTACCCGTTCATCGTCGTGTTCGTCCTGCTGCTCGCGCGGTACCGCGGCTTCGACCACTGGGGCGTGTCGATGATGCTCGTGGTCGGCTACGGCCTGAGTCTGCTGGTGACGGTGATCGCGGCGATCCAGATGCGTCGGGCGGCGGAGGACCTGCGGGCCGGGGAGATCGAGCGTCTCCAGCATCGGCTCGGCCGGCTCGAATCCGGCGTTGAGTTCGTCGGGCCGGAGGGCGTGACGGTCGAGGCGCTCCCCGGGGCCGGCCGCGCGATCGACGAAGCCCGTCCGGGGCGGGCCCCGTCCGACGCGTCGACCGGATCGACGACGACCGCGGAGAAGACCTCGACGAAGAAGGCGTCAAAGAAGGCGTCGGCGGAGGCGGACGCCGCGGCGCGGGAAAAGGCCGTCGCCGCCGCGCGAGCGTTGCGCAAGGCGCAGATCGAGCGGACGATCGAGGCGATCCGGGGCGTGCGCGACGGGGCGTTTGCGCCGTTGACGCAGCATCCGGTCCTGCGGGCCGTCCTGATCCCGTTCGGCGGTCTCGGGGCGGTGGAAATCGTGAACTTCCTGGCGAGCAGCGGGATCTAGAGTCAGAAGTCCGGGCGATACGCCGGATTGCGTTTCGTCGGGAGCGCGGCGCCGGTTTCGTTCCGCCACGCCTCGAGTCGGGCGCGGAGGTGGGCGACGCGTTCGGGTTCGTCCGCCGCGCGGTTGGTCGTTTCGCGCGGATCCGCGGTGAGGTTGTAGAGTTCGATCGAGCCGTCTTCGAGGGTCTCGATGAGTTTCCAGTCGCCGGCCCGGATGACGCTGCAGGGGACGGCCCGCCAGGCGCCCTGGTCGCGTCGGTACGCTTCGAGGTAGGCGGGGAAGTGCCAGAACAGGGCGTCGCGTTCGAGCGGGGCGCTCTCGGTGAGGATGGGCGTGAGGTCGACGCCGTCAATGGGCTGGGGGTGGTCGGCGAGCGTCGCGCCGCCGAGCGTGGCGAGTGTCGGGTAGAAGTCGAAGAGCATGACGGGCGTCGTGGCGTCGATGCGTCCGGGGGCGATGCGTCCCGGCCAGCGGACGGCGAGGGGGACACGGAGGCCGCCCTCGTGGAACGTTCCCTTGCCGCCCCGCAGGTTCATGCGGGTGACGCCGCGGTGGCCGCCGTTGTCGCTGGTGAAGACGACGAGGGTGTCGTCGGCGAGTTGGAGACGGTCGAGCGTCGCGAGCAGTCGGCCGACGTTGGCGTCGAGCGACTCGACCATCGCGGCGTATTTCGGATTGGCGTGCAGCGCGCCCTTCGGACGCTCCTCGAGGGCGGCGAGGCGCGTCGCATCCGGCTGGATCGGCGTGTGCACCGTGTAGTAGGGGAGGTAGAGGAAGAACGGCGCGTCGGTGCGGGCGCGGTCTTCGATCCAGGCGATCGCTTCGTCGGTCAGGCGGTCGGTGAGGTATTCGCCGTCGGGACCGTCGGGGAGGGCGGGATTGGCGTACGGGCTGCGGTAGGACTTCGGATGCCCTTTCTTCCAGCCGCCGCGGTTGACGTCGAAGCCCTGTCGTCGGGGGTCGTTCGGGGTGTCGAGATCGCCGACGTGGTACTTCCCGATGGTCGCGGTCGAATAGCCGGCGGCCCTGAGCACCTCGGCGAGCGTGACCACATCGCCGTCGAGGAAGGGCGTGTTGCGCACCGGAATCCACGCCCGGTTCTGTTTCTTTCCGCGGGCGGCGGGGCTCACGGTGTAGACGCCGGTGCGGGGCGGATAGGTCCCCGACAGCAGGGCGGCGCGTGACGGCGCGCAGTTGCTCGCGTTCGCGTACGCCTGCATGAACGTCACGCCATCGGCGGCGAGCCGGTCAAGGTGCGGCGTGCGGTGATAGTCGCTGCCCATGAAGCCTAGATCGTTCCATCCGAGGTCGTCGGCGAGAATGAACACGATGTTCGGCGGGGCGTCGGCGTCGGCGCGGGCGGCGGCGGC
The DNA here is from genome assembly GCA_965227335.1 of Phycisphaerales bacterium. GTDB lineage: Bacteria > Planctomycetota > Phycisphaerae > Phycisphaerales > SM1A02 > CBDDFV01. Next base: position 512,907 of record CBDDFV010000001.1, read on the forward strand.
GATCGTGATCAGGATGATCGCCAGCAATCGAATCATCGATCCGCCTCCAGCTCAACGCCGAGTCCGAGGACGATGCGGTTCGCGTAGTTGAAGTAGCCGATCACCTGGGCGAGGTCGAGAATCGCGCGATCGTCGAGGTCGTGGTCGCGAAGGGCGTCGAGGTGCGGGCGGGCGGTCGCGGCGGGTCGTTCGGTGAGCCGAGCGGCGTAGCCGGCGAGGGCGTGTTCGCGCGGCGTGAGTCCGTCGTGATCGCCGGCGGCGAGCGCGTCGGGGAGATCCGGCCGGTCGCCCCGCAGGCAGCGGGCGAGATTGCTCGTGTGATGAGCGACGCAGTAGGCGCACCCGTTGATGCGGCTGACGACGACGCCGACGATCTCGCGCTCCGTCCGGGAGAGGGGGGAGGGCTTGCGCATCGCGGCCACGTAGAGTTCAAAATGGGTGCGAAGCGATTCAGGGTTGGCGGAATGCACCTTCATCACGTTGTCGACCGATCCGTCGGGTTCGGCGACCCGTCGGTAGAGGTCGGCGAGTTCGCCTTCGGCGTCGGTTTCGGCGATGAGACGGATCCAGGCCATGCCGTCATGGTGACGTCGGGACGTCCGTTCGTCGAGGGGGGCGGCTACACTGTTTCGCCATGCGGACGTTTCGGAGCGACAACAACGCGGGGCTGTGTCCGGAGGCGCTGGGCGCGATCGCCGACGCCAACGGGACGCAGCATCAGATGGGCTACGGGGACGACGAGCTGACGGCGCGGGCCGAGGCGGCGTTCCGGCGGATCTTCGGCGACGAGATCGCGGTGTTCTTCGTGGCGACGGGGACCGCCGCGAACGTGCTGGCGATCGCCTCGCTGACGCGTCCGTGGCAGCAGGTGCTCTGTCATGCGCACAGTCACTACAACGACGACGAGAGCACGGCGCCGGAGCGGTTCACGTCGTGCCGCGCCCATCCGATCCGGACGTCGTCGAGCAAGCTGACGGCGGCGGACGTGGAGGCGGCGGGGGCGAATCTGCGGGGCGACGTGCACCAGCCGCAGGCGGGGGTTCTGACGATCTCGAACGTGACGGAGTTCGGGACGGTCTACACGCCGGACGAGACGAAGGCGTTGTGCGAGGCGGCGCGGGCGCGGGGGTACCGTGTGCATGTGGACGGCGCGCGGTTCGCGAACGCCGTCGCCGCGCTGGGCTGCGATCCGAAGGAACTGGCGGGGGCGGCGGGGGTGGACGCGTTGTCGTTCGGGGGGACGAAGAACGGCCTCGCGTTCGGGGAGGCGGTGATCTTCTTCCCGCAGGGGGACGGGCGCGATTTCGAGACGGCGGTCGAGGCGTTTCCGTTCCACCGGAAGTCGACGGGGCATCTGTTGAGCAAGCATCGGTTCGTGAGCGCGCCGTTCGAGGCGACATTACGGGATGAGGTCTGGCTGACGCACGCGGCGCACGCGAACGCGATGGCGCGGCGGCTGGCGTCGGGGCTGGAGGGGCTGGGGGCGGCGCCGGCGTATCCCGTCGAGGCGAACGGCGTGTTCGTGCGTCTGCCGGAGGCGTTGGATCGCGCGTTTCGGGCGGGCGGGCACGGCTATTATCCGTTCGGCGACGCCTCGGCGGGGATCGTGCGTCTGATGTGCTCATTCGACACGACGCCGGCGGATGTCGACGGTCTGTTGGCGCTCGCATCGGCCCCCACGTCCGGGTAACGGCGGGTCGGGGTCCGAGTTGTCGTGATAACGGGCGGACCTTCGCGGGCGGGGTCAGATAATCCGCCGGGGTCCCGGGTCAACTCATTCCAATTCATGGTTTTGCGCGGGCCAGCGTAATTTGCGCGATCATTCCGGCCGATCCAGATGGTCGAGGCGGCCATTGGACGGCGAGCCTGACAAGGGCAGGGAAGGTCATGATCCCACGAGACAAAGATGTACTGACGACGGGCGAGGTGGCGAAGATCTGCAACGTCGCTTCGCGCACGGTCAGCAAGTGGTTCGATTCCGGGCAGCTGCGGGGCTACCGCATTCCGGGGTCGAAAGACCGCCGCATTCCAGTGGCGAATCTCATTCCGTTCATGAAGAGCCACGGCATTCCGCTGGACGGCCTGATGAGCGGCGAGACGCGTATTCTGATCGTCGACGACGAGGAGGAGATTCTTAACGCGTTGTCGTCGGTGCTGGGCGAGAAGACGCAGTACGCCGTGAAGACGGCGAACAATGCGTTCGAGGCGGGCGTCGAGTGCGAACGGTTCCGGCCGCACGTGATGCTGCTGGATATTCACCTGGACGATGCGGACGGTCGGGAGATCTGCGAGTTTGTGTCGCATTCCGACGACCTGCAGATCACGCGGATCATCGCGATGAGCGGGAAGCTGACCGACGGCCAGGCCGCGCAGCTGACGCACCGCGGCTTCGACCGTGCGTTGCGGAAGCCGTTCAAGGTGCGTGACGTGATCGACGCGATCGAGGGCGCCAGTTCGATTCTGCACTGAGCCCGACGAAATCGGCACGGAGACGGAAGGGAACGCCAGGGCGGCCGCTTGATCGGCCGCTCTGTTGCGTTTCGGGACAGGTGGGGGCGGCGGTTTGATCTTAGAATGAAGGCGGGAACGCTTGTCATGACGGATCAGGACGAACAGCACGGGGCGACGCCGTCTCCGGAGATGCCGCCGGGGCGTCGGTCGTCGTCGGCGCGGGGGGCGGGTCGGTCGATTCATCGCCGCCGGCGTCCGCTGGTCGTGCCGCGCGATCGTCCGCTGCCGCCGGCGCGTCCGGGCGTGCGGTACGTGCCGGTCGTCTTCGTCGGGGTGGTGATTGCGGATGATCGGTTGCGGGCCCAGGTGGAGCGGCGATTCCACTGGCCGATGATCGTCCTCGCCCTCGCGATGCTGCCGCTGCTGGCGATCGAGATCTTCTCCCGACCCGCGCCGGGATCGTGGCTGGCGTGGGCGACGCTGATCGCGGCGGGTCTGATCTGGCTCGCCTTCCTGATCGAGTTCGTCGTCAAGATCTCCATCGCCGAGCATCGGCTCGAGTACGTCAAGCACAACTGGCTCGACGTGATCATCCTCGTGGCCCCGTTCCTCCGGTGGATCCGGGCGTGGAAGGTGGCGCGGACGGCGAAGGTCTTCACGCTGCGGGGCGTGGGGATGAAGTTCGCCCGCGGCTTCGTGACGGTCCTGATCGGGATGGAGGCGACGGAGCGTCTGCTCGAGCGGTTCGGGGTGAATTTCCGGCCCGATCGACCGGCCCCCGAGTCGATGACGCGGCTCCAGCTCATGCGGGAGTTGAAACGCCGGCGGGCCGAGGTGGACGCGTGGGAGGCGTGGTACGAAGATCACGAGACGCATGTCGAGCGCTATGATCTCGACCCCGCGCCCCCGAAACCTGATCCCACCGCGTCGCTGCCTCCGGCGTCCGGACCCCAGGACCCGCCTGCATGCGAATCGCCCTCGCCCAGTTGAATCCGACCGTCGCCGACATCGACGGCAATACGTCGCTCGTGCTCGATGCGATCGACCGCGCCCGCACCGCCGGCGCGGATCTCCTCGTCACGCCGGAGCAGATGGTGCTCGGGTATCCGGCCCGCGACATCATCTTCCGCGAAGGACTCGTGGCCCGGTGCGAATCCGCGGTGAAGGCGATCGCGGAAGCCGCGCAGGGCGTGACGGTCATTGTCGGTCATCCCGCTCGCGCGCCGGCGGAATCCCACCGACCCTTCTACAACGCCGCGACCGTGGTCCGGGACGGACAGATCCTCGCGACCTACCGCAAGCGACTGTTCCCCGGGTACGACGTCTTCGACGAGGACCGCTACTTCGCCCCCGGCGGCGGGCCGCTCGTGATCGAGATCGCGGGAACCCAGGTCGGCGTGATCATCTGCGAGGATTTCTGGGGCGCGGCGGACGTGCCCGGGGCCCGCGGCTACGCGATCAGTCCGCTGAACGAAACCGTGGAGGCGGGGGCGGAGGTGATCGTCTCGCTCAACGCCAGCCCGTTCATCGCCGGGAAGGGAGCGCGGCACGAGACGATTCTGCGTGAGACCGCGCGGCAGATCGCACGACCGATCGTCGCGGTGAATCTCGTCGGCGGGAACGATGACCTGGTGTTCGACGGACGATCGATGATCGTGAACGAGCGGGGGGAAGTCGCGCTGCGGTGTGCGCCGTTCGAGGCGGAGACGACGGTCGGTGAGATCGGCGGGGAGGGGCTGACCGCGTCCGGGCGGGAGGATCCGATCGCGGAGGTGTGGGCCGCGCTCGTGCTCGGCACGCGGGACTACGTCCGCAAGACGGGGCATACGGACCTGGTGCTGGGTCTGTCGGGCGGGATCGACTCCGCGGTGTGCGCCGTGATCGGCGCGGCGGCGGTGGGGGGCGACCACGTGACCGGTCTGCTCATGCCGTCGCGATATTCCTCGGAAGGCTCGCTCACCGACGCCCACGCCCTGGCCGACGCGCTCGGCGTCCGCGCGCAGCCGATCGTGCCGATCGCGGATGCGCACGAGTCGGTCGCGACGGCGCTGACGGGTCCGCTCGACGGGCCGCCGGCGGATCTGGCGGACGAGAACATTCAGGCCCGGTTGCGCGGCCTGCTCCTCATGACGTGGACGAACGCCCGTCCCGGGACCCTGCTGCTCGCGACGAGCAACAAGTCGGAGCTGGCGGTCGGGTACTCGACGTTGTACGGCGACATGTGCGGCGCCGTGTCGCCGATCGGCGACGTGTTGAAGACGGACGTCTACCGTCTCGCGCGATGGGTCAACGACAACGCCGCCGCGTGCGGGTTTGATCGTCCGCCGATCCCCGAGTCGTCGATCACGAAGCCGCCCTCGGCGGAGTTGAGGCCGGACCAGACCGACCAGGATTCACTGCCGCCGTACGACGTGCTGGACGAGATCATCGCGCGGTGGGTGGATCGCGAGGAATCGCGGGAGCGGATTCTGGCCGAGACGGGGTTCGACGAGGCGGTGGTGCGGACGTTCGTGCGGATGATCGACATGGCGGAGTACAAGCGTTTTCAGGGCTCGGTGATCCTGAAGACGCAGCCGCGAGCGTTCGGGCGCGGGCGTCCGATGCCGATCGTCGCGCGGCCGGGGTGATCGTCGCTCGCTAGAATCTCCCCATGCCCATCCGCAAGCTCCCCGACCTCCTCGTCAACCAGATCGCCGCGGGCGAGGTGATCGAACGGCCGGCGAACGTCGTCAAGGAACTCGTCGAGAACGCCATCGACGCGGGGGCGACCCAGATCGATGTCGCGATCGAGAACGGCGGACGGGATCTCATCCGCGTGACCGACAACGGGTCCGGTGTGCCCGAGACGGAGCTGCTGCTCGCGGTCACGCCGCACGCGACGAGCAAGATCGAAGCCGCCGGCGACCTCGACGCGATCGGCACCATGGGCTTTCGCGGCGAAGCTCTCGCCTCCATCGCCTCGGTCAGCCGGCTGACGTTCACCTCGCGTCCGAAGGACCAGGAAGCCGCGTGCGCGATCGAAGCGGAGGGCGATGCGCTCAGTGAACCTCGCCCGGCCGGCGGCGCGTCGGGCACGACCGTCGCGGTGCGCAACCTCTTCTACAACACGCCCGCGCGGCGGAAGTTCCTCAAGACCGATCAGACCGAGGGGACCCGCTGCCTGGACATGCTCAAGTCCCTCGCGCTCGCCCATGCGCACATCGGAATGTCGTTCTCACGCGACGGGAAGAGCGTGCTGGAGCTGGCGGGCGGACAGACGCTCGCCGCGCGGGTCTTCGATGTCATCGGACGCGAACTCGAGGCGGACATGACGGAGTTCCAGACTTCCGATCGGGGCGTCGCGATGTGGGGACTCGTCGGCCAGCCGTCGACCGCGAAGCCGAGCGCGAAGCATCTGCGGGTCTACCTCAACGGCCGGCCCATCATGGACAAGTCGATCACGCACGCGATTCGCGAGGCGTACCGCGGGTTGATCGAACCGGGTCGGTATCCGGTCGTCGTGCTGTTTCTTGAGATGGACCCGCACTCGTTCGATGTCAACGTGCACCCGACGAAGGCGGAGGTGCGGTTCCGCGATCAGGGCGTGGTGCATTCGGCCGTGCGGCGGGCGGTGCAGGCGGCGCTCGCGGGGGATGATCTGACGCCGGGGTTCGATCTTTCACGCGCGCAGTCGAACACGCCGAACGTGGACTTCTCGAAGAGCGTCGGCGCGAATGACAACGCGGGTGATCCGAAGGCGTTCGTGGATTACTTCCGTCGCCTCGATCCCCGGCAGAAGGGCTTCGTCTACAGCGAGGTGAAGCAGGCGCTCGCCGAGTCCGCGCCGGAGGTGCTGGCGAACGAGACGGCGTCGATGCCGACGTCCGGTGATCCCGCCGCCCAACCGGACGCCGCCGTCGATGACAACGCCCTTCCCACCGTGCGCACGGCCGCCGACGTGCTCCAGATCCACTCCAGCTACATCGTCACGCAGGATTCGGACGGCCTGCTGATCATTGATCAGCACGCGCTGCACGAGCGGGTGATGTTCGAACGGCTCAAGGCGGACGTGACGCGCGGCGGCATGGAGTCGCAGCGTCTCCTCATGCCGGAGATCATCACCCTCGACGCCCGCGCGATGGAGGCGTTCGAACAACTCGACGCCCTCTTCGAGCAGATCGGCATCGAAGCCGCCGCCATGGGCCCGAACTCGATCGGCGTGCAGTCGTTCCCGAGCCTGCTGTTCGATCGGGGTGTCGAGCCCGGACCGTTCATGACGGAGCTGCTCGAACGCGCGGCGGGCGACGACCTGCCCGTCGAACCCGAGGCCGCGCTCCACGAAACGCTCGACATGATGGCGTGCAAGGCCGCGATCAAGGCGGGCGACCGTCTCACCGAACCGGAGATTGCGGATCTCCTCCGGCAGCGCGAAGCGGTCGAACGTTCGAGCAACTGCCCGCACGGACGGCCGACGACGCTGCGGCTGACGATCCGCGATCTTGAGAAGCAGTTCGGGCGGAGTTAGGCCGCGCGAAACGAAAGCGGAGATTTCGACACGAAACCGCGGAGAAGTCGTCAGGATGCACAGCGGGATCGTGCGCGGGCGATCGGTCCGTTGCGACCGCACAGGGAAAGGAATACGGCATGAGTGTTGGAAATCTCTCGGGAGTGACGGCGGCGATCGTGACCATCATGACCGGCGTCTCCGTGGACGCGCGTCCGATCGATCCTGAACGCGTCGCGGCGTGCGACCAGTTTGTGCAGCGACTCGATCATCTCGGGTTCGACGGCGTGGTCTATGCAGCGCAGGGCGATGAGGTGCTCATCGATCGCGGGTGCGGGCTCGCCAATCGCGCGGCGGGTGTTCCGTGGTCATCCGAAACCGTCTCCACGATCGGATCCATCACCAAGCAGTTCACCGGGGCGGCGATTCTCAAACTGCAGGAGGCGGGCAAGCTCGCGGTGACGGACACGATCGACGGCTGGTTCGACGATGTCCCCGCCGACAAGCGGAAGATCACGCTGCACCATCTGCTGACGCACTCGTCCGGGGTGCAGGATCCGCCCGGCGTCGGCGACTTCGACGCCATCGCCCGGGACGAGTACGTTTCTCGGGTCCTTGCGCTTCCGCTCGAGTTCGAGCCGGGGACCCGCTACGCCTACTCGAACGCTGGCTTCAGCCTCCTCGCGGCGATCATCGAGCAGGTTGCCGGCGCGCCGTACGAGGCGTACCTGAGAACGACGTTCTTCAAACCGCTGGGAATGGAGGACACGGGATACACGATGTTCGCCTGGTCGGCGGACGACGTCGCCCACGGGTATCTCGCCGACGGCGGCGACTGGGGCGCACTGGTGGAACGCCCGATGGCGGACGACGGGCCGTGGTGGGCGTTGCGGGGCAACGGGGGAATCAGCTCCACCGCGAAGGACATGCACACGTGGGTCCTGGCGCTGCTTGACCGACGGGTGCTGAACGAGGCGTCAATGGCGGCGTTGTGGGGCGCGCATGTCGACGAATCGAACGGCGATGGCGAGTCGTTCTACGGCTACGGCTGGGTGAATGTGGAGATTCCGGGCGGAGGAACCGCCATCATGCACAACGGCGGCAACGGCATTCTCGGGGCCGACCTCGTCATCGTCCCGTCCGAGCGGTTGTTCCTGTTCGCGCAGAGCAACACCCTCCAGGAATCGCGTCTGGTCTTCCGCATGCTCGAGCCGCTGGCGATGCATCTCGTCGCCGGACGACCGCTGCCGGATGCGCCGGCGGTGCGGGCGACATGGAGTCCGCCGCGCGGCGTGACGTCAGGGCGGTTCGTCTCTCCGGACGGCGATGCGATTGACGTCGAGGTCACGACCAACGGGGCGACGGTGACGGCGCGGACCAGCGGCGCGCTCGCCGCGCTCTACGGCGGGGCGGACGGCGACCGGGCCGCGTTCGACGACTGCTCCACACGCGTCCGCCGGATGGTTTCGGGCGCTCTCGACGGCGACTGGTCGACGTTCGCGATGGAGTACGGCGATCGCATCGACGAAGCGACGTTGCGCGAGCGGTACGGGGCGCTGATGCAGATGGTCGAGGCGCACCTCGGTCCGCTCCAGTCGTGGTCGGTCGTCGGCTCGGCCCCGGATGAGGATCACATCGATACGATCGTTCGTTTCGAGCATGAGCGAGGCGTCGAGGAGCTGGTCTTCGTCTTCGCCGCCGATAGTCCGCATCGCCTTCTCGGTCGACACGACGGCGGCGGTCTGGGCAGCGACGCGTTCTATTACGCATCGGTCGACGGCGGACTCGTGAGCTTCGACGAATCAACGTGGTCGAGTCGCGAGGCGGAGGCGACGAGCGATGGCCTGGTGATCGGCGGCGTCACGTTCCGGCGCACGGGTCCGCTCGAAGACTGATCGAACCGCCCGGCTTTCTTCCGTTTTCTCCCCGATTCCCGGTGGCGCGCCGCCGCGCTTTCACGCTTCTCTGAGTGACCGCGAGATCATCCGCCGCTCACTGGCGGGATCAGCGCTGCGGTGTCGCCGTCGTTCAGGCGGTGGTCCCGTGGTCGGTACTGTTCATTCACCGCCACCGCGACGGTTCCGTCCAGCGTCCCCAGGGCTGGATGGCGTCGCGCGAGGGCGGCGAGCATGGCGTCGACCGTGGGCGGGGGTGGATCCGGAAGATCGAGGGTGAGTTCCCGTTCGCCGACGGTTTCTGCGAGGTGTGCGAACAGAAGGACGGTGATGCGCATGGAGAGAGGATAGGCGCCGCGATGTCGCGCGTGCGTCTTCGGTCGACGCGGCGCCGCAGAATGGCGCGTTGGTTCCGGGACGCTCGCGCCGGATCGTGCGGGGGTGACGGGCGGACGGGTGTCGTGCGTTCCGGCGGCCCGTGGGATCGATCGCATCCGAACGCAGGCGGAGACAGCGAGGCTGCGCGATCACGGCGGCGGCGTGGCGGTGAAGGTGCTGATCGTTCGCGGCGGCCGTGCCCGGAACGGGCGGCGGGTGGGGATGGTTCGTCAGGTCCGCCAGGGCCAGGGGAGGAACGGGCGGCGGGCGCCCGCGGGGACGTCGCCGGTCTGGGCGGGGAGGGCCAGCAAACCGTCGGTCGCGGCGGTGTGGGCGAGATCGCCGGAGCCCGCCCACGATGGGATCTCGACCCGGCCGTCGAGTCGGAGCACGGCCGGCCGGAACGCCTCGCGACGCGGGTTCGGCTTCACCGGGGCGGCGAGTTCGACCTCGAACCACGGGGTCGGCGGGTCGCCGAAGCTGGTCTCTCCCGTCCATGCCCGGATGAGCGGCCAGAGAAAGAGGCAGCCGCACGCGAGGGCGGAGACGGGATTGCCGGGAAGGGCGATCACGAGGGGGTCGGGACGATCGGTCGGGTCGGCGGCGCCGGAGCGGGGCGCATCGGCGCTGCCGCGCCCGGTCGACGACGACGCCGAATGTCCCGGGGTCGCGCCGCCGGCGGCCGCCGCGGGTCGTGTCGGCGGGCGGCGGGTCGAGGGTGCGGCGTCGGCGGCGGGATCGTCCGCGTCACGGGCGCGGGACGGGGGTGCGGGGGCGGTCGGTCGGGGGGCGTGGCCGATGCGGATCGGTTTCCCGGGCTGGATCGCGGCCTTCGTCACCGCAAAGTGGACGCCGGCCGCAGCGAACGCGTCGGGGAACCAGTCGCGCTCGCCGGCGGAGACGCCGCCGACCGTGACGACCAGGTCCGCGGTCGCGAGGGCGTGGGCGACCGCGGCGCGGGTCGCGTCGGGATCGTCGGGGAGATGGACGTGCGTCGGCGTCGCCCCGCCGCACGCGACGAGCAGGCGGGCGAGCAGCACCGCGTTCGTGTTGCGGATGTGGTGGGGGGCGAGGTCGGCGGTCGGGGTCGAGGCGGGATGCACCTCGTCGCCGGAGGTCAGGATCGTCGCGGCAGGACGCTGGGCGACGAGGGGTTGAACGGCGCCGGTCGCGGCGGCGATCGCGAGGTGATGCGGACGAAGCCGCACGCCCGCCGGCAGCAGCGTGTCGTTCGCCGAGGCGTCTGCCGCGCGTCGGTGCACCGCCCGCCAGCGGGGCGGAACCGTCGCCTCGCCGGTGTCGGGGTCGCGGTCGAGCGTGATCGTGACGGTCGGGTGTGCGCGATCGGTGCGCTCGTGCTCGATCACGAGGTCGAGGTCCGGCGGGAGCGGCGCGCCGGTGGCGATCTTCACGCACGTCCCGGCCGGCGGGGCGTCGCCCGGTGGATCCCCCGCCGCGACCGTGCGGACGACCGGGAACGACACGGCGAACCGGCTGGGCGAGGCGGCCGGGGAGGGCGGGGCGGGAGCGTCGGCGGTCGGGCCCGCGGGACCGGCGGATGAAGCGCCGGCGGCGTCGGCCGCGGTCGGTCGGTGGGCGGCGTTGGTCGGTGCATCGGCGGCGTGGGCCGGGCGGTCGGTGGAGGCGGTCGGAGGTTCGTCGCGGTGGGCCGGGGGGTCGGTGGCGGCGGTTGGAGGCTCGGCGCCGTGGGCCGGGGGGTCGGTGGCGGCGGTTGGAGGTTCGTCGCGGTGGGCCGGGGGGTCGGTGGCGGCGGTTGGAGGTTCGTCGCGGTGGGCCGGGGAGTCGGTGGCGGCGGTTGGAGGTTCGTCGCGGTGGGCCGGGGAGTCGGTGGCGGCGGTTGGAGGTTCGTCGCGGTGGGCCGGGGGGTCGGTGGCGTGGGCTGGGTCGGCGGTGGGTGGGACGGTCGGGGCGGCGGCGGTGTTGATCGCCGCGAGCGCGGCGGCGAGGTCGGCGTGACGCAATGCGTACCCGTCCATCTGCGCGCGGTTGAAGGGCGGCAGGTCGCGGTCGGCGTGGATCGGCTCGCGAAGAACCCGACCGTCCGCCGCGTCGAGCGGAACACGCTCCGTCGGACCGGGGTGCGGCACCAACGCTCGCGCGGCGTCCAGCGCGTCGGCGTAGGTCGGCAACGGATTGGAAGGTGTCTCTGCCATGAACGTGACGAGCGATCCGAGTCAACCATGCGCCCGCACGCCGGATGCGGGGTGCGCGCCGCGTTCGGCTGCGATGGCCCCCTCCGCCGCGACGTCGGGGCGCAGGCGCCGGAGCGACGCCGGCGTACGCGGCGCGGCGGACGCCAGGGCGGCGAGCGTTCGCCCCGCGATGAAACGAACGACGGGCATCATGATACGACCACAGACGAGAGAATCCGGGGCCGGGCGGCGATCAGCCAGAGGTCGCGGCTCGGCGGCCGACGCCTCCGCCCTTCGCATCCGATCAGATGCCGGTCGTCACAGATCCATGAACGCCGCGGCCGCCTGCAGCGCGGCAAGGCGGTCGGCGTCGCCCGCCAACCACCGATCGGCCCGAGCCACCAGCAGAGCCCCGCCCCCCGGCGGCGACGGGTGCAACGCCCGTTGACAATCATGCAGCAGCTTCGGGGCGTCCGCGTGATCCCCGGCCGCCTGGATCAGCAGCGTCGCGGGACGACGCGCCGCGAGCAGCTTCGGCAGCGTCCGTTCCGTCTCGTCCAGCGCCCCCGCCATCGGACGGAACAGGACCAGCCGCGGCGTCGGCTCGACCGACGCGGCGATCCGCGCGGCGAGACGTGCGCCGCGTCCGACCCCGATCGCCGCGATCACCCCGTCGACCGCGTCCGAGGCGTCCAGTCCGCGGAGCAGGTGCACCGCCTCGTCCCGGTCGGCGCCCGGTGGGAGGCGCGCGGTGACGACGCCGGCGCGGACCAGCCATTCGACGATGGCGTCCGTCAACGCCGCCGCGCGTTCCGCGTCGTCATCGCGAGGTCCCGCGGCGTCATCGCGGGGTCCCGCGGCGACATCGCGAGGTCCCGCGGCGTCATCGCGGGGTCCCGCGGCGTCATCGCGAGGTCCCGCGGCGTCGGGCGCGGCGGACAGCGCTCCATCCGCGGGGTCGGTCCCGCGGTCCGCGTCGGACGACATCGACTCGGCGTCCGGTCCGCCGTCGCCGTCGGAGCGGGGGCCCCCGGGGCGGCGTTCCGCGCCGGCTGCGCGGTCGCGCGGCGTCTCGGCGGGGGATCTTCGCCCCGGATCGTCGTCCGGCGACGCGGGGCCGCCGGATCCTCGTTCGTCGCCCACGTCGCCCGATGCCTCCGGCGCGGCGGATCCGGCCTCGGTCGCGTGTGGCGACGCGTGATGCGGACAGATCACCACTGCGACGGCCGGCTTCGCCGCGCTGGGTGGGGGATCCGGCGTCCGGACGAGTGGATCGAGCAGGGCATCGGCGGGACCGGACATGCGGGCATGATACGGCGCCGCGCACATCCGCATGGGGGTCGATCAGGGCCGGTCGCCGCCGGGCGGTGGGGGTGCGCGCCTCACCTGCTCCGGGCGAACGCCCAAGTCGCCGGATGACGGAGCGGCCGACGCGCCCCGGACTTCCGCCGACGGGGCGTCGGGCGCCGTCGCGGGCGCCTCGCCCCCGCATTCGGGACAGCGGAACGTCCCGTGCCCCGTGCGCGGCCGCCGGAACCCGTTGGCCGCGAAACCGACGAGTGCGCCGAACGCGGCAAAGACGGCGATGTCGCCGAGCAGTCCGAGCCAGTACACGCGGAAGGTCGGAAGGGACGTCGGCTCGGGGAGCGACGTCGGGACCCAGACGTGGGATCGCGGCGCCACGCCGGTTCGCGTGACCGAGAGCGCACGAAATGGAAAACCCACTCGGCGTGTGCGCCCGAAGTCGGGCGGCGTGACCACGCGGTCGCCGATCCAGCCCGCGAGTTCGGCGGCGGGGCGGGCGTCGTTCGGGATGGCGGCGTTCCTTCGCCCGCGGATCCTGGCGAGGTGAGTGGAGGAAGCGCCCGCGTCGGCGAGGTCGATCGCCTGCCAGAGAAGCTCATCGCCAAAGGCGCCAAGACGCGGCGCCCCCCGCACCAGGCCGTCCTGCTGCCGGAACGCAAGCGCGTCATGCCAGGCGGACTCCATACGCGACATGGCGGCGAGCGTCACGAGACTGGTCGCCACGGTCGCGGCGACGCCGGCCAGCACGATGCGCCCGGCCGGCGGCGGCGGCGCGGCGACGGCGTGTCCCTTCGCCAGTTGGTAGCCGCAGCCCGGACATCGGCCGCGCCGCTGTCGTCGGGCCCGACGTACGCCGACGAACGCGATCGGCGCCGTCGCGATGACGAACGTATAAACGACCAGGTTCGCGCCGATCGCACCCCAGTCGACCATCACCGGCAGCCGCGTCTCGCCCCGTGCCTCGAGTCCGTGGGCGGCGAGCGGAAGCTCGTCGGTCAGGTCGCCGTACCCCCACTCGCCCAGCGCTTCGACGCGAACGTGCGAACGCCAGGGCCAGCCGAACGACTGTGTGGTCGTATACAGACGCAGCGCCGCCCGCGGCCGATCGTCGGGTCGGCGGTCGCGGAGCAACTCGGTCCCGATCGCGTGCGCGCGACGGAGAGCGAATTCGCGATCGACGTCGGGATCGATCGAGACACGGTAACTCGACCGTCCGAAGCCGTGAAGACGCGGCGGGAACTGCCGGTCCACGCCCAGTCGGGTCGGCTGTCCGTCGCCCGCCATGGGCGCCATCGCCAGTCCCCACGGCACGATGCACACCAGTCCCGCCGCCACGATCACCCCCGCGATCAGCGACCGCACCGCGACGCGTCGGAAGGGGGATGGCGCCCGGGACATACCGACCATGGTACCGGGCGCCGCGCGATCAGCGGCGCTGCATCACCCGAAGCGGTCGGTGATCACCACCTCATCGAGCGGCAGTTGCCCCGGCTTGGGCCACGGGTCCTTCGTCTTCCGGCCGATGGCGATCATGGGGCCGATGCAATGGTCGTCGGGGAGATTGATCAGTTCCGCCACGTCGTCGTGTTCGAAACCAATCATCGGGCACGAGTCATACCCCATCGCCTTCGCGGCCAGCATGATCGTCTGCATCGCGATGCCGATCGACCGTTGCGCTTCATCGCGCTGCAGTTGCGGCTTGCCTTCGTGGAACGGCCCCATCCAGTTGACGAGCAGCTCCGCCACGTCGTCGGGGGCCTCCCGCCAGTAGCGTTCCGGCGCCTTCTTCCACGCGTTCACGTCCGCGGTCATGACGATGAGCAGGGAGGCGTCGGTCATCTGCGCCTGGTCGTTCCCGACTTCGCGGATCTTCGCGCGGAGTTCCGGGTCCTTGACGACGACAAAGCGCCAATGCTGGATGTTGAACGACGTGGGCGACTGGATCGCCGCGTTGAGGAGCCGGTCGATCTCCTCATCGGTCATGCGGTGGTCCGGGTCGTACTGTTTGACCGCGCGGCGGGCGTAGATCGCGTCGAACGTGTCCATGGGTGGGGCGCTCCGGGATGAGGATGGGAGGGGAGTGACGTGTGGCGACGAGTGTATGCCCCGCGGATGGAGATCGACGGCGCGGCCGTCGCGGATGACGGGGGTGGAGGCGGGTCACGCCACGCGGTCAGCCGTCGAGGTTCCCGCATTCGGGGCAGCGGACGGCATCGCCGCCGCGCTGCGGGCGGCGCCAGCCGGTGATCGCGTAGCCGATGACGGCGCCGAGCGCGGCGGCGAGCGCGAGGTTGGCGAGGAGTTGGGGCCAGTGGATGGTGATGTCGGCGATGGGGCCGATCGTCAGGGTTTCGTCGGACTCAGCGGCGCGCCTGGGCAGGATCCCCCCGGCGCGGCTCGGGTCGACGGGACGGGAGGAGGCAATTGTGACGCGTCGGGTGATCTCGACGCCACGCCCGACGAGTCCGATGCGACGGGTCTCGCCCGCCACGCCAGCGCCCGAAGATGCAGGCGTGATGGGGATCTGGCGGGGCGGGCGACCGCCCCACGGCGTGCGATCGGTCCGCCATAGAAACTGGTCGCCGAACATGCCAAGGCGAACGGTCGCGGCGCCCTCGACGCCGGCGAGTCGCACCGGCTGCGTGGGGCGCGGGAGTTCGCCGCGCGGGGCGAACCGCCAGCACGCGATGGGAAACAGCACGAGCCCGCACGCCGCGCCGATCGCAAGCGGCCGGCGTTGGGTCGCGGTCGGGCGCTGCCTGCCGGCGTCGTCGACGAGTCGATACCCGCACGCGATGCAGCGGCTGCATGATCGTCGCCGAGCACGGCGGGCGCCCCGCCACACCATCAGGCCCGCGGCGATGACCGCGCCGAACAGACTGGTGTTGAGCGCCAGCGCGCCGATGTCGATGTGAATCGGGAGCCCCGCGGGCCCGGGCCGGCCGGGGAGTTCGAATGTCGGATCGGACGGATCGGGCACAAACCGCGCCGTCACGATGCGCGAGTGCGATGGTCTCGGCCAGCCGTAGCGTTCGATCTCGAGCGTCACGGGAATCGCCGCGTGTCCGTGCGACGGCGCGGCGTGTTCGACGGCGATCTCGACGAAACGGCGCACGCGGCGATCAACTGGTCGACGGTCGATGTCGGCGAGGGCGTCGGGGTGAACGAGGAAGACGATCTCATTCCGCCGGGCGCCGAGCCACGACGTACTCTCCCAGGACACGGTGCGAGTCGACCACGACGCGTCCCACCCGAGGCCGCGACCGATCGGATTGAACCACGACAGCCCCCACGCTGCCCCGTGCGCCATCACGAGTCCCAGCACGCCCCCGATGATCAGGGCGCGAACCAGCGCACGTCTCCGGGATGTTCGTGGCCCCAGCACGAGCGAATCGTAGCCGACGCCGCGCGGTCAGCGGTCAAGGGTCCCGCACTCGGGGCAGCGGACGGGGTCGCCGTCGCGCCACTTGCGGCGCCAGCCGGTGACCGCGTAGCCGATGACGGCGCCGAGCGCGGCGTAGAGCGTGAGGTTGGCGAGGAGGGCGGGCCAGTGGATCGTGACGCCGATGACCGGACCCAGTCGGTCGTGGAAGATGCGCCACGGGCGGCTCCAGTCGGGATCGAGCGGAACGCGGTGAACGGCGGCGTGTCGCCACGGGAAGCCGGACAGCACGGAGGCGTGGAGCGGCGGGCCGAAGCTGCTGGCGTCGGGATCGGGGGGCGGCGCGCTCTCGATCCAGAACGGCGGCGCGCCGGACGCGTCGGCCGCCAAGGGAGTGCGGGTCCACCAGATGCGGTCGCCGAACGGACCGCCGCGGAACACGAGCGCCCGAGCGCCGGCGAAGTCCGGAGCGTCGACGCGCTCGCGGGTGTACGCGCCGACCGGCTCGCACAGCATGAGACCGAAGGCGAGGATCGGCGCTCCCAGTCCGACGGCCAACACGATGGTCCGACGAGGGAGCGGACCGGGGCGCGGCTGCCCGGCGCGATCGACCAGCGCATAGCCGCAGTGGATGCACCGGCTGCGCGAGCGCCGCCGCGCTCGACGGGCGCCCTGCAATGCGACCACGATTGCGGCGATCAGTCCGCCGAACACGCCGGCGTTCGCGCCGAACGCGCCCCAGTCGATCCATACCGGGAACCCGGCAGGCCCGGGGCCGTATGGGAGTTCGCGCTCCGGCGGCGTATCGCCGTACCCGGTGGTCGTCCACACCACGGCGTGGTGCGAGTGAAGGGGAAGACCGTAGCTGAGAATGCTGAACGGGATCTGCTGCCGCTCGTTGGGGCCGTGCGGTTCGAGACTGGCGGTGATCGACTCGGCGACGATTCGCGCCCGCCCGCCATGGGCGTAGCGGTCCAACTGCGTGAACGCGTCGTCCCCGGGCCGGAAGTTCGCGTTGATCTGGCTGGCCCCGAACCACTGGAGGCCGTCGAGCTGGGCGGCGACGCGTTCGGGGAGACGGGTCCACCACGTGGGCGCTGCCTCAGGGCGAAGGTGCGCCAACCACCACGGCAGGCCCATCGCCACCACAAACCCGCACGCCAGCCCGACAACCAAGGCGCGAACCGCCGCACGTCTCCGAGATGTCCTCGGCCCCAGCACAACGCAAGACTACCCGCGGCGGCGACGAATCGCGACGGTCATTCCACCTCGAACGCCACACCCTCGCCGCGCTCGACGCGTTCGAGATACGGGCGGCACATCCCGCACTTATCCGAGCAGACAAGGGCGTCGCACGCCTGGTCGAGGGTGATGTCCGCCGCGCCGGACGCGCGGCGGCTGTCCAGCCACTCCCGGACTCGCGCGAACGTCACGTTCCGACACACGCACCGATCCACCACGCCCGCTGTCGTCACCGTCTGCTGCGCCGACGCCGTGCGCAGCGCGCGGGTGGTGTACAACATCGGGGCCGGGCGGCGGTCATCGGGGGTCATAGGCGAAGTCGTCCTCGGTCAGGAAGCCGTTGTCGGGATAGCCGAGCGTCTGCTCGAGCAGCAGGTCCGTCGCGTGCAGGCCGCAGCGGGGATCCCGGCGGGATTCGACCGAACCGTCCAGAAACGCGACGTTCGTCGAACCGCCGACGTGCCGATAGGCCTGCCCGCCGGAGTAGACTTCGCCCCACGAGCGGGAATGGATGTTCTCCGGCCCCCGCATAAATTTATTGGCGCCAGCGGCATACCCGCCGTCCCCGAAGATCACGCAGCGACCGCAGTGCCGCGCCCCTGATTTCCGGACCCCGTTCCGAAATCCGTTCCACCCCGTGAACGGGAACTGCCCCTCGCCCCCGATGTAGTCGGTGTTGTAGTTGTAGCCCGAAGAAGGATCGGCCCCGAAGTTCGAGGGGCCGTGATAGGTCGGGCACTGGTGCACCTTGTGGGGGGTGTCGGTGTACGCCCAGAGGGCCCCGGGCGAGATCTGGCCGTCGGCGGTCTGGGTGTAGTCCCACGCGATGGTGGTCAGGCCGGCCGCGCCCGGCTCGTAGCGGAGGGCCGGGGGGTAATACTGATGGTCGAGGGCGTAGGCGTCCGCCGCGAACGCCATCTGGCGGAGATGCGTCAGACACGCGGCGGCCTCCGCCGATCCCCGCAGGCCCGCCATGGCGGGTACGAGGAGACCGACGAGGAGGCCGGCGATGCCGATGACGACCAGGAGCTCCACGATGGAGAACGCGCGTCGTCTCGGCCTGGATCGGTGGGGGGCCACGAGGATCAGCCCGTCCAGTTCGCGAGAAGGATGGCGAGGTCCGCCGCGTCGACGGTTCCGTCCCCGTCGAGATCCGCGGGCGATCCCGGGACGCCCCACGCGGCGAGGAGGATGGCGAGGTCGGACGCATCGACGGCGCCGTCGCGGTTGAGGTCGCCGGGCGGTCCGCCGGCGGGGGCGACATCGGCGACGGCGTCGATCTCGATGTTGTCCGCGCCGGCGTCGGGGTTGCTGATCCGAATGAAGGACACGGACGCGAGGCCGACGGCGCCGATGTCCACGCCCGCGCCGCCGCCCGAGCCGTCGTAGAGGGCGATGAGGTCGGCGTGCGACATCCCCATGACGTCGGCCATGGTCATCGCGGGGTCGACGGGTTTCGTGAAGTCGGTGAGGACGGTCCCGGGGACATCCTGGTAGGGCGTGGCGTCGGCGTAGCCGATGGTCGGGAAGACCCCGTCGGGCAGGACGTCGGGGACGGGGACCCACGTGACGCCGTCGGCGGAGAGTTCAATGGTCCCGACGTTCTCCGCGAAAAGGCCGCCAACCTCGCCCGCGGGGAACGCGGCGTCGATGAAGAGGGCGTTGCCGAAGACGATGAGATCGACGCCGAAGGGGTTGGCGGGGTCGTCGGTGACGGGGGTGTCGAAGGCGAGGGTGAGGGCGCCGCCGGATCCGATGGAGACGATTTCATCGAGGCCGAACGCGGAATTGAAGGGCGTGACGCAGCCCGGGAAGACGCCTTCGCCGGTGAAGCGTTCGGGGGATCCGAGGGCGGTTTCGGGCGTGGTGTAGCCAGGGGCGGGGTTGGCGCCGGGGTCGTAGGCGACGACGGCGTCGGCGAAGGGGTCGTCCGCGTTGTCTGGCGCGCACGCGGCGGCGGCCGCCGCGAGGGTGGGAAGCGTCGCGGCCGTGGCGAGAATGATTTTCGCCAGGGTGGGAGCGGTTTTCGCCGTGGTGGGGGCGGTTTTTGCTCGGGACGGGGCGGGGCTCGCCGGCGCGGCGGGTCGGGTCGCCAGCGCGGCGACGGTTCTCGGGGTCGCGGGGTGGGTTTCGGGGGTGGCGAATGGGATCGCGTCGGCGCCGGGGCGCCCGTCGGGGGTGGTGGTGGTCATGGGTGGACCGGTCCTCTGATGTCGTTCCGAGTCGCGCGGAACGGCTCCCGTGGTGTCATGCGGGCCGGTCGCGGGTGCGGAATCGGAGCGGAGGGCCGGATGGGAGCGTGACCGACGCCGCGCCGTCTCCGCCCTGAATCGCGAGGGCGACGGTGCGACCACGGCCGGTCTTCCGGCTTCGAGCGTCATCTCCGTCATCCGGCCTTCCCACGGGTCCGATTGCGGGTCCCGCAGTGGCGTGGGGGGATGCTGGAGCCGCCGGGTCTCGGGAGGAGGTCCGACGGGGCTCGTTACGGCGGCGCGTCCGCGGCGGATTTTCACCGCCTTCCCTGCTCGGCGGGTCGGGCTCTGGTCAGCCGCGTCCCGTCGGGCGCCGTGGTCGACCCGGAGTGTACGCGGAACCGCGGGGGCTGCAACTGCGGATGGGGAGGTGATGGGAGAATGCCGGCGGGGCGTCGTCGATCAGGGGTCGGATCAAATTGACACTGGATCGGCCATTCGATACGGTCAACGGTTCGTCGGAGACCGGTCCGTTCGGGCGGGGTTCCCCGCTTCGGACGACGCTCGCGACGGGGTTGCACGCCCCGTCCGGACCTTCCCTCCGGCGAATAGCGCCGACCCGGTTGACCCCGGGTGCAATGAGGCTCGCAGACCAGGCTCGGCAGAGCCTTCAGGAGTTCGATTGATGATGTGTGCTGGGCGTATTCGGACCCGCTTCGGGACGGGGGTCGCGCTTTCAGGATGGCTCGCAGGATGCGCGGCCGCCGGTCTGCTCACGACGAGCGTCGCCGCGACCATGCCGGCCGGCGTGGTCGTCACCGCCGCCGTCGGCGTGCAGGATCAGTCCGCGGACGCCGCGGTGCTGCTCGACGAGTTCGTGCATTACACGAACGTTGCGCGCCCTGATCTTGCGGAAGCGTTCGCCCGTCAGATCCTGAACTCGGGTATCTCCGACGCGGAACTGGCCACCGCGGTGGACGGCGAAGTCAAGATGAGCCCGCAGCGCTTCGACGAAGCGGTGAACCGGGCCCTCCGGATGGCCGCGCTCGAAGAGGTGGCGGCGGAGTTGAGCCGGCGGGTGGAGTCGGGTCGTCTCGACCTGGCCCGCGACGCCGACCGCATTGCGCAGGCGATCGAGATGCTGGGCGGCACGCTCCGCCAGAAGCGGCTGGGCGAAGCGCGTCTGGCCGCGGCGGGCGAGTACGCAGCGCCGGCGTTGCTCAAGGTGATCACGGACGGGAACGATGAACGGCTGAAGACCGCCGTGCGTCGCGTGCTGCGTGACATCGGACTGGAAGCGGTCACGCCCCTGGGCGTGGCGCTGCCGAATCTCGACCCGACGAGTCAGCGTGTGGTCGCGGATCTCCTCGGTGAGATCGGTTACGCCCACGCGGGTCCGTACCTGCTCGAGGCGGCGGGTCAGTCCAACACGTCGCAGGCCGCGCGTGATGCGGCGATGCAGGCGTACAACCAGGTGGCGGACGGGCCGGCGGAGTTGTCGGAGGCGTACGCGGGCCTTTCCCGCGAGTACTTCGGCCGTGCGTCGTTCCTGACGCCCTATCCGCTGGAGTCGGTCAACAACGTCTGGAGCTACGACACCCATGTGGGGCTGGTGGCGACGGGCGTGCCGACGGAGATCTTCGCGGATGTGATGTCGATGCGGACGGCGGCGAAGGCGCTGGAGGCGGACGGATCGTCCGGCCGCGCGTTGAGCCTGTTCGTCGCGTCGAATCTCCGTCGTGAGAACAACCTGCCGGGCGGGGCGAGCGATCCGGTGTACGGCGACCTGCCGTACTCGCCGGACTTCTACGCCACGGTCTTCGGCACGCAGAACAACATGGAAGTCCTCGCCCTCGCGCTGGACGTCCAGGACACCACGCTGATCCGCGATTCGATCGCGGCGCTGAACAAGACGACGGGGGGTTCGAACCTCGTCGCGGCGGCGTCGGGTCGTCAGCCGCTTCTCGAGGCGCTGAACTATCCGGACCGGCGGGTGCAGTACGAATCGGCGCTGGTGCTCGGCAACGCGTTGCCGACGACGACGTTTGCGGGCGACGAGCGTGTCGTGACGACGCTCGCCTCGGCCGTGCGGACGGGCGGCGATTCCTTCGCGGTGGTGATCGCGGCGGACGCGGAAGACCAGCGGGTCGCGGCGGGTCGTCTGACCGCCGAGGGGTACACGATTGTCGGTCAGGGCTCGAACCTCAACGAACTGGGCGGCGAGATCGCGCGTTCGACGGCGGTCGACGTCGTCGTGGTGGATCACACCAACGTCGCCGAGGCGCGTCGGATCATTGAAGAGCTGCGGGTCTCGCCCCGCACGGTGGTCGCGCCGATTCTGGTGATGGCCCCCGACTATGACCTGCCGCCCTTCGCCCGTGATTACCAGGCGGATCCGCGGGTGAAGGTGGTGCGCAAGGGTCTGGGCGACGCGGCGTTCTATTCGGCGCTGGAGGAAGTCCTCGAATCGGGCTCGGGCGGCCGTATTTCGGAAACGGAAGCGGAGATCTACGCGATCGATTCGCTCGATACGCTGCGCGACATCGCCATCTCGAACAGCCAGGTCTATCGAATCTCGGACGCGCAGCCCGCGTTGCTGGACGCCCTCGCCGCCCGCACGGGCGGATTCCGGACGGCGGTGGCGGAAGTGCTGGCCATGATCGACAGCGAGACCGCTCAGCGGGCGCTGGTCGAGGCGGCGCTGACGTCGTCCGATGTGGACGAGCAGATCGAACTGCTGGACGCGTCGACGCAATCCGTGCGTCGATTCGGTCCCAAGGCGACGCAGCAGCAGATCGCATCGCTGCTGGACGTGGTGGCCAGCGGGTCGGGCGATCTTGCCGATGCGGCGGCGCGTCTCCACGGGGCGATGAACCTCCCGACCTCGAACGCGGTCGGTCTGATTCCGAGCCCGTAAGACGGGCCTTCGGGAGGTACCTGAAACACGACGCCGCGCCGGACACGCTCCGGCGCGGCGTTTTTCATCGCCCGCCCCCGGGTCTGCCGGTTCCTTCACGTCGATTGATCGGGGGGAGGCGGTGTGCTATTCTTCCCGGCTCGGTTCGTCGCCACCCTAGCTCAGTCGGTAGAGCGGAGCTTTCGTAAAGCTCAGGTCAGGGGTTCGAGTCCCCTGGGTGGCTTTGGCAGCAACCCCCGTTGATGGCGGGGGTTGTGTTGTTTCGGGCCGGTCCGGCGCGGCGGGCGGTCGATGGTCAGTCACTCGCCTCGGACTCGTCCGGGTCGGATTCGTCGTCCGCGTCGTCGGCGTCGTCTCCGGCGCCGTCGTTCTCCGGACGGGACGGGTCGTCGTGGCGGGACTCCGCGTCCAGGCGAGGCAGCCGCGCGTCGTCCGTCTCGAGCAACGCGGTGCGAGTGGGGAACGCGAACTCGACGCCGGCCTCGTTGAATCGATCGAGAATCTCGAGATGGAGTTCGGACGCACGTTCCAGGGCGTCCCAGTAGTCGCCCGGGGTGATGCAGTACTGCACCAGAAGATTGAGGGTCGACTCGCCGAAGCCCTCGAAGACGATATGGGTCTTCATCGCGTCGGGCTCATCCTCGCGGCCGGAGAGCACGTCTTCGAGAATCGACATCGCCTCGCGCAGCTTCGCCGGTGAACTGTCGTACCGCAGTTGAATGCGATAGCGTCGGCGGACCCACGGGCGGGCGTCGATGTTCTCCACCGGCTCCCGCACGATCTCGGCGTTGGGGATGGTCACGAGGTGACCGTCCAGTTCCCGAAGCTGGGTGCTCCGGAAGCCGATGTCCTCCACGCGACCGAAGTACCCCTTGAACTTGATCAGGTCGCCGATGTGGAACGGGCGATCCATGACGATCGTCAGCGAGCCGAAGAGGTTCTTCAGGGAGTCCTGGGCCGCGAGGGTGATCGCGAGGCCGATCACCCCGAGCCCGATGAGGACGTTCCGGAGTTCGACGCCGAAGACGACCTCCGCCGCGATGACCGCGAACACCGCAAGCACCGCGAGATGGAGGCACTTCCGGATGAGGGCGACCGCCTCGTCGTCCGGCTCGCGATACGTCGTTCGGAGCATCCATCCCAGCGCCCGCGCCGCGAGCGAGGCCAGGGTCCAGGCGAGCCAGAGCGTGGCGGCGAGGAAGGCGAGGGCAAGGACCTGCCAGATGACCTGCTCGGTCGCGCGGGGCAGCCAGAATCGCGTCACGCCGACCGCGACGCCCGCCAGGGCCAGCGTCACGTACAGGGGCCCGCGTACGCCGGCGATCAGCGAGCCGACAGTGTCGTAGTCGCGATCGCGGGCCATCGTGCGGAATCGACCGAGCAGCCGCGAGCCCAGCCACGCAAGGATGACGCCCGACGTGATCGAGCCGATGAGAACGAGGTAGTCGAGAAGTGCGTTCCGTTCGACGGCGGCGTACCGGACCATGTCGCGTATGTACGCGCCATTCGATTCGTAGTCGGTCGGCCGGGGCGGAATCCGGTATCCCGACTGCTGCGCCTCGACCGCTTCCTCAAGACTCAGCCACGACGCTTCGCAGACGGCGCCGATCTTCTGGGACGCCTCCTTGCGATCCAGGAATCCATCCATGCGAAGGGGTTGGAGTTCCGCGAGGATCGTGTTGCGGAGCGCTGCCGCGCGGCTTTCGATGAGTGAATCAAATTCGCCGTCGGCGGAGAGCGTCTGCGCGCGTCGGCGGAAGCTGTCGATCGCGGTGTCGACCATCGCGGCGAGATCGCCTTCCGCCGTCTGCGGCCCGCCATTGAGCGATTCCGTCACCGACTGAGCGTTCGCACCGGCGGCGACCAGCAGCACAAGCACCAGGGTATGGAAGAACGG
Source organism: Phycisphaerales bacterium (assembly GCA_965227335.1). Classification (GTDB taxonomy): domain Bacteria; phylum Planctomycetota; class Phycisphaerae; order Phycisphaerales; family SM1A02; genus CBDDFV01. The sequence goes on from CBDDFV010000001.1 coordinate 537,202, forward strand.
CCGGCCCATCGACATGACGGCAGCGTATCAGATCGCGTTCCGTGAGCCGATCCCGCCACGGAGCGTCGGCGTCGTCGACGTCCCGGGGACGCGTCCGACGGTGCCGCGCTGCCTGGGGCGTGGGGTTCATGCCGCTGACGTGAATCGGTCGCTCGGGGGGCGTCGTCCGGCGGGGCGGGACGGCTCCGACTCGCGAAAACCGGTGAAGGATGCGAGAATCCCCCGCCGCACGCCATGGGGACGTGGGGCGGGAGCTGGGCCATGCCGGAGTTCATTCACGGTCGACTCAAGAAAGAGCTGGGGCTGTTCGACGTGTTCGCCGTTTCGACGGGCGCGATGTTCAGTTCGGGGTTCTTCCTGCTGCCCGGTCTCGCGTTCGCCCAGACCGGGGCGAGCGTGGTGCTCGCGTATCTTCTCGCGGCGATCCTGATCCTGCCCGCGATGTTCAGCGTGACCGAGCTGAGCACCGCGCTGCCGAAGTCAGGCGGCTCGTACTTCTTTCTCGACCGAAGCCTGGGGCCGCTGGCGGGGACGATCGGCGGGCTCGGCACCTATTTCGCGTTGACGTTGAAGACGGCGTTCGCGCTGATCGGGATCGGGGCGTACGCCGCGATCTTCGTGGAGCTGCCGATCAAACCGGTGGCGATTGCGCTGACGATCGTCTTCGTGATGATCAACATCTTCGGGGCGAAGGAGACGACGACGCTGCAGCGCTGGCTGGTCACGGTGCTTCTCGCGGTGATGGCGATGTTCATCGTGCAGGCGGTGATCCACGTGGCGGGACAGCCGGTGGCCGAGACGCGTGCGCGGTTTGATCCGTTCTTCACCTTCGGCGTGCCCGGTCTGCTCTCGACCGTGGGTTTCGTCTTCGTCTCGTACGCCGGCCTCACGAAGGTCGCGAGCGTGGCGGAGGAGGTGCGCAATCCCGATCGCAATCTGCCGCTCGGCATGATCCTCTCGCTCGCGGTCACCGCCGTCGTCTACGGCGCGGGCGTGTTCGCGGTGGTGGCGGTGGTGGAGCCCGGCGATCTGGAGGCGGACCTCAGGCCGATCGCGACCGCCAGCGCGGTGCTCTTTGAGTGGATGCCGGCGAATCTGGGCGTGCTTCTCATCGTGATCGCCGCCCTGGCGGCGTTCGCGTCGACGGGCAACGCCGGTCTCCTGTCGTCGTCGCGTTATCCGTTCGCGATGGCCCGCGATCGTCTGCTGCCGGATTTCTTCGCGCGACTCGGACGTTTCCAGACGCCGACGCCGGCGATTCTCGTGACCGGCGGGATCATGATCGGCTTCATCCTGCTGCTCGACGCCGAAGGCATCGCCAAGCTCGCGAGCGCGTTTCAGCTCGCGATCTTCGTCCTGCTCAACTTCGCCGTCATCGTGATGCGCGAGAGCCGCATCACGTCGTACGACCCCGGCTACCGCTCTCCGCTCTACCCGTGGATGCAGCTCTTCGGCATCGTGACGAGTCTGGCCCTGATCGCGTACATGGGATGGACGGCGGTGCTGTTCACGTTCGCGATCGGTCTCGGCGGTCTCATCTGGTACATCGCCTACGCCCGCGGACGCGTCCAGCGTCACGGCGCGATCTTCCACTGGTTCGGCCGACTCGGCCTGCGCCAGGACGAAGGTCTCGATCGTGAGTTCCGCGGGATCATGAAGGAGAAGGGCCTCCGGCAGCACGACCCGTTCGAGGAAGTCGTCGCCCGCGCCGGCGTCATCGATCTCACCACGCCGTGCGCGTTCACCGAGGTGGTTGATCTCGCCGCCGCGCGGCTGGCGGAACAAGTGTCAAATCCCGCCGAAGACATTCGCGAACGCTTTCTCCAGGGCGCGGCGGCGGGAGAGACGCCCGTCGCCGGCGGCGTCGCCCTGCCGCACTTCCGCACCGTCGCCATCGACGCCCCGGCCCTGCTCCTCGTCCGCTGTCATTTCGATCTGCTCGTCCCCGGCGATGATCCGCTCACGCCCGAGATCGAACCCGAACGCACCGTGCAGGCGGTCTTCTTCCTCGTCAGCCCCGAGGCCGACCCCGCTCAGCACCTCCGTATTCTCGCGGAGATCGCCGGACGCGTCGACGAACCGAGCTTCATGGAACGCTGGCGACGCGCCAGCGACGAACAGGCGATCCGCGAGACGCTTCTCCGGGAAGATCACTTCCTGCAGATCGTGATCGACGAGACGCATCTCGCGGCGGGCCGGCTGATCAGCGAACTCGAACTCCCTCGCAACGCCCTCGTGGCGGTGATCCGACGCGACGATGAACGCCTCATCCCCGGCGGCGACACCCGCATCGCCGCCGGCGATCGACTCATGATCATCGGCGAGCCGGCGTCGATCGAAGTGCTGCGGGAGCGCGGCCTGCGGTGACGCCCGTCGCTGCGCTCAACGACGCGACGGCGCCGTCACCAGCGGTACGAACCGGACCCGTCCCAGGCGGTCTTCTTCGAAACGATCGGCGCCGACGCGGCGGATGCGCACGAGCCGCTGCGACCAGCGGCGGCCGACCGGGATGACCATCCGCCCGCCGACCCGCAACTGATCGCGCAGGGCGGCGGGAATCTCACGCCCGCCTGCCGAAACCAGAATCGCGTCAAACGGCGCGCACCCGGGAAGGCCGACAGCGCCGTCGCCGCAGACGATCCGGACGTTGTCCACGCCCAGACGCCGCAGACGCATCGCCGCCTCCGTCGCCAGCGAGTCGTGACGCTCGACCGCATCCACCCGCGCGACGAGACGCCCGAGCACCGCCGCCGCGTACCCCGATCCCGCGCCGACCTCGAGCACGTGATCGTCCGCCTGCAGATCGAGCGCGTCCAGCATGAACGCCACCACGTACGGTTGTGAGATCGTCTGGCCCTCCGAGATCGGCAGGGCGCGATCGTCGCAGGCGAATGCGCGAAGCGGGGCGGGCACGAACGCCTCGCGCGGCGTGTCGCGCATCGCATCGAGAATCCGCGGGTCCGTCACGCCCCGAGCGCGAATCTGATGCTCCACCATCCGGGCTCGCGCGGCGTCGAAGTCGATGGCGTCGGCGGCGTCCCCGCTCATGGGCGTCTCCATGACCTTTCCCTCACTTCTCATGAAAGGCGCGGCGGGTCGATCCGGCGACCGGGAATCTCCCGATTGCGGCGGGAACCGCCCGCCCCGCGATTCCCCGCAACCGACCGGGGACCCCGCCCGTATCGCGGGGGGGCGTCGGGTCGCTCCGGACCGCGGGCCCGACTGGAGGTGAGATCGAGATGCAGCATTCAGAGCGACGAAATCGAGGGCGATCCGTGACGGCCATGGCGGCGATCGGAATGATGGGTCTGGCGGCCGCAGCGCAGGGCGATCTCATCGTGCAGGAGGGATCGCTGGACGGCGGCGCGGGGGGCCCCGTCCTCATCGACGTGGTGCTCGATCAGTTCGATCCTTCGCTGGGCACGTTGAACGAAGTCCGGTTCGATTCCCTGACCGCCGTGATCGGGGGCGGAGCCTCCAACGGCTCCGGCGTCCCGACGCAGGTGTTCGCCTCGCTGACCGCCGATTACACGCTGGATGGCGCGACGCTCGGCGCGACCGCCGCGATCATCGACTTCACCGTTCCCAACACCGGGCCGCCGTCGAGTTTCACGCTCTTCGACACCGACACGGACTTCACGGCGCTGTCGGATGCGCCGGATCTGGCGCCGTGGATCGGCGGCGGCGACGTCACGATGAACGCCCTGGTCGAGTTCATCGTCTCGGAAGATCCGCCCGGCAGCGTCAGTTTCGGCGCGGGCGGTTCGGTGAACTACACCGTCACCTATGACTTCACGCCGATTCCCGCCCCGGCGGCGGGCGCCGTGCTCGGTCTGGCCGGTCTCGCCCGCGGCCGGCGTCGCCGACGCGACTGACGCGGCCGGGTCAGTACCCCGCCTGTCGATCCACCACGTTGAGCAGCGGCTCGCCCGCGCCGAACCGTCGGATGTTCTCCACGTACGTCTCGCGCCAGACCTCGGCGGTCAGCGGCGATCGACTCGACACGTGCGGCGTGATCACCACATTCGGCGTCGTCCAGAGCACGTGGTCCGCCGGCAGCGGCTCGGGATCGGTGACGTCGAGGCACGCGCCGGCGAGGTGGCCGGACGCCAGCGCGGCGACCAGCGCGTCGGTGTCGACGACCGGCCCGCGGGCGACGTTGATGAGATAACCGCCTTGCGGCATCGATGCGAGTTGCGCGGCGCCGATCATGCCGCGCGTCTCATCGGTCAGGGGAACGGACAGCACGACGACATCGGCTTCGCGCAGGAACCGCGGAAGATCGTCGGGCGTTCCCTGTTCGTCGACGTACGCCGGCGGCGTCGTCCGACTGCGGCGGGTGGCGAGCACTCGCATGCCGAAGCCGTCGCCGATCTTCGCGACCTCGTGTCCGATGCCGCCGAGTCCGACCACGAGCAGCGTCTTTCCGTTGAGCGCGACCGGTTGCACGCCGCTGCCCGCCCGGTTCCACGTGCCCCGCTGGGCCGGATCGGTGTAGTACTGCAGGTCGCGGGTCAGCGTGAGGAGCATGCCGAAACAGTGTTCGGCGATGGTCGGTCCGTGCACGCCCTGCATGTTCGTCATGACGATTCGGTCGCTCGTGCGCAGCGATTGCACCTGCAGCCAGCGGTCGACGCCGGCGCTCGGCGACTGGACCCAGCGCAGCTTCGGGGCGGCGGCGATGAAGTCATCGGTCACCCAGCGGGCGTCGGCGCCGTGCACGCCCGGCGCGAGCTGGAGCGCTTCGTCCGGCGACGTCGGCGTGATGATCGTGACGTTCGGGGCGGACCGTCGGAGCGCGGCGAGGTCGGCGTCGTCCATGCCGCCGGCGAGGTAGGTGAGCGGCGGGCGGTCGAGATCATCGGACGCGGCGCCGGGCGGCGACGAACACCCGGCCGCGTGGACGAGCAGGAAGGCGAGCAGACCGGCGACAGCGAGACGGGCGGCGTGCAGCATCGGGGACCTCATCAGCAGGGGTGATGGAGTAGTGTAATCGCGGACGCTGTCGTGCGGGCGAGTCCCGGATGAGACGAAACAGGACCGGCGCTCTCCGGACGGCGTGTCGCCGGAGGGCGGCGGTCCTGGGTTGGATCCTTGGTCGGCGGTGAGCGCCGCGTCGGCGTCAGTCCATGATCGGCTTGGCCGCGCCGACGACCTTGGCGCCGTCGGGCTTCTCGATTTCGATCCACCACATGGTGTTCTCGGGCAGGGGGTCGGGAGCGACGGCGTGGATGTCGTAGTCGTCGTGGGACGGCGCGTATTCGCCGCGTCCGACCATGGAGAGCGTGCGGTCTTCGCCGCCGATCCAGGCGCGGACGATGGTTGCGCCGTTGTCGTTGTACGGAAGCTTGACGACGAGATGGCCTTCCTTGCCCGCCGCGAGACCGCCGTGGCTTTGCGCGAGTTCGACCCGCATGTCGCCGATCATGACGGGCTCGAGGTCGACTTCATCGTGTGCGTGGTCGTGATCATCGTCGGCGTGGTCGTCGCCATGATCATGGTCATGATCGCCGTCGGCGTGATCGTGATCATGCCCGTGGTCATCGTCGCCGTCGGCGTGATCGTGATCATGCCCGTGGTCATCGTCGTCGGCGTTGGACGCCTGAGTGGCGGGGGGGGCGTCGCCGCCGGCGTTGTTCGCTCCGGCGCCGTTCGAGCCGCCGCCCGACTTCGAGCAGCCGGCGAGGGTGAGCGCCAGCACGAGGCTGGCGGCGAGGGTCAGGATCATGTTGGTCAGTTTCATGTGAATCTCCTTGAACATCGGAATCGTCGCAGTGTAGGCGAGACGGGGTGAATCAGGCGGGTTTGCGTCGCACCCGGTGGATCGCCGCGTACCCGGCGGGGACGACGACGAGGTTGAGGAAAGTGGACGTGAGCAGGCCGCCGAGGATGACGGCGGAGAGCGGGGCGAGGATCTCGTTGCCGGGTCGATCGCCCTTGAGGATGATGGGAATCAGGGCGAGGGCGGCGGTGAGCGCGGTCATCAGAATCGGCGAGAGACGCTCCAGCGAGCCCTGGACGATCGCCTCGTACATGGGCACGCCTTCCTCTTCGGTGAGGCGGTGGTAATGGTTCACGAGCAGGATGCCGTTGCGGACCGCGATGCCGAACAGCGTGATGAACCCGACCAGGCTGGCGATGGAAATGACCGGCGCCTCGTAGACGCCGCGCCCGAAGAGCGCCGCCACGTTGCCGAGCGGATCGTCCGACGCCATGACGAAGATGGCGAGCACGCCGCCCATGAGCGCCAGCGGCAGGTTGACGAGGACGAGCAGGGACACGCGGAACGAGCCGATCGCCAGGTTGAGCAGCACGATCATCAGCAGCAGCACGAGTCCGCCGAAGACGAGGATGGTGCGGCTCGCTGACTGCTGGGCCTCGAATTGCCCGCCGTAGGAGACCGTATAGCCGTACGACTCCACAATCGGGTCGACGCGTTCGCGCACCTGCTGCACAAGATGGCCGAGGTTGGATCCGTCCGCGACGTTGAGCGAGACGACGCCCTTCCGCTGGGCGTTCTCGCGAATGATCAGGTTGGAGGCCATCTCGGGTCCGATGACGGCGACCTCCTCGAGGCGGACCAGCGCGCCGTTGCGGCCGCGGAGAATGAGGCGGCGCAGATCCTCGACCGTCTCGCGCTCGTCGGGGTGCAGTCGGACGATGAGACCGTAACGCCGCACGCCCTCGTTCACCTGGGCCACCTCGGCCCCGTAGATGGCGTTGCGCACCTGGGACGCGGCGGCGCGGGGCGTGAGCCCGTACGCCGCGAGCACGCCGGGCTGGTATTCCACGGGCAGCGACTGGATCATGACCTCCCGGTTCGCCGCGATGTCACGGGCGCCCGGCAGCGGTCGCAGCGCCGCCTCGATCTCCTTCGCGATGACCCGCAGCGTGTCGAGATCGTCGCCGTAGACGTTGATCGCGATCGCGGCGGGCGTGCCCGAGAGGATATGGCTGAGGCGATGTTCGATCGGCTGGCCGATGTTGGTGGTGATGCCGGGCACGCTGGCGAGGATCTCGGAGATCCGATCGCGAATGGCGTTTCGTTCATATCCCGACGCGACCGTGACCTCCATCTCGGAGTTGCTGACCGGCTCCGCGTGTTCGTCGCGCTCGGCCCGGCCGGTGCGCCGGGTGACGCTGCGCACGCCCTCCACGTCGAGCATTCGGCGCTCCACCGCGGTGGCCATGCGGTCGCTTGCTTCGAGCGACGTCCCGGGCGGGGCGAACAGGAACACCGTGAACGTGCCTTCGTTGAACTCGGGAAGGAATGAGGTGCCGAAGGTGGAGGCCAGCCACAACGCGCCCACCGTGGCCGCCGCCGCGCTCGCGAGCACGAGCGTGCGCACTCGAAGCGCGGCTCGCACCGTGGGCTCGTAGATCCGCTTGAGCAGCCGCAGGACGAAGCCGTCGCGGGCCTCGTGCGCGGTCGGTTCGGCGTGCAGGAGATAGCGGCACATCGCGGGCGTGACCGTCAGGGCGACCGCGAGCGAGGCGAGAATCGAGACCACGAACGCGGCCCCGAGCGGCCGGAAGAACCGGCCCTCCACCCCGTCCAGGAACATCAGCGGCAGGAACACCAGCGCGATGATGATGGTGGCGAACACCATCGCCGGACGGATCTCGTTGCTCGCGTCGAAGATCACCTCGAGCTTCGACCGTCGCTCGGCGTCCGGCAGCGCGGCGTTCTGGTTCAATCGTCGGAAGACGTTCTCGACGTCGATCACCGCATCGTCGACCAGGCTGCCGACCGCGATCGCGAGTCCGCCCAGCGTCATCACGTTGATCGTCTCGCCCATCCAGTTCAGAACGAGCAGGCCCGCCCCGAGCGAGAGCGGCAGGGCGGTGAGCGTGATGAGCGTCGTCCGCACGTTAAGCAGGAAGAGCATCAGGATCACCGACACGATGATCGCGGCGTCGCGCAGGGCGTGGATCACGTTGTCGACGGAGAGCCGGATGAAATCAGACTGCCGGAAGATCTGTCGGTTCACGTGCACGCCGGCGGGCAGGGTCGGCTCGATCGCGTCGAGCACCGCGTCGACCTCGTCCGAGATCGCGAGCGTGTTGGTGCCCGGCGCCTTCTGCAGACTCATGATGACGGCCGCGTGACCGCTGTCCGAACCCGTGCCGCGCTTGAGCGCGGGGCCGAGCCGGACCTCCGCCACCTGTCCGATGGTCACCGGCGCGCCGTCGTGGAGCTTGAGCATCACGCCGGCGATGTCCTCGACGGACTCCACGCGTCCGGACTGGCGGATCGGCAGCTCCAGCCCGTCGACGTTCGTGAGGTAGCCGGCGCTGAGCGTGCTGTGCGCCTCCGCCGCCGCGTCGACGACGTCCTGCACCGTGAGGTCGTACAGACGGAGCTGCTCCTGTTCGACGAGCACCTGGTACTCCGGCAGTTCGCCCCCGATGACGGTGATCTGGGCGATCCCGGGAATGGCGAGCAGTTTGTTGCGGAGGTCGAATTCGGCGTAGGCCCGCAGGTCGAGCGGCGACACTCCGCCGTCGGGCGACGACACGGCGAGGAGCATGATCTCGCCCGTGATCGACGTGATCGGCGTCATCTCGGCGTGGGCGCCGGGGGGAAGCTCCTCCCGCACGGTGTCGAGCCGTTCGGAAACGAGCTGACGCGCGCGGTAGATGTCGGCGCCCCAGTCGAACTCGATGTAGGCCACCGAAAGACCAATGGCGCTGGTGGTGCGCACGCGACGCACCCCGGGAATGCCGTTGACCGCGGTCTCGATCGGGAACGTGACGTACTGCTCGACCTCGTCCGCCGCGAGTCCGGGAGACTCCGTCATGATGACGACGGTGGGGGCGTTGAGTTCGGGGAAGACGTCGACGGGGATGCGGGGCGCCTGGAGCGCGGCGAACCCGAGCATCACCGCCGCGAGGACCAGCACCAGCGACGCATGGTCGATGGAGAATCGAATCACCTGTTTGAGCATGGGTCAGTGATCCTCCGCGTGGAACGTGCCGTCGGCGTGGAAGTGTCCGCCCTTCTGCACCGTTCCGCTCTGCTGCGTCGCGAGCTTCAGTTCGTACGCGCCGGCGAGCACGATCTGGTCGTTCAGCGAGACGCCGCTGTTGATCGCGATCCAGCGTCCGTCGCTGACGCCGAGGTCGGCCTCGACGCGAATCGCCTTGTTCGGGTCCTTGGGGTCGCGTCGGAAGAAGACGTGGGTGAGACCGTCGCGGACCACGGCCGCCCGGGGAATCGCGAGGGCGTATCCGCCCGTGGATTCGGCCGCGATCTCGAGGAACGCGGCCACGCCGGGTCGAATCCAGTCGCGTTGCTCGGCCGGCGTGGCGAGCAGCGTCATGGTGCGTTCTTCCGGGTGCGCCTCGAGGCCGATCGCGACCGTCGCCTCGACGCCGTCGCTGATGTCGACCCCCGGCGACATGGGCGGCACGATCCGGGCCGACGTCTGCTTCCGGATTCGGTTCAGATCCGCCTGCAGGGCGTGGGCGCGGAACCGGACCCGGTCGGGGTCGACGACGGAGAGCACCATCGTGGAGTCCGGCGCGAACGCGCCGTCCGTGATCGCAAGCTGTTCGACCACGCCCGCCTCGTCGGCGACGACGTCGATCCAGTCGATCGTGCGGTAGAGCGGCTCGACGATTCCGTCGTGGGCGTCCGGCGATTCAAGTTCCGACTCGTCGAGTCCGGTCGCCGCCGCCGCCCGGTGCAGGGCGTGCCGGCGTGTCCGCTCTGCGTTTGCGAGCTTCGTCTCGGCGAGAACGCGCTGGGCCCGGAGACGAGGAAGCGACGCCTCCAGTTCGTCCGCCTCGGCCTCCAGGTCCGCCCGTTTGAAGTCGGCGGCGGCGAGGGAGGCGAGCCGTTCCCGCATGATCGCGAGCTTCGTCTCGGCCTCCGCGGTCATCGCCTCCGCCACCATGATCTCCGCCTCCGCCGACGCGATGCCCTGCTCGCCGACGATGATCTCGTGCTGCAGTTCGGGCCATTCCGGCGACTGGAATCGGAACAACAGGTCGCCCGGTTCGACCGGTTGATACTGATCGACCAGCAGTTGCACCCGTCCGGGCAGCTTTAGCCGGTACTCCCGCCGCGCCCGCGGCTGAAGTTCGAACGCCCCGGGAATGCGAATGGTGGCGTCGACGCGTCGACGCTCGACGGGGGCGAACGTCACGCCGAGATTGCGGCGCACGGTGGCGGGGATGTCGATGCGATTCGTCGGCGTGTCCGCTTCGGCCTGCTCCTCCTCGCCGCCGTCGGCGACGGGAGCGGGGGCGTCGCGTACACACGAGACGAAGGCGAGCGGAATGATCAGGGCCGTCAGGATGAAGAGGATTCGTGAAGTCATGGGGTCACCTCGCCGTCAGCAGGCGGGAGTTCGGAAGCGGGGGGGACGGCGATCGGATCGGGTCCGATCAGCCAGGCGAGCGACGCGGCGGCGACGGCTTCGTCGCGCCGGACGTCGATGATCTGCAGACGCGTCGTGTGCGCACGGACGAGACTCTCGAGCAGCGAACGACCGTCGCCCTCGCCGAGTTCAAGCAGTTCGCGGGTGTCGGCGATCTGTTGGTCGACAAGCGGGGCGATGACCTCGGCCAGTCCGACGCGTTCGGCGCGTCGGGCGGCGAGTCGGGCTCGCTCGGCCGCGAGTTCGCCTACGAGACGCTCACGCGCGGTTTCGTACGCGGCGCGGGCGAGTTCACGCTCCGCCCGGGCGGTCTCGATCGCTTCGACGTTGCGGTTGAGGATCGGCACGGGCACGCCGGCGAGCAGGCCGATCTTCGACTGCCCTTCGTCGTCTTCGTAGAGCGGACCCAGGGTGAGATCCGGATACTGCTTGCGGATCTCGCGTCGGAGCGTCTGCTCGGCGACGTTGTACTCCGCCGCCAGCCGCGCCGACTCGAGGCTGCGGGCCAGGGCGGCGTCCGCGAGATCGACCTCGGCGGGCAGCTCCACGGGCGCGAGGGTCGGCCGCAGATCGAGCGGAGCGTCCGGCGCGAGGCCGAGTCGGCGGCGGATCTCGAGCGCGGCGGCGTGCGTGTCGCTGTCGAGCCGACGTCGGGTCTGGCGCTGCATCGCCAGTTCAATATGGAACAGCCCGGCTTCGGTGCGCGGGAGTTCGCCTGCGGCCCGGAGTCGATCCGCGAGCGCCGCGATCTCTTCGAGGGCGCCGATCAGACGGTCCGTCTCGTCGCGCTTGCGTCGGGCGGCGGACCAGTCGGCCCACGCCGTGCGCACGTCGCGCCGCACCCGCCATTCCGCCTCCGCCGCCCGCAGCAGCGCGGCGTCGCGCGCCGCGGAGGCCCGATCACGCTCCGCATCAAGCCGTCCCGACAGCGGAATCGTGAACGCGAGCCTCGGACCGATGATCCACGGATTCGACCCGCCGTCGGTCAGCCGCAGGATGTCGATCGAGAACTCCGGGTCCGCCCAGCGGCCGGCGTGCTCCGCTCCCGCGGCGGCGACGCCGGCCCGCAGTCGGGCGAGCCGCAGGTCTGGGTTGTAGACGAGCGCCACGATCTCGGCGTCGGCCCGATCGACGCCGTCGGCGACATCGAATGTGCGCGCATCGGGATCTTCTTCGGCGAGTCGGCGCGCGAACGCCGCGATGTCTTCATCATTGGCGGTCCGGGCGAGCCACGCGGCTCGATGCCCGTCCGGGTCAAGCGGACGGGGCTCCCACGTCTGGCAGCCGGCCAGCGTGACGCTGAACAGCGTCAACGCCGAGGCGGCGCGAATCTTCGGGTAATGCAATAGAACCATCTCCACACGACCGGCGCGCCGCGATCAGCGGGCGCAGCGAGGGTCCAGCGTCGAAACGCACGCGAGGGACGCGCGATTTACAGCCGGAGCACGATGGTCGTGACGGGGAGAGGGTCGCCGGAATGGAGGCGTCCGCCCGGCGGCGGCTTGCCCCGAGCCGCGGCCCGCCAGTCGGAGACGGCGGGAATGACCACGGGAGTCGTGGTCGTCAGCGGCGGCGCTGCGATGACGATCCGGGAGGGGGCGGTCCACTGCGTCGAGGGCGTGTCGGGACACGACTCGAGAATGCAGTGATCGTGATCCGGATCGTTCTCGTCGTGAGATTCTCCCGGATGGTGCGTATGCGGATGCGCATGCACGAGATCGCCGTGCCGATGCACATGGTCATGATCGTGGTGATGATGACCGTGGGCGTGCGCGCCATCCGGGTGCAGCGGGTCGGGATCGGTGCAATGCCCATGTGAATGTCCGAGCCCGGGGCGCACGCTGCCCGCCGCGACGGCGAGCGCAAGAACCAGCATCGGGATGAGCGATCGCGCGTTCACGGGCACAAGTATAGTCGGTCCGGGCCGGGCTCGACGCCACGGATCATGGGACGAGCCGGTCGAGATGATCGGGCCGGTCAATATCGAGACGGGCCGGCGGGTGTTCGAGGGTGCGGACCCGCGGGTCGGCAGGGTCGATAATCGAGCGGGCCCCGACGTCGCCGGACAGGTCGGCGAGACGATCGAACCACGACGCCGCGAAGCACGCCGGGGCCCCCGCGGCGTCGCCGTGACGGGTGGCGGCGATGTCCGCGTCGCCGCGCCGGACCAGATCGGTCAGACGCCGGAGATGATCGGGATCGACGTGGGGCAGGTCGCACGGCGTCAGGAGCACCGACTCGGGCGTCGGATCCAGGCCCGCAAGCCGCCGGACGCCCGCCGCGACGCTCGTTCCCTGGCCGTCCGTCCAGCGTTCGTTCACGACCGGCTGCGCGCCGGCCGCCTCGACGAGCGGTCCGATCTGCGCGGCATGCGCGCCGACCACCACGAGGATCGTGTCGACCCCGGCGGCGCGAACACGATCGATCGCGTGTTCGACGAGCGTGCGTCCGCGGTGATCCAGCAACTGCTTCGGCTGACCGAGACGGCGGGAGCCGCCCGCGGCGAGGACGACGGCGGCGACCGTCATGCGGTCGCGGCGACGCGCAGCACGGCGGCGTCGAGCACGACGTGCGCGGCGGGTTCGTGGATCGGCGCCTGTCGCTCGTGCAGTCGTCCGCCGTCGCGCCGGTTGCGCACGGCGACGATCTCGCTGAGAATCGCGAGCGCGACCTCGGCCGGATTCGAGGCGCCGAGATCGAGACCGACCGGGGTGTGGAGTCGATCGAGGAGGTCGTCGTCGGGCAGGCGGTCGGCGGCGGCGAGCAGACGGAGCAGCCGCGCGGCCCGCGTCTTCGGGCCGAGCAGGCCGACGTAGTCGACGGGCTGGCCGCGCAGGGCGCCGAGGATCGCGGCGTCGTGGTCGAGGTCGTGGGTCATGATGATCGCCGCCGTCGGTCGGACCCCGAAGTCGTGTGCCGCGCCCGGTCGTGCGCAGGCGCGGGTGCGGGCGTCGGGGAACCGTTCTCGTGCGATCTGTTCGGGACGATGATCGACCACCGCGACATCCCACCCGAGTTCGGCGGCCATGGCGCAGAGCGGTCGGGCGTCGTCGCCCGCCCCGAAGATCCACAGGGCGAGGGGCGGTTCGAGTCGTTCAAGCAGCAGCCGGCGGGAGACGTCGCCGTCGACAAGTTCGACGCCGATCGCGCGGGCGTGCGGCCGGGCGTCGACAGCCGCGTCGGCGACGCGGTCGAACGGAACACCGGCGATGTCGTCGCCGGCTGCGAAACGTGCGCCAGGTGGTTCGTTTGTATCGGGCGCGTGGTACAGCGTGGCGACATGGCGGGGCTGTTCCGCGTCGAGGACGGCGCGAATCGGCTGCATGGGGCACTGGTCGCCGCCGGTGACGCGTTCGACGAGGACGTGGATGACGCCGCGACAGCCGAGGTTGTAGCGTCGGTGCAGCGTGGGTGTTTCGTCGCGGGTGTCGAAGGCGACGACGGCGGGTCCGTCGCGGGTGAGTTCGGGGGCGGCGCGTCGGAGGTCGCGTTCGAGGCATCCGCCGCTGATCGATCCGATGGATTGATCGCCGGGGAGGATGAGCATGCGGGCGCCGGGTCGTCGGTAGGCGGAGCCGGCGACATCGACGACGGTGGCGAGGAACGCCGCGCCGGTCGTGCGATCGACGGCGTCGACCATGCGTCGGAATTCGGCGCGGGTCATGCTCACGCGAGCTGGTCTCCGATCGGGAGTCGTCGGATGCGTACGCCGCACGCGTCGGCGACGGCGCTGCACACGGCGGACGCGACGCCGGGCACTGCGACTTCGCCGATGCCGCCCATCGAGTCGGTGGAGTCGACGATATGGGCTTCGACGGGCGGCGCCTCGTTCATGCGGACGCAGTTGAAGTCATGGAAGTTGGATTGATCGACGCGTCCGTTGGAGAAGGTGATTTCGGAGCCGAGGACGGCGGAGAGGGCGAAGATCGTGCCGCCTTCGAGTTGGGCGCGGACCTGATCGGGGTTGACGACGGGGCCGCAGTCGACGCTGCAGACGATGCGGTGGATCTTCGGGCGTCCGTTCTCGACGGAGGCTTCGACGACGTGTCCGACGAAGCTCTGGAAGGACTCGTGCACGGAGATGCCCCGCCCGACGCCGGGCGGCAGGTCGCGGGTCCACCAGCCCGCCTTTTCGGCGACGTGGTCAAGCACGCGGAGATGGCGCGGGTGGTCCTTGATGAGGACACGCCGGTATTCGTAGGGATCGCGTCCGAGGGCGGCGGCGCACTCGTCGATGAAGCTCTCCTTGGCGAACGCGGTGTTGGAATGACCGACGGAGCGCCACCAGAGGACGGGGACTTCGAGGTCGATGGTGGTGAGTTCAACCGCGCGGTTGGGGATGTCGTACGGTTGTTCCGCGGCGCCTTCGATGGTGGTCGTGTCAACGCCGTTCTGGATGAGCATGGCGGCGAAGGGAGTGCCGCTGATGACGGATTGTCCGACGATGTGATGTCGCCACGCAGTGAGTTCGCCGTCCTTGAAACCGGCCTGCATGGCGTTGACGTACATGGGGCGGTAGTAGCCGCCGCGAATGTCGTCTTCGCGCGACCAGACGGTCTGGACGGGTCGGCCGAGGTGTCGGGCGGCGAGGGCGACGTCGACCGCTTCGACGGTCCAGTCGCTGGCGGGGTTGGCGCGTCGGCCGAAGCCGCCGCCGAGGTAGGAGTTCTCGAGGTTGACCTTCTCGGGGCCGACGCCGAGCCGTCGCGCGGCGGCCATGTGGTCGATGCCCATGAACTGGGAGCCGGTGATGATGTCCGCCCCGCCGTCCGGGCGGAGGGTGACGATGCAGTTGAGCGGCTCCATCGGAGCGTGGGCCTGGAAGGGGACTTCGTAGGTCGCCTCGATGACCTGGTCGGCGTCGGCGAGCGCGCCGTCGACGTCGCCGTGTTTCTCGGCCCGGACGCCGCGCTGTTGCGCACGGATGCGGTAGTCGGCGAGGAGTCGTTCGGAGTTGAGGGCGGCGGCGGGTCCGGGGGCCCAGTCGAGTCGGAGCGCTTCCCGGGCCTTGAAGGCGGCCCAGAAGCCGTCGGCGATCACGGCGACGCCGGAGGGAATCTGCACGACGTCGCGCACGCCGGGCATCGTGCGGGCGTCGGCGTCGTCATAGCTGCGGAGGCTTCCGCCGAAGTAGGGCGACCGGGCGACGAGGGCGGTGAGGCAGTTCTTCGGGCGCCGGTCGAGGGCGAAGAGCGCGGCGCCGCGCGTCTTCGATTCCGAATCCACGCGTCGCGTCGGCTTGCCGATCTGCGTCCATTGTTCGGCGGTCTTGAGCTTGACGTCGGCGGGATTCGGAACATCCGCCGCGTCGTTGACGAGTTCACGATAGGCGAGCGCGGCGCCGCCGTTGCGTCGGCGGACTTCGCCGCTGGCGGCGACACAGTCGGCGGGGGTGACGCGCCATCGTTTCGCGGCGGCGGCGACGAGCATTTCGCGGGCGGTCGCGCCGGCCTGGCGCATCTGCTGGAAGGACGACCAGGTGCTCGTGCTGCCGCCGGTGCCCTGGAGTCCCCACGCGGAGTGGGCGTAGGCGGGGTTGGCGGGGGCGGGGACGACGGTCACATCGGCGACGTCGACTTCGAGTTCTTCGCAGAGGGCGATGGCGAGTCCGGTGTGGATGCCCTGTCCCATCTCGTCGTGCTTGGCGTAGATGGTGATCGAGCCGTCGACGCCGAGGCGGAGGAAGGCGTTGGGCTGGAACTCGGGGGGGAGGGCGTCTTCGCCGCTGACCGCGAGTGCTCTGGCCCCGGGGACGGCGGAGACGGCGAGGACGAGTCCGCCGCCGGCGAGGATGGAGGTGACGAGGAACTCACGTCGGGACGCCCCGGGGGCGGTCTCGTCGGGAGCGAGGTCGACGCCGCGCCGGGTGAGAAATCGTTCGGCGAAGTTCATGATCGATTCTCCCGCAGGGTCTGGGCGGCGGTCTTGATGGCGGCGCGGATGCGGGGGTAGGTTCCGCAGCGGCAGAGGTTCCCGCTCATCGCCGCGTCGATGTCGTCATCGGAGGGGTTGTCGACATGGGCGAGGAGGGCGGCGGCGGACATGCACTGGCCGGGCTGGCACCAGCCGCACTGGACGACGTCGTGTTTGATCCACGCGTCGATGACGGCTTTTCCGATGTCGTCGCCGTCAAGTCCCTCGATGGTGTCGACATCGTGTCCGTCGACGTATTCGACGGGGCAGGCGCAGGCGCGGACGGTCTTGCCGTCGACGTGCACGGTGCAGGCGCCGCACATCGCGGCTCCGCAGCCGAATTTCGTTCCGCAGTGATCGAGTTGTTCGCGCAGGACCCAGAGGAGGGGGGTGTCGGGTTCGGCGTCGACGGTCTGGGGACGGCCGTTGAGTCTGAATTCAACTTGCATGACGGGGCCTCAGTAGGAGCTGGCGCCGCGCGGCGGGGAGGCCGCGCCGTTCTCGATCCAGGTCTTGAATGCTTCGACGAACTCGGCGTGGGGGACGGGTACGGGCGTGCGTTCCGGTCCGGGGTCCCAGCCCCAGAGGACGAGCGGGTCCTTCTCCACGTGGTGGACCAGGTCGGCGAGCGACTTGTCGCCGTTGCGAGTGCGGTCCTTGAGTTGTTCGGCGAGGCCGTGATCGTCGAGGTTTTCCCAGGCCATGGACCGCGGGGCGAGACGCCAGTGCGGGGCGCCGGGCACGCCGACGAGCGGCTGGTTCGTCTTCTGGTGGCAGGCGGAGCACTGGAGCGCGGCGACGCCGCGGCCGTCGGGCCCGCGTCGGACGTTCATCGCGTGCAGTTCGCGCTGGTCGCCGATGCGGGGCACGTCGCCGCTCGGGTGGCAGTTCAGACAGCGCGGGTGACGGAGCACCTGGGCCACGGTCTTGAATGCGGCGATCGAGCGTACGCGGGGAGTCTGGTTCGCGTTGTCGACGCGCGGCTGGACGCGCGACGACGTCGCGGCCCAGGCCGTGGTGATCGCCGCCATCCCGCCAGCGGCGAGCAGCGCGGCGACGGCCGTTCGTTTGTTCATGGGTGCGCCCTTCAGCAGTCGGCGTCACAAGTCATGTGACGCAGCGGGCGCGAGTGTACCACGGCCTGACGCTGGCGCGGGGGACCTGTTCGGGGGAGGACGAGTCGGAACGTCGACCGATTCAGTGATTGTGGTCAAGCTCGTCGAGGCTGACCGGAGATTGCTTTCGAAGTTGGGCGATCGTCTTCAGGGTCTTCGCAGAGGGGTTGTAGAGTTGCACGAGGGCGTCGGTGACATCGACGGCTTCGACGTCGGGGGCGATGTAATCACAGGCCCGGGCGATGGCGACGACGTCCGCGGCGCGAGCGACCTCCGGCAGTTGCTTCTTCACGTGGCCGAGCAGATCAGTCACGGGGACGGTCGCGAAGCCCTGGCGGTGAAGCTGGCGTTGGTGACGTTCGCCCCACGCTTCGAGTTCACGAACACGTCGGTCGTCGCCGGCGGCGCGGGCGTCTTCGTATTCGCGCATGCGGTCGCCGACCGGATTGAAGGACGACGCGGCGTAGGCGACGGCGATGGCGCGGCTGTCGTAGACGCCGATCCGCACGTCGGCCGACCCCGCGTCGGTGTCGGGGGTCGCCGGTTGCGCGAGGGCGAAGAAGGACGTCAGCAGCAGAAGGGCGAGCAGGGCGAACGAAATGCGGCGCAGCATGGCGGCTTCCTCCGTCTCGTGAGGGTGAGCGATTCTGACTCCTCTATTAGACGGAAACGGCGCCGGAATGTTCAGGGGGATTCCGCCCCGTTCGCTCCGGGTCGTCGCGCCGTTTGACCTGTTGTCGGCCGAGGCGGCGCATCGCTTGGCGGACGAGGGGTCAGTCGCGGCCGACGCGCCCGGCGTCCTCGCGCACGGCCTGGAGTTCGGCGATCCACTCCACCGCATCGGCGAAGCTGAGGTCGACGAGGTCCGGCTCGTTCACGCCGAGTTCACGAAGCGTCGAGAGCTGCTCGTCGCTGGCTTCAAGTTGTTCGCTGGCGTCGATGTGGTCGCTCATGGGAACCTCCGGAAATGAGGGAGATACGACGCGGTCATTGTCGCGGGCGGGATCGTCGTCGTCACCCGAAAAACGACCTGTTTTCGGGGGCGGGACCGGGATCGCGGCACGATTGCGTCGGGATCGCAAGCCCGATCAAGCCGGGCGCGATCTCGGCCGGCATAATCGGGATATGACGATCGCCCCGGAAGCAGACTGGCGGGAACGAATCGACGCGGTGCGACGATGCATCGAAGACCGGCTCGAAGAGGACGTGCCGCTCGAAGTCCTCGCGGACGTCGCGTGCGCCTCCGTGTTTCACTTCCATCGCGTCTTTCGCGGGATGACCGGGGAGACGGTGCGAGGGTACGGGCGTCGGCTGCGGCTGGAACGAGCCGCGCACCGACTGACGCACGGCGATGACGACATTCTGACGATCGCGCTGGATGCGGGCTACGACAGTCACGAGGCGTTCACCCGAGCCTTTCGGGCGCGGTTCGGGGCGCCGCCCTCGACGTTCCGTCAGGAGCGTCGTGCGGTGCTGCACGCCCGCGTCCCTGACCCGGAGGAGATGACGATGGAGATTCACATTGCCGAACGTGCGCCGACATGGATCGCGAGCGTGCGTCACGTCGGCCCGTACGACCAGGTGGGCGAGGCGTGGAAGACGCTGATGAAATGGGGGTGGTCGAAGATGATGTTCGGCCGGGCGGAGACGTTCGGGCTCTGCTTCGATGATCCCGACGTGACGCCGGCGGAGCGGATCCGGTACGAGGCGTGCATGGCGGTGAAGGCGGGGACGAAGCCGAAGGGCGAGGTCGCCGTGCGCGAACTGCCGGGCGGGACGTACGCGGTGGCCGAGCATGTGGGACCGTACGACACGCTGGGTCGCACGTATGCGGGGCTGTGCGCGGCGGTGGCGGCGGGGCCGGTGGACGGGATGCGCTGGTCCCTCGGCGATCCGCCGTCGGTGGAGGTGTATCTCAATGATCCGCGCAAGACGCCGCCGGAGGACCTGCGGACCGAGGTGTGGATGCCGGTGACGCGGGGGTGACGGCGCGCGTCTGAGCGTCGTTACTTCTCGCTTGCGAGCAGCGTGTTGGTCAGCCAGCCGACGATGGGGTCGGTGCGCTGGGCGGAGCGGGTCACGAAGACGTCGTTGCAGTGGGCGACCGCGGAGAGCGCGTTGCGGGCGTCGCCGACGGTGGCGTTCGGGCCGACCACGGCGATCGCGGACACGTACGCCGCGAGATCGGGAACGGCGAGCAGATCGCTCAGCCGCTTGTCGGTCGCGTCGAGCGTCATGGCGGCGTCGGTGTCGGCGAACGCGCGAAGCGTGGCCATGTGGACGACGTAGGCCACGGACCAGTCCGCCCGCACGATGGGGAGTCGCTGCCGCTTCGCGGCCTGCATCCGTTTGAACAGGTCGCTGATGCGGATCTTGTCCGCCGACTTGCCCTCCTCGAGGACATACGCCTCGATCGACGACTTCGGGATCATGACTTCGCGTACGGGCGTGGCGTCGTCGGTCTGGAGGAGTGCGCGTGTGCTTTCGGTCGCGGCGTCGAGACTCTCGCGGGCGAAGTAGAACGCGAGCACGGTGCCGACCCACGTCCCGAGCAGCGGGAGCACCGACGAGAAGACCAGCCGCACGGTTTCGGCCCGCTCCGACGCGGGCGAGAGCCAGACCGTCGCGATCGCGAGCAGCAGCACGCCGCCCGCGCCGATGCAGACCACCCAGAACGCGAGTTTGGCCCGCGTCCGGTCGACCGCCCGGTTCGATGTCGTTGTTGCTTCTGCCATCGGCCCGCCCTCCGAAGTGGAGAGCGCACCGTACCGCCCGCCGCGCGGCGTGTCCAAGGTCGGTCCGAAGGTCAAATCAGATTGACATAGATCAATGTGAATCACTCGAGACGGACGCGGCGTGTTCGGCGACGGCGTCGTGGGGCAGGCGCACCGTGAAGCCGGCGGGCAGCGTGTGATCGCGGTTGTCGATGACGAAGAGACACCGGACGGTCTGCGTGGCGGGGTCGATGACGGGATCGACGAATGTCAGGACGGCGTGGAGCGGGCGATCGACGGGGGGGCCGGCCTGGAGGGCGGCGGTCAGGCCCGGACGGAGCTGCGGGTACATCGCGGCGGGGAGGTGCAGTTCCGTTTCGAGTTCGCGGAGGTTGACGAGCTGGACGAGCGGTTCGGTGGTGGCGAGCGTCTCGCCGGGTCCCGCGTCGACGCGGGTGATGCGTCCGTCGAACGGCGCGCGGATGAAGCGTTCCTCGACGCGGGCGCGAGCCAGGTCAAGCTGCCGCTTCGCATCGGTCTGATCCTCGACCGCGCGGGCGTGGGCGGCGATGCGGAGATCGAGCGTGAACTTCGCCTCGCGGATCTGGTACTCGTTGGCGCCGGCCTGGGCGTTCGCGGCGAGCAGTCGGTCGACGAGCCACGTCTGAAATGCGACGTCGTGGGACGCTTCCTCGATGGCCGCGGTGCGGGCGGCCGTCGCTTCGGCGGCGCGAAGCGCGGCGGCGGGAACGCGATGGTCCATCACCGCCAGCAGGTCGCCCGCCTGCACCTGTTGTCCTTCCTTGACGTGCACCGCGTCGATGACGCCGTCCAGAGGAACGGACAGCGTGACGTTCCGGCGCGGCTGGACGACGCCGGTCGCGGCGGGGGCGTTCACGCGCCGTTCGCGCGGGTTCGGCTGGGCGGCGGCGTCGACGGCGAGACTCGACGTGAGGCCGGCGGCGAGGAAAAGGGCGACGGCGGGGATGAAGCGTCGGTCGGTCATGGTCGGGGTCTCCGGAATCAGCTCAGGCGGAGGCGCTGGAGAAACTGCTGGAGTCGTCGGGTCAGGAAGTCGCCGATCGGCTCCCACGCCGCGTCGAAGCGGACCTGCATGGTCATGCCCGGGCGGAGATCGGGGGCGGGCTGATCGGTCGGCGGGTCGAAGGCGATGCGAATGTCGAAGTACGCTTCCGAGGCGCGGCGGTCCTGATCGATGACGATCGACCCGCCGCCTTCCGCGGTGAGGGCGGGCTCGTCGATCGTGCGGGCGCCGGCGGGGGCGATTGAGACGATGCGCCCGGGAATGACGTCGTCGGGGCGGGCGACGGTGCGGCACCAGACCTGATCGCCCGGCTGCGGCGTGGAGTCGGCGAGCAGTTCAGCGCGGGCGAGGACGCGGAGTTCGACGCCGCCGGACGTGATGCGGGCGATCTCATCGCCTTTCGCGATGAACGCGCCGAGTTCACGGGGGTCGCGGCAGGCGAGGACGAGGCCGCCCTGCGGCGCGCGGATCGTGAGATCGCGCTGATCGGCCGCCGCGTCCTCGTACTCGCGTTCGTAGACCGTCAGTCGTTCGCGTTCGATTTCCGCCTGCGCGCGGTCGGTGGACTCAAGGAGCAGGACGCGGAGGGCGGCGAGGTCGCGCCGGGCGGCGACGACGTCGACGCGATTCTCGGTCGCGGGGTGGGTGAGCACGACGAGCGGGTCGTCCGCCCGCACCGCGTCTTTCGGATGGGTGCGGACGGCGGCGAGGAACCCGTCGGCGGACGCGCGGACGATGTGTTCGTCGTCGGGGGCGACGACGCCGGCCGCTTCGACGGGGCGGGGCAGGGGGGCGAGGGCGACGCCGGCGGGAATCGCGCCGAAGAGCAGCACGCTGAGGGCGATCGCGCGTCCGCGGACGGGGGCGGTGACGGGGGACAGCCAGAGGTGACGGATCGTCGCCGCGACGGCCCCGATCAGCGTCGTGGTCAGGTAGATCGCCGCGAGGAGCAGGCCGAGGAGGAAGAACTTCGTCGCGATGACAGCGCAGATCGACGTGACGAGCACGACCTTGTAGATCGCCGACGCGACGCCGTAGACCAGCAGGGTGATCCAGGTCCAGCGCGGGTAACGGCCGCGCGGATCCGGCAGGCCGAGCAGTCGGCGGTTGACGACGCCCTGCAGTTCGCGGGACGCCCGTCGCCGGAGGTTGGGCATGTCGATGAGATCGCTGAGGACGTAATAGCCGTCGTAGCGCATCAGCGGGTTCAGGTTGAAGCCCACGGTGACGACGCTGGCGAGCAGGAACGTCTGGTACGCGAAGGTGTTGAGTCCGCCGACGTCGCTCGCGGCCCAGGCGAAGAGGGCGATCGCGGCGATGACGGACTCCACGTACATGCCGGCGAGACACACCATGATGCGCTCGCGTTTGCGGACGAAGCCCCACGCGGCGGTGGCGTCGACATAGGCGCACGGCGTGAACGCGATCAGCAGCACGCCCATCTCGGGCACGTGTCCTCCGTAGCGTTTGCAGGCGTAGGCGTGTCCGAACTCGTGGATGACCTTGAGTCCGACGAGCTGGATCCAGAGCAGGGCGAGGTTCTGCGCGTCCAGGATCGAGAGCAGGGGGGCGGCGAGATCGTCGCGCCGCGCCCAGGCGACGACGGTCGCCGCCGCCATCAGGATCATCCACAGCACGAACGCGGTGCGGGTGAAGAGCAGGCGTCCGAGGTGGATCGTGCGGTCGAGCAGGGCGTCCGGGTTGTAGAGGGGGATGCGGAAGAAGATGAACGCGGACATGAGCAGGCCGCGCCGCTCGAGTTTCTTTCGGCGCAGGAAGCGCTGGTAGAGCGCGCGGTCGTCGCTGACGGGCAGCGTGAGGAAGCCGAGCCGATGGAGCTGGACGATGAGTTCGTAGAAGTCCTCCTCGTCGCGACGCTCCATCCGTTCGCGGCCGATGAAGTGCTCGAAGATCTCGCCGAGCGTACGGTCGTCGCGGAGGGCGACGAGGATGTCATAGTCTTCGGGCGAGACCTGGTGCGACTGGAAGGTGATCGGATCGCGGATGATGTAGTTGGCTTCGCCGTGGAAGACGTGACGCGAGACCTCGAGATCGTCGCGGAGACGCACGGTGACGCCGCGCAAGCGGTCCGCGTACGACGGGGCGTCGGGCTGGTTCGGGGGGGCGACGGTCACAGCCAGAACCTCATCCGGAGTCGATCGATCACGCGATGGAGCGCGACCCACCAGACGGGTTTGGGTCCGGCGTCGATCTTCGCGACGCCGGCCACGCCGGGTCGGAGCCACGCCGCGTCGGGGGCGGCGAGTTCGCCTTCGGCGAGGAAGACGACCTTCCCGTCCTTCGCTTCCGCGCGGGGTCGGATCCGGGTCAGCGTGCAGTCCTGCGGGGCGTCGGGGCGGGCGTGACTGCGGAAGCGTCCGGTGGCGCCGGGGCCGAGCCACGGCGCGGCGGACTGGGGCAGTTCGAGTTCGATGGTCCACACGTCGTCCGACGCCGCCGCGAGCAGCGGCGCGCCCTGCTGCATCACCTGTCCGACGAGTCCGCGGAGGTCGCCGTCGAGGATGATCCCGTCGTCCGTCGCGCGAACGACAGCGCGTTCGATCTGTCGGTCGACGAGGGCGAGTTGGGCTTCAAGCACCCGGCGTTCGGCCTCGGCGAGGCTGGCCCCCGCGACGTCGCCGGCCCCGCGGGCGTACTGCTCTTCGAGCGAGAACACGCGGATCTCGCGCCACAGACGTTCCGCCTCGAGTTCAAGGTCGCCGGTGTCGAAGGTGACGAGCGGGTCGCCGGTCTGAACGCGATCGCCGGGCTGAACGTGTACGGCGGCGATGACGCCTTCGATCGGCGCCGCGAACTCGCGGATGTCATGCGGCTGAATGGTGCACGCGACGGTGATGCGGTGCGTGGTCGTGCCGTATACGAACCAGTACATGAACCCGACGAAAGCGAGGAGCAGGGCCTTGCGTCCCCAGCCGGTCGGCGCGACGAGCCAGCGGGCGCCCGCCGCGACCCGGTCCTTTGCGTGGCCGGGCAAGGAGCGTCCCGCGCGTTCGACCAGCGTGAGCGACGGGGCGAGCGGTTCGACGAGGTTGCGCACCGTGTCGAGTTCGTCGGCGGTGAAGGGACGTTCGCGATCGCGTCGCACGCTGATGACCGCGACGCAGACGCCGTCGACGAGAAGGGGGATCGACGCCACCGCGGCGCTGCTCGCGGCGGTGTGCCACCGTCGGTGCAGGCGGTGCCCGGTCGAGAGCGGTTCGTGCGACCACTTGTCTTCGAGCTGACAGATGAGCGGCTCGCCCGCGTCGAGGCATTCCTCCATCGCCTGGCGAACGTGAATCGTTCCGGGCGACCGGCGTTTGATCTCGTCAAAGCCGGAGATGGCGAGCAGGTTCACCGATCGGCCTCGCGCGACGCCGAGCGCGACCTGCTCGCATCCGATCTTGTTGCGGAGGTTGTTGGTGATCGCGAACGCGAACTCCTGCAGCGAGGCGTAGCGGGCGGCCCGCTGGATGCCGCGGGTGAGCGCGGTTTCGCGGGCCTTCGCCGAGGCGACGGCGCCGTCGGGAACCCGTCCGGAGACGAGGGCGGCGAGCGCGCGGAACTCGCTGTGCATGGACTCGCCGTCGGCGGGGCTGGCGCAGCGGGTGAGCAACGCGATGGCGCCGCGGGGCCGGCCGTGATCATCCGAGATCAACGCCGACATCGCGATGACCTGCACCTCGGCGTCGTCGTCGGTCGACGCGTCGTTGTTTGCGCGCGCGCGATAGAGTCGGGCCTGGGCCCGCTGTCCGGTCTGGGTTTCGATCAGGAGCGCTTCGGCGACGGCGGACCATCGCGGCGAAGCGCGATCATCGTCGCCCGCGGTGTAGCGGTCCTCGATGTCGCCGCCCTGTCCGCGCACGGTGAGCAGGCCGAGCGCGGTTCCGAAGTGGACCGCGATCGCACGAAACGAACGCTGGTAGTAGTCCGACGCCGACGACGCTCCGCTCGCAATCTCGATCAGCGCACCGTAGATGTCGGAGGCGCTTTCGTCCTCGGGCGTCCACTCGGGGGGGGATCGGGGGATGGAGGGATGCGGCGTGGTCACGTCTCGGGGGGCTGGAGTGAAGGCGAACGCGGGTCAGTCGAGGAGGTCCTGGTCGCTCACCGAGCCGGGCAGCGTCACCGGCGTCAGGAACGTGAAGCCCGCTTCAAACGCGTCCTCCCGAACGAGCCGGCAGCGGAGGCAGCGGGCGAACGCGGGCGGCAGGTCGATCACCTTGCGGTCAAAAGTGAGCCAGTAGATGTCGCCGACCTGGAGCGGCGTGGGAAGGAGGATCAGACAGCCGCCCGACGAGACGTCGCCGCTCACGCCCTGCACCTTCAGCGCGCGTCGTTCGCTCGCGTTCCCCGGCTGGCAGGTGATGCGGCAGCGCACCGTGATGCGGGTGTGCGACCGCTGCTGCTGCACGGCGTCCGGCGTGTTCTGTTCCAGCTCGAGCAGAAGGTCGAGCGAACTCTCAGATTGGCTGGCGTCTCCGTCGATCACACCGCTCCCGAACCTCGTCCATAGAACAACCGGTCCGCCAGACCGATCGCTCCCCCGATGCGCGCGGCGGACCTGCTCGATAAGCATCGGTCCCGAATGGCGCGGGGTTGAGTCCGATCACCCCTTCCGACTGCGTTCGGCCTCGGTCTCATCGTCCACGTCGCGCCGCATCCCGGCGACCGCCCGGAGCAGGCCCCATAACGCGGGCAGGAAGCCGGCCTCGGCGGCGCCCGCGGCCTGCTCCTCGTTCTCGGACCATCGGCTCATCCGTTCCAGTTCGGCGATGGTGCGGTCGACGTCGCCGGGGGCCGCGTCCTCGAGATCGCGTCCGCCGCGCTCGCCGTCGAGGGCGAGGGGTTCGAGATCGAGATCGAGCAGGGATTCGGGCGCGACATCGTCGAGCCGGGCCTGACGCTCCGCCGCGCTGGTCAGATCACCCGCGAAGTCGACGACCTCCGCGCCGAACAGCGGGTCCTCGAGGGGGGTGTCGCTGCGGTCATCGGCGGCGTCCGGGTTCGGATCGGGCGGTTCGAGGGCGGGATCGACGATGACGGGTTCATCGGCTTCGTCGGCGACCTCGTCGCCCGTGACCAGGAGCTGGCTGAGGTCGACGTCGGCCCATTCGTCGGTCGCGGGTTCGACGGGGGCGGGCGGCCGGGCGTCGGGCGTATCCCAGCGGATGGGATCGGGTTCGTCCTCGGGCAGGGGGAGCACCGTGATCGTCATCGTGACCGTCACTTCACCGCCCGCACCGTCGCTGACGGTGTAGGTGAACGTGTCGTCGCCCGCGAACTCGGGGCTCGGCGTGTACGTGAAGGTCCCGTCGCCGTGAGAGACGACCTCGCCGTGTTCAGGCTGCGTGAACGAGGCGATCGTCAGCGTGTCGCCGTCGATGTCGGACGCGCCGGCGAGCAGGTTCCCGGTGGTGAGCGGGACGCCCTGGGTGGTCATGTCGCTCTGGGCGTCGGCGACGGGGGCGTCGTTGACCGGCGCGACGTGAATGGTGAAGGCGTCGTCGACGATCGTGCGATCGCCGTTGGCCGCTTCCTCCGCCACGGCCTGCACCGTCACGGTGATGTCGCCGTTGAAGTCGGCCGGCGGGCGGAAGCTCAGGCCGTCCAGATCCGACACGTCAAGCCGCCACGACCCGTCGGGCTGCCGGACGCCGGCGGAGAGCACGCCGTCCGCGGGCAGGCCGGAGATCTGCACGGTCGTGGTTTCGGAACCGTCGACATCGGGGTTGGTGATCGAGAGATCGAGGCTGATCCACGAATCCTCGTCGCCGACGGCGTCGCTGACGTCGAGGACGAACGCCTCCGCCGCGGCGTCGACCGTGACGTCGAGGGTGGCGGTGACTTCGGCCGTGGCGCCATTCTCGGTTTCCTGACTCCGGGCGGTGATGGTGAGCGTGAAGTCAGTTGCATCGTGGGCCGGCGGCGTGATGGTCAGGCCGTCGAGATCCGCCTCGCTCAGCGTCCAGGTCCCGTCCCCGTTGTCGGTCCCGGCCGAAAGCGTCGCCCCGGTCGGGACGCCGTCGACGGTGACGGTCAGGACTTCGGAACCGTCGGTGTCGACGAGCGCGGCGTCGATATCGAGCGGAATCGGCGTGTCTTCCGTGCCGGTCGCATCCGTCACGGTCAGCGTCGGCGCATCAACGACTGGATCGACGACGACGTCGATCGTCGCGCTGGTGCTCGACACGTCGCCGTCGAGTTCGGCGGCGATGGCCGTCACGCTCAGCGTGAAGTCGTCCGCGTCGCCGGGCGCCAGCGTGATCGACAGGTTGTTGAGTTCATGCGGCGCGAGCGACCAGGTCCCGTCCCCGTTGTCGAAGCCGGCGGAGAGCGTCGCCCCGGCCGGGACGTCGGCCACCGTGACGGTGAGCGTTTCCGAGCCGTCCGTGTCGTTGAGCGCGGCGTTGATGTCGAGCGCAATCGCATCGTCCTCCTCGCCCGCGACGGAACCGTCGACGGTCAGCGTCGGGGCGTCGGCGACGCCGGAGATCGTGACGCGGAGCGTGTCCGTGACATCGCGTCCGGCGCCGGTGGCCGTCTCCACGGTGTGGGCGGTGACGCTCAGATCGAACGCGCCGGACGCGTCCGCCGGGAGCGACACGGTGAGACCGTCGAGATCGTCGGGATCGAGCGTCCACGTCCCATCGCCGTTGTTCGTCCCCGCGGACAGGACGGCGTCCGCCGGGACGTCGCCGATGGTGATGGAGAGGACCTCGGATCCGTCCGTGTCGGAAAGAGCCGCGCTGATGTCGAGCGGGACGGGGGCGTCCTCGCTGCCGGAGGCGTCGTTCACCGACAGGTGCGCGGCGTCGGCGACGGGGCGGACGTCGACCCGCACCGCTTCCGTCACCGTGGTCGTCGCGCCGGTCGCGGCTTCCTCGGCTTCCGCGGTCACGGTGAGGTTCATGACCCCCGCCCAGTCCGCGGGCGGACGAATCCGGAGATTCGAGAGTTCGGCCGCGGTGAACGACCACGTGCCGTCGCCGTTGTTCGTGCCGGCGGTGAAGGTTGTCCCGGCCGGGTAATCCTCGATGGTGATGGTCAGCGATTCGGAGCCGTCCGTGTCGGTCAGCCCGCTCGAGATGGGGAGCAGGATCGAGGCGTCTTCGTCGCCCACCACGTCGGTCACGCTGAGGGTCGGGGCGTCGACCTCGGCGGTCACGGTGATGGTGTAGGTGGCGGGCGACTCCGACCACACGTCGCCGTCGCCGGCGGAGAACTGGAACGTCTCGACGCCGCTCCAGTGCGGGTCCGGCTGGTACGTCACGGCTCCGGCCGCGACATCCGCGGCGGAGACGACGTCGCCCGCTTCGAGCGGTGCGCCGTTGAGCAGGATCGTTCCGTGCTCGGGCGCGGCGTCGATGCGGTAGGACTCGATCACATCGCCGGTGTCGACATCGGCGCCGCTGAACGCGAGGACGGCGACGCTGTCTTCGGCGATCGTGTCGGCCGCGTCGTCAACGGTCGGGGCGTCGTTGACCGCGATGACGTCGACGGTGAACGTCTCGCTATGCGTGTGCTCATCGGCGTTGGGCCCTTCGTGGGTCGTGGCGGTGAGCGTGATGTCGAAGTCCTGGTCGAGGTCCTGCGGGGGCGTGATCTCGATCGCGTCGAGACTCCACGCGTGGATATCGATCGGATCGCCGTCGGTCACGGTGTGCGAGTTGACGCCGTCGGAGATGACCGAGCCGATCGGCGCGCCGCTCAGTTCGAGGCTGGTCAGGGTTTCCGAGCCGTCCGTGTCGGCGAGGGCGGCGCTGAGGTTGAGCGGGATCGCCTCGTCCTCGAGTCCGGTTCCGCCGCCCATGGCGAGGTCCGCCGCGTCGGCCACGGCCGCGATCTCGATGCGGGCGGTGCCGGTGGGCGGGGCCCAGACCTGGCCGTCGGAGGCGCTGAACTGGAACCACGTCACGCCGCTCCAGTCGTCATCGGGCTGGAAGGTGAGGCCGCCCGCGACGACGTCGTCGTGGGAGATCTCATCGGCGGCGGTCGCTTCGACGCCGTTGATGAAGAGCGTGCCGTGCGTGGGCAGCGTGTCGATGCGGTACGCCTCCGCGAAGTCGCCGGTGTCGGGCTCGGTGGCTTCCACCGTGACGGTGAGCACCTGGTCCTCCGGGCCGACCTGCACCGTGTCGGTCGGGATCGGCATGTCGTTGACGCCGGTCATCTGCACGGTCACGACGTCGCTCGCGGCGGCGGCAGCGCCGTTCGCGGACTCGCTCGACTCCACGGTGAGCGTGAGGTCGAAGTCGACGTCCCAGTTGACGGCGGGCGTGATCGCGAGCGCGTCCATGTCCCAGCCGGTGATGTCGACGGGAGCGCCGTTGGCCGTGACCACGCTGTTCACGCCGTCGCTGAAGGTGGAGCCGTCCGGGGCGCCGGCCACGGTGACGCGGGTGACGGACTCGCTGCCGTCGATGTCGGTGAGGCTCCAGTTGAAGTCGAGGTCGATCGCCGTCTCCTCGACGCCCGCCGCGTCGCCGGCGTCGACGATCGGCGCGTCGCCGACCGGGGTGACGTCGATCGTGATCGCCGCGGGATCGCCCCACGCCTCGCCGTCGAACGCGGCGTAGGTGAAGGTGGTCTGGCCCGACCAGTTGCCGTTCGGCGTGAACACCACGTTCCCCGCGTCGAGATCGGCGAAGGTGATGATGTCGCCGGGATCCAGCGGATCGCCGTTCAGACTCACCACGCCGTGCGGCGACGGGCTGTTCAGACGGAAGTACTCGACCGCATCGCCCACGTCAGGATCCACGGCGTCCATCGTGACCACGACCGGCGTGTCCTCGGGAGTCGAGAAACTCAACGCCTCCGAGATCGCGCCGTGGTTCACGCCGTCCACCGTGATGGTGACGGTGTCGATCGTGGTGAACGTGCCGTCCGTGCTTTCGAGCTGGAAGACGAAGTCCGTGGGCGTCAGGAAGTTGGGGGACTGGAAGAACGGCGTCAGCGTGTGGTCGTCCTCCAGCTCGATCGCCGGCCCGCTGATCTGCGTCCAGGTGTGCGTGAGCGGCTGACCGTCGGGGTCGTTCGCGCTGCCGGCCAGGGTGACCACCGAGGCGTCAGGCACGACCGTATCCGGACCGGCGTCGTTGGTCGGCGCATCGTTGTCCGCGTTGACGAGCACCCGCACGATGTCCGTGACCGTCGTTTCGCCGTCGGAGACCGCAACCTCGAACGTGAGGTAGGAGTTCACGACGCTGTTCGGGGCGGTGAAGGTCGGCGTGGCGGTGTCCGCATCGTTGATCGTGACCGGCAGACCCCGCGTCTGCGTCCAGGTCCAGTTCAGATTGTCGGTGTCGATGTCCGTCGCGGTGGCGGTGAGCGTGACGAGATCGTCCTCGTCGACCTCGAGGTCCGGACCGGCGTCGACGGCCGGCGGATCGTTGTCCGCGGCGACGGTGACCGTCACCTGGTCGGACACCGTGTGCACGCCGTCGGAGACCCGCAGCTCGAAGACCAGGGCGGTGTCGGCTTCAAGCTCCGGGGCGGTGAACGTCGGCGCGGACGCGGCGGGATCGGACAGCGTCACCGACGGACCGCTGATCTGCACCCACTCGTACGTCAGCGGCTGACCTTCGGGATCCTTGACGACGGGATTCAGCGAGACCGCCGCGTTCTCGGGCACGGTCTTGTCGTTCCCCGCGTTGACGCTCGGCGCATCGTCATCGGCGCGGATCATCACGTCGATCGTGTCGGTGGAGATCGTCCCCCCGTCGTTGATCTCGATCTGGAAGGTGACCACCGTGTCCGACAGCAGGTTGGGCGCCGTGAAGGTCGGAGCCCCGGTGTCGGCGTTCTTCAGCACGACCGTCGGACCGGCGAGCTGCGTCCACGTGTACTTGACCTGCTGGTCTTCCGGATCGTCCACCGTCGAGCTCAGGGCGACCGTGTCGTCCTCATCGACGTCCAGGTCGGGCCCGGCGGTGACGCTCGCGGCGTCGTTGTCCGCGTCGACCCGCACCGAGATCGTCTCCGTCCGCACCGTGTCGACGGATCGTCCAGCGTGACCGCGACGCCATCGGTCTGCACCCACGTGTACGTCACGGGCCCCGCCGAGTCGAGCACCGGCACCGCGAGCGTCACGTCTTCGTTCTCGACGCCGTCGAGCAACGGGTCGACGTCGAGCGTCAGCTGACCGCCGCCGCCGCCCCCGCCGCCGCCACCGCCACCGCCGCCGCCGCCCCCGCCGCCGCCGCCGCCGTTGCCGTTGCCGTTCCCGTTCCCGTTGCCGTTCCCGTTGCCGTTGCCGTTCCCGTTGCCGTTCCCGTTGCCGCCGCCGCCGCCGCCACCGCCGCCGTCAGGGATGAGCTCCGGCTCGACGGTGATGGTCACGGTGTCGATGACGGTGTGGACGCCGTCGGTGACTTCGAGCTGGAAGGTGAGTTCTTCGGCGATGAGCAGCGTGTCCGGGGCGTGGAACGTCGGGGCGGCGCTGCCGGAGTTGATGATGTCGACGTCGGGTCCGCCCGTCTGGGTCCAGACGTACGAGAGCGTCTGATCCTCGGGATCGGCGCCCGCGCCGACGAGCGTGACGAGATCGCCCTCGGTCACGGTCTGGTCGGGGCCGGCGTCCGCGGTCGGCGCATCGTTGTCCGCGTTGACGAGGACGTACACCGTCTCGAACGCGGAGGTCGTCCCGTCGCTCACTTCGACCTGGAAGCGGAGGTACGTGTTCGAGATCCGCTCCGGCGCGGTGAACGAGGGGGCGTCCGTGTCGGCGTCGGTCAGCGTGACCGCCGGACCGCCGATCTGCGTCCAGTTGTAGCTCAGGTAGCCGGCCCCCTCGGGGTCGGTCGCGGCGACGCTCAGGTTGACGACGTCGCCCTCCGTCGCGGTCTGGTCCGGCGCGCTGGTGATCGTCGGCGCGTCATCGTCCGCGTTGATCGTCACGGTGACGGTGTCGACCGCCTCGTTCACGCCGTCGGACACGGTCAGTTCAAAGACGACGTTCGAGTTGGCGAGGCCTTCCGGCGCGGTGAACGACGGCGAAGCCGTGTCCGCATTGGTCAGGGTCATCGGAATCCCGGAGATCTGCCGCCACGAGTACGTGAGCGACTGTCCCTCCACGTCCGCGCCGGTCCCGTTCAGCGTGATCGTGTTGTTCTCTTCCACGGAACGGTCGGGTCCCGCGTCGGCGGTGACCGGATCGTCGTCCGCCTCGACCGTGATCGTGATCTGCTCGGTGACGGTCGTCTCGCCGTCGGACGCCATGAGTTCGAAGACGATGTCCGTGTCGCTCAGCAGCTCCGGGGCCGTGAAGGTCGGCGAGAGCGTGTCGGCGTCCTGCAGCTCGACGGTCGGGCCCGACACCTGCGTCCATTCATAAATGAAGTCGTAGCCTTCGGGATCGACCACCGTGGCGTTCAGCGTGACGTCGTCGGTCTCCTGCACGGTGAGATCGGCGCCGAGATCGATCACCACGGGATCGTTGTCCGCACTGACGGCGATCTTCACCGTCTCCGACACCTCGTGGGTCCCGTCCGACACCGTGAGTTCGAACTGGACGATGGTGCTGGTCGCGTACTCGGGCAGATCGATCGTCGGGGTCAGCGTGTCGCCGTCCGAGAGCGTCACGGGCGGACCCGCGACCTGTGTCCACGAATACGTCACCGTCTCGCCCGGGCCGGAAGCGACGTACGAGTGAGGCAGCGTGAAGCTTCCGTTCTCCGTCGTGATCTGATCGCCCGGCACGAACGCCTCGAGCGGCGTGCCCTGGCCGGTCTGGTCGAGTTCGAAGTGATGGATGTTCGTGAACTCGATGACGAAGGAATCGCCGCCGCCCATGTCGACCGTGACCCGGCTCGTCGCGTGGTCGAACGTGACGTCCTCGGATCCGTACGCCGCGAGTTCGATGATGTTCGTCCCGCCGCCGCCGTCGATGACGTAGGTCTCGCCCGCCCGCGGCGTCCCGAAGTGAAACACATCGTCGCCCGCCGAGCCGATCACGATCTCCGCGTCCATCGCGGTGAGATCCGTGTCGACGGGACCGGCGATCCCCGAGTAGTCGACCGTGTCGCGTCCGGCGCCGGCGTCGATCGTGTCGTTCGGGCCGCCCGCGATGATCAGGTCGTCGCCCGCGCCGGCGTTGATGACGTTGCTCCCCGCCCCCGCCGAGATCACATCGTTCCCCGATCCGGTCGTGATGTTGTCCGCGCCGCCGCCGGTCGTGACCGTGTTGTTCCCGTCGCCCGCGTTGACAGTGTTCGCGCCGCCGCCCGCGTTGATCACGTCGTCGCCGGCCCCGGTCGTGATGTCGTCGTTCCCGGACCCGGTGGTGACGGTGTTGGCGCCGGACCCCGCGTTGACGGTGTTGTTTCCGCCGGTGGACGTGATCACGTCGTCGCCGGATCCGGTCGTGATGTCGTCGTTCCCGCCGCCGGCGTCGACGGTGTTGTTCCCGTCGCCCGCATTGATGATGTCGTCGCCGGCTCCGGTGGTGATGTCGTCGTTCCCGGCTCCTGCGTTGACGGTGTTCGCGCCGGCTCCGGCGTCGATCGTGTTGTCGCCGCCGGTGGACGTGATCACGTCGTCGCCCGACCCGGCCGTGATCACGTCGTTCCCGCCCTCGGTGTCGACCGTGTTGTTTCCCTCGCCCGCATCGACCGTGTTCGAGCCCGATCCGCCGTCGATGACGTCGTCGCCGTCGCCGCCGATCAGCGTGTCGTCGCCGGCGCCGCCGTCGAGCGTGTCGTTCCCGGCCCCGCCGTCGAGGTGATCATCTCCGTCCCCGCCGAAGAGCGTGTCGTCGCCCCCCAGAC
Source organism: Phycisphaerales bacterium (assembly GCA_965227335.1). Taxonomy (GTDB): domain Bacteria; phylum Planctomycetota; class Phycisphaerae; order Phycisphaerales; family SM1A02; genus CBDDFV01. Next base: position 571,141 of record CBDDFV010000001.1, read on the forward strand.
CGTCGGCGGTGTTGTCGCCGCCGTCGCCGTAGAAGATGTCGTCGCCCTCCGTGGCGTCCGGAATCGGATCCCCGGTGTCCGCATCCGCCCAGGTCGCGGACATCAGGATCCGCGCCTCCAGCGACTCGATACCCTCGAAGCGACGACCGCGCGGCCGATCCTCGCCGGTCTCCTCCGGCGAGGACGGCGTCGATTCGGGCGACTGCGGCGCCACGTCGTCCCGACGCTTCCGCCGATTGTTTCGCGCCCGTCGCTTCGATCGCTTCGCCATATCGGACCTCCTCCGCCGCGCGGCACGCGCAGCCAAAGGGAGGAGCGACCACATCGCCCTCGCGCTTGACCCCGACCCGTCATCCCCCGCCCGTCACGCTGCTACAGGCCGAGCAGTTCGCCCGGTTCGCCGCGCACGGTGATCGCCGGCACGGTTATCCGACCCTGCCGCGCATCCGATCCCCGTCGTCTCCGTGTCTCAGACCGTCGCCGCGTCGGGCCGCGGGGTCGAGGCGTCGCGGGGGGCCGCCCACGGCGACGCGGCGATCGTGCGCACGAGGGCGTCAACCTCTTCGCTCGTGTTGAAGCAACTGAAGCTGAAGCGGATCGTGCCCCGCCCCGCCGTGCCGATCGTCTCGTGGGCGAGCGGCGCGCAATGGAAGCCGGCTCGCGTGGCGATGTCGTGTTCTTCCGCCAGCCACGTCGCGACGTCCTTCGGGGGCGTATCGCCGAAGTTGCACGACACCACCGCCGTCCGCCGGTCCGGATCCGGGTTGCCGTAGACCGTCACGCCGAGCTGTCGCATCTCATCCGCGAAGAGCGCGGCGAGGGCGTTCTCGTGCGCGCGAATCGCGCCGACGCCCTTCTCCGCCACCCACGCGGTCCCCGCCGCGAGCCCCACGACGGCGGGCAGATTGTGCGTGCCGACCTCGTGACAGAGCGGGGTGTCCGCGTTGAACTCGTGCTTGCCGGAGTCGCCGCCCGTTCCGCCTTCGGCCAGCGGCCCGAGCACCACGCCTTCGCGCACGTAGAGTCCGCCGACGCCGGGCGGACCGTAGAGACCCTTGTGGCCCGCGAACGCCAGCAGGTCCGCGTGCAGTTCGTCCACATCGCACGAGAGCAGCCCCGCGCCCTGCGCGGCGTCGACGAGGAACATCGCCCCGTACTGCTTCGCCAGCGCCCCGAGCTCCGTGATCGGACAGATGTCGCCCGTCACGTTGCTCGCCATCGAGCACGCGATCAGCTTCACCTTGTTCGTCTGCAGCGTGCGCTCGACGAATTCGAGATCGACCGGCGTCTCCGGCGTGTACGGCGCAACGTGAAACGTCACGCCCCGCTGCTGCGCGATCCGACGGATCGGGCGCGACACCGCATGGTGTTCGATGCCGGACATGATCACGTGATCGTCCGCGCTCCACGCCAGGCCCCGCACCGCGAGGTTCAGCGAGTACGTCGCCGACGGCGTGAAGACGAGCTGCTCCGGCTTCGGGATACTGAAGAAGTCGGCGACGACGGCGCGCGACGCCCGCAGCTGATTGACAGTCTGCTTCGTCCCCTTCGCAGCGGTGCGGTTCGGACTGGACAGCGTGCGGAAGCACCGGTCCGTGGTCTCGTAGACGCATTCGGGCTTCGGCCAGGTCGTCGCGGCGTTGTTGAAATACATGGACGGATCATCCCAACGGTGGGGGGTCGGGGAACACGAACCGCCGGCCATCGGCGAGAATCGCCGGGACCGGAAAGGGGCGTGGGGGATGTCCGCAGGGCTCTCGAGGCGGACCTCCCGAGTATACGAGACCGCCCCCGCCCATCAAAGCGGCCGGCCCCGCCGGCGGACCGAACAGGCGGCGACCATCGCCTCCGCGGAGAACGAGTATGAACACGACGCCGCGTCCCACCCCCGGCAGCCCCGTCACCCTGCGCGAGATCACGCGGGACAACCTCGTCCCCGTGATGAAGCTCGCGGTGCACGAATATCAACAGCCCTATGTCCTGCCCAACATGGCGTCGATCGCCCAGGCGAAGTACACCGACCCCGACCGCGTCTGGTTCCGCGCGGTCTACGCCGATCAGACGCCGGTCGGCTTCGTGATGCTGGGGATCAACGAACCGAAGCAGCGGTATTCGCTCTGGCGGTTCATGATCGACGTCCGCTACCAGTCGATGGGGTTCGGCCGCCGGGCGCTGGACCTGACGGTCGACCACGTCCGCACGCGTCCCGGCGCGACCGCCCTGATGACGAGCGTCGTCGAGACGCCTCCGCCCGGCCCGCGCCCGTTCTACGAGCAGTACGGTTTCGTGGCGACGGGGGAGTATGACGAGGATGGCGAGGCGTACCTGCGGCTTGCGCTGTGAGCGTCAGGAGACCGCCATCAGGGACGACGGGATCGCGTAGCCGGAGCGATAGTCGCGGCTGAGATGGACGTTCGCCGCCGCCGCGCTTTCGCCGGTGAACGTCTCCGTCGCCCCGTCCAGGTGCAGACGCGGACCGACGAGCAGCGATTCCGTCGCCGGGTCCACGTGGTTGCCGCGCAGATGATCGCGGAGATCGAGGAACGCCCGGTTCGCGGCGTGACGATCGCGGAAGGGTTCCTGCATCTCCGCCATCGTGCGGGGCGCGCCGAGATGGTGCGAGGTGTTCGCGAGGTGGCAGAGGGCGGTCGAATGATGCGCCTCGGTGGTGTTCGCCCGGAGCAGCCGCGCGTCATCCGCGCGAACGGCGTCGATGAAGTTGGCGAAGTGATTGCCGCCGCCCTGGAAGACCTTGATCTCGGCGCCGTCGTGGTCGAACACGACGACCTTCGCGTACGCGGCGCTGACCATGTAGCCGACCTCGCCGAAGAAGACGACGCCGATGTGGGCGGTGCGGTAGGCGGGCGTCTGCAGGCCGCGCACTTCGAAGATGATCTGCTTCCCCGCGTCGTCGTACTCAAAGAGGGCGAGCTGCGAGTTGGGGGTCTCGCCGTCGTCCTCGTAGCCGACGCGGGCGCCGACGCTCTGCACCGACGTCGGCAGGCCGTCGAGACCCAGCCCCCAGCGGGCGATGTCAAGCTGATGCACGCCCTGGTTGCCGATGTCGCCGTTGCCGGTGTTGAAGTCCCAGTGCCAGTCGTAGTGCAGGTTGCGGCGACGCAACGGCTCCATCGCCGCCGGTCCCGTCCACAGGTCGTAATCCAGCGTCGAGGGCGGCGTCTGTTCCCCGCTCACCGCGCCGATCGAGTCGCGCTTCTTGTAACAGAGGCCGTGTGCGAGCGTGACCTCGCCCAGCCCGCCCGCCTGCAGCCACGCCATCGCGTCGCGAGTCGCCTGGTGCGAACGCGCCTGCGTGCCGTGCTGCACGATCTTCCCCGCCCGACGCGCGGCGTTGATCACCGCCCGCCCTTCCGCAAACGTGTGGGATACCGGCTTCTCCACGTAGACGTGCTTCCCCGCGTCCAGCGCCCACACCGTCGCCAGCGCGTGCCAGTGGTTCGGCGTCGCGATCGAGACGGCGTCGACGCCCGGATCGTCCAGCATCGCGCGGATGTCGCGGTGATACGTCGCGTCGGGGACGGCCTCCATCGCGTCGTCGATCACGCCGGAATCAGGATCGCAGATAGCGACGATCTCGACGTTGGGGATGTTCATGAACTCCGCGATGTGCCCGCGGCCGCGGCCGCGTACGCCGATGACGCCGAGCCGGACGCGGTCGTTCGCCGCGCCGCGCCGCGTGGCGTGGGCGCCAAGGGCGACGGCGGGGATCGCCGCCCCGGCGCTGGCGGCGGCGAGGGCGTATTCGATGAAGTTGCGTCGCGGCATCGTCATGGCGTGGGTTCCTGATCAGGCCCCGGTCGAAGAATGCGAAATCCGAGATGGTCGCCGTCGGGAATCCACCACACGCCCGGCGGGACGTTGGGATCCTTGAGCGTCCAGAGTTTGTTGAAGCGAAGCCGCGCGTCGGGCGTGACCTTCTCCGCGGGGTCCTTCCAGGAGCCGCCCCGCAACGCCGCGCGATCCGGCTTCGCGGGATCATACGGATCGCGGGTGTACTCCCAGAGGTTGCCGAGCATGTCGTAGACGCCGTGCGCATTCGGCTTGCGTCGCCTGACTTCCTCGGTCTTCCCGTCCGTGTTCGCGGCGTACCACGCGTACGCATCCAGCGGTTCCGGCGTCTCGCCGCACGCGAGACGCCACTCGGCCTCGGAGGGCAGCCGATAGTCGTGTCCGGTGTTGATCGACAGCCACTTGCAGTACGTCTTCGCCGCGTTCCAGCTCACGCCCACCGCCGGACGGGTCCCCTCGCCCCAGTTGCGGTGATACGGCGCGACGTCCAGCGGCTTCGACGGCTTGGTGACGAGCGCGGCGTCCGGCGGCGCGACGGCGGTCGCGTCGAAATCGCAGTACGGCAGGAACTGATCCCACGTCACCTCGGTCTCGCCGATCCAGAAGTTCCCCTCCGGAATCCAGACCATCGTGAACGCGACGTCCGTCCCGCGGATCGTCGCCGTGTACGTCTGCGGCGCCCCGGGGTGAACGGCGACACGCTGCGCCGGCGGCGTCGCGGCGCATCCGGCCACCGCGGTCAGCATCAGCAACAGCCCGAACCTGCGAATCACGACCAGACCTCCTGCGCCTGCCGTTCGATCGCCTTCACCGCCCTCGGCGCCTCGGCCGCGAGGTCGCGCCAGCGGCACTCGATCGACATCCGTCCACGATACCCAATCCGCTTCAGCGCTTCGAGATAGGGCCGAAAATCGTCCCCGTCGACGCCCGGCGGCGTCCGCTCACGCTTCTCCGCCAGATGTACGTGCCGGATCAGGCCGCCCGCGGCGATGATCGACCCGGGCCCGTCGTCCTCCCGCATCATGTGGAAGAAGTCCGCCGTGATCCCGATGTTCGGGTGACGAACGGCGCCGACCAGACGCGCGGCGTGATCGACGCCATTGATGTAGTTCGTCTCCGAGGACTGCAGCGGTTCGACGCACACAGTCACGTCGTGCGCACGGGCGCGATCGCCCATCCGAGCCAGCAACGCCGCGAACTGAAGATCCGCGTCGACACGCGACAAGCCGTCCGGCGTCCGACGCGCGGCGCCCGATCCAAACGTCACGATCTCGATCCCCGCCGCCTGCGCACGAGCAAACACGATCGACGCGTAGTCGAGCACCGCGTCGTGATTCGCCTTTTGTCCGAGGCAGGCGAGGCGGCCGGGGAGAAAACCGTTTGCTGCGACCGCGGGCAGCGCCGCGGCGCGAATCCGCCTGAGGCGCGCCGCGAACGCCGCCTCGTCCTGGTCGGCGACGAGCCACTGACCACAACTGATCTCGACGTATCGCCCGCCCCCCGCCTTGACCGCGCCGGCGTCGTCAATCGAACGGCAGACCCCGATCTCCGGCGCGCTGCTGAGTTCAGGTCGCGCCGCGGCCGGCGCGGCGGCGATCAGCGCGGCGGATCCGAGGAACCTTCGACGAGAGATGGATCCGCGCCGCGACACCTACCGCAGCACCCGCACCTTGATCGACCGGTACCGCACCTCGTCCCCGTGATCCTGCAGCAGGATGTGTCCGTCCTCATGCCGGCCGAAGTTCGGGATGTCCCGGTACTTGCTCCGGGCGATGCGGGCGAGGAAGTCGTCGCTGCCGCGCACATACTCGACGACCTTGAAATCGTTCAGCCAGTGCTGCACCACGCCGTCGGGACGGAAGACGATGCGGGCGTGGTTCCAGTCGCCGACGCGTCGGGGCACGCTCCGTCCGTTCACCTTCCGCGCGGATGGAATCAGGTCATACAGCGACGCCATCGTGCGATTCCGGTCCTCACCGAGCGCGCCGTCGGGATGGCCGTCGTCGTCGAGGACCTGGTACTCCAGCCCCAGGGCGTCGTTGACGTTGTACTTGATCCCGCTGTTGCCCTTGGCGCCGACGAGGAAGTCGGTCTGGAACTCAAACGCGACGAAGCGCTCGCGGGTGATGATGTCCCCGCCGCGCTGCGCGATGTTCGCCCCGTGACCCTCGACGATCAGTTCGCCGTCCGCAACCCGCCAGCCGCGCGGCGGGAACGTGCGGTTGTGCACGCCCCGCCAGTAGTCGGTGTCGCGTCCATTGAACAGCCGCCGCCAGCCCTGCGCCTGTTCCGCCGGATGTAGGTCGTTGGGATTGAGATTGCGGATGAAGAGGTCGCGGTGAAGCGGCGCGATCGCTTCTTCCGTGACGTCGCGGATCCGGATATTCCGCCACTTCATCTGCTTGCCTGCGTTGGCGTCGCCCTTCGGCATGCCGTGAACCTGGAGGGCGATGAACCCGCCCTCGTTCGACGTGTCGATCAGGTGCGTCGCCGGGGCGCCGTTCAGCCAGGTGCGCACGCTCTGACCGATACACTCGATCTTCGCGGTGTTCCAGTCGTTGATCTTCAGCCGGTTCTTCGCGTCCGGGTTGAGTTCGAGCGGATAGAGCCAGCCCCGTCCGGCTTCGTGGTAAAGCCCCGCCGTCCACGCCCGCGGCGAGGGATCGATCTCGTACTGGAGTCCGGTGACGCGTCCGACGATTCCCGCTGCGATGCTGCGGAACTGCACGCCCGAGTTCACGCCGTCGGGCACGAAGAACTCGAACTCGAGGATGAAGTCGTCGAACGTCTCTTCGGTCGCGAGGAACGTGTTGCGGGTTCCATCGACGAAGGTGCCGACGATGACGCCGTCCTCGACGTGGAACGTGCCGCGCCGATCCTCGTCGCCGGCCAGCTGCACCCAGCCGTGCAGGTCCTCGCCGGTGAAGAGGGGGCGCCAGTCATCGGCGCGGGCGACGGTCGTGAAGAGAAGCAGGGCCGGCAGAAGTCGTGCGATCATGGCGTCAGACTACTCGACAGTCCCGCGCGGCCGCCACTGAAACCGCTTCAGATCAATCACCCCCGTCGCGCTGAACTCCACGCCCTCCGCCTCGAGCCGCGCCCGCTGTTCCCGCTCGGGATCGCGTTCGGGATGGTCGGGCGACCGGCCGCTGATCCGGCCCTGCGCGTTCACCACGCGGTGCCAGGGCACGGGGCGGGCCGGTTCATGCAGCGCGCTCAGGGCGTATCCGACCTGACGCGCGGCGCCGGGCCGGCCGGCCAGCCGCGCAATCTGCCCGTACGTCGCCACCCGCCCCCGCGGGATGCGTCGGACGACGGCGTAGATCTCGTCGTACCCGCTCACCGCATTTCGCGGTCGCCCCATTGCGTGGCGATGATGTCGAAGGTGAACTTGGACGGGTCGATCTTCGGCGCGCCGTCGAGTTCGATCAGCTCCCAGCTCACGCTGACGTTGAACTGACCTTCGCCGCGCCGGACGGTGTCGAAGTAGTAGGGCATCGGCCCCACGACATCGCCGTTGCGAAGCCCGACGTACACGTGCGCCCAGAGCTGGAAGACCGGTCCTGCATCCTCCGGCGGCATGGCGCTGATCTGAATTGCGCCGCGGTACAGCGTGTGCGGCTGGCCGCGACGACGCTCCTTGGGCGCGGGCGTGAGGAACTTCACCGAGGCGTTCGCCCCGTCGGGATCCGGCTCCGCCGGCGGGACGGGATCGCGCTTGCCGGACCGGGGCGGATTGGCGGGCGCCAGTCGACGCACCGCTCGCGCCGTGGCGTAACGCCGACCCGCGTTCGTGAAGAGGTCGCGGACGCTTCGGCCGTCGATGGCCACGCGATCACCCTGCTTCAGATCCTTCAACTCGCGTTGCGTTCGCGCGCTCCCCGCGATGAAGAACGCCCGCATGGTCCGACTGGATCCGATCGGCTCGCCGTTGCGCTCCGCCTTCTGCGCCCAGCCGTCCAGCGTCCAGCCGCGGGTGCGGTCGATCTGTCCGTCCAGTTCGTCGAGGTCGCGCTGGTAGGCGCGGCGGGCGGTGTCGGTCGGGGCGTCGTCCCGCTTCGTCACGAGCGCCGCTCGACGCTCCGCCAGCTGCGGATTGACCGGTCCCCGCAGCACCTGGTCGATCTCCAGCACGTACGCGGGCGGCTTCTCCTCCCGCGGCTGCGTCGCCTCCGTCGGCGCGCCGAACAGCACCACGAGCATCAGTCCCGCGAGCAATGAAAGACGTCGTCGCATGGGTCACCCCCTCGCCGCGCGTTCCCACGGGCCAGTGATGGCGACAGTGTACCCCGGAATCTGAACGTTGACGAAGAGCGTGGAGCCGTCGGGCGAGAACGTCACGCCGGCGAGTTCGGAGCCGTTCAGCGAGTTGGCGGCGATGACGTACATCCGTCCGTCCGGCGTGACGCCGACGAGCTGATCGCGCCCCGTACCGTCCTCGGCGATCACGAGATCGCCCCATGGCGCCATCGTCATGTTGTCTGCGTTGCGCAGCAGATCGTCCTGCTTCGACTCCTGGAAGAGTTCGATCCGCCCCCCCGTGCTGACCTCGTCGACGCCGCCTGCCGCGCGGCTCGGGGTGTACTTCCAGATCTGACCCCGCTTCGCCTCGCCGCCGTTCGTGCACGCGAAGTACACGACGCCGTCGTCGTACCACATGCCCTCGCCCCGCGCGAAACGCGCGGCGCCCGCGCGATGGCCGCGGAACCGCAGGTCGTTCGCCGGCGCCTCCACGTCCTCGAGGTCGATCCACGTCGTCTCGTGGACGGCGCCGACGGTGATGCGCGGATCGGGATTCTCCCACCGGCGCGTATCGCACCCGGGAACGCCCCGGATCGCCAGCGCCTGCAGCCGTCCGCCCTTCGCCAGTTCGCCCGGCGTCTCGGGAATGAACCGGTAGATCAGACCCTCGTGCTGATCCTCGGTCTGGTAGACGATCCCGGTGTGCGGGTCGACCGCGACGGCCTCGTGCTTGAAACGACCCATCGCCTTCAGCGGGACGGGCGCGGCGCGTCGAATGTCGGCGGTCGCGGGCACCTCGAAGTTGTACCCGTGGTCCTTCACCTGCCCGCCCACGCCCGCGCGGGATTCGGTCTCCTCGCACGTGATCCACGACCCCCACGGCGTCGGTCCGCCCGCGCAGTTCAGCGAGGTCCCGGCCAGACTCAGGTAATGCCGCTCCAGCGTCTGCGTACGCGTGTCGTAGACCAGCGTGGTCGTGCCGCCCGGCCCGGGCGCGGCGCCGTCGACCCCGGGATCATAGAGATCCGCCGCGTCGATCTTCGTCAGCCCCGCCCGGTCGGCGCCGAACGCGTTTGGATAATTCATGCCGGGACCGATCTCGTGATTGCGCACGAGCAGCGTCAGTCCATCCGGCCCCGGAAACGACGCCATCCCGTCGTGCAGCGCCGGGACGAGCAGCCCGTCGTCCATCGCGTCGCCCGTCCGGGAGATGATCTGATACGAGAAGTCCGCCGGCAGGTCGAAGACGCGACGAGGATCCGTCCGCAACGGACCGAGCCCGAACGACGCGACCGATCGCTCGTCCGGCGAGGCCTCCAGCCGCGTCACCAGCGTCCGCAGACCGCCGAAGCCCGCAGTCAGCGCGGCGGCGTGCTTGATCATCATTCGACGGGAGACAGACATCGGGGGCGCTCCTTCGGCCGAAGGGAATCTCCATGCTACGGCGCAGTCGCGGCGGTCGCGGATCGATTTCGCCGATCCGTGCTCAATCTTCATGAATCGGGGCGGGATTCGGGGGCGGCGTCGTCCGGAGCGACTGGTAGATCCGCTGCCGTCGACCCTTGCGCACCGTCTCCCCCCGGAGGGTCATCCCGAGCCGCCTTGCGACGCCCCGCGACGGCTCGTTCGCGGCTTCGATCAGGGCGATGACGCCGGGAAGGTCGAAGGCGTCGAACGCAAGCGTTCGGACCGCGCGGGCGGCCTCGGTCGCATAACCGCGACGCTGGTGCGCCGCCGCGATCATCCAGCCGAGTTCCGGTTCGCGCCGGCCGTCCACATCCTGCCAGACCAGCCCGACCTGACCGACGGGTTCGCGTGCGGCCCGGTGTTCGACCAGCCAGAGTCCGCAGCCGTCGTCCGCGTACCGTTGCCGCTGACGGTCGAGCCACCCGACCGCGGCCGCGCGATCCAGCGGCGCGGGATAGTGTCGCATCACCGCGGGATCGCCGAGGAGCGACGCGAGGAACTCCAGGTCGGCCGGCGTCATCTCGCGGAGCCGGAGGCGTTCAGTTTCGAGGATCGTGCGGGATGGGCTCATGGCGATCGTCTCGGACCGCCCATGGTACGTCCGCGGCAGCTTCGTCCGCGGTCCGGGCGGAGGCGTTCGCCGCGTCGGTCTTCGTGGCGCCCTGGGCGCGGCGGCCGTCCGGGCGCACGTCGAACGCACGTCCGAGCAGGAAACGGTCATCAGGCCCGCCGCGACGCCGATCAGAGCGGCGTTTCTCATGCGAGGTCTCCGCAGGAACGGGACAGTCAGTTCGACCCCGACCCCATCATCTGACACGCCGCTTTCCTCCTCGACTATCCTCTTTCTCCGTCACGCGTCTCCGGGGCAGATGAGAGAGACATGAAGCACCGCTCGTTCCCGTCGTATCGCCCGTCCGGATCCGCCTTCCGCCACGGCGTGGTCGGACTGTTCTGCGCCATCTTCGCCGCCGCGTCGCTGACGCACGGCGCCGATCCGTGGGTGACGTATGAAGGCCAGGCCGGTCCCGGCCTCGGCCAACGCATCGTGCTCGTCTCGGGCGACGAGGAGTACCGCTCCGAGGAAGCCCTCCCGCAACTCGGGAAGATCCTCGCCGAGCGCCACGGCTTCACCTGCACGGTGCTCTTCGCGATCGATCCCGACACCGGCGTGATCAATCCCGACAACCGCACGAACATCCCCGGCCTCGAAGCGCTCGCGGACGCCGATCTCATGATCATCGCGACCCGGTTCCGCGACCTGCCCGACGAACAGATGGCGCACATCGACGCCTACGTGCAGGCGGGCAAGCCGATCATCGGCCTCCGCACTTCGACGCACGCCTTCAACATCACGTCGAGCGAGACCTACAAGCACTACACCTGGAACCACCAGGGCGAGACGTGGCCCCAGGGATTCGGACGACAGATCCTCGGCGAAACGTGGGTCGCTCACCACGGCGCGCACGGCAGCGAAGCGACGCGGGGCGTCATCCCCGACGACGCCCGGGATCACCCGATCAATCGGGGCGTCGTCAGCGGCGACATCTTCGGTCCGACCGACGTCTACACCGTCCGACTGCCGCTCCCCGAAGGACGCACGCCCGTCGTGCTCGGCGAAGTCGTCGCGGGCATGAATCCGAGCGATCCGCCCGTCGACAACGACAAGAACCGACCGATGATGCCGATCTCGTGGACCGGCGAACACAACGGCGGACGCGTGTTCACGACCACCATGGGCGCCGCCACCGACTTCGTCGCCCCCGGCACGCGCCGCATGCTCGTCAACGCTGTCTACTGGTGCCTTGGTCTCGAGGACGCGATCCCGCCGGGCGGGACCGACGTCCGCCTCGTCGGCGACTTCGACCCCACGCCCTTCGGATTCGGCGGGTTCATCAAGGACGTGCGGCCCGAAGCACACGCGTTCACGCCCGCCGCCCGCGATCCCGAGCAGCGGCTGGATCTGCCCGACGGAACGCAGATCCTTGTCGCCGGCAACACCTTCGCCGAACGCCTCGCCCAGACCGGGTACTTCGACGCCGCCGTGCACGCCGCGTTCCCGGATCGCGAAATCTCGATCCGCCACGTCCCGGGCTCCGCCGACGAAGTCGCCTCGCGGCCGCGCGAGACGAACGTCCCGACGATGATGGACTGGATGGATCGGCTCCAGCCTGACGTCGTGTTCCTCGCGTTCGGCATGAGCGAGTCGTTCGACGGCCAGGACGGTCTCGACCGCTTCCGCACCGACCTGTCCCGCCTCATCGAAGCCGTCCGCGATCGCGCGGCGCCGGACGAGATCGTCCTCTGGACCCCCGTCCGACACGAGAACCTCGGGCGCCCCTGGCCGACCGGGCAGACCCTCTTCGACCGGAACGCCGTCGTCGCCGCGTACGCCGACGCGATGCAGGACGTCGCCGCCATGCACGGCGTGCGATGCGTGGACCTCTTCGACGACCAGCCCAACCGCAGCCGACGCTTCCGGACGACGAACGGCATTCACCCGAACGATCGCGGCGCCGCGCACTGGATGGCCGAGACCGCCCGGCAACTGGGCTGGGGCGACCCATCGGGCGGGACGATGACCGACGCGGCGGTCGCGTTGCGCGAGTTGTGCGCCGACAAGCATTACTACTGGCGTCTTCGTTATCGCGCGACGAACACGGAGTACGTGTGGGGTCGGCGGGCGAATCCGTTCGGCGTGGTGAACTTCCCGCCGGAGATGGAGCAGCTTGAGCGTATGGTCGCCGCGCGGGAGGCGGCGGTGTGGGCGATGGACAAGCCGTCGCTCGCCGACGCCCTTGCGCCGCCGTCGTCCGTGGAGCGTTCGCTCTGGTCGCGCACGCCGTCGACGAACCGGTTCGAGGCGGACGACTGGTCGCCGCCTCCGGTGGAGGCGAAGGGCACGGAGACGTCGCTCGGGGACCTCGACATCAGTGATCCCGAGGACTTCAAGGCTGCGTTCACCGTGCCGGACGGGTACGTGATCGAGTGCTTCGCCTCGGAGCTGGAGTTCGAGGCGCTGCAGAATCCGCTGGCGATGACGTTCGATGAGCGCCATCGCCTGTGGGTCCTGTGCGCGCCGACGTATCCCCACCTGATGCCGGGCGCGCGGGCGCGATGTCGACTGATCATCCTGGAGGACACCGACGACGACGGCCGCGCTGACACGCAGTCCGTCTTCGCGGACGAACTCTATGTGCCGACCGGTTTCGCGCTGGACGGCGTGGACACGGCGTACGTCGGTCAGGCCCCGGATCTGCTGCGGTTGCGGGATACGGACGGCGACGGACGCGCCGACGTGCGCGAGATCGTGGCGAGCGGCTTCGGCATGCCCGATTCGCACCACACGCTGAGCGCGTTCGAGTGGGATCCCAACGGCGGCTTCGTCATGCACGAGGGCGTGTTCACGAAGTCGAGCGTGGAGACGCCGTGGGGCACGTGGCGCACCCGCGACGCCGCGACGTGGCGGTTCGACCCGCGCACCCAGCGCGTCGTCGTGATGTCGCACTCCGGATTCTCCAACCCGTGGGGACACGTCTTCGACGACTACGGCCAGTCGATCCTCGCCGACGCCTCGGGCGGCGACAACGTCAACTTCGCCCAGGTCGTCAGCGCGTACGACTACCCGCGCAAGCCCGGGCGCCCCGGCGCGTTCCTCAATCGCGGCCGACCCACCGCCGGCTGCGAACTCATCGCCAGCCGACACTTTCCCGACGACGTACAGAACTCGTTCCTCGTCAACCAGTCGATCGGTTTCCACGGCGTCCGCTGGGACCGCATCGAACGCACCGGCTCCACCTGGACCGCCTCCCGCATGCCGCAGGACCTCGTCGCGTCAAGCGATACGAACTTCCGCCCCGTGGCGATGGAGATCGGGCCCGACGGCGCGCTGTACCTCGTCGACTGGTGCAACCCGATCATCGGACACATGCAGTACTCCGTCCGTGATCCCCGTCGCGATCACATGCACGGACGAATCTGGCGCGTCCGGCACGCGGACCGCGACCTGGTTCAGCCGCCGAACATCGCGTCGGCGGACGCGGCGGACCTGCTCGAGATGCTCCGGAAGCCCGAACGAAACACCCGCCAACTCGCCCGACGAAAGCTCCAGCGCATGGCCCCCGGCGATGTGCTCCCGGTCGTCCGCAACTGGCTCGTCAATCTCAAGGCCGACGACCCGCTCCGCGACCGTCTCACGCTCGAAGGACTCTGGATCCACCAGTCCCTCGGACGCGTCGACCTCGAACTGCTCCAGCGCGTCATGGGCATGGCGACGCCGGAAGTCCGCGCCGCCGCGATCCGCGTGATCCGCCATTGGATCCAGAACGACGACCTCACCGCCGCCGTCGCGGCGCCGCTGCTGGAACAGGCCGCCGATGACGACGACATGTGGGTGCGCCAGGAAGCGGTCGTCGCGGCGGGCTTCCTTCCCAGCGCGGAAGCGGGCGGCGTGCTCGCGGCCGCCGCGACCGGCGACATGGATGAACCCTTCGAAGCCGTCCTCAACGCCACCATGCAGCACCTGCGACTCAGCACCGAGTCGCCCACGCTCCGCCGCTTCCAGCTTGAGCGATTGCCCGCGGATGAACTCGTCGCGCTGACCGACGACGACATCGCCGCCCGCGCGATGCTCACTCGAAACGACCTCCCGACCGACGCCCAGGAAGCGGCGCTGACGCGGCTCGCGGGCGACGACGCGTCAGCCCGGGTGGAGCTGCTCCTCGACGAGATCGAGGCCACGCCCCGGGCCGCCCGGATCGAGCCGCTCGCCGCGTTGCTCATGTCGGCCCCGGTCGAGGCCCTCAATACGGAGCGCGAACGCCTTCAGTCGCTCGCGGCGGACGGACGCAGTCCCGCCCAGCGACATGTGGGATGGGCCGCGCGGATTCGAGCGATGAACGATGCGACCGGCGCGGCTCCGTCCGAACTCGTCGGCGCGATGGCGCTGCTTCCGCCCGGGGCCGCGAACGCCATGCTCGTCGATGAAGTCCGCGACGCGTTCGTCGCCGGTGCGGTCGATCCCCACGCCGCCGTCGAACAGATCGTCCGCCACGGCGAGAACGAGTTCGACTGGCTCGCCGCCCAGGTGCAGGCCGGCGCGCAGACGCCGTTCTCCGCCTGGGACGCGACCCACGAGCGCGGCATGGCGGCCCTGCGCGGCATGCACCTCGCCCGCGACTGGCCCGACGGCTACGACGCCTTCCGCGTCGCCGTCGCGTCCGATGACGTCATGGCCCGCGGCGAGGAGATCTATCACGACGACGAGCGCGGCTGCGTCCGCTGTCACGCGGCGGACGGCCTCGGTGTCGAGGGCTTCCCGCCCCTCGCCCAGTCCCCCTGGGTCCTCGGCGATCCGCAACGCGCCGCCGGCATCGTCGTGCATGGCCTGTACGGACCGCTGACCTGGCACGACGGACGCGAGTACTCGTCCGCGATGGCGCCGCTCGGCGCGAATCTCAATGACGACGAGATCGCGGCGGTGCTGACCTTTGTCCGGCAGTCGTGGGGCAACTTCGCGTCGCCCGTCGAGGTCGAAACCGTCGCCGCGGCCCGGGCCGACGTCCCGGCGGGGATGCCCATGTGGTCGACGGATGCCATTCTCGCCTCCCACCCGATGACGACGGAGATGCTTGTCGCCCCCGCCGCGCTCGAAAACATCGCCGCCGCCGACGGCGACGGCGGGGGGGCGGCGCCGCCGGCGGCCGGAAGTCGCACGAACCTCGTCATCGGAGCGCTCGTAATCGTGGGGGTCGTGATCGTCGTCGTGACGGTCCGCGCACGAAAGGGCCCCTGAGCGAGTCGTTGACATGAGTGAGGTCGTCGCGGTCCACCGCAGCGCGGTGCATGCGTTTTCGAAGGACACGGTCGAGTCCGTGCGCCTGCTCGAAGGACTCGGCGTCGAAGGCGACGCCCACGCCGGGGCGACGGTGAAGCATCGCTCGCGGGTCCGTCGCGATCCCACCCAGCCCAACCTGCGTCAGGTCCACCTCATTCACGAGGAACTGCTCGCCGAAACCCGCGCCCACGGATACGACGTCGCTCCGGGCGCGCTCGGCGAGAACATCACGACCCGCGGCGTCGACCTCCTCGAACTCCCGCGCGACGCCCGACTCCACCTCGGTCCGACCGCGGTCGTCCGCATCACCGGCCTCCGCAATCCCTGTTCGCAGATCGACGACTTCCAGCCCGGCCTGCTCAACGTCGTGCTCGAGAAGCGCCCGGACGGCGACGTCGTCCGCAAGACCGGCGTGATGGGCGTCGTCGAAGCGGGCGGCGAGGTCAGACCCGGCGACGAGATCCGCGTCGAACTCCCGCCCGAACCGCACGCCCGTCTCGAACGCGTCTGACGCCCGCGTTCCAACATATTGATCCCGATCAAACTTATGTGCGAGCGGTCGCGACCAACGTTCGAACCCGTTGTCGCCGCGATGGTTGAACGGATGAGATCGCGGGCGGGGTCCGTGACGGTGAACGAATCGCGCCCGAATCATCTTGATCTGGACGTGTGATGACCGGAAGGTGACGCGATCGCGGCCGCTCGCGTGAGGGCGGGGGTCGTCCGGCGATCACCGAGGTCGACAGGAGAGCCGTCATGCGTCCGCCCAGTTACGCGACCGACCGGACTGCACGCGGCGTTCCGGTGCTGATCGACGCCCGGCGCCAGGTTCCCGGCGAGGGCCGCCGCGCATTCGACATGGTGCGCTGCACGTACCTGCTGATCGAGAGCGACGCCCCCGGCGCGGGCTGGACGATCAACGTCAACGAAACGCAACTGCCGTACCTGCTGCTTTCGCTGCGGGGCGTGGTGCTCGGTCCGCCGGAGGATCGCGGCGAGCGTTTCACCTCGCCCGACGACATCGACGCCTTGTACGACTTCGTCGAGGACGGCGCGAAGCTGCTCGTCGACGTCGGCGACATCTGGATCCCGTCGGAGGCGTTCCCGAAGGGAGATTCGTTCGCGGTCGGCGCCGGCTACCGGGTCAGCCGCGATGCGTTCGAGGCCGCAGTGCTCTTCCGCGAGTCGCGCATCGACATCGTCGCGTTTCTGGATCGCATGAGTGCGTTGGCGCCCGGGGCGGCGGTGGTCCCGTCGCCGGAGGAAGGCCGCGCGTTCGCGGCGTGGAACCAGCGACAGATCGGCCTTGCGGTGGAGCAGTACCCGAAGTCCGAGGCGTTGGAGTTGTCCTACGCCGAGGATGAGGCGTCCGATGAGACGGGAGGCGAGGCGTGAGTTCGCTCAGCGTGACATTCATCGACGTCGGATGGGGGGACTCGATTCTGCTCGAATCGATCGACGCGGCGGGCGACGCCCACTTCGCCCTCATCGACTCCAACGACACCACGAACCTGCGTTCATCCTCGATGTTCGTGAAGCGATTCGCCGAACGTCGACTCTACGATCTGCAGGCGAATGATCCGAACGCCTCGCTGCCGGACCCCTTCTTCGACTGGGTGCTGCTCACGCACGCCCACGCGGATCATGGCCAGGGCCTCAAGCGGATCCTGCAGGACTTCGGCGCCAGCCAGTTCTGGTACCCGAAGTCCAACTCGACCGCCGCGTACTTCACGGGTCTTCTGCGGTACGCGCAACGGAGTTCGAAGGTCGCGCACCACCAGTCGATCGACGCGTCGAAGACGCTTCCCGCCTTCGGTGATGCGACGATGGAGATCATGTGGCCGCCCCACGGCCATGAGCAGCATTACTCCAACGAGAACAACAACTCCGTCGTGCTGGCGGCGACGCTCGGCGATGTGACGATGATTCTCACCGGCGATGCGGAGGCGGAGGTGTGGGAGACGATCTCGGACGACATCCCGGACACCACCCGCGTCTTCAAGGCGCCGCACCATGGATCACAGGACGCGATGTTCGTGCACGGGGACGTGAACGACACGCCGTGGTTCACGCGGTTGAGCGCGGCGCCCGACCACGTCGACATCGCGATCAGCAGCCACGTCCGCCCCTTCGCCCACCCGAGCCCGTCGGTGGTGGCGTTTCTCGATCAGCATCGCCCGGACGACTACCTTCGCACCGACACGAACTTCCACATCACGTTCACGACGGACGGGACGGACGTGACCACCCGTTACACACGCTGAATCCTCAGCGCGACGCGGCGTCCGTCCAGCGGGCGAGCATGTCCAGCAGAATCAGCCGGCCGTTGATGGTCTGCAGCACCGAGAACGCCCGCTGCGTCTCGGCGTGATCGGCGCCGAACACCGCGATGTGCGCACGGTGGGCCCGCTCCGCATACTTCTGCGCTTCGCCGTACCGTTGGGCCATCATGAGGTGGCCGGCGGTGTTGTAGAGCGAGGCGGCGGAATTCTGGTGGTTCTCCCCGTACCGCGCGACGCGGTTCGAGGCGATCCGCTGATGCATCTCGATCGCCTCGTCCGCGCGACCGAGGTGTCGAAGCACGGTGGCGAGGGTCATCTCCACCCCCTCCACGTGTTCGCTTGCCTCGCCGTACGTGTCCCGGGCGTAACGCAGACACGTCATCAGCAGCGGCTCCGCCTCCGCTGGTCGACCCGAACTGGCGAGAATGATCGCCAGGGTGTGCCGCGCCTGATCCGCCAGCGGCGGGCCCCACGTCTCATCCGTCTTCGACGCGATCTGGATCGCCCGCCGGGCCGCGGCTTCGGCTTCGTCGGGGCGTCCGGTCGTGCGGGCCGCGTGGGCGAGATTGATCGCGTTGTTCGTCCCCATCTGTCCGTCCGCTCCGCCGTACTGATCGATCAACGTCCGCACCTCCTGCGCGGAGGCGTACGCGAGGTCGTTGCGTCGAAACACGACGGCGAGACCGGTGCGTGTGTTCAGGATGCGGATCCTCGCCTCGAGCGGCGTGTCGTCGGTCATCTCGTCCGCCAGACGTTCGCACAACGCCCACGCATCATCGCGCCGACCCGCGTCCCGGAGCGCCCGCACGCACTCGATCGCCAGACTCAGCCGGTCCGCCGCGGGCATCCAGTCGCCCGCCGTCGCCTCCTCGTACGCCGGTTCGAGCTGCGCGACGGCGAGATCCGCCCGTCCGAACGCGGCGAACGCCTCGCCGATGTCCGTTCGCAACTGCACCCGGCGCCGCGGATCAAGCCCGGCGCTCTCGGACTCCGTCCACGCCGCCGCGTACTCCAGGAGTTCGAGCACCGTCGTGTCGGCGCGGCCGCCCGCGGACGGCGCGGCGCCGTCGAAGACGATTCGGAACAGATCCGCGGTCGTCTGCGCCTCCACCGAACGCGCTTCCGCGATCGCCCGCTGATCCGATTCGCGTCGCCAGAATGTGACGGACACGATGGTCGCCGCGAGCGTCGCCGCGAAAACGAGTCCGGCCGCGCCGATCGGTAGCCAGTGCTTGCGCACCGCGCGGCGTGTCCGTTCGGTCCACGGCGCCTGCCGGGCCTGCACCGCGTCCCCCCGCCGCCAGGCGTGGAGATCCGCGGCGAGCGCCGGGGCGCCGGGATACCGGTCATCGGGGTCCTTGGCGAGACACCGGAGCACGATCGCGTCCAGATCGCCGCGCGTCTGTCGGGCGAGGCTGTCCGGCGATCCGTTCCGCGCCGACGCGACCTCGTCCGACGCGGCGGCGAGTCGTTCGCTCGGCGGTCGGGGCGTCGCGTGCTGCGCCGCCGCGTAGAGATCGTCGTGTTCATCCCGCGTGAACGGCGGCCGTCCCGTGAGCAACGTGTACAGGACGGCGCCGAGTCCGTAGATGTCCGCCGCGGCGTCGATCCGGGCCGCGTCTCCTCGCACCTGCTCGGGGCTCATGTACGCCGGCGTGCCGATGCGGATCGCCTCTGACTCCACGAGGTCCGCCCCCGGCGCCTCCTGCAGCGGCTTGACGACCCCGAAATCGATCAGCTTGGGCGTGACGCCGTCCTTCGATGATTCGACGAGGATGTTCGATGGCTTCAGATCGCGATGCACGAGGGCGCGACGGTGCACCGCCGCGACTGCTTCGCAGACCGGGGCGAACAGCTCCACCCGCTCCCGCAGCGTCAGCCGGGCGGCGTCGGCGTACTGATCAATCGGTGGTCCCGCGATGTACGCCATCGTGATGAACGGACGCCCGTCCCGCGTGGTCCCGCCGTCATGCACGACCGCGACGTTCGGATGCTGCACCCGGGCCATCGCCTGACGTTCCCGTTCGAGCCGCACCGGCGCGTCGGGATCGTGGAAGCGCCGGTGGAGCACCTTGACCGCGACCTCGCGTTTGACGTCGCCGTGATCAAAGCAGCGAAGCACCGTGCTGAAGCCGCCCGCCCCGATCTTCTCGATCACTTCGTACCGTTCCGGCAGCATCGGACGATCCACGATCTCGCGCAGCGCCTCCACGCCGAAGGTCTGAATCAACGCGCTTGTCGTGTCGTCGTCGCCGTCGAACGCGAAGAGGCGACGCAGCTGATCCGCGGCGTCCGGGTCCGACGAGTCGAGGGTCGCGAGCGCGGCCGCCCGCTCCTCCGGCGAGAGATCCGCGAACTCGGTGAACAACGACTTGATCGAACGCGGATTCATCCGTCGGCCTCCCCCCGCAGGTACGCCCGCATCCAGGTGCGGGCGAACTTCCAGTCCCGCTGCACCGTCCGCTCGGTCACGCCGAGCAGGGCGGCGATCTCCGACTCCGTCTTGTCCGCCACCAGCTTCAACGCCGTCACCTCCGCCGCCCGGGCGTCGACGTCCCGCAACGTGCAGATCGCGTCGTACGCGCGGCCGGCGTCGCCGGGCGTCGTCGCCGCGTGGTCCTCCCGGATCGGTTCGTGCGTCGCTCCGCCGCCTCGCTTCTCCGCCGATTCATGCTTCCGCAGGTCGTTCTCGATCCGAATGAGCAGCGTCACCGCGAGGGCGAAGAAATGCTCCCGGTTCTGCAACTGCGTGTGCTGCGCGCCGAGCGCCAGGAGCACGTCATGCACGAGCATCGTCGTCTGCGCATCGCGATGGTCACGCGATCGGCGTTTCCGGACCACCCCCCGCATCTCGTCGTACGCCTCGTCCACGAGCGCGGCGAACGCGGCGGGATCGCCCGCGTGATGCCGACCGAGCAACGCGGTGAAGTCCTCGGAAAGTCGAGGCGTGATGGTCATGGGCCCCCGCCGAACGGCGCCGCGAAAAATTCCCGGAGAACGTGTCGGGATCCGCGCCCCGAGTTCCCGTCTCCTCATGTCACCCGGCCTGATCATAGCGAGACGGCCGGTTCCATCCAGCCCCTCCGACGCTCGTCGGCGGGCCGTCATCGAGGAGCAATCGAGATGCGCAACATCAACCATCGAAATCACCTGCTGATCACCATGGCCGCCCTGGTCCCGTCGTGGGCGACGGGTTTCGCGACGGCCGACACGCCGGTCGGCGGCCCGATCGTGTCGGACACGACGTGGACCGCGGCGGGCAGTCCGTACATCGTGAGCCAGTCGATCATCATCGGCGTCAATTCGACCCTCACGATCGAGCCGGGCGTCGTCGTTCGGATCGCTCCGGGCCTGACCATCACCGTCGGCTCCAACGCGTTCGGTCCCGGCGGCCTGGAGGTCCTGGGCGCCGAGGACGACCCCGTCGTCTTCGAGTCGACGATGCCGGGCGGGCCACGCTGGGAGCGGCTCTACTTCACCGACTTCGCTCTCGACGCCCAGTACGACGAAGAGACCGGGGACTACGTCGACGGGGCCCGGATCTCCCACGCGATCGTCCGCGACGCCGGCGACGGATCGGACGAGGCGATCCGCATCGAGAACTGCCAGGTCCTGCTCGAAGCGTGCGATGTGTTCAACACCGACGGACGCGCCCTCACCGTGACGCTCCAGGCCGGGCAGGAGCTTCGCCTGCTCGATTCGCGGATCGAAGGGAACGGCTTTCAGCAGAACTCCTTCGACGGCGGCGGCCTCCACCTGCAGGGCGGCGCGGACCATCAGATCTGCGGCAACGTCTGGGTCGAGAACTTCACCAACGGCAGCAGCGCCGACGGCGGCGCGATCTACATGCAGAACACGACCGATGCGTACTTCTGCGACAACGTCTTCGACGGCAACAGCACCCTGGTGTCGAACGCCGGCGGCGGCGCCGCGTACCTGACGAGCTGTCCCGGCTTCGTCTGGCAGGGCGGGACGATCGCCAACTCCATCGCCGGCGGAAACGGCGGCGCCGTCTGGGTGCAGAGCAGCGCCGGCGCGCTCTTCGACAACGTCACGTTCAACGGCAATCGCTCCGACTTCGGCGACGGCGGCGCCGCGTACGTCTCGTCGTCCACCGGTCTCACCTTCGCGAACTGCCAGTTCATCGACAACGAGACCGGGCAGTCCTCCCGCGACGGCGGCGGCCTCTTCGCCTCGTCCTGCGCCAGCCTGAGCATCGAAGGCTGCACGTTCACGGAGAACGTCGCCCGCGACGAAGGCGGCGCGCTCTTCATCACGAGCTGCCAGGACCTCGCCATGATCGGAACCGCGATCACCGCCAACAGCGCCGACGATCGGGGCGGGGCCGTCTACTTCTCCAACAGCGACAACGCCACCATCGATGACTGCACGATCGCCGGCAACACCTCCGTCAACGACGGGGCCGGTCTCTACATCGACACGAACAGCGAGAGCTGGACGATCCGCAACACGGAGATCTCCGGGAACGTCACCGCCCTCGCCGGCAAGCTCGGCGGCGGGGCGTACGTCGGCAGCGGCGGATTCCCCTCGGCGTTCATCAACTGCCGTATCGAGAACAACGAGGCGCCCGAAGGCTCCGGCGGCGGGATCTTCATCGCGGCGTCGGCGATGAACCAGGCGGGCGAAACCGTGTCGCTCGCCGGTGATCCCGACGATGACGAGTTCAACGTCATCTGCTCCAACGTCGCCGACTTCGGAGCCAACCTCTACAACGCGGCGCCGTTCGCCCCCGACGGCTCCGGCGACATCGACGCCACCAACGTCTGCTGGTGCACGAACGACTTCCTCGCCGTGCAGACCGGCATCTGGGATTTCTTCGACGACGGCGACCTCGGCATCGTCATCACCTTCCCCCTCGCGGAATGCGCCTGCCTCGGCGACATCGACGGCGACGCCGAAGTCGGCGCCAGCGATCTCGCCCTCCTGCTCGGAGCGTGGGGAACCGACGACAGCGCCGCCGACCTCGACGCCTCCGGGCAGGTCGACGCTGGCGACCTCGCGCTGCTCCTCGGCGCCTGGGGCGACTGCAACTGACCCGATCCGGATCCCTCCGCGATCCGGCCAGTCCAGCGCCCCGAGCCCTCCCGGGCCGGCGTCTCGAGCACCGCGGTCCCGTGACACGGACCGCGGTGTTCGTTGCGCGCCCGGCGTCGCGTCGGGTACCGTGCACCGCGGATCCGCCATTCCCGTGGGAGGCACGTCGCCATGAAGACACGATTCAACCGCGCCGCTTCGACGATCATCGCCGCCGCCGTCGTCGGCCCCGCCGCGCACGCCGACGGACTCGACGCGGTCTGGCGCTTTCATCCGACGCCCGCCCGGACGGCCGAGACCGCCGGCCCCTTCGAGATCCCGCCGGCGTCCCGCGTCGTCTCCGGCGATCCGTCGCGCGGCGGCGGCGCCGTGTTCGGCGGACCCGACGACATCCTCGTGCTCCGCGCGCCGATCGGGACCGATGTCGCGCTCCTGCCCGCTCGCGCCATGACCGTCGCCGCGTGGATGTCGATCGACACGCCGCAGCGGTGGGGCGGCGTCATCGGCTGCGTGCAGGACAACGGCGGATACGAGCAGGGCTGGGTGCTCGGATTCGACGAGACGAACTTCACCTTCGCCCTCGCGACCGCCGGGGCCGACGACGGCGACGGCGCCATGACCTACGTCACCACCGACACGCCGTGGTCCGCCGGCCGCTGGACGCACGTCGCCGCCGTCTATGACGGCGCCGTCGCCGCCATCTACGTCGACGGCGTCCGGGCCGCGCTCAGCCGCGCTCAATCCGGCCCCATCCTCTACGACACCGAAGCCCCGTTTGTCATCGGGGCCTACCAGGATGACAACGAACAACATCCGTTCGATGGACGCCTGCGGGAAATCCGCCTGCTCGATCGCGCGGCGTCGGCCGAGGAGATCCGGAACTGGTGGGCGGAGAACGCCGCGCTCAATGATCTTCCGCCTTCGGTCGACACCCCGCTCGAATGGCTCGTCACGCCGTACCTGACCTGGCCCGCGCACGATGCGATCAGCATCCTCGGCGAGACGACGCGTCCGACCGTCGCCCGGGTCGAGGTCTGGGGAGAAACCGGGACGCCGCGCATCAACGTGCAGGCCGACGCCCCGGCGATGCTGCATGAGTTCCGCGTCGCCGGTCTCGATCCCAATCGGAAGTACTTCTATCGCATGACCGCCGCGCCCCCGGACGCCGATCCTGACCTGACGCCGCTCACGACTCCCACGCTCGCCTTCCGGACGGCGGCGACGCCGGATCACGCGTTCACGTTCGTCGCCATCGGCGACACGCAGGCCCAGCCGGAGGTCGTCCGACGGATCGCGGCGGAGGCGTACGAGCATCGTCCGAACCTGGTGATTCACGCGGGCGACCTCGTGTCCACCGGCTCGAACAAGCAGCACTGGACCGGCCACTTCTTCCCCAACATGCAGCCGCTCATCTCACGGTCGCCGCTGATGCCCGTCCTCGGCAATCACGAACAGGACGCGCGGCATTACTACCGGTACATGTCGCTGCCCGAGCCGGAGATGTGGTACGCGTTCGAGTACGGACCCGCGGAGTTCTTCATGATCGACGGCAACCGACAACTCGACGCCGCGTCCGAACAACTCGCCTGGCTCGAGCAGGCGTTGTCATCATCGACCGCGACCTGGAAGTTCGCCGTGCTCCACCAGCCGCCCTGGACCTCCGACGCCGACGACTACGGATCCACCCGCGACGGACCGTCGACCCGCGGCGATATGAACGTCCGAAATATCGTCGCGCTGCTCGAAGAGCATCAGGTCGACATCTGCTTCTCCGGACACGTCCACGATTACGAACGAACCTTCCCGATCCGGCGTGAACGCGCGGCGGCGTACGAGGACGGCGGCGTGATCTACGTCACCACCGCCGGCGGCGGCGGCCATCTCGAGGACTTCGACGCCGTCAACACCTGGTTCGGTCACAAGAAGCAGCGGCGGCACCACTTCGTCTACGTCGCCATCAACGGCGGGCATCTCGAGTTCCAGGCCGTTGACGAGTACGGCGAACTGTTCGATTCGATGGAGCTTCGGAAGATCGACGGCCGACGCGAAACGGGCGGTCCCGTTCGCCGGTGACGGAGCGGCGCAGGATCTGCGCCGCCGATCGCCCGAGCCCCTCGGACCCCGCGCTCGTCGCGACGCAACGGGGGTTCTTCCCTCCGTTTTCCGGCCTGCCGGGGGTTCCTGTACGCATGGTCCGGAGATTGCGTCGATATCCCTCCGCCGACGTTCCACGATCGAACGACGACGACTCGCGAGGACCTGAGCCCCCATGAACCGGCCGACCGACCCGCGCCCCGCCGCGCACGACAAGATCCTCACCCGCGACGACCTCATCCGCCTTCGCGCCGAAGCCCGCGCGACCGGACGGATCGTCGTTCACTGTCACGGCTGCTTCGACATCGTCCATCCCGGACATATCCGGCACCTTCGATTCGCCGCCCAGCAGGGCGACATCCTGCTCGTCACCATCACCGCCGACGACCGCGTCGACAAGGGCGCCGGCCGCCCCCTCTTCCCGCAGGACCTCCGGGCGGAAAACCTCGCCGTCCTCGACTTCGTCAACTGGGTCTTCGTCAACCCCGACGCCACCGCCGTCGAACTCCTCGACGCCGTCCAGCCCGACGTCTTCATCAAGGGCTCCGAGTACGCGGATAACAAGGACCCGCGGTTCGCCGCGGAACGCGCGGCGGTCGAACAACACGGCGGGCGCGTCGTCTTCTCCTCCGGAGACATCGTCTTCTCCTCGACCGCCCTCATCCAGGCCCTCTCCGGCGAACTCTCCGACACCGACCACCCGCACGACCCCCGCGCCCGACAACTCCAGCGCCTCCGGCGCGGCCACGACGTCGACGCCGACGCCCTCACCGACGTCATGCGACGCTTCCAGGGACAACGCGCCCTCGTCGTCGGTGAACTCATCAACGATTCCTACGTCTTCTGCGACCAGCCCGAAGTCGCCTCCGAAGCCGCCTGCATGTCGCTCCGACCGCTCGATCGCGCCGCGTTCGACGGCGGCGCGGCGGTCATCGCCCGCCATCTCGCCGCCCTCGGCGCGCGACCGACGCTGCTCACCCCGCTCCCCAACACCATCGAAGCCGCCACCTGTCGCAACCGACTCGAGACCGAAGGCGTCGAAGTCGTCCCGCTGACCATCGATCACCCGATGTTCGAGAAGCAACGTTTCCTCGTCGGCTCCGACAAGGTGATGAAGCTCGACCTCGTGCAACCGCTCGCCCTCGATGAAACCCAGCGCGCCCACCTCGAGGCCCTCGCGGCGGAGATCGCCGGCGACGCCGTCGACCTCGCGATCATCGCGGACTTCCGACTCGGACTCTTCACCGACTCCAGTCTCGCCGCCCTCGCCCGCGCCCTCCGCGGACCGGCGCGAATTCTGAGCGCGGACGTCTCCGGTCGCCGGAACGCGTTGCGCTCCATGCCGCAACTCGACCTCGCGACGCCGTCGGAGACCGAACTCCGCGAAGCCATGCGCGACTTCGACGCCTCGCTCAACGCGGTCGTCTTCCGCTACCTTCGCGAGACGGCGGTGAAGAACGCGATCGTCACGCTCGGACGCGACGGCGCGATCGCCTTCTCGCCCAAGCCCGACGTCGACGCCAGCGAATGGGCCTCGCACCTCGACGCGGAACACATCCCCGCCCTTACCGCGTACGCGGTCGACCCCCTCGGGTGCGGCGATGCGCTGCTCGCCACCGCGAGTCTCGCGGCGGCGGCCGGGGCCGATCTCGTCCAGGCCGCCTACCTCGGCGCCGTCGCCGCCGCCATCGCCGGCGCGCGACTCGGAAACCACGCCGTCGACGCCGCCACCCTCCGACGCAAACTCCTGCAGCTCGAACAGGCGCCGCTCTCGATCGACATCGCCGCGCCCACCCGCAGCGGGCTGACCCTCGCCGATCCGCCTCGCACCGCGACCTCGTAGCGACCTCGACTGGACCTCTCAATCACAGGGGACCGCCCGTGCCGCTGATCTCGTACATCATTCCGACGCATCGACGTCCGGAAGAGCTCCAGCTCACCCTCGACGCCCTCGCACTGCTCCCCGGCGCCTCACGCGAACGCGATGAGATCATCGTCGTCGAAAACGAGGCGGCCGACGACGCCGCCGACCACGCCGGCAAACCGCCGACCCGCGCGGGCGACATCCCCGTCCGCTGGATCCGCAACCGAAAGAACGACGGCGCCGCCGCCCGCAATCTCGCGGCGAAGAAGGCTCGCGGCGACTGGCTCTTCATGCTCGACGACGACGCCGCCCCGCTCCAGGTCGACGCCTCGGTGCTCGAAGGCGCGTCCGACGATGTCGGCGCGATCGGGGCCGAAATCTTCCTCGATCCCGACGCCGACCCGCCGCGCCGGGAAGCAGGGGGGCTGCCCGAAGTCTTCGTCGGCTGCGGCGCCGCGATCCGACGCGACGTCTTCCTCGAACTCGGCGGCTACGACGCCTCGTTCGTGTACTACGTCGAGGAGTACGACTTCTGCGCCAAACTGATCGCGTCCGGGCGGCGTGTGACGTGGTCGAACGGATTCCGCGTCCATCACCGCCGCGCATCCCGCGGACGCGACCTGAACGTCATCCTTCGCCGGCTGATCGTCAACAACGCGACGCTCCTGCACCGCTACGCCCCGCCCGCCGAAGCGCCCGCGTTGTGGGGCCGACTCGGCGCACGGTTCGAACGCATCGCCGCACGCGAGAACGCCCACGACGGATTCGAGCGCGGCATGCGCGAGGCCATGAACCTCCCGTGGTCGACGCCGAGGTCGTCGCCCGCACCGACCGGGCGCAAGCTCACCGACACTGAATGGTCCCGCTTCACCGGACGCGCCGCCTGCCGCGCCGCCGTCGCCGCCGCTCACCTGAACTCGAGCGACCGCGTCGCCCTCGTCGCCCCGCCCAATCTCGAAGCAAAGTACGCCTGGCTGATCGCCGACATCGTGCGCGAATCCGGCGCGCGGATCGTCCGCGACGAACGCGAGGCGGACGTCCTCATGGTCGGCACCATGAGCCCCGGCCCGATGCTCGAGACCGCGGATCGTCTCGACGCCTCCGGCGCCGGCGGCCGACGCATCGTCCTGCCCTGGCGCCCGTTCGAAGCGCCCGAAACAGTGCGCATCGCGGGCTGACATCGCCGCGATCCTCAACCATCAATCTGCACAGAACGATGCATTGATAATCTTCGATACTTATATCAATCAATCTGTTCTTTCTTGTCCGTTTGCGGCGGCCTGACGTGGTCATCGCCGATCAGCATGGTATTGTTCTTCTTTCCGGCGACCCGACAGGGGAAGGTCGTCGACGGGGTCTCGGCGACGGCGTCGAGTGAGGTGAGGGCCTGACAAACATGATGAAGAGTGATGTGAGGCTGCAGCCGTCATCGCGTGCACGGACGCGAAACGTCTTTCGCTCGCGCTATGCGGCGGCGGCGGGAATCGGCCTGATGGTCGGCGTCGCGGGCGCCCTGGCGGACGCCGGTCCGGGGCATCAGTTCCCGGCCTGCGACGACTGCCCCACGGTTCCCGAATACACGACCTACGACTGTCTGAACTGCTGCGATCAAAGCTGCACGCTGAGCGACAAGGGCGGGTGCGACGACGCGTGCGAATCCGTTGATACCGGGAGCGGGGGCGACAAGTCCGGAACGCCGGCGCACGCTGCTCTTCACGCGGCACGGGGAGCTGACTCATGAAACGCTTCGAGCCGGTCCGTGAAGTGATGATCGTGGGGCTCTGCATCGTCTTCTGCGTCACCGCCGCGGTCGGATACACGGTCGCCGTTCAATGGCGCGATCAGATTCCGCCTCGGTACCCCGAACCACGCAGCGCCGCGTACGACGAGGCCATTCAACGCGACGCCGCGATCGTCCAGCAATGGGTCGAAACCATGCGGCGCGGCGAAACCGACGATGGCGATCACATCACGATCACCCGGGTCCACACGACCGTCCTGGTCAACTGGATTCGGGAACGCGAACTCCCCCATCCGGTCCGCCGGTGGGCGATCACGGGAGGCGCGGCGATCATCATCCAGAATCCGGAACTCGCGCCCGAGTATCGCGAAGAGATCGTCGACGCGCTCCTGAGTGTCTGTGCACAGGAACGCGACGACGAAGCCGTCTTCCGATCCGTCCGAGCCGCGCTCCGGGATCTCGGCATGCTCGACCTCTGTCCCGCCGACAGCGACGTCACACCCGGTCTTCCGGGCTGAAGTCCCGGCGGCTCACCGTCGACCGCGCTGGCTCCTTCCCCCAAGATCGATCATCGGGTGGTCGCCATGTCCTCATCCGTGTTTCTGAGCCGTGTGTTCCTGTTCATTGCGCTCGCGATGACCCTGCTTGTCCTCGTGGAGCTGCGCCCGTTCGTCGACCGGAGTCACCTGCTGGAGCTGGTCGCCATCCGCATGCCGACCAGCCCCGACTCGTTCACCGGCGGGGTCTCGATCAAGGCGACGTCCGCCGTCAACGCCGAAGTCAGCGCCAACGGTCAGTCGATCGTCGCCCGACTCGATCCCGTCGCCGCCCCCGCCTACTTCCTCGCGCTGGCGATCATCTACGCCGCCGCCATCGCTCTCTGGCCCCGCCGCGAACGCGCCGAGGCGTCAAGCGAACAGCACGCGAGGCACATCAAACGGCTGGCCGACGCCTGCTTTCTCGCTGCCTGCACCACCGGCGTCATCGCGCTCGCCAGCGTGATGATCTTCGTCTACGCCGTCGTGCCATCGGTGTCGTTCAACGGCGTCGATGACTGGACTGACTTCGTCGGCGTACTCCTCCGTCCCGTCGGCATGGCGAGCCTCATCGGTCTGTTCGTCTCGGCCAGCCTGCTCCTGTTCCGGCAGACCGCGGCGTACGTGGATCGCAAACGCCAGATCCTCGCCGATGCGCCGCCCCCCACCCCGGACGCCGTCCCCGAGGCGACGCCCGCCGAACCGGAGGAACCCGCCGCGCCGGAGATCACGGTCACCGATAAGGCCGAGGATGTGCTGAGTTTCGTCGAACGCTTCGTGAACATGATCCGGCCCGGCGGGGACAAATAGCCGTCGGTCGGCATCAGCGCGGTTCGACCCCAGCCGGCGGCTCCGCCGCCGGACCCGACCATCCCCGGACCCGACGTATCTCTGCTTCGGTTCAAGCCGCCGCCACGCCCTTGCAGGTCGGCGTGGGCGGCGCGACCGAGATGTTCTGTTGCGACGGCTCGTCGCTCGCTCGCACCTGATCGATCAGCTTTGCCAGCCCCGCATCTCCCATGGCGATCCTCTCGTCTCGTTGCGCTGCGTCCGCGGGCGGAGCCCGCGGCGTGGGTCAACCCACCGCCCGCATCACATACACCGCCCGATACATCCCGCCAACCTCCACCCGCTTCACCGTGCGAGGCGGATACGCACTGTTCAACGGCTGCAATCGCACCGTCGCCTCGTCATCAAAGAACACCCGCTTGAACGTGCTCTCCCCGCGATCCTCGAAACGAACGAAACAGTCGCAGCCCGAATCGACCGCCGCGCTCGGACTGAACACCACGATCTCACCCTCCCGGTACGCCGGCGCCATCGAGTCGCCCACCACCCGCGCGGCGAACGCATCGGCATCCGTCACGTCCGGGCACGCCACGTACGCATCCGCCACCCGCGCCGGGTAATCCAGATCGGTGAACTCCGCCGGATACCCCGCCGACACCTTGTTGATCACCGGAATCCGCGCCGCCAGCATCCGAGGCGACTCGATGTTCCCCGACGCCGACTCCACCAGACGACCCAACTCCCCCCGCGCGAGAAGATCGTCCAGGCTCACCCCCCGACGCGCGGCGTCGCGCAGTCGGTCCGCCAGATCCGCCGACGCCGCGACCTGCGCACGCACCGACGCCGGCGTCTCCGCCCAGCGCACCGCCTCCACGATCGAACCGTCATCCACGCCCAGCGCCGCTTCGATCGCCGCCGCCCACTCGTCGCTCAGCGATCGCTTGCCGGACTCCCACAACGACACCTGCGACTTGCTGACGCCGAGACGTTCCGCGAGGTCCGCCAGGGTCATCCCGGCCGCCTGCCTCGCCCGACGCACCCGCTCCCCCGGGCGACCGTCATCATCTTCGACCCGCCCGCCATCGACCTGCGTTGACATGTCCGTCACCCCACCTGATCCACGTTCATGACGCCGAAAACACGGTTATTGAGCCCGATCAATACCAAACAAAGACCAATCAAAGAACTTGACTTCCGCCGCTCACGTGGTACATTGTGGGTCGGTTGACAGAAATGTCAACTCGGGATTGTGTTTTCTTTCGTGAGCGCGGCGTCGGAGCGTCGCGGCCTCTTCTGATTCGTGGTGGACGGGGTTCGGTCGATCGCCCGTGGAGCGATCGCATGGTCGGGCCTCGCTGATTCTGGAGATCCCCCAAGCATGATCATGTTGAACCCCCATGCCGCGCACGCGGCGGGGCGGGACGGCGATCCCGCGCCCAACCGGCCTTCCCACGCTGACGACGTCTCGACTTCTTCTGATTCATCCTCATCACCCGGACGCCATGACCGCGTCCTCGACAATTCAACCGCCGAACAGGCCGAACAGGCCGAACAGGCCGAACACGCCGACGCGGCCCGACGCGGCGATCGTGGCGCGAGCGTCGGAGGCGTTGGACGCGCTGACCCGGACGCCGGAGCGGTCCGCCGCGCCGATCGTGGCGCGAATGCCGGAGGCGGCGAAGCGGTCCCTGGCGCTGATCGTGGTGCGCATGGCGGAAGCGCCGGAGCGGTCCGACGCGCTGATCGTGGTGCGAGCGATCAGGGTGTTGGCCGCGCTGACGCTGTCCGACGCGCCGATCGTGTCGCGAATGGCGGAGACGCCGCAGCGGCCCGCCGCGCGGATCGTGGGGCGAGCGATCACGGCGTTGGCCACGCTGACGTGGTCCGCCGGGATCCCGGTGGCGAGCGAGGCAGACGCGCGGATCGTGGCGCGAATGCCGGATGCGGCGAAGCGGTCCGTGGCGCGGATCGTGGCGCGAATGCCGGATGCGGCGAAGCGGTCCGCCGCGCCGATCGTGGCGCGAATGACGGAGACGCCGAAGCGGTTCGACGCGCGGATCATGGTGCGAATGCCGGAGGCGGGGAAGTTGTCCGCCGCGCCGATCGTGGCGCGAATGGCGGAGGTGGCGGAGCGGTCCGCCGCGCGGATCGTGGTTCGAATGGCGGAGACGGCGCTGCGGTCCGACGCGTCGATCGCGGCGGGAATGGCGAAGACGCCGAAGTGGTTCGACGCGCGGGCCGTGGTGCGACTGCCGGAGGGGCCGAAGCGATCCGACGCGTCGATCGCGGCGGGAATGGCGAAGACGCCGCAGCGGCCCGCCGCGCGGATCGTGGTGCGAGCGATCAGGGTGTTGGGCGCGCTGCCGAAGGCGCCGGAGCGGTCCGCCGCGCCGATCGTGACGCGAATGGCCGACGCGGCGAAGCGGTCCGGCGCGCCGATCATGGCGCGACCGATCAAGGTGTTGACCACGCCGATGTGGTCCGCCGGGACGATCGTCGCGAGCGCGGCAGACACGCCGACGGCGCCAGAGACGCCGATATCGGTGAGCGCAGCGGACGCGCCGATCGTCGCGAGCGCGCCGACGACGCCGGTCGTGGCGAGCGCGCTGAAGACGACGAAGCGGTCCGACACGCAGATCGCCGCGAGCCCGACAAGGCAGGTCGGGCCGTCGAACCCGCCGCACGCATCCGACACGCCGAACACGCGTCAGACGCGATCGGCGCGGCAGGTGCAGGGGCCGCGGGACCTGGCCCGTCGATCGGCGGGACCACCGACGCTCACACGACCGAATCGACGAGATGCGATCCGGCCGCGGAACGCGTCGCCGCCCACCGGTGGGCGGTCGAACGAATCCTCGCCCGCGCCGCCGAACTCGACCCCGTCGGACGCGATCTCGTGACGGCAATCTACGAGCGAGGCGAAACCATCGCGTCCGTCGCCCGGGCCCAACAACGACATCGCGCCGTGATCGCCAACCGACTCCGACGCGCACTCGACCGAATCCACGCCCCGGAGACCGACCTCATCCTCGCCCATCGCCACCGGTGGGACCCCCGCCGACGCGCCATCGCCGAAGCGTGCTTCCTGCGTGGCGAATCCATGAAGGCCGTCTCCGAAACCCACGGCATCTCCGTCCATCGCGTCCGCGTCGAAGTCCTTGCGCTCCGCGCCGCCGCCCGAACCGTCCGCGAAATGCACGATCACGCCCGCGAACTCAAACCACGCTCCGGCGAGGCGGCGCATCCCGCCCGCCCGGCCCGCTCCCGAAGGGATGGTGACGCATGACCATCGCCCATGACCTCCGACCCGATCCGACCCCTGATCGCGCCGCTGATCCCGCTCCCGACATCTCCGTCCCCGTGACCGCCGCGGCAGCCCCCGACTTCATCGACGTCCCGCTGCCTCGCTTTCCCGGCGCGCCGATCGACGATCCGGGCGATCGACTCCTCGAACTCGCCATGCTCTTCGGCGTCGACCTCGACGACCTCCAGCACGCGCACGGCCGCACCGACGGCGCCGATCCGCCCGCCCAGGCCCGGCTGCCCCTCCCCGCCGGCGGCGTCGTCTTCATCACCGGCCCCTCCGGCGGCGGCAAGACCACCTTCCTTCACGCCGCCGAAGCCGCGGCCCGGCGCGCGGGACGCGCGGTCCTCCATCAGGACGAACTCGACCCGCCCGACGTGCATCGCCCCCTGATCGACGTCTTCCCCGACCTCGACGTCGAAACCGCCGCCCGCCGACTCGCCCACGCCGGACTCAGCGAAGTCCCGCTCCTCTTCCGACCCGTCGGCGGACTCAGCGACGGTCAGCACGCCCGCATGCGTCTGGCCCAACTCCTCGACGCCGGCGCCCGACTCGACGATCCCATCCTCTTCGCCGATGAGTTCGGCGCGGCCCTCGATCGCGTCACCGCGGCGTCCCTCGCCAGCACGCTCGCGTCCAATATCCGACGCGAACGCCGCGCGACGATCGTCCTCGCCACGGCGCACGACGACCTGCTCCCCGCCCTCGCGCCGGATGTCCTCGTCTACGTCCACGCCGACGGCGCCCTCGAGATCGCCACGCGCGAAGAAACCGTCGACTCCCTCGAGGCGCCCCGCCGTGCTGCATCTTGAAGCGGGAACCCGCGCCGACCTTGACGCCCTCGCCCGCTGCCACTACCGCCAGACGCCCGCCCCGGCGCCCGCGCTCATCTGGCGGGTCGTCGACGCCCGTCACCCCCGCCGGCCCGCCGCCGTCCTCGTCCTCTCCCACCCGCCCCTCGCCTCCCGCGCGCGAGACGAGGCGTTCGGCGGCCGGTACCGCGGGCTGCCGTGGTCGATCCAGGCGACGCTCGTCAACCGCGAGATCCGCACCATCTCCCGCGTCATCGTCGCGCCGCCGTATCGCGGCCTCGGCCTCGCCCGGCGGCTCGTCATCCACACCCTTCGATACGCCCCGACGCCCTTCACGGAAGCGTTCGCCGCCCTCGGACGCGTGCAGCCGTTCTTCCGACACGCCGGCATGACGGAGCATCACCCCACAACGCATCCGGCGGACGAACGATTGCGCGACACGCTCGCGATGCGAGGCGTCGATGTCCGTTGTCTCGCCTCCACCGCTCTCGCCATGCGCACGTTCGAGTCGTTGAGCCGGGAAGATCACGACGCGGTCATACAGGCGGTGCGCCGGTGGGCCAACCGGCGCACTACGCAACGCCGCGACCCTCGCAAGGTGATCGCGGCGATGCGTCGGCGCCTGTTGTCGCCTCCCGTGTACTACGTGGCTCGTCACCGAGACCCACGACGGAAGGACGACCTGCACACTCTGCGTTCTCGAAGCGTCCCGCTGCATGATGTCAGTCGACGCCTGGGTCGCACCACGCAGCCCGGCCGCATCCGCGTCATGGCGGACCGACCGGCGGCGGAAGGGCTCACACCACCGACGCCGCCATCGACCAGATCCGACGACCGGTTGCTGACGACGTGTCGTTTCCGCTCCAGTTTGGTGATTTCACCGGAGACACCCCCGCGTGCATGACGCCGACCCGCCGCTGATTGAAGACCTCCTGCAAGGCCGCCTGACGCTGAGCGAGGCCGGCGAGCGCATGAAGTGCACGTCCGTCGACGCCGCCCGGCGACTCTGGTCCGGGCCCCGACGCGACGCCGCGCTCGCCCTTATCCACCTCGCCGACGCCCAGGCCCAGCTTGCCGTCAGCCGGGCGAGGATCCTCGCCGTTGAACGCCTCGCCGAACTCGTGATCGACGCCGAGTCCGACGACCTCGCCCGACGCGCGGCCGTCGACCTCCTGCGGGCCGAGGTCCTGCCGACGCACGACCCCGTCGCGTCCGGGACGCCGACGCCGGATCTCCCCGTCGATCCCGACGCCGTTCTCGCAGCGCTCACGCGTCTCACGGAGGCGACGAATGACGACGATTGACCGCGCTGCGATCGAGCCGACGCCGACCGACGTCGCATGGCGGCGCGCGATCGCACGCGTGCGCCCGGAGACGCCCGACCAGCTTCACGCCTGGGTGCGGGCCGTCCTCGGGTTCGACATGCCCCGCCGCGCCCGCACGCCCGGACACGCCGCGCCGTTCGAGTATCTCACGCATACCTTCTTCGAGCCCGACCCGCACGCGGCGGACGTCCTGCGGGACGTGATCGTGTGGGCGAATCGAGGCGGCGGCAAAACGCAGCTCGGCGCCATCGCCACGCTTCTCGACCTCCTCTTCAAGCCCGGCGTCCAGATCCGCATCCTCGGCGGCTCCCTCGAGCAGTCATCACGCATGTACGCCTACCTGCGGCGGCTCCTCGATTCATCGACGTTCCGTCATCGAATCGTCGATCGACTGCGCGCCCACGCCGTCGAACTCGACAACGGCTCACGCGTCGAAGTGCTCGCCCAGTCGCAGACCGCCGTGCGAGGCCAGCGCATTCATAAACTGCGATGCGACGAGGTCGAGCTATTCGATCCCGACGTGTGGGAGGCGGCGCAACTCACCACCCGCTCCGGCTGGTGCGGCGACACGTACGTGCGAGGCGTCATCGAAGCCGTCTCCACGATGCACCGTCCGTACGGCCTGATGCAGCGTCTCGTCGACGAGACCGACGCCCGCGTCCTCCGCTGGAACGTGATCGACGTCCTCGAACGCTGCCCGGAGTCGCGTCCCTGCGAGACCTGCGCGTTGTGGAGCGACTGCCGGGGACGGGCGAAGTCCGGCCGCGGATATATCGCGATCGACGACGCGGTCGCCCAGATCCGACGCGTCGGACGCGAGGCGTGGGAGAGCGAGATGCTCTGCGCCCGTCCCTCACGCGCGGACGCGGTGTACCCGATGTTCGACGAGCGTTCACACGTGGTCGACCTCGACGCCGCCGCGCTGACGCAATTGAAACGCCGCGCCGTGTTGTGGGTCGGCGGACTCGACTTCGGCTTCCGCGACCCGACCGTCCTGTTGTGGGCGTGTCTCGACGTCGACGGCGTTCTGCACGTCGTGGACGAGCACGTCGAATCGGGCTGGACGACGGCGCAGCACCTCGCCGCCGTTCGCGCCCGCGCGGCATGGCCGTTCTTCGACTGGATCGGCTGCGATCCCGCGGGCCGTCAGCGCAGCGAGCAGACCGGAATCAGCGTCGCCGCCCAGTGGCGGCAGGGGGGTTTCTCATTGCGCTCGTATCCGACCGCGGTGGAGTCCGGCCTTGCGATGGTGTCGAAGCGACTGCAACGCGCCGACGGTTCGATCGACCTCGTCATCCACACGCGATGTCGACGGCTGATCGAATCGCTTGCGACGTACCGCTACCCGTCCGACCAGCCGGGCGACGTGAACCCGATCAAGGACGGCGCCGACCACGCGGCGGACGCGCTGCGGTATCTCGTCGTGAACCTCGAACGCCCCGGCGCCTCCGCCCGAGCGTACTGACACCCCCGGGGGTCCACCTCCGCCCATGCACACCCCAGCCCCCGGCTCTGCCGGGGGTCCACCTCCGCCCATGCACACCCCAGCCCCCGGCTCCGCCGGGGGTCCACCTCCGCCGATGCACACCCCAGCCCCCGGCTCCGCCGGGGGTCCACCTCCGGCCATACACACCCCAGCCCCCGGCTCCGCCGGGGGTCCACCTCCGACCATGCACACCCCAGCCCCCGGCTCTGACGGGGGTCCACCTCCGCCCATGCACACCCCAGCCCCCGGCTCCGCCGGGGGTCCACCTCCGCCCATGCACACCCCAGCCCCCGGCTCTGCCGGGGGTCCACCTGCGCCCATGCACACCCCAGCCCCCGGCTCCGCCGGGGGTCCACCTCCGGCCATACACACCCCAGGCCCCGGCTCCGCCGGGGGTCCACCTCCGCCCATGCACACCCCAGCCCCCGGCTCCGCCGGGGGTCCACCTCCGCCCATGCACACCCCAGCCCCCGGCTCTGCCGGGGGTCCACCTCCGACCATCCCGTGCTTCAGCACAAAGTAGCTTCCGCACAAACGTGCGGAACGTGCTCAGCGAGGTTTCGTTCGTCCCGCGGTCGTGAACTGTCCGCGGGTCCCCGGCAAGGAGCGGTCCCGCGGTCCCCCGCAACGTCGCGGTCCCCCGCAACGTCGCGGTCCCCCGGCAAAGCCGGGGGCTTGGGGTGAACTCCCGGGTTCAACCTCCCGATACTCTCCCGGTGCGGCCGATATCATGTCCGACGCCGGCGCGATGGCCGCGCCGACCCAGAGGGGACCCGCCTGACCATGAACAAACCCGCCAACATCACCTGGGACGCCGCTGAACTCAACCGGTACGAACGCTGGGCGCGGCTCTGTGCTCACGGCGCCACCCTCTGGATGACTGGCCTGAGTGGGTCGGGAAAATCCACCATTGCGCGGGCATTGGAGCGTCGGCTGGTCGAGGAGGGGGTGTTCGCGATCCGGCTCGACGGGGACAACATCCGGCACGGGCTCTGCGCCGACCTCGATTTCTCCGCCGCGGCTCGCGCCGAGAACATCCGGCGGATCACGGAGGTCGCGAAGCTTCTCGCGGAGGCCGGGGCCGTCGTGATCACGAGTTTCATCTCGCCCTACGCGAAGGATCGCGACGCCGCCCGCGCCATGCACGCGGAGGCGGAGCTCGACTTCCTCGAGATCTTCGTCGACACGCCGATCCAGGTCTGCGAGTCGCGCGATCCCAAGGGCCTCTACGCCAAGGCTCGCGCGGGTGAGATCACCGGCTTCACCGGCGTCGACGATCCCTACGAACCGCCCGCCTCGCCCGACGTCCGGCTCGCGGCGGCGACCGCCTCCGTCGACGCCTGCGTCGACCAGATCCTCCGCCGACTCGAAGACATCGGCGTCGATGTCGAGGGCGGCCGGTCGCCGAACGACGAAGAAGAATGAACCACGCGGGCCCGAGACGCCCGCTGATCAGGAAGGTGACCCCGCCGTGCATCCGCTGACCGACGACGCCGCCGATACGAATCTCAACGCGATGCTCGACGCCGCGATCCAGGCGGTCATCGAAGCATCGCACGCCACTCGTCGCGTTCAGGACGAACTCGGCGCGAACAGCCAGTTCACCAAGGACGACCGCAGTCCCGTCACCATCGCGGACTTCGCGGGCCAGGCGCTCGTCGCCATCGCCCTCGACCGCGCGCTGCACACGCCCCTCCGCATGGTCGGCGAGGAAGACGCCGACACCCTGCGCGACGGTGACAACGAAGCGCTCCGCAACAACGTCTTCGACATCGTGCGGACCGTCGAACCCGACGCGACCGACGACCAGATCCTCGACGGCATCGACCTCGGCAACTACACGCCCGACGGCGACGAAGGCTACTGGACGCTCGATCCGATCGACGGCACCAAGGGCTTCCTCCGCGGCCAGCAGTACGCCGTCGCCCTCGCGTACATCGAGCGCGGCGAGGTCGTGCTCGGCGTCATGGGCTGCCCCCGACTCAATCCCGCTCTCGATCCCGAAACGCCGCCCGCCGCCGACGCAATCGAAGGCTCCGGCGTCATCTTCTGCGCGGCTCGAGGCCGGGGCGCCGTCGCCCGTCCCCTCGCGAACCCCGACGCCAACGCCGTCGACGTTCGCGCCCGCGTCAGCCCCCGGGTCGACGAGGCGATCCACGTGTGCGAGTCCGTCGAGGCCGCGCACACCCGCCATGATCGCACCGCGACGATTCTGGACTCGCTCGACCGGCCCCGTCACGCCGTGCGACTCGACAGCCAGGCGAAGTACGGCGTGGTCGCGATGGGCGTGGCGGATGCGTACCTGCGTCTGCCCGCGAAGCGCGGCTACATCGAGAAGATCTGGGACCACGCCGCGGGCGACATCATCGCACGCGAGGCGGGCGCCGTCGTGACCGACGTCACGGGCAAGCGGCTCGACTTCGGACACGGCGGGTTGTTGTCGGCGAATCGCGGCGTGGTGTGTGCATCGCCCGATGTCCACGCCGCGCTCGTGCGCACGATCGCCGACCTCGGCTACGACGTTCCGCCCCCGCCGTCCTCGTAGGAGCGCGCGCCGATGCTGCTCACCGCGATCGTCACCCTGCTCATCGTCGGCGCGCTCATGACGCGCCGCATCGGGGCGGACGTGGTGTTCCTCTGCGGGCTCGCGGTCCTGCTGCTCGGCGACGTCATCGAACCCGCCCAGGCGGTCGCCGGCTTCGCCAACCCCGCGGTGATCGCGGTCGGCCTCCTCTACATCGTCGCCCAGGGACTCCGCGAGACCGGCGGGATGACGCGTCTCACCCGACGCTGGCTCGGCCGTCCGACGTCGCTCACCGGCGCGCAGGCGCGGCTGCTCGCGCCGGTCGCGGTGATGTCCGCCTTCGTCAACAACACGCCCGTCGTCGCGATGCTCCTCCCCGTCCTGAGCGGCTGGGCGAAACGCAACAACCTGTCCGCGTCCCGCCTCTACATGCCGCTCTCGTTCGCCGCGATGCTCGGCGGCGTCTGCACGTTGATCGGCACCTCGACCAACCTCGTCGTCTACGAACTGATGGTCGAGTACCGCGACGCCGGGGCCGATATCGAACCGTTCTCGATGTTCAGCCTCGCGTTGGCCGGCGTCCCCGTCGCCATCGTCGGCCTGCTCTACGTCTTCCTCTTCGGACGCACGCTCCTGCCCGACTCCTCCGCTCAGCCCGTGGTGGAGGGCGACCCCCGCGAATACATGGTCTGGATGCGCGTCCGCCCCGGCGCGCCGGTGGTCGGCAAGACGATCGAGGAGGCCGGGCTCCGTCATCTGCGCGGCCTCTTCCTCACCGAGATCGAACGCGACGACGAACGTCTCGTCGCCGTCGGACCCGATCAGATCCTGCGCGACAGCGACCGACTCTGCTTCGTCGGCC
Organism: Phycisphaerales bacterium; assembly: GCA_965227335.1. Classification (GTDB taxonomy): domain Bacteria; phylum Planctomycetota; class Phycisphaerae; order Phycisphaerales; family SM1A02; genus CBDDFV01. The sequence continues at coordinate 611,167 of CBDDFV010000001.1, forward strand.
TCATCGAATCCGTCGTCGAACTCCAGCACATCGAAGGCATCGAGCCCGACACCGACCAGCTCGGCAAACTCGAACTCGCCCGTCACGACCGTCGACTCACCGAAGCCGTCATCTCCGAATCGTCCGCCCTCGTCGGCAAGTCCGTCCGCGAGTCGGAGTTCCGCACGCGGTACAACGCGGTGATCATCGCCGTGCATCGCAGCGGCGAACGCGTGGCGGGCAAGATCGGCGACATCGTGCTCCGCCCCGGCGATACGCTGCTCCTCGAAGCGCAACCCGGCTTCGCCCGCCGCCACCAGAATTCGCACGCGTTCTACCTCGTCAGCGAACTGCGCACGCCGCCGTCGCCCCGCTGGGGACGGTCGTGGCTCGCGGTGATCATCCTCGCGGGACTGGTGCTCGCGATCTCGATGCAGTGGCTGGACGTGATGACCGCCGCCCTGTGCGCGGGCATGCTGATGATCCTCGCCCGCTGCTGCACCGGGACGTCGGCGCGTCAGTCGATCGACTGGCAGGTGCTGATCGTCATCGGCGCCGCGTTCGGCATCGCCGAAGCGATGAACACCACCGGTCTCGCCGACCTGCTCGCTGCAACCGTGCTCGGCTGGACCGCCCCGCTCGGACCGACCGCAATGCTCGCCGGCGTGTTCGTGCTGACGGCGGTGCTCACGGCGCTCATGACGAACAACGCGGCGGCGGCGCTGATCTTCCCCATTGCGTTCGGACTCGCCGCCCAGAACGGACTCGCCTTCACGCCCTTCGCGGTCTGCATCGCGGTCGGCGCCTCGTGCGCGTTCATGACGCCGATCGGCTACCAGACGAACATGATGGTGATGGGGCCCGGCGGCTACTCCTGGGGCGCGTTCCTGCGGTTCGGCGGCCCGCTGACGCTCATCACCGGCGCGGTCTGCGTGACGTGCGCGCGGTGGTTGTACTGATGACCGCGACGATGCGCCCGTCCCCTCGACGACGCCTCGCCCGCGCCCTCGCCCGCGTCGTGGAGATCGCTCTCCTTCTGATCATCGCCATCTGGCTCCTCGGACACGTCGTCTCCGACCGATTCGTCTGGTCGCAGTACCTCTCCTGGATTCCCGCCCTCGTCACGGTCGGCGCGCTCGTCCTCCTCGCGACGCTCGTGGCGCTCCGCCGACGTCGACGCACGTTCGGCTACGCCGCCGCGCTTGTCGTGACGTTCGTCTGGTTCGGCGTGGCGCACCACCGCTTTCTTCGCGGCGACCCGGGCGCCGTCTCCGCCGCCGACGTCATGCACATCGTGCACTGGAACGCCGACGCCGCCCGCGGCGACCTCGACGCGAAGATCCAGACCATCGTCGACGTCGACGCCGATCTCGCGATCTTCACCGATCCCGGCTGGGCGCCGTATCGCGCGGCGGACCGCATGGACCAACGCCCCAACCTCGCCGCCCTCGGACCGTTCGTCGTCATGAGCCGCGCCCCCATCCGACGCTTCCGCTGGCTCGGCGCGGCGGACGATGTCTTCGCGGCGGTGCTGGAGATCAATCTGCACGACGACCCCGACGCCGCGCCGTTCGTCGCGCTCGTGCTCGACCTCCCGTCCGAGCCGCACGTGTCGCGCGCCGACGCCGTCGAGCGGGCCCGCGCGTTCATGGCGCTCCACGACGGTCCGCCGCCGCACCTGATCGCGGGCGATCTCAATCTCGAGCGCGGCGCCTGGTCGCAGCGTCGTCTCGCGCCGGGACATCGACACGCCTACGATGTCGCCGGACACGGCTGGGGCGCCTCCTTTCCGCGTTCCTCGCCGTTCTGGCACATTGATCACCTGCTCGTTCCGTCATCGATCGACGTGGTCCGCTACGATCTCATCGATCCGGGGGCCGGTCGTCACCTCGTGCAGTCGATGTGGATCGTGTCGCCGCCGCCCTCGTCGCTTCTCCCGCCTCCCGAGCCCGCCCCCACGCCATGACCACCGCTCCGAACATGAACGACGCCGCCGCGGTGATCGATCTCTTCCACGGCGCCGCCGATGCGCTGCACGGGAAGCCGCGCGACGGTTCGGTCGTGCGTCTGCCGGAGAAGGGCTCGCTGATCGCCACCGGCGACCTGCACGACAACCCGATCAACCTCGGCAAGATCCTCAGCTTCGCGAAGCTGGAGCAGAATCAGGATCGCCACATCGTCTTCCACGAGATCATTCACTCCGAACGTCTGGTCAACGGCGTTGATCTCTCGCACCGCATGCTCGCCCGCATCGCCGGTCTCGTGCTGGAGTACCCCGGGCGCGTGCATCCGGTGCTCGCGAATCACGAACTCGCCCAGATGCTCAACCAGGGCGTCTCCAAGGGCGCGGGCGACAATGTGCAACTCTTCAACGACGGACTGGAGTTCGTCTTCGGCGACGACTGGGTCGAAGTCGCCGACGCGGCGAACGCATTCATCCGCGCCTTCCCGCTCGCGGCGATCGCCGACGGCGGCGTCCTCTGCGCGCACTCGCTGCCGAGTCCTCGCGCGATGGAGAAGTTCGATCTCGATGTGATCAACCGCGACCTCACCGACGCCGACTACGAGTCGCCCGACGGCGCCGCGTACCTCATGACATGGGGGCGCGGCCTCAACGCCGCCCACGGGGAACGGATGGCCGAAGCGTGGGGCGTCGAACTCTTCGTCCTCGGCCACCAGTACGTCGAGACCGGGCTCGAGACGATCGGCGAACACATCGTGATCCTCAACTCCGATCACGAAGACGGCCGCATCCTCCAGATCGATCTCACCGACCCGCCCAATGCGATCGAAGCGCCGATGATGGCGATCCCGCTCCGCTCGTTGTGAGTCGCGCGAGCCTCAGCGCTCCAGTTGCAGCGGCGCGGCGTCCATCCGCGCGCCGTCCGCGCCGGTGAACGACGCCGACAACGCCACGCACTCGACATCCGCCGACAGCAGATCCTCCGGCGACAAACGCAACAGGTACATCCGCGTCACCGCGTCGTAACGCTCGCGATTCACCAGCGGATCGCGCAGATTGACGACCCACGACGTCGCGGCGGACGCCGGCGCCTCGCAGGGACGAATCCACAACCGCAACGCCCCCGCCCCCCGCGTCGACACGCCGTCACGATCAAACAACTCCACCCGCGCCTCGATCACCCAGCCGCCGTCGTCCGACTGCACGAACCGCGACAGCGGATGCAGACGCATGCTGCGCGGCCAGTACGGCCAGGCGTCCGTCGCCGGCCCGACCGAAGCGCCGTCGCCCGGATTCGCCGCCGCGCTCGCGCCGTCCGGCGTCACCGGACGATCCACCGGCCCCGGGCCCTGCGGCGCGCACCCCGAAAGACACGCGACGATCGCGCACAGCCCCACGCCGAGGATGCGTCGTCCCCCAGACCCGCTCCGGCCTGATCGAGTGGTCGACATGTGCACAGCCTATCGCGCCGCCCGCCGGCGTGCGCGCTCGTGCGCACGCGGACAGTTTTTTGTGATCCGTCCGCCGGAATGACGCGCGATGCGCGCACCGGGGCGCGGCGCCGAGCCAGGGGTGGAGACCCGCCCTGATCGGAGACGCCGCCGCCCATGCCTGACTCACTCCAGCCATTTCACGACCTCCCGCTCGACGCCGCGCTCCTCGCCGCCCTTCGCGCCGAACATCGCGACCTCGTCCTCCCCCGCCTCCGCCGACTGTGGATGTACTACCGCAACGCACTCGCCGACCCCGCCGCGAACGGCGGCTCAAGCGGGGCCCCCGCCCAGTTCCACGGCCTCCCGGTCCGACTTCGCGGCGACAGCGGACGCGCCGGGCGTTTCCGTGACGACCGGCTCGATCGCGAGATCGTCATCGAGAACGACATCGCGTGGCGTGTACAGACCCTCGTCGACTTCATGTTCCCCGCCGCCCCGACCATCGTCTCCCGCGCCCCCGATCGCGGTCGACGCGCCGTCATCGAGGACGTCCTCAGCGCCGTCTTTCGCGCCAACGGCGACGTGCGTCTCTGGCAGGACGCGGCCCTGCTCGGATCGATCTACGGACACGTCGACTTCCTCCTTCGCCCCGACGCCCTCGCCACGCCCGGTGCGTCGCCGGAGGCGATTGTGATCGAAGCCGTCGAGCCGCCCCGTGCGATTCCGCTGCTCAATCCGCGCGACTTCACGCGTCTGGACGCCTTCATTCTCGTGATGGAGCAGCCCGACCATGGCGCGCGACGACGCACCTCGCGGCGCCGCCGCATCCTCCCCTGGGACCGCACGCCGCTTGTCCGGAATCACGTCGACGTCGTCGAGATCTACAGCGCCCGGCATCGCCAGCGGTACGAGAACGATGAACTCGTCGAATCATCGCCCAACCGCCTCGGCGTGTTGCCGGTCGTGCACGTGCAGAACCTCAGTCAGCCGCTGGAGTACGCGGGCGTCTCCGACGTCGAGCCGCTCATTCCGCTGCAGGACGAACTCAACACCCGCATCTCCGATCGCGCCAACCGCGTGACGCTCCAGTCGTTCCGCATGTGGCTCGGCAAGGGGATCGAAGGCTTCGCGAACCGGCCCGTCGGGCCCGGACAGATGTGGGTCACCGACAACCTCGACGCGTCGATCGAAGCGTTCGGCGGCGATGCGAACAGCCCCAGCGAACGACAGCACATCGAGGAGCTGCGGGAAGCGATCGACAAGGCGTCCGGCGTCACGCCCGCCGCGGCGGGACACATCCGCGCCCGCGTCGGCAACCTCACGTCGGAGAACGCCCTCCGCATCTCCCTCATGGGCACCATCGCCAAGGTCAAACGCAAACGCGTCACCTACGGCGCGGGCGTGCAGGCGTTGTGCCGACTCATCCTCCACGCCCTGCACGTGTACGGCGTGTTCGAGTCCACCCCCGACGAGCGGAGCGTCGACCTGGTGTGGAGCGATCCGCTCCCCGTCGACGAGAGCCGAAAACTCGCCGACGCCCGCGTCAAGGCCGAACTCGGCGTTCCGCTCGACACGCTCCGCGCCGAACTCGGCTACCCGGACGACGACCCTCGGTCCGTTCCGTCATCACCACAAGGAGAACTGCATGTCCGACCCGATTCCGCCTGATCCCGCGCCCGCCGACGCCCGCGACGAGGCGCCCGACCCCGGCGCTGACGAACGCGTGCGCGAACTCGAAGCGCGGCTCGCCTCGCGCAACGAAGACGTCGCCCGACTCGAACGACGGGCGCAGCTCGACGAACTGCTGCGCGAGGCGCACGTGATCGACCTCGACGCCGCGCGTCTGCTGACGGAGATGACCGCCGCCGCCCTCGACGACGCCGACGATCTCGCCGCCGCGGTGACCGAGCTGCGGACGTCAAAGCCGTGGCTCTTCGCCCCGCCGGCGCCGCCCGTCCGCAGCGCATCGGCGCCCCGCGTGATGCGTCGACCGGTCGATCCGATCGAGGACGCCGCGACCGACGCCGCCCGCACCGGCGCCCGGCGCGACCTCCTCCGCTACCTCCGCCTCCGTCGCTCCTGCGCCTGACCCCACCACCGTCTCCTCACCTCTCTCCTCTCTCCACTCACTTCTCTCCACTCTCCACTCTCCACTCTCCACTCTCTCCTCACCACTCACCACTCACCACTCTCCACTCACCCCTCTCTCCGAGAACCCCATGCCCTTCACCGGAAAAGCCACCTGGTCCGCCGGTCCCGGCCTGCCCGAGATCGCGGAAGACGTCGCCGACATCATCGGCATTGTCAGCCCCCATGAAACGCCGCTGCTCGATCACCTCGGCGATCCCCGTCACGTCGCGTTGTCGACTGTGCACGAGTGGCTCGAGGACGCGCTGCTGCCCAACACCGACGTCATCGACGACGACACCATCACCTTCCCCCAGACCGAAACCACGTTCCGCGTGGCCAACGGCGACCGCTTCCGCATCGGCGACCAGGTGCGGCTCGCGAGCAAGCCGGAAGTCATGCTCGTCGTCGCGATCAACGGGAACGAGATCTCCTTCCTGCGTCAGTACGGCGGCACGCAGAACAGCCCCGTCACCAACGGCGATGTCGTGCACATCCTCGGCAACGCCGCGCTCGAAGGCGACGACGCCCCCGACGCCCGCTTCACCGCTCGCGTCCGCCGGCAGAACTACACGCAGATCTTCACCGCCGCGTGCGAGGTCTCGGGCAGTCAGTCCGCCGTCCGCACCATCGGCGTGGCGGACGAGATGGATTACCAGAAGCAGGAGCGTCTGCGCGAACTGCTCCGTGATCTCGAGAACTGCGTCATCAACGGCGTGGCGTCGACCGTCAATCCCCAGGGCGACGCCACGACCCGGCGGACGATGCGAGGCATCCTCGCCCATCTCGCCACCAACCTCTTCACGCCTGGATCCGGCCCGCTGCCGGAAGGCGACGGCGTCGACGGCGATCTGCTGACGGAGCCGCTCCTCAACGCCGCGCTCCGCGAAGTCTGGCGCCAGTCGAGCGGGACGATCGACACGATTCTGTGCGGCGGCGAGCAGAAGCGACGGATCAACGAGTTCGTCGCCTCGCGTCAGCGTTTCGTCGATCACGACGATCGCTACCGTTCGCAGGTCGACGTGTACGAGTCCGACTTCGGCGTCTGCCGCGTCGTGATGTCGCGCTGGGTCCCCGCCGACACGCTGCTGCTCCTCGACTCCAGCCGCGTCAGCGTGATGCCGCTCGCGGGTCGGAGCTTCGGCTTCAAGCCGCTCGCGGCGCAGGGTGATGCGGACAAGGGTCAGCTCATCGGCGAGTACACGCTCGAACTGATGAACGAGAACGCCCACGCGTCGATCAGCGGCCTCGGGACGGCGCTCAACGCCGCGTCGCCCAGTCCCGTCACCGGCCCGCCGCCCCCGACCCGTCCGACCCGCCCGATCCCGACGCCCGCGCCGAAACCGACCCGTCCGCACCCCGGCGGGCCGGGGGATGACGTCGGCGACGATCCGATCGATCGCCCCGCGCCCGATGATCCCGCCGCGCCCTCCGCGCCGCCGAGTCGACCGCCCGTGCGTCCGTCCGGCGACCCGAAGCGTCCTGATCGCCCGTCGCGTCCGGACCAGGATCGCCCCGGGAAGGACCGTCCGGCCAATCCGAAACGCCCGTCCCGCCCGTCCGGGCCCTCGCGTCCGACGCGCGGCTGACCGGCCTCCCCGCGTTGCGCATCCCCCGGGTGCGCAACGCGGTTTCGCTGCATTTCACGTTCCCCGTCGCCTGGAGATACCCATGTCTGATCCCCTCATCACGATGCTGCTGCAGTTCGGCGCCGCGGGTCTCATCGGCGCCATGTGGCTGGCGGAACGTCGACAGGCGTCAGTACGCGAGCGTCAGTTGTCCGAGGCGCACGACCGTCTGATGGCGCAGGAGCGTGAACTCGCGGCATTGTTCAAGGTCGTCCAGGACAACACGCGTGCGATCACGGCGATGCAGGAGATGTGTCGACAGATCGCCGCCCGAGTCGCCGCCGAGCGTGCGCACGAAAAGCGCCCGCGTTCGGTCTGAAGTCGCCCCTCCGACGAGCGACAGTCCTGAACGCGGGCGCGGGAATGGGCGGTTTCGTCGCCGTCGTCGCAGCGCCGTCCGCCGGGATCCCTGCCCGACATCCGAACGCCTCGACATCGCGCCGCGGGTCAGCCCCAGTTCGCCAGCAGCCCCGCGAGGTCCGACGGGCCGACCATGCCGTCGCCGTCGAAGTCCGCCGGGCAGCCTTCGCACGGTCCCCACGCGGCGAGCAGTTGCGCCAGATCGCCCGGACCGACCGAACCGTCCTCGTCGAGGTCGAAGGGGTTGTCCGCGGCGGGCGTGCAGTTCAGCGGGTTCGGGGACGCGCCGGGATCGTAGCTCAGCATGCTCGTCCCATCGGTGTCAGGCAGGCGACGCAGAGCGCCGTTGGTGAGCGCGGTCGGGCACGATCCCGCCCAGCGGCCGACGTTCTCGGCGAGCACCTTGCGGGACCCGTGCGGATTCACGCCCCAGCACACGAAGTCAACGATCCTGGACCCGTCGCCGAACTGAATCGCGCCTTTGATGTCGCGATACAGGATGATCTCCCCGCCGGCGTCGACGTCCGTGAAGTTCACCGGAAACGGAACCGTCGCGTACCCGCCCGCCGGGACGACGACGTCGCCGGCGATGATCGACAGATTGGCGTAGTCGAACGGCGAACACAGCCAGAAGTTCTCGACGCCGAGGTCGATATCGGACGCGGTCCGGTTGTAGAGGACGATGTGGTCGCCCGGGTCGATCTCCGCCATCACCATCGGCGACGGCAGCGTGCTCCCGTCGTCGACGGGGTTGAGCGGCGGGCAGTCGTCGCCGGCGGAGGCGACGGCCGTGAGGCCCATGACAAGGAGCAGGGTCGAGGCGGCGATTCGCAGACGCATGATCAATCTCCCGAAACAGCGGTGGGGTGGGTCGGACGGAGCGCGCACCGGCAGCACTCCCCTCATCAGGCCAATGTCGCCAGCCCCGTCCCATCTTGCATCCGACGTCAAGCTGTGACCATTCTGCCGGGGGTTCCGATAATGGCCGGTCCCAGGACCCGTCTCCGAAATCGCCCCGCCCGGACGCAAACAACTTGGCGGCAGTCGCTTGCATCTCCCGGAATCGGGCCTAGGTTGGTATCTATAGACGACCTTCCATGTGTCGGGCCGCCTGCGGAGGCACGGACCGACGGAAGGCTGAAGGCCCTGCGTCGCGCCCTGCGTGGAGCTGGAGGAGACTCCACGCGGCGCGGCCCGGCCTCGCATTGCGCAACCCACCAAAGCCACCAGGCGTCGGCACGTTGCCGGCGCCTTGTGGTTTCATGGCGCGCCGTCGACTCCGCCGTCGTGATGCTCCGGACGCGAGAAGTACGCGCGATGCGCCGCGAGAATCCGGTCGTAGTTCGCCGCCGGCGGCTCGACGTCCGCGTCCGCCGGATCGATCTCGTCCCACGTCCCGCCCAGCATCAGCCCATCGCTCCGCGGAATCAGGTACGACTCGTCGAACTGCGCGATCCAGTTTACCGCCGCCTGCGGACGCACCTTCACCAACTGGCCGCGCACGCCGAACATCGCGCTGTCCCGCGCGACCGACGCCGCGCCGAGACCGAGGCAGTTCACGACGACCGGCGCGCCCAGCGTCGCGAAGTCGTCGACCCCCGCGAACGTCCGCTCGACGATCCGGCCGCCCGCCGCGCGAACATCATCCAGCAGCGCGGCGAGGTATTTCGGCGTTTCCACCCGCCACGTTTCGAATCGTCGGCCCGGACGCGGATCGAACGGCGCGCGGTCCAGCGTCGTCAGGTTCGCTTCCCGCATGATCTCGTCCGGCAGGTCGAACACCATGTGGGGAATGTCGCCCGCGATGTACGCCGCCATCCGTTCGACGCCGTAGCGCGGCTGATCGACCAGCCCCCGGAAGCGACGCCACGAGACGAGCACCGACGTGTCGAACCGCGTGCGGGCGGCGTCCGACTCGCCTCGGTCCGTCGCGACCGGCCACCACATCGCCGCCGCGATGTTCGATGTCGTGTGCGGCGGCAGGTCGCGGGCGTGAATCGTCACGTCGTAGCCACGCTCGAGCAGCAGGATGGCCGTGGAGAGCCCGATCACGCCCGCGCCGGCGATCGCCACGGGCGCGCCGGATTCGAGGCGTTCGGCGACGGCGTCCGCCGCGTGGTGGGCCGCCCCCCACGAGAGGGTCACCCCGGCCCCGCCGTGGCCATAGTTGTGGATGATCGTGACCCCGTCGGGTCGCGGCTCGACTTCGAAGCGGGGCCCGCCGTGTCGGCACGGTCGCACGCCCCACGCGCGGCCGATGACGTCGGCGTCCGTCAGGGCGGGCGCCGTCAGCGAGCGGGCGGGGTCGATGGCGGGGGGCGGTGTGGTCATGGATACTGCCCGCATGGTAGACCAGACGGAGCGGCCGGTGAACCGGCCGTGGAGTGCGAGAAGCGAGTGTGCGGCTGGCCCGCCGCAACGGAGCGGCGAAACTAGCCAAAGGGCTCCGGAGTGAGCTTGCGAAGGGATCTCCATCTCTTCGGGGCGGTCGTGACGGGGCTCGGCTCGATCATCGGAACCGGCGTGTTCGTCAGCCTCGCGATCGGCGCCGAGGCCGCCGGGGCGTGGGTGCTTCCGGCGATCATTGTCGCAGGCGGTCTCGCCCTGGCGAACGGGTTGAGCAGCGCGCAGTTGGCCGCGCGTCATCCGGTGAGCGGGGGGACGTACGAGTACGCGCGTCGGGAGCTGACCCCCGCGCTCGGGTTCGCCGCCGGCTGGATGTTCCTGGCGGCGAAGAGTGCGTCGGCCGCGACCGCGGCGCTCGGCTTCGCGTCGTACCTCGGTCACGCGGCGGGCTGGTCGGTCGTGAACGTCGGCGTCGCGCTGGTGGCGGTGGTGGTGGTGACGGCAGTGATTCTCGCGGGCGTGCGGCGGACGGCGCGCGTGAACGCGGTGCTGGTGACGATCTCGCTCGGCGCGCTGGCGACGTTCATCATCGCCGGTTGGCGTCAGGCGTGGGCGGGGGCGTCGGTGCATGTGGTGGAGGCGTTGCAGACGTCGGGGTCGGACGCGTGGCGTCCCGCGCTGGAGGCGACGGCGCTGATGTTCGTGGCGTACACGGGGTACGGGCGGATCGCGACGATGGGGGAGGAGGTCGCCGCGCCGGAGCGGACGATCCCACGGGCGATCATGGTGACGATGGCGGTGACGGCGACGGCGTACGTGCTGACGGCGTTCGTTGCGATCGGGGCCGCGGGAGCGTCGTCGTTTGGTTCGACGGTGGCGGGGTCGGGCGAGGCGGCGCCGCTGGAGCGCATCGCCGCGCTGGTGTCGGGCTCGACCGTGGCGTTGATCGTGTCGATCGGCGCGATCGTCGCGATGCTCGGCGTGCTGCTGAATCTGCTGCTCGGGTTGTCGCGGGTGTGGCTCGCGATGGGGCGCGGCGGCGACATGCCGAAGCGGCTGGAGAAGGTCGATGCGATGAGCGGCGCCCCGGTGGCGGCGGTGGTCGTCGCCGCGATCACGGTGGGGGCGTTGACGATGATCGGCGACGTGCGCACGACGTGGTCATTCAGCGCGTTCACGGTGCTGATCTACTACGCGCTGACAAACGCCTCGGCGCTGCGGTTGTCAAAGGATGCGCGGCGTTACCCGCGCTGGATCGCGTGGCTGGGCGTGGCGGGGTGTCTGGGTCTGGCGTTCACGGTGACGCCGGCCGTGTGGATGGCGGGGTGCGGGCTGCTCGCCGCGGGGTTCGTCTGGCGGGCGGTGTGGCGGGGGGCGACGGATCGCGCGGCGCGTGCCGGCTGAGCCTTCCGTACCATGTCCCCGTGACCCCCATCCTCCTCGCCATCGAATCCTCGCAGCGCGACGCCTCCGTCGCGGCGGGTCCGTGGGATCAGGCCGAACCCGTCGACTCGGAGCCCATCCACAGCGGGAAACGACACGATGACGACGCCCTCGCGGCGATCGATCGGCTGTGGTCGCGCCAGGGGTGGGCGCGGACGGATCTCGACGCCGTCGCGGTCTCGATCGGACCCGGCGGGTTTACCGGACTTCGGATCGCGGTCGCCACCGCCAAGGGTCTGGCGATCGCACGCGGGGCGAAGGTGATCGCGGCGCCGAGTGCGCTGACGATCGCGATGGCGTCCGCCGCGCCGACGATGCGACGGGTCCTGGTGCTCCTTGCGGCGAAGCGTGGCCGGGCCTGGGCCGTCGTCGCGGAGCGTCAGGAAGGAAGCCCGTGGCGGCTCGTGGACGAGGGGGGCGTGATCGGACGGTCCGAGATCGACGCCGCCGCGCCGGGGCTGGACGGCGTGATCGCGGACGCGTATGCGCCGGAGGAGATGATCGACGCATCGCGAGCGGGGGGGTGTCCGATCATCGAGCCCGTGACGAGCGCGGCGGCGGTCTGGCGGTTCGGCCGCGCACGTCTCGAGTCGGGCGACGTCGACGATTCCCGGACACTTGCGCCGTGGTATCCGCGTGAGCCGGAGGCGGTGACGATCTGGCGCGAGCGTCGGGGGCAGGAAAAGTCGTAGCGGGGTCGGTCGGGGCCGCGCGATAACACGGCGGACGGCGCGTGCTCTTCCCGGCGCGATCGGACCAGTCGCCCGGCGGCGGGAAGCGGGGGGGTGTTCGGGGTGAAGTAATGCAAAGGAGACGCCGACGATGCTCCCGTCAAGCTGGGCAGTCTGGGTTGCATGCGTAATCCGGGGAAGACTGGCGGCGGGGCGGAGGAGGAGAGGGAACCGCATGGCGAAGAGTCATGATCTCAAGGAGCTGGCCAAGAAGCAGGTCTTCACGACCGGCGAGGCGGCGGAGCTGTGCAAGGTGTCGCAGCAGACGATCATCCGTTGTTTTGACAGCGGTCGTCTGAACGGATTCCGCGTCCCGGGGTCGCGGTTCCGCCGCATTCCGCGGCCGGATCTCGTGCGCTTCATGAAGGAGAACGAGATCCCGACGGATGTCCTGGACTCCCGGATCAAGCGCATCCTGATCGTGGACGACGACGAGCAGATCGTGAGTCTCCTCGCGGACGTGCTCGGCAAGGACGAGCGGTTCGAGATCGAGACGGCGAGCACGGGGTACGACGCGGGTCTGCTGACCGAGCAGTTCCGTCCGCACGTGGTGCTGCTGGACTACATGCTCCCGGACGTCAACGGCAACCTGGTCTGTCAGCGGATCCGTTCGAACGAGGAACTCGAGGACATCAAGATCATCTTCGTCTCGGGCGTGGTGAACGAGGACGAAGTGCGCGGCCTGCTCGACGCGGGGGCGGACGAGTTCCTGAAGAAGCCGTTCAACGTCGATCATCTCGTCGAGCGGCTGGAGACGCTGCTGTCGCTCTGAGTCGTTCCTGATCGAAGCCACGAGCCCGCCCGGGAGAACCCACGATGACGGCGAACGCGTCGAATGCGTCCAGCAGTGATCCGACGCCGGATCAGGTCGAGCTGCGTCTGCAGCAACTCGACAGCCTGCCGACGCTCGGGGCGGTCGCGGTGCGGGTGCTCGAAGTGACGTCGAACGATGCGTCGCAGGCGAAGGAAGTCGCGGCGTTGATCGGGAGCGATCCGGCGCTCGCCGCGCGGGTGCTCAAGCTCGCCCGTTGCGATGTGCGGGCCCGCTCGTCGAATATTCCCTCGATCGATCGCGCGGTGGTGCTGCTCGGCTTCGACGCCGTGCGCTCCGCGGTGTTGTCGGTGCAGGTCTTCGACATGCTTGAGTCGGAGGCGGATCTGCGTCCGGGGACGGCGGATCCGCGGGAGGACGTCTTCGATCGCGCGGCGTTCTGGCGGCACTGCATCGCGACGGCCGAAGCGGCCCAGGCCGTGGCCCGGCGTCGCGACGGCGAGGGTCCGCCGGTCGATCCGAACGAAGCGTTCATCGCGGGTCTGCTCCACGACGTCGGCGCACTGGCGTTGCATCTGGTCGCGCCGGACGCGTTCGGACGCGCGTGTCGCATGGCGGACACGGGACTCGTGCCGCTCGACCAGGCGTGTCGGCGGCAGCTCGGCATCGACGCGGCGGCGGCGGGGAAGCGTCTGGCGGAGCGATGGGGTCTGCCCGCGCGGCTGATCGACGCGATCTGGCTCCACGGTCAGCCGGCGGAGGCGTCGTCGCTGGCGGAGGACTCGGCGGGACTCGTGGCGGCGGTGACGGCGGGCGATGCGCTCGCCCGGCATCAGCATCTCGCGCCGGCGGGACAGCCGCCGTTGCGTGGCGAGCGATTCACGTCGGCGGTGCGCGGGGTTGGCGACGAGGTGATGCAGGAGATCGCGGGCGGTCTGCATCCGGCGACCGCCGCGCGGGCGGAGGCGCTGGGTCTGGACGAGCCGAGCGGCGACCATCTGTTGTTGCGATCGATTCAGCGTGCGAACGAGGTGCTGGGTCAGTTGAACATTTCGATGCAGCACCAGGCGGACGCCGCGCGTCTTCGGGGGTGTCTGATCGACGAGGTCGGGACGTTTCTGGACGAGGCGGCTCGGGCGTCGGCGCCGACGGAGATGTTGGGGTGCGTGGTGCGTTCGGTGCGTCGGATGGGCGGGGGCGAGGTGTTCGTGGCGTGGCGTCGTTCGCCGGACGACGGTGGTTGGACGCGTCTGACGTATGCGTCGTCGGGTCGTCTGGAGGCGGCGGAGGAGGTATCCGGCGCGGGGTGGTCGGACGTCGAATCGGACGCGCAACTTTCGCGCGAGGCGTTGCGTGACGCGTCGACGGCGGCGTGTCGCGAGGCGTGGGTGGTGCACCGGACGGATCGGGAGTGCGTGGTTCTTGCGCACGATGCGACGTTTGGTCCGGAGACGGATGCGGAGGGGCATTCATTTCTGGGTCGGGCGTATCGGACGGCGATGGCGTCGTCGGAGGCGCGGGCGTTGGCGTCGCGTCGGAGCGAGCGTCTGGCGGCGGCGACGCGGGCGTTGGCGGCGCAGCAGGAGGAGGTTGCGCGTCATCGGGCCCTGGCCACGCTGGGGGAGGTGGCGGCCGGCGCCGCGCACGAGATGAACAACCCGCTGACGGTGATTTGCGGACGTTCGCAAGTTCTTGCGGCGCGGCTGGAAGGCGACGATCGGGAGACGGCGTCGCAGATTGCGGAGCAGGCGTCGCAGTTGAGCGACATGATCACGCAGTTGCGTCGGGTGGCGGAGCCGGCGTCTCCGAATCTGTCGTCGACGGCGGTCGCGCCGATCGTGCGCGACGCGGCGGCGCGGGTTCCGGGAATGCCTTCGTTCACGCTGGAGTCGGCGCCTGATGCGCGTCCGATTCCCGCGGATCCGGAGCAGTTGGCCGTCACGATCGAAGCGCTGCTCCGCAACGCGGCGGAATCGCCCGGTTGCACTTCAATCCGCGTGACCATCGACCGATGGAAGATCGTGGTCACGGACGACGGGTCCGGCCTGTCGGAGCATGAGATGCAGCACGCGTTTGATCCCTTCTTCAGTTCGAAACCGGCCGGCCGTCAGCCGGGTCTCGGACTCGCCGTCGCCCGACGGTACGTGGACGGGATGGGCGGACGCATCGAACTCGAGAACGGTCCGGATGGCGGGGCGAGCGCGACGATCTGGTTTGCGCCCGAGCACGCCAACCCCATGACCACGGAGCGCGGCGCCGCGTAAGCGCGCCAACAACGAGAGGGAGTCCCGGTGTTGAATTCCTGGCGAAAGCGACAACCAAGCGAGCCCATCCTGCCGCAGGGTCCGGCCTTCGAGCCGGCGGACGTTGAACTGTCCGCCCGTGAAGAAGGACCGGGGCGGGCGCTCCTTGTCTATCCCGGGCGGGCCTGGGACGACGATCTCGCGGCCGCCCTTCGCGCCGCCGGGTGGGAGTGTGCGTGTGTGCTGAATCTCGAGCAGGCGGAGGCCGCGCTCGAGACCGGGACGTTCGATCTCGTGATCACGGACGTGCATCTGACCGACGGGACGGGGCTTGATCTCGCCGAAGGTCTGCCGGCGAACGCGTCGGCGAAGGCGGTGCTCGTGAACGCGGGCGGCGTCGACGGCGAGACCGCGATCCGTGCGATGCAGCACGGCGTGCTCGATCTGGTCGCGTTGCCGATCGACGCGGTCGACTTCGTGCAGCGGATGGGGGAGGCGCTGCGCAAGTCGCGTGACGAGCAGCAGCGTCAGTCGGATCTTCGCCATCTGAAGTCGCTGTGCCGAAAGCTGCACGACGCCCGCAACGAGGTTTCGGCCCAGGTCGACACGTTGTGTCATGACCTCGCCGACGCGTACCGCGAGATCGCGGACCAGATGAACGAGGTCGCGATGTCGTCGGAGTTCCGCACGCTGATCAGTCAGGAGCTGGACATCGAGGACCTTCTGCGGACGGCCCTCGAGTACATGCTCACCAAGACGGGACCGACGAACGCGGCGATCTTCCTGCCCAACGCGGCGAACGAGTTTGCGCTCGGCGCGTACGTGAATTACGACCTGCCCCGTGATTCGATCGGGTTCCTGCTCGATCACATGGCGAACCAGGTGTGTCCGACGCTGGGCGAGACGTCCGAGATCCAGACGTTCGAGCACGAGGGGGAGCTCGAGGACTTCCTCGGCGTGGCCCCGGGCGGGCTGGGCGACTGCGAGGTCGCGGCGTTCGCGTGTCGGCACGAGGACGAGTGTCTCGCGACGTTCTTCCTGTTCCGGCGCAGGAGCGAGCCGTTCGATCCGACGCTGCTGAACCTGATCGAGACGCTCCGTCCGATCTTCGCGGAGCAGGTCACGAAGGTGATCAACGTCCATCACCGCTGCGAAGCGGAGTGGCCCGAGGACGACTACAGCGTCGAGGACGATCTCGAGGACGATTACGACAACTACGGCTTCGGCGGGCTCGCCGCGTAAGTCGATTGATCGACAGACCACCGCCACGCGCACGGCCCCGGTCTTCGGACCGGGGTTGTCTATTTGCGCTGAAGTGCGGCCGGCGGGCGTCGGCGCCGACGCTACGGCTGAATGCCCGGTCCCGCCCCCGCCCGGAGGACGACGTACATGTCGTCGACGTAGCGTTCGATCTCCTGCCAGGTGTGGGCGGGGATCGTCCGGCCGCGGGCGGTGAGGCGGACGGTGGGGGGCGAGGCGCTGATCATCTCCACGCGGAAGATGACGCGTCGATCCTCGCGGCGGGGCTTCGGGTATTCGCCGCCCCAGAGGTCGCGGCGCAGGCGTCGTTCGATCTCGATCCGCTTCGCGTCCTCATCGACCCACGTGTTGTTTTCGAGGATGACCCAGTCGTTGACGATGGGCTCCCGCGCGACGGCCTTGGCCGTGAACCACACCTGCGGCTCGATGTAGGCCGGAAACTCGACCTCGCGTGAGACATTGCTGCAGCCGGTCAGGCCCGACGCCGCGACGGCGAGACCGCAGAGCGTGAGCAGAAGGCGGAACGGGCGGGAGCGGGCGGCGGAAGCGGGCATGGCGGGTCGTCTCCGATGCGGGTCCCTCGGGAGCGAGGTCGGCGGATGTCGCAGTCAGCGTATCGGCGATTCGCGGCGGCGGGGTTCAGCGACGGATCTCGAAGGTGTGGAGACCGGGATCCACCGGGGCGGGTTCGCGGAGCACATCCTCGATATGCGCCCGCATCACGTCCTGCACCGCCGCGAGGAAACGCTCGATCTCCGCCGGTTCGCCCTGGGCGACGCAGGTCACGTCGCCGCCGGGCTCGTTGCGGACCCAGCCCGCGACGTCGAACCGCGAGGCGATCCGCTCGGTCGCGGCGCGGAAGCCGACGCCCTGCACGCGGCCGGTGAACACGAACTGCACGCTCTTCATACGCAGGTGGGGGGTTGGAGGTCGGGAACGGGCGTGGTCGGGGCGACGGCGATGAGCCGCCGCTCAGGCGTTTTCCATCGCCTCGTCGGGGATCTCGGCGTTGTGGTAGACGTTCTGCACGTCGTCGTGCTCGTCCAGCGTGTCGACGAGACGCAGCACCTTGACGCCGGTGTCCACATCGACCTCCACGGTGTTCAGGGGGATCATGGTGATCGAGGCGGACTCCATCGGGAGATCCGACGCTTCGATCGCCTGACGCACGGCCATGAAGTCGCCCGGCTCGGTGGTGATCTCCCACATGCCCTCGGATTGCGCGACGTCTTCCGCCCCCGCTTCGAGCGCGATCTCCATGAGCTGATCCTCGGTCGCGTTGTCGCCGTCGATCGCGATCAGCCCCTTCATCGAGAACCCGAACGCCACGGCTCCCGGCTTGCCGAGGTTGCCGCCCGCCTTCTCGAAGATCTTGCGCATCTCCGGGGCGGTTCGGTTCACGTTGTCGGTGAGGCAATCGACGATGATGGCGACGCCGTTCGGACCGTAGCCTTCGTACCGGATCTCCTCGTAGCTCTCGCCGTCATCGAGTTCGCCGGCGCCCTTCTTGATCGCTTTCTCGATCGTGTCCTTGGGCATATTGGCGGCCTTGGCTTCGTCGATCGCGTAGCGCAAGGTGAGGTTGCTGTCGGGATCGCCGCCGCCCGCCTTCGCCGCGACAATGATCGCCCGGCTGCACTTCGACCACATCTTGCCCTTGACGGCGTCCTGACGGGCCTTGCGGTGCTTGATGTTGGCCCATTTACTATGACCGGCCATTGAGGAACGCTCCTGGAGGATCAGATCCGGATCCGCCGCGCGGCAGGCTCGCTCGCGCTTCGCCGATCCGGCGGTCGTCGTCAGTCATCTTCATCGGGCGAAGCGGACCGCTCCGCCAGCGTGGGGGCCGCCGAAGGCGGCAGTCCGAGCCGCAGTTCGCTCAGCTTGCCCTGGATCCGGTCGACCAGCCCGCCGTAGAGACGATCATACAAGACCTCAGGGTCCGCGACGACCAGCCCGAACTCGCCGAGCTGGTAATTCGTGAAGTTCCGGATCAGCTCCCGCCGCGGGTACTCCGACACCGCGATCCGCTCCGCCCGGCGCCATTGCTCCGCCGCGTCCTCCGAACGCCCCAGCCGCCACAACGTGTCCCCGAGATGATCCAGCACCTCCGGACTCGGCGGCTCGTCGCCCGCCTCCACCGCCTGCTCGATGAGGCGGAGCGCGGCGTCGAAATCCTGCTGGCCGTACCGCAGCCACCCCACCGTGTCGAGAATGTTCGGATCATCCGGCGCCAGTTCGTACGCTCGTTCGATCATCGCGACGACGTCGGGCGTCACCCGGCCCTCGTCCAGCCGCGCATACGCGAGGTTGTTCATCGCCATCGAATCGTCGGGATTCGCCGCGACCGCGTCCTCGAGCAGGGCGGCGGCCCCGGCCTCGGCCCCGAGGAGCGAGTAGATGCGGCTGAAGTCGAAGAGCGCCGCGGCGCGCGTCACCTCCAACCCGGGCTGGTCGGTCAGCCGATTGAGCTGTCCCGCCGCCGCGATCTGATCGATGATCCCCCGCGCGCCGGCCCCGGCGCGGTCCGGGTCGTTCATCTCATCGACGGCGGACAGCGCGACCACGCCGGAGGCGAGGATGCGGAACACGCCGTCGTCGACGGCGGGCGCCCCGGGGGTGCTGAGGGCGGCGCGAAGGAGTCGGGCCGCGGCGGCGTGCAATTGATCGTCGGCGAGACGCTGGGCCGCCCGGAGCCACGCCATCGGCGCCGCGCGGGGATCCTCCTCGTCCGCGGTCGACGCGATGAACCGTCGGACCCAGCGGTCGAAGGCGTCGTCGTCCGCCCCGCCATGGTCGGCGAGTCGAGCGGCGGCGACGAGGCCGGCGGCGTAAGGCGCCAGGTCCCGCGCCTCGCCGCGCTCGACGATGGCATCCGCGAGCGCCAGGGCGAGTCGGTCGCGCCCGGTCGTCGCGGGCGGCAGCTGATCAAGCAGACGCACGCCCGCCGCCCGCGAGCCCGCCGTCACGCGGTCCGGATGGTCAAGCAGCCAGCGGAGCGCGTCGATCGCGGCGTCGAAATCTCCCGCCGCGGCATGGAGGGCGGCGGTCTGGAGAGATCGTCGCGCGCCGGGCGGCCGGTCCGCCAGACGACGCAACCCGACGGCCGCGGCGCGATCGTTCTCGCCCAGCCCGCGAAGCACCGCCTCCTGCAGACGCAGCGCCGCTCCGTGATCCGGTCGGGCCGCGAGTCGTTCGTCGAGCGCCTCGAGCGCGGCGTCGGGGTCGCTCATTTCGAGCATGAGCCGCACCCACTGTTCGAGCAGGAGCGGATCATCCGGGTTCGACGCGCGTTGTTCCTCCAGCCACCGCCGGGCCGCCTCGAGCTGGTCGAGGGCCGCCCACGCCGAGATCGCAAGCGCCAGCGACGACGCATCGGCGGGATCCTGGTCGTACAGTCGGAGCAGCCGCTCCAACGCCTCCTCGTAGCGACGACGGCCGAACGACTCCGCCGCGTCCAGCCGTTCGAGGGCCGGGTGGTCGGGATCGAGCTGTCGCAAGGCGCGGCGGGCGCGTCCGAAGGCGGCGCGGTCGGCGGCCGGCGACTCCGGAGCGGCGAGTTCAAGCATGACGAGCAGTGCGTCGGCGTGCGGTTCGTCGTCTCCGTTGATCTCCGCCGCGCTGACCGCGCGATCCGCCTCCGCGATCGCGAGGCTCGCGAATTCGGTGCGGTCGGTCATCGATTCCGCCCGGGCCGCTCGTTCGCCGAGGATCAACGCGCGTTCGAGCCGCACCGCGACGTCATCCGGCGCCGCCTCCAGCCGGGCGTCGGCGCGACGCAGGGCGTCGGGCAGGGCGCCGACGGTCCGCTCCGCGCGGATCACGCGCGGGCGGAGTTCGTCGCGCAGGTCGTCGGGAATGGCCTCGGCGGCGTCGCGCACGAACATGGGTTCATCGAGCGCGGCGGCGAGGTCGAGCCGCAGCCGATGCACCGCGGCCGAGCCGGGATCGCGCTCCGCCGCTGTCGAGATCGTCTCCCATGCCGCGCCGAGTTGTTCGAGATACCCCAGCAGGTCCGCCTCGAGCAGTGCGCGGGCGGTCGACGGGGGGCGGCCGGCGACGGCGTCGAGCGTGCGTCGGGGGTCCGGCGCGGCTCGGGCGAGACGCGAGGCGTAGCGATCGCTGAGATCGGGCTGGGCTTCCACGAGGCGGACGGCGAGCGACGCGGCGGCGCTGCGATCCCGCGCCGCGAGCTGGGCGAGCAGTTCGCCCGCGACGGCGAGGTCGCGAGGTCGTCGTTCGAGGAAGTCCGCCATCATGCCGGCCGCGCGATCGGGCGGGGCGATCGACACCGTCGCCCGCAGCAGGCCGGCGTCGTCGGCCCCGTCGGCGAAGCGTTGTTCGAGCGATTCGCGCAATGCGTCGGCGCGGGCGTCGTCGAGTTGATCGTGCAGATACGACGCGAGATCGACGAGCGTTTCGTCGAGCGGGGGGGTCGAGGCGTCGACGGCGTCGAGGTAGGTCCGGGCGGCGTTGTCGGGATCGTCGCGTTGCAGATGCGCGAACACAAGCCGTGGAGCGAGGGCGGCGGGATCGGCGAGGGGGAGATCAAGGGCGCGACGGTAGGCGTCGATCGCATCGGCGGGACGATCGAGCCGCAGTTCGGCGTCGCCGATCTCGCGCCAGAGATCGCCCCGCTGTCGGAACACCGAGGCGATCCGCGCGGCGTAGGGCGAGTCGTCGCCGACGGGCGCGGCGTCAAGATCGTCGAGCAGCCGCCGGGCCGCGTCGATCGCGGCCTGTTCCGCCCCGATCCGACGCAGCGCATTGGCGAGCACGAAATCCGTGATGATGCGGGCGCCCGGGGCGTGATCGAACGACGCCCCGCGATCACGAGCGCGGGCGATCACGTCGACCGCGTCCTCGAACCGACGCATGTTCGCGGCGTCGAGGGCGACGGCGAGAGCGGCTTCGTCGTCGCCCGGGCGCACCTGCAGCAGCGCGGCGTACGCGTCGGCGGCGCGGGTGCGATTGCGGAGTGCGGCGGCGCTCCGGGCGGCGATACGGAGCGCGTCGGCGTTCGTCGGATCGAGTTCGAGCGCCTGCTTGGCCACGAGGGCCGCGCGGTAGTGATCCAGGGCGGCCGCGGCGGCGGTCGCCTGTCTGACGAGATCGGCAAGTCGGGCCGCGTCGTCGTCGGCGAGGTCGGGGGCGGCGGGCGGATCGGGAGCGGGGGGGAGGCCGCGGGCTCGAGACGCGAGGAGTTCGTCGAGCGGGCGTGGATCGGCGTCCGCGGCCGGGGCGACGGCGGCGGCGATGCCGGGGGGCGGATCGGGTTGGGCGTGGACGGGTCGGGAGACGCAGAGAAGCGCGGCGACGAGGGGGAGGGCGACGGTCGCGCATCGGATGACGCCGCGCATGACCATGCTCACGCCCCCGACTTGCTGCGTTTGGCGGTTTTCTTCCGCGTGGTCTTCTTTGAAGAGGTCTTCCGTCCGGTCGTCTTCTTCTTCGTCGTCGACGATGGGCGGGTGGTTTTCTTCTTGGTCGTCGTCTTCCGGGTCGAGGACTTCTTGCTGGTCTTCTTGGAGGACGACTTGCGGGTGGTCTTCTTCTTGCGTTTCTTCGGCTTGTACTGGTCGGCCCAGTGCTGGAGGGCGAAGTAGACGTCGCGTCCTTCGGCGGCCTTGACCTGCCGGGTGAGCCAGGAGTCGAGGTCGTCGATGGTGGTTTCATCGTCGGCGACGCCTTCGTCGCGAAGGGCGTCGAGGAGTCGGTCGTCGACGGGGGTGGCGTGGGCGTCGAAGCCGAGGAGGAGGGTGCGGGCGGCGACGAACGGCGGCATGCCGTCGAGTCCGTCGATGAACTTGCGTACGTCGCGCTTGCCGAGGGAGACGAGTCGTTCGAGCGAGACGGCGTGTTCGGCTTCGTAGAGCGCGTGGAGCACGCGTCGGATCATGCGGGCGCGTTCATCGGCCCGGGGGAAGCTCGCGCCGATCACCTCGACGGTTTCCTGCGGGAGGTTGATCCGCAGTTCGTTCCAGTCGAGGCCGGCGGCGGTGATGCGTCCGTATCCCGTCTGCGCCTGTTCGGTCGTCGTGTTCCACAGCAGCATGGAGAAGACGAGCACCGCGACGGGGTCGTCGGCGTTCGGCAGGGCCGGCGGCTCGACGGGCCCGATCTTCTTCAGCAGGGCGGTCAGCTTCTTCGCGCTCTCGGCGGCGTTCTTCACGAATCCCGATCCTTTGCGTCTGGCGCGAGGTCGGACGACCCGTCGTCATCCTGACCCGCGCGGGCTTCGGCGATCGCACGATGCACCTCGGCCTGTTTCTTGAGTGAGTTGTCGAGCCGGAACTCGAGTCGGGGCGTCTTGCGGGAGCGCAAGGCGCCCGCCACCTCATGCCGGACATGCTTCGTCGCGGAGCGCAGTCCGTGCATGGTCAGCTCCGCGTGTTCGGCCGGCAACACGGAGATGTACACCGTCGCGTGGGCGAGGTCGTCCGTCACGTCGACCCGCGTCACCGACAC
Organism: Phycisphaerales bacterium; assembly: GCA_965227335.1. GTDB lineage: Bacteria > Planctomycetota > Phycisphaerae > Phycisphaerales > SM1A02 > CBDDFV01. The sequence continues at coordinate 633,920 of CBDDFV010000001.1, forward strand.
CAGCCCCCGCACCCGCGGATCGTTCAGGCCGCGCGACAGCACGTTCTGGACGGCGCGCTGAATCACGGCGGCGATCTGTTCGGTGCGAATGCTCATGCGGGACGATTCCGCGGGGGGTGACGAACAGGCTTGCGATCGGTCTCACGACCGGCTTCACGACCGGCTTCACGACAGGGTGCGGCGGACCTCCAGCGTCTTGTAGCACTCGAGGATGTCGCCCTCGCGAATATCGTCGTAGCCCTCGATCTTCATGCCGCACTCCTGGCCGGCGCGAACGTCCTTCGCGTCGTCCTTGAAGCGTTTGAGCTGTTCGAGCCGACGGTCCTTCTCGATCACGATGCCGTCGCGGGTGACGCGGATCTGCGCGTTGCGTTCGACGACGCCGTCGGTGACGTAGCAGCCGGCGATCATGCCGACCTTCGACACCTTGAAGACCTGGCGGACTTCGGCGTGACCGAGCACCTCGAGCTTGTGCTCCGGCTCGAGCAGGCCTTCGGCGGCCCTCGTGACGTCGTCGGTGATGTCGTAGATCACGTCGTAGAGACGGATGTCCACGCCCTTCTGCTCGGCGAGCTTGCGGCTCTTGCTGGACGTCGTGACGTTGAAGCCGATGATGATCGCGCCGGACGCCTCCGCGAGGAGAACGTCGGAGTCGTTCACGCCCCCGACGGCCGAGTGCTTGATCGCGATCGCCACGTCCTCGGTGGTGATCTTCTTCAGCGTCGCGATGAGCGTCTCGACCGAGCCGTTCACGTCCGCCTTGATGATCAGCGGCAGCTCCTTGCGCTCGCTCTCCTTCAGCTTGTCGAAGATGTTGTCGAGCGTGACCTTCTCGGTGGCGAGCGACTTCTCGCGCTCCGCCGCGCGCCGTTCAGTGGCGGCGGCCTCGGCGTCGCGGAGGTTCTTCACGACGAAGAACTTGTCGCCCGGATCCGGCACCTCGTTGATGCCGGACAACGCGATCGGCATGGAAGGCAGGGCTTCGTCGATCTTCTGGCCGCGGTCGTTCATGATGTCGCGGACCCGCCCGTAGGCTCGCCCGACGACCACGTACTGACCCTTCTGCAGCCGGCCCTGCTGGACGAGCAGGCTCGCCACGGCGCCCCGCCCTTCCGCCATCTTCGCCTCGATGACCGCGCCTTCCGCCGCGCCGTCGAAGTCGGCGGAGAGTTCCAGCAGCTCCGACTGGAAGTCGATGGTGTCGAGCAGCTCCTGGACGCCCTCGCCCTCGATCGCGCTGGTGCGGACGACTTCGGTGTCGCCGCCCCACTCGACGGGGTTCAGGCCGTGCTCGGTGAGTTCGCCGAGGATGCGCTGGATGTTCGCGTCCGTGGCTTCCGGCTTGTCGATCTTGTTGAGGGCCACGATGATCGGGGCCTCCGCCGCCTTGGCGTGGTTGATCGACTCGATCGTCTGCGGCATGACGCCGTCGTCCGCCGCGACCACGAGCACGACCACGTCCGTCACCTTCGCCCCGCGGGCCCGCATCTCGGTGAACGCTTCGTGACCGGGGGTGTCGATGAACGTGATCATCTTGTCGTCTTCGCCGGCCTTGACCCGCACCTGGAAGGCGCTGGTCGCCTGCGTGATGCCGCCTGCCTCGCCCTCCGCGACGTTCGCGTTGCGGATCCGGTCCAGCAGCGACGTCTTGCCGTGGTCGACGTGACCGAGAATCGCCACCACGGGCGGACGCCGACGTTCATCGCTCATTTCACGCTGCTCAAAGGTCTCGGCGATCTGTTCTTCCGCCGACTTCTGCTCCTCGATCTCCAGCTCGATGCCGTGCTCGAGCATCAGCTCCATCGCCGACTCGGAATCGATCGCCGAGTTGATCGTGACCATCTGGCCCTTCATGAAGAGCTTCTTCACGATCTCGGCCCCCTTCACGCCCGTCGCGGCGGAAAGCTCCTTGATCGTCAGCGGCTCCGAGACCTTGACCACGCCTCCCGACTGCTTCGGGACGGCGGCCTTGCCGCCCGACGACTGACGCTTGAACTTGTCGCGTCGCGCGGACTTGATGAAGCCGCGCGAACTCTGCAGACGCTGCTCGCGCTCGATCAGGTCCTGCTCGCGCCAGTTGCGGGGCGCCCCGGTCCCGCTGCCCGTCGTCCGCGCCCGCGGACCTTCATCCCGCGCCGACGCGGAGCGACGCTTGTTACGCCGACTCGATCCGCCCCGACCCCCGCGGGCGTCGCGACCGGGACCCTCTTCCGGCGGCGGCGGACCGCCGACGCCGATGCCGCGCCCCGTCCGCGGGCCGCCCCGGCCAATGCCCGGAGCGCCGCCGGTGCGACGACTGCTCGAGCGGGGGGCGGGCACGGGGTCCGGCGCCTCCACCCGAATGACCTTCGGTCCCGCCAGCTTCGTCTTCGCCGGCGCCGCGAGACGACGCCCCAGCTGCTTCACTTCCTTCGGACGGTCCGGCACGTTCATGACCGGCTCCGCCTTGTCGTCCTCGCCGTCGCCGCCGCCGGTCTCCGACGCCGGGGCGTCGTCGTCCGACGTCGAGTCGCCGGCGTCCGGCGCCGCGGCCGCGACCGCCGGCGTTTCGGGCGCCGGTTCCGTCTCCATCTCCGCCTCGGCCGGCGGGTCGGACGCGTCCGGGTCGGTCGGCGTCGCCGGCGGGGCGTCGGCGGGGGGCGCGGCGGCGGTCAGTTCCGACGTGGTCGGCGACGCCGTATCCACGGTCGTCTCCACCGTCGGCGCGTCGGACGGTTCGTCGCTCGTCGCCTCCGCCGCGACCGTCTTCGTCGTCGTCTTCTTCGACGCGGCCTTCTTCTTGGGCGAGGCCTTGCGGGCCTTCTTCTTCGCGGCGGACTTCTTGACCGTCTTCGCGACGGTGGCGACGGATCCGCCCGCGGCCGCCTCCTGCGCGGCCTTCGCCGCGCTCGCCGACGTGTCCGCATCGCCGAACCACTGGCGAATCGTCTCTGCGAGACCGATCGCCAGGGCCGACATGTGATTCGTCACGCCCGGAATGTCTTCGGCCTCACACTTCGCGATGATTTCCTTCGACTTGACGCCGAGTTCCTTCGCGAGTTCGTGGACCCGAATGGTGGTGCTCTTCTTCGCCAAAACAGGCTCCTGCAGAACGGTCCGGCGACGCCGACGGTCGCGCGGATCCGCGTTCGATCCGATTTACGCCCCGGTCTCCCCGCGGACGGGTTCTTCCTTCTCCACACCATCGCCCGACGCCGATTCGTCCGGCGCGTCCGCCGTCGCTTCCGGCGTCGACGCGTCGTCGTCGCCGGCGGTCGCGTCCGTGTCGTCGGACGTCGAGTCGTCCGGCGCGGCGACGTCGTTGGACGCCTCGCTCGCCGGGGCGGGGGCGGGACCTTCCCCGAGGATCGACGCGGCGACGGAGTCCGCCTCCTTGTCGACCCCGGACCCCGCGCCCGATGCGGGACCGAGCACCGCGTCCGCCGCGGCTTCTTCCGCGGCCCGACGACGCTCGGCCTCTTCCTTTTCCTGCTGCTGCTGTTCGGCCACGACGCGGGCCTTCTCCGCGCAGATCTCGACCAGACGGGCCGCGACCTCCGCCTCGAGTTCGAGCTGCTGTTCGAGCACCTCGGCCCCGACCTCCTCGATGTCGAACACGGAGATCATCCCGAGCGCGCCCATGCGGTCGAGCATGTCGTCCGTCACGCCCTCGACCGGACGCACCGTCTCCTCGAGGATCTCGAGGCCGCGGGCGAACTCCGCCGGAGTGAGGATGTCGATGTCCCAGCCCGTGAGTCGGGCCGCGAGACGAACGTTCTGGCCGCGCCGACCGATCGCCAGCGACAGCTGATCCTCCCGCACGATGATCGTCGCCCGGCCCAGCTCGAAGCAGAGGCTCACGTCCTCGACTTCCGCCGGCTTCAGCGCGTTCGCGATGAGGATCTGGCTTGATTCGTTCCAGCGGACGATGTCGATCTTCTCGCCGCCGAGTTCATCCACGATGTTCCGGATGCGGCTGCCCCGCACGCCCACGCACGCCCCGACCGCATCCACCTTGGAGTCCAGCGAACTCACCGCGATCTTCGTGCGGTACCCGGGCTCGCGGGCCAGGGCCTTGATCTCGATCACCCGCTCCGCCACTTCCGGCACTTCCGCCTCGAACAGACGCTCGATGAAGTCCGGATGACAACGGGACAGCACGATCTTCACCTGGCTGCCCGTGTTGCGCACGTCCAACAGCAGACACCGCACCCGGTCGCCGGGATGGAAGACCTCGCCCGGCAACTGCTCCGACCGCGGCATGAACCCCTCGATGCGATCGAGGGCCACGATCATCTGGGAGCCCTCGTACCGGTGCGCGGCGCCGGTCACCAGCTCGCCCTTCCGCTTCGAGAACTCGTCGAACACCGAATTCCGCTCATCCTCGCGGAACTTCTGGATCATCACCTGCTTCGCCGTCTGGGCCGGAATCCGCCCCAGCGACTCGATCGGGATCAGCTCGCGGCCGCCCTCATCCAGGTTCCGCCAGATCGAGATCTCGCCGTTGAACCGGTCGATCTCGCAGCCGAATTCCTCGGCGTCCAGCGAGTTGAAATGCTTGCGGGCCGCCGACACCATCGCCTGCTCGAGATCGGTGAACAGCAGTTCGCGGTCGATGTTCCGATCCCGCGCAATCGAGTCAATCAAGCGAACGGTTTCTGAATTCATACCTTCCGGCCGATCCTTCCTGAGCCCGCGACGCGAAGCACGCCGCCGGGGCGGAACACGGGGGAGCGCCAGACACGCTCCGTCCTGACGAACGACAAGGTCACGACGCCCCTGAGACGGGTGTCTCGTGGGGCCTCCGTGACCAGGCGGGGCGTCGGGCTCGACCGACCGTCGGGATGGCGGGGACTGGTTACGTCACCGCCGTCTCCTCACGTCAGACGAGGCCGCGCTCGACCGCGACGCACCACGGACGGATCGCCCGCAACGCGACAGGGTCGAGGGGTTCGACACGATCAGCATGCCAAAGATGGCTGAGATCATGTCAAACCGCCGCCGCCGTGTCATTACGACTCGCCATGGCTGTCCACTGCTGACTGCATCGTCAGAGTCTCCAGGCGAAGGAAACCAACACATCGACGCCGCGCTTCACGACGAAACGCGACGCAATCCGAACCGGGTAGAATAGGCAAGCCCCGCCCGGACTGTCAAACCGCAGGCCCCGTCGCGGGGTCGCCTCCGACCACCCGAAGACGACGCCGGGGCGGAATTCCGACCGCGTCTGTCTCGGCCTTCGACCCCGATCCCAACAAACGGCGAACATCCGGCCGGCCCGGCGGATCCGTCGGCCCGAGGGGGACGTTGCGTTGCTGCATCAACGCGTCATCGAGACGCCGGCCTCGCCTGACGCTACACCCGATCCGATTCCTGCATCGGCCGCACGATCTTCAGCGACCGCGCCCCGCGATGCTGCCCCACCTGGGCGATGAACTTCGGGTGACCCTCGATCCACAGGCTCACCGGGGCCGTCGCCGGCTTCTCCGTGGTAAGGATGTCGCCGACCTCCAGCCCCCGCAGTTCGCCCACGGTGATCGACGTCTGGGCGAGCACGCCCGCCATCTTCAGTCCGGCGTCGTGGAGCTGGTGGGCGATCGCGTCCTCCCAGCCCGTGTTGCTGCCCGCCCGCGAGGTGAACCAGCTCTGGGCGTTGATCTTGTCCATCAACGGCTCGATGACGTTGAACGGAATGCACAGACTCATCGTCCCCGCCCGGTTTCCCATCCGGATCTCGAAGCCGATCATGATCACCACCTCGTTGGGGGCGACGATCTGCACCAGCTGCGGGTTGGACTCCGTCTCCCCGAACGTGAAGTCAATGTGCTCGACGCCTTCCCACGCCTCCGACAACGCGGTCATCGCCCGATCGAGAATCTGACGCACCAGGCGCCCCTCGATCATCGTGGCCGGCCGCTGCGGAATGAACAGATCGTGACTCGACCCGCCCAGCAGCCGATCGATGATCGGGTAGATGATCAGCGGGCTGATCTCCAGGCACATCTGCCCCTGCAGCGACTCCGCGTTCAGCAGGTTGAAGCTCGTCGGGTTCGGCAGACTCGAGACGAACTCCGCGTACGTCATCTGCTCCGCGTTCACCACGCGAACCTCGACGATCGAACGGAGAAAGCCCGATAACGACGCCCCGAAGTTCCGGGCGAACGTGTCGTGCAGCGTCTGCACCGCCCGCATCTGATCCTTCGAAATCCGCTCCGGACGCGCGAAGTCGTACGGCCGGATCTCCACGTCGTCGAACTCCGTCCGGTGACGCGAGAAGATCGCAATGTCAGACCCCGGCTCATCGACCGCCCCGTCGTCGACCGCGTTCAGCAGTGCATCGATTTCAGACTGGTCGAGAACGTCGCTCATCGTCCCGCTCTATCGGAACACCGGACGGGCCCGCTTGAGACCCTTCCCCCGCCGATCCCCGTCCCCTCGCCCCCGTCCCTCGCGATCCGATGGAATACCCACGCCCTCACCCGCGTTCAGCCCCCGTCGGGCCGCCGGATGCGGCGGCCGCCGGACCGTGGGAGACCCCGTCCGATTCCGGGCCGGGTCCGTCCGAAACCAGCCGCCCGCCATCCCCCGCTCCGGCGAGGCGCGGCGATTGCGCGTATTCTCCCACGTTCCACGCTCAACCGCCCCCGGCCCCGACGCGTAGACTCCACCGGCGACCACAACGGTCCCGCCCGACTCGCCCCCAGCCCCGATCGACACCCCCCGGGCGATGACGAGAAGAGAGAGCCCCGCCGTGAACACGACCCGCCACACCCCGACCACCACCCACGCCGCTCCCGCCCGACTCCGCGGCCGGGCCGCGACCGCCGCCCTCGCCCTCATCGCCGCGGTCCTCGGTCTCGCCGCCGCCCCCGCCCTCGCCCAGAACGACTTCTTCCCCGGGCTCGGCGAAAGCGACTTCGGCGGACCGTCCGACTCCTCCGGCAAGGTGAAGGTCGATCTCGAAGCCGGCGCCACTACCGTCCCCCCGGGCGTCGACCTCCCCCTCGCCCTCGTCTTCGACATCGCCCCGCCGTGGCACACCTGGCCCCTCGCGGGTCCGCTCCCGGCCGGCATGACGACCTTCGAGAACGCGATCCGCACCGAATACGAGATCACGGTCTCCGATCCCTCGGCGATCCTTCTCAACCGCGACTTCGTGCAGACGCCCACGCTGGCCGTCCACAACGTCGACGTCGGCGACGGCCCCCAGCCGTTCGCGATGCTCGAGAAGCGGGCCGCGCTGTACTTCCCCGCCGTCGTGGCTCCCGACGCCCCGGACGGACTCGTCACCATCACGGCGAAGGTGAGCTACCAGGCGTGCGAAGAACAGACCTGCCTGATGCCGGTCTTCAACGAAGAACACTCGATCACCATCGCCATCGACCAGACCGCCGACGGAACCCGCATCACCCCCGTCGCCGGCTTCCCGACCGATCTCTACGACAAGATGCGGGTCGGCCAACTGGCGCCGACCGCCGGCCCGGTGGGCGCGGCCGTTGACGAGGTCGCGGACGCCCTCGCCGATGACGCCGCCGACAGCGCGGCGAGCACGGCCTCCTTCCTCGGTCTGCTCGGCATCCTCTTCGTCGCCATGATCGGCGGCTTCCTCCTGAACTTGACGCCCTGCGTCCTTCCGGTCATCCCGCTCAAGATCATGAGCCTCGCCCAGCAGGGGAAGTCCGGCGGCCACACCTTCATGCTGGGCCTCGCCATGGTCGCCGGCATCATCGCCTTCTGGATGGCGCTGGGGATCGCCGTCGGCTCGATCTCCGAGTTCTCGACGAACCAGCTCTTCCAGTACCCGGTGTTCACCATCGGGGTGGGCCTCGTGATCCTCGTGCTGTCGGTCGCGATGTGCGGTCTCTTCTCCGTGGGACTCCCCCAGTGGGTCTACAAGATCAACCCCTCGCAGGACACCCTCCACGGCTCGTTCGGCTTCGGCGTCATGACCGCGGTCCTTTCGACGCCCTGCACGGCGCCGTTCATGGGCGCCGCGATCGCCGCCGCCACTGTCGCCCAGAACATCGGGATCGTCCTCGCCGTCTTCTTCGCGATCGGCGCGGGCATGGCGCTCCCGTACCTGATCCTCGCGGCGAAGCCGTCGCTCGTCGAGAAGATGCCCCGCACCGGACCCGCCTCGGAACTCATCAAGCAGGTGATGGGACTCCTCATGCTGGCGGTCGCGGCGTACTTCATCGGCATCGGCGTGAGCGGCCTCATGCAGCAGCCCGGCGCCGCCGCCTCCCGCGCGTACTGGTGGGTGGTCGCGCTCTTCGCGGTCGGGGCGGGCGGATGGCTCGCCTTCCGGACGATCCAGATCACCCCCCGCGCCGGCCGCCGCGCCCTCTTCGGCGGACTCGGCGTGCTGATCATGGGCGTCTCCATCTACGGCGGAGTCAAGTTCACCGCCAAGGGACCGCTCGAGTGGACCTACTACACGCCCGAACGTCTGGAGGAACAGCTCGACGCCGGCAACGTGGTGGTCCTCAAGTTCACGGCGGAGTGGTGCCTCAACTGCCACGCGCTCGAGAAGACGGTGATCAACACCACCGATGTGACGAAAGCACTTCAACAAGCGGGCGTCGTCCCCATGAAGGTGGACATCACTTCCGGCGACGCGGTCGGCAACCAACTGCTCCACGAGATGAAGTGGAAGTCCATTCCCTACCTCGTCATCATGCGCCCCGACCACTCCGTCGCCTTCGCGGCCGACTGGTACACCCCGGGCGACGTCATCGCCGGCATCGACACCGCACTCGCCCCCGCCGTCGCCAGCAACTGAACCGACGCCGCGCCCGACATCACCGAGCGCGGCTCGACGGACGTCATCCCGCCGCGTCCACTCTCCACGTTCCACTTTCCCTGTCTCGCGCGCCCGACGCGCGGCCGCCGCCCACGAAAGATCCGCGTGAACAGTGGAACGATGTCGCCCCCGCCGCCCCGACTGCTCCGCGGTTCCGCTGCTCCCCGTCAATGACTCCGGTTCGCTCCGGCGTGGCCCCGGCGCACCGACGCGATGGCCCCGCCAATCGGCGGGATGAACCCCGCCCGACGCGGCACGCCGCCCGGCAACCGAACCACCGACATTCCCAACAACCCTCATGAACGCCCTCTGATCAGACGAGGGCCGATCGTCGCGGCCGACCAGGAACGTCGACCGTGGAGCGTGGATGAGGAGGCGGGATGGGATCCTGCCCGACGTTGAACGTTTCCATCGCCCGATGGCCGACCGGGAAAGTGGAGAGTGGAAAGTGGGGAGGAGCCGGGATGGGATCCCGCCCTACAATCTGATGATGCAATCTGACTTTCGATTCACTGAATTCGCCTCGGGGACCAGCGGCCAGACCGTCCGCTTCTTCCGCGAGATGACCGCCCAGCCGTCGCCCTTCAAGCGGGCCTGCGCCATCATCATCGCCCTCCTCCTGTTCATCCCGGTCTTCCTGCTCCTGCTCGCGATCATCACGGCCGTGCTCCTGTTCTTCATCGTGCTGACCGCGATCGCGTGGATCGCCGCCGCGCTGCGGGGCGTGCTGCCGCGGCGTGACGGACGATCGTCCAACATCAAGGTCATCCGCCGCTGACCATCCCGCGACGCGCCGTCCCCCGCGCGACTCCGCTACCATTCCGGGCATGCCACTTCTCGTCCTCACCCTCGTTGCGGTGGGATTCGCCGTCAGTCTGCCCGTCACGTGGGCGCTCATCCGCGCCGGACGCCGTCTCAACGCGCTCGACTCCGCGGGCGCCGCCGGCCACCACAAGACCGAACTTCGCAACGTCCCCAACATCGGCGGCGTCGCCATCTATCTCGCCGTCGCGCTCCCGCTTCTCGCCGGCGTCCTCGCCGTCGCGCTGATCTCCCCGGGGCAGTGGCTCGACTGGCTCCCCGCCCTCGCCGCCGACGGCGACGACCCCGCCGCCAACCTCGAACGCATCCGACAGTCCACCCCCGCCGCCCTCGCCCTCCTCGGCGGCATGACCGTCCTGCACGTGATGGGACTCGTCGACGACCGGCGCGGCCTGCCCGCCTTCCCCAAACTCCTCGTCCAGATCGCCGTCGCCGCCGTCCTCGTCGTCTGGTTCGACGTCCGACTCCTCACCCTCCTCGGGACCGGCGGCAGCATCGCCGTCACCATCGTGTGGATCGTCGCCGTCACCAACGCGATCAACTTCCTCGACAACATGGACGGCCTCTCCGGCGGCGTCGCCGCGATCGCCTCCGCCCTCTTCATGGTCGCCTGCCTCGTCAACGCCCAGTGGTTCATCGGCGCGACGCTCGCCCTCCTCCTCGGCGGACTCCTCGGCTTCCTCATCTTCAACTTCCCCCCGGCGAAGATCTTCATGGGCGACGGCGGCTCCCTCGTCGTCGGCTTCCTGCTCGCCGTCCTCACCGCGCGAACCACCTACCTCCACCCCGACCTCGGGGAAGGGTGGTACGCCGTCTTCATGCCCGTGGTCGTCCTCGCCATCCCCCTCTACGACCTCGCCACCGTCACGATCATCCGCCTCTCGCAAGGGAAGTCGCCCTTCGTCGGCGACCAGCAACACTTCTCCCACCGACTCGTCCAGCGCGGCCTCTCCAAACGAGGCGCCGTCCTCGTCATCTGGGCGTTCACCGCCATCACCGGGATCGGCGGAATCGCGCTCGGACGACTCGAAGGCTGGCAGGCCGCGCTCGTCGGCGTCCAGACCCTCCTCGTCCTCTTCACCCTCGCGCTCTTTGAACACGCCTCCCGACGCGCGGCCCGCACGGATCGCCGCCCGTGACCCCGCCCGGCGCACCCGACACGCCGTCGACGACACCCAACGCCTGGCAGTGGGCGGGACTCCTCGGCATCCTCGCCGTCGCGTGCGCACGACTCGCGATCCTCTTCGCCCCCCAACTCGTGTGGGACGTCGACCCCGCCCGGAACCCCAACCCGCTCCCCGGCTTCGGACCCGACGCCTCCCTCCGACTCGACCTCGTCCTCCTCCTCGCGATCGCCGCCGCGCTCATCGGCGAACGACGCGCCCGCCGCCCCTTCGACCGCACGCTCATCCTCCTCGCCCTCGCCCCCTGGCCCGTCATCCTCTGGCACGGCTGGCACGACCTCGGCGATCTCTGGCGCGGCACGACCTGGGGGTGCGGCGCCCTCGCCGCCGTCGCGCTCGCTCACCTCGCCCGGGTCCGCACGCTCCGCATCGCCGCAATCAGCATCCTGCTCGCGGCGCTCGTCCCCCTCGCCGCCCGCGCCGTCGCGCAACTGCCGGTCGAAGACATGGGCGTCGTCGGCGTCGAGTACGCGGCGGCAGTGGAGGAGTTCGAGGCCAACAAGGACGCCTTTCTCGCCGATCGTGGATGGACTCCCGACGATCCCGCGGCGCGCATCTTTGAACGACGCGTGCGGGCCGCCAACGTGCGCGGCTGGTTCCCCACCACGAACATCCTCGCCACCCTCGCGGGATTCGGCGCCGTGCTCGCCGCGTGTCTCGCCGCCGGAGCGAGACGCCGTCCCGCGCTCGCGGCAGGGACGCTCGCCCTGGCCGCGATCTTCGCCGCGCTGGTGGGACTCTCCGCCGCCAAGGGGGGAATCGCCGCCGCGCTCGCGGGAGCCGCTCTCGCCGGGGTGGGAATGATTTTCGCCCGGGTGGGAATGGCTCCCGCCCGACGCGCGCGCACGCTCGCGACCCTTGCCCTGCTCGGCGTGGTCGGCGCGATCGCCGGCGTGATCGTGCGCGGCGCCCTCCTTCCGGAGGCCTTCGCGGGCGATCTGAGCCTCCTCTTCCGCTGGCATTACCTCGACGCCGCCGCCCGGATCTTCCTGGACCACCCCTTCCTCGGCGTCGGTCCCGACGGCTTCCAGGCCGCCTACACGCAGGCCCGCCCGCCTCGCAATCCGGAAGAAGTCATGTCGGCGCACAACGCGTTCGCCGACTGGCTGGCGACGCTCGGCGTCCTCGGCGCGGCGTGGATCGGGCTGACGGCGCTGCTGCTCTGGCGCACGGCGTGCGCGCACGAAAATGAGGCGACGCTCGACGACGCCGAGGTCGATGCGTGCGCACGTCCGGTCGCGACCGCCGCGGCGGTGATCGGCGTCCTCGCCTTCGGCGGCGCGATGGTCGTCGAGGCGGCGAACCTCACCATCGGGGAAACCGCGTTGCGGATCGTCGGGATCGTCGGGTTCGTCGGCGCGGCGGCGTTGCTCGCGCACGTCGTCGCACGGCTGGACGGGCCGGTGTTACGTCGCGCCCTGATCGCGGCGGGGGCGGTGGTGCTCGTGCACGCGATGATCGAAATGACGTTCTTCCAGCCCGGGGCCGTCATCTGGTGCTTCGCCGTGCTCGGGATGGGCGCGGCCGTGCGCACGCCGTCGCGCTCGCATCGGATCGGGTCGGCGGTCGTCGCCGCGACCCCGCTCGCCCTGGCCGTCGTGCTGCTGGCGCCGGTGATTCTCGCCTCGCGAAACGCAGCGGTGTATCGCGCGGTCGCGGTGCGTCTGTACGACAACGCGCAGACGGGCGACGTGATCGGGGCGCGTCGACGCGCCGGAGACGCGCTGGCCGACCTGGCGGATGCGTGGCCGCCGTTTCATCCGCCCGCGCTCGCCGCGACGCGTCAGCGTCTCCTCGCCGGCGCGGCGGACGCGACGACGCTGGCCGATGCGCAGCGCTGGGCGGAGCGGTGGAATCGCGGAGATCTCTGGTCGATCGCCTCCCGCGCGGCGGAAGCGGCCGGCGATCTCGACGCCGCTCGCGCCGCGGCGGAGCGCCTCGTCGATCTCGATCCGCGCGGCGTCGCTTCGTGGCGCCGTCTCGGCGACGTGTTGTGGTTGCGAGGGGATCAGGAGGCCGCGCGTGCCGCGTATGCGACGGCGCTCGCGAACGACGATGCGTTCGAGCTGGATCCGTTGAAGCAGCTCGCGCCGGCGGAGCGCGCCCGTCTCGAGCAACCGTAGGGTCCGCACCCGGTGCGGACCGTCCACCGCGCACGTTCGTGGTGCGGCGGCCGTTCGATCCCGACCCGTTGCGTGATGCCATCGCGGGTTCCCATCTGACGTGCGCTGGTTGTCGGTGATGCGCGGCGCACGGTCCGCACGGGGTGCGGACCCTACCTTGATGGCGGCGTGGGCCGCGCACGCTCGTGGTGCGGCGGCCGTGTGATCCCGACCCGTTGCGTGATGCCATCGCGGATGTTCATCTGACGTGCGCTGGTTGTCGGTGATGCGCGGCGCCCGGTCCGCACGGGGTGCGGACCCTACCGTGATGGCGGCGTGCACCGCGCACGTTCGTGGTGCGGCGGCCGTTCGATCCAAACCCGATGCGTCATGCGATCGCGGGTGTTCATCTGACGTGCGCTGGTTGTCGGTGATGCGCTGCGCCCGGTCCGCACGGGGTGCGGACCCTACCGTGATGGCGGCGTGGGCCGCGCACGTTCGTGGTGGGGCGGCCGTTCGATCCCGACCCGTTGCGTCGTGCCATCACGGATGTTCATCTGACGGGCGCTGGTTGTCGGTGATGCGCTGCGCCCGGTCCGCACGGGGTGCGGACCCTACCGTGATGGCGGCGTGGGCCGCGCACGTTCGTGGTGGGGCGGCCGTTCGATCCCGACCCGTTGCGTCGTGCCATCACGGATGTTCATCTGACGGGCGCTGGTTGTCGGTGATGCGCTGCGCCCGGTCCGCACGGGGTGCGGACCCTACCGTGATGGCGGCGGACCCGACCCACGGCTCCGAACCTGTCCCTCTCCATTGGTGTTCTCGCATTGTTCTCTGGCCCCCGTGCTCGGGGCGCTTCATTGTCTCCTCCCCAACCTGGACAAGGAATCCGGAGCCATGCACACACCACACACGATTCTGCCGATGTTCATCACCCTCGCGTCCGCGCTGCTCACCGTCCCGACGTGGGCGGGCCCGTGCGGCGACGTCGCCGAGCCCTGCAACGTGCCGCACGACACTCCCGGCTGCAGCGATGTCGAGTGCTGCGAACAGGTCTGCGCCGTCGATCTCTTCTGCTGCGATGTGGCGTGGGATGCGATCTGCGTGGAGTTGGCCGGCGACCTGTGCACGTCGGTTCCCTTTGACGTGGAGATCCGCCAGCTCTCCTTTCGCGGCGACGACGGCGCGATCATCGCGCCGAACACCGATCACGCCCAGCTCATGATCACGATGCCGGAGCCCCCGCCGGGCGTGCTGCAGTACGTCAACGCCGTGATCAACAACTTCTGGGCGGTGCGGAACGCGCCGGTCATGCACGTCGACGGCGAGGGCGAGATGTCGACGTATGCGTTCGATGCGCCGCTGCCGATTCCGTCCGGCCTCGCGATCACCCAGGTGGATCTGCGGCTCGTCGTGACCGATGCGCCGCTCGATGATGCGCCGGACGAACCGCCGTTCCCCGTCCAGGTGCTGCCGAAGTCCTTCGCGCAGGGCGCCGCGCGTCTGGGCGATCTGCCCATCACCATTCCCGCTCCTGATCTCGCCCCGATCAACATCTACCCCACCGTGATCACGACGTGGGAGCATGCGTTCCGGCGCAACATTCCCGGGGTGGCGGAGCAGTGGTATCACTGCGTGCCGGGCTCCACCGCCCGCTCGCTGGCGTGGATGAACGAGACGTACTGCCTCGGTCTGCCCGACGACTGCGACGAAGCCCAGGAGATCTACGACGTTCTCAAGGTGCTGATGAACACCACGAAGGCGAACGGAACCGAGTACGGCGTGCCGGACGGCGAAGGCGGCTGGACGGCGGACGGCGCCGACGCTCTCGAAGGGCTTCGGGCGTTCATCGAGGACAAGAACCTCGAGGGCTGCCTCATTCCGGACGCGCGGGTCTTCGTTGAACAGGACGAGGACGATCCCGAACTGACGCCGTGCGATCTCTTCGAGCGGATGCAGTCGGGGTACGACGTGATGATCTGGATGGGCGACTGGAACGACGAAGATTCGACGACGTTGTCCGACCGGAACTTCGGTCACGCCGTCACCGCCGCCGCGATGATGAAGTGCGGAGAACAGGTCACGGTCACCTACCGCGACGATTCCGCCGGCGACGACAACCAGGGCAACCCCGACAACGCGGGCAAGGACAACGACACGGAGCCCGACGCCGAAACCAACAAGGTCGAGGACTTCGAGACGGGCGGCGCGTCCGGGTGGACGTTCAACGACATGCGGTGGGAGGGCGGCATGTGGATCTGCCCGACGCCGCTCAAGCAACTGGAGGCGATCGCCAAACGGCTGTTCGGCGCCCCCGACAATCCGGGCGACAGCATCCTTGGTCGACTGATCGCCTCCCTCGGCGGCCCGCCGCCGACGCCGGATGAGGTCGTCGAGATCTTCGCCTGGATCGAACACGTCCGTGACATCGCGAACTACCTCGAGGCCCATCTTGAACAGCTCGGGAAGGACGATGCACAGGTCGCCGCCGCGGCGCAGTTGCGCGAACTCCTGACCCCGGCGCTCAGCGCCGTCGAGTCGTACCTCGCGACCGAGGATCCGGCGCTGCTCCTCGAAGCGATCGCCGCGTTGCAGGATCCCGCCATCGCGGCGTTGATCGAGCAGCTCACCGAGGCGCGAGACTGCAACGGCAACGGCGTCGACGACATGATCGACCTCATGAACGGAACGTCCGTTGATGACGACGGCGACGGCGTCCCCGATGAGTGCCGGACCCCGCCCTGCCCCGCGGATTTCGACGGCGACGGGTTCGTGAACGCCGCCGACCTCGCGCAGCTCCTCGCCGCGTGGGGAACGGATGACGCCGCGGCCGACCTCACCGACGACGGCGTCGTCAACGCCGCCGACCTCGCCGAACTGCTCGCCGCCTGGGGCCCGTGCCCGGAAGGCTGATTCGGATACAGACAACCCCCTGCCCCGGACCGCCGCGCCGTACGAGCGCGGCGGTCCGTTCTGCCGTCGGGTCCGCCTGCGTAGGGTCCGCACCCCGTGCGGACCGCGCGCCGCGCACGTTCTTGGTGCGGCGGTCGTTCGATCCCGGCCCGTTGCGCCATGCCATCGCGGGTTCCCATCGGACGTGCGATGGTTGTCGGTGTTCCGCGGCGCCCGGTCCGCACGGGGTGCGGACCCTACCGTGATGGCGCCGCGCACGTTCGTGGTGGGGCGGCCGTTCGATCCAAACCCGATGCGTCATGCTATCACGGGTTCCCATCCGACGGGCGCTGGTTGTCGGTGATGCGCTGCGCCCGGTCCGCACGGGGTGCGGACCCTACCGTGATGGCGCCGCGCACGTTCGTGGTGCGGCGGCCGTTCGATCCCGGCCCGTTGCGCCATGCCATCGCGGGTTCCCATCGGACGTGCGATGGTTGTCGGTGTTCCGCGGCGCCCGGTCCGCACGGGGTGCGGACCCTACCGTGATGGCGACGTGCACGTTCGTGGTGCGATGGTCGTAACCCCGGGCCGGAGGCCCGGCTGCGCTGTCACGCGGGGGCGAAGGTCACCGGCCGCCGGGGGCGCCGCCGAGTTTGACGGCGAAGCCGGCGTCGGCGAGTTCGTCCATGAGGGCGAAGAAGACGGGGAGACGATCGGCGTCGCCGTCGCGGTCCGCGATGACCCAGACTTCCGCCCGCGGGTCCGCCGCGACCTTGGCGTCGACGGCGGAGCGGATCTCCGCCAGGGCCGTTTCGATGCGGTCGACGTAGAGGACGCCTTCCCGGTCGATGGAGATCGCGATCTTCGGCGCGGGCGAGGGCGGGGCGCCCGCCCCGAGGGCCGGCGGCGTGAAGTCGAGCATCGCGATCGGATGCATGAGCACCATCGCGTAGATGAAGAACGTCAGCAGCAGGAAGATCACGTCGATCAGCGGCATGATCTCGAGGCGGGGCTCGGCGTGCGTGCGTCGGATCCGGATCATGTCGCGCGCCCCTTCCCGCCCGCCGGGGTGGTCAGAGCCCGAGCTGGAGCGACGCCAGCGCGGTCGAGACGTCCTCCGTGAACTCGAAGAGCTTGTCCAGCCCTGTGATCAGGATCACCGACCACACCTGGTCGCCCACCGAACAGATCCGCAGCTTGCGGTCGCCCATCACCAACTGCTTCCGGAGCCGGAGCAGCTGCGCGATGTTGGATGAGTTCAGGTAGGTGACGGCCTTCATGTCCACGATGACATCGGGCAGGTCGTCCGCCCGCTTGTCAAGCCGCGTGAAGAGCGCCGAGAGATCCTCGGAGAACTGCGGTTCGTCCTCCACCTCGGCGATGATGATCTGATCTGACCATTCGTTGATCGGCATGGATTTCGGATGGTCGCAGGTCCCGCCGCCTCCGGCAAGTCGGCGCGGCGGGAATTCCATGAACGCCGCCGATCACCCGCTCGCGTCAGGCTCGTCCACGCCCTCGGATCCATCGTCGTCGCTCGAACTGTCCATCACGCGGGCCGAGGCAATGAGTTTGTCGTCCGCCTTCAGGTTGACCACCCGCACCCCCTGCGTGTTCCGTCCGATGCGGCTCACCGACTCGGCCCCGACGCGGACGATCATCCCGCCGGAACTGATGAACATCAGGCTGTCCGTCTCCTCGACGCATCGGATCGAGACGACCTGACCGTTGCGGGCCGTGGTCTGGATGTCGCGCCGACCCTTGCCGCCTCGCGACTGCGCCCGCGTGCTGCCGTCCTCCGACTGCACCAGGTAATCCGAAAGCGGCGTGCGCTTGCCGTAGCCGTTCTCCGTCACCGTCAGCAGATCGCCGCCGATCTGGCACCGGATCAGGCCGACCACCGCATCGTCGTCCGACAGATCGATCCCCTTCACCCCCGCCGCGTTCCGACCCATGATCCGGACGTCGTCCTCGTGGAACCGGATCGCCATCCCGCTGCGGGTCGCGAGCAACACGTGATCGTCGCCGCTCGTGAGCACCACGTCGATCAGCGGATCCCCCTCGTTCAGGTTGATCGCGATGATGCCCGACCGGTTGACGTTGCGGTAGTCCTTGAGCGCCGTCCGCTTCACCCGGCCGGACTCCGTCGCGAAGAACAGGTAGTCCTCCGCCCGCTCGAAATCCTCGATCGTCTGGAACGCCAGGATCCGCTCCCCGGCCCGCAGGTCGATCAGGTTCTGGATCGCCCGCCCCTTCGACGTCCGGGCCATCTCCGGGATCTGGTAGACCTTGATCTTGAACACCCGACCGGTGTTCGTGAAACACATCAGGTCGTGATGCGATGATGAAACGAACAGGTGCTCGATGAAGTCGTCGTCCTTCGAGTCCGACCCCTTGATTCCCCGTCCGCCCCGACGCTGCTCCCGGTACGTGTCGATCGGCAGCCGCTTCACGTATCCCTCGTGCGAGATCGTCACCACGACCTGATGCTCCGGGATCAGCTCGCCCAGATCGTATCCCTCGACCTCGCCGTCCTCGATCTCCGTCTTCCGTTCGTCGCCGAACCGATCCTTCAACCCGATCGCATCCTCCCGGATGATGTCGAGCACCCGCTGGTTGTCCGCGAGGATCGACTCGTACTCCGCGATCTCCGCCAGCAGACCCGCGTAGTCGCCGGTGAGCTTCTCGATCTCGAGCCCGACGAGCTGAATCAGACGCAGACCGCCGATCGCCTCCGCCTGCACCCGCGTCAACGACGCCCCGACCACGCCGTCCTGCTCCGCGTTGGATCGTTCGATCAGCGCGGCGGGAATGTGCTCGGCGTAGACGTGATCCGCCGGAATCCGGAACCGACGCTCCATCAGCTTCTCGATCGCCTCGTCCCGCGTCCGGCTCGCCCGGATCAGCGCGATCACCTCGTCGATGTCGCACACCGCGTAGATCAGACCCTCGAGACGATGCGCCTGACGCTTCGCCTCCCGCAGCAGATGCTCCGTCCGCCGACGAATCACCTCGCGTCGGTGATCGATGTAACAGTCGATCATCTGCCGCAGACTCAGCGTGCGCGGCGCCCGGTTGACGATCGCAATGTTGATGATCGAGAACGACGACTGCAGCGGCGTGAACTGATACAGCTGCTTCTCGACCACGTACGGATCAGCGCCCTTCTTCAGGTACACCACGATCCGCGTCCGGTGCGTCTTGCCGGAGAAGTTCTTGACGTCCGAGATGTCCGGGATCCGATCGCCCCGCGCCGCCTCGACGATCTTGTTGATGAGATTCTCCTGCACCAGCTGGTACGGAATCTCATCGATCACGATCACGTCGCGATTGCCCTCGCGATCGTGATGCACCTTGCCCCGCATGATCACGCGGCCTCGACCCGTCGCGTACGCCTGCGCAATCCCGCCCCGACCGACGATCACCCCGCCCGTCGGGAAGTCCGGACCCGGCACGATCTCCAGCAACTCCGGCAACGACAACTCGGGGTTGTCGATCACCGCCACGATCGCATCGCAGATCTCGCTCAGGTTGTGCGGCGGGGTCGAACACGCCATCCCCACCGCGATCCCGCTCGCCCCGTTCACCAGCAGGTTCGGGAATCGCGCCGGCAGCACCGTCGGCTCGTCCCGCGTCTCGTCGTAGTTCGGCTGGTAGTCGACCGTCGAGAGCTTGATGTCGTCGAGCAGTTCGACCGCCGCCGCCGTCATCCGCGCCTCGGTGTACCGCATCGCGGCCGGCGGGTCGCCGTCGATCGAGCCGAAGTTCCCCTGCTTGTCGACGAGCGGGTACCGGATCTTCCAGTCCTGCCCCATGTTGACCAGGGTCGGATAGATCACCGACTCGCCGTGCGGGTGATAGTTGCCCGACGTGTCGCCCGCGATCTTCGCGCACTTCCGGTGCTTCCGGCCCGGCGCCAGATTCAGATCGTGCATCGCGACCAGAATGCGTCGCTGCGACGGCTTCAGACCATCCCGCACATCCGGCAGCGCCCGGTCCATGATCGTCGACATGGCGTACGTCAGGTAGCTGTCGTGCAGCTCCCGATCGATCTGCATGTCGACCACCTGACCCACCATCGGACCCCCGTCCTCGGCGTCCGCCGGGACCGGAATCGGACCCTCGTCAGGGATCGAATCGCCGGGTTGTCCGTTCGTCTCTTCGGGCATGGAGGAGGCCTGACCAGGGGGGTCGGATCAGCCCCGCATTCTACCAGAAACGACCTGTTTTCGCCCCCGTGCGAACGAACCGGCGCCGGGCTCGTCACCGCCCGTTCGAAAGCCCCTGATCCGCCTCCGAAACCCCCGCCCCCGCCCCGTCCCGCTCGTCCCGCTCCGATTCCTCCGACGCCAGCGCCATCGCCGCCGCCGCCCGATATCCCGCCTCCGAGAAACGGACCCGGTACGGCTTCAGCCGACGCCCCGCCCAGTCGTCCTCTTCCAGCATCGGCGCCGCCGTCTCGTGCGCCACGACCACCTCGATCATCCGGGCGAGCCACGCCGACTGCGCACGCAACGCCTCGTCTCGAATCGCCGCGATCGTCGTCGCCGTCGACGCATCCACCCCCGCCGACAACGATGTCGCCAGGGCCTCGACGTCCACGCCCTGCGACCACAACCGACCGTACGATCTCCGTTGCGCCGCCGATCGCCATCGCGCCTCCGCCATCGGGTCCAGCACCTCCGCCGCGGCGTCAAGGCACGCCCCGCTCAACGCCGCCACCGACGCCTCCGATGACGCCCGCATCGCGCCCATGTGCGCCATGGTCGCGACCACCCGCGCGGCCCACTGCTCCGCCGCCGCGCCCTTGCGCTCGTACTTGTATCGACGTTCCGTCTCCCGATACGCGCGATGAGCGTCCGTGATCACCCGCCAACGCGACTCCCGCGCCTCGACCAACGCCGCCATCGGCCTCGACATCGCCGCCCACGCCGCCGCCTGCGTCTCCGCCGGAAGATCCAGCTCCAGCAGCAGGGCGGCCGGGTTCAGATCGCTCCGCTGATCCAGGCTCGTCAGGACGCTCTGGTACGTCGTGACCCGACCCGCCACTTCCAGCCGACGCGCGGCCAGCCACGGCGCGACGGCGTCCATCCGATCCATCGTCGCCGCCAGCACCGTCAGCGCTTCGATCAACGCCGCCTCGGCGGCCGCCGCCTCGTCTTCCAGACGCTCGCGCTCCCGCGCATCCGCCGCGGATTTCACCGGATCCTCCGTCGCCATCCACGCCAGCCCGCCCGTCAAGTGACCCGCCGCCCGCTGTCGAGCCGCGCGGGCCGCCACGTCCGACGAACGGATCGACGACAGCACCGGATCATCCGACGCGAGGCCCAGCGCCGCCGCTGCCCCCGCCCACCACGATTCGTCCGGCCCCGCCGCCGTCGGCCACCCCAACCCCCGCGCCGAACCCGGCTCCCGGAACGCCCGCAGCGGCGCCTTGTCGTCCAGGCGAAGGTACGTCCGCCGTTTCGGACGCCGGTCCTCATCCGAGGACGCCTGCGGCGACAACGCGCCGGCGCTGACGTCGATCTTCGACATTGACGCGGTGAACTGCCGCGCCCGCTCGACCCGCTTCGCCTGCAACGCCAGCTGACGAGCGGCGACCCGCGGGTCGACCGGCGTCGAACGGTGGTGATACGGCCAGCGGATCTCCGGGTGTCGAAGCGCAGAGTCGCCGAGTTCTCGCAGCAGACCAAGGTCCGCCGCCTCCCACCCGTCGATCAACGAACGCACCGCCGCCGTCGTCGCCTCGTCCGGCCAGGTGCGATCAGCGCAGGTGGTCACGAGACGCCGGGCGCGACGAACGTCGCGCGGCGTCCATCGATCCCATTGGTGAACCAACACCTGCTTTGATAGTTCGTCGTGCGCCGCCGGCGGCAGGACCTCTGCGAGTTCGCGGAGCGCCGCGTCCGGCGTCCGCAGCGCTGACGCCAGCGCCTGCTCCGCCGGCGCAATCCGCGATCGCCAGATCGCCTCCGCTTCCTGCTTCGCGTCGGGATCCCAGTCGTGATCGTGATAGGGGGGTTCGAGATCCCGCCCCGTCGACGCCCACGCCGCCAGCAGTCCGTCACGCGCCGTCGAGTACATCTCGTGCGCCTGCGCGAGCGCGATGGTGAACGCCGCGTCGTGCCGGGCCACGATCGCTTCCGCCGCGCGACGCTCCGCCGCGGTCAACGGGAGTGCGTCCACCAGACCTGGCAGGTCCGGCGGCCGGCCGATGCTGTTCGCCAGATGCAGTCGGAGCCCGCGCACGCTACGCCAGGTCCAGGTCCGCTCCACGAACGCGACGTGGGGCGCCAGTCCCGGCGCTGCTTCGACGAGCCGCGCATGGAGTTCGGACCGGGCCGTCACCGCCCGCGTCCTGATCGCGCGGTGCGCCGCTTCCACGGCGTCGGGTTTGATCGGCGGGTAGTTCAGAAAGTACTGCGCGTGGTGCTCGTCCATGAACGCCTGCGCGTCCGGACGGATGGCGTCCAGCGCATCCAGGTAGTCATCGTGCGCCCGGACCGCGATCCGCCATTCCTCGAGCGACACCGGGCCCGCGCGACGCAGCCAGTCGTACATCGCCGCGGAATCGAACACCTCGCGCTGAAAGATCCCCGGCAGCAGTTCTTCAGGATCCGCCGCGGCGCGAGACGGCGTCGTGAGGACGCCGAGCACCACGATCACCAGCCGTATCATCAACCGCATTCGCATGATCACACCCTACCCGCCGCGTCGTCGTCGCCTGTCACGAGTGCGCAACATCACGCGTCCTCCCCCGCCGCCCCCAGCGCCAGAAACTCCACGTTCACCCCGCTCTTCCCGCCCGTCAGCGGCGACTGCACGACGTCGATCACCTGCATCCCCAACGCCGGCATCGTCGCGACCACCCGGTCGCACACCGCCGGCGCATCGTCCGCCGGCAGTTTTCCGTCCACCAGCTTCGCCGCCTTCTCATCCTCGCTCAACTCGTAGTGCGGCTTGATCAACGTCACGATCCGACCGCCCGGCTTCAGCCACCCCAGCGCGACGGGAATCGACTTCGACTGCGGCGTCCACGCCAGATCGATCACCACCAGATCCACCGGTTCGACGACTTCGGCGTGCAACGCGTTCGTCCGCTCCATGACGTTCACCCGGTCGTCCGAACGCAGCGAGTACGCGAGCGTGCCGTACCCCGTGTCGATCGCATGCACCCGCGCGGCGCCGCGCTTCAGCAGACAGTCCGTGAACCCCCCGACGTTGCACCCGAAGTCTGCGCACACGAACCCCGACACGTCCAGGCCGAACGCCGCCAGCCCGTGCTCCAGCTTCGCGCCCGCCCGCGAGACATGCTTCCGGTTCTTCGCCTTCCGACTCATGCGGCCCCGTCGGCCGGCACGCCGACGATCGCGATCTTCGCCCGGTCCGCCGCCGCGATGACATCGGGCTTGTCCACCAGGATCACCCGGCCCGCCCCGAGGGCCAGGCATCCCGCCCCCCGCAACGCGAGATTCTCGATCGTGCGCACGCCCACCGTCGGGACATCCGCCCGCATGTCGTGGTCGTCCTTCGCCGTCTTCAGCAGCGTCCATCCCTTCGCGCGGCAGAGCATGCCCGCCCGCTCGATCATCGCGTCGGTGCCCTCGACCGCTTCGACCGCGATCACGTCCCGCTCCCGCACCGCAACCGACTGCCCGACGTCCAGACCCGCCACCGAATGCAGGATCGGCCAGCCGAACGCGATGTCCGCGGTCTGCATGGCGGTGGGGGCGACGGCGGTCATCACGCCCTCGGTCGCGAGGTGATCCGGGATGTACGTGGTCGAGTCGATCATGGTGACGCCCTCCCGGCTGAGTTCATCCGCGACCGCCGCGAGAAGGGCCGCGTTTCGCCGGTCGTGTCGAAGCCGACGATACCACAGGTTCGCCGCCCGCCAGTCGGGCAGATTGCGAAGCAGCCGGAACGGATCGTGCATCTTCGCCTTCGTGACGCCGCCGACCATGATCGCCTCGTCGCATCCCCAGTTGCGGAGCAGCCGGATCCACGACCCGATCCGCAGCAGCCCCGCCGTCTGGAACGCATCGCACCGACCCGGGAGTTCAGCGTCGTACTGATCGCGCAGTCCGACACAGACGACGGCCCGCCCGGACGCACGGATCCCCTCCGCGATGAGCGCGGGCAGTCGGCCGTTCCCGGCGATGAGTCCGATCGGCGGCGGCATGCACGCAGGATATCTTCCCCCCGCACGCCGCGCACGAAAACGCCGGCCTCGCGCACGAGGCCGGCGTGTGATTCAAGCGGTCGTGATGCGGATCAGAGAGCGTTGTTCAACGCGTTCTCGAACTGATCCTTGCCGGTCAGGCCCACGAACTTCTCCGCGACTTCGCCGTTCTTGAAGACGAGCACGGTCGGAATCGCGTTCACCCCGTACTTGACGGAGATCTCACGCTGCGTGTCGGCGTCGACCTTGCCGATCTTGGCCTTGCCCTTGTAATCCTCGGCGAGCTCTTCGATCGTCGGCGTGAGCATCCGGCAGGGCTGGCACCATTCCGCCCAGAAGTCCACGAGAACCGGGACATCAGCGTTCAGAACTTCGGTCTCGAAGTTGTCGTCGGTGAATTCCAGTACGGCTTCGCTACCCATGCGTGATCTCCATGATTGGGGTGCGTTGTGCGGTGCAGTGCGATCATAGCACCTCCCGCCCGTCCGGTCCGCCGGCCCCGAAGACCCGCCGCCGACCGCACCCGAGGGGTCGTCTCACCCGTGTGACGAGGAACTAACCCATGTTGTAGTAGAACTGTTCCCGCACGATCTTCCCGTCCCGCCACTCGGCCACCACGACCTGCTCCACGTGCTGGTCCCGGCCGTCCGTGTCCGTCCAGTCCATCACGTTCTCGTAGAACGAGACGCCGTCGCCCGCGGCCACGTGCTTCGCCTCGAAATTCCGGAACTCGGCCACCGAATCCACGAACTTCTGCTCCCGCTCGAGGTTCGCGGCGAGACCGACCGTGTCCCCGTACGCCGGCTCCGACATCACCACGTCGTCCGCGTAGAACTCCTTCATGGCGTCCATGATGCGGCCGCCGGCGATGTAGTCGAGCAACTCGTTGATCCGGACATTCGTGCTGGTGGCGGTCATGATGCACCTCCTGGGTTTCCCCATCTTCACCCCCGGAACCACCGCCCGACCAACTCGGGCGATCCGGCGGGCTCGTTGATTTCATCCGTCCGTTCGGTGGGCCGCGCGGCGTCCAATTCAGACGCCCCCGACCCGACACCATGGATATTGTCTGTTACAACAACTAAGTATCCAGCGGGATTGTTCGCCGGTCCTGAAGATTGACCTGTTGAGGCTGTCGGGCCGGAAAGGCCGGCCGCGCCGGCGCCAGACCACGAGGCACACTCAGCCGTCCGGGGTCGCGGCCCGGCGGAGAAGCTCGTCGATCACCTCGTCCGCCTCCGGACCGATCGTGAACAGTTCGCCCGCCTGCTCGGCGACGAACCGGTGCTCGATCGCGTGCTCGATCATCGCCACCAGCGGGTTGAAGTAGCCGTGCGCATTCACGACCCCGATCGGCTTCTCGTGCGCACGAAGCTGCCGTCCGACCAGGATCTCGAAGAACTCCTCGTACGTCCCGAGTCCGCCCGGCAACACCAGGAACGCGTCGCCCTTCTCCTCCAGAATCCGTTTCCGCTCCCGCATCGTGTCGACCACCACGAGATCGTCACACTCGTCCCAGCCCTGCTCGATGCCCAGCAGGTACTCCGTGATCACGCCCTCGACCCGCCCGCCGGCCCCCTTGGCCGCCTTCGCGATCGCCCCCATCAGGCCGACCCCGCCGCCGCCGTACACCAGGGTCATCCCCCGTTGCGCGAGGGACGCCCCGACGTCGTGCGCCATCTCGTAGAACGTCGGATCAAGCCGGTCCGACGAGGAGCAGTACACCGTCACCGACCTCACCGGCGCTCGCATCGGGATCTCCGTCCATCGTTGATCAATCGGCTCCACTCCCTGTCATGATCGGCGATCACGCCGACGGCCCCGGTTCAGCGTTGGTCAGAAGAGCGCCAAACCGACCCGCTCGCGGCCCCACCGGGCCGTTGTCCAGCAGACGGACGCCCTCCACCCGACCCGCCACGATGGCCCGCGCCGGACGATCCGTATCGTACGTCTCGATCGGTTCGAGCGTTCGCGCATCACGCACCGCGGCATAGTCGACTTCCAGCCCGTGCGCCGTCATGACCTGACGCATCGTCTGCTCGGCCTGCGCGGGCGATGTCGCGAGATCCGCCGCGTATAACGCCGTCGACAGCCCCCGCCCCCGCAGCCGCCCCTCGTCCGACAGGAACGCGTTGCGACTCGACATCGCGAGTCCCGACGCCTCCCGCACCGTCTCCACGCCTTCGATCCGAAGATCGCCCCAGCGCCCGCCGGCGTCAGCCGTCATCACGCGAATGACCTGCAGTTGCTGGTAGTCCTTCTCGCCGAACGTGGCGACCGCGGGCCGGATCAGATCGAACAGCCGCGCGACCACCTGCACGACGCCCTCGAAGTGGCCCGGTCGGTGGGCGTCCTCGAGTCCGGCCGCCGCCGGGGCGGGCAGCGGGGGGGTGTCGAGTTCGGCGTCGGGCGGGTAGATGACCTCGACGGGCGGGGCGAAGACCACGGCGGCGCCGGCGGACGCGGCGGCCTCGATATCCGCCTCCAGCCGACGCGGATACCGCTCGTAATCCTCCCCGGGACCGAACTGCGTGGGATTGACGAAGACGGACACGACGACCGGCGCGCCAAGCCGCGCGGCGTGCCGGATGAGGCTCAGATGTCCCTGGTGGAGCGCCCCCATGGTGGGGACGAGGGCTCCGCCGTGAGCGTCGTCCAGGCCGTCGATCGTCTCGATGATCTTCACGTTCACGCCGCGCCGGCCTCCGAAGGGCGTGGGGGGCCGGCCTTTTCGGACCTTCCCGACCGCCTGCATG
Organism: Phycisphaerales bacterium; assembly: GCA_965227335.1. GTDB lineage: Bacteria > Planctomycetota > Phycisphaerae > Phycisphaerales > SM1A02 > CBDDFV01. Next base: position 660,640 of record CBDDFV010000001.1, read on the forward strand.
ATCCTGCTTCAGCCCGCTTCGCTTTCGGGCCGACAACGCCTAGAATACGGTGTTTCCTGTCTGACTGAACCGCATCCCGCTTCCGGAGTCCGCCCCGATGGCCGTGAACGTCACCGAATCCGCCGCCCGCGAGATCTGCAACATCATCGAGCAGCAGGAGCTCGACGCAGACAAGATCTGTCTCCGCGTCGGCGTGAAGGGCGGCGGCTGCTCCGGCTTCAGCTACATCCTCGACCTGACCGAGTCCATCCGCGACTCCGACGAGGTCTGGACGCAGGAGTACGTGCTCGCCCCTCTCAACGAGGACGGCGAACCGATCACGGCCGAGGCGACCGCCGACGGCGGCGACGCCGGCGCGGCCACGGCCGTCCAGACCGGCGAGGGCACGCCCTTCTCGCTCCGCATCGTCTGCGACCCGAAGAGCTACCTCTACCTCAACGGCGCCGAGGTCGACTTCAAGGACGACGGGATGATGACCCGAGGCTTCGTCTTCAACAACCCGAACGCGAGCGCGACGTGCGGGTGCGGCAGCAGCTTCGGCGTGTAACCAGACACGCATCGATTACCCCCCCCCAGCCCCCGGCTCCGCCGGGGGTTGTTTTTTCTTGCGTGCTCGCGGCGCAGCGCCGTCGCTCGGGACGGTACCCCGACACGTGCGACGAGTTTATGTCTGAAACAGCTTGACGGGGAAGACAGTCGCTACGGCGAAGAACCCGGCTTGCGCAACACCGTGAACATCCCATTGAAGTTCGTGGCGTACTCCTCGTCCGACATCCCGTCATTCCACCCCAGCGCACGCCCCATCGCCTGCGCCTTCGCCGAATCATCAACATTCCACGCGACGACCTCGAACCCGACGCTGCGCACCAGGTCCTTTGCGAACGGGCACGCGCCCGACGCCCACGGCTTGTACGGCTCGTCCGGACCGCCCGGCTGCGGGTAGAGGTTGTAGATCACGAACAGTCCGCCCGGACGCAGCGCCTCGTACACCGTGCGCACATACGTCTCGTCGTCGACGCCGAGATGCACCAGCATCGCGGGATTCACCTCCCGCTCGGGATGGATGTAGCCCTTCTTCAGCGTGTTCTTCGACATGAACAACGCGAGGTCGTCGCCGACCGCGTCGATGATCTCGGGCGTGGTCGGATACTGACCGAACACGAGTTCGATCGAGCCCGGCGCGCCGTCGCCCGCTTCGGGCGCCCGCGCGACGGGGCCGGTGTCCGACGCCTGCGAATACACCGCGCTCGGCGTCCCCTCGATCTCGATCCCGATCGTGTGCGCGCCGAGACTCGACAGCATCCGCAACTGACCGACGTTCCCGAACCCGAAGTCCGCGATCCGCACGCCGTCGACGTCCTTCAGGCCCGCCGCCGCTGCGATGTCCAACGCCCGCAGGTACGCGATCGGCGTCGAGTACCGACCGTAGTACGTCTGCTCCGAGACAGCGGTCTCCTCGTACCCCTCACGCTCCGACGCCGACAGCGCGGCGTACGCCTTCGCCGTCAACGCCGAACGATCGGTCCGCCGGTACCACATCGTCCGCGGGCCGGGCATCGGCGCGAGATCATCCGCGACCGAAAGCCATCGCCGACCCAGATCCGTCTCCGCCAGCGCCGCCGCCGCCCTGGCCTCCGACGCGATCTGCTCGCGAATCGTCGGCTCGTCCGTCGTTCCCGTCACGACCGCCGCGCACGCGAGACCGTAAGCGATCCAGTTCATGCGTCACCTCATCGACAAGTGGGGGGGCGGGAGTGATACACCATGCCGGCCTCGCCGGTTGCAAGACACCGGGCGCTCCCTAGGGGTCACGTGCGATGTCGCTTGACTGTTCATGACCCCCGGGCAGCCCGGGGTGCGCATCGCGGCGTGTGCTACCGAAACCGCTCAAAGAACTCCACGATCCGTCCGAGCCGATCCATCCGCTGCCCGGGATCGCCCGTGCGGGAGAGATCATGGCCCGCGCCGGGATAGCGCACGTACTCGACGGGCCGCCCCATCACCTGCAACGCGCGATACAGCATCTCCGACTGCGAGACGCCCGTCCGCAGATCCTGGCTCGCGTGCATGATCAGCAGCGGCGTGCGGATGCGGTTGACGTACGAGAACGGATTGTTGCGTCGGATGATCGCCTGCAGCCGCGCATCCCACGGCGGTCCGCCCATCGACCATTCGAAGAGCCGCCAGGCGTTGCCCTCGCCGAAGAACGTGTTGAGGTCGTACACGCCGCGCTGCGCGACCGCGGCCTTGAACCGCTGGTCGTTCGCGATGATCCACGCGGTCAGGTACCCGCCGTAACTCCCGCCGGTGACGAACAGCCGATCCTTGTCGACCCACGGTTCAAGCGTCGCCTCGTCGAGCGCGGCGAGCACGTCGCCGGCGGGACCTTCGCCCCAGTTCTGATGGTTGCCGCGCTCGAACGCCTCCCCGTAGCCGCCCGAGCCGCGCGGGTTCGCGTAGACCACGCCGTACCCGCGTCCGCACAGCACCTGGAACTCATGCCACATCGACGCTTCGCCGGGCCCCCACATCGCGGACGGTCCGCCGTGGATCTCGAGCACCACGGGATGCTTCTCCGGATCGCCGGATGCGTCGACCGCGATGGTCGTGGGCGGCATCACCCAGTACTCGACGGTGAAGCCGTCGGGACGCACGGTCTCGCCCCGCACCGGACGCGACAACGATCGGTCCGCGACCCACGGGTTGAGATCGGCCAGCATCCGGTCGCCCCGGGCGTCGCGCATCCGCAGAACGCTCGGGGCGTCGACGCGATTCTCCGCGTACACGATCGCCGAACCGCCGACGTCGAACACCCGCACGCCCACGGGCAGATCGTCGCGTTTCTCGACGATCGGATCCGGCGCGGCGAGCCCCGTCGACGCGACCATCAACGGCACGCCGCCCCGACGCGCCGCCGTAAAGAGCACCTCGGAACGCGCCGGCATCCAGCGGTGCGACCAGACCGATACGTCGAACGTCTCGGGTCCGGTCAGCCAGAGCGGGGGCTCCGTCGCGTCGCCGTCCCGCGCCACCAGCCCCAACTGCCGCGCCCGGTACCACGGCTCGTCCATCTTCTGGCCGATCACCGCGATCACCGAGCCGTCCGCGCTCGGGCGGGGCGAACTGAAACGCCAGTCCGGCGAACGCAGGAAGATCCGTTCGTTCGCACCGTCGGGATCCATGATCCAGATGTCGCCGCCGAGATCGCGATCCGGATCCTGATCCGTCACCTCGCGCTTCGTGAAGAGAATCGCGTCGCCGCGCGGCGTCACCACGGCGTCCGACCGATCGAACCACCCGCCGCCGATCAGCACCGGCGCGGACCACGCTTCGTCATCGCGGTCCATGCGATACAACCGCCCGACCCGTCGGTCGGTGCGGAGCGACAACTCGCCCTGGAAGTTCAACCGGTTGATCACGATCGGATCGCTCTTCGATGCGTTCTCCGCCAGCCACGCCCGCAGTTGCGCGACGTCCCCGTCGGGGGTCGGCGTCTCGTGGGCGGCGTCGTTGTGCGCACGGCCCGGTCGCTCGCTGGGCCAGGGCGGCGTGTCGTCGCGTTGGAGCGGCTCGTGGCTGGTGATGAGCAGCGCGTCGGAATCCGGGAACCACGACACGGACGCCGCGCCGTGCTCGAGCGACGTGATCTGACGCGCCTCGCCGCCGCTGAGGTCGAGCAGCCACACTTGTCCGCGGGGGTTTTCTTCTTCTTCGCCGCCGCGGATGAAGGCGAGGTGTCGTCCGTTCGGCGCGAGGGCGGCGCCGCGCCCGCCTCGTTCGCCGCTCGTCAGCGGCTGCAGCCGGGCGCCGGTCCGGGTGAGATCGATGCGGAAGAGGTGCGTGCGGTAGGCGGGCGGGTCGGCGTTCTCGTCGTCGGGGGCGGGAAGCGTATCGGGGACGATCTCGCGAATGGTGACGACCGCGAACTCGCCGGTCGCGGCGACATCGATGTCGGCGATCGTCCGGAGTCGGAGCAGGTCGGAGATCGACACCGGGGGCGGAGCGGCGACGCCGGCGTGAGCGGCGAACACCGCGGCCGCGATCGTCAGCAGCACGGAACGCAGGCGGGCGGGGGTTGAGGTCATCAGCGGGGGACTCCGTCTGTCGGCGTCGCGGGGCGCAGACGCCGGTCAGACAAGTCTACCCCGATCGATCGCCCGGGTTGACGTCGGGCGCGGCGCCGGCCGGCCGGATCTGACGCAGCGGCGGTGCGCCATCGACGGGCGGCGCGCAGTTCGACGGCGCGGGGGGGCGGCCCCAGCGGGCTTCGAACAGCAGGGCGTTGAGATCGCCGACCTTTGACGCGGACAGGTGACGCAACTGTTCACGATGCAGATCGAGCACCGATTCGTGCATGCGATCCAGCAGATCGCGTCCGTTCTCGGTGATCCGGATGATGACGGCGCGGCGGTCGGTGGGATCGGTCTCACGCTCCACGAGTCCCGAACTGACGAGTCGATCGACCAGCCGCGTCACGTCCGGGGCGGGCGTCACCATCTCGCATCCGATCGCTTCGCACCGGCGACCCGAATCACCGGCCCCGCCGAGGATGCGGAGCACGTTGTACTGCGGTTCGGTCAGGCCGTGCTGTTTGAACAGGCGCCGGAATTCCAGTGCGAACTGGTTGACGGTGCGGACGAGATTCAGATACGCCTCCTGTTCCGGCGCATCGAACGGATTCCGCTTCCTCAATTCTTCCTGCAGGTTTCGAGGGGTCGGCTGGGTCATCTCACCCACTTTAGGAATGCGACGAGGCCCGGACCACGGCGAGGAACGCGGATTCGTGGAAAGCACACGGGCCGGACGAGGCGTCCGGCCCGCATCATTCATGTCCACGTCAGGGGCGGCTGGATCTGGCGGATTCGCTCAAAAAATCAGTCTCGGTTGCCGACCAGCATCGCGACGCGGAAGGCCACCTTGACCGCCTCGAAGTAGACCCACGCCAGCGACGTGAGCAGGGCGAAGCCGCAGTACCACTCCATGTCGGCCGGGGCCCCGGACTTGACCGAGTTCTCGATCACGCCGAAGTCGACCACGAACCACAGGGCGGCGATGAAGAGGATCAGCACGTTCACGCCGAGGCCGATCAGAGCCGGGGTCCCGCCCTGGAAGGCGCTGCCGAGGCTGATGAAGGGCATCTCGAAGCCGAACAGCGCCATCCCGAACGAGATCAGGTAGGTGATCATGATCCCGACCGTGGCCACCGAGAGCACGGCGGTGAACGTCTTCGTCGGCCGGAGCCAGCCCAGTCGGTAGAGGCCGAGCATCGCCCCGAACAGGCTGCCGGTGATGACGAACGCCTGCAGGGCGAGCGGCAGCGTCACGATGCCCTGCGTCTGGAGGATCCCGTCGAGCATCGAGGTGAACGCGCCGAGGAAGAACCCCTCGACCACCGCGTAGACGGGCCCGAGGTACTTCGCCCGGCCCGGCTTGCTCCGCAACGCAAAGAAGACGCCGAGCGTCACCACGAAGCCGAGCAGGCACGAGATCATCACGACCCCGGGGAACTGCTGGCTCACGCCGTACCCGATGCAGCCGGCCCCGATCGCGATCGCGGTCAGCACCAGCGTCTTGTGCACGACGCCATTCATCGTCGTGACGTCCGGCTTCGTCATCACGCCGCCGTACTGGGTGTCGAACATGTCGTCGGTGAACGCCGGGTTGGAAGAGTCAAGCCAGCTCATCGTGCAGGGCCTCCGGAGATCGAAAACGGGATCTCGGTCGGTCGTCGTCGGAGATCAGCCGACACAGGGGCGCGTCGGTGAACGTGCATCCATGGTAGCCCGGGTCACGCCGGGCTGGGCATGGCCCCGGCGGGCCCTTCCTGCTCGCCCTCGTCAGGGGCGCCGGGAGAGGGCCGGTTGGCGTCGGGGGCCAGGGTCTTGGTGGTCTCCTGGCTGAGCAGTTCCGCCACCGTCGGCTTGTCGAGCCGGTCGCCCCGCATGATGCGGTCGACCTCGTCGCCGGTCAGCGTCTCGTACTTGAGGAGTCCTTCCGCCACCGCCACCACCTTGTCCCAGTGTTCGACCAGCATCTTCTTCGCATCGGCGTAGGCGGTGTCGATGAACTTCTTGATCTCCTCGTCGATCATCCGCGCGGTCTCGTCGGAGTAGTCCTTCTCCGGAACGAACGCTTCGCGGGAGTCGGTGCCGGCGTACTTGACGAAGCCGAGCCGGTCCGACATGCCCCACTCGAGCACCATGTGGCGGGCGTACTGCGTGGCCATCTGGATGTCCATCGCGGCGCCGGAGGAGATGTCGCCGGTCTTCTTCTGCTCCGCGATCCGTCCGCCGCACAACACCCGCATGGTGGCGTCGAGATACCGCCGGGCGAATCCGTACCGATCCTTCTCCGGCAGGCTGAACGTCGCGCCCATCGCCTGCCCGCGCGGGATGATCGTCACCTTGTGCACGGGGTCGGCGTCTTCGAGCAACGCCTGCACGACGGTGTGGCCCGCTTCGTGGTACGCGGTCGCGATCCGCTCCTGCTCCTCGACACGTCGGCTGCGGCGGGCGCGGCCGAACCGCACCTTGTCCCGCGCCTCCTCGAGGTCCGCCATCTCGATCGCGTCCTTGCCGCCCATCGTGCCGATGATCGCCGCCTCGTTGATGATCGCGGCGAGGTCCGCCCCGGAGAACATCGGCGTCCCGCGGGCGAGCCGCTCGAGGTCGACGTCCGGCCCCATCTTCACCTTCTTCGCGTGGACCTCGAGGATCTCCTTCCGCCCGAGCAGATCCGGCAGCGACACCGGCACCTGGCGGTCGAAACGTCCCGGACGCGTCAGGGCGGGGTCGAGCACATCGGAGCGGTTCGTCGCCGCGATCACGATGATCTGATCCGTCGCCTCGAAGCCGTCCATCTCGACGAGGATCGCGTTGAGCGTCTGCTCACGTTCGTCATGTCCGCCGGTGGAGAAGCCGCCGCCCCGCCGTCGACCGACCGCGTCGATCTCGTCGAGGAAGATGATGCACGGCGAGTTCTCCTTCGCCTGCTTGAACAGGTCGCGGACGCGGCTCGCCCCGACGCCGACGAACATCTCGACGAAGTCCGAGCCGCTGATCGAGAAGAACGGCACGTCAGCCTCGCCCGCGATCGCCTTCGCCAGCAGCGTCTTGCCGCATCCGGGCGGGCCCGTCAGCAGCACGCCCCGCGGAATACGGCCGCCGAGGCGCTGGAACTTCTTGGGGTTCTTGAGGAACTCGACGATCTCGGTGACCTCTTCCTTGGCCTCCTCGATCCCCGCCACGTCCTCGAACTTCACCTTCACCGAGTCCTTGCTCGACATCCGGTGACGGGACTTGCCGAACGAGCCGAGCATGCCGCCCGGACCGCCGCCCGCCTGACGCATCGACCGCGCGATGAAGAACCACACGATGAGGATCAGCAGCAGGAACGGACCGACCGAGATCAGCCACGTCAGCAGCAGACTGGTGCCGGTGTCGTCCTTGATCGTCGCGTTGAGTTCGCGGAGCTCGGTGTAGAGATCCTTCCGCGCCTCCTGGTCGATCTTCGTCCAGACCGCGACCGGTTCGTCCGGGTTGTTGTACCCCGGCGTGTTCGGCTTGACTTCCGCCCGCAGACGGTTGTTCTCCACCGTCACCGTGTTGTCGACGATCTGACGCTCCTGCACGAGCGTCATGAAATCCGTCCACGCCTCGATGTTCTTGCCCCGCGGCTGCGCGCCCTGCAGGACGACGAACAGCAGCACGAGGATGGCGAGCAGAATGACCCAGCTCATCACGCCGCGCGACATCTTTACCGGCGGCGGCGGCTGCGGCCCCTTCCCGTTGGGATCGGAGCCGCGGTTCGGGTCGCGAGGTTCGTTGTTCTTGTCACTCATGGAGATCTTCGTGAGACTCAGCTTCGAGACGGCGGAACAGGGGCCGGAACGATCCGACTCACCAGGCCGCCCGCATCTCGCTCACGATCTCGCGTGCGAGCTGGGCGACGGCGGCGATCTCGCCCGTCTCCAGCGATTCCCCGACCGGCGTCCCGGGCAGGAACAGGCCCTGACCGGTGAAGTTCTCACGCTTCAGCCGGACGGCCCCGGTTCGCAGATCGGTCCATTCGAAGTCGACCGTGAGACTCACGACGACTTCCTGACTCAATCCGGTCTGTCGTGACGACGAGAGCTGATCGAGCTGAACCCGACGAATTCGACCGCTCAGCATCGTATCCGCGCGAGACTGGCTGGTCACCTTATAGGGCGTGGTCCGCTCCAGTTCCGCAATCAACGCCGCCGCCAGCTCAAATTCCACCCCCCGCGCGAACGTCTCGTTCTCGAAGATCGGCGCCGCGACCGTCCGAACCCCCGCATCGTACGTCGTCCCGAACGCATACCCCTCCCGCGGATCCGACGCGCAACCGACCGCCAGCAGCAGCCACGCCGCCCCCGTCAGCAGCGCGGCTGACACCATCGCGCCGGGCCGCCTCACTGATCCGACCCCGTCGCGTCATCAATCCCCCGCGTTCGCAACGCCGCGTAGTCCGGCGCGGCGGCCGCCGCCCGGGCCGGCAGTCGCTCCACGATCTTCGACGCCAGATCCACCGCCTGTCGCGCGGGCTGCGTATTCGGATAGGTCGTCACCACGCGACGCAGCACCCGCTCCGCCCCGATCGGATCGCCCCGCCGCAGATACCACCGGGCCGTCGTCACCATCTTGCGGGCGTGCGCATCGTCGATGCCCTTCAGCAACGCCTCCGCCCCGACCGCTTCCGCCGCGAGCGGCTGCGACGCCTGGAGCGACCGCAGTTGCGCCCGCGCCTCGAGCAGCCCCTTCGCGTCGAACTCCGGCCCCTTGAACGAGGCGAGGTACGCGTAGATCAGGCGCCGGCGGGCCTTGTCGACGCCGGGCGCCTTGGGATAGTTCTCGAGGTAGAGCGAATACGCATCCGCCGCGAGATCCATCTTGCCGGTGTTGAAGTAAAAGTCCGCAAGCTCCATCCCCGCCTCTTCCGCGAGCGATGATCCGGGCAGCCGCTCCTGGATGCGGATCAGCAACTCCTCCGTCTCCTCGGTGGCGGGCATGAACCGGATCCCGAGGAACTTGCGCTTCACGCCGCTCGCGAAGATCCGCGCCACCGCAAGCTCACGCTCCAGCGCCCGCACGAACGCATCGGATGACGTGTACACCCGCGCGACATACTCGTAGTCGAAGAGCGAGGCGTAATAGTTCCGCTGGCCGAAGAGCGCATCCCCGCGAATCAGATACGCCTCCGCCGCCTCCGGCAGATCCTCGTGACGCTCCAGCCACCCGGTGGCGAGGTCGATCGCGCGATCGTACTGCTTCGCCGCCAGCGCCTCCCGCGCCTGGCCCAGCCGCGCTTCCGGCGAACCGGGCGGCGCCGTCGCGGACGGCGTCCACGAATCCCCCTCGTCGAGTTCGAATGTCGATTGCCCCCAGACCGACGTCGCGCTCGCGGCGACCGCCAGGAGAACCGCCGCGAACCGCCGGGATCGACTTCTCGTCATCATGCCCGGATGGTACGGTGGCCCACGCGTCCCCTCAAACCGACGCCCCGTCCGTCCCCGATGATCCCGCCTCCCCGCCTCGCATGGACGTTCTGCTTCTCTCCAACCCGATCTCCGGCCGAGGCGGGGCCCGCCGCCGGGCCGCTCGCGTGCACGACGCCCTTCGCGCGGCCGGTCATCACGTCGCCCAGCGTCCCACCCCCCGCACCCCCGACGACGCCGAACTCGAAGCCGCGATCAGCCGGCACGATGCGGTCGTGGTCGTCGGCGGCGACGGCTCCGCCCGCGCCGTCGCGCCCCTCGCCGCCGCCACGAACGTCCCGCTCTATCACTACGCGGCGGGCACCGAGAACCTCTTCGCCCGGCTCCTCGGCGTACGCCCCACCCCCCGCGCCCTGATCGACGCCCTCGCCCGGCCCGACATCCGGCGGCTCGACCTCGGACACGCCAACGGCGAGCCGTTCCTGCTCATGGCGTCCATCGGGTTCGACGCGGCGGTCGTGCACGACCTCGACGCCCGCCGGGGCGGATCGATCACGCATCTCTCGTACCTCCCGCCGATCTTCCGCCAACTGCGGCGCTGGCGTCCGCCCCGCTTCAGCGTGACCGTCGACGGCGCGCCGCTCCTGACGAACGTCACGGGCGGGCTCGTCGTCGCCAACGCCCCGGAGTACGGCGGCCGGCTCGATCCGCTCCCGAAGGCGTGCGCCGACGACGGGCGGCTCGATCTCGTGCACATCCCGGTCCGGAACGCCTGGGGCATGCTGCCGTGGATGATCCGCTTCCGTCTGCGGCGAACGCACCGGTCGCTGACCTATGCGCAGGGGCGCACGATCGTCGTCGAGTCCGACACGCCGCTCGTCTACCAACTCGACGGCGACCCGCCTCGCACGCCGATCGGGGGGACGCGTCTGGAGTTGACGGCGGCCCCCGGCGTGGTGCCGGCGTATGCGTGCGGGCCGCGGGGACTGATCGGACGTTCCGGGGCGGACGCCGCGTCCGATAGCCCGGACGGGGGCGGCCGCGGGTCAAATCCGGACCCGGCCGGACAACCGGTCTGAAGTCGCGCCTCTCGTCTCCCGATAACGGAGGAGGCGTCTCGTGAGTGAGCGAGGCGAGGAGGCGTCGTTCGTGGATATCTCGACCATCGCCGGCATCGTGATCTGCAGCGCCTGCGTGATGCTCGCCATTCTTCTTGTTGGCGGCTCCGTCGGCGCCTATATCGACGTGCCCTCCATGCTGATCGTGATCGGCGGCGGCATGGCCGCGACGCTGACGTCGTACCCGCTGCCGGTGTTCATGAATCTGCCGAAGGTCGTTTTGAAGACGATCTTCAACTCGCCGCCGGACATTCCGAAGATCATCACGCAGCTCGTCGAGCTCGCGGAAGTCGCCCGCCGCGACGGCATCCTGGCCCTCGAAGGCATGGTCGATCAGATGGATGACGATTTCCTGATCAACGGGATCCAGATGGCGGTGGACGGGGCGGATCCGGAGTCGATCCAGGTCGGCATGGAGACCGAGCTCGAGAACGTGATGGAGCGTCACGACGGGTGCAAGGGCCTGCTGGACGCGATCGCGAAGTACGCGCCGGCGTTCGGCATGATCGGAACGCTGATCGGTCTGGTCGCGATGCTCTCGAACATGGACGACCCGGCGAAGATCGGGGCGGGCATGGCCGCCGCGCTGCTGACGACGCTCTACGGCGCGCTGGTCGCCAACATCGTCGCCTCGCCCCTCGCGGACAAGCTTGCGAAGCGTTCGTCGGAGGAGGTGCTCGCGAAGACGATCATCATCCAGGGCGTGATGGGCATCCAGTCGGGCGACAACCCGCGCAACGTGCAGTCGAAGCTCATGACCTTCCTCCCGCCCGCCCAGCGGACGCCGCTGGACGACGTCGGATGATTCGAGGAGCGCCGCGGGCATGAAGAAGAAGCAGAAGAAGGAAGAGGGCGTGCCCGAGTGGGTCGTCACCTTCGGCGACATGATGTCGCTGCTGCTGTGCTTCTTCATCCTGCTCCAGATGTTCTCCGAGCTGAAGCAGGACCGCGAGTACCAGCGGGTCGTCACCGCGGTCAAGGAGGCCTTCGGCTACTCCGGCGGCGTCGGCGTGCTCCCCATCGACGACCCGCCCCTCCGCTCCATGATCGAACTGCTCGAAGCGACCGCGATGCGCGGCTTCAAGGAGACGAAGAGCAGCCAGTCCGACGTCGACGGCGTCGATGGGCCCAAGACCCGCGTCACCTCCGTCCGCGACGGCATGATGTTCACCCTCGGCGGGCCCGCCGTCTTCGACGAAGGCTCCGCCCGCGTCACCCCCGCCGCGAAGGAACAGCTCAAGAAGCTCGTCGCCCTCATGGACGGCCGGAACAACAAGATCATCATCCGCGGCCACACCGCCACCAAACGCCTGACCCCCGAGTCGGGCTGGAAAGACCTCGACGAACTCGCCTTCGCCCGCGCCCTCGCCGTCAAGCAGGCGCTGCTGGATATGGGACTCAACGACATCAATTTCCGGCTCGAATCGGCCGGCGATCGCGAACCGCTCCGCCCCCGCGTGATTGATCCCTCCCGCGCGGCGGAAAACCGCCGGGTCGACGTCATCCTCTCCGAAGAACTGATCGATGACACCAACGCCGACCCGATTTTCACCGATCCCGATCTTGCGCGAGGAGGCGCCTGAGCCATGGCCGACGACGCCGCCCCGGTTGAAGCCCCGAAGAAGTCGAAGACCCCGATCATCGTCGCCCTCGCGCTCGTGATCGAGGCCGTCGCCATTATCGGCGTGATGATGTTCGTCGGAAAACCGTCGGACGTGCAGGCCACCGACGTCGAACTCGGTCCCGACGCCGAACTCGAAAAGATCGCCGAAGTCCAGGTCGTCGACGCCAAGCTGCCCAACAACAAGCTCGGCGTGACCTACCTCTACGACACGCAGATCTTCGTGCAGGTCAAGCGCAAGCACGAAGGCGACGTCGCCGCCGAACTCGAGCAGTTCCAGAACGAGATCACGGCCGAGATCGTCGCCATCTGGCGGGCCGCCGAGCCGCGCCACTTCCAGGAGCCGCGCCTCGAAACGCTGAGCCGGAAGATCGAAGCGCTGATGAACGACCGCTTCGGCGTCGACGCCGACGATGCGCCGATCATTCAGAAGTGCGTGATCATCATGCAGACGGGCTTCCGGGTGGATTCCTGAGGGAATTCGCGGTGTCCGTGAACTGACTTCCGACCCCGACGCCCGGCCGCTACGCTGGACGGCGAGGTTGTCATGTTCTCCAGCGCCGAACTCGGACACACCCTCGCCCCCGACGACTACGACGAACAGCTCCCGCAGCTGCGCGTCGACCTCATCAACGCGCAGTACGACCATCGCGAACGTGACTTCCCCGTGGTCGTCCTCGTCACCGGAGATGACCAGCTCGCCGCCCGTCGCCTCCTGCGCGGCATGCATGAATGGCTCGACGCCCGCTACCTGGACTTTCGCATCCACACCGACCCGCCGCCCCGCGCCCTTCCGCCCTTCCGACGCTACTGGACCGGCCTGCCCAGCCGCGGACGCATCGGCGTCTTTCTCAACGCCTGGGCCGCCGATCCGATCCGACTCGCCCTCGTCGACGGCGGGGCGGAACGCGCCGTCCCGGAATTCATCCGCCACACGCGAGCCTTCGAACAGATGCTCGTCGACGACGGCGCGCTCGTCATCAAACTCTGGCTCCACCTTCCCAAGGCGAACATCCCCCTCCGACTGCAGGAACTTGCCGACGAACATCAGGAATGGCGCCTCGATGAACTCGATCGCGCCCTCATGAATCGCCACGACGAAATCATGCCCTTCGCGGAACAACTCGTGCAGGAGACGTCGACCGCCGCCGCGCCGTGGCAGATCGTCGAATCGACCGACCGGTTCTACGCCAACCTCACGAGCGCCCGCATCATGCTCAACGCGTTGCAGCGTCGACTCGCGAATCCGCCCCCGCCCCCGCCGCCTCCCACGGTGGTCAGCATCCCCGACGGCCAGACGGTGCTCGACGCGGTGGATCTCACGCAGAAACTCGACAAAGGGGCGTATCGCGAACGCCTGCTGGAAGCGCAGGCCGCGCTTCGGGACGTCGCCCACCAGGCCGCCCGCCGGAACATCGCGTCCGTCCTCGTCTTCGAGGGCTGGGACGCGGCGGGCAAGGGGGGCGCCATCCGCCGACTCACCTCCGCCCTCGACATCCGCGACTTCCGCATCGTCCCCATCGGCGCCCCCACGCCGCACGAACTCGCGCATCACTACCTCTGGCGCTTCTGGACCCGCATCCCCGCCGCCGGGAAGACGGTCATCTTCGATCGCTCCTGGTACGGCCGCGTCCTCGTCGAACGGGTCGAGGGCTACGCGCGGGAGGACGAGTGGCGACGGGCGTACACGGAGATCCGGGACTTCGAGGAGCAGCTCACGGGGGCGGGCGTCCTCGTCATCAAGTTCTGGCTCCACATCGACCCGGAGGAGCAGCTCGCCCGCTTCAAGGCCCGCGAGAAGACGGCGTTCAAGAAGTACAAGCTCACCGAGGATGACCACCGGAATCGCGCGAAATGGGGGGCGTACGCGGAAGCCGTCGACGAAATGGTCGCCCGGACCGACACCCCCGCCGCGCCGTGGCGGATCATCCCCGCGAACGACAAGAAGTACGCGCGGGTGGCGGTGATCGAGACGTATCTCGACGCGCTCCGGGCGCGGCTGGCCTGAGGAAAAGCGCAGCTTCTGCGCCCGGATCGTGCGCACGCCGCGAAAGGCGCCGGGATGATTGCAGTTCGTCCGCGGATTCCGCCGATGCGGGAGGCGATGCACGTTTTCCCCGGATCACCCTCTCGCGCCGGGTGATCCCGCCGGCGGAGCCGGCCGATATGAAAGCCACGGATGGCCGACGACCCCAACACCACCGATCCGCAGAACGATCCCGCGCCGACGGATGACGCCGCCGGGGCCGCCGATCCTGCCGCGCCGGCGAATGACGACGCCGCGCGGGCGAAAGACGATGCCGCGCCGGCGAATGGCGATCCCGCCCCGGTGGGAGACGCTGCCGCGCCGGCAAATGGCGATCCCGCCCCGGCGACAGACGCTGCCGCGCCGGCGGGGCCTGATGAGGCCACGGGCGACGCCGTTGATTCCGACGATCCGGTCGCGATCGCCGAGGCCGCCATGCGGGCGGCGGGGATGGCGGTCGACGACATCTCCACCGAGACCGCGTCCGGCGGGGGGACGTCCACGGGCCAGGATCCGACGCAGGCCGCGCCGTTCGAGATGCCCGACCTCGCCGGCGCCGCGCCGTCCGCGCCGAACGGGCCCCCGGGGCTCGATCTCCTGAACGACGTCAATCTGCACGTGAAGGTCGAACTCGGTCGGACGCGGATGTACGTCGACGACGTGCTGCGTCTCGGGCCCGACTGCATCGTGGAGCTCGACAAGCTGGCGGGCGATCCCGTCGACATCTTCGTAAACGATCAGCTCGTCGCCCGCGGCGAGGTGCTGGTGGTGAACGAGTCCTTCTGTGTCCGCGTGAGTGAAATCGTACGCAGTCCCGCCCAGGCCGCCGACGACGCGGCGCGCCAGTCGGCGTGACCGCGTCTTCCCGATTCTGACTGCGTCGTTGCGTTCGTGTTGATCTTGTCCGTCGGAGGATCCGACGGTTTCTCCCGCCAGGATGGCGCCATGACCACGCATCGCCTCCGTCTCGCCGACGCGTTCGTCGGCGCCTTCGCCGCGTCGCTCCTGCTCGCCGGAACGCTCGACGCCGCGCCCCCCGTCGCCAATCGCGCCCTGTCGATACCCGAGGCCCCCGCCCCGGACGAATCGTCACGCGCTCACACGCCGCCGGACGTCGATCCGGACTGGCTGAATACCCTGGTGGATGAAACCGCCGCCGCCGCGGCCACGCCCGCCGCCGCCCCGCCGGCCACGACGCCGGTCATTGACGCCTTCAACGCCACGCCGCTGGGTCCGACGGAATCGCCCTCGGAGATCATCGCGGCGGCGCAGGCGAACCTCGACGCCGCCGCGGACGACGCGGAAGGTTCGCTCGTCTCCTGGTTCGATCCCCGTGCGAACGACATCGCCCGCGTCGTCGGCGCGCTCGCGGTGGTCGTGGGTCTCATGCTCCTGTTCGCGTCCCTGGCGAAGCGCCTCGGCGGGCGCTTCGCCACGCCCGGACGACCCTCCGGCGTCATCGAGATCCTCGCCCGCTATCCGGTCGGCAAGGGCCGGCATCTCGTGCTGATCAAGCTCGTGCGTCGCGTGATCCTCGTCCACCAGACGAGCGCCGGCATGACGCCGATCACCGAAGTCACCGACGCGGACGAAGTCGCGGCCCTGCTCACGCGAGTCGAGGCCGGCGGCCCCCGTTCCAAGGGACCCGAGTTCCACGCCGCGCTCGCGAAGATGACCGGGGCCGAGGGGGCCGGCTCGTCCGGGGCGAAGGGTCGGCGGGGGCCGGTGGTGGAGACGATCGACCTCACTCGGACGCAGAGCCGCCGCCTCAGTCAGCTGACGGGCGCGGGAGGGGGAGGGTGATCGTGCGTGGTATGGGGATGATCATCGTGTTGATCGCGGCGGCGACGCTCGCGCCCGCCGCGCTGGCCCAGACGACCGTCGACGCGCTTCCCGGCGTCAACCCGATCTCGATGGCGGAGGCGGCGGGCGACGCGGTGCCCGGGCTCGAGGGCGGCCTGTCCACGACGTTGAACATCGTCGTTCTGATGACGGTGCTGAGTCTCGCCCCGAGCATTCTCATTCTCTGCACGTGTTTCACCCGGATCATGATCGTGCTCGGTTTGCTCCGGCAGGCGCTGGGCACGCAGGGGTTGCCCCCGGGCCAGGTCATCGCCGGCCTGAGCCTGCTTCTGACGCTGGTGGTGATGGCCCCGACCTTCGAACGCATGTACGTGCAGGGGATCGCCCCGTACGCGTCGGGGGAGCAGCCGGACGTGACCGTCGCGTGGGATCGCGCGAAGCAGCCGCTCCGGGAGTTCATGTTCGCGCAGATCGAGGCGGCGGACAACTGGTCGGGCGTCTACATGATGCTCAACTACCGCGGGATCGACACCTCCGATCCCGGCTCGCTCACCTACGGCGACGTCGACATGATCACGCTCGTCCCCGCGTACGTCCTGAGCGAGCTGAAGATCGCCTTCCTCATGGGCTTTCGCGTCTACCTGCCGTTCCTGGTGATCGACATGGTGGTGGCGTCGCTCCTCATCTCGATGGGGATGCTGATGCTCCCGCCGGTGCTGATCTCGCTTCCCTTCAAGCTGCTCCTGTTCGTGCTCGTCGACGGCTGGCGTCTCATCGTGGAGAGCCTGCTCACCGGCGTGCGTCAGCCCGAGTTCGCGGCGTGGTTCGATCCCCATCTGATGGAGACCGGGCGCCAGGCGCTCGGGATGGCGACGTAGCGCGTCCGCCCCGCCGTTGACGTTCGTTCCCGCTTCTTTTCGAGAGACCGCCCATGAATTTCGCCGGACTCGACACGGTTCGCGACGCCCTGCTGGAAGCGTTGATCGTCTCCGCCCCGATTCTCGGCGCGGGGTTGTTCGTGGGTCTGCTGATCAGTCTGTTCCAGGCGGTGACGCAGATCCAGGAGCAGACGCTGTCGTTCGTGCCCAAGATCGTCGTGATGATTCTCGTCGCGGTGCTGCTGCTCTCATGGATCGCGATCCGCATGGCGGAGTTCGCGATCGCCATGTTCACCGGAGCCTGACCCGTCCGTGACGTCGTCGCTCAACGATCTTCTGCCCCACCTCCCCACCGTGATGCTGGTCGTCTTCCGCATTGGCGGGCTCCTTCTGTTTGCGCCGATCTACGGCTCGCAGGTGATTCCGGTGCGGGTGAAGGCGTTGCTGGCGATCGGCGTCGGGGTCGCCGCGTATCCGTTGCTGCTGGAGCGCGGCGACGTCGTCCCGATCGCCTCCCTGAACCTGTTCGTGCTCGGCCCGCTCGTCGCGCTGGAGGTCCTGTTCGGCGCGGTGATCGGCTTCATCGGCACGTTGCCGCTCCTGATCACGCAGCTCGCGGGCCTGGTCACGGGTCAGCAGATGGGTCTCGGCTTCGCGCGGTTCTACAACCCGGCCGTCGACGACGAGGCGGACGTGGTCGGGCAGGTGCTGCTCTTCGTGTCGCTCATCGTCTTTCTCATGATGGGGGGGCACGAGGCGTTGCTGTACTGCGTGCTCTGGAGTTTCGAGGCGACCCCGCTCGGCGGGTTCACGCCGGACGTCACGCTGCTCTCGCTCATCGCGGGTCTGCTGGGGGCGGGGTTCAACTTCGCCCTCCGGGTGTCGGCGCCGATCCTCGCCATCATCTTCCTCGAGACGGTCGCGATGGGTTTCGTGGCGAAGAGCGTTCCGCAGCTCAACATCCTGAGCCTGGGCTTCCCGATCCGCATCATGGGCGGCCTGCTCATGGTCGCGCTCGGCGTCTTCATGATCGAGGACGTCGTCATCGTCGGGTTCGAAGACATGTTCGACGACCTGCAGGCGTGGCTCGAAGCGCCGCTCGTCGCCGTCGCGCAGGAGGCCGTCCCCCATGGCTGACGATCTCGGCGAAAAGACCGAAGACGCCACGCCCAAGCGGAAGGAGCAGGCGCGAGAGAAGGGACAGGTCGCCAAGAGCACCGACCTCGCCTCCGTGGTCGTGCTCGTGGCGGGGTCGCTCGCCCTGTTCTTCTTCTTCCGCCCGATGCTCGGCGACATGAAGATGATGATGGAGCGCATTCTCAGCGACACGTTCGGAGACCCGACCGACCCCGACTCGGCGCTGATCGCGATGTACGACGCCGGCGCGGCGTCGCTCCGGATCGGCGCGCCGGTCATCATCATCGTCTGGCTCGCCGCCGCCGTCAGCCACGTGATGCAGGTCGGCCTGATGCTCTCCCCCAAGGCGATCCAGCCCTCCCTCGGCAAACTGAACCCGCTCTCCGGCTTCAAGCGGATCTTCGGCCTCTCGGGCGTGGTGAAGGCGGGGCTCGACGCGGTGAAGGTCGCCGCGGTCTGCGCCGTCGCGGTATGGACGATCACGGGCTACAAGACCGAGATCGCCACGCTGCTCTACCTCGAACCGTGGGCCGCGACCGCCGCCATCGGCTGGATCATGTTCGATCTCGCCGCCCGGATCCTCGCCCTGCTCCTGATCCTTGGCATCGCCGACTTCGCCTACCAGAAGTGGAAGCACGCCAAGGACCTCAAGATGAGCAAGCAGGAGGTCAAGGACGAGATGAAGTCCGCCGAGGGCGACCCTGAAGTCAAACGACGACGCATGCGGATGGCGCAGGGGATCGCGATGCAGCGGATCTCCGCCGCCGTGCCGCAGGCCGACGTCATCGTGACCAACCCCGAACACCTGTCGGTCGCCATCCAGTACGACCCCGAGCAGATGAACGCACCGACGGTCGTGGCGAAGGGCGCCGATTTCCTCGCGTTGCGCATCCGGCAGATCGCCGCCCAGCACGACATCCCGATCGTCGAACGAAAACCCCTCGCCCGCGCCTTGTACAAGCAGGTGGAGGTCGGGCAGGAAGTCCCCGCCCAGTTCTACCAGGCCATCGCCGAAGTGCTGGCCTACGTCTATCGCCTCAGTGGAAAGGTGGCGTAAGAGAGGGCGTCAGACACTGGGCGTCGGGCATCGGGCCTGATGTCCGACGTCTTCCGCCGCCACGCCCGACGCCGAACGCCCGACGCCTGACGCCCCATGCTTGACACCCCCGGCATCCCGAAGATCCTCCACCAGATCGCGGCGAAGCGACACCTGCTCGTCCCGCTCGCGTTCCTCAGCATGCTCGGCGTGCTCGTGGTGCCGCTGCCGCCGGCGGTGATGGACATCCTCATCTCCGCCAACATCGCGCTCGCGGCGGTCATCATGATGACCACCGTCTACATGCAGCGCCCGCTCGACTTCTCCGTCTTCCCCGCCGTGCTTCTCTCCGCCACCCTCTTCCGCCTCGTCCTCAACGTCGCCTCGACCCGGCTCATCCTCTCCGCCGATGCATCCTCCCCCGAGGCCGCCCGCGGCGTCGCCGGCCAGGTGATCCTCGCGTTCAGCGAGTTCGTCGCCGGCGAGAGCGCGGTCGTCGGCGTCATCATCTTCATCATCCTCGTCGTCGTGCAGTTCGTGGTGATCACCAAGGGCGCCACCCGCATGTCCGAGGTCGCGGCGCGATTCACCCTCGACGCCATGCCCGGCAAGCAGATGGCGATCGACGCCGACCTCTCCGCCGGACTCATCGACGAAGCCGAAGCGCGGGCCCGACGCGACAACATCATGCAGGAGGCGGACTTCTACGGAGCGATGGACGGCGCCTCGAAGTTCGTGCGCGGCGACGCGGTCGCGGGCATCATCATCACCCTCGTCAACATCATCGGCGGCTTCTGCATCGGCATGCTCGACAAGGGCTGGTCCTTCCAGGACTCCGTCGCCGTCTTCACCCTCCTCACCATCGGCGACGGACTCGTCACCCAGGTCCCGTCGTTCATCATCGCCATCGCCTCCGGCCTCATCGTCGCCCGCACCAACGAATCCTCCACCATCGGCGATGAGATCCCCAAACAGCTCGCCAGCCAGCCGACCGCGCTCTACCTCATCGGCGGCTTCCTCTCCGTCCTCGCCTTCACGCCGCTCCCCACCGTTCCCCTCCTCGGGGCCGGCGGCGGACTCGCCGCCCTCGCGTGGGTCATGGGCCTCATCACCCGGAAGGAAAAGGAACACGAGGCCGACCTCGCCCGCGCCGACGCCGCCGCGAAACCCGCCGAACCCCCGCCCGTCGAAGACCTCCTCGGCGTCGACACCCTCGAACTCGAAATCGGATACGGACTCGTCCCCCTCGTCGACGCCGCCCGGGGCGGCGATCTGCTCGATCGCATCACGATGATCCGCCGCCAGCTCGCGGCGGAGATCGGCATGGTCCTCCCGCCCGTCCGCATCCGCGACAACATGCAGCTCGACGCCAACACCTACGCGTTCAAACTCCGGGGCGCCGTCGTCGGACAGGGATCCGTCTACCCCGAACTGCTCATGGCCATGGACTCCGGCTTCGTCACCGGACCCCTCGACGGCGTGGCCGGCAAGGAGCCCGCCTTCGGTCTCGACGCCATCTGGATCGAACCCGACGCCAAGAGCCGGGCCGAAACCATGAACTACACCGTCGTCGACCCCACCTCGGTGGTCGCGACCCACATCACCGAACTCGTCCGCGCCCACGCCGATGAACTGCTCTCCCGCGAGGAAGTCAATCACCTCGTCGAGGAACTCAAGAAGAACGCCCCGAAACTCGTCGAGGAAGTGATCCCCACCCTCGTCAAGCCGGGCCTCCTGCAGAAGGTGCTGCAGTCGCTGCTCCGCGAACGCGTGCCGATCCGCGATCTCGAAGTCATCGTCGAAACCCTCGGCGACTGGGCGGGACACACCCAGGACCCCGACGTCCTCGTCGAATACGTCCGCAACGCCCTCCGACGCACCATCTCCCACCAGTTCGCCGAACCCGACGACGCCGGACGCCATGTGCTCTACTGCGTCACGATGGACCCCGCCGCCGACGACTTCATCAAAGGCTACATCGATCGCGGACCCCACGGATCGACGCTCACCATGCCGCCCGCCGTCGCCGCCCGTGTCGCCCGCTCCGTCGCCGACGCCGCCGACGCCCTCGCCGCCGCCGGACGACCCGTCATCGTCCTCACCTCCCCCCTCGTCCGGGCCCAGCTCCGACAGATCCTCGAGCCCCATGTCCCCGGCGCGGCGGTCCTTTCCTACAACGAGATCGTGAACGGACTCGACGTTGAGTCCGTCGCGCTTGTACAATTATCAGACCTTGCATCGGACCAGGGTGCGAACCACGTCATGGCGACGGCCGGAGGCTGACGCCAGTTCGCATCGAATCGCGGCCCCACTCCGCCGCCATGAACCTTCGCCATGGAGGGCGACCCGATGAACCATCTCCGCACGTACAAGGCCTACTCGATGCGCGAAGCGCTCGACGCGGTGAAACAGGACCTCGGCGCCGACGCCGTCATCCTCTCCACCCGCACGCTTCGCCAGGGCGGCTTCCTCGGTCTCGGGGCCCGTACCGTCGTCGAAGTCACCGCCTCGCCCGCCGAGCCGAAACCCAGACCACGCCCGCGCCCCGCGACGCCGAAGACGAACGGCGCCCGCGCCGCCGCGGCCGGACGCGCCTACCAGCAGGCCGCCCCCCCCGCGACCGGCGGCGACGTCGCCCAGGCGCTCGCCGCCGCGCACGAACGACAGGCGCGCGAACGCACCCCCGAACCCGCGCCGCCCGCCGCCGCGCCCGCGCCGTCCCCCCCCGCGCCGGCCCCCGCGCCGGCGCGCGAGGAAGCGGATGATGCGCCCGCCGCGCCCGTCGCCCGTCGCTTCGTGCTCCGTCCCGCCGAAGCGTCCGCCGCCGAGACGCCGACGACCGAACCGTCGCGGGTCGAGCCGAAGCCGTCGTCGAAGTCGTCCCCGCGCGACGCGGCGCCGACCGGTCCCCGTCGTCCCGCCCGGTTGTTCGACGATGAACCGCCTCCGCCGCCCGCCCGCGCGCGTCCCGCGGCGGACCACGAAATGCAGGATGAACTCGCCGCGATCCGCGAGATGGTCGGCCAGGTTCTGCAGCGTCAGCACCTGCCGGGGAACGGCGCGCCGACGCCGTCGATGCCCAAGGCGTTGTTCGAGATGTACCTCAAGCTGGTCGGACAGGACCTCTCCACCATCGCATCGCGGCCGTTGATCAGCTCCGCACGTACGCCAACATCATCGGTCTGCCGCTGGAGGTCGTGATCACGCCCGCCGACATGAAGCAGGCGATCCACAAGCTGTCGAACTGCGACGTGATCCTGATCGACACCGCGGGACGCAGTCAGAACGACTCGAGCAAGATCGAAGAGCTCTCCGAATTCATCACCGCCGCGTCGCCCCACGAAATCCACCTCGTGAGAAGGTGCTTCTGCGCGAAGCAGAATCGTTCTCGGCGGTCGGATATGACAAGATTGTGCTGACGAAGCTTGACGAAGCGGTGAGTTTTGGCATGCTCATCAACGTGATGCGGACGATCGGCAAACGACTGAGTTTCGTGACGACGGGACAGGAAGTGCCCGACCACATCGAACTCGGCGACGCCGACCGACTCGCGGACTTCATCCTCAGCGGCGCCCTCACGTCGGAGTCCGCATGACCGCCACGTCCACCACGCCGCAGGATTCGGGCCGCCCGGCCGCCGCCGCGGGAACGACCGCGGGCGATCAGGCCGCCCAGCTTCGCGCGCTGGCCGAACAACTCGGCCGGGGCGTCGGCGTGGATCAGCCCGCCGCCCCGCGCGGCCCCCTCGCCACGCTGCTGCCGCCGAGCGTCCGCTCCGGCGCGGTGAGCTTCGCCCCCCCCGCCGCGGGACGACGGCCGACCTCCGTCGGGGCCACCGCCGCCCCCGTCCCCCCGCCAGCCGCCCCCGAGGTCCGGCTCGCCCACGCGATCGCGGTCTGCTCCGGCAAGGGAGGGGTGGGGAAGTCGAATCTCGCCGTGAATCTCGCGGCGGTGCTCGCCTCGACCGGGCGCAAGGTCTGCCTGCTCGACGCCGATCTCGGCCTCGCCAACGCGGATGTCCTCTGTAATGTCACCCCCCGGCTCACCCTCGAACACGTCGTGGCGGGCCGATGCCGGCTCTGGGACGCCATGATCCCCGCCCCCGGCGGCTTCCGGCTCATTCCCGGCGCCTCCGGCGTCAGCCGGCTCGCCAACCTGCGGTCGAACGAGCGGCACGGGATCCTCCGGCAACTCGCCGCCCTCGAACGCGCCGCGGACGTCATCATCGTCGACACCGGGGCCGGGCTCTCACGCAACGTGGTGACCTTCGCCGCCGCCGCCCACACCACCCTCGTCGCCACCACCCCCGAACCTACCGCCGTCACCGACGCCTACGGCATGATCAAGGCCCTCCTCAGCCGACGCGACGACGTCGACCTCCGGCTCGTCGTGAATTGCGCGGCGTCGCACGGGGAGGCGCAGAATGTCCACGCCCGGATCGACCGCGTCTCCCGGAACTTCCTCGACGCCCCCGTGCAGTGGGGGGGCTGGATCCCCACCGATCCCCATCTTCCCTGGGCCGTCCGGCAACGCGTGCCGGTCGCCATCGCCGCGCCGGAAAGCGCCGCGGCGCAAGCGATTACATCAATCGCCCGCGGGCTGGTCGGCGACCCCGCGTCCGAGAACGCCGGCCCGACCGGCGGATTTTTCTCCCGTCTCGGCGCATGGTTTGCCGGGGGAAAGAAAGAACGATGACTTCCGGTGGATTGTCCGCCGGGACGCGCCGATGACAATCAAGTCGGCGCGCGATCCTGCGCACTTGCTGCGGCCCCGCCCGCGTGATCCATGACTGATCTGATGCAGAGAGACGCAACGTAGCCCCCCCCCGCATGCAAGGCAGCATTCCCAATGTCGTCGCCGGATGCCTCGCGCTCACCGCGTTCGTGATCGCGATCACGGCGGGACTCGTGCAGGACAATCCCGCCACGACCATTCTCGCCCGCGCCGTCGCGGTCATGATCATCTGTTACCCGGTGGGCCTGCTCGCCGGGTTTGTGTGTCTGCGCACGCTCGAACGCAACATCTCGGAGTATCTCGCGTCGAATCCGCCGCCCGCCGTCGACGACGTCGCACGCGCCGACGGCGATGACGACGACCTCGTCGAAGCCGTCGAAGTGGTTGAGTCCGCCGCGGTCTGATAAAAAGATTTGCATCTTGCGTGAGTGTGGTATAGTGCTCGGAGTGCTTCGCTAAGGATCGGCGGAGCCGGCTGGAACATTGCCAACGGTCAAGGAGACGACCATGTCTGCAGCCAAGACTGCCTCCAAGGCGAAGGCGTCCCGGGGAACGAAATCAACCACGAAGAAGACCGCGACGGGCAAGACCGCTGCGAAGTCTGCGTCGGAGAAATCTGCGCCGGCCCGGTCGGCGCCGGCGAAGTCCCTGTCGACGAAGACGACCGCCGCGCCGTCGCTCGGCGACATGCCGATCGAAGAGGTCTGGGTCGAGTTCAAGACGACGAACTCCGAAGCCCTTCGCAACATGCTCGTCGAACGCTACCTGCCCCTCGTGCGGTCGACCGCCGAACGCATGCACATGCGGCTGCCGAGCGAAGTCGATGTCGAAGACCTCTGCTCCGCCGGACTCTTCGGACTCATCGACGCGATCAACGCGTTCGACCTGGAGCGCGGCGTCAAGTTCGAAACCTACTGCACGCAGCGGATCCGCGGCGCGATCTTCGACGAACTTCGCGCCATGGACTGGGTGCCGCGCCTCGTGCGCTCGCGCACCGCGAAGGTCGACCGCGCCCGCAAGTCGCTCGAGATGGCCCTCGGCCGCAAGCCCACCGAAGATGAAGTCTGCCGGCACATGGAAGTCTCGAAGGACGAGTTCAAGAAACTCGACCGCGACTCCAAGCCGACGTCCGTCGTCTCTCTCAACCGCAAGTGGTACGAGACCGACTCCAGCAAGGACATCCGCGAGATCGACGTCATCCGCGATCAGAAGCAGGAGAACCCGCTCAGCGAACTTCAGAAGAAGGACATGAAGACGCTGATCACCAAGGGCCTCTCCCGCGCCGAGCGTCTCATCGTCGTCCTCTACTACTACGAGGAAATGACGATGAAGGAGATCGGCGTCACGCTCGACCTTTCCGAATCACGCGTCTCCCAGATGCACAGCTCCATCCTCGCCCGACTCAAGGCCCAGATGCAGCACCGCGCCAAGGAACTCTGAGCAGGGACCCCGGTTCAACGGCGACTCGGTCGCTCTCCGCATGATCCACGACGCCGACCGCTCATCCGGTCGGCGTTGTTCTTGGGCTCAGCCGGAGTCCGGCGGCGGGCTGCGATCCCGTCCTACATCCCCAGCCGCTCCCGAACGCCGTCCACGTACGTCTCCATCACCTCGCGCAGCACCATCGCGTGATTGTGCGTCTCGTCCTTCGCCGCGTACAGGAGCGTCAGGACCCCGCCCGATCGCTTGATCGCACGCTCCAGCTCCCGACCGATGATCCGCTCCTGCTCCCGCAGCTCCCGCGCGTACTTCCGGCCGAACGCCTCGAACTTCTCCGGATCGTGATCGAACCACGTCCGCAACGCGTTGCTCGGGGCGAGTTCACGCACCCAGTCGTCGAGATCCGCATCCTTCGTCGACACGCCGCGCGGCCACAATCGATCCACCAGGATCCGCCGCCCGTCCTCCGGCGTCGTCGCCACGTAGATGCGCTTGGTGCGAATCTCCGCCATCAGGTCACACGCTGATCGCGCCCACCGAGGACGGCACGATGATCTCCGCCGTCGTCTTCGACTGCACGTCCTCGACCGTGACCTCCGGGGCCAGCTCCGTCAGTACGAAACGCCGCTGGTCGGGATCCATCTCAAGCACACAGAGGTCCGTGATCACCATGTCGATGCATCGCTTGCCCGTCAGCGGCAGCGTGCACTCGGGGATCAGCTTCGGCGCGCCTTTCTTGTTCGTGTGGTCCATCATCACGATGACCTTCTTGACCCCCGCCACCAGGTCCATCGCCCCGCCCATCCCCTTGACCATCTTGCCGGGAATCATCCAGTTGGCGATGTCGCCCTCCTGACTGATCTCCATCGCGCCGAGAATCGCGAGGTCGATGTGCCCGCCCCGAATCATCCCGAAGGAATCCGACGATGAGAAGAAACTGTGCCCCTTCACGCCCGTCACCGTCTGCTTGCCCGCGTTGATCAGGTCCGCATCGACCTCCGACTCGTACGGGAACCGACCCATCCCGAGCAGACCGTTCTCCGACTGCAGCCATACCGTCATGCCGTCGGGAATGTGATTCGCCACCAGCGTCGGCATCCCGATGCCCAGGTTGACGTACATCCCGTCCCGCAACTCTCGCGCGGCCCGTCGTGCAATTCCATCCCGATCCAGCGGCATCACTCTGCTCCTTCCACGGCGACATCGAACGACGCCTCATCATACAACCGACGCAGCACCGTTCGCAGATCGCCGGGGCTCGACGCCAGCAACGCGGCCAGACGGGGCCGCCAACGCTCGTACGCCGCGCCGCCGCCCGTGACGGCCTCGACCAGCGATTCCAGCCGCTCCAGATCCCCCCGATGCTCCAGCACCGTCGGCCCGCGGCCCCGCCCGTGCGCCGTCGTGATCCACGCCCCCGCCGTCGACAAACGACGACGAACCGTCCGCCACGTCCACGCGTTCAACTGCTCCGCGCTGTCGATCACCACCGCATCCCGCGGACCCAGATCGTCGAGAAACCCCGCCGGCAGGCGTCGATCCTGCCGCGTCAGGTGATGCCGACGCACCGTGAATCCTCGCGCGCACAACTCGGGCGCGACGCGGCGAAGCACCAGCGTCGTCTTGCCCGCCCCGTGCGGCCCCACGATGGACCCACGCCGACCGGACGCCTCGAACCGCGACCACATCGACGACCACGCGTCCGGACACACGACCGCCGGCGCGGCGTCGAGACGCTGCACCGCGAAGACGTTGTCGCGGGCCGACACACGCGGCGGGCGACGCTCACTCCGAGGCGTGATACAGGCCAATCGCCTTTCCCTCCGGTGCAATCACCACGTCCGTCCGCGCGCAGATGTCCGCGAACAGACCCTTCAAGTCCGCGACCGCATCGATCGCCCAGGTCAGCGACACCAGCCGCCCGTTGAAACTCGGCGGACCGTCCGGCGCGCGGAACGAGAACACCCGCGAATCCGAGGCGAGCGGGTCGTCGATCTGCATCACCTCCGCCACCATGACATCCTGCGTGCCCTTGCCCGTCGTGTAACAGAGCAGACGCACATCGACCGCCTTCGGCATGTCGTCGCACGCCCACGACACGACGCCCTCAATCGTCTCGCCGGGACGAAACGACCGCTGTTCGGTCGGCAGGTCAATGCGGATTTCCTTCACGACTCCAGTCCCTCCGGCGACGGCGTCCAACCCGCCGGGACCACCGGCAGTTCGAAGTCCGCATCAATGTCCGGCCAGCGCGGGATCGACCCCTTCACCTTGATCCGCCAGCTCACCCCGTTGTTCGACGCCGACCACGTGTGCATCTGGTCCGCCGGAACGACCGCCTCCGCCGAACCCGACCACGCCTCCGATCGAAACCCCGTCGACGTCCGCTCCGACAGCGTCGCCTCGTAGAACACCTCCGTCTCCGTCCGCGTGTCCGTGCCCTGACGATACGTCGCCGTCTCCACCCCCTGCAGCACCACCGCCAGCGACTTCACCCGCGTCGACGGCCGATTCAAACGCCAGCGCACCTCGAACGGCGCGCCGAGACGCGCGGCGCCGGGATCCACGGTCACCACCGGCCGCGGATTGAACAGCCCCAGGCCCATGTAGATCACCAGCCCCACGATCCCCAGCCCCACCAGCGCGAAGGGAATCAGGAACAACGCAAAGACCCAGTCGAATCCGCTGCCGCTGTTCAACGCCGACCGCATGTTCCCGATCAGCATCGTCCAGACAAAGCCGTTCCAGACCCCGCCGAACACGATCAGAAAGACAATCACGATCCAGCCGCCGCCGTCCGGCTTCAGTTCGCGCGGGAGGCTCAGGTCGGTTGGCGCGTCCGACTGCCCGAACACCCCCGGCCACGCCGCCTTCCGGCCCGCGCTCAGACTCAGAATCTTGTCCGCCATGACCCCGATTGTAAACGACGCCGCGACGGATCCGGCCCCGCCCCGGTCGCCCTCCGTGCTGCGGTTTGCTACGGTGCCCGCCATGACGACCATCGCCGCCCTCTACGACTCCCCCCGCCTCGTCGATCCCGCCGCCGCGGGCGACGACTGCGTCACGTCCGTCAACCCCGCCACCGGCGAACCCATCGCCGCCGTCCGGCTCGACACCGTCGACGACTACCACGACGCCGTCGAACGCGCCCGGCTCGTCCAGAAATCGTGGCGACGACTCCCCGCCCCGAAGCGCGGCGAGATCGTCCGCCAGATCGGCCTCGCGTTCCGCGAGCACGAGCAGGCCCTCGGCGAACTCGTCACCCGCGAGATGGGCAAGATCCTCCCCGAAGGCGTCGGCGAAGTCGTCGAGTGCATCGACATCGCCGACTTCGCGGTCGGCCTCTCCCGACAGCTCTACGGCCTCACCATGCATTCGGAACGCCCGCGGCACCGGATGTACGAGCAGTGGCACCCGGTCGGGACGATCGGCGTCATCACCGCCTTCAACTTCCCCGTCGCCGTGTGGGCGTGGAACGCGATGGTCGCGGCGGTCTGCGGCGACACCATGGTCTGGAAGCCCAGCCTCGTCACCCCGCTCACCGCCATCGCCATGACCAACGTCGCCCACGACGTCATGCGCAATCAGGACATCTTCACGCCCGAGGACGGCGACCCCTGCGATGTCTTCGCCCTCGTCATCGGAACCGATGACGCCGTCGGCGAGACGATGATCGCCGACCGACGACTGCCCCTCATCAGCGCCACGGGATCGTGCCGCATGGGACGACACGTCGGACAGAAGGTCGCCGCCCGCCTCGGACGGACCCTGCTCGAACTCGGCGGCAACAACGCCATCATCGTCGACGAAACCGCGGATCTTGATCTCGTCGTCCGCGGCGTGCTCTTCGGCGCCGTCGGCACCGCCGGCCAGCGCTGCACCTCCACCCGTCGCCTCTTCGTCCAGCGCTCCATTGTCGACGATGTCTGCGCCCAGCTCGCCCCCGCCTACAAGTCCGTCCCGATCGGCGACCCCGTCGACAACGCGACGCTCATGGGGCCGCTCATCAACCAGGCCGCGGTCGACGCCATGCGTCACGCCATCGAACAGGCCGTCGCCCAGGACTGCACCGTCCTCGCCGGCGGCGTCGACGGCATCGACCGCTTCGCCGATCAGCCCGGCCATTTCGTCGAACCCACGCTGCTCCGCGTTCCCGCCGGCGGCGATCCCGCCATCGCCCACGAGGAAACCTTCGCCCCCATCCTCTACGTCTACGAATATGAGAACCTCGACGACGCCATCGCCATGCAGAACAGCGTCGACCAGGGACTCTCCAGCGCGATCTTCACCGACTCCGTTCGCGCGGCGGAGCGCTTCCTCTCCCACGACGGCTCCGACTGCGGCATCGCCAATGTCAACATCGGCACCAGCGGGGCCGAGATCGGCGGCGCGTTCGGCGGCGAGAAGGACACCGGTGGGGGACGCGAATCCGGCTCCGACGCGTGGAAGGCCTACATGCGCCGACAAACCTGCACCATCAACTACGGAACCGAACTCCCCCTCGCCCAGGGCATCGAGTTCGGCGGCTGAAACCTCGACGACGAAAACCAACCACGCCGACCACGACGGAGGTCCGACCATGTCTGATCCGAAACCCGGAACCATCGGCTGGATCGACCTCACCGTCGACGACGCGCCGACGATTCGCGACTTCTACGCGGCGGTGGCCGGCTGGACGCCCGCGGGTCACGACATGGGCGGCTACGAAGACTACATGATGAGCCCGCCCGGCGGCGATCCCGTCGCCGGCGTCTGCCACGCCCGTGGATCCAACGAAGGACTCCCCGCCGCGTGGCTCATGTACATCGTCGTCGAAGACCTCGACGCCGCCCTCGCCGAATGCACGACCCGGGGCGGATCGGTCATCGCCGGACCGAAATCCATGGGCCCGGCCCGCTACGTGATCATCCGCGATCCGGCTGGCGCGGCGTGCGCGCTCTACCAGCCCTGATCGCCCCCCGATGAGCGATCGATTCATCCAGCTCCGCCGGCCGCCCATCCTCTCGCTCGTCGACGAGCCCTGGGTCCCCGACGGCGTCGATCTCGATGAAGTCGAACGCCGATGGCGCACGCTGTGCGACGCCAACCCCGCGTACTTCGACGGCCGACTCTGCCACGTCATGGGCGTCCACCGCAACGGACACGGCGGGGCCGTCATCCATCTCGCCGATTGCGCGTATCGATTCCACGCCGTCCAGACCGACGACTTCGATCTCGGCGTGCGTCCGCTCGGCGTCAAAGGCCTCACGCGACGGAATGATGAGTTTCTCGTCGGTCGACGCGCGGCGTCGGTCGCCCACTATCCGGGGTCATGGGAGTTCGCCCCCGGCGGCGTCGTCGAGCCCGGCCGCGATCCCGCCGACGTCCTCATCCGCGAGCTCTACGAGGAAACGGGGCTCCGCCCCGCCCAGTCGCCTCGACCGCTCGCCGTGGTGTATGACCACGTCGTGCGCACGTGGGAGCTGGTGTTTGAAATGGCGCCCGCGGACTCGACCGATCCGCCGCCGACGACGGAATACGCCGAACTTCGCTGGACCCGCGCCGTCGCGCTGCCCGCGCCGCGATCGCCGATCGCGGATCGACTGATCGATCTGGCGACACGCCTCGCCGACGACGCTTCGAACGCCTGACCCGCGGGAATGCGGGGACACGCGCGACCGGGACGAGGTGCTCAGGCCTGGCCGGCCAGCGCTTCCGCGATGTCCGGCGTCGCCGGCTCGACGTCATCGTCGCTCGCGCCGGCGGCCGCGATCGCCGCCAGCAGTTTCGCCCGCGCCGCGGGCTTGGACGCCTTTGCTTCGTCCAGCCAGCCGTCAGACGCATCCCGCTCGGGCTGCGAGCGGATCGTCGTTCCCCGAGATGTCCTGCAGCTTTCGTAAACCACGATACTTCCAATTGTTGACGGTCGTCGTCGGCACCCCTAATGAGCGGGCTGCGTGCTCGTAACTCATCCCCTCGCACACAATCAATCGAATGGCGTCACGCTCGTCGGGTGACAGACGACCAAGGTGTTCATCCAGTTCAGCACCGTCGTTCAGACGCGCTTCGGACTCGTCGTCCTCACTCTCTAATGACGACCTCACGTCCCGCGACGTCCGCTCGATGTACTTCAGAAAACGCTGCGACCTTCCATAACGACGCTTGATCAGATTCTCCGCCGTCTTGAGAAGATAACTCACCGAGATGGTCAACTTTTCGAGATTCTTCGATTCCAGGAGTCGAACGAAGACTTCCTGAGCAATGTCCTCCGCCTGGTCCGGCGGCGTCAGCCGCCTCGCGAAACAGTAGACCCGCTCGTAGTAATCATCGAAAAGTTGAAGCACCTTTCCCGCACGTTCCGCCGAGATACCCACCTTTGATCTCCTCGTTCAGGCAGTCCACGCGACGATCATGGTCACGTGTCCTCAAGGCCAACAAGGAGGACGAATCCGCCGCACTCAACTCCGAGCACATCCAGACCTCGTCCAGATCGCCAGGCAACTCCGCCCGACGACCGGCGGCAAACCAGACCGCCTCCGATCACTCCGGCTGTCTCACGCCCCACGGAGTCGGCGACCGAACCCACCACGATCCGGACCGCCGCGTCAATACAGCAGGCGCATCAGGATAAGCCCAATAAACTCTGCCCCGTTTCACTTCATCAACAGATTCGCCAAAGAAATCCACATTCCATCCCCATGCTGAAAACAACCTGTCGACTGTCGCCTTCTCACCCGGAGATGCGCCGCGCAGCTCAGCGCCCGGCCCGCTCCCCTCGTCCCCAGTGACGCCGGATTCGCGCCCCGGCGTCGACAACTGACAGTCCCACAATGACTAACGATGACGCTGCCGGCGCCCCCGAAACCAACCTCATCGTCGACTGGCTCCGCTACGCCGGACCCCGACGACCCGCCCTCCTCCGCGCCATCCATGACCGCTTCCGCGACAATCGACAAGCTGCACACATTTACCCAGATCAATGCGATTGCGGTGAATGCGACGACGTCGGGGTTCGGCTCGGCGCGGCGATGCTCGACGTGCTCGCCCGCGACCACCAGATCAGCCGCGATGAACTCCGCTCCCTCCTCGATCACCCCGACCAGCACGCCGCGGACGCCGTCGCCCGACTCGCCCTCCGGACCCTCACCCCCGATTGAGCCCGTCCGCCCGATCCGCGCCCGCCCCCGCATCCGGACTTCCCCCCAATCGCCGGGGAACCACCTCCCGTCTCAGCGGTCTAACCTCCGGACCCCGACGTCCCCGCGCCGACACGCCGCGCCGCGCCGACCTCGGTCCCCGCCCCACCCGGAGAACCGCCTCGTGAACCCCATTGCCTGCTGTCTGACCCGCGGAGGGCGCCGTCGGATCCATCGCCTGATCGCCCTGGTCGCCCTCGCGGCCCCGGGCCTTGCCTCGTCCGCCGTCGCCGATTCGCTCGATGACGCCTTCGTGGTCATGGAGAAGATCGATCAGGCGGTGGCCGAACTTCAGGTCGATGCGGCCCCGCTCGAGGATGTCGTCGACATCCTCGGCGCCCTGCTCGATGTCCCGGTGCACGCCGACTGGGAGGCCCTCCGGAGTGATCTGACCCTGGAGCGCGACGACCGCCTGACCCTCTCGCTCCGACGCGCCCCGGGCTCGGTCATCCTCGCGGGCGTCGAACTCGAACTCGCGAAGATCTACGGTCGGCCGCACTTTGAATTCGACGGCGATCGGGTCGTCCTGACCACCCGCAAGGGGGCCGCCGCGTTCGCGCAGACCGACGCCTATGACATTCGGGCGATGCTCGCCGATGACCACGTCCTCGCCGAACTCCGACGGTCCGCCCGGATCGCGACCGCGGCGGAGACGCCGCCGCCCGCGGACGACGGCGCGCCGCCGACCGAACCCGCCGACGTCGACATCGAGATCAAC
Organism: Phycisphaerales bacterium; assembly: GCA_965227335.1. Taxonomy (GTDB): domain Bacteria; phylum Planctomycetota; class Phycisphaerae; order Phycisphaerales; family SM1A02; genus CBDDFV01. The sequence goes on from CBDDFV010000001.1 coordinate 693,780, forward strand.
CCCGCGCCGCCGTCGCCCGGACGCGCGTTCGCGAGCCTGCTCATGCGCCACGTCGCGCCGGACGAGTGGATCGCGTACGGCGGTCACTCCGCCGAGATCACGGAGCGCAACGGCGTCCTCGTCATCTCCGCCCCGCCCACGATCCACCGCCGCCTGCACGAGACGATCGACCGTCTTCGCCGCCTGACCCCGCTCACGATCGAGGTCGATGTCGCCCTCGTCACGCTCCCGCGCGTCGACTGGCTCGACCTCGAACGGCGACGCGATCCGCGCGACGACATCTTTGCCCGACGCCTGCGACGCGACGATCGGGCGACGACGGCCTGGTCCACCCGGCTGCGCGGCGTCTTCGAAAAACCAATGTCCGTCGAGGCCGCGACCGACGCCGGCGCCGTCCGTCTCAACGCCGTCCCCCGCTGGGATCACGAGAAGCACCTCGTCAACCTCGCGATCGAGTTCGAGCACGCGGCCGGCGGCGAGGAACGCGCCGCCGCCACGACCGTCGCCCTCCCCGCCGACGGCGACGTCTTCCTCCTCGACCTCCCCGGACTCGATCCCGAGACGGTCGCCGTGCTGATCGTGGACACGACGGGGCGGTAGGGAGGCGACAGCGTCACGCAACGAAAAACGCCCGCATCTGCGGGCGTCTGTCATGCGTGCGTTTCGACCAGGCGGCTTACGCCTCCTTGACGCTCACGAACCGCTCGACCGACTCGATGTCGGACATGATCTGCGGGGTCACCTTCAGCGTGAAGGTCTCGCCCGGGGCGACGTGCGTGAGCTTCGTCGTCTTCACGCGGTTCACCCAGATGACGCCCGCGCGGATGCCCGGCTTGTTGTCGACCTGCCGACGACGCTTCGCCAGCCGGCTCAGACCCTTCTGGACCTCCGGCTGCATCCGCATCAGACGACGCAGCGTCTTCGCCGACGCCTTGCGGGTCGGAACCTTGTCGATCGTGAAGGTGTACGTCTTGAGCGGCGTGAGGTCCATCGGACTGGCTCCACGGGGAAAGACGCCGGGCGCGGCGTGCTGAATCGAGCCGGGCAGTATACGAAGTCCCTCCGCCCGCCGCAACGTCACTCCGCATCCGACCCGTTCGGGTTCTGCTCGGCGATGATCGCGGCCAGCAGCCCCCGGGCCTCCGCGATCGCGGGATCACCCGCCGGCAGCACCGAAGACCGCCGGTCCAACGTCTCCGAGGCGTACGCGGCCGCCTTCGTCAGGTCCCCCGCCGCCCGCTCGAGCCTCGCCAGCTCGTACAGCGTGTTCGCGATTTCGACCGCGTCCCCCCGCAGCCGCTTGACGCGGAGCGACTCGGTCAACGCCGGCCGCGCCTCGTCGTGCCGTCCCGACTGCAGCAGCCCCTTGCCCAGATTGTGGCGGGCCCGCGCCGCCTTCCAGCTGTCCGGCCCTTCCAGCCGGACGATTCCCGCCACCACCTCGTCCTGCAGGGCCAGCGCGTCCGCGTGACGATCCATGTCCCGGAGCACCAGCGCCTTCGAGTTCATCGCGTTCAGGACCATGTCGCTGTCCGGATCCAGCGCCCGTCGGATCACGATCGCCGCGTCGATGTGCGTCAACGCCTCGTCGTACCGTTCGATCTTGCGCAGACTCGATGCAAGATGCTGCTCCGACTCGGCGATCTTCGGATGCACGGCGGGGTACAGCTCCCGCCGCATCGCCAGCGCCGCGATGCACGTTGCGTACGCGGCCTCCCCGTCGCCACGCTTCGACTGCAGACGGCTCAACTGGTGCAGCGCATCCGCGATCTTCTCGTGCGGCGCCTCGTACCGCTCGCGGTAGTCGTCCAGCGCCTCCGTCAGCATCGCCTCCGCCTCCGCGAACTGCGAACGACTGAGATACGCGCTGATCAGCGACAGCCGCAGATCCGCATACACGTCCGGATACGCCTGCAACTCGTCCCGCACGATCGCCGCCATCGCCTCCAGCACCGCGAGGCTGTCGAAGGCGTTGAGCGCGTCCGGGTTCTCGAAGTCCGTCGTCTGCTCCAGCGTCTCCACCAGCGATTTCGCGACGTTCACCGCCTTCGTCGCCTGAAACTGCTTCTGCACCGACAGCACGCCCAGCGCCACCGCCGACGCTGCGATCAGCAGCACGATCCCCGCCCCCGTCGCCACCGGAACCCGGTGTCGGCGGATCGCCTTGCGAATGACATACCAGGTCTCGTCGCGTCGCGCCGCGATCGCCCGATCCGACAGCCGCGCACGGAGATCGTCTCGGAACGAACCGATCGACTGGTACCGACGCTCCGGATCATGCTGCAACGCCGTCGACACGATCGTGCGCGCATCCTGATCCAGATCGGGACGATGACCCTCGAGGGGCTCGATCGCCGATGACGTCACCGTCCGCACCACGTCCGCCAGCGATCCCTCCAGCGTGCGCGGGCGCACGCCGGCCAGCATCTCGTACAGAATCACGCCCAACGCGTACACGTCCGTCCGCGTGTCCACCGGACCGATCGTCCCGTCCACCTGCTCCGGCGCGGCGTACGCGAACGTGCCGAGGAACTCGCCCGCCTGCGTCACCGCCGCCTCCGCCTCCGGACGCGCCAGCTTCGCCAGGCCGAAATCCAGCACCCGCGGCCGACCCGCCCCCTCGCCCTCCGTCTCGACCAGGATGTTCGCCGGCTTCAGATCCCGGTGAATCACCGCCCGGCGATGCGCGGCCTCGATCGCGTCCGCAATCTGCGCGGCCATCTCGAGCACCGTCTCCACCGGCGCCGCGCCGTCGTGCAGCGTCGCCTGCTCCGCCGCCCACACGTCGAGCGGGACGCCCTCGACGTACTCCATCGCGAGGAACGGCCGTCCGTCCGGTCCGACGCCGCTGTCGTACACGGTCACGATGTTCGGGTGGCGGAGCGACGCGACGACTTCCGCCTCGCGTACGAACCGCTCCCGGGCTCGCGCCGTGGCGAACGCGCCCTGGAGCAGCATCTTGAGGGCGACGGTCCGTTTCGTCGTGAGCTGCGTCGCCCGGAACACCACGCCCTGTCCGCCCCGGTGGATCTCGTCGATGATCTCGTACCCCGGCGGCGCCTCGCCCGTGGCGTGGTCCGGCGCCGCGACGTGCGCGTTCGCCTGCGCGACTTCGGCGATGAACGCATTGTCCGTCTCGATCGACGACACCGTGCGTGCGCAGGAATCGCAGCCGTCGACATGGGTGCGGATCGCCGGGTCGACGGGCGCCCCGGCCGCGAGCAGTTCGAGCATCTCCCGATCGGGACATCCGGCCGCGGTCTCGAGCGTGTCAGGCGATCCGCTCATGATCGGTCATCCATCGGCGTCGAACGCGGACTCCAGCCGCGCGACGATGGTGCGGAGCCGCTGCGCGACGCGGCTCTTCGCGAGGTAGACGTCGTGGTCGGACATGTCGAGCTGATCCGCGACGACCTTCACCGGCGTCTGGTTGAGCACGAGCAGTTCAAACGCGCGGATCGTGGCGTCGCTCGTCTTCGTGTTGGCCCGCAGTTCGTTGAGCGCTTCGCGGAGCACGATCGTGCGTCGCTCCGACTCCCAGATCTGGGTCATCGTCGCCTCGTCCGGCAGGCCCTGCACGGCGGAGGCGCCGACCGCCTCCTTCCGCGTCGCCTGCTTGCGCCGGATCGTCAGGATGCGGTACCGCGCGATGCCGACCAGCCACGACCGCAGCCGCCCGCGCTCGCGATCGTACTTGCCCTCGCGATACTCGCGAATGAACTGGAGGATCGTCTCCTGGGCGACGTCGGAGGCGTCCGCCTCGCCGAGCCCGAGCTTGTGACTGAAGGCGATGAGGATCGGCCGGTACCGCGCGTCGAACGCGCTCCACGCGGCGTCGTTGTCCGCGTCGTGCAGGCCCTCCAGCAGGGCGGTGGTGGTGCGGGTGGCGTCAAACATGGCCGGCGGCCCCTCTCGAACGATTCCGTTCCCCCATGCTACCGCACGCCCGCGAAGATCACGCCGGAATCCCGCCGCCCCGCCCGCGCGTGTGCCCGCCGACCGTACACTGTCGCCCATGTCCCGATCCTCCTCCGCCCCCGCCCGCGGCCTCACCTACGCCGACGCCGGCGTCAACATCGAGGCCGGCGACGACGTCGTCCGTCGCATCAAATCCGTCCTCAAACGCACGCACGGACCCCGCGTCCTCGGCGCCCACGGCGCGTTCGCCGGAATGTTCCGGCTCGATTACAACGAGAAACTCTTCCAGAAGAACTACCGCGACCCCGTCCTCGTCGCCTGCACCGACGGCGTCGGCACCAAGGTCAAGCTCGCGGCGGACATGCAGGTCTACGACACCGTAGGCGTCGACTGCGTCGCCATGAACGTCAATGACCTCATCGTCCAGGGCGCGGAACCGCTCTTCTTCCTCGATTACCTCGGACTCCACCAGGTCATCCCCGAACAGACCGCCGCGATCATCAGCGGCGTCGCCCGCGGCTGCGAAATCGCCGGCTGCGCCCTCATCGGCGGCGAGTGCGCCGAGATGCCCGACGTCTACAGCCAGGGCGACTTCGACGTCGCCGGGTTCGCCGTCGGCGTCGTCGAACTCAAACGGGCCATCGACCCCATGCGGGTCCAGCGCGGCGACATCGTCATCGGCCTCGCCGCCGACGGCATCCACTCCAACGGCTACTCCCTCGTCCGCGCCATCCTGAAGAAGAAACGCCTCCGCCTCGACCGCCACTTCGCCGAATTCGACGGCAAGACCCTCGGCGAGGAACTCCTCACGCCCACCCGCATCTACGCGAAGCCGATCGTCAAGATGCTCGGAGCGTACAAGGTCAAACGCGTCGTCTCCGGCATGGCCCACATCACCGGCGGCGGACTCCCCGGCAACGTCAACCGCGCCCTCCCCCCGGACGTCGACGCCAAGATCAACACCAAGGCCTGGTCCGTCCCCCCCGTGTTCGAGTTCCTCCAGAAGCGCGGCGGGATCGACCGCCAGGAGATGTACCGGGTCTTCAACATGGGGATCGGCTACGTCCTCATCGTCCGACCCGCCTTCGCCGACGCCGTCGTCCGCCGACTCACGAAACTCGGCGAACACGCCGCGATCATCGGCGACATCGTCAAGGGATCCGGCGCCGTCAAACTCCGCTAACCCCCGGCTCCGCCCGGGGGGCAACCCCCAACCCACCCCAACTCCCCCGCGACACCACCGCCGGCCCACCCGCCGCTCCCCCGCGACACCAACCCCGGCTCACCCCGACCCGCCCCAACCCGCCCCAACCCGCCCCCCCCGACGCCCCGCACCCTCGAGCGCTCACATGCCCGCGCCGTCCCGGAAGCGCACGCGCCGCGGCCGCGCGAACGTTCGGCGCCTGGGTGACCAGCGCCCATGGCCGGCCAGCGCGGGCTGATCGGGTCCGTGATCGCTGCGACCTCGGCGGAGAGGGATCCGATCGCCGCGAAGGGGGAGGGGGCGATGTCGTCGGGGAGCGGGGGAGTGGGGTGCGAGGGTGTCGTCGGGAGCGGGGGTGGTGGGGGGGTTGGTATCGCTGGGGAGCCGGGGGTGGGTCTGGGATTAACCCCCGGCGGAGCCGGGAGTGGGTCTGGGATTAACCCCCGGCGGAGCCGGGAGTGGGTCTGGGATTAACCCCCGGCGGAGCCGGGGGCTGGGGGGGGATCTGAATGCTACACTCCAGTTATGGCCCACCTGATCACCCGCTGGATGGCGGCCGTGGGGTTCGCCGCACTCCTGCTGGCGGCCGCTCCGGCCCGGGGACAATCCGTCGACATCGCCCTCGACCAGTTCGGCGTGGGGAACGCCTACCGGCCCGGCGACTTCATCGGCGTCCGTCTCATCGTCACCGCCAACCTCGCCCAGTCCGCCAACGGCTGGGTGCAGTGGGAGATCGAGGACCCCGACGGCGACATCTGCGCCGCGGGTCGACCCATCTCCCTCCAGGCCAACACCCCCGTCCCCGTCTGGCTCTACGGACGCACGCTCCCCTCCACCAACAACCAGACCGTCTGGACCATCCGGGTCTTCCGCGTCGACGATGGACAACGCACCGAACTCGGCGCCACCCGCATCCAGCCCGCCGCCGCCCCCGGACTCGTCCAGCAGATCAGTCCCTACGACGGCATGATCGGGGTCGTCGGGTCGCAGGACGCCGCCCTCGGCGATTACACCCGCCCCGGCGCCGCGCTCATTCCGTACGCGAGCGAATCGACCTCCATCATCATCGGCCTCGAACCGGCCACGGACATCCCGGACCGCTGGTTCGGTCTGCGGCCCTACGAAGCCCTGGTCTGGGTCGACGGCGATCCCAACAACCTCGGCGCCCCCGCCGCGGCGGCGATCGAATCGTGGATCCGGCGGGGCGGCCACCTCGTCATCATCCCCCCCGACGTCAACTCCCCGTGGCGGATCGGCGTCGAAGGTCAGACCGACTTCGACGACCTCCTGCCCAAGCAGCGTCCCACGCGGGTCGAAGGCGGGCTCGACGAACTCCTGCCGATCCTCACGAAATCGAGGCGATCGTTCGCGAGCGTCCCCGTCACTTACTACACGTTCGCCGACGTCGGTCGCGATGACGAACCCTACCGCGACAACGGGTACGAACCGCTCGTCGCCCTGCCGGACGGACGCGTCGTCGCCATCCAGCGTCGCTTCGGCTTCGGCCGCATCACGATCCTCGGCGTCGACCCGACCAACGGACGGATCCGGAGTCAGTCGATCCCGGACACGGATGTCTTCTGGAACCGCATCATGGGCCGCCGCGCCGACACGCTGACCGCCGGCGACGTGCGCCAGATGGATCAGGACACGCGTCTGCAGTCGGTGAAGGCGGAGCTTGTCATCACGCCGCAGGAACTCGTTCAGCGGTGGACGAGCCGGTCGAAGCGGGCGGGCCAGGCCCTGCTCCTCGGGGTGCTGCTCTTCTTCGCCTACTGGGTCGTCGCCGGGCCCGGCGGCTTTGCGATTCTCAAGTACTACAAGCAGTCGCGTCACGCGTGGATGCTCTTCGTCGCCGCGGCGGGCGTCTTCACGGCGATCACGTGGGGCAGCGTCACCATCATCCGACAACGCGCCACCGAGATCGGGCACATCACCGTGCTCGACCACATCGCCGAGCCGTCGTGGGCGGATCCCGTCGAGACCGATCCGCCCCAGCTCCAGCGGGCGGTGACCTGGTACTCCGCGTTCCTGCCCGACTACCGACCGACCCGTCTCTCGATCGACACCGACAATCTGGCGGACCAGATCCTCTTCGCGTGGTCGCCGCCGGGCGCGAGCGTCAACCGCTTCCCCAACGCCGACCGGTACGAGATCGACATCGAGAACGCGCCGGCGGACTTCAACGTCCCCGGCCGCGCGACGAGCAAGCTGCTCATGGCCGACTACCTCGGTCCCGTGCCGCGCGAGTGGGGGGGCATGATCTTCGAACGCACCGACGCCCCGATCTCGTTCGACAACACCCGCGGAGCGGAGCAGCTCCTCGGCGCGATCGAGCACGGCTTCCCCGGTCCGCTTCGCGATGTCCGCCTCATCCTCATCACCAGCAACCAGACGGGCGATCGCAGCTACGCGGTGGATTCCGCGACCGGCGGCGAACATCCGTGGGTCACGCCCAACCAGTCCCACGCCCTGCCGAACAGCGGCTACATGCTGAGCGTCGCCGGGGCCGGCGACTGGCAGCCCGGGACGGCGCTCGTGTTGTCGGACGTCGTCAACATCGGGCGGGATCGCGGCAAGATCAACCTGCAGACCAACCTCCTCGAGACGTTCACTCGCGCGTACCAGGACCGCAGCAGCCTCGCGTCCGGCGCGATCTCGTCCGCCGAAGCCCGCGACTACTTCGAAATGCTCGGCCTCTACCAGATGCTGACGCCGCCGCAGTACTACCGAGACACCAACCTGCGCGGCGACGGCGGCGTCCGGTTCCGACGCGCCATGGCCCGCGAGATCGACCTCTCCCCGTGGTTCACCCGGCCCTGTCTCATCGTCACGGGCTTCCTCGAGAATTCGCCCGCCCCCGTCCCGCTCACCATCGACGGCGAACCCGCGGAAACCAGCGACGGCCTCACCTTCGTCCGCTGGATCTACCCGCTCCCGCTCGACGATGAACGCGCCTTCGAACCGGTCGCCCCCGCGGACGCCGTCCCGTCCGACGCGGACAGTCCCGTCGACGGCGGACCCCTGTCTCCCTGAATCCCTATCATTGCTCACTCCCGCCGCCCCGGGGGAGATCGCGCCGACGCGAGGAGCCTGCCGACCATGTCGATGATCGAAACGATCAACCTCACCAAGAAGTACGGCGAGTTGATCGCGCTGAACAACCTGAACCTCACCATCGACGAAGGCGACTGTTTCGGCTTCATCGGTCCCAATGGCGCCGGCAAGACGACCACGATCAAGATCCTCGCCACCCTCCTCAAACCCACCTGGGGCGAGGCCCGGATCGACGGCAAGGTCGTCGGCTATCAGAACCCCCAGATCCGACCCGTCATCGGCTACGTCCCCGACTTCATGGGCGCGTACGACGACATGGTCGTCTCGGAGTACCTCGAGTTCTTCGCCGCGTGCTACGACATCCACGGCAAGCAACGCGATCAGGTCGTCCGCGACGTCCTCGACCTCACCGACCTCACCTACAAGGCCAACGCCGAGGTCAACGGTCTTTCGCGCGGCATGAGCCAGCGGCTCTCCATCGCCCGCGTCCTGCTCCACGACCCCAAGGTCCTCCTCCTCGACGAACCCGCGTCCGGTCTCGACCCCCGCGCCCGCATCGAAATCCGCGAACTCCTCAAGGAGCTGCGGCGGATGGGCAAGACCATCCTCATCAGCTCGCACATCCTGCACGAACTCGCCGAACTCTGTAACACCGTGGGCATCATCGAACAGGGCGAGCTCGTGTTCTCCGGCGCGGTCAGCGAAATCATGGCCCGCGCCCGACTCGGCGTGGTGATCCATATTTCCGTGGACGACCGCGCCGACCAGGCCGCGCAATTGCTCGCGCAGGTCAAGGGCGTCACCAAGGTCGAGATCACCGCCGACAACGGCCAGCCCCGCATCGACGTCACGATCGACCCCGACAGCGGCCTGCCCGTCTCGGAACTCCCGAGCCGGCTGATCGCCCAGGGCTTCCGCATTCGCGCGATGCAGGAGGAACAGGTCAACCTCGAAACGGCGTTCATGCGTCTGACGAAGGGCCTCGTGTCCTGACCCGACGCTCCGCGTGGGGTCCGTCCAATGCGGGTGACTCGAGGTTGGACGGGAGCCCAATCGACGCGGCTCGGGCCTCGTCTGAACCGCTTCCCATGAAGCGGGGGAGGGCGTTGCGGGGGGCGGGGGTTAACCCCACGCGGAGCGTGGGAGGTCCGTCTCCAATGGGGGTGACTCGATGATGGGCTGGGGGTAGTTGACGCTGCCGGCGCCTCGTGTGCTTTCCGGGATATGGGGGGCGAGGGCGTTGCAGGGGGGCGGGGGTTAACCCCACGCGGAGCGTGGGGGGTCCGTCTCCAATGGGGGTGACTCGATGTTGGACCGGGGGTAATTGACGCTGCCGGCGCCTCGTGTGCTTTCCGGGATATGGGGGGCGAGGGCGTCGCGGGGGGGCGGGGGTTAACCCCACGCGGAGCGTGGGGCTAGGATGGGCGGCATGGCGCTTCGTCTCCTTGAAATCGCCGCCGCGACGCCGCAGGCGGACCGACTCCGCGAACTGCTCGGCGAACCCGCGGGCTGGGTCGTGTGGAGCGATCAGAGCGAGAACGGACGCACCGTCATCCGCGTGCTCGTCGCGGCGGAGGACACCGAGGCCGTCACCGACCGCCTCCTGCCGGTCCTTAACTCGTACGGCGACGCCACCGCCATCATCCTCCCCGTCGAGGCCGCCGTCCCGCGACCCCCCGAGCCCGAGCCCCCGCCGCCCGCGGCCGAACCGACCGCCGACGCCGAACCGCGAAAGAAACGCCTGCTCGGCGGACGCGTCGGACGCGATGAGCTCTACCACGACCTCGACGACGTCGCCGGCGCAACGCCCGTCTTCATCGTCCTGTCGTTCCTCTCCGCCGTCGTTGCGGCGATGGGACTCATGCGCGACGACGGAGCGGTGATCATCGGCGCGATGGTGATTGCGCCGCTGCTCGGTCCGAATATGGCGCTGGCCCTCGCGACCACGCTCGGGGACGCCGCCCTCGCCCGCCGCGCATTCCGCGCCAACCTCTTCGGCGTGTTCACTGTCGTCGCGACGTCGATCGTTCTCGGTCTCGCCGTCCCCCACGAGATGACCGAGGAGATCGTGCGCCGGACGGACGTCGGCGTCGGCGCCATCGGACTCGCGCTCGCTTCCGGCGTGGCGGGCGTCCTCGCGTTCACCACCGGGGCCTCGTCGGCGCTGATCGGCGTGATGGTCGCGGTCGCCCTCGTGCCGCCCCTCGTGGTGGTCGGCCTCGCCCTCGGGGCCGGACGCTGGGACGCGGCGGGCGGGGCCGCGATCCTGCTCTTCACCAACATTATCTGCGTCAACCTCGCCGCCGTCGCCACGCTTCTGATTCAGGGCGTGCGCCCCGCGTCATGGTGGGAGGCGAAACGCGCCAGCCGCGCGACCATCCGCGCCGTCGTCGCGTGGACGATCCTCCTGATCGCGCTCGTGCTGCTCATTACGCTTTCGAACTGACCGTCGCCGTCGTCTTCGTCGACGCTGCGTCGTCGCCCCCGCCGCCTTCGCCCTCGCTCTTCTGCCCCCGCTCCACGCTGATCTGCTTGACCACCGCCTCCACGTGTTTCCGGTTGCCTTGCGCGCCCGACCGACGCGTATCCAGATCCGCCAGGGTTTCGCCCGGGCCGTAGACCAGCAGCGTGTCCTCCGCCTCCACCATCGTCGTGCCGCGCGGCGCCCCGACGAACTTCCCGTTCCCCCGCTCGATCCCCAGCACCAGCACCCCCTCCTTGTTCAACGCCAGTTGCTGCAGCGACCGCCCCGCCAGCCAGTCGTCCGGACGCACGTACAGCTCCGAAACCACGTACTCATCCGTCAGGTGCAGCAGCGACGCGTAATCCCGCACCTCGAGATCCGTCCATCGTTTGAGCGCCCATTCGATCAACTCCGACATCCAGCGATCGACCCACGCGCTGTGTGCGACGAGCAGCAGACCGATCAACGCCACCACGAGAATCGACAGCCGGAACCACGCCGCGCTGAGCAGACCTCCCCCGTCCTGGGCCCCGCTGAAACCGAGGATCAGCGACGACACCGCGGTCACGATTCCCGCGTTGCCGAGCAGCATCAGCAGCATGATGATCCGCCGGCGGACCGGGTGGCCGACCATCTTCTCCGATTCGTTCGTCGTGAACCCCGCCCCGGTGAACGCGGACCGCGCCTGGAATCGCGCCATGTCGCGCGACACCCCGGTCAACGTCAGGGCGACGGTGGCGACCCGGACGATGATCAGCGAGACGATCAGAACGATGAGCAGCGAGATGATCGCAATCATGGCGTCTCTTCAGCATACGGGACCGGGCGCCGCCAGAACACCGTCAGCCACGCCGCGATCGCCAGCACGAACGGCGTCACCGGCGAGTACACGAACGCCCGCATCGCTGCTTCCAGCAGCCACCCCGCCGCCCCCGACGGATCGTACGTCTGCACCGGTGTGTCGAGACTCAGGCGATGCATCACCAGCAGCCACACGCGGAACGAGGCGTACGCAAACATCACGCCCAGCAGCACCGCCGCGCCGACCAGCCGTCGTCGCCACGTCGCCGGGGCCGCGAGCGCAAGTCCCAGCGCGAACGCCGTCGGCAGATACCCGAGACCCGCCGCGCGAATCGGAAACGTCGCGTTCAACTGCCGACGCACGTGGTGAATCGTCACCGTGGTGTCGAACCGCTGCGGTCGCGCGGCGTCGTCCGCCGGCTCGAACCGCACCCGCAGATCATCGTTCGTCCCCGCCCATAGCACTTCGCCCACGCCCCGGAACACCGCCGCGTATCCCGCGCCGGCCCACGGCGAGACGATGAGCAGGCCGGCGACGATGATCGTCGCTACGCCGAGGAACCGCACGAGATCCCGTCGCGACTCGAGCATCACGCCGTCTCCCGGCCGGCCGCCCGCGCCCGCAACGCCCAACGCGCCCAGATGATCCAGCCCACGCCCGTCAACAGCACGAACGCGGCCTGCCCAACCTCGATGTGCATGAACTGAAACCACGACGGCGCCCACAGACCGATCAGAAAGAGCCCCGTCGTCCGCAGGACGTTCGCGACCTGCAGCACCGCCACGCCCGACACGATCCCGATCACCCGCCGCCGCCACGACACGGGCAGCGCGATCGCCGCCGCCGCGAACAGCGCGGCGGGCTCGATCGCATCGCATCCCTGCCGCAGATCGATCGAGAATGCCGACCCGTAGATCGTCGTCCCACGCACGACCAGTCCGTCGATCCCCAGCCCCAGCAGCCACGCGGCGGACTGCGCCGTCATCGCAAGATACGTCGGCAGCACCGACTGCTGAAACCACGGCGTCGCCGCCGCCGCGTGGAACAGCACGAAACCGCCGCCGAAGATCAGCAGGAACCGGAGAAGCGGAAATCGCGCGGCGGATGTCACGACTCGCGCGCCGCCAGCGCCGGGTCCGTCGCCCCCGCCGCCGCGAATCCGCGGGCCCGCAACACGCACGCATCGCAATGCTCGCAAGGTCGTCCGTCCGGGGCCGGGTCGTAGCAGGAGTGCGTCAGCCCGTAGTCCACGCCGAGTTGGAGGCCGCGGGCGATGATCTCCGCCTTCGACATCTCGATGAGGGGCGTATGAACGGTCAGCGTCTCGCCGTGCACGCCCCGGCGCGTCGCCAGCTGCGCCATGGTCTGAAACGCCTGGATGTACTCGGGTCGGCAGTCGGGATAGCCGGAGTAGTCGACCGCGTTGACGCCGATGAAGATGTCATGCGCGCCGAGCGTCTCCGCGTAGCCGAGGGCGTAGCTCAGGAAGATCGTGTTGCGGGCGGGGACGTACGTGACGGGAATGTCAGTCGCATCATCGACCGCGCGGTCCTTCGGCACCGCGATGTCGTCGGTCGTCAGCGCCGAGCCGCCGAACGCGCGAAGGTCGATCGACGTGACGACGTGCGCACGGACGCCGAGATGGTCCGCCACCCGACGCGCGGCGGTCAGCTCGAAGTCATGTCGTTGCCCGTACTCGAAACTCAGCGCATGACACGCATAGCCCGATGCGTTCGCGATCGCCAGCACCGTCGCTGAATCCAGCCCGCCCGACAGCAGGATGACGGCCGGTTTGTCAGTGGTGTCCGTCATGTCCATCCCAGCCCCACGCTCCGCGTGGGGTCAACGCCCGTTCTGCTGTCCTCGCCCACGCTCCGCGTGGGGTCAACGCCGGTTCCTGCTGTCCTCGCCCACGCTCCGCGTGGGGTCAACGCCGTTCCTGCTGTCCGCCCACGCTCCGCGTGGGGTCAACGCCCGTTCCTGCTGTTCCCCATGCTCCCGCGTGGGCCTGACCGGTGCAATCCAGATCCTGTGCTCACGTCGGGCCGCGTCAATCGTCCCGTCCGCCGGGACGCCAGCGTGGTGGTCGAGTGTGATTCCCCACGCGGAGCGTCCCCACGCGGAGCGAACCCCACGCGGAGCGTGGGGCTAGTGCGCGTTTTCGTGTGCGAATCCCTTGAAGATGGTCATCCACAGGATCCGCAGATCGAAGCGGATCGACCAGTTGCGGATATAGAAGAGGTCGTACTGCAGCCGTTTCTTGAGCGAGGTCGCGCCCCGCAGACCGTTCACCTGCGCCCACCCGGTCATGCCCGCCTTCACATTCTGACGCAGCATGTAGCCCCGCCAGTCGTCGCGGAATCGTTCGATCAATTCCGGGCGTTCCGGACGCGGGCCGACCAGCGACATCTCGCCGAGAATCACGTTGAACAACTGCGGGAGTTCGTCGAGGCTCGTCTTTCGCAGGAACTTGCCGATCTTCGTGATCCGCGGGTCGTCCTTCTTCGTCCACGCGTCCGCGCCCTTGCCGGCGTCACGCAGGGCCTGGGCCTCCGCGTCGACGTGGTCCATCGTGCGGAACTTGAAGATCTTGAACCGCTGCCCGTTCAGACTCATCCGTTCCTGGCGGAAGATCACCGGCCCCGGACCCGACGCCCGCACCAGCGCGGCGATCACCAGCATCGGGATCCCGAACACCAGCAACGCCGCCACGCCGCCCGCGAGATCCAGCACCCGCTTGTTCACCCGCGCCCAGCCCGCCAGCGGCGGCGTGCGTACGGAGAGCACCGGCATCCCGTCGATCTCCGTCGCCACCATGTTCGTCGGCATGTACCGCGGATTCACGTCCGGCACGAGGCGAATGTCCACCGGGTACCGATCCAGCCGCGCCAGGATCTGCGGAATCAGATGCGTGTGCCGACCCGGCAGCGCGACGAACACGGCGGAAGGCAGCGTCTCGTCGAGAATCCGCTCGAGATCGTCCAGCCCGCCCTTGATCGGCACGTCCAGACATTCGCTGCGACGCGTCGTCGGATGATGACTGATGAAGTAGCCCGGATGGATGCCCGTCCACGAGTTCCGGCGGAGCGTGCGGCAGACGACCTGGCCGAGACGGCCCGCCCCGATGATCGCCACGTGCCGCAGGTTCCAGCCCCGCTTGCGCAGGAGTCGCAGGGCGAGGCGGAAGGCGTACCGCCACGTCAGCAGCCCGATCCACGACAGGCCGGCGCACAGCACGTACTGAAGCCGGCTGTAGTCGACGAGCGTGTAGAGCGTCTTCTGGAAGAACGTGACGAACGCAATCGTCAGCCCGACCCCGATCACCACGCCCTTCGTGATCGCCCAGGCTTCGCTGTAGAAACGCTCGTGCCGACGCGCCACCCACAGCCGCGCCCAGACGAACGCGAGGATCATCATGGCGAGGTAGGTGGGGATCGGAATCGCGTGGGTGCGGAACGTCGCTGATTCGTCCGCCTCGGGGAAGACGTGGAAACGCAGGAAGTACGCGCCCACCGCCGCCGCCGCGAGGACCAGGAGGTCGCACGCGATCAGCACGCTGCGGAAGAACTGTTGCTGCTCACGGAGCACGTGATCCTGTCCTCTCGTCGCACGGGCCGGCGGGGCCGGTCGCGGCCGATCTCAGTCGTCCGTCCCGGTCCAGGGGGCGCCGCTCCGTGGATTGTCGAGGCTCGGCGCGAGTTGTTCAAGCGCCGTCCGAGCGTCAGGGGTCAGCGACTTCGGGGCGACGATCCGCACCACGGCGTAGAAATCGCCCCGTTCGTCCCCTGGTCCCTTCAGGCCCTGCGCCGGGACGCGGATCTTCGCGCCGCTGGAGGTTCCGGGCGGCACCCGCAGCGTCACGGCCCCTTTGAGCAGCGGCGCCTCGACCGCCGCCCCCAGCGCCGCCTCGGCGATCGTCAGGGGGACGTCCAGCAGCAGATCGAGCCCGTCCCGCCGGAACCACGGATGCGCGCCGACCTTCACGGTCACGATCAGATCGCCCGCCGGCCCCCCTTGCGCCCCCGGGCGACCCTCGCCCTTGACCCGCAGCTTCGCCCCGTCCTCGACGCCGGCCGGAATCCGCACCTCGATCGTCTTCACCTCGCCCGCGTCCGTGTGCAGACGGAGCGTCTCCCGGCCGCCGTGGGCCGCCGTCATGAAGGTCACCTGCACGGTGCGGGTGAGGTCTTCGCCCCGTTGCGGCGGAGCCGGGCGCCCACCGGAGCGCGGCCCGCCGGGACCGAAGCCGCCGCCGTCGAACGGCGACCGCCCGCCCCCGAAGAACTCGCTGAAGATGTCCTCGAAGTTGACGTTGACGTGCGCCCCGCCCGGCCGCCCGCCCGCCCCGGGGGCGCGTCCGCCCACCCGACCGAACTGGTCGTACGCCTTGCGCTTCTCCGCGTCCGAGAGGACCTCGTAGGCCTCGTGGATCGCCGAGAAACGCTCCGCCGCGTCCGGCGCCGTGCTGACGTCCGGATGGTGCTTGCGGGCCAGGTCCCGGTACGCGCGTCGGATCTCGTCGGCGGTGGCGGTGCGGGAGACCCCCAGCACCTTGTAGTAATCAGTCGTTCCGGACGACATTCAACCCTCGTTCTGCCAATCAGTCCTTGGTCCGCCGCCGCTCAACCCGGCGGGCGCGGCGCGGACCTCGTATCCTATCGTCCTCCGCCGCTCGCGTCCGGCGCGGCCCCCAACCCGATGGCGAAGTCTTCCCCGCCCCAATCCGGCTCCGCTCCCCGCGCTCTCGAGTTCGAGAGCCCGGAGCAGTTCACCATGAGCTTCGGCGATCACCTCGACGAGCTTCGCAAGCGGATCCTGTTCGCGATCCTCCCGCCGCTGCCCCTCGCCGTCGTCATCTTCTTCTTCAGCCCCACGATCATCGATCTGCTGCTTCGCCCGCTCTACCGCGTGCTCGGCGAAGCCGGCCTCCCCCAGCAGGTGCAGGCCCTCGGACCGCCCGAAGTCGTGGTCACGCAGCTCAAGCTCAGCCTGATCGCCGCCCTGATCTTCTCCGGCCCGTGGCTGCTCTGGCAGGCGTGGCTCTTCATCAGTCCCGGCCTCTACACCCACGAACGCCGCTTCGTCCACTGGCTCCTTCCCGGCAGCGCGATCCTCACCGTGGCCGGCGTCGCGCTGATGTACTTCGCGATGCTCCCCCTCATGCTGCGGGTCCTGGTCATGTTCGGCAGCTCGCTCAACCTGACGCCGCCCGAAATCACGACCGACGCCGTCCCCGCCCCCATCGTCGCCCCCGCCGCCGGCGTCCCCGCCGTCACCGCCGATCCGCCCGACCCCGAGCCCGGGCAGATCTGGATCAAGCTGCCCGAAGCCGTCCTGCGGATCGCCGTCATCCCCGACGCCGAGACCGGCGAGATCGTCACCTACCAGATCGCCATGACCGCGGGGACCATGGTCAGCCAGCAGTACCGGATGTCCGAGTACATCAACTTCGTCCTGCTGCTCTTCCTCGCCATCGCCATCGCCTTCCAGATGCCCCTCGTGATCCTCCTCCTCGGATGGCTCGGACTGGCTTCAGTGGAGTGGCTCGCGTCGCGACGACGGTACGCCCTTCTCGTGTGCGGCGTGCTCGCGGCGGTGATCACCCCCGCCGACGTGGTCTCCATGGTCGTCATGCTCATCCCCCTCTACGCCCTCTACGAATTCGGGATCCTCCTCCTCCGCATCGCCCCCGCCTCCAAGGTCGCCGAGGGTCGCGTCTTCAGCTTCGGCGGCGCCCGCGGCACGTCCGGAAAGAGCCGTCCGGCTGATTCTCGGGCCTCCTCGCAATCGGACCCGCCCGCACAAACGACAGGCGAGGACCAGACCGACCCGAAAGGTCCGCCGCCGGGGACGATCGGCCAGCCTCGCCGGGAAACGCCCGATGACGAGACCGGCGAGGACGCATGAGACGCCGGATGTCACACCGACGCCGGATCCGTCGATCCGTCCGCCGGAGGAGACTTGTTCAGATGGCCCTGACCCTGCGGTCAAGCTCGCATCCCGATCTGACGGACATCGACTTCGCGATGATGCGTCGCGCTATCGAACTCGCGGAAACCGCCGCCCGGCAGGGCGAGGTCCCCGTCGGCGCCGTCGTCTATCGGACCCTCGACGACGGCCAGGTCGAGATCGTCGCCGAAGCGTACAACAACCGCGAACAGACGAACGATCCCACCGGTCACGCCGAACTCGTCGCCGTCGCCAAGGCGGGACGAAAACTCGACGAGTGGCGCCTCAGCGACTGCAGCCTCGCCGTCACGCTCGAGCCCTGCCCGATGTGCGCCGGCGCGATCGTCAACGCCCGTGTCGGACGCGTCATCTACGGCGCGACCGACCCCAAGGCGGGCGCGGTCGAAACGCTCTACGCGATCGCCACCGACCCCCGGCTCAACCACGCCGCGACCGTCATCGGCGGCGTCTACGCGGAGCAGTGCGGCCAGCTGCTGACCTCCTTCTTCAAGGAGCGACGCAAAGCGAAGCAGAAGGCCCGACGCAAGGCCGCCGGCTGATCGCCCCGGCCCGCTCGCCTACCATCCGACATCATGACGACCCACGACGCGGCAAACGGCGTCCGCCTGGTGTGCTTTGATCTCGGCGGCGTCCTCATCCGGATTCACCGGACCTGGTCGAGCGCCTGCCGCGCCGTCGGACTCGACGTGCGCACGTCCGACATCGATACGCGGTTCGCCGCCCTCAGCGATCCCGTCATCGAGGCCTACCAGACCGGCCGCCTCACGCCCGACGAATTCGCCCGCACGCTGAGCCGGGCGATCGACGGTCTCTACACGCCGGAAGAAGTCGACCGTGTCCATCGCGCGTGGACGCGGGACGAATACCCCGGCGCGCCGAATCTCGTGCGCGACCTCAACGCCGCGGGCGTCCACACCGCGTGCCTGTCCAACACCAACGTCGCCCACTGGGAGATGATCATCAGCGGTCCGGCGATGCAGGCCCTCCGCACGCCGCTCGCGTCGCACGAAATGGGGCTGCACAAACCCGACGCCGCGATCTACGCGGCGGCCGAAGACCATTTCAACGGTCATCGCGCCGACGCGGTGCTCTTCTTCGACGATCTCCCGGAGAACGTCGCCGCCGCGCGTGCGCACGGCTGGCGGGCGGAGCTGGTGGATCATGATGTGGAATGCACCGCCGCGCAGATTCGGGCGTATCTGCAGTCGCACGGCGCCCTGCCCGCCCCCGGCTCCGCCGGGGGTTAACGCCCGACCGTCACGTGATGCCCGGCGAAAATGAGTAGGTTCGGCCCCCGGCCCAACATCGACTCGCCCGAGTTGCACGTTCGTGTCGGGCCGGGGCCCGACCTGCACGCTACGGCGACCGATATCGACGGACGACGACCGACGACCGATATCGACGGACCACAACGTGGGCCGCTGGTGTCGCCGATCATCCGATGGTGGTTTGGCGTTGACCCCCGGTTTGGCGTTGACGACGCCCGGTTTGGCGTTGACCCCCGGCTTGGCGTTGACCCCCGGCGGAGCCGGGGGCTGGGGGGGCGCCATTACAGATCCAGGTTCTTCACCTCGAGCGCGTGCCGCTCGATGTACGAGCGTCGATTCTCGACGTTCTCGCCCATCAGGGTCGCGAAGAGCTGGTCCGCGTCCGACGCCGAATCCCACGTCACCCGCAGGAGGACGCGATGTTCCGGATCCATCGTCGTGTCCCACAGCTCGATCGGGTTCATCTCGCCCAGACCCTTGAACCGCTTCAGCTCCAGACCGCGACGACCCACGTCGTACAACGTCGCGATGATCGCCGGAATGTTCGCGGCCTCGACCACGTCCGCCTTGTCCGACGACGGGTCCACGATCCACGCGTACCGCGTCGGCAGCTTGTCGCCGGCGACCGACTCCTCCTGCACCAGCGTCCAGTCTTCGATGTCGATGCCGAACTCGGTCAGACGCTCGAACACCTTCTCCAGCTCGCGGTTCTCGTGGAGCTCCCGCAGCGTGGCCAGACGCGCGGCGTCGCCGTTCTTGCCGTTGGATGAACTCCCGATGTCGTCCCGGACCAGATCCTCCGCGTCGATGAACGACAACGCATCCCCCTCCGACCAGAACAGCTTCGCCCCGCCCGCCCACATCACCCGGTGCGTCGGCAGTCGGCCCGCGTTCGTCGGATCATCGTCCCGGGCGTTGAGCAGCGCCGGAAACGGCGTGCCCCGCCGCTGCGCCACGCCCACGAGGTCGTTCAGCCGCTCGAGCGTGCGCACCAGTCGGGCCAGATCATCGCCCTCGATCCGCAAGGTCTCGTTCTCTTCGTCGTCCCGGATCACCAGCACCGCCGACTGCAACGCGAGGTCCGTCAGCTCCCGCGTGAGTTGCCCCTCGTTGAGCACGTACTGCGTCTTCTTCCCCCGCGAGATCTGATAGAGCGGCGGCTGGGCGAGGTAGATCTTGCCCTGGCGGATCAGCTCCGGCATCTGTCGGAAGAAGAACGTCAGCAACAGCG
Organism: Phycisphaerales bacterium; assembly: GCA_965227335.1. GTDB lineage: Bacteria > Planctomycetota > Phycisphaerae > Phycisphaerales > SM1A02 > CBDDFV01. The sequence goes on from CBDDFV010000001.1 coordinate 713,694, forward strand.
TGCGGATGTGCGACCCGTCGACGTCCGCGTCCGTCATGATGATGATGCGGCCGTAACGGAGCCGCGAGATGTCGAAGTCCTCGCCGATGCCGCATTGCAGGGCCTGAATGAGGACGCGGATCTCCTCGAAGCCGAGGATCTTGTCCAGCCGCGCCTTCTCGACGTTGAGGATCTTGCCCCGCAGCGGCAGGATCGCCTGCGTCTGGTGATCGCGTCCGCCCTTGGCGGAGCCGCCCGCGGAGTCGCCTTCGACGATGAACAGTTCGCTGCGATCGACGTCGTTGGTCGCACAGTCCGCCAGCTTGGCGGGCATGCCGCCCGAGTCGAGCGCGCCCTTGCGCTTGATCAGCTCCCGCGCCTTGCGGGCCGCCTCGCGGGCCTGGGCGGCGAGGATCGCCTTCGTGCAGATCTTCTTCGCCTCGCCGGGATTCTCCTCCAGCCACGCGGCGAGCTGATCCCCGATCGCGGACGACACGAACGCCTCCGCCTCCGGGTTGAGCAGCTTTTCCTTGGTCTGGTTGTTGAACTGCGGATCCGGCAGCTTCACCGACACCACCGCGCACAGACCCTCGCGAAGATCGTCGCCCGACGGCGTGATGTTCTTCAGCAGGTTGTTGCGTTTGGCGTAGTTGTTGATCGTCCGCGTGACCGCCGTCTTGAAGCCGAGCACATGGGTGCCGCCGTCCGGGTTCACGATGTTGTTGCCGAAGGCGAGCAGCATCTCGCTCGTCGAGTCGGTGTACTGCATCGCGACGTCGCAGACGAGCCCCGTCTCCTCGTCGTCGCGCATCACGCTGATCACCGGGCTCACCGTCGTCTTCGCCCGGTTCAGATACTCCACGTAGCCCGCGAGGCCGCGCTCGTCCTCGAACACCTCCTGCTTCGGCTCGCCCGATTCATCGACGCGTTCGTCGATCAGCCGGATCGTCACCCCCGGGTTCAGGTACGCGAGCTCCCGCAGGCGATGCTGCAGGATCTCGAAGCGGAACTCCGTGTCGGGGAAGATCTGGTGATCCGGCCGGAAACTGATCCGCGTGCCGGACCGGACCTTCTTGTCCTCGCTCCGCTCCGCGATCACTTCCAGCGGTTGCGCGATGTCGCCGCGCTCGAAGGTGATGAGGTACGTCTTGTCCGGCTTGACGACCTCGACTTCCGTCCACTCCGACAACGCGTTCACGCACTTCACGCCGACCCCGTGCAGACCGCCGGAGACCTTGTACGCGTTGTCGTCGAACTTCCCGCCCGCGTGGACCTCGGTCATGATGACCTCGACCGCGGCGCGGCCGTTGATCGCCGGGTTCTCATGCTTCATCGGATCGACCGGCATGCCCCGCCCGTCGTCGATCACGGTGCACGAGCCGTCGACGCCGATCCGCACCGTCACCAGACTCGCGTGACCCGCCATCACCTCGTCGATCGCGTTGTCCACGCACTCGTAGACGAGGTGGTGCAACGCGTTCAGTCCCGTGCCGCCGACGTACATCCCCGGCCGCTTGCGGATCGCCTCCAGCCCTTCCAGCACCTGGATCGACTCGGACGTGTAGTCGCCCCGACGGAGCGCGGCCTCAGCGACCGCGGGGTCCACGGACGGGTCGAGCGGCTGGTCCGCGGGCGGGGGAGACTCGGGCGAAGTGGTCATGCAGGGTCTCGGCTGAGGACAGGAACGGACGCCCCGGAGAACGCCCCGGGGGGACGATGCAACGCCCCCAAAAGACCCTCCATTTTAGCACAATTCAGCCGCCTTCGCCGCCGTCGACCGCGTCCCGTTCCGCGCTTGATTCAGACCCGGAATCCGCCTCCGAATCCGCCTCGGATCCCGTTTCCGACCCGCCGCCGGCCCCCGCGGGATCGTCCGCCAGCGAGCCGTCCGCACGCACCGCGAACCGAATCGTCTCCAGCGACGGCAGGGGGGCGAGACCCGCATCCGCCCGCCGCTGATTCTGCGCGGCCAGCCTCGTCGCCCGCTGGCCCGGGTCGATCGTCTGCGTGCCGTCCTCGAACGCCGCGCACCACGTCGCCGTCGTCCCCGCCGGCATGTTCTCCGGGAGCGGCGCGTACACCGCCAGCCAGAGGCCGTCCAGTTTCACCCCGCTGCCCGTCGAAGCGGGAACGCCGGGGTAGCAGAACACGTAGTCGCCGAGTCGGTACGCGGCGACATCGGGCGGCAGTTCGTCCGCCGCCAGCCGGGCCAGCCCCGCCTGCTGCGTCGGTCGCAGATCGAACCACTCGTCGAGCCCGACGCCGGCCACGACGATGTCCACCAGCGTGGTGTCGGTCTCCATGCCGGTGAGATCCCACGGGGCGACGCCCGAGGACGGGGCCTGGATGATCTCGAGCATGTGAATCGGATCCGCGCCGTTGTGATCCTGCCGCCAGGCGACGATCGCGTCCGCCATCAGCCGCGCCTGCTGCATGTTGCCCAGCGTGTTCTGCAACGCGCTCGCGCCGGCGACCCCGCCGATCGCGACCGCGATCAGCGCGACGTACCCGCCGATCAGCAGCACCATCGCGAGGATCGGCGGCGTCAGCGTCGTGAACGCGGCCCGCCCGCCGCCGATGCGATGGAGATCCTTCGCCATCAGCGTCGAACTGATCGCCCACCAGAAGGGGCCGATGTACGCCCCGATGCAGGGAACCGCGCTGATCACGTTCGCGCCGGAGCCGAAGGTGATCGCCTGCACCGTCTCCTTGAAGCCCGTCGTCTTCAGGCCGCCGGTCACCAGCAGCAGTCCGTGGGCGCCCGCCGCCCAGAGCAGCGAGAACACCACGCTCACCGCCACCGCCCCGAGGAGCACCCCCAGGCATCCGCCGACCACGCCCAGCATGGGGCCGGTCCCGCCCTGCCGGGCCGACATGGCGGCCCCGAAACCGACGCCGATCAGCCCGATCGATCCCGCGCCGATCATCGAGACGAGGGTCGTCACAATCAGGAACCAGACGCCCCACGGCGCGGTCGCGCTGGACAGCAGGCCCGCCGCGAGCCGTTGCGGCGCCGTCAGCGCCCACCCGACTGTCCCGAAGAACCGCCCGAGCCAGCGGCGATCCCGGTCGATCCACGGCGCGACATCGACCTGGGTCTGGCGCTCGGTCACACCGTCGGCCGGCCGGATGACGGTCTCATCCATGTCGATGTGCTGACCGCAGTTGGCGCAGTCGAACGTTTTCGGGGTGAGGTGTCCGCGGGCGCCGGTGCCGTAGTACGCCTGATCACAGTGCGGACAGCAGAACCGCGTGCTGTTGAGCACGAAGTCGAATTCCGACGGCAGGAACGCCTCGCCGCACTCCGGGCAGTTTCTCCCCCGGATGTTCCACAGCGGGTACTCGCACTGCTTGCACTTCATGCCCGTCCCCTGTCGCCCGCCCGCCGCGTCCGCGGCTCAGTCCTCGGGCGCGTTCGATCCCGTCAGTTCGCGGAACGCCTTCGTCAGCGACGCCGTCACCGGGCCGACCCGACCCGACCCGATCGTCGTCTCTCCGATCCGGCTCACACCGATGACCTCGGCCGCCGTCCCCGTCAGGAAGACCTCGTCCGCATCGAAGAGATCATCCGTCTGCAGTGGTTCTTCCGAAATCGCCAGTCCGAGTTGCGGGCCGAGCGTCTCGATCACGACCTGACGCGTGATCCCCTTCAGGATCCCCGCCGACGTGGGCGGCGTCCGGATCCGACCGTCCTTCACCACGAAGATGTTGTCGCCCGTGCACTCCGCGACCTCCCCCTGCGGGTTCAGCATGATCGCCTCGAGCACGCCGGCGTCGATCGCCTCGATCTTCGCCATGATGTTGTTCAGGTAATTCAGGCTCTTGATCGCCGGGTCCAGGCACCGGATCGGAATGCGGGGCCGCTCCGCGATGATCACCTTCATGCCCTGCTCGTACAGCTCTTCCGGATAAAGCTGGATCGAGTCCGCGATGATGAACGTCCCCGCCGTCGGACACTTGAACGGGTGCAGACCCAGCGTGCCCGCCCCCCGCGTGAACACCAGCCGGATGTACCCGTCCGAAATCCCGTTCGCGGCCACGGTCTCACGCACCGCCGCCTCGATCACGTCGCGATCGTACGCCGGCGTCAGACGAATCAACTCCGCCGAGCGGTACATCCGGTCGAGGTGCGACGCGAGTTTGAAGATCCGACCGCCGTACGCCCGGATGCCCTCGAAACAGCCGTCCCCGTACAGCAGCCCATGATCGAACACCGACACCTTCGCGTCCGATGCGTCGACAAGCCCGCCATCCAGCCAGATCTTCACCTTCAACCTCCGTCAGACCAGAACCGCGGACCACAGAAATCACGAACTCGCATCCTACTTGAAGCCGCCCGCCCCCGCCGCCGGACGCCCCGACTCACCGCCGACGAAGCACGTACTGCTGAATCACCTCCGCCACGCCGAGGGCGTCGCTGCTCGGCGCGACCACGTTGGCGAGCCGCTGCGCCTCCTCGCACGCATTCGCCACCGCGACCCCGAAGCCCGCCCACTCCAGCATGCCGAGGTCATTCCGACCGTCGCCGATCGCCAGCACCGCCTCCTGCTCCACCCCCAGCGCCCGCGCCACTCGCTGCAACGCGATCCCCTTGTCCACCAGCGGATGCGTCACCTGCAGCAGCATCGGCTCCTCGAACAACCCGATCCGACGCGCCCGCCAGAACTGATCGCGCACGAGCGGCGCCAGCGCGCGGGTGAAGTGCGGCAGCCCGAAGATCGACAGCCGCGTGATCGGTCCCGACTCCAGGAAGTCCTCGATCGGCCCCACGTCGTCCGGCTCGATGAGCGGGCCCGACTCCGTCTGGAACCGCAGATCCACCTGGTCCGCGTACCACCGGTCGAGAATGTCCACGCCCAGCACCAGATCCGGACTCGCGGCCCGGGCGACCTCGATCACCTCGCGGGCCGTCGCCGGGTCCAGCGCCGCGTGGTACGCCGCGCCCCCCGACCACGGCCGCCAGATCATCGCGCCGTTGAAGTTGATCATCGGCGTGTCCAGCGAGAGCGCCTCGTAGACGGACGCCGCGGTGCGGGGCGAGCGGGCGGTCGACAACACCACGGCGCACCCCGCATCGGACGCCTTCCGACACGCCGCCGCGACTTCGTCCGGCAGTTCGCCCGCCCGGTTGAGCAGCGTGCCGTCGATGTCGACCGCGAGCAACCGATACTTCAGGCCGCGTCCTCGTCCGCCCCCGCGCGCGGATCGCACGCGGGGCGCACGCTCGCCGGGGCCGTCGTCATCCTCCTCTTCCCCGTGCAGCAGCTGCTTGAGCGCCGGCTCCAGCGTCTCGAACTGGAAGTGATACCCCAGCCGCTGCGCCGCCGCCGGCGCGACCCGCTGACTCGCCAGCAGCGCCTGCGCAAACTCCCCGATCACGATCCGCAACGCGAACCCCGGCGCCCGCAGCCACGACGGGCGATGCAACGCCCGCCCGAGTTCGTGCATCAGCATCCGGTTGCGCACCGGATACGGGGCCGTCCCGTTCAACGGCCCCGACACCCGCGCATCATCCAGCGCGAACTCGATCAGACCCACGAGGTCGCGGTGGTGAATCCACGAGACATACTGCCGTCCGCTCCCCATCGGTCCGCCCACGAAAAGCTTCAGCGGACGCATCATCTCCGGCAACGCGCCGCCTTCGGCGTCCAGCACCACGCCCGTCCGCAACAGCACCGTCCGTACGCCCGGCGCGCCGGCGGCCGCCCGCTCCCAGTCCACGCATAACTCGGCGAGGAAATCGTGACCCGACGACGTCGCCTCCGTCACCGTCTGGTCGCCCGTGTCCCCGTAGTAACCAATCGCCGAACCGTTGACCCACACCTTCGGCGGACGCGCGGCGTCGGCGATCGTCCGCGCGATCAACGCCGTGCTGTCCACCCGACTCGAACGAATCTCCGCCTTGTACTTCGCCGTCCACCGACGATCCGCCAGGCCCGCCCCCGCCAGGTGCACCACCGCATCACACCCGTCGATCGCCTCCGTCCACGAACCCGACTCCGCCGCGTCGCCCTCCACGACCGACAACGATTCGTGATCGCCCAGCGTCTTGCGGGCCCGACCCGCGGAACGCGACAACGCCGTGACCTCGTCGCCCCGCGCCAGCCGCGCGGCGACCAGGCGGCGCCCAATCAATCCCGTCGCGCCAGTCACGAAGATTCGCATCGAGTCGTCGTCCCCTGCACCGGGTGCTTCCGGTCCCGAATAGACGACGTATCCTACCCGGCCCTCACGACTTCCGCCCGCTCCCCAGCCGCCCCCGGGCCGTCGCCAGCACCGCATCCAGCATGTCCGACGTCAGCCGACCCGTAAACGTGTTCTGCTGACTCACGTGGTACGACCCCAGCAGCCACGCCCGGCGGCCGGTCGACGTCGCGAACCCCACCTCGATCCCGTGCCCGAATTTCGTCCGCGGACGGGGCAGATCCGCACCCGACTCGCCCCACGCCCGCCACGCCGCGGTCCACGAAATCCCCCCGAGACACAACGTCACGACCGGATCCATCGCCGCGATCTCACGACCCAGGTACGGCCGGCACGCGTCCAGCTGCGCGGCGGTCGGCTTGTTCGCGGGCGGTGCACAATGCGCGGCGGCGGTGATGTACGCCCCCGTCAACGCCAGACCATCCGCCCGATCCGTCGCCTCCGCCTGATTCGCGAAGCCCGCCCGGTGCAGCGCGGCGTACAGGAAATCCCCGGACCGATCCCCCGTGAACATCCGACCCGTCCGGTTCGCCCCGTGCGCCCCCGGGGCCAGCCCCACAATCAGCAGCCCTGCCCGCCGATCCCCGAAACTCGGCACGGGACGCCCCCAGTAGTCATGGTCCGCATATGCCTTGCGTTTCTCCCGGGCGACCGCCGCGCAATACTCGCGCAATTCCGGGCACCGGGTGCACTCGACGACGTCCGACTCCACCTGCTTCAACGCGGCGACAACTGCCATGACGCCAGTGTAGACGCCTGCACGCTCTGCGCCCGACGCCCGATGTCCGATCCCCTCACGCTCGATGCGGAAACCCCCGATATCTCCGGCATGCACCGCGCGATCCGTCTGTCCGCTGCGCCCCTGCTCGCCGTCACGCTCGCGTCGTCGACGCGCGGCCAGGTCGACGGCGGCGCCGCCGATATCGAGCCCGTGCAGCTGCCCAATCGGGTCATGCAGACCTTCGGATTCGAGGAAGGCGCCATCCTGCCGGAGCGGTACCCCTTCCCCACGCCCTTCTTCCGCGTGACCGACGAGACCGCGTCGCCCATCAGTCCGCGGGGCGGCTTCCCGCTCTTCGGCGACATCCGACTGACGAACGAGGACAGCACCGAGGGCGACTGGTCCGTCCGTTTCGATCTCAACGGCGGCTCGATGGCCATCCGCGTGCCGTCCGCGGTCGTGCCCATCCTGCCCGGCGGCGATTACACCGTCGCCGCGTCCGTCCGCACCGAAGGGCTCCGACACGCCCGGGCCCGCCTCGTCGCGTGGTTCCACGATCGCGACGGCGCGATCATCGAGGACTCCATCACCTTCGGACCGCCCCTCAACACCGACGGCGAATGGCGACGCACCTACGCGCGGCTGATCGGCGAGCACCCCGGCGCCGTCGACCTCGCCCTCGAATTGCAGGTCGTCCAGCCGGACCATCTGCCCACGGACCCTGATCGTCTCGGCGCGCCGGAGTTCGACGACGTCTCGGGACGCATCTGGTTCGATGAAGTGACGATCATCCAACTGCCGCGCGTCGATCTCCGACCGACCGCGCCGGGCGGCGTCTTCGTGGGCGATACGCCCACCGTACTGAAGCTGCACATCCGCGATGTGAGGAAGGACATCGAGGGCGCGAGGATCGTCGTCTTCGACGAACACAGCGAGCTGATTTTCGACGAGATCTTCCCCGCACCCAACATCGGCGTCGATGTGGAGCTGCCGCTGCCGGATCTCGGTTTCGGCTGGCGACGCGCCGTGGTGGAGCTGATCGCGGGCGGCGACGTGATTTCCCGCACGCCGGCGGACTTCGTCGTCGCGCCGGAAACGCCCGCCCTCGGTCGTCGTCACGATCCCCGCTGGGGCGTGCTGCTGCCTGATCGCACGATCGCCGAGCTGCGTCACGGCGCGCCGCTCGTTCGCGACCTCAAGGTCGGCGCCGTCATCACGCCCGTCTGGAGCGAGGCGATCGGGCGGGGCCAGACCCCCGAACGTCTCGACGAACTCACCGAGCTGCTCGACGCCTTCCAGCCTGAACGCACCGAGACCGGGGCCTTGCTCGGCGCGATGTCGCCCGAGACCGCCGCGGATCTCGCGGCTGAATCGAACGATGTCCTCGCCCTCTTCGCCGACGACACCGGCCGCTGGAGCGAGGAGCTCGAACAACTGCTCTTCCGCTTTGGTCAGTTCGTCCGCCGCTGGACGCTCGGCCGGCCCACGCACCACGCCGCGGCGCCGGAGCCGGATCATCTCGACGCCCTCGCCCGGGCGGTCGCGATCATCGGCGAGACGGCGCCGGGCCCGGTGGTCTCCGCCGCGTGGCCGAGCGATGTGGCCCTGCCCGTCGCCCCGATCGGCGCGCAGTTCATCATCACGCTGTCGACGCACGGCGGACCCGATCACGCCGCCGCGCTCCGCGACGCCTGGTCGACGAACGAGGACGAGCGCACCGTGCTGCTCCAGACGCTGCCGGAGGACCCGTACGGCGTGGTCGGCGCGGCGGTGGACCTCGCCCGCCGCAGTCTTGAACTCTGGCGCGACGATCGCTCCCGGCTGATGATCGATGCGCCGTGGCGGCTCGTCGACCCACGCCGGGATCGCGTCGAACCCACGCCGCTCTACGCGGTCTGGCGGCAGCTCGCGGCGAAGCTCGGCCGGCGTTCGTTTCTCGCCGAGATCGAGTTCGGCCCGGGCATCGAAGCGTGGCTCGCCAACGGCGATCACGGGCCGGTTCTCATCGCGTGGGCGAACGGCGAACGCGGCGACGTCATGCTCGACGCCGACCTCGGGGCCGACCCGATCACCGTGCACGATATCTGGGGCGGTCGGACGCCCGCCGTGCAGTCGGACCGCCGTTGTCTCGTGCCGTTGTCCGAATCGCCCGTGTTCCTCGAAGGCGTCGATCGCGGTCTCGCCGCGTTCCGCGCCCTCGCCCGACTCGAACCCGCGTTCCTCCCCGCCGAACACCGCGTCCATCGCGCCGAGATCGTGCTCGAGAACCCGTGGGATCTCGCCGTCTCCGGTTCGATCGCGATCCCGCCCCCCGGCGACGACTGGTCCATCGTCCCCCGTCAGGCCGACTTCGTCATCGACGCCGAAGGCGCCGTCCGCATCCCGCTCGAGATCATCTTCCCCCGCACCGTCACCGCCGGCCGTCACGACCTCCAGGCGGTGATCGACGTGCAGGGCGATCAGACGTACGCCTTCTCCCACCCGCTCCCGCTCGAGATCGGACTGCCCGAACTCGACGTGTCCGTGACGTGGTCGCTCGCCGGGCGCGGCGGACGCGACGCCCGCGTCATCGTCACCGCGGTGCTCGCGAATCGCGGCGATGACACGCTCCACCTCGACGCCCATCTCGCCGGGGCCGGCATCGCCCGCCAGCGCAAGGCCGTGCCCGCCCTCCCGCCCGGCGACTCCACCGTCCGCACGTTCCTGCTGCCCGCAACGCTGCTGGAACTGCAGGGGAAGACGCTCCGGCTCACCGTCTCCGAACGCGAAGGCGCCCGCGCCATCAGCCGACCGGTCGACATCCCCGCCCTGCCCGATCCCTCCGGGGCCGCCGAACAGGTCGCCGGGGCCGCGGATGATTCCGACGACAGGCCGTGACGCGGCTCAGAACCCCCGCACCGTCGGCGGCGGCTCGTCGTTGAGCGACACCCACACGATGTTCACGATCTCCCACAGGCCCTGCGCATCACGCCGGAAGGTGACTGACGCCGTCGCCTTGCCGAACGCGAAGTCCGTCTTCACGAACGCCGCGAAATCCGCCCGGCCCTCCCCCGGCCCGACCGTGTACGCATCGAGATCCGTGATCGAGATGCTCTCGATCGAGTAGCGACCGAGGCGATCCAGGCCGTCGAGGATGGCCTGGACGTCGAGGCGCGGCGCCGTCGGTCCGCCCACCTGCAGCGTCGCCTGCGGATCGACCATGGATTGCGCCGACGCGGTGTCGCCCGCTTCGAGGAATCCCATGAACTCCCGTAACGCCGATGCGCTGCGCTCGCCCGCCGTCTCGACCATGACCGCGACCGTGATCCACAGGATCGCGACCGCCGCCGCGACGAGCCCGGCGAGGACGGGATTGCGTCGGCCGTCCCGCAGCCCGAGCCACAGGATGATCACGCCCGCCGCGCCGAGTCCGATCGCGCCCAACCACGGGCTCTCGAAGAGGTAATGCTGAATCGTGCTGACGGGCGGGGGGTCGGGCATTGTTGCAGCCATGGGGATGGGGGCTCCGATAGGAGGGGAACAGGTCCGGACACACACGCCTCCGCCCGTTCGCTCGGCGACGGGACACCATAGGAAGCTCGCCCGGATCACGGACGAACGCCGCCTCACCGCCCTCGCACGGATGCGAGACGGCCGGATGCGCCCCCACGGGCCGCTCCCACAGGTCAAGGAAGACCAACCCATGGAACACGTCGCCGCGCCGACGCGACCGCTCGCACCCTCCGCCCAACGACTCGACGCGAATCTTCTTGCCCTCGGGGAACGAAACGCCGCCTTCGCGCAAGCGTTGCGCCGGACGCCGCCGGCGTCCGACATCGAGTTCTTCGCGGCGGAGGACGGTGCGGTTTCCGCAACCTGGCGAGGCCGGGCCCTCGCCAGCCGCCGTCGACCGCTCGACGAAGCCGATCGGCTGGCCGATTCCGTCGACCTCGCCGAGCACGCGGTCGTGGTCGCCCTCGGCTTCGGACTCGGTCATCACGTCGCCACGCTCGCGCGACGCACGAAGTCGTCCGGTCTCATCATCGTCTTCGATCCCGACCTCGCACTCCTGCGGGCCGTCTTCGAGCACATCGATCACGCGGCGTGGCTTCGCGACGCCCTCATTCTCTTCGTGCACGATCCCGACGATCGCGGCGCGCTGAACGGACAGTTGCAGGGGGCGGAGGCGATCCTCGCCCAGGGCGTCGCCTTCCTGACCCATCCCCCCAGCCGCGCCCGACTCGGCGAACAGGCCGTCCGCTTTTCGGACGCCTTCGCGGAACTGATCTCCGGCGCGAAGACGACGCTCCTCACCACGCTGGTCCGCTCCGCCGACACGATCCGAAACCTGCTCCACAACGTCGACCATTACGTCGGCGGCGAGGGCGTCGCCCCGTTCCGGAACATCTGGACGGGCCGACCCGCCGTGCTCGTCGCGGCGGGACCGAGCCTCCACCGCAACATCGATCAACTCGCCGACCCGCGGGTCCGCGAACGCTGCGCGATCATCGCCGTGCAGACCACGCTCAAGCCGCTGCTCGAGCGGGGCGTGCGTCCGCACTTCGTCACCTCCCTCGACTACCACGCGATCTCCGCCCGCTTCTTTGAAGGCCTCGCCGCCGCCGACGTGGAAGGCGTCACCCTCATCGCCGAAGCCAAGGCCAATCCCGCCGTGCTCGACGCCTTCCCGGGTCCCGTCCGCTGCATCGCGTCGCCCTTCCTCGACGGCGTCCTCGGTCCGCTCGCCCGCGACATGGGCGCCCTCCCCGCCGGCGCGACCGTCGCCCACCTGTCCGTCTACCTCGCCCGCTGGCTCGGCTGCGATCCGCTGATCCTCATCGGTCAGGACCTCGGCTTCACCGACGGCCTCTATTACGCGCCGCGCACCGCCATCCACGACGTCTGGAGCGCCGAACTCCACGCCCTCAACACCATCGAGATGATGGAGTGGCGACGCATCGTCCGACACCGCACCCATCTCGTCGCGGCGGACGGCGTTGACGGTCGTTCCGTCTTCACCGACCGCCAGATGACCACCTATCGCCAGCAGTTCGAACGCGATTTCTCCGCCTACGCCGCCGAAGGGGTCTCGATCATCAACGCGACCGAAGGCGGCGTCGCGATCCAGCACACCACGCCGATGACGCTCGCCGAAGCGCTCGACCGACACCTCGGCGACCCGCTGCCCGCCCCGCCGTCCACCCGGCTCGAACCAGACGCCGATCGGATCACCGCCGCCCGCCGTCGCCTCGGCCAGGTCCGACGCGATGTCGACGAACTCACTCGCAACAGCCGCGACGCCCGCGCAATCGTCGAGCAGATGATCAACGCCCAGGATGATCCGAAACGCATGGACCGGCTGTTCAATCGCCTCGAAACGTGCATCCGACGCAACGAGGAGAACCGCGAGGCGTTCGCCGTCGTCGAGCAGATGAATCAGCTCGGCGCGTTCAAGCGACTCAAGGCGGACCGGAAGATCCACCTCGCGGAGTCCGACCCCGTCGCCCGCCAGCGGGCGCAACTGGAGCGCGACCGCGAGAACCTCGACTGGATCCGCGACGCCGGCGGTGAGATGAGCACGCTGCTCCAGGAGGCCGGTCGCCTGCTCGACGGCGAGACGATCGGCGATTCGTCCGAGTCGACGACCTCGGTCGTGACCGGAACGGCCCGCAAGGTGCGGACCGGCGCGCTCGTGCCCGTCGACCCCGAGGTCGGCGGTCTCGGCCAGCCGCGCCGCCTCGACGCGATGGTCGACGGACGCACCGTGTTGCAGGCGACGCTCGAACGACTCGCCCGCACGCCTTCGCTGCATGAAATCGTGCTGCTGACGCCAGACGGGTTCGATCCCGCGCCGCTGATCAACGAAGCGCGGCTCGGCGCGGACATCGTCGTCGAACCGGTCGGCCCGCGTGTGTTTCCGCCGTCGCAGTCCGCCGTCGCCGCCGCCCGACGCGCCGCGCCGAGCGCATGGCGCAACGCCGTCGCCGGCTTCAGCGTCTACGACGAGGCGCTCTCGCCCGCGATCATGAGCGACGTCATGCAGGCCCGCCGCCTCGACGCCGCGCTCCTCGTCGGACCCGACTGGCCGCTCGTCCAGCCGGACGGACCGTTCGGCTGCGAGGCGGTCATCCGCCGGCACGCAGCGCATCCCGACCAGCACCGCCTCGTGTTCACCCAGGCCCCGCCCGGTCTGTGCGCCGGTCTCGTCAGCGCCGGCCTCATGCAGGAGTTGGTGCGTGGCAACCGACTGAGCGGCGTCGGTCCGCTCCTCACGTATCAGCCTCATGCGCCGCAGCACGATCCCATCGCCCGCGACGCCAACGTGCAGATCGATCCGCTGCTGCGGCAGACCGCGTTCCGCGCCGTGTTCGATACGCCGCGCTCGATCGACCTGATTCGTCGCATCGCCGAGGGCCGGCTTGACGATCCCGACTTCGACAGCCGCGCCGCCCTTCACGCCCTCATCGAATGCGACGCCGCGACACCGCACGACCAGCCGACGACGCTGCTGCTCGAGCTCACGAGCGAGCGTGATGCGACGGGCCGTTTCGCCGAACTGTTTCCCGCGCCGTCGTCGCGCGGCCCGATGTCCGTCGACGACGCGCTCGCCCTCCTCGACCAGTTCGACGATCCCGCCCGCACCACGCTGATGCTGGCGGGATGCGGGGATCCTCTCCGCGCGCCGTCCTTCGACGCCGTCGCCCGCGCCGCGACCAAGCGGGGCATGACCCTCCACGTACGCACGGAACTCTCGCGTCCGGAGGACGCTGAACGACTGCTCGCGGCCGGCGCGGATGTCATCTCGATCGATCTCCAGGCCGACCGCGCCGAGACCTTCGTCCGCATGCACGGACGCGACGAACTCGGCCGACGGATCGACCACCTCCAGCGACTGCACGCGGGCCGGCGTCGTCTCAGCGAGCATGAGGGGGCCGAGGCGTTCGCCCTGCCGTGGCTCGCCCCGCGGATCACGCGGCTGCCGGAGACGCTCGACGATCTCGACCCCTTCTTCGACCGCTGGCAGCACCTGTTCGGATGCGCGGTGATCGACGGGCCGCCGCCGACGGATGAAATCCGCGATCCCCGCCGAGCCCGGCTCGCCCCCGCCGTCACCCCGCCCGCCGTGTTTGCGCGCCATGCCCGCACCCGACTGGCGGTGTTCGCCGATGGTCGCGTACCCTTTGGTGAGATGGATCTCGCCGCTCACGAATCCGCCGGGACGATCCCGCACCACGGACTCGCCGAAGTCTGGGCCCGCGTGTGCGCCCGTCGGACCGCCGCCCACGCCGCGCACGGCGACGATGCGCCCCTGTTCCGGACGCCCTGGCCATGACCGGCGTGCTCGCGGTCGTGATCGCCCGGGCGGGAAGTCGCGGGCTGCCCGGCAAGAACGCCCGGCTGATCGCGGGCCGTCCGATGATCGCCTGGTCGATCGACGCCGCCCGCGCCGCGTCAGGCGTCGACGACGTTCTCGTCACCACCGACTGTCCGACCGTCGCCGCTGCGTCGCGCGAACTCGGCGTGCGGGTCGTCGACCGTCCCGCGGAACTGGCGGACGATCACGCCACGGTGGACAGCGCCGTGCGTCACGCCGTTGACGAGGCGGGATCCGACGCTGACGTCGTCGTGATTCTCTACGGCAACGTGCCGGTGCGTCCCGCCGGGCTCGTCGAGCGCGCCGTGCGCACCCTCCGCGAGACCGGCGCCGATTCCGTGCAGTCGTACGCGCCGGTCGGCAAGCATCATCCGATGTGGATGGTGCGTCTCGACGACGACGGGGCGGTGACGCCCTGGGAGGCCGCGCGGATCTATCGCCGCCAGGACCTGCCGCCCGCGTTCATCCCCGACGGCGGCGTGATCGCAGTGACGCGCGAGAGTCTCTTCCGCGTCGATCCCGACGAGCCGCATGCGTTTCTCGGGACGGATCGGCGGGGCGTCATCACGGATATCGGGGCTGTCATCGACATCGACGAGCCCGCCGACCTCGCCCGCGCCGAAATCGCCCTCCGCGCCGCCCGTCAGGAAGCCGGCGCGTCATGATCGAGATCGCCGGACGCCGTCTCGCCGCCGACGAACCGCCCTACGTGATCGCCGAGATCGGCGTGAATCACGACGGGGATCCGGGTCGCGCGCACACGCTGATCGACCTCGCCGCCCGGACCGGGGCCGACGCCGTCAAGTTTCAGATGTTCCGCACCGACGATCTGATGAGCAGCGCCGCCCGTCTCGCGGCGTATCAACGCGAGGCCGGCGAAGCCGATCCCCACGCGATGCTGCGACGTCTCGAACTCGACTTCGAAGCGGGGCCGTCGCTGATCGAGCGGGCGCACGCGGCGGGCGTGCATGCCATCGTCACCATCTTCAGCGTGGAGCACGTCGACGAGATCGCGGCCCAGGGCTGGGACGCCTTCAAGACGGCGTCGCCCGACGTCGTCCATCACCCGCTGCTGCGGACGTTGATGACCACCGGACGCCCGTTGCTCGTGAGCACCGGGGCGGCGACGCTCGACGAAGTCGGGGCCGCGGCGACGGTGCTGGGCTCGCATCCGCATCTGTTCCTGCACTGCGTGAGCGCGTACCCGACGGCGGATGAAGACGCGACGCTGGACGGGCGGCTCGCCATGCTCGACGTGACGCCGCGGGCGCTCGGCTACAGCGATCACACGACGGCCGTCGACACGGGGGCGTTCGCCGTCGCGGGGGGCGCGGCATTGCTGGAAAAGCACGTCACCGACGACGCCGCCCGCGCCGGTCCGGATCACGGCGCCTCGCTCGAAGAAGCGGCGTTCGCGGAGTACGTTCGTCTCGCGAGACGCGCGTGGCGGGCTCGTGGACGGCGTGAGAAAGTCGTCACGCCGGTGGAGGACGATGTTCGCGCGGCGTCGCGTCAGTCGATCGTCGCGCGGCATGCGATCGCCGCCGGCGCCGTGATCGACCCGGAAGACATCACTTTCAAGCGACCGGGAGGAGGGACGCCGCCGTGCGATCTCGACCAGGTCGTCGGACGCCGCGCGGCACGCGCGATCGAGGCGGATGCATTGATTCAGCGGGAGGATCTGGCATGAGCGATGGGAAGCGGATCGTGCTGGTGGCGACGGGGACGCGGGCGGAGTTCGGGTTGTTGCGGCCGGTGATGGACGCGATCGCGGCGCACCCGGAGCTGGATCTGCGGGTCGCGGCGGGCGGCGCGCATCTGCTCGCGCCAGCGTTGACGATTCGGGAGGTCGAGGCGGCGTTTACGGTGCACGCGCGGGTGCCGATGCAGGCGCCGGACGAGTCGGGCCGGGCCGCCGATGCGCGGGCGTTCGGGCGGGGCGCCCTCGGCGCGGCGGAGATCATTCCGGAGATTCGCCCCCACGTCGTCGTCGTGCTCGGCGATCGGCTGGAGGCGTTCGCGTTTGCGTCGGCGGCGTCGATCGGCGGCGTGCCCCTGGCCCATCTGCACGGCGGCGATCGCGCCGAGGGCGTCGCCGACGAGGCGATGCGGCACGCGATCTCGAAGCTGGCTCACATTCACCTGCCCGCCACCGAGGCGTCGGCCGAACGGCTGCGGGGCATGGGAGAGGATCCCGATCGGATCACCGTGGTGGGCTCGCCGGCGATCGACGGACTGGCGGCGATCCCGCCCCTCGATGACGCCGCGTTCGCCGACCTCGGCACCCCGCGGATCGTGGTGCTGATGCACGCGGTCGGTCGTTCGGATACGGCGGAGGCGGCGGATATGCGGGCGGTGTTCGAGGCGGTGCGGTCGCGCGGCCCGGCGGTGGTCCTGCACCCCAACGTCGACCCGGGGTGCGAGGGCGTGCTGGCGGCGATCGGCGCCCATGCGGGCGAGATCCCGGTGCATGGTCACCTGCCTCGCGAGGTGTTCCTGGGTCTGCTCCGACGCGCGGACGTGCTCGTCGGCAACAGCAGCGCGGGGATGATCGAAGCGGCGGCGCTGCCGATCCGCGTGGTCAATATCGGACGTCGTCAGTCGGGACGGGAGCGGGGACCCCAGGTGATCGACGTCCCGGAGGCGACGGTCGACGCGATCGGCGCGGCGGTCGACGCGGCCCTCGCCAGTCCGCTTGAGGCGCCTGTGGCGGGGGCGTTCGGCGACGGACGGACCGGGGAACGGGTCGCCGCGACCCTCGCCGCGGCCGATCTCTCGCCCGGCCGGCTCCGAAAACAGAACACCTTCTGACCTTCGCCGCCGACTCCGAATGAAGTGGGGGCCCCCTTCGGCCGATGCATCGCGAGAGCGAATGCATTATCGATGTTTGACGTCGATATCGAGATCACGCGAGGAGTGCATCATGCCCGCGATCAGCGCCGAAGAACGCCAGGTGATCATCAACAACGCGATCAGCGGCATCAGCCACATCGCCACCCTGCCCGAGATCACGCTCAAGATCATCGAACTCGTCGAGGATCCGAGCAGCACCGCGCAGGATCTGCACGACGTCATCGCCAATGACCCCGCCCTCTGCAGCCGCGTGCTCAAGGTCGTCAACTCCGCGTTCTACGGTCTGCCCCGCCAGATCGGATCGATCAATCGCGCCATCGTGCTTCTCGGACTCAACGCGGTCAAGAACATCGCCATCGCCGCCAGCCTCGCCAAGCTCTTCAAGGGCGGCGAACTCTGCGAAGGCTTCTCCGCCCGCGATCTCTGGTCACATTCGACCGCGTGCGCGGCGGCGGCCAAGCTCATCTGCGACGAGGTCAAGCTCGGCGTCCCGGACGAAGCCTTCCTCGCCGGACTCATCCACGACATCGGCATGATGGTCGAACTTCAGGCCCATCCGAACAAGCTCGTCGAGGTCGTGGAGAAGCTGAGCTTCGACACCGGCGGCTGGCCCGAACAGGACATGCGGGATCTCGAGCAGGAGGTGCTCGGGGCCAACCACGAACAGTTCGGCGCCGCACTGTGCGAAAGCTGGAAGTTCCCCAAGTCCTTCACCTGCGTGGCGGGTCATCACCACGAACCGCTCGCCCTGCCCTCTGGCAACCAGGCGTTGCCGTGCGTGGTTCATGTGGCTGACATCCTGACCGCGGAGATGGAGGACGGCTTCCGGGCCGACATCACGAACCGCGAGATCAGCGACGGCGTGCTCGAGGTCATCCGCGTGACCCGGCCCCAGCTGGAGGCGATTCGGGGCGCCCTCCCGAAGGCCATCGAGGACGTCGAGGCGCTCTTCGGCGCCGCCGCCTGAGCCTCCGGTCGATCCCCGCCGTCCGCCCGGTTTGACTCGCACGGGCGCGCCTATCATGCGGGTGCATGAGCGATGTGATCCGCATCAACTTTCAGCGTGCGATCCCGATCTTTCCGCTGTCGCGGCCGGTGCTGCTGCCGCACGCCGTGCAGCCCCTGCACATCTTCGAACCCCGCTACCGACAGATGGTGGCCGACGCCCTCGACAGCGATCGCCTCATCGCGATGGCGACGTACGACGGCTGTTGTCTCGAAACGCCGTCCGACGAGGCCGCGGTCACGCCTGGGATCCGGCCCGCCGTCTGCATCGGACGCATCATCGATCACCAGCCGTACGCGAACGGGCGTTCGAACATCCTGCTCCAGGGCGTCTGCCGCGCGATGATCGATGCGATCGAACCGCCGAACGACGACCGTCTCTACGGCATCGTGCGTCTCCATCCGCTCGAGAAGCTGGACGAGCAGGCGAGCCCGATGCCGGAGGTCCGGGACGCCCTCCGGCGGATGCTCACCCGCCCGACCCTCGCCCGGCTGCACACCGTCCCGGTGCTCATGGAGTGGTTCGACGATCAGGAGGTCTCGACCCACGCCCTGATCGAACTCATCGGCTTCACGCTCGTCCAGAACGACGAACTGAAGTACCGACTGCTCGCCGAGGCGAAGCCCGAACGCCGGGCGGAGATGGTCGAGGCGGAGCTCCGTGATCTCGACGTGCTGATCGATCGGGCGTCGCGGCAGAACGCCGAGACGTGGCCGAAGGGCATGAGCTGGAACTAGTCCGGTTTTCGCCGCTTCGTCGCGGCGCGGCCGGCCGCGCCGCCAACGCCATGGCTGAAGCGCAGACCGGACGCCGGCGGCGGCTTAGCCCAGCGCGCGATCGCGACGCAACGCCGCGAACGGCTGATGCAGGTACCGACCCGGACACGCGGTGCGGGCCGTCTCCCATTCGCGGTGGGCCCGGACGTTGGTGACCGGGATGTTGTACGCCCGCATGAGCGTCGACAGGTGGGACCGCGCGGCGTTGATCTGCGTCGTCGTCGGCCGTTGCCGCTCGAAGTTCCCCATCATCAGCACGCCCACGTTGTGTTCGTTGTGATTCTTCACGTGCGCGCCCTGCCAGGCGAGCGGCCGGCACTCCCAGATCCGACCCGCCGGGTCGATCGCGAAGTGATAGCCGATGTCCCCCCAGCCCCGACTCCGATGCCCGCGACGAACCGCCTCCAGACGCGCCGCCGCGGCGTACGCGCTCCCGGACGTGAACGGCGACATGCCGTCGTGGTGCAGCGTCAGGTGCGTCGGGCGGAGCATGGGATCCATCAGGCGCGGCGCCGGCGCGCCCTTCGCCCACTGCGTGCGACTCACGGCCCCCTGCAGGGCCGGCGTCGACGGCAGCGGATCCGGTCCGACCGGGGCCGCGGGTTCGATCCGCGACGGCGAAGAGGCGGTGTCACGACGCCACGACGAGGCGTCATCCGCCCCGTCCAGCCCCGTCGACGACGGCCACACCGGCGACGGCAGCGCCCGCGTCACGCTTTCCTGCGCACAGCCCGATAACACCCCGAGACTCGCCAGCAGAAAGAGCCGACGCGTCGGTCCCGAGCGGACATCGTCCGCCACGGGCGCCGTCGTCGGTCCGTCGTTGATCATGCCCTTGTGCTGCTCCATGCTGCTTCGTCCACGCCGCTCGAACTGCGCCATTGCCGTCTGCTCTCTTCACGGATTCCCGGCCTCGATACCCTCGGCCATCCGTGTTCATCGGCCGCGCCCTGATGGCGGCTCCAGTATACGCAGGGGTCCGGAAGCGCGGGGGGACGAACACGCCGACGTGTCCGAAGTCACGCGGGAGCGACGCCGCTTTCTCGCCGATAGACGCATGGATGTTACGGGTCCACCCCCAGCATGTTGAAGTCGGCATGGTGCTGGCCGCCCCCATCCAGCACCCCGACTCCGGCGCCGTCCTGCTCCGACGCGGCTTCGCGCTCAACGCCGCGGCCGTCAAGCGTCTTCGCACGATGCACCTCCCCGAGGTCTGGATCGAGTATCCCGACGGACCGGAGTTCACCAGCCTCTTCTGCCCGAAGATCGCGTCGACGCAGCAGGAAGTCGGACGCCTCATCGGGACGATGTTCTCCCAGCTCCACGCCGGCGCCCACGCCAGACTCGATTATCAGACGTACCGCACCGCGATCGGCGGACTGGTCAACGCGTTCCGCAATAACCGGCGGGCCGCCCAGTGGATCGGGGACATGGCGGGGGAGTCGCCGGATGATGCGAGGCACGCCGGCCAGGTGGCCCTGACCAGCGTCGTGCTCGGCATCGAACTCGAGGCGTATCTGATGGAGCAGCGCCGCTGGGTGCCGAACCACCGCGCGCGGGATGTCGTGAGCCTCGGCGTCGGCGCCGCGCTCCATGACATCGGCCTCACCGAGATCCCCGATGAGGTTCGCCAGTACGTCGACCGCACCGGCGACCGGACGGTGGAGGCGTGGCGTGATCACGCGCGTCTGGGCTACGAGCTGGTGTCCGGCGCGGTCGACGCCACCACGGCCGCGATCGTGCTGCATCATCACCAGGCGTTCGACGGCTCCGGCTTCCCCGACCCGCCCCAGTCCGGCGAGGACATCCATGTCTTCTGCCGCATCGTGGCGGTTGCGGACACCTACGACCGACTCCGCCGACCGCCGACCGGCGCGCCGGTCGCGGCGCCGATCGCCATCGGCCGGTTGTTCGATCCTGCCTCGCGAGATCGTTTCGATCCGGAGGTCCTCTGGGCGTTCCTCCGTGTCGTCCCCGTCTTCGCGCCGGGGTCGATGGTCACGATGGCCGACGGGTCCGAGGGCGTGGTGCTCGGCTGGCAGGCGGCGCACCCGTTCCGGCCGACGGTCCACCTGATGGGCGATGACGAGCCGGTGCAGCTCACGGAACGTCCCGAACTGACGATCGTCAGCCACGACGGACTCGACCTCAGCGCCGACCTGCCCGCCGCCCAGGCCGCGGTCGATGAGTATCTCGAGACAACACAGCGCCGCCTCGCCGCCTGATCGAGGCGCGCGATGTTCCTCGTCGCGGTCGTCGACGTGTCGTGGGTCCGTTCAGCTCGCCGTTTCGCGCACCGTCAGTTCGACCGGATTCGTGTCCGCCGCGCCGCCCTGAACGTGCAGCTTCTGCGTTCGCAGGGTCGACCAGTCGCCGATCGCGCGGTCCGGCGCGTCCGGGCCGTCGTGCAGTTTCAGCAGGTTGTATGCGTTGTCGCGTTGGGCCGGCGTGAATCCCGCATCGCGGATGAGTCGGCAGAGCGTCGGTTCGTTGAGGCAGTAGGTCGTGCCCGCGGACGACACCACGTTCTCCTCCATCATCACCGACCCCATGTCGCTCGCGCCGTACTGGAGGGCGACCTGGCCGATGTGGGGCCCCATGGTGACCCAGCTGGATCCGATGGAGTAGATGTTGTCGAGGTAGAGCCGGCTGATCGCCTGGGTGCGCAGGTACGCGCTCGCGCCCGCCATCCGGACCTTGCGTCCGAACTCGGGATGCGCCGACTTGTCGCCGGAGCCGTCCAGCCGGGCCACGACGTCGCCGGGGAACGGCTGCGTGAGATCGTCGCCGGGATCCTGTCCCCATTCCTTTGCGCGTCCGAGGGGCGTGTTCTCGCGCTGGAAGGGCCAGGAGATGAACGCCATGTAGCGTCCGCCGCCGTCCGCCGCGAAATCGCGGACCGCGTCGTCCTGCCACTGACGCACGAGCTCCAGGTGATGGATGCGGTCGGCGATCCCTTCGATGTGGCCGAACATCATCGTGGCCGAGGTGTTCATGCCGAGTTCATGCGCGACCCGCATCGTCGTGAGCCATGCTTCGGCGTCGCACTTGCCGAGGCCGATCTTCTTCCGGACCGCGGGGGCGAAGATCTCGCCGCCGCCGCCGGGGACCGAGTCGAGGCCCGCTGCGCGAAGACGCGTCATCACCCAGCGGAGCTGCGCCTCGAGCGAGTCGCCGGGCGGATCGAAGAAGTCGATGAACTCGATGAACTCCGGCGGGCTGAACGCGTGCACGTGGACCTGCGGGAACTCGGCCTTGATCCGCTGCAGCAGGGCCTCGTACCACGAGAGCGGGAGGGCGGGGTTCATGCCGCCCTGCATGAGGATCTGCGTGCCGCCGATGTCGACGAGCTCCCGCACCTTCTGCAGCAGTTCGTCGGAGGTCAGGGTGTACGCATCGTGATCATCCGGATCGCGTCGGAACGCGCAGAACGTGCACTTCGCGGTGCAGACGTTCGTGTAATTGATGTTGCGGTCGATGACGTACGTGCGGACATGATCGCCGTGCAGATGACGACAGCGGGCGTCCGCCCAGCGGCCCAGCTCCTGCATCGGCAGTTCGTGGTAGAGCCGCAGTCCCTGCTCCGGCGACAGCCGCAGCGCCCCCGTCACCACGTCCTCGAGCACCGCGGGATCGAGCGGATCGAGTTCGGGTCGCGTGGGCGGGACGGCGGCGGGACGAACCGTGGCGGACATCGGTGCTCCTCGGGGGGCTGGACGCGGCTGCGCGGCGAAACCGGCGGGACGTGCGCAGCGTCGGGCGGGGGGCCGGATCAGGCGGACCCAATCATAGTCCGCCGCGCGGGCCGGGTCCGCCGTGATCGGGCCGGTTATCGGCCCGCGCCGCGTGGGGCTCGCGGTTTCCCCGGATTCGCGCGGCGGGCGTCGAGGCGGCAGGTCGGGACGCCGATATTCGCCCGGTGCGACGTGCGGCGAGACGTCGCGGTTCCCGCGCGCCTCGTCCTTCTGAACGGGAGATCGACATGGACGTTCCGCTGCCTCAGGCCTTCTCGGTGGCCCTGAGCCGACTGCGCTCGAGCGTGAACATCGCCGCCTGGTTGCTCGGTGTCGCCGCCGTCCTCCAGGCGGTGGTCTGGGCCCTCGCCGCCTGGACCGACCTCCGCATGCTGCCCGAGGAGGCCGTCGCCCAGGCGCCGCTGATCGTGCAGAGCGCCGAGGCGGCGCCCGCGCCCGCCGACGGCGGCGCCGCCGCAATCAACGTGCTCGAACTGGAAGCCGTGAACACCGCCGCGCGGACCGGGGCCGCCGCCGCCGCGGAGATCAACGCCGAGGTCGCGGCGGATGTCGTTCCGCCCGCCGTCGACGCCGGACGCGACAACCTCTTCCGCCTCCTCGCCAGCATCGCGCTCGGCCTCGGGCTCATCGGCACGGTGTGTCTGCTTCCGCTCACCGGACTCGGCGCCCTCATGGCCGCGGCGGGGCGCGTCCAGGGGGTCGACCGCACCGTCAACGCCTTCGTGATCTCGATCCTGCTTGGGCTGATCGCCCTGCCGATTCTCGGCGCCGTCTCGGGACTGCCTTTCCACGGCGCCTTCTACGCCTATGACGCGATGATCCGCGAGGTGACGATGTCGGCGGACGCCGCCGTCTTCAGTCCCTACGTGCTGCAGTATCTCGGTCTGCCGATCGTCTGCGTCGTCGGCGCCGCCGCGGCGGGCCTGCAGTTCAGCGCGGGTGTGGAGGCGGGGATCATTCATCACGCCGATCATCGCATCGATCCGAAGCTCGACGCCGAGGCGTCGAACATCAAGCCGACCAGCCTGCACGGCGGCCGTAACGTGAGCCTGCTCAAGCGGACGCTCGGCGGCGACGCCGATGCGCCATCGAAGCCGGACGCGATCGATTCACCCGAACCGTACGAACCCGCCCCGGATCCGACGCCTCAACCGACCTCGCGTCAGAAGGTGGGGGCGTCCCGGAAGACGGGCGAGGCCATTCCGATGAAACGTCCGCTCGACACCGATCCGGGCGCGGCGCCAAAACGAATCATTTGAACCCCGTCACG
The DNA here is from genome assembly GCA_965227335.1 of Phycisphaerales bacterium. Lineage (GTDB taxonomy): Bacteria > Planctomycetota > Phycisphaerae > Phycisphaerales > SM1A02 > CBDDFV01. Next base: position 737,612 of record CBDDFV010000001.1, read on the forward strand.
CCGATACGCATCCCGTGCGCGATCCCCAGGACATCGTTGAAATTCCCGGCGTGCAGCTCCCCCCCGCCGTGTCCGCCGCCCCCGGCCAGAGCGCCAGGGACGCGGCCGGCGCGCGTCGGAAGTTCCTCCAGGTCCATTTCACCTGCTGCCACGCCTACGGCCGCATGACTCTCAACCCCGACGGCTTGCAGTACGTCGGTCGCTGCCCGTCATGCGGGGCCGTGGTTCGGGCGCTGGTGGGGCGGGGCGGGACGTCGCGTCGAACGTTCGAAGCCCGCTGACGACCGCTCACCCCCGGCACGCCGCCTCGATCCGCGCCGCCGCGGCGCGAGCGTCCGCTTCGCGGGCGTCGGTGATCGCCCCGCGTTCGGTCGCGGCGTCCTCGTCAGTCATGAGCGGCAGGTTGATACGCACGTTCCACGCCGCGCTCCGCGCCGCCGCCTCCGCCAGCACCGCCGCCATGCCGAGGTCGCTCCGCAGCATGCGGTTCGACCGCGGGGCGAGCGCTTCGAGCGCCTCGAGCATCTCGATCGCCAGCCGCAGCAGCCGCTCCGGGGCGGCGATCGCGCGTTCGACCGCGCCGTCCCAACGCGCGACCCGCTCCGGATTGTCCTCGTCGAGTCGGAAGAGGTCGTTCAGTTCGGCGTACGCGGCGGCGTCGGCGTCGGCGAGTTCGAGCGTCTTGCTCGCCATCGCCTGCAAACGCTCCATCGACGCCTCGTTCGCCTCGTGATGATCGGCGAGCTTCTTCGAGCCGACCGAGTAACTGACCACCATGCCGCCCAGCGCGGCGGCGAGCCCCGCCACGGCGGCCGCCACGGCCCCGCCCCCCGGCGTCGGCGTCTTCGCCGCGATCTGCCCGAGCAGTTCCGGGAACGATGGCTCGCTCAGCGACCAGTCGACGTCCGTCATCCGCGGATCTCCGCTTTGAGGTTCGATTGCAGCGCTTCGTGCACCCGGTCGGTGGGGCCGGCGACCTCTTCGTTGGTCAGCGTCCGGTCCGCCGCGCGATAGATGATCCGCAACGTCACCGACTTCTTCCGTTTCCCGATCTGCTTGCCGCGGAAGGTGGTGACGAACTCGGTCGACTCATGATCGGGCAGGTCGAGCCCGGCGATCAGCGTCTCGATGTCCCGCCAGGCGACGTCTTCATTCACCACCGCGCTGATGTCGCGGGAGATCGCCGGGAACGCGGGCAGCGGACGCGCCTGCGCGTCGGGCGGATACCCGACGTAGAGCGGCGTCAGATGCAGCGACGCCGCGACCGTCGGCGTGTCGAGATCAAACTGCTTCTGCACGGCGGGGCTGATCACGCCCATCACGCCGAGCGTGTCGTCGCCGAGTCGGTCGTCGCGGAGAATGACCTGCGCGGCGTGACTGAACCACGGCGTCTCCGGGGCCCCCTCGCGGACGTCGATCACGCCCGCCGCGCCGCCCAGCAGTCGCCCGAGCCGATCGATCACGCCCCGCAGTTCGCGGACGCCCGCCTGCGGGTCCGGCGCGTCGAGCAGAAGCCCGAGTTCGGTGACTTCGTGATGTCCGTCCCCCTCGCGCCAGAAGCACGAGGCGGATTCAAAGAGCCGGAGATCGGTCACGCCGTTGTTCTGGTTGTGCAGCCGCACGCGGAGGAGGCTCGGGAGCACTGACGGCCGCAGCACGGGGTTCGCCCGCGCGCGTTCGTCATCGACCATGAGCGGCCGACGGCCGGCGGCGAGAAACGCGTCCGCCGCGTCCTCCGAAACGAGCGAATGCGTGATCGTCTCCACGAACCCCATGCCGACGAGCGTCGTCGAGACGGCGGAGCGGGCGAGTTCTTCGCTCTGGGGCGGGGCGACGCGGATCGAGATCGTCTCCGCCACCGGAATGCGATCGAGTCCGTACATCCGCGCGACTTCCTCGACGAGGTCGATCTCGCGTTCGATGTCCAGGCGGTGGGGGGGCGTCTCGCAGGTGATGAGATCCTCGTCGACGAGTTCGGTCTCGAATCCCAGCCCGCCGAGCCATTCGCACATCTTCGCGGTCGGGATGTCCACGCCGATCATCGCCCGGGCCCGCGAGGGGCGCATCGTGACCGAACGCGGCGGGGGCGGCGGGGCGCCGTCCGACACCACGCCCTCGCACAGTTCGCCGCCCGCAAGTTCGAGGATCAGCGTGGCGAGACGGTCCGCCGCCGCGTTCACCGCGGCCGGATGCACGCCCCGCTCGAAGCGGTAGCTGGAGTCCGAGGCGATCTGGTGACGCCGACTCGAGGCCCGCACCGATGTCGGACTGAACGTCGCGGCCTCGAGCAGGATGTCCGTCGTCGTCTCGTCGACCGCGGTCTCCGCCCCGCCCTTGACGCCGGCCATCGCGACGGCGCGTTCGGCGTCGGCGATGACGAGGTCGTCCGGCGTGAGCTTCACCGCGGATGCGCCCTCGCCGAGGGGGAGGAACGGTTCGTTCTTCTCAGCGCGGCGGATGATGATCGCGCCGCCCCGCAGCTTCGCGAGATCGAACACATGCGTCGGCTGGCCGAGTTCGAAGAGCACGTAGTTCGTCGCGTCGACGAGCACGTTCCGCGGGATCTGTCCGATGGTTCGGAGGCGGGTCTGCAGCCACGCCGGCGAGGGACCCACCTTCACCCCGCGAATGATCCGGGCGGTGTAGATCGGGCACGCCTCGGGATCGCGGTTCTCCACCGTCACGTGCGCGCTGGCCGGACCGCCGCTCGCCTCGGGCGTCGCCGGCGGCGGCGCGAGCGTGCGTCCGGACAGCGCGGCGATCTCGCGGGCGAGTCCGAAGTGACAGACGCAGTCGCCGCGATTCGAGGTCATCTCGAAGTCCTGCTGCGTCTCGCCGTCGATCTCGGTCTGACCCTCGAGCGGAAAGCCGGCGCGGGTCAGCAACTCCGCCTGCGTCTCCGCGTCGGCGGGCGGGTCCAGGTACTGGTTGATCCAGGTGGTGCTCGTCAGCATGGCGGCAGGAGGGTATCGCGCCGACGGGGATCCCACAAAGCCGGATCAACCCGTCCCGGCCGGGTACACTTCCCTGATGCACCACGCGCCGATGCTGCTCCGGACCGTCGTCCTCGGACTCAGCCTGCTCCTCGCGGCCGGCTGCGCGTCCGGACCCGCCCCCGCCGCCCCCGACGCCGACCCGCTCGCCGGCGCGCCCGCCGATCTCACCATCGACCTGATCATCCAGGCGGGACGCGACGCCGTCGGACGCGAGGCGGCCGAGGATCGGAACGCCCGGTTCATCGTGTTTCCCGACGGCTCCTTCCACGCGGCGTACGGCGACGACGTCAACGAACACACCTTCCCGCCTCGCATCCGACGACTCTCCCAGACCCAGCTCACCGACCTCTGGGGCCTCGTCCGCGAACTCGGACTCAACGACGCCGAGCGCGGCGAGCCGGTCCGCCCGCTGGAAGTCGATCCCGACCGCTACCGCATCGCCACCGTGCTCACCATCCGCGCCGACGGACGACCGTGGACCTTCACCCGACTCCGCGACGCCGCCGAACCCGCCGATCCCGCCCTCCGCGTCTTCACGCGTCGACTCGCGGCGTACGCCTGGGCGGCGGACTATCCCGTCGAACGGATCGCCGAAACCCCCCGACGCTATGACTTCGGTCCCGATCCCTACGCGAGGTACCGACGGTGATCTCTCGCGTCGCCCCGATCCTCCTCGGTCTGATCGTCGGCCTGATCGGCTGCGGTCCCCGGGCGGCCGACCGGGCTGACTTCGCGCTCAGCCTGTCGATCGAAACGCCGCCCGACCAACGCGTCCTCTACCGCACGACCCGAGCCGGCGAGATTCAGTTCGCCGGCGGTCGCGACGCCCTGTTCGAAACGCCCTCGTGGACGGGGGACCTGACCGACGAAGAGATCCTCGAACTCGATGCGATCCTCCGGGAGACGAACTGGTTCCGGCCGCGACCGACCGATCCCGGCGATGCCGCGGGCCCCGAGGCGTCCATCTATGACGTGACGATCGAGGCGCCGAACGGACGGCGGCGGTTCACGGTGACCGGAGGCACGGCGGCCATCGCGGCGGCGGAGGCGATTCTCGAGGCGGCCGCGACGCGTCGACTCGATGACTACCTGAGCCGTCAGCCCCGTCCCGAGGCCCCGCCCGCGTCCGACGATCCCTGATCTGATTCCCGTCTCCGGAGGTTCGCCATGCCCACCCCGGCTGTGCACACAGATGTTCGTTCCTTCCGCCGCGCGTTTTCGCTGATCGGCATGCTGATCGCACTGGGATGCATGCTGCTGCTGTCGGTGATTCTGATGAACTCGCTGAACCAGGCGGTGACGGGGGCGGGGAACGTGAAACAGGGCACGGTGCGATCGGTGCAGGACCAGATGTACCTGAACGCGTTGTCGCAGTCGCTGCACGTCGGCGCGGGACAGTCGCGCGGCTGGTTCCTCGTGCCGAGCGAGCTGGACGGCTCCGGCGACAGCGCGGCGAACACGACCGCCGCGCTGTACAGCGCGATGGTCATGGCGAACTACTCCCCGCCGCAGCAACTCGTCTCCGCGAACGAGTACAGCCTGCAGGTGCAGATCGACACCGATTACGACCACGCGATGTACGACCCGATGAACGGCGTGTACTGGGATCCCTCGTTCACCGCGGATCTCGTGACCGGCTCCAACGTGTCGTTTGCGCACACGCCGATGTTCGGCGAGCGGATCGAACGGTCGTGGACGACGTCGAGCGTGATGCCGATCATCGGATCGCGCGGCCCGGAGGGCGGCGTGCACGATCCCGGCTCGATGACCTACGGCCGGGCGGGCGTGTGGGGCGGCCACATCCTGCACGCGGACGGCGCCATCACGTTCGAATCAAGCTTCACGCCGACGGGCCTGTACTACGAGACGCCGGACGGTCAGATGCTGCCCGACAACCTCTACGCGGCGGAACTCGGGCCGGACGGCGCCGATGCGCTGCTCGGGTTCACGAAACGCATCGATCCCGACGGGCCGGTGCTGCAGTGGGATTGAGATGACGGCGTCCGGCCGGGGGCGCCCCGGTCCGCTTCACGATCCGTCGAACTTCCGGAACACCAGCGACACGTTGTGGCCGCCGAAGCCGAACGAGTTGTTCAGGGCGTAGGTCATCGGCCGCTCCTGCGCGGCGTTGGCCACGAAGTCGAGGTCGAAGCCGTCGTCCGGGTGATCCAGGTTCATGGTGGGGGGGGCGACGCCGTCGCGAACGGCGAGCACCGCGGCCGCGGACTCCAGACTCCCCGCCGCGCCGAGCGTGTGTCCGGTCATCGACTTCGTCGAACTCATGCAGAGCTTCGTCGCATGGTCGCCGAAGAGCGACTTCACGGCGGCGACCTCGGCGGAATCGCCGAGCGGGGTCGACGTGCCGTGGGCGTTGACGTAGTTGATCTGATCGGGGTTGATCTGGGCGTCGCGGAGCGCGGCCTCCATCGACTTCAGCGCGCCCTGGCCCCCGGGATCGGGGGCGGCGATGTGGTTGGCGTCGCCGGAAGAGCCGAACCCGACGACTTCGCCGTAGATGTTCGCGCCGCGGGCGACCGCCTGGTCAAGGGCCTCGAGCACGAGGATCGCCGCGCCTTCCGCGAGGACGAAGCCGTCGCGGTCGCGGTCGAAGGGGCGGGAGGCGCCCTGGGGGTCGTCATTGCGTTTGGACAGCGCCTTCATGGCGGCGAAGGAGCCGATGCAGAGCGGCGAGACGGCCGCTTCGGATCCGCCGGCGAGGATGACGTCGGCGTCGCCCCGCTGGATGAGATGGAACGCGGTTCCGATCGCGTGGGCGGCGGTGGCGCAGGCGGTGGCGGTGGCGGAGTTGGCGCCGCGCAGGTCGTAGCGGATCGAAACGTGTCCCGCGCAGGCGTTCACCATGAGCATCGGGACGGTGAACGGGCTCAGCTTGCGGGGGCCGCGATCGACGAGGGTGCGAAGCCCCTGCTCGATGGTCTGGATGCCGCCGACCCCGGAGCCGATGACCACCCCCCGCCGGTAGGGATCGCCGGAGCCGAAGTCGAGGCCGGCGTCGTCGGCCGCCTCCGCCGCGGCGTAGACGCCGAGCTGGCAGAAGCGGTCCATGCGTTTGGCTTCCCGGGCGTCGATGCGATCGGTGGGATCGAAGTCCTTGATCTCGCCCGCGATATTGACGGCCCAGACCTCGTCGGACTGGTCGAAGGACTCGATACGCGACAGTCCCGAGCGGCCGTCGGTCAGACCCGCCCAGAACGTCTTCGTGTCCAGCCCGAGGTTGGACGCCACGCCGACGCCGGTGACCGCCACTCGCCGATTCAGACTGCTCGTCATCACACCCTTCGCTGGAGCTGGGGGATCGGACAGAGAGGAACGACGCTGCGCCAGCCGACGCCTGGGCGCCGACACCGTCCGCGCCGGACGTCATCCGCCGTCCCGACCCGGGAATCCCCGCGCCGGATCATTCAGGCCCCGATCAGCTTTCGGCGCCGACCGCCTGCTTGATGTGCTCGATCGCCTGGCCGACGGTCTGGATCTTCTCCGCCTGTTCGTCGGGGATGTTGATCTCAAACTCGTCCTCGAACTCCATGACGAGCTCGACGGTGTCCAGGCTGTCGGCGTTCAGGTCGTTCGTGAAGCTCGTTTCGCGGCCGATGTCGGACTTGTCCACGCCCATCTGCTCGCTGACAATCTCGATCACCTTGGCTTCGATTTCAGCCTCGCTCACGGCGGTTTCTCCTGGAAAACGGGGCCGAGTCGCCGACCCGCATGCAAGGCGACACTATAGCCAGATTCCGAACACTTGCAATCCGGGAAGGCCCGGTCTCCCGACGGGTCACGGAGCCAGACCGCCGTCCACCACCAGCACCTGGCCCGTCACGTACGAAGCGCCCTCCGAGGCGAGGAACGACGCGGCGGATGCGATCTCGTCCACCCGGCCGAACCGACGCACCGGAATCGTCTTCGCCGCCTCCGCCCGCACCGACTCCGGCAACGCCTCCGTCATGTCCGTCTCGACGAAACCCGGAGCCAGCACGTTCGCCGTCACACCCTTCGGCGCCAGCTCCTTCGCAATCGTCTTGGTCAGACCGACCAGACCCGCCTTCGCCGCCGCGTAGTTCGCCTGACCCGGGTTCCCCATCAACCCCGTCACCGATCCGATGTTCACGATCCGACCGTAGCGGCCTCGCATCATCGGCCGCGCGGCGGCCCGGCAGCCGACGAACGCCGATCGCAGGTTGATCGAGATCACGTCGTCGAAGTCCTGATCGCTCATTCGGAGCAGGAGTCCGTCACGGGTCATTCCCGCGTTGTTCACGAGGACGTCGAGCCGGCCGTGGGTCTCCGCGGTCCGCTCGATCAGTCCGCCCCACGCCTCGGCGTCGCTCACGTCGCACGGCTCGACCGACGCCGCGCCGCCGGCGTCGCCGATCGCCGACGCCACGGTCTGCAGTCCGTCGGCGGACCGGGCGACGAGGACGACATGCATGCCGTCCGCCGCCAGTCGTTCGGCGATCGATCGTCCGATGCCCCGGCTGGCGCCCGTCACGATCGCGACCCGCGTTTCCGCTGTGCCCTTGCTCACGCTGTGCCTCGTCATCTGTCTCGGGACCGGGGGCGGAAGGCGCCTCCGGTGGGTCCCGTGGCCAATGAAAAACCCGCTCGACGCCCGAAGCGTGGAGCGGGTTTCGGATTCTAGATGATCTTCACGCGGACGTCGCCGTCCGACGCGGGAGGAAACTTACCTGAAGGGCGACTTCTGCTTCCGCTTGCCCCGCATGCCGCCCGGCGTCCGCTGCCGGCCGCCGCTCTCGTTCTCTTCGGCTTCCTCTTCCTCATCCTCGTCGGAGAAGTTCTGCTGGTTGACGATCAGCTCCTCGTCGGGCTGGGCCGCGAGGGCCTTTTCGTCATCGAGGATGTCGAACCACGCCTTGATGCGGTCGGCGCCGCTGAGCTTGTTCATCATGTCCGGCGGACAGGGGACCGCTTCGAAGACGAAGTCGCCGGTCACGTCGTCGAACGACCACATCTGCGGCTCGTAGTCCGGAATGATCTCGTCGCCGATCTCGAAGACCGCCAGCACGACGGAGCCGCCGCCGTACGAGGCGGGAGCCTTGCCGGCCTTGGCGCGGATGACGGCGATTTCGCTCGTCGCCTCGCTCCATTCGCCGGACTCGGTCATCTGATCGAGCTGGTAGCGGTCGACCGCCGAGAGCATCGGGCTCAGGGCATCCGACTCGCCACGCGCGAACGCGTCGAGGAACTCGAGCAGCGCGATCCGGCCCTCGGTCGACGACGGCAGGCCGTCCTCTTCCACCTGGACCCGCGGGTCGATGCCGAGTTCGGCCATCAACTGCTCCAGTGACTTCGCCTTCGGCTTCGGGGCGGGCGGAGGCGGCGGCGGGGCCTTCCGGGCCTCCGCCACGGGCTCGGGCTCGGGTTCGCTGCAGCCCGGCAGGGCGATGATGCTCAGCACCATCGCGGCGCCGCCGACGCCCAGCCAGTTCGACCACATTCGCTTACGGCTCATCATGACTCGTCACTTTCGTCTGGCGATCAATTCGACGCATCAGACCCCGCAGAACGGCGCCTGGCGCTAATTCGTGATACTCGATCCCGTCCGTCGAAGCAAGATCAACGCCCGGGACCGCCGCCGATCCGTCCCCCGACACCGCGGCGATCAGAGACTCACAACACGCGGTCCAACGCACCGGCTGCACAATCTGTTCGACGAGCCGCTGCTTCAGAAGTTCCATGTCATCCGCCAAATGCGGCTGACCCGTCACATTCGACCACACCGGGATCGTCGGCGACGAAAACTCCGCCCCCGCCAGCAGATCGCCCATCGCGTCCGCCGCGGGCTGCATGAGCGGCGAATGAAACGCCCCCGCCACCGACAACGCCGTGCACCGGAAACCACGCTCCGTCCCCACGGCAACCGCCCTCGCACACGCGTCAGACGATCCGGACAGCACGATCTGGCCAGGGGCGTTGAAATTGGCGCAGACGAGCACGCCGTCGCCCGCGGCGGCGTCGCAGACGCCCCGGGCCTCCTCCTCGCTCGCCCCGATCAGGGCCACCATGCCGCTCTCGCTCGCCTCCGCCGCGCCCTGCATCAGGCGGCCCCGGGCCGCCACGAGTTGCAGGCCGGACGCGAAGTCAAAGACGCCGCTGAGACACAGGGCGGTGTATTCGCCGAGCGAAAGGCCCGCCGCGGCGACCGGATTGAGGCCTGAATCGGCCATGGCGCGAGCACTGGCGATCGAGCAGGTGAAGATCGCGGGCTGGCTGACGTCGGTTCGGTTGAGGGTTTCGGCGGGGCCTTCGAAGCAGATCCGGCTGAGCGGGGCGCCGAGGGCGTCGCCAAGCGCGGCGTCCGCTTCGTCGAACACCGCCTTCGCGGCGGGCGACGCCGTCGCCCACGCCTGTCCCATGCCCACGGTCTGGGCGCCCTGGCCCGGACCCAGCAGTACCGCTGCGGTCGTCATCGTGCGTTGCTCTCCGGTTGGTGTCTTCATGGACGCCGACGTCGCGGCCGGCGTTCGAACCCGGACGGCGCTAAACGCGCCAGACGCTGCTCGCCCAGGTCAGTCCGCCGCCGAACGCGGCGAAGATGATCGTGTCGCCTCGCTTCACGCGTCCGGCTCGCCACAGTTCGTCGAAGCACAGGCCCACCGAGCCGGCGGAGCTGTTGCCGTAGCGATCGATATTGACGTAGACCTTGTCGGGATCGAGTCCGAGCTTCTCGCGGGCCGACTCGATGATGCGGACGTTGGACTGGTGGCAGATCACCTGGGCGACGTCGTCGGGCGTGAGTCCGGTGGCCTTGAACGCGTCTTCGATCACCTCGCAGAAGGTCGAGACCGCGAACTTGTAGACCTCGCGTCCCTGCATGCGGAGACAGCCGAGTCGGATCGGGTTGTCCCGGTCGAAGTCGGGGATCTCCTGCGGCCGGCGGGGCATGTAGAGCGTCTCCCAGCCGGAGCCGTCGGCGTGCATGCGCTGGTAGCGGCAGCCGAGGTCGGGATCGTCGTCCGCGGTGAGGATCACGGCGCCCGCGGCGTCGCCGAACAGGATCGACAGGCTGCGGTCGTCGTAATCCATGACGGTGCTCATGGCGTCGCAGCCGATGACGCCGATCGCCTTGTGTCGTCCGGAGCGAACGAGGGAGTCGGCGAGGTTGAGGGCGTAGACGAAGCCGCTGCACGCGGCGACGAGATCGAAGGCGGGGGTCGTGCCCGCGCCGACCGCCGCCGCGACCCGGCACGCTTCGGACGGGCAGGTCATCTCCGACGTCACGGAGGCGAGGATCAGGAGATCGAGATCGGTCGCGTCCATGTCCGCGTTCTCGAGCGCGCGTCGGAGCGCATCGACGGACAGCGTGAACGTGCCTTCGGTCTCCTGGTCCACGATGCGACGTTCGCGGATGCCCGTCCGCTTGACGATCCACTCGTCGGAGGTGTCGAGCATGCGCTCGAGGTCGGCGTTGGTGAGGACGCGGGGCGGGACGGCCGATCCGACGCCGGCGATTCGCACCCCGATCGCGGGGACGCTCGTCATGCGGCGTCTTCCATGTTCTCGGCCTCGGCGAGTCGGCGTGAGATCGCCTCGTTCACGTTGGCCGTGACGAACTTCCGCGCGCGTCCGACCGCGTTGCGGATCGTCACCGCCTTGCTCGAGCCGTGGGCGATCAGGCAGACGCCGTTGCACCCGAGGAGGGGGGCGCCGCCGTATTCGTGATAGTCGTGGTCCGCGTAGAGCTTCTGGACGATCGGCTGGAACTGCTTCGCGAGTTCGGGGCTCTGGCGGCCGAGTTCGCGGGCGATCGCCTTGAAGATGCCGGCCGACAGCCCTTCGGCGAGTTTCAGCATCACGTTGCCGACCATGCCGTCGGTGATCACCACGTCCGCCCCGCCGTCGAAGACGGAGCGGCCTTCGATGTACCCGATGAAGTTGAGATCGGCGGAGTCGCGCAGCCGGTCCCGCGCCTCCTTCATCTCGGTCGTGCCCTTCTGCTCTTCGCCGCCGACGTTCATGAGCGCGACGCGGGGCGACTCGATGCCTTCGATCCGCCGCGCGTAGACGTCGCCCATCACGCCGTACTGCGCGAGGTGGTGGGGTTTGGGTTCGATGTTGGCCCCGACGTCGATGAGCACGATGGGCCCGGCGAACGTGGGCACGGTCACGGCGATGCCGGGGCGATGCACGTTCGCGAGCCTTCGCATGTACATCTGGAACGCGGAGACGCACGCCCCGGTGTTGCCGGCGGAGATCACCGCGTCCAGCGGGGCCTGCCCGCGCTTCGCCGCCCGCTTCTCCGTCCCGAGTTCGGCGAGGACGGTGATGGAGCTGTCTTTCTTGGTGCGGACCGCTTCGACCGGGGGCTCCGCCATCGAGATGACCTCGGTGGTGGGCACGATCTCGATGCGGCCGTCGTTCACGCCCGCGCGATCGATCCATGAATTGATGACCGCCTCGTCGCCCACCAGCACCAACGCATCGTCGGCGGCCAGGAGTTCGAGGGACTGAATCGCGCCATCCAGGATGGCGTCGGGGGCGTTATCGCCGCCCATGACGTCGACGCCGATGCGCATGGGATCAGCGGTCCTTCGCCGCCTTCACGGACAGCCCGGGACGCACGTAGCCGCACTCGCGGCACGCCGCGTGGGGCTGCTTCGCCGACCCGCAGTTCGGGCACGAGATCGTCGTGGTCGCGCTGATCGCGTGGTGCGAGCGGCGCTTGCGCTTCCGGCTCGGGGACGTACGGAATGCGGGAACAGGCATGGCTCAGGCTCGCCTTCTGGTCTGCGCGAGGTCGCCCGTTGGGGCCGGACGCGCGTCGGGACGGAGGATCGGTCGGGAGCTGAGGGTGAAAACCCTCGTCATGACCTCAGAACGGCGATTTCGCCGGCCGAGGCAAGAAGAGAGAATGTAGGCAGACGGTCGGGTCGTGTCAAGGTGAGCGGTCCCGGGGGGCCGGACGCCCGTCAGCCGGTCAGCTTGGTCAGGTGGAGCCAGTCCGTGAAGAGGAACTCCAGTCGGATCGAGAGCAGGGCGATGCGGCCCATGACGGTGTAGCCGAACGCCGCGCCGAACGTGATCATCAGGAACCAGATCCCCACCCGGGCGGTCTTGCCGACCACGCCCTTGTGTTCGATCGAGAAGAAGAAGTACACGAGGCAGGTGAGCACCCCGATGACCTTCAGGAGGTTCTTGAGCGACTGCCAGAAGTCGAAGCCCTGGTCCTGGCTCATCACGATGATGGGTTCGATGGACGTCTTGATCTGGGCGAGGAAGTCGGCGTGGAGGAAGCCGATCAGGCGGATGCCGCAGAAGACCCCGATGATGAACGCCATCGGCCAGCGGGAGATCCACCCGGCCACCGGCGAAAGCCGCATGAGCAGCATGACGCTCAGCGTGAGCGGGATCAGGTAGAGCAGGAACGTCTCCCACGAGAACGCGGGGTCGACGCCCGGCAGGGCCCACGCCGTCACCGGTCCGGGGGCCAGTTTGACGAGCAGGTTGGGCACCAGGGTCTGCCAGAACCCGATGACCATCCAGTACGCGGCGGTCACGCCGACCACGACGGATTCGGCCACCTTGTAGAACGGATTGTCCTTGTAGAGGAAGGACAGGATCGCGAGGGTGAAGAGGGCCCCGAGCCAGAGACCGAGGGTCTGGACGGGACTGTACTCGTACGCCGCGCGATCGGCTTCGGGCACGCGATCGAGGTCGTAGCTGACGTCCCTGACCACGGTCCACTCGCGATAGGCGTCGGCGGGGGGATCGGCGGGGAGGACGATGTCGAACGCCTCCGCCTCGTTGAGGTTGATCCACTCGGCGCCGTCGTCGCCGTCGACCTTGAGGTAGCGTTTGGTCTCGGTCTTCACCCACGCCTGGCCGACGCCGTCACGGGACATGACGTTGAGGGCGACGCCGACGGCGCCGAGGAGGATGAGCACGGTCCAGATGATCGTCTCGCGTTTCATCTCAACGCTCCTCCCCGCGGCGGCGGCCGATGAAGTAGATGATGTTGCCGCCGAGGATCAGGGCGATCATGAGCAGGTGGGCGATGAGCTGCGGTCCCATCCGACGGGCCCCCTCGACGTATTTGTCGGGGAGTTCGCCGTCCGGTCCGCGGACGTCATCGCCGTACTTTTCGAAGACGAGCTTCTCGTACTCCGCCGCGCCCTTGATCGCGCCGAGCAGTCCCGGCAGCTGATCGGGCACGTAGGGGTAGAGGATGGGCGCCTGGACGCCGGTGCAGCCGGCCACGATGTCGAGGTCGTAGGGGGTGACGGCGTAGAGCACCCATTCCTTGGTGCCCGCGTAGCCGGCGGAGACGTTGACGATGAGGTCGAACGCCTGGATGTCGTTGACGTCCGCCAGCATCGGCAGGTCGCTGAGCGGGGTGCCTTCGGAGTCGGTCGGATACATCTGGGCGAGGTCGGTGACGATGACCTTGATCACGCCTTCGTCGCCCGCCTTGTACCCGAGGTTCACGTAGTCCACGCCGTAGGCGTACTCGGGGAAGTCGGCGTTGAGGACGTTGTTGACGACCTTGTCGATCATGGGCGGGCCCGCCGGCCACAGCGTGAGGAAGCACATCCGCACTTTCTTCTTCGCGCAGTGGTAGACGAACGACGTCGCCATCGGCCCGAGTTCGCCCTCGCTCGCGGGGTCGTAGTCGTAGGCCATGAGGACGAGGTCGCCCTCCTCGAGCTGCTCGATCTTCTCGAAGGTCGACTGCGACAGTCCCGTCGGCTGCTCGGGGAAGCGCGACTGGAAGATGATGGGCAGGGCGATCGCCAGGAACATCGCGAGGAAGATCCAGCGTCGGTCGAGATCACGGAAGAACTCGTACATGGTTCAATCCTCCCCCGTGCCGATGTAGGACCGGTCGATGCCGAGCAGGATCTTCAGCGCCACCGACGCCGTGCCCAGCGCGATGCCGATCATGATCGCGCGGTTCCCCGCCGTGTTGAAGACCTTCATGATCGTCACCGTGAGGTTCTCGAGCTTCAGGCCGCTCAGCCAGTCCGGCAGCCCCTGCGTCAGCCACGGACCCGCGAAGGTCCGGCCGAGCAGAATGATGAAGGCGGTGCCGAGCAGCAGCAGCGCTTCGATGTTCTTCGCCCGGAACGCCCGGAACGCGGCGGACGCCACGTAGAACGCGAGCATCGCGAACATCGTCGCCGTGAGCGGCTTGAACATGTACTCGTAGCCGAAGTTGAACGGGCTCCCGGTCTGGTCGTAGCCGGCGGCCCACGGGTGGCCCGGGTACTGCTCGTTGAGCGGGGCCCCGATCTTGCCCAGCCCCACCGCGAGCATGAAGAAGAAGCCCGCCATCGTGATCACCGAGTACGCCCACCCCGCCTGGCGGTCGGAGATCTTCTTGAGGTGAATCTTCATCAGGCTGCCGCCGCCGAGGACGAACGCGACCGCCGCGAGAATGTTGAACCACTCCGTCACGTACTCGCCCCAGTTCTGGGTGTACGGGATGAAGTAGGCGACGATCATGACGAAGCCGCCGATCGACGCGAGCAGCAGGGGAATCGTGCGTTTCATTGGTCTCGATTCCTCACTTGAGCACCTCGTTCCGCAGATACGACGTCGCGTCCGCGAACGTCTCCGAACCGGTCACGCTCGCCGCCGTCGCGAGCCCGACGCCGATGATCACGATGATCGCGACGATGATCTTGCCGACATCCTGCCCCTTCAGGCTCCCCAGCTCCTCCGCGGATCCGGACAGGTACGCGGACGCGGCGAAGAACTCCTCGCCGATCAGCGTGTAGTCGCACGCCGCGACGAAGAACGGCAGCTGCGCGGGCTGGGCCGTCCCCGCCACCTGGATCGCGCCGATCGAGTTCCCCGTCTCCGCCAGAATCAGCGATTCGGCGTAGAACATCCCCATGTAGAAGCACGCGGCGGGCTTGTCCCGCACCATCATCCCCGCCAGGTACGCCACGTAGCCGAACTGCTCGTTGGTCACGTAATAGATCAGGTCCTGGTTGAACGCGTCCGGACGACCCGCCTCGAGGAACGCGGCCTGCACCGTCTCCCGCGCCGCCGTCATCACCAGCGAACGCGCCGTCGGCACCTCGACTTTGGCGTCGTACTCCGCCGCCGTGCGCGCCACCCGCGAGAGGATCGTGATCCCCGCGATCGTCTGGACCTCGTTGACGTCCTGAATCCCCGGCACGAACAGGACCGGCCGCCCCATCTCCGTCGCCCGGCCCACCGCGTCGTCCACCGCCTCGAGGCCCGCGATCGTCCGCACCTTCAGCGGCCGCCCGCTCCGGGCCAGACCGATGAAGAGCACCACCGAGCCGCCGAAGATCAGCGTGAACAGACTGAGGTACGCCCGATCCCCGTCGAACCACTGGCGGGCGGTCGTGACCTCGCCCGTCGCGACCGGCGTCATGGCGCCGGATTCGGCGAGCGTCAACACCCGGAACGAATACGTGGCGTCCCGCGCGAGCTTGTCGACCACGTACTCGTAGTCACGCTCCGCCGGGTCCTCGTGCAGATCGACGAACCCCGCGAACGCCCACGGCTCCACGGTCGCCGGATCAAACGTCGCTCTCGCCTCGGTCGCCGCCGCGATCCGCGCGGCCCGGATCTCCGCCCGCACCGCCGGGTCCAGCTCATCCGGCGTCGACGTCCACGCGCCGAGTTCAACGCCGAGGATCGCCTCCGTCGCCGCGATCTTCGCCGCCTCGACCGCCTGGTTGCGAGTCTCCTCGATGAGGTCCGCCAGCTCCGCCTCGTTCAGACTCCGCTCGACGGCGAACCGGACGATCGCCGGATCGTCCGGCGCGGTCCAGGTCAGCACCGCCGCCTCGCCCTTGTCCCAGGGCTTGTCCCGAGCGTCGAGGTTCTCGACCGGAGGCGGGCCGTCGGACTGCGCCGCCGCGCCCCCGACCGCCGCGAGCAGCATCGCCGCTGCGGCGCCGAGCTGGTGGCTGAATGTCGGGCTGAATCGTGGGCTGAATCGTCGCTTCATGCCGCGCCTCCGCCTGCCGCCTGCGTGTGTCGAGCCGATCATCCTTCGATCAACTCGATGTTGGCCCGCGGGATCACCGCGGTGTCGCCGGATTCGAACTTCACTTCAAGCACCCGCGCCTTCGACCCGGAGTCGAGCACGGCCGGCGCGGCGGGCAGTCCCGCCACCGTGCCGATCACCCCGAAGTACGGGTCGCGAATCACCCGCACCAGCCGCCCGATTTCGAGGAGCCCGGGTTCGAAGTCCGCTTCCCCGGTGTCGACGTGCTCCGCCGCGAGCGGAATCAGAATTTCCGGCCGCATCACGCCCGCCCGGATCTGCGTCGCGCCGTTCACCGCGGCTTCGCGTCCGACGTGCGAGGCGAGGAGCTTGAACGTCCGCTCCGCCATCGCGATCTCGCCGAAGCCCTCGGTGACGACGATGGTCAGGCCCATGCGTTCCGAGCCGGTGATGGCGACGCCGAGGTCGTAGCCGAGAAAGTTCTTGAGATCCTCGTCGTCCATGCCGCCCGAGATCAGCGCCGCCGCGCCGACCTCCTTCGCCTTGCGGATCGCGGCGTCGGTCATGCGGGCCCCGCCGATGACGACCTTGTTCTTCATCTCCGGTTTGATCAGGTCGGCGGTCACTTCCTGGGCGTGATCCTCGCAGGCGAGGACGATCTCGCCGTGGGTTTCGCCGCCCACGCCGAAGATGCCCTGGATCATGGCGATGTCCGCCTCGATCACGCAGCCCTCCTCTGGCAGCACCTCGACCACATCCCCGCTCAGGTACGCCTGCACGCGGACCGGGATCGGGTCGCCGCGGATGATGAGCTGTCCGGTGACCGGCGAGACCGTCTCGAGCACGCCGGCGTACTTCGCCTTGTACTCGTTCTTGAACATCCCGAAGATGCCCTTGGTGCGGGCGATGGGTTCGCCGACCTCGATCGCCTCGCCTTCCTGCTTGAGCATGCACTCGACGACGTCGCCGGGCGGCAGCGAGAGCGCATTCGCCAGGTTCACGGGGAAGATGTCGCCGGGCATGAAGGTCTCGGCCACGACGTCCGTGCCCTTGACGCGGTCGCCGACGGCCACCGCCACCTCGCCCTTGATGGGAAGGATGCGACGCACGCGGTGCGTGGTGCGGGCGGTCACTTTGAGTCCGGGGGTGTATGCGTGAGCCATATCAGGTCAGGAGAGCAGGGGAGCAGGAGGGGGAGGGTGGTCAGGCGACGGGGGCGGGTTCGTCCTGGTAGAGGTCGACGGCGTCGACCCAGCCGCGGATGACGCGTTGGCATTCGGCGCGGTCTTCGGGGAGTTCGAGTGCGCGGCCGCGCCCGTCGAGGATCAGGCCGACGGTTCCGCCCTTGACCTCGCGGGTGATCTTCTTGCCGGAGCCGGCCCCGCAGTCGAAGCCGCGGGCCGGGCTGACGGCGACGGTCGCGGTCTCGCCGACGCCGAGCGGGATGAGCTTGAGATCGCCGAACGCGATCTCGCCGGATTCGTTCGCCCCGCCGCTCACGTCGTAGCTGAAGCACGTCTTCCCCGGCTTGCCCCGTCCCTTCGGTGCGACGCACGTGCCGAGGTAGACCAGGCAGTCCTTTTCGAAGACCTCCATCGCCGCCGTCGGATGCACTTCCGCCAGCACGCCGAGGTGGGGCATCATGAAGATCGAGTCCTTCGCGAGGGCGGTGAAGCCTTCAGGCTCGAAGGCGTCGATCAGCATCATCGCGGTCTGGTGCATCCGCGGGGCGTGGGAGAGGACGCCGCCCGACGCGACCAGCAGGTCGAGCTTCATGTTGTTGACGATCGTCTGCCCGCTCGTCTTCTGGTCGAAGGTGTCGCCGACCGTCCGCTGTTGCTGCACGCCCTTCAGCGTGGTGGCGAAGTCCTTGTGCTGGATGTACGCCAGCCGCAACGCCTCCCGCGCCACCGCCTGCTCGAAGACCAGCGCCTCGTGCGACTGCGGGATCGTGGTCGGGCGGATCATCTTGTTCTTGACGCGGTTGCGCAGCTCCCGCTCGTCCATGTCGAAATGAACCCACCGCAGCACCATCGGCATCGTCGCCTCGGCGCACACGTTCGAGATCGAGTAGCTCATCCCGAGGTTCGCCGAGACCGTCCGGTTGAACGTCTTGTCGAAGACCGAGAAGACGTCCGTCGTCGCCCCGCCGATGTCGACCCCGACCACGTTGATGCCCTGACGCTCCGCAATCGTCTGCAGGATGTTCCCGACCGCCCCCGGCGTCGGCATGATCGGCGCGTCCGTCCAGTCCATCAGCATGTCGTAGCCCGGGGCGTGGGCCATCACGTGCTCGAGGAAGATGTCGTGAATCTTGTCCCGGGCCGGGCCGAGATTCTCCATCTCCAGCACCGGACGCAGGTTCTCCACGATCGACAACTCCACCGACTCGTCGAACACGTCCTCCACCAGCGGCGCGGCGTCCTTGTTCCCCGCAAAGATCAGCGGCATGCGGTACTCGTTGCCGAACCGCGGCTGCGGCTTCGCCGGCGCGATCAGCTCGCAGATCTCCGTCACCTTCTTCGAATCGCCCCCGTCCGTTCCCCCCGACACCAGGATCATGTCCGGACGCAACTCCCGGATCCGCTGGATCTGCTCGTGCGGCCGGCGCTTGTCGTTCGACGCGATCACGTCCATCACGATCGCGCCCGCGCCGAGCGCGGCCCGCTTCGCGCTCGCCGCGGTCATGCTCGCCACCACGCCCGCCACCATCATCTGCAGACCCCCGCCCGCCGACGACGTCGAGATGTAGATGTCGCACCCCGCGTCATCCGTCGCCGGATGAATGATCCGCCCGTCGTCGCCGATCAGCTTCCGACCCGCGATCTCGCCGATCTCCGTGACCGCGTTCGCGACGCCGATCGTGACGTTCGCGAAGGGCTCCTCCACCGTCGTGGGGGCCTCGCCGCGATACGTCTGGCGGTACGAACCGTCCGCCTGACGTTCGATCATGATGGCCTTCGTCGTGGTGCTGCCGCAGTCCGTGGCGAGAATCACGCGAATCTCTTCAGGATTGATCCGGTCGGAAGTGCTTGAAGTGCTCATGCCTGCGAAGTGGGGGGCTCGGGCGACGAGACGCCCGATTCGGGGTGATCAGAAGGATTCATGGATTCGCCGCCGTCCGTCGGAACCGCCGTCGCCGGCTCGTCTCCCGCCTCCAGCGCCGCGAGACGTTCGGCAATGTACGTCGTGCTGCCGCGATGCTCGAGAAAGCTCGCCAGCATCGAGTAATCATCGACGAAGCGGTCCGGCGCCACCGCCCGCAACGCCGGACGGAAGAAGTGCATCGCCTGCGATGTCACGTAGTTCAGCGGCTGGGCCAGTTCCTGACCGACCAGCCGCAACGCCGGGTTGTAGAACTTTCGCCGCACCACCGACGCGCACCAGCGGTCGATCACCGCCCGCTGCTCCGGCGTCGGCTCCGGCGGACTGTCCGAAGACTCCACCGCAAACGCATGTCGGATCCCGTCGCGCCAGCTCATGTCTTCGGCGCCTCCGGCGAACCCGGCGCCTCGCCCGCCGTCCGGGTCTCGATCCACGACCGCACCGCGGTCGCCGTCGACGCGTCGAGCGGCAGCAGCACCGGCGTCGCGCCCCATTCCCACCGACGCTCCGTCGGACGCGACGACAAGGTCAGCACCTCGTCCTGTCGACGGACGCTCCGAACCGTCGACCACGCCCGCGTCCGCACGCCGAAGAGACTCCGCATCCGAACGCCGTCCGCGTCCACGGCGTACTCGGTGGGCAGGTAGTAGCGATGCAGGGAGCCCAGCAGCACCAGCGCGGCGGCGCACGCGGTGAACCAGAACCCGAGCCCCGAAGCGTCGAGGAAGAACGCCGCGCCCAACGCCAGCAGCAGCACGACCGTGGTCGCGGCGGCGGCCTGGCCGGGTCGCTCGCGTGCGGGGTGGCGTCGCCAGATCAACGTCGCCGCGCCGCCGCGAACAGCGACGTGAGCCGGGTCGGTCGGACTGGCGGCAGCAACAGACATGGACGGGCGAGTGTACTCGAACCCGATCCGGCCCGCAGCACCACGCGGGTCCGCCGGGGCCGAATCCCTCTTGCCTCCCGCCGCTCCCGGAGTAGGCTTGAGGACCGGACGTCGTTCCCTGCCCCTTCCCGGAGACCGCCCATGGCGACCCTGAACGCGAAGCCTGCGACCAAATCGTGCCTCCCGCCGATCAACCTCATGAAGTGGGTCGAGGAGCACCGCGACGAACTGAAGCCGCCGGTCGGGAACAAGTATCTCTACGACGGCGAGAACTTCTTCGTGATGGTCATCGGCGGCCCGAACGCCCGGAACGACTTCCACATCACCGACTCGGAGGAGTACTTCTACCAGGTGAAGGGCGACATGGTGGTCCGCATCATCGAGGACGGCGAGATCCGGGACATCCCCCTTCGCGAGGGCGAGACGTTCTTCATCCCGCCCAACGTGCCGCACTCGCCGCAGCGTCCGCCCGGCACGATCGGCGTCGTGGTCGAACGCGTGCGTCCCGCGGGCGAAACCGAACACGTCGTCTTCTTCTGCGACAACTGCCACGAACTGGTGCACGACCTCGAGTTCGACTGCAAGGACATCGTCGAGCACTTCGCCCAGGCGATGGAGGACTTCTGGGCCGACGAGGAACGCTCGACCTGCAGAAACTGCGGAACCCGCGTGATGAAGGCCGGCCCCTGTCCCGCCGACCTGCCGGCGCTGCGGTCGTGACCAGCCCCCTCCGCATCGACGTCCACACCCACATCCTCCCGAAGACGTGGCCCGACCTGCGCGAACGCTACGGCTACGGCGGGTGGATCGCCCTCGAACACCACTGCCCCGGCTGCGCTCGGATGGTCTCCGACGGAAAACTCTTCCGCGAGATCGAAGCAAACTGCTGGGACCCCGGTGTCCGCTGCGAGGAGTGCGACACCGCCGGCGTCCATGTCCAGGTGCTGTCCACCGTGCCCGTCATGTTCGGCTACTGGGCGAAACCCGCCGACGCCCATGACCTGTCGCAGATCCTCAATGAACACATCGCCGGCGTCTGCCGCGCGGCGCCCGACCGCTTCATCGGCCTCGGCACCCTCCCCATGCAGGCCCCCGATCGCGCCGTGCAGGAACTCGAACGCTGCGTCGGGGAGCTCGGCCTCGTCGGCGTCGAGATCGGCTCCCACATCAACGACTGGAACCTCGACGCCCCCGAACTCTTCCCCGTCTTCGAGGCCGCCGCTGAACTCGGCGCGGCGGTCTTCGTCCACCCCTGGGACATGATGGCGAAGGACAAGATGCCGAAGTACTGGCTCCCCTGGCTCGTCGGCATGCCCGCGGAGACCTCGCTCGCCATCTGTTCGATGATCTTCGGCGGCGTCTTCGAGCGTCTCCCGAACCTCCGCGTCTGCTTCGCCCACGGCGGCGGCGCGTTCCCCTTCACCATCGGTCGCGTCGAGCACGGCTTCCACGTCCGCCCCGACCTCTGCGCCGTCGACAACGACGTCAACCCCCGCGAGTACCTCGGGAAGTTCTGGGTCGACTCCCTCGTCCACGACGCCGACGCCCTCCGCCTGCTCAACACGATCATGGGCGAGAACCGCATCGCCCTCGGCAGCGACTACCCCTTCCCGCTCGGCGAACACCGCCCCGGTGAACTCATCGACTCGATGGATGACTTCTCCGACGAGTGGAAGGCGAAGCTGCTGGGACTGAACGCGTGCGAGTTCCTGGGCGTCGACGCCGCGCGATTTGAAGGGGCCCCGGCTTCCGGCTCCGCCGGAGGTTGACCCGCGCGGCTCATTGCGGCGCCGGGGGGGAACGCCCGATTGCTTGTGGCGGGTCCGACGGCGGAGCCGTCGGCTTGGGGGGACGCCGGGGGGGAACACGCGATTGCTTGTGGCGGGTCCGACGGCGGAGCCGTCGGCTTGGGGCGGCGCCGGGGGGGAACGCCGGATTGCTTGTGTCGGGTCCGACGGCGGAGCCGTCGGCTTGGGGGGACGCCGGGGGGGAACACCCGATTGCATGTGTCGGGTCCGACGGCGGAGCCGTCGGCTTGGGGGGACGCCGGGGGGGAACACGCGATTGCTTGTGGCGGGTCCGACGGCGGAGCCGTCGGGTTGGGGCGACGCCGGGGGGGAACGCCGGATTGCTTGTGTCGGGTCCGACGGCGGAGCCGTCGGCTTGGGGGGACGCCGGGGGGGAACACGCGATTGCTTGTGTCGGGTCCGACGGCGGAGCCGTCGGCTTGGGGGGGAGCGGCGGGGCGTTCGCCTGCGCACAAGCGACGCTCGATCGCACGATCGAGCGTCGCTGAAGTGAGCGCCCCGAACACCGGGGCGAACAGAGTGCGTGGATGTCCCGGCCGCCTTCACGCACGCTCGCGAAGGCGGGATTCGGCGGCGAATCGCGCAGGAAAAACGGCGCCCGACCCGCAGGAGTCGGACGCCGAAAGAAAGTGAACGACGTCACATGACGCCGGTGAGACTCGCCGGCCGCGCGTGATTACGGGCAGGCGCCCCACGCAGCGAGCAGGGCCGCGAGATCCGCCGCGTCGACGACGCCGGAGTCGTCGAAGTCCGCCGGGCAGCCGGGGCAGGGGCCCCACGCCGCGAGGAGGGCCGCGAGATCCGCCGCGCCGGTCATGCCGTCGCCCGACAGATCGGTCGGACAGGGCGGGGGTCCGTCGCCGCAGGTGCAGTCGGCGGGATCCGTCAGCGGGAAGGTGAGCACGAAGCCGAGGGTGGGATCATCGAAGAAGTCATGGATGCGTCCCTGGATCTCGCCCTGGTTATCCGTGTCCCAGCAGACGAAGGTCGCGTTCACATCGCCGTCGCCGTCGCTTTCGAAGGGGACGTCGTTGTAGATGTCCGCCCCGGTGGACGCGGCGTTGTCGAACAGGCAGTTGTACACCTGGTTCTCGACATCGCCCGCCAGCGAGCAGCCCGGGTCGTCAACGAACAGGCCGCCGCCGGAGGCGAGGGCCTGGTTGCCCGTGATGACGCAGCCGGAGAACGTGGCGTTCTGGCCGTTCACGAACACGCCGCCGCCCGCGCCCGGGCAGAAGTTGTTCGTGATCTGACAGCCGCCGAACACGTGTCCGGTCCCCTGCATCCACACCCCGCCGCCCTGGTCGCCGGCCGTGTTGCCGTCGATCACGTTGTCGGTGTAGGCGGCGCTGTTGCCGGAGTTGTGATAGATCCCGCCGCCGTGGTCGCCGGAGCCGGTGGTGAAGTTTCCGGTGACGACGTTGCCGGAGAAGGTCAGGCCGGCGCTCCCCGAGAAGAAGAACCCGCCGCCGTCGCCGTTGGTGGTGTTGCCGGCGATCTCGTTGTCGGACACGATGATCCCGGCCCCGCCGCCGACGTACAGACCGCCGATCCCGCCGCCGCCCGAGGTGTTGTCCACGAACTGGCAGTTGGAGACCTGCAGGCCCGCTCCGTCGAGGTACGCCCCGCCGACCGAACTGCCCGCCGCGTTCTCCCGCACCTCGTTCCCGTCGAACAGGCCGTTCGACGCGCCGGAGATGTAGTAGCCGGCGTAGTTGCTCGCGGTGTTGCCCGTGGCGACGTTGCCCGTCGCCGACATCTGGCTCACCGTCTGCAGGTACGCGCCGCCGGCCGAGCTGTTCGCGGCGTTGCCCTCGAAGGCGTTGTCGAGCAGCACCAGACCGGAGACGTTCGAGATGAACGCCCCCGCCCCGCTCGACGCGGCGTTCCCGCTGAAGACCGTACGGGCGATGATGTGGCCCGCCCCCTGATTGAGGTAGAGACCGCCGCCGTTCTGGCTCGTGTCGGCGCAGTCGTGAATGAAGCTGTCCTCGAGCCGCAGGGCCGGCGCGTTGGCCATCTCCGCGTGCACGCCGCTCCGCGCCGCGTCACGCACCTCGACGTGGGCCAGGTACGGCGACGCCGACTGCAGAGTGACGGCGCCGTGCGAGTTGTTGCCGCTGCCCGCGTACTCGACGATCACGTGCTGCAGCGTGGAGCCGTCGAGGTAGTCGCCGGTCTCCTCGTCGTACGCCGCATCGACGGCGTTGTCCGCGAAGAGGATCTCCTTCCAGTCGCCGGGGGCGGGCACGTCGGGAGCCCCGACGCCGCTCGTGAAGCGAATGGGATCCGCCGGCGTGCCGATCGCGACGAGTTCGCCGGGACCGAACTGGTCCGAACCCACGGTGATCGCGGTGTTCGGCGCGAAGCGGACCTCGACGCCCGGCTCGATGGTGAGCCGCGCCCCGGCCCCGATCACGATCGACTGGTTGACCGCGTACGGGCTGCCGGCGAGGGTCCACGTGGTGTCGGAGACCACGGGGCCGCCCACGTCGGGCATGGTGATGATCACGCCGCGGTTGGCGTTGTCGAAGTAGTCGTACAGCATCGCCGCGATGACGACGGGGTCCGCCGTCCCCCAGCAGACGTACGACGCATCGACGTCGCCCGCCCCCTCGGCGGAGAACTTCAGGTTGTTGTAGACGGCCGCGCCGGCGCTGGCGGCGTTGCCGGTGATGGTGTTGCAGTCGGAGAAGTCCGACGCGCCGGCGAGCGAGCAGCCGGGCTGGTTCACGAAGACGCCGCCGCCGTTGCCCGTCGCCGTATTGTCGACGATGGTGTTGGCGCTGAAGGTGATGCTCGGACCATTCACGAACACGCCGCCCGCGGCCCCCGCCGCGACGTTGTCGGCGATCTCGGCGCCGCCCACGACGTGGCCGGTCCCCTGCAGCCACATCCCGCCGCCCTGATCGCCGGCGGCGTTGCCGGAGATGGTGTTGTTCAGGTACGTCGCGGTGTTGCCGGAGTTGTGGTACACGCCGCCGCCGTGGTCGCCGGAGCCGGTCGTCGTGTTGCCGGTCACGATGTTCTCGGAGAAGGTCAGACCCGCGCTGCCGGAGAAGAAGAAACCCCCGCCGTCGCCGTTGGTCACGTTGCCCGAGATCGTGTTCGACGACACCGTGATGTTGGCGCCGCCGCCCACGTACAGACCGCCGATCCCGCCTCCGCCGGAGCTGTTGTCCAGGATCTCGCAGTTCGTCACCTGCAGACTCGCCCCGTCGATATAGAGGCCGCCGACCGAACTGCCGGCGCTGTTGCTCTGCACCAGGTTGTCGTCGAAGACGCCCGAGGACGCCCCCGAGATGTAGTACGCGGCGTAGTTGCTCGCCGTATTCGACGTCGCCGCGTTGCCGGTGCACGTCATCAGCGCCACCGTCTGGAAGTAGCCGCCGCCGGCGCTGCTGTTCGCGGCGTTGGCGTGCAACGTGTTGTCCGTGAACACGAGACCCGAGACGTTCGAGATGAACGCCCCCGCCCCGCTCGACGCGCTGTTCGCCTCGAACACGGTCCGCGTCACCACATGGTTGGCGCCGTTGTTCAGATAGAGACCGCCCCCGTTCTGGGAGGTGTCCGCGCAGTCGTGGATGTAACAATCCTCCACCCGCAACGCCGGGGCCGTCACCATCTCCGCGTGCAGGCCCGAACGGGCGCAGTCGCGGACCTCCACGAACGACAGATACGGCGCCGATGACTCCATCGTCACCGCCCCCGTCGAGTTCGGGCCGCTGCCGGCGTACTCGATGATGCAGTGCTGCAGAATGCTCCCGTCGTCGAAGAGATCGCCCGCGTACACGGCGTCCTCCGCGAACGTGGTGAACTGAATCCCCAGCCAGTCCCCCGGGGCCGGCACGTCCGGGGCGCCGATCGAACTCGTGAAGAGCACCGGGTCCTGCGCCGTGCCGAGAACCTGCAACGCGCCCGGACCGAACTGCTGCGAACCCACGGTGATGCCCAGCCCCGGATCAACCCGGACCTCGACCCCCGCCTCGATCGTCAGCGTCGATCCCGTCCCGACCAGCACCGAAGAACTGATCACGTACGGACTCCCCGCGGCGTCCCACGTCGTGTCGCCGAAGATCGGCCCGCCCACGATCGTGTCCGCCGCGCTCGGCGCGGCGAACCCGCCCACGCCGATGACCACTGCGCCGATCGCGCAGCATCGCTGTGATGTCATGTCCTATCTCCTCGCTCAGATGGCGAAAAACCAGAATGGAGCGCCCCCCACGGGCGCCCGGAAAGAATGCGCCGATCGACGTCCGCCAGGGCGGGCGGCCGACCGGGGCCGAAGTTGTTCCAGCGCTCTGCGGGTGCTCCCCCCCGCCTCGCCCCCGATGCCCCAATCCACGTGCGAGATCGATGAATCGTGATGGAATCCGCAGAAAGTCGCGCGGATTGAGACGCCGGCGTGCGCACAGGCCATCACGTCGGCGTTCCGGCCCGCCCGACCGGCAACCATCGCGGCCGGGGCGAAAATAGCCGCCGCGCGGGCGAGAAGCATCGCGGCCCGGGCGAGACCGTCTGCCGCGCGGGCGAGAATGATCGCGGCCCAGGCGAAAACGTCTGCCGCGCGGGTGAGAACCATCGCGGCCCTGGCGGAAACGTCCGCCGCGCGAGCGGGAGGGATTGCGGCCGGCCCGCCGCGTTGTGCGCACGGGCCCGCGGGCCCTACCATCTGGGGATGCCTGCCGACGCCCCCGTCCCCGCCGCCGACGCCCTTGACCTCGCTCACGCCCGCGCCCGCGACGCCGCCGATCCCCTGCGGGGCTGGCGGGAGAAGTTCCATCTCCCCCGCCGCGAGGACGGCTCGCCCAAACGCTACTTCTGCGGCAACTCGCTCGGCTGCCAGCCCGTCGTCGCTCGCGCCTTCGTCGAGCAGGAACTGGACGACTGGGCGCGGCTCGCCGTCGACGCCCACTTCGACGCCCGGACCCCCTGGTACTCGTACCACGAGGTCTTCCGCGACGCCGGGGCCCGGCTCGTCGGCGCCCGGCCCGGCGAGGTCGTGATGATGAACGGCCTCACCCCCAACCTTCACCTGATGATGGTCTCGTTCTACCGGCCCGACGGACGCCGGCGCAAGATCGTCATGGAGTCGCCCGCGTTCCCCTCCGACATCTACGCGATCAAGACCCACCTTCGCGCCCGCGGCGAGGACCCGGCGGAGACGCTCATTACGCTCGGCCCGCGGGAGGGCGAGCAGACGCTGCGGATGGACGACGTCGAAGCCGCGCTCCGCGAACACGGCGACGAGATCGCGCTCGTGCTCTTCGGCGGCGTCAACTACTACACGGGCCAGGTGCTCGACATGGCGCGGATCGCCGCGACGGGTCGGGAGATCGGGGCCCGGGTCGGGTTCGATCTCGCCCACGGGGCCGGCAACGTGGCCTTGTCGCTGCACGACTGGGACGTCGACTTCGCGTGCTGGTGTTCATACAAGTATCTGAACGCGGGGCCCGGGGCGATCGCGGGCTGCTTCGTGCACGAGCGCAACGGGCGCGACATCGATCTGCCCCGCTTCGCCGGGTGGTGGGGGAACGATCCGGAGAGTCGGTTCCGGATGCACCTCATCGACGAGTTCATCGCGAAGCCGGACGCGGACGGCTGGCAGTTGTCCAACCCGCCCATCCTCGCGATGGCCCCGCTTCGCGCCTCGATCGAGATCTTCGACGAGGTCGGCATGTCCGCCCTCGTCGCGAAGCAGCGTGAACTCGTGACGTACGCCCGGACCCTGCTCGCCGCCCGCGCGCCCGGCTGGGCGGAGATCATCACCCCCGACGATCCCGAGGCGAGCGGCTGCCAGTTGTCGATCTTCGTGCACGATCGCCCGAAGGATCGCTTCGAATCGCTCGAAGCCGCGGATGTGGTCGGGGACTTCCGCCCGCCCAACGTGATCCGCATCGCGCCGGTTCCCCTCTACAACTCGTTCGAGGACGTGTGGGCCTTCGTCGACGCCCTCGCCTCCATCGACTGACGCCCGTCCGCCGGCGGCGTACACTGACCCTCCATGTCCACGCCCCATGTGCTGATCGTCGGCGCCGGACTCGCCGGCTCGCTGCTTGCATCCTTCCTCGCGAAGCGCGGCTTCCGCGTCGATGTCTGCGAACGCCGGCCCGATCCCCGCGCGAAGGGCTTCGTCGGCGGCCGGTCCATCAACCTCGCCCTCTCCGCCCGCGGCATCGACGCCCTCGAACGCATCGGACTCGCCGAACGCGTGCTCGCCGACGTCATCCCCATGCGGGCGCGGCTCATGCACGACACCGAAGGCCGCCTCTCCCGCCAGCCCTACAGCGCGGATCCGAATGACGCCATCAACTCCGTCAGTCGCGGCGGCCTCAACCTCGCCCTTCTCGACGCCGCCGACGAACACGACAACGTCACCCTGCACTTCAACCGCCGGTGCGACGATATCGACCTCGATCGCCCCGCCGCAACGTTCACCGACGAAACCACCAACGAGACGGTCGAGATCACGCCGGACCTGATCATCGGGGCCGACGGTGCGTTCTCCGCCGTCCGCCGCGCCCTCCAGGACACCGCGTACTTCAGCTATTCGCAGTCGTTCCTGGATCACCGGTACAAGGAGTTGACGATCCCGCCGAACGACCGGGGCGAGTTCGCGCTGGAGCCGGAGGTGCTGCACATCTGGCCGCGCGGCGGGTCGATGATGATCGCCCTCCCCAACCCCGACCGGTCGTTCACCTGCACGCTCTTCTGGCCGAAGGAGCAGTTCGAGGCCCTCGACACGGACGACAAGGTCCGCGACTTCTTTGACCGGGTCTATCCCGACGCTGTCCCGCTCATGCCGACGCTTGTCGAGGACTACCGGGAGAATCCCGTCGGTCCGCTGGTGACGGTGCGGTGCGATCCGTGGCGGCACGAGGACAAGGTGGTGATTCTCGGCGACGCCGCGCACGCGATCGTGCCCTTCTTCGGCCAGGGGATGAACGCCGCGTTCGAGGACTGCGTTGCGTTCGATCGGTGCATCGAGCGTCACGGGTCCGACTGGGGCGCGGTGCTCGAGGCGTTTTCCGCGGAGCGGATTCCGAACGCCGATGCGATTGCGGACATGGCCCTGACGAATTTCATCGAGATGCGGGACAAGACCGCCTCGAAGGTCTTCCTGCTGCAGAAGAAGGGCGAGAAGATTCTGCACCGGATCGCGCCGTGGTGGTACACGCCGCTCTACAACCTCGTGTCGTTCTCGACGGTTCCCTACGCCGCGGCGCTGGCGCGCTCGAAGCGACAGCGGCGGATCCTCCGACGGATCGGGATCGGCCTCGTCGCCGTCGTGACGCTCGTCATCGTGGCGATCGGGGCCCGGGCGCTCGGATGATGCGACCGGCTGATTTCTCGTTGCGAGCGGCCCGCGGCGTATCGTAGGGTGACGGGGGAGTTTCACCAGAGGAGAGGCAGCGTGAGTCAGCAGACCCCGCCGCGCGGCGCCGTCAGAGAGTACGAACCCTATTGCTCCGAGTGCGGCTACGTCCTGACCGGCGCGACCGATTCGTCGAAGTGTCCCGAGTGCGGCCGTCCGATCGTCGAGGTGCTCACCCGCGCCCCGCGCACGAGCCAGCAGGGCAAGCGGTACCGCTCCGAGGCGGAGCTCTGGGGCTGGCCCATCATCGATGTCGCGTTCGGACCGAAACATGACGAGGTGCGCGGCCGCGCGCGGGGGATCATCGCCCTCGGCGACGACGCCATGGGCGGCATCGCCGTCGGCGGCCAGGCCCGCGGGATCGTCGCCGTGGGCGGCGGGGCCCTCGGCGTCTGTTCCTTCGGCGGCGGCTCGGTCGGCCTGCTCACCTCGTTCGGCGGCTTCTCCATGGGCGGGATTGCGGTCGGGGGCGGCGCGATCGGCGGGATCGCGGCCGGCGGCGGAGCGATCGGCTTCGTCGCCCAGGGCGGGGGCGCCATCGGGTATTACGCCCGGGGCGGCGGCCCGATCGGCAAGCACATCGCGTATCTCAACGGCGGCGGCTCGCCTGAAGCCCTCGCCATGTTCTCCCGCCTCGACTTCATGCTCGGCGGAAACGTGGTCAACGCAGGGATGATCGGCCGTCCCGCCGCGTTTGTCGGACTCGTGATGGTCATCGTCGCCCTTGGCGTCCTCGCCGCCGCGTGGTGGGGGAATCGCGCCTGGCGTCGGCGTCAGTCCCGCGAAACGCCGTTCTCCCCGTAAGATCGCGGCCATGCCGCTCCACGACATCACCCCGACCGTCACCCCGGACCTCAAGGTCTGGCCCGGCGACACGCCGCCCTCCCGCGAGGTCCTCCTCGACATGAAGACGGGCGCGAACATCACGCTGTCGACGCTGCACGCCTCCGTCCATCTCGGCGCGCACGCCGACGCCCCGAACCACTACGGAACCCACGCCCCGTCCATCGAGACCCGCCCGCTCGAACCCTACCTCGGGCCGTGCCAGGTGATGACCGTCGCCGCGAAGCGCGGCGTTCGGATCGGGATCGACGATCTGCCCGCCCCGATCGACGCGCCCCGGGTGCTGTTGCACACCGGTACGTTCCCCGATCCCGAGACGTGGAACGAAGACTTCGCCGCGCTCGAACCGGACCTCGTCGACCACGCCCACGAGCGCGGCGTGATCCTGCTCGGCCTCGACACCCCGAGCGTGGACCTCTTCCATTCCACGGAACTCCCCGCCCACCAGCGTTTCCTCGCTCACGACATGGCGATTCTGGAGGGCGTCGTGCTGACGGATGTTCCCGACGGCATGTTCGAGTTGATCGCATTGCCGCTGAAGCTCGCGGGGTTCGATGCGAGTCCGGTGCGGGCGGTGTTGCGCAGTCTGTGATGGTCGGGTCGTTTCCCGGCACGACGGGAACGGGTATGCTCCCGCCCCATGCTCGAGTTTCTTCAGGCGAATCCCTGGCTGCTTGCCCTCGCGATCTTCATCGCCCGGATCCTTGACGTTTCCCTCGGAACGGTGCGGACGATCCTGGTGTTCCGAGGCAAGGCGTACGTGGCCGCGCTGATCGGCTTCGTGGAGGTCCTGATCTGGATTGTCGCGGCGAGCCAGGTCCTGTCGGACCTCGGCGCGTGGTATCTGGCGGTGGCGTACGCGGCCGGCTTCGCGGCGGGCAACATCGTGGGGATCTGGGTGGAATCCAAGATGGCGCTTGGTCTCGAACTGGTGCGGGCCGTGTCGCAGAACCTCGACGTCAGGCTCGCCGCGCGTCTGCGTGATGCGGGGTATTCGGTGGTGCATCTCGACGGCATGGGCGACAACGCGAGCCCGGTGGAGATCGTCTTCGTCGTGGAGCGCCGCCGCCGCGTCGGACGGCTGTTGCGTGATATCGAAGCCGCGGACCCCGACGCCTTCTGCACGATCTCCGACGTGAAGCGGCACCACATGCTCGCCATGGCGTCCGCCGACCGCCGTCGCGGCGGCGGCTGGCGCTCCGTCATAAAAAAGAAATAACCCCCGGCTCCGCCGGGGAACACTGCACGCTGACCTGATGCGCCCCGCGCCCCGCGATTCGCCGGCTCGTCGTCGTTCGGGATCGCATCGCGACATTGCCTTCGCAATCGCGCCCCAAAGCGTCGGGATACGATCCCGACCTACCTTCCCACGTACGCGATCACCTTCACCTCGACCGCGATCGGTGTCGGGAGTTTGTTGATCTCGATCGTCGTTCGCGTGGGGTTCGGCTTGCCGTCGCCGGCGAAGTACTCCGCGTAGACCGCGTTGTACGCCTTGAAGTCATCGTCCATGTTGGTGAGGAAGACGAGGACATCCACGACGTCGTTCCACGTGGCGCCGGCGTCCTCGATGATCGCCTTCACGTTGTCGAAACACGAACGGCACTGCGTCTCGATGTCGTACGCGGCGATGGATCCGTCCGGGGCGAGGGTGACGCCGGGGATCTCGGCGCTGCCGCGTTGTCGGGGGCCGACGCCGGAGAGGAACAGGAGGTCGCCGACGCGTCGGGCGTGAGGGTACGCGCCGACGGGTTCGGGCGCGCGCTGGGAGTTGGTGGTGGTCGAACTCATGGTCTGATGGTACCGGCGCACGGCGTAGGTTGGGCCCCCGGCCCAACCTGAAACACCCGCGATGACGAACCGTGTTGGGCCGGGGGCCCAACCTACCGGTACCATGCCCCCATGAAACGCATCACCGCCGGCGGCGGATGGCCCGCCGTCAAGTACACGTTCACCAAGGCCCGCGAAGCCGGCGGGATCTGGAAGCTCTACCGGGCCCTCCGCACGAAGAACGCGTGCAAGACGTGCGCGCTCGGGATGGGCGGGCAGCAGGGGGGCATGGTCAACGAGAAAGGCCACTTCCCCGAAGTCTGCAAGAAATCCATCCAGGCCATGGTCGCCGACCTGCAGGGCGCCGTCCGCGACGAGTTCTTCACCGACTTCAGCCTCGAGAAACTGCGGGGCTTCTCCCCTCGCGAACTCGAACACGCCGGCCGGCTCACCAGGCCCATGTACGCCGGCCCGCTCGACCAGAACTACCGACCGATCGAGTGGGACGAGGCGCTGGATCGCATCGCCGCGAAACTCGGCCGGACCGAGCCCGACGACGCGTTCTTCTACTTCTCCGGACGCTCCTCCAACGAAGCGGGCTTCCTGCTCCAACTCGTCGCGCGGCTGTACGGCACGAATCACGTCAACAACTGCTCGTACTACTGCCACCAGGCCTCCGGCGTCGGACTCGCCTCCGTCACCGGATCCGGCACCGCCACCATCGTCCTCGACGACCTCGACCACTGCGACCTCGTCGTCCTCATCGGCGCCAACCCCGCCTCCAATCATCCCCGCTTCATGACGTCGCTCATGAACCTCAAGCGGCGCGGCGGGAAGGTCATCGTCATCAACCCGCTGAAGGAGACCGGACTCGTCCGCTTCAAGGTCCCCTCCGACGTCCGCTCCTTCCTCTTCGGCACCGACATCGCCGATGAATACATCCAGCCCCACATCGGCGGCGACATCGCCCTCATGGCGGGCATGGCGAAGCATGTCCTCGAACAGAACGGCGTCGACGAGACGTTCGTCACCGAACACGCCGACCACTGGGACGCGTTCCGCACGCACCTCGAGGCGATGACGTGGGACGACATCGTCCACGGCTGCGGCGTCGACCGCGCGACGATCGAACGCATCGGCGAGATGTACCTCGCCTCCGATCGCACGATCTTCACGTGGGCCATGGGAATCACCCACCACGAGCACGGCGTTCAGAACGTCCAGATGATCGCCAACCTCGCCATGATGCGCGGCATGCTCGGCCGCCCGCACGCCGGCCTCCTCCCGCTCCGCGGCCACTCCAACGTGCAGGGCATCGGCTCGATGGGCGTCACGCCCACCCTCAAGCAGGCCGTGTTCGAGAAGATCGAATCCGAGTTCAACGTCCCCCTGCCCACCATGGACGGACTCGACACCATGGGCTGCATGGAACGCGCGCACCTCGGCAAGATGCGCTTCGCGTGGTGCCTCGGCGGCAACCTCTACGGCTCCAACCCCGATTCGACCTTCGCCGCGGAAGCGCTCCGTCGGATCGACATGACCGTCTACCTCTCCACCACGCTCAACACCGGCCACGCGTGGGGACGCGGCCAGGAGACGATCATTCTCCCCGTCCTCGCCCGCGACGAGGAACCCCAGGCCACCACGCAGGAGTCGATGTTCAACTTCGTGCGCCTCTCCGACGGCGGACCGAAACGCCTCGACGGCCCGCGGGCGGAGGTCGACGTCATCGCCGACGTCGCGGAGCGGATCCTCCCCGACGACATCCCGATCGACTGGGCCTCCATGCGCCAGTACGGCCGCATCCGCGACGCGATCGCGAAGATCATCCCCGGCTATCAGGCGATCGGCGCGATCGACCAGTCCCGGGAGGAGTTCCAGATCGACGGACGCACCTTCCACACGCCCCGGTTCGCCACGCCGAGCGGCCGGGCGCAGTTCCACGCCGTCGACCTCCCGCCCCTGCGCGGCACGGGCGAGAACGAGTTCCGCCTCATGACCGTCCGCAGCGAGGGACAGTTCAACACCGTCGTCTACGAGGAACACGACCTCTACCGCAACCAGGACCGTCGCGACATCATCCTGATGAACGCGGACGACCTCGCCCGGCTCGGCCTGAAGCCCGATGATCCCGTCGCCGTCCGCAGCGACGCCGGCGGCCTCTCCAACGTCCGCGCCCGCCCCTACGAACTCCCGCCCGGCAACGCGATGATGTATTACCCCGAGGCCAATGTCCTGATTCCCCGGTCCGTCGACCGCAAGTCGAAGACGCCCGGGTTCAAGAATACGGTCGTCACCGTCACCCCAGCCGGCTGAGATCGTCCGGCGTGTTCACGTTGGCGAACCCGCTGTCGTCATCGACCTCGACGATCCGCGCCGCCGGGTCGTCGAGCAGGCGGTGCAGCGAACGGACGCCGTCCGCCAGTAACGCGTCGATCCGTGCCAGCATCGAGGCGTGAACGAGCAGCGGCAGGGGATGGAGGCGTTCCCGCGTGCGATACGCGGCGAGCCGCGCCTCGATGTCCGCGAGCGTGCGGAGCCGGGGCCCGGTGAGGCGGGGCATGTCGCAGGGGATCACGAGATATCGCGCGGCGGCGCCGGACCTGAGCACGCTCGCGACCGCCGCGAGCGGACCGGCGCCGGGCGTGTCGTCCGCGACGATCGGGACGTCGGAGGCAATCTCGATCGACGGCGCGCCGGCGATGAGGACGTCGTCAGTGATCGCACGCATCAGCGCCAGCGCGGCGTGCAGCATCGTGCGCCCGTCGGAAAGCTCGATCGCATCCTTGGACCGGCCCATCCGCCGACTCGCTCCCCCCGCCAGCACCACGCCCGTGAGGTCAGCCGGCATGGGCGGGCGCCGGCGTGCGGCTCATCCGCGCGCCGGGACGCAGCACGCCCGGCGTCACGACCTTCGCGTAGAAGCCGCACCGCCCCACGATCGCCCGCTTCAACTCCGGATCGATCGCGTCCAGCACGTAGCACGGCTTGCGGACTTTCGTGAGTTCGATCACCACGCCCCCGTCAAAGGTCAGGACGTCCCCGATGGCGCACGCGTCGACGTCCGCCCCGGCGAGCGTGACGTTCTCCCCCGTCGCGCCGGGGTAGACGTCGAATCCCTCGCGCCGAAGATCGTCGTAGTCCTCGACGTCAAGGAGACTGACCGCCTGGAGCGGCGTGTTGTGCTTCTCGTGGTCGTGGGCGTCGCCCGCGAGTCCGGCGTGCGTGATCTCCACGGCCGGAAGGGGCCGCTTGGGAACGCCGCCGTTCGAGATGTTCAGGGCGATGACCACGCCGCGCTGCTCGCTCATGCGGAAGATGATACGCTGCCCGCGTCAAAGATTCGAAAGGACGCACGAAGATGAAATCGCTGGCGGGACGACATGCAATCGTGTGCGGCAGCACGCAGGGCATCGGGAAGGCGTGCGCCGAGGCGCTGGCCCGGGACGGCGCGGCGGTCACGCTCGTCGCCCGCCATCGCGGCGGACTCGAACAGGTCCGCGACAGTCTGCCGACCGACGTCGGGCAGGAGCACGATTATGTCCAGGCGGACTTCCACGAGCCGTATGAGCTGGCGGAGAGGATCGCCGCCCACGTGGAGAAGAATCCCGCGGACATCCTGATCAACAACAGCGGGGGGCCGCCGGCGGGCCAGGCGATCGCGGCGTCCGTCGAGGAGTTCGAGAAGGCGTTCAAGCAGCATCTCGTCTGCAATCAACTGCTCGTCCAGTGCGCCGCTCCGTATATGCGCGACACCGGCTACGGACGCATCGTCAACATCATCTCGACCTCCGTCATCACGCCGATCAAGGGGCTCGGCGTCTCGAACACGATCCGCGGGGCCGTGGGCAACTGGGGACGGACCCTCGCGGCGGAGCTCGGTCCCTTCGGCATCACCGTCAACAACGTGCTTCCCGGCTTCACCGCGACCGCGCGTCTGACCGCGCTGCTGACCGGGCGGGCCGAGCGCGAGGGCTCGACGCTCGCCGA
This sequence comes from Phycisphaerales bacterium, assembly GCA_965227335.1. Lineage (GTDB taxonomy): Bacteria > Planctomycetota > Phycisphaerae > Phycisphaerales > SM1A02 > CBDDFV01. The sequence goes on from CBDDFV010000001.1 coordinate 773,349, forward strand.
GGTCGAGGCCCGCATCAAGTCGATCATTCCCGCCAACCGTTTCGCGGACCCGACGGAGATCGCGGACGTGGTCGCGTTCCTGGCCTCGCCCGCCGCGGGCTACGTGAACGGCGTGAACCTGCCCGTCGACGGCGGGCGCGTCGCCGCGAGCTGATGACCATGGAGACGCTCACGAACTACATCGGCGGCGAACAGCGGGCGCCCGAGAGCGGGGCGTACCTTGACAACATCGATCCTTCGACGGGACAGGTCTACAGCCGGATCCCCCGCTCCGACGAACGCGACGTCGAAGCCGCGGTCGAAGCCGCCCGCGCGGCCCAGCCCGCGTGGGGCAACGCCGCCGCCGACGAGCGCAGCCGCGTCATGCTGCGCGTCGCCGACCTGATCGAACGCGATCTCGACGACCTCGCCCGCGCCGAGTGCGTCGACAACGGCAAGCCCCTCAAGCTCGCCCGCGCCGTCGACATCCCGCGGGCCGTCTCCAACTTCCGCTTCTTCGCCACCGCGATCCTGCACACCCGCACGGACTGCCACGATCAGCACCCGATCTCGCTGAACTACACGCTCCGCCGACCGATCGGCGTCGTCGGCTGCATCTCGCCGTGGAACCTGCCGCTCTACCTGTTCACATGGAAGATCGCCCCGGCCCTCGCCACGGGCAACGCGGTGGTGGCCAAGCCCTCGGAAGTGACGCCGTACACCGCGTGGAAGCTCGGCGAACTGTGCGCGGAAGCGGGGATGCCGCCCGGCGTGCTCAACATCGTCCACGGCGACGGCGGCGGCGCGGGCGCGGCGATCGTCGAACACCCGGCCGTGAAGGCGATCTCGTTCACCGGCGGCACCTCGACCGGCGCCGCGATCGCACGCACCGCCGCCCCGGTGTTCAAGAAGCTGTCGCTGGAGCTCGGCGGAAAGAACCCGAATCTCGTGTTTGCGGACGCCGATTTCGACGCCGCGCTGTCCACATCCGTCCGCGCGGCCTTCGCCAACCAGGGGCAGATCTGCCTCTGCGGCTCCCGCATCCTCGTGGAGCAGTCGATCCACGACCAGTTCGTCGAGGCGTTCGTCGAGAAGGTGAAGACCCTGACCGTCGGCGATCCGCTGGACGAAGACAGTCGCCTCGGCGCGATCGTCTCGCGTGCACACCTCGAGAAGATCGCGGCCATGGTCGACCGCGCCCGCGATGACGGCGGACGCATCCGCTGCGGCGGCGAGATCGTGCAGGTTGCGTCCGACCGCTGCCGCGACGGCTGCTTCTACGCCCCGACCGTGATCACCGGCCTGCCCTCGACGTGCGAGGCGAACCAGGAGGAGATCTTCGGTCCCGTCGTGACGATCCAGCCCTTCAACGACGAGACGCACGCCCTCGAACTCGCCAACAACGTGAAGTACGGTCTCGCGAGCATGATCTGGACCAACGACCTCCGACGCGCGCACCGCGTGGCGGCGGCGGTCGAAGCCGGCGTCGTCTGGATCAACTGCTGGCTCGTCCGCGACCTCCGCACGCCGTTCGGCGGCATGAAGGCCAGCGGCGTCGGACGCGAAGGCGGCGAGGAAGCCCTCCGGTTCTTCACCGAACCGAAGAACATCTGTCTCGCTTAGGTCGGGATCGCATCCCGACATCGAACGGGCGCTTGCGGGCGGGCGATGGCGGTCGGGTCCGCACCCCGCGCCGTCCACGAGTTCGCCGTCAGCGGTAGGGTCCGCACCCCGTGCGGACCATTTGAGCTGTTCATCGCCGTCCCCGAATTCGCCGTCGGTCCGGTCCCGGGCCCAACCACGACCCCGCCGTCCGGACGACGCCCTGTCAGGATCCGATCCCGACCGACACGATCTCCTTGACCCACCCGATCGACTCTTCGGTCGTATTGGTCCCCCCGATCGACATCCGGATCACGTACCGCCCGTCCACCCTCGCGTGACTCAGGTACACCCGTCCCGACTCGTTCAACGTCCGGTGCAACGCCTCTGTCGCGGCGTCGCCGTCGCGATGGGAGAAACACACCAGGTTCAGCGGCGGGTCCTTCAGCAATTCCAGATGCGGCTGCTCCCGCACCCACGCCGCGAAGTCCTGCGTCAGGCCCACATGCTCGCGCACGCGCTCGCGCAAACCTTCGACGCCGTAGTGCCGGATCACGAACCACAGCTTCAGCGCCCGGAACCGGCGCCCCAGCGGCACGTGCCAGTCGCGATAGTCGAAGACGTCGCCCGCGAGCGTCGCGTCGTTCTTGAGATACTCCGGGAGGATCGAAAGCGTGCGGATCAGGGCCGCGCGATCGGCGACGTAGAACGCATCGCAGTCGAAGTTCGTGAACATCCACTTGTGCGGGTTGAAGCAGTAGCTGTCGGCGAGCTCCACGCCGTCCTGCAGATGACGAAACTCCGGACACAACGCCGCCGTGCCGCTCATCGCCGCGTCGACGTGCAGCCAGATGTCGCGCCGCCGACACAATTCGCCGATCGGACGCACCGGGTCCATGCCGTTCGACGCCGTGGTCCCGACCGTCGCCCCCACGAAGAACGGGATGCACCCCGCCCGGCGGTCCGCCTCGATCGCGGCCCGCAACGCACTGACGTCCATGCCCTGCTGGCCATCCACGGGAATCAGCCGCAGGAACTGCCGGCCCAGACCCGCGATCATCATCGCCTTCTCGACCGATGAGTGCGCCTCGACCGAGGTGTAGGCGGTCATGCGGCGGGTCCCCGCCCCGGACTGATTCACCGTCCAGTCCGTCGCCCGCTCCCGCGCGGCGAGCAACGCGCACAGACTCGCGCTCGACGCCGTGTCCTGAATCACCCCGCCGCCCTTGCCGCTCGAAAGGAACGTCTCCGGCAGCCCGAGCATCCCGACCAGCCAGTCGAGCACGTGCGTCTCGACCTCCGTGCATGCGGGGCTCGTCTGCCAGAGCATGCCCTGGACGCCGAGACCCGCCGCGAGCAGCTCGCCGAGAATCGCCGGCCCCGACGTGTTCGCCGGGAAGAACGCGAAGAACCCGGGGTGCTGCCAGTGCGTGAGCCCCGGCATGACGACGTCCTCGATGTCGCGCAGCATCGCGTCGAACGATTCGCCCGTCACGGGCGGACGCTTCGGCAGCGCGGCCCGAACCTGTCCGGGCTGCACCTCCGACAGCACGCGGCGTTCGCCGACCGTTTCGAGATAGTCGGCGATCCAGTCGATCATGGCGCGGCCGCGCCGACGGAACTCGTCCGCCGACATGTGCGCGCCGGGCTGGGCGTCCGGCGTCGTCACGCGGGAAGCGTCTCGAGTTGCGCCCGCACGGCCGTCATGAGCGTCGCCATTGTCGCGGCGCCGAAATCGAACTTGAGGTCCGCCGCCTCGAACAGCTCCGGCAGCGGACGCGAGCCGCCCAGCCGCATCGCCCGGCGGTAGTTCTCGAACGCCTGCTGTTCGTCCTGCAGCGACTGCAGCCACAACTGCACCGCCCCGAGCTGCGCGATGCCGTACTCGATGTAGTAGAAGGGCACGACGAAGATGTGCAGCTGCCGGTGCCAGCTGTGAGCGCGATACGGCTCGAGCCCGTCCCAGCTCGCGGACGTCCCGAACCGCTCCTGCAGATGCTCCCAGCACTGCCGCCGTTCCTCCCGCGAATGCCCGACGTTGGTGTAGATCCAGTGCTGAAACGCGTCGACGGTCGACGTCCAGGCGAACAGCCGCGGCAGATCCTCCAGCGCCTGTCGCTTCGCCCGGGCCGCCTCCGCGTCGTCGTAGAACGCGCTGAAATACGGCTGGGCGAGCAGCTCCATGCTCATCGACGCGACTTCCGCGAACTCGATCGGGGCGTGCCGGTAGTGCAGCAGCGGTTCATGCTGCGACAGGATCGAATGGAACGCGTGGCCCGCCTCGTGGATCATCGTTTCGAGATCCCGGTGCATGCCCGAGGCGTTCATGAAGATGAACGGCGTCCGCTCGCGGTCGCGGGTCTCCTGGTACCCGCCCGGGGCCTTGCCCTTCCGCGACACCAGATCCAGGCTGCGCCCGTCGCGCAGCGTGTCGAACATGGCGCCGAACTCGTTGTCCATGGCGCCGAACAGTTCGCTCGTCCGGGCCTCCAGTTCCTCGCCGCCGTCGAACGGACGCAGCGGCTCCCGACCGTGCACGTCGACGGCGAGGTCCCACGGTCGGAGCGGATCGACGCCGAGCATCGTCGCCCGCTGCCGCTCGAGATCGCGCAGCAACGGCACGCACACCTTCTCCGCCGCGTCGTGATACGCCTCGCAGTCGGCGGGACTGTAGTCGAACCGGTGTTTCGCCTTGAACATGTAGTCGCGGAAGTTGTCGAAGCCGGCGTTGGTCGCCATCTCATGCCGCAGCGCGACCATGCGGTCGAAGATGTCGTTCATCCGGTCCGCATCCTGATGACGCCGTTCCGCCACCAGCCGCCACGCCTCCTCCCGCGTGGCCCGGTCCGTCTCCTCCAGATGCCGGCCCATCTGCGGCAGCGTCTTTTCCTCGCCGCGGAACTCGACCGTCATCGCCCCGTTGATCTCGTCGTACTGCTGGCCGAGCTTCGTGTCCTCCGTCGAGAGCGGGATGTTCTCGGGGCGGAAGATCTCGACGTCCGCCCGCAGGTCCCGCAGCATCACGTCGTACTTGCCGTTGAGACGGCTCGCGAACGGATGCTCCACGATCTTCCGGTCCAGCTCGAAGCCGACTTCCTTGAGCTTCGGCGCCGTGTTCTCCACGAAGTCGAGATACGCCCGCTTCCGGTCCTGATCGTCCGTCTGACACGTCATCGCGATGTACAGATTCGCGTGCGCCTCGTTCGCCGCCGCGTCGAGCTCGGACCGATCCAGAATCAGCTGCTCCAGCTCGTCCGCATCGCCGATCTCACGGTCGATGAGCGCGCGGTAATAGGACTCCAGCGTCGACCATTGCGAACCGTCGAGATCCGCGGGAATGAAATGCGTCGGAATGGTGAACGTCGTCATGGGGCCTCGCTCAGGCGGACCAGCGTCCGCAGGGATCGAAAGGAGAGAGCTTCGCGCGCGACCGGGTCCGGCTCAGGTCTGCGCATCGTGATGAATCGGGGTCTGGCCGATCGACGTCGCGGCGACGGCGGGCAGGTCGAGCCGCTCGACGATCGCCGCCGCGAGATGCGTCGCGTGCAACTCGTCGTCGCACAGCACGAACAGGGAGGCGCCGCTGCCGGACAGCGCGGCGGGACGCTCCGCCAGCGCCGACACGTCCTTCAACGCCGCGCCGATCGCCGGCGCCGTCTCGATCGCGGCGTCGGTGAGATCGTTGAACAGCCCGTCCGGACGCACCACGCCGTTCGACCGCACCCGCAGGGCGTGGACGAGGTCAGGATTCAGCGTCGTGCCGCCGAGTTCGTCGTAGCCGCGATACACGTCGCCGGTCGGGCACGCGGCGTCGGGGAAGACCAGCGCCGCGTACACCTGCGGCGCCTCATCGTGCGGCTCGATCGCGTCGCCCCGCCCCTCGACCGTCGCCGCTCCGCCCCGGATCAGAAACGGCACATCCGAGCCGAGGCCGGCGCCGACGCCGCGCAGTTCATCCTCGCTCAGGCCGAGATCGTAGAGGGCGTTGACCGCCCGCAGCATCGCCGCGGCGTCGGAGGAGCCGCCGCCCAGGCCGCCGCCGACGGGGATGCGTTTTTCGAGCTTGAGCTGGACCGGCAGCTTGCGATCGACGAGATCCTCGAGCGCCAGGTGGGCCCGCACCGCGAGATCGCTGGTGATGGACCAGTCGATTTCGCTCCGCCGGGGCGCCTCCTCGTGCCACAGGATCGCGTAACGCGAGAAGTAGTCCTCGGGGAGCCGCCGGACTTCGAGATCATCAAACAACGTCACCGTCTGCATCCAGGAGCAGATCGGGTGCAGGCCGTCGTCCTCGGGCGGCCCGACGGAGAGGGCGAGATTCAGCTTGGCGGGCGCCTGGAGACGCACAACATCGGTCATGCCGACATGATACGCGCCAGATTCCCGGAATCCGACCAAAGCCGGGACCGGGGCGGGTCGATGAGACCGCAGTCCGGATCCGTCTCGCCGCCCGCCCCGACGCGGCCGGCCGGGAGCCCGCCATGAACGAGCGACGCCAGCAGAATCGACTCGCCATCACCATGCCCTGCAAGGCCTACGACCCCCAGACGGGCCGGTACGTGCCGGCGCGGACGTGCGATGTCTCCAATGGCGGGGCCCTCATCGAAACCGATCGTCCCGGCGGCCTGACCCCCGGCGATCGCATCCACCTCGGCCTCGGACACGCCCCGCAGACCGGGGCCCTGATCCGCAACGACTCGATGCTTCGCGCCCGCGTCCTCCGACGCGAAGACCCCGACACCGGCGCCGTCCGGCTCGCCCTTCGCTTCGACCAGCCCACGACGCTGCTCGCCACGTCCGAACTTCGACGCGCCGCCTGACCATTCCGTATTGCATACTTGCCTCCGACCCCGAGCCCGGAACGAGGAGGCGTCCACATGCGCGCACGATGGATCATGGCGGCGATCATGCTGCTCGCCGGCGTGGCGGACGCCCGCGCGGGCGACGTCGGCCCGCGTCTCGACGAAATGTGCCGCCGCGCCGAAACCCTCGGCTTCTCCGGCGCCGTGTTCTGCCTCGACGGCGATGAGGTCGTGCTGAAGCAGGGCTACGGACTCGCGAACCGCGATGAGAACCGCCCCGCGACTCCGGACACCCTCTTCGACATCGGCTCCCTCACCAAGCAGTTCACCGCCGCCGCCATCCTGCGTCTCGAGATGGACGGCGCGCTGAAGACGTCCGACACGCTCGATCGGTTCTTCCCCGACCTCCCGCCCGACAAGGCGGGGGTCACACTCCACCACCTGCTCACCCACACCAGCGGACTCAGCGTCATCGGCTCGCCCATGGCGCCCTCGTTTGACGAGAGCGTTAGCGCGGCCACCACGCGACGCGAAGAACTCGTCGATGCGTTCCGACTCGCGCCGATCGCCGCTCCGCCCGGCTCACGCTTCATGTACTCCAACGCGGGCTACATGCTCCTCGCCGCCGTCGTCGAAGTCGCCGGCGAACAACCCTTCGAGACGTATCTGCGCGATCACCTCTTCGCCCCGGCCGGCATGACCGGGACGACCTTCTGCCAGGATCGCACCACCGCCGCCCCCGTCGCGATGGGCTACCAGGGCGACCGCGTCGTGAACAGCGCCGTCGACGGCTGGTATTCCTGGGGCCTGCGCGGCGCCGGCGGGTGCCTCTCGACACTCAACGACCTCATCCAATGGGAACGCGCCCTGCGGACTCACACGATCCTCTCCGCCGAAGCGACGGAAAGGCTCTTCACGCCCTTCCTCAACGACTACGGCTACGGCTGGTCGATCAACCGCACCGAGGAGAAGGACCTCCTCTGGATCAACCACGGCGGCGACACCCGCGGCTTCTCCGCCAAGTACTATCGCTGGCCCGAACTCAACCGCACCGTCGTCTGGCTGACCAACGATCGCGCCGTCGGCTACTTTCTGCCCACTCACCTCGCGTTCGCCGCCGCGCAGGAGACCCACGTCATGCCGCCGAAGGCGGCGGAGGTCGACAAGACGACGCTGGCGTCCATGGTCGGCGTCTACGTCGCGGCGGCGGGCGTGCCGAAGATGCGTATCACCCGCGATGACCGAGGCGTCATCACGTGCGCGCTCGTCGAAACGCCACGCCGCGCCGACATGCTCGACATCGCGGTCGACGACACCCGTCGTCTGCTGCTCGCCCTTGATCTCGAGGATGTCGACATGCTCGAGGGCTACCTCGCGCCGCGCTGGGATCAGTACGGCCGTTGGGCGGATCGTGCGCTGACCTACTGGCGGGACGAGGTTGTGCGGATGCACGGCGCGGTGACGAACATCTCGAATCCGGAGGTGGGGTTCGATCCGCAGACCGATCACATTCAGACCGCGGTCACGCTCACCCACGAGTCGGGCCGGCGCACCCGCTTCGGCTTCATGTGGGTGAACGGCCGCCTGCAGGGGTTTCAGGAGAACCCGCCGTGGCGACCCGCCGGCCGCGAAGTGGCGACGATGTCCGTCGGCGCCGTTCCCACCGATGCGCAGACGCTGACGCTCTGGGACCTGCCGATGATGCAGCCCGCGGGCACGCTGCGATTCGACGGCGACGCCGTGGTGTGGACCGATGCGGATGGAAGCACAGTGAATCTGCAACCGTCGGCCGGGATCCCCTCCCGACAACCGTGAGACACGTCCGCTCGCGGCGCCGGGTTCCGGCCGCCCGCGCGGACCATTTCCGGTTGTTGTCTTATGAAGAAACGCGCCGCCCGCGCGGACCGACCCGATCAGATCGGGACATGGGCCGCGCCATCCATTATCGTGCAGATGTCGATGAGTCGCCGGTCCGCCATCCTCCGGGATGACGATCGGCGGCGAGGAGACTGTGGTATGGGCGAGACGCCGTCGGAAGATCCGGTCACGCGAATCCGCGCTTCCTTCGCGGCGGGACGCAGCGCAGCGTCAGACGCCGAGATCGCTTCCCTCTACGACGAACTGCACGCCATGGCCGATGCGTTCTTTCGCGATCAGCGACCCGGACACACGCTCCAGCCCACGGCGCTCGTCCACGAAGCGTTTCTGAAGCTGGCGGACGCAAACGGCGACCAGCCTCGCACCCGCGGACAGTTCTTCGCCCTCGCGTCCGCGGTCATGCGTCACATCCTCGTCGACCACGCCCGCGCCCGCATGGCCGCGAAGCGGGGCGGCGGCTGGGAGCGTCTCACTCTCAGCGGGATCGCCTCCGGCGGCGGCGACCATCCGGATCGCATCGACCTGCTCGCCCTCGAAGAAGCGCTGCAGAAGCTCCACGCGCTCGATCCCGATGACGCCACGCTCGTCGAACTGCGGTTCTTCGGCGGTCTGACGTCGGACGAAGCCGCCGAGATCGTCGGTCTCACCCGCCACCAGGCGATTCACCGCTGGACCGCCGTCCGCGCGTGGCTCGCCGAGGAACTTGCGGAACAGGATCGCACCCCGTGACCCCGGAGCAGTACAGACGAGCACGCTCGATCTTTGAAGAAGCCTGCGGGCAGTCGCCGTCCCGCTGGGGCGACTTCGTCGAGGAACAGGCCGCCGACGATCCCGACGTCGCGGCGAAGGTCCGCGCCATGCTCCGGCGCCACGAGCATGGCGGCGGGTTGATCGACCTCGCGGAGCGCGGCCGCGTCGTCAGTCTCGAACCGTCCGCCGCGCCGAAACACCCCGACGCGATCCACGACTATCGCATCATCGAACTGATCGGCCAGGGCGGCATGGGACGCGTCTACAAAGCCGAGCAGTCCCGCCCCCGCCGCTTCGTCGCGATCAAGCTGCTGGCCCCCGGACTCATGTCGCCGTCCATGCTGCGACGCTTCACCCACGAGGCGGAGGTGCTCGGTCGCCTCCAGCATCCCGGGATCGCCGCCATCCTCGAAGCCGGGACCTTCGATCAGGGCGACGGCGCACAGCCGTATTTCGCCATGGAGTACATCGAGGGCGCGTCGCTGCAACGGTACGTCGACACCCGCGACCTGGACGTCCGCGGCCGCATCGAACTCGTCGTCGCCGTCGCCGACGCCGTGCAGCACGCCCATCAGCGAGGCGTGATCCACCGTGACCTCAAGCCCGACAACGTGCTCGTTGATGCTGACGGCGCGCCGAAGATCCTCGACTTCGGCGTCGCCCGCGTCACCGACGCGGACCTTCAGATCACGATGATTCAGACTGCGGTCGGTCAGATCATCGGAACGCTCGCGTATATGAGCCCCGAGCAATGCGCGGCGGATCCGGACGCCATCGACACCCGCGCCGATGTCTACTCGCTCGGCGTGATGCTCTACGAACTGATCACCGGGCAGCCCCCGTACGAACTGCAGGGACGAGCGATTCACGACGCCGTCTCCACGATTCAGACTCGCGTCCCGCCGCCCCTGAGTCGGATCGACGTCCGCTTCCGCGGCGACCTCGAGACGATTGTCGCCCGAGCCCTGGAGAAGAATCCCGACGATCGCTATCAGTCCGCCCACGAACTCCGGGACGACCTGGTGCGGTACCTGAACGACGAACCGATCCTCGCCCGACCGCCGTCCGCCCTCGAACAGATCACCAGGCTCGCACGCCGTCACCGCGGGGCGGCGGCGGCGCTCACGGCCCTTGTCATCGTGCTCATCGGCGCGACGGCGGTCAGCACGTTCTTTGCGATCAATGCGGCCCGCGCCCGCGACACCGCCCTCCTCCGGGCCGATGAGTACGAGGCGGCGAACCAGTTCATGGAGCGAGTCTTCGAACAGGCGGATCCGTGGCAGGCGGGAGCGACGGTCTCCATCGCCACCGCGCTTGATCAGGCCGCCCGCCTCGTGGGCGAGGAGTTCGCCGATCAGCCGCGGGTGGAGGCGTCGGTCCGCGTGACCATCGGCCGGTCGTACTTCGGCCTCGGCATGCACCAGGAATCGGTCGCGCAACTCGAGCGTGCGGTCGAACTGCGGCGCGTCGAACTTGATCCAGCTCATCCCGAGGTCCTGCAGGCGGAAGTCGCGCTCGCTCGCTCCGAGAGCGCCGACGGCGATCGCGCGGGGGCGCGAGATCGACTCGTCGACGCGCTCGCCCGCATCGAGCAGCTTCGCCCGGCTGATCCGCTGCTGATTGCGGAGGCGTGCTACTACCTCGCCCAGGCGCTCTCGCACCTGAACGAACAAGGTGAAGCGATGGAGAACCTCGATCGCGCGCTGACCCTGCGCACCGAGATCCTCGGTCCGCTTCACGATGAGACCATCGATGTCCTTCTTCAGATCGCATCGAGTCGGCTCGCCTGGGGACAGCTCGACGAAGCGGAGGCCAGTCTCCGGAAGGCGCGGGACGCCCTCGCCCGAGCCGGTCGCGACGAGGATCCCCGGCAGATCATGGCGATCAGCTTCCTTGGAGACATCGCCTACGAGCGCGGCGATTTCGCGGCTGCCGAACAGCACTATCTGGCCTCCATCGCGTTGAGCGACAACGTACTCGAGTCCGACCACCCCAGCGCCGCGATCACCCGCAGCGGACTGGCCAGCGTGTACAAGGCGCAGGGACGACTTGAGGACGCCGAGCCGCTCTCGCGCCAGGTGCTCGAAATGTACCGCGAGAGCATGGGCCCGGATCACCATTACACGTTCGGCGCCATGGACAACCTCGGCGCGATCCTGTCCGATCAGGGACGGTACGGCGAGGCGGAGCCGCTGATCCTCGAGGCGCTCGAGGCGAGGCGGGCGCAGTTCGGCGATGATCATCCCGCGGTCGGCCAGAGCTGGCAGACGCTCGGTGTGCTTGCCGCCCGTCGGGGCGATCCGGAGCAAGCGGTCGAGTACACCCGCAAGTCCGTCGACGTCTTCCGCCGCCCCGACGGCGGCCTGACCGTCAGCGCGGCGACCTCCCTCGCGAACCTCGGCTCGCTCCTGCTTCGGCTGGATCGCCACGAAGACGCCGCGGACGCGTTCGGTGAAGTCGTCGATTACGAACGCGAAACGCTGGCGCCTGATCACATCTACCTCGTCTATGACCTCAATTCGTACGCCCGAGCACTGCGGCAGACCGGCCGGCTCGACGACGCGCAGACCGCGTCCCAGGAAGCCCTGGCGATTCTCGAGCGTGGCGACACGCCGCAGCACCAGTCACCCAGTCTCCGCGGGACGACCCATCGCATCGCGGGCGAAACGCTCCTCGACATGGAGGGAGATGACGATCGCGCCGCCGGGGCTGCGCACCTGGAGCAGGCATGGACGTTCTTCACCGAAGCGGAGCAGGCCGACGACGCCGCAGCGGTGGCGGAGCGGTTAGCGTTGTACTTTGAGGATCGCGACGCCGAGGCGGCCACGACGTGGCGTGAACGCACCTCTTCGTAGGTCGGGTCCACGACCCGACACGAACTCATCACGGGTGATTCGATGGGGGGTCGTGGACCCAACCGACGCGACTCATCTTCCGACACCGTCGGCAGGTCGCGCCTTCCGTCCACGATCCGCCAGATTTCGACGCGTTCGTGCGCGGCATCGACCGCATAGCACTCCAGATGGTTCCGGAATCCATGGTCCGGCGCCATGCGGAGGTTGACGGCTGCCGACGCGACGACATCCTGCCGTCGACCCGTTGCAGGATGCTCCGCGAGTTGCTCGCAAAGTCGGCGAGGCGCCGTGGGGGCGCGACAGCCATCGCCACCGTCGTAGTCGCCGGTCGACGACCGCGAACTGATTGCCGGATCGATGTCGGGATACGATCCCGACCTATCGCTTCTTCTTCACCTTCCGCCGGATCTTCTTCTTCCGCTTCGGCGGCGCCTCGTCGTCCCCGCCGAACAAGGTCCCGTTCACGGGCGCCTCGTCGTCGTCATCGGAGCCATCGCCGTTCCCGGTGATGACGTCCCGCCGGTCCTCGACGATGATGACGTCGTCATCCTTCGCGAGACGCCCGCCGTCATCCACGACGTTGCCGTCCTCGTCAAGCACCTGGTCCGCCTCCTGCGTCCGACGTTGCGCCTGCCGCAGCAGCGCCTCGTACAGCGCCGCCGCGTCCGCCCCGGTGATGTCGTGGCACGCGGTCGCGATCTCGCCGATGTACCGCTCAAAGATCGAACGACGCTCCGACTCCCGACGCATCTTCTTCCGCCGCCGCAGATACGTTCCCAGCTTGCGGCCGCACTCCTGCAGGGCGAGCTTCATTTCCTTGCGGATGTCGTCGTAGTCGGCGATGGCTTCCTTCGACTCGCTCGTGAACGGCACCCAGACCGACGCCATGTGCACCATGATCACGAGCGGGCCCACCGGCAGCCCGCCGCGCGGCTGCGAGAGGTTGTAGTTCTTCCACCCCGTCTCGACCACCGCCTTGAAGGAGCAGCACGCCGACTGCTGATACAGCAGAGGCACCCGGTTCGCGAACCGCAGCACCCGCGCCGATTCATCGCCCGCCAGGGCGCCGCCGTACGCGATCGCGACCTCGATCTGGAACGGGTTTCCGCGATACACCGCGGGCGGACGCGTCGCCGCCGCGAAGAACTCCGCCTTTACTTCCTTGAGCAGACCCGCCAGCAACGCCCGCGACCCGATCGGGACGAGACAGTTGGTGGGGGGGTTGGAGATCCGCGTCTCCTGAATGGCGTCGTACAACGCCTCCGCCTCCGCGTGTCCGATCTGCTTCACCCACGAGCGGTTCGTCAGCTTCGCCTTCGTGCAGATCTCCTTCGCCTTCGTCGCCCCCACGCGGCAGAAGTCGTTCTGCAGGAACGCCCCGAGCTGCTTCGACTCCGTGCGCTCGATCATCTGGATCAGCGTGCCGAGTTCGATGCCCTTCGGATGCGGCTTGATCTCCGTCGGCTCCTCCGGCAGTTCGTCCACCGCCCGCGGAAACTCGATCGTCTCGTTCGCCGGCGTGATGTACGTGACCGACGCGTGCGGGTTCGCGATCGCCGTCTGCTCGAGATACTCGTCGATCGACTGCCGACCCTTCTGGTACCGGCCCTCGAGTTCGATCACCACCTGCGTGCCGTGCCCGTCCGGGAAGAGCGCATCGTCCTCCGGATGCTCCTGGTCCGAGACGATCTCCGCCTTGTTCTTCATCGTGTCCATCTTGAGGCGGACTTCGTGGGCCGGCTTGCGCTTCGACGTCTTGGAGATGATCAGCACCGGCTTCCCGGTCGTCATCAATCCGTACATGCCCGCCGCCGAGATCCCGATGCCCTGCTGGCCCCGGCTCATCTTCATCCGGTGGAACTTCGAGCCGTAGAGCAGCTTGCCGAAGATGTTGTCGATCTGCTTCCGCACGATCCCCGGCCCGTTGTCCCGAATCGTGATCTTGAACCGCGTCTCGCTGAGCTGCAGCACCTGCACGAAGATCGTCGGCAGAATCGACGCCTCCTCGCACGCGTCAAGGGCGTTGTCCACCGCCTCCTTGATCGTGGTCAGCATCGCCTTCCGCGGATTGTCGAACCCGAGCAGGTGACGGTTCTTCGCAAAGAACTCAGAGACCGAGATCTCACGCTGCTTCGCCGCCATCGACTCCGCGGTCGCGGCGGTCCGGGCCTTCTTCTTCCGCGTCGGTGCGCTCGACTTCCCGTCGCTCTTCGTCGTTGGCTTCTTACCCATGCTGGATCGGGACGCGTCGGCGGCGGGGGTCAGGGTGGTCATGCGGGAGCTCCATCTCCGTCAGATCGGCCGGATCCCTCCGACCGCTGCACAGCGTACCGCATCCCGCGGCTTCCGGCCTCCGCCCCCGGCCCCGACCGGCCAGCCCGATTGCAACCTCCCGGCCGGACCCTATCCTCGCGGCATGAGCGACCTCAATCCCTCCGACCCGCTGCCCTCGCCCCCGCCCGCCGATGAGCCGAAGAAACCCTCCGGCTGGTTTGCGAAATTCCTCGCCGTCGTGGAGTGGCTCGGCAACTGCCTGCCCCACCCCGTCACGCTGTTCTTCCTGTTCGCGGTCGCCATCGTCATCCTCTCCGGACTCGCCGCCTACTTCGACCTCACCGTCCTCGACCCCCGGCCGGAAGGCTCCCGCGGACGCGCGGCGGACGGGATCATCCGCGTCAACTCGCTCATGTCCGGCGAAGGCGTTCGCTGGATGTTCCAGAATCTCGTCTCCAACTTCGTCGGCTTCGCCCCCCTCGGCACCGTCCTTGTCGCCCTCCTCGGCGTCGGCGTCGCCGAACGATCCGGACTCCTCAGCGCCATCATCCGCAAGATGATCCTCGCCGCCCCGCCGTCGCTCGTCACCGTCGTCATCGTCTTCGGCGGCGTCCTCAGCAACACCGCGTCGGAAATGGGCTACGTCGTGATCATCCCGCTCGCGGCGGCGGTGTTCTATTCCATCGGACGCCATCCGCTCGCCGGACTCGCCGCCGCGTTCGCCGGCGTCTCCGGCGGCTACAGCGCGAACCTCGTCATCGGCACCGTCGATCCCCTCCTCGCCGGGATCACCCAGGAAGCCGCCCGCTACATCGACCCCGCCTACGAAGTTCACGCCGCCGTCAACTGGTACTTCATGGCCGTCTCCGTCCCGATGATCACGGTCATCGGCACGTGGGTCACCGCGAAGATCGTCGAACCCCGCCTCGGCAAGTACGACCCCGCCCTCGCCGACGAATCCGTCGAGAAGAACCCGAAGCTCGAACAGCTCACCTCCGCCGAAGTGCGGGGCCTCAAGTGGGCGGGCCTCGCCACCCTCGTCGGCATCCTCTTCATTGTCTACCTCGCCGGACCGCAGGCCACCGCCGCCGTCGGCGTCGACGACCTCGCGGCGGTCAAACATGACCAGCTCTGGACCCAGGTCGATCTCGACGCCGCGCCGAAGATGGACGACAAGGCCGTCTACAACGCGCCCGTCGCCGAGGGGCTCGGCGGCTTCGTCAACAAGATCGTCCTGAACATCCCCGGCTGGGGCGTCCTCCGCGACCCCGTCAACAACGCCCTCATGCCCTCGCCGTTCCTGCGCAGCGTGGTCGCGATGATCTTCATCTTCTTCATCCTGCCCGGATTCGTGTACGGCCGGGTGGCGGGCACGATGAAGAACGACGAGGACATCATCAACGCCATGGCGCACCAGATGAACACGATGGGGCTGTATATCGTGCTCGTGTTCTTCGCCGCGCAGTTCGTGGCGTTCTTCGGCTACACGAATCTCGGACAGATTCTCGCGGTGCTGGGGGCGGACGCGATCCGGGCGATGAATCTCGACAACCCGCTCGTCTTCATCCCGTTCATCCTGATGTGCTGCTTCGTCAACCTCATGCTCGGCAGCGCGTCGGCCCAGTGGGCGGTGACCGCGCCGATCTTCGTCCCCATGCTCATGACCGTCGGCTACACGCCCGAGGTGATCCAGGCCGCGTACCGGATCGGCGACTCCACGACGAACATCATCACCCCCATGATGAGCTACTTCGGACTCATCCTCGCCTTCGCCGTGAAGTACGACCGCAAGCTCGGCATCGGCACCCTCGTCGCCACGATGCTGCCGTACTCGATCTGCTTCCTGCTCGGCTGGATCGTCCTGTTCTACACGTGGGTCTTCCTGCTCGGGATCCCGGTCGGTCCCGGGACCGAGATTCTCTACACGCCCGGCGGCTGATGGCGCGCGTCAGACCGGGGCCGCCGCGTCGCCCAACGCCGCGCCGACGCGATCTCCGACGTCACGCTGTCCCGCCGTCCCGACCACGAGGTCCTGGCGCACCTCCAGCTCGATCCCGAGGTACCTCGCCGGGTCCAGCCGCTGACGCAGGGTCGTCGTGAGTCCGTCCGAATCCCCGCGGTACGGCTGGTTGAAGGGACATCGCCAGTTCGGCCCCGCCGACCGCAGCGCCTTCCGCCACCGCTCGGCGAACGCCAGTTCATACGGCCGCGCTTCGTCAAACAGCAGCGCGACCTCCAGTTCGCGCGTCCTGCCGTTCAATGACTCGGTGCAGGAATGCACGCCCACATGCAGCACCCGGTGACCGGCGCGCAGCGCGGCGTCGATCGTGCGCTCCACATTCGCCCGGTACGGTGCGTAGTACCCGCCGACGATCGACGCCCGCACCGTTTCCGACACATCCCGGGTGTACACGCTGAAGACGTCCGGCTGATCGAGCGACCGGTTCAGATCGACGAGCAGACGGGTGACGGTCGAGAAGATGATCGGCGCCGACCGCCGCGCGGCGATCCGAAGCCCGACGCCCAACGCGCCGATGTCGCTGCCGCGATGCGTCGCGAGATCCGCTTCCGCCCCGCGGAACAGATCGACGTACGGGGCGGGAACGTCGCGTCCGCCGTGCTCGCAGGTCAGCAGGATGAACGACGGCCGCCACGTCGCGGGCGTCTCACGGGGCACGGAAGAGCTCCCCGCGGTCGAGACAGTCGCCGAGTTCGCGGTAGACGTCCTGCAGTTCCGAATGCGTCGGGAAGCGCCGGATACACCGACCGATCCGGTTGGCGAGCGTCCCCGTGCGCAGCATGCGACGCAGGAGCGGCGTCCAGGTCGGATCGTCCGGCAGCAACAGCTCCTGCAACCGGATCCACAGATCGCCCGCCCACATCATCGACTGCGACACGCCGAACGCGTCCAGCACCGTCCGCTCCCGGATCCGGGTGCGGTCCGCGTACCGAATCGTGTCGAGCAGCACCCCGTGCAGCAGATCCGTCGCGACCTGCTGCTGATCAGACCACGACAACCAGCGCTCCTCCACGACCGCCCGCACCACCGCCGTGACCAGCGCGACGATCGCAAGATCCGCGGCCGGACACTCCTGGATATCGAGCACCCGGATCTCGATCGCCCCCCGGTCGAACCGCGCCATCGCCCCCCGCGCGTTCGCGAACTCGTGGCGAAGGACGCCGTCGGGATCGTGCGGCCGCAGGTCGTCGTACAGCCGCTCCAGAATGTCGCGCTCGTACGCGGCCCGCGTGAACACGGGCTCGGGGACGACCAGCCCCGTCATCATCGGGATTCGCGCGGCGTTCGTGCGGTACACCTCCATCCGGTGACATGAGATCGGCGACCAGCGCCCCGCCACGATCGGCGAACTCGCGGCCAGCGCCGGCAGCAGCGGCAACACCAGGCGGAGCGCCGCGTGCAGTCGCCCGAACTCCTCGTCATTCGCGAACGGCAGATTGACGTGCGTGCTCTGCAGATTGCCCCAGCCGTGGCCGCGACAGCCGAAGATGCGGTCGTACGTGCGATAGATCTCGTTGTTCTCGTGCGGCCAGAGCCGGGTCTCGCGATCAGGATCCATCCAGGGATGCATCGCGGTCGGCAGGAGCCGCGCGCCCAGCGGGGCGAGCAGATCGTTGACGCGACGCACGTGCCGCTGGAACTCGTCGATCAGCCCGTCCAGCGTCGCCGCCGGACGCTGCGTCTTCAGTTCGACCACGTGCAGGGCGAGTTCGTTCGACCACGCAATGCGTCCGTCCGGACCGTCCGGCTCGACGTCCGACGCCGACCCGCCCGTCGCCGCCTCGAAGAGCTGGTCGCAGATCGGACGCACGTCGAGCGTCGCCCGGTCGACGATCATGTACTCCAGCTCCACGCCCGCCGCGTCGAAGAGACCGAGCGGATATGACCAGTCGGCGGCGGGACTCATCGCGATTCGATCCTTCGCAGGAAGTGCTGCATGACGCGACGGTAGAGATCGTCGCCGGCCGCGGCGTCCTCGACGCCGGCGTCGATGTTCGGATTGTCGTTCACCTCGATCACCACCGGCCGGCCGCGCACGATCTTGAGATCGACCCCGTACAAACCGTCGCCCATCAGGTTGGCGGCGCGGATCGCAAGACGCACCACGTCCTGCGGCGCCGCGTCCGTCGGCATCGTCTCGCTGTCGCCCTCGTGCACGCCGGCGTCGTCGCGCCGGACGATCTGCCAGTGGGCCGGGGCCATTCCGTACCGGCACGCGTACAACGCCGACCCCCCGAGCACGCCGATCCGCCAGTCGAAGTCCGTGGGCACGTACTCCTGCGCGACGAGCAGATCGCTGCCCTCGAAGAACGTGGCGAGCATCGCCGGGGCCGACGCCTCGTCGTCGCACCGCGACACGCCCGCCGAAAACGAACTGTCCGGCCGCTTCAGCACGCACGGGAACCCGAGCGAACGCAGACCGTCCATCGCGTTTTCCTTCGACAAGATCAGCGTGCGCGGCGTCGCAATCCGGTGACGCGCCATCGTCTCCGCGAGGTACACCTTGTTCGTACAACGGACGATCGACACCGGATCGTCCATCACCGCCAGGCCCTCCGCCTCCGCCCGACGCGCAAATCGATACGTGTAGTGATCCACCGAAGTCGTCGACCGGATGAACAACGCGTCGTACTCCGCGATCCGACCGTAGGCGTCCCGGCGAATCAGGTCGCATGCGAGCCCCAGGGATTCGCCCGCCGCGACGAAACGACGCAGCGCCTCCGCGTTCGACGGCGACGTGGCTTCGTCCGGGTCGTGCAGGATCGCGAGGTCGAACCGAGTCGCGGCCGGCGTCCGGCCGCGGCGCGGCGCCCGGCGGAGGTACCGTTCCGCCTGCTCCGCGATGAACGGCCAGTGCGACTCCGGCGCATCGCCCAACCCGATCACCCGCACCGAGCTGAGCTTCCATTCGCCGTTCCGTTCGAATCGCGCGCGGAGCAACGGGGCCGGAAAGGCGTTGAAGATCGCGGTCGCCAGCCGATCATGCCTCGCCGCCAGATTGTGCCCGAAGTAGATGCTGAGTTCGAACCCGGCCGACCGGATCGGCCTCAGGCTCGACTGAATCAGGTCTTCGAAGTCCTGCGAGACGATCTTCACCACCGGGGCGAGACGCAGATCCTGGATCGCCGTCACCGACGGCAGCGGACGATGGCCCCGCGCTTCCGCCAGCAGCGAAACGTAGTACCCCGCCGCCTGGTAGCGGAACGAGCGACAGAGATTGAAGACCTTGCGCCCCGGCGCCCCCGCCCACGTCGGGTCGGAGAGATAGGCGTACGACGACACCACCTCCGTCCCGGGAATCTCGAGCGGCCATCGCGTCGGGTGGTCGACGACCAGCAGCGATGTCATGGACCGGACGCCTCGTCACGCGGTTCAATCACCAGCATGTTCGCATCGTACGTCAGCACCCCGAGCATGATCGCCGGCGTCAGACGACTCATCGACATCACGTAGTGCTGCGTGGAGAAACCCGGGTTGTGGGCCAGCGGATCCGCGACCGTCACCTGGCGGCGCTTCGGATCAAACCCGTGCAGCACCACGAAGTGACCGGTGGGAAAGCCGCGAATGTCGTCGTAATCGTCATTCGGACCGAACTCCCTCGCGCACCGGTAGAGATACGTCGCGCTCAGCCCCGTCAGCACCGGCCGCCCGCTCCGGATGAAGCCGGCGATCAGACGGGTCGTGAGATCGCGGAACCGGATCGCCCCGCCCCGACGCAGAAACTCCAGATACGACGCCGTCGCGACCGGAAACCGCGGATCGTCCGTCCGCTTCGCCTCCGCCTGCGCCTCCAGACGATCCATGAGCGCCGCCGCCGAGGCGTCGCCGTGCGCATCGAACCAGGTGGGGTCGAAGATCTGCAGGTTGAAGGTGTACAGCGCGGCGTCATACCCGCGGCTCAACGCGTGGTTGCCGAGCATGACCGCCAGCGTCCCCCGCCCCGCCCCCAGCGAGCGCACGGATTCGATGACCTCGTCCAGACCAACCCGCTCGCCAAAGTAGCGATAGACCGCATGCAGACACGTCGGTCCGCAGGTCTCGTCGTCGGGCTGCGGCATCATCTCCACCGGCAGGACCGCGGGCAGACTCGATGTGCGATCCCGGGACACAGGCGAAGATGAACCGGACTCGGGTGCTGGGTCCCGCTCAGTCATGAAGACGAACTCCGGCGACGGTCCGATGCGGTCGCACGCCGACGTATTGTATCTCGAACCGACCCGCGGCCGATCAACGCTCCCGCGACGCCCGGATGCTCGCCACCCGGATCGCGGCCAGAACGTCCGCCGGCGCCGATGACTCGTACACCATCGCCCGCGTCTCGTCGTCAATCATGCACCGCGCCAGCTCCGCCAGCGTCGCCAGGTGACCCTCCGGATCCCCCGGCGGACTCAACAGCAGAAACACCAGACGGATCGGCTCGCCGTCCGGCGACGGCGTCTCCAGCGGCGAACGCAGCCGCGCCAGTCCGCATAACCGACGATCCAACCCCTCCACGTACGCGTGCGGAATCGCCACCCCGTTCCCGATCGCCGCGGGAAACGTCGACTCACGCTCCATCAGATCATGGATCGTCGCCTCGCGCGGCGTCCGCGGTTCGATCTTCACCACCTCGTCCATCAACGCCGACAACACCGCCTCCAGATCCGCCGCCGTCGTCAACGACAGAATCAACGACGGATGCAGACTCCGCGCCAGGTAGTCCGCCCGACGACGCAGGAACAACACCCGGTCGTCATCCTTCGCCCCCGCCAACGCTTCCTCGCTCGGATCCAGCACCAGACGACCGTCCAGCACCGCCGCGATCGCCGCCGCGTCACCCGACGCCGCCGGGTCGCGGGGGGCCGCCTCGAACACCGCCGCCTCCCGACGACTCAGTTCGCCCGAAATCAACGACGGGCGCGGCAGACGCTTCCACACCAGCACGCCGTTCTGCGCATCCTGCGTTTCCTCCCCGTCCGCCGCCACCGGATTGCACCGATACGTGTTCGTCGACCCGACCACCCCGCGCCACGCCTGGCAGACCCGGACGTTCAGATCCTCATTGTCCGTCAGGGCCAGCACCCGGCCGATCGGATGAAACTCGGTCCGCTCCTGCAACGCGTTGTCACGCGCGTCGCCGACGAACGCCGTCAGATCCTCCCGACGCGCCTCCTGCACCGCCCGGCCGTTCGTGTCGACGATCACCACCGGCACCTCCAGCGCCCGCTGCAGGAAAGACGCCACCCGGCGCGCAAACTGATTCGCCCCCACGATCATCCAACCCACCGGCGGCGATCGACGCACGTGCAGCAGCTTGGCGAGCACGCCGGCCGTGCCCCCCTGGATGAAGATGGTGGCGATGATCATCGAATAGACGAACGTCTCGACAAACGTCCCGTACGCCGCGCGATCCGCGTTGAAGTTCACCGAGTCCGGCGCCCCCGCGGACTGCGCGATGCTCAACGCGAACAAGGACGCCATCGACGCCGCCACGATCCCGCGCGGCCCGACCCAGGCGAGGAACACCTTTTCGTTGAGCGACAGATCCAGACCGATCGAACACAGGAAGATGCTCAGCGGACGCACGATCAACATCACCGCGACCACGGTGACGACGCCCGTCCATCCGAACTCGACGAACTGGGCCACGCTCAGCCGCGCGGAGAGCAACACGAAGAGCGTCCCGATCAACAGATCGATCACCTCCGACTTGAACTCCTTGACCTGCTTCGCTTCGAAGGAGCCGCCCGCCGCGAATACGAACCCCGCCGCCGTCACCGCCAGCAGACCCGCCTCCGCGATCACGTACTCCGCCAGAATGAAGAACGCGACCGCGAACCCCACCGCGCCGACATTCAGCATCGACTCCGGCAGCAGCTTGCGCCGCGTCAGGAAGATCAGCAACAGGCCGCCGACGACGCCGATCCCCAGCCCCGACCCCACCCGCAGGGCGAGGTTCATCACCGCCTCCAACCCCGTCTCGTCCACGACGACGTACTCGAAACACAACAACGCAATGAAGACGCCGATCGGATCGATCAGCACCCCCTCCCAGTGCAGCACGTTGTGCAGACGAGACGACACCCGGATGCGCTTCAGCAACGGCCCGATCACCGTCGGACCCGTCACGATCACCAGACTCGCCGCGAGAAACGCATACTCCCCCGGAATCCGACCCCCCGTCGAGCACCGCGCCAGCAGCCAGATCAGCAGCGCGGCGCCGAACCACGTGATCATCACCCCGAACGTCAGCAGCCGCCGAATCATCGTCGGCGCCTCGCGGTACCCCTTGATGTTCAGCGTCAGCCCGCCCTCGAACAGGATCAGGCCGATGCACATCGCCACGATCGCCCGCAGACCGTCCCCCAGGGTCTTCGGATCGACCCACTCGAGCCGGCCCGGACCCAGCAGAAACCCGCCGATCAGCAACAGCACGATCGCCGGCAGACCCGCCAGACGCGCCGCCGTGATCAGCAATGCACCCGCCGCGATCGCCACGCCGAACGTCATCAGCATCTCGTGCGCCGGGTCGGCGTCCGCCGCCGCCAGCACCCACATCCAGCCGCCCGTGATGTCGCCAAGCCATGTCATGCGGGCCGCATCCTACCGAAACCCGCACGGCCGCGACCGACGCCGTTTTTCTCGCCTTCTCGGACATCCCCGTTTGACATCCGACCGTTCTTGATCGATCGTTCAAGTAAGCGGCGCCGTGGCGCCGCCCGACCTCGGTTCATTCCCTCCGACTGAAAGACGCCGCCCGTGACCGCCACCTCCCCGCTCGACGCCGCTCGCGCCAACGGACGCTTCGCACTCAACTTCTCACGCCAGTGGCTCGAAGGCCTCCTCGCCGACTTCCCGGCCGACCAGATGTGCGCCCAGCCCATCGACGACTGCAATCACGCCCTCTGGATCATGGGTCACCTCGCGTGGACCGATGACGCCATGCTCACCGGCCTCGGCGATCAACCCTCCGCCCTCGAGGACGGCTGGGTCGAGACGTTCGGCATGAAATCCACCCCGACCGGCGACGCCGACGCGTATCCCGACCCGGCCCGCGTCCGGACCGTCATGCAGGAGCGACGCGCGGCTCTCCTCGCCTGGCTCGAAGGACTCTCCGACGACGAACTCGAGACCCCGCTCGATGGCGACTGGGCCTCGTTCGCGCCCAATCGAGGCGGCCTCATGTCCACCCTCGCGGCCCACGAGACCATGCACGCCGGTCAGCTCTCCATGATCCGACGCGCGTTCCGACTGCCATTCGTCTACTGATCCTGATCACGCCCGCACCCGACGCCCCGCCCTGTTTGATGGGAGCCTCCGCCATGCCTGCATCGCCCGTCCTCGCCACGCTGCTGTGCGCGCTGTTCGGGACCGTCGCTTTCGCGGCGCCCGCCCTCACGTTCGAGACCACCGTTCCCGCGCCGCGCGAGCAGGTCTTTCGCGCCTGGTCGACCAGCGCCGGCCTCCGGGCGTTCCTCGAGGTCGACGCCGTCGTCGAACTTCGCGTCGGCGGACCCTACGAGATCGCCTTCGGTCCGGACCTGCCGGCGGGATCGCGCGGCTCGGAGGGCTGCCGCGTCCTCAGCTACGTCCCCGATTCCATGCTCTCCTTCACCTGGAACGCACCGCCGACGATCCCCGCGCTCCGCGCCCGGCGCACGTTCGTGGTCGTGCAACTCACGGACGCTCCCGGCGACGGACGGACCCACGTCCGGCTGACCCACGCCGGCTGGCCGGACGATCACCAGGACTGGCCCGAAGTGCGCGGCTACTTCGAACGCGCGTGGCCCAACGTCCTCCGTGCGCTCAAGTCCGCCTGCGAGCGTGGTCTGCCCGACCTGCCCGATCCCTTGACTCTTCCCGGCAGTCCGCCGCCTGTCTACTGGTCGTATCACCTCACACCCGCCGATCCGACCTTCCCCGCCAACGCATCGCCGGCCGAGCAGGCGACGGTGGGGGCCCACTTCGCCCATCTCGAGCGGATGGCCGCTGACGGCGTGCTCGTCATGGCGGGTCGAACGGAGGCGTCGGTGACGGCCCCGGGCGAATCGCCGGACGCGGGTCGGACGAAGCCGCTGGACGGCATCGTCGTCTTCGCCGCGCCGGACCACGCCGCCGCCCAGACCCGGATGGAGGCGGATCCCGCGGTGGCCTCGGGTCTGTTCGTGGCGGAACTGCGTCCGTTCCGACTGGCGTTGATCCGTGATCGCGTGGAGCCCCGACGTTGAACCGGACGCTCAGGCAATCCGGGTTGCATCAGGGGCGGAAGCCGTTATCCTGCCCGACCTTTCGGATGGCCCGTGCGGGCGGTCCGATGTCTTCCGTCCCCGACGCAGGAGTCCTCCGCCATGGAAACCACGCTCATCATCCTGAAGCCCGACGCGGTCCAGCGCGGCCTGATGGGTCGCATCATGAGCCGGTTCGAGGACAAGGGACTCCAGATCGTCGGCGCGAAGATGATGCAGATCTCCCAGGATCTCGCCGCGACCCACTATCAGGACCACCAGGGCAAGCCGTTCTACGACGGCCTGGTCGGCTTCATGACCTCGTCGCCGGTGCTGGTGCTGGCGGTCCGCGGAATCGGCGCCATCCAGATCTGCCGCAACATGATGGGCGCCACCTTCGGCTCCAAGGCCGATCCCGGCACCATTCGCGGCGACTTCGGCGTCTCGAACAGCTTCAACCTCATTCACGGCTCGGACAGCCCCGAAGCCGCGACCCGCGAGTTGAGCCTGTTCTTCAACGACGGCGAGGTGCTCGAGTACGAGCGGGCGGGCGGCGTGTGGATCTACGACCACTCCTCCGGCGCCCCGGAGTAAGCCCGAGGGCCGGGCGGCGTCCGCCACCCCACCGATGCCTCTGGATTGCGGGAATAAACCATCCGGTTCGCCTATTGGCACAGTGGTGTCATCGGCGTTATCCTCGTCGCGAAAGAAGTGTGGCGAGATTCCGGATAACCGATAACCCATTCGGGCTTCCCCGGCCGTTTTCATGGGTCGGAATCCTTGTTTCACCGTCTTTTCTCTTAGAATGAGTCTAAATCCGGGGAACCTGGGAGGAATCTCGTCGTACCAGTGTTGTCTTCTTCAGAGCCCCGGCCTTTCCGGAAGTTGCATCCGGTCGCAGGGGATGGACGAAGCACATGGAGGAAGGTCAGTTCGGCGTCGGATCGTCTCCGGTGGAGACGACGCGGCCGGCCTGATCGGACACGTCGGGAGAGTGAGTGACCTCAATCCGCAGCGGGCCATGTCCGTCCGCCGCCCACGACCCCCCGATGCAGGAAGCGAGCTTGGTGATGCGTCAGACCATGATCAATAAGAATTCGCCGCTGGGCCGCCGACGTGCGCGCCGAATGGCGCAGCGGGCGCCCGGTCGTCACGCACTGGGTCTGACCCGGTCGGAAGAGAAGGTCCTCGACCGTCTCCTCCGCGAACCCATGGATTACATCGACTCGGATGAGTTCTACAAGAAGGACGCCGAGCACAAGATCTACGACGAAGCCCCTGAGATTCAGCGGCCGGACGTCTCCTGGTACCGTCCGCTCATGGACGACCTGACCTCGAACCCCGATCGGAAAGTCCGGAGCAACGGCACGGTGCTGCTCTCCGCCGAAGAAGAGCGCGTGCTGTTCCTGCAGTACAACTACGCCCGACACCGCGTCCGTGAACTGCAGGAAGCCGTCGGCCTCGGCGAACCCTCGCCGAAGCAGATCGGTGAAATGCTGTACTGGTATCGCAAGGCCCGCGGCTATCGCGAGCAGATCGCGGAGACCAACCTCGCCCTCGTGCTCGCCATGGCGAAACGCACGCGGATGAGCGAAGTCGACTTCGCGGATCTCGTCTCCGAAGGCAACATGGCCCTGCTTCGTTCGGTCGACAAGTTCGACTGCGGGCGTGGCTTCAAGTTCAGCACCTACGCCTGCCGCGCGATCCTCAAGGCGTTCTCGCGACAGGGCATGAAGCTCACCAAGCATCGCCAGAAGTTCCCGACGGACTTCGACCCGGCGATGGAGAAGTCCAACCATCTCGAAACCCTGCGGGAGCAGGCCGAGAAGGAAGCGGCCGACGAGGTGAAGCACGTGGTGCTGTCCAACGAGGCCGAGCTGACGGACGTCGAAATCACCGTCATCCACCATCGGTTCGGGATCGAGAACGTCGACCCCGACGCCTCGCCCCTGACCCTCGAACAGGTCGGCCAGATCATCGGGGTGACCAAGGAGCGGGTGCGGCAGATCCAGAACAAGGCGCTCGAGAAGATCCGTCTCACCATCGAGGCGAATCGGGAGCGGGAACTGGAAGAAGCTGCGAACTCCGGTGCATCCGCCGAAGGCGTGACGTCGAACTGACAATAACCGCTCCCGGGATCGATCCCGAGGGCCTCAACGAGCCCCCCCTCAGGCGCCGTTCGTCATCTTCGGGTGACGACGGCGCTCTTTTTTTCGCTGGGGTCAGACCGGACACCGGCGATCGCATCCTGCCCGGTGTGGCCCGGCAGGGGGCTCAGCCCGTCGCCTGCTCCACGTCCGCCTCGGCCGGATTGCGGCCCGCTTCGATCGCCGCGATCTTGTCGACGCGCCGGGCGTGTCGACCGCCCTCGAAGGGGGCGCTGAGCCAGGCCTCGAGGATCGCCGCCCGCGCCTTTGCGTTCGTCATGTCCGCCGACAGGCACAGGACGTTAGTGTTGTTGTGCCGGCGACTCATCTCGGCCACGGTTTCGTCAAACGCGAGCACCGCCCGCACGCCGTCGATCTTGTTCGCGGCGATGCACATGCCCACCCCCGAGCCACAGACGAGCACGCCCCGGGCCGCCTCGCCGTCCGCTACCGCCCGGCCCACGAGCCAGGCCTGATCGGGGTAGTCGCACGATTCGCCGTCGCACTGACCGAGCACCTCGGGGACGTACCCGGCGTGCCGCAGCGGCTCGAGCAGCGTCTTTGTCGCCTCGACGCCGCGATGATCACAGGCGATGGCGATGCGGGTGTCAGGGCTGGCGTCAGCGGTATCCGTGGAAGTGTCCATAAGCAGTTCTCGGAGTCGCCCCGGCAACAGGGTGGTCAGGGTTTCGGCCAGATGTTCGTACGCGCGGGGGCCCCGGCCAAAAGGATCCTCGATGTCGCCGTCGGGATCGAGGGGGTGGATTTTCGCGGCGTGTGGCGAATCGGGGGGGAGGAGCGCGGCGGCGGCCCCGGCGTGAGGCCGGGTGAGGGTGAGGACGAGGTCGGCGTTCTCGATCATGCGAGGCGTCAGCGCCTTGGAGGCGCCGCGATGCTCGATGCCTCTCGCGGCCAGGGCGTCGAGGGTCTCCGGGGAGACCGGGGCGCCATGGGCGGCGGCGACGCCGGCGGAGGCGAACAGCCAGCCGTCGGACCCGTCCGGGGCGGGGAGTTCGCCGGCGGCGGCCAGCTGCCTCGCCATCGCCTCGGCCATCGGGCTTCGGCAGGTGTTCCCCGTGCACACGAACAGAATCGTTTTCATGAGATCGACGGCCTTTCGAGCGTGGAGGCGGAGCGCGACCGGGATCGATCGCCGGCGTCTATCTTACTCGCTCCGCTGTTGACCTTTCCTGATTGCGGATACACTGTTGCGGAACGGGCGGGTTCTCCGCCCGACGCTGGGAGTGCACACGTGGAGTTCGTCAAGTACGCAGAAGCCCTTTCGCTGCTCAACGAGCAGGGCGTCCGCGAGCGATCGGTGAGCGAGGACGTCAACTCGTTCGATCTCGAGGGCGATGAGGTCGTTCATTTTCTTGTGGCCGCCGAAGGGGCCGAGGTGGACGGGCGGAACAACGCCCGGTCGACCACGCGTCCACGGGAGGAGCTCCCGGCGATCGCCGAGGCGATGCTTCACAAGCTGCATCTCGGCCAGGCGCTCCTGGTGCCGGTGGCGAAGTGGCGCAAGGTGTTCGACGCCGTCGCGTTCTCGCTCGCTTCGAACGAGGACTGGCAGGAGATCGACGCCACGGCGACCGTCGAGCAGAACACGCGTGATCCGCTGCTGTGCAACCCCGCTGATTTCCACACGGTCAACGCCCTGATCGCCGCGCTCTACTCGGATGCCGAAGATCGCGATCAGGCGCTCGTCATCACCTCCACCGCGACGCCGCTCATCGTCGAGGTGCTGCCCGAAGGCGCGCTCTCGATCAGCGTCGGGGCCCAGGTGCTCGCGGACGAAGTGGCGGAGCTGATCGGGCTCGACTGAGTCGCCCCGCCGCCGGCTCCGGGCGGCGGATGCGATCTGACGACGGCCCAGCCGCTCACCGGACAGCGTCGGGAATGAAGCACCAGACGCCGTACGGTCGTGTCGGCGGCCAACCTTGTTTCGAGCGCTCACGCCGATCGCGCCGTCGCCGTTCGGAGGGCCGATCATCGGCCGGTGATTTCCGGTCAGGATGCGGTCCGAATCAGCCGATAAATACGCAGATCCGAATCCCCCGGAGGAGGTCATCCATGCGCCTGCTGCTCGACGAACAACCCTGTGCGACCAACGCCGCGACCGTCGGTGAAGCGATCGCCGACGCCGCGAACCAGGCGGAAGCCGCCGGCCGGACCATCATCCAGGTCGTCGTCGACGGCGAGTCCTGGCCGCAGTCGCGTCTCACCGATCCCGCCTCGATCGAGATCCGGGCGGACGAGGTCCGGCTCGTCTCCGTCCCGCCCGCCCTGCTCGTCCGCGAGACGTTCGCCAGCGCGGCGGAGGCGGTGGACGACGCCGACGCCCTCCAGCAGAAGGCGGCGGAAAAACTCCAGGCCGACGACGCCGCCGCCGCCCTGCCCATGCTCCAGGAAGCCATGACCGTCTGGGGCGCCGTCCGCGAAGCCGTGGTCGGCTCGATCGAACTGCTCGACCTCGACCTCGCCGCCATCGACTGCGGCGACGACGGGCCTGCCTTGCAGGTCGTCGAGCAGCTCGCCCAGCGGCTTCGCGATCTCCGCGACGGGCTCGTCGGCGCCGATCCCGCCGCCATCGCCGACATCCTGCTCTACGACTTCCCCGAGACCGCCGTCGCGTGGCGCGGCCTCCTCTCGCAGCTCGACGACGCCGTCACGGCGAAGTTCCCCGAAGCCGCCTGACCGCCCCGCATCCGACGTCGCTCCCCGGCCCTCGTGTCCCCGCCCGCGAACCCGCGCGCCGGACGCCACGTATCATGCCGGAACACTCGATCGATGTCGTCCTGCGCGGCGGACCGCCGCCCGGAGTCTTCCCCGATGCCCGCCTCCGCCAATCCCTCCAAGATCGACCACCTGATGAACAAGGCGAGCGAGACCCTCGCCCACACGCGGTACTTCGAGGCCGAACGCATGGCGGTCAAGGCGCTCGAGATGGCGCACAACGATCGCGACTACGAACGCATGGCCCGCATCGTCCTGCCCCTCCAGGAGGCGCGCCGTCAACGCTACCAGCAGGCCCTCGACGAGGGGTCCATCGCGATCGTCAACGAAGACATCGCGGACGACTTCAAGCTTCGGCCCGGCTGCTATCTCGTCGAACCGCCGCAGGTCGGCGCCGATGCGCGTCGCCTCCGCCACCTCGGTCTGCAACGCGAGATCCCGATCGCCGTCCTCTGCTGCGAACCCGTCACCCAGCTCCGTCAGCAGCCGATCGTCGCGATCAATCCCGGGAACTCCTACCGCACCAAGGTCGACCTGCCCGCTGACTACGACAACCCCGACATCGAATGGTTCGCGAACGCGATGGAAGCGCTCGGCGATTCGGTGATCGAGAACCTCGACGCGAAGCAGGAAATCACGCGACGCGTCGACACCCTGCTGGAAGCGCTCAACGCGATCCCCGAACACGAACGCCTCCATCAGGTGCTCGAGCAGTCGTGCCGCGATGCGCACCACGCGATGATCGAAGCCGCCGCGGAAGCCGCGCGGAAGAAGAAACGCTGATCGTCGCCGGTTTCCGTGGATTGACGTATCACCCGACCTGCCCGCACCCTCAGTACAGGGGGGACGACGGCGCGATGCGCTGCGCTGCGCGTTCCTCACGCCCCGCCCCATCTGCACCAGAGGAGCCTCGACCATGCCACGAAATCGCCAATCATGGACGGTCATCGGACTCGCGGCGGTCGTCGCGGGAAGCGCCGCCGGCCAGACCATCTGCGTCAACAAGATCACCGATTTCGAGGCGATCAACCCCTACGGAGCGCGTCCGGCGATCCACAACGGGCTGATCGCCTTTCTTGGCGAGAACAAGACGACGGGGATCTCGGGGATCTTCACCGCGCCGGCGGACGGCGCCGGGCCGCTCACGGTGATCGCCGACGAAGCGACGTTCGCGCCGAACGCCGCGAGCACGTTCTTTCAGGCGTTCTGGAACCCGGACATTCATGACGGCCAGGTCGTCTTCGCCGCCCGTTATGACGGCAGCAACATCGACGGCATCTATCAGGGCGACGGCGACGGGCTGGTGACGCTCGTCGATCATGGGCCGGCCGACAATCGTGATGCGATCGGTCCGGAAGGCGTGGTCTGGGAGACGAATGCGGGCTTCAGTACGCCGTTCTTCAAGCCGGTCGGTCAGGCGTGGTTCCCGATCGTGTCGCACGGCGATCCAATGCCCGGCGGCGGGACGTTTGTCGATGTCGACCCCGACGATCCGGCGCTGGAGGGCGGCCACGTCACGCTCGCCGCGTACGTCAGCCACAAGACCGGCGTGGACGGCGGCGTGTACCTGTACGACGTTGAGACGGACGCGCTCAATCTGGTCGCCAACTGGACGGTTCAGATGCCGGGACGCGACGAATTCTTTGACTACTTTTCGCAGGCGCATACGGACGGCGAGCGCGTCGTCATGGTGGGCAAGAGCGGCTTCATCGGCTTCGGCGGTCATCAGGGGCTGTACACAGCGCCGGCGGTGTCCGCGCCAGGTGAGCCGGCGCCGCTGACGCTGATCACGGAGCTCGGCGACCTCACGCCGGCCGGCGATCCGTTCACGCAGTTCGGCGACGTCGCGGTGCAGGGCGATCTGATCATCTTCCAGGCGAGCTTCGAGACCGATGGGGGCGGGGGGCTCGCGATCTTCGGCAAGCGGGGCGACGGTCCGATCTTCCGGATCGTCGGTCTCGGCGACACCTTCGACGACATTACGCCGACGACGATTGACTGGAACTTCCGCGGGCTCGATCAGAACCAGATCGTCTTTCGCGGCACGATCGGACCGCCCCCCGGCGGCGGCACGTTCAATTACGCGCTGTTCTCCGCCACCATTCTCGAAGACGGCGCCAAGTGCCCCGAGCCGGGCGGCGGCGAACCGCCGACGGAGTTCGAGGCGTGTCGCGAGTGGTCGGTCGCCGCGGCGCCGGACGCCGACACGACACTCAGCGTGCGCGACGTCGAGATCATTGACGAAAATGACATCTGGATCGTCGGCGGCGACGGGTTCGCCGCGCACTGGAACGGCGCGGCGTGGACGACCGAGCCGACGCCGCCGGTCGACGACTTCAACGTCTCTCTCGAGAATGTCGACGCCGATCCGCAGGGGAATGTCTGGGCGGTCGGCCAGTATTACAACGGGTCGAAGAACGTGACCGCAAGCTTCCGCCGCGCGGCGGACGGCGGCGTCTGGACCCACGTGCCCACGCCGAGTCCCGGCCCCACGTACAACTACCTCTGGGGCGTCGAGGCAATTGGTCCGACCGAAGCGTGGGCGGTCGGCGAAGTGTGGCTGTCGAATAGCGGCAGCGAGTTCTTCGTCCTGCACTTTGACGGCGAGTCGTGGAGCGAATTCACGCTGCCCGATCTTCCCGACGGTCAGTACAACAACTTCCAGGGCGTCTCGTCCAGCGGTCCGGACAACGTCTGGATCGTCGGCACGTCCGACCCCGTCCTGACGTACGAGGCGGTGTTCTATCACTACAACGGGGAGACATGGGCGCCGGCGGCGGGGATCAACCAGCCCTCGAACAGCACGTCGATGTATGACATTGACGTGGTGAGCCCGACGCTGGCGTACGCGGTCGGCAGCCAGTTCGTCACCGGTCTCGGTCATCAGACGTTCGCGATGAAGTTCGACGGCGCGTCGTGGACGCCGATGCTCACGCCGAACCCGGGCATCGGCTGGAACTTCCTGTTCGGCGTCGCCGCGACCGATGAGGATCACGTCTACGCAACGGGGTACCACTACTACGGCGCCGTGAACGAACCGATCACGCTTCACTGGAACGCCGGCGCCGACACCTTCGTGGGAACCGACATGGAGATGGTCGGCTACTCGACGACGGCCTGGGCGGCCGGCGCGCTGCCCAACGGCGACGGCCTCGCGGTCGGCACGATCGGGTATTACGGCGGCGCGCCCGCTGACGTGTACCTGCGTTCGTTCTCGCGCCCGGGCGGTCCGGCGGATCTCGACTGCGACGGCGCAGTCGGCTCAAGCGACCTCGCCGCGCTGCTCAGCGTGTGGAATACCGCCGACGCGATCGCCGACCTCAGCCGCGACGGCGTCGTCGGCGCGGCGGACCTCGCCATGATGCTCAGCGAATGGCAATGATCTCCACGGGCGCCTGACCCCGACCCGCTCGTCAGCCGGCCGGCGGCCTCCCTCGAGAGCGTCGTCGGCCGCTGTCATTGACAGCGGGGCGGCAGGTCACGCCTCCGAAAAGTCATGCCCCGCCATGTACCGGCCCGTCTCCTGCTTCAGGATCTGGCGAAGCAGGTCGTTGAGCAGACTCGAGGCGCCGAATCGGAAGAGATCGGGCGTCAGCCACTCCGGACCCAGCGTTTCCTGCACCATCACCAGGTAGTGCAGCGCGGGCTTCGCCGCCCGGATGCCGCCCGCCGGCTTCATGCCAATCTTCACGCCCGTCGCCCGGTGGTGATCGCGGATCGCCTCCAGCATGATCAGCGTCACCGGCATCGTCGCCGCCGGCGACACCTTCCCCGTCGACGTCTTGATGAACACCGCCCCGTCCTCGATCGGGCCCTGCGACGCCGCCGCCTCGATCGCCAGATCCGATGCGCGGCGGACGTTGTCGTAGGTCTCCAGCTCCCCCGTCTCCAGAATGATCTTCAGATGCGCCGACCCGCACGCCGCGCGGATCTCCCGAATCTCCGCCGCGACCTCGCCGTACCGACCCGCGAGGAACGCCCCTCGGTTGATGACCATGTCGATCTCGTCGGCGCCCGCTTCAACGGCCTCCTGGACATCGCGGAGGCGGACGTCGAGCGGGAACTGTCCGCTCGGGAACGCGGTCGCCACCGACGCGATCTTCACCGATGAACCTTCCAGCGCATCCTTCGCGATCGGCACGAGGTTGGGATAGACGCAGATCGCGGCGACCGACGGCAGCGGGGGCTCGAGGTCGCCGTCGTACGGCCGGACGCCCTTGCGGCAGAGCGCCCGGACCTTCTCCGGCGAGTCCTTGCCTTCGAGGGTGGTGAGGTCGACCATCGAGATGGCGAGACGGAGCCCGGCCCGCTTGG
This sequence comes from Phycisphaerales bacterium, assembly GCA_965227335.1. Lineage (GTDB taxonomy): Bacteria > Planctomycetota > Phycisphaerae > Phycisphaerales > SM1A02 > CBDDFV01. The sequence goes on from CBDDFV010000001.1 coordinate 806,910, forward strand.
AGTCGGTCTTGATCGAGCGCGTGGTGAACGACGCCGCGCGGCGGTCGGTCATGACGGCGTCGACGGTGCGTCGGGGGCGGGTCATGATTCAAGTGTAGCGTCGGACGTCGTCGACGCCTTTGTCCACCGCATCGCCTCGTCGATCTCGCGTCCGCACTCGGGGCACGCATCGCCTTCGAGTTTGTACACCGGATACCCGCACGGACAGCGGGGCTCCTCGATTTCGACGGCGATTCGGAGACGACACGATGAGCAGTGTCCGACGCCGGTCCTGACCGTCTGCGTCGCGCCGCAGCGGGGACACGTCAGTTCGACGCGGATCTTCCCGCCCAGCGCCACCCGTTCGTCCTTGTGCTTCAGCCACTCCACGAGGGCGAGCACGGGCGTCACCACCGTGCCGCACGCGCCGAGGATCGAGGCGACCGCGAGCGTGCGTTGGTAGAGTTCGTCCCAGTCGTCGACGAGGTCTTCGTCGATGATGAGCACCATGACGAGGGCCGCGACCAGCCCCGCGAAGCCCAGCGTCGCCACGCGGATCACGCGGGCGTAGTGCACCCGCAGGGGCGGCAGGATCATCAGGCCCCAGTGCGTCGCCCACAGGCTGATCACGGTGCCCGCCGCGGCGCATCGCACGACGGTCTCCTCGTGGCTCCATCCGAAGACCCGCCAGATCGCGAGGAGCCACACCGCCAGTGAGGCCAGCGACATCACGATCCCCAGCCACATCAGCGGGACCGCGCGTCGCCGCTCGAGCACGATCGCACACGCGAGGCACGGCAGGCTGAACAGGCCCACGTTCAGCGACGTCAGAATGAGACGCTCGGTCTGCGATCCCAGCCCGCCGAAGATCACCGCCGCGACGCCCAGCAGGGCGGCGAGCGCCAGCGAGATCACCATCCCCCACAGGAAAGCCGTCTTGAGCGTCATGACCTGATTCTACCGCCCGCCGCGGAAGCCGACCCGACTACAATGCGGCGACATGACCGTGATCGCACGCCCTTCCATCCCGCTGCCGCTGCTCGACGACGGACCGCAGCGTCCGTCCTTCGCGCAGGGACCGCGTGCGCTCAGCAGCGTGAAGCTCCTTCGCATCAGCGTGACTGATCGCTGCAATCTCCGCTGCATCTACTGCATGCCGGAGGGCGGCGTCGAGTTCTCCGACAAGGATGAACTTCTCCAGCCCGGCGACTTCGAGGCGATCGCCCGCGCCGCGGTGCGGATCGGCGTCACCCACCTCAAGCTGACCGGCGGCGAACCGACCATCCGACGCGACATCGTCGATATCGCGGCGCGTCTCAAGGCGGCCGGGGCGGAGGATCTGTCGCTGACGACCAACGCGCTGCAGTTGCCGCGCCTCGCGGCGGATCTGCGGGCGGCGGGCGTCGACCGGCTCACGCTCTCGATCGACTCCCTGCGTCCTGATCGCTACACCGCCATCACGCAGGGCGGCCGGATCGAACGGTTCTGGGCCGGCGTCGAGGCGGCGGAAGCAGCCGGGTACGAACGGTTGAAGCTCAATGTGGTCGTCATCAAGGGCATGAACGATGACGAAGCGGCGGACTTCGCGGCGTTGACGCTCGACCGTCCGTGGACGGTGCGGTTCATCGAGTACATGCCGCTCGGCGTGAGTCAGCTGGTCGGGGACGGGATCGATCCGACCGACGTGATGATCGACAACGCGGACGTGATGCGGTCGATCGCGGCGGCGCACGGCCCGCTGGCTCCGGCCGACCGCCGCGCGGAAGCGGGCGTGGGTCCGGCGGAGGTGTACCGTCTGCCCGGCGCATCGGGGAAGGTCGGTTTCATCAGCGCGATGAGCCAGCCGTTCTGCGAGACGTGCAACCGCCTGCGTCTGACCGCGACGGGGGAGCTGCGGAGTTGTCTGTTCGACGGCGGCGAGGTGAGCGTGGTTCCGGCCCTGCGGCCGCATGCCGACGTCGATGCGATTGTGCGGGCGTTCGGCGAATGCGTCGTGCTGAAGCCGGAGACGCACAGTTCCCGGGGAAATCGTGCGATGAGTCAGCTTGGCGGCTGAGCAGGCAGGTGACGACTCGTTGATCGAGGTTTGTCTTGTGATGCGGCGCATCGCGCGTGATACTGCCGGCGTAATGTGATTGTTTTCCGGGAGATGCAGGGAGGGACGACATGCGGTGTCACATGGTGATGAGACGTGCATTCATCAGCCTGGGGTTGATGATCGTCGTTGACGCAGGAGCGGATCCTTCAGTGCTGTACGGGATCGGCAACGCGACCGGCGACGGGTCGAGCAACCTGTACCGGATCGACAACTACGCGGTCGCGCCGACTGCGGTCAATCTCGGTGAGACCGGCCTGATCTTCCTCGACATCGCGATCGATCCGTCGGACCCCACCGGGTACGGCGTCGCATCGGACGGCGGTTTCTACCGCATCGACCTGACGAACGGCGTCCCGACTCTTGTGAGCAGCTCGCCGGGCGGCAACCTCAACGCCATGGAGTGGCTGGCCTCCGGGGTCATTCTGTCCTGGGGATCGGTCAACACGAATCTCTACGAAGTGGATCCCGCGACCGGCGTGTTCACCCTGCTCTTTGACGTGGGCTTCGCGTCCGGCGGCGATCTGGCGGAAGATGTGAACGGCGACCTCTACGGCGCCACGAGCACGCAGCTCATTCGCATTGATATCGGCGCCCAATCGGCGGAGGTCATCGGCGACTTCGGTTTCGAAGACGCCTTCGGACTCGAAGTTGATGTGGACGGGGTCATGTACGTCATGCGGGGCTCGAATGGCTCGTCGGGAACGGCTGATCTCTACACGGTGAACAAGAGCAGCGGTTCGACGACCCTCATCGGCGCCGTCGCCAATGCATCCTCGTACGGTTGCTACGGCATTGGTCTCGTCCCCGGCGTCGCGGCGTGTCCGGCTGATCTGACGAACGACGGGATCGTCAACCCCGCCGACCTCGCCGCCCTGCTCGCCGCCTGGGGACCGTGCCAGGGCTGTCCAGAAGACCTCGACGACGACCGCATGGTCGGCGCCTCCGATCTCGCGGCGCTGCTCGCCGCGTGGGGCGAGTGCTGAGCGCCCCGACTTCGCCGACATCATCATCTGGCGGCTTCAGTTCGCCCCGCGCTTCCTCCGCCCAAAAACAAACCGACCCGGTGCACGACTTCCGGGTCGATTCGCCACGCGCGGAGACGCGCTCACGGAGTATCTTCTGCGATTCAGGCCATGCGGTTCAGGCCGAGACCCTGCGGATACGAATCGCCGAGGTGACGCAGCACATACTGCTGCTGCTCGCTGTTCAGGTTGAGGTTGTTCAGGATCTGGTGCAGATTCGTCGGCGGCTGACTGCTGAAACCGGCCCGCTCCAGACGACGCTCAATCGCGCCGACCAGACGGTCCAGCTTCGTGGTGTCCATGCCGCCGTCGGTCACCTTCGGCAGCGGACGCGCCATGTCCTCCGGACCGCTCGGGCCCGCCATCCGATCGTTCACGCCGAACGCGTCCAGCCACCGCTGACTGAACGCCGAGGCGTCGACGTCGGCGCCCTGCATCATCACGCTCTTCAGACTGTGCGTGATCGCGCCCTGCAGATCCTGACCGCTGATCACGCCGTCCTGATCCTGGTCGACGATCTTGAAGATCGACGGGTTGCCCGCGAACTCCTTCGCGTTGATCAGGCCGTCCGTGCCGCCCGACGCCGCGATGATCTGCTTGGCCAGACCATCGACGAGATCGGACACGGCGTCAGCGCCCGCCGGGGGCGCGGCGCCGTCCGACGGGGCCGTCGACGGGGTCTCGCCCGGGGCGCCGCCGCCCGCGAGCAGCGTCGCGAGATCCGCCGCGTCCACCGTGCCGTCGCCGTTCAGATCGAACTGGGCGTCATCGCTGCCCCACGCCGCCATCAACTGGGCGACGCGATCGCCGTCACCGGCGGGGGGAGCGAACGAGGGCGGTCCGGTCGGTCCGTCCACGCCGCCGGACAGGAACTGCGCCAGGTCGCCCGAGCCGACCGTGCCGTCGCCGTCGAAGTCATACATCGACTCCGACTGGCCCCAGTCGCTGAGAAGGCCTTCGAGCGTGAACTGCGGCCCGCCGGTCGAGGGGGCGCCGGTGGAGAGGTCGGGGGCGACCTCGCCGGTCTCGCCGCCCTGCCAGCTCAGCAGCAGGGCCAGATCCTGAGCGTCGACGCCGCCGTCGCCGTTCAGGTCCGCGTTCGCGTTGTTCGTGCCCCAGTTCTTGAGGATGTCGTCGACCGTGATCTCCTGGCTGAATGACGGCGGAGCGGTCGGCGCGGCTTCGGCCGGAGCGGTCGAGGGCGCGACGGCCGCGGCCCGACGTGCGGCCCGGGCCGCCTCCATCGGATCGGTCGTCCCGGTGCGGGAAACAGAGGTGGGGTTGCCGGAGACCTCAGCCGCTCCGGCGGCGTTGGCGTCCGTACGAGCCGCCGCGATCCGGGCGCGTTGCGCTTCCAGAGATGTCGCGGCGAGTTGCGGATCGATGCGCATAGTGGTGCTCCTTCCAGAACAGGACCGGTTCAGAGGGTGCAAAGCGGGCGCCCGCCCGGTCGACCCCCGAAGACCGCGATTTGCCCCGTCAGCCGGCGAAAAACGCGCGTCAGAAGGACGCAATGCGCAGAATCCGCCGCGCGTTGTTCCTGCCGGCGGCCCCGTTGCGCTACCATCAGGGAGCCGTCCGGCCGGATCGGAGCGATTCCGGCCGGGGGGCCCCTCGTCCCGCCTCTGACGACCCGTTTCGAAGGATTTCCCCATGACGTTCCGTCCCGCCGCCGGCCTGCTCGCGTTTCTCGTGATGACCGTGGCCCTCGTGTCCGCCGCCGCCGCCGCCCCGATCGAGGTGAAGCCCGACGCCCGTCCCGTGTTCGATCGTCTCGCCCGGCATTACCAGTCGGTTCCCGGCGTCGCGACGACGATCGAGATGCGGGTGAAGATGACGGGTCAGATGGCGCAGGACACGACGTCGACCTTCGAGCTCCGGGCCGCGCCCCCGAACCATCTCCTGCTCACGCACACGTCGGGCGAACTGGGCATCGACATCTCGTCGACCGGCTCCGAGTACCTCGTGCACCTGCCGATGATGCACCGTTACACGGTGGAGCCGGCGCCGTCGACGATGACGGAGCTGGTCAAGAAGATCACGATGACCGAGGGCAGCGCGGGCGGGGCGGAGATGACGCTGCCGCTCATGTTCATGGCGGAGGACCCCGCCGCGGCGCTGGGGCTGCACTTCCGCACGTTCGAACTGCTCGGCCAGGAGCGGCTGGGCAATGAACTGATGGACCGCGTGCGTCTCGGCGGGGTGGACCTGCCGATTGATGTCTGGGTGCAGGCGGACGGCGCCCCGTGGGTCCGCCAGATCACGCCCGACTATTCGAACTTCGTCGCCCAGATGAAGGCGCAGGGCATGGGCGACATGTCGATCGAACTGGTCGTGAAGTACAAGAACGCCGAGGCGAAGCAGATGCCGGTCGAGTCGTTCGTGTTCACGCCGCCGAAGACGTCGAAGAAGTCGGAGCGTCTGGTGGATGCGCCCGCGGCCGCCCAGGCGAACGATCCCCGCGCCCTCATCGGACACCACGCCCCCGCGATCGAACTCGCCCGACTCAACGGGGAGTCGGTGAGCCTCGCCCAGCACCGCGGGACGGATGTCGTCGTCCTCGACTTCTGGGCGACGTGGTGCGGCCCGTGCAAGCGCGGACTGCCCGTGGTCGACCGCGTCACCCGCCAGTTCAAGGATCAGAACGTCGTCTTCTACGCGGTCAACCTCGCGGAGCCGAAGCCGCTGGTCGAGACGTTCATGAAGCAGGCGAAATGGGACTTCCCCGTCCTGCTCGACGAGAAGGGCCTCGTCGGACGCGCGTACCGCGCGGCGTCAATCCCGATGACCGTCATCATCGGCAAGGACGGCGTCGTCGAACAGATCCACGTCGGCTACAACCGCGAGATGGAGGCGGAGCTGACCGGGGAACTGACCAAGCTGCTGTCGGGCCAGTGCCTCCACGAGGGCCATCATCATCACGGGCATGACCATTCGCATGACCATGATCATGACCACTGATTGCTGATCAGCCGCGCGCCATGCGGCGGCGCACCGCGCGACCGTGCTGCATCCGCGCCCAGCCGCCAGCGCTCGCGCCGCGTGAGGTCAAGTTCGACCGCTGGCGAGTCGGTGGACGCGGGGGTCGGGTCGGGGTGCGGCATTCCGCTCAGATCGTAGTGCTCCGGCGGGGCTCCACTCGCCGGAAGCATGGCCGATCCGGGCCGATCGCCGGGGAATATCCTGTCAACTGCGCCACCCGACCAGAACCCCACCCTATCATGGCGATCCGTCAATGGAATGACCCTCCAGCCACGAGATCTCGCCCATGATCGCATCTTCATCCCAAGATGGCGCCGTTTCGTCCGTGGGCGGCGGCTTCGCCCACCTGCACCTGCACACCGAGTACTCGCTCCTCGACGGCGGCAACCGCATCGGGAAGCTGATGAAGCAGGTGAAGAAGCTCGGCATGGACGCGGTCGCGATGACCGACCACGGCGTCATGTTCGGGGCGGTCGAGTTCTACACGAAGGCGAAGGCCGAAGGGCTCAAGCCGATCCTCGGGATCGAGGCGTACGTCGCTCCCGGTGACCGCACGGAGAAGAAGCCGACGGGCGTGGCGGACGGCGGCTTCCACCTCGTGCTGCTCGCCGAGAACCAGACGGGGTGGTCGAACCTGCTCAAGCTCTCGTCCGACGCGTTCATCAACGGCTTCTACTACAAGCCCCGCATGGACAAGTCGACGCTGGCGCAGTGGTCGGAGGGGATCATCGCGATCAACGGCCACCTCGGCAGCTCCATCGCCTATCACCTGCTGCAGTACGCGCAGACGGGGCAGCAGACGCATTACGACGCGGCCCGCGAGGAAGCGATCTGGCATCGCGACTGTTTCGGCGTGAACGAGAACGGGGAGCCGCGCTTCTACGTCGAGGTGCAGCGTCACTCCGTGGTCGAGCAGGAGCGGATCAACCCGTACCTCTACCAGCTCGCGGACGAACTCGAACTGCCGGTCGTCGCCGACAACGACGCCCACTTCCTGCGGGAGGAGGACTGGGATCACCACGACACCCTCTGCTGCATCTCGATGGGCAAGCTCAAGGAGGACGTCAATCGGCTGCACTACTCACGCGATCTGTACGTGAAATCGCCGGAACAGATGGCCGCGATCTTCGACGAGCGTCCCGAGGTCATCGAGAACGCGGCGAAGATCGCCGCCCGCTGCGAGGTCGATCTCGACTTCACCGCCAATCACGCCCCGGTGGTGAAGATCGTCTCGAACTTTCCCGACCTGCCGACCGATTCCGACCTCGCCCTGGCGATCATCGACGCCTGGGAATGCGAGCACGACGTCGGTTCGACCGAGTGGTTCAAGGCGTTCTGCTCAGAGTTCACGCTCGAACCGTTCGACCAGGACCGCGACACCGAGTCCGCCGAGGAACTCAAGGAACGGTGCGACGGCGCCCTGCGTCTGCTCACCGAAGCGGGCGCCATCTGGCGGTACGGACGCGACGGCGTCGACGAGGAAAAACGCGCCCGCATGGACCGGGAGCTGCAGATCCTCTTCGACAAGCTCATTTCGGCGTACTTCCTCATCGTGTGGGACTTCGTCAACTGGGGCCGCCAGCGCGGCATTCCGGCCAACGCCCGCGGCTCCGGCGTCGGCACCATGGTCGGCTTCGCCCTCGGCCTCTCCAACGCCTGCCCGGTCGAGTACGGCCTGCTCTTCGAACGCTTCACCGATCCCGACCGCACCGAATACCCCGATATCGATATCGACCTCTGCCAGAACGGGCGGGCCGACGTCATCAACTACGTCCGCGAGAAGTACGGCCACGTCGCGCAGATCATCACCTTCGGTCGACTCAAGGCGAAGGCCGCGATCAAGGACGTCGCCCGCGTCATGGGCCTCTCCCCCGGCGAAGGACAGCGTCTGTCCAACCTCGTCCCCGCCGAACTCAACATCACCGTCGACGACGCCCTCGAGAAGGCGCCCGACTTCCGCGAAGCGTACGACACCGATCCCGCCGTGAAGAAGGTCGTCGACAGCGCCCGCGCGCTCGAGGACCACGCCCGGCACACCGGCGTCCACGCGGCGGGCGTCGTCGTCGCCACCCAGCCCCTCGACAACATCGTCCCGCTCTGCAAGGCCTCCGGCTCCGACGACATCGTCACCCAGTGGGACGGCCCGACCTGCGAACGGGTCGGCCTGCTCAAGATGGACTTCCTCGGGCTCCGCACCCTGTCGACCATCGAACTCGCGAAGAACATCATCACCCAGACGCTCCCCGCCGACCAGGTCTGGCGGGCGGTCGGACGGGAGCCGAACGACGGCGGCCCCCATCCCCTCGACCTCGAACGGCTGCACTACGACGATCAGACCGTCCTCGAACTCTTTCGGCGCGGCGACACGGCCGGCGTCTTCCAGTTCGAATCGGGCGGCATGCGCAAACTCCTCGTCGAAATGAAGCCCGACCGCCTCGAAGACCTCATCGCCGCCAACGCGCTCTACCGCCCCGGGCCCATGGACCTCATCCCGTCGTATTGCGCGCGGAAGCACGGCCAGGAAGACGTCCCCCGCGTCCACCCCATCGTCGATTCGTTCACCGCCGAGACCTACGGCATCATGGTCTACCAGGAACAGGTCATGCAGATCGTGCACGGCCTGGGCGGCGTTCCGCTTCGCGCGGCGTACTCGCTGATCAAGGCCATCTCGAAGAAGAAACACGATGTCATCAACGCCGAACGACCCAAGTTCATCGAAGGGGCCGGCGCGAAGGGGCTGCCGAAGAAGGAAGCCGAAGCCCTCTTCGAACTGATCCTGAAGTTCGCCGGCTACGGCTTCAACAAGTCGCACTCCACCGGCTACGCGATCATCGCGTACCAGACCGCCTACCTGAAGACGTACTTCCCCAACCAGTACATGGCCGCGGTGCTCACCTACGAAAGTCAGGCCCGCAAGGTCGAGGACTGGGCGCCCTATCTCGACGACTGCCGCAAGACCGTCTACCCCGACTCACGCCCCGATCGATCCCACGTCGGCATCGAAGTGAAGCCGCCCGATCTCAACCTCTCCGCCGCGGAGTTCACCGTCGTGTTCGAGGAGGACGAACCGCAGGACGAGAACCACGGCCACATCCGCTTTGGTCTCGCCGCGGTGAAGAACGTCGGAAACGCCGCGATCCGCGCGATCATGCGGGAGCGCGACGAACGCGGACCGTTTGAGTCCATCTTCGAATTCTGCGAACGCGTTGATCTCAAGACCGTCAACAAGGCGACCATGGAAGCGCTGGTCAAGTGCGGCGCGTTCGACGGCCTCCACGGCCGTCGACAGCGCTCCGCCGTGCTCGCGGCGATCGAGGATGCGGTGGCCGCGGGACAGCAGGCGGCGGCGGATCGCGCGGCGGGCCAGATGAACTTCTTCGGCTCCTTCGAGGACGCCGCGCCGGCGGAGGAAACCAGAGCCGCTGTCCGTCTCCCGACCATCCTGCCCTGGGACGAGCGCACGACGCTCGGGTTCGAGAAGGACGCCCTCGGCGTCTACATGTCGGGCCATCCGCTCGACCCGCACGAGGACATCATGCGGGCGTTCGCCACGCCCTGCCTGAAGCTGCGCCAGATGCCGAACGATGCGGAGGTCGTGGTGGGGGGGTTCCTCGCCCGGACGTCCACGCACATCACCCGCAGCGGACGCAGCGCCGGACAGAAGATGGCCCGCCTCACCATCGAGGACAAGACCGCCGCCGTCGACGGCGTCGCGTTCGCCGAGTGCTACGCGAAGTACGGATCGCTCGTCGAGGACGACGCCATCGTCTTCCTCGTCGGACGCGTCGATCATTCGCGCGGCGACGTCAATCTCGTCGTCGACAAGGTCTTCTCGCTCGACGACGCGGCGACCCAGCTCGCGGGCGCCATCGAACTCTCAATCGCGGTCGACGATGAGGGCGACGGCTTCTTCACGCCGAAGATCGAGGCGATCGCCACGGCGCTCGAGCAGGCCCGGGCCCGGGCGCGAAGCGGCGGCGTCCGACTGGCCGAAGTCCGCGTCCGCCTGCGTCTGCCGGACGGATCCACGGTGCGTCTGAAGTGCAACGGCGGCGGCGTGCCAGCCGAACCCGCCCTCCTGGAACGACTCGCCCAACTGGTCGGCGATGGAAACGTGCGCGTGACCGCAGGTCGGATCCCGATCAGCGAGAAGGACGATCGCCGACGCTTCCGCCGCGCGACGGCCGGCGCCACGGGCGGCGGACGCTGACGCCGGCCCGCGTCTCCCCCGAACGGGGCGTCGCGATGGACGGTCGGAGAGACGCTACGCGGCCTGCGGATGCGCGGGCGCGGCGGACTGGCCCGCGAACGCGTCGATCGCCCGGGTGATGTCATCCGGCGACGGGACGCCGGCCCCGCGTCCGAGCGCGGTCCACACCTGCTCGAAGTCCGGCTTCTCCAGCGAGAAGCCGAGGTCGTATGCGCCCATCGACCACTTGGGATAGAGCCGCGCGTTGTTCATGCACGGCGCGAACGACAGGCACCGGAGATCGAAGTGACGGTCATCCTTGTGCAGATGAGCGTAGAGGGTCGCGATCTGGCCGGGCGAGCCTTCGAGCACCTGCAGGAAGTGGCCGCTCGAGTGCACGAGCACGCCGGTGATGCGGGCCGCCGCGTTCAGCGGACGCGCCTGCTCGGCGATCTCCAGCAGTCGCTCCGTATCGCACGGACGGTTCGACTGGCTGAGGTAGATGAGTCGAAAGAGAACGCCGTCTTCGTGGGTGGACATGCCGGGTGGCCTCGTGCGCGCGACTGGCGGCGATCCGATGGGTCCGCAGCGGCCCGGTCGAGCAATCACCGTCGTTCACGAATATCGGCCGATCGCGTCGGTGGTTTCACTCCGCGTGACGGCGATCGGCGACGTCTCCCGCGGAGGCGGGGCGGCGGCTTCGAGACCCGGATTATCGGTTGCAGAGCACGATGAGCATCTTCTCGAACGCATCGGTGGCCCGGGCGAGCCGTTCGAAATCGATCACCCCGGGCTCGTCATGCTCGGGGCCGTACCACGGGTTCCGGTACGGACCGGTGTCCGTGACGAGAAACCCCTCGTACCCCTGATCCCAGAAGTGACGATGATCCGACGCCCGGACAAACGGCATCCACTCCCACCCGGTGATCCCCTCCGCCGCGAAGCCGCCGTTGAAGCGGAACGCGAGAATCGACGAGCGGGTGAGCAGACGCGACCGCTGGTTCCCGATGAACGCGACGAAGTCGCCGGTGGACGGATACAGCGGATCGAGCAGCATGGGGTATGACTGCGACCCCGCGCTGTCGCGGTAGTAGCCCAGTCCGTCGATGGCGATCATCGCCACGATGTTGTCGCCCGCCGCGCGGCAGGAACGGGCGTAGACCTCGCTCCCCATGTGAGGCGTCGAACGCCAGGGATCGGCCCCGTTGGCGAAGAACACGAAGCGCACGGTGCGACGCGGTCGTCGACGCATCCAGCGTTGCGCCACGCTCATCGCCGCCGCGACCCCCGAGGCGTTGTCGTTCGCGCCGGGACTGTCGCCGATTGAGTCGTAGTGCACGCCGACGACGACGATCTCTTCGTACAGATCCTGCCCCGGCAACTCCACGATCACATTGTCGCACTCGACGCGATCCAGCCCGAGCGCGGCGTCCGTCACCGTGAACGTCTGCCGACTCGGCCGGTAGCCCACATCGAACATCTCGCCGTGGATGTACTGCGCCGCCCGCCTGTACGACCACGGATGCTCCACATTGCGCGGCCCGATGTCCACCGCCAGCGCGTAGACCCGGCGCGTCAGTTGAGTCTGCAACGCCTCATCCACCGCCGTGAAAGTGCGATAGACGGCCGGCGCCTCGCCCGGCATGTCGAACATCGTCCACCACAGAAAGAAGATGGTCACGCCCGTCACGCTCACCGACGCAAACGCCCGGATCGTGGCGTTCCAAGACCACCACGCCCGACGCCACCAGCGTTGCGGCGCGGCTGGATCGTACCCGGGCGGCGAGACCGGTCCGATCACACGCGGCCGACCTTCCCGCAACGCCGCCTGCCGGTGACGAATCGCCTGCATCACGCGATCCTCGCGCGGCGGAAGGGGCGGCGACATCGCGCCGCCCGCCCCGTTCGATTCCGGGGGCGGGGCCAGGGCGGGAAACAACGCCGCGAACAACACCGACAACGGAACCCCGCCCGGCGGCAGGTCGCCCGCCTCCAGCTGATCGATGACCTCGGTCGCCGAATCCCCGTCATCGTCCGCGATGTCGTGCGACGTCGCCTCCGACGACTCGTCCGACGCCGCCGGCCAGTCGTCCGACGTCGACGACCAGCGGGGCCGACGCGGATGCTCGTTCTTCATGCCCAACCTCGAACTGACTCCTTTCCTCGCATCGCCATGATGCGCGAAAAGGCCGCCCGACGCCCGCGGAAATCCCGCGAAATCCCGGCTCGATCGCCCCGGCGCTCGTCCGTCGGTCAGTCCGTCGGTCCGTCCCTCAGTCCAGCATCGGCGACACCAGCCCCGGCAGCGACCGCGACGGCTGGCCGGTCAGCTCCGCATGCTTCAGCAGGTACGAGATCACCGTGGTGACCACCGTCGCGTGCGACCACGTCAGCGGACTCACCGAAACCGGATCGCCGTTCCGCGGGTCGAACTGCTCCGCCATCACGCCCGACAGCGCGGCCCGCTGACGCACCCACTCGATCTCCTCCAGCGCCGACTCCAGATCCGTCAGGATCTCCGCGGACGCGATCTTGTACATCGCCCGCCACAACGTGCAGATGATCCACGGATTCCCCGGCACGTCCTGGATGTTCTCCGTCTCGATCTGGTGGTAGTAGTCGCGCTCGTACCGCGCGGCGCCGCCGACGTCGGTCTTCACCCAGAGCCGATCGAAGATCGCCTTCATGTCCGACGCGACCATCGGATGATCCGCCGGCAACGCGCCGAACATGAAGTGTCCCGCGTTCGCCGAGTCGATCGTGGTGTCCAGTCGGTACGTGCCGTCGGCGAGCGGCGTGGCCATGCGGGCGAAACGTTGCAGATCCTCGATCCACAGATGCCGGATCATCGCGCCGCGCATCCGCTCCGCCCCCTCCGAGAACGTCGCCGCGAAGTCGCCCGCTCCCATGTCGCTCGAGAAGTCGGCCGCCGCCTGCAGCGCGCCGATGGTGGCGGCGACGGTCCAGGTGTGGACGCCGCGCCGCTCCTCCCAGAGGTCCCACGTCGGCAGCGGCAGACCGTTGTGATCACGGTGTTCGAGCAGCCATTCCGCCGGCCGGATGATCAGCTTGCGGTACAGCGGCTTGATGAACTCGACGTCGCGGAACACCAGGAAGTGCTGCCGCAGCGCCCACAGGACGAGCGCCGTTTCGTCCTGCTGAATGGGAAGCACCTCGCGTCCGTCCACCGTCCACGGGTGCCAGCTCGACGCCAGCGTGCCGGACGGATTGTACTTGTGCAGGAAGTACCCCTTCTTCCCGATGACGTCGCCGCAGAAGCGGAAGAACGCCCGGCTGAGCTCGCCGTGGCCGGCGAGGACCAGCGCGTGGGCCACGAGCGCGCCGTCGCGCGGCCACATGTAGGAGTAGGTGTCGCCGGAGAAGTGGGTGATGTCCGTGTCGTTCGCCGCGATGATCGCGCCGCCGTTGTCGATCTGCGTGCGCAGAATCAACTGGCTGCGGATGAACATGTCGCGGATCGGCTCCGGCAGCGGCGAGAAGTCGATCGGCTCCTTGCACGCCCACAGCCGCCAGTACGCCTCGGTGCGCCCCGTCATCCGCTCCGTGGTCTTGTGCACGACCTTGTCGTTGAGCCGACGCACGGCGGGGTAGTCGGGCCCCGCCGCGATCCAGTAGTCGATCTTCGCCGAGCCCCGCGGATCGAGATGGAGCGTGAACCCGACGCACGAATCGACCGAGCCTTGCGCAATCGCGTTGCGCGACAACTGACCGTCCTCCGCGTCGCGCCAGGTGCCCTCCGCCCCGCCGACCCGCTTGGCCCCGCACGCCCAGTGGTCGACGCCGCACTTGCGGTCGTCGCACCCGTTCATCAGGAAGTAGACGTCGTCCTTGTAGTGGACGAGCGCCGAGGTCTTCGGGTCGTAGTTGACGGTGTCGCCCACCGCCGACCCGTTGATGGAGAAGTCGTGGTGGAAGAAGATCCGCACGTCGCGGGCGCGTCCGAACAGATCGGTCGCCACGATCCGACGCATGAACAGCGGACTTGAATAGTCGACGCTGTCGCTGCACTGCAGTTCGAGCCCCAGCGCCTCGCTGACCAGACGCACCTCGGTGACCATCGTGTCCGGCCGGTATCGCATCTCCCGTGTCCAGCCCGCGTCGTCGAGCCAGGAGAAGTCGCCGTCCGCCCACACGCCGAAACGCTGGACGCTGCCGCCGGTGTGGTTGGGCAGCCCCACCCGCGGGTAGTAGATGTCGCGGATGAGGTAATTGTGGTCGAACGTGACGAGCATCTCGCCGTTGCCGACCGGAATGTCACGGGGCATGTCTGGAACTCCTCGACCGAGGTCGGATCATCGACGACGACCGCCGCCGAAGCGCGACAATCGCGCGGTCTCCGAACCGGAATGGTATCGACGCGCCGCGGGCGGGACTTCACCCGGCCCCGAGGCGGCGGCCCGGATCGAGGCTCACAGACCGAGCGCGGAGAGGGCTTCGTTGGCGATCCGCTCCGCTTCCTCGTCGTCGACCGGATCCATGCCCGGCCCCGGAGCGTCCGGCGGATCCTTCGGCCGGGGCCGGGACGCGTCCCCGCCCAGCGCCTTCACCCGGTCCGCAAGGTCGCCCATGCCGGTCACCCGGATGCCGAAGTTCTCCCCGACCTTCACCACCGCCCCCGACCCGATCGACTTGTTGTTGATCAGGATGTCCAGATCCGCTCCGACGGGCTTGGGAAGCTCGATGATCGCCCCCGGACGCAGGGCGAGCACTTCCTCCATGGTCAGCGATCGCTCCGAGATCTGCACGATCAAGGGCACTTCCAGCTTCAGAATGGCGTCCAGATCGCCAGCCATCCCGGTGGTATCGGCAGCCCGACCCCCCGGACTGAAGCGGAATCGCCCGCCCGACGCGGACCGCCCCCGCCCAGACCCACCCCAGGTCCGGGAACAGAAAAATCCCGTTCGGCGCGAGAATACCCCCGGTCGGCGACGTTCCACTCCTGAACCCGCCGGCCGATCTCCGAACCCGCCGGCCCCGCGTCTGAGCCTCATCCCAACCGGAGCCCTTCCATGCCACACCTCCTGCGACTTACGTTCGTCTGCCTTCTGCTGCTCGCCGCCTCCACCGCGGCCGACGCCCAGCAAGCCCAGAGCCGGGCCGGACAGACGGCCCCGACCCCGCTCATCGATCTCGACTTCAACGGCGGTCCCTTCACGGCCTACGTCGAAGCGCTCGCCCGGGCCGCCCGCGCCGCCAGCCCCGACGCCGCCGTCAACGTCGTCCTCAGCGAAGACGTGCAGACCGTCCCGGTCCCGCCGCTCCAGCTGCGCGGCGTCACGGTCGAAAGCGCCCTGCGTTTCCACGACCACCGCCAGATCGATGACATCTCCCGCTTCAATCTCGAGGTCATTCGCGACCATGCCGGCGCGCCGATCTACCGGTTCGACCGCAACGTCTTCGCCGGGCGAGCGCCCAGCCAACCCGCGGAGTCGTCCGTCTGGAGCCTCAAGGCGGTGATCGAGTCCGACGCCTATACGGCCGACGCCGTGCTCAGCGCCGTCGAGACCGCAGTGCAACTGCAGGGCGACGCCGCGGTCGAGATGCGATTCCATGAAGACACCGGGCTCCTGCTCGCGCACGGCGATTCCGAAGCCCTCGTCGCGATCGACGCCGTCATCGATCGACTGCGCGGCTCCGTGGCCGGCCCGAATCGTCTCAACCCCGCCTTCAGGCAAGCCGTCAGCGAAGCCGCCCGCGAGAAGGACATCGAGATCGAAATGCTCCGACGAGAACTCGATCAGCGCGAAGATCGTCTGCTCACCCTGCAGGCTCAGCTCGCCAAGATCCAGGCCGATCAGCAGGAACTCATGAGCACCATCGCCCAGCTCAACGTCCAGCTCGACGCCGCCCGGCAGGGTGACGGCGGTCGCTGAATCACACTACCGGAGCGTTCATGTCGAACGTCCGCCAACAGACCGCTGCGATCGCCTCGGGTGACTCCGAGGCGTTCGCGCAGCTCTACGACGCGAAGTTCGACCTCATGTACGCCGAAGCCCGACGACTCACCCGACGCGATGAAGCCTTCTGCCTCGACGTCGTTCAGGACGCCATGATGAAAGTCATCAAACGCATTCCGGTCATCGACGAAGACGCGAAACTCGACGCCTGGCTCCGGGTCGCGACGCGCTCCGCCGCCTACGACCGACTACGCGCCGACCGTCGACGCGCCGAACGGGAACGACGCACGGTGGACGCCGCGCCGGATCCGCAGGAACAGTCCGACGCCGAGTCGCGCGCCGAACTCCGCCGCCTGCTCGACGAGGTCGACGATCCCACGCACGACATGCTGATCATGCGGTACCGCTTCGGCTGGTCGCTCCGACGCATCGCCGAGACGTGTCAGCTGACCGTCAGCGCGGCGGACGGACGCATCCGCCGCGCCCTCGCCGGCTTCGCCGCTCGGGACGCCGCCGCCTCGGAGGAGGATCTCACATGACCGACCGGCACGTGCAACTGACCCCCGACGGCCGTGCGCGGCGCGACGCCATGCGGGCTGATCTCGCCCGCCTCGTCGACCGCCGTCGTCGCCGGCGCCTGGCGGGCCGGACGATGGTCGGCGTGACCGCGATCCTGCTGCTGGCGGTCGGCGCGGTGTGGATGATCCCCGCCGCCCAGGTGACGCCGCCCGATGTCGTGGTCGACGCCACGCCCGCGACGCCCTCCCGCATCATCCGGGTCGCCACCGACGGCGTCGTCGTCGACCGTCTCCGGGCGTCCACGGGCGGCGCCCTTGCGCGGCTGCGCGTCACCGATGCTCCCGGCGCCCTCGACCGATGGCGCGCCGACCCCGGTCCGTCGCGCATCGTGTATCTCTCGGATGACGGACTGGTCGACATGCTCGCCCGACTCGACCGGCCCGCCGGGATCATCCGCAGCGGCGGCGAGGTCCATCTCACCGCCGCCGTCGTCGATCCGCCTCCGCCCGACCGCGGACTCTGACGCCGCGCGGTACACTTTCGCCATGCTCCGATGCGCGGCGACGATCGTTCTGGTGCTTTCGGCCATATTCGCGGCGGGCTGTCGCTCCGGCGCCGACGGACCCGAAGTGCTTACCATCGACGCCGCGTCGTACAACCAGGCGTTCGACTCCGCGGTCCGCAGCGCTCGCGCGGCGGGATTCAAGCCCGCCACCCTCGACCGTCGCGCCGGCGTCATCGAAACCGAACCCGTCATCGCCGCCTCGATCTTCGAACCGTGGCGCACCGATGCGACGTCGCTGGCCAACGCCTTCGATCAGACGCTGGCGATGACGCGTCGTCGACTGCGGTTCGAGTTCTCGACGCCTCGCACCGATCCCGTCGCGCCGCCGAGCGACCTCCTGACCGGGCCCGACGTGGTCGGCATCGAAACGGCCCCGGTCGATCTCTCGGCCTGGGACGGCGCGATTGAACTCCGCGTGCTGGCCTTCATGGATCAGGCGCACCGACCCGGCGATCAACTCTTCGCGTGGACGCAGTACGACGATCTCCGGGCGGAGCGGGTCGTGACGTATCGATTCGCGGAAGGCGACGACGCGACATGGGGCGCGGAGCTGATCCGAGACCCCGCGTTCTACTGGACGCCCGTCGCCCGCGATCCCGCGTACGAGCGATCGCTGCTGGCCGATGTGCAACGCCGGCTGGTCCCGCGGGAACAAGCGTCTTCGGACGCCGGCCCGGACGAGGACTGAGCCGTCCGCCTACCATTTCCCTGATCCTCGGTGCGGGTCCCGCGGCTGGTGTCGGCCGCGGTTCTCGGACCCGCCTGCGAATGCCGTCCGCCGCGGCGTATCCTCCCGACTTCATGGTCGATTGATGCGCCGGTCGTGGTAGGCTGAGCGAGGAGCACGACATCGCGTGTGTGGTCGGGACGGCGACGTCCGCGCGACCGCGCCGTCGACCGCAGGAGAACGAAAGATGCTGGATTTCACACGTCAATTCCGCCGGCTCGCCACGCTCGGCGGTCTGTCGCTGGCGTTCGGGGCGGGCGCCGCGGCGCTGGCCGGCGACAACCCGGACCTTGAGGCGATCGGCTACTACGACCTCGTCGAGCGTCTCGGCGAAGGGAACGTCCCGACCGGGGCCGGCGTGATCGTCGGACAGGTCGAGGCCAACGAAGGCGCCAATTACGGACCCAACCAGGGGGCGGGCGATTTCGCGGGCAAGACGTTCATCGCCGAGAGCGGCGCGCCGGGGACGTCCGGTCACGCGACGACAGTCGCGAAGAACTTCTACGGTCTGTTCGACTCCGCCGCGCCGGATGTCGACACGATCCACCTCTGGTCCGCCGTGGGCTGGATCTTCAGCTTCCTCGGCGCGACGAACGGGGCCGAGACCTTCCCGCCGGACCAGCCGCCGGCGGGTCTGCGCATCTTCAACGGCAGCTGGATCGGCGACCTCGACTCCGCCCCGTTCAACAACAGCGCGCTTCGACGCGCGGACCGGGTCGTGGAGCTGTCCGACGTCCTGATCATCAACGGCGTGAACAACGCCGCGGGCGCGGGGGACAACCTGCCGCTCATGAGCCACATCTACAACGGCCTGGCCGTCGGCAAGATGAACGGCGCCCACCAGGCCAACGCCACCGGGAACGGCGTCGACGGGCCCGGCCGACAGAAGCCGGAGATCGTCGCCCCCGGCGCCGCCACCAGCTGGGCCACGCCCATCGTCAGCGCCGTGGGCGCGGTGCTGTACGAAACGGCCGAGACCGACCCCGCCCTCGTGGGCAACGACAACGCCGATCGCTCCGCCGTCATCCGCGCCATCCTCATGGCGTCGGCGGTGCACCGCGACGGCTGGACGAACAACCCGATCAGCAGCGGCTCGGGGCGCGGCGTCACCACCACTCCGCTCGACGATGTCTACGGCGCCGACCTCGTCAACATCGACCGCGCTCACCTCACCCACACCGCGGGCGAGCAGGACGGCGCGACCGATCCCGCGTCCGCTCCGACCATCGACGAGGCGGGCTGGGACTTCGAATCGCTCGGCTACGGCGAAAGCCGCTTCTACGCGTTCGAGATCACCGAACCGACCGACGACTTCTCCGTCGTCGCGACGTGGAACCGACGCATCCGTCTCAGCCAGGGTCTCGTCACCGTCGGCGATTTCGATCTGTATCTCTGGGAAGTCGACGGCGACGGCGAACTCGTGTCGCTCGTCGGCGACGGCGGGCTCGACAACTTCGACGAGGGCGCCGTCGTCTCCATCAGCCCGATCAACAACATCGAACATCTGTACGTCAACGGCCTGCAGCCCGGGTCGTACATGATCGAACTGCGGCGCATCGATGAGACGTCGATCTATCCGACCTTCGACGCCGGTCTCGCGTGGATCTTCCCGGAGCAGCCTGACGCGGGCGATCCCGCGGACCTCAACGGCGACGGCGGCGTCGGCGCCGCGGACCTCGCGATCCTGCTCGGCTCGTGGGGCCCGTGCGAAGGCTGCCCGGCCGATCTCGACGGCGACGGCGTGGTCGGGGCGGGCGACCTCGCGATCCTGCTCGGCGCGTGGACCGGCTGAACCCGCGACGCCTCCGACATCCAGGTTGAAGCAACAACGCCCGGCGCCAGCGACGCCGGGCGTTGTGCATGGGGGAACCGGGGAATGCGAGAGAGCGGGTGGGGGGCGTGGTCGGGCCGGGCGACCGGGCGGGGCGGATGGCGGCGCCGCCGCGTCAGATCACATGTTTTTCCTCACCCTGGCGGTTGAATCGGGCCGAGGTCTGGGCGGTACCATCAGGGAACGGGTGATCGCCGCGCGGTCCCGGGACGGTTCTTTCATCGTCCACGCGTGGCGTCGAGCCCGGCAGGAGTGATCATCCCCATGACGATTTCCCGCATGTGCAGCATTCTCGGCGCCGTGACGCTGCTCGGCGCCGCGACCGGCTGGGCGGCCCCGCCCGCTGAGGCGTCTCCCGACGACGCCGTCAACCCCGAAGCCGCCCCCGTGGACGTGGCCGAGATGGCCCGTCGGATGGCCCAGCGTGGCGGCGGCGGCGACGGCAAGGCCGGCGACTTCCCGAAGTGGGAGGACGTCTCGAAGGACTACAAGAAGGTCATCTCGACCGCCGGCGACGAGAAGCCCCTGTACACGCTCTATCAGCGTGACAAGGACCAGCAGCTCCTCGCCGAACTGCCCCGCAACTTCGGGAAGCAGAAGCTCTTCATCGCCTACACGGTGGCCGGCGGCATTCCGACCGCGGGCGTGCAGGTCGGCGATCTCTACGCCTACTGGAAGCGCTACGACGACCGCCTCGCGCTCATCCAGCCGAACTACGCCGTCCGGACGTCCGGCGATCTCGAATCGCAGAAGGGGCGCGACCGGGTCTTCACCGACCGCGTCGTTCTCGACGTGCCGATCGTGACGATGGGCCCGGGCGGCGGTCCGGTGATTGATCTCGACGCGCTGCTCGTGAGCGGCGCATCGAACTTCTTCGGCGCCCGCGGCCGGGGCATCCGCACGCAGCTCGCCGAGATCGTCAAGGCGAAGTCGTTCCCCGAGAACGTCGAAGTCTCGGTCAAGGCGCCGGTCGCGAACGGTCAGTTCTCGACCTTCTCCTACTCGATGCGGCTGCTGCCGGAGAAGACCGGCTACACGCCGCGCGACGCCGACCCGCGGGTCGGCTACTTCGCCACCGCGTACCGCGACATCGGCGAGCCGGGGGCGGACACGCCGTGGCGCCGGCTCATCAACCGCTGGCACCTCGTGAAGGCGGACCCCAAGCTGAAGGTCAGCCCGCCCAAGGAGCCGATCGTCTTCTACCTCGAGCACACGATTCCCGTCCGCTACCGCCGCTGGGTGCGCGACGGCCTGCTCGAATGGAACAAGGCGTTCGAGAAGGTCGGCTTCGCGAACGCGATCGAGGTCTACCAGCAGGACGCCCGCACCGGCGCTCACATGGACAAGGACCCGGAGGACGCCCGCTACAACTTCATTCTCTGGACCAACGCGGGCATGGGCTTCGCGATCGGCCCGAGCCGCGTCGATCCCCGCACCGGTCAGATCCTCGACGCCGACATCGTCATGGATGAAGGCTTCATCACCGGCTGGTCGAAGACGTGGGAGGACATCATCCCGCAGACCGCGGTCGAAGGCATGGCCCCCGCGACCCTCGAGTGGCTCGCGAAGCGTCCGGCGTGGGATCCCCGCGTCCGCCTCGCCCCGCTCAGCCGGCGCGACAGCGTCATCCGTCAGCTGCAGGTGCAGCCGTGCATGCACTCCGCGTGCCAGCATCTCATGCCTGCGTCCCACGCCGCGTCGGCCGCGCAGGGTTCGAACCTCATGGGCGGCGCGATGGAAGGCCTCGCGGGCCGCATCAGCCAGGTCAACGGCGGCTGCATGAACGCGAGCTTCAAGTCCGAAGCCCTCGCCATCTTCCGCACGTTCCCCGAACTGCTCAGCGCTCGCGGCGACGACGGCGACGGCGACGGCGACGGCCAGGTCCTCGACGGCGCGCCGGAGGAGTTCATCGGCCCGCTGCTCCGTGATGTCATCATGCACGAGGTCGGCCACACGCTCGGCCTGCGTCACAACTTCAAGGCGTCCGCCCTCTACTCCATGGAGGAGCTGAACTCCGAAGATCGCGACCAGCTCGCCATCACCGCGTCGGTCATGGACTACACCCCGATCAACATCAACGTCGAGGACGGCCCCGAGCAGGGGAACTACTCGATGATGTCGATCGGTCCCTACGACTACTGGGCGATCGAGTACGGCTACGGCGACGACAAGTCCGTCAAGGATGTCCTCGCCCGCTGCACCGAACCCGCCCACGACTACGCGACCGACGAGGACACCTTCGGTCCCGATCCGCTCGCCCGCCGGTTCGACCTCGGCACGGATCCGCTCGACTACGCCGAATCGCAGATGCGTCTCGTCAGCCAGCTCCGCGAAACGATCCTCGACCGGGCGGTCGATGACGGCGAATCGTGGGCGAAGGCGCGGCAGGCGTACGAGCGACTGCTCGGCCTCCACTTCCGCGCCGTCGGCATCTGCACCAACTGGGTCGGCGGCTCCACCGTGAACCGCGACCACAAGGGCGATCCCAACGGTCGCGACCCCATCGAGTCGATCGATCCCGATCAGCAGCGCCGCGCCCTCCAGTTCACCATCGACAACCTCTTCTACGACGACGCGTTCGGCCTCACGCCGGAACTGCTTGCGAAGATGACGGTCGACAAGTGGTGGGACGACGGCGGCTTCATGCAGATCATGGAGGATCCGACGTGGCCCGTGCACGAACGCATCCTCGGCCTCCAGGCGTCGGCGATGTCGATGATCCTCAACCCGACCACGCTCAACCGGCTCTACGACATCGAGTTCCGCACCCCGGCCGATCAGGACGCCCTGACCCTGCCGGAGCTGCTCTCGACCATCGAGAACGCCGTGTGGTCGGAACTCGATGACTCCATGCAGGCGAACTACTCCGCCCGCCAGCCGATGATCTCGTCGCTGCGTCGCAACCTGCAACGTGAACACGTGCAGCGGCTCATCGACCTCACCCTGCCCGACGCCAACCTCGGCGCCGCGCAGAAGCCGGTCGCCAACCTGTGCACGATGACGCTCCGCGATCTCGAAGCCCGCATCGACGGGCTGCTGGAACGTCGCAACGGGAAGATCGACGCGTACTCCCGCGCGCACCTGAGCGAACTGCAGCTGCGGATCGCGAAGGCGCTCGATGCGGATTACATCTACAACGTGGACGACATCGCGCCCGCGCCGTCGCTCCCGTCGATCTTCTTCGGCGAACCCGTCGACCGACGCTGAGTCCGGCCGACCCCCGCGGATCCGATCCGGGCCGTCGTCTCCCCGTGAGACGGCGGCCCGTTTTCGTTCACGCCCGCGTGGTCGCGCGTCGTGTGTCCGTGGTCGGCGGGTCGAGTCCATCGCACAGCCAGAGCAGGGCCAGCCCGCTCCGCAGGCGGGGCGGCAGCAGGAGCCGCAGCACGAGCCGGGCGAGGGGACGACCGATCAGCATCCCGAGGTAGAGCCACGTCATCTGGGCGACGAACTCGACCACCAACAGATGCGACGCCCAGACCCCCCGCAGGTGCCACACACTCGTGGGCGACTGCGTTCGGGCCGCCCAGTCGACGAACGCAAAGCTCGAGAACGCCGCCGCGATCGCCGCGATGATCGCGACCGACGCCAGCAGCCCCCGCCACTTCCGATGGAACAGCACCGTCCCGAGCACGAGCCCGCTGACGAGCATCAGGAACCACGACACGCCCATGAAGAAGAAGTCCTCGGGATCCGCCACCCGCCACCATGCGGGCGATTCCGCCCGCAACTGAGCCGGGTTCGTGGTCTGCCACCACGCCTGAAACGCCTGCCCGCCGCTCAGGTCCGGCGCGTTCGTTTCGATCCACGCCTCGATCCGATTACTGACGTCGTCCTGGTAGTTCCGGGAAACCTGTTCAGTGAAGGCGATGTTGAAGCCGGTGGTGACGCCCGCGGTCCCCGTGAAGAGCGCGATCACGACCGCGAACCAGAACGCCGCCGCGAGCATGCCGATCCGTCCCGCCCATTTGCCGAGCAGGGGGTACTCCTGCGTCGCCGCCACCGCGCCGCACTCGGGACAGCGGACCACGAAGAGGCCGTAGTGCGGCTCCCGGCGAATCGTCTGGCCGATCAGGTTGTAGTTGCACTCGATGCAGAGGCGGTCGCCCTGGAGCAGGCCGCGCGGCGAATCGTCGTGTTGATCCGCCGTCGGCGACGGCGACGTGGTGTCGGTCATTCGGAGGTCTCCAGACGATGCGCAATGCGCACGCTGACGGGAAGATGCGAGGCGCGCACGCGTCGGATGAAACGCAGCCGCAACCGCCGCGCAATCCAGCCCTGCACGATCTGCCCCAGCCACCCGAGCGGGACGCCGAGCAGCATGACGGGCAGCGTGAGGGCGAGGGAGAAGAGTGATTTGCCGAGCCACTCCGCCGCGCGTCCGGGCCGGAACGCCCCGCCGTAGCGGGTCATCTCGATCTCGGCGATCAGCCACGCGAGTCCGAGCCCGATGATGACGAGTCCGAACCACGCGGTCCACGGGGCCCACCGGCGCCGCCAGTGGGGGAACGCCGCGCTCAGCCACGCCCCCGCGATGAACGGCGCGATCAGGTATCCGATGGTCGCGAGCACATACTCCGGTCCTTCGAGGCGGAAGCCGTTGCGGCTGATGAAGCGGACGATCGCGGCGTGGAACGTCGAGGTGAACGCCACGGACGCGATCAGCATGAAGAGCTGGAGTTCGAGCACCTGTGAGGAATGAAGAAAGCGGATCGCCTGGCGACGCATCTCGACGAGCGGATGGGTCCGACGCACCGCCGCCCGCCCGCACCGCGGACAGGTCACCAGCGGCAGTCCGTAGCGCGGCTCCCGCTTCGGGCGATGGGGGGCCAGGTCGTAGCCGCAGGATTGACAGAGATGGGACAGCCGCATGCGGCTCCTGACGTAAGCTCGTCGCGCCGTGGCGGCCGGCCGGCCGCACCCTCGCGTGTGGACCATTGTCGCGAAGGACGCGTGATCCGCTACTCGACTGGTACGGAAGGGGGCGCGGCGTCTTTCAGCCCGGCGACACCTTGTCCGACGCCGCTGCCCGAACGATACTGACGGCGGTCCGGAACGGCACGATCACACAGCATTCGGGGTTCGTCCATGATTACGGTTCTGTTGGCCGTCACGGGAGTCATCGCCCCGGTGATGCTCATCGCCGGCTGGCGGGGCCGGCGGGTCGGGGATGAGCCGCGCTGCCGACGCTGCCGCTACGACCTCTCCGGCCGGTCCGATCCCGACCGCTGCCCCGAGTGCGGGGCGAATCTCACGGAGCCCCGCGCCGTCGTCGTCGGCCTCCGGCGCCGACGTCCGGCGGTCATATCGATCGGCCTCCTCCTCCTCCTGGCGGGCGGCTCGACGATCGGCGTCCGGTCATACGTCGCCAGCCGGAACCTCGACTGGCGATCGTTCGCGCCGGTCAGCGTGCTCGTCTTCATCGGGGAGTGGGGCGATGCGGCCGCCGCGGCGGAACTGATGAATCGGACCTCCGTCAACACCGCCGGACCGTTCGGCGAACTCTCCGACACGCAGGGCGATCGTGTGATTCAGATGCTGCTCCGCGTGCAGGGCGACGCGAGCGTGGCGTGGACGCGAGAGTGGCAGGAACTCGCCGGCGTGTTGTTGCCGATTGATGCGTGGGATCCGGCGGACCTGCGTCGGTTCTACGAACAGGGGGTTTCGATCGTCATTCAGACGCCGCCTCGCGTCCATGCGGACTCCGAGTTCACCGAATGGAGACGTCGCGCTGGAGGGCGCTCGTGGTCGCCGCGGCCCGGCGGGTCCCGAACCGATGGCCCGTTGCTCGTCGAGGTCGAGCGGACGGACGTGCAGGTCGACGGAAGAGAAATCCGGTCGTGGAGTTCGTCCACCGCTTCTTTCCCGGAGGCCGGCCAATCCAGCGGGAGCGGTACGCGGTATCGCGCAGCGCAACTGGTTCCCGACGGCGGTCCGGGCGTCCGGACGGTGACCGTCACCCGACGGGTTCGTGTTGGCGTTGCGAACGCCGACGGCTGGGGACTCGCGGATCCGCCCCGTGCGGAGTGGACGCGCGAGGATGTCTTCGTGATGGAGATCGTCCCGAACGACGTCGAGTTGGTCACGGCGGTCCCGGCCGCGGCCTGTCCGAAGCTCCTGGACACGTTGCGGGTCGGTCCCGTGCGATTCCAGGGCGGCGAGCCGCTGGTTCCCCGTGGTTCGGTCATGATCGACAACGTCGGCATCGAGGCCGGACTTGCGGTCACCGTGAGCGTGCGTTTCGCGGGTCAGACATCCGTCGTCAACGAGAGTCTCGCGCTCTGGATCGATCCGGGGTCGATCGCAGACGCCCACTCCTGGGGCGTCACCAACAGCGGAAGGTTCTTTTCCGACGACCCCGACGCGGCGGCGTTCGCCCGCACGCTGCTCGAGCACGCCGAAGCGGGGGGAACGGTCGATCTCATCCTGACGCCGAATCCTGACGCCGCGCTCCTCGAGCCCGGTATGACTCAGATGGTCGGCGACACCCTCATCTTTCGCGGCGTTCCCGTTCTGCCCCCGCCGCTCCCCGGCGAATCATCGCCGTACGTCCCCGACGAAGATCGGATCCGGGCCGAGGTCCTGGAGGACGAGGACGCCCCCGCGCCCTGATCACGCTTCGGCCGCTCGCTGCGGTACACTCTCCCCGCCATGCGCGAGACCGCCCGCTCCAGCCACCCCGTTCTCCTGTTCAGCCTGCTCGCGGTGCTCGGGCTGACGCTCGTCTATCCCATCGGGCTGACCGTCTGGGGCGGGTTCGAGAGCGTCGACGGCGGGTTCACGCTCCACCACATCATCGCGATCTTCCGCGACCCCACCCTCCTCGCCGGGCTCGTCAACGCTCTGCTGATCGCGGTGCTGACGACGTTCCTCTGCTTCGTGATCGCCCTCCCCCTCGCCGTGCTCAACGCCCGGTGCGAGTTCCCCGGGAAGAAGATCTTCGGCGCCCTTGTCCTCGTCCCGCTCATCCTCCCGCCATTCGTCGGGGCGATCGGCCTGCACCACCTGCTGGGCCGTGCGGGTTCGATCAACACCGCCCTCCTCGACCTCGGCCTCGTCGGCGAGCCGATCGACTTCATCGGGCGGGGCGGGCTCTGGGCGATCGTGCTCATCGAGGCCCTGCATCTCTATCCGATCCTCTACCTGAACGCGACCGCCGCTCTCGCCAACCTCGATCCCGCCCTCGAGGAAGCCGCCGAGAACCTCGGCGCCTCGCGGAGCCGGCGATTCTTCTCGATCGTGCTCCCGCTGATCCGCCCCGGCCTGTTCGCCGGGGCGACGATCGTCTTCATCTGGTCGTTCACCGAACTCGGCACGCCGCTGATGTTCGACTTTCAGACGGTGACGCCGGTGCAGATCTTCAACGGGCTGAAGGAGATTGACACCGCCGCGCAACCGTACGCGTTGACCGTCGTCATGCTCACGATGGCGATCGTGATCTACGTCCTCGGGAAGCTCGCGTTTGGACGCGAGGCGCACGCGATGTACTCGAAGGCGTCGGTGCAGTCGTCGACCGTGAAGCTCGCCCCGGTCCCGGCCCTGCTGGCGACCCTGGCGTTCCTTGTCGTCACCGCGCTCGCGATCAGTCCCCACCTCGGCGTCGTGCTCACCTCGATCTCGAAGACGGGCTACTGGTACGAATCGATTCTGCCCACCGGCTACACCGCGGAGCACTACCTCGGCGCGCTCTCGCACGACCTCGCCGGGGCCTCCATCCGCAACTCGCTCTTCTTCGCCGGATCCGCCGTCGCCATCGACATCGGGCTCGGACTCCTCATCGCCTACCTCGTCGTCCGCACCCGCACGCCGGGGCGCGGCGTCCTCGACGCCCTCGCCATGCTGCCCCTCGCCGTCCCCGGACTCGTCATGGCGTTCGGCTACGTCGCCGTCACCCTCCAGTGGCCCTTCGGCAAGGGACATCCCCTCGAAGGCGTCCTCGACATCATCGGCCCCGAACCCAACCCCGCCCCGCTTCTGATCATCGCCTACGCCGTCCGCCGACTGCCCTATGTCGTCCGCGCCGCCGCGGCCGGCCTCCAGCAGACCTCCAGCGAACTCGAGGAAGCGGCCCAGAACCTCGGCGCGACCAAGACCTACGCCGTGCGCACGATCGTCGTCCCGCTCATCGCGGCGAACCTCATCGCCGGCGGCCTCCTGGCCTTCAGCTTCGCCATGCTCGAGGTCTCCGACTCCCTGATCCTCGCCCAGCGGGAATCCGACTTCCCCATCACCAAGGCCATCTACATCCTCTTCTACCGCCTCGGCGACGGCGAGCACATCGCCTCCGCCCTCGGCGTGTGGGGCATGGTGCTGCTGATGGTGACGCTGATCGGGGCGTCCGCCGTGATGGGGCGACGCATGGGCGCGATTTTCAGAGTCTGATTGACGCCCTGCTTGCCCCCGGTCGATTCGGATGTGAGGGTGAAGACACGCCCGCGGAGAGTTGAGACGTGCCGCATCTCATGAATCGTCACCAGTCCGGGAGTGCTCGGCGGCATCGCTGCGCCGTCCTCGGGGTCCTCGCTGTTCTCGTCCTCGCCGCCGTCGCGACCGCCGCGCCCAGCAAACGCAACGCCGCGTACTGGCTGGACGAAGCCTTCGCCCGCTACCACACGCTCTCCGAATCGGAGTGGAACACGGTCATCGATTACGCCGGGGCGGCGGTCGCGCCGCCGCCGGAGCACGTCCGCGCGATGTTGTCGAAGGCCGCCCCCATCCTTCGCGATCTGCGGCGGGCCGCCCGCTGCGACTACTGCGACTTCGAACTCAATTACGAGGACGGCTTCGAGATGCTGCTGCCGCATCTCGCGCCCGCCCGGCGCGGCGCCCGTCTGATGTACGCCGACGCGATGGCGAAGCTCGCCGCGGGCGACTCCGCCGGCGCCGCTCGCGGGCTCGCCGACCTCACCCGTCTCGGGGGCCTGTTCCGCGACGACCAGATCCTGATCAGCTCGCTCGTCGCCCGCGCGATCGACGGCCTGGCCGAACGCGGGGCGAAGATCGGCGTCGCCCGCCGCGCGTTCTCCGCCGCCGACGCCGCCGTTCTCGACCGCGCCCTCGCCCCGCTCAACCCACGGGATCCGTTCGCGTTCGGTCCGGCGATCGCCACCGAGCGCGAGATGATACGCACATGGCTGCCCGAGAAGTTCGAGGACGGCGCCTCGATGGCGGACATCATGATGTGGACGGACGACGACGCCGCGTTCCAGCGGATCGACGATCTCAGCGCGGCCGAACTCGATCGGGAATTCACGATCGCCGACGAGTACATGACCCGCGCCGCCGACATCCTCGCCATCGATGACGAGAGTGCAGCGAAAGCCGCCGCCCGTGCGCTCGACAAGGACATCGAGGGCCTGCGGGACGGCATGGAGGAAGGCCTCCTTATCGCCCTGACCATGCCCGCCTATGGCCGCATGGTCGACCTCAAGTTCGATGCGATCCGCAGCATCGAGGCGCGACGCGCGCAGCTCGCCGACATCATGCAGCACGGTCCCGACGTCTTCCGGCCGGACAACGCGGCGGCGTACTACCTGCAGGCGATCGCACGACTCGACGGCGCCGGCGACGACGTCCACGCCGCGCTCTTCGCGCTTGCCGGCGACCCCGCTTCCCCGCCGGACGAACTCGCCGTGCGCACGACGGAGTCCGTTCGGACGGATGTGCGCACGCTCATGGAGGCCGGCGCGGCGCTGAGCGAGTGCGATTTCTCGATTGTCGCCGTCGATTCCTCGCCGATCGTGATCCACGCCCATCAGGCCGGGATGATGCACGCTGCGCGAACGCTCATTGCCGACGCCGTCATCGCCTTCCACCGGGACGACCTCGCCGGCATGGCGGGCCGGCTCACCACCGCCCTGCAGGCCGCCGCGCATCTCGCCGGCGACGGCATGGTGACGTCGTCGCTCGTCGCCCACGCCGTGTATCGCGACGTCGACGCCTGTCTCGCCGCGGTCGCGTTTGATCCGGAGACGATCGACCCGCTGACCCGCACCGCGTTCTTTCGCGCGGCGAACGCCATCGAGCGCGAGGATGTCTTCCGCTACAACGCCGCCCTCGACGTCCTCCGTCGCACCGTCTCCTACCGAATCGCGCCTTCGGACGCGAAGCCGACCATGTTCGGTCGCGCCGCCCACCACCGGTCGATCATGGCGCTTGATCCGGATGAAATCGTCGCCGTCGCGTTGCTCCTGCACGCCGATCCCGAGCAGCAGATCGGCGGCACGCCCGCCGCGCACCTCGCGTGGCTGACCGGCGTGCTCGACATCGAGGCGTTGCAGGCGCGGCTGACGCGCGCCGCGGAGCAGCGGGCTGCCCTCGACGGGAAAGTCCGCGCGACCATGACGCTGCCCGACCCGGCCCCGAAGCCCGATCCGGTCAATCCACCCACGATCGAGGACCTCGACCCGCCCAGGGTCGACTATGCCGGGACCGTGGACGCCGACGGCCTCTCGATTGCGACCCGTCGCGCCGCCGCCGCCCGCGACCTCCAGACGCTCGTCCGACGGCTCCGAGGGCCGGATGACGTCCGGGAATCGCGTCAGTCCGCCGCGCCGCCCGCCCGCTGACCCGCCTGTCTCTCCTGATCCCTCCCCTCGACGCTCGCGACGCGGTCCGGAGCGTCGTGATCGCACGGTCCCGCCGATAGAGGAAACAATCGGCCGGGTCGTGCGTTCGTATACTGGACACGCCCGGCTTCCAGGAGGGAGCGTGGATGAGGTCGATGATGACCGGACAGTTTGCCCGCGGCCGCCGAACTGGGGCCGCCTTCGCCAGGGCGCCCTGGGCTCGACTGGCGATCGGTCTCGCGGTGGTGCTCGTCTCCGCGTCGAGCCCCGTCCGGGCCCAGCCCGGTCCCGTGACGGCCGACTCCCCGAACGCGATGGACGGCTATCGCGACGCCCTCCGCATCCTCGACGGCCTCGACCCGGAGGGTCAGGCCGCGCTCGCCGCCGTCCGGACGGGTCGCGCGACGCTTGCGGAACGCCGACGCGTCATGGCCGCCCTCGCCCCGATCGCAACCATCCTCTCTGACCAGGCCGATGTCGCGCTGTTCGATTCCGGCGTCGACGTCACCCGCGGCTATCTCGCCCCGCTCGACCATCTCGATCCGCTCGGTCGCCTCGCCGATCTCATCGCGCTCGACGCCCGTCTGCACCTCGACGCCGGACGATCGTCCGACGCGGCGGACCGTGTGGCGGCGCTCTTCCGGCTCAGCGAACATCTCACCCGCGACAGCCTGCTCGCGAGCAGCGGGGCGGCGGGCGTGATCTTCGCCCGTGCGGATGGACTCACGCGGACGGCGATCGATCGCGGCATGCTCGCGTCGGACGAAGCGGTGCGTCTCGCCGAAGCCGCGGCTCCCTTCGATCCGGACGATCCCTTCGGTCGCGTTGAGGCCCTGCGGACCGAACGCGACTTCATGACCGATGCGTTACTGGCGCGATTCGGCGAACACCGCACGGCCGCAGCGGCGATTGCGGAGTCCCTCGGCGCGCGCATTCCCGACCAGATCGCGCGGGCGGAGCTGGCGGTGCAGACGCGTGATGAACTGACCAGCGATGTTGAGGCAGCGTCCGCCGTGTTCGACGCCGCGCTCGCCGCGTTCGCGATCACCGACCCGGTGCGTCGACGGGAGGAGCTGACGCGGCTGGACCAGGAGATTCGCGACGGCGACCACGGCGTGGTCGTGCGCTGCTTTGCACCGTCGTTCGAAGCGGTCGACGCCGACATGGAGACCGCCCGTCGACAACTCGTGCAGTGCCGCGCGTGG
Source organism: Phycisphaerales bacterium (assembly GCA_965227335.1). Taxonomy (GTDB): domain Bacteria; phylum Planctomycetota; class Phycisphaerae; order Phycisphaerales; family SM1A02; genus CBDDFV01. The sequence continues at coordinate 838,513 of CBDDFV010000001.1, forward strand.
CTCACCGCCGTCAGCGCTGATCGCGTCGATCCCGCCGCGCTCGCGAACGCGGCGGAGCCGCTGCTGGCCGCCGCCGCTCTCGCCGTCGCCCTGCCGGAATCGAACCGGCGCGACTACCGCCTCATCGCCTCGACGCCCGACCAGGCGCCGGGTGAGGAGGCGGCGATGCTGTGGTCCGGCGCGGCGCCGATCGTGGCGCAGGTCGTCGCCGCCGCGCCCATGATGCGATGTGACTTCGCCGCCGCGGATCCGCAGCGACCGTCCGCCTGTCCGCCCTTCATGCCGGCCCTGCGGGTCAGCGCGTGGGCGACGCTCGCGGATGCGGTGCGAGCCGCGCACGCCGGCGACAGCGACGCCGCGTCGACTCGACTCAATGCTTGTTTCGCCCTCGCCCGCAGTCTCGGGGCGGATCCCACCCTGAGCGGATCGCTCGTGGGCCACCAGGTCTTTCTCGACACGGGGGCGGTGGTCGCACGGCTGCTCGACGAGGGGCTGCTCGGTCCCGACGCCTGTCGCCGCCTCGCGGAGACGCTCGAACTGCTCGCCGACGCCCGCGATCCCTTCGGCTTCCAGCGGGCCGCCCGGTTCGATCGCGACGCCCTGACGTCCCGCCTGCTCGCCGACGCCGCCGCGACCGGGTTCGCCCCGGATGATCCCGAGCGTCGCGTCGACGCCGTCCGGTCCATCCTCGCGGGCGCCTCATCCGATCAGTTGTTTGCGCTGATCGCGATGACCGACGTCGCGCCGGAGCCGGGGGTCGCCGATGCGTTCGCGGCGGTCGATGCGCGCGACTGGCTCGGCGACGTGGTGGACATGTCGCGGGTGGCGGATCTCGCCGCGGTGCGTCGCGAACTGCTCGACGCCGCGCTGGAGATCCGCGCGGTCGCCGTGCCGGAGCAGACGGCCGGCGAGGTCGGCAAGATCGCGAAACGTCAGCGTTCGGCGTACCGCGACCTCCAGCGTATGGTGCAGGTCGTCGAGACCGCGGTCGATGCGCACCGCATGGTCAACGGCGAAGCGATCCCGGCGGACGCCGGGCAGGAAGCGCCGTAACGCGAGGCGTCAGCAGTCGAAACAGCGAATCGTCTCGAAGATCGCCGGCTCCTGCGCGGGCTGATCGATCGCGTGGTTGATCAGGCATCGCAGCGCCTTCGACACGTCAGGCAGGTCATATCGCGCCGCCATCTTCTCGAGATACTCGTACTGACTGCGTTTCAGTTCGACGGTGAACGTCTCGTTCTCAGCCATCGGGGGCGTTCTCCTGCGGACGGACGGGGGCGGCGGCTGCGGCGGGCGCGACGGGATCGGGAGCGGGCGGACCAACCGGCGGAGCGTTCGGCCCGCGTTCGAGTCGACGCCCGAGCGGCACGCCGATCAGCGGCGTCGCGGACCACGCGTGATGATAGGTCCATTCGATCGAATCGTACGACAGCACGAGGTACTCGAGGGCCGTCCGGCCGGGATCCGGCTCCGGGCGGAAGTACTCCCGGACCTCGACGCCCGTGAGTTCGCACGACGTGAGCACGATCTGCGCGCCGTCCCCGCCGCACACCTCGAGTCGCATCGTCGGCGTCGGCCGTCCCGTGTCGTACCACAACTCCCAGATGGGCGACGTGGAGTCCACCGTCTTCGTGAGTTGGAGGGTCGGTCGGAACCCCTCTCCGGGGGCCAGTTCGCCGAGCGGAACGGAGGAGCAGGTGTAGTCCAGCACCTCAATCCATTCGAGGTGCTGCGGATGCAGGCTCTCGCCCCGAAGGCCCGCCGCCAGCACAAAGACTTCCACACTCATGACCACGCCTCGCTCCCGGGGGGTCGCGGGTCGGCCCCGTCGTGCCGACCGTCGCCCTCCGACCGATATGGTAGGGCGCCGGGGGTTGATTTCGACGTCTTTCTTTTTGCCGGACCGACGTCGATGGAAAGGGCGATCGGCCGCGTCACGGCGCTCCTACAATCAATCCGATGGGACGCGACTTCCCCACTCAACGCGCCCTCGGCTGGCTCGGCCTCGGGGCCCTGCTCGCCGCGATTGCGACCGGACTGCTCATCAAGGGCGCCAATGGTCCCGCGATCGCCGGCGCGATCATCATGGGCCTGGCCATGGTCATCATCTTCGGGGGCGTCACCATCGTGATCGGGGCCGTCATCGAACGTCGACCCGTCGTCGTCGAAGCGCCTGTCGCCCGCCCCGTCGCCGCCCCGACCGCCCGCGCGTTCGCCGTCCGCCACGGACTCGGCTACCGACCCGCGGCGGAGACCGCCTTCACCCGGCGTCTGCCCCATCTGCCCGGCGTCCCCGTCAACGCCACGCTCACCGAGATCATCGAAGGCGAGTATCAGGATCGACGCATCATCGGTCTCCAGGCCGAATGGGCGTTCCACACCGGACAGTTCAGCGTCCCCATGCGCCGGACCGTCTACCTCGTCGACGCCCCCGAACAATGGCCCACGCTCCGCATCCGACCCCGCTCCGCCAGTCGCGGCGTGGTGCGCATGCTCAGGCGGGGCCGCGGACTGCATCTCGAGAACGAACGATTCAATCGTCGCTTCGACGTCCAGACCGTCGACGATGAGTTCGCCGTCTGCCTGCTCAGCCCCGAACTCCAGGCGTTCGTCCTCGAGAAGACCGGCGTCGCCTGGAAGATCGCGGACGGCTTCCTCATGATCGCCTACCCCGGCGCCATGCGGGCCGACCGTATCCACGCGTCGCTCGACCGACTCCTCCGCTTCCGCGATCTCGTCCCCGAAGAACTCGAATGGTGGGAGCCGCGCGAACGCGCGGCGTGGTGATCGTTCGACCGCCCGTTCAGTCCACGTGCGGACCGTCCATGCTTAGACCGACCATGTTCAGACCGTTCAGGTTCGGACCTTCCCCCCCCAATTCCCGGATCCTCCGCCATGCCCCGTCGACCGCTTCCCGCCGCCCGTTGTCTTTCGATGCTCGCCGCCGCCGCGCTGTCCGCCGTCGCGTGCGGCCAGCACTCGCGGATCCCCATCGCTCCGCCCACGTCGCGGCCGATGGTCGAGGACCCGGCGGAGCGTCTCGAACGCGCGAAGGCGGAGATGGCGGAGACGCTTGAATCGTGGCGATCCGACGTCGGCGTTCCGGGCGTGGTGGCGGCGTTCGTGTTGCCGGACGGCCGCTCGTTTTCCTTGGCGGCGGGCGACGCCCGAATTGACCCGCCCGGGGGGGCGATGACGGTCGACCACCGGATGTTCACCGGTCAGACCGGCGATCTCATCGCGTCCGCCGTGGTGTTGAAACTCGTCGAGCAGGGTCGGTTGTCGCTTGACGCGACCATCGACATCTGGCTCGCCGATCAGCCGTGGCTGGATCGTCTGCCCAACGCGCACGACATCACGCTGCGCCACCTGCTGAATCACACGAGCGGGCTGCCGGATCACACGTTGCTGCCCGCGTCGCTCGAACAGGTGCGAACAAACGGCGACGAGGCGGTCACGCCGAGCGATGTCGTGCAGTACGTGCTTGATCAGTCGCCGCGCGGCGAGGTGGGGGAGCGCTATCTGCAGTCGAACGTCAATGCTGCGCTCGTCGCGGTTGTCGTCGAGCGGGTGATGCAGCGTTCGATCGACGACCTCGCCCGCGAGTGGTTCCTCGCGCCGCACGGTCTGGACGATCTGCGCCCGGCGTCCGAGCGTGATCCCGCAGGCCTGCCGGAGTGCCGGGTGCGGGAGAATTCGATCTTCGGCCTTCCCGTGCGGGCCGCTCCGGACGGCGTGTACGCGGTGACGCCGGGCCCGCGGTTCGCGGTGAACAACTACGTCGGCCGCGCCGAGGACCTCGCGCAGTTCGCGCACGTTCTGTTCCGCGAGGGTCTGCTGGAGTACGACACGATGCGGGAGATGCTGCGCTTCGTCGAGGGCGACGTCCTGATGCAGACGCGGATCGGGCTCGGGGTGCAGGGACGACAGGGCGTGATGGGGCCGACGTTCGGGCGCTCCGGCTGGATCCCCGGCTACATGACGGAGGTCGCGTACTACCCCGCGTACGGCGTGTCCGCTGCCGTGCAGGTGAACACGACCGACGGCGTCGGGCCTCGAACGCTGCAGGGGGCGGCCGATCGCCTCGGCCGGCTCCTCGTGGCGTGGCGGGTGATCGAGGAAGGCGTCAGCCCACGCTGATCCGTCGGCCCGCCTCGTACTGGCTGACCATGCGGGCGACGAGCACGGTGAGGTAGAACACGCCCGCGACCGCCTCCATGACCGCCAGGGATCGTGCGGGCGACGACGCCGGCGTGATGTCGCCGTAGCCGAGCGTCGTGAGCGTGACGTAGGAGAAGTACAGCAGGGGGGCGGGCTTGATGTCCTCGATCGGGACGCCGCCGGACGTGAACGAACCAGGGTGGATCAACTCGCACAGCGCGAATGCGGACGCCCAGGTCAGACCGAGCAGCAGATACACGCACGCGGCCCCGAAGAGATGATCCGCGGTGACGGACCGCTGCCGGTAGACATGTCGCGCGACGGCGATGAGCACGTAAAGCGTGAATGGTCCGCCCGCAACCATCTGGACAATCTTGCCGGACACCTGCTCGGTCTCGGCGATGAAGGCGGCGAACGTGGCGTAGCCGACGCCGAGAATCAGCGGCGCGCCCGCGGCGAGACCGATGTAGACGTCGCGTCGTCGGTAGCTCATCGCCCGCAGTCCCGCCAGCATGACGCCGAGATACAGGACCATCAGCAGCAGCCGCCCCGGCTTGCCGAACTGTGACAGCGGAATCAACATGATCAGGGCGATCAACAGCACCAGCAGGGCGAGGCAACGACGATCACGAGGCTCCGATTCAACCAGCGCAGCGGGCTCTTCGTTGGGCGACATAGCGAGCGGCTCCTTCCTGCCGGCCGGTCATGCTAGCCGAACGAGTGCGGCGTGCGCACGACAGCGCGGCGGGAGTTCCGCCGCGCTGTTCGACCTGAGCTTTCCGAGACTGCGTCCGCTTACGACGCTTCCGCCCGCGGATGGGCGTCGTCGTACGCGTCCCGCATCCGCTGGGTCGTCAGGTGCGTGTACACCTGCGTCGTCGAGAGCGACTGGTGGCCCAGCAGCTCCTGCACCGACCGCAGGTCGGCGCCGTTGTCGAGCAGGTGCGTCGCGAAGCTGTGACGCAGCGTGTGGGGGCTGATCTCGGGATCAAGACCGACCTGGGCGAGGTACTTGCCGACCTTCCGGCGAACCGAACGCGTCGACAACCGACCGCCGTGCTTGTTGATGAAGAGCGGGCCGTCCGTCGCGGGGGCCAGACCCTGCGACTGCAGGTCCGCGTTGAGCATGCCGAGATACCGGTCCAGCGCGGCGAGCGCGTGCGAGCCGAGCGGCACGATCCGCTCCTTCCGACCCTTGCCCCGAATCCGGATCGCTTCACCCGGACGATCGACGTCGCTGCGATCGATGCCGACCAGCTCCGAGACGCGGATGCCGGTGGAGTAGAGCGTCTCGAGGATCGCGCGATCGCGGGCCCCGAGGAGATTCGTGTCGTCCGGCGCCGCGAGGAGCTGTTCGACCTGCTCAACCGTGATCGCCTTCGGCAGTCGCTTCTCCTGCTTCGGCGTCCGGATGAGCGTCATCGCGTTCGACGTCACGAAGCCGCGCTTCGTCATCCAGCGGTAGAAGGAGCGGAGCGTCGCGATCTTCCGGGCCATCGTGGCCGGCGAGTAGTTCTGGGCGGAAAGCTGCGCGAGGAAGCCGCGAATACGCTCGGCGTCAGCGGTGATCATCGCACGGGTGATCGTCGCGGGACCAAGGGTCGCCACGACGTCCTCCGGCGAACGGCCGCCGTCCGCCGCGATCGCGGCGACATGATCGAACGCCTGCGTCTCCTGCCCGGGATCGACCTCCATTCCCATGCTCGAGGTCAGGTGCTCCACGTACTGGCGGAGATCCACCCCGTAACAACGGGCGGTGTACGGACTGAAGTGGCGCTCATCGAGAAGGTAGGAAAGGAACTTCTCGACAATATGGATGTGGTCACTCATGGCGGGGCGGTTCCGGGACTGGAGTGCGGTAAGCTCTTGTCAGAAATACGGATATCGAGAGTTATCGGTTCCCGCCGATTCGATGTCGACCGCCGCCGGGGCCCTGGCGGGCCGGTGGGGGGGAGCGGTCTTGTCAGATCGGTCGGGGTGCATCGTCGTGTCCGGGCCCGGGCCGGACGCGTCGATGCGGCCGGTCAGGGCGAAGTCTGGGGTGTTTCGCGGCTGAGTCGGGTCTGTTCCTGTCGGAGCAGATCGAACAGCAGCCGATGCGAAGCAAACTGCGTGAACAACGGCATGCTGACCGTGAAGATCTCGGTTCCGTAAGCGGTGTCGGGCGGCGTGTGCGTCACCGCGAACATCTCGCGTTCGGCGATGACGACCTCGTCACGCCCGTCGAAGATCCGCGTCGCCTCCGAGGCCGGGGCCCGACTGAGAGCCGGATCCGGCAACGTTCCGTCGCGAGGCGCCCGGGCCAGGTCGCGCACATCCAGCACGTACGGCTCGTCGTCGCGCTGAAACAGCGTGACGGACAGACCGAGGACGAGCGGGGGATACGGGTCGTACGCGGTGATCGTGCCGACCACCAGACCGTCGACGTCCAGGACGTTCATCAACCGTTCGGCGTCCGCCTGCGAGCCGATCGCGAAGATCTGCTCTTCCAGCATGACGAACCGCGTCCGGGGCACCGGAATCACATCCACGCCGCGAATATCTTGCGCTTCCCGCGCGAAGACCTCGGCGGTCGTGAGACCGTCCGCCCTCGAGACGCCCGATTCGTTGAGGAAGGGCGCCACCGCCCAGACCTGACGATCCGCGTACGGCGCCGCGAGTCGAGGCGCCGGCGTGGTCGCGGGGGTCATCTCGCATCCGCCGAGGAGCGGAAGCGTGAGACCGACGAGCGCGGCGGCGCATCGGACGGGCGAACCCGGAAGACCTCGAAACACGAGGTCAGACAGCATGCGTTGTGCACTTTTCATGGCGTCCTGCCGAAGCGACGAGCTCCGCCCGTCGTACGCCGCGAGTCCCGCGGCAGGGGGTTATCGGCCAGAATTCGGGGGGTCGGCCAGAATAAGAACCGACTTCCCGACTGGCCCGTTCGGGCCGTAAGTCAGGGGCCGTCCGGACCGCTCGGGTCCTCGGTGACGGTCGCCATCGCGGGTGCATCGGGGGCCGGCTGCGAGGCGAGACCACGTCCCTGGGGGCCGCTGAGGTCGAGCACGCGGCTCGGTTCGATCGCCCAGATGTTGTCCACGCCGGAGCGGTTGGACACGAAGTAGATTCGTCCGTCCGCGCCCCACGTGGGCAGGAAGTTGGCGAACCGGCCGTTGGTCAGGTTGGTGCGTCCGGTGCCGTCGACGTTGATCGCCCAGAGGTCGGCGAAATTCGGCTTGTCCGCCGTCTCGACGACGGTGGAGAAGACGATTCGATCGCCGGTCGGCGACCAGGACGGGTTCATCACCGCCGCGTTCGCCGCCGTGACGATCTCGGTCGGGTTGATCGCTTCGTTCTCGAGGACGTCGATGGTCCAGATCGAGTAGTACCGGCTGCCCGCCTCACGGCCGCGCTGGAAGACCAGCTTCGACGTCGACGGATCCGGGCACCACTGCGGGAAGAGGCCGTAATCGAGGAAGTGCCGGGTGAAGTTCTCGAGATCGATCACCCACATCTCCCACCGCCGGGTCTGCAGGCCGAGCTTGCAGTACGCCAGTCGCTTGCCGTCCGGCGACCACGACGGATGCATCTCGTGGTCCTCATCGTTCGTCACCTGCACGACCTTCGCGCCGTCGATCGACATGATGTAGATATCGAAGTCGCCGTCGCGGTTCGAGCAGAACGCGATGCGTCGGCTGTCCGGACTGAACGTCGGCATGACGTCCTGGGCCGGGTCCGACGTGAGCTGCGTGACCGTCCGGCCGTTCACCTTCTTCAGGTACAGCTCCGGCGCGGTCTTGTGCATCGTGGAGGAGAACACCAGCCACTCGCCGGTGCGGTCGACCTCGGGATCCCAGTCCCAGCCGACGGCGCTTTCCGTGACCTGGCGGGTGTTGGTGAAGCCGTCCAGCGAATCCGGATCGTGCAGTCGTTCCGGCAGATCGCCGTAGAGGCCGATCGAACGCATGTCCGCCGGCGTCATGTACGCCTCGGGCGTCGAACCCGACGGCGAGCCGCCCATCGACGACGCCTTCACGTTGAACGCGAAGGGATCGCTCGACGGCGTGGGCAGCGTCGACTTGTGATGCGCGGGCGTCGTGTGCGCCGGCGTCGTGGTGGAGACCGTCATGTCCGTGCGGTGACTCGACGTCGTGATGACGCCCAGATCCGACGGCGAGGCGGCGCTGCCCGTCGGCTCGCCGTAGACGTACGTGTCCGCGTGCGACGAACCCGACGACGGAGTCGCGGCGTCGCCGCCGTAGGTCGGGGCGGTCGTCCTCGTGGACTGCAACGGACCACAGCCCGCAATCAGCAGGGCGACGCCTCCGGCGACAGTCCAGGTCAGAGGATGAATCGAAGGGCGTGACCGGCGGGCTGAACGAATCATGGCTGGCTTCTCTCCGCGCTGTATCGCAAGCGACCATCGGAACCCACGTTCCGATCCCGCCACGCGGCCCCGCATGATGGAGCCTCGCGGCGACCTCGTTATCGGCGTGCGAACGAGCCCGGATAAGTCCAATCCACGGGATTCCTGACCCCGCGGAAAAAATCCGCGGGGTCGCCCGCGGCGCCCTCCGGTCACCCGCGTCCGGCCTCGAATGGTCCCCTCTCGTCGCCCCGCGTGCGGCGGATTCGGCTACACTGCTTCGTTCTCGATCGCGTAGCTCAGCTGGTAGAGCAACCGCCTTTTAAGCGGTAGGTCCTGGGTTCGAGCCCCAGCGCGATCATTCGAGACTCCTCACCCCTCCGAGCCCCGCCGCCCCCGCACGTGACCCCACTCCTCGCGGAACAATCCGTCGTCAGTACGTTGATCGTGCACGCCCAATGGACGCGCGGCGGTCTGTGGCTGTGGGCCGAATCCGCCGAAGCCTGGTCGGCGTCCCGCCCCGGGTCCGAGCCGGATCACCATCCCTTCGCCGCCCCCGCCGACGATCTCATCCGTCGCCTCCGTCTCGACGCCGACGCCGTCGAGACCGGCGAAATCGAACTCCGACTCCCGACCGAGCCCGGCTCCGATCGTCCGCAGCCGAGTGATCGGCTCCGCACCCGTTACGGCGCCAGCGCCCTCGATCTCGCCGCCGGCGCCGATGTCGACGACGACAACGACGACGCCGCGGCGCCCGCCGCCGCGCCGCCCGCGAACGACGTCGCGGACCGTGCGTCCCGGCTGCAGCCGACGCGGGTCCCCGCGGTCACCCTGCCGCCGGAGCAGATGATCGCGGTCCTGCTCCACCTCGACGTGATCGCCTCGCCGAGTCGCACGGAGTACGGACACGGCCTGCGGTACTGGTTCGCGGTGGCGCGGCTGACCGTCGACCTGCTCGTCAATCAGCGTTTCGTTCCCACTCTCGCCCAGGCGTCGACGGGCTGGATCGAAGCCCGCTGGCAACCGTGGCTTGACGATGAGGACATCCGGGCCCGCGTCGCCACGCTCCTACACGCCGCGCCGCCCATCGCCCGCGCCGGTCTGCCCGACGGCCGCGACGAACCGTGGCGGCTGCTCGACGATGCGCTCCGCGTGTTCACTGACGCGATGGTGCGGTCGGAACTCATTCGCGACGACTTCATCGAGGTCGTCGACGGGCGCGATCCCAGCGCCGATCCGCACGTCGCGTGGCTGGCCGGACTGCTGGGACCCGACGCCCACGTCGACCCGCCCGCCACCATGGCCGCCGCGATGCTGCGGGGCGCCCGCGAGTGGATCTCACAGCTCGACGACGAAGCCGGACGCAAGTCCTTCCGACTCGGCTTCGAACTCCACGAGCCGCCCGCCGACGCCGATCACGCCGGCGACGCGGAATGGCGACTGACGCTGCACCTCGTGTCGGTCGAGAATCCTGACGAGCGAATCGACGCGGAGTCGATCTGGCAGGCGGCGTCCACCGCCGCCGCCGTCAACGGCGTCCGCATCGATCACCCGCAGGAGCAACTCCTCCGCGAACTCGCCCGCGCCGGCCGCATCTACGACAAGGTCGAGGCGATGCTCGTCGATCCCACGCCGACCGGCCTCACCCTCTCCACCGCGGAAGCCTACGCCTTCCTGCAGGACACCCGCCTGCTGCTCGAGGAATCCGGCGTCGAGATCATCGCCCCCGCATGGTGGGACGATCCCTCCACCCGCCTCGGCGTCCGGCTCGTCGTGCAGACGGATGAAGCCCCGCCCGCCGGCGATCGCGCGGCGGACGGCGGTCCCGCCGACGCCCTCGGCCTCCAATCCCTCCTGCAATTCGAATGGCGCCTCGCCGTCGGCGACTCGCCCCTCTCGCTCGAAGAGTTCGAGCGTCTCGCCCGCGAGAACGCTCCGCTCGTCCAGGTCGACGGCCGCTGGGTCGAGATCCGGTCCGAAGATCTGCAGGCGGCCCGCAAACTCCTGGCCCGACAGAGCGGCGGCGAGATGACGCTGCTCGAAGCGATGCAGCTCGCCTACGACGCCGAAGGCCTCGACACCAACCTCCCCGTGCTCGGCGTCGACGCCTCCGGCTGGATTTCCAGCCTGCTCGGCGAGATGGACGCCGCGATGCCGATGGTCAAGACGCCGGAGACGCTGCACGGCGAACTGCGTCCCTACCAGAAGGTCGGTCTGAGCTGGCTCGCGTTCCTCGAACGCTTCGGCTTCGGCGCGTGCCTCGCGGACGACATGGGCCTCGGCAAGACCGTCCAGCTCATCGCGCTGCTCCTGCACGAACGACAGATCAAACCTGACGTCGGCCCCACGCTGCTCGTCATGCCGACCTCCGTGATCGGCAACTGGTCGCGCGAACTCGAACGCTTCGCCCCGTCGCTCAACGTGCACGTCCACCACGGCGTCGATCGTCTGTCCGATCAGGCGTTCGCCGACGCCATCGCGGCGGACGACATCGACGTCGTGCTCACGACCTACGCCCTCGTGAGCCGCGACTTCGAGTCGCTCACGCTCGTCAAGTGGCGTCGTCTCGTGCTCGACGAAGCGCAGTACGTGAAGAACCCGCCCACGAAGCAGGCGACCGCGATCCGCAACATCCCCGCCGCGCGTCGCATCGCGATGACCGGTACGCCGGTCGAGAACCGTCTGATCGAACTCTGGTCGATCATGGACTTCGCGAATCCCGGCTACCTCGGTCCGCCCGGCGAGTTCCGCCGTCGGTTCGCCCTGCCGATCGAACGTCGCCGCAACAACGAACGCGCCCAGCAGCTTCGCCAGCTCGTGCGTCCGTTCATCCTGCGCCGGCTCAAGACCGATCCCGACGTCGTCTCCGACCTTCCGGCGTGCGTGGAGACGAAGGAGTTCGCGGTGCTGACGGCCGAGCAGGCGGCCCAGTACCAGCGGATCGTCGACGCGATGCTGCAGGATGTGGACCAGGCCGAGGGCGTGCGCCGACGCGGACTGGTCCTCGCCGCGCTCGTCAAACTGAAACAGGCGTGCGACCACCCGGCGCTGCTGCTGCGCGAATCGCACGACGCGTCGAAGCCGCCGGCCCTCGTCAACGGCGATCAGTTGTCGAACCGGTCCGGCAAGAGCCGCCGCCTCATCTCGATGCTCGAGGAGGTGATTGCGGCGGGCGATTCCGCGTTGATCTTCACGCAGTTCCGTCAGATGGGCGCGTTGCTGCAGGCGATGATCCAGCACGACCTCGACACCGAGGCGCTGTTCATGCACGGCGGCACCCCCGCCGCGAAACGCCAGGCGATCATCGACCGCTTCCAGGACCGCGACGGCACGGCCCCGATCTTCATCCTCTCGCTTCGCGCGGGCGGCGTCGGTCTCAACCTCACCGCCGCGAATCACGTCTTCCACTTCGACCGCTGGTGGAACCCCGCGGTCGAGAAGCAGGCGACGGACCGCGCGTTCCGCATCGGCCAGACCCGCACCGTGCACGTCCACAAGTTCGTCTGTTCGGGCACGCTGGAAGAACGCATCGACGAGATGATCGAGCAGAAGACCGAACTCGCCGAGAACATCATCGGGGCCGGCGAGGACTGGCTCACGCAGCTCTCGACCACGCAGCTCCGCGACCTCCTCTCGCTGCGGCAGTCCGCGCTGGAGGGCGACTCATGAACGCCGGACGCCCCACGCCCCCGCCCGCCGACGATGCGCCGAAGCCGAACGACACCGCCGAACGCACGGACGACGCCCCGCCCGCCGACGGCGCGAACAGCGGCGACCGCAAGTCGTCGTGGGCGTTCGAACGTCGCCGTCCGGAATCGCCCCGTCGCATCCGCAACGGCCTGAAGCTGACCGCGTCCGACGGCGTCGTCGGACGCACCTGGGCCTCCCGCCGACTCGTGTCGCTCATCGACGCCCGGTTCTCCCCGGAAGCGCGGCGGGAGGGGCTCGATTACGCGAAGCGCGGCCAGACCGCCAAGCTCGACGTGGGCCCCGGACGGATCGACGCCTCCGTCCAGGGACGCGCCCCACGCCGCTACAAGATCCGCATCGACGCCCCCCGGTTCGATGAATCGCAGTGGGAGCAGGCGATCGCCCTCATGGCGGAAGATGCCCGCTTCGCCGCCCAGATGCTCGAGGGCGACGTCCCCAGCGCGCTGGACGAACTTCTCGCCTCGCACGACGAAACCCTCGCCCTGATCCCGCGCCGTCCCGAACGTCTCGACATCGCCTGCACGTGCGACGAGCCCGACCCCTGCAAACACGCCGCGGCGGTGTTGTACCTCGTCGCCGAACGCTTCGACGCCGCCTCCGGACTTGTCTTCGAGCTGCGCGGCCTCTCCCTGACGCAGGTCATCGACCGGCTCCATCAGATCCGCGCGCTCCAGACGCAGGGAGGATCGTCGGGCTCGTACCTGGAGCCGGTGCTGATCGCCGCCCAACCCGCGGCCCCGAAGCTCGAGGACGCCATCGAGCACTTCTGGCGGATGCCGCACCCGCCGGACGACGACGCCAGCGTGCCGGAAGTGCACCACGCCGACCACGCGCTGCTCCGCCGGCTCGGTCCCTCGCCGCTCGACGGCAAGTTTCCCCTCTCGGGTCTGCTCGCGAGCATCTATGACGTCGTGAGCGAATCGTCCCGTGAGATGCGCGACGCCGCGGAGTCGGATGAGGACGCCGCCGGCGAAGAAGAGTAGGGCGGGTTTCATCCCGCCGACCGTGATGTGAACGCGCGACGTTAGCCCATGGCTTCGCCATGGGATTGCGCACGACAATCGGTTGTGCTCACTCGCGTGACGGGGCGCCAACCCCATGCCGAAGCCATGGGCTCACGTTGCTTGCGTTTGTGCGCAAAGAGCCGGGAGGTTGGACCGCCGGCCCAACACGATAGAAGAGTAGGTCGGAATCGCATCCCGACATCGATCCGACAGTCACGTCCCCCAGGTCGGGATACGATCGCGACGACCACGAAAACGCCCCGGACCTTTGGATCCGGGGCGTGCGCCATTCACATGATGTCAGCGATCATCACGGCAGCCGTCGCAGCAGGTCCTCAACCGCGGCCTTGAGTTGTTCGTCTTCGCCGGCGACTTCAGCCTGCGGCGTCTGCTCGACGACGAGGTCGGGCATGGCGCCGTTGAGCTCCATGTCGGTGCCGTCGAGGACGTACCAGCCCCGGAACGGCATGCGGACGAAGGTGCCGTCGATCAGCGTCCAGCCGCCGGTCGAGATGACGGAGCCGTGCGTCTGCTGGCCGACGAGCGTGCCGCGCCCGAGCGTCTTGAAGGCGTGGGAGATGATCTCGGCGTTCGAGTAGCTCTTCTCGTTGCAGAGCAGGTTCATCGGCATCGGATAGCGCTGGATGAACAGGCGATCCTGCGGGTAGTGGCCGGTGTCGTCCGGGTCGGCGCCGCGCGGAATCGTGTACGCGTGCGGCTCGACCATGATCGACGAGAGCACGCGGTCCGTCGTCCAGCCGCCGCCGTTGTTGCGGACGTCGAGAACGAGGCCGTCCTTGCCGTTCGCGGCGGCGAAGAGATCGCGCTCGAAGACGTCGAGCGACCCCTGATTCATCCCCTGGATGTGGATGTAGCCGAGCCGGCCGTTCGACAGTTCATCAACGATCCGGGCGTTCTCACGCCGCCACTGGTTGTACGCGAGCTGACGCACCGCGTTGTAGCTCACCGGGGTGAGCAGCAGGGTGATGTCGTTCCCGGCGCGGCGGACGGTCACCGCCGTCTCCTCGCCGACCCGCCCCTTCAGCCGCTCCATCAGCGTGTCGTCCGCCGCGATCGGTTCGAACTCGATCGCGGTGATCACATCGCCGACCTCCAGCGCCATCGGATCGCTTTCCGCCGGGCTGCGTTCGATCACGGACGTCACCCGGTACCCGTCGGCGACGCGTTCGTACGTCGCGCCGAGACGACCGACGCCTTCGGCGTTGGTCGGGCCGCCCGGACCCCGCGATCGGATGCCGAGGTGGGAGCCGTTGAGTTCGCCGAGGAACCGCGCGCCGACCCAGTTGAACTCCTCGGCGGTGCGGGTGTTCTTCGCGAGTTCGTGATACTGCTCGGTGACGCGGTCCCAGTCCACGCCGTTCATGTTCGGGCTGTAGAAGTTCTCGCCGAGTCCGGCCGCGGCTTCGAGGAACTTCTGGCTCGCCTGCTGCTGCAGGTCGATCCGCATCGTGTGGTCGATGTCGATCGTCTTGTCGTCGCCGCCCGCGGGCTTGACGGTCCGGGCCTGTCCGCCCCGCACGTAGACGAGCCGACCGCCGTCGAACGAGACGTGCTGCACTGAGCCGCCGCCGGCGATCTCCTTGCGGTCGCTGCCGTCGTACTTCTGCGAATGCAGACCCGCGAGCGGACCCGATGCGCTGAAGATGACGCGATCGCCGCCGGGCGTGAGGGCGAGGTTGCCTTCGCCGCCGGGGAACGACGTCACGCGGCTGACCCGCAGGTACGCATCGTCGAGGTCGCTCAGGTCGAACGGGGCCGGGGTCGCTTCCGCGTCCGCCTCGTCGTCGTCATCGTCCTTCTTCTTCGGGTCGAGCGGCTTGCGCTTCTTCGCCGCCTTCACCGCCGCGTCGTAGTACGCGGTGCGCTCCTGATCCGTGAGCCGGTCGAGCCGGGGGTCGAGATGGAGACGCCAGACGTCGGTCTCCTCGTTGACGCGTTCGGAAAGGAAGTAGAGCACGCGTCCGTCCGCCGACCAGACGGGCGAGTAGTCGCTGTCCGGGTGCCGCGTCACGTTCACCGGCGCGGCCGAGCCGTCGATCGGCGCGATGAAGATGTCCGCGTTGAAGTTCATGTCCTGGACGGCGTACGCGATGTGCCGGCTGTCCGGCGCCCACGCCCAGCCCAGGCTCATGTCCCAGCTCTCGAGCAGCGGCGTGATCGCGCCGGTCTCCAGGTCCATGATGTTCAGCTGGCCGCGCACGCCGCGGAAGGCGAGGTGCTTGCCGTCCGGCGAGGGGTCCGCCTCGCGGTCATGACTGTCGCGGGCGACGACGGGCTCGATCGTGAAGGTCATCGCGTCGCGCCAGCGGGTGGGGTCGAGCGCCGGATCGTCCTCCGTCTCGGCCTCGTCGCTCTCGTCGGCGTCCTCGTCATCGGCGTCCTCGCCGTTGTCCGCATCGCCGTTGTCCGCATCGCCGTTGTCCGCATCGCCGTTGTTCTCGTCCTCGTCGTCGGCTTTCTTCTTCTTGTCGTCCTTCGTGTCCTTCGGGAAGAAGTCGAGGCTCTCGCCGGTCGCCTCGGTGAAGGTCTCGGTGACGTCGCTTCGCGTGCGGTTCACCGTCGCGGCGTAGATCGACTGGCTGCCTTCGCGATCGCTCGTGAAGTACAGCTTCAGGCCGTCCGGCGACCACGCGATGTCCTGTTCGCGGGCGTGACTGTCGGTCACCCGCCGGGTGGGCGAATCGTCGTCGACGTGCCGCACGTACACCTCGCCGTACGCCACGACCGCCATGACCTTCCCGTCGGGGCTCAGGGCGGCCTCGCTGACGTCGCGGTCGACCGGGTTCAGTTCGAAGTTGTCGCGATCGTCCTCGTTCGCGGTGATCTCCAGCCGTTTCGGCCGCGCGTTGCGCCGGGTGAGATCGACCGTGTACAACGCATCCCAGCGGTGCAGCACGACCGTGCGTCCGTTGGCGGCGACGTCGTAGTCGTGGATGTCGATGTCGCGGAAACTCGTCACCGCCCGGGCGTTCGCTTCGCCCTGATCGAGGTCCATGCGATAGAGGTTCACGACGCCGTTCTCACGATCGGACAGATAGAGCAGCGTGTCGTCGTCCAGCCATTTCGCCTTGCCGTCGTTGCCCGCCCACGTGGTCAGCCGCGTGAAGGCGTCGTCCTCACGCGAGAAGAGCCAGACATCGCTCGATTCCGGTCCGATGTAGCCGCGCCGCTCCCAACCGTCGTACACGCCGCCGCGGGCGAAGACGACATGCTCGCCGTCGGGGCTCACGCGGGGCCACGAGCCGAAGGCGTCGTGCAGTCGGGCGACGTCGCCCCCGTCCGGCCCCACGCCGTACGGACGGTAGTCGCGGTAGACGTCGCCCTCCATGTTGGCGTGCAGGGTGATGATCGGGTCGCCGTTCGCATCGGTCCCGAACGCGCCGACTTCAGCCGGCCGATCGAGCACCGTGACCTGCCGCAGGTCCGTGCCGTTGGATCGCATCAGGTAGATCTGCTTCGGTCCGTTGCGTCCGGATTCAAACGCCACCCAGTCGCCGTCGGGCGACCACGTGGAGCGGAGGTCGTCTCCGGGATGGCTGGTCAGCCGCGTGGCGAGACCGCCCGCCGACGACACCCGCCACAGGTCGCCACGCCACGAGAAGACGACCGAGCCGCCGTCCGGGCTGATGGAGGGGAAGCGGGGAAGATCGACGTTCCCGCCCGCGGCGGGGGTGATCGAGCAACACAGAGCGACAAGCGACGCAAGCACGGTCTGGAGGTTCATGCGGTCCATTTCCTGACACGGGTCCGTGGGGACGGGCGTGAGCACACACTTGCGGATGGCCGGCGTCCGGCGTCGGACGCCCGACCTCGCTCACGCGGAACGCTCTGTTATAGCCGCTCGGCCGCCCGAGGTTGACCCGCCTCGCCCGATCCCGCCCCCGGATCACCGCCGGAACGCTCTCGACGCCGCGGATTCGTCTTCATCCGCGGCCAAATGATCCGGCGAGTCCGTCTGTGCGGCCGCGCCGGCCCTTCCGGGCGCGGGATAAACAGGCGGACGGACACCCGAGGCCTCCGCGGGTCGATAGCCCATGGCAAGCAAGGAGGCTTTCAGCGATGAGTGCCAAGAACACGGTCGAGAAAATCCGTCCCATTCTCGAGGCCATGGAACGATCGATTGAGTCCGCGCGTCGCCGCCGGCTCAACGATGGTGACGAGGCCTCTCCCGGCGCCGCCGATCGGCAGGTCCCCGCGTCGAACGGCGCCGCAGGTTCGGAATCGTCCGCGTTCCGTCCCGACGAGTCCGGTTCGACCGACCGCGATCCCAAGCGCATGAAAGCCCGCCCCAAGCGGACCAATCCCCTGATCTGATCGCCACGATCATCCGGGACCCGCTCCCGGTGGAACAACAACGCGGCCGCGCCCGCTCCCGACATCGGGAACGGGCGCGGCCGCGATTTCGTGCGCCGTCATCGGCCGGTCGACGAGCCAACGCTCGTCATCCGCCGGCGAAGAAGCCGCCGCGTGACGCGAGGCGACAGACGTCCGCCCGCCGAAAGCGAGCGTGCGTCTGCGGGGCGCCCAGGCGATCGACTCAGTCGACGTGCTTGAGGCCGCGCCGCTGGTCGCGAAGACGACGGGACTTGCCGACGCGGTCGCGCAGGTAGTACAGCTTGGCCCGCCGCGCGTCGCCCCGTCGGACCACCTCGATCTTCTCGATGCGAGGCGAGTGGAGCGGGAAGATGCGTTCCACGCCTTCGTTGGCGACGATGCGCCGAACGGTGATCGTGCGGTTGACGCCGCGCCCCTTCTGGGCGATCAGCACGCCCTGGTAGACCTGGGTGCGGGTCTTGTCGCCTTCGACGATCAGCACGTGCACGTTGAGCGTGTCGCCGACGGAGAAGGCCGGAAACGCGTCATCGGGCTTGAGCTGGTCCGCCACCACGGACTCGATGATCTGCTGACTGTTCATGGGTCAGTTCCTGGGTTGTCGGGAGCCGAAGCTCCGTCGTGATCCGGCGTCGGGTCGACGGCCGGGGGTGTCTCGAGCAGATCCGGTCGACGCTCGCGCGTCCGCCGGAGCATGTGTTCGTAGCGCCAGTCCGCGACGGCCTGATGGTCGCCGCTGAGCAGCACGTTCGGGGCCTCCCGACCTTCCCAGACGCGGGGTCGCGTGTAGTGGGGGCAGTCGAGAAGCGGTCTTCCCTGCGGTCCGCGGGGGGAGAACGAGTCTTCCGCCGCGGAGTCGCCGCAGCCCAGCACGCCGGGCAGGAGGCGAACCACCGCATCCGCGAGGACGAGGGCGGGCAGCTCGCCGCCCGAGAGGACGAAGTCGCCGAGGCTGACCTCCATCGGGTCCAGCGCCTCGATGACGCGTTCGTCCACGCCCTCGTAGTGGCCGGCGATGAGGAGCAGGCGGGGCTTCGCCGCGAACTCCTCGACCAGCCGCTGATCGAGCCGTCGTCCCTGGGGGGTGAGGAGCACCCGCGTCGCGGGTCGCTCGTCCTCGGCTTCGACGGCCAGAACCGCGTCGTAGAGCGGCTGGCACATCATCACCATGCCGGGACCGCCGCCGAAGGGCCGATCGTCCACCTTGCGATGCTTGTTGTCCGCGTAGTCGCGAATGTCCGTGACGTGGTAGGTCACGGCCCCGCTGGTCGCGGCCCGACCCGGGATGCTCGTTTCGAGCACCCCCGGAAACAGCTCCGGGAAGAGGGTCAGGAAGTCAATACGCATCATTGGAAGACGACGGCCGCCGACGGTCGGGCCTCACCCGGCCCGCGCCGCTCAGGCAGAGTCGGCCGACTCGAGCTTCTTGCCCGAGGTCGGGTCGACATCGATCCGCCGCAGCAGACTCCGAACCGTCTCGCTCGGCTGGGCGCCGACGCTCAGCCAGTAGTCGATCCGCTCGACGTTCAGATTCAACTGCTTGTCTTCCGGCGCGACCGGGTCATACCAGCCCAGCGCCTCGATCACCCGACCATCGCGGGGCGAGCGCTTGTCCATCGCGTTCAGACGGTAGAACGGGCGGTGACGACGCCCCATCCGCTTCAATCGCAGTACGACCATACAGGCCTCCTTCCAGGCCGACCTCGCGTCCGGGAACCTCCCGAACCACGGCGACGCGGGGAGAGCCGTCGACCGTCCGGAAACCCGAACCCGACGCTCCGTGCCGCGACGCTTGAGCCGGCGAATGCGAACCGAGGAGAATAGCCGGAATCCACCCCGGACTCAAGCCGCCCGCCGGCTGAAGTACACGCGATCAACACCCGATGGTACCCGCGGCGCGGCCGCGGCGCGGCGTCGATCCCCGGTCCCCTCCCCGACCCGCTCCCCCCCGACCCTCGATCGCCGTCCGCTCGCCCCCGGAGCCAGCGCCCCTCGTGTCCCCCCCAACCCCCTTCGACCCGAACCGACTCCAGCCCGGCGATGTCGCGGCGGGCGATATCCACGATGCGAACGGCAAGCGTGTCGTCTCCGGCGGTCGCATCCTCTGCGAGAGCGTCATCCGCGCCCTCCAGCGCAAATCCGGGCTCACCATCGCCCCGGCCGGCCCGCCCGACCCCGCGGACGCCCCGCTCCACGACCCCGATCAGGTCGCCGCGACGGAGCCGGGGCCGGAGTCCGATGAACGCCATCCCTGGCGCGCCAGTCTGAACGTGGTCATCCAGCACCCCGGGACCGACGACATCTATCGACTCCACGTCGTGACCGAAGAGATCTCCCGGGCGGGCTTCGTCTTCCTGACCGACTGCGAGATCCCCGCCGGCGCCATCCTCCGCACCCGCTTCACCGCCCTGCCCGCCCGCCCGGAGGTCCTCGCCGTCGTCACCGCCTGCCAGCGCCAGCCCGATTCAGGCTTCCGGATCGGAGCGCGATTCTCCAGACGGATCGCGGCCTGAGGCCCGGGGGCGGGGCCCCGGGGGCTGATTTGGCTTGGAGACGCCGCCTTCGCGGGGTATGGTAGGACTCGACCCGCGTGTCCCTCGATCCGCGGTCAAGGGATGAAAGAAGGCCGAGATGACGAAGGTGAAGACCGCGAGTCGGGCGATTCCCCTCGTCGGGCGTATCTCGGGCGTGGCGACACTGCTCGTCGCCGCCCCCTCGCTCGCCGGCGGCGCCCCGTACACCGAGGAAGCCGCCGCCCGCGGCGTCGACTTCCTCACCCTCCAGGCGAACTTCCACGGGCGCGGCACCGCGTTCGCCGATCTCGATCAGGATGGCGACCCCGACATCGCGGCGGTCGGCGGTCCGGGCGGGGCGGTTGGCCTATTCGAGAACGACGGGACCGGCTGGTTTACCGCCCGCACCGGAGCCCTCGCGCCAGCCCCCGCCGCGGCCGGCGTCATTGCGGGGGATTACGACAGCGACGGTGATCTCGATCTTTACGTTCCGATCTGGGGCGCCGCCAACCGGCTCTACCGCAACGACGGCGACTTCATGTTCACCGACGTAACCGATGACGCGGGGGTCGGTCACCCGGGCAAGGCGACGGGCTGCGCATGGGGCGACTTCGATCTTGACGGACGCCTCGATCTCTACGTCGCGAACTGGGATGGTCCGAACCTTCTCTACCACAACCTCGGTCCCGGCGGCTTTTCGGAAGTCGCGACCCGCCTCGGCGTCGACGCCGGAACCGACCCCACGTTCCAGGCGACATTCGTTGACTACGACCGGGACGGCGACGCAGACCTCTATCTCGCCACGGATCGCGGCATGCTGTGCGAGCAGCTCGGCTTTCAGAACCACCTCTTCCGCAACGACGGCGGCGTTTTCGTGGAGGTCACCGAGATCGCCGGGGCGGAGGCGTGCGTCGATGCGATGAGCATCGGCGTCGGCGATTTCGACGGCAACCGCTGGCCCGATCTGTATTGCACGAACACCCCGTCCGGGAACGCCCTGCTCATGAATCAGGGCGACGGAACGTTCCTCGAACTCGCCGAACCCGCCGGTGTGGCCGTCTACGAAACCGGCTGGGGCGCCGTGTTCTACGACCACGACAACGACGGCCGCCTGGATCTGTACGTCTGTAATTCGACGGCGACGAATCGGCTGTACGTGCCCGGTCCCGCCGGCTGGCCGTGCGTCGACGTCAGCGAAGCCATGAACGTCGACACCGACACGCTCGCCTACACCGTCGCCGTCGCCGACATCGACGGCGACTTCGATCTCGATCTCCTCGTGCAGGGCGGCGACGACAAGCTCTTCCTCTACGTCAACCACCACCAGGACGCCGGTCACGCCGTTCGGCTCCGCGTCGTCGGGACCGGCGGCAACACGGCCGGACTGGGCGCCGTCATCGACGCCCGCGTCGGCGAGGTCTGGCAGATGCGCGAAGTCATCGCCGGATCCAACTTCAAGAACCAGAATGAACTCGTTCAGCACATCGGACTCGGCGATGCGACCGCGGTCGACGAACTCGTTGTCGACTGGCCCGGCGGCGTCTCCCGCACCCTGACGAGCCTCGGGGCGGGACGCACGTGGACGCTTTACCCGCCCGAACGCCTCGGCGACAGCGACGGCGACGGCGATCGCGACCAGTGGGATTTCACCGCGTTCCTCGCGTGTTATGACGCCGACGCCTTCGAACCCGGCTGTGAAGTCATGGACTTTGACGGCGACGCCGATGTCGACGCCGACGATTTCGCCGCCTTCGTCGATGCGTACGACGCCCCCGATCCCGACTGCAATGACAACCGCCAGATCGATATCGTCGAACTCTTCGAAACCCCGGACACCGTCGACAGCAACGACAACGGCGTGCTCGACGCCTGCGAGGGCGATCTCGGCGATCTCAACGGCGACCGACTCGTCAACGCCGACGATGTCGGCTCGCTCCTCGCCGATTGGGGACCGTGCAGTCAGTGCGCGGCGGACTTCAACCACGACGGCCGCATCGACATGTTCGACCTCGTGATCGTCCTCGCCAACTTCGACGACTGACCCAGTCCCGCTGATCGCCGCGCAAGGAAAAGGCCGCCGATCACGCGGGCCCGGAGTCTTTCCGTTCGAACGGCGAATCAGTGCGTCAGGAAGATATCTTCCGCCGTGCTCTGGCGATCGCCCGGCTGGAGCAGCAGCACGCCGCTCGGCAGCCAGATGTTGTCCTGCCGGATCGTCGGCGACACCAGCCACTCGACCATCCCGTCGTTCCGCAGCACGTTCTGACCACGCTCGCCGTGATTCAGCGACAGCGACATCGCGGACTTGGTCGTGCCGATTCGCGCGGCGTCGACGAGCGGGTTGCGGTCGCCCATCACCACGTTCGTCGTCGCTCGCTGCCAGCCCGACCGCGCGCCGGGAATCATCAACTGCAGGCTGTACCCCGGACCCGCACGGTCGTGACCCGCACACTCCAGACACTCCGAACCGCAGTAGCCGTGTTCGATCAGCGGCGCCAGATTGTCGAGATTCCGCGTCGTGTCCCAGCCGAACGCGCCGCCGATCCCCGCGTGACTCGCAGGCATCGCGTTGTTGAAGTCGTTCGCGTAATTCGTGAACGCCTGGCTCATCAGACGCAGGTTGTTCTGACACGCCGCGTCGATCGACGCGTTCCGCAACGACGACAGCATCGGCAGCGTGATGCTCGCCCCGATCAGAAGCACCGCCGCCACCGTGATGAAGTCCGGGAGCCGGAATCGGGGGCGGCCGCGGGATTCAATCTGCATCGCCGCCGCGCGTTCGTCCTCGTACCGTTCGATCCGCGCCAGCGTGGCGTGCAGGAGCGCCTCGTCGGCGTCCTCGACCGGGTAATCGCCGAGCAACGCGCCGATGTTGAGGATCGCGTCGACCCGCGCTTCGTCGGCGGGATCGACCGCTTCAAGACCCTCCGGATCAAACCCGCACGACGCGAGCGCATCGAGCAGCGCGGCGTCGCGCGCCGACAGCGAAGGCGGCGTCGGGGTCTGATCTGAATCAGGCGTGGGGGGCGTCTGGCTCATGATGGTGACTGTCCTTTGGCGAGCTTCGCCTTCCACGATCGCGCAAACGCGGCGACCGCGGTGTGCAGGCGGCTCTTGACCGTGCCCAACGGAATATCCAGTCCGTCGGCGATCTGGTTGTAGCTCATGCGCTGGAAGTAACTCAGCAGCAGAATCTCACGAAGGTGGGGGGGGAGACCGTCCATCACTTCCTTGACGACGCGGCTGCGTTCGGCGTCCAGCAGCGGCGACGACGGCGAGGGAAGATCCGCTTCCAGCAGATCCACAAACGAACCGCGGTCATCGCCGTCGCCCGCGATCGACGCGTTCAACGACACCGCCGCGCGTCGAGCGTTCTTTCGATGGTGATCCCGCGCCTTGTTCGCCGCGATCGTGAACAGCCACGGCTTGAAACGTCGGGTGGGATCGAACGAGTCGGCGGAGAGGTGAATCTGGAGGAACGTCTCCTGGAAGACATCCTCCGCCGCGGCCCGCGATCCGAGGAACCGGATCAGGAAGTGCAGGAGTTCGTTGCGATATCGCTGCATCAGCACGGGAAAGACCTCCGCCTCGCCACGCTGGTAGCGGCTCAGGAGGGCTTCGTCCGAACTGTCGTCGGCGGGTCGGGCGGCGTCCACGGAAGAGGGGGAGTCAGTCATGAGCGAAGCGTCCGTCGCGCCGTCAGGGGAGACGGCGCCGGACAAGAGCATTGTACGATCCGCATTCGACCCGATGCGACGGGCCGTCGGCGCGGCGTCGGTCGGCTCCGACCACGACAGACTCAGGAATGGAAAGAGGACGGCCGTCATGACCCCGGTGGTACGTCCGGGGCCCCCGCCGGGATCGGACTTTTCCGAGTTTTGGACCGCCTTTCGCCCCCCTTGCCACAGTCGGGAGGGTGGTCCGAAAAGGTCACCGTTCCGGGGCTGGAACCGCCGCCCGAATCGCGTCCGGGTTCCCGGACCGGCCGGGCTTGGGGTATGCTGGCCCGCCCGTCCCGACCGGGGGCCGCGCGGCCGGTGGAGAGCCGCCCGGTCCGATGCGTCGGGGCCGGCAAGGAGTCCGTCCGTGCATCAGATCAAGATCTTCAAGGGCGTCGAGAACGACATCGCGACCCTCGAGTCCGAGGTCAACGCCTGGCTCAAGTCGAATGACGTCGCGGTCCACCAGATGTCGGGCAACATCGCGCCGCAGACGCCGGGACGCGATACAGCGCCCTCGAGCCACCGGTTCTCGCCGTCCGACATCATGATCGCCATCTGGTACGAGACGAAGGCGTGACCCGCCCGCCCCGCCCCGGCGGAGGCTCGCGTCGGCCATGAGCGGCTGGTGGATGCACAGTCTGTACGACACCTTCGGCGGCGCCGCGAACGGCGGGGCGACCGCGGTGGTGGCGTGGATCTTCTGGATCATCTTCTCGATCACGCTGCACGAACTCGCCCACGGCTGGGCGGCGATGCGGCTTGGCGATCGCACGCCGGCGGAACTGGGTCACATGACCGCGAATCCGCTGGTGCACATGGGTGTGTGGTCGCTGCTGATGTTCGCGTTGGTGGGGATCGCGTGGGGCATGATGCCGACTGATCCCTCCCGCTATCGGAACGGTCGACGGGGGCGGGCGTGGGTGGCGATCGCGGGCCCGCTGACGAACGCCGCGCTCGCGATCATCGCGATCGTGATCGCCGGCGTGCTGACGGGTCTGTTTCCGAGCGGCGGCGGGCCGGGTTGGTCGCCGAGCGCATCCGCGGCGGGTCTGGTGGATCAGATCGTGCTGTTTCTGTTCATCGGGGCGATGCTGAACATTGTGCTCGCGTTGTTCAACCTGCTGCCGATTCCGCCGCTCGACGGCTCGCAGGTTCTGGCGGGCCTCTCGTTTCGCGCGGGGCAGTTCTATCGTCGTCCGGAGATCCAGCAGTGGGGGTTCATCGGGCTGATCGTGGTGTTCTTCGTCTTCAACGTCGGCGACGTGTTCTTCGTGGCGGGCATTCGTCTGGCGCTCGGAGGCGTCAACGGCGTGGCGGATCTGTTTCCCTGAGCGATGGAATCAGGTTCGGGGGGCGGGGGATGACGACGCGATGGGTAAATGAAAAACGCCGCCGGAAACCGGCGGCGTTTCTTCGGTCGTCATCTCGGGGAGTCTCTGCCATCTCCGCGAGCGACGCCCGGGTCCTGATGTCGCGTGCCCGGCCGGCGCCGGGCGAGTGAGTTACTTCAGCCCCGCGAACTTGCGGTACTCGGGGAGGAGTTCGTGCTTGATCGTGTACAGCCGGGCGGCGATGTACTCGAAGTCGCTCTCGCCGAACACGCGTTCGAAGTATGCTTCCTGGGCGAGTTTCAGCACGAACGACGCGATGTCGCCCAGCGTGATCAGCCACGGCGTGGCCATGATCAGGCTGTTCACCTCGCCGGTCTGGAAGATGACATCGAGCGTCTTGTCGATCGTCCGCTCGCCGTGCTGAAGATAGCGGTCGAGGCGGCGTCGGCGAATATCGTCGAGCGGTCCGTCCTCGACGATCTCGCGGCTCCTCTTGAAGTCCCTGACGATGTCCTCCAGCAGATCGTTGAAGTCCGCCGAAGCCGGCGGATGGCGATCCGCGTACAGGGCGCGCGTCGCGATCAGGGGCGACGCCAGAAGGCCGAACATTACGGCGCGTCGGGAGCAATGGACTGCAGAGCGATTCTCCATTGTTCTACCGCCTTTCTGAGGTGATCTCGAAGGTGCGTGTCGTCCACGGTGTTCAATTCGATCGTGAGCAGTTCGGAGATGGCGTGCATCTTGAAAAGCGCGGCGGTGAATTCGCCGTTCTCCAGATGCGCGTCAACCTCCGACAGTCCGACCTCCATCGCGCCCGCCAGCCGGGTCTCGAGCGTCGCCAGGTCCCGGCGGAGCGTCTGCTCCACCGCCTCGATCTGACTCACGTTCTGCTGGATCCGATCCATCTCACGTGTGTGCCAGATCGCAAAAAGACCCCCGCTCGCGAAGATCGACGTGACCGCCGTCAGCAGCGCCACCATCAGCGAACCATACCGACGTTTCGCCGGTCGGCGCGCGGATCGTGATTCCGCCACGTCGGACCCGTCGCCGGGCGAGTGGCTGCTCGCCACGTCAGGGTTCTCCTCCAGTGCACGGTAATCACCAGAGAGCACGCTGAGCGCGGCTTGTGATAAAGGCGTCTCCGACATCGAATTGTGCCTCACGAGTCCGACCGGGGGGCCGAACCCGCACTACGAGATCTGCTTGCCGTCACCTGAATTGTGCCCTGACCCGTCCTCGTCATCAAGAGAAAACTCCTGCTTTAACGCGTCGTAGAGCCGCCGACGCAGCTCCCGGGCCGTCTCGGGGGTCACCTCCGGATAATTCCCCTCTTCGTCATACTCCCGCAACGCCCGTCCCGCCTGATTGCACAGGACCTGGTACGCCAGCGGCGATCCCACCACCGACGCCACCCAGAACTGCATGCCGTTCAGCAGCAGATCAATCTGCTGCTGCGGACGACCGCCCACCCAGCGACGGGCGTCCGTCCGAATGTCCAGACGCATCCCTCGCAGGTAATAGGTCCCCAGGACGCGATCATCGTCCTCGGCGCTGTGCTCGAGCTCACGCTTGTTCCCAGCCAACGGGTCGTGCCTCCGCCAATCAGGTCCGCCCAACCTACCCGAACTTCCGCCCCGGCGAAACCACCGGGACACGCCGCCAACCCCGCCCGCGGTGCGGCTCGTCGACCGCCCAAAGCAATGTCCAGACATGATTTGAATCAATCGAGAGGATTATCTGAGAAAAGATTTGCAAGCAAATTCATCGGGAGTATAGTGACCTTGATCTGCTTGTTCGTCTCGCACGGTCTTGACCAGACCGCACGATGCCAGTCGGAACCGCATGCGTCAGGCAACTGCGCGTGATGTTCATTCCGTCTCCTCCGACATCGTGTCACGGTTCACCCGCGTCGATGAACGTCGGCGCGGGTGTTTTTTGATCCGGCTCGGGGCCGACCCGAGCGAAGCTCCTCGTGGGGGCGATCGATGTCGGTTGTCCGGACCGCTCCGACATCGATGCCAGGGAATGGGAATGGGTCCGACGCGGCGGCGATCGTGGGTTGGCGCCCACGGCGTCTCCGACCCGTGTCTCTGCCGACGGCGCCGGTCCTGGGGGCCCGGCGCCGTCGCTTTTTTGCGTGATTCGCGTCGGGTCGGCCCTCGGCCTAACGCACGCCGCGTCATCCTCCGTTGACACGTCGCGTCCCGCCGGTACACTACGCGGCTCGCTGTATTCCCCTGTGGAGACGTCCAATGCCGAAGAACAAGCCGCACAAGGGCCTGCTGAAACGGGTCAAGGTCACGAAGACCGGCAAGGTCAAGTTCAAGCGCGCCTTCTCCGGCCACCTCCGCAGTCGCAAGAGCGGCTCGCTGCTGCGCTCGTATCGCAAGAGCGCGTACGCGGCGCCGGCGGAACAGAAGAAGATCCTCGGCATGATCCTCAAGAAGAACCCGCGGTCGGCGAAGCCCGACGCGAGCGATTCGAGCGAGTGATCCGCTGACCGCCTGATCCATCCCCGCCGGCCGGGCGCAAGCGGCTCCTCAGGTGAGGGGCCCCCCGAGATCGGCCCTGTCCTGGAGTTCACCTCATGCCTCGCGTTCGCAAGGGCTCCGCCCGCACCCAGCAACGTCGTCGACGCCTTCGCGCCGCTCGCGGCTACTGGGGCACCAAGTCCCGTCACAATCAACAGGCCAAGGTCGCGCTGTGGCGAGCCGGACAGTTCGCGTTCCGGGACCGTCGTCAACGTCGACGCAACTTCCGTCGCCTGTGGATCACCCGCATCACCGCCGCGTGCCGCATGCGGGGCACCCGGTACAGCCGGTTCATGAACGGCCTGACCAACGCGGGCGTCCTCCTGAATCGGAAGATGCTCAGCGAACTCGCCATTCAGGATCCCGCGACCTTCGACACCCTCGTCGAACTCTCGGAAGCGAACACGACCGCCCAGGCGCAGAACGCCTGAGGCACGCCTCCCCGCGTGGTCGACCGTCAATGAAATCCCCCCGCCACGCGTCGGAATCACCATTCCGACGCGTGTCGCTTTTGCAGCTATTCTCATTCGCGGCGTTCCCATGATCTTCTTCGCCCGCCAGATCCTCCGCGACTTCCAGCACACCGGTGCGATCGCGCCGTCCGGGCCGCGTCTCGCCGGCGCGATGACCCGCCGACTCCGGGCCGCGCCCGGCCGTCGACGCGTCCTCGAAGTCGGTCCCGGCACCGGTCCCTTCACGAAGGCGATCCTCAAGGCCCTGCGTCCCGGCGATGCGTTCGACCTCGTCGAGATCAACGACGAGTTCTGCGACTCGCTCGAGCGTCGGCTGCTGTCGCCATTTCGGACGATGCATCCCGACATTCCCGTCACGCTTCACCGCAGTCCCGTCGAAGCGGCGCCGCTCACGAGCGGATACGACTTCATCATCTGCGGGCTGCCGTTCAACAACTTCCCGCCGCCCGCCGCCCGCGGCATCCTTCGCAACCTGCTCGCCCTGCTCCGCCCCGGCGGCGAACTGACGTACTTCGAGTACGCCGGCGTCCGGGCCATGAAGGCGCCGCTCGTCGGATCGCGCGGCCGACGTCGTCTCAAACGCATCGGGGCGATGAACAAGTCCCTCTCCCGACGTCACGATGGCGAACGCGACCTCGTGATCGGAAACTTCCCGCCGGCGGTGGCGATCTCGCTCACCCGGGCGCACGTCGACGCCGACACGATCACGAGCGAAGTCTGACCGTCGCCGGCGCGCGACGCAACGCGGCCGGGTCCGGTTTCCGCGTACGATGCCGGCATGAGGTCCGTCAATCCCCACTACGCCAAGCTCTCCGGGGCGTATCTCTTCCCGGCGATCGCGGCTCGCGTGCGAACATTCGTCGACGCCCATCCGGACGCGGCGTCGGAGTTGATCCGCTGCGGCATCGGCGACGTGACGGAGCCCGTCCCCGCCGCCGCGATCAACGCGATGCACGATGCGCTCGACGACCTCGCCCGGCGCGACTCCTTTCACGGGTACGGCCCGCCCACCGGCTACGACTGGCTGCGGGAAGCGATCGCCGCGTGGGACTTCGCCCCTCGCAACGCCGCGATCGAACCCGATGAGATCTTCATCTCCGACGGGGCCAAGGGCGACTGCGGCCACCTCCTCGAACTGCTCGGCCCCGACGTTCGCGTGGCGGTGTGCGATCCGGTCTATCCCGTCTCCGTGGACACCATGGTGATGGACGGACGCACCGGCGGGCGGGATGCGCAGGACCGCTACGCCGGAATCGCCTATCTTCCGTGCACGCCGGACAACGGGTTCGTTCCCGATCTTCCCGAGGAACGGTTCGACGTCGTCTGCCTCTGCTACCCGAACAACCCGACCGGCGGCATGATCCGCCGCGACCAGCTCGAAGCGTGGGTCGCGTACGCCCTCGAGCATGACGCGCTGATCCTCTACGACGCCGCGTACATGTCGTTCATTCGTGATCCCGATCTCCCCCACACGATCTACGAAATCCCCGGCGCCGACCGATGCGCGATCGAGTTGCACTCCTTCTCCAAGAACGGCGGCTTCACCGGCGTGCGCTGCGGATACACGGTGTGTCCGAAAGCCCTGATGGGAACCGGCGGCGACGGCGAACCCGCCTCGCTGCACGCGATGTGGACCCGCCGCTGGAGCACGCGGGCGAACGGCGTGAGCTACGTCGTTCAGCGCGGCGCGGCGGGCCTCTACACCGACCAGGGGCGCGCCGAAACCAAGGCGCTCATCGATCATTACATGGCGAACGCCCGCGCGCTCCGCGACGGCTGCGCCTCCGTCGGACTCGACGTCTTCGGCGGCGAGCACGCGCCGTACGTGTGGGTCCGCTGTCCCGACGGCGTGTCGAGCTGGGACATGTTCGACCGCCTGCTCGCGGAAGCACGCCTGATCGTCACCCCCGGGGCCGGGTTCGGACCGGGCGGCGAGGGCTTCATCCGGATCTCCGGCTTCAACTCGCGCGACAATGTCGAGCGCGCGGTAGAGCGGCTGGCGAGCGTCGGCCGCTAAGGCGACCCCCGCCCACGCAAAGCGGCGGATGAATCGGCTGCGCAGTGCGAGCAGCGCGTGTGCGGCCGGCCAGCCGCGACGGAGCGGCGAAGAACAACCTCGTCGCGTCAGGTCGGCGCCAGGCCGTTCAGCCCGCGTCGGCCGACGGCGACGCCCTCCGCCGGCAGGTCGAGCATCGTTCGAAGGTCGCCGATCGTCATCTCGAGCAGCGCATCGTATTCGAGGTCGCGTCGGTGAAACAACGTCGTCCCGCGGCCGGATCGTCGCCACGCGCGAAGCGTTCGGCGCGGCGCCCGGACCAGTCCCGCGAGGACGCCGGCCGTCACGATCGCGCCCACGTACAGGCCCAGCGGACGCACGCCCCGACGCCACTCCCACGCCGAAATCTGTCCCTCCCCGGCAAGGTCCGTTCCGAAGCCCGTCGCGATGTGATGGAGATCGTGACGCATGATCAGCCAGCGGTGTCGCGGCGGATTCGGTACGGCGAACCGCACGCCCAGGATCTTCGCCGGCGTCCACGGCCGGTCGTAGTCCGACGCGTCGTAGCCGTTCTCGGCGAGAAACATCTCCAGGCCGTAGCTCACGGTCCATGCGGCGGGGAAGGGCCGATCGCGATCAGGAAGCGTCATCGAAAGACAGTCTAGCTCCGCTATCATCCGGACATGTCCACGCCCGCCGCCGAATCCGTCACGGTTCCCACCATCGAGGACGTCCGCGACGCCGCCGCGCGGATCGCGCCGTACGCCCACCGCACGCCCGTGCTGACCTCGTCGACGTTCGATCGGATGACCGGACGGTCGCTCTTCTTCAAATGTGAACTGTTCCAGAAAGTCGGGGCGTTCAAGTTTCGCGGCGCCGCGAACGCGGTCTTCAAACTCGACGACGCCGCCGCCGCGCGGGGCGTCTGTGCGCACAGCAGCGGCAACCACGCCCAGGCCCTCGCTCTCGCGGCGAAGATGCGCGGCATTCCGGCCCACATCGTCATGCCCCGCGGATCGAACGCGACGAAAATCGCGGCGGTCCGGGAGTACGGCGCGACCATCTACGAATCCGAGCCGCACACCGCGGGTCGGGAGGGTCTCGCGGCGGAGGTCTGCGAGAAGACCGGGGCCGTCCTGATCCCGCCGTACGACCACTTCGACATCATCGCCGGTCAGGGGACGGCGACGCTCGAACTGCTCGAAGATCACCCCGATCTCGACTGCGTCGTGCCGTCCGTGGGGGGCGGCGGACTGACGGCGGGGACATGCATCGCGGCGGCGGCGCACGCGAAGACGCCGAAGGTGGTGGGGGCGGAGCCGTCCGGGGCTGATGACGCCGCGCGTTCACTGGCGTGCGGCGAGCGTCTCCCGCAGGACGCCCCGGACACGATCTGCGACGGTTTGCGGACGGGGCTCGGCGTGCGCAACTGGCGGATCATCTCGACGCACATCGACCGCATCATCACGGTCGACGACGACGAAGTCGCGCGAGTGATGCGGCTCATGTGGGAGCGGATGAACATCCTCGTGGAGCCGTCGGCGGCGATCACGCTCGCGGCGGTGATGTCGGACGAGTTCCCGCGCGAGTACGAACGCGTCGGTCTGATCCTGACCGGCGGGAACGTCGACCTCTCGAATCTCCCCTGGTGAACCGCCTGCCGCGCCGGTGCGTCAGCGACCGTGCAGGTGGGGCCGGGCGAGTTCGCGGGCGACGGCGCCGGGAATGACGAACGCAACGGTCGTGCGTCCGTCGTCCGATGGTCGGGCGGTGACGATCCCAATCACTCGTCCGTCGCCGTCGATGAGCGGTCCGCCCGCGGCCCCGGGCGAGAGCACGGCGTCGGTCTGGAGCATGGGGATGGGAGCGAGGTCGCCGGCGGGGCGACGTCCGGTGATGCGGCCGCGATTGACGGACCAGCCGAGTCCGCTCGGGTGTCCGATCACGTAGACGTCATCGCCGGCGCGGGGTTCGACATCGGTCGCGAACGCGAGCGGGATCCATGGCTCGGCGATCGGGGCGAGCGCAAGGACGGCGAAATCAACCTTCGGATTGCGATGCACGACCCGGGCGATGGTCGACGCGCCGCGCGGGGTGTCGACATCGACGACCGTCGACCCGCCGACGATGCGGGCCGTGGTGACGGCGTAGCCGCGCGCATCGATGATCACCCCGGCGCCCTCTCCGTGTTCGGTCCGGATGCGGAGGACGGAGGGACGGACGCGATAATGGAGATCGCATAACGCGCAGGCGCCGGGACCGTGGATCACGGCGGTTTCGCCACGCGGGGCGCGGGCGGGGTTGTCGAACGGACCAAGGTCCGGCGGGGCGGGAGGCGTGGTCCGGCAGCCGAAGAGCGTGGCGGCGATCGTCAGCAGGGCGGCGGCGCATCGCATGACCGGTGTTCCTTTCTCCCGTCGGGCGAGGCGGCGCCCGCCGTGCTGAGCATACCCGCGGTCGGCCGGCGCGGTCGCGTCGGGTTGAGCGAGGGTGAAAGGCGACGGCCCGCCCCCGAGGTTCGGTGAGGGGACGGGCCGCGCGAAAAGGTCAGGCTGAACTGGTTCCGGGGCGGCGCTCAGAACGAGCACCCCCATTCGGCAAGGAGGTTGGCGAGATCGGTCGGGCCGTACGGCGCGCCCCACTGGGCGAGCAGGCTCGCGAGGTCGCCGGGGCCGACGACACAGTCGCCGTTGAGGTCCCACACGCAAGGGCAGTCGATCGGCGTGATGTCGATCTGCAGCGTGTAGTCGTTGTCCGTGCCGCACGGGAAGCCGTCGAAGAGGCCGCCGCCGTCGGGGGTCCCGGTCGACACGAAGACGACGTACTGACCGGCTTCGAGATCGGCGCTGACGACGCCGGGCTCGCAGTTGCTGGAGCTGCTGTTGCCGAGGGCGATCGGTTCGCATGCGGGGATGCCGCCGACGAGGAACACGACGCCGTCGAACTCCGCGTTGAGGATGGCGGTCAGCGTGGACGGGGTTTCAAGGGTCACGAGGTGCCAGTCGGTGTCGCGGACGCCGTTGTCGGCCCACGCGGTTCCGCACCAGAGTCCTCCGTCGGCGGCGTCAACGTAGGCGTTCGGCGTCGCGTTGCAGCCGCCGTTGGCGTCGTCGCCGCACGGTTCGCCCTCGTCCAGGGCGCCGGGCGGGCACGTCAGGCAGCCGAGATCGCAGATTTCCAGCGCGGTGTTGGCGCAGACCGGATCCCACTCGACGTCGCAGCAGAACGAGTCGATCGTGCAGACGGCGACGCAGCACTCAACATCGTCGCAGCCGGGCGACCCGTTCGCGACCGCGCACGGGCCCGCGTCGGGATTGCACGACGCCGGCGGCCCGTCGAGGAAGTTCTGTCGTTCGACGGGCGCGGGGAAGAACCCGAGATCCGGCGGGATGTCGAAGGGGTACTGGCTCCACTGGCCCATGTGCAGCGGGAGTCCGCCGGCCATGAGGGTGTACTGATCATTGTTGATATCGATCATCAACATGACTTCCTGATCGGGGAACTGCGCCGAGCAGACGACTTCCACCTCGATCTCGGCGTCAGGATCGAAGTTCTCGATCCACACGGTCACGGTGACGATCTGCCCCTTCCACTCAAAGGTGACGGACCAGTGCCAGTCGTTCGGGGGAGAGGGCGGGTAGGTGGTGTCGTACTGCGGAACGCCGGGTTCGGGCGTGACGCCGTCGGGGAAGGTCTCGCCGATCTCGGCCCCGTCGAGCGTCCAGCTCGACGGACTGAAGAACGTGCCCGGGATGTCGGACGAGACGCAGTCGGTGACTTCCGGGCATTCCTCGAATTCGCACGAGGTCGAGGTGCTGTAGCCGGCGAATCCGGGGGGCGCCGCCTGTCCCAGCGCGGTGTCGATCGGGCCGGCGTCGGGGGCGCTGCTCGAGGCGGTGATGTCCTGGGCCCCGGTGTCCTGCGTGTACGTCCAGTCGAACGAGGCGAGCACGCAGATGGTTCCCGAGCTGATGTCGGGATCGGTTTCGCTCTCGGCGCACAGGTAGGTGCGGAACTTGATCACGGTGCCGGCCGGAAAGCCGCCGCGATCATCGGCGAACGACGAACTCTCCCCCGGGACGCAGATCGTGTTGCCGTTCAGATCCTCGCAGTTCTCGTGTTCATCGTCGGTGTAGTAGTACGGCGCGCCGTCGTTGAACGCCGGACATCCCGCGCACGGTCCCGGCTGGGGATCGAGCGCCGGGAGGGGCACCGTCTCCTGTGATGACGGAATCGGCGCATCGGGCTCACCGTCGCCGTCGAGGTCGACCGGCACGCCGTTCACGGTCTGCTCGAGCACGATGTTGATCCACCGGAAGTTGTACCAGTTGTCGAGGAAGGCGAAGTCGTCGCTGAGTTCGAAATCCGCCTCCACCCCCGATCCGTCGCCGTTGTTGTCGTCGGCCGTGATCGTGCCGATCTGGGTTCCGGGCTGACCGTTGACGGCGCCGCTGACGGGAATCGAGGTTTCGCCGCCGGCCCACGCCCATGAGGCGCACAGCGTTGCGGCGACGGTGATCGTCGCGCAACAACGCCCGTTCATGTGATTCCGATGCACCATGACGAGTCTCCTGTGTGCGTGCCGCCACTCCGATCGCACGAAACGCCACGTCCGTCCGACCGGACGCACGCGATGAGAATCAGCACATGAGACGCGAACAGCATCGTCGCGCGGCGGCCGGTCGAATACAGGGATTCGACCCCGTCCTCGCGCGACGGGGGCCCGGCGACGTTTCTCACGCCGCGCCGAACCGGACCCCGGATATCATGAGAACGTGGAGTTCTCCTACGACGAAATCGACGGCGATGTGCTCATCATCCGGGCCGACGGCGGTCTCAACGCCGACACCGCCGCGACGTTCCTGCACGACATCGAGGCCCTCCTCAGGGCGGGGCTCCGCAAGATCATCGTCGACTGCGAACGGCTCGAGGTGATCTCCAGCGCCGGCGTCGGCGCCCTCATCCGACTCCACCGCCTCGCCGCCGATCATGACGGCGAAGTGAAGATCGCCGGGGCGGGGGGCGTGATCGTTCAGGTCATCCGACTCATGCGGCTCGAGTCGCTCTTCTCGATGGAGCCCGACGTCAACCGTGCGCGGCTGGCGTTCCGTCCGACGACGCCGTAACCCCGGACTCCATCTCCGGCGCGCTCTCCGGCGCCGCGTACCCCTGGCTCTCGAACAACTGCTCCAGCGTGAAGTCGGATCCGCACTCCGGACAACTCGCCTGCCGCAGTCCCGCGAGCGAATAGCCGCACGACGGACACACCACCGTCGTTTCGCGGGCCGACGCATCGAACGTGCGCCCCCGGGTCAGGGCGACCGCGAGCGCCGCCCACGGCGTGATCGCGAGGGGGACGCCGATCATCCAGATCGCGATCACGAGGAACTCCTCGTCGCGCACCAGCCACGACCGACGGTCGATGAATGCGGTGATCAGCACGCATCCGAAGATGATCGCGCC
The DNA here is from genome assembly GCA_965227335.1 of Phycisphaerales bacterium. Taxonomy (GTDB): domain Bacteria; phylum Planctomycetota; class Phycisphaerae; order Phycisphaerales; family SM1A02; genus CBDDFV01. The sequence goes on from CBDDFV010000001.1 coordinate 874,119, forward strand.
GCTGAGCAGGAGGTGCAGGGCGGTCGACGCCAGCGTCAGCCGCGTCGTCCGGGCGAGCAGCGGCCGCCAGATCCAGAGGATCGCCAGCGTCGTGAACACCGTGGCCGCGATGATCGAGGCGACGACCTGCTCCGTGTCGAAGTCGATGCGATCGAGCCCCCGGTAACCGCTCGCCAGATACACGGTGAGCAGCGCGACGCCGAGCGCCAGCATCGGGGCGAGCAGACTCGCGACCAGGCGCACGCCGATGCTGATGCGCGGCTCGCGGCCCAGCGCCAGCATGAACCCGAAGATGGATGGTCGCTGAATCCGCGGCATGGGGGCCTCCATCGGCATTATGCGGGAAAGCGACGCTTCCCTTCCACCCCGACCAAACCGCGGCCCGCCGCCTCCGTATAGTTGACGTCGATGCCGCTCCGGATCATGCACATCTCGACTCGCCTCATTCTCGGCGGCTCGCAGGAGAACACGGTGCTCTCCTGCGAGGGGCAGGCCGACCTCGGGCACGCGGTGTCGCTCGTCTACGGACCAATCTACGGGCCCGAGGGCTCGATGCTCGAACGCGTCCGCGCCCACGGCGGGATCGAACCGATCGAGACGCCGGACCTCGTCCGCCAGCTGGCCCCCCGGCGCGACTGGCGGTGCCGCGCCGATCTTCGCCGGCTGATCCGCGACTGGGAGCCCGACGTCGTACACACGCATTCGTCGAAGGCGGGCGTCCTCGGACGCGCCGCCGCGTGGGCGGAGAACGTGCCCGCCGTCATCCACACCATCCACGGACTCGCCTTCCATCCGTACCAGTCGGCGTGGCGAAATGCGATCTACATCGCCGCCGAGCGGTACGCGGCGAAGCGATGTCACACGATCTGCTGCGTCGCCGAAGCGATGCGCGAGCAGGCGCTCGCGGCGGGGATCGGTCGACGCGAGCAATATGAGATCGTCTATTCCGGCATGGAGGTCGACGCCTTCGTGAACCCCGCGACCGCGCGGGCCGAGGCGCGAGCCGAACTCGGCTTCGCGGATGACGACTTCGTGCTCGCCACCGTCGCCCGACTCGCCGAACTGAAGGGGCACGACGATCTGCTCGAAGCCCTCGCCCCCGTCATGGCGGAGCGGCCGGCTCTCAAGCTGCTGTGGGTCGGCGACGGCTGGCGACGGGATGAACTCGAGGCGCGGCTCGCCGAACTGGGCCTCGCCGATCGCGTCGTGCTCACGGGCCTCGTGCCGCCCGATCGCATTCCGTACTACATGCAGGCGATGGACACGCTGGCGCATCCCTCGTACCGCGAGGGACTGCCCCGCACCGTGACGCAGTCGCTCCTCAGTGCGAGGCCCGCCGTCGCGTACGACGTCGACGGCGCGCGCGAGGTGTGCATCGACGGCGAAACGGGCCGGCTCGTCGCGCCGGGCGATGTCGCCGGTCTGCGGGAGGCGGTGGAATGGATGATGGACAACCCCGACGCCCGAACGACCATGGGCGCGACCGGACGCGCGCGGTGCGCCGCGCAGTTCGCCGCGTCGGCCATGGTCGACCATCTGGAGAAGGTCTATGCGGACGTCCTGGCTCGTTCTGATCACGCTCTTTCTGATCGCGCTGCCGAGCCCGTCGACACAGGCTCAGTTTCTTGACCTCGGCGGCGCGGGCGCGTCCACGGCGCCCGCGCTGGATGAGGCGAGCTACGCGCGATCGCTGGCGACGAAGCTGAACCACGAGATCCAGACCCTCGACGGCGCCGCCGCGCCATCGCCCGTGCAGCAGTTGATCCGACGCGCCCAGCGCGACGGGCGGGTGATCGCGATCCGGCTGCTCGATGCGGCGCAGTCCGATGCGGGTGATCGCGGGGCCGTGGCGATGCTCCATGGCTACCGTCTCTACCGGACGCGCCGGGTGATCGATCATTCGCTCGACAAGGCGGTCGAACTCGCCCGGGCGGTCGACGATCCGGACGCCGCGGTCGATACGCGGGAGGCCGCGGCGTTGCGTCGGGTGACGGATTCGCTGCGTGAGTTCACCGATCGCGCCGCGGCGGCGCCGGATTCGTTCGCGACGCTGTCGATCGCCGAACTCGACGCCGCGCTCAGCGCGATCTTCACGCCGCTCGCGGACGCCGTCGCCATTCTCGACGGCCGCCTGCCGGAGTCGCACTGGATCGACCAGCGCGAGATCGAGGCGGCGGGACCGGCGTCGGGGGAGGACCTGACGTGGCGCGACGCCGCGACGCGGCTGGAGACCCTGCCCGCCCCCGCGCGCGGGGTCTACCAGGACGCCTTCGCCGCCCTCACGGGAGTGGGACGTCATCACCCCGCCCGGCTGGCGTTTCTCGCCCGACTCGATGACGCGCTCGTCGTCGCCGCGTACGACTGGCCCGATCCCGACCTGGGCGACGCCGTGGCCGCGCACGCCGGGAACGCCCTCACGGATGAGGCCGCCGGACGATCGCTGGCGTTGATCGCCCGTTTTCTTCGCGCGGCGTCGGCATCGTCTCCCGGCCCCGCCGCGTGGCCGCCGTCGACGTTGGACGCCGTCCTCGTCGCCCTGCTCGATGCGGGAACCGACGACGCGTCGCGCCGACTGCTCGCCGAGATCGCGGAGCGGGCGGATCGCCGTCGTCGCATCACGCCCGCGGCCCTGCCCCGCGATCTCGTCTCGCTGCGGAAGCGTCTGGGCCGGCTGTACGACCGGGCGGAGCGGGAGGTCATCGAGCTTGCGCCGGCGCTGGCGACCGGCGACGCCTCGCTCGCGGATCCCCCCGTCGCCGCGGTCGTCGAGTACCACCGTGATCTCACGGACAGCCTGGAGCGGATCGAGCGGCTGCCGCAATGCCGCGATGTCATGCGGCTCGTCAATCCCCGGGCGTCGGGACGGGTCGACAACCAGATCCGCAAGATCGCCCGCTGGCTGCTCGATCGCCAGCGTCACGCGGACGGCGCCCTGGCGCTCGCACAACTTGATCAGCAGTGCCGACTGTTCTATCCGCTGCCGGTGGAGCAGCGTCTCGCCGCGAACGACGTGCAGCTCGCCGCCCTCACCGGCGGGCGGGGCGTCGCGTTGTGGCGCACGATCGTCAACCGGCGAGAGGCGTGGGCGGAGGCGTGGGGGCGCGGCGACGCCTCCGGACCGGACGCCCGGCGGATGGCCCTGCTCTATCAGCTCACCGCCGCCCTCGACGCCCTCAGTGATCTCGCCGACGTGCAGGACGGCGCCCTCTCGCTCAACGACTGGGCGGCGTGGGAGTTTCGCAACGATGCGCTGGAGGACGCGGTGCAGGCGATGGTCGCCCGGGTGAATCTCGCGGCGGAGGCGGCGATCGAAGGCGAGGACGACCGGCTCGCCGACTTCCTCGACGAGATCGAGGACAGCGCCGCCGTCACCGTGCTCGCCGGCGTTCTCCTGCAGAAGATCGCGCCGGCCCTCGCCGCCCGTCCCATCAACGCCGCGGCGGCGGTGGGGCAGTTCGCGTATCCGCCTCACGCGACCGCCTGGGGTCGGGATCACCGGTTGCCGATCGCGCGGGCGTGTCGGTCGGCGCTCGAAGCCGCGCACGCCCGCCGTCTCGGTCGCAACGGGTACGCGAGCGAGCACGCCGCGTACGTGAGCCGGCAGGCGGAGCAGGTGCTCGCGTCGTTTGGTCGTCGACGGCTGGAGATGCCGACGCTGGTCGGGTTCGACGGGTCCGATCCCGCGGGCGACGCCGCGCCGGACGCCGGGCGTCGGGGCCCGGCGCGTCGTCGATGACGGGCTCATTCGGTCGTTTCGGGGTACACTTCGCCGGATGCTGGAGACGCTGAATCAACTGGAGCGGGAGGGTCTGTCCGAACTCGAGGCGGCGGGGGACGCGGATGCGGTCGAGTCGTGGCGGATCAGGTATCTCGGTGCGAAGGGGGCGCTGAAGGCGGTGATGCCGGGCCTGAAGGACGTGCCGCGCGAGGACAAGCCGGCGGTCGGCAAGCGGATGAACGAGGTCAAGCAGACGCTGGAGTCGGCGTTCGAGGCGAAGAAGTCGGCGACGGCGTCGGGTCCGTCCGGGCCTCGCATCGACGTGACGGAGCCGGGCGTTCGTCAGGGCGAGGGTCGTCGCCACGTGATCGCGCGGACGATCGACGAGATCATCGAGGTCTTCGCCCGGATGGGGTTCTCCGTCGCCCACGGTCCGGAGGTCGAGGACGAGTGGCACAATTTCAATGCGTTGAACATCCCGGAGGATCATCCGGCGCGGGACCCCATTGATAATTTCTATATGGGCGGCGATCTGCTGCTGCGGTCGCAGACGTCGACGGTGCAGATCCGCACGATGGAGAAGCAGGCCCCGCCGCTGCGGGTGATCGCGATCGGCCGGGTCTACCGGCCGGACACGCACGACGCCACGCACTATTCGATGTTCCACCAGGTCGAGGGCCTGTACGTCGACCGGAACGTCGACATGGTGCAGTTGAAGACGACGCTGCTGCAGTTCGCCCGGGCGTACTTCGGTCCCGAGGCGGAGATCCGCTTCCGGCCGTCGTTCTTCCCGTTCACCGAACCGTCCGCCGAGGTCGACATGAAGATGCCGATCAAGGGCGAGATGCAGTGGGTGGAGATGGGGGGGTGCGGCATGGTCGACCCGAATGTCTTCAAAGCCGTCGGCTACGATTCCGAAGAATGGAGCGGGTTCGCCTTCGGTCTCGGGATCGAGCGGATCGCGATGCGGAAGTACGGCATCGCCGACATCCGATGGCTCTACGAAAATGACGCGCGGTTCCTGCGTCAGTTCTGATCACACGTCGACGACCGTCGGCGGCCCTGAGGAGCGTCCGACATGAATGACGAGTACACCAGCGGCCCGGAATCCGATCCCGTCGGGGCGACGCCGAACGATCCGGCCCACGGCGCGGCCGCCCCGCCGGCTCGCATGTCGCCGCCGCCCCCGCCGACTCCGCCCACCATGCGGGGCGACCTTTCGATGCCGGAGCGTCAGTCTGCGTGGCCGACGGTGCTCGGCGTGATCATGGTGATCCTCGGGTCGCTCGGCGCGTTGGGCGGGTGTTTCGGACTGTTCTCGCCGCTGATCGGCGAGGCGGTGATGTCGGTCGTTCCCGAGAACGATCCCGGTCGCGCGTCGATCGAGGCGTCCTTCGGGCACCCGGGGCTCATGGTCGGGTTGTCCGCGGTGACGATGGCGGTCGCGATTCTGCTGCTCGTGGCGGGAATTGGTCTGATGCGTCGGAAGGCGTGGTCGCGTCCCGCCTCGCTCACCTGGGCGGTGGTGAAGATGGTGACGGTGCTGGCCAGCGCCGCGATTCAGTATCCGATGCAGCAGGAAGCGATGAAGGCGCAGACCGAGGCGATCGCGGCCTCCGGCGGGACGGCCCCGGCCGGCCTGACCACGTTCATGGAAGGCGCCGTGATCTTCGGACTCGCGTTCGGCGTCCTCTGGGGCTGGGCGCTGCCGATCTTCCTGCTGATCTGGTTCAACCTGAAGCGCAAGAAGGCGGAGATCGCGACCTGGTCGTGAATCGACGGGCTACGCGCTTTCCACCGCCGCCCGCTTCTCGAACTCGAACGCGTGCCCCGAGCCGTCAACGTCGACCCGGATGTGGTCGCCGGGCTCGAAGTGGCCGCTGAGGATCCGCGTTGCGAGCGGGTTCTCGATCCGCTGCTGGATGACGCGCTTGAGCGGGCGCGCCCCGAACTGCGGGTCGTAGCCCTCCCGGGCGAGCGCCTCCACCGCCGCGTCCGTCAGTTCGAGCGACAGCCCGCGATCCGCCAGCCGGGTCCGCAGATTCGCCGTCTGGATCTCCACGATCCGTCCAAGCTCCTCTCGGGTGAGCTGGTGGAAGATGATCGTCTCGTCGATCCGGTTCAGCAGTTCCGGACGCAGCGACTTCTTCAGCAGATCCTTGACGTGCGCCTCGATCTCGACGTCCAGCGCGCCGTCCGTCGACATCTGCAGGATCGCCTGCGAGCCGATGTTGCTCGTCATCACGATGATGGCGTTGCGGAAGTCGACGGTGCGGCCCTGGCCGTCAGTGAGACGACCGTCGTCCAGCACCTGCAGCAGCACGTTGCTGACGTCGGGGTGCGCCTTCTCCATCTCGTCGAAGAGAATCACGCAGTACGGACGCCGACGCACCGCTTCGGTGAGGCGACCGCCCTGTTCGTAGCCGATGTAGCCGGGCGGCGCGCCGATCAGCCGCGCCACCGCGTGCTGTTCCATGTACTCCGACATGTCGATCCGCACCATCGCATCTTCAGTGTCGAAGAGGAACTCCGCGAGGGCTTTGCACAGCTCCGTCTTGCCGACGCCGGTCGGGCCGAGGAACAGGAACGAGCCGATCGGACGCGACGCCTCGCCGAGTCCCGCCCGGCTGCGACGCACCGCGTCCGCGACCGCCTTGACCGCCTGGTCCTGTCCGACGACGCGTTCCTCGAGTTCGCCCTCGATCCGCAGCAGTTTTTCGCGCTCGCCTTCCACGAGCTTCGAGACGGGGATCCCGGTCCAGCGGGCGATGACTTCGGCGATGAGTTCGCTGTCGACCTCTTCGCGCACCAACGCCTCGCCGCGCTGTTCGCGTTCGCTCAGCGTCGCTTCCGCATGCTCCAGTCGCTGGTCAAGCTCGCGGAGGTCGCCGTACTGGATCCGCGCGGCGGTCTCGAGGTCGCCCCGTCGCTGCGCCTGCTCCAGCTCCACCTGCTTCTGGTCGATCGTCTCCTTGATCGACTTGATCTCGTCCAGCTCCGCCTTCTCCTTCTCCCATTGGGCGGAGAGCGAGCGGTTGCGTTCGTTGAGTCCGGACAGCTCCTTCTCGATCGCCTCCAGACGCTTCGCCGATTCCGGGTCTGGCTCCAGCTTCAGCGCCTCGCGCTCGATCTCGAGCTGCATGATGCGTCGGCGCAGTTCGTCCAGCTCCTGCGGCATCGAGTCATTCTCGATGCGGAGCTTGGACGCCGCTTCGTCGAGCAGGTCGATCGCCTTGTCCGGCAGGAAGCGGTCCGCGATGTACCGATGGCTCAGCGACGCGGCGGTCACGAGCGAGCCGTCCTGGATCCGCACGCCGTGGTGCGCTTCGTAGCGGGGCTTGAGGCCGCGCAGGATCGCGATCGTGTCCTCGACGCTCGGCTCGTCGACGTAGACCGGCTGGAAGCGTCGTTCGAACGCGGCGTCCTTTTCGATGTGCTGGCGGTACTCGTCGAGCGTGGTGGCGCCGATCGCGCGGAGTTCGCCGCGGGCGAGGGCGGGCTTGAGCAGGTTCCCGGCGGAGACCGCGCCTTCCGCCGCGCCGGCGCCGACGATCGTGTGTAGTTCGTCGATGAACAGGATGATCCGCCCTTCGCTGGCGCTGACCTCGCGGAGGACGGCTTTCAGTCGTTCCTCGAACTCGCCGCGGAACTTCGCTCCGGCGAGAAGCTGGCCGACGTCCAGGGCGACGATGCGGGAGTCCTTCATCGAGTTCGGGCAGTCGCCGTTGACGATGCGGAGGGCGATGCCCTCGGCGATCGCGGTCTTGCCGACGCCGGGTTCGCCGATCAGGACGGGGTTGTTCTTGGTGCGCCGGCTCAGCACCTGGATGCAGCGGCGGATTTCCTCGTCGCGTCCGATGACCGGATCGAGCTTGCCCGCCTGGGCCTTTTCGTTCAGGTCGATGCCGTACTTCTTGAGCGCTTCGTAGGTGGACTCCGCCCCCGGGTCGTTGACGGTTTCGACGCCCGACGCCGCCCGCACCGCCTTGACCGCTTCGAGCAGCCTGGCCCGGTTCAGGCCGAGCGTCTTGAGGACCTCCTGGGCGGGACTCTTGACGTTGGCGATCGCGAGCAGCAGATGCTCGGTCGAGACATAGCTGTCGCCCATCGACTTCGCTTCACCGTCCGCCTCGTTGAGGACCTGCGTCATCGCCCCGCCGACCTGGGGCTGGGTTCCCGTCACCTTCGGCAGCCGTTCGAGCTCGGCGGCGACGATGTCGCGGACGCGATCCGCCCGCACGCCGGCGCGCCCGAACACCGCGTCCGCCACGCCGCCCTCCGCCTCCACCAACGCGGCGAGCACGTGGGCGGGCGTCATTTCGGCGTGGTGGTTCTGCACCGCGAGCATCTGCGCGCTCGACAGCGCTTCCTGGGCCATGGTGGTGAATCGGTCCATCCGCATGTTCGGCGCCCTCCTTCGGCGTCTGAGTCCGATCAATACGATGCAAGCCCCGTACCGGTCTCGACGCCGCTGACGACGCCGTGAGCGGGGGCGCGGCTGCCGTTCTGACAGTCTGCATGACGATGAGCCGCCGGATCCGCGTCGGCGGAAGCGATCCGCCGCGCAGTGCTACCATGAGACGATGAAGGCGTGGATGCTGATTCTGATGCTGGGCGTCGCGGTCGCCGGCGCGCTGGGCGTGGCGATCTGGTTCGCGGGCGACCGGGACCTCGAGGCGGAGACGTGGTCGCACGACTTCGGCGCGGTCTTCGTCCCCGGTGAGGAGGTCGTGCTCGAACACACGTTCACGCTCCGCAACACGAGTGACGAAATGCTCGTCATCGAGGACATCCGCTCCACGTGCGGCTGCACGACCTTCGACGAACGACGGCTGGAGATCGCCCCGGGCGAAGCGATCGACCTGCCCGTGACCTTCACCGTCGGGAAGCACGGACGCAAGGTCGCGCACGTGCTCCTGAATCTCGGCGAGGACCGCGGCGTGCGCCGGCTCACGGTCGCCGCCGATGTGGTCAGGGGACCGCAACTGCTGGCGTTCAGTCTCCGACAGACCTGGCCGGCGGGGGAGACGAATCCCACGCTGGAGTACATGTGCTTCGCCAACGTCTTCACCAGCCCCGATCCGCCCGCCCCGCCGAGTGTTGACGCCGACCCCGCCCTCGATGTCGACTTCCAGGGCTGGACGCTCCGGCGCGAAGGCGATCCGGCGAAGAAGTGGGCGTGGGAATGGCGCGGCGTCTTCCGCGTGACCCGCCTCCGGCCCCACGACGACCCCGCCCTGATGACGATCATCCTCAACGAGGCGCAGCGGGCGACCGTCGAGTTCCGCCATCCCGGCGCCGCGCCGTCGCCGTCCGAAGAACCCGCCCCATGAAGAAATTCGTCTTTGCGCTCATCGGTCTGTTCCTGCTCGGTCTGCTCGCCAGCGCGGCGGTCCTGCTGCTGCGGCCCGGCGCCGCGCTGTTCGAAGGAGAGAACTATCACGACTTCGGCGTCATTCCCGTCGGCGAGGCGCAGACCCACGTCTTCCGTCTGACGAACGCCTCGAACGACGGGATCTTCATCGAACGTCACCGCACCAACTGCAAGTGCCTCGAGGCGTCCCTCAATCGCAAGGGCCTCGACCCCGGCGACGTGCTGGAGGTGACCGCGACCATGCAGTCCGACGAACCGGCGGACAAGACGGTCGACGTCATGCTCGATCTCGGCGAGCGCGGGATCTATCGCTGCACCGTGCACGCAACGTTCATCGCGGACGGTCCATTGGCCCCGTAGCCCGGGATGCGACCCTGACCTACGCGCCGACGCGCACCGCGGGGAACGACTCGGGCGCGACTTCGGGGCGATCGTTGATCACCGACACAAGCCACTGGAATGCGTCGATGAGCCGCGGACCCGGACGGTTGAACATCTGGTTTCCGTCCACGAGGTGCACGGCCCCGTCCATGACCGCCGGCAGCATCGGCCACCACGGTTGTTTCGTCATCGCGGGCAGTTCGCGTCGGATCGCGTCGAGGTCGTAGCCGCACGGACAGATGATCAGCCGGTCCGGCATGACTTCGATCAGATCCTCCGGGGCGATCTGCTTCGACTTCGCGCCCGCCCCGTTGAGCGAATGCCGGCCGCCCGCCGCGTCGATGAGTTGCGGCGTCCAGTGCCCGCCGATGAAGAGCGGGTCCATCCATTCGAGGAAGGCGACTTCCGGGCCGGGGATATAGGGGTTCACGTAGTCCCGGGTGGTCCAGTAGCGGCCGCGCAGATCGACCATCGCCTGCTCGCCCGCGGTCTCGCGTCCCAGCGCGGCGGCGACGCGGAGGACGTCATCGAACACGTCCTCGAGCGTGGCGGGATTCAGGCTGATGATCTCGGGCGGCGTCGGCATCGACGCGGCGACGCCGCGCACCGTGTTGAGATCAATCGAACAGACCTCGCACAGATCCTGCGTGAGGATCACATCGGGTTCGAGGTCGCGGAGCAGGTCGACGTCGAGCGTGTAGAGGGAGCGGTCGGCCGTCTCGTCGCCGTCCCTGTCCTGCAGGGCGTCGCGCACCTGGCGGTCGATGTCGGCGCTCGTCGTCGCAGCGGTGCGCTGGCCGGTGAGGACCGGGACGTCGGCGAGGGTCGGGGGGAAGTCGCACTCGTGCGACCGTCCCACGAGGTCGTCGTGCGCGCCGACCAGACAGGCGATCTCAGTGGCGGAGGGGAGGAGGGAGACGATGCGCATGGGCAAGCCTAGGACGTGGACGCGGTCGCGGCCGGCAGTTCGATCCCGAAGAACCGCTCCCCGTTCGCGTCGAGGGTCGCTTCGAACTCGGCGGGGTCGACGCCGCGCTGTTCGGCGATGAACGCGGCGGTGTGTCCGACGTACTTCGGTTCGTTCGGGAAGACCTTGCGGTGGGGGACGGGGGCGAGGAACGGCGCGTCGGTCTCGACCATGATGCGATCGATCGGCGTGAGAAGAGCGGCTTCGGCGACTTCCGGCGCGTTCCTGAACGTCACGACGCCGGTGAACGAGATCCACGCCCCGAAGTCGAGCACCTTCCGGGCGTCGTCCGGCGTGCCCGTGAAGCAGTGGAAGACGTAGCGGGCGGGATCGAACGGCGCGGCCCGGAAGATCGGCAGCAGGTCGTCGAAGCTCTTCCGGCAGTGAACGATGATCGGGAGGTCAACGCCGGCCCGCTCCTGCGACTCGATGAAGGCGAGCTGCTCCTCGAGGACGCGGCGCTGGAGGTCGCGGGGCGGATGGTCGTAGTGGTTGTCGAGTCCCAGTTCGCCCCAGGCGACGCACCGGGGGTCGCGGGCGACCTCGGCGAGTACGGGCCAGTCGAGCGGTTTGTCCGCGTAGAGCGGATGCACGCCGGTCGAACACCAGACATCAGGAAATCGCTGCGCGATGGCGAGATTGGCCCGGGCGTTTTCCGCGGCGGTGCCGACGGTGACCATTCCCCGCACCCCGGCCGCGCGAGCGGCGTTCACGACCTCGTCAACGCGGTCGTCGAAGCAGTCGAAGGCGAGATGGCAGTGCGAATCGAACATGTTCGGGACACGGTTCCGGGCCGCAGATGAATCTTCCGACGGACGTGGGGCCGATACTAGCCTCGTCAGCGTGTTGCGGTCACGGGCAGGCCCGATATCATCGCCGCCGGTCCGGACCCGTCGTCGCCCCCACCGGACCAAGGGAGAAGGAAGGCGCCGGTCGGACGCGCGTCCTTTCGGCAGTGGCCAGTTCGTGCCACAAGACCTCACTCAGGCCTCGTTGAGGCAGCCTTCATTGATTGACAGTCCACCCTGACGAACCTAGCATGCCCGGCACTTTGTGAAAAAAGGCACACATTCATCGTCCACGCCGGACGATGAAGTGGTGGATCATCTGGCGGCGAGGATCGCAGTCACGCGGCGTGACGGCGGGACGAGCCTCAGGAAAGCGGGACAACCTGATGGGACGATACGTCTTCCCCCGTTGGACGAATCTCATTCTGCCGGTGACGCTCGTCGTCGGCGCGTTGGCGCCGTTGTACGTCGTCTACGTTGTCGCCTACGGGTTCAGCCCGGTGACGACGGACGTCGGGTATCAGCCGACGCAGCCGATTCCTTTCAGTCACGCGGTGCACGCCGGTCAGTTGGGGATGGACTGCCGGTACTGCCACAACACGGTGGAGCACGCGGCGCACGCGGCGATTCCGCCGACGCAGACGTGTTGGAACTGCCACGCGCAGATCCACAAGGAAAGTCCGCTGCTCGAACCGCTGCGTGAGAGTCACGCGACGGGCGAGCCGATCATGTGGCGGCGGGTGCACGACCTTCCGGACTACGCGTACTTCAACCACGCCGCGCACGTGAATCGCGGCGTGAGCTGCGTGGAGTGTCATGGTCGTATCGACCGCATGGAAGTCGTGTATCAGCAGGAGCCGCTGAGCATGGGCTGGTGTCTGGAATGTCACCGCAACCCGGCGCCGCACCTGCGTGATCCGGAGCTCGTGACCAACCTCGCCTGGGGCTGGGACCGTTCGGAGCGTGAGCGTGCGAAGGACGGCGAGCACTGGCTTGTCGAGAACAACATCAACCCGGCTGAGGACTGTTCCACATGCCATCGTTGAACGATACGCCGCGCAGCGGACAGGAATACTGGCGCAGCCTGAACGAGATCGCGGACACCCCGGAGTTCCGGGAGAGCGTCTTCCGCGAGTTCCCGGCCGGCGCGCTGGACATGATTGACTCGTCCGAGCGTCGCCACTTTCTGAAGATCATGGGGGCGTCCATGGCGCTGGCGGGCATCGGGCTCGCCGGTTGTCGTCGATGGCCGGAGTCCAAGATCGCGCCGTACGCGAAGCGTCCGGAGGGGCACATCCCCGGCGTCTCGGTCGACTACGCCTCGGCGCTCGACTTCCACGGCGATCCGCTGGGGTTGCTGGTGAAGTCGGTCGACGGCCGTCCGATCAAGATCGAGGGCAACCCCGCCCATCCGCTGAGCCGGGGCGCGACGCACGCGTTCGCCCAGGCGGAGATTCTCGACCTCTACGATCCCGATCGCGCCCGCGCCGTGCAGACGCCCGGATCGAGCGGCGGCTGGACGGCGTCCTCCTGGGACGCGTTCGACGCCGAGGCGGGACCGCTGTTCGAAGGCTACCGCTCGGCGAACGGCGGCCAGGGGCTGTACATCCTCGCCAGCGCTTCGTCGTCGCCGACGCGGCGTCGTCTGCAGGACCAGTTCCGCGCGACGTTCCCGAACGCGGTGTGGCTCGAATATGAATCGCTCGCGAACGACATGGTGCTCGACGGCGCCGAGATGGCCTTCGGTCGTCCCGGCCGGCCGGTGTACAACCTGACGGACGCGATGTCGATCCTGTCGCTCGACGCCGACTTCCTCCACGTCTTCCCCGAATCCGTCCGGCTCGGACGGGAGTTCGCGGCCCACCGCAGTCCCGCCGGCCCGACCGACCCGATGAGCCGGATGTGCGTCGTGGAGCCGACGCTCTCCGTGACCGGGTCCAACGCCGACGACCGCATCGCGGTCCGGCACAGCCAGGTCGGACTCGTCGCGGCGGCGATCGCGTACCGCGTGCTGGACGGCGCCGCCGCCGCCGCCGTGAAGCCCGCCGCCGAGGCCGCCGCGTCCGCCGGTCTCGTTGACCAGGCGCTGCTCGACAAGGTGGTCGAGCACCTGACGTCCCACCGCGGACAGGCGGTCGTGATCGCCGGTCAGAGCCAGCCGGCCGAGGTGCATTACCTCGCCCACCTGATGAACGAAGCGCTCGGCGCGTCGGGCGGCCTGGTGCAGCTCGCGCCGGCCGACGAGACGCCCCGCCACCTCGCGTCGATCCGTCGTCTCGCGTCCGATCTGGATGCGGACCGGGTGAAGACGCTGGTGATGATGGACGTGAATCCCGTCTACGACGCCCCGGCGGATCTCGATCTCGCCGCGCGGCTGGCGAAGGCGGAGACGGTCATCGGCCTGAACGCGTACGTCAACGAGAGCGCGACCCCGCAGGGTCGTCCGATCCAGTGGATGCTCCCGGCGGCGCATCCGCTCGAGACGTGGGGCGACGTGAAGGCGTGGAACGGCGACCGCACGATCGCCCAGCCGCTGATCCTGCCGCTCTTCGACGGCCGATCGCAGATCGAACTGCTCGCGTTCATGCTGGATCTGCCGGAGCGTTCCGGTCTGGATCTGGTGCGGGCGACGTATGCGACCGAACTGCCGACCGAGGACGACTGGCGGACCGCGTTGCACGACGGCGTGATTCCCGGTTCGTCGACGGTGCGGACGATGGCGCCGTCGCCGGCGCGGGCGTCGGCCGCGGTGCGTCAGATGGTCGATCGCGCCGCCGCGAGCACCGGCGTGGAGCTCGTCTTCATTCCGTGCAACACGATTCTCGACGGTCGTTACGCGAACAACGGCTGGCTGCAGGAGCTTCCCGACCCGGTCACGAAGCTGACGTGGGACAACGCGTTGCTCATCAGTCCGGCGATGGCGGAGTCGCTCGGCGTCGAGCCGTCGTCGCTGGTCCGGGTGCGGAAGGGCGAAGCGGTGCTGCAGGTTCCGGTGATCGTCCAGCCGGGCGTGGCGGACGACGCGGCGATCATCGCCCTCGGCTACGGCCGCACCATGGACGCCCGGATCCTGACGGGGTCGGGCGTGAACGCGGGGGTGATGCGGACGTCGACGAACTTCGCGGCGGTCCCGGGCTGCTCGGTCGAGGCCACGGGCGAGAGCTATCCGCTCGCGACGACGCAGGATCATCACATCATCGACCTGGATTCGGTGGGCGGGAAGTCCATCCAGAATCGTCTGCCCTCGCTGGTTCGCGAGGCGGATCTTCCGGAGTACCAGGAAGACCCGTCGTTCGCGAAGCACCGCACGCACGTGACGCACCGGCTGTCCATGTGGGAGCCGCCGGCGTACGACGGCGAGTACCAGTGGGGGATGTCGATCGACCTCGGCAAGTGCACGGGCTGCAGCGCGTGCGTGATCGCGTGCCAGGCGGAGAACAACATCCCGATCGTCGGCAAGGACCAGGTCCTGATGGGCCGCGAGATGCACTGGCTCCGCATCGACCGCTACTACCGCTTCGAGAAGACGGGCGAGGGCGACTGGGACGTCAATCAGTTGCGTTCGGTGGCGATGCAGCCGATGACGTGCCTGCACTGCGAGAACGCGCCGTGCGAGCAGGTGTGTCCGGTGGCGGCGACCGTGCACGATGACGAGGGCGTCAACGTGATGGTCTACAACCGCTGCGTGGGCACGCGGTACTGCTCGAACAACTGTCCGTACAAGGTGCGGCGGTTCAACTACTTCGATTACCACCGCCGCGAGCCGCTGCGTTCGACGGGTCCGCTGCAGGTGCAGCCGGACTATTACACGAAGCAGCAGGCGGGGGCGGAGCCGCTGAGGCGGATGCAGTTCAATCCGGAGGTCACCGTCCGGATGCGGGGCGTCATGGAGAAGTGCTCCTACTGCACGCAGCGGGTCGCGGAGGCGAAGATCGCCGCGAAGAACGAGTGGGTGAAGCAGAGTCCCGAGGCGAAGGCGGCCGACACGCGGGCCGCCCTCGAGGACGGCGCGGTGAAGACGGCGTGTCAGCAGGCGTGTCCGACGGACGCGATCGTCTTCGGCGACCTGCTCGACAAGCAGAGCCGGGTGGCGGCGCTGCACAAGCACAAGCGGTCATACGAGATTCTCGAGGAGCTTCACACGAAGCCGCGCACGCGGTACGTGGCGAAGGTCCGTAATCCCTCCTTCCCGCAGATGGAGGAGGGAGGTCATGGTCATGGCGGCCACGGCGACAACCACAGCGCGGATCACTCCGGTGATCACGGCGACGATCACGGGCACTGAGCGACGGAGGAGTCATGACCACGCTGCCCATTGACAACACGTACGAGGATCCGACGAAGCGGCCGCCGCTCGTCCTCGGGCATACCTCGTTCGACACCGTGACGGCGCAGGTGGCGCGGGTGGCGGAGACGCCTCGTCCGCCCCTCGCGTGGTACGTCACGATGGCGATTTCGCTCGGACTGCTGTCGCTGCTCGGCGCGATGATCGCGTACCTGGTGGCGACGGGCGTCGGGGTCTGGGGCAACCAGAACCCGGTGATGTGGGGCTTCCCGATCGTGAACTTCGTGTTCTGGGTCGGGATCGGTCACGCGGGGACGCTGATCTCGGCGATCCTGTTCCTGTTCCGGCAGAAGTGGCGAACGTCGATCAACCGGTTCGCCGAGGCGATGACGATCTTCGCGGTGATCTGCGCGGGGACGTTCCCGGGCATTCACATCGGGCGGGTCTGGGTCGCGTACTGGCTCTTCCCGATTCCGAACCAGATGGAGATGTGGCCGCAGTTCCGCAGCCCGCTGCTCTGGGACGTCTTCGCGGTCGGCACGTACTTCACGGTCTCGCTGCTCTTCTGGTACGTCGGTCTGATTCCGGACCTCGCGACGTTCCGCGACCGGGCGACCACGAAGATCAAACAGGTCGCCTACGGGATCTTCGCCCTCGGCTGGCGGGGCTCCAATCGGCACTGGCATCGCTACGAGCGGGCGTACCTCCTGCTCGCGGCCCTCGCCACGCCGCTCGTGCTCTCGGTGCACTCGGTCGTGTCGTTCGACTTCGCGATCTCGCAGCTGCCCGGCTGGCACACCACGATCTTCCCGCCGTACTTCGTCGCGGGCGCCATCTTCGGCGGCTTCGCGATGGTGGTGACTCTCGCGGTGCCCGCCCGCGAGCTCTTCGGTCTGAAAGAGCTCATCACCATGCGGCACCTCGAGAACATGAACAAGATCATCCTGCTCACGGGGACGATCGTCGGCTACGCCTACGCGATGGAGTTCTTCGTCGCCTGGTACTCCGGCGCCATGTACGAACAGTTCGCGTTCGTCAATCGCGCGTTCGGCCAGCACTGGTGGGCGTACTACATCATGATCGGCTGCAACGTGATCGCGCCGCAGCTGTTCTGGTTCAAGCGGCTGCGGACCAACATCCTCGCGATGTTCTTCGTGGCGAACTGCGTCAACGTCGGCATGTGGTTCGAACGCTTCGTGATCGTCCTCTCGCTCGAGATGGACTTCCTCCCGAGCTCCTGGGCGTACTTCAGCCCGACCTGGGTCGACCTCGCCACGCTCGCGGGCAGCTTCGGCCTCTTCATGACGTTCTTCCTGCTCTTCTGCCGCTACCTCCCGGTCATCGCGATCGCGGAAGTCAAGGCGATCATGCCGGAAGCGGACCCGCACCACGGTCACGACCACCATCAGCACGATCCGCATCACCTCGATGATCGTCACCACGATCCCGAGCGGGTCGCTCCCGATTCCGACAAGGAGGCGACGTCATGACGACCCTGACGCCGCAGACCCGGCCCTCGGTCGCGCCGGCCGAAGCTGAACCCGAACAGCTCTACGGCTACATGGCCGAGTTCGATACGCCCGCCGCGATCATGCACGCGGCGGAGAAGGTCCGCGACTCCGGCTACCGCTGGTGGGACTGCCACACCCCCTTCCCCGTCCACGGCCTCGACAAGGCCATGGGCATCAAGGCGACCTGGCTGCCCCTCTTCGTCTTCGGCGCGGGCGTCACCGGGGCCCTGCTCGGCATCGTCCTCCAATGGTTCACCAACGCCTCCGGATTCGACTTCTGGGCCCTCGTTCCCGTGCGCGGCTACGAGTTCCTGATCTCCGGCAAGCCGACCTTCTCCCTCCCCGCCAGCGTGCCCGTGATCTTCGAACTCACCATCCTGCTCTCCGCCACCAGTTGCGTCGGCCTGATGCTGTTCTTCAACGGCCTGCCCCGCTTCTACCACCCGACGCTCAAGAGCGAACGCTTCCGACGCGTCACCGATGATCGCTTCTTCCTCGTCCTCGAGGCCCGCGATCCGCTCTTCACCCGCACCAAGGCCCGGTCGCTGCTCGAATCGCTCGACCCCCTGTCGATCGAAGCCCTGGAGGCCTGACCCATGGCGCCCCCTCGCTGGCTCATCTACACCTCGCTGACCCTCCTGTGCATCCTGCTGGTGCCCCCGGCCCTGATCGCGCGGATGCGGGCGGAAAACTCCGAAGCCCGCCGCATCCACATCATTCAGGACATGGATCAGCAGTTCAAGTACAAGACGCAGGACGTCAGCCCCATCTTCGCCGACCAGCGGACCATGCGCCCCATGGTCCCGGACACCGTCGCCCGCGGCGGCGCCCGCACCGATGATCATTTCCATCGCGGCGTGGTCGGTGAGGACTGGGTCGAGACCTTCCCGTCCCGCATCACCGTCGACCGGACCCTGCTCAATCGGGGCGAGGAACGGTTCAACATCTACTGCACGCCCTGTCACGGCGGCTCCGGCTACGGCGACGGCATCGTCCACCTTCGGGCCAACGCCCTGCTCAACGAACCGGCGCGGAACAACGGCACCGTGTGGGTGGCCCCGAAGTCGCTCCACGAAGTCGGCGTCAACGATCAGCCGGTCGGGCAGATCTACAACACGATCACCAACGGCGTGCGGACGATGGCCGGCTACGCCGCGCAGATCTCCACCGAGGACCGCTGGGCGATCACGGCCTACGTGAAAGCCCTGCAACGCAGCCAGAACGCGTCCATCGACGACATTCCGGCCGATGAACGTCAGAATCTGCGTTAGCGTCTGAGACGAATGCATTTATGAGGGGGCCTGGAACGGCCCGGTATCGGAAGGACGAATCCCCGTGATGCTCGAACGCATTGCCAGCGAAGAACGAAGACTCGGCGACGGCGCCGCGCGTCTGGCCATTCCGGCCCTCGTGATCGGCGCGGTGCTGCTCCTCGGCAGTCTCGCGGCGGCCCTGATCGCGGACGACCCGTATCACCTGAAGACCTTCTTCAAGTCGTACCTCAACGCCGTCTACTTCGTCGCCCTGATCTCGCTCGGCGGTCTCTTCTTCGTCGTCGTTCAGCACGCCACCCGGGCCGGGTGGAGCGTCACGGTGCGGCGTCTCGGCGAGCTCGTCATGGCGAACCTCATCGTCGTGATCCCGCTCTGCTTCCTGCCGATCCTCATCCTCGTCCTCGCCGGCGAGGGATCGCTGCTGTGGAAGTGGATGGACCCGGACGTCCGGGCGGGCGACGCCCTCTATCTTCATAAGGAAGCGTTCCTCAACGTTCCCTTCTGGTCGATCCGCGCGGTCTTCTATCTCGCCTTCTGGGCGCTCGCGGCGTACTTCTACTACAGCAATTCGCTCGCCCAGGATCGATCAGGCGACGTCGAGCTGACGCACCGCATGCAGTGGTTCGCCCCGATCACGCTGCTGCTTTTCGCCCTCACGCTGAGCTTCGCGTCCGTCGACTGGGTGAAGGCGCTCGAAGCCCACTGGTTCAGCACGATGTTCGGCGTCTACAACTTCGCCGCCGCCTGCACCGGATTCTTCGGTCTGATGCTCGTGATCATGTTCGTGCTGCAGCGGAACGGTCGGCTCAGGAACGTGATCACGCTCGAGCATTACCAGGACATCGGCAAGCTGCTCTTCGCGTTCGGCGTGGTGTTCTGGGCGTACATCGCCTTCAGCCAGTACATGCTGATCTGGTACGCGAACATCCCGGAAGAGACGGCGTGGTACCTCGCCCGCTCGGTCGGCGAGTGGCGGGTGCTGAGTTGGGTGCTGACGGTCGGACACTTCTTCCTGCCGCTGCTGCTCTTTGTTTCGAAGCATCCGAAGCGCACGCCCGTGATCGCCGCGATCGTCGGCGGCTGGCTCGTCGCGTTCTGCTTCCTCGACACCTTCTGGCTGATCCACCCCGTCATCCCGGCGGACCTCGCGACCGCGACGAACTACGACGACTGGTTCGCGGCCCACGCCGACGACGCCATCGGGCTCAGCTGGTTCGATCTCACGACCCTCGTCGGCATGGTCGCCCTGACCGCCGGTTTCACCCTGCGACGCATGAGCCGCGTCTCGCTCGTCCCGGAACAGGATCCGCGGGCGACCGAGGCCCTCGCGTTCGAGAACCTTTGACCTGACTCCCTCCCGGATTCACCGGAGCGCTCCCGTGGCCCATCACGACCCGCATGACGACATCGAACTGCTCGAGGCCGACTTCGAGGATCCCGAACCCAGTGCGACCTGGTTCTACACCATCGCCGGCGGGCTGGTCCTCATCGCCACCGTCCTCGCCGTCGCGGCCGTCTACTACAACAGCTTCGGCAAGAAGCTGAGCGAACGCGTCGTCGACGTCGACATCAACGAGATCGAGACGCTCAAGGCGGGGCACCAGGCCCAGCTCGACGCCGACGCCCGCTGGATCGATCGCGACGAAGGCGTTATCGCCATCCCGATCGACGACGCCAAGGACCTCGTCATCCGGGAGTACGGCGGCTCGGCCCGGGCCGCCGCGAACGGAACCGACTGACCCGGATCTGACGCCTGACCGCTGATTCATTGTCCCCGTTTCCCCCCGCTCTGACTGACCTGCCCCGGATTCACCGTTTCGTTTCGCTCCTCTCCCCACATTCTGGAGCGCATCCCATGACGTATTCCCGACTGTCCGCCATCGTTCGACCGCTCCTTCCCGCGCGACGCGTGCGGGCGGTGATGTCGTCGGCAGGGGGGGGAATCGTCCCGGCGCTCGCCGCCGTCGCGCTGACCGGCGCGGCCGCCGCGCAGAGCGCCCTTCCGATGACCGCCGTGCCGCCGGAGCGTCAGGGTCTCGACATCGTCGAGCATCTTGGCGAGACGCTGCCGATGGACATCCCGCTCATCGATTCGAACGGGAACGAGGTCGTCGTCGGCGACTACTTCGACGGCGAACGCCCGGTCCTGCTCACCTTCAACTACTACGAGTGTCCGCAGCTGTGCACGCTCACGCTGAACGGCATGGTGAAGGCGCTCAAAAAGGTGGAATGGAAGGCGGGCGAGGAGTTCCGCATCCTCACGGTGTCGATCGACACGGAGGAGACGCCGGACCTGGCCTCGTTCAAGCAGGATTCGTACCTGAACTTCTACCAGAACCACGCCGGCGACGACGCGTGGGCGTTCACGGTCGGGCGGGGCGACAATCCCCGGCGTCTCGCCGACGCGGCGGGGTTCGGCTACCGCTACGACGAAGCCTCGGATGAGTACATCCACGGCTCGCTCATCCTCGCCGTCACGCCGGACGGCCGGCTCTCGCGCTACATCTACGCGCTCGATCCGACGCCCAAGGACATGCGATTCGCCCTGATTGAAGCGGGCGAGGGCAAGGTCGGTTCGACGCTCGAACGGTTCATCTTCTGGTGTCACCAGTATGACCCCACCGCCAACAGTTACACGCTGGCGGCCTTTCGCGTGATGCAGATCGCGGGTCTGCTCACGGTGCTTGCGATCGGGTGCGGCTGGATCATCCTCCGCCGCCTCGAACCCGTCCGCCGTGAAGCCGAGCCGTCATCCGCCTCACCCCAGCCAGGACTCAGCGCATGATCGCCATTCCCCATGCTGACCCGCTCATGTCGACCCTCGCCTCGCCGTCGGTGAAGGCGGCGACGTTCTGGATGCCCGAACAGGCGTCCACCACGGCGCACGACGTCGACTTCATGTTCTACTTCATCTACTGGGTGTCGCTGTTCTTCTTCGTGGCGATCGTCGGGATCACGGGCTACTTCGTCGTGAAGTACCGTCAGACCGACGCGGCCCACGCGTCGAACGCGGACGGCCCGACCCACAACATGCCGCTCGAGATCTTCTGGAGCGTCATCCCGCTGGGGCTGGTCATCATCATGTTCTACCTGGGCATGAAGAGCTACCTCGACCTGCGGGTCGCGCCGGCCGAGACGTACGACGTCTACGTGACCGGCTACAAGTGGGCGTGGCAGTTCGACCACTCCTGCGCGACCGAGGCGGGCCAGCTGCACGTCCCCGAGGATCAGCCGGTGAAGTTCATCATGACCTCCACCGATGTGCTCCACTCGATGTTCATTCCCGCCTTCCGCGTGAAGCAGGACGTCGTGCCCGGCCGCTACTCGACCCTCTGGTTCGAGGCGAAGGAGGACGGCGACTACCGGATCTTCTGCACGGAGTACTGCGGCACGCAGCACTCCCAGATGCTCGCCAACCTGACCGTGGTGCCCCAGGAGGACTGGGACGCGGAGCTCGAGCAGCTCTGCAACTGGATCGACGACTATCCGGAAGAGGACCTCTACAAGGCGGGTCCGCGGCTGTACGCCCGCTGCTCCTCCTGTCACTCGCTCGACGGCGCCCCGGGCACCGGCCCCTCCTTCCTCGAGACCCACCAGCTCTGGAAGGACGGCCAGCCGCGGGTCATGTCCGACGGCAGCGAGGTCATGATCACCGAAGACTACATCATGAACTCGATCCTCGTCCCGCAGCAGAACATCGTGCAGAACTACAGCGGCGCGATGCCCTCGTTCCAGGGGCAGCTCAAGCCCCGCGAACTGCGGGCGCTGGTCGAGTTCATCCGGAACCTCGACAAGTTCGACCGCGACGGCAACCTGATCGAGGAGTGAGACGGCTCCCCTCGGGTTCCCTTGACCGACTGATTCCCCACCGTCCTCTGAGGACATTTTCATGACGACCATCGGCGTTCGACCGACCGAGACCAACTACCTCACGCACTCGAGCGGGTTCCTTTCGTGGGCCCTGACGCTCGACCACAAGCGGATCGGGATCATGTATCTCGTCGCCGTGCTCAGCTCGTTCTTCGTGGGCGGGGTGATGGCGCTGCTCGTCCGCACCGAGCTGATCGCGCCGGGCGAGACGATCATGGGCCCGGACATGTACAACCAGGTCTTCACCCTGCACGGGGCGATCATGGTGTTCCTCGTGATCATCCCCTCCGTGCCCGCCGCGCTGGGCAACTTCGTGCTCCCGATCATGCTCGGGGCGAAGGACGTCGCGTTCCCGCGGCTGAACCTGGGCAGCTTCTACCTGTGGATCATCGGCGCCCTTTGCATGGTGTGGGGGATCGTCAACGGCGGCGTCGACACCGGCTGGACGTTCTACACGCCCTACTCGGTCGACCCGAACTCCGCGATGGGGGGCGTGGTTCCGGTCGTGACCGGCGCGTTCATCCTCGGCTTCGCGTCGATCTTCACCGGCATGAACTTCCTCGTCACGATCCACCGGCTCCGTCCGCCGGGCATGACGTGGTTTCGCATGCCGCTCTTCCTCTGGTCGCTCTACGCGACCGCGGTGATCCAGGTCCTCGCGACGCCGGTCCTCGGCATCACGCTGCTCCTGCTCATCATGGAGCGGGCCTTCGGCATCGGCATCTTCAACCCCGCCCTCGGCGGCGACCCGGTGCTCTACCAGCACTTCTTCTGGTTCTACTCGCACCCCGCGGTGTACATCATGATCCTCCCGGCGATGGGCATCATCTCCGAACTGATCGCCGTGCACTCGCACCGCCACATCTTCGGCTACAAGTTCATCGCGTTCAGCTCGATCGCGATCGCGATCTTCGGCTTCCTCGTCTGGGGCCACCACATGTTCACCTCGGGCCAGTCCCCGCTGATGAACGCGATCTTCTCCGCCATCACCTTCTCGGTGTCGATTCCATCCGCGGTGAAGGTCTTCAACTGGATGGCCACGATCTACAAGGGCTCCATCGCGCTGAACACGCCGATGCTCTACGCCCTCGGCTTCATCTTCATCTTCTCGATCGGCGGCCTCACCGGCCTGCCGCTCGCGGTGCTCGCGACCGACGTCCACCTCCACGACACCTACTTTGTGGTCGCCCACTTCCACTACGTGATGATGGGCTCGGCCCTGCTCGCGATGATCGCGGGCATGTTCCACTGGTGGCCGAAGATCACCGGGAAGATGTACTCCGAGTTCGCCGGCCGCATGTCGTGGCTGTGGGTCTTCGTCGGGTTCAACCTGACGTTCTTCCCCCAGTTCATCATGGGCACCCACGGCATGCCCCGCCGCTACTGGGACTATCCGGATGAAACCATCTACACGTTCAACCACCTGCTCTCCACGATCGGGTCGTACGTGATGGCGGTCGGCTTCTTCATCGCCCTGTACTGCTTCCTCCACTCGATCTACCGCGGCCGCAAGGCCCCGGCGAACCCGTGGGGCGGACGCAGCCTCGAATGGCAGTGCGCGTCCCCGCCGCCGCACAACAACTTCGACGAAGCCCCGACCGTCGGCGACTGCTACGACTTCTCCGTCCTCGAATGGGACGAGGAGGAACAGGGCTACACCTGGCGCGACGACGCCGCCCGTCCGACCGCCGAGGATCACTGATGTTCCGATCGCGTCGTCCGCGCGACCCGATCACTTCCCGCTGACAGGAATCGAAACGTGTCACAGGCGCCAGCAGAAGCTCACGGCCACGACAGCCACGGTGACGGCGGCCACGGCCACGGTCATGATCATGACCACCCGTGGTTCCTCGGCCACCACTGGGAAAACCCGAAGCAGCAGTTCGAGGCCGGCAAGCTCGGGATGTGGTTCTTCCTCGCCACGGAAGTGCTCCTCTTCGGCGGACTCTTCTGCGGCTACGCCGTGCTCCGGGCCCGTCATCCCGAACTCTTCGAGTACGGCTCCAAGTTCCTCGACACGAAGATGGGCGCGATCAACACCGGCGTCCTCATCCTCAGCTCGATGACCATGGCCATGGCCGTCACCTACGCCCAGACCAACAAGACGAAGCTCATGCAGCTCTGTCTGGTCCTCACGCTGCTCGGCGCGGCGGGCTTCATGGTCATCAAGTACTTCGAGTACACCCACAAGTTCCACGAAGGCATGTACCCCGGTCTCGCCTTCTACGACGGCCCCAGCCACCCCGAACAGGCGAAGCTCTGGCAACGTGATCCCGTCACGGGGATGATCACCGGGCCCGCCGACGGATCCGCCGTCGCGCCGCCGCCCTCCGTCGAAGGCCTCCCGCCGGGCGCCGAACCGTCCACCAACCTCCCGGCCGCCGCCCCGCCCACCGGACTCGTCGACGAACAACTCGATCGCAACACGATCTCGCGCAAGGGCCCCGACTTCTCCTACTACGCGGACCTCAGCCCGCTCCAGGACCCGGACCGCCCGCCGAACGCGCACATGTTCTTCAACATCTACTACATGATGACCGGCCTCCACGGGATCCACGTCGTCATCGGCGGCGTCGTGATCGCGTGGATTCTCATCACGTCGAAACGCTACAACAGCGAGTACTTCACGCCGGTCGATCTCGGCGGCCTCTACTGGCACGTCGTCGACCTCATCTGGATCTTCCTGTTCCCGCTGTTCTATCTGATCTGACGACCCGACCGTGCGACCCCCGCGAAGCCGGGGGCTGGCGACGCCGCCGATCCATCCAGCCCCCGGCTCCGCCGGGGGTCAACCCACGACGACCCGAGCCTCCCGGTGAACACCATGGCCGACCACGCCGACACCCCCGACCACCACGACGATCACGACCACGGCGTCGGACATGTCGTCCCGATCAAGTACCTCATCGCCAACGGACTGGCGCTCATCGTGCTGACGTTCATCACCGTCGGCGCCCGGTACCTCGACTTCGGGGCCTTCAACTTCGACGACATCAACATCCTGCTCGCCCTCGCCATCGCAGTGGTCAAGGCGTCCCTCGTGTGCCTGTTCTTCATGCACCTCTTCTGGGACCGGCAGTTCAACTCGATCATCCTCGTGGGATCGCTCTTCTTCGTGATCCTCATGATCGGGCTCACCATGCTCGACTCCGGCGAATACGAAACCAACGTCGCCGAGTACCGCGAACGCGACCTCGCGAAGTACAAGACCGACCTCCCCGCCGCCGTGCCCTATGACGTTCAGGCCGTCAAGGATCGGATCGACGGCCTCGAGGAACGGATGAAGGAACGCATGGCCCACGACGGCGATCACCATGGCGATGACCATGGCGACGATCAGGGCGACGATCAGGGCGACGACCACGGCGACGAGGCAGGGGCGGAGGAAGCCGGCGCCGGCTCATGACGCCCCGCGGCGACATTCTCCACCACGCCGCCTCGCTGCTCGCCGGCGACCGACGACAAGGCCCGGACCACGCCGACCATCGCAATCCCTTCGGCGACGACGTCGAGGCCGCCGCGTCCGCCGGCCGCTTCGGCATGTGGCTCCTGCTCCTCACGCTCGGCGTCCTCTTCGCCGCGACCGCGATCGCATTCCTGGTGATGCGGTTCGTCCCCGTCCCCTCGACCAACCCGAACCCCGAACCGATCCCCGACCTGCCGCCGCTCCCCGCAATCATCTGGCTCGGGGCCCCGATCCTCATCGTCAGCAGCATCACCATGCAACGCGCCGTCGCCGCCGCCCGCGCCGGCGCCGGGACGACGCTGACACGGATGATGACGATCACCCTCGCCCTCGGCTTCGCCTTCCTCGGCGTGCAGACCATCGCGTGGACCCAGTGGGTCGGCCCGACCGCCGACGTCCTCCAGGGCGCCAACCGCGTCTTCCTCGTCACGTCGTTCTATGTCCTCACGTCCCTCCACGCCATGCACGTCATCGGCGGACTCATCCCCATGACCGTCGTCGCCCTCCGCGCCCGGCGCGGCGTCTACGCCGCGAACAACGCCCAGGGCGTCGAGTACTGCGCCATGTACTGGCACTTCCTCGACGGCGTCTGGATCGTCCTCTTCGCGCTGCTGCTCATCGGCGGCGCCTGAGCCGCGCCGACACCGTCCTCGCCGCATCAAACGGATTCCCCATCGACGGCGACGACGACGGCTTCGCCGGCGGCGACCTCGTCATCTCCCTCACCCACCGGTGCGGGCCCGACCTCAACGGCGACGGCGTCGTCGGACCCCCCGACCTCGCCGCCCTCCTCGCCGCCTGGGGCGCCTGCCCCTGACGCCGCCGTCCGTGCGCAACACGTCGATCACCGATCGAGGAACCGCGCCATCTCCTCCTCCGTCGCCAACCCGCACGCATCCCCACGTCCGAACCACCGATATCGATTCCGCGCAACCACCCGGTAGCACCAGTCGCGCAACGGGCGCGGCACAATCAACAGCCACGTCGCCCAACGCCACGGCGCCGGCAGGTATTGACACGCCCGCAGCATCCCCGTGCTGCGAACATACCCCGCCCCGTCCTCGATCAACACCATCGTCGACAGATCCGACTCGATCCCGACCGCCGACAACAGCCGCCGTCCGACCTCGCCCTGCAACGCGGCGTACCGAAGCCGGCCCTCCCGGTCGCGCGACAGAAGAAAACGCACCGACCGTGCGCACAACCCGCATTCCCCGTCGTAGAGCAGAATCGGGCCGTCGTCGCTCATGCGACCCGCTCCGGCGGCCAGGCGATGACCTCGATCCGATCCGCCATCAGCAGCGATGACGGCTCGCCATTCAGTTCAACGTTCGGCAGCAGATGCGTCATCTCGCACCGCTCGACCGCCCATCGCGCCCGCCGCAACGGCCACGGCTCGTGATGGATCTCGCCGCGCCGGATTCGCCCCCGCCCGTTCGACGCGTACAGGCAGTACCGCTCCGTCAACCACGCTTCCAGCGATCCGGGCTCGCTTCGGAACGGCCCGCCGTCCGCCTCGTAGACGCACGTCAGCGACGCCGGCGGCGCGCCTCGGTGCGTCCGGGTGCTGTCGTACTCGACCCGGTCTCCGGTCCGCGACCATGACATCCGGGCGTCGAAGTACGGAAGGTTGAACGTCGCCCGGGCGCCCCGCACGGCGAGACGATTCGACGCGTCCAGACTGAAGAACCACACCCCCGGCTTCTCGCCGTCGCGCGTCACGTAGGTGCGCACATTCAACTCGGGAAAAGTGTGCGTCCCCGGCAGCGGCGGGAGCCAGCGCAGCCGCGTTCGATTCATCACGAATGGCACGACCCCCAGCCAGGCCCGTCCGTCGAACGTGTCGACCGTCATTCCGCGCGGCAGCAGGGGGGCGATGCGGTCGGGATCGACGGGCCAGTGCGCAAAAAGCAGGTCCGTCCAGACCATCGACATGATCCACGGACGACGCGGGCGCGGCCAGGGCCGGTGATCATCTGAAGATGCCGCCGCGCGACGCGTCACGACTGCTGTGCGAACCACGCAAACCAGAGCGCCGTGCGCACCGAAGCGTCCGGATGCGTCGCTTCCCCGTCGAATCGCACGACGGCGCCGGTCTCGTCGATCGCCTCCAGCCGCACGGTCACGCCGCCGATCGTGGTCTCCCACGCGTTCGCGTCGCCCGCCGCGTCGATCACCTCGTTCAGGTGCAGCACCCGACGCTCGTCGCCCACGTCGATGATCATCACGCGGGATTTCGGCGGGCGTGAATCGTCGGCGTCCAGCGTGGGACTGATCGGGAACAGGATCTTGTCCGACTCGAAGTACCGCCAGTAGTCGTTCGTCTTGTACTGGCCGATGAATCGCCCCGGCCGCTCCACGACGGTCGTGTCGGGGTGACGCTTCAGCCAGTTCGCCCAGGTGGTCATCGAGAGCGGCAGCGCTTCGAGCACGAGCTCGTTCTCCGCCGCCGGGCCGGCCACCGCGTCGCCGATCATCTGCCGCCACAGACTCTCGCCTTCGGCCTCCGGACGACGGTCGTACATCAGCGTGTTCGAATCGACGACGAGCCCGCTCAGCCGTAACTCCAGCGATTCGCCGTTCACCGTCCGTCGGTACACCGCGGCCGAATCACACAGCGGGCTGTACGTCACGGCGATCGCTTCCCCGCCCAGGGTGTCGTTGATGATCTCGTGAAAATTAAGCAACTGCAGCGGGTACGCCCGCGCCGCGCCGTTGTGCACGACGCCGATGACGCGGTCGGACGTGATCAGGTACGAGCCTCGCTGCTCCTCGTGCGCGGCGTCGATCTCCGACCCCGCGCAGACCGCCGGATCGACCATCGCCGGCAACGCGTTCTTCGGCAGCGGCGTCGGTCGAATATCGTCGAGCCCGACGCCCCGCAACGTCGACAGATCGAACCCGTACGACGCCACGTTCTCGCCGTCGCCACGCCACCGCTCGCCCGGGTTGATCACCACCCGGTAAACCGTCCACCCCAGCAGCACCACGACGAAGAACGCCGCCACGGCCAGCACCCAGCCGCCCTCCCGCAGGGTGAGCCGGTTCGTTTCCAGCCCGGGTTCGGAAAGCGGCGCGGCGTCGGACATCGGGTCGTTGTTCATGGGCGTATTCATCATGGCTCCCGGCCCGGCGTCACCGGGACGCCGGGGCCGACCGGCGTCAGGGCGCGAACGGCGTCGTCGTTGAAGTACGACGCCGGCGGGGGACTGTTCTTCTGGTCGATGATCATCAGCGCCATCAGCACCGGCAGGTAAACGAGGCTGGCGAAGAAGACCTTGCGGGCCCGCTGATTGGTGCGCTCCTGCATGAACCGCAGACCGAGCCACGCCATCCAGCCCGCGAGCAGCACGCCGCCCGCCGCGTAGAACCAGCCGGCGAGCCCCGTCATCACGCCGCCAAGCGCGACCGGCATCAGCATCAGCGAACTCGTGATGATGACCTGTGCGCTCAGATGCCCGTCCGGATCGAGCACCGGCAGCATGCGATACCCCGCCGCCGCGTAGTCGTCCCGGTACATCCAGGCGAGCGCGATGAAGTGGGGGATCTGCCACACGAAGAGGATCATCGCCAGCACCCACGCCCCGCCGTCCATCCGGCCCGCCGCCGCCACCCAGCCGATCGCGGGGGGAATCGCCCCGACGATCGCGCCGACGAGCGTGTTCATCGTGGTCCGCGTCTTGAGGGGCGTGTAGACGAGGGCGTACAGCACGATCGTCGCCGCCGCGAGACCCGCCGCGAAGAGATTCGTGCTCACCGCGAGAATCGTCGTCCCGAAGTACGCCATGAGGAGGCACGCGGTGAACGCGTGACGCACGCTCATCCGGCCGGCCGGAATCGGACGCGATCGCGTCCGACGCATGATCGCGTCCCGCCGACGTTCGATCACCTGATTGAGACCGTTCGCGGCGAACGCGCACAACGCCGTCCCCAGCACCGTCCACGCCAGACCCGCCCAGTCGAGACCGCCCACCGGCGTCGCCATCACGTACCCCAGGGCCGTGGTCATGACCACGAACGCCGAGAGCTTCGCCTTCGTCAATTGCACGTACTGGCCGAAGACGCCCTGCCCGGCCAGCGGATCGGTCCACATATCGTCCGATCCCGCCGCCGGGACGTCCGCCGGCGCCTCGCCGTCAGCCACCGCCGACGTCGCAGACGCCGCGGGAATCGAGGAGTTGGTCGGGGAAGCGGCCACAGTCATCGCATCGTATCCGGCGACCTCCGACGTCGAGCGGACGCGGGGCATCGCATCTCAGACGTCCGATCCGACGTCCGTTTCCTGCACTTCCGGCGACCCGCTCGGTCGACCGGCGGCCAACATCGTGATATTATTCACAGTGTCGGTCGGTAGTGTAGGGGCCCGGTTGAGCCCCGTCCACGCGGCACGCCCGTATTCTGGAGACGCGCCATGACCGCTTCCGCGTCCATTGTCACGCCCCCTTCCACGACCCGCCCGGCTGGTCCGGGGGCCGTCGTCACGCTCGGCTTCGCCGCCGCCGTGGCGATGTGGGCGATCGGCTACGTCTGCATGATGCGTCCGGGACTGATCCTCGGCGAAGTGCTGTTCGTGCTGATGGGCGGGGCCCTCGTCGCCGCGGGGTTCCTCGGGGGACGACTCGCCGGTCACGGCTGGAAACAGGGACTCGGCGTCGGTGCGGTCGCGTCGACCATCAATCTGCTGCTCGTGGGCGCCCTGATCACCGATCCGCGGTTCGCGGCCCACGCGGCGATCTGGGTCGTCGGCGTGTACGGGGGCTCGATGGCGTTGACGACGCTCGGCGCCGCCCTCGGACGCCGCGCCTTCGATCCCGATCGCCCCGGCGTGAACTGGTACGGCTGGCTGCTCGTCGCCGCGTCCGCCACGATCTTCCTGCTGCTCATCACCGGCGGTATCGTCACCGGGCACGAGGCGGGGCTCGCCGTTCCCGACTGGCCGAATTCGTTCGGACACAACATGTTCCTCTATCCGCTGCAGGAGATGACGGACGGCGTGTACTACGAACACGCCCACCGGCTCTACGGCGCGCTCGTCGGTCTCGGCGCGATCCTCGTCCTGATCACCGCGTGGCGGTGCGACTCGCGCGGCTGGGTGAAGGGGCTGGCCACCGTCGCATTCCTCCTCGTCTGCCTGCAGGGTACGCTCGGCGGCTTCCGCGTGACGGAGCTCAGCGTGCCGCTGGCGATCATGCACGGCGTGCTGGGTCAGATCGTTTTCGCGTTGTTCGTCTGTCTCGCCGCGTGCACGTCCAGCCTGTGGCGGTCCGACACGCCGCCTCGCGTGCACGGGTCGAGCGGGCTGAGCATCAACGCATCGATGGTGCTCATGGTGCTGTTCGTGATCCAGCTCGCCATCGGCGCTTCCTTCCGCCACCTGCACACGGGCGGCGAGATGACTGGTCCCGCGCTGACCGGCCTCGTGCACCTGCACCTCATCTTTGCGGTCGTCGTGTTCGGCGGCGTGATGTTCGTCGGTTTCCGGTCGTGGGGCCTCTACCCGGAACTCGCGCCGCTGCGCCGGCTGGGCGTGATCCTGCTCGCGCTGACGACGTTCCAGATGGTGCTCGGCTTCGCCGCCTTCATCGTGGTGCCGGTCGAGGGCGTCGCGGCGGACAGGGCGATTCCCCTACTGGAGATCATCGTGACGTCGGTGCACCAGGCGACCGGCGCGCTGTTGCTCGCATCCGCCGCCGCGCTTCATACGTGGAGCCGTCGCCTTCTCGCGCCGGATCCCGTTCGCCAGGCCGCCGCCGCGGCGTCACCGGCCGGCGGCTGATCCCGTCGGCGTCGGCGCCTTCTCACGCCACAGCGCCCACGCCTCCTTCGTGATGCGATCGAGGTTCGCCATCACCACGGACGAATGATCGTGCCCGGGCTGGATCTCGATGACCCAGTCGCCGCCGAGCCGTTGCACGATCCGCTTCAGCCGACGAACCGCGCCTTCGAGGTAGAAGTTGTCCTCTTCGCCCGTGTAGATATGCATCTTCCCGGCGAGCTGTGGTGCGAGACGGTCCCAGTGCACCTCGACGATCCGCCGGATGTCGTACTGTTTCCACGCTTCGGCCGTGACCGGATCGACGTCGCCCGTCTCGCGGTCGTACAGCGGGCGCGGCCAGTCGTCCACGCGCGGACTGAACACCGCCTCGAACGAAAACAACTGTCCGCCCCAGCCCATGACGTGCTCCATCCGCGCGAACTCGTCGTACCACATGGCGGGTTTGCCGCCGAACCGCCCGATCGGTCGACGCTCGCCGTTGTAGTCCCGGTACATGTTCGCGTTATCCGCGTAGAGATCGATCCGCTGGAAGTCGGTGAAGTCGACCGGATCGGGACACAGCGACCAGACGCCGCCGAACGTCTTCGGGTACTGAATCTGCAGCCACAGACTCGACCACCCGCCCGATGACGCCCCGGTCACGAAGCGCCCTTCCGACGCCGGAACGAGCGGAAATGTCGCTTCGAGATGCGGAATCAGTTCGTCGATGAGCGCCTGTCCCACGGGCCCGTTGTTCGCCGAGTCCGCGAACACATGATGACCGGACCAGCACCGCGGATTCAACGCGATCCACGCGAAACGCTTCCCCGCCTCGGTGCTGCGGGCGAACGACACGAACCGCAACGCCCCCATGTGATCGCCGCCGAAGCCCGGAATCGCGTAGAACGTCGGGACCCGCTCGCCGTCCTCCAGATCGTCCGGCAGCCAGACCGCCGCTTCCAGGTGCTGATCGCGTCCGTAGAAGTCGCTGAGCAGCGTGCTGCGGATCTTCACGATCTCGATGCCCGCCGGCGTCGCATACCGCCGCGCCCGCTCCACCCGCGCGATGTGCAGCTTGATCCGCCCGCCGTCTGCGCCGCCGACGGTGCGGGTCGTCGCGCCGCTGAACGCCGTGCCCTCGCCCGTTCCGACCGACGGCGAATCGAGATTGCGACGCATCACCGCCTGAATCGCGTACTCCCCCTTGGTGAGGGTCGACAGCGGGCCCGGGAAGCTCAGCGCCGCGTCGTCGAAGACGAGCGGCTCGCCCGGCGCCCAGTCCTCGACATCCAGCGCGAAGAACGGCTGCGTGTTCATCCACGACGGCCCCCGCCGCGGCTCCGCGTTCTCGCCCGTCGCGAACATCACGTATACACGCCCCGTGAATGCGTCCGTCACCTTCGCGTCGTACGTCACTTCGAACGTCAGCGGCGCGGCGGACGCCGGGGCGCTGAACGACGCGACCGCGATGAGAAGGAAGGCGAGGAGCGTGCGCGGTCCGACAAACGACTTCATTGATCAACTCCCTCCGGGGTCCGCCCCGGCTCCTGGACATCCACCCCGCGGGCCGTCACCGGCTTCATGATCTCCTCCAGCGCCAGCAGCACGTACGCCGTGCACAGGACCTCCTGGTCCTCCATCCAGCGATCCTCCGCGTTGACCCAGCCGCCGCGTTCGGTTTGACGCGCAGCGATCGCGTCGATCATCTCCTCGCGCCAGTTATGCGCCACGCCCTTGTCGTCCGTCACGATCGTCTGCTGACCGACCGCCAGGGCCCGCGCCATCGTGTGGTAGTAGTAATACAGCCCCTGCTGACCGACGCCGGGATTCTCGTCAAACGTCCAGTGCCGACGAATCCAGTCGAACGCCGCCCGCACCCGCGGATCCTCCGCCGACAACCCCGCGTACAGCATGCTCTTGAACCCGGCGTAAGTCATCGAGCCGTAGCTCCGCAGGCTTCGCGCGGCGCCCTCCGGGAGGTTCTCCCCGTAACGCCCCTCACCCGCGTACTGACTCGCCATCGACTCCCCGCCGTTCGCGGACGTGTAGACGAACCCGCCGTCGTTCCCCGCCCACGCGGCCTGATTGGTCGGGCGGTAGTTCTGCGCACGCGACACGAACGCCAGCGCCCGCTGCATCGCGGGTTCGTCCGGACTCAGACCCGCGTCGTACAGAGCGTCGAGCATCGTCTGCGTGTTCGAGAGGTCGGGACGACCGTGACTGCCGTAGCCGGCCCCGCCGTACCAGTCCTGCTCCGGACGCAGGCCCTCGCCGTCGTCCCACTGACCCGACCGCAGCACCTCGGTCACCCGGAACGCGGCGACGCGGTAGTCGGTCTTTCCCGTCGCCGCGAGCGCCGAGGCGATCGTCGCGTTGACGTAGTTCGCGAGCGCGCCTTCGTCGAAGGAGCCGTCCGGACGCTGACGCGCCATCAGGACGCCGATCGCGCGTTCGACGGCGGGCGTGTCGGCGTTGTACTGATCGGTCTGCACGAGCGCCTTCACGGCGAGCGCCGTGACCGCCGCGCCCACCGGCGTCGCCTGGTCCGGCTGATCCGTCGGCGCCGCCCGCATCCCGGTGAGCCAGCCGCCGTTGGTTTCCTGGAGTTCGAGCAGTCGGGCCGCGCCTTCCGCGATGAGTTCCTGCGCCCGGGTCCAGTGCGCCTCGGAGATCGGAACCTCTTCCGGCCGCAGGGCGATCCGGAAGGTCGGCGGCATCGGCAGGACGACCTGCTCGGGAAGCGGGGGGGGCGGCGATTCGGTGATCTTGTCGACGTTGATCCGCTCATCAGGGGGCGCGGTCTGACCCGCGGCGAGCAGAACGACGAGAGCAGTGACCGAGAGCGTGGACATGGCGTTCTCCTGGCGAGACCCCGGGG
Organism: Phycisphaerales bacterium; assembly: GCA_965227335.1. Taxonomy (GTDB): domain Bacteria; phylum Planctomycetota; class Phycisphaerae; order Phycisphaerales; family SM1A02; genus CBDDFV01. The sequence continues at coordinate 908,386 of CBDDFV010000001.1, forward strand.
GCTCAAACGAACCCCGCGACGTCAACAGCGTAGTACGCTGATCGGAATCGGGTTCGATTTCGTCCGTCCGCATGGTCGATACACTTCCCAGCCGGCGGGGTTGCGGACGGTGATCGTCCCGCCCGCCTCGCCACGCCCCCTGGAGCCGTTCGACCATGGCCGACGCCCCGCCGCCTTCACCCTCGCTGACCCAGGCGGCGTCCAGCGGCTTCATGTGGATGCTGGTCCGGACGGGGGGCACGAAGGCGGTCAACGTCCTCGCCCAGATCGCCCTCGCGTACCTGCTCAGCGAAGATGAGTGGGGACGCGTGGCGCTGGCGTATACGTTCGCGGCCGTCGCCTCCGTGCTGCAGCATCAGGGCGTGGGTCAGATCCTCGTCCAGCGCCGCGAGCACTTCGACCGCTGGGCCACCCCGGGACTGTCGCTCGGACTCACCATGGCCGTCACGGCCGCCGTGCTCCTCGCCGCGATCGCCCCGCTCGCGGACCGACTCTTCAACGAGGAGGGCGTCGCCCCGCTCATCTGGATCCTCGCGGCGGGCTATCCGATCAACGCGGCCGCCAGCATTCCCCAGGCTCGGCTGCAGGCGGACTTCCGCTTCCGATTCCTGTCGCTCAGCACCGTCGTCCTGACCCTCGGGACGTCCATCCTGACCGTCGGTTTCGCCGTCTCGGATTTCGGGTCGATGTCGTTTGTGCTGCCGATCCCGATCATCGCCCTCTGCCGCCTGATCTGGTACTGGGCGGTCGCCCGTCCCCGTATCCGCTTCGGCCTCGAGATCCGTCGCTGGCGATTCCTCTTCACCAGCAGCCTGTGGATCATCGGCGCCGCCGCGATCTTCACCACCACGACCCAACTCGACAAGATCGTGCTCGGCCGCGTCTACACCGCGTACGAGGTGGGTCTGTACTTCTGGGCGGCGAACCTCTCCTATCAGACGATCTCGGTGTTCGGGACGAACCTCCGGAGCGTGCTGTTTCCAACGCTCGCGCGGCTGGCCGATGACCCGGCCCGACAGACCGCCGCCGCCCTTCGCGCCGCCCGTCTCACCGCCCTCATCGCCGTGCCGTTGTGTCTCCTCCAGGCGGCCGGCGCACAGCCCGCCGTCGAGCTCATCTTTCCGGACAAGTGGCTGCCCGCCGTGCTGTGTCTCCAGATCCTCAGCGTGAACATGGCGATCCGGTTCGGCGAGTACATGGCCCAGGCGCTGCTCCACGCGCAGGGACGGTGGCGGGATGCGTTCTTTCTGCAGCTTGCGTTCGGTCCGGCGTTTCTCATCGGCATGGTCTTCGCCGCCCGGTTCGGCGCGCAGAATGCAGTGGCGATCGCCGTCTTCATCGTGACGACGCCGTACGCGCTGATCGCGCATTATCTCGCCGTCCGTCACCAGGGCCACGCCGGCTGGCGCGACCTCGCCGGCGTGTACGGGCCGCCCCTCCTCGCCGGCGGACTCGCGATGGCGCCGCCGGCGATCGCCGCGGCCTATCTGCCCGACGACCTCCCCGCCGTGAATATCATCCGCCTCGCGATCATCACGCTCGTCGGTCTTGGCGGATACCTGCTGCTCATCCGCGTGATGCATCGCGCCGCGTTCGAGGAGGTGCGGACGTTCATCCGTGAACAGGTGCAGCGACGGCTCGGCGGATCTGCTCCGGACGCCGATGACCGGACTGACGCCGACGGCGTCTGATCACGACGCCCCGGCCTCCACCGCCTGCAGCCACGCCCATTGTCGGGCCAGCCCCTGGCGAATCGGCGTCGACGGGGCGTACCCGAACGCCGCGCGGGCCCGTGTGATGTCCGCGTACGTCCGGTCGACGTCGCCCGGCTGCATCGGCCGCCGATCGATGATCGCCTCGCGTCCGACCACGGTCTCGATCTCCCGGATCAGGTCGGTCAGCGTGATCGGCTCGTGATGACCGAGGTTGTAGATCCCGAACGCGTCGCCGTGCTCGAGAGCGCCGAGGACGCCGGCGATGATGTCGTCGACGTACGTGTAATCCCGGCTCGTCGAACCGTCGCCGAAGACGGGGATCGGCGCGCCCGACGCGATCATGCGCATGAACTTCATGATCGCGAGGTCCGGACGCTGGCGGGGCCCGTAGACGGTGAAGAATCGAAGACACACGATCGGCACGCCGTGCAGCGACCAGAAGGTGTGGGCGAGCAGCTCCGCCGCGCGTTTCGTCGCCGCGTACGGACTGATCGGATGATCGACGGCATCGCTCTCCGCGAACGGGATCTTCTCGTTGTTGCCGTACACGCTCGAACTCGAGGCGAAGACGAAGCGGTCCACGCCGTGACGCGCGGCGGCGGCGAAGAGCGTCGTCGCCCCGTCCACGTTCACCGACGCATACGCCTCCGGACGCTCGATCGACGGTCGCACGCCCGCGAGCGCGGCGATGTGCGCCACCCGCGACGGTCGGTGCTCGGCGAAGAGCCGCTCCACCACGTCCTCGTCCCGGATGTCGCCCTCCACGAGCGTGAACGCATCGTGATCCCGTACCGACGCCAGGTTTCGCTCCTTCGCGGTCCGGGGATAGAACGGGTCGAAATTGTCGAGGCCGACGACCCGATCGCCGTCCGCGAGCAGTCGCTCGGTCAGATGCGAGCCGATGAAGCCGGCGGCGCCGGTGATGAGCGTGGTGTGGGCCATGGTCTCGAAGTCCGTCGCCGAAGTCGCCGATGGTACCGAAGCCGCCGGCGGCGGGGGGGACGCCCGGGCCTGAGGCGACTATGCTTCTTTCGACCATTCGTCAGCATCGGCCGGAGTTTGCACATGCCCACCTACGTCTACCAGGTTGTGACCGACGACGGATCCGAAGGCGAGATCTTCGAGGTCGTCCAGCGGATGAGCGATCCGCCGCTCGAGAAGCACCCGGAGACCGGCGCCCCCGTCCGGAAGATCCCCGCCCGCCCGTCGATCCCGGGCAACTGGTCCGATCACGCGACGAAGCAGAAGCTCAGCGACAAGAACCTCGATCGCCTCGGCTTCACGAAGTATCAGCGGGCGGGCGACGGCAACTACGAGAAGAAGGCCGGCTCGGGCCCGAACGTGATCAACGCGAACGACTGAAGACGCCCACGCCCCACGCCTGGCGAGGGGACATTTTGCGCCGTGCGTGGGGGACGCTGTGCGCGTGAGGGGATCCGTTGTCCGCGGGGGACATTTTGTGCTGTGCGTGTGAGGCGGTCCGTTGTCCGCGGGGGACATTTTGCGCTGTGCGTGTGAGGCGGTCCGTTGTCCGCGGGCGGGGAGATTCTGCGCCGCGCGCGTGAGGCGGTCCGTTGTCCGCGGGCGGGGAGATTCTGCGCCGCGCGCGTGAGGCGGTCCGTTGTCCGCGGGCGGGGAGATTCTGCGCCGCGCGCGTGAGGCGGTCCGTTGTCCGCGGGCGGAGCCCGCGGCTTGGGGTGAATGCGGGATGGGAAAAAACAGCCCCCGGCCGAAGCCGGGGGCTGTTCGTATCAAGGCAGGGTGGATGCTCGACCGGGGTCGAGCCTGTTCAGGCTGGGATCAGCCGGAGCAGTTCCACTCGGCGAGCAGAGCCGCCAGATCGGCCGGGCCGAACGGGTTGTTCCACTGCGCCAGGAGCGACGCGAGGTCAGCCGCGTCGACATCGCAGTCGCCGTCGAGGTCCCAGACGCAGGGGCAGCCGCCGCCCGCGTTGAGGGTGACCTCGTACTCGTTCGGGTCTTCACCACAGACGACGCCTTCGAAGATACCGGAACCGTCGGGGTTGCCGGCCGAGACGAAGACCACGTAGGTGCCCGGATCGAGCGTGGCGGAAGCCTGAGCGATGGGCTCGCAGCCGCCGGCCGCGCCGATCTCACCGAGGACGACCGGAGCACAGGTGTCGATGCCGCCGACGAGGAAGACCACGCCCGGGAACTCCGAGTTGAGGTCGACCGTGACGTCGGTGGTTTCGGTCACCGAGAACTGGAACCAGTCGGTGTCGCGGGAGCCGCCGTCAGCGAACGAGGTGCCGCAGACGGTTTCGCCGAACGCGATGGAGCCGAACGCGACCGGAGTCGAGTTGCAGCCGCCGTTGGTGTCCGCGCCGCAGGCTTCGCCTTCGTCGGTGCCGTTGCACACGATGTCGCACGGCGGGACGGGATCGCCCAGCGTCAGCGTGACCTGGTAGTCCTTCTGATCGCTGGTGCAGGGCGTGCCTTCGAACTCCGCGGGAGCCACGAAGACGACGTACATGCCGGCGTCAAGGATGCCGCTGGCCGGAGCGATCGCTTCGCAGTTGTCCGAGGCGCCGGTGGCGCCGAGGACGACCGGGGCACAGGTGTCGATGCCGCCGACGAGGAAGACGACCGCGTTGAACTCGGCGACGAGATCGGCGGTCACCTGCGTATCGTTCTCGGTGACTTCGAAGATGTACCAGTCGGTGTCACGGGTGCCGCCATCCGCGAACGCGTCGCCGCAGATGGTTTCGCCGTCGGCGATGGCCCCGAAGACCGTCGGGGTGCTGTTGCAGCCGCCGTTGGTGTCGGCGCCGCAGTCTTCGCCTTCATCGCTGGCGCCGGCCGGGCACACGAGGTCGCACGGAGCGACGCACGGAGCGCACGAGAGCGACAGGACGTAGTCGTTGTTGCCGCCGCCGCAGGGCGCGCCTTCGAATTCCGCCGGAGCGACGAAGACGACGAAGTTACCCGGGCCGACTTCCGCGACCGCATCCGCGGTCGAGACGCAGTCCGCCGACGCGCCGGTCTGTCCGAGGACCACCGGGGCGCAGGTGTCGATGCCGCCGACGATGAAGCACACGCCGTTGAACTGCGACGTGAGGGTCGCGGTCAGTTCGGTGCACTCGTCGAGGGTGATGAGGTACCAGTCGGTGTCGCGGGTGCCGCCATCAGCGAACGCGGTGCCGCAGATGGTGTCGCCGCACTCGATCGCGCCGAACACGGCCGGGGTGCTGTTGCAGCCGCCGTTGGTGTCCGTGCCGCAATCTTCACCCTCTTCGAGGGCGCCGGCGGGGCAGGGGAGTTCGCAACCGGGCTGACCGCACAGTTCGAGCGCGAAACCAGCGCAGGTTTCGTCCCACTCGGTCTCGCAGCAGAACGGGTCAAGGTCGCACACGGTCGTGCAGCACACGACGTTGTCGCAACCGGGGGTGCCGTTGCCTTCGAAGCAGTCGCCGGCGCCGGGACCGCACGAAGCCGGCGGGGGATCCACCGCTTCGCAGGTCAGGGTCACCGAGTACTCGTTGTTGCCGCCGCCGCAGGGGGCGCCTTCGAATTCCGCCGGAGCGACGAAGACGACGTAGTTGCCCGGATCGACCGTCGCGTTCGCGGGAATACCCGGCGTGCAGTCCGCCGAGTCACCCGTCGTGCCGAGGACGGCCGGGGCGCAGGTGTCGATGCCGCCCACGATGAACACGACGCCGCTGAACGCCGACGTCAGCGTCGCCGTCATTTCCGTCGTCTCGGTGATCTCGATCAGGAACCAGTCGGTGTCGCGCGAACCGCCGTCCGCGAACGCCGTGCCGCAGATGGTGTCGCCGCACGCGATCGAACCGAACGCGTTCGGCGTGGCGTTGCAGCCGCCGTTGGTGTCGGCGCCGCAGGCTTCGCCTTCATCGATACCGCCGGCGGGACACGGACAGCCGCCGCCGAACGCCGTTGAGGCGCTGAGGGCGACGGCCGTAAACAGGCCGACGCCAAGGGTCTTCACATCTCGCATGGAACAGAACTCCTCCAAAGACAGATATGGGGTATTGGGTCAGGACAGATTTTCCGCCGCACGCAAACGAACACTCGCCCGCGTGGACGTGAAAGTCGAATTCAGTTGTCGGTTCCGATCCGGGTGCGGCGCCCCCGCGCCGACGCGATCGATCACCTTTCTCTACTCCCTGGGACCAGACTATCAAAGCCCGGCCCCGGAACGAAGTCAATTCACCGGCCGTGCTTTCTGAAAACCACTGGTTCAGGCACAGCCAGGGCTATCGGAACGCCGCGAGCAGAACGCCCGCGAACCGCCCGCCCCGAGCCCCTCCGGCGGTCTGACACCCGACGCGATCGCCGCGCATCATCACCGCTTCCGCTCTTCTGTACGCAGGAGAAAGCCCCGCGGTTGCGTCTCGCTGACCGAACCAGGCGTCCTCTCCCGCGGCCAGGGCGGGATGGCCTCTTTCGCCTAACTTGTCCAGGCTGCCAGCAGCAACGCCAGGTCCGCTGCGTCCACGACGCCGTCAAGATTCAGATCCGCGGCCCCCGCGCCGCCCCACTGGCTCAGCAGAATGGCCAGATCCGAGGCCCCGACCGAGCCGTCGCCGTCGAGATCCGGCGACGGGGCCGTGATCCCGTCGACCGAGATCGACAGCACCAGACGCACCTCTTCGAGCTGCACCGTCTGCACGCCGAAGGGGAAGCCGAGGTCCACCTCGACCGTACCCAGCACGACATTCGTCGCGGACGCGTCGCCAAAGCCGTTGGCGTCAAGACCGATCGACAGGTCCGCCGCGATCGCGACCGGCTCCGGCGGCTCCGGGAAGACGATCGGCTGGTTGATCAGCGTCACCGGCGCCGGACCCGCCGCCTCGCCGCCCCCCGTCAGCAGACGCGGCGGGATCTCGCCCGTCACATCGATCGGGCCGAACTCGATGCCGATGAAGCTCACGACCACCTCGACCAGCTGGATCTCGTAGGTCGCGAGAAAGCTCGTCGAGGCGGGATCCACCGCCGTGGGGGACATCCAGAAGATGTCCTCGCCGGCCGTGGTCTCGTCGAAAAGCCACGTCGCATCGCCCGCCGGCGCGGCGCCCGCGAGGAGCATCGCCGCCGTCACGCCCAGGGTCGCTTGTTTCATCGTCCGTCTCCTTCCGTCCATCCCGTGCCTCGCGACGCCGACCGTCGACCGCCGCCCGACGCCATCGTACGGGGCGCCCGGCTTGATCGGGACCCCAAACACGTAAAAACGCCCGCACGCCGAAGCGCACGGGCGTCGATTCACAATCGCGAATGGACCGCCGCGGTCAGGCGCCCAGCGTGTACCGCACGAACTTGACGACCTTCGCGTCGCCCAGGGCATCCTTGACCGTCCGGGTCTCGTCAAGCACGTACTTCTGGTTCACGAGCGTGTTTTCCTCGAAGTACTTTCGGACCTTGCCGTCGGCGATCTTGCCGGCGATCTCGTCGTTCTTGCCCGACGCCTTCGCCTCTTCGATGGCGTCGGCGCGGATCTGTTCGACTTTCGACGCATCGACGTCGTCCTCGTCCACGCCCGCCGGATCGTGGAAGACGATGTGCTGGCACACGCCCTTGAGCGTGTCCTCATCCGCGTCGCCCTCGATCTGCACGATCGCCGCCCGCTTGCCGTCATGGTGCAGGTACATGCCGAACGCGCCGCCCTCGAGCTTCTCACCCCGGGCGAAGTTCACGTTCTCGCCGGTCGAGATGCGGAGATCGTCGATCGCCTTCGTCATCTCGTCGTTCGGCTCGATATCGCCCGCGGCCAGGCCCACCGCGATGCCCGCGACCTTCTCAACCATCTCCACGAAGTTGTCGTTCTTCGCAGTGAAGTCGGATTCGGTGCGGACCTCGACGATCGCGGCGTGGTCGCCGTTGATCACGATGCCGACCCGGCCTTCGCCGGTCGCCCGCTCGGTGCGGGTGTCCATCTTGCCCTTCAGCTTCTCGCGCATGAACTGCTCGGCGGCTTCGATGTCGCCGTTGGTTTCGGTGAGCGCTTTCTTGCACTCGAGCATGCCGAGACCGGTCTTCTGGCGAAGGGTCATCACGTCTTTGGCGGTAAAGGTGCTCACAGTCACAGGATCTCCATCAGTCGGCGCCGTTCCAGAGCGGAAATGAACGCCGGGTCGGCGGCCGCGCCACAGGCCCGCCGGCGTCTTGAGTCAGATGCAATGAGCGCGCGTCCGATTCGGACGCGCGACGATTCGGATCACGGGGCGACGATCACGCGTCGTTGGACTTCGCGCCGTTCGAGTCGCCGTCGCCGCCGCCGGCGTCATCGCCGCCCTTGGCGTCGTCGGCGCGGAACTGCGAGCGGCTCGAACGCCGCCGTCCGCCGCCGTCCTGGTCGGCGCCCTCGGACGAGGCCTGACGACCGGACTTGCCGTCCGACACCGCCGCGCAGAGTTCGCGGATGATGACGTCGATCGACCGCATGGAGTCGTCGTTGCCGGGGATCGGGATGTCGGCGAGGGCGGGATCGCCGTCGGTGTCGATGAGGCACACGGTCGGGATGTTCAGCGACTTCGCTTCGCGGACCGCGTTGATCTCGCGGAGCACGTCGACGATCACCAGCGCGCCGGGCAGCTTGTTCATGTTGCGCACGCCGTCGAGGTTGCGGGTGATCTTCCGCTTCTCCCGCAGCAGCTGCGCCGTCATCTTCTTCGAGTAGGTCTCGATCTCGCCCGACTCGACCAGCTTCTCGAGTTCGTCGAGACGCTTGAGCCGCTCACGGATCGTGCGGAAGTTGGTCAGCGTGCCGCCGAGCCAGCGTTCCGTGACCCACGGCATCCGGACGTCGGTCGCGTACTGCTGGATGGCGCCGCGAGCCTGACGCTTGGTGCCGACGAAGCAGACGTCCTTGCCGCTCGCGACGACCTTGGTGAGGAATCGCTTGGCGAGCAGGAGACCCTTGACGGTCTCGCGGATGTCGATGATGTGAATCTTGTTGCGGACGCCGTAGATGTACGGCGCCATCTTCGGGTTCCAGCCCGACTGGCGCTGGCCGAAGTGAATGCCGGCCTCGATCAGGTCCTGCACGAGGTCGGCGCCGGAAGCCGCCGCGGCGGGCGGGGTCGCGCCGGGGGTGGCGCTGGGGGTCGCGGTGGACGACATGCGTCGTCTCCTTCCAGGGGCAGCGTCGCACGCACGATTCCGGGGCAGTCACACGCGGCACGAAGCCGGGTCGGGGTGCGTCTCACGCTTGGGGTCGACGGCCGAAGCCGCCGGAAATCAGGGTTCACGCGAGGCCGGACCTGCCCGATCCGCCTCGAATCCCACTTCGGAGCCATTCCGAGGCGAGCCGCGTAGTGTAGCGGACGGCCGTGAGGGGTCAAATCGGGGGGCCTCCGGCTGACCGGCGTCGCGCCGCCCGAGGCCGTTCGTCATCGGTGGGACCCTCCGGCCCCCCGAGCCCCCCCCGCCGGACCGTATGTCCACGCCTCTCGATCAGCAATGGCTCGCCCCAGCCCGCTGGAGGCCATCGACAACCTCCGGATCGCCACTATCCAAGGATGCCGCGTGCAGCCTCGGAAGCAAGGCTTTTGTCGGGGTTTGTACGGGTTCAGGTCGATCTTGTCCTGGTGCAGCGAGGCAAGCTCGGCGCCGACCGCCGCCCTCAGCCCGCCGCGACCCGCTCGCCCGCCGGCTGCGCCTTGATCTCGCCGCCCACGATCGTCGCCGTCGCGCGGCCCCGCACCGTCCACCCGTGGAACGGACAGTTCCGCGCCGTCGACTTGAACTCATTCACGTCGATCGTCCACTCGACCTCCGGGTCGATCACCGTGACGTCCGCGACGCCGCCCACCTCGAGAAGGCCGATGCCGCACGCGTCCAGACCCACCAGCCGCGCGGGCTCGATCGTCATCATCGCCACCAGCCGAGGCCAGTCGATCACGCCGTCATCCACCAGCGCCTTCACATAGAGCGGCAGCGCGCACTCGACGCCGACGATCCCGAACGGCGCCGACGTGAAGTCGAGCGCCTTCTTCTCCTCGGGATGCGGCGCGTGGTCCGTCGCCAGCACCGTGATCACCCCCGACGCCACGCCTTCCTTCAACTGCGCAATGTCCCGCGCCGTGCGCAGCGGCGGATTCATCTTCGCGTTCGTGTCGTAGTTCAGGCACGCCTCGTCCGTCAGCAGCAGATGGTGCGGCGAGACCTCGCCCGTCACCGGCAATCCCGCCTGCTGCGCCCGCGCGAGAATCTCCACCGAGCCGCCGCTGCTCAGGTGCTGCGCGTGGTACTTGCAGCCGATGTCCCGATTAAGGCGCACATCGCGCTCGATGATCACTTCCTCCGCCGCGGCGGGCCAGCCGCCCAGCCCGAGCCGCGCCGAGACGGCGCCGGCGTTCATCACGCCGCCTCGCGTCATCGTCGGCTCCTGACAATGCTGCATGAAGGAGCGTCCGGTCGCCTTCACGGTCTGCAGCACCTTCGACATCATCCCCGCATCCGCCACGACGTCGCCGTCATCGGAGAACGCCACGGCGCCCGCGTCGGCCATGGCGAGGATCTCGGCGAGTTGTTCGCCCTTGCGTCCGACGGTCGCGCACCCGACGGCGAAGACGCGGGCGTGGTCGGCCTGTTCGCCACGCGTACGCACGAAGTCGATCATCGCCGACGTATCCAGGGCCGGCGTCGTGTTCGGCATGCAGCAGACGGTCGTGAAACCGCCCTGAACGGCCGCTTCGGAACCCGCCGCGATGGTTTCGCGGTGCGCGCCGCCGTGTGGTTCGCGGAAGTGGACGTGGATGTCGAGGAGTCCCGGCGTGACGAGGCAGCCCTCGGCGTCGATCGTGCGCGCGTCCGAGGGCGCGTCGAGGGTCGGGCCAATGGCGTCGACACGTCCGTTGATCAAAAGGACATCGGCGGTCGCGTCGTGACCCGAAGCCGGATCAAGGACGCGACCGCCGCGAATGAGCAGGGGGGTGGTGTCGTGGTCTGTCCGAGCGGTTTCGACGCGGGTCATGGCCGCATCGTACCCGATCGGACGGTCGGCTCAGCGGCCGTCCGCGACTGCCTCGCCATCGCCGTCGAGTTCGATGACGGCGTTGGGTTCGGTCTGCTGTCTCGCTTCGAGTTCCGCCACGAGGGCGCGAAGGCGGGCGAGTTCAGCTTCCGCGGCCGCGTATTCATGGGCGATGCCCTGGGGCTGGCCCTGGGTGCGGATGACGACGTTCCGGCCGTCACAGGCGGCCCAGTCGCAGTCAGCCCAGACGCCCTGGCCCTGCCACTGGGCGAAGCCGCCCTGACGCTCGAAGTCCTCCATCTGTCGGCCGAACGACTCCATGGCCATTTCCCAGGTGCGATCGAGCGTGGTCAGACGAATGTCGTCGTGGGTGTCGAATTCGCCGTCTTCGCCGGCGGAAACGATGTCGAACGGCGGGTCGCTGTCGGGGGCCGCGACGAGGGCGTACGCGTGGCCCCACGGGTCCAGACGCGTGGAGCGGTTGAGGTCGAGGTCATCGAGCGTCGTCGGCGCGGCGTGGTGTTCCGACTCGTACTGCTGAATTGCCATCATCGTCCGGGCCATGTCGCTGGTGAGTTCCAGCGGCTCCGGCTGGAACAGCATGAACATGCCGCCCATCACCGCCACGATCGCGGCGCCAAGCACGCCCACCGCCAGCACGATCCCCAACGCCGCGGCGACCCAGACCAGGCTGCCGACGAAGCCGAGGAGCAGACCGAACACCGCGAAGCCGCGCGGCGCCCGTCCGAGCGCGATCAGGCCCAGCAGCAGGGCGATCGGCGACAGCAGCCCGCCGGTCATCAGGCCCAGCAGACCGATCACGAACGAGGCGACGCCCAGTCCGTTCGAACGCGGGACCGCGATCATCTGCGGGTACATGGGCATCTGCGGCATCGGTTGAGCGCTCATCGGACTCTCCTTCGTCTTCGATCTGAGTGAGCGACGCACGGGGCGACGGATCAAGTCTCCGATTCACCCGCTTGTTTGTGGGAAGAGAATGCCCGTGATTTCACCCTGCGGGACGCCCCCGAACATCCACCCGAACAAATCCCTCATTTTTCCGACCTTCCGTCTTGCACCCAAACAAACACAGAGTATCCTTGCACTCCCGAGACCCAAACATCACCCGATCGACGCCCAGGTGCGCCTCAGAGAGACCGGCTCTGGGGGACCGGCGGAGTGGCAGGTGGTGGGAGGACGGGGTGCGAGCGGTCGGATCGGATGCGCGGCCGGGGGGGCGTGCATTCGGGAGGACGGTGTCGCGGCGATCTGACGGACGACGTGTCGGACCAGATCGTGGATGGCGATCGCGAACGTGGGACGCGAATGATGCTGACGCAGGACGCAATCGGACGGTTGGCGACGAACGGAACAAGCGTGGGACTGGTGCTCCGGGTGCTGGAGAACGGGCGGCCCGTGGGCCCGAAGACGCGGGCGTATCTGACGCACCGGGAGGCGGCGCCGGTCGCGGCGATCGGGCTCGCGGTGCAGCGGCTGCTGGAGTTGTCGCGGGGGGGCGGTGACCTTGCGATGGAACAGGGGACGGGACCGGGTGGAGGAACCGGTCCAGGAAGGGAAGTGAGATCGGATGCGGGTCCGTCCCGGTTCGGCGGTGATGATGAAGCGGCGCCGACCGGCCGCGAGGCGACGCGTCTGGTGGATCGCATGGCGGATGCGCTCCTCGCGCTGCAGCGCGAGGACGGATTGTTCGGGGAGTCGCCGGAAGCGCGGCGGGCGGCGGCGGGGTCACGACGCGGTGCGTCACGAAGCGTCGGCTGGATGCGAGATCGCGGCGCAAATGGCGACGCGACGGCCGCGGAACGGGCCCGATCGCGCGGGCGACGCGGCGCACGTGATCAGCAGCGGTCTGGTCGACATGACTGTGATGGTGGGACCGCGTCGTCGAACGGGATCGTAACGCCTGCCTGGTCGGCGGAATCCCGAGCGTGGCGGCGTGACGGGCGGTCGGGGGTCGTCTCGACGGATCGCGCGACCGAGCGGCGGATCGGGCCCATGACCGATCACATGACCGATCACACGACCGATCACGCGACGGATCATGCGAACAATCACGCGACCGGGCGCAGGATCGACCGGCGGAATGATCAGATGACGATGAGTGGTCCGGCGGCGAGGCCAGGAGGAGAGACCTCGCCGGGGCGCGGCAGCGGCGGTGCGCCGTCCGCCGCGTCCGGACCGCTCGTCGCGGCTTCAGCCGTGGCCGTCCGGGCGCTTCTGGCGTACCGGGCCCACCAGGCTCGAACGGCGCGATGCGGGGCGCGGCCTCAGGCCCGTATCGACAACGCCATCGAGCGTGGCATGCTTGCCCTCGCCCGGCGTCAGACGCCCGACGGCCGGCTGAACCGCGACATCGTCGCCTCCGCCATCGTTCTCTGGCAACTCGGCCGCGAACCCGCCTTCATCGACGCCGGCGCCGACATCGATACGTTGCGCACCGCCGTCCGCCGCGAAGCCGCCCGACCGACCCAAACGACCGACGACGCCGCCGTCACGCCCGCGTTCGCGCGGCTGGCGGGATAAGGGGGAGGCGCCGGGCGGTGGGGAAGAGGCGGAGAGCCGGAAGATCGGCGGGAGGGTGGGAGTGGAGAGTGGAAAGTGGAAAGTGGAAAGTGGAGAGTGGAGAGTGGAGAGTGGAGAGTGGGGAGTGGGGAGTGGGGAGTGGGGAGTGGGGAGTGGGGAGTGGAGGGTGGAGGGTGGTGAGTGGTGAGTGGGGAGTGGACGGCGGGGTGGGCGGCGCTGCTTACCAGTCGGCGAGATCGCCGGTCAGGGGCTCGATGAGGTCTTTCATGGTGACGAGCCCGGTTGGGAACTTCGAGCCGCGGGCCTGGACGATCGCCATCGGCCGCCGGTTCACCCGCAACTGCCGAAGAGCGTCGGAGACGGTCGTCTCCGGCGGGATGATGAAGGGCGTCTGCATGAGCGTCGTGGTCGGGGCTTCCGGTGCGAGCGCGGCGTCGAGCAGGGTGATCACGCCGACCACCCGCCCGCCCGGCGCGACGACCGGGACCCGGCTGAAATCCCGATGGCGGAAGCGTCGCTGGCGTTCCTCGATCGGCGTCTCGGTCGAGATCCAGTAGACCTTCGACCACGGCGCCATCTCCGCCGCGACCGTGCGGCTGCGCATCGCGAGTCCACGGTCGACGAGCGTGGTCTGCGACTCGGTGAGCACGCCGGCGTTGAGGCCTTCGCGCATGAGCGCGGCGACGCGTTGCCGGGGCGTGATCGCGTTCCCGCCGGCGTCGCCGAACGCCCGGACGAGCAGCGATCCGGCGCCCTGGACGAGGGGCGTCAGTCCGGTCCATGTGAGCAATCGGCGCACGACGCCGAGCACCCCCGCGCACCGGTAGGACCAGCTGTCGGTATGGTTCTGGAAGAGGTCCTTGGGCAGCGTCTCGCCGAACACGAACAAGAGAGGGATCAGCACCGCGGCGTTGACCACGAGGCTCTGCGTCTCGCTGAGTCCCTGGGCGGCGAGAATCGCGGCCAGCCCGTAGGTGCCGAGGTAGTTGGCGATGTTGTTGCCGACGAGGAGCGTGGCGAGGACGCGATTGGGGCGGGCGAGTTCGTTCTGCAGACGCATCGCCGCCCGCTCGCCGCGTTTCGCGCGGACGGTCAGCCGCACGGGGTTCACGGTGTAGAGGCCGGTTTCGAGACCGGAGAAGAACGCGCTGAGGCCGAGCCCGATCAGCGTCATGCCGAGGTAGAGTCCGAGTTCGGCGGCGCTCATGGGGAGGTCTCCGGAGCGTTGGTCCGGTCCGTCTGGTCGCCGGGTTCATCGCCGAGCAGCGTGACGATGACGGAGACGATGCGTGCGCGATCGAGCTTCTCCACGGCGAAGCGAACGTTGGCGAGGGTGACAGCGTCGCCGACGCGGGCGGCGCGTCCGAGACGTTCGAGGATGAGTCCGCCGAGGGTCGACGCCCGGGTGGAGAGCACGCTGCGGCCGAACACGCTCGCCCAGTCGTGGACGCCGAGATCACCGGGGGCGCGCCAGCGGTTCGGGCCGAGCTTGACCGCGGGCGGGTGCGCCTCATCGGTCGAGCCCGTGATGTCGCCGACGATCTCCTCCACGATGTCCTCGAGGGCGAGGATCCCCGCCGTGCCGCCGTACTCGTCGACGACGATGGCGAGCTGCACGCCGGAATCGCGGAAGTGATCGAGCAGTTTGTCGAGTGTGGCCGACTCCGGCACGAAACAGGGGGGGGTGACGTGGGCGAGGAGGGGCGTCTGCTCGCCGCGCTCGTCGAGCAGGTAGCGTTTGCAGTGGAGGATGCCCAGGATGTCGTCGAGGCTGCCGCGATAGACCGGGGCCTTGGTGCGCCGGGTCTCGCGCGCCATCTCGACCACTTCCTCGCGTCGTGCGGTCCACGGGAGGGCGTCGAGCCGGACGCGGGGGGTCATGACGTCGCGGACCTTGAGCGAGCTGAAGTTGACGACATCCTCGAGGAGCTTCTGCTCGTCGCGGGCGATCACGCCTTCCGTGCCGGAGACGTCCAGCAGGGCCGTCAGTTCGTCCGCCCCCAGCGCGGGCGGCGTCGCGCTCGGGGCGGTGAGCCGGGCGAGCGGAGCGACTACCGCGAGATCGAGCACCACCCGCAGCGGTCCGATCGCCCGGTGCAGGACGAGCAGGGGCGGTCCGGTCACGGACGCGAACCGCTGACGAAACGTGTTCGCCGTGACTTTCGGGAGCACTTCGCCGGCGAGCACGATGAGCAGGAGCGACAGCAGACTCAGCCCGAGCCCCGCCGCGACGCCCGCCTCCGCCTTGAGCACGAGCATCGAACTCAGGACGAAGAACACGACGTTGACCGTCATGTTGCCGAGCAGGATCGTGATCAGCAGCATCCGCCGCTCGGCGAGCAGGGTCTCGATCGCGCGGGAGGCGAACGGCGCGCGTCGACGCACCATCATGCGTTCGTTCGCGCTCATGCCGAACAACGCCGTCTCCGACCCGGAGAAGAAGCCGCTGGCGATCAGCAGGGGCGGGAGCGCGGCGAGCATCAGATATTCAGGCACATCCCAGCCGGGAATCACAGCGCACTCTCCGACGGACGTCGATCCGCGCGTCCGCTGACGTCGATTGTACGGACTCCCGACGTCAACGCGTCACGGTCGCCGCCGCGCTCCGGATCCGCACCGCCGCCGTCAGCACGAAACCGCCCGCGAGGAGAAGCAGGAAGCTCCCTGATCCGACCATGATCGCCCGCGGTCCTGCGGCGAGCGAGTCATCGATGACTTTCGCGTAGACCTGGTGTCCGAGGGCGGCCATCGCGGTGATGGTCATGAGGACGGCCGGAATCGCGACGAACCAGATGGTTTTGCCGCGTCGGAGCAGCCAGACCGTCACGGTGGTCAGCGTCAGTGCGCCGATCAGCTGGTTCCCCGCTCCGAAGAACGGCCACAACGCCTGGGCCGCCGCCTCCGAGAACACGAACACGAGCATCAGGCCGACGGTGCACGCGGTGTTGAAGCCATGGGAGCGGATCAGTCCCGGGGCGTCCTCGCCGAGCAGCGCGACCCACAGCTCCTCGAAGAGGAACCGGCCGAGCCGCACCGCGGTGTCGAGCGTCGTGACGAGAAACCCCTCGATCACGAGGATGCCGAGCACGCACCCGATCGGCAGGGGGATCCCGAGATGGGCGAAAGTGCGTCCGCACCCGAGGGCGAACGTCTGAATCGCACCCGCCGGCGCGTTCAGGTTGGCGGTGTAGTCGGCGGCGGTCAGCTGTCCCGCCACCGCCGCGAGCACGAGCAGGGCGAGCAGGCTCTCAAGGATCATCGCGTTGTAGCCGACGCGTCGGCAGTCGCTCTCCCGCGGGATCTGCTTCACGGTCGTGCCGGTCGCGACGAGGCTGTGGAACCCGCTGATGGCGCCGCACGCGATCGTGATGAACATGATCGGCCACACCGGCCCCATCCGCGCGGCGCCCGCTTCCACCGACGACGCCGGCAACTGCATGACGTCCCCGCCGAACCCGGCGAGACAGACGCCGATCAGCAGGAGCGCG
Organism: Phycisphaerales bacterium; assembly: GCA_965227335.1. Classification (GTDB taxonomy): domain Bacteria; phylum Planctomycetota; class Phycisphaerae; order Phycisphaerales; family SM1A02; genus CBDDFV01. The sequence goes on from CBDDFV010000001.1 coordinate 925,082, forward strand.
ACGCCGCCGTAGAGGATTTGCACGTTCATGAAGTCGCGCGGCTGGAGGACGACCCACACCGGAATCCAGCACGCGATGAAGACGTAGATCGTCAGGACGATCTTCCACGTGTCCGGGGTGAGCTGGACGGGCGCGACGAAGCCGATCAGCACCCCCGCCGCGCACACCAGCGCGGCCAGCCCGAACGCGAGGCGCACGTCGAGCCGGCGCCGGTGGATCAGCCAGCCGAGCAACGGCGCTGCGAGCGTCATGACGATCACCGAGGTTGTCGCCACCCCGCCGACGACGACGCGGCTGCCGTCCGCATTCAGCCGGAGCGGCGAGTTCTCCGCGGTCACGCCGAGCAGTTCGAGCGGATAGCTGCTGGTCAGCGCGCCGGCGGAGAAGTTCAGGAAGATCGCATTGACGACGGAGAGCACGATAAGCAGGAAGGTGACGAAGAGGAGGTAGCCGAACTTGCCGAGCTCCCGCCGCGCAATCTCCGCAATCGTCTGTCCGCCTTCGCGCACCGACACGATCATCGACGACATGTCGTGCATGGCGCCGTAGAAGATCCCGCCGATGACGATCCACAGCCACGCCCAGCCCCACCCGTAGGCGAGGGCGAGGATCGGACCGACGATCGGGCCCGCCCCCGCGATTGACGCGAAGTGGTGCGCGAAGACGACGGCGGTGGGGGAGCGGACGAAGTCGTGTCCGTCGGCGCGATCGGAGGCGGGCGTGGGGCGTGCGTCGTCGACGCCGAAGACGCGCTGGATCCAGAAGGGATAGATCCGGCTGGCGAGGACGAGGAGGATCGCCCCCGCCCCGACGACCAGAATGACGTTGTTCCACGCCACCGCCGCGCTCCGTCAGCCGCCGTTCTCGTCGGTCTTCGGGGGCGGCACGGTGTAGTGCATGTCGCGTTCGACGACCCAGGTCGCGCCGCCGTCGTCGGTGCGCTCGTCGGACCGCCGCACGCCGCCCCGGCGCAGCGGCCGGATCACGGTGCGTACATCGTCGATGACGCCGTCGGGATTGGTGCGTCGGCCCTGGAAGGTCCAGGCGAGATCACGGAAGACGCCGGGGGCGCGGGTGACGGCGCCGTCGCCTCGCACCGCGACCATCCGCCACGCCTCCGTGGCGGGTTCGTACCACCAGATTGTCGTTTCCCGCGCCGGTTCGCCGTCGTACCGGATGTGCCGGTGCTCGACGAGCACGCCGTGGGTGCGCGATTCGACCTGGGCGTCGCCGAGTTCACGTCCGCCTTCTCCCGTCAGCCGCCAGCCGCCGAGCAGAAACAGGAGCCGCTCCTGCGGTCCCGCCCCGACGTGCGGATTCCGCCGGATCACCGACGGCCCCTCCGGCGAACGCATGAGCGGATGCGGCTTCACGAGCGCGGCGAACCGTTCGTCCCCGCGGATGTTGTTCAGATCCGGATCGTTCTTGAACGCGCCGAAGTTATCGAAGCCGGCCTCCCGCGCCTTCCGCAGCCACGCCAGCGCCTTGTCCGTCTTTCCCTTGACCGAGTAGACGCACGCGACGTTGTACCGACCGATCGCGGCGGTCGCCTCGAACTCCGCGGCCATGAGATGAGCGGGGAGCGCTTCGTCGAGCCGACCGTCCGCGTGCAACGCGTAACCGAGCAGCGCCCACGCTTCCGGGCGCTCCGGCGTCGCCTGCACTACCGCGCGGGCCGCGTCCGCCGCGTCCGCCCAGCGCGACTGGGCGAGCAGCATGCCGACTTCCTCCATCGGGTCCGGCGCGGGGGCGGAGGTCGGCGCATCGGGCTGACTCGCGGCCGGCCCCCCGTCGGTCTGGGCGGACGCCAGTCCGGCGGCGGCCAGCAGCAGGACGCTCGCGGCGGCGGCCGGGAATCGACGATGGAACATGATCGGATCTCCTGTGGGGTCGGGGCGAGGCGTCGTCAAGGGTACTCGATCCGACCCGCCGGCGATCGTCCTGATCCGACGCCCGGGCGTCAATCCGCGAAGAGCGTCCCCTGTCCGCCGGTGAGCCGTCGCATGATCGTCGCGTGATCCTGCACGACGCCCGTTTCGTCGATGTGGCCGACCGTCACGCCGACGGCTTCGAGCGCCGGGGCGATGAGCTTCGTGCGGTGACACGTTTCCGGCCGCGCTTCCGCGCACATCAGTGCGACGCGGACCGCCTGACGGTCCGCGTCGACCAGCCGCGCGATCGCCTCGTTGAACGCGGGGGCGGCGCGGATTCGTTCGTAGTCGGCCTGGCCGTCGTCGGTCTGCAGGGCGGGATCGTCCGGCATGCCGCCGACCGCATGGCCGAGGAACAGGTACCGCACGCCGCGAGCCGGCAGCCAGCGCTCCAGGGCGTGTTTCGTGAAGTCCGGCGCGATGCGCGAGTACGGGGCGGATCGGACATCGACGAGCACGTCGACGTCGTACTGCTCCAGCAGCGCCACGAAGTCGTCGGGATCCCGTCGCCCGTACCCGATCGTCAGGATCCGCGGGAGGTCACGCGCCGTCGTCATCGTCCGCCGACCCGTCGACGCGCTCCAGCGGGAAGATGCCGTCCGGCTGGATCAGCTTCGCCTGGACCACGCCGTCGTCATCGAACTCGAACCGCAGGCCGAAGCCTTCGACGACTTCGAGTCGGAACTCGAGTCCCTGTTCGGGGATCAGCTTGAGCGGCGGCTGGTTGGGCGGATGGATGTAGAGGGCGCCGCCCTGTTCGAGCGTGCGGAACGTCTGGCCCGCGATCGTCCACACCCCGGCGAACTGCGCGAGGTAGGCGGGATCAGTGAGGCGGACGTCGGGTCGACGTGTGAACTCGATCGGATCGACGAAGGCGTCGAGCACGACGCGGAGCGAACCGATGCGGCCGCGCCGGTCGTTCTCGAACTCGAACATCGTCCCGTCGAAGGTGCGGTCGTCGGGGTTCTCCATGCCGCGGAAGACGTCGAAGTGCCAGTGTTCGAGAGGAGCGGTGATGCCGTTGAACTCCACCGCGAGCTGATCCTCGTCGAGGGCGATACTGATCACGCCGTAGCCCGGGTGTTCGAACGAGCCCGCGTAAGCGTCGAGATCGTGCGACGGCGCGGTGTCGGCGACGCGGTCCTCGATCTTCGTTTCCTCCGCCGCTTCGACGAGCGTTTCGTTCTTCTGCTGCGATTCGACGGTCTCGCTGAACCACTCGTCGCGGGGCAGTTCGAGCAGCCGGTCCGCGGCCTCCCGCGCGATGATTTCGGGCAGCGGGGATCCGTTCATGTTGGTCAGGACCACGACGCCCAGCTTCTTCCGCGGAAACAGCGCGACGTTGGCGCTGAAGCCGTCGATGTTGCCGCCGTGGTGGACGCGGTAGACGCCCTTGTAGACGTCGATCATCCAGCCGAGGCCGTACCCGACGGGGACAATGTGCTCGTCCGACGGGAACGCGCCCATCGCCATCTGCACGGTGTGCATGTCCTTGAGCTGCGGACCGCTCACGAGGTGCTCGCCGTCGACGACGCCCTCGTTCAGATGCACCCGCAGCCACTCGACCATGTCGTTCACCGACGAGTTGATCGAACCCGCCGGTCCCACCAGCGAGATGTCGCGGAAGTTCATCCGCTCGAGCTGCTTCTCGCGACGCTGGTACCCCGCCGCGAAATCCGGACGCGACTGCGAGTCGTGCACCGAGAAGTTCGAGTCGTCCATGCCGAGCGGTTCGAAGACGCGGGCGCGGACCGAGTCCTCCCACGACGTTCCGTCCAGCTCCCCGAGCAGGTAGCCCGCCGTCAGGTACATCAGGTTGTTGTACTGCCACGTCTGACGCAGCTCCCGGTTCGGCTCGAGATGACGCAGACGATGCACCAGGTCCGCCCGGTCCCCCTCGGTCAGGTTGTACCAGACGAGATCATGGCGGGGCAGACCGGAGCGATGCGTCACGAGATCGCGCGGCGTCAGGTGCAGCGACGCGTACTCGTCATGCAGGCGGAAGTCCGGCAGGTACGTCGCGACCGGCTCGTCCCAGTCCAGCTCCCCCTCGTCGACGAGCTGCCCCAGTGCGAACGTCGTGAACGCCTTCGTCGACGAACCGATCGCCAGCAGCGTGTCCGCCGTCATCGGCAGATCGTCCTCGACGTTGCGCTTCCCGAATCCCTGCGCGAAGACGACCTCGTCGTGATAGACGATCCCGACCGCCACGCCCGGCGTCTCGATGTCGGCGAGCAACTGGTCGATCGCGTCCGCGAATCCGTCCAGACGCGCGGCCGCCTCCGCCGCGTAGTCGACCGAACGCGACAACGTGAACGTCGTGTTCATCGCCCCCTGACGGAACGAGCCCGCCACCGTCTCGCCGTCGTCGCTGAGCTCGCCCTCGAAGCGCGGCTGGCCGGGCACGTCGGCGATCTCGAACCGGACGGTTCCGTTCTCGACCGCCACGTTGCGGAGCGGGAGGTTCGAGGCGTTCTGGGCGGGGATCGAGATCACGCCCGACCAGTCGCCGGCGTCGGATTCGGTCAGGACGACCTCGATCTCGAGCGCGGCCTGGGTCGGGATCTCGATCGAACCCCGCCAGCGCCCCGCCGCGCCGTCCGCCCACGCGGACCATGAGCCGGCGAGCACAAGGAGGACGGCGAACAGATTGACGAAGGCGTCGCGAAGCGACGGACGGCGGCGAAGCATCATGTCGGACTCTCCTCGGTTGAATGCGGCGTGCGACGCCGTCGTGACCTTATTCGAAGAGGGCCGTCGCGCGTTTCACCTCGACGGCCCCCTGCGCGTAGACGGAGTAGGGCGCCCGGCTGAGCATGCTGGCGCAGCCGGTGACGCCGTCTTTGCGGAGCGCGTAGAGCGTGAGGCCGAAGCGGGGTCGTCCGGGGGCGGCGAGCAGTTCGGGACGTCGGGTGCGTCGCGCGATCCAGCGCAGCGTTTCGAGGCACGCCTCGGTGGGTTCGAGTCCCGCCTCCATGTTGCGCACGATCTGGAAGGAGGCGCACGATTGCATGGCGGCTTCGCCCCGTCCGGTGGCGCCGGCGGACCCCACTTCGTTGTCGACGTACATCCCGGCCCCGAGGATCGGCGAGTCGCCCACGCGTCCCGGCACCTTGTACGAGAGGCCGGAGGTGGTCGTGCAGGCGGAGAGGTCGCCGTTGACGTTGACGGCGGCGCAGTGAATCGTGCCGTACGTCATGGGGATCGGATCACGTCGTCGGGCGCCGGCCTCGCCGCCGGCGGGGGCGACGGTCTGATCCTCGTCAAGCCAGTCGTCGTTGGGGTTGAGATTCGATTTCCAGCGGAGCCACGCCTCGCGGGCGCGTTCGGTCAGGAGGTCCTCTTCCTTGAAACCATGGGCGCGGGCGAACTCCAGCGCCCCCTGGCCGACGAGCAGCACGTGATCGGTATGACGGAGCACCTTGAGCGCGACCCGGGCGGGATTCTTGATGTTGCGGAGACTCGCGACCGCGCCCGCCTTGTGCGAGGGGCCGTGCATCACCGACGAGTCGAGCTCGACCACGCCCCGCTCGTTCGGGAGGCCGCCGTAGCCGACCGACATGTCGTTGGGATCATTCTCGACGAGGGCCACGCCCTCGACCACCGCGTCGACCGGATCCACGCCCTGCCCGATCATCTCGCCCGCCAGGGTGACGACCGCCGGTTTGCGACCGGATGAGATCACCACCGGACCGGCGGGCGCGCGGCTGGTGGAGACGCGGTGCGGACGGGCGTGGGCGGCGGATGCGGCGCTGACGGCCGCGGCGGCGGACGTCAGCAGGAAGTCACGACGGGGCAGTGAGGTAGTCATGGGTGCAGGATAACGGCTCAGGATCCCCCGTCGATATGTGGGCCGGCGGGGAACCGGCATGACGTCAAAAACCGATCGGGCCGCCTCGTCGTGGAGGCGGCCCGGTCGGAAGAAGTCCCGGAGCGATCGTGACGGGCGCGGTCGCGGAGCCCTGAAGATCGCGCGGAGAGAACGGGCGATGGCCGTCCGTGGCCGGTGGTGCGCATCCGTGCGCCCGCTGGGGGTACACGGTCGCAAATAGGGCGCCAGGCGGCCTCGCCTGCGAATGTCGGGTCAGTCGGCAGAATCCGCGTGGTCCGCGGGCGATTCCTGCGGGTCCTCGGCGCGATGTGCGCGAAACGCCTCGCGCAAGCGTCTCCGCAGCATCCAGACCCCGAGGACCCCGGCGGGAATCACCACCGCCGCTTCGCCGGCTGACTCAAGCAGGGCGAGCCGATACATCGGGGAGTATTCATCGGCGGCGGCCATGGCGGAGATCTGGTCCGGATTGAGTCCCGCGTCGGCGAGCCAGACGGCGATCGTCGCGACGGCCCATTCGCGGACGCCGAGCTTGCCGAACGGAACGAGGCCGGCGATCAGGGCGACGAGGGCGAGGATGACCACGTGGCGGCCGGGGAGAGCGAGGCCGAGGATCTCCGCCGCGATCCACATCCGGGCGATGAAGACGCCGATGTCGAGAAGACGGAAGAGACAGGATCCGCCGAGAGCGATGGGGTCGGCGATCACGCGCTCGACGCCGCGCGAGTAACGGGTGAACACCGGCAGGGTCACCAGCGATCGGACGAGTCCGGCCCCGACGGCGGTGGCGACCGTGGCGGCGAGCACCCAGAGTCCGTCAAGCTCGGGCCGGATCATGGTCGCCGCGAGGCATCCGCCGACGCCGAGTCCGAGCACGCCGGCGATGGACGCGAACCACGCCCCGACTTCGAGGAGGGTCAATCGGTCGATGCGCAGGTGGTAGACGATGCGGGTGATGACGCCGAGTCGGATGGGGGCGAGGTTGAGCAGGTTCGCCGCGAAATTAAGCCACTGGAGTTCGCTGAACCGGAGCGGCTTGAGGGGCTGGGCGGTGACCCAGAACTGCGCGCCGTTGAACACGAGGCTGGCGAGCGTGCACGCGAGCAGGCCCGCGAACAGGCGAGGCGGGGCGTTGAGGAGCTGCGACCAGTCGCCGCTCCCGACCGCCGAATGGATGCACCACGCGAGCAGGGCGACGCCGATCAGGAAGCCGATCACCTGCACCGCCGCCTTGCGCGGCGAGATCAGCCGCGAGACGGACGGGTCGCTTTCGTTCGGGTTCGCCATGCGGCGCTACGCCGGATCAGTTGGAGCTGTCGTCGTTGCCGGCGATGGAGTCCCGCATGCTCGTATCGGCGACGACGTTCTTCATGCGGTAGTAGTCCATGATGCCGAGGTTGCCGCTGCGGAACGCCTCGGCCATCGCTTTCGGCACTTCCGCCTCGGCGAGGATGACGAGCGCCCGGTTCTTCTGGGCCTCCGCCTGGTACTCCGCCTCCTGGGCGACCGCCATCGCGCGTCGTTTTTCCGCCTGCGCCTGGAAGCGTTTGGTGTCCGCTTCCGCCTGTTCGAGATCGAGGCCGGCGCCGATGTTCGTGCCGACGTCGACGTCCGCGATGTCGATCGAAAGGATCTCGTACGCGGTGCCCGAGTCGAGGCCGCGGGAGAGCACCGTCTTCGAGATCGCGTCCGGGTTCTCGAGCACCTGCTTGTGCGACTCGGCGGAGCCGATCGCGGAGACGATGCCTTCGCCGACGCGGGCGATCACGGTCTCTTCCGTGGCGCCGCCGACGAGGCGGGCGATGTTGGTGCGGACGGTCACGCGGGCCTTCGCCTTGAGCTGGATGCCGTCCTTCGCGACCGCGTCAACCGTCGGCTTTCCCGACGACTGGTGCGGACAGTCGATGACCTTGGGGTCGACCGACGTCTTCACCGCGTCGACGATGTCGCGCCCGGCGAGGTCAATGGCCGTGGCCTTGTCCCACGGAAGATCGATGTTCGCCTTGTCCGCCGCGATCATCGCCCGGACCACGTTGGTCACGCGTCCGCCTGCGAGGTAGTGCGATTCGAGGTAGTCGGTGGGCAGGTCGAGGCCGGCCTTCTTGGCGGAGATGCGGTTGAAGACGATGACCTTGGGGTCAACCTTCCGGAACCGCATCATGACGAGGTCGATGAAGCGGACCCGCGCGCCCGACAGGAGCGCCTGGATCCAGAGGCTGAAGTACTGGAAGCCGAGGACGATCGCGAAGAGCAGGATCAGCCCGAACGGGATCGTGATCGCCCAGATCCAGGGTTCGACGGCCAGCGTGTAGGTGAACATAAGCGGGTATCCGTTCCTTGCGGTCAGCACCGTCGCGGCTTCAGCGCCCCGACGTCCGATCGCTTCATACTAGACGAGATCTCTGATCGACGCCTGTCCGGCGGCGGGCGACATCATCAGGCCTTCGGCCGCACCTTGACCTGGTTGTCGTACACCGCGGCGACGACGATCGGCGTGCCGGCCGGAATGACGCCGATCTCGGAGAGCCCGTCGATCCGCCGTCCGTCCACCTTGACCACGCCGACGGGACGAAGCTCCGTCACCGCGACGCCCTCCACGCCGACCAGCGCCTCCAGCTCGCGCATCCGCTGCAGGCGGCGCTGTTCCGACGCGGCGAACGCTTCCTCGTCCGAGAGGCCCCGCTCCGACTCGTCGTCTCCCAGAATCATCTGACGGGCGAGCGGGGAGCTCCGCCAGAGTTTGAAGGCGCCCGCCACGGCGATCGGACCCAGCACGAGGTAGCAGAGCAGGACGATCGACCCGACGAGCGAGTCGTACCGGAAGAAGACGATCAATGAGGCGATCGCCGCCACCCCGCACAGGAGGGCGAGCAGCCCGCCGGACGGAATGACGATCTCCATCAGGAAGAGCACGATCGCCGCGGCGGCGAGGATGACGCCCCAGACGAGGAACGCTTCGTTGGCGGCGGGATCCGGGCCCGTCGCCGCCGCCGCCGCGCCCCCCTGGGCGAGGGCGATCGCGAACGCATTGACGAGTTTCATGCGACGTCGTCCTCCGCATCGGTGGCGGCTTCCACTTCGATGGCGAACGTGGTCAGAGCGGTCACCCGCACCGGAGCGCCCGGATCAAGGAAGCCGCTGACCGATTGTACGTCGACGATCCGCTCGCCGAAGCGGGCCCGTCCCGAGGGACGGAGATCCGTGACGGCGACGCCGGTCGCGCCGATGTCCACGGCGTCGGTCGCCGCCGTTCCGCCCATCGCGGACAGCAGCCCGCCGCCGCCCGAGGACGACGCCGATCGCGGCATGGCGAGCGGACCGAGTTCGGTCTTGAGCACGATTCGGTTCAGCAGCGGAATCGTGTCGAGATGCCGGGTCACCAGATAGATGCCCGCCATCGCCACCAGCAGCGCCCCCAGCGTCGTGGCGAGTCCGGTCCAGAGAGATTGCTGACCGACCGAACTCGTGACGTCGTCGCCGACGAACGTCCCGACCATGCCGACAAGGAGACAGCCGATGCCCGCCGCCCCCGCCACCCCGAAGCCCGGCAGGACGAGCAGCTCCGTCCCGATCAGCAGAATGCCCACGATCACGAGCAGGATCTCCCACCAGTCGGCCAGACCGGCGAGCCAGGGAGCCCCGAAGAGAAGCGCAAACGCCACCAGCGCCCCCGCGCCGAAGGCGCCGACGCCCGGCGCGGCGAGTTCCACGAACAGGCAGATCAGGAAGATCACGGTCAGCAACCCGCGCACGGGCCAGCTCACGAGAAAACGCACGAGCGGCAGCGACCACGACTCCTCGTACCGTCGCACCGACTTCGCCCCGAAGAACCGTTCGAGCTCCGCGTCGCTGGCGATCATCGCCTCGCTCAGCCCGAACGCGCGGGCCTCGTTGGCGGAGAGCGTGAGCAGGTCCGCGGGTCCGACCACCTGCGCGACGAGACGCCACGACGACGCCTCCGCCGACGTCAGCGGATCCCGCGACGGCGGCAACGCCTGGCTGTCCTCGATCGACTGCTCCAGCACCGCGGGATCAAGAGGACCCGCGGAAGAGCCGCCCCCGCCCGGACCGCCGGGACCGCCCGGGGCAGGATTGAACAAACGATCGAGCAGGGGTGAGACCGGCGGCGCGGCGTCATTCGACATGGGCGCGGGCTGATACGAGGGAAGCTGCACCGGCGGCGCCGCGCCAAACGCGTTCTCGTACTCCTCGCGGGTCACGAAGATTCGTTCGCCGGTCGTTTCGTGTTCCAGCAGCCAGAGTTCGTTCCCGACCCGCACGAACGCCTGCACGAGATTCTCGTCGTAGCCCCGCCGACGGGCGGAGTCCTTGACTTCGGCGAGCAGCGGCATCTCCGCCTTCGCGCGTTCCGTCGCGGGCAGGGCGATGCCCGGGATGACGGGCGCGGCGTCGCCCATGGTGGCGGAGGGGTCGGTGACGATTTCGCGACAGGCGAGCGCCATGTAGGTGCCCGCGGAGAACGCCATCGGATTGATCCACGCGACGGTGTTCGCGGGGGCGTCGTTCTTCAGCAGATGACAGATGTCGAGGGTGGCGAGCATCTCACCGCCGGGGGTGTCGATTTCGAGCACGATCGCGCCCGCGCCGTCTTTGACCGCCGTCTCGATGCGGTCCTCGAGAGAGAGCAGCGTGTAGCGATCGATCACACCCTCGACGGGGAGGACGGCGACGAGATCCGCCTGCCGATAGGCGGGGACGGCGTAGGCGCCCCAGCGGACGGGCGTCGCCGGGGGCGGCGCGGGAGGGGCGTCGTCGTCCGGCGTGTCTTCGGCCGCCGCGCCGGATTCGGCGGCGGGGGCCGGCGGCTCGGCGGTCGGTCCCGCGTCGGCGGCGGGCGTCGGCGCGAGGGGACGGCGGAGGCCGACGAGCAGAAGCCCGGCGGCGACGAGGAGGATGAGGCGGTTGAGGCGTCGAACACGGACGCCCAGCGGTTCGTCCGCCCCGGGACCGGACGTGTGGTGTGGAAGCAGCTTCACGTCAGAAGTATATGAACGGGAATGCGGCCGGGGCGGATCGAAAACCGGGAGAAGCGCGGGGTGGAGAAGGGGGGAGAAGGGGGGGCGAGGTCGGTCGGTCGGGCGACGACCAAAAACACGACCGGCCGCGCAGGGGCGGCCGGTCGTGCGTTGCATCACCCGAGGCGTTGTCGCGGCGTGTTCAGCCGCGGCGGGTGATGTGGGCGTGTGCGTGACCTGAAAGGTCGGTCGGATCAGTCCCAGGCGGGCGTGACCGTTTCGACGCCGTCAGTCGAGGTCCAGAGCGACAGGTAGATGTCGTCGCCTTCGCAGTCGTCCTCGGCGCCGAGGTCGTTCGCGAAGAGGTTGTCCGGCGTGCTTTCACCGGAGTCGTTCTGGTAGTTGATGCCTTCGGGGAAGAAGGTCTGGAAGGGCACGCAGTGACCGTCATTGAAGCAGACGTTGCCGAGCCATTCCTTGCGGGAGCCGTGGAGTTCGATCGTGATCGACGAGTTGTAGTCGTTCGATTCGAGCGAGCCGTTTTCGACGCCGCGGTTGGAGACGATGCCGTACTCGGAATCGAGCGAGTCGCGCCAGTGCTTGCTCTTGCGCTCGCCGCAGATCATGGAGTGGGCGTAGGAGGTGTTCGACTGGTCGGCCACGTCGGCGACGAAGGGCGACGGGTTGTCGACCGGGTCATCCGGCGTGGGGTGCCAGTAGACGTCCGCGATCGGATCGTAGAGCGACCAGTCGTAGTTCGCCTTGGTGATGATGCGGCCGGAGACCTCGGTGGTGCCGATGATCAGTTCCGGGGTGAACAGGTTCCGCATGATGCAGGCGGAGTACATCCGGGCCGAGTCGTTGATTTCGATGTCTTCCGGGCCGCGACCGGGAAGATCCTGGCCGAGGACGGGGTCGGGCAGACGGTTGATGAGACCCGGGGTCGGGTACACGCCGTCCGATTCGCGGGCGTAGATCACCCACGCGGTCTGGACCTGCTTGAGCTGGGTCTGATCGCGGAGCAGCTTGGCCTTCGCACGGGCCTGGTTGAGGGCCGGGAGGAGGAGGCCGACGAGCAACGCGATGATCGCCATCACGACGAGCAGCTCGATGAGGGTGAAGCCGGTTCGCTTCCTGGTGGTGGTCATGTCGCAATTCTCCGAATGCAGCGGGTCAGGGCTTCCGCGACCCGTCGCCGCCAAAGAGGGTTCAGATGATGAAAGAGAGAACTCAGAGTCGAACGTTCGGAAGGATCCGGACGGACGCGAATCCGTCCGGATCGAAGTCAGATCATGCTCCGGAGGGGCGGGCCCGAAGGACCGGCCCGGGGGGAGCGCCCCGGAAGGCGGATCGGCTTACTGGTTGGTGAGCCGGTCCCACTTCGCGCTGACCCACGCACCATCCGGGTCGGCCAGGATCGAGATCACGAGCCAGTTGTCGCCGGACGCGCGGCCGTCTTCCTGGGCCTGGTCGGCCTGGTCTTCGAATTCCGCCGCGAAGATGTTGTCACGCTCGGGCTCGTCGCCGTTCGCCGGCTCATAGGAGACGCCGAGCGGGTAGAAGGACTCGACGTTCTCGTTGTGACCGTCGTTGAAGGTCAGGTTGCCGTTCCACTGCTTCTTGGGGCCGTGGAGTTCGAGCGTGGGCGAGAACTTGTAGGCGTCTTCGCTGGGGTCGACGACCTCGGTGCCCTGGCCGGTGCCGGCGCCGCGGGTGGAGAGGTTCACGACCTGCGAGTCGTTGTCGTCACGCCAGGTGGTCTGCTTGCGGTTGCCGCAGATCGCCGTGTGGGCGTACGAGGTGTGACAGGGGTTGCCCGAGCCGGCCGGACGGTCGATGCGGGCCTTGAAGTTGCCGTCCCAGTAGCTGTCCGCACCGGGATCGTACGCGTCGAAGTCGTAGTCGGTGATTTCCTCGACGTTCGGGTTGACTTCGGTCGGGCCGATCAGGATTTCGGGCTTGAAGTAGTTCTGGGCGATCATCGCGGAGTACAGCGGACCGGTGTGGTTCTGCGCGTAGTCCTCCGGACCAACGCCGGGCTGCTGCAGGCCGGTGTACGGATCCAGCTCACGGTCGATCAGGCCGGGCGTCGGGAACTTGCCCTTGGCGCCGTTGGCGAACGTGATGAAGGTCTTGAGGATCTGGTTGATCTGCGTCCCGTCGCGAAGGGTCCGGGCGTTCCGGATGGCCTTCGAGAGGGCCGGGAGCAGCAGGCCCACCAGCAGGGCGATGATCGCGATGACGACCATCAGTTCAACGAGCGTAAAGCCCTTTCGTTTCATCGTATTGACTCCATGATGTGAAACGAAATAAGTGCGATGCGTCAGCACACGCCGACGCCTGTCTTCTGCGAGGTCACTCATCATGACCCGCAAGGGTCCGCCCGACAAATCGCCCGGGCGGGAATGATCCGTGAATTGTGCGGGGGCGACGTTCGCCATTCCGCCTGTCTCCCGATCGAGTCGCCTGCTTCACGCAGACGCCGATCCCGAGTCCGCATCGGGCGGACTCGTTCGATGGGTCTCGATTGTTCGAGAAACCACCGTCAACAACGTGTCACTGAGAACAGCACCAACTGTTCGACCAGTGCAGGCCGCGATCGGTCACGACGAACGGGGACGCTCGTCAGGCGGAGTTCGACGGATCCGGGGTCGGGTCCGTGTCGTCCGGGTTGAGTTGGGAGGTGAATCCCTGCCTCTGCTCGCCCTCGCGTTCCGATGATCCGATCCGACGAATCCGTCGAGCCGAATCAGCCGGACCGGGTGACCGGGCGGCGTCGAGTTGTCGACCGAGGCGGGTTCAGGCAGGGCCGGGCGGGCCGGCCGGGATGAGTGCGTTTATTCAGGAATGATCAATCGAATGATTCGCCCTGAGACGCCGCCGTTGGTCCGGGCCGGAAGTTCCGACCCGTTGTTGCTACACCATAATCCGAAACATCGGCCCGTCAAGTTCCAACTTGTTGATCCAAATTACCATTGGTCCGGTTTGGCCACGGCTGAGGGGGGTGGGAGGCGGGTTTTGTGGAAAGTGGTCCGATATGAAAAGCAGCCGTGCTCCGCGAAGCCCGCGCGGGCGGTTGTTCCGCCGCCGGGATCGGGTCCCGTCCGGGATGTCACGATCGATCCCCCGTCACGCCCACGGCCGACGCCTCCCTCGGTACGATCCCCGCATCGTCACCCCTCGGAGACCGCCATGACCACCGTCGCCGACCGACTCCAGGCCCTCGGAATCCAGCTTCCCGACGCCCCCGCCCCCGTCGCGTCCTACGTGCCGGCGGTCCGCACCGGCGACCTCCTCGTCGTCTCCGGACAGATCCCCTTTCGTGACGGGCACCTCATGGCCTCGGGACCCGTTCCCACCGCGGTTTCCGTCGACGACGCCCAGGCCGCCGCGCGGCAGTGCGTGCTCAACGCGCTCGCCGTCGCCGCCGCCAACCTCAACGGCGACCTCGAACGCATCCGACGCGTGGTCCGCGTCGGCGTCTTCGTTCAGTCCGACCCCGACTTCACCGACCAGCCCGTCGTCGCCAACGGCGCCTCCGACCTGCTCGTCGAACTCCTGGGCGACGCCGGCCGGCACGCCCGCGCCGCCGTCGGCTCGATCGCCCTCCCCCTCGGCGCGACCGTTGAAGTCGAAATGATGCTCGAAGTCGCCTGACCGCCCGGTCGACTTCTTCTCCACTTTCCACTCACTCTCTCCACTCTCGACTCTCCACTCTCCAATCCCCCCTTCCTGGCCCACCATGCAGCTCTACATCGACACCGCGAATCTGGATGAAATCCGCGAGGCCGCCGCGCTCGGCGTGCTCGACGGCGTGACCACCAACCCGAGTCTCATTGCGAAGGAAGGCGCCGACTTCCACACCCGCATGGGCGAGATCTGCGAGATCGTGCCCGGCCCCGTGTCGGCGGAGGTCGTCTCGACCGACTTCGCGGGCATGCTCAAGGAAGCGGCGGAGCTCACGAAGATCGCGCCGAACATCGTGATCAAGCTGCCGTCGATCGTCGAGGGCGTGAAGGCGTGCAAGGCGCTTTCGGATCAGGGCGTCCGTACGAACCTGACGCTCTGCTTCCAGCCGCTTCAGGCGCTGCTCGTCGCGAAGGCCGGCGCGTTCCTGGTGTCGCCGTTCATCGGACGCATCGACGACATCGGCGGCGACGGGATGGAGATCATCCAGCAGATCCGGCAGATCTACGACAACTACGGGTTCGAGACGAAGATCCTCGCGGCGTCGATCCGGCATCCGCAGCACCTTGTCCAGGCCGCGCTTCTGGGCGCTGACGTGTCGACGGTTCCGTTCAAGGTCATCCAGCAGATGATGAACCATCCGCTGACGGATATCGGACTCGAGAAGTTCCTCGCGGACTGGAACAAGACCTCCTGATCTCGCACGCTGCGTGGGGCGCGTGCGACTGAATCAGCCGGACGCCCCCGCGATCACCGCCCCGATCAGCAGCCCGCCGAACGCGATCAGCAGCAACCCGTACCACCGCATCCGACGCACGAGCGACGGAATCACGAGGCCGGCGAAGCGTCGATGCCAGCGCCAGGGGACGCACATCAGGCCGACCGCGGTGATCACGATCAGCCCGCCGAGAATCCGGAACGCGTCCGACGCCCACATCGCGGGCCCGCCGATGATCAGCGCGGCGCCGACCACGAGCCGCACCAGTTGCTCCCCATAGTGCGCGCGGGGCGACGACGCGAACCCCTCGAAAAAACGCCGCGCCAGATCCGCCCGCACGAACACCAGCCCCGCGACGCCGAGCAGGAACACGGCGAATCCGACGATTACGACGACCGCGATCGTTTCCATCCGGAACCCTCTTCGGTTGACTGGGGAATCGGGCGGGGGAGCTCAGCTGGCGACGACGGCGATCAGAATCAGGTTCACGATCACGCTCAGACCGAGTCCCACGGCCATGAGCATGAACGCCGTCGAACTCGTCGCACTGGCCTGCGTTTCGACCGGCTGCGCCGACGCCGCGGCCTTGGCTTCGGCGGCTTCGAGCAGCTCCGTGTTCAGACCGGAGAAGCCGAAGCTCCGCTGGGCGAAGTGGGGGGGATCGCCCTTCGCGATGAGTTCGAGATCCTCGATCAGGTCGGCGCAGTTGCGGTACCGGTCCTTCCGGTCCTTCGCCATCATCATCTCGATGACCATCGCGCATCCGGTGGAGAGCGATTTGTTGACGTGATCCGGCGGAACGAGGTCTTCCTTGAGGTGGCGTCGCATCACTTCCGAAGGGTTCTTTCCTTCGAACGGAACCTTGCCGGTGACCATGTGATAGAAGGTCGCGCCGAGGCCGTAGATGTCGGCCTGCGGACCGATCTCCTTCTCGCCGCGAATCTGCTCGGGCGAGATGTAGTACGGCGTGCCGTACGCGCGGCCAGCCTCCGCCTCCGCCGCCTCCTTGTCGGAGACGGCCCGGGCGAGACCCAGGTCGGCGAGCTTCACCACGCCGCGCTTGTCAATCATGATGTTCTTCGGCTTGATGTCGCGGTGGACGAAGCCGCGTTCATGCGCGTGCTGGAGGGCGAGGGCGGTCTGACGGATCATTTCGATCGCGTCCTTCTCCTTCACCCGTTTCTCGCGCTTGGTGCGGTCGTAGACCGTGTCGCCGTCGACGTACTCCATGACGAAGTAGTGGTGATCGCCGGCCTGGCCGACGTCGTACGCGGCGACGATGTTGGGGTGGTTCAACTGACCCGCCGCGCGTCCTTCCTTGTAGAAGCGCTCGATGAACTTCTCGTTCTGGGAGAACTTCTGCGGGAGGACCTTGATCGCGACCTTGCGGTCGAGGCTGACCTGGTGGCCGAGGAACACGGTCGCCATGGCGCCGGCCCCGAGCTTGGCTTTGATCTTGTAGCCGGGGATCTGCTGCGACGACTTGCGCGACTCGAACTCCTCCTTCAGCCGCGTGAGCTGACGGCGGGTGATGAAGTCGTTGTCGACGAGCACGTCCGCGAGCGTGCGGGGGGAGCCGTCGGTCTGGGCGTCGGTGAGCATCGCGTTCGCGAGTTCGACCTCCTCGGAGGTGACGAGGCCGCGCTTCACGACGAGCTTGCCGAACATGGTCTCGAAGCCGCCGGTGCTCGATCCGCTCTCACCGGAGGCCTCGGTGGAAGACGCCGAGGCGGCTGAGGAGGATGACGCCGATCGCGCCGACGCAGAGGCGGCCGACCCGTCGAGCCGCGCGGTCGAACCCTCCGCGTCCGTGTCGGCGAGCGACAGCGGCACTTCTTCGGGTCGGTCGGGCCGTTCCGGGGCGGGTTTCCGTTGCGAGGCGGTCAAGTGGGGCAGTCCAGACTGGCGTGGTCAATAGAGAAGTCGTTCGAGCCGGCGATCCATGGCAGGCCGAAGGGGGGAGACTATGTCCACGGCGCCGGGACGTGTCAACCGTGCGTGACGACCGCCGATCCGCTCCCTCCACGTGGAGAACCGGGCTCTCGCCATCGGGAGGCTCGATTCCGGGCCGTCGCTGGCGACATGGGATCAATGACGATCCGGCGATGTTGCTCGCTCCGCCCCACACGCGGGCCTGCCGCGCATCCGCTCCAGAATACGTCTCCCGGCCCGTTCTGGTTGCGGAATTCGGCCTTCCCGGGCGTTCGAGGCCGTTTCTCGTCGCCGGGCCAGCCCTTATCGGGCGACGATGGCAAAAATCGCGCCGTCCCCGATTCAACGGGAACGGCGCGGCGAAGGAAGAAGATTGCTCGAAACCCCCCGGGGGCGTGGTCCTTACCGGTCGGCGCGAAGCCAGGCGTTGGCCTCGTGATCGACGAGGTCGCCGAAATCCCACGCCGACACCAGTTCGACGTGGCCGTCGAAGAACACCACTGCGACGTCCCCGTCCGGCGTCTCGTCGTACGCCATCACCGCCCGATCCGGATACCGGATCGACGCCATCCGCAGTTCGTCGGGACGGAGGACGTACGGGTGGTGGGGCGGATAGACGGAACGGGTGACCGATGCCTCCAGCATGTCATGCTCGAGGAACGCGTCGATCGAGCCGGGGTACCGATCGTTGTGCTCCGCGGAGTACATCGCGGCGGCGATCGCCAGTTGACGCATCTGGGCCATGTTCTTCATGGATGTCGCATTCGCACGCGCCTGGCCCATCGCCGGCAGCACCGCCCCCGCGGCCAGACCCGCCGCGACCAGACCGCCGTAGCCGCCCATCGCGCCGACGCCGGCCGTCATGTTCGCGACGATCGAGCGATCGCCCTCGAAGGTCATGGTCAGATCGCCGGCGTCGTCGACCCGTACGATCGACGCGCCGGGTCGGCAGCCGTCGAGCAGGTCGGGGAGCGACGGCATGACGAGGCCGGCGTCGCGCTCGCCGCGCGGCGAACGCGTCATGTTCGCGAGGGCCGCCATCAGGAGCGATGTCGTCGCGTAGCCGCGCTCGACGTACCGGGCCGTATCGACGTACTGCACCTGCATCGCCCCGTCGTACTGTTCGCCGATCGCGCCGGCGAAGGCGTCGTTGTGCGTGATGTTCCGGGTCGCGTCGAGTTGCTCGAGGGCGGCGATCAGACTCTGCGGCGACAGGGCCAGCATCCACCAGCCGTCGCGCACCGCCATGGAGACTTCCAGCGGGATCGGCACGCCCGGGAAGACCAGCGACACGAACGTCTCGCCGTCGATCGTCCGCTCCTGGAAACGCACGTAGCCGCGGGCGGGTCCCTGCGCCATCTGGTTGGCCATGCCCGTCAGCCGCGCCATGGTCTGGTTGAGACGCGCTTCATCCGCCACCTCCGCGAACAGGACCATGGAGCCGAAGCCGCCGCCGCCGGTGCGCGTCGAGAGGTACGTTCCCATGGTCTGGCCGAGGGCGTCGATGAGATCGCGTTCGAGATGCACGCCGACCATGTCGTGGATCATCTCGACCGGATCCTGCCCGATTTCCTCCGACATCATCCGCATCGAGTCGATGACGGCGCCCGGATCAAACCGCGACACCTTCACCCAGCCCGCGTCCGCCGGGATCGGCCGGAAGTCGCTCGCGTTCAGCCAGCGGTCCGGCTTGGCCCCGATCGCCTCCAGCAGGTCGCCGTACCCGGTGTACGTCATCCGGCCGACCATTCGGTCCGACCCGTGCCCCAGCGCAACCGTGATCCGCGAGGCGTCGGGACCAATCAGGTTGTAGATCTCCATCTGCCGACGGACGAACCCGGCGTCGGGTCCCGCCTGCGCGAGGATTTCGTCGAAGACGGGCGCCATCGCCGGGAAGTCGACCGCGCAGGAGAACGCCGGGGCGACGCCGCGCGGCAGCTCGGCCACGTGCCCGAACGGACGCGACTCGAATCCGTTGAGCGACGCGCTGAACTGTCGTCCGTGCGCGCCGAAGTGGAACCGCACGCCGTCGAGGTCCATCATCGACAGGCCCGCGTGCTGTTCCGAGGCGTGCGCGGGCGGCGCGCCGGCGTTGGCGAGCATGCCCGCGACCTGACCGGCGAGACGCTCCGCTCCTGCCTTGTCCGTTGCGTGCAGATCGAGCTGGGCGCGGAACGGCGGGCCGTCCGCCTCGAACGAGAAGTCATCGTCGATGTCGACGGTCAGGCGACCGGGGGTGTTCATGAGGCCGAGAACCCAGGCGACCGCCTTCGCGCCGGCGGGGTCCTCGTTCATTTCGCCGGGCAGTTCGAGAACGCGTTCGTCAAGCATCTCGAGGGCCCGTCGGAGGCCGGCGTCGCGCTCATCGACCAGCCAGGCGCTGAGACCGCCGCTGGTCATCTCGATGGCGTGGCCGGCGGGCCGATTCTCGCCGACGGGGGCGTCGGCGGCCCAGGCCGCGCCCGCCGTCGCTACGGCGAGAGGCAGGGCGAGTCGGCTCAGACGCCGGCTCGTGGTTCGTGTGGTGCGATGCATGGTCATGGTCAGCTCTCCTTCGTTTCGCGTGATCTCGTCGGGGTCGGCTGCGAGTCGACGGGCGTCGGGGGGACGGGCGCCTTCGGATATACTCGGCGCTCCCGTCGGAACGGGCCCTGAATGACGCAGCCCCGCCACATTCTCATCATCCGTCCCAGCGCCCTCGGCGATGTCTGCCGCTCGACGCCGGTGCTCGTCAGCCTGCGCCGCGCCTTTCCCGATGCGTCGATCGACTGGCTGGTGCAGGACGATTTCGCTCCCGCGATCGCGGCTCATCCCGACCTCACCAGTGTCGTTCCGTTTCCTCGCCGCGCCCTTTCAGGCTGGTGGCGCCGGCCGACCGTCGCCGCTCGGGCCCGTCGCTGGCTGCGGGGCCTCCGAGAACAACAATACGATCTCGTTCTGGATTTCCAAGGGCTCGGTCGGAGCGGTCTGATGAGCTGGTGCACCCGGGCCCCGCGTCGCGTCGGCTTCCGCTCCGCCCGCGAGTTCGGCTGGCTCGGCTACACCGAGCGTGTCCCCGGGCCCGACGCCCGTCACGCCGTCGACCAGATGCTCGAACTGCTCGAACCGCTGGAGATCCCGCCCGTCCACGACCTCCGCCTCTACGCCGCCGAGGCGGACGTCCGCTGGTGGCGGGGGCAGCGGGTCCGCGGGCACATCCTCGACGCCCGTTACGCCGTGCTCGCCCCCGGCGCCCGCTGGGTTTCCAAACGCTGGCCGCCGGAGCATTGGCGTGCGCTCGCGAAGACGCTGCTCCAGCGCGGCTTCGACCGTCTCGTCATGATCGGCGCGCCGGACGAGCATGACTTCATCACCGCCTCCACCCCCGACGACGCGCGGCTCGCCGCCCGGGTGCTCAACCTCGCGGGGGCGTCGACGATCGGTCAGTCGATGGCCGTCATCGCCGCGTCCGATCTCGTGGTCGCCAACGACTCCGCACCGCTCCACATGGCCGTCGGATTCGAGCGTCCGCTCGTCGGCCTGTTCGGTCCGACCGATCCCGACCGCGTCGGGCCGTACCGCCGGGCGGACAGCGTCCTTCGCGTCCTCGGGCCCGAGGATCCGCCGGTGAACTTCAAGTCGCGACGGCTCGGCGATGAACTCATGCGCCGCATCACGCCGGAGGCTGTGGTCGGGAAGATTGACGAGGAACTCGGCCGAATGTCGGGGAATCCGCGCACCCCCGGCCACGACGGACGTATGAATGACGGGTCCGCCCCCGCCATCGCCGCCGAGGAGCCCGCGCGTGAACCGTGAAACGCCCGACTGGGAACCGCCGATCTGGCTCGCCAGCCGGTCGCCACGCCGACGCGATCTGCTCACCCGGGCCGGGGCCGCGGTCGAGGTACGCCCGCCCGGCGTCGACGACGGACGGCTGATCCCGCCCCCCGAGGTCAACCCCGCCCACTGGGTCATGGCCATGGCGTGGCTCAAGGCGGCCTGGGTCGCGGAACAACTGCCCGAGCCGCGCGGCGTGGTGCTCGCGGCGGACACGATCTGCGTCCATGACGACGTCATCATCGGACAGCCTCGGGATCGCGACCACGCCCGCGCCATGCTCGACGCCATGCGTGACGGACGCCACGTCACCATGACCGGACTCTGCCTGCTCTGCCCGCGGACCGCCGAGCGTCGACTCATCGTCGATCTCGCCGTGGTCGACGTCGGCGCCATCCCGGACGACGAGCTCGACGCCTACCTCGACAGCGAGGAGTGGCGCGGCAAGGCGGGCGGCTACAATCTGGAGGACCGGCTCCACGCCGGATGGCCCATCGAATGCGACGGGGATCCCGCCTCCGTCATGGGCCTCCCCATGCAGAAACTCGAACCCCTGCTCCAGATCCTTCGAAAGGCCGGATGACGCTCGCCGCCGCCCACCTCGCCCCCGCCCTGACGATCCCCCTCGCCCTCCTCGCCCTCCTGTGGCTGGGCTGGTACTGGCGTCGACTCGACCGCGCCCCCGCGAGCCGCCGACGCATCAGACGCGTATCGCTGGGGACGATGGTCGTGGCCGGAGCGGCGGTCGTCGCCGGCCTCAGTCTCGTCGACCCTGACGTCGCGCCGAATCGCTACATCCTCGTCTGGGCCGCCGCGTTCGCCTCGATCGCCGTCGTGGTCTGCACCGCGATTCTCGACGCGATGAACTCCGTCCGTCTCCACGCACGCGACATCGCCGACGCGAAGCGCGATCTCATCGACACCCCGTGAGCGGACCCCTCCCCGACGTCCTCGCCCCCGTCGCCGCCCCCGCCGCGTGGCTCTACGGCCTCGGCGTCCGCCGTCGCAACGCCCGCTACGACACGGGGCGCGGCGTGCGCACGATCGACCGGCCGGTGATCTCCGTCGGCAACATCACCACCGGCGGCGTCGGCAAGTCGCCCATGGTCCGCTGGATCTGTCGCCATCTGCAGACGCAGGAACGGACGCCGTGTATCGCGATGCGGGGCTACGCGGGCGGTGAACAGTCGGACGAGGTGCTCGAGTACCGCGCGACGCTGCCGGACACGCCGCTCGTCGTCGATCCTGATCGCGCCGGCGCGCTTGACGCGTTCCTGCCCGATCACCCCGAGATCGACTGCGTGGTGCTGGACGACGGCTTTCAGCACCGGGCGCTCGCGCGGGATCTGGATCTCGTGCTCATCGACGCGACCCGCGACACGATGCGCGACCGACTGCTCCCGGCCGGCCACCTGCGCGAACCGATCGAGAATCTGCGGCGGGCCGATGCGGTGATCATCACCCGCGCCGAGGGTCCGGACGACACGCTCTCCGCCGCCGTCGAACGGGCGCACGGCGCGCCGCCCCTCGCGTGGTGTCGACACCGCTGGACCGGCGTCGACTGGCATGCGCACGGAACGTGCGAAACTCGGACGGTCGACACCCTGCGCGACCGACGAGTCGCGACGATGACCGGCGTGGGCAATCCGGCGGCGATCGTCCGGCAGCTCGAAGCGTGCGGGGCCGCGGTCGTCGTGCAGCAGCCCGCCCGGGATCACGAGCGATACACCGGCGCCGATGTCCGGGCCGCGCTGATCGCGGCGTCGGCGGCGGACGCCCTGGTGGTCACGATGAAGGACTGGGTGAAGCTGGCCCGGCATCAGGCGTTGCTTGACGCCGGACCGCCGGTGGCGGTGCTGCGGGTCGACATCGAATTCACCGCGGGCGAGTCGGCGCTGGTCGATCGCCTCGTACAGGTATGATGACGGACGTATGACGGCTCTTCTCGACCAGGTCCTCGCGTTCCGGCCCTTCCACGCCATCGTGGTGGGGGATTTCATGCTGGATGAGCACGTGTACGGCGCGGCGGAGCGGTTGAGTCCCGACGCCCCCGTCCCGGTGCTCCACGCCTCGCGCTGGGAGCATCGCCCGGGCGGCGCCGCGAACGTGTCGCTCTGCCTCCACGCCCTCGGCGCCACGGTCGAGTGCTTCGGCGTCACCGGGGCCGACGCGTCGGCGCGGGATCTGCGGACGGCGCTGGACGCCGAGTCGTGCGACGCGGCGGGCCTCATCGAGGATCCGTCCCGTCCCACCACGATCAAGCGCAGTCTCGTCGGTCTCGCTCAGCATCGCCATCCGCAGAAGATGTTCCGGCTCGACATCGAGTCGAAGGCCCCCGTCGATGACGCGGTGATCGAGCAGTTGCTGGCGGCGGTGGCGGCGTCGATCGATCGCGCCGATGTCGTGTGTCTCGAGGATTACAACAAGGGCGTGTGCACGCCGGCGTTGTGTCGGCGTCTGATCGAGCTGGCCCGTGAGCACGGCAAGCCGATTCTGGTCGATCCCGCCGCGATCGAGGATTATTCGAAGTACGCGGGTGCGACGGCGATGACGCCCAACCGCAGCGAGGCGGAGCTCGCCACCGACATGGAAGCGCCGCTCGACGCCGACGACGTGCACAACGCCGGTCTCGCCCGTCGGTTGCTCGAGACGCTTGATCTCGATGCGGTGGTCGTCACGCTTGACCGTCACGGCGCGTTGCTGGAAGAGCGGGGGGGCGGTCCCGTCCACGTCCCGACCACGGCGCGGAGCGTCTACGACGTGACGGGGGCGGGCGACATGGTGCTCGCCGCGCTGGCGGGCGGCGTCGCGAACGGATGGGCGTGGGTGGATTCCGTTCGGTTCGCGAACATCGCGGCGGGCCTCGAGATCGAGATGTTCGGCGCGCAGGCGATTCCGCTGGTGCGGATTCAGCAGGAGGTGATGCGGCTGGATCGTCCGCCGGAGGGCAAACGTCGAACCCTGGTGGAGCTGCTGGTGGAACTGGGCGTCCGCCGCGCTTCGCAACAGCGGGTCATCCTCACCAACGGCTGCTTCGACGTGATTCACGCGGGTCACGTTGCGTACCTGCGGGAGGCGAAGTCCCTCGGCGACGTCCTGGTCGTCGGCATGAACAGCGACACGCAGGTGCGGGCGCAGAAGGGGGAGGGCCGGCCGGTGTACTCGACGGGCGAGCGGGCCGAGATCCTCGGCGAGTTGCAGTGCGTCGATTACGTCGTGGTGTTCGAGGAGCCGACGGCGCACGCGTTGATCGAGGCAGTCCGTCCGGACGTCTACGTCAAGGGCGGCGACTACGCCCCGGAGCAGATCAACGAGTACGACCTCGTGCAGTCGCTCGGGATCGAAATGCGGGTGCTCGGCCATCGTCCCGGTCTCGGCAGCACGGAGGTCATCCAGCGCTTCACGAAGGCGTACGCGCCGGACGATCAGGCGGAATGACGCCGTCGTCGTCATCCGCCGAGCAAGAATTCCGGATCCGACCTGCCCCGATTCCTCCGGTATCAGATGATTGCGGCGTCGGCGGCCGGATCGTCGCCGCGCGGCGTGGGAGCACCGCATGTTCCGAGAAGCCTTCCTCGACATCTGCACGGAGAGCCGCCTCGATATTGACGCGGAGACGCTGAAGCGGATCGAGGCCGAATTCAACGCGGCGGTCGAGAAGGATCGGCGGTTGATCGTGATGATCCTGCTCGGCGTCGTCGCGATGATCGCGGGGGGCTGGATCGTGGGGTTGACGATCATGGAGCTTGTCCGCGTTCTGGGCGGCGGCCGGACCGCGTCAATCGTGGTCGCGGCCACGGTCACGCCTACGGTGCTGATCGGGGCCTGGTTTGTCATCTTCCCGCCCCTGCTCAGACGGACGATGCGGCGGACGCTCCGCAACTGCGGATACGACATCTGCGTGACCTGCGGCTACAACCTCACCGCGACGCCGTCGGAGAAGCCGTGTCCGGAGTGTGGAAAGATGCGGTGAAGGAGCGGTCGCGGATGGGTTCCGGGGGGTCGCTTACCGCCGAATCTCCTCCAGGAACACGTCGCCGTACTCCCGGAGCTTCTTCGGGCCGACGCCCTTCACCTCGAGCAGCCCCTCGGTGGTCGTCGGCTTGTGCGCGGCCATGGTGCGAAGCGTCTCGTCGTTGAAGACGACGTACGGCGGCACGCCGCGCTCGGACGCGAGGTGCTTGCGAAGTTCGCGGAGGCGTTCGAAGAGCTCCCGGTCGACGCCTTCCCAGGACGCCGATTCGACCTTGGACGTGCGGACGGCCTTCGTCGGGGCGCGCTGGACGCGGACCTCCCGGCCGCCGCGCAGGACCTCGGCGGACGTTTCGTTGAGGACGAGGACGGGCCGGTCGTCCTGCGTGCGGTCGAGCACGCCCTGGTCGACGAGTTCGTAGACGAGTCGGGTGAGCGCCTTGCGCGGCATGCCGCTGAGGATGCCATAGGTGCTGAGCGTGAGGTGGCCGCGTTGCCGGACCATTTCGGTGTCCGCCCCGGCGAGGACTTCGACGAGGTAGCCCACGCCGTAGCCCCGTCCCATGCGGTAGACGCACGAGAGGATCTTCTGCGCCTCGACCGTGACGTCGACGGCGCCTTCGAGTTCGCCGAGACAGACGTCGCACGCCCCGCAGTCGTCGGATTCGTACGTCTGTCCGAAGTGTTCGGTGAGCGAGCGATGCCGGCACACCGGCGTCCCCGCGAACTTCTGCATGTCGCGGATCGTCGCCAGCTGCGACTCCAGCGCCTTCTCGCTGACCGGACCGGCGGACTCCATCGCGCTGCGGTGCAGCAGCCGCTCCCATTTCATCGCGTCGGCCGGCGAATAGAACAGCACGCATTCCGCGTCGAGCCCGTCGCGTCCCGCCCGACCGGTCTCCTGCTGGTAGTGCTCGATCGACTTCGGCATCGCCGCGTGAATCACGCAACGCACGTTGCTCCGATCGATGCCCATTCCGAACGCGACGGTGGCGGCGACGACGTCGATGCGCTCGTTCGTGAAGTCGTCCTGCGTCGACTTCCGCTCCTCCGGCGACAGGCCCGCGTGGTACGGCGCGGCGGAGAACCCGTTCGCCGACAACACCGACGCCGTCTGCTCCGTCTCCTTCCGCGTCATGCAATACACGATCGCCGCCTGCTTCGGATGCCGTTTGAGCACCTCGATGATCTGCGCATTCAGGTCAATCCGCGGAATGATCCGGTAGGTCAGGTTGGGCCGATCGAAACGCCCGACCAGAACGGCGGGGTCGTCGAGGCCGAGCTGCCTGACGATGTCCTCGCGCACCCGCTCGGTCGCGGTCGCGGTGTACGCGTGCAGCGCGGCCTTCGGCAGGTAGTCGCGGAGCGAGCGCATCTGCCGGTACTCCGGCCGGAAGTCATGCCCCCACTGACTGATGCAGTGCGCCTCGTCGATCGCGAACGCGCGAATGTCCAGCCGCTGGATCAGCGATAACCCGCCCGGCGACAGGAGCCGCTCCGGCGACATGAACAGCAGGTGCAGATGACCGTCGCGGGCGTCCTGCTCGATCTGTCGCACGTCCTTGTAGTCGATGCCGCTGTGCAGCGCGGCGGCGGGATACCCGCACGCCAGCAATCCGTCGACCTGGTCCTTCATCAGCGAGATGAGCGGCGACACCACGATGTCGAGCCGGCCCGCGACGGCGGGGGGGATCTGGTAGCAGAGCGACTTCCCGCCCCCGGTCGGCAGCACGACAAGCGAATCGCGCCCGGCCAGTTCGGCCTCGATCGCCTCGTGCTGCCGCGGGCGCAGCGTGTCGTAGCCCCAGTAGGACTGCAGCGTCTCGAGAATCCGTTCGTCGATCGCGCCGGAGACCGTCATGTCAGAAGCCGACCGCCTGACCGTCGCGACGCAGGTCGCTGGCGCCGATGTACCCGTCGTCGACGCGGTAGATCGTCTGCGCGCCGCCGTAGGTCACGGTGCGTCGCTCCGGAATGAACATGTTGTGGCCGCGCGCCTTGAGCGTGTCGTAGACGTCCTGCGGGAAGCCGGGTTCGACGCCGACGCGGCCGTCGCGGAACACCTGCCACCGCGGGGCGTCGAGCGCCGCCTGCGGATTCTGCTGGAAGTCGACCATCCGCATCAGCACCTGGGCGTGACCCTGCGGCTGCATCCCGCCGCCCATGACGCCGAACGCCATGACGGGCTCGTCGTCCTTCGTGACGAAGCCGGGGATGATCGTGTGGAAGGGTTTTTTCTTCGGGCCGATCCGGTTCGGGTGACCCGGTTCGACGGTGAAGCAGCCGCCGCGATTCTGCAGGGCGATCCCGGTGTCGGGAACGACGAGGCCGGAGCCGAAGCCGGTGTAGTTGGACTGGATGAACGAGACCATCATGCCCTGCGCGTCCGCCGCGCAGAGCAGGACGGTGCCGCCGACCTTCGGCTCGCCGTACTTGACGTTCGACGCCTTCGACGCGCTGATCAGCTGCGCCCGCGAGGCGAGGTACGCATCGTCGAGCAGATCCTCGACGCTGACGTCCATGAACGCGGGGTCGGCGATGTACCGGTGGGCGTCGGCGAGGGCGAGCTTCATCGCCTCGATCTGCAGGTGCACCACGTCCGGGCAGTCGACCTGGAGATCGCGGATCGGCAGATGGCGGATCATGCCCAGCATCAGCAGCGCGGCGAGGCCCTGGCCGTTCGGCGGGATCTCGTGCAGACGGTACCCGTGGTAGTCGACCGAGATCGGCTCGACCCACTCCGCTTCGTGCGACGCGAGGTCCGACTTCGCGAAGAAGCCGCCGTCCTGCTTCGAGAACGCGATGAGCTTGTCGCCGAGTTCGCCCTCGTAGAAGGCGCCCGGACCCAGCGCGGCGAGCACCTGCAGCGTCCGCGCGTGCGTCGGACTTCGGAACTTCTCGCCCGGCCCGGGCGTCTTTCCGTCCGGGGCGAACGTGTCGTGCCAGGACTGGTGCTGATACCGACGCTTCCCGCGTCCCCAGTAATACGCGGTCTGCGGCGACACGAGGAAGCCCGACTGGGCGTACTCGATCGCCGGCTCGAAGAGCTTCGCGAAGGCGAGGCGACCGAACTTCTCCGAGGCGAGCTTCCAGCCCGAGATCGCGCCGGGGACGGTCGTCGCCCGCCAGTCGAACAGCGGAACCTCGTCAAGGCCGCGGCAGCTCTCCGCCGTCAGCGCGGCGGGCGAGCGTCCCGACGCGTTCATCCCGTGCAGTTTCCCGTCCTTCCAGATCAGCGCGAAGTTGTCGGCGCCGATGCCGTTGGAGGTGGGTTCGACGACGGTCAGCGCGATTGCGGTCGCGACCGCCGCGTCGACCGCATTGCCGCCCTCCCGCAGCATCTTGAGTCCCGCCTGCGCCGCGAGCGGCTGCGAGGTGGCGACCATGTTCCGCGCCATGACGGGCATGCGCTGCGAGGGGTACGGGAACGACCAGTCGAAATCGATCATGCGACCATTCTACGGCCCCGCGACCGTCGCGCCCTGCGGATCTCCCCGCCTCGACACCAACACCCGGTGAAACCGCGCGCCGCACGCCGGGCAGTCGCCCGACCGAGGCTGCCCTCGCAGACTGCCGCCGCACTGCAGGCAGGCATCGGGCTCGAGCCGCGCCCGATAGAGATCATTCCGCTGGGCGGCCTCGCGACGTGTGAGCCGTCCGTCGTGCCGCCACATCGCGTACAGCAGCAGAATCGGCACGATGTAGAACGTGGTCGCCACGGTCACGCTCAGCATCGCGGGGACGGACCACGGCCACGCGGTCGCCAGCTGCCAGCCGAAGACCACGGCGATCAGCGTCAGCCCGCCGACCCATTCCGACCGGGTGATCTCGCGATGTCGTTCGCCCGCCCCCAGCGGACCACGCCCCCCGTCCGTCCCGGCGCCCGCCGGATCAATCGGACTGGTCGGATCGTGCGTCACGAATCCAGCCTCCGCAGATCACGCGGTCGTCCTCGTCGTAACACACCACCGCCTGGCCCGGCGCCACGGCGAACTGCGGTTCGTCGAAGACGACTTCGATCGTGTCCGTATCCGTCATTCGCACCTGCGCCCGCTCCGGATCCGCGTTGTAGCGAATCTTCGTTTCGCACGGGATCCAGTCGGTCGACGGTTCGACGAACCAGTTCGTCTCCGCCGCGATGCATCCGGTCGAGGTCAGATCCGCCTTCTCGCCGACGACGATCGTGTTGTCCTCGGGACGCTTCTCGACGACGTAGATCGGATAGCCGAGCGCGACGCCGATCCGTCGGCGCTGACCGACCGTGAAGTGCTGGTGTCCGGGATGCTCGCCGAGCGCCTTGCCGGACGTGTCGACGATCTTCCCCGGCTCGACCTCGCCCGGCGAACGCCGCTTGACGAGGCCCGCGTAGTCGTTGTCGGGGACGAAGCAGATCTCCTGCGAGTCCGGCTTGTCGAAGACGGGAAGGTCCCATTCCTCCGCCATCGCGCGGACGGCGGGCTTCTGGAACTCGCCGATGGGCAGGAGCATCTCGTGCAGGCGATCGGTCGGCGCGCCGAAGAGGACGTAACTCTGGTCCTTCGAAACATCGACGCCGCGGGTGAGACGAGGACGATCCGGATCGCTCCGATCAACTCGGGCATAGTGCCCGGAGGCCACGAACTGCGCATCGATCTGTTTCGCGTAGTCGTGCAGCTTGCCGAACTTCAGCCAGTCGTTGCAGCGGACGCACGGGTTGGGCGTGCGGCCGGCGTTGTACTCGCCGACGAAGTAATCGATGATCCGGCCGAAGTCCTTCTTGAAGTTGCAGACATAGAAGGGCACGCCGAGTTTCGCGGCGACGAGCCGGGCGTCCGCCGCGTCGTTGATCGAACAGCACCCCTGATGCCCGATCTTGATCTTCTCGGGGTCGCAGGAGACGCCGGCGGAGTCGTACGGGGCCAGTTCGTCGAAGGTCTCCCCCGGCGAGCCGAGCCGCATGAAGCAGCCGACCACGTCATATCCCTCGCGCTGGAGCAGCGCGGCGGCGACGGAGCTGTCCACCCCGCCCGACATGGCGACGAGGACCTTCGGCTTGTCCGACGGATGACCGACCATGGCCCCATTGTAGGCCCCCGCCCGTCCGAATCCGAACCGTGTTAGATTGCCCTCATGCTCGTCTACGCAGGGATCGACGAAGCCGGCTACGGCCCCATGCTGGGCCCGCTCAGCGTCGGGGCGACCGTGTTCGTGCTGCCCGACCACGACCCCGCCGACGGCGCCCCGAATCTCTGGCGAACGCTCGACGCCGCCGTGTGTCGCTCGCGGAAGGACAAGAAGAAGCGGATCGCGGTCGCCGACTCGAAGAAGCTCAAAGGCGCGAACGACGCCGTCCGCGCGCATCCGCTCGCGGCGCTCGAGCGGGGCGTGTTTGCGTTTCTCGGGCAGGCCGCGCCGTCGCCCGCGACGTGCGCCGAACTCTTCGAGACCGTGGCCGCCGGACTCACCCCGCAACCGTGGTACGACCACCCGACCGATCTGCCCGTGGCGCATACGATCGGCGAACTCCGCATCCAGGTCGCCCGGCTTCGTCGCGCCATGGAACGCGAGCGGGTGAAGCTCCACGCGGTCCGGGCCCGCCTGATCGACGCGGCGGACTTCAACACGCTCCTCGACCGCATGGGGAACAAGGCCGCCGTGAACTTCCACGCCGCGATCGGCCACATCGACCGCATCTGGACCGAGTTCCCCGGCGCGCACCCGCGCGTCCTCGTCGACCGCCACGGCGGCCGCGCTCACTACCGGGAGCCGCTGCACCTTGCGTTCCCCGAAGCGCACATCACGATCGTCGCCGAAACCGAACGGGTCAGCCGCTACACGCTTGTCGATCCCGCCCGCGGCCCGCTCACCGTCAGCTTCCAGACCGGGGCCGAGGACAAGCACCTGCCCGTCGCCCTCGCGTCCATGACGGCCAAGTACGCACGCGAACTCGCGATGGCCCGGCTCAACCGCTTCTTCCAGGGACACGTGCCGGAACTCAAGCCGACCGCCGGCTACGTCCAGGATGCGCGGCGGTACCTCGACGAGATCAATCCCGTCATCGAGACGCTGCCGATTGATCGGGCCCGGCTGATCCGCAACGCGTGACCGCTACGTGCGCAGGAACGAATATTCGAGACCCACCGGGGACACCGCGAAAATCCGGTAGCCCGCCTCGCGCAGCCGGGCGATCGATCGGTCAGTCCGCTCGAGTGAGGACGCGTCGCCGACCCGGTGGTGAAACTCGATCAGCAACTGTGTGACGTCGACGTCGGCGTCGATGATGTCGTCGATCGCATCGTACTCCGCGCCCTCGATGTCCATCTTGACGACGTCGACGTGGTCGTGTCCGAGATCGGACATCAGCGTGGACAGACGACGGACCTCCGCTTCGATGACGTCAGCGCCCTCCGCCCCGCCGAACTCATACGACACCCAGTCTTCACGCGGCAGAGCGAAGGAGGCGGTCCCGTCGCGATCGGCAAGACCCAGCGTGTGAAACACGAACGCGTCGGGCGTGGCCTGTTTCTCCAGCCAGTCAATCGCCTTCGGCGTGGGATCGAAGGCGTGAACGGTGCAGCCGAAGCGCTCGATGAGAGCGAGGTCGAACGAGATGTCGTTTCCCACTCCGATCGTGTAGACGACGGCGTCCGGGGCGATCAGGTCCGGCGCGACGACCCAGCCGCCGTACTCCGAGCCGAGCCGGAGCGTCGGTCGTCGAAGTTCGACGCCATACCGAAGGTCCCGACCTCGCAGTTGGTTCATCCAGCGCCGACCGCGCCGCAACACATCCTTCATCGACACGACCAGACTCCTCGACGATCTTCCGCGAAAGCGACGCGACACAGCCTATCCGACGCAGCGGGCGGTCGCCCGGAGATGCCGGCCGGCTTCAATGAGATCGGATGTCACGTGCGTCGCCCCGGCGCCGCGCAACGACGCTTCGTCGGTCGTCGTCGTCACGCCGACCGCTCGCATGCCTCCCGCGACCGCCGCTTCGACGCCGTGGACCGCATCCTCGACGACCGCCGCGCGGGCCGGATCGACGTTGATCAGCGACGCCGCTTTCAGGAAGCAGTCCGGATGGGGTTTGCCCCGGGCGCATTCCTCGCCGGAAACGGTGGCGTGCATGAGTGCGTCGAGTCCCGACGCCTCGACGATCAGATCGATGTTCTCGCGCGGGGCCGAGGACGCCACCGCCAGCCGCAGTCCCGCGTCCGCCAGCCCGCGCACAACGTCGAGGCACCCCGGCGCCAGGGGCGGGGCGGCGCGAATGAGATCGCGATAGCGGCGTTCCTTCTCGTTGGCGAGTGTGCGGGCGTCGTCGCCGTCGGGATCCATGCGATCCGGCCACAGCGTCGCCACGATGTCTCGATTCCGCATCCCGAACGTGCGCGTGAAGTCCGCTTCGGTCATCGGCAGGCCCAGCGCGGCGGTCGCATCAAGCCAGCTCCGGCAGTGCGCCGGCCCCGAGAGGATGAGCACGCCGTCCATGTCGAAGATCACCGCCTCGAGCGTCGTCACGTTCGTCTCCTCAGAGCGCGGCGAGCCGCTGCGCCGTATCCAGTTCGATCAACGCATCCACGAGCGGTCCCATGCCGCCGGCGAGCACCTCGGACAGATTGAAGTTCGGATCCACCCGATGATCTACCACGAGGTTCTCCTTGTAGCGATACGTCCGGATCTTCTCCGCCCGACCCCCGCGGCCGATCATGCTCGCCCGCGCATCCGCGCGTTCCGCATCGGCCGCCGCCTTCTGCTGCTCGTACAGCCGCGCTCGGAGAATCTTCCACGCCTTCTCACGATTCTGCGACTGGCTCTTCGTCTCCTGCATCCGCACTTCGATGCCGGTCGGCTCGTGAATCAGGTGCACCGCGGTCGCCACCTTGTTGACGTTCTGGCCGCCCGGTCCCTGGGCGGTCGTGATCATCTCCTTGACATCGTTGGGATCGAGGTCGAGTTCGATCTCCTCCGGCTCGGGGAGCACGGCGACCGTCGCGGTTGACGTATGAATCCGCCCCTGGGCCTCGGTGGCGGGGACGCGTTTCACCTGGTGCGTGCCGCCTTCGTAACCGAGTTCGGCCCAGACGCCCTCGCCGCGAATCGCGAACATGGCGAGCTTGTACCCGCCCATGTCGCCCGGCGTGAGTTCGAGCGGTTCGACCGTCCAGCCCCGCTGAGCCGCGAAACGCTGGTACATGTCGGCGAGGTCGCCCGCCCAGATCGCGGCTTCGTCGCCGCCGACGCCGGGACGGATCTCGATGATGACCGACCCGATCGCACGATCGTCCGCCGTGACCAGCGTCCGCTGCACGTCCTCGATCAGCCGCGCGGCCTCGTCGCGCACCGCCGGCAGCTCCGCCCGGGCCAGTTCGACCAGCTCCGCCTCATCATCTGCGGCGATGACTTGTTCGTACTCCTCGATCTGCGCGAGCGCGCCCTTGTACGCCCGGTACGACGCCGCGAGCGGCTCCAGCTGCGCCCGCCGGATCGCGACGGTCTGGGCCCGCTTGTAGTCCGACGCGATCTCCGGATCGTGCAGGGAACGACACGCCTCCTCGTACTGCGCCTCGATTTCGTCGAGCTTGCGAATCAGATTGTCCGGCGCATTCGAAGCCACGAGGCGCACGATCCTTTCCCGCGTCTTTCTTCACCTGAGATGACGGCGCGATCGAACAGATCCGGCATTCTACGGGAACGCCTACGCGGGCGCGGCGGGTCGGAACACCGACTCCGGCGGCGCCTCCCGGGTCCACATCGCACACTGCCGCGCCGCCTGAGCCAGGAACATCCGATCCCCCGTGACGATCCGCGCGCCACGCGCGGCGGCGTCGGTCAGCATCGGCGTCACGCGGGGCGTGTAGACCGTGTCGAACACGATCGTCGCATCCGTGACGCCGGCCTCGAGTCCCGTTTCCGTCAGCGGCGAAAGGTCCGCCCCGGGTCCGCCCGCCATGCCGAGCGACGTCGCGTTGACGATGACGTCGAAGGTCTGGCCGGCGGCGTCGGCGTCGCCGAGGACGAGCTCATCGCCAGGCCGCGCCAGATCATCAATCAGCGCCGCCGCGCGAGTCGCGGTGCGATTGAACACCGTCACCGCCATCCCCGCGTCCAGACAGCCGGCGACGACGGCTCGCGCCACGCCGCCCGCCCCGAGCACGGCGACGCGTCGTCCGGCGAGCGGTTCGTCATACGCGCCGTGACGGATCGCGTCGAGCGCGGCGGCGACGTCGGTGTTCGCGCACGAGACGGCGCCGTCATCGTCAACCACGAGCGTGTTGGCGGCGCCGATCCGTTCGGCGAGCGGGTCGACCGCGCCGCCGCGCTCTCTCACCCAGCGCACGAGATGGGACTTGTGAGGCAGGGTCACGCTCCCGCCCCGGAAGTCGAGCCGCGGATCGTCCACCAGCCCGCCGACCGACGCTTTGAAATGCTCCCAGGCATCGGGCACGGGCAGCGGCAGGTACACGCCGTTCCACCCGAGTTCCTGGAACGCCGCGTTGTGGATCTTCGGCCCGGCGGAATGGGCGACGGGCCAGCCGATCACGCCGTAGACGCGGGTCTGCTCGTCGATCGCGCGGAAACGGTATTGACGGAGCAGGGTCCGGACATCGACCTGTCCCGGGGCGGATTCATCCGTCTCGTCGAGCGGGGCATAGGTGGCGAAGCCGCCGAATTTCGGTGCGAGGACGCGGCTCATCAGGCCGAACGGACCCATGCACAGCGCGATCATGGGGCCGGAACGCGACGCGAGCAGTTCGAACGCCTCGAGGTTGTCGCGGATCGAACGGGCCGTCCAGACGATCTTGACGATCGCCGCGGCCGGGTCGGACGCCATCGCGACCACCCGCTTCGTCAGATCCGCGGGACGACCGGTGAAGTCGTGGCTCGAACGAATGAGCCGGGGCGGATCGACGCCCGGGGATCGACCCGGCGTCGCCGCCGCCGCGAGGATCGCCTCGACCGACGCCTCGTCCACGTCCGCCTCCACATCCACGTATCGGCAGCCGCGGGCGGAGGCGGCGGCCTCGCGCAGCCAGGTGATCCGATCCGGCTCCGACGCCTCGCAGACGCCGCCCTCCCGGACGGGCCGGCACGTGACGACGGCCGGACCCGGCGTGTCGTCGAGCAACCCATGCAGGTGCGACAGCGTCGCCTCGTCCGCCTCCGGCCACGCGTCGATCCGCCACTCGATGAGATCCGCCCCCGCCTCGATCGCCACGCGGGCGCGATGCAGGGCCGCCTCGACCGCTTCGGAGAAGGGTTCGGACGCTTCGACGACAATCGGCGCGATGATCAGCGTCATGCCGGCATGCTACCGGATCTCCTGTTGGCACGAATAAGTCAGGTTTTCTTGGTTTGTCCCGGCTGAGTCATCGTTTGATCGGCCTCGTTGAATATGATGAGAGTTGAACCCATGGGTGGGAACGGTGGGACAGGTGAGTAGAGAGGGCGATGTCATGGACTCCAATCCGGTGGACTCGTACCGGCAGGTCGAGACGCAGGCGGCTCGGATTCTCGAGCAGATCCAGGCGCTCGATTCCCAGTACGGGCCCACGATTTCCGAGAAGCAGCCGGAGTTGGCGACAGCGCTGAATGATTGCGCCGGGCTGCTCGTGCAGCTCATCCACGGAGCCGCGCAACGCTGAGGCGGTCCGGGCGACGCGGCGGCCGGCCCGTCGTACGATGGGCGCATGTCCGATGCTGACGCCACGATCACCGATGCCATTCGGTATATCCGCTCGCGCTCGACCGGGGAGCTCGTCTTCGAGGGGCACATCACGCCCACGGGGTATGTGGTGGGACCGGACGGTCGACTTGTCGCGCCGTTGATGTACGCCGCCGCGTCGACCGTCGACCTCCTGCTCGTCATCCCCGATTACGCCGAGCCGCTGATGCACGTGATGATCACGCCGGTCGAGCTCGACCGCGTCGCCGACGGCGCCCTCATGGACCGCTGGCAGGCGTATCACGGCGAGCCGCAGGACACGCACTGGACCCACCTCGACATCGACGCGGTCAAGTTCGCCGCCGACGTGATCGACGGCGATGCGTTCAAGCCGGTGAACGCCATCGCGGAACACGAAAGCGTCTGCCGCAAAGCGCTGAATGAACGGCGCGACGAAATCCGCGGATTGTGCGCCCGCACCCGCGACATCGAACTCGAGCGTCCGGTCATCGTCGGCGTCGATCAGTTCGGCTTCGACGTGCGCGGCCAGTTCAGCGTGCTGCGCTTTGAGTTCCCCGCCCCCGTCGGCGGTCCCGGCGATGTCGACGCGGCGTTGGACGCGCTGCTGAGCGCCGACGCGTGAACACGCCGCGCATTGTCATCACCCGCCCGATTCCCGGCGGGCCCGAGGAACAGCTTCGCGCCGCGGGCTTCACGAAGGTCTGGACGCACCCCGAGGACCGGCGCATGACGCGGGGGGAGCTTCTCGCCGCCGTCGCCGGGACCCACGCACTGCTCGCGACGCCGGCGGACACCGACATCAACGATGAACTCTTCGACGCGGCGGGCCCGCAGCTCAGGCTGGTCAGCAATTACGCGGTGGGCGTGGACAACATTGATCTCACCGCCGCCGCGCGTCGAAACGTGCGTATCGGGCACACCCCGCACGCGGTGACGGAGCCGACGGCGGACATGGCGTGGATGCTGCTGCTCGCGGCGGCCCGGCGGGGGCGAGAGGGGCTGGATCTCTGTCGGAGCGGCGTCTGGTCGGGCGTGCGTCCGTTCGACCCGTTCGGTCGTCGGGTCGTCGGCAAGACGCTGCTGATCGTGGGGGCGGGACGGATCGGCTTCGCGACCGCCCGCCGCGCCATCGGATGGGAGATGGAGATCCTCTACCACGCCCGCTCGGATCACCCGGAATTCGAGGCGCCGCCGCTCCATGCAAAACGCGTCGATCTGGACGAGGGTCTCGCTGTCGCCGACTTCGTCTCGCTCCACACGCCGCTCACGGATGAAACGCGTCATCTCATCAACGCGGAACGACTGGCGCGGATGAAGCCGACCGCGGTGCTGGTGAACACGGCGCGGGGTCCGGTGGTGGACGAAGCGGCGCTCGCGGCGGCGCTGCGCGACGGGACGATCTTCGCGGCCGGGCTCGACGTGTTCGAGCAGGAGCCGAAGATCCATCCGGATCTCGTCGGCCTCGACAATGCGTTTCTCATGCCGCACTGGGGCAGCACGACCGATGAGGACCGCCAGTGGATGACGGACATCGCGGTCGCCAACATCGTCGCGGGTCTGCGTGGCGAGCCGTTGCCGCACGAGTACCCCGGCCCGTCGTGACCGACGCGGTCCGCGTTCGTGCTACACTCCCGCCCCTGCCGCCGCCCCGCCGAGGAGAGATGCACGCCATGGCCGATCCCGTCATCGCCCCGTCTGAATACGCCGCGCGTCGCAAGAAGGTGCTGTCCGCCCTGAAGGGCGCTGCGGCCCTCGTGTTCGCCGGCGACGACACCGGTCACGGCATCGGGCTGGAGCCGTACCGTCCGCATCCGAACTTCGAGTATCTGACGGGCGTGGCGGACGAGCCGGGTGCGGTCCTGCTGCTGGATCCGAGCGCTCCCGCCGCCGCGCGGCAGGAGATCCTGTTCCTGACGCCGCTCAACCGTGAACTGGAAAAGTGGGACGGTCTTCGGCTGGAGATCGGGAGCGAATTGAAGAAGAAGGTCGGCGTGCGGACGGTGCTGCGGACGCTCGGCATGCCCCGTTTCGTGACTGAGGCGGCGGCCCGCACGAAGAAGCTGGCGTGTCTGCATCCGTTCTCGTACTACACCCAGCCGGTGTCGCCGGACCTGAAGGTCTACCGCGACCTCGCGGAGCGGATTCCGGGGCTGTCGATCGAGGACAAGACGGAGCTGCTCGCGGGCATGCGGGCGAAGAAGTCCGCCGCCGAACAGAAGATGGTCGCCCGCGCGGCGAAGATCACGGCGGAAGGATACGCCGCGGCGTTCCGCGTCACGAAGCCGGGCATCACCGAATTCGACCTGCAGGAAGCGATCGAGCACGCGTACCGGACGAACGGCGCGCGGAGCGCGGCGTATTCGACGATCGTGGGCGCCGGAATCAACTCCACCGTCCTGCACTACCGGGCGAACAAGGAGGTCATCGAGGACGGCGACCTCATCTGCATCGACTCCGGCGCGCTCTATCGCGGCTACGCGGCGGATGTGACGCGAACGATCCCCGCCAACGGCGTCTTCACGGACCGCCAGCGTGAGATCTACTCGCTGGTGCTCAAGGCGCAGGCGGCGTCGATCAGGGCGTGCAAGCCGGGCGCGAAGATGTCGTCGGTCGACAAGGCGGCGCGGGACATCATCAACAAGGCCGGTTACGGCGATTATTTCATCCACGGCATCGGCCACCACCTGGGCCTCGAGGTTCACGACATCACGCCGAACGCTCCGTTGACGATCGGCGCGATCGTGACGATCGAACCGGGCGTCTACATTCCGGATGAAGAGATCGGCGTTCGCATCGAGGACGACATCGTGGTGACGTCGAAGGGGCCGAAGAACCTCACGTCGATGATCCCGAAGTCGATCGCCGCGATCGAGAAGGCGATGGCGGGGTGACGCCGGGCGCCGGAGGTCGAGCGCCGTCGGTCGGGATCGCATCCCGACATTGATCCGGCCATCACCCTCCAGGAGTGTCGGGATCCGATCCTGACCTACACGCCGAGCCGCGCGGCCTCGCCGCGAATGGCGTCGATGCACGTCTGGATGTGTTCGGTCTGATCGACGCCCATTTCCTCGATCCCCGTGGCGATATCGGCGCGGCTGACGGCGGCCGCGAACGCCTTGTCCTTCAGCTTCTTCTTGACGGACTTCGGGGCGAGGTCGCTGATGCCGTTCGGCCGCACCTTCGCACACGCGACGATGAAGCCGGACAGTTCATCCACCGCGAAGAGCGTCTTCGCCATCGGCGTCTCGCGGGGCACGCCGCTGTACTCGGCGTGTCCGAGGATCGCAGTGATGATCTCGTCGTCGACGTCCGTGTTCTCGCGGAGGTGCTTCACGCCGACGAACGGATGCTCCTCGGCGGACGGGTGCTTCTCGTAGTCGAAGTCGTGGAGCAGGCCGGCGACGATCCACCGGTCCTTCGCCGCCGGGTCGAGGTGCTCGGCGTACGCGCCCATGCAGGCGGCGACCGATTCCATGTGCACACGGAGCGATTCGCTCGGCGTCCAGTCGTGCATCAGAGCGCGGGCTTCGTCGGGCGTCATGGGCGTAGTGTACGCGGCGGGCGTCGGGCGTTGGGCGATGGAGGGGGCGGGGCCGCGGCGGTTCGGCGGAGATGTTCGCGGATCAGCCAGCCGGCGATCATCTTTTCTCCCCGACGCCCGAGGAACACGAGGCCGAGCGGGATGGCGAGAAGCAGCAGGTAGAGAATGAACGTGGAAAGGCTCGAGAACAAGACCGCCCGCACGATGAAGAGGACCGACAGGGCGGCCGCCGCGAGGTAGGCGAGCAGGATGACGTGGGCGATGATCGCCCCCTCCAGCCCGCGTCCGCCGGGGAGTCGACGGTTCGCGACGCCCATCGTCGTCAGCCAGACCACGAAGATCCCGGCCAGCCCCAGCGCCGCGATCACCGGATCCGCGTCCATCAGCTCCGGTCCGGCGAAGACCACGGCGATGAACGTGCCCACGATGCCGACGCCGCACGGGAGGCAGAGCAGCGAGTACCCCGGCGCGTCCCACCACGGCTTGCGCCACTGCTTCGTGACCAGCGTCGCGACGTCGATCCGTTCGCCGCATTCGGGGCAGGTGACGACATCGCCCGTGAGCCCGCGGAGGCTGTATTCACAGCCCGGGCATACGAGGTCATTGCGCAGCGATACGGCGTGATCAGCGGCAGTCACACCTTGAATCTACGTTTCGTTTGACGAGAGGGCCAGTCCGACCTCAGTGATGCAGATCCTTGACCAGGCCCTTGTACCGCCGATCCAGCGGCATCAGGAACAACGCGATCGACTCGAACATCCGCTGCGTCACCCGCTCCATCCCCGGGTACTTCGCCCGCGTCTGCTCCAGCAGCTCCTCCGCCGTCAGATCCGCGGCGGCCAGCGCCTCCGGCTCGTCCTCGATCAGCTGCGTGATCGTCTGCGGGACGTACTCCGGGTGATACTGCACCGCGTACGTCGTCAGGCCGACCGCGAACGCCTGCACGGGCGTCCGCGTGCTCGACGCCAGGACCCGACCGCCCGGCGGCGGCTCGGTGACGTGCTCGTTGTGCCAGTGCACCTGCGGCGTCGTCCACGGCACGCCCGTGTGCAGCGGGTCGTCCTTGCCCGCGTTCGAGAGATGCACGTCGTGCCAGCCGATCTCCGAGCCCCCGTCCAGCGGACCGACCGCGCCGCCCAGCGCCTTCGCCAGCTGCTGGCACCCGAAGCAGATGGCGAACACCGGCACCCCCGCCTCGTGCGCGGCCTTCAGATACGCCTGCTCCTCCGCGATCCACGGCTCATCGCCGTTCGCCGAGTACGGTCCGCCGCACGCAATCACCCCGTGCACGTCGTCGAGATCGACGGGCACGGTCCCCCCGTCGTGCAGACGCCGGATGTCGAGCTTGTGACCGTAGTCGCGCAGGGTCGCCCCGAGACGGAGGACGGTCGAGATGTCGGTGTGTTCGAAGACGATGATGGCCATGGCCGCACGATACGACAGGGGGCCGGCGGGGACAAGCGGCGGCGCATCCCGACGCCGGGCGGCCAGGCTCAGGACCCCGCGAGATCGTCCTCGCGCCGCATCACAATGGTCGCATCGTGCCCGTCGAGGTAGTCCTGCCGGAAGGCGACGCGGCTGGTCCGTCCGAGGGCCCAGTCGAGCCAGGCGAGCGTGTCGAACCGCCGCGCAGGCGTCAGGTCGCGCCCCGTCCAGCGGTCATGCGGTCGGTCGGAGAGGAAGTTGAACGCGACGCCGGTCCGGGCCGCGGCGAACGACGTCTCGATGAGTCCGCGGGCGGTCGGATCGTCCATCGTGTTGAGCGCGCCGGAGAAGACGATCCAGTCCGCCTCATGTTCTTCGAGGACATGCGGATGCTTCACGAAGTCGGCCGCGAGGAACCGGCTGCGGGCCAGTTCACGCGCGGCCGCGCTGTGGATCATCGCTTCGACCGCATCGATCCCGATGTACCCGCCGAAGGGGACGTCGCGTTCGAGCATGCGGGCGGCGAGATCGCCGCGCCCGCAGCCGGCGTCGAGCACGACCGTCCCGGCGTCCGGTCGGATCGCCTCCATGATCACATCGAACCGCAGGTGCTGGGCGCGTTCGCTGCCCCAGAGGGTGGCTTTGAACGAGGCGCCGTGTTCTTCCACGGCGCGGCGGTAGGGATCGAGGTAGTCGTCGGCGGCCATGTCGGCATGGTAGGGCGACATCGCCGCCGCCGGATGCATTATCATGCCTTGCATGACTACACCATTCCGGGTGGACGTCCGGACAATCGGGGCGATTCTCTTCCTCCTGGCGAACGGTCTGTGCGCGCGGATCGCCTCCGGGCAGGTCGACGCCTCGACCATCGACGACGCGATCGACGCGATCATCGCCGAACTCGACGTCCGGCGCGACGAATCGACGTTCTGGGAGCCCGATCCGTGGATCAAGCGCGATGACGGCGAACCGTCGCAGAGCGGCGGCTACACGGCGCTCGTGACGCTCGCGCTGCTCACGGCGGGGGAGTCCTACCAGTCGCCGCGGCTCCGGGAGGCGATCGAGTTCCTCGAAACCGCGAAGCTCGAAGGCACGTACGCGGTCGCGACACGGACGCTCGTCTGGGCGCGGCTGCCGGAGAAGTTTCGCCCCAATCTCGAACGCGACACGACGTGGCTGCTCGGCGCCTTCAGCCGACACGTGTCCGGCTGGACCTACGAGGCGAACCCCAACAGCCGCGTCGTCGACAACTCGGTCACCCTCTTCGGCGCGATGGCGCTGCACGCGGCGGCGGACCGGGGGGTGCGGGTGGATCCGCGCGTCTGGCGCGCATTGGAGCAACGCTTCGTGCAGTTGCAGCTCGAGGACGGCGGCTGGGCGTATCGCGGCGGCGACCGGACGTCGACCGGATCGATGACGACCGCCGCGCTCACCGTCCTGCACATCACCCAGGAGCGTCTGCATCTGCGCGACCATGTCCCGCTCCGCGCCGGTCGAACGCCGTCGCCGACGGAGCAGGCGATGCAGCGCGGCTTCGCGTGGCTCGATCGCCAGTTCACGGCGACCGAGAACCCGGGCGATCCGAATTACCACCTGTACGCCCTGTGGGGGGCCGAACG
Organism: Phycisphaerales bacterium; assembly: GCA_965227335.1. Classification (GTDB taxonomy): domain Bacteria; phylum Planctomycetota; class Phycisphaerae; order Phycisphaerales; family SM1A02; genus CBDDFV01. Next base: position 967,194 of record CBDDFV010000001.1, read on the forward strand.
CGTCGCGCTGGAGAGCGGACGCTCGACCTTCGGCAGGACGGACTGGCTCCGGGCGGGGGCGGCGGCGATCCTCGCTGAACTCTTCGATGAGACGCCGGATGGTCTGCAACTGCGGACGACGCTCCGTTCCCAGCGGAGCCGTGTGCGTACGGATGATCTCGCGTTCGCGATGCTCTTCCTCGCGCGCGGACGTGCGCCAATCGCCGTGAACAAGCTGCGCTGGGGCGATGCCACGGGGAGGTGGAACAATCGGCCGCGCGATGCGGCGAACCTCGCGTCGTCGATCAGCGTCCGCACCGAGCGCGATCTCCACTGGCAGACCACGCCGATCGACGCCGATCCGCTGACGTGGCTCGACGCGTCGTTCCTGTTGCTGACGTCGGACGAATCGCCGGATTGGATCGATCGCGCGGCGCTCGGAGCGTTCGTCAAGGCGGCGCGGGCGCACGTGGCGGCGCGGGCGGCGGGAAAGGCGGTCGGCGATCCGCCGGCGCGTCCGGCGTCGCGGGAGCTGGACGCGATCCGGACCTACCTCGACCGGGGCGGACTGCTGGTCTGCCTGGCGGAGGGGCGGGGACGGCTGACGTCCGCCGCGGTGCGGGTGATGGGCGAGGCGTTATACCCCGCGTGCACGTGGGAGACCGCGGGCGAGGACCACTGGGCGCACACGCTCGGCGGGCCGGCGGGTCGCCGCCGGCCGACGGTCGAGATCCTGAGCAACGGCGTGCGTCCGCTGATCGTCCTCGTGCCCGAGGGGGACGCGACGCGGTTCCTGCATCTGCGCGACGAACGACGGCCGGAGTTCGCGGCGACGCTGACGAATGTCTACCTGCACGCCTCGGCGATGGACCGTCCGGTCGATCGGCTCATCGAGCCCACGCCGATCCGCGAGCCCGACCGGCCGACGTTCACCGTCGTGCGCGCCGTTCATCCGGGACGCTGGAAACCGGAGCCGCTGGCGTTGCCGCTCGTGCGCACGATGATGCTCGACGACGGGGGGGGCGGCTTCGTGATTCGCGACGCGCCGCTGACGGCGGTGGGCGACCTGCTGCCGCCGCCGGCCCTGGTGACGGTGAGCGGCGTGGATCGGCGGGGGCTCGATGCGGCTGAAGTCACATCGCTGGTGCAGTACGTCCGGGCGGGCGGGACCGTGCTCATCGAGACCGTGGGCGGCGTCGGGGGCTTCGCGGCGGGCGTGCAGGAGCAGGTGGAATCCGCACTGGGCGCGACGGCGACGCCGCTGCTCGAATCATCCGTCATCACCGGCGCCGATTTGACGGACGGCGCTGATGCGCGCACGGTTGGATACACGGCGTATGCACTGCGAATGTTCGGCGCCCGCGAGTCGACGCCGCGCCTCCGCGGGATTCTGATCGACGGGGCGCCGCGGGTGCTGATCAGCGACGTCGATCTTTCGCACGGCGTCCTCGGTCGGCCGCAGTGGGGGATCGTCGGGTACGACGCGGCGTCCGCGCGTCGGATCCTGCGCAACATTCTCGCGTGGGCGGCGCGGGACGCTGAATGAAAGGGACGGCATGAACTCGTTTCTCGACGCGTGGGGCGAAGCGGCGCTGACGTCGCTGGGTTTCTTCTGGATGGCGATGTGGGCGTTCGCACTGGGGTACGCGATCAGCGCCATGATCCAGGTGTTCGTGACGCGGGAGCGCATGCAGCGGGCGATGGGCGATTCAGGGCCGCGTTCGGTGGCGTTGGGGGCGTTCTTCGGCTTCATTTCGAGTTCGTGCAGTTTCGCCGCGCTGAGCACGACGCGGGCGTTGTTTCAGAAGGGGTCGGGTCTGGCCCCGGCCCTGGCGTTCCTGCTGGCGTCGACGAACCTCGTCATCGAGCTGGGCATTCTGATCTTCGTATTTCTCTCGTGGCACTTCGTGGTCGGCGAGTATCTGGGCGGCGTGCTGCTGATCCTTGTCATGTGGCTGGTGGTGCGGCTGACCGCGCCGAAGGCGCTGGTGGAGGCGGCGCGGGAGCATGCGAAGCAGCAATCGGGGCGACATGACCACGGCGGGGGCGACGACGGCGACGACTGGCGACAGCGGATCCGGTCGCGCGACGGGTGGCGACGCGTCGGTCGTCGGTATGTCATGGAGTGGGGGATGGTGTGGAAGGACGTGCTGATCGGCTTCACCGCCGCGGGGGTGATCGCGTCGTTCGTGCCGGCGTCGTTCTTCCAGACCCTGTTCATCGGCAGCGGCGGCGAGACGGATCCGGCGTGGTGGCAGATCGTGCTGCACACGCTGATCGGACCGATCGCCGCGTTCTTCACGTTCATCGGATCGATGGGCAACATCCCGCTCGCGGCGGTCCTGTTCGGCTCCGGCGTGAGCTTCGCGGGAATCATGGCGTTCATCTTCTCCGACCTCATCGTGTTTCCGGTGCTCCGCGTGTGCGGGCGGTACTTCGGCTGGCGGATGGCGGCGTACATCCTCGGCGTCTTTCTGATCAGTCTCGTGACGACGTCGCTGATGCTGCACTACGGATTCGCCGCGGCGGGGATGCTGCCGGATGAGGCGGTCTCGGCGAAGTCGCGCGTCGAACCAGCGGACCGTTTCGGCGTCGACTACACGCTCTTTCTGAACCTCGCCTTCGCGGTCGTCACGGGGGTTCTGCTCTGGTTGCGGCGAGCGCCGGGGCGCGACGATTCGCAGAGCGACCATGACCACGACCACGACGACCATGATCACAACGACAAGGACGAAGATGGGGTGAATCTGGTGCAGCAGGTCCTGTGGGTGCTGTCCGTGATTTCGCTGGTCTGGCTCGCCGGCGGGGCCGCGTGGCGGCTGTTCTCCTCCTGAGCGCCCGCGACCTCCGCTTAACAGCACAGACGCCGCCCCGTCGGACGGCGTCTGCGGCAGATCCCGATCTCACCCCGAGAGATCGAGCTCGTAGGACGGGTGGATGTCTGTTCAGGGAACGACCTCGGGACACAGGCCCCATTGTGTGAGGAGCGTGGCGAGGTCGGCGGGTCCGACGGTGCCGTCGCCGTCGAGATCGGCGGGGCCGCCCGTCGGGCCCCACGCACTGAGCAGCGTGCCGAGATCAGCGGCCCCGACCGTCGCGTCGTCGGTCAGATCGGCGGGACAGGGGGGCGTCCCCGCGCCGACGAAGGCGATATTGTCGATCCACGCAAAGTCGTCGGGCAGATCGTGATCGACGCCGGTCGCGCGGGCGCTGATCATGAAGTAGGTGTAGCCGTCCGTCCCGACATCGACGAGGCGGGCGATCGAGGTCAGGTCGACGGGCGTCTCGAACCACTCTTCGTAGAGCAGATCCGCCGCATAGGGAATCGCGCCGGCGGGAGCGGGGAACGCCAGGTAGTACGCGTGGAACTCGCCGTTGATTCCCCACAGACGGACGTGCAGACGGGAGATCTGTCCGTCGTTCGGATCGTCGTGGCCTTCGGAGAGGATGTAATCGAAAGCGAGTTCGAAGTCGCCGCGCCGGACACGGTTGTCGTAGACCGCCTGGCCGGTCCAGCCGAAGTCGAACTGGCCCGCGAGCCGCACGCCGCCGTCGACGAACTCGCCCCATGTACCGAACCAGCCGAGGTCGGTGCTGCCGCTGTGGATCGAGCCGTCGTTGAACTCGGCGCCCTCGAACCCGCCGTTGATGATCATCTCCTCATATGCGGCGGGGGTCGGCGTGACGTCGAGCGTGATCGTGTCGGTCGCCCCCTGGTGGTCCCAGACCGTGAGCGTGACCGGCGTTGACTGGTCCGGCGGGAGCGACGTGGTGATGCGCTCGCCGAATTCGTCGATGGCGCCGTCGCCGTCGAGATCCCAGCCGTACGCGACGATGTCGTTCGCGTCGTTCACGACCACCGCGTGATTCGACGGGCCCGGCGGGTTGGGGGTGTCGGGATCGAACGCGGCGAGGCCGGAGAGCTGCACGACGCCGGACGGGCCGAACGAGTCGAAGGTGAAGTTCGCCACCGGCGGTTCGTTCGGGATGACGCTGACGATCTCGAGGTTCTCGAGGACGAGGAAGTTGGAGAAGGAGGCGGGGTCGGAGAAGCCGTTCTGACGGCGGTAGAGGTTGTCGTTGTTGTCGGCGAACTTCAGGTTGCGATAGACGGAGCGACGGGCGGGAAGTCCCATCGCGCCTTCGCTGCCCGTGCCGTCGCCGTCGTCCAGGGCGTTGATCTGTCCTTCGAGCGGCGTGCGGGCGCCGAACTCCCAGCCTTCGATCGTGACATCGTCCACGATCAGCCGCTTCGCCGGACCGTTCATGCCGAAGCCGAAGCCGCGTCCGTCGCCGTTGATGGCGAGATTGATCGCGGGCTTGTCATCGACGCCGGGGGTGGCGAGGTCGGACGACGCGATGATCCCGCCGCGGAATTCGATCTGCGAGCTGTACTGCAGGTGGACGCCCTGCCCGTAGATGTTCCAGAAGCGGAAGTTGTCGACGAGGGCGTACTCGCGGTGGAAGTTGCCGTCGCAGGGGCAGGTGAAGCCGATCCACGACCCCTGATTTCGCATGTGGTTCCACGTGATGAGGCCGAAGTCCGAGTTGCTGACCTCGAAGCCGGTGAACGTGTTCGCCGGCACGCGGTTCACCGCGATGGTCTGTGCGTCGTTGGTGACGATGTGCTGAATTTCGGGGCGAAGGTGCTCGACCGGGACGACGCCGCGATCACGGTTCGAGTTGCCGTCCACGTCGCTGAAGAGGCTCGCTCCGCCGCCCGCCGCGCTGATGGCGATGTTGTCGATGAATTCCACCTGGGAGGCGCCCTGGATCCAGAACGCCTCGCCGTTGAAACCGAAGTCGAAGTTGGCGACGCGTTTGTAGCCGTCGCCGAAGGGTTCGACGGTCATCTCGGGATCGTCGTCGCCGGTGGTCTTGATCGCGAGATTGTTCGACCAGCGTCCGATCTCGTTGCCCGCTTCCTGCACGAAGGCCGAGCCGAGGACGTCGAAGGCGACGTTGTCCTCGAGGACCGAGTGGCTGTCGTGATGGACGAAACCCCACCCGGGGCTGCCCCACACGACCGAACCCGTGATCTCGGCGGGCGGGCAGTCGATGATGTCAATCGGCTGATTGTTGTTGGGCAGGTTGCGGTGGTGGTGCACGCCGTACCGGCCCCGAACGTTGGCGCCGTTCCCGTCCGTACCGTCGACGTTGAGGCCGGGATCGTCGATGAATTCGTCCTTGTTGAGTCGGCCGAACCCGACGAACGCGGCGTTTCGGATGATCGAGTCGTTCGTGTGCATGACCATCACGTGGCCGCGCCGACGGTCCTGCAGATCACCCCCGGTCGGCACGTCCGGGGATGTCGGAGCCAGCTCCGATTCGAACGTCACGTTGCGGGTCAGATTCGCGACGTAGAGGTGAACGTCGTCCGCGTCGAAGAACGTTCCTTCCGGACGGACGTGATCCCACTGCAGGCCCTCGACCCCGGGGGCGGCGTTCACGAAGTCCACCCGGGCGCCGTTGATCGCGGTAACGACCAGCACCTCGTCGTGAAAGCGCGAGTTATCGTCGTTCGAGCCCTCGGGATCGAAGAACGAGCCGCCGAGGACGAGCGTGTCGCCGATGTTCCAGCCGACGGGCGCGGCGGCGAGCGCGATCGTCGAGGCCCCGGCGGTCGCGTCCGCCGCCAGCCGCGCAAAGGGCGTCTTCGGCGCGCCGACGATGCGGTTCATCCCGTGCGGGATGAAGCCGCGGCTGAGTTGGGGGAAGTCCGTCATGGGATCATCGGCGATGATGACGATGCGGGCGGTGCGATCGGCGGGAATCGGATCAGCGTCGTCGCCGATGATCACCTCGCCCCAGGGCGGGCTGAAGAGCGTGTCGACGTACATCGTCGTATCGATGTCGGTGTCCCAGGCGAGGACGCCGTCGACGCGAACGAAGTGGAAGCGGGTGGTGTCCGGGCCGATCTCGTCGCCGTCATCGTCGATGTCGTAGATGACGGTGAGGTCGATGGAGATCTGGACGTCGTCGCCGGGACCGGGCAGGGTCCCGCCCCAGGTCGCGGGATCGGACCACTTGCCGGACTGGACCGCGACGACGTCCGCCGCGCCGTCGGGCAGCAGATTGAGCAGGGGCTGATGGATGTGTGGGTTGGAGCATCCGTCTCCGGCGCTGGCGGCCGTGACGAGTGTCGCCGCGAGGGTGAGGGCGAACGACGGTCGTGGTCGATGCATGTTGTCTCCTGTGATCCGACTCCGGCACGATGGGCCTGCTGCGCAATCGACAGAGTGCGGCGGTTCACACCACTCCGCGGGAGAGAGACTTTCCGCCCCCGATGCGCGCAGGTGAATCACGCGGATCACGGCATATTGATCGCGCCTTGCGCCAGAACGGCGTGGCGCCCTGGGCTTAAAGTCGGATTGGGTTGCGGGTTACGCGTTTGCGTCAGCGTGGGGGAGGCGATCGCCGCACTCGGGACATTTCGCGCTCTCGATGCCCGCGAGGTCGTACCCGCACGCGGGGCAATGCGTCACGCGTCCGAGCGGCGTTCGGGCCATCGACTTCCGGGCGAGGAGGAACATGCCGGCGAAGATCGCGATGTTGATGAGGATGACGCCGAGCGTCAGCGCGAACAGGAACACGGCGCCGGTGATCGCGGGCTTCCCGGGCGTGTAGAACGTGCCGAGGGCGCCGATCGCCCAGGCCGCGACCAGCAGACTCACGCCGCCGGCGGCCGACGCCGTGACCGTGCGTCGGAGGAGTCGGATGCGGGGAGCGTGATTGACCGGGCTCACGCGTTCGATTCGGTCTGCTGCTTCGCCGGGGTGTTGATCACGCCGGGCGTCGCCGCGTCGGGGTCGACGGCGGTGCGGATGGCGCGGGCGATGGACGCGGCGTCGAGGCCGACCTCTTCGAGTTGCTGCGTACGCGAATTCTGACGAATCCACCGAGAGGGAACGCCGAGGCAGGTGATCTGGCGGGTGTCCAGCCGGTGTTCGTGCAGGGCGTCCACCACGCAGGATCCGAAGCCGCCTTCGAGGCCGTGGTCCTCGATGGTCAGGATCGGGATGTCCTTCTCGATCAGCGGCCGGAGCGTCTCGACGTCGATCGGCCGGGCGAAGCGGGCGTCGTAGACGTTGACGGCGTACTCGCGGTTGAGCCGGTCGACGGCGTCCATCGCGGTGATTGCGCACGTCCCGTAGGCGAAGATCGCGGCGTGGGGTTCATCGTGCGTGAGGAGCGGCCGCGCCTTGCCGAGTTCGAACTTCGGACAGGGTTCGTCCGCGAAGCGTTCGCTCACGTTGTCGCGCGGGTAGCGGACGGCGGAGAGACCGTCGTCGTACGTCCGCATGAACTCCATGGCCCCGCGCAGACTCGGCTCGTCCATCGCGGCGGTCAGGACCGCCTGCGGGAAGACGCGCAGGATCGAGATGTCGCAGAATCCGTGGTGCACCGCGCCGTCGCCGCCGACGAGGCCGGCGCGATCGAGGCAGAGCCGGACCGGCAGTCCCTGGAGCGCGACTTCCTGGAACGCCTGGTCGAACGCCCGCTGGAGGAACGTCGAGTACACCGCGAAGAACGGCTTCCAGCCCGTCTTGGCGAGACCGGCCATCATGTCCATCGCATGCGATTCGCAGATGCCGACGTCCCACGTGCGTTCGGGGAACTTCGGCATGACTTTCGCCAGACCGGTGCCGTCCGGCATGGCGGCGGTGCAGGAGACGACCTTGTCGTCCCGCGCCATCACGTCGATGAGCGCATCCGCGAACGCAGTCGTGAAGGAGCGTCCGGTCGCCGCGAGTTCGACGCGGCAGCCGTCGACCTTGAACGGTTTGGGCGAGTGAAACGTCGTCGCGTCGCTCTCGGAGTACTCGTACCCCTTGCCCTTCACGGTGTGCACATGCAGGACCATCGGGCGATCGATGTCCTTGATCTCGATCAGCATGTCGATGAGCGAACGAAGATCGTGCCCGTCGACGGGGCCGACGGTGAGGAGGCCGAACTTCTCGAACCATGCGTCTTCGGAGACGGCGTCCTTCGCCATCTCGCCGAGCCGGTGGTACATCTCGCCGACGAGCGATCCGCCGGGCATGTGCGCCACCATGTCCTTGCCGACCTGCTTGAAGCGGCGGTAGGCGGGATTCACCCGCACGCGGTCGAAGTACGCGGCGACGGCGCCCTGCGGTCGCGCGATCGACATGCCGTTGTCGTTGAGGACGACGAGGAACTGCCGCTTGAGCGTGCCCGCGTTATTGAGACCCTCCATCGCGACGCCGTTCACGATCGACGCGTCGCCGATGAGGGAGACGACGCGCCGGCCGTCCGGGTTGGTCTCCGGCTCGAACGCTTCGCCGTTCAGCGTGTCGCCGCGAGCCATGCCGACGGCGGTGGAGATCGCGGTGCCGGCGTGGCCGACGGAAAAGAGGTCGTACTCGGACTCGCGCGGCTCCGGGAATCCGGCCATGCCCTCGCCCGTCCGCAGCTTGTCGAGCAGCGGGTAGCGTCCCGTGAGCAGCTTGTGCGGGTAGCACTGGTGGCCGACGTCGAAGAGCAGGCGGTCGTGACCGAAGTCGAAGACGTAGTGCAACGCAATCGTGAGTTCAACCACGCCGAGGTTCGGTGCGAAGTGGCCGCCGGTCTTCATGATCTGGCCGGTGATCGCCTCGCGAATCTCCGCCGCGAGCGACTCGAGTTCGTCGATCGTCAGCGACTTGATGTCCGCGGGGGAGGTGATCGTGGGCAGGCGCTTCATGGTCATGGAGCGAATCCTTCAGCGAGTGCGGTTTGCGACGGCGCGGCAGAGTTGAATGAGCGGTCCGGCCGCGTCGCCGCGCGGCGCGACGGCGGCGACGGCCTCGTCGCAGAGATCGGCGACGCGGGCCTGGGAGGCTTCGACGCCGTACACGCGGGGGAAGGTGAGCTTGCCGGCGTCGGCGTCCTTGTTCGCGTGCTTGCCGAGATGTTCGGTGGTCTGCATGACGTCGAGGAGGTCGTCGGTGATCTGGAAGAGCAGGCCGAGCCGATCGCCGTAGATCGTGACGGCGCGGAGGAGGTCGTCGTCGGCGTCGGCCGCGACGGCGCCGAGACGGCACGCCGCGCGAATCAGCGCGCCGGTCTTGGACGCGTGGATCAGTTCGAGCCGTTCGCGATCGTCCTCGGGCCCGCCGCCGACCGTGTCGAGCGTCTGCCCGGCGATCATACGACGCGTGGCCTCGGTGAGTTCGCGGGTCAACGCGACAACGATTCGGGAATCCAGAGCCGCGTTCGCGAGAATGTCGTAGGCGTGGTTGAGCAGGGCGTCGCCGGCGAGCAGGGCGGTCGCCTCGTTCGTGTGGACATGGAGCGTCGGCCGGCCGCGCCGCAGATCGTCGTCATCCAGCGCCGGCAGGTCGTCGTGGACGAGGCTGAAGGCGTGGATGCACTCGATCGCGATCGCGGCGGGGAGGGCGGGCTCGCGTCGACCGCACGCGAGTTCGGCGCTCAGCAGCGTCAACGCGGGTCGAATCCGTTTGCCGCCGCCGAGCGCGGCGTAGGCCATGGCGTCCCGCAGGGCGTCCGGGATGTCCGCCCGGCGGATCGCCGGCTCGAGCGCGGCCTCAAAGGCGGCGACGAGATCGGGCAGAAACGCGGGATAGGCGTCCACGGCGGGCGAACTCACGGGCCGTATTCTACGCCCCCCGGGCCCGGAAAGCCGCATCGGACGGAGTATGATGCCCCCATGCCGGAACCGCTGGACGGACTGTCCGATCTGATCGTGCGAGGCGGCGTCCTCATGGCGCCCCTCATCGCCCTCTGCATCATCAGCGTCACCCTGACGCTCGAGCGATGCTGGTTCTGGCTCACGCTGCACCGTCCCGGCCGCCGACGCGTCTGGGACGCACTGGGCCAGGCGCTGCGGTCGGGCGAGGGGTCGAAGATCCGCACCGTGCTCGACGGCGATGCGTCGGTCTACGGCCGGTTCGTTCGCCAGGTGTGGTCGCAGGGGGCGACGGACGCCGTGGTGATGGAGGCGGTGGAAGGCCAGCGTCCGAGAATTGACCGGTTCATGAATGCGTTGTCGACCATCATCACCGCCGCGCCGCTGATCGGGATTCTCGGCACGGTGATCGGGATCATCCAGTCGTTCAATCTACTCGGCGAGGGGGCGACGCTGACGGATCCGCGGCCGATCTCGGCGGGGATCGCCCAGGCGCTGCTGACGACGGCGCTGGGACTGGTCGTCGCGTTGATTACGCTTTTCCCGTACATGGCCTTCCGGGCCCAGGCGGATCGGGCGCTGGGGCGGATGGAATCGCTCGCCGCGTCCGCCCAACAAGGGAAGGCCGCGCGGGCCGGTGAGGGCGATCGCCGCATCGAGGCCGCGGACGATGCGTCCGAGGCGACGCCCGCGGCCACGACCTCGGCGTGATTCGGGACCGCTTCTGCGTCGATTTCCGAATCGGCGGTGGACGGAGCGGGGCGTCGGATCGAACGATGAGGTCGTCGGACCGCTCCTTTCCCGTCGGGTCCGCAGATCAGGAGTCCCCATGAACAGCCTGCGATCGAATCGCGTCCGTTTCGCCCTCGCCTTCGGCGCCGCCCTGACCGGGGCCACGCTCGCCAAGCCGGTGGAGCCGACGAGTCAGCCGGCGGAGAAGCCGCCGGTCGCGACGACGCCGGACCGGGCCGCGTCGGATGAGCGGCCGTCCTACCTTCGGATCACGGAATCCGGCGCGAAGGACGAGAAGGTCTCGCTGGAGATCGCCGCGCGAACGTTCGAGCCGATCGGCGGCGACGGTCCGACGGTGACGCTGGTCGGCGTGGCGCACATCGGGGACGGCCGCTTCTTTCGCGATCTGCAGGATCTGCTCGACACGCACGACGTGGTGCTGTTCGAGTCCGTGACGCCGCCGGGCGCCGGCGGGGCGCGAGGTCACACCGCCGAAGAGCGGATCGAGTCGACGAAGGCGGCGATCCAGTTCGTCGAGGCGATGGCGGAGCGGTATCGCGAACTCAAGGGCGAGTATCCGGATTCCATCGACGCGCTGGAGGCGGGGATCGCGGAGGCGGACGTGCGTCTGCCCGGCTTCATCCGCAAGGCGACCGCGGACGCGTGGGGACGCGACCTCGTCTACGCGGCGGACGGCGATTCGATCACGATCACCAGCTACGGCGCCGACGGCCAGCCCGACGGCGACGGCGAAGCCGCGGATCTCTCCACGGACGACCTCGACGAACTGGACCCGGCGTGGCTCGCGGCGGAGGAGGACGACAACCTGCAGGCGCAGCTCGCCGACGCGCTCGGACTCGAGTTCCAGCTCAGCGTGATGGACTACGGACAGTCGCACTGGCGGGTGAGCGACATGTCGATCGACCAGGTGCAGCGGGCCCTCGCCCGCGAAGGGGCGGACTTCGGCCCGCTCGCCCCGATGATCGAAGGCGGCGGCCTGCCCGCCCAGCTCGTCAAGTTCATGCTCGGCCTGCTCAAGTTCGCGGACACGATTTCGGACGGCGCCATGAGTTCGATGCTGAAGGTCATGATGATCGAGATGCTCGGCGACGAATCGATCACCGAAGCGTCGCTCGAACAGGTCGGCGAGGGCTTCAAGAAGGTCATCGTGGATCAGCGCAACGAAGTGGCGCTGGATGATGTCCGGGCGATCATCGAGACGGAGCCGGACGTCAGGTCCGTGGCGGTCTTCTACGGCGCGGCCCACATGTTCGATCTCGAGAAGCGGCTCACCGAGGAGCTGAGCTACCGGGAGACGGGCGAATCCTGGCGGCCCGCGATCACCGTCGACCTCCGGAAATCGGGAGTGTCGAAGCGGGAGTTGCGCCAGATTCGTATGATGATCCGCCGCACCATGCGTCAGCAGATGGGACGCTGAACGGCGCGCGGACGGACAGACGCAGACAGAACCAGGCGACAGGGGCGGCGCGATGGCGGGCGATTCGAGTGTGGAGCATGATCCCGCGATTGCGGTGCAGGCGCGTGGACTGACGAAGCGGTACGGCGATCTGGTGGCCGTCGACGGGATCGATTTCGACGTGCGGCGCGGCACGTGTCTCGGGGTGCTCGGTCCGAACGGCGCGGGCAAGACCACGACCATCGAAATGCTCGAGGGCGTCAAGGTCCCGGATGCGGGGACGGTGTCGGTTCTCGGCCGCGCCTGGAACGGCGACGGCCGCGAGATCCGCGAACGGATCGGCGTGCAGCTCCAGGAGACGGAGTTCCAGGACAAACTGTCGGTCTTCGAGATCCTGCGGCTGTTCCGCAGCTTCTATCGCGCCGGGGCGGCGATCGAGGACGTGCTCGACATCGTCGGTCTGCCGGAGAAGCGAGACGCCCGCGTGAAGACGCTGTCCGGCGGTCAGAAGCAGCGACTGTCGATCGGGTGCGCGTTGCTCAACGATCCGGAACTGCTCTTCCTCGACGAACCGACCACGGGGCTCGATCCGCAGGCGCGGCGGCGGGTGTGGGAGATCGTCGAACGTTTCAAGTCCGACGGCGGCACCGTGCTGCTCACCACCCACTACATGGAGGAGGCCGAGCGGCTGGCGGACGATCTGATCGTCGTGGACCAGGGCAAGATCATCGCCCGGGGATCGCCCGCTGCGCTGATCGCGGCGCTCGACGTCGACAATCTCGTCGAGTTCACGCTGGAGGACGCGGGGTCGGTCGACGCCTCGGCGTTCGAGGCGATCGACGGCGTGGAGAGCGTGCGTCGGGAGGGCGAGACGTTCGTCCTCGCCGCGCGGGGAACCCAGACTGTCGTCGGCGCGCTGTTCGAACGGGCGCGAATTCTCGACCTCCATATTCACCGACCGACGCTCGAGGACGTGTTCGTGTCGCTGACCGGCAAGACGCTGCGGGATGAGTAGGACCGATGAGCAAGACGGCTGAACTGAAAGAGCTGACCCGCGTCCGCGTGCTGACCTTCCTGCGGGAGCCGGAAGCGATCTTCTGGGTGTTCTTCTTCCCGATGGTCCTCGCCGCGGTGCTCGGTTTCGCGTTCCGCTCCGGCGGCGTCGAACCCGTCAAGGTCGTGGTGATGTCCGACGACGACACGCCGCCGCCCATCGTCAGCGCCCTCTCCGAAGACGAGAACATCGATGTCTCGGTGATGACCTCCGACGAAGACGCCCGCCGGCTGCTCCGACGCGCGGCGGTCGACGTGATCGTGGAACCCGCCGACCCCCCGAAACTCACGCTCGACCCCACCCGCAACGAAGCCGCCGCCGCCCGACTCCGCATCATGCGGGCGATCGACCGCGCGGCGGGGCGCGTCGATCCCGAACTGGAGGAGGAGGCCCTCACCGAAAAGGGCTCCCGGTACGTCGACTTCCTCTTCCCCGGCCTGCTCGGCATGAACCTCATGGGCACCGGCATGTGGGGCATCGGGTTCGCCATCGCCGACTTCCGACGACGGAAGTTCCTCAAACGACTCCTCGTCACCCCGATGCGGAAGTCGAGCTTCTTCCTGTCGTTCATGCTGTCGCGTCTCGTCTTCCTCGCCCTCGAGATCGGACTGCTCGCCTCGTTCGGCGTCTGGGTGCTCGGCGTGCCGTTGCGCGGCGACCTCCTGTCGTTCTTCCTGCTCTGCGTCTTCGGCGCGTTCCTGTTCGCGGGTCTCGGCCTGCTCACAGCCTCCCGCGCCCGGACCATCGAAGGCGTCTCCGGCCTGATGAACTTCATCATGATGCCGATGTGGCTCGCGTCGGGCGTGTTCTTCTCCTACGAGCGATTCCCCGAGGCCTTTCACCCCGTCGCGCAAGCGCTGCCGCTGACGGCGCTCAACGATGCGTTGCGGGCGATCATGATCGACGGCGACTCCCTCATGACCCAGGGACCGGAACTCGCGGTCATGGGCGTCTGGTGCGTGGTCTGCTTCGTGACGGCGCTGCTGATCTTCCGGTGGGAGTGACCGCGTGAGCGATGCGCTGATGATCGACGCGCCCGCGCCGCCCGCGACCCGACGATGGCCGCGCCGGCTGCTGTGGGCGACGCTCGGCTGGGGCCTCGTGGCGGCGCTCGCCTCGACCCACCAGTGGACGGAGCTGCAGGGCACCGGGAAGCAGATGTCGTGGCTCGCCGCGTTCCTCTGGCAGGGGGTGAGCTGGCTGCTGCTCGTGCCCGCCACGCCGCTGCTCTTGGGCCTGATCCGACGCGCGCCGATCGAACGGGAGCATCCGGAACGCACGGTCGGACATTTCCTCGCCAGCCTCGCGTTCGGCGGGCTGTTCCTGCTCGTCGCCGTGCCTGTCCGGGACGCCCTGCATCCCGCCGGCGTGCGGTGGGGCGTCTTCGGAGAAGCGTTCTACAAATCGGCGCCGCAGTTCATGGTGATCGGAGTCGCGGCGTACTGGCTGATCGTCGGCGTCGCGTCCCTTGTGGAGACCCGCGAGCGGCTCGCCCGACTCCGCCGCGCCGCCGCTGAACAGCCCCCCGCGCCGACGCCGGACGATTTCATCCGCTTCGAGACGCCCGTCGGCGTCGCCCGACACGCCGCCGCGTCGATCGTCTGGGCCGAACCCGCCGCGACCGGGGCGCGATTGCATACGGACGACGGCGCCGTGCTCGTGCGAGCGCGGCTGGGCGAACTGGAGACCATGCTGGCCCCGTGGGGCTTCGCGCGGGTCCACCGGGGCGTGCTCGTCAACGCGCGGCGGGTCCGCGAGGTCATCGGCGCGCCGAGCCGGGACGGCATGCTTGTGCTGGACACCGGCGCGCGGGCGCCCGTGAGTCGCCGCCGCCGGGCGACGCTCGACGCCGCGCTCGCCGATGAACCCGCGCCGCTCGCCCCCTGAGACGCGCCGTTCGCGAAATCGACCCGGCCAGACGCGATTTGCGTTCGCAGGTTGAAGCAACGGCCAGCCCCTTCTACCCGCAGGAGAAACGCAGATGCATCGACGATGGACTACTCCATGGACCGCCGGCGCGGCGGCGACGGTCAGCCTCGTGACGGTCACGGTCGCCGCCTGGTTCGGTCCGCCCCACACCCGACCGGACGTGCAGTTCGAACTCGCCGGGCCGCCCCTCCAGGTCGGACCGATGGCGGGCCGACCGATCGCGGCGGACATGGACGGCGATGGCGATCAGGACATCGTGATCGCGTGCGGACCCTGCTGTGGGCGCGAGCCCGACGCCGCGTCGGGGCATGTCCGGGTGCTCCTCAACGATGGTCGGGGCGGCCTCGCGTTGTCGGGTGATCGCATCCGGATCGGCGACACGGCTCTCGGGGCGGCGGTCGGCGACATCGATCATGACGGCGCCCTGGACGTCGTTGTCTATCAGCACTCTTCCTATGAGGCGACGGTGCTGCGCGGCGACGGTCGGGGCGGGCTGACGCCGGCCGGGTCGGTGACGATGCACGACGGGGCGAGCCCGCACGTCCACGCGGCGGCGCTCGGCGACGTCAACGGGGATGGCCATCTCGACCTGCTTGCGACGCTCGTCGACGATCACGCGCTGGCGGTGCTTCTCGGCGACGGAACCGGCGGGTTCGCTCCGTCGCTCGGCCAGCCGTACTTTGCGCACCGGCATCCGTACATGCAGTTGAACATGACGGACATCAATCACGACGGCGCGCTCGATGCGATCATGACGGACATGCGAGGCGGCGGTCTGACGGTGCTCGTCGGCGCCGGTACGGGCATGTTCTCGCCGCTCAACGGATTTGATCTCGAGACGACGATGCCGATCGCCAGCGTCGAGCGTCCCATGGCGTGCACGCTTGGCGATCTCGATCAGGACGGCGACCTCGACGCGGTGGCGTTCGCGGATGAATCACGGTTCGCGGTCGCCATGATCAACGCGGGCGGCGGACGCTTCGTCGAGGCGAACGACGGACGAATCGACCTCGACGTCCCGTGCATCGGCGGGACGCTGGCGGACGTCACGGGCGACGGCCGGCTCGACCTGATCGGGGCCGGCGTGCAGACCTCATCCGTGCCGGTATGCGTCGGCGAGGCGGACGGCGGCTTTGACCATGCCGTGACGGTCGACGCCGGCGGGCGGAGTCCGAACGCGATCGCGGTCGACATGAACGGCGACGGCCGGCTCGACATCGTGACCGGGAACTACGACAGCGGGACGGTGTCGGTGCTGATCAACCGGCGGTGATCCGCGACTTGCACCCGGTCAAGAACAACAGACCCCCGTGCGTCGCGGGGGCTGTCGTTCGGTCGGTCGTTGTCATTGAGCGGTCGGGTCAGTCGTGGATCGGCGCCGGCGCGGCGTAGGGGCCGGAGACCCATTGATCCGCGGGATCAATCCAGCGTCGCATGTCGTCGAGCGCATCGTACGCTTCGCCGATGACGTGGCCGTCGACGCCGATCGTCGTCACCTGCTGGCTGTAGCGAGCGAACGGCACGTGCGCGAATTCCTGGTCCGGCACCGCGAACACTTCGATCGCGTCGGGCGAGGCCTCGCGGACGCCGGCCGGATCGCCGCCGCCGGCGCCGGGTCCGTAGCCGCCGTAGATCTGCCACACGGCGTCCTGCGCAAGGAACGGGGGATCGATGTACGGCGAGCCGGGGAAGTTGTAGTTGCCCACCTGACGCGGATAGTCCGGGTTGTCCGGGACGAACGCGATGTCGTTGTTGCGCCACTTCGCGAGGCCCGGCTGCCGGCGGGTCGACGAACCGAAGGCGATGACGTCCGCCGGTCGCCGCACCTGCGACATGGACAGGCACACGACCGACGACTTCCCGGTCGGCACGTCGGCGTCAAAGAATCGGAAGTTCGGCTGGCCGTCGATGATCTCCCACCAGCCGCCGAGGTAATGCGCGTTGTAGCCGAAGGCCGGCGCGACGGCGTAGTCGGTCGCGGCCCGCGGATCGATCAGGCCCGGACGCTCCTCCTCCGCGTACTGGCGGAGGACGTCGTAGTTGTTGTCGAGATACGAGGCGAGCCGCCAGACGTACCCCTCGGCCAGCTCCTGCTCGACGACCTGGTTGTTCGGCAGCTTGTACCGCGTGCCCCACTCGGTCTGGACGTCCGGATCGAGATGGCCCGGCAGCAGCTTGTCGTCGTTGTTCGTCGAATAGAGGTTCCACGCCGTGAACAGCGACTTGATGTTCGCCTGCTCCTGCGTCTTCAGACCGCGACGCTTCACGCCGGTCAGCACCGGGGCCAGCAGACCCAGCAGGACGCCGAGAATGGCGACCACGACGAGCATCTCGATGATCGTAAAGCCGGTTCGAGACTGGCGTTGTGACTTCATGCGGACGTGTCCTTCCAGTGGGCGCGGCGGCCCGCGCGGGCCCCGGGCGTTCCGTCGTACTCTACGCCATTTCGACCCCGCCGGATCCGAAATCGACCCCCGCCGACCCGAAAACCGGGGTCAACCCCCACTTTGATCCCGATTTGGGATGACCCGCCCCCGCTCCCCGCCCGGCAGCGGGGCCCGCTCGACCGACGCCAGCGGCGCCTCCTCCCGTAACCGCCGGAGCAGATCCGCCCGCAGACGCGGATCCCGCGCCGCCATCAGATGGCTCGGCGACGCGAGCGGTGGCGCGACCCAGATCGGCGTCTCTCCCGGCGGAGCCGTGTTCTCCACCCCCACGATCCAGTCGTTCAGCCGACCGTACGCGACCAGTTCGTATGGTCGCGCGGCCGCGTTGAGGTCGCTCATGAACGTCGCGTCGGCCCGCATGTCCGAGACCCGCGCGTCCAGCGTCGGAAGTGCCGCGAGATTCGCGCCGCGGTGGGGGGTCGAGATCGTGAACAGCCGCGCGATCGGGAGGGCGCGGTCGTCATCGTCGGTCGACCGGGCCGCGTGACGCGCGATCAGGCCGCCCATCGAGATGGCGACGACGTCGACTTCCGCGAGTTCGCCGTCCGCCGTGCGTGGCGCCGCGTCGAGCACGCGTTCGCGGCACGCGTCGAACGTCCCCGCCCCGACGAAGAAGGTGAGTTCGTGGACGCGGTCCGGGTCCGCCGCGATGTCGCGAATGTCATCCGCGAGCAGGCCCGGTCCGACGCCGGGATCGCCGTAACCGCCGAGCACGAGCACGGGGCGCGGCAGCGGGGCGGGATCCTCCGCCATCCGACGCAGATCCGTCCGCGCATCATGGAGCGAGACGTCAAATGAAGGGTTGGCGGGTCCGACGCATCCGGTCAGCGCGGCGGCCGCGCTGACCATCGCGACGCTTACGAGTGTGCGCACGGATCGGTTCACGTTTCCCCGATCGACAGTCGTTCGACCTTGCCCTCGGCGATCAGCGCTTCGCCGGAGCCGAGTTCGCCGATGGGGTCGGGGGGAATGATCTCGACGTTCTTCTCGCCGAGTTTCGCTTCGCCGCGCTTGACCTTGTCCTCGAATGTGCGGCATTCGTCGAGCAGTCGTTCGAGGATCTCGCCTTCGGGGACGTTGGCGACGCGTTCGCCCTGGACGTAGATGATGCCGCGCCGATCGCCGGCGAAGACCGCGACGTCGGCGCCTTCGGCTTCGCCGGGTCCATTGACGATGCAGCCCATGACGGCGACCTTGATCGGCAGTTCGATCTGCGGCTGCAGTTTCTCGCGGACGTCCTTGACGAGGGTGAAGAGGTCGACCTGGATGCGTCCGCAGGTGGGGCAGGCGATCAGTTCAACGCCCTTGCGTTCCCGGAGGCCGAGGCAGTAGAGCATCTCGAGCGCGTCTTCGACTTCGTGCACCGGATCGCTGGCGTAGGAGATGCGCACGGTGTCGCCGATCCCGTTGGCGAGCAGCGTGCCGAGGGCGACGACGGAGCGGATAGCGCCAGTCTCCTTCGGTCCCGCGTGGGTGACGCCGAGGTGGAGCGGATAGTCGAAGCGTTTGGAGATCTCGGTGTAGACGTCGATGACGAGCGAGGCGTCCATCGACTTCGCGCTGATGCAGATGTCGTGGAAGTCGCGGGCGTCGAAGATGTCGAGGTACTCCTCGAGCTTCGCGATCATGATCGCCATGAGGTGTCCGTGGCGATGGTCGGAGAAGAACTTCCCGAGTTCCTCCTTGCGGGTCTGCTTGTCCTTCCGTTCGATGATCGAGCCTTCGTTGACGCCGATGCGGATCGGGATCGAACGTTCCTTGCAGGCGTCGATGACGGCGTTGACCTGGTCGCGGTCGGAGATGTTGCCGGGGTTGAGTCGGATCTTGTGGACGCCGGCGTCGATGGCTTCGAGCGCGCGTTTGTAGTGGAAGTGGACGTCGGCGACGATGGGGACGTCGGTCTGGTTGAGGATCTCGGAGAGGGCCTCGGTGTCCTTCCGTTCGGGGACGGCGACGCGGACGATGTCGGCCCCCGCCGCGACGAGCTTGTTGATCTCGGTGACGCAGGCGTCGACGTCGTAGGTGTATCCCGCGGTCATCGTCTGCACCGAGACCGGAGCGTCCCCGCCGACGAGGACGCGTCCGACGCGGTCGTCGCCGATGGTGATCTGTCGGGTGGGGCGTCGTTTGATCATGGAGATACGTTAGCCCCGGGCTCCGCCCGGGGACTCGCTCCGAGCGTCCATTTTATGTCGTTTCACCCAACCCCCCGGGCTCCGCCCGGGGGCTCGCTCCGAGCGTCCATTTTATGTCGTTTCACCCAAGCCCCGGGCTCCGCCCGGGGACAGTTGCGTAGTCGTGGCGAGGCGGACATGGGATCCGAATCTCGACCCAGCCGCCCCCGCGCCGCCGGTCGGCGAGGGCCTGGTTGTCAAAGACGAACCAGTCGTTGCCCGAGGCGGCGCCGACGATCTGCGTCGAGCCGTCATCGTCATTGAACACCAGCAACACCGGCAACTCGCCCGGCCGGAACGGTTGCGGGCCGATCAGAACGCGCGAGAGGGTGTCGTACTGCGAGGAGTACGATCGATCGTCGGTCACGAAGGAGCGATGTCGGGCCGGGGGCCCAACCTGCGGGGGCTGGCGATTCGTGTTGGGCCGGGGGCCCAACCTACGGGAGCGATTTCGTGTTGGGCCGGGGGCTCAACCGACCCCTACGCGGACTTCTTCTGCTCCACAGCATCCGGGTGGATGGCGAGTTCCTGCACGCCGCCGGGCAACAGCAGCTCTTCGAGCGGCGTGCCGTCGGGGATGATCTCGCCGTCGAGCGTGCGGATCACCGGTTGCGGGTTCGCCTTCTCGTGGGCTTCGAGTTCCTTCTCGAGTCGTTCCTTGACGTCGTCCTCGAGTTTCGTCCACGCGAGGCGGCCGCGACACTTGGGGAACGTCGAACAACCCAGCCACGGGCCGCGCTTGCCGTTGCGGAGGTGCATCGGCGACTCGCACTTCGGACACTCCAGCTCCTCGACCTTCAGCGCCGGCGGCGAGGGGAGCTTGATGTTCCCCTTCTTGTCGAGGTTGAGCACGAACTTGATGTCGGGGTAGTTGACCGACGCGAGGAACTTCCCGAAGCGGCCCGTCCGCGCGATCATCTGAGAGCCGTCCTCCGGACACGCGACGTTCACCCGCTCCGGCAGCAGCGGACGACCCTCGCGGTCGATCGGCGCGGCGTAATCGCAGTCCGGATACGCCCCGCACGAAAGAAAACGCCCGTTCTTGCCGAACCGGTACGCCGTCCGCGCGCCGCACGTCGGACACTGGTACGGCGCGGGCTGGATCTCCGCCTTCGCGTGCGTCATCGTCTCCATCGCGGTGTCGAGCGCTTCGGAGAACCGCTTATAAAACGCTTCGAGCATCGCGACCCAGTCGGCGTTCTGGTCCTCGATCTTGTCGAGCTCCGCCTCCATCAGCCGCGTGTAACCGACGTCCATGATCTTCGGGAAGCCCTGGATCAGCTTGTCCGTCACCACTTCGCCGAGATCCGTCGCGTGGAATCGGCGATTCACCTGCTCGACGTAGTTGCGGTCCTGGATCACCTTGATGATCGACGCGTACGTGGACGGACGACCGATGCCCTCCGACTCCAGCGCCTTCACCAGCGACGCCTCCGAATACCGGGGCGGCGGACTGGTGAACTTCTGCTCCGGCTCGATCGCGAACGGGGCCAGCGGATCGCGCTCCGCGAGCTCCGGCAACGTCTGCTCATCGCTCGACGTCGGTACGCCCGTGACGCGATAGAAGCCGTCGAACACCAGCACGCGACCCGTCGTCTTGAAGACGGCGCCGGTGTCCTGATCGGTGCGCTCGAACAGGATCGTCGTCGAATCCCACTGCGCCGGTTTCATCTGGCACGCGAGGAAGCGGTTCCAGATCAGCCGGTAGAGCTTGTACTGGTCGTCGCTCAGCGTGTTGCGCAACTCGTCCGGATGGCGGCGCACGTCGGTCGGACGAATCGCCTCGTGCGCCTCCTGCGCATCCTTGTTCGACGAGGAGTAGAACTTCGGCTTCTCGGGGAGATACTCCTTCCCGAGTCGCTGCCCGATGAACTCACGCACGCCCTTGACCGCCTCGCCCGACAGATGCGTCGAGTCGGTTCGCATGTACGTGATCAGGCCCGTCTGGCCCTCGCCCGGAATGTTCACGCCCTCGTACAGGCCCTGCGCGACACGCATCGTCCGGTCGGTGGAGAAGCTCAGCGACGTCGACGCCGACATCTGCAGCGTCGAGGTGATGAACGGCGCCGGCGGACGCGTGCTCGTGCGCTTCGTCTCGATCGACTTCACCGCGTATCGCGCGGCGGGATCAACCGACCCCGTCACCGTTCGGATGAATTGCGCCGGACCCTTGCCCTTTGCGTCCTCCTCGACCGTCGACTGCACGTCGATCAGGCCGGTCGCGGCCGCCACGTCCTTCACGCGATCGGTCAGATCCCGCGGATCGTCCGCCTTCGCACCGAGATCGAATTTCTTTCCGCCGAGTTCGACCAGCTCCGCCCGGATGCCCGCCCGATCGGCCAGCCACGCGTTCTGGGCCCGGATCGTCGGCGTGTTTCCCTTGTCGTCCGTCTCCGACGCAAATGCGTTCCACGCGTCAGCGAGGGCGGACCCGGCGGCGAGGTCGGTCGTGAACAGACCCGTCACCTTCCAGTTCTCATCCGGGATGAACGCCCGGATCTCCCGTTCGCGCTCGACGACGACTCGCACCGCGACGGACTGCACCCGCCCGGCGCTCAGGCCGCGGGCGACCTTCTTCCAGAGCAGCGGCGAGACCTGGTAGCCGACGATGCGGTCGAGGATGCGTCGGGCCTGCTGGGCGTTGACCTTGCCGGTGTGGATGGGGTGGGGATCGTCGAACGCCGCGCGGATCGCGTCGGCGGTGATGGCATTGAAGATGACGCGTCGGGCGTCGTCGGCGGGAATGCCGAGGATCTGCGCGAGGTGCCAGGAAATGGCTTCGCCTTCGCGGTCGAGGTCGGTCGCGAACCAGATTTCGCTGGCGACCTTGGCGGCTTTCTTCAGTTCGGTGACGGTCTTCTTCTTGTCCGACAGGACCTCGTATGTCGGCGCGAAATGGTTCTCGATGTCGACGCCCGGGACCGGCTGCTTCTCGCCCTTGGGGGCTTTCGCGGGGAGGTCGCGGACATGACCGACGGAGGCGTAGACGACGTAGTCGGGACCGAGGTACCGCCCGATGGTCTTGGCCTTCGCGGGGGATTCGACGATGACGAGCCGCTTGCCGGCGGCGGCGGCGGGATCCGGATTCCGCGAGCCGCGCGTCGACGACTTCTTCCGCGTCGACTTCTTCCGGGTCGACGGCGTCTTCGTCGTGGTCCGCTTCTTCGAGGTGGACTTCTTCTTGGCCATGATTCGGAGGCGTATCGGTCACCCGACCGCGGGTCGTGAAGGAGAAAAGGACAATGCCGGCGGCCTCTCGGGCCCCCGGCGCGGCAGCACCCTAGGGCGACACCCGACGGGACGCAAGGCCGTCCAGTGAAGACGGGCAAACCAACCCCACGGTTCGTCAGGATTGTTCCATCGGTTCGGCCAACATTCCATCAATGGCTGCAAGTGCCTGCTGGAGCATCACTTCCGAAGACATGTCGGCGGCCGGAATCCACCGGCTCCGCGGGAGGGCCCGAAACCGACGGAGCCACGTCCGCTGCTGCTTGGCGAATCGACGCGTGCCGATCTTGATCGCCTCAACCGCCTCTTCCAGCGACGCGCGGCCCTCCAGATGCTCGATCAACTGGGCGTAGCCCAGCGCCTGCCGCGCCTGCTCACCGAGCCGTCCCGCCTCGTGGAGCCGTCGCACTTCGTCGAGGAGGCCGTCCGCGAGCATCGCCTTCACGCGGGCGTTGATGCGGCGGTTGATCACATCCACGGGGTAGTCGAGCCCCACGATCAGGATGTCCTCTCGCGCGGGGGCCTGCGACCACTCCTGCTGCCAGGCGGAGATCGGCTTCCCCGTGAGTCGGAAGACCTCGATCGCGCGGATCGTGCGCTTGCGATCGTTCCGGTGGATCCGCTCCGACGCGTCGGGGTCGACCCGCTCCAACTCCTCCCGCAGGTCGCCGAGATCCGCCGCCTGGAGGGCCGCGCGAAGGTCCGGATCGTGCTCCGGGCCGTCGAAGAGGCCGTAGAGGAGGGCCTGAATGTAGAGGTTCGTGCCGCCGACCACGATCGGCCAGCGGTCGCGCGAGCGGACGTCGGCGATCGCCTCGTCGCACGCCTTGAGCCACGTATCCACCGTGAAGCCGTCCTCGGCCGGATCGGCGAGATCGAGGAGATGGTGGGGGGCCTGAGATTGTTCTTCGGGCGTGGGTTTCGCGGCGCCGATGTCCATTTCACGGTAGACCTGCACCGAATCCGCGCTGAGGCACTCTCCGCCGCCGGGCAGCGCGTTGGCCAGATCGATCGCGAGGCGGGTCTTGCCGCCGGCGGTCGGACCAAGGATGAGCACGATGGGGCGAGGCATGGACATTCCGAGTTGGGTGATGCGGCTGGTCATGATCGCGTGGACCGCCGCCGCGTGCGCCGCCGACGAGCCGCTCCCGATCGGGGCGGGACTCGCCGGGGTGACGGACTGGTCGCGGGACCACGCCTTCGTGGATGTTATGAAGCAGGCGCGGGCGTGGGGGAAACCGGAGGCGCCCTGGGAGCCGATCGACACCGTCGACGAGCACGGCTGGCCGCGCGGGGACGCAGGCGTCGTCCTCATGACCGACCAGGAGGGCGAGTCGTGGCTGGCCGGCCGGTACCGGCTGTCGTTCGAATGCCGGGGGGTGCCCCGCGTCGAGATGGTCGCGTCCTCCGGCGACGTGCGCATTCTCGACAAGGACCCGGACTCCGGGATCGTCACCGGCGTCGTCGACCTGCCCGAGGATCACAACGGACAGCTCATGCTCTCGTTCACCCGCACGCGGGGCGGCGTGCGCAACGTGCGGCTCATCCGTCCCGGCTACACGGGGCGCGAACTCTTCACCACGCACTACCTCGATCACCTCCGACGCTTCGACACACTCCGGTTCATGGACTGGACGCGGACGAATCACCATCCCGTCGGGACGTGGGCGGAACGCGCGACGCCGCTCCATGCGACGTGGGCGAGCGAGCGCGGCGTTCCGTGGGAGGTCTGCATCGCGCTCGCGAACGAACTCGATACCCACGTCTGGATCAATGTTCCGCACCTGGCGGACGACGGGTATGTGCGCACGCTGGCGACGGTCCTGCGCGATCAGCTGGAGCCGGAGCGGATCATCTTTGTCGAGTACAGCAATGAGGTCTGGAACCCGATCTTCGCCCAGCAGAAATGGAACGCCGCGCAGGCGGAGGCGGAGGTCCGGGCGGATCGCGACGGGGAGCTGCGTTTCGACGGGTCGGAGAATCCGCGGGCGTGGGCGATGCGTCGCGTGGCGCGTCGGATCGTCGAGATCGGGCGGATCTTCCGTGAGGTCTGCGGCGCCGATCGCGTGCGTCCGGTGCTCGCGGGTCAGATCGCGTCGCCGGAAGGGACATTCGCGCATCAGCTGCCGTATCTGGAGCGGTTTCATGGTCCGCCGCGCGGGTCGCTCCATGCCCTCGCCGGTGCGCGGTATTTCAACATTGGCGGGCGGGATAGAGACGGACTCGACGCGGCGAGCGTGCTGGATGCGCTCGCGGCGGACGTGGGTCGGATGACGGGCAGCGTGCGGCTGGAGCGCAACGCGGCGCTCGCGACGTGGTACGGCCTGGCGTATCTCGGCTACGAGGGCGGGCCGGACACCTTCGGTCCGCGGAACATCGACGCCAAGCGGGCGGCGTCGCATGACGACGGCATGCAGGCGATCTGCGAGTCGTATCTGGACGCGTGGTCTGCGTGGGGGTTCGGGCGGTTCATGTGGTTCCAGGCCGGCGCGCGGAGTTGGCGCACGCGCTACGGGACGTGGACGCTCACGGAGTCGCACGCGCAACCGGAGACGTCGAAGACGCGCGCGATCGACGCCGTGCGCACGCGACCGCGGGCGGAGACCTCGGAGGGCTTGCGGGTTCCGGGCGCCGTGGATCCGCGTCGTCACGTCTGGCGCGATCCGAACTGGATGCAGACGCGGGCGCCTTTGCTCCGGGCGGGCGAGCGGCGGTGGTACCTCGTGCGGGTGGATGATCCTGGCGTCATGGTCGCCACGTTGCAGGCGGACCTGTCGCCGCACGGACAGCTGGAGATTGCGCGGCGTGGGCCGGGCGAGCCTGAACTGGCGGAGCGGGCTCCGCCGCCGTCCGCCGCGCCGCACGCGACGCCGGCCCGCTGGTGGGGACGGGGGCTGCACGTGATCGAGGTTCGATGCGTCCGAGGCAAAGGGCGGATCAACGGTATCGAGGTTCGTCCCGCGCCGACGAACTGATCCGGACGGTCTATCATCAGGTTTGCACGAACGTTCAGAAGGAGCGGGTTGTCCCGATGGCGAAGCAGACGATCGAACAGGTGGAGGTGGCGGGTCAGCGGGTGCTGATGCGGGTCGATTTCAACGTGCCGCTCGATGACGACGGTTCGATCACGGACGACCGGCGGATCCGCATGGCGCTGCCGACGATCCGCTCGGTGCTGGACCGGGGCGGATCGGTGGTGCTGATGAGTCATCTGGGGCGACCGAAAGGGGAGGGCTTCGAGGCGAAGTACACGCTGAAGCCGGCGGCGGACCGGCTGGGCGAACTGCTGGACGGCGCGACCGTGCAGTTCGTGTCGGGCGATCCGGCGGGCGACGAGGCGGCGGGCGCGGCGGGATCGCTGCGGACGGGCGAGGTGGTGCTGCTGGACAATCTGCGGTTCAACGCGGGCGAGAAGTCGGGCGATGCGTCGTTCGGCGCGCGACTCGCCTCGTACGGCGACATCTACTGCAACGATGCGTTCGGCACGGCGCACCGCGACGATGCGAGCATGGTGGCGGTTCCGGAGGCGATGGCGGGGAAGCCGCGCGTCGCGGGGCTGCTGCTGGAGAAGGAACTGAAGTTCCTGTCGGGTTTGACGGCGTCGGCGGCCTCGCCGTTCGTGGCGGTGCTCGGCGGCGCGAAGGTCTCGGACAAGCTCGGCGCGATCGAGCATCTGATGGACAAGGTCGACACGATTCTCATCGGCGGGGCGATGGCCTACACCTTTCTACGTGCGCAAGGGAACGCCACGGGGCGGAGCCTGGTGGAGCCGGACATGATCGAGACCGCGAAGGCGTTGCTGGAGCGGGCGGGGACGGACGGCCGGGCGACGCTGGGGCTGCCGTCGGACCACGTGTGTGCGGTCGAGATCGCGACGGAGGCGGAGATCCACGTGCACGGCCCGGGGATTCCGGACGACTGCATGGGGCTCGACATCGGTCCCGCGACGCGGGTGTCGTACGCGGGGGTGATCGAGTCCGCCCGGACGATCGTGTGGAACGGGCCGATGGGCGTGTTCGAGACGCCGCCGTTCGACGAGGGCACCCGGCAGGTGGCGGAGGCCGCCGCGAAGGCGACGGGCCAGGGGGCGGTCAGCGTGATCGGCGGCGGCGACAGCGCGGCGGCGGTGGAGGCGTTCGATCTCGCCGACGCGTTCTCCCACGTCTCCACCGGCGGCGGGGCGAGCATGGCGATGCTGGAGGGGAAGCGGTTCCGGTCGGTCGAGGTGCTGGACGAGGCGGGGGCCCCGGCGTCCGCCTGACCGGCGTCGAGAATGGGCGCCGTCGCGATCAGTTCCGCCGAGGTTTGGGGAATATTCGGACGCGGATCGGGGTTGCACAGCGGGAGACCGTGCGCGGCTGCGTGCTTCGATCGGTCGTTCCCGGCGTCGGCCGACCGGCGTCCGACCCCGCTGGAAGGGGCTCTGACCGCGGTTTCCCCGTGAGTCGGCGTCGGAAAGCGGCTAGGATGACGAAGTCGTCCGGCGTGGAGTCACGGACATATCCCGATGTGCGGGCCCGTTTTGCGAGCCGCACCTGATTTGAGAGTTCACTAGACGAAGGGACTGACGAATGGTTCGGAGGACGTTGGCGGTAACGGTGGCCCTGATGGTGGCGGCGACCGCGTACGGGCAAGACCTGAAGGTCGGCATGAAGGCGCCGTCGCTCGGCAGCAACGCGAATTTCGTGCAGGGCTCTGAGGTCTCGGACTTCAAGCGCGGCAAGACCTATGTGGTCGAATTCTGGGCGACCTGGTGCGGCCCGTGCAAGCGGTCGATCCCGCATCTGAACAAGATGCACAAGACGATGGAGTCCGAAGGCCTCGTGATCATCGGCGTCTCCGACGAAGATGAGCGCACGGTCAAGAACTTCCTGCGCAAGCAGGGCGACCGGATGAGCTACCGGATCGTCTCGGACGATCGTCGTCGCATCTACAAGGACTACATGGAAGCCGCCGGCCAGCGCGGCATTCCGTGCGCGTTCGTCGTCGGTCCCGACGGCACGATCCAGCACATCGGCAACCCGCTGATGGAAGAGTTCGACGGCGTCGTCAAGAAGGTGATGCGCGGCCGCTACAACGCGAAGCTCTTCAAGCAGGCGGCGCCCGGTCTCGAAGCGGCCCGCACCGCTCGCAAGCAGCGCGACTGGAAGCAGGCGGTGCACTACATGAGCGAGATCCGGAAGGTCGACCCGACCGTCTTCGCCGACCTTGCGCTCGACCAGTATGAAATGATGCTGCTCGACATGGACGACGCCCGGGCCGCGAACGCGTTCGCGCGCCAGGTCGCCACCAAGGATTACGCCCACGACGCACAGTTCCGGATCGACCTCGTCCAGATGATCGCGACCGATCCGGCCATTCCCGCCGAGAAGCGCGACCTTGATCTGGCGCTCGAGATCGCGAACACCGTTCGCCTCGACAGCAGCGTCGACAAGGCGCAGTCCCTGTCCCTCCTCGCCGTCGTGCATCACGCCCGGGGCGACTTCGAACAGGCGATCAAGGCGCAGCAGGAAGCCTACTTCATGGCGACGCCGGCGAAGAAGCAGGAGTACAAGAGCCTGCTCGCCAAGTACCGTCGCGCCGAGATGCGGGCCGGCAACGAGTAAACCGCCCGACCCCGCGATTCACACCGTCAGGATCGCAGGGGGCCGGCTGAGAACCAGGGCGCGGCGTCCGGACATCGGGCGCCGCGCTTTTCATTTTTGTCATGACCCCGCCCTCTGTTTCGCCCGCCGGCATCCCGGGCGGAGGCGACGTCGGCGCGGTATGGTGCGTGCGTGAACACGCCTCGCAATCTGTTTACGGATTCGCCCGGCCGGCCGCTGATTGCGCCGTCGGTGCTCGCCGCGGATTTCGCGCGTCTGGCCGAGGACTGCGGCGCCGCGCTGGCGGCGGGCGGCGATCTGCTGCACCTCGACGTCATGGACGGCCACTTCGTTCCGAACCTGACGATGGGTCCGGCCTTGTGCGGCGCGATTCGGCGTCATCTGCCGGATGCGTTTCTTGACGTGCATCTCATGGTCGAGAAGCCGGCGATGTTCGTCGAGCCGTTCGCGTCGGCGGGGATGGATCACTTCACGTTTCACGTCGAGGTTGTCGACGATCCCGGCGCGCTCGCGGCGACCGTGCGGGCGGCGGGGATGACGGCGGGGCTGGCGATCAATCCACCCACGCCGCTGGAGACGATCCTGCCGTGGGTCGAGGCGTTCGATCTGATTCTGGTGATGAGCGTGAACCCCGGTTTCGGCGGGCAGGCGTTCATGGCGGAGACGCTGGAGAAGACCCGGGCGATTGCGGCGCGTCTGCGTCCCGAGCAGCGGCTGGAAATGGACGGCGGCATCAAGCCGGATCAGACCGCCGTCGACTGTCGCGCCGCCGGTTGCGACGTGCTGGTCGCGGGGTCGGGGGTGTTCGGGGCGTCGGACTATCGCGCGGCGATCGAGGCGATTCGGGGCGACGGCGCGCCGGCCGGCGTGTCGAAGCGGGCGCAGGAGTCGGTCGAGTAGATGGCCGCGCGACGTCGGCGGGCGAAGCGGCTGTGTCTCGTGCGATGCGGCGAGACGACGTGGGAGCGCGACGGGCGTGTCTGCGGCGCCGCGGACCTGCCCCTCAGCGATAACGGACGGGCGACGATCACGTCGCTGGCCAACGCCTGGGCGGGCGAACGTCCGTCGGTGGTGTATCACCCGGACGACGAAGCCGCCGCCGCGACGGCCGGGATCATCGCGGCGGCGCTCAAGGTGAAGACGAAGGTCGCGTCGGATCTCGGCAACCCCTCGCTGGGGTTGCTCGAGGGGTTGACGGAAGCGGCGTTTGCGGACCGTTTTCCGCGTCGGCGCCGGCAGTGGCTGGAGGATCCGATGGGTGTCGCCGCGCCGGAGGGAGATGATCTGGCGGAGGCGGCGACGCGGATCCTGCTCGCGGCGGGTCGGATCGTGAAGAAGGACAAGTCGGAGGCTGCGCTCGTGCTCCACGACTTTGGTCTGGCGGTGCTGCGGTGCTGGCTGGCCGGTCGGACGGGCGAGGCGTTCCGGTCGATGCTGGACGATCGTCCGCGGGTGGAGCGGTATCTGCTGGCGTCCGAAACGGCGGAGGCCCTGCTGGCGACGCCGTCGCTCGCGTCATCGTGATTGGAGTCGCCCGTGGGGTCGCGGGTATACTTCGGGCATGTCGAGAACCCCGTCCTCATCCCTGGACTCGTCGAAGATGGACGCGCCCCCGTCGGACGCACCGCACGTGGAGACCGCCGCCGGCGCCCCGACGCCCCGGCCCAAGAAGGGGGTGCCGGAAGGGCTGTGGATTCTCTGTCCCGAGTGCGCGGCGATGCTGTTCCGCAAGTCGGTCGAGAACAACCTGTGGGTCTGTTCCGAGTGCCAGTATCACTTCCGGGTCTCCGGCCCGGTCCGGGTGCAGCAACTCGCCGACCCCGGCAGCTTCGAGCCCATGAACGCGGAGCTCGCCCCGACCGATCCGCTGAATTTCGTGGACATCAAGCCCTACGCCAAGCGGCTCGAGGATGCGCAGCGGAAGACGAAGCAGTCGGATGCGATCCTCACCGGCAAGGCGTTCGTCAAGGGCCGCAAGGTGATCCTCGCGTGCATGGACTTCACGTTCCTCGGCGGCTCCATGGGCTCGGTGGTCGGCGAGAAGCTGACGCGGGCGATCGAGGCGGCGGGGGACCAGGATCTCCCGCTGGTGGTCGTCAGCTGCTCGGGCGGGGCGCGGATGATGGAGTCCGGGCTGTCGCTGATGCAGATGGCGAAGACGTCGGCGGCCCTCGCGCGGTTCGACGAGATGGGGGGGTTGTTCATCTCGGTGCTGACGGACCCGACCACGGGCGGGGTGACGGCGAGCTTCGCGATGCTGGGCGATGTGATCCTGGCGGAGCCGAAGGCGCTGATCGGTTTCGCGGGTCCGCGGGTGATCAAGCAGACCATCCGACAGGATCTGCCCGAAGGCTTCCAGCGGTCGGAGTTTCTGCTCCAGTGCGGCTTCGTCGATCGCGTGGCCGCCCGCAGCGAACTGCGGAACGAGATCAGCCGCATCATCGACTACGCCGGGAAGTGATGACAGCCGTGGATGAGCGGTCGAGATGACGACGTCGTCGAATAGAAGTGACGGCTGGCGGCGGTGCAGTGCGTGGCTGGTCGCGTACGCCGCGCTGTGGCTGCTGGCGACGCCGCCCGCGAACGTCTGGATCGCGGCGTACATCGCGATCGCGCCGCTGACGTGGGCGGCGTGGCGGTCATCGTCGCCGCTTCGCGCCGGGCTGCTGACGTGGGCCGTCGCGTGGCTCGTCTTCCTGTGGCTGACAAGCTGGACGATTCCGGTCACCGCCCTCGGCTATCCGCTCTTCGCGCTCGCGGTGGCGTTCTATCCGGGACTGTACGCATGGGGCGTGCGGAGCCTGCGGGACTGGACGCCGACCGCCGGCCTGCCGATGACGATCATCGCGCCGACGCTCTGGGTGGCGACCGAACTCCTGCGGGGCAACCTTCTCGTCGGCGGCTTCCCGTGGCATATGCTCGGCCATCCGGTCGTCGAGACGCCGGTGATGGCGCAGTCCGCGGATCTGCTCGGCGGCTACTGGCTCAGCGCGCTCGCCGCGATGACCGCGGGACTGCTCGTCGACCTCCTGCGGTTGGGGGGCGGCGAGATATCACGGGCGCGGCTGCTCGGCGCTGCGATCGGCGCGGTCGCCATCCTCGGCGCGAATCTCGGCTACGGCGTCTGGCGACTCGGTCAGACGGCGCCGCTCGCCGAAGGGCCGCTCGTCCTCGCCATGCAGACGAACCTCCCGCAGAGCAACAAGAACACCGACACCTGGGAGCAGAAGATCGCGTTCTTCCAGAAGACGCTCGAGGACACCACCCAGGCGATTCTCGATGCGTCGATGGAACAGGGCGCGGCGCCGGATCTGGTCGTCTGGCCGGAGACGATGCTCCCCGGCTTCGGCATCGATCGCGAGACGCTGTTCATGCTGGAGGAGGAGGGATTCCTCGCCCCCGTGGACATCGCGCTGCTCGTCGTCCGGGAGGCGAACCGCACCGACACGCCGTGGCTGGTCGGCAGTCAGGCCTACGAAGGGCTCCGGGTGACGGACGAGCGTTTCGACTGGGATCGCAACTACAACGCCGCGTATCTGGTGCACCCGGACCGGTCGATCCAACGCTACGACAAGGTGGAACTGACGCCGTTCGGCGAGACGATGCCGGTGATCTCGAACTGGGAGTGGCTTGAGCAGCGGCTGCTGGCGCTGGGGGCGGGGGGGATGCCGTTCAATCTGGACGCGGCGGACACGCCGGAACTGCTCACGCTGCGACGTGAGGGCGGGACCTGGGCGATCGGGACGCCGATCTGCTACGAGGCGAGCACGCCGTGGGTGATGCGGGCGATGGCGAACGCGGACGATGGGGCCTTGGCGTTCTTCGTCAATCCGAGCAATGACGGCTGGTTCGGCGACGACGAAGGGTGGTTCGGGGATTCCCAGGGGCCGCGCGAACGACTGGTGCAGGCGCTGCGTATTCGGTGCATCGAGAATCGCCGGTCGATGGTGCGGTCGGTGAACACGGGTCTGTCGGTCGTGATCGACTCGCGCGGTATGGTGGTCGCGACCATCGGGTCGGGCCGATACGGTCAGATGAACGTGGCTGGTCGGCTCGCGACGCGGGTGACGCTGGACGAGCGGATCGCGCCGTACCGCCGGCTCGGCGACAGCTTCGCGTACCTCCTGCTGGGCGTGGCGACGCTGGCGGTGGGGGCGAGCCGGATCGGTGCTCGGCGTCGGTCAGGCGAGACGGCGCCGGACGAATCAGACGCCCGCCCGGACGGGGCGGGGTGAAGGAGCAGCAGATGACGACGGGCGGATGCGATCGGGTCAGGCAGGTTCATCGACGACGAGTGGTCAGCGGTCTGGGCGCGACGGCGGCTGGAGTGCTGCTGACGCTGCCCCTCGGGTGCGCCACATCGCCGGACACCACGGCGTCGGCCGCGCCGGAGGTGGTGCGGGCGGACGGTCGTCGATTGTGGAGCACGAAGTCGCTTTCGGCGGGGGGGACGGAGGCGCCGACGCTGAACGTCGCCGCGACGCCGGAGCCGACGCTGCCGGTGATGGCGATCGATCCCGGCGCCTCGGCGCGAGAGATCATCACGTCGGCCCTCACCTCGTCGAGTCCCGAATTGCGGGCGCACGCGATCCAGGCGACGGAGTTCGCCCCCGGCCTCGTGGAGGACGCGGTGCGGCAGGGGCTTGTCGACGCCAATCGCGGCGTGCGGTTCGTGGCGGCGATGATGGTCGGGCGGATGCAGCTGCATGGCGTGTCGCATCTCGCGGCCCCGTTGCTGGATGATTCGTCGGAATCCGTGCAGGCCGCCGCGATCTACGCGTTGCGCCGCTGCGGAGAGCCGGCGGACCCGAGTCGACTCGCGCGGATGATCCGGAGCGAGGATCCGGAGGTGCGGGGCAACGCGGCGCTGGTGCTGGGGGAGCTTGGGAATCCGAGCGCGGCGCCGATGCTGCGATCCGCACTGGGGCGTGGGCTTGTCCTCGCCCCGCCGATCCGCGTGCGTCTGGTCGAACTGCAGATGGCGGAGGCGATGGTGCGTCTGGGTCAGGCGTCGGAGATCGAGTCGATTCGCGCGGCGTTGTTCGCGCCGTCGGAGGAGGGCGAGGTGGCGGCCCTGGCGTGTCTGATCGCGGGTCGTCTGGGTGACGCCCGGGCGGCTCCGAATCTGCGTCGGCTGGCGATGGCGGAGGGTCAGGCGCCGCCGGAGATTCGTCTCGCGGCGGCGATGGGGCTGAGTGAGCTGGGCCAGACGGATGGTCTGGGCACGGTGGCGTTGTTGTTTGCGGAGCATCCGCAGTTCCAGGTGCGGGCTCAGGCGGCGTCGACACTGGGGCTGATCGGGTCGCCGGCGGGGATTCCGACGCTCCAGCGGCTGCTGCGGGACGAGAATCCGCTGGTCCAGGTCTCGGCGGCGGCGGCGATTCTGCGGATCGAGTCCCGGGGGCGGTAGCCTGGGGCGGGGAGGACGGCCGGCGGGCCCGATTTGGGTCTGCGGGGGAACCTTCCGGTTTGTTGACACGAATCTCCCGGTACGTTACAAACGCCTTGACCGACGTTTTGAGGTGATTCGCGAGTGGCGGGTCGCGTGAGCGTCGGTTTGTGGTTCGGGCGACAGCGCCCGTTCCGGCGTCGGACGCGGGTCCGGCCGTCGGGATGCGACCCGGGCCCTTTTTCGCGGCGTTTCTTGCGAACGCCGCCTTCGAACGCCGCTCTGAAACGAGCCATCGAGGACTTCGACTGTGCACGTCTTGACCAAGATTTTCATTGTGCTGGTGTCGCTTCTGGCGGTGCTGCTGGTCCCGCTCGTCGTGGTGTACGCCCACAACGAGGACAGCTACAAGGCTCGGTACGAGCAGGCGACGGCGAACGCTCAGAGCGCTCAGTCGGCGCTGGACTCGGCGAACCGGGCCCACCAGGTTGAACAGTCCCGGCTGCAGCAGGAAGTGGCGACGCGTGACGCGACGATCACGGGCCTGCGGGCGGAGCGGGACGAGTACGAGGCGGCCGCGATGGAGGCCCAGGCGGCGCTCGCCGCTGCGGAGTCCGCCCAGACGGATCTCGCCGCGAAGCTCGCCACGCTCGCCACCGGCGTCGAAGCCGGCAACAACGTCGTGCAGAGCCTGCTCGCCGACCTGCGTCAGACGCGGGAGTCGGCCCTCCAGAACGAGCGTCGTCTCGTCGAGATGGAAGACCAGCTCCGCGACGTGACCTCGCAGCTCGAAGTCGCCGTGGCGGCTCGTCGGGCGGCTCAGGAAGAGTTGCAGCGGGTTCGCGAGGAGCGGACGAGCATGGCGAACGAACTCGCCGGCTTCTACGCCCAGTACCCGGGCGCCCGCGAGCGGATCGCCGCGGGTTCGCGGGGCGCGGTCATCCCGACCCAGGACATCGACGCGACCATTCTGAACGTGTCCCGCAACGCCTCCGAGACCCGGGCCGAGATCAACGCCGGCGCGCGTGACGGCGTGGTCGAGGGCATGGAGTTCAACATCTCCACCCAGGCGGGATTCATGGGCAAGCTCCGGATCATCGAGGTCGACATCAATCGCGCCATCGGCGTGGTCGAACTCGAAGGCGCCTCCGGCCTCGGCAATGTCGCGGCCGGCATGCGGGCGTGGGTCACCAAGGGCCAGCCGTAATCCCCGACCGGAAGGAGATCCGACCATGAGTCAGTTCAACGCTCCCGCCCGTCGGTCCGGCGGCGAAGTCAACGTCTACACCGGCCTGCTCGTCGTGGCCTTCATCGTGCTCGCCGCCGGCGTCGCCCTCGTCGCGATGCGGAACATCGAGCACTCGGGCGCCAACGGCGGCGACGGCGGGCTCTTCACGCTCGTCGCGAAGACGGGCCGCTGAGCCCCGCCCGGATCTGAATCGAACGACTCAACGCACGTCGGCCCGCCGGCGTGCGTTGTTCTTTTGCCGATCCGGCGGGCGGATTCGTGCGATCGAACCGGGGGCCGCCATGATCGCCCCGCCTGCCCGATCCGCCTGTTTTCTCGCCGGCCGCGCACGATCCGACCGGAAGCCGTATCATTTGCGGCGGAATCGGCGGTTTGGTCGATGGAATGACAGATTGTCGCCGGCGCGGCGGCCCCCGCGGATTCGAGGACCATGGATCCCGAGCGATCCAGCCATCCTCACGGAGCCAGGAGCACGGAGCCGACCTTGGGCATCTTCGACAGCCTGCTGAGCTGGTTCAGCGTCGATATGGGGATTGACCTCGGCACCTGCAACACGCTCGTCTGCGTGCGCGGGGAGGGCATCGTGCTCAACGAGCCGTCGGTCGTCGCCGTGAAGCGCGGCACCAACCGGGTTCTCAACAACGGCAACGCCGTCGGGTGGTCGGCCAAGGAAATGCTGGGCAAGACCCCCGGCTCGATTTCCGCCATCCGACCGCTCAAGGACGGCGTGATCTCCGACTTCGAGATCACCGAGGCGATGCTGTCCTACTTCATTCGCAAGGTGAACGGACGCTCCCGGGTGTTCGGCCCTCGCGTCGTCATCGCGATTCCCTCCGGCATCACCGCCGTCGAGAAGCGGGCGGTCCTCGAATCCGCCCAGCGGGCCGGGGCCCGCAAGGTCTACCTCGTCGAGGAGCCCATGGCCGCCGGCATCGGAGCGGGCCTGCCCATCGTCGAGCCGACCGCGTCGATGATCGTCGACATCGGCGGCGGTACGACCGAGGTCGCCATCATGTCCCTCGCCGACATCGCGACGTGCGAATCCGTTCGCGTCGCCGGCGACGACATGGACGAAGCGATCATCAATCACATGAAGAAGACGTATAACCTGACCGTCGGCGAGCAGACCGCGGAACGGTTGAAGATCGAGATCGGCTCCGCCGCGGTCGTCGGCGAACCCAAGACCATTGATGTGCGCGGCCGGGACATGATCTCGGGCCTCCCCAAGAAGACCGCCGTCACCAGCGATGAGATCTGCGAAGCGCTGCAGGAGCCCGTCGCCGCGATCATCGAAACTGTGATGCGGACGCTCGAACGGGCGGAGCCGGAGCTCGCGGCGGACCTCGTCGACAACGGAATCGTGCTCGCCGGCGGCGGTTCGCTTCTCCGCGGCATCGACGTCGTTCTCGCCAACGCCACCGGGCTGGACGTCCGGATCGCCGACGACCCCCTCACCTGCGTCGCCCGCGGCACGAGCATCTACCTCGAGAACCTCGAGGAGTGGAAGGCGACGATGGAGTCGGAACTCGACGACTATTGAGATCGTGGGGCAGGTGGCGGTCAAGGGTTGGTGATGGTCAAGAGCTATGGTGAAGACGCACACGAGGTCACGATCCGCCTTCGCCGCCGCGCTGTTCCTGTCGTTCGTCACGGCGTTTCTACCCGCGCAATGGCTGGGTTGGACGAACTGGCTGCATGACCTGGTGATGATTCCGCTGGCGCCGTTCGGGGAGGCGGGGGTGTGGCTTCGTGCGCAGATGTCGTCGAAGCCGCGTCTGGTGATCGGGGATGACGTGGAGGCGCACGTCCGTCTGCTGGAGCAGGAGGCGGATCACTGGCGGTCCCTTCATGCCGCGCGGGTGCTGGAGATCGATCAGCTCCGGGCGAAGCTGCGGGCGCTGGAGCAGGTCGGGCGGGACGCCGCGTCGGACCAGGTTCGGGTGCTGACGTCGGACATCATCAGTCAGCCGATCGACCGGACATCGGGGATCGTGGAGCTCGATGCGGGGGCGCGGCTGGGCGTCGTGGACGGCGCGGTCGGCGTGGGGGGCGGGGCCGATCTGCTGGGCCGGGTGACGCGGGTCGCCGCGTTGAAGAGCACGTTTCAGGCGACGACGAACAAGGCCACGGGTCCGATTCAGGCGGTGGTCGCGGCGGGACGGGTGTCAGGGGGCGGACTCGACGGACGGGACGCGATCCTGGCGACGCCGACGGGCGACGGGAGTTTCGAGGCGGACATCGATCGCACGTTGAACGTGGCCGAGGGGGATCTGGTCTACGTGTCGGATCCCGCGTGGCCGCGTTGCGCGCAGGGTCTGGTGCTGGGGGAGGTGGTGTCGAAGCGGACGAAAGAGGAGCAGCCGTTGCGGGATCGCATCGTGATCCGGCCGCGCCGCGACCTGCTGGAGGTTTCGTTCGTCGTGCTGAAGTGGGATGAGCCGGGCGTGTCGGCCGAGTCGGGGGTCGGGCGCGGCGGCGGGGGGGGCGGCGGCTGATGCGGGCGTTGATCTTCGCCATCGTCGCGTTTCTCTGTCTGGGGCTGGACGTCAGTCTGTCGGGGGTGCTGGCGCTCGGGTCGGACACGCGGATCACGCCGACGTTTCTCGGCGTGCTCGCGGTGTTCATCGCGTTGTTCGCCTCCCGGAGCGCCGCGCTCTGGGGGTGCTGGACGATCGGGGTGCTGATGGACCTCGGACTGCCGCTCGGCGATCCGGGGGGCGGGCCGGTGCGACTGATCGGGCCGCACGCGCTCGGGTTCGTCGCGGCGGGATTCATGCTGCTGCAGTTGCGGACGATGGTGTTCCGCCGTCGCGCACTGACGCTCGCGGTGCTTACGTTCGCGGCGATGGCGATGGTGTTTCTGGTGGCGATCTCGTTGTACACGGTGCGGGGCTGGCTGCCGGGCGGCGACGAGGTGTGGGCGGGCTTCCAGCCGCTCGACGAACTGCTGCGTCGTTTCTTCATGGCGTTGTACACGGCGGGGCTCGCGTTTCCGGTCGGCTACCTGCTCGTGCGGACGATTCCCGTGTGGGGTTTCCAGACCAAGACCAACCGGACCAGCACGTATCGCGGCTGACAGGAGAAGGCGCCGATGACCCGGATGATCATCTTCGACGACGGGCGGGGGCAGTTCGGTCCGATGACCGACCTGCGGGCCGCGTTCGAGATCCGGACCGGCATGGAGACCACCGCCCGACGCATCCATGCGCGGTATCCCAAGACGCTGGCCGGCTACTGGGTTCCCGAGCCGCTGCATCCCATCGTCTCCGAACGCGCCAACGCGCCCGTCAACGACATGCCGACCGAAGAGGAGTTGTGGTGCGTGAGCGGCCGACTCGCGCTGCCGCCGGCGACGCTCGATCTCGAACTCGGCGAGGTGCTGGTCGAACAGCCGACCGGCGACGTGATCGCCGCGCGGCTGCGTCGGGCGGAAGCAGAGTACTTCCTCACCTCCGGCCAGATTCCCGAACGCGCCCGCACCCGCACCGTCGAGGAGCGCATGCTCTACCGCTACCCGTGGGACATTCTCGGCTCCCTGCCGGGCGTGCTGGCCCATGACCTCGCCATGTGCCGGCTGCTCCACTCGCGGATGGCGGCGGAGGTGGCCGTCGTCATCGGCGAACATCCCGTCCACGTCCACGAGACCGCGACGGTGTATCCCAACACGACGTTCGACGCGGAGCGCGGCGCCGTGATTGTTCACGGCGAGGCGACCATCCGTCCCGGCGCGATCCTGTGCGGACCGTGTTCGATCGGCCCCGGCGCGACCGTGCTCGACCGTGCCCTGATCAAGCCGAACACCGTGATCGGTCCGATGTGCAAGATCGCGGGCGAAGTGGGGGGGACGATCTTCCAGGGGTACGCGAACAAGGCGCACGACGGACATCTCGGCGATTCGTGGGTCGGCAAGTGGGCGAACCTCGGGGCGGGGACGACGAACTCCAACCTGCTGAACACGTACGGCGAGGTCGTGATGCGGCTGGAGCCGAACGGCGCCCGCCGCCGCACCGGGATGACGTTTCTCGGCGCGATCATCGGCGACCACGTGAAGACCGCGATCGGCACCCGGATCATGACGGGGACGGTGCTGGGGACGGGGGCGATGATCGCCTGCTCGGCGCCGCCGCCGACCACGGTGGAGCGGTTCGCGTGGATCACCGACGAGGGAACGCGGTCGTTCCGCATCGACAAGTTCATGGAGATCATGAAGACGGTGATGGCGCGACGGAAGCGCGAGCCGTCCGCGGCGTATGTCCGCGCGATCGACCTCCTCCACGACGCCGCCGCCCCGCGCGGCGCCGCCGCGTCCGATGACTGATCCGCCGCCCCCGTGGCCCGGATCAGCGGCGACACGGCGATGTTCGAGCGGACGGTGAAGGGGCGGCCGGACCGCCTGACTCGCTGAACGGCTCAAAATTGCGTTTCGAACGCGGCGTCGGGCCCGGGGCGCGCACCGGCGCCGCCGCGTCACGGGTAGCATGGTCCGCCATGTCCGACGCTTCGTCCACACTCTACCTGATCGACGGTCACGCTCAGTTCTTTCGCGCGTACCACGCCATCCGCACCGGCATGACGAGCCCCGTCACGCACGAGCCGACCAACCTGGTCTACGGCTTCTTCGGGATGCTCATCAAGCTCCTGCGTGAGCAGAAGCCGTCCCACCTCGCGGTCGTGATCGACGTGTCGGGCGACACCGAGTCGTTCCGTTCGCGGATCTATCCCGAGTACAAGATGAACCGCGATCCGGCCCCGGAGGACTTCCATCCGCAGGTCGAGCGCTGTCTGCAGGTGCTCGACGCCATGCGGATGCCGGTCTACGGCATGGAGGGCGTCGAGGCGGACGACGTCATCGCCACGATTGCGCGGCGGATCGTGCAGGAGCGCGACGACGTCCGCGTGCGCATCGTGTCGCGCGACAAGGATCTCACCCAGCTCATCGACGATCGCATCGAACTCTACGACCCTTACAAGGATGAGCTCGTCACGCCGGACACGCTGTTCAAGACCGAAGGCGTCGAGCCGAAGCACGTCGTCGATGTCCTGGCGTTGATGGGCGACAATGTCGACAACGTGCCCGGGGTCGTCGGCATCGGACCGAAGACCGCGGGGAAGCTCATCCTCGAGTACGGCGACCTCGACGCCCTGCTCGAGAATATCGATGAGATCAAGGGCAAGCGCCGCGAGAACATCGAGGCGGCGCGGGAGCAGCTGCCGATCAGCCGCGAACTCGTGATGCTGAAGGACGACTGCGACGTCGATTTCGATCTCGCGTCCGCCTCGGCGGAGCGGTTCACGCTCGCCGCGCCGGATGTGATCGCGTTGTTCCGGGAGCTTGGCTTCAACCGACCGATCGATGAACTCAAGACGCTGGGCGACCGGGGCGGCGGCGGGCGACGGGGGAAGAAGGCGGACGACGGCCAGGCGGGGCTCTTCGATCGGGTGGACGACGAGGACGGGCCGCGCGACGGCGCGCCCCCCGGACTGGAGACCGCCGTCACGCTGGTGCGGACGACGGACGAACTCGACGCGGCCGTTGACGCGGTGCGGGCGGCCGGCGTCTGTGCGATCGACGTCGAGACGAACGGGTTGCGCACGCGTCAGGCGCGGCTGTGCGGCGTGTCGCTCGCGGTCGAGACCGGTCGGGCGTGGTACATCCCGGTGCGTTCGCCGAAGCCGGACTCGCATCTCGATCTTGACGCCGTCCGGGCCGCGCTGGGCCCGATCCTGGCGGACGAGTCCATCGGGAAGGTCGGGCACAACCTGAAGTTCGACATGCTCGTGCTCCGTCACGAGGGGATGCCGCTCGCCGGGATCGCGTTCGACACGATGATCGCGAGCTACGTCATCGACGCGACGCGTTCGAGTCATCGGCTGGACGTGCTGGTGCTGGCGGGTCTGGGGTTGACGTCGATTGATCTGGGGACGCTGCTCGGGCGCGGGAAGTCGGCGCGAACGTTCGACGAGGTTCCGCTGGACGAGGCGGCGCGGTACGCGGGCGAAGACGTCGACGCCGCGCTTCGTCTGCGCGCCGTGTACGCGCCGATCCTGAAGAAGGAGAGGCTGGAGACGCTCTTCAACGAACTGGAGACGCCGCTCGTCGACGTGTTGGCGGAGATGGAATGGAACGGGATCATCGTGGATCCGGACGAGCTGGATCGGCAGCGGGACGCGCTCGCGGCGCGGATCGACGGGTTGCGCGACGCGATTGCCGACGCCGCGCCGCATCCGTTCAATCCGGATTCGCCGAAGCAGCTCGCCGGCGCGTTGTTCAACGCCGCCGACGACGAGCCGCCGGGTCTCGGGCTGAAGCCGATCAAGCGGGGCAAGACGGGGCCGTCGACGGATCAGGAAGTGCTGGAGAAGCTCGACGCCGATCTCACGATCGCCACGCCCCTGCCGTCGCTGGTGCTCGAGTATCGGCAGCTGACGAAGCTGGTGAACACGTATCTGGAGTCGCTGAAGCATGACATCAACCCGGAGACAAAGCGGATTCACGCGTCGTTCAACCAGACGGTCGCGGCGACGGGGCGGCTGAGTTCATCCGATCCGAACCTGCAGAATATTCCGATCCGCACGGAGATCGGGCGTGAGATCCGACGCGCGTTCGTGGCGCCGGACGGATGCGTGCTGATCACTGCGGACTACTCGCAGATCGAACTGCGGATTCTCGCGCACCTGTCCGAGGACCCCGCGTTGATCGAGGCGTTCGAGCGCGGCGAGGACATTCACACCGCGGTCGCAGCGGAGGTGTTCGGCGTGGCGCCGGCGGACGTCACGTCGACGGAGCGGAACTCCGCGAAGATGGTGAACTTCGGCATCATCTACGGCATCACGCCGTACGGCCTGGCGCGTCGGCTGGGTCCGGACACGCCGGTGACGGAGGCGGCGGAGATCATCGATCGGTACAAGCTGCGGTTCAGTCGGATCGGTGCGTTCCTGGATG
The DNA here is from genome assembly GCA_965227335.1 of Phycisphaerales bacterium. Classification (GTDB taxonomy): domain Bacteria; phylum Planctomycetota; class Phycisphaerae; order Phycisphaerales; family SM1A02; genus CBDDFV01. Next base: position 1,008,990 of record CBDDFV010000001.1, read on the forward strand.
CGTGTGTGGATGAAGCGTTTTCGCGGGGGTACGTGGAGACGATGATGGGGCGCCGCCGCGCGATCCCGCAGGTGTACTCGGACAATCGCCAGCAGCGGGCGCTGGGCGAGCGGACGGCGATCAACACGGTGGTGCAGGGGAGCGCGGCGGACCTGATCAAGGCGGCCATGGTGGATCTGCACGCCGCCGCGCCGGAGGCGTTTCCGGACCTTCGGATGGTCCTGCAGATTCACGACGAGCTGGTGTTCGAGTGTCCGGAGGGGGAGGCGTCGGGCGCGGCGGCGTTCGTTCGCGAGCGGATGGAGGGGGCGATGTCGCTGCGGGTTCCGCTGGTGGCGGAGGCGGCGTGGTCGCGGGAGTGGGTGGACGCGAAGTAGGGGGGGCGCCGGCGGGCCGGACGGTCCCGTAAGGTCGGGTGATTTCCGGGGTTCGGGCGAGGCGGAGAAAATCGCATCGCGGCCCGGTTCGGCGGTCTTGACCGTTTCCGCGGAGGTGCTACAGTACGTGGCCCTCAAGGATTGGGGCGGTAGCTCAATTGGTTAGAGTCCCGGACTGTCGATCCGGTGGTTGCGGGTTCGAGTCCCGTCCGCCTCGCTTCGGTCACCCGGCACAAGACCCCGTTCTGCGGGGTCTTGTCGTGCGCAAACGGTAGCCACGGCAACGGTTGCGGCCGTCGCGTTTCGCGACCCGTTCGTTGCCGTCGTGACAGGCGTTGGCGTGGAATGGCCCGCCGTGGTCCCGGCGCGCTGCTCTGGGCGCTGCTTTTGATCGCCGCCGTGGGCCACCGCGTTGGCCCGTGTCGCGTCGGTCGCGCCGGCTTGGCCGAGGGCCCCGATCGGGCCGTCGGTGCCCGTGGCGGCGACGTGTTGGGCCTCGATTTCGGCGGGCGTCTCGTCCACCGTGGGGATCGACGGGAGCGCCGCCAAGGCGCGCGAGGTGTCGGCCAGGGCGACATGGGCGTATCGGTCCATCGTCAGCGTGATCGTCGAGTGCCGGGCCAGGGCCTGCGCGACCTTCGGCGTGACGCCCGAGCGTGCCATCCGCGTGATGAACGTGTGCCGCAGCGCGTGGAAGTCCACGACGCGCCCGTCGCCGTCACTCACGTTGATGCCGGCGGCCTCGAGGTCCTTGGCGATCACCTTGCCCATCTCGCGCGGCAGGCCGGGCCAGATGTGCTCGCCCTTCGGCGTGGCCTCGACGAGCGGGCGCAGGGCCTCGGCAATGTCGCGCCGCATCGGCTGCACGTCGCGGCGCCGGCGCTTCGAGTACGCCGCCTCGACCGTGACGGTGGGCGGATCGGCGTCGAGGTCGAACGATCGCTTCGTGAGCGATCGCAGCTCGCCAAGCCGCAGTCCGGTCGAGACGGCCAGCAGGTACAGCTCGCCGCGGTTCGGGATCGAGAGGTTCCGCGTCCCGATGCGGAGCTTGCCCTTGTTCGGTCCTGCCTTCCGGATGTACCGCTTCTCGATGGTGACCACTTCGCGCTCGTCGGCAGCGCGGATGAGCTTGGCGAGTTCCTCATCATCGAGCGCCCGGCGCTCGCGCCGGCGATCGGTCTTGGCGTTGAGCAGACGCACGCCGACGAGCGGGTCGCGGGGCAGGCGGTGGTTCGTGAACAGCCACCGGCTGAAGCTCTTGACCGATCGAAGGTGGTGGTTGATGGTCGCGCGGCTGCGCTCCTGGCCGTGGAGGCGTTCGACGTGCCCGTCGAGCGATGACGCATCAATGTCGGCGATCATCCCCCACTTGCAGTTGGCGATCGCGAGGTCGAGCCGGGCAACGGTCAGATCGACGTGCTCGGGCGAGTTCGCCTTGGCTTCGAGGTAGCGCCGGTACTCGGCGACGTGCTCGGCGATCGCTCTCGTCGCGTGCTGGGCCATGCGCTCGGCGCTGGCGTCGATCGTTCCGTCGCGCCGGGCGCGGGCCTCGTCCTCGAGCCGGCGGGCGAGGCGTTCGCTGAGCACCTTGTCGGTGTACGCCTTGCGGGTCCGGCGCCGGCCGGTCTCGTCGTTCCACGCGATCATCCAGCGCGTGTCCCGGCGGTTGCGGTCGGCCCTTCTCTTGTAGACGGTCGGCATCGGGCGATGCTCCTTCGGTTGTGGGCCAGTGGCCGGGGTCGTTCACATTCAGGCGGAAACTGGCGGAAACTGGGCCGGTCCTCAAGCGCGGAGCGCCCGGATCGGCCCTGGTGGCCCGCCAAGGCGTTCAGTTGGCGGCCGGGTCTCGATCCTGGGCGTCTTCGGCGCCTTCGTCGGGGCCGGGCGGCTCGTCCGCCGGGGCCCGGTCGCCCGCGTCGTCGTCGGGCCGAAGATGCTCATCCGGGTCGAAGGTGCTCACGTCTGCGGAGGGAGACTCGGAGGCAGCGCCTTCGTCGTCGGGCACGTCATCCGGCGGTGTCCAGTCGGGCAGACACCACGACCACGCCGACTCGCCGCTGAACGCCGTCTTCCGGGCTCGGACTTCAAGCGCGTCCTTCGCCCGGCGCACCGTGGCCCACTTGATCCCCGCCGCGCGGGCCTCCGCCTGGACGGTCTTCGTCGGAACGGGGCCGTCCTCGAGCACCTGGCGCAGGAACGACTCCGCCTCGCTGAGCGCCGGCGCGGCGGGGGCCGTCGCGGACTCAGCGTCCGGCTGGCCGACCATGATGTCATCGGCCCGGATCTTGAGCGGCTCGTCCTCCCATTCGATCCGCGGCGTGCCGACGTGCGCCTGGCGCCCCTCGGCATCGGATGGCGGCGCGATCTTGTAGGCGAGGCCGAGCGTCTCCAGCCCCAGGTTGTTCTTGATGTTCAGGAACAGCCGGCGGTCGGCGTCGGCCGGATCGCGGATGACCGCCCAGACGGCGCGGGCCGCCGCGCCCCAGGCGATCGACCCGATGACCCGGTTGATCGCTTCGCCCGCGCCCTTGTTCAGGTGCGTGACGATGACGATGGCCACACCGGTGTCGCGTGCCAGCTCGGCGAGCGGCCGCAGCAGGCCGCGCACCTCCGAGTTGCGGTGGTCATCGACCTGGCCCACGTAGGCGGTCACCGGATCGATGGTCACGAGCTTGACACCGGGCGTCTGCTCGATGTGCTCGCGGAGGATGCGGCTGTCCCGCGCGAGGTCGAACGGGTCGATCTCGGCGGCGGGCATGCCATCGACGCCGTCGATGAAGTGGATGCGCCGAACGTCCGCGCCGGCGGCGTCGAGCCGCGGCCGGATCGTGTCGCCGGGATCGTCTTCTGCGTTCAGTACGAGCACGTCACCCTGCGGGCACGCGCTGACCTCGTCGGGCCACGGCAGGCCGGCCGACACGCGCGCCGCGATGTCGCAGGTGAGGAACGACTTCCCGAGCCCGGCGTGCCCGGCGATGACCGTCAGCTTGCCGAGCGCGATGCGCCCGTACCAGAGCCATTCGATCGGTGTCGGCTCGATGTCGGCGAGGCAGCGGAGCCGGAGCTTGCGGGACGCGATTGCAGGCGCGCCGGTCGCTGGCACGGGCGTTCCGGCGATCCCAGAGAGGTCAACCGCGACCCCGTTGTTGCTGACCGCCGGTTCAATGTCACGCAGCCAGCCGTAGGGTCGGTCGTGTGGTTTCGATGCCGCATCGTCGATCTTGTGGCGGAGTTCCTTCTCCGACCACGGCGGCTGGCACCGCGGGTTGTACTCGTTCGAGAGCAGCCGGAAGGCAGCGCCGGACTCGAGACCGAAGCCGTGCACGAGCGCCGTCGCCGCAGCGTAGGTTGCGTTGTGCCCGCCCTGACCTGCGATCGCCGGCGGCATCGCATCCAGATATGCGACAGCCCGCCGCTCGATGTCGTCCTCACCGGCATCCGGTCGCTTCCCGCTCGGCGAATGGCAATGCACGGTCAACGGAGCCGCCTCGGGGAACGCACCGAGCTCGTATCGACGATCACCATGGCACTCGACCAGCTCGCACGGCGCCGGCGGATCGTACTTCCAGTTCAGTGTGCCGGGCAGCCGCATGATCCGAGGGGCGTCGTGAACAGCGGGATCAGCGCTCAGCACGCCGATGAGCGCCTTCTGCCGAATGGACCAGTCCGCGAGGTCGGTCATCGGTTCGAACAGGCGCCAGTAGGCGTGCACACCGCCTCCGCTGGTGACCAGTGCGGTCGGTTCCGGCAGCCCGGCTCGTTCGATGCGTGCCTTCGCGTCGTCGGCCGTGAGCCTCTCATCGATGTCCACGAAGAGGCAGCGGGCCACCGCCACGTCGCTGGCGGTCGATCCCTGACCGCTGCGCGGATTGACGCCGAAGTACACGTTCATCTGCGCCCACGGCTCGGGCATCTCGAACGATGGCAGGCCGACCGCGCGCACCCAACGGCGTTCGATCCGTCCGTCGAGAATGACACGCAGTTCCACGAGATCATCGGGGATGAAGAGCGCCGAGATGAACCCGGCGTGGCCAACCTGCTGCGCGGTGCGATGTTCACTCATCGGCGCACCGCCTTTGCGCCCGATGCGATGCCGTCGAGGTGTGCCTGGAGGTCGGCCAGTCGCCAGCGCACCACGCGCTCGGCCAGGCGAATCGGCAGCGGGATCTGACCTGTATGGCTCATCCGCCAGACGCTGCGCACGTGCACGCCGAGTAGATCGGCGACCTGGCGCGCAGTCAGGAGGGTGACGCCGTCGAGCGGGTGGCCGTGGTTGGGAGGTGCGCTCATGCGTCACCTCCTTCTCCGCTGCCGCCCTTGGCCCGCTCGACGAGCAGGGCCGCGACGGTGGGCACGTGCACAAGGACCGCGCTCCCGGCGATGAGTGCGGGTAGTCGTCCGGCTTCGACTTCGTCACGCAGCCAGCGAGCCGGAACACGCAGGCAGCGCGCCGCCACGTTGAGCGGCACGGGTTCGGTGGGGTGCGGAGTCCTTTCCATGCCCCGAAGCATCGGGGACGGTTCGGAACCCAAGCGGAAGCCAAGCGGCAATCAACCGGCAATCTTCCGCGCGAGGCGCCGGCCGGCGAGAGTCAGGCGCGCGCCGCTGCGGATGCCCTGCGGGCGTTCCGCCAGGCCGAGCTCGATCAACCGGCGGACGGCTGGGAGGATCGATCGATCGGCCAGGCGCGCATTGGACTCCATCGCTGCTTCGATCCGCGCGGCTGACGCGAGCTCGGAGGGGTCGAAGGTGGCGAGCGTCCGAAGCACCGTCACCTCAGTCGCCGTCAGGGCGGGAGGCGGCGGATCATCGTCGTCAGGAGCGCTTTCGCGCCCAGGGGGAGACGCACCCGCCTCAGCCGCGAGCCTGGCCTTCATCCGCTCTCGGTCCGCCCATGCGAGTGCGACGGTACGGACATCGGCGAGCGCGAAGTTGCCCGATCGGATCGTGTCGAATGGCATCTCGGCGATGTGGGCGAGGTGCTCCCATTCCTCGAGCGTGCGGGGCGCTTCGAATCCGGCGGCTTCGAGCTCCCGGTCCGTCGCACGGAGCGCGTCGCGAATAGCCCCTGTCAGCGCTTGGCGCTCCTCTTCGGACAGTCCCTCGCCGGGGCCAAGCGACGCGAGTGCATTGGCGAAGATCTGGAGCTTGTTCGCTGCGCGTTGCCACGACGCCCGGGCCTTCGTGTCAGTTTCGAGCGTTCGGTCGAACGCAGATCCGGCTTGTGGCTGCGTGGGATCGGTCATGACTGGTCAGGTTGGACACTCCATGACACAGGACACGAGAAGCAGGGCTACGACATTCGACTGATGGTAACGAACACTTGACCAACGATCTCAGTCGATCGCTGTGATCGCACCGAAGAACTCGCACTCAACTGACACTCGAGCCGACCGAATGGGCTTGATAAGTCTCCGTCGATCTTCATCGCGTCACTGCATCGGGCGCGCCGCGGCGTACAGATCGAATCGGCCGGCCCCGAGCTGGCGGCAGTAGGTGCGATAGCCCTTCTTCGCGAGCATCTCGATCATCGGGATGGGCTTGAAGTCCACCGTGACCCGCAGGATCTCAGTCTCGCCGAGGGCCTCGGCAGCCTGAACGACCGGGCCGATCGGAACCTGACCCGCGGCGATGATCGCCGTGGCATCGATCGTCAGGCAGACCCGATCCTCCTCGAACCAGGCCGGCGAATCGCTCACGCCGGTCGCCGGATCGCTGCTGATCGTTATGTCGACCGGTTCGTTCTCTGCCGGGTGGAAACAGCCGCAGGCGCTGGGCGCGGGCGACGCGGTGGGGTCATCCTGGCTCGTCGGCTGCCCGACGACCGATCGGAGTCTGAGGACGAGGTCGCGCACGGGAATCTGGGCCATGCCCGCGGCCCGCTCGAGCGTGGCCACCTTGGCGACGGTCTTGCGCAGGACCGGGTTGCGCAGCTTCTTGAACGCCGGGGCCATCTCGATCAGGACGTCTTCAAGCTGCGGGTACGCGTCGAGCAGTTCTGCGACTCGCATTTCGGGGGTGATCAGTGCCGTGCTGCAAGTGGTCATGATGCGCTCCCGTTCATCGTCTCTGGCGTGTCGTACTCGAGCAGTCTGCGCTCGCCCTCGAGTTGGCGCTCGCGCGTCAGGTCCTGGGTGACTTCGAGCGTGCCCATGTAGGTGCCGTCGGAGTCGCGCAGCGCGAAGTAGCGGATGAAGACGAATCGCCCCCTCAGCTCGATCCAGAAATCAGCGACTCCCTGACGCCCCGACCGGAAGTCATCGAGGATCTCGTCGACGACGTTTACGCTTGCAGGCGGATGGCAGTGCTGGACCTTGCGCCCGATGACGGCCTTCGGGCGTACGAAGATGCGCTTCTGCCCCTCGCTGAAGAACCGCACGCGATCGTCCGCGTCGACGAAGGTCAGGTCCACCGGCAACACGGAGAACATCGCGATCATCTGCTCGGGTGTGAGCGCGCCGGTCGGGAACATGATCGCTGAGTCGGGCGGATCGACGCGTCCGGCCGCGGGCGGGACGAGGTTCAGCGCGAGCCCTGATTGGCTCACGCCGCCGACAGTCTCGTCTGACACCGCAGGCCCACTGGGCTTCGGCGGGCGGTAGCCCTCATCCGGATCGACGAGGCACCAACCGTACTGAGGCGACTGCGTCCAGATCTCGCCCCACTCGATGTCCGTGAGGGTCTGGAGGGCCATCGGAAGCAGGATGCGTTCCTCCTTGAAGATCATCTCGTCGATGGCGTTGAAGGCAGGCTCGGCGACGGCCTCCACAACGACGGTCCACTCCTCTCGGGTCGCACCTTCGGCCATGAGCGCCTCGTGCAGGCACGAGAGCAGCTCGCGGACTTCGTCGTCCTTGCCCCACATGACCTTGGACGGCCCGGTGATGCCGTGACGTTCGAGCATCGGGAAGAGCAGGTTCTCCTTGCGGTCGTAGTGCTTGAAGATGTCCACCAGCTCGTTGAGCAGCTGGCGGCACGCGAAGACCGCGTCCGTTGGAGGCGCATCAGTGGCCTCGGGCCCGTCGGTGCACACTAACGCCGCTAGCGCCGCACGAAGGGAACGCACCTGCTGCTCGATCGCCGCGTTCTCCCTCTCAAAGGTCTTGACGGGGTGCCCAGGCGAGAGCACCGGGACGGGGCGATCGGTGAGGATCTCCGAGACGACCTCGGAGTGCAGGTCGCACATGCCCATGATCTCCTCGACCGGCACGCCGTCGGCCATGAGCTCCTGCTCCATCTGCGCGATCTCTGTCGCGTCGCACTCCTGGACGAGCGTGCGGAGCTGGGCCTTCACCTCTTCGGGGGCTTGGCCTTCGTGGAGATGTCGGATGACATGCTTGAGCGTGTCGATCCGCTTCTGGCGGTTGTTTAGGAGTTCAGACATGATGGGATCTGATCCTCGTATTCTCAGTTCAGTCGCCGTGTGCGACGAAGCCGAGGTGTCTCCACGCGGCTTCGAAGCCGACGACCTCACCGCTGAGTTCCGCCCTCGCAGCATCGGCCTCGGAGAGCGATGCAAATGCCGCGATCTTCGACGCCATCGGCGTTCGGAGGTCCGGTGAGATCAGGAAGTGAGCGTCCTCGGTCCGGACCCACTCCCGCGTCGCATGGCTGCACGACCAACGGGTCAGAACCGTCTCGTTCGGATGCTCGACCTCGTAGTTGACCTGGCAGTTGAAGTCGTCGAACCACCGCGGTTCAGGGCCCCTGGGACCGTCGATCATCGTCGCGGTCGCCCATCGCTCATCGCTGATTATCATGTTGCACTGGGCACACACCGAGTCACCGAGACTGACCGTGGGCGGCCCGTCGGAGTCCTGGCGGTCACATCCTGCAAGGGTGAGCAAGACGACCGGGAGCAAGGCGACGAGAAGGATGCGATTCATACGGAGCCTCTCCTCGCAAAGAGCAGGACCGCGAGTCCGAGCGGCAGGATCGTCCACACCACCAGCGACGACGCGAGCACCCAGGGGAGGGCGTCGCCGAGTGTCTGAGAAGCGTACGCGCCGACGGGCCCGAGCACGTCGAGCGATGCGTTCATGTTGACGATGACGACCATCTTGAACGACTGAAGCGGGTTGAGGGTCGCGAGGCCAAAGACCTCATGGACGCGGAGCTTGAAGAGCACCGAACTCGCCATGAGGCCAAGGTCGCTCACGAAGACGAGCGTGAGCCACACGAAGAGGGCGAGGCCGTTCGCCACGGATGTTCGCCGGGAGATAACCGAGATCAAGACGCCGACGGAGAGCATCGCGACCGCGAGCAACGCCGTGAACGTGATGAGCATCGCGAACGCATCGACGCCGACGCCGCCGGCCCGCCACGCGAGCACACCGGCGCTCACGCCGAATCCGATGCAGAGCGAGCAGACCAGCGCCGCGGCGAGGCCGACGTACTTTCCGAGCAGGACCTGCGTGCGCGAGACCGGCTGGGCGAGCAGGTAGAGCAGCGTTCCCCGCTCTCGCTCGCCCGCGATCGAGCCCGCACCGGCGGTAAGCGCCATGAGCGGGACGACGAGCATGATGAGATTCAGCAAGCCGGCAGCGGTCCTGCCGAAACCAGCGAAGCCGTGCGAGCCGACCCCGCTGAGCGACAGGAACGACACGCCCACCGCGAGCACCGTGAACGCGACGGTGTAGAGCAGGAACCACTTGCTTGCCAGGGCGTCGCGGAACTCGCGACCGGCGAAGCGGCCGATGCCTCCGACCAGCGTCGGGGCGGCCGACCCGCGAACGGACTCCGCGGCGTGGATCGTCGTGATGGCGCTCATCGATCGGTCTCCGGCAGGTGGACGTCGTCGAGTACCTCGATGTCGCGGACGTCGATCTGGCGTCGGGCCAGCAAGGTGATGGGCTCCGCCTTCCGGTCGCGGGGCACGGCGACGCACAAGCCGTGCCCGTTGAGGTGCACGGCGTGCCCGGCCTCGCGGAGCACCCTGGCGGCGTCCGCTTCGCTGGCCATCGAGAGATGGAGGCGAACGACCTGGACCGCCTTCTCGGTCGGCCACAGCTCGGCGGGCGTGGTGTCGCGCTCCAGTCGCCCGCGCTCCATGACGAGGATGCGGTCGGCGAGCGAGATGATCTCGTCGGGACGGTGCGAGGCGAAGAGCAGCGTCTTCCCGGCGCTGCGGAGCCGCTGCAGCGTCGCGACGACCTCGCCGCGCCCGTCCGAATCGAGATTCGACGTGGGCTCGTCCAGGATGATCAGGGGCGGATCACTCAGCATCGCGACGGCCAGCGCGAGACGCTGCTTCATGCCGCCGGACAGGTCGCGCACGCGTTTCCGCTCGTGCCCGGTCAGGCCGACCGCTTCGAGGGCGTCGGCGGCCTGCGCCCGGGTCGCCCGTCGCAGTCGCGCGAAGAACATCATCGCGTTGCCGAGTCGGGCGTCGTCGTGGAAGGCGAGTTCCTGGGGGATGTAGCCGACGAGGGCCCGGGCGTGCCGGCCGCGCCGCCGGACATCGATGCCGCCGATCGAGGCGGTGCCCCGGTGCCGGATCACGCCGAGGAGACAGCGGATGAGCGTGGTCTTGCCGGCCCCGTTGCTGCCCCAGAGGGCGAGGGCGCCCCCCGCGTCGAGGTCGAAGGAGACCCGGGACACGGCCTCGACCCGGCCGAAGCGCTTGGTGATCTTCTCGGCGCGGATCATGTCCGACCTCCTGCGTCGGGTGTCGAAAGCCCCGGACCGATCATCACGGCGACGATGACGCCGGCGACCAGCGCGAGCAGGGCGACGGCGAGGACGGCCATCGGCGTCGCGTTGCGCTCCGACCCGACCATCGCGAGTTCGATCGCGGGAGGCGCGGCCAGCGGCGACGGATCGATCAGCGTGGACTCCGGCCGGAGTTCGGGCAGCGCCCGCGACGTGAACTCGATCGCCTGCTGCGCGGGGCTGTGCACGAACAGCCGCAGGTTGGGCTCGTTGGCGAGCATCGCGCCGAAGAGACTCTGCGGCTCGTAGACGACGTCCCCGATCCCGTCGGCGTCGAGATCGAAGCCCGCGTAGTCGGACCAGTAGTTGCCGACGCCGTCGCGGGCGAAGGCGTTGAGGACGAGCCGCCCCCGGCCGTGCGTCGCCGCGGGCTCCTCGTTCTCGACGAACGCGTTGCCCGTGAAGACGTTGTCGTGCGTGATCGGGGTCGCCAGCAGGCCGATCTCGTTGAAGGCGATCACGTTGGACTCGAACCGGCCCGTGGAGTCGATCGAGGAGGGGCTATTGTCGATGTAGATGCCCACGCGGTTCGCGAGCACGGCGTTCTCGACGATGGTGATGTCGTCGCAGTCCTTGAGCCCGATCCCGTAGCCGCTCGCGCCGCGGTTGTTCCGCATGCGGTTCCCCCGCAGCGCGATGCGGTTGCTGTACATGAGGTAGACGCCGACGGAGTTGCCGAGCAGATCATTGCCTTCGAGGATCGAGCCGTGGCTGTACATGAAGTGCAGCCCGTACCGGCTGTCCATCACGGTGTTCCGCGTGATGCGGAGATCCTCGGAGTACCAGAACACCATGTCGCGCGAGCCCCGGACGGTGTTGTGGTCCACGGTGCTCCCATGGCTCCACCACAGGCGGATGCCGTCCCCGCGTCGCCCGGGCTCGAACTCCTTGCAAGTGATCGAGTTGTTCCTGATCACCGCGTCGGGCGATTGCCGGAGGTCGATGCCGAAGAGGGCGTCCTCGATCGTGTTCGATTCGATCGTCGCGTTGGCGGCGATCACCCGGATCGCCGACGGCTCGCCCGTGACATCCTCGCCCGACGCACGGACGGTGCACCGCCGGACCGTCACGCCGTCCGCCCGCACCTCGATGACCGTGCCCTCGCCGAGACCGTCGAACACGGCGCCGGCGCTGCCGTCGAGCACGACCGCCTTGCGAATGACGAGATTGCCCTCGTAGACCCCGGCGGGCAGGCGGATCTCGGCGCCCGGCGCGGCCTGCTCGATCATCCGCTCGATTACCGCGACCGGTTGACCCGCCGGTTCCGGACCGGCCGTGGCAGCGCCTGTCATGAGCAGCAGGCCCGCTAGGATGTGGAGTGCGACAGCGCGCATCGGGCGATCCTCGTTCAGCCGCCGGCTTTCTGCTGCCGGGCGAGGGGCAGGTATGCCCGGCGGTGGAAGAACAGGGCGGCGATCAGCACGACCGACGCCACGGTCGCCAGGATCAACCCGGCTCCGGGGGTGGCGATGGTCACGAACTGCCCGATGCCGCCCTTTCCGAGGGCCGTGGGCACGAATGGCTTGACCGCGTTCGAGAGTGGCGCATGCGGGTCGAGGTTGAGCCCAAAGTGCCGCATCCACAGGTGCAGGTCGACGAGGAACACGACCGGAAACAGCACCACGGGTGCGACCAGCAGGGCGGCCCATCGCGTGTGGACGTAGGCAGCGAACTCGAGCATGACGACGAATGCGATCATGATGAACACGCCCACGGTCCGCTCGAGCTGCGCCGCCTCGTAGAGTGATCGCATGCCGATGTAGTGGTTGAGGCCATCGATCTCGGCGACGTCACCGGTGAGCGCGTTCAGGTACGCGGTCATGTGCAGCCCGTCCGGGTACTGGGGCGCCTGGAGTTCCATGTGCCAGTAGGGCAGGAACAGCGAGACGAGCAAGAGCACCCTCGCGGCGAGGAGCAGGAAGCCGGGTGTGCCGTATCGAAGCGAGTGCTTCGAGGCTTCCTGCGGACTGACCCGGGGGCCGAGAAGCCGATCGATCATCGAGCTCATGACTGCATCCCATGGTGAGCGCGGCACGGGCGAGGTGGACCGCCGGCCGCACGGGGGTAAGGCGCAGGAGGCGCTTTCGCATTTCCTGCGGGTGGTGTCATTTCGGTTCGACCATGAGGTAGCCCATCATCTCCAGGTGAAGGGCGGAACAGAACTCCGAGCAATAGAACGGGAACGTCCCGGCCGTGTCGGCCTCGAACTCGATCGTCACGGTCTCCCCCGCCTCCAGCGACGCGGTGATGTTGTAGACCGGCACGGCGAAGCCGTGGGTCGCGTCCACGGCCCGCTCGACATTCGTGATGTGCCAGCGGACCTTGTCCCCCTGCTTGAGGTAGATGTGCTCAGGGTTGAAGTGGCTCCGGATCGCCGTCATGAAGACATCGACGGTGCCGTCATCGTTCCGCTGCACCCGCTCCATCTTGGGCTTGGGCGCCATCGGGTTGATGTTCTGCACGTGCGGGTCCCAGCCCACCTGGGGGTAGACCGTCCAGGGGTCGAGCTTGTCGGCCTTGACGATCTGGGCGTAATGGGGCTCACCCACGCCCATCGCCATGTCGTAGATGACCGGTGCGGCCGTGCCCTGCCCGGAGATGTCGATGAGCTGCAGATTCTGCGGGAGGAGCGGGCCAGTCGGATAGAAGCGATCAACCGACCACTTGTTGAGGGCGACGAGGTACTTGCCGTCGGGGCTGACCGTGTCTCCCTCGGCCGCGGCGATGTGACCGACGTTGTAGTGGACTGGTGTCTTGTGAACGAGCGTCCAGTCGGGCTCGGGCGTTCCCCGCCCATACGAACCACCCATCGTCCAGCGAGCCACCGCCGAGTCGAGATAGAGCGACGTGTAGGCGTAGCCATCGGGGCCGAACTGCGTGTGGAGCGGGCCGAGACCGACCTCGATGCGAGCCTCGACGACACCGTCGAAGTCCAGGATCGGCACGCCGAAATCGTCCTTGCCCGAGAAGTTCTTGTTCGCGATTGCGCTCTTGATCTTCGCCATCGAGTAGATCGTGACGTGCGGATCGAGCTTGCCGGAGACGACGATGAAGTCGCCCTTGGGGGCGACATCGACGCCGTGGGGGCTTCGCGGCTCGGGCGTGACGTGGAGCAAGCCCTCGGCGATCGCCGTCTCCAGCGTGATCACGGGGAAACCCTTGATCCGCTGGACCTTGCCCGCCTTGAAGAGCTGCTCGGCCTTCTTCCAGTCGATGACGTGTAGGAAGTCCGTCGCGTTCATGCTCGCGCCCGCTTCGAACGGCGGCTTCTTGTCCTGGATTCCACCGGTGGCGAGCTCGGTGTTCAACGAGTTCATGAAGAAGTAGCCGTCGCTGGCCAGCTTGCCCGCGTCCGAGAGGTCCTGCCAGTACGGCGGCAGTTCAATCGCGAACGACTGGTCCTTGTCGATCCGACCGCGGTTGCGGTCGAACTTCCACAGGGTCACCGAACCCTTGTACTTCTCGTTGTACTCGGAGATCGGCGCGTAGTCGGAGCCCCACGGCGTCGCGTACTGGCCGCCCTCGATGATGTACTCGGTGTTCGGCGTGACGAACGTGCCGCCGTGGTCGCTGAGCGTGAGCGGGTTCTTGACGATCTGCTTCGTTTCCCAGTCGCGAAGGTCGATGACCGCGACGCGCGCGTTGATCTTGTCATTGATGAACACGAACTGACCGTCGTAGTCGCCGTTCGTCTCCGAGAGCGCCGGGTGGTGCGTGTCGCCCCACAGGTTGGACTTACCGTGCGGGAATCCTTCCTCGAGGATGCTGTTGCCGACCCCATAGCCCCAGCCCTGCCACGGCTCCGGCGTGAAGACGGCGATCGAACGGAGCAGCCGCATGCTCGGCAGGCCGACCACGAAGATCTGGCCCGCGTGTCCGCCCGAGGCGAACATCAGGTACTCGTCCTTCTGTCCGCTCGGCAGATAGGTCTTCGCTGCAGCGATGAGATCCGCGTTCGTGAGCCCGCGCTCCTTAGCGACGGCCTCGACATCTCGCATCGACTGCGCGCCGGCGGGCGCTGCAAGGGCGCCGATTGCGAGGCTCGCCAGCAGGGCGACGATGGGGTAGACGGAGGTGCGGTTGTGTTTCATGGTGTGCCTCGGGGTCTGCGCCGCCTCGGGTTGTCGCCGAGGAGTCGGCCTTGGTGTGCGTGTGCGACGTCTCTACGAACCCAGCGTTTCCTTCTGCAATGCCCGGATGTACTCGATGATCGTCTGGAGCTGGGCGTCGGTGATGGCGGGGTTGCCGCCCTTCGGGGGCATGTCGAGCCCGGTGGTATTGGTGGAGTCCCACATCGGACGGCCACGCTTGATGAAGCCGATCAGGTCCTGATCGCTCGTGCCGCGGATGTAGCCGCTCGTCACCAGGGGGAGGCTCTGGCCTTCGATCCCCTCACCGCCTCGACCATGACACGCGCTGCATGAAGCGATGAAGAGGTCGTAGCCGGCATGATCCGTCAGCTCGATCGGGGCCGCCCCGCCTTCTGCTGCCCGTGCCTTGATGTTCCAGGGCTCGACTGAGACGAGGGCCACGCCGGGTTCCTGCAGGGCGCGCAGGTACACGATGACATCGTTGATCTTGTCGTCGCTCAGATCCTGCGCCGCACGCGGAGGCATGAGGACGCCCGTCGTGTTGCGCGGATCGTCGAGCTTCCGTCCATCCACGAGCAACTCGAAGAGCTCCTCATCCGAGCTCTCCTGCACGAAGGCGCTGTTGTGGACCGGCTTGCCCAATCCATGCACGCCATCGCCCCTCGGACCGTGGCAGACCGTACATGTTGACTGGAACACCTCTTTGCCACGCCGAAGCGCTGTCACATCGAGCGACAGCTCATCAGCGATGCGCTGGTCGCGCAACATCATCTCTCGGTACGGCTTGCTGTAGTAGTGGTTGGACGACATGGCACCCCAGATCGTGGTGACCGCCAGTGCCACCACGAGAATGACGGCGGCCACGAATTCCAGGACGGGAACCCGATCACGCTTGATCTCGCTGTGTGCTTTCACGGCTCGCTCCATCCGCCCGGGGCCAGGGTTGTGGCTCCGTCGCGTCGTCGGTGCCGGCACTCTAGATGAGATCGCCGCCTAAATCAATAAATCCAGCGTTGGATTTCTGGATTTATCTTGAACGGCCGCGGAGCGATCGGCTAGAGTTCGCGGTATGGCGATGTACGGGAAACAGACAGAGGCCGCCATTGCCGTCATGAGCCGGCTCGCCGAGGTCTACGACGAAGGCCAGACGCGGCTGCCCGCCAACGACATCGCGGACGCGCGTGGGCTCCAGCGGCCACGCGTCGCCCGGGTGCTCTCGGTCCTGTCGCGTGCCGGCCTGGTCACGGGCTCGCCCGGGCCGGGCGGCGGCTTCAGCCTCACACGGCATCCCGGCGAGATCGTCATCAACGACGTATTCTCGCTCTTCGAGAAGCGACGCGACGAGTCGGGCGAGTGTCCGTTCGGTGGCGGGATCTGCGGCGTCGGTCGCGCGTGTCCCTTCCACGACGAGTATGCCGCGGTGCACGAGGCGACTGCGCGATTCCTCGATCACACGACGTTCGAGAACTTCCGCGTCGCTGTCCAGGAGGAAGGCTGGCGTCCTGCCCGCTCCGGGAGCTGGAAGTCGCCGAAGCCACGATGATACGTTGCGAGAGGACGCATGCGCTGGGGCTCCGGACGGCCCCTCGAAAGGATCTGGTCATGTTGTCATCGCCCGCCGTGATTGTCCTCGCCGGCCTGATCGGGCTGATGGCGGGCTGTGCCGATCGGCAACTGGCTGCGAACAAGGCCATCGTGCTGGCCAACGCACATGCGTACAACGAGCACGACGTCGATGCCCTTCGCGCCACGATCGCATCGGATCTCCAGAGGCGGTGCCAGGCCACGCCGGGGATCAGCGTCGTCAGCGCCGACGACTTCATCGCCTTCGCTGAGGCTGACTGGGCGACCTTCCCGGACGGAACCCTCGAGATCGAGCGGCTCGTTGCCGAGGGTGATCGCGTCGGTGTGTTCGGCCGATTCACCGGGACCCAGCGCGGGCCGATGGGCACATTCCCGGCGAGCGACAAGCGTGTCGATCTCGATTTCGGCGCGGTCTTCTCGATCGATGATGGCCGGATAGTTCGAATCGAAGTCACATGGGACAACTTGGCAGCGCTGACCCAGCTCGGGCACTGGCCGTTGCCTGCATACGGACAATGACCTCAGCTCCACTGTGGACGTGCTCGACGCCAAGGTGTCCGTTGTTCGATCGCAGGGCGCGACTTTCTCTTCGGCGTCGCTTGCGTGTTCATCGCTTCTGTCGCGCATTGTCGCAACTGGGAATCGGACCGGACAGCGAAAGAAAGTCTGTCTATGTCGGGTGCTGCTCCCGCGGGCGTAGGCTGCGATCCACGGCCGGGAAGGAACCATCGCCGACCGAGCCTCGCGCTCCCGGGTGACGCAGGTGACACAGGTGACGCTCCTCCGGAGAGTTCTGCATGCGCGTGCGGGCGCGCGTACGCGCGTGTGCGAACTCTTCGGGGAGTTGTGTCACTTGCGTCACCCGTAGCGCAACCGCAATCGGATGAAGCACTTGCGGGGTGACACAACGCGATTTCGTTGTGTCACCTTGCGTCACCCGGCAGGCAGTTGTGTCACCCGGTCGCATCGGAGTCGACGTGCCGGCGTGTCGGCGTGTCGGCGTGTCGCAGCCGTCTCCCTTCAGCCGCAGCGTATCGCGCGATCACGACGACTCTTTTGACGGGGAAAGGCCTGCGACGCCGTGGGCATACAGCTCGGATGCGACCGCCAGGATCGTGCGCTCGTGACGCCTGACCAGCAGATCGGCTTCTCGATGGATCCACGCGTGCCGCCTTGCCCACCGGTCCGGCTCCGCCTCGTATCCGGTGATCGCCCACTCCGCGATGCGCCGGTCGTCGCTCGGCCCGAGATCGGCCCGCAGATCCTCGGCGGTATCGCGGTCGATGGTCTCGGCGACGGGCAGGTCAGCGCGGTCGGCGACTTCCGGCGGGGTGTGCAGCTCGACCAGTCGCTCGGCCGCCGGCCCGCACGCGGTCATCAGAGCATCTTCGAATGCACCGAGATCACCGACGTAGGCCGCACCGCCGGCGGAGAACAGGACCGCTCCGACCGACCGGCCGCCGAGCACCCGGGTCGCGACGATGTGACCAGCCTCATGGACAGCCGTCACCCAGCGTGGATCGGTCATGACGACTCCCCTGCGGTGGCCTTGACCATCGCCACGATGCTGGCCCGGACCGGATCGGGCAGGCCCGGCCACGCGCCGATCAGGGCCTCGAGGTCGGGATCGGACGCCGGCGCTGCTCCTGGCGCTGCTCCGTCCGCAACCGCCTCGCGCAAGTCGCGAGCCGGGCTACCCTTACCCGATTCGCCCGATTGACTGTCGATCCGGTGGTTGCGGGTTCGAGTCCCGTCCGCCTCGTTTCGAAACCGCGTTTTTCGGCCCTTCCGCCGCGAAACGCGGTTTTTCGTTTTGCCTCACGTTGCGCCAGTTCGCCACGTTTCGCCCTGCCGTTGCGTAGTCTACTGCGGGCGCTTCATCGGCCGTTTCGGTCCCGGTGAGGCGGAGCGGAGCCAGCTCGGTCCCGGGCATCCGGGCGACCGTCTCGGCCGCCTCGTCGGGAAGCAGGTGGCCGTAGGTGTCGAGGGTGAGGGTGATGGACGAGTGACGCATGAGCGTCTGGACGGCTTTCGGGCTGGCCCCGCTCATCGCGGCCCAGGCCCCGCAGGTATGCCGCAGGGCGTGGAAGTCGAGCACGCGGCCGTCGTGGTCCTCGTCGCGCAGGAAGTCGGATGCCTCGCGCCGGGTCCGTTCGTCCGCGTCGGCGCCTGCCTGGGTCAGCCACGCGGTTCGGGCGGCCTCGAGGTCGGCGCGGAGCATCTTCGCCATGTGCTCGCGGCGCGGCGTGTCGAAGACGTCGGCGCCCGGCATGAGTCGAGCGCCGAACTGTGAGAGATCGGCGGCGAGTTCGGGTCGGATGTACTGGCGGGCGGACTTCTTGTTCTTCGTCTGCCGCGCTTCGAGCAGGATGTAGGGGGGCGTGGCGTCGAGGACGAGAGAGGTCCGCTTCAGCGAGCGGAGTTCCTTCGAGCGCAGGCCGGTCTGGATCGCTGTTTCGTAGAGAAGTCGGCGAGCGTGGCCGGACATGCCGGCGCGTTCCTCACCCTGCTCCGTCACGTGCCGAAGCCATCGCCACTCATCGACCGTCAGGAACCGACGGGACCGCTGCCGGGTGGGGCTCGGTTTCTTGATGCGGGCAAGCGGATCCGCGGCGAGGCGACCGTCGGCCACGCACCAGCGGGTGAACGTCCGCAGGGCCGTGATGTACTTGTGGGCGGTGCGCGGCGTCCAGGGGCGGACCTTCCCGCCGTTCTTCGGCTGAATCGGCGCCCGCTTCCGTGCGATGTACTGTTCGAGTTCGTCCGGTGAGAGGTCGCCCAGCGTCCGCCAGCCGCAGGCGTCGGCGGTGCGCCTGATCATCGTGACGGTCTCATCGACGTGTCGGCTGCTCCGTCCCTCGGCCTGCTTGGTGGCTTCGAACGCCTCGAGATGTGAGGTGATCGTCGCTGCGGCGTGGCGATCAAGTTCGGTGCCGCCCTCGGGCGCGACGAGGCCTTCTCGCTCCATCGCCGCCCGCTCGACCCACTTCCGCGCGATCCGCTCGGCGTCGGAGCGGCTGGTCGTGCCGGTGGACCGTTCACGCCGGCGGCCCTCGCCGTTGTACCAACTCGCGACCCAAGGGCCGTTCTCACGTCTCCGGAAGAGGGAGCCTTCGCCGTTCCCACGCGTGCGTTTCCGAGCCATCGTGTGCCTTTCATCGTTTCGGACCGTTCGATTCTAGAGATCAGAAGAAGTGCGCGCCACCGTCACGACCGTCACATCGCATCGAGGTTGATCACGCCACCGCTGTTCGGCGGGTCAGAGGCCGGGCTTTCGTCCGGGTCTTCGCGGGTGATGGTGTAGATCCGCCCTCGGTTTGACCGTTCGGTGGGGATGTTCACGTGGATGTTCTGGCGGCGGAGGACCGGCATGGCGCGTTTGAGCCTCGCGGTCATCGCCCGTGCGTTCTTGGGCCACTGCTTCGATGGATCATCTTGTATTGCATCGAGCAGCTCGCCGGAAGTACCCTCCCAGGAGGGGACTCTGGTCATCAAATTAATGATGGCCTGTGCGACCAGGTCGCCTTCGATGACATCGTCGTCCAGCCGGGTTCGCTGCCCGAGGTACGTTTGCGTGGAGCGATTCGGCACGCCGTCAGCGAGGTCGATCGCCCCGAGGATCCTGGCGAAGTCTGCCATGCGCGGCATTTTGTCCAGGACGACGTTCTCGCGATCTGCGAGGACTTTCGACAGCAAATCGAGCAGGCCGCCGAGGATCGATCCGGAAAGCCGGTGGAACTCGTCCCAGATCTCTCTGCTGGTTCGCCGGCGGGCGTCGGGGATGACTTCGAGGTCGACGACGATCAGGCGGTCAGCCAGGTCGCCGCGCAAAGCGCCCGCATCGATCGATGTCATGGCGATCACGCGCTGGAATGAGATCACGGTGATGTCGTTGTTCGAATAAAGGGCGCGGCGGACCATGCCGTCTCCCGTAACTGCCTTGCAGAGTGCGTCGGAGAACCACGGACGAATCTGGGAGACGTTGTCCAGCACGACCGTCCAGGAGCCTGCCGCGGCGACCGCCCAGTTCTCGGGATCACGAGGTTCGGTTCGAAGCGGGGCAGTGGAGGGGTCGACAACGGAAACAACGAGTTGTGCGGCGGTGCTCTTCCCCGTGCCCTGTTCGCCGCCGAAGAGCAGGATCGGGTGAGGGATGTCGGGGACGAGGGTCGCGGCCATCCAGCCCCGTAGGAGTAACCAGGCGTCCTCGTCAACATTGAGCAGGGAACGAAGCTGATCAAGATCGCCATGCCGATCGGGGACGGGCAATGGACTCGACAGAGCGGTTCGTTTGAAGACGACGGGTGACTCGTCCTCAATCTTCCACCCGTCAGCGGAAACGACGATGCACTTGCCAATCGCCTCGTGAGCCAGGTCAAGCACGATCGAGTCGCCGTGCCAGGCGACGCGAATCGCGACGTCCTCGGGCTCAGCATCTTCCGCCAGTCCTTGGATGACGTTCATCGCGTCAGTGAGTGCGGACCCGTTCGGCGTCTTGCGGTAGCGATCGCGGAAAGCGCGAGCAAGCCGACGCTTGAATAAAGTGCCGTCGAGGGGAAACGCGATGCTCGGCTTCTCTTGATCGATCGCGAAGGCCTGCTTCTGCTTGTCGCGACCGAACCGGAATCGTTCGATCGCCAGATTGACGCATCTGTCAGCAATCGTCGCCTCCGGGGGCTCCGCCGTCTGCTGGGTGGTCTCGAGCGATCTGACGAGTTCAAGGCCTGACGAGCGGCATGCTTCCGGGTCGGTGATATCCAGGCCGGCGTCGATCTGTTTCTCGAGGTAGCGACGAACGTCCTTCGCATCGGGTGGAAAGGCGACGGGGACATCTTGCTGCCACTCCTCGGCCATACCCTGGGCAACCAATAATGCTCCGTCTCGTCCGGGCCAACTACCGTCGGGCTTCGAGTCATTCTCGCCGACCACGATCACTCGGCGACCTCGCAGCATCTGGGCGAGCTCGGAGGCGCCGCCTCGGTTGCTCGGCCGCCCGATTGCGGCCAGGCCGAGCGTCCGGCAGGCCGCCGCGTCGCTCGGCCCCTCGACGAGCAGGACGGGGTCGCTCGCCGTCGCCGTCCCGGAAGGCACCGCCAGCCCTCGGTTCATTCCCTTCGGCGCGCCCTTACGACTATCCGTTGCACGGAGCGTGAAGCCCACGATCTGCCCATCGCCTCGTCGTTCGGCAAACGTATAGGCGCCGTTCGGATAGTCGTTCGTCCATCCGGCCCCGCTCGCCTTCAGCTCACGAAGCTGCTCCGATGTCGCCCATCCCAGCCCGAGTTCGTCAAGCG
Source organism: Phycisphaerales bacterium (assembly GCA_965227335.1). GTDB lineage: Bacteria > Planctomycetota > Phycisphaerae > Phycisphaerales > SM1A02 > CBDDFV01. The sequence continues at coordinate 1,030,047 of CBDDFV010000001.1, forward strand.
AATCAGGCGAGACATGGAGTTGCTCCGCCAGTTCCTCGCGACGATCCGAAGTGATCGCCGCTCGGAATGTCGCGTCGAGTTCTTTGAGCCTTCTCATTCCCGGTGTCACATCCTTGCAATGTGCTGAAGATCGAGCCGTTCTTCGCGTACGCGCGGGTCGGTCGTCGTTGAAGTAAAGGAGGTTGCCGTCGTTCTTGTCCGTCTTGACGAACCGCATCCCGGCCGGGGCCGTCGTCACTCGCATGCATCGAAGGGCGGTCCGGTCTGGCGTCCAGGCGCACCAGTCCGGACGGCCGCATGCCGGGCACGGACTCGACTTCGAGACTTCTTTCCAGTTGCTCACGGCTGCATCCCCTTCCGGATTCGGGCTCCGGCGCCGGGCTCCGTAGGGCAGCCGGCGGCGATCCACGCGGCGAGTTCCTCGGGGCAGTAGCGGACGGATCGTCCGATTCGGCGTACGGGGATCGCGCCGGACTTCGTGTGTCGCCAGAGGGTGCGGGCGCCGATGCCGAGTTGCTCGGCGGCTTCAGTCGATTTCAGCAGCCGCTTGTCTGACGACGGCAAGGGGGCGATCATCGTTCGCCTCCATCCTGCCGTGCCGCACGGTTTGCGAGGACACGAGCGACCGCGGCGGGATTGAACAGGCGACGACGTCCCGCTTTAAGGAACGGGATTCGTCCGGCACTTGCCTCGGCATGTAGCCATCGTCTAGACAGGCGAAGACGCTGGGCAAGTTCGCTGAGATCGACAAGTTCTAAATCGCTCACACCCGCATGAATACCACGCCTGGTAGTCGTCGCGATCGCGGGCCTTGGAGTTGGCGCTCGAGTTGGTGACTCAAGCGCCAATTGGCGCTTAGTTGGCGCTCATTGCGCTCCGATGAGGTCGCTCAGTGCTCGGCGGATACAGGGCTTTTTCCGGACTGACGTTTGGTCGACGGCCTCGATCAGTCGGCGCACGTCTCTTCGCGAGTATCGTTGCTGAGCACCTGCGCCTCCGCTCGCCCGCTCGGGGATGCCGGCAGCCTCACGGATCTTGTAGAACGTCCCGCGGCTGAAGGTCCCGCATATCTCCTTGACCTGATTGATGATCTCGGTCTGAGTCCATCCCGCGGGCTTGTGAACCGGCCGACGATCCAGCAGCGCATCAGGGGTCCCGTCGGATGGCCGTTGATGTTCGCCATCGCGGGTAAGGCGATCGACGCAAAGTTCCAGCGCCAAGCGGGTCGCCTCAAAGACGTCCATTTTCAGTCGCGAGCACCACCCGATCTCCAGGCGCGGCGAATCCGGGATCGGGACGCCATCGAGCAGGTATGGTTCCACCGACTGCCACAGCACTGGATCTGATGGAAACGCGTCATCGATAATCGCGGTGTAACGGGGGGCGCTCAGCGATTTGCCGATGCCGTCCCACGCGAGCGAGTGGAGCCAGTACGTCCATCGGTGGACCGGGACGTCTGGAATCGGCAGGCACGGAAGCTCGCCGGGCCTCCCAACCCGTTCCGCCGGCCCGACCGCGGTCACGCATGATTCCGCCAGGTCCAGATAGCTCTTGGTCCGACTCTCCCGAGGTCCGTTCCGTCCCCGGTCGATCGCGACGAGCATAGTCCGAAGGCGGTGTGGTTCCAAGCGATGTTCAGTCGAGACCAACTGCATCGGTTGACTGAACAGGATGGCGCGGCGATCGCCCTCGAACACAAGCTCACCCGGAGTCCCGTTCGATGCGTCGATCAGGTGCCTGATGTTGCCTGGCTCTGTGCAGTGGGGGATATAGACGATGACTGTGTGGATCGGGTCGTTCGCCTCGGTAAGGCTCTTGGCGAGGTCTATGAGCCCTCGAAGATCCGCCAAGTCATCTGACATCTGCTGGTCCATCCGCGTCCGGTAAGTAGACCCCGTGGCACAGAGTATCGCGATTCGGCAGAAATGCCTATCCCACCTCCGCCGTCACCTACTACAATTGTAGTAGTCTTGAGCGACAGTAAGCCCGCTGGCGAGCGGGTAGGGCTGTCTCATTCCTTTGTCTGCAGGAGGACGTGCACCGCGGCACGGTTATGGTGCCAAGAGTTCGATTGGCCTTCTAAGTAACGCGTTCTGCGGCCGAGTCATTCCGGCTATCGCGTCGATAAGCGATCGGCTGCGAAGCACACATCCGGGCGAAGACGTTGGTGTTTCGGAACGCACCGACGCCGTGGTCGCCGAATAGCCTTGATCCTTGCCCCATGAGCCGTATTCTGGCGGTGAGGGCCTTCAATGAAATATTGTACCTGTAACGGCCGCAATCCGGCGTGTCGGCTTTGCAACGGTAGTGGACTGGTGCCGTCACAAGGGGCGCCTACCTGGTTCGGAGCGCGGCCAGTCAATCCTCCTCGGCGACTGGCGCGGGGGCGAGCCACTCGAAAGCAGTCACGGATTGGGTCCACGCCTGATACACCGTGTCCAATCTGTGGCAAGAAGCTCCGTGGCCAGCAAGGGGTGCGCGAGCACATGAAGATGATGCACGACCAGGCCTGTCCAGAACCACCCCCGGAACCCGTGCAGAGTGTCTTGGACTTGGACGATGGTGGCCCAACGCTGTTCGTGGATCGGTCAGAAGACAGTAAGGAGGTCACCGGGGAGCCAGAAGCGTCAAGCCAATCGAGCGCAGCGTGGGATCCGCCCGTCCCTGACGACAACGCCACATTGTTCACGGAGAAGCGCCCCGAGGCGCTACGATCGCTCGCCGTGACGGAGGAAGACCTTGCGTCCTGGGTGCGCCGGGGCTGGCTGCGAGCCGATGTACTTGAAATGGCCGAAATCGACTATCCCGTGTATCTCGAAGTTCGGTTCATTCGAAGCCTGGTCGTGTCTCCGCTTTCGCATGAGCAGATCAGCCAATTGCTGGAATCGCTGCCCCGCCCGTTCAGCTTTCCTGCTGACCGGATCGCCTACCACTTCGAACGGGGCTGGGTCATGTTGCCGCTGGCCGAGCGGTCTGAAGAGCCCCACGATATCTTGGCTGCCTGGCTGGATCAGTTAGTCTCGGATGGGGCAATGGCGGAGCTTGAGACAATATTGGAGTCTGTCGAGGCTGCGATCGATGCGGCACGGGAAGCCGACGGTTCGGTTGAGTGAAGGAGTCACGCAAGTGAGGTCAGGGCGGGAGCATGAGTAACGAGTTTTTCTCGAGTCCTATCCTCAACTCGCCGTATGAGTACCCGCGCGAGCATTGGGAACTCGACGAGAGCGGCCAGCCCACTAGTAGAGTCGTACATGCACGGCGGCGCGCCGAGTTCGTCACGCCGATCCCGAAACCGAAGAAGAGACGTGGAAAGGCGGCACAGGAGGAACTCGGCTTCCACGAGGCGACAGAGTTGTCGTCAGACAGGCAGCGATACGAGACGATGTCGATTGTCAACGACGTTCGGGCTCGCGTCGATGCGTGGCGACAGCTGAAGAACCCGAATGACTGGCGGGTGACCCCCGAGACAGCACGGCTGCTCCAGCATTGGCGACACCACTCATTCAGCACGCTTCGCCCGTTCTTCTGCCAGGTTGAGGCGATCGAGACGTTGATCTGGCTGAGCGAGGTCGCGCCGAAACTCGGCAAGGAAGCTCGTTTCCTGCTCGAGCACTTTGAGCAGGCCAGCGAGGAGGCGAATCCGGGCCTGCAACGTCTCGCGCTGAAGCTGGCTACTGGTGCGGGCAAGACGACGGTGATGGCGCTGGTGATTGCGTGGCAGACGATCAACGCGGTCCGTCGTCCCAACAGCAGAAAGTTCACTCGCGGCTTCCTGGTCGTTGCGCCAGGACTGACCATTCGCGATCGCCTACGTGTGCTGCAGCCCAACGATCCGGACAGCTACTACCAAAGCCGGGAGCTCGTACCCGACGACATGCTGCCTGACCTCGACAGGGCGAAGATCGTCATCACGAACTACCACGCCTTCAAGCTGCGGGAGACCATGAAGCTGTCGAGTGGCGGGCGGGCGCTGCTTCAGGGGCGCGGCGAGGAACTCCAGATGCTCGAGACTGAGGGCCAGATGCTCCAGCGAGTGATGCCCGACTTGATGGGCATGAAGGGCGTCATGGTGCTCAATGACGAGGCCCACCATTGTTATCGCGAGAAGCCGGGCGAGGGCGATGAAGGCAAGCTGAAGGGGGACGAAAGGAAGGAGGCTGAGAAGAACCGGGAGGCCGCCCGGTTGTGGATCTCAGGTATCGAGGCGGTGGGACGCAAGCTCGGTCTTCAACGTGTCGTCGACTTGTCCGCAACACCGTTCTTCCTCAGGGGCTCCGGCTACGAAGAGGGCACACTGTTCCCGTGGACAGCGAGCGACTTCTCGCTGATGGACGCGATCGAGTGCGGCATCGTCAAGCTGCCTCGGGTGCCGGTGGCGGACAATATCCCCGGCGAAGAAACCCCGATCTTCCGTGAGTTGTGGAAGCACATTGCGAAGAAGATGCCAAAGAAGGGCCGGGGGTCGGGAGGCGTCATTGACCCGCTCGCCATTCCGGAGAAGCTGCAAACCGCCCTGGAAGCGCTGTATGGCCACTATGCGAAGACGTACGAGTTGTGGTCCAAGGAGGGAATCACCGTCCCGCCCTGTTTCATCGTCGTGTGCCAGAACACCGCGATCTCCAAGCTCGTCTACGACTTCATCTCCGGGTTCATCAAGGCGAATGAGGATGGCACAGAGCAGCTCATTGAAGGTCGCTTGCCTTTGTTCCGGAACTTTGATGAACATGGAAACCCGCTTGCACGGCCACGGACGCTCCTGATTGACAGCGAGCAGCTTGAGTCCGGCGAAGCGCTCGACAAGGACTTTCGGGACAAGGCGAGTGACGAGATCAAGCGATTCCGCGACGAGATCGTGGAGCGCACGGGTGACCGAAGGGCCGCCGAGAACATCACTGACCAAGATCTGCTTCGCGAGGTGATGAACACGGTCGGGAAAGAAGGCCGGCTCGGCGAGTCGATTCGCTGCGTCGTCTCGGTCTCGATGCTGACGGAGGGTTGGGACGCCAATACGGTGACCCACGTGCTCGGCGTGCGAGCGTTCGGGACGCAGCTTCTATGCGAGCAGGTCATCGGGCGGGCGCTGCGGCGTCAGTCGTACGAGCTCAACGAAGATGGCCTCTTCAATGTCGAGTACGCCGATGTGCTCGGAATTCCGTTCGACTTCAACGCCAAACCCGTGATTGCTCCACCGCAGCCGCCTCGCGAGACGGTGCACGTCAAGGCGATCCGACCCGAGCGGGACGACTGCGAGATCTCATTCCCCAGGGTCGAGGGGTATCGGGTGGAACTGCCGGAAGAGCGGCTCTCTGCGAAGTTCGACAGCGATTCGACATTGGTACTGACGCCGGAGCTGGTGGGTCCGTCCGTGACGAGGAACGAGGGGATCATCGGCGAGGGTGTGGACCTGACCCTGGTCCACACCGGCGATCTCAGGCGGTCCACGCTTCTGTTTCATCTGACTCAGCGACTTCTGTACACCAAGTGGCGTGATCCCGGCGAGGATCCGAAGCTCCATCTCTTCGGGCAACTCAAGCGGGTGGCGAAGCAATGGCTCGACAATCATCTGGTGTGCAAGGGGCAGACGTATCCGGCCCAGTTGATGTATCTGTCACTCGCAGACATGGCGTGTGAGAAGATCACCCGCGGCATCGTCAGCCGACATGTTGGCGATACGCCGATCAAGGCGGTGCTCGACCCCTACAACCCCAGAGGATCCACGGCCTTCGTCAACTTCAATACCTCCAAGAAGAGCCGCTGGGAGACGAGTGCTGAGCGATGTCACATCAACTTGGTCATTCTGGACAGCGACTGGGAGGCGGAATTCTGTCGCGTCGCAGAGGCGCACCCGAAAGTGGTCGCGTATGTCAAGAACCACAATCTTGGCTTCGAGGTCCCTTATCGATACGGGTCTGAGTCTCGGAAGTACCGTCCTGATTTCATCGTGCTGGTCGACGACGGTCGACGGCCTCGCGATGATGGGTCTCGCGATCTCCTGAATCTCGTGGTGGAGATCAAGGGCTATCGGCGTGAGGACGCGAAGGAGAAGGCCGGGACGATTCGGGAGTACTGGGTACCCGGCGTGAACAACCTCCGTGCGTACGGCCGGTGGGCGTTCGCAGAGTTCATGGATGTGTACGAAATGCAAGCAGACTTCTCAGACGTCGTGGAACAGCGATTCGGTGAGATGATTGAAGCGGCCGCCGGCAGCGCGTCCCAGGGAGCGCCGGCATGAACGCTCACTTCATGCCTTTCTCGAAGATCATCAGCATCGATCAAGGGGCGCGGGAGCACTACCACGTCCCCAAATACCAGAGAGAGTACAGTTGGGGGAAACGAGACTGGGAGCGTCTGCTGCAGGACATTGATGAGAACGACCCCGGCTATTTCATGGGATCGATCATCTGCGTCAAGGATGTGGAGGGCGATTCTCCCGGCGCGGAGATCATCTACGAGGTGATTGACGGGCAGCAGAGACTGACGACACTGTCCCTCTACATGATGGCGATCTATGCACGCCTCAAGCAGTTGGAGGGGACTCTCGAGTTCGAGGACGATGAGGATCGGCTCGAGTTTGAAACAGCTCTCCAGAGTCTTCGCAACAAGCTTGTGAAGAAGAAGAAGGAGGGGCACTACAGCGCCAGCGAGCGCGGCGGATGGGTCGAGCAGTCCAAAATGCTGTTCCTGCGGGTCCAGCCAAGTTCGCAGAACAGCAACCTCGACGACTACACGTATCTGCTGAGCGAGATCGGTCTGATCCGCAAGAGGACAAAGCCTCGGTATCACGGTGTTCGATCGATCTGTAAGGCGTATCGATTCTTCCTGGAGACGCTGCCGGATGACATCGAGGAGCTTCTTCAGATCGTCGGAAAGATCAACGAGCTCAGCTTTGTGCACATCACCGTCGGGAGTCAGGCAGACGCATTCACGCTGTTTGAGACGCTCAACAACCGGGGTGTTCCGCTCTCGGCTATCGATATCATCAAGAACAAGATGCTCGCCGAGATGGAGCGGCAGCATCAAGTGGATATCGACTCATCGTATGAGCAGTGGCAGGACCTCGTTGCCGCGATTCCCGACCCCACAGACCAGGAACGGTTTCTTCGTCACTTCTACCATGCGTTCCGTTGGGACGACGCGATCCGCGTGGACGGCATACCACGAGCCGTCAAATCAAAGCTCATCATGGTCTACGAGACGCTCATCAAGCGGAATGCCCAAGGCATGTTCGGGCGTCTCTGCGACGCGGCTGACGCGTACGGCATGCTGATCGAACCGGAGGAGGAGGATTGGGACTCGGAGACTCGTTCGCATCTGATTGACTTGTCGCGTATCGGAGCCGCGCCGGCGTACCAGGTCTTGCTCTATCTGTTCACAATTCCCCTGGAGACCTACGCGGAGCCGGGCGATCGATCACGAGCTCTCGACCTTCTTGCCCGCTACTACGTCCGTCGGAATGTGACGGATTTTCCCGGCACCCAGAGGCTCGACCCGGACCACATCGAACTCATCGCCGCCTGCCAGGCGCACATCGATGAGCACGGCCGTCTGCCGTTCGCGTTCATTCGTGATCGACTTCTTCTCAAGGGGCAGTACGCTACCCTGCAAGAGTTGGAGGAGAAGCTCCGTGGTCCGATGTACTCTACGAACAGTCTGATTACCCGGTACCTCCTGGCATTGATCGATGAGAAGCACCATACTCGCGAGTACACGCCGGACCTCTGGGCGCGAAACGACAAGGGTCAGTTCGTGTGGACCATCGAGCACGTGCTTCCCCAGTCAGAGCAGATCCCCACGGAGTGGGTGCAGATGATCGCCGGTGGAGATCTTGAGCAAGCGAAACAACTCCACGAGGCCCACGTCCACCGGCTTGGGAATCTGACGCTGAGTGGGTACAACTCGCGGCTCGCGACCGCGTCGTTTGATCGAAAGCAGTCGCTGTCCGAAGACCGGAAGTTCCTCGGTCACACCATCAATATCGGATACAAGAACCGGCTTGCGCTTAATCAGATGGAGTTCAAAGGTGGTGCGGGCTCCACTAGCCTGGCTGAAACGCCGGTCTGGACAGCCGACCTGATTGAAGCTCGAACCAAGCGAATGGTCGAGCTCCTGCTCGACTTGCTGCGATTCCGCGAGATTGACTGACGAATGTCGAAGAAGAAGACCAAGAAGCGAACGGGAAAAGCGGCCCCGAAGAAAGTGGAGTCGCTCACCCACGACGACGCGTCGCGGAAAAACATTCCGACGGCTGAGTACCAGTCTGTGATGGGCAAGGACCAGCAGTCGCCCGTGCCGGTCGCGTACTCGCGCGAAGGGGTCGGGGCGGCGCTCGCGGACGAGAAAGCGGGGCGAAACCGCGATCTCGACCCCCAGCTCGTCTGGCGCGGCAAGGACGAGCAGGACTGGTCCGACCTCGTCGTCCACGCGCCGCCGCTGTTCATCCAGGAGAAGGTCCACCCCAAGGTGCTGGTCGATGACCTGCGGTCATGCACAGAAGCCGACGTACACGATGCCGAACCGCAGATGGATCTGTTTGGCGATTTCAACGGTGTACCCGAGGGGGACGCGAAGACCGAGTTCTACCAGCACGACGCGAACTGGACCAACCGGATGATCCTGGGCGACTCGCTGCAGGTCATGGCCTCGCTCGCCGAGCGGGAAGGGCTGCGCGGGCAGGTGCAGTGCATCTACTTCGACCCGCCGTACGGCATTCGGTTCAACTCAAACTTTCAATGGTCAACAACGAGTCGAACAGTCGAGGACGGAAACAAGGGACACATCACCCGTGAACCTGAACAAGTGCGAGCATTTCGTGACACATGGCGCGATGGCATTCACTCGTACCTGACATACCTGCGTGATCGGTTCACCGCGATGCGAGACCTGCTCGCCCCCAGTGGAACCGTTTTTATTCAGATTGGGGACGAGAACATTCACCGCGTACGGGCGTTGCTCGACGAGGTGTTCGGGCAATCGAATGCTGGTCCGGTGATCCTGGTCAAGAAGAAGGGCAGTCAGAAGGGCGGGAGCATTGAGAGCATCAATGACTACCTGCTCGTTTACTACAAAGAACGCAAGGCTTCGAAGTACCGCCAGTTGTACGAGACCTTTGCCGATGAATCGGAAATCGCGCGGGACTTCTCGCAATCAAGAGCTCCAGGGCGCGATGACATAAGCCTAGCGGTGCTCGCTAAGAGTGATGAGGTAGGGTCGCTCTACAAAATCAAACCACTTCTGATCGAGGAAAGATACACAGAGCGACGCCTTTTTACATCGGAGAACATCACCGCTGGAGGCGTTCGCAAGAACCAAAGTCATCTCATCACATATTGCGGAAGGACATACGATCCGGGTCTGAAGAGAGGTAACTGCTGGAAACACACCGCCGTTGATTCTGACGGCGGACTTTCGGGAATGCGACGACTTGATCTGGCCGACCGCTTGTATGTTGGGGATAAGCAAGTCCGCTACGTGAGGTACTTCCGCGACTTCGGCATGCAGCCGATTTCAAACTGGTGGGACCGCTACGGCGGCGCAAAGGATCCAACATATGTAGTGCAGACGAGCGAGAGCGTTGTCGAGCGGTGCCTCCTGATGGCATCAGATCCCGGTGACTTGGTACTTGATCCGACTTGTGGTTCTGGGACCACCGCATTTGTCGCAGAGGAGTGGGGTCGTCGTTGGATCACCGTGGACACTTCGCGCGTATCTCTCGCGCTTGCTCGTGCTCGCGTAATGGGCGCTCGCTACCCCTTCTATCTGTTGGCTGACTCGAAGGACGGTGTCGAGAAGGAGTCGGAGCTCACTCGATCAGAACTACCCGATGGATATGAGTCGCGACCATTCACGGAGAATCTGAGGCATGGCTTCGTTTACCAGCGCGTGCGCCACATCACGTCAGCCGTGATTGCCAACAATGCAGAGATCGATGTTATCCGGGAGCGGTTCGAGGCAAAGCTCGCGCCCCTGCGCGAGAACCTGACCAAGACGATCCCCGCGAAGTGGCTCGCCGAGCACCGCACGCAGCAGAAGTACACGGCGGAGGTGGCGGGTGAGATCCAGGAGTGGGAGATCCCGCGCGAGCGGCCCGAGGACTGGCCCGAGGCGTGTCAGCCGCTGCTCGACGAGTTCTGGAAGCTCCGCATCGCCCGGCAGAAGGAGATCGACGCGAGCATCGCCGCGAAGGCCGACTTCGAGTACCTCTACGACAAGCCGTACGAGGACAAGAAGAAGGTCCGCGTGGCCGGCCCGTTCACGGTGGAAAGCCTGAGCCCACACCGCACGCTGGGCGTGGATGAGGACGACGGGCTGATCGACCCGCTGAAGCAGGCCGAGGGTGAGGATGCGCACGCTGCTGGTGATCCAGATAGCTTCGTCGAGATGGTGCTCGACAACCTGCGGGCTGCGGGCGTGCAGCAGGCCCACAAGGAGGACAAGCTGAGCTTCAGCTCGATCGCGCCTTGGCCCGGGCGGTACATCTGTGCTGAGGGAAGGTATGTCGAGGGGGACGGGGAGGCCGGAACGGAGAAGCGTGCCGGCATCTTCATCGGCCCGGAGTTTGGGACGGTCTCACGCCAGGACCTGGTCGCCGCGGCCTTGGAGGCAGGCGACGCGGACTTCGATGTGCTGATCGCGTGCGCGTTCAGCTACGAGGCCCGCGCGAGCGAGTTCAGCAAGCTCGGGCGGATCCCGGTGCTCAAGGCGACCATGAACGCCGATCTGCACATGGGCACGGAGCTGAAGAACACGGGCAAGGGCAACCTGTTCGTGATCTTCGGCGAGCCGGACATTGACATCCTCGACGCCGAGGACGAGCCCGGGAAGATCCAGATCAGGATCAATGGCGTGGACGTTTTCCACCCGTCGAGCGGTGAGGTCCGCAGCGACAACGCCGACGGTATCGCGTGCTGGTTCATCGACACGGACTACAACGAGGAGAGCTTCTTCGTCCGCCACGCGTACTTCCTCGGACAGAACGACCCGTACAAGGCGCTCAAGACGACGCTGAAGGCAGAGATCAACGAGGAGGCGTGGGCGACACTGAACAGCGATGTGTCGCGGCCGTTCAAGAAGCCCAGGGGCGGGCGGATCGCGGTGAAGGTGATCAATCACCTCGGCGATGAGGTCATGAAGGTGTTTCGGGTGGAGTAATGGAATTCCGGATCGCCGACACGTTCACGTCCAGCCTCGGCCGGCTGACCAATGACGAGCAGAAGGCCGTCAAGATCACGGTCTTCGATCTGCAATCGGATCCCGTCAACTCCGGTCTCCAGATGCACCGGATCGATCGGTGCAAGGATCCGAACTTCTGGTCAGCGCGCGTCAGTCGGGACATTCGATTGATTCTTCACAAGACGAGCGCCAGTCTGCTGCTGTGCTACGTCGACCACCATGACAGGGCCTACGACTGGGCGATCCGACGGAAGATCGAAGCGCATCCTCGAACGGGCGCCGCGCAGATTGTGGAGATTCGGGAACTTGTCCGCGAGATTGAGGTTCCTCGCTACGTCGATGCCCCCGCGGCTCCGGCGGCGACTGCGACGCCAGTGCTCGATGGGGTGACCGAGCAGCAACTTCTTGACTACGGTGTGCCGCCGGAGTGGACCGCGGATGTACTCGAGGCGGATGAAGACCAGCTTCTCGGGCTGACGGATCACCTTCCCGCTGAAGCGGCGGAAGCCGTCCTGAGCCTCGCGACCGGGTCGTTGCCGCTTGTGCCCGCGCCGGCGGCCGCAGGGGAGGACCCGTTCGCTCACCCGGACGCGGAGCGTCGGTTCCGGGTCATGACCGATGTCGACGAACTCAGGCGTGCCCTCGAGTATCCGTGGGAGCGCTGGGCCGTGTTCCTCCATCCGGCCCAGCGGTCGATCGTCGAGCGGACGTACAACGGCCCGGCCCGCGTATCCGGCTCCGCTGGCACGGGGAAGACAGTCGTCGCGCTCCATCGTGCAGTGCGATTGGCGGCGACGAATCCAGAAGCGAAGGTGCTGCTCGCGACGTTCTCGATTCCGCTGGCACGAAGTCTCCGGGTGAAGGCTGCGCGTCTGGCGGCCGAGGATCAAGCGGTCTGGAGCCGGCTCTCAGTACGATCCCTGGATGAGTTCGCACTTGAGATGTACGAGGGGTACTTCGGTCGTCCCCAGATTCCGACCGCCGCGATGATTCGCTCGCTCATCCGAGATGCCCTCGCGAAGTCGCCTCAGGCGATGTCCGTGGCGTTCGTCGAGAGCGAGTGGTTTGATGTCGTCGACGCGTGGCAACTCGATTCGTGGGACGCGTACCGTGATGTTCCCCGGCTCGGCAGGAAGACACGCCTGGGTGAGAAGCAGCGGGCGAGCCTTTGGCCGGTGTTCGAGTATGTCAGGCAGGTGCTGTCGGAGCGGGGCTCGGTGACGATGCCCATGGTCTATCGGGAACTCACATCGCACGTCGAACAGAGTCGGGATGCGCCTGTCGACTTCGTCGTTCTGGACGAGGCTCAGGACGTGTCGGTCTCCCAGTTGCGGTTCCTTGCGGCGTTGGCCGCTGAACGACCGAACGGTCTCTTCTTCGCTGGAGACCTCGGTCAGCGCATCTTTCAGGCGCCGTTCTCGTGGGCCTCGCTGGGGGTTGATGTGCGAGGGCGGTCCCAGACGCTTCGGATCAACTATCGCACCTCGCACCAGATCCGGCGGCAGGCTGATCGCCTTCTCCATCCGGAGATTTCGGATGTCGATGGGATCACGGAGTCACGCAAGGGAACCGTTTCCGTCTTCAACGGTCCTGACCCCGAGGTCCGCGTGGCGGGCGATCGTCAGGACGAGGCTCAGCTTGTGGTGGATTGGCTACAGGGGCTGTTGGCCAATGACGTTGATCCGGGCGAGATCGCCCTCTTTGTCCGGTCTCGTAATCAGTTGCCGCGGGCGCTCAAGATGCTCAAACAGGCGGGTGCGACGTCCTCCATCCTCGACGAGGACGATGAGCCGAGCGCCGGCGCGGTGTCGGTGTCGACCATGCATCGCGCAAAGGGCCTTGAGTTTCGGGCGGTCGCGGTGGTCTGTTGCGATGATGAGGTGGTGCCGCTGCAGGAGCGGATCAGTCAGGTGGCCGATGACTCGGACCTGGCTGACGTGTACAACACGGAGCGGCATCTTCTGTACGTCGCATGTACGCGTGCCCGGGACTGGTTGCTGGTGACTGGGGTCGAGCCGGCGTCGGAGTTTCTCGACGATCTTCTGTGAGGTCTTTGTGCCTTGCCGTTCGTGGTCCCTTCAGTGACTTGCGGTGTCGGCGTGGCCGCGTCTGTTGCGTAGCCTACCGCGGGCCCCTTCGTGCGGCGCGACGTAACCTTCTGCCCAGAATGATCTTCACGATCGTCCGTCCCGGACTGGTGATCCGGTCCCACCCCTCCCTTACAGGAACCAGTGCGTGTCCTCGGGACCGCCGGCCCATGAGATCCACCTCTGCCAGTGGTCGAGTATTCGCGCGAGCCGAGGACACTCGGAGAGATCCGGCCGACGGCTTTGGAGGCGACGACAGATCGCAGCGGTTCGAGCGCCCGCGGCTAAGTCTGAATCGAAGCGGGCGGCGAGCAGCGAGATTCGGACGACGCCGATCACGTTGCCATGCCGGGCGGCGGTGTCCCTTGCTCGAGTCAGGATGCGCAGAGCCTCGGACCGATCATCAGCCATCTTGGCCAGAACCGGCTGTCGATGATCCGCGTCCTCGCCGGCAAATCCAGAGCGGTCGTAGACCCGCCCGGCCGCATCGAGTAGCGCCCGCGCCTCGTCGAGTTGTCCGCGGACCCGGAGACAATCCGCCAGGTCACACTGATTCCTCGCCACCAGCCTTTGGACGTTGTCCCACGGAAAGTCGTAGTCCACCGACCGCCGGAAGACCTCGATCGCTTCGTCCACGCGGCCGACACAGCGCAGGGCGTATCCGTGATGTCCACGAAACGCACAGACGGCGCCCGGGACCCATGTCGTTTCGGCCTCTTGGGCGGTCGCGATGTGACTGAAGATCTCCGCGGGCGGCTGCAGCCCGCAGAATCGCTCGATGCCCACCCGCATGACGCCGAGCGCCGGGCCATGCCGCGGATTCAGTCGTTGATACGCGAGGAACGTGTGCCGCGCCGCGGCGGCATGGCCGGTCCGTGACTCGGCCCAGATGTGGTACGGAAGCATCGTCAGCAACAGGCCCCGGTCCGTCTCGGTCGTGACGCGATGTTCCGCAAGGACCCGACGCAGTCGTCTGTAGTCGCCGACGTTGTAGAGCCGCGAGAGCCTGTCCAGCAGCGGCGCCGACCAGGGGTTTCGTTGAGCGACGCACGTCGGGGAGTCGATCCACCGTGCGGCCGGGCGTGTCGGGCTGTCCATGCGAAGCACCCGGTCTTCGCGGCAATCGAGGATGCCTGACCAATCCACTCGATAGCGATCTCGCGCGGCGTGGTGTGCTGCGATAAATCGACTTCGCGTTTGGGCCCGCGTCACACCCGGCGGCGAAGTGCGGGCCTGCTCAACCTCGTCCGCCGAGATCGCGGGACCGGCGTCATCAGTGAACTCTTCGGCGACGCCGTGCGGCAGGGCCGCAAACATGAAGTCCACTTTGGCCAGCCGCCATCTCAGGGCGTCCTCGGACGTCTCGTGCCCCTGTCGGGTCGGGGCGTCTGCCAAGCGCCGGGTCTCAAGTGCAAAGACCTTGCGCTTTACGACCCAGTCCAGGCAGGAGTCGTCGGGGGCTTCGGCCAGTTGCCACAGAACGGTCCGCCACTCCTCGACAACGTGCTCGGCCCAGTCCGGGATCGCCGCCGAGCGGGCGCGTACGGCCGCGTCAACAAGTTCGAGAATCCGGTGCTGAATCTGCAGGGCTGTGCGTCGCCGGCCGCCCGAGACTTCCACCGTCACGGTCAGTGACGGGTCCGCGGCGATCGCGGCGGCGGCTGCAACAGGATCGACCAGCTCCGGCAGATCGTCGGCATCGATGCTCCTGCGATCGAGCAGCGCGATGAGCAACGCCGTCGTCCCGATCTTGAGATAACAACTCTGATTCATCGCCAGCGTGTCGCCGAACGGGACGTGCAGGCGTCCGCTGTCGTCATGTGCATGGGCCTCGATGCGCGAGCAGACAAGCCGATGCGTCATCGAGAGGGCTCGTGGCGAGAGAACGAATGATGTGCCGGTCCGAGGGTGCAGGCCGCCGGCGCCGCAGTACACGGTTCTTGAGACGAGGTGCGAGAGGATCGCGTTATTCATCCAGTGGATCGGTGAACGGATGCTGTGATTCTCGTGCGAGGCATATGTCCGGCGGCCGATGTAGCAGAAGTTCGATCGACTAAGCACGACGCCGGGGAGCTGGGACACGAGTGATCGGAGAATCAACTCGCCAGCCCGCACGGCAATGACGGCGTCTCGCGGACTGCTCACCTCAGGGGTCGCGTACTCCACGTGCGCCCCGTTATCGATCATGAGACGACCACCGGATTGGAGATGGATCCCACCGGTTTCGTCTGGGAGATGAACGCAGGTACGACGCGCCTTCTCGAGCACCGCCGCGGCGACGGCGCACGGCCCAGTGTCAGAGTCCAGCAGCGCGGCAGGGCCGAACTCGGTTTCGACCCCAATGGCGACGGGGTGTTCAGGCATGGTGATGGCCCACAAGGCCGCCGCGCGTGCCCGGGCGGACACGCGCGGCGGTGGCTTACTCGCCTGCCGCCTGGCGGGCTCGTTCGCGGTACTGCTCGTCGGTGGGCAGTCGGTCGAGCGCCTGGTGGATGCGGTCTTCAGAGGGCGGCGTCGAGTTCGGCCGGGGCGTCGACGTCTTGCCGACGACGGCCGGCCGGGGAGCGGGACGGGCAATGACAGTGCTGGTGGACATGAGGCGCCTCCATGGTCTGAATGTCTGCGGCGGGACCGGCACTCGCGGTCCGTCACCTCTTCTTCATTCCGTGGAGCGTGTGCGGACAATTGATCGAGACTTCGTGCGCGTAATGTGTCGTGGCTCAAGGCTGGTCCGGTGGCTTGCCTTGAGCGAGCTCAGCAACGGTGTGTACCCATGGGCCGTCCGGGCCGTCGCCTCGCCAGCGAACTCCGGCGTCGATCCATCTCGCGTGGGCCAGTCGGTTCTTGCGAAGGTGGGCAAGTACTTTCGCGTTTTGCTTCGCGAGGCAGATCGATGTTGGGCTGGGGAAGTCCGTGACGGCCTGAAGGACGGCGTAGGATTTCGCGTCGTCAAGCATGGGCGACAGGTGCTGAGGCGCAGCGCTGGCGACGGCGCTGGCGAGATCGCCGTCCAGGAAACCGCCCCATTGCATCCGAATACGTCGGATGCGATCTGTGGTGAGAAGCGGCGGCGAAGTTGGTCCCACTCCTTGAACATACCTGAGCGCTTCGCCGACCCCCTGAAGATCCGTCGAGTCGAGTAACTTGGCGACTCCATCGGCGATCTCAGGGCCTCTGAGTTGCAGATGCGCGGCAAGGCGTGCGGCGTGAGCCTGAAAGTGGGGGCGGTCGCTGCGGAGGAGTTCGGTGACGATAGGAACCAGGCTTGCGTGATCCTCCACATGGCTGAACCCGCAAAGCGCCAGCATGATCGCCGTTGTCGTGAACGGAGGGGGATGTGCGAGCCGGCGTACAAGTGCGTGATAGGTGTCGATCGGCGCGTGTGCGGCCAGTCCTGCGAGCGCCTGGGCGGCGTTTTCTCGCTTCGGGAAGGCCGTATCTTCGTGGCACAGGACGTCCAGCAGGCCAGGGGCCGCGAGGGTCGCTGCTCGTGCATGGTCCATTGAACTCAGAATCAGGCTTGAGTTCCTGGCGATGGTCAGGTTATCAGTAGACACAAAGCAGCGAATGATCGCATTGATGAATCCATCCGGCGCGCCGCGATTCGTGATCACGCGAGCTGCTTGGCGCAGATCGCCCACCGAGACAAAGAGCTCGGGATTCTGAAGCGTCCGGCAAGCGGCGCCCAGAATTCGCTCGTTCACCCGACCGTCCATGGTCGCCGCAAGCACGTGGCAACACACCGCGACCAGATCAGGGTCTTCCGAATCGAGCAACGCGTTGATCTTGTAGGTCAGCCCGAACATATCGGGGGACTCGGAACACACGGCGATCAGGGTTCTGCCCACGTCTCCCCGAAGGAACAGATCCGAGTCCCGGAGTGCTTCGATGAGCGGTCTGACGACGGACGCCCCTGACTTCGGGCCCAGGTGTTGAATCGCCTCCAGCGTCCAGCGTGCGACTGAGTTATCCGTACGCATGAGGTGGTCGGCAAGCGTGTCAAGCAGGCAGGTGACCGTGGGGGGCGTTGCCAGTAGGGGACCGGCGGCTCCCAGCACGCCGAGAGGGATTGCGTTCCTCGCGATCATGCCCTTCGCGCAACTGATGACTTCTGGATATTCGTCCCGCACGGCAGCGGAGAATGCTGGCCGGAGGTACTCACCTTCGTCGGCTCGATCACGAGGGAGCCAGTTGAGGAACGAGACCAAGAGGTAGAGAGCACTGCTCTTCGTCGTTGAGGAGGATGAGCCTCTGATCTGGGAGCAGCAGTGCAGCCCGGTCGCAAGTCGGTGCCGGAGATCATCATCCCCATACGGATTGATCCCCTCGATCGGGTCCGGTCCCGCCAGCATTTCCAGTAGGGACGCCGGGCTCTGCATTTCACCGGCGAGGAAGGACAGGACGTTCCGCCACTCGGGCAGCCACGCCATCCGACTGACGAACTGGGCGACAGTCTCACGTCGTTCGGTCTGGTCGGGCGCGGTCGATGTGAGGCACGCAGCGGCGTTGGCATCGCAAGCCCCGTCAGCGAAGCCGAAGCCGTGTTCATCAATCAGCTTGTTGAGGTGGGACGCGGCCAGCCACTCGCCGAATCGCTCGTCGACCGGCTCGACTGGCGATTCGGGATGGCCCGGATCGCCGATGGCCCGCAGAAGTCCGGTGTGCGTCAGCAGCGATCTGGTCAAGGCAGGGCAGCCGACGATGGCATGTGCATCAGTGACCGTGAACGACTTCCGGCGCTTCGACTCGAACGCACATTCTGCAATCAAGGGCAGGCATTGTTTGAGATCAACCTCGCCGCGAGATCGCCGCAACAGAATGCGCCGAGCGGCCTCACGAATCAACGTGGTTGCGGTGTCCGGTACAGCGGTGAAGTCCGGATGGTTTCGGACGTGGTCGCACATCAGCCATAAGAGCAGGGGGGTTCCGGCGAGTTGAACGAGCGCCGGTTTGCCGTGGATGTGATCCGTCAATCGATCCGCCGGCTCGTCATCAAGTTCCGCACGGACATACTGTTCTATTTCACTGGTATCCAGCGGGGCCAGTTCGAACGTGTGTCGTTCGTGTTCTGGCTTCGCCGATTCGTCCGGGGGGAAGTGGGGAAGTCTGCTTGGATACGTGGACTCCGGACGGCCGGCGACGATTGAACTGAACGCTGTGCCTGTGAGTTCCTCGATTTGTCGATGCAGCGTCCCGCGCTGTATCCTCGCCTCATCGAGGCCGTCGAGAATCAGGATTGCGTCGCTCAGGTCGCGGGGAGCCACGGCCGCGGCAAGGCGGTCCACCATCAGGCGAAGGTCTTCGTCCGCACGATGGTCCCGCAGCCGCACATAAAGAGGCAGCGGGGCGGTCATGGGATCACGCAAGTAGTTGGTGCACAGGCGATACATCAGCTGCTGGAGGAGGGCGGACTTTCCAAGGCCGGGGGGGCCGTGGATCCCGAGTGTCGCACCTCGTTCCTGTAGCCGCTGGTAGAGGTGGTCTTCGTGCTGGTGCACCGTCCTCCGGGGAAGAGACTGTTTCGAGGATGCGTGCGGGGCCGTGGCGTCGTTCTGGTCAGCGTCGCGTATGACACAGGTCACTTCGCGCTCGATGTAGTGCTGGTCGCGACGCCCGACAAGGATGTCGGCCTCGTCGAAGTATCCCGGAATCTCAACCCGATCGTGTCGCCGGCGGTGGTCACGTGCGAAGACAATGCGGGCACGGAGCGTTTTGTCGTTGGTCAAGAGATGCGTGCGACGACCGCGCACGAACAACCCGGTCGCGGCGGCGAGAAGCTCGTTGTGTTCCGCTAATCCGAAGCGAAGTGCTTCATATGCTGAGACGACGCACCCGGTCGAACTGAGCGCCCTCAGCAGGATGCGGGCGCCATGCCAGCAGGCGGCGCCCGCCGGCTTGAAGTGCGTGCCGAGAACGACCGGCACGCCGCACTTGACGAATGACCTCGAGCCGTATCGCCATGAGCAGCAGCCCAGGAGCGCGACCATCCGCAGGAAGGGAGAGGCTTCGGTGATGGTCGCAGCAAGGTCATCCATCGGCACGACACCGGCGGACAACATTGCGCCGCCGCCGCCGATCGTGAGATCGATGGGACCCACATAGAGAAAGACGTTCGCGTCGACGCTGCGAGCGGCGTCGATTGCCTCTGCGTACGAGGATGCGCACACCACCTGGTGCGGATCATCAAGCGTCGGCAGGGCGCCTTGCACGTCCGACCCGTGAAGGAGAACCGCTCGCACCTCTGCATCCGGCGTCAGGGCGACGGCCGATGTGTCGTCGGTGCGTACAACCAGCGCATCGGGGTTGAAGCTGGCCGGCGAACGCGGGGCCTCGTCTCCGAAGGCGTCCCGTGAGAACGCCGCCGCCCATTCAAACGGATAGAGAAAGGTCTCCACCTCGGCCGCCGGCGTGCGGAGCGTGATGATCTGTTCGGCGACGCCGGCGGTCGGCGCGGACGCCCGCAGCGGCGAAGTCTTCTTACAGACCTCAATGATCGGCGCGTGATTGGCCAGTTCCGTGTCCAGCGACGACAGATCGAGCGACTCGGCCTTGACCGCAACCGGCGGGGGCAATTCGCCTTCGAACCCACGCGTGATGATCATCGGTGTGGAATCGCCGGGGTTCATCAGGAATGAGTGTAAGAAACAGCTTCGGAAAATGCGCGGTCCGTCACGGAATCGACCACCACAGCTTGCCCGGCGACCGGGACTCGGTAATGCGGACCCGGTCGGCGCGGTACGCGAGGGCGATCGACTCTGACGTGCGGAATCGGCCCGGGTGCATGGCCAGCGGCATCGAGGCGCCGCCGCACACCATGGCGGCGGACACCGCGCTCACTACCGTGCCGCCATCACGGCGGGACATACGATCGATTTCGAGCTGAGCCAGCGCGGGCAGTGAGTCAGGCATCGGCCGATCCAGGCGACGTCGATAGTCGTGCTGGAGCGGCGTCAGATCCAGTCCGACCTCCTCGATCACGTTCCGGTGCTCGAGGGCGGCGAGAACGGCGCCGAGTCTGTAGACGTCTACAAGCTGCACGAAGAGCGGGGGAGTGTTCAACGTCGGTGCGTTCAGCTGGGCCGTGACGTCCGCGCAGAACTGCAACGTATCATCGTCCACCCGTCCGCCGGTTTGATCCTGTAACACGCCGGAGCGGCTGGCGATCTGGGCTTCGGAACGCACGGCGACACGGCACGTTTCGAGCTTGCAAATATCAGATGCGTAGACGAATCGGGGGGCGCCCTTGCCGAAGGTGAACCACAGTCGCGTCACCGAGGGCGACGCGGACTGAAGCGATCGGCCGGCCGCGAAGGCGCGGCGGCGACGCGCCAGGGATCGCTGCATCGGAGACGGCACGTTGCCATGGGCCGCTCCCTGGTGAAGCTGCTTGAGGGTGTAGTCGGCATAGATCAATGTGTGGGCAAGGCGGGATTCGCGGGGCACCGCCCGCCCGCCGATCCGGACGCGTTGCGGCCCGAGACTTGCGGCCATGCCGTGCTCGAACGTCTCGATCTCCGAGTCGGTCTCGGGGAGCGGCGTCTGTTGAAGGAAGTGCTGAAGCCGGTGGACACCGCTCGGTCGAGGGTCAAGGGACACGTAGATTTCGGGCGCACGGCTCGCGAGGTGGGCGAGGATGACCTGGAGGTCGTCGAGGTGAAGCGACGGTCTTTCCGGGTGGTAGTGTCCAAACAGCAGCACATCCCCGTTCTCGCGATCGACGACCCACCCCGTGACCTCCGCCAGGCCGCCAAGCACCAGGGCGTCAGGGTCAATCGATGACCCGGATTGAGCGGCGGAGGCCACGCGGCGTACAAGTTCGCGAAGGGAAAGGGCGCGCTGCTCAGAAGGACCATGCAGGCAGGGCGCCGGCGGTACGGAGGCCGGCACCTCTGGTCCGCGAGCGCCGCACGCGGCGACGGCCGAGAGGACGAGGATGATGAAGAGGCCGACGAGGCGCGATCGGAAGGTCTGGGTCATGGCGAGGCTCCTTTCGTCTTTCTGGGATTCGGAGGAGCCAGCGCGGACAAGAGTTTCCTCATGTGGCGCCCAATGACGCGCGGTAAGCGTCAAGTCGCTCACGCCAGCCCGCGGCGGCCGCCGCGGGCTGATCTTCCAATGCATGACGGAGTTCGCCGAACGACACGAGGCGGGCCTCGACGCCGGGGGGCGTGTCCCGCAGGCGTTGGATGATCGGCGCGAGGTCGTATTCCAGAACCGTGGAATCCGGCGCGACTACTGATGGGGGAAGCACGTCGATGACGTCGCCCTTGGCGTCGACGAGGACACAGATCCACAGGGCCGGCCGGCTTCCTTCGGGAAGCCGATCGGCGATCAGCCGCGCCTCCCTGGCCGCCTGATCAAGCCATATTCGAGTGTCGCGGATACGGGATGCTGGTGTCGCCACGACCTCGAGACCTTCATCATCTGCCGCGTAGTGAGCAAGCCGTGCGCCCATGTTTTGGGTTGGTGTCAGCGCCAGCATCGCGCCGGTGGCCTGGCCGCGCAACCGGATACCGAAGTCGACCAGGGGCTGGATCGCGTCGGAGAAGAGACTCGCCCAGTTGATTGACGCCGGTGCGTTCGAGTCGACCGTCGCGGCACGCAGGCGCCAGACCTGAAGAAACGCGTACGCGTCGTCAAGGACGAGTTCGTCGGTGATGGGGCCGGATGCTTCGCCAGCGGCACGCAGGCTTGCATGAGGCGGTGACAGGTCGCTTGGCTTGCAGGGATCGCGGTGCGTTTTGAACACCCCGAACAACAAGACGGCTGAAGCCGCGGTGACCGCTTGGGCGAAGCCGTGATCCCAATCAACGCGATCGGCGAGCGTGCTCAGTTCACTTGACTCGGCTTCACTCAGGCCCCGGTTCTTTGCGAGACTTAGAAGTGATGGGAGACGGAACGCGTCATTCATCGGCAGGGTCCTCATCCGGGGAGTTGTTGGCCAGGGGGGTGTCGGCAGAGGCCCCGCAATCGAGGTAAGCGGCGAACTGATCGCGAAGTCGGAGCATCCGCTTATAGACCGTGTTGGGCTTTTCATTGCCGCCAATTGCGTCCCGCACACGGGCGACCTCAGTTTGGTCAGTCGCCAGTTCACACGGGCTCTTCTTCGTGTAGGTCGGCATCGTCCACGCTTCCCAGGTGAGCAGTATTTCGCGCGGACGATCGCGAAGCCGATCGCGGGCGAAACGTTCGAAGAGAATCTGGACCTGGTTGAGGATTTCAGTGTCGGACACCGTCGACAGCCCGGCCTCGGGGACATCGCCGCCGCTGATTCCGCCGCCTCCGTCGCCGTCGCAGTCGCTGGCGACGACACGGTCGATAAGAAGGCGATGAAGATCTTGGCACCAGGACGTGCAACAGGCGCCATCGAGGAAGCCCGCCAGTGTTCGCAACTCGAAGTAGGGCCTCGGGTCCTTGCGAAGCACCGAGATCAGCTTGTTAGAGCCGCCGCCGTCACGCAGGACGCATTCAAACTGGTCCAGGGCATCTGCAAACTCGGCCGGAAGGCCTTTCGGCGAATGAACGTCCGCGACTCTCGCCAACATGATCGCATCGTCGACGAGCCACTTGTACTCAGTCAGGAGTCGATCGGCGTTGCGGTCGTGGCCAGCAAGAGCATCACGGAACGCCCGATGCACCTCGGCCACGGGGTCGGGGGCGATTGTCGCACGCAAAAACGCAGGTGTTCGGAGGCGATCATTGGCTCCCGGGCCGACCGCGCCGAGCAGCTGGTCGACCTTGCCGAGCGCCTCCGAATTCGGGGCGCACCAATTGTCGTCGGGGAACGCAGCCTTCATCGCAGAGGCGTCGCGCGCCAGGTGCAGGGCAATCCGAAACGCCTGCTTCGGCCCCTTCCGAGCGTTCGGCACATCACGCAGCGTGGCAGACACCACATCGCGGACAAACGTCAGACTCGCGGCGGTTCTCAAGACCATGGGCGACGCCTCCTCACCCGCATTTGAATGGAAGCCGGCCGCGCGGACATCTGACTCGGCAATTTTTTCGAGTTATCCGTCGTCCTGGCCCAGAAGCGCCTCGCGGAGGCGGTCGAGGTCGCCGGAAGTGTCGGGCCTGAAGGAGTTTCCATCCATCCGTGTCTCGATCAGGACGCCGCCGAGGCCCTCGTTCGGCGGTCCGTCCACGGTACTCACGGGCTCGCGAAGCAAGTGCTGAACCGCCCCTGAAATTGAAGTCTTGAGCAGTCGCCGGCTTGTCAGCTCGATGGTGGCGGTCAGGAACTCGCTCGTGGCGAGCCGAAGTCGACGCGTCACGGTGGTTTCTGCGGGGCCTTGGATCGCGAACTCTCGTTTGACATGCAGCAAGAGCAGGCGTTCGCGGGGGGCCAGTTGCACCTGGACGCCTTCGATCTGGCGGATCTTCACGCGGCCGCGGACGATGTACTCGAAGCGCGAACTGTTGACCAACGCGCGGAAAAGTCCGTTGACGACCTTCCCGAGGGAGAACGCAGTGCGGGCCTGGCTCGAAACGTCTCGCATCGGCTGAAGACCAGATCGCATCCCCGCATGGTGGGTGTCAGCGTGAGTGTGCAAGCGGTCGGCCACGGCGGTCACGAATCCTTCGACGAGGCCCTTGGTCACAAACCCGCCAGGCGCCAGCATCGCGGCGGGGCGCATCACGAGCTCGACGTAGGTCGACGACACGGCCGTTGCCTGTCCGCCGACCACGCCGCGCGCGAAACGGGCGTAGGCATCCTGAGTTCGCACGAGCATCTCCTGCCGTGCGAAGGGGTCGTACCGAGGGCGCTCGCGTGCAGCCAGTGTTGCTCGCCACAGTTGCTCCCGTACACGCTCGTGCATGCGCGTAAGCCGCGTCCGCTGGCGGGTGTTCATCCGGTCCAGTCGGCGTCGGAGATCGTCGAGCGCGACGAGCGCGTCGGCAGAGGTCAGGGAGGTTGCGCGCGCGGGGGCCACCTCGAACGTGACGTTCGTCAAGAGAATGCGGTTGACGAGTGCTGCATGCGAGGATGACGCCGGCCCTTCGAATCGTGGTCCGCCGAGGCCGGCAAAGACCGCCGCTGCGGCCTCGCTCGGGTCGTCGAGCGGTACCGGAGCGCCCGCCATGGCGTTCAGAACGGATGCGAATGTTGGCGTGGCCAACGCGGCGTTTGGCGCCGGTTCGGCGAGTCGATCCTCGAGATGCTCGGCGAGGCGCACCCGTTCCGGAGCAGCAAGGTCGATCGCAGCGTCTTTGAGCAGACCTTCGATCCGCGTCGCGGAGGGACGGGCCGCAGCAGCCATTGCGGCGGCGACATCGGCGGCGATCGCGTCAATGGACGGCGTAGCGACGGATGCCGGCCGCAAGTTCGCAGCGACTGCTGCGCGGGCGGGCGGGATCATGTGGTATCGCCCGAACAGCAGCATGAGCAGCCAGTCCTGCCCGGCATCAACCGCGGCGGGCGGCGTGTCGACAAGGGCCGAAGCGGGGGGCGCCGGGGGGGCGGCAAGCAAAGCAAACTGCAGAAGCAGATGTAGGTGCATGGCGAACTCCTTCGGGAAGGTCTCGGGCCATTGCAACTGGGATTGGCTCGCTTGCTCGCGGACAAGGACTTTGTGTTTTTCCGGGACTTGAGTGTCCGCGCCGGCCTGCCGCATTCCGGCGGCTATGGAGCACTACCGAAAGGAGCCCCTGATGCGTTTGGTTCAGACTGTGGTCGGTCTTCTGTACGCCGCGGTTGCAGGCGGCGCCGTCTATGCCTTGTTTCGGGTTGGTGCGCCGCTGACCGAGTGGCCCAGCCTTGCGATCTACGCCGTGTTCAGCGCGATGTTTGTCCTTGGCCTGGGCCTTGCCGCCTTGGCTGTCGCCGCGAGTCCCCGCGAGGCGGCAGTGGTTGTTCCATCGGTCCCGGCTGAGGTCGATCACGTCGAGCCTCTGTTTTCCGGGAAGTTCATCACGCTTTCGTACCGGAGGCCGCAGTCATGAAGAACCCACGAAAAGCACTGCGTTTCGCACTGCCTTTGCTGATCGCCGCCGTCATCGCCGAGCTGGCGGTTCTCGTGTTCGGGTTCATGTACGAGAGCGCCGTGACGCCGCGCGGTGTTCCGTCGCTGTTTGGCGTCGGCGCCTTCGGGTGGATCCTGTTAAGCACCGAGTCCATGAAGCTGCCGTTCGCCTGGTTCCTGGCCGCGCGTAGCCGCCGTGGCAAGATCCTCGGCACCGTGGTGGTTCTGCTGCCCCTTTGTGTTCTGACCTTTGAGCTAACCAAGGATGCGGCCCAGAATGAAGTGTCAGCGTCCCTGGCGCCGGTCGCCGAGGCCGAGCGAGAAATGGGACGGCTGACTGCGAACAACACCACCCTGCGGTCGGAGATCGTCGCGGCAGAGCAGAATCGCGATCGCGCACGGTCGATCGCCGAGGAGAAACGGCAAGCGACGTCCCAGGCAATCATGGAGATCGAAGCGCGACGCGACGCCGACGTTCGTCGCGTAAGCGAGTTGATTGCGGCGATCGACGACGTCCGAGATCCGCTGGTCGACCAGCGGATCGCGGCCATTCGAGACGGCGCTGCGGCCCGGATCGCGACCATCAGTTCTGAACTGGCCGAGCTCGCTGCCGCCCGCGCTCGTCGGCTCGAAGAGCACCGGGCGGGCGCCGCGGCAGCACGCGATGCCTGGGCGGCTGAGCGCGAAGCCTGGGAAATGGCGAACCAGTCTGCGCGAGAGGCGTGGCAAGCGCGGGTCGACGAAGCGGATCGGCAATTCCGCGAAGAGCGGGAGGCTTTCGAAGCCGAGCGTCGCCGTCTCGAGGGCCAGCTCGTGGAGCAGGATGAGTGGCTTGCTGCACAGGTGAAGATGCATAAGGACAACGACCGGCCCTTCTACAACCTGACCCAGAAAATCGCGGCTGACACTGCCACTGCCGATGCCAACAAGGCCCGCATCCAGGATCAAATCACGAACCTGTCTCCGCCGGTGCGTCGTGAGATCAAGCAGCCGGCCCACACCGCGGCGCCGGCCCGGCCAGTGGAGCCGAACCTGGACGTGAGTGATCTCGATGCTCGTCAGGCGGACGCTCAGGGCCGCCGTGAGCGTGTCGAAACGGAAGTCCAGACCGAGATTGCCGCGTTGATGGCGGCGGCTGACGAGGCGGCGCGCCAGCGCCGTGCCAAAGCGACGGCGCGCCGGACCGAGCTTGTCCGGCAGCGTGATCGCGTCATGAAAGATGCCGACGACCGCATTCGTCGTCTCGAGGCGGATCTGGACGAGACGCTTGCCTCGCTCGGGGCCGCACTGTTTGCTCCGGTCCAGATGGCGGCCCGGGTCGATGCATCGGAACGCGAGATCGCCGCGAATGAGAAGCGGGTGGCGGCACTCGCCGCGGATTCGGATGAGGCGCTTCGCAACACGCAGATCTGGCGCATCGCGGCGTTCCTCGGAGCCATGATGCCCGACCGGACCGATCGAGAACGGATTGGCTTCGCGCAGAGCTACGTGGTTCCGGGCCTCGCGTTCCTCGCCGCGTGTCTCCCGGCTTTGCTGATCGAGGTCGCGGCGTCGAGCCTCTGTCCTGCACCTTCGCGATCGATCTTCGCCGTGCGAAGTCTCAAGTCACGCTTGCGATCCGAGCAGCAGGAGGTCATTGCTCGCGCTCGAGCCGACGCCGAGCGACGAACGGCCGCTGCCAGCCGTGACGCGGAGATCGCTCGTTCGAAAGCAGCGGCGGCGGACGCGGCGGCGGGCCGCGCGTTGGCGGAGAACAAGTCGCTTCAGCACACGCTCGCGGCTCAACGAGAGCGGACGCTGCAGGTCGAGGTGACCGCAGCCCAGCAGGTCTTGAATCATCAGTTGGCGAGTGAGGCTGAGATCGTCATCGCGCGCGGCCAGCAAGCTACCGCCGAGGGCCGCGCGGCAGCGATCGAACGCCGCCACGCCCGCTTGAGCACCAAGTTCGATCGGCAGCGGCGACGATACCGCTCGGCGGCACGATTCGTGCACCGCCTCTAGCAAGTGCCGATGTGACGGTCGTGACGATCTCTCACCCCCGCACACTCGCCTCGACCAGCGCGGCCACGCCGACACGAATCGCCTCGGGGAGTCCGTCCCATGCCGCGATGATCTGCTCCAGGCGATGGTCGCTGTCCGTTGCGTTGTCTACTGCGGGTCGCGCGCCAGCGTTGGTCGTAAACTGCTGTCCTGAAATAGGGTTACGAGTCCTCGCCCCGGACTGTCGATCCGGTGGTTGCGGGTTCGAGTCCCGTCCGCCTCGTTTCGAAAGCCCCTGCAATGCGGGGGCTTATCATTTGGCCCGATCCGGAGGTCGGCGCAGTGTGATGCGTGCATGGGGTCTCGGCTGACGGCGCCGTGGAGCGCGGGCTCGCGCCGTTCGACGTGCTCCGACGCCCTTGATGCGCGTTGCGGTCCGCACATCCGCCAGGTGCGTTGTCCGGTGGCCATCGGGTCTCGACAATGTTCTTGTGTCTTCACTGACAGCCGAGGCGACGCCACGCTCCTCATGAATGCCGCGGCGGGTGGAGATCGTGCGGCCGCCGACGCGAGCGGGTGCCGATCGATGGCTGCCCCTCCAGAATGCTGCAACGCC
Organism: Phycisphaerales bacterium; assembly: GCA_965227335.1. Classification (GTDB taxonomy): domain Bacteria; phylum Planctomycetota; class Phycisphaerae; order Phycisphaerales; family SM1A02; genus CBDDFV01. The sequence continues at coordinate 1,057,859 of CBDDFV010000001.1, forward strand.
CCGGCTATCACAGGCGGAGGATCGGCTTGGGAGGGCAGGCCAGTATGTGAAACGCACATGTCCCGGGCGGCGGCGAGCGACGAAGGTCGCGTCCGCCGGGGCCGCTCATTCGTTCACCGTTTTTTGGGGAGCCGCCGGCCATTCCGATCCGCGTGTCTCGTAGTCCTCATTGAGAGAGGTGATCCACGCCACGGGGCCGTGGGGAGATCCTCCTATCCACTGACGGGAGGCGCGGTCGCCTCATCCGCTTCACGAGCCGCCGGCAGCGCGGCGGAGGAGTCAGGCATGGCGCGTGGATCACTCGGCGTTCTTCTTTCGGCGTGTGTCTTCGGCGTGGTCAGCGGACCGGCGGCGATGGCGGGTTCCTGTCCGGGGAGCGGGGATTGCTGCAGTGCCAATGGGACGCCGGGATGTGAGCAGGCCTTGTGCTGCAACATCATCTGCGCGGCCGACCCGTTTTGCTGTGACACCGAGTGGGATCAGATTTGTGCGGATGCCGCCCAGAAAGACTGTGGGATCTGCGAGAATTGCCCGGGGAGCGGCGACTGTTGTCAGGAGAACGGAACGCCGGGCTGCTTGAACGGTAGATGCTGTGTCGCGATCTGTGCGGTGGACCCGTTCTGCTGCGATACGGAATGGGATAGTTTCTGCGTCGATGCGGCGGTCAAGGAGTCAGCGTGTGACTGTGGCCCCGCCGCTCTGCCTGACCTGCAGGCTGCCATCAGCGCTGATGGATCGGTGTGGGAGTGGGGCGATGATGTCACAGTTGACCTGACGATTTCGAACGAGGGCCAGGGGCCCGCAGATGCATCGCTCGCCCGCATCGTGCTGTCGTCCGATTTCATCATCGGCGACGGCGACGACGTCATCCTCGACACCGAGGCGGTTCCTGGCCTCGCCGTTGGCGCCGTGTGGACGAAGAATAATCATCTCGTGTCTCTGCCCAACGATCCGCCGTCCGGCTTTCCCGGAAGCGGAACCGTCTGGGTCGGATTGATTGCAGATGTCGGCCAGGATGTGCCCGAGTCAAACGAAAATAACAACAATAGTCTCGGCGACCCGGTGGACATCACCGGGCCGATTCTGCTCCCGGACCTGCGCGCCACGATCACGGTCGACGAAACAACGGTGCAATGGGGCGAGGACGTTACGACGGACATCTTCATTGAGAACATCGGCGACGGCGATGCGAAGGGCTCCATTGCCAAGGTCGTGCTCTCGAGCGATTCGACAATCGGCGATGGCGACGACTATCAGCTTGGTCTGTTGATCACGCAATCGACGCCGGCGGGACAGGGCTTCTTCTATGCGCCGCCGCCGTGGAGCCTGCCGCCTGATCCGCCGGCCGGCTTCCCGGGAAGCGGTACGGTGTGGGTCGGCGTTATTGCCGATCATAACGATCTGATTGTGGAGTCAGATGAGAACAACAACGACGATGCGGATACCGTCAACATCACGGTGCTGCCCGGCTCGGCGACGGTGTCCGTGTTCGAGTTCGGACCGGGTCCGCTGGTCTCGACCACGGAGCTGAACTCACTCGAACTGTGGCGATGGAACGGCAGCGACTGGGAGTACGAGGACAACATCTCGAATCCCACCAACCCGGATACGTTCGGCAATCTCGACCCGCTCGCGGAGTACCGGATTGACGCGTACGTCAACGACATGCGACTGAACGAAGACTGGCAGTTCACGGCGCAGGGCGATCTCGACGGCGACATCGTGGCTGAGGAGCCCGCGACGTTTATCGTGAGCGTCGTCGACAGCGACGGCTTCCCGGTGATCGGGGCGGAGGTCGCCCTCGTCTCCCAGGAGGGAACCGTGTGGCGCAGCGGGACGACGATTCTCACGGGTGAAGTGCTGTGGAGCGACGGAGAGTTCGAGGCGTCCGTGCAGGCGGCGCAACTGCCTGGCGAGACCTGGACCATCCAGGTGGCGGTTGATGATGAGATCACATCGGACGGCCCGTACGCAGGCATGGAAGACGGTCAACTGGTCCAGGCGACAGTTGAGGTGAAAGGAACGCCGACGGTGGGGCCCACGCTGACCGCCGCGACCATCCTTGGTTCGCCGCAGACGGTCGACCGCGATGGCGATGGCTACTCCTCACAGGTGGGCGTCGAGTGGACGACCAGCAATGACGGCGCGTCAATCCCCGTCTACGCGCTCATCAGCGCGATTGATGACGATGACGTGGAGTTCGTCCTGGGCTCTGACACCTACGTGGCTCCAATGGGGACCACGACCCGCGATTGGATCGTTAATGTCAGTGCGGATACGTCGTTCGAACGCGGCGAGTTCCACTTCCGCATCCGACTCTACGACCTGGCGACGGATGAACTGCTCGACACGATCGACCAGAGTGAGGCGCCGACGTTCGGGGACGTGGGTCTCGAGCCGGGCGGTGATGGCACGATGCTTCCGAATGGGAAGTGGACGATCATCTGCCACGGACTCAGCAACACATCCTACGCCTCGCTCGTCGAGCCCGTAGCCGGCAACCCCGGCAGTGCGAACTGGATGTACCGACTCGGTGAAATGATCGCACGTCAATCATCCCCCACAGGTGTGCTGTCCGCCTCGAACGTAGCGATTCACACGATGAATCATCAGACGTTCGCGATCGAGCCCTCGATCAACGGCGGAGTGAGTCCCGAACATCCAGAGTACCACCACGTTCTGCTATTCGATTGGGTTGGCGTGTCCAACTTCTACGATAAGTCGGACGTCAGCGGCTCTCTCCCCGATTGGGTGATTCCCTTTGTGCAGGATCCTCCGGCGGGTGTGACAGACGACGACGGTTATGCGGAGGGCGCTGCGGATGCACTGTACGCGCTCGTGCATCGTCACGGAATTGAGTCAAGCGTGCACGCGTTCATCGGCTACAGCCGGGGCAGTGTTGTTGCATCTGAATTCGTTCAACGCATGATCCTGACCCCGGGGGCGGCCGCGCCAGCGCAGGTTATCAAGCTCGACCCCGAAGGAGGCCACTTCGGGGGGCTTCTCTATGAAGCGATAAGCGATTCTAAGTTCTTCGCATGGGATGGTGTCGACACCACGAACTACTGGCAGGTGAACCATCCCTTCCACATCGCCCCTTGCGATCAAAACTGTGGCCTTGAGGGGGAGGCGGTTCCCGGCGCCAGGAACTTTGAACTGGATTCGGCGGCGGAGGACCGCTGGTACGGCCATTCGCGCGCGTGGGAGTATCTGATCACGGGACACCCGCTCTCCTGCATCGACGAGGATATCTGCTCGCCCTGGGAAGATGACGGATATACCAATCCGACCGGCCGCAGTGGCCTCTACGTCCAGAACGAGATACTGACAACGCAGGACACGCCGGACGAACCGAGTGGCGCAACCGGGGACCCGTGTGACGAAGATCCGCCTGCCCTCTTTGCCTCCGATGGTATCTCTGAGATCTTCAATGGCGATTTCGATGGCCCATACGCTGGAAGCACCGCCGGCTGGTACTACCACGGCGGCACCGAGGCCAACCAATCCAATAGCGGGACGGTGGTCAACGGCAGACTCAAGCTCGATGCCGGTCAGGAGCGAACCCATAACTGGGCGTATGTCCCGGCCGCGGCCACCTCGCTCGTGTTCGATGTCATCGGCCAGACCGAAGTCCCCATGACGCTGCGTGTCTTCTGGTCGACCGATATGTCGACCGGGGCTGAGTTCTTCACCCAGAGCGGTCTCGGAAGCGGCGGCGTGACGTTCGAAGCGCCGCTCCCGCCGGGGATGGCCGGATCCGTTGTCCGCGTCCGCTTCGAGACCGATGCGACGCCGGGGGCCGGCAACCTGCAGATCGACAACATCACGTGGAGTGACGCACTGCCCTCCCCGTCCGTCGATCTGGTCGTCTCGCCATCTCTCATCAGCGTCACGCCGAAGAGCAACGTCGGTCTTGACGTGACCCTCCTCCGCACGAACTACGATGGTCCCGTCGACCTCGACGTCGCCGGTCTCCCCGAAGGCGTCACAGCGCAGTTCACACCCGACATGCCCGACGGCGACACCGCAGAACTCGCGCTGACGATCGCCGGCGATGCGGCGCCTGGAACGTACTTGGTCGACGTCACCGGCGTCGCCGATGGCGTCGAAATCACCAGCGCCCCGCTCACCCTCATCATCGATGAGGTCCCGGACCTCACGCCGCCGACGCAGCAGTTCGCCGCGGGCGCTGTCGTCGAAGGGGCGGGTGATCAGACGGTCGTCATGACCTACACCGACAATGTCGCGGTCTCCCTGCGCACCCTCGGCGGCGATGACCTCATCGTCAGCAAGGACGGGTGCTTCCAGACCCTCGCGCTTGACTCGGTCGTCCCGTTTGAAGATGCGCCGGAACTCGTTGCGACGTACAGCTTCCTGCCCCCCGGCGGAACCTGGGATGCGGCTGACAACGGGACCTACACGGTCGAACTGCAGGCCGACGCGGTGACGGACGTGTCGGGGAACGCCATCCCCGGCGGCGTGGTCGGCTTCATCGAAGTCGACATCATCGACACGCCGGATGTCGAACTGGTCGCCCTCACCTTCACGCCCTCGACCGTCGAAGGCGGGACGACCACCACCGGCGAAGTGACCCTCTCCGCCCCCGCCCCGCGCGGCGGCGCGACGATTCTTCTTTCGACGCGCAACCCGGCCGTCGTCGTGCCGCCCACGCGCATCACCGTGCCTGAGGGCGACACCGACGCGTCGTTCACCGTCAACACCGCGCCAGTCGAGACGCCCGACGTCGTCACCGTCTTCGCCGACTGGAACGGCGACCAGATTTCCGCCGACATTCTCGTCACGCCGACGATGAACCAACTGTTCGCGCTCGTCTTCACCCCGTCGACCGTCGAGGGCGGAACGTCCACCACCGGTGAAGTGACCCTGGCCGCCCCCGCCCCGCGCGGCGGCGCGTCGGTCCTTCTCTCGTCGAGCAACCCGGCCGTCGTCATGCCGCCCTCACAGGTGACCATCCCGGAAGGCGACGTCGAAAGCACGTTCACCGTGACCACTGCCTCCGTCGAAGCGCCCGAAGCCGTGACCGTCTTCGCGGACTGGAACGGCGACCAGGTCTCCGCCGCGATCATCGTCAATCCGACGACCCCGCTTCCTGATTCGGGCTGGATCAACTCGCTCGGAGGCGTGTTCGGCGTCGCGGCGAACTGGGCCGAGGGACAGGTTCCCGGGCCGCAGGACACTGCACTCTTCGGACTCAATGCGATCTACACAGTGACCGCACAGACGGATCACGACGCCGATCGCCTCCTCGTCACCAAGGGCGAACCGCGCCTCGATCTGGCGCCGCACGTCCTCACGCTGGGGCCAGGAAACTACGACCTTGAGGTGACCGCCCAGAGCGGCGACACCGCACGGCTGATCCTGGCGTCGGGCGAGATCGTGTCCGCGTCGCAGGGGTCGATCGCCGACACGGGCTCGACGACGGGCGAAATCGTGCTGACGGGAGCCGAAGCGGTGTGGCGGGTGCTCACAAACGGCACGAACGTCGGTCGGGAGGGGACCGGCTCCCTGCGCGTCGAAGACGGCGCCGCATGGATCGCCCCCGGCGTCACCATCGCCACCCATCCCGGCAGCCAGGGCGTCGTGACCGTCTCCGGGTCCGGCAGTTCATGGACGCAGGAGACGTCGCAAGCCAACCGCATCGGTGCTCGCGGCCTCGGCCGACTTGAAGTGCTGGACGGCGGCCTCGCGCAGATGATGGGCGACACGACGCTCGGTACAGAAACATCCGCGGCTGAGGGCGAAGTTCTCGTCAGCGGTTCGGGGTCAGCGCTGAGTTCGACTGGCCCGATCACCATCGGCGTCGCAGGCGTGGGGCGTATGGCGGTGACCAACGGCGGCGTCATCACTGCCCCGACGATCGACGTTTCGACCGGCGCCGCGAACATCCTGGCGGGCGACGGTGAGATCCAGGCGCAGATCACCAGCGACGGCGTGATTTCGCCCGGATCCACCGAGGACGGCCTCGACGCGCACGGCGTCCTGACGCTGACCGGCGCTGTCGCCCTTGAGCCCGACAGCGTCGTGCGCATCGAACTGGCGGGGCCGGCGACGCACGACCGACTCGTCGTCAATGGAGACCTGAGCCTCGGCGGCGATCTGCAGATTGACCTGCTGGACGACTTCGTGCCGACCGCCGGCGATACGTTTGTGATCGTCGAGGCCGGGCTGCTGTCCGGGTCGTGGATGCTCGAAGCGCCGGCGTTGCCGGACGGACTTGTCTGGTCGCTCGTCGAGTGTGACAGCGGCGTGGTCCTCATCGCCGATGACGCCGGGGCGCCGGTCGCTGATTGCAATGACAACGGCGTGGCCGACATCTGCGAGATCCTCAACGGAACAGCGGAAGACTGTGATGAGAACGGCGTTCCCGATGAGTGCCAGCTCTCCGGCGCCGTCTTCGCTGACGCCGCGTCGTGGTCCGTGTTCTCCGCCGCCGACGCCGGCGTGGGCGACGATCCCACGGGGTTCTACGGGACCGTGTTTGACGGGCGATATGTCTACTTCGTGCCGCGCCGTAACACGACGATGCGTCACGGCGAAGTGCTTCGCTACGACACGCTCGACGCGTTCGAAGACCCCGAAGCCTGGGAGGCCTTCAGCGCGGCGGAGGCCGGACTGGGCGTCGATCCCGTCGGGTACATCGGCGGGACGTTTGATGGTCGGTATGTCTACTTCGCCCCCGACGCCCGAGGCGAGCAGGCGAGCGACGACCATGGCGAGGTGCTGCGCTACGACACCGCTGCGCCGTTCGATGCGGCGACTTCCTGGTCCGTCTTCAATCTTGAGACGGAGATCGACGCCGGGCTCGTCGGTTTCGCGGGAGCGACGTTCGACGGCCGTTACGTCTACCTCGCGCCGCGGTCCAGCGCGGCGGCGGTCCGCTACGACACGCTCGCTGACTTCGCCTCGGCGGACGCTTGGGAGACGTACGAGGTCGGGGCGAACAATGACTACCGGACCGCGGTCCACGACGGCTCGTTCGTGTACTTCGTCTCGTATGACCATGGCGTCGTGGCACGCTATGACCCAGACGCTTCGTTCGACGACCCCGCGGCGTGGAGTTCGTTCGATCCGGGATCGGCGATCTTCGGCGGTGATTACGAGGATGGACATCTCGGGGCCGTCGTCGAGGACGGGCGAATCATCCTCACGCCGACGCTGAACGGACATTTCCTCCAGTATGACACCTCGGGCCCGTTCGATTCTCTCGATTCGTGGTCGACATTCGATGCGGCCGGCGTCGGCGGTCAGACCGAGGGCTACGCCGGCGGCGTGGCGGTGAATGGCTGGATGTACTTCGCTCCATCGCACAACGGAACGTCGTATCACAGCGAAGTCCTCCGCCTGGAGACGACGGGCGCGTTCACGAATCCTGCGTCGTGGTCCGCCTTCGATCCCGGCGCCGCCGGGGTTGGTCCTGACGCCGACGGCTTCATCGGCGCTGTCACGGACGGCCGATTCGTGTACTTCGGTCCGTGGACCAATGGAGACTTCCACGGACAGGTGCTCCGCTTCGATTCCTCCGGCGGCGACTGCAACGGCAACGGCGTGCTCGACAGTTGCGACATCGCCAGCGGCGAATCGTCGGACAACAACGGCAACGGTATTCCCGATGAATGTGAAGGCTTCTTCTACATCGGGCCGCCCGGGGGCTCCTGGTTCGATCCGGCGAACTGGTCGACCGGCCTGCTTCCCGGTCCGCGTGATGACATCATCATCGGCGATGCGGTTGTCATTGACGGTCCCGGCGCCACGGCGGGTGAGGTGGTCGTCCAGGCCGGAGGCGCGATCACGTTTCAGGGCGGCGACGCCGAATTCGCCAGCCTGACGATTGAATCGGGCGGCGCCGTGCTCGGCGATGGATTCCTGGTCGGTGATGTCGTCAACGGCGGATGGCTCAGCCCCGGATCGCCGATCGGCGAATTGACGATCGACGGCGCCTACACCCAACTGGCCGCTGGCGTCCTCCAGATCGATATCGGAGGCGAGAACCCCGGCGTCTCCGCCGATCGACTCAACGTCACGATGACGGCGACCCTCGGTGGTGAACTGCTGGTGAATCTCGCCGCGCCGTTTACCCCGGCGAGTGGTTTCTGCCATCAGTATCTGCTCGCGGGCGTGGTGGCGAGCGACTATGCGACCGTCACGCCGCCTTCGCCGGCGCCGCAGTACATCTCGATGGCGTCGTTGCTCACAGAAACCACGGGCGGCGTGTGCTTCCTGACCGATCCATTCCTCTGTACCGCGGGGGAACTCGGCCCGCAGAGCGAAGCCTCGGATGGTCTCGGCTCCGTGATCGCCGTCGACGGCGATGTGCTCGTGGTCGGCGCGTTTGCGGACGGGACCAGTGGTCCCCTGTCCGGTCTGGTCTACGTGTACCGGTTCGATGGACTCAACTGGATGCTCGAGACGGTCCTCGCCGCGCCCGATGCCCAGGCGGGAGACCGCTTCGGCGCGGCGGCGGCGGTGAACGCGGGCCGACTCCTGATCGGGGCGCCGCGAGAGGATGAGCAGGGCTTTGACGCCGGGGCGGCCTATCTGTTCGAATTCGACGGCGTCGAATGGACGTTCGTCGAGAAGCTGACGGCGGTCGACGCCGCCAGCAACGATCGCTTCGGGGCCGCGGTCGCTCTGGAAAGCGATGTGATCGTGATCGGCGCCCCCGGCGATGACGATGTCGCCTTTGACGCCGGTGCGGCCTATGTGTTCCGCGAGTTCGGCTCCGCCTGGTTCACCGAGGCGAAGCTGACCGACGGGCTTCTGGGCGGCGGAGCCGCGTTTGGTTCAACCGTTCTGGTGAGTGGAGATGATGCGTTGGTCGGCGCGCCTGGCGCGGCGGCCGGCGGCGTCGCCGGAGCGGGTCTTGTGTTCGAGTTCATGTTCGATGGTCTGGACTGGATCGCGACGGCCGCGCTGGAGGCGACGACCCCTGAGGCCGACGCGGGCCTGGGCGCGTCCCTGGCGTGGACGGCGGACGTTCTCGTCGCCGGCGCCCCCGGGTCGGGTTCGGGCAGCGCTGTCGTCTTCGTCGAGGACGGAGGCGGCTGGGTCGAGTCCACGGTGCTTGCGTCGTCCGACGGCGCGGCGGACGACGGCTTCGGCTCGGCGGTGGCCGTGTCCGATGAACTCCTGATCATCGGCGCTCCCCGCGCGGACAACGCCTCCGCCGATACGGGGGCGATCTACACGTTCACGTGGCTTGAGGGGATCTGGACGGAGTCGAATCGGCTGGCGATCGACGGCCTGCAGGCTGGCGAGCGATTCGGGGCGTCCGCCGCGATCCATGCGACCGGCGCGGTCTCCGGGACCGATGCGTTCAGCGTCGGCCTGCCGGGTCGCGTCTTCACCTACCTTGGTCTTGACATTGAGGACTGCGACGGCGACCTGATTCCCGATGACTGCGACCTCGTCGCGAACCCGGATCTCGACTGCAACGGCAACGGCGCGCCGGATTCGTGCGATATCGCCGATGGCACGAGCGAGGATGTCAACGGCGACGGCGTGCCTGACGAGTGCGCAGTCCTCGGCGACCTCAACGGTGACGGCGTCGTGAACGCCGGCGATCTGGCCATTCTGCTCGCGGCCTGGGGGCCATGCTCGGATTGCCCGGCGGATCTGGACGGCGATGGCGTTGTCGGCGCCGCCGACCTCGCCGCCCTGCTCGCCAATTGGGGGTCGCCATGATGGTGCGGTCGGGGCCTGTCGGCAGGGCCGGCTTTCGTCGGATCGAGCCGCTGCTCCCGAAACAGCGGCGAAACGGCAAGGGGTGGTCAACGGGATGCGGTGGGTGCTGAACGCCGGAGTTCAGTGGCGCGACATGCCGGCGCGTGACGGGAGCCGGGAGACGGTCCGCTGCTGGCGCGACTGAATCGCCCGTTCCGCAAGGGCTTACGGGTCGGCGAACGCCGCGGCAACCCGTCGACGTCGACCCGGGTTCGGATTCAATGATCGGCTCCCGGCCGCGCCTTCGCATGATCGTTCGACCGCGGTTGACGATCCACGGTCGGCGGGGGCGTTGCGCCGGCTGACCGTGGTTCCGGCCGCGGTCGGAGTCGCGACCGCGGTGGAACCTCAATCAACCGCCAGCCATTCCTTCACTGGATCTTTGCGCGCCGCGCGTACCGTCCGTTTCGTTCGGAGACGGTGTTCGTCTCGGATGCAAGAGGTTCTGAGTGAAGTGGTCATGGAACAACAAAGGTCGGCTCACGGGATGCACACAAAGGACGCGTAGCCTGCGGCGATCCCGGTCGACGGCGCGTGCCGTCGCCCTGGGCTCTCACTTCCCGGCCCGGTCAAGCCCGGTCCGAGCCGCCCCTTGCGTCCCCGGACGCAGCGTCCGAATCACCACCGAAGTCGATCCAATCACAGTGCAGAGAAGGAACATTCCCTTGATGAACACGCACTTCACCGCCGTCGCGGCCCTGGCCGCCGTCACCGGCGTCGCCTCCGCCGGCGAAGTCCTCGTCACCAACGACATCGCCACGTCGACGACGTGGACGGCGGACAACACGTACAACCTCCAGAACCAGATCTTCGTGCTCCCGGGCGCCACGCTCACCATCGAGGCCGGGACCGTGATCGCCAGCACGCCGACCGCCAACGGCTCCGGCTCGCTCGCGGTCGCCCGCGGCGCCCAGATCTTCGTGAACGGCACCCGCGAGAATCCGGTCATCATGACCTCGACGAACGACGTCGCGACCTGGACCGCCGGCGATCCGAAGACCGGCGTGTGGCGTGAGGCCGCCAACGAGTGGGGCAACCTCACGATCATGGGCAACGCGTATATCTCGCTCTCCTGCCCGACCGAGAACAGCGCGACCTGCGGCGACAACCAGTCGCCGATGGAAGGGCTCATCCCCGGTCCGAACGCGATCTACGGCGGTACGGACGACGATGACAGCTCCGGATCGATCAGCTTCCTCTCGATCCGCTACGGCGGCCGCGTGCTCGGTCTTGCGAACGAACTCAACGGTCTTTCGCTCGGCGGTCTCGGGCGCGGCACGAACATCGATCACGTTGAGATCATGAACAACGTCGACGACGGCATCGAGATCTGGGGCGGTACGGTCGATCTCAAGTACGTCAACATCTGGAATGTCGGCGACGACAGCTTCGACGTCGACCAGGGCTGGCGCGGCCGCGCCCAGCACGGCCTCATCGTCCAGGGCTACAGCCTCGACGCGTCGCAGGGCTCGGGCGTCGGCGACAACATCTTCGAAATCGACGGGGCCGAGGACGGCAACGCCCGTCCGGTGACGCAGGCCGCGATCTACAACTTCACCGTCATGGGCCAGCCCGCCCCGGGCGCCGGCGACGGCGGCACCGCGTGGCGCGACAACGCCCGCGTGCAGTACCGCAAGTGCATCTTCATGGACCTCGGCGAACGTCTCGTCCGCTTCGATGACGCGGCGGACGGCTGCACCACCGGTTACGGCGGCGGCCCCGACGGCCTCAGCTGGCTCCAGACCTGGTCGACGCCCTTCGACGGCGGGATCAACTGCCCCGAAGGTTCGACCGGCGGACAGGTCGACGGCATGCTCGCGGAAATCAGCGACTCCGTCTTCTTCAACAACCAGGACCCCGCGGCCTACACCGAAGCGGAGAACGTCGGCGTCTTCAACGAGTCGATGGACAACGTCCTGATCCCCGGCTTCGAACCCGCCGACCAGCCGATCGTCTTCCAGGAGCGTCAGATCGCTGACGCTGACGGCGACGGCCTCCCCGGCGTCACCCGCGGCGGGAAGATCATGCTTCGCGTGCTCTCGCTCGACCCGCGGGCGGCGAACGAGGCCACGTCCGCCGCGAACCCGATGTCGGCGGATCCGTTCTTCGACATGACCAACTATCGCGGCGGCTTCAGCCCCGACGAGAACTGGCTCTGCAACTGGTCCGCCGCGGACGCGTTCGGCTTCATCGTCGCGCCGGAAGGCGTCTGCGTGGATAACGCCGCGCCGAAGTGCCCGACCGACCTCGACAACGACGGCTCGACCGGCGCCTCCGACCTCGCGGCGCTGCTCGCCGCGTGGGGCCCGAACGAGGGCGACCCCGCCGATCTCGACGGCGACGGCACGGTTGGCGCGGCGGACCTCGCCGGCCTGCTCGCCGCCTGGGGCGCCTGCCCGAAGTAATCGCCCCCCGGCGACGACCCTGAAAGGGGTTGATTCCTGATCAGCGTCTGACGGCGGGGGATGAAGCCTCCGTCGTCAGACGTCTTCCAACTGATTCCCACCCCACGCTTCGATGACAGCACCCGCCATGATCTGCACCGCCCTCATCGTCACGCTGCTCAGTCTGCCCGGCCCCGCCGCCGCGGTCGAGCCCGCCGCGCCGGCCGTCGTCCCGGGGGCCGAGACCGCCGGCGCCGTGGACCCTCGCGCCGATGCGCCGCTCTCGACCATCCGGCGCGAGCTTCTCGAAGCCGCGTTTCTCGCCGCGTCGAAGATCCCGGTCGATCCCCACGTCGACTCGCGATCCAAAGCGCAGAAGGTCGTCTTTGACGCCTGCCTCGAACTCGGTCAGGCGGAGCGTGCGCTGGCGTACTCCAGAGAGATCCGCGACTGGCGTCGGGGCGTGGCCCGGGCCGAACTTGCGCTGCACCTCATCGAACACGGCGAGACCGACGTCGATGAGCTGCTGACCGCTGCGCGGTTCTACGCCATGGACGAGGACGAGTGGCGACGGGATCGAATCAACGTGAACATTGCGCGGGCGTACACGCTGCTGGGTCGCGAGCAGGACGCCGCGGTGCTCGAAGACGGTCTGATGCACCGCTCCGAGATGGGCAAGGTCGACGCCGCGCGGGTCCGGGTGATGGGCGAGGACGGCTTTGACGAGCGCGTCGCCGCGCTCGAGAACGTCATGAAGGCGAACGTGTTCGATGCGTCGGTGAACGCACTGGATACGTTCGTCGAGTTGTACCGTCGGTTCTACGCGGATTCGGAGGCGCGGGCGACGGTCGAGACGCGGGTGATCATGCTCTGGGACGGCCTGCCGCGGCCTGTGCGCACCGCGGTGATGTTCGACCTGATCGATGTTGCTCTGGATCACGGCGACCGCGCGAACGCGTCAGCGCTGATCGACCTCACGGCGCCGCTGCTGGAGCAGGGGGACTGGTCGGTCGAGGTGCTGATCCGGCACGAGGGTCGGCTTGCGGCTCTGCGGGGGCGGGCGGGCGACGTCGCCGGCGCACGTGTCGGCGTGGAGCGGGCCGTGGCTCGCTTCGACGAGTTCATCCGGTCGGAGGCGGGCGTCCGGCGGATCGTGGACGTCTTCCAGGCGGAGACGCTGCGTCCGGCGGCGGAGGCTCTCGCCGCGAGCGGCGATCGCGAGGCGAGTCTCGAGTTGTACCGTCGGGTGCTGGAGGTCGGGGCGCAGAACGCGAACGGGCGTCCGCGGGCGGTCGATTACGCCGGGACGCTCGCCTCGATGGCGCGTCACGACATCACGCCTGACGACGCGATGCGGACCCGGATTCGCGAGATCTTCGAAGGACTGAAACACCCGTGGTGAACTGCGGTCTTCCTCGCTGGATGGCGTTCGTCGTCGCGGCGCTGGGCGTGGCGGCGGAGGCGGCGGCGCAGTCCGGATCCATCCGCGGCGTCGTGTACGACCGCGACTTCGAAGCGCCGGTGGCGCTGGCGACGGTGCGGATCATCGACGCGGAGACGCCCCGTGAAGTGCAGGCGGACGAAGACGGCCGGTATGCGTTCACGGACGTGCCGGCGGGCGTGTACAGCCTCGTGTTCAGCAAGTCGGGATACGCCCGGCAGGTGAAGTCGAACGTCGTGGTGACGTCCGGCGAGCTGACGGATGTGGACGTCTACCTGACCGGCGACTTCACCGACATGGAGGAGTTCGTGGTTCAGGACATCCGGCTCGGCGGCGGGGCGGAGGCGGGTCTGCTGGCCCTGCGGCTCGACAGCCCTGCGCTCCTCGACGCCATCAGCAGCGACCTCCTGCGTCGGGCGGGGGCCAGCAACGCGGCGGACGCCCTCACACTCGTCTCCGGCGCCACCGTGCTGGACGGCAAGTTCGCGGTGATCCGCGGGCTGCCGGACCGGTACGTCAGCTCCCAGATCAACGGGATCCGGCTGCCCTCGGCGGACGAGGACACGCGGGCGGTGGAGCTCGACCAGTTCCCATCCGCCGTCATCCAGAACATCCAGATCGCCAAGACGTTCACGCCCGACCAGCAGGGGGACGCCTCGGGCGGGGCGGTGAACGTTCGTCTGCGCGGGATCCCGGAGGAGACCTTCTTCAAGTTCTCCGCCCAGGCCGGCTACAACCCGCAGGTCGGCGACCGGGCCGACTTCCTGACCTACGAGGGCGGCGGGCTTTCGCTGTTCGGCGACGCCGGGTCCGAACGCGACATTCCCGGGTTCATCGACGACCCGGACGATCCCGACGCCATGGTCCGCGACTTCATGGGTGCGGTCGGGGTGACGCGGGGCCAGTCGCCGAACGACTACAAATGGTCCGCCGCGACGGGGGGCGTTCATGCGTTTGACACCGGACTGAAGATCGGCGGTCTCGCCAGCTTCTATTACGAGCGCGACAGTTCGTTTCATGACAACGGGATTGACGACAAGTTGTGGGTCACGACGCCGGGCGAGGGTCTGATCCCGCAGTTCGGCGAGGAGGAGCGCACCCAGCTCTTCGACATCACCGAAGCGTCGCAGGAGGTGCAGTGGGGGGCGCTGCTGACCGGCGGACTCGAATGGGAGGGACACGCGCTCGACGTCGTCTACCTCTACACGAGGGCCGCCCAGGACACGGCGACGCTGGCGGAGGATACGCGGGGCAAGTCGTACTACGTCTCGGAGGTCCTCGGGCTCGACAGCTACGACCCGAACGATCCGGAAGATCCCGCCAACAGCCCGAGCAACCGTGACTCGTTCCCGTATCTGCGCACGGAGACGCTCCTCTACGAGGAGCGGACGACCGAGACGATCCAGTTTGCGGGGACGCACGAGCTGCCGCTGCCCGTCGACGAGTTCGATTTCCCCGGCGTGATCGAACTCCAGCCGCTCGAACTCGACTGGTACTACGCGAAGAGCACGTCGATCTCGAACCAGCCGGACCGACGTCAGTTCGGTTCGTTGTGGCGGCCGAGTTCGCTCAACCCCGGCGTGCCGCCCTTCATTCCGCCGTTCGTGGAGCCGGCCGAGTTCTTCGCGCTGAAGCCGGACGAGAACATCTTCCTCGGCAATCTGCAGCGCATCTACAAACGCATCGAGGAAGAGAGCGACCAGTACGCGTTCAATCTCCGTCTGCCGTTTGATCAGTGGTCGGATTCGGAGGGGTACGTCAAGGTCGGGTACTTCAACGACGCTGTCGTCCGTCGCTTCGATCAGGACACGTTCTCGAACTTCAACGAAGTGCCGGAGCCGTCGTTCCAGGGCGACTTCGACGAGTTCTGGAGCCAGGTCTTCCCGTTCGAGGATCATCCGATCACGGACGGGCTGCCGGTGGACATCGACTATCGGGGCGAGCAGGACATCGAGGCGCTGTACGCCATGGTCGATCTGCCCCTGAACCCCTCGCTCAACGTCATCGGCGGCGCGCGGTTCGAGTCGACGCGCATCACCACGATCAACAGCCCCGAGTTCAACGAGGACGGCGAGAACTTCTCCCGGTTCATCCAAGAACTCGAGGACGGCACGCTCCAGGAGACGTTTCTCGGCGAGACGCCCGGCGCGGCGGACGTCGACTTCGCCCAGGAGGACATCCTCCCCGCCATCGGCGTCGTCTACCGACCCACCGCCCAGATCACGCTGCGGGCGTCGTACAGCGAAACCGTCGCCCGGCAGACGTTCAAGGAGCTCACCCCCATCCTGCAGCAGGAGTTCCTCGGCGGACCGATCTTCGTCGGCAATCCGAACCTTCAGATGTCGGCCGTCGAGAACTACGACCTGCGGCTTGACTACACGCCGTACGACGGCGGCCTCTTCTCGATCTCGTGGTTCAACAAGAAGATCGAGAATCCCATCGAACTCGTACAGCGCCGGACGAGCTTCCAGTTCACCCGCCCGGAGAACTTCCCGCGCGGCGAACTTGAAGGCGTCGAGATCGACGCCCGGCAGGAGATGGGGGCGATCGTGCCGTGGCTGTCCGGTCTGACGCTCGGCGCCAACGCCACGCTCATCGACTCGGAGGTCCAGCTTCAGCAACTTGACATCGAACAGCTCGAGTCGGTCGGCGCCCCGCAGACCACCCGGCAGCTCACCAATGCGCCGGAGTTCCTCTACAACCTCTATCTCACCTACGACATCGAGGCGACCGGCACCCAGCTCGGTCTGTTCTACACGGTGCGCGGCGACGCCCTGGTGGCGGGGGCCGCCGCCGGCACGCAGGCCGAAGGCAACTTCATTCCCGACGTCTACGCCCGCGAGTTCGACACGCTGAACTTCAGCATCTCGCAGAAGATCGGCGACTACATCACGTTGTCGTTCAAGGCGAAGAACCTCACCAACCCGAAGATCGAGACGGTCTACCGATCAGATTACATCGGCGACGACGTCGTCAACACCTCCTTCACCAAAGGCATCGACTACTCGCTCGGCCTGAGCGTGCAGTCGACGTTCTGATCTCAGAGGCGAACCCATGTCCTCGTTCATATATCGGTCTCCACAGGGCGGTCCTCGCCGTCGAATCACCGCCGCCGCCGCCGTCGGCCTGATGGCGACGGCCGTCGGCCTGAGCCTCGGGGCGGAGGACGACGGCGTCGACGCCGCCCGGGCCGTCATCGAGAAGTGGCAGGAAACCCGTCGCATCATCTCCAGTGAGAAACGCGACTGGGCGATCGGACGCGAGGTGCTCGAAGAACGCATCGCGATCGTCGCCGATGAGATCGACGAACTGCGCGGCCGCATTGTCGAGACGCGGGAGAACGTGACCGCCAGCGAAGCCAAGCGAGCCGAACTCGCGGCGCGGAATGAAGCGCTGCGGGCGGCGTCCGCCGTGCTGGCGACGTCGATCGGCGACCTCGAGGCGCGGACTCGGTCGCTCATCGATCGCCTGCCGCGCCCGATCGTGGATCGTGTCGATCCGCTTGCGCGGCGGCTCCCGAACCCCGACGAGCCGGGCGACGCTTCGCTCTCTGAGCGCTACGCGAACGTCATCGGGATCCTCAATGAAATCGACAAGTTCAATCGCGAAGTGCACGTCGTCAGTGAGTCACGCACGCTTGCGAGCGGCGCCACGGCCGTGGTGGAGGTGATGTACGTCGGACTCGGTCACGCGTACTACGTCACGGAGAAGCGCGACGCCGCGGGGATCGGCCGCCCGGGCCCGGACGGCTGGACCTGGACTCCGGTCAATCAGGCCGCCGACGCCGTCGCGCAGGCCATCGCCGTACAGAAGAACGAGGCCCCCGCTGCGTTCACGCCCCTTCCGATCAAGATGAACTGACCGCCCATGCCAGGCACACCCATCATGAACGCACGACCGCTCATCATCGCCCTGCTCGTCCTGCTGCCGGTGCTCGGCGCGGCGCCCGCCCACGGACGCGACGACGACGCCCCGGACGGATTCGAGGAAGCCCGCACCTCCCTCCAGCAGAAACTGGAGGATGCGCTCGCCGAACTCACCGATCTTCGGGAGACGATCGCGGCGGAGCAGATCCCGCTCTCCCGGGAACTGACGGCCCTCGAGTCCGAACTGAGCGGCGTTCGCGCGGAGTTCCTCGAGGCATCGCGCGCCCGCGACCAACGCGCATTGACGCTCAGCAATCTCCAGGCCGAGATCAAGTCGCGTCAGGAAGAGTCCGCCTATCTGGCCGGACTGCTCGGCGAATACGTACGCAACTTCGATTCGCGTCTCCACATCGCCGAGCGGGCGCGCTACGAAGCGGAGGTTCGCGAGGCGCTGCGGGCGGCGGAGGCGGGCACCGACGACGAGGCGGTCAACGAAGCCCAGATCAACGTCGTCACGTCCGCACTTGGTCGACTGGAGGACATGCTGGGCGGCGTGCGATTCGAGGGCTCGGCCGTCGACGACGAGGGACTCGTCCAGCCCGGGGTCTACGTCATGCTCGGGCCCGCCGCGCTGTTCCGATCGGCGGACGGCGCACACATCGGGGCGGTTGACCAGAAGACGGGATCGCTCGAACCGCGGGTGATACCGTTCCGGGATCCAACGCACGCGGCGGCGGCGGCGCAGGTGATCACGAGCCTGACGGGGAGCTTTCCGCTGGACCCGACGCTCGGCGCCGCGCACGTGATTGAAGCGACGCAGGACACGCTCTGGCAGCACGTGCAGAAGGGCGGTCCGGTGATGATCCCGATCTTCGTCCTCGCCGGGGCGGCGCTGCTCGTCGCGATCTACAAGTGGATCGCCCTGTCGCTCATCCGGCGTCCCTCCCGTCGACGCGTCAACGAACTGCTGCGCGCGGTGGGGCGACGTGATCATGCCGTCGCACGTCAGGCGGTGAAGGCGATCCAGGGGCCGGCGGGCGAGATGCTCGCGGCGGGGGTGGACCATCTCGACGAGCCGCGCGAACTCATCGAGGAGGTCATGTACGAGAAGGTGCTGACCACGCGTCTGAAGGCGAACCGCATGCTGCCCTTCATCGCGATCAGCGCCGCCGCGGCGCCGCTGCTGGGACTGCTCGGCACGGTCACCGGCATCATCAACACGTTCAAGCTGATCACGGTGTTCGGGACCGGCGATGTGAAGACTCTGTCGGGGGGCATCTCCGAAGCCCTCATCACCACGAAGTTCGGCCTGATCGTGGCGATTCCGTCGCTGTTGCTCCACGCCTTCCTCGCGCGGCGGGCCCGGGGCGTCGTTGATCAGATGGAGCAGTCCGCCATTCTGTTCACCAACGAAGTCGGCAGGGCCCAGGCGCAGGCGGCGCGACGTCGGTCGGCGGCGTCGCGGTCGGTCGCCGCGCCGGCCGGTCCGAGGGACCCTGACGGCGAGGCCGACGCTTCGGAACTGATAACGGATGACGAGTTCTTCGGTCGGACGCCCGAGCGCGAGGAGGTGCAGGCGCATGTCAAGGAGGCCCTGGTCGATCTGCTCACGCCCGCCGTGCGGGAGAGCATCGAACGCCGGCCGGTGAGCTGAACGGAGCCTCCGCATGGACACCCTGCAGACTCAACTTCGGACGTTGTTCACCGACGCGGTGGACATCTGGCTCGACGGCGGATGGGCGATGCTCGCCATCGCGCTGGTGGCGATGGTGATGTTCGGGCTCGGCGTCAACATCTGGCTGCGTCTTCGGGCCATGTCGGTCCGCGTCAACGAGCGGACGTGGCGCCGATGGATCGAACATCCGGCCCAGCGGAATGGCCATGTCGGCCGGCTGCTCGACCGCACGGACGGGGCCCGCTCGCTTCGGGACGTGGCCGGCGTGTTTCATCAGTTGCGGGCGGCGGAGCTGGCGCCGTTCAAGCGGGAGCTGAAGGTCATGAAGATCTGCGTCGGCGCGGCGCCCCTGCTGGGACTGCTCGGGACCGTCACCGGCATGCTCGCCACCTTCGGCGCTCTGGCGTCCGGATCGGGCGGCGAGAAGACGATGAGCATGGTGGCGGGCGGCATCTCTGAAGCCCTCATCACCACGGAGACCGGGCTCGTCGTCGCGTTGCCCGGACTGTTCTTCCAGTATCAGCTGTCGCGCCGGCACGAACGCTACCAGGCGTTCCTCGCCCAGCTCGAGTCGGTGTGCGCGCAGCATGTGTATCGAAACGTGATTCGCACGAGCGCCGCGGCCTGATCGACGCCGCCCGCCGTGTGATCGATCGAGGAGACGATCATGGGACGATTCCGTGACCTGCACGCCGACGACGGCGCCGACACCGGCATCGACATGTCGCCGCTGATCGACTGCGTGTTCATCCTGCTCATCTTCTTCATCGTCACCACCACCTTCGTGGAGGAGACCGGGGTCGATGTCGACAAGCCGCTGGCGATGTCGGCGGAACGTCTCGAGAAGACCAGCATCCTGATCGCCCTCACCGCCAGCGGCGACGTCGTTTACGGGGGACGCAGCATCGGGATCAGCGGGATTCAGCCTCTGGTGAAGCGCATGCTGATGAAAGAGGTCGTTCCGGTCATCGTGCAGGCGGACCAGAATTCCGAGTCCAGCCTGCTCGTCCGCGTCATCGGCGAAGCGAAGCTCGCCGGGGCGAAACGGGTCAGCGTGTCCACGCAGGCCGGCGTCAGGTAAAGCGGGAGGAGAGCGGCCACCATGGGACGATTCCGTGACATGAGTACTGATGACGGCTCCGACACCGGGGTCGATATGTCGCCGCTGATCGACTGCGTGTTCATCCTGCTCATCTTCTTCATCGTGACGACGACATTCATCGAGGAAGACGGGATCGAAGTCGACCGGCCGGAGGCGGCGGCGGCGACGAACACCGAGAGCACGAGCGTCATCCTGCGCCTCACCGCCAAGGGCGAGGTGTGGCACGAACGCCGTTCCATCGGACTCAGCGGCGTCCAGCCGCTCGTCACGCGGGCCGTGCAGCGGGATGACGAGAATGTCCCAGTGATCGTGCAGGCACAGGAAGGCGCCCGCTCCGGCCTGCTCGTGCGCGTCGTCGACGAGGCGAGACTCGCCGGGGCGAAGAATGTCAATGTGGCGAATCAGTCTGGTTAAGGGCCTCGCGGGAGAATCGTCATGCTGCTCGGAAAGATCAGACACTTCGGCCTGACCGCGCTGTGGCGGATCACGGTCGTCGCCGGCGCCGCGGTCCTGACCCTGCTGACATTCCTCGTCCTTCCGCTCATGCAGTCGATCAACAAGCCGCCGGTCAATCAGACGGTCTTCACCGACCTCAGTGTCGCCAACATCCCGCCGCCCCCGCCCCCTCCCGAACCGGAGCCGGAGGAGGAAGAGGAGCCGGAGCCCGAACTCGAGGACGCTCCGGAAGATCTGCCGCCGCTCGACCTCAGCCAGCTTGAACTCATCCTCGGCGACGGACTCGGGGCGGGGGTGGGCGGCGATTTCGCGGTGAAGATCAACACCCCCGCCGAGACCGGCGGGTCGGACGCGATCTTCAATGAGTCCGACCTGGACCAGCGCCCCCGGACGCTCTATCAGCCCGGGCCCCAGATGACCCCGCGCGTCCGCAAGGCGGGCGGGGGTCAGGTGTTCGTGATCTTCATCGTCGACGAACGCGGACGCGTGCAGGACGCCCGCGTCCAGCGGTCGACCAATCCAATCCTCGATACGCCCGCCCTGAACGCCGTCAAGCAGTGGAAATTCGAACCCGGAAAACGGCGCGGCGAACCCGTGCGCTTTCGCATGCGTGTGCCCGTGACCTTCCCGAAAGGCTGATCGACATGATTCGCTCGCTCTCCGTCCTGAGTCTCGCCCTGTGCCCGCTGTTCATCGCCGCGGCGCTGTTTCCACCGGCCACGCCTGCGGCGACCGGATCCTCGTCGATGTCGACGTCGAGTGTCAGAACGCCCGGTCCTGAGTCGGGACTGCCGCTCCCGGTGCGGGCGATGATGCTCGCCGCCGCCGCGCAGTCCGGCGCGGCCCCGCTTGACGCGCCGCGTCTGAGCTACTTCGAACTCGGCGTCTGGAACACGCAGGCGTTCCAACGACGATTCGCCGAGAGCTATCTCGCCGCCAGCGAGGTCGAGCCGACGCTCAGTCGCAAGGAGCGGGAGGTCATGGTCGAGATTGCCGGATACATTTCCGCCGAGGATTTTGATAAGGCGACGGAGCTGCTGGAGAAGGAGCTGCGCAGCGCGGCCGCGAGCGCGGTGTTCGATTTCACGCTCGGCAACATTCACTTTCAGGGCGAACGTCTGGACGAAGCGGCGGCGGCGTACGAGAACGCGATCAACAAGTTCGGGCGCTTCCGCCGCGCTCACAAGAACCTCGGACTGATCCGCGTGCGTCAACGTTCGTTCGCCGACGCGATCGATCCGCTGACCGAGGTGATCGAACTGGGCGGCGGCGACTCGGACATCTACGGTCTCCTCGGCTATGCATACGCGAACATCGGCGCGCATCTCGCGGCCGAGTCCGGCTACCGCATGGCGATGCTGCTTGATCCCGCGACCGACGACTGGAAGATGGGGCTGGCCCGCAGTCTCTTCCAGCAGCAGCGATTCGGCGAAGCGGCGGCGCTGATCGGCGGCCTCCTCAGCGAGACGCCTGATCGCGCGGACCTCTGGCTGCTGCAGGCGAACGCCTTCATCGGCATGAACGAGCCCCTGCGGGCGGCGGAGAACTACGAGATCGTCGACGGACTCGGCGGCTCCACCGCCGACAGCCTCAACCTGCTTGGCGACATCTACGTCAACGAAGGGCTCTTCCAGTCCGCGGTCGCGGCGTATCTGCGGGCGCTGGATCTCGATCCGGCCCTTGGCGTCGATCGCGCCGTGCGGGCGGCGAAGATCATGGCCGCCCGTAACGCACTCGATGAGACCGCCGCGCTCGTCATCGGTCTCGACGAGGCCCGCCGCGCCGAACTGTCCGACGGCCAGCGCAAGGAGCTGCTCCGGATCCGGGCCCGCGTGGCGGCGGGACGGGGCGACGCCGGCGATGCAGAGGCCGCCATCCTTCGCGAGATCATCGAACTCGACCCGCTTGACGGCGACGCCCTCATCAAACTCGGCCGCTACCACTTTGACCGCGCGGCTCGCATCAGCAACGACGACATTCGGAACGAAACGTATCAGCGGGCGGTCTTTTACTTCCAGCGAGCCGAGTCGCTCCCTGACTTCGAGGCTGACGCGAAAGTCGGACACGGCAAGGTGCTCATCAAGCTCGACCGCCGCCAGGACGCCCTCCGTCTCTTCCGCGCCGCGAACGAGTTGAAGCCCCGCGAAGACCTGCGGGCGTTCATCGAACAACTCGAGCGCCGGGTCCGAAGGTAAGGCGGTACGAAACGATCAGCCGACTTCACAATCGCCTGCACCCACGTCCGGGCGGTCCGGATGTCCAGAGATGGGTGAGACGGTCCCTCACGCCGGCACGCGCGCCGCGACCAGCGCGGCGACGCCGACTCGAATCGCATCGGACATGTCTATCTGGCCGACGTGCCGACTCACGCTGACACGCGTGTCGCCGCGATGTCCAGGCTCACGACGTAATCGCTCATCTTCGCCCCCTCCGGGAGCGATGCGGCGATCTTCCGGTAGAGCGGATCCTCCCAACTCGTCATCGCCTCGATGTACTGCGGCTTCGCCGTCATCTGCAGATCCGTCAGGCCGGCGTCAAGGATCGCGGTTCGTACGTCGTCCACCAGGTCGGCCCCCGCGACGCATCCCACCAATGCTTCGAGATCGTCGCGAACGTCGGACGGCAGCGGCTTCAGCAGTGCGAGATCGGAAACCGCGACGCGACCGCCGGGGCGGAGGACGCGGGCGATCTCCCGCCACACCTGCGGCTTGTCGGGCGAGAGATTGATCACGCAGTTGGAAATGACGACGTCAATCGAACCGTCGGCGACCGGCAGGTGCTCGATCTCGCCGAGACGGAACTCCACGTTGTCCAGTCCGCTCTGCTCTCGGTAGCCGGCGAGATTGCCGCGGGCCTTCGTGAGCATCTCCGGCGTCATGTCCACGCCGATGACGCGGCCGGCCGCGCCGACTTTCGGTCCGGCGATGAAACAATCGAACCCGCCGCCGGAGCCGAGGTCGAGGACGACCTCACCAGGTTTCAGGGATGCGAGGGCGGTCGGGTTGCCGCACGACAGACCCATGTTCGAGCCCTCCGGCAGGACGGTCAGATCCGCGTCCGCGTACCCGACCGCGAGCGCGACCTGCGCCGGCGTGAGCGTGGTCGGGCCGCAACACCCGCCGCCGGCCTCGGTCGCGGCCACGGACGCAGAGGCGGGCCGCACGCCCGACCATTGGCCGGAGCGCGCGATCTCGGCGTAGCCCTCCCGGACCCGGTCGCGCACGTCGCCGCCGCGCGACGAAGGCGCGGCGTCCGGTTCGGGGCAGCAATCAGGGCCGCAGCAGGATGAAACGGGGTCGTTGGTCATGGGTCTCCTTTCAGCGCACGTGGGCGCCGAACCCGCGAACGCGTGGTCTCAACAGTCGGATGATGTGCAGCCGCATTGTTCAGCGGCGTCGCCGTCGTCGGCGGGATTCAGTTCGTCAATCGCGTCCGCGAGCTGGCGAAACCGGGCGGCCAGCGTGGCGCCGTCCGCGGCGTACCAGACGGTCCGACCTTCCTTGCGGCTCGAGAGCAGTCCGGCCCGGGCCAGCGTTCCGAGGTGGCGGGCGACCATCGAGAAGTCGATCGAGCAGCACTGGGCGACTTCCGTCACCGAGCAGGGCCGCCCGCACTTGAGCAGACAGGACAACAGACGGGCCCGTGTGGGCTCAGCCAGCGCCTTCAGCATCCCGGGGTCGAGCAGGCGATCGAATCGCGTTCGGCGCCGGGCGGCCTGCTTCGGGGTGGACGGCGATTGATGGTGGTATACTGACGCCATGACGCAAGTATTGCAGCGAGGCGGCCCCGTGTCAATCCGGCGCGCGATATTTTTGACGCGGCACGGGATCGGATTCTCCCGCGGGGCCGGCGATCGGATCCCCGGGGCGGCCCGTTGGTGAGCGATAAGAAACAGATGGCGGCGTCCGTCTGGCTCACCAGTGCGGAGCGGATCCGTCATCGCCCGCGCAACCCGATCCCCCTCGCGGGTCACCCCTGATTTGTCTCGGAATCGACGGTCCGGCCGCCTACACTCACACTGAACAACGATTTCATCGCGACGAAATCCCGGCGCCTTCCGCCGATATTCCGTCGCCGAGGGATGAGAAGATGAAGAAGAACGCCGCCCGTTTCTGCGCCGCGATCGCGGCCTCGACCGTGCTCCTGACCGCCGGCGTCGCTTTCGGCGACACCGAGCATTCCGTCGCCCGACAATGGAACGAGGAGTTGCTGGAGTCGATCCGCAACGACTTCGCCCGACCGACCGTGCACGCCCGGAATCTCCTCCATGTGTCCGGCGCCATGTACGACGCCTGGGCCGCGTTCGACGACGACGCCCAGGGCTGGCTCAGCCAGGAAAGCGTGACGGCCGAGGATCTCCCGGCCGCGCGGGAAGAAGCGATCAGCTACGCGGCGTATCGCGTGCTGCAGTACCGCTTCTTCGACTCGCCCGGCGCCGACTACGTCCTGCCGCGCTACGACGCCCTCATGGCGAAACTCGGCTACGACATCAACAACACCACGCAGATCGGCGACTCGCCGGCCGCGGTCGGCAACCGATGCGCGGCGGCGGTCGTGGCGTTCGGGATCACCGATGGCGCGAACGAGCTGAACGGCTACGCCAACCAGGTGTACGAGCCGTTCAACCCGCCGCTCATCATGGAGCTGCCCGGCAATCCGGACATCATCGACCCGTCGCGCTGGCAGCCGCTGGCCCTGGAGTTCTTTATCGATCAGGCCGGAAACCCGGTGCCGTTCGGGTATCCCGACTTCCTCAGTCCCGAGTGGGGCGAGGTGACGCCCTTCGCGCTCGATCCCGAGACAGACCTGCAGGTGATCAACGATCCGGACCTGGGGTACGACTGGCGCGTGTGGGTGGATCCGGGTCCGCCCCCGCTGTGGGGAACCCCCGACGGCGACGAGTACTACCACTGGGGCTTCGAGATGGTGGTGGTGTGGAGTTCGCATCTCGATCCCAGCGACGGCGTCCTGTGGGACATCTCGCCCGCGTCAATGGGCAACTCCACGCTGATCGACGACCCGTACACGCTCTACCAGTTCTTCGAAGGCAACGACTGGGGCGAAGGGTACGACCTGAACCCCGTGACCGGCGAACCCTACGAGCCGCAGATCGTGCCGCGCGGCGACTACGGACGCGTCCTCGCCGAATTCTGGGCCGACGGCCCGGATTCCGAGACGCCGCCCGGTCACTGGTTCGACATCATGAACAAGGTCTGGGATGACATCGACGAGAAGCGGTGGCGCGGCGAGGGTCCGATCCTCGATGATCTCGAGTGGGACATCCGCACGTACTTCACGCTCGGCGGCGCGATGCACGACGCCGCGATCGCGGCCTGGGGCGTTAAGGGCTACTACGACTATGTCCGTCCCGTCTCGGCGATCCGGTTCCTCGCCAGCCTCGGTCAGCGCAGCGATCCCCGCGCCGATTCCTACGATCCCGGCGGCATCACGCTCTATCCCGATTACATCGAGCTGATCACCGAAGAGACCATCCTGCCCGGCGAACGGCACGAGCACCTCGCCGGCGACGCCAACGAGAACGTCGGTCGGATCGCCATCCGCGCGTGGCGCGGTCCCGACTTCATCGAAGATCCGGACGTCGACGAGGCGGGCGTGGGCTGGATCCTCGCCGAGGAATGGTGGCCGTACCAGCGACCGAGCTTCGTGTCGCCGCCGTTCGCCGGGTACGTGTCCGGCCACTCGACGTACAGCCGCGCGGCGGCGTGGGTCCTGACGCAGATGACCGGCAGTCCGTACTTCCCGGGCGGTCTCGGCACCTTCGACTGTCCGATGAACGAGTTCCTCGTCTTCGAGGAAGGTCCGAGCATGGACATCCAGCTGCAGTTCGCGTCCTACTTCGACGCGTCCGACCAGACGAGCCTGTCGCGGATCTGGGGCGGCATTCATCCGCCGGCGGACGATATCCCCGGCCGGCTGATGGGCGACTACATCGGACCGAACGCCGTGGAGTACGCGGAGACGTTCTTCCCCGGTCCCGCGTGCAGCGAGGCGGATCTGAACGACGACTGCGTGGTGGACGCGTCCGACCTCGCAGCGCTCCTCGCCGCCTGGGGTCCGTGTGCGGAATGCCCGGCTGACTTCAACGGTGACGGCATGGTGAACTCGACCGATCTCGCGACGCTGCTCGCGGCGTGGACTCGGTAAGGTCAACTTCGTTCCGAGAACAACAGCGGGCCGCGCAACTGCGCGGCCCGCTGTGATTTTGCCTGACGCTCGGGGGAGCGGCCCCGGCAGAGTGGGGTCGATCAGCCGGCGTCGACGAGCGGCGATCCGGGATCAGTCCGTGATGAACGTCATGCCGCGCCGCAGCAGGATGTCGCCGGTGTTGGTTTCGATCGTGCAGAGGGGTCCGCCGCCGTTGATGTCGCCCACGATGAACGAGTCGAACTGGATGGAGCGTCCGCCGTCGGGATGCTCCGATGTCTTGATGAGGTCGAGCTGCGGGTCGATGTCGAAGTCGGTGCGCATCACGCCCCGGGTCGTCCGCACCCGTGTGGTGGCGGTGATCTCGGCGGGGATGGTCAGGTCGACGACGCCGTGATAGGTCTCGAAGGAGAGCGGCCCGGTGACGGCGCGGAACGTGGCGGTCTGGGCGCCGTGGTAGCCTTCCACCTCGGCTTCGCCGGCGACATTGTGCAGCGCGATGTCATTGAAGTAGCTTCGCGCCTTGATCACGCCCTCCACGTCGGCGACCTTCACCACGCCGTCGCGGTAGGTGTCGAGGGTCAGGTTGGTTCGGTAGGGGACCAGAATCTCGAGGTCCGTGACCTGGTCCCAGGAATCGCCGTTCAGTTCGATCGTCCCGCCGGACTGGCGGACGTTGAAGTCGATCGGCGTGGCCCGGATCGTGCGGAGGCCGTCGGCGTCCGGCGCGGAAGGCGTCGCGGCTGCCGGCGTCGTCAGGCGAACGAATACGTCGTCGCCGTCGTGACCGGTGACGATGATGTCGCCGCGCTTGATGTCGACGTCAAGATGCCGGGGCTGTGACGAATCAGTGAACGAGAGAACGAACTCGCGGGTCGTCGCGGTCTCATCATGCGACGCGGGGGACGCGATCGCGTCGATCGGCGCGTCGAGGCTCCCCGCGGTCACACGGGCGGCGCCGGACAGCATGATTGTCGCGGCGGCGGCCAGGCAGACGCCCAGCCGGGTCAGGGGACGGGATCGATTCATGGTGTTCCTTCCTGGAGTGAGAAGTTTGCGGATGCGGTGCTCGAGCGTTTCGTGCGTCCGAAACAACGCCGCGGCGAGCGTGGGTCGAGCGGGAGCGGACACGAGACGACCGCACGTGAGCAGCGTCGCGCTGTATTCCACGGGATCGGTATGCGAAAGCACGACGTTGTCACAGAGGTCCTCGCGGGTCTGACTCAACCGCGTGTTCAGCCGATGAACCAGCGGATGCCACCACCACAACGAACGACTGACGCCCTGCACGATTCGCAGCATCGGATCCCGGTGCGCGATGTGCGCGCCCTCGTGAATCAACACGTGCACCAACTGCTCGGACCCCACGCGGCGGAGAAAACCCGCCGGCAACAGCACCCGGCCGCGTCCGAGCGTCCCGACCGCGACCGGCGTGGCGATGCGGTCAGAAATGGCGATGCTCGGATACGCCGCGAGACCCACGCACCGGCGGGCCCGCTCGATCGTGTCCCGATGGGGCCGCACGTCGACAGGACGCGCGGCGGCCACGAGGCGACGCAGACGCAACCACGAGACGACGAGCCCGGCCAACGCGACTGCGGCCCCGCTCGCCCAGAAGCCCACGAAGCCGAACCACGCCGCGCGAACCGTGATCGGCCCCGATGTCAGCGCCGGGGTCTCGAGCCCGGCGGACGAAGCAGATCGGTCGACCGCGGGGGGAGATACGAACGGCGCGGCGGCGGGCGCCGGGTCGGATCCCGCCAAGGTCGTCGGGAGGCTGCTCCTCGCGACCGAGCCGCTCCAGTCCAGCAGCGGGCCGGCCGGGATCGGCGCCTCGATGACCCCGCCGACGATCGGCGCGGCAAGCACCGCCACCGGCGCCAGACACGACATCACCAGCCCGGGCAGAAGAACGATGTTGCGGCGCGACGCGGACCGTCGGGTGAACGACGCCGCGATACACGCAGCGATGAGCGTCACCGTCAGGACGATGATCGTCGTGAGCAGGGCCTGACTCCACAGCGAAGGAGTGCTCATGCGTCGCCTCCGTTCCCCTGCCGCTCCCGCGCCTGGGCCAGCAGGTCTTCGATCCGACCGATCTCATCCGGCGCGAGACCGCGATGTTCAAGCAGCGCCGACATCAGACGCTCGGGCCGGCCGCCGCACAACCGATCAACCACGTCCACCACCTTCTCGCCGACGGTTGTTTCCCGTGGCGCACGCGCGGCGTAGAAGCGGGTCCGCCCGACCACGCGGTGCGTCAGCCACCCCGCTGATTCCAGACGTTCCATCGTCGTGCGCACCGTATTCCGGGCCACGTCCCGGGTTGCGGCCAGGGCGTCCCGCACTTCCAGGGCGGAGGCTTCCCCGTGCGCCCAGATCACCTCCATGATCTCCAGCTGGCGGGGCGTGAGCGGACGGGTTGGAGCGGGTTCCGGCGTCATGGCGACTCCTCAGGATAGTTCGGCTATCGGTGTAGCCATAATGGCTACAAATGTAGCCAATGCAAGGGGAACTCTTCGGATTCGCTGAAAATGCGGGTGGCGTCGTCGTGAGTGGCGGGTCGACGGCGGTCTGGCGTCTTCGCCGCGGATCGGCGTCGACTGCTGTCGTCGTCCGCCGCGCGGATCCTCGGGAGAATCTGGGCGACCGGGGCGATTTCCCTGTACGACGCGCGGCGGCGGGGGGCTCTGGTGGATGTGGCCCGGTGTTCGCCGGCCCCCATTCTCTGGAGAATTCCGATGCGACACCGCCCTGTTTCTCTCGTTCTCGTGCTGGTCGTCGCGGTCGTCGGGGCGGGCGTTCCCTGCCGCGCCGATCTGCCGACCTACCACGTCACTGAACTCGGGGACATGGTCGAAGCCGCCTTCCCCGGCGTCGACTTCCCCTCGAGTCACGCCCGCGGCCTCAACGAGAACGGCGACCTGGTCGGCGAGGCGTGGCTCAACGGCGCGATGATGGGCGCGTTCGTCTACACCGTTGAACACGGCGTGACGAAACTCCCGACGCCGCCGGGCTGGCCGAGCGCGGCGGTTCGCGACGTCAGCGAGCGCGACGAGAACGGCGACATCCTGATCGTCGGCGGCGGCGTTCCGAGCATCTTCGTCGACCTCACGATCGGCGAGGCGGCGCTGTGGCGTTTCTCCACCACCACCGGACACGTGATTGAGACGCGTCTGCTCGGCGTTCCCGCCGGCTTCGAGGACAGCATCGCCGTCGCCGTCAGCAACGACGGCGTCGTCGCCGGCTTCAGCGGACTGACCGGCGCGTTCGTGAACTGGGCGTACGACGCGGGCACGCAACAGATGCAGACGTTCGATTTCCCGGCTCGCATCACGGACATGAACAATCTCGGGCAGGTGTGCGGCGGCGTCTACCGCGGCGATCTCTTCGGCAACTACGAGGATCTCACCGAGACCTACGAACCGGGCGACGTCATGCCGGCGTGGGCGATCGAGAACGGCGGGATCTCCGCTGCGTGGCATCGCCTCAACGACGCCGGCGCTCTCGTCGGCCGGGCCCCGACCGGCATCTCGGACGGGGCGGGTCATTTTCTTGTCGCCATCGTGCGATACGCGGACGACATCGGCTGGACGTCGATGAACGTGGTCAGCCACCTGAGCCTGGCCGGCGGCGTCAACGGCGCGGGCGACTTCATGGATCGCACCGGCGGCGTGTACTTCGAGGCGTTCGGCGATGTCTACGGGCTGACGTCGCTGCTCGCTCCCGAGTTCCCGACCGTCTTTGTCTCCGATTCGAATGAAATCAACGATCATCGGCAGGTCGCCGGGGGCCAGGCGCACGCGTTGCTGTTGACGCCGCTGGGCGAGATGATCATCCCCGGCGATGTCAACGGCGACGTCCAGGTGGATCCGGACGACTTCTGCGCGTGGGTCGCCGCGCCAATCGATCTCGACGGCGACCGCGACGTCGACGGCGATGATGAACAATGGCTGATCGATCGGCTGCTCGTCTTCGGGTTCGTCGTGACGGACTGCAACGGAAACGGCGCGGCCGACTTCTGCGACATCCGTGACGGCGTGAGCGCCGACTGCGATCAGAACGACATCCCGGACGAATGTCAGCCCGACTGCAACGGCGACGGCGTGCCGGATGTCTGTGAACCCGACTGCAACGACAACGGCGTCCCCGACCCGTGCGACATCGACGGCGGGTCAAGCGAGGACTGCAACGGCAACGGCGTGCCGGACGAATGCGACGGCGGCGGCGTGACCGAAGTCGCGCTGGCGTACGACCCGCCGGTCCAGATGCTCGTCAACGACGTCATCACCGAAACGGTGACGGTGCTGGACGTCGGGATCATCGAAGACGTCAACCTGACCCTCGATATCAGCTACCGACTCGGCGACTTCACCGTCCTGCTCACGCACGGGGACGTCACCATCACCATCATGGACCAGCCCGGCGACCCCGCGTTCCCCGGCGGGTTCGTGAACTTCGGCTACGACAACGCGGCGGTCGATGACGAGGGCGCGGGCCCCTTTCTCGAGAACGCCGGCGATTCCTGCTGCACCTTCGAAGCGCTCGTCTCGCCGCCGATCTACCGCCCCGACATGCCGCTCCGACGCTTCGACGGCGAGCCGAGCGAAGGCGACTGGACGCTCACGGTGATCACCACCGATCACTTCTCGCCCGGCGACGGCCTGCTCGGCTGGGGGCTCGCCATCACGAGGGAGGCAACCCCCGTCCCGCCGTGCTGTCCCGCGGACCTCGATGAGGACGGGGTCGTGAGCGCGGCGGACCTGGCGATGCTCCTCGCCGCGTGGGGCGCCGCCGATGACCCCGCCGACCTCGACGGCGACGACGCCGTAGACGCGTCCGACCTCGCGATGCTCCTCGCGGCCTGGGGACCTTGCGACTGATCTCCGCCGCGCCGAGAGCGCCGATCCCCCGTGTCCCTCGCCCACGCACGCGACCCCTCTCCCGGGTCGCGTGCGTCGTTTTCCCCCCGGGCCGGGCCGGGGCCCGCACCGGCGGAAATATGAAGTCGCCGCTGGCGTCACGAACCCCCGGCAAGTACCATCTGACAGATACATATCTGAAAGATATAGTATGGCGAGAGAGAATCGGACGCGCTACGCGGTGCTGGGCATGCTGATGTCGGGCCCGAAATCGGGCTACGACCTCAAGCGGGAGTTCGAGGAGCGGATCGGACACTTCTGGAGCGAGAGTCTCGGCCAGATCTATCCGACCCTCCATCGACTGCACGATGAGGGCATGGTTTCCGCACGCGTGCGGCGGGCGAAGGGCCGGCCGGAACGGAAGGTCTATCGCATCACCGTTCGAGGCCGCGAGGCGTTCCGGGCCTGGCTGGAGCAGCCTCCCGGCCCGACCCGCGTGCGGAATGAACTGCTGCTGAAGATCTTCTTCGGGCCCGAGTCGACGCCGGAGCAAGTGCTGACCCATCTCGATCGCTTCGCCGGCGAACAGGAAGAACTCCGCGGGCTGTATCGCTTCTTCGAGGGCGAGATCGAACGCCTCGCAGCGTCCGAACTCCAGCGGGAGTACTGGCGGCTGACGCTGTTGTCGGGCCGCCGGGTGAACGAAGCACGCCTGGCGTGGTGTCGCGAGGCGCGAGCCGCCGTCGCCGCGCTCGCGACCGACGCGGATGTCCGGGCGGGAGATGCATCATGACGAACGATCCACCCCGACCCGTCCCGGCCCTGCTGCTGCTCCTGATCGGCGGACTCGGCCTCGCCTTCGGACAGGGACACTGGCCCAACGGGGCGGCGATCATCGTCGGCGTCATCTGCGTCCAGCGGGGCTTCCGGATCGCGCGCCCGGTCATTGCGGCCCCGATCTTCATCGGTCTGCACGTCCTCGTCTGGGAGTGGGCGTACGCGGGCATGGTCCCGCTCCCGTCCGCCGCGCGGCTGGGCATGGAGGCCGGCGTCTCGACGCTGCTTGCCCTGGTCTTCGTGCTTGATCGCGCGATCGCGCGTCGGCGGCCTGGTCTGGCGTCGACGCTCGTGCTGCCGTGCGGCTGGGTCGCCTTCGATCTCGTGTCCGCACGGCTGAGTCCGGGCGGGACGTGGGGCAGCATCGCGTACAGCTTCGTCGACGTCGACGTGATCGCGCAGATCGCCTCCGTGGTCGGATGGACGGGCGTCACATTTCTGGCGGTCTGGCTTGCGTCGGTCATCGGCTGGATCGGCGCGCATCTCGACATGCCGCGCGAGCGACGGCGCGGCGTCATCGCGGCAGCGATCGTCAGCGCCCTCGTCTTCGGGCTTGGCGTCTGGCGTCTCCATCCCGTTTCCGCCGGGCCGACTGTCCGCGTCGCCTGTGTGGTCCCGCCCGCGATCTTCACGGATGAGGCCCTCGATGCGCTCTGGGCGTACACGCGAGGCGTCGAACGACCCGCCGCGTCGATCGCCCTCGCCCAGACCCGGATCCGGACTTCGATGGACGAGCACTTCTCGCTGGTCGAGGCCGCCGCGGACGCCGGCGCACAGCTCATCGTCTGGCCCGAGGCCAACCCCGCCATCACCGACGCGGAGGAGCCGCTCTGGATCGATCGTGCGCGCACGACCGCGCAGACGCGCGGCGTGTTCATCGGCATGGGCATGTCGGTCTTCCGCCCGTCCAGCGGGCAGCCGGCGCTGAACAAGTTCGTCCTCGTCGACCCGACGGGCGCCATCGTCATCAACTTCCTGAAGGCGACGCGGACGCCGGGCGCGGGCCACGTGGCGGGCGACGGTCGTCTGCCGGTGATCGACACGTCGATCGGGCGGCTGACGTCCGCGATCTGTTTCGATCTTGACTTTCCGCATCTCATCGGCCAGGCCGGCGCGGCCGAAACGGACCTCCTGCTCGCGCCGTCGAACGACTGGACCGAGGCCCGTGCAACGCACGCCCGCATGGCGCGGCTGCGGGCGATCGAGCAGGGCGTCGCGCTCGTGCGCCCGACCAAGGACGGCGTGTCGATCGTCGCGGACGCCCTCGGTCGGGTGCGCGGCAGTCTGATGCTCGATGACAATGAAACGGGCGCGATGGTCACGGAAGTTCCCGTGCGACGCCGCGCAACGGTCTACGCGACCATCGGCGACGGATTTGCCTGGCTGTGCGTATCGGGGCTGGCTATTCTCGGAGTGTGGGCGAGGGCGGCGCCGCGGGCTGCGGCGGGCCCTCGTTGAAATCGCTGTCTCCTCCGAGTCATCGCATGCATTCTGTCTGGCGTCCCGCTCCGAAACCGTTGTCCGGCGTGCTCGCCGGCATCTGGTCCGTGCGCGCCGGCGACGAGGCGGATCTGTCGGCCCGGGTGCTTCCCGACGGCTCGACGTTCCTTGTGTTTCATCGCGACGGCGCGACGTTGCGCTCGCGGGATGTGGAGGGATGCTGGGCGTCCACCGCGGTGTGCGGCCCTCGTTCCGGACCGCTTGACTTCACGCTCGGGGCGAGCGATGAAATCCTCATCGTGCAGTTGCAGCCCGCCGGCGCCGCGCGGGTGCTCGGCGTCGCCATGTCGTCCCTCGCCGATGCATGCCACGCGCTGGACGACGTTGTCGGCGCGCTGCCCGGCGAGCTCCTCGACGGCGCCCTCGGCGGCGCGGGCGCAGGCGGCGCGACGGCGATCGAACGATGGCTGCTCGCACGGGTCCGGGAACGCGGCTCCTCACCCGGTATCGTCGACGCCATGATCCGGACCGTGGATGCGCACGCGGGCGGCGTCCGCATCGATGCGCTGGCGGCGGACTTCGCGCTGTCGCGGCGTCATCTCGGGCGGATCATGAACGATCACATCGGCTACGCGCCCAAGCTCTTCGCCCGGATCACCCGCTTCGATCACGCGGTGAGCCTCGGACGGAGCCAGCCCCGGACGCCGTGGGCGCGTATCGCGATCGACGCAGGGTACAGCGACCAGGCCCACATGACGCGTGAGTTCGCGGCCCTCGGGGGCGTGCGTCCGAGCGACCTCCGGGGCCCCGCCGCCGCCCTGATCTGGTAGATGTCCCATTCGTTCAAGATCCGGCGGGAACCGGGTTTTAGAGTTGAATGCGAGGCTCAGGTCGGGCCTCTTGTTCAAGGAGATACCGCATGACGATCCCCACGCTCGCCCTTACCGCTCTTGTCGCGTTTCAGCCCGCCGTCGAGGACCGCCCGCCGCCCCCGAGCGCGGCGGAGATCATCACGTCCTACGTCGAAGACTTCCGTTCCGATCGCTTCGCATCGAGCCCGATGCACTTCGGCGTCCGGGTCCCGGGAGAAGGCGAGTGGCACGTGCACGTCACGGGCGAGAAGACCGACGCCGGCTGGGACGTGCGCCTCGCCGACGGTCCGCCCCCGACGCCGACGTTCATCTACCGCATCGAGCCCGACACGCTGCGGGCGATCGATCGCGGCGTGCTCAACCCGCTGACCGCGCAGGGAAAGGCGTTCAGCGGCGACTACACGCCGATGAGCATCGTGCAGATGGAGGGATACGCGCCGACCATGGCGGAGTACGCCGCGGTGAATCCTTTCTCGTTCCACTTCTGGACCCGCGGGTTCCCCGAAGTCATTCCCTTCGGCGAGGGTCTGACCCGCGAAGCGCACGGGGCGGACTTCGTCGCGTTCTACTACCAGACGGGACTGCGCACGGTGTGGACGCGGATCCGGCCCGGCGGCCGCGTGCGCGACGATCCGCGCGAGCAGGCGATGCCGTTCCCGATGCTGATCATCGGCGTGAACGGCGTGGCCGAGGGCGAGGTCGACGGCGTGCGGGTCACGCTGCCGGAAGGACACGCCGTGTTCGTGCCGCCGCACGCGCCGCACGTCTGGTGGAATGACACGGACACGCCGGCGGAGGCGATCCTGGTGATGTTCGGCGAAGGCGCGTGAACGCAGGAGGGCGGCGTCGATTCGGATCGCGGCTTCCGATTGTGCGGGCGTCCGCGTCCGGCTCTTCCTAGACTGGGGTGATCCCCTGGAGGAGCGTCCCATGCTGAATCGATTCGCCGCCCACGTCTTCGTGCCCGTTGTCATGATGTCCGCGACCAGCGCGGTCGGTCAGCCGCTCGAAGGCGACCGTCTGGACGACATCCTTGAGTTTCAGCAGCGGGTCGCCGATGCGCTGCCGACGCCGCGCCCCCCGGCGGCGGACACGGGCGGGCCGGATGCGTTCGTCGATTTCGGGCGCGGCCCGCTGCCGATTCACGTGCCCGCTGCGTACGACGGCTCGTCGCCGACGCCCCTGGTGATCGCGTTGCACGGCTACATGACGAGCGGGCCGGAGATCGAGGCGTGGTTCCAGTTCGCATCGCTCGT
Organism: Phycisphaerales bacterium; assembly: GCA_965227335.1. Taxonomy (GTDB): domain Bacteria; phylum Planctomycetota; class Phycisphaerae; order Phycisphaerales; family SM1A02; genus CBDDFV01. Next base: position 1,093,956 of record CBDDFV010000001.1, read on the forward strand.
CGACGAGTACGAGTTCCTTTATCTGTACCCGACGGGCGAGACGGATTTCTTCGGCCTCGAGTACTGGAACGCCACCGATGCATGCTGTGATCTCTTCGGCGGCGGGGCGGACGATTCCGGCTATCTCCGCGGGATCATCGACGAGATGCAGCGTCTCTACAACGTCGATCCCCGACGGATCCACTTCGTCGGTCACTCCAACGGCGGCTTCATGTCCTACCGGATGGCGTGCGATCACGCCGACGTCGTCGCATCGATCGCCAGCCTCGCCGGCGCCACGTTTCTTGACGCGGCCGACTGCACGCCGGCCAATCCCGTCCATGTGCTCCAGATTCACGGAACGAACGACAGCGTCATCGACTACGACGGCGGCTGCATCGTCTTCGGCGGCTGCTACCCCGGGGCCGTGCAGACGGCGGAGACATGGGCCGCGTACGACGGCTGCGCGACCGTCGGCGCACCGTCGCCCGACATGCTCGACCTCGACGCGACCATCCCCGGGGCCGAGTCCACCGTGGTGGAGTATCTCACCGACTGCGCGGCGGGCGGCTCCGCGGCGTTGTGGACCATCCCGGGCGGTCCGCATTCACCCCAGCTCTCCGCCGACTTCAGCCCGCTGGTGATCGAGTACCTGCTGGACCATCCGAAACCCGCGCTCTGTCCGGCGGATCTTGACGGCGACGATGCGGTGGGCAGCGCGGATCTCGCAGCGCTGCTCAGCGCCTGGGGGCCGTGCGCGGGATGCGCGGCGGATCTCGACGGCGACGGGGCGGTCGGCGCATCTGATCTCGCCGCGCTGCTGGGAGCGTGGGGATCCTGTCGCTGACCGGCCGTCACTCCGTCGTCCACACCCTGGTCAAACGACGTCCAGCCTGCGGGGCACGCCGCGTCGCGGGTGCGGGGCAGCCTCGCCAGTCAGCGGTTGCGGACGCCGCCGGGCGCGGCGTCCAGGTCCTGGAGGCCGGCGGGGTGCATGATCGTCGCCGCGCCGGTTGATGCGGAGCGGTCGGATGACAGGTCGGCGGGCGGCCCGGTATAGTCACGGCTCATCTTTGTGACAGGCGGGTCCCGGCATCATCACGCAACGCATCACGACCGAAGAGATCCTCGCCCGTCTCCGCCGAAAGGTCGAGACGCGCACGCCGATCATGATTTCCAGTGCGGGCTCCGGCCTCGTCGCCCGGCTGCTCGAGGCGGCGGGGGCGGACTGCATCAACACCTTCTCCGGCGCGCGGCTTCGCGCCAACGGGATGGGCACGATGTCGATGATGTGGCCGATCCTGGACTCCAATCGGCAGACGATGGACTACACCCGCGAGGACATCATGCCCGCCCTCCGCGGGAATGCGTTCGTCTGCGCCTGCCTGAACGCCAACGATCCGCTCAAGGACATGCGGATGGTCCTCGACGACTGCCGACGGATGGGCGTGAACTCGGTCAGCAACATCGGCCCGTCCATCAGCTACGTCGACAAGGACAGCGAGATCTTCAAGGTGATGTCGAGCGCCGGCGTCACGCTGCAGAACGAGATCGACATGCTCCGTCTCGCCCGCGAGGAGATGAACATGGTGTCGATCGGTCTCGCGTTCACGAAGGAGGACTCGCTCGCCGTCGTCGAGGGCGCGCGGCCGCACCTCTTCTGCTACCACGCGGGCACCACGAAGGGCGGACTTCGGGGGTACGACCGCGGACTCACGATCGAGGAGACCGCGGAACAGACGGAGGACGTGTACGAGGCGGTGCGGAAGATCGATCCCGACGTGATGCTCGTCGCCCACGGCGCCGCGATGGAGAACCCCGCGGACGCGCAGTACATGCTGGACCACACAAGCGGGCACGGCTTCTGGACGGGATCGTCCACGGAGCGGCTGCCGATCGAACGGGCGGTGAGCGCGGCCGCCGCAGAGTTCGCCGCGCTGCGTTTCACCGATTCCGCCTGAGGACCGTCGGGAGCTGAGCATGAAGAAGAAGACCGTCGCCATCCTCGCCACGCTTGATACGAAGGGGGACGAGGCCGGGTTCCTCCGCGACGAGATCGCATCGCTCGGCGGCGAGGCGAGACTGTTTGATCTCGGCGTGATGGGCGAACCGGCGATTCCCGCCGACGTCTCCGCGGACGAGATCGCCACGGCGGGGGGGCGGCCGCTCGCGGACCTGCGCGCCGGCGCCTCCCGTCAGGACGCCGCGCCGGTGATGGCGGCGGGCGTCCGACGAATCCTGCTCGACGCTGTCGAGTGCGGCGAGGTGCACGCGGTTCTCGGCCTCGGCGGCACCCAGGGCACGTCGCTCTGCGGCGACATCATGCAGGGTCTGCCGTACGGCCTCCCCAAGATCATCCTCTCCACGTCTGCGTCGGGCGACACGTCGCCCTTCGTCGGGGTGAAGGACATCACGATGATGTTCGCGGTGGCGGACATCCTCGGTCTCAATCCGTTCATGCGCACGATGCTGAGCAACGCCGCGGGGGCCGCGCTCGGCATGGCGCAGACCGAGCGCGATCCCGCGCCGGGCGGCGACAGCAAGGGCACGATCGCGATGACCAACCTCGGCGTGCTCACGCAGGGCTCGATGCACGCGATCGAGAAGTTCCACGAGGCGGGCTACGAGGTCATCACGTTCCACGCCATCGGGGCCGGCGGCCGCGCGATGGAGCAGATGATGCGGGAAGGCGTCATTACCGGCGTCTTCGACTACGCGCTCGGCGAGATCGCGGACTGGGTCTTCGACGGTCTTCGCGCGGCGGACGAGCAGCGTCTGAAGACGGCGGGCGAGCTGGGCCTGCCGCAGGTCGTCTGTCCGGGCGGGGCCGAGCACATCGGCCTGCTCCTCCACACGCCGAACGAACCGCCGGACGCCTACAAGGACCATGTCTACACCTTCCACTCGCCCGTCGTGTTCGCGCCCCGGCTGAACGACGAAGAGATCACCCGCGTCGCGCACGAGATCACGAAACGACTCGGGGCGAGTCGCGAGAAGACGGTGTTCATGATCCCGAAGAAAGGCGTCAGTCGGTATTCCGTCGCGGGCGGACCGCTGGAGAACCCGGCGAACGATGCGGTGTTCTTCGAGGCCCTGCGGTCGACGATGCCGGCCGCGGTGGAGCTGCGGGAACTCGACTGCGCGGCGGAGGACGACGCGTTCGTCGACGAGGCCGTTCGCACGCTCATTGATCTCATTGAGGACGGCGGCGCATGATCAGTCGCTGGAACGACGCGGACGCCGCGCCGATCGCGGACGACCCGCTCGCGCTCCGCGTGCACACATCGCGGCTGCTGGGCGCCGACGAAGACCTGGTCATGCACGGCGGCGGCAACACGTCCGTCAAGATCCGCGCGACCGACTTCTTCGGCGATCCCGTCGACGTGCTGTACGTCAAGGGCAGCGGGTGGGATCTGCGTACGATCGAGAAGCCCGGATTCGCCCCGCTCCGACTCGCGCCAACGCAGCGCCTGGCTGAATTCGAGACGCTCACCGACCTCGACATGACGTCGCAGCTGCGGTCCTTCCTGCTCGATCCGGCGGCGCCGTCGCCCTCGGTGGAGGCGATTCTGCACGCCATCCTGCCGAAGGCCTTCGTCGATCACACGCACGCAGACGCCGTGGTGACGCTTTCGAACACGCCCGACGGCGAGAAGGAGATCCGGGCCCTGTATCCCGATTGCCTGACGCTCCCGTACGTCATGCCGGGATTCGTGCTGTCGAAGCAGGTGTACGAGGCGATTCGCGATGTCGACCTCGATGGGGTCAAGGGAATCATTCTCCTGCACCACGGCGTGTTCACGTTCGCCGACGACGCCCGCGTCGCCTACGAGAACATGATCGAACTCGTGGATCGCGCGGAACAGACATTGGCGACGCGTGCGCCGCAGGCGGCGGCCGCGCCGACGGATGAGACGCCGGTTGATCTGCGGGCGCTCGCCGCGATCCGGCGCGCCGTCTCGCAGGTCCGCGGCCGCCCGCAACTCGCCATGCTCGACGACGGGCCCGACGCTCGCGCCTACGCCCGCCGCGCCGACGTGGAGTCGATCAGCCGGCGCGGCCCGATCACGCCCGACCACGTCATCCGCACCAAACGCACGCCGGTCATCATCCCGGAGACGCCCGACCAGGACGAGGCCGCCGTCGCATCATTTGCGGCCGACTACGCGGCGTACTTCGAGGCGCACCGCGAGGACGGACAGACGATGCTGGACCCGGCGCCGCGAGCCGGCGTCTGGCGGGGCCGCGGGTGCCTCGCGTTCGGAAGCAGCGTGAAGGAATGTCGCATCATCACGGACATTGCGCGGCATACGCGCCGGGCGATCCAGATCGGCGAGGCCCTCGGCGGCTGGACCGCGCTGTCGCCCGCGGAGATCTTCGAACTCGAGTACTGGAGCCTTGAACAGGCGAAGCTCGCCCGCGGGCGCGGCTCGCGCCCGTCGCACGAAGGGAAGATCGCGCTCGTCACCGGGGCGGCCGGCGGCATCGGACGGGCGACGTGCGACGCCCTCGCCGCGGACGGCGCAACCGTCGTCGGCGTCGACCTCAACCCGACCGTGGTCGACGACCTCGCATCCGCCGGGATGACCGGCGTGCAGTGCGACGTCACCGATGACGACGCCGTGCTCGCCGCGGTCGAGCAGACCGTGCGCACGTTCGGCGGTCTCGATATTCTCGTGGGCAACGCGGGGATCTTCCGGGCCGGCGAGACGATCGAGGCCATGTCCGCCGAAACGTGGGACGTGTCGATGCGAGTGAACCTGACCGCGACGCAGCGGGTGATGACCGCCGCGATTCCATACCTGAAGCTCGGCGTGGATCCGAGCCTGCTGGTGGTCGGATCGCGCAACGTCGCCGCGCCGGGAGCGGGGGCCGCGGCGTACTCGGCGAGCAAGGCGGCCACGACGCAGCTGGCGCGGATCGCCGCGCTCGAACTGGCGGGCGACGGGGTGCGGGTGAACGTTGTGCATCCGGATGCAGTGTTCGACACCGGCGTGTGGACGGAAGAGGCGCTGACCCGATCCGCCGCGCGGTACGGCCTGACGGTCGAGCAGTATCGCACGAAGAATCTGCTGAAGCGGGAGATCACGTCGCGCGACGTGGGCGTGCTGCTCTCGACGCTGGCCGGGCCGGTCTTCGGGGCGACGACGGGCGCGCAGATTCCGATCGACGGCGGCGATCCGCGCGTCGTGTGAGGAGCCGACATGATTCGAGTGCTGATGCTGATCGTTCTGGGCGGGCCGGGCGTCGCGGCGGCGGTCGCGCAGACGGCGGACCGACCGAACATCGTCATCCTCGTGGCCGACGACCTGCAGCCCGACGGCGTCGCCGCCCTCGGCAACCGGCGGCTCAATACGCCGCACCTCGATCGGCTGGTCGGGCGCGGCACGGCGTTCACGAACTGCTACAACCAGGGCGGCTGGCACGGGGCGATCTGCATCTCCAGCCGTGCAATGATGCTCACGGGCCGGCATCTGTGGTCCTGCGGCGGCGGCGGATGCGAAGGGCGGCCGCTCTGGCCCGAGGCCTTTCGCGCGGCGGGCTACGCCGCCTTCGGCGTCGGCAAATGGCACAACGGACCGGACACCTTCCGACGCTCGTTCGAGTTCGAGGGCGAGACGGGCCCCGGCATGCTCCACTCCACCCCGAAGAATGGTCCGGCCTACAACCGCCCCGTCGCCGCGAACGAGGTCGACGCCTGGGCCCCGGACGACGAATCGCTCGGCGGACACTGGATGAAGCGTCCCGACGGCCGCATCGTCCATTCGTCCACGGCATGGATCGACCAGGCGATCGACTTCATCGACGGCCATCTCGACGGCGACGACGAACGCCCGTTTCTCGCGTACGTCGCGTTCCACGCCCCGCACGATCCGCGACAGGCGCCGGCGCCGTTCCTCGCGCGGCATTCGCCGGACGACTGCGATCCGCCTCCCAATTTCGTCGCCGTCCACCCGTTTGATCAGGGCGATTCGAAGGTGCGCGATGAACAACTTGCGCCGTTTCCGCGGACGGAGGCCGCCGCGCGACTGCATCAGCGCGAGTACTTCGCGATCATCGATCACCTCGACGCCCAGATCGGTCGACTGCTCGACCATCTCGACGCCCGCGGAGTGACCGACGAGACGATCGTCGTGTTCGTCGGCGATCACGGCCTCGCGGTCGGACAACACGGCCTGCTCGGCAAGCAGAACCTCTACGAACACAGCACGAAGACGCCGATGGTGTTCGCTGGTCCGGGCGTGCCGCGCGGGCGACGCGCCGACGAACTCGTGTACCTGCACTCGACGTGGGCCACGGTGGCCGACCTCGCGGGACTGGATGTCGACGCCGTCCATCCGACCGGCCAGGCCCCGAGCCTCACGCCGGAGATGCGCGGCGAATCGACGCGGACGACCATCGGCGCCGCATATCGCGATGCGCTCCAGCGGATGATCCGCGATGATCGTTACAAGCTCATCGTGTATCCGACCGCGCAGGTCGTGCAGTTGTTCGACCTGGCTCGAGATCCGTGGGAGACCACGAATCTCGCGGGGCGTCCGGAGGCGGCGCCGCATGTCCGACGACTGCACGCCGCCCTGCTGGAGTGGATGGATGAGGTGGGCGATCCGCTGGATCGCGCGGCGGTGGCGGACGTCTGGACGTGGTCGGCGCCGCGATTTGAACTCCCGCCGTCAGCCCCCTGACCGCTGACTGCGGCCGGTCGAGTCGACGGGCACGAGGCGGGCTTCGATCTCATGCCGTCGCGGTTCGTACTGCGGCGGCAGTTTCAGCTCGTGTCCGAGCGTCTCGAGCGGTTCATCGAGGTCGAAGCCCGGTCCGTCGGTGGCGATCTCGAAGATCACACGGCCCGGAATCCGGAAGTAGATCGATCGGAAGTACCGCCGGTCCTTCACCCCGGTCGTCGCGACGCCGGCGTTTCGGATGCGTTCGGAGATCGACCGTTGCGCGGCGTCGTCGGGCGCACGCCACGCGATGTGATGCACCGTGCCGGCGCCCATGCGGGTCGCGGGATCAGCCTCCGTGCGCACGAGTTCGACCCAGTCGCCGGGCGCCGCGGGGCTGACATGCAGTCGCGTCCGATCGTCGCCGCGATCACTGGCCGTGAAGCCGAGGACCTCGCTGAGGAACGCGGCGGCGGCGTCCACGTCGGGCGTGTGAATCACGGCGCCGTCCACGCCGCGCACCGCGTGATCCGGATCGATCCCGGTGCGGGCGGACGGTTCGTCGTCAGACGCGGATCGTTCGTGCATCGAGAGCCGCATGCCGTCGGGATCCTCGAACGCGAGTCGACCGTCGTCGCGCATGACGGCCCCGTGCGGACGCAGGCGGTCGCGCCAGAACGTCAGGGCGCCGTCGGGCACGCGGAGCACCGTTTCGAGGATCTCTGGCGCGCCGTGGGTTCCGCGGGCGGCCATGGGATCCGGAAAGTGCGTGAGCAGCGTGCCCGGCCGGCCGTGCCCGTCGCCGAAGTAGAAGTGATAGATCATCGGGTCGTCGAAATTGACGGTCTTCTTGACCAGTCGCAGTCCAAGCGTGCGGGTGTAGAAGTCGTGGTTGACGAGCGGGTCTTTCGCCAGCGCGGTGACGTGGTGAATGCCGGTGATCGGGGAGGGCATGGTGCGGACGGCCTCGCGGAACGGGAGTGGATGGGGGGCGACGCCCGGACGTTCGATTCTAGACGTCGTCGGCGTCGCCGCCCCATTCAACGTCGACGACGATCGGCAGGTGATCGGATGCGCGTCGGGCCTCCCCTGAATCGACCGCAACCTGCTCCACGGAACGCGGTTTCGGTCCGAGGTAGATGCGATCAAGCGCGAACAGCGGCAGCCGCGCCGGAAATGTCCGCATGGTGGACGCCAGCGCGTAGTGCTCGCGGTGCAACGGACATCGGGTCAGGCGCGGCGGGCGCCAGTCGTTCAGGTCGGCCAGCAGGACTCGTGCGTCCTCGCCCGTCTCGTTGTCCGTGAGGTGTGACGCAAGATCGCGCAGTTGACGACGTCGTTCACGCCACGTGAGACCCAGATGCGTCACCGTCGCCCGCACCCGCCCGCCGTCGGCGCGAAGCAGGGCGTCAATGGCGCCGCGCGGCTCGCGTGACCCGAAGGCGAGATCCACGTTGACGACATCAACGATCTCCAGCGACGTGAGCAGTCCGTTGCCGTACGCGCCCCGGTGATCGACGAGATTGGGTCCGGCGACGGCGGTGAGACCCAGCGTGGCGGCGAGGTGCTGGAACTGATCGACGCCCGCGATCGGCTCGCGCCGCCAGTCGACCTCCTGGAGACCGATGATGTCGGGGTCGAGATCGGCGAGCACTGCGGCGATGCGATCGGGGTCGTACACGCCGTCGGAGCCGACGCAGGAGTGGATGTTCCAGGAGACAAGCCGCAAACGCACGATGGGGTCCTTACGCCGAGCGGTCGGGGGTCCGTACGCCGCGCAGCCGGGCCCACAGGCGTCGGGCGGCCCCGGCGATGGCGTTGAGTGCGGTCCGAAGTCGATCGCGGATTCGGGTGGTGTCCGCGATGGCCTTGAGCACACGCTCGACATCGGCGTCGCCGAGCGGCCGGCGCGGGTCGGCGAGCGTGCTGTCGAGCGGCGCTCGGTGAACCAGATCGGGAGCGCGATGGTTGAACGGAAGGAGCGTGCGATCGCCCCCGCGCAGATGCTCAACGGCACCGATCAGACCGTCCGTACGTTCCTCGGCGGCGGCGATCGCGTCAGGGTCGACGTGCAGCAGGTATGAGAGCAGACGTCGACGGTAATGTCGGATGCGATCGTCCGGTTCGTCGAGATCGATCGTCAGGTCGAGTTCAGTGTCGAGACCCATGGATCGCCGGGCCAGATTGGCGGATCCGATGCGGAGAATGCGGTCATCGATGACCATGGTCTTGGCGTGCACGAAGACGGATCGATTCTTCGGATCGTCGCGGGCGTCTTCACCGTCAAGGGTGGGCCAGTACACACGCAGACGATCATGTACGTCCGCCTCCCGCAGCGCCTCGAGCCGTCGGTCGCGATCCGTGTCCATGGTCATCTGCTGAAGCGTGCCGGGAGTGGAGTGGGGGAGGATGAGGATGATCTCCGGGCCGTCCGGTTCGCGCAATCGCGCGGCGAGCGCGTCGGTCACCGTTGGGGTGGAGAAGTACTGCGACTCGATGAGAATGGTCTGCTTCGCACTGCGGATCTGCTCCACGAACAACCGCTCGACCTGCGCGATCTCCGGGCGTCCGCCGTACTCAGGCTGCGTGATCGCGATCGACACCGTCCCGTCCGTGAACAGCGGGTCGACGTCGCCGGGCCACGGATCAGCGGCGTCCGCGTCCGGTTCGGGAGCGTCGAGCGTTGCGCCGACGGCGCGTCGCCACCGCTCCCGGCACCAGGCGCCGAGAACCGCCGCCGCGCGTCCGTCGATGACGGCGGAAACGTCGTGATAGGGACCGCCGTACGCCGGCCAGAGGCCCGGCAGGCGGCGGCGCGGGTCGTCGATCCGATGCTCGTGCGAGTCCCAGCGCGACTTCGTCAGGTCCATGCCGCCGGCGAAGGCGACCCGGTCGTCAACCACCACGATTTTCTGGTGATGTGATGCGAGGCGCGGCGTATCCGAGTCCCAGCGAAGCTGGATCCGCGGGTGTCGATCCCAGGGTCGTTTCATCCGCGGGAGGTGCTGACGCTCCAGCGCGAAGACCGAGGCGCCTTCCCAGATCAGCAGCTTCACCTCGAGCTGATCGCGCTCCTCGACGACATGCTGAAGCAGGTCGGCGAAGCGCACCGGCAGGCCGTCGTCGAGATCCGCCGCCGCGTCGCCACGCACGAGATCGATCTCGCTGTGAATGTCCCAGCCGAGAACAAGCACCTGGCGTCGCGCCGCGGCGATCGCCTGACGCACGGCGGGGAAGTACTCGACCGCATCAACCAGCGGCGCGAAGCGCCGGAACGACGTCCGCCACGCCTCGGTGTCGGACATGACCGCATCTTCCAGGCCGAAGGGATCGGGCGCCCTCGCTGTACTGTCTGCCACCTTCGGTTGCTCCGTGTTGCTCTCGCGGCGGGATCGGGGCTGACGCGGCCGCGCGGACCGGGCAAGGACGCCGTCACGACCGGGTGGAGAACCCAGCGCGCACATCACCGACACGACTATGGTCGATCCGCACGCACATCGCAAGACCCGAAACGGCCGCCGGCGCCCGTGCGACGGCGCCGCCGACGTGTTAACCTGAGACCCAGGATCCCGACCTCAGCATCACCGGCAAACCGCGAAGGAGCCCGATGCCCCCCCGGAACGCCACGGTCATCGTCTCGAATCGCCTGCCCGTTCATCGGACGAGAAAGAAGCGCGGCGGGAGCGGCTGGGAAACCAGTCCCGGCGGACTCGTCTCCGCCCTCAAGCCCATTCTTGCCGAACGCGACAGCACCTGGGTCGGCTGGGCCGACGCCCCCGGCGAAACCCCCGCGCCCTTCCGACACGACGGCGTCGATCTCATGCCGGTGCCGCTCACCCGGGGTGAACGCACGGCCTACTACGACGGTTTTTCCAATCGCACCCTCTGGCCTCTCTACCACGACGCCATCCGGCCGCCCGAGTATCGCCGACGATGGTGGGGCCCTTACGTCGACGTCAACCGACGGTTTGCGGAAGCCGCCGCCCGGGCCGTGAAGCGAGGCGGCGTGGTCTGGGTCCACGACTATCACCTCCAGCTCGTTCCCGCCATGATCCGTGAACTCCGGTCCGATGTCCGCATCGGGTTCTTCCTCCACATTCCCTTCCCGCCGCAGGAACTCTTCGCCCAACTGCCCTGGCGACGCGACATCCTGCAGGGCATGCTCGGAGCCGACGTGGTCGGATTCCAGACCAAGCCCGGCGCGCAGAACTTCGCGCGGCTCTGCCGGCGCTACGCCGAGGCGGGCGGTCGGGGCGGCGAACTCGAGGTCGACGGCCGCGTCGTTCACGCCCGCGCCTTTCCGATCTCGATCGATGTCGACTACTTCGAATCCCTCGCCCGCAGCGACGACGTGCGGCTTCGGGCCCGGAAGTTCCATCGCCGCCTCGGCGAGAATCGACGCGTCGTTCTCGGCGTCGACCGCATGGACTACACGAAGGGCATCGACATCCGTCTCAAGGCGTACCGGGATCTGCTCGAGGCCGGAGCGTGGACCCCCGACGATCTCGTCTTCGTCCAGGTCGGCGTGCCCAGTCGCGAACGCGTGGCGGAGTACCAGGACCTCCGCTCCGGCGTCGAAGAGCTGATCGGACAGATCAACGGCGAATTCGGCGAACTCGGCCGCACCCCCGTGCACTACCTCCACCGCGGACTGCCGATCGAGGAGCTGGCGGCGCTGTACTGCGCGGCGGATGTCATGGTCGTCACGCCCCTCCGCGACGGGATGAATCTCGTCGCCAAGGAGTACGTGGCCACGCGGTACGACGATTCCGGCGTGTTGATTCTCAGCGAGTTCACGGGGGCGGCGAAGGAGCTGAAGTCCGCGCTGATCGTCAATCCGCACGATGTCGACGAACTCGACGCCAGTCTCGCCGCCGCCCTGCGGATGAAGCCCGATGAACAGCGGCGACGCATGCGCTCGCTGCGCCGCGCGGTCCGACGGCGCGACGTGTTTCAGTGGGCCCGTGAATTCTTCGAGGCGCTCGCCGCATGACCAGTCTCCCCGACGACCGACTGACCGCTCTCGCCACGTGTCCCGTGCTGCTCGTGGCGACCGACTATGACGGGACGATCGCGCCGATCGTCGACGATCCCGATCAGGCCCGCCCGGACCGGGAGGCGGTGGTGGCGCTTCGAATGCTCGCCGCGCTTCCGCAGACGCACGTGGCCGTGATCTCGGGCCGCGCCCTCGCCGACCTCGCCCGCCTCGCCGGGATGCCGGAGGACGTTCATCTCGTGGGCAGCCACGGCAGCGAGTTCGATCTCGACTACGCCGCCGCGCTGAGCGCAGACGCGCGAACGCTCCGGGCCCGGGTGGCGGAGGAGCTCGCATCGATCGCGGACGGCGCGGATGGTCTCGCCCTCGAACACAAGCCGGCGAGCGTCGCCCTGCATTACCGCCGCGCCCGACCCGAACATGCGGAGGACGCCGTGCAGGCCGCCGTCGACGGGCCCGGCGCCATCGAAGGCGTCTACACCAGGCACGGCAAACAGGTCGTGGAGTTCAGCGTCGTCTCGACGAGCAAGGGGGATGCGTTCGACGTGATCCGGCATCGCTGCGGCGCGGCGGCGGCGATCTTCCTCGGCGACGACCGGACCGACGAGGACGCTTTCGTGCGGATGCGCGGCCCGGACGTCGGCGTGAAGGTCGGCCCCGGCGACACCGCCGCGCCGTTCCGCGTCGACGGGCCGACCGACGTGGCGCGGCTGCTTGCGCGGCTCGGCGAGATGCGGGCCGCGTGGCTCGAGCACGCCGAGGCGACGCCGATTGAACAGCATTCGCTGCTGACCGACCAGCGGGCGATCGCGCTCGCCACGCCGGGGGGACGCATCACCTGGTTCTGCGCCCCGCGCCCGGAGTCGCCGCCGATCTTCGCCGAACTGCTCGGCGGCGCCTCGGCCGGCCACTTCACTGTCCGCCCCGCCGACGATGAACGACCCGGGACGCCGGCGTACGACGACGGCGGGTTCATCCTCCGCACGACCTGGCCGCAGCTCGCCGTCACGGACTGGCTCGACTGCTCCGCCGGACGTCCGAACCAGCGGCCCGGACGAGCGGACCTTGTGCGGATCGTCGAAGGATCAGGCGTGGCGCGGCTTGAGTTCGCGCCGCGCCTTGACTTCGGACGCGCGCCCACCCGACTCCGCGTCCGCGACGGCGGACTCGAGATCGAGGACACGCTCGATCCCATCGTGCTCCGCTCCCCCGGCGTCGACTGGACGATCGAGACGGAAGGACCCCATCACACCGCCCGCGCGGACGTGCCACTCGCCGAGGGACAACCCCTTGTCCTCGAACTGCGCTACGGGTCCGGCCGCGTACGCGACGGGAACAACCATGACAGTCGCGATCGCGTGGCGGATCGCGGCCGGCTCACGCAGCGGTTCTGGTCCGCCTGGACCGAACAACTCCAGACGCCCGACCTCGCTCCGGACCTCGTGAAACGCAGCGCGCTCGTGCTCAAGGCGCTCTGCCACGGACCGACGGGCGCCATCCTCGCCGCCGCGACGACCAGCCTGCCCGAACACATCGGCGGCGTACGCAACTGGGACTACCGCTACTGCTGGCTCCGCGACGCCGCCATGTCCGCCGCGTCGCTCGTCCGACTCGGCAGTCTTCAGGAGGCGATGTCGTTTCTCAACTGGGTGTGCGGCGTGGTGGACCAGTGCGAGGCGCCGGAGCGACTGCAGCCGCTGTACACGGCGGCGGGCGCGGACCTCGGACCGGAGGCCGAGATCACCGACCTCTCCGGGTATCGCGGCAGTCGGCCGGTGCGGGTCGGCAACGCCGCGTCGCGCCAGGTGCAGCTCGACGTCTTCGGACCGGTGGTCGATCTCATCGCGCTGCTGCTCGCGCACGACGCGCCGCTGTCGTCCGAACACTGGCGACTCGTGGAGGCGATGGTCGCGGCGGTGGAGGCGCGCTGGCGCGAGCCGGATCACGGCATCTGGGAGATCCGGCGGCCGCGCCGGCATCACGTCCACTCCAAGGTGATGTGCTGGGTCACCGTCGATCGCGCGGTGCGGATCGCGGAGGTGTTCCTCGAACGCGAGACGCCCCGCTGGATCGAACTCCGCGACGCAATCGCCGCCGACGTGCTCGAGCACGGCTTTCACCGGGAGGTCAACGCGTTCACGGCGGCGTACGACGACGTCGATCTCGACGCGGCCGCGCTGACCATCGGACTCTCCGGCCTGCTCGCGCCCGACGACCCGCGCTTCCTCCAGACGATCGACGCCGTCGAGCGCGAACTCCGCGACGGCCCCACCGTGTTCCGCTACCGCGCCGACGATGGTCTGCCCGGCTTCGAGGGCGGATTCCATCTGTGCACCGGGTGGCTGATCCTCGCCCTGGATGCGGCGGGCCGGCGGGAGGCCGCGCGACGACTGTTCGACGATCTCTGCGGACTGGCGGGCCCGACCGGGCTGCTGCCCGAACAGTTCGATCCGGCGACCGGCCTGTCGCTCGGCAACACGCCGCAGGCGTACTCGCACGTGGCGATCATCGACGCCGCGCTGCGGCTGTCGCACGCTGAGAACGCGTTTTCGGCTTGAATCGCGTTCCGAGCCCGTTAGGCTGAAGATCGGCGTCGCCGTCCGCCCCTCGCGCGGCGCCCGTGGAAGGAAGAGATGATGATCGGACACCGTTGCGCCCCGTTTCTCCCGCTGGTCGGATGCCTGGTCGCCGCGTCATGCGCCGCCGTCGCCGCCGCGGATCCGCTCGCGACGGACGACCGCGCGGATCGCGTCGACCGCCATCCGCTCCTCGCTCTGCTCGACGAGGCCGGGGCGTCCTTCGCGTCCGGCGACGGCCCGCTGCCGGGCGGCCCCTCGGGTATGGACGGCGGCGGCGCGTGCTGTCTGATGGGGGATGCGTGTCTGCCCGCGGCGGACGAAATCGAATGTGGGCGGCTCGGCGGCGTCTTCCTGCCGGGCGAGACGTGTGATAACAATCCCTGCCTGCCCGGCGCCTGTTGCGACGGCGACAACTGCGGCGAGGCGGGCGCCTTTTCGTGCATCACCGCCGGCCGCACGTTTGCGGGGGCGGGGACGACGTGCTTCGACGATCCCTGCGAATCCGGCGTCGGCGCGTGCTGCTTCGGCGACGGCGGCTGTCTCGATCTCGCGCCGAAGGACTGCGACGCGATGGGGGGAACGTGGCTCGGAGCGGGAACGAACTGCGGTCAGGACCCGTGCACGTTCGGCGGCTGCTGCCTGCCCGGCGGCGGCTGCATCGACAACGCGCGGTATGAGTGCGACGACATCGGGGGCGCGTTCGTGCCCGGCGTGTTCTGCGCCGACGACGCGTGCGACGCCGCCGGCGAATGTCCCAACGACTCGCTCTTCGCCCAGACCTTCGACGGACCACAGGACTTCGTGGGCGGCACGTCGGAGGCCTCGTCCGCCTTCCAGCGGTGGGAGAACTTCAGCGGCGTGGCCGGGCCGATCGAGGGGCTGATCTGGTGGGGCTTTGATCTCGACAACATCGGCGGCTCCAACTTCGTCGAGTGTGAGGAGCCCGATCCCACCTTCGAGATCACCTTCCACGAGGATGCGGGCGGCGCGCCGGGCGCCGTGGTGTGCGCCTATGAACTCACCGCCGAACGCACGCCCACCGGCGATCTCTACCTGGGGGCGGAGCTTAACCGCTACGAGGTCGCCCTCCCCGATCCGTGCGTGCTCGTCAACGGCTGGGTGTCGATCCACGGCCTCGGCGATGCGGAGTGCTGGTTCCTCTGGCTCAGCGCCGGATCGGGCGACTCCTGGTGCGACAACTGCATTCCCTCCCAGCAGAGCTTCGATCTTTCGCTCTGCCTTCTCGGCCCGACGGGCGGCGTCTTCGGCGCGTGCTGCACGGAGGCGACCGGCGGCTGTCTGGACAACGTCGAGATCATCGACTGCCTCGCCCCCGATCAACGATTCGTTCCGGACGCGGCGTGCGCGGATCTGGATCCGCCGTGCGGCGTTGTCTTTGGCGCGTGCTGTCTCGGGGACGACGGCTGCAACCAGGTGACCGAAGAATCGTGCGCGAAGCAGGGGGGCGACTGGCTCGGCGCGAACACGCTCTGCAACGCCTGCCCGTGCGCCGCCCCGTGCCCGCCCGACGCCGTCCAGAACGACGAACCCGCCTGCATGACCAACTACGTCGATGCGTTCAATCCCGGCTGCAACAGCGCCGACCCCGTCTTCTCGACGATCGAAGCCGGCGTCGAGACCTGCGGGACGAGCGGGATCTTCGAACTCAACGGCGAACCGACGCCCGACTTCGACTGGTACGAGATCGTCGTCGACGGCTTCGGCCAACTCGTCTGGACGGCCCGCGCCGAGTTCCGGCCCCAGGTGTGGATCATCGACGGCAACAACGGTTGTCCCGGCGAGGTCCTCGACACCGGACTCGCGTTCGAGTGCGATGACGTCGACGCCGTCGCCGACGTCGGCCCCGGACGGTACTGGCTCGTCATCGCGCCGTGGGCCTTCACGGACAGCGCGGCGTGCGGCGCGCGGTACACCGCGTCCGTCTTTCTCCTCGGCGGCTGCACGCCCGACCTCGACGGCGACGGACTCATCAACGCCGCCGACCTCGCGATCCTGCTCAGCGCCTGGGGCGACAACCCCGGCGCGCCCGCCGACCTCAACGATGACGGCGTCGTCGACGCCGCCGATCTTGCCCTGCTCCTCGCCGAATGGGGCGAGTGCCTGCAGTAATCGCGCGGCGGGCGACGCCGCTTGAGGACCGTGTCCGGCGGCTGATCCGTGTCGACCTCGATCGCGATCTCGACGCGGTCCCCGACGAACTGGCGCCGCCCGGGGACTGAGGCGCCGCCTCGTGGGGACTTCAGGTCTCGCGCAGCTGATCCGCGAGCCATCCGCGGGCCGCGGCCCAGTCGCTCTCAATCGTCCGCTTCGACACCCCGAGCACCTCCGAAATACGCTCCACCGACAACGAGGCGAAGGAGCGCAGTTCGACCACGCGGGCCTGACGCGGACTGATCGCTTCAAGTTTCGTCAACGCTTCGTCCAGCGCGAGAATGTCGGGCGCCTCATCGCCCGACGAGATCAGGTCGGGATCGACTTCCACCCGCACGCGATCGCCGCCCCGCCGCTGGCGACCCTTGCCCCGGGCGTGGTCCACGAGCACCCGCCGCATCGTGATCGCGGCCAGTCCGAGCACCTGGCCGGGGTTGTCCCAGTCGATGTTCCGCTGGTCGGCGAGACGCAGATACGCCTCGTTGACCAGTGCGGTCGGCTGCAGGGTGTGATCGGCCCGCTCGTTCTTCATTCGCGCCCGGGCGATGATCTTCAGTTCGTCGTAGAGCTGGTCAAAGAGCGACGACCGCGCCTCGGCCTCGCCGGCCTGCGCCCGCGCGGCGATCTGATCGACGTGATGCTCATCAGGCTCCGTCATGGTCTGCTCCCATCTCCGATCCGTGCAAGCACGATACCACGGACGCCCGCCCCGCGACGCGCGAGAACCGCCGCCGATCCGCCCGCGTCCGATGGTCCGGAGCCGGCCGATCCGGCGGTTTCTTTGACGCGCACGCCGCGCGGCCGGGTACCGTGCAGGCATGGCGTCGACCGGGCCCACATCCCGCCGGCTCACCGTGCCGAACCTGCTGACCGGGTCGCGGGTGATCGGCTCGGTCGTGCTGGTAGGCGTCGCCCTCACCGGACGCGTCGACTGGTTCATCGGGCTGTTCCTGGTCCTGCTCCTCACCGACGGACTCGACGGCCGGCTCGCGGTCTGGCTGGATCAGGCGACCGAGTTCGGCGCCCGACTTGATTCGATCGCCGATGCGACGCTGTCCATGTGCCTGCTCATCGGCGCCGCGATCCTCCGCCCGGACTTCTTCGCCACGCACCTCGTGCTCGTGATCGCGATGCTGGCGAGCTTCTTCACCGTGCAGGGGCTGAGCTTCGTGCGGTTCGGTCGACTGCCGGCCCTGCACACCTGGGCGGCGAAGGGGGCCTGGGTGCTGGTGATCGCGGCGGTGCTCGTGCTGCTCGCGAGCGGCTCTCCGTGGCCGGCCCGGATCGCGATGGCGCTGATCATCGTCGCCAACCTGGAAGCGCTGCTGATTGTGCTCACCCTGCCGGTCTGGCGGGCGAACGTACGCACGCTGTGGCATGTCCGACACGCTCGCGCGCAAACGCCGGTCGCGTAGCGTTCACGCGTCCGGAAGGCGGAGCGCCGGCGGCGGCGCCGTCTCGCCCGCCAGCACCGCCTCCACCGCCTGGCGGAATCGTTCGGTCTGGGCGGCGAGCGAGAATCGCTCCAGCGCCCGCGCCCGACCCGCATCGCCCATCTCACCCCATCGGGGACGCTCGTCGAGAGCGCGGCGGATGGCGTCGGCGATCGCATCGGGCGTCGGGTCGTGGTAGTGCCAGCCGGTCACGCCGTCGACCACCGTTTCGGCCGGACCGCCGAGCGCGTGGGCGAGCACCGGCCGCCCCATCATCATCGCCTCGATCACCGACAATCCGAACGGCTCGGGATCGACACGCATGTTCCCGACGATGTCGGCGCCCGCGTAATACCGCTCCGGATCGTCGACCAGGCCCGCGAAGTGGACGCGGTGCGCGGCGCCGGCGCGGGTCGCCGCGTCGCGAATCGCGTCCGCGTGCGCATCATCGGTCGGTCCGCCGACCAGCACGAGGTGCAGATCCGCGTCGACCTCAGCGAGCGCCTGAGTGGTCACAAGCTGCCCCTTCGCTTCCGTCACGCGGGCCGCGATGACGAGCACCGGCGCGTCGGGCGGGATATGCAGAGCGGCGCGATCAAACGCCGGGGCGTCAGGATTGAATCGGGCGGGATCCGCCCCGAGGTGAAACACCCACGGCGTGACGAGACCGTCGCCGAGACTGCGGGCGGTGAAGGCGCTGTTGGCGAGCGGCTGCACGCCGTGCCGTCGGCACACCACCTGATAGACGAGTGCGTTCAGACCGAACAGGCGTCGAGACACGGCGTTGGGCATCTCCCAGACCGCGCCGCCGCACCCGAGCGCCCGGGCCGTCCGTCCGACCGCGGCCACGAGGTTCGGCCACTGGACATGCAGGATATCGGTGCGGGGAACGCCGGCGCGAAGGGCGGCCTCGGCGACGTCGCCGCCGAGTCGATGCAGGGCTCTGACGGCGCGGATCGGGTTGCCGGCGAGCATGGGCGGCGGCGCGAGGTCGAGATCGGTCACCGGCACGTCGAGCGCACGCAGGTCATCGCTCATCGGACCGCGGGTGACGCAGACGGCGCTGATGTCCCAGCCGAGGATGGTGCGGACGGAGGTCATGAGGTTGACCGCCGCGCGTCGGACGCCGTACCGCTCCTCGCCCGAGCACAGCCACGCGACCGATCGTCTCGACGGCGTCTGATCGCCGGGGCTGGCGTCGGCGTGCGGGGGATTCATCGAAGGCGGGTCTCCATCCGACCGGAAAGGGGGTCTGTCATCCTAGAAACGGCCTCGAACCCCCGCAAATCGGCGATGAGCCCATCGAAAACACAGCGTCGGCATCAGATTCATCAGGGCGAATATGGAATCCGGCGGTGGGTCCCGGCATACTGGAGCAAGCGACACACACGATCTTTGATGGAGATGGAATATGCTGACGTTGGCGATGACGATGATTGCGGCCGCGACGGCCGGAACGGACCCGATCGAGAATGCCTGGCTGTCGACCTACGGCGGATCGGCGCAGGCCAACGACGAGGCGAACGAGATCGTGCGGGCCGAGAACGGGGACTTCTTCCTGGTCGGGTCGGTCCAGAACGGGGCGGCGCTGGACATCATCGTCTGGCGGATCGCGCCGGACGGCGCGCCGCTCTGGTCGACGACCTGGGACAGTCAAGACAGCGGCAACGACTACGTCGCCAGCGTGACGCGTGACGAAGCGAGCGGGGATCTCTACGTGGCCGGCTACTTCTACGGCGGTCCGTCCTCGACCACCGGCGTCCTGATGCGTCTCGACGGCGTCACCGGCAGTCTCGAGTGGGACCGCATCTTCAATCCCGGCGGGGCGGGCAACGTCAATCACTTCGTCCGGGAGGTTGCGGTGGACGCGGCCGGGTCGGTCTACGTCTGCGGGGCCAGCCGAGCCTGGCCGGCGCCGTCCAACACGATGCTCGTGAAGTACAGCCCGGATGGCGACCAGATGTGGACCCGCGCGTTCGACGGCGCGTTCGGCGGCTGGGATTACATCTACGAACTGGTGATCGATTCCAACGGCGACATCATCGGCGTCGGCGAAATGCAGATGTCGTCGTCCGACTACGACGTAGCGCTCTGGAAGTACGCGCCGAACGGGGATGTCGTCTGGTTCGACACCTTCGCGGACGGCGACTATCCGTCGCAGGTCCGGCTCGGCCCGGCGGACTCGATCTACGTGTCCGGTTGGGGCCGTCCCAACGGGGGGGACGATGAGGACGCCATGGTCGCGCGGTTCGATACGAACGGCGTACTCGAGTGGACGACCTTCTTCGCGGGGCCCACGCTCGATCAGGACAAGTTCTTCGACATGGCGATCACTGACGACGGCGTGGCCTACGCCGTCGGCGAGACGATCGTGCCGGATGTGTACAAGGAATTCCTGACCGCCCGCGTGAACCCGGACGGAGCGCTCGCCTGGACCCGCACCACCGGAGATCCCTTCCTCGACGACACCGACCAGGCGGAACGCGTCGAGATCGACGACAACGGTCACCTGCTCGTGTCGGGCCGCAGCCAGCAACTCATCGGACGCCCCGGCGAGGACCCCGACTACGAGGAGGGCTTCCGGCTCGCCAGCTACACCGCCGACGGCGACGAGCGGTACGCCCAGTTCATCGGCTTCGCGCCGATCACGTACAACACCCTGCGGGATGTGACGGTGGTGGGAGACGGGGAGATCGTCTGCACCGGATCGATCGACGGTCCCGGCGGGGACGGCGACATCTTCGTCGGCAAGTGGGTCGAGAACTTCGACTGCAACGACAACGGCGTCGATGACGGCCTCGACATCGCCGAAGGAACGAGCCTCGACTGCAACGAAAATGAGATCCCCGACGAATGCGACATCGCCGACGGGACCGCCCTCGACTGCAACCACAACGGGGTCCCGGATGCGTGCGACATCGCGGACGGCCTGCTCACCGATGACGACGCCTCCGGCGTGGCCGACCAGTGCGAAGCGCTCGGCGATCTCGACGGCGACGGCGCCGTCGGCGCGGCGGACCTCTCGGTGCTGCTCGGCGGCTGGGGCCGGTGCGACGGCTGCCCCGCCGACCTCAACGACGACGGCGTGATCGACGCGGCGGATCTGGCGCTCCTGCTCGCCAACTGGGGGTCGACTTCGGGGTGAGATCCCCGTCCGCCACGCCCGCCGACCCGGTACGCTGACCTCGAATGCGCATCGGCCCCGTCCGCCCCCGGTTTCACTTCACGCTGCCTGACCCGGACGGCGCGGCGATCCGTCGACTTCAGGACGCCGTTCGCGCCGTCGACGACGAACTCGTCGCCCGCACGCTCGGCGATCATGTCGACATCACCGTCGCCCCCGCCCGGCGCCACCGCTGGTCGCCGTGCATCCATCTCGAGTTCCAGCCGAACGGCGAGACCACGGTCGTCGACGGGCTCGTCGGCCCGCATCCGAACGTGTGGACGATGTTCGCGTTCACCAACCTCTCGCTCGCCGTCGTCGCCTCGTTCGGCCTCGTCCTCGCGCTGTCGCAGGTCACGCTCGGCTGGACCGCGTGGGGCCTCTGGATCACGGTTGCGTGCGTGATCCTGATGGGCGGGATGTACGTCGTGTCGCAGGTCGGTCGTCGCCTCGCGGAGCCGCAGACGCGAACGCTCGTCGATCTGGTCGAGCGCACCTTCGACGTCGACCTTCGCTGACCATCACGCCGGAGGTTCGTCCGTCGACGCCCCCGCCTCCGGAATCGACCGGCCGTGCGGATCCAGGGACGGACCGATCGACGGCCCCAGAGGAATGTGTTCGAGCCGCTCCGCCGTCTCGTGCACGTGGTCCGGAGCGAGGCCCGCGGTGTCGACGAGGTAATGCTCCCACAGACGATGCCGACGCACGATCGCGCGGGCCCGACGCCGCCCGCGCGTCGTCAGGACGAGCTGGTCGGCGGATGACTCGACAAGATCAAGCCGCGCCAGACGATCGAGACCGCGCCCGACCGCGCGTCCGGGCAGCCGCCCCCGCAACGCCGCCGCGCTGAGCGTCACGCCCGCCTCCGAGGCCCGGTACAGCGCGGCGAGGATGTCGTCGCTCGCCACGATCAGCCGCAACCGCCGCCGACGCATCGCGCGCACGATCAGGCCGTCGCGCGGCGACACGATGATCGCGCCGACGAGCAGCCCGCCCGCCGCCACCGACATCATCCCCGCCGCGTTCACCGCGTCCCGTCCGAACGCGGCGGGAATCAGCGTCGCCAGCGCGTATCCCCCGAGCGACGCCGTCGCCGCCAGCAGCACGCTCCAGCCGATCTGGCCGCGCAGTCGATCGGTCATCAGCCGGGCCGTCGCGGCGGGACAGATCAGCATCGCGATTACGAGGATCGATCCCACCGCCTCGAACGACGCCACCGTCGCCGCCGCCACGAAGATCATGAGCACGTAGTGCAGAACGCCCGCGTGGTAGCCCTGCGTGGTGGCGAGCTCCGGGTCGAACGCGGCGATCCGCAACTCCTTGAACAGCACGGTCACGAAGGCGACGGTCAGGAACGCCATGATGAGCAGCGTGATGACCGGGCGCGGCGCCGCGCTGAACACGCCGCCGACACGCAGCTCCGACCACGTCTGCGGCCCGCCGTACCACATGAGTGTTTCGAGTTGTCCGTGGAGGACGCAGTCCGCGTCGAGGTCGACCTGCCGCGCCGCCGCCTGCTCGATCAGCAGCACGCCGAGCGCAAAGAAGACGCTGAACACCACGCCCATCGCGGCCCCGGGTTCGACGCGTCCGAGTTTGCGCACGAGTTCGACGAGAATGACCGTCGCGACGCCCGCCGCCGCCGCCCCGACAAACATCACGATCGGGTTCCGCGTCGCGGTGATCATGAACGCAATGACCAGCCCGGGCAGCACGCTGTGACTGATCGCATCGCCCATCAGACTGAGACGACGGAGCACGAGGAAGTTGCCGAGGAGTCCGCAGCTCACCGCGGCGAGCAGGCCGGCGAGGGCGGGGAAGAGATCGAGGGCGGGGGAGAAGCCGGTCATGCGGGGGCTCCCGTCGCGGCCGGAACTTCGACGCCGCGCCGTCGCAGCGCCGATTCGAGTTCGCGGATTAGGTCGTCGGAGAGCACGTGCTCGACCTGGTCGACCGACCAGTCGACGTGGCTCGGTGCGATGTCGGCGTAGCTGACGAGGTACTGCTCCCACAGCGTGTGATTGCGGCTGACGCGGGCGCCGCGGGCGACGCCGGCTTCCGTCAGGACGACGCCGTCCGAGGTCCGGCGGATCAGGCCGCGCCGCTGCAGCGTGAGGACGACGAGGGCGCGACGCCAGAACGACCAGCCCCGCTCCGCGACGATGGCGTCGATTTCCGCGCGGCTGAGGGCGACGTCGCCATGGTGGGCGCGCCCGTGATCGTATCCCGCTTCGAGCAGGTGCTCGCCGGCAATCCGCAGCCGCAGCCGCGCCTGACGCAGCGTGGTCGCGGCGACGCCGCGGGCCGGCGCGATGAAGAGACTCACGACGAAGATCGCGCCGGCGGTCAGCACGATGACGGCCCCCGCCGGCTGACGGGGGAAGAGCGCGGACATCGACGCGCCCACGTATCCGCTCACGCCCCCGATCACGCCGGAGAACGCCACGAGTCGCGTGAGCCGATCGGTCCAGAATCGCGCGGCGACGGGCGGGATGATCAGCAGCGCCACCACGAGAATCAGTCCCACCGCCTGCAACCCGACCACGGTGACGATCACGACCAGGGCCATCATGAGCAGGTCGACGAAGATCACCGGCCACCCGTCCACACGTGCGAACGCGTCGTTGAAGCAGACGAGCGTGAACTCCTTCAGGAGCAGGGCCGTCGCGATCACCGCGAGACCGGCCACGCTCGCCATCAGCAGCGCGTCGCGCACGCTCATCGCGGCGGTCTGTCCGTAGATGAAGCTGTTCAGCCCCGCCGCCCCGGTCGCCGCGTTCTTCTGGATGTAGCTCAGGCCGACCACGCCCGCCCCGAAGAAGACGCTGAGCACGATCCCGATCGCGGCGTCCTCCCGCAGACGCGTCCAGCGGAGCAGGGCCTGGATGCACAGCACGCCGATGACGCCCGTCACCGCCGCCCCGCAGAGCAGCACCGGAAGCGATCGACCCTGCAGACCGAGACCGCTCGCCAGGAGGAACGCAAGCACCACGCCGGGCAGGGCGGCGTGGCTCAGGGCGTCGGTCATCAAGGCGCGTTTGCGGAGCAGCGCGAAGACGCCGATCACGCCCGCCGCGAACCCCAGCAGCGTCGCCCCGATGATCACCACCGTCGTGTTGAACCCCGCCTGCAGCAGCAGCGTGTCGCGCACCACGTCCCAGCCCGGCCAGTCGAGACTGACGTCGGCGAGACCGGCCCGACGGGCGGGCGCGGCGGACGCAGGCAGGGGGGCGGCGGCGATCACGTCTCGTCCGTCGCCCCGCGTCGGATCGCCTCCGCGGCTTCGGACAACAGCGTCAGTCGACCGCCGTAGGTCTTGTGCAGGTTCTGCGGCGTGAAGACCTCGGCCGCCGGGCCCGCCGCGACCACCCGCATGTTCAGCAGGATGACATGATCGAAATACTGGGCCGCCGTCTGAAGGTCATGATGCACGGCGATGACCGTCTTGCCTTCGGCCCTGAGGGTGCGGAGGACGTCGATGATCGCACGCTCCGTCGCGGCGTCGACGCCGGCGAACGGTTCATCCATGAAGTAGAGATCGGCTTCCTGCGCCAGCGCTCGCGCCAGGAACACGCGTTGCTGCTGGCCGCCGGAGAGCTGGCTGATCTGCCGATCCGCGTAGTCGGCGAGGCCGACCCGGTCAAGACACGCCATCGCCGCCGCCTTGTGCTTGCGTGTGACCGGCCGACACCAACCGATCATCCGGTAGCGTCCCATGCAGAC
Organism: Phycisphaerales bacterium; assembly: GCA_965227335.1. GTDB lineage: Bacteria > Planctomycetota > Phycisphaerae > Phycisphaerales > SM1A02 > CBDDFV01. Next base: position 1,118,666 of record CBDDFV010000001.1, read on the forward strand.
CACATCGAGGGCGGAGACAGGGAAGTCCCAATCGACGGACTCGCGCTGCGGCACGTAGCCGACGCGGGCCCGCACCCGACGGTAGGGCTCGCCCCAGAATTCGACCTGGCCGGACGCCCGCGGAATCAGTCCGAGACACGCCTTGATGAGCGTGCTCTTGCCCGCGCCGTTCGGACCGATGATCGCGATCAACTGCTCCGCCGGGGCGTCGTAGTCCACATCCCACAGGACGGGCTTCCGCTGGTAGGCCACCGTCATCGCGTGCACCGACAGCGGACTCTCCGCCGAATGTTCGGGGAGGCCCGCCAGCGTCGACGCGGCGGGCGATGGCGACGTCGCTCCGGGGGGCGTCATTCGCTCAGCCTTCCGTGCATGCCGCCGGCCGGCGCCTCGCCGCCGAGCGCCCGCGCGATCGTCGTCACGTTGTGGTCGATCATGCCGATGTACGTCCCTTCATATGTGCCCGCTTCGCCCATGGCGTCGCTGAACAGCTCGCCGCCGATGACCACCGTACGCCCCCTGGCCTTCGCCCCGGCGATCAGCGCCTCGATGTTCCGCGCCGAGACCGTCGATTCCACGAACACGGCCCCGACGTTTCGGTCGACCAGCAGACGCACCAGCGTCTCGATGTCCTGCACCCCCGCCTCCGACTCCGTCGACAGCCCCTGGATGCCCACGACCTCGTAGCCGAACCGCCGGCCGAAGTAGTTGAACGCATCGTGCGCGGTCACCAGCACCCGCTGCGCCGCCGGCACGGAATCGAGCACCTCCGTCGCGTATGCGTCCAGCGCCGCGAGTTCGTCGAGGTACCCGTCGGCGTTGGCCCGGTACGTCGCCGCGTGATCCGGATCCACCTCGATCAGCTTGTCGCGCACGATCTCGACCGCCTTCGACCACGCCTGCGGATCCATCCACACGTGCGGATCCGTGGTCCCCTCCAGCTCCGCCGGTTCGAGCAGGTACGACTCGTCGATCAGCTCCGTGACCGCGAACACCGGCTGCCCCGCGGTCGCCGCCCGCACCAGCGCATCCACCATCTTCCCTTCCAGCAGCAAACCGTTGTAGAAGATGACGTCCGCGTTCAGCAGACGATCGCCGTCGCTCCGCGTCGGCTTGTAGAGATGCGGATCCACGCCGGGACCCATCAGTCCCGTCACGGTCGCACGATCGCCCGCGACCTCCCGCACGATGTCCGCAATCATCCCGGTCGTGCAGACGACCGTCAGCGGACCGTCATCCGACGCCGCCTCGACGGGGCCCGGCGAGCCGCAGCCCGACGCCAGACCGACCCACGCCGCGACCAGCCACAGCACACCCCGCCCCCAACACCACCCACGCCATGACGTCATTGTTCACGCTCCTGTCCGGATTCCCGAATCTCCAAAATGTAGCAAAGGCTACATTAGCGGGATCAGGCCGCTCCGTCAAGTCCGACGGACGGACGGTCGGGGGCGGGGGGCTCAGCGGTCGTCGGCGTCGGCGATCTCCCGGAACCGGGCGAGCGTCTCCGGGCTGACGTGGTGCTCGATGCCTTCCGAGTCGATCGCGGCGATCCGTTCCTCGACGCCGATCGCGAGCAGGAAGCGATAGACGACGTCGTGACGCTCCCGGCACTGACGCGCGAGCCGCCGGCCCGCCGCGGTCAGTTCGAGCGGTTGATACGGCGCGGTCGTGACGTAGCCCTCTCGTTCGAGCCGCTGCACGATGCGAACGACCGTGACGTGGCTCACGCCGAAACGCTCCGAGAGATCGGTCACGCGGCACGCCCCGCGGGCGTCGATCACGTCCGCGATCGCCTCCACGTAGTCCTCCGCCGTTTCGGTGGCGTGATCGCGCCGCGTGCGGGCGTGGGCGGCGGTTGTCGGGCGTTCGTTCGGGGCCTCGTCGGTCATCATCGTCACCATAGCACCGATCCCGTGTCGAACCAGTACGCTTCGGTTTCGCGGCTGATTTCCCCTACACTACGCCCCCTGCGGCCGGTCACCGGCCGCGCGATCTGACCACCCCCGGCTCCTTCCGGAGCGAGAGAGACCCTCGCGAGTTCATGCCATGACCGATCCCCGCACCATCATCTACACGCACACTGACGAAGCGCCGGCCCTCGCGACGTATTCGTTCCTGCCGATTATCCGCGTGTTCGCCGGCAGCGCGGGCGTCAACGTCGAGACCCGCGACATCTCGCTCGCGGGACGGATTCTCGCCGTCTTCCCCGAACGGCTGGGCGACGACCAGAAAGTCGGCGACCACCTGGCGGAGCTGGGTCGGCTCGCAAAGGAGCCGCACGCGAACATCATCAAGCTGCCCAACATCAGCGCGTCGACGCCGCAGATGAAGGCCGCGATCGCGGAGCTGCAGTCGCAAGGCTACGACCTGCCGGACTATCCGGAGGAGGCGGAGACCGACGACGAGCGCGACGTGCAGGCCCGGTACGACAAGGTGAAGGGCAGCGCGGTCAACCCGGTGCTGCGGGAGGGAAACTCCGACCGCCGCGCCCCCGAGGCCGTGAAGGCGTTCGCCCGCGCGAATCCGCACCGGATGGGCGCGTGGTCGAACGACAGCCGATCGCACGTGTCGAGCATGTCGGACGGCGACTTCCGGGGCAACGAGCAGTCGCTCACGCTGTCGGAGGCGACGACGGCCCGCATCGAGCACATCGACGCGGACGGCGCCGTCACGGTGATGAAGGACGGTCTCGAGCTGCAGGCGGACGAGGTGATCGATGCGACGTTCATGAGCCGCGCGAAACTCGTCGCGTTCCTGCGCCGCGAGGTGGAGGACGCCCGGAAGAAGGGCGTGCTGTTTTCGCTTCACATGAAGGCGACGATGATGAAGGTCTCCGACCCGATCATCTTCGGACACGCGGTGAAGGTCTTCTTCGCGCCGGTGTTCGAGAAGCACGCGGCGACGCTGGAAAAGCTCGGGGTCGACCCGAATCAGGGCTTCGGCGACGTGGTCAAGCGAATCGCCGACCTGCCCGACGTGGAACGGGTCGCGATCGAAGCGGACATCAACGCGGTGTACGACCAGGGCCCTGCCGTGGCGATGGTCGACTCCGACCGCGGGATCACGAATCTCCATGTCCCGAGCGACGTCATCATTGACGCCTCGATGCCCGCGATGATCCGCGAGTCAGGGAAGATGTGGAACGCGGCGGGCGAAACGCAGGACGCCAAGGCGGTCATCCCGGACCGCTCCTACGCCGGCGTCTACCAGACCGTCATCGACTTCTGTCGGCGGCATGGCGCGTTCGATCCCGCCACGATGGGCTCCGCCCCGAACGTCGGCCTCATGGCCCAGAAGGCGGAGGAGTACGGCTCTCACGACAAGACGTTCGAGATTCCGGCCGCGGGGACGATGCGGGTGGTCGACGCGGACGGAAACGTCCTGATGCAGCACGACGTCGAGGCGGGCGACATCTGGCGGATGTGCCAGGTGAAGGACGCGCCGATCCGCGACTGGGTGAAGCTCGCCGTCCGCCGCGCTCGGGCCACCGGCGCGCCGGCGGTGTTCTGGCTTGATCCCGAGCGTCCGCACGACGCTCAGCTCATCACGAAGGTCAAGGCGTACCTCAAGGAGCACGACACCGCCGATCTCGAGTTCCACATCCTCGCCCCGGTGGATGCGACGCAGCTCACGCTCGAACGGATGAAGGACGGCCAGGACACGATCTCCGTCACCGGCAACGTGCTCCGCGACTACCTCACCGACCTGTTCCCGATCCTCGAACTCGGCACCAGCGCGAAGATGCTGTCGATCGTGCCGCTCATGAACGGCGGCGGTCTGTTCGAGACCGGGGCGGGCGGCTCCGCGCCGAAGCACGTGCAGCAGTTCGTGAAGGAGAACCACCTGCGGTGGGACTCTCTCGGCGAGTTCCTCGCCCTCGCGGCGTCGCTCGAACACTTCGCCGACGTCCACGGCGATGACCGCGCCCGGGTGCTCGGGAAAGCGCTCAACGACGCGACCGCCCAGTACCTGCTCAATAACAAGGCGCCGTCGCGCAAGTGCGGCGAACTCGACAATCGCGGCAGCCACTTCTACGTCGCGATGTACTGGGCCCAGGCCCTCGGCAAGCAGGCCGACGACGCCGAACTCGCCGCGCGGTTCGAGCCGTTCGCCCACGCGCTCGAGGCGAACGAGGCGACCATTGTTCACGAACTCAATGACGTGCAGGGACGGGCGATGGACATCGGCGGCTACTACCAGCCGGACCCGGCCCGGGCGTCCGAGGCGATGCGGCCGAGCGCGACGTTCAACGGGATCCTCGACGGGGTCAGCGCGGCGGCGGTGTGAGGTCAGCCCTTCACTGATGCGGCGAGTTGTCGGCAGCCGGCTTCGATCCGCCGCACGCGGGCGGCGAGGGCGGGCTTCATCGGGACCTCGGCCGCGATGCGGTGGAGACAGTCGGCCAGCCGTTGCGCGCACGGACGGAGATCGTGGTGGTGCTGCGCCAATTCGATCTGCGCGGCGCACGCGTTGGTGAACATGCTCGCTTCGTGATCGGCGTCTTCGGCGCCGGCGGCGACGGCGTCTTCCATGTACGCGGCGAACGCCTCCGCATAGAACGCAAAGGCCCGCGGCCCCATGAACACGAAGTCCTCCTGGTAATACAGGAAGTTGTCGTCCAGCAGCGATCGCGCCTCGTCGAGCGACTTTCCGCCGAAGTGCTCCCAGGCGGCGATGGCGTCGAGGTCGCCGTAGACGACGAAGTCCTCACGAGATGGAAGCGACGGCTCGCTCATCGCACGCTCACACCGTCAGCACCGCCACGCTCGGATCCTTCAGGAACTCGGACAGCGGCTTGCCCATCGGCTTCACCTCGAACTCGAGTTCACGCAACGCGTCGACGAGTCCGAACGTCCTGGCGCAGGCGATGCATGCCTGGGTGATCACGCCGTCCGACTGCATCTCGGCGATCTTGGCCTTGAGATCCTTGTCGCCGCACAGCGTCCGCTGGCTCGGTCCCCAGATCACGAGGCGAACCTCATCGAACCAGCCGAATCGTTTCGCGGCGTGGGTGTACATCAACCCGACGCGATGCGCGACATCCGGGTCGCCGCTCGTCCAGAGGACGGCGAGACGATTCGGGCCGCCGCGGGATGCCGCGTCCTCCTGACCGAACGCAGCGGCGGCGAGACCGCCCATCCCGAGGGCCGCGGCGCCCATCATCGCCCCCCGTCGGTCCACCTTCTCCGACGTTTCGTGGCCTGTCATTTTCGTCATATCGACCGTCCTTTCCGCGACGAAATCCGCCGCGACGGCCATCCTACCCGCCTTTGCAGGGGTTTCGGGCCCCCGTCGGGGCGGGCGGGGGCCGGCCACTTTTCCCACCTTGACGCTTTCCGATCGCTTTTGCGACCCGGTCCGGCTATCATCCCGCAACTCGGTTGACGTTTTCCCCGTCCGCTGATGATTCTGAACCGGCGGCTTTATGAGGACGCGAGTTGCGTCCGGGGACACACCGGCAGGAAAAGGGCTCCGGACGCCCGAAACTCCGGACGAGTACCACGATTCCATGACATTCAGATCACTTCGGCTCTCGGAGCCGATCGTTCGCGCCGTCGCCCTGGAGGGCTACGAGACGCCGACACCGATCCAGCAGGAGGCGATTCCCGCCATCCTCAACGGCGACGACGTCCTGGGCTGCGCCCGCACCGGAGCCGGCAAGACCGGCGCCTTCGCGATGCCCATCCTGCACCGACTCGCCCCCGCCCGGCAGGAACGCCTGCTGAAGGGTCGTCGACCCCGCGCTCTGGTCCTGTGCCCGACGCGTGAACTCGCCGCCCAGATTCTCGAGAGCTTCAACACCTATCGCGGCAAGCTGCCGCTTCGCGCCGCCGCGATCTTCGGCGGCGTCAACCAGTTCCACCAGGTCAAGGCCCTGAAGAACGGCCTCGACGTCGTCGTCGCCACGCCGGGTCGCCTGCTCGACCTGATGAACCAGCGGCTCGTCGACCTGCGGGACATCGAAACGCTTGTCCTCGACGAAGCGGACCACATGCTGGACCTCGGCTTCATCCGGGACATTCGCAAGATCATCGACCGGCTTCCCGCCGACCGGCAGACCCTGCTCTTCTCCGCGACCATGCCGCCGGACATCCGCCGGCTCGCGGACGACGTGCTGGTCGAGCCGACCGTGCTGGAGACCAGCGTCTCCGCCTCGCCCCCGACGACGATCCGGCAGACCGTCTGCTTCGTCGACCGGGCGCAGAAGCTCGACCTGCTCGAACGGGTGCTCTGCACCGACGGACAGGGACGCACGCTCGTCTTCAGCCGCACCAAGCACGGGGCGGACAAGCTCGTCAAACGTCTCGATCGCGCGGGCATTCCCGCCCGGGCGATTCACGGCAACAAGACGCAGGGCGCCCGCACGCGAGCGCTCGACGCGTTCAAGTCCGGACGCGTCCGGATCCTGGTCGCGACCGACATCGCGGCCCGCGGCATCGACGTCGACGACATCACCCATGTCGTCAACTTCGACCTGCCGTCGACCCCGGAAACCTACGTGCACCGGATCGGGCGAACCGCCCGGGCCGGCGCCTCGGGGGTGGCCGTCTCGTTCTGCGAACGGGAACAGCTCGGCGACCTGCGCTCCATCGAGCGCACGGTCGGCGACCGCCTGACGATCGACCGCGAACACGAAGAGCTGCTCTTCGAGCCCCGCGAACAGAATCGCGGCGGCGGCGGCGGCGGCGGCGGTCGTCCCGACCGGTCGAAATCAAACCGATCGAACTCGAACCGATCGAGCTCGAACCGATCCAGGCAGGGGCGGAAACCTCGCGCCCGAAAGGCGGACGGCGGATCACGCCGGAACGCCGCCCCTTCCAAGCGGAGCGGCCGCGCCGGTCGACCCGCCCGATCGCGGGCGCAGTCGACCGGCTGACTCAGAAACATCCCGCCGTCGTCAGCGCGCCCGTGGGGGCGAATCGCGCGACGGCTTCTCACCCGGTTCGCCCCGGCGAACCACGCATCTCGTCCGACGCCCGCATTCGGCGGGACGGACCCCTGGAGCATCATCGTGAAGATTTACGTTGGCAACATCAGCTTTGACACCAATGAGGAAGGCCTGCGGAACGCGTTCGCCGAATACGGCAAGGTCGAGGACGTGGCCGTGATCACCGATCGCGACACCGGCCGGCCCCGCGGCTTCGCGTTCGTCACCATGCCGGACGGCGAAGCCCGCGCGGCGATCGACGGACTCAACGGCAAGGACCTCGACGGCCGAACCCTCACCGTCAACGAAGCCCGCGCCAAGACCGGCGGCGGCGGCGGCGGCGGCGGCGGCGGCGGCGGACGACGCGGCGGCTGGTAATCAGTCCCGCACGTCATCCCGACGTGTCCAAACAAACCGACGCAGCGAACGGTCATCGTTCGCTGCGTCGGTCGTTTTGCGCCGCCCCCTCACACCACCCTGTGATTGGATCGTCATGATTCGCTGGCTGTTCATCGTCGCCGGGGTCGCGGGATTCGGGCTGATGGTCTGGCATGGCACGCAGATGGCCGCCCTCGTCGCGTTCATCGCCCTCCTCGCCACCTTCGCCACCTTCTGCCTGCAGTACGAAGGACCCAATGACCGCGCCCGCGCCCGCGTGCAGGCGGCCCTCATGAAGCTGCAGCCGAACTCCGACGCCCGCACCCGCCTCGAATCGGCGAAGGTCGTCCCCAGCGCCATCGAAAAGAATCACCCGATGAACGCCATGACCATGCTCAATATCGTCAGCGGCGTCGCGTGCATGATCATCTGCGCCTGGGCCGTGTGGCTCTGGCTCAGCTGACCTCGCGACGCGGCCGCCGATCCGGACGCATCGCCTGCGCCGTCGCGCCGTCCGCCGGCGCGGCTCCGCCCGTCATCTGCGCGGCCAGCATCGCCGCCCCCAACGGCCCCGTCATCAGGCCGTTCGAACCGTGCCCGACCGACACGTACACGCGGTCCGCGAGGCGGCCCACGACCGGGGCCCGATCGAACGTCGTCGCCCGACCGCCCGCGATCACGGATTCGACCGCGACATCCGTCCGCGTCAGACCATCCACCCGCGCCGTCAACGCGTCAATCAGATCGTCCGCCGCCGCCATGTCGTCACGCGGGGCCCGCCAGTAGCCGCCCCCGAGATGCACACCCCCGCCGTCGGGAGCCGCGTAGGCGCCGAAGCAGATCGCCGTGCGTGGCGGCGACCAGTCGCCCGAGAACCGCACCGCCGCCACATGTCCATGGGCGACGTGCGTCGGGGTGACCGCATCGCCCAGCATCCGCTGCGCATCCAGTCCGTTCGCAAGCACCACCGCGTCCGCCTCCGTGACGACGCCGTCGTCGCCCGCGATCCGCACCGCGCCCGCCGCCGTCGATTCCAGCCGCAGCGCGGCGGTGTTCAGGCGAACGTCGACGCCGTCGCCGGCCCGTGACAACAACGCCGCGCACACCCGCGGGATCGACACGGACAGTCCGTGCGCCGCGTACGTGGCGGGCAGATTCACGGGCCAGCCGGAGATCGCCCTCGCTTCCGAGACGTCCACGCCGCGCAGGAACGTCTCCGGCAGACCGAGTTCCGGCAGATGTTCTAGGAGTCGCTCGATGCGCCGGGCGGCGGCCAGATGCAGCACGGGACACGCTCGCCAGACCTCCGGGTCATGCGTCAGGCCGTGAAGCAACTGCCGCAGGTGGTGGAGACCGGTGAGCAGTCGCGTCGTCTTCGGCGTCGGTTCGACGGTGAAGTAGGGGTGCGCGAGGCCGCACGGGATGGCCGACGCCTCCCGGGCCGGGGCGTCGCGTCGTTCGATCAGCGTGGCCCGCACGCCCCGCTCCGCCAGCCCCGCCGCCACGGCGACGCCGGCGATCCCCGCTCCGATCACGGCGACATGGCGGGGCGGCGTCGGGTCGGGAACGCCCGGTGCATCAACGCGGCGAACGCCCGTCAGCCGCTCCGCCTTCGCACCGAAGCCGGGCGACTTCTTCACGTCGAATCCCGCCGCGTCGAGCCGTCGACGCACGGCGCCCGCCGCACTGTATGTCGCAAACACCGCCCCCGGTCGTGAACGCGCGCCGACGAGGGCGCACACCTCGTCCGACCAGATCGACGGGTTCCGCGACGGCGCGAAGCCGTCGAGATACCACGCATCCGCCCGGAAGTCATGACTCTGTAACGCCGCGACCGCGTCGTCGTACAGCAGCACGAGTTCAGCCCGATGGATCGGGAACGAGAGACGGAACGTGCCGCGCAACGGCGGCGGACATCGGTCGAGGAGCTCGCGGACGCCCGCTCGGTTCGACCACGGGCGCAGGGCGCGGCGGAGCTGCACCGCGTCGAGCGGCTGGTGCTCCACCGCCACGTAGCTCAGGAACCCCGGCCCCGGCCTGTTCGCCCAGGCGTCGAGCGTGAGGATGAAGTTCAGCGCGGCGCCGAAGCCGAGCTCGCCAAGGGTGAAGACGCCCGGGTGACGACGCCACCGGTCGGGAACGCCGACGCCGTCGAGGAAGGTGTGCGTCGCGCACGCCGCGCCAAATTCCCCGCCCAGAAACGGGTTGTAGACATCGTCGTGCGCGACCGACACCGGCTGATCGTCATCCCAGCGAAGGTCAGGGGCGTCGAGCGTGTAGGGCGAGCGCGGCATTGGCGCTCGCAGCGTACCCGGTCGCGTACCCGGTCGCGTGGTCGGGTGGTGGTGATCGCGCGTTTCAGTTGGTGGGGACGATCGCCGTCGCGAAGGCCGGCGATCCGGCGTCGGCGTCGCCGGCCGCGATGGCGGCGGCGAGCCGGGCCGCGGTCTCTCGCTGTGATGCGGACAGACGATCGGCCGTCTGGTCGGCGAGGGCCATGGCGTCGGTCCGGCCCTGGGCGGCGGCGAGCGCGTAGTACGCGTGGGCCCGTACGTCGTCGCGCACGACGCCCCGTCCGTATTCGTACATCGTCCCCAGACGCACCTGGGCGACGGCATCGCCCGCCGCGGCGGCCGACGCGTACAGGCCGGCCGCTTCGGTCAGGTCCTTCGGCACGCCGCGCCCCTGCACGTACATCAACGCGAGATTGCGCTGGGCGACGGTCCGGCCCTGGTTGGACGCGGCCCGCAGCCATTTCGCGGCGGCGACATCGTCCGCTGGCACGCCTTCGCCGCGCAGATGCATCAGGCCGAGGTTCGCCTGCGCGCGGGCGAAGCCCTGCTCCGCCGCACGCTGGAACCACGCCGCTGCGATCGCATCGCTCTGTTCGCCGCCCCGTCCCATGTGGAACAGGTGGCCGAGGGCGTACTGGGATTCCGGGATGTTCTGCAACGACGCTTCCGCCAGCAGTCGACGCGCCTGACGGTCATCCTGCGGAACGTGAGTCCCCTCGAGGTACATCAGCGCCAGGTTGTGCTGGGCGTTGCCGAAGCCCTGCGCCGCCGCCTGCTCGTACCAGGAGGCCGCGTGCGCGAACGACTGCTCCACGCCGTCGCCGTTCTCATACATCACGCCGAGATTGTGTTGCGCCGATGCGAGTCCCTGGGACGCCGCTTGCTCCAGCCACTCCGCCGCTCGGGCCGGATCGCGGCGGACGCCTTGTCCCTGGTCGTACATCACGCCGAGCGAATACTGGGCGACCGGATACCCCTGCCGCGCCGACTTCGCGTACCACGAGAGCGCCCGGCCGAAGTCGCGATCGACGCCGACGCCGTCGTAGTACATCGAGCCGAGAAGGAACTGCGCCTTGGCGTCGCCGGCCTTCGCGTCCTCCGTCAACCTCTCGTGCGCCTTGAAGTGCGCTTCAGGATCTTCCTCGCCGAGGAGCTCCATCAGACTCAGATTGTTGCGGGCCATGACCTCGCCCTGGGCGGCCGCCTGGCGAAAGAGATGGCGGGCGCGGGCTCGATCCTCCGGCACGCCGGCGCCCCGGTAGTACAGCCGGCCGAGGTTCGTGCGGGCGCGGGCGTGACCCTGATTCGCCGCCTGCTCATACCAGACCGCGGCCGCGGCGGGGCTCTGCTCGACGCCTCGTCCTTCTTCGTACATGACCCCCAACAGGAACTGCGCTTCGGCGTCGCCTGTCTCGGCGTGCGATCGCCAGGCGTCCACGGCGCCGTCGACGTCGCCGTTGTTGAACGCGTTGAATCCCTGTCCGACCGGCGAGCTGCAGGCCGTGAGCAACGCGAGGCAGCCGCCGCTGAGAAGTCCGAGCGTCGAGCGAATGGTCATGTCGATTCCTCCTCCCGGTCGATCGGAGGTCTCGACGGCTCGATTAAGGTCCGACTGTATTAATTCGCAGGGTCCGGGCGTCCGCGGGGCCTCGGCGTGCATCCCCGACCGATAAGCGTGGAGCGCACCCGCCCGATACACGAAAGCCCGCCGACGCGGATGCGCCGGCGGGCTCGAGTGGGGGTCGATCGAAGGCGTCGCGTGGGGTCGGCGGGATTCGACGCAACACGAATCCGAGCGTCGCCTTCGATCGGGGCCGGACGCTCAGGACGTCCGGCGAAGCGGAGTGAGCGGAGCGACGCGGGGCCGCCCCTGGAGGAGAGGAGTCTTCGAGTCAGTGACGCTGAGCGTTCGCCATCTCACGAGAGAGAAGCGTGAACGCCCGGTCCATCGCACGTCGGTAGGCCCACGCACGGTCCGTGTCGTCCTGACCGACGCCGGCTTCAAGACCTTCCCGCAGAGCGTCGGCCACGCCGTCGCCGAGGTCGGCCCCGAAGACCAGACACGCGGTCATCGCCACCTCGTAGAGGTCGGCGCACGCGCCACGCTGGCCTTCGTTGTACCGCGGGGCGCCCCGCTCGACCGCGAGCTCCAGCAGACGCATGGCGGCGGCGGGCGGGTCCATGGCCATGATGTCCGACGACCCCGACGAGGCCGTCGGCGGCAGCAGGACCGCATCGATGACGTGAATCACGCCGTTCGCGGCGGCGACGTCCGTCGCCACGATTCGCGACTCGTTCACCCGCAACGCGCCGTCGCGGAAACCAATGTCGATCGTATCGCCCTGCAGCGTGGCGGGAGCGGCGCCGCCCACGACGTCCGCCGCGAACGCGCGGCCGGACACCACGTGGTACTTGAGGATCTCGGCGAGCTGCGTCGGGTTGGCGAGCAACGCCTGGATGGTGTCGTCGCCGAGGGCGGCGAAAGCCTTGTCGGTCGGGGCGAACACGGTGAACGGACCGTCGCCGTTCAGCGCTTCGGCCAGACCGGCGGCCTTCGCCGCCGCAAGCAGCGTCTTGAACGAACCGGCATTCTGCGCGACCGCCGGGATTCGATTCAGTTCGGGCTTGAGCACATCGTCGATGAGGTGGATCACGCCGTTGCTCGTCCGGATGTCCGACGCGATCACGCGGGCGTTGTTGATCTTCAGGCCCTCGGCGTCGAACGCGATCTTCAGCCGCTGACCATTCAGCGTCGCGACCTGCGAACGACCGGCCAGCGCCGCCGCGGAGAGATCGCCGGAGATGACGTGATACGTCAGCACGTTCGTGAGGGCGGGCTTGTTCTCGAGAAGCCGGCCGACGAGGTGCGCGTTCTTCTCAAACGCGTCATCGACGGGAGCGAGGACGGTGAACGGACCCTCGCCACGCAGGGCGTCGACAAGGCCGGCCTCGCTGACGGCGGTCACGAGCATATCGGTGACGCCGGAGTTGATTGCGGTGTCGACGATGTCCGGCGCGCTGGACGAGTTGATCTGGGCCAGGGCGTCGGAGGCGTCGCCGCGATAGGTGCGGATCCAGTCGACCTCGAGGTTGAAGGGGCCGTCGAGACCGTCGTAGATGAGGAAACCGACGGTGCGGACGGCGTTGGGATCCAGGTCCGCCGCGCGACCGGAGACAGGCTGTCCGTAGATGAACGGCTCGTAGCTTTCGAAGGGGACGGTGACGATGCGCCACTCGTCGGCGGTCGGCTGGAACTCACTCCAGTAGGCGACTTCGATGCCTCGGTGGCGGCTGCCGGTCTGCATCTGGGCCTTGTAGGTGCGGCCGTCGCCGCGCACCCGCATCATGATCCCGTCCGCGTTGTCGAGGGCGCCTTCATCGATCCGCATGCGGATCGAGGAGAACCCGCCGCCGTTGGTGTTGGTCGAGCCGGCGAAGATCAGCTTGCCGTCTTCGAAGCTCGGACCGCCGGAGGAGCGTCCGCCCATCACGTTGTCGTTGACGGTGAACACGCGGTCGGCGATCGCCGCGTCATCGAAGTCAGCCAGAACCCGAACATTCGTCGAATTCCCGCCGGCGGCGGAGAGCGGGGCGAGGAGTCCGACGGCGAGGGCGCCCCCGGCGAAGAGGGCGTTGCGACCAACGTTGCGGGCGGATCGATGCATGGGAGAGAATCCTTGGAAAGGTGACGAGTCTGGTGCGACTTCGCCGCCCGTCCCGGGCTGGATTCTCTCTCATGAAAGTTCTCGCCCGGCGCCGCCGGGGCGGTTCCGGGGCCGCCGGCCGATCAGCCGCCCCCGCCGGCCGCCGTCGCGGCGCCCTTGACGACGTCCCAGTGCAGATCGCCGTCCGGGCCCAGCGGGAGATCGAACTGCATCCAGAGCAGCAGCATGATCGTCCACACGATCGTGAACACCACCGTGTACGGCAGCATCGTCGAGATCAGCGTCCCCATGCCGCCCTTCGGCACGTACTTCTGCATGAAGACGAGGACGATGACCAGGTACGCGTTGAGCGGCGTGATGATGTTGCTCACCGAATCGCCGATCCGGTACGCGGCCTGCGTCAGCTCGGGACTGATGCCGACCAGCATGAACATCGGGATGAAGATCGGCGCGAACATCGCGTACTTCGCGCTCATCGACCCCACGAACAGATTGAACAGCACCGTCAGCAGAATGAACGCCACGATCAGAATCGCCGGCGACATGTCCGCCTGACCCAGCGCCTGGCCGCCCGCCATCGCCAGCATCCGGTCCAGTCCCGACCACTTGAACGATTCAATGAACTGCGCGGCGAAGAACGCGAGCACGATGATCGGCGCCATCGCCGCCATCGACTCCAGCATCAGCTTCGCCGCCTGCTTGTCCGATTTGATCTCGCCGATGACCACGCCGTAGGTCAGACCGGGAACCGCAAACGCAAAGAAGATGATCGGCACGATCACGTCGACCCAGCGGTCGAAGAGCGGTCCCTTGCCGTACAACGGCGCGTTCGGGATGAAGATCATCGCGAAGAAGATCCCCAGCGTGAACGCCAGCGACGCCGCCGCCCAACCCATCGCCCGCAATTCGCCCGGCGACAGCCGGTGCGCGTCGAGACCCTCGCCGACGTGGGCCGGCGGTCCGCCCTCTTCCTCCGGCTTGGTCTTCAGACGACGCTCGACGAACCACGCCGTCGTCGCCCAGCCCGCGAGCGTGATGACGAACGTCGACGCGACCATGAAGTACCAGTTGCACGCCGGGTTCATCTCGTACGCCGGATCAATCACCTGGCCGCCGGTGGTGGCGAAGCCCGCCAGCATCGGATCCAGACCCGTGATGAAGAGGTTCGCGTTGAACCCCGCCGACACCCCCGCGAACACCGCCGCGATCCCCGCCAGCGGCGAACGCCCGAGCGAGGCGTACAACAGCGCGGCGAGCGGCGGCAGCACCACGTACCCCGCGTCCATCGCCATCGACGACATGATGCCGATGAACACCATCGACGGCGTCAACAGCTTCCCCGGCACGATCAGCACGAACCCCTTGAGCAACGCCCCGAGCAAACCCGTCCGTTCCGCGATCCCGATCCCCAGCATGCCGACCAGCACCACGCCGAGCGGCGGGAACGCCATGAAGTTGTCGACAAGACTGTCCAGCAGCCAGTAGATCCCGTCCCGGGTGAGCAGATTCTTCGCGACCAGCGGCTCGCCCTCCGCCCGCCACTCCAGCTCCGGCTTGCCTTCGGCGTCGAGCACCTGTCCGCCGCCCGCATCAAGGACGGGAACCGGCAGCTTCGGCTGGACGCTGAGATCCATCTGGACCGCGGCCCACGAGAGCACCATCACCAGCAGCGTCCCGAGCAGGAACAGCGTCGCGGGATCAGGCAGCTTGTTGCCGACGAGCTCGATCATGTCGAGCACGCCGCCACGCTTGCCGGCGCCGGGAGTGGGGGATGCGTCTGCCATGGTGTCAGCTCTCCTGAGGACTGCGGGGGGTCGACCGATTGTGATGATCGCGGACGCCCCGTCAACCCGACGGGCCGCTCACCACGTGTCGATCAGCTCCGCCGGGACCCCGGGCAGCCGCAGCAGGAACGCCCGGAAGTCCGCGGCGAGGGGCGCCCGGACCGTCAGCCTCGTTCCGGGATCGCCGGGATGCGCGCAGTCCAGCCGCGCGGCATGAATACCCAACCGCGGCAGCCCGTACTCCCGCCGAAAATACCGGTTGATGTCGCCCTTCCCGTGCGTCGTGTCGCCGATCACGTGATGCCCGAGGTGATTCAGGTGCCGCCGGATCTGGTGATGCCGCCCCGTCGTGATCCGCGTCTCCAGCAGCGAGACCCGGTGGAACGTCGCCAGCCGGCGGAATCGGGTGAGGGCCGGCGTCGGCTCGCCGTGCTTGTTCCGCAGCGGTCGATCGCTCTCGAACGCCTCCGGCGTCTCGCCCCGCGCCAGCACGAGATAGATCTTCTCCGCATCCGCCGCCGACATGTTCATCTGCAGGAGGCGGGCGGCGTCCGACGACAACGCAAAGCACAACACGCCCGACGTGTTCCGGTCGAGCCGATGGACCGGATACAGATACTGTCCGACCTGACGCGACGCCGTCTGGAGCACGAAGCGTTCATGGCGACCGGAAAAGTCGTCGCGATGCACCGTCATCCCCGGCGGCTTGTCGACCGCGAGGACGTCGTCGTCGTGATGGAGAATGGTCAGGCGCTCGGACATGGGAACGACAACCGGCCGCCCCTCCGGCGACCGGCTGTCGGATCATCGTAGTTGATCACGGCGGGCGGTTACACGCCGGGCTCACACATGCACGAACTCGTCGGTCGCTCGCGCTCCGGCACGCGACGCCAGGCATCCTCCAGACGCAACGCGAACGCGCCCGCCTCCTGATGGCGCCCCTGCGCCGACAGCGCCTGCTCCAGACCAATGAGCGACCAGCCGTTGCCGGGATGATCGACCTGGTCCTCGCGGTAGAGCTGCTCCGCCGCGGCGTACTCGCCGGCCGACATCAACAACGCGCCCATCGCGTGACGCACCGGCAGCATCCAGCCCGGCGGTTCGTCGTAGACGAGCCGGTCCTCCGCCGCGATGCCGCGCCGCAACGCCGCCCACGCGTCGTCCAGACGACCCTCGCGGAACGCGAGTTCGCCTTCCAGCATCGCGTGCGCAATCGGCAGCACGTCGTGCACCTTGTTCGAGAAGATCCACCATTCCTGCGGGACGTTTTCGACCTGGGCGTTGAATCGCTCGATCTCCTGCCGCGCTTCGTCCGTGCGGCCGAGCGCCGAGAGCGCGATCCCGCGGGCGTAATGGTGCACCGCGAGCCACACGGGACGCTTCGCCGGCGGGGCCGGCTCTCGCAGCACGTCCTCCCATTTCCCGAAGCGGATCATCACGTGATACGTCGTCGGCATGATCCCTTCGATCAGGAACGCAAAGTTGTCCAGCGCTTCGTCCGGCATGCACCGTTCGAGTTCACGCGCGGCCTCCATCGCCGTCTCATATCGCCCCTCCATCATGGATGCGAACGCGAGGAAGTGCAGATTGTGCGCGTGGTAGACGTAATACATCCCCGGCTCGACGCCCTGATCGAGGAACCGGCGATCCGCCTCGACCGCCCGCACGTTCGTGTCCACCGCATCCGCGTACCGACCCACCCGCGCGAACAGGTGCGACGGCATATGCACGAGGTGACCGGCCCCCGGCGTGAGTTGCGTGAGGCGATCCGCCGCCGCTTCCGCCGCCGCCGGACTCGGACCCGCCTCCATCGCGTGGATGTACAGGTGGCACGCCTGCGGATGGTCCGGCGCGACCGCGAGCGCCCGTTCGAGCACCGCGATGATCTCCGTGATGCGTCCCTTCGGCGTGAGGTCCTCGTTCCAGTAGTCCCATGGCTGCAGGTTCATCAGCGACTCCGCGTAGAGCACGGCGACGTCTGGATGATCGGGGAACTGTCGGTAGACGTCGCCCATCGCCGCCGCGTACGCCTCGTCGTACGGTCGCTGCGCCGCGGGGGCCGGCCACGTGTAGCGGGCGGCGAGCGCGTCGATCAGCGCGCGTTCGAGTTCGCTCCCGTTGGTGCGTCGGGCCTGCGCCTCCGCCATCGCGTCCGACGCGGCCTTCCATTGCCGCTCGGTCATCGCCGGGACGTTGATGTGCATGCCGTGGGCGAGGGCGATTCCCCACCACGGGGCCGGCGCGTCCGGGTCGATCGCGGCCGCTTCGGTGAACGACCGGATCGCCTCGCCATGGTTGAATCCGTACAGCATCACGAGGCCCTGGTCGAACCACGCCTGCGCGTCACGATCGTCCGTTGTGATCGCAAGGTGATGCCCCGTCTCGTAGAGCCGTGTGCCCGTGACGCCCGGGGCCGTTCTCGTCGAGGCGCAGCCGGCGGTCGCCAGCATGATCGCGATCCCGACGAGAAACGCCGGGACCAGATTCCATGAACGCAGTGGCATGTTCGAAACTCCTTGTTTTCGTCCTCAATGAGGGAACGCCGCCGAGATACGGAATCCACGTCCGGGGAGCGCAAAGCTGCGCGATTTTCCCGGGCGAAGCGGGACGGCGCCGGTCAGAGAGAGATCGCCGCCGCTCCCGCCGGTATTGTCGCCGCGATGGCCCCGGCCGGGGGTCTGCGGCCGATCGTCGGGCGATCGATTGATCATTTTCGTGCACACCGCCCCGTCCGCGACCGCGTCGGGACCTGAATCGCCGCCCGCCGGAGACGCTCGGATCACCGACACCGCCGCTCCGGCCCCCCGGGACGTCAGCCCCAGTTCCCCAGCAACGCCGCGAGGTCCGCGGGTCCGACCATGCCGTCGCCGTCGAGGTCCGCCGGACAGCCTCGGCAGGGACCCCACGATCCGAGCAGGATGGCGAGATCGGCGGGATCGACATCGCCGTCGCCGTCGAGATCGCCGGTCAGACCCTCGCAGGCGTCGGGGATCCAGTTCTGGTTCGCGTCCTCGGCCACGCCGTCGCGGATGTCGCACCGATCGTTGACGCCGTTGCCGTTGCAGTCGTCGCCCACTTCGCACGCGTACCAGCTGGTGAGTTCGGCCTCGATCCAGCAGTGCATCCGCGCTCCCTGGTTCGGGGTGAAGAGCGTCCAGCACGTGTCGCCCGTGTCGGTGCCGTAGCTCATGTAGTTCTCAGGCTGCGTCTCGCCCCACCCCTGACCGCTGCACGGATCGGTCGTTCCGGGCGGACCGCAGAGACCGAAGTCCGCCGGGCGGGGCGGCGTGTCGCTGCAGAAATCGCCCGTCAGATCGCTCGGGAAGCCCGGGACCTCGTAACACGCTCCGCACTCGTCGACCTCGTTCACCCCGTGGTGCGTGTGCCACAGACCAAGGTTGTGACCCATCTCGTGCGTCAGCACATCGTGCTCCGGACCGAAGTAGGCGTCGCCCAGCACGATCCCGCCGAGCGCCGTCAGCGCGGTGTTGAACCACGGGAACGCGCCAAAGCCGCCGGGATAGCCGGCGATGAAGATGTTGCACTGCGACATCGGATCGACCGCGTACGTCTCCTTCATCGCCGTCGCCTCGCTCGACCCGTCGATGACCCGGTAGATCGAATCGTCCACGTACCGCCAGTCGGCGACGAAACCGATCCGCCACGGGGCGAAGTTGTCGCTCAACCGCTGGATCTGGTTCTCGATCTGCTCCGGGGTCGCGGCAGGGTTCCCGCCGTCATCCTCGCGAAACACGTTGAAGTAGATGCGGATCCAGCGGATGGGCGTGGCCGCGTCGGGCTGGTAGACGTCGCGGAGGTCAGGCTCGTCGCACGGGCCCTGAGTCGGACACCCGCCCGCCGCCGCGCCGCCGCCGCCCTTCATCCCGCCCTGCGCGATCCACACCTCCATGGTGCGGCAGAAGGGGTTCGGTTCGTCGGTCGCCTGCGCGAGCGCGGCGAGCCCGCCGGCCAGCAGGGCGGCCAGTCCGTATCGACCCGTGGGGTTCATGATGCTCTGCTCCTTCGCCGCGCGTGGGGGCGCCCGGTCACTCGTTCCAGTCGAAGACGTCAAGGTGTTCGCGCAACGCCCCGGCCGTGGGGAACCGTTTTTCGATCAGCGACTGCTTGAGACCGGCGATGATGTGCTTGATCTCGGGTCGCTGACGTCGGTAGCGCGGCTGACCGCCGAGCATATCGTAAAGGATGCGCACCGAATCCACGACGTCTTTCTTGATCTTCGCCTTGGTGGGACGTCCGAGATCCAGCAGGTCGACGACCTTGACCTCGTAGTGCACGCCCCGCCGCTGCACGATGAGGTTGTCGGTGTGCAGGTCGCCGTGGTAGTCGCCCAGGAGATGGATCTCCTCGAGCCCCGAGATGAGCGCGTAGAGCAGGTGGAGGGCCTCGAACTCCGGCAGACGCTTGCCGCGCTGCTGCTCGATGAGGTTGGAGAGGATCTTCCCTTCCACGTACTCACTGATGAGGACGGTGACTTCCTGCCCCCGGAACCGCATGGACTCGAGGTGGTGGTAGCGGATGAGGAGCGGGCAGACGCTCAGGTTCTCCAGCTTGGTCGCGTAGAAGTCGAGGGCGCGATCGTTGAGGTTCCGCTGGGGGAAAAAGAGCTTCGCGGCCCGGAAGGCGCCGGTGCGCTGCTCGACGACGCGATAGACCTCGCCCTCCCAGCCGGAGCCGAGACGCGAGTCGACCACGTAGCCCTTGCCGATCTTTCGACCCGGCTGCAGGGCGAACGTGTCGATGCGTGATCCCGTCGACTTCTTCTTTCGCTTCTTCGCCAACGCGGGGCCCCGTTAACGCGTCCTTCGCGTGGCGGATTTCTTCGCCGTCTTCTTTCGGGTCGACTTCTTTCGGGCCGACTTCTTCGTCGTCGCCTTCTTCACCGGCGGGGTCGATTTCCGGGCCGTCTTTCGCGGCGCGGCCTTCTTCTTCGACGTCTTCTTCCTGGCGGACGTCTTCTTCTTCGACGCCCGGTGCTTCCCGCCCGTCTTGATCGCCGACTCGTAGTGCGCGATGAAGACGTCGACCGGAATGCGGGCGACCGCTTCGCCGATCACGTCCAGCGGCAGATCGTCCGCCGACTTGAACCGGATGCACGACTTGCCCATGTCGAGCTTCCTGCCCGTCTTCTTCCACGCGTCCGTGAACCACTTCAGATGTTTCTCGTCGTTGTACATGCACATCAGGTACAGCGACATGTGGTTCTTCTGCGAGGCGAGCCCGGCGAAGGGCAGCGGCTCCGTCGGCTTGCAGTGGTACCCGTCCGGATAGATCGAGTGCGGCACGAACCAGCCGATCATCCCGTACTGGATCCCCTCCTTGTACCCCTTCGGCAGATGCTTCCGGATCGCGGTCCGGACCTTCCCCAGCGCCTTGCGGCGGTCCTCGGGGAGGCTGTCCAGGTATTCCTTCACGGTCGCGGCGTTTCGGTTCATGGCCGTCATGATAAGCCGGGCCCCCCGGAATCAAAAACCGCCCGCGAACCATCGGGTCCGCGGGCGGGTCGGTTTCGGTTCAGGCGTGGTTTCGCCGCCGGTTTACGGCTGGCAGACGTCGCACTGTTTATTGGCGGCGTCGGCGCAGAGCTGATCCCACGTGTTGTCGCAGCAGAACGGATCCTGACTGCAGATCAGCTCCACACACGTCGGATCGTTGCAGCCGGGCGTGCCGTTGGCGTCGCAGCAGTCTCCGCCCCCGTCGAAGCACTCGTTGAGGGCGGAGGTGGCGCAGATCTGATCCCATTCGACGTCGCAGCAGAACGGATCCTGGCTGCAGATGAGTTCGCAGCATTCGATGTCTTCGCAGCCGGGGGTGCCGTTGGGCGTGACACAGGAACCCGCGTCGGGATCGCAGGCGGGCGGAGCGCAGAGCTCGGGCGTGCAGGCGGAGCCGTCGCCGAAGTAGTCGCCGCCCTGGGCCGCGCAGTCCGCGGCGGTCAGGACCAGGCAGTCGACGCCGAGGCAGCACGCGCCGACGGGGTCGGGGGCGTCGCACTGGTTGATGGCAGCGTTGGCGCAGATCTGATCCCACTGATTGTCGCAGCAGAACGGATCCTGGCTGCAGATGAGTTCGCAGCATTCGACGTCGTCGCAGCCGGGGGTCCCGTTGGGCTCGTCGCAGGGACCCGCCCCGGGACCGCAGATGGCGGGCGGGGTGCAGAGGTCGGGCGTGCAGGCGGAGCCGTCGCCGAAGTACTCGCCGCCCTGGGCCGCGCAGTCCGCGGCGGTCAGGACCAGACAGTCGACGCCGAGGCAGCACGCGCCGAAGGCGCCGCACTGCTCGATCGCCTGGTTGGCGCAGAGCTGATCCCACTGGTTGTCGCAGCAGAACGGATCCTGGCTGCAGATGAGTTCGCAGCATTCGACGTCTTCACAGCCGGGCGTCCCGTTGGGCTGGTTGCAGGGACCCGCGCCGGGACCGCAGATGGCGGGCGGGGCGCAGAGTTCGGGCGTGCAGGCGGAGCCGTCGCCGAAGTACTCGCCGCCCTGGGCCGCGCAGTCCGCGGCGGTCAGGACCAGGCAGTCGGCGCCGACGCAGCACGCGCCGACGGGATCGGGGGCGCCGCACTGCTCGATGGCGGCGTCGGCGCAGAGCTGATCCCATTCGACGTCGCAGCAGAACGGATCCTGGCTGCAGATGAGTTCGCAGCATTCGACGTCTTCACAGCCCGGCGTCCCGTTGGGCTGGTCGCAGGGACCGGCGCCCGGGCCGCACACGTTGCACGGACCCCACGCCGCGAGCAGCGCGGCGAGATCGGCCGGACCGTACGGGTTCCCCCAGCCCGCCAGCAACGCCGCGAGGTCGGGCGGACCCACCACGCCGTCGTTGTTGAGATCCCACGGGCAGTCGCTGCCCGCGCTCCACTGCAGGTTGTCGACGCCGAACGGATGGAACCCGCTCCCCGTTCCGAAGAGCACCACCTCGTCGATCGAGCCGTTGAGGGACAGCGTCGACCAGATGTTGATGTCGCCCAGGGTCACGGTCATGGAGTCAACGAGCAGACCGTCGTTGTACCCCTCGACCGTGACGTCGCCGTCGCTCGAGCCGGACGATCGCGAGACGTCGAGCGAAAACCCGCTGACGTCGCTGTCAAACAGCACCGTCACGCCGTAACTGGCGCCATTGAATCCGGCGAACGCCGGACCGTTCGTCCCCTCGAGATCCCAGCCGCCGGGATCGCCGTTGCTGTTGCCCGCCCAGGTCGAACTGTCGTCCGTCCCCACGAACGTCACCCCGATGCCCGCGTAACGGTCCGGGGGAATCGTGCCGTTATCGTTGTCCGCCGGGAATTCCTCGAAATTGATCGAGCCGCCGCCCGCCGCGGCGGACAGACACAGCGCCGCGGCGCCGAGGCACGCCAGCGGACGCATCAACATTGAAACCTTCATGATTCTCTCTCCATGACGTTCGTGACAGCCCCGGGAACACCGCCTCGACGGCTCGCCTCCGGGCTGAACCTGCGATCGAAACAGGCGATCGACGGTGACGTCGATTCCACATTGAGTATAACTACCCAATTGGGCCCGTCCATGACATATCGACGTTGGTTGGATTGAAGTGTGCGGCGTCTGGTTCGAGGCGTCTGGCGATCGGCCGCCGCCCGGGGGCATTCCCGTGGTCATGGCGCGCCCGGACACGACAACCGCCCGCGAACCATCAGGTCCGCGGGCGGGGGGTTCAGGTCGCTCGCCGCTCCGGCGCGGCGACCAGTTCAGCCTCGGCTGGTGATTACGGGCAGTTCGCGATCGCGGCGTCGGCGCAGATGCTGTCCCATTCCGTGTCGCAGCAGAACGGGTCGTTGTCACAGACCAGGTTGCAGCAGGCGAGATCGTCGCAGCCGGGCGTGCCGTTCGGAACTTCGCAGTCGCCCGCGTTCGAAGCGCACGCGGCGTCGCCGCAGAAGTCAACGGCGCCGCCCACGCACAGGTTGTCCCACTCCGTGTCGCAGCAGAACGGGTCGTCTGCGCAGACGGTCTCGCAGCAGGCGATGATCTCGCACCCGGGCGTGCCGTTCGCGAGATAGCAGTTGCCCGCCTTGGGAGCGCACGCCGCGGCTCCGCACTGCTCGATGGCGGCGTTGGCGCAGATCTGATCCCATTCGACGTCGCAGCAGAACGGATCCTGACTGCAGATCAGTTCGCAGCATTCGGGATCATCGCACCCCGGCGTGCCGTTCGGCGCCTCGCACGGACCCGCGTTCGGGTTGCAGGGGCCGCACTGCTCGATCGCCGCATCCGCGCAGACCTGATCCCATTCGACGTCGCAGCAGAAGGAATCCTGACTGCAGATCAGTTCGCAGCAGACGGGGTCGTCGCATCCGGGCGTGCCGTTCGGCGCCTCGCACGGCCCGGCGTTCGGATTGCACGGGTTCGGCGGCGGACCGCACGGGGCGCACTCGATGGTGAGCCGGTAGTTGTTGTTCGTGCCGCAGGGCGTGCCCTCGAACGCCGCGGGAGCGACGAACACGACGTACTGCCCCGGCTCGACGCACGCTTCGGCCGCCGCATCGGCGCTGCAGGCGCCCGACGACGATCCGGTCTCCCCGATGACCACCGGGGCGCACGTGTCGATGCCGTCCACGATGAAGACGACGCCGTTGAAGTCCGACTCGAGAATCCCGGTGATGAGCGTCTGCGTCGAGACGTTGATCAGGTACCAGTCGGTGTCCCGCGTTCCCTGGTCCGCCCACGCATTGCCGCAGTAGCTGGCGTTGCACTGGGCGTTGAAGAACGCCTCCGGGGTGCTGTTGCAGCCGCCGTTGTTGTCATCGCCGCACGGCTCGCCCTCCGGAATGTCGCCGGGCAGGCAGCAGGTGGGGACCGGCGCGCAGATGACGGTCGCCGAGTCCGCGCAGATCGAGTCCCACTCGACCTCGCAGCAGAAGGGGTCGTTGGCGCACACCGCTTCACAGCATTCGACATCCTCGCAGCCCGGCGTCCCGTTGGGGACTTCGCACGGACCCGCGCCGGGTCCGCACACGTCGCACGGACCCCACGCCGCGAGCAGCGCGGCGAGATCGGCCGGACCGTACGGGTTCCCCCAGCCCGCCAGCAACGCGGCGAGGTCGGGCGGACCCACCACGCCGTCGTTGTTGAGGTCCCACGGACACGGGTCCGGACCCGAATCCGCCTTCGCCCACGCCGCCATGTTGTTGGCAAGCTGGATGTTGTCCTTGTTCCCGATGAAACTCTCGGTGAACATGTTGTGGTCGCCGAAGATCAGGATCCGGCCGCCCACGTTGAAGCCGGTGCCCGGCTCCATCACCATCATGAAGTTGTCGCCGGCCGTATTCAGACCGAGGATCTGGCCCGTGCCGGGATTCGGGAACGTGCTGTCCGTGGTGTAGCTGAAGGTCGACACCCCGGCGACGATCGGATGCGCCCCGACCGTCGTCCCGGTCCCCGACGAGCTGATGGATGTAAAGGTCACGCCGTACGCGTCGACGAACGAATCGTAGAACATGACCGGGAAGATGTCGGCGGTGCAGATCAGCGTGCCGCCGTTCGCGATCCACGCCTGGAGCGCGGCCCGCTCCGCGCCGGACAGAATGTCCACGCCGTCGTTGTTCAGCAGCGAGGTGTAGAACACATCAATGGTGCTGAGATATGCCGGCGTCAGCGTCGACGTGGCCGGCGCGATCGTGCCGCCGTTCGCCGTGACGATGCCGCGCAGCGTCGCGTGTGCGGTTCCGTCCGCGAAGACGCCGCCGGGATAGTTGATCCGGCTCTCGTCAAAACTCCCCCAGTCCGACGCCGACGCCAGCGACGCCGCGCACAGCGCCGCGGCCGCGCTCAGACCGCGCAAGGCAACAACCTTCTTCATTTCGTTCTCTCCGTTTCAAGCTTTCCCGGCCTGACCCCTGCCGTTCGCCGCGCGGCGAAATCGCCAAACCAGTCGGTCGGCCGATCAGCCCGCATCCCCCCTCCGGGGACGCCATCTTCTTGAAGCATCCAAGGTAGCCGATAAGCACGGGGGTTCCTGAACATTATCGGTGTTTTTCTTCGGACCTCACGAAAGCCGCCCGCGAGCGGTCGGGCTCGCGGGCGGAGGTTCGGGTCAGGGGTGAATCGATCGCTGCTTTACTGGCAGACGGCGCACTGCTCGATGGCGGCGTTGGCGCAGATGCCGTCCCACTGGTTGTCGCAGCAGAACGGATCCTGACTGCAGATCAGGTCCTGACAGGCCTGGTTGTCGCAGCCGGGCGTGCCGTTGGGTTCGCAGCAGTCGCTGGCCCCGCCGCCGCACTGCTCGATGGCGGCGTTGGCGCAGATCTGATCCCATTCGACGTCGCAGCAGAACGGATCCTGACTGCAGATCAGTTCGCAGCATTCGGGATCATTGCACCCCGGCGTGCCGTTCGGCGCCTCGCACGGACCCGCGTTCGGGTTGCAGGGGCCGCACTGCTCGATCGCGGCGTTAGCGCAGATCTGATCCCATTCGACGTCGCAGCAGAACGGATCCTGGCTGCAGATCAGGTCGCAACAGGCGGGATCATCGCACCCCGGTGTGCCGTTGGGCTCCTCGCACGGCCCGGCGTTCGGGTTGCACGGGGTCGGCGGCCCGCCGCACTGCTCGATGGCGGCGTCGGCGCAGATCTGATCCCATTCGACGTCGCAGCAGAACGGATCCTGACTGCAGATCAAGTCGCAGCAGGCGGGATCGTCGCATCCGGGCGACCCGTTGGGCACGTCGCACGGCCCGGCGTTCGGGTTGCACGGGTTCGGCGGCGCACACGGCGCACACTCGATCGTGAGCCGGTAGCTGTTGGTCGTACCGCAGGGCGTGCCGTCAAAGGCCGCGGGCGCGACGAAGACGACGTAGTTGCCCGGCGGGACGCAGGCGACCGCCTGGCCGATCGGATCGCAGTTGACCGACGCGCCGGACTCGCCGATGACGATCGGCGCGCAGGCGTCGATGCCGTCGACGATGAAGACCACGCCGTCGAACTGGGAGGCGAGGGTGCCGCGGATCTCCGTCTGGGTGGAGACGCTGATCAGGTACCAGTCGGTGTCACGGGTGCCCTGGTCCGCCCAGGCGTTGCCGCAGTAGCTGGCGTTGCACTGAGCCTGGAAGAAGGCGGGGGGTGAGCTGTTGCAGCCGCCGTTGTTGTCCGTGCCGCAGGGCTCGCCCTCCGGGATGTCGCCGGGCTGGCAGCAGGGGGGCACCGGCGGCATGCACAGGTCCTGGGCGGCGGCGGCGCAGATGCTGTCCCATTCGACGTCGCAGCAGAAGGGATCCTTGCTGCAGATCAGTTCGCAGCAGTCGACGTCGTTGCAGCCGGGGGTGCCGTTGGGCTGACCGCACGGGCCCGCGCCGGGACCGCACACGTTGCACGGACCCCACGCCGCGAGCAGCGCGGCGAGATCGGCCGGACCGTACGGGTTCCCCCAGCCCGCCAGCAACGCGGCGAGGTCGGGCGGACCCACCACGCCGTCGTTGTTCAGGTCCCACGGGCAGTCGTTCCCGCCGCCGTTCCATTGCAGATTGTCGATGCCGTAGGGATGGAACCCGCTTCCGGTCCCGGAAATGACGACCTCGTCAAAGGTGCCGGGCACTGAAATCGTCGTCCAGACGTTGATGTCCGCCATGGTCGCGGAGACGGAGTTCACGAGCAGTCCGTCGTTGTATCCCTCGACGGTGATGACGCCGTCCACCGACCCGTTGGCGCGGGATGCGTCCAGCGAGAACCCGCTGATGTCGGAGTCAAACAGGAGCGTGACGCCGTAGGAAGCGCCGTTGAAGCCGGAGAAGGTTGAACCGTTCGTCCCCTCCAGATCCCAGTTGCCGGGATCGCCGGCGCCGAGGCCGCCCCATGTGGTGCTGTCGTCCGTGCCCATGAAAGTGACGCCGATTCCCGCGTAACGCCCGGGTGGAATCGTCCCGTTCGTATCGTCCGCCGGGAACTCCTCGAAGTTGATCGATCCGCCGCCGGCGACGGCCGCGCAACAGAGACCCGCGGGGGCCAGGCGCGCCATCGCGCGCCAAAGACCTGCCTTGTTCATGACGCTCTCCTCGTTGTCATCCCCGTTTCGGCCGCCCGCCGGCCCGCCCCCTCGGCGCGCCTGATCACAGGCGACCCACTTCATTCTGTCAGCGGGTTCGATTGACCCGCCGACGCCTTCCAGCTTAGCCTTTTGGAGTCACGAATCCACAAGAAAGACGGCGTTCGGTTGGTTTTTATAAGACGTTGTTCGGCATGCATTTGCGCGGATCAACGGCCGGGCCGCCGGGGCTTGGTCGACGGGACGCGTCGCGGCAGGCGATGTCGACGCCGACCCATGAAAAACCGCCCGCGGACCGAGATCCGCGGGCGGCGTGACGCGGTCGTGGACCGGTCGGGTTACGGACAGGCCTCGGCCGCGGCGTCGGCGCAGATCTGGTCCCATTCCGTGTCGCAACAGAAGGGATCCTGATCGCAGACGAGGTTGCAGCACGCCGGATCATCGCAGCCGGGCGTGCCGTTCGGCATGTTGCACGGACCCGCCGCCGAGTTGCAGGCGGGGTCGCCGCACAACTCCACCGCCCGGCTCACGCACAGCGTGTCCCACTCGGTCGCACAGCAGAACGGATCTTCCGCACACACCAGGGTGCAGCACTCGTTGATCTCACACCCCGGCGTCCCGTTCGGGAGATAGCAGCTCCCCGCGTCGGGCGTGCAGGTGCAGATGTCGATCGCCTGGTTCGCACACGCCTGATCCCACTCCACATCGCAGCAGAACGGATCGTTGGCGCACACCGCGAGGCAGCATTCCGTGTCCTCGCACCCGGGCGTGCCGTTCGGCGTCGCGCAGTTCCCGGCGTCCGGACCGCAGCCCAGGCACAGTTCGATCGCCTGCGCTGCGCAGGAGCTGTCCCACGTGGTCTCGCAGCAGAACGGGTCCTGACTGCACACCAGTTCACAGCACTCGACGTCCTCACACCCCGGCGAACCGTTGGACTCGATGCACGAACCGGCGTCCGGCCCGCACGGCGAGATCTGACACGGCTCGCACATGATGTTCACGCGGTAGTTGTTGTTCGTTCCGCACGGCGCGCCGTCAAAGTCCGCGGGCGCCACGAACACCGCGTACTGACCCGGTTCGAGGCACGCCTACGCGGCGCCGATCGGGTCGCAGTTGATCGACGACCCCGTGCTGCCCACCACGACCGGCGCGCACGTGTCGAGACCGTCGAGGATGAAGATCACGCCGTCGAACTCCGACGCGAGGGTCGCCGTCACCAGCGTCGTGTCCGTCAGCGTCAGTCGGTACCAGTCCGTGTCACGGGTTCCGTCCGCGGCCCACGCGCTCCCGCAGTAGCTCGCGTTGCATTGCGCTTCGCGGAACACCGGAGGCGTGCTGTTGCAGCCGCCGTTCGTGTCCTCGCCGCACGGTTCGCCTTCCGGCAGGTCGCCCGGCTGGCAGCACGGGAAACAGACGTCCAGCGCCTGGTCCGCGCAGAGCTGATCCCACACCACATCGCAGCAGAACGGGTCCATGCTGCAGACGAGCTGACAGCATTCGACATCCTGGCACCCCGGCGAGCCGTTCGGCGCGTTGCACGGGCCCGCCCCGGGACCGCACGGATCGCACGGACCCCACGCCGCCAGCAACGCCGCGAGTTCGGCGGGACCGAAGGGACTGTTCCACGCGGCCAGCAACGACGCGAGATCCGAGGGGCCGACCACGCCGTCGCCGTCGAAGTCCCACGGGCACGCCCCGGCGCCCTGCCAGCGCAGGTTGTCGACGCCGAACGGATGAAAGCCGTCGCCCGTCCCGCTGATGACGAGTTCGTCCAGCAGACCGCCCACGGCGATCGTCGTCCATTTGTTGATCGCGCCGAGCGTCACGGTCTGCGAGTCCATCAGCATGCCGTTGCGATACCCGTCGACCGTGATGACGCCGTCGACCGATCCGTTCGCTCGCGCCGCGTCCAGTGTCACGCCGGTGACGTTCGAGAGAAATCGAATCGTCACTCCGTACGATGCGCCGTTGAACCCGGCGAACACCGGGCCCGCCGTGCCGTTCAGACTCCAGTTGCCCGGGTCGCCGTTGTCGAGGCCGCCCCAGGTCGAACTGTCATCGGTCCCCGCAAAGATCACGCCGATCCCCGCGTAACGGCCGGGGGGGATCGTGCCGTTGTCGTCGTCCGGCGCAAACTCGTCAAAGATGATCTGCCCGCCGCCGCCGGCGAGCGCGCTCAGCGTCAGCGCCGCCGGCGCGAGACACGTGAGGATCCGCGTACCTGTCGATCGTTTCATTCCTTGGTCCTCCCGGACGAAACCGACGCCGCGCAAGCGCGCACTACCGCCGCCGGAGCCCGTCCGTCTGTTGTTCAATCCTCTGAAGACACCCGCAGCATCCGGCAGCGCGCGTTCGGTCAATCGCGACGGATGCAGTTCACGCACGACACGATACGCACTGTCTGACAAAGCTCTACGGGAAAATGACCCCTTCCCGGACGTCGTCGACGCATGATTCTCACGCATCGTGCCGTACAATCGAGCCTCGTCAATGTCACCCCTTGCGGACGCCCGCCCCATGCGCATCGCCTCGCTTCCCGCCCTAGCCGTCATCCTCCTCGCATCGCTCGGGTCCGCCGTGTGTGCCGACGACCCGTCCGACCTTCGACCCGCCGCCTGGCGCACGTTCGTTGAACACGCCGCGGACGAGCACGGCGTGTTCGGTCGACGCGCGGCGTCATTCCTCGCCGACCACGCACCGTCTCGCGACGCCGACCTCGATGTCGAGCTGCTGCTCGAGAATCTCGACTACGCCCTCCGCGCCCGCCGCGAGTTTCCGTGGGCCGCCGACGTCCCCGAGGCGATCTTCCTCAACGACGTCCTGCCCTACGCCTCCCTCGACGAAACCCGGGAGTCGTGGCGGCCCGCGATGTATGCTCGGTGCGCGCCGCTGGTCCGGGCGTGCACCTCCCTCGCCGACGCCGCCCAGACGCTGAATCGCACGCTCTTCAACGAGATCAACGTGCACTACAACACCGGGCGCAAGAAGCCGAATCAGAGTCCCGCGGAGTCGATCGCCCAGGGGCGCGCGACCTGCACGGGGCTCTCGATCATCCTCGTCGACGCCTGCCGCGCCGTCGGCGTCCCCGCCCGCGTCGCCGGCGTCGCGTCCTGGCACGACAAGCGCGGCAACCACACGTGGGTCGAGATCTGGGACGGCGAACGCTGGCGTTTCACCGGGGCGGACGAATACCGGCCGGAACTCGATCGCGCCTGGTTCACCGGCGACGCGTCGAAGGCCGTCCCCGGCGATCCGCGGTACGGGGTGTGGGCGACGTCGTGGCGACGCACCGGCCGTCACTTCCCGATGGCGTGGAACCCGCGAGATCGCTCCGTCCCCGCCGTCGACAGCTCGCACCTCTACGTTCCCGACGCCCCCGCGCCGGCCGCCGCCGCCGTCGTCCGTCACGTGCGTCTCCGGGCACGCCCGGACGCCGAACGAATCGTCGCCGCCGTCCGCGCGATGGACGACGCCGGAAATGAGATCGCGGCGGACGTCACTCGGGCCGGAACCGCCGACCTCAACGACATGGCGACGCTCGCCCTGCCCGTCGACACGCCCATCCGCCTCGAGATCATCCGCGACGACGACGTGCGATTCTTCGCGCTCGCGCCCGCTCGCGCCGGAACGGAAACGCTCGATCTGCATTGGAACGAACTCGGCCTCTCCCGGTCCGCGGCGGAGGCGGCGGTCGAGGCCCGCGCCGCCACGCACCGGCGACGTCTGCGTGATGAGCACGGCGATGCGCTCGCGGACGGCGCGATCACCATCGGCGATCACACGCTGCGTGTTCTCGAGAAGACGTTCGGGACGGCGCCCGACGGCGAGCGGAGCCTCTGGATCTCGATGCACGGCGGCGGCGGCGCGCCGACCCGAGTCAACGACCAGCAGTGGCGCAACCAGATTGATCTCTACGAACCCGAGGAGGGCCTCTACATCGCTCCCCGCGCGCCCACCGATGCGTGGAACCTCTGGCACCAGGCCCACATCGACCCGCTGTTCGATCGACTCATTGAACTCTGTGTCGCGACCCGTGGGGTCGATCCGAATCGCGTGTATCTCATGGGCTACTCCGCCGGCGGCGACGGCGTGTATCAACTGGCGCCGCGCATGGCCGACCGCTTCGCCGCCGCCGCGATGATGGCGGGGCATCCGAACGAGACGTCGCCGATCGGCCTTCGTAATCTGCCCTTCGCGATCTTCATGGGCGGCCAGGACGACGCGTACAACCGAAACCGGACGGCGGAGCAGTGGAAGAAGCAACTCGCCGCCCTGCAGGCGGAGGATCCCGACGGCTATCCGCATCGCGTCACCATCTACCCTGACGCCGGGCACTGGATGAACCGTCAGGACCGCGAAGCGTTGCCGTGGATGGCGGCGCAGACCCGAACGCCGTGGCCGAAACGCATCGTGTGGCGACAGGATGACGTGACGCACCGACGGTTCTACTGGCTGGCCGTCGACGCACCGACGCCGCGCTCGACCATCGTCGCGACGGTGAACGACCAGGCCATCGCGATTCAATCGGACGACGTGTCGCGGGTGACGCTTCGGCTGCGCGATGATCTGCTCGATCTCGATCGACCGATCACCGTCACGATGAACGGCGACGTCGTCTTCAAGGGCTTCGTCCTTCGCACGAGCGCGGCGGTGGAACAGTCGCTCACCGAACGCGTCGATCCCGCGACCGCCGCGACGGCGATGCTCACCGTGGGAGAGTGACGAGCCAGCCCTGCGTCAGCGCGTACACCGCAAACGTCCCCAGCCAGTGCTCCCCTGCGTAATCGCCCGAACGCACCTGGCCGAGGCCGACCTCGAGATGCGCGGCCGCCATGCCCAGGCAGCCCTCATCGTCCAGCCCCGCCCCGATCGCCGCCAGCGCCGCCGCTCGCGCGAGATTCAGACCGGCGAGATGACTGAGCCGCCCGTCCGACAAGTCCACCGCAGTCACCGGGACGAACGTCGACACGCCGAATCCCGGTGCGAACCGCGCCCACCAGGCGGGGAATCCATCCGGATCGATCCGACGCATCAGGTCCGCCTCCGTCAGACCCGCGGAGAGAAAGTCCTCGCCCGACGGTTCGTAATGAAACGGCCAGGCGGCGTCGTCGGCGAACCACCGACGCGCGGCGGCGCGGATGGCCGCCGCGGTTGACGTCCGGTCGGCGGCGTCGGCCCAGTCAAGCATGTGGCTCAGTGCGTACGCGGTATTCGCGTGGGCGCCCGCCCGGACCGGCCAGCGAAGGCGGGGCAGGTAGTCGAGCAGGCGTCGTTCGATGGTGTCGATGAGGGGCGTCATGGCGTCCGCCACGCTGCCGAATCGATCCCGATCGACATGCAGTTCCGCGTGCAGCCGCAGGGCCCAGGCCCAGCCGTAGGGGCGTTCGAAGCCGGGGTTGCGTTCGATGAGCTGGGCTTCGACGAGAAGGGCGGGGGGTGTGAGTCGGGCGTGCAGCAGGGACGCCGCGTCGGCGGCGGGGGGGTGGAATCGGGCGAGTCGGGCGAGGGTCCAGTGGGCGTGCACGGCGGAGTGCCAGTCGAAGCAGCCGTGAAAGACGGGGCTCCACTGTCGGGGCGGGCGGACGTCGGCGTCGTCGCGAATGGTCGGGCCGCCGTGGTGCGGGTATTCGCGGGCGACGCCGGTGCGGGCGAGTTCGAGGGCGGCGTCGAGGTGGGCGTGGAACCGGGGCGGGACGCGGGCGTCAGACATGTCCCGATCGTAGCGCCGGGGGTCACGCGGCCCGCCGGCGAATCTGCCATAATTCGCAGTCCCCGTGAACCGCGCCGGACCGCATCGGTACCACTGTCGGCCGGCGGCGGTCGGTCTCTGGTCGGTTCCGCGTCAGACCGCGCGGAGCCTGCGTTTTCTCTGCCCTCAGAAAGGATTGTTCATGCTTCACGCGACCCGAACCGGCGCCCTCGCGGCGTCGGTCACGCTCCTCGGCCTGCTCGCGACGCCCGCCCTGATCGCCGCGCCGGAACGAATGGAAGATGTTCCGCTGATCTCGCGCGAACTCTTCTTCGGCAATCCCGAGCGCTCCGGCGTGCAACTTTCGCCGAACGGCGACTACATCAGTTTCCGCGCGCCGATCGACGGCGTGCAGAACGTCTGGATCGCCCCCGCCGACGACCCGGACGCGGCCCGTCCGGTCACGAGCGATGCGGATCGCGGGATTCGCCAGTACTTCTGGGCGGAGAACGGCTCGCACCTGATCTATCTGCAGGATCGCGGCGGCGACGAGAACTGGCGTGCGTACGCCGTGCACGTCTCGACGCGGGAGGAGATCGACCTCACTCCGATGGAAGGCGTGCAGGCCCGCATCGCCTCCGTCGATCGCGATCACCCGAATCACATTCTCATCGGCGTGAACGATCGCAGCCCGCAGCTGCACGACGTCTATCGTGTCGACGTGCGTACGGGCGAGCGGGAGCTTGTGTTCGAGAACCCCGGCTACGTCCAGACCCTCACCGATAACGACATGAACGTCCGCCTCGGCGTGAAGATGAACTCCGACGGCTCGATGACCTACGAGCACGCGACGGGCGACGACGCCGGCGAAGTCGTGCTCGACGTGCCGCAGAAGGACACGATGACGACCGGCATCACCGGCTTCATCGGCGACACCTCGAAGGTGTACTTCACCGACAGTCGCGATCGCGACACCGGCGCGCTCTACATCATGGATCTCGAAACGGGCGCCAGGGAGCTCGTCTTCGCCGATCCGCGCGTCGACATCGGCGGCGGCATGACGCATCCCGTCACCGACGAACTCGAAGCCGTCGTCATCAACTACACCAAGCCCGAGCCCGTCTTCTTCAACAAGGACGTGGAGCGCGACTACAACATCCTCAAGGAGGTGCGTCCCGAGGCGGAGGTCAACCTCGCGGATCGCTCCGAGGACGACCGAACCTGGCTCGTCGCCTACACCCAGGATGACGGCCCCGTCGAGTACTACCTGTACGACCGCGACGCCCGGACGCCGACGTACCTGTTCACCAACCGGCCCGAGCTTGAAGGCAAGCCCCTCGCCCCGATGCACCCGGTGGTCATCAAGTCCCGCGACGGGCTCGATCTCGTCAGCTACCTCACCATCCCCGTGTGGACCGACGCCGACGGCGACGCCCGTCCCAATCGACCCGTCCCCATGGTCCTCTTCGTGCACGGCGGTCCGTGGGCCCGCGACAACTGGGGCTTCAACCCCTACCACCAGTGGCTCGCCAATCGCGGCTACGCCGTCCTCTCCGTGAACTTCCGCGGCTCGACCGGGTTCGGCAAGGACTTCATCGCGGCGGGCAACGGCCAGTGGGCCGACGCCATGCACAACGACCTCATCGACGCCGTCAACTGGGCCGTCGAGGAAGGCGTCGCGCAGAAGGACAAGGTCGCCATCATGGGCGGCAGCTACGGCGGCTACGCCACGCTCGCCGGACTCACGTTCACCCCCGAGGTCTTTGCGTGCGGCGTCGACATCGTCGGCCCGTCGAACCTCATCACCCTCATGCAGTCGATCCCGCCGTACTGGGAGCCGATCATGGAGATGTTCTCGACCCGCGTCGCCGACGTGCGCACGCCCGAAGGTCGACGCCAACTCCGCGACATGTCGCCCCTCACCCATGTCGATGAGATCGTCAAACCCCTCCTCATCGGACAGGGCGCCAACGACCCCCGCGTCAAGATCGCCGAGAGCGACCAGATCGCCGACGCCATGCAGGAGCGCGGCATCCCGGTCACCTACGTCGTCTTCCCCGACGAAGGTCACGGCTTCGCCAAGCCCGAAAACAACAAAGCGTTCAACGCCATCACGGAAGCCTTCCTCGCGAAGCACCTCGGCGGACGCGCTGAACCCCTCGGCGACGCCGTCAGCGTCTCCTCCGCCGAAATCCGCAGCCTCGGCGAACTCGATCTCCCCGGCGTCGAAGTCGCCGAAGCCGCCCCCGCGGACACCGAACCCGCGCCCGCACCCGAGCGCGGCTCCGCCCCCGCCTTCGACGATCTCACTCCGGAACAGCAGCAGCAGATCACCATGATGCTCCAGCAGATCGACCAGGCCCCCGCCGAAATGCTCCCGATGATCCTTCAACAGGTGAAGTCGGGACGCGCCAGCGTTCCCGAAGCCGACCTCCCCGCGTTCGAGTACCTCCTCGACGCCCTCGAGAAACGCATCGAAGACAACGGCGGCTGATCCGCCCGCCCTCCGGCCTCGCACCCCACAGGCCCGCGTCCCCGGACGCGGGCCTTTTTTTCTCGCCGCAGCACCAGGGTTTTCGGGGATGATGCCGCGAGGACCCTCGTATGACCGGTCGCGGCGGTCGCCGCGCTCGTTTCGAACCGTCAGCCCACCATCCCCCGGAGATTCCCGATGCGCACCCTGCTTGTGACCGTCTCGCTCGCGGCCCTCACCTTCGCCGCCTCCCCCGCCCTCGCCCAGACCGAGGACGCCCCGCCTCCCGGACGGCGCGGCGGCGCCGGCGGCGCCGGCGGCGGCCAGTTCCTTGAACGCATGATGGAGCGCGACGCCAACGGCGACGGAAAGCTCCAGCGCGATGAACTCCCCGGTCGATTCGCCGACCGACTCTTCGACGCCGGCGACACCAACGGCGACGACGTCCTCGACGAAAACGAACTTCGCGCCCTCGCGGAAAGCGGGAACCTCGGACGAGGCGGACGCGGCGGGCGCGGCGGCGCCGGTCAGGGCGGGCGCGGCGGCGACGGCGGACAGGGCGGCGACGCCCAGGTCTCCTTCGGACAGTCCATGCGTATGGCCGGCCGCGGACTGCGCGGCCTCACCGGCTCCGAACTCACCGCCGAAACCATGGAACGCGACATGCAGGCCGTGCAATCGCTCCAGATGGGTCTCGTGCAGGCCAAGGGACGCCTCGACGCCGTGCGCATGTCCGACAAGGCGAAGGCCAAGTACGGCGACGACACGAAACGTTTCACCCGCGACTTCCGCATCTCGCTCGTGAAGGCGCTGGGCGAGACGCTCGCCGTCGAAACCGCCCTCGCGGAAGGCAACGGCGAGAAGGCCCGCGTCCACCTCATGCGTCTCCAGGAACTGCAGGACGCCAACCACGACCTCTTCCAGACCGAAGGCGAAGATCGCGGTCGTCGTCGGGGCCAGGGCCGTGGACGCGATATCACCCGGACCGATGACGCCACGCCCGCCGGCGTGCCGACCACGCCCTGACCGACGTTGTCCGGAGGGTTGACGATCGTCGACGCCGCCTCATCTCGTTTGCGCGGGATGAGGCGGCTTTTCGTTTCGGATTGGACTCGCCGCACGGTAGAGTGACGGCATGAAGAAGACCCTCCCGATCGTGTCCGCCGCCGGACTGCTGCTGACCCCGCTCGCCGCGGCGGATCTCGTGACGGTGGAGATCAACGGCGTCGTCGAGTTCAACGGCGTCGGGTTCGGCGAGTTCGCCTCGGTGAACTCGGGCGACGATGCGCGGATCACGTTCAGTCTCGACACCGACGATTTCCTCGACAGCGGACTGTTCCCGACCCGGGGCTACGCGATCGATCAGTCGAGTTTCTCGCTGACGCTCGGCAGCGTCACGACCGGCCTCCAGGATCCGTTCCCCGCAGGCGAGACGCCGTACTTCGTACTCCGCGACAACGATCCCGCGGTCGACGGGTTCTTCCTCGCGACGAGTCCGGACGTGGGGTTTCCCAACGGCGTGCCGGTCAACGTGCCGGCGGGGATCGACCCGTTCTTCTCGGCGCAGTTCTCCGTGACCTACGGCGGCGACACGCTCGATTCGCTCGACATCGCCGACGCCGCGGGCACGTACGACTTCACCGGTCTTCAGGTCTTCAACTTCGTCGTGCAGGACGGCCCCTTCAAGCCGATCGGCATGATCTTCGAGGACATGACGATTACGGTCGTTCCGGCCCCGGGCGTCCTCGCGCTGTTCGGTCTCGCTGTGGCGCGTCGACGACGCCGGTAGGGCGGGATTCATCCCGCCGGTGACCGGGGGTTCCATCCAGCGCGTTCAAGCAGGCTTTACGCGACCGGTCCTGGCGGGCCGATGTCGGGATGGGATCCCGGCCTGCATGGGGCTCGAGCGGGTCGATCCCGAGCAACCGGCCCGTCATAGGTGATCGTCCGTGCGCCCGCTCCGCACGATGTCGGGATACGATCCCGACCTCCAGGAGACGACAGGAGCCTGCGCATGTGCCGTTTCGCCCTCTATCTCGGTCCCGCGATCCGCATGAGCGCGTTGATCACGGATCCCGAGCATTCGATCATCCACCAGTCCGTCAACAGCCGCGAGCGCGAGGAGCCGCTCAACGGCGACGGCTTCGGCGTCGCGTGGTATGACCGCGACATCGGACCGGAGCCCGGCGTCTTCAAGGACGTCTCGCCCGCGTGGAACAACCCGAACCTCCGCAACCTCGCCCGCATGATCTCGAGCCGGTGCATGCTCGCTCACGTGCGGGCCGCGACGCCGGGCCTGCCCGTCCATCACCTCAACTGCCACCCCTTTCGATGGAAGACGATCGCGATGATGCACAACGGGGAAGTCCACGGCTTCGCCCGGGTCAAACGCGCCCTCCGCAATTCGCTTGCGGACGACGTCTACGACTGGGTGCTGGGCTCCACCGATTCGGAACACCTCTTCGGGCTCTTCGTCCAGCACTACGAGGCCGGGGCCGAGTCCGACCCCGGCGACCGTCTGGCCCGTGCGCTCGCCGCGACGATCGCCCAGCTCAACCAGATCCGCGCGGCTGTCGGCGTCACGGAGCCCGCGTTCCTCAATCTCGCCGTCACCGACGGCGAATACGCGGCGGTGTCGCGCTACGTCTCCGACCCCACCCGCCCGCCGCACTCGCTTTATCTCTACGAAGGCGAGGAATATCACTGCGAGAACGGCGTCTGCCAGCTCAGCCCGCCCGCCGGCGAAGCTCCCCCCGCCATGGTGATCATCGCCTCCGAACCCGTCAGCGTCGACGTCGACTGGCAGGCCGTTCCGCCGCAGCACATTGCGATCGTCCGCGCCGGCGAACCGACACGGTGGACGGAAATCCCCTGATCCACGGCTTCCGCCCGGACGCGCGTTGTCGCGCGTTGTCCGGCGCGGGCCCGACGGATCGCGGGGCGATTCAGGCGGGCGGGGGTTGTCCGGCGGCGGAGCCGGGGGTTTCAGAGCACGAACCGACGCAGATCCTCATCCGCCATCACCGCATTCAACCGCTCGCGCACGAACGCGGCGTCGATGGTGATCTTCTTCTGCTTCATGTCGGGAGCATCGAACGAGATCTGCTCGAGCACCTGCTCCAGCACCGTCATCAGGCGCCGGGCGCCGATGTTCTCCATCGTCTCGTTCGCCCGCTCCGCCAGCTCCGCCATCGCGTCGATCGCATCGTCCGCGAAGGCCAGTTTCAGGTTCTCGGTCTGCATCATCGCGACGTGCTGTTTCGTCAGCGCGGCGTCGGGTTCGGTCAGAATCCGCTTGAAGTCCGCCCGCGTCAGCGCCTCCAGCTCCACCCGGATCGGAAACCGCCCCTGCAGTTCCGGCATGAGATCGCTCACCGACGACACGTGAAACGCCCCCGCCGCGACGAAGAGGATCTGGTTCGTATTCACCACCCCGTGCCGCGTGTTGACGGTGCTTCCCTCCACGATGGGCAGCAGATCGCGTTGCACGCCCTGGCGGCTGACGTCGGCGCCGCTCTTGCCGTCGCCGGACGCGATCTTGTCGATCTCATCGAGGAAGATCACGCCCGATTGCTCCGTCCGCTCGATGGCGGTTTCGACCAGCTTCTCGCGGTCGATCAGCTTCTCCGTCTCCTCCTCGAGGAAGATCTGACGCGCCTGTTTCACCGTCACGCGGCGGGGCTTCGACCGATCGGGCAGGATCGACTCCAGCATCTGCGTCACGCCCGGGTCGAACTGGTCCGGTCCCATCATCCCCAGGATCGGCGCGCTCTGCTGCTCGCGCACGGTGATCTCGACCTCGCGTTCATCCAGCGCGCCGGACTTCACCTTCTCCAGCATCTTCGCCCGCACCCGCGCCTGCGGATGTTCCTCCGCCTCCTGCTCCGCTTCGTCGTCCGCGAGATGGATGTCGCCCGCATCGCCGACGAGCAGGTTCACCAGCCGACGATCGACCGCCTCCTCCGCACGCTCGCGCAACGCCTCGCCCTGTTCCTGACGCACCATGTTCAACGCCAGTTCGAGCAGGTCGCGGATCATCGACTCGACGTCGCGCCCGTGGTAGCCGACCTCGGTGTACTTCGACGCCTCGACCTTCAGGAACGGGGCGTGGACGAGGTTGGCCAGCCGCCGCGCGATCTCCGTCTTCCCGACCCCCGTCGGCCCGATCATGATGATGTTCTTCGGCGACACTTCACGGGCGAGATCCGGGTCAAGCTGCTGCCGGCGCCACCGGTTGCGCACCGCGACCGCCACCGCCCGTTTCGCGGCGTCCTGTCCGATGATGTGCCGATCCAGCGCGGCGACGATTTCCCGTGGGGTCAATGACGACATGGCCTGATCCTACCCCCAAGCCGCGGGCTCCGCCCGCGGACATCCGCCCCGTCAAAACAACTCCGGATGCGCCCGCTTCACCCGCGCGACCCACGCCGCATGCTCCGCGTCGTCCATCAGCCCATGCGCACGCATGAACGCGAGCACCTCCAACTCCAGCCGCGGAAACCCGTCGCGCCCCGTCGACACCTCGACCAGATCCGCATCCAGCCCCGGCAGTTCCGCGAGGGTCACGTGATCGTTGCCCGCGGCCGCGGCGCGGAGCATCGATTCATCCTTCGCGGACAACCCGCCGTCGGCGCCGGCCAGCGCCAGAAAGGTCGGGCGATCAACCGCCGCGAGGCCGATCGTCACCGGCCCGGGATCGCGCGGCGTGAACACCATCACATGCGACACCCGATCGTCCCGTTGGGCCAGCCGCAGCGCGATCGGCGCGCCCTCGTGCGCGCCGACGACCAGGAGCGGCCGTCCGTCGAGGTCATCGCCGATCACCGAACGCACCGCCGCGCGAACATCGGCGAGTCGCTGCTTGGGATCGACGTCGGGGGCGTCGGGCGCGATGTTCCCTTCGAGGTCGACGCCGCGATGCTCGACCAGGATCGGCCGGAACCCCATCTCCGCCGCCCCGGCGAGTCGGGGGATGAGGTCGCGCACCCCGGCGGGCCGATCGCCGTGGATGTGCACCACGTACCCGCGCGGCCGCACGTCCTGCTTCCCTTCGGGCCACAGTTCGAAGACGGCGATCTCCGCGCCGTCTTCGGTCGTGACGGGACGACCGTGTCCTTCGATATTCCACGACATCGCGCAACCGGACATCGCGACGGCGCCGGCCGCGAGGGTGATGAACATGATGAGATGACGCATGGCAGTCGGCCTCCGGGCTGGTCCGGAGAGATGGTACCCCAAGCCGCGGGCTCCGCCCGCGGACAACGGACGACATGATGCGCACAAGCGCGTCGGGGCTCTGCCCGCGGATCCCGGACGACATGATGCGTCACAGCGCGTCGGGGCTCTGCCCGCGGACCCCGGACGACATGATGCGTCACAGCGCGTCGGGGCTCCGCCCGCGGACCCCGGACGACATGATGCGTCACATCGCGTCGGGGCTCCGCCCGCACCCCGGACGACATGATGCGTCACAGCGTCCCCGGGCTCCGCCTGCGGCCCCCGGACGACATGATGCGTCACAGCGCGTCGGGGCTCCGCCCGCGGACCCCGGACGACATGATGCGTCACAGCGTCCCCGGGCTCTGCCCGCGGACCCCGGACGACATGAGGTGTCACAGCGCGTCGAGGCCTGGATTGCGGCAACCCGACGGCGCGCAGGCGTTCGGCGGTGTCGGCGGTACGCCAGGATCGAAGGCGGGTCGTCCGCGGGCGGAGCCCGCGGCTTGGGGGGGCGACGCGACCCGTTCGTCCGAATCCTCTACACTCCTCGTGCCATGACCGCGCTGACCTATCACACCGCCGGCGAATCGCACGGCCCCGCGCTGACCACGCTCGTCAACGGGCTCCCCGCCGGACTCGAACTCGATGTCGACTTCATCAACGGCGAACTCCGGCGCCGACAGGGCGGGTACGGGCGGGGCGGACGGCAGAAGATCGAAACCGACGCGGTCACCTTCCTCGCCGGCGTTCGACTCGGACGCACGACCGGCGGGCCCCTCGTCATCCAGATCGCCAACCGCGACTCTCGACTCGACGACCTCGAACGCACGCCGCCCGTCTACCGACCCCGACCCGGACACGCCGACCTCGCCGGCTCCGTGAAATGGCTGACGACCGACTGCCGCGAGACGCTCGAACGCGCCAGCGCCCGTGAGACGGCGGCCCGGACCGCCGCCGGCGCGGTCGCATCGTGCCTGCTCAAGGCGTTCGGCATCGAGGCGTTCGGTTTCGTGCGCGCGTTGCTCGATGTCGAGACCGACGCCGCGCCGACCCGCGACAATCTCGACGCCGTGCGCGCGGCCCGCGACGAATCGGAGGTCTACTGCCCCGACGCCGACGCCTCCGCCGCGATGATCGAACGCATCCGCCAGGCGAAGGTCGACAAGGACACCGTCGGCGGACTCGCCGAGGCTCACGTCTTCGGCTGCCCGATCGGCCTCGGCTCGTGCGTCCACTGGGACATGAAACTCGACGCCCGACTTGGCGGCGCGGTCCTGGGGATCCAGGCGTTCAAGTCGGTCGAGATCGGACTCGGGAAGGACGTCGCGTTCCGTCCCGGGTCGCAGGTGCATGATCCGATCGGGTACGACGCGGCGCAGAAAGACGCGCCGAACCTCGGCTACGTGCGCACGCGGAATCACGCGGGCGGACTCGAGGGCGGGATGACCAACGGGATGCCGATCGTCGTGCGGGGCGCCATGAAGCCGATCGCCACGCTTCTCCAGGGCATGCCCAGCGTCGACCTGAACACGAAGGAATCAGACCATTCGGCGTACGAACGTTCCGATGTGTGCGCGCTGTCCGCCGCGAGCGTGGTGCTGGAGAACGTCGTCGCCTTCGAGATCGCACGGGCGATGCGGGAGAAATTCGGCGGCGACTCGATGCACGAGATGCGCGCTCAATACGACGCGTTTCTCGAACTCGCCCGGCAACTGCCGCTCGATCCGCTCCGCGACGCCGCGTCGATGGAGGCGGACCAGACCGAGGCGTGACCTGCGTCGGTCGGCGGCCCGATAGCGTGTCAGGCTTCCGCCCAGTCGACACAGACCCGATGGCTTTCCACCCGATCGCCGCGCCGTCGCACGCGGGGTGATGTCGGTCCGGACCGATGTCGATGCCATGACCGGGAGGATCCGCGCGCCCGGCGCGGGAGGAGGGGAACGTCATGGTCTTTTTTCACGATGTGGAGCCGGAGCCGGACTCGACGCCGGAACACGGGGCGGAGGGTTCATCGGCGCCGTCCGATACCGACGCGTCGGCGCCGGATCCGCTCGATGACGCGCCGCCGGCCCTGCTGTCAGCGCATGCGCCGCCCGCGGCCGACGATCCGGGGGACGATTCACCGCCAGCGGGGGACCCGCGTCCGGGTCTGGTGATGTCGGACGAGCCGGAGCCGAAATCGGCGCCGCTCACGCCCACGGCCGCCGCGCCGGAGTCGCCCGCTGCGCAGGGGGGCGGTCCGCCGTGCGGGCCGCCGCCGCCGACGCCGACGGGGACGACTGTCGGCGAGGCCGAGGCCGTTCCGGCGTTCGCGGCCGTTCCGCCGACGCGTGGCGGGGGGTCGTCGCTGCTGATGCCGGCGGTGATCATCGGCAGCATCGCGGCGATCGGGGCCATGGCGTTCATGGTCCGGCAGGACCGTCAGGCGCCGGAGGCCGCCGCGGCATCGGCGCCGGCGTCGCCCGCGGTCAGCGCCCACCAAGACACGGTCCGGCGGGTGCTGGAAGAGGAAGCGGTGCGGGCCGCGCGTGAGGCCGCGCGCGACGTCGAGGCGGCGCGGGCGCTGTCGCAGGTTCCGGAGTAGATCTCGGCGCGGTCAGCCCTG
Organism: Phycisphaerales bacterium; assembly: GCA_965227335.1. Lineage (GTDB taxonomy): Bacteria > Planctomycetota > Phycisphaerae > Phycisphaerales > SM1A02 > CBDDFV01. Next base: position 1,161,725 of record CBDDFV010000001.1, read on the forward strand.
GAGCGCGGCGTATCGCGCGCCGACGCCGGTCCAGTCGATCACGTTCATGAACGCGTCGACGTAGGCCTTGCGTCGGTTCTGATACTTGAGGTAGTAGGCGTGCTCCCAGACGTCGATCGCGACGAGCGGGGTGACGCCCCACGCGGTCAGGTTCTGGTGTTTCTCCGCCTGCATGACCATGAGCGTGTTGCTCATCGGTTCGTGGACAAGCAGTCCCCAGCCGGACGCCTCCACCGCGCTGGACGCCGCCTTGAAGTGCGTCGCGAACTGATCAAAGCCGCCGAAGTCCCGGTTGATCGCATCCGCGAGCGGTCCGCTCGGGGCGCCGCCGCCGCCGGGGCTCATGCACGACCAGAAGACGCAGTGGAGCAGGTGGCCGGAGCCGTGGAAGGCGAGTTCGCGCGACCAGCGTTTGATCTCGCCGGCGTCGCGGCTGCCCGCACGGATTTCGGCGAGGGCGCCGAGGGCGCGGTTGAGCCCGTTGACGTAGCCCTGGTGATGTTTCGAGTGGTGCAGCTCCATCGTCTGGGCGTCGATGTGCGGCTCGAGGGCGTCGTACGCGTAGCCGAGCGGGGGAAGGACGAACTCACCGGCGCCGGCGTCCCAGCCGTCCGCGAGACCGAGGGCGGCGAGCGATGCCGTGACGGCGGCGCCGGAGGTCGGCTGAGCGGCGGCGCAGCCGGTCCATCCCCCGAGGCCGGCGGCGATCGAGCCCGCGCCGAGCGCGGCGAGCGCCTGGCGGCGGTTCGGCTGGTCGGTCGTCTGGCTGAGATCCTGGGTCATCTCCGGGCTCCTTCCTCACGCGGGTTGATCCCCGCGTCGTTGTGTCTACAGTTGCGGTCGTTCAGGTCACGATAGTGAGGGTCCAACCGGCATGTCCATTCTCGACGAACTGCAATGGCGGGGAATGCTGCACCAGACGACGGCGCCGGACGCGTTGCGCGAGCACATCGCCGCGCCGGGTCGGGTGATCTACGCCGGCTTCGATCCCACCGCGCCGAGCCTCACGATCGGCAACTTCATTCCGATCAAGCTGTTGATGCACTGGCAACGGGCGGGACACCGGCCTGTGTTCCTGGTCGGCGGCGGCACGGGGCTGATCGGCGATCCCTCCGGCAAGGACGCCGAACGCACGCTCATGACGCGCGACCAGGTGCAGGCGCACGTCGACGCGATCCGCCGCATCTTCGAGCACCTCGTCGACTTCGACCCGAAGGCGCCCAACGGCGCGATCTTCGTCGACAACGCGGACTGGCTGTGCGACCTCGGCTACATCGAGGTGCTCCGCGACGTCGGCAAGCACTTCTCGGTGAACGAGATGATCACCCGGGACTCGGTGCGGACCCGACTCGAGGAGCGCGAGCACGGCATCAGCTACACCGAGTTCAGCTACATGATCCTGCAGGCGTACGACTTCCTGCACCTCCGCCGGACGCTCGGCTGCACGATCCAGACCGCGGGCTCCGATCAGTTCGGCAACATCGTCTCCGGCATCGATCTCATCCGGCGCGAGTTCGGACACGAGGAGGGCGACGCCTACGGCGTGACGGCGCCGCTGGTGACGAAGGCCGACGGGAAGAAGATCGGCAAGACGGAGTCCGGCGCGATCTGGCTGTCCGCGGACCGGACGAGCCCCTACGCGTTCTTCCAGTACTGGATCAACACCGCGGATGAGGACGTCGAGTCGTTCCTGAAGTGGTTCACATTCCTCGAGGCGGATGAGATCGCCGGACTCATGGCGAAACACGGCGAGGCGCCGCACGAACGCACGCCGCAGAAGGCCCTCGCCCGTCAGATGACGGCGCTGCTCCACGGCGAGAGCGAACTGAGGCGGGTCGAGTCCGCGACCGAAGCGCTCTTCGGCGGCGATCTGCGCGGCCTCGACGAGCGCACGCTCGCCGAAGTCTTCGCCGACGTCCCCAATTCCGAGCACGGACGCGACGCCCTCGGCGGCGACGGCGTCGCCCTCGTCGAACTCCTGCCCCAGACCTCCCTCGCCTCGTCAAAACGTGAAGCGCGGCAGTTCCTCGAGTCGAACGCCGTGGCGGTGAACGGAGAGAAGGTGGGCATGGAGCGCAAACTGACCGCCGCGGACCTCCTCGGCGGCCGGACGATCGCGCTCAAGCGGGGTCGAAAGAACTGGCATATCACCCGCTGGATCTGACTCGCGGCGATCACTGATGGAGACGCCGCACGCCAACCGGAAGGCGGGCGACGCGGAGGCGGTCCGTGCGACGCCCCGCCGGCGTCCGATCGCGTCCCACCGTCGACCGACCTGTCGCCCGGACCGGCGGGGCCGGCCGGCGAGGACAGGCGGGAACGGGCTCAATTTCCCTCCCGGCCCCGATTCGCCTTCCTCGGAATTCGACGTATTATGATGACGAAATGTCCGCCGTGTGTTGCTCACGGGAGAACAGGCGGACCTTGCCAGACGCCAGATCACACCCGAGGGATCTCGTCCGGACTCAGCTTCTCGGGATTGTGTGAAGAAAGCGTCGAGTGATGCTGAATATCTATGTGGGCAACCTGCCCTTTTCCGCGACCGAGGCCGATGTGCAGGACCTCTTCGCGGAGCACGGCGACGTCCAGCGCGTCAGCCTGATCAATGACCGCGAAACCGGCCGCCCCCGCGGCTTCGGCTTCGTCGAAATGGCCGATGACACCGCCGGTCGCGCGGCGATCGAGGCTCTCAACGGCAAGGAGTTCGACGGTCGTCGGCTCACCGTCAACGAAGCACGGCCGCGTGAAGGCGGCGGCGGCGGCCGGGGCGGCGGCGGCGGCGGCGGCGGCCGCTGGTAAGTCCCGGACGACCCCCATGCGGGTCGCACGCTGAATCAACGCCGTGCTGCGGAAACCGCAGCGCGGCGTGTTCTTTTTTGCATTGCCGGACGCCCGCCTCTGAAGGCCCGCCCGTCGCGTTCGGTCGTCGATCCCCGAACCGGGCGTCCGCGCCGTCTCGTCGTTGCTCCGCGCCGGTGAGGGATCTATCATTGGGTCCGACGCCGGTGAGCCGTTCGGCGATGCGGGTCCCGCCCGCGTCAGACCGGGGCGCCCCGGCGATATTTGTTCGTGATTTCCTCCCTCGCCCGGCGTCGCCGCCTCGGTGCGGACCCCCGCGACCCGCCATCTCCGCTTCACCGCCCATCTGCATCCTGAGGCCCCAAGACCCCATGGACTACACCCAGATCACCGCGGACGAGAAGGCCGCCATGCTCGACGCCATCGGCGTCGAGTCCGTCGACGACCTCTTCGCTGTCGTGCCGGACGAGATCCGCTTCGACGGCGACCTCGACCTGCCGCCCGCGAAGTCGGAGCTGGAGCTCCAGCGCGACCTCGCGACGATGGCCGCCCAGAATCGCGGCGCCCACGACATGACCTGCTTCATGGGCTGCGGCGCCTACGACCACTTCATTCCCGCCCTCGTCGACCAGCTCATCGTGCGGGGCGAGTTTCTCACCGCGTATACGCCCTACCAGGCGGAGGCGTCGCAGGGCAGTCTGCAGGCGTTCTTCGAGTTCCAGACCCAGGTCGCCCGCATCGCCGGCCTCGACGTCGCGAACGCTTCGCTCTACGAAGGCGCGACCGCCGTGGCCGAAGCGGTCCTGATGGCGCTCAACACCTCGGGCAAGCGACGCGTGCTCGTCGCCGAGACGCTGCATCCGGAGTACCTCGCGGTGCTCGATACGTATCTCTCCGATCTGCCCGCGGAGATGGTGCGGCTCGCGTCGACCGACGGACGCGTCTCCGCCGCGACGGTCGAGGCCGCGCTGAACGACGACACCGCGGCGGTGGTCGTGCAGTCGCCGAACGTGTGGGGCCTGGTCGAGGACTGGGACGGCTGCTTCGCCGCCGCGCACACGAAGGACAAGACCTGCGCCGTCGCCGTCTTCAACCCGATCGCGTCGATGCTGCTGAAGTCGCCGGGGGCGTGCGGGGCGGACATCGCGGCGGGCGAGGGTCAGCCGCTGGGCGTGCCGATGTCGCTGGGCGGTCCGTACCTCGGTCTCTTCGCCGCCCGGCAGAGTTTCCTGCGGAAGATGCCGGGTCGTCTCATCGGACGCACCGTCGACACCGAGGGCCGCCCGACGTTCTGTCTCACCCTGCAGACCCGCGAGCAGCACATTCGCGGGGCGAAGGCGACGTCCAACGTCTGCACCAACCAGGGGCTCCTCGCCCTTCGCGCGACGATGTTCATGAGCACGCTCGGCCGGCAGGGTCTCCGCGAGATGGCGGAGCAGTGCTACCACAAGGCCCACTACCTCGCGGACCGGATCGCGTCGCTCGACGGCTACACGCTGAAGTTCGACGGTCCGTTCTTCCACGAGTTCACGATCACCGGTCCGGTCGACGTGACCACGATGGTGAACGCGTGCAAGGCGCAGGGCGTCCTGCCGGGCGTCGCTCCGCACGGCCGCCGCATGCGTCGCATCGGCGGGCCGAACGATCTGATCATCGCCGTTACCGAAAAGCGGACGCGGGCCGAGATGGACCTGCTGGTCGATACGCTCGCCGCCCTCGCCTGACCGGATTTCACGACACCATGACCACCATTGCGAACGACACTCCCATGGTCGAACTCAACGCGCGCGAAGCGCCGGCCGAGACGCCCGCCGTCAAGCGACGGGGCGAACGTCCGGTCGAGCCGCTGATCTTCGAGAAGTCCCGTCCCGGCCAGGTCGGCGTGGATCTTCCGCCGCTCGACGTGCCGGCCGCGGCCCTGCCGGACGATCTCATCGGCGACGCCCCCGCGTTGCCGGAGGTCGGTCAGCACGATGTGATGGCGCACTTCACGCATCTCTCGGACCGGAACTTCTCGGCGGACGGGAATTTCTATCCGCTGGGCTCGTGCACGATGAAGCACAACCCGCGGATCAACGAGTGGGGGGCCGCGCTCCCCGGCTTCGCGTGTCTGCATCCGCTGCAGGACGACGACACGATCCAGGGCGCGTTGCGTCTTCTCTACGAGACCCGCTGTTTCCTCCAGGAGGTGTCGGGGCTGGCGGAGGCGTCGCTCCAGCCCGCGGCCGGGGCGCACGGCGAGTACACCGCGCTCAAGGTCATCCGTGCGTTCTTCCAGGACCACGGCCAGGCCCAGCGACGCATCGTCCTCGCGCCCGACAACGCGCACGGCACCAACCCCGCCAGCTGCACCATGTGCGGGGCCGGCGTCGTGTCCGTGAAGACCGTCGACGGCTACACCGATCTCGACGACCTCCGGCGGCTGATCGATGAACACGGCGCGGAGAACATCGCGGCGTTCATGATCACCAACCCCAACACCGCCGGCCTGTTCGACGCCAGCATCCACAAGGTCGCGGACCTCATGCACGAGGCGGGGGCCAAGCTCTACCTCGACGGCGCGAACATGAACGCCATCCTCGGCCGCATCCGCCCCGGCGACTTCGGCGCCGATGCGATGCACTACAACACGCACAAGACCTTCTCCACGCCCCACGGGTGCGGCGGCCCGGGCTCGGGTCCGATCGCCGTCACCGAGGAGCTCGCCCCGTATCTGCCGACGCCGCAGGTCATGATGGCCGACGACGGCTCGTTCTACCTCGACCGCGACCGGCCGAAGTCGATCGGCAAGGTGCGCTCGTTCATCGGACAGTTCGGCGTGCTCGTTCGGTGCTGGGCGTACATTTCCGCCTGCGGGCCGCGCGGCCTGCGGAACGTCGCGGAGGTCGCCGTCCTCAACGCCAACTACCTCGCCGCGAAACTCGCCGATCAGTACGAAATGCCGTACTTCGACGCGGACGCCAAGAAGTTCTGCGCCCACGAGTTCGTCACCGTGCCCCGTCGCCTGCTCGATCGCGGCGTCACGCTCAACGACATCGCCAAACGCATGATCGACTACGATGTTCACCCGCCGACCATGCACTGGCCCGTCCACGACTGCCTCATGGTCGAACCGACGGAGACGGAGTCGAAGCGGACGCTCGACCGGTTCGTGGCCGTGATGCAGCGGATCGCGGAGCAGATCGAGAACGACCCCGAGTCGATGCGCGACGCCCCGACCGACGCCGTGGTTCGTCGGGCCGACGAGGTGGGAGCCTCGCGCAAGCCGATGGTCGCCTGGCCCGAGTGATCGCCCGGGTCGCCACGAAGCCGAGAGAGAGGAGTCTCCCATGACCACCGTCCGATGCCTGGCCGCCCGACTTCCCGTCCTGGGGCTGCTGCTCGCGACGCTGCTCGTCGTCGGGTGCAGCGAAGGCGGATCCGATCCCGCCGCCACCCCCGAGACGCCCGCTGCGACGCCGTCCGAGTCCTCGACCCCGGCCCCGGCCGCGACCGAGACCTCCGCGGCGGACGACGCCGACGAGACGGACGACAACGGGGGGACCGCCCCCGCGGATGACGCCGATGACGCGTCCGCCGCCGCGCCGGCCGCGACGAACCCGCCGGACGTCATTCCCGCCACGCCGATCATCGATCCCGTCAATGGTCCCGACGAGTATCCGCCGCTCACGGCGGTGATCGACACCGACAAGGGCGTGATGAAGATCAAGCTCTATCCGAACATCGGGCCGCAGGAGGTGATCGCTCATTTCGTCAACCTCGTGCAGCGCGGCTACTACGACGGCCTGACCTGGCATTACGTCATGCCCGGCTTCAAGATCTCCACCGGCGATCCCGCCGAAGGGGCCGTCGGCGGCGACCTCGGCTACCGCGTCAACCACGAGTTCACCCGTCTGACGCACGAGAGCGAGTACCCCGTCTCGATGTCCGCCGTGCAGCTCAACCAGATCGACAGCATGTTCTTCATCAGCATGTCGCCGCTGTCCGGCGCCGATCTGAAGTACGCGATGTTCGGCAATGTCATCGAAGGCCAGGACGTCGTGCATCAGGTCCAGCAGGGCGATCGCATCCGCTCGATCACCATCGAGGGCGAGACGAAGTGGCTCCTGCAGGACTGGGCGCCCGAGATCCGGGCCTGGAACGCCGTTCTGGATCGAACCCAGCGTCAACGCTGACCGCGATCCGACCCGTTCCCGCCCCCGCCGAACCATCCGACGTCGCCGCTCGATTCACGGGCGGCGTTGTCTTTTTGGCTCGCGTCGGCGATCATCGAATTGCACGATTCTGTCGGGCATGGACGGACTGGGAGGGAAGAGGGCCAGACCCGGCGATCCGGGAGGTGTGCACGTGGATCAGGCGGACATGAAGGGCTCGCTGTTCTGGATGCTGCTCGCGGCGGCGTTGTTCGGTTACTTCGGATGGGCCGTGACCACGCCCAACGTGATGACGCCCGGCGGCCAGCCCGCGTGGGCCGCACTCCCCGCGACGCTCCACTGGACGCTGCGTGGCGCGTCGATCGGCTACGGGGCGGCGTTCCTGCTCACGATCGTCGCGCCCCGCCCGGGCATGTTTCTGTACGGCGGGACGGGCTTCGCAACCGCCGCGCTGATGCTGGTCTGCGCCGCGTGGGACTTCATTGACAACCAGATCGGCCTGCTCATTCCCCCGTTCCTGCTCCTGATCTTCGCGGTCTGGAACGGGTATGTCGCCCTCGACATCCTGTCGCGACTGCTGCTGAATCGCGACGCCGCGTCCGCCGACCCGGCCGCCTGACCTCAACGTTCCCGGACCCGCCCGTCGCTCGGATCGATCTTCAGCCCGCATCGTGATTCGTCGATAGACCCGGAGCGGTCCGCCCTGTCCTGCTGACCCGCCGGAGTCATCCATGTCCGACGACGCGTCCCATCCGAATCCCGAGACGAATGCGGCCCCCGTGGACGCCGCGTCCGGCGCGGTCGACACGCAGGAGAACCGCCGGACGGCGGCGCGTCTGGGCCACGACCAGCCCGTCGCCGTGATGCTGCTCAACGCCGACGGCGATTTCGAGCCGCCCCGCGTGGCCCGCACGAACGATGTCTCGAAGGGCGGCGTCTCGATCCGCTGCGAACACATGATGGACGCCGGCGCGATCGGCGTCATGCAGTTCGTGCACCCCGACGGTCGCGCCGCGATGGTCGGCTGCGAGGTCCGGCACTGCCGGTATCTCGACGACGGCGTCCACCAGATCGGAATCATGTTCACGAAGCTCGACGCCTCGATCGACCCGCGGCAGTTCCTCGACGAGCAGGGCGGCGTGCGTCCGCTGCACCCGGACCTCGCGCCGGCGACCGACGCGTCCGCGGACCCCGACACGCCCGCCCCGGATGATGTCGCCGCCGACGCCGCGGACGCGGCCTGAGTCGCGCCGGCGGGTCCGGCGCGGTATGCTCGCGGCGGAGCCACCGCGATGATTCGACACGAAGAAGACGGCTACTGGCTGGTGATCGAGGAAACGATCGCCGCGCACCACGAAGAGATCTTCGGCGCCATCACGACCGCCACCGGCCTGCGGCAGTGGTTTCCGCTGGACGCCGAGATCGATCTCCGCACCGGCGGACGCGTGACGTTGTCCTGGGACAAGGACTTCAACCGCACCACGACGATCGCCATCCTCAATTACGACCCGGGCGGCCAGATCGTCTGGGACTGGATCGTCTCCTACGGCGACACGCACGCCCCGATCTACTGGTCTGTCGAGCCCGTCCTCGACCAGGGCTGCAAGGTGACCTTCCGCCAGGGCCCGTACCGCGAGAACACGGAGTCGTTCATCGCCATGGCGGGCGAAGCATCCACGTGGCAGTGGTACATCTGCAACCTCCGCACGCTCCACGAAGCGAAACTCGACATGCGCCAGCACCGCCCGCTGTGAGCGCGGCACGCCCCTCCCAGCCCCGGCGCCGCCGGGGGTCACCCCCACACTGACATCGCAAGTCGCGTTACCCCCACACCGCCGGCAGCACCCCCCGCACCGCCGCCTGCGTCACGATCAGCGCGTACACCCCTGCGATCAGGTCGTCGATCAGAATCCCCCAGCCCGCCGACCACCGCTGCAGCCCACGGGCGGGCGGCGGCTTCGTGATGTCGAACAGCCGGAACGTGCTGAACGCGATCGCCGCCAGCGTCAGGTTCCAGAGCACGCCGCCGTCGTCGCTGAACGAACGCCACGGCAGCAGCAGCAGGGGAATCGCCTGACCCGCCACCTCGTCCGCCACCACGCAGCCCGGGTCCTTCTTCCCGTACGCCGTCTCCGACCAGTCGCCGAAACGCACGCAGACCACGCAGCCGAGCAGGCCCAGCGTGGCGACCGCGACGTCGAGCGTCCAGTGGGGACCGCCCATCACGATGAGCATCACGAGCGCCAACGCGACCGGCGGCGTCGAGCCCCATGTGCCCGGCGCCGGACGCAGGTGGCCGAGTCCGCCCGCGGTGAGCAGTCCGCCCCGCACGCTCATGCGTCGGTGGTCCGCTGTTCGCGCATCCACGTGCGCAGACGCAGCACATACGGCGCGCCGGACCACACCGTCACAACCACCGTGGCGTAGACGATCACATGGCACGTCCACCGGGCCCACGCCGCGCCGGTCGGGCCGGTGTCGACGTTGACCACGAGGAACAGGATCACGGGGACGGCGACGGACTGGAGGATCATCTTCCCCTTGCCGGACCAGCCGGCGGAGAAGTCGCCGCCCTCGCCCTCGACCACGCCGCGAATGCCGGTCACGAGCAGTTCGCGGGCGAGCATGACGACCACCATCCACGGATAAACGCTGGTGACCATCGTGAAGAAGTCGCCGGCCTCGACCCATTCGCTGGCCACGAAGCGCGGCCCGGCGAGGTAGATGAACGCGCCGAGCACGAGCACCTTGTCGCAGAAGGGATCCATGATGCGGCCGAAAACGGAGACCACGTCCCACCGCCGCGCGAGGTAGCCGTCGAGAAAATCCGTGAACGCGGCGACGATGAAGATCACGATCGCGAGGTTCGCCCACAGCGTGTGCTGATCGGGATAGCGGTAGATATTGAGCGTGGCGAAGAACGCCGCCGCGAGTACGAGTCGGAGCAGCGTCAGGGCGTTCGGAAGGTTCTTGCGGACGCCTTCGGACATGCCGTGATGCTACCCCGTTTTTCCGCCCGTGACGCGCTGTCGCCGCGGTTTCGGTCGATCTGTGCAAGCCGTGGACGTCCGGGCGACATGACGAGGTGACGCGACGCGAGCGCGAGCCGCCGACCGGCGTCCGCCCGCGGCGTCCGACTCCAGAGAGGACACGCCCATGACCCGTTCCTGTTCCCGTTCCCGTTTCGCCGCGGCTTCCGTCGTCACGCTGTGCGCCGTCGGCGCGGCGCCCGTTTTCGCCGACGGCGCGCCCGTCGCCGCGTGGTCCGATCTGCTCACCCCCTCGCCCTTCACGAGCACAAGCCTCGTCCGCTTCGCGCCGGACGGCGACGTGTACGTCGCCGGTCGACTCACCGACGCCGACCAGACCACCGACATCCTGCTCGCCCGCTACAGCGATGCGGGCGAACTGCTCTGGCTCCGCACCTACGAGGGGCCCGTCGACCTCGACGACAACGCCCACGATCTCGAGATCACCCCCGAGGGCGTCAGCGTCGTCGGCACGTCGGTCGGCGAGCGCGGCCCGCAGACCGTCCTTCTCAACTACACCGCGGACGGCGAATTCCTCGGCGAGAACCGCACGATCGGTCCCGACTTCGCCGGGTTCGGCGCGCCGCAACTCGCGCTCGGCGCCGACGGCTGCCGCGTCATCGCCACCGACGACAACAACGGGGCCGGCGTCCTCGAGGCGTACACCGTCGACGGGGAGCAGCTCTACAGCATCCCGCTCGAGGTCAACGCGGTCGGCGGCGTCTCCGCGCTCGCGGTCGGGCCCGATCACAGCGTTTTTCTCGTCACGATCGAAGATGGTCCCGCCCCCGGACTCGACATGGCCTACATCGCACGGAAGTACGATGAGAACGGCGTCTTCCAGTGGTCCCAGGCCTTCCCCGGCGAGACCGGACTGGTGCTGTCGGAGGCGCTGATCGTCCCGCTGCCCGACGGCGGGGCCGTGTTCGCGGGCTCGCCCGAAATCGGCTGCCCGACGATCAAGACCCGCGTCTGGCGGCAGGATGCGGACGGCGCCGTGCTCTGGCAACGCGATCTGCCCGATCAGACGTTCTGTGCCTTCGGCGTGCTGGAGGACCTCGACCTCGCCCCGGCGGGCGACGCGGTCTTCGTCACGATCAGCGGCGCGTTCCCCGTGTCGCACGTCGTGCGGCTCGGTCTCGACGGCGAGACCGACTGGAGTCGCACCATCGGCGGCCTTGTCAACGTCCGCTTCCGCAGCCTCGCCCCCCTGGAGGACGGACGGGTCGTCGTCGGCGGACTGCAGTCGCCGCTCGGCGATGTGATCGCCCTCGATCTTCGCTTCGACTGTTTCGCGGCGGACGGCGGCCTCGACTGGACGACCACCGTCGCCGGTCAGGCCGACGAGGCGGACTTCTTCGCCGACGTCGTGGGACAGGGGCGGGATGTCGCCATTGTCGGCGGGCTCCGGAATGTGGATAACACCTTGCTCGACGGCTTCGTGACGCATCTCACGTTCGCCGGCTGTGCGGGCGATCTCTCGGGCGACGACGTCGTGACCGCCGCGGACCTGGCCCTGCTGCTCGCCGCGTGGGGCTCGGACGACCCGGTCGCCGACCTGACCGGCGACGACGTGGTCGACGGCGCGGATCTCGCCGTCCTGCTCGCGGCGTGGGGATCGTGCGACTGAGACGTCGACCCGCGGCAGATCCGCTTGACCTCAACGGGCCGAGTCGTCCTCGCCATCGGCAGGGGGGCGACTCGGCTCGCGGCTCGTGGGTCCAACTTTGTGACAGGATGCACAGACTCGGTTGCGGGATCGAAATCGCGGCCGTATCTTGCGTGTCGCCTTGCCGGCGGTCGCGTGAGTTGAGCGCGAAACCGGCGTTCGTCGAACCACGCGGGACGATCGATCCCGCCGCGCGACTCACGCTCCCTGCTGATGCCATCCCTCCTCCTGTACACCGTCACCGTCGTCGGGCTTCTGGGGCTGTATCTCGTCGTGCGCCCGGGCGGGCGGCCGGTGCGGATCGCGGGGATGCTGCTGGGTCTGGCCACCTTCGCGTGGCTGCTCAAGCTGGGCGTGGCGTCGATTCCGGGCGACTCCTTCAATCCCTTCGCGTTGATCTTCAGCCTGATCGCGGTCGCCGCGGGCGGGCGGATGATCAGCCACCCGCGTCCGGTGTTCGCGGCGTTGTATTTCGTGCTGGTCGTGATCAGTTCGGCGGGTCTGCTGCTGATGCTCGAAGCGGAGTTCATGGCGTTTGCGGTGATCATCGTCTACGCCGGCGCGATCCTGATCACGTACCTGTTCGTGCTGATGCTCGCCCACCAGTCGCCCACGCCGGAGGAGGGGGAGTCGCCGGAGGCGTACGACCGCCTGCCTCGCGAGCCCGGAGCGGCGATTCTGGTCGGCTTCTTCGTGATGGCCCTGCTCGCCCACACGCTGGTCGGCCCGAAGCGGGCGATCGCGATTGCTCCGTCGCCCGTGGAGCGGGCGCAGGCGGTGTGGCTGCAGCTGGAATCGATGCCGGTGCAGTTCCGCGACACGCTTGAGGCGACGCACCCCGGCTTCGACTGGCCCCCGACCCCCGACGACGCGACCGGCCGCCTCATCCAGATCGATGCGAACGGCGACGCCTTCGTGATGGGACACCTGGTCGACGAGACGCGGGTCCAGCGGTTTGATCTGCCGGACAGCGCGGCGCCCCGCAACGTGCAGCAGGTCGGCTGGGCGCTCGTCGCGAAGTTTCCGGCGAGTCTCGAGGTCGCGGGCGTGATCCTGCTGATGGCGATGTTCGGGGCCGTGGTCCTGGCGCGTCGGCAGATCGAACTCGGCGAGGATGAACTGCGGGAATCGGCGGGTCTGCAGCGGCTGACCGACGGCGAAGCGACGGCGGGAGGCGCGTCATGACGGGCCATGTCGTCACGCTGGCGTCGATGGCGCCGATGAGCGAGCAGGCGCTCGCCCAGTATCTGCTCACCGCGTCGGCGCTGTTCGTGATCGGCCTGATCGGCTTCCTCACCCGTCGCAACATGATCGTGATGTTCCTCTGTACGGAACTGATGTTCCAGGCGGCGGGGATTGCGATGGTGGCGTTCGGCCGCTGGCACTTCGACGTGTCCGGCCAGGTGTTTCTGATCTTCGTGTTGACGGTCGCCGCGGCGGAAGCGGCGCTGGCCCTGGGTCTCGTGGTGCTGCTCTTCCGACGTCGGGAGACGCTGAGCGCCGAGGCCTGGTCGGAGTTGCGGGAGTAGCGTGGCCTGATGCTGAGCACCACCGGCCTCATCGCCCTGACCTCACTCGCCGCCGCGGACGCCCCCGCGGCCGCCGGCGATGCGTACGGCCCCTGGTGGGCCGGCGTGATTCTGTGGTTCCCGGCGATCTCCGCGGTGCTCTGCCTGATGTGCTCGATGCTGCGGGTGAAGTCCAAGGCCCCGGCGTGGATCACCGTCGGCTTCCTCGGCGCGGCGTTCGTCACGGTGCTCGCGTTGTACGCCCAGTACACGGGGCCGGTGACGATCGTCCTCTTCGAATGGTTCAACCTGAAGTGGGGGGACGGCGGCCGCTTCGTGGCCGACTTCGCCCTCTACGTCGACTCGCTCACGCTGCTCTGGATGCTGTTCGTGACCGGGCTCGGGGCGCTCATCGCGCTGTACGCGAGCGAGTACATGGAGCCCGACGTCGGGCGCGGCTACGCCCGGTTCTTCGGCGGCGTGTCGATCTTCCTCTTCGCCATGAGCTGCCTCGTGATGGGGGACAACCTCATCATGCTCTACCTCGGGTGGGAAGGCGTCGGTCTCGCGTCGTACCTGCTCATCGGCTACTACTACCAGAAGCCCTCCGCCGTCGCGGCCGCCAAGAAAGCGTTCATCATGAACCGCATCGGCGACCTCGGCCTCGCGCTGGGCGTCTACCTGATCTACCACTACTTCGGCACCGTCCAGTACGACGAACTCATGCCGATGGTGAAGGAGCTCACCGCCGGCGGCGGACCGGTCGCCGAGTCCGTCGGCGGCTGGCAGATCAAGGCGATTCCGTTCCTGCTCATGCTCGGGGCGTTCGGCAAGTCCGCCCAGTTCCCGCTCTTCGTCTGGCTGCCCGACGCGATGGAAGGCCCGACCCCCGTCTCCGCCCTCATTCACGCGGCGACCATGGTCACCGCCGGCGTCTACCTGCTCTGCCGGATGTTCCCGGTGATGGAGCTCCACCCGGCCGCGCTCCCGACCGTGGCGTGGATCGGCGGCGGCACCGCGCTCCTCGCGGCGACCATCGGGATGGCCCAGTACGACATCAAACGCATCATGGCGTACTCGACCGTGTCGCAGCTCGGGTACATGTTCATGGGCGTCGGCGTCGTCACGACGTTCGGCGCGGCGTACCACGTCTTCACGCACGCGTTCTTCAAGGCCGTTCTCTTCCTCACCTGCGGCGCCATCATGCACGGCTTCGCGGGTCAGCTCGACCTCCGCAAGCTCTCCGGCCTCCGGCACATGAAGGGCTGGAAGGTCGTCTCGTACACGATGCTGTACGGCTGCCTCTGTCTCGCCGGCTTCCCGCTGATCACGAGCGGCTACTTCTCGAAGGATGCGATCCTCGCCGAAGCGTTCGTGACCCAGGGACCCGGCTTCGTGATCCTCGGCTGGATCGCGCTGTTCACCGCCGGTCTCACCGCCTACTACACCTTCCGCGTGTGGTTCCGCGTCTGCGCCGGTCCGGAGCACTACGAGCCGGGCGACGACGATCACGGCGACGACGATCACGGGCATGACGACCACGCACACTTCCATCCGCACGCCCCGCGGCTGGCGATCAATTTCGTATTGATCGCGATCACCCTCGGCGCCGCGCTCGCGATCGTGCCGTACTTCATGCCGAACGAGGCCGAGGGCGTCCATGGCGGCTGGGTGGCGGAGATGGTGCACGACTCGACCGCCGCGGCGGGCCTGCCGGGCGGACATGGCGACCACGTCCACGCCCCGCCGGCCGACGGCCACACGCACGCGGGGACGGATGAGCACGCCCATCACGGCGGCCTCTTCGGCTTCGATCCCCACAAGGCGATGTACGTCGTCTCCGGCGTGGTCGGCCTCATCGGGCTCGTCATCGCGTGGTTCCTGCATCTCGCCAACCGGAGCGCGGCGGACAACCTTCGCGCCCGCCTGCTCTCCAACCCGCTCAGCCGCTGGCTCCCGACCGCGATGGAGAACAAGTGGTACGTCGACGAGATCTACCACGCCTTCGTCCGGCTGCCGCTCTGGGTCCTTTCGCACGCCCTCCAGTACTTCGACCGCTACGTCGTCGACATGCTGATCGTCGACACCTTCGGACGCATTCCGCGCTGGCTCGGGCAGACGTTCCGGCCGCTGCAGAACGGCGTGCTTCAGTCGTATGCGGTGTCGATGGCGGGCGGGCTCGCGTTGATCGCGTTCCTGATCTTCTGGATGCCGGAACTCGTTGAGTTCCTGAACACCATGGCCGCGAGCGATGCGGTCAGTAACGTGAGCACGGGAGGCTGACCGGCATGTGGCTCGCCCTCCTGATGATCGTTCCGCTCCTCGGCGCCGTCGCCGTCGCCGTCGCCCCCGCGCGACAGGCGACCGTCATCGCCATGTTCGGAACCGCGGTCACCTTCCTGCTTTCGATCGTCGCCGCCGTCATGTTCCCTGCGTGGACGACCGGCGAGATCGGCTTCGCGGCGACCGCGACCTGGCTGTCCGGTCTCGGCGTCGAATTCGGGCTCGGGGCGGACTCCGTCTCGATGCTGCTCGTCCTGCTCACGACCTTCCTCATGCCGCTCTGCGTGTACGGCTCCTTCACCGCCGTCCAGACCCGGTTGAAGGAGTACTACGGCTGGCTGCTCGCCCTCGAAGCCGCGATGATCGGCGTCTTCGTCGCGCAGGACATCATCTTCTTCTACGTCTGTTTCGAGTTCACGCTCGTCCCGATGTTCTTCCTCATCGCCATCTGGGGCGGGACGAACCGGGCGAAGGCGTCGATCAAGTTCTTCATCTACACGTTCACCGGATCGCTGCTCGCCCTCGCCGGCATTCTCTACGTCGCGTGGCAGTACGCCGCGGCGGGCGGGGCGTGGACGTTCGACATCGCCGAACTCACCACGTTCGCGTCGACGCAGCTCACCGCCGGCGAACAGGCGTGGATCCTGCTCGCCCTCATGGCCGGCTTCGCCGTGAAGGTCCCGCTCTTCCCGGTGCACACCTGGCTTCCGCTCGCCCACACCGAGGCGCCGACCGCCGGCTCCGTCATCCTCGCGGGCGTGCTGCTCAAACTCGGGACGTACGGGCTCTACCGGTTCGTGCTGCCGATGGTCCCGGCGGGTCTGCTCGAGCCGGTGACGTGGAACCTGCCGTTCTGGTCGGTGACGTTCGCGCCGATCGAACTCATCGGCGTGCTCGCGGTGGTGGGGATCCTCTACGCCGCGCTGATCTGCTGGGTGCAGACCGACGTCAAGAAACTCGTCGCGTACTCCTCGGTCAGCCACCTCGGGTTCTGCGTGCTCGGTCTGTTCGCGTTGAACCCGCTCGGTCTGCAGGGCTCCGTGCTCTACATGATCAACCACGGCCTTTCGACCGGCGCGCTCTTCTTCCTGATCGGGATGATCTACGAGCGCTACCACACCCGCGACATGGACGCGATGTCCGGACTCGCGCGTCGGATGCCGATCTGGGGCTTCTTCATGGTCTTCTTCGTGATGTCGTCCGTCGGCCTCCCCGGCCTCAACGGCTTCGTCAGCGAGTTCCTCTGCCTCATCGGCGCGTTCACCGCCTCGCCCGACGCCCTGCAGTACCCCGGCCTCTTCGGTCCGTGGTACGCGGCGTTCGCGGGGCTCGGCATGATCTTCGCCGCGATGTACCTGCTCATCATGACCGGCAAGGTCGTCTTCGGTCCGTTCCGGGAGCCGCCGGTCGATCCCGATCCGCGCGGCCCGAATCTGCCGGGCGACCTTTCGCTCCGCGAGATCGCCGTCCTCGTCCCGCTCGCCCTCGTGTGTCTCTGGATCGGCTTCCAACCCACGCCGCTCACCGACGCGATCGAGGCCCCGGCCGAACGGATCCTCGCCGGCTACCCGGAGCGCATCGAAGCGATCCGCACCGCCGACGCCGCGCCGGACACGCCGCTGGCGCTGGTCCGTGACGATCTCGACCGTCCCCTGACCGACGCCCCGACCGCGGAGGGCCTGATTGATGGGTAACGCCGCGATGGGGAACGTGATCTGGTTCCTGCTGCCGGAACTGTGCCTGTTCGCGGGCGCGGTGATCGTGTCGGTGATGGGCCTGTCGCGGAGCAAGTCGATGCGTGATGCGGGCCCGCTCGTCGCCGCGCTCTCGCTCGTGCTCGCGTTCATCTTCACGCCGATCATCTATTCGAGCGACCGTCTCGCGGAGACCGGGATGCTCATGCCCGTCCTCGGGAAGTACGTGAAGATGATCGTGTGCGCGGTCGGCGTCCTGCTGATCATGCTCAGCGTCGGCCTGATCGACCGCACCGTCGAACGTGCGATGGAGACCGGCCGGCTCCGCTGGGATCCGCTGCGGCTGAATCGGGGCGAGTACTTCTCGTTCTTCCTGCTCAGCCTGATCGGCGTGATGCTCTGCTGCAACGCGAACGACCTGATCTGGCTCTTCCTCGCCCTCGAACTGACGTCGCTCCCGACCTACATCATGGTCGCGATGAGCCGCAGTTCCCGCCGGGCCCAGGAAGCAGCGGTGAAGTACTTCTTCCTCGGTGCCATGGCGTCGGCGACCTTCCTCTTCGGGTTCGCGTTCCTCTACGGCGGGGCCGGCACGATCGTCCTCACCGAGATGGCGGACGTCTTCGCCCTCCAGGCCGCGACCGGCGGAATCAGTCTGTTCGCGATCGTCGGGATGTCGCTCGCGATCCTCGGCATCGCCTACAAGATCGCCGCCGCGCCAATGCACATGTACGCGGCGGACGTCTACGAAGGCGCCGGCGCGCCCGTGACCGCGTTCCTCGGTTTCGTCCCCAAGGCCGCGGGCATGATCGCCCTCATCCTGCTCCTCGCCACCTTCGGCTGGTCCGGACACGCGGACAATCCCGCCGGACTTCCCTTCCCCATCGTCGTCCTGCTGTCGATGATGGCGATTCTCACCATGACGCTCGGCAACGTCGGCGCGCTGCTCCAGACCAACGTCAAGCGCATGCTCGCCTACAGCTCCATCGCTCACTCCGGCTACCTCCTGATGGGGATCATCGCCGGACCCGGCTGGGGCTTCACCGCCGTCCTGTTCTACCTGCTCGCCTACGGCGTCACGAACACCGGCTCGTTCGCGGTGCTCTCCGGCCTCGAGCGGCGCGGCGTCGAGATCGAGACCATGGACGACATCGCGGGCCTGCGCCAGAAGCACCCGTGGATGGCCGTCGCCTTCGCCGCCTCCGCCGGCTCGCTCCTCGGCGTGCCGCCGCTCCTCGGCTTCATCGCCAAGCTCTTCCTGTTCGTCGCCGCGATCGAGGCGGGGCTGATCAAGCTCGTCATCATCGCCGGGCTGAACAGCGCGATCAGCGCGTGGTACTACCTGAAGCTCATCGGTCTCCCGGTGCTCAGCGCCCCGACCGCCGCGAGCGAATCGGTCGAACGCACCCCGACCGCCTGGCCGCGGGTCGCCGCGATCCTCACCGCCGCCGGCGTCATCATCCTGCCGTTCTTCACGGGTCCGATCGTGAAGGCGTCCGAGGACGCCGCGCAATCCCGCGAAGAAGTCACGGCCGATGCCCCGGCGACCGACGTCGAGCCGCGGGATCTGGTTCGCCGCTGAGCCGTCTTACTCGCCGACCCGCTCCACCGGACGCTGCACCTCGCCGTACCGCCAGAACCATGGCGTGAACGGTCCGTTGTAGCCGAGATAGCGTGGCGGACCGGCCGCCCGCCACTCGTCCGCGTGCGTTTCGAGCCAGGCGTCCAGCGTGACGAGGTTCTCGGCGAAGCGATCGTCGGTGTAGTCGCCGCGCACGCCGATGCTGGCGTACGTCTGCGCGGGCAGGTCTTCGACGCGGATCGCGCCGTCCTGCTCGATCTCGCCCTGGGTCGGACGCCGGTAGAGGAACGCCATCGCCGCGACCTCCGGGTCGGCCGGATCGTCGTCGTAGGTCATCTCGACCGGCGCGGTCATCGCGATGTCGCGGTCCTTGATGTGGTTGAACAGGGGGCGGAACATGGCGTTCATCTTCCGGCGATGGGCGAGATCACCGTCGACCTCGCGAATCCACGCCGCGCGATAATCGGGATACGACCGCACCTCGACCTCGCCCACCGGCGTGAGTTCCGGCCAGCCTTCGGGCCGGCTCGCCTCGCTGAAGTACAGGACGCCGCCGCTGGAGCGGACGCAGCCGGCGGTGACGCCGATCGCCCCGACGACCAGCAGGGCGCCGATGGCCAGCGTGAACTTCTTCGTGCGCGCGAACCGTTTCGAATCGGTGGTCATGGCGGGTCTCTCGAAGCGGGCCTTCATCGGCTTCGCGGGCGCCGCCCGTGCGGATTCAGACCCGGCTCACCCCTTGACCAGATCCTCGTTGGTCGGGAATCGGTCCAATGCGCTCAGCAACTGCTCGATCTGCGTGGGCGGCGGCATGTTCATCAACCGGCGACGGAGCGCCGTCACCGTGCGCAACTCCTGCGACGGCATCAGCAGGTGCTCTTTCCGCGTGCCCGACGCGGCGAGGTTGATCGCGGGGAACAATCGACGCTCCGAAATCGAGCGGTCGAGGATCAGCTCCATATTCCCCGTGCCCTTGAACTCCTCGAAGATGATCTGGTCCGCTCGCGACCCGGTGTCCACCAGGCACGTGGCGATGATCGTCAGCGAGCCGCCTTCCTCCGCCTTCCGCGCGGCGCCGAACAACTGCTTCGGCACCTCCAGCGCCCGCGAATCGAGGCCGCCCGTCATCGTTCGGCCGCTCTTGCCGTACTTGTTCGAATTGTTGAACGCCCGGCCGAGACGCGTGATCGAGTCCAGCAGCACCACGGTGTCGCGGCCCGCCTCCGTCATCCGCTTCGCCCGCTCGATCGCGAGAATCCCCAGGCTCAGGTGCTTCTCGATGTCCTCATCGTTCGACGACGCCAGGACCTGGGCGGGCACGTTGCGGCGGAAGTCCGTGACCTCCTCCGGACGTTCGTCGATCAGCAACGCGATCAGTTCGACATCGGGGTGCGACTGCTTGATCCCGAACGCGATATTCTGCAGCAGGACCGTCTTGCCCGCCTTGGGCGGGGCCACGATCAGGCCCCGCGTCCCGTACCCGATCGGACAGAACAGGTCGATCAGCCGGCACGCGGGCGGGCAGTTCTTGTACTCGAGGCTCATCCGCGGCTGCGGATCCAGCGGCGTCAGATCCTCGAACGGCTTCCGGCGCGAAAACTCGTCCGGCTCCAGCCCCTCGATGCTGATGATTTCATCCACCACCGGGCGCGGCGCGCGGTTCTTCCGCCCCCGCCGGCGGCGCGGCTTCTTGCTGACCACGTTGACCGTGACCTCCTGACCCGGACGGAGCGGCAGCTCCTCGATCAGGTTCATCGGGACGTACGGATCGTCCTCACTCTCAACGAGGCCGTCCGCGAGCTGTCGCACGCGGCCTTCGGCGCCCTTCGGGAGTTCAAGGATACCGGTGAGGGTCGTCGCTGCTGTCGAAGTGGACAAAGAAGCACCTGCGATGATGGCGACGTCAATAACGCCGATCAGCGTGAACGCACGAGGTTCATGATTGTGGAACTTCGCCGATCCGGGCCGCGTGGGGAAACACCCGACGTCGCCGCAGATTGAACATCCTTACTACACCAGCATCGGCCGGCCCTGTCAAGCGAATCCAGCCTGATCCCGAAAGTCCGTGCAGGTCAGTTCGGTCCGCTCCAGGCGACCGCGATCCGAGCCCCGAGACGGGCGTTCGCCGCGAGCAGCGCGACATTCGCCGCCAGCGCCGCCGGACCCAGCGTCGTCGCCGCCGCCGCGAGCACGAAGGGCGTTCGGTCCCGGCCTCGCACGCCCGCCTCATCCGCCGCCCTCTCCGCCGCGATCGTCGCCGTCTCCACCGCGTCGCGATCCAGCGCGCACGCCTCCGGAATCGGATTCGCGGCGATCACGCCGCTCGTCTCGCCGAGCGTCTCCCAGTGGGTGCGGCAGAGCGCGGCGACCGCCTCCGGCGTGTCGCGTCGGATCGGACATCGCAACGACGGATCGCCCGCCGCGTAGAACTGTGGAAAGACATCGGTCCCGATCCCGACCACCGGCGCCCCGAGCGATTCGAGGACCTCCAGCGTCGCGGGCAGGTCGAGCAGCGACTTTGCGCCGGACGTCACGAGACACACCGGCGTGGTCGCGATCGCATGCAGATCCGAGGAGATGTCCGGCGTCTGCGCCCACCCTCGATGGACGCCGCCCATGCCGCCCGTCGCGAAGACGCGAATCCCGGCGATTCGACACGCCGCGAGCGTCGCCGAGACCGTTGTTCCCGCCGTCGCGCCGCTCGTCAGCATCGCCGCGAGATCACGCGAGGCGGTCTTGCCGGCCGCCGGATTCGCGGCGAGGGCGTCGAGCGCCGCGTCGTCCAGCCCGATGTGCAGCCGTCCGTCCATGACGGCGATCACCGCCGGCGTCGCCCCGTGCACCCGGACCACGCGGGGCAGCAGACGACCCAGTTCACGGTTCAGCGGTCCGCTCGGATCCCATGCCGCGTCGTCCACGTTCGCCGGAGGCGGACCCGCGGGAGAGCGGGGGAGTCCGGCCGTGACGACCGCGGTCTCCAGCGCGACCACGGGCCCATCCGCGTCGAGCGCGGCGGCGACGTCGGGATGCACCACGATCGCGTTGTCGTTCATGACGTGTGAATCAGCGTCGACGCGTCTTCAATCGTCCGCCCATGCGCCGGTTGGGCATCTTGGTGGGCACCACGCCGCCGGGGAACTTCGTCGCGTCCGCCGCTTCCTCATCCTTCGGCGGCTCGGTGGTCTTGCGCGGCTTCTTGTTCTCGCGGTCTTCCTCGCGTTTCTTCGCGAGGTCGCGTTCGGCGCGGACGTCGGACGGCACGGGGCCGGGCTTGAAGTCGTCGTACGCCATCTTCGGGATCTCGATGTTCGAGAGCATCTCGACCGCGGTGAGCAGATGGCCCTGGTCGGGCGAGACGAAGGACCACGCGATGCCGGAGCGGCCCGCCCGCGCCGTCCGTCCGATGCGATGGACGTAGACCTCCGGGTCTTCCGGCAGGTCATAGTTGATGACGTGCGAGATCCCGTCGACGTCGAGCCCGCGGGCCGCGAGGTCGGACGCGATGAGCACCTGGAGCGATCCCGCCCGCAACTGCTTCATCACCTTGTTCCGCTTCGTCTGGTACATGTCGCCGTGAATGGCGAGCGCGTCGACGTTCTTCCGCTGCAGGTACTCCGCGACCTTGTTGACGGTCTGCTTGGTGCGACAGAAGACGACGGTCAGGGCCGGCTCCTCGTGCGTGAGCAGGTGCAGCAGCAACTGCTTCTTGTCCCACGGCTCGACGAGGAAGTAGTGCTGCTCGACCGCCTGCACCGTGAGGCTGCCGGAGCTGCTCGCATCAAGCTTCGCGGGATCGTGCATGAACGATCGCGCGAGCTTCTCGATCTCGTCCGAGATCGTGGCGGAGACGAAGATCGTCTGGTGGTCCTGCTTGATCTTGCCGAGGATCTTCCGGATGTCGTCGCGGAAGCCGATGTCCAGCATCCGGTCGACCTCGTCCAGCACCGCGATGGTCAGCCCGTCGAAGGGCAGGATCCGCCGCTGGTGGAGATCCATCACCCGACCCGGCGTGCCGATCACGACCTCCGGATGTTTGGCGAGCGCGTCCGCCTGCCGACGGATCGGATCGCCGCCGTACACCGCCGTCACGCGAAGATCCGTGTACTTCGCGAGCGTCTTGATCTCGTTCGTCGTCTGGATCGCCAGCTCCCGCGTCGGCCCCAGCACCAACGCCTGCACGCCGCCGCCCGGCTTCACCCGCTCGAGAATCGGCAGCCCGAACGCCGCCGTCTTGCCCGAGCCCGTGCGGGACTGGCCCAGGACGTCGCGGCCCTCGAGCACGGGTGGAATAAGCTCGGCCTGGATCGTGGTCGGATGCTCGAACCCCATCGCCTTCACGGCCTTGACGAGGTTGCTGCTCAGCCCGAGGCCGGCGAAGTCGATGTTCTGGTCGAAGAGCTCGGTCATCAGAAGTGCTGGTGGTCCATCGGCCCGTCGCGTGAGGATCGCGACAGGCGATCAGTAGTCTGTCATCATGCCGTCGCGGCGGACGTCCCCCGGTCGTCCCCGGCCCCGCCTCAGCATCCGCCGACCCGCATCGGGCGACGATTCCCCGCCGATGATCGCCTCAACAATCATCGATTGCGGACATGGTAGGCGGCCTGAACCGATCATGCGCCGGTCGGGCCGTTTTTGCGTTCGCATCCTCGCCATCGCCGTCGGAACAACCCTCTCCACGTCGATCGTCATGCTAGGATTCGCCATCGGCCGATAGGGAGGGCAGCCGCCAACTTCCCGTCGGCCCCGCCCCCTTCCCGCGAGCCGCCCGATGCCCGCCGCCAGCGAACTCCACGTCAATCTCGACGCCGTCCGTCATAACGTCAGCGTCATCCGACGCATCATCGGCGATGACTGCGCCTTCTGCGCGATGGTCAAGGCCGACGCCTACGGACTCGGGGCCCCGCGACTCGCCAAGGCCCTCGTCCGGGCCGGGGCGGACATGCTCGCCGTCTACACGACCGACCAGGCCGCCGAACTCGCCCGGGCCGCGATCGACGCGCCCATCCTCCTGCTCATGCCGCTGCAGGATCTCGCCCGCACCGACGACCTCTATCGCGCGTTCATCTGCGGCTCGCTCCACATCACGATCCACGACCGCGAGCACCTCGAACGCATCGAAGACCTCGCCGCGCGATACGGCGCCGTCGCCCCCGTGCACCTCGAGATCGACACGGGCATGAATCGAGGCGGGTGCCGGCCGGACGAGGCGCCGAGACTCCTCCGCCGCATCGCCAACGCCCGTCGACTCCACCTCGCCGGCGTCTACACACACTTCGCCGCGGCGGACGCCGATCCCGGTCGCACCGAGACGCAGTTCAACGAGTTCGAACGCATCCTCGACGACTGCCGCGCGATGATCCCCGACGACTGCCTCATCCACGCCGCGAACACCTACGCCACCATCCGACGAGCGAGTTACCATCGCACGATGGTCCGGGTCGGACTCGCGTGGGCGGGCTACGGGCTGCAGTTCATTTCCGGCGGCGGCGAGATCCGCACCGAGGCCGAAGCCCTCGCCCCCGTGCTCCGCTGGACCAGTTCGCTGATCCACATCAAACGCATCCCCGCCGGCGCCCGCGTCGGCTACGGCGGACGCTGGACCGCGCAACGCCCGACTGTGCTCGGTCTCGTGCCCGTCGGCTACGCGGACGGGTATCCCCTCGGGGCGGGCTGCACCGACACGCGGCCGGACGGCGCCTCGGTCGGGGTCGAACTCGCGGACGGATCCATCGGCTACGTCCCCGTCATCGGTCGCGTGAACATGGATCAGGTCGCGGTGGATCTCACGGATCTCACGGCGCTGCCCGGCGGGCCCGGCAAGCAGATCGCGGTGGGGGCGCCGGTCGAAGTGCTGTCGCCCGATCCCGCCGCCCCCAACGCATTACCCCGGATCGCACGCGTCGCGGGCACCATTCCGCACGAGATGATCTGCCGCATCAACCCCCGGATCCGCCGGCAGTACCACGAGACGCGGACGAGCGTGATCGACACGCCGCCCGCCCGGGAATCCGCCGCGAGCGCCGGCTGACCCCGCTTATTCGCATAGATCAATATGTCCGTGATTCGTCAGGTCGGTCTTGCGAGGGGCCTGATCGGGGCGTTAATGACAGGTTGGCGGGTAGTGACGCTGGGGCGACGCATGAGGGGATGATCGATGGCGAATGAATCGACGCAGAGCAGTGAGCTGATCGGCGAGGCCGCCGCGGCGGCGGACGCGGCCGAGAAGGTGCAGACCCGACGGCAGGGTCTGATCGCGGGACTTGCCGTGTGGGCGGTGATCGGCGGTCTGATCGTCTGGAACGTCGCCGCCGCCTGGATGTGGCTGTACGCCGTCGTTCTCGCGGTCGTCGCCCTCGCGTTCGCGGTGCCGCAGATTCGCGAGCGGGTCATGGCCTGGACGCCGACCACCCGCACCGGCATTCTGGTGGTGGGGATCATCCCGCTGGCGCTGCTCGGCGTGGTGGCGCTCGTCTTCCTGCCGGATGTGCACCACGCCTTCGCGCTGAACATGACCTTCTGGTTCGTGGCGTCGCTGCTTCCCGCCTCGATGTACTACCTGTTCATCGGGACCCGGAAACGCAGCCTGCTCAACGAGTACATCGGGAATCTGTTCCGCATGGGGATCATTCCGGCCGTGGGGCAGGACGAATCCGGCTCCACCGAGCGACGCGTCCTCGCCGCGCTCGAGAAGTTCGAGGCGGTGTACGGTCCCCTGCCGAACGCGCGTCGGCTGGCCCGGCGGATCCTCCATGGCGAACGGGAGATCAGCGATGATCGCGACATGGGGGGCGGGATCTCCTCCCTCCTCGCCCCGACGGTCGCGATCCCGCTCACGCTTTCGACCATTCTGATCGCGCTCGGCTGGCTGCTCGTGCTCGACATTCCCGCCACCGCGCCGGACCTCACCGCGCTGGTCGGGCCGGCGCCGCCCGACGCGTCCGGACGCGTGTCGCTCGCCGTCCTCGCCTTCCCCCGCCCCGAGCCGACGTACTTCGCCTTCCTCGGCGCATACTTCTTCGCGATCCAGATGCTCTTCCGACGGTACGTGCGACGCGACCTCGGCCCCAGCGCCTACGTCGCCGTCTCGCAACGCATCATCCTCGCCGTCATCGGCGCATGGGCGGCGTATGTCGCTCTGCTCGTGCTCAAGCCGACCAACGCCGAGGAATACGCGGCGATCATCGGCTTCGTCATCGGCGTCTTCCCGCGGATCGCCTGGCAGTTCGTCTCCGCCGCGATCCGGACGTTCTCCTTCTCCTGGCTCCTCCTGCCGAGCCTCCGCTCGCGTCTGCCCCTCTCCGATCTCGACGGCCTCACTGTCTGGCACGAAGCGCGGCTGGAAGAAGAGGACATCGAGAACATCCCCAACATGGCGACCGCCGACCCCGTCGACCTGATGCTCAACACCCGCTTCCCCCCGGGCCGCATCATCGACTGGATCGACCAGTCCATCCTCTACACCGCGATCGGTCCCGATCCCGCCAACGGCGACTCTCTCTGCGAAGGACTCCGTCGATTCGGCGTGCGCACCGCCAGCGCGCTCCGCGTCATCGCTCGTCAGACGGCGCCGGGGCAGCCCGTCACGCTCGGTGAACTCGATCCCGTCGCCGTGACCGAACTCGTCCGCTCACTCGAGATCTACCCCAATCTCCGGCTCGTCGAGGCGTGGCGCGGCATCACGGCGCCGACCGCGAACGAACAGCCTGTCGCCCCCGAGCGACTTGTCGAGATCGACGCCCCCGCCCGCGATCCCGGCGCCGGCGTCACGACGCGGGCCGGTCGCCCTCAATGATCTCCGGACGATTCACCTTGATCAGCCACGCGGGATCGAAGAACCGGTCCTGGATCTGACTCTCGCCGAAAGAGACGCCGTCGCTCGGATTCGCGAGCACGAACCGGATCCGCCCCGATCCGTCCGTCGCGTCGATCGTCACGTTCGTCGCCAGCGACGGGGCGGCAAGTTCGTTCACGCCCTCGATCGACACCGCTTCGTACGCGCGAAGCACGCTCTGCGCGATGGGTTCGCCCGCGGGGTTGAACACGTCGATCACGGTCGGACGCAGCCGCGTCAGGTCCACGGTGATCGCCAGCCTCCCGCCGTCGGGCAGGGGGCGCGCGATCCGCCAGCCGTCGTGCGCCGCGTCGTAGCTGACGTCCGGCGACCCGCCCGCCTCGGTCACCGCGGCCGCGGTGGGAAAGGGCGTGAGCCCCAGCAGATCCAGCACCATCCGCGGGTCCGCCGCGAGCCCGAACGCCTCGATCCGTTCGTCGCCGTCGTGGCGGCCGAAGTACGCCCGCGGCGGTTCGCTCTTGATTTCGAACAACCAGTAGTGCGTCGCGTTCGAGCCGATCCAGGCGTACCGGTCGCCGAACTTCGTGATCACCATCGCGGTGCGGTCCGGTCCGCGATAGTAGAGGTCGACGTCGCCCTGTTCGCGCCGGCGGTCGCCGTCCGCCTCCGTCCACGTGATCTCGACGACCCCGCCCGTCATCAACTCCGACAGTTGCGTTACCCGCGTGTTGTGCGTGCGGGCGATGTCGTCGTAAGAGGGCGCGATCGACGGTTGGCGCGGGGGGCGGGCCATGCTCTCCGTCGTCTTGCACGCGCCGACCGTCAGCAACGTCGCGCTGAGCATGATGAGCAGGAGAAGTCGCGTCACGATCAGAATTCGCCGCGCAGAATCTCGCCGAGCTGGTCGAGCAGATCGCGCACGTCCTCGTCCGAAAGATGCGGATTCACGACCTCGAGCGGCGGCTCCGGCGCCTTGACGCCCTTCGGATACATCAGCCATCGTTCGTCCCCGCCTTCATCATCCGTTTCGCGGCCGACATACTTCAGGAGTCGTTTTCGCATCAGGATCAACGCGAGCACGAATCGGAACGCGATGCGTTGCGGTCGTTCGTCTTCCGCGAGGCGCTCGAAGAGGGCGATGAGCACGTCGTCGTCGATCAGCGCATCGTCCTTCGGATCCTCGGGATCGGGGACGACGGTGCGCCAGTAGCTGAAGAGCCGTTCGGGACGGGCGCCGTTCTCCCAGGCCTCGAGGGCGTAGTCGTGACGGTCGAAACCGTCGTCCTCGTCGCGTTCGGCGAGGGTGGCGATGAAGGCGTCGCCGGGGGCGAGGGCGTCGCCGGTGGCGGCGCACACGCCGGTGGGTCGCCCGATGTGGTAGTGGCTGCCGAGTCCGGTCATGAGAGAATCGTAGCCGCCGGCGACGTCGTCCGCCGCGCACCCTCGCGCCGCCCCCGCGAAAAAGCGGAACAAACCGGGCGGGGGCGGGTCGTTCCATGCTCGGACGACGATGACGCCGATATACTCCAATGGTCCGGGGCCAGCCGACCCAGCGGGCCGCCAAGGAACTCGCCTCGTGCCCTTTTTTCCGCGACTCGATCAGATCTTCGCCGGGGCCGAACCCTACGCCTTTCTCATCGAACTGGGCGTGATCTGGGTGTGCGTCTATCTCATTGTCCGCTTCCTTCGCGGCACCCGCGGGGCCGGGATCCTGAAGGGTTTCGTCTTCCTCCTCATCGTCGTGACTCTTCTGCTCAGGGTCGTGTGGGGCGGATCCGACGCGTTCGACCGGCTCAACTTCATCTACGACCACTTCATGGGCCTCATCGCCCTGTTGCTGATCGTGGTCTTCCAGCCCGAACTCCGGCAGGCCATGATCCGTCTCGGACACGCCCGCTTCCTCCGCCTCCGTGACCAGGAGGTCAAGCAGGTCGTCGACGCCGTGACCGAAGCGGTCGGACTCCTGAGCAAGAGTCAGTTCGGCGCGCTGATCGCGATCGAGCGCGGCGTCGGTCTGGGCGGCATGGTCGAGGGCGGCGTCCGGCTCGACGCGGAAGTCTCCGCCCGCCTGCTCCAGGCGATCTTCTGGCCCAACAGCCCCCTTCACGATCTCGGCGTCGTCATCTCACGCGGACGCGTGCTCGCCGCGTCCGTCCAGTTCCCCCTCGCCGAGGAAGGCGTCGCGCCGAAGGACTGGGGCTCGCGTCATCGCGCGGCCCTCGGGCTGACGATGGACAGCGACTGCCTCGTGGTCGTCGTCAGCGAAGAAACCGGCGCCATCAGCATCGCCGAGAACGGCCGCATGGAGCGCGACCTCAGCCCGGACGAAGTCGCCGCCCGGCTCCGCCTTCGCCTCGGTGAAGCGGCCCTGCCCGGCCCCGCCGCCGCCGCCGATGTCGCCCCCGATCCCCCGACTGCAGTGACGGAGGCGGAAGCCCGTGCGTCGGCCTAACGAATTCGTCACCATCATCGGCGTCACGTTCGTGGCGTTGCTCGTCTGGGTGTTCGCGGCGAACGAGACGCGTCAGGAGGCCCGGCTCGATCTCCAGGTCCAGTTCGATGTCGCCGGCGACGCTGACGCCGACTGGGACGTCAACCCCACCATCGCCTCGGTCGAACTCGTCATCGACGGCTCCAACACCGCCCTCCGTCGCGCCGAGCAACTCGTCGCCCGGCCGCTCGCCGTCACCCTCCCCGCCGAGGAGGGCGTCCGCCAGGTCGATCTCGTGGCCGAACTGCGGCAGCCGTTTCTCGAGCGGTCCGGCGCCACCATCGTCAGCGCCGCCTCGCCGGAACGGCTCGTGGAGCTCAACCGGATCGTGCGCGGCATCCCCGTCCGCGTGACCACCGACCTGCCCCTCATTGAAATCGACGGCGAGGTCCAGGTGGTCCCGTCGGTCATCACCGCCTCGCTGCCCCGCAATCTCCTCCCGGCCGACGGCGTGGTCGAGGTCATCGCCCGGCCGCTGGTCGACGTCGGCGCCCTGCCGGAAGGGCAGGAGCACGCGGTGGTCGTCGAACTCGTGCCCGTGGGTCCGCTCGAGGGCGACCGACGCGTGACCCTCAGCCCGTCCCGGGCGGAAATCCGCTTCCGGGTGAAATCCCGCTTCGCCCGCATCACGCTGCCGACGGTCCGGGTCCAGATCGCCGGTCCCGCCGAGGATCATGACGAATACCGCATCGTCATCGACAGCGCCGATCGCGTCATTCCCGATGTGACCATCGAGGCGGACGAGGCCGATATCGCCCGCATCGACGCCCGTGACGTCAAGATCGTCGCCCTCGTGCACCTCAGCAATCTCGACAAGTCGCGCCGGGTGTCCTCCAAGCCGATCGCCGCGTTCGTCGCCGTCTTCCCCGACGGCCGTATGAAACCCGTCCGCGCCGTCACCCCGACCGGTGAACTGCAACGCGAGATCAATCTCACCATCGAGGAGCGTGACGACACGCCTCCGAGT
Organism: Phycisphaerales bacterium; assembly: GCA_965227335.1. GTDB lineage: Bacteria > Planctomycetota > Phycisphaerae > Phycisphaerales > SM1A02 > CBDDFV01. The sequence goes on from CBDDFV010000001.1 coordinate 1,191,693, forward strand.
TGATCGATCCGCCCCGGACGCAACGCCGTTTCTGTACGATCACGCCCATGACCACCCTTCGGTCGATCATCCCGATGATGATCCTCGCGCTGTTCTCGTTCCTCGCGACGAGCGCCGCGCGCGCGGACGACACTCAACTCCCCGGGGCCGCCGCCGATCAGCACCGGTGGTTCGTCGCCCCCGCGACGCGGCACGCCGAGGATCCCGGCGCCGCGCCCCGGCCGACGGTGTTCCACCAGGCCGCCGCCATGGACGCCGACGCGTACACGCCCGGTCCTTCGCTCCCCGCGTGGCCCGAGGGTGTGGCCGCCTTTCGCGATCGCGCGTGGTTCATTCTGCCGGCCGCCGTCGGCGATGACGGGGTCGCCCGCCGACCCGTGCTGTCCCTCACCGTCGCGCCGAAGCCCGCGTTCGATGAATACATGTTGCTCCCGCTCGATCGCTTCGACGTCCGACGCTCCCTGCCCGGCGTCGGACGCTTCGCCGGGACCGCCGCCACCGACGCGGGACTGTACGCCCTCCTCGAACCCGAACCCCGGGCCTCCGTCCGCCTCCGACCCGAGGACGGCTCGGTGACCGCGGTCGAGACCCTCGCCGAACCCACCCTGCTCCGACTCGTCGGCTCCGCCTGGAATGAAATTGACCTCCCCGACGGACTCGATCCGGGAGCGACGCTTCGGCTCGCGGCGATCGGGGACCGGCTCACCCTGTTCGCCGCGAATCGGGACGACGACCAGCGGGTCCGGGTGTACCGCTATGACGGCGAAGCCTGGAGTCCGCCCTCGATCGTCGAGCATCCGGCCCCGGCCGTGGGTCGGGTCACGTGGCTCGAATCGCGTGGCGTGCTGAGCGCGACGACGTCGGACCGACGCATCTCGATCGACCTGCTCGGCGCCGCTCGGGTCTTTCGCGCCGCTGATGTCGCCATCGACGCGCGACGCTGGACGGCGCTGGGCGGGGCCGAAACGTTGCTTCTCGTGCGAAGCCCGGGTCCGGACGTCGTTGAATCGGCCACGGTCGATGTGGAGTCGGGCGCCGTCGGCGAATGGATGACCATGGCGGCCAACCTCGCCCCGGTCGGACGCTACATCCATCTGCCGATCGTGTTCGGCGTGTCGGTCTGTGTGCTGATCGTCCTGTTCATGACCCGGGCGGGTCAGTTTCAGCCGATCACGCCGGCGCCGGGTTGGACGGTGGCGTTCTTTGCGCCACGCGCGGCGGCGTTGGTGATCGACCTTCTGCCCGGCGCGTTCATCGCGTGGCTCATCTTTCGATCACCGCTCGAATACCTGCTGATCGCGCCGGTCTGGACGTTCGACATCTACGACGCGGCCCCCAGCCTCGTCATGATCGCGGTCGCCTTTGTTCACGCCACGGCGATGGAGTCGGTGAGCGGGGCGTCGATGGGCAAGCGTCTGCTGCGGCTGCGGGTGCAGAAGGACGACGGCGCGACGCTCGGGCCGGGCCGGACGGTCGTCCGGAACCTGGGAAAGAGCCTGATGCTCGCCGCGCCGCCGCTGGCTGTGATCATGGTGCTCAACCCCAACCGGCAGGGGATCGGCGACCTCCTGGCCCGAGCCCTCGTGGTCACGCCGGGCGAACCGCCGACCGTTTCCTCCGACGCGTGACCGATCGGCAGGAACGACGCATCGAAACATCAAAGCTGCGCGGCGCCAACGGCCGATACGCGAAGGTCTGGCGAATGGAGTCGCCGGCGTGGTCGTCACTTCCCCTCCATGATGAGGGGCGGCGAGAGGATCTCAGTGACCGACGATCAGACCCAACTCCCGCCCGAAGGGGCGGACGACGCGTCGACCCCACCCGAAGACGAGGTGATGGATGCGCTCGCGAGCGACGAACCGGCGGGCGTCGATACGTCGCGCTGGTCCGCCGCGCTGCAGTACTGGCAGGCGCCCGCCCTGATCCTGGGGCTCGGCCTGATCGCGGGCGGCGTGCACTATGCCCGGCGCGAGGCCCCGCCGCCTGACTTCGAGGGCGCGCTGTCCCAGGTGGATCGAATGATCGCCGCCGGCGACCACGAGAAGGCCGCCGAGCGGCTGCGCGACGTGATTCAGCCGCACCTCGACGAAGCTGCTTCATTCGAACTGGCCCACTACTACGCCACCATGGGCGACTGGTTCGCCGTCTCGCAGTCGATCGAAGGCGTCAACATCCGCTCCGCCAATCAGCAGGCGGCGGAGTTCTACCGTCTGGCCCTGGAGCGCGGCCGTCGCCTGTCGCCGGCCCAGTTCGAACGCTGGGGACGCGCGGCCACCGATCTCGACGACATGGACACCGCCGCGCAGCGCCTCACCGACCTCGAACGCATCGCGCTGGACGGCGAGGCGGACGAGCAGGAAGAGGCCCGCGTCAGACGCGACACGCTGCTGCGGTATGTGGTGGAGCGTCGTCTGCAGCGCGGCGCGGCGTCGCCGGACGTCCTCATCGAGGCCCTCGGCCGCTATCGCACGAGCACCCGACTGTCGGTTGAGGATCAACTCTGGGCGGCGGAGCGGCAGGCCCGTCTCCGTCTCGCCGCCGGGGAACCCGCCGAAGCGGCGAAGTGGATCGCCATCGACCTTCGACGCATCGAATCGCTCGCCGATGACCCGACCGCAGTCAATTTCGCGACGCTGTACGCGTTGCTGGGCCAGGCGCAATACGACCTTGGCGACGAGACCGCCGCGCGACGCGATCTCGAGACCGCCCTCACGCGGTTCGACGAGATGAGCCAGGCCCGGGGGGAGACGGTCATTCTGCTGGGGCTGCTCGATCTCGCGGCGGCCGACCTCGACGCCGCGCTGGCGCGGTTCGAGCAGGCGATCCGCGACTACGAATCCACGCCGGTCGCGCTGGCCGCGCGTCTTGGCCGGGCGGAGACGCGGGCCGCGATGAATCTGCACCAGGCGGCGCTGGAGGACTTCGCCGCGGTCGGCGATACGCTGGCGGATCGGGGTCCGACCGCGCACGTGGACCGCGACCGCGTGGTCCGGAGTCTCGTGACGCAGGCCGATGCGAGCATCGCGCTGGACGAGCTGGACATCGCGCTGCGGTACATCACACAGGCGGAGGCGATGTACGTCGACGACCGCGTGGCGCCGGACGTGCTGATCCGCGCCGCGGCGGTGAGTCGCGAGCTGGGCGCATCGCTGCTGCGGGCGGGGGGGAACGCGGCGCCGCCGGACCGCATCAACCCCGGAGCGACGCTTGATCCCGGCGCGCGTCGACAGGCCAACGCCCTGCTGAAGCGAGCGGGCGAATACTACATCCGCCACGCCCGGGCGATCGTCGCGGCGCCCGGGTCGGACCAGCAGTGGGAGGACTCGCTGTGGTGGGGGGCCGACAGTTACGACCTCGCGGGCTGGCACGACCTCGCGATCGCGCACTTCAAGGAGTTCATCGCCGGGTCCGAGGGCGAGGAGAAGCGTCCCGAGGCGTTGTTCCGGATCGCCCAGGGCTACCACGCGACGCAGGATTGCCCGTCTGCGCTCGAGTATTACGCGCAGGTCCTTGATGCGTACCCCACGTCGATCTGGGCCTCTCGCAGCTACGTGCCGCTTGCCCGCTGTGCGATGGCGATGGGCGACGTCGGACGCGCCCAGCGCGAACTCGAGGCCGTCGTGAGCGGTCGACGCGGAATCGATCCGGAGTCCGCGGACTACCGCGAAGCGCTCATCGATCTCGGCGACCTCTACTACGACCAGGCGCTGTACGTCGAGGCGATCGAGACCCTCGATCTCGCCGCCCGTCGGTATCCCGAGGACGACCGCATTCTCGACATCCGGTTCCGAATCGCCGACAGCTCGCGTCGCGCGGCGGATGCGATCGAGACGGAGCTCGAACAGGGCGCGATGCCCAGCGGCGAGAAATCGCGTCTGCGTCGGCTCCGCGTCGAGTACCTGCAGACGGCGCAGGCGATCTTCGCCGACGTCGCTCAGGCCTACGAGAAGATCACTGACCGCCGCCTCCGACGCGATGAACTGCAGAACCAGCGCTACGCGCATCTCTATCGCGCCGACTGCGCCTTCGATCTCGGCGACTACGAGGCCGCGATCGACCTCTACGGCGTCGCGGCCCGAAAGTACCACAATCACTACGCGTCCATGACAGCGCTGATCCAGATCGTCGCCTGTCACCACGCCCTCGGGCAGACGGACAAGGCCCGCGTCGCCCACGCCCGCGCCCTGATGCGTCTTCGTCAGCTGCCGGAAGGGGCGTTCCAGGAGCCCGATGCGTTGTTCGACCGCGAGGCGTGGCGACGATGGCTCGAAACCACCCCCGCCGGACTCATCGCCGCCTCTCCGACGCCGTAAGCCGAATCCACCACCGACCGACCAGTGAGCAGACCATGACGTCCCGACCCGCCGCCCCCGCCCCGACCTTCGACGACCTCCGCGCCGCCTTCGAGCGACAGCGAAGCGCCGCGGCGGAGCTGCGCACGCTCGCGGGCCGACAGCGCGGATTCATCGACCGCGAGGATCATCGCGCTCTCATGCATCTGCTCGAACGACGTCGCGTGCTCGTCGAGGCGTTCGCCGCCGAGCACGTCCGGCTCGCCGAATGGGACCTCAACGCCTGGCGGGCCGGCGCGCCGAAGAACGAGATCGACGTCATCGACGAACTCGCCCGCAACATCGACGAAGCGATGCAGGCCGTGCTCGCGGCGGACGAAGCGGACGAGGCCGAGATGAAGTCGCGGTCCGACGCCGCGCGACGCGAACTCGGCGGCGTGACCCGTCAGCGTCAGGCCAACCAGGCGTACGCCCGCACCGGGGCGGCCGATCCCCGACTTCAGGACCGAGGATGATATGACCGCGCTCACCGCCTCGAACGCCGCCGCTCCCGCCGACGCCGCCCGTCCGCCGATCGACGTTGACGATCTGCGCGAGCTGATGCAGTCCGTTTCCGAGGTCGGCTCGCGACTGCAGGAGACGCACGCCGCGCTGCAGTCCCAGGTGACCCGGCTCAAGAGCGAACTCGCGCAGGCGAACGCTCAGCTGCGTCGTTCGCGTTCGCTCGCCGCGCTCGGCGAGATGGCGGCGGGGATCGCCCACGAGATCCGCAACCCGCTCGGCTCGATCCAGCTCTACGCCCAGATGCTGGAGGAGGACCTCGACGATCGACCCGAGCTCGGGGAGCGGTGCCGGCGTATTCACGAAGCGGTGCGCGGCCTGGACGCGATCGTCAGCGACGTGCTCACGTTCGCCCGCGACATCCGCGTCTCGTCCGTCCCCTGCGACGCCGCGACCCTGATCGACCGGACGCTCTCGTCCGTCGAGGCCCTGCTCACCGACGGCGACGTGGAGATCGTCCGTGGATCGGACGAGTGCGTTGAGTTCGAGGCGGACGCCAACCTCTTCACCCTCGCCCACGCGAACCTGGTGCGGAACGCGATCGAGGCGATGCGGGTGCATGACTGCCCGACGAAGCGGATCCGCCTCGAAGCGGTCCGCGAATCGCGCCGTCTCCCCGACGGCGGGCGCGACGAGTTCGTCGTGTTCGCGGTCGAGGACACCGGTCCCGGCGTGCCGCCGGAGATCGTCGCCCGGATGTTCAACCCGTTCTTCACCACTCGGGAGAGCGGCACGGGCCTGGGTCTTGCGATCGTGCATCGCATCGCGGACGCCCACGGGGGACGAATCGACGTCGGGCCCGCCCGGTCGTCGGCGTCGGGGGCTCGTTTCGAACTTGCATTGCCGCTGCGCCCGAACCCGCCGGCCGTCGCCGCCGGAGACCGCGACGGAGTCGCGTCGGGCGTTTCTCTTTCTGACTCGGTCACTCGTCGAATTGCCATGGAGGGCGCCGCCCGATGACCCGTATTCTCGTAGTTGACGACAAGGACATGATGCGCGACTCCGTCGCCGCGACGCTCGCCCGGCGGGATTACGCCGTCTCCGCCGCCGCGAACGGCAAGGCCGCTCTCGCGAAGCTCGAGCAGCAGACGCCGACCGCCATCGTGACGGATCTGCAGATGCCGGAGATGAACGGTCTCGAACTGCTCGCGGAGGTTCGTCAGCGTGACGAGCAGATCCCCGTCATCTTCATGACCGCCTTCGGCACGATCGAGACCGCGGTCGAGGCGATGAAGCAGGGCGCGTTCGACTACATCACGAAGCCGTTTTCCGGGGATGAACTCCTGGTCGCGGTCGATCGCGCCGTCGCCCACGCCGCGCTGGTGAAGGAGAACCAGATCCTGAAGGCGAAGGCTGGTCCGGCGGAAGCGCGGTCGGACGGGAGCGGGGGGCGCGAGATGGTCGGGCAGTCGATGACCATGCAGCACCTGCGGCGCCGGCTCACCCGCATCGCGGACAGTCACGGCACCGTGCTCATCAGCGGCGAGTCGGGCGTCGGCAAGGAAGTCGCGGCCCAGTGGATTCACGAGAACTCCCCCCGCGCCGACCAGCCGTTCCTCGCGATCAACTGCGCCGCGCTCTCGACGAACCTGCTCGAGTCCGAACTCTTCGGTCACGAGAAGGGCGCCTTCACCGGGGCGGACAAGCTCCGCAAGGGCCGCTTCGAACTCGCGGACGGCGGGACGCTCCTGCTCGACGAGATCAGCGAGATCGCCCCCGAGATCCAGGCGAAGCTCCTCCGCGTCCTCCAGGAAAAGTGCTTCGAACGCGTCGGCTCCAGCACCTCCCGCAACTGCGACGTCCGCGTCATCGCCACCACCAACCGCGACCTCGCCGCGGAAGTCGCCAAGGGCACGTTTCGGCAGGATCTCTACTACCGACTCAACGTCCTGCCCATCGTCATGCCGACGCTCCGGCAACGACGCGACGATGTTCCGGAACTCGCCTCGCACTTCCTCGATCGTGTGGCGCGGCGGGAAGGTCGGGCCGCCCGGGTCTTCGAGGAAGAAGCCCTGCTCGTCATGCGGAACTACGCCTGGCCCGGCAACGTGCGCGAACTTCAGAACATCTGCGAACGCGCGGCGGTGCTGACCGACGGCGAGATGATTCCCGCCGAACTCATCGAGCCCTGGCTCTCGCCCACCCCCGTCGCCGCCGCGCCTCCGGTGCGAGGCGGCGTGATCATCGAGACCAAGGCTCCCGCCCATCTCGCCCGACGCGCCGAACCCGCGACGGTCGCGGTCCCGGGGCTGGCCGAGCGGATGAACGGCGCGGCGGATCAGAACCCCGCCCTTGTCTGCGACGGCGAACTCACGCTCGAAGAGATCGAACGGGAGACCATCATCGCCACCCTCCACCACCACAACGGGCACCGGCAGAAGAGCGCCCGGGCCCTTGGCATCGGGGTCCGCACGCTCGGCCTCAAGCTCAAGAAGTGGAAGGAGATGGAGCTCGTGGATCCCGACCTGTAAGCCGGATCGGCCGGCCGGATCTGCGCCTCTCGCGCAGGACCGGCCGGTGCACGTCCGCGGGCGACCCGCCGGGACGGTTGCAGCGCCCGGCGTCGGATTTGCTGGAGAGATGGCGATGACGTTTCAGGAGACCACGCGATGACCCTCATCGACGGCGTGACCAACGCGGGGGTGGTCCCCGTGCTGCAGCGAGCGATGCAGTTCGCGGGCGCCCGGCACCGGATTCTCGGTCACAACATCGCCAATATCTCCACTCCGAACTACCGACCGGTGGACCTGTCGGTCGAGGAGTTCCAGACCGCGATCGGTGAGGCGATCGACCGGCAGCGGGCCGCGGGTCCGGCGGGGCGGGGCCCGCTGGAGATCGACGACACCCAACAGCTCGAATTCTCGGCGCACGGCCTGCGCACTTCCCCGCAGCCGGCCGGCGACAACATCCTCTTTCACGACGGCAACGACCGCGATCTCGAACGCACCATGCAGGCGCTGGCGGAAAACTTCATGACCTTCCGCTTCGCGGCCGAAATGTTCCGCAGTCGCTTCGCCATGATCGACACGGCGATCCGCGGCCGCATCTGATGAGCGAGTCCCTCTGATGTACGACCTTCTTGACGTCTCGACCTCCGCCCTCGTGGCCCAGCGAACCCGGCTGGCGGTCGCGGCGTCGAATCTGGCCAACGCCAACACGCTCACGAACGCCGACGGCGAGTACGCCCCGTACCGCCGCCGGGCCGCCCTGCTCGCCCCGGGCGACGGAACCGGCGGCCCCGGCGTGCACGTGACGGAGATCTCCCTCGACGATGCGCCCTTCCGGCGAAAGTACGAGCCGGGCTCGAAGTTCGCCGGTCCCGACGGCTACGTCGAGTATCCGAACGTGAACTCGGTGGTCGAGCAGGTAAACGCGATGGAGGCGAGTCGGGCGTACGAAGCGAACATCACGATGATCGAAGCGACGAAATCGATGATCAACATCGCCCTGCAGATCATCGCGTGATTCGGAACGAAGTCGCCGGCCCGTGGGTCGGCGGAGGTGAACGGTAATGGCAGATCCCCTCGGACTCATCGGCGGCCCCAGTCCGATCGACCGCAACCCCGCCCCGGTGCGTCGTCCCGACGCCGCGGGTGACGACGGCCCTGATTTCAAGAGCGCGCTGGTCGATCAGATCGCCCGCGTCAATGAGCTGCAGCAGAACGCCGAGGCCGCCGCCCAGGATCTCATCGCAGGCCGACGCGACGATCTCGAGAACGTCATGAGCGCGACCCAGCAGGCGGACACCGCGTTCCGGCTGCTCCTGCAGGTCCGGAACCGGGTGATGGAAGCGTACGAGGAAGTGAAGCAGATCCGCGTCTGATCCCCGGACGCACGATATCGACGAACAAACACCCGTCGCGTCGGTTTCGAGGTCAGGATGACTTCGCGACGCGACCCAGATTCGAGGCTGCTCGAAGGCATGGAGGCCGAAGATGCAGTTCATTCAGGACGCCGCCCGCGACATCGCCAATCGACTGGGCGGTCTGAACCCCACCGCAAAACTGCTCATCGGGTCGGTCATGGTCATCCTGATCATGACCCTCTATCTCGTTTCGCTCTACGCGGGCCGGAACGTGATGACGCCGCTCCGACTCAGCGGCGTCTCCGCCGACGGCCGCACCCAGGTCATCAGCTACCTGCAGAGCCAGAACATCCGGCACGAGCAGCGGGGGGACGCGATCCTCGTGCCCGAGAGCGAACAGAACCGGGTGATGGGCGCGATCTCCGATCCGGAGACGGGCATCGTCGGCGGCGAGCAGATCGACTTCGAAGCCGTCGTGCGCGATCGGAATCCCTTCGCCAGCAAGGATGAACAGAGCCGCAAGTGGCTGGTGGCGAAGATGAACGAGGTCAGCCGCGTCCTCGCGGGCTGGCCCGGCGTCGCCGCCGCGCAGGTCATGATCGACGACGCCGGTCGCCAGGGCCTCGGACGGGCCCACGTCGAGCCGAGCGCGTCCGTCAGCATCACGCCGTCGGGCGGCGAGGTGACGCGGTCGCTCGCCGACGCCGTGGCCGCGTTCGTGGCCGGGGCCCACGCCCCGCTCAAGCAGGCCCGCGTCGAGGTCATCGATGCCGCGACCGGCGCGCGGTTCCGTCCCCGCACCGATGAACTCGGCTTCGACAGCTCCCGTCATCTCGAACTCAAGCGGGCGATCGAACGCGAGATGACGAACAAGGTGCTCCACTCGCTGTTCTACATCCCCGGCGTCCGCGTCTCGGTCCACGCCACGCCCGACGCCACCGTGGAGGAGCGGGAGATCCGCACGCTCGACGATCCCAAGATCCGGACCTCGCGCGAACGCACCGGGCTGGAGACGTCGACCAGCCAGACCGCGGCGGGCGAGGCGGGGGCGCGGCCGAACACGGGGGCCGCGATCAACGCCGGCGGGGGACGCTCCTCCCAGTTCAGCAACGAGACCGCCGACCTCGCCCAGGAGAACGAGTTCCCCGGCGCCTTCCGGCGGATCCGCGACGCGGGGGGCTACGCCCTGCAGATCAACGTCTCCGTCAGCGTCCCGCGGTCGTTCTTCGTGGGGGTTTATCAGCAGCGCCAGAACGACGACGCGGCAGAACCCGACGACGCCGCGCTCCAGAGCATCGTTGATGAGCAGATCGCGCAAATCCGGAGCCAGATTGTTCCGTTAACGGATACATCCGCACACGAAGGCGCCCAGACGGGCGTGGTGGAGGTGTCCATGGTTCCTGATTTTGCGGTCGCCGGTCTCATCGGCGGCGCGGCCGGTCTGGTGCAGCCCGCGAGCAGCGGGGCGTTCACGGTGGTCGGCGGCGTCGATGGTCTCGTCAAGTATCTCGGCCTCGGCGCCCTCGCCGTCCTGAGCCTCGGCATGATGCTGATGATGGTCAAGAAGGCCAACGTCCGGAAAGAGCTCCCGACCGCCGAGGAGATGGTGGGTCTGCCCGCCATCCTCGAGACCGGCGAGGAGGAGATCATCGGCGAGGCCGACGCCTCGTCGCTGCCGCTCGAAGGTCACGAGATCTCCGACGAAGCCGCCCGGCGGATGGAGTTGCTCGAGGAGCTCAACGAGATGGTGCTCGGCTCGCCCGACGACGCCGCCGCCACCGTGAGCCGCTGGATCCAGGCGGGCTGATCCCGCCCCTCCGCGACGCGGCCGACGCGATCGTCTCTCCTGATGCGAAGGTGAATCCTCATGGCCCTCGGGTCGAAGCAGATCAGCGACAACATCGAGGAGCTCAGCGGCACGACCAAGGCCGCGGTGCTCATCCTCACGCTGAGCCAGGAGGCCGCCGGCGTCCTGCTCAGCCAGATGTCGACCGAGGAAGTCGCGGAAGTCACGCGGGTTCTCGCCTCCGTCGATGAGGTCCCTGACGAACTCGCGGAGGCGGTCGTCGAGGAGTTCTACCAGCTCAAGCTCGCCACCAAGTACGCGCGCGACGGCGGGCTCGACTACGCCCGCATCCTCCTCAAGGGCTCGCTCGATCCCAAGCTCGCCGATCAGGTCATCCAGCAGATTCAGACCCAGGTGCAGAAGACGCCGTTCGCCTTCCTGCAGAAGGTCGAAAGCGATCACCTGCTGACCTTCATCCAGGATGAACATCCGCAGACGATCGCCCTGATCGTCTCCCATCTGCCGCACCACAAGGCGTCCGAGATCCTCGTCGGCCTGCCCACCGAGAAGCAGATCGAAGTGGTCCGCCGCGTCGCCAACATGGAGCAGACCAACCCGGAGGTCGTCCGCGAAGTCGAATCCGGACTCGAGTCGCGGCTCTCCAACATGCTCCTCCAGTCCGCCGACCGCGTCGGAGGCGTCGAGTCCGTGGCGGAGATCCTCAACCTCTGCGATCGCGCCACCGAGAAGGCGATCATGGAAGGCATCGAGGGCGAAGAGCCCGACCTGGTCGAAGAGATCCGCCGACTCATGTTCGTCTTCGAAGACATCAAGATGGTCGACGACAAGGGCATCCAGTCGGTGCTCAAGGAAGTCGACAACGACGAACTCTGCCTCGCCCTCAAGACCGCGAGCAAGGACCTCACCGAAAAGATTCTCGGCAACATGTCCGCCCGCGCCTCGGAACTCATCCGCGAAGACATGCAGTACATGGGACCCGTCCGCGTCTCCGACGTCGAGGCCGCCCAGCAACGCATCGTCGACATCGTTCGACGCCTCGAAGACGCCGGCGAGATCATCATCTCCGGCCGGGGCGGCGAGTCCGATCTCGTCGTCTGACCGCACCCCCCGACGCCCATGCCCCTCATCAAGCACAACCGCAGTTCGCCCGTCCTCAACGAAGCCGTGGTGCTTGATCTCGGCGATCTGCGCGGCCAGGCCGCCGCCATCCTCGACGAAGCCCGCCGACACGCCGACGCCATCCGCGCCGCCGCCGAACAGGAAGGAGCGGCCATCCGCGCCCGCGCCGCCGAGGAAGGACACGCCGAAGGAAGCGCGGCGGGGCGCGCCGAGGGACACGCCGCCGGCCTCGAAGCCGGTCGCGCCGAAGCCATGGCGGAACGCGCGCCGCAACTCGACGCGCTGCTCCAGGCGTGGACCGCCGCCCTCCGGGACTGGAATGAGCATCGCCGTCTCATGCTCGCCGAAGCTCGCGCCGACGCCGTCCTCTTCGCCCTCGCAGTCGCCGAGAAGATCACCCATCGCGTCATCGACTGCGACCCCGCCGTCGTGCAGGATCAGCTCGCCGAGGCGCTCCACCTCCTCACGCGCCCGTCCGCCTGCGTCGTCACGGTGCACCCCGAAGATCGCGCCCTCGTGGAGACCGTCGCCCCCGAGCTGGCCCGTCAACTCGCGGAAGGCGCAGAGATTCGTTTCGCCGAGGACGCCGGGCAGACCCGCGGCGGGTGCCGCGTCGCCGTCGCCGGGGGTGAGATCGACGCTCGCATTGAGACGCAGATCGCCCGCATCGTGGACGCTCTGATCCCGCCCGCCCCGCCCGCGCCGTCCGCCGCGCCGATGGCCAGCGACGACCCGTCCGATCCGGAGGGGCCGGCATGAGCTGCTTCCTCGACGCCGCCCGCGAACTCGACGCCATCCAGACGCGGCGCATCACCGGCAGCGTCGCCGCGGTGCAGGGTCTGACCCTCTTCGCGGACGATCTGCCGATGCCCGTCGGCAGCCAGGTGCGGGTGCGCCCGACCCGGCGGGGCGGACCGTCGCCGCGCGGCGAGATCGTCGGCTTCAGTCGGGGACGCGCGGTCATCATGCTCTTCGACGGCGTCGACGGGGTTGGTCCCGGGGCCATCGTCGAAGGCGGCGCGACCCGCCAGGTCGTTCCGTGCGGCGACATGCTGCTCGGACGCGTCATCAACGCCATGGGCGAACCGATCGACGGCGGCCCGCCGCTGTACGACGTCGTCTCCCGACCGATCGGCGCCCCGCCCGCCGGCGCGCTCGACCGACGACGCATCGATCAACCGCTCCCCACCGGCGTCCGCGTGATCGACGGCATGCTCACCCTCGGGCGCGGCCAGCGGATCGGCGTCTTCGCCGGCCCCGGCGTCGGCAAGTCCACGCTGCTCGCCTCCATCGCCCGCAACACCGCGGCGGACTGCAATGTGATCGCACTGGTCGGCGAGCGCGGCCGGGAAGTGGGAGAGTTCCTCGACGACACCCTCGGACCCGAAGGCCTCGCCCGCTCCGTCGTCGTCGTCGCCACCGGCGATGAATCGCCGCTGCTCCGCGTCCGCGCCGCCCTCGCCGCCGCGACCGTGGCCGAACACTTCCGCGACCAGGGACGCGACGTGATGCTCCTGATGGACTCCATCACCCGCTTCGCCCAGGCCCAGCGCCAGATCGGACTCGCCTCCGGCGAGCAACCCGCCACCAAGGGCTACACGCCCAGCGTCTTCGCCCGCCTGCCCGTGCTCCTTGAACGCGCCGGCGCGCTCCGTGACGGCGGATCGATCACCGGCGTCTACACCGTCCTCGTCGAAGGCGACGACCTCACCGAACCCGTCTCCGATGCGGCCCGCGGCGTCCTCGACGGACACATCGCCCTCTCCCGACGCATCGCCGGCCAGGGACGCTATCCCGCCGTCGATCTCCTCGAATCAATCTCCCGCGTCGCCGACGCCGTCTGCGATGACGCGCATTGCGCGGCCCGCCAGCGTCTCATCCGGGCGCTCGCGGCGTTTCGCGAGGCGGAAGAGCTCATCAACATCGGCGCCTACTCCCCCGGCGCCAATCCGGACTGCGACGCCGTGCTCGCCCTTCGCGATCAGATCGACGCGTTCCTCACGCAGGGACGCGACGACAGCGCCGCGTACCCCGAGACCTGCCGCGCGTTGCTGCAGCTCGCCGCCCAGATCAACGAGACCAGTCACCAGGCCGCCCGGAGCGCGGCCGCCGCCCGCGCCGCCGGCTGAGCGCGCGCGGCGCTCGGAAAGTTCTGACGCATGGCGAAGTTCGTCTTCAAGCTCGACCCACTGCTCCGACTCCGTCGGCGCGAGGAGGAGGAGCGTCAGCGCGACGTGGCGAAGCTGGAGATCGAGCGCCGCACGCTCGAGGATCGCATCCGCGACTGCCAGAATCAGATCACGTCGTGCAAGCACGATCTGCGAGGCAAGGCGCAGGGGCCGATCGACATGAACGCCATGCGGCTCTACGCCGCGACGGCCCGGGGGCTGGAGCGCGAAGCGAACGACGCGGTGTTGACGCTCGTGGGCGTGCACAAGCGACTCGACGCCGCGCGGGAGCGACTCCGCGACGCCGCGCGGCAACGACGCGCGATCGAGCATCTGCGTGAGCGTCGTCTCGAGGCGTTCAAGCGTCGGCTCGACAAGGCGGAGACGGCGCTGCTCGACGAACTCAACACCATCGCCGGCGCCCGCCGTCGGCGTGAAGCCTCGGCGACGGAGACGTACGGATCATGAAATCGCTCTGGTCATCGTTCAGCTTTCTCGCGGTTGTTCACCTGCTGGCCCTGCTGATGTTCGTCGGCTGGCTGGCGCAGAGCGGGCGGCTCAGTATGGAGCGTCTGGAGGCGGTGCGCGATCTCTTCCAGTCGACCATCGCCGACGACGCGGCCGCGGCGGAAGCAGCGGCGGCGGACGCCGAGTTCGAAGCGACCGCCGCGTTCGAGGATGCGAAGCTCGACGTCCCGCCCCGGACCGCCGATCAGCAGGTCCGTCTGGCCAATCGCATTCGAGAACAGGAGCGTCGCGCGGCCGATCGACTGGCGGAGCAACGCGAACAGCTCCAGCGTCAGCTTGATCAGGATCGTCTGGCGTTCGACGCGGAGCGGGTCGCGTTCGAGGCCGAGCGCGCCGCCTGGGAGCAGATGGTCGAGGAGATCAAGGCCCGCCAGGCGGACGAGCAGTTCATCAAGGCGGTGAAACTGCTCGAGAACACGCCGGCGAAACTCGTCAAGGCGCGGTTCCTCGAACTCGTGGACAACGGCGAGCTCGATCAGGCCGTGGCCTACTTCGACGCCATGAACGCCCGGGCCCAGGCCAAGGTGTTCAAGGAGTTCAAGACCGACGCGGAGAACGAACTGGCAACGGTATTGCTTGAGGAACTGCGGACCCTCGGCCAGACGGCCGACCTTGCGCAGGAGCCCTCGGATGCCGCTCAGCCTCCCTCCGCTGACAACCCGCCCGCCGGTTGACCTCGTTTCGACCCCTGCGCCGACGCGATCGCGGCCGACGGCTGATCGCGAACCCCGTTCCGACGATTTCCGCACCGCCCTCGACGACGCCGTCGCCGGATCGCGTCGCGATTCGCCCGATGCGCGGGAGGCGCCGCGCGATGCGCAACCTTCGCGCGACGATCCGCCGCGCGATGATCGCGCCGCCGACTCCGCGCACGCCGCCGAATCCGCAAACGCCGCCGAACCGGCCCCCGCTGACGCCGCCGACGACGCCCCGGTCGGGTCATCCGACGATCGTCCCGCGTCCGACGCCCCCGCTGAGACCGCCGAGCCCGAACGCATCGAGATCGACGGTCTCGTCGTCGCCCCCGACGCCCTTCGGATCGCACCGCGTCCGATTCAGACGGAGACCGGCGGCGCGGACGTGACGACGCCACGGTCCGGTTTCGAAACCGGCCCGCGAACGACGAACACCGCCGTCGCCGCCTCCGCCGCCGCCGAGACTTCATCGACGCCGGTGACAACCATCCCGTCTGACGCCGTCAACGACGCCGCGGTCGAACGTCCCTTCCTGACAAGCCCGTCGTCATCGTCCTCCGCTGTGATCGCGCCGTCGACGCAGGCGGAGGCGCGAGGCGGCGCGACCGCGCCCGCCGCGTCCGGCGTGGCGTCGACCACGTCCGGCGCCGTGCAGGTCGCCGCGACAGTGACCCCGCCGCCCGCCGTCGCCCGACCGAATCAGAATCCGACCCAGAGGCAGTCCACCGCCCCCGCCGCCGCCGTGACGCCGGTCGTCCCGACGCCGGACGCCCCGACGATCGAGGCGGACGTCGCGCCGAAGATCGCCGTCGAGCCCGAGCCCGCGCCGCCGCCCGCCCCCGCCGTGGCTCGCGCGGCGTCGCTGAACCAGTCGCTCGGCGGCCCTGAGTCCGCCGCGCCGTCCGGCCTGTCGCCCGACGGCGGGGCCGCCCTGACGAGCGCCGACATGTCGGGTCGACCCACGTTCACGAGTCTCGGCGATGCGCAGACCGCCGCGCAGGAACTGCGGCAGTCGCTGCTCTCCGCCGAGTCCACGCCCGACGACGCGGTGACGAAACGCGTCGTGCGCGGCATGTCGACGATGATCTCCCGCCACGGCGGATCCATGACCATGCGGCTCGATCCGCCCGAACTCGGGCAGTTGAAAGTCCAGATGTCGATCGTGCGCGGCGTGGTGACCGCATCCTTCATCGCCTCCACCGATTCGGCGCGCCAGTTGCTCGAACGAAACCTCGGCATGCTGCGCACCTCTCTCGAAAACCAGGGCCTCACGGTGGAGCGTCTCGCGGTCCAGACCGCGGCGGCGACATCTTCCAACGGCGCGGCGACGACCGGACGCGACGATCCCGGGCAGCAACAGCAGCAGTCGGCGGACGGCCGGCGCGACGCCGCGAACGGCGAGTCCCGGGGACGACGCGACGAATCGGAGCAGCGCCGCGACCGGCCGCGCTCCTTCACCGAGCAGTTTGACGACGCCGCGTTCCGCGACGCCATGAACGACGACGAGCACGCCCCGAGTCACGGATGACGCACCGGCGCAGGGACGCGCCACGGGAGTTCGACATGAGCCAGATCAACACGTTCAATCCGATCGACGCGACCTCGGCCCCGGCCCCGGTGAACCGGTTCAGCGAGATGTCCAGCGAGGACTTTCTCGAGATCATGTTCACGGAGCTGTCGAACCAGGATCCGTTCGAACCGAACGACTCCGCCGCGCTGCTCGATCAGCTCGACTCCATCCGCTCGATCGAGGCGGACGTGGCGTTGCAGGAGCAGTTGGAGTCGCTGGTGTTCCAGAACCAGTTCGCGGCGGGCGCCAATCTGCTCGGCGAAGCGGTGATCGGACTGACCGCGCAGTTCGAGCCGGCGAGCGGGGTGGTGATCTCGGTGGCGCGGGAGAACAACGAAGTGCTGCTTGAACTCGACACGGGACAGATCGTCCCGTTCGAGAACATCGAACGCACCGTGGACCTGGTGGAGGAGTTGCCGACCGCGCCGTGAGCGGCGTGCGAACGGCGGGTGACCCATGCCGATTGATCCCATCCAGTTGCTGAATCGCCTCGATCCCGCCCGGCGGACGAGTTCCGGCCGGGCGCCGGTCGGTCCGAGGCCTGTCTTCGAGGAGCGGACGTTCGACGATCTGCTGCTCCTCGCGACGTCGGGCCGGGTCACGAGCGATCGCCCGGTCGACCTCGGGTATGAACCGGACGAGGCGTTCACGGATGAGCAGCTGGCGCGACTCGCCGCCGCGGCGGACGCGGCGTCGAGCGCCGGCGCGACCACGGCGCTGCTGCTCATTGACGGTCGGGGCGTGGTGCTGGACGTCGCGGGACGTCGTCTTGATTCCGAACTCAGCGGGCGGGCCACGGACGAGGTCGTCGCGCTGGACGCCGCCGTGTACGTCCGCGGTCCCGACGATGAGGGTCCGGAGACCGCGCTCCCGCCGCCGGGGGGCGGCGTGACGCCGCGCGGCGTCGCCTCGCAGTTCCTGTCCGATTCGTCTTCTTCTTCATCATCCGCGGCCTGAGCCGCCTCGCTCGTTCATCCCTCCGTCAGGAGTTTCCACATGGCCTCCACCGTCGCACTCTTCACGGGTCTCTCCGGTCTGCTGACGCACTCGCGGAAGCTCGACGTCATCGGCAACAACATCGCCAACGTCAACACGACCGCGTACAAGTCGAACCGGATGCTCTTCGAGCCGACGTTCAGTCGGACGTTCTCGATCGGCACCTCGCCGTCCGGCCTCTCGGGCGGGACCAACCCGGGGCAGATCGGTCTGGGCGTGTCGCTGGCGGGGACGCAGCGGGACTTCTCCAACGGGGCGCTGACCGCGACCGGCGTGTCGACGGACGTCGCCATCGAAGGCGAAGGCTTCTTCGTCGTGAACATGAACGGATCGCGGATGTTCACGCGGGCCGGCGCGTTTCAGTTCAACGAGGCGAACGATCTCGTCACGATCGCCGGCGGACGCGTGATGGGCTACCCGATCGATGAGAATTTCAACGTCGTCGAGGGGGACCTCGTCGAGCTGAACATTCCCGTCGGCACCCTGACCCTCGCCGAGGCGTCGCGCAATGTCACGCTGAACGGCAACCTGAACGCCTCGGGGGAGATTCCGACGAGCGGTTCGGTGCATGACTTCCGCGCGATGTTCACCGACGCGGGTCTGACCACGCCCGTCGTGCCCGGCACCGACCTGACCTCCACCGACATCTACATGGACGACGGCGGCGGGACGCCGATCCAGATCTTCGGGGCCGGCGCGAAGACGATCACGATCTCAGGCGTCGAGAAGGGCGGAAAGGACCTCGGTACGGCGTCCTTCGCGTTCTCCGCCACCGCGGTGCCCGGAACCGACGCCTTCGGCCCGACGTTCCAGGACTACATGGACTTCCTTGACGATTACCTCGGCCTGGACGGATCGACGATTGCGGGCGAGTCGCTCAGCGGCGGCGTCTCAATGAGCGGGGGCGTCATCAGCGTCACCGGCAACGAGGGGACCGTCCAGGACCTCGATCTGGAAACCCCCGACATGATCGCCTCGGGCGCCGGGGCGCTGACCGCCCAGCCGTTCGTCGTGCAGCAGAGCGCCGCGGCGGACGGCGAGTCAGTCCGGACCTCCATGGTGGTCTATGACTCGCTCGGCACCGCCGTCACCGTTGATCTCACCTTCGTTCTTCAAAGCACCACGCCGAGCGGCGGGACCACCTGGGAGTGGATCGCCGAGTCGAACGACAACGCGGACCTCGACCGCATCGTGGGGCTCGGCGTCGTGGACTTCGATGAAGAGGGCCGTTTCACCACGACCACCAACCAGTCGTTCTCGGTCACCCGCGACAACGGCGCCGTCTCCCCGCTCAATGTGAACATGGAGTTCAGCAACGGCGCGGATGCAATCTCCGCCCTGACCGACAACGGATCCGCGTTCGCCGCGGTCTTCCAGGACGGCTCCGCCATCGGAACGCTCAGCGGTTTTTCGATCGGACAGGACGGCACGCTCTCGGGATCGTTCACGAACGGGCTCACCCGATCGGTCGGTCAGGTCGCGATTGCGAAGTTCTCGAATCCCGAGGGTCTCGTCGACTCGGGCAACAACTTCTTCTCGGTCGGCCCGAACTCCGGCTCCGCCCTCATCGCCAAGCCGCTCGAGTTCGGCACCGGCCGACTCGTGGGGGGGGCGCTTGAACTCTCCAATGTCGACCTGTCGCAGGAGTTCATCGACATGATCCTCGCGTCGACCGGCTACTCCGCCGCGTCGCGGGTCATCTCCACCACCGACGAACTCATGGACCAGCTCCTGCTCCTCGGCCGGTAAGCAACGACTGACCTGACGTCCACGGAGGTCCGCGTCCCGATGATCACCGTCACCCGACTCAACGCGAAACCGATCGTCGTCAACGCCGAAATGATCCGCTCGATCGAGGCGAACCCCGATACGACGATCACGCTCATCAACGGTGATCACATCATCGTGCGCGAGACGATGCCGGAAGTCGTCTCGAAGGTGATCGACTACGGCCGACACCTCCGGCGGTTCCTGCCGCCGAACTGACGCGCGGCGCCCGCCCGGACGCCCGACCCGCCAACAAACAACGCGGCCCGCACCAGCGGACCGCGTTGTGTTTTTCCTACGGGGCGACTGACGTCAGCCGGTCTTGCGTTCGACGGCGACGTACTGCGGCACGTCGGGATCGCTCGGCACGACGTCGACCTTCCGTCCGCGGAAGCGAACGTGGCCGTGGGCGACCGAGTAGAGGGTGTCGTCCTTGCCGCGCTTCACGAGGTAGCCGGGCTTGAAGTGCGTGCCGCACTGCCGGACGATGATCGCGCCGGGCTGGGCGACTTCGCCGCCGTACAGCTTCACGCCGCGAAACTGCGGGTTGGAGTCGCGGCCGTTCCGCGAAGAACCCTGTCCCTTCTTATGAGCCATTGCGTCGCTCCAGTCGATCCGTGAGTCACTTCGAAGTCGTCGCCCGCGGCGGACGGCCGGGTCAGGCGAGTCGGGCAGTATAGCACCCCGCCGGGCCGCGTCCAACCCCTCGGGCGAGCCGCCCGCCGGGTCCGCGGACGCCTCAGCGGAGGATCCAGGTTTCCTTGACGAGCGGGGCCGGGGCCGTGCCGCGCGCCACCACGTTGCCGGGGATCAGATAGTCCCGCTGCAGCGTCTTGCGGAGGATGACCTCGTCGCCGGTGATCGGGTCGGCGACCGCCGCGGTCTCGCCGCTGATCCCCGCGATGAAGATCGTGATCTCGTTGACGTCGATCCGGTCGGCGGGCCAGATCACCAGCCCCTCCCGGGCGTGCTCCGCCCCCTGGAAGATCTCGCCGATGACCGCGTTCTGCGGCTCCATCAGTTCGTTGCCGATGACGCCGAGCAGCGTGTCCGTCACGCGGGACGAGACGCCGCGACCGGAACGCAGAATCTCGCCCGCATCGTTGAACAGCGTGAACTCCGGGGCCCAGACCTGCTCGTCGCCCGTCCGGTTCGTGACCTTGTAGGTGAAGAACCAGTAGTAGTCGCCGCTCGAGGCGTCCCGCCAGAGCCGCAGATCGCCGGGTTCGAAGGTCAGCTCCCACCGGTACGGCACCGGGGAGGGCTTCGGGTACGCGCCGACCACGGTCGCCGCCAGCAGCAGCGCGGCCACGCCCGTACACCAGGGGGCGAGACGGGCGAAAATCGAAAGTCGTCGGGCCGGGGCCGCCGGGGCGGAGGTCGCCATGAGAAGTTCTCCGGGAGTGGACAATCCGGTATTCTACGGGAACCGGGCGCGAGAGCAATCCGCTTCGCCCGCGTACCCTGTTCCATGAGCATTTCGCACCCGCATTCCGATGAGTTGCTCGATTCCGGCGGGACCGGACAGCGGATCGTCCGGATCGAGGCGGACCGTCGGGAGGCGGCGATCGCTCACCTCGTCGCCCGGTCCGGACCCCCGGACCGCGAGCACGCCCGCCGGTTCATCGGCTACGCGGTCGACAACGGCCTCCCCCTCGATCAGCTCTGGGCGTACGAAACCGCCGATACCGGGGCCATCACCGCCGCCGCCCTCGTCCTGCCCAGCCCCGGACGGACCGCCATGGTCTTCGCCAGCCGGCCCCAGGGACGGACCGATTCCGACCGCATCGGCCGGCTCCTCGACCACGCCTGCGAGGCGGCCGCCCGGACCGGCGACATCGACCTCGCCCAGGTCCTGCTCGAACCCAGCGAACGACTGGAAAACGCCGCGTTCATCGCCGGCGGCTTCCGGAAGCTGGGCTCTCTGAGCTACATGCGACGTTCATTGCGTCAGCTCCCCGATCCGCCGGAGTGGCCGCCCGGGGTGACGGTGACCCGGGCGGACGCCCACCCGCCCGCCGTGCTCGCCGCGACGCTGGAGGCGACCTACCAGGACACCCTCGATTGTCCGGGTCTGTTCGGGTTGCGGCGGACCGAGGACATCCTGCTCGGGCATCGCTCGACCGGCGCGTACGATCCCGCGTTGTGGACGGTGCTCTGCGTGGACGACACGCCGGCGGGCGTGCTTTTCCTCAATCCATCGCCCGCCCAGCGGACGGTGGAGCTCGTCTACATCGGCGTGGCGCCAATGGCGCGTGGACGACGGCTCGGCGGACGTCTGCTGACGTACGGACTTGCCTCGTTGCGCGGCCGGTCGGAGACGTCCATCTCGCTCGCCGTCGACGACAGCAATGCGCCCGCCCTGGCGCTCTATCGCGCCGACGGCTTCCGACGGATCGGGCGACGCATCGCGCTCATCCGTCCGCTTCGCGATGCATCAGGGTGAGACAGTTCTGGTCTGATGCGGTCGACGTGCCGATGTCGTGCGTCATCGAAGCGTGCGCCGGCGCCTGTTTTTCCACGACATGTTGACAGCCGGAAGGCGCGGCGGTGGAAAAGATTTATTTTCGGTGAGGACCGGTCCAAAATCGCGGATTCCCCGCGTGGTTCCCGCGTCGTGTGTGAAGACCCCGTTGTCGGAGCGTGCAGCGCGCATTACGTTGTCGCAGTCGTCAGGGATGGATGACGCTCTCCCTCGAACCCGCCGCCCGGGACGAGGCGCCGACGGACGAATCGTCGCACGCCTCCACGACCTTCCGCGTGCGGCGCCGACGCGGCCGGCTCTGATCCGGCGAGGGCGCGTCGGGGGGTTCAGCAAGGGGGGACGAGAGGGGCGAACGGACTCGAATCTGCGCACACCGTCGGGCCCCGTCAGCGGGCGCGGCGCCTTGAGCTGCCCTGATGCAGCGAAGGGGATTCGACGGCATGACAGCTGCTTCTCCGATCGGCGGCTCTGACTCCGGCGCTGCGGCGCCGCGTCTCGAGCAGACGAGTTCAGACGACACGCGAATCACCAGCGGATACGGGCACGCCATGGATCACACGCGGGGGCACGGACACGGGCGCCAGGAGGACCGGCAGACGGCGATCAGACGCGCGCTCCGCGGCGTCGTCGGCGACGCCAAGTTCGAGATGTGGTTCAACCGGGCGGCGTCGATCGACCTGCACGACGGTCAGATTCGCATCGTCGCCGACGCCGCGTTCATCGCCGAATGGATCGAACGCGTGCATCGCGACGACCTGCACGCGGTGGCGGAGAGTCTCCTCGGCGACCGCGAGGCGTGGACGATCGAGGTGCGATCGCCGGCGGATAACGACGGACCGGACCCGGCCGTCGACGACGACGGAGCGGCGGTCCTGAAGAAGCCGCGCGTCACGTCGGCCGACGCCCACCGTCCGCCGCTTCGACAGTTCGACGACTTCATCGTCGGTCCCTCCAACGAACTCGCCTTCCGCGCCGCCCGACGTCTGGCGGAGGACGTGGACGGCGGCGAGATCTCCCCGCTCTTCCTCCATGGCGAGTGCGGCGTCGGCAAGACGCATCTCCTCCGCGCCATCCGACACGCCTTCGCCGAGCGGGTGGGCGCCCGCGCCGTCCGCTATGTCACCGGCGAGCAGTTCACCAACGAATACCTCGCCGCTCTCCGCGACGATTCCATCGACCAGTTTCGCGCCCGCATCCGACGACTCTCGCTGCTCTGCATCGACGACGTGCACTTCATGGCGAACAAGTCGGCGACGCAGTACGAGTTCCTGCAGACGATGATCGCCATCGAGGGCACCGGGGCCCGGGTCGTCCTCGCCTCCGATGAGCACCCGCGCCATATCAAGCAGGTCAGCCAGCCGCTCGTCAGCCGCTTTCTCTCCGGCATGGTCGCCAAGATCGACCGACCCGACCTTGAAACCCGCCTCAAACTCATTGACCGGCTCTTCGATCGGCGAGGGCTGCGGGCGACCGACGTCGCGGCGGAGATGATCGCCGCGCACTGCGTCGGCTCCGTGCGTGAACTTCAGGGCGCGATCACCCGCATCGCCGCCGTGCAGCACCTCATGCCTGATCAGTCCGCCGAACCGGGCGTGGTCGGGGCCGTCGTCGTCGAACGCGTGCTCATGGAGGCCGGGGCCCAGCCGTCCACCCCCGTCCAGCCCGCCGTCATCATCGACATCACCTGTGAGACGCTCGGCGTGACACGCTCCGACTTCTGCGGACCCGGTCGACACCGACGACTCGTCGCCGCCCGCGGTCTCGCCGCCCTGCTCTGCCGCTCCATGACCACCCTCAGCTACCCCGAGATCGCCCGCGCCATGGGACGCTCCAACCACTCCACCGTCTACACCGCGGCGAAACGCCTCCGCGGTCAGATCGACGCAGGTGAACGGCTGAGTCTGGTCGATGGCGCGGCGGACGTCTCGCTTCGGGAACTGGCCGACCAGATCAGGCACGCCGTCATGCGCGCCCGCCGCCGCTGATCCGTCGCGACAAACCGGGCGTCGCGAATCTGCAGCCCGACGCCGCCGGTCGGGTACACTGTTGCGATGCCGCTCCCGCTTCGTCGCCCCGCTCCTCCGGCGCCGCTCCGGCCGACCCTCGTCCTGCTGGTCGCCCTCGCCGCCCTCCTCGGCGCGGTCGTCGCCACGCCTGCGCGGGCGGACTGGCGCGATGATCGCGCCTTCGACGCGGCGGTCGGACACCTCAGCCGCATCGTCCGCCCCCGGCGGGGCGACGCGCCGCTCGCCCTGCTCCGCGCGTTGCGCCAGCTTCGCGATCCCTCGCTCGAGCCCTTCTTCCGGCAACTCATTCGCGAGCCCGATCCGATCGTGCAGACGCACGCCATCCTCGGACTGGCGGAACTCGCGGACCCGCCGCGACTCAATCCCGCCATCGTCAGCCAGGCGCCCTCCGTGGCGGCCCGCCATACGGCCATCGAGGCCGCGGTCGCCCGGGAGATGCTCGAGCGCGACGCGATGCGCGAGATGCTCGCCTGGGACGACCTCGAGGACCTCCCGCGGCTCCGTCTCCTCGCCGAACTGCGCGACGCGGGGGACCCGGTCGATCTCGATCTGCTTCGCACGCTGGCCGAGCGGCTCGGCCCCGACGGCGCGCTCGCCGCCGCGCTCCTCGCCGACGCCGGCGACCTCGACGCTCTCGTCGCGTTTGAAGGCGAAGCCCGGTCGCTCGATCGCGCCGCCCGGGCCGCGCGATATTCGCGGCTGCTGGAGGAGATCCGGCGCTACCGTCTCGACGAACTGGCCGACTGGACCGCCGCTCTCCTCGAGGCGGACGTGTTCCCCGCCGGCCCCATGCACCGCGAGATCGTGTTCACGCTGCTGTACCTGGATCCGGAACGCGGTGAACGGGCGTGGCGACGCGCGTTGGGGGACGCGCCCTCACGGATCGATCTCGTCGAATTCGGCATGTTGCTGCTCGCGCTCGGCGAGGACGCCCCGGTCAGCGCGTACGACCGACTCGACGCGGCGGGTGATCCGCTCTCGACCCGCATGGCCGCGGCCGGTCGTGCGTTGGCGACGCAATCCGACGTCGCGGCGCGGGCGATGCTCGACCTCATCGAGTTCGGGCACGTGAAGACGGTCGGATGGGCGGTCGGCATGGCGGCGACGCTGCCCGTTGACCAGGCTCGCGCCGTGTATCTCCCGTTGATGGACAACGTCGAGGGGCCGCCCGAGGGTCAGGCCGATCGGGCCGAACTCGCGATGCTGGCCGCGACGAAGCTGTTTGCGATCGATCCCGACATCGTCCTCGCCCGGCTGCGGGCCGCGCCTGACGACAGTCTCACCCAGGAGTCGATCATGCTGGGTCTGCTGGACGCGATCGACCCGCGGGTGGGCGAAGCGGCGGCCGCCGCCCCGACGATCGGGCTGGGGCGGACGGATTCGGTGGCTCGTCTGCTTGCGGCGCGTCACCAGTCGACGCTGAGCGAGGCGGCGCTCCGGGATCTCGCGTTGATCGCGCGTGGCGGCGGGCGGGTGTCCCCGGCGTTGCAGGCGCAAGCGGCGTGGATCTACCTTCGTCACACGAATCAGATCGATCAGGCGCTGACGGCGATCTTCGAGCCGCCGGCGGCCGGCGACTGAGTCTTTTTCTCGGCCGGGACGCGTCGGCGGCGCGTCCTCGGCGTTCCGTCCCGCCGCCCGGTTGGAGCCACGCCCGGTGCCAGAACCGAACGCGATTCCCCTGAGTCAGCCCGACATCACCGACGAGGATGTCCGCGCCGTCACCGAGGTGCTGCGAAGCGGACGCCTCAGCATCGGTCCCGTCGTCGAGGCGTTCGAGGACGCGGTCGCCGCCGTCGCCGGTCGTCCCTACGGCGTCGCGGTGAACTCCGGCACGTCGGGTCTGCACCTGGCCCTCCGCGCGCTGAACATCGGTCCCGGCGACGAGGTCATCACCCCGGCGTTCAGTTTCGTCGCCTCCGCCAACTGCATCCTGCACGCGGGGGCGACGCCCGTGTTCGTCGACTGCGACCCCCGCACGCTCAACATGCGGGCCGCCGACGTCGAGGCGAAGATCAACGACAACACGAAGGCGATCATCGGCGTCGAGGTCTTCGGCAATCCCGCCGGCCTGCGCGATCTCGCGACGCTCGCGACCAAGTACGAGATCCCGATGATCGAGGACGCATGCGAAGGACTGGGCGGCCGTTTCGGACGCGACCGCATCGGCGGGTTCGGACGCATCGCCGTCTTCGGCTTCTATCCCAACAAGCAGATCACGTGCGGCGAAGGCGGCATGATCGTCACCCACGACGACCACATCGCCGACGTCTGCCGCTCCATGCGCAACCAGGGACGCGCCTCCGCCGCCATGGGCCACGGGGCCGGCTCGTGGCTGCAGCACGAACGACTCGGCTACAACTACCGGCTCACCGAGATCCAGGCCGCCCTCGGCCTCTCCCAGATCCAGCGCCTGCCCGAACTCATGGAAGCCCGCGCGATGGTGGCCGACGCGTACACCCGCCGGCTCATGACCAACGCCGACCTCACCGTGCCCACCGTCGAGCCCGGCGTCGAGATGAGCTGGTTCGTCTACGTCGTGCGGCTCAGCGACCGCTTCACCGAACACGACCGCGACGAAATCATCGACGGGCTCCGCCGGCACGAAGTGGGGGCGTCGAACTACTTCCCCGCGATTCCGATGCTGCCGTTCTACCGCCAGCAGTTCGGCTTCCAGCCCGGCGACTTCCCGCGGGCGGAATCGGTGAGCCAGCGCACCATCGCCCTGCCGTTCTTCCCGAAGATGACGGAGCGCGACGTCGACCTCGTCTGCCAGACGCTCGAACTCATCATGACCCGCGCGACGTTCTCGCGCAGCGAATCCGACTGACGGCCCGCGCGTCGCAACCACCCATGCTCGTTGACAACACCGTCATCTTCGTCCGCTCCGGCAAGGGCGGCCACGGCTGCGTCTCCTTCCGACGCGAGAAATACGTGCCCAAGGGCGGTCCCGACGGCGGCGACGGCGGCCGCGGCGGCGACGTCATCCTCGTCGGCGACGACTCGCTCGACTCCCTCCTCCATCTCACCCGCCGCCCGCACTATCGCGCCACCAACGGTCAGCCCGGACAGGGCAAGCAGAAACACGGGGCCGACGGCGAGGACTGCCTCGTGCCCGTCCCGCTCGGCACCGTCGTGAGCGATGACGAAAGCGGCGACTTCATCGCCGATGTCAGCGACCAGGGCCAGCGGGTCACCGTCGTCACCGGCGGCAAGGGCGGATTCGGCAACGAACACTTCAAGTCGTCGACCAACCAGACCCCCCGCGAATTCACCGAGGGCGAACCGTTCATCGAGCGGCGTCTCCGGCTGGAGCTCAAGCTGATCGCAGACATCGGACTCGTCGGGCTCCCGAACGCCGGCAAGTCGACGATGCTTCGCGCCGTGTCCCGCGCCACGCCCCGCGTGGCCGACTACCCGTTCACCACCCTCCAGCCCTCGCTCGGCATCGCCGAACTGCCGGGCGAACGACGCCTCGTCGTGGCGGATATCCCCGGCCTCATCGAAGGCGCGGCGGACGGGGCCGGGCTGGGCCACGACTTCCTCAAGCACATCGAGCGCACCCGTGCGTTGGCGCACGTTCTCGACGTCGCGCCGTTCGATGAATCCGACCCCGCGACGAACTACGCGACGATCCGACGCGAACTCGGCGACTACGCTCCCGAACTCGCATCCAAGCCCGAACTCATCGTCCTCAACAAGATCGACCTCATCCCCGAAGCCGACCGCGCCGACCATGTGCGTGCGATCATCGAACAGCTCCCCGCCGACGCCGAACCCGTCGTGGTCAGCGGCGCCGCCGGCGAGAACATCGCGGCGATGCTCGAACGGTGCTGGAAGCTGGTGGAAAAGCACCCCGCGAGTCCGGCGAAGTGGGAGGCGTAGCCGCGGTCGATCGCGCTAGTGATACCACGGCGTGAACGGCAGCATGATCGACACCGCGATCAGCACGATGATCACCCACTCCAGCGTCTCCAGCCGACGCGTCGACGTCGCCTCGCACATCTTGTCGTAGAGACTGTTCGTCGCCTCCAGCTTCCGCGTCACGCCGTCCTGCCACGCCGGCAGATCCAGACGCGCGGCCGCGAGCCGGTACAGCCGCGCGAGATACTGATTGCCCAGCAGCTTGATCGCGTTGTTCACGCCCTCGAAACGAACCGCCGCGTCCGTCTGCGCCGACGCAAACCGACGCAGCAGACGACCCGACGAAAACCCCGGCCACACCCGGCTCCGCGTCAGGGCGGCGAGCGTTTCGTCCGCGTGGTCCAGAATCGCGTCCAGCTCCGCATCCAGCACCCGCAACTGCAGCAACTCCACGTTCGCATGCTGCAGCACCGCAATCACATCGTCCGGCTCCGGATCGAACAGCAGCGCGGCGTTCCAGTCCACGATCGCCAGGTCCGTCGACGCGTACGACATCGACCCGCCGACCGACCGCTCCACCTGCTGCGACGACAGTTCCGACCGGTCCGCCTCGATCAGCTGCGCGATGGTCCGCCGATGCGCCCCCGCGAAGGCGTGCGGCTCCGGCGGACCGCCCGTCACCACGAACACCGTGTACGCCTCCGTCGCCTCCGCCAGCCTCGGACGCTCCACGGCGTCGCCCATCGCCTCCATGACCGCCGTCACCCGCCGCCGCGCCTCCGCCGCCAGGTCGGGATGTTCGTCGAGGCTGACGCTGAGGTCGATCATCTTGTCGAGCCCGGCGGGCATCGGGAGCCGGAACGTGGCCAGGGCGGCGCCGAAGTCGTAGACCAGGATCTCGGTCCCCGCCTCCGTCGTCGCTGCGTCGACCGTGACGGTCGGTCCGTCCACGACGAGCCGCAGGGGCGGGGGGCTGTAGTCGAACCAGACCGGGGCGGGCCGACGCGCCCGCACGACCTGCCGACGCGTCGCCTCTTCGAGCCGTCGCTCGGCCGTCTCCAGTTCGATCTGGAAGCCGATGTCGAACGCGAACATCGCCAAAACGACGCCCTCGAGTTCGGACGGAGCGGCGACGATGTCAGGGGCGTCAGGCGACATCCGCAGACTCTACCACGGGGAACGACGCCGCGTCCGCTTCACCGGCACAGCAGCATGTACGCCCGGAAGAACTCCGTCATCTCCGCGTCGAACCGGCTGCCGAGGGCGAGGCCCGCGACCTTGATGATCAGGGTGCTGCGGTTGCGGAGGGCGATGCACTGGCCGCCGCCCGCCGCCGCGATCTCCGCAAACTTATCGACGCGTCGGCCCTTCGCTTCGATCATGTGCGTCTTGAAGCCGAGTTCGGCCCCGCGTTCGGCGAGGGCGACGCACTTCGACGCCGTGCCGACGCGGGGCGGGGCGTCGCCGATCACGATCAGCACCTTGTCCGACTCCAGCGTCCACGACATCTGCTTGCACGCGATCGCCATCGCCTCGTAGACCATCTCCGGCGTGTCGCCCCCGTCCCCCGCGCTCAGCGACCAGAGCTGTTCCCGCGCAACATCCAGGTGCGGCGTGAAGTCCCAGCCGACGGTTTCGAAATCGGCGCCCCGATCCCGGTAGCCGACGATGCCGATCCGGAAGCGGTTGACGATGTCGCCGACGAAGAGCATCAGGTCATCGACGCCGCTCTGCGCCTCGTGCAGTTCGCCGCTCATGCTCGCCGTGCAGTCGATGCACACGGCGAGTTCCACGTCGCGGGTGCTGAGTTCGTCGATGTACTTCGCCAGCGCCGCGAACTGTCGCCCGGTCAGCGATCCGATCCGCGTGTCGCCGAGCGGTCCTTTCACGTCCGGCCGCAGATACCCCGGCTCGAGCCGGATCCGGCCGCGATGGCTCCGTCGCCATGATTGCCAGCGAAACGGGCGCTCCTGGTCCGGGGCGCCGGTCACCGTCGCCAGACGCGGCCCGAAGCGCCCCGCCTCCGAGCGCGACATCCGCAGGATCACGTCGCGCAACGCCTCGAGCCCCAACTCGTGGAGATCCTCGTCGCCCGACGCCGCCGCGAGTTCGATCGCGAGCATCTTGTCCGCCAGCGACGCGGAACGTTCGAGGCGACGCACGCCGCGCCCGAGGTACTCGACGTCGACGTCGTAGCGGCAGCGGAGCGCGGTGCGGATGACGCGGGGTTCGGGTTCGCGGACGAGCGATGGGGGGGCGGGTTCGTCGCGGAGGGCGAGCGAGGTGATGGCGAAGGACCGCACCCGCCAGTCGTCGTCCGACGCGAGATCGTTCAGCTGCGTGCGGCTCGGCGCACATCGGTACCGGCCGAGGCGGATGGCGGCGAGGGCGCGGCGGGGCCAGTCGGGCGCCTCGATGAACCGCTCCAGCGTCTCCTGCTCCGCCTCGCCCGCCTCCGCCAGCTCCCGCGTCGGCGCGTCGGGCGTGTCATCGTCCGCCTCGGTCTGTCCGCGGACGGACGATGCGCACAGACCAGCCGCGATGACGGCGGCGATGAGCAGCAGCAGCGGGCGCGAGGTCGATCTCACGCCGTTGAGGATACCACGGCCGCGCGGCGAGTCACGCGTCCTCCTCCGGCGGGGCCCGCCACGGGATGGTGATCACGCCCTCGAGCGAGGCGCCGGGCGAGATCGTGAGCCGCCGCCCCCGCAGATACGCGCCCGCCCACGTCGCCTTCGGCCCGAAGCTGAGTTCACCCGGCGTCGTCATGGCGCCCTCGACGATCCCCTCGCACTTGATGTCGCCGCCCGCCGAGACGAGCTTCGCGGCGACGCGTCCGCGCTTCGTGATGTGAATGCTGCCGCACGTCTGCAGTTCGTTCACCGGCAGGTACGACTTGATGACGACGTCCTCGATCTTGATCGCGCGGTGACAGCCCGGACACGACGTGCTCATGGTCTTGGCGGAGACCTCGAACACGTGTCCGCAGAGATAGCACACGACATCGCGTCGGGGAGCGGGTTTGCGGCGTCCCGTCCGCTTGCTGCGCGTCGTCGTGTCGCGTTCGGGTTCAACGCCTCGGGCGCGGGCCACGCGTCAACGGTCCCGGGTCGGGTCGGTCGGGCGCGGGATCAGGACTTGGCCGTCGCGGCCTGCGGCGCCGGCTTGGTTTCGGTGGTGGAGCTGGACTTGCTCTTCGACGACGAACCGCCGCCGGAGCCGCCGCCCTTGACGCCGATCTTGCAGTACCCGTCGATCGCCGCGCCGTCGGCCATCGCCATCGTATCGGCGACGATGTCGCCCTTGATCGAACCGGTGGGCGTGAGTTCGAGACGCTTGCCCGCCTCGACGTTGCCTTCGACGGCGCCTTCAACGGTCACGTCGCTGGCGTGGATCGCGGCCTTGCAGTTGGAGCCGTCGGCGACGTGGAGCTTGCCCTTCGCGGTGATCGAGCCTTCGAACTTGCCCAGGATCTGGGCGTTGGAGTCGAAGGAGAGTTCACCCTTGAAGTTGGCGTCGGGTCCGAGCACGGTGCCGAAGTTCTGGTCAGCCATGAGCAGGAAATCCTTTCTTCTTCCTCGCCATATGAATCAGACGGCCGCACCGATTCCAGACCGGTCTCGTCCGTCCTCTCTCTGTCACAACCCGACGCCGCTGGCTCGTCGGAACCGTCCGGATGGTAGCAGAGGGGGCGGCGTGCGCCCCGGGGCCGGGCCCGCGAACCCGGACCGCCGATGATTCCGACCGGCTCAGGCCCGGCTAATCGCCGTACTTCTCCCGCAGCCGCGCGGAGGTGCGCAGAATCAGATGCGCCCGCTCGAACTCGTCGAGCACTTCCTGCAGGACCTCCCCCACCGGGTCTGCGGGCGGGGCGGCCGGCACGGCGTCGTCGCCGAGGGCCTTCCGGGCCATCGACCGGTACCGTGACAGCGTCCGGTCCCCCAGCCGCGCCACCGGGGCGAAGTCCTCCGCCATGAACCACGTGATCGGCACCCGGAACCCCTGGTTGAGCTGCGCGGCGACGACCAGGGGCGCGTACTCGTCCGAGCGCGGCAGGAACCGAAGCTGAATCCGGTCGGTCGCCTCCGCGATCCGCTGCATCGCCGCGCCCTGCAGCGCGCAGTCCCCGCACCACGTTCCGGTCAGACAGAGCACCGGCATCCCGCGGGTGAAGCTCTTCACCAGCGCCGCCTGCTCATCGTTCAGTTCGAGCCGGCTGTACCGATCGTCCCACTGCATGCGATGCCCTTCGGCCTCGCCGCTCGCGACGAACGTCTCGTAGTCGACCGCCTGGTCGTAGAACGAACGAAGAAACTCGGCGTTGAGAAGCACAGGGGCGCTCCGCGAGAGAGGGAAAGAAGAGCAGGGGAACAGTGGAGCCGGGGAGAGCGATCCGATCAGTCGCCGTGCTTCTGACGAAGACGGCCGCTCAGGCGGAGAAGCAGATGAACGCGTTCGACTTCGTCCAGCCAGTCCTGCAGCGTGCCCGCGATCTCGTCCGGCGGAACCGGCGCGCCGGGCAACGGACAGGACGCCCCCAGCTGCTTCGCGGCCATGGCCCGATATCGGGTCAGCGTACGGTCGCCGTAGATCGACACCGGCTCGTGGTCCTCCGCCATGAAGATCGCCACCGGCACCCGCAGACCCGCGCAGATCATGATCTGCTCCGCGAGGTCCTTGTGCTCGTCCCGATCGACCCACCGCAGGTCGAGACGCTCGTTCGCGTCGCAGATCGCCTTGAGCAGCGGACCCTGCTGCACGCAGTCGCCGCACCAGATGCCGGACGAGACGAGAATCTTCACATTGCGGGTGAACCCCGCGATCAGCTCACGCTGGGCGTCGGTGAGGCTCACCTGGGCTTCGAACTCCCGCCACCGTTCGCCCTTCTCGGGGTCGGTGGCGAGGTACGCTTCGTAGTCGAGCCCCTGCTCGAACTTGGACTTCAGATAGGACGCGTTCAGGCCGGTCGCGGCGGCGGTGGTCATCGGCGTGATCTCCTTCGGCGGCGACGCCCGCTCACCCGTCGGGAGACGTCCGCCTGCTTGCATGCTCGGTCTCGATCATAGGCGGCGATCCGCCCCTGATCAGCCCTGACGCTCACGCCCGATCATCGCCCTGCGCTTCGTCGCGCAGGCGGCGCAACGCATCGAACGCCTCCAGCGGCGACATCCGCTCCAGGTCCAGATCACGAAGCGACGTCACCACCGGATGGTCCACGTACTCCGTGAACAGACTCATCTGCGCCGATCCGCGGTCGGGCGTGCGGGCGGACGCGGATCCCGTCGGCGACTGGCCGTGCTGCACGGACAACGTCTCGAGCAGTTCGTTTGCGCGGTCGATCGTCGCCGACGGCGCCCCGGCGATCCGCGCGACGTGAATCCCGTAGGATCGATCCGTCCGCCCCGGCAGCACCCGGTAGACGAACACGATCTCGTCCCGCCACTCCCGCGCCGTGACGTGCAGGTTCGTCACCTCCGGACGCTCGTCGGCCAGCGTGGTGAGTTCGTGGTAATGCGTGGCGAAGAGCGTCCGCGCGCCGACATCAGCCAGCGTCTCCGCAATCGCCCACGCGAGAGCGAGCCCGTCCAGCGTCGACGTGCCGCGCCCGATCTCGTCGAGAATCACGAGCGATCGATCCGTCGCGTGATGCAGGATGTTCGCCGTCTCCGTCATCTCGACCATGAACGTCGACTGCCCCGTGTGCAGTTCGTCGGACGCGCCGATCCGCGTGAAGATGCGGTCCGTCAGTCCGATTGTCGCGGCGTCCGCCGGGACGAAGCTCCCCGTATGCGCCAACAGCGTGATCAACGCCGCCTGCCGGATGAACGTCGACTTTCCCGCCATGTTCGGGCCCGTGATCAGGGCCAGGGCGCCCACGGCTTCGCCGTCGTCGTCCGTCTTCGCCAGCCGGCAGTCGTTCGGCACGAACTTCTCGCCGAGCGTCCGGTCCAGCACCGGATGCCGCCCCTGCACGATCTCGAGGGTCTTGTCGTCGGTCATGGTCGGCCGGACGTACCCGAACCGTGTCGCCGCGTCCGCGAAACAAAGCAGCACGTCGAGCCCCGCGACCTCGTCCGCGAACGTCGCCAGCCCCTCGCCCTCCGCCGCCGCCGCGCGGCAGAGATCCTCGAACAAGACCTTCTCACGCTCGATCGCCCGCGCCTGGGCGGTCGTGACCTTGTCCTCGAACGTCTTCAACTCCGGCGTGATGTACCGCTCCGCGTTCTTCAGCGTCTGCTTCCGCGTGAACGTGTCCGGCGTCTTCGCCCGGTGCACATGCGTGATCTCGATGTAGTACCCGAAGACCTTGTTGTACCCGACCTTCAGCGACGGAATGTCCGTCTCCACCACCAGCGCGGCCTGATACTCCGCCAGCCACTGATTCGCGTCCGTCTGCAGCGAACGCGCCTCGTCCAGTTCCGAATCGACGCCGTCGCGAAACAGACCGCCCTCCCGCAGATGCGCAGGCGGATCGTCGACGCACGACATGGTGATCCGGTCCGACAACACGCCGAGCGGTCCGGCCAGTCCCGCCAGCCTCGACCGGATCGACGCCAGGGCGGGCGTGTTGGACAGGAGGTCGAGCAGGACGGGCAGACCCTGCAGCGAACGACCCACCGCCGCGAGATCGCGCGGCAGCGCCCGTCCCATCGCGATCCGACCCGCGATCCGCGCGACGTCCTGCACCGACTTCAGCGACTCCGCCAGTCCATCCCGGAGGCGACGATCCTCAAGCAGCGTCGCCACCGCCGCCTGCCGCTCGTTGATCGCGTCGACATCGCGCAACGGAAAACACAGCCATGAGCGGAGCAGCCGTTTTCCCATTGCGGTCCGACACGACTGCAGGGTATGCAGCAGAGAGCCCTGCAGCTGACCGGTGCGCATGGTGCGGTCGATCTCGAGGCTGCGGAGACTCGTCGCGTCGATCAGCATGTGGTCGTCGACGGCCCGCCGCCGGGGCGGGCGCAGATGGGCGAGGCGGCTGCGGTCGCCCGTCTGATCGGGGGACTGCGTCTCCTGCAGATAGCGAAGCAGGGCCCCCGCCGCGCCGAGCGACGCTTCGTCGTCCTCGAGCCCGAAGCCTCGCATGGTCGCGACGCCGAAATGATCGCGCAGACAGTCGCCGGCGTCGCGGAGGCGGAACGTCCACGCGGGTCGAGGCGTCACCGCCGCGCCGCACGCCGACGCGAGGCGTTCGATGCGGGGCGGCGTCCGGCCGTCCGCCGTCTCCACGAACAGGAGTTCCGAGGCGCCGAGCCGGGACAATTCGTCGAGCACGCGGGCGGCGGGCAGTTCATGCAGCGTGAAGCTGCCGGTGGACAACTCCGCCGCCGCGGCGACCGCAGAGGACGAGTCCCCCGACTCGATGAACTGCACGGCCACGATCATGTTCGCGCGGCCTTCATCGAGCAGCGATTCATCCACCAGCGTGCCCGGCGTGACCACTCGCGTCACCGCCCGTTCGACGACGCCTTTAGCGTCCTTCGGATCCTGGATCTGCTCGCAGACCGCGACGCGGTAGCCCTGCTCGATCATGCGCCGGAGGTAGTTCTCCATCGCGTGGTGGGGGACGCCCGCCATGGGGACGCCGGCGGTCCGTTCGGTGAGGGTGATGCCCAGCGCCTGATGGCACAGGCGGGCGTCGTCATCGAACATCTCGTAGAAGTCGCCCATCCGGAAGAAGAGCACGCAGTCGGGATGCTGGGCCTTGAACCGCGCGTACTGACGCATCGCCGGCGTGTCCCGCGGGTCGCTGGTCTTCTTCTTCGGTCTGGAGGTTCCGGAACCGGCGGGCATGTGGGGAGTGTACGGGGTTCACCCGGCGCGTCCATCCTGAGCCCGCGGCCCGGCGCCGCCCGGCGGGTCGGGGCGCCCAAAAACACGAACCCCCGCCGGGAGCGGGGGTTGGTGAACCTGAAGTGGAGCAGATGAGACTCGAACTCACAACCTCCTCGATGCGACCGAGGCGCTCTCCCAATTGAGCTACTGCCCCAGGCTGTCATCGGCTGTTCACCGACGCCTGGCCAGCGAAAGTCGGGGCCTTCCGCTGCGAAGGGCGGGGATTATAGCACCAACCTCCGCGGGTGTGTCGCCCCCGCCGCGCCCAAGATCACGGGTCTCGTCGGGCGAATAAAAACCGGTCTGACGAGCGATCCGGCCCGGTTCTGAGGTCGAATCGGAAAAAAACCGCGGTGATTCACAGGGTTTCGATCACACGGGACCGCCCGCCAGCGCTCAACCCTGTGAAGCGGGATCGATTAAGCCCGAGCCCTGCTTCCCGGCTGGTTCCGGCCGGGGCTCGTTTTTGCGGCGGCGGCTCGTTCGCCCCCGTCGGGTGTCAGCGGCTCGGCCGCGTTCCCAGGGAGGGAAACATGCAGCTTGAAGATCTCATTGGACGAAGCCGAGACGCGGACGCCCTGGTTCGGATCCTCCGGACCCTCGCCGATCCGACCCGTCTCCGCCTGCTGGCCCTTCTGGGCCATGGAGAGAGCAATGTCTCCGCCCTGTGCAAACAGATGAACGTCGCCCAGCCGACGGTCAGCCATCACCTCGCCACGCTGCGTGAAGCGGGCTTCGTCGCCTCGCGTCGCTCCGGCAAGCAGGTGTTCTATTCGCTCAACCCGGACTGCATCTCGCAGGAGGACGGCGTGACCGTCAACTCCGGCGAGGTGTCGCTTTGTCTCCAGTCGATTCGCGACGGGCTCAACGGGGCCGCCGCTCGCGGCGTCGCGCGACGTGCGACCGCTCGCCCCGCGCGTCCCGCCGCCCTCGCCGGGGTCTCCCTCTGACCCCCCGGAATGAATGAGCATCGGCGATCCATGATCGCTCGCCGATGGGCGTGACGGGGTGGTGAGGGCCATTGACACACCGATTCGCGCCGGAATCACGCACCCGCGGCCAACCCGCGGGTGCGTCATTTTTTGGCCCGCCCCACGCGCACGCCGCCCGCCTCGCGGCTACGCTTTCCGCCGATGCTGCTCCTCATCTACTGCCTCCTGATCATGGCGGTCTCCGTCCTTGGCGGCTGGATCCCCATGCTGATCAAACTCACCCACCGACGGGTGCAGTTCGCGTTGAGCTTCGTCTCCGGCGTGATCTTCGGCATCGGGGTGCTCGATCTGCTGCCCCACGCCCTGATGGCCCAGTTCGAAGCCACGCCGCTCGCGGCCGACGCCCACGCCCATGGCGGTCTTTCCCACCAGGCGGTCGACCCCGTCCTCCTGTGGCTGCTCGCGGGCTTCCTCACCATGTTCCTGATCGAGCGGTTCTTCTGCTTCCATCACCACGAGTTCAGCGACGACGGACACGCCCGCGATTGCGCGCATGATCATGATCACGTGCACCCCGCGCCGGAGGCGGGACGGGCCGCGCATCGCATGGGTTGGATCGGCGCGGCGATCGGTCTGACGCTGCATTCGCTGATCGCCGGCGTCGCCCTCGCCGCCAGCACCGCCCACGGCGGCGACATCACCGACGCCAACGCGTTCAACTGGGCGGGCTTCGGCACGTTCCTGATCATCGTGCTCCACAAGCCCTTCGACGCCCTGACGCTCGGCGCGCTGCTGGCGTTGCGCGAGCGATCCGGCGTCCTGCGCCACCTCGTGAACTTCCTGTTCTCGCTGGCCGTGCCGCTCGGGGCGGGACTGTTCGTGATCGGCTTCGCGAGCGGGGGCGAGACCGGCGGAACCGTCGCCGCCGCCGCGCTCGCGTTCGCCGCCGGCGCCTTCATCTGCATCGCCCTCGCCGACCTGCTCCCCGAACTCCAGTTCCACCATCACGATCGCCTGGGTCTGTCCCTCGCCCTCATCGCGGGCCTCGCTCTCGCCTGGGGCGTGACGAAGATTGAGTCCGGCCACCATGATCACAGCCATGACCATGGCCATGATCACGCCCTCGTCGAATCAGCCGACGGACATGACCACAGTCACGACGGCCATGATCATGACCACGATCACGACGGGCACGATCACCGCCATGACGGGCATGACCACGATCATGACCACGATCACTGATCGCACACGCTCGTGAGCGGGATCAGGTGCGGTGCGTCGCGGAGCCTCCTCCGCTCCCCGCTTCGTCGCTACACCCGCGCGGGCGTGCGCATGCCGGACCGCACCACGTTGTAGATCTGCTCGCAGCGTTGCGCGGCGCCCTCCCACGTCAGGCCGCGCACTTCGAACGCGCCGTGCTGACGCAGCGTCCGGCTCAGCGGCGGATGACGCAGCACGGCGATGATCTTGTCCGCCATGTCGTCGGTGTCCCAGAAGTCGACCTTCAATGCGTGCGTCAGGATCTCGCTCACGCCCGACGACTTCGAGATCAGCACCGGCACGTCGTTCGTCATCGCCTCCAGCGGCGCAATCCCGAACGGCTCCGAGACCGACGGCATCACGTAGAGATCCGCGATCGAGAACACTCGCGCGATCATCTCGCCCCGCAGAAACCCCGTGAACAACACACGGTGCCCGATGCCAAGCTCCGCCGCCATCTCCATCATCCGCGTGGCCATGTCGCCGTCGCCCGCGACGACGAATTTCACGTTCGGCATCATCTCGAGCACCCGCTTCGCGGCGCGAATGAAGTACTCCGGACCCTTCTGGAACGTGATCCGCCCGAAGTACAGCACGATCTTGTCCTGACCCGCGATGCCGGTGGCCCCGAACTGGTGCGGCTCCATTTCCACGCCGTTGTAGACGACCTCCACCCGTTTCGACGGCACGTCGTACCG
The DNA here is from genome assembly GCA_965227335.1 of Phycisphaerales bacterium. Taxonomy (GTDB): domain Bacteria; phylum Planctomycetota; class Phycisphaerae; order Phycisphaerales; family SM1A02; genus CBDDFV01. Next base: position 1,230,106 of record CBDDFV010000001.1, read on the forward strand.
GCGCACCACCATGTTCTTCGTGAGCTGGCTGACAGTGATCACCTTCATCGCCGCGTGCATGCCCCGGCGCTCGATGTCGTAGATCGCCTGGTTGACGTTCTCCCCCGAACGATCGAACTCCGTCGAGTGCACGTGCACCACCAGCGGCCGACCCGTCGCCCGCGCGATCATCATCCCCGCGGGATACGTCATCCAGTCGTGCGCATGCACGACGTCGAACGTCATCCGACGCGCGGCGGCGAGGCAGAACATCGCGTACCGACCCACCTGATGAATCAGGTCCCCTCCGTAATCCACGCCGATCGATCCGTCCGACATCGCCTCCGCCGCCGCCGCGACTTCCGGATGCATGTCGCGTCCCGCCGGATCGGAGGCGAAGGGCGGCCGACCCGCGCGTCCCGCCCCCGGCGCCCCGGTGTCGCCTGAGCGGTCGTCTCCGACGCTCCGCCGCGCATCCGTGCGATCCGTCTCGCCGACCGGACCGGCCCCGGCCGTGTCCGCGTAGGGGTTGACGAACCCCGCCGGGATCTCCACCAGCTCCACATGCTCGTAGATCGTGCGGTCAGCGTCGTCGCCGCGGGGGTCGGCCGCGACCGGGCCGTCGTCCTGCGGGCCCCCCGACGGGTTCGCCGCCGTCGGCGTCGCCTCGAAGGAGCGGGGCTCAGCGGGATGGGCGGCCGGCGGCGCGATCTGCACCCGGGGCGGGCCGTCGGTTCCGGCCTCCGGACTCACCAGCGTCACGTGCGATGAGAACGATCGGTCGACGGCCTTGGGAATCGCGAAGATCACTTCAACGCCCCGCCGATCGAGCGCCCGCGTCAGCCCGTGGCACGCGGTGCCCAGACCGCCGGTGATGAACGGCGGAAACTCCCAGCCCAGCATGAAGACACGCATGAATCGACCTTCGGCCATGTCGGCGGTGATGACTGTCGCAAAGTTCGGCGCGACGGCTCGTCGCGATGCTAATCGGGAACAGAGGCGTCGTCGCGTCCGCTCGCGACAATCTTCGATGAAACCATGCTTCCGCGGGCTCCCGCGCGGCCGCCGCGTACAATCCGGGCATGACCGCACCCGCGCCCGCCGCCGACCAATGGACCACGCGCCGCCTCCTCGACTGGATCACCGGCTACCTGCGCGAACGCGACGTCGATTCGCCCCGCGTCGTCGCCGAACTGCTCCTGAGTCACGTCCTGCAGTGCGAACGAATGCGGCTCTACATGGAGGTCGACCGTCCCGCGACCGCCGATGAACTGACCGCGCTTCGCGCGCTCGTCGCTCGCGCGGCGAAGCACGAGCCGGCGCAGTACCTCGTCGGCGAATGGCCCTTTCACAGCCGCATGCTCGAACTCGGCCGCTGCACGCTGATCCCACGCCCGTGCACCGAGACGCTCGTCGACGCCGTCGCGGCGGACGCGAAGGACCGCGGCCTCGGCGTCGACCAGCCCGCCCTCATCGCGGACATCGGGGTCGGGGCGGGACCGATCGCCATCTCGCTCGCCGCCATCCTGCCCGAAGCCCGCGTCATCGCCACCGACGTCGACGACGAGATCCTCGAACTCGCCGCCCGCAACGCCGCCCGGCATCACGTCGCCGAGCGCATCACGTTCGTGCGCGGCAGCCTGCTCGATCCCGTTCGCCAGACACTCGCGACCGCCCCCCAGGAAGGCGACGGCGAACCCGGCCGGGAGCTTCTGGACATCCTCTGCGCCAACCCGCCCTACATCTCCGACGCGGAGTGGGCGGACGTCGCCCCCAACGTGCGCGACCACGAACCGGAACGCGCTCTCCGCGCCGGGGCCGACGGGCTCGACTGCCTCCGTCCCCTCATCACCGAGAGCCGGCCGCTGCTCCGTCCCGGCGGCCTCCTCGCCCTCGAGTTCGCCACCAGCCAGGCGGACACCGTCCGCACCATGGCGATCGACGCCGGCTGGACCGACGTCCGCGTGCTCGATGATCATGAAGGCCTCGCCCGCGTCCTGCTGGCCCGCACGCCCGAGTGAACGCCGGACCGTTCCTCGCCGCTCGGGCGGAGACAATCGGTCAGGGACGCTCGGTCGGGGAGGCATGGCTCAGCGGCGGTTATTCGGATCCGGCAGCCGACGGCGCGGGGCCGACGGGACCGGACCTTCGGCGATCACCTCCAGCCGATACACCGCCGGCGGGCCTGACAACGGCTTCTCCGTCACGGTGTAGTCGATCGTTCCGTCCGACCAGTACCGCACGAAGATCCGCTCATCGTTCTGCTCGAACGTCTCGCCATGCACGACCTCGATCGGCGGCGGCCCGTGGTGATGGGCGTCGTCGGAGGCCACGAGCAGTCCCAGGGCGGCGACGGCGCCCCCGATCATCAGCACACGTCGGATCATGGCGTTGGCGTCCGGGTTCGTTTTCATCATGGCGGTCCTCCTGGGCCGGGGGGCGGGATGCGTGAAAGGGCCGCCGCGCAGGCGATCGCGGCGCGGCGGCGCCTCAGGTCAGACGCATCAGCGGGGGGTGGTATTCCGTCTCAATCCCCGGAATCGGTCATCCGTCGACCGGCAGCCCCATCGCCTTTCGCGCCTCATCGACGAGTTGATCGGCGTGGAACGGCTTGAACAGGATCGCCTGCAGGCCTTCCTGCGACGCGCGGATGATCGAATGGCTCGGGTCGTATCCGAAGCCGGTCATCAGCACGACCGGGACATCGCCCAGCGTCTGGCGGGTCGCGTGGAAGATCTCGTACCCGTTGTAGTCGGGCATCTTGATGTCGGAGATGACGAGGTCGAACGGCTTGTCGGTCGCCTCGTCGATCGCCCGGATCGCCTCGCCGCCGTTCGCGCAGGTCGTGACGTCGCAGCCCAGCTGCGTGAGCAGCTCCGTGACGCCCTTGCGGATCGCGGGCTCGTCATCCGCCACCAGCACGCGGCGTCCGGCGAGGGCGCGGTCGACCTTCACGTCGTCCGCTCCGAGGATCGCCTGCGGACCGGTGCATTCGAGAATCCGTGTTCGCACCTCGCGCACCGTGTCGAGCAGATCGCGCATCGCCTTCCGCCGCGCTGCATCGTCCATCGACGGGACATCCTCGAGCGCTTCGAGACGCCGTTCGAGATCGTCGAACGGCGCGGCGATTTCGCCCAGCACGTTCTCCGACACCTGGCGATTGGTCGTGATCCGCTCCGCCACCAGCAGATCGAGCGTGTTCAACGCCATCGCCAGGTACCGGGCGAAGATCTCCGCGAACTGACGGTCCGCCGGACCGAAGCCGTCCGGCCGATCCGACTCGATGTTGAAGACGCCGATCACCTGGTTGTGAAGCTTGAGCGGGACCGTGAGCGAACTCGCGGCGTCGCTGAGTCCCTCCCGGTACAACGGGTCGACGCTGGTGTCGGGGCAGTAGTAGCTCTCCCCGGTCGCCGCGACGTAGCCGCTGATCCCGTTGTCGTCCTGACCCGCGAACATCGACTCCCCGATCTTCAGCGGCGAGATCCCGCGGGCCGTCACGAGAATCAGCTGGCCGGTCTTCGTGTCCAGTCGGCGGATCTCGAAATTATCGAAGTGCAGCAGGTCGTTGACGTAGTGGACGATCTTGTCTTCGAGCAGTTTGAGCCGTTGCGGAGCGGCGAGCGCCTTGATCTCCTCGGCGTCGATCCGCGTCAGCTCCGCCCCCGCCGCGTCGATCGCGGCGAGTTGTCCCTGCCGCGTCCGTAGTTCGGTGACGTCCCACAGGACGAGCACGATCCGGGCGGGCGGACCGTCGGTCCGGGGCGGCGTGCACGGGCAGAACAGCGCCTGGAAGTATCGACCGTGATGCAGAAAGACGGCCCGCACCTCGTCTTCGGCGTAGATGACGCTGGAGGCGAACTCGGGGTGGGGGAGGTCGGCGGCGCCGCTCCAGCGGGTAAAGGCCCAGGTGGCGAGCGTCTCGAGCCGGTCGCGGATCGCGGCGTCCGCTTCACGCAGCCGGGCGTCGTACCATTCCGCACCGTCGTCGCGTCGGAAGACGCCGGCCCCGACCCCGACGTGGCCGAGGACCTCGCTGGCCCGGGCGTCGTCGGCGTCGGACAGCCGGTAGGCGTCGCCGTCGGCGTGACCGGGCTCGAGATCGAAGAGGTTCGACAGCGCGGCGCGAAGCGCATCCGGAAGTGATGCATCGATGATGAGTTTGGAGCGTGATTCGGACATCACTCGCCCATGGCGCTGAGCCCGACGCCGCGCTGCAGATCCGGCGTCGAAGGACAGGGAGTGTATGATGCGAGCGGTCGAACGTACAGCCGGTCCGCATCCTTCGTATTCTTTCGGGCGGGGCCGGTCGACGGTTCGATAGAACCGGAGCCGCCACGCATCCCGTCGCCGCTCCTCCTTTCGCGCACCCTCGCGCCGATCCCGCTCCGACGCGCCCGTCGACGCAATGATCACCGCACGCAGCCTGACCAAGTCATTCGGCCGCCTCGTCGCCGTCCGCGACGTCAGCTTTGACATTCCCCGCGGCGAGGTCGTCGGCTTCCTCGGCCCCAACGGGGCCGGAAAGACGACCACCATGCGGATGATCTGCGGCGTCATCCCGCCGGATCGCGGGGAGGCGGCCGTCGACGGGCTCGATGTCCGGACCCGCGGCGTCGAGGCCCGGGCCCGCATCGGGTACCTCGCGGAAGCCGCCCCCGCCTACCCCGAAATGCGGGTGATCGAGTACCTCCGCTTCCGGGCCCGGATCTTCGGGATCGGCTGGCGGAAGCGCGGCGCCGCGATCGATCGCGCCCTCGCCCTCTGCTCTCTCCGCGACGTGCGTCGCCGGCCCATCGGCCAGCTCTCCAAGGGTTACCGCCAGCGGGTGGGACTCGCCGCCGCGATCGTCCACGACCCGCCCGTCGTCATCCTCGACGAACCCTCCGTCGGCCTCGATCCGGAACAGGTGGGCGAACTTCGCGAACTGATCCGCGGCCTGGCGGGCGAACACACCGTCCTCCTCTCGTCCCACATCCTCGCCGAGGTGGAGCGGGTCTGCGATCGCATCATGATGATCGCCCGCGGCGAACTGCACGTGAACGAACGCGCCGACGTTCTTCGTCGCGCGGCCCGAGGCGGGTTCGTCGTCGAAACGTGCGCCGCGGAGGCGGCCGAGCGAATCCTGCTCCTCCCCGGCGTGGCCGATGTCGACGAACGCCCCCTGGACGAGGCATGGCGACGGCTGCGGGTGACGCTGGCGTCGGACGCCGACCCCGAAGATCTGGGGGCCGATCTCGTCCGCCTGCTCGCCGCGCTCGAGGGGCCGACCCGCGAGGTCCGGCGCGACGCGCCCACGCTGGAGCAACTCTACGTCCGCACGCTCGCCGGCCACGATCGCCCGGAGCGCGACCCATGAACGGCCTGGTCACCCTCGCGGTCCGCGAGTATCGAGCGTACTTCCTGTCGGCGACCGGGTATGTCGTGGCGTTTCTCTTCCTGCTGCTCACCGGCGCCGTCTTCATCGCCCAGGCGTTCCAGCAGGATGCGGTCGCCTCGCTCCGACCCGTGTTCACCTCCGGCACCTGGCTGCTGCTGTTCATCGCCCCGGCCGTGACCATGCGGATGCTCAGCGAGGAGTTTCGCCTCGGCACCTACGAGATGCTCGCCACGTGTCCGCTCCGGGAGCGCACCATCGTGCTCGCCAAGTACGCGGCGAGCCTCGGCGTCCTCATCACGCTGCTCGCCCCGACCGCGCTCTATGTCGTCGCCCTCGAGCAGTACGGACGGCCCGACTACGGCGAACTCGCGTGCGGATACGCCGGCCTCGTGCTGGCGGGCGCGGCGTACCTCGCGGTCGGCCTCGCCGCCAGCGCGCTCACCAGCAGTCAGGTCGTCGCCTATCTCGGCGCGCTGTTCTTCTGGCTGGCGCTGAGCCTCGGGTCGAGTCTCGCGGCGCCGCTCGTGAACGATCCGTGGTCGGACCTCATCGCCGCGTGCAGCCCCGACCCGCGTCTGCGCGACTTCGCGATCGGTCTCGTCGACTCCGCCAACGTCGTCTACTTCCTCGCGTTCGTGGCCGCCGCGCTTCCCGCCGCCGTCGCGGCCCTCCAGTGGAGACGCATCCGATGAGCGCCGGTCCGCCTCGCGGTCGATCCGCCGCCCTCGCGGCGATTCTCTCCGTCCTTGCGCTCGCGGGGCTGGGCGTCGCGACCACGTGGTTCGCGGCGCGGCCGGGGCTGCGCATCGTCGCCGACGCGACCAAGACCCGCGCCTACTCGCTCAGCCCGCAGACCGAGCGTCTGCTTCGCGGCCTCGAGGGCGACTGGACGATCGCCCTGTTCATCGTCGAGTCCGAAACGGACGCGAGCGTGCGTCGACAGATCGACGAAGTCGTCCGCCGATTCCGCGACGCCGCGCCGAACCTCGACATCCTCCGCATCGATCCCGCCGATCCGCGCTCGCTGCTCGATTACGAGACGGCGATCGATCGTCTGCAGTCGGTGTACGCCGACGAGTCCGCCGCCTACGACGGCGCACTCGACGATGGCGAAGCGGCGTTTGAAACGCTCGTGCAGTTCGCGGCGGACCAGGCGACATCCTGGCAGGTGCTGACGCAGGCGCTGGCGGCGGATCCTGCCGCGGCCCGGACGGCGCAGCAGCGGGTGACGCAGATCACGCTGCTGGCGGCCGAAGGCTGGCGGATTCTCGAAGAGGTCCGCAAGGCCCGGCGCGCCGACGCCGCGCGTCCCACGCCCGACTACGAGACCGCCCGCACCATTCTCGCCACGGCGTTGTCGGAGTGGGGGAGCGAACTCTTCGCGATGGCGACCTCCTTGCGTGAGTGGTCCGCCGACCCGCGTCTGCCCGCCGATCTGCGGGCCGCGCTCGACGCCATGGTCGTCCCGCACGAATCGCAGTCGCGGGCCGTGGTCGCCGCCGCCGATCCTCTCCGCCGACTGCCGTCCCTCGAACTCTCGGCCATCGGTCGCAGCCTCGAACAGGGCGAGGCCGCGGTGGTGATCGGTCCGGATCGGGCGGCGGTCATCCCCGCCTCGCAGTTGCTGCCCGCGGGCGCCATGCGGTCCGCAACGACGGGCGTGCGCTTCGACCAGCGGTTCCGCGGGGAACAGGCGATCGCCGCCGCGCTCCGCTCCCTGCTCGTCGACCAGATGCCGCTCATCGTCTTCATGCACGCGGAATCATCGTCGCTGCTCGCCGCCCGTGACGGACAGTCCGACCTCACCGGCGCGCGGGACATGCTCGAGATCAACCGGTTCGAGGTCGCCGAATGGCCCGTCGCGGAAGCGGACGCGCCGGTCCCGGCGCCGGGCCAGCCCGTCGTCTGGATCGTCGTCCCGCCCACCCAGCGGCGCGGCCTCGACGTCAGCGACGTCGAACGGACCCTCATCGACGAAACACGACGCCTGATCGAGCGCGGCGAGCCGGTGCTGCTCAACCTGTTCCCCAGCCAGCTGCCGCGCTTCGGACAGCCCGATCCCTGGCGTCCGCTGCTCGCGCAGCTGGAGATCGCGGCGGAGACGGATCGTGTCGTCGTCGAGTCCGTCCGGGCCGGCGAGGAGACGCGTCTGCAGAAGGGCGTGCGGCTGACGCAGTACAACGCGACCCACCCCATCGGCGAAGCCGCCGACGGCCAGACCACCTTCCTCGGCCTGCCGATCCCGTTGCGGCCCGAGAGCGCGGCACGGGGCACGGCGTTCGATCCCATCCTGAGCGTCACCCCGCTGCCTCGCCGCTGGATCGAACCCGACTGGATGCTCCCGGAGAACCAGATCGGCGCGCCGGACGAGGAGGACCGTTTTGACGAGCCCGTCCCCGTCGTGCTCGCGCTGGAACGCACGCCGGAGATGGGAACGGCGCGCCAGCGGCTGCTCGTCTCGGGCTCCGGCGGGTGGCTGCTCACGTTCGCGGCGGACCCGGTGGTGAACCTCGGCGGCGAACGCGTCGCCCTCGCCCATCCGGGCAACTACGAACTCATGCTCGCGTCCGCCGCGTGGCTCGCCGGCATGGACGACCTCATCGCCCGCAGCCCCACCAGCCGCCAGACCGCGCGGCTGGACGGCGTCACGCCCGACGCCCGTCGCCGCTGGCTGCTGATCACGCTGCTCCTGATGCCCTTCGGCGCGCTCGCCCTCGGCGTCCTCGTGCACCTGGTACGGAGGGTCTGACCCATGCTGCTCCTCCGCCTTCGCACCGCCGCCGTGCTCGTGCTCCTCGCCGCCGTCGCGCTCGGTGCGGCCGGCGTGTCCGCCTGGCGATCGCGCGGGGCCGAGAGCCAGGCCGCTGAACGAACGCTCGTCTTCACCGCTCGTGATCTTCCCGTCAACGACATCACCCGCATCACCCTCGAACGACGCGATGAACCCGCCCGCGTCTTCGAACGCGACGGCGCGACGTGGCGCCAGGTCGAACCCTTCAGCCATCCCATGGACGCCTACTCGATGGGGCAGCTCATCCGCCTCGCGGCGTCGCTCGAGACCGTCGACCGCATCGACCCCGCGACGCTCGGCGACGACGCCACCCTCGCCTCGCTCGATCTCGATCCGCCGCGCGCGACCGTCCGTTACGAATGGCCGGACGGCGGACGCACACTGACGCTCGGACGCCTCGGCGTCGCCGGACGCGCGTTCATGCGGGTCGACGACGCGGCGGACATTCTCGTCGTCGGGCAGGCGCTGCACGATCGCGCGATCGAGATGAGCGACCGTGAATGGCGCGACCGGCGTTTCTTCCGCGACGTCGGGCCCGACGTGGAGCGGATCGTGATCGAAGCGGCGGGCGACCGCGTCGTGCTCGAACGCGACGCCCGCACCTGGCGTCTACTGGAGCCGGTGCGCACGCGGCTCGATCCCGACGCCCGCGACGCCATGCTCCAGGCCCTCGGGACGGCGCAGAACGGCGGGTTCATCCTCGACCAACCGGACGACCTCGCTCGCTTCGGTCTTGCCGAGCCGCCGGCGTCCGTCACGGTCACGACGACGCGTCTGACGCCGGACGAGGCGGGCGAACTGACGCCGCAGGTCGAGACGCAACGGGTGTTGATCGGCGCGCCGATCCGCGCCGGGGCCGCCGCTCGATATGCAATGGTCGAAGGCCGGCCGACCGTGGTCCAGGCCCCGGAGGGCGTCCTGCGGGCGTGGCTGCGACCCGTCGCGCAGCTGGCGGATCCGACCGGGAGCGGCGTCAGCGCGGCGGACGTCGCCCGCATCGCCATCCGACCCGACGAAGGCGAGGGCGTCGAACTCGCCCGCGACCTCGATCACTGGACGGCGACGTCGCACGGCGGCGCGCCGGTCGACGCGGCGGCGGTGAACGAATTGCTCGAACAGCTCACCGCTCTCCGCGCGCCGCGCGTCATCGTGCAGGACTACCCCGCGGACATGCAGGTCGCCATCGTGACGCTGTACGGGTTCTCCGGCCGGCCGATCGACACCGTCCGCATCATCCGGGCCCCGCAGACGGAGGAGTGGGCGTTCGAGAACGGCGATCGCGTGCTGCGGGTCCTGCCCGCCAGCCTGCGGCTGCGGCTCAACGCCGCGGACTTCGGGCTTGCCCCCGTCGATCCCGGTCGGTGACGAGATCTGCTCAGCCGGCGGCGACCGCGGCGTGTCCGTGATCGCGATCGTCGGTCCCCGCGGCGGCGGGCGCGCCGACATACGCGAGCGACATGATGAGAACGTCGTCGTCCGCCGCGCCGGCGCGGTGCCGGCGGGCGGCCGCCTCGATGGATTTCGGCCAGTGATCCGGGGCGACGGGTTGTCGGACGAGGTCGCGGAGGGCGGCGAGCCCGAACTGGTCGCCCCGTCGGTCGCGGACTTCAAACACGCCGTCGGTGAACGCGATGACCACGTCGCCGGGTTCAACGGCCATGGACTGGTCGCCCGGATCGAACGCGCTGCCTTCGACCGCGCCCATCAGGACGCCGCCCGCGGTGAGTTCGGTGACCGCACCGTCCTCGTGGCGGAGAAAGGCGGGCGGGTGGCCGGCGTTGGACCAACGGAGGATCCCCGCCTGCGGGTCGAGCGACGCCGCGAATCCGGTCACGAAGATGTTGTGTCGACGCAGGGTGAGGTCGACATATCGATTGAGCGAGCGCAGCACGGTGCGGGGGGAGGCGTCCGGCGTCTCGCCGCGAATCCGCTCGATCTCACCGTAGAGTCGGTTGACGGTCAGGGCGGCGGGCAGTCCGTGTCCGGTCACGTCGAGCAGCACCACGTGCGCGATGCCGTCTTCGGAGCGATGGAAGTGGACATAGTCGCCGCCGAGTTCGAGCATCGGTTCGTAGACATACCGGAACCGCACCTCTTCGTTCTCGAAGCGCTGCGGGAACATCGTCTCGTGGATCATCCGGGCGCGCCCGTAGTCGCGCCGCATCGAGGCGAACTGTTTCGTCATCATCGCATTGCGGAAGCGTTTCGAGTGCCGGGCGATCCGCCAGCCGCACAGCAGCAGACCGGGCGCCACCACGAGCGGACCGAGGAATGCGACCGTCAGCACCCGCTCCCCCAGCGGCACATCGGGACGGGCCAGGAGCACCCACACCGCCCAGACCGTCAGCATCGGCCACATCGGACGCATCGATTCGCGCGGCGTCCACGGGAGGAACAGGCTTGTCAGCAGGTGCCACACCAGCAGATAGAACAGGACGTACGAGTCGTTCTCGGGGGAAAAGGAGAACGCGGTGATCTCGCGCGTCAGATCGATCATGCCCAGGATGAGCACCATCCGCGACGCCGCCGCGATCAACTCGTGACGGGAATCCCGACGCCGCCGGTTCGCCTGCAGATTCGTCAGGATCACGGTGAACGTGAACGTCGCCGCCACCGCGTCGATGATCAGACCCGTGCGGTCGATGGCGCCGGTCGCGGCGGACAGCGCGATCAGCAGCGCGGCGGCGACCGCCACCCCCAGCAACGTGAGGCACAGCAGCCGGAACCGACGCCGCAGCCACTCCGTCAACTCCTCCCGATACTCGTAGTGAAAAGCGCGATCGGCGACCAGGGCGTCCTTCACCGGCTCGCCCTCGCGGGCGTGGCGGCGGATGCGATCGGATCCGGCGCGTCGATCCGCAGGCCGTTCAGACACAACGCCGCGATCAGCACATCGTCATCCGCGCAGCCCTCGTGGTGCTTGGCCACCGCGGTCGAGATGAATCGCGTCCAGTCGCGGGGCGGCGGATGGAAGCACGCCGTGGCCCGCAGCGTCTTCAGTCCGAACTGCCGGCCGTCCTGGTTGCGGGCCTCGAACGCGCCGTCGGTGTACGCGATCGCGACGTCGCCGGGACTCATGAGCACCGAGGTCTGCTCGGGTTCGAAGTCGCGGGGCGAGAGCGCGCCGAGCAGCACGGTGGTGGCGATGAGATCCTCCACCTCGCCCGACGCACGACGCAGCAGCACCGGCGGATGGCCGGCGTTGCACCAGAGCAGGCGACCCGTGTGCGGATCGAGGCTCAGGCACGCGCCGGTGGCGTAGAGATCATGCTTCGCCATCGTGAGAAAGATGTAGCGATTGAGCAGCTCCATGACTTCGCACGGTTCGGCGTCGGGGGCTTCCGCCCAGATTCGTTCGAGTTCGCCGAAGAGACGATTGACGGTCAGCGCCGCCGCGAGCCCGTGTCCCGCCACGTCCAGCAGCGTCATTGATACGCGGTGGGTGGTCGGGGAGAAGTGGAAGTGGACGTAGTCGCCGCCCATCTCGGCGATGGGATTGTAGATGTACTGGAACGTCACGTACCCGTCGTCGTGCGTGTCGGGGAACATCGCATCGTGCACGATGCGGGCGCGGGTGATGTTGTCCCGGGTGGTCTCGACCTGGCGGCCGAGCATCTCGAAGTCGAAGCGTTCGCGGAGCCGCTGGTAGCGGAGGAACGCGATCAGGGCGCCGGGCGCGAGCAGCACCGGACTGAGGATCACGATCACCGCCCGCGTCGTGATGTCGAACGGGGAGGACTCGAGAATCAGGATGGCGAAGTCGAAGCCGAGCAGCAGCCAGACGCCGGAGCGGAGGGCGTCCTTGGGCGACCACGGCACCGTCGCCGCCGCCGCCGCGTGCAACACCAGCACGTCCAGCCCGCCCCAGAGGAAGTACAACCCGTACGCAGCGGCGGCCTCCGCTCCGTCCGGGGCGTTCGTGAGCACGTCGCGCTGCACGAACGCGCGACTCGCCAGCAGCAGCCCGCCGATCATCGTGATCATCAGGACGATCGCCGAACAGATCGACTCCCGCGTCCGGAGTCGGCGACGCCGGCGAACGAGGTAGTACCCGATCACGAGGATCCCCGTGATGAACGCGAGCAGACGGATCGCCGGAGAGCCGTCGTCGGTCAGGGGTTCGAGGGCGTTGAGATCGGTCAGGATGAAGCCGAGCAACTGCACGATGCCGAGCGCGGCGAGGATGACGCACAGCCGGCCGAACCCCATTCGATAGCCCAGTTCGACGGCCTGTTCGAACTCGCGGCTGGTCTGGGCGTGGTCGACCGAGTCGTTGGCTTGCATCGTCTCTCGCCGGGCGTGTCGGGGTCCGTCCGACGCGTTCCGCTCTCCGTACGGCTTCGAGGGGTGCGTGTTCGTCCCTGAAGCCCCCATGATAACAGCGGGACGGGGCGTTCCCGTCCCGCTGATGTTGTTGGGGACTCCGGCGACGGAATCACGCGTCTGACGCGTCCCGTCGCCCTGCTTCGCCGACACGTAGCCGGATCAGGCCTTGGCGAGGACCTCGTCGCGAAGGCGTTCGGGCATCTGCCGGTACTCCGCGGGCTCCATGGAGCTGGTCGCCCGGCCCTGGGTCATGCCGCGGAGGGTGGTGGTGTAGCCGAACATCTCCGACAGCGGCACCTCGGCGGAGATCATGCGGACGACGCCGCGGAGCTCCGAGTCGTTGATCTGGCCGCGCCGGGAGGCGAGGTCGCTGGAGACGGACCCGAAGAACTCGTCGGGGGTGACGATGGAGACCTTCATGATGGGCTCCATGAGGGCGAGTCCGGCCTGGGTGCACGCTTCGCGGAAGGCGAGGGCGCCCGCCTGTTCGAAGGCGACCTGGCTGGAGTCGACGTCGTGGTACGAACCGAAGACGAGTTCGACGCAGATGTTCTGCACGGGGTAGCCGCCGAGGATGCCGGTCGCCGCCGCGTTGCGGACGCCGGTCTCGACCGACGGGATGTATTCGCGGGGGATGACGCCCTGGGAGATCTTGTCGAGGAAGGCGATGCCGTCCTTCATGACGATCTCCTGCTCCTCCGCTTCCGAGGGGGTCATCGGACGCACGCTCACCACGGCGTCGCCGTACTGACCGCGGCCGCCCGACTGCTTGACGAACTTGCCGCGCACGTCGGTGGCGGGACCCACGATGGTCTCGCGGTACGAGACGCGGGGCTGACCGACCTCGACGCCGATCTTCATGTCGCGGGTGAGCTTGTTCTTGATGATCTCGAGGTGGAGTTCGCCCATGCCCGCGATGATCGTCTCGCCGGTTTCATCGTTGTAGCTGTACTGGAACGAGGGGTCCTCGCGCCGAATGGTCGACAGGGCGTCGCCGAGCTTCTTCTTGTCGTCGGCCGTGTTGGGCTCGATGGACATCGAGATGACCGGATCCGGGAAGGTCATGCGTTCGAGCACGATCGGGTTGTTCGGATCGCAGAGCGTGTCGCCGGTGGCCGAGTTCTTCAGGCCGATGACGGCCACGATCTGGCCCGCCTCCGCGCGGTCGAGGGCCTGCCGGTCCTTCGCGTGCATCTCGAAGATGCGGGAGACGTTTTCCTTCTTGTTGTTGACCGGGTTGAGATACCGGCCGCCCCGCTCGAGCACGCCCGAGTAGATGCGGACATAGGTCAGGTCGCCGTGGGTGTCAGAGACGACCTTGAAGACGAGGCCGGAGAACGGCGCGTCTTCGGAGTGCGGACGGGACATCTTCTCGGTTTCGTCACGCGGATCGACGCCCTGCACTTCCGGCACCTCGGTCGGGTTCGGCAGGTAGTCGATGACGCCGTTGAGGACGCGCTGGACGCCGATGTTCTTCAGGGCGGAGCCGCAGAAGACCGGGTTGCAGCGATGTTCGAGCGTGCCCTTGCGGATCGCGGCCCGGATCTGATCCGGCGTGATCGAGTTCTCGTCCTCGAGATACTGCTCGGTCAGGCTGTCGTCGAGCTCGGCGGCCTTCTCGACCAGCTCGTGGTGAGCGATCTCGGCCATGTCCTTCATGTCGTCCGGAATGTCGCGCTGCTCGACCTTCGCCCCCAGCTCCGACTGGTCGAAGTAGTAGGCGGTCATGTCGAGCAGGTCGATGATGCCCTCGAACGTGTCGCCCGCCCCGATCGGCAGCTGCACCGCGATCGGGTTCGCGCCGAGACGCTCGCGGATCGTCCGGAAGCTGAACTCGAAGTCCGCCCCCAGCTTGTCCATCTTGTTGATGAAGCACAGACGCGGCACGTTGTACCGGTCCGCCTGACGCCACACCGTCTCCGACTGCGCCTCCACGCCTTCCTTGCCGTCGAACACCGCCACCGCGCCGTCCAGCACGCGGAGCGAACGCTCCACCTCGATCGTGAAGTCGACGTGGCCGGGCGTGTCGATCAGGTTGACCGTGTACGTCTCGCCGTTGTACTCCCACGGGCAGGTCGTCGCGGCGGACTGGATCGTGATGCCGCGCTCCTGCTCCTCCGTCAGGAAGTCCATCGTCGCCGTGCCTTCGTGCACCTCGCCCATCTTGTAGGACTTGCCCGTGTAGTACAGGATGCGCTCCGTCACCGTCGTCTTGCCGGCGTCGATGTGGGCGCAGATGCCGATGTTGCGGAACTTGCTGAGATCGAGGGCCATGTCGTCGTCTCTTTTTTCTCTGGTCGGCCGTGTCCGGCCAAGCTGGTGGGTTGCCGTCAGTCGTGGTCGTTCGTCGGTCCGGCGGGCCCTGCGCCCGCACGGGAGAAAGTCCGATGTCCGCGGCCGTCGGTCCGGGCTCTTCGAACCGTCGACCTCATGATGTTCGGTCGCCTTCGACGCATCACACGTCGAACGCTTCACGACTCGGAAAGGCGGATCCCGGGACGTGCTTACGATCGCACGACCCATCAGCGCCTTCGCCGGTCTGAGTTCTTCCAGGTGTCCCGGGTCGGTTCGTTCGCGTTGGCGAACCGCATGCCGACCTGCTTCGGGAAAACCCGGCGCCAGTCCATCGCCCGTCTTGCGGGCCGGACGCGCCGGGAACGCAAGCGGGCCTCAGTCGTCTTCGTCAAGCAACGGTCAGTCTCCTTCCGTTGCCGTCGGTCCCGAGGCCGAAACCGACGATTGACCCCGTTCCGCCACGCCTCCATCAGCCTCGCGGTTCGGGAAATGATGTCCTGCCCGCGCCCCCCGCGTGTGAGGAGCCCGTGCAGAATTCATGAGAATAGGAATCGGACATCCGAATGTCAATGATGATCTGGCCCATCGAGGCTTCCTGAACCCCCGATAAAGTCGCCGTCCCACGCGATTTCAGACCCCTCCCGCTCAAGTCCGCCGTCCCGGGTGGACGACATCAGCCATGATCACGGACGATCATGGAGATCCCTGATGACGATGCAGCCCGCCGGACCGGATGTCGCCGCCCGCCCCCGCACCACCCCGCGTCCTCCCGCCCCGCAGCTCGTGCAGAGCGGCGTCATCCCCTTCCGACGCCAGGCCGACCACCTCCAGATCCTGCTCATCACGAATCGGTCGGGATCGATCTGGCTCACCCCCAAGGGACACCTCGAGCCCGGCCTGACCCCCTGGCGTTCCGCCGCCCGAGAGGCGTGGGAGGAAGCCGGCGTGGTCGGTCGGATCGGCCGCGATCGCCTCGCGGCCTACACCTACGCCAAGCAGGGGGTCCGCCGACGCGTCGACCTCTACCCCCTCGAGGTCGCCGTCGCCGCCGAAACATGGCCGGAGATGATCGATCGCGATCGCCGCTGGGCCGCGCTCGACGCCGCCGTCGAACTCGTCGCCTTCCCCGGACTCGCCCGCTGCCTCCGCGAGTTCGCGGACTGGGTCGACGACGCCGCCACCTGCGCCGCCTGACGTCGCCCCCACGTCAGACGGATTCAGCCGAATAGCGACGCCGTCGTCGGCGCGGCCGTGCGCACGTCCCAACCCATGACACGCCCCGCCGCCGCCGCCCCCGAAAGATACGCCGCCTCCACGTTCGCCCCCCGCACCCAGTCGCCCGCCGCCGCCAGCCGGCGATCGCCATCCCCTAGACACGAAACCCCAAGCGGCGTCAACGCATGCGAATACCGCCAGCGGTGCGCCGTCCCCTCCGTCGGCGCTATGTCGCCCAGCACGTCCCGCGCCGAGGACCACAACGCCGCCCACGCCTCGTCCTGACTCATCTCCACGTTCGCATGCGACCACGTCGAGGTCGCGTGCACCACCCACGACTCCGGCGCGGCGTCCCGCCCCGGCTTCGACGCATTCCGCACGATCTTGTGCAGCATGCCCGACGGCTCCTCGAAACGAACGAGATCGAACGGCAGATCATCCCGGGCCGAATCAAACGCCAGCAGCAACGCCCAGCACGGCGCCGTCTCCACCGAGGCCGCCTCCGCGACCAGTTCCGGCGCGGCGTCGCCAAGCAACGCCCGCATCTGCGGCGCGGGAACCGTCGACACCAAGGCATCGAAGCCGTCGAACGCGTCCTCGGAGACATCCGCGAGACGCCACGCGTCGTCGGCGAACGCCGCCTCGACGATCCGGACGCCGTACCGCACGTCGAGATCCGTCGCCAGGTGCTTCGCGATCGCGTTCATGCCCGGCGTCCCGACCCACCAGGTGTCCTCGCCGTCGGTCGTTCCGCCGTCCGCCGCGATCGTTCGCACACGCGGCGTCCACGGCGCGACGACGTCGCACGCCGCCCACTTCTCGACCGCCGCGATGAATCGCCGATCCCGCGCCCGGAACGCCACCGCGCCGTGATCCCAGCGGACGGTCTGGTCGTCGATGTCGGTTCGTCGGGTGCTCGTTCGTCCCCCCGGGCCGCGCCCCTTGTCGAAGACGACGACCTCGTATCCCTGGTCGTGGAGCGCGCGGGCGCACGTCAGTCCGGCGACGCCCGCCCCGAGCACCGCGATGCGCCGTTGCTGGTCGTCCGGTCGGCGGGTTCGTTGCGTTTCGAACGCGTCCAGATCGAGCCGGGCCGCGTGATCATCCGTCGACCGCGGCCGCACGCCGCCGATGACGGACTGCTCGGGCTCGAACGCGCGATCGAACAGACCCAGGCACCAGAGCAATCCGCCGTAGCTGTTGGGATCGCTGCCATCGAGCGCGAACCGGTGGTTGAGATCGAGCAGCGTCTGCAACGCCGCGTCGGGCGACTCCGTCCAGTGTGCGATCGCCTTCCCCCACGTCATCCGCACGTTGTTATGCAGTTCACCGTGGATCAGCAATGACCGTTGACACGCGTCCCACAGGCGGTCGCCCGTCCGTCCGCGTTCGAGCATTTCGCGGGGAATGATGCGGGGCCGCGGATCGTCCGCGTGCGCACGCAGCGTCTTTGACGCCCAGCCCGGCAGGCCGTCGATCGACTCCAGCGTGTCGTACCGCTGGAAGCAGTGATTCCACGCGAGTTCGCGCCAGACGAGGAGTTCGTCGAGAAACTTCTCCGCCCCGCCCGTGTCCCGCTGGGCGGCTTCGCGTGCGATCCGGGTCGCGGCGATGTGGCCGTGATGCAGATACGGACTCAGACGACTGACCGCGTTCACCTTCGACGCGTCGTTACGGTCGCGGTGGTAGCGATTCAGACCGTCGCGTCGGAACTCGTCCCACCGCGCCTGGGCGGCGACGGCCCCGCCGGTCAGGGTGGGGGAGGGCGCGATCGTGTGATCGATCTCGCAGCCGGCGACCAGATCCGGGATCGACGTGCTCCAGTCAACGGGGTCGAAGCCGACGTCGCCCGCAAAGGGCCGTCCGCCCGACGCTGCGCTCGAGGACGCGCGACGCAGGTGCTCGTCCCAGCGATCCTCGACCGCCTTGCGGAAGGCGAACGCGCGGCTGTAATGCTTCGCCAGCGTCGGCATCGGCACGACGCAGTGGGCGTCGACGCTCCACACCGGACGCGTCGTTCGCGCGACGAGCCGCTTCGTCCACGTCGGGAAGGGCGGCGCCGGGAACATCTCCACCAGCGTCAGCGCCGACCGATCGATCAGGTCCGGCAGGGGAGAGGGGTCCGCCGGGTCGCGCGGCAGCGAATAGACCAGCCGCACGCCGCGGGCCGCGAGGTCCGTCGTCGCGTCGCGGGCGCCTTCGAGAATGAACGTCAGCTGCCGGTCATTGTTGTACGGCGACTGCCCGTGGAACCCCATCGACGCAAGCACCGGCTTGTCGAGCGCGGCGCCGAGGTGCACCGCGGCGTCGATGATCGGGTTCTCGTCCGCCCGCACCGCATGGTGCAGCCAGACAAGGATGAACTCGCCCGCATCGTCCCGCGGGGCGTCCTGCAGCACGATCACCCGCTCATCCAGCCCCCCGGGCAGGGCGGACGTCAGCGTCTGGAACGTCGATTCGCTCATCACACCGACGCGAGCGCGGGGGAGGTTGCGGGACGCGCGGCGGCCGCGGCTGGCGCGAGGCGATAGTGACCCACGAGCCATTCGCGTCCGTCGTCGTACCCGAAGCATTCTGCGCACGCCATGAAGAACACCCGCCACCGCTGCACCATCACGCGGGCGTGCGCGGGTCCGTGCGTCTCCGCGAGAATCGCCTCCGCTTCCGCCCGGTTCGCATCGAGGTTGCGGAGCCACGCCTCCGCCGTCTTCTGGTAGTGGACGCCCTCCCACGCCCAGGACTCATCCAGCGTCATGTGATCGGGAAACGACCTGAAGATGTCGAAGTTCGGCATCACGCCGCCGGTGAAGAAGTGCTCCGCCATCCAGTCCGCGGCCCCGGCGGACTCGAACGGGTACGCGTGGGTGCGGTGACAGAAGATGTGCACGAAGAGCTTTCCGTCCGGCCGCAGCCAGCTCGCGACGCGACGCAGCAGCTCTTCGTAGTTCCGCATGTGCTCGAACATCTCGATCGAGACGATCCGGTCGAAGTGTCCCTCGGGATCGAACTCGTTCATGTCGGCGGTGATGACGGCGACGTTCGTGAAGCCGCGCTGGCGACACTGCGCCTCGATGAACTCGCGTTGCGGGGCGGAGTTCGAGACTGCGGTGATCGAGGCGTTCGGATACTTCTCCGCCATCCACAGCGTCAGCGAGCCCCAGCCGCACCCGAGTTCCAGAATGTCCTGCCCGTCCTCCAGCTCCGCCCGGGCGCAGCTCGCGGTGAGCGCGGCGTCCTCGGCGGCGGCGAGCGTGCTCACCCCGTGCGGCCACCAGCAGGCGCTGTACTTGCGACGCGGACCGAGCACGAGATCAAAGAACGCCGGCGGCTCCTCGTAATGCTGCTCGTTCGCCTTCTCCGGCACCGGCGCCACGGGGCCGCTCCGCATTCGATCGAAGAAGCGGTCGCCCGTCGCCTCCCGCCGACGCTCCTGCGTGAGCCGACGCCGACAGAGGCGGCGGATGCCGCTCCGGATGACCGCGTCGGGCAGAAGGCCGCGATCCATCAGGCCGTATCCGAAACGAAGCAGAAGATCACGGGTGCTCATGACGACGCCTCCGACGAGGGAGTGTGGTCCGACTTCGGCGGACCGGGAAAGAAGGCATTCACTTCACGCTGGTATTCGCGGTAGGCGTCCCCCTTGGATTCGACGAGCCGCTTCTCCGTGATCGGAACGCCGGTGACCTTGAGGAGGAAGAACAGCATGACCGCGGGCCCGAACAGCGTCAGCCAGCCCCACGTCCACGTCACGCCGATCGCCACGTACGCCCACCAGTGAATCCACTCGAAGAAGTAGTTCGGGTGACGCGAGTACTTCCACAGACCCCGACGACAGACCTTGCCGCCGCCCTCGCTCTTCTTGAAAGCGGCGAGCTGGCGGTCGGCCACGCCCTCGCCGATCACCGCCGTCAGCCAGATCGCAATCCCGAGGTAGTCCGTCCACACCAGCCCGGGCGTCGGGTCGAGCGCGGCGACGAACATGGGGGCCGCGAAGATCACCGACCACGCCGCCTGAATCTGGAAGAACCAGAACATCCGCGACTGGAACGAATCGCCCCAGCGATCGCGCAACCGTCGGTACCGGCCGTCCTCGGTTTCGGAGAACACGCGCTTGAAGAGGTAGACGCCGAGACGGGCGCTCCAGACGCCGGCGAGAACGCCGATCAGCGTCCGCCGTGCAGGATCCCCGCCTTCCGCCCCCCAGGCGAACCAGATCGCGAGCACGCCGACGCCGAATGTCCAGGCGATGTCGACGATGCCGGCGTTGTGCGTGCGACGCTGGATCATCCACAGCGCCGCCATGACGACCGCCATCGCCGCCCAGCCGATCAGGATAAGAATGAGAATGTCCATCAGGACGCCACTCCGATCCGGCGGCGGAGCGTCATCTGCAGATCGCCGATATAGCGTTCGGCGAAGCCCGCTTCGCAATAGGCGAGGTAGTACTCCCACAGGCGGATGAAGGGCTCGTCAAAGCCGAGGCCGCGCACCTCGTCAAGACGGCCCGCGAACCGTTCCCGCCAGCGCCGCAGCGTTGTCGCGTAATGTGCGCCGATATCCTCGGCGGCCTCGACGCGGAGATCGCTCGCGCGGCTCATCGCCGTGGTCAGCGCTGTCAGCGAGGGACAACAGCTCCCCGGGAAGACGTACCGTTGAATGAAGTCCGGCGATCGACGGTACCGGGCGTACGCGCCGTCCGGCATCGTGATCACCTGCAGCGCCATCCGCCCGCCCGGCTTCAGGAGCGACGCGCATTTGCTGAAGTAGCCCGGGAGATGCTCGTGACCGACCGCCTCGATCATCTCGATCGAGATCAGCTTGTCGTAGACGCCTTCGAGATCGCGGTAATCCGACCGCAGGAGCGTGACGCGATCGCCGAGGCCCGCCGCGCGAACCCGCTCGCCCGCCAGGGCGTGCTGGGCGTCGGAGATCGTGGTGGTGGTGACGCGACAGCCGTACGTCTGCGCGGCGTGGAGGGCGAGACTGCCCCAGCCCGTCCCGATTTCCAGCAGGTGATCATCCGGCGTCAACGCCGCCATCCGGCAGAGGCGATCGAGCTTGGCGATCGACGCGTCCCGAAGCGTCGTCTCGGGGGTCTCGAAGTACGCCGCGGAGTACGTCATCGTCTCGTCGAGAAAGGTCGCGAAGAACTCGTTCGACAGGTCGTAGTGGGCGTGGATGTTCCGGCGACTGCCCGGGCGTGAGTTGCGGGCGAACTTGTGGCGGGCCAGACGCAACGGCGCGGTCAGCCGGGCGACGCCGCGCTCGAAGCCGGACCGCGCGTCGCGGTTCCGCAGGAACAGGCGGAGCAGGCCGACAAGATCGTCCGTCGACCACTCGCCGCGAATGTACGACTCCGCCACGCCCACCGCGCCGCCGAGCGCGGCGGAGCGGTAGAAGGCGGGGGCGGTCACGTCGACGCGGGCCGCCACGTCGCCCGCGCCGAATCGCGCGGCGCCGCGCTGATCGTTCACAATCAGCCCGCCGCTCGAAAGCGACGCCAGCCGGCGGTGCACGAGCGACCGGGCCGCTGCGTCGAGCGGACCGATCGGCGTCGGGCGGGGCAGGGCGCGGAGCAGGGGGGAGTCGGTCAGGGGAACTCGCGTCATCGGGCGGCCTCCTTCGGCGTCGCGGCCGGAGCGGTCGGATGGTCTTCGTTTGATTCAGGCCGGTCCGGGTGCGGAACGAACGGACATCGCTTCCACCACAGACGCGCGGCCTGCAGATAGATCGCGGCGATCACCTTCCCGGTCATGAACGGATATCCGCCCAGCATCCGGGCCAGCGTCGCCCCGTTCAGCGCCCGACGCTCCAGCGCCAACGTGGCGTCGAAGATCCGCTCGTCGTTCTCGATGTTCTGCATGGACACGGACAGAGTCTCATCGGGCGGCGAGAACCGCCACGCATACGTCTGCTCCATCGACATGAACGGCGAGACATGAAACGCCTTGTCGAATCGGTAGCGAAGCCGGTTCGGCGAGGACGATTCATTCTGCGACGGGTCGAGGACGTAGCAGTGTCTTTCGCCCCACGGCGTGTTGTGCACTTCGGCCACGATCGTTTCGACCCGCTCGTCCGCCGCGTCGAAACAGTAGAAGAAGCTGACCGGGTTCATGACGTAGCCGAAGTACCGCAGGTGCGTGAGCAGTCGGATCGGTCCGCTCGGGCGCACGCCGGACGACGTTTCGACGAGGTCGCGAACGCAGTCGTCGAGCGGTCGGTCGGGATCGCCGAGATGATCGCGTCGGTTGAACCACGCGAGATTCGGTCGGCGAACGGACCAGAGCCAGCGTCCGCGGAAGACGTCGTCGAGTTCGGCGAGGTCGAGGTACATCATGAAGATGCGGTAGCGGAACCGGTGGTCGACGGGGGCCCGTCGGGTGTGCGCGACCCAGCCCTCATAGACGGCGCTGTTCACGCGACCGCCGCGGGCGCCAGCACGTGGGTGCGTACTGCGTCCGCGGCCTCCAGCCCGCTCCGCACGCCGTCCTCGTGGAAGCCGAAGCCCCAGTACGCGCCGCAGTAGGACGTGCGGTTCGCATAAAGGATTTCGTCTCGGCGGGCGCGGGCGCGGCAGGAATCGACGGTGAAGATCGGGTGACGGTAGGGAATGCGTCGGATGATCCGGCCCGGATCGATGTCGCGGTCGTCGTTGAGCGTGACGCAGAAAGTCGTCGGCGCATCATCGAGCGACTGCAGCATGTTCATGTTGTAGGTGGCGACCACCGCCGCGCGTCCCGGAGTATCGGTCGCGGGCGTGCGATAGTTCCACGATCCCCACGCCCGGCGACGGCGGGGCAGCACGGACGCATCGTCGTGGAGGATCGCCTCGTTCGCCTGGTAGGGGATGGCGCCGAGAATCTGCTCCTCCGCCGGCGTGGGGTCGATCAGCATGCGGAGGGCGTCGTCGCTGTGGCACGCGAAGACGACCGCGTCGAACCGCTGGGTCGGCCGCCCCGCGGGCGTCACCGCGACGCCGTGCGCGAAGCGTTCGACGGACTCGATCGGCGCCCCGGTGCGGATCGCGTCGCGGAACGGCGCGGTCCACGGTGCGAGATACGCGTTCGATCCGCCCTTCACCACCCGCCACTCCGGACGGCCCTTCACCTGCAGCATCCGATGGTGATGGAAGAAGTCGACCACGAAGCGGATCGGGAACGTCCGGAACCGGCCCGGCGGGCACGACCACAACGCCGATCCCATCGGCTCGAGGTAGAACCGCATGAACGCGTCGCCGAACCTCAGACGACGCGCGTAGGCCTCGACCGTCTCGTCGAGATCGTTCGATTCCAGCACCGCGGGCGCCTCGCGTCCGAACCGCAGGATGTCGCGGATCATCCGGTGAAACACCGGGCGAAGCAGGTTCCGACGCTGGCTGAAGAGTTGATTGAGCGACGAGCCGTTGTATTCGAGGCGGGCGCGATCATCCCGCACCGAGAAGCTCATCGTCGATGGCTGCGACGCCACGCCGATTTCATCAAGGATCCGGCTGAAGTGCGGATAGTTGAGCCGGTTGAACACGATGAAACCCGTGTCGACGTTCCACGTCCGACCCGCCCGCTCCACCGGAACCGTGTTCGTGTGGCCGCCGATGCGGTCGTTCGCCTCGAAGAGCGTCAGGTCCACGTCGCCGTGCAGGGCGCGGGCCGCCGCGAGTCCCGCGACGCCGCCCCCGATGATCGCCACGCGCGGCCGACCGCGGGCGACGTCGAATGCGTGCGTCGAATGGCGGATCATCACGAGGTTCCGTGTTCAGCGCGGCGGCCTTCCGCCAGCACCCGGGCGGGCACCGGACGAAGGTCCCAGATCAATCCCACCGCAGCGAGCCCGCGGAGGACGTAGTAGGTCAGGTCGATTTCCCACCAGTAGAAGCCCTGACGCGCCGACGCCGGGTAGTGGTGGTGGTTGTTATGCCACCCCTCGCCCAGCGTGACGAGGGCGAGCCAGAAGTTGTTGCGGCTGTCGTCGCCGGTCGAGAACCGCTGCGATCCGTACCGGTGAGCGAGCGAGTTGATCGTGTAGGTGCCGTGGTACAGCACGATCGTCGAGACGAAGAAGCCCCAGATCAGCATGTTCCAGGCGGTGACGCCGAGCGTCGGCGCGAACGCGTTGATCAGGCCGCCCCCCACGAAGAGACCGGTCGCCAGCAGCACGGGGGCGATGTAGTCGAAGCGTTCGACCAGCGCCAGCTCGCGGAATCGCAGCCAGTCGCGGACAAGCCGGGTCTTCGTCTCGAAGCCCGACTTCGTCATGAACCAGCCCATGTGGCTCATCCAGAAGCCGCGCAGACCCGGCGAATGCTCGTCCGGATGTTCATCAGAGTGGTTGTGATGGTGGCGATGCTGGGCCGCCCACCAGAGCGGACCGCGCTGGGCGGCGCTGCACCCGATGAACGCCATCAGGAACTGGAAGAGACGCGACGTCTTGAAAGTGCGATGCGAGAAGTAGCGGTGGTAGAAGGCCGTGATCGCAAACATCCGCACGATGAACAGGGCAAGTGCGACCATGATCGGAATCCAGCTGAACTCGACGAGGAACACGCCCAGGCACGCGATGTGCATCGCAATGAAGGGGATGACGCGATACCACTGGATGTGGTCGTCGTACGGCGACGTCGCGGCGGCCGGAGCGGACTGCCCAGCGTGAACGTCGGTCATCGAGACGGATCTGGACATGGCGGGTCGAAGCCTCCTGAGGCCGATGTCAGCATTCGATCGACCGGAAGTTGTCTGCGACTTCGCCGTTCACGCACCGCCGGATTCGAATGGATCGACGGCGGGGAAAAGACTTACGCCTGCGGCGCCGCGACCGCGACGAATCTCAGCCCGCGTTCAGGATCGTCCTGATGCTCGACCACGCCGCCCGGGGGCTCCGTCGTGATCGCGAACGCGCTCGCTTCGAAGATCGGCAGTTTGGCGTCGACCGGGACGTAGATCGGACCGCCGCTGTTCGGGATGTCGAACACGCCGCCGTCGATGGGGGGGCTGTTCGGCCGGGCCCCGTCGACGATCCAGAGCTGATACTGCATCCGCGTCGGATCATTGGCGGGCAGACCGGCGAGACGCATCACGCCCGCCTCCCGCGTCGGATCCCACACCACGTCGCCGGTGACGCCTTCCTCGCTCGTCCAGTTCCAGCGGGACGTATTCGTCTGGGTGGTCAGCGAGACGTACATGTCCTGCGGCGTCATCGCCGCCGCCGGCGGACGCAGCACGACAAACGCCAGGCACGCCGCCGCCACCAGCCATGGCGCGACGAACTTGAACAGAACGCCGACCTCAGGTCCCGGCGCCGTCGGGGCGGGGGCCGCGACGTCAACCACCACGCCTGAACCCGAAACGTCGGCGGCCATGGCGACGCCAGATTCCGAACCGCCGCCGTTGATCCGCATCCCCCGCGACTCCGCCAGCCAGGCGATGGCGTCATCCTCGAGCCGACGTCGCAGCGACTTCGGCATCGGATCGACCGGCGATCCGCTGCTCAGCGCCAGGGCGGCCGCGGCGGCGGCGACTTCGAATTCGTGCGCGTCATCCAACGACAGGTCCTCGGCGTGATCCCCGGACGGCGCCCCGCCTCCGGGAGGGCCGGCGCCGAACAGCACGCGATCAATCAACATATCCATGGGGTCGTCCACGCTGCTCATGCGTCCGACCTCGCCGAAGCGCCGGACGAGTCCGGCGCGTCCGTTTCGCGGCGGAGCTTCTCGCGAATTCGAATCAGTCCGCGTCGGGCGTGCGTCTTGACCGTGCCGAGCGGGAGTTCGGTGATCGACGCGATCTGCTCGTGCGTATATCCGTAATGAATGGCGAGCTGCAGCACCCGCTGCTGATCCGCCGAGAGCGTTTCGAGCGCCGCCTGCGCCCGGGCCGCCTCCTCGCCGAGATCCGTCCGTTGGCTGGAGGACGATTCGCTGACGGCCGGAAGAACTTCGGACGCCTCCCGCACCAGACGCTGCTCACGCTCGAGCCGGCGACGCCGGTCAATCAGGCGACGCCGCGCAATCATCGCGATGAACGTCGCCTCCGCGCCCTTGTCGGGATCAAAGCGTTCCGCATTCTTCCAGACCGCGATGAAGATTTCCTGAACGGCGTCTTCCGCCTCGGTGGGCGAATTGGTCATGCGGCGGGCGAGCGACCAGACCAGTCCGGAGTAGGCGTCGATCGTCTCCTGGACGGCGCCCAGATCCCCGTTGGCCACGCGTTGAAGAAACGTTTCAGACACCCGTGTCTCTCGATGTAACACCGTTCGCAGGCGGTTCCTCACGCCCTGCCGCGTCGGAAGCGTTGCGACGCCGCCCGACGAGGGTGAGAGTATACCCTCCGCCACACCGTCAGCGTCGTTCGTGGCCCGGAGCCGGGTCGCGATGTGTGGATGCCGAGATTGAGAGGATCGCTGGGACACGCGAGTAATTGCCTTCTCATCCCGCGCCGGGATGCTGGTCGACAGAGAAGCCGCCCGGATGTGAGTTCACCGTGTCTTCGCCCCGAGCCGCCGCCCGGATTCGCCGGGCCTGCAAGCGGGCCAGATCCCGTTCGAATGACGAAAGGCGGTCCGACCGACGACGCCCCGGCGCACCGGCTATGGCCTGAACAAGTCACCCTGGGATCGGGCGTCGGCGTGGCGTCGCCGGTGTTTCCCGGGCGGCGTGACCTTTTTCTTCCCGGGCGCCCTCGCGATCGCATCTCCGCTGCGATACGTGTCGAAACGTCAGTCACCCGGAGCGGCACGTCAGTTCCCGTCCCGTTCCGCGACTTGAGTCCTCGCCATCGCGAGTTCCTCGCCATGCGGGTTCGTTCGTCCTCCACATCCCGACAGGTGACCGATTTCCACGCTCTCTCCAATTCGATTCCGTCTCGACGGCGGCGATGCGACGTCGAATGCGGTCGAGTCGCCCGCGACGGACAGCGATGACCCGGCGGAGACCAAACGGACCCCGCTTCTGTTGCGGGTCGCCGCGGGGGAGCCGGGGGCGGTCGACGCCTGCATCGAGCAGTACGGTCGTCTCGTCATGATGATGGCGAGGCGGATGTTCCGGCACGACGTCAACGACGCCGTGCAGGAAGTCTTCATCAGCATCTGGCAGAACGCCCACCGGTTTGATGAATCGGCCGGCAGCGAACTGACCTTCGTCGCCACCCTGACGCGCCGTCGACTGATCGACCGGCTTCGTCAGCAGCAGCGGCGGGCGAAACGGTACGACGTCGGCCTGCCGGCGGAGGCCGCCGCGACCACGAGCCCGGACGTCGAGGCGGACGCCCGGGCGAGCCTCGGCGACGAAGCGCAGCGGGCGTTGGATGCGTTCGATGCACTTCGTCCGGAGCAACGACGGGTTCTCGTGCTGGCGATTCAGCGCGGGCTGACGCATGAGCAGATCTCCCGGCACCTCGACATGCCGATCGGAACAGTGAAATCTCACGCGCGGCGCGGCCTGATCCGCGTCCGCGAAATGCTCGCTCGGAGCGAGCAGCCGCTTGATGAGAGAGTGGTGGCTCGGAAGGAAACTCAGCAATGACGCCCCGCTTCGAACAACAACTTGAACGTCGGCGCGACCTGCAGGCGGATGAGGTCCTGTTTGGACTCGACGCCGCGGAACGAGCCGAACTCGAGGCCCTCGGCTTCGGGGCCGACTTCCGGAAATCCTCGTCGGCCGACGGCCACGTCGACCTCGAAGGCGCCGCCGCGACGCTCGCCGCCGCCCTCACGATGCGCGATGATCTGGTCGCCGGGCCGGGCGTCGAGTCGTCCGCGGCAGTCGACGCCCTTCCCCCCGATCTCGCCGCCCGTCTCCGTGCGGATGCGGACGCTCACTTCGCCGCCGCGGCGCCTGTGGGCGTCGCCGGGGGCGGGGCGCGAGCGACAGGGTTCGTCTTCCCGCGTCGCCGAATGGTGTCCTTCGCCGCCGCCGCGATGCTGTTCCTGACCTGCGGACTCATCGGTCTGCAGGTGATGCAATCGACGTGGTTCACACAGAAGATGCTCATGGCGGAGCGGAACGCATTGCTCGCCAACTATGGTCAGGCCGTGGAGTATCGCACGCTGCACACCACGGCCGACCAGGCGCCGCGCGGCGACGTGGTGTGGTGCGACGAAGCGCAGCGGGGGTACGTCACGATCGGCGGTCTGCCCGTCAGCCAGGCGGGCGTCGACCGGTACCGCATCTGGATCTATCTCGCTGACGCCGCCGGACGGGAGCACGCGGTCGACGCCGGCGCCTTTGCGTTCGACGATCGCGATTGCGAACTCGTCATCGAAGTCGAGCCGGTCGAGATGGTCGTCGACATTGATCGGGTGGTGATCACGTCCGAACCCGTCGACGGCGCCGTTGATCCCGCGGTCTGCGAAACGGTGGCGACCACTCGTCTCGAAGCCTGACCGTCCGACGTCGTTCAGGATCCTCTTCACGCCGTGCTTTTCGGAGCGCGGCGTGTTTCGTTGGGCGTCGTCGTGCGTCGTCGTGCGCTGGCGCAAACAGGCCGGCCTCGGTCCGTCGTCTCACCGACTTTTTCCACGGTCGGTGCATCGCGCCTCGAGACGACGCCGAAACATGACTCGAGTCCCGTTCGGGACGCACCTCTCTTTTCGACACGCACCAACAACATCTCTTGCCAAAGGGAAGACCATGAAGAGCACCATGATCTTGAGCGCGGTGGCCGCGCTTGCCGCCAGCGGACTCGCCGCGGCTGACGACAATGCGACGGTTCGAGTTCTGCACGCTTCGCCGGACGCGCCGGCCGTGGACATCCTCGTGAACGACGGCGTCGCTTTTTCCGACGTCTCCTTCGGGGAGATCACCGATCGGGCCTCGCTGCCCGCCGACATGTACAACGTGAAGGTCGCCGCGGCCGCGAACAATGATCTGGTCGTGATCAACGCCGACCTCGCCCTCGAGGAGAAGACGGCCTACACGGTCGCGGCGGTCGACTTTCTCGACAGCATTTCGCCGCTCGTGCTCGTCGACGACAACTCCATCACCGACCAGGCCCGTGTCCGCTTCGTGCACGCCTCGCCCGACGCGCCGGCCGTCGACATCACGCTGACGGACGGCTCCGTGCTGTTCGGCGACGTGGCATTCACGGAGAACGGCGGCTACATCGACGTGCCGGCCGGAACGTACGACCTCCAGGTCCGCGTCGCGGGCACCGATGTCGTCGCCCTCGAACTGCCGGGCGTCGAACTGGACGCCCGCACCGTCTACACCGCGTTCGCGATCGGCACCCTCGCAGAGAACACGCTCACCGCGCTGCTGACCATCGACGCCCAGGCCCCGGCCCAGGTCCGCGTGCTTCACGCGTCGCCCGACGCCCCGGCCGTCGACGTCTTCGTCAACGGCGGCGACGCGTTCAGCGACATCTCGTTCAACTCGATTACCGACTACGCCGAGCTTCCGGCCGGCGATTACAACGTGCAGGTCGCGGCGGCCGCGGACAACAACCTTGTCGTCATCGACGCCGATCTCACGCTCGAACCCGGCGAAATCTACACTGTCGCCGCGGTCAACCTGCTCGAGAACATCGCGCCGCTCGTCCTCGTCGACGACAACGCGGTGAACCCGGAAATGGCCCGCATCCGCTTCGTGCACGGGTCGCCGGACGCGCCGAATGTCGACATCACCCTGCCCGACGGCTCGATCCTCTTCGGCAACGTCGCCTACCAGGAAGACGCCGGCTACATCATGGTCCCGGGCGGCTCATACGACCTGCAGGTCCGCGTGGCCGGCACGAAGACCGTCGTGCTCGAGCTGCCGGGCGTCGCGGTGAAGAACGCCGAAGTCTACTCGGCCTTCGCCACCGGTCTCGCCTTCGCCGACCCCGCCACCCTCGGCGCCGTGCTTTCCGTCGACGTGGCGTCGATCAGCACGCTCGCTGACCTCAACGGCGACAACGCGATCAACATGATGGACCTCTCCGCCCTCATCGCCGACTGGGGCATGGGCGAATCGAACGCGGACTTCAACGCGGACGGCTGCGTCGACGCGCTTGACCTCGCCCAGCTCCTCGCGAACTGGACCGGCTGAACCCGGCCCGCTTGCTGAACACTCACCTCCAGCGCCGCCCGGCGGACCCTTCGGTTCGTCGCGGCGGCGCTTTTGTGCGCACCGGAACTCCGCGCCAATCAGACGCCGTCCGGGTCGCGCCGAACCGTCGCCGCCGCCACGCCGCGCGGCGTCGCCTCGTCCGCCGTCTCCGCCGCCGACCGTTTCGTCAGCACGCTGCGCAGATCCATCACCAGGCTGAACAGACATGGGGCGAGCAGGATCGTGAAGATCGTCGAGACCAGGAGTCCGCCGACCACCACGCTGCCGAGTCCGCGGTACAGCTCCGACCCCGACCCCGGGGCGAGCACGAGCGGCGCCATCCCGCCCACCGACGTCAGCGTGCCCATGAAGATCGGGCGGACGCGGGAGCGAACAGACTCCGCGATCGCCCGCCGCGCCGGCATCGGCTCCTCGTCCGCGCCGCCCCGCATGAAGTTCAGCGACTGGTGCACGATCAGGATCGAGTTGTTCACCACCACCCCGACGAGGATGACGAAGCCGAGCATCGTCAGCACGTCGAGCGTCTGCAGCGGCTGGTAGCGGTCGGTCGCGGTCCAGATGAAGACGCCGAAGAGCGCCATGAAGCCCCCGACGGTCGCGAGCGGCACGGAGAACATGATCACGAGCGGATGCAGGAAGCTCTGGAAGAGCACGCACATCAGCAGGTAGACGGTCAGCAGGGCGAGCACTATCGAACTGCCGAGCGTGCCGAGCAACGTACCGTCGCCGAGCAGCGATCGCTGAACGGACTGAAGCTTGGACGCCGAACCGGAAAATCCGGCCCCGACGTCCGGCGTGATCGTCCCCGCCGCGCGATACTCGTCGAGCAGCAACGCGACCTCGTCGATCGCCGCCTCCAGCGGCATGCCGTCGGGCGGCGTGAACTGCAGCGTCACCGACCGCTGCCGACCCACGTGGTTGATCTGCGGCGGGCTCGTGATGCGCGGCGTCTCGGCCAGACTCGCGAGCGGGGCCACCGAACCGATCGGCGTCGCGATCGGCAGATCGCCGAGTCCGACGATGTAATCCCGGTCCACCGCGTCCGCCGCGATCACCTTGAGATCAATCGAATCCCCGTCCTTCCGGTAGTCGCCGACGATCACGCCGTCGCCGTTCGCCTGCACCGCAAGCCCGAGGTCGGTCGGCGTCATGCCCACATCCGCGAGCCGCCGCCGATCCGGACGCACCTGGATCTCCGGTCCGTAGATATTGAAGTTGCTCGGGCTCGGTTGCACGGTCTGGGGACCGTGACGTCCCATCAGTTCGAGCATCACCGCGAGCGCCGCCGCGTTGACGTGCGTCAGGTCGTCGCCCGAGAAATCGATCTTGATCGCCGAGCCTGTCGAGCCGCCCAGACGGAACAACGGCAGCTGGAACGCGAAGCCCAGCACGCCCGGCGCCACCTCCGCCCGCGTCGCCTTCGAGAACAGCGGGGGCAGATCGGGCACGCGATCCGGCAACTGGCTGACCGCCCCGTGGAACATGAACCCCTCGCGTCCGACGCTGAAGTAGTTCCCGACCGGCGGCGGCGTGACCGGATCGCCCGGCTGGCCCGTCATCCAGTTGAACGTCGGGACCTCCGGCAGATTCGCCCGCGCCCGCTCCCACTCCGGCGTCCCCGGCTCGAACTGCGCGGCCTCCCAGTACGGCTCGATCGTCTCCTCGATCCGCTTCGCGAGCGCCTGCTGCTGCTCGATGTTGTACCCGGGCGGCGGAATGAGCAGCCCGAACACGAGGTTCCGGTTGCCGCGGGGGAGGTAGTCGGCGGGCGGCATGAGCTGCAGCGCCCCGATCACCGAACCGGCGGTGAGACCGATCACGATCGCCAGCCGCGCCGTCACGCTGCCGCACACCCAGTAGATCAGTTTCGCGGCGACGTCCGGGACCCACGCGAACGTGACGATCCGCATGACGCGTCGGGTCCGCGACGGCGCGGTGCGCGGCTTGCGGGCGCGGAGAATACGGGCGGCGCAGGTCGGAATCACGGTGATCGACACCACGAGGCTCAGCGTCACCGCCGCGCAGATCGCCAGCGCGATGTCGCGGAACAATTGTCCCGCTTCCTCCTGCACGAGGAGGATGGGGATGAACACGAACACGGTGGTCAGCGTCGCGGCGAGGATCGCGCCCCACACCTCCCGGGCCCCGTCGTACGCCGCCTGTCGGGGCGGCTTGCCCATCTCCAGATGGCGGAAGATGTTCTCCAGCACCACGATTGCGTTGTCGACCACCAGACCCGTCGCGAACGCCATGCCCGCGAGACTGATCACGTTGATCGATCGCCCCAGCGCCACCATCACCACCACCGCTCCGATCACGGAGATCGGGATCGCCAGGGCGACGATGCCGACCGACCGCACGGAACGCAGGAAGATGAGCAGCACGATCGTCGCGAGCAGGCCGCCGATCCAGATGTTGTCCCGGATGAGCAGGAGGGCGTCGTCGATGTAGACGGTCTGGTCGTAGACCTGCGTCAGCGTCAGATCGCCGTTGAGTCCCAGCCGCCGCGCTTCGGATTCCAGCACGCCGCCCTTCGCGTTCAGCCGGGCGATCGCGGCCTGGAGATTCTCCATGACCTCGATGACGTTCGCCCCGATCTCTCGCTGGGCGTTGATCGCGATCACCGGCGTCCCCCGCGAACGCACGAACGACGTCGGCTCCTTGAAGGTCTCGACGACCTCGGCCACGTCCCGAATGTAGATCGGTCCCGCGTCCGTCTGGGCGATGACCGTCGACTCGACATCCTCGACCGTCTCGTACTGGCTCACCGTCCGCAGCCGCACGTCCGCCTTCCCGTCGGGGAGCTGACCGGCGGAGACGTTGCGGTTGGTGCCGCGGATCGCATCGACGAGCGTGGTCGCGGTGACGCCGTACTGGGCGAGTCGGTAGGGATCGAATCGGATCTGGGTCTCGCGCTCACGCCCGCCGAGCACGTTGATCTCCGAGACCCCCGCCGCGCGTTCCAGCGCCGGCTTGATCCGATCCTCCGCGAAGTCCTGCAGCGTGCGGATCTCGAGATCGGGATCCGTCGTCTCGAAGACGATCCACGCAATGTAGTCGCGGTTCTCCGGGTCCGACGCCTCGACGATCGGCTCGTCGACGTTCTCCGGATAGTCCGGCACCTCGCGCAGCTTGTCGCTGACTTCGCGGAGCGCGACTTCCTTCGGCGTGCCGACCTGGAACTCCAGACGGATCGTGCCGAATCCCTGCTGGCTCTCGCTCGTCATCGTGCGCAGGTTCGAGACGCCCTGCAGCTTCTCCTCCTGCTCATCGATGATCTCACGCTCGACCTCGTCGGGACTCGCGCCCTCCCAGCGGGTCGTGACCGCGATGATCGTGTCCTCGACGTTCGGCGTCAGCTGGATCGGCAGACGCTGGATCGAGATCACCCCCGCCAGCACAATCATGATCACGCCGACCGCGATCGTGACCGGCTGCTCGATGACGAGACGAAGCGCGCCGGTCATCCGTCGCTCCTGTCGGCCGCGTCACGCTCCTTCGCCCCGGCGGCCGGATCGGTGTCGATCGGCTGGATCGGGGCCGTCGGATACAAACGCTCGTTCCCCTCCGTCACCACGCGATCGCCCGCCTGCAGACCGCCCGGCCGGATCACGAAGTGCGTCCGCTCCGGATACAGCACCTCCACCGGCTGCGGCGCCGCCACGAAACCGCCGTCCGGACCGGCCTCCCGCACCACGTACACGAAGAAACCGACCTCGTTCCGCATCAACGCATTCTTCGGCAGCAGCAACGCCGGACCACGCTGGCCGGTCGGGGCCCACCCCCGCACCGACATCCCCGGCGATAACACGCCGTCCGGATTCGGCGCCTCCAGGATCAACGTGAACGTGCGGGCGCGGCGGTCGATCAGCGGCACGATCCGACGATCCCGGAGGTCCATCGACTTCCCGATCGACGTCACCTCGACCGTGGTCGCGTCTTCCGTCCGACGCACCGCGTCATAGTAGTTCTCCGGCACGTCGAGCCGAATCTCCAGCGGATCCAGCGACACGATCCGCGCCACCGCGTCGCCCTCCGCCACCCATTCGCCCCGTTCGACCAGTTTCTCCACGATCACGCCGGTGTACGGGGCGCGAATCGTCATATTCGACCGGCGATCCTCCAGCAGCTTCAGACGCGCCTCGACCACCGCCGTCGTCTGCGCAATCCGATGCAGCCGCGCCTCCGCGACGGCAAGGTCCGCTCGCGCGTCACGCAGTTCCTTCGAGTTCGCGCCGCTCCGCCCGTACGCCGCCTCGACCGCGTCGAGATCCGCGCGAAAGCGGGCGACCTCCGCGTCCTGTTCGTCGACGGCGGCTCGTGCGACCGCCAGCTCCGCGGTCTCCCGACGAATCGCGATCTCGATCTGCACCGAATCCAGGGTCGCCAGAATGTCGCCCTCGACCACCGACTGACCCGGCTCGATCGGCAGCGACACGATCACCCCCGCCTCCTCCGCCGCGACCGCGGACTCGCGCGGCGCCACGACGTCGCCCGTCACCAGCCGACGCGCCTGCACCTCCCGTTCGATCACCGGCGCCACGTGCACCGCCGACGCCGGCGGACCGGGCTGCGCCGCCGCCGCTCCGATCGCCGTCCACGCGGCCAGCGCCGTCAGAAGTCGTCCCGCGGCTGTCGGCCGCCCGTGTACCACCCAGTCCATGTCACGCCTCTTTCCTGATCCGCGCTCTCGACGCACACCCGACATCGTAGGCCGCCGCGCCGGATTCGTCGTCGCACGCGGCGGGCCACGATCATGTCAGTCGCCCGCCGCCGCGGGGTGCGTCAGGGCGTTCAGCCGCCAGTCGTACGGCAGCCACTCGATCTCCATCATGGTCGGATCGACCGGGACCGGAAGGTGCGGCGCGACATACGCTTCCACCGAACCCGCCGCCTGTTCGAAGTCGCCCGCGTACCACTGATAGAGCCGCGTCAGACGAACCCGCGGCCCGCCGTCGACCACCTCGCACCACCGCGGATTGGAATGCGTCCGCGCCATCTGATCCGCGAACTGCGGGTCCAGCGTCGCCCCGGTCCACGCCTCCGCTCGCAACGGAGGACAGCCCGCCGCCGCGCACACGAGCGCAAAGTGAATGCGCGGCTCGGCGAAGTGCGTCCTGATCCATTCGTGCTCGAGTTCGTTGAGACTCACCGTGCGTCCCGCCACCGTCCATCGCGCCGCTGCCCACCGCTCATCGGCGGGGATGTCGCGAATGGAGTCGACGGGCCAGTGATCGAGAATCAGTCGCAACGTGCACGCGTTGTAGGCGTTGATCAGCAGGGCGAGCTTCGCGTCGCGCGTGAGCACGTCAAGGTCCGCGACGGCGAGCCGGGCGAGGTAATCGTCGAGCCGCGCGGCGTTGGTGCGCAACGCCTCATAATCCACCCATCCCGACGCGTCCACGTGGGCGCGGAGCAGGGCGTCGAACTCGGCGTGGTCGAACGCGGCGCCGTCGGCGTTCGGGGCGTACTGCTCACGCATCACCGCGGTCGGCGGCCCGAACTGACGGGTGATCCACGCCTCGATCGGGACGCGACCGGCGACGACCACGCCCGCTGCGAGCAGGAGCCCCGCGACGACGATGGTCAGCCCGCGGGGCGGCTGGTCCGGCGTGTCCGCGCCGCGACGCCGCATCATCGGACCGAACGCGAGGCCGGCGAGGGCGGTCACGAGTCCGGCCCCGAGCCACATCGCCATCGACCCCAGCCAGCTGGCGAGGGGAAGCGCCAGGCCGATCACGATCAGCGACGCCGTTCCGACGAAGAAGAGGAGTCCGCGAGTCCACATCACCCGCACGATATCTCCCCGGGCGAATGGGGGGACGGGTGGGGTATCGGACCCCGTTCCCGGCCTTCCCGACGGCGTGACCGGGCCGGACGTGATCGAACGGTCGGGGTCGCGTCAACTCACCGTCGAATTCGGACGATGTCGGAAGGACGGATTCCGCTCGAAACTCACCCTCCAGGATGCCCAGGTCATGGCCGATTCCGCGAGCACCATTCTGATCGCCGATGATGAGCCGCACGTGTTGTACGTGGTCCGGTTCAATCTGCAGAAGCATGGCTACGAGGTCCTCACCGCCAGTCAGGGGCTCGAGGCCTTTGATATCGCGAAGGCCAGTCATCCGGCGTTGATCGTGACGGATTATCAGATGCCGGGGGGGTGCGGCGTGGAGTTCGCCGGCCGGCTGCACGCCGATCCGGAGACGACGGACATCCCGGTCATCCTGCTGACGGCCCGGGCCCGCAAGATCGCCCCCGACCGGCGGATTCCCGCCAACGTCAAGGCGCTGATCGAGAAGCCCTTCAGCCCATCGGAGCTGGTCAATTCCATCGACGAGATTCTCTCGCCGACCGGTCCTGAACGGCAGTCGAACGCCGCCTGAATCTGAGTCCCCCGCGACTCTCTTGCCCCCTGGCGGAGGAGACGCTGGCCATGCCCCAGCTTCCTGACGGCGACGCAGTCCGCGACCTCAGCTCGCATCTGTCGTTCGCGTTCGAGCAGATGAATTATCACTACCAGATCGGGCAGCTCATGAACTGCCTGACCAACCCCGCTCAGTTCGTCGAGGTGATGGCGGAGCGGCTGACGGTCATGTCCGATCTGGACTGGACCTGGATCCAGCTCGAGGCGGGCGGGGAACAGGTGGCGTGTCGAGGCGGTGAACCGCCGACCGACCCCGGATTTGAAGCGGCCTGCCGCGCCCTGCGCGAGCGGCTCACCTCCGACGACCCCTGCCTGGTCTATCCGCCCGACGAGCACGAGATCGCCCGCATGAGCGGCGGCGACATCGTGGTCGGTCCGGTGGTCGACGACGCCCGCGTGGTCGGTGCGATCATCGGCGGCGTGAAGGCGGACAATCCCGGCGATGTCTCGAACATCGAGGTGCAGCTCGTCTCCACCTCGCTCGACTACCTGGGCGTCTTCGAGCAGAACGTCTCCAGCTACCACCAGCAGCGAGCCCAGTTCAACGGCACGCTGCTCGCCCTCACCCGGACGATCGACGCCAAGGACCCCTACACCCGCGGTCACTCCGAACGCGTGGGACTCCTGGCCTCCGAACTCGCCCGGGCGATCGGCTACTCGTCCGACGAGGCGGACCGCGTCTACATCGCGGGCCTCATCCACGACATCGGCAAGATCGGCGTCCCCGAAGCCGTGCTCGGCAAGCCCGGCCGGCTCACCGACGCCGAATTCGATCTCATCAAGCAGCACCCCCGCATCGGGTACGACATCGTGAAGGACATCCCCTTCATGGGCGACTGCCTCCCGGGCGTGCTCCATCACCACGAACGGTGGGACGGGCGCGGCTATCCGGACGGTCTCCGCGGCGATGAGATCCCCATGCAGGCCCGATTGCTCGGCATCGCCGACACCTTCGACGCCATGAGCTCCGATCGCGCCTATCGATCCCGCATGACCCGCGATCGCGTGCTGCAGGAAATCCGCGACTGCGCCGGGACCCAGTTCTGTCCCGATCTCGCCCCCGTCTTCGTCGGCCTCGATCTCACGCCCTACGACGTGATGATCACCAGCCACGAACGCCAGAACGCCGCGTGATCTGACCGCCATCCTCGAGACGCCACCGACCCGCGGCCGACGTTCGAACGTCGGCCGTTGTTCTGCGCCCGCGAAGGATCGTGGGTCGGGCGATGGCTCGACGATCGGGCGCCGACGCCCGACTGTCCCGCCGGGTCGGTCGGCGCCGGCGCCGACGGGCGGTCGCAACGGGACGCGGCGTCCCCGACGCGCAGCAGAAAGCCCGCATCGATCAGGTCGATGCGGGCTTTCATTGCGAATCATCGAGTGGGGATCAGTAGGCGTTGTACTGCGTGCCCGCCGCGTCGGTGTCGGCGTTGGGCAGGTTGGCGCGAACCTCGTTGGTGGCGGTGTTGTACCACCAGCCGTCGGTCGCGGCGCCGCCGGGCGGGACGTTGGCGGCGACCGTTTCCACGAATACGCCGGATTCGCCCTTCTTGCTGCCCACCGGCATCGGCGGGATGGCGCGAATGTAGGGGCCGTAGATATGCGTGGCGGTCTTGGTCGCGCTCGTGGCTCCGGCGATGTTGGAGTAGAGCGTGAGCTGGTTCACGATCGTCGCTCCCGGCGCCGTGCCGTTGTGCTCCGTCGTGTAAAGATCGACCGCGTTGCGAAGCACCGCGAGGTCTGCGATCAGCGCGCTGTCCGCGGCGCCGGCGGCGCCTCGGCTCAGTCGCGGAATCGCGATGGCCCCGATGATCGCAATGATCACGACCACGATGACGAGTTCGACCAGGCTGAATCCGGCGCGCTTCCGCCGCACATCCGGTCCCTGGACAACGACGAGTTCAGACGAAGTGTTCACGACAACGATTCCTTCCTCGATCCCCACGGTGGATCGTGTTCAGCTTCGATATCGATCACACGCGGCCTCGACTCCAGCGCTCTGCAAGCAATCGCGCAGATTTTCGCTTACCGGTCCTTGTCCAGCGTCGGGGTCTCGATGCGAAGCACCACGGCCCCGGTCGGTCCATCGAGGACCACCGATCGCTCGTGCACTTCCCGGACCTCGTACGCGCCGATGCGGGCGCCCACCTCGATGAACCGGTCGTTCAGGATGGCGCCGGAACGCTCGCCCCGCAGGATCGCCGAGAGACGGGGCAGGGGGGGGCGCCAGGGGGGCGGCCGCCGGCTGCTCCGGCGTCTCCATGCCCGCCGGCTCGCCGTCCTCCGTGACCGGACGCCACGAGGCGTCCGCCTCGAAACCGCCGGCCAGATGGTCCGGGAACGACGCGGGATCCAGGTTCGATCGCTCCGCCGCCGCGAGAATCAGCGCCGCGAGATGCCGCTGCTCCGTCGGGGCCGGACGCGCGGCCGGAACCGCCGCTTCCGCCGCCCCCGCCACGGTCGCCGTCGCCGTCGACGCCCCGTCCTGAACCGCGGCTTCGCTCGACTGCGGCGCCGTCGCCCCGCCGCCAAAGAAGACGCGATCCCCGACCAGAGCCAGTCCCGCCACGCCGAGCACGCCGGCCAGCACTTGTTGTTGTTTCGTCATCGCCATGACCAGAGTGGACGATTGCTCGCCCCTCTCGCCAAGCGGAAAGCCCTCACCGGGGCAGGGCGTCGACCGTATACCACGCAAGGCTTAACATCACCTGCACGCGGCCGTTGGGATTCGAGGAATTCCCGGACACGGAGAAATCCTCGATCACGACGTCCGGCAGCGTCCGCTGCAGATCACGCATGAACGCGACGACCTCGTCAAACGGGCCCGATCCGTTGAATGAGATCGGCGAGACGTGACAGCCCGCCTCGACCGTCGGGTCGCCCACGCCCATCGCCCCGACCTCGATCTGGTGCAGCTGCGCCAGACGACTCACATCGGACAGACGGCGGTTCAGGTCGGCCGAGTCGCCGATCTTCAAGGGGGCCGCCGCGATCTCCGCCTTCGCCGCCGCGAGCTCCGCCTCCGCCGTCGCGATCTGCGCGTCGAGTTCGTCCGCCGTCGCCTGTTCCCGGACCTGCGCCGCCTCCACCGTCGCCGCGCTCGCATGATGCGACATCACCGAGCGGACCCCGATCAGGTACGCGGCGGCGACGAGCGCGATCGACGCGCCGGTCCCCATGAAGTGGATTGGCGTCAGCCGGTTCACGAATCGACCTCCTCCGCAATCGCGCACATCAGCTCGAAATTCACCGCCGGACCGCCGAGCAGCTCCGTCCGCTCCGAGTTCACGGGCTTCACCGTCTCGAACAGACCCAGATGCTCCAGCTGCAGCACGAAGTCGAGCACCACCGACGGCGTCCGACCGTACCCCTTCAGCGTCAGACGCGGCCCCTCCGGCGTCCGGGAGAGCGTCGCGTGCGTGAGCACGATGTCCGAACCGCCCGCCTCCACGATCAACGCGAACAGCAGGCTCCAGTCGGGTTGCGGCGTGATGCGACGGACGATCTGCAGACGGCTCTTCAGCCCCTCGATCTCCTCCCGCACCAGGGCTTCCCGCGCCCGCCGCTGTTCATTCTCCTGCTGGAGCTGCCGCAACGTCGCCTGCTCCGCGCTCATCGGCGTCGCCGAGACCGTCGTCACCGCCGCCCCGCACGCAAACAGCACCACCGCGCCGAGCGACGTCACCACCCACGTCCACCGTCGCACGATCGTCCGCCGGCGACGCTGCCAGATGCGGGCCTCCGGGATGAAGTTGACGGCCATCATGCGGCGGCCTCCGTCGGGTACAGGGCCAGACCCGCGGCGACCGCGAGATGCGGTGCGAGCACGGCGTCCGAGTCCGCGATCGCCGCGTCCTCGAGGTGCTGCGACAACGCCCACGAGAACGCCGGCAGTCCCGCCCCGAAGCCGCCGAGGGCGACCTTGCGGTCGGCGAGGTCGCGGTGACGACCCGCCACGTACGCCGCCGCGCGATCGATCTCCTGGCCCGCCCACTCCGCGAACGCGAGCACGATGCGAATGACGCGATCGGGAACGACCGGGGCCGGACCGCATTGTTCATCGGACGGCAGGAAGCACACCTCGCGCAGCAGCGACTCGATCTCGTCGAACTCCAGCTTCTCCTCGCGATGCAGACGCTCGAAGAGAATGTGCAGACCCAGTTCCGGCATCGTCCGCTGGTAGACGATCACGCCGTCTCGCGCGGCGGTGAACTGGATCTCGTTCCAGTCGAGCAGCACCGCCGCCCGCAACGGCGTGCCGGGCTCGAACACCTGCTGCGCCCAGCGCATCGCGGCGGCGGCTTCGATGTCCAGCGCCAGCACGTCGAGTCCTTCTTCCTCCGCGAGGTCCAGCATCTGTTCGGCGGCGTCCCGGGGACAGCCGACGGCCATGATCTCGCCCGCATCGGTTCGTCGGCTCTGGTCGGGCAGCGGCCACCACGCGATCTCGTACTGTTCGGGATCCCAGCGGGTGCTCTCCAGCAGTTCGCCCGCCGCGGCCTCGTCGAACGACTCCCCGCGTCGCACCGACACCTTCACCATGGTCGAGGACGCCATGCCGGCGGGCGCGCCGAGCACGACCGTCCGGCCCACGAACCCGCCCCGCTCGATCGCGCGGGCGAGCCGGCCGACGTCTTCCGCCGCCGCCGTCGCGCCGTCGAAACGACGCTCGAGCGACGCCGACGCCAGCACCCGCCGGCGCGATCCGTCCAGCTGGACGGCGTGCATCGTCCGTCCGCTCCAGGAGATCCCGATCGGGGAGCAGCGGTTCGGTCCCAGTTGCTGGGGGTTGATCATCCGCCGCCTCCCGGACTCGTCATCGCCGTCAGGTCGAACAGCGGCAGGAACAGACTGATCGCCACGAAGCCCACCATCAGGCCCAGGAACGTCAGGATCATGGGCTCGATCACGCCCGTCAGCTGACGCACCGAATCCTCGTTCTCACTGTCGAGGAACGACGCGATCTCGAGCAGGAGCGGGCCGATCTGGCCGCTCTCCTCGCCCGAACGCAACGCCTCGGTGACCGACGGCGACACCAGCATCGGATCCGCCAGCGAGTCGCTCACCGACCGACCCTGCGCCACCGCCTCCTCCGCCTGCGTGAGCAACGCCACGTAGTACGAGTTCGACATCGCCAGCCGCACCAGACGCAACGCCTCCAGCAGCGGCACCTTCGCTCCCACCAGCACCCCGAGCAGACGCGCGATCCGCGCCGTCGCGAAGTTGCGCACGATCGGGCCGATGCGAGGTGTCCGCAACGCCGCGTAGTCGATCATCCGACGCCCGCGAGCGGACCGAAGACCGAACCACAGCCCCACGGCCGCGGCCAGGACGCCGATCAGCCACGCGACCCACGCCCCCCGGATCACCGCCGACAGAACCAGCAGGTACTTCGTGGTGGGGGGGATCGGCATGTCGAGCGTCTCGAAGAGACCCTCGAACTGCGGCAGCACGATCAGCACCATCGCCAGCAACGCGCTCGTCGAGATGAACGTCAGCAGGACCGGATACGTCATCGCCGTGACGACGGCCCGACGCGTCTGCAGCATCTGCTTCGTCAGCGCCGAGAGACGCGACAGAATCTCGTTCAGGCTGCCCGACGCCTCGCCCGCCGCGATGAGGTTGACGAACACCGGATCGAAATACGCCGGTTCGTGCGTGAGCGCCTCCGACAGCGAGGCGCCCTCCTCCACCCGCTCCTTGATCCGGTGCAGCGTACGCCGCCACCGGCCCTCCTTCGCCTGCAGCTCGAGCGAACGAAGCGCCTGCAGCAGCGGCATGCCGCCGATCAGCAGGACGTAGAGCTGACGCGTGAACCACGCGAGCGTCGACAGCCGACTCGCGGCGCCGAGGCGACCCTGGTCCTTCTGCTGCGCCGCGCGAGCGGCGATCGCCGCCGCCCGGTACGCCTCCGCCGCGCTCGGCGCGT
The DNA here is from genome assembly GCA_965227335.1 of Phycisphaerales bacterium. Taxonomy (GTDB): domain Bacteria; phylum Planctomycetota; class Phycisphaerae; order Phycisphaerales; family SM1A02; genus CBDDFV01. Next base: position 1,272,483 of record CBDDFV010000001.1, read on the forward strand.
CCGCATTCTCGTCCCGATCCGCCGGACGGACCGGCGCGCGCTGAATTCGCTTCACCGTGCTCATGCGGCCTCTCCCTGCGCTTCAATCGGCGCGGCCCGCTGCCACGCGGTCGGTTCGTCCAGCTCCGCCCCCGTGTGCGCCACCCGCAGCGCCTCTTCGAGACTGGTCTTGTGATCGATCGCGGCCTGCACCGCCTCCTGCTCGAGCGAACGGCCGCCCGTCTTCCGGAACGCCTGCCGGATCTCGTGGGCCGGGGCCGACACGTGCACCATCTTCCGGATCTGACCCGTGACCTCCATCACCTCGTAGATCCCCAGCCGGCCCTGGAACCCGCTGTTGTGACAGTCCGCGCACCCCACGCCCTTCCGGAAGGGCCGCTGCTCCTCGGGATTCAGTCCCGCCTCCCGCAGCACGTTCTCGGGCGGGAAGTACTTCGTCTGGCACGTGCCGCAGATCGTCCGCGCGAGACGCTGCGCGACCACGCCGTTCAACGCGCTCGACAGCAGGTACGACTCGATGTTCATGTCGATCAGACGCGCCACCGTGCTCGGACAGTCGTTGGTGTGCAGCGTCGCGAGCACGAGGTGGCCGGTCAGGGCCGCCTGCGTCGCCACGTGCGCCGTCTCCTCGTCGCGGATCTCGCCGACCATGAGCACGTCCGGGTCCTGGCGGAGAATGCTCCGCAGCGCGCGGGCGAACGTCAGGCCGATCGAGTCCTTGACGTGGATCTGGTTGATCAGGTCGAGCTGGTACTCCACCGGATCCTCGACCGTCACGATGTTCCGCTCCGGCGTGCGGAGCAGATCGAGGGCCGAGTAGAGCGTCGTCGTCTTGCCGGAGCCGGTCGGACCCGTCACGAGGACGAGCCCGTGCGGCCGCTTCAGCATCGCCTGGAACGTCTCCAGCAGGTCCGGACGGAAACCGAGATCCTCCATCTTCACGCGGAGGTTCTTCTTGTCGAGGATGCGGATCACCAGCTTCTCGCCGAGCAGCGTCGGGAGGCTCGAGACGCGGAGGTCGACCTCCCGTCCCTCCACGATGATCCGCGTGCGGCCCTCCTGCGGCAGCCGCTTCTCCGCGATGTCCATCTTCGCAATGACCTTCACCCGCGACGTGATCGCGCTGTGAATGCCCGCGGGCGGACTCATCAGCACCCGCAGCACGCCGTCGATGCGGTAGCGGATGCGGGTGCCGTTCTTGTCCGGCTCGATGTGAATGTCGCTCGCCCCGTCCTTCACCGCCGTCATCATCGCGACGTTGATGAGATTGACGATCGGACTGCCCGAGACCATCGCGTCGATCTCGGCGGTGGGGGCGTCGTCGATCGCCTCCTTGTCGATGACCTCGACTTCCGATTCCGACAGCGAGGCGAGAAACGCGTCCACGTCGCCCTCGCCGCCCGTGTACTTGGAGATGTACTCCTTGATGTTGGGGCGGAGGGCGAGAACAGGGTTGATCTTGAGGCCGGTCAGCTCGCGCAGCCGGTCGATGGTGGGGAGGGACTGCGGCTCCGCCATGGCGACGGTGAGCACGCCCCGCACGTTGAACATCGGCGCCGCGCAGAGACGCAACGCCTCCTCCTCGCCGATGAGTTCGAGACAGTCGGGGTCCATGAGCCCGTGCCGCAGCACCACCCCGCGCACGCCCAGCTGCTTCGACAGGACGCGAATCATCGCCCGGTTGGAGAGCACCCCGCTTTCCACCAGCACCTCGCCGAGCAGCCGCCCGGTGGAGCGCTGTTCGCCGAGCGCAGTCCGCAACTGCTCGTCGGAGAGCATTCCCTCCTCGAGCAGCGCCTCGCCCAGTCGAAATCCCTTCTCGGCCATGATGGGGGTGAATCCTTGCCGCGGGTCCCGTCCGCCGCACGCTCCCGCGCCCGGCGTCCCGCCTTACCTCAGAGAAAACTCCGTACGGCGGGCGTGACGTCTTCGTAGATATCGAAACGATCGATGAGGCCGGTGACCTCCATCGTCTCCCGCACCGTCTCGTTGATGTTGCTCATCTTCAGGCTGCGTCCCACCGCCTGCATGTGGTCCGCGAGGTCGAGCAGCGCCTCCAGCCCCTGGCTGTCGAGGAACGCCACGTTCGAGGCGTCGATGGCCATGCGGCCCATGCTGCTCGAGATCGCGGCCAGCGCGGCCTGCTTGAACATCTGGGCGTCGTCCTTCATGATCGGCCCGTCCGGGGCGAGAACGGTGACCGCTCCCTTCAGTTGCTCGCGGATCTCCAGCATCGGTCACGCCGCCTTTCGCTCGAGCGGCAGCACCATCCGGAACGTCGACCCCTCGTTCAGCGTCGAGTCCACCGTGATGTCGCCGCCGTGCAGACGCACGACCTCCCGCGCCAGCGACAACCCCAGCCCCGAACCCCGAATGTCCGCCAGCCGCGGGTCGTTCGCCCGGAAGAACTTGTCGAACACGTTCGGAAGATCCTGCGGCGAGATCCCGATCCCCGTGTCGTGCACGTCGATCGTGATCCGCTGCTCGTCCGATTCCATCGACACCACGACCTCGCCGCCCTCCGGCGTGTACTTGATCGCGTTGCCGACCAGGTTGTGCAGCACCAGCACCAGCTTGTCCCGGTCCCCCTGGATCGTCGGCGCCTTCGGCGGGAGATCCATCCGGACCTTGATCGTCTTCTCGTCCGCCTGCGCCTGGTACTCCGTCTGCAGCTTGCCCAGCAACTCCCGGAACTCCACGTCGCCGCGCCGAAGATCCAGCGATCCCGCCTCGATCTCCGCCACCGACAGCATGTCGTCAATCATGCCCTCGAGACGACGCGACTCCTGCCCGATCACGTTCAGACACTTCGACTTCTGCGGGCCGTCCAGATCCTCTTCCTGCTCGACCAGCATGTTCGTGTACAGGCTGATGTTCGTCAGCGGCGTCCGCAACTCGTGCGTCGCCTGCGTCACGAACGCGTTCCGCGTCAGATCCGCGACCCGCTGCTGCGTCACGTCCCGCAACAACACCAACGCCCGGCCCGTCTCCGGAATCAGCCGCGCCGAGACCAGAATCACCCCCGCCGATAACGTCTCGCCCTGCTCCCACTCCACCGTCGGACGCGGATCGCCCGTCTGATCAAGCACGCTCAGAATCGGACCCGAGGCCGCCTCCGGCAACAACTCCGCCACCCGGCCGCCCACCAGCTTCTCGCGCGGCTGGGCCAGCATCACGCCCGACGCGCCGTTCGCCATCTCCACCTCGCCCCGGTCGTTCACGATCAGAACGCCGTCCCATAACGCGTCCAGAACCTCCGCCACCCCGGCCCCCAGACCCGCCTTCGATTCCAGCACCTCACGCAGACGCTGACGCGATCCCGACTGACGCAACGCCGCGAGATCACGAATCAACGCGTTCCACGCCCGCGCCTCCGGACCGAGACGATCATCGACCTTCAACGCGTCCGGCTCACGCTCCTCACGCTCGCCGTAGTCCGACAGCGCGCCCTGCACCGCCGACACGCCCCGCAGACGCGCCTGCACCGGACGCCAGGCGACCAGCGACGCCAGCAGACCCGCCGCCGCCGCCGCGCCCGCCGCCATCAGCGGCGAACCGTCCCGCGCCGCGATCCACCACGCCGCGCCCCCCAGACACGCCGTCCAGATCACGCTGGATACGATCACGCCCGTCGCCAGTGACGGCGCGGCGTTGCTCGGTGACTTCTCCGTTGCGGTCGGCACGCACGTTTCTCCTTGGGGCGAACACGCCGCCCGATCAGGAATACACGTCTTTGCTATCGGGCGACTCGACCCGCGTCTGAAGTCCGCCGGACAAGAACCGACGCCGCCGCCCCCCGACCCGACCGCCGCCCCCCCGCGCGGGTTACCGGCCCCGCCGACGTCCGAGTTGATCGCCGCCCGTGGGGAAACAGGGAATCCGGTCCGCCTGTGTCGGACGCCGGACGCCAGACTCCCCGCCTTCCGTCGACGACCGACCCCCCGACAACCGATGGTCCATTCATGCTCGATGCGACCCGAATCCGTCAGGTCCGCCCCCGGCGCGGCGTCACCATGCTCGAACTCGTCTTCGTGCTCGCGATCGCCACGGTCATCCTGGCCATCGCCGGCCCCCGCATGACGAACTCCATCGCCAACCGACGCGCCGACGCCGCCGCGCACCAGATCGTGTCCGATATCGACTTCGCCCGGGCCGTCGCCCGCGCCAAGCGCGTCGCCACCGAAGTCGTCTACGACCTCGACGCCGAGACCGTCGACGTCAACCCCACCGAGGTCGTCGCGGATGTCGACCCCAAGCAGACCGACCTCGACGCCGTCAAGAGCAAGCTCGACGTCGTCGACTTCGGCGGCTCCACCACCCTCACCTTCGACAGCTTCGGCAATCCCAGCGCCGCCGGCTCCATCACCGTCACGTCGGGCTCCGCCACCCGCATCGTCGACGTCGACATCAACGGGAAGGCCACCATCCGATGACGCACGACCCGCGGACATCCTGCCGGCCGACACGCGGCTTCACGCTGCTCGAACTCATCCTCGTCCTCGTGGTCACGATGATCGTCGTCGGCGGCCTCACGTCCTCCGTCATGGTCGCCACCGCGTCCATTCCCGATATCGACGACCCCGTCGTCCGCAAGACCGAACTCGCGCCGACCTTCATGGACATCCACGAGGATCTCGCGGCGGCGATGCACGTGGTCGCCCGCTCCAGCGAGGACGTCACCATCATCCTCGCCGATCGCGACGGTGACGGCCGGCCCCAGTCGATCCGCTACGCCTGGTCCGGCACGCCCGGCGATCCCGTCACCCGCACCGAGGATGGCGGCGCGGCCCAGACCATCGTCTCCGCCGCCGATCACTTCGCGATCGACCTGCAGGAGACCATCGTTACGGAAACCCACGCCTTCGGCGGCGGCGAAGTCGTCACGCCTTCCGTCGCGGCGGAACAACGCACGACGGCCGGCTTCACCAACGCCGAGATCCTTCAGGACAACTGGTTCTGCCACACCGTGCCGTCTCCCGACCCGGACACAGTCAGCGACTGGCGGCTCACGACCGTCGAAGTGTACGGCCGCGCCCGCCGCGCCAGCGGCGAACTCCTCGTCGAGGTCTATCTCGCCGATGCAAGCGGCCTGCCCACGGGCGACGTGCTCACCACCGCCGAGTACCAGTCCGGCGATCTTGGGGGCGGGTGGAATTGGCGGGCGAACACGTTTGCCGACTCCCCCTGGATCAAGCCGGGCCAGAATCTCGCGGTCGTGTTCTCGATGACCAGCGGCGGCGACCGCTTCGAGACGAACACGAACACCTCCGACCTCGGCCATCGATTCCACGAATACGACGGTGACACGAAGTCGTGGAACTACCGTCCCGGCGAAATGCTCATCTGCTCGATCGGGCAGGAAACCCGCGTCGGCGGGGCCACGCCGCTCGAACGCACCCGCTACGACGCGGCGACGGTCGAGGTCACGATGCCCGACCAGCAGACCTACATCATGGACGCCCGCCTCGTCAACGAACCCGAGAAGCTCGACAACTACTGGGAGTTGACCTTCGACGCCGCGCCCACCGACTATGACCTCGACCAGGACGGAACCGCCGACTGGACGATGCCCTGGCCCGGCTACGACCCCTTCGACACCGCGATCTACATGCCCGACGGCCAGTGGCATGTGCACTCGGGTCTGAAGACGAACCCGAACGTCTGGCTTCAGGCCCCGACCGCGATCGATGTCAGGCTTCGCGACACGATCGTCGGCACGCCGGCCGGGTTCACGCTCCGGGTCGATCATGACGGCAGCACCGCCGGCGTCATCATCGTCGAGATCGAACGGCTCCTGGGCGTGCAGGAAATCCGGGTCGAGGCACAACTCGCCGCCGGCGGCACGGATGCGTGGCTCGCCATCCCCCTCACGCTGGGCGTCTACCACGACGTCCGCCTCGTCGTCGAACCGGACCTCGACAAAGTCGCCGTCTATGTGAACGGCGTCGAGGAGGGGGTGTTCGATTACGAACGCGTCGGCTCCTCGACCAGTTACGGGCTCCGCTTCTACGAAACCATCGCCCTGAGCGGCGTGCAAATCGACCATATCCGCATCCGTGAGGGAGGGGATTTCGATTGAACCACCGCCGCCGATCATTCCGCCGTCGCGCACTCACGATGATCGAGGTCGTCCTCGCCCTTGTCGTCGTCGGTCTCATGCTCGTCGCCGCCCTTCGCCTCGTCGCGTCCGGCCGGATGCGGTCCGTGCACACCGTGGACCGCCTCGCCGCCCAGACGCTCGCCATCGACATGGCCTCCGAGATGATCGACCTTCCCGTCATGGACGAGGAGAAGGCCCCTGTCTTCGGTCTCGAAGGCGCCGATACGCCGTCCGATGACGAACGCGACAAGTACAACGACATCGACGACTACCACAGCCTCATCGACGTCGGCATCGTCGACCGCAACGGCGATCCGATCGACGGCTTCGCCGCCTACGAACGCCGCGTCCGCGTCCGACGCATGGACCGCAGTAATCCCGATTCGGCCGACGTGACCAACACCGGGCTCGTGCAGGTCGAGATCTCCATCTATCGCGACGGCCGCCAGATCGACTCGTTCTTCTTCTACACCGCCGGCAAACTCGGGGCCGGCGAGGATTTCGTGGAGCGCATCCGATGATGAACGACGTCGACCGCCGTCACGGCCCCCGTCGCCCCCGGCGCCGCCGCGCCCCGCGTCGGCGCGGCTCGGTCTATCTCCTCACGATCAGCGTCTCGCTCCTGGTCACCGTGATCGGGATCACGTCGCTCGAACTGCAGTACACGCTGAGCGACACCGCGGTCGTCGAACGCGACATCGTCCGCGCCAACCTCGGCGCCCGCTCCGCCCTCGAGATCGTCCTCGTCTTCGTCGAAGATGACGCCAACTGGCGGGATACCTACACCCACGACACGTGGACGGCGCCCGCGACCTACGGCGACTGCGAAGTCCGCTACAAGTTCATGGATGATGCGGACGGCAACCTCGGCGACGACGATACGGAAGACGTCCGCATCATCGCCGAAGCGATCTGCGGCAAGGCCCGCCGCGTCTGGTCCGTCGAACTCCGTCCGGATTCGGACACGCTCGAGCTGCAGATCATCCGCGGCTCCTACGGCGAGGTCTACAACCCGTAATCACGTTCCGCCGCGCCGCCTCCGTCGCCGGGTGTCAGCACTCGCCCCACGCGGCCAGCAACGCGGCCAGGTCCGCCGCGTCCACCCCGCCGCTCCCGTCGAGATCGGCCGGACACCGCGCACATTCGCCCCACGCCGCCAGCAGCCCCGCGAGATCCGCCGCGTCGACGAAGTCGTCGCCGGTCAGATCCGCCGGACACGCCACGTCCGCGCAGTCGACGAAGCCGATCTCATCGCCGTAGTTCGTCGGCGAATTCATCTCCACGCCGACGCCGCGATTCATCGACATCACGCAGTCCGTCGGGACCGCCCCGAACGTGTACGTGTCGTACACGTGGTAGGTGAGCGAATCGCCGTCCGCGTCGAAGAAGCCGTCCGGAATGATGAAGTCCGGCGTCGGCGCGCCGGGCAACGCCGCAAACGCCTCCGTCGCGAGCAACAGATACTTGTTCCCCGTCGGTCCCTGCAGATTCGACGGGAATGTGAACACCTGACCCGTCGACTCGCTGTAGATCGACTTGCCCGCCAGGTAGATCTCGCCGTTCGCCCCGTTCGTCTCGTGCAGCTCGATGAACTGCACCGTTCCGTCCGCGTTCGAAAACACCTCGCTGAAGTCCCACAGGTGCGAGCCGCCCCACGCCGTCGCCGCGATCGACAACGCCGTTCCGGCCGCCAGTCCCTGTCCCGCTCGGCGTCGCATCATCATCATCGCAGTCTCCTTGCTTCTCACCGCCTGGATTCTCAGTCGCCCCCGACCCCCCGTCAAGGAGCATCCGCCGGAATCGCCGTTCCGTCCCGATAGGCGACCCGACACCGCGGGCACCGACGGTCCAATGCGATCGCACACGCACACAATTCGCAGCGCGGCGTCGCCTGCACCGCCGCGACCAGACGCCCGTACGCCGCCGACGCCGCCTCGAACGAATCCCGGTCCGACAGCCGCGCCGAACCCACCCAACCCGCCGCATGACGCGGACACCACCCCGTCCCCAGACGCGCCAGACGACACGTCGGACACGCCACCGCCGCATCCGGCACGCGCGGCGCCGCGGACACCTCGTACGTCAAACGCGACATGAACGCCAGACCATCCACCCATCCCCGTTCGCACGACTCGCACCAGCCCCCGTCGATCATCGCCGTCTGACACGTCTCGCACGTCACGGTCGCGGGATCAAGCGGATGCCCATGTGAATCCAGCGTGTCGAACAGCATCGCCGACTCGATCCGCACCCCTGCGATGTACCCGTGCCCGCAATGGTCGCACCACCGATGCCGCGCCCGAGCATCCTCGCACACGCAGACCGACGCGTCGCCCGCCCCGGGGTGCATCGCCGCTCGCGGCGTCGGGGCCGGCGCCGCCGCCGTCGCGTCGGGTGCGTCGGTCGTCGGCGCGGTCGCGCAGCCGGCGGCCCACAGACCGCCGATCGCCAGCGACATCATCATGAGTGTCGATCGAATCACCGCCTGATTGTGCCCCCGCGCGACGAATTCGTCGACGGATTTCACGCTGATTCCGACTTTCCCGCCGCCAACCTGCGTCCCGCCCGTAGTCTCCGGTGGAGAACCGCGTGCGCCGCCGTGGCGAACGGCCGCGCATCAGCCGAGAGGAGCCCCCCGATGATGTTCACCCGGATGTCCGCCTGTCTGTGCCCGTGCCTCATGGGCGTCGTCGCCGCCGCGCCCGCCCTCGCCGGCGGCGCGTCCTTCAGCGATCAGACCGTCTCGGCCGGCGTCATCGCCGAACATGACCCCGCGTATTCCGCCAGCTTCGCGGCGGGCGGCGTGGTCGGCGACTTCAACAACGACGGCTGGACGGACATCTACCTGCCCGTCGGCGGCGGCGGTCCCGATCGGCTCTTCATCAACCAGGGCGACGGCACGTTCGCCGACGAGGCCGCCGCGTGGGGGATCGCCATCGCCCATCGCGGCACGGGCGCCGCGGTCGCCGATTACGACGGCGACGGCTGGCTCGACATCTTCGTGACCAGTTTCGGCTCCGCCGGCGCCAGCGCTCCCGGACGCCACCGTCTCTACCGCAACCTCGGCGGGACGGGCTTCGTCGACGTCGCCGGCGTCGCGGGCGTCAACACGTCCTCCGCCGCGAACGCGGACGGCTGGGGCGGGGCGTGGGGCGACTACGACCTCGACGGCGATCTCGACCTCGCCGTCGCCGGCTGGCAGACCAGCGACGGCAACCGTCTCTTCCGCAACGACGGCGACGGGACGTTCACCGACGTCACCATCGCCGCCGGCATGAGCCAGGTCCAGGGCGTGGCCGGCTTCGCCCCGCGTTTCGTCGACATGGACTTCGACCGCTATCCCGAGATCGTCTGGATCGCCGACTTCTCCACCAGCCAGTACTGGAAGAACGACGGCGACGGCACGTTCACCAACTTCACCGGGATCTCCGGCACCAGCCTCGACGGCACCGAGATGGGCGCGACCGTCGCCGACTTCAACGAAGACGGCCGCTTCGACATCTACGTCACCACCATCAACACCAACAACCTCTACATCAACCAGGGCGGCCACGTCTTCACCAACCAGGCGAACGCGGCTGGCGTCGCAAACACCGGCTGGGGCTGGGGAACCGTCGCCGTCGACTTCAACCACGACACCCTCGTCGATATCGTCGCCACGACCCAGAGCGGTCGGCAATACGCTTTTCTCAACGTCTCCGATCCGCCCGGCTCGCTCAACTTCATCGAAGTCGCCGAACTGATCGGCATCGACACCGGAATCTCCGGGCGCGGCCTCGCCAATTTCGACTACGACAACGACGGCGATCAGGACCTTGTCTTCTTCCCGCACAACGGTCCCGTGAAACTCTTTCGCAACGACCTCCCCGCCGGACCCGACGCCAACTGGATTCGCATCTTCCTCGAACCCGGCGCTGTCGACGACATCCCGCCCCACGGCGTCGGCGCCGTCATCCGACTCACGATCGACGGCCGCGAACGAATCGGCCGCATCGACGGCGGCTCCAACTACCTCAGCATGAGCGAACTCAGCGCGCACTTCGGGCTCGGAGACGCCGCCGCGGTCGATTCACTCGTCATCGAATGGACCAACGGCGACGTCACGACGCTCGAAGACATCGCGGCGAACCAGACGCTGACCATCGCCGCCGGCGCCGCGACGATCCCCGGCGACATCAACGAAGACGGCGCCGTGGACGCCGCGGACCTCGCCGCCCTCCTCGCGGCGTGGGGCGCCTGTGCACCCGACTGCCCCGAGGATCTCAACAACGACGGCGTCGTCGACGCGGCGGATCTCGCGGTGCTCCTCGCCGCCTGGACCGGCTGACCCGAACTGACCCCACGACCGAACCGCCCGGTTGACTTCACGCGATCCCCCGACTTGAATGCCGCCCCCGTCGGGTGAGCGGGATCTGATCGGAAGGACGACCGTGGAGACATCGCCAGCGCAGGGTCCGCCCACCGGGAGCGCGGCGATCTTCCGCTCCCGCCGCTCCCGCGACTGCGGAGAACGCGCGCTCGTCCTCCGCGCCCGCGGGATCCCCCACGCGGTCCGGCGCGGCGCCGAGGGCTGGGTCCTGCTCGTCCCCGCCCCGATCGCCGAACAGGCCCGCCGCGAACTCGCCGACTACGAACGCGAAAACGAGAACTGGCCCCGGCGCCGCGCACGACTCCCGATCCATCCCGCCGGGGTCGGCGGCGCAATCGCCTACGCCGCGATCCTGCTCATCGCCTACGTTCTTCAGCGTGACGGCGCGTTCGGCTTCGACTGGTTCGGGGCGGGACGCGTGCAGGCGTCGCTGGTGCGGGGCGGCGAGTGGCACCGGACCGTCACCGCGCTCACGCTGCATCTCGACGGCGCGCACATCCTCGGGAATGTCGTCATCGGCGCGCTCTTCGGCGTGATCGCGGCGCATCTGTTCGGCAACGGCCTCGCATGGTTCGCCATCCTGCTCTCCGGCGCCGTGGGCAATGCGCTCAGCGCGATGCTGCAGGCGCCCGACCACGCCGCAGTCGGCGCCTCCACCGCCGTCTTCGCCGCCCTCGGACTCACCGCCGGCTACGTCTGGCGACGCCGACTCGATCAGCGCGGCCGGTGGGCGCTCCGCATCGCCCCGATCGTCGCTGCCGCCGTCCTCTTCGCCATGATGGGCTCCGGCGGGCCCCGCACCGATGTCATCGCCCACCTCACCGGCTTCGCGTCCGGCATTGCGTTCGGCGCGGCGTTCGGCGGTTCGACCTGGTCCGCTCCCGGCCCCCGCGGCCAACGCATCCTCGGCGCCGCCGCGCTCGCCATGCTCGTGATCGCGTGGACGATCGCGCTCCCCCTGCACGGCTGACCGCCTCCGCGGTACGATTGATCCGGTCTTGATCGACGCCGTTTCGAGGAGACGCCGCCCATGCGCATCGCCATTCTGTTCGTCGCCGCGCTCTTCAGCGTTGTCGCGTCCGTTCGCGCCGCCGATGAATCCTCCCCCAACATCGTCCTCATCGTCGCCGACGACCTCGGCTACGGCGAGCTGGGCTGTTACGGCCAGGAGAAGATCCGCACGCCCCGACTCGACGAACTCGCCTCGGAGGGCATGCGGTTCACGCAGTTCTACTCCGGCTCGCCCGTGTGCGCGCCGTCGCGTTCCGTTCTCATGACCGGTCAGCACGCCGGCCACACCTTCGTGCGCAACAATCGCGATCACCGCAAGCGCAATCCGCACCACGAAGGTCAGATCGCCATCCCGGACGAGACCGTCACCCTCGCCGAACGCCTGCGGTCGCTCGGCTACGCGACCGGCGCGTTCGGAAAGTGGGGGCTCGGCGGTCCCGGCACCGAAGGCGCCCCCGAACGACAGGGCTTCGACCGCTTCTTCGGCTACATCTGCCAGTGGCAGGCGCACAACTATCATCCGACCCACCTCTGGCGCAACGACGAGAAAGTTCCGCTCCGCAATCCCGAGTTCTCGCCCCACCAGAAGATCGCCGAACCCCCCGCATCCCCCGACGGCTACGACCAGTATCGCGGCCCCGATTACGCCTGCGATCTCATCACCGACGAGGCGCTCCGCTTCATCGACGAACACGCCGACACGCCGTTCTTCCTCTACGTCCCCACGCCCGTGCCGCACGTCGCGATCCAGGTCCCGGACGATTCGCTCGCGGACTACGCTGAACTCGGCTGGGACTCGAAAGCCTACCTCGGCGAAAAAGGCTACCTCCCGCACCCCGCCCCCCGCGCCGCCTACGCCGCCATGATCTCCCGCATGGATCGCGACCTCGGTCGCATCTTCGACCGACTCGAACAGCGCGGCGTCGCCGACAACACCATCGTCATCTTCACCAGCGACAACGGACCCACCTACGCCGGCGGCGTCGATCACGCCTTCTTCAACTCCGCCGGCGGACTGCGCGGCCTCAAGGGCTCGGTCTACGAAGGCGGCCTCCGCGTCCCCACCATCGTCCGCTGGCCCGGCCGCGTCCACCCCGGTTCGACCACGCACCAGGTCGCCGGCTTCCAGGACCTCGTCCCCACGCTCATGGACCTCGCCGGCGGCGAGATCCCCGACGACATCGACGGCGTCACCATCCTGCCCGCCCTCCTCGGACGCGTCGGCGAACAACCCGCCCGCACGCCGATGTACTGGGAGCTCGGCGCCCAGCAGGCCATCCGTATCGGCGACTGGAAACTTGTCCGCCGGTGGGACCGCAAGACGAAGACGGTCCGGAACACCCAGCTCTTCAATCTCGCCGACGATCGCAACGAAACGGACAACCTCGCCGACGAACGACCGGACATCCGGGACCACCTCATCGAAGCGATGCGCCGACATCGCACGCCGTCGGTTGATTTCCCCGCGCCGTGGGACGAATAATTCTCGGTCCCGCATCACCCTCCGGCTGGAGACCTCTCATGACCATCATCGCCCGTCTCAGTGCGCTCGTCCTCGTGGTCTTCGTCGGCGTCGCCGGCGCCGCGGCGGGCGTGCTGGCGCCGATCAACGACACGTGTCCCGTCACCAATCGCCCCGTCAACCCGAACGCGGTCGTCACGTTCGGCGAATACGAGGTCGCCGCGTGCTGCAATCGCTGCGTCAGCGTGCTCCGGCGCTGGAGCGACGAGAAGAAGCAGGCGTACGTCGCGCAGATCCTGAACGAAGCCGCGCCGCGGGCGAGCCGGCCCGCCGCCGCGCCCGCGACCAGACCGTGGACGGGCGACCCCTATCCGCTGCCGACCTGTCCCGTCGCGGGCGAGAAACTCGACGGATCCGCCGTCGTTCACATGCACAACGGTCGCGAGTTCCGCTTCTGCTGCAACCGCTGCGTCGCCACGTTCAAGGCGGACCCCGAGCCGTACGTCACGAAGGTCGACGAGGCGATCGTGAAGAACCAGACGCCGTTCTATCCCATGACCGAGTGCATGGTCTTCGAGGGCGAATCGCTCTTCGACGGCGACGAGGACATCGCGGTCAATCTCGTTCACAACAACCGCCTCGTCCGTCTCTGCTGCAAACTCTGCGCCCGACGCTTCCAACGCGATCCGGCGAAGTACGTCGCCGTGCTCGACCAGGCCGTGATCAAGGCCCAGCGTCCGCAGTACCCGGTCGGGCAGTGCCTCGTGTCCGGCAACCCGCTGCCGAGCGGCGACGACATCAAGCCCGGGAGCGAGATCGTCGTCGGCAATCGGCTCGTCCGATTCTGCTGCCCCGGGTGTGTGAATGCGTTCAGGCAGAACCCGGCGTCGTACCTCGCGACGCTTGATCGCGCGTGGAAGCCGATTCACCGACGCAACGCCGCGCAGCGGAAGAACGACGCCGGGACCGAGTGACCGACGCCCCGATCCTCGAACCCGATCCCTGGCTCGAGAACGCCCTCGCGTCGGCGGGCTGGTCGTCCCGCGCTGTCGACGCCCGCCGCGCCGCCCTGCTCAGCGACGGGCGCGGCTTCACGGGAACCGTCCACCGACTCGACGCCCCGGACGCGCCGACCGTCATCCTCAAACAGGTCCCCGATCCCGACCGACGCGAACGCGCGGTCCGGGAGATCGCGTTCCTCCGACACCTCGACGCCATCGACCCCGAACGCCGCCTCCACGCCCCGCGTCTGCTCGCCGCCACTGACGACGGCGACGTCCGACTCCTGCTCGAACCCGTCGACGGCGTCCCCGGCGATGTGTGCGGCGACCCGACCGTCGCCGAACTCGACGCCGTCATCGACGCCATCGTCGTTCTGCATCAACTCCCCGTCGATCACGCCGCGCCGCCGCCGTGGCTGCCGCGGTGGGGGGTGGGACAGGTCGACACGGACCGCCCGCACCGCCGACGCGCCGAGCGGTACGCGAAACGACTCCCGCCCTTCCTCGCGTGGTGGGGCGACGCCTGCCCGCCCGCGTTCGTCGACCTGTGCGCCGCCATCGAGCCGGACGCGGAGTCGATCCTCGCCCGCGCGGCGGCGGTCAGGCCGCGCGTCCTCATCCACGCCGACATGCACCTCGACAATGTCATCTTCGCCCCCGATGGTCACGCGGTGCTGCTCGACTGGCAATCCGTCTCCCTCGGACCCGCCGCGTACGACGTCGCCCGCCTGCTGGTGGAATCCGTCGACGAACCGGACGATGGGGCCCGGCTTGTTGAACGAGCGCGGCGGGCGCTCGGGGCCCCCGCGTCCTTCGCCGACGACGTCCGCACCATTTTGCTCGCCGTCGTCATCGGCTTCGTGTGCGGTTACGGCGGTCGCGATCCCGCCCGCGCGCACCCGCGCGAGCGACGCATGGTGCGCATCGCCCTCGGGCGCCGCCTCGGACGCATCGCGCCCGAGTGGGCGGGCGGCGTCGATTGAGACGCGCACGAAAACGCCCCCGGGCGGCCGGGGGCGGAACTGGTGATTCAGAGACGACGGGGGGTCAGTCGCCGTTGATGGCGTCTTCGCCCGCTTCCCCGAGATTCTGAATGTCCTGGCCGGCGCCCTTGACGGTCTGGCAGCCGGTGAAGACGGCCGTGCCGAAGGCGAGCATGCCGAGCAACGCCATCCAGGCCGCAAACCGCTGACGAGACTTGGTGAACATGTGAAGATCCTTCCGTGAAGTCATCAGGGGAGAAAGACACATTCCGGGCGGCCACGCGCGCCGGGAAATGAAATCACACCGCCGCGCCCTGCCGGGCCCGCGCGAATCGATCCGCGACGGCGGACCAGTTGACGACGTCCCACCACGCGCTGATGTAGTCGGGACGACGGTTCTGGTAGTTCAGGTAATACGCGTGCTCCCACACATCCAGACCGAGGATCGGCGTGCACGGGCAGTCGACCAGATCGCCCATCAGCGGGTTGTCCTGGTTGGGCGTCGAGCAGACGCACAGTCCGCCGTCCGACTTCACGCCCAGCCACGCCCAGCCGGAGCCGAACCGCGTCGCCGCCGCGTTCGCGAACTTCTCCTTGAACGCGTCAAACGATCCGAACGCGTCGTTGATCGCCGACCCCAGATCGCCGTCCGGGGTCCCGCCCGCCTTCGGACCCATCACCGACCAGAACAGCGAGTGGTTGAAGTGGCCGCCCCCGTTGTTGCGGACCGCGCCCCGCTTGTCGTCCGGCGCGGCGGCGAGGTTTGAGACGATCTCCTCGATCGACTTCCCCGCCAGCGACGTGCCTTCGATCGCCGCGTTCAATTTGGAGACGTACCCGGCGTGATGCTTGCCGTGGTGAATCTCCATCGTCCGCTTGTCGATCGCGGGCTCGAGCGCATCGTGGGCGTACGGAAGATCCGGAAGTTCAAAGCTCATGAAACCATTCCTCTCTGTGAACCGGCGCCCCCCGGCGGCCGGGACCTCATGCTGGATTCGAAGACGACACGTTCGTCGCATGCGAGACGCTGACGCCGCGCCCGGCTCGCCGCTGAGGATCCCGCCGCGACCAGGCCGCCGCGCAGCGCGGCCGACTTGTCATTATCGGGCCGTTGCGTCCTCCGGACAACCACGCTGGCGCCCTCGTCCGCCCCGACCCCCCCGGCGACATCCATGAGAATCGGTACGATACGGCCCGGACCGCCCGACGTTCACCGTCTCCGACCTCCTCGCGACGACTCCGGAGTCCCCCCGTGCCCTCGTCCCATCGACCCTCGCTCGAAACGCTCGACCTCGGGGCCCTCGTCCAGTTCCACCGCGTCCTGCGCGCCGTCACCATGGCGATGCAGCCGCCCCGACTCGTCACCGCCCTCCTCATGGTCTGCCTCCTCCTCGCCGGCGGACGGGCGTGGGACGCCGTCTCCGGTCGCGAAGTCAGCCCCGGCGGACTCACGGACTATTCCAACGATGAGCGCGGCGCCCTCCAGAGCGAACTCCGCGCCGCCGTCCTCGCCTACGTCGACGACCCCGAAGATCGACCCGCCGGCCCGCCCAACGTCTGGCGACTCGACACCCGCGAAACCCTCGACCTCCTCGCCGTCCACTACGGACGCGATCGCGCCCGCGCTGAGCGCGGCGTCAGCGGACGCGAAGAGGGCGAAGGCGTCGTCAACAAGTCGCAGATCCACCTCGACGACCGACAGTACCTCGACACCCTCGAACGCATTCACGTCGCCCAGCCGCGCGGCGTCTTCGAGGCGGTGGCGGGCGAAGGCCGGCGTGAGTTCGTCCGACTGACCCGCGGCGTCGTCACGTTGCGCCCCGGCCAGAGCCTCGACGCCGCGATCGGCCTCTTCGTCCGCCTCCCGCTCAACGCCTGGCGACTCGATCGCGCCTTCGCGCTCGTCTACGGCGTGTTCTTTCTCCTCGTCGTCGCCCTCGGCGGCGGGGCCCTCTGCCGCATGGCGGCGTGCGACTTCGGCGGACGCGAACGCCTCCGGGTGCGCGAGGCGTTCGACTTCGCGTTCGGCGCGTGGGGACGACTCATCGGCGCGCCGCTGCTGCCGCTCCTCCTCGCCGGCGTCTTCGCCCTTGTGCTCGCCGGCCTCGGCCTGCTCATGACCGTCGACTGGCTCGATATCGTCGGCGCGCTGCTCTACCCGATCGGGATGCTCATCGGGTTCCTGATCGCGTTCCTCATCATCATCTACACCGCGGGCTTCTCGCTGCTCGTGCCCGCCGTCGCCTGTGAACGCTGCGACGCCGCCGACGCCCACCAGCGCGCCTACGCGTACGTCATCAACCGTCCGCTTCACCTGATCGGCTACACCGTCGTCGCCGTCATCGGACTCGCCGTGGGCTACGTCATCGTCGCGCTGTTCGCGTCCGTCATGCTCAATGTCACGGCGTCGCTCTACGGCGTCCTGACGTGGAGCCGCGGACTCGCCGGCGCCGGCGGATTCGCCATCTGGGACCTCTCGCCCCCCAGCCTCGACGGCTTCCCGCTCGCGGCCAACGAATCCGTCGCGGCCGGACTCATCGGGTTCTGGCAGCGACTCATCGTGCTTCTCGTCGTCGCGTACGTCTTCGCCTACTACTTCGCGGCGTCGACCATCGTCTACCTCCTCGTCCGACGATCGTCCGACGGTCAGGACGTCGGCGAACTCTGGCGACCCGGCGACATCCCCGGCACGATGATCCCCGCCCCCGCGAAACAACGCGGCCGCCTCGAACGAGGCCTCGGCGCGGTCGCCTCCGCCGCGTCCCGACGACTCTCCCGACGCGCCGCCGCCGCCCCGCCACGGCCGAAACCCGAACGCACCACCGAACCCAAACCCGACGACGCCGACGCCCTCGGCCCCGAACTGCTCTCCGAAGAAGAACGCGAAGCCGCCGCGAAGATCAAGCAGGAAGAGTCGGAGACGAAGTAGGGGGACGGCGCCCCACGAAAAACGCCGTCGCCCCGCAGGACGACGGCGTTCGCGTCGTGTTCGCATCCACCGGTCTGGTGGAATCAGGCGTTGGCGTTCGCCGCCGCCCGGGCCTTGATCTGGAAGATGCTCTGCGTCCGCAGCACCAGGCCGCAGTCGCTCCGCAGGTGATAGCCCTGGCAGTGCACCTCGTCGCTGTACCGCTGGACATCCACCAGCGACAGGTTCGGCTGCTGATTCCGGTTCGTGCTCCAGACCGACATCAGGCAGTCGCCGTGACGACCATGCTCGAGCATCTCGTTGTAGGTGCTCAGGTAGAGATGATCCGTCAGGGTCTCCGTCTGCATCGTGGTGAGGTACACGATCCGATCCGAAAACTCGGTCTCGTGGTCCTTCTCGCCCGCGCAGGGGAGCGTCGCCACGTGGCCGCGATCCGGGAGATCCGTGATGTCGTCCGTCACGACCTCCGTGACGCAGAGACCCTCGAACTGGAACCGGGCCGCGTGTCCGCCCCGGAAAATCCAGCTCTCGTACTCATATCCGGCGTGGTCGATCTTCTGCCGACCCTCGATTTGAAAGAACTCAGGGTGCACCGCGGTGCGGTACAGCACCATGTTGTAG
Organism: Phycisphaerales bacterium; assembly: GCA_965227335.1. Lineage (GTDB taxonomy): Bacteria > Planctomycetota > Phycisphaerae > Phycisphaerales > SM1A02 > CBDDFV01. The sequence goes on from CBDDFV010000001.1 coordinate 1,290,959, forward strand.
GACTGCAAGCTGGTTGTCTTTGAACCAAGACTCATGAACCACCCTTACCCTTCAAAAAAACAACGGGGGAGAGAACTCTCCTCCTCCTCCGTTCGTCAGCAGGATTCTTGCGAATTGCGACGGAAAGACAAGCGCAAACTTGCAAATTTCCCAGCGCCTCCCGGATGACTGGTCCGAAGTCGCCTGACATCAACAGGTTGGTCCGAGAAACACCACGACCACGATCTGTAGTGGGTGTTCGATCGACGCCCGCTCCCCCCAAAGCACGGGCCCGCCGACCTTCGCGAAGCCGCCCGAATTAACTGGCGAAGGCCCCCCGAATCGCCGGATAGACGCCTGAGACGCCGCATTCAGCGCGGCAATTCCTGCATCCCCGCGTCCGATGCCGCTCGCTCAAGTCCCTTCCAGAGATGACCTGGACATGCCGTCCATCGACGACCGACTCCAACGCCTGATCCACGCCGCCTCGCCCGATGAGGCCGTCGATATCCTCGACGCCGCCCTCCGACACGCCGCGGACGACGAAGTCGATTCCCTCGCGCACACCCTCCTTGACCTCGACACCGACGACGCCTGGGTCGCGGTCATGCGACGCTGGCGACGACTCGCCCCCGCCGTCCGGGTCCGCGTCACCCAACACGCCGCGCGGCTCGATCGCCGGCTCCGACTCCTCCTCGGCCTCGGCAAACGCACCAGCCACGAACAGGCCCTCGACGTCATCGCCGCCGCCGGCGGCGCCCGACACCTCGCCACCCTCGTCCACCTGCTCGACAATCCCGTGGAGTCCATTCGCCGACGCGCGGCGTCGGCCTTCCGCTCCTGTGTCGACGACCTCGTCGATAACCCCCGGCATCCAGGTCTCCCGGTCCGCCATCGCGCCCGCATCGAATCCCGCCTGCTCGAGGCCCTCGCCGTCCCCCGTGACGATCGCCACGAGCCGCTCTTCCTCCTGACCGCGATCCTGGCTGACCACGCCGGACCGACTCTCGCGGCCGAACTCAACGACAGCGACAGTCCCGCCGCGTTTGCGTTGCAACGCGTCTGCGCGAACATCGACCAACCGGACGCCCGCCGCCGACTCATCCGCTGGATGGGACGTCCGGGTCTGGGCCGTCGTCCGGTGCGCCGGCTCGCCGGTCTCAGCGGTTCGGAGGCGTTCAGCGATTTCCTCGCCGACGGGCACCTGCTCCGCAATCCGAAGCGACGTCCGATGCTCCGCACCGCGGACCGCCCCGTCCGTTGCGCGCCGACCATCGACGACCTGCCTCGCATGCGCGTCGAATCGCTCCGTCACGTCCCCGCGCTGCTCCGCAATCTCAAGCTCAGCACGCCGACCCGGATCGAGCGTCTGACCGAACTCATGGTCGCGCCGGATCCGCGAACGCGGCTGCTGGCGGTGTGCGAACTGCAACGCGAACGACACGACGCGGCGCAGACGGCGCTCGCCTCCTTCGCCCGGGACGCCCACGCGGGCGTCGCGACGCTGGCGGGCGCCGCCATATGCCAGCGCGCCCGCCCGTCGACGCCCGTCGCGGATCGCTTCGCGCGGCACGACATCGACACGCCCGCTTCGCGTTACGTCCAGACGGCCGCGTGGTCGCGCGACATCGAAGCGTTCCTCTTCGCCGCCCCCGAAGCCCCCGTCCAGCTCCGCATCGCCGCCGCCCACACCCTGATGAACGCCGAGCCCGAGCGTTTCGTGGCGTGCGTGCGCGGCCTGCTCGTCGAGCCCGCCGGCCCCCACGCCCTCGCCGCCATGGAGATCGTCCGCCGTCTCGAACTCACGGGCCGGGTCGAGGGATCGTTGATCGATCTGATGCGGGGCGGCGATCCGAAGCTCGCCTCCGCCGCCGCCCTGACCCTCGGCGACGACCAGGTCGACGATCGTCTCGACGTGCTCGAAGAGGCGATCAAGCATGACGACCCCCGCGTCGCCGCGAACGCAGTCGAGGCGATCGACCACGCCCGTCCGACCGAGACGCCGCGCATCGTCGAGATCATGGCCCCCATCTGCGAGAGTCAGCGCAACCGCGCGCGAGCGAATGCGATCCGGTCGCTCGTTCGGCGTGATCCCGATGAAGGCGCGCCGCAACTGCATCTGATGCTCGACGACGACGATCCCCGCCATCGCCTGAGCGCGATCTGGACCGCCCGCCGCGCCCGCGCAACGCCGATGATCGCGCACCTGCGGGCGCTCTCGGAACGCGATGCGCACGTCGATGTTCGCCGCCGCGCCCGATCCGCGATGACGGCGCTCGAAGTGATCCGCGGTCCGGTGCGTCCGGCCGCGGTCGTGGGAGTGGACGCATGATTGACCCGTCGCCCGTGTTCTTCGCCCTCGATCCCGTCCTGCTCGCCTCCGCCGCGGATGACCTGCGTCGCGTGGCGGAAGTGATGCGCGACGGCGGCGAACTGCATCTCAGTCCGAGCGGGTTCGCGCTGATCCTCGGCGGTGCGGGCGCCATGCTCACGTCCGCGGTGGCGTACAGCCTCCTGAGCCGGGATCGCAGCCGGCACGGCGCGGCGTTCCGCGAGATCTGCCGCGCATTCAGCCTCGAACGCCGGCATCGTCGCGCCTTGCTCGCGGCGGCGGAGACGCTCGACGATCCCTCGCCCGCCGCGCTCCTCGTCAGTCGCGGCTGCTTCGAGACGGCCCTGCGTCGTCTGCGGCCCGATCGCGAGATGCGGGCCCTCCTCGACGACGTCGGCGCCCGCGTCTTCGGCCGCTGACCACGCTTGGCGTCTTGCGGCGCGGATCCCGGCGCCCGTGACGGGACGGGGCCGACGCGTGCTGCGGCGGCCCGGTACGATCCCCGCCCATGGCGATCCCCACCCCCGGCCCAGATGGTCTCGGTATCGGCCTCGGCGAAGCGGCCGGTCTCGCGACCGCCGCGTGCTGGGTCGTCACGTCGCTCTGCTTCGCCGCCGCCGGTCGGCGGGTGGGCTCCGGGCGAGTCAATCTCATCCGAATCTTCATGGCCGTGGTCATGCTCGGCGGCGTCCACTGGATCGTCTTCCACACCCCGCTGCCGCAGGTGGACGCCCGCGCCCTCTGGTTTCTCATCGCCTCCGGCGTCATCGGCCTGTCGATCGGCGATCAACTGCTCTTCACCGCCCTGGTCGACATCGGCTCGCGTCTCTCCACCCTGATGATGACGCTCGCCCCGCCGATCGCGGCGGTCCTCGCGTGGTTCACGCTCGGTGAACACCTCTCCGCCCTGAAGATCATCGGGATCGTGGTCACGGTGGGGGGGATCGCCTGGGTCGCGGCCGAACGACCGCTGACGCCCCCCGTGAATCCCGGACATCGGACGCGAGGGTTCATCTTCGGACTCCTCGCCGCCGCGTGTCAGGCGATCGGGTTCATCCTCGCAAAGTTCGGCATGGGCTTCGGACGCGACGAAGCGCTCGCGGTGAATCCCTGGTCCGCGACGCTGGTCCGCATGGTCTTCGCGGCGATGGGCGTGGCGGTGATCGTGTGGGCCACCCGGGCGGTGCAGGCGCGGCGGGGCGGCACGCATCCCGGCCGCATGTCCCCCCGCGCGTGGACGCTCATCTCCCTCGGCGCCGTGTTCGGCCCCGTCCTCGGCGTGTGGCTTTCGCTCGTGGCCCTCGACAACACCGACGCCGGCGTCGCCGCCACACTCATGTCGATGTCGCCGGTCTTCATCCTGCCGTTTGCGGTGATCATCGAAAAGGAACGCGTCACCTGGCGGGCGATCCTCGGGGCGATGATCGCCATCGTCGGCGTGGCGTTGCTGACGTTCGCGAAGTGAGCGATGATGGCGACATGCCTGAGCACGCCGACGACCGCCGCGCCCGACGCGACCTCATGACCGACGCCCTCCTTGGCGTCGACTTCGCCCCCGCCCCGCGCCGCGCGGGCGGGCCGCAGGTGGAGGTGAAGCCGATCGCAATCTCCGATCCGGCCGGCGGGGCGTCGAGCGGAAAGCAGGCCGCGCTCGATGCGATCCGTCAGCGGCACGACGCCGAATGCGCGCATTGCACGTCCGTCACCACCCACACCCAGACCGTGTTCGGCGAAGGACACCCCGACGCGGATCTCATGTTCATCGGCGAGGCGCCCGGCGCGGAAGAAGACAGGACCGGGCGCCCCTTCGTCGGACGCGCCGGACAGAAACTCAACGAGATCATCACCGCGATGGGACTCGCCCGTGAAGACGTCTACATCGCCAACGTCCTGAAGTCCCGACCGCCCAACAACCGCACGCCCCAGGCGGACGAGATCGCGGCGTGCTCGCCCTACCTCCGCGAGCAGATCCTCTCGATCGAACCGAAGGTCATCGTCACCCTCGGCGGACCCGCGACGAAACTCATGCTCGATACGAAGACCGGCATCACGCGACTGCGCGGCGTGTGGCAGACCGTTAACGTCGACGGCCGGTCGTTCGACGTCATGCCGACCTTCCACCCCGCATACCTGCTCCGCAACTACACCCGCGAGACCCGCATGCAGGTCTGGTCGGACATGCAGGCGGCGCAGGCGCGACTGGGGGGCTGATCGCAGCCCGACGGGCGGCGGGTATCGGTCGTCCCGCCACGCTCAACTCCCCTCACCCCCAGTTCCCCAGCAGCGTCGCCAGATCCGCCGGCCCCACCGCGCCGTCGCCGTCAAGGTCCGCCGGGCAGTCGGGGCAGACGCCCCACGATCCGAGCATGGTCGCGAGATCGGCCGGGCCGACCATGCCGTCGCCGTCGAGGTCGCCCGGGACGTCGGGGGCGCCGACCGTTACGATCACGTCGTCGCCCATGACGGCGACCTCCGCCGGGAACGGCGCGTCGACGGCCGCGAACCCGCCGGTGATTCCGTCGCTCGCGGTGAGGACGGTGAACTGCGCGCCCGGCGCGGGGTCGTCGTCCATCGGCGTGAGGACCAGCGGGCCCGCGAGTGACGCCGCGCCGGTGATCACCACGGCGTCGCAGTCGTTCGGCGTGAGGTCGATGCGGATCTCGGCCGCGGCCGTCTGCTGGTATGACCCGTGGATGTCGAGGGAAGCGACGAGTTCGTCGTCGCCGGGATCGAGCGTGCCGCCGAGGTGGTTGAACACCGGCGTCACGATCACGCCGTTCGCGCCGCCGACCGCGCCGCCGTCGAGAAGCTCGAGACCCGTCGTCGCGTTGACGACGGCGCCGTCCTCGACGATGAGGTCGCCTTCGACGGCGAGTTGATTGAACGAGACGTCCGTCTGGCCGCCGGCGTCGGCGAGCACGCCCTTCGCCCGGACCTGACCGGCCTGTCCGATCTGGAGCTTGGGCTGCACATAGTCGGCGTCGGCCCCGTCCTCGATATCGAGCGTGCCGTCGACCCGGGTGATCTGGTCGACCGGCAGCACCGCCGCGTCCGGGCCCTTGACCTTGATCGTCGCGCCGGCGCCGAGCACCTCGATGTCGGCGTTGAGATTGACCACGCCCGTCCCGCTCGCGCACCACGTGCCGCCGGTCAGCGTCTTGGTGGCCTCGTCGACCTGCGAGATCGTGTCGCTGAAGAACGCGAGCGAGCCGGCGGTGGACTCGACGGTTCCGAGGTTGCTGAATTTGCAGCGAATGAAGTTGACGCCGTCGACGACCCGCCGGAACGTCGCGCCGGATCCGTTGATGAAGGCGCCGTCGAGCGGGGCCTGCACGTCGAGATCGGCGGCGGTGGTCCAGACAGCCCCGGACTCCTGTTCGATCACGCCTCCCGCGGTGAAGATGATGGGGTCGAACTGAAGGAACTCGCCGGCGTTGCGGAAGGCGATGGGGTCGCCCGAGCCGACCAGCCGGGGCGCGGCGCCGGGGCATGTCGCCGTCGCGGCCTGGGCCCCGTCGGCTTCGTTGCGGAAGCCCCGCATCTCCCCGCCGCACCAGTTGAACTGCCCGCGATTGGTGACGGTCGTTTCGTCGCCCAGGAGTCCCGACTCGAACTGGACGGGGGCGTTGGCGCCGCCCATGAGGACGCCGCCGTTGACCGCCGCGTTGACCCCGTCGATGCGGAACGCTCCCGTGCCGTTCGTCGTCAGCTCCGTTTCGCCGCTTATCGTCAGCGTGCGGGTCGCCTCGACTTCGCCGTTGGTGAAGGCGAACAGCGGGGCGGCTTCGACCATGGCGTTGGTGTTGATTGCGAGCGTCCCCGTGATTTCGTGGATGGTGGGCGACGAGAACTCCAGGTGCGTCTGGTCCGCCGGGCCGGTCAGCGTCAGCGTGCCGGCGGTGACGGAGAAACCCCCGTTCTCGCCCGTGAACTTCGCGGGCACGGCGATGAGCCCGCTGGTGTCGTCCGTCTTCACGATGCGGCCCGCGGGATCGAGCGCACCGATGTCGCCGGCGCCGCTCAGATCAGTGATCTTCCCCGCCTCGCCCAACTCGATGAAGCTGTCGGCCGACTGCTCGATGCAGGCGTTCGCCGCGAGGCCGACCGTGTGATCGATCCTGAACGCCCCGTCGTTGTCGAGCACGCCGCTGATCGTCCGTCCCCCCGCGGCGGCGAACGTCTCCAGTTCGCCTTCGTTCACCACGACGCCGATCGTTCCCTTGTCGAACCGCACGCGGACGCCGTTCTCGATCGTCGCGAGACCGTGGCCGCCCAGCACGCCCCCGTCAATCACGAACGCCCCATCGCCCGATGAAAGCGCACCGGCGACCGAGGCCGAACCCTGGAGACGGAAGTAGCCGCCGTCCGTCAGATCGAGCGACCCCGTAAAGTCGTGCTCGCCGGCGAACAGAAGGATGCGGAAGCCCGGCTCGGCCATCGCGGTGACGCCGGTCCACTCCGCATCGCGCAGGAAAACGATGTCGCCGCTCTGCGCGACGAGCGTGGCGCCGGCGAGATTGACGCGCCAGTCCTGTCCCTGCACCGCCGTCGGGAAACGGAAGCCGCCGCCTCCGGCGAAGATCGTGCAGCCGCTGCACTCGAACTTCGCGCCGATGTCGGAGAACGACTGAATGCCGAACGGACCGAAGTACTTGCCGAGGGTGCCGAAGACTTCGAGCACGCCGGAGTCGTCGCCCGTCACCGAGACCCCGCCGTCGCGATTGAACGCCAGCACCCCGTCGATGTTCAGCTGCGCATTCGGCCCCAGCGTGATCCCGCCGTTGACGACCTCCGTCCCGACGTCGATCTGATTCGCGTTGACCGTCCAGCCGCTGATCAGAAAGCCGCCGTTGACCTGCAGGGTGTTCAGCGTGGCGACCCCGCTCCCGCCGGCGAAACCGCTGCCCGAACCGGCCTGCGTCGCCGACCCCTGCACCGTGAGCGTGCCCGAACCCGTGATCCCGCCGCTGCTCACCAGGTCGAGCCCCGTGATCGTCACCATGCTGCTCAGCGAGACGCCGCCCCCGACGGTCGCGATGTACGTGTTCTGGTCGTCGTTGTTCGGATACCCGCCCTGATCCGGAGAGTTCAGCCAGTTGTCGGCGTTCTCCCACACCGGATCGCCTCCATCGAACAGATACACACTCTCAATCAGGTCCCCGCGAGCCCCGGTCGCGACCAGCAGAATCACCGCCCACGCGGCACGGAAGTGCAGTTTCGCCATGGCGCCCACCTCATCGTCAATGTTCATTTTCTGACCGAATCGCGGTCCGGAGGGGCAGTACGTGCCTCCCACCCCGCCCGGATCTCCCCGACCCCCGATCACGCCCGAAAATCGGGCGAAATCTCGGAACTTTCGCGGCCCTCAGGCGAATGACATTACATCAACCAGTCCCTTCCCTTTCCCTGACGGTTGCCAGCCGTCATATTGCCCCCCCCACGAAGAGCCCATCGCGTTTGCGACGGGCTTTTCATTTGGGGTCGCCGGGTTGCCCCATGGGGACGGGTCGCGGGGGCCGGAACGTCGGGCGGACGCGAGCTGGAAGAGTGGGGGGTCAGGCCGCGGGCGGCGTGCGGAGGATGATCGTCACCGGGCCCTCGTTGGTGAGCGTGACATCCATCATCGCGCCGAACTCGCCATACCGGACCGGGAGCTGGTGATCCTGCTCGAGGCGACGGCCCGTGTCGCGATAGAGCGGCTCGGCGAGCGCCGGGTCCGCCGCGCGTGCGAAGCTGGGCCGCGCGCCCTTCGAGGTTTCACCCGCGAGCGTGAACTGGCTGATCAGCAGCACGGATCCGCCGATGTCGACGACCGACCGGTTCATCCGCCCCTCGTCATCCATGAAGATCCGGAGGGTCGCTGTCTTGCGCGCCATCCACGCGGCCTGATCGGCGCCGTCGTCCTGCTCGACGCCGAGCAGGACCAGCAGTCCGGGGCCGATCGACTCGTCGTGTCCGCTGGCGTCGACCGTCACCCGCGCCGCGCTGACCCGCTGCACGACCGCGATCAAGACGCCAGCACCATCGCGCAACTCGAGACCATCGCGAGACCCTGCTCGTCGATCGCCTGGCGGTAATCGATCAGTTCGATCTCACTCGCGCCGGACGCGGCGAGCGTCGTCGACATCGAGCCGATGCTGCACCAGCGGGTCGGGTTCTTCGACCACCGCATCGCGTCGAGGAAGTCCTTCACGTCGCCCGACAGATACCGCTCCATCATCTCCCGATCGTGACGCTCGACATCGGTGCGGCGCTGATCATCCACCGGGCGCGGCTCGCCGAACTGCGGACCGACATGACTGAGATCCGCCGACGACACAATCAGCGAACGACCGCCCGCGTCATCGAGCACCTTGCGCAGGCCCTCCGTGAACGGCTCCCAGCCCACCCGCGCATCGTCGTCCTCGATCATCGGCGTCAGCGGATCCGGCACGAGCGCGGCGACGACCGAAACGTCACCGAACAGATACTGCAGCCACGGCAGCTGCAACTGAATCGAATGCTCGCCCATGTGATCGATCTGATCGATCGTCAGTGAGGCGCCGAGCTCGGTCTTGAGCGCGTTCACCACCGCCTCATCCGACGCCACCCGCCCCATCGGCGTGTCGAAGCCGTACTCGCTCACCACCACGCCGTCGCCGATGCCGAAGTGGTTCGTGCCGAGGACGACGACACGGTCCGGCGCAGGCGTGTTGCGGAGGCCGTAGTACGCGGCGGCGTAGTTCGGCCAGCCCCGCTGAAAGTCCAGATGCGGCGCAATCACCGCCCGGATGTCGAGGTCGTCGAGCTCCGGATCCTCCGTCTGCTCGAACCACCCGTCGATGGCGGCGCGGCAGTCATCGGCGGTCTGGCCGAGGCTCCCCGCCGCCCCGATCGGAAAGGCGCCGCGCTCCGCGAGCTTCGCCTTGAGTTCGCCCTCGAGCCGCTCGGCGGTCGGTCCCCAGATGAGGCCCATCTCGTCGAGTTTCTCGGCGAGCTGGATGAGGGGTTCGACGGGGCTCTTCACCTGGGCGGCGATCTCGTGGACGGTGTGCTCGCCGCGAAACAGCTGGACGACCTGGAACGCCGAGGGGGCGACGACCATCGTCTGCTGGGTGAGCATGTTGGGATCGCGAAGGGCGACCAGGGGCTGGTTGTCCTTCTTCACCGGGATCGGCTGGATGGGTCTGAGGTGGGGGCGGAGGACGTGTTCGGGCAGGTTCTGCGGATCAGGTTCGGCGTTCATGCGGGCAGTGTATCGGACGGTCGGCGCGTCGTTCCCGGCCCGCCGGGCTCAATCGCGATCACTTTGACGCGTCGCCTGGATGAGCAGACGCGTGGAGAGGTTCTCGACCTGCACCATCGAGGGGATGAGGAACAGGTCGATGACGGCGCCGATCAGGAAGACCCCGCCGGTGAGGAACCAGAGGATGCCGGTCCAGGGTCGTCCGAGGTAGAAGCGGTGGAAGCCGAGGACGCCGAACCCGCCGATGAGCCACAGGAGGTAGGCGAGAAATGTGCTTTTCATGGCAATCAATTCCGATCCGGTGCGTTCGGATTTCTGCCCGGACCCCCCGTCCGGGTGCTGTGCGCGTCGCCCGCCGGCCCCGTCGGGTCACGGAAGCGTCGTGAAGGCAGCGTGTTGTGACGCCTGTTCGGCGTGTGGTCGGAGCCGTGTGAGCTCCGCGGCGTCGGGATCTGATGGCGTCGCCGCCACAGTCCGGCGTGCAGCCGGCCGATGAGGCGGATGACGCCCGTCCATGTCGGACGAACGCGGATCCCGGATCTGACGTCGAGTCGACCCCGTCCCCCGAACATGAACCTGGTTGGAGACGCCATGAGGATGAAGACATTCGCCAAGCTGATCGCCCCGCTGATGTGCGGCGGTCTGATCGCCACGGTCGCCGCCGCGCAGCCGGTCGCCGGGCTGGTCCCCGCGACCATCGGCCTGCAGGACCTGGGCAACCAGGCCGAGAAGAACGAACAGACCGTGGAAGAGCGTCGAAAGGCGGCGCAGGAGCGTCGTCGCGACGCGCTCCGCCGCGCTCAGCAGGAGGGCGGCGAGGACGCGAAGCGGGTCATCGACCTGCGCGAGTCGCTGGGCTCCGGTCGCGGCACGGCCGCGAACCCCATCGACGTCGACGTCCCGGTCAAGGGCGGCGCTTCGGCCCACCGGTACGAGCCCGGCGCCCCGATCGTCGTCACCGTGTCGCCGATGGAGCTCAACATGGGCAAGATCGCGACCAACACCGAGGGGTCGGGCGTCCTGACGCTCAAGAACACCGGCGACACCGCGATGACGGTGCTCGACTGCAAGGTCTCGTGCGGCTGCACGACGACGAACTGCCCGAAGGGCAAGAAGATCGAGCCGGGCGAGTCGGTGGACGTCACCGTGAACCTCAAGGCCGGTCCGATCGACGGACGCGTCCTCAACAAGACGCTGACGATCCGCGTCCAGGAGCAGCCGCCGGTGGTGGTGAAGCTCAAGGGCGAAGCGTTCAGCTACGTGAAGATCAAGCCGCAGAAGTTTGATCCCGACAAGTGGACGTCGGACCAGAAGCTCGTCATCGAGGCGATCGACAACAAGCCCTTCAAGCTCACCCGCATGAACCCGATGCTCTTCGGCGCTGAACTGCCGAAGGAAGCGAAGGTCAAGCACGAGATCGCGATCGACTGGGACTGGGACCGCTGGGCGGAGATGGGCTATCCCCGCAAGATCCAGCTCTTCTTCGATCACCCCGAAGCGAAGACCGGCGACATCAGCCTCCTCGGCCAGTCGGTCCGCGAAGCGATGATCAAGCGCAACCTCGAGCGGAACCAGTCCCGCAACGCGCCGCCCGGACTCGTCGCGGCCGCGCGTGACAACAACCTCGATGCGCTCAGCGCCGCCCTCTCCGAGGACCCGGATCTCGAGGCGCGTGACCGCCAGAACAAGACGCCGCTCATGATCGGCGCCGAGAAGGGTCACGTCGACATCGTCGAGACGCTGATCGACGCCGGCGCCGACCTCGAGGCGACGGACCGGGTCGGCAAGACGCCCATCATGTGGGCCGCCCACAACGGCCAGGCCGCCACGGTCGAAACGCTCGCCCGCGCCGGCGCCAACGTGAACGCCCGGGACGACATCGGCGCCACCGCGCTCGTCTGGGCCGCCGCGTTCGGCAACGCCGCCGCCGTGCAGGCGCTGATCGACAACGGCGCGCAGGCCGAACTGCAGGACAACAACGGCATGTCCCCGCTGATGTGGGCCGCCGGGTTCGGCGACGCCGCCCGCATCAAGATGCTCGTCGACGCCGGCGCCAACCTCGAGACCCAGGACTACAACGGCGGCGCCACGTCGCTGATCTGGGCCACCCGGACCGCCCGCAACGCCGAGAACATGGTCGCGCTCATCGAAGCCGGCGCCAACCTCGAAGCCCGCAACACCATGGGCATGACGCCGCTGCTCACCGCCGCGGCCCGCGGCTCGGTCGACAAGGTCGAGGCCCTCATCAAGGCCGGCGCGGATCTCACCGCGAAGGACGACAAGGATCGCACCGCGCTCGATCACGCCCGCAGCCGGTCGGACAAGCGCGGCGAGCCGATCGTCGCGGTCCTTCAGGCCGCCGGCGCCAAGGCGAACGTGACCGCCGGCCAGTAACCGCCGACGCCCTCACGACATCCACGGCAATCTCCAGAGACCGCCGCTCGTTTCCGCGAGCGGCGGTTCTCGTTGGTCCGGACCGTCCGCCGCGGGCGCGAGACGCGGCCTGCGGTATCATTCCGGATCCGCTGTCGCGATCCCGAACCCGGAGCGTCCCCATGACCACCGTCGCCGCCTCGTCCGCCGCCGACGCCGTGAAGAACCCGGCCTACCGTCAACTCGTCGACCATGTCGTCGACGCCGCGCTCATCGGCGCCTCCCAGGCGATCCTCGCGTGGGACGAGGACGTCATGATGCCGGCCGGCGGCGTCGAACTTCGAAGCCGCCAGCTCGCCCAGCTCGCCGGGCTCCGACACGAACGGATGACCGACCCGAAGCTCGACGAACTGCTCCACGCGTGTGAAGACGACGCCGACATCACCGGCGATCCGCTCGCCGTCCCCGCCGTCAACGTCCGCGAACTCCGGCGCGACTACGACCGACGCACGAAGCTGCCCGCGGAGCTCGTCGAACACGAGGCGCGGCTGACGAGTCGCGGCCGTCACGTGTGGGCCGAGGCGAGAAAGAACAACGACTTCAACGCCTTTCTCCCCACGCTCACCGAGATCATCGATCTGCTCCGACGCAAGGCGGCGTGCTACGGCTGGGCGGAGGGCGGCGAGGCGTGGGACGCGCTGGCCGAAGATTACGAACCCGGCTGCACGGCGCAGGACGTCGAGAAGGTGTTCACGCCGCTCCGCCAGGAACTGCAGGTGCTGCTCGATGATCTCATGGGCTCGTCGACCCCGCCGAGCAATGCGTTCAACGAAGCCGTCGCGCCGATCGAACAGCAGCGCGCGTTCGTGAAGATGGTGTCGGAGAAGTTCGGGTTCGACTACACCCGCGGCCGACTCGACACCTCCACGCATCCGTTCTGCAGCGGCTCGCATCCGCACGACGTCCGACTCACCACCCGATTCCGCGACACCGACCTCAACGACGCCCTCGGGTCGACCATGCACGAAGCGGGCCACGGCATCTACGAACAGGGCCTGCCCAACGAACACTGGGGGACGCCCATGGCCGACCCCGTCTCGCTCGGCATCCACGAAAGCCAGAGCCGCATGTGGGAGAACCAGGTCGGACGCAGCATCCCGTTCTGGAAGTGGTGCTACCCCGAGATGCAGACGCACTTCGGCGATGCGTTCGCCACCCTGTCGTTCGACGAAGTCTTCGGCGGCGCGAACATCGTGCGCCCCAGCCTCATCCGCGTCGAGGCGGACGAGGCGACCTACAACATGCACATCATGATCCGCTTCGAGATCGAGCGGGGCGTGCTCGCCGGCGCGATCGACGCCCGCGACATCCCCGAGATCTGGAACGCGAAGTACAAGGAGTACCTCGCCGTCGACGTGCCCGACGACGCCCGCGGCTGTCTGCAGGACATCCACTGGTCGATGGGGGCGATGGGGTACTTCCCGACCTACACGCTCGGCAACCTGTACGCGGCCCAGTTCTTCGAAGCCGCCCACGCCGCGATCCCGGACCTCGAGACGCAGTTCGAGCGGGGCGGGTTCGACGCCCTCCGGGGCTGGCTCAACGAGCACATCCACGCCCACGGCCGCCGCTACCGGGCCGCGGATCTGTGCGAGGTCGTCACCGGCCAGCCGCTCTCCGCCGAACCGCTGCTGCGTCACCTCAACGACAAGCTTCGGCCGCTGTACGGGGTCTGATCGAGCCGGGGCCCGGGCTCGCCGTCTTCTCCGGACGCCGCAGACCGCCCAGCTTCCCGCAACGGCGGAAACGGGCTCTGGTGGCAAGGCGGGCGGTCTGCGTGCGTCCGGTTTGCAAGCAAATTGTCGTCGATCGCGTCTGTGCGACGTCGCGTCGCAATCTCCTGTGAAATCTAGGCATTGAGACGTTGACACAGCCGGGGGCGCGGCATGATGATGAATAGCTGCGACGGCGCCTCGGAGGAGTCGTCAATGAGTCAACATTCTTTTTGGAGAGAGTGGAAAACATGAAGCTGAGCTGTATCTGTACGGGCAGCGCCCTTTTCGCGGCGCTGCTCACGACCTCGGCCCTGGCCGGCGGTAGCGACTGTTGCATCCCGAATGGGAGCCCCGGTTGCGATGACGCCGCGTGTCAGGACCTGATCTGTAGCCAGGACCCCTTCTGTTGCGAAACGGAATGGGACGGCATCTGCGCGGACGCTGCTGTCGAGCAGTGCGAAGTCTGCGCGGGCGGCCCCGGCAACCCCGCGTGCAACGCGGACGCCGGTCCCTGCGATGTGCCGAACGGCACTCCCGGCTGTGATGACGTCGAATGCTGCAACATCGTTTGCTCGTCCGACCCGTTCTGCTGTGACACCGAGTGGGATCAGGCCTGCGTCGATGGCGCGGCGGCCCTCTGCGGCGGCGGCGGCGTCTGCGGCCCCGGCGCTGGCGACTGCTTCATCGCGAACGGCACCCCCGGTTGCGATGATGTGAAATGCTGCGAAGCCATCTGCGCTGCGGACCCGTTCTGCTGCGACGTTGAGTGGGACGGCATCTGCGCGGCGGCTGCCGCGTCGAGCCCGGCCTGCGGCTTCGAGCCCTGCGATCTGACCTGCCCCGACGGTGCGACCGACGAAGGCGAAGATTGCGGCGCCGACACCAACGGCGGCTGCAACGCGACGCCGAACGTCTTCGGCGCCATCGCCTGCGGCGAAACCATCTGCGGCACCGCGTGGGCCGAAGGCGGCACCCGTGACACGGACTGGTTCCTGGTCACCACCACCGCCGAGTGCACGACCCTGACCGCGACCCTCACCTACGAGGGCAACGGCGTGGTCTTCATCGTTGACGGCATCGGCGCCTGCGCCCCCGTCGTCATCGGTGTCACCGGTTCGTCGAACAACTGCGAAGCCGGTCCCCCGGCCTCCGCGGACGTGCCCCCGGGCACCTACGCGGTCTTCGTCGCGAACGCCGCGTTTGACGGCGCTCCCTGCGGCGGCGCGGTCGACTACTTCGTCACGCTCGAGTGCATCGAAGGCTGCGAGCCTCCGGGCCCGATCTGCGGCGAAGGCGCTGGCGACTGCTTCATCGCGAACGGCACCCCCGGTTGCGATGACGTCGCGTGCTGCGAAGCCATCTGCGCGGCCGACCCGTTCTGCTGCGACGTCGAGTGGGATCAGATCTGCGCTGACGCGGCGGCGGCCTCCCCGGCCTGCGGCTTCGTCCCGTGCGAACTGACCTGCCCCGATGGCGCGACCGACGAAGGCGAAGATTGCGGCGCCGACACCAACGGCGGCTGCAACGCGACGCCGAACGTCTTCGGTTCCATCGCCTGCGGCGAAACCATCTGCGGCACCGCGTGGGCCGACGGCGGCACCCGTGACACGGACTGGTTCCTCGTCACCACCACCGCCGAGTGCACGACCCTGACCGCGACCCTCACCTACGAGGGCAACGGCGTGGTCTTCATCGTTGACGGCATCGACGCCTGCGCGCCGGTCGTCATCGGCACCACCGGTTCGTCCAGCAACTGCGAAGCCGGTCCCCCGGCCTCCGCGGACGTGCCCCCGGGCACCTACGCGGTCTTCGTCGCGAACGCCGCGTTTGACGGCGCTCCCTGCGACGGCGGCGCGGTCGACTACTTCGTCACGCTCGAGTGCATCGAAGGCTGCGAGCCTCCGGGCCCGATCTGTGGCGAAGGCGCTGGCCCGTGCGGCGAGCCCAACGGCACGCCGGGCTGCGAAGACGTGGTCTGCTGTGAACTCGTCTGTGCTCAGGATCCGTTCTGCTGCGATGTGGAATGGGATCAGATCTGTGCTGACGCGGCCGCCGACCTGTGCGACCAGGGCCTCCCGCCCTGCTCGTGCCCCGGCGACCTCGACGGCGACGGTGTTGTCGGCGCGGCCGACCTCGCCATCCTGCTCGCTGCGTGGAACACGGACGGCGAAGGCGCTCCCTTCTGCTCGCCCGACTTCGACAACAGCGGCAACGTTGATGCGGCTGACCTCGCGGTCCTCCTCGCGGCGTGGGGCGACTGCCCGGCGCCCGCGAACGCGGACGCGTGCGAAGATCGTGTCGACATCATGCTCGGCTCGACTGACTACTCGACGCTGGACGCGACCACCGATGGTCTCGCCCACGTGGGCTGCCAGTTCGATGGGCAGACCTACGAGGACATCTGGTTCAACTACACCGCGATGGAGAGCGGCACCCTGACGGTGTCGACCTGCGACGCGGCGGACTATGACACCGACCTCGTGGTCTACGCCGGCTGTGATACGGCCGACTGCCCGCCCGGTGACGACGCTCTCCTGGCCTGCAGCGATGACGCTGTCGGCTGCGGCGGCTTCACGTCGGAGCTGACCGTGGACGTCGTGGCTGGCGAGTGCTACAAGATCCGCGTTGGCGGCTGGAACCCTGGCGACCAGGGCAACGGCACGCTCACCCTGTCGCTCGGCGGCGGCGGTGGCGGCAGCGACTGCTGCGAGCCCAACGGCACCCCCGGTTGTGATGACCAGGCTTGCCAGGATCTCATCTGTGGTCAGGATCCCTTCTGCTGCGATGTGGAATGGGACGGCATCTGCGCTGATGCGGCCATCGACCAGTGCGGCGTCTGCCAGTAATGGTGAACGCATTCGGTTGCTCGTGAACCGAAGCACTCTCGCGTAAGCGAAACCCGCCCCGGCCTCTCTGAGGCCGGGGCGGTCTTTTTTGACACCCACCCGTGTCCGGACCACCCCGACCCACGCATACGGATAACTGTCGGAACAACAGTCGTCGAACGCGGGACCCGCCCGCGCGAAAGAAACCGGCTTTTTCCGATTTCGCACGTGGCGACGCTGCGGGGCTCGGTAGGATGGGTGTTTGGTGCGACGACTCTGAGGAGGGCTCGTCTGCAACCGTGACACACTTTGGAGAGAGTGGATATCATGAAAGTAAGCTGTATCTGTACGAAGAGCGGCGCGATGATCGCGTCGCTCGCCATGATGATGGCGTCGTCGGCCTTCGCCGGCGGCTCCGACTGCTGTAACGCCAACGGCACCCCCGGCTGTGATGACGCCGCGTGCCAGGCACTGATCTGCGGCCAGGATCCTTTCTGCTGCGACGTGGAATGGGATCAGATCTGCGCTGACGCGGCCAACGAACAATGCAAGGTCTGCAGCGGCGACCCGCCCGGACCGACCTGCGGCAAGGGCGCCGGCCCCTGCGGCGAGCCCAACGGCACGCCCGGCTGCGACGACGTCGAATGCTGCGAACTCATCTGCGGTCAGGATCCCTTCTGCTGCGACGTGGAGTGGGACCAGATCTGCGCTGACGCCGCGATCGAACAGTGCGGCGGCAAGAAGGGTCCGACCTGCGGCAAGGGCGCCGGCCCCTGCGGCGAACCCAACGGCACCCCCGGCTGCGATGACGTCGAATGCTGCGAACTCATCTGCGGTCAGGATCCCTTCTGCTGCGATGTGGAATGGGATGGCATCTGCGCTGATGCGGCCAACGAACAGTGCGGCGGCAAGCCCGGCAGCGACTGCTGCATCGCGAACGGCACCCCCGGTTGCGACGACAAGGACTGCACCAACCTCATCTGCGGTCAGGATCCGTTCTGCTGCGATGTGGAATGGGACCAGATCTGCGCTGACGCGGCGTCCGAACAGTGCGCCGTGTGCGGCGGCGATCCTCAGCCCGTCTGTGGCGAAGGCGCCGGCCCCTGCGACGAGCCCAACGGCACGCCCGGCTGCGACGACGTTGAATGCTGCAAGCTGATCTGCGCCAAGGACCCCTTCTGCTGTGATGTGGAATGGGATCAGATCTGCGCCGATGCGGCCAACGATCTGTGCGGCAAGGTCGAGTGCGAATGCGATGGCGACATCAACGGCAACGGCAACGTCGGTCCCGCCGACCTCGCCGCCCTGCTCGCGAGCTGGGGCACCCCCGGCGTCGGCTTCCCCTGCTCGACCGATATCGACGGCGACGGCAACGTCGGCCCGGCCGACCTCGCCGAGCTCCTCGCCAACTGGGGCTCGTGCGACGATGACCCGCAGCCCGTCTGCGGCGAAGGCGCCGGCCCGTGCGGCGAACCCAACGGCACCCCCGGCTGCAACGATGTCGAATGCTGCGAACTCATCTGCGGTCAGGATCCGTTCTGCTGCGATGTGGAATGGGACCAGATCTGCGCTGACGCTGCCAACGAGCAGTGTGGCGGCAAGCCCGGCAGCGACTGCTGCGTCGCGAACGGCACCCCCGGTTGCGACGATCAGGCCTGCCAGGATCTGATCTGCGGTCAGGATCCGTTCTGCTGCGATGTGGAATGGGATCAGATCTGTGCTGACGCGGCCAACGACCAGTGCAAGGTCTGCGGCGGCGGCGGTCCGGGTCCGGTCTGTGGCGAAGGCGCTGGCCCCTGTGGCGAGCCCAACGGCACCCCCGGCTGCAACGACGTCGAATGCTGCGAACTCATCTGCGGTCAGGATCCGTTCTGCTGCGATGTTGAGTGGGATCAGATCTGCGCTGACGCTGCCAACGAGCAGTGCGACGGCGGTCCCGGTCCGGTCTGTGGCGAAGGCGCTGGCCCCTGCGGCGAGCCCAACGGCACCCCCGGCTGCAACGACGTCGAATGCTGCGAACTCATCTGCGGTCAGGATCCGTTCTGCTGCGATGTGGAATGGGATGGCATCTGCGCTGATGCGGCCATCGAGCAGTGCGGCGGCGAACCGCCGGCCAGCGACTGCTGCGTCCCGAACGGCACCCCCGGTTGCGATGAGCAGGCCTGTCAGGACCTGATCTGCGGCCAGGATCCGTTCTGCTGCGATGTCGAGTGGGATCAGATCTGTGCTGACGCGGCCATCGAACAGTGCGATGTCTGCGGCGGCGGCGGTCCCACCCCGGTCTGTGGCGAAGGCGCTGGCCCCTGTGGCGAGCCCAACGGCACCCCCGGCTGTGACGACGTCGAATGCTGCGAACTCATCTGCGCGGCCGATCCGTTCTGCTGTGATGTGGAATGGGACGCCATCTGCGCCGATGCGGCCAACGCGGAATGCGGCGGCGATCCGATCCCGGTCTGTGGCGAAGGCGCTGGCCCCTGTGGCGAGCCCAACGGCACCCCCGGTTGCGACGACGTCGATTGCTGCGAAGCCATCTGCGCCGCTGACCCGTTCTGCTGCGAAGTGGAATGGGACGGCATCTGCGCTGATGCGGCGAACGAGCAGTGCGGCGGCGGCGGCGACCCCGCCTGCGGCGAAGGCGCCGGACCGTGCGGCGAGCCCAACGGCACGCCGGGCTGCGACGACGTCAACTGCTGCGAAACCGTCTGCGCCAACGATCCCTTCTGCTGCGATACCGAATGGGATCAGATCTGCGCCGACGCGGCCGCCAAGCTCTGCGGTTCCTGATCAACCGCTGAGCACCCCGCCTCGCAGAGCCCTCCTCGTCGGATGAGAATCCGACGCCCAACGCTCACACCAGACGCCCCGGTCACATCGACCGGGGCGTTTTTCGCGCCCGGGCGGTGAAATCAATGTGGACGAATCCCCACTGAGAAGTGATGGTGTCCCTCGTGAGCGAACCCACCGCCGTCACCGCCGCCGCCCATTCGTCCGACCGGACAACGCGGGGCGCGGCGCCGGACCGACGCACCGCCGCCCTCGCGCTGCTTCTGCTCATCCCCGCCCCGACCCTCGGGACGCTCGCCGCCATGTGGCCCGACGACCCCGGCCTCCTCGGCAAGGCCGCATACGCGGCGGCCAAGGTCTGGCTCCTGGGACTGCCCCTCGTCTGGCTCCTCCTCGTCGAGCGGCGCCCGATCAGCCGCTCGCCGCTCCGTGATCGGCGCGGCCTCCTCGTCGGCGCCGGCCTCGGCGGGCTGATCAGCGTCGTGATCCTCGCCGTCTACTGGTTCGTCGGACGTGACCTCGTCGACATCGAGACCCTGCGGGCGTCGGCGGAGCGCAGCGGAATCGGAACGCCGCTGACGTTCTTCGCCTTCATGGCGTATATCTCGCTCATCAACGCCCTGCTCGAGGAGTATGTCTGGCGCTGGTTCGTCTTCCGGCAGTGGGAGCGGCTGACGCCGCGCCGCTGGGCGATTGTTCTCGCCGCGCTTTCGTTCACGCTTCACCACGTCTTCGCCCTGTTGCTGCAGATGCCGGTCGTGCCCGCCGCGCTCGCCGCCGGCGGCGTCTTCATCGGCGGCGTGGTGTGGACGTGGCTTTACGAACACTACCGCTCGGTGTGGCCGGCGTACGTCAGTCATCTCATCGTCGATGTCGCGATCTTCGCGCTCGGCGGGTGGCTGCTCTTCGGCGCGCCGAATCCGACCTGACCATCCCGGCCCGATCGCACCGGCGACGAGGCCTCAATCGAAAGAGGAGATTCGCATGTCCCGATTCTCGACCGTCGTGATCACCACCGTCGCCTGCGTGGCGTGCGCCGCCGCCCTCGCCTTCACCCAGCCCCGCGACGCCGCCCGCGAGCGGGGTCCCCAGGGCGGCCAGGCGCAGGCCGACCTCGGGGCCCAGCTCATCGCCGGACTTCAGAATCAGCCCGGCGTCCTCGGCGTCGACGCGGGTGAGTGGATGAGCGGGAAACGCACCATCGCGGCGTGGTTCAAGGACAAGAAGTCCGTCGTCGACTGGTACTACAGCGAGACCCACATGGGCGTCATGGACGCGATGGTCGTCGGCGACGTCGAGCACAAGCCGCTGCGACATGTGAAGGAGGACGGTCCCATCATGGTCCTCGCGACCCTGACGTTCTCCGCCGAGCCGAAGTTCGACGACCTCAAGATGCCGATCTCGCAGATCTCCATCGAGCTGTTCAAGCCGCTGCCGGGCGGCGCGCATCTCGGCGGCCGACTTGCGCCGGACACCTTCGAGGTGCCGCATATGAACGACCTCACGCCGCCTCAGGGCTGAGTCGTCCCCTTTCGACCGCACGAAAACAGGCACGCCCCGGCCGCACGGCCGGGGCGTTGTCGCTGGGTCGTGCGATATCCCGCGCTCGCTTATTCCGGCAGCGTCGCTTCGAACACCGTCAGACGTTCGTGGTACGCGCCGTTGATCACGTCGTATCCGTGCGCGAACGATGACGCCTCGCGCAGGAACGCCTCGTCCTCGAAGTAGTACTGTCGGAACGGACCCGACGTCACGCCCACGATCCGCACGGTCATCCCGTTCTCTTCCATCAGTCGGATCGAGCGGGGCACGTTCGCCATGCTCGACTGGATGAACACCAGCCGCCCGCCCGGGCGCACGAACTTGTGCGCATCGAGAATCAGCGTGTCGATGAAGTACCGGCGGTACCGTTTGCCCGACTTGCAGAACGGCGGGTTCGTGACCATGACGTCGTAGGGACCCGCGGCGTCCGCCGGGAGATTCGTCCAGTCCGCCACGATGTAGTCGATGTCGCAGTCGACGTCGTGCTTGTCGAGATTGTGTTTCGCGTTGTCGTTGATCGACGGCTCGATCTCGGTCAGCATCATCCGGTCCGCGCCCCGCCGCGCCATCAGGATCGCATGAATCCCGCAGCCCGTGCCGAGTTCGAGGATCGACTCGCCGGTGAAGTCGAGTTCAAGGAGCATGTTCCCGAGATGCACGCCGTGGGGCGTCGGGTTCCACACGCCCTCCGGCACGTCCAGCTCCAGCACGTGCTCGCCGAAGGTCTGCGTGAACGAAACGGGGTACAGATTGTCGCCGTGGCGCTGCTCCAGCCGTTCGGTGCCTGACACCATGGTCGGACGTCCTCCTTGAGATCATGAGAAGTCGGACCTGATATCGTAACGCGCCGCGGACCCGCCGTGGCGCCTCAGTGCACCCGCCCGCCCTCCGGCGCATCCCGCTCCGGCTGCAACAGCACGATGTCGCCATTCGCATCCGACACCCCCAGCACCAGCACGTCCGACCGGAAGCCCGCGATCCGCTTCTCGCCCAGGTTCACCGCCGCGACGATCTGCCGCCCCACGAGATCCTCGACGGCATACAACGCCGTGACCTGCGCGCTCGACTGACGCTCGCCCAACGCCGCGCCGAAGTCGATCCACAACTTGTACGCCGGCTTGCGGGCCGCCTCGTTCACTTCGGCCCGGACGATCCGGCCGATCCGCATCTCGAGCACGCCGAACGCTTCCATCGGATCCATCAGCCCGTCGCTTCCAACGTCGTCTCCGCCGCCGCGTCTTCCGTCGGCGGCGCAATCTGCAGCACGCCGCGCCAGACCAGAAACGCCAGCACGATGCTCAGAGCGATCCGATACCACCCGAAGATCGACACGCCGTGCCGACTCAGGTACCCCACCAGCCACTTCACCGCGAGCGCGGCGGAGATCGTCGCGGTGATGATCCCCACCGCGAGCGGCGCCGCGCCGAGCAGTTCGAACATGTTCGGCCCCTCGCCCGCCAGGTTCTTCCCAAGCTTGTACACGCACGCGCCGCCCAGCGTCGGCAGCCCCAGCAGGAATGAGAACTCCGCCGCCTGCTTCGGCCGCAGGCCGATCAGCATTCCGCCCACGATCGTCGCCATCGAACGACTCGTCCCCGGCCACATGGCGAGACACTGCAGCAGACCGACGAACAGCGCCGCCTTCCACGACAGGTGATCGATGTCGACATAGTGCGCGCCGTCCGATTCAAACTGGCGCCGCTGCCACGGACCGAGTGCGATCATGATGACGCCGCCGATCGCCAGCGCCGCAATCACCGGACCGGGATAGAACAGGTGCTTCTCGATCATGGGGTCGAGCAGCACCCCGAGAAACGCCGCCGGCAGAAACGCGATCACCAGATTCGTGAAGAGCTTCAGGCCGACCGCGTCGCGACCCGTCAGCCCCCGCAGCATCTGCAGCACGCGCGGCCAGTAGAGCCCCAGCACCGCCAGAATCGCCCCGCCCTGAATCACGATGTTGAACGCATCCACCGCGGCCTTCCGCTCCGGCGGTTCGTCCAGCCCCAGCAGGGCCGACGCGATGATCAGGTGCCCCGTCGAACTGACGGGCAGATACTCCGTGATCCCCTCGACGATCCCGAGGATGACGGCGTGTGAGATCTCGAGTGCGGCCACGAATCGGCTCCGATCTTCCACGTGAAACAACGACGTGATCAGTCGACGACGGTCGAGCGACTCCGCAGTCAGTCGGCGTCCTTCTCATCGGCCGATTCGTCCGCCGCGCCCGACGAATCCTGGTCGATCTCCGACAGCCACGGCGTGAGCGACCGGACGCGCTCGCCGGCCGGTTCGATCGGATGCGCCGCTCCGGCGGCCCGCTGGGCGCGGAACCACGGCGATCCCTTCGTCCAGTCGAACTGCATTGCCGCCGCGAACGCCCCGGAGCGGATCTCCTCGAGCAGATCGCGCAGCCGCGCACGCACCGCGTCATCGACCACCACCGGGCCCGCGCGATACGCTCCGAACTCCGCGGTGTTGCTGATCGCGTCGCGCATGCCGTCGAGTCCGCGTGTGTAGACCAGGTCCGCGACCTGCTTGACCTCGTGACAGCATTCGAGGTACGCGAGTTCCGGTGGGAAGCCCGCGTCGACGAGCGTCTCGAACGCGGCGAGGATCAGCGCGGTCATCCCGCCGCACAGGACGGCCTGCTCGCCGAAAAGGTCGGACTCCGCCTCCGCCGCGAACGTGGTTTCGATCAGTCCCGCTCGCGTCGCGCCGATCCCGTGCGCCCACGCGAGCATCATCGCGTGGGCGTCGCCGCGCTGGTTGTCGCGTTCGACCGCGCCGAGGCAGAGCAGGCCGCGCCCCTCCGTGAACCGGGCGCGGACCGCGGTCCCGGGTCCCTTCGGCGCCACCATGATGACGCCGACGCCCGGGGGCGGGTCGATCAGGCCGAAGCGGATCGCGTAGCCGTGGATGAAGCCGAGCGTCGCGTCGGGACGCAGGGCGTCGGCGATGTCCGCCGCGTAGATGTCGCCCTGGGCCTCGTCGGGCAGGGCGAGGATCACGAGGTCCGACGCGGCGGTCGCCTCGGCGAGCGGCCGGGGCGTGAAGCCGTCCGCCGTCGCCCGCGCGTGGCCGGCCGTCCCGGTCCGATTGCCGACGATCACGTTCAGCCCGGAATCGCGCAGATTGAGCGCGTGGGCGGCGCCCTGCGAACCGTAGCCGAGGATGGCGATCTGACGCCCGTGAAGCCCGTCCAGCGGCATCTCCGCCGGAGACCGCCTGATGACCACGCCGCCGTCGGTATCCCCGCCAGCCGGCGGTTCGGCGGCGTGAGAGTCGGGTCCGATATCGCGAGGCTCAGGCGTCATCACGGGTCGCGTATACTACCTGCGCGGCGTTCCTGTGGCCCTCCCGCCGCAACGCTCCTAGTATTCCCTTTGATTCGGCATGTGTCGATCCGACGATGTTTCCGGCCGCCAGCGGTTCGGACCGAACGATTCGAAGTGGTGGCGTCAGCAGGGATTCCAGTGAACGAAGCAACGCGGGCGCTCTTCGCCGATCACAACCTTCGCTGCACCGACCAGCGTCTCGCCCTGTACGAGGCCCTGGCGTCGACGACGTCGCACCCGACCGCGGACGAGCTGCACCGGATGGTGAGTCACCCGGACCAGCCCGTCAGCCGCGCGACCGTCTACAACACCCTCGACGCCTTCGTCGACGCCGGCCTGTGCCGGCGGATGCCGACGGCGAATGGTTGCTGTCGCTACGACGCCGACATGTCCGACCACCTGCACGTCCGTTTCCGCGACACCGGCGAGGTGATGGACGTCCCGGGAGAGCTCGGCGACCGTCTGGTGCAGGGCCTGGCGCCCGACGTCCTCGACGAGATCAGCCGCGTGCTCGGCGTCGATCTCGACGGCGTGAGCATCCAGTTGCTCGCGCGCCGCGGTTCGGTCGAAGGCTGATTTCAATACCGTCGCATCCAGCGCCGCCGCGGGGAGGCTCCGCACCCCGTGCGGACCGGTGTGGCGCCCGTCGCGAGGTCCGGCGGGTCCCCGGGCCCAACCCCGAATGTTCTTGATTGCACGAATGTGTTGGTTCGTGGACCCAACCGTCGCGGATCGCGCACCACGTCGGTCAGGATCGCATCCCGACATCGATCCCGCATGGGCGAGACGATCGTCCCACCCGGTCCGCACGGGGTGCGGACCCTACTTGCGCTCCGGGCCAAGCCCCCGGCTCCGCCGGGGGACATGCGCCGATCGTCCGCGAGTGACGCGACACGCCCGGGCGTCGATCACGTTCCGCGGTGTCGCCGATGGTCAATGGAGCGGATAGGGTCCGCACCCCCGTGCGGACCGGTGTGGCGCCCGTCGCGAGGTCCGGCGGGTCCCCGGGCCCAACCCCGAATGTTCTTGATTGCACGAATGTGTTGGTTCGTGGACCCAACCGTCGCGGATCGCGCACCACGTCGGTCAGGATCGCATCCCGACATCGATCCCGCATGGGCGAGACGATCGTCCCACCCGGTCCGCACGGGGTGCGGACCCTACCGATTTGCGCCCCGATCCAAGCCCCCGGCTCCGCCGGGGGACATGCGCCGATCATCCGGGAGTGACGCGACACGCCCGGGCGACGATCGCGTTCCGCGGTGTCGCCGATGGTCCAGGTACGCTTCGGCTTGTTCCCCGGCGGAGCCGGGGAACATGTGCCGATCATCCGACAGCGACGCGACACGCCCGGGCGACGATCACGTTCCGCGGTGTCGCCGATCGTCCAGGGACGCTTCGGCTTGTCCCCCGGCGGAGCCGGGGGCTTGGATCGTCACCCGCCCCCCCTCGCCCCGAATCCCGTCAAGTTCCTGACCCGTGTGACCGATATCGCCGAGAGATCCGCATCGCCAGAGGAGCCCGCGCCATGCAGCAGTACAACCGCCGCGTCCACGAACGCTTCGACCTCGCCACCGGCTACACCTCGGTGACGGCGACGCAGAACGGCCGCATGTGGGGCGGGCACGCCTACGACATCAGCGAGGGCGGCGCCCGGATCGAACTCGACGAAGGCTTCGACGCCGATCACCCCGTCGAACTCGCCCTCCACCTGCCGGGCGAGACCCGACCCCTCGATGTCACCGCCAGCATTGTGTGGGTGAGCGACAATGACGGCGACCCCGGCCCCCGTCGGCTCGCGGTCCAGTTCGAAACGTTCAGCACCGCGTTCGATCGGCAGCGTCTGCTGCGGTATCTTGGCGCCTCGTTCCGAACCGCTGCGTAATCGTCGACGATCATCGGATGATCGCCCCCGGTCGCGCCGGACGCGTCGGTCATCACCATGCACATCGTCATCATCGGCATGCGAGGCTGCGGCAAGACGTCCGTCGGACGTGAACTGGCCCGACGTCTCGATCGACCGTTCCACGACCTCGACGAACTCGCCCTCGATCGCTTCGAGGAGCCGTCCGTGCGCGCCGTGTTCGACACGCACGGCGAACCCGCGTGGCGCGACGCGGAAGCCGCCGCGCTCATCGAACTCCTGGACCGCGAAGATTCACCGAGCGTCATCTCCCTCGGCGGCGGCGCGCCGATGATTGACGCCGTCAACGAGCGTCTCAGCGCGGCGGGCGCGACGGAGGGGGTGGCGATCGTCTGGCTTCGCTGCAAGCCGATCACGCTTGAACGCCGGCTCCGCAGTCGTCCCGGCGACCGTCCCGGTCTGACCGGAGACGACGTGGTGGGGGAGTTGCGGGGGCTGCTCGACGCCCGCACGCCACGCTATCGCGCCCTCGCGCACGTCGTTGTCGACGTCGACGACACGCGTGCGCCAACGGCGGCCCAACGCGTCGAAGCCGCCCTCACCAGACGGATGTCCTGACTCGCTGACGACAAGCGCGCAGCGCCTGATGGCCCGCGCAGCACGAAGAAAACACGCGGCCGACCCACTGGTCCGCCGCGTGCGTTTCGTTCAATCAAATCGATCCATCAACGCCCGGTCGGGCGTCAGGCGCCGCCCTTCGGCGTCAGTCGACGACCGGCCCGGCGCTTGCGGTTGATCATCTTGCGGCCGAGGCGCGTCTTCATCCGGGCGCGAAACCCGAACTTGCGGACACGCTTGATCTTGCTCACTCGTCGCGGGTAGTGCATGGCCATGGGAAGACGCCTTTCGGGCTTCAGAACCGAGCTTCAGAAACCGAGCTTCAGAGACAGAGACGCCGCGGCGTCCGGAAGCTGGAACGCCGAAGTATAGCGGCCCGCCGACGTGATGCAACCCGCCCTGTTCGGCATTCGGACGCCGGCCGGCCGCTCAGGCCCGGGCCCGCCCGGGCCCGCCCGACCCACCCGGCCGTCGCCGGGGATCCGATCCCGGGGGTCTCGGTCCGACCGTTCGTTGTGTGGACGCCCGGCGGCCCCTTCGCCGATATCCCCCGCATGACCCCGTCCGAGCATCGCCAGCCCGAGCCCGGTCCGCCCGCGCCCCGCCGGCCCGATCGGCAGCCGCTGTTCCGGTTCGACCCCGGCTGGCTGTTCCTCGTGCCCGGGATCGCCCTCCTGATGGCCTGCGTCCTGATTCCGGCCCGCCACGACCTCGATGGACTGCAGCGCAACGTCGATCGCATGGCGGCCGAGACCCACCACGCGGCGGCGCGGCTCGAGGCCTACGACCGGTTCTTCGCCGATCTCGACGATCGCGATCCCGCCCTCGTCCGTCGGCTCGCGGCGGGTCAGTTGAATCTCGTCGAGGCGGACGCGACGCCGCTCATGGTCTCGACGGCCCTCGTCGCCCCGGTCTCCGACTGGATTGAACGCACCGTCCCGCCCCGACCCGCGTACCGCACGCCCGACCCCGCGTCGCCGTCCACCCTGACCCGCTGGGCGATGGGACGCGGCCGCCTGTGGGTGATCGGCGCCGGGACGATGGCGATCTTCGTCGGACTCCTCCTCGATCCCACGCTCACGACCGCCCGACGCCGCCTCCTCGGCGAGGCGGATCTCGCGGCGATCGGCGCCGTGGTCGGACTCGCCACGCCGGTGACGAACGGTGCGACCGAAGGCGCATCATCCGCCGTCGCCACGACTGACGCCTCGCCCGGCCGTATGCGAAGTCCGTGGCTCAACGACTTCCGCTGAACATCCGGGAACGCCCACCGGGGAACGTCCACCACGGAACGTTCGCGGCGGCTGCTGTCGACCGAGGTCGGCGGTAGAATGCCGAGGCGAGGAGAGGGGGATCGGACCGGGGTTTCATGCAACGTCAATCGAACGGGGAGATCGCGGACGCCACGTGGCGGCTGCTGTTGACGTCGGGGCTCGGACGCGTGCTCTGGGGCCGTTTGCGCGAGGCGTTCGGATCGGACGAGGCGATCGTGCAGGCGCCAACGCGGGATCTCACACGGGTGCGCGGGGTGGGGGAGACGCTCGCGCGCACCATTCACGACGGCGTGCGGGCGGCGAACATCGATGAAGAGCGGGACGCCATGGCGCGGCTCGACACCCGGATGATGCTCGCGAGCGACGCCGACTACCCCGCCTTGCTGGCGATGACGCCCGACCCGCCGTGCGGACTCTGGGTGCGGGGCGAACTCTCCGATCTCAACGCGTTGTCCATCGCGATCGTCGGGACCCGACGCTGCTCCGCCTACGGACACGAACAGGCGCGTCGGTTCGCCCGGCGGCTCGGGGAGTTCGACTTCACGATCGTCGCCGGCGGCGCGCGGGGCGTCGATACCGCAGCGCACAACGCGGCGGCGTCGCATGACCATCGGACGATCGCCGTGCTCGGGTCGGGGCTGGCGACGCCGTATCCGAAGGACAACGCCAGACTCTTCGATCGCATCGTGTCGAAGGGCGGGGCCGTGATGTCGGAGCATCCGATGACGACGCCGCCGCTGCCCCGTCATTTCCCGCGTCGGAATCGGGTGATTGCGGGGCTGAGTCTGGGGGTGCTGGTGATCGAGGCGCCGTTGCGAAGCGGCGCGCTGATCACGGCGCGGGTGGCGTCGGATCTCGGCCGGGAGGTCATGTGCGTCCCGGGCCGGGTCGACACGCTGATGTCGGCGGGCAGTCATCGTGCGATCCACGACGGATGGGCGACGCTGGTGACCAATCACAAGGAGGTGCTGGAACAGCTGGAGTCGAGCCGCGTGCTGGTGGAGGGGGCGATGGATGCGTTCCAGGCGGGTCGGTGTCGTCACGGCGGAGCGACGGACGGCGAGCTGAGGTCCGAGCACGGCGACGATGGCGTCGGGTTCAGCGCTGGCGGCGGACGTGAGGGCGGGTCGGGCTCGGGACCACGCGTGGGCGCGGCCGGCGCGATGCCGCTCGCGGCCCTGGCGACAACGCCTCGTCAGCGGGCGATTCTGGAGGTTCTGTCGACGGCGGGCGGCGAGGCGTCGCTGGATGAGCTGGTCGTGCGGCTGGAGGTCGGCGTTTCGGACATCCTGGCGGACGTGACGTTGCTGGAGCTGCGGTCGATCGTCCGTCGCTCGCGCGACGGCGTGCGTCTCCACCGGCCCCTGTCGGGCGGTGGTCGGGGATGAAGCGAGGACCTCGTGAGATTCGGCCGCGCTTCGCGCTGATCCTGCCCCGCTCGAACTCGCTCGAACTCGCTCGAACCCGCTCGAACCCGCTCCGATCCGGTCCGGTCCGGTCGGGTCCGGTCGGGTCCCGGCGGGTCCAGTCCGCTCCAGTCCGTCCAGTCTGGTCCCGTCCGGTCTGGTTCGGTTCGGTCTGGTCCGGTTCGGGCCACGCGTCCGCGTCGCCGTTCCTGCCGCAGGAAGCGCATTCTCGTCAACGCGCCGCGCCGTTCTGCCCTGCTGCGCACCGTCTCACCGTCACACCATCACAGAATGCTCTGACGCTCCGCACTCGCGCGGACTCACTCACATCAATCCCGCGCAGACACTCACCCCGCGCTGCCGCGCGATACCACCATCGCGCACCTGGTTGACCGCGCGCTCTCGTGCGTTCTTACACGCGCCCGGCGTCGGCGTCGGCGTTCAGTACCGACGCAGCACGCCGATGACCACGCCCTGGACCTTGCAGTCGTCGACCACGATCGGATCGAAGGCGTCGTTGGCGGGCTGGAGACGGATCTTTCCGTCGGGCTGACGGAAGAGCGTTTTGAGGGTCGTCTCGCCGTTGGGGAGCAGGGCGACTACCCGTTCGCCATCGCGCGCGGTGTCGCGTCGTTCGATGAGGACGTAGTCGCCGTCGAGGATGCCTTCATCCTTCATCGACTCGCCGTCGACCCGGAGAGCGAAGGACCCCGCCCGCTGACCGACCCGCGGACCGAAGAGATCCTCGAGGTTCAGCTCATCGGTGTCTTCGAACTTCTCGATGGGATACCCCGCCGCGATCTTCCCGACGAGCGGGAAGCGCAGCGTGTTCTCCTCATCCGGCAGGACGGCGTCATCCGCAATGGACAAAGAGCGAGCCTTGTTTGGCTCCCGCGTCAACGCGCCCTTGTTGATCAGGGCCTCGACGTGCTCGAAGACCGTGACCTTGCTGACGCCGAGCTCGTCGGCGAGCTCCTGCATCGTCGGGGAAAAGCCATTGGCGATCCGGTAGTCGCGAATCAACTGCAGGATCTTGAGCTGCTTCGGGGTGAGATTCATGACCAGACTCCTTGGGATTCGCGTTCACGTTCGCCAGGGCACGTGGTGATCGCGTCGTGATTCGTGATGAGGGATGGCGCGTTTGGCCGGACACGCCGACGCCGGCCAGCGCCGCCTGCGGATGGAGCGCCGACCGCCACGCCTGGGCGAGCAACTCGAGCGTCCGCCGCTGACCACGCAGCCAGCCCCGCACGCCACTCGTCGACGGGACGAGTCGTGCATCCTTCCCCGCCGCCGACGGCGTCGCCGGCATCGTCGCCGGGGCCGCGGGCTGGGGACGGTGGTTCGATGAAGCCGCACCGGGCGGTGCGATCCGCCCGGCCAACCAGCGCGCCGCCGCGTCGGACGAGACTTCGACCCGATCGATGCCGAGCAGGCGATCCAGCAGCGTCGTACGCGCCAACGCCGCGCCGTCCGGCGTGATCGACCGCGCACCGTCCGAGGATGTCGCGTCTGCATCCTCCGACGCGGTCGACGTCCAGTCCCGACCGCCATCGGCGCCGCCGGACGAATCGCCCGCGCCGCCGCCGTACGCGATCCGCACCGCCACCAGCCGCCGCGCCGTGCGATCGTCACTCGCCACACCACTGGCCACGCCGTGGACCCGGGTCACGTAGTCGCCCCCGGGACCCGTCTGGACCAGCGGCGTCGCCGCGGCCAGGCCTGACATGTTTGACTGGATGGTCATGACCCCACTCCTTTGTGGTCTGATCTCGTTGGGACCCTACATCTTGGCCCCGTCACTTCGGACCATCCTCATCGTCCGTTCGCGTGCGGCGGCCCCAACAATCGGGGCCGGCTGTTTGGAAAAAGTTACCCGAACAAGGACCGCATGTCAAACGGAAATCGGGAAGAATGTAGAGCGGGGCGGATGACCCCGGCGGACGCGTGATTTCCGGACCCGCCGGGGTTCGGGCCGGGGCGTGGCCCGAGCCGGCCGGTTCGAGGTTCCCGGACGTGGTCCGCGGTTATCAGACCCGCCGCGCGTCTTTCGCGCTCCGCCGCTACCTTGCCGGGCATGACCGCGACTCCCTCCGGCGCCGATCTCGACCTCGATTCGCCGCCCGCTCCGCTGCGTCCCGATCTCCGGGCGGCGTGGGGCATCCGGCCGGACATCGCCTTCCTGAATCACGGCAGCTTCGGCGCGACGCCGCGCGTCGTGCTCGGGCGCCAGCAGGACCTCCGGACGCAGATGGAGGCGGAGCTCGTCGAGTTTCTCGATCGGCGGCGGGACGAGATGGCGGCGGACGCGAAGGCGGCGGTCGCGCCCCTGATCGGCGCCCGGCCCGACGACTTCGGCTTCGTGACCAATGCGACCGAGGGCGTCAACGCCGTGCTCCGGAGCCGCACCTGGGAACCGGGCGACGAACTGCTCACGACGCATCACGTCTACAACGCCGTCCGACAGACCATGCGGTACGTCGCCCATCGGGACGGGGCGCGGGTCGTGGAGGCGCGGCTGGAGGTTCCCGTCGCGGGACCTGACGCGGTGGTCGCCACGATTGAGAACGCACTCACGGAGCGGACGCGTCTGCTGGTCATTGATCACGTGACGTCCCGGACGGCGCTGATCCTGCCGGTGAAGCGGATCATTGAGGTCTGCCGCGCTCGCGGCGTGGATGTCCTGGTGGACGGCGCGCACGCGCCGGGGATGCTCGAACTCGACATCGAAGGTCTGGGCGCGGCGTACTACACGGGCAATCTGCACAAGTGGGTGTGTGCGCCGAAGGGCGCCGCGTTTCTCTGGGTGGATCCTTCTCGCCAGCCGGAGGTGCATCCGGCGCCCGTGAGTCATTTCTACGAGGAGGGTTTCGCGAAGGAGTTCTCGTGGCAGGGGACGCGTGACATGACCGCGTGGTACGCCGTGGGGCGGGCGATCGCGTTTTTTGAAGACCTGGGCTGGACGGCGGTGCGGGCGTACAACCATCATCTCGTCCGCTGGGCCGCGCGGATGCTGTCAGCGCGGTGGGGGGTGGCGCCGATTGCGCCGGCGTCGGGCGCGATGACGGGCTCGATGGCGACGCTGCCGTTGCCGGACGGTCTGCGTGAGCGGTTCGACGACGACGATCGGGCGTTGCAGCGGGCGTTGTACCACGAGCATCGCGTCGAGGCGCCGATCGAATCGTGGGAGGGTCGGTGGTGGGTGCGGATCAGCGCGCAGGTCTACAACGAGCCGTCGGAGTACGAGCGGCTCGGTCAGGCGGTCGACGACATGCGGTCATCGTGAGCGGACGGCGACCGCGCGCAACAACGCCCGCGTCGCAGCGGACGCGGGCGTCGGGAACGCCGGTGGAGCGGAGGACTCACCAGGCGTTGAGCTGGAAGGCGAGATTATCGACGGCCGGACCGCACGCGCCGTAGCCGATCGCGCGATTGAACGCGGACTTCGCGGCGTAGCGATCGCCCGAGATCAGTCGCAGGGCGGAGACGGCGACCCACGCTCGGGCGGGATCGCATCCGTACGCGTGACGGGCGATCGAGTCGGCGAGGCGGTTGATCTCACACTTGAGGTCGTAGCTGATCGGGAGGCGGGTGAGACGGGCGCAGTCATAGCGGAGCGCGCTGTTCATCGTCAGGATGGCGCGACGCTGATCGCCGAGCAGTCCCTTCGCGATGGCTTTGCCGATGCGAGGCGCCGCGTTGTGCGGATTCGCCTGCGCTTCGCACTGGAAGATCTCGTAGGCCTGGCGCGGGTCGCAGGTCAGCAGGCGCCAGGGATTGGCGCCGACGTGTCCGCTCACGACCACCTGGGGGCGGCCGTGGGCATGTCCGTAGCCGCCGTGCCACGTGGTCTTCTTGAAGATCGGGCGTTTGTGGACCGGGTGGTAATACGAGGGTCCGCCGCACGGTCCGCCGGCGAGCGCGGCGGCGCCGCCGCCGAAGGCGGTCATGAGCGCGACGAGGGGGATGGCGAGGCGATAGCGTGACCGAATGCGCAGCATGTCGGTGCTCCTTTCCGTCAGATGCTCTGGGTTGGCGGGCGGCGTGGGTCGCGGGGCTCCGTGGTTGGCCGCCGCGTCGCCGCCGGGTTAAGGAACACCGCGCCGCGGCGTGACTTCCACGGTTTTCGAGCGTTTTGCCGTGCGGGTGATGCGGGTTACGGCGTGGGGTCGGGGAAGGGCGGCGCGTCTTCGTTGGCGGCGTTGGCCGCCGCGGCGAGTTCCGCGAGTCGTCGCTGATCGTCCTTGAACGGCAGGTAGTCCTGGCGGTACCACGTCCACCACGCCTCGGGGTCGTAGGCGAGGTGTTCGGTCGACTTGCCCCAGTCGCGGGACGTGAGTTCGACGAGGTGGTAGTGGATCTCGGTGCGATACTCGATGACGACGGCGTCGAGGACGCGCATCACGAAGCCGTCCGAGACGACGCCGACGACGGGCTGGTAGGCGCCGCTCGAATCGCCGGTGAGCGGGATGAGGTCCTGCACGTACACCTGCTGCGTCGCCACCGCGATCCACGCGAGGTCGCCGGTGCGATCGCCGGAATTGGTTCCGCCGCCGCCGCCTCCGCCGCCGCCGAGTTGCTGCTGGATCAGACGCGGGATCAGGCTCACGGCGTTGAGGTGTGAGGCGAGCGCGGCGGCGCGCCCGGCCACCTTCGCATCCTCGTCGATCAGCATGGAATCAATGGCGTACATCACGCCGGGCGTGGCGGGATTGGGGAGTCGTTGCGCGGCGCCTTCGCGGTACGCGCCGTTCGGCCCGTGCACCGCCAGGTACGTCAGCGCGCCTTCCCCGGCGGGTCCTTGCGTGTGGATGTGATCGAGCACGGCGTTGCGCACGCGGGCGTCAGCGTCGTCGAAGACCTCGACCATGGTTTCGAACGCGGCGGGATCGGTGAACTCGCGGAGCCGGGCGAGGCCTTCGGCGCGACGTTCGGGGGAGGGGTGTTCGAGGTAGCGGCGTTTCAGCGCGGTGAGCTGACGCTTGTACTCACGAATCTCGGCCCGGAGGGCGAGCGCCTCGGGCGAGGGCGCATCGACCACGACCTGCTTCGGCGGCTGCGGGAAGCCGATCTGCATTCCGCCGTCGTTGGAGAGGTTGAAGCTCTGGCCGGCGGCGCCGGCGGTGAGACCGCCGAGAAGGCCGGCGACCACGGCGGAGCGGACGATAGCGGCATGACGCATGGGGAAACCCCTTTGGGCAGCGGGCGCGCTTTTCATATCGTACGGTGAGACCGGCCGCTGAGACGAATTTTTCCGGAGAGAGCCGCCCCGTGACCCCCGACGACCGCCCCTCGCCCGCCCCGCCGCCCGCCACGAACCCGCCGCCGGCGGCGACCGAAGCCCCCATCGCGGCCCGGCTCGACGCTGACGGACGCCTCCGCGACGACACCCTGTGCCAGCAGTGCGGCTACAACCTCCGCGGCCTTCTGCTGTCAGGCGTCTGTCCCGAGTGTGAGGCGGCGGTGCAGGAATCGGTGCGCGGGGACGATCTGCGGTACGCCCGGCGGCCGTGGCTGCTGGCGGTCCGCCGCGGAGTGGTCGCGCGACTGTGGGTCATTCTGGGCGGCTGGGGTCTCATGCTCTTCGTGGGCATCCTTGGCGGTTTCATTCCCGCTCTGGCCGGGGCAGCGACGGTGACCAGTGTTCTCGTTGCGCTCGCGGCGATCGCGACGACGTGGATGATCACGACGCCCGACCCCCGCGAGACCGAGGCGGAGTCATCCTGGAGCGTGCGTCGACTCGCGCGGATCGGGGCCCTGGTGAGCATTCCCTCGGCGCTCGTCGAGGTGGTCCAGCCCCTGGCGCCGGTGATGGTCGGACCGGGCGGCGTGCAGGCGGGAACGTACGGGGCGCTGGAGTTCGTGCTTGTGGGGTTGTGGCTGGTGTCCGGCGTCGCCGCGTTGCTGCATCACGCGGTGCTGCTGCACGCCGCGCATCTCGCGCGAAGGGCGGGTCGTCGATCGTTGGCGCGTCATTGCAGCATCGCGTGCTGGGGCCAGGTCATTTCCTCGGGGGTGCTCTTCGTGCTGGTGCTTCCGACGATCGGCGCCTTCATGGCGGATTGGATGCCAGTGGGGATCGGGCTCGCGATTCTGATGGGTCTGGCCGGTCTCGCGGGTCTGGTCTTCGGGTTGTGGGCGTTGATCGTGTGGTTTCTGATCGCGTCGATGCTGAAGCAGGTGCTGGCGGCGCAACTGAGGTCGTCGTCGCCGATGTCGTCTCAATCAGGGACCAGTTGAAGACCGACGTCGTGGCCGGCCTGCTCGTCGATCTGTAGAGGCCTGGGGGCGGTCGGAGGAGGCGGCGAGGTGGACGGCGCGGCGGACCGCGCCCGTCGCGCGGAGAACGCCGGCGACTCCTGAAGCGATCGACGCGTCGCCTGATCAGTCCGTGGCGAAGGCGGTGACGAACGCGGTGGGTTCGCCAAGCTGCGTTCGCGCGGCGCGGGCGTCCTGCTTCGTGGTGAAGGGACCGACCTGCACGAGGAAGCGGGGGCGCCCGCGGTCGTCGTGGGTCGGGATCACGTGGGCGGTCGTGAAGCCGAGGGAACGGACGCGGGGTCCGAACAGACGAGCCGCGCGAGCGGCGTTCTCCGCCGCGCTGAACGCGCCGAGCTGCACCGCGAAGCCGCTGTTCTCGAGCGGGCCTTCGCCGCGGGCGACGGTGGCGTACTGGACGGCGCGTCGGGCGTCGGCGGGGTCGAGCCGGCGGCTGGCGGATTCGAAGTGGTCCGCCGCGAGTGCATCGCGATCGGTGTCGAGGGCGACGGTCCCGAGCATCGCTTCGGCCTTGCCGCGAAGTTCGGGATCGGCGGATTCGGACGCGGCGGTGAAGTAGGTCCGGGCGGCGTCATGGTGGCCGAGCTTGTACGCGGCGAGTCCGCCGAGGTACGCCGCTTCGTGCCGGGGCTCGCCGAACGAGGAGCGGCGGACGGTTTCCGCGCGATCGAGGGCCTGTTCGTAGCGTCCCGCGTTGTAATCGGCCAGCGCGGTCCCGAGTTCGGTCTGTCGGGTCGAGGCGCCGCAGCCGGCGAGGAGCGCGGCGGCGGCGAGTCCGGCGAGAGCGAGGGTGATTCTGCGGCGTCGTGCCATGGGGGAATCCTCCGTGCAGGGGGCGTGGGCGGCGCGGCTGCGTTTGGCGGCGCTCGGCCCTCGGCTGTATCGTTCAGATTCCCCTGCCGGCTTGACTCTGGCTGTTGAATGGGGGGCTTCGCCCACGCCGCGCGGCGGAAAGGACGACGGTGCATGCGGACGGCCTGCGACATCATTCGGACATTGATTCGGGCGCCCTGGCGTCCGCTGGTGGTGGATGATCAGCGGACGTGGAAGGCGGGGGCGTTGTACGCGGGGGCGTTGCACGTGGCGCGAGCCGTGGATCGCGGATCCTCGGCCGAGAACGTGGGGATCATGCTGCCGACGTCGGGTCTGTTTCCGATGTCGCTGCTGGGGACATGGATTGCGGGTCGGACCGCGACGCCGCTGAACTATCTCCTGAAGGAGGACGAGCTGGCGTACGTGGTGCAGGACGCGGGCCTGGACGCGATCATCACGGTGGGTCCGCTGCTGGAGCATGCGCCTCCGCTGCCGTCGGGGGTGAAGCTGATCCGTCTGGACGAGATGTCGTTCGGCGGGCTGCCGCCGCTGCGTCGCTGCGTGCGTCGGTCGGACGAGGACACGGCGGTGATTCTGTACACGTCGGGGACGTCGGGTCGGCCGAAGGGGGTGATGCTGACGGCGGGGAATCTGTCGGCGAACATCAATCAGTGCGTGGAGTGGGCGGGGTTTGACGCGCGGGAGACGTTCCTGGGGGTGTTGCCGCAGTTTCATTCGTTCGGTCTGACGGTGCTGACGCTGTTGCCGCTGACGATCGGGTGCCGGGTGGTGTATTCGGCGCGGTTCGTGCCGCGCCGGATCGTGGAGTTGATCCGGACGCATCGGCCGTCGGCGTTCATTGCGATTCCGTCGATGTTGAACGCGTTGCTGACGGTGAAGAAGGCGACGGCGGAGGACATGGCGTCGCTGAAGTACGTGGTGTCGGGAGGGGAGCCGTTGCCCGATGCCGTGTTCCAGGCGTTCCAGGATCGGTTCGGAATCACGCTGAACGAGGGGTACGGGCTGACGGAGACGAGTCCGGTGACGAACTGGTGTCGTCCGGACGAGCACGTGCGGGGATCGGTGGGGCCGGCGGTGCCGCGGGTTCGTCAGAAGGTCGTGGGTCCGGAGGGGGAGGCTCTGGGTCGCAACGCGGAGGGGGAGATCTGCATCGCGGGCCCGAACATCATGAAGGGGTATTACAAGTTGCCGGACGAGACGGCGGCGGTGATGGACGGCGAGGGGTACTTCCGGACGGGGGACATGGGTCGGATCGACGATGCGGGGCACCTGTTCATCACGGGTCGGATCAAGGAGATGCTGATCATTGCGGGCGAGAACGTCTTCCCGCGTGAGATCGAGGAGGTGCTGAACGCGCATCCTTCGGTGTCGGCGTCGGCGGTGATCGGGATGCAGGACGAGTCGCGGGGGGAGTTGCCGCTGGCGTTCGTGGAGCTGGTGGAGGGGGCGGATTTCGACGAGGGGGCGTTGCGGTCGTGGTGTCGGGAGCGTCTGGCCCAGTTCAAGGTCCCGCGGGAGCTGCGGCGGATCGACGCGCTGCCTCGCAATCCGACCGGGAAAATCATGCGTCGCGAGCTCTCGGCCGCGATGCCGGACGAGGGGTGACGGTTGATCCGTCGCGGCCGATAATTCCGGACGTGGGAGGGGGATAGGGCCCCGAATCGGCGTTGAAAAGTGGGATTCCATGGGGGGACCCGGGGGCCGCGCGGTAGAGTATGGATCTGCGGGTTTCCGTGGGGTGGAGTTCTGTCGCGTGGGGCGACAGACGCTGAAACAACGCAAGAAGGAGATTGAGTGATGGTGCGTATCTGTACAACGAGCGGCGCGGCCCTGAGCGGGCTGGCGACGTTCCTGCTGACGTCGGCGGCGCTCGCCGGCGGCAATCCGGCGTGTACGCCGGACGCTGGTCCGTGCGGCGAAGCCAACGGCACGCCGGGCTGCGACGATATTGAATGTTGCAACGAAGTCTGTCTGTCGGACCCGTTCTGCTGCGACACGGAGTGGGACGACATCTGCGCTGAGCAGGCGTTGGTGTTGTGCGGCGATGCGGGCGCGAACGATGCATGCGCCGACCGCGAGCCGATTGCGGAGGGCGACACTGCGTTCAGCACGATCGGGGCCGACACCGATGGCGTGCCGCACGCCACCTGTCAGTTCGACGGTCAGACCTATCAGGACATCTGGTACAACTTCACCGCGCCGATGGACGGTTTCGTGACCGTCTCGACGTGCAACCAGGCGGACTATGACACCGACCTCGTGGCCTACGACGGCTGCGACACGGCGTTGTGCCCGCCCGGCGACGATTTGCTGCTCGCCTGCAACGACGACGAGCCCGGCTGCGCCGGCTTCTCGTCGTTGATGAGCTTCGACGTGATCGCGGGCAACTGCTACAAGATCCGCGTCGGCGGCTGGAACCCGGGCGATGAAGGCACGGGCACCGTGACCATCGCGTACAGCGAGCCCCCGGGCGAGGTGTGCGGCGAAGGCGCCGGCAGCTGCTTCGAAGCGAACGGCACGCCCGGTTGCGAAGACGTGGAATGCTGTGAAGCGGTCTGTGGGAGCGATCCGTTCTGCTGCGATGTGGAATGGGATCAGATCTGCGCGGACGCCGCGGCGGTCGCGTGCGGCGATCCGTGCGAGGTCCCGTGCGACGGCGGCACGGACGAAGCCGAGCCGTGCGGTTCGGACACCAACGGCGGCTGCAACAGCACCCCGGCCGTGTTCGGCGCCATCGCGGTCGGCGAGACCATCTGCGGCAACGGCTGGGCCGACGGCGGCACCCGTGACACCGACTGGTTCCTCTTCGACGTCACCGAAGAGTGCAAGGAAGTCACCGCGACCCTCACCAGCGCCTTCAGCGGCGTGGTGTTCATCGTCGGCGGCATCGACACCTGCACTCCCGTGGTGATCGGCGCCACCGGCAGCTCGACGCTGTGCGAAGCGGGTCCGCCCGCGACGGCGACGCTCACGCCCGGTACCTACGCGGTCTTCGTGGCGCCCAGCGTCTTCGAGGGCTTCCCGTGCGACAGCGGCTTCAACTCGTACACGGTGACGCTCGACAGCGCCGCCTGCGAGTTCTGCGATCTGACCTGCCCCGACGGCGCGTCGGACGAAGGCGAAGTCTGCGGCGAAGACACCAACGGCGGCTGCAACAGTACGCCGATCGTCTTCGGCGCCATCAGCTGCGGCGAAACCATCTGCGGTACGGGCTGGGCCGACGGCGGCACCCGTGACACCGACTGGTACCTCGTCACCACCACCGACGAGTGCACCCGTCTCACCGCGGATCTCGTCTCCGAGTTCGACGCCGTGACCTTCATCGTTGACGGCATCGACGGCTGCGCGCCGGTCGTCATCGGTCAGACCGGCGCCTCGAACGAGTGCGTCGCGATTGCTCCGGCCGTCGCGGATGTCGGTCCCGGCACGTACGCGATCTTCGTGGCCCCCGCGGCCTTCGAGGGCGCTCCGTGCGGCACGCAGAACGACTACCAGGTGACCCTCACCTGCACCGAATGCGTGATCGATCCGCCGCCCGCCAACGATCTCTGTGCCGACCGCATCGAGATCGGCGACGGCGATACGGATTACTCGACGATCAGCGCCGAGACCGACGGTCTCCCGCACGTCGACATCTGTCAGTTCGACGGCCAGGTCTACGAGGACATCTGGTACAACTACACCGCCACGTGCGACGGCACGCTGACCATCAGCACGTGCAACCAGGCGGCGTACGACACCGACCTCGCGGTCTACTCGAGCTGCGATACGGCGGACTGCCCGCCCGGCGATGAACTGCTCCTCGGCTGCAACGACGACGCGGACGGCTGCGCCGGCTTCACCTCGGAAGTCACCATCGACGTCCAGTGCGGTCAGTGCTACAAGATCCGCGTCGGCGGCTGGAACCCCGGTGACGAAGGGACCGGCACCCTCACCATCACGTGTGACGGGACGCCGTGCGGCGCCGAGTGCGAGTGGAACCTCGACGGCGAAGGCGCCGTCGGCGCCGGCGACCTCGCGATCCTCCTGGCCAACTGGAACAACCCGTATGGCCCGGCGGATCTCGCCGCTCTCCTCGCCGAATGGGGCTGCGAGTAATCGCATCCGCATGACGTGAGACCCGGAGGCCCCCGCCTCCGAACCCGTCCGGCCCCTGGGCCGGACGACGGAAACCCGCCATCGCCCCCCGGTCCTCGGATCGGGGGGCGTCTTTTTTGCCTCCCGCCCCACGTCGCGGCGGACGACGCGCGTCCGTCGATCTACCATCCACCATGACCGACGACGCCCCCCGTCTCCGCCTCGGCTTCTCGCCCGATCCCGACGACGCCTTCATGTGGTGGCCGCTCTTCGGCCGGGACGGCCGGCCGCCCGCCCTCGACACCACGCCCTTCGTCTTCGAGCCCGTCCTCGCCGACATCGAGTCGATGAACCAGCGGGCCGTGAGCGGCGACCTCGAAATCACCGCGATGAGCTGCGCCCAGTACCCGCGGGTCGCCGACCGCTACGCCATCACCGCGTGCGGGGCCTCGCTCGGGGACGGGTACGGACCGAAGCTGGTGGCGAAGCGGCCGATGACGGTCGACGAGTTGCGGGGGGTGGAGACGCGGATCGCCGCGCCCGGGGCCGGCACCTCCGCGTTCGGGGCCCTGAGCCTCATGCTGGGGCCCGGTTCGTTCAACTGCGAGTTCATTCCCTTCGACGAGATCACCGACGCGTTGCAGCGGGGGGAGGTCGATGCGGGGGTGGTGATTCACGAGGGGCAGCTCACGTGGGAGCGCGACGGGTTTCACCTGATCGCCGATCTTGGCGTCTGGTGGCGGGAGGAGACCGGTCTGCCCCTGCCGCTCGGCGTCAATACGATCCGGCGCGATCTCGACGACCGGTTCGGTGCGGGGACGATCGGGCGGGTCACCGCGTGGCTGGAGGCGTCGGTCCGGCACGCCCTCGAGCACCGCGAGGAGGGGCTCGCCTACGCCCTGGAGCACGCCCGCGGGCTCGAGGCGGATCTCGCCGACGAGTTCGTGGCCATGTACGTCAATCGGTGGACGCTGGATTTCGGGCCGACCGGCGGCGAGGCGGTGCGGGTGTTCCTGAGGCGACTCGCCGAGGCCGGACTCGCGCCGGCCACGCCGGAGACGGCCTTTGTGCGCGGCGGGACCGCGACAACGGGGGGATGACCGCCGCGGTTTTTCCTTGCGGCCCGCGGGGGCGTCGGCGTACACTCGCGGTTCGGCGTTCGTGCGGGCAGGAGGGGCCGGCGCGGCAAGAGGAAGCGGACGTAATGAGCATGGCCGTTCCTGAGCAGACGATGCAGGGCTATTCCACGCCCCGCGTGCGTCAGTTCAGCGTGTTTCTCGACAACAAGGTCGGCAAGCTGCTCGAACTGCTCGAAGTGTTCGACGAGTCGTCGAGCGCGCACCTCTGCGCGTTCAGCGTCCATGAGTCTTCCGACTACGCGGTGGTCCGCATCGTCCCGAGCAACGCGGACGCGGCCCGGGTGCTGCTCCGCGACCACGGGCTGCCGTTCGCCGAATACGAACTGCTCATCGTCGAACTCTGCGAGTACCAGACGCTCACGCGGATGTGCCTCTACCTGCTCGGGGCGGAGCTCTCCATCCGCTTCGCGTACCCGCTCATGCTCGGTCAGCACGACGCCCCGACCATCGCCCTCGCCGTCGACGATCCGGAACTCGCCGGTCAGATTCTCCGCAAGAAGAACTTCCGCCTCCTCGGCGAAGGCGACCTCCCCTGACCGGGAGTCGGCGCCCCCGGCGTCCACGCCCGGGGTCCGACGCTTGAGGAGAGCAACCCCGGCCCATGCGTCGCGGCGGATGAATCAGCCGCGAAGGGCAGGAAGCGAGTGTGCGGCTGGCCAGCCGCTCCCGAGGGGTGAAGCCAGTCCAAAAGACAACGCCGCTCAGCCCGAAGGCGAGCGGCGTATGCGCGTGGTGTGGTTCTTGGCGACGCGGGTCAGGCGGCGCGGCGGAGCGGGAACTTGTAGTTGCCGGCGCTCGTGGTGCGGGTCTTGCGGCCCGTGGTCTTGCGACGCTTGGTCGTGGTCGCCGCCGGGAACTGACGGCCGAAGAACTTCTTGCAGTACTTCATGAAGCTCTTCTGGCTCGAGCACTGCTTCTTGAGCTGCTCGGGCGTGCACTGACCGCTGCAGATGCACCAGTCGACGAAGTTCTGCCACATGTCGCACTGCACTTCCTTGCAGGTCGACGCGTTCGACTTCTTCGTCACGTTGCACGGCCAGCAGACCCACTGTCCGTTGAACTTCTGGCGATAGACGTCGCCCGACTTGCAGAGCGAGTTCATCACGAAGTTCACGGTCTTGCCGTTCCGCTTCGCGATGTTCTCGATCGCGGTCGAGCAGGGGACGCCGCGGCTGATCGCGTTGTTGAAGGACTTCGAGAAGACGCCGGTCTTCTTCGTCGGGGCGGGGTTCGTGCTCGAGCTCGTGCGGGCCTTCGAGCGCGGCTTCGTCGAGGACTTGCGGCTGGTCGTGCGCGTCTTGCGCGTCTTGGTGCGTTTCGTGTTCGCCATGATTGACTCACTCCTGATGACCGGGACGGTCCGCCGGGCGCTGACTTCAGTTGCGTATGCGACGTCGACGCCGTCCCGTGATCTCGATCCCGGCCGTGCGACCGGCCCGGGCTGGCCCCAACATCGACCGGCGCCCCGCCCCGATGCAGTCCGCGTCGACAAAACTGCACAAAAAAACCGCCTCTGCGCCGGCGGTAACGCGGTCGGACGAATGGCGCCCGAGAAATGATGACGAGGCCCTTCCGATAAGGCGCCCTCGGAACGACACGCGGCCGCGATTCTCGGAGGAACCGCGGCCGCGTCATCGATCGTCGTCAATCCGTTCAGCCGTCGTCCGACGTTCCGCCCGGCTCAGGTCCGAGTTCCACCAGGTTGCCCGGGGCGGTCGGGTTCGCCGAGTTCCCCGACGCATCCACCAGCGGCAGGGTGACGGGGTCGTACTCGGTGTCGGGACGTTTCCGCAGCACTTGCGCGGCGATCGTCCGCGTGTCCGTCGGCATGCTCCGCACGACATCCATACCTTCGATGACCCGGCCGAACACCGTGTTGCGTCCGTTGCGGGTCGGGGCGGGCTTGTGGGTGATCGCGAAACGGGATCCGCCGCTGTGCGTCTGACCCGGCGTCACCGCCATCGACAACACGCCCGCGTAGTGCTTCCGGGCGGTCGAGAGCGTGAATTCGTCCGCAATGCGATAGCCGGGGTTCGCTTCGCCGCCTTCGCTGCCCATCCGCGTCCGCGGATCGCCCGTCCGCGAGAACGCGTTGCCCGCCACCTGCCACGTCATGCCGTTGTAGAAGCCCGACTCGACCAGCGAGATGAAGTTCTTCACCGTGTTCGGGGCCGAGTCCTCGTAGAGCTCGACCACGAAAAGACCCGCATCGGTCGTGAACTGCACGCGGGGCAGATCGTCCGCTTCCGCCTCCTGATCGCGCAGATCCTGCTCCCGCACCCAGTCGCGGGCGTACTCCTGACGCTGCGGCAGCACCCGACGCACTTCCGCGCTCACGAGCGGCGAGGCGTCGGCGAGGACCTCCTGCGTCAGCGGCGTCAGCGCGGAGACCGACTCCGCGAACCGCTCCAGCGCAAACAACGCCTGGGACCGGGCGGTCGCCCAATCCGGCGTCTCCGTCGGATCAAAGTCCGCCCCGTCCAGGACGGCCAGCGCCGGCTCGTACCGACTCGACTGCATGAGCTTGCGGGCCCACTGCAGACGCACCGGACGATCGTCCTCGACCGACGCGGCGAGATCCGCATACGCGTTGTCGAGACGGGCGGGCTCGACCGACGCCACCTGGTCGAGCCAGAGCAGCAGCTGGACGGCCATCGCCGCGGAAGGGGCGTGCCCGGGATGATCCGCGCGGTACGCCTCGACCCGCTCCAGCATCGCGCGGATCGGGCCGACCGTCTCGTCGGGATCCTGCACCGCCTGGGCGGAGGTCATGAGGTTGCGATAGGTCGACCGCAGGGCGTCGAACCCGTCGTCCGACTGGGCCGCCGCGACCGAAGTGAAGACGCCGCCGCAGAGGGCGAGAATGATCGCGAGATGAGTCGACTTCAGCATCAGCTCGATTCCTTCTGACAGGGCGGCGCGGCGGGGCCGGAGCGCCCGATCGGGTGAACCCCGCAGGATAGCAGACCAATCCGTCCGCGTCCCGCCGTCTGACCCGGATCGGTCGGCGGTTCAGGCGTCAATCGGTGGTCGAAACCGTC
Organism: Phycisphaerales bacterium; assembly: GCA_965227335.1. Lineage (GTDB taxonomy): Bacteria > Planctomycetota > Phycisphaerae > Phycisphaerales > SM1A02 > CBDDFV01. Next base: position 1,335,664 of record CBDDFV010000001.1, read on the forward strand.
CGGTCGGGGGGGCACGCCGGGGAGATGGCGTCACGCGGGATAGTCGCAGCGGGTCTTGCCCGTCTCCCAGACGCTGACCCGCCGGAGTTCGCCGCCCGCCGCGCCAATCGGCTCGACCAGCAGGTCGTGGCAGACCCTGGCGATCGCCTCCACGGAGGGGTTCGTCTCGGCGAACTCATCGGTGTCGAGGTTGAGATGCGTGTGATCGAAACGGTCGACGACCGTCTCGTCGACGATCCGTTCGAGCGTCGCGAGATCGATCCCCGCTTCGTCCTCGTTCGGAATCGGCGACGCCACCGTCGTCTCGATCCGGTAGTTGTGCCCGTGCCCGTTCGGGTTGTTGCACTTCCCGAACGTCGCCACGTTCGCCTCGTCGGACAGCTCCCGGCAGTGCAGTCGGTGCGCGGCGGAGAATTCGAACTGCTGACGCATGAGCACACGATTCATCTGTTCACTCCGGATCATGAGAGCGTAGGTCGGCGTCAGTCGCCACTCGGTGGCAACAACCCGCCGTTGCAGCTCGTTGGACACCGCGGCGTGCAGTTCCGAAAGGAGCGCGGCCGGGTCGACGGGCGTCGTTGCGCGCATTGCGTCGCGAATCCGGGGGATCGCGACGCCGCGCACGGCGCGGTCGATCTCGGTGATGTTGATCAGATACCCGGTGACGGGATCGGGTTCGCCACGACACGTGACATCGAGTTCGTAGTAGGCGCCGATCCCCGTCATGCGCGGCCACGCCGCGAACGTGTTCGTCCGGGCCGACGCGTCCGCATCCGGCGGATCGTGCGGACTCACGCAGAAGCGAACGGTGCGGGTGAGGGCGACGGGGGGCATGGATGGGATGATAGGCGGACGGAGCGGGACCGGTTCGGCGGGGATAGACTTCTCGGATGACGTTCGACCTCGACGCGTATCTCGACCGCATCGGCCTGGACACGCCGCCCGGTGCGGATCTCGACGGGCTGCGGGCGGTGCAGTGGGCGCAATTGTCGTCCGTCCCGTTCGAGAACCTCGACATTCCGATGGGACGGGGGATCGACGTGACGCCGGCGGCGGTGTTCGACAAGATCGTGACGCATCGACGGGGCGGGTACTGCTTCGAGAACAACCTGCTGTTGAACGAGGGGCTCGCCGCGCTGGGGTTCGAGACGCGTCCGCTGCTGGGGCGGGTGATGCTGGACAATCCGGCGGTGCTGGGACGGACGCACATGCTGGTTCGGGCGCAGGTGGGCGGGGAGGCGTACATGGTGGATTGCGGGTTCGGAGCCGGAACGCCGCGCGGCCCGATTCCGCTCGTCGACGGCGGCGCGGCGTCGCACGACGGCGTGACGTGGACGGTTTCTCCCGACGACGAGTTCGGCTGGCGGATGACGACGTCCTACGAATCCTCGGGCGAGTCGGTCGTGTCGTACGTCTTCGACGAGTCGACGGTGTATCCCGCGGACATCGAGCTCGGCAACCACTACACATCGACGTGTCCGACGAGCAAGTTCGTCCGCAACGTCTTCGCGGTGCGGCGCCGGGAGAACGGAACGGTGGTGGTGAACAACCGGACGGTCGCGGAGCGAGTGGGTCCCGATGCGACGCCGCGCGAGATCGCGGACCGGTCCGCGTTCGAGTCCGCGATTCGCGACGAGGTCGGTCTGGATGTGCAGGCGTCGGAGGCGGAGTGGGATCGGTTGTGGGCGACGGCCGGGGCCGCGGCGGCGACCGTATGATGAGACGGCGCACCGGTGCGCACGGAAGGACGACGTCATGCATCGCACAGTCTCGCTCGGTCTGCTCGCCTGTTGCCTGATGATCATGGCGGCGTGCGGCAAGTCAACGCCCCCGCCGCCCGCCGCGCCGACGCCGCCTCCCACGGCGCTCGCGCCGGATGATGACGGTGCGGTTACGACTGACGCTGACGAACGGGACGACGCCGCGATCGAGGAATCGGTCGGCCTCGACGACGCCGGCGCCGACGCCGATGGGTCGGACGAGCGTCGGGGCGATGTCGACGCTCTGACCGAGCCGCCCCGCGCGGCGCCGTCGCCGTCGGACGATCCGGACGCGATCACGCTCCCCAACGGCGTCGTCGTGCGTCCGTCGGCGAAGGCGATCGAGTTCCCGGCGGTGGTGTGTCTCGATGCGGGGTGGCTGGAGCAGATCGTGTGCGGGCCGTCGTCGCGGGAGCATGAGTCGCTGATGGTGTCGGGCGTGCGTCCGAGCGATCTGCACGCCGCGCTGCTGGCGGCCGGCCTGGAGGCGGGCGCGCCGGGGCGCTGGGAGTTCGCCGACGATGCGTTCACGTTCGTGCAACCGGAGGGGACGGCGGTCGATGTGTTCGTACGCTACCTCGATGCGGACGGCGCGACGGTCGAGCATGCGGTGGGGGCGTGGATCATGAACACGACGACGGACGAGACGTTCCCGGATGTCGGCTGGGTGTTTGGCGGGTCGCAGTTCGAGAAGACGCCGGAGTTCCTGCTGGATCGGTTCGACGGGGCGTCGGAGTTCTACGTTGCGGACATGAGCGGTTCGATCATCGGTCTCGTCACGTTCGGCGACGAGGTGATCGGCTTCGGCGACGTCATTGCGGACGAGGAAACGGTCATGGCGCCCGCCTGGGCGGTGAATACCGAGATGATCCCGCCGCTGGACACGCCCGTGCTGGTGGTGGTGCGGGCTCGTTGATTGCGACGCGGGTGTTCGTCGGCGACGGGTGGTGCGGATATCCCACACGGTCCGCACGGGCTGCGGACCCTACGCGAAGCTGGCGTGGGGCAACCGACGTGGGCGTGCGGTCGGCGACGGGTGGTTCGAATACGCCACACGGTCCGCACAGGGTGCGGACCCTACGTGAAGCTCGTTGATTGCGACGCGGGTGTTCGTCGGCGACGGGTGGTGCGGATATCCCACACGGTCCGCACGGGGTGCGGACCCTACGCGAAGCTGGCGTGGGGCAACCGACGTGGGCGTGCGGTTGGCGACGGGTGGTTCGAATACGCCACACGGTCCGCACAGGGTGCGGACCCTACGTGAAGCTGGCGTGAGGGCAACCGACGCGGGTGTTCGTCGGCGACGGGTGGTGCGGATATCCCACACGGTCCGCACGGGGTGCGGACCCTACGCGAAGCGTTCGCGTGATTGCACGGTGTTACGCAACAGCATTGCGACCGTCATCGGTCCCACGCCGCCCGGGACGGGCGACAGATGGCCCGCAACGTCCTTCACCGCGTCGAAGTCGATGTCGCCGACGGTGTAGGACTGGCCGTCCTTGTCTTCGAGCTGGTTGATGCCGACGTCGACGACGACCGCGCCGGGCTTGACCATGTCGGCGGTGATCAGGTTGGGGACGCCGGCCGCGGCGACGAGGACGTCGGCGTTGCGGGCCAGCTCGGTCAGGTTGGGGGTGAACTTGTTGGTGGAGATCACCGTCGCGTCCTGCCGCATGAGCAGGACGGCGATCGGCTTGCCGACGATGTTGCTGGCCCCGACGATCACGCAGGTGGAGCCGCGCAGTTCGACGCCGGTGGACTCGATCATCTCCAGGACGGCGGCGGCCGTGCATGGGATCAGGCTGCGTCGGCCGTAGACCACGCGTCCGATGTTGGCGGGGTTGACGCCCTCGACGTCCTTGTCGACATCGATCAGGGCCTGCACCTTCTCCGTGTCGACGCCCTTCGGCACCGGGAGGTGGAGCATGATGGCGTGGACGTCGTCGTCGTTGTTGAGGAGCAGGACGCGTCCGGCCACGTCGTCGTAGGAGGCGTCGGCGGGGAGGGTGTGGAGCTTGTACTCGATGCCGACCTTGGCGCAGGTGCGGGCCTGGCTCTCGGCGTAGAGGCGGGCGCCGCCGTCGCCGCCGGCGAGGATGGCGTCGAGGCGGACCGGCAGGCCGCGCTCGTTCGATTCGCGGACCCGGGTCGCGATGTCCTCTCGAACCGCCTTCGCCAACGCTCGTCCGTCGATCAGCTGGAACATCGCCGCCTTCGCCGTCTCGGTGGGGGTGGTCGTGGTGGGGGAACTGGCCATGCGCCGCACAGAATACCAGACCGTCGCGGTCCCGGCCGAGACCCGGCCCGCCCGAGCGGCTATCCTTCCGACATGCCCGGTCCGAATCTCATTGCGATCAACGTCGGCAACACCCGCGTCCAGATCGGACGCTGTGTCGACGGCGATCTCGTCGAACACCAGCGATTCCCCCACGAGGCGATCAGCGACGTCGTGCCGCTCGTCCAGGAATGGTGGAAACAGATCGCCGAGACCGACGCGCCGGCGATCGTCATGGCGTCCGTCAACGAGAGCGCGGCGTCTCGTCTCCGCTCCATGGTTGAAGACCAGCTCGGCGTCGACGTCTACGCGATCGGGGCCGACATGCCCGCCCCGGTCGGCGAACAGCTCGACCCGGAGACGATCACCGGCGTCGACCGCCTCCTCAACGCCGCCGCCGCGTTCGCCCAGGTCCAGCAGGCGTGCATCGTCATCGACGTCGGCACCGCGATCACGATCGACTTCATCGACGGCGAGGGGACGTTCCACGGCGGCGCCATCGCGCCGGGCGTGGGGCTCCAGCTCAAGGCGCTGCACGAATACACCGACGCCCTGCCGGACATCAGGTTCGAACGGCCCGCCGACGAGCATTTCGGACGAAACACCGCCCAGGCGATGCTTCACGGCGTCTTCCACGGCGTGCGCGGCCTCGCGTGGCGCATGGTCGAACGGTATGCGGAAGGCTACGGCGCGTTCCCCCAGGTGGTCGCCACCGGCGGCGACGCGGCGTCGATCTTCGACGGCGACGAACTCATCGACAATATCGTCCCGGATCTTACGTTGCGCGGCATCGTGGTCGCCGCGCGATACGCGCTGTCCGATGAGGAAGCCGACGAGGCCGACGCGACCCGCGATGCCTGAGGGACGTTTCCTCGTCGCCACGCCGCCCCAGCCCGGGGCGATTGCGATCATCGACGTCTTCGATCCGCCCGATTCGCTCGTGCGCACGCTGACGCCGCGCGAACTCGACGTCGGCGCCATGCGGCTCGTCGATTTCGCCGGCGTCGACACCGGGCTCCTCGCGCGGCTGACCTCGACCACCTGGCGCCTCATGCCCCACGGCGGGCCGCGGGTCGTCCAGCGTCTGGCGGGATGGCTGCGGGAGCAGGGGCTGAGGGCGACGCCGGCGACCGCGATTGATCCGCGCGTCCGTTACCCCGAAGCATCCGACGAGGTGGAAGCGTGCATGCTGGCGGCGCTGGCCCGGGACCCGAGTCCGCTGGCGATCGATCTGCTGCTCGATCAGCCGCGCCGCTGGCGGGCGGCGGAGGGGTCGGCCCTGACGGACAAGGATCGAGCGCGGTCGGCGCGGCTGAACCGGCTCCTCGATCCGCCGCTCGTCGTCCTCGCCGGTCCGCCCAACGTGGGCAAGAGCACGTTGTCGAATCGGCTGCTCGGGCGCGACATGGCGATCGCGACGGACGTGGCCGGGACGACGCGCGACTACATCGCGGCGACGATCGATCTCGGCGGCCTGATCGTCCGCTGGTGCGATACGCCAGGATTGCGGGCGACGGACGATCCGGTTGAGTTGAAGGCGATTGAACTCGCGGCGGGGCTGATGACGCAGGCGGCGTATCTCGTCGCGATCACGGATCATGCCCATGACTGGCCGCGGCTGCCGCGCGAGCCGGATCTGCGGGTGGGGTCGAAGTCCGATCTCGGCGGACGCGGTGATGCGGACATCTCGCTCAGCGCGGCGACGGGCGACGGCGTCGCCGCGCTGGTCGAGCGGGTGCGTGAGGCGTTGGTCCCGGCGTCGGATCATGCGGACGGCGGGCGATGGATCTTCGACGACGGGTTGGCGTGATCAGGGCTCTTCGGCGGGGCATTCGCCCCACGCGGCGAGGAGGATCGCGAGGTCGGCGGCGTTGACGTCGCCGTCGCCGTCGAAGTCAGGCGGGCCGAGGGGGTCGGTGCTCCACGCGGCGAGGAGGGCGGCGAGGTCGCCGGCGTCGACGACGGCGTCGAAGTCGAGATCGCCGAGGCACGTCGCCTCGCATTCGTCGGGCACGTTGTTGTTGTTGATGTCGAGGCTGACGCCGGACGTGATGTCGCATTCATCCGGAATGTCGTTCGCGTTGCAGTCGGAGGAGAAGATCAGGACCTGCTGCCCGCCGAGGATGACGGGGCGTTGCTGGGGTTCGCCGTCGATGACGACGGGGCCTTCCACGAGCGGCACGAGTCCGCCGAGGTCGCCGCCGAACCAGGAATGCCAGGGCGTGGCGTTGGAGATGATCTCATTGGTGAGATTCGGGAACGCAAGCTCGCCTTCCTCGGTGAGTTGAAGCGAGTTGTCATCGCACTGCGGATCGCCGTTGCAGTCCTGGGGCGAGAGTTCGAGGTCGGGAAGGAGGGCGGAGAGCCACGCGAAGCCGCCCGCCACGTTTCGTTGATCATGGGTGAAGAGCCCGCCGCCGGAGAGGACGAACAGGTTGAGCGCTTCGGCGTTGTCCGCCACGGCGAGGATCTCGGCCGTCGTGATGCCGCCCACCGCGTTGTTGCTGTCGGTCGGCATGTAGACGATCGCGGTGTCGATGAGTCGGACGTCGCCGATGTTGTTGAAGAAGTCGTCGATGGCCTGCGGGCCGGCGAGCGAGACCCGCGTCCAGCCCGCGCCGGCGAGAACCGAGAGATCGAACCCGGATTCAAAGCCCTCCATCACCTCGCCCATCTTGCAGCCGAGGCAGACGACCTGGGTGTTGAAGTTGCCGACCGAGGGACCGATCAGGTTGAAGCCCTCTTCGATGTAGAGCCACCCTTCCTCGTTCCCGTGTTCGGGGTCGAAGTGACCATGGTCGTCGGCGTCGTCGCCGCCGAGGATCACCGGGCCGCCGAACTCGGTGCTGGAGAGTTCGCATTCGTCGGGGATGTCGTTGCCGTTGCAGTCGGAGCTGAAGCCGCTGTCGATGTCGCACCCGTCCGGGACGAAGTTGTTGTTGCAGTCCGGGGCGTCGCCGCACGCGACTTCGAGCTGATCGACGACGCCGTTCTCGTTGCAGTCGACGGCGTAGTGGAAGCCGAGATCGACGACGCCGACGTCGAGTCCCTGGTCGGTGCGGGTCGTGCGGAGGGCGAGCGGCGAGCCGTCGGCGGGGCCGAGGCCGGCGTCGACCGCGGGGCTGGTTTCCGGCTGAAGGGGAATCTGGGCGAGGAGGAAGGCGCCGGGGTCGTCGGTGACGAAGAGCGGGTCGGCGTTGAGGTTGCCGCCGAGATCGACGCCGCCGATCACGGGGACGCCGCCCTCGATGAGCGTGTGGCGGAAGAACGCCTCGCGTCCGGGGACGAATTCGATCGCCGCGCCGCCGCCGCTGTTGGCCCAGAGGATGCTGTTGGTGACGTCGATGTCGCCGTTGGCGACGAAGAGCGCGGCCCCGGACGGGGCGTCGTTGTCGGCGAACGTGCAGTTGATGTAATCGGGTCCGACCCCGGGCAGGGGCTGGCAGTTGATGGCGAAGGAGAGGTTGGTCGCCGCCGCCCCGCCGCCGGTCTCGCCGGCGTCGTTGGCGGCGAACAGGCAGTTCACGAACTGCCCCTCGGAGCAGCGGTGGCTGACCGCGCCGCCGCCGCGTTCGGTCGCGGTGTTCTGGAGGAAGATGCTGTCGACGACGAGCGAGTCATCGAACTCCGCGACGGCGCCGCCGACGTCGGCGTGGTTGTCGATGAAGACGGACTGGAGGATCTGCGGCGGGGCGGTTGCGCATTCCTCGAGCCAGACCGCGCCGCCGACGGCGGACGCCTCATTGCCGGTGAAGGTTGATCCGACGATGACCGGACATCCGCCGCCCCAGATCGCGCCGCCTTCCCCGTCGGGGCCGCCCGTCGCGCGGTTGGCGTCGAAAGCACAGTACTCGACGCGGAGTTCGCACTGGCCCGTGGTGCAGCCGTTTCCGTTGAAGACGGCGCCCCCGGCGTCATTCGCGGCGTTGTCGTCAAATGCGCACTTGAAGAGCCGGACGTCGGTGGAGTCAAAGAACGCGGCCCCGCCCCGTTCCGCGGCGTTGCTGGTGAAGCGGCAGTTCCGGAATTCGACGATGGTTCCGACCGCCCGCACGCCGCCGCCGTCGAGCCCGAGGCCGTTCCCGCTGGTGATCGTGACGCCGTCGATGAGAGCGCCGGATCCGATGGCGATGGTGAGGACGGCGGCGACGTTGTCGAGGCGGGAGGGATCGTCGGTGTCGACGATCGGTCCGTCGTTCCCGTTGAGATCGCCGGAGAGGATGGTGACGAAGCGTTCGGGGTCGCGGAGGTTCGGGTCTTCAGCCCCGACGCCGGCGAAGCCGCCGAGCAGCGAGACGCCGGCGGGAAGATTGAAGGTCGCGAAGATGTCGCCGTCGGGTCCGTCGGGTTTGTAAACGCCTTCGGCGAGCCGGATCGCCTGCACGGCGCCGGCCGATTCCTCCGCGTCGGCGAGCGCGGTCTGCAGATCGTTGTAGGCGGAGGCCCAGAGTTGCCCGTTGCCGCCGGGCGGGGCGTCCGGGTCGACGAAACGGAGCGGCCCGGCGATGGATGCGCAGGTGAAAACACCCGCCGCGATGAACGCGGGTCCCGTGGCGAAGCGGCGACGAATCATGGTCGTTCCTCTCGGTCAACATCGCAGCGCGGCCGGGCGATCCGCGCTCCCGGGGGCTTGGGGCCGGGCGACGCGACCATACCACGGGCGACGCGAGGCGGCCACGGTTTTGACGGTGATCGATACCCCGGGGCGCTGCACGCGTCGCGCGTTTTTGCTGGGGCGAGCGGGCGCGTGCGCGTAGCATGGACATCAAGGACGAGATGAGGGGAGGCCGACGATGCTGACCAGTGTGTGCCTTGTCGGAATGATCAGCGCGATGACGGCGGCGGCGGGGGATTCGCCCCAACTGGCCGCGCCTTTCGCTGCGTCGTTGGAACTGACGGTCATCGATGCGCCGGACGGCGCGGCGGGGCCGCTCGGCGGCGCGCTCGTCCTGGCCGAGAATCCTGACGTGCTGCTGTTCATCGGCGCCGCGTCGACGCCGGATGCCGTGATTCAAGCGGCGGCGCTCCTTCGCGACCCGTCCGGCGCCATCGTGGGCTTCGCCGGTCCGGCGACGACGATCGCGGCGGCGCCGGGGAGTTCGTCGGGGGGCGCGGCGACGAGTTTCACCGACTTCACGGGCGACCTGCTGACCTACTGCGCATCGGACGCGGGGTTCGGGCAGCTCGACGTCGGCGATTCCGAACCGACGTACGTCCAGTCGCTCGCGGAGATGTTCCGCGACGGTCTGGCGGCGCACGCCGTGGCGCCCTGCGGATTCCCGGGGGGCGAGCGGCTGGTGTTCCTTTCGGATGCGGGGGAATGGCGGGGGGGCGGCTGGTTCGTCCAGCAGGGGTGCGGGTCGGGATGCGTGATCGTCTTCGCCGGGCGCGACGTGCAGGCGACGATTGACGCCGGGCCGCGCGCGCTTGTGCACGTGATGGGCGACACCCGGGGGATCCCGGAGAACGTCGTGTTCGTCACGGATGACGATGGGCGGGTGGACGGCTACGCGGTGGACGCGGCGGGCGATCCGATCGCGGCCTCACAGTTCACTCTGGTGCAGAACGCGCCGGGTGCGGCCGGTCTGGCCGTGGATCCCCTCACCGACGATCTGATCGTGACCCGCGGGTCGGGGGACTTCCTGGTGATCACCGGCTTCACCGGCTGCCCTCCGGCGGAGTTGACGGGCGACGGCGTGGTCGACGCGTCCGACCTCGCGGTGTTGCTGGCGGACTGGGGGCCGTGTCCGGGGTGCAGCGAGTGCGCCGGCAATCTCGACTGTGACTGCCAGACCGACGCCGATGACCTGGCCATGCTGCTGGCGGCGTGGGGACCGTGTCGCTGATCGGTCGGGCGCAGCCGCGGCGGAGCGGCGGCAACGTTCAGAAGAGCAGTGCGAACACCACGCCCCCGACGATCGACGCGACGAGAATCACGGCGACCAGCAGGAATTGCACGCCCACCGCCATCAACGTCCGGGTCCACCACGGCCCCGGGGTTCGACAGAACTGCGCGAGCGCGACGACGTGATACACGAACGACAGGCTCTGATGAATCGCCAGCACGAGGAGGCTGTCGATCAGCAGCACGGGCGTCGTCACGAACTGAACGAAGTAGGTCACCCCATAGGCGTAGCACGCGAGCACCAGGTGCTCCGCCGCCCGTCGACGATCGACGAGGAACACGAGTCGGCTCGCCAGCGCGACGACGGGGAGCGCGAGGAGCGTCAGCAGGTCCGCGTTGTCGAGGATGATCCGCATCGTCTCTTCGTTCGACGCCGCGGTCTGCGGATCCGGCGCGCCCGCCGCCGTCCAGCGTTGCAGCGCCTCGATGCGATCCATCACCCACGAGAACAGCAGCAGCATGACCGCGGCCCAGATCACGAGGAACTTGAGCGGGTTCGAGTAGCGCTGCCGCCGACCGTCGCAATACCGCGCGGCGACGACGCCCGGCTTCCAGAGACACTCGAGCGTCGTCCTGACCAGCGGCTTCTCGAGGTCGAGTACATGCTCGATCGCACCGGAGACCAGGTTGCGGAACGTGATCGGACGCACGTCCGCCCGCTGTCCGCAGACCGGACAGTGCTTCTCCGCGACCTCGGCGTCACAGTTCAGACAACGGAACATGTCCATACCCTAGACTGGTTTTCACCGCTCCGTCGCGGCTGGCCGGCCGCCTCCTGGCTTCCTGCACTTCGCGGCGAGTTCATCCCCCGCCGATGAAACGGCGAATCGCGATGAGACCGACGAGGAAGACGGCGTTGGCCACGCTCATGGCGATGACGGCGGGAATCTGGGCCGCGATCGCCATCGCGATCCGACCGATCAGCGATTTCGGCCGCTCGCAGAACTGCACGAGACCGACCGTGTAGTAGATGAGCGGGAGCAACTGGTAGGTCACGACGAGCGTCCAGTGATCCAGCATCAGCAGGGGCGCCGTGAGCAGTTGCATGAGGAACGTGGCGCCGAAGACGTAGCTGCCGAGGACGAGGTGCTCCGCGAAGGGACGCCGATCGATCAGGAAGACGAGACGTCCCGCCGCCGCGACCAGCGGCAGCGCGAGCAACGTCAGAAAGTGGGCGAGCACGCCGATCGAACGCAGGTCATCTTCGGTGAGCCACTCGGGCAGATTGACCTCGGCCTCGTCGCTCGCCCACGGCGAAGCGATCTCCTCGAACGCCGGGATCGCGTTCATCGCCCAGCTCAGCAGGAACACGGTCACTGCGCCCCACAGCAGCAGGAACTTCAGCGGATTGGTGTACGGCTTCCGGTGGCCGTCGGCGTAGCGGGCGGCGACGGCGCCGGGTCGGAGGAGCGTCTGCAGGGTCGTGCGGATGAGCGGTTGTTCAAGATCAAGGATGTGTTCGAGGCCGCTGGTGATCAGCCCCCGCACGGTGACGCGGCGGGTCGATGCGCTCTGCCCACAGGCGGGGCAGTACCGGTCCGCGACCTCGGCGTCACAGTTCAGACAACGGGACATGTTCACACCCTAGCCCCCGGCTCCGCCGGGGATTGACGGCGGGTCCGTCGCGAACGCCGTCTCCGCGAGGTCGATTGCTCGTCCGAGCGCCGCCGCCTTGTGCTGCGTCTCCTCGTACTCCTTCGTCGGAACCGAATCGAGCACGATCCCCGCCCCGGCCTGCAGGTGGACGGTCCAGGGCGCGCCGTCCGATCGCGGACGGTTCGTCGGAATGACCATCGTGCGGAGCGCGATGGCGATGTCGAGGTCGCCGTCGAACGTCGCGGCCCCGATGCCGCCGGCGTACGGTCCCCGCCGCGTCGGTTCCAGTTCATCGATGATCTGCATCGCCCGCACCTTCGGGGCGCCGCTCACGGTGCCGACGGGCAGCGTCATCCGGAGGGCGTCCCAGGCGTCGCGGTCGGCGTGCAGGCGACCGGTCACGGTTGAACTCAGGTGCATGACGTGGCTGTAGCGTTCGACTTCCATGATCGCGGGGAGTTCGATCGACCCGAGTTCGCACACGCGGCCGACGTCGTTGCGTCCGAGGTCGACGAGCATGACGTGTTCGGCGCATTCCTTGGCGTCGGCGCGAAGGTCGGCTTCGTGCGCGCGGTCCTCGGCCTCGGTGCCGCCGCGCCGACGGGTGCCGGCGAGCGGACGATTGACGACGACGTCGCCCGCGACGCGGCAGAGGATCTCGGGACTCGACGCCACGAGGATCGCATCCGCGGATTGCAGGTAGATCATGTACGGGCTGGGGTTCACGATCCGCAGGGCGCGGTAGATGTCGAAGGGATCGGCGGTCGTGTCGCGTTCGAATCGCTGGCTGATGACGACCTGGAAGATGTCGCCCGCCGCGATGTACTCGCGGCAGCGCTCGACGGCCGCTTCGAAGTCGGGCTGATGCGCGAAGTTGCTGCGCGGCGGGGCGGTCGGGCGGGCGCTCGTGTCGAGATCGACCGTCCCCGGAGCGAGCGGAGCGCCGGGCGTGGAGAGGCGTTCGACGTACGCGTCGAGTTCGGCGACGCCGGCGTCGTACGCCGCGTCGACCGAGTCGTGCTCGTCGAGCAGCACGTGATGGATCGCGTAGACGATCTTCTCGACGTGATCGAAGACGGCCACGTCGCGGTAGAGGCCGAAGTGGAGGTCGGCGAGGGTGCGGTCATCGCGGGGCGCGGCGTCGAACGGCAGTTTCTCCGGCTCCAGGTACCGCACGGTGTCGTATCCCGCGTAGCCGAACCAGCCGCCGGCGAGGGGCGGGTGGGGGGCGTCGTCGGGGCGGGCGAGGGTCCAGCCCTCGCTGAGGCGGCGCGGCACTGCGAGCGGGTCGGACGTCTCGAAGGTCTCGCGGGACGCCCGGCGGTGATCGATCACCTCGACGTCGTGACCGCGAGCGAGGACTTCGAGGGCGGGCTGGGCGCCGAGGGCGGAGTAGCGTCCGACCGCGCCGCCGGTCTCGACGGATTCGAGCAGGAAGCTCGGCGCGGTGCGGGCGTCGGGGGCGACGAGCCGGCGGTACGCGAGTACGGGGGTGAGCTGGTCGCTCATCAGGCGGCGGGCGAGGGGGATCAGGTTCCCCCGGTCGGCCAGGGTGCGGAATGTCTCGCGATCGGGCGCGGTCCTGCGGACGGTCATGGCCCGGGCAGTGTAGCGGGTCGCCGCGACCCGGACCGGCCTCCTATGATGGCCCCATGACCGCCACGCCCGCCGCGCCCGACGCCGTTGAGAAGATCATCGCCGACTGTTCCGCCTGTCCGGATGCGCCGGCGGTGACGGAGTTGCGTGACATCCGTCGGGCGTACTACAAGCCGGACGGCTCGGTCCTGGTGGAGGCGTTGAAGGGCGTCGACGTCGTGATCCGTGAGAACGAGTACGTGGCGATCATGGGGGCGTCGGGATCGGGGAAGTCGACGCTGATGAACATCCTCGGGTGTCTTGACCGGCCGACGTCGGGCTCGTATCTGCTTGACGGCAAGGACGTCGCCGTCATGCCCGACACCGATCTGAGCAAGATTCGCGGGCAGAAGATCGGCTTCGTCTTCCAGGCCTTCAATCTGATCAGCGAGTTGACGATCGTCGAGAACGTCGAGGTGCCGCTCTTCTACCAGGGCGTTTCGCGGGCGGAGCGTCGCCAGCGGGCGTTGGAGAAGCTGGACCTGGTCGGGCTGAGCGACCGGCTCAGTCACCGGCCGAAGGAGTTGTCGGGCGGTCAGCAGCAGCGGGTGGCGATCGCCCGTTCGCTGGTGAACGACCCGGCGGTGATCATGGCCGACGAGCCGACGGGGAATCTCGATTCGAAGACGGGGGAAAGAATTCTCGAGCTGTTTGCCGATCTCCATGACAACGGCATGACGATCATCATGGTCACCCATGACGATCACATCGCCGAGCATTGTCAGCGGATCGTGCGGCTGCGGGACGGCTGGGTCGAATCGGACCGGCTGCTCACCAGGGCCGGCTGATTGGGGTAGGATCCGCCCGTCTGCTCCACCCCCGGAGCCGCTCCACGGAAGGAGCCGTCACGTGCGGATTCTCGGCGTTGATCCCGGACTGAACATCACCGGCTACGGCTGCGTCGAACTGATCGACGGCCGGGACGAACCGCGTCTGGTCGAAGGCGGCTGCCTGCGGCTGAAGTCGGGTCGTCCGATGCCGGAGCGGCTGCGTCAGTTGTTCGAGGAGTTGAGCGAGGTCATCGACGAGTTCCGGCCGCACCGCATCGTGGTCGAGCAGTTGTTCTCGCATTACAAGCACGCGCGGACGGGGATTCTGATGGGCCACGCCCGGGGCGTGGTTCTGCTCGCCGCCCAGCAGCGGGAGATCATGCTGGACGAACTGACGCCGACCGAGGTGAAGAAGTCGGTGGTCGGTCACGGCCATGCGTCGAAGGAAGACATGCAGTACGCCGTGATGGCGCAGTGCGGCCTGCCGGCCCCGCCCAGCCCGTCGGACGTCGCGGACGCGATCGCGATCGCGCTGTGCGCGGGGCGGCGGTACGCCGGGGCGCTGGCGTAGGGTCCGCACCCCGTGCGGACCGTGTGGGATGTGCGTTCCAAGGTAGGTTGGGCCCCCGGCCCAACATCGAACCATCGGTGATGCACGATCGTTTTGGGTCGTTAACCCCACCGACCGCTTGAGCGCACCACGGCCTCTGGCCGGGGGGAACGTCCAGCTGGCGTCGGGTCCGCACCCTGTGCGGACCGTGCTCCGCGAATTGACGAACGGCCGGCGGTCGGAAGCTGGCGTCGGGTCCGCACCCTGTGCGGACCGTGCTCCGCGAATCGACGAACGGCCGGCGGTCGGAAGCTGGCGTCGGGTCCGCACCCTGTGCGGACCGTGCTCCGCGAATTGACGAACGGCCGGCGGTCGGAAGCTGGCGTCGGGTCCGCACCCTGTGCGGACCGTGCTCCGCGAATCGACGAACGGCCGGCGGTCGGAAGCTGGCGTCGGGTCCGCACCCTGTGCGGACCGTGCTCCGCGGATTGACGAACGGCCGGCGGTCGGAAGCTGGGGTAGGGTCCGCACCTTGTGCGGACCGTGCTCCGCGAATTGACGAACGGCCGGCGGTCGGAAGCGAATGACTCGCGTTGGGCGGGCGTCCCAGATGGTCCGTCCGGGGTGCGGACCCGACGCGTGTTCTTGCCCGTACCGGCGTCCCAGACGGTCCGCACGGGGTGCGGACCCTACCCGCTACCCGCTTGTGAACTGGTCCCCACGCGGAGCGTGGGGCTTGGGTCATCCGAACAACCGGTCTCGCGCTTCGACGTACTTCGCGATCGTGTTCTGCACGATCTCGTCCGGCAGGGCGGGGCCCGGGGGCGTCTTGTCCCACGCGCCGGCGTCGACGAGGCCCTGCAGGTAATTGCGGACGTACTGCTTGTCGAACGAGTCCTGCTCGCGGCCCTCGGCGTAATCGTCCGCCGGCCAGAAGCGGGAGCTGTCCGGCGTGAGGACCTCGTCGATCAGGATGATCTCGTCGGTCGGGGCGCCGTCCGGGGCGAGGGCCTGTCCGAACTCGAACTTCGTGTCGGCGAGGATGATGCCGCGGGATTCGGCGTGCTCCGCCGCGCGTCGGTAGATTTCGAGGCTGACGTCGCGCAGCCGGGTCATGATCGCCGGCGGCACGAGGTCGCACGCCTGCTCAAAGGTGATCGCCTCGTCGTGGCCGACGTCCGCCTTGGTGCTCGGCGTGAAGATCGGTTCGGGAAGTCGCGAGCAGAGCTGGAGGCCGGCGGGCAGTTCGACGCCGGAGACGGCCTGGTGTTTCTGATAGTCCTTCCAGCCGGAGCCGGCGAGGTAGCCGCGGACGACGAATTCGACCGGGAGGACCCTCGCCGCGCGTCCGAGCATCATCCTGCCATCGCACGCGGCGTGGTGGGCGGGGTCGAGTCCGGGAATATCGGCCGGCGTCGTGGACAGCAGGTGATCGGGGATGAGTCCGAGTCGGCGGATGAACTCAAACCAGCGGAGGCTGATATCGGTGAGGAGGCGTCCCTTGCCGGGGATGGGGGTGGGCATGACGACATCGAACGCCGAGATCCGGTCGGTGGCGATGATCAGGACGCATCCGGCAGACGCAAGCCCGGGCGAACCGTTGGCGGGCGGAAGCGAATAGATGTCGCGGACCTTGCCCTGTCGGCGCTGGCCGATGGGGAGATCCGTCCGGACGACGGCGTCGCCGGCGACGAACGGGCGGGTGGACTCGGTGCTCATGGCGGGAGTGTACCGGCTCCCTCCGTCGGCGTCCGTGGGGTCCGCCGGCGATCCGGCCGGAGTTGCCAAACCCGGCGCGGACGCCACAATAGGCGGGCTCGGCCCCGTCCCGCGTCGCCGCCAGCGTCCGCCTCGCCGTCCCGCCCGCCGGTCCGATTCGCCGTCTCGCTCCGCCGTTCCTGCCCCGCCCGGTCTCCTGGCGGCGTCCCGGCCTCAGGAGGCCCATGCTTCGATTCGCGATCCACGATGTCGATGGTCCGGCCGGACGGGTTGAACTCGCCGACGCTTATCTGCTGGGGCCGGACGACATTCCCGCCCGCGGCGAGATCAAGCGCAGCGGCGACGTCATCGAGGTGCACAAGAAGGTCTCGAGCCCGGTCGGCCTCTGCGTCATGTACGACGCGGGCGACATGGGCCGGCTGATGCTGCAGACGTGTCTCCTGCCGGAGCGCAAGGAGCCGTACGTCCTCGCGCTCGAGCTCGCCCGGCACCGCATCAAGCAGTTCATCGCGAAGTCCGAGGAATGGCAGATGTTCGACCTCTCGGCCGAGCATCCCGCCATGGCGATCTGGGAGGAGTCGCGCGGCCTGTTCACGCAGGCGCTCATCGAGCGTGAGCCCGGCGAACGCGAACGACTCGGACGTGAAGCCCTGATCAAGGGCATCGACGCGTCCGAGCGTCTGGCGATGGCGCACGCCGAGATCCTGCTCCACCGACGCTACGGGAACAAGCCGGCGTCGTCCGGCACGCTCGGCGTCCGCGTCTGGCCGGACAAGGACTTCGACCCCCTCAAGAAGCTGCTCAAGGAGGAGTTTGACGTCCTCGTCATGCCGCTCCAGTGGAACCGCATCGAGGTCGAGGAGGGCGTGCTGAACTGGGACCGGCTCGACCGGTGGATCACCTGGGCGCACAAGCAGGGCAAACCCGTGGTCGCGGGTCCGCTGCTCGACTTTTCCAAACGATCGATCCCCCAGTGGATGTACGTGTGGCAGCATGACTACGAGACGACCCGCGACCTCGTCTACGACTATGTCGAGAAGGTCGTCCGCCGGTACTCCGCCGGCGTGTCGATGTGGAGCGTCGCCCGCGGTCTCAACCTGAACGACAACTTTGAGTTCACGTCCGACCAGATGATGGATCTGACGCGGATGACGGCGCTCGTCGTCAAGCAGGCGCGTCCGAAGGCGCGAGTGATGATCGAACTGGCGGAGCCGTTCGGCGAGGCCGCCGCGCGACATCGCGACGCCGTCTACCCGCTGACCTTCATCGAGCGCATCGTGCAGGAGGGCATCAAGCTCGACTGCATCGGCGTGCAGGTGCTGTACGGATCCGGGGCGTCGCCGACACGCGACCTGATGATGACGAGCTGCCTGCTCGACAAGTTCTTCATGCTCGAGCGACCGGTCGTTCTCTCCGCCCTCGGCGCGCCCGCCGAAGCAGGCGATGAACGGTCCGGCTGGTGGCGCGAACCGTGGAGCCCGGACCGCCAGGCCCGCTGGCTCACCCGCATGTTCGCCCTCGCCATGTCCAAGCCGCACGTCGAGTCGTTCATGTGGACCGACCTCTTTGATCACGCCGACGCCCAACTCCCGCACGCGGGACTCGTCACGGAATCGGGCGAGGTGCGCCCGGTCATGAACAAGCTCGTCGGCGTCCGCCGACGCATGCGCAAACCGCTCGGCGCGCTGTCGCTCCCGGCGCGGTCCACAATGCCAAGTCCGGGATGAGCCGGTCCCCGGGGGACGTCATGACGAACGAACATCATCGATCGCCCCTGCCTGGCGCGGCGGTGCTCGGCGCGGCGGCGGTCCTGATCGCCCTCCTGATGCCGCCCGCTCCCGCCGATCCGACCGGGTTCACCGCCAGCGCGGCGGTGCGGATCGACGTCAACACCGCCGACGCCGCGCATCTGACCGCTCTCCCCCGCATCGGACCCGCGATCGCCGCTCGCATCCTCGCGGATCGCGGGGCGAACGGTCCGTTCCCCGTCGTCGACGACCTCACCCGCGTCTCCGGCGTCGGACCGAAGACCCTGCACCGTCTGCGGCCCTTCGTCCGCGTCGGACCGGCGGAGTCGGCGTTTCGGGGGCGAGAGCCCATCCGAAGCGGCTGATGAATTGCCCGCGAAGTCCAGGGAGCGAGTGTGCGGCTGGCCCGCCGCGACGGAGCGGCGAAAACCGGTATAGGATCTGAGCACTCCTGTTCCCCCGCACGGTCGCGACCGCCCGCCGGACGCGTCTGGTGGTCGAGCCTGCGCGATGCCCGCTGATCCCGTCCTCCAGGCCATGATCGACGCCCCCGAGACGGGGACGCTGCGCGCGTGGATCGACGAGGGCGGGCCGTCGTCGGTGCGGGGCGCGGCGGGATCGAGCACACATCTCCTCGCCGCCGCGCTCCGCGCGATGACCAACCGTCCGGTCGTCCTGCTCGTCGCGCATCTCGACGACGCGGACGAGGTGCTGGACGAACTGGAGGTGCGCGAGATCGAAGTCGCGCGGTTTCCCGCGATGGAAGTCCTGCCGGGCGAGTCGAACGTCAATCTCGAACTGCTGTCGGAGCGTCTGCGGCTTGTGCGTCGCCTGTACGCCGACGATGCGCCGGGCGTGATCGTGGCGCCGATCGCGGCGATGATGCAGGGCGTCCCGCCGGCGGACGGGCTCGATCGCGTCCTGCGGGTGATTCGTCCCGGCGATCAGCTCGATTCAATGGAGCTCGCCGCGTGGCTCGACGCGGCGGGGTACACGCGGGCGCCGTCGCTTGACGGGCCGGGCGATTTTGCGATTCGCGGCGGCATCATCGACATCTTCCCGCCGGGCGGCGTCCCGGCCCGGATCGATCTCTTCGGCGACGATGTCGAAGGGCTCTTCGAAGTCGACCTCGACACGATGGGCTCCGATCGTCGGCTCGAGGTGCTCGAACTCGCCGGGGCCACGGCGGGGGCGCTGCAGTCGGACCATGCGTCGGTCAACATCGCGGCGCTTTTGCCCGCCGCGTCGGTGGTCCTGCTCGCGGAGCTCGTGGAGATCGTTGAGCAGGGACGGAGTTATTTCGAGCGGGCGTCGGGCGACGGCGTCGTCGGGCCGCCGGCGGTGCTGGCCGCGGTGAACGAGCGGGCGCACGCGGTGATGGATGTGAATCAATTCGGCTCGGGCGCCGCGCCGGAACGTTCGATCGCCCTGCCGATTCGCGGCCTGCCCGCGTTCGACGAAGAGGCGTCGACGGCGGTGGGGGAGCTGGTCGAGCTGGCGTCGTCCGGACGGGTGGTCACGTACACGCAGAAGGACGGCGAGACGGAGCGGCTGGGCGAGATGCTGGCCGAGCGCGAGGGCGGCGCGCGGGTCGAGACGCAGCAACGCTATCTGCATCGCGGGTTCATCTGGGGCGAGGGGGAGCAGACGATCGCGGCGGTTCCGCACCACGAACTGCTGCACCGTTTCCACACCCGCCGCCGCGGACGCCGCATGTCGGGCGGACGCGCGATGGACCAGTTCGTCGAGATGCAGGTCGGCGACTACGTGGTGCATCGCGACCATGGCATCGCGAAGTTCACCGGCCTCAAGATGATGACGCCGACCGGCGGCGGGGCGGCGGAGGAGTTTCTCACGCTCGAATTCTCCGGCGGCGCGAAGGTCCACGTGCCGGCGACGAAGATCGAGCTGGTCCGGAAGTACGTCGGGGCGGCGGGCAAGCCGGAGCTGTCGAAGGTCGGCGGCAAACGCTGGAACCGACAGAAGGAGAAGGTGCAGGACGCGGTGCGCGACCTCGCGGGCGAGATGCTCCGCGTGCAGGCCGCGCGGGAGTCGATGCCCGGCGTCGCCTATCCCGCCGACACTCACTGGCAACGTGAGTTCGAGGCCGAGTTCCCCTACGAGGAGACCGAGGACCAGCTCGCCGCGATCAGCGCCGTCAAGCGCGACCAGCAGGGGACCCGTCCGATGGACCGTCTCGTGTGCGGCGACGTCGGGTTCGGCAAGACGGAAGTCGCCATCCGCGCGGCGTTCAAGACGGTCGAGTACGGCCGCCAGGTGGCCGTGCTCGTGCCCACCACGGTCCTGGCGGAGCAGCACGATCGCACCTTCCGCGAGCGCTTCGCCGACTTCCCCTTCCGCGTCGAGGCGCTGAGCCGGTTTCGGACCAGGGCGGAGCAGACGAGGATTCTCAAGGACGTGAAGGCGGGACGGGTCGACATCGTGGTCGGCACGCATCGCCTGCTCAGTCAGGACGTCCACTTCGCGGATCTCGGTCTCGTCGTCATCGACGAGGAGCAGCGCTTCGGCGTCGAGCACAAGCAGCGGCTGCTGGAGTTCCGCATGACCGCGGACGTGCTGACCATGAGCGCGACGCCGATCCCCCGCACGCTGCACATGGCGTTGCTCGGCCTCCGCGACATCAGCTCGCTCACCACGCCGCCGGCGGACCGACGCGCGATCGTGACCGAGGTCCTGCACTCCAACCCGCACCGCATCCGACACGCGATCGAACGGGAGCTCGCCCGGGAGGGCCAGGTCTTCTTCGTGCACAACCGCGTGCACAACATCAAGTCCGTCGCCGACGACGTCCGGCAACTCGCGCCGGATGCGCGGGTGCTCGTCGGTCACGGCCAGATGCCGCCGAAGGAGCTGGAGAAGGTGATGCTCGCGTTCATGCGACGCGAGGCGGATATCCTCGTGAGCACCACGATCATCGAGTCCGGCATCGACATCCCGACGGCGAACACGATGTTCATCAACGATGCGCAGAACTTCGGGCTCGCCGAACTGCACCAGCTGCGCGGCCGCGTCGGGCGCTACAAGCATCGCGCCTACTGCTATCTCCTCCTGCCCGCGGACCGCACCCTCAGCGAGGTCGCGGTCAAACGACTGAAGGCGATCGAGAACTTCTCCATGCTCGGGGCGGGATTCAAGATCGCGCTTCGCGACCTCGAGATTCGCGGGGCCGGCAACCTGCTCGGTCCGGAGCAGTCCGGGCACATCACCGCCGTCGGCTATGACATGTACTGTCAGCTGCTGGAGGAAGCGGTGGCCGAGCTTCGCAACGAACCGACCCGCCGGGCGTACGAGACGACGCTGGAAATCGGGATCTCCGGCGCGCTGCCGAAGGGATACATCCCGTCGGACACGCGGCGGATGGAGGCGTACCGACGCATCAACCAGGCGGATTCGCTCGAGACGCTGCGCACCATCGAACAGGGACTCGAGAGTGCGTACGGCGAGCCGCCCAAGTCCGCCCGCCGGCTGCTCGAACTGGCGGAAGTGCGGCTCGGCGCGCACGAACTCGGCGTGCGCTCGATGGTGCGTCAGGAACAGGACATCATCATCCGCACCGCGGACCCCGGCGCGCTCGAAGCGGCGATGGAGGGCGGGCAGGGGACGCTGCGCATGGTCGGCGCGCCGTCCGACGACGGGATCACCTCCGTCTACTGGCGGCCGCCCGCCGCATTCTTCCAGGGGAACACGCTGCTCACCGTCCTCCGCCGGCGACTCGTCGCCGCGCCCGCGGAGACCGCGCATGGCTGAGTGGACGGGATGGGCCGCGGTGATGATCGAGGCGCTGGCGACGGCGGGCGGCGCGTGGCTCGTGTTCCGCGCCCGCGATGACCGGGCCCTCGAGCCGCGGTGCGCGGCGGCGGCCTTCGGGGCGACCGCGCCCCTGCTCGCGGCGGTCCGGTGGGTCGAGATCGATGTCGCCACGCGTCCCGACGGCTGGCTGCTCATCGGCGGGGGCGTCACCGCGGGCGCGGCGGGGCTCGGGCTCGCGTGGCTGTTCGGACGGCGGGGCGGACCGGAGCACGATCACCGGCTGCCCGCCACGCAGGCGCTCGCGACCGCCGTGATCCTCCTGCTCCTCGGTCTCGCCCACCGGCTGTCGCCGCTCGTCGCTCTGTGCGCGTTCGCGATCGGAGCGGTGCTGCTCTACCTCGACACGCCGCACGAACATCCGGCGTCGGACGATCCCGCCGCGGGGCAGACGCCGTCGGCGATCGCGCTCGGCTCGGTCGGCGTCGCGATCGGACTCGTGCTCGGACCCGCCGACGGGATCGGACGTGACGCCGCGCTCGCGATCGCATGGCTCTGGCCGGTGCTCGTCGTGGCGGGGATCGGTCGTCGGCTGGGGAGTGCGTCGGCGCGAGCGGCGTTGTGGGTGGGGATCTTCGGCGTCTGGTTCGGCATCGCGGCATTGGGCGTGCGCCACGCCGCGCACCGTGCGCTGCTGACGTTCCGCGGCGATTTCGCGGCCCTCGACCCGGTGGTGGCGTCCGGGTTCGGTCAGTTCGCGCTGGAGGCGGTGGTGCTGCTGGGTCTCGCGGCGGGAGCGGGTCTGCTGACGTTCGATCACCGACGGGTGCGTCTGGCCGGCGCGGGTCTGGCGACGGCGGCGGCGGTGATCGCGGGATTGCGTCTGGCCGGGGTCGGATTGACGGGATGAGCGGGGGGGCGGAGCGGGGGTTGACGGGCGAGATCGCCGGATTGTGAAGCAGTTCACAACGCCGCGCCGATAGCAGATTCGTCCCGCCAGTGACGGCGGTTCGCGATCATTGCCGCGTCGTCGGTCACGGGTGTGGCGAGGCGTGGCGGGTCTGGGTCTCGCGATCGGCTCTGGCGGAGTCGGTCGGGCATGGAAGCTTGGAGCGAGTATGAATCAGCGTCACGTGTTGTCAACCACGCGGCAGTCGCTGACCCACAAGTTCACGATTGCGGGTCACGAGGGGTATCTGACGATCGGCCTGTTCGAGGACGGGACGCC
Organism: Phycisphaerales bacterium; assembly: GCA_965227335.1. Taxonomy (GTDB): domain Bacteria; phylum Planctomycetota; class Phycisphaerae; order Phycisphaerales; family SM1A02; genus CBDDFV01. Next base: position 1,358,618 of record CBDDFV010000001.1, read on the forward strand.
GGGTGAGATCTTCATCAAGATGAGCAAGGAGGGCTCGACGTTGTCGGGTCTGATCCAGGGTTTCTGCCGCGCGTTCAGCCTCGCGTTGCAGTACGGTCTCGGCGTGCAGGACGCGGTCGATCGTTTTCGCGGGATGCGTTTCGAGCCGATGGGGTGGACGAGCAACCCGGACATTCCGGAGGCGACGAGCATTCTCGACTACGTCGCGCAGTACCTGGAGCACAACTTCCTGCGGGTCGAGGACGACGCGCTGGCGGCGGGTTGACTTGGCTGTTTTCGCCGCTCCGAAGCGGCTGGCCCCTTCAGAGTCCTGCGTCACGGAGCACGACACCAATGGACATCCTCCGCATTCTGCTCGCCATTCTGCTGCCGCCGCTCGGCGTGTTTCTGCAGGTGGGCATCGGCGTGCACTTCTGGCTGAACATTCTGCTGACGATCCTCGGTTACGTGCCGGGCGTCGTTCATGCGGTGTGGATCATCGCGAAGCGCTGAGCGGCGAGACGTCGTGGGACAAGAAACAACCCCCGCCGAGCGGCGGGGGTTGTCGCATGTTGGGCGGGTTCTGATTCGTCGCCGGGCTCAGGCCTCGGCGGGCGCCGGGTCGGCTTCCTTCGCCTCGGCCGCGTCGCCTTCGGCGACCTCGCCCTCCGGGGCGGCTTCGCGCCGGGGCTTCTTGTCCTTGATGATCAGTTCGCCTTCGTTGTCGAACTCCATCTCCTCGCGTTCGTCCTCGATGGAGCGATCGGCGATGACGGTGAGGTTGATCTCGGTGCGAAGGTCCTTCTCGAACTGGACCGGCACCGAGTAGTCGCCGACACGCCGGATGGTCTGGCTGAGCCGCACGGAGCGGACGCCGACGTCGTAGCCGGCCTCCTGCAGGGCGTCGGCGATGTCGCGCTGGGTGACGGAGCCGTAGAGCACGCCCTGGTCGTTGCAGCTGCGCTGCAGGGTGATCTCGACCTCTTCCATCCGGCCGAGGAGCTCCTCGCGGGCGGAGCGCAGGGCCTGAAGCTCCGCCTGGGCCGCGGCCCGGGCTTCCTTCAGCGACTCGATCTTCTCTTCGGTCGGGAACTCCGCGATCAGGTGGGGGAGCAGGTAGTTGCGGGCGTAGCCGGGCTTCACCTTGACGATGTCGCCGACAATGCCGAGGTGCTCGACGGTCTCGAGCAGCAGCAGTTCAATGTTCTTCGCCATGAGAGATGCTGTCCTTTCGGAGAGGGAAAGTTAGGAGCGGGGTCGCGGCGTCGGCCGGTCCGCCCCAGCGGAAATGTCAGATCTGATCGCGGGTGCGAATCAGAACGGAATGTCGTCCTCGGGAATCGGTTCGTGGGAGGCGGGCGGCGAGCCGGCGCTCGAGTAGGCCGGAGCGGAGCTGCCGCCGCCGCTGTTTCCGCCCCCGCCGCTGGCGCCGCCGCCCCGCGAATCGACGAACTGGAAGTTCTCGACCACGACGAGCAGCTTGGAGCGGTTGTTGCCCTGCTGGTCCTGCCACTGGTCCAGCTTGAGTCGGCCTTCGATGAAGACGGGGCGTCCCTTCTGCAGGTACTGGTTCATCACTTCGGCGGTGCGTCCCCACGCTTCGCAGTCAACGAAGGTGGTCTCCTCGCGCTGATCGCCGTCGCCGGCCTTGTACCGGCGGTTCACGGCGAGGCCGATCTTGGCCACGGCCGTGTTGTTCGACGTGTACCGCAGTTCGATGTCGCGCGTCAGGTTGCCCATCAGCATGACTTTGTTGAAGTTCGCCATCCGTCTACGCCTCCGCTGAGCTGGAGTCCGCCCGGGCCTCGGGGGCCGGGCGTGGAGTCTTCCGCCGTCCCCCGTGGACCGGCGGCCGTTCGGTCATTCTATCGCGCCCGCCGTCCGGGCGGGGGGCGACGGAACGGCCGCGCCGGAGAATCAGCTCGCGCCGGCTTCGACGGGCTCGTCCGCGGTCTCCGACTTCGCGTCGTCCTCGGCCCGAAGCGCGGTTTCGTCGGCGATCTGCTGGCGACCGTCGGCCGCCTGCATGTCCTCCAGCTTCACGTGATCGGCCCGGAGGATCAGCGAACGGAGCAGTTCTTCCGACAGGTTGCAGTCCCGCTCGATGCCCGCGAGCCGATCGTGGTCGGCCGTGAAGTAGGCGAGGAAGTAGACGCCCCGCTTCACGCCCTTGATCTGGAAGGCGAGCCGGCGTTCATCCCACTTCTGCAGGCTGACGATCTCGGCGTCGGCGCGGTTGAGGATGTTCTCGATGTGGTCCGCCGCGCCCTTGAGATTGGACGACACGGACTGCGGGAACAGGAAGAGGCCTTCGTAATGACTGGACTTCTTTTCGGACATGTGACTTTCGTTCCTTGGTCGGCCGTGCGCGGCGGCCGGGTTCATGCGCGAGGAGTGTCAAACGTGGTTCGATTCGAATGATCAGGATTCGGACGCGTTGTCCGCCTGGAGCGACTTCTGGTTGAAACGGTTCATGGCGACGTCGGCCCCGTCCGTGGCCCAGCACGCGGCGGCGTCCGCCGCGAGATCGAGGGCCGGTTCGAGGGCCTCGATCTGGTCGGGCCGGAACTTGCCGAGCACATAGCTCGCCCGCGGAATCTGGCCCGGATCGTCGATGCCGATCCGGAGCCGGGCGTACGCGTTGGTCCCGAGCTTCTGCTCGATGTCCCGCAGCCCGTTGTGCCCGCCGGCCCCGCCCGACGAACGAAGCCGAATCGCCCCGCACGGGAGCGCGACCTCGTCGACGATGACGAGCACGTCCGACGGGACGTCGACCTTGTAGAACCGCGCGGCGTCGCCGACCGCGAGACCGGAGCGGTTCATGAAGGTCGTCGGCCGGAGCAGCAGCGTCTTCTCGCCGCGGATGTCCGCGTCGAGCACGGCGCTGTGAAACTTCGACTTCGCCGTGGTCGAGGTCGAGAAGCGGCGCGCAAGCCGATCGACGACCTCGAACCCGACGTTGTGTCGGGTGCGGTCGTACTCGGGACCCGGGTTGCCGAGACCGATGATCAGCTTCACGCGTCGGATGCTCCGTCGACCATGGGGGCGGGTCAGTCCTTGCTCTCGTCGTCGCCGCCGGAGGCTTCGGGAGCGGCGTCGCCGTCCTCCGCCTTCTCGGTGATGACTTCCGGTTCTTCCTCGCCCTCGACCGCGGCGGCTTCGCCTTCGTCGAGCTCCTTGACGAAGCTGATGCCGGCCACGACGTCGTCCGGACCGTGCTGAGGGACGACGCCTTCGGGGAATTCGACCTGGCTCACCGTCAAGGTTTCGCCGTCCATGAGGGTCAGGTCGACGCGGACTTCTTCCGGAATCGCGTTCGCCTTGCAGCGGACGCTGAATTCCGTGAGATCGTGCCGCACCACCGCGCCCGCTTCGGACGCCTTGGCCGGGTCGCCCACGAAGTGGATATGGACGTTCACCTCGACCTCTTCGTTGAGGTCGACGCGGGCGAAGTCGATGTGGATCAGGTTGTCGCCGAGGTAGCCGAACTGCAGGTCCTTCACCAGGCAGGTCTCGGGCGAACCGTCGATCTCCAGGGTGAACAGGTGCGCGCCGTGGTTCAGGTGCGTCACCGCCTCCTTGGCGTCGACGTCCACCGACACCGGCGCGGTCTGGTGCCCGTACACCACCGCCGGAAGGCGACCGGCGTCGCGCAGACGCTTCGCGTAGCGGCTGCCGATACGTTCGCGGCGGCGGGCCGCCAGGGTGGGAGTCTCGTGGCTCATTGCTAACCGTCCTTACACAGAAGATGCCGACGACGCGTCACACGACGCCGGCGAATGAATAACGTCGTCCTCAACGCTTCGTCCCGCCTCCGGAACGGAACAGCGCCGACACCGAGATATCGTGATGAATGCGGTGCACCGCCTCGCCCAGCAGCCGGGCCACGGTCAACACCTGCACCTTGTCCTGAAGGGGCTTGAACCGGTCGCCGACCGGAATCGTGTCCGTGATCAGCACCTTGTCGATCGGGGCGTCCGCGATCCGCTCGTAGGCGAGTCCCGAGAACACCGCGTGCGTCGCGGCCACGATCACCTGACCCGCCCCCCGCGCCTTCACCAGCTTCGCCGCCTCGCACACCGTGCCCGCGGTCGAGATCATGTCGTCGACCATCAGCACCGTCCGCCCCTCGACCTCGCCGATCAGATTGCGCGACGACACCTTCATCCCCGACTCCCGCCGCTTGTCGACGATCGCGAGGTCGGCGTCGAACATCCGCGCGTACATGTTCGCCACCTTCACGTTGCCGACGTCCGGCGACACCAGCACCAGCTCCCCCAGCTCGTCCCGCAGCCGGTCCAGCGCCTCGTGAAACACCGGCGTGGCGCTGAGATGGTCGACCGGGATGTCGAAGAAGCCCTGGATCTGGGCCGCGTGCAGGTCCATGCAGATCACGCGGTTCGCCCCCGCCGCCGTGATCAGGTTCGCCACCAGCTTCGCGGTGATCGGCACCCGGCCCTCGTCCTTGCGATCCTGGCGTGCGTACCCGTAATACGGAATCACGGCCGTGATCCGCTTCGCCGACGCCCGCTTGAGGCAGTCGATGTAGATGAGCAGCTCCATCAGGTGGGCGTTGACGGGATCGCTCGTCGACTGCACGACGAAGCAGTCCCGACCCCGCACGTCCTCGTCCACCTTCACCAGCACCTCGCCGTCGGGGAAGAGCTCGGTCTTGCCGGCCCCGAGAGGAAGGTTGAGGTGATCGCACATCAGCTGCGCGATGTCGAGGCCGGCCCGGCCGGCGAAGATCTTGAGATGGTCGCGGTCGCTCGCCGTCATGAGACCTCCACCCCCCGTCCCGCTTCGCCCCGCTTCGCGAGGATCGCGTCCACCGCCGCGAGCTGCTCGGGCGTATTGATCGAGAGCACGTCCTCCGGCGGCACCGCGTCCACGACCTCGACCCGCTCGCCCGCGGCGCGGAGCATCGCGGGGACGTCGGTGACGTAGTACTCGCCCGTGAGCTCGTTCGGCTCCAGCGTCTCGAGACACGCGAAGAGTCGCCCGGCGTCGAAGCACGCGTAGCTCGGGTACACCTCGCGGATGGCGAGCTGGGCCGGCGTCGCGTTCTTCTGCTCGACGATCGCCTCGAAACGATCGTTCGCATCGCGGACGATGCGGCCGTAGCCGGTCGGGTCGTCGATGACCGATGTCGCCAGCGTCGCGGCGGCGTTCGTCGAACGATGACGGTCGAGCATGGCGTCGATCGTCGCCGCCCGGATGAGCGGTCCGTCGCCGGCGAGGATCAGGACGTCGCCGTCGAAATCGGCCAGGGCGTCCCGCCCGCACATCGTGGCGTGACCGGTGCCGAGCTGCTCGTCCTGCACCGCGTAGCGGATGTCGGCGTCGTCGCCGTCAAACACCGCGCGGACCAGCTCCTGCTTGTAGCCGACCACCATCACCAGCCGCTCCACCCCCGCCGCGCGACACGCGCGGGCGACCCACCACACAATCGGTCGGCCCGCCACCTCGTGACAGACCTTCGGCAGGTCGCTCTTCATACGCGTGCCCTTGCCGGCCGCGAGGACAATGGCGGCGACCGGTCGGGCGGAGCTGGATGTCGGCGTGTTCTCGTCTGCCACTCGTCGTCTCAGAAGGCCGGGCCGGCCCGTGCATCCGGTTCGAGCGGCGTGTCCCGGGACGCCCCCGGCGAACCGGGCGGGCGTCGGGTCGGGAACTGGCCCGCCAAGACTCGAACTTGGAATGCCTGGACCAAAACCAGGTGTGTTGCCAATTACACCACGGGCCATTGACGAGTGAGCAGGGGGCTCGTTCCGTCGCCAACCCGAACACCGAACGCAGGACGCGGGTTCGGGGTTCGGAATCGACCGAACGTCCTCTGCCGCGGCGGTTTCCTCGGGGCGGGAATGTTCGTCGGCCGCGACGGAACACCCCATGGAGCGCCTCGACGCCGTCCGACCGGACGGACGTCTCATCACTCACGGCCCATCAGTGAGGAATCCGCGATTGTATCGGGGCGGAACCGCCCGTCAACCGGGATTCATCCCTGCGGCGGCCCGCCGGGGTCCCTGACCCCTCCCGGCTGGCTTTTCCTGTCCCATTCCACAGGGAAACCGTGGACGCCGCCTCCCTCAGCCGATACATATGGAGTCTGACCGCAACGAGGGACGTCGGTCGTCCCGTCGCGGGCGCGAGTCTCAGTCGCCTTCTCCTCTTTCCGGGCAAGGCGCCTGATATTCCCGCCTTCAACCGTCGCGGCGTCGCAAGGTGACGCATCCTCCCCCGGCCCCTCCGGACCGGGCGGGGTGCGGTATATGGCGGAAGCGCGCATGGATCTGGACAATCTCGTGGCCGCGGAGAAGGCCATCGGCTATGCCTTCCGCGACCGCACGATGCTCGAACACGCACTGACGCACGCGTCCACGGCGGACTCACGCATCCAGAGCAACGAACGGCTCGAGTTCCTCGGCGACGCCATCCTCGGCATGGTCGTCTGCGAGCGGCTGTTCACCCGCTTCGAGGACCTGCTCGAGGGCGAACTCACCAAGATCAAGTCGACCGTGGTCAGCCGACGCACCTGCGCCGAACTCGCCGAAGCCATGGGCCTCGACCAGGTGCTCTACCTCGGCAAGGGCATGAGCAATCGCAAGCGACTGCCCGGCTCGGTGATGGCGGCCGTCTACGAGTCGCTGGTGGGAGCGATCTATCTCGACGGCGGACTCGACGCCGCCCGGGACTTCATTCTTCGCGACCTCGAAGCGCTGATGGAGCAGGCGGCGGCGTCCGGCCACCAGCACAACTTCAAGTCCGTCCTGCAGCAGACGGCCCAGCAACTGTTGGGAGCGATGCCGCAGTACCTGGTGATGGAAGAGAAGGGACCGGATCACGCCAAGCACTTCGCGGTGTGCGTGGAAATCGGGGCCCGACGGTTCCCGGCGTGCTGGGGGGCCTCGAAGAAGGAGGCGGAGCAGGACGCCGCGCTCGAGGCGCTGTTTGTCCTCGGCGTCGCCCACCGTCGTCGCGACGGCGAGGTGCTGGTGACCGCGATCGATGAGGCGACGCCGCCGCCGCCGCTGCCCGTGGCCGCCGCGCCCGAGTACGACGAGGAGCCCGAACCCCGGTGCTACGATCCCGATGCGATGTACGATGAGGACGTCGCCTGAGCGGAACCGCAGCCGTCATCGGCGCGTACCGTCCTGCAGAGCCCATCTGGCCACGCCCGCCGGAGCCTCCCATGCCAATCCAGATTCGCCGCCGGAGCCGCGCCCGCGGGTCGGTCATCTGCGGGTTGCTGCTCGCCGCCGTTCTCCCGGGCGCCGTCGCGGCCCCGCCGCCCGCCGCATCCGACGCCTGGCGGGAGGAGATCGCCGCCGTCCTGCTCCACGCCCGCGTCGACGTCTCGATGGACGATGTGCCCGTCCGCGCGGCGTTGCGCCAGTTCGCCGCCGCCGTCGGCCTGACGGTGATCGGGCGGTACGACGATCACGAGCGTGGCGTCGGCCTGGATCCGGATCGCCCGGTCTCGCTGACGCTGCGCGATGCGCCGGCGGTGGATGCGCTGGAGATGATCATTGATCAGGCCGCGCAGTTCGCGGCGTGCGACTGGCAGATCCGGACGGGTTACGTGGAGGTCGGCACGAGGCGTCGCTTGTGCTGGTCGACCGATCAGCGCACGCATTCCCTCGACGGGCTGCTCATCGATGCGATGGCTCCGGACGACGATCGGCACGGCTTCGGTCCCGGTCGGAACCGCTGGGGCGAACACCACTTCAACACCCACGCCTATCGCAGCGCCTCGGTCCGGGTCGGCGCGGCGAAGCCGCGTTACACGCCGGACGATCTCGCCGAGGAGTTCATCCGCATCGTGGCCGAGGTCATCGAGCCCGGCAACTGGGACTTCGAGCTCCGCCAGGCGCCGCCCACCGGCGGGAAGCCGCCGTTCGGCACGCCGCCGTATCGCTCCTCCGATCACCGCGTCGCCCGCATCACCCGATTCGATCGCGGGCGTCTGGTCATCGACGCCCCGGGATTCATCCATCGACAGATCGCGGGGCTCACCGCGCCCGCGTCCGCGGCGTCGTCGATCATCGCGAAGGCGACGCCGCAGTCGACGATCCGTCTCGTGCGCATCGACGATGCCGAGGCGACGCGCGACGAGCCGGCGGGGGCCGGGGCTCCGCCGGTGGGTCCGTTGCCGATTCGTCCCGCCGGCGATGATTTCCGCCGCCGCACGATGGCCGCGCTCGACACGCGTCGGTTCGACTTCATCGTCGACGCCGATCTCCACACGGCGTTCGAGATCTTCGAACAACGGCTCGGGATCCCGGTGATCGTGCGCTATCACGACGATGCGATGCGATCGGGCGTCGACCCGAGCCTGCCGGTCCGGCTCTCGCTCCGCGACATGAAGGCGGGCGACGTGCTCGCGCTGCTTCTCGATGTCTGCGGATCGGACGGGACCGACTGTCGCTGGCAGGTCCGGCGCGGCTACCTCGAAGTCGGTTCGCGGGAGCGTCTCAGCGTCCCGGCCGCCCGCACGTTGCGGCTGTATTCCATCCGGGATCTGATGCTCGACCTGGGCGATCCGGGCCGGCCGCGTCGTCACCGGAAGCTCCCGGACGGCATGGCGGTGGATCGGGTGGAGCAGGTGGTGACGACGATCGAGCCCGAGGCGTGGGACTGGGGTCAGATCGAGTATTACGAGGACGACCGCGTCCGTCCGGCCGCTGCCCCGCGTCGCTCCGGCGGCGGCGACGCCGACCCGGCCGTTCGGCCCGAGCGTCCCGCGTACGTCGCGTCCCTGAAGCCGGCGATCATCCGTCACTGGCGGGACGTCCTGATCGTCTACGCGCCGGATTACATCCACCGTCAGCTGGGTCCGACGGGGCGTGGGCGACATGATTGAGGGCGCCGAACGGGGCGTGGCCGAGGCCGCCTGACCGTCAGCCGAGCAGCCACCAGATGAGAAACGCGTTGGCGAGCGCCGCCGTGGCGAGCGCGGCGGTCCAGCGGGCCCAGCCGGGCGCCGCGTTCGTTCGTTCGTCAGGTCTGCGGACGAGCGACAGCACGCCCGACGCGTCCTGCAGCGACCGTCCGCACCGGGCGTGATCCTGCACGATGGCGATGATGACGTTCGCCTCGAAGGGACGCACCCCGATGCGTTGCGCCATTCGGACGAGGCGCTCGCGTCGTTCGGGATCGAGGATCAAGCCGTCGAGCGCCGCCTGGGTGTGGGCGGCGAGCACCCAGCGGGGGTCGGTCGGATCCAGGGCCACATTGGTTGCGGCCGCCACGTTCGCCGACGCCACCGCGTTTCGCGCCGATCGCGCGCGACGCCACGCCGCCATCGCGGCTTCGTCGGGCCCGACGAGGCGCAGGCTCGGGGCGGGCGTGGGTGACGCGGAATCGCTCATGACTGGGTCTCGACGCTCCGGAAGCGTGTCGCGCGGCGCGGCGACATCGCTTCAAGTGTATGCCGATTCCGCGGTTCTGCACGCGGATTCCCGCCGTCATGATGAGGTCGTGCATCGCGGTCTGTCGCGCCGGATATTTCCGGACCCACCGACCGTCGGCGTATCTGCCAAGGCTGAGAGCGCCTCGTTCAGGGGGCGAGCGCCCGCCAGATGTTCCGCGCGGCGTTCCAGACGGAGACCACGCCGTCGTCATTGCCGTCGACGCCCGCGTGGAAGACTTCCTGTCCCGTGCCGTTCCAGATCGTCATCGCGCCGCCCGCCTGGGCCCCGACGGCGCCGGTGTTGAATACGACGTCGCCCGACGCGTTCATCAGGTTGATCAGCCCGCCCTCCGGTCGCGTCGCCACCACGAACGAGGGTCCGCCCTGCGGCTGACGCAACGCGAGCACCGCGCCCGCGCCCTCGACCGCGGCGGCCTGGAGCATCGACGCGCCGGTCGTGTCGTGGAGATCGAGTCGACCGACCGCGTCGCCATCGACGCCGAGGCTCGCCACCGGCGTGCCCTGGAGGTTGTGGAGTTGAAGCGACCCGCCGTTGCTGGCGGAACCGAGGCGGGCCCGCACCCCGCCCCGCGGATCGCCGATGGTGAGCCCGTCGGTGCGGAGCGCGGCGCGGCCGGCCCCGACGAGGGTGAGACGATCCGCCGCGAGAACGGCCTGTCCGCCCGGTCCGTTCAGCGTTGCGGCGTCGGGCGTGAGATCGATCATCGATCCCGCGCCGTCGCCGACGGTGAGTTGTTCGCCGATCGTCATCACGCCGGCCACGGACGCGCGGGCGAACGAGGCGTCTCCGGCGACGTTGAGCCCGCCCTGCGCGCCGGCGCGAAGAGCAACGACATCCGTCCCCGCCTCGTTCCGGAGACGCAGGCGTGGCTCGGCGGCGGGGGCGTCGAGCAGCGCGGCGCCCTGCGCGCCCCATGCGCCGAGTCGACCGCCGCCTTCCAGCGCGAAGACGCCCGCGACGTTCCTCGACTGTCGGTCCCAGATCGCGAGATCGCCGCCGTGATCGTTCGCGCTCAGCCGCGCGACGTTCTCGCTCCCCGTCGTCCAGACGTCGACCACGCCGCCTTTGGCGTCGGCGAACAGCGTGACCTGGGCGCGGCCCTCGGCGTTCACCACTTCGAGACGTTGTGTGCGCACGACATCGGCCACATCGGCGTTCTGCGTCGCGGCGACGAGGCCGCCGAGCAGACCGGCCGCCGCGAGCCCGCCCGCGATCCATCGCCAGCGACGTGTTTCGCGTTCCGCGGCGTCGAGTCGGGCTTCGAGTCGGTCGAGTCGATGATCAGATGCGCCAGGGGACGGGGGGTGTTCGACAGTCGCTCGGTCGGTTGCGGCGGGGGTGAACATGGCGGCTCCTTTTCGACGAACGGCCTCGGGGTTCCCGGGAACGATACCATCATCTGGTCGGTATTTGTTTGAGTCCTCGGGTCAAACCGGTAGGATGCGCATCGTACCGAGGTCGGGACATCGGCAGGGGGGACGGAGACGGCTCAATGACGGGCGGATTTCCCATGGAGAAGGCGGGGCGCGAGCGGACGGATCGGACGGACTGATGGGAGAGACGCGTGCGCATCGACGATTGAAGCGGCTCGCGGCGGCGTATCTGGTCCGGCACGGGTGTCAGGCCGCGGCGATCGAGGTGAAGTGTCCGATCTCGCGGTACCGGGTGGACGTGGCGGGGTATGTGGACCGGCAGGTCGAGGCGGCGCCGATCGACCCCGCGTCGCCCTTCGCCTCGCAGGCGCCGCAGTCGCCGGAAGAGAAGTACTCGCTGGCCGCGAGGCGGCGTCGGATGAAGTGGGCGAGCGCGCCGCCGCGCACGATCATGCTGGAATGCAAGCAGTCGCGGGCCGACTATCTGCGTGATGCGCGGGACGTGGCGGATCTGCTCGAGCGTCGGGAGAAGCTGACGCGGATCAGCAAGCACATCGAGGTGCACCGGATCCAGCGGGAGGAGCCGCACCTGCGTCAGGCGGATACGGCGTTGTTCACTGATCTCGAGCAGTGGGACTACGGCGCGAGTCGTTCGCGAGCGTACCGTTCGGTGCTGCGTCGCGTCCGCCGGATCGATGCGCAGCTCTACGGCGAGACGAAGTTCGCGATGATCGCGCACTATCGGCTGGCGAACCGGCTGTACATCGTGTCGCCGGAGGGGTTGATTCAGCCGGGCGAACTGCCGGCGGGGTGGGGTCTGATCGAGTGTCGGCCGGAGGCGCTGGACGAACGCCGCGCGGACGTCCTTTTCGACGAGGCGGATCCGCCCTTGCGGGTGACGGTTCCCGCCCCGGAGCTGGACACGCCGGTCCGGCATCACGGGCGGATGCTGCGCAACATCGCGGTGTCGGCGACCGCCGCGCTGTGGCGGTGAAAGACAACACGCCAGCCCCCGGCTCCGCCGGGGGTCAACTCCCGACATCCCGACATCCCCGGCGTGTACCGCGACATCGTTCCGGTGTGCGGCGTTCAGTCGGATCGGATCGGGCGCATGGCGCCGCAGACGACGCATGGAGATCCGGCCCGACCGTACACGGTTTCGTGATCGACGCCGCGTCGGGCCCGAGTTGGGGCCAGCGTCGTGAGAGGAGCGTCTGGCGTGATGTTCTGGAGCAATGCCACGGTGGTGCGGGCGCTTCGTGACGCGCGCGGCTTATCCCCGAGCGGAGCTGGAGGCTGGGGGGGTGGGCGGCGGCGTTGCGAGACTCACCACGACGTTCACGACGAAGGCGGCGACGAAGGCGAGCGTCAGGTTGTAGATCTCGACCGCCTCGCCGTTGATCGTGACGCCGTTGTCGGCCCACAGCTTCCAGCCGAGCGCGACGCCAAAGCCCGTCGCCATGCCGGCGAGACAGCCCGCATATGACGCGCGGCGGAAGAACAACAGCAGGATCAGTTGCGGCCCGAATGCGGCGCCCAGAATCGCCCATCCGTACGTCAGGACGTACTCGTACACGCTGATCGTGTCGTCCAGCGCGAGCCCGACCGCCACCACGCCCACGAGCACCACGGTGACGCGGTTGATCCACAGGTTGTTGTCGCGGCCGTCGCGATCGAACAGGCGTCCGTAGACGTCGTTCGCGGCGGCGGACGCGGCGACCATCAGCTGACTGTCCGCGGTCGAGCAGATCGCGGCGAGAATCGCGGCGAGGACCATGCCCGCGAGAACGCCCGGAATCATGTTCATCGCGCCGAGGATCAGGCCGGTCTCACCCGCGTTCGACGCGCCCGCCGCGAGTTGTTCAGCGAGCGGACCCGTCCAGTCCGCATCGCGGATGGTCATGGCCCGCACGGCAAGGCCGACCGTCACCGCGCCCCAGTAGACCGCCGTCGCCCAGACGACGGCGATGAAGCCGCCGACGATCGCATCCTTGTTCCGCCGCAGGGCCATGAAGCGGACCAGCACGTGCGGTTGTCCCGGGTACCCGAGGTTGATGCCGAGGCTGGAGGAGCCGACGAGGAAGCCGATGAGGGCGACGCCCGCCTTGTCCGGCGTGAAGCGGACGAGCGCGGGGTCGTGATTCTCGAGCGTGGCGAGGAGGTCGCCGCTCGGTCCCGCGGTGATCAGCCAGAGCGGGAAGATGACGAGCGTGCCGACCATGACGAGGGCCTGGGCGAAGTCCGTCCAGCACGCCGCGCGAAAACCGCCGATGGCGCAGTAGGTCAGCACGATCGCCGCCCCGATGCACACGCCCAGCGTGCGGTTCGCGCCGAAGGCGACCTGAAAGGCCTCGCCGGCGGCGGCGAACTGCGCGGCGACATAGAGCATCATCGCCGTGAGGATCACGACCACGGAGAGCAGCCGGAGGGCCGGCGTGCGTTCGCGGAAGTGGAGGGCGAACAGGTCGGGCAGGGTGTCGGCGTCGAGATCGTGCGCACGTTCGCGAAGGGGACGGGCGAGCACGAACCAGTTGAAGATGAAACCGAGCAGGCAGCCGGGGATGATCCAGTAGGCGGAGACGCCGGCCGTGAACGCCCAGCCGACGAGTCCGAGGGTGACCCAGCCGGATTCGCTCGAGGCGGAGGCGGACAGCGAGGCGACCCACGGTCCGAGTTTCCGGCCGGCGAGAAAGAACTCGGTGTTGGAGTCGTCGGTGCGTCGGAGCAGGGACGCCGCGCCGATCAGCACGATGATCCCCGTGTAGACGATGAAGGAGATGGTGAAGATCGTCATCGTGCCCGACAGCGTACCGCGAACGACGGCGACCGGGGCTGAGCGTGGCGGGTAGACTGGGCGGCATGAGACAGATGACGACGGCGTGGCGGCTGGCGGCCCTGGTCCTGGTGACGATTCCCGCGGCGTGGGCGTCCGCGTCGGGGACGCCCGACGATCGTCCGCCGAACATCGTGATCGTGTTCTGCGACGATCTGGGGTACGGGGACATCGGCGTCTACGGCGCGGAAGGCTGGCGCACGCCTCATCTCGACCGCATGGCGGCGGAGGGAATGCGGTTCACGTCGTTCTACGTGGCGCAGCCGGTCTGTTCCGCGTCGCGGGCCGCGTTGCTGACCGGGTGTTATCCGAACCGCATCGGCATCAGCGGCGCGCTGGGCCCGAACGCGAAGCACGGGCTGCATCAGGACGAGACGACGATCGCGGATGTGTGCCGGTCGCGCGGCTACGCGACGGCGATCTTCGGCAAGTGGCACATCGGTCATCGCGACGGGTTCCTGCCGACGCACCACGGCTTCGACGAGTATCTCGGCATCCCGTACTCGAACGACATGTGGCCGCTGCATCCGGCGTACGTGGATCTGCCGCCCGGGGCGGCGAAACGGAAGCAGGGATATCCCGACCTGGCCATGTACGAGGACGATGCGATCGTCGATCCGGAGATCACGCCCGAGGACCAGAAGCAGTTCACACGCGTCTTCACGGAGCGGGCGGTCGACTTCATCGAGCGTCACGCGGACGAACCGTTCTTCCTGTACGTGCCGCATCCGATGCCCCACGTGCCGCTCTTCACGAGCGCGGCGTTCGACGGTCGTTCGGCGCAGGGGGCGTACGGGGATGTGATCGAGGAGATCGACTGGTCGGTGGGGGAGATTCTTGATGCGGTGGCGCGGACGGGGAACGATGAGCGGACGCTGGTGATCTTCACGTCGGACAACGGACCGTGGCTGTCGTACGGCAATCACGCGGGCGGCACGGCGGGTCTGCGGGAGGGCAAGGGAACGACCTGGGAGGGCGGGGTGCGGGTGCCGTGCATCGTGCGCTGGCCGGGGCGCGTCCCGGCGGGCGCGGCGTGCGACGAGCCGGTGATGACGATCGACGTGTTGCCGACGGTGGCGGCGCTGATCGGGGCCGAGCCGCCGGAGCGCCGGATCGACGGCCGCGATATCGGCCCGCTGCTGCTTGGCGCGCCGGGCGCCGCCTCGCCGCACGAGGCGCTGTTGTTCTATTACCACAACAATCACCTGGAGGCGGTGCGGTCGGGCCGGTGGAAACTCATGCTGCCGCACCGGTACCGGAGCCTGACGGGCGCGCCGGGGCAGGACGGACGTCCGGCCGGGTATTCACAGCAGCCGTGCGGGCTGGAGTTGTACGACCTCGCGGCGGACCCGAACGAGACGACGGACGTGGCGGCGGAGCATCCCGAGGTGGTGGCGAGGTTGCAGTCGATTGTGGAGGCGGCCCGACGGGATCTGGGCGATGCGCTCACGAAACAGCCGGGCGCCAATCGGCGCCCGGCGGGTCGATGGTCGGAGGAGTAGCCCGGGGGCTTACTGGCCGTTCGGGTCCACGGTGGCGTAGACGCCGTCGGCGTTCTGCTGCATGTGGTACGCGTACGCGGCGGAGCCGACCATGTCGCCGGCCCCGAGGATGAGCGGACCGAAGCTGCGGTCGGACGCCGGCGCCGCCATGATCACGTGATTCTTCGCCGGGGCGGTGGTGAGCGCGGCGGAGTTCGCGGCGGTGACGTAGGTCACGGCGTTGTTCGAGGCGTAGGTCGTCGTGCACATCGAGCCCGGGGCCTGGGCGGACTGCGGCGTGCTGGCGCAGCCGACGAGGCACATGGGGGCGGTCAGAGCAAGCGTGATCAGCGTGCGATTCATGAGGTCTCCCCTGCGGTTCCGGGCGGTAGATTCGCCTTGACCCTCAGGAATCGGCCTCGGGCCGGGGGCGCCTTCAGCCCCGGTTCGGACCCGGCGGGGAGGCGGGCCGAGTCACCGGCGCAGGCCGCACGTTCGGCGCGGGGCGGGGGTTATCGGAAAAAAGCGGGTTGGATTTCGGGGGTGGGTTCATCTTGACGCGTTCTTCGCGGGCCCGGTATTCTGCGGTCGGTCCGAATCGGCCGTCGCGGCGTTGCTACGGCGTTTGGACCACGGGTTGATGGCCGGGGCGGGCCTGCATCGCGCGACGATGACGGATGGCCGACGTCGGGTGTTCGGGTCCGGGGCGTCCGCCTCCGCGGGCGTCCGAGTTGGGAGGACCGCCGCATGGACAGTGGCGATGGGTGGCCCGGAGTGTGGGACCGACGGCGGTCGACCACCGTTGTGTATCGGACATGCATGATGCGCCCGCGGGCGCAGGGTGTTTCACGCGCGGCGTGCGGCGTCGCGGTCGAATGAGAGTTGCCATGTTGAATCAGTCAATGCGTACCGTCCTGGTCGTCATGGTCGGGATCGTCAGTTGCGTGCTCTCCGCGGAGGTCGCGGCGCAGCCGGATGAGCCGTCGGACCCGAGGGCGGAGGGGATGCCGCAGCGTCCGACCCAGCCCGCCGCGTCATCGGCCGGGGCGCCGTCGGATCCGCGGGCGGTCGGCATGCCGCAGCGGGATCCCCGGGCGACCGGGATGCCGCCGCTGCCGCCGCTCCCGACGGGCAATCCCGACCGGGCGCCGTCGGAGAACCTGCCGGACAACCCGGTGTTCTTCGAGAACGCATACCTGATCGGGGAGTTCACGTTCGCCTACATCACGCCGCACCCGCAGCAGCCGCCGATCGGGGCGTTGCTGCAGACCGAGGTGGATCTGTCGCCGACGGCGGGCGGCTACATCGCGCCGACGGCGGGGTACCCTGCGGTGCGGCTGCGTCTGGCCGATCTGAACGCGCGGGGCGACGAGGTCTTCACGCTGCATGCGTTGCAGTTCGCGGTGTTCCCGGCGATCGCGGATCGACTGCGGGAGCTGGGACTCCTCGGGGTCTTCGTCGCGCCGGATCCGAACGAATCGATCGCCCCGGGCAGCTTCGACGACATGCGGACGCCGGGCGACACCATGATGCGGCTGCTGGTCGCGACGGCGGAGGTGAAGCGGATTCGCAGCTTCGCCTTCGGCGATCGGTTGCCGGCGGAGCAGCGTGAGGACGCGCCGCAGCATGCGCGGATCCGACGCAACTCGCCGCTGCAGCCCGACGCCGGCGCATCGGCGCAGACGCGTCGGGATCTGCTCGAGCGTGATCCGCTCAACGAGTACGCGCTGATGCTCAGCCGGCATCCGGGACGGCGGGTGGATGTCGCGATCGCGGGCGCGGAGGAGGGCGGCGCGGAACTCCACTACATGATCAACGAGAACAAGCCGCTGCTCGTCTACGGCCAGGCGTCCAATACGGGCACCGAGGAGACGGACAAGTGGCGGTACCGCTTCGGCTTCATCCACAGCCAGCTGACCGGGAACGACGACATTCTCACCGCGGACTACATCACGTCCGGGTTCGATGAATCGCACGCGGTGCTGGTGTCGTACGAGGGCCGGATCGGCGACAACGACCGGGCCCGGTGGCGGGTCTTCGGCAACTGGTCGGAGTACACCGCGTCGGAAGTCGGCATCCAGTTCGAGCCGTTCGAGGGCGAGTCGTACGGCGGCGGGATCGAGGCGATCCTGAACTTCTACCAGCACGAGGACCTCTTCCTCGACCTGGTCGTCGGCGGCCGATACGAGCATCAGCGGGTGATCAACAACTTCGTGAACCTCACCGGCGAGGGCGACTTCTTCATCCCGTACGGCGGCGTGCGTCTGGAACGCCGGAACGAACAGACCTCGACGCTCGGGGCCCTGACGTTCGAATACTGGCTGACCGAGGAGGACCAGGCGGAGCTCAACCGGCTGGGACGGCTCTTCCCCGAAGAGGGCTGGCCGATCCTGCGGGCGGACCTGCGGCACTCGTTCTACCTCGAGCCGCTGATCAACCCGGCAGGCTTCGCCGATCCCGAGGAGGCGTCGACCTCGACGCTCGCCCACGAGATCCTGTTCGGCGTCAAGGGACAGTACACCTTCGACGAGCGGGTGATCCCCCAGGCGCAGTCGGTCATCGGCGGTCTCTACACCGTGCGCGGCTATCCGGAGTCGTCCGCCTCGGGCGATAACTCGATCGTGGCGACCGCGGAGTACCGCTTCCACGTCCCCCGCATCTTCGCGCCGGACGAAACCCCGGGGCAGCTATTCGGACAGGCCTTCCGCTGGCAGCCGCAATACGTCTACGGCCGGCCGGACTGGGATCTGATTGTGCGGACTTTTCTGGATGTCGGGTACGTCGAGTCCGCCGACCCCTTCTCCTTCGAAGAGGACCACACGCTTATCGGGACGGGCCTCGGCGTCGAGCTTCAGCTCAAACAGAACGTCAACCTCAGACTCGACTGGGGCGTGGCATTACAGGACTATGACCCGGACCGCGTGAGCTCGGGGTCGAATCGCTTCCATTTCATTGCGACTTTCCTGTATTAGCGGGTACACTTCAGATGGCGGTCGGGCGGATTGCCATAACTTGAAGAGCAGTAGGAGGTTGAGTGGTGTTGACCATCTCTCGACGATCTCGGCGACATCTTTCCCCGTGTGGCGGCGTCATCTGTGCTGCGACGGCGGCGTTCGGCATGCTGTGCGGTTCCGCGACCGCCATCCCCCAGTACGACGGAGCGCCGCCGGCCGGGGTGATGATCGATCCCAACGGCAACATGCTGACCGTGACGGCCTTCGACGGCGCGGTGCTGGAGTGGCTGTCGTTCAACATCGCCAGCTTTGAGACGGTTCACTTCGACCTGCCCAGCGACCAGGCCCGGGTGCTGAACAACATCACGGGCTCGGGCGAGTCGTTCATCAACGGCGGCCTGACGTCGAACGGCATCATCTACATCGCGAACCCGGCCGGGATCATCTTCGGCCAGAGTGCGATGGTGAACGTGGGCGGCATCTACGCCGCGGCGGGCACGATCGACGACTTCGGCAGCATGGTCGAGACCTTCAATCTCACCGGCGAGGTCAAGAACGCCGGGATGATCCAGGGTCAGCAGATCCACCTGCTCGGCAACTTCGTCCGCAACTCCGGCATGCTCTCGTCGAACGGCGGCATCATCACGATGCTGGCCGGCGACCAGGTGATGCTCGGGGAGATCGGCGGCAACCTGATGGTGAAGATCGACGGACGCGACATCCTGAACGCGTCGCCGAATGGGTTCAACCCCACGCAGATCGTCAACGGTCTCGTCGGCGTCGAGAACACCGGCGTGATCGACGCCGGGAACGGCCGCGTCGTGCTCGGGGCGGGCGACATGTACGGGCTCGCCATCAAGCACACCGGCGAGATCACCGGCGGCGAGATCACGATCTCGTCCAACAACGTCGTCTCGATGATCGACGGCGACATCACCGGCGAGATCCTCGACTTCAACGCGCCGATCGTGATCGGTTCCAACGACGTCACGCTCTCGGGCTCGTCGCTCGTCAACTTCGCCTCGTCGATCGACAGCGTGCAGAACCAGAGCAACAGCCTTGAAATCATCGGCCCCGACATCCGTGTGAACGGCAACATCGGCGTCCAGGACCGCCTGTTCAACCTCGACTTCCACAACAACGGCGGCGCGGGGCTGATCACGCTCAACTCCGGCTCGGTGCTGACCAACGGCTATCAGCACTACGGCATGGATCTCGAGACGACCAACAGCACGAACTTCATCAGCTTCGGTCCGGGCATGGGCGCGGCCGACCTGATCTTCGACGGCAACATCAACGGCAACACCCACCTGCTCCGCTTCACCAGCGACGGGGCCACGATCTGGAACGGCCAGGTCACGGCGGGTCAGATCCAGACCGGCGCCGCCGGCGTCCTCATCATCAACGGCGGGCTCGTCGACACCATCGGCTCGCAGTTCTACTTCAACAACGTCCTGCTTGGCGCCGACACGCTGATGCGGGGTCAGGCGATCGGTTTCGTCGGCGATCTCAACTCCGTCGCCGGCGACAACTTCGCCCTCGAAGTGCAGTCGCTCGGGGCCGGCCCGACCATCTTCCTCGGCGACGTGGGGAACGTGAACGCCCTCAGCATGCTCACCACCAACGCGGGCGGCACGACGTTCATCTTCGGCGACGTCACCACGACCAACGGCGTCTTCCTGAATGACAACGTCAGCCTGATGGGCGACGACAACATCATCGACGCCGGGATGGGCGAACTCTTCGTCGGCGGGACGTTCACCAAGAACACGCTCGGCGACGTGACGCTGATCTCCGGCGATTCGATCATCCTCGAGCAGGGCGCCGCGATCAACATGGGCTCCCTCACGTTCGACGGCGCCGCCGATGTCGCGGGCGATCTCTTCGCGTCCGACAACATGACGTTCCTCGACCTCGCCGACCTCGCCGGCGACGTGGAGGCGGGCCTGGACCTCACCTTCGAGGGACCGGTCACGCTCGACGGCAACGCCGATCAGCTCATCCTCGCGGGCGGCGTGCTCACCTCGCTCTCGACCATCCAGAAGATCAACAGCGGCTCGCTGACGCTCGAGGCGGATTCGCTCGACCTCGACGACAACGTCTCGGTCCTCGGGGGCTCGCTCACGGTCAACGGCGCGTACGCCGCCGCGGGCGACCTGCTCGCCGCGGAGGACATCACCCTCAACGGCGACGGCGTCCTCGACGGCGCTGATCAGCGGATCGACGCCCTCACCGGCGTCCTCACCGCCAACGGCGCCCTGACCAAGACCACCGACGGCGTGCTCACCCTCGCGGGCGACGCCGGCGTCGACCTCAACGGCGATGTCGACGCCCAGGTCGGCGACCTCGTGGTCGAAGACGATCTCAACGCCGCGGGCGATATCGACGCGGCGGGCTCGATCGACCTCAACGGCGCCGTCGTCATGGACGGCGCGGGTGATCAGGCCGTCACGGCCGGCGACACCCTGACCGCCGCGGGTACGGTCGCCAAGACCACCGCCGGCGATCTCCAGCTTACGGGCGATCTGATCGATCTGGCCGACGACGTGAACGTGGCGGCGGGCGACCTTGACGTCGACGGCGACGTCAACCTCTCGGGCGACGTCGAACTCGCGGCGACCAACATCGCCGTCAACGGCGCCGTCGACGGGCCGTTCACCCTCAGCGCCACCGCCGCCGACGACCTCACCTTTAACGGCGACCTCGGCGCCAACATCGCGCTGCTCAACCTCATCACCGACGCCGGCGGCGTCACCACCTTCGGCGGTTCGCTGGTCAACGTCACCGACTCGATCCTGCTCAACGTGGGTCAGGTCATCGACGTGCCCGACGCGGCGACCATCGTCGGAACCGGCGACCTCATGCTTGTCGCGGGCGACGACATCCGCTTCGGCCAGAATCAGAAGCTCTCCGTCCTCGGCGATCTCGACCTCATCGCGGGCGACACCGCGGCGTTCGGCGACCTCAGCGTCCTCGGCGTCGTCACCGTCGACGCGGCGACGATCGAACTGCTGACGCGTGAACCCGGCGTCGTGCAGAACGCCGACGGCTCGATCACCGTCGACTTCGGT
Organism: Phycisphaerales bacterium; assembly: GCA_965227335.1. Taxonomy (GTDB): domain Bacteria; phylum Planctomycetota; class Phycisphaerae; order Phycisphaerales; family SM1A02; genus CBDDFV01. Next base: position 1,379,743 of record CBDDFV010000001.1, read on the forward strand.
CTCGACCTCGTCGCGGGCGGCGGCTTCAACTTCTCCGTGGCCCCGATCCTCATCGGCGGCGGCGGCGTGTTCTTCGGCACCCCCGACGGGACCGGCGACCTCAACGGCACGCTCGGCGACTTCGCCTTCCGCACCGTCGAGGGCGGCGTGGGCAACAGCGCGTTCTTCTTCAACGGACGCGTGCTCGACCTCACCGCGACCGGCCCGACCAACGCGAACATCTCCACGACGTTCGCCGGGCTGACGCCCGCCCCCGACGCCGATCCGACCCCGCCCGTGCGGCCTGACGGCGTGATTCGCGCCATCCTCGCCGCGCTCGGCGTCAACGCGGACGCGCCGAACCTCGCGGCCGCGCGTGAAGGCACCGCGACTGGTCTCGAAGTCTCGCTCGACCTTCCGGCCGTGCTCAACCCCGGAGCCGCGGACTACCGCGTCTCCAACGGTCGGCTCGCCCGGACCGAGGCGGAACGCGTGCTGGAGTCGTTCCTGCTGCTCACCACCGGCCGCGCGTCCCGCACCGCGTCGGAAGGCCGCATCGAACTCGTCACCGACGGCTCGCCCGCGGCGGCCCTCGACAATGCGTGGGCCGCGCACAGCGCCGCCGGCGGCACGGTCGACGGCTTCACCGCCGCCCTCGAAGCGGCCGGCGACGAGGCGGCCCTCGAAGCGATCCGACGCACCCGCACCCTGCTTCGCGACCTCCGTCGGCTCGGCCTGTCGGATCGCGAATACCTGCAGGCTCGCGCGGCGTTGCTCGACATCGTGCGTCCCGACGGCGCGCCCGCCGCGTTCGACGACATGATGACCCGCTGATCCCCCCGGATCAGCACCGAATGCTCTTCGACGCGTCGGGATCCTCGGATCCCGACGCGTTTTCTGTGCGGCCTGATGCGTCGCGTCAGACGCCGCTTGACGAAGGGCGTCGTCGTCGCGTATCACGAGTCACGTCTCACGGGAGCGTCGCGTTTGCCGATGGAGTCTGCGTCATGCCGCCGTACGTTGATGAAGGTCCCGGTTCGGAAGATCTCGAACGCTTCGGGGATGACGTCGACGTCATGGCCTACTGCCCGGAGTGCGGGGCGGAGGTGTACGACGATGTCGTGCAATGTCCCGCGTGCCGCCAGTTCATCGAAGGACGAGCGCGACGATCGCCGCCCGTGACCGCCGCGTGGCAGCAACGCACCACGCTCCTGACCGTGGTGCTCATCGTGCTCGGGCTGCTGTTCGCCGCGGGTCTGGCGTGGCTGCTTCCGTGAACGCGGCCCGGGTCGGGTGCGGACGGGGGCCGGCGTCGACGACGTCCCGAATCGGCAGGATCGTGTCGAGTCGACCGATGCAGGCGGCGTCGTAGAGCCGGCGGTCGACGATGAACGCCAGCGTCACGCCCCGTCGACGCGCGCGTCGTTCCGCGAGGACCATCGCGGCGAGCACCGCCGTGGAGTCCGAGGCGAAGCCGCTGAGATCGATCCGCACGTGCCGACACCCGAGCCGGCGAGCCTCGACCGCGAGTCCGGGCACGAGATTGACGACCGCCTCCGCCGCGTCATCCGTCCGCACGAGCCGCACGACCAGCACGTCGTCGTCACACCGGGTTCGCCAGCGGATGTCGGGCATGCGACAACCATACGCTTCCGCGTCGCCGCGCAGATGACGCGGCGATGACGCGGCGGCGGTTCGCCGGCTCGGTCACCGTCCGTAGCCGCCGCCGGTCCCGCGGTTGGTGGTGGGGACGGAGACGAGGTTCATCTGGATGAACTGGTCGGCCGTGGCGATCGATCGGGGCTGGGGGGCCCATCCCCAGACGGCCGGATTCCGGGGCGACGTCACGGCCACGGGGGGGATGAAGTGGTACGCGAGCGGGATCCGTTCGTTGAGGTCCTTCATCTGGCCGAAGTGGGGCCACTGTCGCTTGACGTCCATGCGGGAGACGCCGGAGCCGCGCATCTCGACGGGGTCGAACGGAATCCAGCCTGCGTCCGGCAGGTAGAACTCGCCCCAGGTGACGAAGGCGGTGTCTTCGCCGGCCTTGCGTCGGGAGATCTTGTCGGTCGCGCCGATGACGACGCGGGCGGGGATGCCGGCGGCGCGAAGCATGGCGACGCAGACGCAGACGAGGTCGTGCGGCCCGCCTTCCTGCGCCTTCGCCGCGCGGGCGGCGCCGACGACGTCAAAGCCGTGGAGGCGGAAGTTGAGCCCCATGTTGACGCCGTCGCCGTTGATGCGGACGTTGTCGATGCAGTAGCGGACGAGGTCCTTCGCGGCGAGATAGGGCGGCACGAAGCGGAGCTGTCCCTTCGAAACGTTCTCGACGGCCTGTTTGAAGAGGGGGTCGTTGGATTCGACGAGAAACTGGGGTTCGAGGGCGGGGCGCACGTCTTCCGGCCATTCGCGCGGCCAGCTGATCTGCTGCAGCGCGTTCTCGTCGATCTGGGTCGACCACGTCCGGGCCACGTAGCGGATCTGCCAGCGGACCTCGCGTCCGCGGAAGCGTTCGATCGGCATGGTGACGAGGGCCGTGTTCATCGGCAGCTTGCCCTCTTCGACGCGGGCGTTGGCGCGGGCGTTGGGATCGGGCGTTCCGTCGAGCCACACGTTCCCGTCGATCGTGGTCATGTCGACGAGGCTCGACGCCCCTTCCTTGATCACGGGCATCACGATGGGCGTGTTGCGGAGATCGAACTCGCGTCGGGCGCGGATCTCGGGATCCTCGCCGAGAAAGTTGTACGGCGCGATGGTCACCGTGAAGACCAACTCGTTGGTCTCCGGATCGACGTCCCGCACCGGACCTTCGGTGCGCGGCGGTTCGGCGAGGGTCATCCAGGACAGCGTCGCGGCGACGGCGACGGCGGTGAACACGCGGACCGGCATGGGAACGCTCGCTTTCTCTCAGGCGACGCCGCGGGCGACGACGTCGGAACGGAACGATGGCGGGGGCGGGCGTGCGGGAAAATGGTAGGTCCGCGGGCCGGATCAGAGGGGGGGAATCGCGGTTTTGCTGATGAAGAGGAGGTCGATCGTGTTGAGCAGTTTCGCGAGCACGAGGTTGATCGCCATGATCGCGAGGAAGCTCAGAACGAACGCCTCGGTGGCGGCGCGGCCGACGCCGACGGCGCCGGGTCGGCACGTGAACCCCTTGAAGCATGCGATCAGTCCGATCGAGAATCCGAAGAAGACGCTCTTGACGAGGCCGGAGGTCGGCTCCCACCACCCGACGAGGCGGGCGGTGAAATCCCAGAATTCGTAGTTGGGCACGCCGTAGAAGTGCACGGTGACGAGCCAGCCGCCCGCGACGCCGAGCAGGTCGGAGTAGGCGGTGAGCAGGGGGGTCATGATCGTGCACGCGACGACGCGGGGCACGACGAGATAGGGGACGGGCTCCGCCGCCATGGCGCGAAGGGCGTCGATCTGCTCGGTGACCCGCATGGCGCCAAGCTCCGCCGCGAGCGCGCAGCCGACGCGTCCCGCGACCATGACGGCGGCGAGGACGGGGCCGATCTGCTTGACGACCGAGACGATGATGGCGCCGCCGAGCCGCCCTTCCTGTCCGATCGCGCGGAACGGTTCGTAGCCTTCGAGGGCGAGGACCATCCCGATGAACGCGCCGGTGACGGCGACCACGGGGAGCGACGCGGCGCCGATGCTGGCGAACTGGGGCAGGAGGATGCGCCAGCGGAGCCAGCGTCGCCAGGCGATGACGGCCGCGACGAGGGTGTCGCCGACGAAACGGGTGAACACGCCGGCGGTGGCGGTCACGGTGATCGCACGTTGTCCGATGACGCCGAGACCGGCGACGACAGGGTTCATGCGGTGAGCATAGCGAGGATCGGCGGGCGCACGGTCGATCGGCGCAATGAAACGCCCCGGTCCGCGGAACGGACCGGGGCGTGGTCAGATGGGGTTCAGCGATCCGAAGCGGATCGCCGGTCGGCGATTACGGGCAGGGACCCCAGTTCGCGAGCAGGAACGCGAGGTCGCTCGCCCCGACGCCGCCGCCGTCGAAGTCGGCGGGCACGTCCATGAGGCCCCACGATGCGAGCAGCTCGGCGAGGTCGCCGGCGCCCACCATGCCGTTCTGGTCGAGGTCGGCCGGGCAGTCGCCGGGGTCCTTGGTGCATTCGAGGTTCGGGTTGCCGGGGGTGTCGGTCCCGTCGTCGATGCTGAAGGCGCCGACGGTCCAGGTCCCGTCCGGCGTGCAGCGGTAGGCGTGGGCCGGGACGAAGTCGCCGTCCGGGCCGGCCGACTCGTCACAGTAGGTGAACTCGCCTTCGTCGATGGTCTCAATCAGGGCGACGCAGTCGACGACCGACTCCCACGGTTCGACGTCGAGGACGCCGTCGTCGTCGAGGTCGAGGTCGGCGCCGTTCTCACCGGTCCAGTTGAACACGAGCAGGTGGGTGACGTTGTCGCTGTTCTCGAAGTTGAGACTCGTGATGAGGTCCGGGAACGCGAGGGTGAAGGTGTCTTCCGCCGCGACGAAGAACCCGTCGCCGGGGATCGTCTGGCCGGCGAGGCTGACGACCGCTTCCACGGTGCCGCTGCCGCAGCAGCCGTCGCCGATCACGATGTACGTGAGGTTCGACAGGTCCGTGCCGGGATCGCCGTTGAGTTCGAAGTACTCGTCGTCGTCCGACCCGCCCTGGTCGATGCGGACCTCGTTGATCAGCACCTCGGGCGCCTTGGCGAAGCAGACGTCCAGCGCGATGTCGGCGCAGGACTGATCCCACTCGACGTCACAGCAGAACGGCTCGATCGCACAGACCGTGAGGCAGCACGCGGCGTCGTCGCAGTTGGGCGTGCCGTTGGCTTCGATGCAGCTGCCGGCCGCGGGGTCGCCGCATTCCGGATCGCCGATGCACGACGCGTTGGCTTCGCCCGGCGTGTCGTCGCCGCCGTCCGGATCAAGCGGGCCCGAGACCCAGACCGAATCCGGCGTGCACAGGTAGACGTGCTGCGGGACGCCGGTCTTGTCCGGTCCGACGGTGGTCGAACTGTAGACGAAGTCGATCGTCTTGCAGTCCGGCGTGTCGCCTTCCACGATGCCGAGGCTGTCGATCATGGACTGCCAGGGCATGCTGTCGAGCGTCCCGTCGTTGTCCACGTCGAGGTCGTCGCCGACGAGGCCCGTGAAGTTGAAGACGAGCGCGTGGGTGACGGAGTCGGAGTTCTCGAACGGCAGGTCGGTGACGAGGTCCGCCACCGCGAGCGAGAACGTGCCTTCCGCCCCGACGAAGAAGCCGTCGGCGGGAATGCTCAGGCCGTCGAGATCGATCGCCGCTTCCACGGCGCCGCAGCCGTCGGCGTTGTCGCCGATGACGATGTAGGTGACGCCGTCGAGCGCCGTGCCGGGGGCGCCGGTGAGTTCGAAGTACTCTTCGTTGTCAGCGCCGGGCTGATCAATGCGGATTTCGCTCAGGAGCACCTTCGGGGCTTCGCCGGGCGTGAGGCATTCCGCTTCGGCGAGAGCCGCGCAGCTCTCGTCCCAGACGGTGTCGCAGCAGGTCGGATCAATATTGCAGACGAGGGTGCAGCACTCGACGTCTTCGCAGAAGAGGGTGCCGTTGGGCTCGAAGCAGTTGCCCGCGTCGGGATCGCCGCAGCTCAGGCAGATCTGCTGCGCGAGGAAGGCGCAGTCCGCGTCCCACTCGACGTCGCAGCAGAAGGCGTCTTCCACGCACACGGCGTCGCAGCAGTCCGCGTCGTCGCAGCTGGGGGTGCCGTTGGCTTCGAAGCAGTCGCCGGCGTCCTGCGCACCGCAGGGGAGCGGGGTGTCGCAGGCGAGGTTCGCCGCGCCGACCGTGTCGGTGCCGCCGCCGGTGTCGAACAGGCCGATCGTCCAGGTCCCGTCCGGCGTGCAGCGGTAGGCGTGGCCGGGGACGAACGTGCCGTCCGGGCCGACCGTTTCGCCGCAGTAGATCTGGTCGCCGGAGCCGACCGTTTCGACGAGGGCGACGCAGTCGATGATGTTGGTCCACGGGGTGACGTCGAGCACGCCGTCGTCGTCCGTGTCGAGGTCGTCGCCGTCCGCGCCGGTGAAGCCGCTGACGAGCAGGTGCGTGACGTTGTCGCTGTTCTCGAAGTTGAGGACGGCGACGAGGTCGGGCGTGCCGAGGGTGAAGGTCTTCTCCGCCACGACGAAGAAGCCGCCGCTCGGGATGAAGTTGCCGGTCAGATCGGTGACCGACTCGATCGTGCCGGACCCGCCGGTCCCGTCGCCGATGACGAGATAGGTCAGTCCGTCGAGCGACGTTCCCGGGAGCGCGCGTAACTCAAAGTACTCATCGTCGGCGCCCGGGTTGTCAATCCGAACCTCGTTGATGTCGATCTGGGGGCCGCCGGCTGTCGCCGCGCCCGCCACCGCCAGCGCGCCCGCGGCGGCCAGCCATCCGTTCCGATATTCCATGTGCTGATCTCTCTTCCTGGCGGCGGCGCGGTGGTGGACGTCGCCCGGGGACCGGGCCTCCCATCCGTCCACGACGATCTGTCGCGCCAACCGAATCTCTCGTGACGCCCGGCCGTCCGCGAGCCGGGCCCGTCTAGCGTATCCGGCGGAGCGTTCGGAAGAAAGCCCCTGACCTCGTCCTTTACCCAATCCGAGCGCGCGACAACACAGCGCAAATCGCTGTGTTGTCGTGGATTACCTTGGATGGCGGCCGGGGGGGCTACTTCTCGGGGACGTTGGCCTGCGGGGAGCCGGCCGATCCCGCCGAACCCGACGCCGGGGCCGGGCTCTCACCGCCGCCCATCGGCTGGCTGAGGTTGGGCATCGGGGCGAGGAAGATCTCCACCCGCCGGTTCGCCGCCGCGCCGCGGGGCCCGTTCGCGACCACGGGACGTGATTCGCCGTAGCCGGCCACCATGATCCGCACGGGATCGACGCCGGCGGATTCGAGGATCCGACCCACCGAGATCGCCCGGTGCACCGACAGGTGCCGGTTGGTCGGGTGGTTGCGGAGCGTCGCGGGCTGGCTCGGCTTCTGGCTGTCCGTGTGGCCGATGATCCGGACCTCGAGATTGGCGCCGGCGTTGTTCAGGACGCGAGCGAGATCGCCCAGCGTGTTCGCCGCGTCATCCCGGACTTCCGCCGACCCCGACGGGAAGGTGAAGTCGCTGGCGAATCGCAGCATGCCCTTGCTGGAATCGAACGTCACGAGCTCCGGGTGCTCCCGAGCCATCTGTTCGAGCGCAAACTGGACGTCGCCGGGCAGACCGCCCATCTCCAGCGTCGCGACCTCTTCGAGCAGCCGGTTGTAGTCCGCCTGCAGGGTGCTGAGCGAGCTGTTCATTGAACTCGAACTGCCCTGCATGGCGTTGAGCTCGGACGAGGTCTGGTCCAGCTGTCCGCGGACCGCCTGGAGATTCGCCTCCAGCCCGTCGCGTTCGTCCTCGAGGGCCACGAGCTGCTCACGCAGCGACCGGTTGGTCGTCATCAGATCGTCGTAATTCTCCTGCTTGACGCAGCCGCCCGTCAGGACCGTCACGCCCAGCATCAGCCCCGCCAGGGCCGTCATCGTCATCGCGTTCCGTTGCATTTGACCTGCTCCTATCATGCCTCGCCGATGGTCCGATGCGCCCGTGCGGGCGCCGCGTGCGCGGCTCCATCCGCGTCTCTATCCTATCCGAAATCGATCCGGCCACGGTCCGATCGTCCTCCTCTCATCGGTCAACATGCCCCCGCAAGCCCACCTGATTACCGCCGCCTGCGTCGCCGACGGCGACGGACGCGTCTTCAGCCCCGGCGCGGTGCGTCTGGATGAAGACAACGCGGTGGTCGACGTCGGAACGCCGTCCGGCCTCGGTGAGCCCGGCGGGCAGGTTGTGCGCATCCATCGACCTGACCTGATCGTGACGCCCGCCCTCGTCAACGCCCACACCCACCTCGACCTCACCGATCTCGGCCCCCGACCCGCCCCCGCCTGCTTCACCGACTGGGCCGCCAACGTCCGCGCGGGACGCGCCGTCGAACCCGACGACATCCGACACGCGGTGCAGTCCGGCGTCGAGGCGTCCATCCGGGGCGGCGTCGCGGCGGTGGGGGACATCGCCGGCGCGTGGCGCACCGAACCCTTCGAGACGCTCCGCGATTCCGCCCTGCGCGGCGTGAGCTATCTCGAGCTGTTCGGTCAGGGCGCCCGACAGCCTGACGCCGTCGCCCGCATGCACCGGTTGCTGGACGCGGCGCCGCCCGCCGCGCACGGCGTCACGCTGGGACTCCAGCCCCACGCGCCATACTCGTGCGGGGCCGTGCTCTACGAGGCGGCGTGGCGCCGGGCGACGGTCGACGGCCGACCCATCTGCACGCATCTCGCCGAGACGCGCGAGGAACTGCAGTTCCTTCGCGCGGCGGACGGTCCGTTCGCCGATCTTCTCCGCGAGCTCAATGTCTGGGACGACACCATCCGACCCGACGGCCGTCATCCGGTCGACTGGCTCGGCGACCACGTCGACCTCGGCGATTTCGCGCTCGCGCACGTGAACTACGCGGAGGAAACGCATATCGCGCGGCTGGCGTCAAGCGGCGCGGTCGTCGTCTACTGTCCGCGGGCGAGCGCGTACTTCGGGCATCACGATCATCCGTGGGCGGCGATGCTCGACGTGGGGGTGACGGTCGCCCTCGGGACCGACAGCATCCTCTGTCTGGACACGCCGGATCGGATGTCGACGGCGGACGAGATGCGTGCGCTCGTCCGACGCGATGGGCTCGACCCCGTCGTCGCGTTGCGGATGGCGACGGTCAACGGCGCGACGGCGCTGGGGCTGGAGCGCGATCTCTTCACGTTCGCGCCGGGACCCATCGCCGGGATCATCGGCTGGCCGGCGACGGCCGGGGCCGCGTCGTGGTCGGGCGCGATGCAGTCGGACGCGGCGCCGGTGTGGCTGACCGGACCCGGGGCGGGCGAATGACGACCGAGCCGCGCCGTTTCACGACGTTCGCCACGCTGGACGCGGTGACGCTGGCGAGGCGTCTGCTCGGGCAGCGTCTGGTGCACGTGACGGAGGGCGTGGCGACGGGCGGGACGATCGTGGAGACGGAGGCGTATCTCGGCGTCGAGGATCGCGCGGCTCATTCGTACGGCGGTCGGCGGACGGCCCGCACGGAGACGATGTACCGCGAGGGCGGGCACGCGTACGTGTATTTCATCTACGGGATGCATTGGTGCTTCAACGTGGTGGCGGGTCCGGCGGAGACGCCGACGGCGGTGCTGATCCGGGCGTTGATTCCGGACGTGGGGGCGGCGGCGATCCGGGAGCGTCGGCCGCGGGCCCGGCGCGATCGGGATCTGTGTTCCGGGCCCGCCCGGTTGACCCAGGCTCTCCGGATTGACGGATCCTGCGACGGCGTTGATTTGCGCGACTCGGCCTGCTTATATATAGAGCGGCGTCGACAACGGTCGCTGCCGGCGTCGCGAATTGTCGCGGCGCCCCGGGTCGGCGTGTCGTATGCTGGCGCGTGGGCGGCGCGTCCGTATCGTTTTCTCGTGCGGGACTGCGAGCATGTTTCGGTTCCGCCGCCCGTCTCGAACGGCCGGGGCTGACGGGAATTGCACTCTTTGCCCCTCGTTCGCCGATAGCATCATCACCATCTCTTCGCTTCGGACGACCCCATCTGATGTCTGAACTGATTCCTGAACCGACCGGCGGCGCTTCTCCGACCATCGACTGGTCGGCGATGCGTGAATCGGCGGGCCCGTATCCGATCGATGCGTTCCACTTCGTTCGCGAGGGCCTGACGTACACGGTGGAGCGGATTCACGCGGAACTCGACGACGTGACGGATCCGGCGGCCCTTGCGACGCTGGATCGCCACATCAGCGGCCAGCAGTTGTGCCTGGGGCTGCGTGACTTTGCGATCGACCAGTACGGCTACCTCGCCCCGCTCGTGCTCGAGCAGTGGAACGTTCGTCGCACGGACGACTTCGGGCGGATCGTGTTCGCCATGATCGAGGCGGGCCTGATGTCGAAGACGGACCAGGATTCGCTCGACGACTTCCGCCTCGTGTACGATTTCGCCGAGGCGTTCAGTCAGGACGAACTGGCCCGTCGGATCGGCGCGGTGAACCGTTCCGACACGCACCAGACCTCCTCCTGACGGCGAGGCCCCGCGGGGGCGGGCGAGGAAACGGGCATGGCGAAGAAGCGAGACGACGGGGGAGCGGACGGATCCGGCGACGCCTCGGCGGCCGGGTCCCGGTCGAAAATCGAGAACCTGCACGTCTGGCAGATTCAGGCGGTCCGCGACGTCCTCTGGGTCGGCGCGGTCATCGCATTCTTCTGGCTCGGCTACAAGATGAGCGCGGTGACCGTCCCGCTGCTGCTCGCCCTGCTGCTCGCGTACCTGTTCGAACCGCTCGTTGCGAAGCTGGCGAAACACGAGAAACTCTCCCGCCCGATCGTGGTGGCGGGACTGCTCTGCACGGTCGGCGTCGCGGCGGCGCTCGTCATCACCGTCACCGGCGCCCTCGTGGTCGGCCAGACCAACGACCTCATCGGCAAGCTCGCCGACGGCACCTACAGCCGGCAGGCCCGCTCGATCGCGAAAGACGTCTCCGGCTGGTACGACGAGGCGGCCGGCGGCCTCGGCGGACTGCTCGACTTCGGCGACGGCGGCGAGGACCCGGACGGCGCGGCGACGAACGACGAGGACGCGGCCGGAGACGACGCCAACGAAGCGCCCCCGTCCGCCGACGAAGCCGCCGGGACTGACGCGGAGACGATCGATGACGCCGGTGACGAATCCGCCGGCGACGTCGCGACCGCCGAGTCGAAGGAGCCCGCCGCCGACGTGCACGGCATGGACGTCGCCCAGCTGGAAGCGTTGATCGACGCCCGGGTGGATGCGCGGCTCGAGGCGTCGCGCGATGGGCCCGGCGGCGGCGTCAACTGGATCGGCATCGCCCGTACGGCGGGCACGCAGGTCTGGAACGTGGTCGGCGCCGTCGTCCAGCTCGGCCTGCTCGCCTTCCTCGTGCCGTTCTATTTCTACTTCTTCTCCGTCTCCTATCCCGGCGTCGTCCGGTTCGGACGCAACCTGATTCCGGACAAGAACAAGCAGCGCACGCTTGAACTCCTCGGCCGCATGGATCTCGCGGTCGCCGGCTTCGTACGCGGCCGCATCGTGATCAGCATCATCATGGGCGTCATGCTTGCGATCGGCTGGGCGATCTGCGGCGTGCCCTACACCATCCCGCTCGGCCTCGTCGTCGGCGTCTTCTGCGCGGTGCCGTACCTCGGCGGCGTCGGCGTCCCGCTGGCGATCGTGCTGAGTCTCTTCGAGGACGTGCCGGACACCGGCTCCGGCTGGTTCTGGCTCTTCGCCGGTCCGATCATCGTGTTCGTGATCGTGCAGCTGATCGAGGGCTACGTGCTGACGCCGATGATCGCCGGCAAGGCGACCAATCTCGACCCGGTGGCGATTCTGGTGGCGGTGCTCGCGGGCGGCGCGCTGTTCGGCGTGTTCGGGATGCTGATCGCGATCCCCATCGCCGCGTGCCTGAAGATCATCTTCACCGACGTCCTCCTGCCGCGGATTCACGAGTGGATGAAGGGCGAGCGACAGGACCCGCTGCCGTTCGGGCGGGACTGACGCCGGGGCGCCGGAGGCGGATCAGCGTCGCTTCTTCTGCTTGAACCGCGCCTTGCGGCTGGTCTGCTTCGTCGACTTGCGGCGGCCGAAGCCCGGCATGCCCTTGACGCCCGGCATCATGTCGGGGTCCATGCCGGCGAGGTCCTTCATCGCGCCGAGCTTCCCCATGCCCTGCGTCTGCTTCATGACCTTCTGGAGCATGTCGAACTGCTTGGTCAGCTTGCTGACCTCCGGCGTCTGCACGCCCGCTCCCTTCGCGACCCGCTTGGTCCGCGACTTGTTCAGCAGCTTGACGTCCCCGCGCTCCGCCGGCGTCATCGAGTTGACGATGCCCTCCAGGCGATCCAGCTGATTGTCGTCGACGTCGACGTCCTTCAGCATCGACCCGACGCCGGGCAGCATCCCCAGCAGCTGCTTCATCGGCCCCATCCGCCGAATCGTCCGGAGCTGCTTCAGGAAGTCGTCCATCGTGAGCTTGCCTTCCTGCATCCGCTGCGCGATGCGTTCGGCTTCCTCCTCGGAGACTTCCTGCTGCGCTTTCTCGACCAGCGACACCACGTCGCCCATGCCGAGGATCCGTCCCGCCATCCGCTCCGGATGAAACTCCTCCAGCGCGTCGTACCGCTCGCCCACGCCGATGAACTTGATCGGGGCGCCGGTGACCTGTTTCACCGACAGGGCGGCCCCGCCCCGCGTGTCGGAGTCGAACTTGGTGAGGATCACGCCGTCCACTTCGAGACGCTCGTGGAAGGCCTTCGCCGCGTTCACCGCGTCCTGACCGACCATCGCGTCGACGACGAGGAACACCTGGTGCGGCGTCAGCGACCGGTTCACCGCCTCCAGTTCCCCCATCAGCTCGTCGTTGATGTGCAGACGACCCGCGGTGTCGAGGATCAGCACGTCGACGTTCTGCTTCCTCGCTTCGCGAAACGCCCGCTGGCAGACGCCGACCGCCACGCCGACCGCCTTGCCGTACTCGTCGCACTTGTCCGGTTCGGCGTAGAACGAGACGGTCCCGCTGCCGGACGCTTCCGCTTCAACGGTCTCGGCGACGACCCGAAGCTGCTCGACCGCGGCGGGACGCTGCAGGTCCGCCGCGCAGACCATCGCGGACTTCCCGCGCGACTTGAGATACGCCGCGAGCTTGCCGCAGGTGGTCGTCTTCCCGGAGCCCTGGAGTCCGCACATCATGACGACGGTGGGCTTGGGATCGACCATCATGATCCCGGGGTCGACCGGTCCCATCAGGTCGATGAGCCGTTCGTTGACGACCCCGATCATCTGCTCGCCGGGCTTGAGGCTCTTCGTCACGTCGCGTCCGAGAGCGTCCTGCACGACGTCCTCGCAGAACTGTTTGACGACGTCGATGTGCACGTCCGCTTCGAGCAGGGCGCGGCGGACATCGGCCATCGCGTCGCGGATGTTGCTCTCACTGATCTTGCCGCGCCCCGACAGATTGCGGAAGGCGGACTGGAAGCGGTCGGACAGGTTCTCGAACATGCGGCGGGGACCTCGGAACGTACGGAAACCGACAGTATAGACGGTCCGCCGGATCAGGACCGGTCGAGCCAGCTGCGCAGCTTCTTCACGCTCCACGTGTTGATGCAGCGATCCGCCGGCAGCCAGCCCCGCCGGGCGGTCATCACGCCGTAGCGAAGCTGGTCGAAGTCGACAGGTCCGTGGGCGTCGGTGTTGATCGCGATCAGCGCCCCCGCGTCGACCGCGGCCCGGACGTGCGTGTCGCGGAGATCGAGCCGCATGAAGTTCGCGTTGATCTCGAGCGCCACGTCGTGCTCGACGGCGGCCCGGATCACCGCGTCGATGTCGAGCGGCAGGCCCTCGCGCTTGTTGATCAGACGCCCGGTCGGATGCCCGAGGATGTGGACGTGCGGGTTCTCGATCGCCGCGATCAGCCGCTTCGTCGCCCGGCCGCGATCCTGCGCGAGCGAGGCGTGCGGCGAGGCGACGACGACGTCGAGTTCCGCGAGGACGTCGTCGTCGTAATCGAGGCCGCCGTCGACGAGAATGTCGACCTCCGACCCCGCGAGCAACGTGAGGCCCTTGATCGCCTCGCCCGCCTTCCGGATCGCATCGATGTGCGTGCGGAGACGCGCCTCGTCGAGCCCGTTGGCGAGGACGCTGGACGGGGAGTGGTCCGTGATCGCGAGGACCTTCCGGCCCCGCCGCTTCGCCTCCTGCGCGAGATCCTCAATCGACAGCTTGCCGTCGGAGGCGGTGGTGTGGCTGTGGAGTTCGGCGACGATGTCGTCGATCGTGATGAGATCATCGGGGACGCCGCTGAGTTCGCCGCGATCTTCGCGGAGTTCGGGCGGGACGAAATGCAGGTCCAGCGCGTCGTAGATGTCCTGTTCGGTGGCGCACGCGACGGGCGTCACGCCGCGCTTCTGCGGCGGCTCATCGTGCGTCCCGTCGTCGGGGAAGAGGCCGTATTCGTTGAGCCGGAGATTTCGTTTGATCGCCCGTTCACGCAGCACGACGTTGTGTTCCTTGGAGCCGGTGAAGTACATCAGCGCGGCGCCGAACGCGTCGTCCTCCACGACCCGCAGGTCCACCTGAATGCCTTCGTCCAGTCGCACCGAACTCTTCGTGTCGCCGGCCACGAGCACCTTCTCGACGTCCACCATGTCGCGGAACGCCTCGCCGACGGCCTCGGGATCGGTGGTGCTGACGAGGATGTCGATATCGCCGATCGTCTCCCGGCCGCGCCGCAGCGATCCCGCGTACCGGATCTGCTTCACGCCGCTGACGCCGCGCAGTTGCTCGACGATCGCCTCCGCCTTCGGCAGCGCCTGTCCGAGCCGCACGCGTCCGCTCGACTTTTCGAGAAACGCGAGGGCGTCGCGGATGTTCTGGACCGCCTTTTCGCCCATGCGCGGCAGTTCGGCGATCTCGCCCGAATCGAGCTTCTCAACCAGCGTCGCGCGGTCGACGACGCCCGCTTTGTCCCACATCAGCTTGACCGTCTTCGGGCCGACGCCGGGGAGGCGCAGCAGGTCGAGCAGCCCGAGCGGCGTGTCCTGCTTGAGCTTTTCGTGGGCGGCGATCTTCCCCGTCTCCACGTACTCGACGATCTTCTTCGCGGTGGAGTCGCCGATCCCCTCAATGTCGGTGAGCGTCCCCGGGTCGTCCGCGAGATCGCCGACGTCAGTGGAGAGATCGCCCAGCACGCGGGCCGCCCGCTGGTAGGCGCTCACGCGAAAGCTGCTCGCCCCCGTGAGGGCGAGGATGTCGGCCATCTCGTTGAAGATCGCCGCGAGTTCGGCGTTCGTGCTCATGCGGCGATTACGGCCAGATGCCTTCGAGGAACGGAATGTCCGCCTGCACGTCGCGGAAGTCGACGAAAAGCCGCGAATTCTGCGTGGAGTAATCCCAGCCCCGCTGCTTCACGTCATTCCGCGCGGCGGCGATGCTTCCGTACTCGCCCGCGTTCATCTTGGCCTGCAACTGCGGGATGAGACCCGCGAGGATGATCGAGTGGTAGTGCAGCCGCTTGAGCTTGACGGGGTCGTCCGGCAGTTCGGGATGCGAGGCGAGCGGGGCGGGATCAAGCCGCCATTCGCGTCCGACTTTGACCAGCGGCAGCGGCTGCTCCTCGCCGTCCGCATCGACGTACGTCGCCATCGCCGTCGTGTCGCCCGTCTGCGTGAGCGTCGCGGGCTGCTGAATCGGCTCACGCGGGAACATGCGGGCCGTCGTCTCGTCGAACGGCGCGCCGAGATTCGCCTCCGCCGCCTCGTTGAACGGCTGAAGGACCTCGAGGTTCGCCAGCGTCTCGACGCGACGACGGGCCGTCTCGTCCGTCGTGTCGTAAAGAGACATGATCGCGCCGTGCTGGACCGGGGCCGTGGCCAGATCGTTGAACGTCGCGACCAGCGACTCCGCCGTCGCCCAACGCTCGTCCACCGGCGGGGGCGCGGCGGCCTCAGGCTCCGCTGAACCAGGACCGCAGCCCGACCCGGTCATGCCAGCAACAACCGCGAGCAGCCCGAGGGCCGCGACGCGGACGGTCTTCGTCATCAGGGGAAGTCGGCTCATGCGCAAACGGTAGCACATTCGACTGTTCCGGTCAGCCCACGTCGGCGACCCCCAGCATCGCGCCATGCTTCTTGAGCAGACGACGCCGCAACAGGGCGTGGGCGGCGTCGCCGAGGTCCGGATCCGTCGCGATCAGGTCCTCCGCCTCCCGTCGGGCGAGTTGCAACAGCGGCATGTCTCGGGGGATCTCCGCCGCCTGGAAGGGCGCCGCGCCCGCCTGCCGGAGGCCGAACAACTCCCCCGGCCCGCGGATCTCGAGGTCCCGCTCCGCGATCTCGAAGCCGTCGCCGGTGTCGATCATCGCGGTGATCCGCGCGGCGCCGTCCTCGGTGACCGGGTCCGCCACGAGGATACACACCGACTTCCGTTCCCCGCGTCCCACCCGGCCCCGCAACTGGTGGAGTTGCGCGAGACCGAAGCGATCGGCCTGTTCGATCACGATGATCGATGCGTTCGGGACGTCGACGCCGACCTCGATGACGGTCGTCGCGATCAGCCCGTCGATTGCGCCCTGCCGGAAGGCGGTCATCGTCGCGTCGCGCTGGTCGCGCGAGAGACGTCCATGGAGCGGGGCGAGGCGCAGGCCATGAAGCGGCCCGGCGGTGAGTTCGCTGATCAGCGAGACGACGCCCCGCAGTCCTTCCTCGCTCTCGTCGATCACCGGGGCGACGATGTACGCCTGTTCGCCCTGCTGCAGACGTTCGCGAACGAAGGCATAGACCTCGTCCCGGCGGGCGGCCGGCATCGCGCGGGTGGCGACGGGCTGCCGGCCCGGCGGGAGGCTGCGGATCGTCGACACGTCGAGGTCGCCGAACAGCGTCAGCGACAACGTGCGCGGGATCGGGGTCGCGGTCATGATGAGCGCGTGCGGGGCGGCGTCGGGATCATCCGGCTTCCAGCGCAGGCCCGCCCGCTGGTGGACGCCGAAGCGATGCTGCTCGTCAATCACGGCGATCGCCAGCCCCTGAAATCGGACCGACTCCGTCAGCATCGCGTGCGTGCCGATCACGATATCGATCAGACCGTCGCGGATGTCGTCCTCGACCTTGCGACGCTCCGCCGCGGGCAGGGATCCGGTGAGGAGCGCGATTCGCACCCGGGCCCCCGCGAGCATCGCGCTGATCGACTGGAAGTGCTGCTCGGCGAGCAGTTCCGTCGGCGCCATGAGCGCGGCCTGCTGCTCCGACGCCACGGCCAGCAGCATCGCATACAGCGCGACCGCGGTCTTGCCGGAGCCGACATCACCCTGGACGAGGCGGTTCATCGGATAGGACCGCTGCAGGTCCGTCGCGATCTCCGCCGCGACGTCCGACTGCGCATCGGTCAGCGTGAACGGCAGTCGGGCGCGGATGTGGTCGTCGATCGCGTCGCTGAACTTCAGCGGCGGGGCCTTGAGCGTCTCGGTGCGCTGCCGCCGTTTCAGCATGACGCCGACCTGGAGCATGAAGAGTTCGTCGAACGCGAGTCGGCGTCGGCCGGCGGCGGCGTCGGCTTCGTCCTCGGGACGATGAACGCGTCGGTAGGCGTCGGCGAGCTCCGGCATCGCCGCGCTCTCCCGGATGTCGGCGGGGAGGTGATCATCAATGAGCGCGAGGGCGTCGTCGAGAACGCTGTCGATGAGCTTGCGGAGCACGGGGGAGCTGAGTTGTTCGCTCGCCGGATAGACGGGGCGGAGACCGTCGCCGCCCGACGCGTCGGGATCGATGTCTTCCGGGGCGACCGCCGTCCACTGCGGGTTGACGATCTGGAGATAGTCGCCGTGCCGCTTGGCCTTGCCGGCGACGCGGATATGGTCGCCCGGATGCAGCTTGCCGCGCATCCACGGGGCGTTGAACCAGGTGAGTTTGATCGTGCCGGTGCCGTCCTCGAGGGTGGCCTCGAAGCGAGTGCGGCGACCGTAGCCGGCGGTGCGGGCGGAGGCGATCTCACCCGCGACGGCGACGTTGGCGTCCGCGCCGTGACGGTCGCCCACGAGATCCGACGCCGCGCCGATCGTCTGCTCGCCGAGATCGCGCTCGTAGCGGAGCGGGAGGTGGAGGATGAGGTCGGCGACGGCGCGGATGCCGAGTCGGTTGAGCGCGGCGGCGCGGGCGTCGCCCACCCCGGGCAGCGTCGCCACGTTCGTGGTCAGCGCCAGCGGGGAATCGGATCCCCCGGCGGACGGGGGCGGGGTTGGCGAGGCGGGCGTCGTCACGGCTCCCGACGATATCATCCCAGTGATGTCCCGGCTGCCCTTCGATCCCGAACGCATTCACGGCCCGGCCGATGATCCGCCGCCCGCCCGGCGGGAACGCCGGTACGAGCACGCGGCGGAGGCGGCGGAACTCTCGGTCTCCGAGGTCGCCTCCCTCATCAAGTCCACGCTCGACGAACGCATGCCGGGTCCGCTCCGCGTCGTGGGCGAGGTCTCGAACCTCTCCGCCCGCCACCACTGGTACTTCTCCCTCAAGGACGAGAACGCCGTGGTCGGCTGCGTCGCCTGGGCGTCGACCGCACGGAAGTTCGGCTTCACGCCGAAGGACGGCGACGAGGTGGTCGTGCGCGGCCGGGTGAGCCACTACCCGCCCCAGGGCCGCACGCAGTTCTACGTCGACTCGATGAAACCCGTCGGGGCCGGCGCGCTGGAGGCGAAGTTCCGCGCGATGTGCGATGAGCTGCGACGCGAAGGCTACTTCGATGAATCAACCAGGCAGCCGCTTCCGGTGTTTCCCCGCCGGATCGCAGTGGTGACTTCCGCGTCCGGCGCGGCGGTGCAGGACGTCATCGCCACGGCGCGGCAACGGTGGAGCGCCGTCCGCGTCCTCGTCGTCGACGCCCGGGTGCAGGGGGACGGCGCCGCGGCGAGCGTCGCGCACGCGATCCGCGCGATCGATCGACGACGCGAACAACTCGCCGTCGATGTCATCCTCGTCACCCGCGGCGGCGGGTCGATGGAGGACCTCTGGGCGTTCAACGAACGTCCGGTCGCCGATGCGATCTTCCGCTGCACCACGCCGGTCGTCGCGGCGATCGGACACGAATCCGATACGACCGTGGCCGAACTCGTCGCGGATCTCCGGGCCGCGACGCCGACCCAGGCGGCGATGCGGATCATCCCCAGCGCCGCGGATCTGCGGACGCAGGTCGACCATCGCGCGGATCAGATGCGCCGACTGCTCGTGCGATCGACGGAACGAAGCGTGGCGCGGGTCGCGGACGCCGGACGGGGACTGCCCCGCACGATCATGGCGACGATCGACCGGCGGCACCGACGGCTCGAGCGGCTCGCGACCCGACTGGAGCGGCTGCGGCCGGAACGGGCGGCGGCGGCCCAGCGGCAGCAACTGGCGGTCGCGGCGGATCGACTGCGACGGGCGGCGCGGGCGGCGGTGGCCCGTTCGTCGGAGGTCGATCGGCTGGAACATCAGCTCGGCGAGGCGTGGACGCGAACGGTGGAGCGACGGCGCGGGCGGCTGACGTCGGCGGGGGCGCGGCTGGCGTCGGTGGACCCCCGCCGGGTGCTGCACCGCGGCTACTCGATCACGCTCAACGCCGCGGGCGAGGTCGTGCGCTCGAAGGGCGAGGTCAAGGCGGGCGACCGGCTCACGACGAAGGTCGAGGACGGGACGATCGATTCGGTGGTCGACGGCGCCCCCGCGCGGCGACGTCGGACGCGAAAGCCGGCGGCGGACGATCCGCCCCAGATGGACCTCTTTGGCGAGTCGGAGTAGAGTCGGATCATGGCGGGACGGAAGCGCAAGGCGGACACGGCGGAGGCGGCGGGCCCGGAGCCCGGTTCGATGTCGTTCGAGGATGCGATCGCAGAGGTCGAGTCGATCATCGAGCGCATGGACGAGGGGGCGATCGGTCTGGCGGAATCGCTGGCCGCGTATCGACGGGGCGATGCACTGGTCAAGCGGTGTCGCACGTTGCTCGAAGAGGCGGAGCAGGAGGTCGAGACGATCACCGGCGCCGCGCTGGAAGACGGCGACGATCACGAGGCCGGAGCCGACGACGCGGAATGAGGGCGGGCGGCGCGGCCCGAATCGGAGGCCGCGATCGGAGTCACGGATGATCGATTGGATGCCGCATGTCTGAACTCGGTCCGCTGACGACGCCGGAGTTCCTGGGGGCGACGCCGATCTGGGTGTACCAGCACGTGCCGGCCGCGGTGTTCGTGTTCGCCTTCGGGGCGTGCGTCGGTTCGTTTCTGAACGTGGTGATCTTCCGGCTGCCGGCGGGCATGAGCGTCATTTCGCCGCCGAGTCGCTGTCCGGTGTGCGGGCGTCGTCTCCGGGTGACGGAGAACCTGCCGATCTTCGGCTGGCTGTGGCTGCGGGGAACGTGTCGGACGTGCGGCGTGCGGATCAGTCCGCAGTACATGCTTGTCGAACTGCTGATGGCGTGCCTCTTCCTGTTCTTCTACCTGATGTTCTACTGCGTCGAGCCGCCGGTGGCGGGCGAGGCGATCCGCTGGTGGTCGCTCATCGGCGGCCCGTGGTGGGAGAAGATGCAGTTCCTGACCGTTCGCCGGGGGGTCTCCGGCAGCTGGCCGGCGTACTTCGCGTTCATGTTCCTGATCGCCGGGCTCTTTGCGATGGCGGTCATCGACGCGAAGACGTTCCATATCCCGATCGAGATCCCGCTCTTCGTCACCTTCGCCGCGTGGGGGCTCTACGTCCTGCAGGCGACGATGCCGGAGCACATCTACGTCACGAATCACAAGCTGTGGATGATGCCCGGCGTCGACTGGACGTGGGCGGGCCTCGCGATCGGCGGCATGCTGGGGGTGGGGCTGAGCCAGATGCTCCTCATGAAGGGGGTGCTGAAACACAGCTTCCTCGACTACGAGGAGTACGTGAAGGGCGACGAGGCGATCGCGGAGTACCCGCACGCGCGGCGGGAGATGGTGCGCGAGATCGTGTTCCTGCTGCCCTGCATCATCGGAATGATCGCCGGCGCGTGGATCGGGGCGACGATGTTCGCCGAGGCGGACGCCCCGCCTCGTCTGGTCACGGCCCTTGGCGCGTCGTTCCTCGGGTACCTGGTGGGGGGCGGGATCATCTGGGGGGTGCGGATCGTGGGGAGCCTGCTCTTCGGCAAGGAGGCGATGGGGATCGGCGACGTCCATCTGCTCGCGGCGGTGGGGGCGGTGCTGGGGTGGAAGGACCCGATCCTGATCTTCATGATCGCCATCGGCGTCTCGCTGGGGTGGTACGTCATCGCGGGACTGATCGGGCTGCTCACGAAGGCGCCGGGTCGTCACGTGCAGTTCGGGCCGCCGCTGGCGGTCGCCGCGTTTCTCCTGGTGGTGGCGCGGCCGGTCTTCGAGCGTCCGGCGGACCAGCTCTTCTTCGATCCGATCCGGCTGATCATCTTCGGCCCGGAAACGGCCGGCGAGGCGGAGGTCCCGCCGCTCCGGGACGCACGGACGCCGCCGCGGGTGGGGTGAGCGCGGGCCGGGGACGATCCGGTGGAAAAGTGCGGCTTCGGCGGCCGTCACGCCGACATCATGAGGAGCGGCGCTTCGCCGGGTATACTGCGCTCGTGCGCCGGTCGCCCGGATTTCGCCCGTTCCATCCCGTTTCCCGGAAGGATGATCGAGTCATGTTGGACGCTCGTCGGTTTGTTTCGCCCGCCCGTTTCGCGCCGGTTCTGCTTCTCGGCCTCACGCTGCTGCTGAGCGTCGGCTGCAAGAACAACAAGGCCGCGGACGAACGGGCCCTGCTCAACGAAGAAGTGCTCAACGTCCGCGCCGAACTCGCGGAGCGCAACCGCGCCCTCGAGGCCTCGCGCGACGAGCTTCGCGATCGCGAGGCGGAGATCGCCCGGCTGCGGGGTGAAAATGACCAGCTTCAGCAGGAGCTCGCCAACCCGCCCGCCGCGATGACCGGCTTCGAGAACATCAGCGGCGTGAGCGGCGAGTTCTCTCCGGGGCAGGTGACCGCCGTGGTCGAGAGCGACGTGCTCTTCGCCTCCGGCAAGGCGACGCTGCGGTCGTCGGCCAAGGCCTCGCTCAACGCGGTGGCCAGCGTGCTCAACTCGACCTACGGCGGCCAGACCATCGTCGTCGAAGGGCACACCGACACCGACCCCATCCGGAAGAGCGGTCACAAGAGCAATTACCACCTCGGCTTCGAGCGGGCGTACGCCGTTCGCGAGTATCTCATCTCGCGCGGCGTCTCGAAGGACCGCATCTCCCTCGCCAGCTATGGACCCGACGAGCCCAAGGGCTCCAAGGCCGAGAGCCGACGGGTCGAGATCGTCGTCAAGCTCGACCAGTAACCGACGTCGGTCGTGACATCAAGCAACGTCCGTCCCCCGTGGGGCGGACGTTGTCAGTTGGCGCCCGCCCTCGCGGTCAGAAGTTGATTCGCACGCCTTCCGCCTTGATCTTCTCGATCAGCAGACGGGCTTCGACCAGCGCGCGGTCCAGACGCGCGGCGGCGTCGTTCAGGTTGTTGTAGAGATCGGGATTGTTCAGCAGCGCCGCCGCGGATCCCTCGCCCGTCCGCGCCGTCTCCGCCACCATCTCGATCTCGTGAAACGCCTCGCTGACGTTGTCGAGGGCAGGGAGGGTGCGGTCGACGAGGAGCCGCGCATCGCCCTGCAGTTGCAGGCCGAGATCGCGATAGGCGGCGACGGCGGCGTCGATCTCGCCCGCGGTCTGCTGAACGGACTTCAACGCTTCGTCGAACCGCCACGCGGTCGCCTGGATCACGGTCATCGACGCCCGGGCGTCGTCGACGGCGCCGGTCACGTTCTGCTTGAGTTCGTCATCCTCGAGCCACGCCCGCGCCGCGATGACCGCCTCGTGACTGTCGTCGAGAATGGCGTTGATGCGACGCACGGTGGCGCGGATCGACTCGGGATCCTCGGTTTCGCCGGGCGCCCCGATGAGCGACTCGAGACTCGTCGACAGGGCGCCGATCGAATCGCCCAGCGTGGCGAAGGACCCGGCCGCCTCGGCGAAGGGCGTGAGCCGGAGATCGAGTTCGCGGCTGATCCGCGCGGGCATGCTGAGATACTCGCCGTTGACGGAGACGGAGCCGTCGGTCGGGTAGGTTTCGCCGGACGCGTACGCGTCGGCGTCGGCTTCGAGCAGCAGGACCGCCGCCCCGCCGATGAGGGACATTTCGACGGTCGGGGCCACCGGTTTCGGGACGAGGACATCGGACTCGATCATCGCGATGACTTCAATGGGATACTCGCCGCCGCCGACGAGTTCGACCGAATCCACCACGCCGACCTGCACGCCGTTGAGGCGAACCGGGCTGCTCGGATAGAGGCCCCCCGCGTTGTTGAGCCGGACGTGGAAGGCGTATCGGGGTTCGAAGAGTCCGTCGAACTCGCCGAACAACATGAGCAGGACCGCGACCGCGATCGTTCCGCCGATCGCAAACACGCCGATGATGGCATTGCGGACGCCTTCGCGCATGTCAGGCGGCTCCTTCGCGGGTTCGGGTCCGTCGGGCGGGGGCGGGGTCGTCGCCGCGAATCGCCGCCAGCTCCTCGTCGGTCGCCTCGCCGTCGAGGAAACGCCGAATGACCGGATCGGACGCCTGCTCGAATTCCTCCGGCCGGCCGCGCAGAATGATGCGACCTTCGTGCAGCATGAACATCTCCTCGGCGACGGCGAGCGCCGCCTTCATGTCGTGGGTCACGACGATGGACGCGATCTTCAGCGTGCGATGCAGTTTCATGATGAGCTCAACGATGAGATCGGCGCGAATGGGATCGAGTCCCGTGGTCGGTTCATCGTAGAGGATCAGCTCCGGACGCAGGACGATCGCGCGGGCGAGGGCGACGCGTTTCTGCTGGCCGCCGGAGAGTTCGGTCGTCATCTTCGCGGCGACGTCGGGGAGGCCCACCAGCTCCAGCGCCTCCTTCACGCGACGATCACGCTCGCGCCGGTCGAGATCAGTGTGCTCGACGAGCGGGAACGCCACGTTCTCGCCGACGGTCATCGAGTCGAACAGGGCGCCCTGCTGAAACAGGAAGCCGATCCGACGACGCACCGGGGCGAGCCGGCGTTCCGCGAGACCGTCGATCCGCGCGCCGTCGAAACGCACCTCGCCCGCATCCGGCCGGATCAGGCCGATGACGTGCTTGAGCAACACCGACTTCCCACACCCCGACGGCCCGATCACCACCGTCGACTGACCCCGGTTCACCGTGAACGAGATGTCATGCAGCACCGGCTGACGACCAAACGACTTGCTCACGTCGATGAACTCGACGAGGGGCGGGTGGGCGTGCGCGGCAGCGGGCGGATCATTGGGCATGGGAGGTTCGGGCGGGTCCCGGCGGGTCCGGGCGAGAAGAGCGGGGGAGGCTATCATTCTACGATGTCGCGCACGGCTTCGATCACCCGCCGCTATTCCGGTCGCTCCTTCGACGTCGAGTCGCACGCCTGGACCGACGCCGACGGCCGCGCCGTGGAAAAAGACGTCGTCCGCCATCCCGGCGCCGTCTGCGTGATCGCCCTCGAGGGCGACGGCGTGGTCATGATCCGCAATCACCGGATTTCCGTCGCTGCGGACCTGTGGGAGCTGCCCGCCGGCGGACTCGAGCCGGACGAGGCGCCGGAAGACGCGGCGGTCCGCGAACTCCACGAGGAGACCGGCCGCATCGCCGACGTCGTCACCCCCCTCGGCATGGCCCTGACTTCCCCCGGACTCAGCGACGAACGCATGTTCATGTTCGAGGCCTGCGGCCTTCGCACCGCGTCGCCCGCGCTCCAGCCCGGCGAACGCATCGAGTCCCATGTCCTGCCGGTCGAGACCATCGTCGACATGATCGACCGGGGCGAGATCATCGACGCCAAGACGATCGTCACCGTGTGGCGCTGGCTCCGCGACCGGGAGCGGGGCGGAGGCGGCGCGTCATGAGCTGGCAGGACCGCGACTCCGGCGGCGGCGACGATTCGCCCTTCAAGTTCGGTCGGCCCGGCGGCGACTGGCAGGGCGTCCGGCCCTCGCTGGACAACCCGATGTCGTGGTCGCTCCCGCTCGCCCGCATCGCGCGGATCATGATCCGCGTCCACCTGCTCTTCCTCGTGTTCATCCTGGTCATGCTCATCCGGTCGGTGCTGCCGGAGGCGGGGATGACGCTGACGCCGATGGTGTCGCTGTTGTCGGCGTTGTTCCTGCTCGTCCTGCTGCATGAGTTCGGCCACTGCTTCGCCTGCCGCGCGGTGGGCGGGAGCGCGAACGAGATCCTGCTCTGGCCGCTCGGCGGGCTCGCATACTGTCAGCCGCGCCATCGATGGAAAGACCACCTGATCACCGCGGCGGGCGGTCCGCTCGTCAACGTCATCATCATGGCCGTCACGATCCCGGTGCTGGGCGTGGCGACGGGGCAGTGGTGGGGGGTCGCCGCGCCGAACCCGTTCAATCTCGGCGGACTCGACCTCCTCGGCGACCAGGGCCACTGGGCGGCGGACTTCGTCGTGCAGTGGCTGTTCTTCCTGAACTGGTGCGCGATCGCGTTGCTGCTGCTGAACCTCCTGCCCATGTTTCCCCTGGACGGGGGGCGGATGCTGCAGTGCCTGCTCTGGCCGCGCATGGGATACGCGGCGTCGATGCGGGCGGCGGTGTACGTCGGGTATTTCGGGGCGGTCATTCTCGCGGTGATCGCGTTCGTGTCGACGGAGATGATGTTGTTCGCGATCGCGCTGTTCGGCGGGATCACGTGCTGGATCACCGCGAAGCAGGTGCAGTACACCGAGGAGTTCCTGGGGTTCGAGACGGCGGGTTACGACACCGCCCCGGTCCCGGCCGAGGAGCCCGAACGGGAGTCGATCGGCGAGGCGTGGACACGGCGAAAAGAGGCGCGACGGGCGGAACGTGAAAGGCTGGACGCCGAACGCGTCGATGAAATCCTCCGCAAGATCTCCGAACATGGGATGGACAGCCTCACGGCGACGGAGCGACGCATCCTCGCCCGCGACACGCGTCGGCGTCGCGAAACGGACTGACGCGCGACGGCGCCGCCTTTTCCACGAGCTTTTCCCGGACGTCGTACACTTCCCCCATGGGCATCGCTGATCGGCATTACGTGAGAGAGGGCCGCCCCCGCGGCGGCGGCTTCGGCGGCGGCGGACCGGGCGGTCCCCCCGGCGGTCTGCTGAACTTCCGGATGTGGTCCGTCACCACATGGCTGATCGTGGTCACGGTCGCGGTGTTCATGATCGACGGGTTCCTGCCCACGACGTTTGTCTGGAGCGGCCAGATCCGCGCGACGGACGCGGTTCGACAGGGGCTGGATCGTGACCAGATGGTCATCGACACCTCGGCCGAAGCGGTGGACCGCGTCTATCGCGCGACGGGCCGCATCGAAGCGCCGGTCTATCCCTTCCCGGGGGCGGATCAGCCCGTGGCCGCCGCGCCCGTGATCCCGATGAAGCCGATCGAGGCGGTGCTGCACTTCTCGACCTATCGGGGTTTCCAGAAGTTCGAGTTCTGGCGGCTGATCGGCTTCCAGTTCCTCCACTCGCGGTCGACGATCTGGCATCTCGCGTTCAACATGCTCGGATTGTTCTTCTTCGGTCCGATGGTGGAGCGCCGGCTGGGGTCGAAGCGATATCTGGCGTTCTATCTGCTGTGCGGCATCTGCGGCGCACTGATGTATCTGACGCTGAACTTCGGCGGTTTCCTCGTCCAGCAGTCCGCGCCGGGGATGATGATCCCGGGGCTGCTGTTCAACTCGCCCGCGACGCCGCTCATCGGGGCCTCGGCGGGCGTGTACGGGGTGCTGATGGCGGGGGCGTACATCGCGCCGCGGGCGAAGGTGCTGATCTTCTTCATCCTGCCGATCGAACTGAAGTATCTGGCGTACATCCTCGTCGGCGTGTCGCTGCTGACGATCTTCCGCTCCGGACCGAACGCGGGCGGCGAGGCGGCGCACCTCGGCGGCGCGATCGCCGGCTTCTACTTCATCCGGCGCCCGCATCACCTGCACGGGTTCTTCGATCTGCTGGGTCGCGCGGATCCGACCTCGCACCACTACCGACAAGGGCGGCCCCGCCCGGCGGCGGCGGAGCGCGGCGGGGGCCCGGCCCGGCCCGGCCCGGCGCGTCCGAGCCGACGCGATCGCCGACTCGAGGCGGAGGTCGATCGCATCCTCGACAAGATCCGCACCCATCCCGACGGCGTGGCCAGCCTCACCGATCGGGAACGCCGGATCCTCAACGACGCCTCGAGCAACCTGTAGGCGACGCACGCATGTCCGACGCCAGCGGGCGTCGGTCAAGGGCCTCACGCCCCGGCAGGTCGAGGACACCGGGGCGGAGATCATTCTCAACAACGCCTACCACCTGATGCTGCGGCCCGGCGACGAACTCGTCGCGGCCCGGGGCGGGGTGCACCGCTTCATGCGCTGGAACCGACCGATCCTGACGGACTCGGGCGGCTACCAGGCGTACTCGATGGCGGACATCAACTCCGTCAACGACGACGGCGTGACGTTCAAGTCAATCATCGACGGCTCGATGATCCACCTCTCGCCGGAGCGGTCGATCGAGGTCCAGAACAACCTCGGGGCGGACATCATCATGGCGTTCGACGACTGCCCGCCGAGCGTCGATCCGGTCACGATGAACCAGTCGCGTCAACGGATCGCGGCCCAGCGGGCGGCGTCGCCGGCGCGCGGGCGACCGGTCGACCACGGCGAGCGGCTCCGGCTCGCCAACGAACGGACGGTCCGGTGGCTGGAGCGGTGCCGGGCGGCCCACCGCCGGCCGCACGAGCAGGCCCTGTTCGGGATCGTCCAGGGGGGGACGGATCTGGACCTGCGGCGGGCGTCGGCGGAGGCGATCTGCAATATCGACCTGCCCGGGTACGCGATCGGCGGGGTCGCCGTGGGGGAGGGACCCGACCTGATCAAGTCAATCGTCGAGTTCACGGCCCCGCTGCTCCCGGCGGACAGGCCCCGGTACCTGATGGGGGTGGGGTACGAGCGGGACCTCGTCGCGGCGGTGCGGGCGGGGGTGGACATGTTCGACTGTGTGTTGCCGACCCGCAACGGCCGGAACGCCAACGCCTTCACGCGATGGGGGCAGATGCGGCTTCGGAACGCGGCGTTCCGGGAGGACGACCGGCCCATCGATCCGGCGTGCGACTGCGAGGCGTGCGCGGGGGGGTTCTCCCGGGCCTATCTCCGGCATCTGTTCATCGCCGGGGAGATGCTGGGGCCGACTCTGGTGTCGATCCACAACATCCGGCACTTCCAGCGTCTGCTGCTGGACATCCGGGGGTGTATTCGCGATGATGCGTGGTCTTTGCTTGCTCAGGCCTGGCCCGTCCTCGAGGCGGGTGCGGAATCGGCCGGGGCGACGCGTGCGCCCGAAGAGTGACGGGCCGCGGACAACCCTGAAAATCACGGTCCTCGAGGCCGAATGATCGGGAAGTGATCTCGTGACGATTGGCGAGACGCATGCAGCTCTTCTGACCGCCCTGGCCGCCCCGTCGACGGGCCAGCCGGGCATCGGCGAACTTCCGCCGGGTCCCGGCCAGGCGGCGGCGACGGACGGCGGCGGCGCGACGGGCGGAGCGGCGAACGGGGCGGCGGCGCCGATGGGCGGCGGCGGGTCGAACATCTTTCTGCTGCTGATGCTCGGTCTCGTCGCGGTGATGGTCTTCAGTCTTCTCGGGCAGCGTCGCGAGAAGAAGCGTCGCGAATCGCTGCTCGGCAGCATCCGGAAGCACGACCGGGTGCAGACGATCGGGGGCGTGATCGGCTCCGTCGTCGATGTCAAGGATGATTCGGTCGTGCTCAAGGTGGATGAGTCTTCAAACACGCGCATCACGTTCGCGCGGGCGGCCATCCAGCAGGTGCTCAAGTCGGGGTCGGAAGACTCCGCCTGAGATCGTGTCGCCGGTTCCGGCGCGCTTCTCCTATCGGAACGATATTTCCATGCGGAACATGCCTCTCAAACTGGTGCTCATCTTCGCGGTCATTGTCGGGTGCGCGCTCGCGATCATGCCGCCGAAGGAAAAGATCCGGCTCGGCAAGGACCTGCGGGGCGGGGTGAGCCTCGTCTACAGCGTTCGCATCGACGAGACGAGCAACGCGTCCGAGGTCCTCACGCAGACGATCGAAGTGCTCAAGGACCGCGTGAACCCGCAGGGCGTCCTCGACATCTCGATGACGCCGCAGGGACTCGACCGTATCGAGATCGTGATGCCGCTCCCCAGCGCCGAGGTGAAGGCGCTCAAGGACGCCTACGAGGAAGCCCTGGATACGCTGCTCGCCCGGGCGGAGATTCCGGAGCGTCAGTTGATCACGGCGGTCCAGCAGGGCCGGGCGGTCGATCAGTTCGGCTCGAAGGTCGCCGCGCTGCAGAACGCGTGGAACGCCTACCGCGACGCGGTGCAGGAGTACGAGACGGTCAAGGATGATCCGTCGATCGATCCGCAGGAGCTTCGC
This sequence comes from Phycisphaerales bacterium, assembly GCA_965227335.1. Taxonomy (GTDB): domain Bacteria; phylum Planctomycetota; class Phycisphaerae; order Phycisphaerales; family SM1A02; genus CBDDFV01. The sequence continues at coordinate 1,408,787 of CBDDFV010000001.1, forward strand.
ATTCTCGAAGGTCTGGTGGCGGAGACGGAGATCGCGTACGAGGACGAACTGGAAGCCGTCCGCGCGCTGAATCTCGATCGCGCCCGCGTCATTCGCGTGCTCCGTCGGCCCAACGATGCGGAGCCGGAGCTGGACGAGGCCGGACAGCCGGTGCTCGACGAGAACGGCGATCCCGTGATGTCCCGCAGTCAGCGGGAGATCGAGATGGAGTTGCTGCTCGAGGAGTTCCCGCAGCTCGAGGCGGAGCTCACCGCCGTCGCCGACGCGTGGGACGCGTACGACAGCCAGCGCACGACGCTCGACGACCCCGAGGACCTGATGAAGCTCCTCGAAGGCGCGGGCGTCCTCGACTTCCGGATCGCCGTCAACGCCAGCGACACCGAGAGCGGCGTCAACGTGCAGGACATGCGGGCCCAGCTCGCGGAGCGGGGCCCGGAGAACACCGACTCCCCCGTCGCCGCGTGGTTCGAGATCAACGACCTCAAGCAGTGGTATGAGGAAGAGGCCGATTACGAGTTCCTGATCGCGGATCCCGGCACGTTCTTCGCCCAACGCCGCGACCTCGTGGCGGGCGAACGCGACGGACGCATCTACCTCCTGCTCTACACCACGCCCGCCAAGGCGATGACGCACGACGACACGGACCGCTCGTGGTCGATCGAAAGCGCCTCGCGCGGCCAGGACCAGATGGGTCGGCCCGCCGTCAACTTCCGCCTCGACCCCTACGGCGGCGGCCTGATGAGCAAGCTCACGGCCCCTCACATCAACCGCAACATGGCCATCGTCCTCGACGGCCAGGTCTTCTCCGCCCCCAACCTGAACAGCCAGATCGGCAGCTCCGGGCAGATCACCGGCAGCTTCTCCGACGCCGACCTCAGCTACCTGACCCGCGTCCTCGCGGCGGGCTCGCTGGAGGCGCGGCTCTCCGAGGCGCCCATCGCCACGAACGTCCTCGGCCCGTCGATCGGACGCGACAACCTCGGGCGCGGTCTCGAGGCGTGTCTCATCGCCGTCATCGCCGTCGCCGTCTTCATGATCCTGTATTACTTCCTCGCCGGCGTGGTGGCGGACTTCGCCCTCATCGCCAACGGGGTCATCATCTTCGGCGTCATGGCGCTGATCGACGGCACCTTCACGCTGCCCGGCCTCGCCGGCATCGTGCTCACCATCGGTATGGCCGTCGACGCCAACGTCCTGATCTACGAGCGCATCCGGGAAGAGATCTTCGCGGGTGAAGTCGATCTGCGAGGCGCGATCCGACTCGGCTACCAGAAGGCGTTGTCGACCATCATCGACGCCAACGTCACCAACCTCATCGTCTGTCTCGTGCTCTACAAGACCGCGACGACCGAGGTCAAGGGCTTCGCGCTCACGCTCTCCATCGGGATCGTGGCCACCCTCTTCACCGCCCTCTTCGTGACGCGGCAGTTCTACTACATCTATACCGACGTCCTGAAGCGCGACTCGCTTCCGATGCTGCCCACCGTCGTGCCCGCCGTGCACCACGCGCTGGAGCCGAACATCAACTGGATCGGCCTCCGGAAGATCTTCTGGGCGATCAGCATCGTCGGCGTCATCACCTCGATCGGTCTCGTCTCCTCGCGGGGCGTCGAGATGTTCGACACCGAGTTTCGGGGCGGGGTCGCCCTGACCATCGAGACGCGGGTCGAGAACGAGGTCCCCGACGCCGACGGCGGCAACCCGACGATCGAACGGCTCGTGTTGTCGCAGGCCGAAGTCACCGATCGCATCCATGCGATCGGCGAGCGCGTGGATGCGACCGAAGGCGACAACGCCCGCATCCTCGCGGAACTCGCCAACGCCTCGGTGCTGACCGTCGGCGCCACGAGCACGGCCGAGAACGGCGGCGTCGCCGCGACGCAGTTCCAGATCAAGGTCGCCAACCCCAAGGGCGTCACCGAGAACGAGACGATCATGGAGGTCGTCCGTCAGGCGATCACCGACGAGTTTGAAGGACAGCTCGACATCGCGCCGAAGCTCAGCTTCCGGGGCGAGGGCTCCGAGAACCACGCGAACTTCACCTACCGGGTGGAGAGCGAACGGCTCGGCGACAACCTCAACCGTCCGACCGTCGCGACCCGCGTGCCCGAGTTCGTCGGCGGCGTCGCAGTGGTGATCGACGACATCGATCCGCCCGTCACCCGCGAAGAGCTGCTCGAGCGGATCGACCGCACCCGCCAGCAGGCCCGCCATTCCGGCGCCCTCGGGCGCGACGTGGAGGTCGTGGGCCTGGAAACGACGGAGAACGGCGACCGGTACACGTCCGTCGCGGTGCTCGTCAACGACCGCAACATCAATCTGCTCCGCACCGACGTCAGCTTCGACAGCTGGGATCGCAACCTCGCGAAGACCGAGTGGATGCTGATCAGCGAAGCGCTCTCACGTCCGCCCAACCTCAAGCAGGTGACGAGCTTCTCGTCCGCGGTGGCGGAGACGCTCAAGGCCAGCGCGATCGTGGCGGTGGTGCTGAGCCTCCTCGGGATCCTCGTGTACATCTGGGTGCGGTTCGGCTCGCTGCGGTACTCGCTCGCCGCGATCGTCGCCCTCGCCCACGACGTGACCATCGCCCTCGGCCTGATCGCATTGACGCAGATCATCGGCAGCAGCGCCATCGCGTCGTGGCTGTTCATCGAGGAGTTCCACGTCGACCTCGGCGTCGTCGCCGCGCTGCTGACGATCATCGGCTACTCGCTGAACGACACGATCGTCATCCTCGACCGCGTCCGCGAGAACCGCGGCAAGCTGCCGCTCGCCAACGCGGCGACGATCAACCGTTCGATCAACCAGACCGTGAGCCGCACGCTGCTGACCTCGGTCACGACCCTCATGGCCGTGCTCATCATGTACGTCGAGGGCGGCAGCGGCATCCGACCCTTCACGTTCTGCCTGCTCATCGGCCTGCTCGTCGGGACGTACAGCTCCGTCGGCATCGCGGCGCCGCTCGTGTTCAGCGGCGGCGACGGTCGCAAGTCGCCGGCGGATCTCAAGCCCTCGACCGACAACGAGCCCGCCGCGATCTGATCGCGCGGCGGATCACCGAACGCCCGGCCGCCGCCCGGCCGGTCTCACGCGGCGTCCCACGTCCATTTTTGTGGCGGTCGTGCGCGCGGCCGTCCGATCCTCGGAAGAGGAGCGCCCATGTCCGCCAGCACCAAGATCACCCTCGTCGCCCTCCTCGCCGTCGCGGTCCTGCTCGCGGTCTACTACGGACGCCAGAGCCCGCCGGAGACGCCGCCGGTCGACAACGCCGAGGCCTCGCCCGCCGCTCGCGCGGCCCAGGCCGCGAATCCCGTCAACGACGATCCGCCGGAGGCCACGTCGACCGACGACCCCGGCCGGATCACCCCCGCCCCACGCGTCGAATCCGATCCGCCTCCGATGCCCGTCACGCCGCCGCCCGCCGCGCCGTCACGCGACGTTGACCCCGACGACGCCGCGGACATCACGAGCCCGGATGACCTCGCCGGAAACGACGGCGACCAGGCGAATCTCGAGGCGCTCGGTGCGCTCGGCGAGCCGCCCCCGCCCACCGGCGGCGCGAGCGGCGGCTTCCTGTCCGAAACCATCGAACAACTCGCCGGCGATCCCACCATCCTCGATGCCCCGGGGGCCGACTCCGAGTTCGTCGGCCCGCCCGCCTCGGACGCCGACGTGGATGAGAACGACGACGCAGCCGACGGCGGGACCCCGCCCGCACCGGCCCGCGAGACGGCCCCCGCCGGGCCCGCCTCCCCGGATCCCGCCCCTGAATCCGGCGCGCCGGACACGACGGATGACGCGTCCGATCCGCCCGCTACCGTCACGCCGCCGAAGTACGAAACCTACGTCGTACGCGTCGGCGACACCTTCGAGTCGATCGCCGCGGACTGGTTCGGCACGCCTCGCAAGTCCGGTCTGATCGCCACCGCAAACCCGTACGTCGATCCGCTCCGCCTCAAGGTCGGGCAGGAACTGCGGCTGCCGCCGAAGGATGCGAAACGCGAGACGCCCACGCCGCCGGGCCCGCTCGCAAAGCCGATCAACTACCAGATCCAGTCCGGCGACACGCTCTCGACGATCGCGAAGGCGTACTACGGCGATGCGAAGTACTGGCGACGACTCTACGACGCCAACCGGAGCGTCATCGGCGCGGACCCCGCCCGGCTCATCGTCGGCAAGACGATTTCGATTCCGCCCCCGCCCGCCGAGGCGAAGGAGAAACCGTCGCCCGCGACGCCGTCCGCCGGGCGAACGCACACGGTCGCGTCCGGGGATTCGCTCTCCACGATCGCCGTGAAGTACTACGGCAAGGCGGACTGGGAGCGGATCTACGAGGCGAACAAGGCGACGATCGGCGACGACCCCGCCGCGCTGAAGATCGGCATGACGCTCGTCATCCCGCCGGCGCCGAAGTCCGATTGATCGATCTGGGCCCGGATCGTCACATCCTGTAGGACGCACGCAAGGGAATGCTCTGAGGCCTGATCGCCGTCGAGAGCCTGATCGCCGCCGAGAGATCGTGCGGCGGACACAGGCGGCGGACGACATGAGCGCACGTCGTGGGTTGAGGGGGGCGGGACATGGGCGGTCGGCATCGACAGGATGAGATCCCGGAGGTCATGGCGCCCATGGTCGTGCGCTTCGAGCCGGCTGCTACACTGGGGTGATGAAGATTATCACCTGTTGCCTCGTCCTCGCGGTCAGCGCCGCCTTCGTCAGCTCGACCGACATCGTTGGACAGGATGCGGCTGAGCCGGTTCTGGAAGCGGACGCCCCTGAGCGTGCGGTGTTGATCACCGGCGCGAGCACCGGCATCGGACGCAGAACCGCCGAGTACCTCGCGCAGAACGGCTTCTTCGTCTACGCCGGAGCACGCAAGGACAAAGACCTTGCGGAGCTGAGCAGGCTCGACAACGTCCAGGGGATCAGGCTCGACGTCACGGTTCCCGGCGACATTGAGGCTGCGGTCAAGACCGTGACCGACGCCGGCCGCGGCCTGTACGGACTGATCAACAACGCGGGCGTCCTCGTGATGGCGCCCATGACTGAAGTCACCGAGGCGGACCTCCAGTTCCAGATGGACGTCAACGTCATGGGCCCCTACCGGGTGACCAAGGCCTTCGCCGACCTTCTCATCGAGTCGAAGGGTCGCGTGGTCACGACCGGCTCCATTGCCGGCTTCGTCACGTGGGGCCTCGGCGGGCCGTACACCATGAGCAAGCACGCGGTGGAGGCCTACACGGACTGCCTCGCCGAGGAGCTTGAGCCCCTCGGCGTTGGCGTCAGCGTCATCGAGCCGGGGAGCTTCCGCTCGCGCATCTGGACCAGCACGGTCGACCGGATGAAAGCCAAGGGCTACACGGCCGAGGGTTCGCGCTACGAAGGCGCCCTCAAGCGCTTCATGGAAAGAGGCGGCGTCAATCCAGAGCAAAAGGACCCGCTCCCGGTCGCCAAGGCCTTCCACGCGGCGCTCACTTCCCCCACGCCGTTGCGCCGCTACATGGTGACGCCCAACCAGGAACAGGCGGAGACCACGCTGATGGCGAGCTTCCGACGCATCGCCCAGCTCAACGAAGGCCATGAGTTCACCTACTCGCGGGAAGAGCTGCATGAGATGCTCGACCGGGCGATCGGGTCCGAGTAGGCGTACTGCGAGCGGTTCCCCGATTCAGCGTTTCGTCGTGACGCGGCGGCCGGGCGGCCCGGGTCGTCGCCTCCCCGGGGGTGATGTGAATAGCGGGAGCGCCACGCGTTTCGGGACACGCGTCCCGCAGTGCAAACAGCGTGGCGAGCGACTCGAATATGTTTGACGTCTCCCGTCGTCGTCGCGTACAACTCGACGCCGGAAGGGAGCATCCATGGGGAATTCGACGCAGGTTTCGCGTGCTCTGATCACGCGGATCTTCATCGCGCAGATCGCCCTCATCGGCGCGACGACGGCGTTGGTGGCGGTCGCGCTGGTCGTCGACGTCGGGTTCTTCTGGTTCGCGTTCATCTCCGGCGTCTTTGGAGCGAGCATTCGCCTGTTGCGCCGAGTGGATTCCGGCGGACTCGAATCCGCATGGATGACGGTGCTCATGCCGCTTCTCTACGGGGGCATGCTCGCCGCCGTCGCCTATTTCCTGTTCTTCTCGCGGATCCTGTCGGGCGTCGAGGGCGGCGGCCTGATCGCCACGAACCTCTTTCCCGATTTTCAGTCCTTTGCGACCGAGCCCGCGGATCGGCTGCGCATCAGCGACTGGCTCGACATGCGGCCCGCGAGCCTGGTCGACGCGGGGAAGCTCGTGATCTGGTGTTTTCTCGCGGGCTACTCCGAGCACCTGATCACCGGCGTGCTGGAACGCCTCGAACAGAGCACCCGGACGTCCTGAACTCACGCCGGCGCAAGCGATTCCGCCGTCGCGATGTTCTCCGCCATCCGTCGGAAGTTGAGCCCGCCCACGACCAGCGTCGTGACCCCGCGATTCGCGAGGACGAACTCGATCGCCTCGCGGGCCGGGAGTCGACCCGAGGCCAGACCCTTCTTGACGACGATCCCCACGCCCCGCGCGGCGGCGTCGGCGATCAGCCCTTCGTGCGACCGGTCCTCGAGGTGGTATTCGACCATGAGGGCGTCCGCCCACGCGAGCGCCCGCTCCGCCCCGGCGACGGTCTTGCCGGAAAAGCCGATCGCGCGGATCACGCCGCGCTCCCGCTGCTCGCGGAGTACGGGGACGACGTCGGTGTCGTCGAGGATCGCCTCGTCGTCGCCGTTGGAATGGACGAAGACGAGGTCGAGGACGTCGGTCCCGAGTCGTGCGCGGCTCCGTTCGAGGCTCATCTCCACCGCGGCCCGGGAGTAGTCGTACGTGGAGGCGCCGTCCTCGAACGTCTCGCCGACCTTGGTCGAGACGACGAGGTCGGTGCGTTTCGCGGGCAGTGTGAGGCCCAGGCGTTCCTCGCTCAGTCCGTACGCGGGGGCGGTGTCGAAGTAGTTGACCCGGAGGATCCGCAGGCCGCGCATCAGCCGCTGCACCGCGTCGAGATCAGGCAGGTCGTAGTCGTCGGCGTACTTGGCCCCCTGGTTGCGGCCGATCTTGAACGCCCCGTACCCGAGGCGCGAGACGGCGGGCAGGCGGGGGGTGAGGGGACGCATCTCCATGCGCGGTATGATACGGGGCTCCCCGGAATCGCGCGTCGGGCGTGAGCGGGGTCGGACGAATCAGCGAGACGCGGAGCCTCAACATGCACACGGTGGTGATGATCCCCGGCGACGGCATCGGACCCGAAGTGACCGATGCGGTCAGGAAGATCTTCGCCGCGGCAGGAGCCCCGGTGACCTGGCTCGAGCGGCACGCGGGCGTCGCGGCCCTCGATCGCGGCGCCGACACCGTCCTGCCGAAGGACACGACCGACGCCATTCTCGAACACGGCGTCGCCCTCAAGGGGCCCGCCACCACGCCGATCGGCGGCGGCTTCTCGTCGATCAACGTCGCCCTCCGCAAGAATCTGAACCTGTACGGCGCGGTGCGGCCCGTGCGTTCGCTCGACGGCGTGAAGACCCGCTACGAGGACGTCGACCTCGTCATCGTCCGGGAGAACACCGAGGGCCTCTACTCCGGCATCGAGAACATCATCACCGAGGGCGTCATCACCTCCATCAAGGTGGCGACCGAGGAGGCGTGCCGGCGCATCGCCCGCTTCGCGTTCCGCTACGCCGAGAGTCGCGGCCGAAAGAAGATCACCGCCTTCCACAAGGCGAACATCATGAAGCTCTCGGACGGGTTGTTCATTCGGTGCGCGCGGGAAGTCCACGAGCAGGAGCACCCGAACATCGCCTACGACGAGGCGATCATCGACGCCGCGTGCATGCGGATCGTGCAGGACCCCGGTCAGTTCGACGTGATCCTCTGCGAGAACCTGTACGGCGACGTGATCTCCGATCTCTGCGCCGGCCTCGTCGGCGGACTCGGCGTCACCCCCGGCGCGAACTTCGGCGACGCCCACGCGGTCTTCGAGGCGGTCCACGGCTCCGCGCCGGACATCGCCGGACAAAACGTCGCCAACCCGCTCGCGATGCTGATGTCCGCGGTGATGATGCTCAACCACCTCGCCGATTCGCGCGGCGATGCGTCCTGCCGCGAGATCGGGAACCGAATCAAATCCGCGTACAACGCCGCGCTGATCGCCGGTGAGAAGACACGCGATCTCGGCGGCTCGATGTCGACCACCGAGTTCACCGACGCCGTCATTGCCCGGCTCGACGCCTGATGGCGCCCGCCCCCGACCACTGGACGCTGACCGGCGCACAGGGCGAGACGATCCTCGGTGAGACGGATCATCCCGATGGTCCGCCGCGCGGCGTGGTGATCATCTGCCACGGCTTCAAGGGCTATAAGGACTACGGCATGTTCCCGTGGCTCGGCCACGCGTTCGCCCGGGCCGGCTGGATCGCCCACCGTTTCAACTTCAGCCATTCGGGGATGACGAACGACATCCAGACCTTCGCCCGCCCCGACCTCTTCGCCGAGGACGGCTGGGACCATCAGGTCGAAGACCTGGGTGCGGTGCTCGACGCCGTGCGGGCGGGGACGATCGCGGGCCAGGGGCTGCCGATTGTCCTTTTCGGCCATTCGCGCGGCGGCGCTACGGTGCTGCTCACCCTTGGCCGCGATCAGGGCGAACACACCGCGGAGGTCGTCGGCGCCATCACCGCCGCCGCGCCGTCCTCATGCGATCGCCTCCCGGCCGACCAGCGTGAGCAGTTGCTCCGCGACGGGTTCATCGAATCGCCGTCCTCACGGACCGGCCAGGTCCTGCGGGTGAATCGCGGCTGGCTGGAGCGTCAGATCAGCGATCCGGCCGGGCATGACTTGCTGACGCTGATCGGTTCGATCTCGACGCCCCTCTGCGTGATCCACGGCGGCGACGACCCGACGGTGCCGGCAGCGGACGCGGACGAGATCGCCAACGCCGCGCCGAACGCGGAGCGACACATCATCCCGGGCGCCAATCACGTGTTCGACACGCCCAATCCCTTCCCGGTTGGCGCCGAACCATCGGACGCCCTGCGTGCGATGTTTGAGCACGCGTCGACGTTTGCGGCCGAGCGCGCCGCTCCCGACGTCTGACGCCCGCCGCCCCCGCCTACCGCAACACATCGAGCAGATTCGCATACTCATCCGTCCACTCGATCGTCCGCCGTCGCGCGGGATCGGAGGGCGTGATCCGGTCCGCGACCCGGCGATGCTCGAACAGCGTTGCGTCGCGGGTCAGAATCATCCACGTCGCCTCCACCCAGCCGAACCCTTCGTCGGCGTCGTTCTCGACGAGCGCGACGTCAAAGTCCATGGCCTCCGCCACGCCCCACACCACGGGCCGGAGGTCGACGTGTCGGTTGGAGATGTTGACGATGATCGCGCCGTCGTCGCGCAGATGACGGTCGTAGATCGCGAACGCCTCGCGGGTGAGCAGGTGGATCGGCACCGCATCGCCGGTGAACGCGTCGAGGATGAGAATGTCGAACGCCTGCGGGTCCTCGCGTTCGAGGACGAGTCGGGCGTCGCCGAGGACGACCTCCGTCGACGGCCGCGCCTCTTCCAGATACCAGAAGAATTCCCGGGCGAGCCGTTCGACATCCGGGTTGATCTCGTAGAACCGCACGTGGTCGCGTGCTTCCGCGAGCGCCACGATCGTGCCGATCCCGAGGCCGACGACGCCGATACGCCGGGGCTCGCCGCGCCGGTGATTCTTCACCGCGAGACTCACGCCGCTGTCCGGGCCGTAATAGCTCGTCGGTTCGACGCGATCCCGTTCGGCGAGGAACTGGTAGCCGTGCATGATCCGACCGTGCACGAGCTCTCGGGCCAGCGGCGGGCCGCCGAGCTCGCGATCGTCCGCGTGCACGCCGAGCACGCCGTAGAAGTTGCGGGAGAGTTCAATCGCGCGGCTCTGGTCCAGCCGCACGCACCACACCAGCGCGACGGCCCCGGCGACCACCCCGACCGCGAGACCGCCGAGGCTCGTCGCCCGCACCGCGCGTCGGTGCGACGGCGTCGGCGGGTCGAATCGAGCGGCGGTCAACAGCAGCATCCCGCACGCGATCGTCGCGAGCGGGAATTCGTAGAGCCCGTCGAAGATCACCGGCGCGACCACCGCGACAAACCCGCCGCCCAGCGCGCCGCCGAGGGAGATCGTCAGGTAGAAGCCGGTCAGCCGACACGCGTGCGGACGCAGTCGGTAGAGTTCGCCGTGGCAGACCATGCAGACCGCGACGAGGACCGTCGCGCTACCGACGATCTGGTGCAGCAGGGAGGAGACGACGCCGTTGTAGACGAGGTACGCCTGCCACGCCGTCGCCGCGATGAGCAGGGGGGCGAAGACCGCGCGGCGGTACCAGCGTTCGCCCGCGAAGGTGACCACGAAGGTCAGCAGATACAAGGCCAGCGGCAGAACCCAGAGGAACGGGACCGCCGCGATGTCCTGCGTGATCTGGTTCGTCGCCGCGAGGAGCATCACGCTGCCGCACGCGGCGAGCAGCAGCCACATCACGCGTCGCCCGAACGTGGGCGGCGTCTCGTGGTCATCGTCATCCGCCTCCGCCAGGTTCATGCGTACGAGCGCGCCTTTGGCGTGTGCGCGCCAGAGCCCCGCCCCGACCGCCCCGACGAACAGTCCGTAGAGGACGAACCCGCCCGCCCACAGCCAGCCCTGTCCGAGCCGCGTCAGCCACGGTTCGACGAGAAACGGATAGCCGAGCAGGGCGAGGAACGAGCCGGCGTTCGAGAACGCGTACAGGCCGTACGGCGAACGTCCGGGGTGCGTGCGTACGAACCACGCCTGGAGCAGCGGGCCGGTCGCCGCGAGCGCGAGGTAGGGGAGGCCGACGGTCGCGAGCAGCAGCAGCAGGATGCGCACGGTCGGCGCGGCGACGTCGTCGGGTCGCCACGCCTCGTCCGGAATCGTCGGCAGAAACACGCACGCGAGGAGGATCAGGCCCAGGAACACGGCGACCTGGCGACGCGGCGTCAGGCGTTCGTGCATCGCGTGCGCGCCGGCGTACCCCACCAGCAGCAGCGTCTGAAAGAACAGCATGCACGTCGTCCACACCGACGACGCCCCGCCGAACCACGGGAGGATGTACTTCCCGATCATCGGCTGGACGAGAAAGAGCAGGAACGCGCTGAGAAAGATGGTCAGGACGTAGAGCGGCATGCGACGGATCGGCGACGGAAAGCCGCCACTATCGCATCGAATCGCCGCTTTGTGCAACCGACGGCTTGGCGCGGCGGACCCGGCCGGGTCTGATGACGGTCTGTCGCCCCCATGGAGAAGATCAGATGACTTGCCTGTGCATCGCCGCCCTGCTCGCCGCCGCCACGCTCACGAATGACGCCGCCCCCGTCGATGACCATCTGCTCGGCGACTGGGCCGGCGCCTACGTGCGCAGCGACTCGGTCCTGCGAGTGAACGTCCGCTTCGAGCGCGCCGACGACGGGACGCTGCAACGACGCGAGGAGTACCCCGACTGGATCTGGTACGGCTGGCTCGATCCGGCGCCGGTGACGATCGCCGACGACGGACGAATCGTCATGTCGAGTCGGTACGGCGAAGCGAGGCTGACCTGGGACATCGACGTGGCGGAGATGATCGGTCCTTCGGGCGCCGCGACGCCGCCGGTGACGCTCCACCTGAAACGCGTGCCGCCTCGCCCCGAAATCCGCATCTCGGAGCGCCCCGCCTTGTTCGGGCCGGAACCCGCCCTGAGCGGGACGCTCATCCTGCCGGAGGGCGACGGACCCCACGCGTGCGTGGTCATGCTCCACGGACGTGGATGCGCGGCCCGGGGGCTGTACCGCGATATCGGCCGCGCGTTGGCGCGGTACGGCGTGGCCAGTCTTGCCTACGACAAGCGCGGGGCGGGATCGTCGCCGGGCGACTGTGATCTGGCGACGCATGCGTCGACCGTCGATGACGCGATGGCGGCGCTCGCCTGGGCGCGGGAACAGCCGGAGATCGACGCCGCGCGAACCGGCGTGCTCGGCACGTCGGCCGGGGCGTGGACGGCGCAAGGCGTGGCGGCGCGCTCGCTGGCTGGCGGGTCGGATCTGCCGGCGTTCATCATCACGTGGATCGGGCCGAGCACCAGCGTCCTGGAACAGCAGGTCGACGCCGCCCGCGCGATCGGCGAGGGGATCGGATTGACGGAGTCGCAGGTGGGTCTGGCCCTGCGCGTCCTGGAGATCTCCATGGACCGGGCCGCGGATCCCGACGCACGGGTGGCGGCGCTGCAGGCGGCGCGGGCGCAGGCGCGGGAAGAGGGCTGGCTGGACCGGATGTTCGAGCCGTCGGATTTCGTCGACGATCCCGCCGGACTGGATCGGTTGTGGATCAACCGTTTCCGCTTCGATCCGACGTCCGCCCTCGCCGCGCTGTCAGAGACGCCGTATCTGTCGGTGCTCGGGGAAACGGATCTGATCGTGCCGTACGAGATCAACGCGGGCCGGTTGCGGGCGTTGCTCGACCGGGCGGGCAACGAACAGTACAAGATCGTCGGTCTGCCGGGGGTCGGCCATTCGTTCGAGCATGGCGATCTGTTCCGGGTGATCGAGCGTCCGGGGCCCGACGTGTCGTACATGAGTTTCGATCGCGTGCAGCCGGGATTCTACGAGGCGACGGTCCGGTTCCTCCGCGAACTCGGGTGTGCGACGCGATGACGAAAGGGCGACGGATGTTCATTCGAATGGTCCGGACGGCGGCGATGGCGGCGGTGTCGGCGGGGCTGATGCTCGCGCCGGCGTGCAACTCCACGTCGTCGACGAGTCGGCCGACGACGCAGAACGCGTCCTTCAGTGACCCGTGGATCGAAGGGTACGATCCCGTCGCCTACTGGCCGGAGGGCGGCGGGAAGCCCCGCGAAGGCCGACGCGAGTTCAGCGCCCGGCACGACGGTCGGATGTACTGGTTCGCGACCGCGGAAAACCGCTCGCGATTCGTCCAGAATCCCGAGCGGTATGCTCCGGCGTACGGCGGCTGGTGTGCGTGGGCGATGGTGCAGGGCGAGGAGGTCGAGGTCGATTCCGAGTCGTTCATCATCGAGGACGATCGGCTGTTCCTGTTCTATGACGGATTCCTTGCGGACACGCGGAAGAAGTGGCTCGCGGGGGATCACCGGACGCTGGAGCGGAAAGCGGACGCGCACTGGGCGGGGCGGAAGCGTCGCTGACGATTCGCGGCGTGTTCACGGCTCATCCGACGGCGCGACGTCGATCGCTCGCGCCGAGATGACGAGCATGATCGCGTCGTTGTCATCGGCGTCGATCTGCGACATCGGCATCACCGCGACATCGTCCGCCGCGAGACGGATCGTCCGCGACGACGAATGCGTTTCGAAGATCGGCCGTCCCACATCGAACGGAACGCCCGGGATCGGTTCGCGACCGGCCAGCCGACGCAGGTCCACGACGATCGGACTGATCTCGATCATCCCCGAGTCCTCGATGGTCGGCGTGACGGCGATGGTGACGCCCTCGATCTCTGCTTCGCCGTCGTCAAGACGCAGGGCCCCGTCGGGTCCGAGCACGAGATACGGCGTGGGCTCGCCGATCGTCAGCGTGGTGGCCTGGTCGGCCGCACAGATCAGACTGGGAGCGCTCAGCACGGTGAACGGCGCGGCGTCGTCGTCGGCGGGCTCGCCCTCGAGCGCGGCGCCCAGGCGCCAGGTCTGATCCCCGATCCGCACTTCGCCCTCATCGCCGAGATAGAAGATCGGCGGCTTCCAGCGGATGCCGTCCGCCCCGATCCGGATCCCGAAGGTCACGCCCCAGTCCTCCGGCGGCGCCATCGACTCGCCGGTCGCCGATTCGATCGCCTGCAGGCGCTCGAAGTCGACCTGAATCAGTCGAACCGTCACCAGAACCTGGCCCGGCTCGTCCGCCGCCGGATCGACGTTCGGCTGCCCGGCGGCGGGGGCTGCGATCAGGCCCGCCGTGACGAGCGCTGCCGCACGGAAACAACGAGAGGCGGATGTGTAATGGAAGGTGTTCATAGGTCAGGCTCCTGATGGCTTGCGGATCTCGAGGACGGTCCAGCGGGAAATATCGGTGGCGATCCGGCGACGGGGCGGTGGGGATTGGCTTTCCGGCGTCCCGGGCGATGGTTCGACCACGGGCCCGCGGTTGTCAGCGACCGGGGCGGCCACGCCGGAGACGGTCGCCGCCCGCGTCACGAGGCCGACGATCGCGCTGATCGCGATGCACGCCGCGAGCGCCTGCCAGCGCGGCATCTCGCGCCGCCACCAGGCGTGTTCACGTCGGCGCGCCGCCTCATCGCCGGCGTTCTTCATCGCGCGGTCGATACGCTCGATCGCGCCCGGCGGCAGATCGCGACCCGGTCGGTCGCCCAGCAGGCGTTTCACATCATCATCGTTCATCGTGCGACTCCTTTGACAACGTGCGGCGGAGGGCGTCGATCCCGCGGCGGTAGTGACTGGCGACGGTGTTGCGCGATAACCCGAGACACGCGGCGATCTGAGCGAAGGTCAGGCCGGCTCGCACGTGCAGCACCACCACTTCGCGACGGATGTCATCCAGATCGTCAAGCGCGCACAGGAGCGTGTCGGCGTCCGGACGGACGTCGGCTCCGGTGCTCGACGGATCGGGGTTCTGCCCGGGCGCGATCTCGCCGCGCACTTCGAGCACCCGACGGCGCGACTGCCGGCGCCGGTGTCGAGTCGCCGCCGCATGACGCAGGGCGCGGGCGAGGTAGGCGATCGGGTCGGCGACCCGCCGCGGTTTTCGGACGAGGCTGCAGAGCACGTCGGCGAGCAGCTCCTCGGCGTCTTCCGGCGAATCGGCGAAGAGGAGGGCGAGGGCGGTGAGTCGGCCTCGTTCCTCATGCAGCAGCCGGCTCCACTCCACCGGTCCGATGACTTCGCCCCCGGTCGATGACGCACCGTGGTCGGGGCGGGAATGCGGGCCGCTTTCCGTCGCGGCGAGGTCCGACCCATCCGTCTCGACGGCGACCCGTTGGTCAGGCTCGTCGGCGGCGGCGTGTCGGGCGGGCGGGTGTCGCATGGTCGGGCTCCACCAGCATGACGCGCGCCGGGGCCGGGCGCGTGCGGCGACATGGAGTTTTTTTGCCGGGAGTCCGCCCGCCGGGGCCTCGGATGTCCGCCGCGTGACGTGTTAGCATCTCGGTCCGCACCCCACACCAACAGGAGTCCACGAATGTCGTCGATTCAGACCATGGATATCAGCCTCGACCAGGCCAACGCGGTCGTGGCCGCCGCTGTCAGGAAAGCCGCCGCGATCGATACGAAGATGGACATCGCCGTGGTCGACGCGGGCGGGAACCTGAAGGCTTTCGCTCGCATGGACGGGGCGTGGCTGGGGTCGATCGACATCGCCCAGAAGAAGGCGAAGACGGCCCGCGGGTTCGATATGCCGACCGGCGCGATCGGCGAACTCTCCCAGCCGGGCGGCCCGCTCTACAACATCGAGCACTCCAACGGCGGCCTGATCACCTTCCCCGGCGGCCTGCCGCTCGTCGTCGACGGGACCGTGATCGGCGCGATCGGCGTGTCCGGGTCGACGGTCGAGAATGATCACACGGTGGCCGAAGCCGGCGCGGCGGCGTTGTAGGCGCCTGAACTCAGGACCACGCCCCCAGCAGCAGCGCGAGGTCCGCCGCGTCGACCTGACCGTCGGCGTTGAGGTCCGACCCGCATCGGCCGCACGGGCCCCACGCGCCGAGCAGGAGCGCCAGGTCGGCGGCGTCAACATCGCCGTCGCCGTCGAGATCGGCCGCGTTCGGCGGGTCCACGCGGGGATCGATCGCGTAGAGATAGCCGTAGCTGAACGGAAGGGCGTCGTCGGGGATGCTGACGGGGATGTACGCCGTCGAGCCGTCGGGGGTGAACGTCGCCGCGCGATCGACGACGAGGGAGCCGCCGTTCTCCGGACCGAGATCAAGCGTCCACACCCGTTCGCCCGCGGTGGACACGCCGATCAGCGTCGACGGCGCACCGCCCTGGCCGAGCCAGGAGACGATGACGTCGTTCGCCGGGCTCACGGCGGTCGCGCCGAAGTTGCCCACGGGATCGATGTACCGCCAGAGTTCGGATCCGGTCGCCGGGTCGACGGCGCTCATACGCAGCCCGTCCCACGTCGTGTAGACCACGCCGTCCGGTCCGACGGAGGGGTTCGTCAGATACGCCGCGATTCCGGGGTCGAAGCGCCACTGCCGCGCGCCGTTCGCGGCGTCGAACGACTGGAGACCCCAGCCCAGGCCGCCGGGCCCCGTGAATTCGCCCATGAACGCGCGGCCGTTGTCGGCAATCGCCTGCGTCTGAGCGCCGACGTCGAGGACGCCGGCCGGCGTCTGCCAGATCTGCTCGCCGCTCGCCAGGTCGAACGCGTAGACGCGCCGATCGTCGTCGCGGTCGACCGTGAAGATCAGGCGGTCCGCGGGGTCGCCCGGCCCGCCGCCGGTGAACGCCAGTTCCGCCCCGACGCCGCCGTACTCGAGGATCGCCGGCGCGCCGTTGTTCGTCCAGCGCAGATCGCCCTGCGGCGTGAATGACGCGGCGCCGAAGCTCGTCAGATCGGTGTCGTGGAAGACAATGTAGACGTTCCCGTCGGGTCCGACGGCCGGACCCGCGGCCACGCCCAGCGCATCGGGATCCGTGAACGCCCATCGGAGCGTCCCATCCGGCTCATACGCCAGGAAGTCCACAGTGGGCCCGAGCGGATTGACGGTGACGTAGATCGCGCCGTCATCGCCGACCACGACGGGGCCGTCGCTTGATCCGCCCGGCTGGCCGCGCAGGGCGTCGACGATCCACTGGAGGCCGCCGTCCGCGTCGAGGGCGTACAGTTTGCCCCAGAGGTCGTTGATGTAGATCTGTCCGTCGGAGCCGAGACCCGGTGCGTGCAGCATGTACCAGGAGTCGGTCGAGAAGCGCCAGCGGACGCGGCCGTCGGGAAGCCGGGGAGCGACGTCGATGGTCTCTTCGTCGAGCACATCGTCGCCGAGCATGATGGCGACGGTCGCCGCCCCGGGCGCGGTCGATTCCGGGACATACGCGATGATCGTGTCGTCGGTCCATTGAGTGATGAAGGCGGGCGCGCCGTTGACGACGACGCTCTGTCCGGCCTGTTCATCGCCAAACGCATCGCCATCGATCCGGATCCGCGCGCTGGGCGTGATGGTCATCGGACTCGTGACGGTGAGGATGTCGGCGGTGGGGGTCCCGGTGAACTCACCGTGAAGTTCGAAGGACGTGTCGGACGGAGGAAAGCCGGTTGTCGTGTGGAAGGCGATCCACTCGTCGTTCTCGTTGAGGTCGCGGTAATGAGCGGCGCCGCCCATCGGGTCGCCGACGTTCGACCGGTAGAAGTTCCACTGGTCGGTCGACGCCGAGCCGGTGAGCGCTGCCTGTACCGAGACGTAGTGCCACCCGGACGCGACGAACGGCTCGGGCAGCGTGATGTCGAGCAGGCGCAGACAGCAGGAGGGCGTCCAGAAGAAATCGCCGGTGTCGACCGGCACGAAGTGTTCGACCTGCAGCGCGCCCGGACCGTCCGGCGTCCAGTCATAGAAGCGCACCGTGACGCCGAGGCAATCCGGGGCGCCGCTGCAACCGTTGTTGCACGTGACGCCGTCGGCGACGATGCGATCGATCAGGCCGATGACGTTGAAGTCGTCCGCGACCTCGCCGCTCAGAACCGGACTCGCGACGCTCGGGCCGACCAGGTAGGCGGAGTACCCGGTGGGAATATCCGGATTGGTGACCCAGACCGGTTCGGCCTGGCCCGGGTTCGTCATGAGAGCGCAGGTCAGGGCGGCGGCGGCCATGGCGGGGCGGGATCGGTTCACGCGATGCTCCTTCCGAATGGGAGAGTCTTCCTCGCGCCGAGGACGATCGACCCCACGAAGATACATCGCTCCGACGATTTCTCAGTCTCGTGCGATCGGCATGGCACGAATGCACCATCCCCACGACGGCGATGAAATCGGCATGATGGCGACATGGCCATTCAGAACCTGCTCAGAGGCGCGATCCTGCTCGCCGCCATACCGCTCCTTGCGTCCGCGGCGCTCGGACAGCCGCCCGACGTTTTCCGCGAAGACTTCCGCGCGGTCGACCCGCATATTCCCGCGGTCGCGGCGGATCTCACGTCCGCCTTCCTCGGTTTCGAGCGACTTGGGCCCGGCGCCCCGCAGGTCAAACTCTCGCACCATCCGGAGATCGAGAACGATCCGCACTACCTGTGGAACGGACTCTGCCCCGGACCCGTGCTGCTCGCATTTCCGTTCGCGCATCCGCTGGATCTGTCGGATCCCGGAACGACCGTCGGTATGCGCACGAAGAACGTCGGCGGCGCGGCGCTGCGGCTCGCCGTGCGCACACGCGATGGTTGGTTCGTGCAGGCGCGGGCGGTTCCCCAGAGCGACGACTGGCGCGAACACGTGATGCCGCTTCACGTCGACGACTGGCGATCGCTCGACGACGAGGCCGCCCGCGTGCTCGGGCAAGCCGCGCGGCCGGATTTCGCATCGGTCGACGCGATCGGTTTCCTCGCGCCGGAGGCGGGCGGCGGCAGTGGGCGGTGCATCCGGCTCGACTGGTTCGCCCTGCGGTCTGCGTCGGCGGAGACGGCTCTGTCTGAACGCGGCGCCCCGCTCGACGGACGACGCATCACGCTGAGCGACCACGGCGCGTGGTGCTGGTATCAGGACGAGCGGGTGATCGTCGATGTCGACCGTTCCGAGGGGCCGATGCTGCTGGCGAGCAGCGTGTCGTTCGGTCCGGGAACGCCGGACTACGGGGATTGCAACCTGCACTGGTGCGATGTGCGCACAGGCGCAACCGGGCGGTTCGAACTCCACGATCGACTGGAGGCGGATGATCACGACAACGCCGCGCTGTGGCGGCGGCCGGACGGGCGGTATCTGGCGGTCTACACGCGTCACTCGACGGATCGTCGGATCCGGTGGCGGGTGTCGACGCGTGCGCACGATCCGACGGCGTGGTCGCCGGAGCGCACGCTCGAGAACGCCGCGCGGGTCTGTTATTCGAACGTGTTCCCGCTCGCGGATGCGGACGGTCGCGTGCGGCTGTTCAATTTCAGTCGGAGCGACGGATTCGATCCGAACTGGTTCGTCTCCGATGATCTCGGCGAATCGTGGGCGTACGGCGGCAAGTTGCACACCGGTCCCGACGGGAACGAGGCGACCAGTCAGCGCCCCTACCTCAAGTACGCGGCGGGCGGGACGGACGCCCTGCACTTCATCACCACCGACGGCCACCCACGCAATGAGGACAACTCGATCTACCACGGCGTCCTCGCGCGCGGCCGGCTGACCACCAGCGACGGAACCGTCCTCGGCGACCTCAGCCGCGTGCGCACGAGCCCGCATCGGTCGGACGATTTCACTGTCGTCCTCGAGCGCGGCGCCCGCTTCGGCGACGTCGCCATGCATCGCGCCTGGACCGTGGACCTTCACGTGGACGACGCCGGGAATCCGTACGCCGCGATCACCGCCCGGGCGAACGACGACCCGAACGACCATCGTTTCCTGTACGCCCGGTGGACGGGTGAGGCGTGGCGGGTGGTGGAGATCGCGCGGGCGGGGGGGTATCTCTACGAGCGTGAGAAGGACTACACCGGGCTCGCCGCGCTGCATCCGCACGATCCGGATGTGGTCTTCATCTCGACGCCGATCGACCCGCGCGACGATGCGAGGCTGGCGCACTACGAGATCTTCATGGGCCGCACGGGCGACGGCGGTCGGACATGGACCTGGTCGCCGCTCACGTGGGGTTCGGACCGCGACAATCTCCGCCCGACGGTTCCGATCTGGGATGCGGCGCACACCGCGTTGCTCTGGCTGCACGGTGAGATCGAGACGTACACGTCGTGGCGATCGGAGCTGGTGCTGCGGATGGTCCCGACGGGCGAGCTGGAGCAGTTGATCGCGCCCGGGCAATCGAGCGTGACGCGGGCGGCGGTCTTGCCGGCGGGCGCGGATTGATCGCAATCGCTATGACAACGCCCCTCGCCGAAGCAAGGGGCGCTCTGGAAGTGGGCGATGGGGGACTACTCGGCAGACCTGTAAGTGCTTGGGCAGCATCTTATTGATGGAGCGTGGTCCGGTGGGGCGGTGCAGGATCCGGTGCACCTCAACCCCCGCCGGCTACGCGTTGGCCCCCATTCGCAGGCCGGCGGTCCTCTGGCCCAGGCCCGAGTCGTTTGTCTTCCTCGTGAAGACTGTGCCTGCGACCCAGGCGCGTTCTCGCATCATGTCCGCCCCGTCGATCACTAGGGTCACTCGATCGCTACCATCCGCCTGGCGTCCCTTAGCCATTTCAACTAGGCCTCCGACGAACCGACTGTGCGACACCACGGCCGCCGGCCTACAGACCACGGCGATCTCTTGGCCTCTCGACAAGCGCCTGGACGACATCGACAACCGCCCAGGGAGCGAGCGACCTCGCTGAGGAGTCTCTCGCGATGACTTGTCATCTCAAACGTGTGCCGGCGATTACCCGGGGCTCTTGCGAGCCGGATTGGTCGAGGTGATCGCCTGCTTTGGCGTCGAACAATGGTGTCGCCTCATCGCGACTCCTGTTCATTCGGTTGTGGAGCCTCGATTTCAAGCGTGCAAGGCGATACGGAATGACAGCACCCCCGGCGTTGATCGCTCACGAGCACCTTGGCTTGGATCAGGATCGATGGGTCAAGGCAGAAGCCAGTTGCTGGGCCTGGCAGGAGTCCAAGGTGGCAGCCGGACTATGGGGCTCTGGAGCCTGCGTGAGAGCCGTGCGTACCCCCATTGGTAACTAGAATAGTAATCCGCATGCTTGACTTTTTCGTCAAGCAAGCCGATACTTCAAGTATGAGGAAGTCGCAACCATGGCTTTACCCACTTTCACGGCGGAAGGAACGCTGCCGCCCGGCGATTACCCACTCACGCTCGCTGATCTGCGGGAATCGAAATTGGTCTTGGGTCCGGGCGAACCGAGAGACTTCCCGGATTGGAATCCGTCATGGCGGTTGGAGCTGGTCAGCCGTCTTGAGGTCGTGGTCAAACAACTCTGGGCCGTGGGGATCGATCAGATCTTCATCGATGGCTCGTTTGTTGAGGACAAGAACCACCCCAACGACATCGATGGGTATTTCGAGTGCGACCCGGTCCGCTTTGCGACGGGTCGCCTTGAGCGAGACCTCAACCGACTTGACCCCAAGAAGTGCTGGACGTGGGATCACAAGGCACGTCGTCGCTACCGCGGCTACCCGAAAGGACAGTTGCCGATGTGGCATGCCTACCGCGTCGAGCTCTACCCGCACTACACCGGTCTTATCGCGGGCAAAGACGCCGACGGGAATGGGCTCGAATTCCCGGCGTTCTTTCGAAAGTGTCGTCGAAACGGCACCCAAAAGGGAATCATCAAGATCATGCAGTGAAGGAGGAGCACCATGATCAGGAATGAGAAGGAGTATCAGGAAGCGATCAAACGCATCGAAGACGAGCGGGCGCGATTTGAAGAGCACGCGGCGGCTTGGAAGGAGCAGGGGTTTACTGACGAACAGATCGCCAAGCTCAGTGAGCCGCTTGAGTCTTTCCACCTGCAGCTCGTTGAAGAAGTCGAGAGCTACGAGCGTCTCAAACGCGGGCAGTTCAAGGAGCTGGAGAACCTTGACGGCCTCGGCCAAATGCTGATCGGCCTTCGCATCGCGCGTGACCTGACGCAGCGCGAGGTAGCCAGGCGCCTTAGCGTTGATGAATCCGTCATATCGCGGTACGAACGCAACGAGTACCACGGCATCACGGTGGACCGTGCCCAAGCCATCTTGGCGGTATTGGGCGTGAAGTTGATCACCACGGTGGAATCGCTCAACGAACCAGAAAGTCCTGTTGAGGTCTGACGTCTTTTCTTAGAGGACTGCTCAATGAGTAGCGAGGCAGTAGTAGCTGGAGTGAAGGTCGGTGGGCAGGCGGCGACCGGCGTCGTAGCGTGGCTCTTTCGCCGATTCGAATCGCCACGGGCTCGAGTGACGCACTCCGTGGGGTGGCACGCCATCGACGGCGTCACCGACTTCGCAGAGCCAAAACAAGTGATCTTCATTCGCACTGTCATCGAGAACATCGGCAGAGTTCCGCTGAAGTGCTATTCGGGTCACATCAGGATCAGCAAGATCAAGCCCTTCGATCCAGGCGTGATTCACTTCGCGGCAGGAACGCCTGGATACGAAGCGGATTCGCCGTGGCACGAGGGCACGCAGCCTTGGCCAGAGATTGACAGCTACGTCTTTCCCAGGCCCCAGAATGGCCAGCCGATCTTCGACGTGGAACCTGGAGAGCAACACACAGAGCCGGTGCACATAGTCATCGACGCGTCTGTCACGATGGTCCAAGTCGATAGCTACTTTGGGAATCACAAGAAGAGCACCCTCGGTGTCTGGCCGTTCACTCGATCGCGGCGGTGGGGGTGGCCAGAGACGACCGAACACGAAAGACCTTCATGATGTTTCACGAATCACCGATTGACCAGATCCAACGGCAGCTGCAGCAGATCGTCGATCCGTTCGAGGACCTTCGGCGACTCTATGACAATCCGTACCTGCCCGATGCGCAGCGAGGCCCGAAGGGTCCGCCGCCGACGATCATCCTCAAGACAGAACCGAAGGGCCCCAAGCCCAAACCAAAAGGGAAATGACGATGGCTGAACGAGAAGTGCGTATGGTCGATCGGAGCAGGGGAGATCTTCCTCTTCAGCGTGGTCCACAGCAGCGCGCCGTGCGCATCGCCGCACCCGGCGAGGAGCGACAAGGGCCGCCAAAGCAAAGGCCGGTCACGATCACAAGTCCGAAGTCAGACAAGCCCAAAAAGTAAACTCCAATAGTCGAAAGGAAACACCATGTCGGCAAAGAAGACGGGTCTCAAGCCAGGCGAATTCGTTCCTCGCTCTGGCCAGTATGTGGAGGTAGGTCCACGCGGTAGACGC
The DNA here is from genome assembly GCA_965227335.1 of Phycisphaerales bacterium. Taxonomy (GTDB): domain Bacteria; phylum Planctomycetota; class Phycisphaerae; order Phycisphaerales; family SM1A02; genus CBDDFV01. Next base: position 1,431,777 of record CBDDFV010000001.1, read on the forward strand.
GGCCGTGAAGTGACGGCGGTCAAAGGTGAACGTCTACCGCCAACTACAAAGTCGGGCCGGACCTACACGCTGGCCGACGCCACCAAGAACAAGTCTGGACGCGGCTAAAGCTCGAGGCGACTCAGCGCATCTCGTGGATTCACGATCGGGAAGCCCTGGGCCTCTCCGACCGAGAGGACATCTGCTTTGTCGCCAGAGATCGCGATCGCGATCGCCAAGATCAGGTTGTCGCTTGGATCCGGTGAGAGGTGCAAGTACGGTAATGCAGGAGCGACCATCGCCTTCGCATCCATACCGCTGCCCGTTCTCACCGTGATCTTGGGGTGCCTCCGGGCCATTACCGCCCAGCTCGTCAACCGGGGGAGGAGAGCCGGTCGCGCTCTTGGCGCTCCGCTCGCTCCGGAGTCGATCGAGCACGCGGAAACTGATCCCGGCGGTGCTTTGCGTCTTGAAGCTATTCCTCGCGCGAATTGAGCCAAGTGTGATGCGATCTTGGCCCCGATCGCAAGAGCCGATTCTGGCGGGGCAGCGAGGAAGTTACTTCAATGTAGCGATTGTACTACACTAGAATAGAGAATGACCACCATCGCTAACAACCCGCTCGCAGATCTCCAGGCGATGCTCTCGGCATCACGTCAAAACTACGACGCCTGCATCGGACACGTAGCGCATCAGCATACGTGCTCCGGTGTGACGGCGACTATGCGGATGCATCACTTGAAATTCGATGCCAATGGCCAGCCGAAGGTCGCCGCTCTTGCGAGATGCCTTGTAAGCCATGCAATTGACTACGCAATCTCAGCTCGAAATCGACCCGCCTTAATGACCGCGCAAGAAGCGGCGCGATACATGCAGGAGGCACGTAATCTGTTCCGCGTTGTAGCCGCGCCAGCAGGCACGGTGGATCTCGCAGGCGAGGCCGGGGAGTTGCTTCTGTACTTTCTCTTGGAAGCCGTGCTTGAGGCGCCACAAGTGGTAGCAAAGATCGAGCTCAAGACGAATCCGGCGTTGGAAGTGAACGGTTCCGATGGGATTCACATGCGTTGGCATCCGACGGACCACGTGGTCGATGTCTACTTTGGTGAGTCTAAGTGCTACGGCGATGTCGGAGCCGCGCTTACGAACGCGTTTGCCAGCATCGAGAGCTTTCACGCCAACGGGATGCGTGATCACGAGTATTCGATGGCGACGAAGTTCTTCAAGGGAGTTGATGACCACGTAAAGGCGGCCGTTGCTGAAGTGCTTGATACTGGCAGGCCCGGGCCGGGCGTGCGAGTCAACCACGCTTGCCTGATCGGGTACGATTGGACCGCGAGCGGACTCACGCCTGGACAAGCGGCGGAAGCCGTTGAGGCCGAGTACAGGCGGCAGTACCTCGCGGATGCCCCAAGACTCCATGGTTCGCTCCAGACCCGCTTTGACAATTGCCAGCGAAAGCACCTCGGCTTCGAGGTGTTCTTTCTACCGTTCGCCGGTGTGCAAGCGTTCCGAGATGCGTTCAATGCTGCCATCGAGTGAGTCGCGTTTATGCCTGCTGTGACGATGAACCTGCCTGCAGACGAACCTGGCTGGTTTCCGGATCTGTTTAGCAAGCTCCTGATCGCCGACCTTGCAGCGCATCTTCCCGGAACGCCGCTCGACAGGCCCGCGCCGATCGCCGACGATGAAGCGCGCAAGCTTCTTGGGCGGGCGTCCATCCTCTCGCTCTCGGACGACCAGTCTCAGCGTGCCATCGCTTACGAGATCGCAACGCGTCTTGTCGAACTATTCGGCAGCCGCATCCCCGGGCTTGTATCCGCTGCCGACGTGATTCTCTCTCGCATCGGCAACTTTCCGGGGCGCCAGCTTCTCCGCCGCCGTTGTGCGGGTGGAGATGAGAACACACCGGAAGCGCCTGCCCGCCTTGGGCTCGAGCGCATCGGCCGCGAACTTGAGAACACTGTGGCAGGACCGGGCCAAGGCGAGTGGGTACTGACCGACTTTCAACACGAGTTCTTTCAGGCGCTGGAGTCTGCGACGTCGATTAGCGTGTCTGCTCCAACGTCTGCGGGTAAGTCCTTCGTGTTGGGTCTTGACCTGATCCGCCGATTGCGGAAGGTCGTGCCCGCCTGCGTCGTGTATTTGGTTCCGACTCGCGCGCTCATTCGGGAGGTAACGCTGACGATTCGACGGCACCTACGCGAAGCGGGCATCGAGGGCGTACCCGTACGATCGGTGCCCTTCCCGATCATGCAAGATGAGGCACCCGAGGGAGCGGTCTTCGTATTAACACAAGAGCGGCTGTTGAGCCTTCTGCACTCACGAGATGGGACGCAGTGGATCACTACGCTGATAGTCGATGAGGCGCAGAGCATTCGGGATCAAGCCAGAGGGGTTATTCTCCAGACGGCTATCGAGTCCGTACTGACTAGACACCCCCAGGCGGACGTCCATTTTGCCAGCCCACTCGCGTCCAATCCCGAATTGTTGCTGGATGTTGTTCAGCGGCGCGACACGGGCACGCACCTCATCCGCACGCTGTCGCCTGTGTCGCAGAACCTGATCCTCGTGTCGGAAGTCACACGCAAGAAGGCCCAAGGCAGGTTTCAACTTGTCAGCGGGGAGGCGCCGCTGGACCTTGGCGTCCGCGAGCTAGACTTCGAACTGCGCGGCAGCAAGTACACCCAGCGGGCGGCCCTTGCTCGGGCAATAACACGCGACGGCGAAAGTACGTTGCTATACGGTAACACGCCAAGCGATACGGAGAAGTTGGCGGCAGCGCTAGTCGCTGGCTCGGATCCCGTAGCCGCTCCGGATCCGGACATCCGGGAGTTAGTCGAGTTCATCCGTTCGGAACTACATGCCGATTACCCACTGATTCGGTGTCTCCCCCATGGCGTGGCGTATCACTACGGGTTCATGCCTGCCATTGTGAGATCCCGCGTCGAGGACTTGTGCCGGGATGGGAAACTGAAGTTTGTGTGTTGTACGAGCACGCTGCTTCAGGGCGTCAATCTGCCTGCCAGGCACATCATCATCGAGAATCCGAAGCGAGGCCTGGGGGAAGGCATGGCGCGTGCTGACTTCCTCAACCTTGCAGGCCGGGCGGGTCGGCTCTTGCAAGAGTTCAATGGCAACGTGTGGTGTCTCCGCCCGGCGACCTGGCAGGAGAAGTCCTATGAAGGTGCCCCTCTGACCGAAATTCGATCGGCCATGAATGAGGCTATGGCCGATGGCGGCAGCATTGTCCAGAGGGTGCTCCGTAACGAGGCTTCGGACAAGGAGTTGGATTACGGTGAGGCTGCGTTGGGCAAGGTCTACTGCGACTTTGTGCGCGGCCAACGCGATTTGGTGGAGTCGCCGTGGAAGACCGATGAGAATGCCGAAGCCCTGACCGCGACGGCGCAAGCGGTGGCGGCGCTTCCGGTGACCTTGCCGACCGAGTTGTTGGACGCGAACAGGTCCGTGCGCCCTGACCGGCTTCAGGCGCTTTACGATCGGCTACTCCGCGAGCCGGACCCCGCTTCGCTCGTGCCACTCCGTCCGGGAGTCGCGGGCGCGAACGATCGTATGGGGACGATCATCCAGATTGTCCAGGAGACACTTGGGGGCGTCGACAATAACAGCTATCTGTTCTACAAGTGGCTCGCGATACAGTGGATCTATAACACGCCGTTGAGCCAGATCATTGCTTTGCGCTTGGCCCATTTGAGGCGACAGGGCACCGATCAGTCAATTGCCTCTTCCATCCGAGAACTGTTGAAGACGCTTGAAGAGGCCATTCGATTCCGTCTCGTAAAGTACTACATGGCGTACAACAGCGTGCTTGACCTCGTGCTGCGAGAACGAGACGGGGAGGCGACCGCCGAGGTGCTTGAACCTTTTCACGTCTACCTCGAATGCGGGGCGTCTGACCGCATCGCCCTGAGTCTGATCGCGATCGGTCTGTCACGGGCAACGGCCTTGGCCCTCCGGGACAAGGTGCAGTTTGCAGACGAAGCGTCGCCCGAAGGCTGCTTGGCGACGTTGGCTGCGCTCGATCTCGCCACACTGGAGATTCCGGCCGTCTGTGTCCGTGAAGTGAGAGATTTGTTCGGCAGGCAGTGATATGGCCGAGACTGCGCCTCGGCTCCTTGGGTTAGGGGCATTCGGGAAGAGCGGTGGTGCCGCTTTCGCACGACGCCCATCCGCCGCCTGTCACCGGCTTGGCGCCCGGGCCCGGCAACTGCGGACCTGATCTGGTAGCCTCGGTGGATCAGCCTCGCTCCGTGCGTGATGGGCCTAGTGGCGGTTCGAGTCTCAAGTGGACTCGGATCGTTCTGGGCAACCGGAGTTCGGCGTCCGGGTTGTGGCGCCTGAGACTCGTGCGGTGATGCTGAACCCGGTGCAGCAGTCAGCCGCTCAGGACCGCGTCGACCCGCGTGATGTCCGTGGCGGCGTCGGCGATGAGCGGTATAGAAGGTCAACGAGATCGAGTATCAGCTCTTGCCACTCAGGTGGCATGGCTTTGAGGGCCTCAGCAATGCGTGCCGGGGAAGCGTGTGTGTTCGCCTCCCGGAGGCCGCGGGGAATCTCTTCAAGGAGAGCGGTGGGGGCGACGTCCAGATAGGCGGCGGCGAGGATGAGGCGTCCGCAGGAGAGCCGGTCTTGTCCGCGTTCATACTTGCCGAGTTGTTGGTGGCGGATACCGATGGCGGCAGCGAGGTCGGCCCGGCTCATCTTTCGCATCCGGCGGTAGAGGCGTAGTCGCCGTCCGACGCGTTGATCGAGGCGAAGGGCGTGGTGGCTGGTCTGTTGATCGTGGCTTCTGGTCATGTCTTACGGGTAGCACAACCGGAGTTTGCGCGCAACCCACGCTGTGCAACTCTGGGAGCACAACCCTGCTGAGTGTGGCGCAGTTGCAGCGCGCAAGCGAGATCGGTGATACTCCCCATTCAGGGGAACCCAGGACGAGAAAAAAGAGCCGGCTCAAACACCCGAAGGCGGAGCCGACCCTTTCCGGGGGCGAGTGAGACTGGCGGAAGGGTGCGTTCTCCCGCGTCAGTTAGCTGACTCAGAGGATCAAGGGCCGCCGCCCGTGCCCGTCGAGGGATAGAAGTTGAGATTCACATCGGCCGCATCGAGCACCTGGCCGGCGAGCATGTCGGCCGGGCAGCATTCTGCGTCTTCAGCGTGGGCGGCGTGAGACGCGAAGAACTCGACAGTGAGGGTATACGCGCCGGGTGAGACGTTGCAGAGCTTCGTGAATCCATCGAGACCGCCATCGTTCAGCTTCAGGCATCCGTTGGTCTCACTGCAGGGTTCCGGCGAGAGGGCCCAGCGGACTCGGACATCCTGAGTGTAGTTCTCATCGCCGAGAAGGCCGCCCGCGAGGACGGTGAGGTTGACATCCAATGCCATGAGCGAGGGCTTGATGACCGTGAACGGGACAACGGCCCGCCACGCGCTTTCCCAGTCATCATCCTCGCAGTCCGGTTCGCCCTCGCCCACGATACACGGGAGTCCTGAGGTACTGACGGACGCATCCGCGCCGGTCGGCGTGAGGTCGGGGCACGGGCAGCTCCCGGTGTTCTCGCCGTCGTCAGCCTCGACCGAGAGGAAGGCGATGACCCCGGCATTGACGTTCACGCTGGTGTTGGTCGCCTGGGCGGTGAACGTCGGCAGGATGGACGCGATGGCGTCCGAGGAAGCTGTGGGCGGGTTGTTGATGCAAACCGGCGGATCGACCGTCAGCGAGACCGGGAACCACATCAGTTGGCAGAAGCCCCCCGTCTGGGACAATGGGCACAAGGCGGAATCGCCGATGGTATCTCCGTAGGGGCCACACTGAAGGCCGTCAGCACTGAGATCCGCGCCGGCACACACGACGCCCTCCATGTCGATGACGCCGTTGGGCGAGAACTTCAGGAAGTTCGGGCCAGAAGAGCCCTTTGCGTTGTAGGTGCAGCTTGTTGTATCCAGGACAGCCTTGATGTTCGGCCAGATGGTCTCCATGGGGAGCACATAGCCATCATCGCAGGCTGGTCCACAGTTGCACATGGCTGTGACACAGTGGTTGTCCAGCCGGAAGACTGGTGATCCCGATGCTCCTTGGCTGGCGATGACAGTGACGGAGTGCTCGAGAATTGCGCCTGGGCAGCCCGTGGGCATGAACAGGGCGTCGACATGGCCTACGTCGTAGCCCTTCTTCTCGCCTTCGGCGTGATGGACTTCGTAGATCGGCAATCCGACCACGGCCGGACGGGGGTCGATGCCGGCCTGCCCGTAGAGCGACGCCACGTCGGCGTTGACGCGGAACAGGCACCAATCCTGATCGTTATTGCAGGCCACAACCTCGATCACACTGTAGATGTCCTCCTGCAGGCACCCGCCGGAGCCGTCGCAGTTCGCGCACTCGTAGTTGAAGACGACAGCGTCGCCGATGGCGGGCATGCAGTGCGCATTAGTCAGCAGGCAGTCCGGTGCGGCGACGATCCAAGCCGTGCAGAAGCCGTCTCCAGCTGGCGTCTCACGGAGTTGGGCGACGAATCGGCTGTTGTTGTACATCGGTCCGGAGAGGCAGGCGACGTTGTCCTTGTTGCAGGCGGGAAAGCACTGAGACATCGCCGGCTGCGCGGAAACGCCGATGGCGCACAGAACAAGAGCGAGAAGCCATGGAGACGCTGGTCGTTGCATTGAGAGTCCTCCGGGCGATTCCAGCGGCGAGCGCCGGTCACGCGATCTGGGCGTGATGAGAAGGGTTAATCAGGAGCTTCCAGCTTGGTGTGGGCACGTCTGGCCCAATCGCTCCACGCGGGATCGCCGCGCAAGGCGATAGCGTGAAGAAGGCCGGGGGTGGCGTCGTCTGTCAGGCCATGCCGCACCTGAAGCCGTGCCTTCCCCTGCATCGACTCAAGGTGTTCCGGATACGCCTCGAGCGCGGCGTCGTAGGCGGCGAGCGCCTCGGTGAATCGCCCGGCTCGCTCCAACGTCATCGCCAGGTTCATGCGCGGCTCGGGGTGCCCCGGCATCGACTTCCTCGCCCATTCGAACTCGCCGGCGGCCTCGTAGAGCCGACCCGCATTGAGATAGAGCACCCCGAGGTTGTTGTGCGCGGGCCCGTGGTAGAGATCGGCGATCAGCGCCTCGCGGAGCAACGCCTCCGCCCGCGTGGGATCAGTCTCAATGAGGCCCGCCCCCTGGCGCGTCAGGCGCTCTGCGGCTGCCGTATCGCGCACGACGGAGGCGGCGCCCTGGCTCGCGTACGGACTCGTACTGGAGGGCGTTGATCCGCAACCGGAAACAGCGAGGACGACAAGCAGGAGGAAGGGGAGACGGATCATGGTGAGAGGTCCTTCGTGGCGACGTAGGTCGCGGTCATCAGGACGGTCATGTCATAGCGATCGAGGTCGTCGCTGGTTCCGCGACCGCGGCGGTTGGCGCCGCGATCGTGGGAGAGTTCGATACGGGTTGGTGTCCACAGGGGCTCGTTGGCTGACCATGTCGACAGAAACTCTCCGACCTGTGGCGGGGCGAGTTCCGTTAGCGTGACCTGAACTGACTGCTCCATGTAAGTGATCGCTGAGCCCGAGGCGCCGGGAAGCGCCCGGTCGGCCATGGGCTGAACCTGGCCGAGATGTCGATTGGATGGAACGCCGGCTTCCGCCATCGCGTTGATGATGCGGGCGATCAGATCCTGCTCGGGCCGCTTCTGCTCGGAGACCTGTTCTTCCTGGCCTCGGAGGCGGACGATCTCCGCCGCAACTCGGCGGGTCTCTTCGAGTGAACGGATCGTCGCTGCGAGCTCGCTGTTGGCTGCAATTGCACGTTGCCGGCTCCACGCGATTGGAAGAAGACATCCGGCGAGGACGATGCCGAGGGCAAGGAGCGTTTTGCGGTGCGAAGACGTCACGATGTCGCCCCCTTTCGGGTGAATCGAAGCGTCAGATCGACGTGCGTCTCGCGGGCGAAAGTCTGGGGTTGGGTGACCTGCCAGCCGGGGAGATCCCGGAGCGCGTCGGCGATCGGCTGAACGTCTTCGAGGCCTGGAACTCGAAGGACGAGCGTCACCGCGGAATTGGTCACAGAGATCGTCTCGGTCTCGATGAACTGGTCGGTGGGCCAGCGTTCGAGGATTGCCGTCAGGAGGAGCGCGGCGTCGATCCGATCGCTCTGCGCTTCGACTGGACCAGTCCGCGTCTGCATCAGGCGGCGATGTTCGGCAATGATCCGCTGCTCGGGCGGGAAGCTCGGATTCTCCGTTGACCGGACGGACTCGCCCAGAACATCGGCATAGACATCCATCTCGGCAAGGCGGACTTGCGTGGTAGCGGAGACGTAGGCAGCCCGTTGTCGCTCGAACCCCAGGGTCAGGAGGCCTACGCACCCAACGAGGATTGCCGCTGCCCATCCCATCAGTCGCCGCCGGCCACGCCGGATCGTCGGCGGGGTCCATCGCCCGATCAGGAGATTGAGCGAAGCGGGATCGAGTGCGCCGGCGTCTTCTTTCAGCCATGACGGGAGATTAGTAGGGACCAGCGTGACAGCATTGCGCGAGTCCGCCTGCTCGAGTGCTTCCGTCGGCACGCCAGCGGCGAGAATCCGCCTTTCGTCGATTGGGATGTACACCGCATGAATGGAATCGATCGGGACGGGAAGTCGTGCTTCGAACAGGAATCCGAGTTGCTCGGGCGCGTTGCGAAGCGAGCGCGGGAGGACCGAGTGATCAAGGATCGCCCAGTAGAACTGATCAGCAGGCCACGACAGCATCATGGCCGCTTCTCCCGGAGGCGCATGACCTTGGCGCCGCTCGTGTGGACAAGCTCGACTTCGCCGGGATCAATGCGAGCGACGCGGTACCCGCCGACCATCGCTCCGGTCTCGGCTCTGACGATCGTGTCATCTGCGGGGTGATAGAACGCCGCCACCCGCCCTGCCTCATCCTCAAGGATCGCAAGCAGTTCAAGGGAGATTGGGGGCGGGATCGGAGGACGTGGACCGGCGGCCGTCACCGGCTGTGCCGGCGGCGGCTCGGGGCGCCAAAGGGCGATCGCGTAGATGGCCGGATCAATGGTACGGGGTGCAGGCGCCCCGCCTTCCGAGCCGCTCATCACCCGTGCTGCATCTTGGAGCGGTGGGAGAACAACCGTCGGACGCATCGCCCACAATCCCGTGGCCGCGACAACGCCCGCCCCTGCAAGGAGGACCAGATGCGTCTGACGACGAAGGCGGCGGATTGGATCAGCGGTCGATGGCAAGGCGTTGGGTACAACTCCATTGGCCGCCACGGCGCTGGTAGATCGCCCACCAACTGCGACGGAGACGTGATTGATTGACTGGTCCGACTGCGATATCGATGCGCATCGACCAAGATGCGCTGGAGGAGATGAGAGTCGGCGTCTTCTTGAGCGCGTCTCGCGAGCCCCGAGCTGAGAAAGTCGCCGGCTTGCCGGCAAGGCGGGCCTCTTCGATAAGGCCAAGCGAGCCGGACTGGCCGAGCGCCCGAGCGGTTGCTTCAACGAGCGGCCACGGCGCGGTATTGACATTGATGCTGCCGGTCGGATGAGTGGCGATGAGAGCGCCAACGGAGAGCCGGTCCGGTGCGTGTGAGGGAAAGACGGCGACGATCGCTTCGGTGATTTGATCGAGCCCCGGGGCGCTCTGCTTCGTCCTCTCGAGATCTTGCGCGGCATCGAGGGCTGCAGGGTCAACTGAGCGTCGTAGGGGCGATGGTGAGGCGGCCAGGTTATGAGGGAGCATGCCGCACTGATCGAATGCGGTCACGCGAATCCGATAGGCGATCTCTCCCAAGGTCCAGGTGTCATCCAGGACTGGCGATGCCGGTGTCATGGCATCGATCGGCAGCACAGTGCTCTCAGCATCGGCCAGCCAGGCCTGGAGGGCGGGCTCGATCGCCCTCAGTAGTTGGTCTGCGCTGGCGGTCGTCTGAAGCGACTCCATGCGCGCTCGATGCGCAGCGGCTACGGAGACGAGCACGGTTGCCGATGTCACAGCGATCACCAGTACCGCGAGGACCAGGAGAAGCGCGGCGCCTCGGCGAGCCGGGTTGGTCCGGGGACTGCACATTACGGCAATCTCAGCCTCCGGGAGAAGATGTCAGGCGTACTCTGACGGTGGATCTCAACGGCGAGCCACTGGCGGCCCGGGTCTTCATCGTCGGTGATCACCGCAAGCGTCCAGCTGGCGACATCCCCGAGGAGCGGGCGGGCCGCATTGTGATCGGTGGCGCGGCTCAGTTGATGCGACCACGTCTCCACAGCGAAGCTGTGCGTGACCCGACCAGCGTTGGGCTCGCGGCTCACGATACGCAGCGCGCCATCGGTGACCTGAATCCGCGACTTCCGATCATCAGGATCGACGTCACCGACGACGATCGACTCGGCGATGCGCTGAAGAGTCCGCTCCGCAGCCGCGAGCCAGCGAACATCATCCGCCTCGATGACGCCTCGGGCGGTCGTGGTCTGCAGCCATCCCACACCGGCAGCGGTGATGAGCGATAGGAGCGCGAGCGAGATGAGCAACTCGACCATCGTCAGACCGAGCCGAGGCCTCGAGTGGACCCGGGACAGCATGGGGATGGTGCGGGGAATCATGGCGCCTCCTCCGGTTCTTCGGGAAGCACCACCCAGACGAAGATCGAATGATCATCGCAGACCGCTTCAAGCCAGACGTGGCCACTTACCTCGTGAATACGCCGTACGTCCACAGGGGGCCGGCTTCCTCCTTCAGGCCAAGCGATATTGGCTGCGACCGGCGGCCAGTCTTCCAATCCGAAGGCAAGGGGTTCCTCGGTCACCTCTTCCATCAGATCCTGAAGGTCCGTGATATCCCACGTGGGCGGTGCATGCAACGCAGCGAGGTCCCGTGTCGCCTTCTGCATGAGCGGCAAACAGGTTGCGGCAATCAGGCTGAGCAGCACCGTGGCGGCGAGCACTTCGATCAAGGTCAGGCCGCGGCGGATCATGGGTCTGTCTCCTCGATCCAGCCCGTGAGCCCGGCGATCGTGATCCGCTGTTCCAAGTCATTGAGTTGGATGAGAAGGTCGTAATCAGGGCTCCGTCCGATCGCATCGACGGTGATTCGAGTGGCCGGCGCGTTGTCAACCATGAGGGTTGCTTCCGCGCCGTGGCGGAGCAAGAGACTCGCGACCGTTCCATCGCAGCCGACCAGCCGAAACCGTCTCGAATCAACGCGCTCGATAGCGACTGCGCCGTGTCGCTCGGCGACCCGCCGTGCATGCGCATCGAACCCCCCGAGTTCGGCGGCCATCGCCCGAAGTCTCGCGTTGTCTGAGCCGCTCGACAGCCCTGCCAGCGCAATGCCGGCAACCATCGTGATCAGCGTGATCACGGCGAGCAGTTCAATGAGTGTGAGTCCGCGACGGAACATGGCTAGTCTGCGTTGAGGTTGATCGAGGAGATGTCGGCGTTCTCGCCTTCGCCGCCGCGTTGTCCGTCAGCCCCGTAGGAGAGGATCTCGTAGGGGTGGCCATCGGGGCCGGGATTGACGTAGAGGTAGGGCTTCTTCCAGGGATCGTTCAGTTGTCCGGGGCTCAGGTAATAGGAGGCGCTCGGCTGGGCGTGCCCATCGGTCAGCGATTGAAGACCGATGTCGTTGGTGGGAAAGCTCCCGTGCGCCATGTGGTACTTCTCGAGCTGGGCGGCGATCGATCCGATCCCGGTCTTCGCCAATCCGTGCTTTGCCTCCCCGACAGACCCGGAGAAGCTGATCAGAAGCGTCCCGGCCACCAGGCTGAGAATGATCACCACGGCAAGCACCTCGACGAGCGTCATCGCCCGCCGTTGAGACTGGATGTAACCATGCATCACAGCACCTCCTTCAAGCGAACCAATGGCAGCACAGCCGCCATCACGACGAATCCAATGAGGACAGCGAGCGAGAGGATGACCGCAGGTTCGAGCAGTGCCGCAAGCCGATCGATGAGTCGGGTTGACTGACGTTCGTAGCGATGTCCGATCCGATCGAGCAGTTCATCCAGCTCGCCGCTCATCTGTCCGATCTGGATAAGCCGCCGGAACTCGCCGTCGAACCAACGGCCATCGTGGAGCGCATCGGCGAGGTCATCGCCGCGCTCGACCGCGTGGGCCGCCTGATTCAGCCGATGCCGAAGCGTGGGCGGTGCGGTGGGGGCCAGAACGTGAAGCGCATCGACCATCGGCACGCCGGAACGTAGCAACTCTGAGAGCTGGAGAGAGACCCTGGCTGCGCCCATCCGACGAACGACCAGCGGCGTCCATTGTCCTGATCCCTCTCGGCCCCAAATCACCGTCCCTCCAATGGCGAGGGCCACAGCGCCGAGGACAGCGACGATCAAGATGAGCCACGACCATGAGGCCAGCGCGCCGCCGAATCCCATGACCAGCCGAGTCAGGACGGGGGTCTCGATCCCGGATTGATCGAGGATCGCCACGAGATCGGGAAGCGTTTTGACGGAGAGGAAGATGACGACCCCCAGGCCGACGACGGCGACGATGGCCGGATACGCCAGCGCCCCGATCAGCTTCTGGCCCAACGCGCCGGATCGTTGACAGCGATCAGATAATCGGATCAGCACCTCGGGCAGTGTGCCGCCATGCTGGCCCGCTTCGACCATCGCCACCTCCGCGACATCGAACCAGTCGGGATGCGAGCCAAGGGCAGCAGCGAGCGAACCCCCCGATCGCAGGCGCTCTCTGAGTTCGACCAGCATCGCGCGGCGGGCGTTTCGTCTTCCGCGGGTGGCTGCGTTCTCGGAGAGGACATCGACGGTCTCCAGGAGGGGGAGCCCGGAACGGAGCATGGTTGCCATGCCGTCGTAGAGTTCGGCGCGATCCTGGATTCGCCGGCGCCGGAAATGCCGGTGCAGCGCTTCGCGTAGCGGCGCCACCCATGAACCTGTCGACGTCGAGCGCCGTCGGATGGGCTTGACTTCGATGACCTGCAGACCGATCCGGCGGAGCGCGGCACGTACATCAGCAGCAGTGTCGCCGGCAAGCTCTCCCTGTTGGGGAGCGTGGTCGCCTTCGATGGCCACGGCGGTATAGCGCCAAAGCTCGCTCATGAGGCGCCTCCTGCAACCCGTTGAAGTTCATCGGCGGTGGTGAGGCGGCACGCCACGAGTTGCTCGCCTGCTTCACGGAGTGTGTGAAGACCCGCCGTTCGCCCAGCCTCGCGGAGCCCGTTGACGCTGGCGTTCGTCGGGATCATGTCACGGATGGCCTCGGTGATCACCATGAGCTCGAAGATGCCGATCCGTCCGCGATAGCCGGTCCCCAAACAGTCCTCGCAGCCCTCGCCAATGCAATCTACATGCATGCGGCGGACGAGGCGTTGAGCCAGGACGGCGGAGAGCGACGCGGCGACGAGATAGGGTTCGACGCCAAGATCGATCAGCCGGGTGACGGCGCTCGGAGCGTCGTTCGTATGGAGCGTCGAGAAGACAAGGTGTCCGGTGAGACTCGCTTGAATCGCGATGCGCGCGGTCTCCGCGTCTCGGATCTCGCCGACCATGATGATGTCGGGATCCTGCCGGAGGATGTGGCGAAGGCCGGAGGCGAACGTCACGCCCTTTTTAGTATTGACCTGGGCCTGGCTGATCGCCAGATCCACCGTTGAGAGTTCGTACTCGATCGGATCTTCGATGGTCATGATGTTGACGGCGCTCGATCCGATCTCGCGGAGCGTCGCATAGAGCGTCGTTGTCTTCCCGGAGCCGGTGGGTCCGGTGACGAGGATGACGCCGTTGCTGCGCGAGGCCCGTTCAAGGAAGGGCCCTGCGACATACCGGGGCATTCCAAGTTGCCTGAAATCGCAGAGCTGTTGAGTGTTGTCCAGAAGTCGGAGGACCGCCCGTTCGCCGTAGGCCGTTGGCAGCGTGGAGATCCGAAGGTCAATGGCCCGCCCCCCTGACTCGTTTGATCCGATGCTCACGGTCGCTCGGCCATCCTGGGGAATGCGGCGTTCGGCGATGTCCATTCGGCCCATGACCTTGATGCGACTGATGACGGCGCCCGTCGCTTTGGCCGGGAGTTGACGGACGGTGTGAAGGACACCATCGAGCCGGTACCGGATGAGCGTCCGATCCTCGATGGGCTGGAAGTGCACGTCGCTTGCCGAGCGGCGCAGAGCATCGAAGAGAACGGCATCGACCAACTTGACGACAGGTCCCTTGCCTTCAGTGGCCAGAAGATCTCGATCGGAAGCGGCCAGAAGGGCGTCGATATCGTTGTCAATGCTCGCCTCGTCACTGTGGTCCGTCTCGGCAGTCGAGACAGAGCCGTAGGCAGCATCGATGGTCGCGGCCAGGGCGGCTGGATCGGCGATGAAGGTCTCCATCGCCATCTCAAGACGGCGCCTGACATTGTGAATGACATCTGGGGGCGTCGAGGGCGCCACGGCCAGTCGATCACCTTGGGGCAGGACGAGCCACTGCCTCGCGAAATCACGTGGGATCAGTGACAGGAACTGAGGGCGTGTTGCCTCAGGATCAAGCGGAGACGCAATCGTCGGGGCGGGAGGAGGCATCAGCGGATAATCGCCGGCTTGAGGTCAGGCCAGCCGTCGTCGATTGCCGCCTCGGCCAGATCCTGGTCACTGAGGTACTTCAGATCCTCAAAGCCGTTGTGCCGGAGGATGGTGGGGCGGATGAACACGTAAAACCGCGTCCGACTGCGCGAGCTCGAACGGTTCTTGAAGGCCTCGCCAAGAATCGGAATGTCCCCGAGTATCGGGACCTGGCTCGTCGATTCGGAGTCGCTGATGATCTCTAGGCCGCCGACCGCCACGGTATAGCTGTCCGGGATGGTCACCTCGCTCTCCAGTTGGTTTTGTTGTCGAGGCGGCGGGATCGAAGGATCGTCCGACTCGCCCACGAACGCGCTGATCGAGACGTTGTATTCGAGCGCCACGTGATCGCCGGCTGCGATCTGCGGTGTGACCGTCACCTGCGTGCCAGCATCCTGGGTTCCGGCAAAGGAAGTGGTGGCGACCGTGTCAGAGGCGTTGATGCTGGTCAACGGCTGTTGGAGGACTGCGTCGAGGGTGGCCGTCTTGTTGTTCCCGACGAGCACCTTGGGGCGGTTCAGTGAGCGCCCCTGGTTCAGCGTCTCCAGCGCACGGATGAGAAGGGAGAAGTCGCCTGGGTTAAGGACAACACCGCTGAACCCCTGACCGCCTGGCATCACGGGGTCCGAGAGCCCGCCGTCGGGGAACGCAGAGCCCAGGCCGAAGAGCGATCCCAGGCTGAAGAGGGTCTGGCCAGAAACCCCAATGGCCTGCAACTCAACGCCGAGATCGATGGCATCACTCTCGTTGAGGCTGACGACGAGGACTTCCATCAGGACCTGCGGTTGTCGGACATCCAAAGTCTCGATCAGAACCGCCAGGCGGTCCAGTTCACGCTCATCGCCGATGGCGATGATGGTGTTGGTGGCTTCATCTGCCGCAAGCGTCAGGCGGCTTGGATCCAGGCTCAGGAGATCAAGGCCGGGTGAAACGGAGCCGGTCTCATCGAGAACGGGCTCTTCGTCTGCAAGTGCGGAACCACCGGAGGCTTCGGTTCCGGGGGTGGCGCCGATGTCGATGATCTGCTGCAGCACGGCCAGCAGTTCGGTCACGCTTCGATTGCGGATCGGAAACGTCCGCGCCGGCCGTCTTGCTTCGGCTGGGGCCGCATCGAGCCTTCCGATCAGCTCTTCGATCCGTTCGTGCTCTGCGGTCGTGGCCGTGACGACGATCGTGCCGGTGAGGTCATTCTGGACAAGTCGCCACTGTTCGTTCGAGCCCCGCGGACTCGTGTCACGGCCGATCGACTCCATGAGCGCTGACACCTCGCTCAACGAAAAATGACGGGGTTGATAGGACCGCGTCGTCACCGATTGCCTGCGATCGAACATCTCGATCATCTCTCGCCATTGGGCCGCGCGCGCCTTCGGGGCCACCAGCATGACGGAGTCGCCGTCCTCGATGGGGCTCACCTTGCCGAGAAGTTCGTCCTTTGAGATGGCGTTCTTGCTTGCCACCGCCGTGGTGACCAGCGTGGCGAGTCGGGTCGCGCCCACGTACTGCACCGGGATGATCTCGACGATCAGGGCCGACCCTGGCACGTCAAGCTCGTCGATGAGCGCAATCGCCTGGCGAAGGCGGGGTGTGACATCAGAGATCAGAATAGAGTCAGTTGTGCCAACCCGTTCCACCAGGCCGGCGGGCGAGAGAACGGTCCTCACCGCTTCCATGATGACCGCCGGCGTTCGCTGGCTGATGGAAACCCGAATCGTCGCGAACCCCGCGTTGGTCGAAAGCGCCCTTGAATCAGGTTCGATCCGAGCCTGGTCGTCAGCCCTGTCCAACTCTACGACGCTCAGCATCGGGCTCCCCGGCCGGCGGATCGATGTGTAGCCCCGCGAGGTCAGCAAGTCGTTCGTGAGCGCCCAGAGTTCATCCGGGTGGATCGTCGCATCGAGACGGACCGTCGCCTTGATCCGATCAAGCTGTGTGCGGTCATAATCCACCGAGAAGCGGTTGATCGAGGCGGCCAAGTCAACCAGCCGACTCAAGGAGGTCTCTTCGGAGATCTCGATGTCGATACGCGGCGGCGCATCCGTTTGGGCCAATGCCGATCCAGTCAGCAGCGACAGGGCTGCGACAGCGAAGCGAAGTGTGGCCAGGAAGGGACTATTCGCCGCTCGTTGCGGTGTCGAAGGCCGCCTGGATGAGCGTGAGGTTGGTCTCGAGGAGGAGCTTGGCCGCCACCACTTCAGTTTCGGCACGGACGTTCGCGAGGAGGGTGGCGTCGGCATCATCGAGTTCCTCGTCTTCATCAGCCAGGGCGCGGCGTTCGGCGCGAAGCGCCTGTTCGATCGCTTTCCACTGCTCGTGGGTGCGTGTGTTCGCCCTGAACTCAGGCGGCACGCGATAGGCATGAGCTGCGTAGGTCGTCGCGATCTTCTGCTGCGCAGCGGCGAGGTAGCCGTCGAGCGCCGTATCGCGCAACGCAACACAGTTGGATGCGAACGACCCGTTGGCGGCGGCAAGGTTGCCCTCCGCCACAACGAGGTCAGACATCATCTGGTCATCGCCGGGTGCGTCTTGAAGATCTTCGCGCAACGTCGTGATCGTGGCGGCGTAGCTGTCGGCGCTGGTCGCTGCGCCATTGACGGCGTTGACTTCGGTGGTCGCATCATCGATGCGCGTGATGATGATCGACACATCTGCAGCTGTGAATCCCGCCATGGTCAACGACTCGGGCGTGATGCCGGCATCAGTGGCGAGCCTGACGAGGTCATTGGCGGAGGCTGCAGCGCTGATAGCGCAGGCAAGAACTGCACCGTTCAAACACATGCGAATATCTGGATACATAATGCGTTCTCCTAACGAGTAGAGAGACCGAAGTGACTATGTCGCGCAACGAAACTTCGTGCGATTGAAAACTTCAAAAACAACACGGATTCTGGTGGACGCACCGCAGTTCATGTTCAGACTTCGAGGTGCAGCGCGCGGAGATTCGCGCGTTGCATCGGGCGACGCCCGTGCTCTTCGGAGATTGTGAAGAGCGTCTTGGGATTGTGGGACAACACACGTGACGCGAAGCCGCACGCCATCGTGCGGCTGGCGTTGTGATTGAGGTTCGGAAGCGTTCGATCGCCACAGATCGGGAGATATCGGTATGTCGACGTCGAAGCGAATGGGTGTGTATCTGGGGATCTGTGGGCTGATCGTGGTGATTGCGGCGGGATGTTGGCCGCGGCCAGCTGAGACCACTCGAAGCGGGGATCCCGCCTCGTTCGCGCTGGCGATGCGGTTGGCAGCAGCCAGCTTGGCATTGGATCCGGATCCATGCTGCTTCGTTGAGCCCTCGGGCAATTGCACGTGTCAGACGCCAGTCCCCTGTCCACCGGGATTTGAAACCGGTGTTGGCGGGATCTGCGTACCAACTTCGTGCGCGGACGCGACGGAGATCAGCTGCGAGGCATTTTTGGTCGAACTGGCTGACGCCTATTGTGATGACGAGGACTGCGTGCCGTCAAAGTCAACAGTTGAAGCGGCGTACTGCGGGTGGCTCAAGTCGTGTGACAATTTCGAATGCAACTACGACGGTGTCGGCGATGACCCGCCTACCTGTGATGATCTCGCTGCGTTTCTCGACGATCGACTTGGTGCGATGGAACGATGCTGCGGTCCGGTCACCAAAGACGACTCCTATGACCTGATCTGTCTGTTTCTGGACAAGTGTACAGATGGCGTGGACGGCTGGTGCGAGGACACAGCCAACTGTAATTCCACGACCTGTGCGGCCGGGACCTGTGACGAGTTCTGCGATGCAGTGCTTGAGTGCATCGACGACTATCTTTGCGAAAGCGACATGTTCGGCGAGCGCATCTCGCCTGAGGACTTCACCAGTGGTGATCTCGATTGCCTCGATGACAACGGCTGCGACACCTGTTGTGAGAACGGAATCTGGAGCTGTGGTGGTGAGTTCGACTGCGACCAGGATTGCGACGGAGACATCGATTGCGATGACCTCAAGACCTTCGTGAGCAACTCGCTTAGTGGTTGCCCGGATGACTACGATCCGCCGACCCACGAGGATGTCACGGATCTGGTCTGCTACTTCATGGAGCAGATTGCCCAATGCAGCGGCAGCAGTGATCTTTGCGAGACCTTTTTTGAGTGCCTTGGTGAGATCCTCCTTGAGGAGCTTGGGGAGCTTCCAAATTTGGACGACATTCTTGAGTATGCCGGCTCGGACTGCGGTGACTGCGTATCGGGACTCAACGATCCGCGAGACGGCAACGCACCAGATGGCGATGGCGATGGCGATGTCGTCACCTGCCGGGTCGGTGGAGGTGCGGGGCCGAGCGCCGGGAGTGGCGGTGCGGCCGCATCGCCCGGCCCCAACCCGTCGACGGATGTCTCGGTGGATCTCGCCTATGGCGACAAGGTCGAGAGTGCGGTGGACATATCGATCGCATTGCCCGGTCAGGACTTTCAGATCCGCCGCTACTATCGCAGTGAGCTGGATTACGAGGCCAACGACCTCTCGGGCGAGAAGTGGTCGATCGACGCGTTCCGCTTCATGAGTCCGGAAGATGGTTCGGGTCTGGTGACCGCGAACCTCGGAGGGCCGTGGCACCCGCTTCCTGCCTTTGATGGAGGAAGCATGGCGGTCAATGGCACCTGGGCGCCAGAAGGGTCGACCTCCCAGTACGTCGAGAAGACGACGGTCACGATTGACTCGGATGAATACGCGGTCTATCGCATCCATGAGCCGGGGCAGTGGCAGATGGACTTCTACCGTGAAACAGAGCCGGCGGAATTACCGCCTTCGGGGAGTGTGGAGGACACGCCGAGTGAGTTCGTTGGCTTGCCGCTTCAGTATCGGGATAACTACGGGAACACGAAGACGTTTGAGTACTTCTCTCTCCTGTCCACCGCCACGTCGGGCAACGTCGCGCGATTGAACCGCATCGTTCTGGAAGGGGCGACGGAGTACGCTCAGATCTGGTTCGTCTGGAATCTCGTGGGGGGTGGCACGAACGGGAACCGACTCCAGGAGATTCGCGTCTTCCGTCCTGACGGCGGAAGCGGTCTTGCGATGACGCAGCGTGTCGCCTACACGTACTTTGAGTCCGGCCAGGGGTACTCGGCGGATGTGGGCTCGGATGGCGATCTGATTCAGGTCAAGAAATACGTCCGTGTTGATCCGGGTCCAGGTCAATCCGTACCGTCGTGGCGGGTGCTCGTGACCCAGTATCGCTACCACGGCGGATCGGGGGCAGCCGGTTCTGTGACGACCAACAGCAATACGTTCAACTGGGATGGCGGCGATCACCAGCTCAAGATGGTGATTCAGCCGGAGCAGGTCGAATATGCCTGTCAGCAGCAGGCGGCTGAAGATGCGGCCTCGTCGACGGTGGATGCGCTGGCTGATGCGCTTTTGGCGAAAGCCGATGGCGCTGTTGCGTGGACATCTGGCGACGACGTTATCGATCTGGCGGGCAAGATCATTGAGAAGTACGAGACAGGCATGGGGACGGCAGGGCGGGTGACTCATCAGTACTTGCAGGCTGGGTGCGGCTGCGGCGGCGCGGGGTCCGGGCTCCTTCAGTCATACCGGATGGTCTACTCCTATCTCGCTCCGTCGTCCGGCGACTTCCTGACGACCAAGATTGAGGAGGAAACCGGCGGCGGCACTTGGCCGGATTATCGTGTGGTGTACCACGACATGGAACTGCTCGGGACGAAGGACATCCCGTACCTGGTCAACACGGTGGTGCAGGAGCCAAGCGGTCGGGAGTGGGTGACCCACTACAACTACTCGGCTGACGCCGACCGAAACCTGATCGCCATCATGCCGCCGGCGGCGAAGAACACCTACTCCTTTGCCGTCGACTCTGGCGCGGATCCCAGCTACGACGCGGTGAACTCTGGCGCGGTCATCTATCGCTTTGGTTATGCGACGGAGAACTACCAGAATGAACGGTCGCTGCAGGATGGCGAGACCGGCGATATCTACCCGATCGAGAAGATCACCTATGGCGACGTGGATAGGGACTACCTGGTCACCAAGGTCGAGCGGTACCGAGTCGAAACGACCCTGACGCCCGCGGCCAACGACGTCGAGGTGACCGACTACGACTACACGTTCCACAACTCCGGCGCCGACGACATCGCGTCGATCAAGACTACGGTGGAGGCGGAGCTCTCGACGGAGAATGGTCCCGGCGGCAGCTACGAGAGCTGGGAGTTCTACGATACGCGAGGCCTGAACACGTGGAGTGTGGATGCGACCAACTGCTTCACCAAGCGGACGTTCGACTCGACGCACGGTCGGGTCACGAAGATCGAGCGGAATGTCGTCAAGACGGGCGCGCCGACCGGTGCGCCCGCCACGGACCGTCACGTAGACGGAGAAGAGCTGGTCACGTCATACACGTACGACCTGTTGGGCCGGCTTCAGGAGGTGACGACGCCAGCGGGCGTGAAGACCTACACCCTCCGTGAAATGCGTGAGTCGCCGAGCCGACCGTATCTGACCTACTACGCGCAGGTCACGCTGCCTCACGATCTGGGAAGCAGTGAGTACAACGGCCCTGCCTCGATCAGCTGGATGAACGCCAGTGGCGACCAGATCGAATCGCGGACCTATGAGATCGACACTGGGGGGTACACCCTCGCGACCGGCACGACGGGGTACCAGCCGATCATGGACGATTATGACCTGAAGGACGGGGCCTCCCAGCACCTGTCGGCCTCGTTGGTCGTTCAGGATCCCGCGGGGCTGGTGACCGCCTCCAAGGTCTGGCACAGCATCGCCGGTAACGGCGAGAACGGTGGCGTGTACGAGACGAAGTATGAGTACGACGATCTGGGCCGCCTGGAACGGACGATCAACTCGAACGACACCGTCTATGAGAGCGTCTATGACGTCCTTGACCGGGTGATCGAATCCAAAGTCGGCATCCTGAGCGGCGGCTCGCCGACGGATATGGCCACGGTGGTTGAATACTTCTATGACCACACCGGAACAACAACGCCCGGCCAGGGGATGGGCAATGGCAACCTCTCGTGGATCCGCCAGCATACGGGTGAGTCCGGCGGCGCGTATCGAGACACCGTCCACAGCTTCAACTGGCGTGATCAGCGATTCAAGTCCGTCAATCCGGAGCCGCCGCATGAGTGGGTGGTCTACGACAATCTCGATCGTGTGACGGAGCGAGGCTTGTTCAGCGCCGAGCCGACTGCGATCAACAGCCCCTTGAGCGGCAGCACCGACTATCGCGGGCGTTACGAGGAAATGGCCTACAGCCAGCGCGGCCTGATGTACGAGCAGCGGGTGGCCATCGATCCCACGGCGGGCTCACCGACCTTCCTCGAGACGCACCGCTGGTTCGATGACGCCGGGCGTGTGGTGGGCTCATGGGGTCCGAACGGGCCGAGTTCGAAGATCACCTACGACGGGCTGGGGCGGACTGCGGTGACGTACATCACCGACCGCCGCACGTCGACATCGGGCACATACGACACGGCGTTCGCGGACATCTATGACGCCGTGAACTTCGAGGCGGATCTTGATGACGACGCTGTCATTGAGCAGATGGAGTACACCTACAACACATCTGTCGATCCCCCGACGGGGCTCCTGGAGATGACGACGACGCGTCGCCGGACGCATCGGGCGTCGACCACCTCCGATACGGGCGACCTGGCCAGCATCTCCGCCAGCAAGGAGATCACGACCTACGTTCGTCACTTCTACGATGATGCGGCGCGTCCGACCCATGTTGCGAACTACGGCACGAACGAGTCGCAGTTCGAGGCGGACGGAACGGCCCCGACGGACACCTCGCCGCCGACGCCGTCAGCAACCATCCTGGTGAGCGAGACCGCCTACAATACGCGCGGGCTGGTTGACCTGAGGACAGCACCGGACGGGCAGAAGACGAAGTACGTCTACGACGACATGAACCGGCAGATTGCCGTCGTGGAAGGACAGGTTGGCGTCATCGCCTCGGACATCAGCTGGGATGCGACGAACAGCCGCTGGAAGTGCGGTGACGATCTCGACGAAGGCGACGAGGACCGCGTTACGAGCTTCGTGTATGACGGGCTTGGCAACGTGATCAAGCAGGTCGCGCACGTCGTGGACTCCGGTGCGGGCAACGCTGTTCAAGTGACGAGCTACGACTTTGGCGTCTCCAAGGGCGTCAACACCAACGATGACGACTCGCTGATCGCCTCGAACGATCTCCTGGCCGAGGTGGCCTATCCCGATGCGCAAGGCGGCGCCGCGACTGACACCGTCACCTACGCGTACAACCGTCTCGGTGAACTCCGGTTCATGGAAGATCAGAACGAGACAACCCACGTCTACACCCGCGATGACGCTGGGCGGGTGACCGATGACGAAGCGGCCATCGCCATGGGAAGCGATATCGACGATACGCATGACACGTTGACCTTCTCCTACGATGGCATGGGGCGGTTGGACGTGGCGGAGACAGAGGCCAAGGCGGGCGGCGTCGTGAACGGCGTTCAGTTCGCATACAACGGACTGTGGCAAGTCACGTCGGTGAAGCAGGATCATGACTCGGCGATCGGCGATGTCTCGACCACGAACACGGTCGAGGTCGCGTACACGTATGAGCAGTCGGCTGCCGCCGGGAATGGCAGCGGCAACTACAGCCGGCTCGACTCCCTCACCTATCCGACGGATACGGAGGATCTATACTCGACCTACGGGACTGCGGATCGCCTGGATGACGCCATCAGCCGCGTGAAGGGCTATTCGCTGAATACCAAGAACATCGTCGACTACGAGTTCGTCGGCTCCGACATCTTCGTGCTGGTTGAGTACCTAGCCCCGGTGATTGAGCTGACCCGCTACCACGCCCACAACGGGAGCACCACCGACGGTGAGTATCCGGGCCTCGATCGCTTTGGTCGGGTGGTCCGTCAGATGTGGACCGACGATGGGGCGTTTACGACCCATGCCACCCTGACGACCGTGGCTGCGGTGCCGCCGATTGTGGAGTTGGAGTACACCTACGACGAGGCGTCGAACCGGACCGCGGCGTACGACGCTCGTCCCGGGGGCCAGCAGCCGTTGAGCCACGAGTACACCTACGATGGACTCGATCGGCTTTCGGTGGCGGATCGGGGGATCTGGAATGGCTCGACCTTCACCCAGGACAAGAACAGTCAGGCGTGGACGCTGGACCTTCTGGGCAACTGGGATGAGTTCAAGGTCGATGCAGACGGCAACGGGACCTACGCCGCCTCGGAAACCGAAGATCGTGACCACAACTCGGTTAACGAGCTGGATTTGCGTACGCCCGGAACGGGTTCTGCGATAGACTTGGAGTATGATGGGGCCGGGAATCTGCGAACCGAAGAGGTCAGCAGTTCGCCGATCAAGACGTACACCCATGATCCGTGGAACCGGCTGGTGAGCGTGACGATGCCCAGTGTTGCCGGCGAAGAGTACGAATACAACGCCCTCAACTGGCGGACCGTCAAACGCGCTGACACCGACGACGGTGGCTCGTTCGATCAGGAGCGAATTCAATACTACTCAGCCGACTGGCAGCTTCTGGAGGAGCGGATTGATGACGACGCGCCCTTTACGGAGGGCTCTGATATCGATCGCGTCATGGGCTACGTCTGGGGATCCCGGTACATCGATGACATCGTGATGCGTCAGGTCGATACCGACAACGACGGGACGTATGAGGACGAGTTCTTCCATCTCACCGACGTGCTGTTCTCGACCGTGGTGATCACGGACGAAGCCGGCACAATCGAGGAGCGGGTCAGCTATGACGCCTATGGAACCGCGCGGCACCACTGGGCGGAGGATGTCGATGGTGACGGCGACGTTGATCTGATCGGCGCCGGTTCCGACAAGACGATCGTCAGCACCATCGCCTCCGGGGGCAACAACCGGATCGGGCAGGCCAACTATCGTTCGGAAGCTGACCTGGACCGAGATGGCGATGTGGATTCAACTGATGCGGGGCTGATTACGACGGCCAAGGCTGCTCTGGCCAGTGGAGACATGACCGATCGGTCCGCCGTCGACAACCAGGTCGGGTGGGTCGGGTATCTGTATTGTCATGATGTCGAGCTGTCGGCCGTTCGCTATCGCCACTATGATCCTGCGTCGGGGCGGTGGATGGAGCGAGAGCCACTCGGCTATGTTGCCGGTAATTCGCTATATCAGTATTCGATCAGCTCGCCGGTCGGCTGGACTGATGCGTGGGGCCTGGAGCCCGGGCCCGTTACGTGTCCCCCGGGGCTTGAGGGAGAGGAATGTGGTGCCGATGTTGTCGTTGGTGGAGATATCCGGCCGCTCGGCACATTGCACGTGCCCCTTGATGACCCGCATTTCTTCAAGGGGATCTGGTACAATTTTGAACTTGACTGTCGTTGCAGTGGATCCGACTGGGATTCATCTCGTCCGTCAGGGCGGGAGACCGGGTGGACCGACGACATTATGGGCGAGCTTTCTAGGATCAAAGCTTCGGGTTGCTGTCTAACTTCAGCCCAAGTCAGCGCGCACTGCAATTCGATGGTTGTGCACGATGGGGCAAGGGGTAGGCAGTGGATTCGTGAACCCGACTTTACGCGGGCACTGGCGTCCGTCCTGTGCTTCGACTCTGAGGTGACGTTGGATATGTGCAACTCAAATGTAGCGGGATGGAGGCTCGCCCGAGGCCGTCCCGGAATCAGCGTAGATTGTTATGAAGATGACTGCTTCCACGTGCCGCCGGGGTCTCCGCTGTATTTTGGATTCGAGTACCCGCTTGGTCGGCCATCGCTAATCACGTATAGGGGAGGTGAGGATTGTGGATCATGCCCGCCTCTCCGTGATGCGACTGATAAGAAAGCGATAAAATAGATGGCTCAGGAAGTGCGAAGGTTATGGCTGGCCG
Organism: Phycisphaerales bacterium; assembly: GCA_965227335.1. Lineage (GTDB taxonomy): Bacteria > Planctomycetota > Phycisphaerae > Phycisphaerales > SM1A02 > CBDDFV01. The sequence goes on from CBDDFV010000001.1 coordinate 1,457,186, forward strand.
GGCTCATCGGTGCCGTCGCGGGGTTTTTCGTTGCTTGGGTGGTGCAGGCGTCGCCTGGTGATAGGACTACTGTGATCGATGGTCTCGTATCGGATATCAGGTCGGGTCGGGTAATCCTTGGTAGCGATCCGCTTGCATTTAGTTCGCAGCCAAAGCCCACCTCGGTTATTGTTAGGCAGGGCAGTGAGGATCGTGAGTTGTCGCTCTTGGTATATGCCGGGTGCCAGAGATCGGTTGAGCTATTTTATGTATATCAGGAGCCGCTCCCAGCGAAGATCTTTGGTGCGCGGTACTGTGATGACTCCAAGCGTGTGGAAGAGTGGCTTTTTGTGGACACCGATCTTCTGGCGGAGTATGTAAGGTCGCCTCTGTTGTTGCCGCAGCACGGTCCATAAGCCCTGCGAACGGTTGCGTCAATCCGCCCAGGATTGTGCCTCCCGTATATGTGAAGTACGGGCGGCTGGGGTGTTTCACGGCGTGATTGCCTTCGCGTTGGCCTTGGCATCCGCGTGGGTTCCGATGTTCTTGCCATTCGGCGGACAACATGGTGGGGCGCGGACCGTCTTCTGTGGTACGGCCTGCTAGTGGTCTGAGTCAGAAGTTTGCAGGCAGAATCGTTTGACGGAATCGAGTATTTCGTCGGCGGTCTTGGTCCACACGAAGGGTGTGGGCGACTGGTTGTTGTCGTCGATGTACTGACGCACCGCGTTTTCGAGTTGCCGCGTCGAGCGGAAGCTGCCGCGCCGCAACTGTCGATTGGTCAGTACGGCGAACCAACTCTCAACACGATTGATCCACGACGCGTAGGTCGGGGTGTAGTGCGTATGGAATCGCGGATGACGAGCGAGGCATCGTCTGGCCGCTGCAGTCTTGTGCGTGCTGTAGTTGTCGAGGATCAGGTGAACGTCGAGGTGACCGGGAACCGCCGCGTCGATCACCCGAAGGAACTTGAGGAACTCCGTCGATCGGTGCCGCCGGTAGCACTTGCCGATGATCTTCCCCGTCTTCGCGTTCAGTGCGGCGAACAGCGTTGTGGTTCCGTGCCGAACATAGTCGTGCGTCTGCGAAGCCACGACTCCCGGACGCATCGGCAGCAACGGTTGGGTCCGTTCCAGCGCCTGCATCTGCGACTTCTCGTCCACGCAGAGAACCAACGCCTTCGCCGGAGGATCCAGGTACAAGCCGACGATGTCACGAACCTTCGCGACGAATAACGGATCGTTCGAGAGCTTGAACGTGTCCACTCGATGCGGCTGGAGCGAGAACGCACGCCAGATACGCGAGATCGTACTCTGACTCAGTCCGGTCGCATCAGCCATCGATCGCGTCGACCAGTGCGTCGCATTCGACGGCGTGTTCTCAAGCGTCATCGCGATGACGAGTTCCACATCCTCATCGCTGATCCGCCGCGGCGCTCCCGGACGCGGCGCGTCGACGAGTCCATCCAAGCCCATCTCCGCGAACCGGCGGCGCCACTTCCCGACCGTCACCCGGTTGACGCTCAGTTCCTCGGCAATTTCGGTGTTCGTCCAGCCATCGGCCGCCGCGAGAACAATCCTTGCTCGCAACGCCATCGCTTGCGCCGTCCTCGGACGCCGCGCCCAGCCACGCAACTCCGAACGTTGCTCGTCAGTCAGTTCCAGCGGATCAAGTATGTATACCATCGGTACGGTCTCCTCTAACAGAGATACGCACCTGAACGCAATCGGTTGCGCCATTTGCAGAGCTATTTCTGACTCAGACCACTAGCAGGCTGCAAAGCGATTCGGCCGGAGCATCGCGTTTTCGGTTTGCGCGAGATCTGGGTGATGAGCACGGTTTGAGATTGCGGCGCCTTCAGACGCCGCGGGCCGGAGGGCCATATTCCTCCGGCCGGTCATGCCGGCCGGGTCAGTGATGTCATTCGGAGCAGGTTCCACGCGGCGGCGGTCATTCGCACGTCGGCTTCGATCCGGGGATGTCCGATGAACCGGGTCCGCCGCTGACCGCCCGTCTGCTTGAACCATCCGATCACCGGTTCGATCATCCGACGCAGACGCTGGCTCGTCCGGTACCGCCGGGAACGCTGGCGCCGTTTCGTCCGCCGCCGCGCATGGTGTTCTTCGGTCTCGCCCCGGATCTTCATTCGCGGCATCGCCGCGTGCGGCGTGATCCCGCGCGACTCGACGTCGCGAAGGCGAGGTCACTCCGCAACTCAAATGTCCACTCCCGCCCCGCCATCGGAATACGCCGGGTCGTTGCGAGGAGCGGATCGGGATCGTAGTCCTCCACGTTCGAGACTAACTCGTCGTAGAGCGTACTGTGGGCGTCCATGACTCGAAGGCTGACGTGTCGACGCTCGTTGGCAAGCACGCCGTTCATCAAACGTTGAACCACGAACGGCGCGTACACCAAGCCACGGAAGCGGCCCTCTTCGTCGAAGCTGGGCGCGTAGAACAGAAAACCAGGCGTCTTGTGCTCATCCTGAACGAGGACAATCGGCCCAGTGATTTGTGCAGCCGCTGTCTCGCGTGCTTTTGTCGCCGCTTCCAGCCGATTTGCTTCGTTGGCGACGTCGAAACCGACCGCCTCCCGGTTCATCTCAACCGGCTCAATATACCGGATTGGAAGACAAACCGAGGCGTCGTGCTTGGGATAGACGTGGTAGTCAGGGCGCTCCCGCTGCTCCCTCGCAACAAAGCCGTCGACTTCACTCGGGTCAACCGCTTCGATGTAGCCGATGCCATTGATGCCAGGGTAAGCCCCAGTATCTCGTCTCGCTCTTCACCGAGGTGCTTGAGGCCGGCGTAGAGAAGTTGCCGCAGCAATATGACGCGTTCGATGCCCGGGCCATTGTGAGCGCAGCCAACGAGATCCTCGATGCCTGCCGACTGCCCACCATCGAGTACCCCGGCGTCACTGAACCAGGCGATCCACGCCCGAAGGCGGACCTCAAGGACTGAAGAAGCTGGAGATTCGCGAAGATCCGCGACTTCACGCTTGCCCGTTCGATCAGCGCGGTCTCGTGTTGGGCGGAAATGCAGGGGCCGGTGCAGCGGTCAGTCGCTCATGACCGTGTCGGTCGGCGTGCCGTCCATGACGGCATCGATGACGCGCGATATAGGACATCGGCGAGATCGATGGTGAGGCGTTCACAAAGGACCCGGCCTTGTCCCCGCTCATAGTTGGCTCGGTGTTGCCGGCGATCGCCGGTTCAGCTCGGGGGGCGTGTCCTCTGATCTACGTTCGAGGTGTGGGCGGCAACGATGCGCCACTCGCCGTCTTTTTCTAGAAACATCGAGACGACGCCGGTGAATTGAGCGACGGTTTCATCGCCTTGACGGATTTCGGTGTGGGTGTTCATGCGAGCCCAGGCAGCATCCAGACCGATGGGTGAAATCTGCACATTCTCAAGCCTGTAGTCGAACTGGAGTGCCGGTGGAAAACTCGCCAGCGCTGCAACAACGGCATCAACGGTCGGGTATCTTGTTTCGCCGTCTTCGAGCCACACAAATCTCTCGTCATCGGCAACAATGGATCTCACGGTGTCCAAATCTCGTGATTCAAATGCAGCTACCCAGTGATTGAGTAGGGCTCGTACCTCTTTGTCAGTCTCCGCTGCGTTTCGGCCGCACAAGCTACGCGCGTCATCGACGCGTTGGCACACACATCCTCCCGTCAGCAAGACCATCGCCAGACTCGCAACAGCGCTCGGTATCAGCCGATTGATCTTGGTCAACTTGAACCTCCCATAGACTCGAAGACACCCGGCAAGTACTGCATCACGCTCACGGCATTGCCCTCCGTGTCTGTGAACTTCGCAACCGTGCCCACGCCTTCAATCAAGAACGATGGCATGGTGATCTGGCCGCCGTGTTCAGTGATCATCGCGGATATCGACGCAATGTCATTTACCGAGATCGAACACTCGAACCCGCGGATGCCAGTTCCTGAGAGGGGTTCCAGTCGTTGGTGGAGAGCGCCTTCGACCCCGGGCTGGCCCGTCTGTATTCGCCAGAAATCCGGCGGGCCCCACGGCTCGAACTGCCACCCGAAGATGGTCTGATAGAAGGACATTGCCCGCTGGCAGTCCTCTGCGTGGATCGCGAAGTGACACACTGGATTTGGCATCGATTGCTCCTTCAGGGCCCAAGTCGACAGTGGAGACTACACCCAGCCTGGCGTGTCGTAAAGTCGCTACACTGACAGTGTATGTCGCATTTACGACAAGAGCTATGTATCCGCGGCCTTGGACTGACTCTCCCGTCCGGGTTCACGGTGAAGTCGCACAAGCATGGCTGGGCGCAGCTTATCTATACGATCCGGGGTGTGATCACCGCAGCGAGCGATTCAGCTGCCTGGGTGATCCCACCAATGCGTGCACTGCTGGTCGGTGCGGGGGTGTGGCACTCGATCCACACATCGGGGGCTGTGATGATGCGGACCCTCTATTTCCGCCCCGATGTTTCGCCCAGCATCGACACATCGTGCGCAGTCATCGCTGTCTCGCCGTTGCTCCGGGAACTGATTCTCTCCATTGTCGGTTCCGGCGGGTTGAATCAGGGTGAGTCAGATGAGGCACGACTCAAGCTGTTGCTCCACCTGCTGACTGTTCTCCCGGAGCGTCCGCTTGAGTTGCCAATGCCACTCGATTGCCGCGCGAGGTCGGTTGCAAAGAGAATCATCTCTGATGTCGGCGCGGCCGGCACGCTCCAAGAACTTGCTCGCGGAAGCGGGGCGAGCACGCGAACAATCGAGCGGTTGTTTTTGGATCAGACTGGCCTGACATTCGGGAGATGGCGGCAGCAAGCACGTTTTCTGGAAGCGTTGCGATTGCTTGGACTTGGGACACCTGTGTCGTCAGTCGCAACCAAGATCGGATACCACAGCACGAGTGCATTCGTCGCTGCATTTCGTCGGGCCTTTGGCACAACACCAGCACGCTACTTCGAGCGGGCTGGCCAGCTCGGCTCCCTCTAAGACTCTGTTGCGAGTGGATGCGCCATTGCAACTGGGCCCCGTGGCAGACTGCGATTCGCGAGGACGCGCGTGGCCGCGGGCTCGAGTCGTCTGCGATTGACTTCTGGGATCGAATGCTGGCCGCGTGCGACGGCATGGTTGGCGAGGGTTGGAAGATCAGGCGGCAGGTGGACCTCGCGGCCGCCGCCTACAGCTCATCCGGATGGAGGGCTCTTGGCGTCGTAAACCGCCCGCCATCAGCCCCCCCGAGAATCCAGACCCCGTCACTCCCGACTCTCCGTGATCCCGCCACAGGGCGGATTCTGCGACGATCTGCTAAACGCGTGTGGGTGTACTGGCATTTTGCGAAAGAGGGGCTATTGCGGAGAATGTAGTTTGCATTGCAAACCACACGGGGGTACCATGTGAACATGGATGACACAGCGATGTACTCCGTGCCTCCTCGCCCAGCGCTCGTCGATTTGGAGCATCGGGCCCTGCGTTCCACTGTGGCGGACGGAGCAGTTGAACTGCTTCTTGGCGCTTTTCTCATCGCGTTCGCGATTCACACCATGAGTGACAGCTATCTGCACATTGTGGTGTTTGTACTGGCTGTCCCGGTCTGGAGAAAGCTACGAAGGGACTACATTGCGCCCCGAATCGGTGCAATCCGCCTGAGCGATACTCGGATCGCTCGTATCAGGTTCACCAAACGTGTTGCCGCCATCGGGGCCTGCTCGTTGCTGTTGACCATTCTCGGCACGGTCGTATTCGATGCTCCCTGGCGAGACTTCCTGCACAACCAGAAAGCGATGCTGCTCGCAGTATTCTTCTCGATCCCGATGATTGCCGCTGGTTTGGCATTCCGATCACCGCGGTTCTTTCTACACGCAGGCGGTCTCCTTGCTGCCTCTGCCTTATCGGTGGCCGGCGTGTTCTCGCTCGGTGTGGCTCTCATGATCTCAGGCGTTCTGATTGGAGCTTGGGGCGGAATCAGACTTATCCAGTTGATCCGGCGGCATCCCATCGGTGCTATGGAGATCAGCACGTATGACGACTGATCCGGCTGAACATCATGTACAGACGAACGATATCAACAAGCTCGTGCATGAGCCAGCGCGGCTAGTGATCCTGAGTCAACTCTACGTCGTGAGCCGGGCCGACTTCCTTTTTCTCATGCAACAGACCGGGCTGACCCAAGGGAACCTCTCGTCTCATCTGACCAAGCTCGAGTCAGCCGGATATATAGATGTGAGTAAGGACTTTGTCGGAAAGCGACCGCGAACTGTGCTCAGCCTCACCCTGGCAGGGCGGAAGGCGATCGACGAATACACCACCAACATGCAGCACCTGCTCAACGGCATCGCCCACGAAAGAAGGAAATAGCTCAGTGAAACGTTACGCAACCAGTCAGGCCGCGATCACGATGGCTCTGCTATGTTCCGTCGCTCATGGGAGCCTCGTCCAGGATACAGAGGCGTTTATTGGTAACTGGTCAGGCGCATTTCATGCGGGGGAGCAGGATGTTCGCTTCGTATTCCGCATCACCTCCGAAGAGGACGGTAGCCTCCTGGCTTTGATGGATGTGCCTGCGCAGGGCGGGTTCGGCATTCAGATCGAGGATATCGAAACTGATGGCACTTCCATCACGTTTAATATACCCTTGCCCGGCGGCCCCTCGTATACCGGGATACTGACTGAGCCGAGGGATATGATAAGCGGGACATTCTCGCAGGGGGGTATGTCATTCCCTCTTGATCTTGTTCGAAATGCAACTGCAGTAGCCCCCCGCCGCCCCCAAGAACCTGTGTGGCCTTACCCGTACGTCGTTGAAGATGTCACATTCGAACATCACGACACCGGGATCACGCTCGCAGGGACTATCACTACGCCCGAAGGGCCAGGCCCGTTCGCAGGTGTCGTACTCATCAGCGGTTCAGGGCCGCACGATAGAAACTCATCGATGATGGGGCACAAGCCGTTTCTCGTGCTCGCCGATTTTCTCACTCGGCAGGGAATCGCAGTACTTCGCTTCGACGACCGTGGCACAGGCGAATCGGGCGGTGACCACGCTGCAGCATCGCCGGTGGATTTCGCAGGTGATGCGCTCGCGGCCATGGCGTTCCTGTCACATCGCGCTTGCGTCGATTCCGATCGCGTAGGTCTACTCGGTCACTCAGAGGGTGCTCTCGCGGCGATCATCGCGGCAGATCGTTCCGATGAGGTCGCATTTCTGATCTTGTTGGCGGGATCGTCGCTGCCTGGATCTGAGGCACTCCAAGTGTCCGCCGCCGCGATGGGCCATGTGAACGGTGTCCCGGATGAGGCTGTCGAGGTGAATATCAAAATCCTCGCCGCCCTCACAAAGGCGTTGGGGGAGACCAGGGCGGAGGAATCCGCTGTCCCGAAGATGCGAGAGTACGCCCTGGACCTAATTGAAACGATTGGAACGGACGCCCTTGCCTCCGCCGGCATGAGCAAGCCAGTCATCAACCAGATGATCCAGCAGTTCGATCTGCCCAACTCCCGCTTCGTGATCCGTTACGACCCTCGCCCCGCGCTCCGGCGATCGGAGACGCCGACGCTGGCAGTACTCGGTGGCCGTGACCCCGTTATGCCGGCGGAGCAGCACGCGCCCTCGTTCATCGCGGCCTTCGCGGACTCGCCCGGCAATGACGAGACCGTTGCAGTACTTCCCGGTCTGAACCACCTTCTGCAGAACGCCGAGACCGGCTCCCCTGCGGAATTTGGGCACCTTACGGAAACGATGTCACCAGCAGCGATGCGTATGCTGAGTGAGTGGGTCCTGGCGAGAATCGGGAGCGAATAGTGGAGAGCAGCAAGATCAATATCGCGGACAAGCTGGGGCGTTTTCAGGACGAATGGGCCCCACACATCATTGCCGCCCTGAACGGCCAGTACGTCAAGCTTGCAAAACTGACAGGCGAGCTCACTTGGCACAGCCATACCAATGAAGACGAACTCTTTTTCGTGCTTGATGGCTCTCTCACGATCCAATTGCGAGATCGCGATGTCTGTCTTGAGAAGGGGGAGATCTTCGTCGTGCCGCGTGGTGTTGAACATAATCCCGTCGCGCCTCATGGGGCGTCGGTCCTTCTGTTTGAACCGCAGAGCACAAAGCACACGGGTGATGTGGTCACCCAACATACGGTCTCGCTGCAAAGATGGATCTGAGTCATGAGAACAGGCCTCCGCTCCGGTCCAGCATTGGCCGCGAACGTCGGAACACCGTGCCCGCAAACTTCCGACTCAGACCACTTCGAGGCCCAGCCAGGTTGTCGGGCGCTGAACCAGCGTCGATCTCTCGGCCCTAGCTGGCGCCGGGGGCTGCGAGGCTACTGGGGGGGGCGAGTCGGTTCGGCTGGCGCGAGCTGCCACTGCTTGTCCGGGTCTCGCGAGCCCGGCCGGCTTGCACCTGTTCTTCTGTCAAGCTGCCAGCCCATCGGACTGTGTTTCGTTTGATCCAGTAGTGCGAGCCCCACGGGGAGCTCCAGTTGCCGATCGATGGGTCGAGAGACGCTCCCAGTCTCCGCGGCAACCGGGGAGATGAAGCGGTTTTCATTGTCATTTCACTCCGGGGGCCTGTTGGCCTGCCACCCTAGTATTATGGCAGGACTATGGGCATTGCTTGCGATGCTGATCGCAGCAGGATGCGTGGTGATCCTCGTATTCGCTTGGCGCGATCTTCAGCGAGACGTCATGGACCATCGTGCGAGGGTCGATCGGAGTGATGCCGGTGGAAGTCCGACTGGCCACGAGCTGGGCGATGGGAAACGGCGGATGTGACCCGTGGCGGGCCGCGGACCCGCGCTTGATCCAGGCTGCAGATGGCGGGCATGCAAGATTCTGTATTGCGTCACCGCCGAGTCCTTGCACGCCGCTTATGACGAGAACCGCCGCACGATCGTGCGCTCCGCCCGCGCGATCCACGGCCGACTTAGGGAATCGGCCCAGGCATCGGCGGCGTACGCTCGACTTGCTTCACGAGGCACTTTGATGGCCCGTACATTCCGGTCGCGAACGCGTGAGCGTCTGCCATCGATTCAGTCATGGCGATCAGTGTGGCGCCGTGGATGACCGCCCACTTTCCGTCAAGCCCCTCGGCCAACCAGCGACGCCGCCTGCTCTCGAAGTACTTGAGTGATTGACTGAAATCGGGATTGAGGTCATGGATCATCGCCCCAAGGTATAGGCGCCTGACACGGCCAAAGCCAACACGAGATCAGGCGATATCGGGCGACTCGCGCCCCGGCGCGGCAAACGCCAGCGAGGCTCGGTGGACGGGTCCGCCCCAAGGCAGGCAAGCCCTGACGATACACTCGACCTGGTAGCGATGCTCAAGGTACTGCCAAAGGACGGAGACCTCCGCTCCTTGTTTGAGCCGGCGACGGATCAGTACCGAGCATCCGTTCTCAGCGATGTTCATCGCTCTTGCTGCCATTGACGTGGATCCGAACTCCACACACAGTTCAGCGGACCACGGATGGACGGCGTGAGACATCTCGTCAACCACAAAGTCTGCTTCGCGCAAATCGGCGATGAGTTTGAACAGTTCAGTCCCCGAGACTTTCCGGCGAGGGAGGGCTTCCACCCCCCTACATACGTTGCTCTTACAACGATCTCAGGCGGAAAGCAGAAAGAAAAACAGAACCCGCCCTGCACGATGCAAGGCGGGCGCCGTTGGACACGGAGATCTCTGTGCTCATCGGCCGATATTGTCCGCCTCTTGAGGGTCGGGTAAACCGCGGGATAAAGCGCCGCCCGCTGTCGTGACAGGCGGCGCGTGAGGGACTGTCCCATGGCCGCAGTAGGACATGGGCCCACCCCGTCATGGGGGCGGATCAAACCACACTGCGGGCCCCTTTTCCCTGCCCGAGTGTCGGAGTCTGAGGCGACACCGTACCCCGACCTCCCGTGCGTTCAAGGCTACAGTTGGAATTGACCAGTATCGGCCCGCCCGATCCGGCTTGGGCAGTAGGATGCATGAAGACCGACAGACGATCCGAGGCATAATCAGGACAGGGAGTGGACGCATGCTGCAAGGAATCGTCACTACGGTCGTCATTGGCTTGGTTGGAGTGTGGCTCGCCTGGCTCGGAATGAAGTTCGAGGATCGAGAAGCCGACTCGGGCATCAAGATGATGGGCTGCGGCGGCGTGTTGGTGCTCATCGCCATCGTGATCCTGGTGGTTTTGATCTGGTCGGCCATCAGCGGCTGAGATCGCGCTCAGCGAAACGCGGTGACGGGGACGGGCCCGAGTGAGGCAGGATGTGCTGGCAAACGTTGGGTTCGCCCCGCTTCACGGAAGCGATCAGGGCGCCCGCGGTGGCGGCATGCCTGGGGCACCTCGACTGTCGAAATCGATCGCGACCGGTTGACGAAAGCCGTAGCTGTGGCTACAACCTGAATTGTAGCGCGTGCTACATTTCCATCAGCGGGAGCTTCCCTATGCAACACGCCGTCATTCTCGTGACCGCCACTGTGATCTCGACTGCAGTCCATGCCCAAGACGCCGCTTCGACAGCCGACAAAAGCCAGTACACGCTCTTCAATCCGACGCCACGAGAACTCTGGCGGCCAATGAGCGCGGATCGGCCGGACATCACCGAGAGTCCATACACGATCGACGCCGGTGCCATTCAGCTTGAGCTGAGCTTCATTGACTATGCGAAGGACGGTGCGGAAGACACTTGGACGATCGCGCCAGCCACCCTCAAGATCGGCCTGCTGAACGACGTTGATCTCCAGTTCGTCCTTGATCCATACATCATCTCTGACGACGCGATGCAGACGCGAGAAGGCTTCGGTGACACACAACTCCGCCTCAAAATGAACCTCTGGGGCAACGATGGCGGCGACACGGCGTTCGCATTCATGCCCTTCATTCAGATCCCCACTGCATCGGACGGCCTCGGGCAGGACCACCTTGAGGGCGGGCTCATCTTCCCCTTTGCGACGGACCTGGCTGAGCACGTTGGATTGGGACTGATGCTGGAGATCGACTTCGTGTACGACGATGTGGACGACAACTATGACACCGAGTTCATGGCAACGGGCGTCGTGGGCTTCGACGTCACTGACGAACTCGGCTTCTACGTCGAGGGTGTCGGCATCGCGAGTTCAGATTCCGACATCGACTTCCGCAGCATCCTCGGCGTAGGCGCCACATACGGTCTGAACGACGACGTGGTGCTCGACGCCGGCATGACCATCGGGCTGACTGGCGACGCAGGTGACCTAGGTATCTTCACCGGCATCACAGTTCGATTCTGACTGGTCGCCTGAGAGCTGGCGGCATGTGCCCGCCGCGCCGCTAGATCACGGGCGTCGACCGCACCGCGATTCTGCTCGCAGACTCGGACGACTGCCCGTAGCGACCCGGATGCCCGCCTCATCGGTGAGGCGTCGGCGATGAGCGGTAGAGAAGGTCAACGAGATCGAGTATCAGCTCTTGCCACTCAGGTGGCATGGCTTTGAGGGCCTCAGCAATGCGTGCCGGGGAAGCGTGTGTGTTCGCCTCCCGGAGGCCGCGGGGAATCTCTTCAAGGAGAGCGGTGGGGGCGACGTCCAGATAGGCGGCGGCGAGGATGAGGCGTCCGCAGGAGAGCCGGTCTTGTCCGCGTTCATACTTGCCGAGTTGTTGATGGCGGATACCGATGGCGGCGGCGAGGTCGGCCCGGCTGATCTTTCGCATCCGGCGGTAGAGGCGTAGTCGCCGTCCGACGCGTTGATCGAGGCGAAGGGCGTGGTGGCTGGTCTGTTGATCGTGGCTTCTGGTCATGTTTCACGGGTAGCACAACCCGGGCTTGCGCGCAACCCACGCTGTGCAACTCTGGGAGCACAAACCTGCTGAGTGTGGCGCAGTTGCAGCGCGCCACGATGTTCCCCATCATGGGGCTCCGCCCCGGAGGCTTGGCGGAGGGAGGGGACTCAGGGATGCTCGTGAGCGAGTGGGACTACGCAGAACTCGGGAATCGCGCCGTGCTTCTTCTCCGGCCCAGGACGCCGTATGTGGCCTGGGCGAACGGTCTGGAGGACGGCGGTCCGAAGATCTCGAGCGATTCGATCGAGACCGTGGCGTATGTCGTTGACGATGGGGACGGGAAAGACGACCTGGAACGCGTCCTTGGCCGGTATGCGCGTCAGATCTTTGAGCACCAACTTGCCAGCTGGGATCGCGATACCGACTGTTGGCCGAAACGGCGCACCCTTCGGGAGTTCAGGCAGTGGTTCGAGTGCACGCTGTGCGCGTCGGTGTATCACCTGAACGGGCGTCAGTGAAAAGGAGCCGACTCACGCCAACGAGGTGCGGAGCCGGCCCTTCCGGGGGGTCGAGAGATATCAGGAGTGTGCATCAGATTGACGGCGGGGCAAGAGCACGCTCGGGTCAACTTGAGTTGACGCGCTCACGGACACGCGCTGCCCAGGAGCATCTCAACCACGGCCTGAAACACGCACAGGTCGTCAGCGTCCACGACCAGATCGCCGTTGAAGTCAAGGCGATCAAGCAGGTCCGGGGCGAAGATCATTGAGGGATCTCCCGCGATGGCGGTGACGAGGACATCGACATCGTCGCAGTCGATGTCTCCGTCCAGATTGAGATCGAAGACGCAGTCAAGCACGGGGACAACGTATCCCTCGGCTTGGATGCCCGCCCCCGAGGCGACAGCGGTCAAGACGCGCGTGCTCGCGCGAAGGCCCGTCTGGTTACAGGCGCCGACTGGCGCAAAGGGCGTGATCTCAGCCGGGGTAAACCCAAGGAACGTCCCCCCGACGTAGCCGTAGGCAGCGGCCGTTCCATCTTGTTTGATCACGACGGCCGTGTCATAGGAGAAGTCGCACGTGCAGCCCGTTTCCTCCAGGCCCGTGTCGCAGGCGGTCTCGTCGCAGATGGGAGCGAGGAGGCAGTCTTTGCACTCGGTCTCGATGACCTCGATCGTGACCTGGCTGATGGCGGAGAGAGCCGTATTGGCCAGGTACTGGCTGGAGAAGCCGGCGCCGCTTACCGAGACAAGCGTATAGACGCCGGCGCAATCGAGGGAGAACTGGTCGGCGATCGCACGATTGCGGGAGACGGAATCGGGGGTGCCGGAGACGTGTGCCTGTGGATCTGATCCCGCGGTGAAGGTGTCGAGCGGCGGCATCTCCCCGAGGCCAAAGCTGATGGGGCTGGTGTCATCCTGCTGCGTCACCGTATCGCAGCAGATGCAGAGGCCATTGGAGTCGTCGACCACAGACTTGGCCCAGATCCGTCCGGTGGCGGCGAGATCGTCGGTGTCGCCGGCGGCGGGAATGCCGCCCGTGGGCGTTCGCAGATACCACTCTGCCTTGCCGGTGACCCGGCGGCTCACGGAGCCGCTTCCTGCGATCGCGTCGGCGACTGGGCTCAGGGCGAGGCTGCTGACAATGATGGTCAAGTATCGAGTCCGCATGAGGCTACTCCTGGGGGCTGGGCCGCTTTGGTGAGGGGCGTGTTGCGTGTCATTGCGCCCGCCCCGCAATGGACAGTCGGACGGAGCACTTGTCCGTGGTGTTGATGCTCAGCGTGATTCGACGGCCCTCTTCATGTCGGCGGCAGCGGATAGACAGGGCGTAGACGTGGTGGTTCTTGTCGCGCCGGTACGCCACAAGTCCGACGTGGCGCAGATCTTTGAGGTGGCGGCTCACGGTCGAATCGTGGATCCCCAGCGCTTTGGCCAGGTCATGCACATCGCAGGGCCGGACCGCCAGCTCACGGACGATGGCCGCGACGTATCTCTTGCCGAGCAGTTCAAGGAGATCATCCAGGCTGAGCGCAAGAGACAGATCCGTTGATCGCTTGATTGGCACTACGGACCCCCATTCCCAAAGGGCGTCGACCGTCATGCATAAACCAAGTTCGCCGAACCGCCGGAATAATGGCTGGCGACCGGCGAACTGCCACCCTCGCCGTCATGTAAGAAAGACTACTCGGGTCCGATCCGACCGCGAGCAGAAAACACAATCTTCGAAAGAGATCGTCGGGTGTCAATCGATTGGGATAGTCAGCGTAATGGTGCTGCGATCATCGGCGGTCAATGTGATCTCGTATTCAGCAGCATCAGAGGAGACCTGGACGCGATCGGTCAGTTGGACGCCGTCTCCATTCACCGATCTGACAAGGCCGACCTCAATGAGTCGGCGCAGGTGATCTTCGAGGATGAGCGGGGTGACGTGAAGCGCAGCCGCCAGTGCGGCAAACGTCGTTGGCGCCGCAGCCAGTTCACACAACACCCGGCGTCGCAGCGCCGTCTGAGCGGCTTCGCAGAGATCGGTGAGGGTGGTGGTCATCGCCGCAAGCGGCCCGAGGAAGTGCCGAGAGGCGATCATGACCTGCTCCTGCGCTCGTGGCCGGCGCGCACCATATCACAGAAGTCGATGGGTGGGGACCGGCCATCGTGATCTTGTGGACGTTCCGGATGGTCAGTTCTTCGAGGTGTTCTTGCCGTCTTGGTCTTGCCCAAGGGACCTCGGCCGAGATGTGATCCGTGCTCAAGGGGAGAAGCAGGGCTGCCTGCGTCAACAGGCGGCTCTTGCGGCAGCTGATGCCAGAATCACTGGCCAGTCATCCAGCTTCAGTCATGCCTGGCCGATCGGCCCACCTACTTCGCGTGTATCTGCCAGGCAGCCAGGAGCCCTTGATCTGGTGGTGTTCGGAGTGGGCTTGGGCAAGCTCTTCCTCGCACTCACAGGGAGACGTGTATGCGGCTGTGCCGCATCCGAAGTAAGGCGGCAGATCGAGTGTTGAACAGGCGATCAACCCCACCGTGCACGTTGTGGTGAGCGTCGTCTCGTCTTCTTCTGTGAAGCACACAGATACGTTGTCGATGCGGAGGGTCGATTCATCGCCGGCGAGTCGGAACTCGACGTGGTTCGTACTGCCAAGCGTGCCCGTCACTTCTACCGAGAGCTTGTAGGTCGTCCATCCACTGTTGGTGGGAATGCACCTGGTCACCTGTCCGTTGCCCGGATCGAAGCGTACCTCAGCGTCCCCGGACGACCCGGTGAGCCATGCGTCAAACTGGAGCGTGACCCAGTCCTCTCCTGTGTCGTCGATGCAGAAGTCGCTTTGGCGAAGGCGAATCACGGTATCGTCTGAAGAGGTCATCAGCGCAAAGTCGTCACAGTTGGCGTCGGTGCTGATCCTGAGGCTGTTCGCCGTGGGGGTGCAGGGGACTGGGCAGCCGCGCCAGGCGACGGCTTCACTATTGATGCAGTTAACGGGAGACTGGGATTCTTCAAATCCTCCGTTCTCGACATCGGCAAGTCCGATGGACGTGAGCGATACGGCGAGGGTGACACTGATAGGACGATACATACATATGCTCCTTGCGAAGACGGGATGGTGTCGCGAACGACTCCAAGATTGAGCTGGTCGGAGTGAGTGGCGGGGCATCAGGGCTCTGAGAAAGCAGAGGCCCAGGCTGACTCAACGGCCGCACCGTTGGTATCGAGATTCAGCGTGGCGAGAACGACAGCCGGATCCGCCCGGACGGTGGCGAGGAACGCCATGGTGGCCGCGTCCTGGGCTTCGCCAAGGCGAGTGGTGATACGCTCGTGGGCGAGGGCGTCGCGCAACTGGACCCACTGGGCCTCCGTGCGATTGACGACCAGATATTCCACAGGGAGATCCCAGTGCTCGGCGTTGGCGCGGATGGTTGAGAGCGCGTCCTGGACTGTTGTGCCCAGATCAGCGGCCGCGGCATCTGCGACTTCATCGAGTTCTGCATCAAGAGAAGCGATCGCCGATGTGAGTGTTGCTTGTTTGGCTGGCAGCGAGGCGATCTCGGCCGGGGAGGCGAGTCCGGCGCGGATCTTCCGCTCGAGTTCATCGACATCGATCCTGGCGGCGACGAAGGCGGCCTGGGCGCCATCGAGATCGCCGGGGTTGTCGATCATCTGGGTGGTGACATCACTGGCCATGCCCGCCACTTGTCCGCCGGTGACACCAGCAGCAGCCAGCGCATCGGGGCCGAAGTGAACGCGATGGAAAGCGACTTCCACATCGAGAAGCTCTGGATCGGGATACGTGCGAGCGTGCGCGATCTGCAGCGAACGCGACCAGAAGAAGAAGATAACAATGCCGATCAATAGGACCGGGATCAATATGACACGTGAACGTGAGAGAAGAGCCTGCATATGAGTGAACCTCCTTGGGCTGACTTGATCCGATCGGGTCCGCCTTCTTGGGTTGAATGCGAAGAGTTGATCGAATGCGCAGACCAATAGGACACATGATTCGGGGTGCGTCCAGTATTTAACAAATTTGCTATGGACCAACGTGGCGCAGGCGTGAGCGGCGATGACCTGCGTTGACGCTCCCGCCAACGCTGCCCGGCGCGGTATTTAGCAAATTTGTTAAATACTGGACAGGGTGAGAATGCGCGGCACTGTGGTGGATGCTTCTCAAACAGGAGGCTTTGCCCATGTTGCGTTCATTCCCTCAGATTGCTGTTGCTGCGCTCGTATTGTTCGTCTTGGCGATCACATCGGTGCAAGCAGATCCGATCCTGGAGATCGACTCGGATACGCTGGAGAGTTACTTGCCCAGTACGGCGAGCAACGTCCAGGACATCCGTCCGCTCCTTGAACAACGCGGGGTGGCGATTGAGGGGTCGGCGATTCTGGGGGGTGCGGTCTCGATGAGCGCCTCTCCATCCAACCGGGTGTGGGCGGGACAATCGACGCTTGCTGGCGTGCGTTTGGCGACCGGGGCGGTCCAGATCAGCGAGGTGGATCTGCGCTTCCCGGCCACGGTGCCGTGGGTGATTGGCAGGAGCTACAACGCGCGGCAGCAGACTTCAGGCGGCTCCTATCGAGCCAGCAGCGGCTATCAGGGAATGAACTGGTTCCAGAGCTCGCAGCCGGAGCTGGTCTTCTATGACGATGCGACGGATGCAGATGACCGGATCTATCTGATCTACGGCGCGGACCGGTTCATCGAGTTCCGCCGCGGCGATGACGCCGGAGTGGGCGACAGCACGGACACGTTCCAGGCGGTCAATGGCGCGGCCGGGGTGATTCTGATTGAGACGAATGCGAGCGCGCCGGACCTGGCGACCTACACCACCCAGACCGGCATGCAGATGGTCTTCTTCTGGCATGGGGATGCGGATACGGACGATGACGTCGAAGGCTCGATCTGGAAAATCGTGAACGCCGATGGGGATGCCGCCTACGTGGGCCACGAGACGGTGGCTGCGACGGCCATCACCAATGGGTTCAATACGACGACGGGCGCGATCACCGAGGCCTACGACAGCGCGGGCCGGCGGTTCACTTACACCTACACGAGCGGGATGCTCACCCAGGTGAAGGCGGAGGTCAATGACAGCGGCTGGGTGGAAGTGGGGAAGGTGGACTATGCGTACTACGTGAACGCGGACACCTACGGCGAAGACAACGATCTCGAACTCGTCACGGTCACCATGCCGCTGACGGACTCGGGGGTCTCGGTGGAGCGGAACACGTACTACCGCTACTACGAGGGGACGTATCACGCGACCACCAACCCGGGCTACCACCATCAACTTGAATACGTCTATGGGCCGGAGGGCTTCCGGAACTACGACCAGAACGTGGCGACGCCGATCACGGCCTCAGAGAATGACTTGAAGCCGTACGCGTCGGCGTTCTTTGAGTACGACACGAGCCGTCGGATCGTGAGTGCGTGGTTCAACGGCGCGTGCGGGTGCTCTGGCGGGTCCGGGGCGGGCGAGCATGTCTTTGAGTACGAGACCAACGGCAGCTTCTCGGATACCAGCGGCTACGACACCGCCTGGGAGACGCGGACGATCGTGAAGCTCCCGGATGTCACCTACAAGGCTTCCGAGGGCTCGCTCTCGACGTATGTGACCCAGTACTTCGATGAGACGGGTCAGCCGCTTGCGCGGGTGATGACGGACGGGGATCCAGATGACACTTCTCCCGCGCCAGACACCTGGGCAACCTACGTGGTGCGGAATTCGGACGGCTTGGTGACCGAGAGTCACTCGCCGGCCAATGTGACGGGCTACACGCACAGCAGCGCGAGCTTTACGACCTCGACCTCGGCGGGGCTGGTGACGGTCTTCGAGTATCAAAGCTCTGGCGATACCGCTGGGCTTCTCGAGCATGTGAAACACCAGGAGGGGACGAGCGGCAGCAAGTACCTGGACCAGACGATCGCGCTGACGACCCGAAGCCACACGGTGGGCGATGCGGAGGTGACCCGGCCCTTGATCGCGAGTCGGCGGATCTACCAGGACGAGATCACATCTGGAACGACGGGGTCGCTGTTGACGTCTTACAGCTACACGTACCACAGCGCGACCGCCTCGGATCTGCTCTATCTGGCGGTGAAGAAGCGGACGACCACGCATCCGGCGGTGACGACGGCCAAGAACGGCTCGAACGCGTCGGATTCGATGGCGGTCTACCTGCGCCCGGATGGAACGACGGCGTTCATGGAAGCTGAGGATGGGGTGTTCACCTACACCAAGATCGAAGAGGGGCTGGTGACCACCCGGATCCAGGATGCGAAAACGAATCATGGTTCCGCGTTCGCCAGTGGCGATGATCCGAACACGGACTTCGGCATCACTGAGACGGGCGACGGTGTGCATCGGGTCACGTCGATGACCTACGACGATCAGGGACGGCTGGACGAGACGACGTTGCCGAATGATCGGGTGACCAAGACCTACTTCTCGAAACTCGCTGATGAACGGCTGGTGACGTTGCGGTTCCCGAAGTACGTCTCGGGGACAAGCACATTGCACGGTCCAGTCTCAGCCTCGGTGGCGAACCACGCCGGCGGCGCAGAAGCGCAGCTGACGATCGAGTTGGCCGGGGGCACCAGCACCTCGGCGCTGACGGCGTTCATTGATGAGGCGGATACCGATCCGCTCCTGGCGGTGGGCGTGGGTACGGTCGCGCGCTACGCGACCAGTATCTTTGATGAGGCGGGCGGGCGCGTTGAAGAGACGCGGTCGTACTTCGACATCCCCGGTTCCGGCGCGGGGACGGACGGAACCAATTACGACGCCTCGTTTATCGCCTACGACGATCGGGGGCGGCGGATTCGATCGGAGGCGCCGCATGGGACGATCTCGCGGACGCACTTCGATGCATTGGGCCGGGCGGTGACCCAGTGGATCGGGACCAACGACAACGGGTATGAGGAGGGGGACTCTGCGGGTACTGCGGATATGGTGAAGGTCGCCGAGACCGAATACGACAGCGGCGCCGATGGCGGGAACAGCCATGTGACCAAGCGCACGGCGTTCGTGGAGGACGGGGCGACGGATAAGCGCGAGACGAGCTTCGAGCATGATGTGCGTGGCCGCGTCCTTCTGGTCACGAGTCCGACCGCGCCGCATACGCTCACCGACTACGACAACCTGGGCCGCGCGACAGCAGTGGGGCAGTTCTCGTCTACCGCCTCGATCGTGGTGGGCACCGATACGGCCGCGGCTGAGACCACCAACCGGATGGCCTTGTCGAAGACCTACTACGACGAGCGGGGGCGTGTGTACCGCACGCAGCGGCACAAGATCGATCAGTCTGACGGCTCTGATGATGACAGTCTTGCCGCTGATACCTGGTACGACCCCGTGGGCCGCGTGATCAAGGTGGACGGGGAGCAGCTCACCAAGACGATTTATGACCGGCTGGGCCGGGCCACGCATCAGTTCACGCTGGCCAGCGACAACGATACGGGGTATTCCGATGCCGATGACGTCACTGGCGACATCGTGTTGCTCGAGTCGCAAACGACATATGAGTCAACCGACAGCGACAATGTGGTGATGCGGGCCTCGATCTCCCGCTTTCATGACGATTACGATTCCGGCGAGACCACCGGCGCGTTGGACACCAACGCCGATGGCGATGATCTGATGTACACGGCCGCCAACATCGAGGGCCGAATCCAGATCACGGCGATGTGGTTCGACGATCTGGACCGGATCACCGACTCGGTGAACTACGGCACCTACGGTGCGGCCACCTTCGATCGCGACGGTCTGGCGGTGCCGACGCGCTCGGACACCGCGCTCTTGAGCGAGTTCGCCTACAACGACGATGGCACGCAGCTGTCGGTGACCGATCCCAAGGATCTGGAATCGCGCACGCTCTATGACGACGCCGGGCGGCGGATCGCGACCATCCAGAATTACGTCAATGGGACGCCTTCATCGGCCACCGGAGATGATGATGTCTACACCCGCTACGAGTACACCGATGGTCTGCAGACCAAGATGTGGGTGGATCTGGACGGGGACGACATCGAGGATGCCGATGACCAGGTGACCGAATACACCTACGGGACGACCAAGGGGGCCTCAGCGGGGGACTCCAAGATCGGGACCGGGCATCTCTTGGGAGAAATCGCCTATCCGGACTCTTCTGGCGCAAGTGATGTCGTATCATATGCCTACAACGCTCAATCGCAGCAGGTCTGGATGCAGGATCAATCTGGGAACATCGTCGAGACCGACTATGACGACAGCGGTCGTCAAACGCATCGGCGCGTCACCACCATCGACGCCGAGACGGTGAGCGATCCGGAGTCCTTCGATGATGCGGTGCTGCGGATCTCGACCACCTACGACGATCTCGGCCGGCGCGAGCTGGTGACCCAGTACGACCACGCCACCGTGGGCTCGGGGAGCGTCGTTGACGAGGTGAAGTTCACCTACGAGGACTGGGGGCTGATCTCGACCTTCGAGCAGGATCACAACTCGGCGGTCGGCGCCTCGGGCTCGGTGGATGACTACGAGATCAGCTACACCTACGCGAAATCCATCTCCGGACGGAACACCATCTACCGGCGCACCATGGTGATGCCGGATGGGACGACGCTGACCTACACCTCTGAGAGCACCGACGGGCTGCATGATGCAGACGCGAGGCGTGTGACCAAGGTGAAGGTGGGCGTCAACACCCTGGCCCGGTACTGGTACAACGGCGTGGGGCACGTGGTGGGGACCGAGCTTCCAGAGCCCGATGTGGAGGCGAACCTCTTCTCCGGGACCTCGGGCGACTACGAGGACCTGGACCGCTTCAATCGGGTGACGGGGAGCAACTGGACCTCGAATGCGACGACAGCGTTCGACTACGTGGACTTTGACATCACCTACGACCGGAACTCGAACATCACGCTCGTCGAGGACGCCTTCCACAGCGGCTTTGACATCGAATACACCATGGACGATCTGGATCGTCTGGTGGATGCGCAGTACGGGACCTGGAACGGATCCTCGATCACCAGCGAATCGCGTCAGCAGACGTGGACGCTGGATCAGGTGGGCAACTGGGCGGTGGAGCAGTTGGATGTGGATGCCGATGGGCTGTTCACGTCATCGGGCGAGCGGGATGATGATCGCACGCACAATGTCGTGAATGAGTTGCTCGCCCGCGATATCGATGATGACGGGACCGACGACTACGATCTGGTCTATGACAACGTCGGGAATCTGACCGACGATGACAAGGACTACGCGTACGTCTACGACGCCTTTGGTCGGTTGCGCGAGATCCGCAAGACCAGCGACAGCTCGCTGGTCACCGAGAACACCTACAACGGCCTCGGCTTCCGCATCGGTGAACACTACGACGTCGATGGCGACGGGACCGTCGAGAGCACCTCTGATGATCCCTGGTTCCGCTACGTCTACACCGACCGATGGCAGGACGTGGCGACCTTCCGGGCCGATGACACCGATCCCAAGGAGCAGTTCGTCTATCACGCCGCCGGCGCCAGCGGCTTTGGCGGCAGTTCAATGCTGGATGCGGTGATCTTCCGCGACAAGGATGTGAACACCGCCTGGGCCTCGGCCTCAGACGGCGTTCTCGAGAACCGGATCTACTACAACCACAACTGGCGCGGGGATGTGGTCGCGCTCATCAACGATGGGCGGCAGCAGAAGGAAGGCGCCCGCTACGAGCCCTACGGCAATCCGTTCGGATCGCCGGAAGGCGATACGAATTCAGACGGTCGCACGAATGGGACCGATGAGACGCAGATGGATACGTGGATCAACGCCTCCGCGTACGATCTGCGCGGCGACATGGATCTTGATGGAGACGTGGACGCCACCGACAAGGGGCTCGTGCTGACCGCCAGTGGGACCACCGCCGGGTACGGAGAGCTCTCGAATCGCGGGAATCGGAAGGCGTATCCGGGGTTCAATGTGCAGCAGGCAAACGCGGTGCTCAGCTCCGTCAGGCATCGCGCGTATCATGCGGTGCTCGGGCGGTGGATGCAGAGGGATCCGTTGGGGTATGTGGATGGGCCTTCGCTCTTGTTGTACAGCGCCGCCAATCCCCTTGTGCTAATTGACCCGGTGGGGTTGGCGTGTGGCAGTGGTTGGAATGATCCGTGGATACCGGAAGATCTACCAATTAGCATCCCGGGGCACCCTCTGCCGATACTAGTTTTTTATATTAATGTCCAGTCATGTTGCATGGCACATGACGAGTGTTATGGTCAATGTCGCGGAAAAAAACTGTGTGACGAGCTTCTTTATGGCTGCGTCGTGATGAGAATCTGTGATGGATTCCGGCGCGAGGGGGGTTACATCGGTTGGATCTCGTTCGTCGAATGCCTCGCGTGGGCCACTAGCTTTTACGTGGGGGTCCGAGCCTTTGGATTACCCGCATATTGTGCCGCATGTCCCTCCTCACCGGAGTGTTCTCCTGCTCGGCCCGCCACGCCTCCTCCCTTGCGCACTTCGCCTCCGATTAATCGAGAATATCCCGGTAGTCCCCGGATGGGCATCTCTCCTGCTCCGTGCAACGGACCGGGTGGTAATGATGGAATTGGAGGTTGTCAGCAGCCTATTTAGCCAGTGCTACGGAAGGCTGGCGAGAGTAGCCTTCTAGTGGTCTGAGTCAATACTCCGTCACATGGCGCAACCGTGTTGCGGTGCGTTACGAACCTCCGTGGGGAGGTTGAGGCGACGCGGATGAGGGAGAGCACCGTGAGCCGTATCTAGCGGGCGTGCGGATTGCAGCCGCATCGCCTTGAGATGTTCAAGCTGTCCAGCGATGCGGAGTTCGTGCCCAAGGTCCGGGACATCATTCGCTGCTGAGCAGCCGCCGTCTCCGCCGCGGCAGCTTCCGCTCGACAAGACAACTCGAAGCCGCGGTGCGTCAGTTCATCGACGAGAACAAACCAAGACCGCCGATGAGAGACTCGACTCCATCAAACGACTCTGCTTGCGAACTTCTGACTCAGACCACTAGCAAAACGAACCGCATTCTGGACATCGTTGCCCAGGTCGGCACGGATACCCACACGCTCGGCAAACCCCTGGCACCTTCATGTCTCGCATGTAGAAGGCAAATCCCAATATCGCCAAGGAGATTGGAGCGGCGGCTAGCACGCTCAGGCAGGCGAAAGCGGATACTGGCGGTAGGACCCATGCCGTCAGGTAGGTCGAGACGGCAATCAAGAGATGCACACCAACAACCGGAATCGCGACTCGACGATATTGTTGCTTTGCGGGGCGGTTGTTCTGAATCACGATGTCGCCCAGCAGCCATGCTGCGCAAGGAAGGCAAAGCAGGGTGAGCATCAGTGCCGTAAAGCCCCAGCCTAGTTGCATAGCAGAGCCCCATCGCTACTAAGAGACTTCAGCGCGGCTGCGCCGAGGCCACTCGTCGTTGTGTGGACCTCAGCACTAACGACGGCCCCTGGGCGAGCCGGAGGTAGCCCAGTGCTGCATGCACAAGTGCAGGATCAGCAGTATCGCTTGATTCCGAGTTTGGATCAAGACCGCGAGCAGTCCGAGGCTGTGTTTGTCCCGATCCTGATCCACGTGTCCGGCGAGCAGCTTCTGCGCTTGTGTCCCGCCGAAGCTCAAGCAGGCCTCGAATCGCCCTCGACTGATTCTCGCCGCGCAAGTACTTCGGTGATAGGCGATTCCATGCTGTCAGCGGCCTTGCGCAATGGACCTCAATCTGGATCCGGCGGTGCTGGACCTCGTATGGTGCAAATACTCGGCCGCGCTGCAAGTCGTTGGTTTTCAAGGTGCAATAGTGGTGGATTGGCTTGCGATTTCGGCCGCTCTCCGTCCAGGCAAGTGCCATTTCGGCCGAAGACGTCGCCGGTCGTCTTCAGGATTATGAAGTGGCTGTCGCCGACTTGCTTCGAGTGTCTGTATTGTTGAGCCGATGGGCCGACGACCAGCAGCAGTCCGAGCTTCGACAGGGGGTATGACCAGATCTTGTGGATGAGCCCCGCGCAAAAAGAAGGCGGCGTACCTTGTGCAAGTACCACCAAGCAGAGGGAAACGCCACCGTGTATCACGCTACCACCGATTCCATCGCGCATCCAGCCACCACCCCGTCCGACGTCCTGACGGAGATCCTCCGGGAGGGAGCAGTCGCTTGCTCACCGAAGCCATCGAGGCTGAAGTCGACGCCTGGATCGCCGATCGATCCGACCTCCGGGACGAGCGAGGTCACCGTCTCGTCGTCCGCAACGGCCGGCAGCCCGAGCGGACCATTCAGTCGGGCGTCGGTCCCGTGCCGGTCCGTCGGCCGGGCGTCCACGACCGCAGGCCCGCCGAGGAGCGGGAGCATTTCGAATCGATGCTCCTGCCGCGCTACCTTCGCCGCACCGAGTCGCTCGACGCCCTCACCAGCGAACTGTCGCTGGTCTTGCGGATCTCGCGCAACCGCCCGAAGGCGTCATAGACGTACTCGTAGTCCTTGTCCGTCGCCACTGACGTTGACGGACGAGGAACGCATCGAGTTGCGCGGGTGGTGTTCTCCGTTGCGCAGAGGGCCACAGCAACATCGCTGTGGCCGAGATGCTCGGCGTCACGAGTTGGACCGTGGGGAAGTGGCGGGAGCGGTTCATCAGGATGGGCATGGCGGGCTACATGTTCTCTTCCACATCGATACGCGTGATCGATGTGCCCGCGCCGTCGGCCACCTGGACCCAGGCGACCTGATGGAGGAGGAGCGCCTTGTAGAGTGAATCAAGGCGGCGTCCGAAGATCTGCACGCGGTGACTGGAGAAGTGCAGGACGATGCCTTCGCTGGGATCGAACTCAAGGGCGATGAGCGCGATGTAGGGCAGGCCGTAGCGTGTTCCGGCTTCGACGTGAACATCGAGCATGATCTCGCTTTGTTTCCCGCCCAGTTGCGCCTTGCGGGCGGAGAACGGCCCCTCGCGCGGTGACGCCGCTGACGGTGATTCCCCCGGACCCCCCGGACCCCCCGGCTCCCCCGGCTCCCCCGACGCCCCATTCGAGCCGGCGTCTTTCGGGCGCCGTCCCGCGTACTTCTTCAGGACCTCTCGATCACGATCAGAAGGCGGGTCCATCATTCATCCCTCGTCCCTTATTGCGGCCGCGTCCCCGGCCCCGGCCCCGGCCCAGGAGTTGCGGCGGCGTCTTGAAGATGTGGCCCGGGTCTTTGGCGTCCTGATGACGCTGCTTCTTGGCCCGCTCGATCATCTGCTTCGATGTCGTCACCGGCTTGCCCTTGGCCATCAGCTCGGTGGCCGAGAGCCGCTCTTCCATCCGCTTGATGGACTCAAGCAGACGTTCTTTATCGTCGGTGAAGACCTGGACCTGTTGAACGCCGCGACTGGTGGAGACATAGAACTGCTGGAGCGAGGCGGCGGGTTCTGAGGCCGTGCTCTGGGCGATGAGGACGGTCTTCACACTCCGGCCCTGCGAGCTGTAGGAGGTGCTGCAGTAGCCGTGATTGATGTGCCCGAAGCGCCGGTCAATGACCCAGCCGTTGGTGAGTTCCAGATCGCCGTCCTTGGTGAACCCGGCCAACTGGTAGGTCATGCCGTTATTGAGCCGGTGTTTCCCATGCCTTGCCGACCCGCCCTTGGTGATCCGGATCAGATCCCCGGGGGCGAGTTCGCACGCGACCTCCCGGTGCACCGAGAACCGCTTCACGGTTCCTGGCTCGAGGCTCATGGCCCGCGTGCGGCCACTGCCCCGATCGATGTTGCGCACAAGAAGGCGGCCATCCTCCGCCTGACCCAATACGAGCGCCTTGTCCCCGGCCCGGAACCCCTTGGCGTTGGTGTGGAAGTGGAGGATCAGGCCCTTCTCGTAGCTGTGCACATCCTGACGCTCGGCCTCGGTCAGATTCAGACTCGCCAGGCGAGGGACGGTTCGCGCTTCGCTGGCCTTCAGATTGCCGCGGTCCTTCAGGGCTGCGCGAATCAACTTGGTCACATGATCCGATTCCAGGTTGGTGGGGGAGACCACCAGCGTTGAGTGTCCCTGATCTCTTGCGGCCAGGTACGCCCTCACCAACTGTGCGTACCGCGTCTCGGCGTCCGGGATCTCCCGGATCGCCTGCATCTGATCAAGCGTCTTGAACCCGCGCTCCACCTCGCCGGCGGCGATCAGACCCACTGCCTTCTTGTACTGATTCTTCTGGCGAACGATGGTCTTGACCTCCGCCGGCACGATGCCCGCCTGGGTCTGCAGGATCCGCAGCGCATCGCCGCGTTCCACACTGGCGTGCTGACGGGCGTCCCCGGAGAGGATCACCCGGAACCCGTGGGTCTCGGCCAACTGGAAGACCCGTGACATCAGCCGCGTCCCCATCTGGCCGGCTTCATCGATCCACACCACCTGATCGCGCAGCCGCCGGTGGGTCTGGTCATCATTCAAGAACGCCTGGACGGTGTTGGCGCCTTTGAAGCCGTCTTTCAAGAGCACCTCCCGCGCCGCCTTGGCGGTGGGCGCCAGCGGGACGACGCGTCTGCCCTGAGCGTGGATCTGATCCACCACCTCATGCATGAGCGTGGTCTTGCCCACCCCGGCTGAGCCGCGCAACGCCATCACCGTATCCGGGGAGCCCAACAGCGATTCAACGGCCCGCTTCTGGTCGGTATTGAGGAACGTGTTCTGGCAGCGGTAGCCCTTGGGGCCAAGCCCGGGGTGTTGCCCGCGGCCATCGCGGGCGAAGGCGACCATGGTCTTTTCTTCGGCCAGCACCTGGGGCGTGGTCACCATCGCCTTGCCGTTGATCTCGCGCACAATCAGATCGCGATCCCCCTCCAGATGGTGGAGATCCTCGGGCTGGATGACCCCGACGCCGTACTTGAGGATCTCGGTGTGGAGGGAGCGGAGCCGCGTCGTGGAGGCGCGGGCGAGGAGCTTGTCGAGGGCGTGGCGTTTGGCGGCCTCGAACTCAACGAACCGGAAGGGGCGGTGCTCGGGATCGCAGGCGTTCTCAATGGCCTGGCGTTCTTCTGAGAACAGCCGCGCCTGCCAGCGATCGCGCAGGGCAAGGGGGGATAAGGCGGTTTCCTTGGCCCGACGCATGCGGGCGCCAAGTTGACCCTTCTCTTCCGGATCAAGGATCTGACGCCGTTTGGCCTCCTCATTGATCTCCTTCGTGCGATGGGAGAACTTCTCAATGGTGGGCCGCTCAATCGCCGCGATCTCCCAGCTGTCGCCGCGGCGTTCGATTCCATAGCCCAACTGCTGCAGTTCGCGAGCAAGCCGAGTGTGCATGACGGCGTTGTAGTACGCAGAAGAGGCCACCAGATCTCGGAACTGGCCCGCCTTCCACTGATTCTCCTGATGGTCGAAGGTGGCGTTCATCACGAAGCAGTGGCTGTGCAGATGCGGATCGGGCAGGCCGGTGGCGTTGGCGGGCCGGGTGGTCAGATGCGTAAAGTCCGCCCAGATCAGATTGCCGGTGGGGCGATCAGTGTCCAGGCCGCCCTTCCGGACCCGCGTCTGAGCGTCGATTTCAATGGTGTCTCGCATCGTCTGCTGCACGCAGCGTTCAAACGCCTCAAGGATCCGCTGGTCCTGCTTTATGGCGTGCACGATCGAGACGGACTTCGGCACGTCCCAGGTGAAGTCGTAACCCAGCGTGCGGCCTTCCCGCGTGCGAGCGGTCAGCCGCTCGCCGGTGATCGGATGGCGGTTCTCCAGCAACGCAAAGAACGCCTTCTGGGTGATCGCTCCTTTCACCCCAAGACGCTCCGCTCCCTTGCCGTGCCACCCGCCGATGTGCTCCAGTCCGTGTTCACGGGTGTAATAATCCTGCGTGGCGAGTCCCTTGAGGTAGTAATCCTTGGCGGCCTTCAGGTTCTTATGCTGCCAGATGCGAAGCATGGGCGGGGTCCTTTCATCGTGTCTCAGTCAGTCTCGTGGTCCTTCTCTTGTGGCCCGTCTTCTCCTGTGGGGGCACAGGACAAGCGTGCACGGCGTGCTCATCGCACGCCGTGGTCTGGTGTGTGGGGGGCCGGGGGATCCCGCTCCTGCGGCCCCGCCGCTCTGGTCCCCCGGCCATCGCCCGCCCCCGGCGAGCGATCGCCTCCCCCTCTCCGGCGACCCCCCGGAAGCCCCCGCCCCCGGAAGTCCCCAACCAGTGCGGCTGCACCGATCGCCTTCGCCTCAGCCGGGTGCATACGCACCGCGTCTGTGACGTCCCTCGATTTCGATCTTCCGCGATCCCCTTGGACCAACTGTCTTGCGTCTCAAGATCGTGCGAGAAGCAAGGCGGCGATGATCAAGGTCGCCACCGACGGTTGGTCCCCTTCCTATACGCGGACTTCTGTCCTTCGGGTTGCGACCTGTTGCCCAATTTCACCGGGCCCAGGAGAGCTCCTTGAGTGTGCGGCGTTTCACGATCGATCACTGCGGCGCCCTCAACGCACCTTCTCTGGCTGATGATGGTTGACTTGACCTGCGTAGCCGCGCTCGCCCTGTGGTCAAGGATCTTGATCGACCTCTGGTGACCAGAGGCGGCGGTTCGCTCGCGCTCTCGCGCCGTCCTTGACAACAGGGCTGGTCGCGCGGCTGAAGAGGACTGGCATGTCAACCATCAGCAGTAGCAGAGAAAGGAGATGCTCATGACTGACACCACACCTCAATCTTCATCCAACCAGCCGCCTCGACACGAGTGCCGTATCGGCTCGGTCCGCGGCGCGATCTGGGAGAACCAGACCAAGGAAGGCAAGACCGTCCTCTCGGCCACCTTCAGCCGCAGCTACCAGGCCGCCAATGGCGACTGGCGAGATTCAACCTCGTTCAACGCTCGCGAGCTGTGCCTGTTAGCTGGCGTCATCCAACGCGTTCTGGCTC
The DNA here is from genome assembly GCA_965227335.1 of Phycisphaerales bacterium. Taxonomy (GTDB): domain Bacteria; phylum Planctomycetota; class Phycisphaerae; order Phycisphaerales; family SM1A02; genus CBDDFV01. Next base: position 1,486,232 of record CBDDFV010000001.1, read on the forward strand.
GGATGGAGACCGAGCAGGCCGCCTTGAAAGCCGAGGAACCTGGCGATGCGTCGTCTTGAGAACCAGCCCCACACCTGGACGTTGGCACATCCAACGTCCGGGTGCAACCTCCGTCCCCCGTCTGGCATCCCGTTGCCAGGCCGGGGACATCCCTCACGCTGGCGCCCGATGTGCGGCAGTGTTCACCTCACAACCTGAAAAGGAGATAGACCATGACACATGACACCCACGATGATGACGACGACGACTTTGACCATCCACCCTTGATGTTCTGGGGGTGGAGCATTCCAGACGACGATCTCGAGGAGAGTGAGCCGGACGGCGACACCTCTCTGGAGAAAGTGCTTGAAGAAGAGCTTCAAGATGAGCTCCGCACCGAAGGCTCCATCGCCGCGACCCCGCTCTCGCGAGGCCGATCATGAAGGCGGTCAAGACGCAGCCCCCGCCCCGCGTCCCCGGCGACGTGCGGCAGCTGGCGGTGATGTGTCCCCGCGGGCGCCTCAGCCACGTCAAAGGCCTGGCGGTCCTGGATCCGGGTCCCTTCACCAATCTGGTGACCGTCGGCGCCGGATTGTGGCTCACCCGCCCGCTGGCCCGAGACATCGGCCGGCCCATGTACCGGCCGCTCCACAAGAGCCTGCAGCGGGCCGCCTTGGGTCGCTGGGATCTGCTCAACCAGCTGCTCGCCCAGACGGACCCGGCGGTCAAGTACCGATCTCGCGGCATCGTGTGCCGGCAGCTGGTGCTCACCACCGACGCCATCGTCCACGTGGCGAAGCGGCCCTTCTCTGAGGCGACACTGTTCCTCACTCACGAGCAGGTCGCCGCGTGGGCGCCAAGCAGCAGCCGGGACTCATCGATTGCCGCCTGATCTGCCTGACTTCATCCTCCCCCGATTCGAGGTGGGGGAGGTCTTTGTCTCCCGCGCTCCGCCCGCCGCCTCTACCGAGGGCCGGAGCCCATCCTGTTTGAGTTGCTCATCGATCACGTCGTGCTCAACCCCCTCCTGATGCTGCTGCCCGAGCGGTATCACGAGGCAGCCGTCAAAGCCACCCGGAACGATGCCGTCCGTCCCCGGCGGCACCCGGTCTTCAGCCAGTTCCCTGTCATCACAGGAAAAGGCCGCCGTCGGCTCGGTTACCTCACCGTCGCCGACCGCTCCCGCACGCTGATCGGCCTGGCCGATGAGCTGCTGCTCCTCGATGATGATGTACAGGGATTCACCCACGCTCCAACGCTCACCCCTCGCCGGCGGACATAGCCCCGGCTCGCCCGTTCATCCATTCATCCGTAATCTGGATCCACCTGCCGCCCGCCCGCCGGAGGGGTGGGGGGGGCTCCGTTCTATCCGTTCATCCACCTTTTGGATGAAGGGACGAATCTCTCTTGGCCTTCCCCCGTCGCCCATCGCCTGTGACCCATCGGCCACACCCCCAATCAGGTCACACGCTTGTATGCAGTGAATCTGTCTCCGTCCTGGCGACACCGCCCCCTTGACCCTCTGTTGCGCAAATGCCACATCAGGTCAGTGATGCGTTCAGACTCTTTCCCGATGTAGAGATCGGGGATCGTCCCCGGGCTCTGTATCAGATCGTCGGACGGCGTCCGGCCTCACTCGTTACACGCCGGACTCGCTCTCAGAAGGCACCTCGATCGGGGGTTCGTCACCACCAATTCCGCACGCGTAGCAGCGCTGAAGATAGTCGGCGGCGACCCATCCGGCTTCGTGTTCCCAGAGCTCTTCAATCGAACGACCATGGGTCGCCGCGAGCACCTTGAGCCGCTCGTCGATCGATCCCACGTCGGCTCCAATCGTCTCGATCTTGTTTCGAAGCCTGCACAGCGATGCTGCTACCACGACGAAGATGAAGCGGTCTTTGCCAGGGACGGGGTAGCCTTCAGCCGCGAGGTCGTCGCGAAGCACGAGATAGGTCGAGATCGATCGACCCGTGATGCTCCCCAAGGCATGGTAGCGGCGAGTGAACAAGAAGATGGTCTCGTAGAGAATGTCGTTGGGATGGGTGTTGAGCATCGTCAGTCCTTTCGTTTCCGTTGTCGCTGAGCTCGCCTCCGGGGTTCGTTGGCACACTCAGAGCGGCCGTGTTCCTCACCCGCCTGGGGCTCGGGCGTGCAGGCCGTAGGAAACGACGACAGCGGCCGTCCTTCGGAGCGGCGCGTGTGGTGTTTTTCTGCTCCATGCCGAGATTGGGCCGTGCGCCGGCTCCAAGGACCACCCCGTCATCGGAACCGAGTCTGTAACGAGTCTTGACCGAAGCAAGGCTGCGACTCACTGGGCCCAAGGATTCATCGAAACCAATAGATACATGGGCCTAACCCTGTGTATTTCAGGAGTTACCTGCGCCAGATCATGCTCGGTCGACCGCTGGGATCTCGAGTCCGCGTCCCGCCTTCTTGCGTCCGTTAGTCTGGAGGCCGCTTTGGGATTGGATGTAAGCGGTGGGCCGCTATACTGCCGTTCATGCCGGAGGATGCGCACGCCCGGGCGTTTGAGATCGTTCGTGAGGCGCTCACATTGCCTGACGATGAGCGAGAAGCCCTCATCGCCGCGCGCTGCGAAGGGGACGATTCGCTTCGGGCAGATGTCTACCGGCTGATCCGCTCGGAAAGCGAATCTATGGTCACTGGTGATTCGCCTTTCAGCACGACTCAAGCAATCTCGCATCGCGATTCGCTCCCCAATCAAATCGGTCCCTACCGCGTCTTAGAAGTGATCGGCGAGGGGGGATTCGGCATTGTGTATCTCGCCGAACGGCGTGGATCGCACGTGCAGCGTGTCGCACTGAAGCTGATCAAGCCCGGGATGGACTCGAAGGAGGTCATTGCTCGATTCGAGGCTGAGCGGCAGGCGCTCGCCCTCATGGAGCATGCGAACATCGCCCGCGTGCTGGACTCCGGCACCTGCGACCAAGGGCGCCCGTACTTCGTTATGGAGTACGTCCCGGGTGAGCGGATCACCGACTACTGCGACAAGCATCGATTGACCACGAGAGACCGCCTTGAGATCTTCGCTCAGGTTTGTGATGCGGTCCAGCATGCGCACACGAAGGGCGTCATTCATCGGGACCTCAAGCCGTCCAACATCCTGATTACCGTCCGCGAGAGTCGCGTCTTGCCGGTGGTCATCGACTTCGGCGTGGCCAAGGCGGTCGGCGGGCGACTCACCGAGAAGACCCTGTTCACAGCTCGGGGTCAACTGATCGGGACGCCTGAGTACATGAGTCCTGAACAGGCTGAGATGAGCGGCGTTGACGTAGATACGCGTTCAGACGTCTACAGTCTTGGCGTCGTCCTGTATGAGCTGCTGACGGGTGTTTTGCCGTTTGATTCGGACACGCTGCGTAGCGCGGCGTATGGGGAGATCCAACGGATTATCCGTGAGCAACAGCCTCCAAAGCCAAGTGCGCGCCTGAGCGAACTCGGAGACTCAGCAACGGCGATTGCGCAGCATCGTCAAATGGACTCGCGTGGACTCACTCGAGCGCTCAAGAACGAGCTTGAGTGGATTCCTCTCAAGGCGCTGCGCAAGGATCGGCAGGAACGATATCGCTCGGCAGCCGAGTTCGGCGATGATGTACGCAACTATTTGGCCGGGCGCGGGCTTCTTGCGGGTCCAGAGTCCTGGAGCTATCGAGTACATCGGACCATTCGGGCGAACCGCGGGCTCGCGAGAGCAGTGGTCGCCGTTGGCTTTGCTCTGGCACTCGGACTGGGGGTTGCGACTTGGCAGGCCATTGAAGCCCATGAGGCACGCGAGGATGCCGAGCGTCAAGCTCTTGTCGCTGATCAGGCGAGGGCTGATGCGTCATCACGAGCCGAAGTGGCTGAGGCGGCGAGGCGAGAGGCTGCTGCAACGACGGAGCAGTTGATCGAGCTGGCCACGCGAATCGTCTATGCCCTGGTACCAACAGAGTCGAATGAACGCGGCGTCGACCCTAATCAGGCCAATGCGCTCGAAGAGGCTCTGGTGGAGCTGTCGCGGCATGATGATAGGTTTGGGCCTGACATGATCGCGTTTCTGGCCGAGAGCTATTACGCCTTGGGAAGCTTGCTTGGTGGGAATCGGGGGCCCAATCTCGGCGAGTATCGCGCAGCGCTTTCGGCTTTTGGCAAGAGCCACGAGTACTTCGCGTCGTTGTCCCGCATCACCCCGGGCAAACCGAGATGTCACAGGTGGCTGGCTACGTCGCACATGCGACTCGCGGATACTCACTCGGCACTCCGCGACGAGACTGCGGCCTTACCACATCGTGAACTGGCGCTGGAGAGTTCGAGGAAATACGCCGAACTGGAGCCCGGGGCCGACGCTTTTCGGCTCGTCGATTCACAGTTGCTGGAGTTGGCTGAGGCCTATCAGCGGGTGCCCCCAGTGGCGAATGAAGTAGTCGAGTCGCTCTACCAAGCATCCATCGAGGGGCGAGAGAGCCGACTGGCTCAAGAGAACATCTCCCAGTATCGACGCGACGTCGCAATAGCATACCGAAGTTATGCGAAGTTTTTGTTTGTTGAGGCTGAACACAATAATGAATCCTTGAAGGCATCGTCGCTGTTCCAGCAAGCCGAACAACTTCGCCGCGACGCAGTTCGGTTGCTTCGACGGAATTGCCACTCGGCACCAGAGTTGACCCGATCGCGCCGAGATCTCGCGAATGCGCTTCGTGAGCTAAGTGAAAGTCAGGTCGCACAGTTCGACGATAGCGAGCTCGCCCACGGTGAGGAATGGACAGCGACGGAGCTTGGGCCTCTCATCTCCGCCATAGCTTGCTTGGAGGAGAGTCTCCAGTTGCTGATCTGGGTTGTGGATCGCAGTCCCTTTGATCAGCGGAGTGTGCGTGACTTATGCGAAACGGTGAACCACTTGTGCTTCTACGTGAAGTACCCGGCAACACGTGACCGTGCGGCGGCTATTGTCGAACCGGCGATTTGGCGAGTGCGGGAATGCGGTGTGAAGTACGAGCACCTTCATGACGTGCTCGCTGAGATTGAGGAGCATTAGGATGCGTTGGTCGATACTGTCAGTCGCTTCGTGTTGTGTGATTGCGTCATCATTGGTCCCTGTCGCGCTCGGGCAGTGCGAAACGGAGGTCGAGGTCGCCACGCTTGTGCCGCCCGGAGCAGGAGTGGGCGATCAAGTCGGCCTTCGTATTGCGATCAGCGGGACGTGGGCTGTTGTAGGCGCCCGCCTCGCAGACGATGTGGGTGAGAACGCGGGGGCAGCCCATGTATTCCAGCGTCTGGAAGATGGAACGTGGGAGCTCTTCCAGACGCTTTACGCTTCGGATCCGTCGGCCAATGACTGGTTTGGGCTTGGATTGGCCATTGACGGCGATGTCATTGCGGTCGGCAGCTCTTTGGATGATGATCAGGGGCCTGACAGCGGGTCCGTGTCGATGTTTCGCTTTGACGGCGAAAGTTGGGAATCAGACGGGTTTCTGCTTCCGCCAGCGAACAGTGACGGGTTCAAGTTCGGTTCGGCAGTTGCTGTCTCCGGCGATCACCTTATCGTTGGTGCTCCGTCCTACACGCAGCCCGACGTTCAGGCTGATGGGGCGGCGTACTTCTATAGATTCAACGGGAACGCCTGGGAGTTTGATGGGGGCCCGATCGAGCCAGAATTCCCGGAGGATGATTCCAGCTTCGCGAATCAGGTCGCGATCTACGGGACGACGGCCGTCATCGGAGCCCGCCGATACAACAACCCACGCGGCGACGCCGGCGCAGTGTTTGTCTTCCAACGCACGAATGACGAGTGGGTTCAATCACAGCAGTTGACGGCTCCGGACACGGAAGGCGGTACATGGTTCGGGCAGAGCGTCGGAATTCACGGCGATGCCGTGATCATTGGGAGAGCGAGAGATGATAGTCAGGCGACCTTCGCGGGCGCTGTATATTTCTACTGGTTTGACGGCAAGGAGTGGGTGTTTGCCGAGAAGTTGGTTGCAGATGATGGGGCGATGGACGACCAGCTCGGTGCATGGGTGGACATCACGGCGGCAGCGGCGGCGGCCACGACGCTGCGAAACGACAATGAGAATGGCATAGACGCCGGAGCAGTGTACTTGTTTCGGTACTCGATTGATGCAGGTGGCCTGACAGTGACCGATGTCGAGAAGATCATCGATCCTGACGGAGCCAAAGGAGACGAGCTGGGTCACGACGTGAGCGTCGACGGCGTGCGTGGAATCGTCGGGGCTCCGTTCTCGGGTGTGACGGGATCTGCGATGATTTTTCGATTCGGGCTCGACTGTAATGACAACGGGATTTGCGACGACATCGACATCGCGAAGGGCGTGAGTCAAGACTGCAACTTCGATGGTTTACCCGACGAATGCCAATCCCAGGGGGCTGCGGCGTGGATCAATGCGGCTGGTGGCGCATTCGAGGATCCCCTGAACTGGTGTCTTCAGCCACCTGGTGGTGCTCTGCCTGCCTTGTTCGCACTTCCCGCGGCCTACGATGTCACCTTCGCGAACGATGCGCAGACCCTTGGGCTTGAGAGTCGGCGCGGAGCGACGACGCTCCAGTTGAACGGCCACGAGTGGATCGTGCTTGACCAGAGTCAGGACGTGACAGTTCGGATCGGAACCGTGGTTGGTGAGTCGTCGACGCTCACCATTGGTGGTGGGCGCCTTCAAGTGGGTGACACTGACCAAGGCGTCATCAACAGCATGATGGTCGGGGGCGCACGGGGCGGGCTTGGTGAGCTGCGGGTAGTCGGAAGCGGCGCCGAAGTGAGCGTCAAGGATCAGTTGATCGTGGGCGATGGCGGGCCGGGGTTGGTACAAGTTGTTGATGGTGGTTCGGTGTTCAGCACTCGGGCGATTCTTGGTGACTTCAATAACCCTGCCTCGCCGGGCGATGTGGTTGTCGATGGAGCGGGCTCGATGTGGAGCCTGATTACCACCCTGGACCTCAATCGGGGGGTGCTCGATGTTCGCGAGGACGCACTTGTTCAAACATCGGTGTTGACCCTTCGAGAAGCGGGGGTGTTGGCCGGCAATGGGTTCATTGATGCCGATCTCGTGATCAACCTGGGTGAAGTCTGTCCGGCCCCGCCTCCAGGTGATGGTCCCGCTTCGAGGACGCTGTCGATCCTCGGGAACTACAAGCAGTTTGGCCAGATTGCCAAGCTCAGCGGCGCCTCAGGCACCTTGCGCCTTGATGTTGACGGAATCGGGGCGGATCAGTTTGACCAACTTGTGGTGACTGGTACTGCGGAGCTTCAGGGAGGGCTGGTCGTCGAGGCGACGGGCAAGCTTGAGTTGTCTGTTGGAGATGCGGTGGATGTGGTTATTCCTGGACTGCGGATGGGACAGTTCGATGTTGCGTACTTGCCGTCGATCGCGAGTCAGCGTTTCTTGCGTGTCACCTATGGCGAGGGTCTGCTTGCTGGTGGGGCCGGTGTACAACTGGTCGTCGAAGACTTGGCGGAGATTGTGAACTTGGGCAATCCGGAGGACTTCGATTCTCCTGATGGTTCACCGACGTCGCTCCTCGTGACCGACGTGACGCAGGACGGAATTGATGACCTGCTCTTTACGCTGCAGGGGGCGTCGCCGGAAGATGTCGGGTTCCTTGTCGTCGGTGTCAATAATGGGCGAGGGACCATTGGATTTCAGCAGATCGCGGTCGGGCCCGGTCCAAGCGCTCTGGCTGTGGGGCTCCTCAACGACGATGCCATCCCGGATGTGGCCGTGACCAGCGCGACGGATGACACAGTTCTCACGCTGTTTGGTGACGGGCGAGGTGGCTTCTTGCTCCAGCAAGGTATTGCTACAGGCTCCGGTCCGGCCGGTGTCGCCATTGCCGATATCACGGGCGACGGCCATTCAGATCTGTTGGTCACGAATGCGGATGACAACACACTCTTCCTATACCAGAACGATGGGGCTGGCGGCGTGTCTTTCGCAGAAGCGGTTGTCGTCGGGTTTGGGCCGCGGCAAGTGGATCCTGCAGATCTGGACAACGACAAAGACCTTGAGATCGTCGTCGTCAATGTCGACGACGCCTCTGTCTCGATCATCGAGAATGACGGGGGCTTTGGAGACGTCGTGTCACTTCCGGTCGTTGAGCAACCGTCGGGTCTCATTGTTCGCGAGTTCAGCGGAAACAGCATGGGCAGTTTCGCCGATGTCATTGTCCCGAGCGGTGTGTCCGGTCTCGTTTCTGTGCTGGTGAACGCATCGGGCCAGTTCGCTCCGGCCGTCGACATCGAAGTGGGTCAAGGGGGTGTGCCGTCAATGACAGCGGAGGATCTTGATGCCGATGGTGACCTCGATCTCGCGGTGCTGACAAACAACAGTGCTGAGCAGCGTGTGCTGCGCGTGGTCAGGAATGATGTCAACGAAGGAAGTCAGTTGACGTTTGTTTCGCCGGATCCGGCCGACGATGTGGCTGTCGACCCGTCGGCCATTCTGTTGGCGTCCGGCAACCTCGATGGAGTTGATGATCCCGACCTCATTACCCTCAACGACTCGGCTGCCGGCGGGGCGCTCGGCTCCGACGACACAGCGACACTGGTGCGGGCTATCCCGCCGTCGCCTCCTTGCGCCGAGGATCTCGATGCGAGCGGAGAAGTCGGAGCCTCTGACCTCGCTCTGCTGCTGGCGGCTTGGGGCGGCCCTTCAGTCGATCTCGACGGGGACGGTATCGCCGGAGCAAGTGACCTGGCGCAGCTCCTTGCGGCATGGGGACCTTGCGGGGCGTTCTGATCTCGGCTCAATCGTGACAAAGTCTCGGAATGGCCGCTGCTCGCTGTCCTCGTCGTCGTCTCTCTCTGCGTCTGACTTCGACTCCACCTTCCTGAAGGGGCGGCGATGAACTCTCCACGCACTGGCTCAATCTTGGATATGACTCCTGATCAGTTGTATCGGCACCTCCTGCCGATCGCCAAGGCCGTGATGTCGTCTACTCGCCGAACACCGACTTTGGCGACTGAGGATCTTCTGCAGGAGTACGCGATGAAGTTCGCGGCGTCATTTGACGGAACTGCTGCTCCAACCGATCGAAGGGCGTTGATTCGCTATGCGGGCTTTCGGATGCGTCAGGTCTTACTGGATGCTGTGAAACGGCGCCAGGCCGAGAAGCGGAACTATGGCATGCGGCCAGTAGAGATCGGTGACGGCGATGTCGTCCTGGTTGATGGCGATAACCGCCAGGCCAATCAGGCGGTGGATGTCGAGCGGCTCGATAGGGCGATGGGCGCGCTGGAATCCCACGACCCGGAGGCGTCGACTGTGATCAACGCCCTCTTCTTTGGGCAAATGTCAAGGCAAGAAGTTGCTGTGGTGCTTGGTGTCGACGTGGCGACAACTGAGAACGCCCGTGCTCGCGGGAAGAGATTCTTGAGGGAGTGGCTGACGGCTTCCGGCACATCGGATGGCTTCAGCTGAATAGGGGACGGCCAGAAGAGGATCCCGGCGGACGACGCCATCGTGCCGGGCGTTAATAGTTTGGTAATGATTGCGATGTATCATGGAGTGTGTATATCAAACATCGCAGGAGAAAACCATGAGAATTATACAATTCTACTTGGGTGTGTTCATACTCGCCGCAGTCATCAGTCCGGTTGCCATGGCCGGACCCGTCGGAGAGCGGTTCGAGACCGCCCAGTTCTTCTCATCAGGAGAGCATAGAGAGGAATACCGCAGAAGCCTGAAGTCGCAGCTCGAGAATCAAATCAGCGACGCCAAGGCCGAAGCTGCCCAGCCAAGTGCGGCTGGCGATCACGACGATATCATCGAGGAGTTCGATTACAGGAGCTCCGATGTGGTGTACGAGCGGATTGCGCAGTGCCTGAGTAACTTTGACGGTAACGCCGAAGATTGCGTATTTCAACTCGAGGCGTGCTTGAGTTGTTGTGACGATAAGCTCCGGCGCCGGGGCGTCGTGTTTGCCCACAGTTGCAAGTTGCGGTGTATCGAGAAATTCCAGAACCAATGCCTTGGAGGTGGTGGTGACGAAGGCGATGAGCCGGGCTTCTCAACGCCATAAGCAGTTCGCTGCATCCCAGAGCCGGGTCGAGAAGGCCGGCGGGCAGGAGACCGGGATGTTCGGATCATTCCTGTGCGAACCGGGCGGTTCCGTCGTGCGCGGGGCAGTGTGGCGGTACAGGCTGGGTGGGGCTCCCCGGTTGTGCAGTTAGGGGATTCGAACCCCGAGGCGATGATCATCAAACCTGCTGGACAGGATGTGGCGACACGTTCGTGTCGTGCGCGATGCAGAGTCCGGTATAGTAGACTCACGCATCGACTCGCAGGGCGTAGTCGCTTATGGAGGATTGTACGCAACGGCATCCCACTTCTTGTGACCGTATCCTTGCGCGACACGAAAGGCCGGAGATTCGCCGTTCACCAATAGTTCGTGAGGTAGTTTGTGTCTCGCGGATGGTGCCGATGAGTACGTGTGTTCGCAGTGGAGGTGGATGGCGATGGGTGATCAGAAGCACATTTCCCGGTACCTGGACTGGGTGGGGCGGCTTGACAATGTTCACTATGGCCGGTGTCTGTGGTACCGAGGCCACGCGAACGCGGACTGGACGTTGGTCCCACGGGTCTTCCGTTGTGATCGGGGTTCGGGCGAGGTGTATTATCCTGCCGCTCGCGAACGGGAGATGATGAACCGCTTTGTCGCGCATGCCCAGCGGCGATACGACGCTGTGCCAGAGACCGTTGATGCGTCGACAATGGGTCTCTGGCTTAGCCTTGCAGCTCACTATGGTCTGCCAACTCGCTTGCTTGATTGGACTCGATCGCCGCTGGCGGCCCTCTTCTTCGCAGTCAACGACTACGCCTTGCATCGACCGCGCGCCGTCGAGGAAATACAACCCGCGGATGAGGTCGCAGTGTGGTGCCTATATCCTGCGTCGCTTTCCGCGGCCATCGAAATGCAGAAGGAAGTGATTGGAGCTCGCTTCAGCGCATCAGCTCGTGATTCTCCTGATGCGCTAAGTGATAGGGAATCGGTGCCATCGATTACGGATGTTGGGCTTTGGAAGATGTGGGCCCCAGCATTCGTACCCGAGCGGGCGTACGGACGGTTCACCGACCAGTCGATCGAGTGCGCAGGAGTTGTGCCGGTTTATCCGAGGTTCTTCGATCAACGCATGGTGACGCAGCGTTCCAGATTCACTGTCCATGCTGAACCTGATGTATGTCTGACAGATCTGTTGCCGGAGTCCGATGCGCATCACTTGGAAAGATATGTGATCAAGTCGAAACATGTGCCAGAGATTCGACGTGAACTTCGAGCCTTGGGTATTGAGCTATCCAGCATGTTCCCTGACTTAGAGTATCTGGCTTTGGAGCTCCAGCATGACTACCGCAAGCTCGATGTCCCAAGAGATGACGCGAGCGAATCGGTGTACACCGCTGTGCGGGGCAAGCAGCGCATCAGGGACCTTCGATCATCGCCGCGCGAGCCAAACCTCAACGCAGTGAGGATTTCTCAGGCGGCGCTCGAAGCCGTAGATGGCGTGACAGTGGATATATCGCCCGGCGGTTGCGCTGTACTTCTTGATCGCGCCCTTGAGGTTGATTCGGCCGTCGTCCTTCACGTTGACGCGCTAGCCGTGGCGTCGCGCTGTCAGGTGAGGTCGTGCGTAGAGGTGAGTCGACGGTTCCGCATCGGCCTGAGGTTTGAGGGCGGATTCAGAGAGTAATGCCATGGCGCACCCGGGGGGCTTCTACCGTTATCGAACGGAGGATCACATCCAGGGACAGGATGTGATGAGGTCAATCCGGCACCCGTTGCTGGTCACGTGGCACTCGAGCCGTGTGGGGCGCTACTGGACTCGCCCTCGTTGGTGCAAGTACGTGGCCCCGCAAGTCGTTGGTGTGCAGAGTGCAAGAGCGGTGGATGCCTTGCGATCCCGGCTGCTCGGTGAATCTGCGACGGGGCGCGGCTTGGCGACTCGCTACGTGTTCTTTGTCATGGATCTCGCGATCTGCCGCGTTCACATCGCAGGAATCACGCCAAGCCCGAACTAGGCATGGGTGAATTGGGTAGCGCGGCATCTGACCGATCCGTTCGATGGCGTACTCTGTGGCAAGTCGTTCCTGATCCTCCTGGATCGGGATACCAAGTACAGCAGGGCGTTCCGGTACATGTTGTCTGCGGCGGGTGTAACTCCGCTTGCAGCCGCGCTCGCCGAATCTGAACGCACACGCGGAGCGGTTCGTTCGGTCAATCAAAGAGGAGTGTCTAGGCCGGCTGATCCTGTTCGGCGAATCAGGGTTTCGACGAACGATCGACGAGTACGTCGAGCACGTCGAACTCAAGCGAGCGCATCACGGGCTGGGCAAACGTTCCGCCGTGCAAGCTCCGTCTCGCCGGAGCGGCGCGATTGGTCGAATGTCGCGAGCTACTCGGCGGTACTATTCAAAGCCCACCGGAGGAGGGCGGCGGCATGACGGGCACACTGATCGTCGGCCGGGTATTTGCACCCTACGGAAGCAAGAGTCATCACTGGATTACCCGACCGCGTTCTCTAGCGGCGCGCAGAAGAGCGCAGTTATCCAGAGAGCAGGTTGTCAGTCTTTGCCAAGGTTGAGGTCGAGGGTTCAAATCCCTTCGCCCGCTCCAAGCGTACCGCGGTGTTCCGGCAATGTTGCCGTACTGGACGCGCGGAATTGGCGCGCAGCTGGCGCGCACGATGCCGATGCCGGGCGCCAGTCGGTCGGGCCATCAGAAGTCAACGAGAGGCTCCAGGTGACCGGAGCCTCTCGTTGGCGTCTTGGAGTTGACGTGCGCGGCGTTGCTCAGTGGCCGCCGTAGGGATCGGAGCACATCGAGCAACTGTAGGTGCAAAAGATGCAGCAGCCGTCGATGTAGTGCCGCATCCAGCACACATAGCAATCCTCGTCGACCGTGCCGAGTGCGTCGAGGAAGTCGTCCCAGTCCGCTTCGGTAAGTGCGGTCTCATTCTCGATCGCCGTTGCCGGCGAAGGAACGACGTCGTAGAAGCCGCAGTCCCAACTGGCGAGGAGAATGGCGAGATCGGCAGCGTCCACCGCGCCATCTTCGTCGAGATCCTCATCGTCGCACGGAGTACAACTGCTCGTGTCTCCCCATGCAGCCAGCAGAAGCGCAATGTCCTCGGGGCCGACGCGCCCATTGGCATCAAGGTCTGCCGCAGAGCAGGCGCCGTTGAACTCGTACGCCCCAAGATCGACTTCGTCATCGCTGTCCACGTCGGGTCCATCAACAAGCCGTTCGAACAACCTCACGTCAGGGGTCTTTTCGGTGTCTTGGCCCGGCGTTCCCGTCCAGTCGTCGTCGATATCAAATTTGTCCGTGGGCGTCAGGCTGTCATCTCCCTTGTCCACGGCGGTCCCGCTCGCATGGGATGGATTCAGCCGATAGTCGCCGTACGCGTTGTCCCCTGGAATCGGATCGATTTCTGAGAAGAAGCCGGGATTGGTGCCGGAGGTGTTCGAGTCTGCAACCACGTTCGTGCAGTCCGTGCCGTTCCAGTTCTGTACGAAGCAGTAGTCAAGATCGGCGGGTACGCCAATGGACAGCTTATTGTAGACCTGAATCTGGCAGTCGTTCAGGTTGGTGGGATCGGATGTCTCGTTGTTCCAGATGATCGAATTGTCGATCTCGATGACTCCGTAGTCGCCGGCCATAACGCCGCCCGCCCCTTCAAGCGATCCGCCGCCAGTCGGGACTCCGTTGCCGCCTTGGTTGCTCGCGATCGTGCAGTTGGTCACCAGTGCAGTTCCATCGGTGATATTGATGCCAGCTCCGTCGACAGAGTGGTTGTGGAGAATCATGCAGTTCACAATCGTCGCACCAAAGTCGCCGGTAGGCTCATCGGTGCTCTTGATGCAGATGCCTCCACCAGCAGTGCTATTCGCATTGCCGATGAAGCGGCATGAGACGACATCGGCCGTCGGCTCTGAATTGCCATCACCCACAAGGAGGCCGCCTCCGAGGTTCTCTTTGATCGTGCTGTCCAGGATCTCGAGGGTGCCGTCCCCAGAGATTTCGATCGCCGCGCCTGAGCCGGTGATTCGGTTTCGGTAAATGTCGCATCGGGTGATCGTGACCGTTCCATCCTCAACCAAGATGCCCCCCTCGTTGTAGCGAATGACGCAGCCTTCGATGTCTCCGCTGGCCGTGCCTTGGAAGTCGATGGCGATACCTTGATTCAGCGGGTTGACCGTGGTTTGGGTGCCCTCAAAGTACAGGCCGTCGATAATGACCCCGGTCACACCAGTTGGAATTCTGAGGATGTACCGCGCGTTGTCTTGGATCGTGGAGTCGTCCTGTGACGCGCCGGGAATCGGAAACGCCGCGGCCGGATCATCGGCATCGCCCGGGTCGGTGCCGATATCGGCTGTGAGAATAGTCTGGTTGCTCGCTGGATCGCGATCGTCGAAGTCGTTGTCTCCCACCTGAAAGCCACCGTATAGCCCCACATCATCGACAGCGGCGTCAAACTCGAAGGGGCTGGTTGTTCCCGAGACTGCGTAGGTGCCTTCGGCGACCCAAATGGTGTCGTTCCCGACCGCGTCATCTAGGGCGTCTTGGATTGAACCGAACGCTTGTGACCATGAGGTGCCGTCGCCAGAGCCCCCCGCCTTGACGAAAATCGATGGAGATTCTGGGTCGGGGATCGCGTTCGCGGAGCATGTCAGAAGCACGATCGCCAACGTCGTCGTCGTCGTGTACGATATCTTGCGCATAGCTCTCTATTCTCCTTGAGTAGAGGATCGCGCTCGTGATCGCGCCACGATCACGAGTGCTTTGCGGAAATTGTGGATTGAGGTCGTCTACCCGGTCCAGTTCGCCAACAGGATGGCCAAGTCGCCTGAGCCAACCATGCCATTTCCGTCGATGTCCGCCGGCGCGTCAGATCTGCTGCCCCACTCGGCGAGTAGCTGTGCCAAGTCAGTCATGTCCACGCGGCAGTCGGCGGTGAGGTCGCCGTTTGGCGAATCGGCTGGTCTCAGGACTAGGCCGTCTCCGGCGACCAGTATCTCATGTTGGTCGTTGATGACAGTGCCGGACCCAACCTGAGGGGCACCGGAGAGGCTCTGGAGGTCCGTTAGTTGGCCGTTCAGCCAGATCCAGCCATTGACCGACCCGCCGACGATTGTTCCGTAGCGGTTCACATCATAAGCAAACGAATCGCCTGGAAACTCGGGCAGACCGCCTAAGTCGACCGGCTCTCCGTCCTGCCAGCTCACGGCAAGCCGCAAAAAGTCTTGGCATGTCACTGTGCCAACTATGGTCCCATCGGGACCGATGGCGAATGGCTCACTGATGCCTTGGAATGCCTGGTCGTCGCAGTCAATTACGGGTAAGAACGTAACGCCCTCGTCGTCGATCACGAATGTAGTGCTGGGACTTACGATGTTCCCCGTGATAGAACCGGAGTCATTGATGTCAACGGCGCGAGCATTCGTCGATCCGACAATCGAATCCAACAAAGTGAGCTCACCATCATTCCAGCGAAAGGCATGTCGTTCTCCTGATGGGGAGCTGCCAAGCCAGCCGACTGCCGTGTTTGAATTGTTGAGGGAGAGTATGTCAATCATAGGTCCAAGGCCATTCGGCAGACCGATGATCTGGTACTCCCCGTTGATCAATATCCATCCGAACTGTTCGCCGTCGTCACTTGTCGCGCAACCAGCAATGTTGCCCAAGTCGTTGATGGCGGTTGCGAACGCGCTGGTGGCTCCGGGTGGTAGTTGGACCGAAGTGTCGAGACCTGAATCGGGATGCCACCGGTAAATGGCAAAGCCCGACATGTCGCACTGGTCGTAGCCGCCAACTACAACGCCAGCGTTGTTCATGTCGGCGGGGTATATCGACGGATCGATGAGGCCGCAGTCAGGAATCGGGAGCGGTGTCACCTCGTACTGGCATTGGGCGTGGGTCGGCGTCGATGACAGCACCATCGCAGCTGCGCTTAATAGCACAAATCGATAAATCAGAGTAATCCGTTGGCGAATGTTCACGGTTGTCGATCTCCCCTCGCCTCTTCAGTCCTATCACATTCAAAACACCGATGCAACGGCATATCTCGCTGCCCCTAACGGCTCGGCTATGAACGACAAGTTGAAGTGGCTAAACCAGGATGTCTGGGCAAGCACGCAAGCTCCCTTGGCATGCTGAGCAACTCTCCGGCCCGACCTTCTCAGGTCGAGCCATGCCATCCTGCTGGCCAGAAGAATACTCCGGAAACAGACCTTTGCCAGTCGATTCGTTCAAGAAGGGCGGCTGACGACCGCCCAGCGATGAAGTAATCGATCTGGATGCATGCGACAGGGCGGCCTCGAAGTCCTGTCGAGTTGTGCATTTGCGGTGCCAACCGCAGGATCGCAAATCGACACTTGGCCTCGGCGAAGAAAAATGTGAGTCAGGCCTTGCACTCGGTCAGATCCGTTGTCCAACGCGTGCGGCGATGTCGCGTCACGCGCGGGCAAGGAAGATGAAAAACAAGATCAGATAGGAGTCCGGGGTGCGTACTGAGATATGGAGTCGCGTCACCGTCAGCCGGAGGCACATCGATGGCCAAGTACTATGTCAACAAGAACGCCCAGCCCACTGGTGAGCATGAAGTGCATCGGGAAGGATGTTCGTATCTGCCAGATCCAGCAAACCGAGTGGCCCTCGGTAATCATGCTTCTTGCCGACACGCCGTTGTCGAAGCGCGACGGCATTACGCGAACGTAGATGGGTGCTATTACTGTTCGCACGAGTGCCACACACGATAGGCCAGTATCCTACTGGGAATGCGCGCGGAGCAAGAGCGAGTCACGGTGTTGCTCCGGGAGCTGCTCTTGAGCGGGTTGCCACAGTTGTCAGGTGAGCGTTTCGGATCCATTCGCCATTAGCGGTAGACTGCCAGGGGTTCCTGGATGCGGTTGGAAGATCGCATCCAAGGCCTGGGCTGCTTCGCTCAGGTACTCAGGGCTGTGTTTGGCGTAGAGTTCTGTGGTCCGGGTCTCCGTGTGCCCCAGCATTCCAGCGATTTGCCGTAGGGGGACGCCCGCAGCGGCCATCAAGGTGGCCCCGGTGTGACGAAGAGTGTAGGGGGATGCGTCCTTGATACCAGCCCGCCGACAGGCTTTCTTGAAGGCCGTGCGGACGTTGGCCACGGGCAGGCCGTCCCATTCCACCACGTGGCCTGTCGAGGACTCCCGAAGTGCATCAAGAAGGACCGGCTTCAGGGTCTTCGTGATCGGCACCACGGGACGTCGCTTTTTGGTCTGGGTATCTCCGGGCCTCAGGAAGTCGATGCGATTCCGGACCAGATCGACCTGGTCGCGGTGAAGCTGCAACACCGCTGATGGGCGTTGCAGCGTGTGAACCGCGATCATCACGAACCGCCAAAGGTGCGGCTCCTTGCACTCGGCGATCAGCCGCTGGAACTCCGGGGGCGTGAGGAATCGTTGCCGCGGCGGCGGCTGCGAGACGGACCGGATGTGGGGAACAGTCGTCAGGAAGCCGCGTTTCCAGTAGTCCTTCAGGGCGGCCTTCAAGACGCCGAGTTCCCGGGCAATCGTGCCGTTTGATCCCTGGTGTCCGTTGCGTCGGATTTCATCTCGCCGCCACTGGACGAAGTGGTCTTGAGCGTCCAGCGTCAGCTCAGCGACAAAGTCAATGTCCAGGAGATCCAGGAATCGGTCCCACACACCCAGAGCGCGTCGGCCAACGTCCTGGCTCGCCCGGCCCTTGAGTGTCGTCTCGACATACCGATTGAGCGCTGCCCGAATCGGCACGACACTCGGATCTCGAGGATCTGGCGGGGCCACCAGATGCCGGTCTACGAACGCCATTAAGACGGCTTTGGCTTCCTCAAGATCATCCGTGTGCGTGCTCTTGCGGCAGACGCGTCGTGATCCAGGTTTGCACCAGTAGATGTAGAAATGGGGGGTGTCTTTTCGTCTCCAGAGCCAATGGCCCCGGTACTCGAAGTCTCGTTGCTGCATGTCTCCTCTCTGTGGTAGTTGCGATTCAGGTAGTTTGCGAGTTCGTCCTGCGGAATCAGCACGCGATTTCGGATCTTCACGAACCTGAGATGGCCGCGTTGCCGTTCTCGATCCAGCGTGATGCGGTGGACGCCGATCAGCTCAGCCGCCTCCGCCAAACTCAGCAGTCGTGGGATGGGCATAGCACACTCCTTTCGTTTCGCGCAAGGAAACACCGCCAGGCGGTTGCCAGAAGCTGGCCGCCCGTGGCGCATGCGCACCGCGCACTGTGGCATGATCGGGAGGCGGGTTGAAGACCGGTCCCCGGCGCGGCTACTTCCGGCGTCGGCGAGGTGCCCGAGACAGCTTCTGATCGAGTTTGCAGCAAAAGTCCTGGAAGTCGACGCCGAGTGCGCGGCACCACTGGCGAAGTTCCACAACATCGAGTCGCCGTTCGCCTCGCTCGCTCTTGCTGACCGTCGATTGAGTGACTTGGAGTCGCTCAGCAAGGTCGATCTGCGTCAGGCCGGTCGCCTTCCGAGCGCTTCGGAGGCTGGCGAGGAACGCGTCGTAGTCAGCCGAGTGGATCGACTTCTGCATGGAGAACTCCGCGAAAAGTCACGAAGTTCCAGTCGATTTTGGAATAGTCCAAGATAGAATATTCAGGCAATGGCGTTGATGGCCTCACTGGGGCGAACGCCACAGGCTTTACACCACGCCACAAACTCCACCGGATCGATTCGTCGTTCCCCGTGCTCCACCTTGAAGACGAAGGAGTGGGGCTTCTTGAGACGGGCTGCCAGAGCCCGCTGTGTCAAGTCGGCGTCCAATCGCTGCTGGCGCAGGAGGCGGCACAGTCGACGGTACGCCGGGGCGTGTTGGGGTCTTGCTCCCATTTCGGGAGCAGCCTACGATCAGATCGTACTGCACCCAGTTTGGGTGCAAGGAGGATGCCATGATGAGAACCTCTGGGTCTCGATCCGTTGCCAATTCGGTGGCGCCGACTGCTGGATTGGTCGCTCTTGATGCCGACATGGCAACACACCGTGCCGCATTGGCGACGGGTGTTCCCGATCTGGTGTTGAATGTCACCGAGGCGGCGTCACCTGCCGCCATTCTGGAGTCACTGTGCCATCTCGGGGACACCGCCTGCACCCAGCTTGGAGACATCGTCTCCACGCCGACATCACTGCTCAGTCGGATTCGTGGGTCCGGTCCGGGGACATCGTTCGGAGCGATTGTCGCCAAGATGGAGGCCGGGTTGCCGGTGCGGCTGCAGAGTCCTTTCGAGGGGAGCGATTTCGTTGCCGGCGCGGTGTGGCGGCCGCACCAGTTTGGCGACAGTCAGAGAAGCGACGGTCTGATGAAACTCCGCTTCGCGCCGAGCGCCGTGGATCTGCCGCTCCATGCCCATGAGCATTCGGCCCGATTCATCATGGTGCTGGAGGGGCGCGGCTTCCACCATATCAGCGCGAGTCCGATTGATCGCTTCGATGGGTCAGATGTGCGGACCGTCCCGATCCGGGAGCGAGATGTGCTTCTCTTCAGCCCGGGCGTCATCCACACGTTCAGCACTGACCGCGAAGCGCTGACGCTCCTGTCGTACCACAGTCCCTTTGTGCCGCTGGAGAATCCGGGTCAATACACGCTGCCGGCGACGATCGTGCTGCCTCGAGATCTTCGTCACTCTCAGGCCTATCCCGCATGTGATCCGGCATGGAACGTGCTGGCCCAGCGATGATGGATCTCGATTGGCCTGAGAGCTGCCTCCTGGCGATTTTCTTCTGGCAGGTTGGGATCGATTGGGTACTTTCTCAGGTGCCCGGCCTTGGCGCAGAAGAGGCCGGGGCCGGACTGCAATGGAGTGCAGTTGGGTAGAGGCCCAGTGTTCAGAGCCTGCGCAAGGTGCCCCATTTCAGCACGCTGCTGGAATGGGGCTTTCTGTGGGCAAGCTCGCTCTCGCTGCAGCCTCATCAAGCAATGCTGCTATCGGCACCGCGTATATCTGAGATCTGGGCTAATATGTGGGCCCTTGCCCAATGCAGAATGGAGATCAGACACATGGCCAAGAAGAAGCGAACGCGACGAAAGACGACGACTCGTAAGAAGACGACCCGGCGGAAGACGAGCGGGTCGAGAGGATCCGGGGCGCTGGCAAATGCAACGGTGGACCAGATCCAGCGCGAGGTCTCGAAGCGTCATCAGCGACTGGCGAAGAAGCGAGACGCGTTGCTGGCCGACCTCGAAGAGGTGGAAGCAGAGCTCGACTCGATTGCTGCGATGACGGATCAGCCGAGCCCAAAGCGTGGCCGGAGATCTGGACCATCAAGGACAGGGCCCCGCCGACGTCCCAAGAATGACAAGCCGCTGCCGGAGGTGCTGCATCAGGTGCTTCAAGGCAAAACGCTGTCGGTTGGCGAAGCCGTGGAGGCCGTGCAGAAAGCGGGCTACAAGACCTCGTCCAACAACTTCCGGACGATTGTGAACCAGCAGTTGATCGCGGACAAGAACAAGAAGCTGTTCAAGAAGGTGGCGCGGGGTCAGTACACGGCGAAGTGACCGGCCGGAGGTCAGTCATTGGATGGGTGGCCAGTACGCCCGCTTCACAAAGTAGTTCGAAGAACCGGCTCAGCACGTTGATGTGCTGGGCCTTTTCTCTGAACATCTCCGCGCTCACGCCGCTGCTTTGGAAGGCGTCAAGGAGTGGCTGGTTGATCTCTTTGAGCGGCGAACCGAACTGTTGGTAGCCCCACGAGAAGAGTCGAATAAGGCCGAAGTGACTCAGGTAATCCTCGACCATCTGCGAGTCGGTCTCGCTGATCGCCTCGACGTGCCACTCCTTTTCGAGCCAATCGCAGAGTCCAAAGAGGGCGTCGCATTCGAGGGAACTCGGGCCAGATGGCGCCGTCACTTTGAATACCGCGACGGCCGCTGGGCCGTTGGCCCAGATCATGGATGGTATGGAGCGGTGCTCCTGAACGATGCGCCTTGCCGTGCTCATGGTCGGTTCCCTCTGCGTTGTTACTTCAACGAGCGAAATGGCACAGCAGGACGACAATGTCAAGAGGCTTGACGTGGCGCCTCGGACTGTGCTACCGATTGGAGCGTGGAACGGCGATCGTGCCGGCATCCGCGGAAAGCAGTGGGGGAAGATGGGAGCAGCAACAGCAGAGGCGGCGCAGGCCGCTGAGGGAGAGCCAGAGACAGAGGTCTGGAGTCGGATCACAGCCGCGTGGCTCATGTCAACCCGAGATCGCGCGGCCCCGACATCGGTGACGGTCGGTGGGGACGTACTGGGCCAACTCATTCATGCACGCCAGCTCCATGACTTGGCCCAGGCGGGTAGTGGCCTGGTTCGCAAGGCCATGGACTATCCTGCCGTGAGTTGGTCTGCTCTTGCAGAACTGCGCGACTGGATGAGGACGCAAGCCATCAAAGACGAGCGGGGGATCATCATCCGGTCCATCGACGGACAAGCCTTGGCCGGCTTCTTCCCGCGATCCCTGGGTGCGAATCCCACCGAGGTGACGGCGCGGCCAAGTACCGTCCCTCCCGTACCACGCCCATTGTGCGAACACCCCCTGGTGGTCGAGGCGCCCATTGCCTGGAGCAGGCTGGGGGCACGGACATTCCCCCTCATTGGGCGCCGATCTCAGTGTACGGTCGTCACGCTGGGCGGTGATCCGGTGGCTGTCATCGTCCCGATCGAGTTGCTCATCGCATTGGGGGATGCGGAGATTGAACTTGCGAGAGCGACGCTGGAGGCCAGGATTCGCTCCTGGTCAAGTTGGACGCGACCGGGTGATTGGCTCTCCATGAAGCGACCGACACAGGGTCGTTTTCGCCTGACCTATAACGCTGATCTGGTGGGCGGTGTATTCAGTGTCCCGACCTTCCGCGAGTTGCTCGATGAGATTGCTGACGTGCGCGGCGGTCGTTTCCTGCAGACCTACCCAGCATCACTTGAGGACCATCCGCTTACACCGGAAGAGGAAGCCGAGGCGGCGGCGCGTCTTCTGGCTTTGGGATTCGCCGCCGTTGATGACGCGAATCAAGACTCTGATCAGCATCCAGCCATGCGCAAGCACCGCGAACAGCTGTGGGAGGGCCAGCGTCGGAAGAGACTGCCCGTTCTCTTGGATCTGCTGATGCGATCACCAGCCCTTGCCAGGCACTTCGAGCTGCGGGAAGCGGATCCGGCGGCATACACCCGACTCGTGCGGCGGATTAACGGCCTCAACTGACGGAGTGAGGTGGCCCACGAATAGCGGACTCCGCACCGCATGTCACGCGCCGCGGCGCGGGAAGCCGTCACCGCTCGTCGGCGGTTCATCGGTATCGATGATCGCACCGGACATCGGATTGGCCGTCAGGACTTCTGCCGCAACGAGGCGACCGAAGAACCTGCGGAGACAATCGATATGCTGACGTTTCTCGGCGATCATCTGCGTACGAGCGTTGCTGTTCTCGAACGCATCGAGGAGGTCGTTGGTAATCGCGTCCACCGCCGCATCGGTTGTTTCATCCGCCCAGTGCAGAAAACGCGAGAGGCCGAATCCGTTGAAATAGTCCTCGACATGCTCGGCGGTCACGTCGACGACGGTTTGGACGCCAGCCTCCGCATGGGCCCACGTGCAGAACTGAAACACGGCGTCTACTTGCGGGGAGGTCTTGCCGTTGGGCAGCGGCGGCGCGAAGTGTCGCAGCACGGCTTCAGCATTGGGGCCAGCAGCCGTGAGCAATGCAGGCGGTCCGCTGATGGTTGCGATAACAGACATGATTCTCTCCGAGATGTTGAACGTCAGATGTTGGTTATGGCATATCACGGGTTCAGGATCAAGTCCTTTTCCGCGTGCCCGTTCGGGTTCTCCTTGACTTTCGTTTCGGCATCGTGCTAGATGGCGGAATGCACGGGGTCACCTACCAACGGAGCCATCATGGCCTGAATGCCGCGACGATCGCGACGTTGCGGTGTGGCGCGTGAAGCCATGGTGGATCGAGAACGCGTTGGCGCCGTGGATGTTCTCCTTGAAGAGTATCGGTCGCTCTATTCACTCCTGGCGCTCCGTCAAAGCTCCTTGGATCGGCGGTCTCCGATTGCAGGAGCAGCGCTGACCGGGTTCCTGGCCTCCGTTTCTGTACTCCCCGCGATGGCCCAGCAGTTCCTCCTCCTCGCACTGCCGATCGCTCTGATCTGGTTCCTGCGTACGACCATCAACCACGCCCGGTCTCTGGAAGACGTCCTCCGCCGACTTGAGGTACTCGAGCAGCAGATCAACGACCGGGCCGGTGAGGATCTCCTCACGTTCCAGTCTCGTCATCCCAGTCGCTCACGTCACGTGGGCGGGCGCATGGGGGTGGAATCCGTCCTTGCCGTCTTCGTGACGTGTCTCATCATGCTTCTGGGCTGCTGCTGGTTCGCCCGCGTGGTCGCGCCGGATGCGCTTGTGCCCTACAGCGTCTACCTGGTGGTCGTCACCAGCTATCTCGGCCACCGCCTGATCCAGCTTCGCCTCTATCGCTACCGCCAATCGGTCTCCTTGACCTCCTGACTCCGTCTGCGGGCTCGCGTCTTGTTCTGCGTCTTGAGGTCGGACTCCTCTTCATGACTTCGGCTCCCCCGGCTTGGGCGAGGGGAACGCTCAGTCACTTCAAGGAGTCCAACACGATGAAAGCAGAACAAGCCAAGCAACTCGCCCAGTCCGCCCTCAGCGATCTCGAAGCCGCCCTGAGAGCCGGCAAGAGTGAAGAACTCACCGCATACCTGGCGGCGATGGGCCGGTTCCACCGGTACTCGTTCACCAACATGATGCTGATCGTCTCGCAGCGCCCAGATGCGACGCGGGTCGCCGGGTTCTCCGCCTGGAAGAAGCTGAACCGGTTCGTCAAGAAGGGCGAAAAGGGAATCATGATCATCGCGCCCATGATCCGGCCCAAGTCCGAGGATGACGACGACAAGAAGAACGCGATTCGCGGGTTCCGGGCGGCCTACGTCTTTGACATTGCTCAGACCGAGGGGGACGATCTGCCGGCGCCGCTTGAAGCATCCGGCGATCCCGGCGCGTTCACCGCGCGTCTGACGGACCTCTATTCAGCACTGGGCATCACGCTGGTCGAGGTGGATGATCTGGGCGGCGCTCTGGGTCGCTCCAGCGGCGGCCGGGTGGAGATCCAGGCGGGCCTGTGTCCGGCGGAGCACTTCCAGGTGCTGGTTCACGAACTCGCCCACGAGCAGCTGCACCAGGTGAAGGGTGTCGAGCGTCCCGTCAAGATGGTGCGTGAACTGGAAGCGGAAGCCGTGGCCGCGGTTGTCTCTTCGGCCATCGGGCTTGATGCGATCCGCTCGTCGGCGGACTACATCCAGCTCTACTCTGGTGACGTGGAGCTCTTTCAGGCGTCCATGAACCGCATCCAGAAGACCTCGGCGATGATCCTCGATGCTATCATCGCCAGAGTTGAGACCCCCGCCTGAGGCAGCGAGGGTCAAGGCCGCTCGCTCGACGGGCGGCTTTTCTGACCTTCGGAAGTTCTGGAGTGAGTTTGATGATGCGAATGGCGATTCTGTGTTGTGCCCTGTTCGTGGGGGGATGCCATAATCCTCAAACAACGAGTGAACTCATCAAGTCCGGGGAGTTTGGTGTTTCGTCGCCGGACCAGCAGCGGTTGCTTGAGATCGACAGGGCGATGGACGAAGCACAGCTTGCTCCAGCCACGAGAGTCGCGTATTTCCTGGAGGCCGATGAGATTATCCGGCGAAGTGACGTGAGCGAGTCGTGCCAAGAACGATGCGCCCGGATCCGCGACAGTTGTGTCGATCGCTGCGGAGACGACACCAGTTGCATCAACACCTGCTGGACCCGGTACATCGCGTGCTTGGCCGGTTGCAGCGATTGACGAATCAGCGGCCCTGACGCCCCGCCCCACTCGAGGCTTGCTGAACAGTTTCGTTCTGCTCCACCATCTGCAATTGACGGATCGCATCGAAGGCGAGATCCGCGGCTTTGGCCACCACCAACAGATCAGCGGGGCCGAAGCTGGAGGTCGTGCGCCAGCCGTCGTTGCCGCGAAACGACTTCTCGAACGTCGCGCGGTACTGGACGCCGTACTTGCCTTCGCTTCGCCAGATGGCGGCGCGCACCTGTCCGAGGCGGATCTGTTCAACAGGGGGGTTGGGGGTCTCTGAGTCAGTGGTCATCGTGTTCTCCTTTCATGTTGGGGCCACGTGAGTGGCAATAGGAGAACGGTTACACGAGCCGCGGGGCCCGCGCAATCGATGTTCCCGCTCTGGTTCACACACTGTCTTTCACCCGAAAACGCTGGTTCCGGCGCAGGGCGCTGGGCGTAAGACGATCCCATTCGATGCACCAGTCCCGGGTCAAACCAACCAGATGTGACCGGTACCGCGGGAAGTCAGCGTCACGCATCCGCAGATGCGTGGCAAGTTGATCACGTGCGTTAACGGCCAAGATCGCCAACGTCCCGTCCCGGCATTGCCGAACCGAGCCGGTCGTTTTCAGCCCTCTCGCAGAATCGTGCCAGGATTCAAGGAACCGCCGGAAGCAGCTGAATGCCAGTGCGTTCGCCTCGTCGCGATGATTGAATCCACCCGGATAGTCGTGGGGGATGATCTTCTCGGCGTAAGCAATGTTCAGCTCTGGTGAGATCGCCTTGGCGGCCTTGAAGCGGTGTGCCTTGGCGCAATTCTTCTCATGAGATGCGTAGGGAGCGAGAACGGCTGACGGGTGTCGATTCCAGGTGATGAGCCGCGGCGTCTGATCTTCGCCAACATCGGTGAGCATCTCGCCGGCGGATGTGTAGAAGCGACTTGCCGCGACCGGTTTGGGGTGGAGGCCGACTTGGGTGTAGTCGCCGTCCTCAGCGAGCGGGAGCGGGAAGACGACGAACCCAGCGTCCTCGTGTGACCGATTCTGCAGGATCGCGGGGGCGGCGGCCTGTCTATCACCCCACCGCCACGAGACAGCTTCAAGCAGCGGCGCGACGGCGTCGGGGTCATTGTCAACGCGGTAGAGCACCTCCGTCAGACGCCAGGCCAGATCCGTCATCAGCTGCCGCATCTCCCGGTCCGAGAGATGATCGGTTGGGTCATCCGGCAGCCGGGGAAGCCCATGGTCCAGGCGATCCAGCAGGCTGCCTGTCAAGGCGTAGGCCACGACGGACTCGGCCAGCGCGACATGCGGCGGGGAGGCTGTTGGGATTGCTGAGGCCGGCGCGGCGAGATCGGGATACCGGGCCTCAACTTGATCCCAAACCACGGCGAAAGCTGCAGGACGCACGAAGGTCGGGAAGCTCATGAGGTGTGCAATAGGGCCAGCATCATCGGCGACCGTCACGTACTCAACGCCTGCTTGCAGACTGTAGAACAAGCGATCTGCAGCCCCAGCGAAGACCTTGGGCGAGACGACCGTCTCGCGATCACTTTGTGGATGAGTGCGCATGCGTTGCCCCCCGAGATGAATTGTGTTGCGCCCGATCAAGCCACAGGTGATCTGGAAAGTCAACAGCAAAGAGGGGCCGCTTGGATATGACAAACGACCGCAAACACGGTCGTCTGTCGAGCAAGAGATGTCGAATGGCCCAGGGGCAGAGACCCTCCCGGGCAACATTGACGGTGCTGCCAAGAGTCTGCACCGACGATGGTCGCGTGGCAAGCGAGAAGTGGGCAATCCCTACAGAATCGCGGCAGATTGATCAGTCCTTGAGATCGACCTTGGGACGAGGGTCATCAGGCTCGGTTACCCCGGGATAGGCGATGATCGGAAGGTGGCAGGCGTCGAGGATCACGTTGGCGGCAGCGACAATGGCGCGGGCGTCCACACGTTTCCCCTCCAGTTGGAACACCCCGCGGGGAAGCACGCGGGCGCGGTGCCCCAGCACTTGCAAGGCGTAGGCCACCGGCCGGGAGACGCCGTACTTGCCGGTGATCTTCTCCAGGGCGCGAAAGGGATCGGGCTCCGGCGGCTCCACACGCCACGGCGGTTCCCGGTCATCGCTGTCCGGCTTCTGCGCCCATTGGTAGAAGTCGTTGGGCGTCACTTCGCCGTTGGTGGCGTCGTAGATCTTTCGCATCATCTCCGGCGAGGGCATGCGCTCTCCATTGACGTAGCGGTGGATGGTGGTTCGGCTGGTCACACCAAGTTGGCGCGCGAACTCCGCAGGCGTCATCTGGTGCATGATGAGATAGTGCTTGAGCTTCATGATCGCGATTGAGACACGGTCTCAACGCACAATCAACCACCGTCCCCGGAATGGGTATCACGGTATGGCAGTACCGTGAAGACGTTCACGATCGTATGCATGTTAAGATGGTGGTGTTGGGAAAAGCAGGTGCAACCAATCAGGCGCATCGGCGTATCCAAGATGAGCGGATCAGTCAGGATCACACCGTGACGATCCTGACGAGGGGCGCGTGACAATCTAAGGACGAACACCATGTGGGTACCGTGGCGATGTCGTCGTCGGCGATCGTGGTCTCTGCGCAGTCCGGTTCTTCAGCTTTCGAAGAAGGACGCCTGGACGCTGGGCGATGCCTATGAGGGCACGCAGATCTTCGGGGCCACCGGGTCTGGGAAGACCAGCGGCAGCGGGAAGGCCATCGCCATGAGCTTTCTGGCCCATGGCTTCGGCGGCCTCGTCTTGACTGCCAAGCCCGGTGAACGCGAGCAGTGGCAGCGGTACTGCCGGGCGATGGGACGCCGGCCCCCGGCTGTGTTCCGGATCGGCGGCCCGCACCGGTTCAACTTCCTGGACTACGAACGCGCTGCCGCAGCGGAGGGCGGCATGACCCAGAACCTGGTGGCGCTGTTCACCGAGGTTCTCGAAGCCGGGGCCGACAAGTCACAACGGCAGAATGACGCGTTCTGGACCAATGCACTGGAGCAACTCCTCAGGAACGCCATTGATCTCGTGATTCTGGGGACGGACTCGCTGTCATTGCCGGTGCTCTACGAGGTCATCCAGAGTGCACCGCAAGATCCAGAAGATCTCGATGACGGCCAGTGGCGAGAGACATCGGCGTGCTTCCGGTTGATCTCTGATCATTGCGATGCTGATCGGCCTGCAGCGGCCCAGCGCGACTTCGACGCCGCTGCCCGCTACTTCCTCCGGGAGTATCCCACTCTCGCGGAGAAGACGCGATCCATCATCGTGGCGATGTTCACCGGGATGGCGGAGCAGTTCATTCGGGGCGCTATGTACGACCTCTTCTGTACTGAAACCACCCTGGCGCCGGAACACGCCCAGGCTGGGGCGGTCATCATCATCGATCTGCCGGTGAAGACCCATCACACGGTGGGGCGGTTCGCGCAAGTGCTTTGGAAATACGTCTTCCAACGCGCCACTGAGCGCCGCGACATCCGGACGAGTCCGCGCCCGCTTTTTCTCTGGGCGGATGAGGCGCAGTTCTTTGTGACGCGGCGCGACATGCACTTCCAGTCTACCGCCCGCAGCAGCCGGGCGGCGACGGTGTACCTCACCCAGAACATCTCCAACTACGAGGACGTGCTTGGCGCCAACAAGCCGGCGATGGAGAGCCTCCTGGGCTCATTCCAGACCAAGATCTTTCACGCCAACTCCGGCCCCACGAACCAGTGGGCCGAGGACCTGATTGCCAAGAGCTGGCATACCCGCTCCTCCACCAACTTCGGGCCCCAGGGAGACGACAAGCGGGATCGAGCGAGCATGGGATTCAGCGACTCGCTGGATCCGGATGTGCCGGCACAGGCGTTCACCCAGCTCCGGTGCGGCGGTCCGCAAAACGACTTGCTTGTGGAGGCAATCCTCTTCAAGAGCGGGCGGAGGTGGCACGTGTCCGGCTCTTCAGCGATCAAGGTGACATTCAAGCAGCAATAGAAAGGAACACACGATGTCGAGTATGAACGCGATGGGGGGACAGTCCGAGAGCTTCATCCAGGGCTACGGACGGTCCCAGCAAGAGTTCGAGCTGTGGAAGCAGTTGGTCAAGACGTTCTTCAGGGTGCTGCTTCAGATCTTTGAGATTGCGGCGCTCATCCCGCAGGTCTTTCTGCATCACCGACTGGGCCAGCGGTATTTGTCGATCCCGCGGCTGATCGTGGTGTACTTTGTGCTCGGGCACCTGAGCTACGTCGAGGGGCTTGAGGGTCTGGGCAATGTGATCGGGATTCACTTCGGCTTTGCCGTCTGGCATTCGGCGGTGGCCTACACCAGGCGCACGCGAGGCCATCTCTGGCACTCGCGCTCACCGGGCGTGCCGTGGCTCGGGGATCTGCTGGCGTGCACGTCGATCCGCAACGTCCGGTTCACTTCCCCGTATGAGCTCGCCACGGTATTGGAGCCGTTCCTGGTGATCACTGTCGGGGTGCTGGTGGGCCCGCTCAGTCCGCTGAGCGTGGTGCTGTATGTCGGGGCGGCTGGCATCTGGCTGCGAGAGCTGGTCGCCGCCTATCAAATGCGGTGCCAGGTCTGGGACATGACCGATCAGAAGATCGAACAGGAGTGTCTGCAGGGCGCCCTTGAGGCCGCGCCCCCCGCCGAAACCCAGGGGTTCGTCGTGCCGGGGGCAGCGCGGATGAGCAAGAAGGAACGTGAGCTGATCAATGGCCTCAGGACGCCGGTGACGCCTGCGGTTGCCGACCTCCTCCAGCGGGGAGTCGCCGCTCGCGCTCGGCGGCATGAGCAAGCGGCTGGCGAAGAGGCTCGCACCGAATCGCCAGACAAGGCGCCGGCTCCGGGCGACGCCGGGAAGCACGGCAAGCCAGGTGCAGCCTCCGATGAGACGGGTGTGTCCGAGACGCCGACCGAGTCCCCCGCGAGCGATCACAAGGACGGCAAGAACGCTGAAGATCCAAAGAACCCGAACGCGGGAGGGCCACCCTCACACGACAACGAAGAGGCGGGCCCGCAGGAAGAAAATGACTATGACGAAGATGATCGCGAGGAGTAGACACGAAAGCCGGTGGCGATCGGCCACTTCCCTGGCCACACTGATGCGGCGCTCATGGAGGAACGTACCCAGCAGAACTGACGAGCTTTGTGCCGGCGCGGGGGCAGAGTAAGACGGTCCGTCACGTTCGGTCATCGACGGCCGATGACGGACCGTTTGACTTGACCGAGGTGATCCCGTTTTCCATTGCTGCCGCGCTTGAGTACATCTCGCTCTTCCCGATGACCTCGTGGTTGGCCGCCCGGAGGACGAAGTACGGCTCTCGCGCGGTGGACGTGAGCCTCTGATACCGCTCATCGATCGGCGAGTTCGTACGACACGACGCGATGCCGTTCTCGGCGCCCGCCTTGGTCGTATACCGCTCGCTCGTCAGAATCACCTCGTGATTGTCAGCTCGGAGGTTAAACATGAACTGGCCATCAGTCGTACGTTTGAGGATGTAGGAGCCCACGGGCCATCTCCATCTGGGTCTTGGGGTGTGTTGAGATGTCGCAATAGATCGTCCAGTCTGATTTCACGCCGCTCGTCAGGTTGTTTCAAATCCGATCCGAGAGAGGATCTCGGGGATGTGCAGCAAGACACTCCGTGCGTGACTCACGGCGAGCGCGGGCTCGCATTCGCAGTACTTTTCCAGTCCCCGACAAGCCTCTTCCTTCCCAGCCGTCGCAAGCTCCGCCAGTGTCGACTCCTCGTTGACCGGCGTTGGAGATGGAGCGGCCGCGATGTCTGAAGCTTCAAAACCGGGCTGCGTGTTCGGGTCCAGCAATGTGTTGAGCATCGCATCCGAGGCGATGAGCATCGAGACGAGGTGTTGTTTCACCGTGGTCGAGGGAGGGGGCTCGGAAGCGAGCGGCTCCACAGAACAGTGAATAAGCTTCAACTCAACAAGAGCTTGCTTGACGACGGGATCGAAATTTGCCACGGGTCCTGACTCTCCTTGGATCAGCGCGACTCGATGTGAGCCGCCTTCTGATCCAAGTACGATCGGAGTTGATCGATCTGATCCTCCTCTTCGAAATATTTACCAAGGAGATCGGCCGAGATCTGGACGGCCACGCTGACCCGCTCTGCCCGCACGCGTTCCTGAATGTCGGGCTGGTCGGGATTGGCGAGATCGACGATTTCGAGCAGGTCGGCTGCACGGCCGTACTCCTCGGCTTGCGCCGACGAGGTGGCGATCGCGATAGTCTTGAACGCCCACTCTCGCTGTTTCTCGACTTGTCGTCCGTTCTCAACCGCCACCCCGGCGAAATAGGTGCTCAAAACGGTCAGTACCAGGAGAGACACTGCGATGACCGCTGCCCAGCGGTGGCGTGATAGGAAGTTGAGCGTTCGGACGACTGGCGTCAGATCACGGGCGGTGACGGGGCGTCCGTCCAGCCAGTTGTGCAGGTCGGCGGCGACAGCGCCAGCGGTGGCGTATCGCTGGTGGGCGTTCAGGCGCATTGCCTTGTAGACCACAGCTTCCAGGCCGGTCGGTAGGTCAGAGGCAGTCGACCGCAGGCGCGGGGGCTCTTCGTTTGAGATCTGACGCACCAGGTCGTGGAATGGTGTGTCCAGCGGATACGCCGGATGGCCGGCAAGCAACCGATATGCTGTCGCCCCGATGCTGTAGACGTCGCATCGCGTTGTCGTGCCCCGATGCTCCCCTCGAGCCTGCTCGGGCGCCATGTATGCCCAGGTTCCCAGCGGCTTGCCTTCGATCGAAAGGCCCCGCGAGGCCTCCGGATCGGCCGTCACGGCGAGGCCGAAGTCGACGATCCGAATCTCGCCGGCATCGGTGATCAGGACATTTGCCGGCTTGAGGTCACGGTGAATCACGCCGGACTCGTGAAGGCGTTGGATCGCCTCGGCAAGTCGAGCGATCAGGGCCACTCGCTCCCGGATGTCCATCGCCTCAGCGTACTTGGTGATCGGACGGCCAATGACCAGGTCGGTGACGACATAGAGTCGTCCATCGTGGATGCCGAAGTCATGCACCTTCGGCACGTCATCAAGATCGAGATCGCGAAGGAACTCGAGCTCGCGAAGCGCCCGCTCCGATTGCTTGTTGATCTCGACCGGCTGACGGTACAGCTTCAGAGCGAACTCATGCTCTGGTTCGCGGCGACGGACGCGGTAGACGACGCCGCTACCGCCTTCGCCAACGACCTGGCAGACCTCGTAGCCGCCTATGGATCTCGGTCCACGGCGCTCCTCCCGGCCCGTGCTCAGGAAATCGAGCAATCCGTCGACCGCGTCAGGCCCCAGGCGAAATGGAAGATGGTCGTCATCAGCGATCATAAGGTGGCTCCCCTTGACGAAATACGAATCCAGCGGAGCAATCTGAGGCGATATCTTGCGAATTCGATCGCTTCATTCTAGCTTTTGGGTCGAATGACCCGGTTGCCCGATGAGTTCATGACCACCCCGTGGTCGCTGCTGGATGAGCTGCAGCGAGAGCAGGCGCCCGCAGACCGGGAGCGGGTCCTCCATCGGATCATCGAGCTGTATCAGCCAGCGATTCAAGCCTATGTCGGCCGAATCGTAAGAGACCCACACTTGGCAGCAGACATCGCTCAGAGTTTTCTGGTCGACGTTGTGTACAAGCGGAACGTCCTCGATAGGGCGGATTCGGGGCGCGGGCGTTTGCGCGCCCTGCTGAAGACCGCCATTGGGCATTACGCCAGGGACGTCCTGCGGCGGGAGAAGAAGTACCGAACGTCGGAATTGCCATCCGGTCTGACCGACCCGTTGGCGGAGGCTGAGCGGGCGTTCGATCGGGCCATCGTCGCGACAATGCTCGAAGAGGCCCTGCGCCGGTGTGAGGATCACTTCTCCGCGCCCTCCCGGCATCACAAGTGGCTGGCGTTCACCCAGAAAGTCCTCCTGCCGCTTACGGCGGGGGCCGTGCCGCCCACCAATGAGAAGCTGATGCTGGAGCTCGGCTTCAAGACGGCCGAATCGGTCTCGTCAGGCATTCGGGACGTCAAGTGTCGGCTGCGCAGCGAGTTGAATGCAGTGGTGCGAGAGACAGTCACGTCCTCAGCCGACTGTGAGCTCGAGACCGAAGATCTTCTTCAGGCGTGGTTGAGCAGCAACTGACGAGAAAATCCGGGATTCCAAAATCAGATGCGACTCCGGCCTTCGTACTCCGGGTGGCGCTCTCGTATCTCACTCGATCTTGATCGCCGGTGGGGGTCCCTGTCGCCTCGGTTTCACAAGACCATTCTGCAGAGGTGGCAGGGGCTTCCTTTTCTCCGTCGCTCTACCCAACCGGGGTGAGGGCTCAGGCTGGCGAGGCCCGGGAGGCATCATGCGTGGATCGGTAGTCGCGGTCTTGTTGGTGGTCAGTGCAATGTTGATGGGCTGTGCCCATGACTATATGCCCGATGACATTCTGGTCTTCGACAGCTCCCCGACCGGGCTTCAGTCCGCGGGGTCGACAAGCACTGGCCGACCAGATGGGCTGCGATTGAATCCGTACACCTATGCGCCAACGACGGGGTCTCGGCCGCTCTACGACATTGCAGGCGGCCACGTGTCCCGCACGGTCGAAATTGGTGGGAAGGACGTCAAGGTGCCGTATTCGCCGGCCGAACGCCAAGAGGCTCGCAACACGCTCATCGAGGCCATGATTGCCGCGTCGGACCACAACACCAGCATCCACCTTGCTGATGTCAAGGCATCGCAGGCGGCCACGGATCTTCTGTTCGGCGGAGCGGGTCTTGGCCTTTCTGGAGCGGCGGCGATTGCGACGGGTCCTGCCGGGCAGGCCCTCGCCGCCGGGGCGACCGGAGCGCAGGGCGCCCGAGCGCTCATCAACGAACAAGTGTGGCGGAAGACGTTCGCTGAGTCAGTGTTCATGCTGGTTGTCGAGAACCGCACGAAGATGGCCGCGGACATCCGGAAGAACTACCGGGATAGCCTCATGACCTACCCTGTCGAGCGGGGTATCGCTGACGTGCTGGCGTATCACAGAGCTGGCTCTCTGGTGCAAGGTCTCGGCTTGGCTTTGGAGGCGATCGGCGAGAAGCGAGTCGAGTTGGAGCGAGCAGCCGCTCGGGTCAACGCGGACCCGGGTGAGTTGCAGGGGCAACTGCGTGAGGCCGTCAACGAAGTCAGACGAATCGAGGATGCCGTCCAGCGTCGGCAGGATGAGGCATTGAAGCGTGAGCGCGATCGCGCAGCTGACGAGGCGCGGTATCAGGATCGCATGCGGGAGCAGGGCGCCCACGGCGGCGGCCGAGAGTAGCTGGGCCAACGTCCAGGTTTCTGTCGAGCCTGCTTCAGTAGTCTTCCTCTAGAAGCACCTGCAGCGGCACTCCGCTGCAACGGGCATCGGGCCCGGTTCCGAGAACGAAGTTCAACATGGGGAATTGAAGATGATCCGTCTGGCATTCGTTGCATCATTGGCCCTGGGGTGTTGTCTGGCTCACGCGTCGGGATCCGGCACACCGAACCGGCACGGCACGATGGCGGAGTTCTTCACCTTGGTTGAGTACGCTTGCAACGAAGGGCGATCGACTGACGCGGGTCAGACCTTCGGGCGCGCCCTTCCAATGGGAATGCCGGTTGACGTGGATCGCCTGCTGAAGTTGTCTGAGGCGATGCGGGAGGGTGGGGTTGGCGGCATTGACGACGATGGCGTGCCTGCGGGCATCGCGTTTCTCGGTCAGTTCATCGACCACGACATCACCCTGGATGTCCTGACCCAGCTTGGGCAGGTGGCGGTGCCAGAGGAGATTGCGAACTTCAGGACTCCGGAGCTGGATCTGGACTCTGTCTACGGCGACGGCCCGGAGACCAACCCGTACTTGTACGACATCGACCGGCTTGGGTATCTCCTGTTGCCGAGAGATCGTGTGGACCTGCCGCGCAACCCCCAGGGCGTCGCTCTGATCGGCGATCCTCGGAACGACGAGAATGGGATCATCTCGCAGCTTCACCTGCTCTTTGTCCGATTCCATAACGCGGTCCTCCATGAGATCGAGCGTGGCGTCTACGAGGACCATCGGGAGGCGGCGGAAGACGACTTCGAGTTCGCTCGCCGTATCGTCCAGTGGCACTATCAGTGGATCGTGCTCAATGAGTTCCTGCCGGCGGTCGTCCATGCGGACACGATCAACGAAGTGCAGGAGCACCTTCGGGGAGGCGGGAAGTTCTGTTCGGCCCCGGTGATGCCCGTCGAGTTTTCAGCCGCAGCCTACCGCTTTGGACACAGCCAGATTCGGAGCCAGTACAAGCTCGGCCCAGGCAGGCCGCAGTTGGATCTGTTTGCTCCGCCGAGCAATGCGCTGTCCTCGTTCTCGCCAGTCTCTCCGCTCGATGCCGTCAACTGGGACTTCTTCTTCGGCGTCGACGGATCCACGCCGCAAGCGGCGCGCCGGACAGACCCGCTGTTGGCGCGCGAGCTGTTCGAACTTCCGTTCGCCGGAGGCCGAGAGCAGAATCTGGCCTTTCGGAACCTGCTGCGGGGTTCGAACACGTTCCAGTTACCGACCGGCGAGGATGCTCGCGATGCCCTCCGAGACGCCGGCTTTACGGTTCCGACGCTGCAGATCCACTCTGCCGTGCGAGCGGCCGGTCTGCCGGAGACGCCACTCTGGTTCTACTGCCTTCAGGAGGCAGATGAGGCGGGTGACGGCAAGCTCACGGGTGTTGGCGGCACGCTTGTCGCCGTGACGTTGATGCGACTTCTCAGCGACAACGGCCAGTTCTCCTACCTGAAGTCCGAGCAAGTGTCCGAGATCAGGTCGGCGGGAAAGCGATCCTCGAACGAGCCCTGGGCTCCGTTCCTGGGCGAAGGCGACACGTTCACGGTGGCCGACATGGTCGATTTTGTGCGTCAAGTTGAGCGTCGCTGAGAATGCAGATCCGCCTCGATCGGTTCCCTGAGCGTCCTTTGGGCGAGGAGCACCAATGGCCAACTAGCTCTTCGTGCGTTACCCCGATGCACGCATCGTGGACGAGCATGATCGGCAGGTACCGCACCTGATCTCTGGGGATTAGGTAAGGGTGCTGTACCGCCCGTCTGTGCGGTGTCACACTTTTTCTAGAGGATCTTCATGCCGTACGTTCCGGAACCAAAGCGACGCAGTTGCGCCTGCATGCAGTCGTTCTATCGCCTGTGTGACCTTGATCCACAGTTTCGGATTCGACAGGCGAAGCTCGAAGACGCGACACGCAAGCGCATGGCGGCAGGCCGACGGGCAGGAGATCGGGGGGTTAGGGTCATTCCTGTGGTCGTCCATGTCGTGTACAAGGACAAGGGCGACAAGATCGCAAAAGCGCAGGTGGCCAGCCAAATCAAGGTCTTGAACGCGGACTTCAATGGGAAGAACGGCGACATCTCAAAGGTGCCGCCCGCATGGAAGGGTCTCGTGGGGCAAGCGAATCTCCGATTCGAATTGGCCAAGGAAGACCCGAATGGTGGCTCGCACGAGGGGATCACCTACACCGAAACCGACCGCGAGTACTTTTCGTCCGATGACGATGTCAAGCGCAAGTCGACTGGCGGCGTCGGGCCTTGGGACACGGCGTACTACCTCAATATCTGGGTGTGTCGACTGGGCGACGGCTTGCTGGGCTATGCCCAGTTCCCGGGCGGACCGAAGGCCACCGATGGAGTGGTCATCACAACGACCGCCTTTGGTACTCGGGGAACGGCTCGCTCGCCTTTCAATCGAGGGCGTACGGCGACCCACGAGGTCGGTCACTTTCTCAACCTGAGACACATCTGGGGCGATACGATTGTCTGTGGAGGCACCGACTTCGTTGCTGACACGCCGGACGCGAAGGGGCCAAACTATGGAACGCCGGCCTTTCCTTCGGTGACCTGCGCAAACGGCCCTCATGGCGACATGTTCATGAACTACATGGACTATGTGGATGATGCCGCCATGTACATGTTCACGATCGGTCAGGTCGAGAGAATGGACGCTGCACTCGCCGGACCGCGGGCAAGGCTGGGCTATCTGCAGGTGTAGGGGAACGGCCGCGCTGAGAGGTATGGGATCGTGGATTGAACAGGGCTCTGCTCCAGCAACGTTGGATTCGAGATTGGGCCAGCCCCGGTCTGGTATTCGTGCCGTCTGATCTCGCGGCGCCAGCTCGGAGGCTGGAAGGGTTTCAATTTGACGAGGACGGGCATTACGCCCGACTGTCGGCCGGCAGCTCGGATGAGGTTACCGAGCAAACTGGGTCTTGGGTCGTCCGCGGAGATCGTCTCATCCTGAGGCCGAACGGTGAGACGGAAGGACCGACGGAGTTCCAGGTGATCTCGCTTGCGAGAGACCGTCTCGTGCTTCGATCAGACTGAGCGCCCCCAACGGGAGCCAAGTTCCAGGCGGCCGTGGGGCGCGTTGGGTCGCTCGTCGGGAGCTGCTTCCGATGCGCGCTCAGTCAGGTTACCAAGGCTGCCCGGCCCGCCCGAGTCGCACTCCACAGTTCGCGGTCTCCCGTGCGCGACATGAGACGCTGCGCCAGTCCGTCCTGCTCAAGTTCTGTCAGGAGTCTCGTGACCTCCGCGGTCGGCAACTGCGTATCGGTGGACAGCCCCCCAACGGTCCGTCGGACAAAGCGATCGTGGCTCCTGAGCTCGTTCAGGACGATCGCCTTCGGCGAAGGGGGGTCGGTGGCATCGCCGATCGCGGCCAGCCGGGCGCCCTCCGGATCAACTTCGGGTTCCTCGAGCGTCTCTGTGATGTCCTCGATCTCGGCATCGAGTGTGGCGACTTTGTCCCGCGTTTGTCGGGCCACCTTGAGCGCGTGGCGAGCGACATCGTCGATGAATCGTTGGGAGAACACGGCGGCCACCAGGCCAAAGCCGAATAGCACCAGTTTCTCGTTCATCAGAGAAGGGGCGGCCTCCCCGGGTGCAGCGGCGGGCTTTACGATCGTCGTGACCAAATCGCTCGAGAGGAATGACAAGAACAAGGGCACAAGGAAAGCGGCGATTTCTCCCAATATGATCGCCTTACCGAAGCGCATCCCCGCGCTCGGACGCGGCGTTTCAGATTCCGAGGAATGATCGAGGAGGAAACTGCCCAGCCCACCAACGGCGCCGGCACCCGCGAGTATTAGGATGACATCCATGGCCGAATCTCCTAGCTTCTCAAACAATGATAGTCGAGACGACGATCGCGTGCGTCGCCATATCGCGCCGAGCGGTCAGATCTACGACCTGCGGCACGGTGCCTCAGCCGACGAGGTGTTCCTTCGTATCCAAGATGCCTTTCGCCTTGAACTCGACGAGTTGGTGACCCCTCGTGTTCGAAGGCAGACTACGTTCGACTTCACAGCGTTCGGCACAATTGACGCGTGTGCCGTGTGCGACGATGAGGATCCACGGCGGCACTACATCGGCATGCACATCGGAGCCCTTCCGGTGGTACTGGAGGCCACTCTCTCTCTAATGGCGTCAGGCAAGTTCCTGAGAGACATCGGGGATCCGGCGGTTGAAGCGAAGGACTGGTCGGATCGACACGCCGGTTTCACGCCGCAGGCTCTAATGAACGACCCGGACTCGCCGCCGGGCACAGTGCCTATGGTCGTCGGGCGGAGCGAACCCAACGATCCTGACCGGGCTCGATTCGCGTGGCTCCTGGGCTACTTGGCAATCGAGTACATGTTCATTCATGAACTTGCCCACGTCCTGAGCGGTCACACACTGCTTGCGCGAGGAAGACTATGCCTCAACGCGGTCGGAGGGGTCGCACGCACTCCTCGCGAGGCGCGGGAGTATCAGGTGATCGAGTTCGACGCGGATAACTACGCGTTCAGAGTCCTTGCGCCGTTAGTGATTGGCGGAGACACCATCCTGATCGGGTCTCAGGAATTCGATGGGTACTCGATTGAGCAGAGACTCCGTGCCTGGGCCCTCGCGACGATGGTCTATTTTCTTCTCAACGATCAAGCCGCTCGCCAACTGGCTGACTATTCGATGAGGCGTCACCCGCATCCGCATCTGCGGTTCGTTCTTTGCCTTGAGGCTACGGCGTTGTCGCTTCGGGACAACGGACGATCCGATCTGGTGGGAATGTGGGCGGAAGTGCATGCGGAATGTGCTCGCACGCTTTCGGTCGCCTGGCGCGGCATGCGTGCTCCGGGCGGCTTCTTCGACACGCTTGGCAATGGGGACGAGGTTCGCAGGCGATTTCGATCGCTCGCTGT
Organism: Phycisphaerales bacterium; assembly: GCA_965227335.1. GTDB lineage: Bacteria > Planctomycetota > Phycisphaerae > Phycisphaerales > SM1A02 > CBDDFV01. Next base: position 1,525,268 of record CBDDFV010000001.1, read on the forward strand.
GATGCTCCCGGCCTTGCACCGCAAGCTTCGGCGTTGGGACGCTCGCGTCCCATCACCGAGCCACTCGACCGTTTCGGAGCTCGGCGTCCCGTGAGCAATGCCAACGGAGTCGGTGCATCCAGCGCGTCAGGTTGCGCGTCTCGATCTGCGGGCATTTGGTGGATGTCAGGTGGGTGCGGTGGCGAGCAAAGCCGCGGTTCCTGGTCGTCAGAACGCGGATTGCCGCCGTCAGCGATGTCGTGCCTGAGACTTCGTAAAGCTCCGGTCAGGGGTTCGAGTCCCCTGGGACGCAGCGTGCACCGGATGAACTCCAAGATCGCCCAAGGCAAGGCGGAGATATCAGCAAGGTGATGCTCCCTGATCCGTCCCGCCGCTAGCCGGATACTCCATGGAGGCGAGATCATCAAGTGGTCCCAACTCCAATCGCAATCTCGTCTCGCCCTGATCAGCAGGATCGTTGGGAGCCAGCGAGGGATCTGGATCTACGTCACTTGAGAACTGGTAGGGGTTGCGAATCAGAACACGCCACTCCAGCTGGGCCGAATGCTTCGAGTCCTTAGTAAAGTGGGCCTGGTCTGCGATGTCCTTCGGGTACTCGGGAGAGTCGTGATCCAAGTATCGCACCTTGCCAAACTCGATCCTGGCAGTCGGTTCATGGTCGAGAATGAGGCTATGTTGCAGCTCATTCTCCGCCCACCTCTTCATGCGTGTAATCAGACTGTGGATGTCTCGAATGGAGATTCGAGCCCTGTCTTCCCAGCCGGGCGGTGGTTCCCTGCTGGAAGTGAGGCACAATAAGTACCCGACCTGAACGCAGGCTCCGCCATCTCGGGCTACACCTTCGCGTGGGTCCCCGACGGGCGACTGATCAGCTCGATAGTGACTGTCGTTGCGAAGCTGCAGGTCCCCCCTCATGAATCCGATCGAGTACTCGGGGCGTATAAAGTGATAGAGCACCTCAGGCGGCTCATCCCAAATGTTCACAATAACCTTCATCATTGCGGGATCTCGCGGGCAGGCAGAGGGTCTGATGACGAACCGATCACCGCTTAACTGGTCCGAGTCGTCCTGCATGTTCAGTCGACTGTCAAGCGCCAGGCCATGCTTGCGCCGCGAACGCCCTGCTTTGATGGCGATGGCGGTCGGCTCGAGCCTCCGAAGCGGCGAGGTGATGTACTTTCTCAGCTGTTTCTCGCCGCTGAGCGTTCGCGACTCAAAAAACGAAATACCCAATCGCGCAGCTCGTAATACTCTGGGGCGTCCTGGTCTGGCAGCGGGACGGGATAGTGGTCGCCTCCAGTCCATTGGGCATGCCACGATCTGTTTCGAATCACGCCCATATAGTCTGACCCACCTTCGAACTGATCAGCGGTGACATCGAGGATCAGACTGCCGTACTCGAGCCACGCGTGTGACTGCCCGCCGTCTCGCCATCCTGAGCGATACACCAAGCCCTCTCGAAGGCCGCACTGCTGGGACAGGAACTCCGCCAGCATGTGTGATGCAGCAGAGCACTGTCCTGCCGGAAATCGAGCGAAGCAGCCGTACGAATCGGCACCAGGGGCCCTTGAGGCCCGTAGGCATGCGTCTCTGAATCTCATCACATGCAAAGTCAGTTCACTCTGATCCATCTCAAGACCACCATCACTAAGAAGTCGTGACCGATGCCCGGGGGCCATCCAGACTCCACCCGCGATCGCTAATCGAAGCCGCCAACAGGTGATTGTCTAATCCGTGCTGTGACGCACCGAGGCATCGAGTAGGGGTACGAGTTCGGAACGCGCGTCGTTGTAGTCCTCTTGGCGGAGCACGTGGTGCTTCCGGGTCAGTTCGATCACGCCGCCGCCAAAGTCGGTCTCTCGATCGTCAGCAAGGGCGAGGATCAACTGCACACCGGTAGGCCGCTCATCTCTAATGGCGTCGAGGATCTTCTGGTAGCTCTCTGAGTCTTGATCTTGCTGCTGTGGAGAGTCAATCACAAGCGGGCACATCGCGCAGCTAGAGTATCGATCGATCGTATGGATTTGTGCCAAGAAGAACGCGAGTATCGCTCGCGGTTGATCGCTTCCAGTTTCCTTTACGCGGGCATCGATCCTCTTGTACGACTCCGGGGGGAGATTCCGTACCTCCAGCCGTTGTAGCAGTCGCGTGACCTCCCCTCGGTAGAAGTCCTGGATCTCCTTGCTACGCGTCTTATCCTCGAACTGCTTCATGGCCTTCTTTGCAGCGATCTTCGCAGCTTCAGCGGCACCGATCTTCTCGTCAAGCTCTGCGATTTGTCGCCGAACTACTCGGCGCATCTCTCGTCGGCCTTCGCTTCGCAGAATGTCCTGCAGGACAAGCTGTTCCCGCTTCACCTCAAGCAGCGACTTGACTCCAATGACAAGCGACTTGGCCCTCTCGCTGCTGTTCTTTGCCTCCTCATAGTCCGACTCGGCACGGCGGCGATCTTCGTCAAGTTGGGCAAGGAGCGCCATGCAGCTATCCTCGTCAACTGCGATGGCAAACCGTTCAGCGAAGCCGTTCTCGTATTCCGCATGACAGACCGGGCACTGAATGTGGTCGCCTGCGATCGATGCGGCAAACTCGCGATCGGCGCGCAGTTCGTCGAGTGCTCGTCTCGTGATTTCATGCTGCTGAATCGTCGCTTTGAGTGACCCGTAGGCTGCCGCCATTCGACTACGCTGAATGGTCTCTTCTTCCTGGAGAGAGTTGCAGCGGTCAAGCAGTAACTCAACTTCATCCCGGAATGCATCAAGATTCAGGCTGAAGTCAGCCATTTCCAACTCAGCCTCGACTCGCTGAAGAACTGAGTCAAGCATCTCGCGTTCTTGTCGGAGCGGCTGCGCTTCGGCTTCGGCGGCAGACATCTTGGCCTTGGCGGCGTAGTATTCCGACGGTCGAATGCCGAAATGGAAGAAAAGAACATCTCGAATGGGCGACTTGAACTGTTTGAGCCGACTGAATGAACATAGTTTGTCGGTCCAGCCCGCATCTTGATCGATGTAGAAGGGGAGAAACAAGAACGCTGGCGTTGCCTGCGTCTCGTCGCCGCCACGGTTGCTTGTCAAGAGCAAGCGAAAGTCAAAGAGCTGAGCAATCGCAGGGCCGAGCTCCTTCGTGACGCTCGTGTAGCTGTCGATGAGCTGGTCATTCTCATCGAAAAACGAGAAGCGTGAGCCATGGCGGATTGCGCGGAATCGCTGCTCGTCCACGCGGAAGCGCAGGGAACTGATGGCACCCGCGTTCTGCCATCTCGGATGGATGTTGGGCGGATCAGCTCCGAGGGTGGCGTACAGCGACTTGAGAATCGCCGACTTGCCGGTGTCATTTGCTCCCCGAACTATCGTTGTTTCGGGGTGCAGCGGTACTCGTCGAGCGGCTCGCTCGACCTGCGACATCAACAGTAGCTCGTCGAATCGCAAGCTTCTCATGCTTCTTCTTCCGCAGCATCCGGATCAACAGGCGGTACCCCGGTTGCTTCATGGATCAGTACTCCTATCATAGACCGAACATACTCGAGCGGGCGGCGAGCGGCAAGTCGCTTCGGGAGTGACTGGCGCACCGCCTCGATTGTCTCCCAGAGGCCGGGGAGAGCCTCCGTGACTGCGATAGCAGCTTCGACTGCGGTCATGTCGTCGGCGAGGAGCGCATCGGTCGGGTCCAATCGCTCGATGACGAAGCGACGGACCGATCGACGCATCTGATTCACTTCCTGAAACGGTCGGTGCTCCGTGTTCAGGCGATCGCAGATGAGGGAAGCGAAGTCCGCTCGACGCGGCTCGGCACAGGCATCTGCGAGCATCGCGGTGAATTTCTCGCGAGTAATCGACTTCAACGCACAGAGGGTCTTGAAGTCACCGATCGGGGCCTCATGTCCTAGCGCGCGAACGAGCTCGCTCTTCACCGCCCGGTATAGCGCTGTGGGAGGAACGCAGTGTGTTGTCGGAATTGCATCGAGGAACTCTACGAGGCGCCCGATGGCCTGTTTCGCGTGGTCATGCGGCACGAGTCCCGATCGTTCGTAATCGAGTATCGACAAGTCAACAGGAGGTGAGGAGAGCCCGTGTTCTGATTGAAGTGCTTGCGCGATGGCTGTCATATCGTCCTTCGAGAGCGAATCGAACCGAAGTGCTTGGGCATCAGTGGTCTTGCGACCATTGATGTCCGTCATCTTGATCGGAGCGTTGCTGACGAATGAAATCCGACTGACGTCGTCGCCGAGGCTGACTACGTGGCCGAACAACTTGCCGACGATCGACAGGAGCGGGCCGCCCGATCCCGATGGCCGTTTTAGCAATTGCGTTCGTGTCCAGTTGCCATTGGACTTGGATTTTATCTGGAAGCACGATAGCGTCGACGGGTCACTTGCGGAGTCGAGAATGAGGACGTCATCGTGGTAATCAATGACGACGACATAGTCGTCGTCGGCGGCATGAAGCTCGAGTATTCGACACAGAGCCCAGTCGAGTTGATAGTCAAAGCGGTTGGCCGCGATGGATCCGCTGCGCTCCCGTGGGGAGTGCGCACATAGACTCTGTGCAATCGCCATGCCTAGCGAGTATACAAGCATTGCTGTGCCCAGCGAGGCATGTTGGGGCCAATGAGTTCGCAAGACCCGCGGGTGGCAGTGTTGGACCGTCGATGACGTAATTGGCTCATCGAAGCGGGCTACGAGCCGAGTTCTTGACCGCGAACGGGTTCCGGTTGCCCTCGCATGCGGAAACGAAGGTTGCGGCACAGTCAAAACCTCTCGGGTCGCCTGGCCTCCGGCGACTTCGCTACACCCCGAGCCGGGCAGGAGTGCCCGGCGGCTCGCCCGATATTGCAGAATCGAAGGCGCGGGTCTTGACTTCGTCATGGTTCAAGTTAGCATATGTGTGAACAATGACCGCGAACCGAGACATCCCGATCGGCGACCGCCTTCGCCGGCACCGCATTGAAGTGCTCCAGAAGACGCTTCGGGCGGTGGCGAAGGAGCTTGATGTCTCTCCGCCCTACATCGTTGATCTGGAGAAGGGCAATCGCCGGCCTTCTGAGGACCTCTTGGTCCGCATGGCCAAGGTGTACCAGCTACCCGAAGCGGATCTTCGCGCTGGGTTCAGTCGGGCCCCGGCAGTTGTGGAGCAGATCGCCTCCCAAGACTCCGTGACCGTCGAGAAAGTCCCAGAGTTCCTCCGGACGGCCAAGGACTTCACGCCAGAGCAATGGGACCGGCTTATCGCTCAGGCGAAGAAGATGAAGGGCTCTGGGAAGGGCAAGCGATCGTGAGGTCAGGAAGACGAGCCAGAACGGTCTGTCGGCTCTCCGCTCAATGCGGAACGGCCGCTATCGAACGGGCCGCTTGGTCTACCTTGAACGCGTGCCGGCGCACGCTGGGGCTGGACCGCTTGTCACTCCCGATTCCGATCGATCAGTGGATTGAGCATCCGCTTGGGATTGACTTCGAGATCCGAGACCTCTCAGCCATCGGACCAGACATCCTCGGCTTCGCGTCGGTCGAACACCAGGCCATCACTGTGGGCGAAACGCTTCTCGCGAACGCCGGGCGCTTCCGATTCACCTGTGCGCACGAGCTGGGCCATCTGTTTCTCCACGCGGAGCAAGCTCGAGCGTTTCAGGAGAGCGGCGAGACCGTCCTCGCGAGTCGCTCCAAGACGATTGAGCGAGAAGCAGATGCGTTTGCCGCCGCGTTCTTGATGCCTCGCCCGATGCTCGAAGAGTCACTTCGAGCGATGGCTGCCGAAGCAGGGCTGACGTCGGTGTTCCAGCTTGGCGACGCCAGTTGCTTTTCACCGTGGGACGATGTCATCCTACCGACGCTGAGCGAGCAGTTTGAGGTCTCTCGCCAGGCTGCCGCCATTCGGTGCGGCAGTCTGAGGTGGTCTGGCAGCCGACCGCTCATGCACCGAGAGGTCAAGGACCGTCTGCTGCAGAAGCGAGGAAGTGGCCAGGCCGCTTCAACCGGGCCCGGGCTGTTCTGACGCCCTCTCTCTATTTCGAATCAATGTTCACAACAATGCGAACGAGATAACACATGCACTACCACACCCCACAAGCCAACGGCGCTCCTCTCCGGCTTCTTCTGACTTCCCGCGAGGCTGCAGAGGCCTTGGCGATCAGTCCCCGCAGCCTGTGGTCGCTCACGAACTCCGGCGAGTTGCCGTGTGTCCGGATGGGCCGGAGCGTTCGGTACGCCCCCGAAGATCTTCAGGAGTGGATCGATCGCCAGCGTCAACCCGGGGCGGGCTGATGGCGAGCATCTCGAACCAGCCCGGCGGACGCCGGACCATCCAGTTTGTTGACCCGCGAGACGGACGGCGACGCAGCATCCGCCTCGGCAAGGTGACGCGGAAGGTCGCGGAGACCTTCAAGACCCGTGTGGAGTACCTGCTCGCCGCACGAAAGACGGGGCAACCGATCGACTCTGAAACAGCCGAGTGGCTCTCCAAGCTGGACGAGGAGTTGATCGACCGCCTGGCAAGTGTCGGCTTGGCCGCATCACGCGGACGAACGACATTGGAGAGGTTCCTGGAGGACTACGTCAAAGCCCGGTCAGACGTGAAGCCGAGCACCAAGCTGGTCTACGGCCACACGAAGCGCAACCTGGTTCAGTTCTTCGGACCGAGCAAGCTGCTCCGGGACATCACGCGAGGGGACGCCGATGACTGGCGACTCTGGCTCGCGGAACAACGCCTTGCGGACAACACGGTTCGCCGGCGGAGCGGGATCGCCAAGCAGTTCTTCAAGGCGGCCGTTCGAAAAGACCTGATCGGCTCGAACCCCTTCGAAGACTTGACGTGTGTTGTCCGCTCGAACCCAGACCGGTTCTACTTCGTGACGCGCGAGGAGGCCGATCGCGTCCTCGCAGCCTGCCCAAATGAGGAATGGCGAGCTATCTTCGCGCTTTGCCGGTTCGGCGGGCTTCGATGCCCCTCCGAAGTGCTGCTTCTTCGATGGGACGCCATCGACTGGGAACGGGGTCGCATGACCATCTTGAGCCCGAAGACCGAGCACCATGTGGACGGGGCTTCTCGCGAGATCCCCTTGTTCCCCGAGATGCGCGGCGTCTTGAAGGCGGGCGCCGAGAAGCGTGATCCGGCATGCCCCTTTGTGATCGCCCGGTACCGGGATTCGACGACAAACTTGCGGACAACCATGATGAAGATCATCCGGCGTGCTGGGCTGGAGCCCTGGCCCAAGCTGTTCCAGAATCTCCGGTCCACCCGCGAGACGGAACTCGCTGACCAGTACCCGCTGCAGGTCGTCTGCGCGTGGATCGGCAACTCCCAGGCGGTGGCCGCCCGCCACTACTTGCAGGTCACGGACGCCCACTTCGACGCCGCTGCGAGCAGCGACAAAGCGGTGCAGAATCCGGTGCAGTATGGGGCGGTTTCGGCTCGCACGCAGTCGCACCGCTAAACGGCCAAAAACGCAAAACCCGCTGTTGCAGCGGGTTGCGGTTTCGTGCCTTGCGGTGCTTGGCCCGAAAAAGGGTGTAATGGGCGATGGGGGACTCGAACCCTCGACCTTGCGGGTGTGATCCGCACGCTCTAGCCAACTGAGCTAATCGCCCTCAGTGAATCGCGGAGTATATCGGGCTCTCCGGATGTCGACCACCCCCGGATCGCGCGGGATATCGGGCGGTCTCCACCGGGGCGGGGGGCGTCTCAAGGTCCGCTTCAGTTATGGCACGTGAAAATCGGGAGGTTGTTCACATCGCGCGGCCGGACCGTCGGTCGTCCGGCCCGGACCTCGTCCCTCCGGGTCAGATCCGGGGCCGGACCGCCGATCTCGATGAAGCTCGGACGCCTCGCGACCCGCCGGTCCCGATCACGAGCCCAACCGAGGGAGGGATCCCAGCATGGCCATCAATCCTCTGAATCCGTCGTTCAACGCGCCGCTCCAGCGCACGCTGGCTCAGACCCAGGCGAACGCCTTGAACTCGCTGACCAAACTCGCCACCGGCGACGCCCTGACGCGGCCGTCCGAGAACCCGGCCGCGTTCATCACGTCGGAACAACTGCGGAGCGCCCTCGCGTCCATTGAGGCCGAAGGTCGGACCCTCCAGCGTCAGCAGTCGGTGGTCGCCACCGCCGACGGAGCGCTCGGGGAGGTCAGTTCGCTCCTGAGCGACGCCCGCGCCCTCGCGGTCGCGAACGCCAACACCGGCGGCCTCTCGCAGGCGGAGATCGACGCCAACAACCTCGAACTCAGCTCGATCATGTCGAGCATCAACCAGATCGCGGGCGGGGCCGAGTTCAACGGACAGGCGCTCTTCGACGGTGAACTGACGCTGGAGTCGGGCGATGTGGCCGTCGATGTCGACGCGGTCTCCACCTCGGCGCTGGGACTCGAGGACCTCGTCAACCTCTCGCCCGAAGACGCCGTCGCCGCGCTCGACGCCGCGCAGTCGCAGATCTTCGCGCTGCGGGGCGAACTCGGGGCGTACGAATCGAACACGATCGACAGCCAGCTCAGCGCGCTGCAGGTCAGCTTCGAGAACGTCGCCGCCGCGAACTCGCTGATCCGCGACACGGACTTCGCGGCGGAGACCTCGAATCTCGCCCGCTTCCAGACGCTGGAGCGAGCCGGCATCCTCGCCCTCAAGCTCTCGAACTCGTCGGCGGACAAGGTGCTGCGTCTGATCAGCTGATCCCAGCGTCTCTCCGGAGACGTCACGCCGCCGTCGCGGCCTCCACCGGGGCGAGCGACAGAACGGACCTTCGGGTCCGGAGATGTCGAACGGCGCCAGGCGTCGGCTCACGAACGACGCGGTCATCCGTGGTCGGATGTCGCCCGCGCCGTTGACGATTGGTTCGAAGACGGTCGGGACGCTGATCGCGATCGGAGCGCCTTCCATTGGACGTGGATTCCGGAGACCCCTCCGCATCGAGCATGCTGATGCGGCGCGCGGAGGCGTCAAGGTCCGCCTCGCCGGCCCGCTCCTCCGGAGCGACGAGAACCAGACTAGAATCGGGCGATGGCTCGCGAACGCGTCGTATCTCCCGAAGCGCAGGAACTGGATGAACCGTCCGGCGGTCACGGGGCCGGGACGGGGGTCGGGAATCCGCTGCGTCCGACGACGCTGGATGCGTACGTCGGGCAGACCGAGGTGGTCGAGAAGCTGAGCGTGGCGCTCGAGGCCGCGCGTGGTCGCGACGAGCCGCTCGAGCATCTTCTGCTCCACGGGCCGCCCGGGCTGGGGAAGACGAGCCTGGCGAATGTCATTGCGACGGAGCTCGGGACGCGGCTGCACGTGGCGTCGGGTCCGAATCTGACGAAGGCGTTCAACCTGATCGGCACGTTGAAGAAGCTGGCCCCGGGGGACGTGTTGTTCATTGACGAGATTCACCGGCTGCCGGCTGCGGTGGAGGAGTATCTCTACCCGGCGATGGAGGATTACCAGATCGACTTCACGGTCGATTCGGGGTTGTCGGCGAAGCTGGTCGCGTTGCGGGTGAATCCGTTCACGCTGATCGGGGCGACGACGCGGGCGGGGTTGCTGACGGGTCCGATGCGGAGTCGCTTCGGGTTATCGCTGCACTTCCGGTTCTATCCGGAGTCGGAGCTGCTGGAGATCCTGCGGCGAAGCGTCCGGACGCTGGGGATGGAGTCGTTGGATGAGGACGCCCTGGCGGCGATCGCGAGCCGGAGTCGGGGGACTCCCCGCGTCACGAATCGGTTGCTGCGTCGGGTGCGGGACTTCGCGCAGGTTCGGGCGTCGGGTCGGATCGACGCGTCGGTGGTGGCGGATGCGATGGCGCTGGAGGGCGTCGATGAACTCGGGCTGGACGCCCTGGACCGGCGGTATCTGGCGACGCTGGCGGAGACCTACGGCGGGGGGCCGGCGGGTCTGGAGGCGATCGCGGCGACGTTGGGCGAGGATGCCGGGACGCTGGAGGATGTCGTGGAGCCGTATCTGCTGCAGATCGGCTTTGTGACGCGGACGCGTCAGGGGCGACGGCTGACGGACGCGGCCCGGGCCCGGGCGGGGTCGCCGCGGACGGGGGCTGACGGCGGCCTGTGGGCGAAGTGACGGGAGCGGGGCCGCAAACAGACCTGTCCGTGTCAGTCCGGGGCGGCTAATTCCGGGTTGGCGGGCGGCTCGGCCCGAGATTTCGGGGGTTGCCGGTGTTATTTGCGTCCGCAGGGGTCGATGGACCGTATATACTTTGTGACTCGCAACGGGTTGCGCACGTTGAGGCGCGTGCGTCATTTCTTTCCCGGTTGCGTATCCAACCCCCCAACTCACCTTCGAAAGGTTGGTGTATGCGTATGAAGACCAGAAAGGGCTTCACCATCATCGAGCTGCTCGTGGTCGTTTCGATCATCGCGCTGCTCATCGGTATTCTGCTGCCCGCGGTCGGTAAGGCCCGCGACTCCGCGAAGCGGACGCAGTCGGAATCGAATCTCCGCCAGCTTGGCGTCGCCCACGCGACCTATGCGTCCGAGTGGCAGGATCGTCAGTTCACCCTCGTCCGCGACGACCTCTCGGCGTATGGCACGGATGTCGGCGACTACAACGCCGGCGCCAACACCGAGCACCCGCCGGTTCTCCTCGGCTGGGCCGAAGGCGGCCTCTGGGGCTACTGGATGGACGGCGCCTTCCCGGGCAACTACCACCTGGTCGAGCCGATCAACTTCACGCAGCCGCTGGTTCGCCTCGGCTCGTGGCGCATCCCGAACGCGCGTCAGTTCAACCAGTACGTGACCGGCAAGTTCTATGACTCTGTCTGGTACGCGCCGAAGGACGAAGCGGTCGTCGAGCTGATTGACGCCGCCCAGGAGCACCCGGGCGAGTTCAACCCGTCGGTCGGCGGCGGCACCGTGTTCTGGAGCAGCTACTGCACCTCGCCCGCGTCGATGTTCTCCCCGGACGTCTTCGCGAACCCGAACCGCAACCCCAACGGCGAAGACTGGCAGAGCCCGTTCGACCTGGTGGGCGCCTTCCGATCGCCCGGCTATTCGCAGGCCGTGTTCCCGGACCTGAAGACGCACATGCTCGAGCATCACTGGCTTCAGAACAACCGTGGCGCGTACTGCAACCCGTGCTTCAACAACAACGGCGACTACGAAGGCTGCGAGCCGTACTACTTCAACCACGGCTACGAGTCGACGCCGGTGACCCTCTTCTATGATGGTCACGTCCGCATGCTCGGTGTGCGTGAAGCGATGAGCGCCGACGAGCGTCAGTGGAACCAGACCGGCGCCTCGAGCGGCGCCCAGCACGGCCTCTGGTCGCGCGACACCCCGTTCGGCGGCGACCCGCCCGGCGGCGCCGGCACCGGCGGTTACCTCATCGACTGCGCGTACGACTGGTCGAACACCAGCTTCCACGTGCTGACGACCGACGGCATCCGCGGCCGCGACACCATCAACGAGTAAGGCGCATGCCTGACGGGACTCCTCGCGAGTCCTGCTCCTGATGCAATGACACAGGGACCGTCCTTCGGGACGGTCCCTGTTGTTGTGTGCGGATCGACGAGGCGCCGTCACCCTGGCCGGACCGGACCCCCGGAGGCTGGGTTCCCGCCCCCGAAGCGGGCGACGGCCCCGGCGGCCGGCTGTTGTGGAAACATGAAAGTGCTCGCCTTCCGGGAGGTTCTGAGGTATTGTCAGGGCATCAGGCCCGGCCCCACCGGAGGGCCCATATCTCTGACGCCCCATACGGGCGCGGCTTCCCCCCATGTCTGCCGGCCCGTCGTCGTCAAAACCCGATGTTGTCCTGGAGAATTGTCATGCGCCCCATGACCGGTTCCCGCATCCGCGGCTTCACCATCATTGAGCTGCTGGTGGTCGTCTCGATCATCGCGTTGCTCATCGGGATTCTGCTGCCCGCGGTCGGCAAGGCTCGCGATTCCGCCAAGCGCACGCAGTCGGAGTCGAATCTCCGTCAGCTCGGCGTCGCCCACGCGACGTACGCGGCGGAGTGGCAGGATCGTCAGTTCACGCTCGTGCGCGACGACCTCGCCGCGTACGGCACCGATGTCGGCGACTACAACGCCGGCGCCAACACCGAGCACCCGCCGATTCTCGTCGGCTGGGCCGAAGGCGGCCTCTGGGGCTACTGGATGGACGGCCAGTTCCCGGGCAACTACCACCTCGTGGAGCCGATCAACTTCACGCAGCCGCTGGTTCGCCTCGGCTCGTGGCGGATCCCGAACGCCCGTCAGTTCAGCCAGTACGTGAACGGCCGCGTCTACGATCCGGTCTGGTTCGCCCCGAAGGATGAGGCCGTTCTCGAGATCGTCGAGCCCGCCCAGCAGCATCCGGGCGAGTATGACGGCAGCGGCACCCTCTACTGGAGCAGCTACTGCACGTCGCCCGCGTCGATGTTCTCTCCCGACGTGCACGCGAATCCGAACCGCAACCCCAACGGCGAAGACTGGCAGAATCCGTTCGACCTCGTCGGTTCGTTCAAGTCGCCCGGCTATTCGCAGGCGGTGTTCCCGGATCTGAAGACGCACATGCTCGAGCATCACTGGCTTCAGAACAACCGCGGCGCGTACTGCAATCCGTGCTTCAACAACAACGGCGATTACCAGGGGTGCGAGCCGTACTACTTCAACCACGGCTACGAGTCGACGCCGGTGACGCTGTTCTACGACGGTCACGTCCGCATGCTCGGCGTGCGGGAAGCGATGAGCGCCGATGAGCGTCACTACAACCAGACCGGCGCCTCGAGCGGCGCGCAGTACGGCCTCTGGTCGCGCGACACCCCGTTCGGCGGCGACCCGCCCGGCGGCGCCGGCACCGGCGGCTACCTCATCGACTGTGCGTACGACTGGTCGAACACCAGCTTCCACGTGCTGACGGTGGACGGCATTCGCGGTCGCGACACCATCAACGAGTAAACCTCGACCCGAAACGCCCGCCAGTGGAATCGTGCGGTTCCGGCAGCCGGGCGGACCGAATGAATCGAAGCACCCCGATCCTTCGCGGATCGGGGTGTTTTTTGGCAACCGGTCTCCGGTCTGAATAGTATGGTCGAGTAACCGGGTGTGTAGATCTCTGAGTGTGTGGACTCATGTTCTGCCGGCGGGTCCTGGACCCGGCGCGTCGTTTCATGTCATGCGCGCCGGCCCCGCCGCGTTCCTGTGCCCGTGCCCCCGGAGACCCTGGAATGCAACGACATCGAGGTTTCACCATCATCGAGCTGCTCGTGGTCGTGTCGATCATCGCGCTGCTCATCGGAATTCTGCTGCCCGCGGTCGGCAAGGCTCGCGACTCCGCGAAGCGGACGCAGTCGGAATCGAATCTCCGCCAGCTCGGCGTCGCCCACGCGACCTACGCGTCCGAGTGGCAGGATCGTCAGTTCACGCTCGTCCGCGACGATCTCGCGGCGTACGGCACGGACATCGGCGACTACAACAACGGCGCCAGCACCGAGCACCCGCCGATCCTGCTCGGCTGGACCGAGGGCGGCATGTGGGGCTACTGGATGGACGGCTCCTTCCCCGGCAACTACCACCTCGCCGAACCCATCAACTTCACGCAGCCGCTCGTCCGACTTGGATCGTGGCGGATCCCGAACGCGCGGCAGTTCAACCAGTACGTCTCGGGCCGCTTCTACGACAACGTCTGGTATGCGCCGAAGGATGAGGCGGTGATCGAACTCGTCGAGGCCGCCCAGGAGCATCCGGGCGAGTTCAACCCGTCGGCCGGCGACGGCAACGTGTTCTGGAGCAGCTACTGCACCTCGCCCGCGTCGATGTTCTCCCCGGACGTCTTCGCGAACCCGAACCGCAACCCCGACGGGGAGGACTGGCAGAACCCGTTCGACCTCGTGGGCGCCTTCCGGTCGCCGGGGTATTCGCAGGCGGTGTTCCCGGACCTGAAGACGCACATGCTCGAGCACCACTGGCTGCAGAACAACCGCGGCGCGTACTGCAACCCGTGCTTCAACAACAACGGCGACTACGACGGCTGCGAACCGTACTACTTCAATCACGGCTACGAGTCGACGCCGGTCACGCTGTTCTACGACGGTCACGTCCGCATGCTGGGCGTGCGGGAGGCCATGAGCGCCGACGAGCGGAACTGGAACCAGACCGGGAACTCGAGCGGCGCGCAGTACGGCCTCTGGTCGCGCGACACCCCGTTCGGCGGCGATCCGCCCGGCGACAACGGGACCGGCGGCTACCTCATCGACTGCGCGTACGACTGGTCGAACACCAGCTTCCACGTGCTGACGACGGACGGCATCCGCGGCCGCGATACGATCAACGAGTGACGGCCCCGCTCCGGTCCGGGCGTCCCGTGTCCGGCCGCCGGTCCGAACGGCCCCGATCCCCGCGGTGGGATCGGGGCCTTTTCCGTGTCGGGCCGGGTTTTTCTCATTGCCGTGGAACCGGGGGATGTGCTACGGTGAGGCCACATATCTTCTGCCGGCGGACCCCACCCGGCGCGACCATCATGTCCTGACGCGTCGACCGCCAACAATCTGATGTTGTGTCTCCCGAGGAGTTTCTCATGAGACGACGTGGTTTCACCATCATCGAGCTGCTCGTGGTCGTTTCGATCATCGCGCTGCTCATCGGAATTCTGCTGCCCGCGGTCGGCAAGGCCCGTGACTCCGCGAAGCGGACGCAGTCGGAATCGAATCTCCGCCAGCTCGGCGTCGCCCACGCGACCTACGCGTCCGAGTGGCAGGATCGTCAGTTCACCCTCGTCCGCGACGACCTCGCGGCGTACGGCTCGAACGTCGGCGACTACAACGCCGGCGCCAACACCGAGCACCCGCCCGTGCTCCTCGGCTGGGCCGAAGGCGGCCTCTGGGGCTTCTGGATGGACGGCGCGTTCCCCGCCAACTACCACCTGGTCGAGCCCATCAACTTCACGCAGCCGCTCGTCCGCATGGGCGCCTTCCGCATCCCGAATGCGCGGCAGTTCAACCAGTACGTCTCGGGTCGCTTCTACGACTCCGTCTGGTACGCCCCGAAGGACGAAGCGGTCGTGGCGCTCGTTGACGAAGTCCAGCAGAGCCCGGGTGAGTACGTTCCCAGTTCGACCTCCGGCGGCTTCTGGTGGACGAGCTACTGCACGTCGCCCGCGTCGATGTTCTCTCCGGACGTCTTCGCGAACCCGAACCGCAACCCCAACGGCGAAGACTGGCAGAACCCGTTCGACCTCGTCGGTTCGTTCAAGTCGCCGGGCTATTCGCAGGCGGTGTTCCCGGACCTGAAGACGCACATGCTCGAGCATCACTGGCTTCAGAACAACCGCGGCGCGTACTGCAACCCGTGCTTCAACAACAACGGCGACTACGACGGCTGCGAACCGTACTACTTCAATCACGGCTACGAGTCGACGCCGGTCACGCTGTTCTACGACGGTCACGTCCGCATGCTCGGCGTGCGGGAAGCGATGAGCGCCGACGAGCGGAACTGGAACCAGACCGGCGCCTCGAGCGGCGCGCAGTACGGCCTCTGGTCGCGCGACACCCCGTTCGGCGGCGACCCGCCCGGCGGCGCCGGCACCGGCGGCTACCTCATCGACTGCGCGTACGACTGGTCGAACACCAGCTTCCACATCCTGACCACGGACGGCATCCGCGGTCGCGATACGATCAACGAGTAGACGATCCGCCGCGCGGCCGCAGGGTCGGGCGGGCCTGAAATCGAGTCACACGGGCGCTGGTCACGGACCGGCGCCCGTTTTTTCGTGGGCCGGGCCAGATCGGTCGCCGTCGGTCGTCGGCGCGGGGGCGGTGCGATCGTACAATGCGGGTTTCCAGCCCTGGAGGGACCCGATGACCGCTGACGCCGCCGCGACTTCCACACCCAACGACGCCGCCGCCCTCGCGGTGTACGACAACGTGCTCGACCTCGTGGGGCGGACGCCGATGCTCCGGATCTCGCATCTCGACACGGGGCCGTGCGAACTCTACGTCAAGCTCGAGGCGATGAACCCCGGCAACTCCATCAAGGACCGCATCGCGGTGTCGATGGTTCGCGCGGCGGAGGCGTCGGGTCAGCTCAAGCCGGGCGGTCACATCATCGAGGCCACCGCCGGCAACACCGGCATCGCCCTGGCCCTGGTGGGGGGGCAGCGGGGGTACAGCGTCACGGTGGTGGTGCCGGACAAGATGAGTGCGGAGAAGATCTCGCATCTGCGGGCGATGGGGGCGGAGGTGCGTCTCACGCGGTCGGATGTGGAGAAGGGGCATCCGGAGTACTACCAGGAGGTCGCCGCGCGTCTGGCGGCGGAGACGCCGAACAGCTTCTACATCAATCAGTTCGCGAACGAGGCCAACCCGCAGATCCACTACGAGACCACGGGTCCCGAGATCTACACGCAGATGGGCGGGAATCTCGACGCCTTCGTGGCGGGCGTCGGCTCGGGCGGCACGGTGACGGGCGTCGGTCGGTACCTGAAGGAGCAGAAGTCTGACATCGAGATCGTGCTCGCGGATCCGGAGGGTTCGATCCTCGCGCCGCTGGTCAACGAGAACAAGCATGTCAAGCCGGGCAGCTGGCTGGTGGAGGGGATCGGCGAGGACTTCGTGCCGGACATCCTGGACCTGAGCGTGGTTGACCGCGCGTACGCGATCTCGGACGGCGATGCGTTCCTGACCGCGCGTGATCTGCTGGCGAAGGAGGGGATCCTCGCGGGGTCGTCCTCGGGCACGCTCGTGACCGCCGCCCTCCGCTATTGTCGCGAACAGACCGAGCCGAAGCGGGTGGTCACCTTCATCTGCGACCACGGGGCGAAGTATCTTTCGAAGATGTTCAACGACTTCTGGATGATGGACCAGGCGTTCATCGAGCGGGAGCGGTTCGGGGATCTGCGTGATCTGATTGCGAGGCGGCACCTCGACCGGGAGGACTACACGCTGAAGCCGTCGACGCCGCTCACCCAGGCGATCAAGCAGATGATGATGTACCAGATCAGTCAGATGGTCGTCATCGAAGGCGAGGCGGTGGTCGGGATTCTGGACGAGTCGGACATCCTGCTGGCGATGACGTCGCATCCGGGCGAGTCGGGCGGGCGGCCGGTCAGCGACTTCATGACCCGCCGGCTCGAGACGATCGCGCCGACCGCATCCGTGAACGACCTGCTGCCGATCTTCCGCGCCGACCGCGTCGCCATCGTGTGCGACGAGAACGGCTTCTACGGTCTGATCACCAAGATCGATCTCATCAACTACCTTCGCGGCCAGCTGGCCTGAACGATTCCCGGGCCCTCGGCCTGATCCCCACGCCGGCGCCGCCGGTTCGAAGGCACCCCCTCCCATGAGCGTTTCCGATTCCTCCCACGCCATCGGCACCAAGGTGGTCCACGCCGGGCAGGCGCCCGAGCCGGTGACCGGGGCCGTCATGCCGCCCGTGTTCCTTTCGTCCACCTACGCCCAGCGGTCGCCCGGCGAGCACGCGGGGTTTGAGTACTCGCGCAGCCACAACCCGACGCGGTACGCGGCGGAGCGAAGCGTCGCCCGGCTCGAAGGCTCCGAACTCACCGAGGACGAGGACGTCAGCTACGGCGGCTTCGCCTTTTCGTCCGGACTCGCCGCGATCGGCACGTGCCTTGAACTCATGGACAGCGGCGATCATCTCGTCGCCATGGACGATCTCTACGGCGGCACGTACCGACTGTTCACCGACGTCCGGGAACGCTCGCAGGGCCTGTCGGTCAGCTACGTCGACCTCTCCGACCCGAACCGTCTCGTCGATGCGATCACCGACCGGACGCGGATGATCTGGATCGAGACGCCCACCAACCCCACGCTCAAGCTGGCGGATCTCGACGCGATCGCGTCGATCGCGAAGGAGCGCGGCATCCTCACCGTCTGCGACAACACGTTCGCCACCCCGGTGATTCAGCGGGCGATCGAACACGGCTTCGACATCGTGATGCACTCCGCGACGAAGTACCTCGGCGGTCACAGCGACGTCGTGGGCGGCTTCCTCGCCACCGGACGCGCGGACCTCGCCGAACGCCTGCGGTATCTCCAGAACGCGATCGGATCGGTGCTCGGACCGTTTGATTCCTACCTCGTGCTGCGGGGCATCAAGACGCTCGACGTGCGGATGCGTCGGCACAACGCAACCGCGACCGCGCTCGCCCGCTGGCTCGTCGATCATCCGAAGGTCGAACGCGTGGTGTATCCCGGGCTCGCGGACTTCGCCCAGGCGGCGGTGGCGAAGCGGCAGATGACGATCGACGGCGCGGTCGCCGGCGGCGGCATGATCACCATGTTCCTGAAGGGCGCGCTCGACGAGTCGCGGCGCTTCCTCGAGAACCTGCAGGTGTTCACGCTGGCCGAATCGCTCGGGGGCGTCGAGTCGCTGGTCGATCACCCTGCGATCATGACCCACGCCTCGGTGCCGCCGGAGGCGCGGGCGAAACTCGGGATCAGCGACACGCTGGTGCGGCTGTCGGTCGGGATCGAACATCTCGACGACCTCCGACGCGACCTCGAACACGCGCTCGATCACGCCTGATCCGCCCGCCCGCGAACCGGCTCTGGAGTATCCTCGCGACATGAACGAGCTGACGCTTCATGTCGAGAACTGCTTTTCGGAACGCGTGGGCGACGAAGGCGTCGATCGCGCGGCGTTCGACGCCGCCCAGACGCGGCGGGACGAACTGACCGCCGAACTCGCCGCCACCCGCGGGACGGGCTGGGAGCGATGGCGGGAGCTGCCGTTTGATCCCATGCGGGCGGCGCACGTCGAGGCGGTGCGGACCCTCGCCGATCGACATCGCCCGACGACCGACACGATGCTCGTACTCGGCATCGGCGGGAGCGCGCTGGGGAACATCGCGCTGCAGGCGGCGCTGAATCCGTCCACGTGGAACCTCAGGCCGAACGCCGAGCGGGACGGGCCGCGTCTGTTCGTGCTCGATAATGTCGACCCCGTGGCGGCGGCGGACGTGCTCGACGAGGTGCGTCGGACCGATCCGCGGTTCGAGCGCACGCTGGTGAACGTGATCAGCAAGTCCGGTGAGACGGCGGAGACCGCCGCGCAGTTCATGATCGTGCGGCGGATGCTGCAGGATGCGCTCGGCGACGCGCACGCGGAGCGCATCGTCGCGGTGACGGATCCTGAGAAGGGGACGATGCGATCGATCTGCGACGCGTCGGGGTACGCGACGCTGCCCGTCCCGGAGGGGGTCGGGGGGCGGTTCAGCGTGCTCTCGCCGGTCGGTCTGTTCAGCGCGGCGATGTGCGGGATCGACATTGAGGCGTTGCTCGACGGGGCCGCGGCGATGGATGCGCGGTGTGCGCAGACGGGGCCCGACAACCCGGCTGCGACGCTGGCCTGGTTGCTCGTGACGTTCGCCGGCCGGGGCAAGTCGAACCACGTGCTCATGCCGTACGCGAACAACCTGTATCTGCTGGCGGACTGGTACCGTCAGTTATGGGCGGAGTCGCTCGGCAAGCGGGTGGATCGCGACGGGAACGAGGTGTTCGCGGGGGCGACGCCGATCAAGGCGTTGGGGGCGACGGACCAGCACAGTCAGATCCAGCTGTACCGGGAGGGGCCGCGCGACAAGGTCGTGGGGTTCGTGGAGGTGACGCGTCCCGCACGCGACGTGGCGATTCCGGCGGGGCTGGGCGTGGAGAATCTGGCGTACCTCGAGGGGGCGACGCTGGGTGAGCTGCTTGCCGCGGAGCAGCGGGCGACGGCGTACGCCCTGGTGGAGTCGGCCCGTCCGAACTTCACGCTGCGGTTCCCGGACGTGGGTGCGTTTACGGTGGGTCAGTTCATTCAGTTGTGGCAGGTCGCGACGGCGTACGCGGGTCGGCTGCTGAATATTGATGCGTACGACCAGCCGGCGGTGGAGACGGGAAAGCGTGCGACGTTCGGGCTGATGGGTCGGGCGGGGTACGAGGACTGGAAGGCGAAGGTGGACGCCCGTCTCGGGTAATCCCCCAAGCCGCGGCCTCCGGCCGCGGACCCGCCTCGGGTCCGCCGACGAGGTGCGTCGACCACGAAAAAACGCGGCGGTCCGAAGACCGCCGCGTGGCGTGATTATCTCAGGGTTCGGCCTCGTCGGGCCTCGGGGTTATCCGAGGAGCGAGAGGACGGCCTGGGGCTGGGCGTTGGCCAGCGAGAGCGACTGGGTCGCGGCCTGGGACAGGATCTGCTGACGAGTCAGCGATGCGGTCTCCGCGGCGAAGTCAGCGTCGCGGATCGAGCTCTCGGCCGCGGCGGTGTTCTCGAGGGCGATGCCGAGGCTGTTGATGGTCGCGCCGACGACGTTGGACTGGAAGGCGCCGAGTCGACCTCGCAGCGACGAGACCTGCTTGATCGCGTTGTCGACGATCGTCTGGGCCTTGCTCAGGTCGCCGTTGACGACGTTCGCGGTGCCGCCGGACTTGAGTCCGGAGAGGAACCCGTCTGCGTTGTCGCCGAGGTTGCCGGTGGTGACGGTCTCGATACCGAGGGAGACCTTGCCGGCGAGGTTGACCTTCGGCGACAGGTTGAAGTCGGCGCCGCCGCCGGTGACCGTGAAGCTGGTCGACCCGTTGGTGACGTTGAGTCCCGCCGTGCCGGCGATGTTGACCGACACGTCGAAGCCGTCTCGGGCCACCGTGGCTTCCAGGCCGTCCGTAGTGGCCTGAACGCCGTTGATGAGGACCGTTGCGTCGCGGCCCTCGTCTTTCAGCTCTGCGACCCCTGTCCCGCCCGTATCGGCGGCGAAGATGAGGTCGTTCGTGGCGCCCTCCAGCTCCTTCACCGAGACGAAGGCGTTGCTGCCGAAGTCGGTGGAGCGGATCTCGACGCGGCCGGCGGTGGTTCCGTTCTGGATGGCCGACACGCCGATGGCGTCCTTGAAGGTGTTGATCGCCGTGATGATCGACGCCTGCGAGGTGCCGGACGCGAACGTGAACTGCTGCGTGCCTTCCTTGCCGCTGACCTCGAACGTGATCGAGCCGTTGCCGCCGTTGGTCAGGTTGCCGCCCGTGGTCGACAGATAGACTTCCGCGGTCTGGGCGGAGGTCAGCACGTCGATGGTCACGTTCAGGAACGAGCCCGCGGTGTCCGACAGCTTGGCGGAGTTGACCGTCACGTCGCTGACGAGCGTCTCGTTCACACCGGAGGTGGTGTAATCGAAGTTGCCGTTCAGCAGCTTCGTGCCCTGGAAGGACGTCGAGTTCGAGATGCGGTCGATCGTCTGAAGGATCGAGTCGATCTGAAGCTGGTTCGCTTCCTTTTCCTCCTGCGAGACGCCCGCGTCGTTGGCGGATTCGCCGACGAGCGACTGGAGCTCGAGGAGGAGGTTGTTGACTTCGGTGAGACCGCCTTCCGCGACGTTGAGCACCTGGTCCGCTCGCTGGGCGTTCCCGATCGCGGCCGTGATCGACCGCTGCTCGGAGCGAAGGTTCTCACTCGCGATGAGCGCCGCCGGACCATCCTTACCGCGGTTGATCCGGAGACCCGTGCTCAGTCGCTCGAGGCTGGTGTTCAGGCCGCGGTTCTGCTGGCCCAGCACTCGCTGGGCGATCAGAGACGGCACGTTGGTGTTGATACGACTCATGGTGTCCTCCGTGAACACGCTTGACCGTCAGGGCGGTCGTCGCAATCCATTACGAGAGTGCGGCCGGGGCCGCAGTGCTCCGCGCGGAGCCGTTCCTCGCCATCGCCTCGTCCTCAAGCGCCCTCCCCTCCACGGTGGAGCACGGGGGCGGCCGACGCCGAGGCTGCGCCGGCATCTGTCGTGCTCTCCGAGTATCGAGCCGGCGCGGGGGCGACTTGAGTCAACATCTGTTGCGGTCCGGCCGCATGGACGGGTCGTGCGGCGGGCGCGGGACGGGCCGGGAGCCGGCCCCGGACCCCGCGCGGCGTCCGTCGCGTCCGGCCGCGGGCTCTTATCGGAATCGGTGGAACAAAACGCACCCGGCGGGACCGGGTGCGGGGGGAGGATCTCAGATTGTCAGGCCCGAAGAAATTTCCGGGCGGGTCCGCCGGTCCGGGTCAGCCGAGGAGCTGCAGGACGTTCTGGGCCGTGGTGTTGGCGGTCGCGAGGACCGAGGTGCCGGCCTGGGAGAGGATCTGGGCCCGCGTCAGCGCGGCTGTCTCCGCCGCGAAGTCCGCGTCCCGGATCTTCGACTCGCTGGCGGTGATGTTCTCGATCCCGATCTGCAGAGAAGTGACGTTGGTCTGCAGCGTATTGCGTTCGAAGGCGCCGAGGCGTCCGCGGAGCCCGGCGATCTCCGTGATCGCGGAATCCAGGACCGCCGCCGCGTTCTGGGCGCCGCCGCCGTCGAGCGCGTTGGCGCCCCCGGACTTGATGGAGTCAAGGAAGTGCGTGACCCCGTTGATGGTCGTCCGGCCGACGCGGCTCGCCGCGACGGACTGCATGCCGAAACCGACCTGCTGCGAGGCCGAGATCGACGGTCCGAGCTGGAACGTGGCCCCGCCGCCGGTGACTTCAAAGCTGGTCGGCGAATTCGTCGTCTGGGCGAAGGTCTCGCTCAGCGACATCTGAAGCGCGAGCGTCGGCGTGTCAACGCTGAGGTCGAGGCCGTCGCCCGTCGCCAGCGACCCGTTCACGATCGCGGTCACGTCGCGACCCTCGTCGCGGGTCACGGTCGCTCCGCCCTGACTGTCCTGGAGCGAGAAGAACGAGCCGCCCGCCCCGATCTTCTTCACCGACACGAACTCGGAGTCGCCGTACCCCGTCGAGAAGAAGTTCAGACCGCTGGACTGGTCGCCCGCGCTCGCGAGGGCGGCGGAGACGCCGGTCGACTCCTTCAACTGGTTCACCGCCGCCGCCACCGCGCTCAGGGCGGTTCCGGAGACGAACGCCAAGGTCTGGACGCCGAGGTTGCCGGCGATCTCGACCGTGACCGAGCTGAGCAGCGTGCCGTTCGCGGCCGGCGTCGCGGAATACGAGCCGGACAGGAAGAGCTGGCCCGTCTGGGCGGAGGCGATCACCTCCACCTCAATCGACGCCGAACTCGCATTGCCGAACTGCACGTTGTAGATGTTCACGCCGTTGATGTCGGACGCGTTCACGCCCGAGGTGAGGTAGTCGAGCGAGCCGTTGAGCAGCTGCAGGCCCGCGAAACTCGCCGTGTTCGAGATTCGCGTGATCGAACTGATGGCGCTGTCGATCTGGAGCTGGTTCGCCTCGATCTCCTCCTGGCTGAGCGCGCCGGTGTTGGCGGCTTCCACCACCAGTCCCCGGATCGAGTTCAGCAGGTCGGAGACCTCGTTGAGGTAGCCTTCCGTCGTGGCGATCACCGAACTGGCGCGTTCGGAGTTGGAGACCGCCTGACTCAGCGCCTTGATTTCGCTCCGCAGCCGCTCCGACACGATGAGTCCGGCCGGGTCGTCCGCCCCGCGGCTGATCCGCAGGCCGGTGGACAGTCGGCGGAGACGCATCTGCAGGTCGCTGTCGGTGCGGGCGAGGTTGTTCCGCGCGATCATCGACGCGATGTTGGTGTTGATCCTAGCCACGACGATCCTCCTTGACTGGGGCTAGTACGAGCGAACGGCCGGCGATCCTTCGTGAGGCGGTTCGCGTTGACCGCCGGAGCGGTCGGGGAGAAGACTGGAGCGCCGCCATGGTCAGGCGCTCTCGCGGTGCTCCGCCTGGTCGCGTCCGGGCGTCGGACGCTGGGACAGACGGGCGGCGCGATCCGGACGGGCTCCGGACGACGCCGGGTTGAGGTTGGGGCGCAGCCGACCGAGCTCGTCGCTCGGGAACATGGCGGCCGTGCGGTTCTCGCGTTTGATCGACTCGTACACCTCCTTGCGGTGCACGGCGATTTCAGTCGGTGCTTTGATGCCGAGACGCACCTTGTCGCCTCGAATGTCAACGACGGTCAGTTCGATGTCGTCGCCGATCATGATTGTCTCGTCGCGGTGTCGTGAGAGCACCAGCATCGGTCGGCTCCTTCCAGGAGGGGACCGCGAACATCGTCGCGCGTCCCGAAGCGGGGCGTCCCTGCCCCGTGAGCATCCGCAGTCCGCGCGGCCGCGCCGCGCGAACCCGTCGACGCCGGTCTACGCCGACGCCGCGGAGGCGGAGGCGTTCAGTCGCAGCAGGGCGTGGCGGGTCGTCCAGCGTTTGTCCGCCAGCACCAGCTGCGTGCCGCGCCGCGTCACCGTGTTCACCAGGAGCGGTCCCTGGTAGTTCGCGGTCAGCTCGTCTCCGTGTTTGTTCACGATGACGAACACCTGGGCGTCGTCGAAGTCCGCCAGCTCCAGCTCGTCCATCTGATCCTGACGAACCGGCGCCTCGTACTCGGGCGTCCAGATGCTCGGATCCGTGATCACGAAAGCCAGATCAGGGGTGTCCACGCACTGCAGCCAGAAGAAGACCGCGTCCTCCTCCGGTTGAAGCAGCACGTACCGCGTGTGACTCGAGAACCCGAGCAGCCCCGCCGGAAAGTGCATGATCCGGCTCTCGTCGATCTCCACGTCACCGAATCGTGTGGTCTGGAGAATCATCAGATACGCTCCGTCGTTCGACCCGCCAATCCTTGGGATCCCGTCGTCACGGCGACGGCGGGGGACCTCCTGTCCGGATGCGCGGCGCCGGGTCGACCTCGCCGCGTCCGTGCGTTCGTCTATTCGCCTACCTCAGGAAATTCAGCAGGCTGAGTGAGTTGGCCCGGCTCGCCGCCGCCAGTCCGGCTTCCAACTGCTGCTGGAGCCCGGCGAAGCGAACCGACGCCTGTGCGTAGTCAAGATCTCGGAACTGGCTTCTCATCGCGGTGTCCTGAACAAGCAACTCTTCTTCGCGGATCGCCGCTGCGGCGACCCGTTGGCTCCGGACGCCGACCAGGGCCCGCGTCTCGGCGGTCCGGACGATGTCCGTGTCCAGACGCTGAGCCGCAAACTGGATGCCGCGCGTGTCGTTGGCCCGCAAGGCCGTCGCAAGGTCCATCAGGTGAGTGAAGAGGCTCTCCACGGCCACTTTTGCGCGGTCTTCGCCGGTCAGGATTGCGCCTGACTCGGAGCCGAGGATCCCGAGGTCCTCCGCCGCGCTCGAGCCGTTCCGCTTCGCGACGATCGTGTCGCCGCTCCCGGCCGTCGTATCGGTCAGCGTGATGCCGTTGCCGCCCGTCGCGAGCCCGGCCTGGAAGTTGGCGAAGATCCCCGCCCCGGCGGACGCGCTGTTGATGGCGGCGATGACGTCGCCCACCGTGAGGGCCCCCGCGAGGTCGATGTCCAGCTCGGTTCCGTCCTTGGTCGTGATGCGGAAGTCGATGTCGCGGCTCGGATCGGGCGCCCCGCTCACGGGGTCGACGCTGCCGCTGACGATATCCACGCCCCGCCCGTCGTTGAACTGGTCGAGCGAGGTCAGGAGCGACATCGTGCGGACGCCGAGTTCGGTCGCGGTGTCGGAGCCGCCGGTGACCTCGCCGATGCTCATCTTGCCGCCCGAGAGTTCGTTGATGAAGTTCAGGCGATCGCCCGACGTCGCGACCTCCACCCGGATGCCGATGTTCTCCGCCTCGATCCGTTCGATGACGTCCTCGACGGTCGTCGCCCCCGACAGATCGATGGTCCGGGTCTGGCCCGCGTTCTCGATCGTGATCGAGCCGAGCGGGCTCGTCACCGACGGCAGGCTCGCGATCAGCGTCTCCCGGGTCACCCGGGCGTCGAGATCGTCGCCCGCGGTCGAGGCCCCGGCCGGGAAGGTCTTGGCGAGGC
The DNA here is from genome assembly GCA_965227335.1 of Phycisphaerales bacterium. Taxonomy (GTDB): domain Bacteria; phylum Planctomycetota; class Phycisphaerae; order Phycisphaerales; family SM1A02; genus CBDDFV01. The sequence goes on from CBDDFV010000001.1 coordinate 1,550,890, forward strand.
CGAGGTCCGCGGCGGGACCGGGGGCGTCGACGTCGCTGATCGTGATGTCGAACAGACTGTGGCCGAAGATCGCCAGTCCGTCGCCTCCCGCGTCCATCGCCACCACCACCGAGCCGGGATCGAGCGGGTCGATCGCCGTCTGCAGCATGGCGGCGACGTCGCCCACCGTGTAGGCGTCGGTGAGGTCGACCGTGATCTGCGTCGCGCCGACGGTCACGTTCACCGCCCCGAGCGTCACGCCCATGCCGCGGGCGCCGTTGAGGTGGTCGATCCGCGTGTCGAGCGTGGTCAATGGGTCCAGGTCGAACTCGCCCTCGACCCGGGCGCTCAGCGCCCCGAAGGCGTCGTCCGCGTTGACCGTGATCGGCGCCGCGTCGCCGGGGCCGAGATCGGTCCGCAGACCGGATCCCTCGCCGGTGTAACGGAGGCCGTTGAGCAGTTCGGTCACCGGCTCCCGCGCGCTCGACGCCCCGGCGAAGAGGTAGATGTCCTGGAAGCGACGGTTCGCCACGGACACCGCATCGTTGAGCAGCGACTCGATCACCAGGGCCTGGTTCCGACGCGTCTCGGGGTCGGTGATGGTGCTCGCCTCCGCGACGCCGATCTGCTTCGCCTCGAGCAGCAGGTCCGACACCTCGCCGAGCGACTGGTCGAGCACGCCGAGGACCGCCTCTGCGTGCGACAGGTTGCGCTGACGCTGTTCGCGTTTCTCGATCACGTCGTCAAGCGTGGTGATTGCGCTGGTGGCGATCGCATCATCGGAACTGCGGTTCACCCGCTGTCCTGACGAGAGCTGCACCTGAGTCTGGAGCAGTCCCTGGTTCGCGCGGATCAGCGAGCCCAGCGTCACTTGTGACGCCAGTCGCGAGGGCACCCGGGCCAGACTTGAAGGAATGGAACTCATGGCGTCGGACTCCTCAAAGCTCACGCAAGGGAGAGCAGCGTCTGCAGAATCTCGTCGATCACGCTGATGAACCGCGCGGCGGCCTGGAACTGCCGCTCGAACGTGAGCAGGTTCACCGACTCCTCATCCAGCGACACGCCGCCCACCGCGAGCAGCTGCGCCGAAAGACTCTCCCGCACCAGACCCGTCGTCTCCACCTGCTGATTCGCCGTCGCGGTGCGCACCGCAAGACCGTTCACCGACTCCTGCCAGAAGTCGCGCAGGCTCGCCTCACCGAGGGCGGCGATCGGCTGGTCCTGCAGGTTCGCGAGCGCCAGCGCCGTATCGTTCGAGCCGGGGACGTTGTTCGCCCCCGCCGCGAGCCGGTTGGGATCGTCCCGGATCTCCTGGGCCACGCCCATCGTCGCCGCGTTCTCGCCCGTGAAGAAGCTGTTCACTCCGAGGCCCGCGAGCACGCCGGCGGTGTCGTCGGTGAAGGACAGCTCGAAGCCGGCGTTCGCGGTCAGCTGCAGCATCCGGGCCGGCGTCAACGACGCCGTCACGTTGGTTCCGCCCGTCACCGTGTTGATTTCCGCCACGAGATCATCGAGCGACATCGCGTCGGGATCGACATCGATGCGGTAGGCGTTCTCCGCCCCCGACGCGCTGTTGATCACGTGAATGTAGAAGCCGCCGTTCTTCATCTGGAACGGCAGGTCCGCCGCCGCGTCGTTGAGCGGCACGGTCGTGTCGGCCGCCTGGTAGGAACCGGTGAACGACGACGGATTGAACCGCCCCTGCCCCTGGCTGTGCAGCCGGTTGACCTCGAAGATCAGGTTGGAGGCCAGATCGTCCAGGTCCTGGATGGACGGCTCGACCGTCTCCGCCCGCTGCCGGAGCAGGGCGCCGATCTCGCCGTTGGTCGGGGTGAGCTCCGTCCCGTCCGCCGCCACCCGCACCGACGCCTCGATGGTCCCGTTGTCCGATTCGATCCGGAGTTCGATCCCACGCGACTCGCCGGCGAGGATGATCGGGGTCGACCCGGAAAGGATGTCGATCATCCCGTTCTGCTGCTCATTCACCGAGATGTCGATGAACTCCGACAGCTGATCGACGAGGCGGTCGCGCTGGTCGCGGAGCGAGCCCGCCTCCCCCGCGCCCTGCTCGGTCTGCGCGATCTGCAGGTTCAGGGCCGAGATCTGGTCCAGGATCCCGTTCGCCGAGTCGATCGAAACGTCGAGCGTGGTGTCGATCTGCTCGCGGAGCTTGGCGTATTCGTCGCGGAGGCCGGTGATCGTGCTCGCGACCCCGACGCCCAGCTGTACGACGAGCGCCCGCACGGCGTGATCCTCCGGGTTGTTCGCGAGTTCGGAGAACCCGTTGAAGAACTCGGAGAGCTGGCTCGAAAGGTCGTTGCTGGTGAGTTCGTTCTGGAGCGTCTCCACCGCGATCAGGAACCGCTGATCGACCAGGGCCGCGCTCTCGTCGCTCAACGCGTTCCGCACCCGCGCCTGCAGGGCGATGTCGACCTCGCGCTTGATCGACAGCAGCTGCACGCCCTGCCCGATGAACATGTTCGTCCCGACCCGCTCGTCCATCGCGGCGGCCATGTGCACCGAGCGTCGGAAGTAGCCCTCCGTCGCCGCGTTCGCCATGTTGTTGCCGGCCACCTGCAACGCCGCCTGACTCGCGGTCATGGCGCTGCGGCCGATCTGAAGCGCGCCGTTGATGCTCATGCGTCCGTCCTCATCAGGATGACCCTTCCGCCGCTCCTCATTGCCGGTAATCCACCGCGGCCGACGTCGCTCGCGCCGGCGTCGTCGCCATCCGACCGCGGGCGGTGTAGACCGGTCCTTCGGTCAGCGCGGCGTGCACGGTCTGCATCACGCCCGTGATGTGCTGGTGCAACGCCGTCCCTGCCGCACTCACGATCGATTGCAGCGTGCGCACGTCGTCGACGCGTCGACGCAGATCAGCGCACACCTTCCGGTACGCCGTCCGACGCCCCTCCGGCATGAGCCGCTCGAGGTCCCCGGCGGCGACCGGTTCGTCGAGCCCGGCCGCGGCGGCCGCCGCCTCCACAAGACACGCCCGTTGGCGCTCGCACGCCATCAGGCCCTCCGCCATCGTCCGCTCCTCCTCGCAGCACGCGAGGATGGCGCCGGCGTCGGCGGTGCGGATCGCCTCTCGCATCTTCTCGAGGGTCTGGTGCAACGCGCCGTACCCGCGATACAGGGCCGCGAGGGTGCGGGCGAGTTCGCCCATCGTCGCATCGAGATCGGCGGGGGCGGTCGGAGGGGCGGGGCGCGGGGAACGGGTGGTGGTCATGCCGTCAACTCCAGTTGGGAACCGGGGGGCGGACCGGCGTCGGGGTCGCCGAACCGACGCGCAATCGCATCGACGATCGGGAAGTTCGACGCCTGCACGAGGCGGTCCGCCACAATGGCGTCCTGAATCGGACCGAAGCGTTTCTCCGCCATGGTGGGGCCGAAGGGCGGCGCGGCGGTCGAGTTCTCACGAAGCTGGGCGAGCACCGGCGCGATCAGCGCGGACGCCGTCAGCTTCTCCGCCTGCCGCCGCGCTTCGCTGACGTCGCGTTGCGCATCAACGTCGAAGTCAGCGCTGAACGCGGGGCCTCGCGCCGTGGGCGGAGCCGGCGCGAAGAGTTCACCGGGCCGGGCGTGGGTCGGCGTCACGTTCATTTCGACTCCACGATCTCGGCGTGAATCGCGCCGACGTTCTTGAGTTCGTAGATGATGTCGATCTGGTCCTCCACCGGCACGTCGAGCTGTTCGAGCGCGGCGATCAGATCGTTCAGGTTCGCCGAGTTGCGGTTCTCGCCGTTCCACATGTCGAGACCGGCCCACTTCGAGGTCCGGAATTCCGGAGTCGCGGCGGTGGGGGGTTGGGGCGGCGTGCGGGTCGTGATCGCGATCGAATCATGCGAAATCGCGACCGGTCCGATCTCCACGTTCCCCGTCACCGCAATCACGCCCGTCTCGCGGTTGATCGCGATGCGGGGCTCCTTGGCGAGAATCGAGATGTCGATCGGGATCAGCATCAGCTGTCCGAGGAACTCCGCCGGGTTCGCGCGGTCGGCCTTCGGCAGCGTCACCTTGATGTTCCGAACGTCCTCCACGCGGGCGACGGTCTCGTAGCCGTCGATGCCGAACCACTCGTTGATCTCGGCCGCCAACGCCGCCGCCTCCGGATACGCGGCGAACTCGCTGTGGAGCACCAGCGTGATCGAGCCGTCCGACTGCAGCACGTTGGTGCGATGATCCAGCAGCATCTGCCCGCCGCCGCGGATCATCCCGCTCCTCGGGTTGTCGCCCTCGACGACGATCTGGCCCGACGCCATCGCAAACGGCGGCCGGTTCTCCTCGATGCGCCCCGGCAGATACAGGAACGAGGTGATCAGGGTGCCGCCGGCGAGGCTCGACGCGTTGTAGAGGGCGTCGACCCGCACATCGACCGTGTCGCCTTCCCGGAATCCGCCGGGCGGCGTCTTCACGGACAGCGACACGATCGCCACGCTGTCGACCTTGAGCAGCTCCTCCGCCGAGGCCACGGGGTTGCGGTAGTTCCGCAGCAGTTCGGCCAGCGGACGCGCCGTCACGAGCCCGTCCTTCCCCTTGTCGCCCGTGCCGTTCAGACCGACCACCAGACCGAAGCCGTTCAGCGGATCAGACTGATGCCCCTTGAGACGGACGAATGTCCGAAGCTGCGCAGCGGCGGCGGATTGTGCGCACAGCGCAACAATCACCATGATCAACCCGATCCCGAGTCCCAGCTTCGTACGCATCATGAGCGGACCTCCTGTCCTGAGAAAACGTCGTCCGACCCACCCGATGCAAACGGCGGACCAATCCGTGGCCCGCCCGTTACAATCGCGCGGCATGACCGCCCGCCTCATGACCGATGCGACGTCCTCCCCGCGGGAGGCCTGGCTGATCCGGGCGGGGGTCGCGTTCGCCACCGTCGCGCTCGGGGTCGGCGTGCTCGCGACCCGCACCGGCGATGAACCGGCCCGACATCTCGACGCCGCCGTCGCCCTCGCCGAAGCCCTCCCCTGGACCGCCCTCTGGCTCGTTTCCGCCCTCGGCTGGGGGGTCCTCGTCCATCGACTCGCCCGACTCGGCGACGAACTCCGACGCCCCGTCGTCGCCGGCGGCGGCGTGGCGATGATGCTCGCCGTCGACGCCGCGGCCGGCAGCGCCGGCGCCCTCGCCTCCCCCGTCGGCGCATGGATCGTCCTGCTCCCGGGACTCGCCCTCGCCGGGTGGGAACTGCGGAGCGTGCGCGGCTGGCCGGCGCGGCCGAGCTGGATCTGGCTCACGCTCCTGCCGCCCGTCGCCGTGCTGCTCATCGCCTCCGTCTCCACCCCGGGCTGGCTGTGGGCGACGGAGTTCAAGGGCTACGATGCGCTGAGCTACCACCTGCAGGCGCCTCGCGAGTGGCTCGACCTCGGACGTATCACGCCGCTGACGCACAACGTGTACGCGGCGTTCCCGAATCACGTCGAAGGCTCGACGCTTCATCTGATGGCGCTGACCGGCGACCTCGACATCGCCGCCCGCGCCGCCCAGCTGCTCCAGGCGACGATGACGGTTCTGGCCGCGATCGTCGTGGGACACGCAGCGACCGTCGCCTCAATCCAACGTGGCGGCGGCGCGGTGCGGCAGACGTTCTCCGGCGTTCTCGGCGCAGCGATCATGCTGGTGACGCCGTGGGCGGTCGTGGTCGGTTCGCTGGCCTACGTGGAAGCGACGGTCAACCTCATGCTCGCGTCGGGACTCGCGCTGGTGCTGATGACGCCGCGCGATCAGCGGCTCGGACGCGGAGCGGCGGTGCTGGGTCTTCTGATCGGTGCGGCGTGCGGCGCGAAGCTGACCGCGGTCGGGATGGTGCTGCTGCCGCTCGTGATCGCGCTAGCGGTGCGAATCGGCGTGCGCGGGGCCCTCGCCGTCGCGCCGCTGGCCGCGGGAACGACCTTGCTCGTCCTGAGTCCCTGGCTCATCCGCAACGGCCTCGCCCTCGGCAATCCGGTGTTTCCTTTCCTGACGGGGATCTTCGGGGCGGGCGAGTGGTCCGCGACGCAGGTCGACGACTGGGCCCGCAGTCATGGTCCGATCGGCGGCGTCGCGGAACGAGCCACGGCGCTCTGGCGGCAGTGGCTGGCGTTCGGCCTCGGCGGCAATCCGGCGCCGGGCGAGCCGTGGCGTCCCCAGTGGGCCGCGACGCCGTGGTTCGCATTGATCGCGCTGGGCCTGACGCTCGCCCGGTCGCGCACCCGATCCGTCGCGGCCGTCCTCGGCGTCGTGCTGGTCGTGCAGCTCGCGTTCTGGCTGGGACTGACGCATCTGCAGTCACGCTTCCTGCTGCCCACCCTGGTCCCGATGGCGCTCGTGATCGGACTGCTGCCCGGCGTCGTCGCGCCGGGGCCGGCGATCGCGCGCGGGACGGCGCGGCTTCTGACGATCGCGTTCGCTCTCGCCGCGTGCGCGCCGGTGATCCTGTATCTGACCGAGCAGAATCAGCGCCCCGCCGCGTTCGTCCGTCGCGCGACGCTGCTGACGGCCGAAGGTCTGTCCGACGATGACGCGCGGCTCGTCGCCGCGCAGTTCCCGTCCGCCGCGATCAGCCGGCTCCCCCGCGGCTCGAAGACGCTCCTCGTCGGCGAGGCGGCGCCGTTCCACTATCGAGGCGACATCGCCTATTCGACGGTGTGGGATCGCGGCCCGCTGTCGCGGATCATCGCGGATGGCGCGGGGCCGGAAGCGTGGGCGGGGCGTCTCGCGGGCGAGGGCTTCACGCACGTGCTGATCGCGCCGGAGATGTTGATCAACTGGCGATCGCGCGGGCAGGGCGATCCGGCGCTGGATCCTGAGGTCCTGTTCGAGGTCTTCGAGACCCACGCCCGCCGGCTCGCCACATACGCCTCGGGCGCCCGCCTCTACCGACTCCGGTCGCGGTGACGCCTACGCCTCGTACTCGCGAAACTGTGTTGGTCCATCCCGCGTTTCATCGGGCTCGCCCGGGTCGACGGCGGGCATGATGTCGGGCAGGCCGAGGTGGTTGCGATCGAGCCAGGCCCCGAAGAGGGCGTTGCAGTGGGTGCAGCGAGTGGAGCGGGGGTCGACTTTCTCGTCGCAGCGATGGCAGTAGCCGAGGAGATGGGCGACGCCGGGGACGCGTTTGGCGACCGTCCAGAGCTGGCGCGTCGTGGGGCCGCGCACGATCGAGACGCGAGTGATTTCGCCCGCGTCGACCATCTCGGCGAGGCGGGTGTAGCTCAGGCCGGGATCGAAGGGTCGGTCGGGGTCGCGGACCTGCCAGGGGCCCATGTTGTTGAGGATATCGATGCGAGCCCCGCGGCTGAGGGTGCGGGCGCAGGCGCGGCAGACGTCGGCGGCGGGCTGGGCTTCGCCGCAGTAGGGACATACCAGCACCTTGATTTTCGCCATATTGTCCGCGGCTCCTCTTGACACGACCGAGGCGGCGCGATGCGCTCTTCGCATGACAGCATACGCCCTTCATCGCCTGACGGTTGTGTCTCTGGTCCTGTTATCGACGGTCGGCCTCGCCGGCTGCGCGTCGAATCAGGGAAGTTCCGCCCCGCCGCCCGTCGACTCGTCCCGGGTCGCCCTCAACGCGGGCGGCACGCCGACGGACGTGACGGTGGAGCCGGTGATCTCGACCGTGGTCGACGCCCGACCCGCCGCGCTCGTGGACGGGCGGGCGGTCACCTTCGGCGATCTCCGGTCGAGCCTGACCGAACTCGCCGGCGTGCAGGCGTTGCGGGAGTTCGTGCTGGATCGCGCTCTGGCCGAGGAGGTTCGCGCGGCGGGCATGGTGATCTCCAGCGACGCCATCGAGTCCGAACGGCGACGTCTGCTGGAGACCCTGAGCGACGATCAGGAGACGGCCCTGCGGCTGCTCGATGAACTTCGGGCGCGACAGGGGCTCGGACCGGAGCGGTTTCGCGCCATGCTTACCCGCAACGCCTCGCTCCGCGCGCTGGTCGGTCCCCGGACCGCCATCTCCGGGCAGGCGGTGCGCGACATGTACGAAATCCGCCATGGCGACCGACGCGAGGCGCGGATCATCGTCGCGCCGACCCTCAGCGACGCGCGGCGGGCGCGGGACGAGATCGTCGCCGGCGGGGCCGCGTTCACCGAGGTGGCGTCCCGACGCTCGACCGACATCAGCGCCGCCCGGGGCGGTCTGCTCGAACCGATCAGTCTGCGCGACCCGACCTATCCCCAGGCGATGCGCGATGCGCTCTACCGTCTGAACGAGGGTGAGATCTCGGCCCCGGTGCTCGTTGACGACGGTTACATGCTGCTGCAGTACGTCCGTCCGGCGCCCGGCGACGGGGCGGACTTCGAGTCCGTGCGTCCGGGCCTCGAGCGTCTGGTGCGGCTCAAGGAGGAGGCGATCCGCATGGATCTCCTCGCCGCGCGTCTGCTCCGCGGGCGGCAGATCGATCCGATCGATCCGTCGCTGCGGGCGATGTGGAATCGCAATCGGCGGTAGGGGTTCACGTCGGCGTCGACGCCACCCGCCACGCGGCGATGGGGAAGAGGACGATCACGGGGATGAAGACGCTCGCGGCGGGGGGGATGTCGGCGATGGGGACGGTGATCACGATCACCGCCAGCAGCATCATCGGCAGCGTCGACGCCGCGCAGAGCAGGCTCTGCTGCAGCATGTTCGCGGGGGCGCGTCGGAGGAAGAACGGGATCGCGATCGCGAGCACGAGGAGATTCACGAGCACCGACGCGATCCGCGCGTACTTGAACCGCGCCAGCGCCGCGACGTCGACGACGCCGGGCGTGTCGATCATCTCCTCGATCTGAGCGAGGCTCAGCATCGAGGCGTACTGTCGGAAGTGCTTCATCGCCAGGACGTCGGGCGAGAGGTCCGTCTCGTAGAGATCGATCGGGGCGACGGAGGTCATCCCGGCGACGTCGCCCGGCGCGGCGCCGGGGCGGGGGGGAATCCGTCGCATGACGGTGGCGTTCTCGAGCCGCCAGCCGCCGGCCGCCTCGTCCCACACCGCCGTGTCGGCGGCGACGCGGGTGCGGGTCAGGCCTTTCTCATCGCGTTCAAGGATCGTCGGGAAGCGGAGCGTCTGTTCGTCGAGGTCGAACGACGGGCTCTGGAACAGCGTGCCGGCGCCGTCGGTGGCGAAGGGGATCTCGAACGCGCTGAGGCTCTTCTTGCCGATCTCATCGTGCTGGCGGACGAGCAGCGGGGCGAGGGCGGGCACGACGAGTTCGGAGTTCAGCACCTGTACGACGTTGAGCCCGAACGCGGCGACGAGCAGCGGCGCCGCCAGCCGCTGGAGGCTCATGCCCGAGGCGATGAGCGCGGTCAGCTCCCGGGTCTCCTTCGGCCCGCGCAGCATCGACGCCCCGGTGAAGCCCATGGCGCCGACGGCGATCAGGCCGTGCAGGTACGCGTAGAACTGGAAGAGCCGCGGGCCGTGGAAGTTGATCACGATTCCGATGAACTCAACCGTGACCGAGAGGCCGGATTCCGGATTGGCGGCGGTTTCCCGGGCGACGCGGATGAAGCGGTCGAGCTGCAGGATGAGGTCGATCGAGATCGCGAAGACAAACAGCAGCAGGAACAGGATCACGAAGTTGATCAGGAAGCGCTTGATGATGTAGCGGTCGATCAGCATCATCGCGTCAGTTCCGTCGCATCCGCAGGTAGGACCCGAGGATCACGGCCAGCATCAGCGCGTTGCCGCTCCACATGAGGGCCGCGCCCCCGACGAGCCCGCCGTCGCGAATCATGTGGTCGCCGCTGGAGATGAGCAGGAGGTCCGCGATCGAGGGGGCGAAGGCGATGAAGTAGATCGTGAGCGGCAGCGTCTCGCGTCGCCACATCGCGAGCACCGCGCCGAGGAGCAGCAGCAGGGGGGCGGTCACGGAGAGCGCATGTCGGCGGAGCAGCCGGCTCGTCGCCTCCCGCGTGACGGCGCCGATCCGTCGCTCGAGACCGTCGACGCGTCCGAGCAGCAGCGAACCCGGATCGTCAAGCGTCGCGCAGTAGGCGATGAGTTCATCCGCGGAGGCGTCGCTCAGGGCGGGATCTTCGTAGCTCACCTTCGGCTGCAGGGCGAGGAAGTTCAGTTCGGATCGTTCGTTCGCTCCGCCTTCGAGCCGCAGGTCCCGCACCACGTTCTGCAGCAGCGTGAAGTCGAGGGCGAGCGGTCCTTCTCCGGCGCCGCCCGGCGACTGGCGGATGCGGGCGACGACATCGGGCGACTCCACCCGCAGCAGATCACGTCCGTTCGCGGACTGCGTGAGGATCACCGGTCCGTCGGATCGCGCGAAGCGGCGTCCCCGCAGGTCGTCGGCTTCGATGACGTAGGTGCGGTTGTTCGGCGGCGGGCCGGAGAACTCGACCCGTCCCTCGCGTCGGAGGACATCGCGGATGGCGTTCCAGAGCGCGGTGTACTGGCACGCCTCGACGACCATCGCCTTGAGGTTGCGGATCGGTCCGAAGGAATCGGGGTTGTCACGGACTTCACGCAGTTCGCCCCGCGTCATGAACAGCGGGTCGTCCTCGAAGACGCTGGGGACGACGATCGCCCGTTGCGGCCGGATCTCCGGCGCCGCGATGAGCTGGCCGGTGGCGCGGTTGTACGCCACGGTGTCGCGCATCACGAGCTTGAGGAGCGTCTGGCCGTTGCGCTGATGGACGTCGACGACCGCCTGTTCCGCGGTGACATCGGTCACGATGCGACCGTCATCGTCGAGCTCCGCCGCCGCGACGTGGAAGAGCCGCATCCGCGTGACCGCTCCCGTGTCCTCCGGGGCGTCCTCGACGAGCAGCCGGTCGGCGTAGATCTGCACGGTATCGAGTTCGAACGGCGTGCCGGCCTGGATGGACGCCTGGAAGAGCCGCGTGACGTCGTTGGTGACGGTCTGCTGCAGCATGCCCCAGAACCGCGGGATCACGAGCTGCGTCAGCAGCAGCATCACCAGCGTCAGCACCACGCCGAGGCCGAGGATCGGGGCGAGGATGCGTCGGTAACTGATCCCGCTCGCCGACATCGCGAGGATCTCGTTGTCCGACGTGAATCGGTAGAAGACCATCGTCGACGCGAAGCCGCTCGCGAACGGCAGGGCGAACTGCAGCATCGGCACCGAGGCGAGGGCGATGTACTTCACCGTCTGCGTGACCGTGAGCAGGTCGTTGCGGGCGAGCGGCTTGATCGCGGCCCCGAAGGCGATCACCGTCACGAGGACGCCGGTGCTGAGCAGCATCACCCGCAGCAGTTCGCCCAGCATGTACTTGTACAGGGTCAGCGGCATGATTCAGCGCACGGTCCGCGACGTCCGGAGACGTCACTTCAGCCCGTATTCCTTGAGCTTGCGGTAGAGCGTCCGTTCTCCGATCCCGAGCAGCGAGGCCGTCTGCTCCCGGTTGCCGCCCGTCATCGCCAGCGTCTGCCGGATGGCCTCCTTCTCCAGCTGGTCGAGCCCCACCCCCGCGAGGCTCGTCCGCGACGGCCCCTCGTCGTCGTCCGCCGCCCGGATCTCGTTCGGGACATGGCGCGGCTCGATCACCTCGTCCGTGCACGTGACGACGATGCGCTGCATCGTGTTGAACAACTCGCGCACGTTGCCCGGCCACGGATACGAAATCAGCCGCGCCATCGCCGGCGGCGAGACGTCCGGCGCGCGACGATCCAGTTCGCCCGACGCCAGTCCGACCGCATGGCGTACGAGCGGCGGGATGTCCTCGCGCCGGTCGCGAAGGGGCGGCACCACGATCTCCGCGCCCCGGATCCGGTAGAACAGGTCCTCGCGAAACTCCTCCGCCTTGACCATCGCGTCGAGATCGCGGTTCGTCGCGCTCACGAGACGGACGTCCGTCGAGCGCGGCTCATTGGCGCCGAGACGAATGACCTCGCCGTTCTCGAGAACCCGCAGCAGCCGGGTCTGCATCGTGAGCGGCATGTCGCCGATCTCGTCGAGAAAGAGCGTGCCGCCGTCCGCGTACTCGAAGATCCCCTCGCGATCACGATCCGCGCCGGTGTACGCGCCGCGCACGTGACCGAAGAGCTGATCCTCGAGCAGCGTCTCGCTCTGTCCGGCGGCGTTGAACGTGACGTAGCGTTTGTTCGCGCGTTTCGAGTGCTTGTGGATCGCCGCCGCGATCAGCTCCTTGCCGACGCCGGACTCCCCGCAGATGAGGACGGGCAGGTTGCTGGGGGCGACCTGGCGGATCGTGGCGATGACCTGTCGGATCGCGGCGGACTCGCCGATGATCCCCTCGAAGCCGTACGCGGCGTCGACCTGTCCGCGGAGACTCTCGTTCTGCTGGCGGAGCAGCACCGTCTCCGCCGCGCGATTGACGAGATTGCGGAAGACCTCGAGATCGAGGGGCTTCTCGATGAAGTCGTACGCCCCGCCCCGGAGGGCGGCCTTGGCGGTGGGGACGTCGCCATGGGCGGTGACCATGATGGTCTCGGCGTCGGTCTGATGGGTCTGGGCGAGCTTGAGGACCTCGAGTCCGGCGGCTTCGGTCTCCATGACGAGGTCCGTCACGATGACGTCGAAGGCGCCGTGACGGAGTTCGTCCTCGGCCGCCTCGAGACTGTTGACGATCGTGCAGACATGCCCCGGTCGGCGGAGGGCCTCGGCCATCACCTCGGCGTGATCGACCTCGTCGTCGACGATGAGGACCTGGGCGTGGAGCGGCGTTTGGGGTGCGGAATCGGCAGCCATGACGGGCCGGATTGTACCCCAACGCCGAATCTCAAGCGGCGCCGCGCGGGCGGGCGATAGAATACCCGTCCCGCCTCCTCGGATCGCACGGAAAGGTCGTCATGAAACCGGGCGCTGCGCCAGTGGATCAGCCGGAGCCGACAGAGATTTCGTCGGGCGCCCGCTCGCGCCCGCGCGGCGGTCTCGATCCCGCCGCGGCGCGGATCCACTTCATCGGCGTCGGCGGCTGCGGCATGAGTGGGCTGGCCCGATTGCTGGCCCGGCAGGGCGCCTCGTGCGCGGGGACGGACAACGTCCCCTCGGATGTCACCGCCGCCCTCATTGCGGAAGGCATCCCGGTCGTCCATGAGCAGGGACCCGAGGCGATCCCGGACGACGTCAATCTCGTGATCCATTCCGCCGCGATCAAGCCCGATCACCCGGAGTTGATGGAGGCGGAGCGACGGGGCCTGCGGGTGATCAGCTACGCGGAGGCGCTCGGCTGGGTGCAGGAGGGACGCACGGGGGTGTCGATCGCCGGTACGCACGGCAAGTCGACCACCGCCGCGATGCTGGCCCACATCCTGCTCGAGTCCGGGCTGGATCCGAGTTTCATCATCGGGGCGAACTGTCCGCAGATCGGCGGGGGCGGCCGGATCGGCGGGTCGACGATTCCGACCGGGGCGATGACGGGCGAGCCGGGCGTGCTGATCTGCGAGGCGTGCGAGTTCAACCGTTCATTCCATCACCACCGGCCCCGCCTCGGCATGATCAACAACGTCGAAGAGGATCACCTCGACATCTACGGCGCGCTGGATGAGATCGTGAAGGCGTTCGGCGAGTTCGCCCGTCTGATCCCGCCGGCGGACGCGGGCGGGCGGCTGCTCATCGCGGAGAACGGCGCGCATCGTTCGCAGATCGCGGCGGGTCTCTCGTGCCAGGTGCGCACATTCGGATTCAGCCCCGACGCGGACTATCAGGTCGTCGCGGATCTCGAGGCGAAGCGGGTGGGGCTGCTCGAGCAGGGGGTGTGGCTGGCGCAGTGGTCGATCCGGCTGCCTGGCGCGCACAATGCGCAGAACAGCGCCGGGGCGGCGATCCTGGCCCACTGGCTCGGCGCGGACTGGGACGACATCGGCGCCGCGCTGACGAGTTTCGCCGGCCTCGACCGGCGGCTGCAGCGTCGGGGCGAGCGTGCGGTGCCGGGCGGATCGGTGGCGGTCTTTGACGACTACGGGCACCATCCGACGGAGATCGACAAGACGCTGCGGGCCTTGCGGGCGTCGGAGAAGCCGGAGCGTCTGATCTGCGTCTTTCAGCCGCACCAGCACAGTCGCACGCGGTTCCTGCTCGACCAGTTTGCGCAGAGCTTCTCCAGCGCGGACGTGGTGATCGTGCCCAACATCTACTTCGTGCGCGATTCCGAGATCGAGAAACAGCGGGTGAGCGCGAGCGACCTCGTGGACCGGCTCCGCGGACGGGGCGTCGCGGCGATGCACCTGTATCCGTTCGAGGCGATCGTCGAGCAGCTCGAGGTGATGTGTCGGCCCGGCGATCTGCTGGTGATCATGGGGGCGGGCCCGGTGTGGCAGGTGGCGACGGGCTTCCTCGAGACGGGGCCGCCCGGGAAGGATGCGGTGTGACGATGGCGGCGGGCGGCGCGTCCAGCATTTTCGGCGATCTCGATGTCGAGGCGCGGGCCGACGCGCCGGTCGGGGCGGAGACGTGGTACGGCGTGGGCGGACGCGCGGACGCCCTGGTGCGTCCGAACACGATCGAGGCGCTGGGCACGCTCCTGCGGCGCTGCCATCGCTCCGGCACGCCGGTGCGGGTGCTGGGGGCGGGGGCGAATCTGCTGGTCGCGGACGAAGGCGTCGACGGCGTCGTGGTGCGTCTCGACACCGCGTCGTTCATGGACGTGCGCTACAACAAGAGCGGGCCCGCCACGATCGTCCGCGCCGGGGCGGGCGCGGATCTGCCGAAAACGCTGATGGAGAACACGCGTCGGGGGCTCGACGGTCTCACGCAGATGGCCGGCATTCCCGCCTCCGTCGGCGGGGCGGTGCACATGAACGCCGGCGGCAAGTACGGCTGCATCAGCGACACGCTGCTCGAAGTCACCTGCATGACGAGTCGCGGCGAAGTCGTCACGTATCCCGCCGAAGAGATCACCTTCGGCTATCGCACGACGAACATTCCCGATCCGATCATCCTGAACGCCACGTTCCAGCTCGAACCGACCGACCCCATCGAACTTCGTGAACGCGTGAAGGAGATCTTCGCGTGGAAGAAGAGCACGCAGCCGCTGGCCGAACATTCCGCCGGCTGCGCGTTCCGCAATCCGATCGACCCGGTGAGCGAGGAGCGCGTCTCCGCCGGTCTGCTCATCGATCGAGCCGGGCTCAAGGGGTACGCCGTCGGCGGAGCGAGCGTCTCCCGTCGACACGGGAACTTCATCGTCACGAAGGGCGGGGCGAAGGCGAACGACGTCATCGCGGTGATGGAGCAGTGCGAGAAGGTCGTCTACGACACCTTCGGGATCGAGCTCCAACGCGAGGTCGTCGTGTGGCGCCGACCGGTCGCCGCCGCGGACGCGACCGGAGCGATCTCGCTGTGAGCGGCGGCGAGCGCATCATCGTGGCGGTCCTGCGGGGCGGGCCGGACGCGGAGCGGGCCGTGAGCCTCGACTCCGGGGCCGCCGTCGCCGACGCGCTTCGGAACCACGATCGATTCGACGTCCGCGACCACGTGATCGACCGGCCCGACCTTGACGCACTTCGCACGATGCTCGACGACGCCGATGTCGTCTTCCCCGTCCTCCACGGACAGTGGGGGGAGGGCGGCGGCCTGCAGACGTTGTTGTCCGAACTCGGGATTCCGTACGTCGGGGCCGGCCCCCGGGCCGCCCGGCTGGCCATGAACAAGGCGGCGACCAAGTCGCTCCTCGGCGTACTCGGCGTCCCGACCCCGCCCGCTCGCGAGATCGGTCCCGATGATCCGTGCGATCTCGACCCGCCGGTCGTGCTCAAGCCCGTCGACGACGGCTCCTCCGTCGACCTCCGCATCTGCCGGACCCGCGAGGAGATCGAGGCGGCCCGGATCGTCCTGCATCCGCGGCGCGGCCGGCTTCTGTGCGAACGCTACATCGCCGGACGGGAGATGACGGTCGGCGTCCTGCTCGACCGCCCGCTCCCGATCATCGAAATCGTCCCCGCCGTCGACTTCTACGACTACGACGCAAAATACGAACGGGACGACACCCGCTATGTCGTGAATCCGGACCTGCCGGAGCCGGCGGTGCGGCGGATGGTCGAGGCGACGCTGCTCGCCTGCCGCCGATTGTCGATTCGCGACCTCGCGCGCGCCGATTTCATTCTGGACGGCGAGACGGCGTGGTTCCTCGAAATCAACACCATGCCCGGATTCACCTCGCACTCCCTGGTCCCGATGGCGGCGGAGGCGGAAGGGATGGGGATGCCGGCGATCTGCGCGGCTCTCGTCGACGCGGCCGTTGCCCGACGCACGCCCGCCTCGCCCTCGACGGAATGTTCAGCCTGAAACGGAGTTCGTCATGGCCGCCCGGAAGAAGAGCACGAAAAAGAAGACCTCGTCGAGCGGACCCGGCTGGCGCGATCGCTTCGCCGAGCACGACTGGGCACAGACGCGTCGGAAGATGGTGACGGGCGGCTGGAGCCTCATCGTCATCGGGGGGCTGGTCGGGGCGGCGATCGGGGCGCCGGCGCTCAAGTCATACGCGGCCCGGGACATCGCCGCGACGACCGACGCGGCGCACATCGCCGTCGAGTTCGTTGATCTGCCCGCCGACATTTTTGGCGGCGAGATCGAGGCCCAGCTCGAGACCATTGTCCTGGCGCGAGTGAGCCTCGATCCGTTCGAGCGCGACGCGCTGCTCGCCGCGAAGGCGGACCTCGAAGCCGCCGGCTGGTGCACCGCGGTTCATCAGATCGAGCGGGTGCGTCCAGACCTCGTGCGGGTGCACGCCGACTTCGTCACGCCGCTCACCGTCATTCGCGACCAGGGGGGAGACCACCTCATCGATCGTCGCGGCATGCTGCTCCCGTGGCGATATGAGCACGACGGGCATCCCGATGCGATCCCGATCGTGGGCGTCGCGGCCCGAAGACCGGCGCGGGCGGGCGAGGTCTGGCCGGGCGGCGATGTCGCCGGCGCCATCCGGCTCGTCGAACTCATCTACCGGCGCAACTGGTGGAGGCGGGTCGAGTCGGTCGACGCCTCGGCGTACCGCTCGACCGGGATGCTGAGCTTCACGACCGTCGACGGCCCCCGGTTCTTCTGGGGCAGTCCGCCGGGGACGGAAGGGGCGGGCGAGGCGCGGACCGAGGACAAGCTGACGTGCCTCGATGACTTCTTCGCCTCGCGGAGCGGGCTCGCCGCCGTCGACGGGCAGCTCATTGATCTGTCCATTCCCGTCGTCACCGGACGGTGATCCCGCACGCCGGATCCGAACGGACGGGCGGGCGACGGTACACTGCAGGCATGTCGGGCTCGACCCAGCCCCTGTTTCTGCCGCGCGGCCTGATCCTGCTCGGATCGATCTGGCTGATCGTCTCCTGGATGCTCTCGATCGGCGTCCAGACGCCGCTGCGCCCCTCCTCCGCAAGCTATACGCCGGGCGTCGCGGTGATGCTGCTGTGCGTGATGATCGGGCTGCTGATCGGCTGGCCGCTGCTGCGTCTGAGCGAGCGTCCGTTCGCCCAGCCGGTCCGCCAGGTGGCGCTCGATCTGCTGGTGCTCGTGGCGTTGGTGCAGGTGGTGGTGTGGCCGCTGCGACTGGTGACGCCGTGGCCGCCGCTGCGAACCGCGGCGGTGGATGCGACGCTGGCGGGCTGGCTGCTGCTGGTCGGCGCAATCGTGGCGTCGGCGGCGGGCTCGGCGCGGGCCGGCCCCCGCATCGCGGCGATGGGGGCGTGCGTGCTGTTGTGCGTCGCCGCGCCGGCGGCGGCGATGTTCGGGCTTGCGGCGGACAGCCTCGGGCAGGTGAATCCGCTCGCCGGCCTTGATCGTCTGACCGGGGGTGGGGCGGCGCGACCGTCGGGAGCGGAATGGCGGTCAGTCGGGCTGCTGGCGGTCGTTGATCTCGTGGCCTGGGGCGGTCTCGCGGCGGTGAATCTGGCGCGCAGCCGCGCCTCCGGATCGAGGTGACGTCCGCCCATGCAGTGGATCCCAATCGCCGTCGTGGCGTCGGAGTACGCGATCCGCATCGTGCTGACCGCGTTCATTCTCGTGCGTCGACGTCACACGCCGGAGGTGCGGTGGGCGTGGATCCTGCTGGTCGTGGCGTTGCCGGTGGTGAGCGTGGTGCTGTACGTCCTGCTCGGCGACAACACGCTCGGTCGGCGCCGCATCGAGCGACGCTCCCGCATCCAGGACGACTTTTCCGAGTGGGCGCAGGACGCGCACCGCACGCACGACGTCAACCCCGACTCTCTGCATCAGGACGAGCGGCAGATGGCGGCGCTCGCCGCCCGCACGTCCGGGGCCAAGGTCACGGCCGGCAACGCGGTTGAACTCATCGGCGAGCCGGAGACGTTCGTGCAGCGGCTGATCGACGACATCGACGCCGCGCAGCAGTCGGTCGAACTCCTGTTCTTCATCATCGCTCCGGACGCGTGGGGGGAGCGGGTGGGCGAGGCGTTGATTCGCGCGGCGGAGCGGGGCGTGACCTGCCGCGTTCTTGCTGATGACGTGGGCTCCCGGCGGTTCCTTCGGTCTCCGCTTGTCCGACGTCTCCGTCTCGCCGGCGTTCGCGTCAGGGGCGCGTTGCCGGCCAATCTCATCCGGCGCCGCTTCGAACGCATCGACATCCGCAACCATCGCAAGATCGTGCTCATTGACGGCGCGATCGGCTACACCGGGAGCTTCAACCTCATCGCGCCGGATCCGAAGGGTCGGGGCGGCGCGTATGTCGACGCCATGGCCCGGCTTCGGGGTCCCGCCGTCATCGATCTCCAGGCGATCTTCTGGGAGGACTGGCGGCTCGAGACGGACGACCCCTGGGACGAAGTGGTCCATCCCGTCGACGGCGATCCGCGCGACGACGGCGTCAACGCCCAGATCGTTCCCACCGGACCGCAGTCGTTCAACGACGCGATGAAGTGGCTGCTCCAGTCCGCCCTGCACACCGCCGACGATGAGGTCGTTCTGACGTCTCCGTACTTCATCCCCGATCCCGCCACGATGTCGGCGCTGATCGGAGCGAGTCTGCGCGGCGTCCAGGCGTCGGTCATCGTGCCGGCGAAGTCGGATTCACGCATCGTCGATCTCGCCGCCCGTTCGTTCTACCGCCGACTGCTCGAACATGACATCCGGGTCTTCCTCTACGAGGGGGGCATGCTGCACACGAAGACGCTGGCGGTGGACGGTCATGTCGCCCTGATCGGCACGGCGAACTTCGACCGTCGCAGCTTCGAAATCAACTTCGAAGTCAGCCTGCTCGCGTACGACCGGCGTCTGGCCGCGGATCTGCGTCGGCTGCAGGACGCGTACATCAAGCAGTCGCGCGAGTTGACCGCGCACGATCCGCCGTGGCCGGTTCGCCTCTTCGAGAACCTCGTGGGGCTGTTCAGCCCGCTCATGTAGCGGGTGGGTTTCTGGTATCCTGCCCCGTCGCAGATCCCGGAGTCGTGATGTCCACCGAAGTCCCGTACGATCCCCTGAAGGAAGAGGCGGTCCGCCAGTTCGCGGCCCTTGTCGAGAGCGTCGGCGTGAAGCGTTTTGCCCAGTCGATGGGCCTGTCGACCCGGCAGATCAACCGCATCCTCTCCGGCGTCCAGCCGAATCCGGTCGAGCGACTCATCCGCGCGTTGCAGAGCGCTGAACCCGAAGTCGGCGATCGCGTGCTCGATCACGTCTGCCAGGAAATGGGCGGACACTTCGTTCGGCACGAGTCGATCTCGGAAGCGTCGGTCAACGCGGTCAAGGAGTGCGCCGAGGCGATCGCGGCCATCAGCGACGGCCACATCACCGATCTCGACGTGCGTGAAGTTCGCGAGGCGGTCAGCGCGCTCACGGGCCTGCTCCTGTCGATTCGCAACAGTCGGGCCGGCGGTGACGGCTGAGGTCGCTCCGTCCCGCGTCACGTGCGCGGACGGCGTCGAGTGGCTCGCGTCGCTGTCGCCCGCGTCCGTGGATCTCATCTACATCGATCCGCCGTTCAATACGGGGCGCACCCAGCAGGGGCGGTCCGGGACCTACGACGATGCGTGGGATTCTGCGGACGCGTATCTCGCGTTCGTGCGCGGGCTGGCGGCGTCGGCGCACGCGGCGTTGAAGCCGACGGGATCAATGCTGCTGCATGTCGACTGGCGCACGATGCACCACTGTCGTCTGGTGCTGGACGATGTGTTCGGCGCCGACCGCTTCGTGAATCATCTCGTGTGGTCGTACGGGCTCGGGGGGTCGTCGCCTCGTCGATTCGCGCGGAAGCATGACGACATTCTCTTCTACGGACGCACCGACGAGTACTGGTTCGATCCGCCCCGCGTGCCGGCGACGAGTCGTCGGATGCAGGGGGAGATGAAGAAGGCGACGGACGTGCTGGACATTCCCGCCGTCAACAACATGGCGCACGAACGCACCGGGTATCCCACGCAGAAACCGCTGGCGTTGCTCACGCTGCTGGTGAAAGCGTGCTGTCCGGCGGGAGGGCTGGTGGCGGACCCGTGCTGCGGGAGCGGCACGACGCTCGCCGCCGCGCTGACGTCGGGACGGCGGGCGCTCGGGGCCGACAGCAACCCGGAGGCGGTCGCCCTGACCCGCGGGCGGCTGGCCTCGATTGCGGGCGAAGAAAACGCCCTCCCGCGCGACGCGGAAGGGCGTGGATGAGATCAGGTTCGAGTCCGGCGTGACCGGGCTCAGTTCTCTTCGTTCGATCCGGCGAGGAAGCCGGAGAGCCGGCGGCGACGGACGGGGTGCTGCAGCTTGCGGATCGCCTTCGACTCGACCTGACGAACGCGTTCGCGGGTGACCTTGAAGATGCGGCCGACCTCTTCGAGCGTGTAGGTGTAGCCGTCGCCGATGCCGTAGCGGAGCTTGAGGATCTCGCGTTCACGATAGGTCAGCGTCTTGAGGACGTCGTTGATCCGCTGCCGGAGCATCTCGCTGGTGGCGGTCTGGTCGGGGGCTTCCTGACGTTCGTCCTCGATGAAGTCGCCGAAGTGCGAGTCCTCCGATTCGCCGACCGGGCGGTCGAGGCTGATCGGGTGACGCGAGATCTTCATCACGCGTCGGACTTCGTCGACCGACATCTTCGCCTTCTTCGCGATCTCCTCGATGGTGGGCTCGCGTCCGAACTCCTGGAGCAGGTGCTTCTGGATCGTGCGGAGCTTCGACATCGTCTCGATCATGTGAACCGGCACACGGATCGTGCGGGCGTGATCGGCGATGGCCCGCGTGATCGCCTGGCGGATCCACCACGTGGCGTACGTGGAGAACTTGTAGCCGCGCTTGTATTCGTACTTGTCGACCGCCCGCATAAGGCCGGTGTTGCCTTCCTGGATGATGTCGAGGAAGGGGAGGCCGCGGTTGCGGTACTTCTTCGCGATCGAGACCACGAGGCGGAGGTTGCCGCCCGAGAGATCTCGTTTCGCCTGTTCGTACTCGTCGAAGACCCGTTCGATGTCGCCGACGCGTTCGAAGAGCTGCTCGGGGTTCTCCAGCACGAGGCTCTGGAGACCTTCGAGTTCCTCCTCCATGACGTAGACGTCTTCCGGGTCGTACCGGTTCGGGTACTTCTCCGCCCGATCGAGATCCCGCTGGAGCTGACGGATCTTGCGGTTCACGGACTGGAGCTTGCGCATCAGCGGCTGGATGCGTCCGGTGCGGAGGCAGCATTCCTCGAGCAGGGTCGAGATCTTGCGTCGACGGCTGTTCATCTCGTCGACGATCGAGTCCGCCGCGCCGTCGCTGACGTCGCCCTGGAGACGCTCCCACGCCTCGGTGTTCTGGGCGAGCAGGCGGCGGATCGTCTGCAGGTTGACGGGGATCCGCGAGGCGACCTTCTCCTTGGCGTTCTCCTCCGCCGTCGAGATTCGCATCGTGCGATCGAAGGGCAGCTGCCCCTCATGGACCTGCTGGAGGATCTCGACCGCCTGCGCCGCCGCGAAGTCGGATTCGAGCACCTTGCGCCGGAAGATCATCCGGGTGGTCTCGATCTTCTTGGCGAGCCGAATCTCCTCTTCCCGCGTGAGCAGCGGGATGGTGCCCATCTGGGTGAGGTACATCCGGATCGGATCGTCGATGCGCTTCGACCCGTTGTCGAACGCCTCGTCCATGACGGCCTGGGCGTCGCCCTCGTCGTCGCTGTTGCTGTTGTTGTTCTTGCCGGCGTCCTTGTTGTCGTCGTCCAGCTCGTCGAGCGGATCGTCGGCGACGACGATTTCCTCTTCTTCTTCAAGCCGGATGCGGGGCGTCGACGCGTCCTTCTTGTGTTCGTCGCGCTTGAACTTGAGTTCGGTCTGCAGCGGCGCGTCGAAGGTCTTGAGACCCTTGCGGCCGACTTCCTTGTAGTCGACCACGCGGATGTCGAGTTCGCGCAGGAGTACGAACAGCTCGTCCAGACGGATGGGATCAACCATCTCGTCCGGCAGCGTCGTGTTCAGTTCCTCGTAACACAACCACCCGCGGGTCCTGGCCACTTCGACCAGGTCACGGAGCACCGGGTGACGTTCGAGATCGGGAAGAGCTACGTTCACGATGACCTCGCTGGAATCAATCAGATCTGGGAGATGAACGGGAGAAGCAACGGAAGGGGGAAACGTTCGTCACGCCGCGCGGCGGGACGATCGGTCAGGCGCCGTCAGCCGGGGGGCCTCGGGTCGCCGGGAGCATTCGGTGAGCCGGACGCCGTCGTCCGCAGTCCGCGGGCCAGGCCCGACGGGTTGTAGCCGTGACGTCGACGCTGTTCGATGATGTCCGCGAGCGAGGGCGCCGGCGTGGTCGACGCGCCGTCCGCGTCGCCGCGACGGTATTCCTGCACGCTGGCTTCGAACGCGGCCCGGTCCGCGAGCCGCATCATCGCGGCGCTGGCGTCCCGCAGGGCCATCGCGGCCTCCTGGCGGGAATCGCCGAAACGACGTTGGCAGGACAGGCACAGATCGAGCGCGTCCGCCGCGAGGGCGGGATCATCCGCCACCGCATCCGCGACCTGCTGGACGCCGACCGACACGCCGTTCACGAGGGACGGCGTGAGGACGTCGAGGAGGCGGCGCAGGCCG
Source organism: Phycisphaerales bacterium (assembly GCA_965227335.1). Taxonomy (GTDB): domain Bacteria; phylum Planctomycetota; class Phycisphaerae; order Phycisphaerales; family SM1A02; genus CBDDFV01. Next base: position 1,573,761 of record CBDDFV010000001.1, read on the forward strand.
GGATCGGCGAACGACGAGGCGGGATGTCGGGCGAGCAGATCGCCGCCCGCCGCCGCGCCCTCGCGTCCGTCCCAATCCGCGTCCGCGACCAGCTCGTCATCGAGCAGGCCGCCGTCGTAGATCAGCAGCCCGACGAACTCACGCTCCGCCGCCCGCCGATTGCGGTCGAGCGGCGACAGCGGCGCGGCGGGCTTCGTTTCGAGCAGCGACGGCGACGTCGGTTCGGGCGTTCCGGGGCGCGATGTCGTCGCGACGCGGGCCGGCCGACGAGCCGCGCGGATCATCCGGTCGATCTCGTTCTCGCCGACGCCGAGCCGGTGGGCGATCTCCGCGGTGAGCATGCGGCGTCGCACGCCTTCCACCGCCCCGAACCCGAGGTCGGCCAGCTCCCCGAGGAACGCTTCGAGCCGGCGGGCGCGAGCGGTCGGGCTCGCGGCGGCGTCGAGTTCGCGTCGGAACTGTCCGATCTTGTACGTCATCGCATCGGTCGCGTTGGCGATGTGCGTCTGGAGCGATTCGACGCCGCCCTCGCGCCGCAGGAGGTCGTCCGGGTCGAGATTGTCCGGCAGGATGCAGATGGCGACGTCGATCGGCTCGGCGAAGAACACCTCGACCGCGCGATCGGCGGCGCGCTGGCCCGCCGCGTCGCCGTCGAAGAGCAGCACGACCCGATCGCACAGTCGCTTCAGAACGCTCGCGTGTTCGCGGGTCAGCGCGGTGCCGAGCGTGCCCACGACGTTCGTCAGGCCCGCCTGATGGCAGCTGATGACATCGGTGTAGCCTTCGGTGATCACGGTCTCGCGGCGGTCCATGATCGACCGCTTGGCGAGATGCAGCCCGTACAGCGTCTTCGACTTGTGGAAGATCGCGGACTCGGGACTGTTGAGGTACTTCGGTTCATCCTCCGGATCGATCCGCCGCGCCCCGAACGCCACGATGTTGCCCATGGCGTCGGTGATGGGGAACATGAGTCGGTTGCGGAAGCCGTCGAACGAGCCGTCGCCGCTGGTGCGACGCTTGATCAGGCCGGCGGCTTCGAACGGAGCGAGGGCGACCTTCCGTCGCGTCAGCGCTTCGAGCAGTCCGTCCCAGCGATCGGGGGCGAGACCCAGACCGAACGCCGAGGCGATCTCCGGCGTGACGCCGCGCTCCGCGATCAGCGGATGGAGGTCGGCGCCGTCGGGCGTGGTCGTCTTCAGCACGTGCTGGAAGAACCTGGCGGCGAGGGCGTGGGCCTCCCGCAGTCGGGCCGGGCTCGTCGCTTCATCTTCCTTCGTCCGTCGGCGGGGCTGGTCCGAGAGCGTCACGCCCGCGAACTCCGCCAGGTGGCGGAGGGCCTCGGGGAACGTCATCTGGTGATAGTCCATGACGAACTTGAACGCGTCGCCCGCGGCGCCGCACGCGTGACACTTGTAAAAGGCGTGGCCCTTGTGGGTGACCACCGCGAACGATGGACGCGAGTCATCGTGGAACGGACACAGACCGACATGCTCGCGTCCCTTCGGCGTCAGGCGGACCTGCTGTCCGACCAGTTGCACCAGGTCCACGGCGTCGCGGACGCGATCTCGATCTGTGTTGCCGTCGCCGACGTACACCAAGTCCATTTCCTCTGGGCCTGCCGACGCTCCATCCGGGAAGCGTCGTCGTCTCTCAGGCCGGGGGGTCGCTCTCGAGGAAGGGCGATCCCGCGGTGAGTCGTAGTACCGAGCGCGGCGACGTGGGGTCTGCTTCTCGTCTCGCCGGCTCGAAGATCGTTCGGTCCGCCGCGCCTTTCCATTCGCGGCGACATTCAAGGCTCGGTTCTGCGCTCAGTCGCTCGCCGTCTTCGCACCATGCGCACGACGGCGACCCGTCCGGGTCCGCTGACCTTGCTCAGACTGGCTCACTGATCGTCGGTTCCGAATCCGTCACGAGTGATAAGAGGCTGATGACGGATGTCGTTCCAGATCCTGTTCAGAAGTTCTCGACGTCGGCAGTGACGTCGCGACAACGGAAGACATCGGCGGGTCGTCAGCGGGGCTCGCCGGATGCACTCCGACGCCGGGCGCTTCTCTCACGAGGGAGACCCACCCTGACCGGTGCATGCTGCACAGCCTTGACGACCACCACGGAACTCGATCAGCTCGACATCACGCGGAGTAATGGTTGGGATCCGTGCGTCCCCTGATCGCCGCGACGGGCGTCTGCAGGCGGACTTTCGTGGACGGATGTCCCCTCGATCCTGCGTGTGACCGAACCATGAGAACGGTACGCTGCCTTTGGCCACGGTCAAACGGAGTTTTCACATTTTGACAAAGAAGGAGGGGGTCTGATCGGGTTTTTCGGGCGATCAGCGGGGGTCCCGGCCCGTCCGGCCTGCGACGACGACCGAATTCATCGGCGTGAGGCAACGCCTCGTCGCACTCGCAGGCGGCGCCCCGTACGTCCGGGAACCTGCGGCGAGCCTCATGGCGCCCCGAGCGCGGCCGACCCGATCCGACAAGCATGGCGACAGACAACGCCGCCCCGTCCGGAGGAACGGGGCGGCGATCAGTGCGTTCTCAGTTCAGAGGCCGGCGACCGGGCGTTCAGTCGTTCTGGGCGCGGGTGTACGCGTACTTCCGCTTCAGCGGCTTCACGACCAGGCCGTTCTTGATCGCCCGCGTCGAGACCTTGATCCGTTGCGGCGTCCCGTCCACCACCGCACTCACCGTCTGCAGATTCGGCTTGAATGAGCGCCGGGTGCAGGAGGTGACCTTCTTACCAATCCCGCCGAGGTACTTGGCGCGGCCGCGGTAACGGACGCGATTTCCCTTGGTCGTGCGGGCGCCGGTGAAATGGCAGACGCGAGGCATGGTGCGGTCCTTCCTGAATCAACACGCCGGCTCGGGCCGACGCCATGGATCGAGCCACGCAGTATAGCCGCGCCGATTCGGCCTGCAACCCCGCCCGGGCCGGATCCTTCGCCGAACCCGCTCGACTGGTTTCACCGCTCCGCATCGACTGGCCAGCCGCCCACTCGCTTCCTGCACGTTGCGGCCAATTCATCGGCCGCGACGCCGTTGGCCGGGGTTTCTCTAGCCGTCGCCGGGCGTCCGCCGACCGGCCAGGTTCGCCGCAAGATCCGTCTCGGAGGGGGCGTAGCGAAGGACCAGTTCCGCCGCTGCGGCGTGCAGGGCGGCCCGGTCGGTGTACGCCGCCGCCTCGCCGCCCGCCGCCCGGGCCTGCCGCGCCATCGCCACGGCCGCCACGCCCGGCGCGATCACTGGTCCGTCCGGCCGTCCCTCGATCATCGGGCCGAGGACGGTCGCGGCGAGTTCGGTCTCCGTGCGCACCCGGGCCGCGTCCACGGATTCCGGCAGCCGGGGCGTGCCGAACCAGATCCGCGTCCGGGTCAGGTCGAGCGTCGGCGCCCCGGTCTTCGGGTCCCGGGGCGTGGGCACGATCGCGATCACGTGGCCGTCGGTGTATCCCACGTTGACCCGCTCCGCCGTCTGTTCGCCGACGTAGAGCACGGGCTCCGCGGTCTGGCGTGGGTAGACGAGGTCGGGATTCACGCGGAGGACGAGCAGGTAGCCCGCATCGACGGCAGATTGCTCGGTCCGCCACATGTGGGTGAACGGCTGCTCGACGGTGAAGGGTCGGGCCGCGACGACGGCGTCGACGGGGGCGGGGGTCGCGGGCATCGGCGGAACCGAGGCGCCGGCGAGGGCCGTGACGACGAGCAGGGCGAGGCAGGTTCGAATGATGAACACGGAAGGATCTCCGGGGGGATGGTCAGACCGGGACGCGGCGTCGTCGGCGACGTCTACTCTTTGGACAGGCGAAGTTCGTCGAAGCCGATGCGGCCGCGGGTCGACGCGCCGGGACCGCCGAAGTCGAAGCGGACTTCGGCGATGTCGGCGAGGTTGAGGGGCGTCCCGTTGCGGGTGAAGTCGGCGAGTCGGATCCGCACGACTTCGATCTCGTTCTGCCACCCCGCCCCCGCCCCTTCGCCGGTGCGCTGGTAGGGCTCTTCGACGCCGCCGTCGTAGACGCCGATGTTGATCGTGCTCTCCACGCCGTCGCCGTCGACGAGCGTGACGTCGAACGTGAGATCCCCGAGTTCGAACGTCGTGTCCGGATGACGCGTCAACTGGTTCGCCCGGAACTGCAGGTAGCGATCGTCGGAGAAGTCCTGTTCGTCCTCGAGGACGAGGAACCGCATCGAGCGGGGCTCCGTCCACCCGAACACGGCGCCTCGCGAGGCGTCGCTCGAACGCGCCCGCGTCATGCCGTTGAACGGATCGCTCGACAGGTACACGAAGCTGTTGTTGTTGTCGTTGAGGCTGCCTTCGAGCGGATTCTCGACATCCGTGATCACCGCGCCGCCGGAACTGCTGACGGAGATCTCGGAATTCGTCTGGTAGTTGTCGATCACGAACAGATCGGGATCGCGGGCGTCGCGGTAGTCGAGCACGACCACCGCGCTGGGGACCGTGCCGATCGGACGCAGGTCCTCGTGCTGCCGCCAGAGGAAGTCGCTGATCGGCCCGTCGCCCTCGATCCGGAATCGGATCAGGGCGAGGTAGTAGGTCTTCGCGAGCGCCTGGGCGGCCGGCCGTCCCAGTTGCGTGTTCGCCGGCCCCTGGAAATCGTTGAAGCCGCAACAGTTGAAATCGTTGTGGTCCGCGCCGTGCAGGTACGTCGAGGCTCGCCAGTCGTTCGCCCGCTCGAAGAGGATGAACGACTGGGCGATGTCCGAGTCGGGCGTGCCGCTGACGTCGCCGTCCGCCGCGCCGTAGATCAGGTGGTAGTCCACCGTCCCCGGGCTCGAGTTGCTCGTCCCGAGGAAGTCGGTCGGCGCGATGCTCGAGATCAGCCGGATGTCGCTGAGCGTGAAGTGATCGGGAACCGAGGTGCCGTCACGGATGCGGTCGTACGCGCGCACCACGCCCTCGCCGCCCCGCGAATGGCCGATCCAGATGATCGTGTTTGAATCGACCAGTCCTTCCAGTGCTCCGCCCGCGATCGTGTCGAGGTTGCCGAGGAAGTAGTCGGTGTTGCTCAGCGTCGTCAGCGAGGCGGACTGTACCCCCGGCACCGTGTTGTTCTGGTGGCTCATCACGATGAAGCCGTAGCTCGCGAGGTGACTCTGCAGCCAGTCGTACCACGTGAATTGATGGCCGTTGCCGTGACTGATCACCACGAGCGGGCGCGGCCCCAGTTCGGCGATGTTCGACGGCCAGTACAGCCGCTGCCCGAGGAACGACCCGCCCGAATAGTCCACGTCCTCCGTGTCGTAGGGGCCGGACGTCGCGAGCGACGCGTAGATCGTCACGCCCGCTTCGTCCCCGTATCCATCGATGAGATCGCCGCCGTCCAGCACGCCGTTGCGATTGACGTCGATCACGAGGTCGTACGCGACGCCCACGTTGATCCCGCCCGCCCCGCTCAGGCCGCCGTCGTCCACCATCACCGTGTTGTCCTGCACGCCGCCGGCGACGAACGTCACCGTGTCGACCGCATCGGTGACGTCGGTCAGGGCCGGATCCGCATCCCAGCCCGACGCGTCCTTCGAGAAGACGACGTACACGTCGACCTCCGCGTCGATCAGTTCCGGATGCGCGGCCGGGTCGAGCCCCAGATACAGCGGCCGTCCGCGGAGGTGCGCGCGTTCATACTGGAAGAACGGAAACGCGGGCAGCGGTCGACCGAGCAGATCGTCATCGACGACGAAGTCGCCGCACGAGGCGTCCCACGCCCCGAGGAGCACCGCGAGGTCGTCAGGACCGACCACATCGTCGCCGGTCAGATCGGCGGGATCGCCGGGGGCCGGACCCCACGCGCCGAGGAGTATCGCGAGATCGCCCGCGCCGACCACGCCGTCGTTGTCGAGATCCGCCGCGCACGAGCCGCCCGCGTGCGTCGCGGCGGCGAGGGCGAGCGGAATCATCAGCGTCACGGACAGCGTGGCCGTCCGTCGTCCAGAACGAAGATCACTCATCTGAATTGTGTGCTCCGGTGGGGGGTGGGGGGATCCAGCGCTGGTCTGGGATGTTTTCAGTATTGCGAATCCCGCCCGCGGATGCACGCACCGACCGCTGATTGCGTGTGATTCTGGACAACGACCGAACAGACGGCTCAGCCGCCGCCCGGCCAGAATCGCAGCCCGCCCGCCCCGATGAAGAAAAGGAGGATCACGACGAGCACGACGTTCGTCATGACGTGGTTGCGCCGATCGGCCATCCACGCCCGCCGCGTATTCAGCGCGAGCTGCACGACCGCCAGCATCGGGATGAAGCCCGCCCCGACCATCGCGTAGACCTTCTGCACGCTGCGAAAGCTCTCCCCCGGCAGCAGGAACGCGGCGATCGAACCCGCGGTGATCGCGAGCAGATACCCGCGGTACGACCAGGAACGGGTCGAGACCTCCGCCCGGCGGAACACGATGCGCAGGTAGTCGGCGAACAGATACGGGACCGCCTGCCAGACGCCGAGCAGCGAACTCCAGATCGCCGCCCAGGCGCCGATCAGGAAGATCCACCGCACGGCCGGCCCGCTGGTCTCGCCCAGCCGCGCGCCGAGATCCTCGATCAACGTCACGCCGGATCCCGTGATCGTCACGCCCGACGCGATGATCACCATCGCGATGCCGAACAACGCCGTGAACGTATACCCGACGCCGAGATCAATGCGGCACATCCGTAATGCATCGCGGCCCTCGCGCCCCTGTTCGCGAATCCAGTACCCGTAACACAGGATCGTCACCGTCCCGCCGATGCCGCCCATCAGGCTGACCGTCCAGTCGAGCCCGCCGTCGTGCAGCTGCGGGATGCGGGGCGCCACCAGCCCGGCCGCCGTCGCGCCCCAGTCCTGACCCATCCAGATCGCGGTCCCGACCACCGCGATGAACATCACCCCGATCGCCACGGTCATGATTCGGGCGAAGACCTTGTAACCGCCCGTCCACACCGTGATCGCGCCGATCACGCTCAGCGCGGCGCCATAGATCACCGCCCCAGTCTCCGCGTCGTCGAGCGGCACGATCGCCTGCGTCGCCGCGCCGGCCGCGGTCACGAGGGATCGCGCCGTGAAGAACGTCCACGGGAGGAAGTAGATGATGAACGCGCCGGCGACGAGCGGTCCGAGGCGCCGGATCGCGCCTTCGAGAATCGTCTCCCCCGTCGTGAGCTGCCAGCGGGTGAGCCCCTCGTTGAGGACGAACTTGAACGCCGCGCCGAGGACGACCGCCCAGAGGATGGTCACGCCGAGCTTCGAGCCGGCGAATCCCGCCGTGGCGAGGTCGCCCGCCCCGACGCCCGTCGCGGCGACGAGGAGACCGGGGCCGACGGCGCTGAAGATCGATCGGACGCCGCGCGGCGGGGCTTTCGACATGCGGGCGATCATACCGACCGACCCTCCCGCGCGGGTATGCTGCCCGCATGTCCGTCACCCACCTCGATCCCGCCGATCTCTCCGCGGCCGAGCGGTACAAACTGCTCATCGGCTGCGTCACGCCCCGTCCGATTGCGTTTGTCACGACGGTGAACGTCGACGGCGTCGTGAACCTCGCGCCATTCTCGTTCTTCGCCGGCGTCGGCGCGAACCCGCTCACGCTGCTCTTCTGCCCGGCGAACAACAATGACGGCTCGGAGAAGGACTCCCTCCGCAACGCCCGACCCGCCGCCGAGGGCGGGGTGGGATCGTTCGTCGTCAACGCGGCGTCCGAGTCGTACGCCCGCGAGGTCGCCGCCGCAGCCGAACCGCTGCCGCACGAGGAGAGCGAGGTCGATCTCACCGGTCTCGCGGTCGAACCCAGCCGGCGGGTGTTGCCGCCCCGACTCGCGACGGCGCCGTGGTCGATGGAGTGCCGGACGCGTCAGATCATCCGCCTCGCCCCGGGTGAACCGGGCGGGGCCAATATCGTGATCGGGGATGTGGTTGGTCTGACGGTGGTCTCCGCCGCGCTCAACGAACGCCGCCACGTCGATCCTGCCGTGATCCGGACGATCGGGCGCATGGGGGGCCGCGGGTACAGTCTGACGCGTCAGCGGTTCGAGTTGCCGGTGGGGCGGGCGGCTCTCGATGAACCCGATCCCATCCCGCCGCGGACCGACTAGAATGCGGGTTTCCCGGGTCTGCGTCCGCCGACCCGCGCCCCGCCTGTCGAGATCAGCATGTCATCCCCGCCCGCCATCGAGCTGAGCGTGATCGCGCCCGCTCACAACGAGGAAGAGAACGTCGGCCCGCTGGTCGCCGAGATTGTCGACGCGCTGGCGCCCCACGTCGACGGCTTCGAGGTCATCGTGGTGGACGACGGGTCGACGGACGGCACGCTCGAGACGCTGGAGACGCTCGCGGCCCGGACGCCTCGTCTGCGGGTGCTGACGATGTGCGATACGCCGCCGGGGCGCGGCCACGGGCAGTCCGCCGCGTTCGCCGCCGCGATTCGCGCCGCCCACGGCGATCTGATCGCGATGCTCGACGCCGATCTGCAGAACGACCCGGCGGATCTGCCCGCGATGCTCGATCTGCTCCGTTCGACGGAAGCGGACATGATCCAGGGCGATCGTTCGCACGCGCGTCGGGACACGCCGCTCCGTCGTCTCAGCTCCGCCGTGGGGCGCACCGCCCGCGCGATCATTCTCGCCGATTCCATCCGCGACACCGGCTGTTCGCTCCGGGTGCTGCGACGCTCGTATGCGGAACGTCTGCCGCTGGAGTTCCGCGGCGCGCATCGCTTCATTCCGATCACCGTCCGCCAGATGGGCGGCCGCGTGGTGGAGACGCCCGTGAATCACCGCCCCCGCGTCGCCGGCCGCGCGAAGTACGGCGTCTGGAACCGGGCGATTCCGGGGCTGATCGACTGTTTCGCCATCCGCTGGATGGGCGCGCGTCGACGACCGGTGACGTGCGATGAGAAGCACGTCGCCCCGGTGGTCGAAACCGCCGCTGAACGCCGACCCGCCGCGAGAGAACTGACATGACCGACCTGTTCGCGCTGCTCGCCGCCGCGCCCGCGGAACCCGCCGGCCTGCTCGACCGTCTCTGGGCGAGCGTCGACGAACCATGGGAAGCGGCGCTGTTCTTCTTCGGCCTGATCGCCCAGACGATGTTCTTCGGGCGCTGGATCGTGCAGTGGGGGGCGACGGAGCGGCGGGGGGAGTCCCATATGCCGATCGCCTTCTGGTGGATGAGTCTCGCCGGCGCGACGATGCTGCTCGTCTACTTCACGTTGCGGGCCGAACTCATCGGCATGCTCGGCCAGTCGATCGGCTGGGCGGTCTACAGCCGCAACCTGTGGCTCATTCGCAAGGGCGCGACGTCCCCGTGACGGGCGATCCGATGACCATCCTCGGACGCACCGCCGACGGGCACGAGTCGCTCGACGCCTGGCGGGCGGTCATGCGCGATGGACGCGCCGACGCCGGGGCCCTGCCGCCGGTGGTGCGCACATCGCAGGAAGGTGAGGTCGTCAAGTTCATCCTGCGGCGTCCCGACGGCCTCGAGACGGAGTCGGTGATCATTCCGAACGTCGGTTCATCCGGCCGCGTGCGGCGGACGCTGTGCCTGTCGTCGCAGGTCGGGTGCGCGATGGGCTGCGATTTCTGCGAGACCGCCCAGATGGGACTGATGGCGAATCTCTCGGCCGCGGAGATCGTCGCCCAGTGGTGGACCGCCCGCTTCGTCCTCGACACCCCGATCGACAACATCGTCTTCATGGGCATGGGCGAACCGATGGACAACCCCGACGCGGTGCTCCAGGCGATCCGCGTGCTCATCGATCACCACGGACCCGCGATTCCCGTCTCCCGCATTTCGGTGTCGACGGTCGGACGGGTGAAGGGCATTCGCCAGCTCGCCGCCTTTGCGTCGACCCCGGGTCGGAGCCGACTCCAACTCGCCGTGTCGATCAACGCGCCGAATGATGAGATCCGTTCGTCCATCATGCCGATCAATCGCGGCGAGCCGATGGCGACGCTGATGGAGGCGATGCTCGCGTGGAGCGCCGCCGCGCGATCGCGTCTGCTCATTGAGTACGTGCTCATCCCCGGCGTGAATGACGGTCCGGATCATCCCGCGGAGCTCGCGGCGTATCTGTCGCCGCTGGACTGCACCGTCAACGTCATTCCCTACAACCCCCGCCGCGATTCGCCCTGGCCCGCGCCGGCGGAAGGGGACGTGCAGCGGTTCGTCGACGCCGTCGCCGCGACCGGGCTGCCGGTCCGACGTCGGCAGACGAAGGGGCGGGGCCTGATGGCCGCGTGCGGCCAGCTCGGGAACCCGTCCATCCGGCGGCGGCGCTTCGTCGAGTTGGGGACGCCGCGGGAGAGCGGCTCGAGCAACCCCGCCCATACGTAGCAGCCGATGAATTGGCCGCGACGTGCAGGAGGCGAGGGTGGGGCTGGCCGCCCGCTCCGGAGCGGCGAAAACCAGTCTAGAATCAGGCGTCCGTTCGTAGATCCCGCTCCGCATCGAGGAATCCCCATGACCGCCACCCAGTCGTCCAGCGCCGACACCTTCAACCGCCGCACCGACGAGACGCTCCGGATGCTCGAGGAGACGGGGCAGCTGAAGCATCTCCAGATGATCCACGGTCCGATGGACGCGACGATCAATCTGGAGAAGTACGGCGAGGTCGCGTGTTTCTGCTCGAACAACTATCTCGGACTCGCCAACCACCCCGAGGTGCTCGAGGCGGCGATCGACGGCGTCAAGCAGTACGGCGGCGGCACTGCGTCGGTGCGGTTCATCTGCGGGACGTTCGACTGCCACCGCGATCTCGAACAGACGATCGCGACGTTCCTCGGCGTGGATGCGGCGTACACCTTCGTCTCGTGCTGGACCGCGACGGAGGCCCTCTTCCCGACCTTCTGCGAGGCGGGCGACATCATCATCTCCGATGAGCTCAATCACGCCTGCATCATCGATGCGATGCGGCTCGCGACCGTCATCAAGAAGGGCGTCCACAAGACGGTCTACAAGCACAGCGACATGGACGACCTGCGGGCGAAACTGCAGGCCGCGCACGACAACCCGGACGTCACCGGCGCCATGTGGGTCATCACCGACGGCGTGTTCTCGATGGAAGGCGACATCGCGAAGCTCGATGAGATCCGCGCGTTGTGCGACGAATTCGGGGCCCTGCTCGCTGTCGACGATTCCCACGGGACCGGCGTCATGGGCGAAACCGGGCGCGGCGTGCACGAGCACTTCGGTCTCCGCGGCGACCAGATCGACTACTTCACCGGCACCCTCGGCAAGGCGCTGGGCGGCGGGGCGGGCGGCTACATCGCCGGTTCGCAGCGCGGCGTCGACCTCATCGTCCAGCGGGCCCGTCCGACGCTCTTCTCCAACGCCCTCCCGGCCACGGTCGCCTGCTCCGCCCGGCGCGCGATCGAGATCCTCATGAACGAACCGCAACGCGTGCAGAAGCTGCGCGACAACGTCGCCTACGCTCGCGAGGGCATCCGCGACGCCGGCTTCGACGTGCTGGAGTCGCCCACCGCCATCTGCCCGATCATCGTCGGCGACACCGCGAAGGCGATTGCGATGAGCAACCGACTCCTCGAACTCGGCGTCTTCGTGATCGGCTTCGGCTACCCCGTCGTCCCCGAGGGGACGGCCCGGCTCCGCGTCCAGATCAGCGCGGGTCATGAGAAGCAACATCTCGACCAGCTCATCGCCGGGCTGAAGCAGCTCAAGTCCGAAGTCGACTAGGCCCGCCCGCCCCGGACATCCACCAGCGACATCTGCCCCGGCAGGAACGGACGCATCGGATGGGCGTACCGGGCGTACGCATCGACCTGGACGATCTCGCGCTCGGGATAACGCAATGCGGTCAGTCGATGACCGAAGACGCAGCCGGTGTCGATGTCGACGGTGTTGTTCACCCAGCGCGGCTCGGGCACGCACACGTGGCCGTACACGACGAGCGCATCCCCCTCGTAATCGGTCGCCCAGTCGACGCGGATCGCCCCGTAGCGGTCGCGCTCGCCGGTGAGCCGGCCGTACATCGCCAGACGCCGCGCGTCGGCGGACGCATCCCCGTGAAACGTCTCCGGGAGACCCGCGTGCACGACGACCAGCGCGCCGTCGTCGAGGATGACGTGGCCGGGGAGTCCGGTGAGGAATGTCCGGACCGAGGCCTTGAACGCGGCGGATTCGTTTCGGTGCTGTTCGACCGTCTCCGCGAGCCCGTGGGCGAGCGGGACGGGTTCGCCCGCCAGCCAGCGGAGAAAGGTGTCGTCGTGATTGCCCGGCACGGCGAGGGCCGCGCCCTCCCGCACCATGCGCATGGCGAGCCGCAGCACCGCGGGCGACTTGGGGCCCCGGTCGACGAAGTCGCCGACGAAGACCGCGCTGCGCCCGGCGGGCGGGACGACCGTCCAGTCGCCCTCCGTCGCTCCCCCGTCTGGTTCGATCCGGTAGTCGAGTCGCTGGAGCAGGGCGATGAGTTCGTCGAAGCAGCCGTGGACGTCGCTGATGATGTCGACGGCGTGTCGGTCGGGGGCGACGGTCATCCGCGGGCCGCCCGGACCAGCGCCGCCGCGCGTTCGGCGTCGACCGCCTGCGTCCAGTCGCCGTGCTGTTTGATTGACGTGCCGACGATGAGGCCATGGGCGACGGCGGCGAGTTCGCGGACGTTGGCGGTGCGGACGCCGGAGCCGACGAGGACCGGCAGATCGATCGCCTCCCGGACCGCGCGGACATCGTCGGCGTTGGTCGGGGCGCCGGTCTCGGGTCCGGTGACGATCACGCCGTCCGCCCCGCAGAACGCGGCGGCGCGGGCGTCCGCCTCGAGCGGGATATCGGCCGTGATCGCGTGGCTCGCGTGCTTCTTCTTGAGGTCCGCGAACACCGCGACGTGATCCGCTCCGACCGCGCGGCGGTACCGCAGCAGCGGCCCCGCGTCCGCTTCATCGAACAGGCCTTCGTCCGCCACGCTGGCGAAGTGAAATCCCTCGGCCCGTATAAAGGACGCCCGCGTCGCGCGGGCGACGGCCATGGCCTCGCGGTTGGCCCCGGCCAGGACCTGCACGCCGATCGGCGCGTCGACGGCCCGGGCGACCGCGTGAACGATCACGCTCATGGCGGCGACGGTTTCCGGACCGACGGTGCGTCGGAGGTAGGGGACGTCATGCATGTTCTCGACGATCAGCGCGTCAAATCCCGCGTCGGCGAGCGTGCGCGCATCGGAGACGGCGCGGCGGACGAGCGTCTCGATCGTGTGATCGGACGTCGCGCGTGGAGCGCCGGGGCCTGGTCCGGTGTGAACCATGCCGATGAGGGCGGCGGAATCGCGTCCGGATATCCAGTCGGGAGTGATCATGGCTGACGCGCAGTATACACGTGTGGAAACAGGCGTCGCGCGGCGTCGGGCGGGTCCGGGAGTGTCGATCGGCCGTCGGGCGGCGGGTCGTCGTTTACCGGGCCCCGCCGGACGAACCGCATGGTTTCGTGTCAGAGCCCGAACGGGACGTTCGAAACCGTCGCTGTCATTTGCCCCCGGCGGCGTCGGATCGCACGGTGTGGGGTGCGTCGACACGGGAGTCGAACATCACGTCGACGCGACAAGGGACAGGAGGAACCCCACGATGCGTAATCACCGTTTCATTCGAACGTCCGCGCTCAGTACGGGCGCTGCACTGGCCGTCACGTGCGGCGCCAGCGCGGACTCGGGGCACACCGCCGAACTGCTCGTGCAGGTCGACGGCGGCGTGCCGATGATCTATGAGATCGAAGGTCTCATTTCGAACAGCCCGGACGCCGGCGTGGCGTTCGTCGGTCTGATCGAGTCGCCGGACGGCGACTGGCAGATCGCGTACGACCTGAACGCGTCGCTGAACGACAACGGCGACGACGTCATCGCGGGCGCGCTGACGGTCGACAACATGTCGGGCGAGACCATGCCGTTCTACGCATCGGTCAACATCCCGATGTGTCCGCTCGCCAGCAACACGTCGCTCATCGGCGGGCTGGTGTCGATCGCGCTGCAGACGGACGCCGACGGCGGCGCCGTGAGTTCGACGAGCGGCCCGGCCGTCTGGTCGGCCGCGCTCGACGGCCAGGTCGTGCAGAGCCTCTTCTGGTCGCCCTACAGCCTGGCGACGTCCGGCGCGGGTTCGATGCAGACGTACAACATCTTCGGCAATCCCTTCCCCGGCATGCCCGCCGCGGGGATGTCGGACGGGATCGAGGTGACGTACGATTTTTCTCTGACGAGCGGCGACCACGCGGTCATCAACACCACGTTCGTCGTGGGCGTGGATCCCGACGCGGCGCCCGCCCCGCAGGCCGATTCGAGCTGCTCCGCCGACATCAATGCGGACGGCTACGTGGATTATCTCGACCTCGCCGAGGTCATCACCAACTGGGGCGGCGAGGGCGCCTGCCTCGCGGAAGACGTCAACGGTGACGAATCCGTCAACAACATGGACATCGGCGAAGTTCTGGCGCAATGGGGTCCCTGTGCGGCTGCAGCGCAGTGGAACGGCGGCCCGAGCCGACGCTGACCACGCTGCGACACCCAGCGCCTCCTGTTTCGGCCTGAGGGCCGCCGACACCGGAGGACCCGAACGCCTGATGGAATGCGCGGCCGCTCTCCGACGAGAGCGGCCGCGCTCCGTTCAGCGGTCTACGGGCACGGGCCCCATTGCCCCAGCACCGCCGCGATGTCGTGGTTGTTCACCACGCCGTCGCCATTCAGGTCGCCCGGCATGCACTCGCCCTCCACGCCCCACGCGGACAGCACGCCGTTCAGGTCGAAGAAGTTGACGACATTGTCGTGGTTGAGGTCCGGTTCGCACTTCTCGACGTCAGGATTCACGATCGGGTTCGCCCAGTCCGGCGCCACGATCGTGTTCGACTGCACCACCACGAGCTCGCCGTCGCTGACCCGGCAGACCAGATGCACGCCGGCGCTCGTCTCCATGCCCGGTCCCGACCCGCTCGGGAACGGCGCCCCGAACAACTGCGTCGTCGCGATCGTCCCCGCCCCGCTGCCGGTCATCTCGAACGGCGCCGCGTAAAGCGTCCAGGCCGGCTTGTCGTCCATCCGAAGCCGCCAGACCGGCGTCATGCCGATGCTGCTCACGAAGCCGCCGTTCAGATCGGTCATCAGGGCCATCGTGCACGACCCGCCGATCTGCGACGATTCCGTCCCCAGCCCGCACACCGGCGTGCGGCACACGATGTCGAAGTTCAGGATCTTGTTGCTGAAGTTCGAGATATCGATCGTGGTCCCCAGCACGTCCTGATCCTGATCGCCGATCGTCGACGAGGCGCTCCAGCCGACCTCCCAGTCGCCGCCCGGATCGGACACCTTGCCCGCGTACAGAAAATCGCCGTCGAACGTGAAGTCCGCCGGCTCGGCGAGGACCACGATCGGCGGACTGTTGTTCACCGAGACCTGGATCTCCGCCATTGGAAGACCCTGCCCGGCCGCGCTGCTGATCACCATCGCCGCCGGCGCGCACGCCACAACGCGTCGCATGACGCTCCACACATTCTGCATTGCCCTGCTTCCCTTTCCCCCTCCAGGTTTTCTCACACCAATCCTTCCTGCCACGGAAGGCCGAACTTTCCCGGTCGAAATCTAGCACCGGGCGCGCTGACCCGCAAGGATGAAATTCCGGGCCCGCGTCGTATCGTCGATGATCGATCCACGGGCGTGATCAGCGCAACTTGATCGACACCAGCGCGAGCATGGCGAAGACGACGCTCAGCACCCAGAACCGTCCGACCACCTGCTGCTCGCTCCACCCGCCGAGGTGGAAGTGGTGATGGATCGGCGAGCAGCGGAAGATGCGTTTGCCCTTCGTCCACTTGAAGTAGCCGACCTGCAGGACCACGCTCCCGATCTCCATGAAGTACACGCCGCCGATGATGAAGAGCAGCGCCTCCTGTCGGATCGCGACCGCGGTGTACGCGAGCAGTCCGCCCAGCGGCAGCGATCCGGTGTCCCCCATGAAGACCTGGGCGGGGGCGCAGTTGAACCACAGGAAGCCCAGGCACGCGCCCGCCATCGCTCCCGTCACGATCATCAGCTCCTGCGAACCTTCGACAAACGGCTGAAGCAGGAACTGGGCGGTCGTCGGTCGACCCGCGATGAAACAGAGCACCATCATGCAGAACGAGGCGACCAGCATCGTGCCCGCCGCCAGTCCGTCCATGCCGTCCGTCAGGTTCACGGCGTTCGACGTCCCCGCCATGACGAGCGCGCCGATCGTCGTGAAGGCGCCGATCCCGAGCACGATCACGCCCGGCTCGAGCTCCAGCGTGCCCGGCGCGTACGTTCGCTGGAAGGGCAGATTCAGCACCAGCCCCGAGGTCATCTCGCGGGCGCTCGCGTAGTCGTAGAGAAAGAACGCGATCACGCCGCCGATTCCGACCTGAAAGAGCAGCTTCTCCCAGGCGAACAGCCCCTCGCGAGACCCCGGGTTCCGACGCGCGGAGGTCAGCTTCAGCCAGTCGTCCGCCCCGCCCACGATCGCCAGCCACACGAGCAGGACCAGCGCCAGGTGCACGTACCGACTGTTCAGATCCGCCAGCAGCACCGTGGTCAGGAAGATCGATGAACAGATCAGCACGCCGCCCATCGTCGGCGTCGCCGCCTTGCTCTGCATCAGCTCGTTGAGATCCGCGTTGTAGAACTCGGGGGCGTCGCCGATCTTCTGCTTCAGCAGCCAGCGGATCGTCCGCTTCCCCGCCAGCAGCACCATCAGGAAGCTCACCACGACCGCCAGAAAGGCGCGGAACTCCAGCTGGTAGAACACCTGCACGAGACGAATGAGACCGCCGCGGTCAAGCGCGTCGTCCACAAGCTGGAGCAGGTTGTAGAGCATCGGTCTCCTGTCGCCCGGACGGACTTACTCCGAAGCCGCCGCGGTCGTCGTGTCGCGCCGGGCCAGCGCCGCCGCGATCCGCTCCAGCTCCACGCCGCGCGAACCCTTCAGCAACACCGCATCGCCCGGTTGGAACATCGACGCAATCGCGTCCGCCCCGCCGGAATCAAGTTCCGACATCGCAATCACGCGTCGGTCGGGCCAGACGCGACGAAGCTCGTCCGCCGCCGCGCTCGACATCCACGGCCCGACAAACACCGCCAGATCCAGACCCGCCCGCGTATCCGTGTCGATCACCGCCCGCCCGAGCTCGCGGTGCAGATCCTCCGCTTCCGACCCCAGCTCCAGCATCTCGCCGAGGACCACGATGCGGCGTTTCGCGTCCGGCGCGGCGTCGACGAACGTCTCCAGCGCCGCCCCCATCGAATCCGGGTTCGCGTTGTACGCGTCATTGAACATCCGCACGCCGCCGATCTCCGACGCCTCCATCCGCATCGGCTCCGGCTCGACCGCGGCGAGACCCGCGCGGATCGCGTCGTCGTCCGCCCCGACCCGGCGCGCCGCCGCGATCGCCGCCACCGCGTTCAACGCGTTGTGACGACCCGGCAGCGGGAGTTCGAAGAAGGCCCGGCCGTTGACTTCGAGCCGATACCGTCCCTCGTCGGTTCGTGTCCAGTCCGTGAGGCGGAGATCGGCGTCCTCACCCTCGCCGAAGGTGACCAGATTCTCGACGCCGCGCAGATGCGGCTCGAGGACCGTCGACGCGGCGTTCACGATCGCGAGGCCCCCGGGCCGGAGCCACCGCAGCAGCGACGACTTCTCCGCCGCGATCACGTCAAGACTGCCGAACCCCTCCAGGTGCGCCCGCCCGATCATCGTGATCAGCGCCACGTCCGGCTCGACGATCCGCGCGAGCGCGGCGATCTCGCCGGGGGCGTTCGCCCCGACCTCGACCACCAGGTACTTGTCCTGCGGCGTCGCCGACAGCAGCGTGAGCGGGACGCCGATCTCGTTGTTGAAACTCTTCTCCGCGCAACGGCCTCGCATCGACGTCGACAGCGCGGCGTGAATGAGACGCTTGGTCGTCGTCTTTCCCGCCGACCCCGTCACCGCCACCACCCGGACGCCCGTCAGCGAGCGCCGGTACGCCGCCGCGAGTCGCGTCAGCGCCGTCCGGGCGTCCGCCACCTGAAGGACGTCGGCGTCGGAGGGGAGCCCGTCCGGGGCGACGTCACGATCGACGATGAACAGCGTCGCGCCCTGCCGCTGCGCTTCGCGCAGGAAGTCGTGCCCGTCGTGCCGCGGTCCGCGGATCGCGACGAAGATCCGGTTGGCGAGGTCCGCCCGGGTGTCGATCCCGACGCCCGACGGCGTCGCTTCCACGGCGGAGCGCTGGATCCATCGGCCGCTCGCGACCGCCCGCAGATTCTCCGGTGCGAAGAACGTCATAACCCATCCGTCTCCGCGGCGTCGGATCGGGCGCGGAGCGCCGCCTCGGCCTGCTCGCGGTCGTCGAAATGACGACGCACGTCGCCGATGATCTGATCGCCCTCGTGGCCCTTGCCCGCGATCAGCACGATGTCCTCCGGGGCCGCTTCGGTGACGGCGGTGCGAATGGCGGCTTCGCGATCGACGATCCGGTCGACGCGGACCGACGGGTCGGACGGCGCGCCCGCCGCGATCTCGTCCACGATCGCCGCGGGATCTTCGTGGCGTGGGTTGTCGGAGGTGATCACGACGCGATCCGCGCCGGCGCAGGCGACGGCCGCCATGCGAGCGCGTTTGGTGCGGTCACGATCGCCGCCGCAGCCGAAGACCACGCTCAGACGCCGGCCCGGCGCCGCGCTCCGGAGCGCGTCGATCGCGGTCCGCAGGGCGTCGTCGGTGTGGGCGTAATCGACGAAGACGTCGGGCTCGTCGTCGGCGTCGGTCCGGATCCGTTCGAGCCGACCGGGCGGGGCCGTCGCGCGTTGAAGTCCCGCGATCAGCGAGGCGCAGTCCACCTGGAGCGACCAGGCGACGGCGGTCGCCATCAGCGCGTTCATCACGCTGTGAGCCCCCAGCATCGGGATCGTCGTCTCGAACTCGCCCCACGGACCCGCGAAGTGCGCCCGCACGCCGTCGAGGCCCGCCTCCAGGACGTGTCCGTGGATCGCCGTTCCGGCCTGGCGCGGCGTCGCCATCGAAACGCCCAGCACCCGGGCCGGACACGCCTCTGCGAACGCCCGCCCCGTGGGATCGTCCAGATTGATGACCGCCCACGCGCTCGGATCGAGCATCTCGAAGAGCCGACGCTTCGCCGCCGCGTACGCCTCCATGTCGCCGTGATAGTCCAGATGATCCCCCGACAGATTCGTGAAGACCGCCCCCGCGAACCGCACCGCCGCCACCCGCTCCTGATCCAGGGCGTGGCTCGAGACCTCCATGACCGCGGCCCGGCAGCCGTGCATCACCATTCGGGCGAGAGCGCCGTGGACATCGGTCGCGGCGGGCGTGGTCAGCGTCGCCCGACTCGACGCCAGCCCGTCGTCGATTTCGATCGTTCCCATCAGCCCGCACGGCTGACCCGCGGTCCGCATCAGCGCCCGCACGAGATGGGCGACCGTCGACTTTCCGTTCGTCCCCGTCACCCCGACCACCGGAATCAGCGCGCTCGGCCGGCCGTGAATGCGATCCGCCAACTCTCCCGCGATCCGACGCACATCACGCGTCCGGATCACCGTGGCGCCTTCCACCGGACCCACCGTCGGATCCGTCAGCACCGCCTGCGCGCCCTTCCGTACGGCGTCCTGAATGAACGTCCGGCCGTCGACGGCCTGGCCGGCCCGCGCCACGAAGATCGAGCCCGGACCCGCCTGACGCGAATCCTCCACGACGTTCGCCACCGCCACCTGCAACGAACCTTCCACGTCGACGGGGAGGCCGCTCAGCAGAACTTCGAGGGTGGGGGTCGCGATCGGAGACATGGTTCTCCATCTCTATCGGAATCGGCGCGGCGGGGCTCGAAATTTGGCCCGCCACGCCCAGGGCTTTCACGGAAGCACCAGCATCGCATCGCCGTAGCTATAGAAACGATAGCCACGATCCACCGCCTCCGCGTAGATCGCCTTCAACCGATCCAGCCCCGTCAACGCCGCCACCAGGGCCAGCAGCGTCGAGCGCGGCAGATGAAAATTCGTCATCAGCGCATCCACTCGCCGAAAGACGTACCCCGGCTCGATCAGCAGATCCGTCGCACGCACGCCGCCGCCTCGCGTCGCGGACTCCAGCGCCCGCACCGTCGTGGTGCCGACGGCGATCCGCCGCCCGCCCGCCGCGACCGCGGCCTCGAGGGCGTCCAGCGCTCCGTCCGGAACCTCGTACTGCTCCGAGTGCATGTCGTGGTCGCGGAGGTCGTCCGCGGTCACCGGCTTGAACGTGCCGGCGCCGACGTGGAGGATCACCTCCGTCCGGGTCGCCCCGGCGGCGTCGATCGCGTCGAGGAGCGTCGGCGTGAAGTGCAGACCGGCGGTGGGGGCTGCGACGGATCGCGCGGCGGCGGTCGCGTACACCGTCTGGTACCACGCGCGATCGGTCGCATCGTCGACCGCTTCCGCCCGCGCCCGGAGGATGTACGGCGGCAGGGGGGTGTGACCGACACGTTCGAGAATCGTCGCCGCGTCGCCGGGGTCGTCGGCTCGGACGATCCAGCCCGCGCCATCGCGCTCGATGAGTTCGATCACCGTCGTCGCCCCGCCCCGCGGCCCGACGAGCTCGATCCGGACGCCGGTCCGCAGTCGGCCGTTGCTCTTCAGCATGCAGCGCCACCCTCGGTCGGGGAGGGCGTCGAGATAGAGGCCTTCAACGCGGCCGCCGGAATCAACCCGCGCGCCGATGAGCCGCGCGGGGACGACGCGCGAGGCGTTGAAGACGAGCACGTCGTTCGGCTCCAGGTACGCCGGCAGATCGCTGACCCGACGATGTTCCGTCTCGTTCCGACCGACATGATGAACGAGCAGGCGGGCCGAATCGCGGGGCTCGGCGGGCCGGGTGGCGATGAGGGACTCGGGCAGCGGGTAGTCGAGTTCGTCCGTACGCATGCGTGAACGGTGTTTCCTCTGGGCGACGGGGGATGTTGCGTGAACGCCTCATCCCGCGTCATCGGAACGGCGGGTCCGGGAAGAGCGGCGACTGATTATTGCGATGACGACGCGGGCGTGCCGCGATTATCGGCGCGGCGCTGATCCCACATGTCTGGCGCAGCCCTCGCGTGACGTGAAGCGTGAGAATCGAAGACAGGCATCACGTCCCGGCCGGGGCGGTGACGCCGCCGCGGGCGTCCGCGGCGGCGGCGCGGCTCCGGAACCAGCGCGACGACGCTCTCGCCGGGCGTCGGGAGGCGATCCTGCTCGCCGAATCTCTCGCCGCGCGTCTCGCCCAGGCCCGACACCAGCTCGCTCTCGCCGACGGGACGGACCCCGGGACGCCGCCGGCTTGCGATCGGCCCGCTCCGGTCCTGTATGGCCCCGGCGGACTCGCCGACGCCCGGCGGCCCGAGGCTCCGGTCGAAGCGCCCGCGCCGAAGGTCGTCGTCCACACCGTCGTGCGGACGCCGGCGGGCACGTTCCTCGACCTCTTCGCCTGAACCCGCCCGCGTCATCACAGCTTCAGGTGCTTCCACCCGCCGTGGACGAAGCGGGCGGTGAAGAGCGTCGCCCGGACCGCGAACTCGCCGCACAACGCCATCCAGACGCCCTCGAGGCCGTACCCGAGATGAACGCCGAGGATGTACGCGGCGGGCAGTCGCACGCCGTAGCTCGACACCGTCGTGATGATGAACGTCCATTTCGTGTCGCCCACGCCCCGCAGCCCCTGGCGGACGACCATCGTGATCGCGAAGAAGATCTGCATGTAGCCGCAGATCGCGAGCAGGCGCGGCGTATGTTCAAGGTGCACGGCCTCGCGACTCACCAGACGCGTCAACTGCTCGCCGAACAGCACGAAGCCCACGCCGAGCAGTCCCATGACGATCGCGCCGATGATCGTGCAGAACACGACCGCCCGCTGCGCCTGCTGGGGATTTCCCGCCCCGAGGAGCTGACCCGCCAGCGCGCCGGCGGCGGTGCCGATCGCGAAGCCCGGCATGAAGCTGAACGCCTCCCATTGCACGGCGATGATGTGCGCGCCCTGCAGGCCTTCGCCGGCGTCGCCGTTCGCGCGGGCGGCGATCATGCCGATGAACGCCAGCACGAAGAGGTTCACGGCCCACATCGACAGTCCCTCGCAGAAATTCGGGGCGCCGATGCGGAAGATGCGGAAGACCATCGTGCGTTCTGGCTTGAGGGCCGCGGTCTCGAGCCGCAGGTCCTTGACGCCGGCCCGGAGCACGATCACCGTCGCGATCGCGCCGACGACGTAGCTGATCGCCGAGCCCGCCGCGATGCCGACGACGTGAAGATCGAAGTCGAAGGGATTCATGAACGTGCGGCCGGAGATCGTGACGTCGACGCCGGAGAGCATCCATGACGACACGACGTTCACCACATTGATGCCGACGGCGATCATGGACGGCTTCGTGGTTTCGCCCGCGCCGTGGAGGCACATCGAACCGACCATCATCACGCCGCACGCGGGCATTGAAAGTGCGAGCGTCCGCACGTAATCGAGCAGGTAGACGATCGCGTCGTCGCTGAGTCCGCAGGCCCAGCCGATGAGCGGGGCCAGGAACCAGAGGAGCACGCCGACCCCCGCCCCCCAGGCGAGGCTGAGGGCCATCGCCTGCCCGAGCGCCGACTCCGCCTCGCCCAGCCGGCCGCCGCCGATCGCCCGCGCGATCAACGCCTGCCCGCCGATGCCCAGCCCGGTCATCGCGATCCCGATGAACCAGCCGACATAGGACCCCACGCCGAGGCCATCCATCGCCGGGACGACGATCTCGCCCGGCAACGCGCCGGCGATCATCTTGTCGACCATGCCGACGCACGCCTGCATCGTCTGCTGGATCAGGACCGGGAAGGCGAGGATCCAGATTGCGGCGGGCATCGTCTTGCCGGCCAGCTTGCCCGCCTTGATCCGCCCGTCCGTCTCGCTCTCCACCTCCGCCATCGTCTCGCCCGCCAGCGGCGGGTCGTCCGGCGTGACCACCGACTCCGCGTGGGCGAAGCGATCGGGCGCCGGCCCGGGGGACGAGGGTTTCGAGCTGGGGTTGTCGGACACGTGGGCGGATTCTACGGCCGGGCCGTCGTCAGATCTCGATCACGGCCGCAAGACCGTCATCGCGGAGAAGGGCCGGGGCGTCGTCCATCCGCCCCCGGCGGCCGATCAGGCCGACCACATCGAGTTCACGACGCTCCAGGGCCCGCAACGCCTCCGCCATCGAGCCGGAGCGGGACCCCAGCACCCGGATCTCGTCGTGCACGATGCGGGCGAGGTCGTCGCGCCCGGGCCCGCCGCCGGCCGGCGTCGTCTTCACCAGAACCGTCCCCCGCGCCCGCACGAGCGACAGGGCCACGGACAGGCCGTCCGCATCGTCCGTGCACAGCACCACGATGTCCTGATCGCTCCGACGGCCGATGTCCGCGAGGGGCCGGTGTTTCACGCCCCAGCGTTCGCACCGTTCGAGATGCTCCGGGCGCTGACCGATCACCCGCACCGATGCGTTCAGGGGCGCCAGCGCCTGCGCCGTCAGCAACCCGAGCGGTCCGTCCCCCAGCACCGTGATGTACGGCGCGCCTTCGATCGTCAACTGATGCGCGGTCTGCAACGCGCACGCGGCGAGCCAGGCGAACGCCGCGTGATCATCGTCGAGCGACGCCGGGATCCGGGCGATCGAGGTGCGAGGCGCCGCGATGAACGTCGCCAGCGCCCCGTCCCGCCGATCCGCGCCCATGAGCTTCAGTTCGCGGCAGTGCGTGCTCAGTCCGCCGAGGCACCGGTCGCACTGGCCGCACACCACGTCCGGCGACGCCGTCACCCGCTCGCCCGCCTTGAAACCGCCCGCTGCCTGCTCGACCACGCCGACAAACGCCTGCCCCGGGACGCCGGTGAAGGACGACCCCCCGCGCACCACCGAACGATCCTGCTCCGTGATCACCACCGCCCGCACCGCGATCAGGACGTCGCGCTCGGCGGGCGTCGGCGCGGGATGATCCGTGACGGTCAGCCCCTCCGGCGTCCGCACGACCGCCCGCATCATGCGGTCAGCCATCGTCGTCAGCGCCGTAGGTCGACCGCGCGCCGGACGCGGCGCCGTCGGCCGGCCCGCCGTCGTCGTCCGCCCCGGCCTCCTCGTACGTGCTCCGCGCGCCTTCCGGCGTCAGGCCGGCCGGCGGGCCGGGCGATTCAAATCGGGGCGTCGACCAGAACGTCAGCTTCTCGAACCAGCCGATGTCCCGCGAATACGTGGGATAGACGTACGGTCGACGTGTCGCGAACGGATCCCCGGCCGCCTCCGCCTGCTCGTACCACGCGATCCATTTCGTGTTGTCGTCGCTGAAACCCTGCCCGGTGATGGTGCGCAACGACTCCTTCGCCGCGTCGTTGACGATCAGCTCCGGCGAATCCAGCGCCGCCGCGAGCGACTGGAAGACATCGTCGCGCGGATACTGCCCGAGCCCGATCGCGATCTCGGCCCGGACATCCGCGGACTCGTCCAGCTTCACCAGCCGATCCAGCATCGACGGAATGACCTCCGGGTTGTGCAGTCGCTGCAACGCCTTCGCCGCCTCCCAGCGCACCGATTCGTTGTCGTCGTTGACCAGCAGGTCGGCGACCAGCGGCGCATCCTCCGGCAGACCGTGACGGCCGAGGGCGCGCACGGCGATCGCCCGCACGATCGGATCGCGCTCGTTCGTCACGATGTCGCGGTACGCCCGCAGATACACTTCTTCCCCGCCGAACGGCGCGGCGGCGACGAGCGTCAGCCCCTTTCGTCGCAGGTCGGGATCGTTCGGGTCGAACATCCAACGCGCGGCCTGGCCGGGCGACGGCGGATTGAACGACTCCATGAAGTCGCCCAGGTCCTGACTGATCTGGGAGCAGCCGCCCGCCGCGAACAGCACCAACGCGACGAATGCTCCGAGGGCGGTCCGCATCATCTCAGCTCCCCGGCGTGGGCGTGCCGCAGTCATGGGTCGTCGGAACCAGGCACAGGAACTGCAGCGCCGCCTCACCCTGCTGCACGAACTGGTGCGTCCGGTTCGGCTCGATGAACAGCACGTCGCCCGCCTTCACCTCGTGGAACTCGCCGTCGTACTCCACCCGCGCGGCGCCGCCGAGGATGACGACCTCGTGCTCGTAGTCGTGCTCATGCCGCGGCGTGTGACCGCCCGGCTCGACCGTGAAGTGACGCATCGCGAAATTCGGCGCGCCGTCAGCGCGGCCCACCATCATTCGCATGGTGACGTCCTTCACCCCCTCCATGGCCATGGGCTGGCCGGGCGTCGCCTCGGGCCGTCGAATCAGCATCGGCTGGGTCTCCGTCGGGGAATCCGTTCGTGAGATACTCTATCGGTCTCCTCCCGCTGTCTGCAACCGGACCCGCTCCCCCGGTCCTGTCCCCGGAGTTCCGCCATGCCCGCCGCTGATCTCGTCCGCATCGACGCCTTCGCCCTCGGCGACTTCCAGTCCAACAGCTACGTCGTCCGCAGCGGCGACGGGACAGACTGCTGGGTCATCGATTGCGGTCAGCATCCGCAGCCGCTGATCGAGCACATTCAGGCCGAGGGCCTGACGCCGGCCGCGATTCTGCTGACCCATGCGCACTACGACCATATTGCGGGTCTGGAAGAGGTCCGCCGCGCGTTCCCGGGGGTGGAGACGTGGGGTCATCCGGCGGAGTCGGCGTGGTTCAGCGAGCCGTCGCTGAATCTGTCACAGTTCATCGGGATGCCGATGACGGCGAAGGATCCGGAGCACTGGTTCGAGGATGGTCAGACGCTGGAGCTGGACGGCGTGACGTGGCGGGTGGTGCACACGCCGGGTCATTCGCCGGGGAGCGTGGTCTTCGTGCAGGACGACGCCGCGCAGGCGGTGGTGGGGGACACCTTGTTCGCGGGTTCGATCGGCCGCATTGATTTCCCGACGTCGGATCCCGACGCGATGCGTCACTCGGTGCTGGACGTGCTGATGGGTCTGCCGGACGAGACGGCGGTGCACCCGGGTCACGGCCCGAGCACGACGATCGGTCGGGAGCGGGCGATGAATCCCTTCGTGGTGCAGGGCTTCTGAGGATCAGGATTCGGTCGGAACGACCTGCTCGAGGTCCACCGTCGCCCCGACCGTGTTCACCCGCTTCGGATTCTGGTGCGTGCGGAGCAGGCCGATCATCGTCAGCATGTCCGGACGCAGCGGAGCCTGAAACGTCATGCGTTCGTCCGTCATCGGATGGGTGAACGTGAGCAGCGTGGCGTGCAGCGCCTGGCGGTTGATGACGAGATCGCGCGGCGAGCCCGGAATCACATTCCCCGGCGCGACGTCGCGCCACTGGACGTGACGACCGCCGTAGTAGTCATCGCCCACGATCGGATACCCGATGTGCGAAAGGTGCACGCGGATCTGGTGCGTGCGTCCCGTCTTCAGTTCGAGTTCGACGAGCGAGTACTGGTCGTAGACTTCGCGCACCCGGTAGATCGTCAGGCACTCCTTGCCCGTTTCGTCCCAGCGCACGGCGTAGAGTTCGCGTTTCGTCGGATGCTTGCCGAGCGGGAAGTCGATCGCGTCGGTCGCGGTCTCCATGCGGCCGTGGACGAGGGCGAGGTAACGTTTGTCGGTGGTTCGTTTCTCGAACTGCTTGCCCAGCCGCCAGTGGGCGACGTCGGACTTCGCGGCGACCATGACGCCGGTGGTGAAGCGGTCGAGACGGTGCACCACGCCGGGACGGGCGAACTCCTCGCCGACGGTGGAGAGCGCGCCGGACGAGCGGTGCTGGAAGTGCCAGGCGAGGGCGTTGATGATCGTGCCGGTCTTGTTGCCCCGTGCGGGGTGGACGATGATGTCCGGATCCTTGTTGATGACGATCAGGTGCTCGTCCTCGTACAGGATCGACAGCGGGATGTCCTCGGCGGGGATCTCCGACGAGGGCGGCGGGGGGAGGACGGCGGTGACGGTGTCGCCGAGGCGGAGCTTCGTCGACGCCTTGGGCGGGCGCCCGTTGACGGTGACCGCTTCCTCCTTGATGAGCCGCTGGAGCGAGGTGCGGGAGAGGAACGGAATGCGGTCGACGAGGTAGCGGTCGAGACGCTTGTTCAGATCGCGCGACAGCGTGAATGAGACCGAGACGGGCGTGTCATCGTCCGCCTCGCCGGATTCGTAGAGTTCGTAGAGCTTTTCTCGGTCGACCTTGCCGCCCGGCGCGATGAGATCGGCGTTGTCGGCGACCGCCGCGTCTTCCGGCGTCGCGTCATCGCGCCCGGCGTGCTCGGCCGTCATCAGCCTTCGGGGAAGATGATGTCGCGGAGCACCGGGTCCTGACGGATCGGACTGGTCAGCGAGAAGTCGGAGCGGCCGGGCGTCGTGATCGCGCTGCGATCCAGGGCGGGCAGCTCGGCGGTGGTGGGGAGCGCGGCGACGGTGTCGAGACGCTCGAGCGATTCGATCCGACGCTCGGCACGCGCGGCGATCTGCGGCGCGTAGTCGCCCGCCCGTTGCGCAGCTTGTTCGTAGAACCCCTTCGCGCCCTCGAGATCACCCTGCGCTTCCGCGACCGCGGCGCGACCGAAGAGGGCGTTCGTCATGTAGATCGTGAGGTCGTCGGAACCGTCATCGTCGCCAAGCACCGTCTGGAAGAGCCGGTCCGCCTGCGTGAGATGGTCGCTCCGCTCGTCCTCGCTGAGCTCCGGCCGCTCCTCGTTCGGATCGGTCGCGGCGGGGTCGGCGACTTCGCTCAGCGGACGATTGGTCTGCACGGCGCGAAGGTGCTGGCCGGCGGCTCGCAGCCGCGCGAGTTGACGGACGCCGAGGTATTTCTCGTGTTCCTCGGCGACGTCTTCGAGGCTGCTCGGCAGGGTGGACTGAGCGAGGGCGATCCACGCCTCCTCGCGGGCCTGGACGGCGTATTCCTTCCACCGCATGACGCCCATGAAGCCGGCGACGCCGAGCAGGATGGCGATGAGCCAGGTCGGGCCGCTCGTCTTGAGCCACTGGACAAAGTCCTCGTTGACGCGGCTCTCGGTGAGCTCCTTCTGGTGCATCTGCTCCGCGAGACGTCGATCCCGGTACTTGTCCGGGACTTGCGGGGACTTCGGAGTCTGATCCTGGTCAGCCATGGCGATGGGGTCTCACAGGTCGTGGAGAGGGGAACCGCACAGCATAGCCGGGGCCGGCGCTGGTGACAACGGGGGCGCGGCCGGACATGAAGCGGCGTGCGCCGCCGATCCGGCGTTGAGTCTGATCGGGTGTTGGTCGGGGGGGGCTTCAGTCAGAGGGCTGATTCACGGGGAGAAGGCGAATCACCGAGGCGCCCGGGGCGATCCGGCCGCGTTGGCGTCTGAACTGGGCGGACCGCCGTCCGACGGAGGGCGTTGACCGTCGATCCGGATTATCGGAGGACGCTGGATGGCGGCGTTTCGCGGTCGGCGGCAGGTTTTCATTGAGTAAAGCGCCGTCAGGAGTTAGGCTACGCGGTGAGAGTGTTGGCCCGAACGATGCGCTATCGGCGGATCGTCGTGTGTGTAGCGGGCTTGAAGAAAGAAGCGTCGGTCCTCTTCACCTTGCGTGAACGAGCGGCGTATCACCCCCAGGAGGCAGAGTAATCATGAAGAATCGAAAGTTTGACCTTGTCGCGCCGGCCGCCGTGCTGATCGCGGCTGGTCTGACGACGGCGCCGGCCCTCGCGGGTGCTGGCGGCAGCAACGCGTGTGGTCCGTTCGACGTCGCCGAAGGCGAAATCTGCGGTGACGACGACAACGGCGGTTGCAACAGCGATCCGATCTCGTTCGGCGCGGGCGGCTGCAGCGTGACCATCGGCGGCGAAGCGTACGCCGGCACCGACAAGGGCGCCGGTCGCGACACCGACTGGTACGCGGTCGACGCGATCGACACGGACGGCGACGGCCAGGTCACCATCCGGTCGACGCTGAGTTCGCAGTTCCCCGGCGTCAACTTCATCATCGACGTCGGCGGCGGCGACTGCTCCGTCGTCGGCGTCATCGGTGAGATCGGCGCCGCGAACGACTGCGCCAACATCGCTCCGGCGCAGGCGTGCGTGCCTCCGGGCACCTATGTCGTCTTCGTGGCGACGGGCAACCCGGACGGCTCCGGCATCTTCGAAGGCATTCCGTGCGGCAGCGGCGACAACGAGTACACGGTGCTCATCGAGTGCCTGAACACCGGCGACGACGGCAACATCTGCCCGGAAATCCCGGCGACCTGCGGCGAAGGCGCCGGTCCGTGCGACTCGGCCAACGGCACCCCCGGTTGCGAAGACGAAGAATGCTGCACCCTCGTGTGCGAAGTCGACCCGTTCTGCTGCGACACCGAGTGGGACGACAGCTGCGCGTCGATCCAGCTCGACGTGTGCCCGCAGCCGTTTGACTGCACGTGCACGCCGGCTCCCGGCGCGCCCGACAACGACTGCCCGAGCACGCCGCAGGCGGTCTCGAACGGCGAAGAAGTCGCCTTCGACACCACCAACGCCGAGACCAACGGTCCGTTCCAGCCCGAGTGCAACTCGGCCATGAATGACATCATCATTCACAAGGACCTCTACTACCTCTACCAGGCCGTCAGCGCTGATCCGATCACCGCGACGACCTGCCTGCTCGCGCAGTTCGACACGAAGATCGCCGCGTACGACGCGGGGACCGATGCGTCGTTCGATTGCACCGAAGTCCTCACCAACGGCTTCATCGCGTGTAACGAAGACTGCGACGACCCCGACTTCTTCTCGTCGGAGCTCAACTTCGTTCCCGAAGCGGGCAACTACTACCTGATCCGCGTCGGCGGCTACCTCGGCGAAAACGGCCCCGGTACGCTGATCGTCTCGCAGGACGCCCTCGAGCCGATCGACAACGACAACTGTGCGGATCGCACGGAAGCCGTGGACGGCGCCAACGAGTACAACAACATCGGCGCCAACACTGACGGCGTCGCCCACGCGGACTGCCAGTTCGACGGTCAGACCTACCAGGACGTGTGGTTCAACTACACCGCGTCCGTCACCGGCACGCTCACCATCTCGACGTGCGGCACGGCTGACTACGACACCGACATGGCGGTCTACAGCGGCTGCGACACCGCGGACTGCCCGCCCGGTGATGACCTGCTCATCGCCTGCAACGACGATGGCGACGGCTGCGCCGGCTTCACGTCGGAAATGGTCATCGACATCACCGCCGGTCAGTGCTACAAGATCCGCGTCGGCGGCTGGCAGGAAGGCGACGAAGGCACCGGTACGCTCAACCTGACCGCGGAAGGCACCGGCTGCCCGTGCGTCTGGGACCTCGACGGCGATTGCGACGTCGACTCCGGCGACCTCGCGGTGCTTCTCGCCGCGTGGGGCGCTCCCTACGGTTCGGCTGACCTCGCGAACCTGCTCGCTGAGTGGAACTGCGAAGGCTGATCCTCGGATCACCCTCGTCTGACCACCTGGTCAAATTCACCCCGGCTTCCTGCATGGAAGCCGGGGTTTTCTTTTTTGCTGCATCGATTTCACGGCCGCGGTCCCGAAGTCGCGCACATCGGCCCGGCGTCGCCGCCTACTTCAGCCCCGCCAGCGACTGCTCGAGCCGATTCAGACACGCCTCGAGATGCCGCGGACTCCCCTCGGACTTGATGAAGTACGGCGCCGACGCCGCGTACAGGGCCCGCCGGATCATCGCCAGTCGCGGATAGCTCTCCCCGACCTCGAGCCCGAGAGCCTTGCGGGCGTCCGCGAGAGCGCGGAGCGGCTTCTTCGGCTTCATTCGCTCCGGCCGCGCCCACAACTGACGCTCGAGGTAGATCGCATCTTCGATCCAAGACCCCGCTCTCACCTCGGCGAAGTCGATCAGCACCACCGGCGCGTCGGGATCGGGCGACCTCGTCATCGCGTTGGCGAAATGCAGGTCCCCGTGCACCCAGTCGTCCATCGGGCGGGTCCGCCACTCCTCGATCAGGGCGTCCGCGTGCTGGCCCAGCGTCTTCAGCGCGTTGGTCCACCGCTGACGGTGGTCCAGCTGGTTGGCCTTCACGCTCTTCATCGCGCCCGGCAGATAGTCGTCCCAGGGCTCGTGCAACGGCACCCGATCGATGGGATGCGTCGCCGCGCACGCGTGAAAACGCGCGGCGGCGTCCGCGACGCGGGGAATGATCGTGTCATCCCAGTGCCCGCCCAGCGGGCCGCAGGGCAGATGCTCGATGACGATCCAGGCGATGTCGTGTCCCCCGAGCTCGTCGCCCGAGGCGATCAGACGCGGCCCGATCGGCGACGGATCCTCGTTCGCCCGGCACGCGTCGTCCAGGCGCCGGATCCACCGCAGCTCCCGCTCGACGATGGGGAACTTGAGCACGACGTCGGTCGGTCCCGCTTCGTCGTCGGCGTACGAGGCGATCGCGGTCGCCGCTCCGCCGCGCTGCCAGTCCGTCCGAAACCATCGAATGTCGCTGAGCCGATTCGCACAGGCGTCGACGAGGACCGGCGCGAGCGAGGCGGCGAGTTGGTGGGCGTCGCCGGCGCTCACCGGCGGGCGTACTCCGCGGGATCGTGCATACGTGCAGACTACGGCGCCGGAGGCGGGTCGACAAGCGGGCTTGCCGGGGCTGGGGGCGGCCGATACTGTCCGAACGTGGCCGCGGACTATGACATGCTGGTGGTGGATCTGGACGGAACGCTCCTGCGGCGCGACGGTGCGGTCTCCGACGTCAATCGGGATGCGCTGCGATACGCCCGCGACGCCGGGCTCGATGTGGTCATCGCCACCGGGCGGTCCTTCGAGGAGGCCCGCCCGCTATTGCGGGGGGTGATCGAGGATGGACTCATCGTGACCGCCGGCGGCGCCGCGCTCATCGATCTCGCTGACGGCCGCACGGTTGAACGCGACACCTTCGAGGCGTCCGCGGTCGAGGCGGTCACGCGTCACCTGCTCGACGACGGGCACCGCGCGCTGGTGCTCAAGGACACCTGGGCGGCGGGATTCCCGTATCTGTTCGTGGGCGAGCATCCGCTGCATCCGGTCTCGGCGTGGTGGTTCGAGACCCTGGCGATCCGCGCCCGCGAAGTATCCGCCCTGCATCTCGACGACCGGCCGCATGACTCGCTCCGTGTGGGGGCGGTGGCGTCGGCGGACCGGTTCCGTCCCCTGCTCGACCGCATGCGAGATGATCTCGGTCCCGACGCGGCCATCCGTCACTGGTCGGCGGTGACAAAGGACGGGACGGGCGACGAGATCCATCTCCTCGAAGCGTTTGCTCCGCACGTGAACAAGTGGACGATGGTCGAGCGTCTGGCCCGCGAACGCGACATCCCCGCCGCCCGGGTCGCGGCGATCGGCGACGAGATCAACGATGTCGAACTGCTGGAAGCGGCGGGACTGGGCGTCGCGATGGGCAATGCGGCGGCGGCGGCCCGCGCCGTCGCCGATGTCGTCACCGACCATCACGAAGCGGACGGGGTCGCATCGGCCGTCCAGCGCATTCTGGCGGGCGACTGGTGAGCCTCGGGAGCGTCTGGTTCCGACGCCACGAAGGTCGCGCGGCGTTGAACTCGTGGGAGGCGATCCTCAAGGGTCTGCTCGAGTCCGACACGCCCATCGATGTGGCGGCCGGGCCCCGTCTTGATATCTTCGCGCCCCTCCTCGCGGTCGGACGCGATCCCGACCTCGCCGACCTGCTGCGCTCGCACGACCTCGAACTGCGTTCGACGCCCGACGAACGACAGGCCGCCCTCGCCGCACTGCGGACCGCCGCGGCGGGACGGGCCGGCGTCGCCCTCATCGGCGGCAACGGCGTCACTCGCGTGCTCGACGCCCTGGAGCGCTGGGGGCGGCCGTTCGCGAAGACGGGCGCCGCGGTGCTCATCTGTGAAGACGCGCCCCTGCGCGGCGGGGAGCGCCCGCGCGACCGCTTCGCCCGACTCGGCGCCCCAATCCTCGAACCCGCCGACCTTGGCGAACTCCGCGACATGATCGCCCTCGCGGTCCGGTTCAGCCGCGTCGCCGGACGTCCCTCCGCCCTTGTCGTCCATCGCACGATCTGGGACGCCTCGGACACGATTGAACTGCAGCCCAACCGCGAACCCCCGCCTCACGAACGCGTGCTCCTTGATCGCGCCCGCCGGCGTCGCCCGCGTCGAGCCTCCGAATCCGGCGGTCTCCTCCGGTTCGTCCGACGACTCGAATTGAACGAGTCCCGCGCCATTCCCAACCCCGGCGAACGGGCGCCGGTCGGGTTCGTTACGGTCGGCGCGGCGGATGCGGCGTTTCGCCATGTGCTGCACGTCGCCCGACTGTCCGGTCGCGCGCCGACCCTCCGACTTCGGGTGCTCGAGCCGCTGGACGCCGCCGCGCTCGGTCGCCTGCTCACCCGCGCGGATCACATCGTGGTGCTGGAGCCGCGTCCCGGTGAAGTGCACGCGATGGTCCTGGCGGCCGCCGAGGACCTCCGTCGGGCGGGTGAGCGACCGGGACTGATCTGGGGTCCGACGCTGCCGCCGGACGGGGAGGCGCCGTCGCGCGTCATGGCGCCGGATGACGCCGCGCATCCCTCGCGACTGCGACTGGCGATCGCGCACCTGCTCAACTGGATTCGTCCGGGGGCGTGCGCGACGCCGGCGTCGACGCCCGCCCGCGACGCGGCGTCCGGGCCGCGATTCGAGTCCGCGGGCGTCATGCGCGGCCAGGAGTTGCTGCGTCGGCAACTCGTCGACCTCGATCAGTGGCTGCACGAGGGGGCGTCGGAGGAGCTGGAGGCGTCGCTGCCGCCGTCCGCCCTGGCCCTTGACGGCGTCCGGCCCGACCCCGCTCCCGCCCGCACCGTCGATGCGATCGTGTGGTCCCGGCTCGCCGCCCTCCGCGAGGGTCCCGGCGCCGTTCGCGCCGCATTGCGACAGGGGCGGCCGACGATCGCCCTGGTGGCGGATCTCGGCGGCGTCGACGATCGCGGCGACGTCGAACGCGTCCTGCGGGCCGCGGCGCCCGCCGACCGCACCAAGGCGATCGATATCGTCACCCTTCAGTTCAGTGATCGCGTCGCCCTCCGCGAGCGGCTGCGTCAGGCGGCGACGGCGGACATGGTCACCGTGATCGTGGTTCGGGACGACGACCCGCCTCGATTCGACGACGCGGCGGCGGACCGCGAGGCCGAGGAAATCGACCGGCTCGGCTACCAGCCTTCGGAGCGGCTGATTCGGCGCGCTGACGCGGCGTGCGCGATCGATGCGCCGGCCGATGTCGCCGCCGGCGCCCCAATCGGACAGGAGACGCGCCTCGAATCCTCCTGGCATGTCGACCGGCTGCCGCGCCGGATGCGCGGCCGCGTGCAACTCCGGGCGCGTCCGCTGCTCGAGCAGATCGAAGTGCGGCGCACGCGTCCTCCCCGGACGCGGGAGTGGGAGTCGGTGATCGGGTCCCTGTCCGCCCCGCAGCCCGTCGCCGGTCGACAGGCGGAATGGCGGTGCCACCTCGCCGGACTGCGCGGCGGCGCCCCGGGAGCGCTCGCGCTGGTGCTGCAGGAAGCGGGACGGGAAATGGGCTATCACGTCCGCCTCCATCGAGACGCGCGACGCATCGGGCCGCGCCGCTGGGCGGGGGCGGAACTCATCTTCACCCGGCCCCGGCCCGACGAGCCGCCCTCGCCGCTCGTCGGCCAGTGCCCGTGGGGCGAAGCGGATCTCCTGCTCGCCCTGTCGCCCCGGGCCGCGCAGTACGCCTGTCAGGTGCGCGGCGTGGCGTCGAGGTCGCGCACCTCGCTCATCTTCGACGACTCCGATCGCGTCGCCCGCACGCCCGAGGAGTCGGAGGGCGGCCTGCCCGTCGATGTCGCGGCGCTGACCCGTGAGGACCAGCGTCTCGCGGCGCCGTTCGGCGAAGCGTGCCTGGCGCAGTTCTCCACAGTGCGGCTGGCCGATTTCGCCGCCCTCGGCGCCGCGTTCCAGCGGGGGTTCATTCCGACCGGCATCGATGCGCTGGAGCGTGGGCTGGAGCGGATCGAGTCGGCGGGGACGGCGCGGGCGCTGGAGGCGTTTCGTTTCGGGCGCGGCCTGGCCGACCGGACGACCGCGGCGCTGCTGGCGCCAAAGTCGGTCGATGCGGGCGGCGTCAGGCGTGACCTTCGTCGGGCGACGCTGGCGGTGCGATGGCGTCGTCCGCGGATGCGGCGTTTTCTGGCGCGAACGATGGAGCGGATGCCCGGCCTGACCGAGACGGACTCGGGCCGTCACGCCGCGCGGGAGCTGGTGTCGATGCTCTGGCGGGCGGTGCAGTGGGGGGGGTTCGACCTGGCGGAGTCGCTGGCGGACCAGGTGGTGCATCTGTACGACGCGGACCGCGGCGATCGCAGCCGTGCGCTCGTGCGTCACGCGATCCTGCCGCTCGCGGAGTCGCATCTGATCCGCGACTTCCCGTACGTCGCCCGGATGGCGATGAGCTTCGAATCGCAACGCCGACTGCGGGCGCGGTTCCATCTCAAACCCGGTCCGGGCGATGAGATCGAGCGCCGATTCCTGACGCGATTCGAGGCGTACGCGTTCGGTCGACGCGTCCGTTTCGACCTGCGTTCGAGCAGTTGGCTGATGTGGCTCGGCGCGGCCGGCGCGGTGTGGCCCAATCGCTGGCGCGGGACGAAGAACGAGCGCGGCGTGCGGACGTACGTGAGGGACGTGGTGCAGCGCGCCATCGAGGGCGCCGCCGCGGATTATGACCGTTGGGAAGGCGTCATGCGTCGCCTGCACGCGGAGGCCGAGGCCACGCGATTTCGCGGGGCGACCCCGATGGAACTGCGTCTGCTGATCGAGCCGTGGACGGCGGTGGAGGCCAACGAATCCGAGGACGCGACTACGGCGAATGCGCCCGAAGGCGATTAGCGGGCGCCGGACGCATGCTCATGCCGCAGCTGTCCGCACGCGGCGGCGATGTCCCGTCCGCGGCTGGCGCGGATGTGCGTGTTCACGCCGCGCTCGCGGAGGATCTTCTGAAACTCGAGCACATCGTCGGTTTCCGGGCGCTGGAACGGCAGCGGCGAGACCTCGTTGTAGCGGATGAGGTTGATATTGGCGCGGAGCCGTTTCGCGACCGCCGCGAGTTCGCGGGCGTGCTCCGGCTGGTCGTTCACGCCGTGGAGGAGGATGTACTCGAGGGTGATTTCGCGTCCGGTCTTCTGGAAGTATTCATCGCACGCATCGAGCAGCTCCGCGATGGTCGTGTACTCCGACCACGGGATGAGATCGCGTCGAATGGCGTCGTTTGGGGCGTGGAGGCTCAGGGCGAGCGTGACGGGAACGTCGAAGTCGACGAGGCGGCGGATCGCCTGCGGCAGTCCCACGGTCGACACCGTGATGCGTCGCGCGCCGATCCCGAGTCCCCAGTCCGCATTCATGATCCGGATCGCCCGGGTGACGGCGCCGTAGTTGGCGAGCGGTTCGCCCATGCCCATGAAGACGATATTGGTGATGCGACCGACGTCGGGCAGGCGGCCGAGGCGGTGGGCCTGCTCGACGATCTGCCCCGCCTGCAGATTGCCGTCGAGTCCGCCGAGACCTGACGCACAGAAGGCGCACCCGACCGGACATCCGACCTGGCTCGAGACGCACGCGGTGCGTCGTTGCTCGGTGGGGATCATGACGGTCTCGGTCTGTCGTTCCGGCGGCGCGTCGGGCAGCAGCGAGACATCGCCGCTCGTCGCTTTCGGATCGCGCCAGCCCAGCAGCAGTTTCTGCGTGCCGTCCGTCGCGAGCTGGTGGGCGAGGACGTCGCTGTCGTCGAAGATGAAACGCTCGGCGAGCCATTCGCGATTGCGTTTGGAGATGTTCGTCATCGCGTCGGGCTCGATCGTCTGCTGCGCGTACACCCATTGCAGGACCTGCCGCGCGAGGAACGCGGGCTGGCCGGCGTCGACGACGCGGTCGGACAGTTCATCGAGCGTGAGACCGAAGATGCGTTCGCGGGCGTCGGTCACGCGTCGCTCGCCTTCACGGTGAGTTGCGTCGCGGCGAACGGCGCGTTGTGGTCGTTCATCCACGCTTCGAGCAGTCGGGCCCCGTCCTGACGGAGGATCCGCCGGTCCGCCGGATCGACGCCGCGCTCCCGCATGAACTGCTTCAGGGTCCCGGGGAGTCCGAACTCCACGTCCTCCTGCGAGACGTCCACCTGCTCGACATCGCCGCCGTAGGTCCGGAAGAGGTGGAGCACGAGATCGCGGACGAGATCTTCCGGCGCGCTCGCGCCGGCGGTGACGAGCACCGCGTCGACGCCGTCGAACCAGGCGGGATCGAGCTCCCACTTGTCGTCGAGCAGCCGCGCCGGCGTGCCGGCGGACTCGGCGATTTCCGTCAGCCGGACGGAGTTCGAGCTGTTGCGCGAACCGACGACGAGGACGAGATCCGCCCGTTTCGCCAGAGCGCGGACGGCTTCCTGTCGGTTCGTGGTTGCGTAGCAGATGTCGTCGGACGGCGGCGCCTGGATCTCGGGGAAGCGTTCGCGAAGAGCGCGGATGATCACCGCCGCGTCGTCGAGGCTGAGCGTCGTCTGCGTGAGGTAGACGAGTTTCTTCGGATCCGTCACGCGGAGGGCGGCCGCGTCGGCGGGCGATTCGACGATCTGGATGGCGTCGGGGGCCTCGCCGTACGTGCCGATGACCTCCTGGTGATTCTCATGCCCGATCAGCGCGATCTGGTAGCCCTTCCGGGCGTAGCGGATCGCCTCGGCGTGCACCTTGGTGACGAGCGGACACGTGGCGTCGACGACGCGATGGTCCCGCGCCGCCGCCTGCGCCCGCACCTGCGGACTCACGCCGTGAGCCGAGAAGACGACAATCGCGCCGCGAGGCGCCTCGTCGACGTCGTCGATGAACGTCACGCCGCGATCGCGGAACCGCTCCACCACGTGCCGGTTATGGACGATCTCGTGGTAGACGTACACCGGGTCGTCGCAGATGTCGAGCAGCTGATCGACAACGTCGATCGCCATGTAGACGCCGGCGCAGAAGCCGCGGGGATTGGCGAGCAGGATCTTCATCGGTCGTCATTCATGCTTCGTCGGGAGGCCGCCGGTCCGCCGCCCATGGCGGTCCGGAACCCGCAAGGATACACTGCCGACCCCCCGGATCCCACGCCCTGACGCGAGTCGCGGCCGAATCAGCGAGGAGGCCGGATGACGGCCGCGACCGTCGAACTGCTCCAGACCGCACCGCCCGACGCATTCGATGCGATTCCGGTCGGCGATGCGCGGCGGTGGTGCGTGGGTCTCATCCGGCGATCGTCTCGATATGGTAGCGCTCTGCTCGACCTGGCGCCCCCGGGAACGGAGGACGACCTCGCCGTCGCGCTCGCGCTCATCGCCCTCCACCAAAATCCCGCCCGCGCCACGCGGGAGCCCGAAGGCGCGGCGGCCGGCGAGACGGACCGGGAAACACAGCCGGGCGACGAGTCCGATCCCCCGGGCGAACCAGTCGCCGACTGGCGGAGCGCGGAACACGCCGCGATCGTCGCCGGCGAAACGCCTCGTCATCCCGTCTTCGTCGCCTTCGCCGCCATGCAGCCCGACGCCGACCGGCTCGGGCTCGTCGAAGAACTCATCACCGGTCGCGCGGCGGTCCCGGACGATGTCGCCGCAGCGCCGACGTGGTCGGATCTCCTGGCCCGCGATCGGGAACGGTGGGGGGCCGCGGTTCGTCTGGTGCTGGACGTCGCGGCGCCGGGCGTCGCAATCGGCGAGGAGGCCGCGGACGCCGGCGTCGCCATCGCGTGGACCGACGCCTGTCTTCACTTCGGACGCATCGCCGCCGAGCGCAACCGCCTGCCGTTCCCGGCCGAAGCGTGCGGCGACGTCGATCCCGATGGATTTCTCGATCGGCTCCGCATCACGTACCGACAGCGGCACGCTCCCGATCGGACGCTGCTGGAGGAGAGCCGCGTGGTGCTGCGTGACGCTGTGGAGCGGGCGTGGGCGCGGTATGACGCCTCGGAGCCGCTGGTGGCGAAGGTCCCCGCCGAGACGCGTCCCCTGGTGTGGTTCGCCCTGTCGACCGGGGATGAGATGCTGCGAACGATCGCCCGGTGGAACTTCGAGACCGCGATTCACGAGCCGAAGCTGTCGCGCCTGACGTGGTGGCGGCTTCGACGGGGGGCGCGGCGGTCGGCCCGTCGAAGTTGACCGAAACCCCGCCCCCGCTAGGATCGCCCTCCATGATCAGGTCGGCCCGAGACGAAGAACACGCGAGAACCGCCGCGCAATGCGTGGTGCGGGTCCACGAGTCGCTGGCGGAGTTCGTCCGGGCGGGCCAGACGCTGGCGGAGATCGACGCCGAGGTCGGTCGGCTGCTGAAGACGCTGAACTGCACCAGCGCGTTCCTGAAGTACCGGGTGCGTCGGTATCCGCCGTTTCCGAGTTACGCGTGTCTGTCGCCGAACGACTGCATCGTTCACGGAACGCACCTGATGAGCGAGGCGCCGATGACGCCGGGCGATCTGCTGTCGATCGACATCGGCGTGAAGCACAAGGGCTGGATCGGCGACGCCGCGTGGACCTACGCGATCGAACACGCGAGCGAGGAAGCGCAGCGGCTGATGGCGTGCGGACGCGAATCGCTGGTGCGTGGGATTGCGGCGATGCAGGCGGGACGACCGCTGCTCGACTGGGCGAAAGCGGTCGAGGCGTTCGTCGAGGGCGAATGCGGATTCCACCTCGTCGAAGGTCTCGGCGGGCACGGGTACGGCAAGACGCTGCACGGGCCGCCGTACGTCTCGAACTCGACGCCCAGCTATCCCGCCGAGTGGCCCGACGCCTTCAAACCCTGGACGCCGGGGATGCTCGTCGCGGTGGAGACGATGATCGGCGTCGGGACCGGGGCCACGCGCGGCGTCTCGCGGGACTGGCCCATCTACACGAAGGACGGGTCGTTGAGCGTCCACTACGAGGCGGACGTGATGATCACCGAGGACGGACCGGTGAATCTCACCGAGGGGCTCGACGCCCTGCCGGACATCGTGGGCGGGGCTTGATTCGAGTCATTCCGACCGGGGTCTGACCTGCCGGGATCAGGGGCGCCGCCCGATCGTCCGACGGCGGTATGATTTCACGTTCGCACCCGCTCGATGACAGGAAAGGGCCGTCCATGTCCATGCTGCTGACCTCCGCGCTGTTCGCCGCCTCCTTCCACGCGACGACCGTGGCGTCGGATCCGCCGCCGACGCGGGTCGACCCCGTGACCGACGCGTACCACGGCGTCGAGATCGTCGACAAGTACCGCTGGCTGGAGCCGCTGGAGTCGGCGAGCGACGCCGTACGCGAATGGACCGACGCCCAGAACGCCTACACGCGGGCGACGCTCGACGCGCTGCCCGGACGCGAAGCGCTGGAGGCGACGTTGACGGAGGTCATGTCGCTGCCGTCGATCGGGACGCCCCGCATGGCGGGCCGGTATTACTTCAACACGGAGCGGCGGGGCGACCAGAATCACGGCGTGCTGTACGTCCGCACGTCGCCCGACGGAGAGCCGC
Source organism: Phycisphaerales bacterium (assembly GCA_965227335.1). GTDB lineage: Bacteria > Planctomycetota > Phycisphaerae > Phycisphaerales > SM1A02 > CBDDFV01. The sequence continues at coordinate 1,614,174 of CBDDFV010000001.1, forward strand.
GCGAACTGCTGAACCCGAATACGCTCGACGAGAGCGGGCTCACCAGTCTCGACTGGTACACGCCCAGCCAGGACGGTTCGATGCTGGCGTTCGGCCTCAGCCGGGCGGGCGATGAGAACTCCGTGCTGCATCTGCTCGACGTTGAGTCCGGCGAGTGGCGGGCGGATGAGATCCCCGGCAAGGTGCGCGGCGTCTCCTGGATGCCGGACGGCCGCAGCTTTTTCTATCAGTGTCTCGAAGACCTCGACAACCCCTACTCCGCCCGTATCCGGCATCACGTGGTCGGGACGCACCCGCGTGAGGATCGCACGCTGTTCTCGCAGTACACGGAAGGTCCGCTCGCCACGACGTGGGGCCCCGGGGCGTGGACCAGCGCTGACGGCCGCTGGATGATCCTGATCTATTACACGAGCACGCGTTCGAACGACATCTGGGCGATCGACCTCGATCGCTGGTTCCGCACCGGCGAATTCGTGATGAACACGATCCTCGAAGGGGACGATTCAACGAGCAGCGGCGTGGTGGTCGGCGACACGCTCTACATGCAGACGACGCACGGGGCGTCGAACGGGCGTGTCTTTGCGGTCGACCTGACGCGGCCGGAGCGGGACGCCTGGCGCGAGGTCATTCCGGAGCGACCCGATGCGGTGCTCGAGGGTCTGTCGCTCGCCCGCGGCATGCTCGTCGTGCAGTACGGCCGGAACGCGAGCACGCGGATCGAGCGGTTCCGGCTCGACGGCGAATCGCTGGGCGAACTCGATCTGCCCGGCATCGGCTCCGCCCGCGTGAGTACGGACGAGGATCGGACGGATGCCTTCCTGTCGTACACGAGCTACAACGATCCCTCGAGCATCTGGCGGGTGGACCTCGTGACCGGCGAGCGGAAGCTCTGGGCGCGTCCGGACGTGCCCGGCTTCGACGCCGATGACTACGTCGTGAAGCAGGTGCGCTACCGATCGAAGGACGGGACCGAGGTGCCGATGTTCATCGTGCATCGCAAGGGCCTTGAACGCGACGGCTCCAATCCCACCGTGCTCTACGGGTACGGCGGCTTCAACATCAGCCTCACGCCCTCGTTCAACCCGACGCGGATTCCGTGGCTCGTCGGCGGCGGCGTTTACGCGGTCGCCAACCTGCGGGGCGGCGGCGAGTTCGGCGACGCCTGGCACGCGGCGGGCACGCTCGGCGACAAGCAGAATGTCTTCGACGACTTCATCGCCGCCGCGGAGTTCCTCATCGACGAGGGGTACACGAGTCCCGATCATCTCGCGGTGCTCGGCGGGTCGAACGGCGGCCTGCTCACGGGGGCGGTGATGGTGCAGCGTCCGGACCTCTTCGCGGCGGTCATCTCCGCGGTGCCGCTGCTCGACATGCTGCGTTACCAGGACTTCCTCATGGCTCGCTACTGGGTGCCGGAGTACGGCGACTCCGCCAATCCCGAGCACTTCGAGTGGCTGCGGGAGTACTCGCCGTATCACAACATCATCAATGGGCGCGACTATCCCGCCGCGATCTTCACGGCCGGCGAGAACGACACACGGGTGCATCCGCTCCACGCCCGGAAAATGGCGGCGGCTCTGCAGGCGGCGGCGACGAACGACATGAGCGAGGATCCGATTCTGCTGTGGGTGGATCGCGACGGCGGTCACGGGCAGGGCAAGCCGCTGAAGAACCGGGTGCGGGAGTCGGCGGATCTCTGGTCGTTCCTGATGTGGCAGACCGGCATGCCGCCGCGCACCGGCGGCGAATGACGGGTTTCTCCCCGCGTCTGCTGCACGCCGCGTGCTGGACGGCCGGCGCGATCGGTTTCACGTCGGCGGGCGGCTATCTCATCTTCGGGTCCGATAAAGGGCTGGGGATCTTCCTCGTGATCATCGCGACGATCACGTGTCGCTTTCTGCTGCTGGATCTGGCCCCGCGGTTCGACGCCGCCGCGCGAGGGGAATCGGACCCGGAGCGCGTCGGATCGACCGATCCCGATTCAGACTGACCCCGGTCAGGGCGATATTTCCTCTCATGAGGCGATACGACCTGATCTGCATCGGCTGTGGTCCCGCGGGGGAGAAGGCCGCCACCCAGGCCGCGTACTTCAAGAAGAAGGTCGCGGTCATCGAGCGTCATCCCCGTCCCGGCGGGGCGATGATCAACACGGGCACGATCCCGTCCAAGGCCCTGCGCGAGACGGCGCTGGTGTACTCGATCGTGCGCCGTCGGCCGGTCCCCGGCATCGAGCGTCAGCTGGATCGGTCGCTCTCGATCGTTCAGCTCCAGGCGCACCGACATCTGATTCAGATGCAGGAGCACGACCGCGTCGAGGCGTCGTTCGATCGTCACGGCATCGACGTCATCCTTGGAGTCGGCCGCATGGTCGATGCGAATCACGTCGAGGTTGAATACGGCGACGGCGAGACGGAGGTCATCGCCGCCGACAAGATCCTCATCTCCACCGGCTCCCGGCCGTATCAGCCGGATCACATTCCGTTCGATCATCCGCGGGTCGTCGACGCCGACGGCGTGCTCGAGCTGCCGAAGCGTCCGGACTCGATGATCATCGTCGGCGGCGGCGTGATCGGCTGTGAGTATGCGTGCATCTTCGGGGAGATCGGCGTCCGGGTGACGCTGATCGAACCTCGCGATGCGATCCTGCCCTTCCTCGATGCGGAGTGCCGCGAACTGCTCGTGCGCACGATGCAGGACCAGAACATCACCATCCGCTACGGGGCGAAGGTTGACCGCGTGGACCCCGGCCAGTGCGACGTGCGGGCGTGGTTCGACACCGGCGACCACCTCGACGCCGACATCCTGATGTGGGCGGCGGGACGGAACGGCAATTCGGGCGGCATCGGCCTCGAGAATCTCGGGATCGAACCCGATTCGCGCGGCAACATCCCGGTCGACGAGAACTACCAGACCGCCGTTCCCGGCGTGTACGCGGCGGGCGATGTGATCGGGTTTCCCGCCCTCGCGTCGACGTCCATGGAGCAGGGACGCGTCGCGGCGTGCCACATGTTCAACCTCGGCTTCAAGACCGGCCTCGCCCGGGACCTGCCTCTCGGGTTGTACACGATCCCGACCATCGCCTCCGTCGGCCTCACCGAAGATGAAGCGAGGACGCAGGGATACGACGTCGTGGTCGGGCGGGCGTCCTATGCGCAGAACGCCCGCGGGCGCATGCTCGGCGATGCGCACGGCCTGACCAAGTGCGTCTTCGAACGGTCGAGCCGCCGGCTCCTCGGGGCGCAGATCATCGGCGAGCAGGCCACCGAGATGATCCACCTCGCCCAGTTCCTGATCGCCCGCGACGGCGTCATCGACGACTTCGTCAACGCGTGCTTCAACTACCCGTCGCTCACGGAGACGTACAAGTACGCGGCGTACAGCGCGCTTCAGGCCATCGCAGCGGACGAAAAGCGCGACGACGAACTCGGCCGGGGGGCGATGGTGGCGTAGACCGCCCCGGACGCCGACGCGACGCGGTATGCTGTCGGCATGCCCGATCGATCGCCGACGCTCACGTTTGCGGAGTTCTTCGCCGGCATCGGACTGATGCGCATGGGCCTCGAGCGCGGCGATCCCGCCTGGTCGTGCGTCTTCGCCAACGATCTCGATCCCGCCAAACGCGCCATCTACGCCGGACAGTTCGGCGACGACATCGACGCGACTGATGTGCACGAACTCACCGCCGATGCGGTCCCCCCCGTGGATCTCGCGACCGGCTCCTTTCCATGCACCGATCTCTCGCTCGCCGGCGCCCGCCGGGGTCTGCGCAGCGGGCAGTCCTCCGCCTTCTGGGGCTTCCGACGCATCCTCGACGACATGGGCGATCGACGTCCGCGGGCGGTCCTGCTCGAAAACGTCGTCGGCCTGATCAACTCGCACGACGGGGCCGATCTCCACGACCTGCTCCGGGCGATGAACGAACTCGGCTATCGCGTCGATCCGCTCGTGCTCGACGCCCGCTGGTTCACGCCGCAGAGCCGGCCCCGCCTGTTCATCGTGTGCCTGGCGGACGACCTCGCCGTCGGTCACCGCGGGCCGCTGGTCGCCGAATCGCGGCTGCGTCCCGCGAAGCTCGCCGCGTTCATGGCCGCCCATATGGACGACGTGGCGTGGTCGCGCGCCGACCTGCCCGAACCGCCGACGGCCTCGGCCCGAACCCTCGCCGACATCGTGCAGGATCCGCCGGAGAACCACGCGGACTGGTGGAGCGAGGAGCGGGTCGAGTACCTCGCCGATCAGATGTTCGACCGCCATCGGGCGTGGATCGACAAGCATCGGGACGATTCGACATTCCATTACGCGACGGCGTTCCGACGGGTGCGGACGATCGCGCCGGGCGTGAAGAAATCGATGGCGGAACTCCGCACCGACGGCCTCGCCGGCTGCCTGCGCACGCCCAAAGGGGGCAGCGGACGGCAGATCCTCGTGCGGGCGGGGGGCGGGAAAATGCGGGCGCGGCTGCTCTCGGGACCGGAGTGCGCATCGCTCATGGGCGCCGACGGCTACCGGCTCGACTGCTCGCTCAACCAGGCGCTCTTCGGGTTCGGCGACGCGGTGTGCGTCGACTGCATCGCCTGGCTGACGCGTCATTACCTCACGCCGGCGCTGACCGGAACCGCTGCGGCGACCGCCTGACTCATCCCCAGCGTTGACCGCCGATCCACAGCGCGGCGGGTCCCGGGCCGCCGAACTCGAAGCCCAGGTCGCGCTCGTCCGTGGCGTCGAGCATCTGCACATCGGCCCGGGCCCCGACCGACAGCGAACCGACCTCCCCGGCGAGACCGAGCACGTGAGCCGCGTTGATCGTCATCGCGCTGATCGCCTCCGCCGGCGTCAGGCCGAGCTTGCGGCAGGCGAGGGCGATCACGAACGGGGCCGAGGGCGTGGGGGCGGAGCCCGGGTTGTAGTTCGTCGCGATCGCCAGCGCGCCGCCCGCGTCGACGAACGCCCGCGCCGGCGCGTACCGATCGTCAAGCTGGAAGCCGCACGCGGGCAGGGCCACGCCGATCGTCGTGCTCGCGGCGAGGGAGTTCAGTTCCGCCCGGTTCGTCGCCTCGAGGTGGTCGACGGACCGGGCCCCGAGATCGACCGCGACGGTCGTCATTCCGAGCGCGTTGAACTGGTCGGCGTGGACGCGGAGCGGGCAGCCGAGATCCTTCGCCCGCTCGAAGAGGCGGACGGTGTCGTCGAGCGACCACGCGCCGGTCTCGCAGTAGGCGTCGCAGGTGATCCCGGGGAAGGCGTCGACGACGGCGGGCAGCGTCTCTTCGACCGTTTCCTCGATGAAGCGCGGGTTGTCGGGGTCGATCGCGTGGGCGCCGAGGAAGGTGGGAGTCACAGTGAGCGGGGAGCGATCGGCGACCGCCGCGATCGCACGCAGCATCTTCAGTTCGGCGTCGGTGGAGAGGCCGTAGCCGGACTTCACTTCGATCGTCCCGGTCCCGAGGGCGGCCATGCGACGAAGCCGCGTGTCAAGGTTCTGTTCGAGCGTGTCCTGCGTCGCCGCCCGCACGGACCGGACGGTGGACATGATGCCGCCGCCGGCGTCGAGGATGTCGAGGTACGCCGCGCCCTTCAGCTTCATCTCGAACTCGTCGTAGCGTTCTCCCGCCCAGCAGGCGTGGGTGTGGCAGTCGACGAAGGCGGGCATGACGACGCGTCCGCGGGCGTCGAGGACAAGGGGGTCTGCGGCGGGATCATCGGCGTCGGCGGGCGGATCGATATGCGGTCCGACCTCGGCGATGCGTCCGTGGACGAAACGGACGCCGCCTCGCTCGATGACGTGGAGTCGGCCCAGGTCTTCGCCGCGCCGGGGCCCCTCGGGGCCCTGCAGGGTCAGGAGGCGGGCGTTCACGATGATGCGTTCGTCGGGGGCGGCGATCATGGGCGGTCCGATAGCTCGAGTCTGCGCGAAGCGGGGAGGACTGGTGGGGATCGTACCGTCAGAATCGCCGTCGCGCCGCCCCGTGGGGTGACGCGGGGGGTGGATGAATCCGATAGTGAACGTGGAGTTCTCACAGGAGGAGTCGCGGATGCACAGCGCCGGTCGTACAATTCCATCTCATGACGCGCGGCCCCCCGGCGGCGCCGGGATGCAGGGAGCCGCTTCATCCATGACAGACTCCGCCGCCGATCGCGCCATGTTCGTCCAGCTCGATGAGCGCTCCGGCGTGCTGCGGGCCCGCGTGGTGGTGCCGAACATCGGCCAGCGGGAGGCGACCGTCATTCAGGACGCCCTCGCCGACGCCCTCGATCAAGCCTCCTCGAGCCTCCGCTGCCTGATGCTCGATCTGTCCAGCGTCAGTTTCATGAACTCGATGGGCCTCGGCATGTGCATCGACGCCCGCAACCGTGCGTCGGAGAAGGGCGCGAAGGCCGTGATCTACGGCCTCAACGCCGAACTCACCGGTCTCTTCGAGATGACGAAGATCGACCGGCTGTTCAAGCTCGTCAAGGACGAGGTGACGCTGGAGAAGGTGCTGAAGAAGTAGGGCGTCCGCCTTGGCGGCGCCCGACGGGCTCAGTCCTCCAGTCGGCTTTCCGCGTGATCAGCACGTTGCGGCGCGGCGAGATCCTGGAAGGGCTTGATGAGGCCGAGCGAGACCGGGAGCCCGCCCCGCTGCACGGGAACGTCGCCCGCCAGCACGCGGCCCAGCGCCTGGTTCGACACCGCAAGGTTCGAATACGCGGAGAGCAGCGTCAGCGGCGCCAGATCAGTCGACGACAACAGGTAAGGCACGCGGAAGCTCACCACGACGATCGGCGTGTTCGATGCGGCGACGGCGTCGAGCGCCATGAAGCCGCGCAGCAGATCCACATGTGTCTCGTTGACGACGCCGAAGATGACGAGCTTCGGCTGCTTGTCGACAAACGCCTGCTGCAGCTCCGCGAGCTTGGCGTCCATGTCGATCTCGACGTTTGCGCCGTAGCGAAGCATGACGCTGCGGACGTCGTAGCGGTCATCGAAGAGCGGCGTCATGTCGTCCGTCCGGAAGATCGGCACCGCCAGCATCAGCGGGGCGCCGGACGCCAGACGCTGCAACGGCGCGCGGTCGCCTTCGAACTGCCCGTCGCCGTCGCGAATCAGCGAGATCGACCGGTCCGCCACTTCGCGGGCGATCCGCTGATGCGCGTCGGACAGCACGATCGCCTGCGCTTCCGCCCGACTCGGCGCCAGATCCGCCGCCCGCAGGTCGGGCGAGAGCTTCGCCTTCAGACGGAGCACCCGGGTCACGGCGCGATCGAGATCGACCGGGTCCAGCTCGACCGCGAGCCGGCTGATGCAGGACTCGAGGTCGCTGATCGGGAACTCGACGGTCTGGACGCCCACTTTGTACTGCTGACCCACGCCGCCCAGCAAGGTGATGTCGTTCCCCGCCTTCACCGCGTCGACGACCGCGGTGGGAAGGTCCCCGTTCGCCGCGTCCTTGGCCGCCCGCATCGCGATCACATCGTCCGCCATCACCACGCCGTCGTATTCGAGCGCCGCCCGCAGGTGCTCGCTGATCGCGCGGCGGGAGAAGCTGAACGGGACGTCGGGACGCTCGAGCCCCAGGTTCGGAAACGCGATGTGCGCGCTCATGATCGCGTCGCCGCCCGCCTTCACGAGGTGACGGAACGGCTTCACCGACTCGCGCAGATCATCCGCCGTCCACGGCAGCTGCGGCAGCTGCTGGTGCGGATCGTGCGACACCTGGCCGTGACCCGGAAAGTGTTTGCCGCAGACGAGCACGCCTTCGCGCTGGAGTCCGTCGGCGAACGCCGCGCCGAACGACGCCACCCAGTTCGCGCCCGCGCCGAAGGAGCGGTCGCGCATGTAGTCGCCTTCCTGATCACGATTGATGTCGAGCACCGGGGCGAGGTTGAAGTTGACGCCGAGGGCCCGCAGCTCACGTCCCACCACGCGTCCCGCGTCGTACACGAGTTGAACATCGTTGGTGGCGGCCATGCCCATCGCGGAGGGAAAGAGCGTGACGCCCTTCTCCAGCACCACGCCGGAGCCCTGCTCCTGATCGACGGCGATGAAGAGCGGCAGTTCGTGCATCGTGCCCGCCGCGAGATGGTGGAGGGACTGCGTGACCCGCACGATCTCGTCGGTCATCGCCGGCGTGTCGACCGGCAGCGACGGATCGCGCATGCGTTCGAAGTTGTGTTCGTAGAGGATGATCCCGCCGATGTGGAGATCCTGGATGAGGCGACGGGCCGCTTCGTCCTGGTCGTCGCCGCCGGGGAGGCCCGCGATGAAGAGCTGTCCGATCTTCTCGCGGGTCGTCATGGCGTCGAGTTTCGACTCGATCAGTGCGTCGATCCGGGCCCGCTCGGCGTCCGCGGCGAGGGCGGCCGCGCGGGCGGCGGCGTCCTCGTCCGACACTTCATTGATCGCCGGCTGCACGGGGCCCGGCGCCTCCTCCCTCGCGACCGCGCGTTCCACCTGAACCCGCAGCTGCCGCCTCGGCTGCAGCTCGATTGCATGGGGCGCGGTGGCGGGCTGGAAGCCGTCGATGGCGAGCACGAACGATGCGAACTGATCCGCGTACTTTCGGTCCAGCTGCGTCAGCTCGACGAAACCGTCCGACACCACGTACGTCACCGGACGATCCAGCTGCAGCTGGATCTCGCCGTCCAGCTCGTCGGTGGAGACCCCGAGCGGCGGATCGAAGTAGACGCTCAGACTGAACGTGGGGTTGCTCTGACCCTGGTCCGAGGTGAGACCGATCAACAGCACCACCACCGCGAGCGCGGCGGGCCCGCCGAAGGTCCATTCGGCCCCCAGCGTGGTCCCCGTCGCCTTGCCGTAGCTGTGCAGGGTGCCGAAGAGGATCACCGCGAACGTCAGTGCGACGACCGACATCACCACGAAGGACACGAGTCCCGACTGGTACGCGGCGATGGTCGGCAGCTGCCACAGGTACAGGCCGACCAGGCCGACGAGCAGGGCGATCAAGGCTACCCCGAGGCTGGCGTAGAACTTCGGTGACGACGGTTGCGGCGTCGGCGGGGGCGCCGCGTCTTCGCGCTCGGGCATTCCGGATCCGATCGGTTCGGGGACCCTGACTGACGACGTAGCGCGGGGGATGAGCCGCCGGCTGCGGGCGACGCTGCGTCACGACGGCCCCATTGGTACCCCATGCCCGACCAATCGGCAACCATCAACCTGTCGGATGATGAATCGACGGCGGTTGTTGAACCAGGACGCCGCGGCCCTACACCAGCGGCTCCCCGCAGTACTTGCAGAACTTGGCGTCCGACGCGTGCCCGTGACGCACGCAGGATGGACACGATCGCGTCGTCACCTCGCGTTGCTGCGCGGCCCGGCCCAGTTCGACCGTGACGATCCCCGTCGGCACCGCGAGAATCCCGTACCCCACGATCATGATCACGGACGCCAGGAACTTGCCGGGAATGGTGATCGGGGCCACGTCGCCGTAACCGACGGTCGTCATCGTCACGATCGCCCAGTACATCGAATCGGGAATCGAATCGAAGCCCGGCTGCACCCGACCCTCGATGAGGTACATCAGCGATCCGAGAATCAGCACGAGCGTGATGACCACCCCGAGAAAGATCGTGATCTTGTGCAGACTCGCGGTCATCGCCGCGCGGAGATGATTCGCCTCCCCGATGAAGTGCGCCAGCTTGAACACCCGGAACACCCGCAGCAGGCGAATCGCCCGGATCACGGCCAGCGACTGCGACCCCACGAAGAACAGACTGAGATACGTCGGGATGATCGCGAGCAGGTCGACGACCCCGTAGAAGCTCAGGGCGTACTTCATCGGCCGCCGGACGCAGTACAGCCGCAGCAGGTACTCGATCGTGAAGGCGATCGTCAGCCACCACTCCACGCCCGTCAGCCACGCCCCGTACTGATCCGCGATCGAATCCACGCTCTCGATGCACACGGCGACGACGCTCGCCCCGATCGAGAGCAGCAGCCCGATGTCAAAGAACTTCCCCAGCGGCGTGTCCGCCTCGAAGATGATCTCGTACAGCCGCTCGCGGTGGTTCGTGGCGTGCGATTCGGTCATGCTTCTTCACCCATCAGAATGACAGCGCCGCCCGAGACGGGTCGGCGCTGGTCACATCGGCCAGATCACAGGTTGAAGTCGAAAAGCGCGGCGATCGGAGATGACTCACCACTCCCGCATCGGCATGTCGACCTGCTGCTCGTCGGCGCACCGCTGGGCCAGCTCGTACCCCGCGTCCGCGTGCCGGAACACGCCCATCATCGGGTCGTTGGTCAGCACCCGCTCCAGACGCGCGGCGGCCTCGTCGGTCCCATCCGCCACCACCACCTGGCCCGCGTGCTGCGAGAATCCGATCCCGACGCCTCCGCCGTGGTGGAAGCTCACCCAGCTCGCCCCGCTCGCGATGTTCGCCGCGAAGTTGAGCAGCGGCCAGTCGCTCACCGCATCGGTGCCGTCCAGCATCGCCTCCGTCTCACGGTTCGGCGAGGCGACGGAGCCGCAGTCCAGATGGTCGCGTCCGATCACGATCGGCGCCGACACCCGGCCGTCGCGCACCATCTCGTTGAACAGCAGGCCCGCCTTGTCCCGTTCGCCGAGACCGAACCAGCAGATCCGGCACGGCAGGCCCTGGTACGCCACCCGCTCCTGCGCCATCCGGATCCACCGGTGGAGCGATTCATCGTGCGGGAACAGCTCCAGCAGCGCGTCGTCGGTGGCTCTGATGTCCGCCGGGTCGCCCGAGAGGGCCGCCCAGCGAAACGGGCCGCGCCCGAGACAGAACTGCGGCCGGATGTATGCGGGCACGAAGCCGGGAAACGCAAAGGCGTCCTTGAACCCGTTGTCGAGCGCCCGCTGACGGATGTTGTTGCCGTAGTCGAACGTCCTCGCCCCGCGCTGTTGCAACTCGACCATCAGCTCGACGTGGCGTGTCATCGTGTCGACCGAGCGTTTCACATAATCCGCCGGATCCGACTCCCTCAGCGCATCGGCGCTCTCGCGCGACAGGCCGGTGGGGTAGTAGCCGACGAGCGGATCATGGGCGGAGGTCTGATCGGTCAGGGCGTCCGGCGTGATGTCGCGGCTGACCAGCGCTTCGAGCAGATCGACGACGTTGCCGAGCCAGCCGATCGAGACCGCCTCGGCGTTGTCCTTCGCCTCGATCGCGCGGCTGATCGCGGCGTCGAGATCCTCGTGGATCTCGTCGAGGTAACGGTCGTGCACGCGTTTCTCGAGCCGCTCGATGCAGACGTCGGCGATGAGGCAGGCGCCCTCGTTCATCGTGACCGCCAGCGGCTGCGCGCCGCCCATCCCGCCGCAGCCGCCGGTGACCGAGAGCGTGCCCTTGAGCGTGCCCCCGAAGTGCTGCCGCGCACACTCGGCGAACGTCTCGTACGTCCCCTGCAGAATGCCCTGGGTGCCGATGTAGATCCACGACCCGGCCGTCATCTGGCCGTACATCATCAGGCCCTTCGCGGCGAGATCGTCGAAGTGCGTCTGCGTCGCCCAGTGGGGGACGAGATTGGAGTTCGCGATCATGACCCGCGGGGCGTCCGCGTGGGTTTGGATCACGCCGACCGGCTTGCCGGACTGCACGAGCAGCGTCTCGTCCGGTTCGAGCCGCTGCAGCGTGGCGATGATCGCGTCGTACGCCGCCCACGACCGGGCCGCCTGGCCGCGACCGCCGTACACCACGAGGTCCTCGGGCCGCTCGGCGACCTCCGGGTCGAGGTTGTTCATCAGCATCCGCATGGCGGCCTCCGCCTGCCACGTCTTGCAGGTCTTCTCGGGGCCGCGCGGGGCGCGGATCACGCGGGCGGATGACGACGTCGTCGGCGCCGTGCTCATCTTCGAGGCTCCTCTGTTCGAAACGGCTGTCGATCCATGCATCATAGGTCGCGTCGGTCCCCGATTCGACGGCCTATTCCACGAACGCCCCGGTCCGGATCAGGGCGACGACCGCCGCGATGTCGGGCGCGGGGGGGCGATCCTCCGTCAGTCGCGGGACGACGCTGCGTACGAGTTCGTGCGTTCGCTCCACCGACGCCCCGCTCCGCAGCGGACGGTGGTATTCCAGCGCCTCCGCCATCACGATCAGTTCGATCGCCGCGACGTTCAGCGCCAGTTCGAGCGCCGCCCGCGCCTGGTGGGCCGAGGTCGCCCCCATCGAGTTGTAGTCCTCGATCCCCGCCGAGGTCGGAATGTTGGCGACGCTCGCCGGCGTCGCCAGTGTCTGGATCTCGTTGCAGCACGCCGCGGCGGTGTACTGGGCGATCATCAGCCCGCTGTGCAGGCCCGGCTGCGGCGACAGGTAGACGTTGACGGGGTTCTCGCTGTCGGACGCGGCGAGCAGCCAGAACACGCGACGCTCCGCGATGCCCGCGATGTGCGCCAGCGCAATCGGGACCATGTCCAGCGCAATGGCGAGCGGCATGCCGTGGAAGTTCGCGCCGGAGAGGATCGCGCCGCCGTCAGGGAACACCAGCGGGTTGTCGGTGACGGCGCCGAGTTCGCGCTCAACGACGGAGCGCACATGGGCGATCGAATCCGACGCCGCGCCAAGAACCTGCGGCGTCGCCCGCAGCGAGTAGGGATCCTGCACCCGCGGATCGTCGTCGCGATGCGACGTGATGATCTCCGATTCCTTGAGTTGCGCACGAAGAAGCGCGGCGACGGTCGCCTGGCCGGGCTGCCGACGCACCTGGTGGATGCGGGCGTCGAGGAACGCGTCGGTAGCGCGACAGGCGTCGATGGCGAGCGCGGCGGCGCGCACGGCGGCGTCGAACAGGACCGCCGTGTCCGCCGCGACCAGCGCGCCCATCGCGGCCATGAAGTGCGTGCCGTTGATCAGGGCCAGCCCTTCCTTGGCCTGGAGCGTCACGGGGGTGAGATCCGCCGCCGCGAGGGCCGCGCCGCCGTCCATTCGGGTCCCGTTCACCGTCGCCTCCCCCTCGCCGATCAGCACCAGGGCGAGGTGGGCGAGCGGGGCGAGGTCGCCGGAGGCGCCGACGGACCCCCGGCCCGGGATCACCGGCGTGATCCCGGCGTTGAGACACGCGATCAACTGGGCCACGAGATCGATCCGGACGCCCGAGCAGCCCCGGCTGAGGCTCGCCGCGAGCAGGAGCATCATCGCCCGCACGACGTCGTCGGGCAGCGGCTCGCCGACGCCCGCGGCGTGCGATCGGATCAGGTTTCGCTGCACTTCGCGGAGGTCGGACGCGTCGATGCGGACGCGGGAGAGCGATCCGAATCCCGTGTTGACGCCGTAGATCGCGTCGGGCGAGTCGATGGCGGCGTCGACGGCGGCCCGGGCGTTCGTGATCCGGGCGTGAGCGTCCTCGCCAAGGGCGACCGGGGCGTGGTGACGTGCGACCGCCACAACCTCGTCAATCGTCAAGGGAGATCCAGTGAGCGTGATGGCCGTCATGGCGGCGCCGCCTCCTCGTCGGCGAAGCGGGTATCCTACCGACCTCGCCCGCCCTCCGTGGGCGGCTTCCGTTCTCCCGAAGGGCGTCCGGCCGCATATGAGCGCACACGAAGTCAATGGTCTCCGTCGCTACGTCCCGCTGACCGCGGGCGTGATCGTGGTCGGTCTCGCCGCGGCCGCCGCGATGCCGTTCCTGCAGTCGGCCCGGGGGGTCGCGGCGCCGACGGTGAGTCAGGCGGAGTCCCCCGTCCTCGCCGCGCTCGCCCTCGTGGGCGTGGTGGTGGTCGGGACGGTCGTCGCCATCGTTGTCGGTCGCTTCGTGAACACGGTGACGGGGCTCTTTGCGATGGGGGCGGGGCTCACGCTGCTGACGATGCGATCGGGCACGATCGAGGACTACGCGTTCTTCCGGACCGATTCCCTGACGCCGCTCGTCATCGGCACGATCGGCTGGACGGTCGTGGTCGGCGTCGTGGCGTGGGCGACGTTCCGTGGCGCGGGTCCGCTCCGGGACATCCCGACGCCCGACGATCCCGACGAACATCCCACCGCGCCGTTGTCGACGCTGGGACTGTTGATGTGCCTGTCCGGCCTGATCACGCCGATCGGCGTGTGGCTGATCGCGCAGTCGCCCATGAAGGGGCAGGTCTGGGCCGCGGTCGCGCTCGGGGCGGCGACGACGGCGCTGGTCGGCCGACTCATCGGGCAGTACATCCAGCCCGTCCTGCTTTATCCGGCGGCGATGCTCGGCGGCGTCATCGGCCACGTGGTCGGGGCCGCCTTGCTCGACGGCGCGGTCGATGTCGCGCTCGCTCGCGACACCCTGTCGCATCTGAGCTACGCGACGCCGCTCGATTACGCGGCGGGCGTGCTCGTCGGCGTCTCCGCCGGCGTCGGCTGGGCGAAGGCGTTCCTCCACGAAGTCGAAGAATGACCCGCTGGCGGTGCGCTGTCGATACCGGCGGGACGTTCACGGACTGCCTCGCCGTCGCCCCCGACGGACGACTCCACACCGCCAAGGTGCTCAGCAGCGCCGCGTTGCGCGGCGTGGTCGTGTCCCGCGACGACGCGACACTCACGCTGGACGGTCCCTGGCCCGCGGATGACGGCTTTCTCGTCGGCGGGCGTATTCGTCGCCCGGCCCGTGACGATCAGGCCGAACGCGTGATCCGAACGCACGTCGCGGACGGACGGGTGACGCTTGACCGACCGCTGGAGGTGAGGCCGGGGGCGACGGTGGAGATCTTCACCAACCAGCCGGCCCCGCTGCTCGCCGCCCGTCTCGTCACCCGCACCCCCCTCGAGGCGCCGCTGCCGGACCTGGATTTTCGACTCGCCACGACCCGGGCGACCAACGCGTTGCTTGAGCGTTCCGGCGCGCCCGCCGCGCTGTTCATCACGCGTGGATTTGCGGATCTGCTCCGCATCGGCGATCAGCGTCGTCCCGATCTCTTCGACTGGCGGGTGGCGCACCGGCGGCCGCTGACGGAAGCGGTGTTCGAGATCGACGCCCGGATGGACGCGGCGGGAGAAGAACTGGCCCCGGTCGACGCCGACGCCGTCCGCGTCGTGGCGAAGCGGGCCCGCGAAAGCGGCGCGACAGTCGCCGCCGTGGCGCTCATGCACGCGGATCTCAATCCAGCGCACGAACAGACAGTCGCGGCGGTTCTGCGGGAGGCGGGGTTCGATGCGGTGTGTTGCAGCCGCGACGTGGCAGCCCGTCCGCGTCTGCTCCCCCGCACCGAGACGACGGTGGCGGAGGCGTCGCTCGCGCCGGTGATCGGGTCGTATCTCGATGCGGTCGGGGCCGGCCTGCCCGAGGGGCGGGACCGACTGCAGGTGATGACCAGCGCGGGCGGCATGACCCCCGCCGCGGACTATCGCGCGATCGACAGCCTCCTGTCGGGTCCGGCCGGCGGGGTGGCGGGCGCGGCGGCCTCGGCGCGTCGGGTCGGCGTCGATGCGGTCATCACCTTCGACATGGGCGGCACCAGCACGGATGTCGCTCGATTCTCCGTGACCGATGGCTACGAGTACCAGTTCGAACGGGCCGTCGCCGGCGTGCGGGTGCTCGCGCCGGCGTTGGCGATCGAAACCGTCGCGGCGGGCGGCGGGTCGATCTGCGAGTTCGTGCACGGACGCCTGCGGGTCGGGCCGCGCTCCGCCGGCGCGGATCCGGGGCCGGCGTGCTACGGGGCGGGCGGACCGCTGACGATCACCGACGTCAACATGCTGCTCGGTCGCCTGGACCCGGCGCGGTTCTCATTGCCGCTCGATCTCGACGCCGCCGGACGGGCGTTCGAGGCGTTGCGGGATCGCATTGAAACCGAGACCGGCGACCGTCCCGAACGCGACGCGCTTCTCGCCGGGCTGCTCGATCTCGCGAACACGACGATGGCGGACGCGATCGCGGAGGTCTCGGTGCGGCGCGGGATCGATCCGCGCGATCACGCGCTGATCGCCTTCGGCGGCGCGAGCGGACAGCACGCGTGCGCGGTGGCGGAGCGGGTCGGGGTCCGCACGGTGATCGCGCCGATGCACGCGTCGATCCTCTCCGCGGTCGGCGTGGCGTGCGCCCCGATGGAGCGATTCGCCGAGCAGTCGATCGATGCGCCGCTCGCGACGGTCGATCTCGACGACCTGATCGCAGAACTCAGCGCCGAGGCCGCGACGGCGGTCCGCGGGGCGGCGGGGGAAACGGCGGACGTGTCGATCCGTCGACGGCTGGTCTCGCTGCGTCTCGCGGGACAGACGACGGCGTTGACGATCGACGTCGAGCGCGGCGGGCACGCGGCCGATCGTTTCCGCGATCAGTATCTCTCGACCTACGGCCACCCGCCGGATGATGAAGCGGCGCTGGAGGTCGAGTCGGTGCGCGTCGTGGCGTCGACTGCGCCCGACGATCCGCCGTCGTTTGATCCGCCCGGAGCATCCCCATCGCCCCGCGATGGTGAGGCGTGGAACCGCGAACGCCTCACGCCCGGGGTCGAGATTACGGGACCCGCGTCGATCACGGAGCCGGGCTCGACCCTCCTCGTCGAGGCGGGCTGGCGGGCGACGGTGGGTGCGTCCGGCGCGATCATCGTTCGGCGGCTCACGACGGATGACGACGCGGCTCGATCGACCGACGGGCCGGCGGTGGTGGAGCAGGAGCTGATCGCCCATCGTTTCGCCGCGATCGCAGGCGAGATGGGCGAGCAGCTGCAGCGGACCGCCGTGTCGACCAACGTGAAGGAACGTCGCGATTACTCCTGCGCCGTACTCGACGGCGATGGTCGCCTGCTCGTCAACGCGCCGCACATTCCCGTGCATCTCGGGGCGATGGGGGCGTGCGCCCGCGCGGTGAGCGCGGCGATCGACCTCCGTCCGGGCGACGTCGCGGTGACGAATCATCCCGCGTTCGGCGGCTCGCATCTGCCGGATGTGACGGTGATCACGCCGGTGTTCGACGAGCGGGGCGTCCGTTTCGGCTACGTCGCCAGCCGCGCCCATCACGCAGAGATCGGGGGGACGCGCCCCGGCTCCATGTCGCCGTTCGCCCGCACGCTGGCGGAGGAGGGCGTGGTGATTCCGCCGATGCGGATGATTGAACAGGGCGCGCCGCGCTACGACGCGGTGGCCGACGTCCTGCGGTCCGGCCCGCATCCCTCGCGGAACGTCGGCGAGAATCTGGCGGACCTGCGGGCGGCGGCGGCGGCGAATCATCGCGGCGCGGCGGCGTTGCGTCGGATGGCGGACCAGATCGGGACGGACGGTGTGCGGGCGCAGATGGCGTCGATGTTTGACCACGCCGCGCGTCTGACGGAACGGGCGATCGGGTCCCGTCCGGACGGCGTTTCGACGGGCGAGTCGCGTTTCGACGACGGAACGCTGGTGCGGGTGCGCACGACGATCACGGGCGGGCGGATTCGCGTGGACTTCACGGGCACGTCGGACGTGCACGCGGGAGCGTTGAATGCGCCGCGGGCGGTGACGCAGGCGGCGGTGCTGTACGTGATGCGTCTGCTGCTGGGGCCGCGCCTGCCGCTGAACGAAGGCGTGCTGACGGCGGTGGACATCGTGACGCCCGCCGGTCTGGTCGACCCGCCGTTCGAGTCGGACCCCGCCCGCTGTCCGGCGGTGGTGGGGGGCAACGTCGAGACGAGCCAGCGGATCGTGGAGGCGTTGCTGTCGGCGCTGGGCGTGTGCGCGGCGAGTCAGGGGACGATGAACAACGTGCTCTTCGGCAATGATTCATTCAGTTGCTACGAGACGCTGGGCGGCGGATGCGGGGCGGGCGAGGGCTACGACGGCGCGTCCGGCGTGCATTCGCACATGACGAACACGGCGATCACGGACGCGGAGATCCTGGAGCGCCGGCTGCCGGTGCGGATCGAGCGATTCGCGTTGCGGAGGGGCTCGGGCGGGGGCGGGCGGTGGTCGGGCGGGGACGGGCTGGAGCGAGCGATCCATTTCCTCACGGCGGTGCAGGTGTCGCTGCTGACGGGCCGGCGGGACGCCGGTCCGCCCGGCGCGGCGGGGGGGAAGTCGGGGGCCGCGGGGGCTCAGCGGCTGGAGCGGGCGGACGGCGGGCACGAGGACCTCGACGCGCTGGCGGAGGCGGATGCGGCGGCCGGGGATCGGCTCGTGGTGCTCACGCCGGGGGGCGGCGGATGGGGGCCCCGCGACCGTCGAATCCGATGACGACGGCGAAGCGAGCGGGCGGGATCGCCGATAAGGTGGAGTCAGGCGTGGGAGGTTGCGTTCGGACGAGCGCGGCTTCTCGCTGATGTTCACGATTCTCCCGCCCCCACGGCGACTGGAACCTCACCATGACAACGAGTCAGATGGCGTCCCGGGCCCCGAGTCTCGCCGGCGCGCTCGATCAGCTGCAGGCGAAGGACGGACACGAGACGGAGTTTCTGCAGGCGGTCGACGAAGTCGCGCCATCGATCGAGATGGTGCTCGAGAAGCACCCGGAGTACCGCGATGCGCGGATCTTCGAGCGGCTGATCGAGCCGGAGCGCGCGGTGATGTTCCGCGTCGCGTGGACGGACGACAGCGGCGTCGCCCAGGTCAATCGCGGCTACCGCGTGCAGTTCAACGGCGCGCTCGGCCCGTACAAGGGCGGCCTGCGGTTCCACCCGACGGTCAACCTGAGCATCCTGAAGTTCCTCGGCTTCGAACAGATCTTCAAGAACGCGCTGACGACGCTCCCGATCGGCGGCGGCAAGGGCGGGAGCGACTTCAATCCGAAGGGGAAGTCGGAAAGCGAGATCATGCGGTTCTGTCAGAGCTTCATGACGGGGCTGTACCGTCACATCGGGGCGGACACCGACGTCCCGGCCGGCGACATCGGCGTCGGCAACCGGGAAATCGGCTACCTGTTCGGTCAGTACCGCCGACTGTCGAACCAGTTCACCGGCGTGCTGACCGGCAAGAGCCCCGGGTGGGGCGGCAGTCACATCCGACCGGAGGCGACGGGGTACGGCGTCGTCTACTTCGCCGCGAACATGGCGGAGGCCCGGGGCGATTCGCTCGACGGCAAGACCTGCCTCGTCTCGGGATCCGGAAACGTGGCCCAGTACGCGACGGAGAAGCTCGTCGAACTCGGCGCGAAGGTCGTGACGATGTCCGACTCCGGCGGCTACATCCACGACGAGGAAGGCATCGACTCCGGGAAGCTCGAGTGGATCAAGAAGCTCAAGAACGAGCGGCGCGGCCGGATCAAGGAGTACGTCGACGAGTATTCCAGCGCCACCTACACGGAGGTCGACCATGATCTCGACCATAATCCGATGTGGAAGATCGACGCCCAGTGCGCGTTTCCGTGCGCGACGCAGAACGAGATCAACGGCAAGGACGCGCAGCACCTCGTCGACGCCGGCGTGAAGCTCGTCGCCGAAGGCGCGAACATGCCGACCACGCCGGACGGCGTCGACGTGTTCGAGGACGCGAAGACGCTGTACAGTCCCGGCAAGGCTTCCAACGCGGGGGGCGTGGCGGTGTCCGGGCTCGAGATGGCGCAGAACAGCCAGCGCGAATACTGGACCCGCGAGCAGGTCGACGAACGACTCAAGAAGATCATGAAGAAGATCCACGACACCTGCGCGGAAGCGGCGGAGAAATACGACGTCGCCGGCGACTACATGCACGGGGCCAACCTCGCTTCGTTCGAGAAGATCGCGCGGGCGATGGTCGAACAGGGCGTGATCTGACCCCGGATCGCAAAGGTCGAAACAGACAACGCGCCGCGGAGCAGTCCGCGGCGCGTTTCTTGTGGTCTGCTGGTCTGTTGGTCTCGGCGAAGGCGTCGGCGGCTCAGCCCTCGGCGAGCAGGGCCTCGATCGCCCGCTCCACGCTGCCGTTCGAGCAGTCAGCGAGCACGAGTCGACCCTGCTGGTCGATGATGTAGTAGTCGGGGAAGCCGTTGACGGCGTAGTTCCGCGCGAGCGAGCCGTCCTGGTCCAGACAGATCGGATAGCGGATGCCGCGGGCCCGCGCCGTCTCCGCCATCTTCTCGCCGCCCCGCGGGGCGCAGACGCCGATGATCACGACCTTGTCGCCGTACTTCTCCATCATCTCGTTCGTGTGCGGGATCGCCCGCATGCACGGACCGCACCACGTCGCCCAGAAATCGAGCACGACGACCTTGCCCTTCAGACGCTCGAGGGAGAGAGACTCGCTGTTCATCCAGCCGGATGCGGCGGCGATCTCGGGCGGATTCGCGTGATCGATGCTCGCCAGCCGCGCACGCTGCCGAGCGTCGCCTTCGCCGAACTTCGACAGGTCGACAGACGGCGCGGCGTTGGCTTTCTTCTTCGCCGGTCCGCCGTCTTCCGAGAGGATCTGCCGCACGACCGCTTCGACCTTCTCCGGACGCAGGCCCACCGCCCGCAGCACGCCCTCGCGGTCGATCACCGCGTAGGTCGGCCAGAACCGCACGCGGTAGTCCTGCACCGCGCCGGCGTTCACCGCCACCGGGTAGTTGAACCCGCGTGACTCCATCATCTTCTCGATGCCTTCCTTGCCGCGGTTGGAGTCGTGAATGCCGACGAAGACCAGGCCCTGGTCCTTGTACTTGTTCACCATCTCGATGTTCTTCGGGATGGCCTTGCGGCAGGGCGGACACCACGTGGCCCAGAAGTCGAGCACCACGACCTTGCCCTTCATCGCCTTCAGATCAACCTTCTCGCCGTACCACTGGCCGAGCTTCACCTCCGGCGCCGGCTTGCCCTCGAGTTGGAGATGGGCCGCGCGACGCGGGTTGTCCGACGAATAGTAGTAGTACGAATCCGGGAACTCCGGCGCGGCGGATGCGGCCGGGGCCAGCGCCGCCGCCGCCGCGAGGGCGAGACCAATCGAAAGAAGGCGGCGGCCAAGCGGCCGGGTGGGGGCGGGCGGGGTCATGATCAGATTCCTCTTGCGTCAGCCACGCAGCCGCGCGGCGTCTCAGGGATGTCAGGGTTCTCTTCGGTGATTCGGCCGACGGGCCGCGGGGCATGAGCCAACCGCGGACTTTCCAGTCCTACCCAACGCAGACCCGCCGCGTCAAGGGCCATTCCGTCAAAGCCGCCGCCGTCGACCGCGACCGGCCGGACGCAGGACCAACGTCGCCCGCCGCGCGATCATTCCGACCCGTCCGCCGCTTCGGACCGGCGCAGACCCTCGATCATGGCGATGAAATCGGCGCGCCGGGCGTCAATGGTGGGCTTCTCCCCGAGGAATCGGATCACCATCGGCCCCCGCTCCGTCCGGATAACCGCGCCGACGAGGGCCCGGTTCGGACGGTAGTAGCCGGCGAACGGCGCGAGGTGGTCGCCTTCCAGCGCCGCCAGCGTGACCGTCGTTCCGGCGACCTCGAGATCGCGAGTGATCGGCTCCACGCGGTCGAGCGTCTCGTCGCCCGCGGGTCGGAACTGCCGGGCCCAGTCCTCGATGACGTGCTCGGGCCGGAGGTGGCGTCCGTAGTAGAGGACGACGACCTCCGCCGCGTTCGACGTGTTGGAGCCCGGCGCCGTCAGCCGCGTGATTTCGTTCTGCCGGAACGGCGGATGTTCGATCCAGGTGGCGGGTCGGGGGGCGATGAAGTCGAAGAACCGGAGTTCGCGCGGATTCGGCGACGGGCGCCAGTCGGCGATCGCCTGCTTCAGCGGCACGCCGCTTTCCGTGATGTCCACGGGGTCGGCCTCGTCCGGAGACGGCGGAACGACGGGAGCCGTGGTCGGGGCGGACGCCGCGGGGGCCGGATCGGGATCGGTGTCCGCGGCGGGAGTCGGGCTTGGCGCGGCGGGCGGCGGATCATCACTGCATCCGGTCAGGAGCAGGGAGCCGCACAGCAGCGCCGCCACACTCGATGCGAGCGGACGGCGGGTCGGACGTCGATGATCACACGCCGGATATCGCATGCGATCACTATAGTCGTCCTTCGACGAGGAGTGCTGTAGTGAACGAGCCGCTGATCTTCACGAACGGCCGCATCTGGACGGCCGATCCCGCCCGCCCCTGGGCGTCGACCGTGGTCGTCGACCGGGGCCGGATCGCGGCGGTCGATCCGGACCCCGTCCCCGTCGGCCGACGCGTGGATCTCGGCGGACGCGTCGTCACGCCCGGTCTGATCGACAGCCATGTCCACCTCGTGATGGCGGCGGTGGGTCGACGCGATCTCGATCTGCGGGACGTCGATTCACGCAGCGCGTTCGAAGCCGCGATCGAACAGCGGCATCGGGAACTGCCCGACGACGCCTGGCTCATTGCGCACGGCTGGTCGGACGAGAACTGGGGGGGGCAACGGCCGGACAAATCCTGGCTTCGCGCGGCGGGCGATCGACCGACCGTCTGCTATCGCATGGATATTCACGTCGCCCTCGTCAACGACGCGGTGCTGGAACGGTGCGCGACGCTGGACGACCCCCCGGGCGGCGTGGTGGTTCGACAGGACGGCGAACCCACCGGACTGATGATCGAGGCGGCGGCGTGGACCCTGGTCAATCCGCTCCTGCCCCGCCCGGACGCCGCGGACCAGGTCGCCGCGCTCCGCGAGGCCATGCCCCACCTGCACGCACGCGGCGTGACGGGCGTGGGTTCCATGGAGTACGCGAAGGTCGTCGAGTCGGTCCTCCAGCCGGATCGGGCGACCCGACCGCTGCGGGTGGGGATCACGCTGCTCGATCGGACGGCGCCGCTCGATCTCGCGTACGCCCGGTCGTTTGCGAACGATGACCAGATGTCGATCGTCGGTTGCAAGGCGTTTCTCGACGGGACGCTCGGTTCGCGCACGGCCCGCATGCTGGCGCCCTACGCGGACGATCCGGCGAACTGCGGGCAGTGGGTGGAGCTGGCCGCGTCGGGCGGACTCGAGGAGTGGATCCGGACGGTGGCGGAAGCGGGCTTGTCGCCGTCGATGCACGCGATCGGCGACGCGGCGGCGCGTCTCGCGCTGGACGTGGCGGAGCCGTGGAAAGACACGGTCCCGGTGCGGATCGAGCATGCCCAGCAGATCGATCCCGCCGACATCGAACGATTCGTCGGCGTCATCGCGAGCATGCAGCCGCAGCACAAGGCGGACGACGGCCGCACGATCCTTGCGCGATTGGGACCGGCCCGGCTCGCGGGTTCCTTTGCGTTCCGGTCGCTGCGGGAGGCGGGCGCGATCCTGGCGTTCGGGTCGGACTGGCCGGTCGTCGACTGCGATCCGATCGCGGGGATCCGCACCGCGACGACCGGACGGATCGATGACGGAACGATCTGTCTGCCGGAACAGAATCTGACGGTGGAGCAGGCGCTCACGGCGTACACTCGGGACGCCGCGCGATCGCTGGGCTGGGATGACGGCGGCGTCGTCCGTTCCGGCGCGCGGGCGGACTTCGCCGTGTTCGACGTCGATCCGTTCGCGGCGAACTGGCGTGAGGCGCCGCCCGCGATCGCACTGACCGTGGCCCGCGGCGTGATCGTGCACGAGACGACGGGTCTGACGGTGGAGACGACGGGATGACGAATTCGCGCGAGCGGCTGACGCACGTGGACGAGCAGGGGCGGGCGTCGATGGTGGACGTCGGGTCGAAGCCGCCGATGCATCGCCGGGCGACGGCGGAGGGATATTTCGTCGCCGCCTCGTCGACGCTCGACCTCGTGACGGCGGGCGATCTGCCGAAGGGCGAAGCGCTGGCGGTGGCCCGGGTCGCGGGGATTCAGGCCGCGAAACGATGTGACGCCTTGATTCCGCTCTGTCATACGCTGCCGCTCGACGCCGTGTCGGTCGAGTTCGAGCGGACGGCGGCCGATCGCGTACGGATTGTGGCGACGGCGAGCATCACCGCCCGGACGGGAGTGGAGATGGAGGCGCTGACCGCGGTCAGCGTCGCGGCGCTCACGTTGTACGACATGACGAAGGGCGTCGATCGAGACCTGCGGATCGAGGGCGTCCGGCTGGTCGAGAAGACGAAGACGCCGCTCTGAAACCGGTCACGTCACCCACACTCGGATGATCCGCCGACGCGGAGGGGGATTCACGCGTCATGATCATCGCGTGGGGGGACGGCGCGGACGGCGTCGCAGAAGGCCCGGATGCGATCGGGATCCTTGACGCCGCGCGACGATTCGACGCCGCTGCTGACGTCAACGACCTCGGGACGCACGACCCGCACGGCGTCGGCGACGTTGTCGGGCGTGAGCCCGCCGGCGAGAAAGAGCGTGGAGCGGATCGAGGGTCGGAGGGCCGCGAGCGGGGCGTGGTCGAACGTCGTCCCGCCGCCCGGAGTGGGACTGTCGATCAGGAGGGCGCTCACGTTGAGGTCGTCGTCCCACGCGGCGATCGCATCGGCGTCGAACGGAAGGGCCTTGATGACGGGTCGACCGAGCGCGGCGTCCGCGTGCGGCTCCTCGCCGTGCAGCTGGACCCACGGAAACGGCCAGGCGTCGATCAGACGTCGTTCGTCGTTGCGAAACACGGCGACCGGCGGCACGTCCGAGGGGAGATCCCGGGCGAGGGCGACGGCGTCGGCGAGCGCGATCGTGCGCGGCGACCCGGCGGTGAGGACGAATCCGACATACGACGCGCCGGCCTCCACCGCCGCGACGACTGTCGTCGGCGTCGAGAGACCACAGATCTTGATCGCGGTGGTCGGCGGGGGCGGGGTCATGACGTCCGCCCGGCCTCGAACAGGAGCTGGTCGGCGAGCTGCTTCTGGGCGTCGTCTCGGATGCGGGGCTTGATCTCCTCGATGAGGTTGCGTCCACGGTCCGGGGAGTCGAGGTAGCGGATGTACATCAGGGCGAGCAGCAGGTGGCTCTGCATCGTGGGATCGTGCGTGCGGTAGGTGTCGAGGAGTCGTTCGAAGGCGCGGGCGGAGTCGGGGTAGTCGCCGGCGACGTAGAGCCGGGTGGCGACGCGGGCCTGTCGATCCTCGCTGAGCACGGCGTTCGGATCGACCTGGAGCAGTCGGGTGTAGGCGGTGGCGGCGGCGTCCTCGTCGCTGCGCTCGAAGTGACGCGAGATCGCGGCGCGAAGGGCGGGGACGCGGGGGTCCGCTTCGCCGTCGAGTTCGGCGCGGCGCTTCTTCTTCGACTGTTTTTCGAGCTGGGTCCCGGTGTCGGCGGAGGCGGATTCCCAGCCGCCGCCGACCTGCTGCCGGGCCGCCGCGCGAAACGCCGCCCGTCGACGGGCCTGCTTGAAGAGGAAGAAGACGTCGTAATCCTCGTGGCCGATCACCCGGAGGGCGAGCACCGCGAAGCACAGGGCGAACCCGTACACATACCCGGCGATGTGGGCGAGGTAGGCGACGTTGCTGCCGCCGAAGCCGAATCGGTCGCTGGCGAACCGGATGACGTCGAGGGCGAAGAAGAGTCCGATTAGGAAGAGCGACGGCACGTAGAAGAGGCCGAAGATCGAGATGACGGCGATCCGGCTGCGGGGGAAGAGCGCCAGGAAACCGCCGGTGACGGCGCTGATCGAGCCGCTCGCCCCGATGACGCCGGCCGGCGTCGAGAAACCGTGAACGATCGCCGCGACGATCCCGCCGATCAGGTAGAAGGCGAGGAAGCCCATGCGTCCGAGCCGATCCTCCACCGCGCAGCCGAAGATCCACAGGAAGAGCATGTTGAAGGCGAGGTGCCCGATGCTCCACGGATCGTGCATGAACTGGTAGGTGATCAGCGACCAGACCTGAAAGTCGCGGAACGAGAACGCGCCCCAGTTCTGCAGGGCGCCGAACGTCATGACGCCGAAGTAGTCGCCGGCCAGTCCCACGAGATAGACGAACAGGTTGATCGCGATCAACCATTGGGTCACGAGGGGCGTGCGACGAAGCGGGCGGTCGGTGCGAAGGGGGAGGAACATCGCGCTGACATGGTACTCGCGACCGCCGCGGCTCACAGTGGACGCGATCGTCAGCCGGGAGGGGTCGTCGACGGCAAGGCGACGCCGCTGAGAACGCGGCCCACGATCCAGTCCGGCGTCCAGCGGTAGATCAGCGTCCCGAAGGGATTCTCGCGCCAGGGGACGTCGGGGCGCAGGACGAGCAGATTCGCGGTCGCTCCGGGCGCGAGACGACCCAGGTCCGGACGGGCGAGCGCCTCGGCGTTCGACTCCGTGATCATCCGCCAGGCGTCGCGCGGCGTGGGGGGCGGGGCGTCGGACAACGCCGCCATGATGCGATGACGCGCGACGTCGATCATGCCGCGGGCGACGACCGGCATGGCGAGGTCGGGACCGGCCGCGATGTCCGATCCGAGCGCCACCCGCACCCCGCGGTCCTGGACGCGGGCGAGATCGAACTGGCCGGCCGCGAGGAAGGTGTTGGCGGTCGGACAGTGGACGATCACGGCTTCGTGCGCCCGGATCACGTCGAGTTCCTGGTTGGTGACGTGGATCGCGTGGGCGAGCAGCGTGCGGCGTGTGAGCAGGCCGCGCTCCGCGTAGACGGACGCGTAGTTCGGGGCGTCGGGGAACAGCTCGCGGACGAGGTCGCATTCGGCGACGGTCTCGGCGAGGTGCGTCTGGATGAATCGTTCGGCGGCGGTTTCGCGGGCCAGGGCGGCGGCGCGGCGCATGAGATCGTCGGAGCACGCGACGGCGAAGCGCGGGTTGAGCGACCACGACAGCGTGGGGGCGGTGTCAGGCGGCGGCGGGAGCATGGGATGGCGGGCGAGTTCGGGCGGGACGGCGCGATCGGTCAACGCCAGCCCGACCACGGCGTGCAGGGGTTGTTCCGCGTGCGCATGCGCGAACGCCGCGAGTCCGCCGGGGTGAGCGGTCAGGTACCCCGCGAATCCGAACGTCCCGTGATGGGTGAGTCGCCGCAGCGTGGCGCGGCAGGCCTCAAGGGCGACGGTCCGATCCGCCCACGCGGTCTCCGCGGGAAAGATGACGGTCTGGAGCCACTCGAGCAGCGGCTTTCCGTCGTATCCGATGGCGTGAATCTGGGGGACGTGGAGATGGGCGTCGATAAAAGCCGGGGTGATGATCGTGTCCGGTCCCCCGAGGTCGGGCGGGCCGGGGGGGGCGCCGGTCTCGACGGTCTCGATGCGGTCGCCGGCGAGCCGAAGCCAGCCGGGGGTGGGGGCGTCTGCGTCGGGAAGGATCAGATGACCGGAAATCAGCATGGTGGGAGGCTGGAAGGGGCGGCGTTCGGGCGTGGCGCGCTTTGATCAGCGGTCGGGCCGATCCTATGATGAGGTCTGACCGATGAAGAGCATAGCGAAGGCGACGTCGCGGCGTCCGGTGATCCTCCCGCCGCGTACGGGATGACGCCGCCCGCGGACGAGCCGGCCCTCGGGCTCGCGCCGCCGCTGCGATTCGAAGCGTCTTCTGAGTCGCCTGTGACGAGTCTCGTATCCGCCGCATCGCCGGTTCCCGCCCCGCCGGCCTGAGAAGAAAGCAGAAGAGGAATCATGACCGCCACTGCTCCGAAACCGACGATCGACAAGGGTCTGGCCAACACGATCGCGTCAGAATCGCAGATGTCGTTCATCGACGGCCAGAACGGAGTGCTCGAGT
This sequence comes from Phycisphaerales bacterium, assembly GCA_965227335.1. Taxonomy (GTDB): domain Bacteria; phylum Planctomycetota; class Phycisphaerae; order Phycisphaerales; family SM1A02; genus CBDDFV01. Next base: position 1,641,544 of record CBDDFV010000001.1, read on the forward strand.
ACGTCGGGTACGACATCGATTCGCTCGCCCGCAACTCGACCTTCGAGGAGACGGTCTTCCTGCTGTGGAACCGCCGTCTGCCCACGAAGGGCGAACTGAGCGTGTTCACCGAGAACGTCCGGACGGAGTACGACCTTCCGGAGGGCATGTGGGACATGATTCGCGGCATGCCGACCGACGCCGCGCCGATGCACGCCTTGCGGACGCTGGTCTCGGCCCTCGCCCTGCACGACGCCGAGGCGGACGATTCCTCGGAGGACGCGAACGAGCGGAAGGCGATTCGACTGCTGGCGAAGACGCCGGCCCTGATCGCGAACTTCGACCGGCATCGCAAGGGCAAGGACTTCATGACGCCGGATCCCGCGCAGTCCATCGCGGGCAGCTTCCTCACCATGCTGAACGGGGAGAAGCCGACTGCGACCATGGAGCGAGCGCTGGACGTGTGTCTGATCCTCCACGCGGATCACGGCTTCAACGCGTCGACCTTCGCCTCGCTCGTGACGATCGCCACGCTGAGCGACATGTACTCGGCGATGACGACGGCCATCGGCACGCTGAAGGGTCCGCTCCACGGCGGCGCCAACGAGGCGGTGATGCACCTCCTCAACGAGATCGGCGACATGGACCAGGTCGAGCCGGTCATTCGCGGCAAGCTGGAGCGCAAGGACAAGATCATGGGCTTCGGTCACCGCGTCTACAAGGCGTATGACCCGCGGGCGACGTATCTGAAGACGTTCGCCAAGCAGCTCGCCGAGGACACCGGCAACCTCAAGCTCTACGAGATGAGCCACAGGATCGAGCAGATCATGGACGAGGCGGTCGGCTCGCGCGGCATCTATCCGAACGTCGACTTCTACTCCGCGACCACGTACTACTCGATCGGTCTCGACATCGACCTCTTCACGCCGATGTTCGCGATGAGCCGGATCTCCGGCTGGGTCGGCCACTGCATCGAGCAGCTCGCGGACAACAAGCTGATCCGCCCGCGCTGCGAGTACACCGGTCCGCACGGGCTGGAGTACACGCCGATCGATTCGCGCGGCTGATCGCCCACCCCCCGGGCTCCGCCCGCGGACAACCCACCGCATGAAACCACGCCGCCGACGATGAACGTCGGCGGCGTTGTCATTTCCCGTGACGCCGGGCGCCGTCGTTCGTATGCTCAGGCCGCCCGCCCCCCGGTTGGAGAACCCCCGATGCTTCGGCAGACTCCGGCGATCGTCGCCCTGTTGTTCCTGTGCGCGGCCGGGGCGCGTCCGCCCCTGGACGCCGCCCCGGTCATGACGCCCCGCGTTGATCATCACGTCCATGTGCTCAGTCCGACCCTCGTGGCGGACTGGGGGCGAGCGGGCGTGCAGTTCAGTCGTCCGGTCGAGGCGTACGCGACCATCGACGCGCTCCTGGTCCCCGCCGGGCCGCTGGAACGCGCGGCGGTGGTCTCGATGGCGCACGTGTACGGCCTGCCGGAGGTCGTCGAAACGCTCGAACTCGACGCGGACGGCGTCCGCCGGGCCGTGGCCCGGGAGAACGACTTCGTCGCGGCGGAGGCGGCGCGTCACGGCGATCGCGCGGCGGCGTTCATGTCGGCGCCGCTGCGTGCGGACTTCGCGCTCGCGGAGTATCGGCGATCGCACGCGGCCCACGACGTCCGGGGCGTGAAGATCCATCTCGCCGCGTCCGGTTTCGATCCGCGCGACGATGCCGACCTCGCGCGTCTGGAGGCGATCCTCGCGTGGGCGGAGTCGGCCTCGTTGGTGGTGCTGCTTCACCTGGATCCGCAGCGGCGGGGGCTGGAAGTCGAGGACATGGCCCGAATCATCGATCACGCCCTGGCGATGCATCCGGAGTTGACGGTCTGCATTGCGCATCTCGGCGGGTCGGGCGGTTACGGTCCGTGGACGCAGTCGCTGGTGGGGATGTTCGCCGGGCGTCTCGAAATGCTGCCGAACGTGTACTTCGGCACCTCGGGCGTGGTGGCGTCGGAGGAAACAGCCCGACCGTTCGCGACGAGCGATGAGGATCTCGCCGCGCTCCGACGCGATCTCGCACGGCTGGGTCGGGGGCGTCTCGTCTTCGGCAGCGACCATCCGGTGTTTGATCCCGCGGAATCCGCGGCGGTGTTCGCGCGGCGGGTCGGACTGACCGAGACGGAGGCCGCGGCGCTGGCGACGCGTCGGCTGCCGGGATTGTGGCCGGAGTGACGGCGGGATGAGAAAACGCCGCCGACGGAGAGGTCGGCGGCGTGGTTGGATGATCGTGCGTGACCAGCGGGCCGGGCCCGGGGGCGGTTACTCGTCCACGTTCACCTGCTGCGGGTAGATCAGCACGCGGTCGTGTGAGAGCATGATGAGGTCCTGTGCGCCGTCGCCGGTGATGTCGACGATGTAGGCCTCGCTCGGTTCGAACGTCCGGGCTTCGCCGCCGGAGAAGATCTTTGATTCGAAGACCTCGAACGACATTGCGTAGAGCAGTCGTTCGGCCTCGCTGAACGTGAAGATCTCGCACATCTGTTCGCCGGCGTCGAGGGTGACGACATCGGTGAAGCCGTCGCCGTTGACGTCGCCGACGGCGAATTCGTGCTGGAGGCGAGCTTCGCGGTCGGTGCGCCACGCCGCGACTTCGTCGAGGGCGAGGCGTTCGCCGCTCAGGTGGATGACCGCGAAGCCGTCGTCGCCGATGGCGAGCACATTGTCGCGATTGTCGCCCGAGAAGCGGCCGGCGGTGATTGAGCGCATGTCGAAGCCGCGCACGTTGATGGCGTCGGTCTCGCGCCATTCGTCGCCCTTCTGCGCCATGATGAGGATGCGGTTGTTTTCCTTGTCCGCGGCGAGGATCTGGTTGTTGAGGACGGTCAGAGAGATGAGGTCCGCGGCGGGGTCGACCGCGTTGATCTGAGCGACGACCTGCCAGCCCTGGGCCACGCCGGAGCCGGGGTTGGGCTGATAGCGGACCGCGCGGACGTAGTTCTTGTCGGCGATGAGCAGCTCCGGTTTCCCGTCGCCGTCGATGTCGAACACCGCGGTGTTGTCCGCTTCGGCCGCCTTGACGAGGCCGAACTGACCCATGTCGTCCGACTCGGTCAGCGTGAACACGCCATCGGCGCCCGCGTGCAGCATCATCATCGGCTTGTCGCGGGTGAAGAGCAGGAGGTCGACCCGACCGTCCTGATCCGCATCGAGATCGATGATCGTCTCCGGCGAACGGCTCTGCGAACCGAGGTCGACGGTGTGACGGTGGTTCTCCATCGAGATCAGCTCGATGATGTGGTCGCGTCCGTCCTTGGCGACGACGGCGAGGTGCGGCGCGCCTTCGAGCGTCACGAGGTTCATCGAAACGGGCGTGTGGCCGTCCGCGACCGCGATCGGGCGCGGGAAGGGCAGTCCGCCGTTGTTCGGATCGCTTCGGCCCACCACGCCTTCCTTCTCGGAGAGGACGAAGACCTCGGCCGCCTTGTCGCCGTCGACATCCGCGGCGGCGAGGTACTCGAGATCCGAGAGGCTCGGATGCGGATCGCCCGGCTGGAAGCCGCGTTGCGGAGCCTGGCGGTAGACGACGACCGAGTTCGATTCGGTGTCGGTCGCGACCAGGTCCTGCCGGCCGTCGCCGTCCACGTCCGCAACCACGACCTTGCGCGATCGGCCCGCATCGTCCGTGAAACTGTGCACCACCATCGCTGCGTCACGCACGCCGCTCGACGCCACCGGCTCCGACGTCAGTTCGCTGAAGACGACGCGTTTGGAGTTGCGTTCGATGATGGCGACGAGCGCGGCGGGTCGATCGGGCAGCCGCACCGCATCGAATTCACGCAGCGCCGGGGCTTCGAAACGAACCTGCGGCCCGAGGATCCTCTCGCCGCGTTCGAACTCCGAGAGCCAGAGCCGCAGCGGGGCGGGGTTCTCGGGGATGACGCCCATGATGTCGAGCCCGCCGTCGCCGTTGAAGTCCTCGATCGAGAACCCGACGAGGTCGCCGCCGGCGCTGAGGGTCACCGGGGGTTCGAGGGCGCCGTCGGCCCGGAAGGTCCAGAGCTGGATCTCGCCGCCGACGATCGCGGCGAGTTCGGGCCGCGCATCGCCGATGAGGTCGTGCACGGCGAACGAATTGCGGCCCGCCTGCAGGCCCTTGACACGTCGTCGGCGATCGAGCTTGAACCCGCCGCCGGCCTGCTGGGCCATGAAGACAAGTTCGCCCGGCTGGCCGGCGATGATGATGTCGCGGCGGCCGTCGCCGGTGTAGTCGTGGGCGACGACGCCGGTGGCCCGGAGGCTGACGGAGAGGTTTTCGCGTCGGAACCGCCAGTGGGAGGGGGTCTCGTTGACGGACAGATCGGTCAGATCAACGTTGTCGGGGGAGGCGTTCGGGCGCTGGTAGTGGATCTCGACGCGGCTCTTGAAGTTGTTGATGGCGATCAGGTCGTTAAGGCCGTCGCCATTCACGTCCGCGGTGGTGATCGGGCCGGCCCCGCGGTCCAGCTTGACGACTTCGAGGTCTCCGAAGCCGAAATAATCAGAGAGCCGGGGCTGTCCGAGGGCGGGGGCCGCGAGGGCGGGAAGGATGATGGCGGAAACGATGACGCCGCGCCGGAGTGCAGTGAACACGTCGGGATTCCTTGTCGATGGATGAACTGGAATGCACCATCCTATACTGTCGGCGTTCACAGGACCCATTTCGAGGTGATTATGCGTAATTGGACAGCAGCGGCGTGTCTGGCCGCCGGTCTGGCGGTGCTGGGCGCCCCGGCGTTGGCGGACACCGTGAAGCTCCGGAGCGGGGCGGCGGTGGAGGGCAGGATCCTCAAGCGGACGGACCGGGCGGTCTGGGTGGATCTCGGCTCGGAGGTCATCCAGTTTTCGATGGACGACGTCGTCGAGATCATCGGCGACGAGGGCGCCGCGCCGCAGACGAAGCCGACGGACTCGCTCTTCCACACCGCGGTGAACCCGCCGGAGTTGAGTCCGAAGGAGCACGCGAAGCGGATTGGTCCGGCCGTGATCAAGGTGTCGACGCCGTCGGGGCTGGGCTCCGGCGTGATCGTGCACGAGGACGGGTACGCGATCACGAACGCGCACGTCATTCAGGGAGAGACCTCGCTGAAGGCGACGGTCTGGTTTCCGGAAGAGAACGGCGACGGCGTGAAGCGGACGGTGATCGAGGATATCGAGATCGTGGCGGTGAACAACCACATCGATCTCGCCCTGATCCGGATCAAGCATCCGGACGACGAGCCGTTCCAGTTCGCCCCGGTCGAGATGACGGAGGCGCTGGAGGTCGGCCAGACGGTGTTTGCGATCGGCAACCCGCTGGGTCTGGAGCGGACGCTCAGCCAGGGCGTGGTTTCGACCAAGACGCGGAGTTTCGACGGGCTGACCTACGTCCAGATCGACGTGGCGATCAACCCGGGCAACTCCGGCGGCCCGCTCTTCAACACGCGGGGCGAGGTGGTCGGCATCACCAACATGGGCGTGATGTCGGGCCAGGGACTGAATTTCGCGATTCCCGCGCGGTACGTGAAGGACTTCGTCCGGAACCGCGAGGCGTTCGCGTACGACAAGGACAACCCGAACTCGGGTCACCGGTATCATCAGCCGCCGCCGCGCGAGCGGCTCGGCGCGGCGCCGCAGTTGCGGGACGGCACCGGCGGAACGAACTGACCAGCGACGGTGTTCGCTTTCTCTCTCTTCACACCCGTCGATGACGACGGAAGGAACGATGTCATGAAGACTCTGATTGCGCCGACGCTGGTCGTCGGTCTGATGACGACGACGGCGCTGGCGGGTCCGTCGATCGAGGATCTCGCCCCCGCCGACAGCCTGATGGTGATGGGGGTCAATGACTTCGACACCTCCTTCGCCCGCCTCAAGCGAACGCCGCTCTGGGAGCTCTGGAACTCGGACGAAATGGCCGAGACCCGCGAAGAGATGCATCAGGCGTGGAAGGACACGCTCGCCGAGATGCGGGCCGAGATGGACATCGACCTCGAGAACGACGAGTTCACCCTGCCCGGCGGCGGGGCGGGGGCGGCGGTCTTCGCGGTCGAGGACCCCGAACTCGGTCTGAAGTCGCTGCACGTCATGGGCTTCATCGATTACGCCGAGCACGCGGAGCAGCTCGAGACGCTGTTCGAAGCCATGCTCGAGAACGCGGCGGAGAACGACGTCGAGATCGACGATCGCGAGATCAACGGCGTCACCGTCTACACGCTCCCGCTTGAACCCGAGAACGACGACATCGAGGACGAACTCGACGATGAGTTCGAGGACGACTTCGACGAATGGGACGACGGCGGTCCGATGGACGCGCTGTTCGAAGGCATGACGCACCTGCACATCGTGCGTCAGGGCGGGGTCCTGGCCGTGAGCACCGACCTCGGCTCCATCCGCCGCGCAATCGAGGTGATGGGCGGCGACGCCGTTCCGTCGATCAAGTCGGCGGACGAATTCAACGGCGTGATGAACCTCATCGACCGCGACGGCGACTGGTACTTCGCCATGTTCCCGAAGCAGGCCGCGATCCTGTTCGGCGGCGACCCGATGGCGGCCATGATGGTCCAGATGTTCTCGCCGACGCTGAAGGAGCTCTTCGGCGCGGTGCACGGCGTCGGCATCGGCGGCCGGCTCGACGGCGAGCAGGCGATGGCGGAGCAGACCTTCGGCGTGTACATGCCGGACGGCGTGCGCGGCATCACGGCCCTGATGAACACGGAGTCGCCGCGCGAGGCCCCGCCGTTCTTCGCCGGCGCCGACGCGATCAGCTACGGCGCGATGAACTTCAACTTCAGCGGACTGACGGACACGATGCAGCGGGTCGTCAACGGCAACCCGATGCTCGCCCAGCAGGCGGGCCCGATGCTTGATCAGATGAAGCCGATGCTCGATCAGCTCTTCGGATCCTTCGGCAACCAGATGCACATGGTCACCCGCGTCACGCGTCCGATGACCATGAGCAGCATGCAGCAGATGATGGCGATCCGCACCGCCAAGGCGGACGACCTCATCAACATGCTCGCCCAGATGGGGCCGCAGATGGGCATGCAGCAGCGTGAGTTCCTCGGTCACCAGCTCTTCACCATGGACCCCGCCATGATGGGGGCCATGGGCGGCGGCATGGGCGGCATGGACGCCGGGGCCGAAGAGCAGAGCATGTCGGTCGGCGTCGCCGCCGGTTACACGTTCATCGGCGGCACCCCCGCCGTGGAGCAGGCGCTTCGCGCGAGCGATCGCGGCGGCGACGGCGGCGTGGCCGAAGAGTCATTCTTCGAACGCGGCCTCGCGGTGCTGCCGGACGAGCCCGCCGTCGGCTGGGGCGTGACCAACCTCATTGAACAGGCCGAGTACATGGCCTTCATGGACGCGGAGATGAACCGCATGTTCATGGAGCAGTTCGGCGATGAGTTCGGCGAGGAAATGGACCTCGAAGAGCCGGACTTCGAAGAACAGAAGGCGTTCTACGATCTCCTCCGACGCTACATCGGCCCGATGGCCTGGCAGCTTCGGGCGGTCGAGGGCGGATTCAAGGGCGTGTACTACCTGATCAGCGCCGACGACTGATCGCGACGCGTCCGACCGACCACATCACGCGGGCGTCGACCAGCCGGTCGGCGCCCGCTATTCGTGCGCCGCGGCGATCGCACGCGGTCACGTCCAGCCGAGCTGGTAGAACAGCATCGTGAACAGGAAGTCGGCCACGATCACGGCGACGATGGTCTGCACGACGGTGTCGGTGGTGGCCCGGCCCACGCCCGCCGCCCCGCCGGACACCCGGAGCCCGTTGTAGCACGCGATGGCGCTGAGCATCAGTCCGAAGATCGCCGCCTTGAGAAGGCCGGTGAGGAAGTCGGTCGAGGTCACCTGGTTGAGCGTGTTGTCGATGTACAGCGCGGCGGGGACGTCGAGGAACGAGATCGTCATCACGCCGCCGAAGAACACCGCGGTCAGATCCCCGAGCACCGTCAGCGCCACCAGCGCGACCACCGACGCGACCACTCGCGGCATCACCAGGAACCGCACCGGATTCAGGGCGTGGGCCTCGAGGGCCTCGATCTCCTCGCCCACCACCATCGTGCCGATCTCGGCCGAGATCGACGCCCCCGCGAATCCCGTCAGCACGATCGCCGCCACCAGCGGACCCAGCTCCCGAAACACCGCGATGCCGATGATGTTCGCGATCTTGTCCACCTGGCCGAAATCGCTGAGCGGCGGCTCCATCTGCAACGCGAGAATGAACCCGATGCAGCCGCTCACCAGCATCACGATGCCGATCGAACGCACCCCGATCCGAACCACCTGCGTGACGTACGCGGTGCGGCCGAACCGGGCGCGGCGGAGCACCACCGTGCGCACGATCCACGTCGCCACGTCCGCCACCAGGTACGCCACGCCGCCGATCAGGGCGAACGTCCGCAGCCACAACGCGCCCCAGCCGGCGATCAGCCGGATCGGCGGCGAGGGCGGACGGGCGTCGGCCGGCGCGTCAGGCATGGGTCAGACCGCCATCGCCTGGTCGGTGGTGTCGACAATGGTGAACACGGTGTCCAGCCGCGCGATCTCGAAGATCGAGCGGACCTTGTCCTGCATGTTGCACAGGATGAGCTTCACGCCCCGGCGTCGGGTCTGCTGCATCGCCTCGACGAGCGTGGCGACGCCGGAACTGTCCATGTAGGGGACGGATTTCAGATCGATGATCAGACGCGCCATGCTCTTCTGCTGCGCGCCGGCGAGATGCGTGCGCAAGGCGGGAGCGCCGCTCAGATCGATCTCGCCGATCGGTCGGAAGATCAGCGCGTCGTCAATCGTCTCGGTCTCGACCTGGACGTCCTCGTTGCCGTGCATGCTCGCTCCGCTTCTGCGTCCGCTCCATCCCGGACGCCGTCCTGTCACCGCTGCGTCAGGCCGCCGGCGCCTCATCCGGCGCGGCCCGCTTCGACATCGTCAGGCACATGCCCGCCGCCTCCGAACGCCGCTCGTAGATCACGCTGTCCATGACCTCCTTCATGATGTGCACGCCCAGACCGCCGGGACGCACATCGTCGAGATCACGCGAGCAGATCTTGTCCGGATCGACCGGTCTCGCCTCGTCCTCCAGCACGACCACCACGCCCGGAGGCGACTGCAACGACCACAGCTTCATCGTGATCGCGCCGTCATCCTGCCGATCATAACCGTGGTTGATGATGTTCGCGATGGCCTCGCTCACCGCCAGACACACCTTCCCGCACTCGCTCTCCTCGAACCCGATCTGACGACAGAACTCGTTCACGAGCCCGCGCACCGGGGCGAGATGGCGCGGCTGACTGAACATCCGCACCTCGAAGTCGGGTCCACGGTCCGCCGGCGGCGTCATGGTCCGTCCTCCGACGCCGGGCGCTGCGCCTCGACGTACGCCGCCCATCGGGCGATCGACGCCCGACGCGCCGGCGACGCGCCGTCGGCGTCGTAGCCGAACCGCTCGCCGGTCAGTCGTTCGAGGGTGGTGATGGCGGCGATACGCACGGCGATGTCGTCCGAATCGAGACTCTCGACCAGGGACGGCAGAGCGCTCGTGTCGCCCTGCCGGGCCGCCTGCTGGATGCCCGCCAGACGGGCCGCGGGCACGGGGGAGTCGATGCCGCCCTCGGTCGAAGGCGACCCGCATCCCACGCCAACGCCCAGGGCGAGGCCCGCCGCGATTCCTGCCGGGATGCACGCTCGACCGCGATCCATCAGTCCTCCATCGGCCATCTTGGGGCCGCGTCCACAGCATACCCCGCGCCTTCCGTTTTCAAGACACGACGCCCGTGGTACATTCCCCGGTTTCCCCGAAGGGCCTCCCCCGGAGCCAGGAGACCGGCGACTCATGACCCAACCGAGCCTGTCCGGCGTGACCCCGCCCCCGAACGCCGAGGTCATCCCGATCCTCGACTTCGGGAGCCAGTTCGCCCAGCTCATCGCCCGACGTGTCCGCGAAGCCGGCGCGTTCTCCGTTCTCACCGCGCCGGACACGCCCCTCGAGGAGCTCGCCGCGGTCAGGCCGCGCGGGCTGATCTTCTCCGGCGGCCCCAGCTCCGTCTCCGCCGCCGACGCCCCCCGGTGCGATCCCCGCATCTTCGACCTCGGCGTCCCCGTCCTCGGCATCTGCTACGGCATGCAGCTTGGTTGTGAAGTCCTCGGCTGCGAGGTCCGGGCCGGCGATGTCCGCGAGTTCGGCGCGACCCGGCTCGAGATCCGTCAGCCCGAGGGGCTGCTCGCCGGCCTCCCGTCGAAGACGACCGTCTGGATGAGCCACGGCGACATGGTGACCGGCATCGACGACGAGTTCGAGGTCCTCGCCGCGTCGCCGAGCTGTCCGTACGCGGCGGTGCGTCACCGGAGCCGCCCCTTCTACGGCGTGCAGTTCCATCCCGAAGTCACCCACACGCCGCACGGCGTCGACCTGCTCCGCAACTTCCTCTACGAGATCTGCAAGTGCCAGGGCACCTGGCGGATGTCCGACTTTGTCGAGGCGGAGTGCGACCGGGTGCGCGAAGAAGTCGGCGACAAGCGGGTGATCTGCGGCCTGAGCGGAGGGGTGGATTCGTCCGTCGTCGCCGCGCTCCTCGCGAAGGCCATCGGCGAACAGCTCACCTGCCTCTTCGTCGACAACGGCCTGCTCCGCAAGAAGGAGCGTGATCTCGTCGAATCCACGTTCCGTGATCACTTCGACATCGACCTTCGAGTGATCGACGCCTCCCGCGACTTCCTCGATGATCTCAAGGGCGTGATTGATCCGCAGGAAAAACGGACCAAGATCGGGCATCGCTTCATCGAGGTCTTCCGCAGTGGCGCGGCGGACGTGGGCGACAACGTCGAGTTCCTCGCCCAGGGCACGCTCTATCCCGACGTCATCGAATCCGGTCACGGACATGCGGGTCAGGCCGCGAACATCAAGCTTCACCACAACGTCGGCGGCCTGCCGGAGGAGCTCGGCTTCAAGCTGGTCGAGCCGCTCCGCAATCTGTTCAAGGACGAGGTCCGGCAGCTCGGCGAAGTGCTCGGCCTCCCGCCGCACATCGTGTGGCGTCATCCGTTCCCGGGTCCGGGTCTGGCGGTGCGGATCATCGGCGAGATCACCGAACCCAAGCTCGACCTCCTGCGCGACTGCGACGAGATCCTGCTCGAGGAGATCATCGCGAACAACCTGTACCGCAGCACGAACCAGGTGTTCGCGGTGCTCTTGCCTGTCCAGAGCGTCGGCGTCATGGGCGATGCGCGAAGCTACGAGAACGTCGTGGCCATCCGCGCCGTCGAAACGCAGGACTTCATGACCGCCGACTGGGCCCGGATCCCGTACGACGTCCTCGCGACGATCTCCAACCGGATCATCAACGAGACCCCCGGCGTGAACCGCGTGGTGTACGACATCTCGTCGAAGCCGCCCGCGACGATCGAGTGGGAGTAGGCCGGAACCGCGGCCGCGGCGGGCGATTCTGATTGGATCGAACGGCGCCTCTCGATACGATCGAGGTCGATCTGAGAGGAGATCCGTCATGTTGACCGCCGCCATCCTGTCTTCTGCGATCGCCGCGTCCGCCGTTTCGGCCTCCGGCGGCCTTCCCGCCCCCGGCGATGTCGTCTGGGGCGTCAAGACCCAGGGCGGCTTCGCCTTCCCGCCCACGCACCTCTACGCGTTCGCCCCGGACGGCTCGAACTTCCAGGACTTCGGCCCCGTGACGCTGGAGGGCGCCGCCACGGTGCTCGACGGGCTGTCCATCGACGCGTCGGGAACATTGCGGGCCTTCACGCTCGAGACCGCCGGCTCGCGGCTCGTCGCGATCAATCCAGCGGACGGCGGATCGACGGCGACGCCGGTCGGTCCCAACCTACGCGGCCGCGCCATCCGCGCGGCGGTGATCAACGGCGCCGGTGAACTCATCGCCATCGACTACGACAATGTCGAACTGCTGGTGATCGATCCGTCGACCGGGGCGATCATCGGCGATCCCGAGCCGCTCTTCTTCGGCTGCGATCCGGCCGAACTCAGCAGCGGCGGCGACATCGTGCAGGGCTACGACGGGCGTTACCTGGTCGCCCGCGGGCCGGAGTTCTTCACGCTGAGCCGAGCGACGGGACGCCTGACGCTGACGTTCACGGACCCGGTGCTCGATGACGGCTTCAACGTCTTTCACGCCGGTCTCGCCGTGGCCGACGCCGCCGCGACGAACGATCTGTTCGCCTACGAGGTCAACGCCAACGACGACATCTTCGTCTACGACCGCGACAACATGCCCGATCGCGTCGAGCTGCATCCGAACATCATCGCGCAGTTCAACGCCGGGCGCGGCGACCTCGCCGCCATCGCCACCGTTCCGAACGTCGAGTTCAACCTGAACCCGCTCGATCTCGACGGCGATGAAATCGTCGGACCGAACGACCTCGCCATCCTGCTGAGTCAGTGGGGACCCTGCCCGGGCTGTCCGGCGGATGCGAACTGCGACGGCGTCGTCGATGCGAACGACCTCGCGATCCTGCTCGCCGGCTGGAGTTGATTTCGCCGTGAATCCCGCGTTTCAGCGGCGCGGGTTGCGCCGGGACGACTGCCGATGGCCGCGGTCCGGCCGGTCGGTCGCCCGCGGTTGATTCGTCGCGGCGGATCCGATGCGATCCGCGGCCGGACCGTCGTCGGTCGCCGGATCGGACGCGGTCGGGCCGGGGTCGTCGGGTTCGCGCGGCGTGGCCGGTCCGTCCTCGTCGCCCGCCTGGCCTGGCTCGTCGATCACCGCTTCCCGTCGTCCGAACAGCATGCGGCCCGCGGTCGTCTGGAGCGCGTTTGTCACCGTGAACTGGACGCGTCGGCCGACGTCGCCCGCGGCGTCCTCGATGACGACCATGGTGCCGTCCGGCAGGTAGCCGACGCCCTGGGTCGGCGATTCGCCGCGCTTGATGATCTCGATCGTCATCGACTCGCCGGGCGTCGCCTGCGTCTTCATCGCGCCGATGAGATCGTTGATGTTCAGCACCGTGACCCCGGAGATCTGGGCGAGTTTGTTGAGGTTGTAGTCGGTGGTGACGATGCGGAGCTGCTGCTCCGCCGCGAGCTGAACGAGCATCCGGTCGACGGACATCCCGGCCGGCATGTCGGTCTGATCGATCGAGATATCGAAGTACGGGTTGGCCTGGAGTCGGTTGACGAGCGTGAGCCCGCGTCGTCCCTTCGCCCGCTTGAGCTTGTCGCTGGAGTCGGCCAGGGCCTGGAGTTCGTAGAGCACGAACTGGGGGACGAGCACCGGCGCGTCGAGGAAGCCGGTGTCGCCGTACGCCTCGATCCGCCCGTCGATGAGGACGGACGTATCCAGCAGCATCGGACGCACGCCCCGGACCTGCTTGGCGAACTCGACGTACGGAATCACGAGCCGGAAGTCGTCCTTCGTGGTGAGCACGACGGAGACCGCGAGGTAGCAGAGCACAATGCCGACGATGACCTTGCTGAGGCCGAAGTAGAGCCGCCAGCTCTCGGAATCGATCTCCCAGGAGTCCGTGATGACGTCGAGGAGTTCGGAGACGACGAGGGTGCCGATGAGCCCGGCGCAGACCCCGAGGTAGACGCCGACCAGCAGGCTGAGGCGTTTGTTGGGGGTGCGGGTGTCGACGAGGATGACCGTGATGCCGACCGCCGCGCTGATCACGAACAGCACCACGACGGTGGTCACGGAGAACTGGTTGGCGCTGCTGGCCTGGGAGGCGACGGTGAGCACGGTGAAGAGAATCAGCAGGCCGAGGAAGAGCAGCCGGGAGACGAGCAGCTGGAAGCGTCGGGCCCGTTCCTCCCGTTCGCGCACCTCGGACGGCAGTTCGAAGCGAGGCGGCGGCGGCTCGCCGTCGGTCGAGGGCGGGATCACTGGGGCGTCGGGCTGATCACTCATCGGGGTCAGTGTACCACAGCCCGGATTCCGGCTAGACTTGGGGATTGTCGGAACGACGTCGCGCGACGGCGTCTGATGACGGTCGGGCCCCCAGGACGGGCGGCTCGTGAACCTGGTCAGGGCGTGATTGCAGCAGCCATAAGCGTCGCTGTCCGAGCCCGGGATCGCCTGGCCGTCATCAGCCGCCCTCGCCGACTCCTGCGCCCCGCCGCCTTTCGCCCTCGGGACCCCCGGTGAGCTACACGGTCCTCGCTCGACGATACCGCTCCCGCGACTTCGACGAACTCGTCGGACAGGAAGCCGTCGCGCGCACGCTTCGCAACGCCATCGCGTCCGAACGCACCGCCCACGCCTACCTCTTCTGCGGCACGCGGGGCGTCGGCAAGACCTCCATGGCCCGGATCTTCGCCCGCGCCCTCAACCAGGCGGACCAGACCCAGGCCGAGGCCATCGGCGACTCCGTGCTCCGCGGCGAGGACCTCGACGTCATCGAAATCGACGGCGCCTCGAATCGCGGCGTCAACGAGGCGCGCGAACTCATCGCCTCCGCCGGCCTCATGCCTGCCCGCAGCCCCTGGAAGATCTACATCATCGACGAAGTGCACATGCTCACCAACGAGGCGTTCAACGCCCTCCTCAAGACGATGGAGGAGCCGCCCTCGCATGTGAAGTTCATCCTGTGCACCACCGAACCGCACAAGGTCCCCGCGACCATCCAGTCCCGCTGCCAGCGGTTCGACTTCCGACCGCTCTCGACCAACCAGATCGCCGAACAACTCCGCGTCGTCCTCGAAGGCGAAGGCCTCGAGGCCGAGGACGCGGTCGTCACCGCCGTCGCCCGCCAGGCCCGCGGATCGATGCGCGACGGCTTGAGCCTGCTCGACCGGCTCCTCGCGGCGGGCGAGAACCCGCTCACGGTCAAACTCCTCGAAGACCTGCTCGGGCTCGCGGATCAGACCATCGTGGATGAACTCGTCGACGCGATCGCCGACGCCGATCCCGCGACGGGACTCCGGGCCGGCGCGAAACTGCTCGACAACGTCGGGGCGGTCGAGCCCGCGCTGGCGACGATCATCGAATCGCTCCGCACGCTGATGCTCGCCGGGGTGTGCGGCGCCGACGCCGACCTGGTCGAAGTCGGCGCCGACGAACGAGAGGCCGTCGCCGCCCGGGCCGCGCGATTCGACACCGCCTCGATCGTGCACATGATCGCGATCTGTGAAGCCGTCGCCCGGCAGACCAAGGGATCGACGACCGCCCGGGCCCTGTTTGACGCGGCGATCGTCCGGATGTGCCTCGCGGGCGACCTGATCCAGATCCCCGCCGCGCTCGCCGGACGAGACGCCGCCGGGGACGAAAAAAAAAAGTCGGTGACCCCCGCCCCGCCGCCGCGCGTCGCTGACCCGGCGCCCGCGTCTTCGTCAAAGCCAAAGCCAACCCCGAAGTCCGCGCCGCCCGCGTCGACCCCGAAGCCGACGTCCGCACCGCCCGCGTCGAAGCCGCGATCGCCTGACGTCAGCACGGAGGTCAAGCCGCGTCCGAAGGGCGATGCGCCAGCGCCGCCGGCGACGACCGCCGCCCCGTGCGCGATTGATCCCGCGTCCGATCCGACCGGCGCCGCGTTCTGGAGCGCACTGAACACCCAGGCGCGTTCGACGAAGGACCGGGCGTTGCTGGCGCTCCTGCGGCCCGTCGCGCTGGAAGACGGGGCGATCCGTCTCCGCATCGACGCGGCGAGTCCGTCCGAACGCAAGTATGTGCGCACGCAGCGGGAGAAGATCGCACATCTGATCAGCGAGGCGTCGTCGTCGCCCGTCGTGGTGCGGTTCGATGACGACGGCTCATCGTCCGCCGAAGAGAGCACGACCGCCAGCCGCGCCGCGGCGGCGCAGTCGCCCCTGGTGAAAGAGGCGATGACGATTCTGGATGCGACGATCGCCGGTTTCGAACCGCCGCCCCCGTCCCGACCCCACGCCGAGGAAGACGCGCCCGATGTTTGATCAGCTCAAAGGCATGGCCGGGCTCGCCGGTCTCATGAAGGACCTGCCCCGCATCAAGGCGGAGCTCGAGGCCGTGAAGGCGCGGCTCGGTGAACGCACCGCCAGCGCGGAGACCGGCGGGGGGGCCGTCCGCGCCACCGCGAGCGGCCTGCAGAAGATCGTCGCCCTCGAGATCGATCCCGCGATGATGGCGACCTTCCTTGACGAAGAGAATCCCGACGATCAGACGCTCGCGGCGGAGCTGATCACCGGCGCCGTCAACGCCGCGCTCGAGAAAGCGCGAGCCCTCGCCGAGGAGGAGTTCGCCGCCGCCGCGAAGGACCTCGGCCTGCCCATCCCGCCCGGCGGCCTCGGCGGACTGATGTCGTGAAACGAGACCACGCATGAGCGAGCGGACCTCTTTCGCGTATCCCGAGTCGGTCGACCGACTCATCGCCGAATTCGCCCGGTTGCCGGGCGTCGGTCGACGCACCGCCGAACGCCTCGCATTCCACATCCTGAAGAGCCCCGCCCCCGAAGCGATGAAGCTCAGCCAGGCGATCGCGGATGTCAAGCAGCGCGTCCGATCCTGCTCGATCTGCGCGAATCTCACGGACGACGATCCGTGCCCGATCTGTCGATCCGAACGGCGCGACGCGTCGACGGTGCTCGTGGTCGAACAGCCGCGCGATCTGATCAGCCTCGAACAGACCGGCGTCTACCGGGGCGTCTATCATGTTCTGATGGGACGCCTCGATGCGCTCAGCGGCGTCGGGCCCGAGCACCTGACCGTCGACGCCCTGCTCGCCCGGGTGAAGGACCCGGCGAACAACGCACGCGGCGTGGCGGTGCAGGAGGTCATCCTCGGGATGAACCCCAACCTCGAGGGCGACTCGACGGGTCTCTACATCGCGGATCAGCTCGCGTCCGCCGGCGTCTCCGTGACCCGGCTCGCCCGCGGCGTGCCGACGGGGTCGCAGCTCGAGTACGCCAGCAAGGCCGTGCTCGGCGATGCGATCGAGGGACGTCAGCGACTCGACGGATAATTGCGCGGCGGCCGCGGCGGCGGACGCGCTGGTGCGAATTTCACGGGGATGGTTCTCACCCGAGGTCGGGAGTTGACCCGATACCATGGACGATCCCGCGCGGCGGCCGCCGCGCAGTTCCTGCCGCCCCCCGGCGGGACGGAGCGGGGCGCGGGGCGGAGCCTCGGTGAACGCCGTTTGGAGACGGATGATGCGGTTCGATACGCGACAGAACATGCAGCTCAGCCAGCAGATGAAGCTGGCCCCGCGCATGATTCAGTCGATGGAGATTCTTCAGCTCCCGATGCTGGCCCTCCAGGAGCGGATCGAGCAGGAGCTGGAATCCAACGTCGCCCTCGAGCAGGTCGAGCCCGGGGCGGACAACGACGGGGGGCCCGAGGTCGAACGGGACAACCGGCTGGAGGAGCGTGAACTCGTCGTCGACGGCGAGGGCGACGGCGCGGACGACTTCAGCCGTCTCGACAGCCTCGAGAAGACGTACTCCGAGGCCTTCGACAATCAGTACTCATCGGCCACGTACAGCCCGACGCGGATGGACGGCGAGCGCGATCGCAAGATGGATGCGCTCGCGAATGTCGCCGCGCGTTCCGCGAGCCTCACCGACCAGTTGACGGAACAGTGGCGGCTCGCCGACGTATCGGCGCCGATCCGGCAGGCGGGGGAGCGGATCATCGCGTACATCGACGACGATGGTCTGCTCTCGACCGATCTCCAGACGATCCTCGATCAGTCGAGTGAATCGGACCGGGACGCGTTGTCGATCGACCTGCTCGACCAGGCCCTGGAGGAGCTGCAGTGGCGGCTCGACCCGCCCGGCATCGGTGCGCGGTCGCGTCAGGAGTCGCTGCTCATCCAGATCGACCGCCTCGATCGCGACATGCGGGTGGAGGGCGACTGGGACACCGTCCGCACGCTGATCGAATCGCACTACGACGACCTCCTGCGCAATCGTCTGCCGAAGATCGCCCAGGCCACCGAGTTTGAACTCGCCGACATCCAGGAGGCGATTCACCTCGTCAAGAAACTCAACCTGAGCCCGGCTCGGGATCTCGTCGACGTCGGGGCCCCGCCGGTGACGCCGGACGTGATCATCGAGTACGACGAGGAGACGGACGAGTACATCGCCCGGCTCGCCGACGGCTCCCTGCCCGCCCTCCGCGTATCGCCCGAGTACGAACAGATGGCCCGCGACAAGAGCGTCGAGAAGTCCACCCGCGACTTCGTCGGCAACAACGTTCGCAACGCCTCCTGGCTGATCGACTCGATCAACCTCCGCAAGGCGACGCTGCTCCGCGTGGTGCGGGTCGTGCTCTCCCGCCAGCGCGCATATTTCGACCATGGCGCGCAGCACCTCAAGCCGCTGCCGATGATCGAGGTGGCGGATCAGCTCGGCATTCATGTCGGCACCGTGAGCCGGGCGGTCTCCGAGAAGTGGCTGCAGACGCCGCGCGGCCTCGTGCAGCTCCGCAAGTTCTTCTCCGGCGGGGCCGAGACTGACGACGGCGAGGCGAAGTCGTGGGAGGCGATCCGCGCGACCCTGAAGGAAATCATCGACAACGAGGACAAGTCGAAGCCGCTCTCCGATGAGGCGCTCTCGAAGGCGCTCAAGGACAAAGGCATCGACATCGCGCGTCGGACGGTCGTCAAGTACCGCTCGCAGCTCGGCATCCCGTCCGCCCGCATGCGGAAGCAGCACGGCTGAGCCGCGTCACTCCACGGGCTCGAGCCCGACCTCCAGCACCGCGTATCCGTCCAGTTCGAAGTGTTCGACGCGGATGTCCGCCGCGCGATCGGCGTCGATGGTGAACTCGTGCGTGTGATCGCGCGGGGCGTGCCATGTCCAGTCGTCGATCACGACCTCGCCGTCGAGCCACACGCGGATCCCGTCGTCGGAGCGGGTCGTCAGACGCCAGCGGCCGGCGGTCAATGGGATCGAGGCGGAGGCGAGGGTTCCGAACCGATCGCCGGGCAGCGAAGCTGCGGCGGCCGCCGCGCCGACGCCGTCCGCTTCCGACGGACCGCCGTGACCGAAGTCGAGGGCGAGGGCGGGGAGGGCGTACGAGACTCCGGTCGTCGCCTCGTCGCGCCACGCCTCGACATCCTCGCGCGGATCGGTCGTCCACGCGAACGAGGTCACCTCCCAGGCGGCGTTGACGAACACGCCCGTGAAGCGGCCGAGTTCCTGCTCGTTCGCGCTGATGGCGAGATCGAACGGGTGGACGCCGGGCTCGTGTTCGACGAGTTCGATGAACTGCTCGTCGTCGCGGACCGTGACGTTGATCGCTCCCGCCCCCCGGGTCATCGTGTCGACCAGCATCGTGTCGTCGACGCCGAGAAGCTGGAACACGCGGCGGTGCGGCGCGGTCTCGACGATGCGCACCAGGGGCGCCTCGTGATCCCACGGTCCCCATTCGCCCATGATGATGTGCTCGCGGCCGCGCAGGTGGGCCCGGGCCCCGACGGGCCGGGCGTCGCCGACCGCGGCCCGCTGGTTCGGCGAGGGCGGGAATTCGCGGGGCGGGCGTCGCGTCCGCAGTTCGCTGACCGCATCGCGATCGACCGAGACGCCGTCCTCTTCGAGGAGATCCTCCGAGACGAACGTCAGTTCGGTCTGACGGAGCTGGAGATCGACGTCGTTGTCCCGCCAGGTGTTGTCGTAGATCCAGTTGCTCCGCGATCGGGGATCGTTCGCCTGCGCCCAGGGCGTGGCGAGCAGGGCTTCATCGTTGTCCCACCAGAGAAAGACGCCGCATCGGTTGTCGCGGAACTCATTCCGCATGATGCGGTTGTTGCGTCCATGCTCGATGTTGATCCCGCCCCGCTCCTGCCCGTACGCCATGTCGCCGTTGCCGGCGAACGTATTGTCCGTGATGAGCGTGCCCTGCGAGTAGCCGCCCCACACGCCGCAGATGCCGTTGCCGACGAAACGGTTCTCGACGATCGCGTTGTCGAAGCTGAAGGTGAGTTCGAGACCGTGCGCGACCGCGTACGAGAAGTCGTTCCCCACGATGATGTTGCCCTCGTGTCCGAGCCCCCGGTAGTCGTCCGGGTTCTCTTTCGGGTTGCGCTGGCCGAGCGCCTCCCGTCCGGCGAAGGCGAAGAGGCCGTCGCCGCCGTGGGTGGCGGAGTTCTCGATGATCCGGTTCCGCCGGCACTGTTCGAACATGAGGATGCCGGCGGAGTCCTGGCCGCGGTTGTAGACGCCGTGGCTGTAGCCGCGCACGCAGAAGTCGAACGCGTTGCGGGAGATCCGGTTGCGGCTGGAGCGCCACATGGCGAGTCCCCAGCCGGAGAGGAAGGAGCAGTCGTTGTCGACAACGGTGCTGTCGAGGACTCGGTCGAGGATGAGGCCGTTCTGGAAATCGCGGACGACGACGTTGCGGATGGTGAGGAATCGGGCGTCTTCGAAATACGCGGCGGCGCTGTATCGCGCGCGCCACTCTCCCTCGTCGTTGTCGTGGGGCCAGAGCCAGTCGGCGGCGTCTTCCGCGGCCGCGGTCGAGCCGAGCCGCTGCCGGTAGCCGTCGCGGAGGTCGGCCCCGTCGATCGTGAGGAAGTCGGCCCCGACCGCGTGGATCGCGCCGCGGTAGCCGCGGACGTGAAGATTGCGAATGGTGACGGAATCGCCGGTGACGACGACGCCGATCCCGCGCCGCTGGTCAGGCGCTTCGCCCGTGTCGCCGCGCAGGACGCCCTCGAACTCGACGGTGAGGTCGTCGCCGACGATGCGGATCACGCCGTCGCCGTCGGCGTCGACGATCGGCGTCCGGGGCAGCACGATGCGGCACGACTCGGTGACGACGAGGTTGTCGTCGACGAGCGGGATCACGGGGTTCGCGTGCGTCGCGGCGGCGACGAGGCATCCGGTCGGCAGGACGAGATGACGAATCAGGGACATGCGGCCTCCTCGGCCGTTCATCCTACCCCGGCCCGCATGGTCGCCGCGGGTCAGATCGACTCGACTTCCTTGACCTTGGCGTCGCAGATCTCGTCGATCCGCTCCGTGTGTCGTTTGGTCTTCGCGTCGATCTCTTCCTTCGCCCGCTTCCCCTCGTCCTCGGAGACTTCCTTGTCCTTGACGAGCTGGTCGATGTGCTTCATCGCGTCGCGTCGTTCGTTGCGGATGGCGACCTTGGCGTCTTCGGCGAGCTTGCGGACCTGGCCGGCGAGCTGCTTGCGTCGTTCCTGCGAGGGGGCCGGCACGTTGATGCGGACCGCGTTGCCTTCGGGGATCGGGTTGAGGCCGAGATCCGCGGTCTCGATCGCCTTCACGATGGCCTGCTTGGCGGAGGCGTCGAACGGCTTGACGAGGAGCTGCGTCGGCTCGGGCGTGCTGATGCCGGCGATGTCGCGGAGGTCGGTGGGGGATCCGTAATAGTCGACCTTGACGCTTTCGATCAGGCCCGGCGTGGCGCGTCCGGTGCGGATGCCCCGCAGCTCGCGCTCGAGGTGCTCGACCGACTTGTCCATCTTCGACTTGGTTTCTTTCTGAATGGTGGCGAGATCCATCGATGAAGCTCCCCGCGGGCGGGCCGCCGCGCAGCAGTTGATCCGGAAAAGGTCAGTTGGTGACGAGTGTACCGATCTGTCCGCCGGCGACAACGCGGCCGATGGCGCCGGCGGCCTTGAAGTCGAAGACGCGGAGGGGCAGATCGTTCTCCATGCACATCGTCAGCGCCGTCAGATCCATCACGCCGAGCTGACGGTCGATCGCCTCGGCGAACCGGAGCGTCTCGTAGCGGACGGCCTCGGGATGGGTCGCCGGATCGGCGTCGTAGACGCCGTCGACCTTGGTCGCTTTCAGCAGAACATCGACATTCAGCTCGATTCCGCGCAGGGCGGCGCAGGTGTCGGTCGTAAAGAAGGGGTTGCCGGTCCCCGCCGCGAGGACGAGCACGCGGCCCTTCTCGAAGTGACGGAGGGCGCGGGGAAGAATGAACGGCTCCGCCACCTTCGGAATGTCGATGGCGGACATCAGACGAGTGTCGACGCCGATCGACAGCAAGGCCTCCCGCAACGCCATGCCGTTGATGACGGTGCCGAGCATCCCCATGTAATCGGCCGTCGAGCGGGTCACCAGGCCCTCCTCGGCGAGCCGGGCCCCACGAATGATGTTGCCCCCGCCGACCACCACCGCCATCTCGACCCCACGGCTCGCCGCGTCGGCGATCTCGCGGGCGATCTTCCCCAGTTCGCCATGGTCGACGCCGAACCCGCCCGGCGACGCAAACCCCTCGCCGCTGATCTTCAGGAGAACCCGCTGGTACGCCGGACTTTCGGTGGCCTCACTCATGTGGCGGCCATTGGAGCGGCCATCCCCGTCGCGGTCAAGCGGCCCCCACGCCCGGGCCGATAAGGTCGGGGGCGATCGGGGCGCCTTCGCAACCCCGCTCCAGCCGACGCCTACGATGACCCGACGCCCCGTCCGTCCAACGCGGACAACGTCACGCCCCGGCAACCGGCCGCGCCCCGCCCACGTATCGGACTCATGGTGACCCAGACTCCCGCCAACCCGCGCGCCACGAACCCGACCGAGGCGCGTCGCACCGATCCGCCGTCCGGCCGATTCCTCACCGTCGAGGAAGCCGCCCGGCACGAACGACGACGACGCGTCCATCAGCTTCTGATCGTCGCCACCTGCGTCTCCCTCCTGATCCACATCGGGCTGATGCTGTACCTCGGGAGCATCTTCCAGAAGCCGCGCGGCCGACCCGCGGCGCCCCCGGTCGAACTCGAATTCGCCATCCTTCCCGATGAAGACCTCATCGATCCCGAAGCCCTCCTCTTCGAGGACGTCAAGCCGACCGCCGCCGTCGACCTCTCGGACCTCCAGGAGACCGCCGAGTCGCTCGACCTGCGGCCCGATACGCCCAACGTCGCCATGGAAGCCCTCGACGCGGGCGAGATGTCGACGCTCGGCGGATCCGGCGACGGACAGGGCGGCGGCGTCGGCGGCATCGGCGGCGGCGCGGCGTCAACGAGCTTCTTCGGGATCTCCGGGCGCGGCACCCGGTTCGCCTTCCTCGTCGACGTCTCCGGGTCGATGGCCTCCGGACGCAAACTCGAGACGCTCATGCGCGAACTCGAGGATTCGATCCGCCAGCTGCCCGACTACACCTCCGTCTACGTCGTCCTCTTCTCCAGCGGGGCCCGGGTGCCCCCCGGTCAGGATGACTGGCTCCGCGCGCACCCGAACGCGGTCCGCGCCCTCGTGCAATGGCTCCGCATGCAGACCGCCGGCGGCGGCACCCGTCCGCTCAGCGGCTACAAACGCATCTTCGCGCTGGAGCCCGCCGCCGACATCATCTACTTCATGACCGACGGCGAACTCGACCGCCTCCATGAAGTCGGCCCGATCATGCTCGACATCGCCCGCGGCGGCGGCGACGTCACCATCAACACCCTCGCCTTCGGCGACGAGTCCAGCCAGGACCTCCTCAAGGAACTCGCCCTCGCCACCGACGGCGTCTACCGCTTTGTGCCGGCGCGAGGTCCGTGATGTCGAGACGCCGTCGCCATCTCCTCCGCCTCGCCCTCGCCGGCGCGCTGGGCGTCACCGCGACGACCGCTGATGCGGACCGCGTCGTCCGGCGCGGCCTCGTCGAACCGCTTCACGGACAGATCCGCGCGATCGACGACGGCGGCGTGCAGTTCGAGACCGACCTCGGCGCCGTCCGCGTGATCCCGTGGGATCGCGTCCGATCGATCGAGACGACACGCCAGTTCGCCAACCTCGACGATCACCTCGCCGCCGCCGAAACCCTCTGGCGGGCCCGCTCCCGCCTCGAACGACGAGACGTCCGACTCGCCGAGCCGCTCTTCGAACGGCTCTTCGAACGCTATCGCGGCCGCACCCACGAGACCGCCCTCGTCGTCGCCGAAGGACTCCTCCGCTGCCGACTCGAACGACGCGCGTGGCCGCAGGCCGTCATCCCCGCCCTCGAAGCGGCGCGGCTCCGCCGGGCGGGCGTCGAAACCGACAGCTACACCATGCTCCCGCCCGTCATCGATGTCGAGGCCGCACTCTGCACCGAACTGCCGCCGATCTGGTCCGCCGATGCGCGGCTGCAGCGTCTCGATCAGGACCTCGCCGCCTACGATCCGCAGGGCGACGCCGTCGTCGACGCCGTCCGCGCGTGGTTCATCTGCTCGCTCGACCCCGAACGACCGCTGCCGGACGCGAGTCCCGCGGAGGCCGCCCCGCTCACCATGCTCGTCCGAGCGATGCGGAATGAGCCGCAGGCCCGGGTCGAGGTGCGACGCCTCGAGGAGATGCTGCCCACGCTCGACGGCTGGCGGGCCGCGTGGGCGCGGTTCGCAATCGGCGCCGCGCTCAGCGCCCGCGAGGACTTCGCCGTCGCCCAGCGGGGACTGGTGCATCTGGCCCATCTGCCCGCTCGCTCGTCGTCCGCCCCGGCCCGGCTGGTGGAGGCGGCGCTGGAGCAGATGATCCGGGTGCTGGAGTCGCGCGGCGACGACGCCGGCGCCGCCGCGCTCCGCCGTGATCTGCAACGTCTCACCCCCGCCGCCGAAGGGCCGCGGGCGTGATTGTCTTCGCGACGGCGCACGTCGCGACTTCCCAGGAGTCTTCATGACACTGACCCATTCGTTCATTCCGTTTCTCGCCCAGACGGAGGAAGCCGAGTCCTGGCTCGACGCCATCCAGTCGGGCGGAATCGTCGGCGCGATCCTCATCGGTCTCTCGATGGTCGCGGTGATGCTCGTCATCGTTCATGTCGTCCAGATCCGACGCAAGGCGCTCATCCCGCCCCAGCATGTCGATGAGATCGAATCAAACCTTGAGCGTGGGGACGTCGACGCGGCGCTGTCCTATTGCCTCGAGCCCAAACACGATTCCTACCTCACCCGCATTCTCGCGGCGGGACTCACCCGCTACCAGAAGTCCGCCTTCGGGGCCTTCGAGATCAAGAACGCGCTGGAGGAGGCGGGCGAGGATCAGACCGCGCGGCTGTACCGTTCGACCGACGCCCTCGGCGTCATCGGCGGCATCGCGCCGCTGCTCGGTCTGCTGGGGACCGTCATCGGCATGATGGGCGCCTTCCGCACCCTGCCGCAGGCGGGCCCGACCGGCTCCCAGGCGCTGGCGGAGAACATCAGCCTCGCCCTCATCACAACGCTCATGGGCCTCATCCTCGCCATTCCGACCGTGGCCCTGTTCACGTTCTTCCGCAACCGAATCGACGCCATCGCTTCCGAGGCGTCGCGCGAGATCGAGCGGCTCGTGCTCCACCTGGAGTCGAGCCACGGCATCGGTCCGGTCCAGCCGACCGCCGCCGCCGCCGGCCCGCGCTCCGCCGCCCCGCCCACGCCCCGCCCGCAACCCGCCGCGAGGACTGACGCGTGAACTTCGCCGGTTCGTCCCGACGCGAACGCCGTCTCCTCGTCGAGATCACGCCGATGATCGACGTGGTGTTTCTGCTGATCATCTTCTTCATGATGACCGCGCAGTTCGCCCGGCAGAGCCGCGTCGATCTCGAACTCCCGAAGGAGGCCGGGGAGCAGGATCCGAGCGCGGCGGACGACGGACTCGTCATCAACATCCTCGCCTCCGGCGAAATCATTGTCGGCCAGCGCACGGTGGACCTCGATGAACTGGAAGTGTTCGTGAAGCAGGAGATCGCGCGCCGGGAGGGCGCCGACGCCGCGCTCGGCGCGCCGCTGCTCATCCGCGCCGACGCCAACGGCGACACCGCGGTGCTGAACGCGGTCGTCTCCCGCGTGCAGCGGCTCGGCGTCGGCGCCGCGCGTCTCGGCACCGAATCCCCCGGCTGATCCCCGAAAGGACCGTCTGACCTCACCCATGCGAAGTTTCGCCCGTTCATCCCGCGGCCGCAAGAAGATCGACCTCAACCTCGCGAGCATGATCGACGTGGTCTTTCTGCTGCTGATCTACTTCATGGTGACGATGGTGATGTCGCCGCCGGAGGATCGGCTGACGCCGACGCTGCAGACCCAGTCGCCGGAGTCGACGGGCGCCAACGCGGACTTCGAACGCCAGATCGTGGAGGTGCGTCGACTCGACGACGGACCCGCCTACGTGATCGCCGGCGACGTCTTCCGCGATCGGGCCGGCCTCGACGCCCGGCTCAGCACGCTCCACCGCGAGACGGGACTCTGGGTGCAGGTGGAGAACGGCGTCCCGGTCGGATTCGCCGTCGCCGCCGTGCAGGCCGCCCGCGATGCGGGCTTCGACAAGGTGACCTATGCCCCGCCCCGCTGAACGCCTGACCCATCGCATCGCCCGGCGTTGCGCCCGCGCCGCTTTCGCGGCGGGGCTCGTCGTCGCGTGCGCGGTGGCGGCGGGGGCGGACGATGTCGCGCGGTATCTCGAGTCGAAGGGCCTGACCACCCTCCTCGCCACGCATCTCGAGGATCAGCTCGAGACGGCGGAGGATGACGAACGCGAGGCGCTCATCATGCAGCTCGCGGGCGTGTACGCCGACATCCTGGAAACGAATCCGCCCGCCGCGCAACGGACGCGGCTCGAAGAGCGGGGCCGGGCCCTGCTGAGCGAACTTCCGCCCCGCTCCGAGATGCGGATGCGCCTCGACCTCACGTTGCGCTGGGGCGCGTACCGGTCCGCGGAACGCATCGCGGAGGACCATCGCCTCCGGCTCGCGGACGACGAGAGCCTCGCCCGGGCGGTCGAGACGCTGGCGGAGCTCCGCCGTCCCGCCGCGATGCTTCGTGAAACCGCCCGCGCCGAGGCCGAGACCGCCCGACGCGCCGTGCAGCGAGCCGATCGCCGGCAGGGGCGTCGACTCTCCCGCCGTGTTCGCGCGTACGAGTCCCTCGCGAATCAGGCCGCGTTCCTCGAGGCGTGGGTGCTGTATTACGGCGGCTGGCTCGACAACGACCGCGGACGACTCATCGCGGCGCGTGATCAGTTTGCGCGGCTGCTCGACATCGACGGTCCGCTTGATCCCACGCTCGTCACCGTCGATCTCCGCGATGTCGAGTACATCGCCCGCTCCATCCTGGGCGTGGCGCTCTGCCAGTCGCAGCTTGACCGCGACATCCGCGAGGCGGACCGCTGGCTCGACCTCCTGCTCTTTCCCGAGACCCATCCGGCCATTCGCAGTCAGGTTCCCGTCTGGCGTATCGTCGTCGCCCTCGAACACCAGGAGTTCGCCCGCGCCCTCGAACTGCTCAACGCCGCCGAAGCCGCCGCCGAACGAGGCGAATCGCCGCGCCCGCCGCTCAACTGGATCCGCCTGATGGTCGTGCATGCCATCGAACATCCCGACGACGCCGCGGCCCGACGCCTGATTTCGCGCGGCGTCACCGAGTTCGCCTCCCGGGGCGAGCTGGGGCAGGTGCTCGATCTCGCCGAACGTTACGGCGTCGACACCCTCGGCGACCGCAACTTCGCGCTGCACTACATCGACGGCGTCATGGCGTGGCAGACCGCCCGGGACGCGCACGGCGACGAGGAGCCCGCGGCCGATCCGGTCCTCATCGCCGCCTACGAAAGAGCTCGGGAAGACCTCCAGACGGCGCTCCGACAGCCTGACGTCCGTGAGCATCCCGACGCCGCCGCGGCGTGCCGTCGACTCATCGCCTGGTGCACCTACTTCACGGGCGACTTCCTGCGGGCGGCGGATGAGTTCATTCGCGCCGAGGACGAGCTTCGCCGAAGGGATGAGCAGGCCGATGCGCTGTGGATGGCGATCGTCTGCCTTGACCGCCTCGACCAGGCGAAGGATCCCCGCGCGAGCGAAAGCCGACTGACCGCCCTCATCGAGGAGTTCCTGCAGAAGCACCCGCGCGACGAACACGCGCCCACCCTGGTGCTTCGTCGCGCCCATCGCGTGAACGAACCGTCCGAACAATTCGTGGCGGAGCTGCTCGCCGTGCCGCGGGCGAGCGATGCGTACGACGCCGCGCGTCGACGCGCGGCGTCGATGCTGTACGCGCTGTTCACCGAGGCGTCGGAGCCCGATCGTCGCGCCGAACTCGGCCCGCGGTACCTCGAAGTCGTGACCCCGATGCTGCTCGAGGACGTGCGGCAGGTGGAGGACGATGCCGTCACGACGACCGAGCGATTCGGCTTTGATGTCCGCCGCGCCCTCGACGTGGCCCTCGACTCCGCCGTGGCCGACCTCAAGCTCGCCAACCTCGTGTTCGACGCCTTTGACACGGGGCTGGAGCGAGCCCCGGCGACGCTCGCGCAGCATCGTGACGATGTCGACTACCAGCGGGTCCGGGCGCGGCTGCTCGCCAACGACCCCAGCGCGGCGGATGTGATCGCCGATGCGCTCTGGCGACGCGACCCGACGTCAGAACCCGCTCGCGCCGCCGCGCGCGCGGTCTTCCGCCACGCCGAAGAGAAGCGCCGGCTCGATCTCGACGCGGGCGCGGACAATCGACTCAGCGTCGATCTGGTCGTCCGTCACGCACGTCGGCTGCTTGAGGAGTACGCCGATGAGGCCGCCGCGCTCGAGGACCCGCGTATCCGGCTCATTCACAGTTCGCTCGCCGCCGCTCTCATGCAGCGGTGGGAGCGCACGCGGAACGAGGCGGAGGGACGGGAGGCGCTGGCGCTGTACCAGACGGTGCTCGAGCGTGAGCCCCGACGCCGAGATGCGTTGCGGGCGGTGGGCCTGCTCGGCGGCGCGTACGGCGCGCCGGACGCCGCCCTCGCCGCGTGGCGCACGTTGCTCGCCGGCCTTCGCGCAAACACGGAGCCCTGGTACGAAGCGAAGCTCAATCTGATTCGGATCCTCGCCGAAGTCGATCGTCCCCGGGCGGCGGCCGTGATGGAACAGTACATGGCGCTGCACACCGACGGCGGTCCGCCGCGATGGCGTCAGCAGTTCCTGAAGTTGAACCTCGACCTTCGGAGTTCGGCCGACGAGCCCGCCGCCGAAGGGGGCGCCGATGAATAACGACGCCTACCGCCGACTGCTCGGCGTCGCGGATCCCCTGAATCCGTTCTCGCTGCTTGGCCTGGCGCCCGCGCTCTACCGCGCCGGACGCATCGATATCGCGCTCCAGATGACGCTCGCCAAGCTTGACCGGCATCCGCAGGCTGCGACGCCGGATGGACAGGAAGTGCGGCGACGCGTCATCGAGGCGGCCCGCGTCCTTCGCGATCCGACGCGACGCGAGCAGCTCTTCGAACGCTTCCGGCCCGTGGACAAGAAGCCTGAACAGGAGCTCATCGACGTCAGTCAGCCGGCCGTCGCGGCGCCCGCCACGGCGAAGACCCGCGAAGCGTCGACCGACGCCGAACTGACGGCCCGACCGACGCCGACGGCCCCCGCCCCCGCCCCCGCCACGCCCGCCCGCGCCGCCGCGCCGTCGACGGCGGCCAGTGCGCCGCCGCCGTCCGTCGTCCGCCTCGGGCGGTCTGGCGAGCCGGAGGTCGGGACTCGCCGGGCTTGAACTCACGCCGTTCGATCGTCAGGTGCTGGCGGTGCTCGTGAGTTCGGGCGGCTGGAATCACCAGAGTCGGGCGCGTCTGGTGGGGATCGCGGCGCAGCACGGGGTGACCGTGGCGCGGCCTGATCCAGGTCGTGACCGGGCTCGCCC
>CBDDFV010000002.1:0-420485 GCA_965227335.1 Phycisphaerales bacterium
GGGACGCGACGGCGGCGACGACGCGGGCGGCGGCGGCCGGCAGAACGAATCCGCCGGCCAGATCCAGCTTCCGTGGCAGTCCGGTCAGCCCTCCGAGGACGAAGCGCCGCCGTCGGCCATCGTCGACAAGGCTCGCATCGTTCCGATCGCCCGCCAGAACGCGCTGCTCGTGCTCGCCAACCCGGAGATCCAGGGCGCGGTCGAGAACATCATCTTCGACCTCGACAAGCCCGGCCGCCAGGTCATGATCTCCGCGATCATCGCCGAGGTGGACCTCAACGACGCCTTCGAGTTCGGTCTCCGCGTCAGCTCCGGCGAACTGAACTTCTCGAACCCGGACAACGCCATCGGCGGCTCGACGACGACGACGCTCAGCCGCAACGACGTCTTCGGACTCGAGACGCTCTTCACCAGCGCCGTCCTCGACGCCAACATCCCGGTCAACGTCCTGCTGCAGGCGCTCGACCAGGAGACCGCGGTCCGCGTGCTGCAGGAGCCGCGCGTGTTCACCTCGGACAACCAGGAGGCGACGTTCTTCGACGGCCAGGATGTCCGGCTCTCCGGCGGCTCGACGATCACGGACGGCGGCAACGAATCGTTCGACCTCGAAACGGTCGAGGTCGGCGTGCTGCTCAACGTGCGGCCCCGCATCACCGCCCAGCGCGACGTGGACATGGAGATCAGTCTCGAACTCTCGACGCTGTCCGACGTGCTGATCAACAACCAGCCGATCATCGACCGCCGCGAGACGACGACGCAGGTCATCGTCAAGAACGAACAGACCATCGTGCTCTCCGGCATCATCACGGAGTCGGAATCGAAGGTGAAGCGGAAGCTGCCGCTCATCGGCGACATCCCGATCGTCGGTCCGCTGCTGTTCACCTCGTACGACGACGTGGTGCGTCGCTCCGAACTCATCGCCTTCATCACGCCCAGCGTGATCGACAACCCGAGCGACAACACCGAGGCGTCGCAGGATGATCTCCAGCGGCTCGAGGCCATCACCGCTCCGGTCGACGCGCAGAAAGTCGACGATGCCTACGCCCCGCCGCCGCTGAATGAACGGATCCCCGCCCTTCGTGAACGACAACGCCAGCGCGATGAGGCGGCCGGACAGAACGACGGCGGCGACGACGGACCGGTCGGCGGCGATCTTCTCGACGGATGATGCGCGGCGGCACCGAACCCGACGGACGCACGGCCGTCTCCCTCGGCTTCGTCGCCCTCGGCCTCGCGGCGATCCTGCTCAGCGGCTGCGCCACCGATGACGGTCCCGACCGCCGACGCTCCTTCATCGGGCGCGGCATCGATCCCGCCTCACGCTTCGCTACCGGCCGACGACCCGCCCCCGAACGCATCGACCCCGCCGAGGTCCTCCCCGACAGCCCCGACGATGAACCCATCGTCACCGCCACCCCCACCGTCACCACCCACGTCCGACTCGCGGCGGAAGCGCTGGGAACCGTCCCCTACAACGGACTCACCCTCCCCGTCCCCAGTCCCGACCAACGCTACCTCGCCTGCGAAGTCGGCGACGCCCCCGACTGGTCGACCGTCCTCGCCCGGTTCGCCGCGGACGTCCCCTACGGCGTGCACGTCGACATCTACGAGGCCCCGACCAACCGCCAGCCCGCCCGCCGACTCCACCAGATGCAGACGCCAGCCCTTCTCGGTCGGTCCGCCGATCAGCAGGGCGTTCTCATCGAAGCCCCGCAGGACGACGGCAGCCGCTGGATCGGCAAACTCATCTGGACCACCGGCGACATCGACTGGCTCGTCCGCAACGAGCAGGTCAATGCGTTCGCGGCGGAGGGGCCGCGCGGCGAACTCGCGTACTGCCGACGCAATCCCGACGGTCGTTACTTCGACCTCGTCGTCCGTCACGCCAATGGCGACGAGAGCGTGCTGCCCGCCGACGACGGCGACTGGCTCATGCCGGTGTGGGGCGACATCGACGGGGGACTGTTCGTCTTCCGACTCGAACGCGACGGCGACCTCGACGCCGTGTTCATGGAAAGCGCCAGCGCGGCGGCGATGGAGGCGACGCAGCAGACGATCCCCCTTGCGAAAGGCGCAAACCGGCGTTCCGTGTACCAGTCGATCACCGGCCAGACGCAGGTCAGCGCGGGTCCGTACCCGGAGACGCCGACGCTGTTCTTCTTCCACCCCGCGCGGCTGCGGATGTGCGCCTGGCGGCCCCGGGCGGAGGCGGGCCGGGCCGTCCACTTCCTGCGCAAGGATTCGTTCGCCGCGCTGATGGACGAGTACGGCGCGGTGCTGATCGCGACCGAGGACGGCCTGCGGCGCGAGAGTCTCCTGGCCGACGGCGTCGACGCGAAGATGATGAGCGGCGTGCACATCCCGCGCCGGACCGCGCGATCGCCGTGGCCGTACCTCCTGATGTCCCCGCGCGACGGCCGGCTCGAACTCACCGGCATGGCGCTGGCCCCCAAAGACCCCTGACCCGTGGCTCCACCATGGGACCGGCTCCGCCCTGCGATCCCCTGCTGGTCATTGCGCGCCGCCATGGGCGACGATCTCCCGTTCCTCGCCGAACGGCGCGTTGGCGTGACCAGTCCCATGGCGGCGCCAGGGGCTCACCTTTTGCAGTGCACGCCGGTATATTGGCTCCATGGGCAACCACCTGACTTCGCCGCCGAACACGTCGCGGGTTCCTCGCGGCATCCCGTACATCCTGGGCAACGAGTTCGCGGAGCGCTTCAGCTTCTACGGCATGAAGGGCATCCTGACGATCTTCATGACGAAGTATCTCGTCGACTCGACCGGGGCCCTGGACACGATGACGGAGGAGAACGCGAAGGCGATCTACCACCTGTTCACGGCGGGCGCCTACTTCTTCCCGATCCTCGGGTCGATCCTCGCGGACGTCTTCTTCGGGAAGTACGGCACGATTCTCTATCTGTCGCTCGGCTACTGCGTGGGTCACGCCTGCCTGGCGATGGGCGACACCGGTCTGGGCTGGGGACTGATGGAGCCGCGCTACTGGCTCTTTGCGGGGCTGATCTTCATCGCGATCGGATCGGGGGGGATCAAGCCGTGCGTCTCGGCGCACCTGGGTGATCAGTTCGGCAGGGGCAACAAGCACATGCTGCCCGTGATGTATCAGATCTGGTACTTCGCGATCAACACGGGCTCGGTGCTCAGCATGGTCATCACGCCGCTGCTGCTGGAGCACGTCGGACCCTGGGCGGCGTTCGGCCTGCCGGGCGTGCTCATGGGGATAGCGACCCTCTTGTTCTTCATCGGGCGCAACACGTTCGTGCACGTCCCGCCGGGCGGGACGGAGTTCGTGAAGGAGGCGGTGAGCAAGGACGGGGTGCGGGCCCTCGTGAACCTGACGCCGCTCTTCCTGATCTTCATCCCCGCGTTCTGGGCGTTGTTTGATCAGACAGGTTCGGCGTGGGTGCTGCAGGCGGACCGGATGGACCGCAACATGTTCGGCTGGGAAATGCTGCCGTCGCAGATCCAGGCCGCGAACCCGTTCCTGATTCTCGTGCTGATCCCCGTCTTCGCGTTCGCCGTCTACCCGGCGATCAACCGCGTCTACCGCCTGACGCCGCTCCGCAAGATCGGCATCGGCATGTTCACGACCGCGGGCGCGTTCGCCCTGTCGTCGCTGATCCAGGAATGGATCGACGGCGGCGCGACGCCGCACATCTCGTGGCAGTTGCTCGCCTACGTGCTGATCACCGCGGCGGAAGTGATGGTCTCGATCACGTCGCTCGAATTCGCCTACACGCAGGCCCCGAAGAAGATGAAGTCCTTCGTGATGGGCATCTACTTCCTCGGCGTCTCGTTCGGCAACTTCTTCGTCTCGGGCGTGAACTACTTCATCCAGAACGACGACGGCTCCGTGAAACTCGAGGGGGCCAGTTACTACTGGTTCTTCACGATCGTCATGCTCGCCGTCTCCGTGGTGTTCGTCTTCTACTCCCTGTTCTACAAGGGCGAGACGTTCATCCAGGGCGAGGAGGAGAAGGCGATCCTCGAGGCGGAAGCCGAAGCGGAAGGCGTGCAGAACCGGTAAGACGTGAAGCGCGGCCCTACGCGGCCTTCGCCTTCGCCGCCCCCGAATCCTCCTGCACCTGCTGCTGCTGCAACACGAGGCCGATCGCGCCGGAGATCGCCACGAGCAGCGGAATCAGCATCTCGTTCTGCGTGAGACTGTTGTGGATCGCGTCGTACCAGCCCGGCACGCGGAGCATCAACGTCAACGCACCCGCCACCGCCATCGCCGCCCCGCCCACCGAGGTGAACAGCACCACCACCGGACGGTACAGCGTGAACGAAATCAGACCGACCGTGATGAAGCCCATCACCGCCCCCACCGTCGCCGGCTCCGGCAGGTCGGTGAACAAGGTCGCCACGTTGGCGCCCAGGAACGCGCCCGTCATCCCGCCGAAGATCGCCACCGCGACCCGGAGCATCGGCATCGCCAC
Source organism: Phycisphaerales bacterium (assembly GCA_965227335.1). GTDB lineage: Bacteria > Planctomycetota > Phycisphaerae > Phycisphaerales > SM1A02 > CBDDFV01. The sequence continues at coordinate 4,461 of CBDDFV010000002.1, forward strand.
GATCGCACACAGCAGACCCACCGCGCCCATCACCACCGGCGTCTGACCGATCTGCTGCGCCAGCAGATGACCCAGTCCCAGGCCCGACAGGAACGCGCAGACGATCACCACCCGCTTGTGCCAGCGGTAGCCGTTCAGCACGCAGAAGACGCCCGTCACGAGGAACACCGACGCCCACACCGTGTGCATCGCCGACAACCCCTCCACCAGCTCGTCCGGACGCGTCAGGATATCCAGACGACGGAACGCGCCGTTCATCACCTCCAGCGGACTCGCCCCCGCCCCGGCGCCCGCCTGGCCCATCGCCTCCACGTTGAACGACGCGTCATCGCCGGCCGACTGTCCGAGCAGCACCGGCCACATCAGCTTCGAAGCGATTGCATTGACCATCATCGAACGACTCTCCGGGACCCGAAGTCATGCCTCAGGACGCCCGTGTCGCCCACCCGCCGCGTCAGGATCGCGGCGTCGACAGCAGCAGACGCACCACTCGTGCGCCAGGGGTGATCGTCCTGGATCACTCTGGGCTATCGGTCGTTCGCTTCCGGAATTTGAATTGAATCGCCGCCCCCACCAACACCAGACCCGCGTTCCACACCAACCACCGAAGCGGCGTCACCGGCCCGAAATCCCCGATCGGGACCGCAAATGACGCCGCCAGCACCATCCCGCCCGCCAGCATCGCCGCCCCGCCCGCCGCCGAGGTCACGAACACCGCGCTCACATGCGGCGAAAAGCTCGACACGATCAGACCAATCAACGCCCCCAGCAGACCCGCCGCGAGGATCGCCAGGCGCAACTTGTGCGGCGCCCCCGTCCACCGACCCCACGCCGCCTTCGCCCCCGACGTCAGCACCTGGCCCACTTCACGCGCCCGCTCCCGCTGGGCATCGCTCATCCCCATCTGGTCCGGCAGATCCTTCGCCCGCTCCGCCATCCGATCGAGCGGCGTCCCGGCCGCCTGCTGCTCCAGAATCGGCTTCAACGCCTCCGCCAGCTCCGGCGGCAGCCCCGCCGTCGGATCCACCTCGACCGACCCGTCATCCGGGCCGCCCTGCACAAAACCGCCGCGCGGTCCGTCCTCCTCCGTCACCATGACCCGTTCGGGCCCCGGATCGAACCATCCCTGATCGGCGGCCGCGAGCATCAGCGCCCCACCCCCCGTCGCCAGCAGGAGCGAGAACACCAGCGAGACCGCCAGCCGATACGCGAGGCTCGCGATCAGGGCGAAGACGAGTCCGGCGGCGATCGCGACGGCCCAGTCGGGCGTCTGACCCAGATCGAGCCCCGCCGCGATGGTCCACCCGATCATCCCCCCCGTCAGCAATCCCAGCAGCGCGAAGGCCGTGCGGAGGATCCGGGCCCCCGCGAAGCAGACAACGGCCGACAGCAGAACCGCCAGCACCACGAGAACCACGTCCGCCGCGGGAAGCGACGACGCGGGTGCAACGACGGTGATCAACATATCGACGGACATCCTCAACATCCGGAACTCTGATCGGCAGACCCGCCGGCCGCGTCTCGAAGTCTACTGGGGTTTCCGCCCACTTGTTGGCCCTGAGCCCGGTGCGATTCCACCCTCCCGCCGCCGGGCTCGGGGCAGAAACACGTCTAGGATGTTCCCATGATGGTCACCCGCATCCCGTCGGCCCTGCTGCCGCTCGCCCTCTTGATTCTGTTCCCCGCCCCGGCCGTCGTCGCGGCGGCCCCGGAGCCCGACATGCCCGCCGCCGATTCCGCCCCCGCCGCTCACACCAACCGGCTCGTCGACGAGACCAGCCCCTACCTCCTCCAGCACGCCCACAACCCCGTCGACTGGTATCCGTGGGGCGAGGCGGCGATCGAGGCGGCACGCGCGTCGGACATGCCGATCTTCCTCTCCATCGGCTACTCCACCTGCTACTGGTGCCACGTCATGGAGCGTGAGAGCTTCGAGAACGAAGACATCGCCGCGATCATGAACGAGCACTTCATCTGCATCAAGGTCGACCGCGAGGAGCGGCCCGATATCGACGACATCTACATGGCCGCCACGCAGATCATCACGGGCTCCGGCGGCTGGCCGATGTCCGTGTTCATCGATCCGCACACGCTCAAACCCTTCTACGCCGGCACCTACTTTCCGCCGAAGCCGATGGGCCAGCGTCCGTCCTTCCCCGAGATCCTCCACGCGATGGCGGAGGCCTGGACCACCCAACGCGATCAGATCGAAACGCAGTCGGAAGCGATCGCCCGCCGCATCGAAACCCAGCTGAGCCTGCCCCAGCTGCCGACGCCGCTCTCCATCGACAACGTCGGGGCCGCGGTGAACGCGCTCGCCAACGCCTACGACGCCAAGAACGGCGGTTTCGGCGGGGCGCCGAAGTTCCCGCAGCCCGTGTATCTGGATCTGCTCATGACGGCGTCGTGGGATAACGACTTCGTCCGCCGCGCCGTGGCCGACACGCTCGACCGAATGGCGATGGGCGGGATCTACGACCAGATCGGCGGCGGCTTCCACCGCTACAGCGTCGATGCGAAGTGGCTCGTGCCGCACTTCGAGAAGATGCTCTACGACAACGGCCAGCTCCTCTCGACCTACGCCCGGGCGTACGACCTGACCGGCGACCCGTACTACGCCGAGATCATGGCCGAGACGGTCGCCTACCTCCAGCGTGAGATGCAGCTCGACCACGGCGCCTTCGCGAGCGCGCAGGACGCCGAGGTCAACGCCCGCGAGGGCCTCAACTACCTCTGGCGACCCGAACAGATGCGGGCCGCCCTCGTCGACGCCGGACTCGAGGATGACGTCGAATTCGCGCTCGAAGCGTACGGACTGAGCCAGGGCACGAACTTCCAGGATCCGCATCACCCGGAGGACGGTCCGACCAACGTCGTGCACCTGCCGGAACGACCCACCGCCATCGCGGCCCGGCTCAACGTCGACCCCGCCGAAGTCCGCGCCCGCCTCGACCGCATCAACGCCGCCCTGCTCCCCGTGCGCGATCAACGCGAACAGCCCGGACGCGACGACAAGGTCCTCGCCGCCTGGAACGGACTCGCCATCGCCGGCCTCGCCGACGCCGGACGCGTGCTCGGCGACCAGAACGCGATCGACGCCGCCTCTCGCGCGGCGGACGTGATCCTGCAGCAGATGACCGCCGCTGACGGATCGCTCCTGCGCTCCGCCCGCAACGGTCGGGCCAAGATCGAGGGGTTCCTCGAGGACTACGCGTACGTCATTCGCGGCCTGCTCGCGCTGCACCGCGCGACGAGCGACGACCGCTGGCTCGACCACGCGTCCGAACTCGCCGTCGTCGCACGCACGCAGTTCCGCGACGATGTCGCCGGCGGCTACTTCGACACTCGGGCCGATCAGTCCGACCTGTTCGTGCGCACGAAGTCGACCCACGACGGCGCCACGCCGTCCGCGAACGCCGTCATGGCGAACAACCTCGTGACGCTCTACGAACGGACCGGCGACGACGCCTATCTCGACGAGGCGATCGCCACGCTGAACGGCATGAGCCGCGTCATCGCCGGTCAGCCGGTCGGCGCGACCAACGCCGTGCGGGCGCTCTACCGCGTCCTTGCGATCGCGCCGGACCGGATGACCAGCGCCGCCGAGACGGGACCGCTCCCGCCGCAGCCGGTCGTCGCCACCGCCAGCCGCGGCGAGGTCGTCATGACCCCCGAGACGCCCGGCGTCTTCGATCTCACCATCGAGATCGCCGACGGCTTCCACATCAACGCCCACGAGCCGGGCGACGATGCGCTCATCGGCCTGCGGGTCGTCCTTACCGGCGCGCAGGGACTGGCTCTGGACGCCGACTATCCCGAGGGCGAAGCGTACGGGACCGACGGCGAGATTCGCGTCCACCGCGGGACGATCACCATCCCCGTCCGCGTGCGGCTGACCGGGCCGCTTCAGGGGCGACCGTCGGTGCTGGTCGTCTTCCAGGCGTGCACGGATCGGGCGTGTCTGGCCCCCATGCAACAGCGGGTCGCGGTGGAGCTGCAGCTCAAGCCCGGCCAGTGATCAGCGTCGACCGGAGTCATGCCGCCGGGCGGCTGGCCCGCCGCGACGGAACGGTGAGAAAAGTGCTAGAGTCCGGCCCATGAAGAAGAGCGTGGCGGTCATCTCCACCGGCGGCACCATCGAGAAGACGTATGACGAGCTCGAGGGCATGCTGCGCAACGAGGTCAGCGTGCTCGACATCATGCTGGCGTCGCTCGAACTCGACGGCGTACGGATCGTCCGGATCCCGTTGCTCAACAAGGACAGCATGGAGATGACGCCGGACGATCACACCCTGATCGCGCAGACCGCCGACGCCATGGCCCGCGCTCACGACGGGGTGGTCATCGTCCACGGGACGGATCGACTGACCGTGACCGGCGACCGCATCGTCGAGTTGATCGACACGCCCGCGGCGCCGATCGTGCTGACCGGCGCGATGCGTCCGTACGAGCTGCGTCGGACGGATGCGATCCAGAACCTGACCGAGGCGCTCCTTGCGGTGCAACTGGTGCCGCCGGGGGTCTACTGCGCGATGCACAACCGGGTGCTCACGTTCCCCGGCGTGGTCAAGGACCGCCGGCGGGGGACGTTCATCCCGCTCGACGAGGCGAAGTCGGTGTGAGTCGGGTTCCGCTGTACCAGGTCGACGCGTTCGCCGAGGCGCCGTTCCGCGGGAATCCCGCCGCGGTTTGTCTGCTCGGGGCGGGCGGGCTCGACGATGCGACGATGCAGGCCGTCGCCATCGAGATGAACCTCTCCGAGACCGCCTTCGTCACGCCGCCCGCGGCCGACGAACCGACGGCCGCGCACGGACTTCGCTGGTTCACGCCGGCGGCGGAGGTCGATCTCTGCGGGCACGCCACCCTCGCCGCCGCGTCGGTGCTGTTCACGCAGCACACGGACCGCACGGTCGTCGACTTCGACACGCGCAGCGGCCGCCTGACCGTCGAGCGGAACGGCGCCGGACGCCTGACGATGAATCTCCCCGCGAGCCCGCGAACACCTGCATCCGCCCCTCGGGGACTCCTCGCCGCGCTGGGCGTCGGTGGGAACGTGACGGCGTGCCGAACCCGGTCGGACATCCTGATCGAGCTGCCTGACGCCGACGCGGTCCGCCGTCTCACGCCGGACATGCGGGCGTTGCGACAGGTCGATACGCGGGGCGTGATCGTCACGGCGCGGGCGGATGACGGTGACGACGTCGATTTCGTCTCCCGCTTCTTCGCGCCGGGGGTCGGCGTGGACGAGGACCCGGTCACCGGCTCCGCCCATTGCGCCCTCGCGCCATGGTGGTGCGAGCGGCTGGGACGCTCCGCGGTGCGTGGCCGGCAGATCTCACACCGCCCGGGCGTCGTGGCGTGTCAGTGGACAGGTGGACCGACGGTGGCGTTGAGCGGCGACACGGTGCTCGTGTTCGCGGGTGAGCTCATCCTGCCCGACTGACCTTGCGATCATGATGCGGACGGCCCGCGCGGCAGACGGGGCGCGGTCTCGGCGGCGGTGATTGCACGCCCGCAGGTTCGGACCAACTTCGACACGACCATGCGATGGCGCGCCCGCCAACGAACAACCGCCCCGGCCGAGGCCGAGGCGGTTGCGGTCATGCGTTCAGATCGTTCGATCGATCAGGCGCGACGACGGCGTCGACCGGCGAGGCCGGCCATACCGAAGAGCGCGAGAGCGCCGGGGCCCGGAATGAGGGCCGCGAAGACGCTGGTGATCGAGAACTGATCGTTGCCGGTCAGCGAGAACTCGATGCGAATCGCGATGTCGCTGTTCAGCGCCGGACCATCCTGGCTCGGGATCGGCATCCCGAAGGCCTGGGCGTCGCCCACCGACCCGAGGCCGGCGTTCGAGAGCGAGTACGGGGCGTCGAAGAGCGACTCAACCGCCACGCCGTCCATGAGGACGGTCCAGAGCGGGTTGTCGTCAACGGTGCCGAGCGTACCGCCGCCGCTGTCCGTGGTCAGACCAATCGACGCGGAACCACCGATCAGCGTGTCCGGCAGCGAGATGGTCGGGAGAATCACGGTCAACGCGAAGTTGATCGTGTCATTCGTGAAGTTCTCAACCGTCACGTTCCCCGACAGCAGCGGATCCGGCTTGCCGTTCAGGTTCCATGACAGACCCCAGGCGCCGTTGTTGTCAATCAGGTCGCCCTGATAGTTGAACAAACCGCCGCCGAGGTCAGTGCCCGACTGACTGAAGTTGTCCACGACCACACCGTCCACCTCCCAGATGAACTCGAGATCGGGACCCGCAGCCATGCCGGTCGTCACGCACATCGCCGCGACGGCGGACGCCGCCAAGGCTGCATGCTGACGAAGACGTCGAATTGCCATGACCTTCTCCTCCTGGTCTCCGCCGAGCCGTAGCCCGGCCGAAATCCGGTCCGCAGACCGGGGTGTCTTCCTCTGATTCACCGGAGCAGGACTCCAGCGAGCTTTCTCTTGATCGATCCTACCATGACTCCGCACGCGTGCAAGCCTGCGGTCCAATATTCCGGGTGGTGAATTTTGTCACCCGAATGACACAAACAGGCCATATGCCGACGTTCCACCGGGTCATCCGCTGTACCAGTTGGCGAGCAGAATGGCCAGATCGCCCGGTCCGATCACGCCATTGCCGTCCAGATCCGCCGGACTCGTGGTCTGGACGCCCCAGACGGACAGGAGCAGAGCCAGGTCCGCCGCGTCGACAAAGTTGTCGTTGTTGAAATCGCCGACGCCGCCGTGGGGCGTGATCGAGATTTCCACCACGTCGATCGGGGCCGGCGCGGACTTGCCATGGGCGACCCACAGGTCGTAGGCCTGCTGGCCGAGCTCATCGGTGGTGTTCTCGTCCCGGAGGAACTCGATGAAGCTCTTCGAGGTCGTCTGGTAGTACACCGTGACGATGGCGCTGGCGGTGCCCGTCGGGATGTCGTAGATGGTGTCATCCCAGTGCTGGCCTTCCTGGAAGCTGGCCCCCACCGGCGCCGCGCCGTTGTCCGCGTAATCCGCCACGTACACGCCGGTGGCCGGGATGCGGTTGTCCTTCAGGATGGTGTTCGCCAGGACGAAGTGATGCGTGGGGCCTTCCGGCAGTCCGGTCGCTGTCGACTGTTCGGCGTCGACACCCATGATCGCCTCGTAGACCTTCGTGTCCTCCTCCGACAACTCGGCGAGATCGAAGTCGTAGGCGCCGCGCTCGCTGATGAGCACCTCATCGGCGTCGAAGAACCTGACGTTGATCCACGCGCGGCGGCCGTCGGGGAAGCCGGTCGGGAACTTGTGTCCGGATCGGTTGATCACGCGAACGTGCAGTTCCTGCCCTTCCTGCTCCACCGTGGTGTCCGTCGCTTTCTCGAGCATGTCGATATTGCGAGCGATCGCGGCGTCGACCTCGTTCTGGCTGAGGCCGGTCGCGGTCGGGCCGTAGAGTTCCTGAATGGCGCCGAGCACCCACGTGTTGGCGCCGGCGAACAGGTGGGCCGGCATGTCCTGCCGCTCCACGTACACCCCGCCGAGGCCGCAGCCGGCGAGGATGGTGTCGGGCATGTGGCAGTCCTGGCACACCTGCATGACGCCCGTCGGGTGGTTGCCGCCGAAGCGGCCGTTGTGCTGGACGCCTTCGGTCTGGCCGTAGTAGCTGTGCAGCCACTCCTGGTAGGTTCGGTGCACGGGGAACATGTCGTTCTGCTGCTGGGTCGGGTGCGGCGTATCGAGCTCGGTGAGCGAGAAGGTGCCGTCCGGGTTCTGCATGAGCGTCGGGTTGGAGACGTCATGGCAGGTCCAGCAGACTTCGGCGGAGCGATGGAACGGCGAGTGGACGATGTCCGCGCCGAAGTGCGGATTCACCTGAATGTCGTCGAACGGGCCGCGCCGGGAGTCGACGGGGTCGATGATGTAGCGGGCGTTGGAGCCTTCCGGCGGGATGAGGCCCTGGACCTCGAGATCGGCGAGGATGGCTTCATCAACATCGGGACTGAGACCGGGCTTGAAGACGGGGTCGACGAGCCGGTGACAGAAGTTGCACGCGACACCTTCGAAGTCGAGCGCCGTGAACTCGTCGAGGCTGGTGTGTCCGGCGATGAAGGCGTTGGGCGAGTGACACCGGATGCAGTATTCCGCCGAGCCCGTCGCATCCTGTTCCGCGATCGTGAGCTTGGCGTGGAAGATCGGATCGCGGGCGGACTGCGCCATCATGGACGCTTTCCAGCCGTTGAAGGGCGGGGACGGATCTTCCATGGTCTCGCCGTAGTTGGCGTGACAGAAGCTGCACTGGCTCGCGCTGACGAGCGCGGCCATGGTGCGAAGATTGGGATCCGGCTGCGTGCCGGGCTGGAAGAAGTCGTTGGAGGTTGTCTGGAGGGGCAGTTGCGGCGGATCGTCGCCGCCGAACGCCGCGACCCCGATCCCTGCCGCGCACACTCCGGCCAACATCAGGCCGACCCTGATCTCGCGCGGTCGGTGGCCGCCACCCGGTTGATGATCACGTCCGATCACCATTGCTCTTCTCCTCTCACGGCAAGTGGCTCTGCGGCGCATGAGCGTCGCAGAGCCACCGTGCTGGTCTGGTGCGTGGTCAGGTCGGCGAGCCTGCCGAACCGGGCCACGTCATCTGTCGAGTGCGTCTCGCTCAGCAGCGACGACGACGGCGACGCGAAACGAGGCCGACGCCCGCGAAGAGGGCCAGCGCCGCGGGGGCGGGGACCACTTCGAAGATCGCGGTGAACGACGCAGAGTCGCCCGCCGAGAGCGTGAACTCGAGGAAGATCGCGATGTCGTTGTCCAGATCCTCACCCGAGGCGAGCGGATCCGGCGTGCCGAAGCTCGCGGGGCCGACCTGGCTGCTCAGCAGCGGGCCGCCCGCGCTCTGCGAGAACGGATCGTCGAGCAGCGACTGCACCGCAGTGCCGTCGATGAAGCTCGTGTAGATCGAACCGCCGGACGCCGCGGCGACCGTCGCATCGTCAAACGTGAGATCCGTGACGGTGCCGACGACCGAGCCCGACATGTCCGCGTCCGGGAAGGACACGACCGTCCCCTGCGTCATGAGCAGGGAGAACGTCTGCGTCGAGTTCGAGTTGTTGGTCACCACGATGTTCGCGGTCACGAACGCCGAGCCGCCGCCGGACGCGGCGCCCGCCGGACGACCGTCCGCAAAGGTGCAGAGATAATCGAGATGCCAGAGACCATCCTGACCATTGACCTTGTCGGCCATGGTCGCAGTCCCGTTCCCGTTGTCCTGCGCGTTGTTCTCGTTCGCGATGTAGCTCGCCGGCCCGACGTCATCGCCGGTCACGTCCCAGAGCATCTCGAAGTCCCAGTTGAACTCGTCTCCGGCCGTGGCGACGCCCGTCACCGCCAGCATTGCTGCGGCAGCGGCGACAAGTGACGTCCGGCTGAACCGCGTGTCAGTCACCATGATCTCTTCCTCCAACGGTCTTTCTCTTGCGATCGGTCCAGAGGACCGGAAGCTTCTTTTCTCTCGATTGACGGCCTGAGCCGAGAATCGCCCTTACTCCACGGACTGAAGGTACCACCACCCCCCCCCGCCATCAAGGCTGATATTGACTTTTTAAGCGAATTGGAGTCGCCCGCCGCGACCACCCGCCGCTCCCAGCCCGAACCCGCTTATCGGACCCCTGAGACCAGAGCCCCACGTGGCGCCGCCGGCCCGGTCAGGCCCGCCAGCCGCTCCCGCCAGGCCGCCAGGGCCGACCGCATCGTCGACGCGTCCGTCGCCGTCCGGAACGCTTCCTTCAGCGGCTTCACGTGCCCCATCGTCTTGCCGTACCAGGAGATCCGCTGACGGAGACATCGCACCGCCAGTCGCTCCCCCGCCAGCTCCAGCAGCAGATCGAGATGACGCTCGATCACGTCCAGCTTCTCCCCCACCGTCAAACCCGCCGGCGTCTCCCCCGTCGTCAGACGATCCCACGCCCCGCGGAACAACCACGGCGTGCGCAACGCCCCCCGTCCGATCATCACCCCCGCACAGCCCGTCGCCGCCATCATCCGCACCACGTCCTCCGGCTCGGTCACATCCCCGTTCCCGATCACCGGGATCCCCTCCACCGCCGACACCACCGACGCAATCCCCGACAGATCCACCGAACCCCGGAACTTCTGCGCCGTCGTCCGACCATGCACCGTCACCGCCTGCACGCCGACCGACTCCAGACGACGGGCGAGGCGCGGCGCCACGATGCAGCTCTCGTCCCACCCCAGTCGCACCTTCGCCGTCACCGGAACTCCCGTCCCCCGCAACGCCTCCACGATTCGCGCGGCGAGACGCACCGTTCGCTCCGGATCGCACAGCAACAGCGATCCGCCCGTCTTCTTCGCAATGCGATCGACCGGGCACCCCATGTTGATGTCGACGATCCGCGCGCCATGATCCGCCGCCCATTGCGCCGCCTCCGGCAGCGGCGCCTCGTCGTTGCCGTAGAGCTGCATGCAGAGCGGTTCGTCGTCCGCATTCGTCGCCGCGAGGGCGAGGGCCTTCGGATCCTCCCGGAGCACCGAATGGCAGTTGAGCAGGTCGGTGCACGCCAGACCGACCCCGCCGAGTTCGCGGCAGAGCAGCCGGAACGCGAGGTCGGTGTGCCCGGCGATCGGCGCCAGCAGCAGCGGCGAGGCGAGTTCGACCCCGCCGATGCAGAGCGGCGGCGTGGTGGGAGCGGCGGCCTGAATCACGGGCGAAGTATAGAGCAACCCGGCGCAAGCGGAGCGGCCGATGAATTGGCCGCGAAGTGCGGGAAGCGAGTGTGCGGCCGGCCGGCCGCTCCGGAGCGGGTGCAAGCCAGCATCGAACCGGACGGGAGGAAAAAGAAACGCGGGCGCGACCTGCGTCGCGCCCGCGGGGATCATCATCTTCGGCGCCGGTGCTCCGTCTTATTCGGGGCAGCCGCCCCAGGCCGACAGGAGGGCCGCGAGGTCGCTCGGTCCGACGACGCCGTCGTCATCGAGGTCGGCGGTCTCATCGTCGGTGCCCCAGACGCTGAGCAGGCCCGCGAGGTCCGACGCGCCGACCATCCCGTCGTCATCGAAGTCGGCGGGACAGGGGTCGGGCTCGACGCCCCCGTCGCAGCTGATCGTGAGCGTTCCCGTGCCGCTGTCGTCCACGGACGGACCGCCGACGCGGATGAAGTAGGGCACATCGGGAATCGCGCTGAAGACGGCTTCGGAGGTCCCGCCGGCGCACCCGTCGGCGTCATCGCTGCAGGCGACGAGGACGGACGTGGGCGGGCACGCGCCGATATCGATGTAGACCGCGATCCGCGTGTTGTAGTCCGCCTGCCCGCAGGTCGAGACGGTCACATCGCCCTCGCAGGTCGGCGTGTAGATGAACCAGACGTCGCGGGCGATGCCGAGGCCGGTGCCTTCGTCGCAGGTGCCCGGGAGCAGGACGCCGTCGGTGGACGAGTTGAGGGTGGAGAACGGGTGGTCGCCGTCGGCGACGATCTGCGCGTTCTCGCAGTCGTCGTTCTCGGGCGTCGGGCCGGAGGGACCGACCCGCACGTCGTCGATGTAGAAGTCATCCGCGCTGGAGTCGACGTCCGTGAGGAACCGCACGCGGAATTCATCGTGGTAGGCGTCGCCCGGCAGCGGATGGCTGAAGAACTCGAATTCCTCGGGTTCGGAGCCGTCCGAGACATACTCGTTCAGGAGGTTCCACTCTTCGCCGTTGTCCCAGTAGTAGACGAGCAGCGAATCGCCCGCTTCGGTGTTGCGGGGCTGGACCCAGTACTCGACCACGTAGTCGCTCTCGCCGCCGAGGCGGATCTTGTTGGTGCGGATCTCGTCGTCACCGAACTCGCCGAAGCCGGAATCGAGGAGCACCGCGTTGGACGGGCTGGGCTCGTTGTCGGCGTTCCCGGAAATCGTCGCGCCCCGGACCCACGACCACTGGACCGGCTCGAGCGAGCCGGATTCGAAGTCCTCGAAGAAGGGCGGACCGACCGAGTTGACGTCGTCCTCCAGACAGAACCGCGTGTTGCGGAAGTTGATGATGACGTTCTTGGAGGACGTGTTGAACTTGAGATTGGCGCCGTTGATGCCGCCGCACCCGCCGAGACCGGCGCACATGATGTTGCATGCGAAACCGCTGCAGTGCGGCGCGTTCCAGTTGTGACCGAGCTCATGCGCGGTCAGGGCGATGCGCTCGTTGAACGAGGCGCCGTTGAAGCGGGACTCGGACAGGCCGTACGCGACGCTGCCGTTGGCTCCGCAGGAGAAGCCCGACTCGTTGCAGATCACGCCGTTGTAGGCGAGACCGATGGTCGTGCCGCTCAGGTTCTTGCCGGTGAACAGGTGCGCGACGTCGCGGGCGATCGTCGATTCGGGGAAGCTGTTCCAGGTCTCCCGGAATTCGCACAGCATGTTGTCGGCGATGAACGAGCTGTAGGGGTCGGGCGACGACGTCCGGACGATGATCGTGGTGACCTCGTACGTGATGTCGACGTCGCGCTCGTAGATGAACTCGACCTCGTTGAGAATGTTCTCGATGTCCGCCAGCGTCGCGGTCAGCGAGTTGCCGTTCTTGGCGTAGAACTCGGTGTCGGCGTCACAGGCGATCTCGCACACCTCGTCGCCCAGAGAGGCGATCCCGCCGCCGGGGAAGGACGGATCCGGCGGCGGACCGATCTGGAACGACCCGTCGGCGCCGCACGTGTGCTCGGAGGGGGTGAGATTGTCGGGGTGGTAGACGAGGTGGGCCGTCTCCGCCGCGTCGGGCATGAAACCGGCGAGCGGCTCGACGTACCAGGTCGTGTCCGCGTCAATGCTGATCGACGCGTGAAGCCGACCCTCGAAGAGCGACGCCCGCACGTGCGATCCCGGGACGCCGCGAATCTCACCCTTGTACGTGGTGACCGGCGGCGCGTCGACGACGTGATAGCCGGTCTCGTCCTGGATCCAGACCTCGAACGTGGCGGAGCGGTTGGAATGGGGAACGAGATCGATGTTGACGGCGACGCCGTCGAGCGACACCTGGGCGGAGAACGCCTGCGGGCCATCGGCGAAGAGCGGCAGATCGAACGACTGCACGCTGAACTGATTGAACCGATCGAGACCGGTCGACGGGGCGTCGGATCGGTCGCCGAGCGCCGGACCGTCAGCCTGGGCGGCGCCCATGGCGACAGTCAGGATCGCGGCGACGCCGGCGCAGCGCCAGGCGCTGGGGCGGGATCCGTTGTTCATGTCACATCTGCCTTTCTGCGAACTGGGTCGGGACACTCGGAAACGACGACGACCGGGAGGGGCTCCACCGCCTCCGTGCTGCGGCGTACCGGGACGCCGGCGTCGATCCGGACTGGGGTGCGGCCGGAGCGTCAGAACTGACGCCGCGCCCGGGGCTTACCGGACGCGCGGCCACGTCATGGACTCTTCGCCATTGTGATGCCTGAGGTTGCGGTGTCAATGGTGAAAGCCCGCACCTCGCACCGAACGGGTCGGATCACCCCCCCGGACGCCGCTATCGGACCCCCGGTCCGTCCACGCCGCCGGCCACCAACGGCCTGGCTCCCGTCGGCGGGCGTCCGCGCCGGCTGAACGCAGCCCCGCCGGCCCCGATGAAAAGGCGCCGCCCCCGGGTGTGGAAGCGGCGCCCATGCAAGAAGGAAGCATGAAGCGTGTGTGTGGCTCTCCGTGAACACACGCGACAACCTGCCGCGTTTCCGCAGCCGGGCGCCGAAGAAATCACGAAGCCGTCGTGATGGCGTGCGAGCGGGGACCACACCAAAAAGAACACCGCCGCCCACGAGGGACGGCGGTGTTTGCTTATTCAGCAGTGTCGACTGTGGTCGACGCTTGAGTCAGCAGACTCAGGCGCGACGACGACGACGACCGGCGAGACCAGCGAGGCCGAGCAGCGCGAGGGCGCCCGGAGCCGGAACCGCGTGGAAGAAGTCAGCGTCGGCGCCGACCGCCTGGCCGGTGTCCGCGTCCTTGTAGAACACGGTCATCGAACCGGAGATCGAATCGCTCGAAGCGGCATCCTGGAGCGTGAGCTGCGCGAGAAGCACGCGGCCGTCGGCATCCGGGAGGTACTGACCGTTCGGGTTGACGGGGTTACCGTTGAACCAACCGCCGACGATCGTGTCCGCACCCATACCGAAGTCGGGGTCGGTGCTCGTCGAATCGGTACCGTCGTTGACCTTGACACCGATGGTGACGAAGGTATCGAACGCGGTGTTCGGGAAGAGGCCGATCACGAACGCCGCCGGAGCAGTGTCGCCGCCACCTTCGTTCGCCGGGGCCTGCCAGAAGCCGTTGGCCGCGGTCGTGGAGATGTTGGAGTTACCAACCGAAAGCTGTTCGTCAGCCAGATCGTCGTACACCGCGTAAACGTTGCACACGAAGAGGCCGAGGGCCGCCGCATCCGGGTCGTCCTTAGCTTCGACCTCGAGACCGACGAAATCAGCCGTAGCGATACCGGTGAGCAGCAGCGCACCCGTGGTCGCAGCAAGCATCTTCTTCATTGTCGTGGACCTTTCTTCTTTGCCTTAAGACTCTCGATGACTCTCACTCTTGGCACGAGCCCCCATACAGCATGACTGCAGGAGCGCCGCCCCTCACTTCCTGAACGAAGATACCCGACCTCATCAGGGAGTCAAGACTTTGAAGCCCCGGAATCGAAGAAAGTTGTCTTCCCCCCGGACGCCCACGTCCGGTAATCCCGCCGACCCCGTCCCGCAGGCCCGGCGACGTCCGGAAATCGCCCGGAGCGGTCCGCCAGAGCGAAAAAACGACGCCAGGGTCCGCCATTACGCTTCAGCCCCACCCGTGGTTCGGCCCACGTCCGAAACCATTCAGAAATCACCTCGCGCGCCGCCGCCGCAGACCCGCCCCGCCCTCGCCTCACCCCGCCGCCGCCGGCACGTCCGCCATCCGCCCGAAGAGAATCAGGGGGCCCGACCCGGTCACCTCGATGGGAACGATCCGACCGACGAGCGAATCCGGCGACACCCCGGCCGGCAGATCGAACACCGTGATCAGATCACCCCCGGTACGCCCCGACATCTGCACGCGAGGCGAAGCCCAGCCCAGTTCCACGTTCCCCTGCCGGCGCGCCGAACGCTGGCTCTCCTGCTCCACGAACACGTCCACCGTCCGCCCCACGAATCGCTCGTGGAACGCCGCGGACACCTCCGCCTGGACCGCCAGCAGGGCGTTGTTCCGCTGACGCTTCACCTCGTCCGGCACGTCATCCGGAATCCGGTCGAACGCCACGGTGCCCGGACGCGGCGAGTACTTGAAGATGAAGTTGTTCTTGAAGCCGACCCGCCGCACCAGGGCCTCCGTCGCCGCGAAATCGGCGTCGGTCTCCCCGGGGAATCCCACGATGATGTCGCCGGCGATCGAGATATCCGGCATGAACGCCCGGGCCCGATCCACGAAGTCGAGGTATTCCTCCACCGTGTAACCGCGATTCATTCGCTTCAGCACCGCGTTCGAGCCGGACTGGACGGGGACGTGCAGGTAATCGCAGATCCGGGGCGATTCCGCCATGACCTGCAACGCATCGTCGCCGAAGTCCCGCGGATAACTCGTCACGAACCGCAGGCGGAGGATCTCGGGGACCGCCTCGTGAATGCGGGCGAGAAGATCAGCGAACGTCGTCCGCCGGACCGCGGCCCCGTCATCCTTCTTTCTGAACGCACTGAGCCCCGGGCCGATCTGCGAGGTCTCCGCTCCGTTGACCGTCAGGCTGGCCCCGTGCTCGTAGACGTAGTGGTTGACCGTCTGCCCCAGGAGCGTGATCTCGATGACGCCGCGATCCGCGAGCCGGCGGCACTCGGTCACGATCTGATCCGGGGGCCGGTGGACCTCCGCCCCGCGGGTGTAGGGCACCACGCAGTAGGTGCAGAACTTGTTGCAGCCCCGCGTGATCCGCACGTACGCGGACCGCCCGCCCGCCTCCCCGCGGTCCGGATCGAAGGCCCGCGAGAGATCGAGCATCTCGAGATTGTCGACCGCCGCGGACAGCGTCGCGGTCCGCCGCGAGTTGTTCCCCTGCAGGGCGACCCGGTCCTCGAGGGTCCCGGAGGTCTTCGTCTTGAGGGCGTTCTCGATGAGCATCGGCAGGACGTCGAGTTCCCCTGGCCCGCACATGAGATCGATCTGCGGGTACTTGCGGATGAGGTCGACGCCCTCCCGCTCGGCCATGCAGCCGATCACGCCCAGCACCAGCGATCGTCCCCGCTCCTTCCAGACGCCGACCCGTCCCACGCGGCTCAGGGCCTTGTTCTCCGCCTGCTCACGCACTGAGCAGGTGTTATAGAGGATGACTTCCGCTGATTTCGGGTCGTCCGTGAAGGCATAGCCCAGAGCGGCCAGCTGTCCGCGGACGAGTTCCGAATCGAGTTCGTTCATCTGACAGCCGAAGGTCTCGAGATAGACCGCGGGCCGGCCGGGGCGCCGGGGTTCGGCGGCGGGTGTCGCGTCGGGCTGTCGGGCGGGTTCGATCATGGAATCGGGCATCCTAGGGTGTCGATCGCGGATTCGACACGTCTGAGCCGACGGGTTGGGTCTTTTTCCTGCGGAGCGACGGACGCGGAGTCCGGATAACGGCGCGAAGAGCGCCCAGCCGCGCCAGTCGGACACGCGATCCGTTCTTCCGGTCGTCCGAACGGGCGGGGGGGTGATCGGGATCTGAACGTTTCGGTATGGGACGGAACTTCCCCGGCCTGTTTCGGGTTTGGCGGGACAGTTCACCGGTCGGTGGGTGCATGACGCGTCACCAGGCGCCTTCTTCTCTCCTTCGCCCCCGCCGGAGACTGCCATCGCCATGGCGTCCCATCGCGGCGGTTCTCGTCGCGATGGGCGCCTCTTTCGGCTGCGCCGCGCGGACGAGCTGGACCCAGTGGGCTCAGGAGTCGCCGACGATCGCCCCCACGCCGGACGCCGTCGCCCCCACGCCCGTCTCCCCCGACGCGCGAGTCGTCTCGGTCGATCCCTGAGCCGGGTCCGGGTGCGCGATTCGAAAAGTGTCCGCGTGCGACGATCCCGGCCGATACCCCGATGATGCTCCGTCCCGGTCACGTCATCGCGTTGATTGTCATTGCGCTGATGCTGTTCGGCATCGTGATGGTGAACTCCGCGGGACTCAGCGTCGATCCGGATGAAGCGATCTCGCTCGGCGCGATCCTGACCAGCCGACACGCGATCTTCGCGCTGGCGGCGTCGGCGTGTCTGGTCGCCGGGGCGTTCACGCCCGTGCGCACGCTGCCGCGTCTGACCGGCTGGTCGTCGCCCGCCCTGTGGATCGTGCTCGGGTCGATCGCGGTGCTGATCGCGGCTCACCTGCCGGTCGTGGGGTACGCCGCGAACGGGGCCAATCGCTGGGTGAACCTCGGGCTGTTCCGTTTTCAGGCGAGTGAAGTCGCGAAGTGGGGCCTGCCGGTGGTGCTGGCGATCCACGGAGCCCGGTGCGCGGGCCGTCTCCGATCGTTCCGTCACGGCTTCCTGCCCCCGATGCTCATCACGGGCGTGATCTGCGGGCTGATCGTCACCGCCGACCTCGGCACCGCCCTGCTTGTGGGTGCGGTGGCGGTCGGGATGCTGCTCGCGGCGGGCGTGCGTCGACGCCACGTGGCGCTGACCGTGCTTCCCGCCGGCGCCGCGTTCATCACCCTCGCCCTCATCGCCGCCCCCTACCGCCTGCAGCGGATCACCTCGGTCTGGGGCGATCCGTACGCGGACGCCCAGGGCTCGAGCTATCACATCGTGCAGTCGATGGCCGCGGTGTCGGGCGGCGGGCTGGCCGGACGGGGTCTGGGGGCGAGCGTCCAGAAGTACGGGCACCTGCCGGAGGACCGCACCGACTTCATCTACGCGATCATCTGCGAGGAACTGGGGGCCGTCGGCGCCGTCCTGCCCATCTGTCTGTACCTGGGTCTCCTCATCGCCGGCCGTCAGATCATCCGGCGCGCCGGGACCGTCTTTGAACAACTGCTCGCCTTCGGCATCCTCATGACCGTCGGCCTGCAGGCGGCGATCAACCTCACCGTCGTCACCGGACTCGCCCCCACCAAGGGCATCGCCCTCCCGCTGCTCTCGGCGGGCGGCACCGGGTGGATGCTCACCGCCTATTCGCTCGGCCTGCTGATCGCGATGGAACGCGCGGCGGACGCGGACGCGATCGAGGCCGTCCCCGCCCTTCGTCACGATCCCGCGCTCGCCCCCGCCCCCGAAACCCATGGCTCCGCCCTTGCCTGAGCGACCGCATCTGCTCTTCGCCGGCGGCGGCTCGGGCGGGCACATCGCGCCGGGGCTGGCGATCATCGAAGCGCTCGGCGACGCCGCGGAATCATCCTTCATCTGCTCCGAACGCCCGGTCGACGCCCACATGCTGACCGAGGCCGGCGTCTCGTTTCGACCCGTCGCCGCAGTCGGCCTGTCCCGTCGACCGCTCGGCGTGGTGCGTTTCGTGCGATCGTTCCGACGCGCGGCAGCGCAGGTGGAAACGCATCTTCGCGAGGGTGAGATCGACCTCGTGGCGACGCTCGGCGGGTTTGTCGCGGCGCCCGCGGTGAAGGCGGCGTTGCGGATGAACATCCCGGTGGTGCTGATCAATCTGGACGCCGTGCCCGGGGCGGCCAATCGATGGATCGCGCGTCGGCGGGGCGTGCGGGTGATCTCGGCCGTGCCGACCCCCCGCCGTCCGGGCTTCGCCGAGGTGATCACGGGGATGCCGATCCGGCGGGCGTCGATTGCTGACGGCGATGCCGCGCGTTGCCGACGGGCCTTCGATCTCGACCCCGATCGGCCGACGCTCCTGGTCACGGGGGCGTCGCAGGGCGCGCGGTCGATCAACCAGTTGCTGACGCGCCTGGCGACGCATGAGTCAAAGATGTTCGAGGGGTGGCAGGTGCTGCATCTGTGCGGCGAGGGCGCCGGGGTGGATCTCGCCGCGGCGTATACCGCGGGCGGCGTCCACGCCTCCGTCCGACCGTTCGTGGATCGCATGGGCGACGCGTGGGGCGCGGCGGACCTGGCCGTGAGCCGGGCGGGCGCGAGTTCCGTTGCCGAAGCGATTGCGAACCACGTCCCGACGCTTTTCCTGCCGTACCCCCACCACCGCGACGAACACCAGCGTCTGAACGTCCAGCCGTACGTCGAGGCGGGGGTGGCGGAGGTGATCCGCGACGCGATCGATCCGGAGGCCAACGCCCGGACGGTCGGGCCCCGCCTGGTCCGCTGGATGCGGGATGACGAGGCCCGGGCGGCGTGGCGCCAGACGCTGGCGGCCCGTCCGCCGGAGGCCGCGTCCGAACGGATCGCGACATTGCTCCTTGATACCGCGGCCGCTGGTTCGCACACTGTATAGGCGTCGCGGCTGCGGCTACGATGCAGGCAGACGCCCGGACGGACCCGGTGCGTGCCGTTCCTTTCGACGCGGTCCGAGTGTGACCCATGCGTGATGTTTCGAGATCCGCCGCTCCCGTCTCCGGACGCGTGTTGTCCGTCGTGCTGACCCGGCGTTCGGCCGGGGCGTTATCGGACCTGCGGCGTGCGACGGGCGACGGCGGGGATGCAACGATCGCCCGCGAGCCGCTGGAGGCGATGGCGTCGCTCGCGCTGCTCGTCCGCGGCAATACGTCGCGAGCGGCGTGGGGTCTGCCGGCGGCCGGATCGGTGCGGCTGGTGATTGACGCCGAACTGCGAGGCGTCAGCGTGGACCTGGACCGGGATCTCGACGAGATGATCGCGGGGATCGAGACGTGGCTGCCGGAGGCTCGGTGCGAATGGTGGGATCCCGCCGCGGACCCGCCGCCAGCGGCCGAGGCGACCGCCCCGCCGACCAATGGTGCATCTGTGCGGTCTGCGCCGGATGGGCGGGCCTTGGATCAGCCGTCGTCGATGAATATGGCGGATGATTCGCCGGACCGGGGCGGGGACGACGCGGATGGGGGCGAGGTCGAGGTCGAATCCCTCGAGCCGGACGAGTCGGACGAATCGCCCGTTGACGATGGCGACGGTCCCCGCCCGGCCGTGACGCGTGACGAGTTGACGATGCTGCTTGACGAGCGGGATGTCACCTCACGCCGACCCTCCTGAGTCGAGTGCGGAGCGAACGGAAAGAGATCGTCATGAGCAATGTCCATTCAACTTCGGGGTCGGCGTCGACGGGTCGTCGCGAAGAGCGGCGCGGCCGTCGGCTGCTGGTGGCGTCGGAGGGCCGCCGCGCGGAGATCCGGGACGCTCGTCTTTCGGATGCGGAGCGGGTGGAGACGGTGTTTGATGCGTTGGGGGCGTTGGGGGCGTCGACGACGTCGGGCCGCGTGGAGTTGATCGCGATTGATGCGGGGACGGTGGAATCGGAGGGCAAGCGGGCCGCCGCGCGTGACGCGCTGGAGCGGGTCGATCCCTCGGTGGAGGTGATCGTGGTCGGCGTGTCGCGGGCGTCGGTCGCCCCGTCGGCGTCGCCGGACGCGGCGGTGGTGGACGCGGCGGTGGTGGAGACGTTCACGTCGTCGGCGGCGGACGAGCCATCGGCGGCGTCGTCCGCTCCGGGCGCGCCCCGCACGATCCGGGCGATTCCGCCGCGTGCGCAGCTGGGCGACACCGATCTGGTGGACGCCGTGCTGCGTGAGGACGGTGAGTCGGCGCGGACGGCGCTGGCGTTGATTGCGCAGCACACGGGCTGGACGGATGTGGTCCTGCGGAGCGTGGATGCTTCGGTGGCGGAGGCGGCGTCGGCGGTGGTTGAGCACGACGGCGTCACGTACGGCGTCCTTGCCAGCGACGCCGGCGACACGCCGACGCTTCGACGATGGGCGGCGTGGCTCGGTCCGTGGCTGGCCCTCGACGCCCGTCATCGGGAGTTGCGCACGATGTCGTACCAGGACGCGCTGACCGGCGCCTGGAACCGTCGCTTCTTCGACGAGTTCATGGACGAGGCGATTCGCGCGGCGAACGAGGAGCGACGTCAGATCACGCTGCTCGTCTTCGACATCGACAACTTCAAGCAGTTCAACGACAGCTACGGGCACGAAGCGGGTGATGAGATCCTGCGCGAAGTCGTTCGACTGCTGGAGTCGGTGATTCGTCAGAGCGACCGCGTGTGTCGCATCGGCGGCGACGAGTTCGTGGTGGTCTTCTCCGATCCGTCGGGTCCGCGGGAGCGCGGCTCGATGCATCCGGCCACGGTGGAGGCGTTGGCGCGTCGGTTCCAGGATCAGGTCTGTCGGATGGCCTTCCCGAAGCTCGGCCAGGATGCGCCCGGCGCGTTGTCGATCTCCGGCGGCCTCGCCACGTACCCGTGGGACGGGCGCACGCCGGCGGAGCTCCTGCGTCAGGCGGACCGCCTGGCGCTCGGTTCGAAGCGGTGCGGCAAGAACGCGATCATGCTCGGGCCGGAAGCGTCGGTCGACGACGCGAACTGAGCGATAGCGTGATGCAGAATGACGGACGCCGGGGTCAGTCCGCGTCGTTTTCCCGACGGCGCGGGCGGACCACCCAGGCGCCCAGCAGCAGACCGGCGGCGGTTCCGATGGGCTTGGTGACCTTGGTGAAGAGGGGTTCGCGCCCGTATTTGGCCGCGTTCACGAAGACGTCGGTGATGGGTTGGTCCACGGGTCGGGCGGGCGGCGCCTCCGGCACGGGCGGTTCCATGACGGCGCCGAGGATCGCCATGGCCATCGCGACCACGGCGATCACGTAGACGACGCCGGGGCCGCGCCCGATCAGTCGGGCCGTCACGCCGCCGGTGAACGCCGCGACGAGGGTGATGCCGAGGGCGATGAGTTGCCAGGTGAAGGTCGCTTCGTAGGCGCCGGGCTTGAAGACCACATCGGGACCAAGCAGCAGCGGACCGAGGCCGAAGCCGATCATCACGACGATCACCATGGCGACGAAGCCGATGAAGAACGCAAGCAGGAAGCGGACGATCGGGTTCATGACGGCTCATCCTCGGTCCGGGTGACGGTTCAGGGCACGATGCGAGCGTATCCGAGTCCGATCTGATCCGCCATGCTCACCCCGGCCGGGTCAGGCCGGAAGCTCCCGGAAGCAAGAGAGTTCGGGAGATTTTGGTTGCACCGTCGTCCGGCCCGATCTACTGTCGGGGAACGCACGACGCCGGTCGTTTGTGACCAGCGCCCCCCACCGTGCGGCAGGTGTGTTTTCGCGCCCGTCGCGTCCAGTGTGTGGGGATGACAATGCGGAATCTGAATGGTGTGTTCGCCGCTCTTCTGTGCGGCGTGATGACCTCGGCCGGCGCCCTGGCGGGCGACGGGTCGCCGGTGTTCGTGGAGCGCTCGACGGAACTGGGGGCCGCGGCGTCGCACGAGCCGACGTTCGCGTTCATGACGTCGCAGGTGCCGCTGGCGCCGATGACGTCGGGAGGATCGGTCGGCGACTTCGACAACGACGGCGACCAGGATCTGCTGGTGATCGGCGGCGGGGCGGAGCCGGACCGCCTGTTCATCAACTACGCGAACGACCCCGAGGCGCCGGTCGCCTTCGTCGACGAGGCGGCGGAGCGCGGGTTGCTCGTGAATCACATGGGGATCGCGGCGGCGGTCGGGGATTACAACAACGACGGCTGGCTCGACATCTTCATGACGAGCCTGGGACCGGCGGGCGATCTCGTCTCCATCGGCGATCATCTGCTCTACCGCAACAACGGCGACGGGACGTTCACGGATGTCGCGGCGGCGGCGGGCGTGGACACCACCGCGACGATCTTCGGCGACGGCATGGGCGCCGCGTGGGGCGATTACGACCTCGACGGCGATCTCGATCTCTACGTCACGGGCTGGACGATGGGGATTGCGAATCGGCTGTTCCGCAACAACGGGGACGAAACCTTCACCGACGTCACCGAGTCCGCGGGCGTGGAGGACGGGTTCATCCGCGGCTTCTCGCCGCGCTTCGCGGATCTCGACGGCGACCGGTATCCGGAGCTCATCGTGGCGGCGGACTTCGGCACGAGCCGGTACTTCGTCAACAATCGTGACGGGACGTTCACGAACATGACGATCCCGGCCGGCGTCGGGCTTGACGGCAACGGGATGGGACACGTGCTCGGCGACTTCAATCACGACGGCCGCTTCGACTGGTACGTCACGTCGATCCACAGCGAGGCGCCGATCCCGCCGAACGTACCGGGGACCGGCAACATGCTCTACCTCAACGCCGACACCCACGAGTACTACGAGCAGTCGATTCCGTATCTCTGCAACGACGGCGGCTGGGGATGGGGCGTGGTGGCGGTCGACATCAACCTCGACAGCTTCGAGGACATGATCGAAACCAACGGCTGGGTCCAGCACGCGCAGTTCACCAATGAACAGTGCTTCGTCTACCTGCACGACGGCGTCGGCGGTTTCGACGAGATCGGGGCACTGTGCGGCGTCACGCACGACCTCATGGGGCGCGGCCTGCTGAACTTCGACTACGACCTCGACGGCGATCAGGACGTGGTTGTCTTCACCAACCAGGGACCGCTGCACTTCTACGAGAACATGAGCCCGCTCGAGAACGGCTGGCTGCGGGTGCTGCTCGACACGGACGAAAACCCCCGGCTCGCCCCCAACGGCTACGGCGCCGTCGTTCGCGCCACGTTCGAAGCGGGCGTGGGGCCCGTGACCCGCCACCGGATCGTGAGCGGCGGCATGACGTATGTCGCGCAGAGCGAACTCAGCGCCCACTTCGGCCTCGGCGGCGCACGGGTCGTGACCGGCCTCCGGGTCGAGTGGCCGGACGGCACCGTCACGACGCTCAACGACATTGCACCGAACCAGACGATCACCGTGTCCTCCGGCTACCGGAGCGACCTGACGGGCGATGATCACGTCGACGCCTCTGACCTCGCGATGCTGCTGGCGCGGTTCGGTTCGGCGAACGCGGCCGCGGACCTGAACGCGGACGGCGTCGTCGACGCAGCCGACATCGCCGTGCTGATCGAGAACTGGAATTCATGAGGCGGCGCGGCGTCGATCGCCGCGACCGCTGACGGTGGGAAGTACGTATGATCCACCCCGGATGAAGCTCGATCCCCGCCACTACTTCGATGACCTCGCGTCAACCTACGATCGTTTCCGCCCGGGCTATCCGGCGGAAGCGATCGCGTGGGTGATGAACGGACTGCCGGACACGCCGCGCGTCCTCGACGTCGGCTGCGGCACGGGCATCTCGTCCCGTCTGCTCGCGGCCGGCGGCGCGGGAGCGGTGGTCGGGATCGATCCGTCGCCGGGCATGCTGGAGCTCGCGCGGCAGGCGACCGACGAGCCGCGCATCACCTACGCGACGGGCCAGGGCGAATCGACCGGACAGCCGGACCACGCGTTCGACCTCGTCGTGTGCGCACAGTCATTCCACTGGTGTGATCGCAACCGGTCGCTGTCCGAGTTCCGTCGGGTGCTGCGTCCGGGCGGACGACTCGCCCTGCTGTGGAACGTGGGCGATCACGCGGATTCGTTCACCGCGTCGTACCAACGCGCCGCGTTTGTCGCCCAGCTCGATGCGGAGCGGCGCGGCGTCGTGGTGCGGTATGGTCGTTCGGCGGATCCGGGCGGAGCGGGCTGGTTCGGCGACATCGCCCGTCAGCGGTTCTTCAACCCGCATGAACTCACGCGCGACGACTTGCGAGGCCGATTCGAGAGCGCTTCGTATTGTCCGCCGGCGGGACCGCTGCGGATGAAGCTGGAGCGGCTGCTCGACGAGGCGTTCGAGCGTTACTGCCGGGACGGCCGCGTCACGATGCGTCAGTACTGCATCGCGACGATTGCGACGGCGATCTAGGCCGCGAACTCAGCGTCGTTGTCGATGGTTGGTGCGGAAGCCGTTGGGTTCGCCGTCGGCGTATTCCCAGACGATGACGTCGATGTTCTGAACGCCCCACTGCCGGGCGATGGCGTGGGTGGGGTACAGGACGTCGAGTCGGCGGCCCTTGATCTTGCCGCCGCGATCGAGGACGGGGACGACTTCGCCGTCGTGGTAGCCGTCGATGGAGACGAGGGCGCCGAAGGGGAGGACGCGGGTGTCCGCCGCGACCATCTTCATGTCGTTCGTCCAGACGGAGTACCCGCTCGCGGTGACGCCGTCGGCGTGGGCGCCGCACGAACGTTCATCGGGCGAGTACGCGGTGACACGCATGGGGATCATGCGGACGGGCCGGATGGGCCGGCCGTTGAACCAGCGGATCTCATCGGGATCGACGCCGGCGGGGAGAGCGATTGCGTCGGCATCATCGGGACGGGCGTCGTCCGCCGCGTCGTGGGTGAAGTCGAGTTCAACGGGGGAGAGATCCAGACCGGATTCCGCGTTGGCGACGGGCGTCGCGGCGGCGCGGTCGAGTTCGAGCGTCGAGATGGTGGTCGGCGCGACCAGCATGGGCCCCGCGGGTTCGGCGCGAAGCAGCGACCCGGCGCCGGCGGCGAGCGTGAGCGCCATCACCCCGATGGCGGCGGTCGCGACGCGGCGGCGTACGGAGGGCGCACTGGGCGTCCAGTCGTGGTCAGCTCTCATGACTCTTTCCCAAGCCAGCGGACGCGATTCGCGACAGACCTGCCCACCACAGACGCGTCTGGTCACGATCGGAAGTCGACCGCCGGAGTACAGGACACTATATCCCCGCTCGGAGGGCGGGCAAGGCAATCCACGAGTCTCGATGCGTGGAGGGTCGCCCGAAACGGCGTGTCGTACTGACGGATCCAGGTCAGACGACGCGGCTCCGGGGGACGCCTCGAATGCGATTATCGTCTCACCTGTCGCTATCGGCGCATCCGGCGCCGGCATTCACCGGACCGGCCGACTTTCCCCAAAACGCACAGACAGCCCCCGGCAATGGGCGGGCGGATCCTCTACACTCCGCCCGCATGACCCCGGACGAGATGGCATGGCTGGTGGGTATCGGACTCGTGGCGGGGGTGCTCGGCGGGCTGCTTGGCATTGGTGGGTCAACCGTGATGATCCCGGCGATGGTGGTGCTCCTGAAGGAGGAGCAGCATCTGGCCGCCGCGGCGGCGATGATCGTGAACGCGGCGATCGCGATTCCGTCCGTGACCCGGCATCAGCGGGCCGGGGCGGTGCACTGGCCGCTGGTCGGTCGTCTGGCGGGGTTCGGCATCGTGATGATCATCGTCGGGGTGTTCTGTTCCAACCTGATGCCGGAGCAGGCGTTGCGGAGCGTTTTTGGCGTCTTCCTGCTGTACGTCGTGGCGACGAACACGCAGAAGCTCATCGCGAACGCGCCGGAGCCGGAGTTGCACCACGAGCGGACGGGATGGCTGCCGGCGGGGGTCGTGGGATCGATCACGGGATTCGCGGCGGGGGTTCTCGGGATCGGCGGCGGGGCGATCTGCGTGCCGCTGCTCCAGAAGGTCTGTCAGCTGCCGCTCCGTCGCTGCATCGCCGCGTCGGCGGCGCTGATGTGCATCACGGCGGGGTTCGGTGCGTTCGTCAAGAACTGGAGTCTGGCCGATCTGCCCGGCGATCTCTCCTGGCAGCGGAGTCTGCTGCTGGCGGGCCTGCTTACCCCCACCGCGATCATCGGGGGTCTTGTCGGCGCGACGCTCACGCACGTGGCCCCGATCAAGGTGATCCGGCTCGCGTTCATTCTGCTGATGGGGTTTGCGAGTCTGAAGATGTTCGGGGTGGTGTGAGGGGGTCAGCCGAGGATCGCGGGCGGAATTTCGCGTCGGCGTCGCCAATAATGCCGCGACGACGTTTCCTGTGAGGATTTCGCCATGAACTCGACCTTCGGCAACAACATGAAGACCGTCCTGCTCCTCGGGGCTCTGTTCGGGCTGGTGGTGTGGGTGGGCTCGTTCTGGGGGATGAACGGGATGATCATCGCCGGCGTGATCGCGGTGGTGATGAACTTTCTCGCGTGGTGGAAGTCGGACACGATCGCCATCGCCGCGATGCGGGGGCGGGAGGCGGACATGCAATCCGCGCCCGAACTCTGGAACATGGTCGACCGGCTCGCCCAGCGGGCGCAGCTTCCGACGCCGCGGGTCTACATCTGCCCGCACGAGGCGCCGAACGCATTTGCGACGGGGCGCAATCCACGTCACGCGGCGGTGGCGGTGACGCGTGGCGCGCTCGAGTTGCTGCGTCCGAACGAACTGGAAGGCGTGATGGCGCACGAACTGGCGCACATCAGGAACCGGGACACGCTGACCTCGACGATCGCCGCGACGGTGGGCGGTCTGTTCAGCATGATGGCGCAGATGGCGTTCTTCTTTCGTCCGCAGGGGCGGGACGGGGTGAATCAGCTGATGATGATCGTGGCGGTGTTCGTCGGCATGATCGGCGCCGCGCTGATCAAGTCGATGATCAGTCGTTCCCGTGAGTTCGTGGCGGACGCAGACGGCGCGCGGATCGCGGGGTCGCCGGACGGGCTGATCAGTGCGTTGCAGAAGCTGGACCAGGTGTCGAAGCGGGTGCCGCTGCGTCAGCCGAACCCGGCGATGAACAACATGTTCATCGTGGAGCCGTTCATGGGGAAGACGCTGACGAATCTGTTCGCGAGTCATCCGCCGACGTCGGACCGGGTGCGGGCGTTGCGGTCGCTGGATCTTCGGTAGACGTGACCGCGTCGGACGCGGGTTCGAGCTCCCAGTAGGGCTGATCGGCGGGACCGGGCCTGGGTGCGCGGCCGCGGGATTTCGCGCGAATCGTCGCCCGCCGTTCGAGACGCATCTCCTCGATCGTGTGTCGGATCGACTCGAGGATTTCCTCGCCGTCCATGCCGTCGAAGGCCTCGGGCGGGATCGGTTCGCCGAAGGCCACGCCGATCCAGCCGCGCAGGTACGGGCGGGAACGCTCCTTCGGGAAGACGTCGTAGACCCCTTCGAGGGCGACGGGGACGATGGGGACTTTCGAACGGGTGATGATGAGCGCGGCGCCTTTGCGGAAGGGCCGGACGGTTCCGTCGGGGGTGCGGGTGCCTTCGGGGAACAGGAGGACCTGGGCGCCGCGTTCAAGTTCGGCGAGTCCGGCCTTCATCGCCGCGAGGTCGCCGCGCCGGGCGTCGCGATCGATGGGGATGATGCCGATGGACTTGATGATGCGTCCGAAGACGGGCGCGTCGAGGAGGGAGCGCCGGGCGATGGGCGTGGGCGGCCGGTCCGCCGCGAAGCAGCCCATGACGGGCGGATCGAAGTGCGACTGATGGTTGGAGATGTAGATGAACGCGCCGTCATGCGGGATGTTTTCGACGCCGACGACCTGGGCGCGGTAGAGGAGCCGGGCGATGCGACGGAAGATCCAGGCGACGCCCGTCCACCAGAAGTAGAGCCGGAAGCGTGACCAGCCGGGGGCGCGGCGTGAGGGCTGGAGCATCTTCATCACGGTCAGGCGTCTGACTCGACCGCCGCGCGGACGGCCTGTTCGAGTGCATCGACGACTTCATCGAGGGTGAGCACGCCGGTGTCGATGTCAACCGCCCCTTCGGGCCGGACGAGCGGGCCGTCGTCGCGGGTGGAGTCGAGTCGGTCGCGTTGTTCGATGTCGCGTCGGATGCGGGCCCGATCGACGTCTTCCCCCGCGTCGGCGAGTTGGGCGATGCGTCGTTCGGCGCGAACGGCGGCGTCGGCGTGCAGGTAGAAGCGTACGGCGGCGTCGGGAAAAACCACGGAGCCCTGGTCCCGTCCTTCGGTGACGAGACGCGGATGTCGGGCGGCGATGTCGCGTTGGAGGTCGACCATGACGGCCCGCACTTCGGGCTGGGCGGCGACGATGGAGACGATGGACGAGACATCGAGGGCGCGGATCGCGTCGGTGGCGTCCCGCGTCCCGAGCATCACACGGGGCGGATCCGCGGTCCAGTCGAAGTGAAGTCGGGCCGCGCGAATTGCGGCGGCGAGCGTGGCGCCGTCGGCGGGATCGATGTCGTCATCGAGGGCGAGTCGGGCGGCGGCGCGGTACATCGCCCCGGTGTCGAGGAATTCCAGCCCGAGCCGCTGTGCGAGTCGGTGGGCGACGGTGGACTTGCCGGTGCCGGCGGGCCCGTCGATGGTGATGATGAGCGGCGCGGGGTCGGCCATGGCGGGACGTGGGGACGGTCGATCGGCGGTGGAGGGCGGCGTCATTCTTCTTCGCCGGCGCCTTCGTCTTCGATGGCGGCCTGGAGGAGGTGGCGGGCGGTTTCGATGTCGTTCATCGCGCTCTTGTCCTTGCCCCGGTAATCGATGGCGAGGGTGTTGACGAAGCCGACGGAGCGGATGGTGTCGACACATTCACGGAGGTCATAGCCGACGTGTTCGCCCTTCTTGTTGAAGCCGCCGATGGTGGCGTGAATGGCCCCGGCGTACGGCGCGAGCTTGCGAAGCGTCTGGACGAGGTCGCCGGAATCCGCGGCGTGCTTGAAGCTCGGCAGCGATCCGATGCGGAAGCCGCCGACGCGCTTGATGAGGTCGGTGAGTTCGTCGGCGGATTCGGCGACGCCGTCGCCCGGGGCGAGGAGGAGGTTGACCTCCATGCGGTCCATGGCGCGCATGATGTCGCGGAGGGCGTCGGCGGTGTTCTCGTAGTTCTCGTCGGTGGCGTCGCCCTGGCAGCGGATGGCGAGGGCGTTACAGCCGAGGCGGTTGGCGGCGATGATGAGCCGTTCCACGCGATTTCGAGCCTCGGCGGCGACCGCTTCATCGCTCGCGCCGAAGGCGAGCGGCTGATCCTCGACCAGGACGAGACAGGGGCAGCCGGCCTTGTCGGCGGCGTCGCGAAGCTGGTCGAGATCGGTGAGCGACCAGCCGGCGAGCATCGCGGCGCCGATGTTGAGGCCACGCAGATCGAACTGCTCCATCGCGAGGGCGGGCAGCTTCAGCACGGCGGTCTTGGGATCCCCGTTCTTGGGAACGAGCGGACCGGGATCGTTGACAGCGAGGGTGAGGAGCATGGGGGTCCCTGGGGGAGGAGCGTGACGCGAGAGGGCAGTCTACTCGCGGAGCGCCGCCGCGCGAACCCGGCCCGAGCGTGCAACGACGCGCTGAACCGCCGGCGCGGCCGCCCGAGAACGGTCTTCCCGAGCGAGGCGACATCATTCGGACACCATCCCCCGTTCCCGGCACTGCCTCAGCCTGCGCCTCGGTGTGATGCACGGAATGGAGGCGGTCCGCCCGCGGGCGTGGCGTGGGCGGCGCCCAAAAGAGAAAACGCCGGCAACTGTTGCCGACGTTTTCCGGAGGGGAGAAAGATCCAATAGGAAGACCGCAAGGATGGTTATCCTTGGGTGATGATAGGGTGACACATGTGTGTGGAATCGGCAAGTGATTTTTCCCGGCAATTTCCCCAGCTTACCAGCACCCAGCCCCCTCCAGTCGCCCGATATCGCGGGTCAGGAATCGATAAACAGCATGTTTCGAGGAACTTGCATGAACACATCGACGTGATGCAAATTGTTCGCAGATTGGGCGTTTCAACGTAGATCGAATGGGACGGTTGTCCGCGCGTGGGGAGGATCTATGATGTCCGTCCGAGTTCCGTCCCGACGTTCCCGGACCTCCCTTCCAGCCCCCTTCGGAGCCTGTTCCATGGCCAATCCTGCGGACTGCCGCTTCAGCGAAAGCCACGAGTGGTTCCACGTCGACGGCGACGTGGTCACGATCGGCATCACCAAGTACGCGGCGGACGAGTTGACGGACATCACGTACGTCGAGATGAAGGACGTCGGCGATTCCATCAACGCCGGCGATTCCGTCGGCGAGGTCGAGTCGGTGAAGACGACGGCGGACGTGTACAGCGCGGCGCCGGGCGAGATCATCGAGCACAACGCCGCGCTTGGCGATGATCCTTCGCTGGTGAATTCCGATGCGATGGGCGAGGGCTGGCTGGTGAAGATCCGCTCCGCCGATACGTCGAAGCTGAACGACCTCATGGATCATGCGACCTACAGCGCGAAGTACGCCGCCGATTGAACAATGAATGACCCCACGCAGACCGCGCCCGAGGGGGCGACGCCGCGCACAAACCCTGATGCGACGGACCGCCCGCCCGCGATCCGCGTGCGCGGCGTGCGGAAGGCGTACACGCTCGGTCCGCGTCGGGTCGAGGCGTTGCGCGGCGTCGACCTGGAGATCGCCGGTCCCGGCTTCTTCGGCGTCATGGGCGCCTCGGGCTCCGGCAAGACGACCCTCCTCCACCTGCTCGCGGGGCTCGACCGACCGGACGACGGCGACATCCACATCGCCGGCCGGCCGATCTCCACGCTTGACGAAACCGGGCTCACGGCGTTCCGTCGGCGCGACATCGGCATCATCTTTCAGCAGTTCAATCTCATCCCGACGTTGAGCGCATCGGAGAACGTGGCGTTGCCGGGCGTGCTCGACGGGATGTCCGAATCCCGCGCCGGCGGGCGGGCGAAGGAGCTGCTCGAGACGCTCGGTCTCGGGGAGCGGGCGGGTCATCGGCCGGACGCGATGTCGGGCGGGGAGCAGCAGCGGGTCGCGATCGCGCGAGCGTTGTTCTTCGAGCCGGACGTCGTGTTCGCGGACGAGCCGACCGGCAATCTCGATTCGACGACGAGCGCGCAGGTCTGGGCGTTGCTGCAGCGGGTGGCGGCGGACCACGCGATCACGGTCGTGATGGTGACGCACGAACCCGACGCCGCGACGCACTGCGAACGCGTGTTCGTCCTGCGTGACGGTCAGATCACGGGCGATTTTCCCACGGAAGGCATCGATGCGATCGAGCTGGCGTCTCGCGCGCAACAACTTGGCCGGTAGGCGGGGCCGGGCGGCGCTGATGGTCGGCGCGATCGCGCTGGCTTCGGCGCTCGTCACGGCGGTGGCGTGCGCGATCGGCGCGGTGCAGGTCAATTTCGAGTACCAGGTCGCGAAGCTGCTCGGCGCGACGGACGTCCGCGTGTTTCACCAGTTCGGGGGGAAGTTCGAGCCGACGGTGCTGGAGCAGGTTTCGGCGTGGCCCGAAGTGGAGCTGGCGTCGGGCCGGATGCAGACGTCGATCACGCTGCGGCGGACGCGGCCGCGGGAAAGGGACAGCGACGAGGGGACGCCGCGCTCGACGGTCCGGGCCACGGGTCTGGAGTTTGACCGGGCGGAGGCGTTCCGACCGCTGCCGCTGGCGGCGGGGGTGTTTCCGAACCGGGCGGACGAGATCCTGCTGGATCCGCTCGCCGCGCAGCAGTTGAATGCGAGGCCGGGGGATCGGCTGGAGGTGCAGCGGTTCGGGGATCCGATTGAGCTGACGGTGGCGGGGATCTACGAGCGCAAGCTGCTCGGCACCTTGCAGCGGCCGCGGGTGCGGATGGATCGCACCACGCTCGCGGCGGCGGCGAACCAGGCGGACGAGTTGTCGTACATCCTCGTCATCCTGAAGGCGGGCGTGGATCCGGAGGAATTCTGCGCGGCGTACGTCGACGCGTTGCCGGCGGAGCTCGCGCTGGAGCCCGCGGAGCTGGTGGCGAGCGGCTTCTACGAACGGCTCGAGGCGGGCAAGCTGAGTTTCCTGCTCGCGGTCGTGGTGACGTTCGTGTGCGCTTCGTTCATCATCGTGACGGGACTGACCGCGGGCGTGACCGAGAAGCAGCGGGAGCTGGCCATCGTGCGGTGCGTCGGCGGGTCGCGCGGGCAGCTGGTGGCGGGACAACTGCTGACCGGCGTGGTGCTCGCGACGCTGGGGGCGGCGATCGGCGCGCCGCTCGGCGTCGGGTTGGCGTGGACGCTCGTCCAGCAGTACGCGGAGTTCCTGCCGGCGGGCATGGCGATTCCGTGGTCGGGCGTGGGGCTCGCGTTCGGGGGCGCGATCGGGTCGGGTCTGCTGGGCGCGGCGTATCCGGCGTTTCTCGCGTCGCGGACGGCGCCGTTGCAGGCGATGGCGGCCACGGGACGCCCGACGTCCGTGCGGGCCGTGGTGATCGCGGCGCTGATCGGCGGCGGACTGATCGCGGGGCAATGGGCGGTGACGTCGGTCGATGATCCGCAGCTTCGTTTCTGGCTGCACGTGTACATCGGTCTGGTGATGGGGTTGATCGGGTACTTCGTGATCGCCGCGCCGGCGTTCGCGTTGCTTGCGCGGGGGCTTGGTCCGCCGTTGTCATGGCTGCTGCGTCTGCCGAGCGGGATGCTGACGCGTTCGATGCTGACGTCGCCGTTTCGTCACGGGTTGACGGCGGGGGCGATGATGGTCGGCGTGACGATCATGATCTCGACCTGGACCAACGCGAACACGATCACGGACCAGTACCTCGAGAAGATGAAGTTCCCCGACGGGTTCGCTTTTCGGGCGAACGGGCTGACGCCGCAGGAGCAGCAGGCGATTGCGGATCTGCCGTTCGTCGAGGACGTCTGCATGATCGCGTGGACGCCGCTCGGGGTCACGAACCGGCACATGTTCGGGGTGGAGGGGCTCGCGTCGCCGAGCGTGGCGGCGATCGGGTTCGATCCGGACAAGTTCTTTTCAATGAACTCGGTGGAATGGGCGGCGGGCGATCCGGCCGAGGTGATCCGAAAGCTCAAGCGGGGCGAGGGAATCGTGGTCGCCAAGGAGTTCCTCACGCAGGGCGTGGGCGTCGGCGACACGCTGCGTCTGGGAGCGGGGCGGGTCGAGCACGACTTCGAGATCGCGGGCGTGATCGACGCGTCCTGGGTCGCGGTGATCGTGCAGTCCTTCGGGATCCGGTCGGCCTATCTGCAGCACGCGCACAGCTGCGTGTTCATGGATCTGCAGACGGCGAAGGATCGGTTCGGCAACGACGAGGCGTTGTTCCTTCAGATCAACATGTCGGAGACGATCAGCGACGACGACGCGAAGGAAGCGGTGACGGATGTCGCGCCGGGCGTGGTGTTTCACAGCGGGCGGTGGATCCGGCAGCGGATCGACGAGGTCGTCGGCGTGCTGATCAGCATCAATGCGGGGGTGGCGTTCGCGGCGTTGCTGCTGGCGTGCCTCGGCGTGGGCAACGTGATCCTCGCGAACATCGAGTCGCGCCGGTACGAGTTCGGCGTGCTGCGGGCGACGGGGGGCGGCCGGTTCACGGTGGCGCGGCTGATCTTCGCGGAGGCGCTGGTGATCGGTCTGACCGCCGCGCTGGTCGGAACGCTCAACGGTCTGCAGCAGGCGTACGTGGCGGCGATTCACTACCGGGACATCGCGGGCATTCCGTTCGACCATTTGAACCCGCCGATCGGTCCGAGCGTGCTGAGTTGGGCGGTGGTGATCGGCATGGCGTTGCTGGCGGCGGGTCCGGCGGTGCGGGCGATCGTGGCGAAGTCGCCGCGCGAGTTGGTGTCGCTGGGGCGGAACGGCTGATATTCCCATCGCATTGATCGGCGTGGATGATAGGATGAAGCCGCGCATCGATTTCTGTGGGAGCACCAACCATGAAGCGACTGATGATGACGGCGAGCGTGGGTTTCGTGTGTGCGGCGTCGACGTGGGCGGAGCCGCAGGTTCCGGCGGGTTTCGTGGTGGACACGCTCTTGGATCAGATCGACGGCGTGACGCCGCGCCTGGAGGCCGTGCGCAATCCGGCGTACGGGTCCGGGGTGATCTCGGCGAAGGTGGAGAACGGGATTCTCACCGTGCAGCGGGTGAGCGACGGGCAGTTGGAGACCCTGGCGACGCTGGGCGGCTGGGCGGCGGACGCCTCGACGCCGACGGTCCGGTTCAGCCGGGCGGTCGAGCCGTCGTTGTACGTCGGGGTGCGGAATCTGTTGAGCGACGGCACTTGCGATCCGCCGATCGAGGACAACTTCCTGTACCGACTGCCGGCGGGCGGAACGTTGGTGCTCGAGTCCTCGTTCGGCGTGACGGGCGAGGGCCTCGCCCTGCAGCACGAGTTCGTGACGCCGGACAGCGGATACGACGCCCTCTCGGTGGTCTTCGACGGCACGGCGTGTCCGGGCACCCCGGGATGCGGAGACGAGTCGACCTCATCGCTTTACACGATGTCCGCCGACTTCGCGTTCACGCTGGAAGGCTGCAACCCCCTGCCGGAAGGGCGCACCGACCTCGACCTGACCGGGATCGAGCAGGACGTGGGCGGCGCCTACGGGGGCCGGATCATCGCCGCGGACGAGGACGCCAATTCCGACGACATCTGCGCCGCGTACCAGTTGACCGAACAGTTCGAGTGGCTTCCCATCACCGACGAAGTCCCGACGTCGGTGCGCTCGTACCGGGACCTCGCCGTGTCGTCGGGCGGGGCGTTCGGGAATCTTGCGTACGTCACCGAGCGGGTGACGGAAACCGTCCAGTCGATTTCGCCGCTCGGGAAGCACACGGTCTTCGCTACTGGTTTCACGGAAGTGCTGTCCGTCACGATCACGGAAGACGGCGACGTGATGTACGTCTCGGACAGCACCGGCGTCTATCGCATCCGGCCGTCCGACTCGAAGATCGGACCGGCGCTGATCGCCCAGCAGCCGTGCGTGGAGGCGGACGACGTCAACACCGGCGCGAGCGGCGTCGACGACGCCCGGTTCATCTTCAACGAGTCGGTGGTGTTCAGCGCCAACGACATTACGGTGACGGACAGCGACGGCGTCGAGGTCGACTTCTCCGCGATCGGCAGCAACAGTCCGTTTATGCTGATCGCCTTCGCCGCGCCGATTCTGGACGACGTCTACACCATCACCGTGGCCGATTCGGCGTTCTCGGCGACGACCGGCGCGCCGATCGACGGCGATGACGACGGCGCGGCCGGGGGCGACCTCGTCGTCACGATCGAGCATCGCCGCCGGGCGGACATTGACAACTCGGGCGACGTCGGCGCGGCGGACCTGGCGGCGCTGCTCGCCGCGTGGGGCATGCTGCCCTGAACGACGCAGATTCGTCGCGTCCCGAGGGTGTTTCGCCGGTAGGCTTTGTCGGTACGCCTGAATCCTTCCCTGGAGAGAGACATGACCCGGATCCGTCACCGTTCGATGTTCGCCGCCCCCCTGCTGCTGTCCGCCGGCGTGTTCGCGGGCGACTGCGAGCCCGAGTGGGATCTGTCGATCGGCCAGCCTGGCGCGAACAGCGGCGTGGTGTTCGACTTCGCCGAACTGGACGGCGATCTCTACGCGAGCGGGAGTTTCACGCAGATGGGCGGCGTCAGCGCGGCTCGGATTGCACGCTGGGACGGCGCCGCGTGGTCGCCGCTCGGGTCGGGTCTGAGCAGCAACGAGTGTTACGCGGTCGCGAGTTACGACGGCGAGATCTACGCCGGGGGCTACTTCAATCTCGCCGGCGGCGTGCCGGGCACGGCGAAGCTGGCGAAGTGGAACGGTTCGTCGTGGGAGTCGCTCGGGGCGCAGCTCGAGCTGTTCTCGAACCAGTTGTGGGATCTCACGACCTGGGACGACGGCGACGGCGAGGCGTTGTACATCGCGGGGAACTACCAGAACGTGGGCGGCGTGGCGAATGCGAGCTACATCGCGAAGTGGGACGGTGCGACGTTCTCGGCGCTGGGAGCGCCGATCGGCGGCGCCGTGCCCCTGATCATCTTCACATCGTACGTGTGGGATGACGGAGGCGGCGAGGCGCTGTACGTCGGCGGGCGTTTCCTCTCGATCGACGGGGTTCCCGCCAACCGCGTGGCGAAGTGGGATGGTGAATCATGGTCGGCGCTGGGATCGGGGATCACCGGCCCGGGGCTTTCGACGTCGGTGATGTCGATGGCGGCGTTCGACGACGGTTCCGGCGAGCAGTTGTACGTCGCCGGTCAGACATTCGACACCGCGGGCGGCGCACCGGCGGATCGGGTCGCGCGGTGGAACGGCGCATCGTGGAGCCCGGTCGGCGACGGCTTCGCGAACGGCATCGTGTGGGGACTCGAGGTGTTCGACGACGGGAACGGCGAAGCGTTGTACGCCTTCGGGACGTTCACGATGTCGGGCTCGGACACGGTCAGCAAGGTCGCGAAATGGAACGGCGCCTCGTGGGAGGGGATCCCGGAAGGCGCGCCGAGCGCGGACTGCTACGCGGGCTTCGTGCACGATGACTGCGTGACCGGCCCGGCGCTGTATATCGGCGGCGCGTATACGTCGATCGCGGGCGGTTCGGCGAACCGCGTGTCCCGGCTGGCGGCCTGCCCGGATGATGCGACGCCGGGCGACTTCAACGGCGACGGCGCCGTCAACGCGCGGGACCTGGCGACGTTGCTCGCGGCGTGGGGCGACTGCGGATGCTGTCCGGAGGACCTCGACGGCGACGGCATGGTCGGCGCTTCGGACCTCGCGATTCTGCTCGCGAACTGGGGCTGAGCTTCAGGCCGATCGTCGGATCGTGCGTGCGCGAAGACGCTCGACGGCGGTGACGGGCGGTTCGTTCGCGGCGTCGAGTTTCTTCGGCGGTTCACCGATGACGACGTCGGCGTTCATCGCCCCACCGCGGGCGACGATGAGGCCGCGGGTGACGAGATCGCCCTCGACACGTCCACGTGACGACACGATCGTGCGTCCACGGACCGTGGCCCGTCCGTCGACGACGCCGTCGACGAGGAGCGACGAACAGTCGACGCGGCCGCGCACGCATCCTCGTCGCGTGACCTTCACCGTTCCGAGCGTGGTGACGGTTCCCACGACGGGCCGGGAGACGAGGGCGTCCTGGAGTTGAAGGGGCGCGGTGCAGAAGGGGCACCGCAGGGTCATTGCGCGGCGGGGGGCCTCGACGATGCGTCGGCACTGGGGGCAGGCGACGTTGCGGGTCGGGTAGCGCGTCTGGAGGAGGTCGCGAAGCGAAGGCGCCGTGGATTCGGAGCGTCGGCGGCTCATGGCGAACCTCGAACCTTGCCGCGAGCGTCGAAGGCGGCGTCAGGACGAAAGGTCGTGCGCGCGCCCGTCGGCGCGCGCACGATCGACGGAAGTCGGAGATCGCATCGCGTCAGGCGGACTGTTCCGTACGCGTCGTCGCGCGTCGTCGGATGAGGCTGGCGACGGCGGAGCGTTCGTCCATCTTGAGGGTTTCGGGATCGGCCCCGTTGGTCTCGCCGCGGATCTCCGCGACGGCGTGCTCGACGTCGGCGGGGGTCGGGGTGTCCACGTCGGTGGGTTCGGCGAACGCGGCGGGACGGGTCTGCTTGATGGTCCCGACGGTGGTCGTCGCGTCGGCGAGGGGATCGGGTCCGATGGTGACGTGACCGCGGTACGCCGCGCCTTCTGCGATGTTGATCGAGTTGGCGTGGAGGTCGCCGACGAGGGCGGCCCCGGGCTTGATTTCGGCGGTCTGTGCGCACCGGACGTCGCCTTCGACGGCGCCGACGATGGTGACGGGACCGTGGCAGGCGACGTCGCCTCGCACTTCGCCGAGGACGCGGAGGGAGCCGCAGTGGACGCCGCCGGCGACGCGTCCTTCCTCGCCGATCTCGAGCGCGCCGGCGACATCGAGTCCGCCGTCGATGGCGCCGAGGATCACCGCGTCGCCGTCGAGGGCGACATCACCGGTGATGCGGCAGGAGGGGCCGATGACGGTGGCCTGGGGATTCGAGTCGGCGGGCGCCGGGGTGTTCTTCTGAGCGGTCACGGGTGAACTCCTTTTCCGTCGAAGCGTCTCGTCCGTGAAAGACGCGGGGGGTTCGTGGATTCTCTCTCCGGCGGGCGGCGATCGGTGCGCAGCCGGTCGGTTCCGAGGTTCCGAGCAACGCGTGGACCATCGGACGTGAAGCGGGGGCGGCGTGAGCGAAGTCCTCGCGAGTTGTCCGATAAGGGCGTTTTTTCCGCCGGTCCCGAAGCGGATTGCACGGACTGAGGGGTCGACGGCGCAGGTTCGGCCGGGGGATCGGCACGAATCGCGGGCGGCCGGATCGGGCGGGTGGCGCAGGAAACGCGCGACCGGGGAGCGGACCGTCCGGGCCGCGTAGAATCCCGGCATGTCCGAAATCGCCGCTGACGGCCTGTTCAAACTCACATCCGACTTCTCCCCCACCGGCGACCAGCCGCAGGCGATTGAGCGTCTCGTGGCGGGGGTGGACGGGGGTCGGCGTCGGCAGACGCTGCTGGGGGCGACGGGGACGGGCAAGACGTTCACGATGGCGAACGTGATCGCGACGACGCAGAAGCCGACGCTGATCATCTCGCACAACAAGACGCTCGCCGCGCAGTTGTACGAGGAGATGAAGGAGCTGTTCCCGCAGAACGCGGTGTCGTACTTCGTCTCGTATTACGACTACTACCAGCCCGAGGCGTACATTCCGCAGCGGGACATCTACATTGAGAAGGACGCGTCGCGGAACGACGATCTGGACCGGCTGCGTCTGGCCGCGACGTCGAGTCTGCTGTCGCGACCGGACGTGATCATCGTGGCGTCGGTCTCGTGTATTTACGGGCTCGGTTCGCCGGCGGACTACGGGAGCCGGGTGCTGCCGCTGCGGGTGGGCGAGACGATCGAGCGTCGGAAGCTGCTGCTCGCCCTGGCGGACATGCAGTACGGGCGCAACGAGTACGCGCTGGAGCGGGCCCAGTTCCGGGTGCGGGGCGACGTGATCGAGGTGTGGCCGGCGTACGAGCAGTACGCGGTGCGGAT
This sequence comes from Phycisphaerales bacterium, assembly GCA_965227335.1. GTDB lineage: Bacteria > Planctomycetota > Phycisphaerae > Phycisphaerales > SM1A02 > CBDDFV01. The sequence goes on from CBDDFV010000002.1 coordinate 43,863, forward strand.
CGAGTTGTTCGGCGACGACATCGACCGGCTCGAGTTCATTCATCCGGCCTCGGGCGAGGTGCTGGCCACGGAGTCGCAGACGTTCATCTTTCCCGCCGTGCATTACGTCATGCCGGAGGATCGGATGGAGGAGTCGCTGCAGGCGATCCGCACGGAGCTCGACGAACGGGTCATGCAGTTGCGTCACGAGGGCAAGCTGCTCGAGGCCCAGCGGCTGCTCGCCCGCACGAAGTACGACCTCGAGATGATGGAGGAGGTCGGGTACTGCAACGGGATCGAGAACTATTCGGCGCACCTGGACGGTCGTCCGATGGGAGCACGGCCGTACTCGCTGCTCGACTACTTCCGCTACGTGCCGGATCGCGACGACGACGACTGGCTGACGATCATCGACGAGTCGCACGTGACGATTCCGCAGATCCGGGCGATGTTCAACGGGGACCGCGCGCGGAAGCAGGTGCTGGTCGACCACGGCTTCCGGCTCCCCAGCGCGCTGGAGAACCGGCCGCTCAGGTTCGAGGAGTTCGAGGAGATGGTGAGCAGCATCATCTTCGTCTCCGCGACGCCGGGGCCGTACGAGCTGGAGCAGTCGGAGGGCGAGGTGGTCGAGCAGATCATCCGGCCGACGGGCCTGCTGGATCCGGTGGTCGAGGTGCGTCCGACGAAGGGGCAGGTGCCGGACCTCGTCGAGGAGTGCGTGAAGCGGTCCGAGATCGGCGAGCGAGTGCTGGTGACGGTGCTCACGAAGCGGCTGGCGGAGGATCTCACGAGCTACGTGCACGATCGCGGGCTGCGGGTGCGGTACCTGCACTCGGAGATCGACACGCTGGAACGGGTCACGATTCTGCGGGAGTTGCGGGAAGGGCAGTTCGACGTGCTGATCGGCGTGAACCTGCTGCGGGAGGGGCTGGACCTGCCGGAAGTCTCGCTGGTGTGCATTCTCGACGCGGACAAGACGGGGTTCCTGCGGAGCGAGACGAGTCTCGTGCAGACGATCGGACGCGCGGCCCGCAACGTGAACTCGAAGGCGATCATGTACGCGGACACGATCACGCCGCAGATGCAGTTCGCGATCGACGAGACCGATCGTCGGCGCACGAAACAGCGGGCGTACAACACGGAACACGGCATTACGCCGACGACGATCGTGAAGGCGATTCGTTCGGGGATCGAGAAGGAGCTGTCGGCGCGCAAGACGGCGCGGGAGGCGTTGAGCGGCGCGGCGCCGGAGGAGACGTACGACCGGGAGGAGCTGATCGGCATTCTCGAGGCGGAGATGCTGGAGGCGGCCCAGGGGCTGGAGTTCGAGAAGGCCGCGCGGCTGCGGGATCAGATCGCGGAGCTGAAGTCGGCCCCGGGGTATGGTTCATCTGCAGGCAAAGGGACGAGCGGAGGGGATCGCGTCACGCGGAAGGAAGTGGAGTCGCCGCGAGCGAAGCCGGGGGAGGCGAAGTCGCGGGCGGGGATCACGAAGAAGGGAAAGAAGAAGCGGAAGACGACGCGTTGAGTCTTGTCCGGGCCGCGGGGACTCCTTAATTTGGATAGGGGACCTCTGTCCACAGGCCATGAGGAGGGCAAGAAGATGAATCGAGAGACGACGACGACGGCGGTCGCCACGCTGCTGCTCGCGCCGGCGATGGTGGTCGCGGGCGGCGATGCGTTTCAGGCGCGGCTGGTGGGGCTGGATCCGGCGCTCGCCGGCATGGGTCGACTGGCGCTGGCGGCGGACGATGAGATCTACGTGACCGTGAACAACGATGAACTGCACCGGATCGACGTGACGACGGGCGCGACGACGCTGCTGCATGCGGGACTGCCGTTGTCGGCGGCCGGTCAGATGCTGATTGGCGACGGGCGGCCGAGCGTCGGGACGGATCTCGTGATTGCGGACTTCAATTCAGTGGAGTCGGCGGCGTGTTGTGACGGCCGCGTGTTTCGATACGACCGCGGGGCGGGAACATTCTCGGTGCTGGTCGACACGAATCCGGGTCCGGGCACGGGGGATCCGTTCGGTCTCGCGCTGGGCCCGGGCGGCGCGTGGGGGGACGCGGTGTACGTCTGCGACTTCCAGGGCGCGTCGCCGTTCGCGCCGTTTGTCTTCGTCGCGGGCGGCGGCGTCTTCGCGGCGGACGCAGGGCTCTGGACGATCAATCGCCTCCCGACCCAGTTGGAGTTTGGTCCGTCGGCGTACGGGGGCGATCTCTTCGTGCTCGACAGCAGCGGTTCGGACGGGCCTCCGGCGGTCTGGCGGGTGAGCGATACCGGCGTGATCTCAGCGCTCGCGGCGGGCTCAGAGCTGGCGGGCGGCGTCGCGATGAAGTTCGGACCGGGCGGCGTCTTCGGGACCGAGCTCTACGTGCTGACGATTGTCGGTGAGAACGGCGCGGTCCGGCGGGTGTCGCCGGCGGGCGAGATCGAGACGATCGTCACGATGTCGTTTCCGTCCGGACCGACGGGCGGCGGCATGGCGTTCACCGAAGACGGGCAGACGATGCTCGTCACGTCGAATGACCGGATGTACCGGATTACGGGCGGGAATACGCCGGGCGATCTGGACGGCGACGGCGATGTCGATGCGGCGGATCTCGCCGGACTGCTGGCGGCGTGGGGACCGTGTCCGCCGACGGCGGCCTGCGCGGCGGATCTCGACGGCGACGGCGAGGCGGGCCCGGCGGACCTCGCGATTCTGCTCGCGAACTGGGGCTGAGGTCGGGCGTCAGAATCTGGTCACATAGAGAACGATTGCGCTGCCGAGATTGAACCCCGCGGCCACGATGAAGAGGATCCGCATGGCGTTCCAGACCCGGCCCGGTCTGACGGTCGTCATGCCGTCCAGCTTTCCCGGCCAGGGGCGCCACATCTGTTCCTCGAAGAACGCGCGTTTGTCGCGGTGCTCCTGGACGTAGCTGAACAGCTGCTTCATGACGCCGAGGGCGACGACGCAGAAGATGAAGGCGAGCACAAGCAGCGAGAAGACGATCTTCTCCCGATCGTCCTCGACCCCTTTGGTCTTCTCCGACAGGATGACGCCGCACAGCCCCCAGATGGCGAACATGGCGGTGATGAAGTAGCGGGCCTGCTGAAGGAACAGCGATTCCCGCTGTTTGACGATGTCCATGTAGTACTCGGCGAGCTTCAGCGGAAGTTCGGCGTCGGGGGAGTCACGGGTCGGCGGGGGGTCAGTCATGACCGTTCTCCATCACCAGCCGACGGACGGCCAGCGGCTGCGGTCTGCATAACGTCACGGGGCGATCGGGGCTGCCGCGCCGCCGAGGCGGCGCGGTCCCGCGAGACCTACGGGCGAGACCGGGAATCGACCTGCCGATCAAGCGTGCGTTCGAAGAACGCGATCATCGCCTCGTCCAGTTCGGGATGCGTGAAGCGGAGTGAATTATGCTCGCCGCCGGGGCCGATGAGCAACTCGGCGTCCGGGGCGGCGGCGGCGAGACGTCGGCTGTGCGACACCGGGATGACGCGGTCGGCGTCGCCGTGGATGAACAGGAGCGGCCGGTCGATGCGGGCGACGGCGTCGATCGGGCGGGCGTGATCGGGGATGAGCCACCACGCGAGGCCGCGCCCCCACCACCCCGGCGGGTCGCCCGCCACGGCGTTCGCGGCGACGGTTCGCCAGCTGTCGAACGGCGACTCCAGCACCGCGGCGCGGATCGCCGGGACGGTGGTCATGACGTTCAGGCCGATCGACCCGCCGAGCGACTGGCCGTACAGGCCGACCCGGGTCGGATCGATGTCGTCGCGGGCGAGCACATGATCGACGACGACGCGGGCGTCCTCGATGAGGCCGCGGCGTCTCCACGCGCGGCCGGGGGTCTGGCCGTAGCCGCGATAGTCGAAGAGCACGACGTTGAAGCCGCGCTTCGGGAGGTGTTCGACGAACGCGACGTGGCTTTCGAGGTTGCCGGCGTTGCCGTGGCAGTAGATGACGGTGGCGGCGTCGCGGGGGTCGTCGTGTTGCGTGGAGGGCAGGAACCAGCCGTGCACGAGGACGCCGTCGTCGCGCGGGGTGTTGAATTCGAGGACGTCGACGCGGGGCGGCGGCGTGACGGAGCCGGCGGTCGGCAGGTAGAAGAGTCGTTCGGCGCAGCCGCCGATGCGGAGGGTGGCGGCGATCATGGCGAGCACGACGAGCCGGATGAGCATGCGGCGCCGGCGGCGGGGACGAGGTGGGTGAGGGCGGTCGGGCTGATCGTTCAACTCGTCCCCGCGAGTTTGCGCACGGTCATCATGAAGGTGCGCTTCATGTTGGTGTGGAGGCCGACGACGAGGAAGATGTACGCGGCGCCGGCGATGGCGGCCCCGACGACGAGGGCGATGCGTCCGGGCGGTCCCTCGAGGATGGATTCGGGGATGGCCTGGGCGGGGTTGATGCCGGCCCAGAGGACGTTGATGGGGCTGAGGGTGTTGAGGACGGCGCCGACGACGGGGAGGTTCTTGGCCCCGAGTCCGCAGAGTCCGAGGACGCCGGAGACCGCGATGACGACGGCGACGGCGGCGACGACGGAGCTGATGGTGCCTTTGCTCTTGATGGACCAGCCGAGTCCGACCATGACGCAGAACGCGAGGAAGGGGGCGAGCATGAGCGGCACGGCGAGGGCGGTTTCGGGGAGGACGACGGGGACGTCGATCTTGTCGGCGGACCCCGCGACGGTCTCGGCCAGGACCATGACGCCGCCTTCGCGTCCGAGTCCGTTCGCCATGATGTAGAGCGCGAGGAGGGCGAGCGTGATCACGGGGACGGACATCATCGGCGCGATGAACTGGACGATGCCCCGCAGCTTGCCGGCGATGTAGGGGCCGGGCTGGATGGGGGTGGTGAGGATGATGTCGAGGGAGCCGTCCTCGCGTTCGCGGCTGACGGCGGTGGCGCTCATGATGAGCGCGGTGAGCACGATGATGACGATCTCCGCCCCGACGATGGCCCCGACCGCGAGTCGGAGGTCGTCATGGGTCATGAGTCCGAAGTGGTAGACGGCGACGACGCTGATTCCGATGGCGACGCCGATGATCACGAAGCTCCAGCGGCCCACGATGGCGCCGACGGACTTGCCGCGGGCGACGGCTTCGCGCCAGGCGACGGGGTTGGCGCCGACGGCGCGGGCGGGTCGTTCGAGCGCGCCCTTCGCGCCGAGCCCGAAGAGCTTGCGGAACCAGCCGCGCCCGCCTTCGGCCCCGATGAGTCGGACCCGCAGGGTCGAGAACGCGATCAGGAGCAGGCTGATGATCAGGCCGATCCAGACGTAGGCGGTGATGGGGCTTCCCAGGAGCAGCCGCGTCAGCCAGTTCGCTTCGCCGCTGACGTAGCTGCGGGAAACGTAGTTGTTGGACGAGAGCAGGACTTCGAGGGCGAGGAACGGATTGAAGGGCGTGACCCAGGTGGTGTAGACCGACGCCACGCCGACGCCCACCGGGACGCGGAGCCGCAGATCGATCGCCCACGTGATGAAGAGGTAGAGAATGACCGAGACGTAGAAGATGAACACGGCGCGTCGACCGGCGGTGCGGGTGACGGACAGCGTCACGGCGATCGCGGCGACGAGCAGCGAACTGATCGCGGCGATCATGTAGGACGAGAAGATCGACTCCCCGGGGACGCCGCCGAAGTACTGCGTGATCGCGAAGAGCGGCAGCGTCGAGAAGAGCAGAGCGAGGACGAAGAAGAGCCGGCCGAAGAGGTTGCCGAGCACGATCTGCAGGGAGTTGAGCGGCGTGGTCAGCAGGATGTCCCACGTCTTCGGGTTGGCTTCCTGGGCGATGGCGCCGGCCATGAAGACGGGGGTGAGCAGGCAGATCAGGCCGAGCTGGAGGTAGCTGATCCACGTGAAGAGCTTCGCGCCGGAGGCGGCGAGGTCGCGGACCGTCAGCACCGCGGTGCTCGAGGAGAGCATCACGAGCAGGAGCATGACGATCATGATCGCGAGGTAGCCGGAGCGGATGAAGAGGTGCCGGGTGCGCACCGAGCCGCCCGTCACCAGCCGCATGCAGATCGGGTTGGTGGGGATCAGCCGGAGCAGCCAGTTCAGGAAGGTGGGCATCGGGGGGGTCTTGGGGGGAGCGACGGGCGGCGGGGCCTGAGCGACCCGTGGCGCCGGCGGAGGGTCGGCGGGGCGGATCCGGAGCGCGGCGTGGTCGCGTCTCCGGCGTGCGTGGCAGCAGACCAGAGATTTCCCGGCTTGACAAGGGGGCGCCCCCCGTCGACGATTCAATCTTACCCTGACTTGTTCGTGCGTCGTTTGCAAATCTGCGACGTGGGAACGGTCAAGTTTTCTCGGCCTGCCTCGAACGAGCGGGCGTTTGCCGATGCCGCCGGAGCGGCCGCCGCCATCCCCCACGACCGTGGAGCGGCCCGGCCCCGGCCGCGCTGACCCTTTCGGGTGAGCGTGATAGATCAAATGCGTGTCCACCGTCATGACGACCAGCGGCCTTTCATCTCATGCCTTCATTCCGGACGGCGCCCCCTTCCGATCGGTCACTGACGTGCCGAGACGTGCGCCGATCGCCGCCTGGTGAGTTCTGCTGATTCCCGCTGTCGCCCGGTCGGGCGACGGTCCCGGACGCACATCTGAAATCGGCGCCCGCCGTTCATGCGCAGTTCGACTGTTGCGCGAGGGACGTTGTGGACCCGGTCATGTCAGAATTGAACACACTTGCCGCCGCGACGAGTCCGGCCCTGTCCGGGACGGGGATCATGCTGGGCGTGGCGGGTCTGATCATCGGCGTCGCGGCGGGCTGGCTCGCCCAGGCGTTGCTGGCGGGCAATACGACCCGCCGCGCAAAGAACGAGGCGGAGCAGACGCTCAAGGCGGCGGAGGCCGAGGCGGAGGTGATTCGCCAGCGGGCGGAGCTGGAGGCGGAGAAAAAGGCCGCGCAACGTCGGGAGGCGCTGGACAGGGAGATCGCGGAAGCCCGGGAGGAGATCAAGCAGACGCAGCAGCGTCTGGAGACCCGGGAGGACAAGATCGACCGCAAGCTGGAGTCGCTGGCGGACCGGGAGTCCAAGCTCGATCAGCGCGACGCCAATCTGCAGAAGGCGGAGGAGCGCTGGGAGAATCTCGCCCGGGAGGCGGAGAGCCTGCGTGACAACCTCAAGATCCGGCTGGAGTCGGTCGCCGAGATGTCGCAGGCGGAGGCCCGCGATCATCTGCTCGAGGAGACGCGTCGGGAGACCGAGCACGAGGCGAACCGGCTGACGCAGGAGATCATCGAGGAGGCGGAGGCGAACGCCCGGACCCGCAGCCGCGAAATCACGCTGCAGGCGATTCAGCGGTACGCGGCGGAGCACGCGGTCGATTCGACGGTGCGTTCGGTGCGGATTCCCTCGGACGAGATGAAGGGCCGCATCATCGGGCGTGAGGGCCGGAACATCCGGGCCCTGGAGAAGGCGACCGGCGTGGACATCCTGGTGGACGACACGCCGGGCGTGATCGCGGTGTCGTGCTTCGATCCGATCCGGCGGGCGACGGCGGGCGAGGCGTTGTCGCGTCTGGTCGCCGACGGGCGGGTGCATCCCGCCCGGATCGAGGAGGTCGTGGAGTCCGTCCGCAAGGACATGCAGGAACGCATCCTCAAGCACGGCAACGATTCGGTGCTCGAAGCGAACATTCGCGGCCTGCACGCGAAGATCATCGAAGCGATGGGCAAGCTCGCCTTCCGCACCAGCTACGGCCAGAACGTCCTGCAGCACTCGATCGAGGTCGCGTTCCTGAGTCAGATCATCGCGGATCAGCTCGGGCTGAACGGTCAGGTGGCGCGGCGGGCGGGGTTCCTCCACGACATCGGCAAGGCGATGGACCACGAGATGGAGGGCGGCCACCCGGCCATCGGCATGGAGTTCGTCAAGAAGCACGGCGAGAAGTCGAAGGCGGTGCTCAACGCGATCGGCGGCCACCACGGCGACATCCCGGCGACCACGCCGTACACGCCGATCGTCATGGCCGCGGACAGCCTTTCGGGCGCGCGTCCGGGCGCGCGTCGGGAGTCGATGGAGCTGTACATCAAGCGGCTGGAACAGCTCGAAGGCATCGCCAGGGAACTCGGCGGCGCCACCGTGCGGGAAGCGCACGCGATCCAGGCCGGACGCGAGGTGCGGGTGATCGTCGACGCGAAGAAGGCAGATGACGCCCAGACGGTGGTCCTCGCCCGCGACATCGCGAAGCGCGTCGAGGAAGAGATGACCTTCCCCGGCGAGATCAAGGTGACCGTGCTGCGGGAAGTGCGGGCGGAGGCGACGGCGCGGTGACCGGCGAGCCGAGCGGGCGACGCCGGGGGGCCGGAGCAGCGGAACAGTAGAGCAGGGGAACAGTGGAGCAGGGGAGCAGGGGTCGGGGAAAAGGACGTTGCGGGCGATCAAGGGTCCGCCGCGCCGGTAGAACCGCGTCGCTCCACCTGATATCCTGCGGGGCTCACTACCCCCGCCCGGCCTCGACCGCCGCGGCTTCTGGAGTCGCTTTCATGCCCGTCAAAGCCACTGATATCAAGCGCGGCCAGGCCCTCATGTACGAGGGCGCCCTTCACGTCGTCATCGACACCGACCACGTCAAGCCCGGCAAGGGTCCGGCGTACGTGCAGGCCAAGATGAAGAACGTCGAGTCGGGCAGCATCAAGATCAATCGGCTGAGCACGTCGGACAAGCTGGAAGACGTCAACATCGACCGGCGGTCGATGCAGTTCCTCTACGACTCGTCGGGGCGCGGCGAGGGACCGTTCGTCTTCATGGACAACGAGAGCTACGACCAGCTCGAGATCGACGCGGACGTGTTGCCGAAGGAACAGAACCAGTGGCTCAAGGAAAACCTCGAGGTCACGGTGATGATGTTCAACGGCAACCCGCTGGGCGTGGACCTGCCCGCCTCGATCGAGCTGACGGTGACGGACACCGCGCCGCAGCCGAAGGGCGCGACGGCGACGAACCAGCTCAAGGAAGCGACCGTCGAGACGGGCGCGCGGATCCGCGTGCCGCCGTTCATCGAGAACGGTCAGGCCGTGAAGGTCAACCCCGAGACGGGCGAGTATCTCGGCAAGGCGTAACGAAAGGCCGGTGGCGGAGTCCGCGTGCAGACGATCTCGGAAATCCGCGCGATTCTCGCCGAACGGGCGCTCCGTCCGAAGCATCGGCTCGGACAGAACTTTCTTCATGATCAGAATCAGTTGCGGCGGCTCGTGGGGGCCGCCGCGCTGTCGTCCGGGGACCTCGTGGTGGAGGTCGGTCCCGGCACGGGGACGTTGACGGAGACGCTGCTCGACGCGGGGTGCGAGGTCATCGCGTGCGAGCTGGATCCGGACATGGCGTCGATCATCGAGGACCGGCTGGGGGATCGGCTCACGCTCGTGCGCGGCGACTGTCTCGGCAAGGGCCGCACGCTTTCGCCCGACATCGTTCGCGCGCTGGCCGGCCGGCCGTTCACACTGGTCGCGAACCTGCCGTACCAGGCGGCGAGTCCGCTGATGTCGTCCCTGCTGATCGAGCCGCACGGGTGTCGGGGGCAGTACGTGACGATTCAGAAGGAGGTCGCGGACCGGCTGCTCGCGGAGCCCGGCACGAAGGCGTACGGTCCGCTGACGATCATCGTGCGGGCGCTGGGGGATGTCGAGCGGATCGCCAACGTGCCGGCGTCGTGTTTCTGGCCGGCGCCGCAGGTCGTGAGCGCGATGGTCGCGATCACGCCGCGCGAGACGCGGCTGACCGACCGTCCCGCCGCGTTCGCGCGGTTCGTGACGAGCGTCTTCACGAAGCGTCGGAAGCAGTTGGGGGCGATCTTCGGCCGCGCGCACGCGTGGCCGGCGGGGGTGGAGGCGACGATGCGTCCGGAGGCGTTGACCCCGGCGCAGCTCGCGGCTCTGCACGAGGTGATGGGCGACGACGGGATGCGGTAGGCGGGATCCGCGCGACGGGATGGAGTAGACTTCCGGGCATGAGCACGACGAACGACGGCGAGCTTCGGATCGGAATCATCGGCGGGAGCGGCCTCGGCGATGTGCTGGCGCGGGAGATGTCGGCGGACGACGTGGAGGATCACGGCGTGGCGACGCCGTTCGGCGCGCCGTCGGCCCCGATCACGACGGGGATGTGGAACGGCGTGCCGATCGCGTTGCTCAACCGTCACGGCGACGGCCACGTGCTGAACCCTCGCGCCGTTCCGTACCGGGCGAACATCTTTGCGCTGAAGCAGCTCGGGTGTACGCACGTCATCGCATCCGGGGCGACCGGGTCGCTGCAGGAGCACATCGCACCGGGCGACCTCGTGGTGTGCGACCAGCTGATCGACAAGACCAACGGCCGGGCGACGACGTTCTACGAGCACGCGGCGGTGCACGTGGAGTTCGCGGATCCGTTCTGTCCCGTGATGCGCGAGTGGCTGCTCGAAGCGTCGAAGTCGCTCGATGACGTGACGGTCCACGCGGGCGGAACGTATGTGTGCATGGAGGGGCCGAGCTTCTCGACCCGGGCGGAGGCGGAGATGCACCGGCGGTGGGGCGCGGATCTCGTGGGAATGACGGCGCTGCCGGAAGCGCGGCTGGCGCGGGAGGCGGAGCTCGCGTACACGCTGGTGGCGTTGCCGACGGACTACGACTGCTGGCGGCCGCGCCCGGCGGGCGTGGACCCGGCGTCGCTGCTGCAGGAGATCATCGGGAATCTCCAACGGGCGACGGCGGCGTCGGTGGCGTTGATCCAGGCGGCGCTGAGCGACATCTCGCATCTCGCGGCCCATCCGAGTCCGGCGCACGATGCGCTGGCGCTGGGGATCTGGTCGGACAAGTCGATGATCGACGCGGCGGAGGTGGAGCGGCTGCGGGGGTTATGGGGGCGATGGTTTGCGGGCTGATTGATCGATGGCGGAGTGAACGCCGTCCTACGCGACCCGCCCCCAGCCGCACTCGGAACATCCGAATCCCGCGCGGAGGTGGTAGCCGCACTTCGGGCATTTGCCGGCGACCTTCGGGCGGACGTTCGGATCGGGCGTGCGCATACCCATGCCGAGGGGGATGAAGAACACACCCTGGACGATCGAGAACGGGACGAGGATGAAGTACCCCCCCACCGGCGCGTCGAAGGCGAGCCAGACGATGATGAAGAGCGGCGCCGCGAGGATCATCGTGAACCCGAGCAGCATCAGCAGGAAGCTGAGGACGACGACAATCGTCCAGATCGCGCGCACGGGTCAGAACGTCGTCTGCGCGAGCGAGGCGAAGAACGACGTCTCGTCACGGATCTGATCAAACCGCACGCCGCCCCGCACACGAATGTCGGGGAACTCGCGGGTCACCTGGAAGAGGATCTCGCGGAACTCGTCGTTGTTGAAGTCCCACTGCGGGCGGAAGGTCACGCTGTACTTCGGCGTGAGCTGATAGTTCGCGCCGAGCACGAGCAGCTGGTCGCCGGTCACGTCGAGGTCGCGATACTCGATGAGCGTCCACATCGCCGGTGAATGGTCGAACCGCATGCCGATCGAGCCGCGGGCCATCTCGCCGTCATCAAGGTCGAGGGTCACGTCCGACGTGAGCGCGGCGAAGTCGCTCAACGCCCACCGCAACTGGTTCCGGAAGTGATCGCCGACGAGCGAGTACTCGGGGCGGTAGCCGAAGTACTGCGGGTTGTCGGATTCCGCGCCGGCGTCGCCGCTGTTCATCACGACCGCGGCGTCCCAGATCAGGAAGTCCACGGAGCGCTGCCGACCCGCCCCGCCGCGCATCGTCTGCCAGGTGTGACGCATGCCCGCTTCGACCGCCGCCCCGGACGCGATCGATTCGACTTCCTCGTCGTAGACGGGCAGGTCGTCGTCATCGACGGTGGTGTCCGCCCACCAGATGCTCAGCCGCGGTTCGATGATGTGGCGGAGTCGGTCGATGTTGAAGACGCGGCTCTGGGCGCCGTCGTTGATCCGTGAGATCTCGGTGCTCGCCGTGACTCCCAGCGCGCCCCAGACGCGGGTGGAGTCGGCGTCCTCGGAGAAGTCCTCGAAATCCTCGTCGTACGCGGTGAGGCGGGCGACGCCGAAGGGCGTGATCCTGGCCCAGCCGTACTGGAAGGGGCGGCTGACCTCGTGTCGGGTGTCGAACCGCTGGACGATCTGCGTGGGATAGCCGCGTCCGATCAGGACTTCGTCGAGGCGGTCGTCCGCGTTGACGCCGGGCCCGAACGCGTTGGGACGGACGCCGAGTTCGCGGGGCGTCGCCTTCGTCAGATCAAGCCGGACGAGACCGAGCCGCGATTCGCTCGAGTACGTCATCGTGTCGTCGAACAGCGAGTCGCCGAAGCGGTAGTAGCCGATCTCCGGCAGCCGTTCGACCTGGTAGGTGCGGCTGGCCAGCAGGTATTCGTTCGAGACGAAGTCGTTGAGCTCCCCCTTGGCGAGGAAGGTGAACGCGGTGTTGCGTTTCTGGTACTTGAGGTAGAGGCTGGTCTCGTACTCGCGTCGGTCTTCGAAGTCGTCCTCCCGCCACGTCGTGATGAACGTCTCGTCGCTGATGTAGGAGAACTGCGCCTGCAGGTCCCAGCGCGGGGCGAGCTTCATGCGGTGTTCCCACAGGGCGACGCCCCGGAAGCCGTCGTCGCGTTCGACGTCCTGTCCGCTGGAGGTGCGGTCGTCTCCGGTGTCATAGAGGCCGTAGAGCTCGGCGACGCCCTGACCGTTCTGACCGCGGTAGCGGCCGGTGACGCCGACGCCGACGCCGCGCTCCGAGTAGCCGTCGACGGCGAGTTCGAGATCGGCGCCCTGGGGTTGGGCGAGACCGATGAGGGCGGGCAGGTTCCAGCGGGTTTCGACGCCGACGCCTTCGCTGTCGGAATAGCCGGCGGAGACGGAGCGGAGCGGAATCGCCTCGATATCGCCTTCGAAGTTCGGCCAGTAGAGAATCGGCAGATCGCCGATGCGGAGCGTGTTCGAGTCCGAGTCCACGCGGGTGCGGACGCCGGGGCCGTCGTCTTCGGGCAGTTGCGTCACGGTCACCCGCTTCGCGCCGATCGCGAGGTGAGGCGTGCGGAACTCGCTCGCCGAGACGCGGACGCCCTCGCCCTCCCACTGGTTCGCGGCGACCTGTCGGAAGCGCTTCGCGCGAGCGTAGATCGGCTTGTTGAGACGGTCGTCGTACGTGCGAAGCACCGCGTCCGGCATGATCGCGCGGTCGTTGCGGTAGTCATAGAACACGCGGGGCGCCCGCACGGTGTACTCATCGCGATTCGTGGTGACGATCACCGCGCCTTCGAGATACACGCCGCGAATCCGCGCGGCGGAGACCGACTGCGACTGCGTCCCGTCCACGGACCCCGGGTCCACGAACACGACGGCCCGTTCCGCGCTCATCGTGATCTGCGAGTACGCCCCGGAGACCTGGGACTGGTAGTCGACGATCACGCCGCCGTCGGCGATGACGACGTCTTCATCCTCGCCCGGCCGGTACTCGGCGCCGCCGAAGGAGAATCGCACGAGTCCCTGGGGCGTGACGATGGGCAGATCGGGACCGGCGAGCGGGAGTTCGACGGTCTCCGGCAGATCGACTTCCTCGAGCTGGGGCGATCCCCCGGGGGTGGGGACGGGTTCGGGTCGTCGTTCGGGTTTGACGACGCGGGGGAAGCGCTGGAGCGACTCGAGTCCGGCGGCGATGCGTCGGAGATGGGCGGCGAGTCGTTCCTCGCCTTCGCCGACAAACCCGCCGCGGGCGACGCGTTCGCGGACGAGGCCCGCGTTGAGCCGCACGCCGCCGCGGGCGCTGGCGGTGACGAGGACGCGTCGTCCCTTGACGCCGACGCCCGCTTCGTTGGTCGGTTCGCTGAGCGAATCGAAGTAGACGGCGATCTGGTTGATGACGCCGTCGGCGCTGGGGATGCGGTTGAGCCAGACGACGGCGCGATCGGCGGTGAGCAGCATGTCGGCGATGCGGACACGGACGTCGCCGTCGAGGACGAGGCGTTTGGTGTCGTCGACAGTCCACGTGTTGACGCGGAGGGCGTCAAGGATGATGTCGCCGCGCTGCGGCTCGGTGGGCAGCACGAAGCCGCTGAGCCGGTCGCCGGTGATGAGGACGCGTTCCTGCGCGTGCGCAGCGTCGGGCCGACAGGCCAGCGTCGCGACGAGCGCGAGCAGGACGAGCGCGGCGGTGGATGAACGGCGCCTCACGATGGCTCGCATCATACGAGCGGGCGCAGGGGGCGGCAATCGCGGATCGTGACGCCGGCTCAGGCGTCGTCGTCGCCGTCCTCGGCGAACATGGCCTCGATGAACCGGTCGGGATCAAACGGCTCGACATCTTCGGGCGTTTCGCCCACGCCGATGAGTTTGACGGGAACATCCAGCGCATCGCGGATCGCCACCACGACCCCGCCCTTGGCGGTGCCGTCGAGCTTGGCGAGGAAAATGCCCGTGACATCGATGGCGGCCTTGAACGCCTCGGCCTGGACGATCGCGTTCTGACCGTTGGTGGCGTCGAGGACGAGCAGGACTTCGTGCGGCGCGCCGGGAATCTTCTTCGACGCGACGTCGCGGATCTTCGTGAGCTGACGCATGAGTCCGGCGTCGGCGCCGAGGCGGCCGGCGGTGTCGATGAGCAGGACGTCCACGCCGCGAGCCAGCGCGGCGTCGCAGGCGTCGAATGCGACGGCGGCGGGATCGGCCTTCGGGGCCCCCCGCACGATGTCGACGCCGAGCCGTTCGGCCCAGATCGTGAGCTGTTCGACCGCCGCCGCGCGATAGGTGTCGGCGGCGGCGAGGAGGACGGTGCGTCCTTCATCGCGCAGCGACTTCGCGATCTTGCCGACGCTGGTCGTCTTGCCGGAGCCGTTGGTGCCCGCGACGAGGATGACGGTCGGTTTCGTGTCCGCCACGGCGAGCCGTCGGTCCGTCTCGGACCAGCGGGCCTTCAGGGCGTTCTTGAGAAACTCGAGGGCGTCTTCGCCCTTCGAGATCTCGCCCCGCCGGAAGGCCGCGCGGAGCTCGTCGATGATGGCCGTGGTCGCGGCGACGCCGACGTCGGCGCGGATGAGCGTCGCTTCGATTTCGTCGATCAGCTCTTCGCTGAGCGTGCGACCGCTGAGGATGCTGCGAAAACTGGCGCCGATCGCGTCGCGGGTGCGGGCGAGGCCCTGGCGGATCCGACTGAGGGTGGACTTGAAGAGTCCCATGTCAGGCCCGCTCCTCCGGCGCGGCCTCCACCGGATCGACGGGTTCGACGCCGGGGGTCGGTTCGACGGCGATTTCCGGGGCGGGGTCGTCGTCGCGGGCGGCCGGCGCGGCGGGGTCGCTCTCGCCTCGCATCTGCCGGAAGAGCTTGTCGAGCACTCCGTTGACGAACATGGGGGACTTCTCGGTGGAGAATTCCCTGGCGAGTTCGACCGCTTCGTTGATGGCGACCTTGGGCGGCGTCTCGCCGTGGTGCATCTCGTAGTACGCGAGTCGAAGGAGGTTTCGATCGATCATCGGCTGGCGGTACGTCGGCCACTCGGGCGTGATCGCGGCGACGGCGTCGTCGGCCTCGGCGCGAAACTCCCAGGCGAGCGTGGCGAGTTGGTAGCCGTGTTCGTGGGTTTCGTCATCGCCCGGCGACTCGGCGAGGGATTCGCGCACGAGAGCGAGATCCTCCGCCGCGCCGGCGTCGAACTGGTACAGCGCCTGCAGCGCGCATCGTCGGGTGTCGCGTGAGATGCGCATCTAGTGGACGGTCCTTCGCGCGAGGTGATCGAGTTCGCGCAGGGTGTGGATGGTTTCGAGGACCGCGGCCATGGCTTCTTCGCCCTTGTGGCCGTGGGCGCCGCCCGCGCGAGCTTCGGCCTGCTCCATCGTCTGGCAGGTGAGCACGCCGAAGGCGACGGGGGTGCCGGTGTCCGCGGCGAGCGTGGTCAGGGCGTTCGCGACCGCCTGGTTGATGTACTGATCGTGGGTCGTCTCGCCGGTGATGACGCAGCCGAGGGCGATGACGCCGTCGACGCGCGGCTGACCGGCCACGAGCTTGCGGGCGATCACCGGCAACTCGAAGGCGCCGGGGGCCGAAACGATGATCAGTTGGTCGACGCGTCCGCCCGCGCGTTCGAAGCACGCCTGCGCGCCGGCGGCGAGCTTCGACGTGACGTGCTCGTGGTAGCGGCTGACCGCAATGCCGATACGCAGGCCGCGGGCGTCAAGATTCTCAGGGGGCGGTGTGTGCATGAGGAGGGATCCGCCCGGCGGGACGGAAGCGGTCCATCGTAGAACGCCCTTCCCCGCGCATCAACAGGGGTATCGATCACGATCGGCGCACGAGCCGGCCCGGGACCGGTAGGATGCCCGCGTGCCGCGCTTTCTCGCCCAGCTCGCCGCCGCCATCCAGCTCACGCGGCTGACCGTCGCATTCGGCGCCGTCAGCGACCTGTGGTTCGTGATCCTGCTCACGCGGGCGTCCGATCCTGACGCCGTGGTGGCATCCATGCCGCTCACCGTCGCCCTGGCCCTCGGGGCGCTGATTGCGATCGGGCTGTATGCGTACGGAGCGTCCCTGAACGATGTGCTGGATGCGAGGCATGATGAGACGTTCTCCCCCGACCGGCCCATTCCGGCCGGCAGGATTCGTCCCGCCCAGGCGATCATCGTGACGGTGAGCGCGCTGCTGCTGGCCATCCTCGCCGCCGCGGCGTTCGGCATGCCCGCCCTGCTGCTCGCCCTGCTGGTCGCGGGGGGCATCCTCTTCTACAACGCCACCGGGAAGTACATTCCCGCGATCGGCCTGGTCGTGATTGGAATCATCCACGCCGGGCACATGATGATCCCGAACACGGATCTGGCGTTCACCCTGCCGGTCTGGCTTGTGATGACGCACGCAGCCGGGGTGACGCTGGCGGTGCATCTGTTCGAGCGAAAGCGGCCCCGGATCCGAAACCGAACGTTGTGGGTGGCGGGACTCGGCTGGGGACTGGCCTCGGCCGCGATCCTGTGGCTGGGCGTGCGTCGGGGCGGGTTCTGGCCGGCGGGACTTCCGCTGACGCAGCTCGTCTGGCCGGGGCTGGCGGTGGTCGGGTTCGTGGTGATCGCGCGGATCAAGACCTGGCAGGCGCCGCCGGCTCGCGCGGCGGAGAAGGTCCGTCGCTACGGCGCCATGTGGCAGAGTCTGTACGGCGCCGCGTGGCTCATGATGCTCGGCCATCAGGCGTCGGCGCTGGGCATTGCGATCTTCGCGTGCCTGGGCTTTGCGACGATGACGGTGATCAAGGAAATGACCGGGTTATCGCAGCAGCCGATCGCCTATCGCTGAGACGTCTGCGGCGTCGGTCGCGAGGGGCCTGCGCAGATGCCTGATTCGTCGTGATTTACGCGATGTGCGGAGGCCGGGAGCGGCGTTCACCGGCCAAACGAAAAAGGCCCGTCACCGACCTCTCCTCCAAAGTCAGTGAAGCGGACCTCTCGACCTATCAAGATACCTCGCTCACCTCGGATGACAACCCTAAATCACCGAAAGGCAGCGGATTGACGGCAAGGCCGTGGGGGCTTGTGGATAACCTGTTGACGGACTGGCGGTTACTGTCGGCTGATAAAGGCCTGTTTCGGGGGACCCGGGCTTCAGTCCGGATGGTGGTCGGCCGATGCTCCCGACATGCCGCCGTCCATGCCGTCTCGACCTCATGATCCGCCGCCGGCCGACGACTGTCCCGTCGCCGCGGACGACGCCGCGCTGAGCGATCTGCGGGCGGAGTTGGCGCATGTGCTGACGGACACGCTGTCGTTGCTGGCGGAGGTGACGGCGGCGGTGGGTGATCTTCCGGAGGCGGAGCGGGTCGCGGCGGATCGGCTGCACCGTTCCGCGTCCCGGCTGCATGCGCTGCAGGAGACGTTGCAGGGGGCGACGACGCCCGCCGCGCCGATCCGCACGGTCCGGGATCTGATTGACGGTTCGGCGCGGCTGTCGGCGGCGGCGGGGGTGGAACTGCGGTTGGCGATTGACGACGGCGCGTTGCGGGCGCCGCTGGACACGCTGGGCGACATGATGCTCAATCTGGTGCGGGCGGTGCTCGAGTCGGCGGCGCCGGACGACATGATCGAGCTCGGGGCGTGCATCGTGAATCAGCGTCGTCTGAATGTGCACCTGGCGTCACCGGACAACGGCGAGCCGTTGAATCGGGCCGCGGTGGACGCGGTGGCGATGGAGGCGGCGGTGCGAGGCGGGCGGGTGGACATCGTGCAGGCGCCCTTCGGCCCGCAGCGGATCTTCCGGGTGACCGCGCCGCTGCCGATCGGGACATCGCGGCCGTGAGTGACGAGAGGCCTCGCATCCTGGTGGTCGACGACGATGCGATCGTGGCGGAGGCGCTGGCGGGGAGTCTCGCGGCGCACGGCTACGACGTGGATCGCGCGCCCGACGGCGACGCCGCGCTCGAGCTGATCGGCGACGCGGAGCGTCTCTCCCCCACTGGTCCGGCGCGTCCGTACGCGGTGGTGTTGACGGACATGTCGATGCCGGGGATGTCGGGGCTCGACCTGATCAAGGCGATCAAGAAGCGCGGCGTCGAGGCCGTTCCGATCGCGATGACCGGCTACGGCGCGATCGAGACCGCGGTGCAGACGATTCGCGCCGGCGCCATCGACTATCTCGTGAAACCGATCGTCGATGAAGAGCTTCGCGTCGCGATCGAGCGTGCGGTGCAGCAGCACACGCTGCGGGCGGAGAACGGCCGGCTGCGTCGGCAGCTTGAATCGAGGGACGGGCTCGACAACATCATCGGGCGCGATCCGCGGATGCAGCGGATCTTCGACGTGGTGGAGGCGGTCGCGGCGGCGAAGACGACGGTGCTGATGTGCGGCGAGTCGGGGGTCGGCAAATCGATGGTGGCGCGGGCGATTCACCGTCGTTCGGACCGGGCGGACCAGCCGTTCGTGGAGCTGGCGTGCGGTTCGATTCCGGAGACGCTGCTGGAGTCGGAGCTGTTCGGTCACGTGAAGGGCGCCTTCTCCGGCGCGCACGCGGACAAGGCGGGCAAGTTCCTGGCGGCGCACGGCGGGACGCTGTTTCTCGACGAGATCAACTCGGCGTCGCCGGGCATGCAGCTGAAGCTGCTGCGGGTGCTGCAGGAGAAGCAGTTCGAGCCGGTCGGTTCGAACGAGACGATCTCGGTCGACGTGCGGGTGATCCTCGCGACGAATCAGCCGCTGGAGCAGTTGGTGGAGCGGGGCGAGTTTCGTCCGGACCTCTACCATCGGATCAACGTCGTGAACATCGAGCTGCCGCCGCTGCGCGAGCGGGGGCTGGATATTCCGGTGCTCGCGACATCGTTTCTGGAAAAGCACGCCGCGGAGATGGGCAAGGCGATGGCCGGGTTCACGGACGCGGCGCTGGCGAAGCTGCAGGCGTATCCCTATCCGGGGAACGTACGGGAGTTGGAGAACATCGTGGAGCGGGCGGTGGTGTTGTCATCCTCGCCGACGATCGATGTCGAGGACCTGCCGGACCGCGTGATCGATCCGGATCGTCCGATGGTGTCGCCGCGCTTCCGGGCGGACGGAGGCGATGAGGTCCCGTTCGTCGCCATGTCGCTGCGAGAGGCGATGGAGGGTCCGGAGCGGGCGTTTATTCTCGCCGCGCTTCGGGCCAACGACTGGAACCGGCAGCAGACGGCGGACGCGCTCGAGATCAACCGGACGACGCTGTACAAGAAGATCAAGCAGTACGGGCTGGAGCAGGAAGACGCGGCGTGAGGCCGTTCGGGATCGAAGGGCGGCGTCGAACGGGATCGGGACCGACGATCAGGGCGGTTTCCCTGTATTCGACATGGTCGCCAGGGGCTCTCCTCAATAGTGCGACGGGCGGAAGCGATCGAACGATCGTTCTCGTCGCCGCGATCTGATCCCGGCTCACCCGCCGGGAGAGAGGAGCCTTCGTGATGAACCTTCGTTTCACCAGCGTGTCGGCCGGTCTGATGCTGCTCGGCGCCGCGCAAACCACGTCGGCCGACCTGATCACGGTCACCACGGGATTCGACGTCGTCGATGTCGACTGGACGATCGCGACGATCGAGGATCTTCCGGGTCCGGACGGGGCGGTGTCGTTCTCGGAGGCGATGATCGCCGCGAACAACACGCCCGGTCACGACACGATCGGGTTCGCGATTCCCGAGGATGAATGGCAACTGCAGTTTCTGTATCCGGGGCGGGCGGTGCTCACGGTGGGGACCGGCTTCTTCCTGAACGCGACGGATTCGGTGACCATTGACGGAACGACGCAGACGGCGTTCTCCGGCGACACGAACCCGGACGGCTGGGAGGTCGTGCTCTACTCCGACGACATCAACCTCTCCGCCGCGGGGTGCCAGCTGTTCGGTTTCGACAGCACTGCGGTCGGCGTGGGCGGTCCCGCCTGTCTGATCGAGGGCAACTCGGGCGCGATGAACGTGGATCTGTTCCAGGCGCACGGATCGATCGTGCGCGGCAACACGGGCGGCACGATCAAGATCGACCGCAGCCACGACGTGATCGTCGTGGGCAACACGGTGCAGCGGGTGCGGGTATGGGGGTTCAACGCGTCGCAGCCGGCCCTGAACAACCGCATCGGCGGACCGAACCCCGAGGACCGGAACTTCATCGTCGGCTACGGGTACGTCAACAGCGAAGGTCTGCCGGCGGGGGCGGCGATCCAGTTGTTCCAGACGGACGGCACGATCATCGAGAACAACTCGATCGGGACGACGCCGGACGGGATGTCGACCGGCAACCCGGCGTGCACGATGGGGATCAGCTTCGAAACGGAGAACCGAAACGTCGTGGTGAAAGACAACCGGATCGCCGGGATTCTCGGCGTCGGACAGCCGCCGCACCACGCGGGTCAGTTGTTCGGCTGGGCGATCTACTTCTGGGGTTCGACGTCGAACATCCAGATCGAAGGCAACACGATTGGACTGGATGCGACGGGCGCGCCGTCGCTCGGCAGCGTGTGGGGCGTGAACGTCGACAACTTCGGCTTCTACACGGTGGACGGCGTGAGCCTCATCGACAATGTGATTGCTGGGCACATCTTCAACGGCGTCCGCGTGGGTCCGACCGCGACGATGCGGATCTCAGGGACGACGATCTTTGACAACGGCTGGCTCGGTCTCGACCTGATCCCGGACAACTTCGCGAGCGGCGTTTCGCTCAATGATCCGCTCGATGCGGACACGGGCGGCAACGGCGTGCAGAACTATCCGGTGCTGATGAGCGCCGGTGCGTCGGGTCCGTCGCTCGAGGTGACGGGGGCGCTGCACAGCAGTCCGTCGGATGACTTCACGCTGGAGTTCTTCGCCGCGCCCGCCTGCAACGCCTCCGGGTTCGGACCGGCCCGGATGTTCCTCGGATCGGGGGCGACGTCGACCGACGCGGCCGGCGACGCGACGTTCGCGGCGACAGTGGACAGCCCGCCGGCGGGCTGGGTGGTGACGGCGACGGCGACGCTCGAACCGATCGGGGCGACGTCGGAGTTGTCCGCCTGCATCGATGTGATTGCAGGCGGCGATCCCGCCGACCTCGACGGCGACGGCGCGGTCGACGCCGCGGACCTGGCGATCCTGCTCGCGGCGTGGGGCACGGCTGACCGCGAGGCGGATCTCAACACTGACGGCGTCGTGGATGCTGGCGACCTCGCGATCCTGCTTGCGGCCTGGACCGGCTGATTCGAATGACCGGCGACGGCGGCGGATCCTGCGCTCGGCGCGGGGTCCGCCGCCGGCGTTCCTTTCACAGCAGCTTCGGATCCAGCGCATCCCGGAGCGCATCCCCGAACAGATTCAGGGCGAGACTCACGCCGAAGACGGCCAGCGTCGCGGCGGCGAGCTGCCACCACACGATCGGCGTCCGCATCATCTCCTGCAGGCTCGCCTGGATCATCTGTCCCCAGCTCACCGCGTTGCCCGCCCCGAGTCCGAGGTAGCTCAGGATCACCTCGAGGTGGATGAACAGCGGGAAGATCAGACTGAACTGAATGATCACGAGGTAGAACGCGTTCGGGAGCAGATGCCGGATCAGGATGCGTCGGCGCGACATGCCGAGCGAACGCGCGGCGGCCTCGTAGTCCATCGACTTCTGCTTGATGATCTCGCCGCGAATGAGGCGGCAGAGGCTCACCCACGACGTCAGTCCCATCGCGAGGATGAGCATGATCATCCCCGGCGCGTCCGACGAGGGATCGAGCAGGCCGAAGAACGTCAGGTCGAGATCGCGCAGCGCATACGCCATCGCCAGCACCAGCAGGATGCGGGGGATGGAGGCGACGGTGGTGAAGAGCCAGGTGATGACGGCGTCGACGGGCCCGCCGAAGTAGCCGGCCAGCGCGCCGAGGGTCGTGCCGATGAAGAGCGCGAGCAGCGACGCGCCAAACGCGACCGACAGCGACACCCGGGCGCCGTAGAGCATGCGCCAGAGAACGGAACGGCCCTGGAGGTCGGTGCCGAAGAGGAAGTGCACGCTCAGGGCCGGCAGCGGTTCGCGTTCGCCACGCGCTTCCCAGCGGGCGACGGCGTCCGCGGGGTAGTCGCGCTGGGCGACGTCGGTGAGATCGGGTCGACCGAGCGTGGGCGGCACGAACTCGAGCGCCTTGCCGTCGGGACCGATGAGACGAAGGGTCGCCATTTCCTCGAACCGGTCGCCGATGAGGCGGGCCCCGGGGACGTCGACATACGACGCGGCGGTGATGAGGAAGTAGATGCACAACACGATGAAGCAGACGACGGCGACCGGTCGCCGACGCAGATGACGCAC
Source organism: Phycisphaerales bacterium (assembly GCA_965227335.1). GTDB lineage: Bacteria > Planctomycetota > Phycisphaerae > Phycisphaerales > SM1A02 > CBDDFV01. Next base: position 66,557 of record CBDDFV010000002.1, read on the forward strand.
CGCGATGACGATCGGTCCGCCCTCGGTCGACGCCGTGCGGGCGGCGAGCCGGCTCGACGCGAGCGCGTCGTCGGGGGCGGGCGAGGCGGGATGGTTGGGCGCAGTGCTCATCCGATGCGCACCCGGGGATCGATGAACGCGTACGCCACGTCGGTCAGCAGCACGGCGAGGGAGTAGACGACGGCGAGCAGGTACGTGAGCGGCATGACGATCCAGAAGTCACGGGCCTGAATGCCGGAGAGCATGAGATCGCCGAGGCCGGGAATCTCGAAGAGACGTTCGATGAGCAGGCTGCCGGTGATGAGGAACGGGATGACCACGGAGAGTCGCGTCACGATCGGGATGCCGGCGTTGCGGAGCACGTGGACGAAGAGGACATCGACGCCGGGCACGCCCTTGGCGCGGGCCGTGCGCACGTAGTCGTGCTGCATTTCCTCGAGCAGGACGGCGCGGTAGAAACGGACGGCCGATCCGAGACCCGCGACGACGCCGATGGCGACGGGGAACGCGAGGTATTTGATCCCGCCGACGCCGGGGGCCCAGCCGGAGACCGGGAAGAGCCGGGTCTCCGCCGCGATCCACTGCCCGAACACGATGTAGCTCAGGAACGGGATGCTCATCGCGAGGACGGCGACGATGGTGATGACGGTGTCGACCGCGCGTCCGCGTCGACTCGCGGCGAAGAGCGACAGCGAGAGTTCGATCGCGAGACCGATGAGGAACATCGGGATGGTGACGCTGAGCGAAATCGGCGCCTTGCGGGCGATGAGCGACCAGATCGACTCCTCGTACTGCATCGACTCCGCGAAGCGGAATCGCGCCACGCGGAAGAACTGTCCGTCCCAGAGCGAGCGTTCCGCGACTTCGGCCCGGTCGCGCTCGGTGAGTTCGACGGCGGCGAAGTCGACGCGAAGGGCGTCGGCAAGGGCGAGCGCGGCGAGACGGCGGTTGATCTCATCGGCGCGGCCGTCGAGGGCGGCGTCGACGGGGAAGTCCGCCTTGAGCTGGTCGAGGGCGAGACGCGTATCGGGGTCGGCGTCGCGGGCGAGATCATCAGCGCGGGCGAAGACCTCGTCGACCTGGCGGCGGCGCTGGAGTTCGAGCAGATCGTCGCCGCGCAGCCACGAGGGGCTGATGAAGCCGGGGACGTCGAGTTCGTACTTCTGGCGGAGGGCGCGGAGTTGTTCGGCGGTGGGATTCTGTCCGGCGTAGCTGAGGACGGGGTCCTTCGCGACGCCGAAGAAGAGCGTCAATGTGATCGCCAGCACGCCCAGGAGGACGGGGATGATGTAGAGCAGGCGGCGGATGAGGAAGGCGAGCATCAGCCGCCGCGCTCCCCGGGTATCCCGCGGGCGGCGACGGGGGTGCGGTCGGTGTGGGGCGGCCATTCGCCGCGCTCGCGAAGCTCCTCGAGCGTGCCGTACACGTCGCCTCGCAGTCGGGCTTCGCGGAGGGCGCCGTCGAGTTCGTAGTACATCGGCTGGGCCTTGAGGTAGACGTGGAGGTCGATGTCGCCGAGCCAGTCGAAGTACATCTCACGTCGGACGTCGTAGAAGAGGACGATGGAGGCGACGTCGTTCTCGATGATGCGGCACATCTGTCGGTAGAGGTCGCGTCGTTCGGGGGAGTCGGGCAGCACCGCGGCCCGCTCGTAGAGGGCGTCGAATTCGGGGTTGTTGTAGCCGGTGCCGTTGGCGCCGCCGTCGTAGTTGCGGCTGTAGTAGAGCTGGAGGAAGGACTCCTCGTCGGGGTAGTCGGCGATCCAGCCGCCGCTCCAGAACTGGAGGTTGTGCGCGCGTTTCTCGTCGAGCCACTTGGCGAAGTCGAGGGGTTCGACGACGACGTCGATGCCGGCGGCCTTCCAGCAGAGGGCGAGGAACTCGCCGGTGGCGACGGTCTTGGCGCGGTTGCCGCGCAGGGTGTAGGTGATGGTCGGCAGCGGTTCGCCGAATCGTTCCTCGTGAAGCCGTTTCGCGTCCGCGGCGAGGCGCCGGGCTTCCTCGGGGTCGTAGCGGAAGTACGGGGCTTCGTAGTCGGGATCCCAGGTGAACGAGCCGGGCGGAACGAGGCCGGCGGGGAGATAGGGTTCGTCGTTGTAGAACTTGCGGACGAGCTCCTCGCGGTCGATGGCGAGGCTCATGGCGCGTCGGAGCGGCAGGTTGTCGCGAAAGACGGGATCGCGGAGGTGGAAGTCGCAGGTTTCGAACTGGGGTCGAGGCATGCGGATGGAGCGCATGCCGCGCCGGGCGTAATCGGGGCTGACCTGTCCGCTTTCGACGGCCTGACCGAACTTGTCGACGGGGATGAACCAGATCTTGTCGTAGGCGCCGAGCGTGAAGTTGTACCAGCGGGGCAGGGACTCGCGCGAGAAGAGGTGCATCTGGCGGGTGACGGCGCGGGGGAGGATCTCATCGGGAGCGAGATCGGGATGGGGACCGCCGAGGCCGCCCGGCGCGCCGTCGACGGTCGGGCGGCCGCGATACATCGGGTTGATCGTCATCTCGACGTGTCGCTCGCGCTGGTAGTCGGCGAGCTGGTACGGGCCGGTGCCGAGCATGCGCCAGCGCATGAGGCGGCGATTGTGGAGGACCTCGTCCGGGGCGATCGCGTTGTCCGCCCGAGCCGCTTCGGTCGGCCGGTCGACCGCGTAATGACGGTAGTATTCGCGCGGCATCGGCGACGTGCTCGAATGGATGAGCATGTAGATCAGCTGCGGGAACGGCCGGGTGAGCCGGATCTCGAGCGTGAGATCGTCGATCGCCCGCACGCCTTCGATGGACAGCTCGTCGTAGTACCACGACTCGGGGTCGCGTCGTTCGGTCGCGCGGCGGTAGTCCTCCGCCCCCACCACCTTGCCCTGCAGCACCATCCCGTACAGGTTCGATGCGTTGTGGAAGTCCGCGATGCGTTCGAGGGCGAAGACGACGTCGTCGGCCTTCACGTGGCGGGGCGTGTCGCGCCAGGGTTCGACGGGCGTTCCGTCCGCCCAGGTCGCGGGATACCGCACGTCGGGACGGAGTCGGATGGTGACGGTGCGCCCGTCGTCGGAGACCTCGGGCAGCGCGGCGGCGAGCATCGGCACGATGCCGTAGTTCGGATCGAACCCGTCGTACTCGTAGAGCGTCTCGATGCACTGATCGAGCATCTTGCCCGAGACGGCGTCGTACGCCTTGGCGGGGTCGAAGGTCTGGATCGTGTTCCAGTACGCCTCGTAGTACGTGTTCGGATCGCGAGGCACGGCGGGCGCGGTCGCCACGCCGACGAGAGCGGCGAGGACGATCAGTCCGACGAGGGCGAGGTAGCCGAGCAGAAGGAGTTTGACGCGGCGCATGGGTGGGGATGATAGAGGGGACGGCCGTCGAACGCGGCGGGGGCGGCGAGACGGGACGGCGGGCGTCTCTCGCGCCGATCTTGCGCGACGACGTGGCGGAAACCCGACGGAAGGGGGTCAGAGGCCCGATAATCGCCGGACGGACGCCCCGATGTTAATAGAGACGCTCGTCTATTTGTCATGTTGAAGGCCCGATATGTCCGAAGACGATTGGACTGCCGTGGAGTTCGCGCCACGTTCGCCGCGACCTCACTGCCGGACCCGGGAACGTTTCCCAATCCAACGGGCCAGGCCGCCCACCGAAACCAGACCCAGCCAGATGATCTGGCGGCCGGCCTTCTCATGCGATGCGCCGCCGCGGATCGGTGGAGCGCGATACGTATGCTTGCCATTGAACGACTGCCCGGCGCGTCGGTGATGATCGGGGAGAACATCCGGATCCAGGTGCTTTCGGTGCGAAAGGGCGCGCGGGTGAAGCTCGGGATTGACGCCCCGCGTTCGATCGACATCAATCGTGAGGAGCTGCTCGAGCAGTTGTCGCCGGCGACGGCGCCGCCCGCGCCGGCGTGCGAGACGCCGCGCCCGCGGGTGGTCGCGGCGGGCTGTGACACGACGACCGTGGACCGCGCGTTGTGCAGCGCGGGGGCGGCGACGGTGTCGCATTGCGCGAACGGCGCGGATCTGCTCGCGGCGATCGAGACGGACGGCGCGCCGGATCTCATTCTGCTGGCGTTGCGGCTCGACGACATGTCGGGACTGACTGTCCTGCGGACGCTGCGTTCGACCCGGGCGGGACGGACGGCGCCGGTGGTGATCATGATCAATGAAGAGACAAGCGACGGCGCGTTGATGCGCTGTCTGGATGCGGGCGCATGTGCGTTCGTGCGGGCCGACCGGGGGGACGATGCGTTACGGGCGTCGCTGGCGAGGATTACGGAATTCTGGCTGCGACGAGACGCCGCCTGAGGGGGCGGTGCGGGGCGGTTCGGAGAGAGATGTACTCATGTCAGAGCATGGAGGTTCGACATGGCGGGCGATTCAGGGTCGGAACATGTCCGAAGAACGCCGCACGCAGCGCTGCGAGCGGCGATGACGGCCGATGAGAAACTGCTGACGGTGTTGCATTACGGGGAGCGGCTGACGCCGGTGCAGATCGCGGCGGTGCTTGATCGATCCGAGGATGAGGTGCAGGACGCGCTCGCCCGGCTCCATCTGCGGATGGGCCTGACGCTGGACCGCGTCGAGGCGGCGTTGACCGGCGTCGACTGACGAGCGGCGTCGGTCGCAGGCTGCGCCTCGGATCCTTCCTTTGAGCGCGGCGGTTCTCCCGGAGGGGAAGGGCCGTCCGCGCTTTTTTTCGTGCGCAGTGAATCAGAACGTATGCTCAGGGAGACCGCGTCACGACGGCGCGGCGTGAGGAACCGGCGGCATGCGGCGGCACGAATCCGGCATCGACGAGTCCGACGCCGCGCTGATCGATCGCATCAACGCCGGCGATCATGACGCGTTCGACACCCTCTACCGTCGCCATCGGGACTGGGCGTGGCGGCTGGCGTGGCGGTTCACGCAGGATCGTGAGATCGCGGCCGACGTGATGCAGGAAGCGTTCGTTGAACTGGCGAAGCGGTTCCCCGGTTTCACGCTGACCGCGGAGCTGCGCACGTTCCTCTATCCCGTCGTGAAGCACGCTGCGATCCACCTGCAGTTGCGGGCGCGGCGGACGCCTGATCCGGATCGACTCGCCCCCCCTGCCGCCGACGCCGGCGCGTCTCCCGAGACGCGGGCGGCGCTCGCCGCGGCGCTGGATCACCTGACCGACCCGCAGCGGGAGGTCGTGATGATGCGGTTCATCGATGGTCTGTCGCTGAACGCGATTGCGATCGCGACCGGGGCGCCGCTGGGGACGGTGAAATCGCGGCTGCGTCTCGCGCTGGACGCGTTACGGGCGGATCCGGCGACACGGGCGCTGCTCGAACCGTAGGACGAGAATCTCGAGTTCGAGTGATCTTTTCGCGGCGTGCGTGCCTGAACAGGCATGAGCGCGCCGGAATCACATGATTTCCATGATGCAGACGCCCGCAACCCGGAGGCGATCGGCCCGGAATCGGCGCCCCGCCTCGTGGGGGCGTTGCGGGATCTCATCGGCGATCCGGGGGCGCCGCCGGCCGCGGCGGATGAACGGGCGTTGGCGGCGGCGCGGGCGGCGATCGGATCGTCGGCGTCGCGAAGTGGCTCGTTCATCCGCCACGCCGGCGGCGGGCTCGCGATCGCGGCGGCGTTGACGTTCGCGATCTGGCTCGGCTGGCCGTCGGGTCCGGGCGGCGGCGTCCGACCCGCGGCGTCGGTCACGCTCGCGGGCGACGTGAACGGCGACGGCCGCGTGAACATTCTCGATCCCTTCCAGGCGGCGCGAACGGCGGCGGCGGGAACGACGGCGGACCTCGTCGAGGTCGACGTCGCCGCGCTGCTCGCGTTGTGCGTGCACCTCGAAGAACTCGATCAGGCGACGCCGAGCCCGCGGCGGGAGGCCGAGGGATGAAGACGACCTTGAGAAACGTGGGCCGGATGTCGACGACGCGGGGCATGCTCGCAGGGATGGCGTGTTTCGCGGCGGCGGGGGTCTCGGCCATGCAACTCAAGGCCGACGCTCGGCAGCCGGCGGATCCGGGGTTCGCGTGGGTCGACGTGATGGTCGACGCGGGCGATCTGCCGCTCGCGGCGTACCAGGTCGAACTCAACGTCGAAGGTGATGCGCAATTCACGGTCGTCGGCGTGGAAGGCGGCGAGGCGCCGTCGTTCCGGGAGCCGCCGGCGTTCGATGAACGCACGCGGGAGCGTGAAGTGAGTCGCCTGGTTCTGGCGGCGTTCTCGCTGGACGAGGCGCGGGCGCTGCCCCGCGGCCGGACGCGGGTGGCGTCCGTGATGTACGAGGCGTCGGATCGCGCGGCGGTGCGGTTCACGGTGCGTCTCGAGGCCGCGGCGGATCCCGACGGCGCTGCGATCGACGCCGCGGTGTCCGTCGAGCGCGGCCAGGCGGACCGAAACTGACAACCAACCGAACGCAACGGTGAAAGTGATGACGATGAAGATTCGACTGGCGATGGCGATGCTGCTCGGCGGCCTGATTCTCGTGTTCGTCGGCTGTGAAGGCGCCGCGCAGAATGCTGCGGACAATGCGGCTCCCGGGACCGCCGCGCCGGCGCACTCGGGCCAGCGCCCGCTGCCGCCGGGGGCGCTCGCCGCCAGTCCGGCGGAGGGACTCGCGCTGCACAGCCTGAACACGCCGTCCGGGGCCGGGTCGATCGATCCCGCCGCGTTCATCCGGAACGCGACGCCGACGGGCGGCATGCCTGCGCTGGATGAGGAGGTCTGGGTGATCACGAAGGCGGACGCGGACGCCGCGGCGCACGACGAGATTCCCGGGACGGGCTCGATGCTCGCGCGGGATGACGCGACGGCGGAGGAGCTGCCCTTGCCGCTGCGTCACACGCACGTGGACGCGTCGATCGCGGCGTACATTGCGTCCGTCGACGTGACGCAGTCGTTCGAGAACATCTACGCCGAGACGATCGAGGCGATTTATGTCTTCCCGCTGCCGCAGAACGCGGCGGTGAACGAGTTCGTGATGCAGATCGGCGAGCGTCGGATACGCGGGGTGATCAAGCCGCGCGAGGAGGCCCGGGAGACGTATGAACGGGCGAAGGCCGCAGGTCATGTCGCGTCGCTGCTCGAGCAGGAGCGTCCGAATATCTTCACGCAGCACGTGGCGAACCTCGCGCCGGGGGCCGCGATCGACGTGAACATCCGGTACTTCCACACCCTGGCGTACGACGACGGCTGGTACGAGTACGTCTTCCCGATGGTGGTCGGCCCTCGTTTCAACCCACCCGGATCGACGGATGGCGTCGGCGCCGTCGCGTACGGGGACAACGGCGCATCGGGGCAGTCGACGGAGATCGCGTACCTGCCGAGTCACCTGCGGTCGGGCCATGACATCAGCCTGCAGGTCACGATCGAGGCGGGGGTCCCGATCGACGCGGTGGAGTCGGTCAACCACCGGGTGAGCACGACGCAGACCTCGCTCGACGAGCAGGTGGTCGTGCTGTCCGATGATGATGCGATCCCGAACAAGGACTTCGTGCTGCGGTATCGCGTGATCGGCGATCGGCTCAGCGCGGCGATGCTGACGCACCGCACCGAGCAGGGCGAAGGACACTTCACGCTTGCGATTCATCCGACGCACGATGACGAGTGGTGTCCGCCGACGCCGCACGAGATGGTGTTCGTGATGGACGTCTCCGGCAGCATGAACGGGGCGCCGATGCGGCAGTCAAAGGACGCCGTGGTGCATGCGCTGCGCCAGCTGACCCCGGACGATACGTTCCGGATCATCCTCTTTTCGAACAACGTCCGGACGTTCAGCGATCGCGCCGTGGCCGCGACGCCCGACAACGTGCGTAAAGCCGTGCGGTACGTGAAGGGACTGCGGGCGAACGGCGGCACGTACACGGAACAGGGCATGCGGGCGGCGCTGTCCGGCGGGCGTGACGCGGAGCGGCCGCGCACGATCGCGTTCCTGACCGACGGCTACATCGGGAACGAGGCGGACATCCTGCGGCGGATTCACACGGATCTCGGCGACCACACGCGGATCTTCTCCTTCGGCGTGGGGACGTCGACGAATCGCTACCTGATGAACCGGATGGCGAAGCTGGGGCGCGGCGCCGTGGCGTATCTTTCGCCCAACGACGACGGCGGCGACGTCATGGATCGTTTTCTTCGGCGGGTCCGGCGTCCGGCGATGACGGATCTGCGAATCGACTTCGGCGAACTCCAGGTGTCCGATGTGTACCCCGAGCGGATCGATGATCTGTTCGTGGGTCGGCCGGTGATCGTGACCGGGCGGTTCGCGGGATCCGGCGTTCACGACGTCGTCGTGCGCGGCCGGATCAATGGTCAGCCGGCGGAGATTCCGCTGCGGGTGAATGTCGATGAGCAGGCGGCCGGACACGAAGCGATCGCGTCGGTCTGGGCGCGGACGCGGATCGCGGAGCTCGCGGATCGTTCGACGTTCGAGCCGGACTCCGGGTTGCCCCGCCGCATCGAGCAGCTCGCGTTGGCGCACGACCTGATGTCGGCGTACACATCGTTCGTGGCGGTGGACTCCAAGACCGTCGTCGACGCGGAGGGCGGCGTGCCGGTGACGGTCCCCGTGCCGATGCCGGAGGGCGTGCGGCTGGAATCGGCGGTGGGCCGGTAGGCCCTAACACATTGCGAATCTCCGCATCTTCACGCCGTCGCCCCGCTTGACTTCCCGCTGGAACCAATTGAGAATGAGTCTCAACGAGTCCGCTTCCGTTGGGGGCGGACTGTCTTTCCTGACGGGTTCCCCAGACCGGAGTGCGTGTCGATGGCCAGTGCGATGACAACCCCCAGTCCCGACGCCGCGGCGTCGGGGGTGATGAATCGACTCAAAGCCGAGACCCGGGCGGCCCATGACGCCACCGAGGCCATCCCCTTCTCCGACGCCATGGTGAAGGAGCATCTGCCTCGCGCGGCGTACATCGGGCAGCTCGCCGCGTATCGCGTGATTCACGAGGCCCTGGAGGACGCGCTCCGGACGTCGTCCGATCCGGCGGTCCGGGCGGTGTGGACGGAGGATCTCGCCAAGGCGCCCCTGCTGGACACGGATCTGGCCTACTTCACCGCCGAGATTCCGACCGTGCCTCCCGCCGCGCTGGACGCTGCGGAGGCGTACGCGTCGGCGATCCGGGATCTGGCGTCCTCGAATCCGCCCGCGTTGCTGGGGCATCTGTACGTGCTCGAAGGCTCGACGCTCGGGGCGACGATTCTGCGGATGCATCTCGCGAACATGTACGACCTTGATCTCGAAACGGCCGATGGACTGAAGTATTACTCGCCGTACGGGAACCAGGTCATGCCGCACTGGATGCAGTTCAAGGCCCGCATGAACGAGGCGGTGTCGGAGCCTGCGCAACAGGATGCGGTGGTGAACGCGGCGAAGGACGCATTCGATCGGATCGGACGCGTGCTCGTTGCGTTGACGGCGTTGCTTGACGGCGACTCAAACCCGGGCGGTGCAGAAACGGCATGACGCAGGCGGCCTCGGCGTCGGCGACGGCGTCGTATCAGTCGATTGTGGCGAGCGTGCGGCCCTCGATTCCGTGGCCGGCGCGTTGGGCCGCGCGTGCGCCGCTGGGCGTGGTGCTGAGCGCGTTGTTCGTGGCGGCGTTGCCGGACGCGATGATTCCGCCGGTGCTGAAGGGACTGCTGGTGGATCGGTACGGGGTGTCGAGCGACGCCGCGCACTGGTTCATGGCGGTCAACCTGATCGGCGCCGTGCTGGCGACGCCGTGGCTGGCGTGGTGTCGGCGGCGGTGGTCGCCGGGAGTGTTGTTGTCGGCGGCGGCGGCCGCGAACGGTCTGCTGCTGCTGACGCTCGCGGCGCCGATCGGTTTCGCGGCGACGCTGGGCGTGCGCACGCTCGAGGGCGCGGCGGACATCATGGTGATCGCGATTCTCTTCGACGTGATCAGCAAGGCCGGGCCGGCGGAGCGTCGAGGACGACGTTTCGGCATGGCGGGCGGCGTGTTGTTGTTCGCCCTGGCGTGCGGCGCGATCGCGGGCGGCGTCATCGGCGGCGGCGCGCATCCGACCGCGGTTCTGCTGTTCGGCGGCGTCGCGGCGTGTGCGATCGCGGGGCTGGCGCTGGTCTTTCGTCATCTCGTCGACGGCCTCGTTCGGTACTGTCCGGCCGTCGCGCCGGACATGGGCGCCTTCGACCAACGCGGTCCGATCTGGCCCGCGTTGCTGATGCAGGGATCGGATCGTGCGATCGGCGGCGTGATGGCGACGACGGTCTCGCTGTTTCTCGCGGAGTCGCGGGGGCTTGATGCGACGTGGATCGGCGGTCTGCTCGGCGTCTCGCTGCTCGCGATGGCGATCCTGAGCTGGCCGGCCGGCAAGCTCGGCGACCGGATCGGCGCGGCGCGACTGCGGCTGATCAGCGCGACGTTGTACGCGATTGCGTTCGCCGCGTTCGGCGCGGCGTGGGCGTCGGGTCCGGTGCTGTTCGGCGCGGCGTTGATCACGGGCGCGGCGGGGGCGGCGTTGCTGCCGACGGCGCTGGTGATCGGCGCACGGGCGGGCCAGGGGGCGGTCGGGATGAGCCGTATTCACGCGGCGGGCTCGATCGGCTTCTTCGTGGGCATCGTGGGGGCGGGGGTGCTGGCCACGGCGCTGACGGGCGCCGGCTGGTCCGACGCCGCCGCGCTGCAGGCGGTGATCTTCCTCTTCGCCGGCGGGCACCTGGTGTCGACGGGGGCCGCGTTGCTCGGGGTGCGGCGCACCGCAACCTGACGAATCACAGCTGCGAACGAACGACGAACGACAACGCGTCGACCGGGCGGTCGACGCGTTGGTGCGTGTGATGTCAGTTCGCGCTCGTCAGGAGTAGCGGATCCACTTGATCATTTCGATCGGCGTGGGCGCCTTGCCCTGCATGAGGACGCCGACGCGGAAGATCCGGGCGCTGAGCCAGATAAGTCCAAGCGTCGTCGCGAAGCCCCAGACGAGGCTGACCGCGATCTGCCAGAACGGCACCGACTCCGGGGAGGCGATGCGCATGACCATGACGAACGGGATGGCGGGCGGCACGAAGCTGCAGCCGATGGCGAGCGCGCCGTTGGGCGACTGCGAGATCGGGAGCCACAGCATGAGCGGCACGAACATGATGAGCATCACCGGGGTGAGCAGGTTGTTCGCTTCGCGGATGTCGTTGACCGCGCTGCCGACGCCGGCCATAAGCGCGGCCACCATGAAGTACGCCATGAAGAAGTAGAGGAAAAGCAGAACGAGTTGCCAGATCTCGACGAGGTCGAACACGGCGAATGCGATCATCGCCGCGATCCCGGCCCCTGCGTACATCGCGAGCATCAGCAGACCGACGGCGCCCTGGCCGACGATCTTGCCGGTCATGAGTTGCATCGGACTGACCGCCGAGAGCAGGACTTCGATAACCTTGCTCGACTTCTCCTCGATGGTCGACATGAGAAGCGACTGCGCGCCGGTGAACGCGGCGATCCAGAGCAGCATCATGAAGCCCATCGGGAGACCGACTTCCTGAAGCACGCGTTCGAGTTCGGAGTCGGTTCGTTCGGTCCCGTCTTCGAGGAGCTTGACCGTCCTGGCCTTGGGGCGCTTCGTGAGTTTCCTGACGCCTTCGACATCGAGGTCCGCGTTGGCGACGCGGACGTTCACGACCGCCTGCCCGATCCGGCTCTCGATGCGGCCCACCTGCTTGGGATCGAGTTCTTCGTCCGTCAGCAGCTCGAAATGCGGATTCTCGTCTTCCTGTTGCACCTTGACCGGATCGATGAGGTCGGCGGGAATCGTCGCGATCGCGAGATACTCGCCCGCGCGGATCCGCTCCCGCAACGTGTCCGGATCAGCCGCTTCGATCGACTCCACGTCGATCCGCAACTCCCCCGCCACCAGCGTGGTCGCCGCGTCCTGGATCGCTTCGACGTCGGGCCGGCCCCGGTCTCCGGACGCTTTCGGCGGCGAAAACTGCGTGGCGACGGCGTCCAGCACCGCCGCGTCCGGATCAACCAGCGCGATCTTCCCCTCCAGGGGCGCCGGTTCGAAACTCGTGAGCAGCGGAATCAGCGGAATCAGCCCGCCGATCAGCAACGGCACCACGATCACGCCGAAGAGAAACGCCTTCGTCAACACCGTGTGCTTGAAGTCACGCGCGGCGACGGCGAACACCTTGGCGGAAACCAGTCCGGGACGCTCAGCCATGGCTCAGACCCTCCCGCACCGCCCGCGCGGCCTCCTCGCCTTCATCCTGCAGCACCAGTCGCACGAAAACCTCCTCCAGCGTCGGACGACGCAGCTCCACCGAACGCATCGGCGCGGCGGCCATCACCGCCTGCATCACCGCCTGCGGATCCGCACCGTCTTCCAGCGTCAGTTCGTACCCGGCCGTGTCCTCGACCCGTGCGGCGTGCATCACGCCCGGCGCCTCCGGCGGCGGCCCGGGTTCGAGCGGCTCGACCAGCAGCGTCCGCGGATCGAACTCTTCGCGGATCTCCGACATCGTCGCGTCCAGCAGCTTGGCGCCGTGATTGATGAGGAAGATGCGATTGCAGATCTGCTCCGCCTGGAAGAGCACATGCGTCGAGAAGATGATCGTCACGCCCTGACTGTTCAGATCGCGGATGAGCTCGTTGAGGAGCTTGGCGTTGACGGGATCGAGACCGGAGAACGGCTCGTCGAGGATGAGCAGTTCGGGGTCATGGATGACCGCCGCGATGAACTGCACCTTCTGCTGCATCCCCTTCGACAGGTCCTGGCACTTCTTGCCGTAGCAGCCGGGCAGGTCGACGCGTTCGAGCCATTCGACAGCGCGGGTGCGGGCGTCGCGGGAGGTGAGTCCCTTGAGGCGGGCGATGTACTCGATGAACTCGCCGACCTTCATCTTGCGGTAGACGCCGCGCTCCTCGGGGAGGTACCCGATGCGGTCCTTGTTCTTCAACGCGCTGCCGCCGAGGACGGAGACCTGTCCCGTATCCGGGTAGATGATCGACATGATCATCCGGATGGTCGTCGACTTGCCGGCGCCGTTGGGGCCGAGGAAACCGCAGAGGGATCCGGCGGGAACAACGAGGTCGAGATCCTGCACCGCACGGGTCGACCCGAAGGACTTCGAGACGCCGTCGATGCGGATCGCGGCGTCGCTCGAACTTCGCGCAGCGTCGGCGGCGTCGGGAGTGGTGAGAACATCAGTGGTCATGCGGGGGCTCGGTCAGATCGGGTCGGGTCGCGGGCGGCGCGACGGGTGGGGCGGGATCGGGCGCGACGAACGCCTCGTCGGGGATCGGGGCGTGCGAGACCTCCTGCAGCCGGGTCGTCGTCAGGACGCCCATCGCGCGGACGACGCGACGCATCGGGATCATCACGCTGTCGACAGGCTTGTACTCGTCGAACACCGTCTGGGTCGGGATGGGACCCATGCGGCTGGGGAGCGTCTGCTTCGTGCCGCGCCGGAGCAGGGTGTCGACGTCGAAGTACTCGCGAACGACGAGGCCGTCGGCGGTGCGACAGGTCAGCTCCCAGCACCAGGCGTCGTTGAACCGCACGAGGCCGCCGGACTCGATCGACGCGAAGCGATCGCGGTAGGTCAGGGGTTCGAGAAAGTCGGCCTGAAGACGAAGCGTCGCGGCCTGCTCGGGACTGAGCGTCCGCCGGCCGGATCTCGGATCCCAGGACCACGCTTCGCCGTCCACGTACGCCTGACGGACCTCGCCGAAGCCGGCGATGGCGGTGGTGACGACGGTGTCGCGTGGAGCGCGGCGGACGATCGTGATCGGCGACAGCGGCGCATCGCGAAGCCGCTGATGCGAGCCGCGCAACGTTCGTGTCGTGTGCGCCCGGAGCGCGTCCTCGCCGCCGAGGGCGTTCACGTAGCCGTCGAGAATGGCGTCGACGGTGAGCGGTTCGAGATCGGGCCGGACGACGTCGGGCCGGGAGGTGGGCGGACGGGCGCCGGGGCGCGACGTCGGCGGCGCGGCGGCGAGCAGCGGCGCCGCGACGAGGACGGCCAGCGCGAGCGCGGTCCGTCCCCGTCGGGCGGGGATCATTCGCAGACGTGATGAGGGGCGTGCGTGGGGCATGGTCGGGATCAGTTGCCGCCGTCGATGACGTTCTTGACGACGTCCGGCATGGCGAAGTCGTCCTTCTCGAGCGTGTTGAGCTTGACCTCGTTGATCTTGAGCATCTGGGCGCCCATGGGACCCGCGACTTCCATCGTCATCGCGTACATGACGCCTTCGACTTCCTTGTAATCACGGAGATAGGTGGTGTTCTTCATCTCACCGAAGTCGCTCTGCATGGCGGTGATGACGCCGGCGGGCAGGCCGGTCTTGACGTCGTAGTAGCGCGTCTCGTTCGTGCCCGCCTGACTGACGGTCTCGACGGCGTAGCACATGCGGCCGTCGAATTCCGTCTTCTCGAGCGTCTTCATCGACTTGAAGTGCTTCTTGTAGTCGACTTCGCGATCGAAAATCGCCTGGTCCTTCATCTGTTCGAGTTGTTCGCCGGACAGGACCATCGGCTGGCCCATCTGCACGATCCAGCCGTGCGTGCCGTCGTAGGCCTGCTCGACCTCGCCCATCTGCGGCAGGGCGATGGTGATCTTCATCAGGTTCGGCGAGCGACGGCGGATGTTCAGTGCGCCTTCGCCCATGCCGGCCATGCCGAAGGTGCCGGTGAGATGCTCTGACTTGACGGCCTTGAGCTTCTCAGCGCCGCCGCGAGCCTTGACCGAGTCGGCCAGAATCTGCTCGGCGGCGGGAAGATCCGCAGCGGGGCGGGTGTCCGGGGCGCTGGACTGGGCGGCCGCGACGCTGGTGAGGGCGGCGGCGGCGATGGCGAGCATCGCGATCGGGCGTCGGGGGGAACGGTGCATGGGTGGCTCTCCTCTGAGTGGATCAATGGGGGGACAGGCGTGGCGGGCCGATGACGCCATCGCCGATGACCGCATCGGGCCATTCCGGTGGAACGGGGGCGTGGGCCCGCGGGACGGGCCGCGCCGATCGCCGTCTGACGGGACCCGCAGCTTAGCGTTCACCATCACATCCGGGGACGGGAGAGGAAGGTCCCGGTCTGCCGATTTCAGGACATGTCCACGCCATCCGAACCGCCAACGCCTTCATCCTTTCATCCGGATGAACGGGTGGAAGAATGGCCGGCGGGCGGTTAGGATGATGTCATGAGTGAATTTCTGGCGGCGTTGCGTGAGCGGGTGCTGGTCTTCGACGGCTCGATGGGGGCGACGATCCAGTCCATGGATCTGGACATCGAGCGTGACTATCTGGGTCACGAGAACTGCGTCGACCTGTTGGTGAAGAGCCAGCCGGAGATCATCCGGGACATCCACGCCTCGTTTCTCGAGGCGGGGGCGGACGTGGTGGAGACGAACACGTTCGGGGCGAACCGGCTGGTGTTCGCGGAGTTCTCCGACGAGTTGGTCGATTGGACGGAGGACATCAACGAGCGGGCGGCGCGGATCGCGCGGGAGGCGTGCGAGGCCCATGCGACGCCGGAGCGGCCGCGCTTCGTGTCGGGTTCGATGGGTCCGGGGACGAAGCTGATCAGCCTGGGTCAGACGGACTGGGAGCAGATGCTGGCCAGCTACGCCGCGCAGGCGCGGGGTCTGGTGCGAGGCGGCGTGGACTGCTTCATCATCGAGACGTGCCAGGATCTGCTGCAGGTCAAGTGTGCGGTCAACGCGTGCATCGACGTCCTCGCCGAGTTCGACAAGACGCCGGACGACATTCCGATCATCGTCTCGGTCACGATCGAGACGACGGGGACGATGCTGCTGGGCACGGAGATCGCGGCGGCCGCGAACGCGTTGGCGATGTTCCCGATCGCGTGTCTCGGACTAAACTGCGCGACGGGTCCGGTGGAGATGGGCGAGCACATCGCGTATCTGTCGCGTCACTGGCCGCGACTGATCTCGGTGATTCCGAACGCGGGCCTGCCGGTGCTGGTCGACGGCCGGACGGAGTTCCCGCTCGCGCCCACGCCGTTCGCGGAGGCGCTGGAGCGGTTTGTCGAGGACTACGGCGTGAACATCGTCGGGGGGTGCTGCGGGACGAGTCCCGAGCACATTCGCGCGTTGGCGCAGCGGGTGTCGATGCATCCCCGCGTCGAACGCGAGGTGGATCCGCAGAAGCCCGGCGCGTCCAGCCTCTACCAGTACGTTGAATTCGAGCAGGACAATTCGTTCCTGATCGTCGCCGAGCGCACGAACGCCAACGGCTCCCGCAAGTTCAAGCGGCTGCTTGACGAGGAGGACTACGACGGCCTCGTCTCGATGGCGCGGGAGGAGGTCCGTCACGGATCGCACATGCTGGACGTGTGCGTCGACTTCGTGGGTCGCGACGGGGCGGAGGACATGGCGGAGGTCACGGCGCGGTACGTGCGTCAGATCAACGCGCCGCTGATGCTCGACTCCACCGAAAAGGACGCGCTCGAGGCGGGTCTGCGGCGGGCGGGCGGCAAGTGCGTGGTGAACTCGATCAACCTCGAAGACGGTGAGAAGCGGTTCGACGATATCTGCCCGCTCCTGAAACGCTTCGGCGCGGCGTGCGTCGCCCTCACGATCGACGAGGATCCGCAGGCGGGAATGGCCAAGACGGCGGAACGCAAGCTCGAGATCGCCGCCCGGATGCACGACCTCTACACGAACAAGTGGGGCCTCGACGAGAACGACCTGCTGTTCGACCCGCTGACGTTCACGATCGCCACGGGAACGGAGGCGGATCGTCGGCTCGGACTCGAGACGCTCGAGGGCATCCGCCTGATTCACGAGCGGTTCCCGAAGTGCGGCATCCTGCTGGGGCTCTCGAACATCTCGTTCGGCCTGCGTCCGCCGGCGCGGGCGGTGCTGAACTCGGTGTTCCTGCACGAGGCGCGGGAGCGGGGGCTGACCGCGGCGATCGTCCACGCCAGCAAGATCCTGCCCCGGACGAAGATCTCGGACGAGGAATGGCACGCGGCGCAGTGGCTGATCTTCGACAAGCGCGGCGACGAGCGTCCCGACGGCATGCCGGAGGACTTCGATCCCCTGCTGCACTTCATCGGTCTGTTCCCGGAGGACGACGATCGCGAACCCGCGGCGCCGATGGAGTCGCTCACGTTGGAGGATCGGCTTCAGCGTCACATCATCGACGGCGAGGACCAGGGCCTGACCGAGTCGCTCGACGAGGCGATGGAGCAGTACCCGCCGCTCGCGATCATCAACGATCACCTGCTGGCGGGGATGAAGGTCGTCGGCGAGTTGTTCGGCAGCGGCCAGATGCAGTTGCCGTTCGTCCTGCAGTCGGCGGAGGTGATGAAGAAGGCGGTCGCGCACATCGAGCCGCACCTGGACAAGGTCGACGGGGGCGGGGGTCCGAAGGCGAAGATCGTGCTCGCCACGGTGTCGGGCGACGTGCATGACATCGGCAAGAACCTCGTCGACATCATTCTGAGCAACAACGGCTACGAGGTGCACAACATCGGCATCAAGCAGCCGATCGCCTCGATCGTCGACGCGTTCCGGAAGGCGGAGGCGGACGCGATCGGCATGTCGGGGCTGCTCGTGAAGTCCGTCGCGGTGATGGAGGAGAACCTCCACGAACTCAACGCGATGGGCGTGACGGCGCCGGTCCTGCTCGGCGGGGCGGCCCTGACCCGGCACTACGCCGAATCCCGTCTCCGCGGCCTGTACGACGGCAAGCTGTACTACGGAAAAGACGCGTTCGAAGGCCTGCGGATTTGTGATGCGATCGCGGGCGGAACCATCGATGACCTCGACGGTGAGATCGAAGCGCGGCTGACCAAGCGTTCCGCGACCGAAGAAAAGGTCGCGGCGATGAAGTCGCGCTCCGCCGACAACAACGGCGGCACGGCCGTCGCCGCGCCGGCCCGTTCGGAGGTCGCGACGGACGTGGCGGTCCCGACGGCGCCGTTCTACGGCAGTCGAGTGATCGAAGGGATCGGGCTTGACGACATCTATCCGTTCATCAACACCACGGCGCTCTTCCGCGGGCAGTGGGGATTCAAGCGCGGCAGCCAGACGCCGGAGGAATACGAAGCGAAGCTGCAGGACGTGGTCGAGCCGTTGTTCGAACGGATGAAGACGCAGTGCAAGGCGGAGGGCCTGCTGACGCCGAAGGTCGTGTACGGCTTCTACCCCTGCCAGGGCGACGGCGACGACCTGATCATCTACGACGCCGAGGATCACGACCGCGAGATCGAACGGTTCTCATTCCCGCGTCAGGACAAGCGGCAGCGATTGTGCATCAGCGACTTCTTCCGCAGCGTGGAGACAGGCGAGAAGGATGTGGTCGGCTTCCATTGCGTGACGATGGGGAACGACGTCTCCGTGCGGGCGCGGGAGTTGTTCGAGGCGAACGAGTACACCGAGTACCTGTACCTGCACGGCATGGGCGTGGAGTGCGCCGAGGCGCTGGCGGAGTTATGGCACAAGCGGATGCGGGCGGAGTTGGGGATCGGGGGCGATGACTCGCCGCGCGTGAAGGAGTTGTTCACGCAGAAGTACCGCGGCAGCCGGTATTCGTTCGGCTATCCCGCCTGTCCGGAGATGAGCGATCAGGAGAAGCTGTTCCGTCTCATCGAGCCGGAGCGGATCGGGTGTGAGCTGACGGAGAACTGGCAGATCGACCCGGAGCAGTCGACCAGCGCGATCGTGGTGCATCACCCGGAGGCGAAGTACTTCAACGTGTAGTCCCTGGGCGTTGGGCGTCAGGCGGTAGGGTCCGCACTCCGTGCGGACCGTGCGCGGCGATCTTGCGCACAGTCAGCGCCGACGCGTAGATCGGGAGAACCGGTGCGAGGTGTGTATGGACATCGATCTGGCGATCCAAGACATGGGTCCCGGCTCGTGATGGGCGTGTAGGTTGGGCCCCCGGCCCGACATTGAATCACGGCGCGGGTGTTCCGATGTTGGGCCGGGGGCCCAACCTACGACCGCTTTCAAACCACATCGCCGTCGATTGTGGCTCCGGTCATGCATCGCATTTCATCGCGGGTGTTCCGATGTTGGGCCGGGGGCCCAACCTACGACCGTATTGCGCACCGGCCCCGCGCGAACAACCGGCGCCTCCCCTCCGAGAGGCGCCGGTCATGAACACGTCGATCCGGCGGTTCAACCCCAGTTCGCGAGCAACGTGGCGAGATCGCCCGGACCCACCGCGCCGTCGCCGTCGAGATCCTCGGGACATTCGTCGCATTCGCCCCACGCCGCGAGCAGCGCGGCGAGGTCCGGCGCCGCCACGACGCCGTCGCAGTCAAAGTCGCCGAAGATCGCCGTGCGCACCGTGAACGCGTACTCGCCCACGCCGTCGCCCTGGCCCTGGACGACGATCGTGTACGCGCCGATGACATCCAGCGCGAACCCGCCGGGCTGGCCCGAGCCCCCGAGGCCCTGCGTGAACAGCTCCACGCCGTCGGGATCGAAGGCGGACCACGTGAGGTTCAGCGGACTGCCGAGCTGCTCGTCAAAGCAGACGTCGACCGGCGCTTCGATCGCCAAGGTGTAGACGTCAATGGCGCCGGGTCCGTCGATCTCGCCCGCCCCGGGCGCCGGCGTGTCGAGCGACACCGGTTGATCGACCGCGATGTCGAAGAACTCGACCGCGGACACGCCCAGCACGACGAAGCTGTACGAGCCGACGCCGTCGCCGTTGCCGAAGACAGTGATCGTGTAGGTGTCGGCGGGCAGCGTGATCGAGCCGGGCTCGCCGCTGCCGCCCAGGTTCTCCTCGAAGATCTCATTCGCGGCGGAATCTTCGCACCGCCAGCGAAGCTGCAGCGCATTGCCGGCCAGCTCGTCGAAGAACACGGTGAGTTCGAAGGGAATCACGAGCGTGTACACGTCGATGGCGGCGGGCTCCTCGATCACGCCCGCGCCGGGTCCGGGAACGCCTTCCTCCACGGTCTCGTTCAGTGCGATGTCGAAGAACTCAGGCGGGTTCACCGCGAGGACCGTGAAGCTGTACGATCCCACGCCGTCGCCGTTCCCGAAGACCTCAATCGTGTACGTGTCCGCGGGCAGCACGATCACGCCCGGTTCGCCGCTGCCGCCCAGACCCTGCTCGAAGATCTCGTTCGCGGCGGAATCCTCGCAGCGCCAGGCGAGCTGGAGCGGGTTGCCGATGAGTTCGTCGAAGTAGACGGTCGTCTCCGCCGCCACCGTGAGCGTGTAGACATCGACCGCCCCCGCCTCCTCGATCACCCCGGCCCCGGGACCCGGCGTCCCTTCGGCGACGATCTCCTTCAGACCGATGTCGAAGAACTCCGGTTCGTTGATGATGGACACCGTGAAGCTGTACGACCCGACGCCGTCGCCATTCCCGAACACCTCAATCGTGTAGGTGTCCGCCGGCAGCACGACGGCGCCCGGCTCCGCGCTGCCGCCCACGCCCTGGGCGAAGATCTCGTTGTCGAGGCCGTCGAGGCAGCGCCACTGAAGCTGAATCGGGTTGCCCGAGAGTTCGTCGAAGTAGACCGTGGTCTCCGCCGCGATCTCCAGGGTGTAGATGTCCAGCGCCCCCGGCTCCTCGATCACGCCCGCCCCGGGACCGGGGGCGCCGTCGGCGACGATCTCCTTCAGACCGATCTCGAAGAGCTCCGGATCATTGACGGCCCACACGATGAAGCTGTACGTGCCCGTGTCGTCGGGATCGTCCCCCTCGACCGTGATCGTGTACGTGTCGGCCGGCAGCACGAACAGCCCCGGCTCGGCGCTGCCGCCCAGCGGCTGGGCGAACACTTCCCCGCCCCTGGAATCCTCGCAACGCCAGTCGGTGAGGAAGGACGAGCCGGACAGTTCGTCGAACCAGACCGCGGTCTCCTCGTCGATTGTCAGGGTGTAGATGTCCACGGCCCCGGGCGTTTCGAGTTCGCCCGCCCCGGGCCCCGGCACGCCGGGTTCGACGATCTCTTCGAGACCGATCGTGAACTCGTCCACCGGACCCGCACCCGACGCGACGGACGCGCAGACGGCCGTTCCCAGACCACCGGCCGCGATCAGCGCGACGACAGAATGATGCTGCATGACGTGATACCTCCTTTCGTCACGCGAAAGCCGCGCCGAGGCGGGGCAATCCTTCTCCGGAGAATCCCGGCGCGCCGACGAGCCGGTCCGACCCGCCGCCGCAGGTCACGGAGCCGCGCACGGCCCCCACGCGGCGAGCAGCGCCGCGAGATCCGCACTGTCCACCGTGCCTGAACGGTCGAAATCCGCGGCGCAGGGATCGATGCATTCCCCCCACTCGCTCAGCAGGATGGCGAGATCGGACGCCCCGGTCATCTGGTCCTCGTCGAGGTCGGTCGGACAGAAGTCGCTCTTCGTGAGCACGCCAAGGTCATCCCATGCTTCGGCGTTGGGGCTCGGTGAGAGGAGGTCCACCCGATCGATCTGCAGCCCCTCCACCGCGAGGAAGTCGAACTGCACGCTCGAATCCGCGAAGTCGTCGGCGATCATCTTCCCGTCGAAGAACGCCTCGATCCGCGTGCCGGCGTTCAGATTGTCGGGACCGGGGCCGGACAGCGCGATGATGGAGACGAACGTCACCGGCGGATCGAAGAAGATGCTGCCCGTCACCCCGCCGCAAGGCCCGACGCAGATCGCGTTCGGCGCGCTGGCGGGTCCGCAGTCCGGATTCTCGAAGACGGTGCAGTCGCCCCCGAACCAGATCGAGATGTTGGGCGAAAACGTCACGCCGACCTCGGCGTACTCGTCCAGCGATTCGACGTCGTCGAAGTTCAGCACGGCCGTCGCGGCGGGACCGGCGGCGAGCGGCGACGCCAGCGCGGCGACGCTGCACGCGGCGATGACGCCGAACGAAACAGAGCTTGAAAGACGCATCGGGGGAGTCTCCTTCTCCGGATGGGGATGGGGACTCGATCGTACCGGACGAGCGGATGAAGCCGAACATAAAAGTCGCGCTGAAACCGCGTTGCAAGCCCATGGCTCCGCCATGGGATCGATTCACTCTGCGGTTCGTCCGGTCGCGGACGTTGAATCACTCCGGCGCGGATCCCGGGCCCCCGGCCACGCAATCGATCACGGACCCAGCACCTGCGTCGCGGCGGTCGCGAGTCGTCGCCCGACGTGCTCCTCTTCGTCGATGACGATGTGCGCCCCGGCCATTTCCAGCTCCCACCGGTAGACGTGGTATCGCGCGCGGGCGACGATGCGGGCGTCCGGGGCCATCGACTTCACGTGTTGAATGATCAGCCGCGTGTGGGCGGGGTCGGGGATCGTCACGATGACGGCGGCGGCGTCGTGCAGATGGAGATGGTCGAGGAAATCGGGCTGCGTCGCGTCGCCCACTTCGGCCTTGAACCCGCGTTCGGTCGCGGTCCGCACCAGACGCACGTTCATGTCCACCACGATCACGCCGTCCTGTCGCCGGGCGAGGATCTCCCCCACCGCCTGACCGGCGGGCCCGAAGCCCACGAGGATCACGTGCCCCGACATCCCGGCGTACATGTCCGCGTCCGCCTCAGTCGGTCGCGACGGCTTCGCCCAGCCCCGCTTGATCATCCGCTTCGACACCGCCGAGGCCGCCTGCGGCGCGAGCGTCACGAGATACGGCGTCAGCACCAGCGTGACGATCGTCGATGAAATCAACAACGCCATCACGTCGGCGCTGATCAACCCCTCGTCCGCCGCGAGGTCCGACAGCACGAAGGAGAACTCCCCGATCTGGGCGAGACACATCCCCGCCGCGAGCGACGGCTGCAGCGGCAGACCGAAGCGTCGCAGCACCACCGCCACGATCAGTCCCTTGCCGACGACGATCGCCGTCGACAACGCCGCGACCTCCACGAGATGCGCCGCGATCCAGGCGGGATCGCCCAGCATCCCGATCGACGTGAAGAACAAGGTCATCAGCAACGTACGCAACGGACCGACGTCCGCCCGGACCTGCGCGGCGAAGGGACTCTCCGCCAGCAGCAACCCCGCGAGAAACGCCCCCATCGCCGGCGACAACTTCACCGCGTGCGCCGCCCACGCCGAACCGAGGCCCGCCGTGATCGCCAGCAGGAGCGAGAGATCCCGGTTGGAACGGATCGCCTGCGCCCCCAGCGCCCACGGGGCGAGATGGTTGAAGAGCACGTAGAACGCGCCGACGAGGATCGCCGCGTACATGACGGTCTTCCCCAGCGTGATCGCGGTGTCCGCCAGTCCTCCGTCGCTCCCGAGGATTGACACCATCAGCACCAGCGGCACCACCGCGAGGTCCTGGAAGAGAAGGACGCCGAGCGACGCCCGCCCGTGGACCGAATCGATCGCGGCGCGGCTGGCGAGGATGCGCAACACGCACGCCGTCGAACTGAGGGCGAGCGCCGCCCCCACGGCGAGGGCGCCCTTCCACGGAACGCCGAAGGCCAGCGCCCCCGCCGCGCCGATCGCAAGGGTCACGCCGACCTGCAACGCCCCGCCGCCCAGCGCCGCCGCGCCGAGGGAGCGGAGCCGCCGGAAGGAGAATTCGAGTCCGATGGAGAACAGCAGGAGCGAGACGCCCATTTCGGCGAGGACGGCCATGGCGTCGCTGGAGTCGACGCCGCCGCCGCCGACCCCCGCCCAGCCGAGGACGTTCGGTCCCACCAGCATTCCGGCGATGATGTATCCGACGACCGCCGACTGACGCAGGCGCTCCGCCACGCCCCCGAGCACGAAGGCCGCGAGCAGAAGGACCAGGATGTCCTGCAGGATGTACCAGGCCATGAAGGAGGGCGCTCCGGGGGAGTGAGGCGGGCATTCTCGCCTGAGGAACGCGACTTTGCACGCCGCGCGGCGGACCCTTCGGAGATCCTTCGCGAATCGTGTATCCTGCCCGGCCCGGCGAACTCGCGCCGGACCCCGGCCGATCCGGGCCTGATCCCCCACTCCTGTCCCCCGAGCGAGCGTCATGTCTGTCAATCGCGTACTGGTCACCGGCGGCGCCGGATTCCTCGGCTCCCACCTTTGCGACCGCCTCGTCGAGCGCGGCGAGGACGTCATCTGCGTCGACAACTTCTTCACCAGCCAGAAGTCCAACGTCGCCCACCTGCTCGACAAGCCGAACTTCGAGCTGGTTCGTCACGACGTGACGCATCCGCTGTTCATGGAAGTGGACGAGATCTACAACCTCGCGTGCCCCGCCGCGCCGGGTCATTACCAGTACAACCCCATCAAGACGACGAAGACCTCCTTCCTCGGCGCGATGCACGCGTTGGGCATGGCGAAGCGCACACAGGCGAAGGTCTTCCACGCCTCGACGAGCGAGGTGTACGGCGATCCGGAAGTGCATCCGCAGCCGGAGTCGTATCGCGGCGCCGTGAACCCGATCGGTCCCCGGGCCTGCTATGACGAAGGCAAGCGGGTGGCCGAGACGCTCATGTTCGACTACCACCGTCAGAACGGGGTGAACATCCGCGTCGTCCGGATCTTCAACACCTACGGTCCGCGGATGCATCCGTACGATGGACGCGTGGTCAGTAACTTCATTCGCCAGGCGCTCGCGGGTGAGGACATCACAATCTACGGAGACGGCCAGCAGACCCGCTCCTTCTGTTATGTCGACGATCTCATTGCGGGCTTTCTCGCGATGATGGACGCGTCGGACGACGTGATCGGCCCGGTGAACCTCGGGAATCCCGACGAGTTCACCATCAAGGAGCTGGCGGAACTCGTCATCGAGCTGACGGGGGCCGGATCGAATCTTGTCCATGAGCCCCTGCCCCAGGATGACCCGCTGCAACGCCAGCCGGACATCACGCTGGCCAAGGACAAGCTCGGCTGGGAGCCGAAGGTGAAGCTTCGTGAGGGTCTGCAGCAGACGATCGACTGGTTCAAGTCGATCGACCTGTCGCACTACCGGCCGCCGACGCCGAATTATTAGATCAAGGCCCGATGACCGCGGACTGAGGTGCGACCGGCTCGCGCTGTGGTGTGTGCGGCCGTCGCCAAGGGCAGACGCAGCGCGGCCCGTGCGAATGCTGTCGCCGCGCGGACGAGACGGACGGTCCCGTCATGGCGAGAATCGTTCGCCGCACAGGTGAGAACGCGGGACGCCATCGCGACCGGCATCTTCGCCCAGGCCGCGCCTGATGTATCGTCACGTGCGCATCGCAGCGCGACAATTTCTGGTGGCGTTGACCGGACTTCGTTCAGAACGGAATTACAGGCCGCGATCTGTCTCGATCCGCCCACTCCCGGGCCTCTTGCCTGACCCTCGCATCGTCGGCGTGTTCGGCCAGCGTGCGCAGCGCTTCGAGTGCGCGCGGGTCTCGAATGCACGCCAGCCGCTCGAATGCTCGCCACCGGATCGCGGGGTCCGTCGACGTCGCCAGCCATGCGTGGATCTCCACCGGCGCTCGGGCCATCCGGATGTGAAAGGGCGCCGGATCGTCAACGTCCGGCAACTCCGTGGCGAGGAACGTCCCGAGCGGAAGGCGAGCGACCGGGAACTGCCCCGTGTCGAGCTCCGCCCGCCGCGCGTGCGCGCGGCGAACCGCCTCCCGAATCGGCCATGCCGGCTCTTCCTGCCTGATGATGTATGGAACAACGACATCTTCGGCTTCCACCGCGGCGCGCGAAAGGGTCTCCAGGCTCGACAGGGTTCCGTCCGCTGTCGCCGCCAACTCGGCAAAGCGGTCGATGGTCAACGATGCTTCCCACGCGGCGGTCAGGCGGCGCCACGGATGGCGGGAGGCGCGTCCGGCCTGGCTTGGGTCTGGAAGCACTCCGCTCTCTGTAGAGGGTGGCTTGACCGTCATCTTGAGTATCACCGCAAGGACCGGACGCGGTGTTACGGCAACCCAGTGCCGGGCCCCTCCATGAATCCGCCAACCCAGCCAGCCCGCCGCGATGAGCGATACCACGCCAAACGCCACCCGCCGCTTCCGAAACCGTCGACGCGTCGTCTCCTTCTCCACCCCCCACGCAAACCCGCACTCCGAACACCGCATCTCGCTCGCCGCCGACACATCAAACCGGCACCGCGGACACCGCTTCGCACCCTTGCGGTTCTTCCACGGCAAACCCGCCCCGATCAGCGCGGCGGCGGTGAGGAACAACGCGATGGTCACCACAGTCAGCAGCATTCGAATCGTCGGTCAGTCCGCCTCCCGCTGATCCATTCCGGGATCGAGGACTCGCGCTCGCCAGGACAGCGCGACACGCGCGGCGTCCGCCACGTCGGGATCCGGGTCGGACCGCAACGCCAGCAAAGCCGTCTCCGCCCATCTCCCACGAACATACTTCAATCGCGACACGGCGTAGCGACGCGTGGCGGGACGACCGGAGTAACGCACGAGTTCAAGGAACGACACCGCCGGCTCGACCCAGTCCGCCGCGAGAAAGACGTCGTCATCAAAGGCCTGCAACTCGCTCGCGAGAAAACTGCCGAGGGCCGGGGCCCGCCCCGCGACGGCGCGTTCGTCCAACGCCTCGCGCTGCGCACGAGCGCGATCAACCGCCGCGTACACGAGCCACGCATCATCCCGGTCGCGAGGCAGCGACGTCAGCGAGGATGCGTGCAACTCCTGCGCGGCGAGGGCGAGATCATCAACGCTCCCCGGCGAACCATCCGCCGCGTCCACCAACGCCGCGAACACATCGATCGCGAGCGCCTCCTGCTGCTGCGCCACCAGGTCGTCCCAGCGGTCGCCGGAGGCGAAGAGCGCCGGGTCCGCCGCGGGAAACCGCGAGTCCGGCGCCGGACGAGGCGTTTCGACGGACAGCTCCAGCACCTCCCGCAGCACCGGGCGCGGCACGAGGTCCGTCCAGTGCGCCGGCTCCACGAAGGCCGTCCACGCCGACGCCGCGCCCAGCGTGAAGATCACGAGACCGAGCATCACGCGTCCAAGACGAAGCGGCCGGCGCTCGACTTCACGGGCCGTCGTCCACGTGTGATCACACGCCGGACACCGCAGATGCGTCGCCTCGCTGACATCGCACCCGCAACCGGGACACCGCCGCGCAGCGCCGGAATGCCGCCGCGGCAGACCGGGCGCCGCCGCCACGACCGACGCAACGAGCAACGCGACGGCGACGGGGTACAGGAGCATGAACATCAGGCCGGATCCCTCCCGGGCGACCTGAATTGTACGGACGGGCGCGGCGGGCGGTTCGGATCAGGGAGCGGGTTCGCCGGCGGACTCTTTGCCCTGCGGCTGCGTCCGGCTCCTGATCGAAGGCCACATGTAGATTCGCCAGTCGAGCAGCTGCCCCGCGAGTTGGGCGACATTGGGGTCGGGATCCTCGGCGAGGCGCCGGAGAAGCGGCTCGATGTTCGGATGGTCGATGTGGCCGAGTCGCCCGATGGCGTGAAGCCGCGCCGCCGGGTCAGCGGACTCGGCGAGGGCGGCGTGAATCTCGTACGGCGGCTCGATCCACCCCGGACGACTCGCGGCGTCGCCGGGGAAGAGTTGAAGTTCGCTCGCAAGGAAGGTCCCGAGCGGCAGGCCGCCGCTCGCCGCGGCCCGCGTATCGAGCGCGGCCCGCTGCGCCCGCGCTGCTTCGAGCGCCGACCGCGCGGGCCAGGCGTCGACCCAGCGGGTTCCGGAACGGTCGATCATGAGACGCTCCATCTCTGGCGCGGCGGGAATGAGCGCTTCCACGCTCGCGATCGAACCGTCCGACGCCTCGACCGCCGCCTGAAACGCCTCGAACGCACGCGACGCCTGCTCCTGCCAGACCAGACGGTCCCAGCGGCTCGCGGCGGCGCGCAACGTCGGGTCCGGCGCGGGGAGCGCGGCGCCCGGGGGGACCGGCGGCGTGTCGACCGTGGCGTCCAGCATCGCCTGCACCACGAAGCGCGGCAGCAGATTCGTCCAGTGGGTCGGACCGACGAACGCGATCACGTGCATGATCAAGGACGCCGCCAGGAGAACGAGACCGACCGCCTGCACCCGGCGACGGGGCGGGCGTTCGGTGAGTTCACGTTCGTCCCGCCACGCGTGCCCGCACTCCGGACAGCGCGATTCCTCGGTGGCGGAGAGGTCGAAGCGGCACCGGGGGCACCGGCGGGCGCCTCGGGGGTTGGCGCGGGCCACCCCGGCGACGATGCACGCGAGGGCGAGGATGAGCAGTACGAAAGCGGCGGCGTACGTGAGCATGGGGGCGGCGTTCCTCCGGGTCGGGGATGGTAGCGATCCTCGACGGGCCGCGATCCACCCGACCGAATCGCCCCCCGAACCCACCCCGAACATTTTCGGAAGTAGGTAGGTAACGCAACCGGCCTCAGATGGTCAGAAACGAAGAACGCCCCGAAGTCAGTCCTTCGGGGCGTTGTCGTTCTGGGGTTCGTCTTTGTCGTCGTCTTTGGGCCACCCGTCAGGCGGGCGCTTCTTGCCCATCGCCTTCCGCATGGCGTCCTCCCAATCGCCTTCGATCACGAGGCGCTCGGCGTCCGGTCCGGGTTTCTTCTTCGGGTCTTCGGTC
The DNA here is from genome assembly GCA_965227335.1 of Phycisphaerales bacterium. Taxonomy (GTDB): domain Bacteria; phylum Planctomycetota; class Phycisphaerae; order Phycisphaerales; family SM1A02; genus CBDDFV01. Next base: position 94,924 of record CBDDFV010000002.1, read on the forward strand.
ATCGGAGCATTCTAGGCCATGACGAGTTCGTCGTAGGTGAGCCGCTTGCCCTGCGCGTTCTTGATCGCGAGTCGCAGTCGTTCGCCGTCGTCCTTGCTGCGCGTGTTGTAGCGGAACTCGAACTCATCGAGGTACCGCTGGAGGTGCTTCCGGCTGACGTTGTGATAGACGCCGTTGATGCCGCGCTTCAGAATGGCGAAGAACGATTCGACCGTGTTGGTCGTGACGTCGCCGCGCACGTACACCTTGTTCTTGTGGTTGATGCGGCCGTGTCCGCCTTCGAACTCGCGGCCGACGCCGACGTACCCAGCCTGCTCATCGGTCATCAGGCGCGCCGACAGATCGACATGATCGGTCACGGCCTTGCGGAGGTTGATCGACGTCACGCCCGGGATGACGCGAACGCGGGCCTGTCCGCCTCGCTCGACCGCAGCGAACACGGTGGTCTTACGCTCGGATCGCGTCTCGTAGTTGCTCTTGCGGCCGCGTCGTGGGTTCGGCGCCTGGGGCACGCTGTAGCGCGGCTTGCCGCCGATGAACGTCTCATCCGCCTCGACGGTCCCGGTCAGCTTCGGCCCATCTGGCGCCATCGCGAACCTGATGCGGTGCATCATGAACAGGGCGGACTTGTAGCTCACGCCGGTCTGCCGCTGGATCTGGAGGGCGCTGACGCCCTTCTTCGACGCACACGCGGCCCAGAACGCGAAGCACCAGTGACGGAGGGGGATGCGGCTGTCCTCGAACACGGTCCCGATCCGAACGGTGAACTGCTTCTTGCAGCCCCGGCAGCGCCAGAGGTAGCGGGTGTTCCGCTCGCCGGTCTTGGCGTCCTTCATCTGATAGACGTCCGTATCGCCGCAGCGGGGGCAGCCCGGGCAGTCGCCCCAGCGCATCCGCTCAAGGAACTCGACGGCAGCCGCCTCGTCAGAGCAGGCCTTTGGGACGTTCTTGATGATCTCTGATGCTGGCATGTCATCATTTTACTTCACGCAAGGCATTGCGGCAACTACAAAGTTCTCAGATTTGCAACCTGGCGGCAAACCGAGCGTATACTTCTGTCCGACAAGGATGGAGGCGGGGGGAATCGAACCCCCAAGGACAGCCTGCCAAGGACCACCTAGGGCACCAGCCCTTCGCCCCCAATCCGAAATCCGCCGCTGCGCCCTAACGCAGCGGCGGGGAGAGGACGCCTTAAGAGGCGTCAAGAACGCTTGTGGCGCCCGCTGCTACCGCAGCGGGTGCTGTTTTTCCAGCGAGGCAGTCCGCGGAGGTGACTGCTGACGTGGACCAACTTCTTGGCGAACTGCCCCGCATTGGGGTACGACCCCGTCCATGTGGGTCAAGCGGATTTGTCGGACAAAGAAATGCGTCGCTACGGAATGCGTCGATTCAGCTCATGGATGACCCTATCGTGCCGGTTGCGTTACCTACCTACTTCCGAACATTTTACCCGAATTCTTCCCGAATCTGTCTTGACATTCACCGCCGGCGCGGCATCCTATCGGACACCAAACATTGACCAATCGATGAGGCAAGCATATGGTTTCCACAATGAGCAACGGACGCGGCAAGACGAAGAAATCCGGCAAGCGCCCTGCGGGCGAAGTGAGCAAGGCGAACACCGTGATCGAGGGCAAGGGCGAGGCCGGACGGCGGCAGGCGCTCGATCGGGCGCTGGGGCAGATCGAGAAGTCGTTCGGCTCCGGCTCCATCATGCGGCTCGACGGCGACCAGATCAAAGCGATCCCCGGGATCTCGACGGGGGCGTTGAGTCTGGATCTCGCCCTGGGCGGGCGCGGCGTGCCGCGCGGCCGGGTGGTGGAGATCTACGGTCCCGAGTCTTCGGGCAAGACGACCCTCGCTCTGACGGTCGCCTCGCACGCCCAGAAGAAGGGCGGCGTCGCGGCGTTCATCGATGCGGAGCACGCGCTGGATCCGACGTGGGCGAAGCGTCTCGGCGTGAACCTGGACGAGTTGCTCGTCTCGCAGCCTGACACTGGCGAACAGGCGCTGGAGATCTGCGAACTCCTGGTGCGTTCGAACGCGGTGGACGTGATCGTCGTCGACTCCGTCGCGGCGTTGATCCCGCGGGCGGAAATCGAAGGCGAGATGGGTGATTCGCACGTGGGTCTGCAGGCGCGTCTGATGAGTCAGGCGTTGCGCAAGCTCACCGGCGCGATTTCGAAGAGCGACTGTGTGGTGATCTTCATCAACCAGTTGCGTGAGAAGATCGGCGTGATGTTCGGCTCTCCCGAAACGACGCCGGGCGGCCGGGCCCTGAAGTTCTACAGCTCCGTCCGGATCGACATCCGCCGCACCGGATCGATCAAGGACGGGGATCAGGCGATCGGCAACCGGGTTCGGGCGCGGGTGGTCAAGAACAAGATCGCGCCGCCGTTCCGGGAGGCGGAGTTTGACATCATGTTCGACGAGGGGATTTCCACCTCGGGGGACCTGGTCGATCTCGCGGTGAAGGACGAAGTCGTTCAGAAATCCGGCGCCTGGTTCAGTTACGGGGAGCTTCGCCTCGGTCAGGGACGGGAGAACGCCAAGCAGATGCTGCGTGAGAACCCGGATCTGTTCGACGAGATCCGCCGGAAGGTGCTGGTCGCACAGGGGATCGCGGATCCCGCCGCCGCGCGGTCCGAGGACGCCGCTGACGACGGGGCGGACGCAGACGCGACGTCCGCTGCGTCGAAGGCGGAAAAGTCCTGAGCACCGATCCCCCACTGCCGCCGCCGCGCGGGGATCGACGGGCCGGACGCCGGCGCGAACGCGCCGGTGGTCCGCCGCGCCCCGGCGGCGGAGGCGGCCCGAGCGGGGCCCGGAGCGTTGGTGACGGGAGCGGTCGGTCGCGCCGGCGGAGGCGTGCCTGACGTCGTACGTCAGCGGTGTGATGACGGCGCCATCGCCCGCCCCGCGGTCACGCGTGGCGGAGGCGGGAACGTTGCCGTCGTGTCTGAACGGGGGCGTGGCGCGGGTTCAGTCGGGCCGGAGAAGCTGACGAATCGATCCCTCGCCCCCGGGACGCGGCCAGTTGCTTTGGGACGGGACCGGGCTATAGTGTCCGATCCCCGACACGCTGCGGCTGTGGCGGAATTGGCAGACGCGCATGGTTCAGGTCCATGTGCCCGCAAGGGCGTGGAGGTTCGACTCCTCTCAGCCGCATTGCACGACGACGCCGCTCGATCTTCGGATCGGGCGGCGGTTTGTTTTGCGGGCCAGGTGTCCCGGGACCGTGCGTCTGACCGTCGGTCGCCCGGCAGAACGAAGCCGCGATCGGCGGCGCCAGTGATGACACGCACCCGTCCCGCGCCTGCTGACTCGTCGGCCGGGACGCACGAACGAGCGCCGATCGTTCAGGGCGTCGGGTTGCGCACATTCCGCGAACGCACGATCTCGATCTCGGGCCAGTCGTCGTCCGACAGATCCGGCACCGGGGGCAGTTCGGCGATCGCCGCCTCGTTGTTGAGGTGATGCAGGATCCAGTCGAGCGAGCCCGAACGATAGAGTTCTTCGAACATCTCGACCGCCTCCGGACAGTACCACTCGCCCGCCTTGCGTCGAAGCTCCCGGATCGCCCGGTCCGCCGCCACCGATCCCACGTCGGTCCGGTACGGACGCAGCGACGTCATGGCGTCGAAGGTGTCGATCACCGCAAAGTGCCGTGCGACGTCCGGAATCTCATCGCCGACCAGGCCGTCCGGGTACCCGGATCCGTCCAGCCGCTCGTGATGCGACCGCACCAGCGCGAGCACCAGCGGGTCCTCCACGCCCATCGACACCAGACGGTCGTAGCCCATGACCGTGTGTGACTGGATGATCTCGTACTCCGCGTCGGTCAGTCCGTCCGGCTTGCCCAGGATCCGATCCGGAACATCGATCTTCCCGATGTCGTGCAGCGTGGCCGCGGTCATGATGCGGCGACACGTATCCGGCTCGATGCCGAACGCCTCCGCCACCGCCTGCGCATACATCGTCACCCGCCATGTGTGCGCAGCGGTCGACTGATCCTTTCGCTCCACCTCCCGGAGTAGTTGTGTGATCAGCGCCAGATCCATCGTTCAAGCCATACTTCCACCGAGGGTTCGTACGCGACGCCGACCAGGTTCCCCGGGATCGGGCGTCGACATGGGCGGGCGACGACCCGCCTGTCATCCTATGCGGACGCCGCGAGCCAGGGCGTCACGGACGCCGCCCCGCCGTCCGTCATCGCGGCGGCGACAAGAGGGCCTCGCGGATCGGCTGAAGGATGCGCGGCGCCACGCGCCCATCGACCAGCTCCTGCGCCTGCCGCGCCAGCTCCTCGTACCGCCGGGTGAGATCCCGGACGTCGCTCACCGCCCCGTAGCGACGCACGGTTGTGAAGATGCTGATCGGTTCATCGTCGTACACGCCGGCGGCGACCTCGGCCGCCCGCATTCGCGTCTTGATCTCGACGTACGCCTGCGTGTCACACGAATCGTCCAGCGCGAAGCCGATGACCGGCTGGGCCGCGAGCATCGCTTCGCCCTCGACGACATCCCGCAGCGGAGCGTCCGCGTACAGGGCGTTGAAGACGGCGGCGTCGCGATTCGTCCTCGCCTCGAGGTCGAACCCGAACGTCACTTCGAGGTAGTCGACATCGAGTGCGGTCAGACTCAGGTAATACGGCGCCGTTTCCAGCGCCGTCAGATGCACCTCGTGGGCGTCGCTGATCTCATCCGGATTGACGACGCCGGCCCGCATGGATTCGTTCTGCACCGAGATCCACTGGTACGCGGCGTCGAGCTCGGGCGCCTCCAGCGTGATCTCCTCGTCGAACCGACGGAGCCGGGTCATACGCGGATACGACCGTCGGATTCGTTCGAAGAATCCGAGGATGGTCTCGCGATCCTCGGTCATCTCGAGCTTGAGACCGAGCTTGTGGTTGATGTAGAAATCAGTGCACAGAGCGCCGTAGCTGGTCGGCATGACGGATCTCCTCGGGGACGACTCGTCACTCTAGCACGCGCGGCCGGCGACGACGCCGCTGCTCCCGCAAATCGCACGGAAGTTCCCGATTCCCCCGGCCGGCGGCGTCCGAGAACCTGAACCCGGGCCCGAGAACCCGGCGGCCGCGACTTCGGCGCGGGGCGCACGCCCCCGTCATCGCGTCGCCAGTGCTCCCATCCACGCGGCGAGATCGTCGGTCGCGGCGAGCGAGTCGACCACGCGATCGGCCTCGGACAACTCCGCCGCCGCGTATTTTCCGGTGGTCACCGCCAGGCAGCGGCACCCGTGCGCCTTGGCGCAGTCCACATCGTGGGGCGTGTCGCCGATGATCAGCACTTCATCGAACCGCTTGCGCACCCCGGTCAGGGCATGATGCCGGTCCACCGCGACGGGGGGCAGGTCGCGACGATGGGCGCCGTCGACGCCCCACGCGCCGACCGGGAACCACGTCGGATCGAATCCCGCGGCGGCGATCTTGAGCCGTCCGGTCTCCGGCAGGTTGCCCGTGAGCAGTCCCAGCGCCGCCTCCTGTGCGCGCAACGTTTCGACGAGTTCAAGCGCGCCGGGCAGACGCTCGACGTTGCCCGCGTTGAGCGTCGCCCCGAGATGATGGGCATAGCGTTCCGCGAAACGTCCGAACCGCGCCGCATCGGGATCGAGGCCGTTGGCCCGCAGCACGTCGTCGACGATGAGCGGATCCAGCCGGCCCGCCGTATCCACGCCCTCGGCGGATAGCGTCTCGTGGTCGTACGCCTCGCGCAATGCCGTGGTCAGGGCGTAGATCCCGGCTCCGCGGGTCAGCAGCAGCGTCCCGTCGATGTCAAACAGAATGAGCACGCCAGTCCTTTTCGAAACAGAGATTCAGCCGTCGCCCGGCGCCGCCTCGTGCTCACGGATCATCTCCACAAAGAGCAGCATGAGATCATTCGGCACGGGGACGGACAGGTTGTACTGGGCGATCCGCCAGCCGTCGTCGGTGCGGACGAGCGTCCCGGAGCCGCGACAGGCGCCGAGCTTGTCGTTGGCGAGCGTCTCCTCGAACCATGCCGCGCGCCCGTCGGGACTGATCCCGACGCTTCGCCGCACCGGCGTATAGGTCCAGGCCGTATCGCGCTGAAAGTACGGCATGGCGTAGCGTCTGAACTCATCGAGCGTCCAGCGCTCCGCCGGATCGGTGCCGAGGAAGACGGCGTCGGGAAGGAAGAGATTGAAGTAGACGTCCTCGTCCGCTTCCGACGCCGCGCGATGGAGGCGATCGACCGTCGCGTTGACCGCGGCCCGCGCAATGTCGACATCGGACGCCCCCAGCGGCGTGTCGACATCGGCGTCGGAGGCGGAGGCGACGCTCGCGGGCGGCGGCGTGCGCGTCATCATCACCTCGTGCGCATCGACCAGCGCCTCGAAGAGCATGGGACCCGACACGCTGGGCGGCGTGTGCCCCTCGTTCTCGAACGTCAGCAACGAGACGTCGCCTCCGAGCGCATCGAGGGCGTCGCGGAGAGCGACCATCTCCTCGACCCAGGGCGCATCCATGGCGCCGCCGTACATCCGCACGGGAATGTCGACGAGTCGATCGAGGTGATCCCGATCCTCGACTTCCGGCGGATACCCCGGAGCCGCGATGACCGACGCAATGCGATCCGGGTGGTCGAGCGCGGCCCGGAACGCCGAACGACCGCCGTTGCTCGGTCCGGCGGCGTGGACGCGTCCGCCCTGCACATTGAAGCTGGCGTCGATGTAGTCCAGCAGCGGACCGATCGCCTCGCTCCCGCTGCGATAGAACATCCGGCCCCGCGCCGCGATCGGCGCGACGACCACCCAGCCGCGACGTTGCGCCTCCGACGCCCAGTACCGGTCCAGGCCCGCCTTCGCCATCCGCTGGGTCTGACGACCGGGGGGGAACGCCAGCACGACCGGGGTCGCGGCGGCGGGATCAAAGCCGTCGGGCGTCACGATGAATGCGCGAAGATCCCCGCCGTCCGGCAGTTCGATCGTCACGAGTTCACGATCCGCTCGCGCGAACGACGAAAGCGACGCCGCCAGAAGCACGACGAGGACCAGACGCGTTGAATGGATCGGTGACATCAGCATGGCGCACGACCTCCATGAGCGACGCACCCGCGCGGCGCTCGCTCGTCAGAGCATAGCCGCGCCGGCGCGGCCATGACCGTCCGTCGCCATCTCCCGGACTGGGACGTTTCGTGGATTCCCGTTCGGACCGCCGGACCCGTGCGGTATCCTGAGGACTCGAACCCCCACGGAGAATCATCATGTCACGCCTTCTTTCCCGACTCTCGCGATGCTCCGGCGCCGCCGCAGGTTTCATCGCCGCCGCGACGTTCGCGGGTCCGGCGTACGACATTGTCGACCTCGGCGTCGTCGATCCCGGCGATTTCGGATCGCAGGCGTTCGGGGTGTCGCCGACGGGCGTGGCGGTCGGCCGCAGTCTGGGCGTCTCGAACCAGGCGTTCCGGTGGTCGGCGGATGACGGGTTGACCCCGCTCCCGAATCTCGGCGGTTTCCCGTACGGCGTCGCCAACGCCGCGAACAGCGCCGGGGCGATCGTCGGGACGGCGGCGGTCACCTTTTTCGGTACGGATCCGCGTCCCGTGATCTGGGAGGACGGCGTGGTCAGCGTGCTGCCGCTGCCGGTCGGTCAGACGCTCGGACGCGCGAACGACATCAACGAGGCGGGGGTCGCGGTCGGGTCGGTCAACGGGGGATCGCTTGAGATCGCGGCGGTGTACTTCGACGCGAGCGCGATGACGATCACCACCGCCGCGCCGGACGGCAGCACCATGCGCACGGCCTACGGCGTCAACGCGGCCGACGTCATCTGCGGGAACGGGACGGATCCGAATAACGCCGCGCGAAACGTGGGTCTGGTGTACGACCTCGACGCGGACGTGATGTCGGAAGTCGGCGCGTTGCCGGGTCGGAACGGCGCGCTTGCGTTCGACATCAGCGACGCGGGCCACGTGGTTGGTTCGTCGATGCTCAACCAGGGATCGGGGCTGCCGTTCATCTGGACCGAGGCCGCGGGCATGCAGGCGATTCCGCTGCCGACGGGAACCAGTCAGGGGTCCGCCCGCGCCGTGAACAGCGCCGGACACGCGGTCGGCGTCGCCTCCGGCGCGTTCGCTGTCCCCTTCTACTTCGACGGCGCGACGACGGTGCGGATTCAGGATCTGCTGCCGCCGGACACGGACTGGGACGTCTCGATGAACACCTCGTCATCCGCGCTCGGGATCAGCGACGCCGGCGTGATCGTCGGCACGGGCGTCCGGGGCGGTCTGACCCGCGCGTACGCGATGTTCCCGGTCGCGTCGGACTGCCCGGGCGATCTCGATGACGACGGCGCGGTCGGGGCGTCGGACCTCGCGACGCTGCTGTCGAGCTGGGGACGATGCGCCGGCTGCCCCGCCGATCTCGACGGCGACGGACAGGTCGGGCCGCCGGATCTCGCCGCCCTGCTGAGCACGTGGGGCGACTGCTGATCCGTTGATCAGACGTCAGAACGAACAACGCCGCTGACCGAAGTCAGCGGCGTTGTCGATGGACGGTCGCGTATCCGATCAGCCCACCGCGCTGGTGATCGTCTTCGCCGCGTCGGCGAGGTCGGTGGCGGTCTGCATGTTGGGGATTTCGCTCTTGGCTTCCTCGAGGATCTGCCGCGCCTGGGCGACGTTGGTGCCTTCGAGACGGACGACGAGCGGCACTTCGAAGCCGACTTCCTTCGCGGCCCCGACGATGCCGCGGGCGATGCGGTCGCACTGCATGATGCCGCCGAAGATATTGACGAGCACGCCCTTCACCGCGTCATCGGACAGAATGATCCGGAACGCTTCCGCCACGGCCTCTTCGGTCGCGGAGCCGCCGACGTCGAGGAAGTTCGCCGGCTCCCCGCCGTGGAGCTTGATGATGTCCATCGTCGACATCGCGAGCCCGGCCCCGTTGACGAGGCAGCCGATGTCGCCGTCGAGCGCGACGTAGCTGAGGCCGAACTTGTTGGCGCGGAGTTCGGCGGGGTTCTCTTCGGAGGGGTCGAAGAGGTTCGCGATGTTCTTGTGACGGAAGAGCGCGTTGTCGTCGAAGTTGAATTTCGCGTCGATCGCCATGACCTGACCATCCGGATGATCCGAGGTCGGAGGCGTGACGATGAGGGGGTTGATCTCGGCGAGCGAGGCGTCGGTGTCGGTGAACAGCGTCGCGAGGTTCATCATGATCTTCGCGGCCTGTCCGACCTGCTTGCCGGTGAAGCCGAGATCGAACGCGACCCGCCTCGCTTCGTGGGCCTGGAGGCCGATGAGCGGATGGACGGGGATCTTCTTGATGGCGTCGGGGTTGGACTCCGCGACGGCTTCGATCTCGACGCCGCCCTCGGCGGACGCGATGAGCGTGTTCGTGTTCTTCCCGCGATCGACGGTCATCGCGAGGTAGTACTCCTTCGCGATGTCGACGCCGGCGGCGACGAGGAGTCGCTTGACCTCCAGACCCTCGGCCCCGGTCTGCGGCGACACCATGCGGTTGGAGAGCATGAACTTCGCGGCGTCACGGACCTCTTCGACGGTTTCGACGACCTTCACGAAGCCCGCCTTGCCGCGCCCGCCGGCGTGGACCTGGGCCTTGACGACGCAGATCGAGCTGCCGGCGTCGAAGATGTCCTTCGCCGCGCGTTCGGCGTCCTCGACGGTCTGGACCATGGCGCCGTCCGGGACGGCGATGCCCGCGGCGTCGAGGAGTTCACGGGCCTGATATTCGTGGATCTTCATCGGGGAAGGGGCTCCGGGAGAGGGTCTTCAGGGAGCCGGATGATAGGGGATTGCGGTAGGGTCCGCACCCCGTGCGGACCGGGTCGACGGCCGCCGGGACCACCACACCCGCCGCTCTCGGAAGGATCACGCAGGACGATTCCGGCGCGTCCCGCCGCGCCCCCGCCTGTCGCCTCGGCCTGTCGCCTCGCCTCAACTGATCCAGCACAGTCGCGACGACGCCTCCCGCAACCCGCCTTCCTTCCTGACGAGCGTGATGGCCACCGAACTCGCGGCACGTGGTCCGTTCGCCTCGATCCAGACGACCGTCCGGCGGTCCGCGGTCACGGCGACCTTGCTGAGGACGGTCTCGTACCACATGCCACGCACGCGTTCGAGGCTCGTCTCGGGAAACGCATCGTCGAGCGCGAGCCGCCGGAGTCCATCGGCGTCGATCATCCAGCGGGCGCGAAGATCGCCGGTCACCGTCCCGTCGCGGGCGTCGGCGTCGGCGTACAACTCGACGACCATGGCGTCGTGCGGATTCCGCCGCGAGAACGGCCAGAGGCAGCCGGGCGATTCAGCGCGGCGCCAGGATTCCGTGAGGCGTGCTTCAATGAAAGCGTGGATCTCGTCCGCGATGACGGGGGCATCGTTCGTCATGCTGGTCCTGCGGGGCTCATTCGGACGCGCGCGGGGGACGGTCCGCCCGGGGTGCGGACCCGACCGCTCGCATCATGCCGGCGCCGGCACATTGGGCGTCACCCTGCCGCAGAGCGGCAGGTGCGCACAAGACGAACGGCGCGACGCCGAGGTCCTCACAACTGCCGGTATTGATCGATCGTCTTCCGCAGCCGTTCGGGATCGGGGATCCCTTCCATGTAGATCTCTTCATCGTCCTGCCCGCCGGCGGAGGAGTCGATCTTGATGGAGCCGACGTTGAAGATCCGTTCGATGAACTTCTGTTCGATGCGGATGTTGCGGATGTGCTGGTGCAGCACTTCGCTGGTGTTCTTCCGCAGCAGTCCGACCCGGTGAATCGTCCGTTTCGTCGTGACCCGCAGGCGGGCGGTGAGTCGGTCCTGCACCCACCAGACGGTCCACCAGACGAGGCCGGCGGCGGCGAGGATGACGCCCACCCATGCGAGCCATTGCGGCACGGACGCGCTGAACATCGCCGCGCCGGAAAGGATGAGTCCGCCCATGATCGCGACGAGGATGACGAGGAACCGGAATGGATGGGCCCGGGCCATGGCGGGCCGGACGTAATAGACGTCCGTCTCGGCCCCGTCGCGATCGGGCGGGACGGGCTCATCGTCGACCTCGGCGGGCTCCGGGATCCGGTTGACGTCGCCGCACTCGGGACACGGGACTTTGCCGCCTGCGAGTTCGTCATCGACCTCGAAGGGGATTTCACAGTTATCGCAGCGGATCTCGATCACGGGGGCCTCCGGGGCGTCGCGGGTCTCCTCCATGATAGGGATTCCGGAGCAAGGGATGTCGGCGCGGAGACGGCGGCGCTACTCTCCTTCGACTGACGAACGGGATGTCTCGGGCTGAATCTCCGGCAGATCACCGATGACCATCTCGTCGAAGACGCCCCACGGCGAGGCGAGAAACTGGTCGTTGCCCCAGAGGTCCAGGACCTCCCCATCGGCCGACAGGACGAACGTCACCCCGCAGTCCGCGTTCTTTTCATAGCGCGGACCGCTGAGATGCCAATGGGCGACGGCGTCAGCAGCCGTCGGTGAACGCAGTTCCGCTCTGGCGATCGTCACCGACAACTCTGCCGGCATGATGGTTCGGTACCAGAGCACCGCGGTCCCCGGTCTTCCCGGCCCTTCCGCAATCCAGGCGTCACGCGCGATGTCGTTCATCGTCGGGCGAAGCGCGAAGATCACGAAGGGCATCGCGGCCGGATCGGAGATCGAGCCGCCGCGCTCCGGCCAGGCCGCGTGGTTGTTCCATCCTGAGAGGACCAACTGTCGATGCGCGTCCGACCACATGAGGCCGGTGATCTGACCCATGTGCCACGCCTCAAACAGAACCGCGCCATCGATGGCGCGGTACACGCGGATCAGGGCCGGGGCGTCGGTCACGTGATTGAAGACCGCGACGATCTCCTCCCCCGGCGACGCCTCGAGCACGTCGGCGACCAACCCGCCGCTGAAATTCATCGCGGGATTCGCGTCGTAGATCTGCATCCGTCTGACCCGCGACCATGGCGGGAGCGGCGGCGGGTGAAGATCGGCCGGGGTGCTCCCGGTCGTCCATACGGGGGCGTTGCATGCGTCGGGCCGAAATACCGAGAGCTGGCCCGGAATGCCGGGCGCCTCACTGCGATTGATCCGCTGCACGCCAAGAACGACCCGTTCGCCGTCGTCCGCCGCCGTCGCGGCCGCCGCGGTCATCCACCGAGCCAGCCGCACGCCGCCGCACGGACCAGCCGACCAACGATGAAGGGAATGTCCGGCTCGCGACAAGACCACCGCCGTGTCCCCGCCGTCGATCACATCGATCGCCGCCGGCTGCAGTGCGAGAAACTGAATCGCCGCCACCGTCGCCGTGAGCGCGGCGAGCGACATCGTCACGCATACGACCGCCGTCGTCAGAATCGGACGCCGACGAATCGTGGCGCGAAGACGGCCGAGACCCGAGGGCGGACTCACCGAAACCGGCTCGCCGCGACGCCAGCGGTCGAGATCATCGGCCAGCCCTGCGGCGCTGTCGTATCGCGCCTCGGGCGAACGGGCGCACGCCGTCATCAGAATCGCCCGCAGCGACACCGGCGTCTCCGGCGACCACGTCCGCGGATCCCGCGGGTCCTCGCTCCGCTTCCGGTCAATCGCCGCGATCACGTGATCGCTCGCCTCGTGCGGCGGCTCGCCCGTCAACACGACGTACGCCGTCGCGCCCAGACCGTACACATCGCACGCCGTCGTCACCCGGTCAGGATCGCCCGCGAGCACCTCCGGCGCCATGAACGGCAGACTGCCCACGACCTCGCCCGGACGCGTCAACGTCACCCCCGCCGCCGACGCGCTCGAGGCGACGCCGAAGTCGATGATGCGCGGCTCCCCGTCCGGCGTGATCAGGATGTTGCTCGGCTTCAGGTCGCGATGAATCACGCCGTGTCGATGCAACTCGCCCACCTGCCGCGCAATCTCCGCCATGATCGCCACGCGATCACGCAGCGGCCGATCACGCACCGCGTCCTCCAGCCGCTCGCCCTCGATCATCTGCATGACCAGACAGATCGAATCAGGCTGATCGATCACGTCATAGACCGTGGGGACGAAGACGCACGCATCGCCGAGGGTGACCAGCAGATCCGCTTCGCGGCGGACGCGGCGCAACGCCCGCTCGTCGAGTCCGGACGTCGCGATGACCTTGATCGCCACCCGCCGGCCCCGCCGTGGATCCACCCCCTCGTACACGACGCCGCCCCCGCCGCCGCCGAGTCGGCGGACCACGGTGCACCCCGCGACGCGGGCGGCTTCACCGGACGCCGACGGATCATCCGTCAGAAACGCGGCGAGCAGCGCCGACGCCGCGGCCGACGATCCCGATGAACGCGTTGTTCCCTCCGCCGAATCCATGCATTATGTTGTACGGGCAGGATGTCCCGAAATGGTCCGGTTTTTTGCGGCATGAATGAGGGGCGGAATGGGCGAGGGGAAGAACACCGCGGGCGGCGCCGGTTTCCAGACGACCTGCTGGACCGACGTTCACGCCGTGCATGACCCTGAAGATCGACGTGAGGCGATGAACAGACTCGCCGCGCGATACTGGCCCGCCGTCTACGCACGCGTGCGACGGTCGACCCGCTGCCCGGATCGCGCGGCGGAGATCACGCAGTCGTTCTTCGCAGACGTGGTCATCGGACGCGATCTCTTCGCCCGGGCCGATCCGGACCGGGGCCGACTGCGTTCGCTCATCCTCACCGCACTGCGGCGGCATCAGATCGATCTCAGCCGACGTCCCCGGGCGCGTCCCCTGCCCTCCATGTCGCCGGAGGCGATTGAGCGGGAGGAATCCCACCTGCGAGAGTCCGGGACCGACGATCCCGACACGGCGTACGAACGGCGATGGGCCGTCGCGACGTTCGACCAGGCTCTCGAATTGCTCCAGGCGCAGCTCCATGACGCCGGTCTTCCGAATCACTGGCGGCTGGCGGAGGTCTGCCTGATCGATCCGATTCGCGGCAACCAGCCGCCCCCCACCATGGCCCACGCCGCGACGGTCACCGGGTTCGGCTCCGCCGGGCAGGCCGCGTCAGCGCTCAAGATCGTCCGACGTCGGTTCCGCGTCGCGTTGATGGACGCCATTCGACTCACGGCCGACCCGGATCACGTCGAATCGGAACTGATCCGGTTCCTTTCGGTCCTCGGATCCCAGCTTCGGCTGGATGCCGAGGGAGGCGGCTTCCGGCGGTAGACCCACCCGGGCCTCGTGAAAACGATCACAATTCACAGATTCGTGCAATCGCATACGTTGGGAACGACATGGAAGGGAGATGCGGGTCTCCAGCCCAGCCCGGATGAGCGATGCGATGGTGATGACGCTGAACGGTCCTCCCCGACGCGGCTGACGGCCGCGGGATTCGCCGTGCGCTACCAGGCCGCCTCCCGGACGCTGTGGTGCATCGCGGTCGGCGTCTGCGGCGACCGCGGGCGGGCCGACGACCTCGTTCAGGACGCCGCCATGATCGCCCTCCAGAAGCTCGACGACTTCGACGCCTCCACGAACTTCACCGCCTGGATGGGCCGGATCGTCAGAAACCTCGCCCTGAACGCGGTCCGACGGACCGTCCGTCGCCGAACCCACCCCGCGGGCGACCGGCTCGACGCCACGGCCGACCGGGCGGATGGCCGGCGGGAGGAATCGGACGAGGCGCCGGTCGACAGTTGCGGGCGACTCCTCGCCGATCAGCAGTGCTTTGATGACGAGGTCAGCCGCGCTCTGGGCGAACTCGACGACAACGCCCGGGCGTGCCTGTTGATGCGGACGGTGCTGGGCCTGCCGTACGAGGAGATCGCCCGGGCGCTCGACATCCCCTCGGGCACGGCGATGAGCCATGTGCATCGCGCGCGGAAGGCCATGCGAACACGACTGCAGGCGGCCCCGGCCCCCGCTTCCTCCATGCAGACCCGGGAGAAAGGAACGTCCTCGAGATGACGGTCGACCGACCCGACCATCCCACGCCCGCCCACGTCCTGGATGCGGCCGACGAAGCCCTGCTCGACGCCTGGCTGGCCAACGAACTGGATGACGCCCAGTCCGTCGCGTTCGAGACCCGGCTTGACGCGGAGCCCGCTCTCGCCGCCGCGGCGGCCGGACAGCGTGCGATCGACGACGCCCTGCGGCGCGGCTACGCGCCCGATCCGGACGCCCTGCGCCTCGACGGCGCATCGTCGGCCGCGGACGCCGGCGCCCGACCGACCGGCGGCCGTCGCTGGCTGGCGGTCGCGGCGAGCATCGCGATGCTGCTCGTCGCCGGCGGGCTGATCACCGTCGCCGCGAAGAACATGCTCGGCAACCCCTGGCGCGTCTCGGGCGGCGGGGAGAACGAGCGATACCCGGACGCGAACCGCGTGATGACGGTCGCCGCGGCGTACGAACGTCTGATTTCGAAGGACTTCACGCCCGACTGGGTGTGCACCGTCGGCGACTCGGAATGGACCGCCGCGTACACGACCGAACTCGGCTTCCCGCTCGTCGCGGATCTCGGACCGCGCACCGGCGCCCCCGACGTCCGCGGTCTGGGGCTCGCCCATCGCAACACGATCTCGAGTCGCTCGGTGTGGCTGCTGGCGATGGTCGAGGACGATCCCGTCGTGCTGATCGCGGCGAAGACGGATCAACTCCGACCGTTCGCCATCGAATCGCTCGGCGACGGCATGCAGTTGTTCACCGACGCACGGGACGGCTACACGCTGTTTGAGTACACGCCCCGTCCCGCCCCCGCGCTGCTCGATCGCTTCGAGCGTGCGACACCAGACGCGTCATCGGCCGAGGCGTTGTCCGAACCCGCTTCCTGATCCAGTCCCGGCGCGTTACTGGGCGAGCGTGCTCTTGCCGCGTTCGCCCCGCACCTTGTAGTGGTTGAGCGCGGACTCGCGGTCCTCGAACTCCTCAACGGTGTACATCAGTTTCGAGCCGCCGGCTTCGATGATGTCGTTGTCACGGAGCAGGGTGTCGCCGGTGATCTGCCGGCCGTTGACGAAGACGCCGTTGGCGCTCTTGAGATCGATGACGTGGTGCGTGTCTTCCTTCTCGTCGAAGCGGATCTGGCAGTGCTTCCGGGAGACGCGTTCGTCGACGAGCTGGATCGGGCAGTTCTCGCCGCGCCCGATGACCCAGGTGCGGACCCCCAGCGGATAGTAATCGCCCTCGTTGGCGCCCGACACGACGATGAGTGAGGCCATGGTGCAGTCTCCTTGCTCCCTCCAATTATGCGTCGTCGATGCACGAGAGGCAATGTCGCAGGCCGGTTCTCCGTCGACGATCGCGTCTTGAGCCCCTTCCCGGCGCGGCGTACACTCTTCGGCTTTCGCGGTCCGTCCGCGTTCACCCCCTTTTCGTCACGCTCGCGAATCGAGACCTCGCCATGCCCACCATCACCCTGCCCGACGGATCGCAACGCAGCTACGACGGGCCGGTCACGGGCCTCGGGATCGCCGAATCGATCGGCCCGGGTCTGGCCAAGGCGGCCCTCGGGGTGGTCGTGAACGGCGATCTGCACGACCTCGACCACGAAATCAGCGACGACGCCGAGGTCTCGATCGTCACCGCGAAGACCCGGGACGGGGAGCCGGACGAGAACGCGATCTTCCTGATGCGGCATTCCGCCGCGCACGTCATGGCGGAGGCGATCCAGCAGATCAAGCCGGGGGCGATGCTGGTCTACGGCCCGCCCGTCGAAGGCGGCTTCTACTACGACATCCGCTTTCCGGAGGACGATCCGCTGTCGTCCGAGGATTTCGAGGCCATCGAGACGATCATGGCCCGGATCATCAAGGAGGACCGGCCTTTCACCCGCTACGACCTTCCGCTTGACGACGGGATGAAGAAGCTGAAGGACGAAGGGTCGAAGTACAAGCTCGACAACGCGGAGCGTGCGGTGGAGGCGGGGGCGGAGACGCTGTCCTTCTACGCCACCGGCGAACCGGGCAAGGACTGGGAGGATCTCTGTCGCGGTCCGCACGTGCCGAGCACGGGACGGATCGGGGCGTACAAGGTGATGAGCCTCGCCGCCGCGTACTGGCACGGCGACGCCGCGAGCGACAGCCTGACCCGCGTCTACGGCACCGCCTTCGCCGACAAGAAGCAGCTCAAGGCGCACCTTCAGCGACTGGAGGAGGCGAAGGCCCGCGATCACCGCGTCCTCGGCAAGCGGCTCGATCTCTTCTCGACTGAGGAGCAGGTGGGCCACGGGCTGATTCTCTGGCACCCCAAGGGCGGGATGGTGCGTTACCTCGCCGAGCGGTTCAGCCAGGAAGCGCACCTGATGAACGGCTACGACTGGGTGTACACCCCGCACATCGGGCGGGGCGGACTGTGGGAGACCTCCGGCCACCTCGGGTTCTACAAGGACTCGATGTACCGCCCCATCGATGTCGACGGCGAGGACTACTACCTCAAGCCGATGAACTGCCCGTTCCACTGCCACATCTTCGGCGGCCGGCCGCGCTCGTACCGCGAACTCCCGATCCGCCTCGCGGAGTACGGCACCGTCTACCGCTATGAGTTGTCCGGCGCGCTGCACGGACTCACCCGCGTGCGCGGCTTCACGCAGGACGACGCCCACATCTTCTGCCAGCCCGAGCAGGCGGAGAGCGAGATCGAGCGCGCGCTCAAGTTCTCGCTGTACATCCTGAAGACCTTCGGCCTGACCGACTTCAAGGCGTACATCTCGACCAAGCCGAAGGAGAAATCGATCGGCGATCCCGCGGACTGGGCGAAGGCGGAATCGGCGCTGCGTTCGGCGGTCGAGACCGTCGGCGTGGAGAGCGATGTCGACGAAGGCGGCGGCGCGTTCTACGGACCGAAGATCGACCTCAAGGTCAACGATGCGATCGGGCGCGAGTGGCAGCTCTCGACCGTGCAGTTCGACTTCAACCTCCCGAACCGGTTCGAGCTGGAGTACGTCGGTTCGGACGGCGACCGGCACCGTCCGATGATGGTGCACCGCGCCTTGTTCGGCAGCGCGGAACGGTTCCTGGGTCTGCTGATCGAGCACTACGGCGGTGCGTTTCCGTTGTGGCTGGCCCCGGTGCAGGTGATGCTCGTGCCGATCGCGGACCGGCATAACGAGTACGCGGCGAGCGTCGCGGAGAAGCTCGCCGCGGCGGGGATGCGGGTCGGCGTGGACGACGGTTCCGAGCGGATGAACGCGAAGGTCCGCAACGCGGAGCTCGACAAGATTCCGTACGTGCTGGTCGTGGGCGACAAGGAATCGGAAGCGAAGTCAGTCGCCATTCGCAAGCGGAGCGAGGGCGACATCGGGACGAAGACGGTCGACGAGTTCCTGGCGTTGACCGCCAGCGAGCGCACGGTGGGAACGCCGATTCGCGTGGACTGACGCGTTGCGCTGTAGGTCGGGATCGCATCCCGACACCTGCGACGTGATTGCCCGATCGGTGTCAGGATACGATCCCGACCTACGTCAGATCGATCATCGCATTCACCGTTCGCCAGTTTCGCACGGTGGTCACGACGCCGAGCTGCGTGTCGAACCACGCGTTGGTCAGCTTCGACCGCGCGGCGCCGTTCGGCAGCCAGAGATGCACCTCACGCCCGATGATCTCGAACGAATCGCCGGGCGAGCGATCGGGATCGAGCGCCTTCACCGCCGCCGGCCGGGGTCTGGCGGACAGGAATCCGATCGCAAGCGTCTTCGGATCGGCGCCGTCGACGACGAACGGGGACGCCTCGGCGGCGGCCGCGAGTTCACGTGCGGTGCGCAGAACAATCGGCGCCGCGAATCCGAAGGTCGCCTCGATGTCATCGGCCACCGCCTGCGCAATCCGCTTCGCCTCCTTCGCTGAAGCATCGAACGCGACGTTGCCGCTCTGCACATAGCTCGCAACATCGGCCGCGCCGTGTGCTTCGAACATCGCGCGGAGGTCGGCCATCGGGAGTTTGTGTTTCCCGCCGACGTTGATGCCGCGAAGGAAGGCGGCGTGTCGCATGGGTCATCTCCGATCCCGTCGGTTGGACCGGGGGACCCAACCGACCGCGCGACGAGGCTTCATTCCGGTCCGCACGGGGTGCGGACCCTACCCCCCGGCCGCCCGCTACACCCGCTTCAACATCTCCAGCATCCGCACGGGCGACTCGCCCTGGCCGGTTCGACTGCTCAGCCGCGCGGCTTCGCAGAGGGCGACCAGGCGCGGGGCGTCGGGGGGCGGGTCGGCGGCGTCGACGTGGTCGAGCACGCGCCGGATGTGGTCGCCGATCAGCGTGGCGAGGTCGCCGGCGGCCTTCTCGTTGCGATGACCGTCGATCTGCTCGCCCTCCGGACTGATCCACTCGAAGCCGCGATCGTCGATGCGCAACGCGCCCGCCTCGCCGAGAATCGTCACGCCGCGAAACCAGCCGCCCGCGGCGTCGGAGACCGTGATCGACGCGGCCCGCTGGTCAGCGAAGCGCATCGTCATCGCCATATGGCCGCGGAGGCCGGCGAGGGCGTCGGGGGTGGGTCCGGGGGCGAGGACGGCGTCGATGGAATCCGCCGCGCCGCAGAGTTTCTCGATGATGTCCATGGCGTCGTAGAGCCGGGCGTACAGGGCGCCGTGCGGACGCGCGCTCCGCATGGCGACGGTGACGCACTGGACCTCGCCGAAGGCCTCGATCGAATCCATCGCCGCGCGATAGCCGGGACTGCGGCGCATGAGGGGCGTGACGCGGGCGGCGGCGGCGGCGTCGGGGTCCGCGACGACTTCGCCAAACGCCCCGAGCATCGGCGCGCATGTGAGCGTCGGGATCTTCCGCTCCCGGATCAGGGTCATCTCGTCCGGCGTGAGGACGTCCGTCCCGGCGAGCCACAGGAGGTCGAAGTCGTCGGCGAGAGCCTCGCGGAGATCGCCGGCGCGCGGGGCGTCGCCGAGCGCGTCGGCGAGCCGGGTCGCGGCGTCGGGGGAGCGGGCGACGACCGCCGCGACCTGCGCATCCGCCGCCTGCAGGACATCACGCGCCAGGTCGGCGTGCTCAGGGGTTCCCCAGATGACGATCCGTCGTTCCATCAGTCGATCCTTCGGAGGAGGCGGAGTATACCGGAGGCGTCCGACGGATCGAGCGGAATGACGCGTGCGATCGCAAGAGCGCCTAGAATCCATTTGTCTGGACAGGCGATCGCGCGTCGGCCTTCGGGTCGTCGTGAGGAAAGTCCGAACACGGCAGGACACGGCGGTGGGTAACGCCCACCGGCCCTTCGTCGCAGGGTCAGGGAAAGTGCCACAGAGAGCAGACCGCCGATGGCGTCCCTCGGGGCGCACAGGCAAGGGTGAAAGGGTGCGGTAAGAGCGCACCGCCCGGCCGGTGACGGTCGGGGCACGGTAAACCCCGCCGCGTGCAAGCGCAAGCAGTCCTCGGTCCGGCTTCGGTCGGGCGCCCGTGGTCCGCGGGACGAGGGCGGGTCGCGTGCAGGAGGGCGTCGGCGACGGCGCTCCCAGAGAAATGGTCGCCCGTGCGCATCGGTTCGCGCCGGCGCGTGCGACAGAATTCGGCTTATCGTCCGGACGCGACACTGAACGCCCCCGCCGGTGATGATCGGCGGGGGCGGCCTTTTTCAGGGGGCTGTCTTGTCGAGGGACTGGGCTTCGCCGCGGCGCTCGTTCAGCCCGTCCAGTTCGCGAGGATGATCGCAAGATCGCCGGGACCGACCTGGTGGTCGTCGTCGAGATCGGCGGGGCACGCCGGGCACGGACCCCACGCGGCGAGAACCACCGCGAGATCCGCCGCGTCGATGTCGCCGTCGCCGTCCAGATCGCCGAGCGGCGCGGGTCCGACGGTGATCATCTCGGCGACCGAGGGCACGCCGCTGTCGTTCAGGATGAACAGCATGTACACGCCGGGCGGGGCGACGTTGGGGTTGTCGGTGATCGTCGCGGTCAGGCTCTCGTCGCCGCTCGTGAACGCCAGGTCCACGAGTCGCTGCTCGAAGTTCACCGAGTGCGTGACCGACGAGAGTTTCACGAGGACGACGGAATCGATCGAAGCGGCGTCGGGCGTGGTGATGTCGATTGATCCGCCCCAGACGGCGAGGCCGGGGGCCTTGGCGATGGTCGGGCGTTCGCCGCGATAAAGGTACGGCGGGTTGTAGATCTCGGTCCAGAAGGCGGAGTCGCCGCTGTCCTGACCCGCGACCAGAACGCGTCCATCGCGCAGGAGAACGGTCGTCGCGTGGTACATGCGGGGGTAGGCGTGCGGCGGGAGTTCGAGCCACGCATCCGCGCCCGGCAGCAGAAGCTCCGGCGTATTGACCGGCGACTCGTAGAGGCCGTCCTGTCCGCCGCCCATGACGAGCACGGACTGATCAGGCAGGATGAGGGCGTCGGCATGCGCACGGCCGTGATTCAACGACGGTCCCGCCGTTCCCGTCGCCTCCGGGCCGCTGAGATCGATGATGTCGACCGCGGCGGAGGCCACGTCGTTCTGGTAGCCCCCGAGCAGCAGGACGCGATCGTCCGGTCCGGGCAGCAGCACCGCGGTCCCCTGCCACCGCCACTGACTCGACTGGCCGATCGGCGTCCAGCCTTCGCCGAGTTCAAACGTGTGCATCGGGCGCTCGGGCCCGACGTGGGCGATGCGGCCGTCGGAGAGCAGGTGCATCCGCGCGTACAGGGCGACATCGCGCTCGCCCTCCGGCACGATGGAGAGCCCTTCGCCGGGCGTGAACATCTCCATGACCACGTTGGTCTCGCAGGTGCGATCGAGCCCGGTGGTGATGATGACGCGTCCGTCGCCGAGGGTCACGTTGGTCGGGTACCAGCGGCCGTCCTCCATCGTTTCGAGGAAGGTCCACATCTGGGTCTCGGGGTCGAACAGATACGTCGTGTCGATGCCCTGGAACTGGCACTCATTGTCGTTGCCGCCCGTGACGTAGATCATCCCGTTGGCGAGATGGGAGTGCCCGGAGCAGAAGAGGTTCTCGTCGACGTCGACCTCGGTGAACGTGTCGGCGACGGGATCCCAGATGTACTCGCCGGAGCCCGGATACGAGTAGTGCAGGACGCGGCCGGTCGGGAGCATCGCGGCGTGGATGGCGATCGTCGGCCAGGGGCGGGCGACGTCCCACGCGCCGAATGTGGCGGGATCGCCGTCGAACGCGGCGGGCATGCGCGGCGCCTTCGCCCATTTCCACGGCGCGAGTTCATCGAAGTTGTCCACCACGTCGGATTCGCCCACGGGCGGGCAGACGGCGAGGTGAACGACGGCGACCATCATGATCAGCGTGGACATGAGCGCTCCTCTCGATGGCGACCGCGAGAGGGCGAAGGCGCCGGCGGCCGCGCTGGATCCATCCGAAAGATAGACTTCCGCGAAGACGGCGCGCGCCCCGAACCGCGGGAATCACCGTGAAAGCCGGGCGACCGGGCCTCAGGCTCCTCCCAGGCGGATCGGCGACGATCAACACGTCCCGCCGGCGGGCGGCGCGGCGTCGGACGCCGGGGATCGTCGTTCCCGATACGATGCGTCCGACGAAAGGAGCCGCCTCGTGTCGCTGACGTACTGGGAATACCTGAAGATCGACGAACTGATCGATCTGCAGCAGCCGAAGTCCGATGGTCCGGAACATGATGAGATGCTGTTCATCATCATCCACCAGGTCTACGAGTTGTGGTTCAAGCAGATGCTCCACGAAGGCGACCGCCTGTGTGACCGGCTGACGGCGGGCGACGATTCATCCGTGGGCGCGACGATGGAGCGGATGCTGACGATCCTGAAGACGATGGTCGCCCAGGTCGACATCCTCGAGACGATGACGCCGGTGTCGTTCACGTCCTTCCGGTCGTTCCTGGCCTCGTCGAGCGGATTCGAGTCGGCGCAGTTCCGCGAATTCGAGTTCATGTGCGGCTACAAGCGGGAGAAGATGCTGGCGCATCACGAGAATCACCCGTCGGCGTACGAAAAACTGAAGGAACGGTACGCCGCGCCGTCGATCTACGACGCCTTTCTTCGCTTCCTCACCACGCGCGGCTACGACGTGCCGACCGATGCGCTGGAGCGGGATCTCACGGAGTCGGTCGGTGAGAACGCGGCGGTGCAGGACCTGCTCGTCAGGATCTACCACGAGGACCCGCCGGTGCGGAGCGTGTGCGAGTCGATCGTCGATCTCGACGAGGGCGTGCAGGAGTGGCGGTACCGACACGTGAAGATGGTGGAGCGGACGATCGGATTCAAGCGGGGCACGGGCGGTTCGCCGGGGGTTCCGTACCTGCAGAGCACGCTGTTTCGTCCGTTCTTTCCTGATCTCTGGGCCATCCGCGTCCGGCTCTAGGACGAACTGATCTCCGCGATGTCCGCACGCACCCACAACATCCTGAAACGCGGATTCCTCTCGCTTATCGTCACGCAGTTCTTCGGGGCGGTGAACGACAACATCATCAAGAACGTGATGATCTTCATGGTCGTCGACGGGCTGTGGCGGGACGCGTTCGGCAATCTCGGCGGCCAGGGGGTGATCAGTCTGGCGTTCACGATCCCGTTCATTCTGCTGTCGGGCTACGCGGGGCAGTTCGCGGATCGACGGAGCAAGCGGACGGTGTCGGTGCTCGTCAAGATTGCGGAGATCCCGATCTCGGTCATCGCCGCGCTCGGCTTCTTCACCGGGAATCTCTGGCTCACGATGACGGCCCTGGTCATGCTGACGTGCCAGAGCACCTTCTTCGGGCCGGCGAAGTACGGCATGATCCCGGAGCTCGTGAATTCGGACGAACTCAGCCGCGCGAACGGCGCGATCAACATGCTGACGAACATCGCGGTGATCTTCGGCACGGTGCTGGCCGGGATCATCGCGGACCGGTACGCGCCGCAGAACGCGGGGGCGGACCCGATGCGATGGCTGCCCGGGGCCGCGATGATCGTGCTCGCGGTGCTCGGTCTGATCTCCGTCCTGTTCCTGCCGAAGCTCGAGGCGGGCGACCCGGGGCTTCAACGCGATCTCAATCCGTTCGGCGTCTACTGGCGGGCGCTCCGCGAGATGGCGGAGGGGCCGCTGATCATCGTCGCCCTCGCCTGGGGCTACTTCTATCTGCTCGGCGGACTCGCCCTGCTCATCCTGCCCGAGTACACGGTGATCCTGGGCGTCTCGCGTCAGCAGGCGGGGTACATCATGGGGGTGATGGGGATCTCGATTGCGATCGGGTGCGTCGCGGCGGGGCTGCTGTCCGGCCGCGCGATCCGCCCGCAACTGATCCCGTTCGGCGCGGGCGGCATCATCGTGTTCTTCGTCCTGCTCGGCGTCATCCCCCCCACCCTGACCAACGTGTACCTGTTCGTCTTCGGGGCCGGGATCGCGGCCGGGTTCTACATCATCCCCCTGCAGTCGCTGCTCCAGCACCTGTCGCCACGCGATGAGCGGGGACGCTTCCTCGGACTCGCCAACGCCATCTCGTTCAGCTTCCTCGCCGTCGCCGCCCTGCTCTTCGCGGTGCTGCAGCCGCTGTTCGCGAAGACGCAGCAGATGTTCCTCGTCAGCGCGGCGTTGATGATCATCGGCGCGATGGGCTTCTGGATCGCCATGCGGATCCGGGGCTACGGCTTCGGGATCGTCGGCGGCGAGGTGGATGACCTCGCCGAAGTCGTCGTGAACTGCCCGGCGTGCGGATATCCGGTCAACGAACTGGGATGTCCGGAGTGCGGCTGGGATCGCTCGACGTCGTAAGACTCTGCCGCGATTTCTCCGACGACCGGCGCCGGTCGGATCCGATATAGTCCCCGGATCGCCGGACCCGCGCGCCTGTCGCGTCGCGCCGGCGTTTGAGGAGGGAATCGAATGACCATGCCTGCCGCTCGCTTTGTGCGCGTGCATCTCGGACGCGCATCCGCTGTCTGCCTGATCATGTCGCTCTCGGGCGCATTGAACGCCCGGGGAGACGGCGTTGCGTACGTGTCACAGCAACGATCGGTCGAGGCGTCTGTGCTCGATGTCAACTCGGGCTTCTTTGAGGACAGCCTCACGTCCCCGGGCTTCTCGCTGTTCAACGTCTTTCTCGAAGTGACGCCGCCGAGCCCGACAGTGGTCGGGCGGTCGACGCCGCAGATCTGGCTCAACTCCTTGGCGGATGGGGGCCCTGCTGAACCGGGAACGCTTCGGCGGCATGTCCTCAGTCCACCCGGCGGCGTAAACTGAGGGCATGCGGCCGATCTATCTCGACCACAACGCCACCACCCGTCCGGACGACGCCGTCGTCGAGGCGATGGCCGAGTCCCTCCGCGAGGGCTGGGCGAATCCGTCGAGCGTGCATCGGGCGGGGCAGGCGGTCCGGCATCGGATGGAACTGGCCCGGGAATCCGTCGCCGCGCTGCTGAACTGCCGGGGACGCGACATCGTGTTCACCTCCGGCGGCTCCGAAGCGACCAACATGACGATGCGCAGCCTCGCGGATCAGCATCCGTCCCGACGCGTCATGGTCAGCACCAGGGCGGAGCACTCCGCCACCCGCGAGACGATCGAAGCCCTCGCCGCGACGCGCGGCGTCGAACCCGTCTGGCTCCCCCTCACCAAAGACGGCGTCGCCGATGTCGACGCCCTGCGCGACCTGCTCCGCGCGCGTGGCGACGAGATCCTGCTCGTCTCGGTGATGTGGGCGAACAACGAGGTCGGGGTGATCAGTCCGATCGACGAGATCGGGGCGCTCTGCCGCGAGCATGGGGTGCTGTTTCACACGGACGCCGTGCAGGCGATCGGGAAGCTGCCGATCGATCTCGCGGCGTCGCCGGTGGATTTCGCGAGTCTTGCCGCGCACAAGTTCCAGGGGCCGAAGGGGATCGGGGCGTTGTACATCCGGCGGGGGTTGAAGCTCGCGCCGCAGATCACCGGCGGTCCGCACGAGCGCGATCGGCGGGGCGGAACCGAAAACACGCCCGGCATCGTCGGATTCGGCGTCGCGTGCGACCTCGCCGGGGAATGGCTGGCGGATCCGTCGAAGCTCGACGCGCAGGCTGGCCTTCGCGATCACCTGCAGATGAACCTCACCGAACGCTTCCCCGACGCGGTCGTGCACGGCCGGGACGCCCCGCGTCTGTGGACGACGCTGAACATCGGCTTTTCGCGTCTCGAAGCGGAGGCGATCCTGCTCGGGATGTCGGAGCGCGGCGTGTATGCGTCGGCCGGCGCCGCGTGTTCAAGCGGATCGCTGGAGCCGTCGCCGATTCTGCTGGCGATGGGCGTCCCGCCCGAGGTCGCGCACGGGTCGATCCGCCTCTCCATCGCGCGGCACACGACGCGCGAGGAGATCGATGCGGCGTTGCCGGTGATCCGTGATGTGGTGTCGCGGCTGCGGGATGCGGTGGAGGCGGTGACTTAAGGGAAGACGCGACGCCTCACCCCTTCGCGTTCACCAGCACCCGATCCCCGATATCCCGTCGGAAATACGCTCCGTCGAACCGGATCAGATCGCACGCCTCGTTCGCGCGGTCGCGGGCGGCCTGGAGATCCTCGCCCAGCGCGGTCACCGCGAGGACGCGTCCGCCGTTGGTGACGAGGTCGCCGTTCTTTTCCCGACGCGTGCCGGCGTGGAAGACGACGACATCATCCATCGCATCAACCTCGTCGAGACCGGTGATGACCTTGCCCTTCGGATACGCCCCGGGGTAACCGCCGGACGCCATGACGACCGTGCAGGCGGTCCGGGGGTCGAACTCGAGGTCGACCTCGCTGAGCTGGCCGGTACAGACCGCCCAGCAGAGCTCGACGAGGTCGCCCTTCAGGCGGGCCATGAGCGGCTGGGTCTCGGGGTCGCCGAAGCGGCAGTTGAATTCGAGGACCTTGGGACCGGCGGCGGTGAGCATGAGGCCGGCGTAGAGGACGCCGCGATACGGGATGCCCTGTCGCTTGAGCGCGTCGACGAGCGGGACGAGCACCTCGCGTTCGACCTGCTCCATGAGTTCTTCGCTGGCGAGGGGCGTCGGGCAGTAGGCGCCCATGCCGCCGGTGTTGGGGCCGACATCGCCTTCGCCGAGCTGCTTATGGTCCTGACAGGGATCGAGGATCCAGAAGTCGCGTCCGTCGACGAGGGCGAGGATGGAGAGTTCCTGGCCGCGCAGACGCTCCTCGATGACGATCCGTTCGCCGGCCTTGCCGAACTCCTGGTCGACCATGATCCGGTCGATCGCGGCGAGGGCCTCGTCGGCGTCGGCGCAGACGATCACGCCCTTGCCGGCGGCGAGCCCGGCCGCCTTGATGACCATCGGTTCATCGTGGGCTTCAACGTAGGCGCGGGCGCGATCGGCGGTCTGGAAGGTGCGTCCTTCCGCGGTCGGGATGGCCGCCTGCCGCATGATGTCCTTGGCGAAGGCCTTGTCCGCCTCGATCTGCGCGGCGTCCTTCCGCGGTCCGAACACCTTGCGTTCGTCGGTCTCGAGGACATCGACGATGCCCGCCGCGAGGGGCGCTTCGGGTCCGACGATCACCAGGTGGATGTCGTTGGTTTCGCACCAGCGTCGCATGCGGAAGGTGTCGGCGAGGTCCATGGCCTGGGGGCAGACCTTGCCGAAGCGGTTGAGTCCGGCGTTGTTCTCATCGGTGATCCAGAGTTCGCCGAGGCGATCGGACTGGCGGAGTTTCCAGGCGAGGGCGTGTTCGCGTCCGCCGCCGCCGATGAGCAGGACATTGCAGGGATTCGGGCAGGGAAGGGGTCGGGCCATGGGGGCAGTGTAGACGGATCGGGCGGGAGAATCGTGGGGGTCCGCCGACGAAAAAACGCCGATCCCAGGCGGGGCCGGCGTTCGGGGCTCATCGTGGATGGTCTGCTCTACTTCGGATTCTGACAGACGTCGTCCACCGCCGCGACGCACTTTTCATCCCATTCGACGTCGCAGCAGAACGGATCCTCGGCGCAGATGATTTCGCAGCACTTGACGTCGTCGCAGCCGGGCGTGCCGTTGGCCTGATCGCAGGGCCCGGCGCCCGGCCCGCAGGCGGGGGCGTCAATGAGCGTGAGGAAGAGCACGCCCGTGCCCTGGTCGCCCGGGTTCCAGCCGCCGAC
This sequence comes from Phycisphaerales bacterium, assembly GCA_965227335.1. GTDB lineage: Bacteria > Planctomycetota > Phycisphaerae > Phycisphaerales > SM1A02 > CBDDFV01. The sequence continues at coordinate 122,864 of CBDDFV010000002.1, forward strand.
GCGGATCTTGTAGCACGTGCCGGCGACCACATCGACGGTGAGTTCGGACGTGAATCCCGCGCAATTCTCCGCGTCATCGTTGCACGCGAGGAGGTCGTCATCGCCGGGCGGGCAATCCTGGGGATCACACGTGCCGTAGACGACGAGATCGGTGTCGTAGTCGGCGGCGCCGCAGGTGCTCACTTCGAGGAGGCCCGAGGCGGGGGCGGTGAAATTGAACCAGATGTCCTCATAGGTCTGACCGTCGAACTGGCACGCGGCGTGGGGGACGCCGTCGGTCGTCGCCTCGAGGGTCGAGAACTCATGGGCGCCGAGTCCGATGTCGACGCGATCCGCACACGCGTCCGGATTGTTGACGCAGGAGCCCCACGCGGCGAGGAGCGTGGCGAGATCGGCCGGTCCGACGTTTCCATCGCCGTCGATGTCGGTCGAACAGACGGCGAGCAGGCCGTCCGTGTTCCAGTCGGCGAGCAGGGCCGCAAGATCGGCCGGTCCGACTTCGCCGTCGTCATCGATATCGCCAGGGCATTCACAGATGAGGGTGGTGCACTCCTCGATGGCCGCATCAGCGCAGATCTGGTCCCATTCGACGTCGCAGCAGAAGTCATCCTGTGCGCAGATGAGATCGCAACACGCAATGTCGTCGCAGCCGGGCGTGCCGTTGGCTTCATCGCACGGGCCGGCGCCTTCGCCGCACACGACCTTGAGATCGCAGATATCGAGCGCCTGGTCGACGCAGAGGTCGTCCCATTCGGTATCGCAGCAGAAGAAGTCAAGGGCGCAGACGAGTTCGCAGCACGCCGCGTCGTTGCAGCCGGGGCTGCCGTTGGCGTCGTTGCAGTCGCCCGCATCGGGGGTGCACGAGAGGGTCAGGCAGATGGATTGCGCCTGGTTCACGCAGATCTGATCCCAGGCGACGTCGCAGCAGAAGGGGTCCACGTCGCAGACGGCGTTGCAGCAGGCGTCGAAGTCGCAGCCGGGGACATCGTTGGCTTCGAAGCAGGAGCCGGCGGCGTCTTCGCCGCAGAAGTCGCAGAGGCCGGTGGCGATGTTGGCGCAGAGTTCGTCCCATTCCACTTCGCAGCAGAACGAGTCCTGCTGGCAGACGAGGGCGCAGCAGTCGACGATATCGCAGCCGGGCGTCCCGTTGGCCGTCTGGCAGGGGCCGGCCTTGTCGTCGCAGGACGCGGGCGGTCCGCCGCACTGGACGTCTTTGCACGTCGTGTCGTCGCCCTGGTACTCGCCCTTCATGAGGGCACAGTCGGACGGGGTGAGGACCATGCAATCATCGCCGAAGCAGCACGCCCCGAAGACATCGCAGCCGCCGTCGGCGCAGAGCGTGCCGTCGCCGAGGTATTCGCCGCCGAAGCCCTTGACGCAGTCGAGGAAGGTGGTCTCGATGCAGGCGACGCCGCCGCCGCCGCCGAAGTCGGGAGCGTCGATGCAGCACGCGCCGACCGGAGCGCAGGGGTCGTCGACGCAGAGCGTGTCGTCGCCGATGTAGGTCCCTTCGAACTCGATCTCGCAGGTCGCCTGGTCGACGACCATGCACTGGTCGGACTTGCCGTCGTTGAAACAGCACGCGCCCATGGGGACGGGACCGGCGCAGGGGTCGCCGTCGCAGGTCGTGCCGTCGCCGAGGTACTTGCCGTCGAGGTTCATCAGGCAGTCTTTGAGCGTCGTGACCACGCACAGTTCGCCCTTGCCGTCGTTGAAGCAGCAGGCCCCGGTGACATCGCAGACGCCCGGGTCGCACTGCGTGCCGTCGCCGAGGTAGACCCCGCCGATGTTCTTTTCGCAGTCCGCCTGGGTCGTGATGACGCACGGTTCTCCGAAGGCGGGCGGGATCGGGATGCAGCAGGCCCCGACGGGTCCGCAGGTGACGTCGTCGCAGATCGTGTCGTCGCCGAAGTACTCGCCGCCGGCGACATTGCAGATGTTCTCAGTGGTGACGACGCATTTGCCGTCGACGCAGCACGCCCCCTGCGCCGCCGCGCAGGGATCGGTCGAACACGATGTCCCCCCGCCCTGGTAGACGCCGCCGGACGTGGTGCAGAACGTCTCGGTGAATCCGTCGAGACAGCCGCCGGCGAGGCAGCACGCCCCGGTGTCGCAGCCGCCCTCGGAACAGAGCGACCCGATCCCGAGGAAGACGCCGCCCATCGTGTCGCAGTCTTCGAGCGTGAGTTCGAGACAGCCGCCCCTGGTGCAGCATGCGCCGGTCTCGGGGAAGACGCAGTCGTCGCACGAGGACCCGTCGCCGAGATACTCGCCGCCGATGCCCATGCAGGCCGGCTCCGACGTGATGATGCACTTGCCGCCCGGAAGACAGCAGGCGCCGCTGCCGCCGACGCCGTCGGCCAGCGCCGGCGAGGCGGTCAACGCAGACACGATCGCCGTGATGGCGAGGATCGCCGACACTCGACAGGAATTCATCTCAATCTCCCGTTGGCCGCCCGCGACCCAGGCCGCGCACCGCCGATCTTTCCTCTCGTCCTCGGGTCCGGCGCGGGACGATCGGCGATCGCCTGCGGTCCGTAACCCGCCACGAACGCCATGGTAACACGCGAACCCCGGCGTCCGAAGGGAGTTTCGACCCGGATCAAGAAGGAAGTCGGGCCGTCCGTCAGCGGTCCACAGCGGCGGCGAGGGCGGGTTCGGCGTCCGGGGCGGCGCCGAGGTAATCAAGCGTGAAATCGATCACGTCCCGCACCACCGGGCCCGCCACGCGTCCGCCGGTATGGCCGGCGGTCTGGTCCATCGGGTCCTCGATCAGGCAGAGCACCACGACCCGCGGCGTTTCGAGCGGGGCCCCGGCGATGAACGAGGGCGTGTACCGGTCCTCGTAGTACCCGCCGCCGCCGTGCTTCACGAGTTGCGGCGTGCCGGACTTGCCGAACATCCGGTAGCGGGTGGACTGGCACGGCCGTCCCGTGCCGTCCGTCATGACGTCGCGCATCACCTCACGCGTCAGCCGCGCCGTCGCCGCGTCCAGCGCGCGGAAGATGAACGGGGCCCGCGTCTCGCCCCGACGCGCGGCGGTGATCCGGGGCGTCGCCAGCGTGCCGTCGCGTGCGAACGCGCTGAACGCCCGCACCATCTGGAGCGGCGTCACCGCGATCTCGTGACCCATCGGCGTCGAGGTCTGGGTGTGATGCGACCACTTGCGGAGCGGCGTGAGGATTCCGGCCGTCTCGCCGGGGACGCCGGCGTTGGTGTCCTGACCGAAACCGAAGCGTCGGATCGCATCGTGCAGTTCACGATGCGTCATCCGCTCCGCCACCATCGCCATGCCGCTGTTCTGCGACTTCACGAGGACCTTCCGCCAGGACGAGTCCTCGTAATAGAACGTGTCGCGGATCGAACGGCCCTGACTCGTCCGATACGCGCCGGTCGAACCGTCCGGCGTGGGGAGGATCTCTTCGGGATCGGCCTTGCCCATCTCCGTCGCGGCGGCCCATACGAACGGCTTGAACGTGGAGCCGGGCTCGTACGGATCGGTCGCACATCGATTGCGTCCGAGCGACGGATCGATCGCACGGCGCGGGTCAGTGGCGTAGGGTTCGAGCCCCGGCCGATCCCGGAGCAGATCGGCGACGGCGAGCAGTTCGCCGGAGCGGGAGTCCATGACGATGAGCCGACCCCCCGCCGCGTTGAAGGACTCGACCTGCTCCCGCAGTCGATCTTCCGCGTAGGCCTGCACGACCATGTCGATCGAGAGCCGGACGGACTCGCCGTCGGAGGCGGGGGCGACGTTGCGTCGGTCGATCCACAACGCGCGTCGGCGGACGTCGCGGAGATAGGACAGCCGACCGTCTTCCGCTTCGAGGTCGTTCTCGAAGACGTACTCCATGCCGCCGAGGCCGGTGTGATCGACGCCGACGAGGCCGATGAGCTGCCGGCCGACGTCCTCGTGCGGATAGTGGCGGACGGGGCGGGGCTCGAGGCCGACGCCGCGAATGTCGAGTTCCCGGATCCGCGCGGCCTGATCGTCGGTGAGGAGATCGCGCAGCACGACGTAGCGTCGATCGAGCCCTTTCTGGATGCGTTTGTCGAGTTCGACGGGGTCGGCGGCGAGGGGGCCGGCGAGGTCGATGGCGATGGTGTCGATGTCCTCGACGACCCCGGGGTCGATGAAGAGCCGGAGGCCGGTCGTGGTGGTGGCGACGACGCGTCCTCGTCGGTCAAGGAGTTCGCCCCGGCGGCCCGCCTCGGGACGCACGGACTCGCGGGCGCCGGCCGCGGCGGCGAGTCGGGCGTCCGGCGCGATCTTGAGCTGGGCGACGCGCCCGACCACGAGGAGGAAGATCGCGGCGAGACCGGCGACGCCGATCTGGAGCCAGCCGTCGATCCGTCGGGTCTGGATCGCCTGGACGGTGAGGGGCTCGTCGGCCCGCTCGGCTCCGGCTCCCGCGGCGCCCGCCTCGCCGGTCGGCGCGGCGTCGTCCGCGGGCGGATCGTCGCGCCGCTCCCAGAGGAAGGGCGTCTCGTCATCGACGCGGGTCGGATCGGGCTGGGGGTCAGTCGGCGGCACGAGCGTCGTCGTCCTGCGGGTCATCGGCGGCCGGGGCCGGCTTCGGTTCGCCACGCCGGGGCGCAATCCATGCGTCCGCGTCCGGCGGGGGCGGCGGGGCGAGGGTCGCGGCGTGGAGCAGGCGGTCGGTGTCCAGCGTCAGCGGCGTCCACGCCTGATTGGTCTCGGCCAGCAGGGCGCGGATGGCGTCGGGCCGGACGGCTTCGGCGACGGCGCGGCGGGCGTCCCACAGCGCCTGCTCCTGACGGAGCAGTTCACGATGGAGCGTCGACATCCGGTACGCGGACTCGACCCGGTGCTGACGCATCACGAGCAGCATCGCTCCCGCGAGGGCGAGCGCGAGCACGAGGATGAGGAGCTTTCCGAACATGGCTCACCTCTGGCGTCGCGAGCGGCGCCGTCAACCGGCGGGGATGCGGATGGTGATCCCGGGCGTGAGCACGTCGGGGTTGTCGATGACGTCCTTGTTCGCATCGTAGAGCCGCCGCCACTTGCCGGCGGATCCGAGGAAACGCTTGGCGAGGTCGGAAAGCGTGTCGTCGTCACGGACGGTGTAGGTCTTCTGAGCCGGGGCGGCCGGAGCCGCGTCGGCGGGCGGTCCGCCCCGCAGGATGTGGCGGGGCGGGAGTCGGAGCCGGCGTCCGGCGCGGAGGGCGTTCGGGTCGTCGATCTCGTTGTAGCGAGCGACATCGTTGACGAGCGTGGCGTCGCCGTAGTGATCGCGCACGACCTTCGTGAGCGTCTCGCCCTTCCTGAGGTGGTGGGCGACTTCGCCGGGGATGACGCCGGTGACTTCGTCGTCGGCGTGCAGATCCGGGAGTTCGATCTCGACGCCGTTCCGGTCGGCGCCTGCGCGTTGCTCCGGGGGGCGTCGCCGGGCGTCGTCAAGGCGACGCTGCTCCTGGCGTTCGACGGCCTGGGCGGCCATCCCGGGGGAGGCGTTTTCGGGCGGGGTGACGGGGATGTACACCTCGCGGCTGTCGGCGGACGCGAGGGGGTCCTGGATCGGCAGGAGGTCGGCCCCCTGCTGCTGCCGGGCGGTGGAGAAGTGATCGGAGATCAGGATGCCGACGAAGAGGACGAGTCCGAACCCGACCACGAGCGCCAGTTTGTTTTCGCGGGTCATGAGGAGCGCGCGTCCGTGCAGTCTGTGACGTCGCTCCTGCCCCGAGCGACGTCGTTCCCTCGACGTGAGGCGCCGGCCATGGCGACCTCGAACCAACCATGCTTCGCTCATCCGGCGCTGGGCCCGGCGTCGGCGAGTCGAAGGGCGCGAAACTTCGCAGAACGAGCCCGGGGATTCGCGGCGGTCTCGTCCTCGTCGGGGGAGACCGGTTTGCGGGTCAGAGCCGTCGCCGCGTCGGTCCGCGTCATCCGAGCGAACGCCTGCTTGACCCGTCGATCCTCGAGGCTGTGAAAGCTGATGACGCCGATGCGGGCGCCCGGACGGAGCCATCCCGACGCGTCGACGTCCGCCGCTCCGGTCGTCTCCAGTCGCCCGAGGTTCGCCGCCGCTTCTCGCCGGATGTCGTCCAGCAGGGCGTCGAGGGCGTGGAGTTCATCGTTCACGGCGATCCGAAGGGCCATGAACGTCCGGGTGGCGGGATGTCGCCGCGACGAACGGGCCCGCCCGCCGTACGCCTCGACCACCAGCTCTGCGAGCCGTGCCGTGGTGTGAATCGGCGAATCCTTTCGACTTTCCACAAGTTTTCGCGCGATCTTTCGGGCGAAGGGATCCTCGCCCACCCGGTAGATGAGATCCGCGAGGTCGCGCTCCGACAGGGCGGCGAGCAGATCCGCCGCGGTCGGACCCATCGTCGGATCGAGCCGCATGTCGAGCGGGCCGTCGGCGCTGAAGCTCAGCCCGCGCTCCGGGTCGTCCATCTGGTTGGAGGCGAAACCGAGGTCGGCGAGGACGACGTCGGCGGCGAGCCCCAGGTCGTCGAGCCGGGCGGGCGCCTGCACGAAGCTGGCGTGGAGCGGCGTGACGGGGACGCCGGCGGCCTCGATCCGGGCGGCGGCGTAGGCGAGGTTGCCGGGATCGCGATCGAACAGGACGATGCGGCCGTCAGGCCCGACCCGTTCGGCGAAGGCGAGGGCGTGCCCGCCCCGTCCGGCGGTGAGATCGACCATCGTCTCGCCCGGCCGGGGGTCGAGGGCGGCGAGTATTTCGTCAAGAAGCACCGGGATGTGGCCGGGTTCCGGCGGGGTAGTCATGATCGGGGCGATTTCGGACAGGTCGGGAACGAAAGCCGCGGGCTTGCCGTCCGAACAGGAATGATGGAGGATTCAGTCTATGACACAAGCACCACCGCCGCCCGCCTCGCCGTATGGTCCCGGGAACGAGATTCCTGACGCCTCGACGATCCTCGTGCTGGGGATCGTGGGAATTGTCGTGAGCGTCGTCGTGTGCGGCCCGGTCGGCGCGATCCTGGGATGGATCGCGGTGGCGAAGGGGTCGGCGGCGAAGAAGCTCATCGCCGCCGCGCCGCCCGGCACGTACAGCAACGAGGGCAACGTGACGGCGGGCTACATCTGCGGCTGGGTGGCGATTGTGCTCGGTCTGCTGGGCCTGATCGTCGCGTGCGGCTTCGCGCTGCTGCTGATTCCGGCGATGGCGATGGGCGGCGGCGTCGGTCCGTAAGGACCGGCCGGCTCATCGATCGCGCGACCGTTGCGCCGTCTCGATGACCGCGCAGACGTCGGCGATCGTTTCGAGTTCGCCGTAGGTGTAGCGGCAATGTTCGGGCGCCTGGACCCAGAAGCGGTCGACGACGCCGGCGAGAATGAGGAACACGCCGCCGCTGAGCCAGAGCAGGGGCGCCCACTTCCAGACGCCCGCCCAGTGCAGGACGGCGCCGATGGCGAGCGCGGCCCAGGCGGCGATCGCCAGCCTCGACACGCCGCGCTCGACTCGCGTCTCCTCGGCGAACAAAAATGGCAGGCGGCCCGGGGCCAGCAGATGCAGCCGACCGTTCCAGGCCCGGCGGGTCTCGGGAGCGAGATCGGCGATCCGGCTCGTCGGTCGAATGCATCGCCGGTCGACGCCCGCATCCATGAGCACGGCACGGATGGCGCGGAACGCGCCGATGCGCCAGTTGCGCACGCCCAGGCAGCCGGCTGGGGCGAGATCCGGCAGCTCGCCGCGCCGGGCGAGAAACGAAGCGAGGTCGTGGAGGGACCACGTCGTGCGGTTGGTTTCGATGGCGGCGACGTCCTCGTCGGCAAGCTCGATGTCGAGCAACCGGACGAGGTCGGCGATGGACGGCTCCTCGAACCAGGGGTCGCTGAAGCCAAGGTAGTCCTCGATATCGACGATCAGGTCATCGACGGAGGGGGCCTGGTCAAGGTCGTCGAACGCGAGGCGGGCGCCGGTCTCGGCGGGGTCCCGTTCGTCGCCGTCGTTGAGACGAATGACTTCGACCAGCCACCCCTCGACTTCGGCCGCGGTCATCGGCCGCATCCCGCTCATACGTGCGCGCGGACCTGGTGCTCGTACATCACGCCCCGGGTCTCGAGTTCCTTCAGCAGGTGCTCGGTGACGCCCGGCGTCTGGCCGAGCTTCTCGGGGACGATGACGCCCGGCGTGTCGAATTCGCCGCGGGCGAGCATGCGGGCGACGATTGCGCACGGGAACGCGGTGGTGCGGGCCATGGACGTCGCGTTCGCTTCATGATCGAAGACGTCGTAGAGGTCCCACTGGAGGCGGACCTTCGCGCCGTCGAGCTGCCCATCGGCGAGAACGCGCATGACGGTCAGGTCGGCCTCGTCGGGTTCGTACGTCCACTTGGGGAACATCAGGGTGGAGATCACGTCGATCGGACGCACTGCGGCGCCGCCGACGCGGATCGGCTCGTGCGAGAACAGACCCGTCTCGCGGAAGACCCGCATGAGTTCGATGTGCCCCGGATAGCGAAGGGTCTTCTCCTTCATGAACGGGACGTCGAGGGTTTCGGTGAGGGAGCGGAGGCCGTCGGTGTTGAACGCTTCGACGGTGCCGACGTGCGGCAGGTCCATGAGTTCCGGTTCGGAGAGGGCTTCGCGGACGACCACCGCGCCGTGTTCGACGATGCGGGCGGGGCGGGTGTATTCCTCGATGACGTCGTAGGGCGAGAAGGCGGCCTTGTATTCGAAGGGCCAGCGGCGTTCGAGGGGAAGACCGCCGACGTAGATCTCGATGTTGGCGCAGGGATCGAGGCGACGGGACGCGTAGCCGGCGAGGACGTTGGACATGCCGGGGGCGACGCCCATGTCGACGACCGCGGTGACGCCGCGCTCGCGGGCGAGATCGTCGAGATCCCAGGCGTCTTCCGCCATGAAGCAGATGTCGGCGAAGGGTTTGCCCGCCTCGATGACGGCGCGGAGCGTCTGGAAACCGATCACTGACGAGAGCGCGCCGAGGACGACGTCTGCATCGGCGATGGTCTTCTTGAGGGTGTCGACATCCGCGAGGTCGGCTTCGATCGTTTCGACCGTGACGCCCGCCCGGTTCGCCCGCGTCTTCGCGTTCTCCAGCGCGGCGGGCCGACTGTCGGCGATCGTGACCCGGAACTCCGGATCAGCCGCGATGTCGATCGCCATCACGGCGCCGACGAGGCCGGATCCGAGGACGACGGCGTGCTGGGGATCGGACATCTACGAAACACTCCGTTCGTCCACGGCTTCGCCGTGGGGTTGGACCTCACGGGTCGACGCGCGGACCGGCGTGGGAACGATGGTGATCACGGATGAAACGAAGACAGCCCCGGGACGGAGCCCGGGGCGAGCGCGGGAAGATCATTCATACTTGCCGCGGAACTCGATCGCGAAATCATGGAGCGACCGCAGTTCCTCGGCGGACATCGACGCGACGCCGTTGAAACGGTCGATGATCGGCTGGGGATCATCGAACGCCAGCTTGCCCAGCAGCTGCGCCTTCGCGGCGAGGATGTCGTCGAGATCCGCGGTCGTGTTGCGGGCGTGGCCGCTCGGGTACATCACGAAGCCGGAGTCGTACGACGTTCCGTCATTCAACGTGATCACGATGGAGCTCGGAATGCCGTCGGGGTACTTCGCATCGTATTCGGGGCCGCCGTGCTCGAAGGCGATCTTCTCCATCAGCGCCCGGGTGTCGGGGTGCACGATCGCATCGGGGGCGTAGTCGTACGGAGAGAGCATCAACGTCTTCCAGTACGAATCGTTGTCCGGACCGAGCGTGGTCGATCCCGATTCGGCCGCCATCTCGATCGCCTTCCGCAGCTTGGTCGAGACGATGTAGACCATCGAGTGGTCCGCGGACTGGCGCGTCTTCGGATCACGCTTCGCCGGATCGCCGATGATCCCGAACGCCGGCTCGTAGGCGACGATCCGGATCTCCCTGATCGCATCCTTCGACGCAATGATCTGCGGGTTCGCCCGGATGAGGTCGATCAGTCCCTGCAGGGCGCCGGCGGACTGGTGTTCGTAGAGACCCAGCTTGAAGTGCATGCCCATGACCGCGAAATCATCGCCGGAGTGGGAGAGCACGAGGTCGAAGGGCGACGCCCCGTCGGTAGGCTCGAACTGTCGCCAGATCGCCTCCGGGTTTCGGAAGATGTCGCGCGGCCCCAGGAAGCCGGCCATCGAGCGCTTCATGCAGAGGATCGCGGCTTCGGTCGAGACCGCCGCCGAAGCGCCCTTGGAGTCCGAGAGCTGCTTGCCGGCGCGAATCGCCCGCCACGGGATGTAGTGCGCCACGAACATGCCGATCGCGGATTCAATCTGCTCCGCCGTCGCTCCGAGCATCGCGCCGTAGGTGGCGGCGCTGCCGATCGCGCCGTGGACGACGTGGTCGATCTTGTACGTCTTGAGGCTGAACACCTCGGCGAGGCGGCCGCGAATCTCATCGAGGCAGATCATGCCCCGCAACGCGTACGCGCCATCCTTGCCCGCCATCTGCGCGGCGGCGACGGGGACGGCGTAGAAGTCGTTGTGTCCGAACTCGCCCGCGGTGTGATTGAGCGCTTCGTTGTAGCCGAAGTTGGTGCCGTTGGAGTCCCACTCGCGAACCGCGGAGGCGTTCGCCGCGATGGCCTTCTCCGGGGCGACGGGAACATCGGAACCGAACACCGGGACGCCGTCGTCCTGGGCGTAGGCGAGGGCTTCGTTCCGGAGGATGGTCGGGGCGTTCGTCTCCAGCGCGAGGGCGGAGAGGCCGCACAGGACGGCGTCGGTGAAGAAGCGGATGGTGTGCTTCTCCACGGATTCGTCCGGCTGCCCGATGGTCCCGTTCATGAAGTCGATGGCGAACTGCCCGAGGGCGAGGGCCTGGTTCTCGGTGCGGGGAAGGCGAACGGCGGTGTCGGCGGCGGTGGTCATGGGGGAATCGCTTGCGGTGGTCTCGGGGTGAGGGGGAATGAACGTGATCGGGGCGGCCGGTCAGTCGACATGCACGTGACGACGCACGTGTTCGACTTCCTCCGGGCTGCCCATGACGACGCTGGTGCGCTGGTGGAGATCAGCGGGTTTGATATCGAGGATGCGTTCGCCGTTTGACACGGCGACGCCGCCCGCCTGCTCCATGATGAACGCCATCGGATTCGCCTCGTACATCAGACGAAGCTTGCCTTCCGGGTGGGTCTTGGTGGGCGGGTAGAGAAAGACGCCGCCCTTGAGCAGGGTGCGGTGGATGTCCGCGACCATGGAGCCGATGTAGCGGCTCGAATAGCCGGAGCCGTGCGCCCAGTTGAGATAGTCGCGGAAACCGCCGGGGAAGTTCTCGGTGTAGGCCTCGTTGATCGAGTAGATCTTGTTGGCGGGCGGGATTCGAATGCCGTGGTTCACCAGCACAAAGGCGCCGATCGACTGATCGAGGACGAACATGTCGACCCCGTTGCCGGTGGTCAGGACAAAGACGATGGACGAGCCGTACAGGATGTAGCCCGCCGCGACCTGACGGCAGCCGGGCTGGAGGTAATGCGGCGTCTCCCGCGGCTTTCTCCGGTCGTTCCGCAGGACGGAGAAGATCGTTCCCACCCCGACGGAGTAGTCGAGGTTGGAGGAGCCGTCGAGCGGGTCGAAGAGCACGCAATACCGCCCCCCGGCGTCGCGGGTGCGCAGGACCACGGGCTCTTCGTCCTCCTCGGACGCGAGCACTGCGATGTTGGCGCGATCGCCGAGGCAGCGAAGGATGATCTCGTTCGCGATGACGTCGAGCTTCTGCTGGGTTTCGCCGTGGACGTTCTCGTCGCCGTGGTCGCCGAGCACATCCTCGATGCGGGCCCGGCGGACCTTGTTGCCGATCGTCTTCCCGGCGAGCGCGATCGCGGAGAGGATCCACGAGAAGTCGCCCGTCGCGCCGGGATGACGCTGCTCCTCCGCGAGAATGTGCGTCTGGAGCGTGGTCAGGTTGTCGGAGGTGAACCGCGGTCTCAGCGGGGGCGGCACGGAAGCGGACACTCGGCAGACCTTTCACTGGTCCGGCGGCGTCGGTCCGCCCGCTGGAATGGCCCGATCGGGCGAGGGCGGACGGCGGACGGGCCGGGAGAGGCACGACGGCGGGAATGCGGCTAGGATGAGCCCTTCGCCCCCGCCGGCGCTCCCTGAGGGACGGCCGGGCGTCAGGCGAATCCGCATTGTAACGAAACCTCCCCGAGCCGACCGATCCGCCCCCGCCGGGCCGCGGACGCGACGGCGGACCCTTCGCAAGGATCTCTCGATCATGTCGCAGCCCGTGATTCTCGCCGCGCAACGCACCCCGATCGGCCGTTTCTTCGGCGGCCTGAGCCGCACCGCCAGCCCGCAGCTCGGGGCGTACGCGATCGAGGCCGCCCTCAACGCCGCGCCGGGCGCCGCCGACCACGTCGATGAATGCATCATGGGCTGCGTGCTCCAGGCCGGACTCGGCCAGAATCCCGCCCGCCAGGCCGGACTCAAGGCCGGGCTCCCCGAGACCCTCTCCGCCCAGACGATCAACAAGGTCTGCGGCTCGGGACTCCAGTCCGTCATGCTCGCGGCCCAGTCCATCAAGGCGGGCGACAACGCCCTGGTCGTCGCCGGCGGCTTCGAGAACATGACCGCCGCCCCCCACTTCGCCCCCCTCCGCAATGGCGTGAAGTTCGGCCCCGCCGAATTCAAGGACCACATGCAGTACGACGGCCTCACCTGCGCCTTCGAAGGCTGGGGCATGACCAGCGCGGCGGACCACATCGCCGACATGCACGCCATCTCCCGCGAAGAACAGGACCGTTTCTCCGCCCAGTCCCACCAGCGGGCCGCGAAGGCGACGAGCGAGGGATGGTTCGACTCAGAAATCACCGCCCTGACCGGCGAGCAGGTCGGCAACCGCAAGAAGCCCGGTCCGGACGGCGGCGTCGCCCATGACGAGGGCGTGCGCGGCGACACCACGGCCGAAGTCCTCGGCAGCCTCCGGACCGTCCCCGGTCACACGTGCATCACCGCCGGCAACGCGTCGCAGATCTCCGACGGCGCGGCGGCGATCATCGTCGCCTCCGCCGACAAGGCCGCCGAACTCGGCGCCACGCCCATCGCCCGCATCGTCGACTACTACACCTCGGGCGTCGCCCCCAAAGACATCTTCCACGCCCCCGCCCTGGGGATTCAGGGACTCCTCGACCGGAACAACCTCTCGGTGTCGGACGTGGACTTGTTCGAGTTGAACGAGGCGTTCGCCGCGCAGGTGCTGGCGAACATCAAGGTGCTGGGGATCGGCGAGGACAATCTGAACGTGTGCGGCGGCGGGATTGCGTTGGGTCATCCCATCGGCGCGTCGGGCGCGCGGGTGTTGACGACGCTGCTCCATCAGATGGCGCGGACCGGCGCGAAGCGTGGGGTGGCGTCGCTTTGTCTGGGCGGCGGAAACTCCGTGAACATGCTGGTCGAGCGGGACTGATCACCCAAGCCCCGGCCTCCGGCCGGGGACCACGCCGCCCGCGACCACAACCACACCCGATCATGACGACGCGCCGGCCATTCAAATGGCCGCCGCGCTGTCGTTGCGCGCGCGGGTGCGGGCGCCGCGTTGATCGCGCGACGGGTGATCCTGGTCCGCAGGCGGAGCCTGCGGCTTGGGGGTGGCGTCGCGCAATCCGCGCGGAAGGGCGTGCAACATGCCCGAGCCCCCGGCTTCGCCGGGGGTCAACCCACGACCACCCGTGATCCTCCGCGACACGGTTCCGCCGCCGCTGGATTATGCGCGCGCAGCGGCGCGGCGGACGGCGACGGTGTGTGGCGGTGCGCGCACACGGGGGCGATCGTCGCGTCGCCGGGGGCGATCGTCGCGTCGCCGGGGGCGCCTGCACGCGTCGGCTTGACCCCCGGCGGAGCCGGGGGCTGGGTCGGTGTCGCCGTGGGGGGCGCGTGCGCCGCTACGGTGAGACCCGCTCCCACCCCGGCGAAAATCATTCTCACCCGGGCGAAAACCATTCTCGCCGGGGTGGGAACCAGTCCTCCGGTGGCGAGACGCCGCACGGCCATGGCCGGATCAGGTTTCGCCCCGGCGGGGATCGCCGAAACCACGGTCGCCGCCCGAACTTCCCTCCCGCCGCGCGCGTATGATGCTCCCCGTCCGCGGAGAACCCCCGCCATGATCCTCTGGCAGCCCTCGCTCCCTGAACATTACCTGGCCATGTCCGACGACGACCTCGCGTCGGCGATCGGCGCGCGCCGGGCGCAACTCGGCGGCAGGGTCCTGATCCTCGGCCATCATTACCAGCGCGACGACGTCATCCAGCACGCCGACGTCACCGGCGACTCGCTGAAGCTCTCCCAACTCGCGGCGGACAGCTCCGCGGAGTTCATCATCTTCTGCGGCGTCCACTTCATGGCCGAGACGGCGGATGTCCTCACCGCCGATTCGGTGCAGGTCATCCTGCCGGACCTCTCCGCCGGCTGTTCCATGGCGGACATGGCCGATTACGAAGACACGGTCGACGCGTGGGAGACGATCCACGACGCCCTCGGCGCCGACTGGCCGGGGCGGGTGATCCCGATCACCTATGTGAACTCGACCGCCGCCATCAAGGCGTTCGTCGGGATGAACGGCGGCGCGTGCTGCACCTCCACCAACGCGCACGAGGTCTTCGAATGGGCGCTCAACGGCGGAACCGAGCCGAAGCGCGACGATGAACCGATCAAGATCCTCTTTCTCCCCGACCAGCATCTCGGTCGCAACACGGCCTCCCGCTTCGGCTTCGTGACCGAAGTCGATGAAGCGGCGGGGCGCGGCGAGACCCAGACCGCCGTCTGGTCCCCGAAGAAGGACCACGGCGGGCTCACGGACGACGAGATCCGCCGGGCGGACGTGCTGCTCTGGAATGGGCACTGCTCCGTCCACAAACTGTTCCGGCCCGAGCATGTGGACGAGTTCCGCGAGAAGCATGCGGGGAAGGACGATGCGTTCGTGCTTGTGCATCCCGAGTGCGCGAAGGAGGTCGTCGACAAGGCGGACCTGAGCGGCTCGACTGAATTCATCATCCGGACGATCGAGGCGGCGCCGCCGGGTTCGGCGTGGGCGGTCGGGACGGAGTTCCACCTCGTGGGCCGGCTGGCGAAAGCCGCGGCGGCGCGGGGGGTTTTCGTGGAAGCCCTGAGCGGATGTCAGTGTCTGTGTACGACGATGTACCGCATTGATCAGCCGCACCTGCTGTGGGTGCTGGACACGCTCGCCGACGGCAAGGTCGTCAACCGGATCGAGGTGCCGCACAAGGCGAAGGCGTTCGCGAAGCTCGCGCTGGAGCGGATGCTGGCGCATACCGGCAACGCAACGGCGGCGACAAGCGCGACGGCGCCCGCGGGATAACCCCCTCGGCGTCGCCCCACCCCCACCAAGCCCCGGCTTTGCCGGGGGATAACGCCCCACACCCCGATACGTGACGCTGCTGATCGGAGACCCCGACGTGACCCGCCGCGTGCGATTCAAACCGTCGCGCGCAACCGTGTCCCATCGCCCGCCGCCGACAACGGACGCCCGATGAAAACGAATTCATACGACGTCCATCGGTTCATCACGGCGGATTGGTAAGACTGTCATGCCGTCGCCGGACGGGACGGATCGGAACGAGATGTTCCCCCGCAGCGCAGACCGCACGCCGGAACGCATCGGCGTGTCCCCCGGCGGAGCAGACCGCACGCCGGAACGCATCGGCGTGTCCCCCGGCGGAGCCGGGGGTTTGGGTCGGCGGGCGACCGCATATGATGTAGGCAACCTCATGGAGGAAAGGCCGTTCGCATGAAGAAACTGCTCATCGCTCTCGTCATTCTGGTCGTGCTGGGGCTCGTGCTCGTGGGCGTGACGCCGATGCTGATCAGCGCCGGGCTCGGCAAGGGCGCGATCATCGGCGCCATCGAGGAGAACCTGAACGCGAAGGCCGACTACGACACGCTCAAGGTGACGTGGTTCTCCGGCGTCACGCTTGACGACTTCACCGTGACGGAAGGCTCGGAGCAGGTCGCGAAACTCAACCTCACGCTGGACCAGGGACTCTTCGGTCTCCTCAGCGGC
This sequence comes from Phycisphaerales bacterium, assembly GCA_965227335.1. Lineage (GTDB taxonomy): Bacteria > Planctomycetota > Phycisphaerae > Phycisphaerales > SM1A02 > CBDDFV01. The sequence continues at coordinate 138,877 of CBDDFV010000002.1, forward strand.
GGCGCGATCGACGCGTCCGTCGGCGGGACCGTGAAACTGAACCGGGACGCCGAAGGCAAGACCACGATCGACCGGATCGTCAAGACCGATCCCGGTGCGAAGCCGCCCGCGCCCACATCGACCGACCCGCCGCTCGCAGGCATGCCGAACGTCTCGGTCACGTTCAACGACCTCACCGTCGAGACGGACAACGTGGTGGCGGGACAGTCGCTGGCGATCCGGGGACTGAACGGTCGCGTGTCCGCCGCGCGGGGCGCGCCCGTGAAGGCGGACCTCAAGGGGACCTCCGCCGTCGGCGCCGAGTCGGGCCCGTTCACGCTCACCGGCGAGATCGCGCAGCTCATCACCGCGGCGGGCGAACTCAACCCCTTCGGCGCCCAGGGCGCCATGAAGCTGTCGATCGCCGCGTTCCCGGTGCAACTCGACGAGCAGGCGTTCGTGTTGCGCAATGCGGTCGTCGACCTCGCGGCCCCGGGCCTCACCGAGAAAGCGACGGTCACCGTCAATGGCGAACTCGCCCCGCAGGGCGCGGCGGCGGGCGGGCCGGGCGCGATCAACGGCCGCCTCGAACTCGCAAAACTCCTGAATGACCGCGGTCAGGTCGCGCTGACGGACGCCGCATCGCTCGACGGCATGATCGAACTGACGAACGTCCCGCTCGAGGTGGACGGTCGATCCATTGCGGTCAGCCGAGCCGCCGTCACGATCAACGGCGCGCCGCTCACGGAGAAGATCACGCTCGACATCATGACGGACGCCCGCATCGACGGGGCCGCCCCGAGCACCCTGACGGGCTCGTTCACCATCGACAAGCCGTTGCGTCCGGTCACCATGGCGCCGGCGGACTTCTTCGCCGCGCTGACCGACGCCGACGCGAAGGAACCCGTCGTGACGGCGGGGATCACGTCCATTTCGGGCACGTTGAAGGGCGATGACGCGCCGACGGCGCTGATCCAGCCCTTCCTGGCCGGAACCCCGGTGCGGCTGAGCCGCGACGTCGGGGCGACGGTCGACATTGATGCGACGATCGTCGGCGGCGATTCGCCCCGCGTGACGGCGGTGGTGAACGGCGCGCATCTTGACGTCGACCTCGCGGCGGCGGTGGACCCCGCGACGCAGCGGATGTCGGGCGATCGGCTGGCGGTGTCGGGTCGTCTTCATCCGGAACTCGTGCAGGAACTCGCGGGCGTCGGCCTTGATGCGCCGCGGGCGTTCGCGTTGACCGAGGGTCAGTTCACGATTCCCGCCCCGGACGCGTCGGGCGCACGCCCGGTGGACGAGATCGCGTTTTCGGGCGTGGTGAATCTCGACGGGACGTCGCAGGTGACGCTGCCGGCGGAGGACGACGCCGCGCTGGTGGTGCTGGCGGTCGGACCGACGCGGGTGGAGGTCATGTCGCCGGCGTTGGGCCGGATGATTCAGGCGCGGGGGTCGTCCTCGGTGGACGGCGCCGCGATCACGTTTGACGAGGTCATCGACGGGGTGATCGGCGGCGATCCCGAGGTTCCGGTCGCGGCGCGGGCCCGGGCGGCGGGGACGTTGACGGTGACGAACATCACGCCGGCGTTGCTGGCGAAGCTGGCGCCGGCGCAGGCGGAGTTGCTGGGGAACGCGTTGGCCGCGCCCGCGACGCTGACGGTGGAGACGTCGGCGTTGAACGAGTCCGATCTCGCGGCGACGGTCCGGGTGGATGCGGGGGAGACGTTGAATGTGGATCTGATGGGGGTGCGGACGGACGGCGTGTTCGCCGCGCACCGGGTGGATGTGACGGCGACGGCGACGCCGGACCTGGTGGTCGCGTTGCAGGCGGACGCGGAGGCGCCGGTGCGGATCGCCGACGACGCGGTGGTCCGGGTGAGCATGGCGGGCGATCCGCGTCCGGTGATTGATCTTCGAACGAATGAACTGGTGCTCGGCGACGCGGGAATTCCGCTGGAGATCGAGGCGACCTCGGCCCGCGTGATGGCGCCGGGTCTGGAGGGCGAGGCGGTGGTCGACGCGGTGCGGGCGCAGACGACGCTCGCCATGAACGATGCCGGCGGGTTGAAGTCGCCGGTGGTCGTCGCCATCACGCAGGGCGGCGTGACCCTGACGCAGCCGCCCGGCATGACGGGCCCGGTGCAGCTCGCGGCGTTGAAGGGCGATGTCTCGGTGGGGCTGGACGGGGCGACGGGAATCGCGGCGAAGGGGAGCGCGGCGTTGCGTGATCCGACCGCCAACGCGAGCGTCGCCGCTCTGGCGTACGACGTGAATGTTCCCCCCGGGGAGGGCGCGGCGCCGACGGGATCGGTCACGCTCAGCGAGATCGACGTCGCGCGGCTGGAGGCGTTGACGGGCCAGCCTTTGACGGGCGTGCTCGGGGATCGAGGCCGGGTGGAGGCGTCGGCGACGGCGTCCGGCGCGGTGACGTCGATCACCTCGACGCTGGCGTTCCCGCGTCTTTCCGGCACGGTGCGGGCGGACATCGACGACACGTTCATCAACGCCACCGCGGACATTCCGTCGTTCACGGTGACGAAGGACGCGGCGACGGCGTTCCTGAAGCCGGCCGACCCCGCGGCGGATCCGGCCACGGTGCTGACCGTGACGAAGGACGTGACGATCGCGCCGACCGTGCGGGCGTTCCGCGCCCCGCTGGCGTTGTTCACGGGCGAGACCGCGACGGTCGATCCGGCGTCGGTGAACATCGACCTGGCGTTGACGTCGAGCGACATTGCGGTGGCGAACGGGGCGGGGATGTCCTCGACGTTCTCGAAGCTGAAGGCGACGGCGAAGACGACGGATCTGAGCCGGGGGATCAACGTCGCGTTCAACGTGGACGCCGGTTCGCCGGGTCGTCCGGCGGGCGGCGTGACCGCGGAGGCGCTGGTCCGTCGTTTCCTCAATGACGAGGGGGCGATCGAGTCCGGTCGGGCGGTGATGGACGGGACGGTGAAGGCGACGAAGGCTCCGACCGCGGTGCTCGGCGCCTTCACGACGCTGGCCGGATCGATCGAGGCGGCGATCGGGGCGGAGATGAACCTCGACGGCCGGTTCCAGGGACTGGGTCCGAAGACGGGGGAGGTCGAGATGACCTTCACCGCGCCGAACAGCACCGCGAAGGTGGACGTCTACCACACGGGCGCGTCCTGGTTCGTGAAGCCGGACGACAGCGAACCGCTCGTCGCGACGCTCAACGTGACGGCCGCGTTGCGGGAGCAGTTGCTGTCGAGCATTCACCCGGTGCTGCGGGACATTCGCAGCGACTCGCCGCTGAAGGTGACGATGCCGCTGCTGCTCATGCCCACGGACGGGAACCTCGCGGGACTGCGGTCGGACTTCACGGTGGAGCTGGGCAAGGTTCAGCTTGACCGGGGGTCGCTCCTCCTGGCGGCGCTGGCCCTGGCCAAGGTGGACGCCTCGCAGAAGACCATCCCCGCGACGTTCCAGCCGATTGTGGTGAAGATCCGTAACGGAAAGCTGACGTACGACCGGTTCACGCTGACCACGGCGGACCTGGAGATGGCGTTCCAGGGCGAGGTGGATCTGGTGAAGCGGACGCTGAATCTGCGAACCGAAGCGCCGCTGAGCCAGCTCGCGGCCACGATCGTCCCGCGCGAGATCAAGGCGCTGGAGTACACCGGCGACCCGATGATCCCGCTGCTGTTCGTGGGGTCCATCGACAAGCCGCAGGTGAAGCTCGCGGACGACGCGGTGAAGCGGATCCTCGACAACGCGGCCCAGAAGGGCATTCAGAAGGGGCTCGGCGAACTGTTCGAGAAGCTCGACAAGGACAAGCAGGGGGCGGGCGACGGGGGCTAGGCGTCCGGCGGGGGTGATCAGACCGCGGGTGGCCCCCCGCCGCGATTTTCTCGCATGGATGGATAAGGCGACTGAGGGCGACCATTCATGCGAAAGGAGCCGGCCATGACCGGCATGACGCGATTGATGTGTACGCTGGCGGCGTCGAGCGCCGCCGCGCTGGGTGTGTTCGCGGAACCGGCGTCGGGTCACGACCTGCTGCCGCCGGCGTTCCGGGGTCAGCCGGGGACGACGTTCCAGGGATGGGAGTTCAGTACGGGACGGCTCGGGCGTCCGGACGCGGAGTGCACGTGGCAGAACCCGCACGGCGTTCCGCGGGCGAGACGTTCGGGACCGACGATGTATCTTCAGCAGTTCGCCGGGCTTCAGGGCGTGATGTGCGTCGTGAACGCGGGGGACAGCCTGCGGTTCCACGTGCCGAACGTTGATGATCCGACGATGTTCAAGACCATCTGGGTGCAGGTGGTCTTTCATTCGCACGGGGGAAGCGACATTGCGGTATCGGCGACGGACAGCGCGTCGGGCGCCGCGGCGCTGCCGCTGAGTTCACAGGATCTGCCCGTGCCGGGTCATCCCACGTGGACGCACCGAACGACCACGTTCTGTTTCCTGAACGGGTGTCCGCCGGCGGTGACGGTGGATGTGACGGCGTTGTTCGATCATGTGGACATCGACCAGGTGATCATCGACACCGCCTGCGTGCCGGACTGCCTGGATCTGCCCGCTCCCGCGTTGCCCGGCGATTTCGACGGGGACGGTCATCCCGACGACGCGGACAACGCGCCCGGCGTGGCGAACCCGAACCAGCTGGACTGCGACCTGGACGGCATCGGCAACCCCTCGGATCTCTGGGGCATCTGTCCGTTCGGCAGTCCGAACGAACCCGAGGCGTGCGGGCGCGACGCCAACGGCGGCTGCAACTCGACCCCGCCCGCGTTCCACACGCTCGCCTGTCCGGGGCAGGTCTGCGGGACCGCCTGGGCGAACGCCGGCGTACGGGACACGGACTGGTACGAGATCACGGTGGATGATCTCGATGGGGACGGGAAGGCGGTCGTCTCGGTCGAACTGTGCTCCGCCCTGCCGACGGTGTGCTTCCTGATCGGAGCAAACTGCGCGATCCTCCCGGTGGAGGCCTCGACCGAAGCAAGCATGGACACGCTCGGCACGTTCTCCGTCTGCGTCGCGGCCCCGGCGACCTACTGGGTCTTCGTCGCCCCCGGCTCCCTCGCGGGCGGCGTCTTCGACGGCTTCCCGTGCGACACGGTCAACGAGTACCACCTCGCGACCGACTGCTTCGAACCCTGCCCCTAGGGACGAGGCCCCGGGCGTTGGGCGTCAGCCATCGGATCTGGCGCCCGACGCGATCCGGGACGCTTCGTTCTACTTCCAGGCGAGGGGGTATTTGTCGCGTCGGGCGACCGCGATCGTCGCGTCGGGGAGCGTTGAACTCAATCGCTTCTGCAGCACCTTGAGATAGCCCCGCTCCGTGTTCGTGTGACCGGGGAGGATCACCGCGCAGTCGCGGGCGAGCGCGCCGAGGACCTCGTGGTGCGACATCTCCCCCGTGATGAACAGGTCGCACCCCTGCGCGATCGCCGGCTGGAGGAGCGACCCGCCCGACCCGACGCACACGCCGATCATCTTCACCTTGCGCGACCCGCCGCTCGCCGGCGCGACCTTCACGCCCTTCACGCCGAGCCGCTTCTTCACCGCGACGATGATCTCGCTGAGCGGGGCCGGGCGGTCGAGGGTGAGCCGACGGCCCTCGCCGGTGGTGCGTTCAGGTCGGGCCGTGAGAGCGTAGATCTCGATCGGGGGCTCTTCGTACGGATGCACCTCGCGCAGCGTCGCGACCGCGAGGGGAAGCGAGCCGGCCGGGCAGACCATCTCGAGACGCACCTCGTCGACACGTTCGAGCCGGCCCCGCTCGCCGACGGCCGGGTCCGTGTCGTCGCCGCCGCGGAAGGTGCCGGTCCCGTCAATCATGAACGAGCACTGTCGGTAGGCGCCGATCCGGCCGGCCCCGACGGACGCGAGGCCGTCGCGGATGCGATCGCACGCGTCGGCGGGACAGAAGGTGACGAGCTTGTGCGATTCGGAGGGCCGGTGGGCGGGGGCGGGGGTGATCGCGCGGCGGTCGCCGGCGGGCAGGCCGTCGAGCAGCCAGTCGTTCATCCCCCCGGGCACGGCGTCGAGGGCGGAGTGCGGGGAGTAGATCGCAATCCCGTGACGCGCGGCGAGCAGCAGCACGCGTCGGTCGGGATGGTCCGCGGTGAGGGACTGAATCGGTCGGAAGAGGGGCGGGTGGTACGCCACCACCGCGTCGACGCCGCGCTCGATCGCCTCGTTCACGACGGCTTCGGTGAGGTCGATGGTGAGGAGGATCAGACCGGCGTCGGCGTGTCGATCGCCGAGGAGCAGTCCGGTGTTGTCCCATTCGCCCGCGAGTCGGGGCGGCGCGATGGATTCCATGGCGTCAATGAGTCGGGCAACGGTCGTCACGTTCGATCCTCACGGGCGGTTGGGTGAAGCAGCGGCGCAGGTCGATCAGGAGCGCGATCGCGACCGGCGTCCACGCGCCGACCATGATCCACGGGGAGATCGTCCAGTCAACCGGATCGCCGAGGACGGCGTAGCCCCAGGGGATGGTGAAGGCGGCGGTCCACACCGCGAACGAGCGGGCCCGCGGGAACAGCACGAGCGCCCACAGCAGGTACCAGGGGTGCGCCGTCGCGGAGAGGAGGACCATGGCGAGGAGCATGGCCTGTCCGCCCGTCCACATGTCGCGGGCGCGTCGGAAGATGATCGCGGCGATCCCGACGAAGAGGGCCAGGCACACGCCGCGGGCGAGTTGCTCCTGGGGATCGTTGGACCATGTCGGCGTGAGGCGTTCGATGATCCAGAGGAGGGGTTCGTAGATCGGTCCGAAGTGCGCCCACTTGAGCGTGAAGCGGGAGGCGGTCGCCGCGAGATTGGCGAGGGCGACGCCGCCGTCGAACCACCAGAACGGCGCGGCGAGGGCGATGCAGGTCAGCGCCCCGATCGCGCCGGACCAGACCCACCGACACCACCATCGGCCGCGGAGCATCAGGGCGACGAGTGGAATCACGAAGGGCTTGCACATCGCGGCGCACGCGAGGGGGACGGTGAAGCGTCCGACGTGGCGCGGCGCGACTTCGGCGAGCAGGAGCGCCCCCACGAGGAACGGGAGTCCGACCGCGTCCTGATGGCCCGAGCCGGCGATCTCGATGACGGCGAGCGGATGCCAGGCGTAGAGGGCGACGAGCCACGGCGAGCCGCGACTTCGGCGGACGGCGACGCAGAGCAGACCGATCGCGACGAGTTCGAAGCCGATGAAGACGAAGCGAAAGGCGTCGAGGGCGCGTCTCGGGTCCGATTGGTCGCCGACGATCACGCCCGCCGCGCCGAAGGCGAACTGGCTGGTCGGGAGGTAGATCGTGTGAAGTTCGGGGTTGTTGACGTGCGCGGCGACGTCGTTTTCCCCGGGCCAGCGTTCGGGGGCGTGCACGCGATCCTCCGGGCGGACGTGGTAGGGATTGACGCCGTGGGCCACATTCCGGCCGTCGAGGACATAGCGGTGGATGTCGTCGGAGAGCGTGGGCGGGTGCGTCAGGACGACGGCGACGCGGGCGACCAGCGCCACGGCGATGACGATCGCGCTCGACGTCAGGAACGCCGAATCCCGGTGGTCGGCCGGTCGGCGGACGACGAGCCAGAGGGCGGTCAGGGCGCCGACGTTGAGCAGGAAGGGGAATCGCCACCAGCGGACCAGCGCGTCGAGGTTGCCGGGCCCCGCGTCGGCGGCGCGGCTGACGACGAGGTCCCCCGCCATCCACGCGTGCAGCCCGACCGTCGCCGCCGCGATGACGATGACGAGCAGCCGGCGACGATCGGAGGACGACGTGGGCACGCGGAGATTGTACGCGTGGCAAAAGGCGACACGCCGATCCGTCGGGGATCGGCGTGTCGTGACATTCACGTCGCGGGGCGGTGGATTCGTCCCGCGTCGCTCAGGTGATCGGAAGGATCACTCCTTGTCGTTCTTGACCTCGTACTCGGCGTCGATGACGTCGTCATCGCTCGCAGCGTCGCCGTCGCCGGTCGCGCCGCCGTCCGCTCCGGGCGTTCCGGCGCCGGCGGCGGTGGCTTCGTAAACGGCCTTGCCGAGTTCGATCGAGGCCTGGTTGAGGTTCTCGAGGGCGGCGGTGATGGCGTCCTTGTCGTCGGTCTTGAGCTTGTCCTCGAGATTCGAGAGCGCCGACTCGATGTTGCCGCGAGCTTCGGAGGAGATCTTGTCTCCGTGCTCCTCGAGCGACTTGCGGGTCGAGTGGACGACGACCTCCGCCTGGTTCTTGGCGTCGACGAGTTCGCGCTTCGCCTTGTCGGCGGCGGCGTTTTCTTCCGCCTCCCGCTTCATGCGCTCGATTTCCTCATCCGAGAGTCCGGACGAGCCGGTGATCTGGATGTTCTGGCTCTTGCCGGTCGCCTTGTCGGTGGCGGAGACGGAGAGAATGCCGTTGGCGTCGATGGCGAATTCGACTTCGATCTGCGGCATGCCGCGCGGCGCCGGCGGGATATCCGTGAGGTCGAACCGGCCGAGCGAGCGGTTATCGTTCGCGAATTCGCGCTCGCCCTGGAGGACGTGAATCGTGACGGACGTCTGACTGTCCGCGGCGGTCGAGAAGGTTTCCTTCCGCGAGGTGGGGATGGTGGTGTTCTTCTCGATGAGCGGGGTCATGACGCCGCCGAGGGTTTCGACGCCGAGGGAGAGCGGGGTGACGTCGAGCAGAAGCACGTCTTTCACGTCGCCCTGGAGGACGCCCCCCTGGATCGCCGCGCCGATGGCGACGACTTCATCCGGGTTGATGGACTTGTCGAGTTCTTCGGTCTTGAAGATCTCCTTGGCGATCTGCTGGACCTTGGGGATGCGGGTCGAGCCGCCGACCATGACGACGTCGGCGATCTCCGCGGGGTTGAGCTTGGCGTCCTTGAGGGCGGTCTCGCACGGGCCGCGCAGGCGGTCGAAGAGATCGGAGCAGATCGACTCGAAGGTCGCGCGGGTGACGGTCACCTGCAGGTGCTTCGGGCCGTTCTGGTCGGCGGTGATGAACGGCAGGTTGACGTTCGTCTCCATCTGCTGGGAGAGTTCGCACTTGGCCTTTTCCGCGGCTTCCTTCAGACGCTGGAGGGCCATCGGGTCGCTGCGGATGTCGATGCCTTCGGCCTTCTTGAACTCGTCGGCGATGTAATCGATCAGCTTCTGGTCGAAGTCATCGCCGCCGAGGTGGCCGTCGCCGTTCGAGCTGAGCACCTCGAACACGCCGTCGGCGATGTCGAGGATCGAGATGTCAAAGGTGCCGCCCCCGAGGTCGAAGACCGCGATGCGGGCGGAGGATTTCTTCTCGAGGCCGTACGCGAGCGCGGCGGCGGTGGGTTCGTTGATGATCCGCTCGACCTTGAGGCCGGCGATCTCGCCCGCGTCCTTCGTCGCCTGACGCTGGGCGTCGTTGAAGTACGCCGGCACGGTGATCACGGCGCGGTCGACGGTTTCGCCGAGATAGTCCTCCGCGGTCTTCTTGAGTTCCTGGAGGATCATCGCGGAGATTTCCGGCGGGCTGTAGTCCTTGTCGCGGACCTTCACCTTGACGAGTTCGTCGGCGCCGCCGGTCACTTCGTACGGGACCATCTTCTCTTCGCCGGTCACTTCGTTGTGACGGCGGCCCATGAAGCGCTTGATGGAGAAGATGGTGTTCTTGGGGTTGGTGACCTGCTGGTGGCGGGCCGGCTGGCCGACGAGGCGTTCGCCCTTGTCGGTGAACGCGACGACGGACGGCGTGGTGCGGTTGCCGGACGCGTTGATGAGGACCTTGGGGTCGCCGCCTTCCATGACGGCGACCACGGAGTTGGTCGTGCCGAGGTCGATGCCGATGATCTTGGACATGGTCTCCAGCCCTTTCCTGCGAGTGCGTCGATCGCGGCCGGACGCCGCGAGAATCAGTGAGGTTCAATCGTCTGCGGGACGGTCCCGGACGGTCGTCCGCTTCCAGAAGATGCAAGGCGGGCGCCAGCGTAATCGGGCCTGACGGGGTCGTGAGCGGGGGTGAGCGGGCCAAATCGGGCGACGGGACGACCGTCTGCTGCCAATATGGCGGACCACGATCGCGTCGGGCGACGGGGACGGAACGCCCCGCCGGCGGGCCCCTACCATTGGGCCATGTCCACCGAGGCCGGACCCGACCCCGCCGGGGGCCGTTCTGATCGGCTGGCGCGGCTGCTCAAGGCGGCCCGCGCCCTGCCGCGCGATCCCGGCGTCTATCTCATGAAGGACGCCGACGAGACCGTGATCTACGTCGGCAAGGCGGGCGCCCTTCGCGACCGGGTCAGCTCCTACTTCGTGCCGTCAGCCGATCTCGGGCACAAGAAACAGCAGATGCTCGAGGTCGTCGAGACCTTCGACACCATTCCGTGCGAGGGCGAATGGGAGGCGCTGCTCATGGAGTCGCGGCTCATCAAGGACATCCGCCCGCGCTTCAACACGCGCTTAACGGACGACAAGACGTTCCCCTATCTCGCGATCACGATGCGCGACGACTTTCCCGGCGTCTTCATCACGCGGAACCCGTCCGATCCGGAGTTCAAGGGCGCGAAGATGCTCGGCCCGTTCACGTCCGTCGCGGCGTTGCGCGAATCGGTGCAGCTCTTGCAGCGGGTGTTCAAGTACCGCACGTGCACGCTGGACATCGAGGAAGGGAACCCGAAGAACCAGTATTTCCGACCGTGCCTGCTGCACGCGATCAACCAGTGCACCGCGCCGTGCGCCGATCGCATCAGCAAGGAGGCGTACCGGCGCGACATCCAGCGCTTCGCGCGGTTTCTGACGTCGAAGCGGTCCGCGGTGCTGCGGGACCTGACAAAGGAGATGGAGGCGGCGTCGAAGGCCACGCGGTTCGAAGAGGCCGCGGCGTTGCGCGACCAGATTCGGGCGATCGAGAAGCTGGCCGAACGGGGCGACGTCGGCGACGGCTGGCAGCCGGAGGTGACGGTGTTCGCCACCGATCCCGCCGCCGCCGTGCGGTCGCTGCAGCGGACGCTCGGCCTGGACGACCCGATTCGCGGCATGGAGGCGATCGACATCGCGCACCTGCAGGGCGGCGAGACGGTGGGGTCGATGGTGTGTTTCATTGACGGGCGGCCGTTCAAGGACGGCTATCGCCGCTACAAGATCCAGAGCGCCGACAATGACGATTACATGTCGATCCGTGAGGTCGTGTCACGTCGGTATCGGGAGGCGGGCCGCGGGAACGAACTGTACCCGGATGTGATCCTGATCGACGGCGGGCTCGGGCAGTTGCACGCCGCGCTGGAAGCGTTCGAGGACGTCGCGGTTCAGCCGCCGATGGTGATCAGCCTTGCGAAGAAGGAGGAGCTGATCTACGTGCAGGAGCGGGCGGAGCCGATTCGACTGGGGCGGGAGAACCCGGGGTTGAAGTTGTGCCAGGCGATCCGGGACGAAGCGCACCGATTCGCGCAGCACTATCACCATGTGCTGCGGCGCAAGCGGGTGCTGGAGGAGTAGGTTCGACTCACCCCAGCGGCTGGCCCGGCTCCCACGTGAGTTCGCCCCAGAGCGCCAGCATCGCCGCGAGGTCCGCCGCGTCGACGAACCCATCTTCGTTCGCGTCGAAGTCGCACGTCAAGGGCTTCTCACAGGATCCCCACGCCGCGAGAAGACCGGCGAGGTCCGCGGCGTCGATCGCGCCCGAGCCGTCGCCGTCAAGCGGGTGATCCAGCGCGGCGAGTCGGAACTCAAACGCCTTGGCCGAGGTGTGCGGACCGGGATCGAACGCCGCGCCGACGGAGGTCAGCGTGTAGACGCCGGGCGGAAGCACCCCCCACCGCTCCTCGGTGAACATGCCGGGATCCTGCACGAGGCAGAAGTCGACGTCGCCTTCAAGGCAGCACGCATTGACGTTGCCCGGGGCTTCGCCGGTCGCGAGGAAGGCGTGGGCTTCGTGAAGCTCGAACTCGAGGGCGAAGATGAACGCTTCGCGGTAGACGCATTGAATCGCCTCGCCCTTTCGATCCTCGCCTTCCCGGACCTTGGCGCCGGGCGCGGCGGCCATGTCGATGAGATTCGCATCCGGTTCGAGAATGGACGAGCGGTAGGTCTGTCCGACCATGAACGGGGCGAAGCCTTCGGCGAGATCGGCGTACATCTCTTCGAACTGCTCGAGGCAGAGATCGTTGTCGCCGATAAAGTCCTCGACCACGCCGCGGGTCTGTTCGATGAGCGTGAGGTTGGTCGGTCCCTGGGGACCGGCGGGACCGGCGAGACTGGTCAAAGTCAGACCGCCGGCGGCGATCGCCGCGATGAGCGCATGTGACACGAAGAAGCTCCTCTGCGTGGGGGGACGGCGTCAGGACGCCGCGCATCGGGAGACTTCAGGCTAATCGACGTGGGTGGGATCGCAAGGGAAAACGCGGGCGACGTCGGGTTTCTCGAACCGCTTCGTCGGCGGGCGGGGCGAGCGGTGCGACGAGGTGCCGCGCGCCCACGATGCTGGTCAGCGGCGGCGTCTACTCGACGGTGACGCTCTTCGCGAGGTTGCGGGGTTTGTCGACGTCCTTGCCGCGTAGCACGGCGGCGTGATACGCCAGCAGTTGCAGCGGCACGACGGTCAGCAGCGGCTGGAGCGGTTCGGGGACGTCGGGCACGAAGAAGACGTCTTCGGCGAGGCGTTTGATGTCTTCATCGCCTTCGGTGGCGACGGCGATGATATGTCCGCCCCGCGACCGCACCTCTTCGATGTTCGACAGCACCTTTTCGTACTGGCTGTTCTTGGTGGCGAGGAAGACCACGGGCATGCCGTCGTCGATGAGTGCGATCGGTCCGTGCTTCATCTCCGCCGCGGGCATGCCTTCGGCGTGGATGTAGCTGATTTCCTTGAGTTTCAGGGCGCCTTCCATGGCGACCGGGAAGTTGTGGCCGCGCCCGAGGAAAAGCCAGTTCTCGCGCTCGACGTACTTGGCGGTGGCGTCGCGGATCTGATCGCTCAGGCCGCACACGCGTTCGATCTGATCCGGCAGCGCATCCAGTTCGCCGAGGAGGTTGGAGACGTACTCCGTCGAGAGATACCGTCGTCGTCCGATGAACGTGGCGAGCATCGTCGTCACTGTCAGTTGACCGATGAACGCCTTCGTCGACGCGACGCCGATCTCGGGACCGACGCGGAGGTAGACGCCGGCGTCCGTCTCCCGCGCGATTGATGAACCGACCACATTCACCACGCCGAGCGTCAGGGCCCCCCGCTGCTTCGCCTCCTGAATCGCGGCGAGCGTATCCGCCGTCTCGCCCGACTGGCTGATCGCGATGACCACCGTGCCCGGCTCCACGATCGGGTTGCGGTAGCGGAACTCCGAGGCGAACTCGATCTCGGTCGGGATCTTGGCGAGATCCTCCATCACGTACTCGCCGACCATCGCGGCGTGGAGGGCCGTGCCCTGACCGACGAACACGATCCTTTGGGCGCGCACGAGTTCGCGGGCGAAATCCGCAATGCCGCCCAGCACCACGTGGGCGTCCCGGATGTCGATGCGGCCCTTGAGGCACCGGCGCATCGCGGCGGGCTGCTCGAAGATCTCCTTGAGCATGTAGTGCTCGTACGAGCCCAGTTCGATCTGATCGAGATCGAACTCCAGCTCGCGGATCTTCGGCGTGATGGGAACGTTATCGATGGTGGCGGTGCGGAAGGAATCCCGGGTCAGCCGCGCGACGGTGTAATCCTCGAGATGAAACGCCTGGTTCGTATGCGCGACGATCGCGGCGGAGTCGGACGCGACGATGTACTCATCGCTCCCGACGCCCACGAGCAGCGGCGACCCCTTGCGGGCGACGACGAGGACGCCGGGCTCCTCGCGGCAGATCACGGCGATCGCGTAGGCGCCCGTCACTTCGCGGAGGGCGGACTGGACGGCCCGTTCGAGGTCGCCGTCGTACAACTCGCCGATCAGGTGGGCGAGCACTTCCGTGTCGGTCTCGGAGGTGAAGCTGTGGCCCTTCTCCTCGAGCCAGGTGCGGATCGTCGCGTAGTTCTCGATGATGCCGTTGTGGATGATAGCGATGCCGTGGCCGTGGGTCGGATCGTCGCAGTGCGGGTGAGCGTTCTGCTCGGTGACGGCGCCGTGGGTGGCCCACCGGGTGTGGGCGATGCCGACCGAGCCGTCGAAGTCGCCCAGTTCGGCGAGCCGCTCTTCGAGCACCCGCACGCGTCCGACGGTCCGGGCGAGGTTCACCTCGCCGTTGAGGATCGCAAGCCCCGCCGAGTCATAACCGCGGTACTCGAGCCGCTTCAGTCCCTCCAGAAGGATGGGCTGGGCGTTCCGATGACCGATATAGGCGACGATTCCACACATATCCGAGGTTCCTCCATCCCGCAGAATGGCAATGGTACGTTGCCCGATCCAGTGAGGATCGGCGTTTCCCGCAATGGGGTGCGACAGAAACCTCCGAAATCGCCCGGCTCGCGACGCCTACCCATAACCAATGACCGGACCGGGATTTAGAAAAATCCGCAAAAGAACCGCGACTGGGTCGGGACGAAGTACGAAAGAAGAGATAGCGGTCTTCGATCTGAATCAGCGACGAGGCCGCGTGCATCGGGGGGATCAGACGACCGGCGCCCTGACGCCGGCGGGCGGAACCGAGAGGATCATCTCCGACGGGCCGGGTGAGGGAACACGCCCCGGCCAGCGCCTCGAGAAGGACGTCTCATGCCCCACACGCCCCGCGATCAGCCCCTGCCCCCGTTCGCCGCCGATCCCGAGCTTGACGCCCGCAAACGCGCGGTCCGTGACACGGTGCGCGAGCGTCTCCGCGCCCTGCCCCCGGCCGCCCGTCAGCAGAAGTCGCTCGACGCCTGCCGACGACTCATGGCGACCGATGTCTTCCGGCACGCCGCGACGATCATGCTGTACCTGCCGCTGCCGGATGAGCTTGACGTGACGTCGCTGGCGCTGCGTGGGTTCCAGACGGGCAAGACCGTCTGCGTTCCGCAGGTCAACTGGGCCCGACGGACCATGCACGCCGTCGAGATCACGTCCATCGACGACGAGGACCTGGAACTCGATGAGCACGGTCTGCGGCGGCCCGCGGGCGGACGACGCATCGCCCCCATGGCCATCGATCTCGTGGTCGCCCCCGGGGTCGCCTTCGACCTGCTGCATCATCGCATCGGCCGGGGCGGCGGGTACTACGACCGTTTCGTGCCCACCCTGCCCCGCCGGTCGACCTTCGTGGCCATCGCCTTCGATGAACAGATTGTCGACGAGGCGCCCCACGGTCCGTGGGACCGACCCGTCGATCTGCTCGTCACGGACCGACGCCTCAGCCGGACCACGGACGAAACGCGGGTGCGCGGCTGCTCCGACGGGTGAACCCCTGATCCCCGGGGACGTTGCGCCCTCCCACGCCTACGATTCCACAGCGCCGTCGTTTCTGGCCGGGGCCGCCGCGGTCGGCCGATGGTGCAGAGAGCGCCGCAGCGAAACCGCGCCCGGTCGCTTCCTGACGCCGCCTGAGGAATCGCCATGACGTTGCCCAGTCAGTCCGCCCGCCCGAATGCGCGCAGCTCGTACATGTACAGCCGACGTCGGCATCGCCTCGGCCCGATGATCCTGCTCGGGCTCCTGGTCGTCGTGGGCGGATACGGCGCCTGGCGGCTCTGGGGACGCAACGACGCCGCCGGGACGACGGACCCGGCCCGAACCACCGCCGCGATCGCCGCCGACCGCGGGACGTCGGGCGTTCAACCGGGCGCGGCGGGACCGACGGGCGGCCTTCCGGTGACGCCGTCATCGGCCAACCGGGAGATTCCGCCGGCCGCGCCGGTGGAGATCGTGACCCCGGATCTGGCGACCGCCACCGACGACGATGCCGATCGTGCGGCGACGCCGACGCCGGATGAGGACCGGGCTCTCGCATCGACGCCGGAGCGCACGTTCGAATCGCCCGTCCGCGAGGCCCCGCCGTCGATCCCCGGCGGTCCCGACCGCACCTCCAGTCAACGCGGTCTCGAGCGGCTGACGATCGGGCTCGACCTCCAACGCGAGAACCGTCTGGTCGAGGCGCGGCGGGTGTTGTCGGACGCCTACATGAACGGCGGCCTGTCGCGGGCGGACGCCGAGCAGGCCCGGGCGGCGCTGATGTCGATCAACGATCTGCTCGTCTTCAGTCCGACGGTCATTCCCGGCGATCCGCACGCGTACACGTACACCATGAAGAAGGAGTTCCTCGGCCCGATGCTGAAACGCGAGGGCGTGAAGGTGAACTATCGCTTCATCGAGCGGATCAATCGCACGAGGGCCACGCGACTGCGGGAGGGGCAGGGGCTCAAGCTCGTGCGGGGCCCGTTCCACGCGGTGATCTCCAAACGCGACTACCGCATGGATCTCTACATGGGCGACGGGGCGGAGCGTGTCTTCGTCACGAGTCTGCCCGTCGGTCTCGGCGAGTACGACTCGACGCCGGCCGGTCGCTTCCGTCTGCTTCGGGGCTCGAAGGTCGAGAACCCGGCGTGGACGAATCCGCGGACGGGCGAGCAGTTCGGGCGCGACGACCCGGAGAATCCGATCGGCGAGTTCTGGATCGGGCTGGAGGGCGTCGACCCGCACACCGAGGGCCTGCCCGGCTACGGCATTCACGGCACGATCGAACCGGAGTCGATCGGGCGACAGATGTCGATGGGCTGCGTGCGACTGCTGCCGGACGACATCGCGCTGGTGTTTGAACTGCTGACGTACCCGGACAGCACGGTTGAGATCATCGACGATCGGATCTGAACGACGTCCGGCTCCATCACGAAGATCGCCCGATCCGACGCGCGGGGTGCGACGTCGGACCGGGCGCTTTCGAGTTCAGAGAGAGTCCGATCGATCGGGTCAGGCGGTCCTTCGACGACGGGGACCCGCGAGGCCGGCGACGCCGAGCATCGCAAGGACGCCGGGGGCGGGAACGATCGTGATCGTGCCCAGCAGGGTGGCCTCGGTGAAGCCTTCGCTGATCATGCCGCCGTCGGCGGTGGTGACGCCGATGATCGACGAGATGTAGTCGCCGGCTCCGGGATCGCCGAAGAAGTTCGACACCACGCCGTTTTCATCCGCGCCGCCCGCGGCGTCGACGCCCTGGATGAAGGCCGCGCCGTTCATCCAGTCGTTCACCTCGGAGCCGTTGTCCCAGACGCTGGCCCCGAAGATGTTGATCGTGATCGGGCCGTTGAAGTTGCCGTTGGCGTCGAACAACTCGATCGCGTCGTCGTTGCCGACGAACAAATCGTTGGTCGGGACGACCATGGACGCGTAGTGGAAGAAGCGGTTGTTGGTCGAATCGAGATCGAACGAGATCATCGCCGATTCGCCGGGGCTGAACACCGGCGCCGCGTCCGGCTGGGCGAAGGTCGCCTGCACGCCGTCGGGCTGCATGTTCATGAAGTTGTTGCTCATCAACGATGTGTCGCCGAGTTCGGCGATGGCGGTGATGCCGGGCATCGCGGCGGCGCCCTGGTTGAAGGTGTCGAAGGTCCCGTCGTGGAACCCGAGCCAGAACGGCGTGAAGGCGAAGCCGCCGGCGTTCTGGTTGTTCTCGATGGTGACCGTGACGAGGTCAGCCGCCGCGGAGGCGGACAGCGCCAGCGCACCAGCGCCGGCGATCAGGACAATGCGTCGCATGGGGGATCTCCAATCTTCTCATCAACGCCGGGCGTCTCTCACGGGGCCCCGGGCTGGAGATGAGTCGATTGAAGCGTGTCGGCCTGACAGGCTCAGTCCGATTTTTTCTCGAGTTCCGCCGCGAGCCGCTCGCCGAGCGTGCGTCGGGTCTCGACGGGGAGCGCGGCGTCGCCGCCGGCGGCGAGTTCTTCCTGGTGCTGCTCGACGAGTCCGCCCACCGCCTCCAGTTGCTCCCGCGTGCGTCGGCACGCCGCGCAGAGGGAGCGATGGATACGTTCGCCCACCCGCTCCGGCCACGCCATCTCCTCGATCGGACCGGACGCGCGAAGACGTTCCGCCTCACCGCAGTTCAGCGTCATGACGTACCAGATTGACTTCAGGATTCGCAGCATCAGGGGGTCCGGGCGGCGTCATCCGGGCCGCGGGCGGGTTCCGAGGCGGGACGGAACCAGCGTTCATCGAGATCGCGTCGCAGCCGCTGCCGGGCCCGATACCGCAGGGTCCAGAGGTTGGCTGACGATATGTCGAGGATAGCACACACTTCTGACGAGGGAATCCCGTCGATTTCAGAAAGAAAGAAGGCCTCCCGCATGCCATCGGGCAGACGATCGATCGCCGTCTGCAGCACTCGCCCGAATTCCTCGCGCTCCGTCCCGCTCATGCGGGAGGCGGGCCAGGGTTCGGTATGCACGCACGCGGCGGCGGCGGGATCCGCCTGGGCCTGCACGTCCTGTCGCCAGTCCGACTCGCGGGCGCGTCGGCGGAGGATGTCATAGATCTTGTGGCGAAGAATGCCGAAGAGCCAGGTGGATTCGGTGGAGCGCCCGTCGAAGGCGTCCCGGGCGTTGACGGCCGCGAGGAGGGCGTCCTGCACCGCGTCCTCGGCCGCCTCCCGGCTGTGGAGTCGCGCCAGCGCGTACCGGTAGAGGCGGTCCCCGTACGATTCAAGCCACTGCTCCGGCCGCAGCGCCGCGGGCGCATCGGGTGCGGTCGAGCGGTCGTCGGCGGATGATGAGGGGGGCGGTTGCTGCATCTTGGCGGGGCGGGACGCTCGGGTCCGCCACGCAGACAACCTCAGAACATGAGCTGGTATTGCACGCGGAAGAGGAACTGCGGTTCATCGCGTCGTTCGTCGGTCCGCCAGCCGACGAGATCGGTGTCCCAGACGAACGCGATGGACGAGAAACTGACGCCGAGGTCGGCGGTGATCTTGGCGTCGTGTCCGTCCATGTAGTAGTTCATGCCGAACGTCCCGAGCCAGAGGTCGGGGAAGTCGACGCCGGGCTGCTCGACGATGCCGTACTGCGTGCG
Source organism: Phycisphaerales bacterium (assembly GCA_965227335.1). Lineage (GTDB taxonomy): Bacteria > Planctomycetota > Phycisphaerae > Phycisphaerales > SM1A02 > CBDDFV01. Next base: position 157,735 of record CBDDFV010000002.1, read on the forward strand.
GGCGAAGAGTTCGATCTTCGGGTCGACATAGACGCCGCCCTGGATCATGCCGGCCCAGAACTCGAAGGTGCCGAGGTTGAAGGTGTCGGCGTTGTGATAGAAGCCGGCCATGAACAGGTTGGCCCCGCCCCACTCGATCGACACGTCGGGGCTGAGCGCCCACCAGCTCGATTCGTTGGCGGAGAACGACGGCGCGCCGTCGAGTTCGCTCTTCTGAACATGAACGCCGAGACCGAAGAGCAGGCCGTAGGGATCGCCGACGGGGCTGGTGAGGTCGCGGAACTGCGCCCACTCCCCCGCCGCGAGAAACTCGAGGCGGGTGGTGAACGCATAGTCGACGTCGGCCCGGAGGGCGCGGGTGTTCTGCGGCGTGGTGCCGAGCAGGCTGCCGACGCCGCCGAGCTGATCGTTGCCGCCGTCGGAGACCGCGAACTGCCATCGCCACTGATGATTGTGGTAGGTCAGCTCCGCCCCCTGGGAGAACCCGAGGTTGAGCGGCGAGTTGACGAGTGAGCGCTCGACCGCGAGTTGGTACTGCGGCTGCACCAGCTCTTCCCGGTTGAAGGGCAGCTTGAACTGGCCGATGCGAAGGTCCCATTCTTCATCGAGGGCGAAGCGCACCCACGCGTCCTGGAGTCGGAACTCGCCGCCGGAGTCGCGATCGTCGCCGAGCGCGCCGTCCGTGTCGCCGAGCACGATGCCGCCGTCCCGACGGGAGAAGTTCCCGCGGATCATGTAGGTGAGATCGGGACTGAACACGTGACCGGAGAAGGTGAGCTTGGTCCGCGTGTTCTCGAAGCCCGAGAGGTTGCGATCGGTCGGATTGGTGCGGCTGTAGACATACCGGATCTGCATGAGGCCGTTGATGTTCATGCGAAAGCGGTTGTCCGGACTGGTCAGGAAGAAGCCGTTGTCCCAGCCGGCGAGGAGACCGGACTGCAGACCGCTGGCGCGGAGGTCCGCGTCCGCGACGAGATCGTGGACGAGCGAGCGAAGTTCGGCCGCGCGGGTCTCCGTCAGCCAGTCCTCATCGATTTCGGCGAGGCGGCCGCGCATCTCCTGGTTCTCGCGTTCGAGTCGCTCGAGTCGTTCGAGGATGGCGCGGGTGTCGTCGTCGGGTCGCGCATCTGATTGCGCCCGGGCGACTCCGGGCGCGGCGGCGATCGCCGTCAGTGTGAGGAGGCGGATGAGAAGGGCGTCGGGGGATCGGCGCTTCGTCAACGGAACACTCCTCGCGGGTTCGATCGTCGGACGAGAGGTGACGCCGCGCAGTGCGAACGTCATTGCGGAGATTATCGTCGCAGGGGCGGGTCGGCGTCCAGTCGGCGGACCGGACGGGGATGGGTCGTTCTGTCGGCGGCGGATCGGGCGCGGCGTCGGCGTGACTTCGCGCGCGGCTCGGGCGTGGCGGGGACGGTCGGCAAAATGACAAACCGGCCGCCCTCGAGAGGGCGGCCGGTGATCGAGACTGAAGTCGGGCGCGTCATGCGCCCTCGGTCCGGGCGGATGACTCGAATGAGCATCCAGTCGGTCTCATGATTCCGGGGACCAGGTCCCGGGGAATCAGAAGAGCAGCTGGAGCTGGGTGCGGAAGACGATCTGATCGTCGTTCTCACCCGACGTGCGCCATTCCTTGGAATCGCTGGCGAACGTGCTCGTCACACCGTCGATCGCGTAGCCGACGTCGGTGGTCCACTTGACCTGGTGCTTCGAGAAGTACTTGTTGACGCCGAACGTGAGGAGCATGAGCTCGTCGACGCCCGTCGCGTCTTCGTCGCCGTATTCGAAGCGACCGAAGATTTCGATGGTCGGATCGACAAAGACGCCGCCCTGAAGGACGAAGCCGTAGCGATCGGCATCGACGCTCATTTCGTCGTCGACGGAGTTGTAGATGAAGGCGCCGTAGAGGTTCGCGCCGCCCCATTCCATCGAGCCGTCGACGGTCACGACGAGAAGCTCGGTCTCGGTCAGGGCCGTGCCGTATTCACCGTCCTGATAGTGGACGGCGCCGCCGAGCATGAAGCCCTGGGCGTCTTCCTGGAACGAGGTGAAGTCGTCGAACTGCTTCCAGGAACCCGAGAACAGGAACTCACCGCGGAGGGTGAAGGCGTACTCGGTGTCTTCCATCATGGCGTCGCCATTGGTCATGCCAGCGCCATCGGTGTAGGCGCCATGGAAGCGGAACTGGTCCGAGTTGTAGTTGAACCAGATGCCCTGGGTACGGCCGCCGCCGAAGGCGCCTTCGACGAGCGAACGATCGACCGCGAGCTGCTTGGTCGAGGAGACCAGCGTTTCACGGAGGAGCGGGGCCTTGAACTGACCGACGCGAACGGTCCAGCCGCTGTCGCCGTAGGTGTAGCCGATCCAGGCGTCCTCGATCCGCATGTCGCCGCTCGAGGAAGCGTTGCCGTTGGTCTGGATGTAGTACGTCCAGTCCGGGTTGACGACGTGGCCGCCGAACTTCAGCTTGACGCGGCTGTTCTCGAAGCCGGCGCGGTTGGTGTCAGCGCCGACGCCGTCCGAGTCAATGTAGTTGTAGGCGTACCGAGCCTGAATCTGGCCCTTGATCTTCAGAAGGAAGTTGTTGTCGGGGCTCGCGAGCATGAAGCCGTTGTTCCAGCCGCCGGTCATGCCGGACTGGAGAAGGCTCGCACGCGAGTCCGCGTCGGCCACCGCGTCAGCGACGAGACCACGGAGTTCCGCGGCACGCTGCTCGGACAGCCAGTTGTCGTTGGTGTTCGCTTGCAGCTTCGCCATATCGGCCTTGAGCTGAGCGATTTCGGCGCGAAGCACTTCGGTCTCGCCGCCAGTGTTCGTTCCGGCCAGCGCCGTCGCAGTGACCGTCAGCGTCGCAGCCCCTGCGAGCAAGCCCACACGCTTGATCGAATTCATGGGTCGACTCTCCTGTTTTTGGGCGCTGCGCATCCAGCCTCGATAAGGGAAGGCGCCGCCCGCGTCCAATCATCCACCCGTCCGTTATCCACCCGCACCACTCGGCGCGGAACGGACGCGAGAATCCACTATCGGCCATCCAAAGCCGAATTCGTGAAAGGGCGAATGATAGTGATCTCCGGCACGTTGACCAGCCGCCTCGGCAAGAACGTCGCACAATTCACGACCCCGTCCCGCCCACGCCGACGATCGGAATCGTGCAATTGCATGAAAAGCATCACCTTACGAACAGGGACAGGAACCCCGCCCCGATCCGGTCATCCTGAACAACGACACGAAGAGGCCAGCCCCCGGGTGGGGCAAGAAAAAGTTTTGAATTGACCCCCGGTTACCGGTCGCAAACCGCCCTACGCCAGCAGGCCGAGCGCATCCGTGACCGTCCGGACCCCCACGACCTCCACCGCGAGACCCCCCGCCGACGCCCCCTCCGCGTGCGCCATCGACGCGATCACCGTCGAAAACCCCCTTCTCGACGCCTCCCGGGCCCTTCGGTCGAACTGACTCACCGCGCGAACCTCGCCCCCGAGCCCGACCTCCCCGATCACGGCGCAGCCGCGAGGCACGGCCCGCCCGATGTGCGCGCCCCCCACCGCCAACGCAATCGCCAGGTCCGCCCCCGGCTCCGCCACCTTCAACCCCCCCGCCGTCGACACGAACACATCCTGGTCCGCCAGCCGCTGACCCCCGTGCTTCTCGAGGACCGCGATCAACATCGCCAGACGACTCGAATCCACCCCCGAAACCTTCCGCTTCGCCGCCCCCAGCACCCCCGTCGCGGTCAACGCCTGCACCTCCACGAGCAACGCCCGCGCCCCGTGCACCGCCGGACACACCACCGCCCCCGGACGCGCCGGCCCCTCAGGGTCCGCCGCCGCCGACGGATCCGCCACCTCCGACAGTCCCGCCCCCGTCATTTCGAACAATCCCACCTCCAGCGTCGTCCCGTAGCGGTTCTTCACCCCCCGAACCACCCGGTACGCGTGATGACGGTCACCCTCGAACGACAGCACCGCATCCACCAGGTGTTCCAGCAGGCGCGGCCCCGCCAACTGCCCATCCTTCGTCACATGACCCACCAGCACCACCGCCACCCCGGACGTCTTCGCCAACTGCACGAGATCCGCCCCGCAGCGACGGATCTGCGAGACCGAGCCCGGCGCGGCCTCGACCCCCGGGGAATACACCATCTGGATTGAATCGATCACCATCACGTCCGGCGCGACCGCCCGCGCCTGCTCGGCGATGCGAGGCAGATTCGTATCCGCCAGGATGTACAGACCCTCCAGCGCCGCCACGCCCCCCGCCCCGTCGTCCGCCGGAAACAACCGCTCCGCCCGCAGCTTCGTCTGGAAGGCCGACTCCTCCGACGTCACATACAGCACCCGCCCGCCGCGACGGGCCAGCTCCGCCGCGGACTGCAGGAGCAACGTCGACTTCCCGATCCCCGGATCCCCGCCCAGCAGCACCAGTGAGCCCGGTACGAGACCCCCGCCGAGGACGCGGTCGAATTCGCCGATGCCCGTGGCGAGCCGGGGGACGGCGATCGCCTCGACATCGGGCAGCGGCGCCGCGCCGTGCGCACGGGCCGTCACGTGAGCGGCGGCGGCTTTCGCCGTGGTGAGAATGGTTTTCGCCGGCGCGGCAGTCGGCGCCGCGCTGGTTTCGATGGTCGCGGCCCGCGCGGCATCGACGCTCGCCACCGCCGCGTCTGCTTTCGCCAGGGCGGCGTCGGTTTTCGCCCTGGCCGCGCGGGTCTTCGCCGAGGCGGCGGTGTTCGCCGCTTCCGCCTCGCGGGCAGCGGCGATTGAATGGCCGATCGCCGTCATCGCCGCGTCGGATCCGCCGGTCGGAGCGTCGCTCGCTTTCTCAACCGAGTCCCACGTCCCGCAATCGGGACATTTCCCGGACCATCGCGGCTGGGTTCCGCCGCACTCGCGGCACACGAAGACCGAGCGGGGTTTGGCCATGGCAGCAGGATACGGCCAACCCGCCGATCGTTGGGCGCGCACGTCGCGGGATCGTACGATCGCGACCCCCTTTCCCAAAGGAGCCCCCCATGCCCGTTCCCCGCACGTCCTACGTCACACATCTCGAAGCCGCCATCGACGGGACGCGATTCGAGCCGGGTCAGGTGCTGACGGTGCATGAAGGCCGGCCGCTGTGGGTGCGGTACGACCTGGCCGGGGTGAAGGCGGCGGTGGGCCGGGAGGATCTTGCCGCGCGTCCGCGGACGATGTGGCGACTCCGGGAGTTGCTGCCCCTCCCGATGGACGTCGAGCCCGTGAGTCTGCACGAGGGGGAGACGCCGCTGATCCGCTGTGAGCGGCTGGGTCGGGCGGTCGGTCTGCCGTATCTATATATAAAGGATGAGTCCCGGCTGCCGACGGGGTCGTTCAAGTCCCGGGGCATGGCGATGGCGGTCTCGATGGCGAAGTGGCTGGGGGTCGAGCGGGTGGCCGTGCCGACGGCCGGGAACGCCGGCGGCGCGCTCGCGGCGTACGCCGCCCGGGCCGGGATGCGGTGCGACGTCTTCATGCCCGAGGACACCCCGGTCGTGAATCGGTACGAAGCGGCCTGCCATGGGGCCCATTGCTGGCTGGTCAACGGGCTCATCCACGAATGCGGGGCGATCGTCGGGGCGGGCAAGCCGGAACTCGGCTGGTTCGACATGTCGACCCTCAAGGAGCCGTACCGTCTGGAGGGGAAGAAGACGATGGGGCTCGAGCTGGCGGAGCAGTTCGACTGGGATCTGCCGGATGTGGTCATGTATCCGACGGGCGGGGGCACGGGGCTGATCGGAATGTGGAAGGCGTGGTCGGAGCTGGGCGAGCTGGAGTGGCTCGCGTCCGAGAACCGGCCGCGCATGTATGCGTGTCAGTCGGACGGGTGTCCGCCGATCGCGAATGCGTTCGAGGCGGGGGAGCGGTTCGCGGAGATGCCGTCGAATCCGCACACGCTGGCGTCGGGGTTGCGGGTGCCGAAGGCGGTGGGCGATTTCATGATTCTGGATGCGGTGCGGGAGAGCGGCGGCCGCGCCGCGGCGGCGGACGAAGACAAGCTGACCTGGTGGATGCGTGAGGCGTGTCGTCTGGAGGGGGTGTCGTTGTGTCCGGAGTCGGCCGCGTGTCTGGACGTTCTCGCGCGGGAGGTGCGTGAAGGTCGCGTTGGTGAGGGTGAGCGGGTGGTGGTGTTCAACACGGGGGCGGTGCAGAAGTATGTCGAGGCGATGGAGTCCCCGCTGCCGCGGGTGGAGAAGGACGGGGCGATGGATTGGGCGCGTTTTGCCTCACCGTAGGGTCCGCACCCCGTGCGGACCGTGCACCGCGATCGTTGTCTCATCCCCGCGCCCGCCCGCCGCACCAGCGCACCCGTCACTCCGCGGCAGGGTCACGTCGGGTCGATCCGGCGCGACCATCCGGATTGGTTTCGCACGACGCCTCTTCATCGCGCGGCGCCCGAGCACGTTCCGCACTGCGTGCGGAACCTACGTTGGCGGTCGCGGTAGGGTCCGCACCCCGTGCGGACCATGTTAGGCGCACCTTCGCCCGTCGCCGCATGATGTTCGCCCGAAGCGCATTCGCGCGGCGTCGGGTTGACGAATATCCCACACGGTCCGCACGGGGTGCGGACCCTACGGCGAAGCGCCGCATGGGCTTCTAAGATGATCTCATGCTATCGCGGGCCCAACGTGGGATGACGGCGATTGGTCTGTCCGGCCGGCGGGTGGTCGCGTGGGTGATGGTTGCGTTTCTGCTCGCGAGCGTCAGCGTGGTCGGACTGGTCGCGGTCGTGCTGCTCGAATGGGTCGACGTCGCCCCCACGCCGTATTCACTGCCGCCTGCGGCGCAGCGGGCGGTGCTTCGCGAACTTGACCGCGCCGGGCGTCTGCCGGAAGACGTGGTGGTCCTGCTGGATGATCGAACGTGGGTTGGGTTTGACTCGCCCCGTCGGCGCGTGGAGATCGACGCGCGTACGATCCGCGAACCCCAGGCGTACGCCGCGCATTTTCGGGGCGGACGGAGCATCAATCTGATGATCACGGCGGATCCCATTCGGATCTCGCCGGAGACGACCGGGTGGTTCTCGATCGGGGTGGTGGATCGCGGCTGGCCCGGGCGGTGGTTGCGTCGCACCACGATTCTCATCACCCTGCCCGGAGGCGTGGTGTTGGACGAGTGGTCGATCCGACCCGCCGCGCTTACGGGAACGCTCGCGACCTTCTTTCCGCCGTGGGCGGTCATCGTCCTGTCGCCGGTCATTCTGTTACGCCTCAACCGCCGCCGTCACGGACGCTGCCCCGCCTGCGCGCACGACCTGCGCGGCGGCCTCGACGCCGGCTGCCCCGAATGCGGATGGAATCGCGCCGCCGCGTGACGTCTCGCGGTAGGGTCCGCACCCCGTGCGGACCGTGCGCCGCGATCGTTGTCTCATCCCCGCGCCCGTCCGCCATCTAAGCGCACCCGTCGCTCCGCGGCGGGGTCACGTCCGGTCAATCCGGCGTGACCATCCGGGTTGGGCCTGCACGACGCCCGTTCATCGCGCGGCGCCCGAGCACGTTCCGCACGGCGTGCGGAACCTACGTTGGCGCTCGCCGTAGGGTCCGCACCCCGTGCGGACCGTGCACCGCGATCGTTGTCTCATCCCCGCGTCCGCCCGCCGCACCAGCGCACCCGTCACTCCGCGGCAGGGTCACGTCCAGTCGAACCGGTGTGTCCATCCGGGTTGGGTCTGCACGACGCCCGTTCATCGCGCGGCGCCCGAGCACGTTCCGCACTGCGTGCGGAACCTACGTTGGCGGTCGCGGTAGGGTCCGCACCCCGTGCGGACCGGGTTGGGCGCACCTTCGCCCGTCGCCGCATGATGTTTACCCACGACGAATTTGCGTGGCGTCGGGTTGACGAACATCCCTCATGGTCCGCACGGGGTGCGGACCCTACGGCGGTTCACCCCGGCGATTCGCGGCGGGCGTGGATAAACTCTGGACACCGCCGCGCACGTTCGGCGCTTCGTGCGGAACCGACCTGAGACGGGAAGGTACCACCGGCATGGACCGACGCCTGCGTCATTACCTCGGCTGGCCGCGCTGGCGGTTGGCGTGGATGAGCGCGGCGACGCTCCTGCTCGGCGGGACGCTGTTCGGCGTGGTGCAAAATCAGGCGTACGACGGCGCGGCGTGGGCGCGGTCATTCGATGCGCCGTGGGGCCGGCGTCGCCCGTCGCTCCACATCATCGGCGACGGTCCCGCGTGGCCCGCCCCGCTGACATTCCTGCAGGACCCCGCGTTTCTCTCCACGCACGAACTGCTGCGCCAGGATGGGAAGTACGGCGCCCTGCCCTGGGACGGCGGGTTCGTCTACGCGATGGGCGACGGGATCACCACGAATGACGGCCGCGACTTCGCCGTTTCGAGGGTCGGCGTCAGCGGTCAGGATGGCGCGCCCGGCGTTCAGTACCGCATCACCCGCCACCGCTGGGGCGCGCCGCTGCGATGGGTGGAGTCGTGGCGGTGCGAAGCGCGGCAGGGTCCGACGCCGCCGCGCGAACGATGGCGTGAGTACGACGTCGTCGCCGGCCTCGCGAACTTCGCCGCGTGCCTGGGCGTCTTCGGGCTGCCGCTCGTCGGACCGGCGTTGTTCGTAAGTCTCCGGCGTCGTCGACGGGGGCGATGTCCCGCGTGCGGGTACGATCTGCGCAGCGATCTCACCAGGGGATGCACTGAATGTGGATGGCGACGTGACGACCAACCGGACTCCATCGCTGAGACAACGGTATGACCTGCCGGTCGGGTGGATCATCGTGCTGGCCGTCGTCGGCGTGGCGGCGGGCATGATCGGGATGGCGTGGACGACGCCGCGTCTGTTGCAGCAGAACTACACGACCTTCACGGATCTCCCGTGGATTGTGGAGCGGGATCGGTATGTCACGCCGATTCTCGTGACTACCGTCTGGCCCGCCGACGCGGCCGCCCTTCGCGATCCGGATTTTCAGGCGGCCGTGCGGACCGCGACAAAGCCGACCGTCGCGTGGGACGGAATCTCCGCCAGGGTCGAGGCGTACCTCCCCGACGGCGGACCCTGGTGCGAGGCCGTCACCCTGATGATCCGCCCCGTGTCGGGACCGTTGAACGGCGTGGACGGCGACGTCCCGATCGCATACACGCGGCTGACCTATGGAGCGCCGTTTCCGTGGCGTGAAGTGCACACGCTGGGCGTGCCCACGCCGGCGGGACGCGCGTCTCATCGCTGGCGCGGCGTGGCCTGGGCGCCGTTCTTCACGAGTCTCATCGTCTGGCTCGCCCTGCCCGCGATGCTGCTCGCCGCCCCGCCGGTGCTCGTCCGTGTCCGTCGACGCCGCCGCGGATGGTGCCCGCGGTGTGCGTACGACCTGCGGGGCGATCACGCCCGGGGCTGCGCGGAGTGCGGCTGGGGACGGACGACGTCGACCTGACCCCGATTCACGCCGACCTTGCCGATCAGCCTTCGTTCCCGACTCGTTCATAACGTATGGTTGGCGTGACCCGATCCGAGTGCCGCGCATGTTCGACTGGCTCTTCTTCCTCTTCATGCTGCATTGGAGCGTCCCCGTCGGCGTGGGGCTGGCGATCGTCGTGATCTTCGTGATCTGCTGGCGGGAGGCGGGCGAGAACACGCGGCGGCGGGATCACGGCCAGTGTCCGAAGTGCGGATACGACCTGCTCGGGAAGTACGCCGACGGGTGCACCGAATGCGGATGGTTGCGCGAGGAACAACGATGACGGCGCGGCGGACGCTCATCTTCACCGCGGTTGTCCTGCTGATCGCGCTGCTCCTGCAGATCGCGGTCACCGCCTGGGGGCTGCGCAGCATGGTCGGGGAAGACGAGGAATGGCTGTTCTGGACGGACGTTCCGGCGACGGATCCGCCGCGCTGGGCGTCGCCGGCCTGGCCGCCGGAACTCGGCATGTTTGCGGAGGCTTCGTTTCGCGCCGCGTTGGCGCGCGATCGGTTCGATGCGGCGTGGGGCGACGATCGGATCGAGTGGGTGACGGGCGGATCGGGGTCGTCGCTGCTGGGGGAGATGGGGTTCATCTCGATTCGACGCGAGGACGCCGCGACCGGACAGGGGACGACGTACGCGATCGAGCGACGGCGGGTGGGCTGGCCGGCGCGTTGGCTGCGTGAGGATCGGACGCGTCGTGCGCAGGGGACGTGGCCGGTGTTGGGATTGCACCGGTCGTTCGAACCGGGCGCCGCGCTGGGCGGCTGGGCGGCGTGGACGGCGATCGTGCTGGGCGTATGGGGGCTGGGTCGGGGGTTGATCGCGGCGAACCGGGAACGGCGTCGGCGGAAGGGGCGGTGTCCGATGTGCTGCTACCGGCTGGACGCGGCCGTGAAGGCGGGGTGTCCCGAGTGCGGGTGGCGGCGGCCGGCCTGACCGTCGCGCGGGGCGATTCCCGCGCAGTCTTCCGGGGCGGACAGGCGTACACTGTCCGCCTATGAAAGACCTCCTTGAAGCTGAATCCCCTGCTCCTTCGGAGCCGACCTGGACGCCGGCGGACGCGGCGGAGCTGTACCAGATGCCGGCGTGGGGCGCGGGGTACTTCGTGGCCGGCGAGAACGGTCGGGTGTGCGTCCGTCCGGACCGGACGCCGGAGCGCGAGCTGGACCTGCTGGAGATCGTGGAGGCGGTGCGCGACCGTGGATTCGCGGCGCCGTTGCTCGTGCGTTTCCGCGACGTGCTCGATCATCGGCTGGAGGCGATCAACGCCGCGTTTACGAAGGCGATCGAAGAGAACGCCTACGGCGGCCGGTACTGCGCGGTGTTTCCGGTGAAGGTGAACCAGCAGCGGTCGGTGGTGGAGGAGGTCTTCCGGGCGGGCCGCGCCTATTCGTTCGGGCTGGAGGTCGGCTCGAAGCCGGAGCTTCTCGCCGTGGCCGCCATGACTGATCGCGAGCCCGACCGGCTGATCCTCTGCAACGGGTTCAAGGACGCGGCGTATCTGCGGGCGGTCATGGCGGCGGCGAAGCTTGGACGCCGCATCATCCCGATCGTCGAGCAGCCGGGGGAGCTGGATCTCATTCTCGAGCATGCGGCGGCGCTGGACGTGCGGCCTCGCATCGGCTTTCGGGTGAAACTCGCCAGCCAGGGGGCGGGACGGTGGCGGGACTCGGCCGGCGCGCGGTCGAAGTTCGGGCTCTTCCTCTCCGAAGTGCTGGAGCTGTTCGGCGTGCTGGAGCAGCGTGGCATGGCGGACTGCCTGCAGCTCGTGCATTGCCATCCCGGCAGTCAGATGCAGGACATTCGTCTCATCAAGGACGCGGTTTCGGAGCTGGCCCAGGTGTACTGCGAACTGAGCCGGCTCGGGGCGGGGCTGCGATACCTCGACGTCGGCGGGGGCCTGGGCGTCGACTACGACGGCAGCCGCAGCGACTGCGCGAGTTCGATGAACTACTCGCTGGAGGAGTACGCGAGCGAGGTCGTCTACCGCGTGAAGTCCGTGTGCGACAAGAAGAACGTGCCGCACCCGACGATCGTGTCGGAGTCCGGGCGGGCGATCGCGGCGTACCAGAGCGTGCTCGTCTTCGACGCCCTGGGCACAACCGGGGCCGGGCGGGCGGCGGAGCGGGCGGCGACGCCGGAACCCGACCCCGCCGCCGACCTGCCGACGCCGATCCGCGATCTGGAGGAAGCGTTGCGCGGCATCAGCGGCGAACGGCTGATCGAAAGCTGGCACGATGCGCAGCGGGCGCGAGAGGAGGCGCAGCAGCTGTTCAACCTCGGGTACCTGACGCTGGAGTTGCGGGCGCGGGCGGACGAGTTGTTCTGGGCGGTCGCGCGGCGGGCGCGGGAGATCTGCCGCGGACTGGAAGAGCCGCCGGAGGAGCTGGGCGAACTCGAACACACCCTGGCGCGGATCTACGTCTGCAACCTGTCGATCTTCCAGTCGCTGCCGGATCACTGGGCGATCGACCAGTTGTTCCCGATCATGCCGATTCACCGGCTGGACGAGCGGCCGACCGAGCGGGCGGTGCTCGGCGACATCACATGCGACTCCGACGGCAAGATCGATCGGTTCGTCATCGCGGGCGAGGACGACCGACTGCTGCCGCTGCATCCGCTCCGACCGGGGGAGCCGTATTACCTCGGCGCGTTTCTGGTGGGCGCGTACCAGGAGACGCTGGGTGATCTGCATAACCTGTTCGGCGATCCGCACGTGGTGCACACGATCATCGACGAGGACGGCGCCTGGCGGATCGACGAGTTCGTCGAGGGCGACACCGTGTCGGAGGCGTTGTCGTTCGTGCAGTACGACACCGCGGTCCTGCTCGACCGGCTGGCGCGGGATCTCGAACGGGCGACGACCGAGGGCGTGCTCCGCCCGACCGAGGCGAAGGCGCTCGAAGCATTCTTCCGCACGGAGATGCGCGGGCACACGTACCTCGACGGCCCGGATGCGCCGCCGCGGGGAGCGCGGTCGTGAGCGCGGCGTCGGGGCGGTACTTCGGGCTGGAGGACGCCCGGTGCGATCCCGATCGCGCGGCGGCGTCGATCCTGCCGGTTCCGTACGACGGGACGTCGACCTATGTGAAAGGGGCGGACCGCGGACCCGCCGCGATCCTCGAGGCGTCGCAGCAGGTGGAGTTGTATGACATCGAGACGGCGTGGGAGCCGACGTCGCGCGGGGTGCTCACGCTCGATCCGGTCACGACGGACGGCGGTCCCGAGGCGCTCGCCCCGCTGGTGAAGGCGGCGGTCGGGGCCGAACTCGACGCGGGTCGCGTTCCGATCATCCTGGGCGGCGAACATTCGGTGACGATCGGCGCGATCGAGGCGGCGGCGGATCGTCATGAGCCTTTCGGCGTCCTGCAGATCGATGCGCACGCCGATACGCGGGAATCGTACGAGGGTTCAACGCACAACCATGCGTGCGTGATGGCGCGCGCGCGGGAGCGGGCGTCGATCATGCAGGTGGGGATCCGGGCGATCGATTCCTCGGAGGTTCCGGGGCTGGATCCGACGCGGGTGGTGTATGCGCACGATATCGCCGCCGCGCGTGGCGCGCCGTCGCAGCGGGTGTGGATGGACGCGGTGCTCGAACAGTTGCCGGAGTCGGTGTATGTGACGATTGATCTGGACGGTTTCGACCCGTCGGTGATTCCCGCCACGGGGACGCCGGAGCCCGGGGGGCTCTTGTGGGGCGAGGTGAACGAACTGCTCGCGCGGGTGGCGAGCGAGAAGCGCATCATCGCGGCGGACGTCGTCGAGTTGTGCCCGATTCCCGGCCTGCATGCGAGCGATTTCATCGCCGCGAAGCTGGTGCATCGGTTGCTGGCGATGGCGTTGCGGTGAGGGTGCGGGTCGGGTCCACGACCCGACATCAGTTGTGCAACGCAGGTGATTCGTGTCGGGTCGTGGGCCCGACCGACGGGATCACCACCCCAGCACCTTCGCGAAGATCAGCGGGGCGACGATCGTCGCGTCCGACTCGATCATGAACGTCGGCGTATCGACGTCGAGCTTGCCCCAGGTGATCTTCTCCGACGGAATCGCGCCGGAGTAGGAGCCGTAACTGGTGGTCGAGTCGCCGATCTGCGCGAACCAGCCCCAGTAGGGGCAGGGACGGCGGAGATCCTGGTGGATCATGGGGACGACGCAGATCGGGAAGTCGCCCGCGATGCCGCCGCCGATCTGGAAGAAGCCGACGGTGGTCTTCGCCTCGTCCGGACGCACGACGCGGTCGGCGCCGGTCGCGGCGGATTCGTCGGGTTCGAGTTCGTCGAGCCCTTTGCCCATCGTGGTGCGGCAGTACCAGTCGGCCAGTTGCGCCATCGCTTCGAGTCCGGACTTCACAACACCGGTGGACTTCAGATCGCCTTCGAGAACATGGGCGACGATGATGTTGCCGAGCGTGGAGTCCTCCCAGCCGGGGGTGAAGATCGGCAGGTTCTTTTCCGCGGCGGCGAGGAGCCAGGAGTTGGCGGGATCGGCGGAATACTCGCCCGGCGTGAGTCGATCGCGGAGGAGGCGGTACATGAATTCGTAGGGGAAGAGTCGTTCGCCGGCGGCTTCGGCGGCCTGCCAGAGTTCGAGGATGTGAGCCTCGATCGCGCGAAACGCCCGGTCCTCGGGGATGCAGGTGTCAGTGACGCGGTTGAGCCCGGCGTGCTCGAGTTCCTTTTCGCGTTCGGGCGTGAGGTTGCGCCAGTCGGGGATGCGTTTGTAGTGCTCGTGAGCGACGAGGTTGAAGACGTCCTCTTCGAGATTCGCCCCGGTGCAGCAGATGGCATGGACCTTGTCGCGCCGGATCATCGCGGCGAGGGAGCGGCCGAGTTCGGCGGTGCTCATGGCCCCGGCCAGACAGGCCAGCACGGGGCCGCCGTCGTCGACATGACGGGTCCAGCAGGCGGCGACCTCGGGAACGAGGGCGGCGTTGAAGTGGCGGTAGTGGGTGTCGATGAAATCGCTGACGTTCATGGGCGGCCTCGGGGTGCAGAGGAACGGGGACCATACCATTCCGCCGACCGATCGTCGCCCACGCTCAGAGATGCCGACGCATCCGCCACACCCACGCCGCGTAATGCCACATCGCGCGGCGTTTCTCGCGGGCCGACGGCTGGGGCAGCGCGCCGTTTCCGAACGCGGTCTCCTCGCGCCAGCGCCAGTAGGCCCCGTGCAGGCGGAAACGGGACTGCCAGCCGAGTCGAAACAGGCTCCACGCGGCGCCGAGGCGGTCAGTGATGGCGGTGACGGGACGGGCCATGATCGACATATCCTACGATCCCGACGAGGAATAAGGCGAGCCGGGGACCGGTTGAGCCTCTACCATGATGCGTTCACCGCATCCTCCAGGAGACTCTCCCCCCGTGTCCAGCTATCACACGACGGTCAAGGACGTCTACCGCGACGCCGCGCAGGCGCCGGCGGAGGCGTTGTGTTGCGTCCCGCAGGCCCCGATGTATCTGCCCGGTCTGACCATTCCCGGCATCATGCACGACATGAACTACGGGTGCGGCTCGACGGTTCATCCGCAGGACATGAAGGACGGGCAGCGGGTGCTGTACGTCGGCGTGGGGGGCGGGCTGGAGGCGTTGCAACTGGCGTACTTCGCGCGACATGCAGGCGGGGTGATCGCGATTGACCCGGTGGCCGAGATGCGGGACGCCGCGCGAAAGAACCTGGAGGAGGCGGCGCGTCTGAACGACTGGTTCGATCCCTCGTTCGTGGACATTCGGGACGGCGATGCGTTGCATCTGCCCGTCGAGGATGAGTCGGTTGATCTCGCCGCGCAGAACTGCCTGTTCAACATCTTCAAGACGGGCGAGGGCGAGGGGGATCTGGAGCGGGCGTTGTCGGAGGTGCACCGGGTGCTGCGGAAGAACGGTCGCTTGTCGATGAGCGATCCCGTCACGCCGGTTCCGCTGCCCGAGCATCTGCAGCAGGACGAGGTGCTGCGTGCGCAGTGTATTTCCGGCTGTCAGACATATGACGTCTACATGCAGAAGATCCTCGATGCCGGTTTCGGCAGCGCCGAGGTGCGGTCGAGGCGTCCCTACCGGATGCTGGACCGGAAGCGATACCGTCTGGAGCAGGACATTCTGCTGGAGTCGATCGAGGTCTGCGCGTTCAAGATCGCGGCGCCGCCGGACGGCGCGTGCGTGTTCACGGGGCAGACGGCGATCTATGTCGGCGAGGAGCCGACGTGGGACGACGGTCAGGGGCATCTGCTCCGCCGCGACATCCCGCTCCCGGTCTGCGATAAGACGGCGGGCGTGCTGAAGGCCCTTGGGCGTGAGGACATCATGGTGACGCCGCCGACGTGGCACTACGGCGGGGATGGGTGCTGCTAGGAACCCACTCTCGACTGTCCATTTTCCTTGTCGATCGCGTTCGTTCCCGGTCCGCCACGCCGCGAACGACCACCGCGTTGGTTCGTCCGGCAGGAGAGTGGAGAGTGGAAAGCGGATGCTCGGAGTCTCGTGTGAGTTCGATCGCTCTTCCCATCGTCGATGACGCTCACTTCCGCGCGCGGTTCGAGACGGACCTTCGCGCGGCGGCGACGATCTCGACCCTCCAGATCAACATCGGCTACGTCTGCAACCTGGCCTGCCGGCACTGTCACGTGGAATCCTCGCCCGCCCGCACGGGCGAGCACGAGAACATGACCCGGGAGACGGCGGAGCGGGTCGTCGAATGGGGGCTGAGCCATCCGTCGATCACGACCGTGGACATCACGGGCGGCAGTCCGGAGATGAACCCGAATTTCCGGCGGCTCGTCGAAGCGTTCCGGGCGGGCGGCAAGACGATCATGGATCGGTGCAATCCGACGATCATCGAGTACGACGACCGGAAGACGGGCGAGACGTACGAGTGGATCCCCGCGTTTCTCGCCGCGAACCAGGTGCACATCGTGGCGTCGATGCCGTGCTACCTCGAGGACAACGTCGAGCGGCAGCGCGGCCGCGGCTCGTACAACGCCTCGGTGGAAGGCCTGCGGAAGCTGAATGCCGTCGGATACGGCGTCGAACCTGATCTGCGGCTGACGCTCGTCTACAACCCGAACGGCCCGCACCTGCCGCCGGCGGAGTCCGCTCTCGAGGGCGACTATCGACGTGAATTGCGCGAGCGGTTCGACCTGTCGTTCACGGAGTTGTGGACGATCACGAACATGCCGATCAAGCGCTGGCGGCATGAGCTGGCGCGAGACGGCCAGCTCGAGGCGTACATGCAGACGTTGATCGACGCGTACAACCCGGGCACGATCGAGGGTCTGATGTGTCGGCATCAGATCAGCATCGATCCGCAGGGTCGGCTGTACGACTGCGACTTCAACCAGGCGCTGGGGATCTCGACGCCGGGCATGGAAGCGCGGCACGTGTGGGACGTGTCGATGGACGAACTCGCGACGCGAGTGATCGCGACGGACGATCATTGTTACGGATGCACGGCGGGAAGCGGTTCGAGCTGCGGCGGCGCGCTCGTCTGACGCCGCGCAACGAACGAAAACGGGCGCCGGAAATTTTCTGACTTCCAGTTCATTTCGCTTGTGTTCATTCCGACGTTGCGCCTACATTGATGGAGACGCGGGCGGCCTGATTCGGCCGCGCGACCGTCAGCGACAACCGACGATCTTCTCTGCCGACGCCGATCAACTCCGACATGACCGGCGTCGGCGGTCTTTTGGTCACGACGTCACCCAGCCGCGGGCTCCGCCCGCGGACAACATCACGGGCGCGTTCAGGCGGGCTCCGCCCGCGGACACATCACGGGCGCGGCGTCGACATCGGGTGGGTGGGGTCCGGCGGCGGACAACATCACAGGCGCGGCGTCGACATCGGGTGGGTGGGGTCCGGCGGCGGAGCCGCCGGCTTGGGGGTCTAGTGCACCGACACGGGTCCCTGCGCCACATCCGGCATCGGATCGTCCGTTCGTGCGATCGGATCCGTCGGCGCGGTCACGACATCGCTGTCGCGGACCGGGCTGAACCGACTGCCGATCATCTCGATCCGGTGGTTCGGGTCCGCCTGGCGGGGCATGTGCGGATGCACGAGCCAGATGATCACGAAACCGATGATCGAACTGAGCCAGAGCATCGGCTGCCAGCCCATGTAGACCCAGATCGAGGTCAGCGCGAGGAAGAGCAGCGAGGCGGGGATCATCCCCTCCCAGGCGAGCCGCATCAGCTGGTCGAACCGGAAGCGGGGCAGCGTCCAGCGGACGACCATCGTGAGGAACACGAGCACGAAGATCTTGCCGAAGATCACGCTCATCTGGAGCAGACCGAGCCAGATCGGTCCGGTCGCGGGCAGGTCAAGACCCATGAACGGGTTGACCGACCAGCCCCCGAGGAACAGCACCGCGAAGAACGCGGAGCCGACGAAGAGGTGCGCGTACTCGGCGAGGAAGAACATCGCCCACTTCATTGACGAGTATTCGGTGTGCCAGCCGCCGACCAGCTCCGACTCCGCCTCCGCGAGGTCGAACGGCGCGCGGTTGGCTTCGGCGAGCAGACAGACGTAGAACAGAATCGCCACGAAGGGCTGGTGCAGGATCAGCCACTGGCCCTCGACCTGGCCCGCGATCAGTTCGCGGGCGTCGATCGTCCCGAGGCTCAGCACCACGATCAGGACACACAGACCCATCGGGATCTCGTACGAGACCATCTGGGCCGACGCGCGGAGACCGCCGAGGAAGGCGTATTTCGAGTTCGACGCCCAGCCCCCGAGGGCCACGCCGTAGACGCCGAGCGACGCGACGGCGATCAGGTAGACGATGCCGATGTTCGCGGTCGATCCCGCGAGGGTGACGGTCTGGCCCGCCAGCGACGGGAACCAGTCGGTCAGGAAGGGAATCGAGTCGAGCGTGATGTCGCCGCCCCAGGGAATCACCGCGAAGCCGATGAACGCGGGGATGACCGCGAAGCCCGGCGCGAGCAGGAACAGCACGCGGTCGGCGCCCTTCGGGAAGAAGTCCTCCTTGACGAACAGCTTGAGGCCGTCCGCGATCGGCTGCAGCAGGCCCATCGGGCCGGTGCGGTTGGGGCCGATGCGGTCCTGAATCCAGGAGACGACCTTGCGTTCGAGCAGGATGAAGTAGGCGCCCGCCCCGAGCATCACATGCAGGATCGTGAAGATCACGATCGCGGAGGTGATCAGCTGGGGGAGGTTGATGCCCGCGTCTTCGATGGCGGCGAAAAGGCTGTCCATGGCGCCGGTATGGTACCCGCGAGCGGGGTCGGCGTCAGGGCGCCGGGGATGTCAAATGGACGGGGAATTCGCCTCAGGAAGGCGTGACCGCAGGCGCCGCGACGTCGTTCGCGGTCTCGATCGTCGCGTCCGCCTGATCCGGGAAGTAGTCCTGCAGGGCCCGAACCGACCAGCTGCCCGCCCGGAGCGCCGAGATCGCCTCGACGACCGCCGCGGCCCCGGTGATGGTCGTCGCCATGCAGATCCCGGCCCGAACCGCGTTCGCCCGCAGGCGGCCCTCGTCGGTCTCCGCCCCGGTGCGGGTCGGGGTGTTGATGATGAGGTCGATCTCGTCGTTGGCGATCTTGTCGAGAATGTTCGGCCGGGCGCCCTCGGAGATCTTGCGGATCATGGTGGTGTCGACCGAGTACTCCCGGAACGCGGCGTGCGTGCCCGCGGTCGTGAACACGGTGAAGCCCATGGAGAGGAGACGGCGGGCGAGGTCCGCCCCGCCCTTCTTGTCGGAGTCGCGAACGGAGATGAACGCCGCGCCCTCGGTGGGCAGCGTGCGTCCCGCCGCCATCTGGACCTTGGCGAAGGCGACGGGGAGCGACGGATCCGCCCCCATGACCTCGCCGGTCGACCGCATCTCCGGTCCGAGGACGACGTCGACGCCGGGGAACTTGGAGAACGGGAAGACGGCTTCCTTGACGGAGTAGAAGCCGGCGTCGGGGATCTCCCGGACGCCGAGTTCCTCGATCGACGCCCCGATCATCACCCGGGCGGCGAGGCGGGACCACGGCTTCCCCTTCGACTTCGCCACGAACGGGACGGTGCGGGACGCCCGCGGGTTGACTTCGAGGATGTAGACGGTTTCGTCCTTCACCGCCATCTGGACGTTCATGAGTCCGCACACCGCGAGGCGTTCGGCAAGCCGACGGGCCTGGTCCTTGATCGTCTGCTGGGTCGACGGCGGGAGCGTGGGCGGCGGAATGACGCAGCTGGAGTCGCCGGAGTGGACGCCGGCCTGTTCGATGTGCTCCATCACGCCGCACACGACGGCGCGGGAGGGATGGTCGCTGATGTCGAGCGGGAGCGGGGCGTCGGGATTGCGGAAGTCGGCGATGACGTCGACATCGACCTCGACCGCTTCGGAGAGGAAATCGTCGATGAGGACGGGGGCGTCGGAGAGGTCGGAGACGTCGACGGCGGTGCGCATGTAGCGTCGGAGGCTCGTCTCGTCGAAGCACGTCTCCATGCCGCGCCCGCCGAGGACATAGGACGGTCGGACCAGGACGGGGTAGCCGATCTCCGCCGCGATCTCGACGGCTTCGTCGAGTGAGTGAGCAATGCCGCTCTCGGGCTGGCGGAGGCCGAGATCGTTGAGGAGCGCCTTGAACCGGTCGCGATCCTCGGCGAGGTCGATCGAGTCGAGCGAGGTGCCGATGATCGGGACGCCGGCGGCGTCGAGTCCGTGGGCGAGGTTGAGGGGCGTCTGTCCGCCGAACTGCACGATGCACCCGACGACGCCGCCGGAGCGTTCCGGCACGTCGATCCCGCCGCCGTTGAGGCGCTCCATGATGTTGAGCGTGTCTTCCAGCGTCAGCGGTTCGAAGAAGAGCAGGTCGGAGGTGTCGTAGTCCGTCGAGACCGTCTCCGGGTTGGAGTTGATCATGACGGATTCGAGGTTCATGTCGCGGCAGGCGAACGACGCCTGGCAGCAGCAGTAGTCGAACTCGATGCCCTGTCCGATGCGGTTGGGTCCGCCGCCGAGGATGACGATCTTCTTCCGGTCGCTGATCCTCACCTCATCGTCGAGCACCGGGCGCTCCGCTCCGCTGGCGTCGATCTCGGTGAAGCCCGGTTCGTACGTCGAATAGAAGTACGGCGTAATCGCGTCGAACTCGGCCGCGCAGGTGTCGACGAGCTTGTAGACGGGCTCGATCGCCAGCTGCTTGCGGTGCGCGCGGACGGCGAGAATCGTCTGCGTCGAGATGTCGCCGAGGTAGAGCTGGGCGAGTTGCGGATCGGAGTAGCCGAGCCGTTTCGCCTCGAAGAGCACGTCGCGCGGCACATCCTCCAGCGTGTCGTACCGGCAGAGCACATCCTCGAACTCGCACAGCTGCTGGATCTGATCCAGGAACCAGCGGTCGATCTTCGTCAGGTCGTAGACGCGATCGAGCGTCCACCCCATCTTGAAGGCGTAGCGCACGAAGTAGAGGCGGCCCTGGCTCGGGACGGAGAGCTTGCGGGTGAGCCGCTCTTCCGCAATCGGCCAGATCACGGGCGACCCGTCCGCGGCGACGAGGTCGCCGGCGCCGGGATCATGCGGTCCCGCCGCGTCCGGGTCGGGCGCGGGCGCGTCCGGCGTCCGTTGGGCGGCGAGCCACACGTCGTTCTTGTCGAGTCCGAGCCCGAACCGCTTGACCTCCATCGAGCGGATCGCCTTCTGAAGCGACTCCTTGAAGGTCCGCCCGATCGACATCGCCTCGCCGACCGACTTCATCTGCGTGGTCAGCGTCTCGTCCGCCTCGGGGAACTTCTCAAAGGTCCACCGGGGCATCTTGGTGACGACGTAGTCGATCGTCGGCTCGAAGCACGCGGACGTCGTGCCGGTGATGTCGTTGCGGAGTTCATCGAGGGTGTAGCCGACGGCCAGTTTGGCGGCGATCCGCGCGATCGGAAAGCCCGTCGCCTTTGACGCCAGGGCGGACGACCGCGACACCCGGGGATTCATCTCGATGACGATCATGTCGCCCGTGTCGGGGTTCACCGCGAACTGCACGTTCGACCCGCCGGTGTCGACGCCGACCGCCCGCATGATGGCGATCGCGGCGTCGCGCATCCGCTGGTATTCCTTGTCGGTCAGCGTCTGGATCGGCGCGACGGTGATCGAGTCCCCGGTGTGCACGCCCATCGGATCGATGTTCTCGATGCCGCAGACGATCACGCAGTTGTCGTTGTGATCGCGCACGACCTCGAGTTCGTACTCCTTCCAGCCGAGCATCGACTCGTCGATCTGCACCTGGTTGATCATCGACGCGTCGAGCCCGCGGCGGACGATGTCCTCGAACTCCTCCCGGTTGTACGCAATCCCGCCCCCCGTGCCGCCCAGCGTGAACGCGGGCCGGATGATCGCGGGCAGACCGACCTCGTCGAGAAAGGCGAAGGCGGCGTCCATCGACGACACGGTGGCGGCCCGCGGCTGACGGAGACCGCACTGCTCGACGATCACGCGGAACTCGTCGCGGGCCTCGGCCCGGTAGATGACGTCGCGGGATGCGCCGATCATCTCGACGCCGAGTTCCTCGAGGTCGCCGTTATCGAAGAGCGCGCACGCGCAATTCAGCGCCGTCTGCCCGCCGAGCGTCGGCAGGATCGCGTCGATCGGATGACCCAGCTCGCGCTCCCGGATGATGACCTTGCGCACCGCCTCGGGCGTGATCGGCTCGATGTACGTCCGGTCCGAGTAGGCCGGATCGGTCATGATCGTGGCCGGATTGGAGTTCACCAGCACGAGGCGGTAGCCTTCCTCCTGGAGGGCCTTGCACGCCTGCGTGCCGGAATAGTCGAACTCACACCCCTGCCCGATGACGATCGGGCCGGAGCCGAGGATCAGGATGGTCTTGATGTCGTCCCGCTTGGGCATGAGGCGGAGAGCTCGCGCGGGCGCCGCGAACGTCGCCCGAAGGGAAGGGAACGGCCTCGCAACGAGCCGGACCCGTCGTCGGCTCGACGCAGGCAAATTTGCGGCATCTTAGCGGATTGGCGCGACGGCGGGACCGATCACGAGAGTTGACCCGCCCGGTTTGGCATCAAAAGCTATGGACGCGACCGTTGTCCCGACGATGACGCCCTCGCGAAGGCCTATGAATATCATCATCGGAATGATCGCGGGATGGGTGGGGCTGGTGGTCGCCGGATACGGCGTCGCCTGGTGGTTGTCCCGCGGGCCCGGCCGCGACCCCCTGTTCGGCCTGCTCTGGCGGGTGACGCAGGTCTACCTGCGGATCGTCCATCGCGCCCGCTACCGGGGGCTCGAACACGTCCCGCGGTCCTTCGAGCCGGGCGGGCTGATCGTCGTCGCGAACCACATGTCCGGCATCGACCCCCTCCTGATCCAGGCGGCGTGCCCGTTCATGCTCCGCTGGCTCATGGCGGAGGAGATGATGGCGACGCAGCTCGACTGGCTGTGGCGCCTGCTCCGCATCATCCCGGTCGCCCGCGACGGCAAGGACCTCGCCCCCGTCCGCGAAGCGATCCGCGAAGTCCGCGGGGGCGGGGTGGTCGGCATCTTCCCGGAGGGCGGCATCGTCCCGACCGAGGAAATCCGCCCCTTCTACGAGGGCGTCGGCCTCATCATCGCGCGAGCGAAGGCGCCGGTGCTTCTCTGCCTCGTCGAAGGGGCCCCGCGGACCGAGGACAGCTTCCACGCCCTGAAGCAACCCTCCCGCAGTCGACTGACGTTCATCGACCGCATCGACTTCGGTGAGGAACGCGACCCCCGCGTCATCACCGACACCCTCCAGCAACGACTCGCCGACGCCGCGGGCTGGCCTCTCAACCCCGATCCCCTCCCGGGACGGCGCGGCGGCGACCGCGACAGTACGATGGCGGCATGATCACGCAGATTCGAGGGGAACTCGTCGATGTCGCCGGCGGCGCGGCCTGCCTCCGCTGCGACGGCCTCACCTACGCCGTCCTCATCCCCGCCGCCGACGAAGGCGACCTCCTCACCGCCCTCGGCCAGACCGTCGAACTGCATACCGTGTACTTCCTCGAAGCCCAGGGACAGGGCGCCGCGTTCCTGCCGCGCCTCATCGGCTTTCGCAGCGCGTCCGACCGCGCCTTCTTTGAACTCTTCACCACGGTGAAGGGCATCGGACGACGCAAGGCCCTCCGCATGATGCAGCAGCCGGTGACCACCATCGCCGCCGCGATCGCCGAGGGCGACGTCGCCCTGCTCACCACCCTCCCCGAGGTCGGCAAACGGACGGCGCAGACCATCGTCAACGAACTGCAGGAGAAAGTCGCCGCCGTCGTCGAAGTGAAGCCCTCGGCGACCGGCGGTCCGGGGACGGCCGGGGGCGCGCCGATCGACGGCGCGGCGGCGGAGGCGCTGGCGGTGATGGTGCAGCTGGGCGAGAATCCCGCCGCGGCTCGTTCACTCATTCAGCGCGCCCTCGCGGCGGATCCGACCCTGGATTCCGCCGATGACATCGTGGGCGCGGCGACGCGTCTGAGCGTGCTCGACTGACCTCACTCCCCGGACTCACGGACGACGACTCCTCATGCGATACGGGATGATCATGGCGGGCGGACGCGGGACCCGGCTCTGGCCCATGAGCCGCGGGGAGACGCCCAAGCAACTCCTGCCCTTCATCGGCGGACGCTCCCTCCTCGAAATCGCGCTCGACCGACTCGACGACGTGCTGCCCCGCGATCAACGCCTGGTCTGCACCAACCGCGCGCACCGCGAGGCCGTTCAGGCGCGGGCCAGGTGGCTGACCGACGAACAGATCCTCGGCGAACCCACGCCCCGGGACACCGTCAACGCGGTCGGGCTCACCGCCGCCGTCCTCGCGCAACGCGATCCCTCAAACGTCTTCGCCGTCCTCACCGCCGACCACGTCATCACGCCGCAGGCGACCTTCGCCGCCTGCCTCGAACGCGCGTTCGCGCTGGTCGAGAACCGACCCGACCGCATGGCGACGTTCGCGATCACCCCCACCCGACCCGCCACGGAGTACGGGTACGTCAAACTGGGACCGGGGCTCGACGAAGATCCGGACGCGCGGCGGGTCGAGGTCTTCAAGGAGAAACCCGACGAGGCCACCGCGAAGCGATACCTCGCCCACGGCGCCTACGGCTGGAATTCCGGCATGTTCGTCTTCCACGCCGCCGGCTTCATGGACGCCTTTGCTCGTTCCATGCCCGACAACGCGGCGGGCCTCCGCGAGATCGCCGCCGCGTGGGACACCCCGGAACGCACCGCCGTCCTCGACCGCATCTACCCCACGCTCGAGAAGCAGAGCGTCGACATCGGGGTGATGGAGCCCGCCGCCGAGGACGCCTCCATCGAGATCGTCACCGTACCGATGGCCGTCGAATGGCTTGACGTCGGCTCCTGGCCGAGTTTCGGAGAGACGCTGGCGGCGGATGAGGACGGCAACCGCGCGAGCGTCCGCACCCTGCACGTCGACTCTTCGAACATCCTCGCCACGAGCGACGACCCGGACCACGTCATCGCGACCATCGGCTGCGACAACCTCATCATCGTCCGCACGAACGAGATCACCCTCGTCTGTCACGCCGACCGCGCCCAGGACGTGAAGACCATGGCGGAATCGGCGCCGCCCGAACTGCGGTAGGTCCTCGCCACGGCGGGCACAGACGGCGCGGCCGGGGAGGCGTTTCGATGGTGATTCAGGTCGACGCGGAGCGATGTGAAATGTAATGATGAGACGGACGCGTCCGCCGCGCCCGTTCTCTTCCTCAGCCGGGGAAACCGCTGCGGCGCTCCTTGGCTCGTCTGTGGTGACCTCCATGCGGATTCTCGCAATCGATCTGGGCGACAAGCGGACCGGCCTCGCGACCGGGGACGACGGGCTGGGGTTCGTGCATCCGGCGGAAGTGCTGGAGGCGGACCGAGGACCGTTGCTCGACGAGGCGCTGGATCGCGCGATCGAAGCCCACGGGCCGGAGCTGATCGTGGTCGGGCTGCCGCTGAACATGGACGACTCGGAAGGGCCGCGGGCGAAGCTGACGCGAGAGTTCGGCGACGCGCTCGCCGCGCGGCACGGGATTCCGGTCGTCTACCAGGACGAGCGTCTCACCTCGCATGAGGCGGACGAGAAGATGGCCCGGTCGGGGCGGACGCACAAGCAGAAGAAGAAGATCCGCGATGCGCTCGCGGCGGCCGCGATCCTGCAGGATTACCTGGACGAACATCCCCGTGACTGACGCCTCGCCCGTCGATGATCCGCGGTCCGGTGCGCCCGACGCCGCGCCCGACGAAGAGGCGCCGGAAAGCCCCATCGAGCTGCGCTGCCCGAAGTGCGGCTACGACCTCCGCGGTCTGCCGTCGACGCACGTCTGTCCGGAGTGCGGGTTCGAGTACGCGGCGGACTCCTTCGTCCTCGCCGGGAACCCCCACTCGCGCCGCTCGATGTTCGCCCTTTCCGCCATGTCCGCCGGCTGGTCAGTGCACAGTTTTCTCGTGGGCCAGAAGACCACGTTCCTGCAGTACGCCTGGGGCTGGACCTGGGTCTTCTGGCTCGGCCTCGCCGTGTGGTTCCTGTACCTCGGCGTCGCCGGCGTTCTCCGGCGCGGCGGACTTCGCCAGGCGTGGCGACTCATCATCT
Source organism: Phycisphaerales bacterium (assembly GCA_965227335.1). Taxonomy (GTDB): domain Bacteria; phylum Planctomycetota; class Phycisphaerae; order Phycisphaerales; family SM1A02; genus CBDDFV01. The sequence continues at coordinate 183,713 of CBDDFV010000002.1, forward strand.
CCCCCGAGGGCGTCGGCATGGTGGATTCGTTCGACGACATCCGGCTCACGCCCTGGTCGCAGGTGGATCACTGGAAGATCGGACGAACGTTCCGCTTCCGTCTCACGTGGACGCAGCGTCTCAAGCCGGTGCAGCAGATCTCGATCTACCCGCAGCGCGAGACCCCGCTCCGGCGACTCCTGCGTCTGCTGCCCTTCCGCGAGCACAGCGTGGATGAGGCGATCCTGTTCACGGCCCCCCTGTCGAGCGAGGAGGTTCAGGTGATCGAGCTGGCGATCAAGCGGCATGTGAATGCGGCCCGGACGGGCGGGCAAGCGGTGGAGACGCCGCCAACGGCGCCGGCGGAGCAACACGGCTGATGTCGTCGCCGCGCACCGAGCCGCCGGCGGCGATGTGTCCCGCGTGTGATTACCCGTGGTCGGGGCTTCCGCCGCGCGGGGCGTGTCCGGAGTGTGGGTTCGCGTACGACGAGGGGACGCATGTGATCGTTGGCGACACGTCAACCGCGGGGGTCCTGCTCGGACTCGTCGGCGGGGGTATCGGCGTCGTCGTCACGTGGTTCATCGGCGTCTACCCCGTCTCGATCGCGATTCTGGTCGGCATGGCGGCGATTGCGTTTCTCACACTCGGCCCCAAGCGACGGCGGCCGACGCGGCTGGTCGTCGGAGAGGAAGGACTCGCGATCCGGCCGGGCCGCGGAGCAATCTTCACGCTCCCCTGGGACGACGAGTTGCTGTGGCGTGCGTGGCGGGTCCCCGGCGGACGACGACAGATTGCCGTCGGCATCCCGGCCGTGCGCATCACCGCGAAGGACACCGCCGCGACACGCGCGGCGATCGACGCCATCGCCAGGCGGGTCCCCCCTGATGGCGCTACTCGTCCGGATGCAGAAAGCTGAAGTGCAGTTCCGCGTGACGGCAGTGCAACCGGACCCAGTCGTCATGCGTCATCTCGCCGAGGACCGGGCTCCGTTGCGTCATGGTGTCGCCGCCTTCAATCCGGTCCATCGCCCGTTGGAACTGGGCGGTCGCCTGCTCCCACGTCACACCGGGGTCGGGTTCGAACGCGGTGAGGGAGCCCCTCAGCTTGAACCCCGGACTGAACGGCTTCGCCAGGATGCGCGACTTCATGAGCGGCGCGGTCAGGCGGAAGAGCAAGGGGGCTCTGATGTTGTCGAACCCGTCCATCGAGCGTTCGATGATCTTCGTGACGTGCTGCAGGTTCTCCGCCGCGCTCCAGTTCCCGGATGAGCCGGGATTCGACCCGAGCGAGCGGACATCCGCCGCGAGATCGGCCATGGAGGAGAAATGCAGCGTGCGGCGTCCGGTCGGGGCGGCGGTGGTGGTCATGTTCGAAGTGTGCGATCCCGGAAGACGGGTTCAAGGGGGAAACGGCGAGAAATTGAATGATCGATCAAATCGACCGCCGCGGGTCGGTGCGCCTGTTCGCGGTAGGGTCCGCACCCCGTGCGGACCACGCGGGGCGTCCGTCAACCCAACCCCCTCCAAACCCGCGACAGGCGTGCATCACGCGGCGTCGGATCAACGGGCATCCAGCACGGTCCGCACGAGGTGCGGACCCGACGCCGCTTTTCAACGCAGGTTGCGCACGAAGTGCGGAACGTGCTCAGGCCGCGCCCGATGATCCGGCGTCGCCTTCCACCAATCCGCGCGGGCTCGCGGTCGGGTCCGCACCCCGTGCGGACCACGCGGGGCGTCCGTCAACCCAACCCCCTCCAAACCCGCGACAGGCGTGCATCACGCGGCGTCGGATCAACGATCATCCAACACGGTCCGCACGGGGTGCGGACCCTACGGCGCTACCGCGCTTCGTTGATGGACCATCGTCGACATGCATGGACCGGCGCGGAGCACGTTCCGCACTTCGTGCGGAACCGACGGCGGTCCTGCGCGCTCACACCGCGAGCGACGCGGCGTCGGCGTCAAGGAACCACTTCAGTTCCCCGCCGTGCGGCATCACGCCGCGGATCGGGGCCGCGCCGACCGGGGCCGGATCGTGGGCCAGCGTGCGGATGATCTCCGCCTTCGATTCCCCGATCGCCATCACCGCGACGAACCGCGCCGCATTGATCAACGGCAGCGTCATGGTGATCCGGTCCGGACCCTCGACCGCGTCCGACGCCGCGGGGGTCGCGGCCATCAACTGATCCTCGATCGACAATGCCGCGACGCCGGGCGACAGACCCGCCGTCGAACCGTCCGAGCCCACGCCGAGCAGCACGAAGTCGAGACGATCCTGACCCTTCTCCCGCCATTCGAGGGCCTCGCGCAGTTGCGCCTCGTACTGCCGGTCGCCATCCTCGGCCGTCGCGAGAATGGGATGGACCTGTTCCGCCGGGATGTCGGCGTGCTGCACGATCGTCTCGTCGATCAGGCGGTAATGGGAGCGCGGGTCGTCCCAGGGGACGGCGAGTTCGTCCACGAGCCAGAGGTGCGTGCGTTGCCAGGGGAGCGCCCGGTAATCGGCGTCGAACATCAGGCGTTCGTAGAGCGGTTGCGGCGTCAGTCCGCCGCACAACGCGAGATGGAAGTCCCCGAACTGGCGGACACAGTTGATCGCCTGCGCCACGAGGTCGGCGGCGACGAGATCAATGGCGTCGTAGGCGGAGGGGGCGACGACCGCCGCGCCCGGGAGCGGAGGCGCCGGCAGGCTCTCGTCGACGAGATCGTAGGTCTCGCCCTTGGGACGGTCGGATTCGGGATGGTTGTCGGCGCGCCCGATCATGCGTGCTCCATGGTAGCGGCGGGACGGGGCCGGTTTCCACGTCGAACCGCCCGCTCAGTACCCCCGCGCCTCCCCGCCCTTGCGGGGATCCGCCGCGGCCTGGATCCCATCCGCATCCACCCGGATCAACTGCACGACGCCGACGCCCTCCCGCTCGCCCGTCGCGTGGCCCCGCGCCGACATCGCGTCGATCACGGCCTGATCGGTCCACGTTTCCTCGAAGTCGAGACGGTCCGGCAGCCACTGGTGATGGAACCGCGGGGCGGCAACCGCGTCCGCCGCGCCCATGTCGAAGAGCATCACGTTCACCAGCGTCTGCAGCGTCCCGGTGATGATGCGCGGCCCCCCGGACGCCCCCGCCACGAGAAACACCCGCCCGTCCCGCATGATGATGGTGGGCGACATGCTCGAGAGCGGGCGCTTCCCCGCTTCGGGCAGATTGTCGTCCGACTGCCGGAGACCGAATGCGTTGGCGGCCCCGGGGATTGTCGTGAAGTCGTCCATCTCATCGTTCAGAACGAACCCGAACCCCCCCACTTCGACGAGCGATCCGAAACGAAGGTTGATCGTCTCCGTACAGGCGACGGCCATCCCGTTCTGATCGACCACCGAGATGTGACTCGTCCCGCCGTCCTCCGGCAGGGGCGCGAGTTGTCCGTACGCCTGCGGATCCGACAGCGTGCGATCGTCACGCACCCGCGCCGCCAGCGCATCCAGCGCCGGGTAGTCGAGCATCGCGTCGATGGGAACGTCCACGAAGTTCGGATCCGCGAGATGCCGCGCCCGATTGGCGAACGCGTGCTTCATCGATTCGGTCATGAAGTGCACATACGCGGCGTCGTTGTGGGCCGGCAACGCGACGTCCGCGGGCTGCCGGTCCAGCAGTCGCTCGTAGATCTCGAGGATCTGCTGCATGGCGACGCCGCCCGACGACGGGGGCGGCATCGAGACGATCAGGTCGCCGCGAAACTCGTTGATGAGGGGCGTCGTCATCTCGACGGTGTAGTTCGCGAGGTCCGCATGGGTGATCACGCCGTCGTGAGCGTGCATCGTCTCGACGATGGCGTCGGCGATCGCGCCTTCATAAAACGCGCTCGCCCCCTGCGCGGCGATCAGCCGCAACGCCTTCGCCTGGTCCCGCTGATAGACGCGATCGCCGAGGGCCAGATCGCCGCGATTGCACAGACGCGTCCAGACGCCATCGGCGGCGGCGGCGAGGTGCGGGTGTTCTTCGATCGCGGAACGCACATCGGCGACCGCCGCGAGATAGGCGGCGTCGGCGGGAAAGCCGTTCTCGGCGAGCCGGATCGCGGGGGCGAGGACCGTGCGTCGATCGAGCGCGCCGTGCTGATCCAGGGCGAAGAGCAGGCCGGCGACCGTGCCGGGGACGGCGACCGCCGCCGCGCCGAAGCGGGAGGCGACGGGATCATCGCGCTCGACGTAGAAATCGCGTCCGACCGCGGCGGGCGCGGTCTCGCGATAGTTGAGAGCGGTCAGCTGGGGGGCGAGGTCGCCGTCCTGCGGCTCGGCGATGATCATGAAGCCGCCGCCGCCGATCCCGCAGGAGAAGGGACGGACGACGGAAAGGGCGAAACTCGTCGCGACCGCGGCGTCGACCGCGTTGCCGCCCTGACGCAGGATCTCGACCCCCGCCGCAGAGGCGAGGGGATGGTCCGCGGCGACGGCGCCCCGGGAGTAAAGCCGGTCGCCCGTCGCGGCGGTGCGCACGGGAGCGGCGCACCCGGCGAGGACCACGGCGAGCCCCAGCGCGGCCAGGGCGGGAGCGGGGCTCACCCGGGCGAACATCGCTCTCACCGTGGCGAAAATGATTCTCGCCAGGGTGAGCGTGAGATTCGCCCGGGCGAGCAGGGTCGCCGCGCGGGCGGGAATCGTCGCCGCGCGAATGAAAAGGATGATCGATCGGGCGGAATCGGGTCGATGGCGTTTCTGGGTCATCGCGGGGGGTTTCCGATGGTCCGGACGGGTCATGGGGTTGCGGGCAGCCGGTCTGCGCGGCCCGTCATCCCGGTTCGCGCTGGAATGTGGCGCCGGCTGCCTCTAGCATACCCATCCTCAGCGATGACCTTTCGAGGGCCCGCGCCGTGTCTTCCATGAAGATCGATTCCCAGCCCATCTCCGGTTCCGGCGGTCCCGGCGCGTTGTCGCGCAAGAAGACCCGGATCGAGCGGCTGGAAGCGTGGGTCAGCCGGCTGAGCACGCGAAACAACTTCTGGCACAAGGTGTGTTCGCTCATCTGGCTGCCGTACGCGTTCCGCTCCGGGATCTCGATGAAGCGGCTCGACCGGGACAAGTTCACGGCCGTGCTGCCCTTCCGACGCTTCAACCGCAACTGGTACAACGCCATGGCCGGCGCCGCGCTGCTTGGGAACAGCGAGGTCGCAGGCGGGATGTATCTCTTTGCGGAGTGTGGAAGCGACTACATCGTCGTCTGCAAGGAGATGACGTACCGGTTTCTCCGTCCCTGCCGCGGGCCGGCGGTGTATCACGTCGTGAATTCCGAAGACGTGAAGGAGAAACTCGCCACCGGGGAAGAGTTCAACATCGACCTGGAGATGGAAGTCCGGCAGCAGCTCAAGAAGGACGGCAAGGAACAACGCGTGGGCCGCTGCACGATCACCTTCCATTGCACGCCGAAGAAACACGCCCGGGAACGGGCCGAGCGGAAGACCGCGCGGCCGCCGGCGGAGGTCGCGGCGAAGACGGCTGACGACGCCGCGCACGTCACGACGTGAACACCCCCGAAACGCGATCATCGACCGCCGGCGCCCTGGGCTGGGGCGTGTACTGCGCCTCGAGCTGGACCTGGTGCATCGGCATGTTCCTCCCGGTCATCATGCTCCAGCGCTACGGCTGGGCGGGCTTCGCCGTGTTCGCGGTTCCCAACGTGCTGGGGTGCGCGGCGTTCGGCTTCGTGCTCTCGCGCAAGGCGTCGGCGGAGCTGGTCATCGGGCATCTCGGCGCGATGCGCTGGTTCTCGGTGGTCACCGTCGCCTTCCACCTGTTCTTCGCCGGCCTGCTGATGACGCTGTTCGCGTCGCCCCTGCTCAGCCTCGGGGCGGTCGTCCCGGGACTCGCCCCGGGGGCGGCGATCTTCCTGCTGGGCCTCGCCCTGACCCAACTGCCGACGAAGTACTGGCCCGCCCTCGCGACGTTCGTGTACGTGGCGTCGCTGACCGTCTTCGGCGTGCTGCTGACGCGCGGCGGGCCCGAGTTCAACGCCACCGGCGCCCGACCGCCCGCGGAACTCGCGTGGCTGGCCCCCGCGATCATCTGGGGGTTCCTCGCCTGTCCGTATCTCGATCTCACGTTCCACCGCGCGCGTCAGCACGCGGGGCGCGGCGCCTTCGCGGTGTTCGGACTCTCGTTCGCCGTGATGATCGTCCTCACCACGTTCTACGCCCGGTCGCTTGTGCTCGACTGGATCATCCTCGCCCACCTGCTGCTGCAGAGCACCTTCACCGTGGGCGCGCATCTTCGGGAGCTGCGCGAAAGCGGACGCGCGGCGCCGGGGTCGAATACGCTGATGATCTTCCTGCCGCTCGCCGCGCTGCTGATCGTCCCGCTGCTGACGCTCGCCCCGGATCCGGAGGACGCCGTCACCGCCACGTACCTGCGGTTCATGGTGTTCTACGGCCTTGTCTTCCCGGCGTACGTCGTTTTCTTCGTGGGCCCGTGGCGTCGGCTGCTGGTGGTCCCGACGAACCTCGTGCGGTTCGGCTTCGCGGTGCTGGTCGCGGCGCCCTTCTACGAACTCGGGTTCATCGCCCATCAGACGTGGCTGATCGTCTTCCCGGTCGCGGGCATTCTGCTCTACGCGTGGCAGGGCGGCTTCGGACGCTCGACGTTCCGGCTGCAGGGCGCGGAGAACGCAACGACGGAATCGAACTGACCCGCCGGTTTCGACTGACGTCCGGAACCGGTTTCGGCCGCGCTCGCTGATCCCGCGGGGCCCGGCCTCTGTCCACCCGCGCACGCGGCGTTCCCCGCCGACGTCACGCCCGGGATGCACTCACCCCCCGCAGGCGCGCCCGCACAGGCCGCCCGGTCCGCACGCGGCGCGGATCGGATGGCCGACAGCGCCGCGGCGGCGGCGCGTGGAGCGATCGCCTCCGCCGTCCCTCCCACGTTCGACGTCGCACGGTCCTGATCCGGCGAAACCCGCCGCACCTCTCAACCGCGTCCGCCCGGTCGCCGGCGCCGCGAACTCGGGGCCCCGCGGACCGATGGCGAGGCCGAGCGCGTACGGGGCGCGGCGACCGCCCGGAGCGCCGCCGCACCCCGGATTAATCCCGATTCTCCCGGGTTCTTCCGCCCTCTCCCGCCGACAATCCTGTATGTTCTGTATCAACAGAAATCGGAGAAGCACCATGCTGACGCCGGCCCTCGAACGATTCGTGCTGCACTGGGGCGAGATGGGCTCCCGCTGGGGGATCAACCGGACGGTGGCCCAGATTCACGCGTTGCTCTACGTCGCCGACCGTCCGCTCAACGCGGAGGAGATCGTCGAGACGCTCGGCGTGGCGCGTTCGAACGTCTCGACCTCGCTGAAGGAGTTGCAGGGATGGGGCGTGGTGCGGACGGTGCACGTCATGGGGGACCGACGCGACCACTTCCAGACCCTGCACGATGTGTGGGAAATGTTCCAGATCATCCTGGATGAACGGAAGCGGCGCGAGATCGATCCGACGCTGGCGTTCCTGCGGGAGATCCTGGAAGAGACCCCCCGCCGCGGCCCGAAGGCCGGCCTGAGCGGGGACCAGCGGCAGCGGCTCGAAGACCTCCGGGACTTCTTCGAGACCATGGACCGCTGGTACGGGCACGTGCGGCGGCTCCCGCAGGCGGCGACCCGTCGCTTCGTCCGCATGGGCTCGAAACTCTCGAACCTCCTCTCCGCCTGACCCCAACCCCGTCGACAAGACCCGCCGATCCGCCCCCGCGGCGGCGATCACTCCCGCTCATTCTTACATTTCAGTTTCTACAGAACAAACAGGCATGCTTGCCCGGAGGAGGAGAATCATGACCGCCGTCCCTCGCGACCCGCGACTCAGGCAGATCAAATGGCGCGACCTCGTCGGCCTCGGGCCCGGCGAGCGACTCTGGGAGATGACGCTCCCGCTCCCGTGGCTGGCCCTCGCCATCGGGGGGTTCGCGGCCCCCTGGCCGGCCCTCGGCGGCGTCGGCGCGGTCTTCTTCTTCCTGACCGGGCTTCGGCTCAGCCACAATGCGCAGCATTACGCCCTCGGCGTGACCCGCCGCGCTCATGATCTCATTCTCTTCGGCCTGAGCGTTCTCATGCTGGGGAGCATGCACGCGATTCAGACGACGCATCTGCACCATCACCGCCACTGTCTGGATGACGAGGACATCGAAGCCGCGCACGTGCGGCATCCGGCGTGGCGGGTGCTCCTGACCGGCTGGCTCTTTCCGCTGCGCATGCATCGCGCCGCGTATCGACTGGCCGATCGCCGCCGCCGCCGGTGGATCCTGGCGGAGCTGGGCGCCATGGCCGGCTGGATCACCGTCGCGTGCGTGTTCGAACTGCCCGCGTTGCGATGGTTCGTCGGCGCGATGCTCGTCGGCGAGGCGTTCACCGCCTACTTCGCGGTGTGGATCGTCCATCGCGGCTGCACGCACGACGGACAGATCGCGCGCACGCAGCGAGGCTGGCTCCGGAACCTGGTGAGCTACGCCATGTTCTACCACCTGGAACACCATCTGTTCCCGGCGGTGCCGACCTGTCACCTGCCCGAACTCGCCCGTCGGCTCGACGCCGCGGCGCCGGAGTACCGGGAGATGCAGGTGATCTGAAGGCGGAACGACCGGCTCAACCCGCGTCGTCGTCGTCGTCGTCGTCGCCGTCCTCGTCGTCGGTCTCGACTTCGATCACGGTTCCGTCCGCGGCGACTTCGATCTCGTGGCGCACGCCGTCGCGGGGGCCGGCGAGGGTGTAGGTGACGCTTCCGTCCGCCGCGACCTCCCGCTCTGCTTCCAGCAGGGTGACGCCGGGGACGGCGGCGATGGCGGCGTCGCGGATGAAGGACGGGACTTCGGCGACGGCGATCTCAGTTTCCTGTTCCGCCGCGTCGTCATCATCGTCGACGGCGGGGGACGTGGTCGCGGTTCCGTCGGTCGTCGCGCATCCGAAGAGCGCGAGCGGCGCGATGAGGGCGGCGATGAGCGTGAGCGTGGCGAGGCGGAGCATGGCGATCTCCTGGGTGGGGAGGGAGACGGCAGCGTACCCGCCCCGCGGCCGACGCGTCGAGCCTCGGGGGTTCAGGCGGCGTTCATCCGCCAGAGCAGGATCCCCGCCACGATCGCCATCGCCGCCTCGAAGGGCGCCACGGCGTAGATGAACTTCGAAAACGGTCCCTCCAGGAACACGAGCGTTCCGATCCGCCAGAGGGTGAGGCAGCCGTAGGTGATGAGGCCGTACCAGAGACCGAGTTCGATCGAGTTGGGACGGAACGCGCAGAGCAGGAAGAACGCGGCCATCGCGGCTTCGAGCCCGCCGTACACCACGATGTACTCCGAGCGCGACGACGGGGTGTTGAGCCCGAAGCCGAGAGCTTCGGACGTTTTCGCCGGCGCGATCGTGCACCACGCGGCGAGGGCGAGGTAGACGACCCCGTTGAAGATGAGAAACGCCTTGGCGAGCATGTCGGTCCCTCCCGTCAGGATTCGCAGGTCGGGCGCGGCGGCGCCCTGTGGATGGGTTTCGACCGGCGCCCCCCGTCGGATGTGAAAATCCGCGACGGAAAGGCGGGGCGGAGCCCCGGCGACGAAAACGGCGCCGGCGTGCGGATGAGGCACGCCGGCGCCGGCGGGGGTTCGGAGGAAGGCGGACTTACTTGTCGTCGTCGGCGATGCCGATGCCGGTGCGGACCGGATCATCGGGCCGATCGGCGGGCTCGTAGCCGCCGTTGCGAATCGCTTCGAGCATCACCTCGATCGCGACGTCAAGCTGGGGATCGCCGCCGTCGACCATCTTGGCCGGATCGTCGATGACCTCGATGTCGGGGTCGACGCCGTGGCCCTCGATGCCCCACGTGCCGTCCGTTTCGTAGAAGCCGAACGTGGGCACGCGGACGAAGCCGTTGTCGATCGGGCCGGGGTTGCCGGAGATCCCGACGAGGCCGCCCCACGTGCGGGTGCCGATCAGCGGACCGAGCCCGTTCTGCTTGAACAGCCAGGGGAACATGTCGCCGCCCGAACCGGCGAGGCCGTTGATGAGCATGCACTTGGGACCCTGGTGGGAGTCCGGCGGCCACGCCCAGTCCTTGCCGTCCCGACGCGCCCAGTAGTTGGTGCGGGGCCGGTTGAGGAGTTCGATGAACCGGGTCGGGATCTGACCGCCGCCGTTCCAGCGTTCATCAATGATGAGCGCGGCCTTGTGCTGCTGACCGTAGAACTGCCGGAACAGATCGTTCTGACCGTTCACGCCCGTGTTGGGCACGTAGATGTAGCCGACCCGTCCGTCCGACTTCTCGTCGACGTACTTCCGCTTGGCTTCGATCCACGCGCGGTAACGCAGGTTGGATTCGCTGCGCAGCGGCTCGATGACGACCTCGCGGGCGTCGTCGTTCATCTCGGGAGCTTCGCTCACCGTGAGCGTGGTGGGACGACCCGCCGCGCCAATCAGCGCCCGCCACGGATCATGGTCGGTGTCGACCGGAATGCCGTTGACCGCGAGCAGGTAGTCCCCTTCGTTGACGTCGACGCCGGGCTGACTGAGCGGACCGCGGGCGTCCGCATCCCAGACTCCGCCCGTGTAGATGCGGCTGATCCGGTACGCGCCGTCGCTGAGTTCGAAGTCGCACCCGAGCAGGCCGACCGGCATGTTGGGACCGCCCTCGACATCGCCGCCCCCGCGGTACGCGTGGCCGACATTGAGCTCGGCGATCAACTCGCCGATCACGAAGTTGAGGTCCTCGCGGGTCGCGCAGTCGTCGACCATCGCGGCGTAGTGTTCGCCCATGGCCTCCCAGTCGACGCCGTGCATGTTCTCCACGTAGAAGAAATCGCGGAAGGTGCGCCAGACGTCCCAGTACATCTGCCTCCACTCGTCACGCGGGTCCACGCGAACCATCATGCCGTCCATGGAGACGCTCTTCGGAGAGGCGCCCGCCGAGGCGTTCCCGATCGCGCCGCCCCGGCCGCGCGGCACGAGGATCTTCTTGCCGTCCGCGGACATCGCGAACCCGAAGCCCGCGGTGACCGCTTTCTCCGCCTTCGAGTCGTCCTGCATGTCGAAGAGCTTGATGCCGCCGCCCGCGCCGCGCCGGGCGTAGAGCAGCTGGTTCTTGTTGTTGACCATGAGGTTGCCGAACGCGCCGGGCGCGACGGGGATCATCATGGCCCGCTCTTCGAAGCCCTCGAGATCGATCTCGACGGGCTTGTCCTTCTTCTTACCTTTCTTCGCGTCGCCGTTGTCCTCGCCTTCCTCGTCGCCGGCGTCGTCATCGCCGTCGCCGGTGCGTTCGGCGCTGATGCCGACCGCGACGCCGTCCGCTTCGCCCGTGCCGGACATGCGGTCGCCGTCGATGGTGAGGTTCATGAGCACGGCGGGACCGTCGGGCATGGTGAGCGTGAGTTCGAGCGTGCTGCTGCCCGCGTCCCACGTGCCTTCGAGATCGCCGGTGAACATCATCGAGGAGAGCGTGCCGGTGACGCGGGTTCCCTCGAGGGTGAGCGTGAGAGTGAACTCGAGGGGGCCGGCTTCGGGGACTTCGGCGGAGCCCTGCCAGACGCCGGAGACCGGATCGCCGGCCGCCGCGCCGTCATCGCCGGCGTCGTCGCCTTCATCCGCGTCGCCCTCGTCGTCGCCTTCGCCGTCCTCGGCTTCGTCGTCCTTCTCCTCGTCGTCGTCCTTCCACGTCTCCTCGTCGATCTCAGGAAGCCACGGGTTCTCGACATCCGCGCGGAGCGGAACGGCGAGCAGCATGCCCGCATCGGTGTAGACGAACGTCGTGTCGATGGCGCTGTACTCCGGCGAGAACCGCCGGGCCGAGGTGAAGTAGAGCCAGTCGCCCTTGCGGTCGAACGCGGGCGAGCCGTCGTTGAACATCGTCGACGTGACGCGGTGCTTCTCGCCCGTCTCGAAGTTGTAGAGCCAGATCGACGTCATGCCGTTGTCGTAGTCCGCCTTGTCGTAGGCCATCCAGCGGCTGTCGTGCGAAAAGCTCAGGCTCGGGCGATTCGCCCAAGGCTCCACATCGATCGAGGTCAGCTCCCCCGACTCGACGTTCACCGCGAAGATCTCACCCGTCTTGTCCTGGAAGACGATCGTCTCCGAGTCCGGCGTCCACGACGGGGCCCACTTGTAGGGGCCGCCCGTCTCGGTGAGTTGACGCGTGTCGCCCTTGCCGTCCGACTGCGTGACGTAGAGTTCGTACTCGCCGGTTTCATCCGACATGTAGGCAATCCAGCGCCCGTCCGGACTCCACGCGGGCGTCCGCTCCGCCGCGGTGTCCGTGCGCGTGAGGTTGCGGGGCGAACCGTTCTCCGCGGGCAGCGTCCAGATGTCGCCCCGCGCCTCCAGCGTCGCCCGCTTGCCGGTCGACGAGATGTCCCACGCGTTCACGTAGCGCGACGCGTTGATCGACTGCGGACGGATGGTCGGCCGGTCGCCCGGAATCGTGACCTTCACCGTCTTCGTCCGCTTCGTGCCGAGATCCACCAGCACGAGATCCGTCCCGTTCTGCAGGATGATCTCGCCCTTGCCCCGCGGGCCCGGACCAATCGCCGGCCACTTGCAGTCGAACTCGTCGAACTTCGTGATCTGCTCGCGGCGTTCGGTCTTCGTGTCGTACGACCAGATGTTAAGCCGCTCCTGCGGCCCCTGATCCGACAGGTAATAGACCTTCGAACCACGCCACATCGGCTGGGAGTCCGTGCCCTCCCAGTCGGTGATCCGCTTCGACGTGTTGTCCTTCAGGTTGAACAGCCAGATGTCGGTGGCCATGCCCCCGCGGTAACGCTTCCACGTCCGACTGTCCCGCGTGTGCGGCGTATACGCGAGCCACTCGCCGTCCGGGCTGATCGCCCCCACCGCGCCGTACGGCACCGGCAGCGCCTCGGGAAGGCCGCCCTCGTCATCAACGGTGAACAGCTTCGGCGCCCGACCGAGACCGGACAGACCGTTGGTGTAGAAGATCAGACCGCCGTCCGGCGTCCAGTCGCACAGCGTCTCGCCGGCCGGGTGGTGCGTCACCCGCTGGGCCACGCCGCCCGCGACCGGAATGGTGTAGAGATCCGTGTCCCCCTCGTAGTTGCCGACGAAGGCGACGGTCTTGCCGTCGGCGCTGAACCGCGGGAACCCCTCCGACCCGGGCGGACTCGCCAGCGGACGCGCCTCGCCGCCGTCCCGCGAGGCGATCCACAGATCGTTCGCGTAGGAGAAGACAATGTGCGAATCACTGACATCCGGATACCGCAGCATGCCCGCGTGAGGCTGCACCTGCGCCGCGACCGGACCGGCCGCACATCCCAGAACCGACGCGCCGAGCAGCGCTGTCAGCCCCCGTCGACGAGGCCGATCCATCTCCATCATCCGAGGCATCGAATTCTCCTTCATTCGAGGGCGGCGACGCCGGGCCCGAACCCCGCTCCGCCGTGACGACACGCCGACATCCACCCCGCGCGGCGGGCCGGCGACTGCTTATACCGGATCGCCCCGGGAAGTTTCGGGAAAACGGCCCGGCGACCGGACATCCGGCGAACATCGTCACGCCACTCCGATCATCCGCCCGCGTCCCGTCGCGGCCGGCCCTCGCTGGTCGTAGCATGCGCGACGATGACCGAGCCCCAGATCACCCGCCGCGTCCTCATGATCCGACCCGCCGGCTTCGGATCCAATCCGGAAACCGCCGCCTCGAACGCATTTCAGCAGGACCTCGGAGATGCGGACGCTGACGCCGTCCACCGCCGCGCTCTCGCCGAGTTCGAAGGCCTCGTCGCCGCCCTCCGCGCCCATGGCGTCGACGCCCGCGTCTGCGACGACCGACCCGACGCCCCCACTCCCGACGCGGTCTTTCCCAACAACTGGATCAGCTTTCACGCCGACGGCACGGTCGTGACTTACCCGCTGCTCTCCCCCCTCCGCCGACGCGAGGTGCGCCCCGATCTCATCGAACGCCTCGAGCACGACCTCGGCGTCTGCTGGCCGCACCGCGTCGACCTCGCCCCCCTCGCTGACGACGACGCCTTCCTCGAAGGCACCGGCAGCCTCGTCCTCGATCGAACGAATCGCATCGCGTACGCCTGCCGCTCGCCCCGCACCACCGACGCCGGGCTCGACGCGTTCGCCGCCCGCCTCGCCTACGACGTCGTCGCCTTCGACGCGGTCGACAACGCGGGGCAGGCGATCTACCACACGAACGTCATGATGAGCGTCGGCGACGGCGTCGCAATCGTCTGCCTCGACTGCATCCCCGACGCCCAGCAACGTGAACGCGTCCGATGCTCGCTCGACACCACCGACCACGAGGTCATCCCGATCACGACGGACCAGCTCAACGCGTTCGCGGGCAACGCACTCGCGGTGGCCGGCGCCGAGGGCGCCCAACTCATCGTGATGTCCGACCAGGCCCGCGACAGCCTCGAACCCGCCCAGATCGAGGCGATCCAGCGCCACGGCGCGATCGTCTCCACCCCGCTCGACACCATCGAGTCCATCGGCGGCGGCAGCGCGCGATGCATGCTGGCCGAGATTCACGCACCGACCGCCTCGTCCCCGCCGCGCGACGTAGCGGTCTGACGCGTCATCGGGCATCATGGACGGCGAACGTCGACCCGGCGTCGACGCTGGAGCCCCGCCATGCCCCGACAGGATCTTCGCCCGCAGGCCGCGCGGCGTTCCCTCGACGACCAGGTCGCCCACCTGCGCGACTTCAACCTCGATCTCCGCTTTTCCGCGGGCATCTGGTTCTTCTCCCCGGCGTTCAGCCGCTTCCACGACCGCTACACCGACGAACTGCCGATCGAGGCCCGACTCGACCTCGCGGCGACGCTCGCCGATCACGGCCTCGCGGGACTCGAAGCCCACTACCCCAACGAGGTCAACGAGGACAACCTCGACCTGTGGAAGGCCTTCTCCCGCGACACGGGGATCCGACTGATCACCGTCATCCCGCTGCTCTTCTGGGACCGGCAGTTCGAGTGGGGCTCGCTCTCCAACCCGCTCGCCGCGCCGCGTCAGGCCGCCATTGATCGCGCCGCCGCCGCGTTCCGCATGAACCTCGAACTCGACACCGACTTCGCCGTGGTCTGGCCCGGCATCGACGGTTATGAGAATCCCTTCGGCCACGACTTCCTCGCGTACCGGGACCGCTTCGTCGACGGACTCGTCGAAGCGATGGATCGTGCGCCGGGCGTGCGCGTGGCGTTCGAGCCCAAGCCGTACGAGCCGCGCGGCCGCATCCTCTTCGGCACGACGCCTGAGGGCGTCCTTCTCGGCCATCAGGTCGAAGCGAAGCTCAGCGCGAGCGAGAACCGGACGCTGCTCGACGACGGACACGCCCTCTGCGCGATGAACCCGGAGGTCGGACACGTCCTGATGGGCTTCGAGGACCTCGCCTACGCCTACTCCTGGCCGCTGAGCGAGGGCCGGCTCGCTCACACCCACTGGAACAGCCAGCCGCTCGGCAACTACGACCAGGACCTCAACCCCGGCGTGATCTCGCCCGAGCAGATGGAGGCGTTGCTCTACACGCTCAAGATGCACCAGTACGAAGGGTGGTTCGGGATCGACGTCAATCCGGAGCGTCTGCCCGTCACGGACGCCCTGCGGATCTCGATGGACGCAATTCGCGCATCGAACGATCGCATCAACGACCTCGATCACGAAGCCATCCTCCATGCGCACGCCGCGCCGGACCAGTCGCGCGGCTGGCTCGAGTCCTACCTCATCCGCGCTCGCGCGACGCACCCGGATCGCCTGCCGTCGCTCGGTCGTCCGGCGGGACTGGGCTGATGGCCGCGTCGTTTGCGATCGGCGTGGATGTCGGAACGTCCGGGGCGAAAGCCGTCGTGGTCAATGTCGACACCGGCGACGTCGCGGCGGAGGCGACCACGGAATACCCGCTCTCCACGTCCCGCCCCCGCTGGTCGGAGCAGGATCCCGCCGACTGGGTGCGGGGCGTCTGCACGAGTCTGCGCGACGCGACGTCGACGATCGACCCCGGCGCGATCGTCGGTCTCGGCTTCACCGGCCAGATGCACGGCCTGACGCTGCTCGACGAGCGTGGCGAGCCGCTGCGCCCCGCCATCCTCTGGAACGATCAGCGTACCGAACAGGAATGCGCGCAGATCGAAGCCGCGGTCGGATCGGCCCGGGTCCGGGAGCTGACGGGCAACCCCGTGCTCACCGGTTTCACGGCCCCCAAGATCGCGTGGGTGCGCACGCACGAGCCCGAAGTGCACGCGAAGTCGCGTCACGCCCTGCTCCCGAAGGATTATGTGCGATACGTCCTCACCGGCGCGATGGCGACCGACGTCGCGGACGCCTCCGGGACGTCGATGCTGCAGGTGCGCGAACGAGCGTGGTGCGACGAGATGATCGAGGCGAGCGGCGCCCAGCGAGCGTGGCTGCCGGATGTGCACGAATCGCCGACGGCGTGCGCACAGGTGTCGAACGAGGGCGCCGCCCAATGCGGCCTGCCCGCGGGTCTTCCCGTCGCGGCGGGCGCGGGCGACCAGGCGGCCCAGGCCTTGGGAATGGGGCTCGTCGCCGAAGGCGCGGCGTCGGTGACCGTCGGCACGTCCGGCGTCGTCTTCGCCCCCTGCCATGACTATCGCGTCGATCCCGACGGACGTCTGCACGCGTTCTGTCACGCCGTCCCCGGACAGTGGCACCTCATGGGCGTGATGCTCTCCGCGGGCGGCAGTCTGCAATGGCGACGCGAGGCGCTGGGCGGCGGTTCATATACGGCGCTGCTCGACGCCGCCGCGACCACGCCGCTCGGCGCCGAGGGTCTGATCTTCCTGCCGTATCTCACCGGCGAGCGGATGCCGTACGCGGATCCTGACGCGCGGGGAGCGTTCATCGGCCTGACGCGTCGTCACGCGGCGCCGCATCTCACACGAGCGGTCGTGGAAGGCGTGACGTTCGGCCTTCGCGACGGGCTCGGCCTGATCGAGCAGCTCGGCGTGGCGATGAACGACGTTCGTCTGTCCGGCGGCGGCGCGCGACATCCGTGGCAGCGACAGATCATGGCGAACGTGTTTCGACGGCGGCTGGCGCTGGTGAATACGACGGCGGGCGCGGCGTACGGAGCGGCGATTCTCGGCGCGGTCGCGGGCGGCGCGTTCAGTTGCGTCGAAGATGTCGCCCGCGCCTGGGTGCGCACTACCGACGTGGTCGAACCGGATCCCGCCGACGCCGATGCGTACGACGCCCTCTACGCCATCTTCACGACGCTCTACCCCACGCTGGCGCCGACGTTCCGCACGCTGAGTTCGTGGGTGGACGGCTCCGTCGCGGACGCCAACGGGTAGGATGGCCTCGGCGCGGCGTCGCCGAAGCAGACGCGGGAGCAGCACGGAATGCGGATCGTTCGGTTCCTCAGTGACGATGGACGGGAACTCCTGGGGGAGGACCACGGCGACGGCGAGGCGACGGTGTTGATCGACGCCCACGGCGTGCTCGGCCCGCCCGCCCTCGCGGCCGCCGCGCGAGCCATGCTGAAGGACCAGCGGGTCATCATCGCCGACGACGACGAAGCGCTCCGCGAGATCACGTCGATCGTCCTGTCGAAGCACGGCAGCACGTGTCGCATGTGCGCCGACGGCGATGAGGCGGCAGCGGCGATCCACGCGGGCGGATTCGACGTGGTCGTTTCGGACGTCGTCATGCCGGGTCGCGACGGGCACGCCGTGTTCGAACTGGCCCGGGCCGCGCATCCGGGATGTCCGGTGGTGCTCATGACGGGGTTCGGCTACGACCCGGGGCACGCCGCCGTTCGCGCCGCCCGCGAGGGCATCGACACGATGCTCTACAAGCCGTTTACGCCGCCGCAACTGATCGAGGCGATCATGCAGGCGTTCGAACTCGTGGGCGCGGGTGGATACGGCGGGCTGGTGTCGACCGGCGAGCGGGTGCGGATCGGACCGCTCCGAGCGCCCGTCCGGCCGCGCAACGTGATCTGCGCCGGCCGAATCGGCGCCGCGCCGCCCGACAACGCGTTCGAACTGTTCATGAAGCCGACCACGGCGATTCAGGATCCTGACCAGCCGATCCGCATTCCGGGCGGGCTCGATTTCGATCCGGCGGTCGAGGCGGAAGGCGAACTCGCGGTCGTGATCGGGCGCACGATGTCGAACGTCGCGCCGGAGGAGGCGTTGTCATTCGTATTCGGCTACACGCTCGCGAACGACGTCGCCGCGGTGGGCTGCCGTCGCGAGGATGCGCCGATGTCATGGATGCGAGGGAAGGGATTCGACACGTTCTGCCCGCTCGGACCGGCGATCATCACGACCGACGCGGCGCCTGATGTGGCGGACTGGCGGATCGCCACGCTCGTCAACGGCGAGGAGACGCGGGGCGGTGTCGTGAACGAACTCACGCTGTCGGTCGCGACGCTGCTCAGTCGCATCAGCGCCCGAATCACGCTGGAGCCGGGCACGGTGGTGCTCACGGGCGGACCGCCCGCCCTCGCGCAACGCACACTGCAGGCGGGCGACGAGGCGTGCGTGGAGTCGCCCGCAATCGGCCGTCTCCGCAATCCGGTGCGGGCGTCATGAGCGCGGCGTTCGATCGATCTCTCGCCCTCGCGCGGCTGGGCGGCGACGAAGCCCTGCTCGCGGACATCATTCGTCTCTTCCATCGCGAATCCGCCCGCGCGAGAAAGGCGCTCGCCGAAGCGATCGAGGCCCGCGATCGGGAGACCGTCGCCCGGGAGGCCCACAAGCTGCGCGGCAGCGCGGGATCCCTGGGGGCGACGCCGCTGATGGAGATCGCGGAAACCCTGGAAATCGAAGCGACCGAAGAAGACGAAGGCTGGGACGCGATCGATCGCGTCTGGGCCCGGGTGGTGGTACGGTGGGACGAACTCGACCTGGCGCTCGACGGCGCCGCGTGAAAGGAGTCCCGGATGCACGTGCTCGCGGCGGATGACGATCCGGTTTCTCTGCGATGCCTCGAGGGGCTCCTCGCGAACTGGGGCTACGATCCCATCGCCGTCGGCGACGGGGCCGAAGCGCTGGCGCGGCTGGAAAGCGAACACCCGCCCCGACTCGTCGTCCTCGACTGGATGATGCCGGGACTCGACGGACCCGACGTCTGTCGACGACTCCGCGCCGCCGCCGGCGGCGAACGCTTCTACGTCCTCGTCCTCACCAACCGACAATCCGAGGCCGATGTCGTCGAAGCCCTCGACGCCGGCGCCGACGACCACGTCGGCAAGCCGTTCGAGCCGGAGGAGCTGCGGGCGCGGCTGCGGGTCGGCGCGCGGATCATCGAACTCCAGAGCCGACTCGCCGACGAGGTCGACAAGCTCCAGGAAGCGCTGTCCGAGGTCCGCCAGCTCCGCGAACTCCTCCCCATCTGCGCCTACTGCAAGAAGGTCCGGGAGGGCGAGGCGTACGCCCGGTCGCTCGAGGCGTACCTCGCGGAGCACATGTCCGCGTCGTTCTCCCACGGCGTGTGTCCGGATTGCTACGAGCGGCATGTCCGACCCCAGCTGGCGCAACTGGACGACGGGGACTGACCGGAACATCTTGACCGGTTCGACGGTTGTTCCCCTGACAAACTGGCCGCGAAGTGCAGGAAGCGAGTGTGCGGCTGGCCAGCCGCGACGGAGCGGTGACAACCAGTCTCGACTGGATCGACCATGACTCAACTGGGCCGCCCTCGACAATTCGACGTGGACGAGGTCCTCGATATCGCCATGGAGGTCTTCTGGACCCACGGGTACGAAGGCACGTCGGTCGCCGACCTCATGGCGGCGACCGGCCTGCAGAAAGGCAGCCTGTACAAGGCGTTCGGCGACAAGCGGTCGCTGTTTCTGCGGTCGCTGCAGCGGTATTTCGAGCTGGCGTCGGAAAAGGCGGAGTCGATCCTCGGCGAGCACGCGGCGCCCCGAAAGGCGCTGGAGGGCTGGCTGAAGCATGCGTTGTCCAACTGCGGCGACGGCGGCGAACACCGCGGTTGTTTCGCGATCAACGTGATCGTCGAGATGGCGCCCCACGATGACGAGGTCGCCGCCACGCTGGCGGACCACTTCGATGCGATCAAACGAAGGATCGCGCATCAGATCAAGGCGGGCCAGGCGAGCGGGGAGTTCCGCACCGACATGGACGCGAAGACGCTCGCGGCGGCGTTCTGGTCCGCCGCGGCCGGTCTCCTCACCACGGGGCGGGGCGTGCTGTCGGCCCGCGAAGGCAATCGCACCGCCCGGGCGATTCTCGCCCTCCTTGACGCCCCGACCACCTGATCTCCACAACCAGAGACACCGATCGGAAAAATCCCGCCGGGACGGGAATGATTTTGTTGACCATACGGTTCCTAATGTGGAACGAACGCCTTGCGACCGCGGCCCACGGGACCGGGTCGACCGGTCGCGGGCGAGACTGGACCCGACGCGTCCTGACTCAACGCGTCCGCAGAACTCTCTCTCCTCCAACCGATCGCCGGCCGTTCCCTGGCCGGCGATCGGTGTTTCTGTCCCGCCCGACACCGCCGCGGCATAGGATCTGCGTATGCGAGCGATCCTCCTGAGCGCGATCCTCCTGAGCGCGGCCGTCAGCAACGCGGGCGTCCAGCCGCTCTTCGGCGGCAAGGACACCACGCCCGAAGTCCCCGCCACCGTCGCCGCCCCCGGACGACCGTCCGACGCCGGCTGGACGGTGACCGCCCGCCTCGGCGGAGCGCGGGTCGTCGCCCTCCGCGAACGGAGTCCCCTCAGCAGCGCAGCCTCGATTCACGAGCGACTCGGACCTCACCTGTCCGGACGCGAACAGGACTACACACTGGGCGACGAACGCTTCCTCGTCTTCGACGCCTCGTCGCTGGCGATCGACACCACGTCGACGCTTCCGCCCGGCGTGCTGGTGATGGTGCTCCCCTACTCACTGGGCGAACTGCCGCCGGCGATGGTCGAGGCGCTCGGCCGCTGGTTGCGTCCGATCGTGTCGAGACGAATCACCGTGATCGTGCCCGCCGAGGCGCCCAACACCCGGGTCCCGCTCCATCGACTCGGGCTCGCGCTGGACGCGGCGCACAATGCGCCCGCGGCCGCGCCGTCGACCGCCGGACGCGTGTATGTCGCGGGCATCTCCGGCGGCGGCCGAATCGCGAGCATGCTGGGACTGGGGTATCCGGACGTCTTCGACGGCGCCGCGCCGGCGATCGGCTGCAATTACTTCCGTCCGATCGAATCGCTGGAGCGTCCGGGGATCGTGTTCCCCGCCGTGCTCATGCGTCCCGATCCGACGCGACTGCAGCAGGCTCGGACCGTTTCTCGTTATGCGTTGCTGACGGGGGAGTTCGACGGGAATCGTGACGAGACGAAGTCGTGCTTCGTGCGGGGGTTTCAGCGCGACGGCTTTCAGCACGTCACGTATCTGGAGGTCCCCGATCTCGGCCACGAGAATCCGCCGGGGCCGTGGTGGGGCCGGGCCGTGGATTTTCTCGATGCCCCGCTCGCGTCGAAGACCGGAGAAGACGGGAACGAACCGCTCACGACGAACGATTCAACCCCGCAGGAACGCGCGGCGGCGACGCGCTGGCGCGTCGTCGAAGAGGCGCGCCGGGCGGGACGACACGAGCAGGCGTACCGCGGCTGCGAGTGGATCCTCCGCCGCGCCCCGGACTCGCCCGCCGGCCGACGCGCGGCGGCGTTGCTGGCCACCTACCAGGCGGACGTCGATCTGATGGCGACCATTGAAGCCGATCGCGTTGAACGCGAAGCAGCCACCGCGTTGAGCGAAGCTCGCGGCTACGAACACGCCGGACGTCTGGACGACGCCCGGCGGGTCTACCAGATGATCATTGAAAAGTGGCCGCAGACGTCGGCCGGTGGCGAGGCGGCGCGAGCGCTGCGGCGCATTTCTCAATGATTGACTGATCGCATGGCACGTCAGCGTCGGTCATCGTCCTTGAGCCAGTCGCTCAACTGCTCGATGGTGTCGGACTTCAGGTTTTCGAAGCCGTCCTCGATCGCACGATCGACCTCCTTGATCTTCTGCTCAAGCTTCTCAGCTCTTTCGCGGGTCCCTTCGGACGCATCCGCCTTGAGCCGATGAAGCTCCGCTTCGAGCTCCTTCCGCTTTGCGTGAATGCGATCCTTCAATTCCTTTGACTGCGTCGACATCATGTGACTTCCTTTCACTGTGGCGAATGGGCGGGCGACCACCCGGGGCTGGACATGCGAGCCGCCTCGATGGGCTCGCCGGACGTTCAGATGATTCCGCCCGGGAGGATCATCGAGTTCAGCCGTCATCCCCAAACTGATCGACGGCGTCCTTCGAAGCCTGCTCGAGTTCCTTCCATGCGTCCTGCAGGCCCGACTTCAGGTCGGCCCACGCGTCGGCCGAATCCGCCGACGCCTCGTTGATGCGTCGCATGAATGCATCACGCTGATCGCGCAGAGACTCGATCGCCTCGTCGATTTGTGCTCGGGCGTCGCCGGTCAGCGATTCCGCCCGGGCCGCCAGCGTGTCGATTCGCTCATTGACCGCTTCGACGTTCGCTTCCATCGAGTTGCGGAAAGCGTCGATCTCCGACGCCGCGAACGTCTTCGCCGTGTTCATCGCCTCCGATGCTTCGCGAGCGACATCGTCGGACGTGACTTCGGACGTGGGGATCGTCGCGGCGTTGGGATTCTCCGGCGCATCGTCCTCGACGCACCCCGTGAGAAGGACGGAGCCGGAAACGGTGAGCGCGTACATGAGTGTGGAATAGCGCATGAGAACTCCTTTCATCAGCGTCGGAGGCGACGCCGCAAACACGTGAATCGTGTCGGCGTCCGGGGCGGATCTCTGGTCTTGATCGTCAGACATGAGGCCGGGCGAGACGCCCGGGGCCGGCGATGTCGCTTCGCCGCGCATGATGAACCCCGCACCGACGAAAACGCCTGTGCGAGGACGCATGCTTCTCAAGCCGCCCGTTGCCTCCGGAAAGGAGAGGATACCATAACCAGAGCGTTCTTCACGCTTCTTCGTCGAAAACGAGCCGATTCGACACGATCATGCCGCCTACATGGACCGATCCGGCCATATACCGAGCGTCATCCGGGCGTTGTTCAGCGGTCGCCGCCCTCGTCCTCTTCGGGATCTGTCGGGGTCTCGTCATCGTCGGCGTCGTCAAGCACGATCGCGGGCACCTGGAGGTCGAAGACGGCTTCATTGAACGCGGGGATCTCGTTCTCGAGCAGGTCCTCGAGTCGTTCGAGTTCGGCATCGAGCTTCTCGGAGAGGTACTCGAAGACGTCGTAGACCTGTTCGGTCGGCGGGGTCTCCGAGCCGGACGCGCGAGCGAGGGCCCCGATCTTGTCGTTGAGACGGACGGGGAAGTTCAGCGGATCCTGCGACGACTTCGACCGCGTCTGGATGATCGCTTCCTCGATCTCCGCCATGGCGGCGAGGAGCGCATCGGCGGGCTCTCGCAGGTCGTCGTCGGCGCCATGCCGTTTCGCCCGGGCGAGCGTGTCGTTGATCTGGCCGCGAACGGACCGGATCTGATTGACCGCCGTGTGCGCGCGATCCACGGACTCGTGGACCTCGAGCTGGAACTCGTAGAGGTCCTCGTATTCATCTTCGGTCGTCTCGAGACGGGGGTCGGGATGCGTGGTCACGCCGCGCTCCGCGACGACCTCATCGCCGAGTCTGACCACGACCTGGTAGACGCCGGGCGGGACCATCGGTCCGGGGGGCGTACCGGGCCAGCCGACGGCGCCGGGGACGCGGGTGGGCGAGTCGTGGCGTTGATTCCAGCGCACGGTGTGGAGGCCGGGCGCCGTCGGCGCCGCACTCCCCTTGATCGTGCGGATCACGTCGCCATTCTCATGCTGAAACTCGATGGCGAGTTCGGCCTTATCGCCGAGATCGTCGTTGACGAGATAACGCACCTTGACCGGATCCCAGCCCTTGCGCCAGTGGTCGTCGATCTCGAAGACATGGACCGCGGCGTCATCATCGACGGATGCGAGCTGACGCAGCGGGCTGAGGTCGTCGAGTTTCCAGAAGGACCGCCCCTGGGTGGCGACGACGAGGTCGTGCTCCTTCACCACGAGATCGGTGACCGGGACCACCGGCAGGTTGGACTGCAGCGGCGCCCAGTGGCCGCCGCCGTTCGCCGAGTACCACACGCCGGTCTCCGTGCCGGCGTAGAGCAGACCGGGCGCGGCGGGGTCCTCGCGCACCGCGCGGACGAACGCATCATCGTCGTCGATACCGTCGGTGATGAGCGACCAGGACGCGCCCCGATCCGTCGTCTTGTAGATGTAGGGCGTGAAGTCGTCCATCTTGTACCGGTTGACCGCCAGGTACGCGGTGTCGACCTCGTGCGGCGACGCCTCGATGAGGCTGATGAGGGGCCAGTCGCCCAGGTTGGGCGGCGTGACGTCGGTCCAGGTTTCGCCGCCGTCGGACGTGACATGGACGAGCCCGTCGTCGGAGCCCGCCCACAGGACGTTGGCGTCGAGCGGCGACTCGGCGAGGGCGAAGATCGTGCAGTAATACTCGACGCCGGTGTTGTCCTTCGTGATGGGACCGCCCGACGACTGCTGGCGGGTCTCGTCGTCCGTCGTCAGGTCCGGACTGATCGCCTCCCAGCTGTGCCCCTCGTTCGTCGACCTGAACACCACGTTGCCCGCGGTGTAGACGACGTCAGGATCGTGCACCGACACCACGACCGGGAAGGTCCACTGGAACCGGTAGCGGAGCGGGGCCGGGCCGTCGCCGATCGCATTCTCCGGCCAGACCTGGATGTTGCGCGACATGCCGAGGTCATGGTCGTAGCGCGTCAGGTAACCGAGGTACGAGCCCGCGTAGACGATGTCGGGGTTGTCGTGGCGCGGGGCGATGTAGCCGCTCTCACCGCCGCCGACCGCGTGAAAGTCCTCGCGTCCCCACCGGCGGTTCTGGCTCGTGATCGAAACCGTCGAGTTGTCCTGCTGCGCGCCGAGCACGCGGTAGGGAAAGTTGTTGTCCGTGATGACGTGGTAGAACTGGGCGGTCGGCTGATTGTCCTGGCGCGACCACGTGCGTCCGCCGTCGAACGAGACGTTCGCTCCGCCGTCGTTCGCCTCGATCATCCGCTGATTGTCGTGCGGATCGATCCAGATGTCATGGTTGTCCGAATGCGGCACACGGATCGATGAGAACGTCCGTCCGCCGTCGGTCGACTTCCAGAACCGCACGTTCATCACGTACACGGTGTCCGCATCCTGCGGATCGGCGCAGATGTGCGAGTAGTACCACGCCCGCTGACGAAGCGCGGCGTCGCTGTTCACTCGACGCCACGAATCGCCGCCGTCGTCCGATCGAAACACGCCCCCGTCCTTCGCCTCCACGATCGCCCAGACGCGGTCGCGTTGCGCGGCGGACGGCGCGATCGTCGCCTTCCCGGTGATCCCTTCCGGCAGTCCGTTCGACAGCTCCTCCCACGTTTCGCCGGAATCCTGCGACCGCCAGATGCTCGATCCCGGTCCGCCCGAGGTCAACGACCACGGCGTGCGGCTGACCTCCCAGAAGCACGCGTACACCACCCGGGGGTTGAAAGGATCGAGCTGCACGTCGACAGCGCCGGTGTCGTCATTGACGTAGAGGATCCGCTCCCACGTGTCGCCGCCGTCGGTCGTCTTGAAGACGCCGCGCTCCGCGTTCGGACCGAAGATGTGCCCGAGGGCCGCGACGTAGGCGACGTCCTCGTCGCGCGGGTCGCAGGCGATGGCGCCGATCTGTCGCGTGTCGGCGAGTCCGACGTGGGTCCAGGTCCGTCCGGCGTCGACGGACTTGTAGACGCCGTCGCCATGGGAGAAGTTGCCGCGAATGTCATGTTCACCGGCGCCGACGTAGATGACGTTCTGATCGGAGGGGGCGACCTCGATCGCGCCGATGGAGCCGGTGGTGAGGAATCCGTCGGTGATGTTGGACCACGAGGCTCCGGCGTTGTTCGTCTTCCAGACGCCGCCGCCGGTGGCGCCCATGTAATAGGTCATCGGGTCGCCGACGACGCCGTGCACGGCCTGCACCCGACCGCCTCGTGCGGGGCCGATGTTCACCCAGGTCAGGCCGTCCACGATCATCTCGTCGACGGTGACCGCCGGTTCGGCGAAGGTGCTCGTCGCGAGGGCGAGCGTGACGGCGGCGGGAGCGAGCGCGACGGCGGCGGGAGCGAGCGCGACGGCGCGTCGGCGCCGCGCGTCCCGCGTCTGCGGGCGTGACCGGATGGGCATGCTGCTGGACATGGTTCGCTGATCCTCTTTCGGCTTCCTGATCCGGCCGCGGCCGGGTCGCTGGATGGACAGCAGGAGATACCGCCGGCCGGCTCTTCCGCCGCACCTGCATCGTCCGGATGCCGGCCGGGCGGCGAGGCCCGAGGCGGCCGCCGATAACCGCCGCCGCCGCTCCGTGCACGAAAGAACAGGAACCACAGAGACTTGCGCTGAATTCGAAGGATCTTATGGGACGCTGATCGGCATGGTGGGGCGCGATCCGAAAAGAGCGATCGGGGCGGGCAGCCGGGATGAATTCACGCTCCGGACCGGCCGATTCGCCGTATGCGGTCGGTCCGCGAATCAGGACGAACGACGTGAGCAGGACGCGGCATGACGACGTTGCCCGGGGCGAACGCCGAGGCGACGAGGCGGCGCGATCGCACCGCACCGCCGCCCTCGGCGTGCGTCGATTCCGGGTCGCGTATCTGGTCACGATCGGACTGATCGGCGCCCTGGTAGTGGCGTCGGAGCTGGGCCTCTCGGCGGTGGCGATGACACGGGTGGCGGCGGACGAGCAGGCGATCGACCGCGCGAACCGACGCCGCGCCTGGTGCATCGAAGTCGACAAGCAATGCCTGCTGTTGTCCGACGCGCTCGAATCGGGCGACGAAGGCGCGCGGCGGACGGGGGCGTCGGATCTGACCGCGATTGCGGCGTCCCTGCGCGAGTTCGGGCACGATGGCGCGCCTCCCCTCCCGCAGCCGGCCTCCAACGAACGGAGGCGGCTGCAGCGGCAGGCCGCTCTGAAACTCGATCGCCTCGAGACCGCGCTGGCCGAGCTTCTCCGCGTGGCGGCGGTCGTCGACCGTGCACGTCTCAACCCGACGGAGGTCAGGGCGCAGATCCGTCGCGTGCGTCAGCGTGCGGCGGAAGCCTCGCCGGTCTTCGATGAGCTGGTTCGTCAGACGCGACGGGACGCCGCCGCGGCGTTGGGACGCATCTCCCGTCTCGAGACGTGGCTCGCCGGGCTCGTGCTCCTGATGCTCGCCTCCGCGGCGTGGTTCGGACTGGAGCCGGCGGTTCGTCGCATGGCCCGTCAGCAGATCGCACTGGGTCATGCGACCGCGGACGCGGAGGCGAAGCTGCGTGAGATTCGCGCGTTTCGCGAGGCGACGGATGAGCACGCCCTGGTCTCGATCACCGACCATCGCGGACGCATCATTGACGTCAACGCGGGATTCTGTCGCATCAGCGGCTTCGACCGCGAGGAACTGATCGGTCAGGATCACGGAATCCTCAACTCGGGCGTGCACCCCCGGGCCTTCTGGGTCGGCATGTGGCGAACGATCGCCTCCGGACGCGCGTGGCGGGGAGAGGTGTGCAACCGGGCGAAGGACGGTTCGTTGTACTGGGTGGATTCAACGATCACGCCGTCGTTCGGGGCGGACGGCAAGCCGGAGAAGTACGTTTCGATCCGCATCGACATCACGGCCCGCAAGAAGGCGGAGCAGGATGTCGCGGCGATGCGGGCCGCGCTCGACGAGCACGCCATCGTGTCGATCGCCGACACTTCCGGGCGCATCCTCGACGTGAACACCGGATTCTGCCGCATCAGCGGCTACGAGCGGGCGGAGCTGCTCGGCGAGGACCACCGGGTCCTGAACTCGGGCGTGCATCCCCAGTCGTTCTGGACGGAGATGTGGCGCACGATCACGGCCGGACGCGTGTGGCGGCGGGAGGTGTGCAATCGCGCCAAGGACGGCTCGCTCTACTGGGTCGACTCCACGATCGTTCCGTACCCGGGACCCGACGGCAAGCCGGAGAAGTACGTTTCGATCCGGATCGACATCACGGCGCAACGGTCGGCGGAGGAGCGTCTGTCGCTCGCCATGAAGGCGTCGGGGATCGGCATGTGGGACTGGGCGATGGAGAGCGGGCAGACGTACTTCTCCGACACGCTCATCTCGATGCTGGGATTCGAATCGCACGAGTTTCCGGCCGGGGTCGGTCCGTGGCGGGAGTTGGTGCATCCTGACGATCTGCCCGGCACGCTCGACGCGGTCCGACGACACGTCGAAGGCGAGACCGCCGCGTACGTCAGCGAGCACCGCGTCCGCACCCGCGACGGCGGCTGGATGTGGGTGCGGGATATCGGCGAAGTCGTCGAACGACGCGACACCGGCGCGCCCAAGCGGATGATCGGCGTGCTCATCGACGTGCAGGCGATCCGGGAGGCGCAGGAGGTCGCCGAAGCCGCGAACCTCGCCAAGAGCGAATTCCTCGCCAACATGAGTCACGAGATCCGCACGCCGATGACCGCCATCCTCGGTTACGCCGATCTCCTCGACGACAATGACGACCCCCTCGCGGCGGGCCAGGTCGCCGCCGCGATCCAGTCGATCCGATCCAACGCCGACCACCTGCTCACCATCATCAACGACGTCCTCGACATGTCGAAGATTGAAGCGGGTCGGATGACGGTCGAACACATCCCCGTGGCCCCGACGCAAGTGGTCGAAGAGGTCGCCGGCATGCTGCGGCCCCGCGCGCGGGGCAAGGGCGTCGATCTCAACGTGCGTTACGACACGCCGGTGCCGGCGCACATCTCGTCCGATCCGACGCGGCTCCGTCAGATCCTGCTCAACCTCATCGGCAACGCGATCAAGTTCACGGAAGTCGGCGCGGTCGCCATCCGCCTCGAACACCGGCCGGAGAACGGACAACTCGCATTCCACGTCATCGACACCGGCGTCGGCATGACGGAGGCCCAGCGGCGACGCATCGAGCAGTTCGACACGTTCACCCAGGCGGACACCAGCGTCACGCGCCGGTTCGGCGGCACCGGCCTCGGACTTCGCATCTCCAACTCGCTCGCCGCCATCCTCGGCGGCCGCATCGAGATCGAATCGCGCGAAGGGAAAGGCAGCACGTTCACGCTGTACCTCGACCTCGGGGAAGGCCCTGACGTCCGGCTGATCCGCCCCGAAGACGCGGACGACAGGAAGGACGACCGCGCGTCAGGCGACGACGCCGACGAAACGTGTTCGCTCCGGGGCCTGCGCATTCTGCTCGCCGAAGACGGCCCGGATAACCAGAAGCTGATCTCATTCCACCTGCGCAAGGCCGGGGCGACCGTCGAGATCGTCGACAACGGACGCGAGGCGGCGGAGCGGATCGAGAACGCCGAACCGGGCGACATGCCGCACCTCATCCTCATGGACATGCAGATGCCCGAACTCGACGGGTACGCCGCGACCCGACGACTGCGGGCGGGCGGGGCCGCCCTGCCGATCATCGCCCTCACCGCCCACGCGATGCGCGGCGACCGCCGGCGCTGTCTCGACGCAGGCTGCGATGATTACCTCACCAAACCGGTTGACAAGGCGGTGCTGCTCGCCCGGTGCGCGGCCCACGCGTCCGACGCCGCGACTTCGAAGCCTGCGTCCGGCTGAGCCCGCCTCCCCGCTGATTGCGCCCGCGACCCATCGTCAAACGAGTGAATCATCAGGGCGCCGGCCCGCGATCCGGCCCCCCCGTTCCACTTCCGCCGCCGTCATGCCGACCCGGGTGTCGATCAGGGTGCACGGAGCGAGCCCGACACGCCCGCACGACGCGGCGAGGGGAACGTGCGACGCGAA
Organism: Phycisphaerales bacterium; assembly: GCA_965227335.1. GTDB lineage: Bacteria > Planctomycetota > Phycisphaerae > Phycisphaerales > SM1A02 > CBDDFV01. The sequence continues at coordinate 213,492 of CBDDFV010000002.1, forward strand.
CCCCGACCGTAGACCCGACAGTAGCAGCGCGAGACCGGGCGTTTCGGTGCACGACGGCGCACGACCACAGACGACGACCGACGCGGATCGGCTTCCTCACCGCCGCGCCCCAACCGCTGATTCTGACCCCGGAAACCCCGATTCTTGCCCCTTATCCGGGAAGTCCGGTACACTTCCCGATCGCTCTGCGGGTGTAGCTCAGTTGGTAGAGCGTCAGCTTCCCAAGCTGAATGTCGCCGGTTCGAGTCCGGTCACCCGCTTTGGCCGAGATGACTGACCGCCGTTGACGCCTGTGGTCAACGGCGGCTTTCTTTCGCCCGGGGCGTCAGTTGCGCGAGGCGGGGTGAGGTGCCGGGCGGAAGGCCGGCCGGCGGCTGCGTGCCCGGAGATGACGCCGGGTGACGCGGGTGGACGGGCGCCTGTGCAAGCGCTTGTGCAAGGTGCTGAACGTTGCGGCGGGTTGCGGGTGCGGCACGATCCTACGATCATGTCTAGATTCGACGAGTAGGTCGGCACGCACCAAGAGGAAGCAGCATGATCAAGCGGCTGTACATCGACAACTACAACAGCCTCGTGAACTTTGATCTGAAGCTGACTGAGCTTACGCTCCTTCTCGGGCGCAACGGTGCCGGCAAGACGTCGGTACTTGATGTGGTGTACGCTCTCCGTCGCCTGCTCAGCGGCGAAGCGAAGATTGTAGATTCAGACGCATTCCCGCCGCGGACCCTAACGCGGTGGCAGTCTTTAGACACCCAGACGATCGTCGTCGAGACCGTCCTCGGCGGCGAAACTCTGGAGTACCGTCTTGAGATCGAGCATGACCGCAGCACGAAGAGAGCTCGCATTATTGGCGAGACGCTAAAGGCTCCCGATGGCCCATTGTTCACATTCGAACGCGGCTCGGTGACGTTGTACCGTGACGACCACTCGACTGGCCCACAGTTCACATCAGACTGGGGCGAGTCGGCCCTTGCGAGAGTACAGCCGGAACCAGTCAATACGCGCCTCACACGGTTTCTCGATCACATGCGGAAGCTGCTTGTTTGTGGCCTATACCCTGCGAGCTTCGTAGCCGAGTCGTCCAACGAAGATCCAATGCTGCAGCGCGACGCTGCGAATTTTGCAGCGTGGTACCGACATCTTCTGCTGGAAAGGCCAGATCTTGTTCCGAGCTTCACCGAGTCAATTAAGCCAATTGTCGACGAGTTTCGCGGAATTCGGATGGAGAAGGTCGGCCTTGATACTCGTGCGCTGATCGTCATGTTCGAACACAATTCCAAGGCCTACGAATTGCGTCTGAACGAGATCTCAGACGGCCAGCGTGCACTGATTGCCCTCTATGCCCTCATCATGCTGACGAAAGGGCAGGGCTACACGCTGTTTCTGGACGAGCCAGAAAACTACATAGCACTCGCGGAAATCCAGCCATGGCTGATGGAGATCTCTGATTCATGCGGTGGAGATCTTCCGCAGGCGCTTGTCTGCTCCCATCATCCCGAATTGATTGATTATCTGGGCTCGGACAGTGGCGTGCTCCTGAGGCGAGAGCAAGGCGGAGCAACGTCGGCTCGTGCAGTGTCCGAGCTGCAATTGAGTGGTGCCCTACGCCTCTCTGAACTGTTCGCCAGAGGGGAAGATGAGTGAGTCGAGTAGCCAATGTCGTATTACTGTGCGAAGACCGGCAACACGAGGCGTTTGCACGAAGGTTTCTTCGCAGACGCGGCTACTCGAATCGGAATCTCCGTGTTCGAATTGCCCCACCAGGCCGCGGATCGGCCGAGCAGTTCGTGCGCGAGAGCTACCCAGAGGAGCTCCAGCATTACCGCTCGCGCCAGCATCGAGTGAGCCAGCTCCTGGTGGTTGTGATTGATGCCGATACCTCCGACCGGCAAACGCAGCTGGCGCAATCGCTAGAGGCAGCAGGCCTCGCCGAGCGGTCCGAGACTGAGCGTGTGGCTGTGTTTACTCCGGCACGAAACATCGAGACCTGGCTTGCCTATCTCGACGGGCAGGATGTCAACGAGGAAGACCGATACCCTCGTCTCCAAAGGCAGCGAGACTGCCAGGAGCACGTTGATCGTCTAATCAGTATGTGCGACACCCAACAGCTTCGCGAACCAGCACCCGCTTCGCTGGCTCTAGCGTGCGACGAGTACCGCCGTAGGGTCGCGGTTCCTTGAGGTCCCCTCACCGATACTCGGCAATCGCGCATGACGTCCGATGTGACACGCCGGCATTCGAGTCGTTTGACCCGAGTGGCGATTTCGCGGGGACTACTGACGCGATCACGGAAGCGATCATGTTCTGCGTCTTCAAGAGAAGGCGAACACTATGGCACTTGGTACGAGCAACCCACCATCCGCAGACACGGCTGTTACGGTCGTGAGTTGGCTCGTTCCATCAATTACGTCCATGCTCGGCGTTTTGGTGGGCGCCGCGCTGACGTACTGGTTCCAGCATCGGCTGCTCAGCTCGGCCAGCCGGCGCACAACATTGAACGAAGCGAGGCGCGCCCAGTTCGCCATCGCAAGTCAACTCAACTTCGTTGTCTATGTCTCACGACATCTGGATAAGTATCGCGACCACCCGAATCGCGGCGCGCTCATCCATACGATCGCCTATGAGATTGCTCGGCCGATGGTCGATCTGGGCGCGATGACATTTCTGCTTGAATCGACCGACCCCAGTCTCATGATGAAGCTGGCGGTGAGCCAAGAAGACTTCCAGCAGCTCACGGGCGTGATCGCGGAACGCAATCGGTTCTATCAAGGGCCCCTTGCTGACTTCCTGGGCCCACTGCATGCCGGCGGTGCTCCGCCACCCGATGACGCTTGGCAATTGCAGAAGGCAAAGACTCTGACGGACTCGTTGTATGAATCAGCAGAGAGTGCGATGGAACGGGCAACCGATTGCGCGAGAGAACTTCGAGATGCTCTCAAGCAGATGTTCCCGAATGAGAAGTTCTTAGCCGTGCGAATTCCCGGAGAGTCCGGCGAAGCCGCCGTCAAGAAGCCCGGCGACGCCGGTAGCCGTGATTCAGGTTAGACGGTCCCAGGTTTCGCTGACAACTCGCGAAATCTCGTCGTCGGAGAGCCCGGCATCCGCAGTACCGATCATCCTTTGCAGCCGCTCTTCGCGATCGTCGCATTGTGAGGCGAAGAGTGTTGAGAACGAGAGGGATGCCGACGCCTCGTTGAGACGCTTCGGGTCGAGTGGCTCCGAGTCTTGCCCATGACGGGCAATGAGGAGTGCGTCATGGGCGATCGGTAGATAGGCTATTTCCCACTCGCGACCAAATCGCATCAAGTGTCCTAGCTCCGCTCCCTTGCCACAAGCAACGACGACGCCGTCACCGAGAACCAGACTGTGCGCATCGAACCTCCTCAACTCCCATGAGACCGGAGCGAACGACGTCGGCACCGGGTTCTCTTCCAATAGCTTCTTCAGTCCACGAATGTGGCCATCTTGCATCGCCTCCGGGATCGGTCGCAACTCAAGTGCTTGCCCCAGGAGTGACCCGAAGGCTGTTCCGAGGTCCTACTCTCGAACTGCGCTCGGGCGAGTCGGTGAATGAGGTCACGAAGCTCCGGCTGTTCGTCTAGGCGTTGCCGTATCAGCACCTGCTGGTCGGGGCTAAGTCGACTGATCAGCTCTTCGAATTGCCCGCCAAACTCGCGATCGAATTGACGCTCCATCGCATTCTTGGCTGCGTCTGTCGACGCTTGAGCGATCATGTGGCCGACGCCCCGCCGGACCATATCACCGAAGTGCTGCCGAAGGCTCTGTGTCCTAACGGCGAGAATCCAAAGCAACTCACGGAGCTCCTTTGAATGGGTCTCGGGCCTGCCTGTCTCCAACACGGCGTTTACAACTGCGGCATGCTTGCTTTCGAGGCTCGCGAGCGACTCTTCAATGCCGGTTTCCGGCTGGCCGTAGAAGTATGAGGACACACCAGCGTCAGCCACACTGATCTCGCGTGCGTCTTCCTCTCGCCGAAGCTGCCAGATCCATGCCTTCTTGCCCGTCGATCGTGACGCGAATCGTCGGAGCATGAACCGGGGGACGAAGTGATTGCGCTTCTTTGCCACGCCGTATTCCCCGTTGCACAGTGAACACTGCCAAGGATGATAGGTGTCATCGGACGCGCGAGCAGGCGCCCTGCGACTCACTCGTATCTTTGGATGTGCAGTCCAGGAGTGTAGGCAGCGCCTCCAACGCCCCGGCCACATCCAGCAGCTTCGGATCGGTGTAGACGTTCGCCGTGAGGCTCGGGTCGCTGTGCCGCATCGCGGCCTGGGCGGTGCGGAGCGGGACGCCGGCGCGGCAGAGGTGCGTGCCGAAGGTGTGACGCAGGGCGTGGATGTCGATCGTCCGCCCACGCTCGTCGGTCTTGATCACGACCTCCTTGCCGTTCCGCTTCTCGACGCGGGCGATGCCGGCGAAGACCAGGTCGCGGTCGAAGATGCGGATCAGGCCATCGGGCACGTCGAGCATCTTCGTGTTGAGCGCCAACTGCGCCGGGATGGGATCGCCCCGGCGACGGGCATCGTCCTGGAGGACGACCAGCTTCTCGTCGAGCCACGCCCGCAGCTCGGCGGCAAGGTCGGCGCGGAGTGGGATCTCAGAGCCCTGCCGGTTCTTCTCGTCCTTCGCTTCGAGGATGAGGTACGGCACCGGACCGTCGAAGTCGATCTGGCCGATGGTCACCGATGCCAGCTCGCCCTTCCGCAGGCCGGTGAGCACGAGCGTCTTGTAGATGAGAGCGCGCTCGCGGCCGATGCGGTCGAGTTGCTCGCGCGTTTCGTCTGTGACCTGGGCGAGCGGCTTGCCCTTGTCCTTGCCGCGGCGGATCGTCAGCGCCTCGGCGAGCGGCCGGCGCCGGGCAGCGTCGAGCAGGCGCGTGAGCTCGTCATCGGTCAGTGCCCGACGCGTGCGCTTCCGGCTCGCCCGTTCATCCGCCATCGCGACGTGGTCGAGCGGGTTCGACTCCAGTCGGTTCGTCCGCACGCACCAGTTTGCGAACGAGACGCACGCCCGGCGATAGCCGTTCCGCGTGCCGGCCGACATGCCGGCGTCCGCCTGGTCGCGCAGCCAGCGCTCGACGGTCTCCGCATTCAGATCGCGCAGACGCCGGATGCCGCGGTCGCCGCACACGCGGATCACGCGGCGCTTCGCCTGCGTCCACCAGTGCTCGGTGCTCCCCTTCAGACGAAGGTGCTCCTTCCACGCCTCGACGTGGTCGGCGATCGGCTGGTTGCCGTGGCGAGAGGCGTCGTCCTCCTCGGGCGTCATCACGCCGGCGCGGATCAGCTCCGCTCGGCGTTCGAGCTGGCCGAGGATGGCCCGGGCCGCGGTCTCGTCCTTGCAGCCCGTGGCGGCCTCGACCCAGACGCCGTTGCGGTCGCGGTACTTGGCGACGTACGCCGCCGTTCGACCGCGGATGCGGAGCGAACCGTCCCGCCCCTCGAAGACCTCGGCCGTTCGCAGCTTGCCGTTCCGCAGGCGCCACCGGGCGACCCGCTTCCCGCGCGACGTGACCACCTCGGCGCCGGGCGGCAGCGGAGCGGTCCAGGCTTTGCGGAAGACGGTGCCCATCGAGGTCCTCGGGGAATCGGGTCGGTCACAGTCAGGGGCAACGGGCGGCGGAGATCAAGGCCGGTGGGCCGCGAGCTGGCCGGATCGCGCGACATTTCGCGGATATGGGCCACCCGGGCGCTGACAGAACTGACAGAAGGCCTCAGTCCGGCGCGAACGGCTCGAAGTCGGGCGCGAACACGCCGGGGTTGATCTCGTGCACCCTCTTGGGCGCGCCGCGCGTGTTGACGTACTCCTGGCGGAGCCAATCGAGCTCGATCAGGCACTCGACGGCGGCCGTCGCATCCTCCTTCGTCGCCAGGCGCGACCAGCGAGGCCGATAGACATCGCGGACCACGAACCCCGACGTAAGCTTCCGGTCGAGGATCTTCTGGGCCAGCGCCCGAGCCGCCGGCAGCTCCGGTTCAATGCCCTGGGCGTAGATGCGTCTGGAGTGCGTCTCCAGGTAGTCGCCCCAGTCGATCGCGCGGTCGAGCGCCTCGAGCGTGACCGGTCCCGTGCCGCCATCGACGAGGTGACTCAGCATCGCGATGGACGGAATCAGGCTCCGGTACTTCACCATGTGGCTCTCGATCGCCGGCGGCTCGTTGCCGTCCCTCAGCCGGTTCTCGCGTTCCGTCATCCACGCGATGAAGCGGTCGTACGCCGCGTCGTCGAAGCGCAGGTACGGGATGCCGTCGGGGTCGAGCTGGTCGCGCTCCGCGCCGACCGACTCCGACGTCAGCGTGTCGAGCCGGTTGTAGACGGCGAACGCGGCGTTGCGGGCGTCGGTGTTCGGGAAACGATCGACGTTGATCCACGGACCCGGATCATCCGGCCACACCGCAAGCTGGAATCGCTGCATCAGGCCGTCGTCGCCGAGCCCGCCGGTGATCGCCTGCTTCAGGTACTCCGACAGCGGACCGGGCTGGCACGTGCCGACCATCGACAGGCACACCGCTTCGACGCGCGTGTTGCCGCGACCGATGCGATCGGACTCGTAGCTGCCGGTGCCGTCCCACGCCTCGAGGTAGAACGCGCGGGCCGCCTGCTGGCTCTCCATGTCGAGCGACTTGAGAAAGCCGATCAGCTCGTCGCGCACCAGCGTGACGCCGTTCGGATTCTCCGCCAGCACCTCGCTGAGCGCCTGAACGGTCGCATCGTTGACGACGTACCGCTTCCGCGGCGGCAGCTCCTCCGCCATGTCTTCGGTGATGCCGAGCAGCTCGGCGATCTCCTCAGTCGCCTCGTCCGACTTCCGGAGCTTCGACTTGACGCGCGACTCGAGCGCCGCCTTCCGCAGGTCCAGCTCCTGGCCGCGATCCCGATGCTCCTTCATCGCCTGCTCGTGCTCGTGGTCGGCGGCCTTGATGAGCGCCTTCACCGGGCGCATGACCTCCTTTAGCGGCGGGGTCTTCATCATGCTCGGCCGCCCGATCAGCACGCCCCAGAGGTTGGGCACGACGAGCCAGTCGTCGCGCTTCTTCGGGCGGATGCCGACCTTGCGCCCGATGACGCCCGCGGCCGCGATCATTGCGCTGACGGCCGGGAAGTCGGGCGGGCACTGCATGCGTTCGGCGATGTCGGTGATCCACGGCATGAACACCGCCGGCAACAGCGCCGGGTCGAAGGCCTCGACGGCGGGCAGCGGCGATGGCACGGACACCGGATCGGGCCAATCGTTGGGCGATCGCTTCGGCACCGTCTCGATGAGACGGGTCAGATCGACGTCGGTAAGCGGCTCTGTCTTCTCGATCAGGTCGTCAAGGTCATGACGAGCCAGTTCGATGCAGCCGTCCCGCACCGCGATGAACTCGACGATGTCGCCCGACTCGGGAACATCCGGGAGGTTGACGACCCGGATTTTCGGCTTCGGATCAAGCACGCTGAGCATCGCGGCAATGCGATCCACGTACGTGCGGCCCGCGTCATCGTTGTCGGGGATGAGCACGACGTCCTTGCCGGCGAGCGGCGACCAGTCGGCCTTCGCCGGAGCCTTGCATCCGCCTGCGCTCGTCGTCGCCGTCAACCCGAGTGTCCGGGCGGCATCCGCTGCTTTCTCGCCCTCGCAGACGACGACGCGCTGGGCTTCTGTCAGTTCTGTCAGTTGGTAGAGCGGACGTGGCTCCAGCATCGCCTTCACCATCCAACCGCCCGGCAGGAGCGACACGGGCAGCACGATCTTGCCGCCGTCTTCACTCGGGTCGTCGAACCGCAGCGCGAGTCCGACCAGCCGCCCCTTGGCGTCGGTGTAGTGCCAGACGGCCGTGGGCTCGCCGCGCTTGCTGCGCAGGAACGCGACGACCTCGTCGGACGTGTCGAACGCGCCCTTGGGCCGGGTCCCGTTTCGCCGCGTGGACGGATCGAAGAGGTCTGCCGTCTTCATGCCGAGCGCGGAGCACACGGCATCCGTCGAGCAGCCGGCGAAGCAGTGCAGCAGCACGCGGCCGTCGGTCCCTTCCTTTATACACAGGGACGGGTTCCGATCATCGTGGGCCGGGCAGCGGGCTTTCCATTCGGAACCGCTTTGCGTTGGGCCGCAGTCGACCGAGCGGAGGCGTTCGAGGACGCCATCGAGAGGCGCACTCATCGCCAATCCCCCTGCTCGACGAGCGCGTTGATGCCGTTGCCGACTCGTCTCACCTGCTGCTGGACTGTTTCGGTCAGCCGGTCCACCGCCACCCGCAGGTCATGGAGTTCATTGAGCAAAGCAATGTCACGCGGTGACATGAGGTCCGGACTATTGGGGCGCGGGTAATGCCGATGAGGCTCAGTTCGTTGCGTATTCACGATGCACCTCCCGGCGTCTTTGCCACGGTCGGACAGCCCTCTGCGATCCACGCCTCTATCACCGGCTCATGCCAGCGAACGAGCGTCCCGATCCGCAGCGGGAGCGGCATCCGCCCGGCATCGCACAGCCGGTAGACGGTTCGGGCCGAGCAGTTCAGCCGCTTGGCGACCTCGTTGACGGTCATCAGCGGGACGGAGTTGGACGCTGTCATGCGTCACCCCCTTCCCGGTGCTCGCCGTACCCGAGCGCATCGAGCACCGCCGCCAGGTCGAAGCGCAGTGTTTTGCGCCCGACCCGAAGGCATGGGATCCGGCCTTCCCTGGTCCACTTCCGGATGGTGTCGCTGGTTACTCCGAGGCGTTCCGCCAGCTCACTCGTGGTGATCAGCCGTTCCGCCTCGCCGCCGTCGTGCCCGCGAGCGGGCGTGTCATGTGAGGTACTCATGCCCTCACGGAAACGGACATGCGGATACCGGCGCGGATACGGCTATTCCACGATGGATGCGGATGGATATCCGTTGCGAATCCGTCGGATTCAGTCGTCGCCGCGAAGCCCGTCGAGTTCGTCGGGTCGGACCAAGCTCCGCCCCGTCCGACCACGCCGCGGGAAGTTCACGCGACCCTCCGTCAGCCGGAGATACTCGCGGACGTATCGCGACCAGGTGTCCCATGCGGGCACGGTCGTGCGGTTGTGGTCATCGAGCGGATATGGCCCGCCGTGCTCCCGGATGTGGTCGTATTGCTCCCGGGTGTACCGTTCCTTCGTCGATGGTCCGGGGGCCAACTCCGGGCGCTCGCGCTGGACCCACTCGAGCGACTCGCCCGCCCTGCGAACGGCATCGTTCATCTTCGGAATCGGAGGATCCGTACGGTCCCCAGATCTGGCCTCGGACTCGGAAGATGATCCTTTGTACGCCCCCGCGTTGCCCTTGAGCGCCTCGATCAGCCCGGGGATGAGGGCGTCTCGGAACGCGGCAGCGAGCTCCTCTGAGTTCGCGAGCGAAACTGGGGTGGGCGTCGGGTTTGCCTCGTCGCTCTCGTCGCGCGTCTTGATATCCACGAGCCGGCCTTCGCCGCGGACACCTGGGCGTTCGGCCTGATGGCCGGTTCGCGTGACGAATTCGATGGCGCGTTCGTACGACCCAACGATCGCGGCCGCCGCGGCGCTCGGGGCCTCGATGTCCAGATCGGCGCGGGCCATGACGCCCTGCTCCGTCAGCCGCCAGCGGTCGAGTCCAGTCCTGCTGAACCGGAAGGGCGTCGCGTCCTTCGCGTCGCTGGCGTTCCACGCCTCGAAGGCCGGGCCCCACTTGCTCCACATCTCGGCAATGACCGGGTCCAGTGCCTCGACGATGGCGTGCTCGCCTGTGGCATCGATCGTGAACTCGATTGTTGCACCTTCACCCGCGAACTCGCCGCGGACGCCGATGCGACGTTCGACCAGCCCCGCCGCGACGAGCAGGAAGAGGGCCTTCAGTTCGGTGCTGCTCAGGGCATCGTGGTCGAAGTCGGCCCAACGCTCGGGGATGGAGCGGAGGAGGGAGGCGACGGTGGCTTCAATCGAGTATGGTCGTTTGCGGCCCCGGTCACTCATTTTGTGCTACCCGCTTGTCACACCCCAACATCTTGATGATACTGCACTGCGTTGCCCAACCAAAATGGCCGGGTGATGCGATTTCGGCTGCGCAGCCGATGAAGAAGATGACACGATGCACCAGGCAGAAACCAGACATCTTGAACGACTCTACAGCGTACGGCAGGCGGCGCTGGATCAAAGCCCCGTCACTGGTCTGACGCACACGTTCTACAGGTATCCCGCTCGGTTCTCCCCGGTCTTTCCGAGGGCGGCTATCGAGGCGTTCTCCGAGCCTGGCCAGGTAGTGCTCGACCCGTACATGGGTGGCGGGACGACGGTGCTCGAGGCCATGGTCGCCGGTCGGAAGGCGGTCGGCGCGGACCTTAACTCGCTCGCCCGGTTCGTGACCCGGGTGAAGACGACGCCGCTCACCCAGAGTGAGCGAGCCGCGATCGCGCGTTGGGCGGAGTCCGCCGTTCAGCAGGTGAAATACGGCGACTCGCTCGAGGATGCGCCTGATCCGCGGTTGAGCGACATCCCGAAGAACATGACACTGCCCGAAGCAAGACCGCTTCGGAAGGCGATCGCTCTCTGCATCGCGGCGGCGGAAACGGAACTCCCAACGGCGGCGAGCCGCCGATTCGCGCGATGTGTCATGTTGAATGTGGGCCAATGGGCGCTCAACGGTCGTCGACGGACACCGACGATCTCCGACCTCAGGGCTCGAGTCGCCCAGGCTACTCGTCAGATGCTGGATGGGGTTGTTGAACTGCAGGCGGCGATGCGGGTGCCGAAGCGTGAGGGGCTCGCCGTTCGTCCCGTTCTTGTCGAATGTGATGCGGCGACGATTGGCCAGACCGCGGTGACGAAGCACGGCCCAATCGACCTGGTCGTGACATCGCCGCCGTATCCAGGTATCCACATGTTGTACCACCGGTGGCAGGTCGATGGACGCAAAGAGACAGATGCGCCCTACTGGATTGCAGCGTGCAACGACGGGCAAGGGTCGTCGTACTACAACTTCGCGGATCGTCGTCGACAAGCCGAGGGTCGGTACTTCGCCAAGGCCGCAGAGACATTCCGCGCGACCAGGACGGTGATGCGCGAAGGGGCGATCATGGTGCAGATGATCGCGTTTTCGGATCCCGATCGCCAACTTCAACGATACCTCCGGGTGATGGAAAGCGTGGGGTTCTCGGAGTTCCGCGACAAGCATGAACGCCGCATCTACCGGAATGTACCCAGTCGAAGCTGGCACGCCACGTCCAAGGGGAAATTGCCGTCGGCTCGTGAGGTCGTGCTCTTGCACCGTGCGGTGTGAGTGATCTCTACACCTCAACCTCCTCAGCGACGCGAGATGCCTTGCGCTGCAGTTCGGACAGTTGTTGAGCGACGCGAAGCTGAACCTCCGCGACCCGGCACCGCTCGTCTTCCATTGCATCGGCGCTCGCCTCGTCGGCCTGCTGGTCGGCCGGGAGTTGCAAGATGGCGTGGTAGCCGATCCACACTTGATAGTTCTCGTCGAACAACTCGGCCAGCGCCTTCGACTTCGCATTCGTGCGTTCGAGGCGCTCGACATACGGCCCATAGCCAGTCGAGTAGTACACCACAGTCTTGTCGCCGGCCTTGAGCACCTTGTACGCGACCTCGGCCTTCTTCGTCCGCGACGCGCCCTCGTGCTGGGGCCACAACTGCATCCACGTGTCCACATCCTCTTCCTTGTCTGGACTGATGGCCACGATCTCAAAGTCCGGCACCTTCCCCTTCTTGCCCTTGTCGCCGGCGTCGATGGGAGCGGCGACCTCGAAGCGGATGGCGGAGCGCAGCTCGCCCCCGTTGGGCGTGCGCAGCACCGCAGTGACGGTGCCCGAGTCGCCTACCTTCGCGCCTTCGGCGGCACGCAGGCGCCACTGCTTCCGTCCGCCCTTTAGCGCCGACAGGGACGCCACTTCGACCTTGTGCGGCTCGAACTCCAAGGAGATGAGCCCCTCGGAGTCGAAGCGTGCGTCGGCGTCCGTCTCGATGCGCACTGACGATCTACCGTTCAGCCGCACTCTGGAGGTCTGCTTAGGCGACACGATCTCCCAGCGCGTGACGTCAGGGAACGGCTTGGTGGGCAGTGGGTCGGGCGCGCCACCACCCCCGCCTCCTCTGCCACCCCCGCCTCCTCCACCGGACCCTCCGGCACCGCCGTCCTGCTCGCCGCCGGGATCCTCGGACTCGCCGTCGGCCGTCTTGGAAAAGCCCGCATCGCGGAGCAGCTTCGTGATCTGCTTCTTGACCTTGTCGTTGCTGGTCTGGTTCTCGCGGTTGATGAGGCGGTCCGCCAGCTCTTGCTCGATCTCATTGAGGCGTTCGTCGTCCTTGAGCATGCCGGCGAGCGTGGTCATGACGTTGTCGAGCTGCGGTCCCTCTTTGAAACCCTCGCGGGTGGTCGTGAACAACTCTCGCCGCACGCGACGATCGCAACGGCTGGCGTCGAGGTGCACGACGATGTGGCGTGACACCATGCCGAGGCCCAAGTCCTTGACGAACTTGGCCGGGAGCTCGCCCTGGTTCTGCCCGTTGAGCGTGGCGACGACCGGGTAGCCGCGCTGCACGAACAGTTCGTTGGAGCTAGACCGCAGGTGCAACTCGCCCTTGGTGGTTCGCTTCGCCTCGATGACCCAGTACTCGACCCCGATACGCGAGTCCTCGCTGCCCAGAGGGACGATGTCTTCCATCTCCTTGTGGTGGATGACCGAGGTGCGCCCAGACTCGCCGTCGTCCTCGTCGCCCTTTTCCACGAGCTTCATGAGGCGGTTGCGGCTTCCGCCGATCCGCTCGTCCTTGGCCGTATTGCCGCGGATGTCCATTGCCCGGAAGGGGATGAGGGGGTCGAACATCGACAGGTGCAGGTAGTGGTAGAGGTTGCCAGGCGCGGGGCTGAGGCCCTTGTCCAAGCCGGACAACTCGAACCCGATGTGCCGAACCAGCGTGCCGTGACGCAGCTCCGGTGGACGCTTGAGCTTGGTGTCTTCGTACAGGGTGATGGCATCTTCCGCGCCCCGAACGACGTACGGGATGTCGCCCTCGATCGTGAGGTAGGCGTACACGTCCAGGTCGTAGTCCGGTCCCGGATCGACCAACCGGACGATCGTGAAACCGACGCGATCGGGCGAAGCAATCGAGCGGGACATGATAACTGCGTACTTGCTGAATCCGAGCGTGGAAGAACCGCCCTGTCCGAATGCCCCGATGAGGTAGGGCTTCTTGACCTTATTGCCTTCCTGCAGGCTGAGGATGGTGGTCGGCATCTCCTCGGGCGCGAGGCCGATGCCGGCATCCACCACGTCCACCGTCGGTGCACCGCTGAGCCCGCTGTCGGACAGAATCACGCACAGTGACCGGCTGAGGTCACCCTCCTTGTCCTCGGTGCTGTACAACCCCGAGCTGGGGCCTGTCTCGGCCCGCCCGTACCACTCGGCGGCAGCCCGGCGAGGAGACTTGGGCACGTCTCGTTTGCGCTGCGTCTTCGCCAACTCCAGCATCGCGTCTTCGCCATTGGTGATGCGCTCCGTGAGGCTCCGCCCAGCCTTGCTGGCGAGCCCAATGGTGGACTCGTTGGAGTCTCGGCCGCCGTAGGGCACCCACTGGCACTTGAGCGATCCGAACTCGGTGTTGAGGCCGATGTCCTGCTTGTCGCCCAGTTCCTTGAGGATGATGTCAATGTCTGCCTTCTTCCGGGCCGCCAGAACCCGACCGAAGAGTTCCTCGATGGATTGGATTGCCATTCGATGTTCTCCTTTACTTCCGCTCGGGGATCTGGTTCCACATCGTGTCGAACGCACTCCCATCCAGGGGGTTGGTTACGCGCAAATAGCCCTCGCGTCCCTTCTTCTGCACCGCCCCAGCATGACGGAGCCATGCCAAGGCGAGATAGACTTGGTAGCTCGGAAGCTCACCACCTCGGCCATCGGGAACTGGGAGCAGGGGCTCAATCTCAAAGACCTGTCTCGCACTCGTCCGCGAAGCTAGATGTTCCACGAAGGCCAACGCGGCGGTCCGGGGGGCACGATGCTCATACTCGTCGTTTGCTTTCTTCGACCAGCCCACCTTGACCAACTTGTCGCCGTCCCGCTCGAACCTCGGATACTTCCGTGTCGGAGTCTTCCGTTTCGCGGCAGAGCTTCCTTTGGAGCGCCCGTCGCCGCGACGTGGTGGTGCCTTGCTCGACTTAGGCGTCTCACTCGTCCGACGCGGCTCCGAAGAAGCTGTCGGCGATGGGTGCCGGGTGGTCGCCGCCGAGACGGCCTCGAGCATTCGAGCGATGTCGGCCGCCGCTCCATATTCACCGTCTTTCAGTGCCTTCGACGCAAGGTCGCCCATGGCCTTAACGGCATCCTCGACCACGCGACACGCCTCGTCCCTGTAAGTCATACAGGGACAATATCAGCACCAGAATGGCGAGTCAATCCGTCCCTGTGCGACCTGGCGCGGCAGAAGATCATTCGCTGTATCCATTCGGATTTACAGGGATGCCTCGCCATTCGGCCACAATCGGCCAAAATTAGATGGAAGCGCCTGCCAATCAAGAGGTTGCGGGATTCGCGGGCTTGGCCACAGTCGCGACCGAGGCGAGTCGCAAAAAATCGGGCAAGCAATAAGGATTCTGTCTATCTCAGTTGCCAGGGCGGAACCGATTGCCTCACGGCAGCGTCTGCCATGGCCCGACGCCGTGCTGGCCATCACCGGGTGGCCCTCGGCTGGTTCAACGGTCTGGCGTGGTCACGTGCACTTGGACCCCTCGTCGCGACGAAGCCACTCATCGATGGCAGTGCGGCTGAACCGCCAATGACGCCCGACTTCTTGACAAGGACTTCTCCCCTCCTGCGCGAGCTTGTAGAGCGACGACTTCGATACGCGGAGGTAGTTTGCAACCTCGTCGATCGTCAGAATCTCGGGCGGTTGATTGGGCAGTCGTGTTCCGCCGAGGCCTCGGACGAAGCCAGTAGTTCCCCAAACTCGAGAAGACCTCGGCGCCCGAGACGATCAATGACACTGGTGGCCTCGTCTCGGGCCTCACCTCCAGCGGCAACGGCGGTCTTCAGCACCATTCGCGTCATCCTTCCACGATGGCACCCGCCATCCTTCATCATCTCCGTCAACCAAGATCCCAACAATCCGCGCACACCGCGCTGGATCCACATTCGCGATTGCCGCCAGGCGCTCGAGGATCATGTGATCGGGGTCGGCTTCGCTGAAGCGCCAGTGGCGGCCGACTTTCTGGCCGGGCACCTTGCCCTCCTGCGCGAGCTTGTAAAGCGACGATTTCGAGATGCGGAGGTACTCTGACAGCTCGTCGATGGTGAGGACCTCGGGCGGCGCTTCGGCCATCTGGCTGCTCCAAGTGGACGCCGGCGGGCATGCCGCGCCCGAATGGGCCCCATGTTATCCTCAATGGTCACTATTGTCCGTTGCTGACAACGTGGGGCACCGATGTTCCTGACCCTTGAAGACCCACGCGCGAAGATCCAAGGCTCCCGAGACCCGCTCGGCGCGCAACCGGTCTGGTCGGGGTTCGGCCGGCATCTCGTCAGCAACCTCACGACGGTCAGCAACTCGGTGCGTGGGTTCACGGTCCTGCTGCTGGGTCGGTACTTCGGAGAGCTGTTGATCGGCGATGGGCGCGCCGAGGAGCACGACTCCCTTCCGATCTTTCTCCGGACGGAGCAGCTCTGCGCCTACGCCCGGTTCGTCGTCAACCAAGCCGAGGACACGCGGGGCATCGAGCGCGTCCGGAAGTTCCTGAACGAGAGCCGGAGCATTCGTATAGAGGATGGCCCCGACGGTTGGATCCTCGGGGATCAGAAGACGTACGGCCTCTGGGGCTTGTTCTCCGTGCCGGCGCGGGTGTCCGGGCTTCTCGCGGATGGCCCAGTCGGGCTGACGGATGTCGCTCGCGACTTCGTCGAGAACGAGTACGTGCCGCATCTCAAGCCCGTGATGGACCGGGTGATCCGGCTGGTTCGCCATGGCGGCCCCGTCGATGCCACGAAACGCAACCCGGTGATGAAGGCGATGGGCGCCGCGATGCCCGCAGCGCTCTCGCCCAACGAGCTGGCGTTCTACGGGGCTCACCTCCGCGATGCATCGCGGGCGCCCGGACAGGATCGGAGCCATCGGCAGCAGATCCTGGCGTCGCTCCTTGCCCGGGTGACTGACCTGACCGAATGGGTCGGACGCCGCGACATCGTCGCCCTGGCCGAAGCCAGCGAAGGCGAGGATGCGCCGCTCGCCCACAACCTGCGACGAGTGGCTCGCATCGAGGCCCTGCTGGCGCCCGCGGACCTGGTGTTTGACTTCATGCTGACGCGGCATGGGCAGGCGCCCAGCGCCATCGCCGGCGTGCTCCGTGATCGCTGGGGCTCGCATGTGCCGAACCTCGACTCCCCGATCGACGAGCTGCTGCCGGAGGTCGCGGAGCTGACAACGGGAGATCTCGCCGCCAATGTCCGCGTGCTCGATCAGGCCCTGCACGACGGAGACTATGAGACTGCCGTCGTCACGCTGCTCGACTGGAACCGCGAGGTCATGGCTCGCCGCAATGCGGCACCGTGGGTGGAGCTTTCGAACGGCGTCCTCGATGTGCGGTATCGCGGCACGGAGAGCGAACTGCCGAGCGGCGACGACCTTGCCGTCGCGTGGCGCAATTCGTACTTCCTCAACGCCCTTAAGGACGTGACCGCCGAGATCGGGGAGGCGGCCTGATGGCGAGTGCTGCGATCGGCGATGATCGTCTTGCCGTGCTGGGCGAGGCCCTCCAGGAGGCCGTCGCCGGACGCAAGGTGCGGGCCGCCGTGTTCAGCACGTTCACATTCGACCCGGGCTTCTTCGAGCTCCACATTCTCCCGAACCTGTTCGATCGCCCGTTCCACCAGGTCGAGAAGATCAAGCGAGTGCAGCTCGAGGATGCCCTGCAATCGACGCAGGCGGTGGCGACGTACTACGACGCCGAGGGGATCTCCAGCGACGCCACGCCGGCACACCTCGACTTCGCGCGGATCGCGTTGCGCCGGCGCACCGGGTGCTTTCATCCCAAGCTCGTGCTGGTTCTGGTCGAGGATCACGTTGATGAAGACTGGGGCGATGAGTTCCGGCTCGACCCGCCGCTGGCTCTCGTCGTCGGCACGCTCTCGGCAAACCTGACTCGCGCAGGCTGGTGGGAGAATGTCGAGACCGGTCACTTCGAGGAGCTGAGTGATCGCGATGTGAGCGACGAGAAATGTTCGTTCCGGCGCGATCTGATGTCGCTTCTGAAGCAGCTCCGCGCGTTCGGCGGGCCGGACGACGACCACGCGGCGCTCGACATGATCTCCGCTTTCGTACGCACTCGCGCCACGAAGAACGAACCGACACATCGCATGCACGGTGGCCGCTACTACACGCGCTTATTTCACGGGCAGCAGCCGCTCGCTGATTGGCTCGTCGATGCCGGACTGAATCGGTTCGATTGGAACCTGGAAGTCATCTCTCCCTACTTCGATAGCGGGGATGCGAGGGTGCTGCGTGACCTGATCGAGGTGACTCAGCCCAACGAGACGCGCGTGTTTCTCCCACGCGATCACGCCGGGGATGCACTGGTTACGCCCGAGTTCCGCGATTCCGTGGCTGAGGTGGCGACCTGGGGTGATCTCCCGGCCGGCATCCAGCAGCGCGGCGGCGCCAAGCTCAAGGCTGAGGCGACCACGCGCCGCCGTGTGCACGCCAAGGTGTACCGGTTCTGGAGCAGTGACGGTCGCGAGGTCGTGCTGACCGGGTCCGTCAATCTCACCAGCGCAGCGCATTCAGCGTCGAAGGCCGGCAACTTCGAAGCGGCGTTCCTCGTGGACACAAGCGATGCGCTCGGACGGCGTCGATGGTGGCTGCATCCACTCGACAGCGAGCCGGCCTGTGCGAGCAACGTCGAGGCGGAGATCGACGAGACGACTCCCGTCTACGTCGATGTCCACTTGCGGTACGACTGGAGTCGGGAGGCATTCGAGTATCGGCTGGACGATCCGTCAGATGGGCCGCTCGAGATCCGGACGGTCGCGGGTCCGACGATCTGCTCGATCCCGAAACCGCAGGTAGGTGACTGGACGGCCTTGCCCGAGGACGCCGCGGCAACGATCCGAGAGCTCCTCCTCTCGACGAGCTTCGTGGCCATTCATCATCCGAGGGGCACGTGGCGCGTGCTCGTCCGCGAGGAGGGCATGCACCGCCGGCCTTCGCTCCTCCAGGATCTGTCCCCCGAGGAGATCCTGCGCTACTGGTCACTGCTCTCCGATGAACAGCGATCCACGTTCATCGAGCGCCGGCTGGACGACGTCGGGACGCTCGAGGGGCTCAACATCACCCGGGGCCGGCTGCCAGTGACGGAGACGGTCTTCGACCGGGTGGCAGGCGTATTCCACGCCTTCGAGCGCCAGTATCGACGCCTCTCGACCGCCATCGGCAAGGGCGAGACGAAGGACGCCCAGGCCACCCTGTTCGGCACCAAGTACGACTCACTCCCGGTGCTCCTGCAGAAGATCGCGGAGGAAGAGGACCGTGATGCGGTGATGTCATATCTCACGTTCCTCTGCGCCCGGCAACTCCTGTCCCGCATCGAGTCGGACCATCCGGCGTTCGTCGAGGATTGCGGCGATGACCGGGCGCATTTGACGGAAGCGCTCGCCCGTCTCCGCGATCTTCGCGATGCGTTGATGTCGGACGACGATGCGCGTGGTCCGTTCCTCGCGTGGTATGAGGAGATGTTCGGAGGCGTCCTCGAAGTCGAGGAGGCCACAGCATGAAGACCATCTCGCGGGCCTTCGCCTCCCGTCTCATCGACTACGCGCCGGCCGATGCGGCGCAAGCCTTCGGCTTCGCGGAAGCCCAGCTCGACGGGGCCGTGGCGGCGTACAACATGCTCGCGGCGAACCACGTCGCCTACATCGCCGACGAGGTCGGGATGGGCAAGACCTACGTGGCCCTCGGTGTCCTCGGTCTGTTGCGGCACGTCGATCCCCAGGCACGCGCGATGATCATCGCGCCCCGGGAGAACATCCAGCGGAAGTGGGTCAAGGAGCTGTCGAACTTCGTTCGGGTCAACTGGAGGGTCGAGGACAACCGGTTCAAGAACCTCCACGGCGCACCGGTCCGGCCACCTGTTGTCTGCGATCGCCTGCACGACCTCGCCTTCGCCATGTTCCGCCACGAGGACTGTGATCCGGTTCTGCGGATGACGACATTCAGTGTTGCGGTGAAGGATGCGGATCGTCGCAAGCGATACGCGAAGGAGATCCGCGAGTATGCCCCCTGGCTGGCGGACCAACTCCGCGGTGTCCGGCGTCCCGATGAGTTCATCACCCGCCTGGGCTTCGCCATCAACGGCCTGCTGCCGGAGCTCGATCTCCTGATCATCGACGAGGCCCACAATCTGCGGCACGGTTTCGGCCCGCGCGTCAGCAATCGAAATCGCCTGCTGGCCGTGGCGCTCGGACACGCCGATCCTGGCATCGAGCCGCCGGAGTGGTATCGGCCGAAAGCTCGGCGGGTGCTGATGCTGTCGGCGACGCCGTTCGAGTGCGACTACGCCGACATCTACCACCAGCTCGATGTCCTCGGCCAGCGGCGGTGCCGGCTGAGCATCAACGGATCACCCGACGTGCTTGCTGCTCGGGATCTGATCGACGGCGATCTCCCCGAAGCCGATCGGCAAGCCATCGTGCAGCGGTTCATGCTGCGGCGTGTCGGCCACATGAACATCGCCGGTAAGCCCCACAGCAAGAACATGTATCGCCGGGAGTGGCGGCGAGGAGGCTACAGCGCCCACGATCAGCCGATGGCGCTGACGGATGAGCGGCAGCGGCTGGTCGTCGCACTGATCCAGAAGAAGGTGACGGAGCTGCTCGGGGAGGAGCGATTCAAGAACTGCTTCCAGATCGGCATGCTCTCATCGTTCGAGAGCTTCCTGGAATCGTTGGGGAGACGTGCTCGCAAGGCCAAGGCGAACGGCCAGGTCGAGGATGATGATGAAGCTGCCTCCGCATTCGATCTGCATGAGCAGACCGACGACCAGCGCGAGCGCCAGGGCGTGGACACGAGCCATGTCGAGGCGGTCGCCACGTCGTATCGCGATCGTTTCAACGAGAGCCTCCCGCATCCCAAGCTCGACGCGACGTGCTCGGCGCTTTCGGATGCCTTCGTGACCGGCGAGAAGGCGCTGGTGTTCGTCCGACGTGTCGCCACGGTGGACGAGCTCAAGGCAAAGCTCGACCGACGGTTCGACGCCTGGATTCACGACCGGATGCGTACCGCCTTGCCTGCGCTTGCAGACGACGTTGATCGACTGTTCGATCGGTATCGCCGCGAGCAGCGGCGGCGCGGCGTCGGTGACGAGATCGAGAGCAGCGCCCACGATGAGCTCGACGATGTCGCGGATGACCTCCGCCACGAGGCGTATGACGACGAGGGTGGTATCGACACCTTCTTCGCGTGGTTCTTCCGCGGCAAAGGACCGAGCAAGGTCCTCTCGGGCGCGGCGATGCAGAAGAACCGCTTCGCGTCCGCATCGACCGTGTACTCGACGTTCTTCGAGGACGACTTCGTCGCCTGGCTCCTCGGCCATCCCGGCAACGTGCTCGAAGCCCTGGCCCAGCGGCTTGACACCGACGAGGCATTCCTGGTCGAACGCCTCCGGCGCATTGCATTCGCATACTACGAACAGCGAACACGCCAGAAGGAAGGCTACCCGCGGCTCTACGTGTACGAAGCCTACCAGGTTGCGGCGCTCGCCTTGCTCGCCGGACTCGGGGGCGAGCTCGCCGAGTCTGCCGCGGTGATCATCGACGAGCGGTTCGACGGCTGGGGCGCTAACGAGGCGGAGCCACCGGCCCGGTTCCCGGCGCCGAGTGCGGGGCTGGGAATCCGTACGTTCGTCACCGAGCTCCAGAGACGGCCGAGTCTCCGAGAAGCCCTATGGCCCGAGGAGACTCGCGGATCATTCCGGGACACCTACCGGCGGCGGGAGCAGCGACGCGAACTGCTCTCTGCCATGTGCAGACTCGGGGCGTCGTACATCGACCTCTACCTGACGGCGATCGGGCAGATCGGGTCGTTCGAATCGGGCCGGCAGGCTGACTCCGACGACGTGTCCGCCCAGCTCGCGGGACGATTCCTAGACCGACTCGAGGAGCAGCGCGGCACCAGTGCGTTCGGTGGCTATGCCGAACTCGGCGCTGCGGCGTCGGCGTTCGACACGATCGTCGCCGTCAACTTCCCGGATGTGCCCGAGGCCCCGCTGAGCGACTTGCCGGAGCTCTTCGCCCGTACGCTCCAGCACCAACTGCCCGTCGCGGGGATGTCGGGTGGTGTCAACAAGCGTGTGGTGCAGCAGTTTCGTATGCCGGGATTCCCGCTCGTGCTCGCCACCACCGACGTCCTCCAGGAAGGCGAGGATCTGCATACGTTCTGCCGCCGGGTGATCCATTACGGGATCGCCTGGACACCGTCGTCCGTCGAACAGCGGACGGGTCGCGTCGATCGCATCGGCAGCCTGGTTCAGCGTGAACTCGAGGGCCGACCGGTTCGGCCCGACGATCACGAGTTCATCCAGGTGCACTACCCGCATCTCACGGACACGATCGAGGTGCTTCAGGTTCGGCGTGTTCTGGAGCGGATCAACGAGTTCCTTCGGCTCAGCCACCGGGACGTCAAGGTCACCCGCTCCTATGACAGCCGCCTCAACGTCAGCACGGAGGTGCTTCGGGAGCTGACGGAGATCCCTCGGATTACCGAACTGCTTCGGTCAGCATTCGACGACACCGGATCGTGGCTCGACGGCGGTCTTGGGGCTGAGGCGGTGTACGAGCCGCCGGTCGGCGCTCTCGAGTCCAAGCTCGGCGACATCTGGAGTCAGGTCGCCGACGAACTCGTGCTTCAGAACGTTCGGAGGCGAAGCGCCCGGCTCCTTCAGGCGTCGGCGCTGGTCCACGACCGCGCACTCGTTCGGATCGACGAGCGGCTGCCGGAAGACTGCCGACAGCAGGCCTTCACGCTGAAGATGCGCTCGCAGGTGGTGGGTGACGAGACGCTGATCCGATGTGCCAGCCCGGTGGGCCGGCTGGATCTGCGAGATGCGAGTGTGCTGGACCAGCTCTACGACCTCCAGCGCGATCTCGGCGATGTCCGGGTCTGTGCCCGGCACGACGCCCGTGGCCAGCAGTACATCGTGAGCGTCGAGGAGGAGCGGCTCTTCCATCTCTCCGCGACCCAGACTTCGGAGATCCGACAGCTCATCGAGCGCACTGTCGTCGCGGCGGACGTCATCGAGCAGGAGATGCTCGCCGTGGACGCGCCGGTTGCCGCCATCATGGAGGCGTCGGCATGAAGCGGATCCACCACATGCTGGAGTCGGTGGCGCAGAGCCTGAACTGCGAGTGCCAGCACTTTCAGCAACACAGCCGTCTCTCGGTCGGCCATGGCACCCGGCACCAGGACATCGAGGTTCGCGTGGTCGATGACGACTATGAGCTGACGTCCGTGGTCCTACCCACCTCCGATGTCACGGCGACCGCCGACGGGTGGCGGGGCCTTGCTCGACTCGCCTGGCAGCGCAACGCCGACACGGACATCGTCACCTTCACATTCGATGATAGGGATCGCTTGGTCGGCCGCGTGCGGCATCCCGCAGCGACGATGGACATCGAAGAGATGTCGCTCTACGTGCGCTCGCTCGTGCGGGAATGCGACCGTTTCGAGTACCTCCTCAGTGGCCTTGACCGGTTCTGAGGGGGGCGCTCCGTGACATGTCAATCGGTGTCGCGTGGCGTCATGGCCAGTGCGTGACCGTCACTCGCCAGAGCGGACCGGACAACGAAAGAAAGTCTTTCTATACCGGCTGCTGTTCCCGCGGGCGTAGGTCGGAAACGATCGCCCGGAAGTACCTATTACCCACTGACAGAAGTGACAGAAGCCACACTTCCGGACTTCTGTCAGTTCTGTCAGCGCACGGGACACGCTAACTGGACCGCGTTCGTGTGGATAACGATTAGAATTGGCCGTCTCTACGATGCGGATCCTACTCGTCATTCACGGCTATCCGATGCGCTACAACGCTGGCAGCGAGGTCTACACCCAGACACTCGCCCAGGGCTTGGCCGGTGCGCATGACGTGCGGGTCTTCACGCGACAGGACGATCCGTTCCGAAATGCGTACGAGACGGTCGATGAGCACGACCCGGGTGACTGCCGGGTCCGGCTTCGAATCATCAACAATCCGGCGTCGCGAGACCGCTATCGTCACAACGAGATCGATCGGGCGTTTGCTGATCTACTCGGCGAGTTCGAGCCCGATGTCGTCCACGTCAACCACGTGAGCCACCTCAGCACATCTATGCTTCGAGCCGTCAAGGACCGAAGCCTCCCGCTCGTCTTCACGCTGCATGACTTCTGGCTGATGTGCCCTCGAGGGCAGTTCATACAGCGGACGGAGAGTGATGACGGCGACCTTCATCCCGTCTGCGACGGTCAATACGACCGCAAGTGCGCGGATCGGTGCTACAGCATCTATTACTCCGGCGCGGCAGAGCATCACGGGGCCGACTCGGATCGCTGGACGGCGTGGGTCGCTGAGCGGATGCAGCATGTCAGAAGTGTGGCAGGCCTGGTCGATCGGTTCATCGCACCCTCCCGACATCTCGAGGCCCGCTACCAGCGCGACTTCGGACTACCCGCCGAGAAGCTGAGCTATCTCGACTACGGCTTTGACCTCGAGCGACTCGGTGGACGGGAGCGAGTCCACGAGCGCCGGTTCGTCTTCGGCTACATCGGCACCCACATCCCCGCAAAGGGGATCCACCTCCTGCTGGATGCCTTCGCTCGGATCGAAGGACAGCCGCTCCTCCGCCTGTGGGGGCGACCTCGCAATCCGTACACGGACTCGCTGAAAGCCAAAGCTCTGGCGCTGCCCAACGGAGCTGCCGATCGCATTGAGTGGTTAGGGGAGTACGAGAACCGACGCATCGTCACCGATGTGTTCGATCGGGTCGATGCGATCGTCGTGCCCTCGATTTGGGACGAGAACAGCCCGCTCGTCATCCATGAAGCACAGCAGGCTCGGGTCCCGGTGATCACCAGCAACGTCGGCGGCATGGCCGAGTATGTCCAGCACGGCGTCAACGGCCTGCTCTTCGAGCACCGAAACATCCCGTCGCTCGCCGCCCGAATGCAGACGCTCGTCACAGATCCCGCGCTCGCGAGCGATCTCGGATCTCGGGGCTATCTCTTCTCCGACACTGGCGACGTACCGTCAATCGCGGAGCATCTGGAAAGCGTTGAGGCGATATACCGGTCTGCGATCGCGCAGTCAACGGAGACGACCCGCCGGCCCGCAGGCGGGCCGTGGCGCATCACCTTCGACACAAACCCCGACGACTGCAATCTGAAGTGCATCATGTGCGAGGAGCACTCCCCGCACAGCGACCTGCAGCGGAGTCGCCGAGCCGAGGGTCGCTCGAAGCGTCGGATGCCGATTGAGACCATTCGCACAGTGCTCCAAGATTGCGCCGGAAACGGGCTCCAAGAGATCATCCCAAGCACGATGGGCGAGCCCCTGCTCTACGGGCATTTCGATGAAATCCTTGACCTGTGCAATGAGTTCGGTGTGAAGCTGAACCTGACGACGAACGGGACATTTCCCAGACGGGGTGCGAGCGCATGGGCGCAACGCATCGTCCCCGTGACCAGCGACGTCAAGATCTCGATCAACGGCTGCACCGCCGAGACGCAAGAGTCCATCATGCTCGGCACAAGACTGGACGCGATCCTCGACAATGTCAGGACGTTCATTGGCGTTCGCGACGCTCATGCTCAGGACGGTGGCAACCGCTGCCGGGTTACATTCCAGACAACGTTTCTGGATAGCAACATCGACGAGCTTCCCGAGATGGTGCGGCTAGCGGCATCACTTGGCGTGGATCGGGTCAAGGGGCACCACCTCTGGGCGCACTTCACGCAGATCGAGGGTCTCTCGATGCGGCGAGATGCGGCTGCCGTTGAGCGATGGAACGACGTCGTGCAGCGAACCCTCGCGGCGGCGGAACAACATCGCCTTCCGAATGGCTCATCGGTGCTCCTCGAGAACATCCACCCCATCGATCCGAATGCCCCCGATGACATCGCCCCGAAGGGTGAGTGCCCGTTTCTCGGGCGTGAGGCATGGGTCAGCGCGGAAGGGCGCTTCGACCCGTGCTGCGCTCCGGACGCTCAGCGCCGCACGCTGGGCGACTTCGGCAACCTCGGCGACAGATCGCTCATGGAAATCTGGACGGGTGTTGAGTACATGCGGTTGCGGACTCGTTATATGGAGAATCGACTATGCCAGACCTGCAACATGCGGAGGCCCATGGAGGAACCGCGCAGCAATGGGCACAAGCCACCGTCGCAGCCGACCTGACGCATCACGTTCTTGATGACGTTCCGCTCTACGACCGCCGCTTCGACACCGTCCAGAAGTTCCACCCTCCCGGACTCGCTCCAGTCCGAGACGAGTCAGGTGCGTACCACATTCGCCCAACTGGTGAGCCGGCCTATCTGCCTCGGTTCATCCAGACGTGGGGGTTCTACGAGGGCCGGGCTTCCGTCGAGACCGGGGTTGGCTGGATGCACATCCTGCCCGATGGATCGCCTCTCAGCGATAGTCGATTCGAGTGGTGTGGCAACTACCAGGGCGCCCGATGCACAGTCCGATTCAGTGGCGGCCTGTACGGTCATGTCACACCGGATGGCAGTCTCGCGTACGAAGCTCGGCACCTCTACGCAGGTGACTTTCGAGACGGTATTGCCGTCGTTCGGTATTCCGAAGACGGACTGTGTGGACACATCGACCTCGATGGAACACCAGTTCACGATCATCGCTGTCTCGACCTGGGCGTGTTTCACAAGGGGTACGCAGTGGCTCGAGATGAACAGGGATGGTTTCATATCCGGCACGATGGCGCGCCTGCGTACGAGCGCCGATTCGCCGCGGTGGAGCCGTTCTACAACGGACAAGCACTCGGCGAGACTCACTCGGGGAGGCGAGTCGTGGTCTCGCAGGACGGTTGCATCGTCCTCGAGGTCTGGTCATCGTCGTAGCGTAGTGCCCATCGTCGCCACGTGTGCCCGCCGCGCGATCTTGGTCCGCCGGCTCGCCCCGCGCCACCGGGCGCCCCGTGCGGCCAACGTCGCGGCCACGGCGCAACTGCCGGGCAATGCCACGCCGCCTCGTGCCGTCGCCGGTGTTCCCCGACTTCGCGTTGAGGCCCTAGTGGCCGGTGGATGCCAACTACAACGTGCTGACCGACGGCAAGGTCGAGTCCTCCCCGTCCCCATGTGCAAGCGCTTGTGCAAGGCGAATTACGCTGCTCCACAACTCGCGCCGCACACGCCGTTTACAACCGACCGCCCACCCCTTCCCAAGCTGAATGTCGAGGGTTCGAGTCCCTTCACCCGCTTTGACTTACGACGATGTTCGGTCGCCGTTCTTCCAGAGGCAAAGAATCGGTCCAGATCGGCGTCGATCTCCGCATCCGAATCACGGTCGAACTGAATCGTCGTGTACGGGCACGCCGCCTCAAGCGCACTGCGCGTCGTTCGCAATTCACCTGACGGAAGCCGGCGAGCAATGAGCCGGCCCTGGCGGATCCAGCGATAGATCGTGCGCGTCGTCACGCCCATCAGCATCGCTGCTTGCTTCGGCGTCAGAGTGTCAGCTGTCAGAGGGAT
Source organism: Phycisphaerales bacterium (assembly GCA_965227335.1). Taxonomy (GTDB): domain Bacteria; phylum Planctomycetota; class Phycisphaerae; order Phycisphaerales; family SM1A02; genus CBDDFV01. The sequence continues at coordinate 240,202 of CBDDFV010000002.1, forward strand.
CATCAAGGGCTTCACGTCGTTGAGATAGCGCCGCCCGATCAAGGGCGTGGTGATCATGAGTCGGTTGTCGGCCTTCGCCGAATCCACGCCGCCATCGCAAGACGACGGCGTGTTCCCTACAACGGACGCCTCGCCGTCACGCGAGAGCCACCAAACAAAGAAAGCCGGCACCCTGCGTGAGCGGGGTGCGCGGCAACCGAACCGCCCGCCGGTTGTTTGGGGAAACGACCGCGGCGGAGCAGGTTCGTGTGGACTGAGGAGGAGAGAGTCATCATGGTCATTTCCCCAATTGAATCGGCAGAAGAATACAGGGCCATTATTCGGTGTCAAGAAAAAGCCCGGATTTTTAGCGCCGGTAAGCTCAGGGGCCGGCGTGTATGATTCCACTATGGGGACCGACCAATCGGGGAGTGGAGACCACTCCCCCAGCATTCTCGACGTGAATTTGCGCCGATTTCGCGGCGATCTCTACCACCGCATGCGGCAGGCAATGCCGGGCGAGCGGCCGCACCAGCAAAGCGCCGACCGCCTTGCCTACTTCGCTTTCTGCGCGGCCCGAGTGCTGGCAATGAGCGACGATCATCTGCTTGACTGTGTTGAGGAGGGGCACCGACTTCTGCACGAAGATCGCCGCACCGGCTTTATCGAGGTCGATGAGGGTGTCGCGGCGGAGCTGCTGCGAATGGAATCCGAACATCTCAGGGAAAAGTTCCCGGCGGACTGACCCGGGTGGGCCTTTTTGCGCACTCCGCCCTGAGATTCCCGGGCGTGACTCGTATGTACCCGTGCATGCGTCTCCGCAGTGTTATTTTCGAGGAGTTCACGGTGATCCGACAGGCAACGAAGCCAGCAACGGATGCGCGGCGGTGGACTGTCGCCACTGCAGCAGCGATGGCGGTGGCAGTTGTCGCGACCCTGTGGGGGTGGCGAGGCCATTCGGAATCCGATGTGCTGCGATCTCAGCTGGCCGCGGCGCATGCGGACTCCCTTGCCGCAAAGGCTGACGCAACAGCGGCGAGATCCGAGGCGGTCGTCGCCCGCGCGCAAGCCGAGGCGGCGCAGGCGGAGGTGCGAGCGACCAGAGCAGAGACCAGCCTTCGGATTGCAGAGGTGGAGAAATACCGATCAGCGGCAATGGACAGGGAGGCGAAGGTGGCCGCGGACCTTCGCGAGATGACCATGGCCATCCACGCGATGACATCCGAAGAACGGGCGGCCTTTCTCGCCGCAGTGAGCACGCTGGTCAGCAATAACGACCTGGGCGATGAAGAGCTGATCCGGCTCGTCGCTGCTGCGCTGCGACAGATGGACGACGCGGGCGTACGAGCAGACACAGGAGGCAACGATGCTGACCCTTGAAGAGGCGATGAAGAAGTTCCTCGACCTCGCGGAAGAACTCGAGGAAGCCATCGATAACGCACCTGGCCCACTCACCGAGCCGGACAAGTCGAAGGCGCTCGACGCCGACAACGACATGAACGACGTTGCGGACGACGCACTGTCGGGCAACACGACGCCGCAACTCCCGTCCGCCAGCGCAGCGCCGACGCCCGGCGGCCTCGATCTGCCGGGGATGGGCAGCCTGTTCGTCTCCGACGGCCAAAGCATGCTCGCGGACGCCCGCGCGGGCACCAACCTCGACGACATCACGGCAAAGCTCAAGCGGTACCAGAACATCAGGCCCGACATGCGAGATCTCATTGCAAATGGCCCGTGAGCAGACTTCGAAATCACCTGACCTAGCGTCAGTTCAAGCCGCGCACGGGCGCATCGCCGCGGCAGCCAATGGTGCGCCGCTGAATGCGCCTCCGCTACTGCCGATCGAGGTTTCTACCTTGCCAGAACTATCAGCGCTCGCATCATCAGATGTTCGCGCCGCCCTCGCGACAAACGACGCGGCCGTGGTCGCGCTGCACGTCGACCGCATCAAGCGATGCCTACCGCTGATCAATGACCTCGTTGAGAATGGACCGTGAGCCATTCCCGCGTGGGCGGTGCTCTCGGAGGGGCGTCGCTCACGCTTTTTGCTCGAAGGAGCGCAGGCCGTGAACAAGTACGACAACTACTTCCGCATCATTGAGAACGCGAGCGAGTACGGGAAGCTGAACCGACGGTTCGGGTGGTACGAGTCGGCCTACGTGTCCTGCGGAGCGTTCGGCGTGATCTTCTTCCTCGCCACGGTCGTATTCAGCTTGTGGAACGTGATCTGGGTCTTCGTCTTCGGCGCCGCATCCGCGGGGTTCTGGCTGATGTCCAAGGACGCACGCAACAACTGCAAGGCGATGAGGTCGAACCTTGAGGCCGCGCACATAGCGTGGAGCCAGAAGTACACCGCCAACGGAATCCGACGCGATCAGGAGAGGCACAGGGAGAAGGACAAGGCGGTGCTGCACGCTGTCGCACAGAAGGCGGCGAGTCTCGGTGCTGCTGTGGGGCAGGCGGCGAAGAGTAAGGGCGCAGGAGTACCTGGCTCACAGCCCGGGTCGCGTGCCCAGCGAACCCACTGAAAGTACCGGGCGACGCGCGATTTGATTACCGTTCCAATTACCCCCGCGATCGAGTAGCATCACCGGTCCTACAACGGGGCCTCGCCGGGACCCTCTGCTTGCAGCGGGTTCCGGCCCCCCTTTTGGGTGAACAGTGCTACGATGACCTCGACCGGAATCCCTTGCTATTCCGGTCATCTGACGCCCTGCGATGTTGCCGAATCGCGGGGCGTTGTCTATGGGGGGTTGCGCTGCCGCGAGGCATTTCGCGCCGTTTTCTCTCTGAGATCGACGTCTGGGCTACGTATGTACTACTGGCGCAGGCGTGTGGATCCCCAAACAAGAGGCGTCCGGCGTGTCCTGGTCGCCGCGATTTTCCTCACAGCGGTCTCCGTGGCGGCTCCAGTGGAGGATCTGGAGCTTGCCCGGGACCGTCAGCAGCTGATCTCCGAGGTGGCTGAGGCGGATGATCGGTTCTTCACGTCGGTGTGGTTGATGGGGGGAGTGACGGTCGGAGCCGCGGCCTTCGGGATCGCGGTGTTCTTGTGGACAGCGAAACTGAGCAGACAGGAGGACTCGAGATGAGCTTGAAGTCGAACGTGATCACGGCGGTGTGTACGGCGGGCGTGTGCCTGGGGATCGGAGCGGGGATGAGTGGGCCGGGAGAGCCGACACTGATCGAGGCGGCTGTCGAACGCACCGCGGCGGATTCGCGTGACTTTCGGATCTTCAGAGTGTGGAGCGACGGGAGCATCGACACGATTCGAGTGGATTTCGACCAGCCGTCCAGCTGCGAGCCTGGATCAGTGTGCGGATCCTGCATCACCGGCGACTGCCCGTCAGACGTGAACGGGGACGGTCGCCAAGCGTCTCGCGGAGGGTCCAAACCGCGATCTGACAAAGAGACTGCTGCGAGCAGCGGATCGTCGGTGGAGCCCAAAACCGGCACCGCCGGCTAAGCCAATCGAGAAACGGGACTGACCTGTAGCCGCGGCCCATTTGAGGCCGCGGTTTTCATTTTGCGCTGCCACGACGCATGCCTGACAACCTCGCCCGTCAGCCCACGTCCCCGCCCGGATACCGCCCCGCCGGGCACGGCGCCCCGCGCATCCGCCACTTCACCGACATTCGCGACAGCCGCCACTCCGGGCAGCCGCACGCCGTGCAGTGACCGTCAGCCGGATCATCCTCGAGCGGCTCGAAGTGCGGGCACGGCGCTCCCTGGACGTCGACGGGCTTCCCCTCAATCGAGAGCGTCGCGAAGCCGGAGCACATGAGCCGGCGCACCAACCTGGTCGGCTCGCTCACCGGCCCCCGCGCCGCCGTCTGCTTCACCGCGCGCACGAGCGACACTGCCTTCTCGACGAGCTTCGGCTTGGGCGCGTCCAGCGGCCACGGCTCGGAGACGATGCGAGCGCCCTCGGCCGTGATCTCGACCTTCTGGAAGAACGGCGGGCCGTCCGGCGGTGAGAAGATGGTGTCCTGGATCATGAGATCGTGAGTGTCCCTGTGACGCCGGCGACGGTGGTTGATGTGATCGCATACACCCCGGTCGGGCACTCGGAGGCTGGCCGTGCGAACTCGACGATCTCCGGAGGCGACGGCAATCCACAGGTCCATGCCGGGGCGGACGCGTCCGCGCAGTAGCCACGCAACGCAAACCCGAACTCGATCGCCGTGGCGAAGACAGCGTCGCCGTCGTCGTTCTTGCCGCACGCCAACGACCGCGGTATGACGACGCTGATCGTCTGCTCGATGATGCGTTCTTCGCCCGGCGTGTCGGGGCAGGACGCCGAAGGCGCCGCGGTGTACGAGCAGACCGACGCTGACCCCGTCCAGAACGTCGACTGGTTGGAGCACACGGGGTTGTAGAAGACGTCCGAGCCCGCTGCAGGGGCCAGCCAGAAACACCCGTCAGCCAATCGTGTGAGCACCGCCGAGAGCGTGGCGGACAGGCTGATCGTGCAGCTTGGCACGCCCACCGGGAACTGCGCCGGGATCGCAAGCGACACGGCCATCGTGAGCGTGGCAGAGCAGCCCGCGCAGTCGGGCGGACACTGCTCCTGCCCGCAGCAGCATCCGGTCCCGTTCGTATCCAGCAGGGGGATCCCGTCGACGAGGTACGGCAGCCCGTTGGCATCGAGCACCGGCCGCCCCATATCAGAGCAGCCCTTCGACCAGGAAGGTGTTCAGCTTCGCGACGTTGTTCGCGCTGGCGGCGCCCCAGTCGACCGCGATCTCAAGGTCGTTGTCCTGTGAGTCCGTGAACGCCGTTGGTCCCGCCGAGATCTCGTAGCCATCCGCCGTACCGACCTGCGACTCCGCACAAGTGACGAAGACCTCGCCGGCCGTCCGGATGTCGATCAGCCACTTGAGGCAGAACCGGCGGTCATCGCCGCTCGGACGCTTTGCCGTCACCGTGTGGATGGCCGTGTTGTCCAGGCGGAGCTGGAAGCCCACCGAGTCGGTCGACGTGTTGACGTCGAGCTCGCCGATCGCGGTCACGCGGTAGAGGTTGCCCTCGACGACAGTATCGGCCGGGAGCACATGCTTGATGTCGAAGTCTTCGACCGCCGCCTGATTCGAAATCTCAGAGGAGTCCGCCGCGTTGATCCAGACGGTCCCCGCCGCGGCCGCGACGCCGCCGGGGACGCACGTTGCGTTGCCGATGGACTCGTTGGCGAGCAGGACGAACGACCCGTCCGCCAGCCGCTGGATCCGCACGCCCTCGTCGTCGTTGACCGACTTCGGCGGGTACACGCCGTTGGTGAGCAGTCGATCGACCGGCGTCGCGTTGGTGACGCTCACCTCCGGATTCGCGATCGCCTCAGCGTCGTACGTCGCGTTGGTGGCGCCAGTGACGGCGGTGATCTTCGCCGACCAGATGTCCTGCGGATCCTGGTACCAGAACAGACGGACGTAGCTGTCGCCATCGGCCTCATCGTCGACCAACGGGACGAGCATGATCTCCACGATCGGCTCCTCGTCCTCGATGATGCCCACGCCGACAGGTGAGGACCGCAGCGTCGACATGTCGGCCAGATTGAAGGCGGGCGCGCCGAAGTTGTCGTTCGGGGGCGGATCGGACGGACGCTCACTCGTGAACCCGTTCGCTGCGTCCTGCCACGTCCCGGTCAACCGGTTGAAGAAGACCTGCCGCCAGGCGTACTCGACCAGGGTGATGCCGGCCGTCGGAACGACGAGCTGCTTGTCGACAAGCTTTGCCCGGAAGCGTCGCAGCCGGCCACGTTGCGTCGCGCCCGCCTGTTCTCTCGCTAATTGCCCGAGGGCGCCGGTGATCTTCCCGTACGTCGAGCTGCGAAGGGCGATCGGCGACTGCCGCGGAGGCGGAGGGAACTCAAAGCCGGCCATCAAGACGTCCCCGGGATGCCCAGCGCCGCGAAGTTCGCCGTGCCGGGGAATGGCTGATACCAGTACACGTTGCTCGCCCGGCCCACGGTGTACGGATCCGCCTCGCCGGCGTTGGAGTTGACGAGGATCACCTCGCCCTCGTCGTTGCGCTCAGGCACCTGCTGCAGGTGGTAGTACTCATCGGCGGCGAACGTGATCGAGATCCGTGTGACGTCGTCCTGTTCGCTGATCCGGGCGTCGAGCAGGAGCAGCGTGCCCTCGGCGAACGTGTTGCCGCGGATCGTGAATGCCGCGTTGTTGCGCTTGTAGCGGGCGGCGTTAAGAGCGGGGAGGTTCGCGATCAGCCCGTTGACCTCCCAGGAGATCGTGACCTCCCAGTTGCGCCGGAAGTCGTCGATCGGCTCGCCCCCGACGTCGACGTGCAGGCCCTTGATGTCGGTGGTGTCGGGGTTCGTGATCTTCGCCGGCGTCGCCGGCAGGATCAGCGGCGCCGCAGATGTCCCGATCCGCCACACGGGAACGATCGTCCGCGGCGTCGACGTGTCGACCCGGTACGTGTTCTCCTCGGGCTCCGAATCGTCGATCCGCCAGGTGGTGTCCCGGTACTCCGCGGTGACGTCCCAGGAACTCGTCAGTCCGCCCTCGCGCACCGGCCGCACCGTAATGCGGCGCAGAACGCTGTTCGGCCGTCCCGGGTACGTCGTCGGGATGTCTGCCGCGCCGCGCGCCTCATCTTCGTCGGCCGCATCGCGCACCCGGTACATCAGTTCCGCAGTCGCACCCTGATCGTCCCAGGCCACCTGGCGGTCCTGCTGGATCCCTGACGGCGGCATCACACCACCCCCTTCACCACGCCGCCGCGGTTGCGCAGACCCTCTTCGATCTTCTTGAGCAGCCGATTCCGCTCCTTCGCCATCGCCTCGATGGTGTCCTGGCCCGGGATACGGAGCTGGCCGAGCGCCGTCGACACGGTCGCTACGGTCGCCTGGACGTCATCGGACCCACCCCTGTCCGATGTGAAGTTGAGGCGGTCGATGAGATCGTTGATCTTGTCGTCTCGTGACGGGTCTTCCGGCCGATTCGATCGGGCCTCTGCGTCCCGCAGCCGACGCGCCATGCGGCTATCGAGGTCGCGCATCATCTCTTCGATCTGCTGATCGATGTCGCCCACGTCGAACGGCGACCCGCCAGCGCGGACCCGCCGCAGCGCGGTGTTCGTTCGCGACGAGCTGTCGCGGATGTACGCCACGAACTGCTCATCCGACAGCAGCCCGGCCATGTTCAGCGCAGAGGCGAATGCTTCGCGCGGCGCCGCTCCCGCCTTCACGATCGCCTCGTCTGATCCCGGGATCATGTCGGAGATGTCGTTGAGCAGGTCCTGAGCGAGCTTCTTCATCCGCAGGAAGAGGGTTTCGATGTTGACGAGCGCTGCATCCGCCACGTTTTCCAGCGTCGCGATGATGGTGTCCGTCGAGAACTGCATCATGTCGATCCCGAGGAACTCGATCATGCGGTCCTTGATCGAGCCGGTCTTCTCGAAGATCGCATCGACCTTGTCGGTGAGCGTGTCAACGCCGCCGATCAGGTACTCCAGGAAGCCGCTGCCCTTGCCCGTGAAGCCAACGAGCTTGCCGACCGACGTCGCCAAGCCCTGCGCGGAGTTCCACAGCCGCTTGAGACCACCCGCAGCCGTGTCGGCGCGATCCGCCCCGTCACGCAGACCGTCCCGACCGATTTCGAGCAAGCGATTGAACTTCTCTTGCCCGGTCGACAGATCGTCCACCTGAATGCCCAATCGCTTCAGCCCGGCGAAGTCACCTTGCGAGGCGCGGCCGACCAGGCGCATCGCTCGCTCACGAGTCAGGCCCATGTGCTCGAATTTCTCGGACAACCCGATCGCGGACGCCGTCGCCTGCTCCAACTCCTTCCCCGTGAGGCCGAACGTCGTGCCCAGCGTCGCCGTCGCCTTGACCTGGTTCTCGGAGACCACGATCAGTCGCGAAAGCTCGTCAGCGAGCCCCCCAACCAGTTGCTGAGTCTCGCCACCCTCGTCGCCAACGATCTTGAGCGATCGAGCCAGTCGGGTATCCGCCTTCTCGGCGGCGACGACAGCGGTGGCGAGCGGGGCGGAGGCGGCCGCGACCGCTCCGGTCAGTTTCAGGATGGCGCCGACGAAGCCCATCGCCTTGTCGACGACGTTGCCGAACCGCTCGAACGTCTCCTCCGACTCGCGTACTCGCTGATCCATCGAGTCAAAGGTCTCGTCCTTCTGCTGGTTCACCTCGGCGAGCTTCCGCATGAGCGGATCGTGGTGCAGGTCGAGCTCGCCATGCCACTCGGCAATTTTCTGGCTCATGGCAACCATCCCGCCTTCTCGCGGTAGCCGCCCTCGCCATCCGGCTCCAGGTACGACGGCGCCGGCACGCCGCCCGGGAGCATTTCGGGCTCAGTGACGACGTCGCGGACGAGCGGCAGGATGTCGGACTTGTACTGCTGCATGGCTTCAATGAACTCGATAACCGTCCAGTGCCACGGGTCACACGCGGGGCTCGGAAAGAGGGCGGCGGCGTGGCGAACGCACGCCGCCACGGTCATGCCTGAGGCGCGGGATCGGGAACGGGCCCGGGCTGCTCTTCGGCCGGCGGCGGTTCGGGGCTCGCCGGCGCGGGTGCGTTTCCCGAGCCGTCCTCGTCCTTCCCCTTCTCCTTCTCCGGCTCGGGCAGGCTGGCCGCGGAGATCTGCTGCTTGAGCGACAGGATCTCGTCGAGCGTGAACGTCTGCGCGACCCTCTCCGCCGTCCACTCATGATCAGGCTCACCCAGCACGAGCGACTCGGTGAGCGTGTCGATCAGGCCGGCCATGGTCTTGCCGTGGATCAGCACCACGCTGATGTCGATCACGTCGCGGATACACTCGAGGCGCGCAGCGAGCCGCTCGCTCTCCTCGAAGCCCTCGCACGCGGCATCCACATCCGCCAGCCGTCGATCGCGGATGCGCCGCTCAATGCCGGCCATGACGCCCATCGTGAGGTAGGCGAACTTGAACGGCCGGTCATGCCGACCCGTTTTGAGTTCAATCGTCGGGAATCTCGGGCTGCTCATCAGACCCCTCGCTCGCGCGTTCGGTGTTGGTGGTGGGGATGGTGTCGACGAGGCCGTCGCGGAGCCAGTTGCGGAGCTGATGCTCCTGATGGCCGTCGGCCAGGTCGAGCTCAGCGATGACATCGCCGCGGGCGGCGACGGTGGCGCCGGCCACGACGATGTCACGATTGGCGGTGTACTGGATCCGCACGGGGCTCTCCGATCAGGCAGTCGGCGGGGTGATGGTGACCGCGCCGCAGTTCTGGCCCTGAATCTGGTAGGCGACCGAGTTGTTGAGCTGGAACGGACTGCTCACACGCAGGACGCGGAACGTGCCCGCGATCGTGCCCGGCGTCGTGGCGGAGTCGTCGTACTGGAACTCCATCTCGTACTTGCCCGGCCGAATCAGCGGCGTGCCCTTGGATCGGTGCACAGTCGCAGTCAGCGAGAGCGTGCGCTGTCCGATGTCGCCATCGGTGTACTCTTCGTTGAGCTCCGAGAAGTCGACGTCGGCCGCCTGGTCCTCGATGGTGAACGCCTGGACGTGAGCCAGTGCGTCGGCCGTGCCGCCCTCGACGTCCATCTTGATCGTGCCAACCTTGCCCTGGTACTTGTTGCCGTCATTCAGTGGCATGACGTCGGTCCTTTCCGATTCAGCGGAACATCAGGTCCGCGAAAGTGGGTTGCATCTCCGCGATCTTCGCGGTGGCGCGTGCGCCGGCCTCGCGGAACGACTGAGCGAGTGCGTTGTCGATCACGTCCTGCGAGATCCGGCCGCTCCTACGGATTCGTTCGGCGGCGGATCGCATCGCGGCCCTCGCCTCACGCCGCACGATGGGCATGTACTTTTCCGGACGGGCGCGGCCCGCGACCTTCGCCATGTCGTCGAAGAACTCCTGCTCCGCTTCCCGGGCGGCGCCCGCGTCCCGTGCGATCAGATCGCGGGCCGTGTCGATTCCGAACAGCCGAAGGCGATCGTCGCCCCGGATATCACGGCGGAGCGACACGATCTCCGCGAACCCCGAGTAGCCGCTGGCACTGCGCATGGCCATCTCTTCGAGCGGGCGCTGATCGACAACGCTCACGAGCGGATCGACCGCTTCGGCCGCGATGCCTTTCGCAGCGCCCTGGGCGCTTCGACGCACACCCCGGGCGCCCCGGCTCAGGGCCGGCGCGACGCGCTGCGAGATCGACCGCATCACGCCGCCGGCAACGCGACCGCCTGCAGCAGCGACGCGGCCGGCGGCGAAGATCGGGATGACGACGAACTGGATGGCCATTACGGGCGGAAGTACTCGATTCGGAGGGTCTGGAAGACGAACGAGCCCTGCGAGTTGTCGCTCTTGGGGTCGGTACGCATCGGCGGGTCCTCCTGGATGATCTGGAGGACGCACACGGGATCGGCGTCAGCGTCCATGAGATCGCCAAGGATGGCGCCGACGTCGCTCATGAACTGGGCAATGACCTCGCCGGTGTTGCCGGCGGCGCTCTGCCGGAACTTCAGCCGGACCGCGCCGCGAGTCTCGAAGACGTTCGACCCGTCCTGGCCGAGCTCGGACCGGGTGATCTGCCAGTTGTCGCCGACGTCGAAGATCGCGTACGGCGAATCGCTTTCCGAGTCGGCTGTGATCACATGCACGTGCTCGAGCGCTTCGGCCTGGTCGGCTGAGCTGGTCCAGGTCTGGAACGACGCCAGTCCCGCCAGCGCGTTGCGCAGGAGGTCGATGGGTTCGGCGTACGGGCCTGTGAGGGTCGGCGGCATTGGTCAGGTCACCTCATCGAACACGTCGCTGCGGGCGTGCTCCTGCTTCTTCTCGACCCGCACGACGCGGAGCGTGATGCTGACCTCGTCCTCGGACTGGATCGCCTTGATGTCCCAGGGGTCGCCGTCGATTTCGATGAAGTCGACCGCGATGTCGCGTTCGGCCGGCAGCTTCGCGTTCTTGGAGATCGTGACGCTGCCCGTGCGCGGCTTCGCGCGGCCGCCGTCGGCGCCGAACCCGGAGTACTCGTCCTCGGTGGTCTCGACGTTGAGGACGGCATCGACCGCGACCTGCTGGGGCGCCGCCCCGTTCGTGGCGTACTCGATGTTCGGCGTGCCCATGCGATCGCTGGCGAAGATCGCCTTGTCGATGATGTCCTGGTTGCGATCGAAGATGTTCATTGGTCGGGGTCGCCGGAAAGAATCCGGGGCGGGAGACGGTCATGCCCCCGCCCCGGGCGCGTCCATGCGGGTGGTGGAACGAGAGGTCAGACGCGGGCGTTGATGTTGACGAGCACCTCGGTGGCGCCGGAAACCGCAGCCTCCCAGAACACGCCCGCCTTGTTGTTGCTCGTGCTGAGAGACGTCATGCCCCCGGGATCGTCGTCCCAGTAGGCCGTCGTGCCCGCCGCGATGACGACGCCGGTGAGCTTCGGGAGTTTGTGGACGCCTGTGACCTCAAGGACACCCTCCTCGCCGTCAGGAATGTCGGTGACCGCGATGCCGATCATGCCATCGGTGGCGCTGTCGGCGATCTCAACGACACTGCCGGCCGTGATGGTGCTTCCGGTTGAGTTCGTGTACCGGATGGTGTTTCCGGCCTGCTTGAACGTGCTCGCATATCCGTTTCGAGACATCAGATCTGTCCTTTACGCGTGAGATTGAGGCGGATGTCCCGCCGGCGGGTGTTTCGGGCTACGCGCGATCGACGAGCCCTTGGTTGTAGAGCCCGACGAAGCTCGCGATCGGCATCCGCGTCGGCAGGTGCAGCTCAACGACCGAGCCCTCGGGCGTCCGGTAGCCCCCGACGGTGATCTGTCGCGTGATTCGGAGCCGATGGACGCGAACGTCGTCATTCGCAGGCGCGGCGGCGCTTCCGCCGGCGGTCTTCGCCGCTTCGAGCGCCTTGTTCGCGGCTTCAAGGTCGGCCGTGAGCTTCGAGTTCGTCTCTTCGGCGGTCTTCGCCGCTTCGAGCGCCTTCGCAGAGGCTTCCTGCTCCGCCTTGAGCTCGCTCTGCGCCTGTTCCAGCCGCTCAGTGAGCGCCTTCACGCGATCGGCCGCCTCGGAAGGCGCCTCCGGCGCCGGCGAAGCCTGATCCTTCGCTTCGCCCGCGTTCTCGGAGGCTGGCTTCGTCGCATTCTGGTTCTTGGCCATCGTTCGTTCCTGTCTCTGGAGTGCGATCAGTCGGGGGAAACCGGGTCCCGCCTTTTCAGACGAGACCGGGAGGTGTCGCGTAGGAGCGCGACGAGCGAGTCTGGGGGTCAGGATCCCGGGTTCGAGTACAGGCCCCGACGATCGATCGCCTTCGCCGCCACGACGTGGCGGAGCTTGTAGGAGCGACCATCGGCCGTGTGATGCTCCTGCTGCTCAAGGAACGGCGTCTCCTCGCCTTCGAGGAAGCACATCTCGATCGTGTCGATGTCGGACGGGTCGGCGGTCAGGAACCACTCCGCACCCGTCAGGTAATCCGTCGACAGGAGATCGAGCTTGCCCTGGAAGACGTTCTTGGTGTTCGCCGCGCTGCCGCCGTCGGGCTTGACGGGGGACTCGACGAGCTCTTCGGCCTTCGTCTGGTAGTCGGGCGAGACGATGAGCGTCTTCGCTCGCAGGTCGAGCCGCTGTTCGCCGTCCTCCGCGTCGCCACGCTGCTTCTTCATCGCAGCGCGACCAGCCGAAAGCGTGTCGAACTCAAGCGGGGCGCCCGGGTTCGCCAGGTTGGCCGCCGCGACCGAGAACAACGCGTTGCCGTCGGTCATGGTCGGGTTGCCGGTGAGCTGGGCGTACGCGAGCTTGTCTTCGAGGCGAGCCGCCGCGCGGACGTGCATCCGCGGGATCCGTGAGAACGCGTCGAGGTCGTCGTTGACGAACGACTCCCACGTGATCAGGAAGAGGTGGCCATACTTCGCGAGGGCGTAGACTTCCTTGCTGTCGCCGATCTGGACAGCGCCGTACTCCTCGGCCTCGAAGACACGGGTCGGCGTCGCCACCGAGTGGAGCTTGGTCCGGCTGATCTGCTTGAAGTCCGGGTTGGTGACCCGGCGGCAGAACATCTGCCACGACTGCGCGACCTCGATGTACTCGCGACGGAGCGACTTGTTGATCGTGTCCTCGAGGATCGCCGAGAAGTTCGACGACGACGCGAGGAAGATCTCCGAGACGCCGAGCTGCAGGAGCGTTCGCTCGTTGAAGACCGCGCGGCAGACCTGCGGCTTCGAGAGCCCCGCGGTATCACCGCCGGCAAGCTCGATGTACCGACGACACATCTCCGACGGCGTGAGCACCGAAAACTCGCGGGTGCGCTGATGCGCAGACCGCGTGACAGGCTCGCCGGTGTCGCTCAGGCGGATCAGGCGAGAGAACGCAGGACCGTCCTCCTCGTAGAACCGGCAGCGGCCGCCGTTCGCTCGCAGCGTGAGCGCGTCGCCGAGGGCGATGGCCAGGCCGTCGTGAGCGAGGTTGTCGCCGCCCGTGACGCGAGCCGGCGCGCCGGGCTGGTTGCTCGATCGCCGCGTGGCGAGGACGGCCAAGGCCGCGGAATTCACTGACTCGATCGACGATCCGCCGTTGATGTGGAGGTCGGCCCAGGTCTGGGGGAGATCGTGCTGCTCGGCGAGCGAGATGATGCTGGAGATGCGGTTCCGCTCAGCGAGCTGCACGTCCTGATGGGACTGCTGCCTCGCCATCTGCAGCGCCTGACTGATCGGAACAAGCTGGCCGGGCTGCTGGGCCGGCTGGTTCGCCGGCTGTCCGGTGTACCTCGGCTGGGCCGGCTGACTCAGCGCCGCAGCGGGCTGGCCGGTCGGCTGTGCCGCCGGCTGGTTCTGCGCGAGCTGACGTTCCTGCGGCGTCGAGGAATCGGCGGGCGATTCCGGGTTCGCGCCCGGAGCCGCCTGTTTCGCTGCCGCACGAAGCTGATCCGCGTCCGCGTTCAGGACCTCGGCCATGGCCGTGATCTGTTCATCGGTAGGCGGAACCTGGCCGGTGACGATCGAGCTCGCCGTAGACGCATCCGCGCCAAGGCGCTCGGCGAGAGCAGCGACCGCCTGGTCCTGCGACATACCGCCCGCCGCCATGAGGTTATTGATGAGTTCAATAAACGGGTTCACTGCGATGTCCTTTCGCTCTTGGAGCAATCCCTGCGGATTGGCTGCGGGCTGGTCGACGATGTCGATCGCCTTCAACTGCTGAATGCGCGCACAGCGGATCTCACCGCCGTCGCTTCGAACGTGTTCATATCCCCGGAGCGACGCTGCGATCGACGTACCGATGTGCTGGGGCATCTCGGATGCAACGCCCAGCAGATAGTCGCGGACGCGCTCGCCCGTGGGGAGCTGCACCGAGAACGATCCCAACTGCAGGTCGGCGCGGAGCTGCGTGCCCACGATGCGCGGGTTACTGAAGTGGCCGATCAGCGACCCGGTGCCATCGCCGTCGGGATGCCGCCACCGGCACTTCGTGGTCCCGTTCGAGAGCATCGCGTCCCGGACCTCTTCCATCATGGTCTGGTCGACCTCGAAGCCCCAGCCCGCCGCCGGGCCAAGGGTCAGCACGGCGACGTTCTTGATCGTGCCGGCGTTGACGTCCACGTCCACGTGCTGGCCGATCGACGTCGTGAGACCGATCTCCCCACTGGGCAGCGTCGCGGTCTCCAGTGAGATCTCGAGCGGCTTACGGTTCCGGCGACGACGACGCTTGTTGGCTCGGTTCTTCCGACTCATGCGACTCCACCTTGGCTTTGGGCCGGGAACGGGAACGGCCCCGCGGGCTCATCAGCCGGCGAGGCGGGCGCCGGATTCGGCGCGGGGACGGCGACGTTCTCAGGCAGCGAGATGCCGTGACGCGCTGCGCGGATGCGGTCGTTTCGCTGCTCACGGACGATGTCTTCCAGCCGTACGCCGTACCGCGCGAGGATGCGGGACTGCGTCGTCAGGCCCAGCTGCAGATTCATCGCCTCGGCCCGGATCTCCTTCTCGGGATCCACCCATGGGCGAGGCGGGCCGAACCACTGCGCCCGCACGTATCGCTCCGGATACGCCCAGAAGTCAGCCGGCGTCGGCACGAGGTTCGCCATCACGCTCTCGAAAGTGAACTGCTTCCAGAACCGGTTGAGCCAGGTATCACGGATCAGGCTCTCAATGACGTCGAACTCAGCCCAGTCGGCCAGCAGCGCCTGGCGGGTCGACGAGAAGTTCCCGCCCGTGAAGTCTCGCATCAGCTGCTCCATGCTGATGCCGGCGGCGGCCGCGATCGTGCGCAGGTTCGCCTTGACGAACGGGTCGTAGTTCCCGCTGATCCGGTTGGGGACCATCGTCTCGACTTCTTCGTTCAGCCCGATGTCGTACGTCGACCCAGGGCCGAACTCGAACCCCGGCCGGTTGGTGGCGGGATCGACCTTGCCGTCGCCCTCCACGCCCCAGGTGGGCGACTCTCGCTTGAAGATGATCGCCATGCACGCTTCGAGCTTCGCCGCCCAGAGGTTGGCCTGGTCGAACGTGGTCAGGTCCCGCATCTTCCGCAGCACGGGCGCGAGCATCGTGATGCCGTGCGTCTGCTGCGAACGATCGAACTCGGCGATGTGGTTGACGATGTCCGCGTCGAGTCGCTCGGCGTCGTGGTAGCTGCTGTGGCGGAAGATGCCCTCTCGCCGCCGCCGCATGTGGTACGCCACGGGCGCGCCGTACATGTCGACCTCGATGCCGTGGACGATCTCGTTCTGGTTCTCTTCGTTCTCGATCAGATGGCGATCGAGCTGCTCCGGCTCGACGGTCATCAGCCGGATCGGCGGGACGTGCCTGGCCGGACCCCGCATGTCCGCGGGCGTGAGGTATGAGTTGACGACGAACGCCTCAGCGGCCTGGACGAACTCAGACACCACGCCCCGCTGCATCATCGCGAACGTTCGTTTCCGCTCGCGGTCGACGAAAGCCGCGTCCGATGACCACGCCTCGAAGCACTCGATCAGCGCGTCGTTGAAGTTGTGGTCGTCGCTGATCGGGTTGGGCGTGATGCCCTCGCCGACGACGTTCCGCTTGTACGCCCGGATGATCGAGGCCGCGTGCGGATTATCGCGGACCGACGAGCGGGCGCGGGCCAGCAGCATGGTTTGATCGCCCACGAAGACGTCGTCGGGGCGCGGGTTCTTCGCGTTCCAGTCGCGGTTGGAACGGTCACGCTGCGCGGCCTCGTGCGTCGCGAGCTCGACCTCCATGTCCTCGACCTTGGCTTCATACATGGCCAGCCGGAGCCGGCTCTGCAGCCGACTCTCCGCGGAGCCGGGTCGCAGGTACGCGACGGCTCGATCGAGCAGGTTGAGACGCGGCAGTCGCTTCATCCGCTCGCGCTCCGGAAGGTGGTGTCGCCGATTCGGCTCCGCCCCGCCTCGACCGCCGCGCGAGCCTCGTACCGCCGGATCAGATCCTCAAGGTCGTCGATGTTGTGCGTCGTGTACGACTTCCCCAGGATGCTGGCGGACTTCACCCGTCCTGCAAGGATGTCGAGCAGGGCGTCCTGGGCTTCACTGAGAATGGCGGCCGCGGTCTGTGCCATGATGGGACTGTTGCGGCCGAGTCGATCATGGTCAACGGGCGCAATCCGCTATGCGGATTCACGCGAGATCAGATGACCTGCACTTTGAACGTGAACGGGCGCAGCGAGTGGATGCTGTAACACCCCGACTCGCACTGATAATGCCGGATCCTGATGAACGTGCTCGGGCCGACCTGCTTGACGTGCGAACCCAGACAGTTGCCGGTGACCTCGCCACAGTTCGGACACTTCGCTCGCTCAATCTGCTGCATCGGATACGCGGTGTTCTCCGTGTCGACCGCGCGCCGATCGCCCGGATCATCGCCCTCACGGAATTCCATGCCGGGGAGCTGGTTCAATTCGGAGTCCCCCACTTCGGCCGCTCACCGAGCCACCCCACGTCCGGCCGCTTGGACTTCTTCGGGTTCCGCCGCTCCAGCTCAGCTTTCTTCCGCAGCTCCACCGTCTCGCGATCGTTCGGCATCGTGTCGACGTTGGCGATCTGCGCACCGAAGCACTGCAGCGCCTCGCAGTCAAACAGGTGGTTGTCGCGCGACTTGTGCTTCTGTTTCCAGAATATCCGCCCGTCCTCGCGCACCTTGTGCTCGCCGGTCATCTGATGGATGTACCACCGCTGCTCGATCTCCGAATGAACGTGCCATGCCTCTCTCTGATCCGGGTCGGACTCGTCGTAGTTGATCCGCCGCGCGAGGATGTCCTTGTAGTAATTGGAGTCGATCTCCACGTACTCGACGGAGTACGCCTGCGTCTCGCCGGGCGGC
This sequence comes from Phycisphaerales bacterium, assembly GCA_965227335.1. GTDB lineage: Bacteria > Planctomycetota > Phycisphaerae > Phycisphaerales > SM1A02 > CBDDFV01. The sequence goes on from CBDDFV010000002.1 coordinate 257,429, forward strand.
GTGTACTTGCTGGCGCGGCGGCGATACGGAAGCGTCGGGTTCTTCTGAGACGACCCCTTCGTCATGATCACCGACTCCGGCCGCTGCTTCCCCCACCGGTACACCTGGTCTGTCCGGGACTGTCCGTCCTCCAGCTGCGTCCCGCCCTGGGTGTCGATGATCAGATACCGCGGGCGAAGCACGATGTGCTCGAATCCGTCGATATCGAACCGGGCGCCGAAGGTCCGCGCCTCGAGGTCTTCAAAATCCAACGCCTTCCCGTAGTCGATCAGATACGACGTGAAGTCGCGGCACCACGCGCGGACCACGTACCAAAAATGGTCCTTCTGAGTGTCGGCGGTCGCGAGCAGGAGCGGCGCGTGCGCGGGGACGATCTTCGGCCGCCACGCGAGCTTGGCCTTGCGGCGGAAGACGTCGTCATCGACCTTTGACTGCCGCGGCTCGTACGCCTGGCCGAGCACGTTGTTGTGGAACGAGTGTTCGAGGCGCGGGTCGCCGTCCGCCTTGATCCACTCCGCCGCGATCTCCTCGAACGACACGAACGGTGACGACATCGCGTTGATATGGAATCCGACCTTCCTCGCCGCGATGCGATGGCCCTCCAGCGAGCCGTCGGGCAAGAGTCGTTGCCCCTCCGACGCCCACCGACCCCGCGGCAGCACCTGGAGCTTGTCGGTTGTCGTCCATCCATGCTCACAGTGCTCGCACTCGTAACGCACCAGCTTCTCGGCCAGGACACGCTCGACCCAGACCGGGCGCGGCTCGTCCTCCTCCCCCTCGCTATCGCCGAGGATCTGTTCGGGCCACCGCAGGCGGTCGAAGTCGAGGACCTGGTACTCGCCGCACTCCGGACATGGCATGTGCCAGTGGCGCCGGTCCGCGCACGAGTCCCACTCCTTCGTGATCAGGCCGTCCTTCGTGGTCGGCGTCGAGATCTTCGCGATGCGACGCCGATGACCGTACGTCGTCAGTCGCTTCTCAGCGAGCTGCACCGGCGGACCCTCGCCCTTGCCGGCCGTCGTCGAGAACTTGTCGATCTCATCGAGGATCGCGTATCGGCACGGGTCCGACGCCAGTGACGACGCAGACCCGGAGTAACCGACCCGGATCCACATCGAGTCGCAGTAGATCGCCCCCAGTGACAGATCCTGCGTGAGCCGGCGCTCAAGCCGCGGCGAACTGCGGAACATCGGCCAGATCTTCCGCCGCATGTTCTCCTTCACTGCGTTCTCGTCCGGGAAGACGATGAGGCACGGGCCCGAGTCCTGATCGACCCAGTATCCGAGCACGTTGCGCAGCGCTTCCGACCCGCCGACCTGCGCCGACTTGATCAAGATGACCTCTTCGACCAGGGGGCCGGCGAGGACCTCCATGATCTCGACCAGGTACGGCACCCGGTCGTTCCGCCATGGCCCGGGCGTCGCCGACTCCGCCTCGCTCAGCACGCGATACCGCTCGGCCCACTCGCTCGGCTTGAGGCCGGCGGGCGGTTCGAACGCGGTGAAGAACTGGGCGAGAGAGACCACGGCCTACGACCTCCGTCGCTTTGATCGCGTCGCCGTCTTCAGGTGCCACCAAAACCGCAGTCGCCGCGGTAGACCGCCAGCAGCCTCGGCCGCACTACCGACCGCTTCCTGCTCGCTGCCTTGACGCGGCGGGCGTTCACCGACTTCGCCGCAGTCGTCGCCGCGTCTTGCGAGAAGAACGCGATCTTGTCGCACTCCGAGCAGCAAAGCCGGCCGGCAATGTGGCCCCAGCGGCCGCCAACAGGCTTCTTCGCGACATACGTCGGGGCACGCTTACAACCGGAAGCGCTCACGGAGCAACCTCCGATTCTGAGTCAGCCACGCGGCGTCATCGAGACGGTCGAGCAGCATGCACATCGCTGACCGAGAGTTCGCGACGCGGCGAACCCTCGCTATCCAACGGCCCCGGAAGATCACTCGGTAACCCCCGTCCGCCCGTCGGACTGGCCGATCGGATGTGATACGTTCGCGTCTTCGACTTCGCGAGCAACCGAGTCGGCGATCATCATCGCGAAGTTCGCCACATCGGCAGCCTCGCGAACCACGCGGTAGGTCTTCGACTCCTGCTTGCCATCGGAGGCAGCGAGGTGATGCGTCCTCACAGCCCCCGAGAGCTCGCAAACCTCTCCGCGGAGCCGGCTGAGCAGGTGCGTTTGCGCGGTGCGCCGCCAGCTCTCCTGACCCCCTTTCTGTTGGTCGTGCGACCGCAGGACGAGCTCCATGTGCCCAGCGAACCAGGCGACAGATGGGCGAGGCACAATGCCCGCGCCGTCGCCGTTGGCCGCTGGTGACGAGTCGCATGTACGCAGTCGCTCGTACCGAACCGCGCCCTCCGGCGCCCCGAACCGGTTCAGGTCCTCTCCGGTGTAAGACGCCCACCCGCCCGAACCCAGGTGCACGCGGTAGATCCATTCCTCGTCGAACGTGGCCGGCTCCTGATCCAGTGTGGCCGTCTTCCCCGACGCGACCATCTGCTCAAGCCAGTCGTCGGGCAGCTTGTCGACCTTCGACTCGATTGCGGCGAGACGGTCTTTGATCGGACTCAGGTCGAGCCCGAACAACGGGACCTCGCCGGCGACCCTCTTCGCCTTCGCCTCAAGGAGGGCCGCGTGGGCCTTGGTCATGCGCACCTTCGCCTGCTCAAGCGCATTGTCATGGACGCCAGACGGCTCGATCCGCGTCACGCCATCCAGCATGTCCGCCGTAATCTGATCGCCGCGGATTTCGTGACCCCGTTCACCCTTCCACAGCGTGTAGGACCAATCGGGATCGAGAAGCAGATTCAGTTGTGTCATCACTCGAATACCTCCCGCACCACGCTCTCGATCACCTCGTCACCCTTGGCGATCGTGCGCAGCGCGTCGTAGATGGGTTGCCTGATCAGACGCTCGCACGTTGCGAGGTCGTCTTCGACGACGACGCGTGGAGCGACGTCGACGGGGATCGCGAGGAAACGCGAGACCAACTCGCGCATGAGCGAGGCGAACGCGGCCTGCGTTGTCGCGCGGTCAATCACCTGGCGGCGCTTCTTTGCGAGGTCGATCTCCGCCGCCTCCGCGTTCGCCAGCTCACGCCGCGTACGCGCCGCCGTCAGCGCCGTCGCCTGGCGTCCGCCACGCTTCGTCGCCTTCGATGCGGGCGCGACCTCCGCATCCGTGCCGACCGTCAGCCCTTGGCGCATGCACCACGCCAGGACCTCGTCGAGATCGTGTCTCCACTCGCGGCCGTCCTTCGTCCCTGGCATCCCCCGCCTGCGCCAGTTCGTGATCGTCCGACGATCGCGCCCGAGTGCAGCCACGAGTTCTTGCGTCGTAAGCTGCTTTTTCGCAGTCATTTGCGGCCGTGGGAATCTCGTCCGAAGTTGCCCAGAACGCAGACACGTCGCGCCCAAGGGGAGGGGTCGAGGGGACACCCCCCATGGAAGGACCCGCCCGAGAGCCACGGAGAGTCCGCCTCCCGCGTTCCGGTGGACACGGGCAGGGCCGCGTACGACAAGACTCTGTCACGCAGCACGCGGGATTCTCCGGGCCCTGACGATGGATAGCCTATGTCGGTTGCATGGAACGCTGCGGATTGGCCAAGGACCAGCGGCGGCAGCCAGCCCTGGACCCGAGCCCCGTGGTACGCCAGGGCGGCGAAGAGTCCGCCGGTGGCGCCGATCGCCAAGTACTTCCATCTCCACCCACGCTTCCGGCGAGGGGGCGGGGTGATGGCCCGGGGTGATTCGCTCGTCATGTCCGTCTCCTACAACGGGGTTGATGCCGCGGCTCTGCGCGGGGCGTCGTCAGCGACGCAAACTCAGCACAGTGCGGATCGTTGCACCGTCGGTTGCGTTCGTGACGTTCATTGTGAGATTGCTTGAGTGCGTGCCGATCGGACCAAGATCGGCGGCACTGAACTGTTGCGAGGCGCCCATGCCAGTGCCCTTGCCGTTGAGCAGGTCGAGTCCTTCGTCGTTCGTGATGGTGACGTCGGCCGTGCCGGTGCTGACCGTGATGATCGCGCCCGCGGTGACGCCGTCGGGGATGCCGTTGGCTTGGGCAGAGCCGGCGGTCGCGCCGCTGAGTGTGAGCTCGAATGTGACTTTCTGGACAGGCATCGTTGAACCTCCGTGTTCGTGGGCTCGGGTCAAACGCCGAGCAGGATGATGGGAGCGCCGAGCGGAAACGCTGTTGCGCCGTCCTGCCACGCACCGTAGTTGTCGCCCCAGCCTTCGCCGTTGATGCCGTCGGCTGCGGTGCTGGGCCGTGCGGACAGCGTCTCGGTGCGTATCGCCGAGCCGACAGAGGGCGTGAAGTCGCCGGCGGTCGGATCTTCGAGCGTGACATCCGCACCCACGTAGCCGTCGGGGCCTGTGTTCAGGGCGTCGAGGGCGGCAGCGTCGGTGAGATCGCTGTCGAACATCGAGTCGATGACCGTGACGTGGTCGCTGACGACCGAACTCTGTGCCCCGATGTCGTCGATCTCGACGAGAGCGTCGCCGGACACTCCCGACAGCACCGAGTTGATCAACTCGAGACCACCCAGCTCGCCGCCCGCGCCCGTGTCGATGTCGATGGCGTGGTCCGTGCCGCCGCCCTCAAAGTGCAGCGTCGAATGGAGCAGGATCATGAGCCCCTCATTGCCCCCGACCGCCCCGATGTTGGCCCCGTGACCCGCCCCGTTCGGTGTGAGCAGCACGTTGCAGTACTCGAAGACCGCCTGGCCCTCAGCGCCGTTGTCGTGGCCTGAGATCGAGCCTGCGAGCTCGTCGCTGAACTCCATCAGATAGAGCGTGTAGCGGATCCAGATCGCGTAGTCCGCCCAGCTGGAAGCTTGTCCGTCTACGACGCAGTTCTCGATCCGGAACGGGTAGGCCAATCGGGTAAGGCGATCGGCGAACGACGGACGGACCAGGTCACGGATGTTGAGCCCGTACGACAGGTTGCTCGGCAGGCCGCGGGTGACCGAGTTCTGCAACACCGTCGTGTTGTTGGCGCCGCCGGACTGGCAAAACCACATCGGCTCCGCCGCCGTGTAGGCGGGACCGCCCTCGAATTTCTGGCGAATGACGTTGCGAGCGAGGCCGAAGCCGCGCCCGACGTCGTTCAGTGTGCCGCCGCCGGCAGCCTGGACATAGAAACACCGCCCCTGCAGCATGCTGTCGGCATCGAACGTAACACCGTCGATCGCCTGGCCGACCGACGTCAGCTTCAGGCAGTAGCCGTCGGTGGAGGTTGAGCTGGTGTGGTCGAACGCAGGGTCGATCAGATGGCAGCCGCGGAAGTCCAGTGAGAGGCCCTTCGTGGTGTTGGTGGCCTCGATCAGGTTCGTCGCGGCCCCAGCCACCGGGCGGCTGATCAGGAGGTCCTCGAAGACCCAGTCAGTGCAGTTCGAGAGCGAGATGATCGGGTCAGACCCGCCGACCTGGTCGTCGACGAGCACGTCGATGTCGAGCGCGTTGGGATCAGCACCGGCGAGGTTGACGCCGATGCGGGCGCCGGTCCAGTACCAGGAGTTGGGGGTGTTGAAGCAGTCCGTCTGGTTGGCGACGCGCGTGAGGTTCCCCACGTACAGCCGGTCGTTGCCGGAGCCCGTCAGCCCGAACACCTGCAGCTCGGCGTAGTCGGACGTGCCGCCGTACGCCGACGGCAGTTGATTCGACGAGGTCTCCCACAGATTCCCAAACGGGTTCGTCCAGGTGTCCAGCACGCGGCGGTACTGCGTGAGCTGCGCCAGCCCTGAGTCGCCCGGCACGCGGCGGAGCGTGATGCCGTCCAGGTCGCTGAACGACAACGCCACCGGCTCGGCGGGCGCGTTGTTCTGGATGTTGATGAAATCGCCCTCGACCAGGAAGCCGTCGTCGATCTCGCTGACACGGAACGGGTCGCCCGGCGTCCCGGCGCCGCCGGAGGTCGTGCGGGCGGGGTTGGCGGTGTACTCAGCCATTCTCCCGCTCCTCACGGTCACTGGACGGCGACGGCGGGACCGAATCACCACCGGGCGCGGGCGGCACGAACACCAACGGCCGCACGAAACCGACGATTGCCTCCACGCCCTCCCGCTCGATGTAGACCTTCTCGAACTCGACGTGCGAGCCGGCCGCGGGGTTGGATGACAGGAGACCATCGGCGAGCGGCTCGACCATGCGATGTGCCCGGTGGCTCGCCAGGACGGTCGTGTCGTTGGCGTAGTACTCGGCGGCTACCTGGTGTGGCCAGACCTCGAAGTCGGTTCGGCCGACGTAGTCCTCCCAACTGACCCCGAAGGTCTTGGTGTACGCCGCGTTGATGAACTGCATGCGGAACTGGATGGCTCCAGCATCATCTCGGTCGACGACCTTGATCCATGCGGGATAGGGCATCCGCCGCAAGAGCGCGTGCAGCGACCCGTTGATCGCCGCGGACTTCGCCGCGATCTCGACTTTGCGTGTCGCTGTGCCCAGTTGGGCGACGGCCTTCCGGTACGCGAGGAGCAGAACAACGCCGCCGGCCACCATGCCCGCTGCGCTGCTCCCAATGGTCGCCCAGTCGATCATGCTGCGTCAGGGCCTCAATCCAACGTCCTGCGACGAACGGCGCCCGTCCTTCGCCATGACGCCAAGGGCGCCGAGCGCGGCGAGGATGAACGCCTCGGCCGACGACCACTCGATCTTGCCCAGACCGATCAGGATGAACATCCCCGCGAGCGCGATGGCCGCGATGAGCGTCGTGTCCGTCGACTTGAGCGTTGCTCGGAGATTCCGCATCTCGTAACTCCTCAGCGTGGCGGGCCGGTCTCGTTCAAGGCGACAGCCTCAGCCCACGACCGAATGATGTACTCAGCGAGGAATCCGGTGACGTCTTTCTGTTGCCGCCACCAGACGACGACGTCCGCCCCACAGTGGGCGAAGACACGCACCGCCTGCTGCATCTCCACGACATGGATCGGGTCGCCCCGATACGGCTGCGTTCCACCATCGTGGTAGACGTCCATGAAGAACACGAGGACTTGGCGATCGCCGGCAAGCTCTCTCGCCCTGTCCAGCGTGATGAACGCAGTGCCAGCGTTCCACTTCGCCTGCTCGCCGCCGTGCAGATCGTCGCGGTAGAACCGATAGAGCGAAACCGTCAGGCTTTCGCATCGGTCGATGACCGGCATCAGGTTCGTGATCCACGCCTCCCAGGGATCCGCGATGCCGCCGGGCCCCGGCATCCACCGCGGAGGAATGGCGTACATCGACCACGACGCCGCGGGGCGCAATGAGTCAGCCAAGTCAAGTGCGGCGATCATCTGGGCGCGGGCGGCGTCGGACTCGGGGCTGGGCGGGCCGCGCGCGAGGTCGTATGCCTTGCCCTCCCAATCGAGCACCGCTTCGCCGGCGAAGTCTTCGGGGATCACCTTCAGGATCTTCGCCTCAAGCAGATCGGCGTTGAGCACCGCATCGTCCTCGGGGTCGATGTCGGCCTGGTAGATCACGTGGACCCTCGAGAACTTCGCCTCTTGGGCGAGCTCGCGAGTACGCGCAGGCCATTCGACCGTCGTGGCGAGTCCGCAGATCTGCGGACCAGCGGGCAGCCTGGTGCACTCCTCGGCGATCACGGCCGCCAGACTCAGGATGTTCGCCTTGTCCTGTTCGAGCTTGGCGATCCACGCGTCACGCGCGGCGACCTGCGCCTTGAGTGTCTCTGTCGCCTCGTCGACCTGGTCGAACGCTCCGGTGGTCTGCGCCGGATCAACAGTCACCGGCGGGCCCAAGTCCGATGCGACGTTGATCATGCCCGCGCTGACGGAAGCCAGGACAAGGCCAACAGACGACAGGAGGCCTGCGATCACTGCCAACCTCACGCGTCACCTCCTTCGACCGGCTCAACGACCTCCCCGCCGCCGATGTCGATCGGGATGGACGGAGCGACCACCGTGGCGATCGCCTCGGCCAGTGACGCACCAGTGTCCATCGCCTTCTCGATCGCGGCGAGCTGGTCTTCGCTCAGCTGCTGCTGCAACTCCGCCCAGGTGACGACGCCCTCGTTGTCCGCCTGGATGATCTTCTCACGGTCGCCGGCGGTGAAGTCCTCGATCGTGACGTGCTCGGTCAGCGGTGGCGGGAAGGCGCCGATCAGCGCCAGCGCTTCGTCCGCTCCGATGCCGGCGGCAACCAGGTCGCTGAACGACACCGGGAGCGGCCCGTACTGCTTCCACTCAATCAGACCCGCGTTCGCGTTGGCGATGGAGTGAAAGCCCATCGTGCGATCGTCGGTCGCCATGAACCCGATGGATCCAGGAACAGCCGACTGCACGCGGCCGTCGGCAGTCTCGAACAGGTTGGGCGCACCGTCGTTGGTCTGCACCGTCATGCCAGACGGGTGGATCACTGTCTGGTTGCTCGATGCGGCGCCCGACGTGCTGATCGTCTCGGCGTCAGTTGATTGGGAGGCCACACATCCGCTGATCACGATGACGCACATCGCCAGTGCGATTGCGCGCAGCACGGCAAAGCTCTTCGCGTTGTTCACTGCCCAGTCTCCTACAACGGGGGCACTCGATTGTCGGGATCAGCGGGCGCTGAACCCATGCACTTCCGCCCGGACTATACCCCGGGTTCGGTCTCCTGATCCGGTAACGCTCCAGAATTTGGACCGACTGAACCATCCAATCGCGCGACTTCGATCAATCGCCACACCACGATGAGCACGCCCGGCTCAACGCCGTCGGCGTAATGCTTCGACGCTTCCTGCGCCACGATCTGTGAGTCGTCGTCCCACAGAATGCCCTTAAGTGCATCCTCGGTGGAGCGAACGTACTTCGTCGTGTCGGTGCGCTTCGTCGGCCACGGCTGCCAGTTCGGCGATCGCAGATGCGCGTTGCGCCCGGTGCGGAAGTGGTTCGCGGGTCGGGGCAGGAAGAACTTCATGCCGAGCTTGAGGGGACCAACGTACGCCGGGCCGCAGTAGACCTCACGTGTCTGCTCGGCGACCTGGCGTTTCCACTTCGCGTTGCCCTTGGCATCGTCGATCATGCGTCCGACGGGCCAGCCGTACACGCGACCACCGCGATACGAGAGCGACTTGATGACGAGCGACTTGTCGCCGCGTCGCGTCGGGATCCACGTCTTCGACCCACCCGGACGAGGCAGGCCGTAGACGCGGACGCGAGCCACCATGCTCTGCTTCATCTCGCCCGGGACGACGGGACGCGGCCGGATGTCGAGGAGCATGGGGTCACTCTTCATCGTTGAGCTCCTCGATGATGGCACCCTGCTCGACGAACGCGAGCGTCTGGTCGAACGAGAACGCGTAGAGCCTGCGCACAGATCCGCCGTGGCGTTGCTTGAGCACGCGGAGTTTCCGGTTGTACTCGACGGTCTCGGTCGCGATCGTGCCCGAGACGTATGCCCGCTGTTTCTCAGCGAAGGCCTGCATCCAGACCGCACAGTCCACGAAGCGGGAGTAGGCGGAGCCGCCGGCGAGCTGCTCGAGGCTGACCACGCCCTTACCGCCGAGCTTCGGGTGCGTGACCAGGATCAGCGAACACTCGTTCCGCTCGACGATGCTCCTGGCCTGCTCGATGAAATCCTCGTCAGCTTCCCAGCGCGGGCCCCGCACCTTCGCCATCGTGATCGGGTCGACGACGATAACCCGTGCGCCATCAGACGCGCGGTTGTCAATCCATTCCGCCAGCTTCGGCAACTCGAGCCGGTCGCCGGTGTAGAACGACTTCCCGATCGACGAGATGGTGTCTCGATGCAGGGCCATCGCCTCGTCGACCTCGACCGGGTTCTGCTCGCACCACACCTCATCGGTCAGCCGGCCGTTCCCGCTCAGGATCGCCAGGAGCCGCGCGGTGTGAACGTGCCGTTTGCCCTCGAACGCGTAGAACGCGAACGGGACGTTCGACGCGTGCCAGTACAACGCGGCGTTGAGCATCATCAGCGACTTGCCGTCGCCGGGGTCGCCGGCCCACATCGTGATCGTCTCGGGTTTGAGCCACCGCGAGTTCGCATCGAGCGCGCGCCATGGACTCGGCGCGTGCCTCAGCTCGCCGGCCTTCACGCGCTCGAGCCGCCGATGCAGCTCGTCGCCCGCCGAGTCGCCGATCGCCTTCGCGAGCACTCGGTCGACTTCCCGCCGGCGAACCTCGGGGCCGAACATCGCGATGAAGTCGGACGCATCGGCCTTCTCCGGCAGGCCGAGCGACGCCGCGTTGATGTACGCGACGTCCGGCGGATTCGCGATGGCGGCAAGGGCCTTGGTGACGTTCTCCCGGTACTGCTCGCCGGCATCGTCGTTGTCCGGCCAGATGATGACGGACTTCCCGGCGAGCGGCGTCCAGTCGGTTTTGTCGACGCTGTTCGCGGCGCCGGGCGACGTCGTCGCGACGATGCCGACGCCGAGCAGGCTATGCACGTCCTTCTCACCTTCGACGACGACCACGCGATCAGACCGCGCGACCCGGGTTCGGTTGTACAGCGGCAGAATCCCCTCGGGCCCCTTGGGCGCCCACCCCTCGGACCTCGGCGACACCTGGCGAAACGTCTTCCCGTCGTTCGTTCTGAATCGACCGACGACGAGCTCGACGCTCCGTGTTTCGGGATGGGTGTATTCGTACGTGCCGACGAGCTCGGCGCCCTCGTCGCGCAGAACGAACTCGAACATGCGCAGCGCCGCCTCGGCGCTCGGGTACGTCTTCTCCTGTTTCTTCGGCGCCGGACTCTCGGCCCGCAGTTCTTTCAGAACCTCGGCCGATGTCATGCCTCGCGACTCCGCAATCACATCGAAGACGTCGCCCCGGACTCCGCACGTCGGCGTGTAGCAGCGGAATCGCCATGCTCCGTCGTCGCCCTGGCGGATGTAACCACTCGGCGAGTTGTCGTCGTGGAACGGGCATTTGAGCGTGTTGCCGCGGATCTCGGTCGCGCCGGCATCCTGCAACGCTCGCACGAGATCGTCTCGCGACTGACGCCTGGCCTCAACGTCCATGCTCGACCCCCGTCGCGAGATGCTGCGCCACCAGCGCCGCCGCGCGCACCGGCTGCCCGTTGAAGTCCTCGAAGTACCGCGGCGCGTTCTCGACCAGCACCGGCTCGCCGTCGTCGTCCACGAGCATCACGTTCGTGCCGTCGGGGACGCCGTCGGGCGCGCCGGGCAACGGTTGGGCCTTCGCCCACTGCTCGGGCGGGTACCGCAGCCACATGGCCTGGACTTCGTCGGGAAGCAGGCCCCAGAGTTCTTCGCCGGTTGGTGGCGGCGGCGGGGCGCACGCGTCGTCGTCGAACCGACGCTGGTTCAGCCAGGTCGAAGCATGCGGTGTGAACTGCGCGGCGTCTGGCTCATCGGCGACGGCCGCCTTGCGGATCTCGGCGTACGCCCTGGTCCGCCGGCGGAGCCAGCGGTGCGGGTCGTCGACGCCACGCTCCCGCAGCTCGTCGATCGACTTGGCGTACGACTCGGCTGCTCGGCCCTTGCCCTCCCGCCGGGGATACACCGCCCACCACCGCTCGAACTCCGGCGAGTAGCCGGCGGGCTTCCGGCGCCGCGGCTTGCGGTCGGGCTCGTCGCCGGCGGGCGGCTGGTCGTCGGGCTGGCGGTCGGGCTCGGCATCGCTGGAAGTCTGCCGTCCGGATCCGCCGGTGTCAACCGCGTCGTCGGATTTCTCGCTGGGGGGTGACGGCGAGCGCAGCGAGCCGGGGGGGTCTGTCGGCGCAGCCGACGGTCTCGGGCTCTTGGGCTCTTGGGCTCTTGGGCTCTTGGGCTCTTGGGTAGTTGGGGGGTGTAGTGCCGACTCAGTTGCGCACTGAGTCCCCGACTGTGTTGCCAACTCAGTAGCCGACACAGTGCCGTACTGTGTTTCGCCTGAATGAGTCATGGCATGGCGTCGGCCGAGCACACCTTTGACCCAGCGCGGTGCATGCTTCTCCCAATTATGGATGACCAATCTGTGCTGCGGATCTTCGTCGAGCCAACCCGTTTCCACGAGCGCGGCGATGAGGTCGTCGGCGTCGCCGGGGTAGCCGATCATGGCCGCGATGTCCTCATTCGATAGCCGTCCGATGTCGCCCGCCAGAGCGTTGTGTTGAGCGACGTTCCAAATCATCTCCAGCACGCCGGCCACCATGCACTCGGGCTGACCGAGCCGCCGCATCAGTCGCCGAAACTTCGCCTTCTGAGGGGTGTCTTTCTTCATTCTGCATGCCGTCCAATGGCGTTGGGGGAGTGAAGCAAGGGGCCCCGAAGGGCCCCACAGATCAGCAGATCACGCGGCCTGCATCGCCATCTCGTTCGCCAGTTGCTGGATCGCCTCAGCGACGATCTCGGCCGACCTGGCGCCGATACCGGTGATGTTTTCCAGCGGCTCCGTGCGGCTCAGCACGTTGCCCACCGTCTGCACCTGGTTCGCCGTCAGCGTGTTCGCGAGCGTCTCGGAGATTCCCTCCAGCTTCGACAGCTTCCGTTGTCGGAAGCCGCGGTCGTTCGCCAGGAACTCGGGGATCTGGATGCCGTGATCGAACGGCAGCGACGCTGTGTCGCCCACGGACGGAACCTCGCCCTCGCCAGGATCGCTCTCGTCGTCGCTCTCGGCTTCCGTGGACTTCCCGAAGCCCTGCGCCTCCCCAAGACGCTCGGCCTTCACGAGGACGCCCTCGAAGACCAGGGCGCGAAGGTGTTCGAGGTCGGTGTCGTTCACGCCGAACGTCATCCGGATGCTGAACTCGTCTTCGCCCGCGCGGAAGCCCTTCACGTCGGCGACGGAGCGCAACGGCTCCCCATCCATCCCCAGCGTGTCGGACCGCTCGATGTTGACGGCGAGTCTCGAGTCCGCGAACAGGCCGTCCGCCTCATCCAGATCGAACGAGTCCGACCGCGACACCTTCATCGACATCGCGACCGTGCGCTTGCCGATCGAGAGTCCGCTCGTCTTCGCACTGAACGTCTTCTTCTTGATACTCGTCATGTCCTACAACTCCATGAACTTGTGATTCTGCGGCGACCTCGCCGCGTATTCGATTCCGTGAACTGGCTCTAGCCAGGCATGTGCGGCCGCCAGTCAACGCCGCTGTCGAGGTCCTCCGTGAACGCACCGCGGATGTTCGGGAGATCCAACGGCTCAAGCTCGTCGAGGTCCTCGGACTTGAGCCAGGCGAGCACCGCCGACCAGCACTCGCCCCGCGACGCCTTCGTCGCCTCCATGCACGAGTCGACCGCCTTACGTAGGAACGCCTGCGCATCGTCGTTGAGATTGCGAACTCGATTGGTCAGGCTCGACGGCGGGCCCTCAGCCGTTTCGCTCTCAGGTTTCGGCTCATCGTCAGCGGCAGCCAGGACCTCGTCGTCGTCCATCTCCGCAGCTGCAGCAGCCTTTGCGTTCTGACCGCCTGACGCTTTCGCCTGGCCCTTCTTCTTCGTCGACGCCTTCTTCTTCGAGCTCGTCTTCTTGGCCGGTTCATGAACCTCACCCGTCTCCATGTCGACGACCTCGCCTTGCGCGGACTGGCGTTCGCCCTCATCGAGCGCAGCGTTGAGATCTTCGATCGCCTTCGGCTCCGGCGCGGACGCTTCGTTGCGCACACCGACACGCACGTCCTCTCGCTCGTCGGCCAGCTCCATCCCCATCAGGACCTCGGGGCAGTACCGACGCGCGAGGAACGCCGCCGACCGGTACGCGAACATCTGCTCGCGCATCGACGTCCACTTCGGGTTCTTGTTCCACTGCTCCTTGACGACCATGTCCCAGGAGACGGTGGCCCGGACCTCCTTGCCACTCGGGTACGTCGCGACGGCCGTGCACGACGTCGCCTCACCCTTGTCGTTGTGCTCGTACTCGAACTCGATGGGACCGTCGAAGGGGCCGCGCGTGTTCACGAGCGAGATGATGAACTTGCCAGAGAAGCCCGGCGTGCCCTTCACGATGTAGCAGTTCTGCATCACCGTCCATGCCGGCATCTGCAGACGATGCGCGAGGTCAACGGCAATGAGGCAGTTGGCCGGCTTGTTGCGGAAGGCGTCAGGCAGCAGGTCGGACTGCGCCAGCTCCTTCGCCTCGCGCATCATCATGTCGCGCACGTCGGAGCGCAACAGCAGTGCAGCAAGATTGTCTGAGGCCGCAACCGCCGGCGGGCCTGTAGTTGTTGTGAGTGCGGTCATGAGGGATGTTGCTCCTTTGTTGTCAGAACGGAATAATCGCCCGGATCCAGCGGCAGCTGGGCGGGCGGAGGTTGCTTGGGTCGTTCGGTGTGGATCTCGCGTGGGATGGGGCGGTGCGGCGCCTGCAGGGTGGGGTCAGTCAATCGCGGATCGCCCCCGTTCACGCGCGATCCGTTCAGCCACGGAATCGGCTGAACATCCGCAGGCAGGTAGAGGGGGTGCCTCGGCTGGTCTGCTTTGGTGCGACCAAGGCAGTCAATCCGGCGTGCGCCAACGAGCCTCCGGAAGACGTAGCACCGATTCCGGTGATTCCCATGATTCCCCCATGCAGCGATGCTCGCCATGATCTGCCGGCACGCGGCGTTGACCGCGGAGTCCCGCGGCCAGTCCTCGACTTGGAGGCCGGACACGCGGGCGTGGACGTCCAGGTCGATTTCCCGGATCTGCCTCACAAAGTCGTCCAGGCTGACCTCCCACGCCCGCAGCTTGATTAGGAGAGCGTTCGCGCCCTCGGGGCCCCATCGCTTTGGGGCGCGGCGGTTGACGCGTTCGGGGACGATGACCACCGACTCCTTGCCGAAGCCCAGAACGCCGCGCTCGATGTAAACCGCCTCGCCCTGGGCGTTGTCCGCGTCGTCGCCGAACAGGTCGCGGAGGGTGTTGGAGTTCGACTTGTTGAGCGGGAGCGGGCGGAGGATGTTGTTGTCCTCGTCGATGAACGTCACGCACCAGCCGTGGACCTCCTTCCGGGCCTGGCTGTCGTACATGGGCTCCTGCGTGAAGCAGTCGATGTACACCAGAATCCGGCGGCCTGCCGGCAGATCCGCCGGCAGCAGCCATCGCGACGGGAAGGCCTCTGAGAATTTGAACGGCATGGGTTTACAACTCCGGCAAGCTGCTCTCACTCAGGTCCGTCGAGCGTCCAGAGATCCAGTCGCGGACCGTTGCGGTCAGTAGTTCGGGGGGCGGCATTTCGCAGTATGGCTCGCACCTTTCCCCCTCTTTTTCCATCTTGGCGCACTCGCGATCGATAGCGTCCAGCATCTTGCACCGCCATTCGTAGTCGGCAAGGAGGGCGGCGAGGGCCTTCCAGTCGCCGTAAGTGAGGCCTTCTTGGTGCTTCACTCGTAGACCCAGCACTGCAATCATCTCGGGCGTCGGCGGCTTCGGGTCAGTCGGCATCCAAGGTGTCCTTTCGCTCCGTCGACACGACCTCGGCGGGCGTGACGGTGACGTGCGGCGGGCGGATGCGGACGAGGAGAGGCACGAACGACACCTTCGATCGACACGCTTCCGCGGGCCCCTCTGACAACAGCCTCCTTTGACGATCTTCCGCGTCGAGATAATCCGCGCCGATCACGAAGTAGTCTCCGTACTCGTCGATCGCTACCGTCGCCTCGACCGTCACGAGGTCGTCGGCGGTCGCGTCATCGGGGGCGCCCGCGTCGTCGGGGGCGTCGAGGACGGTGACGGGAAGGTTGATCCACGCCTCAATGCTGGGTTCATCCCGAAGCAGTATCAGTGGGTTCGTCGTGCTGTGTACGAATCCGCACCTGCCAAAGACGACAACCATTTCGGCCTCGCCACGTAATCCGCCAAAGCAAAACCTCACGCCCTTCCGCGCGTTCGCTTCGGTCAGGATGTCCTTGAGCGTCAATTTGGGGCCTCCTCGTCGTTCTTCTGCGGTTCGTACTTCGCCATGATCCCCGACCCCGGGCAGGTCATGGACCCAATGGGGGGGTACAGGTGATTCGGGACGATGTCCGTCCGCCCGTCGCGCGCAGGCATTTGGCATTTGCAAACCGGGCAGCGAACGGTCGCCTCATCGGCCGGCTTCACGGTCCCACCATCATGTCGTGGGCGAGGGCAGACATGCCGCAGACGCTGCACGTGACCGACGTGGCGGAACATTCGGCGTGGTGTGTGACCATTGGACCGTCCCATCGGTGGTGACAGTCCCGGACGTAGTGCTGTTCGATGCAGTCCAGTAGGTCCAGTTCGCACGTCGAACACCCCGTAATCTCGGACTCTGGGCCGTCGCATCGGTAGCCGCATCGGCACGCGCACGGATTCACAGCTTGACCCGGCCGTTGATCGTCCGCTCGCTCGTCGAGTTCGTGCTGTTGGTACTCGGGTTGGTCAGGCATTGACCGCCTCCATGATGATCTCAGCAGCGCGGCATCGATCGCCGTCCTTCTCGATCAGGCCGTTGCCGCTGAGTCGACTCAGGTACGTGCTGAACGTCCCGCCGGAGACCTCGAGACCAACGGCCTCGGCAAGGGCCTCACGCGTCAGGCCGTACGGGTGCGCAGCGATGATCGCATCGAGCATCTCCGCAGGCCGGCGACCGACGGCCCGCCGCCAGGCATCCAGCGTCCCCGCGGCGTCCATGACCGCATCGGGATGCGCGGCCAGCGCTTCCGACGTCGCGAAGAAGAGACCGTCGCGCTCGTCGATCATCCCGGCGCCGCGCAGCCGCGACTTGTAGGTGCTCCACGTACCGCCGGTGCGCTTGAGGTTGGACATCGTCGCCCACTGCGCCTCCGTGAAACCAGCAGGATGACGCGAGACGAGCGCTTCGATCATGCGCATCTCGCCGCCGCTGCGGCGACGGGTTCCGCCGACACCAGCCTCGGCACGAGCACAACCTTGAGAATCGAGACCACCATGAACACCCCAACGCACTCCCAGAACCCAGGCGTGAGGTAGACGGCCGGGAGCCAGCCGAAGAACTTCGCGCCGATGCCACACAGCGTCCAGACGATCCAGAACGGGATCGCCATGCTGATCGTGAGGATGAGCGCGATGATGTGTCCGATGACAGGGATTGCATTCAGCATGTGGATTCCTCCTCGACGCGTCTCCGCGTCAGTTCAATCTGGCTCTCACGAATCTCGATCCCGACTGCCGCGCGACCATGTCGGATCGCGACCGCCGGCGTCGTCCCAGAGCCGCAGAACGGATCGAGCACCGTCCCGCCAGGCGGGCAGAACGATCGGATGAAGAACTCAGCGAGGCGTTCGGGGAACGGGGCCTCGGTCTCGTGCGCGAGCTTCGAGCCCATGTTGCCGCCCCCTACATCGCCGCAGTCGATGACGTTGCCCGGATTGGTCCGCTTCGGATGCACGTATCGCTTCTTGCGCCGGGTGCCGTTGCTGCGTCGACTCCGATCCGTCCACCCACTGACTCGGCGACCGTCCTTCGTGCGATTCGACATCGCGCCGCCTTCCGGGAACTTCGGCGGCCGCCCGCACGCCGTGTTGTCGGACCACGGCAGCCGACCGCCGCTGGTCGCGCAGACGATGAACTCGTAGTTGTTCTTGAGCCAGTCAGGGCCACCGGAACCCGGGATGCCGATGCGGTAGTAGGCGGGGGGCTTCCGGAGATGCACGCCGCGCTCGTGCAGCGCCGCCATCAGCAGCGCCGGCGTCGCCGACCAGCGGTATCGCCGGGTCTGCCCCTCGACGACCCACGCGACCAGGCCGCGGCAGACCCGCAGGCACTCGACGTAACGCTCAACCGCCCAGGCGACCCACGCATCGCCACGGAGCTTGAAGTCGATCCCGTAGGTCCGAGCGGCCTCATACGGCGGCGATGTGAACACCAGATCGACGGAGTCGTCGTCCATGTCGCGCATGACATCGAGGCAGTCGCCGGTGTGCAGGACGAGGGTCACGACGCCGCCCTCCGTCGCCCGATCGCGTCCGCAAGGTTCGCTCGTACGATCGCCTCGGCGACCATCGGGCAAACGCTGTTGCCGACCATCCGGGTCTGATTCGTCTTGGTGATCCGCTCGCCGCCGGCCTGCTCGATGACGTAGTCGTCGGGGAAGCCCTGCGCCCGGAACAACTCCCGCGGCGCGAGCATCCGCATGCCGATGTCCGCGATCTCGTACTGCTCACCCGCCACCGTGACGAGCCCGAACCGGTCCCGCGTGGTGACCGTCCCGAGCGGTTCGCGGAGGGAGTGGGCGTCACGCTCGTTGCCGTAGTACTTGACGAGGAAGGCCCGGACCTCAGCGACGTGATTCCCGCCGGCGGTGATCGTGGGCATCGGCTTCCGGACGTCCTGGCCGTCCTTGCACGTGCCTCGGAGCTTCACGAGGTGCGCCGCCGTCAGGGCGTGCCCGTCGCGGGACGTTACCGTACCCGCCGGCTTCGTGACCTCGTGACCGACCACGCCGCCGTAGTGCTTGGTGAGCACCGGCGCGACGAGCGTTGCGCCGTTCCCGGTCGGTGTCGCGGTCGGCGCCGGCCTGTCGACGCGCCTCGCCCGCGGTCGCTGGCCCTCACGCTCGCCGTAGCGCGGGATCAGGTACGGGGCGACGACTGCCGCGCCGTTCTTCGCCGTGACCGTCGCGAGGGGCTCGCTGATCCGCTGGCCCCGGAAGAAGTCGTTCCCGTGGTTCACTTTGACGATGAACGGGTCCGCTGCATCGATGACGTATCGCTGGATCCCCGCGGCGATCCTCGCCAGCGTCCTGTCCGCCAACGGGCGCTTCCGCTCGAAGATCGACGGGCACGGCAGCGTCCAGTCGATGCACTCCGCCGCGGTCCGGTACGGCTTCAAGCCCTCGCCGTGCGTCGGTTTCGGCCAGACGATCGGCTGACCATCGCACCGCCCGATCAGGAAGAGCCGCCGCCGAATCGTGGGGGCGCCGTAGTCGCACGCCCGCAGCAGCCGCCACTCGACCGCGTAGCCGAGTGCACGGAGTTGGTCGAGCCACCGGCGGAACGTCTCGCCGCGCCGCTTGCGGATCGGACGCCCCTCAGCACACAGCGGCCCCCACGTCTCGAACTCCTCGACGTTCTCCAACATGATCACGCGCGGGCGGACCTGCTTCGCCCACTTCACGACGACCCACGCAAGCGCCCGGATCTTCCGCGACGCCGGCTTGCCGCCCTTCGCCTTGCTGAAATGCTTGCAGTCCGGGGACGCCCAAAGGAGGCCCACCCGGCGCCCGGCAGTGGCGACCAGCGGATTGACCTCGAAGACGTCCGATTGCAGGTGGTGGGTGTGGGGGTGGTTCTCGCGGTGCATCGCGATCGCGACCGCGTCATGGTTGACAGCGACATCGACGGCGCGGCCCAAGGCGGTCTCGATGCCCATGGACGCGCCGCCGCCGCCGGCGAACAGGTCGACGACCAGCTCGTCGAAGAGGCCCCCGGTCTGATGTGCGGCGTGACGGATCACGCCTTCGCCCACTGCGGCAGCTCAAGCGCCGTGATGCGGTCCGGGTACCCCGGCCACACGCCGGACTTCTCGCACTTCGCGTACTCGCCGATCCAGTGCTCCAACTCCGGCGCCGCGTTGTCCAGGTCTCCCGGATCCAGCATGTACGCCGCGCAGCAGAACGGCGGTGATTTCTCGATCACGAGCAGGATCACGCCCGCGCATGACTCGCCCACCGCAGCCATGCCGCGCATGTACATTGCGCCCTGCCGGAAGTAGCCGAAGTTCGCGCACGCCTTCGAGAACGCGAACTTGCTCGCGTCGCGCGTCGTCTTCACGTCGACGACGAACAACTGCTTCCCGATGCGAGACAGGATGTCGGCACGCCCCTTGCATCGGCAGCCAGCCGGGTCATTCCAAACGAACGACGCCTCGTACGCCTCCGCGCGATCGAGGATCCGCTTGGCGCACTTGTGCTTCCAGACCGCGCCGCGAACCGACTCGATCAGCTCCACATCGCCGTGCGGGACAATGATCTTCCCGGCCTGCTCCGCCGCTTCCACACGCTGCGCGTACTCAGCCTTCTGATCCTTGTATCGCCGGTCCAGCTTCGGCATCAGCTCGAAGCGACGCTCGAACTCGTCCGGCTCCAGAATCGCCGCGTGCGCCGCCTGGCCGAGCCGCATGGCGTCAGAATCCTTCTCGCCCGACGCGTGCACGTGCGCCGCGGTCTTGGTCGCAAGCGTGTGCAGCTTGGTCGACGAGCACAGGCGCCAGTCGTGATACTCGCCGGATGGAATGCCGGCGTAGAAGCCGGGGCCGGGGATCTCTCTGGTGTTGGTCATGATGTGGGAAGTACTACGTGATCTGTTCCGTGGTGCTGCCAGTACCAGGCGGGGTAGGCAGCCTCTCCGCGCGCCGGCGGGAGGGGCTGGTCCGGCTTGCCTGGACAGGGCCGGGTCGATCGCAGGCCGTCGCCTCGGCACGCGCATCGTGAGCACGCGAGATCGCCGGACGGCCTGTCTCGCGGCCACAGATGGATGTCCAGCGGCTTCGCCGGCAGCTTCGCGGTGAACGGGGCTTGCAGGTGATCGAGTCTCACAACGCGCACGCAGGGCCCCCGATCGACGCATCTCTCCACACCCCCGACGGCAGGGCCACGCGCCCGAGCAGCAGTTCCGCGATCGCCTCGTACGGTTCGGCGACGACGCTCGTCTGTCCGTTGTCGAACACGATGACGCTGCCGCCGGTCTCGTGATGCCGGCTGACGCCGCGGATCCGATCAGCGTTCACGAGGAACGGCTCGTGCTCCGCGTCCGAGCGTTGCGTGTGGAGTTCGATCAGGCACATCATGGCCCGGCCTCCAGACGCGCGATGGTGTCGTCAATCAAACGGAGAACTCGGGCGTGGTCCGAGTAGTCGTTGAGCCCGGCCAACGAGCCGAAGCCGACGACGTCCTGCGATTCCATGGTTTTGCGCAACTCGTTCGCCACTGCGATCGAGTCCACGGCGTCATCGGACACCTTCGCAATGGCGCCGAGGAGACACCACTGGCAAGCGTGCGGGTCGCTCGGCATCGCCGGCAGACCCGTCGCGTCACGGGCCAGGTACGTCTGGCACCACGTCATTGGCGTGCTGATGAGACGACGCGTTGCCCTCAACCGATCGAGCACCGTCATGCCGCCTCCTCCCGCAGATCCCCCACCGCCAGCGTCCACGCGCGACGAACGACCGCGACAATCTCGCCATGCGTACGCCCGGGTGTGTCGTTGAAGTCGATCAGCGGCGTCAGCGACCTGCGCCTCGAACCGATCGCCTTGCGCAAGTACGGATACGCCTGCGCTCGCAGTCGCACGTTCTCACGACCGGGCGCGACGTACACGATCGCGAGAATCAGATCCCACGGTCCATGCCTCAGACTCAGATCGTCGCCCTGCCCCCATGCCTGCTCGCGCGACAGCAGCGTGAGCGCCGCGTGCAGCACGTCATCCACCGTTTTCATCTTCACGCCTTCAAATGCGCCCCGCCCGTCGACCAGGCGTTCAACCTGGCCGACGGCGGAGCTTCCTACAACGGGCCGGCGCTTCCCTGTCCCTACAACGGGGCCGCCGGATCAGGATTCAATTCCCCGGGTCCGGCCTACTCAGCCGGCCGGGGAGGGTGTGAGCGAGATCAGCCGTAGCCGTAGCCGTAGCCGTAGCCGTCGCCGTCGCCGTAGCCGTCGCCGTCGCCGTAGCCGTCGCCGTAGCCGTAGCCGTAGCCGTAGCCGTCGCCGTAGCCGTAGCCGGAGCCGGAGCCGGAGCCGTCGCCGTAGCCGTAGCCGGAGCCGGAGCCGGAGCCGGAGCCGTCGCCGTAGCCGGAGCCGGAGCCGGAGCCGGAGCCGTCGCCGTAGCCGTCGCCGTAGCCGGAGCCGGAGCCGGAGCCGGAGCCGTAGCCGTAGCCGTAGCCGGAGCCGGAGCGACCAGCGGCCTTCTCGGCCCATTCTCGAATCTCATCGATCTCTATGGCGTCGTCGACAGCGACAGCGGTCGCAAGCGGAAAGTGCTTGTCGCGAGCCCCCCGCACGCCGTCTCGGCATGCGCCCGCCCGAACGACATCATCAACGGTGATGTGGTCGAGCAGATCAATCATCAGACCATTCCCGGAACGCCTCGGCGGCCTGGTCCGTGCACTGCGAAACGCTCGTCACGTCATGCAGGCGAACGTGCGGCGCCGACGATCCGATCTTGCTCCCATCTTCCGGTCCGTGCGCTGCGAGCCCGAGGAAGCCGCGCCGCCCGCTCCAGTAGATGACGTTGCGGCAGTTCTTGAGCACGAGCGTCTTGTCGTTCTCGTTCTGGTCGTCAGACAGATCGCCGAAGAACACGCCTCGATGCGCAGTAGTGATGATGACGGGTTTCATTGTTGATGAGTTCCTTTTTGTGAAAATCAGTTGGTCGTTCAGGACTCGAAGAGACGCCCGGCCTTGTCGCCGCGGATCTCGTCCAGCAGTTCATCGAACCGGCGCTCCGCCCGCTTCGCGCCTTCGAGCGCAGCCTGGGAGTTCGTCCGGAAGTAGTCGCGCTGCAGCGCCCGCATCTCTGAACCGATGCGCACCAACAGCTCGGCCTGTTCGTCAGTCACCTTCATTCGGCTGCGTCTCCTGCACGTGGTGCTCGATCATCGTCGTCAGGCCGATGCGCACGAGGATCGCCAGATCGGTCATCTGCTGCTGCCGCATCTTGACGAGCAGCGCGCCGTCCGCGATGAACGCGCTCAGCTGCGCCTCACGAGCGACGAAGCCGGAACCGTGCGCCGCGATGCGCTTACGATCCTCATCCGCCAGGTCAGCCAGCGCCCGCTGCGTATGCTCCAGTCCCGCGGCATGTCGCGAGACCAGGTCCGCGAACAGCCCATCCACTTCCGCGCTTGTCGCCACGTTCAGTACTCCAGCTCGTCGAGTTCACATTCGCGGTAGAGGCCCCACCGACTGGCCAGCTCGACCCGCTCGGCCTCGCCGACCGCTTCCTCGAGTGCGTTCACCAGGCGATCGCTTCGCATACGGTCAGCGATGTACGCGATCGCGACGTCGAGATCGTCCGGCGACATCCGGTCGATCAGACCGACCATGTCGTGGCCGAGTTGGGAGGAGGCGATGACGCGGGTCATGACTCTGCCACCATTCCGCGGCGCACCTCGTCGCGGACGGCCGACAGGAGCGGATTCACCCACTCGCGGGCCAGCTCGACGCGCGACATGCCGGCCGTGGACTGTCGCTTGCACGAGCCGTCGCAGTACACCGTCTCGCCCATCGGGTCGAACGGCCCCGCGGGGTGGCCCGTGCAGCACTCGCACTCGCACAGGTACAGGCCGCACTTCTCGCAGTCGTCATAGCAGCCGTGCAGACCGCACTCGTCACACATCGGATCAGCAACGTTCGGGTCGCGCTCACGCGGCATCACCCACCCCCTCCACTCGCTCATCCCGGAACTCGTCGCGCACCAGCCGCCATGCACGCGCCGCCGGCACAAGCAACTCGTCGTCGCTGTGCTCGCACATCCGCGCGAGGGCTTCGGCTGTGATTTCGTTCGGTGATGTGCCGCCGACTACGTGCGAACGTACAGCCTCAGCAATGGCATGCATGGATCGCCTCCAAGTGATGTGAGTGACGTGAGAATGCCGCGGTTCCCGGCGTTGGGTTCGATCTCGCCGCGGCGCAGAACGATCGCTTCGTGCAAACGCGCCACAACCGCCGAGGGCACGCCGGAGCACCCTTCCTTCGGCGGCGTCTGCACGACGTGACGTCAGCCGTGCATGGCCACGTATCGCATGGCGTGCACACGGCGACGCGTCAGGTACCGCTCGGTTGTCGTTGTGTTGGTGTGACCCAGGAGCTCGGCTGCTGTCTCGACGCCGAGTAGTTCGTCGGCCGCCGTCGCGGCGGCGTGGCGAATCCGATTCGGCCCCCAATGCTCGATGCCATTTGCAGCGCAGGCTCGCCTGATCGCATTCCCGTACGACTGCGTTGTGTACGCCGATCCGTACCGGCGATTTCTTCGGACATCCTGCGGATTGAACAAGTGTTCGAGTGGATCGGCCTTTCTTGCAGCGATCAGCACCTGCTGCGACATCGGCCCCAAGGCGATAATCCGCTGCTGCCCCTGCCGGCTGAGCTTGTGACGCTCCGGTGTGTAGGACCAGACCTGCACACCGTCGATCTCGTCCCACCCAGTGTTGATGTCCGCCCACCGCATGATGCAGACCTCGCCCGGACGCATCCCGGTGAACCACTGCAGCTTCACCATTCTCTGGACGGGCGTCGGTAGGTGCGGCAACGTTGCTTCGACCGTCGGCCAGCTGACCGGCTCCACTTTCTGCGGCCCACTGAGCATCTCGTCGCCAGGGCGCAGGTGCGAGATCGCCTTGAGACCAAGCCACGCCGACTCCGGAATCAGTCGCGGCCGAGCTTCGCCCGACGCGTACTTCCACACCCGGATGATGTTGCGAACCCTGGCGTTGATCGTCGATGTGCACAGGTCGTCGTCGATCCAGACCTGCCGAACCTCCGCCAACTCCTCCGTCGTCAGCAGGCCCGCAGGCATCCACCCGAACAGATCTCGGAGCGGCTGAAGCGAGAGCCTGAAGTTCACCAGGTGCTTGGCCGCAAACCGGTGCTTCGTTGCGCCCTTCCGCTGGGCCGGGACCTCCGCCCACCGCACGAAGTCGCGGATCACTCGCTTCACAGTCACCGTCCGGCCGTCCAGGTCCGGAGGCATATTGCATCCGTTCCAACGCCATCGCCGCAGCAGCAACCGATACCGCGCGGGCGCCGTCTCGATCGGCCCGAGCATGTAGTCGCGGCCGTCGATCCAGACGCAGCCGAGTCCACGCCGCTGGCGAAGCTTGGGGTCCTTGGAAGCCATAGTCGGAGTGTGACTGTGGCCCGAAGACGGCGTGTCCGCAAGATGTAACATCTCGACACAGCGCGTCACATCGCGCAGAAACTCGACCATCATTCGTTGTCGCGGCCGACCCGCAACCTGCTTCGGGCCCTGCGATTGCAAGACTGATGCTTGCGTCGATTGCGCGGATTCCCAAGCTGAATGTCGCCGGTTCGAGTCCGGTCACCCGCTTTCAGAAGTCTCGATAAATCAAGCATTTATGGGGCCTCTCCGGAATCGAGCACTACATCAGAGGGACCACAGATCGCCCTATGTAGTGCAGATTCGCCCCAAATGTAGTGCAGGCGTTCCGAGTCCTCGGAGGTCTGGTTTGCCCGATACTCGGGCGATCAGACCGCTGGAGGCTGCCGAGGCTACGGACTAACGGCTCGGAGCTGTGACGCGATCTCGTCGACGCTCGGCAGCCCGCCGGGGTACATCCGGCAGCCCATGCTCGGTGATGTTGGTGCCGGTAAGCCGAAGAGGTCTTCGTCATCGACCAGGGCGGTCGGTGTCGGGTAGCCGCGCCGGAGATCATCTTCAGGAAGCGATTCTTGATCGATGTACTGCACGTCAAAGCCGCCCACGGTCTTGGCAGCCGCGGTGACACGCTCTTGAAATGCTGGTGTGTTCGGGCATCCTGTGAAGCCAAGGACCTGAATCTTCACGGCGTCTCCGAGTTCTGGGGCAGCAGTCTGCTGACATCCCACGTGAGCGAACGTCAACACGAGGCATAGAAGAAGGCGTTTCATCTCCACATGGTACGACCGCTTGTTGGTTCGGGGTATTCCAGTCTGCCATCACAGCACCGACCCATGGCCGCACATCCTTTGTTTCGTCTGGATTGCGACGCAGAAGACCGTTGGTCTCCTGGCCGACAAGCGTCGGTCATCGTCGTGCGGCTTGGATGTCCTACAGCGGTGAATGGGTGGGCTCCTGGCGTGCCCATTGGGCTTGCCGGGAGAGGGGTTGTCCCTGCGAAAGGCTGGCGAGAGTTCCGTCCGCCTCCCACCAGCAAACACTGTTTGAGTAGCTCCGCCAAACGTGGTACTGATCGTCCTGACGGCACCCGCCGCCCATCAGACTTGATTGTGCGTGTTGCGTGCATTGGGTCCCCAACCGTCCTTCATCAGCTTCACTGCTTCAACGTCGGTTGCGGGCGCACCGTAACCGAAGATGGTCAGCAGGAAGCAGTCCTTGAGTGCCGCCTGCACAGAACTCCATGCGGCCGCGATCAACGGATCGGTGGTGTAGTTTTTCTGGGCCACGGGATACAGCAGCCGGCTATCCACAAGGGGCTCGCCGCACTGGCGGCAGTTGTTGCCCCGGTCGCCGATGCTCGGCCTCTCGTGTCGAACGCAATAGCCAGTCGCCACGTTGCCATGGAGGTGGAGGCAGAGAGGAGGCTTGGCGATCGGGATGCAGCGGCGCACGGCCTGAATCAGGAAGGGGTCCCAGTTGAAACTCGCGATTAGGTCCTTCGATCGAAGCGAGAGCACCAGGTGGTCATAGATCGTCGGCTCCTTCGGTAACCGCAGCTCGGTGAAGTAGCTGAACACCTCGTCTTCGAGTTCGCTCACCAACGTTGCGTGCTTCCCGCCAGCCGTGAGGCGCGAGTACAGCGCCTCAAAATCCTCCCCGTCGACGTGGACGCCAGCCGCCTCCAGTTTCGGCCGGAGTTCGAGAGTGTCGACGAAGTCCGCGATCACGGGGAGCATCCGACCGCTAGCGTCGCCGAGCGGGCAGCACGCGCGGCTCGCACCAGCACCCAGGATGACCACGTGTCGGCGGATGTTGTGCTTGGGTGACGGCGGAGTCTTCGCGGCCATGTTGACCGATTGTACGAGGGTGCGGGCGATCATCCTCGTTACCGCTCCGGCATGATCGCAAACAGGCCGCGCATCGAGTTACCGTTACGTTGCATCGGCGGCGCCGGCGGTGCGGTCCCGTTCGTGAGCTTCGCGCGGCCGGCCAGGTTTGCCACCTGAATCAGTCGGGACTCCAGGAAGCGGCTCGTCTCCGGTGAGTCGCACCTGTATCTCGGGCGCCAGTATCGACTACGACTTCATCGCGCTGAAGAGGCGAGCGTCAAGCTGATTGGACGCTACTTCAACGTCCACGTGCCCGAGCCGACAGACACTCGGGCGATCGCAGATGCGTTGGAAGAGTGGTACCGATCACACGCGCAGGCGATCTTCCGAGAGAAGCTCGTGAGATGCCAAGAACAGGCAGCTTCCCTGCGATTCGCAGGCGTCCGATTGAGGATTCAACGCATGAAGAACCGCTGGGGCAGCTGCTCCAAGGCGGGAACGATAACGCTGAACACCGATCTCGTGAAGACGCCAGTGCACTGCATCGAGTACGTCATCATGCACGAGTTTCCGGGCCCGACGGGCTTGCCGTGCGCGTTTGTAGCAGTGACGGGGCCTGTGTCGCGTCTGGTGTGATTGATGGTGGTGAGTTCCTTGCGGAACACCGTGGGAAGAACTAGCGCCGACTGGTTACAGCGTCACGAGATCTTGCCCCGTTTGGCTGGAGGCTCGGCAACGCCTCCAGCGCCCCGGCCACGTCCAGCAGTTTCGGGTCGGTGTAGACGTTTGCCGTGAGGCTCGGGTCGCTGTGCCGCATCGCGGCCTGGGCGGTGCGGAGCGGGACGCCGGCGCGGCAAGGGTGGGTGCCGAACGTGTGGCGTAGGGCGTGGATGTCGATCGTCCGGCCGCGCTCGTCGGTCTTGATGACGACCTCCTTGCCGTCTCGCTTCTCGACTCGGGCGATGCCGGCGAAGACGAGGTCGCGGTCGAAGATGCGGATCAAGCCGTCGGGCACGTCGAGCATCTTCGTGTTGGGCGCGAGCTGCGCCGCGATGGGATCGCCGCGACGCCGAGCGTCGTCCTGAAGGACGGCCCGCTTCGTCGAGCCCTGATCGCTCCACGAAGTCAGGAGGACCGAACCGGCGACCAGATCCCCCACGGCCCTATCATCAAAGCGACAACCGAACACCGGCCCGGCCGCCACGCCAGGCCAGGGGGCGAACATGAATCGCAGACCTCGTCGTCACGTCACGCTCGGAGCCTTGCTGTCGGTCTCGGTCGTGAGCGGGTGCGGCGTCATTCAGTCCGACGCGTCGGTCGACATCGAACGACCCGTCGAGACGACGTGGACCGTCTTTGCCGACGCCGACCGCCGCGAAGCGTGGTTGCACGACTGGCATGGCCTGCCATGGGCGGACAGCGACCCGGCCGCCATCGGCGAACCGACCACGGTGGAGCTCCGCGACGACGAAGACGTCATGATCCTGATGCAGACCATCCGGGCCATCGAGCCGAACGAGACATTCGCGTTCGACCTGGGTCATGCGTGGGCGGACGTCGAGAACGTCGTCTCGTTCGAGCCGCGCGGCCCGAACGCCTGCACGGTCCGGTGGCGGGCCGCCATCCGCCCCCACGGCTTCTGGCGCGGCGTGTCGATGCATCTCGCCCGTGGATCGATCGACGCTCGATTCGCCGAGCATCTGTCGAAACTGAAGACGGTCGTCGAAGCCGAGCCGGGCGGGCGAACGGACATCTCGTCACCCTGAATCCGCATCGCCGGCGCCCTTCGGCGTCCGCGGCGGCGCTCCCGATCGGCCGGCCGCTCCCGCCGACTATCATGGTGCGCCGGACTGATTCCCTGCGCCCAGGAGAAACCGCTCATGGCCACGCCCGATCAGCGACTCTGGCTCCACGAAGAAGTGCTGCTCGTCGGGCTCCACGACGAGAAAGGCTCCTTCCAGACCTCGACCACGCTCGGCCTCGCCATGGGCGGCGCGATCCTCGCGGAACTCTACCTGCTCGGTCGACTTGGCTTCGAGGGCGACGACAAGAAGGCGGTCGCCCGGATCGATGACGACACGCCGACCAACGCCCCCATCCTCGATGACGCACTCACCCTGGTTCGCGACGCCCGCAAGCCGCCCCGACTCACCGACCTCGTCACCCGCTTCGGACGCATCAGCAAGCTCCGCCGTCGCGCGGCGGATGGTCTCGTCGAACTCGGCGTGCTCCGCCGCGAAGAGGGCAAGGTCCTGCTGATCTTCCCAGTGACGCGGTATCCCGAGGCGGACCCCGACTTCGAAGCGGAGATCAACCGCCGGCTGGCCGACGCCATCTTCACCGATGAGCCCGTCGAGGATCCGCGGACGATCACGCTGACCGCCCTGCTCAGCGCCGCCGGCATGCTGCCGCTGGTCTTCGACCGCAAGGAGCTGAAGTCGCGTCGGGCACGCATTGAAGCGGTCGCCGCGGGCGATGTCGCGGGGGCCGCCGTCCAGGCCGCCGTCCAGGCCATGCAGGCCGCCGTCATCGCCGCCTGCACCGCGGCGGCCGCGAGCGCGGCGATCGCCTCTTCCTGAAGGACGGCCGAGATCGACGACGGCGACGGATCCATTCCCGCCGCATTGCGTATCACTCCCTGATCCACCTCACCCACGCCCCGGCCGAGGAGCCCCCATGAACGTCCGCTTTCCCGCCGCTGTCGCGCTCGTCATCTGTCCCGTCCTCCTCGCCGCCGGTGCGCCCGGGACCTCATCTTCGTCAGTCAGATCCACCGCGCCGGTCGCGGACGCGAGCGCCGTCGCCGTTGCGCCGGTGGGGGAAACGCTGACCCTCGGCGCGACCACCGGCGACATCGACGTCACGGTGCGTACGGTCGAGACGACGCGCGACGGCGGACGCGTGATCATCGCGGATCGAGTCGACGGTCTTGGACGTGCGATCATCGCAACCCGCGCGGGCGTCATGGCCGGCTATCTGGTCGGCGAGGGCGGCACGTGGCGGCTGCACCGGGAGGCCGGGGGCGCGATCTTCCGACCGGCGCCGACCGGATTCGACTGCAGCGTCGGCGATGATGTCGGCTTCGCCCCCGCCGCGCTCGCCGCCGAGGCCGCCCGACCGGCCGCCGCGAGCGACGCCGCATCCGGCGGCGACATCTGTCCGTTCGAGGGGGTCTTTCATGATCTCCTCGTCGTGTACACCGACAACGTGGTCGCGACGTGGGGCGGGGAGGCGGCGACGTTGGCGGAGATCGACGCAGTCGTCGCCCTCAGCAACGTCGCGCTCGAGAACAGCGACACGACGCCGCGCTTCCGCCTCGCGCTCGCCTGGCCGCTCGACGCGCCCGACGGCATTTCGCTCGGCCAGTTGACGAATCCCGGCGACGGCGTGGCGGACGAGGTGCATGTCCTCCGCAACCTCGTCGCCGCCGACCAGGTCACGATGCTCTTTGACGGCGGCGGCGGCGTGGCGAACGGCGTGGTGAACTTCGAGTCGGACCAGGAAGCCCGTGCGTTCAACCGCTCCGGCATCAACTCGTTTCCGTACGTTTTCCCCCACGAACTCGGCCACAACATGGGCTGCTGTCACGCGTTCGGCGACGGCGGCGGCTGTCCGTCCGAGGGCGGCCTGCTCTTCCCGTTCTCCAACGGCCACCGCTGGTTCGGCGACTCCGGCACGGAGTGGCGAACGATCATGGCGTACTCGCCCGGCGAACGCACCGATCATTTCTCCAATCCGAACATCGACTTCGACGGCGTCCCCACCGGGCTGGAGGACGCGGACAATGCGTTGACCATGGCGCTCTCGCAGGATTTCGTCGCGCAGTTCCGCTGCTCCAGCACCGCGATGTGCGGGGACCTCGATGACGCCGCCGCGCTCGACGACTGCAACGACAACGGCTTCCCCGACGGCTGCGACATCGGAACCGGCCTGAGCGTGGACGCCAACGGCAACGGCGTGCCGGACGAATGCGAGCCGTGCACGCCGGACTTCGACGGGTCCGGCGCGGTGGACGCCGGGGACCTCGCCCAGCTTCTCGCCGCCTGGGGCTCGTGCGGCGACTGCGTCGCGGACCTCGACGGCGACGGCGACGTCGGCGCCGCGGACCTCGCGCTTCTGCTCGCCGCCTGGGGCGATTGCGTCTGAGCCCGCCGCTGATCTCCCGCTACGCCGACTCGATCCACGACGCCAGCCACACCGCCGCGTCGTGGGTCGAGTCCGGCGTCTGCACCGCGCCGATGTTCGCTCGCGCGGGATCCGCATGCATCGCCCGCACCTTGGCGAACGGCCAGGCGTCGTAGAGACGACGGGGGCCGTCCTCCGGCCCCGGATCGCCGCCCCCCGCGGACTGCACCGTCTCCAGCGCGAGATCGTGCAGCACGACCCAGGCCCCCGGACGGAGCACCGGCGCCAGCATCAGCAGGTCCAGCGCCGGCGACGGATGACGGTGATCCGCGTCGATCAGGACGAGGTCCATCGACGCCGGCGACGCCGCCCGCGCCGCTTCACGAGCCGTCGCGGGCGTGATGATCGACACCCGATCCGCCAGCGCCGGCGCCGTCTCCCCCACCGCCGATCCGACCGGCCGCGCGGCGTCGAAGTAGCACGTCGACGTGATGTCGAATCCACGCACCAGCGGGGCGTCCGCCGTCCCGCCGTTCAAACTGTCGATCCCCGCCGCGATCGCCGCCGATGACACGCCCGACGCCACCCCGATCTCGAGCACGGTCGTCGCTCCGGTCGCTTCGATCAGATCCCACAGGAACGCCGCGTCGTCAGCGTTGATATGGCCTC
The DNA here is from genome assembly GCA_965227335.1 of Phycisphaerales bacterium. Taxonomy (GTDB): domain Bacteria; phylum Planctomycetota; class Phycisphaerae; order Phycisphaerales; family SM1A02; genus CBDDFV01. The sequence continues at coordinate 288,751 of CBDDFV010000002.1, forward strand.
GCGCCCAGTCCGGCCATCCGACCCGCGCGCACAACACGTCGATCCACGGCCGCTCGACCGACAGACCAAGTTGCGCGCGATGCGCCGGCGACGCCGTGACCTCCGTCGGCGACGGACGCGTGACGGATCCGGGCGGAGCGATCGTCGCGGTCGCGCCGGCGCTGACTTCCGTCGCCGCGTCATCGTGGGTCCGGACGACGTCGCCGCACGTGTACGCCGGCATCGTCGACCACCCGCACGACTCCGCGAGCGCCGTGGCGCGCGGCAGGACGGCGTCTTCCCAGGCGTCGGTGGAGGGCAGAATGACGCCCCCGCATCCGCACTCCCGCAGCCGCTCCGCCGCGTCCTCCGGCCGCAGGACGGGGGTCCCGTTGATCGCATCCTGAGCCGGCGTGTCGTCGATGATGCAATCCACCTTGACGTGCGCTTCGCGCGGCCAACCGGATTCGAGGAGCCAGCGCGTATGCCGGCCCCCGCCGTACAGCGCGATGGTCCTCACCCGTCGAGATCCCAGTCGGGCGGCGACGTCGCGCCACACGGCCGTCTTCATGGCGTCCGTCTTCCACGCCGCGAAAATCTCGCGGGCTCCCGGCGCCTCGCGGCGGACGCGGTCCACCGCCGCGGCGTCCTCCGCCATGTGCACCGCGTGATCGACGGCGTCGCGTCGTTCCAGCGCTTCCGGCAGGTCGGCGAGCCACGTCGACCACGCGGGCGAAACGTGAACATCCGCGGCGTCGCGCGTCCAGCGCCATGCATCGTACTGCTGAGCGCACGCCGCCGCGGTCTCGCCATCCCCCGCGTGCAGCGCGTGCGCCGCCTCGTGTCCGGCCAGCCAGCCGGACGCGTCCTCGCCGAGGATCTTCGACCAGTACGCGGCGATCCCCCGCCACAGCCGATTCCGTTCACGGTGATCCATCGCCCCGGCCGACGCCGCGAGCGCGGACAATTCGGTGTTCCGGACCGGCCGAACGCACCGGAAGGAGACGGTCGGCTCGCCGCGCACGCGATCGAGCGGCTCGAAGGCGTGGCGGAGTTGATACATGTGGACGGGAATCCACGGCGTGCGGAAGTCGCCGAAGTCCTGCTGCACGAGGACGCCGTCGGTCCGAACATGCCGCGCGAACGCCCGGAGGACCGTCAGATGCAGCCCCCAGCTCTTGGCCAGGTCGACGAAGAGCAGACCGATCGGGGCCTGCTCCGGATAGAGCGACATCGCGGCGGCGTCGTCCGCCGCTTCCGGCAGACGCCCGGGTCGGATCTCCAGTTCGTCAAGTCGGTCCGCATGAAGGCGTCGGTACACGTCGAGGAAGGCGCCGCCGGGCGTGAGTCCGAATCGAGCCAGCGACGGGTCCGCCGCGAACGACGCCGCCGGCGGCGCCTCGAACGTGTCGTAGACCAGCAGCGGGTCGCACGGGCGGCCCGTCGATCGCCGACCCGCGACGAGCGCGGCGGTCGATCCGCCGAGGAAGCAGCCGAGTTCGACCACGCGGCCGTCGCCCGCGGTCACGCTCGCCAGCCAGTGCAGGTAGTTCAGTTCGCGCGGCGAAAGCATCGACGGCGCGGCATGGGCGGGATCCAGCGGCAGCGCATCGCCGGGATCGCCCGCCGCGGGCCGGGGACCTCGGTCACACAGTCGTTCACGACGCATGGGGGCTCTTTCGAAAAGCGCAACGTTTGCGTTTCGTCTCATCGGCCGCCGCGGGGCCGGGTCTGAATTCCCACTCGCATGGATTCCCCGGAACGCCCCTCATGCACGCGGCGCGGGGCGGACGATAGGACGATCGGCGTCGCGGCTGACGCCGATCGAAAGCACGACATGTACAATTCTGCGCCGTCCGCATCCTCATCCGATCCGTGGATCCGTCTGCAGCAGGCCGCCCGCGTCGTCGCCGAGGCGCCGTCTCGCGTCGACGGCCACGTCGCCCGCGTGGAAGCCCTGATCGATCTCGGGCTGCCCACCGTCGCCCGCGACGACCTCGACGGACTCCGTCGCGCGGGCCTCGACGCGACCATCGCGGATCAACTGCACGCCCGGATCGACGCCGCGCCGGACGACGTCTTCGACGACGACGCCGGCGACGCGATCATGCACGCCAATCTCGAACGGCTCCCCCGGGACGTTCGCCCGTCCGACGCCGAGATCAACGCCTGGCGCGACACGCTCCGCCCCCTGACGTGGCTCCGCACCTTCGACGGCAACGTCGTCCGTTACAACCGGGCGAATCGACGCGTCGGGCATCTCGACAATCTCCGTCTGGTCGCGGAGCGGGGCGTGCGTGATCTCAACGCGCACGTCGCGAGCGCGATCGGCGGGCCGATCGTCGTCGAAGGCGTCGATCCGCCGTGGATCCTCGAAGGACTCATCCAGGCGCCGCCCCCCGACTATCCGCCCGGCTTCCAGCCGCGACTCATCGTGGTCCAGAAGTCGATCGACGAACTGCTCTGCGGGCTCCGAACCGTCGACCTCGGACCCGGACTCGACGACCCGCGAATCGTCTGGTTCGTCGGCGACGACGCGGCGGCCGGGCTGCAGTCGTGGCTGAGCGACCGCTCTGACTGTGTGGCCCCGACGCTGGCCGTTCGGAATCCGACCCTCCGCGCGCCGCTCACGCCGCCCGCCTCCGCCGTGATCCAGCAGTTCAACGAAGGCCTGCGTACGGAAGCCGCTGCAATCGCAGCCCGACTCGCCGCCCGTCCCGCCCGCACCGCCGCCCATTGGGCGGATCGCTACGCCGACGCCGCCGCCGGCGGCCCGCCGCTTCGCGTCTTCATCCCCACGTCGCGGTACACGACGTACCTGCAGCACATCAGTGAAGACCTCGCGGCGGCGCTGCGGACCCTCAACTGCGATGTTCACATCCAGATCGAGCCCGACAACTCAAGCGTGCTCTCATCGTTCGCCGGTCTTCGCATGTGCGAACGCTTCGATCCCGAACTCATCATCGCCGTCAACTATCCCCGGTCCGAGATGCACGAAGACACGCCGCGCGACGTGCCTCACGTCTGCTGGATCCAGGATGCGATGACGCACCTCTTCAGCCGCGAAGTGGGGGACGGCTTCGGCCCCTTCGACTTTGCCGTCGGCATGGTGCGGCGGGAGCTGATCGATTCGTACGGCTGGCCGGCTGATCGGTGTGCATGGATGCCGATGGCCGCGAGCACCGCCAAGTTCCGCCGCGATCCCCGGACCGACGCGGACTTCGACGCCGAGATCGCATGGGTCACCCATCAGAGCGAGACGCCCGAGCGCTTCCACCGCCGGTTCATCGCCGATGCGAGCGAGCTCTCGCCCGCGGCGGCCGACGCGCTGGAAGACCTGTACGCGCGAATCCTCCTCGCAATGGAGGGACCGCCGTCGGCATTCGTCTTCTCCGCCCTGCACGCCGCGATCGACGCGTCGCCATACGGACGTGCGCACGCCGTCCCCGGCGCGCCGCCGAACGATCTTCTCCTGACCACCTACGTGTATCCCCTCGCCGAACGCATCTTCCGGCACGAGACCGCCCGGTGGGCGGCGTCGATCGCCCGTCGGCGCGGCTGGCGGCTGCGGCTGCACGGCGCCGGCTGGGACCGGCATCAGGATCTCGCGGAGTTCGCGGCGGGTCCGGTGGACCACGGGCCCGCCCTCGGCGCGTGTTATCGCAACGCCGCGCTGCAACTCCACGCCTCACTCAATCAGACCCTCCACCAACGCGTCGCCGAGTGCCTCTTCTCCGGCGGTCAGCCGGCCATCCGCACCGCCCGCGACGCGTTCGCGGTGATGAATGACCGCGCGCTGATCGCGGCGGTCGAGCGCGGGGTCGGACGTCCGTCGCCGGGCGACCCGGACGGACTGGAAGTCGACATCGATGACCTGCCCGAAGCTCGTGAGATGATCGAACGACTTCGCGGGCTCGACCTCGTCGGCGCCGAGGAGTTCGCCGGTCCGACCCTGCAGTGGCCTGGCTTCAAGGTCCGCGATGCGCAGCGGACCTTCCGGGACGCCGCTCAGCGCGACGGCGCCCGGGCCTTCAGCGCCCTCGGAGATCTGTTCTTCACCAGCGAAGCGCAGCTGGAACGGCTGGTCGAGGATGCGCTGAACGATCCCGCCGCGCGAGCGACGCGAATCGCCCGGGGCGTCGCCCAGGCGCCGGCGGCGCATACGGTGGAAGGATTCGCGGATCAGCTGCTCGCATTCGTCCGCGGTCGCGTGACCGCCGCGGCGGAAGCGACCGACCGCGACGGCGCGACGGCGCCGGACCCCAGTCGCTGCTCCGCCCACGCCGCGAACTGACAGACGAGCCGCAGGCGCGGCATATCGCCGAAGGGCACGAACGAGCGCCAGTCCGGTCGCAGGACGCCGTCGCGGACAAGGGCGGTGTCATTCACTCGATCCGCGAGAGCCCGCCACGCGTTGAGCTCGGACCTGACCCGCAGGCTGAACCCCTGTTTCGATCGGTTGGGCCACGCGGCGCCGAAGCGATCGCGGGCATACCGCCGGAGCATGGGCCGACTCTCCGATCCGTCCGACGCGTCCTCGCCCGGGACGAGCGGCGTCGACAGCCCCAGTTCGATCAGCCGACGATCGAGAAGCGGGGCCCGCACCTCGAGGCTGTAGTGCATCGCCCCGCGATCCACCTTGGTCAGGATCGACGCCGGACAGAACGTCGTCAGATCAAGACGCTGAATGCGGCGCAACTGCGGCAGACCGGGACGATCCTCGCTCTGGGCCCACGACGCGGCGGCGTCTTCGTCAAACGCCTCCGACCATCCCGGCGTCAGCGCCCGCGCCTCGGCGGGATGGAACCCGGGAAACACCCGCGAGACGTAGCCGTGGATAAACGACCGCGCGCCAAACGCCCGGCGGGCCACGGCGCGATCCGCATCATCCGCCTCCGGCGACGTCACCCGCCGGGCCAGTTCGTCCGCCGAACGCCGCAGCGCCGGATCCGCCGACCACGCCCACCAGGCGTCGGGACCCGCTTCTCGCTGCCAGAGATAGCCCCCGAACGTCTCGTCGCCCCCGTCGCCGCCGAGGACGCACTTCACCTGGGGCGCGGCGTGGCGCGCGATCCGCACCATCGTCAGCAACGCCGAGTACGCCTGCGGCTCGTCATAGGCGAGGCGACACGCTTCGTGGTCCTCGTCGATCGAGGCGCCCGCCGGGGCGATGTCGTGGGCGAGGCCGAGCACGTCGGCGATCTGCGCGGCGTCGCGACTCTCATCCGCCTCACCTTCCATCGACAACGTGAAGCAACGGGGCGCCGCGCCGCACCGCACCGCCGCCGCCGTCACCGCCGCCGAGTCCAGGCCGCCGGACAGAAACGCGCCCACCGGGACATCCGCCAGCAGATGCTCGCGCACGACGTCGTCGAACAGCGCGGCGAACGCCTCGTCGTCGGGCGCATCGACGTTCTCGCAGCGGTCGGGCGGCGACCAGTAGCGCTCGACCCGCACGTGCTCGCCCGGCGCCCACGTGAGACGGTGACCGGCGGGGAGCTTCCGTACGCCGCGCCACATCGTGCGGGGCGGCGGAACGCATCCGAGCGACAGGTACTGCCGCGCCGCGAGTGAATCCAGCGTCTCCGCGCGGCCGCTCAACGCCCGCATGGCGTCGACATCGGAGGCCAGCGTCACGCGCCCGTGCTCTTCCTTCCACGCAAGCGGCTTCATGCCGACATGGTCGACCGCCGCGAAGAGGCGACGCGACTGATCATCCCAGATCGCGAACGCGTACATCCCGCGGAGCCGGTCCAGCACCGCCGGTCCCCACGTCGCCCACCCCTGCAGGAGCACCTCCGTATCGCTGGTCGTCACGAACCGTCGTCCGCTCGCTTCGAGCTCGCGCCGCAGGGCGGGTGCGTTGTAGATCTCGCCGTTGAACGTGATCGCGGCGGCGCCGTCGGACGTGGTCATCGGCTGCGCCGCCCGCGGCGTGGGATCGATGATGGCGAGACGTGTGTGACCGAGGAGGGCGAGGCCGGACGGCGCGCGCCAGACGCCGGACCCGTCCGGTCCGCGTCGGGCGAGGGACGTCATCGCGGCCCGCCAACGTCCGCCGCGCTCCGCCTCCGGCGCGATCGGCTCGCCGTCGAACATCCCGAGGACGCCGCACATCAGCCGGCGACCCGCTGCGGCGTGCGTCCGGACGTGACGTCCGGCGCCGCCGCGAGGTACCGGCGCAGCTCCGGCGCATCGCCGTCGAAGTCGAGGAGTTCGCGGATCCACGCCAGCGTCTGTCGGTCGCGTCTGAATTCGTGCGCCAGGATGCGAGCCCGCACCTCGCCGACCGCGTCCCGGGTGAGCGTCGGCTTCTCGGTCAGGCCGTGCGCGGCGAGTCGTTCGTCGAGCTTCGGATACGGCGTCTCCCAGTCGTATTCAACCGGGTCGTCGTCGCGGGCGTCTGCGAACCCCCAGGACGCGACGAGAAAGTCCGGATGGGTGGACGCAAGGGCGGCGAGCCGGCGCCGAATGTCGTCGGCGAACTCGTCCTTGCGGGCGCGCAGCATCGCCTTCAGATAGACATGCCGGAAGGACTGCTCGTATTCATGCAGGCCGAACGGCTTCGCGTAGCACTCTCGGGTCCAGCCGCGGGCGGTCATCGCATCATGCACGCGGCTTTCCGGACGGATCTGCATCGGCGTCTCGTCCATCGCGCGGATCGCTTCCCCGAGCAGCGGTCCGCGGTAGCAATGGAGGGCGCGGGTGGCGAGCCCGCCCGTCATGCGGCAGAGAAAGAGCGGCGTCGCGACGAACGCCCGCGGATCCATCTTGCCGCAGATCTCGCGAATGCGGACCACGGCGTCGTCCAGGAGCAGGACGTCGGCGTCGACGGCGATCAACCACGGCCGCGCGCTCGCGGCCCCGATCTCGAACGTGCGTCGGACCGCCTGCGAAAACGGCTTCTCATGCAGCACCGTGAGCTGCGCACCGGCGTTCGGAAGCTGTCGGGTGAGCTGCTCGACGAGGACGTCCTCGGTGCGCTCCCCCGCCGCGCGGACCACAATCGTGAGGTCCTCCGGCTCGGGGAATGTGAAGCGTCGGGGAGCGGGCATGCGGCATCTCTCGAAGAATCGGAAGCGGCGCGTGTTTCTTGATCGGTCCCAGTCGCCATCGGTCGATAAAGAGGGCGCCATGAACCGCACCGCATTGTCTCCGGTCAGCGTGGTCATGCCGGTGAACCGCTGGGATGACGCCGCCGATCGCGCCGCCGCGTCGATCCTCGCGCAGACCCAGCCCGATTTCGAACTCCTCCTCGTTCTCAACGGCGACGATCCCGGTCTCGCCGCCGCCGCGTCGATCTGGACCGCCCGCGACCCCCGTGTGCGCACTTGTTGCGCCCCGCGGGAACACCTCGCCGTCGCCCTGAACACCGGCGTCCGCGCGGCCCGGCACGAACTCATCGCCCGCATGGACGCCGACGACGAGTCCCACCCCGAACGCCTTGCCCGCCAGACCCGCCTTCTCGACGAACGCCGGGACCTCGCCGGGGCCGGGACGGGCGCGGCCTTCATCGGTCCGGACGGCGCCGTCCAGGCGATCAACCTCCCGCCGGTTGACCCGCGCGAGTCCCGCTGGCGACTGATGGTCTGGAATCCGTTCACCCACGGATCCATGATGCTCCGCCGCGACGCGGTCCTCGAGGTCGGCGGGTACGACGAGACGCTTCGTCGCGGCCAGGACTACGACCTCTGGCTGCGTCTCGCGTCGCGCGGGCTCGGCGGCGTGTCTGAGGTGCTGTACACGCATCATGTGCGCACGACCGACAGCCGACTCGATCATGATCAGGCGACGGCGACGACGCGACGACTGCTCGACGCCTGGGCCGGCCTTCGGGACGATGTCGATGACGCCGAGGTCCAGCGGGCGATGGCTGATCTCGCCGCCGGCGACGCCGTCGCACGGACGCGTCTCGAAGCCTGGATGGAAGCGCACGGTCCGACCCGCGCCGCCCTGACCGCGTGGCTCTGGTCCGCGTGGCGCTGCCCGATCCCCCCCACCGCCGCCGATGCTCGACGCACCCGCGTGGAGGCCGGCGCCCGCCTGCTCCGCACGCATGACGTAGCGTCCCTCCATCTGTACGGGGCCGGCGACTTCGCCCGGTTTCTCATCGCCCACGAGACGCTGCTCGGCGTCCGGATTGACGGCGTCGTCGACGACGCGCGGGCGGGCGGCATGCTCGAGGACCGACGCGTGCGAGACCCGGAGGATCTGAACGAAGACGATGTGGTCCTGATCGCGTCCGATCTGTACGAGGATGAGATCTGGACGAAGTCGCAGGCGTTGCGGGCCCGCGGTGTGACCGTGCTGCGGCTGCCGCCCGTCCTGACCCCGACCCCCGTGGTCGGAGCCGCGTGACATGACCGCCCGCGTCGATGTCATCATCCCGACCTTCAATCGCGCCACGACGCTGCCGCGCACGCTCGCGTCACTGCATGCGCAGACCGCATCAGACTGGCGGGCGATCGTCGTCGACGACGGCTCGACCGACGGCGGGTGCGCCGATCTCGACGCCTGCCGCGACTCGCGTGTCACGGTCGTGCGGCAGTCCAACGCCGGCGTGTCGGCCGCCCGCAACACCGGCCTGCGACTGTCGACGGCGCCGTTCATCTGCTTTCTCGACGCCGACGACACGCTGGATCCGGACTACATCGCTCGAATGACGGCGGCGGCCGCCCGGTCATCGCGCGGCGCCGTGTGTGGATTCCGCTATGTCGATCCGGCCGGCGTCGTGATCAGCGACGTCCCGCCGCCGACCGCCGCGTCGCTCACGCGGGCCGGACTCATGACGCTTGACCCGATCGCGATCATGTCCGCCGTGCACCGTCGCGAGTCGCTCCTCGCGCTGCCCGGATCGCCGGACGTCTTCGATCCGGCCCTCACCGTCTTCGAGGACTGGGATCTGCTGATGCGTCTTTCGCGAGAATCCGACGGTGACGCGGACGCCTGGGCGATCGAGCCGCGCACTCTTGCGTCGTACTGGACGACGCCGGCGTCGCTTTCGTCCCGGATCCGATGCGCCTTCGAGACCGGGGCGATGCTGCTGCGGCGGTACGCCCACGATACGAGCGAGGCGACCGACGCTGTCCGTTCCTGGACGATTCGGTCGCTCGCCGGCGCCGTCGCCGTCGCGCCCGCCGAGATCGAGACGCTGCTTGTCGAGACCGGGGCGGTGCGACCGAAGGAACTCGCCGCGTTCGCCGCCGCCCTGCGCTGGGCGTTGCAACGCTGGCGGATTCGTGTCGACGCCGTGACGCTCGATCAGCGTCTGCGACGGTGCGTGCCTGATCCGGGCCACCGTCGCCGCGTGGTCTTCGGCGCGAACGACGACGCCCGCTGGACAACCCTGTTCCGACGCGCCGAGGACTCCCTCGGACCCGGCGGCCGTCTCGTGCTGTACGGCATGGGGCGGAACGGACGCGCGGCGGCGGCGGCGCACGGGGCGGAACGGGATCTCATCTTCATCGACGATGCGCCGGACCGCGCGGTCGACGGCGCCTCCCACCGCATCACGATCGCAGACCTGACGGAGACGGACGTGGTCGTCGTGACGCCGGACCACGCCACGCCGATCGTCGAACGCCTGCGCAGCGCGGGGATCTCAAACGTACTGACGCTCGATGATGCGATCGATGCGGCTCAGACCGCGGCGTCGCCGTAGAGGCGATGCACCTTCGCGCCCGCGGCGGCGAGCGCTTGCGACTTCGACCACAGATCTTCCTCGTGCATCGCACTGCTCAGCACGACATCGGTGGCGCCGAGCGTCGTGGCGTCCGCGATGGAGAGGACGGGCCAGCCCCACAGACGCGATCCGGGGGCGACGTGGTCGTCCACGATGCCGATGATCTCGGCCGCCGCGTGGGCGAAGACGCTCGCAAGATCAATCGTGTGACGTCCGGCCCCGTAGATCAGCAGACGCTCCCCCGCGAGATTCGACAAGGCGTGTTCGAGCCGGGCCGCCGCGTCCGCCGGCGTGCTGCCGCTCGTTCCGCCCGCGCCCGCACTGAACGCCGCCGGCCGACTCGCCGGCCAAGGCCGGGGCGGCGCGTTGACGACGCGATCGATCAAGGCGAGCAGGGCGTCCGTGTGATGATCGAGCGTGTGATGAGCGATGACGAACTGACGCGCGGCGACGCCGAGCCGCGAGCCCTCGTCAGCGAGGAACATCCCGACCGCATCCGCCAGCGCCCCTCCGATCGCATGGCCGGGGAGTTCAGGATCGACGTCGACCACGAGGCCCCGCTCCTTGTGAATCACCGCATCGGCGCCGCCTGAACGCACCCGGGTGATGATCGGCGTGCAGCCCGCGCCCATCGCTTCGAGCATCGCCACGCTCTGCCCCTCGTACCGTGACGGAAGCAGCCACGCGTCCGCCCACGCGAGATGATCGGGGATCGCCTCCGGCGGCGCGGCGCCGCGAATGTCCACGCTGGCGAGTCCCTTGCTCGCCCCCCGCAGTTCGGTCATCGCCTCGCCGTCGCCGACGATCCGCAGTTCGTACGACACGCCGCGCTGTTCGAGTTCGTGGGCCAGGACGGGGAGCGCGGTGATGCGCTTCTGGGCTTCGTCGATTCGGCCGGCGTAGAGCAGTCGCACGGGTCGTTCGTCGAGCGGGGGCCGGACCGGCGCGGGATCGGGCACGGGGACGCCGTGCGCCACGTGCTCCACGTCCGCCGCGCGACGCGGAAGGATAGCGCGGGCGAGGTCGGCCAGTTCGCGGCTCACGGGCACGATCGCGTGCAGCATCGGCTCGTAATGGCGGGCGACAGCCAGATCGTAGTTGTTATCTGCGTGGATCCACGCCGCGACGCGGATGCGTTCGGGCATGACCTGGGCGAGGGCGGCGACGGCGCCGTAGCAGTCGCCATGGAGGTTCGGGGCGATGACGATGGGACGATCATCGGCGGCGAACGTATCGACGGCGCGTCGGTAGACGGACACGATGTGGTCGAGTCGGCCGTGGGCGGCGTCGATGGGCGGTCCCCCGACGACTTCGTCGACCACGAAGGGCGCGAGGAACTCGGGCGTGGGCTCGTCGTCGCGTCGATGGATGATCAGGCCCGCCGCGCGTCCGCGGGCGCGAAGGCCGGCGACGGCCCGCAGCGCCCAGGTGGTGACGCCGCTCACTCGCAGATGTTGCGGTAGGATGATGAGCATGACGGAACCTCAGTCGCCGATCAGACGGATGTCGGTGATCGCACCGTCGCGGGGGCGATCGTCGAAGGTGTCGACGCTGCTGCACGGGCTGGCCGGACAGCGGCTGCCCGACGGGGTGGACCTCGAGGTGATCATCGTCATCGACGGCGACGAACCTGAGAATTCCGCCGCGCTCGACACGCCGGAGGCATCCGATCGCGTGTCGTTCGAGGTGCTGACGCAGCCGTTCGGCGGGGCGGCGGCGGCGCGGAATCGCGGGATTAACGCCGCGAAAGGCGATGCGTTCCTTTTTCTCAACGACGATGTCGTCGCGTCGGACGACCTCGTCGCGGCGCATGTGCGTCGGCTGGACGGCGGGGCGCGGGCGGTGCTCGGCGCGGCTCCGTGGCGGGCGCCCGCCGAATCCACGATCTTCGACGCCTTCGTCGCCCGGACCCCCGCCGTGTTCCGACCGCTGACGGGCGACGCGACCGGCGCGGCGTTGGATTTCCGGCACGCGTGGACGCTCAACCTGTCTGTCCGACGCGACGCCATCGTGCAGGCCCCGGCCTTCCAGCCCGACCTGCGGCCGGTGTACTACGAGGACCTCGAATTCGCCTACCGGCAGTTCGGCCCGGCCCCGATGATCACCTACGCCCCCGAGGCGTCCGTCGAGCACGATCATGAGATGACGGCGGAGGCGTACTTTTTGCGCGAAGCGCTGCTGGGCGTGATGTCGACCGTGCTGTTCGAAGCGAACCGGGAGTGCCATGACGCGATCATGCCCGGCCCCCCGCGCGAGCATGCGGAGGCGGTGCGCGGCGGGCTGGCGTGGGACGTGCGGGATCATGCGCGGCTGTTGCGCGGCTTTCTCGCAGCCGGCGCCGCTCCGGCCGCGGGCGAGGTCGCGTCTGATGTCGCGTCGCTCTACGTCCAGCACCTGCCGCTCAAACGGCGGGCGTTCCGTCTCGGCCTGATCGCGGCTGTGGACGCACCGGAAACGCCGTGGACGGACCGGGCCGCGCTCGGGTCGGCGGCGCTCCGGCGCGACAGCGTCTTTGCCGAACTTTTTTCCGATTGACGACGACGTCGGGGTCATCCGCCCCGCGCGGGACGGCCGATAGAACCGGCGTCGGGTCGCCCTTCACTCCATCCCCGGGCGGCCCCGCGTTCACGGGAGCCCGTCCCCATGCCGACTGCCGATCCGGCGCACGACACCCCCTTCATCAGCCCCGCCGACGGCGCCCCGCTCCGCCGCGACGGCGATCGTCTCGTCACGCCAGAGGGCGCGACGGTCGCGCGGATGAACGGTCGGGTCGCGGACTTCATCGGCGGCTCGGGATACGAGGCGAGCTTCTCCTTCCAGTGGCTGAAGACCGACGCGGTCCGCTCCGTCAACGAGATCCTGATGCAGCGCCACGACGAGGAGATGCGTCTCCGCACGAACTTCGATTCATACGATCTGCGCGGCGCCCGCTGCCTCGAGATCGGGGCGGGTCTCGGAGACGACACGGCGTTCCTGTTGTCCCGCGATGTCGGCGCGGTGCACGCACTCGACCTCTCGCGATCGATCGAGCGGGCGGCGGCGCTCATCGACGATCCGCGCGTCACGTTCGCCCGCGCGGACGTCAACGCGATGCCGTTCCCGGATCAGTCGTACGACCTCGTGATGTGTCACCGCATGATGCAGCACACGCCGCATCCCGCCGCGACGCTCGCCCGCGCGGCGAAGAAGGTCAGACCCGGCGGCCTGCTCTTCGTGCATTCCTACCATCGGAGCCGCTACTTCATGGCGGCGTCGAAATACAAGTACCGCTGGCTTACGACGCGGCTGCCCAGGCGGCTGCTGTGGGGCCTGCTCTCGATCACGTCCCCGCTGCTCCGCGGCGGGACGATCGCGTGCGAGCGCTGGTTCGGCCAGCCCGGGGCGGAGTTCGCCCGGCGGTGGAGTCCGTGGGTCGTGCAGGCGCCCCACCTGCTGAAGGACGTCCCGGGCCGGATGCGGCGACGGTACGAACTGCAGGTGACGTTCGACGCGCTGACGCCCACCTACGACCTGCCCATGTACGCGAACGACTTCGTGGACCTCATCGAGTCGATGGGATTCGAGATCGAGAACATCGAACGAAGGCCCTGGTTCCCGCTCTGGGCGACGGCGCGACGCGTCCGCGCGGCGGACACGGCCGCGACGCCGGACATCGCCGTCAAACTTCCGAACGCAACGAGGGAGGCTGTCGCATGACGACGCCGCTGACCGCTGAAACCCGCACGCCGCCGATCCTGAACATCGACATCAACGCCGCGCGAACGCAGATCCTTGATCCCGCCTGCGGCGCGTTCGTCGTCCGGGGGGCGGTGGATCCGGCGACCCTCGACCGATATCTCGAGGAAGCGGAGGCGATGTTCGAGCATGGGCCGCGCCGACGCGAGAAGCCGACCGTCGACGGGCAGGAGGATTTCATCATCCCGTGGATCTACGACCACGGTCAGGAGCGGTTCACCGTCCACCGGCTCTACCGATTCACGGGCAACGAGGCGGGCACGACGCACGGCGGCGTGCATGTTCCGATCATGCGCACCCGCGATGCGATCGAGGCGATCTGGCCGAACGAGGCGTTGTACGCCGAGAAGGGCCTGCGCAACGTGCACCTGATCACGAAGTACGAGCACGGCGCCGAGGGCTATCCGCGCCACACCGACGTGCCCTTCCCGTACGACCATCCGCTGCTCCAGTGCTGGCTGCAGCTCAGCCGGCCGGGCGTCGACTTCGGCGGCGGCGATCTGATCCTGCATCCCGCCGGCGGGCCGTCGATCTCCGCGTTCAACGATCTGAAGATCGATGCGGGCGACGTCATGTTCTTCGATAAGCGGGTCGAGCACGAAGTGACGCCGTGCGAGCCGCGCGAACACGGACGAGGCCGCTGGATCGGCATCGTCGGGGCCATGGCGCCGATGGCGGCGGGCGTGAGCGAAGCGGCGTAGGCGCGGCGGACGTCAGACCAGGACGGGCGTCGGCGCGCCGGGCGTGGCGACGACCCGCGTCGGCGGAATGAGACCGACGCGGGGCCAGGCGTCAAGATCGGGCCGCAGTTCGGCGATGCGGCGACGCGCCGCGTCGAGGTAGCCGTGCGTCGAGATGACGATCATGTCGGCGGCCGAGGACGCGAGATCCTCCGCCGCGCGAATCGGCACGCCGTAGCGTCGGCGTCCCGTCTTGGACGCATCATCGTCGTAGATCGCCTCGACGCGGTCGGGATGCGCGAGCATGAAGTGCCCGTACGCGGCGAGATCGCGGCCCGCCCCGAAGAAGGCGACAGTCTGATCATCACGCACCACGAGCAGGTCGGTCTCGGGTCGCTGCGGCGGTGTCGGGACGGAGAGACCCGCGTGATAGGTGTCATTGAACGCGCGAAGACCGGGGCAGGTGCGTTCGAGATACCGTTCGAGATCCGGCAGTCCGCGGACGAGCACGGTCGAGCCGGAGTCTGTGGCGGAGAGGTCGAACCCGCGGAAGCCGAGTCCGGCCGCCCGCTCGCGTACGGCGAGCCAGCCCGCGTCCATGTCGCGGAGACCGACATCGTGCAGGACGACCACGCACGGATCGTCGAGACGGTCGGCGACGCCGTCGAAATCGATCACAATCTGCTCGTCCGTGTGTTCCCCGTCAATGAAGGCAAGCTGATAGCGCGGCGAACGACACGCCCGGTCGATCTCCTGCGGACTGAATCCCGCCGTGACCCGGACGTCGAGTTCGAGCTGCGCGGCGAGCCGACGGGTGAGCTCCGAGCCCTCGCCGCTGCCGCATGACGTCTCCGCGTCGATCGCATCGACCGACATCGGCCGGAAGAGTTCGGCGATCATCAGCGTCGAGACGCCGTACGAGTTGCCGATCACGAACGCGGCCCCGTCCTCCGTCCGCAATCCCGCCGCATCGAAGGCGTCGGCGATGAGGCGGAAGAACCAGGCGTCGCGGAGTCCGACGGCGATCTGCCGGTGATTGAGCGGGCCGAACCGGGGGCGGGGCGTCCACTCGGCCCGCGGCGTCACGCCGCACCAGAGCATGGCGGGGGAGCCGAGTTCGAACACGAAACCGGCGTCGTGGTAGGCGTCGACAAGTCGGGGCAGCATCGGCGGGGATCCTCTCTGGAGATGACGCGCGATCGCAGAGAGATCGACCACCCACCGGACGACGCCGCAACTTCGAGCCCGGGAATCCAATGACGGCTCCTCCACGGACATCGGGACGGGCCGGCGAGCGAGGACGGGGGTCGGCGATGGACAAGACTTGCGCGTTCGGCGGCCCGATCGCCCCCGATCCGAGGTCAGGCACGACGACGAAGTTGACCCGGACCGGGAATCGTGTTGGCATAGCGTCGTTCCATTCGTCTTCCTCGCCGCTCGTCGGCCCCGAGGGTCTCATGTCTGACACGTCGCTGGATCGCGCCCGGATCAACGTCCTGCTGCTGGAAGGCGTGCACCCGAACGCCGAGGCGACCTTTCGGGGGGCGGGATATACGAGCGTGCGCACCTTGCCGACCGCGCTCGACGACGCCGCGCTCCGCGAGGCGGTGGCCGACGCTCATCTCATCGGCATTCGTTCGCGGACGCAGTTGCGGCCGGAGATCCTGGACGCCGGCGAACGGCTGTTCGCCATCGGATGTTTCTGCATCGGCACAAACCAGGTTGACCTCGATCACGCCCGTCGGCGCGGGACGCCGGTGTTCAACGCGCCGTTCTCGAATACACGCAGCGTGGCGGAGCTGGTGCTGGCGGAGGCGATCCTGCTGTTGCGGGGAATCCCGGCCAAGGACGCCGCGCTCAAACAGGGCGCCTGGCTGAAGAGTGCGAGCAATTCGTTCGAGATTCGCGGCAAGACGCTGGGGGTGGTGGGCTACGGCAACATCGGCGCCCAACTGGGGGTGCTGGCGGAGTCAATGGGCATGCGGGTCGTCTTCCACGATGTCACGCCCAAGCTCAAGCTCGGCAACGCGGAGCAGGTCGACCGCCTCCACGATCTCCTCGCGACGAGCGACGTCGTCTCGCTGCATGTGCCCCAGACATCGGAGACCGCGAGCCTGATCGGCCCGTCGGAACTCGCGGCGATGAAGCCGTCCGCGGTCCTGATCAACGCCTCCCGCGGCAACGTCGTCGACCTTGACGCGCTTGGCGAAGCGTTGCGTCAAGACCGACTGCTCGGGGCCGCCGTCGACGTCTATCCGACGGAACCCGCGTCGAACGACCCCGAGGCCGGCTTTCGCACGCCCCTGCATGACTGCCCCAATGTGATCCTCACGCCGCACATCGGCGGCAGTACGCAGGAAGCGCAAGCGAACATCGCGGTGGAGGTCGCGAGCAAGCTGATCCGCTACAGCGATACGGGGTCGACGGAGTCGGCGGTGAACTTCCCCGAGGTGTCGCTGCCGGAACAGGGCGGCAAGCACCGGCTGCTGAACATTCACCGCAACGAGCCGGGCGTGATGTCCGCCATCAACGCCGCGCTGTCCGCGGACAACGTCAACATCGCCGCCCAGTACCTGCAGACGTCGGCGGATGTCGGCTACGTGGTGATGGATCTCGACGCGCGGCACAGCATTCCGGCGATGGAGCGGCTGCGCGAGATCCCCCAGTCGATCCGGACTCGGGTCCTGTTCTGACCGCGTCCGTGCTGAAGTGTCGACGGTCGCCGGGAAACAACACGGCCGACGATCCCGCGGAGACCGCCAGCCGCGTTTCGCGCCGAACGCACCATGCGCCGACGCATCCTTCTCCCCCATGGTCGGGCGCCATCGAGGCCGCATCAGGCGTCAGGGACACGGCCCCCAGTCGGCGAGGAGCAGGGCGAGGTCGGTCGGGTCGATGACCCCGTTCTCATCAAGGTCGGCGACGCACTCCGCCACCGGACACGCGCCCCACTGAGCGAGCAGGATGGCGAGGTCGTCGGCGTTGACCAGGCCGTCGTCCGACGTATCGCCCGGACACGGCGGAGCGAGAGCCATGAGTTCGAAGTTGTCGTACGCCATGGTGAGATCGCCGGCGCCGAAGGTCCGAACGGCGATCGAATCCACGCTGGCCAGCGTGTCCTGCCACGTCGGAACCGCGCCCTCCGGCGCCCACCCCGCCCCCATCGCCTCGGCGTTCGTCCACGTCGGATCGATCGGCGCGGCGTGGGACGACCAGTTGGCCCCGATTTCGCCGAGGGGCAGGTTGTAGAACCACCCGTTGACGCCGGCCCCCTGACGCACCCGGAAGATCACCTGCAACGGCGCCCCGTCGACCACCCGGATATCGACATGCACGCCCACGACCTCGGCGACGTTGTAATCGCCACGCGCATCCAGCTTGAACGTCTGCATGCCCGCGAACCCGGATCCGGTGGACTCCAGATAGCCGCCGGGGTTCCCGCCGGCGTCGACGACCTCGACGGTCGTGGACGAACTGTCCTGCACCCACAGCGACAGGTCGCCGTCATCCCAGGTGTCGAGAAAATAGTCGGCCCCGAGCGTGGGGGCGGCGGCGATGAAGACGGCGACGACGGACGCGGCGATGCGACGGACACTCACGGCTTCGCTCCTGATTCGGGCTCATGACGGACCACGATGCAGACGCCGCCGAACGACGGACTGCATCGTCACCCGACGATCATGCCGCGCCGACGTCGCGATCGACACCCGAATCCCGCCCCGAAATGAGGCGATGCGACCAGGCGTGCCGGGCGAGGACGGGGGGTCTTGCGGAGGGGGACCGGAGGATCGGCGCCGGCTCGATCAGGGCGGTGACGGCGCCGCGTCCGCCGCATGTGACGGATTGTCGGGAAGGAACCGCGGGCGAAGTCGATTAGCATGGGACCAAGCGCGGCGTCGGCGGCGCGTTCTTCCTGGCCGACTTCGGATGCAGGCATGACCCACGTGGCGATCATCGGCAACGGCATCACGGGGGTGACGACCGCCCGTCGCCTTCGCGAGCTGCAACCCGACTGGCGGATCACGATGATCTCCGGCGAGTCGGACTTTCATTATTCGCGTCCGGCGCTCATGTACATCTTCATGGGCCACATGAATTACCAGGACACGAAGCCGTATGAGAACCACGTGTGGGAGAACGAGCGGATCGATCTCGTGCGCGACTGGGTGACGGCGATCGATGTCGAAGGTTCGACGCTGACGCTGCATCAGGGCGGCGACCTCGCGTACGACAAGCTGCTGATCGCGACCGGTTCGAAATCAAACCGGTTCGACTGGCCGGGACAGGACCTCGACGGCGTGCAGGGTCTCTACGACCTGATGGACCTCCGACGCCTGTACGAGAATGTCCGGGGAGCGCGACGGGCGGTGATCGTCGGCGGCGGTCTCATCGGCATCGAACTCGCTGAGATGCTGCACGCCCGGAATCTGGAAGTGACGTTTCTCGTCCGGGAAGCGAGTTACTGGAGCAACATCCTCCCGCCCGAGGAATCGGCGATGATCAACCGCGCGATCCGGGCGGAGGGATTTGACCTGCGGCTGGAAACGGAGCTGGCGGAGATCATCGACAACGGATCGGGGCGGGTGCGGGGCGTGCACACGAGGGACGGGGAGACGATCGAATGCGAGATCGTCGGCCTCACCGCCGGCGTCTCGCCCAATATCGATCTCGTGAAGGACACGACGATCGAGACGAAGCGCGGCGTGCTCGTCGACTGGAATCTGCGCACGACTGTCGACAACATCTTCGCCGCGGGCGATTGCGCGGAAATCCGTCGGCCCGACGAGAATCGCAATCTTCTCCAGCAGGTGTGGTACACGGGCAGGATGCAGGGCGAGATCGCGGCGGCGAACCTTGCGGGCGGCGACGAACGGTACGATCCCGGCGTCTGGTACAACTCGGCGAAGTTTCTCGACATCGAATACCAGACCTACGGCGACGCGCCGGCCCGGGGCAAGGAGGGGGAAACGCAGCTCTGGTGGGAGCATCCCGACGGGCGGAGCGGCGTTCGACTCGTGTACGAGAACGACTCGGGACGCTTCCGCGGCGTGAACGTCATGGGCGTCCGGTGGCGACATGAGGTGTGCGAAGGATGGATCCGCGATGAACGCACCATCGACGAGGTCCTCGAACGACTCGAGGACGCGAACTTCGACGCGGAATTCTTCGCGCGGCACGAAGACGACATGCGCCGCGCGTTCCGGGCGCAGATGAACCGGGAGCAGCCGGCATGATCGAGCTGACCGTCCTCAATCACAGCTATGACGAAGAACGTCTCGGCTTCGGCGAACCGGACGAGGCGCCGTCGCACGAACCGGTCAGCTGGACGCAGCGCTGCGCGGTCGCCGCGATCGCCCTCGGCGTACTGATCTTCCTGCTGACGTCCCTCGCGGGCTTCATCCCGGGCGAACCGCTCGGGTTCCTCGAACGCCTGCGCGGCACGTGGGCGGGCTGGCTGGCGAGCCTCGGGCTGATGTCCGTCGGAACCACGCTCGTCTTCATCGTGCGCTACAAGGGCACGACGCCGGGAATCAAGCATAACGACACGACGTTCCGCAACGTGCAGTCGCGGGGCTGGCTCGCGTGGGGCGTCGCGGTGTTCCTGACCGGGTTCTATGTGGTGCTCTACTGGTACGGCGACCTGACGGCGAACGGCATGGCCCCGCTGCTCGAGGGACCGATCCGGATGATGGACCCGCTCGCCCTCGCGCTGACCGGATCACCGGCGGATCACTGGTTCCTGTACGGCGTCTTCTACACCCTGCTGATCCTGGTCTTCGGCGTGCGGATGATCATGCGGTACCGCCACAACCGGTACCACCTGATCCGGACGGGATCGGTGATGTTCTTCCAGCTTGGTTTCGCGTTCCTGCTGCCGGGCTTCCTGAAGGCGATGAACCAACCGGAGTTCTACTTCACCTATTTCTGGCCGCTCAAGCCGAATTACGCGTGGCCGGGCGATGTGCAGTACTACCTGAACGCGAGCACGCTCGGCGTGTTCATGGTCGGGTTCGGCGTCTTTGCGATTCTCGTCCTGACGCCGGTGCTGACGTACTTCTTCGGGAAGCGCTGGTACTGCTCGTGGGTGTGCGGGTGCGGCGGGCTGGCGGAGACGTTGGGCGACCCGTGGCGACAGTTGTCGAGCAAGAAGTCGTTCGCGTGGGTGATCGAGCGATGGCTGATCCACAGCGTGCTGGTGGTCGTGATTCTGGTGACGGCGTTGCTGTGGGTGGACCACATGACGAGCAACGCGATCCTCGGCGACGCCGCGCTGACGGCGCGAAAGTGGTACGGCTTCCTGATCGTGGCCGGATTCGCGGGCGTGGTGGGCGTGGGGTTCTACCCGCTGATGGGCAGCCGCGTCTGGTGTCGGTTCGGCTGTCCGATGGCGGCGATTCTCGGTCTGCTCCAGCGGTACTTCTCGCGGTTCCGGATCACGACGAACGGATCGCAGTGCATGTCGTGCGGCAACTGCTCGACCTACTGCGAGATGGGCATCGACGTCCGGGCGTACGCCCAGCGGGGCGAGAACATCGTGCGGGCGTCGTGCGTCGGTTGCGGCGTGTGCGCGGCGGTGTGTCCGCGGGGCGTCCTCAAGCTCGAGAACGGCGCCCGCGAAGGGCGCTACCCGTCCGCGGGCGGACCGCTCGACCAGGTCATCGCGGACATCCGGCGCGGGGCGGATGCGCATCGCGCGGGGTGAGCCTCACGGCGCCGCCGGTCCCCACGCGGTGATCATCTGCAACAGGTCGCCCGCGTCGACCCAGCCGTCGCCGTCGAAGTCGGCGGGATCGGGTTCGCCATCGACCTTGCCCCAGCTCTGGATGATCTCGGCGATGTCGTGGCCGTCGACCCAGGCGTCGTCGTTGAGATCCTCCGGGGTCGGGTCGAGGTCGAACGTGTAGAGGGCGTGGCCGCCCGCCGGCGCGGTCAGGGTCGACGGCGCGCCGTAGATGAAGGGAAGCTCCACGACCGCGCCATCGTCGTCGCTGAGGTTGGAAACGAGGACCACCGCTTCGCGGTCGGTGAGGAGACCCGACCACTCGACGCCGCGGTTCTTGTCGGTCCCGAGGTTGAGGATCTCCACCGACGTCGCGCGATCGAGGACCGGAGTCAGGAAGGTGAAGGCGTCGGCGGCGAGGGCGCGGAACTGCGCGGGGGAGAGGTCAGGGTGGCCGTCGGCGTTGAAGGTGTAGAACCCGGCGGCGCCGCGCATTCGCATGTGGAGGAACAGCGCGGCGAGGCTGGTCGGTTGGGGAGGCTCCTGCGCGCCCTCGCCGGGGATGAACGGGGCGATCCACGGAATGAGCCGGTGACCTTCGGGCAGGGCGCGGGCGGCGACGGAGACACGTTCGAGCGGCGCCCAGAACAGCGCGGCTTCGACGTTCGGCGACGTTCCGCTGAAGTGGGCGGACGACGTGTGGATGATGTGCGCGGCGTAGGGGTAGCCGATCGGCATCGAGATCGTCAGTCCGCTGGCGAGGTAGCGTTCGGCGAAATGGGAGATATCGGCCTGCGACTCGTAGAGTCGGGCGTCGTCCCACTCCCCCGCGTGCCACTGGTACTGCCCGACCACCGCGTTCGAGCCGACAGCGTCCAGGAAGTCGATGACGGCGACCACATTGGCGTAGACGTCGTCGTCGAGATCGCCGCCTTCGAGGTCGAGGAAGACATAGTCGAGGTCGTGCACGGCCCAGCAGATTTCGGACAGGGTCTCGGGCGCCGGGTTCGCCGTGTTGTACGGGTACGGGACGGAGTCGTTGCGCAGCATGACGGCGAGCATCGCGCCGGCCTCACGCAGCCGGTCGTAGCTGCACACGGTGACCGGGCTGGACGCCGCGTAGTTATTGGATCCGGGGTGGGCGATGTACGTGGCGGTTCCGCAGGGATCGTCGACGTACGGCGCCTGCCCGTCGCACCCGGCGGGGTTGGGCTGCCAGGGCAGCAGCCGCAGGCTCCAGTCTCCAAGCACACCGCAGGACTCGGTCCAGACGGGCTTGGACGACTCGCCGCCGGCGGGATCGTCGCCGTCGGCGGGGCCGGCGACCTGGCCGCAGACGAGCGGGACGATCGCAAGATGCACACTGGTGATGACGGCGGCTGACAGCATCCCGGGCTCCCTCCTCCAGAGTCGAGTCGGACCGTTCAGCGTCGGATGCGGGCGGGCCAAGGCAACCCGACCGATCCGACCTGGGGTGGAATCGGGGGCGCCGACATCGCCGCACCGCTCCCAAGCGCCCAGACAAGACAGACGGATTGCCTGATCAGACGTGCGGAAGGTCCGCGGTTCGGATGAAATGAGGGATCGCGGCCGGAGACATCATCGACGACCGGGGCTCATCGCCCTGATGCGACGGGACCGACCACG
Organism: Phycisphaerales bacterium; assembly: GCA_965227335.1. Lineage (GTDB taxonomy): Bacteria > Planctomycetota > Phycisphaerae > Phycisphaerales > SM1A02 > CBDDFV01. The sequence continues at coordinate 311,195 of CBDDFV010000002.1, forward strand.
CGGATGGGAGGAACGCGGGCGCCAGGATTCGAACCTGGAACCTTCGGTTTCGTAGACCGATGCTCTATCCAATTGAGCTACGCCCGCAGGGGAAGGACGGGAGTATAGCCGGTCCGTCCGAAAAATCGAGGGGCGCGGCTCGCGATCCCGGATCCCGGCTCGCGGGCCCGCAAACGGGGTTCGGCACGGACCGATCGCGCCGGAAGGCGGGACGGGGGCCGACGGGGCTTGATTTTCCCGTCGAGGACGCCATACTACGCGGTTCTTCCACGGATCTGAGCATCATGAAGTTGATCCGTCCCGCCCGCCCGTCCACTGGGATGACGGGGGTCGGACGGACCCTGCTGGAGTCGGTTCACGTGCCCAATCTTGAATCCGCCAAGAAACGCGTCCGTCAGGACAAGGTCCGCAACGCCCGCAACAAGTGGCGGAAGCGTCGCATCAGCAACCAGATCAAGACCTTCCTCAAGGCGGTCCACGATCATGATGTGGAAGCGGCCGAGGCGGAGTTCCGCAAGACGTGCGGCCTGCTCGACAAGATCTCGCACACCTCGACCCTGCACAAGAACACCGCGTCACGCAAGAAGAGCCGGCTCGCGAAGCGGCTCAACGCGATGAAGCAGGCGTCGAACGCCTGACGATCCGTTCGTCCGGATCTTCTGGGTCCGGATCGGCTCGCGGCGGTCGCTTGGATGGGAGCGACGGCCCGCCACGCCGATGATCGCATGGCGGCGATCAAGTCCCGTCGTGACCTGACCATCCCGCAATCATCCCAGGGCGTCCATGTCCCGTCGCGCACATGGAAACTCAACGCCGACCCGCCGCGACGGACGTCCCGCCGGCCCGCCGCTGCAGGTCTACCTCCGGGATTCGAAACGTCCCCTGACCATCCTCGTCTTCCTCACGCCCCTCATCATCGCGTATGAGCTGGGGCTGGTGCTGGCGTTGCGCAGCGAAACGGGCGTGCTCACCAACAAGGCCCACGAGTCCCTCCTGCGATTCTTCGACATCTTCGGCGTCCCCGCCCGCAGCGGACTCTACCTCGGCGGCGTGGTGATCCTCGTGGTGCTGCTCCTCTGGCACGTGCTCAACCGCGACCGCTGGCGGATCTCGGGGCGAACGCTGCTCGGCATGACGGTCGAAACCGTCGCCCTGACCGCGCCGCTCCTCGCGATCGCGCAGATCATTGCGCGACTGGGCGAGACGACAATCGCGCCGGTCGCGGCGGTCGGCCTGACGAGCGTGGGACTCGCCGCCTCGCCAGGCGCGGATCCCGCCGCCGTCAACCTCGCGGATCTCGATCTCTCCGCGCGGCTGGCGATCAGCGTGGGGGCGGGGCTCTACGAGGAGTTGCTGTTCCGCATGATCCTCATCGCCGCGCTCCACACGATCCTCGTCGACATCGCGGGACTGAAGAGCGCGGCGGGAGCGGCGACGGCGATCGTGATCTCCGCCGTGGCCTTCGCGTTCTATCACGATGCGACGGGGCCCGACGGGTCGTGGTCATGGCGATTGATCGCGTTCTATGTGATCGCGGGGGTGTACTTCGGCGTGCTCTACGTGGGGCGGGGATTCGGGATCGTGGTCGGGGTGCACGCTTTGTACGACATCGTGACCGCCTCGTTCCTGATGGGACCGCCGGCCCACGGGGGATAGGGGGGAATTCATCGGGCGGGGGCGGCGTTGTTGGTAGGATGGCATGTTCCGGTCGGTCGACGCCCGTATCGACCGGATGGAGTCGCGTATTGCGCGGCGTCCCGCCCCGACCTCAAGAGGAGTTCACTGATGAAGCATTCCACGATCATGACGGGTCTGTGCGCCGCCGGACTGCTGGCGTCCGCCGCGCTGGCGCAGACGGACGACACGGACATCAAGGAGATGACGATCGGCAGCGTCGCGCCGCCGCTCGAGATCACGCACGTCCTGAAGGGCGAGGCCCCGAAGGAGTTCGAGGACGGCAAGGTGTACGTCGTCGAGTTCTGGGCCACGTGGTGCGGCCCGTGCATCGCGAGCATGCCGCACATCACTTCGCTGCAGAAGAAATACGAGGACTACGGCGTGCAGTTCGTCGGCGTGAGCGACGAGCCGCTGCCGACGGTCGTGAAGTGGCTGCTCAAGGAAGGCAACAACGAGCGCACCGGCTACACGCTGACGACCGATCCGGATGAATCGGTGAAGAACGCGTATTTCCGCGCCGCCGGTCAGCGGGGCATTCCGTGCGCGTTCATCGTCGGCAAGGACGGTCACGTCGAGTGGATCGGCCACCCGATGCGGATCGACGAGCCGCTCGAATCGGTCGTGAAGGACTCGTGGGATCGCGCCGAGTACAAGACGTCCTGGGAGGAAAAGACGCGGGCGGAGCGTGAGATGGCGCGGCAGCGTCAGGCGCTGATGACCGCGATGCGGAAGCAGGACTGGGACACCGTCATGTCGATGTACGACGGCATGATCGAGAAGGCGCCCGGCGACATGAACCTCAAGTCGCAGAAGTTCATGATCATGCTCACCGAGATGAACGAGCCGGAGATGGCGTACGACTACGCCGAAGGCCTCGTCGAAGCGACAGACGACGCGATGGCGCTGAACTCCATGGCGTGGCAGGTGCTGACGAACCCCGCCGTCCAGACCCGCGACGCGGACTTCGCCCTGCGGGCCGCGAAGAAGGCGGCGACGCTCGCCCCGAAGGACGCGGCGATCCTCGACACGCTCGCCCGCGCGTACCACGACACCGGCGCCCTCAAGAAGGCGGTGTTCCATCAGCGCGAAGCGGTCAAGCTCGCGCCCGAAGGCCGCATGAAGGACGACATGGTCAAGGTGCTCGCCGAATACGAGGCGGAACTGGAGAAGACCGGCGGCCGCTGAGGCCCGACGTCCGACTGACCCTGGTTACGAAGACCGATCCGACGCTGACGTCGGGTCGGTTTTCTCGTTGGCATCCGGGGCGCCGTCAGCCGGCGTCGCGCGACGATGGGCGAGACCGAGCCACGCGGCGAGGCCGACGCCGATGAGTCCGATCGGGGCGGTCGCGAGCGTGATGGCGGCGACCGTCACCCCCGCCCCGCGAAGCAGGTCGAAGCCCACCGCCACCCCGAGGTCGCCGCCCCGGTACACCGCGGTGTCGATGAAGTTCTTCGCCTTGTACTTCTGCTCGCGGGGCAGCACAGTGAAGAGCATCTCGCGGGCGGGCTTGGCGAGGCCGTAGCGGCTGCTGCGAAGAGCGACCTGCACGAGGATCAGCGTCCACAGCGCGGCGGGGAGGACCGCGTTCGGATCGGTCGGGCCGGTCGGCGCATCGCCGAATCCGAACGCGAGCACGCTGAATCCGACCACCGCCACGAGCGGCAGGATCGCGAGCGCCACGCCCGCTCCCGCCTTCGTCCGTTTCACGATCTGCCGGACGAGCAGCACCTGGAACAGCAGCGTCACGATGTTCGTCCAGAGATCGATGCGGGCGAAGACGGCGAGCCGCTGATTCCGGGCCGCCATGTTCGCCGCGTCGAACGCCTCTTCGGAGAGCCCCGCCTCGGGATCGGGCTTGACGATGAACGTCTCGATCACATGGCCCTGGACGAAGTAGGCGACCGACGCGATGACGGTGATGACGAGCAGATAACCGACGATCGCCGCGAGGTAGGGCGAGCGAAGGACGTCGCGGAACCCGGCGTACCACGCGCCGCCCACGCCGCGATCGGCGGTGTCCCCGCCGTCCCCGGCCGCGCTGTCGTGCGTCCGGGCGAGCCGCCACGCGCAGATCCCCGCGAGTTCGATCAGCACGATCGCGAGCACCATCAGGTTGCGAGGGGCGAAGACTTCCGTGGAGGCGGCGAAGTCGACAAACGCGGAGCCCGCGATCCCGCCGAGCGTCGCCCCGACCGCGATCAGCCCGAAGAGCCGGTCGCCCTGCTCCCGCTTGAAGAGATCGCTCAGCAGCGACCAGAAGACGGAGACGACGAAGACGTTGAACGCGCTGAGCGTGATGTAGAACGTCGCCGCGAGCGTGAAGTTCTCCTCGGTCACGCGGTTCGCAATGAACAGCCCGAGAAACACGACCGCGAAGAAGTGGTGGAACCACGGGATGAACACGCGGCGGGGCAGACCCTTCACCACGAATCCCACCGCCGTGGTCAGCACCAGCGTGGCGAGAAACGTCCCGAGCCACAGCTTCGGCAGGAGGTCCGCCCCGAAGTTGATCCCCCACTCCTCCCGCATCGGCCGCAGCATGTAGTAGCCGAAGAACAGGCAGAAGAACCCCAGCCCCGCGATGAACACGGGTCGGCGCTCGCCCGGCGCCACGCCGGTGAGTTGACGAAGAAGAGCAGCGGGCATCGGGCTGGAAACTCCGGGATCGGGACGCGACGACGGAACGCCCCTGGTACGCATCACCCAGGGACGGGGTGCAGGCATCATGCCCGATGTCGGCCCGTCGCGCAATGCGTCGGACCGGATTGAGCCGATGAAAGCCGGGGTCGGTACACTGGCCGACCTTTCGCCGATCCCCCTCCCCCACCCTCCCGGCCGTTCCGATGCTCCTTCGTTCGATCACCCGACCCGCGCGGCGGGCTCGCTCATCATCGCTCCCGATCCTCGCCGCTCTCCTGGCGGCGGGCGTCGCACGGGCGCAGGAGGCGCCGACCTCCGCTCCCGCCGCCGGCTCGGAGGCCGCGACGGCCCCGGACCAGGTCACGCTGGTCGGCGACGAGGGGACGTACCGACCGCCGCTCGCAGTGGTGACGAAGTCGCCCGAGCCGCTGGAGATCCGCATCGACGGCGTGCTGGACGAGGCCGGGTGGGCGGACGCGACGGTGATCGACGATTTCCGCCAGGTCGACCCGATCGAGAACGGAATTCCGACGGAGCCGACGACCGCCCGCGTGATGTACGACGCGAATGCGCTGTACATCGCGTTCGAGTGCACGCAGCGGGCCGCGCGTCGGATCGCGACGACGAAGCAGCGTGACGCCGGGCTCGGGGCGGACGACTTCGTGCGAATCGCCCTCGGCCCGTTCGGCGACAACCGCAACGGGTACGAGTTCGAGATGAACCCGGCCGGCGCCCGGGGCGACGGGTTGATCCAGGACAACAACCGCCGCATCCGCGACTGGGACGCCATCTGGTACGCGAGGACCACGACGGCGGACGATGGCTGGATCGCGGAGTTCCGGATTCCGTTCAAGAGCATCTCGTTCGACGAAAATATCTCGACCTGGCGGCTCAACCTCGAGCGGGTCGTGCGCCAGAACAACGAGGTGATCCGCTGGTCGTCGCCGTACCTGAACCGGCCGATCACGTCGATCGCGACGGCGGGCGAACTCAAGACGATCGACGAGATCAACCAGGGGCTCGGCCTCGACATCAAGCCGTACGGCACCGTCAACTACCGGCGCGAGCACGGCGAGGACCGCGAACAGCTTGATTTCGACGCGGGATTCGACGTCTTCTACAAGGTGACGCCAGCGATCACCGCAGCCCTGACGGTAAACACCGACTTCGCCGAGACCGAAGTGGACGACCGCCGGATCAACCTGACACGGTTCCCGCTGTTCTTCCCGGAGAAGCGCGACTTCTTCCTGCAGGATGCAGGGGTGTTCCGGTTCGGCGGCATCAACCAGAACCCGCTGCCCTTCCAGTCGCGTCGGATCGGGCTGAGTCCGAGCGGCGAGACGGTGGACATCCTCGGCGGGCTGAAGGTGACGGGCGCCACCGACCGCTACACGCTGGGCCTGCTCAGCGTGCAGCAGAAGGCGTCGCGCGACGTTGAGGAGAAGAACCTCTCCGTCGCCCGCATGTCGTGGAATGTGCTGTCGGAATCGTCGATCGGCGTCATCGCCACCGCCGGCGACCCGCGGACGAACGGCGACAACTACGTGGTCGGGGCGGACTTCAACTTCCGCGACTCGAACGCCTTCGGGAACGGCCAGGTGCTCGACGGCCACCTCTGGTTCCAGCAGAGCTTCACCCCCGGCGATGATCGCGACGGAACGGACAATTCGTTCGGCATGAAGCTCGGCTATCCGAACGATCGGATCAACTGGCAGATCGGCGCGGCGGAGATCGGCGACGACTTCAACGCCGCGCTCGGCTTCGTCCCCCGAAGCGGCATCCGCGAGTACTTCGCCCGGACCCGCTACCGGTGGCGGCCGACGGGGTCGTTCATTCGCACCATCGACGTCGGTCTCAACGCGTTCCTCGTCACGAATCTTCGGAACGACATTGAATCACAGGACCTCGACTTCGAGCTCCTCGACATCACGACCGACGCCGGCGATTCGATCGACATCACCTACCAGCGGCAGCGGGAGGTCCTCGACCGGCCGTTCGAAATCTTCGACGACGTGGTGATCCCGGCCGAGAGCTACTGGTTCGACCGCTTCAGCCTCAGCGCCAGCACGTCGGCGAACCGTCCGCTCCGCGTGAGCGGCGGCGTGACCTTCGGCACGTTCTTCGACGGCGACCGGGTCGACTACACCGGCGGCGTGCAGTGGCGGCCGAACGAGTCGTTCTTCGCCAGCGTCGATTACCGCATGAGCGACGTCGATCTCGAAGACGGCGACTTCATCACGCGGCTGGCGTCGGCGCGGATGAACGTCTACTTCACGCCCGACGTCATCTGGACGTCGCTGATCCAGTACGACAATGTGTCCGACTCGATCGGTCTCAACAGCCGGCTCCGCTGGATCGTTCAGCCCGGCAACGACGTCTTTCTCGTCGTCAACCAGGGCTACCGGTACGAGGACAACCGCATTCGCTCGGAGACGACCGAACTGACGACCAAGGTCGGCTGGACGTTCCGGTACTGATCCTCGACACGAGCAACCACGGCGCCGTCTCAGTCGCACGGCCCCCACCCCGCAAGCAGGATCGCCAGATCCGCCGCGTTGACGACGCCGTCGTCGTTCAGATCCGCGGCGGCGTCGGCCGTATTCCACGCCGCGAGGAGGACCGCGAGGTCCGGCGGGCCGACGACGTCATCGCCCGTGAGGTCCGCCGGGCACGGCGTCACGGCGCACTCGATCGCGGCGACGTAGGCCCGGGTGTACGCGATCGCGGGCGGGTTCTTCGGCGGGTCCTTCGGGTCGGGATCGCACGGCGCGCCGGACACGTACTTTCGGGTCGGCGTCCCGGGACCGACATAACACCAGTACACGCCCGCCACCGGATCGGCGAGTTCGACCTCGATCGGACCCGAGGCGTCGCCGTAGACGCTCGCGACGATACGGTAGCCCGCCTTGCAGTCGCCGGTGAGGATGAACGCCTGGGCCGGGAACTCCGCGTCGACCCGCCAGACGAAGCCGTCGCCCGCGCCGACCGTGAGTTCGTACCAGTCGGAGTCGCGCGGCGCGGTGTTGAGTTCGGCGCACCAGATGTCGCCGCACGCGGCGGGCGTGAACACCGGCTCATCGAGATTGCATCCGTTGTTGAGGTTCTCGGCGCAAAGTTCGATTTCCGTCTCGCCGCCGGCCGGGCACTCGACCGTCTGGGCGGCGACGGGGCAGAGCTGCAACGCCTGTTCGGCGCAGAGCGCGTCCCACACGAGGTCCTCGCCGCAACACCACGGGTCGATGGTGCAGATGAGTTCGCAGCAGACGGGATCGTCGCAGCCGGGCGACTCGTGGGGCGTGAAGCAGTCGCCCTCGGCGGGACACGCGGGCGGCGGGGTGCACAGGACGGCCGCCTGTTCGGCGCACGTGATGTCCCATTCGGTGTCGCAGCAGAAGGGGTCCGCGGCGCACACGATCGCACAGCAGTCGACGTCGTCGCAGCCGGGCGTGCCGTTGCCCTTCGGATCAAGACAATCCCCGGCGTCGGGACCGCACGCCTCGGGCGGCGGCTCTTCGCCCGCCGCGGCCGGCGCGGCGGGGACGGCGCCTCGCAACAGCGCATCGAGATCACGGGCGTCAACACGCCCGTCCCGGGTGAGGTCGGTCGCGCGAATCACGCCGCCGGGCGTGGGACCCCAGTCCTGCAACACGCGGGCGGCCGCCGAACGGAGCGCATCCGGGACGACGGGCGGTCCGGGCGCCCGCGCCGGGGCCGCGGCGGCGGGCGGGACCGGCGGTCGCGGACCCTGCGGCGTTTCGTTGCGGAAGATCCGGATCGAGTTGTCCCCGATATCGATCGCCAGCACATCGAGATCGGCGTCGCCGTCAATGTCGAGCGTGATCATGAAGCGATGGAAGAACCCCAGCAGAAGTTGCTGCGGCAGCAGGAACTGCAGTTCGCCCTCGGGCGTCGGCTCGATCTGCTCGATGAAGGTGACGTACCCGTTGAGCACGGCGCCCTGCACGAGGTCCTCATCGCCATCGCCGTCGAGATCGCCGCTCGCCATGTGCCAGCCCACGCCGCCGAGATTCGTCGCCTGGATCGCCTGCCCGGAGTCGAAGCCGCCGACTCCGTCGTTCTGCATGATGGTGACGTACGCAAGCTGACTGCTCGTGCCGGACGCGACGAGCAGGTCGACATCGCCATCGCCGTCCGGGTCGCCGGTGTTGATTCCCGGCGCGCCGAAGATCGGTTCGTACATCGTTTCCCGCGCGAAGGGGCCGGGGTCGGCCGGGGCGTCGAAACGGGCGACGCGGAACGGCGCGACCTGGGAGACGGCGTAGTCGTCGCGCCCGTCGCCCGTGAGGTCCGCCGCGACGATGAGGGACGGGATCGTGAACCCCGTCGCGGTCTCATCGAGCAGCGTGGCCGCGCCGAGCGTGAAGACAGGCGTCGTTCCGGCCGGGGCGTCCGGCGGCGTGTCGTTGATGACCGCCGCGTACCCGCCGGGGTTGTTCGTGGTGACCATGGCGTCGAGGTCGCCGTCATCGTCGACATCGCTGAGGGCGACCGCAACGCCTTCACGCTGGCGAAGGGTGACGAGAGGCGTCGGCTCCCCGAAGGTCCCGTCGCCCGCCCCAGGCAGGAGCATCAGGGACGGGTTGAGGCGGCCCCGCATGAGGACCAGCACATCGAGGGCCCCGTCGCCATTGAGATCGGCGATATCGCACCACTGGCTCTGCTCCTCCAGCTGGATCGCGTGGAGGCTGAACTGACCGGCGCCGTCGTTGAGCGCGACGTAGAACAGAAAGTCGACGTTTCGTCCGGGGACGACGAGGTCAGGGTCGCCGTCCGAATCGAGGTCCGCGACGGCAGCCATCGTGGGCCCCTGCGCATTGGGGAATTCGAGCAACTCGGGCTCGGCGAAATCGAAGCTGGAGAACTGCCCGAACGCCCCGGCGGCGGGCGCAAGCAGGAGCGCCGCGGCAATGCGGCGAGCAGCGTCAATCCTGATCATGCCCGGGCTCCTTCCATCGGGGGGCGTCGGTCCGTCGCCGGACCATCCCGGTCCGATCGCCAACCCGTTCTGGTTCCAGTGCTTGCTGAACGGTACGGCCGCGACGCCCCGGAGGACGACCTGAATTCACAGATCACGCGGGCCAAAAAGAGGTCAGTCCCGACACCACCATCCGGGGCCTGATCAGGCATGGGCCGGATCACCCATTCGCCACACAACCCCGCTGCATCACCCTGATTTTTCACGAAATCGCTACAAATGACTTCCCTCTCCCGGGGTCTCGGCTATACTTGGGACATCAATTCGCCCCCGGAAGGGCTCGGCTCAGGCTTGCCTTGATGCCGGGCTCTTTTTTCGTTTTGACTGCGTGTTCGGGTCGTCGTTGCGGACGTATCGGACGGTCTTTGCGGAATTCGTGGCGGCGGCGTCAGGGGGTCTTGTCAAATGCGACCGGACGGGCGAGGCTGTCGCGAGAAGGAGCGCAGCGGCGGTCGGTGGTCGACCTGGCGGACACCTCGTGAGTGAATCGGAACCGGTGAGCCGACTGGACGGGATCCGCCTCGGGCTGTGGCGACTGCGGCCACGGGGGGCGTGGGCGCGTCGATTCGGACTGAGCATCGTGGTCGGCGTCCTCGCGGGCCTGATCGCCGCCGCGCTGGAGCATGCCCTGCACTTCGGGGCGACGCATCTCGTGGGGCGATTCACGCATGTCGCGGACCCGAAGGTCTTCGAGTTCCGCTGGGGCGTCCTGCTGATGCCCATGATCGGCGGCGTCATCACGGGGGTGCTGCTGCACCTGCTGGCCCCGGGCATGCAGGTGAGCGGCGTCGCCCAGGTGACCCGGGCGTTCCATCGCACCATGGGTCGGCTCGGCCTGCGACGTCCGATCGTGGCGGGACTCGGCGCGACGGCCACCATCTCGTTCGGCGGGTCGGCGGGGATCGAAGGGCCCATCACCTCCCTCGGCGCCGCGATCGGCTCGGCCTTCGGCCGGTTCATGCCGCTGACCGCGCAGGACCGTCGGGTGCTGCTCGTCGCCGGGGCCGCGGCGGGCGCGGGCGCGATGTTCCGCTGTCCCCTGGGGGGCGCGCTCTTCGCCACGAGCATCCTCTATCGCGACCCCGAGTTCGAGGGCGACGCGCTGGTGTCGTCCGTCGTCGCGTCCGTCATGGGCTACTCGACGATGATGTTGTTCCACCCCGCAGAAGCCCTCTTCCCCGGCGTCTCCGAACTCTCGTTCGACTCGCCGGCGGAACTGCTCCCCTACGCGATCCTCGGCCCCCTCTGCGGCGTGATGTCGATCCTGTTCGCGATCTGCGTCACGACCGTCACCCGGGCGGCCCAACGGTCGAAGTTGCCCGCATGGTCCAAACCGGCGCTCGGCGGACTCGCCACGGGCGCCATCGCGTGCCTCCTGCCGCAAGTGATGGACGGCCGGTACGAGTTCTTCCGCAATGCGCTCGACGGATCGCTCTACGGCGGGGCCGATCCCGAGATCTGGCGGTGGGCGGGCCTGTTCGCGGCGATCGCGATCGGCAAGTGCGTCGCCACCGCGTTCACCGTCGGGAGCGGCGCTCCGGGCGGGGTGGTGGGCCCGTCGGTGGCGATCGGCGGCGCGACCGGCGCCGCGCTCGGCATGCTCGTGATCGGCCTCTTCCCCGGCGCCTACGACGCGGACCTGCGCGACTCGCTGATCCCGGTGGCGATGGGCGGCGTGCTCGCCGCGACGGAGGGCGCGCCGCTCGCGGCGGTCGTCATGGTCACGGAGATGACCCAGAGCTACGGCCTGATCGCGCCGTCCATGCTGGTCTGCGTGAGCAGCTATCTCGTCGGCCGTCGCTGGTGTCTGAATCACGAGCAGGTGCGCTCCGTGGCGGAATCGCCCGCCCACGCGGCGGACCCCATCGTGCACATGCTCGAAACCTGGCGGGTCGATCAGCTCATGGAGCGCGACTGGTCGCTCACCATCGGACCGAACGAGGGCCTCGACGAACTCGCCGAGCAGATCGAACCGGGGACGCGTCCGGTGTTCGCCGTGTCACGCGAGGGCCGGCTCGAGGGACTGATCTCCGTGCCGGACATCTGCGAGATCGCCACGGAGCACGGACTCGCGGGACTCCTCGTGGCGTCCGACGTCATGACGCCGTTCCGGCAACTGCTCACCGTCCGCGCGGACGACGATCTCTACTCCGCGCTGACGCTGTTCCAGCGCACCGGGCATGACGTGCTGCCGGTCGTGGGGCGGCGCGGCGAGTGGCTCGGCATGCTGAGTCGTCGCCGGGTGACGGCCGCCCTCCGCGAACAACTGTCGGAGACCCGGGCGTCCGTGCTGGAGGAGCACCGCGGACTCGCCGCGATCTCGCGCGATCTGCAGATGCAGCAGTTGATGCTGATGGCGGGGCCGGCGAGTTCGGATCGCGTCCAGCGACTCTTCGTCCCGATCGATCTCATCGGCCAGACGCTGCGCACGAGCGACTTCCGTCAGCGGTACGGCGCCACGGTGATTGCGATCGAAACGCCGGACAACGCGTTCCAGTGCCCGCCCGATCTGGACCTGCCGCTCCACACGGGCCTGCGTCTGCTGGTGATCGTGGAGGAAAAGAGGGACTAGGGGTGGGGCGTGAGATGTCCGTCCGGACGCCAATCGCCCCCCGCCTGAGGCCTACTCCGCCTCGATCTCGTCGCGATGGAGGAGTTCGCGGAGGACGACGGTGGCGTAGGCGCCGCGCGGCAGATCGAAGGCGACGCGGATCGACGCCCCGTGTTCATCCATCGAGGCGTCGATTTCGGGGTTGCGGAGGGGAACGCGAAGCGCGCGTCGGGCCCCGTCCGCCTTGCTGGTGAATCGCGCGAGGTCGTCGAGCGTCACCCCCGTGGCGTCGAGGGCGGCGCGTTCGCGGGCCTGCGGTCGGTCCTCGGCCTCCGTCATCGACCGGCCCCACAGCGGTCCGGACGGCGAGATCTCGAAGTTCGCGAGGCGCGGCTCGAGCCGACCCGAAGCGAACTCCTCCGCGTCGACGCGGAAGACGCTCCGGCTGTCATGTTTCCACGCGAGGTCGCCGACCTCGAGCTGGTCGAACAACCCGAGTTCGATGCGCTGGTCGAGCACGCGGTTGAACACGGCGGACTGGAAGGCGTTGATCCAGAAGTTGCGCGACGTGCGTCCGATGACGCCGCACGCCTCTTCGGGCGAGGCCTGATCGATGAGGGCGTCCAGGGCCCGGACCTCGGCGCGATCAGAGGCTGACCATTGCCGCCTCGCTTCGAGATACTCGCCGGCGTCGTAGTCCTCGCGTCGACGCCGCTGATGTTCGGGGAATGATGATCCGGCGGCGCCGAGCAGTTCATCGAGCAGCCCCTGGTGATCGGCGGTGAGCAGCAGTGCGCCGAGCAGGTGGGTGTTGCGTCGGTAGCCGAAGCGCTGGTAGCCGAAGAAGTTCGGCACCCCGACGGCCATGAGTCGCTGGACGCGGCGGTGGACCTGCGGCGCGAGGAGCGGATTGGTGTCGCGGATGCGGATCGAGAAACGATTGCCGGCGAGGTGGCCCCGCTTGAGCTTGTTGCGGTGCCGATCCGCCCAGAGCACCTGGACGCGTTGGTCGGGGATCTCGATCGAGTCCGGATCGCGAGGCGTACGAATGGACACGACCTGGCGGGTCACGCCGATCTTGTCCTTCATGCCGGCGGCGCCGATCTCCGCCTCGCGGACCCCGGCGGCGCGGGCGATGATCTGGAGCATCTCGCCGTGGGAGACGCCCGACTTCTGCACGCACAGGTAGACGTGTTCGCCCTCCCCGCACGGGTGGTAGAGCGGCAGTTCATCGACGATGAAGTCTTCCGGACGGGCCTTGATGACGCCGTCGATCGGATCGCCGTCGGTGATGAACCGGCGCGGCAGCGGATCGTCGAGGTGCAGTCGGTTGGTGGTGGTCATGTGCGCGTCCCCCGTGGCGCGCGGCGAGGTTACCAGTTCAGCCCGCCGGGCTCTTCATCATCGTCCTCGTCGTCTTCGTCATCCTCTTCATCATCCACGTCGCCGGGCTCGAAATCGAGCCCCTCGATGCCGTGAAGATCGAATTTCGCCGCGGTCCCGTCGTCGCGAGCCAGTTCGATCACATGTTCTGAGACGTAGATCGGCACATCGTTGGCGACGCCCAGCGCGATCGCATCGGACGGCCTCGCATCGACCCGGATCATCTCGCCGTCCTGCTCCACCACCAGACACGCATAGAACGTGCCCTCGCGCAGATCGGTGATCTCGATCTGACGCAATTCGCCGCCGAGGTGCTCGATCACCGACGCCAGCAGATCATGCGTCTGCGGCCGGGGAATGGGGACGCCCTTCAGCCGGCGTTCGATCGCAAACGCCTCCGGCAGGCCGATCACGATGGGGAACTTCCGCGACTCGCCGCCGAGCTCGCTCAGCTCGATCACCTGCATGTCCGCCATTTCCTGGATCAGGATCCGGGAGAGTTCAACTTGCACGGCCATGCGGAGCAGCCTTCCGGGGAACACATCCATCGATCGCCGGGGGACACGCCGTCACCCGATCCGATACCTCGAATCTTTGCCCGACCGCACCCCTTCGGGCAACCCCCCGGGGAAGATCAAAAAGAAACGCCGCTCAGACGACCCAGCACCACCGCCAGCACCTGAGTGCCCTGCCGGCCGAAGCCCTGGGCGGCCGCGGCGTCGTAGAACTGCCGGGCGAGGGCGAGCCCGGGCAGCGCGACGCCCAGCCGGGCGGCTTCGTCCAACGCGATGCCGAGGTCCTTGATGAAATGCTCCACGAAGAATCCGGGCTCAAAATCGCCGCGGATGATCCGCGGGCCGAGATTGTTGATCGACCAGCTCCCCGCCGCCCCCGCCCCCACGGACTCGATCACCTGCATCGGATCCAGACCCGCCCGCTTCGCATAGATCAGCCCCTCGCACACGCCCATCATGCCCGACGCGATGAGGATCTGATTCACCATCTTCGTATGCTGACCCGACCCCGGCCCGCCCTGACGCACCGCGCGGGCGCCAAGGATGTCGAAGATCGGACGGACGCGCTCGAAGTCGGCGGGCGCGGCGCCGACCATGATCGAGAGCGTTCCCCCCCGCGCGCCGACATCCCCCCCGCTGACCGGCGCGTCAATCGACGACACCCCCTGCGCCGACGCCGCCGTTGCGATCCGCTCGGCGAGACTCGGGCGGCTCGTCGTGAAATCAATCACGAGGCGAGGCGGGTCATTCGCGGCGAGTACGCCCTCCGATCCAAGGAACGTGGACTCGACATCAGCCGGAAAACCGACGATCGAAGCGGCGACATCGGCGCCCTCCGCCGCGAGGCGAGGAGTATCCGCCCACGCGGCGCCGCGCTCGAGCAGCGACTCCGCCTTCGCCCGGGTGCGGGTATGGACGATGAGTTCGTAACCGGCGTCGAGGAGATGCCCGGCCATCGGCGCGCCCATGACGCCGGTTCCGATCCAGGCGATCCGGGCGGGCGGGGTGATGGGTTCGGTGCTCATGAATTCATGTCTACCACAGATGCGCGATCCTCGCGCGCCGCGTAGACTGACGTCATGCCGCGCCGCCCACTGACCATGCTCGTGACGCTCCTGGTGCTCGCGTTGGCGACGCCGGCGCCCGGCGACGGACATTATCTGATCGTCCACCCCCCCGCCCTCGCGGACGCCGCTCGCGCGTGGGCGGACCATCGCGAACGCGACGGCTGGACGACGCATCGCTTCGAGCTCGGCCCGGAGACGGATCGTGCGACCATCCGAGCGCAGATCCGTGCGCACCATGCGGCGCACGCGGCGGACGATCCCGACGCGCTGCAGGTGCTGCTGCTGGGCGATGCGGCCACCGGCGATCCGATGACGAACCTCCCCACGTTCACCTTCGAGAATCGCGACCCGGACCTGATCGGGCGGAACTGCGAGACGTACACGTCGGATCATCCCTACGCCGTGATCGTCCCGGACGGCGGCGGGCGACCGGCGCTGATCGCGATCGGGCGGGCGCCGGCTCGCGACAACGCCGCCGCGCTGGCGTTGCTGGAGAAGATCAAACGCTACGAGGCGAGTGAACCGGGCGTGTGGCGTCGGCGGATCAACTACGTCACGAGCGAGGGCGGCTTCGGCGTGGCGGACGACATTCTCGAGACGATGTTCATTGCGATGGTCGAGCAGGACGTGCCCGCCGCGTTCGACATTGATGTGATCTACGCAAACGCGACGTCGCGCTACTGTCCGCCGCCGGACGAGGCGGTGACCCGCACCATCAACGCGATGGGAGACGCGTTCCTGTTCAATTACGTCGGCCACGGTTCGTTCACGGCGTTCGACCGCGGGCCGCTGACAGGTCGCCGCCTCGCGAGCGTGCGCGATCTCGAGACCCTGCCCGTTCGCGAGGGGCGCAACGCGATCGCCTTGCTCACCTGCTGTTCGTCCGGCGCGTATGCGCTCGGCGACGAGGTCTCGCTGGCGGAAGCAATGCTGTTCGCCCCCGACGGCCCCGTCGGCGTCGTCGGCGGCAGCTGCATCACGCACCCCTATCCGAACGCCGTGTTCCAGCGCGACTTCACGGTGGCGGCCCTCGACGATGGACACGAGACGCTCGGCGCGGCGTATCGCGCGGCGACAGCGTCCCTCACCCGCATCGATCCCGAGGACGCCGCGATCGACGCCGTCGCCTGGCCCATCGCCATGGCGGGCGGCTGGAAGACCACGCTCCGTGATCACCGGCGGGAACACGCGCGGCTGTACAACCTGCTCGGCGATCCGGCGCTCCGACTGCAACGCCCTCGGCGCGACGAAGTGACCCTGACGCTCGACGGCGCCGTCGTCCGGGGCGTCTGTACGCACATCCGGAGCGGACGGGCGGTCGTCACCTTCGAGACTGATCGACGGTCATGTGTGGATGAAGCGGGACTGCGGGCGATGCCGGAGCTCATCTACGACCTCCCGGCACAAAAGGTGCACGGACGCGAGGCGTGGATCGAGGCGGCGCGGCACAACGCGGCCCGAGTGAATGAGCGGGTTCTGGCGCGGACGACGGTCGAGGTGAAGGACGGCCGTTTTGAAGTTGCAACACCAGCCGGGACGCCGTCCAATCGGATCGGCGTCATCAAGGCGTACGTGACCGGCGACGGCCGGGAAGCGATCGCGGGGACGCGAATTCGCCGCGGCGCGAATCACTGAGAATTCTTTTCGTCCTCCGGCGGCGCGTGCAGGGACGGACGGCGACAGGACTTGCGCGGGCGCGGTGCGACCGGCGAACAAAAAACGTCGGGGCGGATCTCGCTTTCGTTCGAATCGGGGGCATCGTTAACGTTTGTTTCTCATTCGGCGCGGCGACGCCCGCTTCGAATCGAACGCGGCGAATAAGGCGCCGCGGACGCGCGGTCCCGGCGCGCTGCTGATCCCGCAACCGAACATCCGAGAATTCAAGGAGGCGTGCGATGACGGAAGTCATGACGCGATCATGTGCGCGGCGGGCGACGGCGATCGTCGCGACGGTCTGCGCCGGGGCGGCGTGGGGACAGGGACTGCCCGTCGAGGGCGAGGGGACCGGTCCGGTCGACCGGGCATTGCAACTCGGTCCCGTCCCGGGATTCACAACGGCGTGGCATCCGGCGCCGGCGATGTCGGCCGCGCCGCTGGGCGCGACGCTGGTGTTCCGGATCATGGCGCCGGAGGCGGCGAAGGTGACGTGGACGGGGGCCATCGAGATCGCCCACGAGAAAGGATGGTCAACGGCGACCTGTCCCTTGACGACGCTCGACAAGCAGACGGTGCACGCCACGGTGACGGTCGACGGCGAGACGTTCAGCGACAGCATGACGATCGACCCGATGGACGTGGATCCGTCGGTGATCGTGATGGCGCCGATCACGGTGGACGCGACGGCGGTGGTCCCGCCGCCGATGGCGACGCCGGAACAACTGAACGACTGGGCGGTGGAGACGTACTTCGGGGGATCGATCGCCGCGATCCGGGCGGCGGGCGAGGGGCGTTGGGTGACGTCGGTGGCGCGCCGGATCGCGATGGCGACCGCCGCGACGCCGGTCGATTTCGCGCCGCTCACGGAATGGCGGGTGGACGGGGAGGCGGTGGCGCTGGGCGGGTCGGCCCCGATCACGCTGTCGACGCCCGGCCTGCACCGCGTGTCGGCGGGTCCGCCCGCGACGGCGGCGGCCGTGACGATCGAAACCTACGCGGCGGCGATCGAGCGACGCACCCGGAGCGACTTCGCCGTCGACGGCGTCTCGATTCCGGAGGACGTGCGGACGGCGTTCGAGGTGGTGACGACGCCGCCGGGATACGAGGATCAGGTGACCTGGCTCGCCGCGACGAAGTACGGGAGTGCAGTCCCGACGATGGGGGCCGGGGCCGCGTTCGAGGCGGTGTTCCAGGCGACATACGGTCCGTGGCCGACGGGCGGCGCGTGGCAATGGCTGGGCGTTCGCGCCGACAACGCAACGCAGGGTCAGGACCAGAAGACGTGCGGCGCCGATTCGTTCTGCGAATCCGACACGCAGTGCGTGTTCTTCGGCATCGACAACGCATCGCTCGGCGCGGCGACGCTGTCCCTGAACGAGGACTGCAATCTGGTCATCAGCAACATCGGCAGCAGCGGCAAGGACGGCGTGGTGCAGACCGGGCTCTCGAGCACGCAGATGGTGACCGGACTCGCGTGTCCGAACTTCGCGGCCTCGATCGAAGGGACGTCGGCTCTGGTCAACATGATCGGCGACATCGGCCTCATCTCGACGTTCACCGCCGAGAACGTGAACGGGCAGATGGTCGTCGCGCAAGGCGATTTCTCGCCCGTGGGCGCGACGAGCTACACGGTGCAGGTCATGCTGGGCGAGCAGATGATCGCGGAGTTCCCGGGTCTGCCGAAGGCGATCATCCAGTTCCCGGCCGTCGACCTGGAGGAGATCGACTGCCTGATCGAACCGGAGTGCCACATCTCGTTTGATCTGACGATGCCGGTTCCGATCCAGGTGATCGGCGGCGGCGCGCTGCCGATGGCGGACGTGGTGTGGATCATCGCGGAGAACCCGACGCTGAACCCGACCGTGCAGACGGCGATCGAGAACTTCTTCGCGAACACCGGCGACATCGAGATGACGTTCCAGTATGCGGGTCCGGCGACGTGCGGCTTCGACAATCTCAACAGCTGCTTCATGCCGCACCCCGGCCCCGGGTGCCAGCAACTGTTGTGCTGCGGCGCGGTCTGCGAGATCGACCCGTTCTGCTGCGACGTGGCGTGGGACCAGATGTGCGTCGATCTGGCGCTGGAGATCTGCGTTCCGTGACGATGGCGGGCGGCGGACGGCTGGCCGGCCGCGCGGTCGGTCAGCCGTCCGGACGGCAGGCGAGGGTGACCCGATACTGATTCTGTTCGCTGTCGCAGGGGAAGCCCTCGAAGACATCGGTCGCCACGAACACGGCGTAGGTTCCGGCCGGCAGTTCCGCTTCGGCGACGCCGGGGACGCCTGGCGCGGAGGCGCCCGGCGTGCCCACGACCACCGGGGCGCAGGCCTTGATGCCGTCGACAAGAAACACGACGCCGGTGAAGTCGGATTCGAGCGTCGCGGTCAGTCCGCCGCCCGTCCACTCCACGATGTACCAGTCGACATCACGCGTCCCGCCGTCGGCCCACGCCGTCCCGCATCGCGTATCGCCGCAGAAGATGACATCGGTGAAGGGGTTGGGCGTGGACGAACAGCCGCCGTTCGTGTCGGACCCGCATTCCTCCGCCTCGATGATGTCGCCCGGCTGGCACGCGACCGCGGCGGGCGGCGCGCAGCCCCAGTTCGCCAGCAGCGCGGCGAGATCCTCGGGGCCGTACGTCCCCCACGCGGCGAGCAGGATGGCGAGATCGCTGGCCGTCACGTCGCAGTCGCCGTCGAGATCCCACAGGCACTCGCACCCCGCGTTGCATTCAACGTGCACCCGATACTGCGTCAGGCCCTCGTCACACGGGTACCCGTCAAAGATCCCGCCGTTCTCGTCGCCAAGGGACACGAAGACGACGTAGAAGCCCGCGGGCAGGACCGCCTGCGCGACGCCCGGCGTTCCCGCGGTTGCGTATCCCTCGGCGACGACGGACGGCGCGCACAACTCCGCGTTCTCGACGAGGAACACCACGCCGGGGAACTCCGACTCGAGCGTCGCCCGGAGTACGCCGCCGGGGTGGTCGAGTCCGTACCAGTCCGTGTCGCGGGTCCCGCCGTCGGCGAACGCCGTCGCGCACCACGTCTGGTCGCACAGAATGTCGGAGAACTGGTCCGGATCGCCGCACGACCCCTCGAGATCCTGACCGCACAACTCGATCGCGATGTTGTCGCCGACCTCGCAGGTCACCGGGCGGGGCTGCGCCGTGGCGACGCTCGCAAGCAGCGCCGACGTGAACATGGCCAATGGACGCAGGCGGTGTGACATGACGGATTCTCCGGAGGGCGCGACACGGACGCCCCTATCCTCGCGGCCCGGGAAACGACCCGCAACAGAAAACACCCCCGAGGTGGAGAGACCTCGAGGGTGCGGAGGAGAGAGAGGAGATCAAACGCGCAGAGCGCGTGAGTGGAGAGTCTGTTCGGCCGTGGGCGAATCGTCCCGGAGTCGCGAACGCCGTCATTCCCGGACGCCGTTCATCTCTGTATTCGCCCCAAACCGCCCGACGGTTTCGCCGAGACGGCCGGGCTTCCGGCATTCATCAAACGCCGCGAATCGGTCGGGTATTGCGAGGCGGGGGGCAGGAAAAGCCCGACCGGTCAAAAAACGCCCCTGGCGCGAGCGCCAGGGGCGGGTATCGGTCGGGCATTGACCTCGTTTCGCCAGCCGGATCCGGGGCGAAAGAATCAGCTCCAGGCCGCGAGCAGCAGGGCCAGATCGCCCGCCCCCACCACGCCGTCGCCGTCCAGATCGACCGCGGGATCATCCGAACCCCACGCCCCGAGGAGGATCGCGAGGTCGGCGGGATCGACATCGCCGTCGCCGTCGAGGTCGGCGTCCGGGACGGGATCCTCACAGACGAACCGCTCGATCAGCAGGTCGTCGACCGCGGCCTCCACCAGCGACCCCTCGCCCTCGTCCGAGGCGATGAACCGCAGCCGCATCTGGCTCGTCGGCGCGATCACGTCGCCGACGACGAACGCATGCCGGATCCAGCCGCCCGACGTGCCGTCGCCCGCCGGACCCACCGTCTCCACATTCGTCCACGTGACGCCGCCGTCATTCGAAACATCCACGACGAACACATCCGCGTTCGGCGCGGCGCCCGCGGTGTTGGAGTACCACCGCCAGTAACTGACGACCGCATCCGCGTCGTCAGCGAGATCGAACACCGGCGACCGCAACGTCGTGGCGCCCCCGTCGACGTCCGCTTCGCCGAGGGCGCCGCCGGGCGACCCCTGGCCGGTCACGAAGCACTGCACGCCGGGATCAGGCGTGTGGTCGTCCTCCGGCTGGGCGCCCGTGCCGATGGGATCGACGCGCGTCCACACGCCGGTCGTCGCATCATCGCCCGGCGCGCCGACCGTCCAGCCGCTGTCCGCTTCGAGCGTGTCGCTCAGCACGGTTTCGTCGACGCCGACGATCGGCGTATACACCGACATCGGCGCATCGGCGGGACTCGTCACCACGCCGGACATCTCGCCCGCCGCCGCGACGTAGTACTCGAGCGTCGTCGCGCACGACACGCCCGGCAGCGTCGCCTCGTACAGGCTGTCGCCGAGCGGCGTCAGCGGCGTTTCGACGAACGGACCGCCGTCCAGTCGGTAGGCCAGCACCGCGGAGCCGTCGACCACGACGTCGTTGACGACGGTCACCGCCACGTCGAACGACGTCGGCGTGGCGGGCGGGACCTGCAGGACCGGGCCGTCCGCGAGCGCGATCGACGCAGCGACGAGGTTCGGCGACGCCGCGAGCGACACTGTCTGCGGCCCCTCGGGAATCGAGAAGCCGACGATCTCAATCGCGTACACGCCGGACGGCGGGTCCGCGATGACGACCTGTTCGATGTTGTTGACGCGGTCGGGCCCGACGGCGACGGCGGCGAAATCCGGCGCGCCGGGGTTCAGCGTCAGCGGGAAGGCGGTCCCGTTCGGTCCGACGACGCGAAGGTCCACATCGTTGACGAGCGCGTTGACCACGTTGGGCGCCGCGGGAAAATCGTCCCAGGCGATCGTCACCCGCAGTTCCGCATCGCCCGGTTCGACGGTGACGGGGAAGCTGACGACATCGTCCTGGCCCACCGCGGTCTCGATGAAGTGCCCGGTCCGCATGAAGTCGACCGCATCGCGGACCTGGACGAGGCCGTAGCCGGTCTTGTAGTCCGGGCCGGGGGCTTCGAGGTCCTTGGCGGTGTGGATGAACAGCGTCTTCATCGTGGACGGCAGGAAGTCGGGACGACCGGGGAACTGGGCGCGAAAGTCTTCGAGCAGGAGCGCCGCCGCGCCGGCCACGGTGGGCGACGCCATGGACGTCCCGCACTTGACGTTGTAGCCGCCGCCGGACGACGTCGAGGTGACGCCGTTGTCGCCGTTGGACTGGCAGCCGGGGGCGGAGAGATCGGGTTTGATCCGCCCGTCATCGGCGGGGCCCCAGCTCGTGAACGAGGTGACGGAGTCGTCGTTGCTGTTCATGGCGCCGACGGTGAGATGGTTCTTCGCGCAGGCGGGGGGCGCCGTCGTGAAGTACGTATCGCCGCAGTTGTCGGACTGGCGTTCGTTCCCGTTGGCCCAGACGATGCGGATCACATCGCCGAGTCCGCCGCGGACGATGCTGTCGATGATCGATGAGGTGAGACCGTAGTCGCCCGTGATCTCGCACGGGAAGCCGTTGGTCGCGGTGTTCGTGCCGATGGAGTTGTTGGCGATCACCGCCCCGTGGTTGTTGATCGCGTCGCCGTAGTCGGCCTCGATGTCGCCGGGGTTGGAGTAGAGGAAGATCTCGCCCCCGCTCCACTGGAAGCCGTACGACTCCAGCTGCACGTTCGGGGCCATGCCCCGCTGGACGCCGCCGGAATTCGAACCGTCGCCGCCGATCGTGCCGGAGACGTGCGTCCCGTGATCGCTCAGACCATCGCCGTCCCGCACGGTGAGCCGCCCGCCGAAGTCCGCATGACTCGCAAGCGCCACGCCGCCGTCGTACACCATCACCGTGACGCCCGAGCCGTCCAGCCCGTACGGCGCGGCCTGCGCGACGTCCGCCTGGATCGCCACGCGGTTCTGTGCGTTCATCGTGCTGAACTGCGGCAGCGGCGGCTCGATCCACTGCACCGCATCCGACGCGGCGAGCGTCTCGATCGCACCACGGGGCGCTTCGATCAGAAACCCGTTCACCGTCCGGAGGTCCGTCCGCACCACGGCCCCGTTCATCTGGAGCGTCGCGAGCGCCGAGGCCGCCGGAACGTCGCGATGGAACAGGACATTCGCCGCGACGATCGTTTCGGCGTCGTTGTTCGCACCGCCCGCCGCGACGATCGCCCAGTCGGGCGCGGGGGCCGGCGCGTCGAGGAAGAGCGGATGCAGCCGAAGCGCGGGATCGATCGGCCGGACGGTGCGGATCGGGGCGGCGGCGACGGCGCGGGGTGCGTCGAGATCCGCCGCGCGAACCGTGGCGAACCACGCGTTTCGTCCGAGGGGGGTGATGAGCGTCACGCCGTGGGCGCGAAGGGCGTCGCGTTGGTCGGGGGTCACGGCGGCGTCGAACTCGAGCAGCACCCGCTGGACGGGATCGACCGTGGTCGCGTCGCGGAGGGCGTCGCGTTGTTCGGCCGGGGTCATGACGGCGGGGGCCTGGGCGGCGATCTGCGTCGCTGCATCGGCGCGCCACTCGACCCGGTCGGGGGCGGGAGCCGGGGCTGGCGCCGCGTGGGCGGCGGTGAGGATGAGGGTCGAGGCCGAGAGGAGAGCGGCGATGGTCATGGGGGGATCTCCGGGCTCGGCGGCCGTCGAGGGGATCGGCGGCCGCGCGGGGTCGAACATCGGGATGTTTCCGGGCGTGTCCGGGGGGTCGGATTATGAAAGCCCCCGGCGCGACGGCCGGGGGCGTGGAGTCAGGTTGTCGGACCTCGGTCCGGGATCAGCCCCAGGCGCCGAGGAGGATGGCGAGGTCGGCCGGTCCGACGACGCCGTCGCCGTCGAGGTCCTGCGGGCAGTCTTCGCACGGGCCCCACGCGCCGAGGAGGACGGCGAGGTCGGCGGCGTCGACGTCGCCGTCCATGTCGAAGTCAGCCGGGTCGATCGGGGCGCCTTCGACGGTGAACGAGAGCGTTTCGCCGGTGCTCATGTTGTCGTTCCAGTCGATGGCGGTGACGAAGTACTCGACGAGGCCGCCGCTGACGCCGGGGATCTCGCCCCGGTAGATCTGACCGCCGGAGTGGAGCATGTCGACCTGCTGCGTATCGCCGCCGTTGACGGAATAGTGCAGGGTGATGCCCTTGTCGAAGAAGTTCCGGTCGGAGGTCATCGAGTCGAGGACGGCGACGCGGACGACATAGGGGCCGTCGTTGTCGGCGGTGTCGGCGAGCTGCTCGGTGTCGACGATGGTCGGCGGGATGGTGTCGGCGGGGCCGTTGTTGATGTAGATCCGGTTGGTGTAGTTCCCGGATTCGCCCTGGGCGGTGATGATGTCATAGTCGCCGTCGTTGTCGACGTCGCCGGCCATGATGTCGAGCGTGGAGTCGCCCTGGTTGGGCATGACGCCGCTGACCTGGTTGAAGACGCCCGAGCCGTTGTTGTTGTAGACCTTCTCCGCGGTGCCGCCGAGCCGGCCGATGAAGAGGTCGAGGTCGCCGTCGTTGTCGTAGTCCACGAACTTCGAGTCGTTGTCATCCTGACTCGGGTTCGGGTTGATGTTGCCGCTGATGTTGCTGAACCCGCCGCTCCCGTTGTTCAGGAGCAGGATCTCGGAGTTGCCGCTGCCGCCGTTCGCGCCGAGGAGGTCGATGGCCCCGTCGCCGTTGATGTCGCCGAAATCGTAGCTGTAGCAGCTGTTGTCGGCGGGGGCGGAGATCTGGGTGAAGACGCCCGTGCCGTCGTTGCGGTAGAGGCGGCTGTTGTTCGTGCCCGTCGACGCCGTGCGAATGTCAATGTCGAAGTCGCCGTCGATGTCGCCGAAGATGCAGTCCATGTTGTTGCACACGTTCTGCTGCGGCAGGTTGGTGGCGGTGGCGTCGGTGAAGAAGCCGTTCCCGTCGTTCAGGTAGAGACGGTACTGGCCGCACGAGAAACGGGTGGTCGAACCGCTGGTGATGTAGAGGTCGAGGTCGCCGTCGTTGTCGACGTCGCCGAACTGGCCGCGCGAACTCGCGAGCGTGATCTGCGGCAGCCGGGTCGCCGTCTCATTCGTGAAGTCCCCCGTGCCGTCGTTCACGAACAACTGCGGCTGTCGGTTGAAGTCCTGCACGAAGAGGATGTCGAGGTCGCCGTCACGCTCGATATCGCCCAGCTCCACGCCGCGGGCGAGCAGCGACACGCTGTCGATGCGGCTCGACTCGTCGGTGAAGAAACCGGCGCCGTCGTTGATGTACAGCTTCTGCCGCTGCGGGGTCCCCGGATTGCTGAAGTTGCCGCCGTTGGCGAAGATCAGGTCGAGATCGCCGTCGTTGTCGAGATCGCCCAGCGTCGCCTGGTTGGAATAGTCGACCGGACCGGGATTCGGAAACCGCGTCGAGGTTTCCTGGGTGTACTGCTGGGCCAACGCCGGAGCGCCGAGGCAGCACACCGCCGCCGCCGTGGCGATCGACGCCCGAAGAACCTGAACTGACATGGAACGTATCTCCTCTCGAGAAGCTCGTGGGGGACCGCCCGGAACGCCTCGGGTCATCGATCGCCCGGTTGCGTGGCGTCCATCGCGCGGCAGGAACCACAAGAATACCCCGCGGCACACCCCCGCCACAAGGGAAAAGCCCTGCCCACACCCGACTTGGACGCATTTCCCGCCCCGCCCCCCGCCGCCGACGCTTACCCCCACGCCGCGAGCAGAATCGCGATATCAGACGCGCCGACCGACCCGTCGCCGTCCAGATCCGCCCCGCAGCTCCCGCAAGGACCCCACGAGGCCAGCAGCAAGGCCAGATCCGACGGCCCCACCGAACCATCACCGTCCAGATCCGCGGGCGATCCCAGACCCGATTCGACCTCCGCCAACGCCGCCGCCGCGTCAACCAACCCCCACCCCGTGTCCGTGTCGTAGCCGGGATCATCCACGTCCATCGTGGTCGCGGTGAGAATGGCCTCGATGCCGTCATGGTCCAGCCCGGGATCAAGCGCCAGCATCAGCGCGGCGGTCCCCGCCACGTGCGGCGTCGCCATCGACGTGCCTGTCTTGTACCCGTACCCCGACGCCCCGCTCAGCGAGTACACGTTCCAGCCCGGACCCGACACGGTCAGCTCCGAGCCCTGCCCGGAACTGCCCACCCGCACGCCCTGGTTGTTCACGTTCGCGATGGCCATCGTCTCCGGCCAGCGAGCGGGATAGGCGACGCCGAACCCGGGGAAGTTCCCCGCCGCACAGACCAGCACCACGCCCGCATCACGCGCGGCGAGCACCGAATCGTGGAGCAACTGCGTGCCGCTGAAATACTGCAGGCTCAGGTTGGCGATGTCGACGTCGTTCGCGGCGCTCCAGAAGAGCGCCTCGGCGAGATCCGACTCCGGACCGGAACACCCGTTCAGCATGCGGACGGGGACCAGCGTCGCCTCCCACGCCACGCCCGCCACACCGGCGGCGTTGTTCGCGTTCGCGGCGATCGTTCCCGCCACATGGGTGCCGTGATCGCAACTGTCCGAAGTATCTCCGCTGTCATCGACGACGTTCACGCCCGGAATCATCTTGTCCGCGATCTCGGGGTGCTCATTCACGCCCGAATCGAGCACGCCGATCACCAGCGACGCGTCGCCGGTCGTGTACTCCCACGCCGCGAGCGCATTGATGTCCATCCCCGGCGTGCCGGGCGTGCCGAGAATCGGCTGCCCGGTGTTGTGCATGCCGTAAAGGAGATCGAAGCTCGGATCATTCGGCGGGTCGACCGCCGCGACGCCGCCGATGCCGTCGAGTTCGACATGCTCGAACACCGCCTCGAACGCACGCAACGCCGCGGCGAGGTCGGGCGTCGCCGTGCCGACGGGCGTGTGCACCCGGTAGTAGCGGTCCAGCCGGAACGCGGCGGCGCGGGCGCGGTCGGCGTCGTCGAGTTCGATCACGGGCGTGGCGTCCGTCACCCCCCACTGCTGCAACACGCCCGCAAGGGCGAAGTGCGGCCCGCCGTCCGGCGCAATGAAGGCCGGCCCGCCGTCCGCCGCGCCGAGCACCGCGACGCCCGGCCGCACCCGCACGATGACGTGCGTGGTGGCGTGGCCGCCGATCTGGTCGGGCTGACCGAACGATCGCGGATTGTGGACGCCGTCCGCGCCGAGGGCGAGGGACGTGCAGACACCGAGAACGACAGCGGCGAGGGGGACGTGGATCTTCATGGGCGCATTCTGCTTTCGGACGCGGGGTGGGGGTCGGGCGACCGGTCGCTCTAGCGTAGCCGTCGAGCCGGCGTCCGGGACAGGATTCGCGGAAACCCCCGCGGATGTTGCGGCGGGACATCGGCCTGACCCGGACCGTCCGAGAAGAACCCCGCCGAACCACCCGGCCCGATCAGGCGAGCTTCCCGCTCCCGCCGTGCGCACGAACGCGTCGCCGCCGCGTGCGCACGCCGGAGCGGGAGGCCGCGCGGCGGGGGCGAAAACCGGTTTCGCCCGCGCGGCGTCGGGCGCGGCCGGGGCGAGAATGATTTTCGCCCGGGCGGGAGCGTCGTTCGCCACGGTGGGAGCGGATCCCGCGCGGGTGGGAACGACGTTCGCCGAGGCGGCAGCGACCGCCGCGCGGGTGAACCGCGGCCCCGCCGGCCCGGTGCGTCGTGGGGCGGGGGTTCGGGAATCCTTCTACAATGCGGTCAGGAGCTTCCCCCGACCCGTGACCGACCTCACCCGCCTGCAACTTCTGTGCTTCGATGTCGACGGCGTCATGACCGACGGCGGTCTGATCTACGACGACGCCGGCTACGAGACCAAGCGGTTCGACGCGCGGGACGGGCTGGCGATCAAGGCGTGGATGCGGCTCGGGGGCGAGGTCGCCATCGTGACCGGCCGGGGCGGCGGGGCGGTGCAGCGTCGCGCCCGCGAACTGGGCATCCAGACGCTGGTCGAGCAGACCCACGACAAGCTCACGGATGTCGAAGGCCTGGCCAACGCCCGCGGGCTCGAGGCGGACCAGGTGCTCTTCATGGGCGACGACCTCGCGGATCTCGAGGTGATGGACTGGGTCGGCGTGGCCGTCGCGCCGCCTGACGCCGCGCCGGAGATCCGCGCCCTCGCGTCGTTCGTCACCGAGGCGCGTGGCGGTCACGGCGCGGTGCGGGAGGCGATCGAGCAGGTGATTCGCGGTCAGGGACGATGGGACGAGGTGCTCGCTCATTTCCGGCCGCGGGCGAACGCGGCGAGGGGGAACGCATGACGAATCCGTTGCTCGACGACGGGGCCGCGACGCCGCCGCCCCCGACCGCCCGACGTCGACGGGGTCGCCAGATCGCGCTGGTCGCGGGGTGCGCGATCATCGGCCTGATGTTCCTCGTCGTGCTCCTGCAGATCGGCGGGGAGGAGACGCCCGCGAACGATCCCGCCGCGAT
The DNA here is from genome assembly GCA_965227335.1 of Phycisphaerales bacterium. Lineage (GTDB taxonomy): Bacteria > Planctomycetota > Phycisphaerae > Phycisphaerales > SM1A02 > CBDDFV01. The sequence goes on from CBDDFV010000002.1 coordinate 339,156, forward strand.
CGACCTCGACGTCATCGACCTCGTCACGCCGGAGGGCCTGAACGACGACGATCGGGCGGGGCGCGGGATGAACATGGACGGGCAGGACATCGGCCTCGTCTACGGCGGCTGGATTCAGGCGACGGACAAGGACGATCCGACCCGCGTCACGCAGCAGTACCGCTGCACGCGGCTCGACCCCGACCCGCCCGGCTTCACCGAGGGCTGGGTCCGGATGGAGAACCCGCAGGCGGAGCTGTTCCTCGACAACGGGCGCATCCTGACGCTCGAAGGCGACAGCGCGCTCGTCCACACGCCGGAGGGCGAAATGGAGTCCGGCACGCTGAGCGGCGACGTGCTGATCAAGCTGTTCGAGCCCGTCGACGGCCGCCCCGTCGACACCAGCGCGGACCGCCCGACCCTGATCATGGCCACCCCGGAGGCGTCGTTCGACAACTATCTCGGCGAGGTGTCGTGCCCGCTCGGCATCCGCGTGAGCGCGCCGAGCGCGGAGTTCCTCGGCGGCGACATGCGACTGCTCGTCAATGATCAGACGCAACGGATCTCCATGGTCATCAACGAGGTCGATTCGATCCGATTCGTCGACGCCGAACGCGTCGCCGCGGCCCCCGCGCCCGTGGCGAACGAACCCGCGGCGGCGGCGAACGCGGACGGCGATCCCGGGCGCGTCGCGGACGGACCGACGACCCCGACGCCCGCCGCGCCATCCCCACCCGCCGCCGACTTCTACCGGCTCGTGATGACGGAGGACGTGATGATCGAGCAGGGCGACCTCACCACCGGACGACGCGTCATCGGCGACCGACTCGACCTCATCTTCTCGTTCGAAAGCGACACGCTCGGCGAAGCGACCGCCCTCGGCCCCGCGCGGCCGGACCGGCGATCCGCCCGACGCGGAAAGGGAGCGGATGTGAGCCACCTCCGTGCAGATCACACACGGTCCGATGTCTGGACCGACGGGCGGCGCGGCGTGCGTCCGCTCACCACCACCATCGTCTCGCTCGCCATCGGCGCCTCCGCGGCCCAGGCTGTTCCCACGACGTCCCTGACGCCCGCCCCGTCGGCGACGGACACGTACGTGCGGTGCAGCGGTCCGCTGGTGCTGACCCCGCTCGCGCCGGACGATCCCGATCGTCCCGCGCGTCCGGACGATTCCTACCTCACGATCACGGGCAATCCCGTGCGGGCGAGCGACCTCGGCGATGATGTGCACGCGGTCGGCGAACGGTTGTTCTACGACACGCGGACTCGTCGCGCGGAGCTGCACGGTTCGGAGACGGGTCTGATGCAGTTGGTGGCGTCCGACCTGCACGCCGCCGCGCCGATGCTGTGGATCACCCCGGACGACGGCCGGGCGGGCCTGGCCGGGACGGGATGGATGAAGGTCAGTTCAGCGACGAGCCCGCCCCCGCCGTCGCGCGACGCGCTCATGCAGCAGTGGCGGACGGCGGTGGCGACGGCGGAAGCGGTCCGCGAGGGTCGCGACCAGCCCGCCCCCGCGCCGGACCCGGTTCCCGCGTCGCCGCAGCGGACGCTGCACATCACGTGGACGGAGGGCGTGAACCTCACCTTCGCCGAGAGCGGGGGCGACGAGTCCTCGCGTCGGATCCGGGAGGCCGTATTCAACGGCGACGTGGATGTCGAGGGGCGCGACTTCGCGCTCGACGCCGCGCGGATGACCGTCGGTTTCGACGAGGCGGGTTCATCGGAGAGCGACATTCGTTCGATTCTGGCCGAGGGCGCCGTGCGGGCGGAGAACCTGGGCGAGGCCGGCGTGATCGCCTGCCGCACGCTCACGCTCGATCTCACGCCGGTGAACGGCGAGCCCGCGCCGGACCGCATGCTGGCCGTCGGCGATGTGATGGCGGCCGACGCGTCGCAGACCATCTGGACGAACCGGCTGGAGGTCACGTTCGATCCCGCCGCCCCGCGCGAGATGACGGACCGGGACCTCGCCGGCGCGCCGGACCGATCGCTCCGCAATGTCGACGCGAAGACCGTTCGGGCCGACGGCGGCGTGCAGGTGCTGCTCCCCGACGGCGAACGGATCTTCGCCGACGAACTCGACGGCGACGTCCCCGCGGGACGGGTTGAGCTGCGGGGCGAGAACGTGCTCATCGTTCGCGATGATGTCGTGATCGACCGCGGCCGCGAAATCCTGGTCATCGACCCCGGCGACCAGGGCGAACCCACCGCGGAGTGGAAGGGACCCGGCACGTTCACGCTCTTCAACCAGGCCGTCCAGCCCGCCAGCCGCGAACGCCTCGATCCCGACGAGATCCGCCGACGCGTGGGCGCCAGCCGCTCCACCGCCCGCATCGACTGGTCCGAACAGATGCGCTACGACGGACGCGGCGAGAACGGCGCGGCGACCGTCGAGTTCCGCGGCGCGGTCGACGGCCAGGCCGACCCCTCCGCCCTTGAACATCACGAAGTCAGGGCCCGCACGCTCACCCTCGGGCTCAGTCCGTCCGTGCGCGGCCCGGAAGCCGCCCCGCCCAACACCCCCGCCGACACGCCCGAGACCGCGGGCGAGAAGGACCCGCTCAAGGGCCGCTCGATCCGGACCATGATCGCCAAGGGCGACGCCACGGTGGAGAGCCGCACGTGGGAGCAGGAGGATCGCAGCGATGCGCCGCGGATCTTCGCGGTCTCCGGCCAGCACATCGAGCACGACCAGGTGACGGAACAGTCGCGGGTGGTCGGCGACGGGAAGCTGGTCATCCAGGATCTGCGGGGCGTCGACCCCGGCGAAGCCCAACCCGCCGCGACCGGTTTGTCGGGCAAGGGCCTCTCGCGGTTCACGTGGTCGCAGGACCTGCACATCGACCCGATCGGCGACGAACGGTTCCGCATGGAGATGAACGGCGACGTACAACTGCTGCATCAGGCCGCCGACGGCAGGGCCGCCGCCCTCACCGGCGAAACGCTCCGCTGCCGCTACCGTCGCATCGACGGCGGCGCGGATCGGGAGGAGGACACGCTCGGTCTGTCCGGCGCGGCGGAGATCGAACGCATCACCGGCGCGGGCGGCGTGATCGTCCGCACGCCCGAACGCGACATCGACTGCGACGAGTTCATCTATGACGCGGACACGCAGCTCGCACAGATCATCGGCCGCCCCGACCGTCCCGCGGTGATCATGACGCGCGGCGGCATCGAGCCGGTCCGCGTGGTGCGGGCCGTCTGGAATCTGCGCAACGACGTGGTGACCGTCGAGTCGGGCGTCGGCGGCGCGGGCGGCTGAGCGTTCGGCCGGATGGAATTCAGCTCGACTTGCGTCCGGTGACGCGATAGGACTCCCGTTCGCCGCGCCCGCGGAGCGGGTAGTCCTTGCGGAGCGGATGCCCGGGGTAGTCTTCCCACATCAGGATGCGTCGAAGGTCCGGGTGGTTGCGGAAGCGGATTCCGAACATGTCGTAGATCTCGCGCTCCGGCCATTCGGCGGAGGGCCAGAGATCGGTGACGGAATCGACCTCGAGGGCGGGGTCGGGCGTCGTGCCGGAGGTGTCGAGGGTCGGATCGACGTAGATCTTGACCGTGAGCCGGCGTTCGTGCCGGTGGCTCTGGAGCAGGTAGATCACGGCGAACCGGCCGTCGGTCTTCGCCGGGTAGTTCAGGTAGTCGACCCCGACGACATCGGAGAGGGTGTTGTAATCGCAGGTCGGCTCATCGCGGAGGGAGCGCATGATGCGGTGGGCGTCGTCCACGGGGACCACGAGCGTCGTCTGGCCACGGAACTCCGTCGCCTTGAGCTTCACGTCAGGGAAGGCGGCCTTGACGATGGGCAGCGTGGGATGGTCGAGCGTCGGGGCCATGGGGTTCCTCTGCGACAGGGACTGGGGGGAGCGCCTATTGAAGCCGGTCCGGGACGCTTCGACAACCCGGCCGGGGCGACGACTCGGGTCCGACCGGGCGGGGAAAGGGTTCAGCGTTGCCAGAGGCCGTGCTGAACGCCGCCCAGGATGTAGATCGCGAACGTCCCCTCGCCGGGAATCTCCAGCGGGGGATGGGCGATTTCGGCCCCCGCCGCCGTCGCCGCGGCGACCGCCGCCTCGATGTCGTCCACCAGCACGTACGGCCGCACCACTGCCGTTTCGTGCGCCGCCATGGGGGCGCGGACGCCGATCCGTCCGCCGTCCCGGAGCGCCGCCGTCCGCGCGCCGCCGAGGCCGGGGGCGGGTTCGCTGAACGTCACGCCGTGCGTCTGCGCCAGCGTGTCGCAGGTCGCGTCGACCTCGGGCGTCACGATCTCGAGGTATTCAATCAGCATGGCGGTCTCCGTGTGTGAAGATGCGGCGTGCGCCGGGTCGCCCGTCGGGCTCGAGGCGGTCGGCGTGCTGCAGGCGTTGAGCCCGCCCAGCACGATGGACATTGGAATCGCGACGGTGATGAAGACGCGCAGCATGATGTGGGTTTCTCCTGAAGAGCCTCGTCAGCGGGCCGGGCGGACGCCCGCCGCGTCCAGCCGCGCGAGTTGCTCGTCGAGTTGATCCGGCAGCAGGATAACCGGCGTGGAATCCGGCACGCAACGGGCGAGAAGATCGAGCATGTGATCGACGGGCAGCACGCCCGATCCGAGGGGGCGGAGCGACAGGGCCGCGCCGTCATCGGCCGGCGCGGCGTCGGTGAGCAGCACCGCCCGGGCGCGGTCGCCGAGCGACTCGAACGCCCGGGCCAGATGATCATCGACCTCGTCCAGCATGGATGGTTCGAGGAAACAGGCGGGGGCGAGCGTCACATGAAAGGGCGCGTCCTCCATCTCACGGTCGAACGTCAGCGTGGATTGCGGATCGCTCAGCACATGACGGGAGAACGGCGTGAAGCACACGGCCCGCCCCGCCGCCTCGAGGGCGGGACGCGTCGCCGCACACCAGTCGCGCAACGCCTGTTGCCCGGGCGACAGCCAGGTGCGGGGATCGGACGTGTACAGATCATCGGCCATCGTCCCCGACCACGCGAAGATCAGGTCGCCGGCGGGACCGGATGTTGCGTCGAAGGCGAAGTCGCTGGCCAGGATGTTGCCGCGCATCCCCCCGCCGAGCGTCGCGCCCGTCCCGTCGGCGGGCGCGATCACATGGCACCAGCGGTCTCCGAAGTCGGCGGTGGGCTGGAGGACGCAGACGTTCACGCGCGGCGTTCCTTTCCGTCCGGTCCGAAGTACGAGCAGCGGCTGGTGCACGTCTCGTGCACGATGATCTCGTGGAGCAGCGGCAGTTCCGGCGCGAGCCGCGCCCAGATCCACTGGGCGATGACTTCACTGGTCGGATTCGCGAGCCCGTCGATCTCGTTCAGGCAGTAATGATCGAGTTGTTTCTCGATCGGCGCGAAGGCCTTCTTTACATCGCCGTAGTCCATGAGGTGATACTGCCCGTCCGGGATCTCGCCCGCGACGACCACGTCGACCTTGAACGAATGTCCGTGCATGCGCCGGCACTTGTGTCCGTCGGGAAAGGACGGGAGGAAGTGGGCGGCTTCGAAGGAGAATGACTTGACGAGATGGACGTACATGGCGGGGAGAGGCGCGCTCAGACGCCGCGCGTCTGGGGATCCCAGATGAACTTGTGAAGTTGAAACTGCATGCGGACGGGCCCGGTCGCGGGCGGGTCGTGGAGGATCCACTCGGCGAGGTCGCGGGGGGCGAGGGCGTCGGCGCCTGCGATTTCCAGGCCGGCGGGTTGTTCGAACACCGGCGACATCAGCACGGCGTGGACGCGTCGGGTGAGGTCATGTTCGTCGATGACGGCGCGGGCCCAGTCGTAGTCCTCGCGCGAGGTGATGACGAACTTGATCTCGTCGCGTGGGCGGAGGTCGTCGAGATTCGACCAGCGGTTCCGGTCCGCTTCGCCGGAGCCGGGGGTCTTGAGATCGAGGATGCGGATGGAGCGCGGGTCGCACGGGGTGATGTCGCACGCGCCGGAGGTTTCGATGAGCACGGTGTGGCCGCGATCGCAGAGGGCGGTGATGAGATCATGCACGCGGGTCTGCAGGAGCGGCTCGCCGCCGGTGATCTCGACGAGGTTGGCGGGGTGCTGCGCGACGGCGTCGAGGATGTCGGGGACGGCCTGGGGCGTCCCTTCCTTGAAGGCGTACTCGGTGTCGCAGTAGGTGCAGCGGAGATGGCAGCCGCGGAGGCGGACGAAGACGCACGGATGCCCCGCCCAGGAGGACTCCCCCTGGATGGAGTAGAAGATCTCGTTGATGTTGAGGCGGGCGTCGTCGGCCATCAGGCGGACATGATAGGCGGGGGGGCGCCGGCGGTCAGGCGGAACGGTTGGACAGGGAGGTCGGGCTGGCTATACTGTCGCCCCTTGTCGCGAGCGGATTCGTCCGCCACGCAAGGACCGAATGCAGCCCAGGTGGCGGAATTGGCAGACGCGTCAGCTTGAGGTGCTGGTGGGCTTAACGGCCCGTGGAGGTTCAAGTCCTCTCCTGGGCATTCGACGGACCCGGTCTTCGGACCGGGTTTTTTCATGCGCGGCGGCGACGGCGTTCCACGCCGCCCCACGCCCCGGGCCCCCCGAGGGTTCCGCCTCCATGCTCCTGTCATTCCCCGTGCGACCGCGACGACCCCGCCCCGCGCACGAAAACACCCCCGCCGAAGCGAGGGTGTGGTTCGGATCATTCGGGCGCGATCAGCTCCAGTTCGCGAGCAGGAACGCGAGGTCGGCCGCATCGACCGCCCCGCTGTCGTCGAAGTCCGCGCTGCCGTCGGTCCCCCACTGCGAGAGCAGGATGGCGAGATCGGACGGGCCGACCACGCCGTCGGCGTCAAGATCGCCGGGGACGCCCCCGCCGCCGGCGAGCTCCACCGCGTTGCGGGCGTTGACGAACCCCCAGCCGTAGACGGTGTCGTAGCCGGACGCGCCGAGGTCGACGGCGGCGTCGGCCATGACCTGCTCGACCTCGTCGGGCGTGAGGGCGGGATTGGCGGACAGGACGAGCGCCGCGACGCCCGCCGCGTACGGCGAGGCGAAACTCGTCCCGTCGACCACCGCCGTCGCGCCGGAGGCGTAGCCGTCGCCGCCGGTGCGGTCGGTCGTGAGTACCGCCGCCCCCGGCGCGGCAATGAACGTGCCGGAACCGTACGTGCTGAAACTCGCCAGCGTGCCGGCGCTCGTCAATGCGCTCACGGCGTTCACCGACGACAGGTTGGCCGGGTAGCCGAGCACGCTCGTGCCGTCGTTGCCCGCCGCGGCGAAGTGAATCACCCCCTCGGCCCGGGTGCTGTTGAAGGCGCTGGTGATCGCGGCCGACGCGGTCCCGCCGCCCCACGACGAGTTCGTCACGCGGGCGCCGCTGTCCGCGGCCCAGTTGATGCCGGCCACCGTCCACGAGTCCTGCGACTCGAGGAAGGGCAGGCAGAAGAAGATGAAGAACACTTCGTTGAAGATCTTGCCGGAACGGACCCGGGCGTCCGGCGCGATGCCCACGACGCCCGTTCCGTTGTTGATCGTCGCCGCGACGCAACCGGCGACCGCGGTCCCGTGGTTGTCGCACTGACCGATCGGACCGCCGCCGGAGCCGCCGGAGAACGTCGCGCCCGGGAGCTGCGTGATGTCCGGATGGTTCTGCTGGATCCCCGAGTCGAGGACGACGACGTGAATCGAGGCGTCGCCCGTCTCGAGGTCCCATGCCTCCGGTGCGTCCATGTCCTGATCGTTGGCCTGGTTCAACGCCCACTGACTCGGATACTGCGGATCATTGGGAACGAGCGTCTGCCGCACCCAGTAGATCGCATCGCTCTGGGCGAACACCGTCGCCGGATGCCCGTTCAGCCTCGCCGCGAATTCGAGCATCGAGCGGCCGTCGCTGATCTCCGAGCGGGCGAGCACGAGGCCGGGCGTGCCCGCGTAGTCCGGACGGATGACGTCGAGATCATGCTCCGCCAGCACGGCGAGACGCTCGGCCAGCGGGACGTGAGCGTGGAACTGCACGAGCACGTCGCGGGTGGGAACGTACGGAAGGCCGCCCTGCCCGAGATAGACGGGCGACACCATGTCGAAGCGGTCCGTCGCGTGGAGGGCCGTCGCCGCCGCGAGGGCCGCGTCAATCGATCCCGCTTCGTTGTCGAGCACGACGTAGCTCCAGCCGGCGGACGAGCTCGGCTGGACGGGCGCGGCGGCGAAGCCGGCGTCCGCGAGTCCGGCCGCCAGCCGCGCATCCGCGTCCGCCCCGAACGCATCGACAAAGACCGCGATCATCGAAGGGTCGACGTCGAGTTCGACAAACGTATCGAAGTACGCGTAGCGGGCGGGTGATTCATCGGCGGGGGCTTGCGCGAAGGTGGTCGACGCGACGACGGCGCACGCCGCGGCGGCGAGCAGGACGCCTGCGCTCGGGCGCAGGGCGGGGCGGGGACGTTCAGACACCAGAAGGCTCCTTTTCTCTGACGATGGGACGAGTCGTGAACAAAGACGATCCGAGTATCAGCGCGTGAGGGCGTGATCGCAAGAAAAACCCCCCGCCGGAGCGAGGGGTTTGCGCAGGTTGATGGTGGATCGGCCTCCGGCGGGGCCGAAGGTCAGCGGAGTGCGATCAGCTCCAGTTCGCGAGCAGGAACGCGAGGTCGCCGGGATCGACGGCGCCGCTGCCGTCGAAGTCCGCGCTGCCGTCGGTTCCCCACTGCGAGAGCAGGATGGCGAGATCGGCGGGGCCGACCACGCCGTCGCCGTCGAGATCGCCGGGGACCGCTTCGTTGCACGCCGCGCCGAACACGCTGACGCCGTCGACGCCCGCTTCGACGACCGAGCCGGGGTCGGCGTCTTCCGCGATGAAGCGGAGGCGGACCTGGTCGGTCGGCGTGACGAAGTCGGCGATGCGGAACTGCTGGTAGAACCAGCCGCCGTCGACTTCGGGTCCGGCGGGTCCGACGGTTTCGAGCGGGGTCCAGCTGAGGCCGTTGTCGCTCGAGATCTCCACGCGGAAGATGTCTGACATCGGGGCCTGGCCCTGGGTGTTGGAGTACCAGCGCCAGTAGCCGACGAGGGCGTCGCCGTCGACGGCTACGGCGTCAAGCCGCGGGGAGCGGAGGATGGTCTGGCCGTCGTCGACATCGCTGTTGCCGTCGGCGTTGTCGGTGAGGAAGCACTGGCCGGAGCCGTCGGCGTCGGTCGGCGGGTCGCCGCGATCCCCGCCGCCGATCGGCGCGCCCCGCTCCCAGGCGCCGTCCGTCAGGCCGCCCGCGTTCTGGACGGTCCACAGCTGATCGGTCTCGAAGTCATCTTCGAACGCGATCTCGAGGTCGTCGGCGACGAGGGCGCCGAACTCGTTGGTTTCGACGATCGATCCGTCGGTGGTTTCCGCCGAGAAGAAGAACGCAGCGTTGCCGCCGCACTCGCCGGCCGGGAAGACCGCTTCGTACTGGTTCGGCGCGATCTGGTTCATGGCGATCGTCTGCACGCCGTCGCCGTAGTCGACATGAAGCAGGCCGGCCCCGGGTTCGGGCGTGGCGAGCACGCCGACGACGTTGACCTCGATCACGGCTCCGGACGGCGCGAGCACGTCGGGCAGCCCGTTCGGGAACTGGAAGTCGAGATCCTGCAGCTCCGGCGCGTCCATGCTGTGTTCGCCGAAGCCTTCGGCGATCTGTGCGTAGTGCGGCGTGCCGTTGAAGATGTTGTCATCGTTGTCGTCGAGGGTCAGGTAGTCGATGGTGATCGACGGGTCGATGCTTGTTCCGGTGTGCACCAGCACGGCGTTGACCGCGAGATTCGCGAGAATGTCGATGTAGTCGTCCGGGTCGGTGATCGCCAGCGCGTTGCGGGTCTCCCAGACGCAGCCGGAGATGAGCTGACCGCAGAAGTGGCTGCCGCCCGAGCACGGATACTGCAGGTTGTTGTCCGCATCGCGGATGCCGGTCGTGCAGTTCCCGCCGAAGCCGACGCCGAGTCGGTTGTCGTCGGAGATGAGCAGCGACATCACGTCGGACATGCCTTCGCCGTACGCCCCCTGGCCGGAGCCGCCGGTGTTCACGAGGTGGTGGCCGTACTCGTGGTGCACGACGTCGGAGAACGCGGTGTTCTCGGCCCCGCCGCCGGGCAGACAGAAGTTGATGGAGTCGCCCGAGTACCACGCGTTGCCGGGGCAGAAGCCGTCGGTGCGGTTGACGTTGACGGGGAAGTTCGTCTGCGTCGCGATCGTCGGGTAATCAGGATTCTGGGCGAGGATGAAGTCGCGGACGATGTTCGATTCGCGGTACGCGTTGATCTGGGCGATGACCTCGTCCGAACCGTCGTGCAGGAAGTCCGCGATGCCGGGCACGCCGACGACCTGGGAGATCTCGTTCTCCGGACCCGCGAAGTTGAAGACGCGGAAGTAGAGGCCGCCCATGACCGACGTCACGGTCGAGGAGGCGCCGTCCGACGGCAGCGAGTACGCGCCGTTCACATCGGCGAAGGTGCTGTTGATCCCGTCGGTGACTTCGGCGTACGGCATCGGCAGCGCTTCGACATCGGAGCACGGAATCGCGCCGATCTCGGGGTTCGACATGCCGTCGACCTGGCCCTCGACCGTGCCGCCGCCGCCGCCGCAGAAGACAATGAGACTCTCCGTGAAGAGCACGTCGCCGGTGACCGCGTCGATGACGACCTCCAGCGCTTCCGGCGCATTGGTGACAGGGTCGACCGCTTCGCCGAAGGCGTGGTACGCCAGCACCGGCTCGACCTCGTCGTCGCCGACGCCCGCAAAGACCATCAGCTCCGGATCGCTCACCGTCGGCGGATGCTGGAACACCGCCCCGATCTGGTTCGCGGCCTGGCCCGCCGGCATCGGCGCGAAGCCGACGAGCGGCTGGTAGTCGTCCGCGAGCGGACGCACGTCCGCCGACGCGAGCACCACCGGGGCGTTCGCCTCGTTGCGGACGAGCACCACCATCTGGCCGCGGAAGACGGGCAGACCATCACGGAACTGCTGGTAATAGACGCCGGTGAATTCGTATTCGCCGGTCGCGCGGTCGTACTTGATGGGCGTCTGCACGCGTCCGTCCCGGAAGCGGCCGCCGGGGACGAGATCGTCCGGACGGACGCCGAAGACGTCGGCGTGATCCTGGCGGAAGGACTCCGCCGCGTCGAGCGGCGTGGGACCGTGGGCGAAGGCCTTTCCGAAGACACGCACGGTGCGGGCCCCGCGGGCGTACACGCCCACGTGGTCATGGGTCTGGATGAATTCGTTGCGGGCCTCGTGGACCTCGGGGTCGTCGGCTCCGGGGAGTCCGACCTGGGGGTCGCTCGCGGCGAAACCGCTCGCGAGGACCATGGGAACCATCGCCAGCGCGCCGGCGATCGCCCACCGGCTGGTGTGACCGATCAACATGTTGTGTACACCTCTCAACTCTGCCTGAGACTCGACCGCCGCGTGTGATCTCGCCGGCACGCGCCGCCGCGCGGGGTCGTTGGCAAGAGTCGGGCCCGATCCGGCCGTGCTCCGGAGAAACCGGCTCTCGTCACGAAACCATACTCGCGTCAGCCGATCCGGTTGCTTCGAAGTCGCGGGAACGGCGGAGATGGCCCGATGACGCCCGGCGCTGAGAATCGCGTGTCATCCCGAAAAAGCCGCCCCCGAACACCCGGGACGAACGTACCGTACGGGTGGAGAACGGAGTCGCGGGGTCCAGCGCTGGAAAGGGGCGGGGCGCATGACGGGGACAATCAGAGATGGTCGGAACCGGCGGCGGCGGGTGATGATCGCTGGCGTCATGATCGCCGGCGTCGCCGCCTCGCTCAGCGCCAGCGGGCCGACAGGCCCGATCGGGCCCGCAGAATCGAGCGACCCCCGACTCGTCGCCTCCGCCGTCGACTGCGACAACAACGGGATCGACGACGGCCTGCAGCTCGACGCCCCCGCTTCGGTCATCGACGAGTTTTCGATCACGACGCCCGGTCCGCCGATCTTCAGCTACACCCCCGCCGCCACTCCGCTCGTGAACGGCGCGGTGTGGATCGAAATCACCGCCGCCGGCGACTTCGACCAGCCCGAGGACACGCTCGAGGTCGCCGTGAACGGCGAAGTACTCGGCGTGCTGTTCGGCAAGGATCACGCGTGCGGCCCCCGCACCGAAACGGTCGTCATCCCGCAGAAGCCGTTCAACGACACGGTGCGGGCTGGTCCGGTGACTGTGCAGATCAGCAGCGCGTTCTCCGTCGGACCCGACTGCGGCGTCAACGCGGTCAGCGTCCGGATGATCATGCCGGTCCAGGCGGACTGCGACTTCAACGGCGTGCTCGACACCTGCCAGATCGCCGACGATCCCGGGCTCGACGATGACGGCGACGGCGTCCTCGACATCTGCCAGCTCGATTGCGCCGTCGATCTCAACGAGAGCGGCGCCGTCACCGCCCTCGATCTCGCCATCCTGCTGAGCCAGTGGAACGGACCGGGCCCCGCCGACTTCGACGGCGACGGCGTCGTCAACCAGATCGACCTCGCCATGCTCTTCGCCAACTGGGGCCCCTGCCCCTGACGCGAACGCCCCACCCGGTTGGCGAACGACATCGAGAGCGCCTATGGTCATGGCCCGCCGCGCCGACGGCCGGCGACCGTACATGACCCATGGCCAAGCGCAAGCAGAAACCCGAGAACATCGAGCCGGTCATCGAGAACCGCAAGGCCCGGCACAAGTACCAGATCCTCGAGACGCTCGAGTGCGGCGTGAAGCTGCACGGGGCCGAGGTGAAGTCGGTCCGCGCCGGACATATCAGCCTGGGCGAAGGCTACGTCCGCGCGACCGAAGACCCGCTTCGGCTGACGCTGCACGGCGTACACATCGGCGAGTACGCCCCCGCCGGCGCCTCGCAGCACGCCCCCCACCGCACCCGCATCCTGCTGGCCCACAAACGCGAGATCCGCAAGCTCGCCGGCAAGACCCGCGACCGCGGCGTCACGATCACGCCGCTCAAACTCTACTGGGTGCGGGGCCGGGCCAAACTCCTCATCGGACTCGCCGTGGGCAAACGCAAGGGCGACAAACGGGAAACCCTCGCCAAACGCGCCCACCAGCGCGATATCGATCGCGCGATGTCGCGCTGATGCGTCGCGCGGCCCGACTCAGGTCGCCGAAATCGGTATCGAACCCCCCCGGGCGTCCTCACGATCGCCACGCACGCACGCCGTGATCAACGCCGCGACGTCCTTCGGGTCCAGCGCGGCGTCGGGCGGGATGACGTCGGTCGAGAACAGGCCGCGCAACATCTCCGTCTCCACCGCTCCCGGCGCCACGGCGTACGCCCGGATTCCGTGCTCGCCGCCCTCGTTGTGAATCGAGCGGACGAAGCTCTCCTGGGCTGCTTTCGTCGCGGCGTAGATGAAGAAGCCCGGGAACGGATCGGACGCCGCACGCGATGACACGTTCACCACGCACCCGCTCCCCTGCGCCACGAAGATCGGCCACGCGGCGACAATCAGCAACGCCGGGCCCCGCACGTTGACGGCGAGCGACGCGTCGATCGCCGACGCGTCGTGACCCGGGATCGGGGCGAGCGAGGCGAGCGCCGCGTTGTTCACGAGCACATCCAGTCGACCGAGAGCGGCCCGGGTCCGGGCGATGATGTCGGCGGGGCCGTCGGGGTCGGCAAGATCCCCCACGACGACCTCGGCCCGCCGGTCGGGGCGGGCGTCGACGACGGCCGACGCCGTCGCCCGGAGGGTGGATTCGGTGCGTCCGACGAGGGCGACGTCATGGCCGGCGGCGGCGAGGGCGAGGGCGGTTTCGCGACCGATGCCGGAGCCGGCCCCGGTGATGAGTGCGACGGGAGCGTGGTCGTGGGGCATGGGAATCCTCGGATCGGAAGTTCGGACGGTGTTCAGCCCACGGCGGCCGTCTCGGTCCTGAACGCTCGTTCAGCGTATCGCGTCGCGTCATCGTCGTCCGGGAAACGGGCCCGGTTCGCACGTCCGGACGGGGCGGATGCGAGGGATTCGCTCGATCTGAGATTTTTTGCAGGTATCTCCCCCGGCGCGGTTTATACTTGGCTCCGTGTGGTTTCGGCGGCTCCGGCCGGCGGAATCGGAGAGAAAGAAGAGACGACGTCACGGAAATTTCGCATTGGTCCCCGGGGGACAGCGGGTGACGTCACAGCCGGCCACGGCCGCCGGATGTGAGGCGGTTATCGATTCCCGCATGACTCGTGCGTCCGACGCGATGATCGTCGTTCGGTGAGTGAGGGTTCGCCCTCAGGACGTGGTTCATACATGTGAGATTGGGGATTGAAGACATGAAGATGAAAACGAATATCTGGACGAAGGCGGCCTGGCGGAGCGCGGCCGTCGGCGCCGCGGTCATGACCGCGGGCGTGTTCGCGGGCGACAAGGGCGCCGAGCATTCCGTGGCCCGACTGTGGAACGAAGAGTTGCTCGAGTCCGTCCGCAACGACTTTGCGCGTCCGACCGTGCATGCGCGGAACCTGTTCCATGTGTCCGCCGCGATGTACGACGCCTGGGCGGCGTACGACGACACCGCGGACGCGTGGCTCAACGACGAGAGCGTCTCGGCGAAGGACATCGAAGCGGCCCGTCGGGAGGCGATCAGCTACGCGGCGTACCGGGTCCTCGAGCACCGTTTCGCCGACTCGCCGGGCGCCGACTACGTGCTGCCGCGCTACGTCAAGCTGATGGGCGACCTCGGCTACGACATCAACAACAACGAGATGGTGGGCGACTCGCCCGCGGCGATCGGCAACCGCTGCGCCGCCGCGATCATCGAGTTCGGGCTCTCCGACGGCGCCAACGAGCAGAACGATTACGAGAACCTGGTCTACGAGCCGGTCAACCCGCCGCTGATCATGGATCCGGAAGGCGAGCACGTCGGCAACCCTGACATCATCGACCCGAACCGCTGGCAGCCGCTGGCGCTGGAGTTCTTCGTCGATCAGTCGGGCAACCCGATCCCGCTCGGCTACCCGGACTTCCTGAGCCCGGAATGGGGCGAGGTCGTCCCGTTCTCGCTCGATCCCGAGACGGACCTCGAGATCATCCACGACGACAAACTCAACTACGACTGGAAGGTCTGGGTCGACCCCGGACCGCCGCCGCACTGGGGCACGCCGGAAGGCGACGAGTACTACCACTGGGGCTATGAGATGGTCGTGCTCTGGAGTTCGCACCTCGATGCGTCCGACGGCGTGATGTGGGACATCTCGCCGGCCTCGATGGGCAACGCGCCGCTCGTGGACGATTACGAGAGCCTCTACAACTTCTTCGACGGCAACGACTGGGGCCAGGGCTACGACATCAACCCGGTCACGGGCGAACCGTACGAGCCGCAGATCGTCCCCCGCGGCGACTACGGCCGCATCCTCGCCGAGTTCTGGGCCGACGGCCCCGATTCGGAGACCCCGCCCGGACACTGGTTCGACATCCTGCACGACGTGAGCGACGCCCTGGAGGTCAAGGCGTGGCGCGGCGAAGAGATCGTCAATGATCTCGAATGGGATATTCGCACCTACTTCACCCTCGGCGGTGCGATGCACGACGTCGCGGTCGCGTCGTGGAGCGTCAAGGGCTACTACGACTACGTGCGTCCCGTCTCCGCGATCCGCTTCCTCGCGGACCTCGGTCAGCGCAGCGATCCGCGGGCGGATTCGTACCATCCCGGCGGCATCACCCTGTACCCGGGCTACATCGAACTCGTCACCGAAGAGTCGATCCAGCGTGGCGAACGGCACGAACATCTCGCCGGCGACAACAACGAGAACGTCGGCAAGATCGCCATCAAGGCCTGGCGTGGTCCGGCCTACATTGAGGACGAGGAAACTGACGTCGCCGGCGTCGGCTGGATCCTCGCCGAAGAGTGGTGGCCGTACCAGCGTCCGAGCTTCGTGTCGCCGCCGTTCGCCGGCTACGTCTCCGGTCACTCCACCTACAGCCGCGCCGCGGCGTGGGTCATGACCCACATGACCGGCAGCGAGTTCTTCCCCGGCGGCCTCGGCGTCTTCGACTGTCCGCAGAACGAGTTCCTCGTCTTCGAGGACGGTCCGAGCATGGACATCCAGCTCCAGTTCGCGTCCTACTTCGACGCGTCCGACCAGTGCAGCCTGTCCCGGATCTGGGGCGGCATTCACCCGCCGGCGGACGACATCCCCGGCCGCCTGATGGGCAACTACATCGGCCCGAAGGCCGTGGCCTACGCCGAGACGTTCTTCAACGGCTCCGCCTGCAACGACCTGGACCTCGGCTCCGACTGCATCGTCAACCTTGACGACGTCATGATCCTGCTCAGCGCCTGGGGCGCGTGCGACGGCTGCGAGGCGGACCTGAACGGCGACGGCGTCGTGAACGCCCTCGACCTCGCGATGATGCTCGCGGCGTGGGACGGCTGATCCCCGCGGCCTGAAACCCGCCTTTTCCAACTCCCGCGAGCCGGACTCCCCGCGAGTCCGGCTCGCTTTTCTTTTGCGTCCGACCCCCGGGTCCCGCGAAAAAAAGAGACCGCCCTGAGAGATCACGTCGGATCCCGCGGAATGGAGCGTCGGCGGGCGATCGCGCCCGTCAGCATTCTCTTCCCCGCGACTGACAAGGATCTCCGGCCATGCATTCCCTCACGGTTCCCTCCCGACTCGCCGTCGCCCTCGCCCTCACGGGGGCGGCCCTCATCGCCCCGCTCGCCGCGGCCGACGACTACGACTACCGCATCGTCACCCGCACGGGGCTCAACGCCCCCGGCGGCGGCGGCTTCGTCAACTTCGGCCTGATCTCAATCAACGACACCGGCCAGGTCGCCTTCACCGGATCCACCGGCTCCGCCACCTTCGCCCACACCGGCATGTGGAAGACGCCCGCGGACAATCCGCAGACTGTCGAACTGATCGCCGGCGAGTTCTACCCCGTCCCCGGCGTTCCCGGCGACGCGGTCTTCGGCGTGTTCGACTTCAGCTTCTTCCACCCGCTGCTGAACCCGGACGGCGATGTCGGCTTCGCCGCGCCGGTCGAAGGCCTGCCCGTTGATCACACCACCGCGATCTTCCGCCAGATCGACGGCGTCGTCGCCCCGGTGGCCGTGCCCGGACAGATCGTGCCGGGCGGCGGCCTGGGCGAGACCTTCGGCTCCATGAGCAACCTGCCGAAGATGAACGACAGTCTGCAGATGGCCTTCCGGGCGAACATCGAAGGGCCCAACGTCGATGAGACGAACGATCGGGCCATCTTCGCCCACGGCGGCGGCGGCGGACTCGGCGTCGTCCTCCGCAAGGGCGCGCCGGCCCCCGGTCTGTTCGGTTCGACGATCGATCACGTCCACTGGCATCCGCAGATCACCGGCAACGGCGCCGTCACGTTCGCGGCGTCGACGACGGGGTGGTTCGACGTCAACGTGTGGTACCAGGGGTGGGCCGATGCGCTCGATCGCCTGACGTTCGAGGGCGACCTCACGACCGACGACCACACGGTCGTGCAGCCCACGGGCTTCTGGATGAGCTCCGCCGCGAACGACCTCGCCGGTCTCCCCATGTTCGTCGAGGACGCGGACGAGGACATTCAGTTCGGCTACTTCATGGTGGAGGACGGCGGCGTTCTGACGCCGCCCGCACCGGTCGCCGTCACCGGCGCTCTGGGTCCGCTCGGGATCTATAACGATCTCCGCGAGGATGCGATGGCGATCAACACGTCCGGCGACGCGGTCTTCCCCGCCCGCTTTTCGTGGTTCAACCTGCCCGCCGACGTCGATTCCGCGGTGCTGTTCAAGGCCTTCGACGCGCCGACCGAGATCCTCGTCCGGGAAGGCGATCCGGCCCCCGGCTACTGGAACGACGTCGAGTTCGACGACCTCATGGCGGACTGGATCTCGTTCGCCGACGACGACGGCCGACGCTACTTCACCGCGCGCGTGCGTGGACCGGGGATCGCGCCGGAAATCGCCCGCGGTCTCTGGTGTGTCGAACCCGGCGGCGACGTCAACCTCGTCATCCGCGCCGGCCAGTTGATCGACACCGGCGACGACGTCCTGCGGGCGGTGGAGCACTTCTCCATCACGTCCGGCACCGGCGCCGACTCCGGCCGACGCCCGGGGGTGAACACGCACGGCGACGTCGCGCTCGCCGTGCACTTCTTCGACGGAACCAACGCCGTCGTCGTGGCCCAGCGGCCTTCGCCCTGCCTCGGCGATCTCAACGGCGACGGCGTCGTCGACCCGCAGGATCTCGCCATCGTCCTTGCCCACTGGGGTCAGGTCGGCCCGATCGGGGCCCACGGCGACGTCGACCGCGACGGCGACACCGACGCTCAGGACCTCGCCATCGTCCTCGCCAACTGGGGGAACGTCTGTCCCTCGTAACGCGACGACGCTTCACGAACCCTTTCGCTTCCCTTCAAACGCGCGACCCGCGACGCTTCGGCGCCGCGGGTCGTTGCGTTCTCGTCAGCGGTCGACCGCGTCGTCGTCCGAATCAGGGGCACGGGCCCCACGCGCCGAGCAGGATGGCGAGGTCCGCGGCGTCGACGACGTCGTCGCCGTTGAAGTCCGCCGCGCCGGCTTCGACCGGCCCCCAGGCCCCGAGCAGGTCCGCGAGGTCTTCGGCCCCGACGACGCCGTCGTTGTTGAGATCGGCGTCGCAGTCGCGAACGTGGGTTCCGGTCGGCAGCTCATCCGGATCGATGTTGACCTGCCAGCCCTCCTGTTCGTGCAGCTTCGGATCGTAGTTGTTCTGGCTGCGCGACATCTGGATCTTCGAGCACGGCGGGAGGTCGGCGTAGAGCCGCTCTTCCTCCGGGACCATGAACCACTCGCCGCCGTCGCGTTCGAATTCGAGCACGCCCTTCTCGGTCGAGACGAACAGACGGCCGCTGTCGTCCATGTCGAGCCCGTAGATCTGGCCGGCGGGGATCTGGATCTCCTCGAAGAACGTCTCGTCGCCGCGCCGGACGCCGTAGACGACCGGGGCTCCGGACGCGTACAGCCAGATCTTCTCGCCGACGACGGGCGGTTCGATCATGAGACCGCCGTCTTCGCCGATGATGTCGACGCCGTTGGGGAGATCCTGCATGACCGGATCGACGTCCCCGGACAGATTCTCGGGATAGAACATCAGCACGTAATCGGTGAACGAAACGCCGACCACCTCGCGCTTCGCGTCGTCAAACGCGATGGCGCCGATGTCCTCCGGGGCCGAGGCGGAGCCGACGAACGGCTGGGGCAGGGCGGGGTTGTAGCAGAAGAGGTCGCCGTTGGTCGCGGCGTAGAGCTGACGGTTGCACCCGAACGTCATGTCGACGACGTCCGCCAGCTCCGCGAACGGTTCGAGCTCGCCCGAAGCGAGGTTCTGCTCGATGATGACCGCGCCGACGTACAGGAACGCGGTCGCGTCGTCGGGCGCCATCACCGCTTCGCTCACCGCCGCCCCGGCCGGGCCGGCGATCACCGTCTGCGGCTGCATCGCCCAGCCCGCCGGCACGAACGGGTAGTAGACGATGGTCTCGTTCTGCGGCGTGAATGCATACCCCGCCTTCGGCTTGACCGTGAGGAAGCCGTCGATCATGTAGACCTTCGCACCCTCCGGATCGTAGTTCAGGAACGTCATCGGCTGCGAGCAGTCGCCGTTGATGCACCAGAACACCTCGAGGTCGGTGACGTCGTAGTAGAGGTTGCCGAAGGTCGACTGCGTCTGCTTGTAGTACGGCGTTCCCGAGTCGGGATCGTCGGCGGGATCACGGACGCCCAGCGTCTGGCTGTTCCCGAACCGCGACCCGTGGGCGAAGGTCACCGCGTGACCGCCCGTCCGCGCGCCGAGCGCCTGCAGACCGAACGGCTGACCCGCGTTGTTGTAGCTGCCGTAGCCGAGCTGCACGAGCGCGCCGCCCACCGCCGCCTCGCCGATCTCCGTCAGCGTCGGCGAGAAATTCCCGGTCAACCACCAGTTGTCGACGTCGAACTGGTTGTACGCGCCGAAGAACAGCCAGGCGTTCACGCCCAGCAGTCCGTCATTCCCGCCCGTGCCGCCGTTCGGATCCGTCCCCATCGCGCCGGCCATGCCGTCGATCACGTCCGTGGCGTCGTTGTACTTCGCCTGCGACATCCACTGCAGGTACGGCACGTCGCCCGGCGGCACCTCGGGGAACCCGTGCCGACCAATGTACGCCATCAGGTTGATCGCGCTCGTCGGCACGCAATGCCAGTTGCCGTTGCCCGGCAGACCCGGCACGAACGTCCCGTTCGCCAACTCCCCCCCCGTCCGACGCTGGTCGAAATCCGGCATGTACTTGATCTTGTAGATCCAGAAATCCGGCGCCAGATACAACGCGCTCTGAATGTTCGCGGCGGCGCCGGCGGTCACCCCGCCGATCAACCCCGCCCCCACGATCAATCCCGCTCCCAATGTCAGCCTGTGTCGCATCGTCGTTCCTCTCTACGTGGTGCGCCCGGAGCCTCTGACGGTCGCGCCGTCCACCGACCCGACCGCCATTGGAAACGCCGGATGACCGATCGACGCGCAAGAATCCGAGGATTTTCCGTTCTCGACCGCCCAAACCCCCCGCACCACCGGCGATTTCACGCCGCCCCCGACCCGAATCCCCCCGTCGCGGCGCCCGGCCCGCCCATCGGGTCAGTCGGAGGCCGCCGCGATCCGGTCCAGAAACGGCAGGACCGCGTACACCTTGAGATCGACCAGCATCTCGTCGCACGCCACGAGGTCGTGCAGCCACGTCAGCACCTCGTCAATGGGCACGCAGTGCACCGTGATGTCCTCGCCGCCCTCGCCCCCGCCCTTCGCCACCTTGCGCGCGGCCGACGCCCCGAAGTAGTGCACCACCTCCGTGCATAACCCCGGCGATGACGGACCGTGAAACAGCGGCGTCCAGTGGTCCGAGGCGTACCCCGTTTCTTCCAGCAGTTCCCGTCGCGCGGCGTCGACCAGCGTCTCATCCGCAACATTCGCCTGATCCCCGGCGAGACCGGCCGGTAGTTC
Source organism: Phycisphaerales bacterium (assembly GCA_965227335.1). Lineage (GTDB taxonomy): Bacteria > Planctomycetota > Phycisphaerae > Phycisphaerales > SM1A02 > CBDDFV01. The sequence goes on from CBDDFV010000002.1 coordinate 360,047, forward strand.
GATGACGCGTCGCTCCACCGGAGGCCGGTGCTGCTCGACGAGCACGAGACGGTTGGCGACGTCCACCGCCGCGACCCCGACCACGCCGCTCGCGCGGACCCGATCGACATACTCCCAGCCGTCGGCGGTCTGCACGCGGATGAACCGACCGGACCAGGGCGTGGTGATCTCACGGGACATCGGCGCATTGTGACCGCCGGCGCGTCGCGCCGCCAACGGAGCCGCGGACCGGAGGGGGGCCGGGTCAGGGCAGCGGCAGCGGATCGTCCGTGTACCGGACTCCGATCCGGAAGACGCTTTCGCCGTACGGCAGGCAGGACACCGCCCGGCCCTGCACCTGCGGCTGGCCATCGAGATCGTCGACGCGGACGTGCACCATCGCCCCCGGCTGGACTTCGACGTCACACAGAATCGCAAATCCAACCCGCGAGATATCCAGGCTGCGGCCGGGGAAGAACTGCGTGTCGCCGTCGTCCTCGGACACCGTCACGGACACCGCCGATTCCCAGGGAAACCGGGCGACCCGTCGTCGCTCGCGGCCCTCCTGCTCAATCTGCAGCTTGGAGAAGATGCGGTTACAGAACTCAGCAGAGGAGATCGAATCGATCATGAGAACATCGCCCTCGTCGTGGAACGCGATGGGTCAGCGTCTCACCCAGTGACGCCGCAACCCGCGCCGAACTACGCCATGGGAGTTCGCCGCTTCGAATTCCTCGGCTTGACGCACGCCGGACGTCCACTCGGCATCCCTGTCCCAACACGAATCAGGGCGTTCTGTCCAGCCTGTTCGGACTGCGCCGCGCCGGCCGGGTAACCCACGGCCCCGGACCAAGTGAGCCCCAACCCACGCCCCGACCCCACAGATCTCCACGAATCACCCCGGATCTGCTTGACATGAATATGCATTCTAGTGTATGTTTATGCGATGTCTCGAGAACGACGACGGATGTTGCTGGCGGAGCTGCTTCGTTCCGGCGCCGCGACGAATCAGGAGGCGCTTGCGCAGGCCCTGGCGAACGCCGGCGAACCCGCGTCCCAGGGCACCGTCTCGCGTGATCTCGCGGCGATCGGCGCGGTGCGGGGGCCCGCGGGCTACCAGCTCCCGCGGCTGACCGCGGCCAACGGCGTCGGCGTCGCCTCCGCAAACGAACTCGCCGCCGTCGTCCGTCGTCACGTCGTCTCGATCGAACCCGCCCACGCGACCGTCGTGATCGGGACCGCCCCCGGGCATGCGTCGATCGTCGGCGCGGCGATCGACCGGCGTCCCCCGGACGGCGTCGTCGGCACGGTCGCCGGCGACGACACGATCTTTCTCGCCGCGCGGTCGCCGGACATCGCGGCGTCGGTGGCTGAAGACCTGCGCACGATGCGCGATGGAGCAGATGCATGAGCAACCCCAGACACTTCATCACGACCCAGGACTGGTCGACGCCCGATCTCGCCGCACTCCTTGACCACGCCGCGGAACTCAAGCGCTTCCCCCGTCAGCCCCTGCTGGAGGGGAAGTCTGCGGCGCTGGTCTTTTTCAATCCATCCCTTCGCACCCGCACCTCGTTCGAACTCGGCGTCTGGCAGCTGGGCGGGCACGCGGTCGTGCTCGAGCCCGGCGGCGGGGCATGGGAGATGGCGTTCGGCGACGGCGAGGTCATGGACGGCACGGCCGAAGAGCACGTGCGCGAAGCCGCGCGGGTGCTGTCCCGCTACTGCGACCTCATCGCGGTGCGCTGTTTCCCGAAGTTCCAGGACTGGTCGGTCGATCGCGAGGACATCGTCATCCGCGCCTTCGCGAAGCACGCCGAGGTCCCCGTGATCAACATGGAGACCATTACGCATCCGTGCCAGGAGCTCGCCCACGTGCTCGCCCTGCGTGAACGGCTGGGGGAGAATCTCGCCGGACGCAAGTACGTCCTGACCTGGACGTATCACCCGCGGCCGCTCAACACCGCCGTCGCCAACTCCGCCGCGCTCATCGCAACGCGGTTCGGCATGGACGTCACTCTGCTTTGTCCGGACGAGCGGTACGCGCTGGACGAGCGCTACATGACGCTCGCGTCTCAGAACGCGGCGGACGCTGGCGGGTCCTTCACCATGTCGCACGACATCGACAGTGTCTACGACGGCGCCGACATCGTCTACGCCAAGAGCTGGGGCGCGTTGCCCTTCTTCGGACGCTGGGACGAAGAGAAGCCGATTCGCGACGCCAACCGCCACTTCATCGTGGATGAGGCGAAGATGGCCCGGACGAACAACGCCGTCTTCAGTCACTGCCTGCCCGCCCGCCGCAACATGAAAGCGACCGACGCCGTGATGGACAGTCCGAATTCGATGATCATCGACGAGGCGGAGAACCGCCTGCACGTTCAGAAGGCGCTGATGTCCGCCCTGGTCGGGGCCCCCGCCCCCTGCTGACGCCGTCTTCCCCTTTCCTTCTCCTGTCAGATGAGGAGCCGCCCGATGGCGACCCGCCCCCTCGTCGTGCTCGCCTTTTCCGGCGGCCTCGACACCAGTTACTGCGTTCTCCACCTGATCGACCAGGGCTACGACGTCGTCACCGTCTTCGCCGACACCGCCCGCGCCGGCGACGCCGCGGCGGAGGCGATCGAGGCCCGCGCCCTCGAACTCGGCGCGACGCGTCACCTCACCGTCGACGTCGCCGACGACCTCTGGCGCACCATCGTCGTCCCCATGGTCATGGGCGGCGCGATGTACCGTGACCGGTATCCGCTGCTCTGTTCCGACCGGTACCTCATCGCGGCGGAGAGCGTCCGCGTCGCGCAGGAACTCGGGGCCGATGCGATCGCTCACGGCTGCACGGCCATGGGCAACGACCAGGTCCGGCTCGATCTCTCGATCCGGGCGCTCACCGACCTCCCGATCCTCGCCCCCATTCGGGAGATCCAGGGACGCACCGACACGCCGCGTGCATTCGAAATCGACGTCCTGCAGCAACGCGGCTTCTCCGTGCCCGCCGACGTCAAACGCTACACGATCAACGAGAACCTGCTCGGCGTCACGATCTCCGGCGGCGAGATCGACGACTTCAAGGCTCCCGCCTCTGACGCGTGGAAGTGGACCGCCGCCCCCGGCGATCGTCCCGCCCGGCCGGAGCAGTTCACCATCACGTTCGACGGCGGCGCCCCGGCGGCCCTGAACGGCGAGACGCTCGACGGACCGACCATGCTGCGCACGCTCAACGCCGCCCTCGGCGCGCACGGCGTGGGGCGCAACCTTTACTGCGGCGACACGATCGTCGGCCTGAAGGGACGAATCGCGTTCGAGTGTCCGGGGCTCGAAGGACTGCTCGTCGCCCACAAGGCCCTCGAGGAGACGGTGCTCACCAGCGCGCAGAACGAATTCAAGCCGCTCGCCGCCCGACGCTGGACCGATCTCGTCTTCGCCGCGCAGTACTTCGAGCCCCTGCGGGCCGATCTCGAGACCTTCATCCGCGCGACCCAGGCGAACGTGTCCGGCGACGTCACGATCGAGGCGGTCGGCGGGTCATGCGCGGCGGTCGCGCTCGACACGCCCCACAAGCTCGTGCGGGCCGGCGCGACGTACGCACAGCACGCCGACTGGTCGGCCGCGGACGCGGTCGGCTTCATCACCATCTTCGGTCAGTCCATGACGCTCGGCGCCGCCGCGCACGCCGGACGGACCGCCCCCGCCGCCCGGAGCGAATCGTGTCTGACGACCTCCTGACGCATCTCGCCGCCCTCGTCGCGATCGACACCTCCAACCCGCCCCGGGCGATGCATGCCGACCATGCGATCGTCGCGTGCGTCGCCGACGCGCTGCGAGCCGCGCACTTCGACGTGGCGATCGACGACCTCGGGGACGGCTGCGTCAATGTTCATGGCGTGCGAGGCGGCGGTGCGCGGCTGCTGTTCAACTGTCATCTCGACACCGTCCCCGCCGGGCCGGGCTGGACGAGCGATCCGTGGACGCTGCACGTCGCCGACGGCCGCGCCCGCGGGCTCGGGGCGTGCGACATCAAGGGGGCCGCCGCGTGTCTTCTCGTGGCGGCGACGCAGACCGACGCGCCGTGCGAGATCCTCTTCTCCACCGACGAGGAGGCGGGCGGAAGTCGGTGCGTGCGTACGTTCGCGTCGGCGCAACGCGACCGCTACGACCTCGCCGTCGTCGCCGAACCGACAAACGGACGCGCGGTGCTCAGCCACCGTGGTCTCGCCACGTTCGAACTGGCGTTCGAGGGAACGGCCGCCCACACGTCGCGTCCGGACGCCGCGGCGGACAGCGCCGTTCACCATGCGGTGCTTTGGGGCGGGCGGGCGATCGACGCCGCCGCGCCGGACGACCTGCGGCTGAACCTCGGCGTGGTCGAGGGCGGAGTGAAGGCGAACATCGCGGCGCCGTCGGCGCGAATCGTCTACGGCGTGCGTCCGCCCGGCGCCATCGACGCGGCGTCCGCGGGCCGCGCCCTCGCGTCTCTGACCGACGCCCGGACGACCCTGACCTCGCGCTTCGAGGCCCCCGGTCTGGCCCGACACGACGCCGCGGCGCGATGGGCGTCGTCGTTCGGCGTCCCGCCCGGTCCCGACGTCGATTTCTGGACCGAAGCCGCCCTCTTCGCCGACGCGGGAATCGGGGCGATGGTGTTCGGTCCCGGCGACATTGCGCAAGCGCACGCGGCGGAGGAGTTCGTCTCCGTCGCGGACCTCGAAGCGGTCGCCGCGTGGTATGGTCGCATGATCGAGCGCGGCGCCGACGTCTCGCCATCCGCCCTTGCGACGGAGTCCCGGTCATGATGCGTGAGATCATTCTCAACCTGCTCCACAACCTCGGCGGCAAGCGGGAAGTCGCCCGTTATCTCCGGGCGTACACGGACGCGGGGGATCTGCGGTCGACGGTGGTGAAGGTCGGCGGCGCGTTGATCGAGAACAACCTCGAGGAGCTGGCGTCGTCGCTCGCGTTCCTGCGGCACCTCGGCATGTCGCCGGTGGTCGTGCACGGGGCCGGGCCGCAGCTGTCGCGGGAACTCGAAGCGCAGGGCGTGACGTGCGACTTCGTCGACGGCCTGCGGGTGACGACGCCGGAAGTGCTGGCCGCCGCCCACCGGATGTTCCTGCGCGAAGGCGGGCGCCTGACCGAGGCGATCGACGCCCATGGCGTGCGGGCGCGGCTGCTCCCCTCCGGCGTGCTCGAAGTGGAGCCGGACGATCCGGAGCGTCTCGGTCTCGTCGGGCGGATCTCCCGGGTGGACATGGCGCCGATTCGCGACGCCCTCGCGGCGGGGTACATTCCGGTGCTGTCGCCGATGGGCGCGACCCGCGACGGGCAACTGCTCAACGTGAACGCGGACACCGCGGCCCGCGCCCTCGCGGAGACCCTGCGTCCCGAAAAGATCATCTTCCTCACCGAAACCGGCGGGATCCTCGACGCCCACGGCGCCATCATCTCCGCCGTCAACCTGACCGAGGACGCGGATCGACTCGTCGAGACCGGAGCGGTGAGCGGCGGGATGGCCCGCAAGCTGACGGAGATCGGCGAACTGCTCGACGGGCTCCCCCCCCAGGCGTCGATCTCGATCACCCGCCCCGCCCAGCTCGCGAAGGAGCTGTTCACGCACCAGGGCGGCGGGACGCTGGTCCGTCGCGGCGCGCCGATCCTGGTTCACGACAGCGCCGACGGACTCGATCTCGACCAGCTCCGCACCCTCATCGAGAGCGCGTTCCGACGGACGCTGCGCGATGACTACTTCGATACGGTGAGGGGGGCCGAGTTCCTGGTCGCCAAAGGCGCCGCCCTCGCCGTCATCACCACCGACGAACCCGCCCCATATCTCGACAAGTTCGCGGTCACCGCCGAAGCGCAGGGGGCCGGCCTCGGCGCTTCGCTCTGGGCGCGGATCGAAGCGCGACACCCACGGCTCTACTGGCGTTCGCGAGAAGACAACCGCATCAACGCGTGGTACATGCAACACGCCGACGGCATGCACCGGGCCGACGGATGGCTCGTCTTCTGGCGCGGGCTGAAGACGCGCGACGACATCGAAACGTGCATCGCGCAGGCGCTGGATCGCCCCCCGGCCTTCACGTCGCATCCGTCGGTGGAGGTGACCGTTGGCGCCTGAAACGAGCCCATCCCGAACCTTCGCCATCGGCGTCGTCGGCGCGCGGGGCTACGCCGGCGCGGAACTGCTCCGCATCATCGACGCGCATCCGAACTTCACGCTGGCGTTCGCGGCGTCGCGGGCGCGGGCGGGGGAGCCGGTCGTGGTCGGCGGCGGCGACAACGGCGCGTCGGAGCAGACGTACGTCAGCGCTGATCCCGAGGGCGTCGCACGTCGGGAGGCGGACGCCCTCGTGCTCGCCGCGCCGGACGGCGCGAGCGATCCCTACGTCGACGCCGTCGACCGGATCGCCCCCGAGACCGTCATCGTCGATCTCTCCGCCGACCACCGCTTCGACGTCGCGTGGGCGTACGGCCTGCCGGAGCATCATCTCCACGATCTTCTCGGCGCGAAACGCATCGCCAACCCCGGCTGTTACGCGACCGCGATTCAGCTGGCGCTGTTCGCGCTGCTCCCTCATCTCGACCCGGCCCGCCCGCCCCATGCGTTCGGCGTGTCCGGGTATTCCGGCGCGGGGACCACGCCGTCGCCGCGCAACGATCCCGACCAGCTCGCCGACGGCGTGACCCCCTACCGACTCGTCGATCACAATCACGAGCGGGAGGTGACGCGTCATCTGCGCCGGCCCGTGCGGTTCTCGCCGCACGTCGCGCCGTTCTTTCGCGGGCTGACCGTCACGATCCAGGCGACGCTCCGCGAGCCGACGCCCGCGGAGACGATCGTCGGTTGGTACGAAGCGATGTACGCAACTGCGCCGCTGGTGACGGTCGTCGGAACGGAGACGCCGCGGGTGCAGGACGCGGCGAACGATCCGGGCGCCTGTATCGGCGGGGTCACGATCGGCGGACCGCAGGGACGGGACGTGGCCGCGGTCGCGACGCTGGACAATCTTCTCAAGGGCGCGTCGACGCAGGCGGTGCAGAATCTCAACGCCGCATTCGGCCTCGATCCCGCCGTCGGAGTCCTGCCATGAGCAGTCTGCTGTGGAACAAATCGGGCGTCGAAACCGACCCGGCGGTCATGACGTTTCTGGCCGGGACGGACGTGCTGCTCGATCGCGAGCTGTTTCCATTCGACCTTCGCGCCACCGCCGCCCACGCTCGCGGACTGGGTCGGCGCGGCTGGCTGACGGCGGACGAGGTTGATGCAATCGTGGGCGCGCTCGATGACCTCGGCCGGTTGTTCGCGGCCGGCGAGTTCGTCCTCGACGAGCGATTCGAGGACGGTCATTCGGCCATCGAGTCGTTCCTGACCGATCGGCTGGGCGCCGCCGGAGCACGGGTGCATCTCGGACGCAGTCGGAACGACCAGGTGCTCGTGGCCACGCGTCTGTACATGATCGACGCCCTGCAAGGCGTGCAGGCGACGCTCATCGAGAGCGCGCGGGCCGCCCTCGAGCGGGCGCGGACCCACGAGCACGACCCGATGCCGGGGTACACGCACCTGCAGCGGGCGACGCCGTCGAGCGTCGGACTGTGGATGGCGTCTTTCGCGGAGTCGTTCGCGGAGTCGGCGGACCTTGCGCGGCTGACGACGCGGTGGCTTGATTCGTCGCCCCTCGGAACCGCGGCGGGATACGGCGTGAATCTCCCGCTCGACCGAGAGGGGGTCGCGTCGGAACTGGGGTTCAGCCGCCTGCAGATCAACCCGATGGCCGCCCAGGCGAGTCGCGGCAAGCACGAGGTCCAGGTGCTGAGCGTCCTCTGGCAGGCGTTGCAGGATGCGCGTCGACTCGCGTGGGATCTCTCGCTCTTCAGCACCGCGGAGTTCGGCTTCGTCCGCATGCCGGAGCACATGCTGACCGGGTCGTCGATCATGCCGAACAAGCGCAACCCCGACGTGGCGGAAGTCATGCGGGCGTCGTGTGCGACGGTGGCGGGTCGACTGACGGAAGTCCAGCAGATCCTCGGCCTGCCGAGCGGATACCACCGCGACCTGCAGCTCACCAAGCGGGCGCTCGTCGACGGCGTCGCTGCGACCCGTCAGACGCTGACGCTGCTGCCCGACATCCTGCGCGGCACGACGTTCGACCTCGAACGCATGCGGGCGGCGATCGATCCCGGTATGGCCGCGACGGATCGCGCCGTCGAACTCGCGGTCGACGGATTGCCGTTCCGGGAGGCGTACCGACAGGTGGCGGCGGAGCTCGCGTCCGGCGCGGGTCCCGCCGGCCGGTCCGCCGACGAAAGCCGCGCCGCCCGGGTGTCGCCGGGCGGCTGCGCGGATCTGCGTCTTGACGAACTCGCCGCGCGAATCGACGCGCTCGCGACGGACTGATCGGTCGTCGCATCGAAAACGCGCTATGATCTCCGGCATGATCCCCCGCCTGGATGTCGAACGATCGCTGCGGCCCGAACTGGCGCGATACGTGGAGCGGGTGCGGTCATCGGGGTACGAAGGCGAGATCACCGGGGCCTACGCCGCGCGGGTCGCGGTAAGCACGGACAACAGCGTGTACCAGTTCACGCCGGAGGCGGTCGCGACCCCGCGCGGTCATGACGATGTCGTCCGGCTCCTGGCCCCGTTGGCGGACGACGAGTTCGCGTCGATCACCGTCGCGCCGCGGGGCGGAGGGACGGGAACGAACGGACAGTCGCTGACGACGGGGATCATGGTCGACACGTCGCGGCATCTGAATCGTGTTCTCGACCTCGACGCCTCCGGGCGACGGGCGCGGGTGCAGCCGGGCGTGACGCTGGACCAGTTGAACGACGCGGCGGGTCCGCACGGACTGATGTTCGCGCCGACGGTGTCGACGAGCAATCGGGCGACGATCGGCGGGATGATCGCGACCGACGCGGCGGGGAAGGGATCCCGGATCTACGGCAAGACGAGCGGGCATCTGATCGAGTTGACGGTCGTGCTCGTCGGCGGCGACGTCTGCGTGAGCCGCGCACTCGACGCCGATGAACTCGAACGGATCTGCGGGCGGGAGGATGCCGTGGGTCGGCTCTACCGGACCGTTGCGTCGGCGACGGCCGAACACGTCGACGAGATCGATCGCGTCTTCCCGGATCTGACCCGCTACATGTCGGGCTACAACCTGAAGATGGTGCGCGACAATCCGGACGGGCGGTTCAATCTGAACTACCTGCTGGCGGGCTCGGAGGGCACGCTCGGGTTCACGACGGAGGCGCTGGTCCGGCTGACGCCGATTCCGAAGCACACGAAGGTCGTGGTGCTGAAGTATGCATCGTTCGATGATGCGCTGGGGTCGGCGAAGGCGATTGCGCCGACCGAACCGGCGGCGGTCGAGACGATGGACGACAAGCTTCTCGATCTCGTGAAGACGGACGAGTCGTACCTGCCCGTGGCGCCCCGTCTCGAGAACGGCGCGGGCGCCGCCGCCGCGATCAACCTCGTCGAGTACGCGGGCGACGACGCGGCGGCGGTCGAAGGACAGGCCGCGGGGCTGGTGGCGACCGTCGAGGCGGCGCGAGGCGAGCCGGGGGCGCCGATCGGCGCGGCGGCGCTGGCCGATGAGACCGAAGCCGCCGCGTTCTGGGCGTTGCGCAAACGCTCGGTCGGACTGCTCGGCAATCTGCCCGGCCCGCGCAAGCCGCAGGCGTTCGTGGAAGACGCCGCGATCCCGCCGGAGAAGCTCCGCGACTTCGTCCGTGAGTTTCGCGCCCTGCTCGACGCCCATGACCTCCGCTACGGCATGTTCGGCCATGTCGACGTCGGCGTCCTGCATGTCCGCCCGGCGCTCGATCTCAAGAACGACGAGGACGTCGCCCTCATCCGCACGATCAGCGACGCATCCGCCGATCTCGTCCGACGGTACGGCGGCGTGCTGTGGGGCGAACACGGCAAGGGCGTGCGCGGCGAATTCAACGAGATGTTCTTCGGACCCACGCTGTATCGCGCGATGCGGGCGATCAAGGGCGCCGCCGACCCGCGCGGACAACTCAATCCGGGCAAGATCGCCGCCCCCCTCGAAAGCGAACAGACGCTGCTCACGATCGAGTCCACCACGCGCGGCGTCTTCGACCGCGAGATCGACGCCCCCCTGCTCGATCGCTTCGACGACGCCGTCCGCTGCAACGGCAACGCCCACTGCCACAGCGATAACCGACACGACATCATGTGCCCGTCGTGGAAGGAGACCCGCGACCGCATCCACACGCCGAAGGGCCGCGCCAGCCTCATGCGCGAATGGCTGCGCCGACTGTCCCTCGCCGGGGCCGACTGGCGACCGGATACGCCGGGACGCACCAACTTCATCGCTCGACGGATCAATCAATGGCGCGGCGGCGACGACTTCTCGCACGAAGTGTACGACGCCATGCACGGGTGCCTGGCGTGCAAGGCGTGCGCCGGACAATGCCCGGTCAAGGTCGACGTGCCGGACTTCCGGGCCGAATTCCTGCAGGCGTACCACGATCGCTATCCGCGACGGCTTCGGGACCGCCTCGTCGGCGGACTGGAGTCCATGCTCCCGCGGACGGCGATCGCGCCCCGCGTGTCGAACACGCTGACGCAGCTGGGACCGGCCCGGCGATTGCTGCGCTCGATCGGACTCGTCGACGCTCCCCCGCTCGCGACGCCGACGCTGAAGCAACGCCTGCGTCGCGACCCCGCGCGTCGGTTCGATGTCGATTCCCTGAACGAACGCACGGTGGTGGTGCTGCAGGATGCGTTCACCACGTTCTACACGCCGGAAACCATTGTGGCGACGCTGGACGTGATTCGCGACCTCGGATTCAGGGCCGCGGTGGCCCCGTATTTTCCGAACGGCAAGGCGCTGCACGTGAAAGGCTTCACGCGGAAGTTCGCCGCGGTCGCGAAACGCAACTCGCGCACGCTCGAACGGTACGCCGCGACCGGTGCGACGCTGATCGGTGTTGATCCCGCGGTGACGTTGACGTATCGCGACGAGTATGTGAAGGCGGTGGGCGCGGGGACCTCGGTCCCGCCGGTGCGGATGCTGCAGGAGTGGCTGGGGGAGGTGGTCGGCGATCGACGGCCGGCGTCGAGCGGGCGGGATGTGCGTTTGCTTGGTCACTGCACGGAGCGGTCGGTCGCCCCGGCGTCGATGCGGGAGTGGACCCGGGTGTTTGAAGCACTGGGCGCGACCTGCGAGATCGTGTCGGCGGGCTGCTGCGGCATGTGCGGGGCGTACGGGCACGAGGCGGAGCACGCCGCGCAGTCACGCGGGATCTACGATCGGAGCTGGGCGGTTCGCCTCGCCGAGCCGTTCGAGGGCGAGACGGTGACGACGGGGTACTCGTGTCGCGCGCAAGTGAATCGCTTTGACGGGCGGGCGTTGCGGCACCCGATCGAGGTGGTGCGCGAACTGATCGATGAGACGTGACCAGTCGCGGCAGGCGGAGGGACGGACGATGACGGATCAGTCGACCATTCGGATGCTCAACGCGTCGGATCTCGATGTCTACATCCTCCATCTGGGTCGGACGCATCTCGAGTCCGGGCGCGACGGCGATCTGCCGCACGGTCCGTACCCGCGCGACGATCCGTTCGAGCCGAAGGAGCGGCGGGAGAAGTTCGAGAAGCGGTGGTCGACGCCGGTGGGCGAGCCGGGCTGGGGCCGGGCGTGGGGCGTTCTGCGGGCGGACGGCTCGTGCGTCGGCGGGGCGACGCTCGACGGATCGACGCTCGCCGCCATGCGTCATCGCGCGCGGGTCGGACTGGGGGTGGAGCGGGCGCACCGGGGGAACGGGCGCGGCCTCGCCCTGATGGAGGCGGTCATCACCTGGGCCCGGGCCGAACCGGGACTCGACTGGCTCGACCTCGGCGTGTTCGCCGGGAACGATGTTGCGCACCGGATGTATCAGCGGCTGGGCTTCTCCGAGACCGGACGCACGCCCGACCTGTTCCGCGTGGACGAATGGTCGCTCGAGGACATATCGATGGTGCTGCCGGTGAGGGACCGGCCGATCGCCTGACGGAGACCCCGGGGCCCCGGACGACGATGAGGCGATTCACGTGAAATCGGATTTTGCTGGGTGTCCGCGGTCGGGGCGGGGTAGATTATCGGCCGAAGGAAGTGACGCTGCGGTTCGGATCGGACGGCGGCGGCGGGGACTCATGTGGGGGCTCTCCGCATCTGACGCAGGGCTGGCCGACGCTCCGCAGGTCACCTGACCCAGTGGAGGCAGTATGAAGATCGACTCTCGAAACTGTACGTGCGCGATTGGTGCGTGCGCGGCGATCGGCCTGCTGGTCGGCGCGGCGTCCGCCCAGGATTGCGGCGCGGGCGACGTCTCTGAAGTGGAGCTGTGCGGCGAGGATCTGAACGGCGGATGCAACGCCGCGCCGCCGTCGTTCCAGGACGTCGCGTGCGGCGACACGATCAACGGCACGGCGTGGGCGGACGAAGGTTCGCGCGACACGGACTGGTATCGCGTGGCGCTGCCGGATCCGGACGGCGACGGACAGGCGACGATCCGCGCGACGCTGTCGTCGGAGTTCCCCGGCGTGCTGTTCATCATCGGCGGCATCGACGACTGCGACTCGACGATCATCACCACCGGCTTCTCGGGTCCCGGGTGCGCCGGCGGCGACGTCGCCACTGCGTGCCTGCCCGCGCCGGGCAACTACACCGTGTTCGTCTCGGTCGGCAATCCCGACGGCTCCGCCATCTTCGAGGGCTTCCCCTGCACCGGCGGACAGAACGACTACCTCGTCTCCGTTGAGTGCATCCAGGCCGGCGAACCGAACTCGGAGTGCATCGAGCTGGACCCCGATTGCATCGGCGCGGCGGGCGGCTGCGACCAGGCGAACGGAACGCCCGGCTGTGACGATCCCGTCTGCTGCACGCTCGTGTGCGACTTCGACCCGTTCTGCTGCAACACCGAATGGGACGAGACCTGCGTCGAGGCGGCGGTCGCGCTGTGCGGCATCTTCGTCTACGAATGCAACAGCGGGGCCGGAGCGCCGGCCAACGACTGCTGCACCGACCCCATGCTGGTCATGCCCGGCGACACGGTCATGTTCGACACCACGAACGCCGCGACCGACGGACCCGAAGCGGAATGCGGCTCGACCGGCGGCGACGTGCAGGTGCACAACGACGTCTGGTACCTCATCCAGGCCCCGGGCGACGGCCGGCTGACCGCCTCCGTCTGCGGCGCGGCGGACTTCGATACGAAGATCGCCGCCTACGACGCCGGCGACGGCGATCTCGAGTGCTCCCAGCTCATCAACGCGTTCCTCGCCTGCAATGAAGACTGCGCGACGGAGGACACCGCGTCCGAACTGAGCCTCGACGTCAGCGCGAACACCTTCTACCTGATCCGTCTCGGCGGCTTCGGCGGCGAAAGCGGAACCGGCGTCATCAGCTTCGACTTCAAGCAGATCCTCTGGGACACCGGTCCCAACCGCGCGCTCGTATTCAACGGCACGCTGACCAACCTCGGCTGGTCGTCGGGCAGCCCCAACGCAGCCCAGCCGGAACGCTGGACGGCCCAGGCGTTCACGCTCCCGCCGCTCCCTGACGGCGCCAGCGCGTGGAACATCTGCCAGCTCAACCCCAACGGTTTCGAACCCGCGGGCAATGTGAATGAGACCCTCGACTACATCGTGTGGTCGCGGACGGGAACGGATCAGCCCATCGACGGCGACCAGATCGTCAGCGGGTCCGTCCCGCTGCCGCTCCCGGTCGAAGATCTCGACGGCACGGCCGGCAACCTGTGGCGCTACCCGATGTCGGTCGACTTCGATCTGCCGCCGGGCGACTACTGGCTGACCGTCTACGGCGCCAACACGACCGGGGAAGCCGCCAACTGGGCGTGGTTCTCCAACCCCGACTTCGGCATCAATGTGCTCGACGGTGCGGGCGATCCGTTCATGTGGCGCTCGGAGATGTTCCCGGCCCCCGGGTTCCTGATGTACACGACGCCGCTCGTCGTGCAGGCGGACGGACTTGATCCGAACGACGTCTACAACGCCTCCTTCGAAGTGCTCGGCACGCCCGTCGAAGGCGCGCCGTGTCCGGCCGACCTCGACGGCAGCGGCGCCGTCGGACCCGGCGATCTCGCCATCCTGCTCGCCGCGTGGGGTCCGAACCCGGGCAACCCGGCGGACTTCAACGACGACGGCATGGTCGGCGCGGCGGACCTCGCGGCCCTGCTCGCCGCGTGGGGCGACTGCCCGTGATGGTCTCGCGTCCCTGACACGCGATCCGATCGCGTGATCACCTCCGCGACGCCTCGTGCGTCGCCCGACTCACGACCCTCGTCCTGACGGACGGGGGTCGTCTTTTTGACCGCCCGCGCGGCCGACGCGAATGACGCCCCGTCAGGACGCCGGCGGCAGGTCCGGGTCGTGCGCGATCAGTTCCAGACGGTTGCCTTCAGGGTCGCTGAAGAACATCGCCCGCGCCGACATGGCGGGAAACACGCTGAAGGCGACGTCAAGACCCAGCCCGCGCAAACGCGCGGCGTGCGTCTCAAACGCGTCGATCGGGATCTCGAATGCGAGATGATTGAGCGTGGATCGCGTCACGTCGTGGCCCGCGAACCGTGACTTCGCAAACACGTGTCGTTCGTAATCAATGAGAACGAGCAGACACGGGTGACGTCCGCTCCGTCCGAGCGGCGTGTCCGACGAGGTGATCGTGAGGAAGCAGATCGTCGGCGCGCCGTCCGGATCGGGCGCCGCGCCCGTTGTATGCGACGCCTCCCCGAAGACCGGGAAGCCCAGAACGTCGCGATAGAACTCGCGCATCGCGGGCAGGTCGCGGACGCTGAGCACGATTTCGGCGGGTCCGAGGATGGGCGGCGGATCAGTCATCGCCGTCACCCCCCGACCGCCACGTTTCGCGTGCGATCGCATAGACGACGGACGGAACCCCGCCGAAGACGCAGTCGCTGTCGTGGGTCAGGCCGAGCTTCGTCATCACCCGAATCGACGCCGCGTTTTCGGCGAGCGCGCCGGCGATGACGCGCGGCGCTTCGATCGTCTCGAACCCGTGGGCCAGCAATCGACGCGACCCTTCCGTCGCGTACCCGCGCCCCCACGCGTCAAGGCGGATGCGGTAGCCGAGTTCCAGATCGCCCGGCCGGCTCGGCGTGTCGTCGAGCGGCGGACGCAGGTGGAACCAGCCGATGAACCCCTCACCCTCCGGCGCCGCCGCGTCCTCCGCCATCCAGAACCCGGTGCGATGGTCATTCCGGTCGAGTTCGCGCCAGCGGGGGATCACTTTCTCGAGGAAGTGTTCGGGCGTCGGCACGAACGGTTGCAGGACGTACCGGCGGACGGGCTCGGGACGATCCAGATCGGCCAGCAACGCCGCATCGGACTCGCGTACGGGACGGAGGCGGAGGCGTTCGGTGTGGAGGGTGGGCTTGATCGGCGGAAGATCGCTCATGAAGGATCACCAGCACGACGAATGGACATGATCACCGTGGTGCACGCGTCAGGGACGACCTGAGCCGCGTGTCCGGGGAAAACCGCGTCGACACGTTCTCGAGTCGACGAGCGGCAGAATCGGCGGTGCGGCCTTGGCGCGAGCCCTCGCTCATGGTGGACTGTAGATGGAGTGCGACCCATGTACAAGCGAATCAGCCTTGCGCTGACCTCGGTCACGTTCGCCGGCCTCTTGTGTCACACGACGCTCGCAGGACCAGAACTCGACGACGAGGCCGCCGCCTACCTCGATCGTTGCCTGACCGAAATGGAACGATTGTCGATCCGCCGGACCGAGATCGACTGGTCCGATGTCAGGACGCAGGTGTTCGAAGCAGCGGACGGCGCACAATCGCCGGCCGAGACGCACGACGCGATTCGACTCGCCATCCGCCTGCTCGACGACGGACATTCGTACTTGTACGTCCCGGCCCCGCCGCCGACGGCCGGCGACGACACGGCCGAGGCGGATTGGGGCGAAGCGTGGGTGATCGCCAGCACGTCGGAGGACCTGACCGCTCGCCGACTCGACGGCGATGTCGGATACGTCCTGATCCCCAGCTTCGGCGGGGAGTCGAGTTGGGATCCCGCCGCCGCGAACGCCTTCGCAGATCGGATTCACGAGGCCGTCCGCGAACTCGATGCATCGGGCGTGACCGGGTGGGTCGTTGATCTGCGCTTCAACTCGGGCGGCAACATGTGGCCCATGCTTGCGGGACTCGGACCCCTGGTCGGCGACGGCGAGATTGGCGCGTTCGTGGCCGGCCGGAGCACGGCGCCCTGGTTGTACGCCTGGGGCGGCGCTGGGACGCCCGGCGTCAGGAACGCGCAGGTCGCCACGCCGCACCGGTTGGAGAATCCCGGCGCGCCCGTCGCTGTCCTCACCGGCAAGTATTGCCTGAGTTCGGGCGAAGCGATCGTCACGGCGTTGCGCGGCCGGCCGAACACGCGGTTCTTCGGGGTTCCGACCGGCGGCGCCTCGACCGCCACCCAGCCGATCTGGCTGGGCGACGGTGCGATGGTGTTCCTGACCACGGCGGTGTACGCCGATCGGACGGGGCGGACATACGGCGGACCCATCGCCCCCGATGTCGTCGTCGAAGGCGGCCCTCGCCTGGCCGCCGATCTCGCCGACGACTCCGCCGACCCCGTCCTCGCCGAGGCCCGCCGGTGGCTTTCGGAGCAGGCAGCGACCGCGGTCCGCTGAGGCGAGACGCCCAGCCCGGCCCGAATCGCGCTCGGGAAAACCCCTTCGCGCCCGCTCAGAGTGCCGGACTCTTCGCCTTCGGATGGCCGGACTTGTGTGCATGCGACGCCGCATCTCGCGGTTCGCCACGTCGCAGTTGAGGCGCACCACCGAGACCGTCAACTGGACTGGCGTCTTCCGTCATCGTGAGAACGCCAGACGTCCGTTCCCCTGCGACGTTGTGGCCGACGGGCCCGCCGAACAGAGGGTCGAAATCCCCGTAGCCCGGCGTTGTCGGCGCGTCACACTGTAATCATCTGATCTGTACCCCCCCGGGGCTGGGAGGTTTTTGGGATGGTGGAACATACCATGCGCGCGATGATCGTCTTCTCAACCGTTCTGGGCGCGGCGTCGGTCGCGCACGGAGGCGAGCCCGGTCCGAATCGATGCAGCCTCGTCCCCTGGGAGTTCCAGTGCGTCGAGATCGATCTCGGGCTGGGGGCGGGCAACCCCGATGTCATGGGGTTCCTGCTCACGGTCTGCAACTGCAAGCCGGAGACGGCGCTGTTCACCTTCACCGCCTCGTCGGACAGCGGCGTGGTCGTGCCGCCGTCGGGCGCCTTCGGCCTGCCGCCGGGCGGCTGCGGCATCCTGCCGATGGGGCTTCTCTGTCCGGGCGACGGTCCCGTCACGTTGAACGTGGAGGTCGTCAAGGTCTTGCCGTCGGTCGAGACGTTCTCGTGTCTTGCGATCGGGACCGCGCAGTCCGACGCAACCGAGTGGACGCTGACGCCCAATCCGGCGATCGACGCCGCGCCGGGCGATGACGTCGAGTTTCTCTGGACGGTCACGAACACCGGTGACCTGCCCGCCACCTTCGACGCTCCGGCGGTCATGCAGATGCCCGAGGGCGCCTTCGACATGGTGACCATCACGCCCCCCGGACGGCTCAATCCCGGCGAGAGCGATCTCCTGTCCATCGCCGCCGTCGTGAACGACCCCGGCGAATCGTGCCCCAGCTTCGGCGACCTGCTGCTCGAATACGACACCGACGGCGATCGTCTTCCCGAGGTCGCGGCGTCCGGCGGCGCCCGCGTCATCCCCCCCGACCCGCCATGTCCGGACAAGACGCCCGACCTCGACGGCGACGGCGTCGTCGGCGCGTCGGATCTCGCCGGACTCCTGTCCCAATGGGGTCCATTCGCCCCCGACGACACCTGCTCGCTGCCGTGGGACCTGTTGTGCGCACGCGTGCCGTTGGGGCCCCTGACGCTCAACATCGCGGTCATGGATCTGCGGATCCGCAACAACACGAACGCGCCGCAGTCGTACGCCTACGTGCTGACCGGCGGCGAACCGGGGACGGTGTTCTTTCCGCCCGCCGGCGTCGCCGCCGCGCCGCCCGGACAGACGTGCTTCATCCCGGTGATCGCCGCGTGTCCGCCGGAGGGCGGCGACCAGACGACCCTCACCGCCAACGTGACCCGCCTGAGCGACGGCTTCACCTTCTCCTGTGAGGGCCAGGCCACGACGCCCACGGTCGATCTGGAGGTTGCTCCTCAGCTGCTGCGCATCGAGTCGCCCCCCGGAGAGCTGTTCACGCTGCAATGGAGTGTCGCCAACCCCGGGCCGGACCCCGTCTTCTTCGACTACGCGCTGACCACGATGCCGGCCGACGGCGTGCTCAGCCTCTCGAACGAAACGCCGGGGCCGATCATGATCCCGCCCGGCGCGACGGAGATGATCAGCGTCGATGTGACCGTGGACCCGGATCCGGACGGGCCGATGGGCGACGTGCTGTTCGCCTTCGACTGGGACGGCAGCGGTCAGCTCCAGGTGGCGACCTCCGCCAAGGTGGAGATCCTGCCGCTCTGTCCGCCGCCGAGCGCGGATTTCGACGGCGACGGTGTCATCGGAGCGGCGGACCTCGCGATCCTGCTCAGCGCCTGGGGCATGACCCCCTGACGGAGCGGGCTCGACGCGGCGGCGTCCGGCCCGATGCTCACCCCGACGGCGGCTCGAACGCCATCGACACCTGCGACCCGTACACCGGATAGTCGATCGAACAGCGGTAGCCCCGAAACGACCGCTCATCCCAACCCAGACTCGCAAACGCGTGACGCAGCAGGCGGACGTGATGCGGTGCGTCCGCGTGACGCGCGGCGCCGACGCCGGGGCCCAGGAGTTGAATCGATTCGAGCAGATCGAGTCGATCCGCGTCACGGGTCGGGTCGTTCAGATCCGCCACGCCTTCGAAACTCGTGTCATGGATCAGCAGTTGCGGATCCCGACGCGGATAGACGTCGTCGTGCACGAAGCAATCGAAGAGAAGTTGCTTCGCGGGCGTCGAGATTTCGGCGAAGACATAGCCGCGCCGACCGCTCCCGGCCGGCACGAAGCGCGGCATTTCCGCGAAGTTGACTTCGCCGACGAGCAGGTCAGTCGCTGAGCCGGGACCAAACGCGTCGCCGGCGAGCAGGTAGTGGATCGACTCTCCGACCGTGCGCCGTTCGACGGGGGCGGGCGGCGCGTCGCAGAAGCTGTCAAGACGAAACGCATCAAAGGTGTCGCCGATCGCGCCGTCGAGCGCCCGGGGTTGACGCGGGGCCTCCGCCGGGGCGAGCCGGCGCGACGTGCACCGCACCGCCACGCCCGGTCGCAGACGCTGCAGACCCAGCAGCCCCATGATCCAGACGACGTCGAGTTTCTCGCCGTCTTCGGCGGGATGCAGGATGACGGTGGCGAGCGTGACGTCCGCCGCCGCGCCCTTGAGCTGGCTCGTCGCCCGAAAGAGCGACTGCTTGCGTCGGAGTTCGAACTCGCGTCGCGCTTCCGGGAGCCACGCGGCGATGATCGCGTCCAGGGCGGAGCGGTCGCCGATGTCGCGCCGGATGAGGTGGTCGAAGGCGTTGACGGCGTCGAGCGCGGCGTCGACGAGCGGCGTGTGCACGCCCCGCCGGCCGGCCGCCCGGACGAGTCGGCGCATCGGGGCCGGCCCCGGCGCCGCGTGCACCGTGGCCATCGGGTCCCCGGCGCGGACGCACTTCAGCACCCGGCTCGCCAGCACTTTGTCGAGACCGAGATCGGACGCCAGCGCCTGCGGACCCGACGGACCGCCCGGCAGCGCCCGGATCACCGCCCCGAGGGTCTCGGCGAGTCCGCGGCCGACTTCCGCCACCCGCGCTTCCAGCGACGCACCGCCGTCCGCCGGCGCGTCCGTCCCGTCAACACCCCCCGCGGCAGAGGCGGCGGACGCTGCGGACGCGGCCCCGACCGCGGCTGGGCCGAGTGACGAGGGCGGGGATGGGGACGAGGATGGCGACGATGGCGGCGAGGGGGACGGGCTCATGACGCCCAGTCTAGGCCCCCCTTCCCACCCCCGCCAGCGCCTTCCCAGAAGTTTCTATGAAACTTCCTTGACAGTTTTCCGGAACCCCGTAGAGTCATGTGCGAAGGCCTCGAACGCGGGCCCGGCGACGTCGCCGCTCGCACCGGCGTTGGTTCGGCGGCGCGGCCAAACGGGCCGGCGGCCGACGCACCAGCTCGCGATTCGACCTTCGATCGACGGCTCGCGTGAAGCGCCACGCGAACGCCGCCCCTCTGCCCCCTCACAGGAACGGAAGACAGTCATGACGAAAACGAAGCATGCGACGATGGGATGGCTCGGCGCCCTGGGTCTGACCGCCGCGGCGTTCGCCGGCGGCGTCAACACCACGGTGTTCGACTTTGAAGACGGCCTGGACGGCTGGTCCGGGGCCGGCGCGTTCTTTGACGCGACGGGCGGCAACCCGGACGGCCACCTCCACGTGGTCTTCAACAACTTCGGGATCACCATCCGCAACGACACCTCGCCGGCGACCGCGCAGGATTTCAGCCAGTACGAGAGCGTCACGATCTCGATGGATCTGAAGGTCGAGGACATCTCGTTCTTCGGCTCCTCGGTCACGCGTCCGTGGCTCGTCGAGATTCGTGATTACGACAACCCGCCGGGCGGCTACCCGTGGGTGTCGGTGTGGTATCTCTTTGACTGGGTCGGCGCGGGCGACTGGACGACGTGGTCCGTGACGATCGACGACACCGCCGCCGCCTCGCCTCCGGCGGGCTGGGCGGGCTATGGCGCCGAGGATCCTGACACGTTCGAACCGATTCTGCCGCCCGACCGTACGTTCGAGAGCGTGCTTGCCGGCGCCGACGAAGTGGTGTTCACGACGCTGCAGCCGGGATTCTTCTTCGGCTTCACCGACTTCGATCTGCGGGTGGACAACATCACCATCGAAACCGTGAGCACGCCGACGCCGACGCCCGGTGATCTCGACGGCGACGGTGATGTCGACGCGGCGGATCTCGCAATCATGCTTGCCGCGTGGGGACCGTGCGCCGGCTGCGAAGCCGACCTTGACGGCGATCGGGAAGTCGGTCCCGCCGACCTCGCGACGCTCCTTGCGAACTGGAGCTGATTCCGACCCTCCCAAGGCGGGGCGATGCGGCGCGGCGACCCGCCGCGCCCGTCGCCGCCTCCGCCTGATCCCGAGCTGATTGCTCGGGGAGCGACGCCCGGCGTCACGGCCGGGCGTTGTTGCGCGCGATCAGTCTTGCGTGCGATATGGTTGCGCGCGATCAGGGATCGGACGCATCGGGCGTCTCGGGCCACAGCGGCCCGAAGATCCCCTGGGAGACGGGCGTGTTGTTGTTCCAGACGCCTTCGCGCGATTCCTGTTCAAGTCGCTTGAGATCGTCGACCACAGCATCCAGGTAGACGCCGTAGGCACGCGTCGCCGATTCGTCTTCGACGGCGGCCCCGTAGGCGGCGTCCGCCCGTCCGACCGCGATGATCGCGGCCTCGACCGCGCGGGAATGTTCGAGGACATCGGCGGCGATCGCGGCGTGGGCGGCGGCGTCGGCCGCCAGATCCGCTGCGATGCATTCGAGTCGCTCGAGGTGCGCCAGGTCGAGAATGGCGGCCGCCGCCGCGCATGCCCCGGCTGTGTCGAGCACATCGGTTCGGTAGTCTTCATCGGCGGCGGTCGCGGCGGCGGTGGCGGCGGTATCGAGCACGCGCTGGATCGTGCCGCGGTGTTCATCGGTCATGAGATCGACGACGCGTTCGACACATCGCACCGCGAACGCAACGGCGGCCCAGCGGGGCAGCGATCGCAGGCGGGGCGTGAGGGCTTCATCGGCGTCGTGGGCCGCGTCACGCGGTCCGGCAGGATCAGGTGTGTCCACGAGGGCTCTCGTTCTGACGCGTGCGCGCCACTCTCCCCCTCGTCAAGATGAACCGACAGCCGCTGCACCCGCGGCAGCGCGCCTTCTTCTTCATCCTGCATACGACCTCTGCATGACGATCTCAGACGGCCGGTCATGATTTTCGGCAGATTGACCTTTCGAGGCGGACAATCTGGAGAATCAGGGCGAGCGCGGGGTCTTTATGCATCGAATCCGATGCTTGTATTGCAATCGATACGTGTTGCGCGTCTGCGATCACACCGGCCGTTTCGAACGGACCTCATCGAACTCGAGACCGCGCGATGGTCCATGTCCTCGACGAGTTCACACGAGCGAACGGCGTACAGCGCGGCGGGACATCTTTCGACGGCGTGCGGGAACAACTCGACCCGCCGTCGCATTCGGGACCGGGCGTGTGGTCTGTCCGGTCAGTGCACGGTCTGGATGGTGGTGATCTCGGCGAGACTCGCATCGCCGCACCGCACCCGAATGGCGCGATACGTCGGGAACCGCGCCGGTCCGTCGTACCGGACGTCCATGGTCGTGACCACCTGCGCGACCACGCCGTCGGGCGGCGTCAGGACGAGTTCCAGGATCTGGGCGGGCGGCATCATGCGATCCGCTGGGCCTTCCCGCCACGTCGCGATATAGCCCGGCGTCGGCAGGTCGATGCGCCCGGTCACGACGAGACGCGGGCCGTTCGGATTCGGCATTCGATCGACCATCGCCGTCCAGCCGCGGTGATCGAGCACCGGGCACGACGATGCCGTGGACGGGGATACCCGGGCGGGCGCGGTCGCGGAAGTCGGATCGTCCGCCTCATCGGAAGCGGCGCATCCGACGAGCGTGATAACGAAGGCGAGGCGCCAGAATGCGACATATGAGGCGGTCTTCATGGTCCCGAGTATCGCCCCTCGACCGGCGCTTGCAACTGCGGTCGGCGCCAGTACGCTCGGTCGCATGAAGCGAATCACACTGCGTGCGGTCCGAACGCTGACCTTGCCGATTCTCGCAATCGCACTGTTGCCGGGCGTCGGGCGGGGGCCCGCGGACGCGGCGGATGGTCGTGAGCCGGGCGACGCGCGACCCGGGAACGCACGACCGGAAGCGATGGATTTCGCGAGCAACGTAACGCTTCACGTGGTGCTGCACGAGTTGGCGCACGCGCTGATCCGTGAGTTTGATCTTCCGGTTCTCGGCAACGAAGAGACGGCGGCGGACGCATTCGCGACCTGGTATCTCACGACGCATCTGCCGGAACGCGCGGCGCCGGTTCTGGAGGCGCGGGTCAGATCGTTGATGCTGGAGGCCCGGGAGACGCCGCGCGACGACTGGAGCGGCGAGCACAATCACGACGGGCGGCGTGCGTTCCAGATCGCCGCGCTCGCGGTGGCGGCGGATGCGGAGGCGTACGCCGGCGTGGCGGCGATCGCGGAGATGTCGGACGAGGACATCCGGCGGGCGCGGGACTACGGGACCGAGATCCACCGTTCGTGGCGTCGCGTCCTCCAGCCGTTGTGGATGCCGCCGGGCGAGGTCTCCGGTGAAACGCGGCTCGTCTGCGATGACGGGTTGATGCTGGGGGATCTGACGGACGGACTGGCGGCCGAAGTGCGGGACGTGCTCGGACGAATCGACTGGCACTCACAGATCACCGTGCACTTCGCCGAGGGCGACGGCGGGGCGGGCTGGAGCCGGTCACGCCGCACGATCACGGTGCACAGCGGCTACCTGGAGCGTTTCATCAGGCAGGGTGAGGCGGCGGCCCGGGGACGTTGACCGGCGGGGGCAGAACGCCTCCCTCTCAGTCGCCGTCCCAGAAGGTCCGGGTTTCCGACCAGAGTCGTTCGAGGCGGTCGATGCGGGGGCGGGCGCGGGGGCCGAGTTGGCGGACGACGTCGAGCACGAGCAGTTCGGCGACGACGACCGACGGCAGGGAACTGTCGAACGGTCCGACGGCGGGGATGGGCAGTTCGCACCAGGTGTCGGTCATGCTGGCGAGGGGCGAGAGCGGTCCGTCGGTGATGGCGACGAGGTCGACGCCGACGTCGACGAGGGATCGCGCGGCGAGAACGGTGTTGCGTCGGTAGCGGGCGAAGTCGAAGACGACGGCGGCGTCGCCCTTCGCCGCGTTGCTGAGGTCGCGCCCGAGATCGTGTTCTTCGACGAGGCGGACCTGGTCGCGGACCATCGAGAGGCCGCTGTGGAGGACGATGGCGCCGGCGCGGGAGGTTTCGCCGGAGAGGACCCAGACGCGTCGGGCCTCGAGCAGTGGCGCGGCGAGTCGGCGGAGGCGATCGGGGTCGACCTGTCCGAGGGTGCGATGCAGGGCCTGTTCGATGTCGAGCCGGACCTGATCGCTCTGGTCCCGGGCGTGCCGGATGCGGTGGCCGGGCGTCGTGAGTTGCTCGGCCACGCCGTCCCGGACCCACCGCTGGAGGTCCGTATAGCCGTCGAAGCCGAGCTTGGTGGCGAAGCGGACGATGGACGGGCGACTGGTGTCCACCCGGGACGCGAGGTCCGATACGGTCCCGAAGGCGAGCAGGGTGGGGTCATCGAGGACCGCTTCGGCGATTCGGCGCTCGGTCGGGGTCAGCCGATCGCCGACATTGGCGATGAGATCCTGAATGGACAAAAGGCCGGGCTCCGGATGAACAGTTTGTTGCACTGGGCTACCGGGAGTGTACACTCCATTACAGGATCGGCCAGCCGATTGTCCTGTCCATTTCTCCCTGAGGGAACGTCCCGCCATGATTCAGTCGAACAAGTATGTCCCCACGTCGCGTGAGCAGGCGTTTCTCGACACGGTCGAGGAGTCGCGATATGAGCGCGAGATCATCAACGGCCTGAATCCCTTCTTCAACGAGAAGGCGCCGGAGGACATGCTCAGCTTCTACGACAAGGACGAGGTCGTCACGCTGAAGCAGTTGAAGGGCACCGAACGCGACGTCGAGTCGCGGATGCCGGTGAAGCTGACGCGTCATTACTACGAGATCGCGCGGACAAGCGCGCCGATCCAGCGGATCGTCAAGGCGAGTCCGGACGAGACGGACGAC
Organism: Phycisphaerales bacterium; assembly: GCA_965227335.1. Classification (GTDB taxonomy): domain Bacteria; phylum Planctomycetota; class Phycisphaerae; order Phycisphaerales; family SM1A02; genus CBDDFV01. The sequence continues at coordinate 384,975 of CBDDFV010000002.1, forward strand.
CTCGCGGGCTCCGAGGATCCGGGCAACCAGATGGACTACAGCCCGGTCGAGGGGCTGCTGCACAAGTACGAGATGGGTCTGATGTACGTCGTATCGACGTGCTCCGCCCACTGCCGCTTCTGTTACCGCGAGGAGCTGATCGCCCGCAAGGAGATTGCGCGGCAGGACGGCACCGTGAAGAAGAAGGGGCTCGCGAAGATCCCGGACATCGTCGCGTACATTCACGAGCACAACGACGCCGTCGCCCGCAACGGCGGGGTGCATCCCGAGTCCGGCCGTGAGAAGCTGCGCGAGATCCTGCTCTCCGGCGGCGACCCGATGGTGCTGAACAACGGCAAGATCGCCGCGTGGCTTTCCGCGCTGGCGGAAGCGGGGATCGAGTCGATCCGCATCGGGACGAAGGAGATGGCCTTCTACCCGCAGCGTTTCGACCGCACGTTCCTCGAGATGCTCGACCGCTTCCACGAGACGTACCCGGAAGTCGGCCTTCACATGATGCTCCACTTCGAGCATCCCGACGAGATCCTCGCGAAGGGTCCCGACGGCGAGTACATCCGCGATTCCAACGGGATCCTGCAGTGGATCCCGGCCACGGGTGAAGCGATGCGGGGGCTCGTGTCGCGCGGCTGGCTGACGGTTGAGAACCAGGCCCCGATCATCAAGGGCATCAATGACGATCCGGATGCGCTCCGGCTCCTGCAACGCGAGTTCAAGCGGGTCGGCGGCGAGAACCATTACTTCTTCTGCGGCCGCGACATCGTGGCGTACAAGGCGTTCAACGTCCCGATCGAGACGGCGTGGAACATCCTGAATGAGTCGCAGAAGGGCCTGTCGGGCATCGAGAACCACGCCCGGCTGTCGATCACGCACTACAAGGGCAAGACCGAGGTCAACGCGGTCACGAACGAGCCGATCCCGGGTCTCAAGGGCAGTGAGAACGGCGTCGTGATCTTCAAGATTCTGCGCAACGCCGGCGCCGCGCCGGACCGCGGCAAGGTCTGCATCGTCGGTCGAAACCCCGAGGCGTTGTGGTTCGACGACTACGAGGATCGGGTGCTGTTCGACGAAGCCGGTCTGTTTGACTACACCCGCGTGACGAAGCCGGGGGAAGCGCCCCGCAGTCTCGCCAGTTCGATGCCGCAGCAGGGCATGTGCGGATGATCGACAAGCGGGTGTCCAGCACCGCCGAGGCGGTTGCGGACGTCTTCGACGGCGCGACCGTGATGATCGGCGGATTCGGCGAGGCGGGGAGTCCCGTCGAACTGATCCACGCGCTCATCGACCACGGCGCGGCGGACCTCACGGTCATCAGCAACAACACCGGCAGCGGCGAGGTTGGTCTCGCGGCGTTGTTGAAGGCGCGTCGCGTGACGAAGGTGATCTGCTCGTTCCCGCGGACCGCGAACTCGACGGTCTTCCCGGCGTTGTATCGGGAGGGTTTCACGGAGCTGGAGCTCGTCCCGCAGGGCACGCTCGCCGAGCGTATTCGCGCGGGCGGGGCCGGCGTTCCCGCCTTCTACACCCCCACCGCGGTCGGCACGCCGCTCGGTGAGGGCAAGGAGACGCGGGTGTTTGACGGACGCGAGTACGTTCTGGAGCACGGCCTCAAGGCCGACTTCGCCCTGATCAAGGGGCGGGCCGCCGACACGCACGGCAACGTCATCTACAACAAGACGGCGCGGAACTTCGGACCGATCATGGCGATGGCGGCGTCCCAGGCGATCGTACAGGTCGAGCGGGTCGTCGAGCCGGGCGAACTCGATCCGGAGTGCGTGATCACGCCGGGGATCTTCGTGAACCGGGTCGTCGAGGTCGCCCGTCCGGTGCATGAATCCGAACTCGTCGCCGCGGGGGAGACGTACCCATGAGCGCGGACACGACGACCATCGGACGCACCCGCGAGGAAATGGCGCAGCGTCTGGCCCTCGATATCCCGAACGGCGCCTACGTGAACCTCGGCATCGGGATTCCGGAGCTGATCGCGAAGTTCGTTCCGGAAGGACGCACGCTCATCTACCACACCGAGAACGGTCTGCTCGGGATGGGGCCGTCGCCGGGGCCGGGCGCGGGCGATCCGGAGTTGATCAACGCGGGGAAGCGACAGGTGACGGCGAATCCCGGCGCCGCGTATTTCCACCACGCCGACAGCTTCGCCATGATTCGCGGCGGGCACCTTGATCTCAGCGTGCTCGGCGCGTTGCAGGTGGCGCAGAACGGCGATCTCGCCAACTGGTCGACGGGCGGACCGGACGCGATCCCCGCGGTCGGCGGGGCCATGGACCTCGTGGCGGGCGTCAAGCAGGTGTTCGTCATCACGCAGCACACGACGAAGACGGGGGAGCCGAAGCTCGTCGAGTCGTGCACCTACCCGCTCACCGGGCGGGGCGTGGTGGACCGCATCTATACGGATCTTGCGGTGATCGACGTGACGCCGGCGGGGTTCCGGGCGATCGAGCTGAGTCCCGGCGTCGACTTCGAGACCGTGCAGGCGCGCACCGGCGCGACGCTGCTCCCTCCTCCCGAGCCATCCACGGCGGAATGACATGAGCCAATCGACCCACACGTCGCGGAGCGCGGAACTCTTCGAGCGAGCGAAACGCGTGCTGCCGGGCGGCGTGAGCCGCAACACGGTCCTGCGGGCGCCGCACCCGGCGTACGCCGCGCACGGAGAAGGGTGTCGCGTCACCGATCTCGACGGCGTCACCCGGATCGACTTCTCGAACAACATGGCGTCGCTGATCCACGGGCATGCGTGTCCGGAGATCGTCGAGGCGGTGACCGCGCAGTTGCAGCACGGATCTGCGTTCATGCTCGCGACCGAGGTGGAGATCGCGTACGCCGAGCACCTCGTCGCGCGGAGTCCGTCGTTCGAAAAGATGCGGTTCGTGAATTCCGGGACCGAGGCGATCATGGTCGCGCTGAAGGCGGCGCGAGCGTTCACGGGCCGGCCGAAGATCGCCAAGGTCGAAGGCGCGTACCACGGCAGCTACGACTACGCCGAGGTCAGCCAGGCGGTGAATCCCGAGACGTGGGGCGACGTCGACCGGCCCAATCGCGTCCCCGTGACCCACGGCACGCCGCAGTCGGCGCTGGACGACGTGGTCGTCATTCCCTTCAACGACGTCGAGCGAGCGATGGCGATCCTCGATGCGCACGCGTCGGACCTCGCGTGCGTGCTCATCGACCTGATGCCGCATCGCGCGGGACTGAACCCCGCGGAGCCCGCGTTCGTCCAGGCGTTGCGGGAGTGGACGGCGCGTCACGGCGCGTTGCTCGTCCTCGACGAGGTGATCACGTTCCGCTCCGAGTACGGCGGATTGCAGGAACGGTACGGCGTACGGGCCGACCTCACCGCAATGGGCAAGATGATCGGCGGCGGCTTCCCGGTCGGGGCGACGGCCGGCCGCGCCGAAGTGCTCGACCTGATGGATCCCGGCGGCGGGCGGTATCTGTTCCCGCACTCGGGGACCTTCTCCGCGAACCCGATCAGCATGACGGCGGGTCTCGCGGCGATGACGAAGTTCGATCAGGACGCGGTCTCGCGACTGAACGGTCTCGCCGAACGCGCCATGACGGGAATCGAGGCCGCGGCGCGAGACGTCGGGGCCGCGGCGTGCGTCACCGGAGCGGGCTCGATGTTCCGGGTGCACATGAAAGCGGCGCCGCCCCGCAACTTCCGCGAGGCGTTTGCGACGCCGGCGGAATCGGCGCGGCTGAAGGTCATGCTCGACCACCTCTTCGACGCCGGCATGATCATGATCAACACGTGCAGCGCCACGCTGTCAACGCCGATGACCGAAGTCGAGATCGACGCGCTCGTGGACGCGATGCGCGGCGGGTTCGAGAAGATCGCAACGATGGACTGAACGTCGCCGAGGGAGCGTACGATGTATTACTCCGTTCTCGCGGTCACGCCGACCGACGATGCATGGATCCCGGACTACATCGCCCGCGCCAGCGCGCTGGTGGCGGCGCACGGCGGTCGATACCTTGCCCGGACGTCGAACCACGAACGTCTGGAAGGCGCGGGCGAGGAGGCTGCGTTGCGGGCGGTCATCGAGTGGCCGTCCCGTGAGGCCGCGCTCGCGTTCATGAACGATCCGGACTACGCCGTGCAACTGAACGCCCGCACGGCGGGTTCGGTCAGTCATCACGTCCTGATCGAGGGTCGGGACGAGTTCGCGTAAGGTCGGCGCGGGTCTGATCACGAATCCGCTCCAGCCGCGCCCGCAGATCGGCGACCACGTCCGGCCGCTCGTCGAAGCGGTTGCGGGTCTCGGCGGGGTCGGCCTGGAGGTCGTACAGCTGTCCGGCCCCCGGCGGGGCGTCGGCGACGCGTCCGGGCGTGGTGAAGCCGCCGGAGCCGAGACCCTCGATGAGCTTCCAGCGTCCGTGGCGGATGGCGAACATCCCGTCGAAAGCGTGGTGGACGAGGGTCTGTCGTTCGCCGTCGCCGCCGCGCATGGCGCCGAGGCAGCTCACGCTGTCGAGGGCGTCGCCGGGGCCGGGTTCGCCGGCCTGCACGAGTTCGGCGCACGTGGCGTAGAGATCCTGGAGTCCGACGAGGGCGTCGCTCGCGGCGCCGGCCGGTGCGTGGCCGGGCCAGTGCACGATGAACGGGACGCGGTGGCCGCCCTCGTGGATATCCGCCTTCTGGCCGCGGAACGGGCCGTTGGCGCGATGACCATATCGTCTGATGTCGTTCGGGACCCAGTGCGCGCCGTTGTCCGATGTGACGACAAGGAGCGTGTTCTCCAGGGTGCGGGTGCGCTCCAGGGCGTCGACGACGGCGCCCGTGACGGCGTCCACCTGCGCGACGAAGTCGCCGTACGGCCCGGCCCCGGAGCGCCCGACGAAGTCGTCCGTCGGCATCCACGGCGTGTGGGGCGCGGGGAGGGCGAGATACAGAAAGAACGGTCGGTCGTCATCGCGTCGCGATTCGATCCACCGGACCGCCTGATCGGAGACCGTCGGCAGGACGTCCTCGAATCGGAACGACGGCGCGATCGGCCCCGCCCGCCAGAAGCCGCCGCCGCCGCCGCGCCGGGGACGACTCTCGTCGACGTGTGCGGTCGGCGCTTCGACGAGTTCGCCGTTCCTGATCCAGACGTAGGGCGGCATGTCGAGCGACGCGGGGATGATGTACGAGAAGTCGAATCCCTCCGTGTGCGGGCCCGCGTCGATCGGGGCGTCGAAGTCGACCGGGCGTTGCGGGTCGGCGGGATCGATCGCGCCGAGTCCGAGGTGCCACTTGCCGATGCACGCGGTGGCGTAGCCGTGCGCACGCAGCATTTCGGCGATCGTGGTCCGCCCGTCAATGAGGCTGCGGGAGTCGCCGATCAGCACGCCGCTCTTCAGCCGCGTGCGCCAGGCGTACGTCCCGGTCATGATCGCGTACCGGGTGGGCGTGCAGACGGCGGAGGGCGCGTGGACGTCGCGGAACCGGACGCCGCTCGCGGCGAGTTGGTCGAGGCGCGGCGTCGGGATGCGCGACGACTCGTTGTAGCCGCCGAGGTCGCCGATCCCGAGGTCGTCGGCGAGGATGACGACGATGTTGGGCGGGGACTCGGGCGCCGTCGCGGCGACTTCGGCCACGGCGCAAACGCCGATCGCGAGCGCGGCGAGCCGGGCGGCGAAACGAACGATGGCGACGGTCATGGGCGTCCTCTCGGCGTCGCGCTCACTCGCGTTCGAGCAGGAACGCCAGCAGATCGCGCACCTCATCGGGGTTGAGCGGATCGAGCAGGCGGGCCTGCATCGGCGACACGTCCGAGCGTCGCTCGCTGATGATGCGGGCGGGCTCGATGTCGACCAGGAAGTCGGGCGCGAGCAGCGTCGGCATGACGCGGATGAGGTCGTCGTCGCGTGTGATCACCCGTCCGACCACGATCCGATCGTCGTCGAGCAGGAACTCGGTCATCTCGTACTGGTCCGAAATCACGCGGCTTGGTTCGACGATCGCCTCGACGACGTCGCGAACGGTGAATCGCGTGCCGAGGGCGGTGAGGTCCGGACCGCCCGCCGCCCCCCACTCCCCGACCCGGTGACACCGCGCGCACATCGTCGCCTCGAACATGCGCTGGCCGTTCTCGAGGTCGCGCCCCGCAAGCCCGCGGCCGGCAAGTTCGAGCACGCCCTCGACCGTCCACGCCCGCCCGGGGCCTTCGGGCACGGGCAGCGACGGATCGGGCGGGGCGGGCGCGGCGTACCGGTCGCGCTCCGGCTCCGGAACGGCGGCGAGGGCGTTGGCCCGCACCTGGTCGACGAAGCCGGTGTAGCTCAGGCCGCCCCGCCGGCGTTGCGCCGCGTTGAACCAGTCGAAGTACCGCGCCCGCAGCTCCGGCGTCCAGCCGCTCTCCATCCGGCTGATCGCGTGAGCGAGACGCAACTGGCCGCCGTCGCCGCGTTGTCCGGCCATCGCGCGGATCGGCTCTCCGTACCGATCATTCCGCGCGATGAGCGCGGCGTCACCCGGACCCGATTCAATCGTCGACCGTTCGAGCAGCGGCAGGGTGCGGGCGACGACGACGGGTTCGTCGAGATGAACGAGCAGGTCGCAGAGCGGGCCGTCAAGCGTGGGGTCGCCGGTCGGATACGCCGCCCGCAGTCGCGGCGCGAGCGAGCCCCGCTCCGCATCGTCGACCTCGTGGCGAATCAGGAGCAGCGTCCAGGCGCGAAGCCAGGCCCGCCGGTCGCGCTCGTCAAGGTCGTCCCAGACAAAGCCGGCGAGCGCGGCGGCGCACGCGGACGCATCCGTATCCGGGCGACGGGCCAGGGCGAGCAGGGCGGCAAGCCGCGTGCGCCCGTCTGGTTCACCGTCGAGACGGGCGGCGATGGCGGACGCGGGCTGGAACTCGAGGGCGATTCGCGCGGCGTGGGCGACGAAGATGTCGTCGTGTCCGAGAGCGGGCCACGCGGCGTCGATGACGGCGTCGCCGACCTCACCCTGGAGCGATTCGAGGGTGCGACGCAGCTGCGCCGCGGCGTTGAGCGTCACCGGTGCGACGGGCTTCGGATCCGGCGTTTCCGCCCGCACGCGGTAGACCGCGGACGGCGTGCCCCGCCCGCCGATCACGAAGTAGAGCCCGCCATCGACGGGGTTGGCGGCGACATCGGCGATGGGAAGCGGACGTCCGGTGACGAACGGTCGCGCCGTCGCGCGGTACGTCGCACCGACGGGTTCGAGATCGACGGCGTAGATGGTGCCGAACGTCCAGTCGCAGGCGAAGAGGGCGCGGCGGTACGGGTCGGGGAAGTGGGTCTCGGTTCCGAAGCAGACGCCGGTGGGCGATCCCGGTCCGATGTCGAGGATGGCGGGGAGGCTTTCGGGCGAGTGCGCCGGCCACTTGCCGGATCCGGATCGCCAGCCGAAGTCGACGCCGGAGACGACATGATTGAGACGGGTCGGGCGGTACCACGACGCGCCCATGTCCCACTCCATGTCGGCGTCGTAGGTGAAGAGATCGCCCGCCGCGTTGAACGCGATGTCGTAGGTGTTGCGGAACCCGACGGCGACAAGCTCCCACGCGGCGCCGTCGCGATCGGTGCGGCAGATCCACCCGCCCGGCGCCTCGATTCCGACCGCGTGTCCGTTCGGATCCCACAGCCGCGGGAGCAGCTGGTCTTCGCCCCAGTGCGTCGGGACCGTCGAGCCGGCGAGATCCGGCAGCGTGGTGTGGTTGCCGGCGACGATGTACAGGTCGCCGTCCGGTCCGGGGATGACGGCGTGCGGGCCGTGCTCGCCGCCGGTGTCCAGCCCGCGGAGTCGAATGGTCTCGTCGTACTGGTCGTCGCCGTCGGTGTCGCGGAGTCGGTAGAGGCCGGGACCTTCGAAGACGTTGGCGGCGACGACGCAGTACAGATCGTTGTCAATCGCGAGCAGCCCCTGGGCGCCGCCGAGTTCCGGGTGGATGCGTTCCGGCGTCGCGCCGGGGGCGAATCGATAGAGTCCGGGGCCCTGCGCGCTGGTGATCAGGCGCCCCTGCGGATCGACGGTGATCGCGACCCACGAGCCTTCGGCGCGGGGGACGGTGTAGACGGGCTCGACGATGAATCCGTCCGCGACCTCGATGCTCCGCTCGACGCCGAGCACCGGGAAGCCGCGCAGTTCGCCCCAGGGATCGGCGCCGTGCGCGCCGAGTTCGGCGGCGGGCCCGTCGTCGGCCCGCCAGGCGGCGTCGGTGACGATGCGTCCCTGACCGACCTCGAATTCGAGTTCGATGAGCGCGATGAAGCCGGCCGGGCCGCCGGTGTTGCGGGCGTCGACGTCGATCGTGATCGTGTCGCCGCGCAGCGCGTCCGTGACATCGACCTCGACGGGTCGGGTCCATTCGGAGCAGGTGGCGACGACCTCGCCGTTGATTGATACTTCGGCGGCGTTGTCGCACGATGCGATCAGCGTGGCTCGACGCACCGGGGCGTCGAGTTCGCCTTCGTAGCGGAGGGTGCACGCGGCGTCGTCGGCGGGATCGGCGGTCGCCCAGATCCACTTCGGCGTCGCGAGGACGGCGGGACCGCGTTTGCTGACGGCGACGGTCGGCGTCGCGGTCGCCACGGCGGCGACGTTCGCCGCGGACGGGCGAAAGACGCTCCACAGGATGACGATGGTCAGAAGCAGCGTGAGCGACGTGAAGACGCCGATGAGTCGGAGCAGGGCGGCGACGCCCGATCGTTCGTGGTCCATGCGTCCAAGATACTCGCTGCGCCGCCGCGACGGCTGAGGAAACCTTCCCGGATCAGCGTCGACGGACCTCGAGGAGGCGTTGCGCCTCCGCGCGCACGGCGGCGGGCGCGGGGGTCTGATCGACGGCGGCGGGCGGCTCATCCAGGAGATCCTCCGCGTCCGCCCGCACGATTCTGGCGTTGCGGATCGCGTCGGACGGCGCTTCGGCCTCCCAGTAGCGGATCGACCGACCGGCGGACAGCAGGGTGTCGCCATCGGGCGTGAACGCGACGTCGAACGCCCAGTCGTTGTGCGCCTGAAGCGTGAGCACGCCCACCCCTTGTCTCGCATCCCACAGACGCACGGTCCGGTCGTGACCGATCGAGGCGATCCGCGTCCCGTCCGGACTGAACCTCGCGCTGCGAACGAAGCGTGAATGTCCTGCGAGCACGGGACCCGGGGCGAGCGTTGTCGCGTCCCACAGCCGGACGTGACGCCCGCCGGCGCTGACGAGGCGATCGCCGGCGGCGTTGAAGGCGACTCTCCAGATTCGTCCGTCCGGCGTCGCGGCGGACGCGATCACCGCCCGGGTGCGGGCGTCGATGAGGGTGATGTTCCCGTTCACATCGCCGACCGCGTAGCGGCGGCCGGAGGGATCGATCGCGAGCGCGCGAGACGAACCGAAATCGCCGATCACGGTCGGCGCCGCCTGAGCGTCCGCGAACGCCAGGAGACGACCGCCGCGTGTCAGGACCGCAAAACCCTCGCCGCGCGGATCGACGACCGCGGCCGCCACGGCGGCGCCGATCTCGATGCGTCGGGATTCATCGCGATCGAGATCATGCACCATGACTGCGCCGTCGAGGGACGCCGTGATCAGGGCGTCGCCATCGTGGCTGAAACGCACGGTCGTGGCTTCGTTCGCGTGATCGCGGAACACGCGAAGCAGCCGGCCGGTCGGCTGCTCCCAGAGTCGCACCGTGCCGTTGACGGCGCCGGAGGCGAGCCGGGCGCCGTCGGGGGAGAGGTCGATGGACACGGTTCCCGCGTGTTCGACGTCTCGGAGTCGGTCGGCGTCGTCGTTCCAGTGCGTCGGCCAGAGCCGCGCGGTGCGGTCGCGGGAGACGGTGGCGAGTCGGGTCCCGTCGGGAGCGTACGCGACGCCGAAGATCGCGTCGCGATGCCCGCGATGCACGGCTTTCTCGAGGCCGGTCGTCGCGTCCCAGATCCGGAGGCTGCAGTCCTCCGATCCCGTCGCGAGTCGGGCGCCGTCCGGTGAGAAATCAATTGCACGCACCCGGTCGGCGTGGCCGGACAGCGTCGTGGCGAGTTGCAGCGAGTCGGCGTCGAGCAAAAGGACGGGGCCGTCGTGACGTGCGGCCGCGAGGCGGCGGCCGTCCGGCGACAGTGCGAATCCGAGGGAATGCACGCTCCGCCATTCGGGCGCGGCGGTGTGGACGGCGTGAGATGCGAGCACGGTCCGGGTCTCGCAATCAAGGACGCGGACGACGCAATCGCGTCCGTAGACGTAGAGGCGTGCGCCATCGGGCGAGAAGGCGACGGACCACGCGCCCCCGCCGTCGGCGATCGGTGCGCTAAGGAGACGCCCGTCGTCGAGCGAACGGATCTCGGTCCGATCGGATCGGGCGACGGCGAGGCGTCCGCGGCGCGGCTCAATCGCGAGTTCATTGACGCGGTCGCCGTCGGGATCGTCGACCGCCCAGACGGTCGTCCCGTCGGCGTGCAGGCGCCGAACGCCGCCGTGGTAATCGCCGATGAAGACTGACGCCCGACTCGGATCGTGGGCGATGCTGCGGGCCTGGAGGTCGTCGTCGACGAGACGCTGCACGGACGATGAGTCGACATCGCACGCGAGTCCGCCGTCGGCGGGCCCGGCGAGCAGGAGCGTCTCGCCGTCGGCGGTCCAGACGGCGGCCCAGAGCCAGCCGTCGGCGCGGACGATCGGATCCGGCCCGACGAGTCGGCGTTCGAGATAGCGATACTCCCAGCCGCGATGCGCGGGATCCGTCCGGGCGAGGAAGCCCGCGGCGGATCGGAGATCGCCCGCGCGGAGGGCGGACTGGGCGGCGGCGATATGAGCGGCGTACGTGAGAAACGCCGCCGCGTCGCGCTCGCGTTCCGCGAGGATGCGATCGTCGACCGAGCGGCGCCAGAAGTCGGCGCTGACGATGGTCGAGGCGACGAGCGTGACGGCGATGAGGAGCAACGCCGCCACGAGCGGCTGGCGCCGTCCGACGAACTTCGCGGCGACGTAGCCCATGCTTTCGCGTCGGGCGCGGACGGGAAGGCCGGCGAGGTGTCGTTCGAGATCGTCAGCGAGTTCGCGGGCGGAGCCGTAGCGTCGGTCGGGCTCCTTGCGGAGGGCGAGGAGCACGATGTTGTCGAGATCGCCGCTGAGTCGTCGACGCCGTCGGGCGTCCGGGACGGCGAGGCTGGGTCGGGTCGGCGTCTCATCGCACACCGCACGCTCGACGGCGGCGGGCGTCATCGTCGTGATGCGGTGCGGGCGGGCGCCGGTGAGCAGCTGATAGAGGATGACGCCGAGCGAGTAGACATCGCTGGTGACGCCGACGAGTTCGCCCCGCACCTGTTCCGGGCTGGCGTACTCGGGCGTGAACGGGCGGCGCTGCATGTCGACGGTGGCGTGGTCGCGTCGATCGGACGACTTGGCGATCCCGAAGTCGAGCAGCACGGGAGATCCGTCGGGACGGACGAGAATGTTGCTCGGCTTCAGATCACGGTGCACGATCAGGGCGCCGTGGGCGGCCTGGACCGCCGCGCAGACCTCGATGAACAGTCGGAGTCGGGCGGGAACGTCGAGGGCGCGGCGTTCGCAGAAGCGATCGATCGGTTCGCCGTCGACGTGCTCCATGACGAGGTAGGGTCGGCCGTTGGGCAACGTGCCGCCGTCGTAGATGCGGACGACGCCGGGGTGGACGAGTCGGGCGAGGACCTGTCGTTCGCGATGGAAACGTCGGATGTGCTCGGTGGTCTGGACGCCGGCCCGCAGCACCTTGATCGCGACCTGCTGGTCGAAGGTGCGGTCGGCGCGTTCGGCGAGGTAGACGACGCCCATGCCGCCGGCCCCGAGACGATGGAGGATGCGGTAGGCGCCGACGCTGGTTCCGGCGGGCAGATCTTCATCGTCGAAGACTTCGGCGTCTTCGAAGGCGGCGCGTTCGATGAACCGGTCGGCGGCGTCATCGGCGTCGAGCAGTCCGCGGACCTGCGCGTGGAGATCGTCATCGGCCGCGCAGACGGCGCGGAGCGTGCGGGTGCGTTCGCCGGGCGGCAGGTCCGCCACCTGGTCGAAGGCGTGCTCGATTTCCGCCCATCGTTCAGGCGTCATCGGGCGATCCATCCGTGAGGGCCTGGTGCAGCCACGCCTTGGCGAGTCGCCACTGCCGCTTCACCGTGGCGGTTCCGAGTTCGAGGATGCGGGCGGTGGTCTCGACATCGAGTCCGCCGAAGAAGCGGAGTTCGACGATGCGGGCCTTGACGGGATCGAGGGCCGCGAGTCGGTCGAGGGCTTCGTTGAGGGCGAGCATCTCGACCGCGGGGTTGTCGGAGACGAGGGCGACGTCGTCGAGGGGGGCGCGTCGCCAGCCGCCGCCCCGCTTCTCCGCCCCGCGGGCGCGAGCGTGGTCGATGAGGACGCTGCGCATGGCTCGCGCGGCGAGCGAGAAGAACTGGGCCCGGGACGCCCAGCCGGCGTCATCCTGACCGACGAGTCGGAGGTACGCCTCGTTGACGAGAGCGGTGGTCTGGAGGGTGTGTCCGGGGCGTTGCTGGCGCATGAGGATGCGGGCGAGATCGCGGAGTTCGCCCGCGAGCAGATCGTGGAGTCGATTGACCGCGCGTTCGTCGCCGGCCCGGGCCTCGGCCATCAGGGCGGCGACGCCGGCGGCACCGGAGGGGCCGGTCTGGGGCGACGCATCCATGGCCCCAAGGTACCCGAGCGACGATCCGAGGAAAAAGTCAAATCGATGATCCCTCATCCGGCGGGTTCACGTCTGTTCCTGCACGCGGGGGACTCCCCTTCCGCTCAACCACCGGAGAAACCACCGATGTTCACCACGCGAAACGCCATCACCACGCTTGTCGCCGGTCTCATGGGGGTCGGCACGGCCCACGCCACCGAGATCAAGTACTGGGTCGCCTCGCCGGGCGGCGATTTTCACGACGGATCCAACTGGAGCGATTCCCTCGGCGGGCCGGGCGGGGCGGGGGCCCCGCTCGCGACCGACAAGGCGCGGGTGCAGGCCGCGGCGGGCGAGTCATTCGCGGTGACGCTCGACGCCTCGACGGCGCCGCTGTTCGAGCTTCGGCTCTCGGGCCCGGGCGCCGCCTCGCTGACGATGAGCGATCACGTGATCACGGCGGACACGGTCTGGATCAGCGGCGGCCCCGGCGGATCGAGCGTGCTCGACATCTCCGGCGGCATGATCAACGCGACCGACGTCTTCCGGGCCGGGTCCGCGCTCGCCACCGGCGTGATCAACCTCAGCGGCGACGGCGAGATCAACACCGACGCGGGCTACCTCGGGTACGACGGTCTCGGCGAGATGCACCAGAGCGGCGGCGGGTTCTTCACCGAGTCCGGTCTCGATCTTGGCACGTCGGGCGACGGCTTCGGTCACTACGAGATCAGCGACGGCGTGCTCGATGTGAGCGGCGGCCTGCGGGTCGGCGGCGGCGGGGACGGCCTGTTCCACCAGACGGGCGGCCTGGTCATGACGGGCTGGTTGATCACGTCGACGGTCGGCGAAGGCGAGGTGCTGATCGACGGCGGCGTCTTCGAGGCGGGGTCCGTGACGCTCGGCTTCGGGAGCCACGGCGAACTCGTGCAGAGCGGCGGGGAGATGACCGTGCTCGGCAACCTGCGGCTGACCAACAGTCTCGGCTCGACCGCCAACTGGACGATGACGGGCGGCGTGCTGAACGCGGCGACGGTGATCATCTCGGGCAACGGACCGTCGCTGATGCAGTTCGTCGACGGCGTCGCGACGGCGGACATCGTCAAGGTCTTCGACGGCGATGACGACGGCGCCGACCTCATCGTGGCGGGGGGATCGCTCGCCACGGACGTCGTCGAGAACAAGGGTACGATCGGGTTCAGTTTCGGGACGTTTCAGGTCGGCGCGTTCGAGAATCTGGCGGGCGGCGTGCTGTACGCCTCGCGGTACTCGGATCTCGAGATCGGCGGCGACGCGACCTTCGACGCCGACGGCCGCGTCGTGTACGCCATCGGGGAGCCGGTGCAGACCGGGGACATTCTCGTCGACGGCGTGGCGACGCTGGGCGGCACGCTTGAGGTCTTCACGTTCGGCGGGTACACCGCGGCGGCGGGCGACGAGTTCGCGATCCTGGTCGCGAACGAGATCGCGGGGGCGTTCGACGCCGTGGAACTCCCCGTGCTGGCGGGGGATCTCTCCTGGGCCCTGGACATCGACGCGACGTCCGTGATGCTGCGTGTCGTCGAGCCGCCGGCGCCCGGCGATCTGGACGGCGACGGCGTCGTCGACGCGGCGGACCTCAGCGGTCTGCTCGCGGGGTGGGGCGTCTGCGACGGCGCCTGTCCCGCGGATCTCAACAACGACGGCGTGGTCGACGCCGGCGATCTCTCCGTCCTGCTCGCCAACTGGGGTTGAGCGGAGGGGAGTCCCCGTCGGCGCCATTGCGACGGGGAGATCGAGAAGCCCGGCTTCGGCCGGGCTTTCTCATGCGCCGGCCTCACGTCGATGGGAGCGGACATCGGCGGCGCGCCGACTTTTCCGACCGAAATCCCCATTCGATCCTCGACATTCTGAAAACGGCGATCACACTGCACTCCGGACTCGGGGGATTCTCTGGCCACAGGGGCCATCATGTCCGGGGGACGGTGCTGCAGGCTGTCGGCTCTCCTGACGCTCGCGTGTGCGCACGCGGAGGCGATCGCACCGCCCGTGGCGATCGCCGATCACGCCAATCTCGCCCGACTCGTCGACCTGTCGGCGGATCTCTGCGAACTGCCGGTCGACTATCACGAGCGCACGCTCGAGGACGCGGCGGTCCATGTCCGTCTGCAGAATCCACTGACCCCGCCGGAACTGTGGGCGCTGACCAACCAGCTGCTCGCCGCGCATGGACACGTCACGATCCGGCGCGCCGACGCGCCGGTCATCAGCGTCGTCCGTCTCGCCGACGCGGCGGACCAGGCGCGGCTCGATACGATCGACTCGATCGACCCGAACGTGCTCTTCGCCAGGGTTCGCGTCGATGCCGGCGGACTCGCAGCGCAGGACGCGACGACGCTCCTCACGCCCGTACTGTCGAAGGGGGCGGTCATCGCGCCGCTCGGCCAGGACGGCGCCCTCATCGTCGCCGATCACGTCGCGCGTCTCCGGGATGCGATCGCGGTGCTGGAGGAACGCGCGGCGAGCGCGACGGGTCTCATCGTCGAACGCGTGCCGACACGGTTCATCGACGCGAAGCAACTCGAGGTCATCCTGACCACGACCGTCGACACGCGCAACACGCTGACGCCTCGGACGCTGCGTGGCAAGGCGTCGGCCGCGCCGGATGGCGCCTCGATGCTCGTGATCACGCCGAGCGATGAACTCGACATCTGGCTCGATCTCATCGAGCAGCTTGATCAACGCCAGCCGGTCACGACGGTGTCGCATCCAGTCGGGTCCGACGATCTGACCGAGGTCGCCACGCTGCTCGCAGCGACGGCGCGTGATGCGTCGCCACGTGGGGCGGGTGAGCAGTGGCGCGTCGTGTCGAACAATCTGACCGGGACGCTCGTCATCACCGCGACGCCGAGCGAGCACGAGGCGATTCGGCACGTCCTGACGGAGCTGGCGGCGTCGCCGGCCGAGGCCCGACGTCCGGTGCGGACGTTCGCGATTCGCAATCGCAGTGTGCGCGAACTCATGCAGACGCTCGCCTCGATTATCGACGCCGGCGCCATCGACGCGGCGGTCAGCTTCGAGCCCTCCGCCGCGTTCGACGATTCTCGCGCGCGTCAGCGGAATGAGCGCAACATGTTGCCGGTTCAGTCGACGACCGACCCCGTCTCGCCGACTGAGACGCCGACGACACCGCGGCCGCCCTACGCTCCCGCACCGGGGGGCCTGACCCTCACCGTCGACGAAGGCACGAACACCATCATCGCGATCGGCGACGCGCGGCGGCTCGTCCGGCTCGACGAACTCATCCGGGTCCTCGATGTCCGCCGACCGCAGGTCATGCTCGAAGTGCTCATCGTCAGCCTCTCCGAAGGCGACACGCTCGACCTCGGCGTCGAACTCGAACAGATGGGGGTCAGCGGAAGCGCGATGTACAGCCTCGGCTCCCTCTTCGGACTCTCCGGCGGCGGAACCGAGCCGCCGACCTTCGGCGCCGGCGCCGGGGTCACGGGACTCGTCCTGAATCCGGGGGACTTCCGCGTCCTCGTGCGGGCGCTCCAGACGCTCAACGAGGGCCGCTCGCTCAACATCCCGAAGGTCCTCGTCAACAACAACGTGCCGGCCACGCTCGACTCGGTGCTGCAGCAGCCGTTCACGAGCACAAACGCATCGGACACGGTGGCGACGACATCGTTCGGCGGCACTGAAGACGCGGGGACGACGATCACCGTGACGCCGCAGATCGCGGAGGGCGATCATGTGGTGCTGGAGTACGCGGTGTCGCTCAGTCAGTTCGTCGGGGAGTCGAGTGATCCCGGCCTGCCGCCGCCGCGCTTCCAGAACACGCTGGAGAGTTCGGTCACGATTCCTGACGGCTACGCGATCGCGGTCGGCGGGCTCGAGACAATGACCGAAGCGGAAGCGATCTCGCAGGTCCCGCTGCTCGGCGACCTGCCGCTGATCGGCGAGGCGTTCCGGAACCGGTCGCGGTCGCGTTCGACCACGCGCTTCTTCGTCTTCGTGCGCCCGACCATTCTTCGCCATGGCGGCTTCGAAGATCTCAAGTACATGACCGATCAGGATCTCGCGGAGGCGCGACTCGACGACGGCTGGCCCGATCTCGAACCGGTGATCATCCGCTGATGCCCGCGGTGACGACGACCATCCCGGGGCTCGATCCGGAGGCTGCGACGCCGGCCTTCCTCGACCGCATCCCACGCGATTTCGCGCGGCGGTGGCTGGTGCTGTCACAAGGCATGGTCAACGATGATGTGCAACGTCTGGCGATCGCACCAACGACGCCCGCCGATGTGCTTCACAACGTCGCCCGACGCCTGGAGGCGGACGTCGAGACACTCGAAGCTGATCCCGCCGCGCTCGCGGCGGCGATTGACGCCGCGTTCGGCACCATGGGCGACGATGAGGCGACCGAATCGGACGCCGACGATCTGGGCGGCGACATCGACGCACTGCTCGCGGCCTCCGACCGCGACCTCCTGACCACTGAGGGCAAGGGGCCTGTCGTCAAGCTCGTCGACGCGGTGCTGTTCGATGCGCTCCGTCGCTCCGCCAGCGATGTCCATCTGCAACCGATCGAAGATCGCACGCTCATCCGTTATCGCCTCGACGGCGTCCTGCACACCGTGCGCGAACTGCCCGCCGCCGCCACTGCGGCCGTCGTCAGCCGTATCAAGGTGATGGGCAGGATGGATATCGCCGAACGCCGCATCCCGCAGGACGGTCGCGCGACGGTGACGATCGGATCGAGCGACAACGGCGGCCGGGCGGTGGACCTGCGGATCTCGACCCTCCCCACCGCCTACGGCGAGCGCGCGGTGCTGCGTCTGCTCGACAACACACAGCAGCTCTGCGACTTCGAACAACTCGGCATGCCGACCGACGTCGCGCGGCCGTTCCTCGAACGCGCCTCGCGCTCCAATGGCGTCATCCTCGTCACCGGCCCGACCGGCTCCGGCAAGACGACCACGCTCTACGCCGCGCTCCGCGAGATCGGCTCCGCCGCCGTCAACATCATGACAATTGAGGACCCGATCGAGTACGAACTCTCGACGGCGGACCTCGCGATCAGCCAGGCTCAGGTGAACACAAGGAAGGGCGTGACGTTCGCCTCCGGTCTGCGCCACATCCTGCGGCAGGACCCGGATGTGATCATGGTCGGTGAGATCCGCGACGCCGAGACCGCGCGGATCGCGATTCAGGCCAGTCTCACCGGACACCTCGTCTTCTCGACGCTGCACACGAACGATGCGCCGAGCGTTGCCACCCGAATGGTCGACCTTGGTGTGGAGCCGTATCTCGTCGCATCGTCGCTCTCCGCGGTGCTCGCCCAACGCCTTGTCCGTCGCGTGCACTCGGACTGCGCTGGCGCCGGCTGCGATGCCTGTCTCGGAACCGGCTATCGCGGCCGCATCGGGATCTTTGAACTCATGACGATCACCGACGCGATTCGCGACATGATTCCGAAGCGCGTGAGCGTCAACGCGCTCCGCGAAGCGGGACGGGAAGCGGGCCTCCACACGCTCCGGGAAGCCGGCGAACAACTCGTGGCGCAAGGACGCACCAGCGTCGACGAACTTCGCCGCGTCACGGGAGGCGTCTCATGAGCGGGGTCTGGCGCTACACCGCCGTCGCCATGAACGGCGACCATGCCCCCCGGCGGGGCGAACTCGCGGGCGACTCCGCCGCTGATGTGCGTGCATCGCTGCGGCGCATCGGACTGCAGGTCATCGAACTCAAGCCGATCCGCCGACGGTCGCTCCCGTCCGTCGCGTGGCTCGGGCCGTTGCGGGACGTCATGCACCGACACGCCCGCCGACGTCGCATGCAGGACTGCGCCGAACTCTACGACGGCATGGCGACGATGCTCCGCTCCGGGCTGCCGCTGCTGGAGACGGTCGATGTCCTCTCCGACAACGCCGCCGCGCGGGGCAAGCGGAACCCGCGACGCGCGATGCTGGTCCAGCTGCGCGAACGACTCCGCTCGGGTGATTCGCTCGCCGCCGCGATGCGCGCGCACCCCGGCTGGTTCGACGCGACGGAGATCGCGATGGTCGAAGCGGGCCAGCACGGCGGGACGCTGCCCGAGGTACTGATCCGGCTCTCCGAACGCTGCCGGCAGTCCGGCGCCCTCGGTCAGAAGCTGATCGGCGCCCTTGCGTACCCGACGATCGTCGCCCTCGTCGGCATCGGCGTCGTCATCTTCCTGTCGGTCAGGACCCTGCCGGACCTCGTCGCGATCCTCGATCAATCCGGCGTCGAGACGCCGCTCCTCACGCGTATTGTGATGGCGTTCGGGACGACCCTCGCCGCGTGGTGGTGGCTTGTCCTTTCAATAGGAGCCCTCGGCGTCCTCGCCCTGGCCATCGGGATGACGGTTCTCGGACGACGGGAGTGGAGGGTGGGCCGATTCGCCCCGCTGGTGTTCCGGCGGATGGGGGCCGCGCGGGTGTCGCTGCAACTGGCGGAGCTGCTTCGATCGGGCGTGCCGATGGTCGACGCCCTCCGGGTGCTGGCGCGGACGACCGGCCCCGCGCTTCGACGCCGACTTGAGGACGCCGCGCACGCGGTCGAGCGCGGCGACGACCTCGCCGACGCCCTCCATGACGGTCAGTGGTTCGACGGCGAGTTCCGGCGGCTCGTCCAGATCGGTCAGATGAGCGGCGAACTCGACGAGCTGCTCGACCGCATCGGGCAGCGGTACGAACGACAGTCGACGCGACTGATCGATCGTCTGGCGTCGCTGCTCGAACCCGCGGTGATCCTCTCGCTCGCGGTGCTCATTGGATTCGTGGTGATGGCGGCGGTCCTGCCGCTCGTCCGCTTGAAGGAGGTGCTGTGATGCACGCTCATCCTCGTCCCGTTCCTCGCCGCCGCGCGATGACGCTCGTCGAAGTGCTCGCGGTCGTGATCATCCTGGGCCTCGTCGCCGGGACGCTGCTGATCAGCTTTTCCGGTTCGGTCGGCGAAGCGAAGCATGAGTTGGCGAAGACGGGGATCGGATCGATCGCCGCGCAGTTGGAGAAGTACCACCTGTCGCACGGAAGCTTCCCGACGAACGACATCGGGCTTCAGGCGTTGACGGACGGGCAGGCGCAGCCGACTGCGTCCTATTACCTCAGCCCGGGCCAGCTCACCGACCCGTGGAAGAAGCCGTACCTCTATGTGAACCCGGGTCCGAACGGCCACCCCTACGAGATCCTCTCGTACGGCGCCGACGGCCAGCGCGGCGGCGAGGGCGAGAACGCCGACGTCTCCTCCATCAACCCCAACGCCGGATAACCACGTGCACCGTCGCGGACTCACGCTCATCGAACTGCTCGCCGTGATCACCCTGATCACGCTCACCGCCGGCGTTACGCTGGCGGGGCGGTCGAGCGGCTCGACCGAGGCGCGGCTCCGCGCCGTGACCGCCGACATCATCGCTTTCGACGCCCACGCCCGGCGGTTCGCCGAGCGACACGGCGCCGTCACGCTCGAGCGCGTCGACGCCGAGCATCTTCGGATGGTCAACACCACGGGACAAGTGGCGCACCTCACCGTCCGCCACGGCGCAGAAGTGCAACTCCTCGTCGACGACGTCCAGGCGACGTCGGTCATCATCGACGCCCTCGGCCGCAGTGCTGACTACGACATCGTCATTCAACTCCAGGACCTCGAGCGACCCATCACCGTCGCCGGGCTGACCGGATGGACCGAGGAGTCCACGCCATGACCCGCCGTGGACTCACGTTGATCGAAGTCCTCGCCGCGACGGTGCTGCTCAGTCTGATCGCGGCGACGTGCCTGCCGCTCATGCAGCGGGCGACACGTGACTTGTCGGCAGCGCCCGTCCGTCCGACGTGGGACCTCGTTGAACTGCAGGACCTCATGCAACTCGTCGCCGAGGACCCGCTCGTGTACGGCGTCGAGATGTGGCCGCCGATCGAAACGAGCATCAACTGGCCTGACGCCGGATCGCGACCGCCGATCCAACTCCGGCGTGCGCACGAGACAACCGACTCCGTCTGGCTCGAAGCATCATGCGAAGGGCATCGGGTCTTCGTGTGGGCGGCGCTCCCGGACGAACCGGAGGCGACGCCATGACCCGCCGCCCCCAACGCGGCCTGACGATGGTCGAACTACTCGTCTCGCTCGCCTTGCTGTCGATCGTGACGGCGGCGGGCGTCGGGTGGCTCCAGACGACCGCCGCGCGGGGCATGGTCGAGGCGGACGACGTCCGGTGGAGAGCCGCGGCGGAGAAGGCCATCCAGCGGATCGCCGAGTCGATCGCCATCAGTGACTTCGATCCGAATGAGCGACAGCCGCAGGTCGTCGTTGACGACGGCGTTCTTCGCATCCGTGGCCGCGAGGCGGGCGTCGGTCGCGTGACCTTCGCATTCGCGATGGACGCATCAACGAACCGACTGGAACGATCGAGCGATCAGACCAACGCGCGGCCGCTCCTGGGCGATGTCGATCGCTGGGATGTCGAGTTGACGATCGACGAAGCCGACCCCGATCGCCAATGGCTCGACATCACACTCCGACGCAGGAGCGAGCCCGACACGGTCACATGGAGGCTGCGGTTGCCGTGACTCACCTCCGCCGGACATCCCCCGCTCGACGCGGCGCCGCGTTGCTGCTGGTGCTCGCCATGCTCGTCATCGCCGTCAGTTCGGCGACCGTCCTCGTGTCGGTCGCGGGGACCCATCGCGCGCGCGCCGAGTCGCTGCAGACAACGAACAGCGCCAACCAACTCCTCGCTGCAGCCGATCCGCGAATCCAGGCGTGGCTTGGCCGGTCACGGAGCGTGGTGCTGCCGATCGAGGCCCCGATCCCGGCGGTCGAGGTCATCGACGATCGCTGGACCTCCGGCGATATCGACTATCGCATCCGTATCACCGCGTTCGACCAGTGCGGCATGCTGCCGATCGAACTCGCATCATCGTCGTCGCCCTTGCGACTGGTCATCGATCCCGTCGCCCTTGACGCCGTGCGTGACTTGGAAGGCGCCAAGGCCAATCCCACTGGCCTCGATCAGGTGATCAGCGCCGCGATGCCCATCTACCCTCTGCGGTCCGGTGATCAGCCCGCCGTCGGGGCGTTGATCGCGACGCACCCGACGGGCGGCGTCAACGTGAACACGGCGCCATGGCCGCTCGTTCAGGCGACGGGGCGCGCGCTCGGTCAGTCGGGCGCGCTGTCGATCGTCGAAGCAGCCCGGTCCGCCGGCGAAGCCGCGAGCTTCTCGGCCCAACCGTCGCAGGATGCGATCAGGGACACGCCCGCGCTCGTCTCGTCGAGTTCGTCGTGGGCGATGCGGATCATCATCGAAGTCGGACCGACCAACCATTCACCCCTCCGTCGCAGCTGGTGGGCGATCTACCAGCGGCGCGGCGGACAATGGACCTGCACCCAGCGCCTTGCCATCGACCGCTGATCCAATCCGACGCCTTCGTCGCCAGACACGAGTCGTGCTGCTCATCGGCGCGGCGGCGATCACATGGTGCGCGGAGACGGTGATCCGGTCGCCGCGAGTCGCTTCCATCACGGCGGCGCCCCTCGCGATGGCGGAGCCCGCAGTCAGGCCCGGCGGCGCGCGCGCGACCATCGACCAGGACCTCTACGCCATCGCCCTCTGGCGATCCCCCCCACCGCCGGAGCCACCCGCCGTCGCCGCCGCGCCGCCGAAGCCGCCGGCGCCGCCGCCAATCAAACTCGAACTGCTCGCCATCCTTGAGCATGACGCGGGCCGCATCGCCGCCTTCTACCACCCCGGCGAGGACGCCATCGTCAAAGCGGCGACCGGCGCGATGCTCGGCGGCTACCGGATCGCCCGTGTCGACAAGGGTGAAGTCGAACTCGTCCAAACGCGCGGCGCCCGCGTCCTGAAGCTCCGGGAGCACCGGCCATGAACGGGACCCGGCCCGCCGACCAGTTCTACTGGGGGATTCTCGATCGTTCGGTTCTGCCGCGCTCGGCTCGTCACGCCCCGGAGCAACTCGGCTACCTTTTCGAGTCACGCCTGCCCGTGCCAATCGACTCGATCCACGCGGTGTACATCCCGATCGACGACGATCGCGTGCTCGCTGTCGGCGCGCCGGTCGAGTTTCTCAACGAGGCCGACCTGACCGACGTCCTGACGCTCACGCCAGACGAACTCCCCGAATGGATCGACGATGATGTGCGCACGGAGGTCGATGTCGACTCGATCAACCTCCTCACGGGACCCTGGACGCCGATCGCCATCCGCCGCGGCCGAAGACGCATGACCGGCTGGGCGACGGCGTTCGTCGTGGCGTGCGCAGGACTCCTGATGGTCAGCTTCGAGCGACAACGACACGCCTTCGCCACCGCCGAAGGCGACGCGCGTGACGCGACGATGGATGTATACGCCGAGGTCCTCGGCGACTCGGTGCGAGCCACGGTCAACTCGAGCTTCCCGCCGGAGCAGCGACTGATCGCCGAACATCGTCGCCTGTTGCAGACGCGTTCGGGTCCGGAGGAGACGCGGGAGGAGCGGATCGACGCTGCGGATCTGCTCACGGCGATCATCGAGCGGTGGCCGACGGAGCAGTACATCGAGACGGAGACGATCTCGGTCACGGGCGGGGCGGTGACGCTCGTTCTGCGTGCGCCGAGTCTGGAGGACGTCCAGCCGATCGCCGACGCTTTCGCCGACCTCCCCGGCTGGCAGGTCACCCAGCCGCAGACCGTCGCGCGGCAGGACCACGTGGACATCACGCTTCGCTTCACACGGAAAGAGGCCGCGTCATGACCGGCCGGCGGGATCTGCTGCTCCTCGGCGTCATCATCGCGGCGTGCGTCCTGCCGATCGCCGGGAGTCGCCAGCGTGCGCACACGGCGGCGCAGCGTCTCGACGCCGCAACGACCTCGCTCGACGGGACGCGCCGCCTCGCGGCCGACATCGTTCGTCTGCGTGGCCAGGAGGCGCAGGTCGCGGAGCAGAAACGCCCGGAACAGGACCTCGTCGCGCGGATCATCAGTGCGATGGCCGAGGCGGGCGTCCCCTCGAACCGCCACCTCGGGCAGGTCCAACCCATGGCTGACCGCGCGCCGCCGGGATCGAGCGGCGGCGCCAGGGCCTACATGGAACAGTCCGTTCAGGTCACGCTCGACGAACTCGCCCCGGCGCAGGTCGGCGCCTTCCTGTCCAGGTGGTCGGCCAGCGAACCCCTTTGGACGCCGACCCGCATCGAACTCTCCCACCATCGCGGCGCCGACCGGCGCGGCCGCGGCGCCGGGGGCGACCTCGACCGCTACGACATGACGGTCCTGATGACCGCGACCTATGTCGCGCCGAAAGGCCCTTCGCCATGATCCGCCCTCCACTGCTCCTGCTCGTGGCGCTCCCCGTGGTCGGGTGCGCTTCGACGCCGTCCAGCCCGAACCCGGAGGCGACCTCTGACGCCACGTCCGTGGTGCGTGATACGGCGACGGCCGAGCGGTTGACACGTGAGGCGGCGGAGCTGATCGAGACCGATCCCGGGTACGCGGAGTCGCTGCTCCGCGAAGCGCTCGTCGCCGACCCATACCACGGACCCGCGCACAACAACCTCGGGGTGCTCTTCCTCAGTGCGGGGCGACTCTACGAGGCCGCGGGTCAGTTCGAGTGGGCGCGGAAGTCGATGCCGGGCCGCCCGGAGCCTCGGATGAACCTGGCCATGACCCTGGAGCGAGCCGGCAGGTACAACGAAGCACTTGCCGCGTACAACACCGCCCTCGAAGCGTATCCGGAACATCTCGGGTCGATGCAGGGCAAGGCGCGGCTGCAGGTGCGTCACGGACTGGTCGACGCGTCGACGCCGGACTTGCTGAGTGCGATCGCCATGCGCGGCGACGCCGAATGGCGACGCTGGGCGCAGCGGTACTGCCGACATCGATCCGCGGTCCAGCCTGACGGGTGATCTGCACGGGCACGACCGCGACGGCGGGCGGGCGCCCGTCGCGTCTGCGTGTCAAACGCGACGGCCCGCCGTCCCCGGGCGAGGGCGGGCCGCGCGGGTCGGGCGTCGATGGCCGGCGAAGGAGCAGCGGGACGCGGGCTCAGCCCCATGCGCCGAGCAGGATCGCCAGGTCCGCCGGGCTGACGACGCCGTCGCCGTCGAGGTCCGCGGCGCAATCGCCGTCACATTCGCCCCACTGACTGAGCAGCGTCGCGAGATCGGTCGAGTCGACGACGCCGTCGCCATTGAGGTCACCGAGCGGGATGACGGCGTCGTCGCAGGCGTCGCCAAGGCCGTCGCCGTCGCGGTCCTGCTGATCCGGATTCGGTTCGAGCGGACAGTTGTCCACGCCGTCGAGCACGCCGTCATCATCGGTGTCCTCGTTGCACGAATCGGTCCCCCGGAGGAACTCGGTGAGACGATCAAGGTCGTCGCCGTCGGCGTCGTCCTCGAGGAAGTCGCCGCACCCGAGGATGGGATCGAGGCGCAGGTCGTCGTAGTACACCGACGAGGTTCCGTTGGCGTAGAGGTCGACCGCCGCGATGTCGAGCGCGCCGCCGCCTTCGCCGAGCACGCCCCCGGTCCACTCGTACTCGGCGACGAGCGTGTCGTCGTAGTAGATCCGGGTCCAGTCCTCCTCGAGGTCGATGATGGTCTGGATCTTCACCCAGCGGTCGGTCTCGTACGGCTCGTCGATCGTGTTGAAGCCGTCGCCGTGGTAGACCTTGAGCAGTTCGTCGTTGGGATCGAAACGTAACTGCGCCGACCAGTTGTACGGCCCGCCGTCGGCGTAGGTGTTGAGCAGGATGAAGTAGTGTCCGGCGAAGTCCTCCTGGACGCCAGTGAAGTCCTGCGGGATGTACTGCCAGGCCGAGTACGACCAGAAGCCGCTGTCGGGGTGGCAGTACTCGTGCACGAGATCGGCGTCGCCGTCGATCCGCACCGACTGTCCGCCGTCGCGCGCTTCAGCGGACGTGACCGGGGCGCTGAATGCGGGATCGTTGTCCCAGCCCTTCCAGCCCTGCTGCCCGAAAAGGTCGCTGTCCGGCGGGTACGACTCGAAGTTGTCGTCGTTCGTGCAGAACGCCGACGCGTCGAACTCGATCAGCACGACGTTGTTCGTCTCGTCGGTCTCCGGGACGAGATCGTCGGGATCGATGATGATCTCGTACGTCCCGTCCACCTCGGGGCGGGGCAGGAGTTTGTGGAACTGGGGCGGCCCGCCGTTGAGGCAGTGACAGGATCCCGTGTTGACGTTGGGCGTGCACCGACCGTTGACGTTGTAGAGCGCGCCCTTGTACGCGTAGAAGATGATGTTGCATCCGTTGATCACCGGCTGGGTGCAGACACCGCCCGGGTCGGGCGTCGGCGTGCAGCCGCCGTTCAGCGTCGCGATGATCGACGTCGGGTGATCCGGGTCCGCCGGTTCGCCGTTGAACAGGATTCGGATCGACGACAGGAACTCGATGTCCGGCGGCGTGACGCCGTCGGGAAACGCGGCGTCGAACTGAATCACCATGTCCACCATCCCCTCCGGACCCTCCAGCAGTTCGACGCTGGGGATCCGCCAGTCCACGGGCTGGGCGGCGACGGCGGAAACGGCCAGCAGGACGCCGGCCGCGGCGGTGAGAGATCGGGTGATGGTCGGGGCAGGCATTGGCGGCCTCCTTCTGAATGCGAATGGACGGGAATGAAGCGTCCCTCCGCCTCGACTGCCGACGAAACCCCCGGATCTGTCACCCGAATGCAGGATTTCGAACGCTTTCTCCCCGGTCCCGATTTTGTGGCCCATTCGGACGCGGCTTCTCGCATGATGAAGAGGAGAACTGCATCGCCCTCCCGGAAGGAGGTCAGAACGATGCTCACCCACACCACCACCGCCCTGCTCGACCGACTCCGCGACCGACACGAGGACCGGGTCTGGATCGACTTCGATCGACGTTACCGTCCGATCGTCATCCGATTCGGCCGACGCATGGGCCTGTCCGAAGCCGACGCCGCCGACGCCGCGCAGGACACCCTCCTCGCCTTCGTCACCGCCTGCCGGGAGGGTCGGTACGACCGCGAGCGCGGCCGCCTGCGGTCGTTCCTGTTCGGCATCGCCCGCTTCCGCGTGCTGCGTCTGTTGGAGTCGCGGCGGGACTGGCGGGGCGACTCCGCCCTCGGCGTCGTGCCTGACCCGGATGCGCTGATCACCGCCTGGAACGGCGCGTGTGAACGTTCGGTCGTCCGTCTCGCCCTGTGCCGGCTCCGCACGGAGACGCGATGCGAGCCGCGCACGATCGAGGCCTTCGAGGCGGTGGTGCTGCATGGTCGTGGGCCGGAGGTGGTCGCCGCGGAGTTCGGCATGTCCGTGAACGACGTCTATCTGGCGAAACACCGCTGCCTGCGTCGTCTGCGGTCGATCGTCGAGCAGGTGCGCGATGGATTCGAGCATCTCGAAGATGAGGGGGCGATGTCATGATCGCCTCCGTGAATACGACGTGCCCGTCGCCCACGCAACTCGAAGCCGCCCTCGTCGGCGGGCCGGCCGCGGTCGTGGTCGCCCGACACGCCGAGCGTTGCGACACGTGCCGGCGGGCGCTGGCGGAGATGCGTGAGAACCTCGCGTTTCTCGATGAACTCCATGCCGCGACCACGCCTGAACCGGAGGATCCGGGCCCCGCCGACGTCATGGAGGACCACGTGGGCGAGGGGCCGCGCGGGTACCGACTGGATCACGTCATCCGGCGGGGCGGACAGGGCGTGGTCTATCGCGCGACGCATCTCGCGTCCGGTCGCGCGGTCGCGGTGAAGGTGCTGCTGGACGGCCGCCTGTCGTCGGATCGCGCCCGACGCCGGTTCGAGCGGGAGATCGAGATCATCGCGGGTCTGGACGACGCGGGCATCGTGACGCTGCACGACAGCGGCGTGACGCCGGACGGCTGTCCGTACCTCGTGATGGAGCATCTTGACGGGCGTCCGCTCGACCGGTGGCTGGCGGAGGCGGACGGCGACCTGGATCGTCGCCTCCGGTTGTTCACGCGGCTGGCGGAGTCGGTGGACGCGGCTCACCGCAAGGGCGTGATCCACCGCGACCTGAAGCCGGCGAACGTGATCGTGGACGACGACGACCACCCGCACGTGATCGACTTCGGCATCGCCGCGGCGCCGGACGGCCGGCGGGGATCGTTGCGGTCCGGCCGCCTGACCGTCACCGGCGAGTTCATGGGCACGCTGGCGTACGTGGCGCCCGAACAGGTGTGCGGCGACTGGCGGGCGGTGGATACGTCCACCGACGTTTACGCCCTCGGCGTCATGCTGTACGAAGCCGTCGCCGGGCAGACGCCGCACGCTGACGCCGACGACCTCGACACCTTCGTCCGCTCCATCCTCGACGATGCGTTCCCCGCGCCTCCGACCAGCGCCGATCCGCGGCGTCCGGTTTCGCGCGATCTTCAGACCATCGTCCTCACGTGCCTCGCCCGCGAACCCCGCCGACGCTATCCGAACGCCGGGGCCCTCGCGGCGGATCTTCATCGTCTCGCTTCGGACGAACCGATTGACGCCCGGCGGGATGATCGCTGGTATGTCGTGCGCAAGATGCTTGCTCGTCACCGGGCGGCGACCGTCGTCGCGGTCGGGTTCATCCTGCTGCTCGCATCCTTCGCCGTCACGACCGGCGCCCTCTACCAGCAGACGGCGGCGGAGGCCACCCGGCTCCGACAGGTCAACCTCTTCCTCGAAGACACCATCGGATCCGTCGCCGGCGCTCCGGACGACCATGCGGACCCGACCGTGCACGACCTGCTGGCGGACGCCGAGCACTGGGTGGATCTCGCCCTCGGTGATGATCCCGAAGCCGCGACGTCGATTCTCGTGACCCTCGCCAACGGGTATCGGGCGCTGGGCGATCGCGGCGCCGCCCGGCGACTGCTGGATGACGCGGCGCAACGCACGACGACGCTCGGCGATGAGCAGCGGGCCCGCGTGCTCGGCGCGCGGGCGTTGCTGGCGCGGGACGAAGGGGATTTCGCGGCGGCCGCCACGCACCTCGAATCGGCGCTCGCCCTGCGGCGCGACGCGCTCGGACCCACGCATCCGGCCGTCGCGATGACGCTGGCCGAACTCGGTCGGCTCGACCTGTCGCGCGGCGATCTCGAGACGGCCCGTCGGCGTCTGACGCGTTCGTTCGACCTGCGACAGCGGCGGTTCGGCGTCAATCATCCGGAGGTGGCGATGGCCCACTTCCATCTCGGCGATCTCGCGGAGGCCGAGGGCGATCTCGACGCGGCTCGTCGTCATCATGCCCTCGGGCTGGAGATTCGACGCGCCCGGCTCCACCCGGCGCATCCGGACATCGCCCGCTCGGAGGCGGCGTTGCGATCGATCGGGGAGTGAGCCGTCGCGGCGGCAGGCGATGACGACTGCTCGGTCCGCCGTCGCCACGCCGGGGGGCATGACGGCGGCGTCGCCCCGGCCCGGAACCGTCGGGGGGCAGATCGAGGTCTTGCCCCACCGGGGCGAGTCGGTAGGCTGCCTCCATGTCGACACCGCTCATCCGCGTTCTGGGTCTGGTCAATCTCCTGCTGATCGGCTTCGGTCCTGTCGCCTGCCAGGCGCCGGTTGCCGAACGCATTGCACTGGGGCGTACGCCCGATGGGCGTGTCAGCGCCGTGCAATGGCGCTCCTCGCTCCCCGACCGACTGCGCGCCGACGTGACGGAGCTTTCCATTCTCTACCCTGGTCGTCACGCGAGCAAACCCGGCCGGCTCGACGACGCGGCGACCTGGATCGAATCGCGTCTGCGAGACGCGGGGCTCGAGCCGGGGGCCGACCGCTACGAGACCGGCGGGGTCGTCTTCCGAAATGTGATCGGCGAGATTCCGGGGAGCGACCCTGATCGCAACCCGATCATCGTGATCGGAGCGCACTACGACACGACGCCCGACACCCCCGGCGCCGACGACAATGCGTCCGCGGTTGCGGTCGGGCTCGCGCTGGCGGAGTACTTCGTGAACCGCCGAAGACCGGCGACGCTGCGGTTCGTGTTCTTTGCGAATGAGGAAGGGCCGTCATCGGGGACGCGGGCGATGGGCAGCCTCATCCGCGCCGGCCGCGCCCGCGCCGCCGACGACCGGATCGTCGCGATGCTCTGCCTCGAGATGCTCGGTTACTACTCAGACGATCCCGTCAGCGAACAGACCGTCGAGGTGGCCCGCCAGTTCGGCGTCGAGCCGCCGCCGCAGGCCAACTTCCTCGCGGCCGTCGCCATTCCGGAGTCCGCGGATCTTCTTTCGCGGGTCGCCGCGGACTGGAGCGGCGACGTCTCGCTGTTGCCGGTCATCTCGCCGACCCGCTCCGGCTACGCGGGACGATCGGATCACGCATCGTACTGGCAGGTCGGCTATCCCGCGGTGATGTTCACCGACACCGCGGAGCTGCGCAACCCCCATTACCACCGCCCGTCCGACCGCGCCGACACGCTCGATTACGAACGCATGGCGTCGGCCGCGGAGAGCCTCAGCGTCGTGGTGAATCGGCTCGCCGCCGACCCGCCGGCGCCGGCGGCCGCCCCGCGGGGGGTCGTGACGCTCGACATCGTCGCGAATGCAGGCGAGACCGTGGACGTCGAGTACAGCGACGCGGACTGGATCGAGAAGAGAGCGCGGCTCACGTCCGGGCAGCGTACGACGATCGAAGCGATCCGCGCAATGCCGATCCAGATCAACGATCGGTCGTTCACCGTCGATCCGCCGACGTACATCGCCGCACGGGACCTGTGGTCCGTCAACATCCGGTACACGGCGAACACCTACACGACGGTGCGATACGACGCCGACGTCGCGTTCGGGCCGGCGACGATCAGGATCACGGACGTCAAGGAGTGACGTCGCCGCGTCACTCGCGACATCCCTCGCCCGTCGCTCGACTCCGACCCGCGGTCATGGCTCGTCCTGCTCTGCGTTCTCCCGCCACGCCGCCGCCTTCGCCGCGCGGGCCGGATCGGGCGCCGCGTCGTTCCACCGTTCGTAGAAGTCCGCGATCTCCGTCCGTCGCGCCGAGACGCGGTCGTGCTCATCGCTCTGCGCGGCGAGCGCGCTCTCGTACGACTGCAGGTATGCGGTCTCCGCCTCGCTCCAACGCTCAAGCGCGGCGAGCGCCGATGCATGCGACGCCTGGACCAGGTCCGTCGTGGGCGCAGCGCCGGTCGCTTCATCTGAATCAATGCGTTCGATCGCTGGCGCCGTCAACGCAAGTGCCTCGTCCGCTCGGCCGAGGTCGATCAGCACTGCGGTGTAGCGCCGCAGGTTGTAGTGCGTCCGCGCGTGATCCGGTCCGAACCCTTCCGTCGCGCCGGCGAGCGCATCGCGCATGTATGGCGCTGCATCCGCATCGCGGCCGATGTCGCGATAGAACTCGGCGAGTTCCGTCATGGCGTTGAAGACGATCGGCGTCGCGTCGCCGTCCTTCCGGCGGTGGCGTTTGACCCAGTCGACGTACATGGCCTCGGCTTCGTCGTTCTTCTCCTGCGCGGCGAGGGCCCGGGCGAGGTCGCGCATGGATCGCAGCGTTCGCCAGTCGGCCGGGCCCAGGATCCGCTCCCGACCCTTGAGGGCGATACGCTGGTTCGCTTCCGCCTCGGCGTGACGGCCGGCCTCGCCCTGAACGAACCCGAGGATCGAGTAGCTGGTGACCGTGCCGGGATGCTCCGCGCCCACCGTCCGCAGGCGCGTCTCCAGCACGTCCTCCTGCATCTCGATCACCTTGTCGAGGCGGCCCTGTCGGTAGTACACCTGCGAGAGGTTGCTGGTCGCGGCGAGCGTGGCCAGGTGGTCTTCCCCGAGCGTGCGTCGGAACCCGTCGCGGGCCGCGATGTACAGCCGTTCCGCCTCGGCCATGTCCTCACGGGCGAAGGCGATCTTGGCGAGTTCGAACCGCGACTTCCAGACGTCGGGATGATCCTCGCCCATCACGTCCTCGGCGATCGCCAGCACGTCGTGCAACAGCGTCTCGGCCTCGTCGTACCGTTTCTGTTTCGACAGCAGCGCCGCCAGATTGTGCGTCGAGATGGTGGTCGCCGGATGGGCCGGACCAACCGCACGCTCGAAGATCGCAATCGACTCGAGGTACGACCCCTCGGCCTCATCATACCGCCCCTGGAACTCACGGAGCCGGCCGAGATTATGGACCGCCTCCGCGGTGCGAAAGTCGTCCGGACCGAGCACCCGGCGCGCACGTTCGATCGCTTCCTGACTCGGCGCCTCGGCGTCGTCGAAACGTCCCGCATCGACCAGCATCGCCGCGTATTCGGTGAGGGAGACGATCGTCGCCGGGTCGTCGTCGCCGAGCACGCGGCGACGACCGTCGAGCGCCGCCCGGATGATCGGCTCCTCGTCCTTGAACTCGCCCCGATGATGCATCAGCACCGCGGTCTGATGAAGGGAGTCCAGCGTGTCGACGTGATCGTCGCCGAGCCGACGCCGCCGGATCTCGAGGGCGCGCTCGCTGAACGGCGCGGCGACGTCGTACTGGCCGAGTCCCTGGTAGACGCCGGCGATCGTGGACCGCAGTTCCGCTTCGATCAACTCGTCGGTGATCGCGCCCGCTTCCAGGCTCGCTTCCGCGTCGCTGAGGATCCGCTCCATCAACCTCGTGTCGAGCCCGACCGCGACGCCGGGATTGACCGAGGCGAGCATGTCGGACAGGAACCGCTTGACCTCGGTGACGCGTCCAAGCTCCGTCGTCGCCTGCGCCGCGGCGAGGTCCGCCTTCTCCGCGTTCGCGTCGGCGCGATCGGCGGCCCGGATCGCCGCGACCATGCCGATGGTGGTGCCGGTCGCGCCCGCGAGCAGGACGATCGTCAGGGCCGCGGCGGCGACGACGGCGACGCGGTTCCGCCGCGCGAATTTCCGCAGGCGGTACATCCGCCCCGGGGGCGACGCCACGACCGGCTCGCAGTCGAGGTAGCGCTGCACGTCCTCGGCGAATCCGGCGGCGGAGTCGTACCGGCGGGCGCGGTCTTTCTCCAGCGCCTTCATGACGATCCAGTCGAGGTCGCCGCGCACGAGGCCGCTCAGGCGTTTCGGTTCGATGTGTCGTCGCGTCGCCGCGTCGGGCAGGGCGGCGAGGGTGCTGAGTCGGGTGGACGGTTTCGGCGGCGTTTCCTCGACGATGATCCGCTGCATCTCGGCGTATGCGGCGCGTCGGAGTTCATCCGCCTGGAACGGCGTCGTGCCGGTCAGGAGTTCGTAGAGCAGCACGCCCATCGAGTAGACGTCGCTGCGGGTATCGATGTCGCGGGCGGCGGCCGCCTGCTCGGGCGACATGTACTCGGGCGTCCCGATGAACTGTCGGTCGGCGGTGAAGACGGTCTGCGCGGTCAATCGGGCGTCGGTCGCCTTGGCGATGCCGAAGTCGATGATCTTGGGGATGGGGCGTCCGTCCTGTTCCGTCACCAGGACGTTGCTCGGTTTCAGATCGCGGTGAATGACGCCTTTCTGGTGGGCGTGCTGGACCGCGGCGCAGGCCTGCTGAAACAGGGCGAGGCGATCCTCCACCGCGAGGCGGTGCGTATCACAGTACGTCGTGATCGGCATCCCGGGGACGAGCTCCATGACGAAGTACGGGCGCCCGGCGTCGGTGGCGCCGGCGTCGAACACGCGGGCGATGCTCGGGTGGTCCATCAGGGCGAGGGCCTGCCGTTCCGCCTCGAAGCGGGCGATGACCTCGCGGGTGTCCATGCCGAGTTTGATGATCTTCAGCGCGACGGTTCGGCGCACCGGCGCGGTCTGCTCCGCCGCGTACACGACGCCGAAGCCGCCCGCCCCGATCTCCTCGACGAGGCGGTACCGTCCGATCACGTCCCCGACCGTCTCGGAGCCGCGGCGATCGTCCTCCGCGACCGCGCCGGCGAGCATCGCCCGACCCGCGCCTTCCGCCATGAACCCGGTCTCGGAAGACGCCGCCTCCTGGGCGAGCATGGCGAGGACGTCGCGTCGCAGGTCGTCGTCGTCGCCGCAATGGGCGTCGAGGTACGCGGCCTGCTCCGAGGCGGGGAGACGGGACGCCTCGAGAAAGAGCCGGCCCAGGCGTTCATGTCGTTCAGCCGTCACGCGTATCGTCCTCTCGTGAGAGCCGCATCCGGAGCCAGGCTCGCGCGATGCGCCAGTCGTCCTCGGCGGTGGACACCGAGACGCCGAGCAGTTGCGCCGCTTCCGGGACGGTGAGTCCGCCGAAGAAGCGGTACTCCACCACCCGCGATTGGCGCTCGTTCACCTTGGATAATTCCGACAACGCCTCGTCCAGCGCGATGAGATCAACGTCCGGGCCCGCGTCCTCCGCCACGCCGCCGAGCGTGACCCGCTCCCAGCCGGCGCCTCGTTTCGCCGCGGCCCGACGCCGCGCGTGGTCCGCGAGAATCCCCCGCATGATGACGGCGGACAGCGCAAAGAAGTGCGCCCGGTTCTCCCAGGACGTGTCCAGACGATCGGCGATGCGCAGGTACGCCTCGTTCGCCAGGGCGGTGGGCTGGAGGGTGTGATTCGGGCGTTGCTGGCGGAACGCCGCCCCGGCCAGCGCCCGAAGGTCCGCATAGACGGCGTCGAACATCGCCTGCATCGCCCCGGCGTCGCCGGCCGCCGCTTCGTGCAGGATCTGCGTGATGTCGTCTCGCCCATTGAGCATGCTCGATCATAGTGATCGGCACGCGAATCCCGGTTTTTCCCCCTGAAATTGGGGTTGGAGGAAAAATATCGGGAGTGCTCCAAGGGATGAGCGTCGGGATCGCGGGTTCAGGATGTGGGCCAAGACCCGCGTCCATTCCACCTGACCCGACGGAGCCATCCCATGTTCATCCTGCATTCCCAACCGGCCGCTCGCTTCGCCCTCGCGGCGGGGCTGATCGCCGGTCTCGCGACGGGCGCCGCCGCGGATCCGGCGTTCGACACCGTGGCCATCACCGAGTTCATCAACAACGCCAACGGCTCCGACGCCGGCCGGGAGTGGATCGAGATCCACAACTACGGGCCGATCGCGGTCGACATCTCGGGCTGGACGGTCGAAGACAACAACGCCGCCCCGTTCACGCTTCCCGCCGGCGCGATCATGCCGCCCGGCGGCGTCGTCATCCTGACCAAGAACAAGACGACCTTCCAGAACGACTGGCTCGGCGGCGCCAGCGACAGTCGCGTCTACGGCGACATCGCCTGGAACCTCAACAACGGCTCCGGCGACCAGATCGTGCTGCGCAACGGCGACGGCGAGGTGGTCTGGACGCTCGGCTACTCGACGTCCGAAGCGAATTCGATCGGGGCGGGCCGGGCGACGTTTCTGACCGATCCGACGGTCGACGATGACAACTACGGCAATGTGGGATCACCCGGCGTCGACTTTCAGGGGGTCGATCCCGGCTCGGGCACCCTCGGGTACCAGGTGAACACCGCGACGTCGGACGCGCAGGCGTACACGTCGACGAACGGCGATGTCGGCAGTCCGCTCCACGTCCCCGGGTTCGACTACACCACGCTCACCGTCAATGCGGATTCGGGCTCGATCGGCGGCGCGCCGGACGGACTGCTGAACGGCACGCCGTGGACATACGACGGCGTCGTCGACGGCGCCGCGCAATTCACCATTCACGGCGACCTCGTGCTGCACGCTGCAGATCGCCTGCGCGGCGAGGGCGCGCTTCCGATTCGTCTGCGTGTCGCCAACAACCTGGTCGCGGCGGCGGGCGCGATCCTCGACATGTCCTCCTCCGCGGAACGTGTGGGTCCGGGCGGCGGGCTGGGCTCGGTCGGCGACAGCCCGACCTTCGGGAACGGCGGCAACGGGCAGACGGTGGGCGGTCTCGCCGGCGCGCCGGGTCTGGCCGGGCTCGGCGGCGCGCCGTGTCTCGCCGGTCTCGACGGACTCAACGGCGCCAACGGCACGCCGGGCGTCCCCGGCTTCACCGCGCCGAATACGGTGACGTCGACCAGCGACGGAC
>CBDDFV010000003.1:0-66809 GCA_965227335.1 Phycisphaerales bacterium
GACGCCGACGCTGCGGGCGGCCGAAGCGATTGATCCCGCCGACCTCCGCCCGGTGACCCCGCCCGCGCCGACGCAGATCGCCGGCGACTCGGTCGACGGTCCGATCGAACTGGTCAATTACGGCGAACGTCCGACCTTTCGCGCGGACCGAACCACGCCCGCCGCGATCGCAGCGGCCGCCCGGGTCGAACAGCTTCCCGACGACTTCGATCTGCTCGCCCGCACCCTCATCGTGCGTCAGGACGAGGTCGGAGAACGATTCTTCCGCGAGTGGGAGACCGCGATCAACGAGGCCGCCGTGGCGTGGCCGCTCCTGTCCGCGGCGGATCGACAGGCGATCGACGAGGCGGCGCTCGAAGTCCTCTACGCGGCGGCGGATCTCAATCGCGTGCAGGAACAGCTCATCGCCGCGCTGGCGCCGCAGCTCGGGCGTATCGACAACATCAACCAGCTCTGGCGTGATCCGTGGAAGGCCGGCTTCCTCGCGGTCATCGGCCGTCAGCCGCGGCTCTCGCCCGCGTTGATCCAGCGGGCGCGCGGGCAGCTCGAAGCGGCCGCCGGCGACGCTGATCTGCCGACCTCGCCCGAGTTTCACGAAGCCGCGTCGGTGATCCTCGACCAGTACGTCGAGCCGCTCGTCCGCGGACTCGAGTTCGATGACGACGCCTACGACAAGTGGGAGTTGTGGCTGGTCGCCCAGGATCGCCTCCGCGGGGACGACCGGCGGGCGCGCGGACTCGTCCGCGCGATCCGCACGATCCTCGCGTCCGAGATCGATCTCACCCGCACGCGGCCGAGCGTCAACGTGCTCAGCCGTCTGCTCGCGGCGCTTGATTACCGACAGAGCCAGGCGACCCGGGTCGCCCTGCTCGCGGCGCTGGCGGATTCACGTCTGGGCGCCGACGATCTCTGGGCGGTCACCAGCCTGCTCGCCCTCGGCGACGCCGCGCCGTGGTTCGACCCCGCCCTCGTGATCGCGCCGGACTCCAACGACCGCACCCGCACGCGAAAGCTCGAGCGGCTGGCGGAAGCGTGGCCGGATGTGCCCGGGGCGGTCAGCGACGGCGCCGCGCCCGTGCTTGTCGAAGTCGATGATGACGCTCGCGCGCGATGGCGTGATGCGGTGCTCGTCATCGCCGATCAACCCGCGCCGCCGTCGGAGGTGGCCAAGCTCGTCCGCCTGCTCGACGCGACCCAGTTGAACCTCGCCGCGGTGCACTTCGAGGAGGACGAGATCGCGGCGGGCCTCGATGTGCTCGACATGCTCGCCCCGCCATCCGCCCCCGATGACATCGAACTCGACGCCGACGCGCCCCCGATCGGCTCCGGACTCGGGCGGGGGGGATCGCGCCGGCCGCCCGGAACGGGGATGAGCGGCGGAGCGCGTCGTCGCGCGCCGACCGTCGTCCTCCGCAACGACGGCGAATGGTCCGACGCCTACCGGGCCGCCCGCGGTCGCCTCGACGAACAACGAGAACTGATCGAATCCCTCGGACGCGACGCCGGCGGCGACCTCGGGCCGCGCGATGCGCGGCTGCTCGTCACGCTCGCCTATCGGGGACGCTCCGTCGAGGTCCGCGCGCTCGCGCAGTCGGCGGTCGTCGACGCCTTCGCCAACGGTCCCAACGTCGCGCTGCAACTGCTCGATCAGGCGCCGGACGCCCCCGCCCGCATCCCCGTCAGCGAGATGATCGAACGCGTGACCGGAGAGGTCCTGCCCGAGGCCCGCGAACTCAACTGGCCGTACGAGATGCGGCTCGCGCTCCTCCGACACGCGCTGTGGGTGCGGGCCGCGGGGTCGAGCGAAATCGACGACCTCGCCCTCGTGCTGCGGGAGGTGCTGCAGGATCAGCTCGCGGCGATGAACCGCGGCTCCGACATCGCCTTCGCCGAACGAACGCCCGAGGACGCGGCGTTGCGGGTGGCGGAGGCGTGGCGCGACCGCGCCGCGCGGATCAGTCCGCCTCCGGTGAATCCCGAGCCGGCGTCGATGAACGATCTCGATCAACGGCATGAAATCACCGCCGCGCTCGCCCAGGGGCCAATCGAGCAGCATGTCGCCCGCCGGATCGCCGCGCTGCACTTCATGGCGTTTGAGATGACGGCGCTCGACCCGACGCTGCGTCCGCTCGTGCGTCAGGTCCTCGACGAGGCGCTCGGTCGGCGCAGCGAAGTGAGCCACGTCTTCGACCAGGCGACCGAGGTCGAGTACGCGATTGCGAGCCTCCACGGGATGCGGATGGGGCTGCATCGAGATACATCGTGGGCCGCGTTCTGGAGGAGTCGACCGTGAAACGCGTGATGATCATCCTCGCCCTGCTGTGCGCGGTCGTCGGCGTCGGCGTCGCTCAGGACGCCGGCGGAAGCGGGCGCGGCACGTGGATCGAGTGGGAGGACCGACTCGAGGCCCTGACCCCGACGGAGCCGATGGACTACTTCGAGCTGGCGGAAGAGATCATGGACGGCGCCGACACCGCCGCCCGACGCGAACTCGCCCGCCGACTCTTTCGCATCGCCGGCGTGCTCGACCCGCATCGCCTCGGCCGCTCGTCCTGTCTCGCCCTCGCCGATCTCTCCGACGCCCCACGCGAACGCCGACGCCTCCTCGCCCTCGCCGAACTTCTCGGGGCGAGTACGCGGGGCGTCGTCCGACGGGCCGACGAGACGTCTCGAGAAGCCGCCCTCGCCGTCTCGGAAGCATTCAGCCATTACCGACAGGGCGACGGCGCCAAGGCCCTCCGCAGCCTCGACGCCCCCGGCGCGATGGAGTTGCTCGAGCGTCACTCGGATGCGCTGCGAGGCGGGGCCGCACGATTTCTCGCCGAGTGCGAAGACCTGCAACGCGGGTCCATCACCGCCACCGCCAACGATCCCGAGACGCTCCTCCAACTCGAGATCGCACTCCTCGCCAGCGACGCCCGCACCTGGGGCAGCGAACTCGCCGTCAACACCGGACGCACGCTCATCGAGGTCGATCCGACCCGACTCGATCGCTCGTTCGATATCGATCCCGAGGCCGTCTACTTCCGCAACGGTCGCTGGGTCCAGCGCCCGTGACCGCCGTCGCGCTGCTCGGTGACGTCCGGCCGATCCTCTTCGCGAAGACACCCCGCCCCGGACACGCCAAGACCCGACTCGTCAGCGATCACCTCGACGAATACGCCGCCGCCGCGATCGCCGACGCCATGCTCCGCTGTACGGTGCGTCGTCTCCTGGAGGCGACGGTCGGCGTCCTCACGCTCGCCGTCACGCCGGACGCCGACGCCCCGGCCTTCGCCACGCGATTCGCCGCCGACGCCCCTCGGCTGGAAACCGTCGCGCAGGGCGACGGCGATCTCGGCGCCCGCATCGAGCGGGTCTGGTCCGCACGGCCGGCGGGGCCGGTCGCGCTCTTCGGCATGGATGCGCCCGATGTCCCCGACGATCTGTTGCGGGCGATTCCCCACGCGTTGAAGTCCGCCGACGTGGCGATCGGACCGACCGAAGACGGCGGCTACTGGACCCTCGCGGCCCGACGCTTCGCGCCGGAACTCCTTCGTGGAATCGAGTGGGGCGGCCCCGAGGTCTTCGACCAGACCCGCGTGCGGGCCGACGCCGCCGGTCTTGCGGTACAATGCCTCCCGACGTGGCGTGATGTCGATACGCCCGCCGATGTCCGGGCCCTCCGGCGGCGGCTGGCGTCGGACGGCGGCGGGGATGACGCCCGTCGCGACCTCGCCGCCGCCCTCGACGACGCGTGCGATCCCGATCACCCGACCGCCTCGGCGCAGCAAAGGATCTGATGGCTCCCATGTCCCCTTCCGCCGGTTCATCCCCGCCCGCCTCCGACTCCGGTGCGGTCTCGCCGCGCCCCGACGCCGACGGACTGGACCTGTCCGAGGCGACGGTGTTGCTGGTCGATGACAACGGCCAGAACCTGGAGCTGATGCAGGCCTACCTGGAGTCGCTGCCCTGCCGCATCATGGTCGCCCGGGACGGGTTGGAAGCGGCGCGTCTGGTGGATCAGACGCCGCCCGATCTCATCCTGCTCGACGTCATGATGCCGAAGATGTCCGGCTTTGAGCTGTGCCGCAAGATCAAGTCGAACCCCGGCTCGCGCGACATCGTGATCATCATGGTGACCGCCCTGCACGAGGTGGGGGATTTCGAGCGGGCCGTCGAGTGCGGGGCCGACGACTTCCTCACCAAGCCGGTCAACAAGCTCGAACTGCTCACCCGCGTGAAATCGCTGATCCGCGTCCGGCTGCTCAAGCGGCAACTGGAGCAGGCCGTCGCCCGAACCGGTCGATCCGCGCCGGACGACCGGGAGCATCCCGACGCCGGTCAGAATCTCGAGTAGACGCCGGGCGATCCACGCTCGCCGGCCCCGTCGCTTTCCTTCAAAAAGACACCGCTTCGCCCGGAATGCGGACGAAGCGGGGGGGTCCATCTGGAGACGGACGTCTGAACCGCCGATGCGCGCCCTACGCGGCGATCGGCGGCGCCGTCACAATGGCCGGCGTGTCGCCCGGCCGCACCCACCGGCTGCGACGCCGGGGCTCCTGCATGAAACGCAGGTGCTGGAGATACGAGTCCAGCGCGTCCGCCCGGAACTGACCCAGCCACTCGGGTTCCGCCGACGGGTTGAGCGCGAGAATCTGGTCGATCAAATGGTCCTTGCTCAGCATGATGGCCGCCTCCGTGCGAAGTACTCTTGGCGATGAAATCATCGGACGCACCATGCCTCACCGTGCAACCCTCGACATTCCCGGACAACCCGCCGCTCCGACC
Source organism: Phycisphaerales bacterium (assembly GCA_965227335.1). GTDB lineage: Bacteria > Planctomycetota > Phycisphaerae > Phycisphaerales > SM1A02 > CBDDFV01. The sequence continues at coordinate 4,771 of CBDDFV010000003.1, forward strand.
CGACAGCTTCGGTCCGATTGGCCCGTTCGGGCTGCATTGCTGATGTTGGGGGTGGTGGTGTCGGCGGCCACCACCGGCTGTGCCGCGCCGCCCCGCCAACCCGCCGGACCGGCCCTCCCGCCCGTTTCGGCGGTCGCGCCGCCACAGTCCGATATCACCGCGTCGCGGACTTCCCAGGCGCCCGATAACCCGCCCCCCGCGACGGGAACGTCCGATACGGCGCCCGCCGTCGCGTCGATCACGCCGCCGACCCCGCCGCCCGCGGCCGAACCCGAGCCCGTTCCGACCACGCCCGCCCGTCGTCCGCCCGACGCCGTCGCCCGCCGACTCGCGGCGGAACTCATCGCCGCCGCCGGCGACCGCGGCGGCCCCGCCCGCATCGGCGTCACGCAGATTCGCAACTACAGCCGACGGTCGCCGAGCGACTTCGCGGCGATGACCGAGCGGCTCGCCGGACTGCTCAACGACGCCGCGCGATTCGACGCCGGCGGCGCGCGACCGTCCGAACTCCCGCTCTTCACCGCGGATCCGGCTGACGGCGTGTCCCATCAGATCGGCGGCACCGCGTACCTGCGTCTGGCCGGCGGCGTCGAGTTGTGGGAGCTCTACCTGACGCTGTCGCCCGCGGATGCGGACTTCACCGTGTGGGAGGCGGCGACCCCGATCGCCCTCCGACGCGCTCCGGGCTTTCAGGGCCCGCAGCTGCTCGCTCCGCCGAGCGACGCCCGAGTCGATGCGGATGATGACGACGGCTGATTCGACTCCTCAGTGTCCGGGACGTGAGACGGTCCGCGGCGTGCCGTCGGTCCGCCACGCGGCTCGCGCCTCATTCCAGAGTCGTGGCAGGCCGAGCATAAGGTAGCCCCACGAGAAGAGCACGAGGAACGGCGCGCCGATCATGCGATCGGGCGTGAGCAGCGACCACACGCAGCAGACGACCATCAACACGCCGAGCACCGTCTCGGGCACGCCCGGCGGAATCCATCGGCGTTTCGAGGCGAGGGCGGGATCGGGCGGGCTGTCCGACGCGTCGCCGAACTTCGGCGTGCGCACGAACGGACTGTGCGACCCGATCAGCGCCTCCACGACGGCTCGGGTCGCGGTGACGCTGAGGCCGATCCCGAGCGCCATGAGCACCGGCAGACGCAGGACCGTGGCCAGCCCCGATCGCCCGAGCACCACCTGGCCCGCCACGTAGAACGCGGACGCCGACGCCGTGCCGAGAAGCAGACACACCAGCCCCGCGGTCCACGCCGTCATCGGATCGCCGCCCCAATGCGCTGATCCGGACGCGAACAGCGCCGGCGTCGCCAGCAGCGTCAGCAGCAGGATCGCCACGTACGGAGCCGGCGAAGTCAGGTGGAAGGTCGCATCGAGCTTCGTGAGGAATGACGCGCGGCTCGTCCAGATGGTCGGCAGGAGCTTCAACGCGTTCTGGGCGAGGCCCTTGTTCCAGCGGTGCTGCTGCGTCATGAACGCCGCGATCGTCGGCGGCGTTTCCGATGGACACGCCACGTGCGGCAGGAATCTGAATCGCCACCCCTTGAGCTGCGCGCGGTAGGACAGATCCGTGTCCTCGGTCAGCGTGTCGTGCGTCCAGCCGCCCGCGTCGGCGATGCACGACGCCCGCCAGATGCCCGCCGTGCCGTTGAAGTTGAACCACCGTCCCGCGGCGGAGCGGGCCGCGTGCTCGATCGCGAAGTGTGCATCGAGGCAGATCGCCTGCACCTGGGTGAGGAGCGATGCGTCGCGGTTCAGATGGGTCCAGCGGGTCTGCACCATCCCGACGCCCTGGTCGGTGAACTCGTGGATGGTGTCCTTCAGCCACGATGGGCCGGGGACGAAGTCGGCGTCGAACACCGCGATGAACTCGCCGGTCGCCGCCCGGCACCCCGCCGCGAGCGCCCCCGCCTTGTACCCGGTGCGATCGGCGCGTCGAACGTGCGTGATGTCAACACCGGCGTCCGCGGCGGTCCGCACCGCGTCCGCGACGATGCGGACGCTCTCATCGGTGGAGTCGTCGAGCACCTGGATCTGGAGTCGGTCGCGCGGGTAGTCAAGGTTCGCGGCGGCGTCGATCAGCCGCGCCGCCACGTGCCGCTCGTTGTACATCGGCAACTGGATGGTGACGGGGGGGAGGGTCTCGAACCGTCCCGGCGGGTCCGCCTCGAGACGGGCGGCGTGTCGCCATTGCGAGACGATCAGCCAGTAGCGGTGCACGCCGTAGATGCACAGCACCGCCGCGACGACCAGAAATCCGACGAGGACGATGGTGTCATAGGGGGTCATGGCGGGGGGTTGGCCGAGGAGGCGGGGGAAAGAAGCGTGAACCCCGGCGGTTCATGGGGTAGTGTACGGGGGCTCACGATGTGGGGCCGACCATGAAAGAGGCTGGATTATTTCCCCAATCAGGAGTGTCGGCCGCTCTTCCGGACCGAAGAGGGACGACGACGACGGAGCGATCGCTCCGCGGCTGACGACCCGATCATGGGCGAGGATGCGTGTCATGGGTGTGATCTTGTCAATGCTGGGCCAGGCGACGAGCGAGGCGGCGGGCGCGATGTCCGGGCTCGATCCGATCCTTGAAGCCGCGGCCCGCAACTGGTTCTGGACGATGTTCGCGGCGGTCTTCATCGTCGGGATGATCTCGAGCCTCATCACGAACGTGTTTCGCTCGATCAATCAGGAGCGGAGTCGGCGGGAGATCGCCGCGTACATCGCGGAAGGCTCGATGACGCCCGAGCAGGGCGAGCGTCTGATGCGGGCCCGGGCCTCGTCGGACGAAGAGTGTGGATGATCACGCGTTGAGTCCGGCCGCCGCCGTACCATATCGCCATGCCCCCGTTTCTCCGGCCGCGAACCCCCGCTGTCCGATGTCGTCGCGCCGGGGTGTGGTGCGCGCTCATCACGTCAGCGATCATGGCCGGGTGCCATGACGAAACGCCAACCGATCCCGTCCCATCCGTGGCCCCCGACCCGGCGGCCGCGGCGACGCCGTGGTTCGACGATGTCGCGGCGGAGTCGGGTCTGATCGACGACCACGTCACCGGGGCGGACGGGTCCTACTTCTTTCCCGAAATCTCCGCCGCCGGCTGCGTGCTGTTCGATTACGACAACGACGGCGACCTCGACGCGTACCTTCTCCAGTCGTTCCCGCTCAGCGATCTGCCCGGTCCGGAGATCGCGCCGACGCCGTCGACCGGCGGGGCCAACCGGTTGTTCCGCAACGATCTGACCGTCGATGCGGACGGCGTCCGCACGCTGCGATTCGTCGACGTGACGGACGCGGCGGGGGTCGGCGATCGCGGGTACGGCATGGGGGCCGCCGTCGGCGATATCGACAACGACGGCGATCTCGATCTCTTCGTCGCCAACGTCGGCCCCAATACGCTCTATCGCAACAACGGCGACGGCACCTTCGCGGACATCTCCGACCGCGTTCCGCCCGAGCCACGCTGGAGCACGAGCGCGTCGTTCGCGGATTACGACGGCGACGGACACGCCGACCTGTATGTCGCGAACTACGTCAACTTCTCCCTCGGTGACAACAAGATCTGTCACTCCAGCGGCGGTCGACGCGACTATTGCGGCCCGCAGTCATACACGGCGATCACCGACCGCCTCTACCGAAACGTCGACGGGGAACGGTTTGAGGACGTCACGAGCGCGGCGGGCGTCGACACCGCGGCGGGCAGCGGACTCGGCGTCGTCGCCTTTGACGCCAACGGCGATGATCAACTCGATTTCTACGTGGCGAACGACGGCGATGCGAACCTGCTGTGGATCAACCAGGGCGACGGGACGTTCATCGACGACGGACTGCTGTCCGGCTCGGCGTACAACGCCGAAGGCGCGGCGGAGGCCGGCATGGGCGTCGTCGCCGAGGACTTCGACGACGACGGCGATGACGACATCTTTCTCTCGCATCTGCTCGGGGAGTCGAACACGCTGCTTGTCAATGATGGGCGGGGCGGATTCGACGACGCCACCAACCGCTTCGGCCTCGCCGCCGCGAGCCGACCCTACACGGGCTTCGGCGTGGACTGGTTCGATCTCGAAGGCGATGGCGACCTCGATCTCTTCGTCGCCAACGGCGGCGTGATTCTTGAAGCGCAGCCGCTCGATGCGGACCGTCCGTACGCACAACGGAATCAGCTGTTTCTGTCCAGCGGACCGCCCGCCTATCGCTTCACTGACGCCTCCGATCGGGGGCCGGGGGCGGGGCTGGCGCCGCAGGTGTCGCGTGGCGCGGCGTTCGGCGACGTCGACAACGACGGCGACGTCGACATCCTCGTCCGCAACGCCGACGGACCGACGCGGCTCTATCTCAATCGCGCAGGTGACGACGCGTCATGGCTGCGTCTCCGACTCGTCGGTTCATCGCACCGGCGGGACGCGCAGGGGGCGGTCGTCTTCCTGGAGCAGGATGGGGGCACGTTGCGGCGACGCGTCCGCTCCGACGGCGGCTACGCGGCGGGACACGACTTCCGCGTCCGTTTCGGTCTCGGCGCCGACGCCGACGCGACATACGTCGTGCGGGTCGCGTGGCCGGGCGGACGAATCGAACGCTTCGACGGCCTCGCGCCCGACCGTGACCTCGTGCTGCGTGAAGGCGAAGGAACATCGGTGGACGGGAGGGCGGACGAATGAGACGACGGCACGCCCATCCGCGGCGCGGCCGCGGGGCCATGCTGGTGCTGCTGCTCCTGATGGGCCTGGGCGTCCTCGTCCTGCCCTTCGCCGCGAGCTGGCTCAGCGGCGCGCTGCAACCACCCCCGTCCCCGCCCCCGCCGCCGGCGCCGACCTTCCCGGCGATCCCGCTCGACCGACTCGAGCCGGTGGTCCGAACGCAGTTCGAGACAGCGCTCGATGCGATCGAGGCGGACCCGACCGACGCATCAGCGTACGGCGCCGTCGGCATGCTCTGTCTCGCCTACGAACTCGACGCCGTCGCGATTCCCTACTGTGAGTACGCGTCAACCCTCGACCCCGACGCGTTCGATTGGGCGTACGACCTCGGGCTCGCCCATCAGCGACTCGGCGATGTCGATGCTGCGCAGAACGCGTTCGAAACCGCCGGCGCCATCCGTCCGGCGTCAAGCTTCGTCACCCAGCGACTGGGCGAGCTGGATCTCGAACGCGGCGATGCGGACCGCGCCGCGGACCGTCTGTGGCGGGTCATCGGCGCGCGCCCGAACTCCGCCCGCGCCTACGAGACGCTGGGGCGCGCCGAACTGATGCGGAGCGACCCGTCCGCGGCGTTCGACGCATTTGATCGGGCGCTTGAGATCGCGCCGGAGTTCGGGGCCGCCCACTACGGACGCGCCCGCGCCGCTCGTCAGCTCGATCGTCCCGAATCAGCCACGATGAGTTTCGCGCAGGCGGACAGCTTTCGGGAGACGGCGCCGCCGCCGGAGGACCCGCGGGAGATCGCGATCGACACGCTGAAGACGGGGGGCGTCGAATCGCTCCACGCCGGCATCGATCGACTGCAGGCGGGCGATGTCGACGGAGCGTTGCCGCTGCTGGAGCAGGCGGTCGCGCTGTCGCCGCATCTCGCGGAAGCGCACAGTCAGTTGGGCGCGGCGTTGCTGATGGCGGATCGGGTCGAGGCCGCCGCGACCCGTCTCGATGCAGCGCTGGCGGTCGACCCCGGGTTCGTTGATGCGTTGTACAACCGGGGCGTGGCGGCGCGCCGGCTCGGCGCGCACGCGGACGCCGCGATGTTCTTCGAGCGGACGATCGCCGGACGACCCGACCACCTGGATGCGCAACTGGGACTGGGATCGGCGCGGCTGCAGGTCGGCGACGCCGCGGGCGCCGTCGAGCCGCTGCAGATCGTCGTGCGCGAGCGTCCGGACGACGTGCGGGCGTGGCGTTCGCTGGGTCGTGCGCTCGCCGGGGCGGGTCGTCACGCCGACGCCGCATCGACGCTGCGGGCGGCGCTCGGACGGTTTCCGACGGACGGCGTCCTGCGGCAGCGACTGGCGTGGGTGCTCGCGACGCGTCCGGATCCGGCGGAAGAGGACGCCGCCGAGGCGCTGGCCCTCGCTACGCAGGCGGTGCAGGCGACGCAGGGGCGGAATCCGATCGTGCTCGACACCTACGCGGCGGCGCTCGCCGCAAACGAGCGATTCGAGGATGCGGTTCGCGCGGCGGAGCGGGCCGCGACGTTGGCGGAGCAGGGGGGGCGGCCGGATCTCGCGTCGGAATACGCAGGGCGGGCGACGCGGTACCGGGCCGGCGAGCCGTATCGGGAGGACTGATCGATTTACCGCGGGGGCGCTTCAGGTCGCTTGAGCACCGCGAGACCGACCACGGCGATGATCACGCCGCCGACGATGAAGCCGGCGATCCAGGTGAACCAACCCATCCCGCGACTCACGGCCCGCTGTTCATCGGTGAGTCCCTTCGTCGTTTCCGCGGCCTGTTCCGCCACGCGGGTGCGGGCGGCGGGCCGTTCATCGCCGGGCCCGGGGGGCGGGGCGACGGCGGGCGCGGCGGCGAGCGGGCCGCTCCGCTGCACGGTGAGGCGGCGGTTCAGCGGGACGTCGACGACCTGCTGCGTGACGCCGTCCGGCCAGGTGATCGTCATCGCGCCGACGGTCGGTCCCTCCACCGGCAATCCGAAATGGGCGACGGGCGGACTCGCGGACTGGAAGCCGCCGCCGGAGTAGATCCATCGTCTTTGCGAGGTGTCGCCGCGGGTGAACTCGATCATCGCGCCGAGCCCGCGTCGGTTGAGCGACTCCGGTCGGTCGTCGCGGAGTTCGACCATGAGCCATCGTCCGGCGGTCGTGTCGTTGCGGAGGATGCGGACGGGTTCGTTGATTCCCGCGGTGACGACGTCGATGTCGCCGTCGTCGTCCAGGTCGTCGAAGACCGCCGCGCGGGCCCGCCGGGGTTCGTCGAGCCAGTCGCCGACGCCGCTCCGCACGCGTTCGAAGCGTCCGTCCTTCATTTCGAAGAGCAGCGTGGGCTGGGCGTAGTCGGAGTCCATGGTGTCGCGGGTGGCCTGTGGGTAGACGTGGCCGTTGGCGACGAAGAGATCCTCGTCCGCGTCGTGGTCGAAGTCGTAGAAACCGCACGCCCAGCCGAGATAGGGTCGGCTGACCATGCCGAGGCCGTAGCGGAGCGTGCCGTCGTCGAAGAAGCGTCCGGTGTTGAGGTGGAGCGTGTTGGTGTCGCTCGAGAAGTTGGTCGTGAAGATGTCGGGACGTCCGTTGCCGTCGAGGTCGGCGAGGGCGATGCCCATGGTCGCCTGGTTGCTGCCGTCGTTGTTGGATGAGGCGCCGCGATAGAGCCCCTCGTCCTTGAACGTCCCGTCGTCCTGTCGGACGAACAGGAAGTTCGCCTCGGAGTCGTTGCCGACGTAGATCTCCTGTTTCCCGTCGCCGGTGAGGTCGGCGATGATCACGCCGAGGCCGAAGGAGGCGGGGACGGCGCGGATGCCGGAGGATTCGCTGATGTCGCGAAACGTGCCGTCGCCGAGGTTCTCGTAGAGCACGTCGACGTCCTGCGTGAGACCGTGGGGTCCGGCGAGGACGTCCATGCCTTTGTAGGTGGACGAGCCGGGGGGGTTCTCGGGGTCGAAGACGAGGTAGTTGACGACATACAGATCGAGGTCGCCGTCGCCGTCGACATCGCCGAACGCGCTGCCGGTGGCCCAGCGATCATCCGTGATCCCGGCGTCGTCGGAGACATCCGTGAACACGCCGTCGTCGTTGCGGAGCAGGATGTTCGGACCGAAGCAGGCGATGAAGAGGTCCTCGTCGCCGTCGGCGTCGTAGTCGGCGACGGCCGCGCCCATCGCCCAGCGGGTCACGTCGATGCCCGCCGCGGACGTCACATCGCGGAACCGCAGGCCGCCCGTGTTTTCGTAGAGACGCGAGCCGGGTCCGGCCTCGGTGTCGTCGATCGTCGCGCCGTTGGCGATGAAGAGATCATGATCGCCGTCGTTGTCGTAGTCGATCAGCGCGAGGCCGCCGCCGTTCACCTCGAGGATGTACTGGTGCGGGTCGACGCCGGACTGCGTGGTGAGCGACACGCCGGTGTCGGCGGTGACGTCGGTGAAGTGCAGCCCGTCGGCGGCGGTCAGACCCAGCGGCGCGACGAGCGTGGAGACGAGCAGGGGAGCGGCGATCATTGCGGGAATCCTTGCGGGGGACGGACACGCCGGAGGGCGGCTTCGTAGGCTTCGTACGCCGCGTCGGCGCCGGCGTCATCGCCGAGGCGGCGGAGGGCGCGAGAGAGCTTCAGGTGAGCGCCGTAGAGGTCAGGGAACATCGTGGCGGCGGTGCGGTACTGGTCGCGGGCGGCTTCGTGGTCGCCCCGCCGGGCGTCGATGTCGCCGAGCCGGGTGTGGGCCGCGGCGACATCCTTGCGGCGGTGGGGCATCGGGGCCTGGAGGCGGATGGCTTCGGTGAACCGTCGCTCCGCCTCGTCGAGGTCGTCGGAATCGAGGGCGATCAGGCCGAGGCCGAAGTGGGAGTTGCCCTCCTCCGGCTGGAGTTCGAGGTGCCGGGCGAACGCCTGCCGCGCGGGCTCCTTCTGGCCGAGGTAATACAGGCAGTAGCCGTAGAAATGGAGCGTCGGGGCGAAGCCGGGATCGAGTCGGATGGACCGTTCGAAATGGGGCCTGGCCAGGCCATACCGCTGTTCCTGGTGATAGCTCATGGCGACGAGCAGTTCAGCGCGTCCGGAGTCGGGGTGTTCGTCGAGGTAGGCGAGGGCCTGTCGCCGGGCGTCTTCGCGGGTCTCGGGATTGAGGACGGCGGGGAGGAGTCGGGCGAGGGCGGGATCGACGGGGGCGGGGGGCGGGAGGGGGTCCGGGGGGAGGACGGCGGCCGGCCGCGACGCCGCGGGGGCGGATGCGGGCGGGTCGTTCCCCGGGCCGGTCGGCGGGGCGGCAGCCACGCTGGCGACGGTCAGGGCGAGGAAAAAGGGGGTGAGACGGGCGATCATGGGGTGGAGTATAGCGCGACGACGGCCGGGTCGGGGCGGGCGGCGGCCGGGGGCGGGGATCGGTCGGGGGGGCGGGGAGGTCGCTTCGGGACCGGGATTTATCTGGCGTCTTCGGGACGCGGCCGTTAGGGTATGAGAGTCTGTTTGCGCTGATGTGGGGGCGTTCCCTCGGAACGTCAATCCCAGGGAAGTCACGGGGCGCGGACAGCGTTCACACCCCCCCATAGGTCGACGGGGCGCGATGGCCAGCGGCCGCGCCCTTCCTCGACGAGCAGTCTCGGAGGACAACACGCATGAAATATCAGTTCCGTCTCGCGGCCGTCACGCTGATTGCGACATCGGCCGTTGCGTACGGCGGCGACGACCCGTTCGCCAACACGCTGAACTTCGTCAATGAGACGAACGCGCGGATCGACGCCTACAACGAGTCGAACAACCAGAACGAGAAGGAAATCGAGTTCGGCGACTACGACAACGACGGCGACCTCGATGTGCTCGTGGCCAACGGCTACAGCGACTTCGGTCGGCGCGACAACAAGCTGTACGAGAACGTCGGCGGCGGCTTCTTCGAGGAGATCTCGGACAGCGTTCCGCTGTTCACCACGATCGCCGGCGATGTGGCGCGGAACGGTTTCTTCCGCGACTATGACGGCGACGGCTGGCTCGACATGATCATCGTGTGCGACAACAACACGTCGGGCAACGGCGGCCGCACGAAGCTCTGGATCAACCAGCAGGTCGACGGCGTGCACTCCGGCTTCACCGAAGAGGGCAACACCCGTCTCGGTTCGAGCACCGGCGGCGCGGCGTGCAGCGGCGTGTCGATCGACGCCGACAACGACGGCGACTACGACCTCTACGTCGGCAACTACCCCGGTCCGTCGCAGGACACCCAGTACCTGAACAACGGCGCCGGATTCTTCACGTCCGTCACCTCGACGATGGTCCCGAACGACGGCGACTACACCGTCGACGTCGCGGGCGGCGACATGAACGGCGACGGCAAGACCGACCTCCTGGTCGCGAACTGGTCGCCGAACTACATCTACTACAACGACAATGAACTCGGCTCCTCGAGCGGCGGATCGGGCCCCGGCGACTACAAGTACACCGGCTCGACCGACAACCTCGGCGTGGCGGGCCAGAACGAGAACGCCATGGAGCCCGGCGACTTCGACGGCGACGGCGACATGGACATCTACTGGTCCAACCGCATCGGCGCCGGCGACCGCATCCTCGAGAACACCGGCAACGACTCCGCGGGCGAAGCGAACTTCACCACGCTGAACATCCTGCCGTCCTCGGTCAACGTCTCGACCCGCAAGGCCACCGTGGCGGACCTCAACAACGACGGCCGCGTCGATATCTTCGTGATGGCCGAGAGCGCCCGTCCGACGCTGCTCCGCAACACCACCGTGAACGGCGACATGTCGTTCATCGAGTGGACCCCGCGGTCCGCCTGGCCCAGCTCGATTCATGACGGCTGGCACGCGGCGGCGGGCGACATCGACAACGACGGCGACCTGGATATCTTCGTCGGCGCGCATGTCGACGATCACGTCTTCGTGAACTCCGATTCGAACGAGCTCATGGAAGCGGACGTGGATCGCGGCCTGCCGACGATCTCGAACGTGGCCCCGCTCGCCATCCTCGGCTCCGCCGGCGAAGGCGAGACCGACACCTACACCGGTTCGCTGTCCAGCGGCACCGATGTCTCCGTCGTGCTCAACGGCCCGGATGACTACCTCCTCGAGGTTCGCAACGGCGCGGGTACGGTGATCGCCACCAGCAACCGCGGCGGCCTCGGCATCGAGGAAGTCGCCAGCTTCACGCTCAGCGGCGACGTCAGCTTCGACGTCACCGTCATCGAATCCGTCGGCGGCGGCGGCAACCCCGCTGACCTCGACGACAGCGGCATGGTCGACGCGGCGGACCTCGCTGAGCTCCTCAGCCAGTGGGGCTCGGACGGCTCGGCCGACCTTGACGGCAGCGGCACGGTTGGCGCCGGCGACCTCGCGATCCTGCTCGGCGCGTGGGGTCCCGTGACCGGCGGCGACAGCGAGTACGTGCTCGAAATCCTCGGCCGCACCAACTGATCCCTCCGGATCAGCCGGATGACCCCCCGGGTCATCCGACCACCCTCCGATGCTCATCGCCCCCGGCCGGATCTGGCCGGGGGCGTTTTTCGTCGGGACCCGAGCGATCCGACGCACAATTCAGAACGACCTGTTCGGGTCAGTAAAATAGGGAAAACCGGTCAGAAAGTGCGGAGAATCCGGCGTTCTGGGAATAACCGTCCCCGATCATTCGTTGCTCCATGAGAATCCATCCGTAGAATCAGGTCGGCCCTCGTCCCAAATTCGGGCCACCTTGAAGAGTCATTTCGTTCCCCGCAGAGATCCGAGTCATGCTGCTCGGAGGAGATCCCAAGTGATGAAGACCTTTGCTGTTGCTTTCGCCGCGACGTGTTTCGTCGGCGCGTCCATCTGGGCGTCGGCGTGTCCCGAGTCGTGTTCGGACAAGAAGACTGAATCCGTCGCCCAGGTGACCGGCGACTGCGCCAAGACCTGCTCGGACAAGGCTGTGGCCCAGATCAAGGGCGACTGCGCGAGCACGTGCTCCGGCCAGAAGGCCGTGGCGCAGGTGACCGGCGATTGCGCGAGCAAGTGCTCAGGTCAGAAGGCCGTCGCCCAGGTGACCGGCGATTGTGCGAAGACCTGCGGCGCCGACAAGGCCGTCGCTCAGGTCAACGGCGATTGCGCCAAGAGCTGCTCCGGCGAGAAGGCCGTGGCGCAGGTGCAGGGTGACTGCTGCGGCAAGTGCGGCGGTCAGGCGAAGGCGCAGTATGTCGCCTTCGGTTGCGACAAGACGCACCGCGTCGCCGCCGCGTCGGCGAAGGCGTACATGAACGTCATCAAGGAACTCAAGGCCGTCACCGGCGCTGAAGGCTGCTCGCAGGAGTGCGCCAGCAAGGTGCTCGCCTCGGTCATCCAGACGAACATGCCGATGAACGCGCAGATGAACGCCCAGATCAAGGGTGACGGCTGCTGCGCCAGCAAGGCGAACGCCCAGGTCACCGGCGATTGTGCGTCGAAGTGCTCGGACGCGAAGCCGAACGCTCAGATCAACGGCGACTGCGCGAGCAAGTGCTCGGGCCAGAAGGCCGTCGCTCAGGTGACCGGCGATTGTGCGAAGACCTGCTCGGACAAGAAAGCCGTCGCTCAGGTGACGGGCGATTGTGCGAAGAGCTGCTCGGGCGAGAAGGCCGTGGCTCAGGTGACCGGCGACTGTGCGAAGAGCTGCTCGGACAAGAAGGCCGTGGCTCAGGTGACGGGCGATTGTGCGAAGAGCTGCTCGGACAAGAAGGCCGTCGCTCAGGTGACCGGCGATTGTGCGAAGAGCTGCTCGGGCGAGAAGGCCGTGGCTCAGGTTCAGGGCGACTGCAACGCGCAGTACGTCGCGTTCGGTTGTGACAAGACGCATCGTGTCGCCGCCGCGGCTGCGAAGGCGTACATGGCCGTGCTCATGGAACTCAAGTCCGTCACCGGCGCCGAAGGCTGCCCCGCGGAGTGTGCGAACAAGGTCCTCGCTTCGGTGATGCCGACGCAGATGAACGCCCAGATCACGGGTGACGGCTGCTGCGCCAGCAAGGCCAACGCTCAGGTGACCGGCGACTGTGCGTCGAAGTGCTCGGACGCGAAGCCGAACGCTCAGATCAACGGCGACTGCGCCAAGAGCTGCTCCGACAAGGCCGTGGCTCAGGTCAACGGCGACGCCAAGGGTTGCGACGCTTCGAAGAAGTGATCAGACCGGCCCGCCGGGTCCGCTGACCCGGTTCAGTTGATGAACATCACGCCCGCCGCGCTTCTGCGCGGCGGGCGTTGTCATTGGCCGATCCGGGGGGCGTGATTGTCTGCAGCCCGTTAAGACAGGGAAACGAGCCAGCTTTTTCGCGCCAGCCCGTCATCGGCGACGGTACACTTGCGACCGGTTGATCCGCGTCGAGCCGCGCGGTGTGAGAAGCGTCCCTTCCGGTCCCGATGCTGACGGATACGTGGTCCGCTCGGGCCGGAACCTCGGCAGACCAGTCATCGGGCGTCAGACCACCCGGAGCGCTGCCGTCCAACGGGGCGAGGAGTGTGCGTCATGAACCAGTTCATCACCTGGCGGGGCGTGATCGGGAGCGCGGCGGCGGCGCTGAGCGTCGCCGTGACGGCGGCGGCGGGCGACGACCTGCCTCGCATTCTCAACTTCGCCGACGTCACCGGCGCCCGGGTCCAGCCGACGGTGGCGGAGGATCCGGGTCTGAACGAGAAGGAAGTCGAGATCGGCGACTATGACAACGACGGCCGGCTCGACGTGGTCATCGCCAATGCGTACAGCGATTTCGGGCAGCGGAAGAACAAGCTCTACCGCAACCAGTTCGGCGTCCTGCTGGAGGTGAGCGACGACGGCTCGATTCCGGGGTTCGCCGGTCCCGATGTCGCCCGCAACGCCTTCTTCCGGGACTACGACGGCGACGGCTGGCTCGACATCATCATCGTCAACGACAACAACACCGCGGGCGACGCCGGCCGCACCAAGATCTACATGAACATCCATACGTCGGCGGGCTTCCAGCTCTTCGACGAACAGGGACTCGCGCGGCTCGGGCCGAGCACCGGCGGCGCGGCGTGCAGCGCGGTGTCGTTCGATCCGGACAACGACGGCGACATGGATCTCTACGTCGGCAACTATCCCGGCCCGTCCCAGGACACGATGTACCTGAACACCGGCGAGGGGTTCTTCCTTTCGGTCACGACCAACATGGTGCCGACCGACGGCGACTACACGGTCGATGTCGCGAGCGGCGACATGAACGGCGACGGCAAGGAGGATCTGCTCGTCTCCAACTGGTCGCCCAACTTCATCTACTACAACGACAATCTCGAGGCGGGCGACGGCGTCGGCGACTTCAAGTACACGGGCTCCACCGACAACCTCGGCGTCGCGGGCACGAATGAGAACGCGATGGAGCCCGGCGACTTCGACAACGACGGCGACCTCGACGTCTACTGGTCGAATCGCATCGGGGCGGGCGACCGGGTGCTCGTGAACACGGGCAACGACGGGTCCAACCGCGCGCAGTTCGTCACCAACAGCAACCTGCCGCCGCACGTGGTGCAGACGCAGACGCGAAAGGCGACGGTGGCGGATCTGAACGGCGACGGTCGGGTCGACATCGTGGTGATGGCGGAGAGCGCCCGACCGGCGATCCTGCGAAACACGACGGTCAACGGCGACATTTCGTTCATCGAGTGGACGCCGGGGCACGTCTTTCCCGACGGGAACGTGCACAGCGGCTGGCATGCGGGCGTGTTCGATTCGAACAACGACGGCGATCTCGACATCTTCGTCGGCGGGCATTCCGACGACCATCTGTTCGAGCAGGTCGACGGTCTGGTGCTGGAGGAGGCGGCCCTGCCGACCGGCGTGCTGCCCGCCCTGCCCGACTTCTGGCCCGTCGCGGTGGTCGGCGCGGCAACCGCAGGCGAGTCCGATACGTATGTCATTGAGAGCGTTCCGTCCGGCGGGATGCTGTCGGTCGTGCTGACCGGGCTCGACGATTATCGGCTCGAGGTGCTCGCCGCGAACGGCGACGTGCTCGAGACGGTGGATCGCGGCGGGCTCGGGATCGAGGAAGCGATTCAGGTCGCGGCGTCGGGCGAACGTCAGCTGCGGGTGACGGTGCTCGAAGCGGCGGGCGCTCAGCCGGCGGCGGGCGATCTCGACGGCGACGAGATGATCGGCGCGTCGGACCTCGCGATTCTGCTCGGCGCCTGGGGGGTCTGTCCGGCGTGTCCGGCGGATCTCGACGGCGACGGCGTGGTCGGGCCGGCGGATCTCGCGACCCTGCTGAGCGGCTGGGGCGAGGCTCCGGCGTCGAATCCGGATGGCGGGTATCTGCTGGAGGTGCTCAACCGCAGCTGATCCGCCCGTATGTCTGAGGGAAGGGACAGGGACCGAGAACCAGTCGGTCCTGCGACGGGCCTGCGGTCTGCCCGAGACGCGGATCGCAGTTCTGTCAGAAAAGCCGCACCGGCTCGGCGCCGCGTGCGATACATTGAAGTGTGCGCGATTCGGGAGGGGAATGACACCGATCGCGAGGGAGTGCGTTCTCGGACGTCCGAGACGGAGAAGGAGATCGTGAGAATGGTTGGTTTGGCTCAACGACGGAAGTCGGCAGGAAAGGGTGCGATCGCGCTCGGGGCGGCGGCGGTGATGTCGTCCGGCGCGCTGGCCCTGTTCCCCGACGGCGACGGCCCCCGCATCAGCGACAGCACGGTGGAGGATTTCTTCATGCCGGGCACGCAACCGGACGCCAGCGGCGCCGAACTCGTCCCGGTGATCAGCGGCAACTCGTGCCGTCTGTGCCACGGCGATTACGAAGAGGCGGATCCCCCGATCAATGTGGATGCGGAGCCGTTCCGGACGTGGGCGGGTTCGATGATGGCCCAGGCCACCCGCGACCCGATCTTCCATGCGTGTCTCACCATCGCCAATCAGGACGCCGCGTTCGCGGGCGATCTCTGCCTCCGCTGTCACAGCCCGGCGGGCTGGCTCGGCGGACGCTCGGTTCCGACGGACGGCTCGGCCCTCATCCCGAACAGCGCGGACTTCGAAGGCGTGACGTGCCATTTCTGTCACCGCCTCGTCAATCCGGTCTACGTCGAGGGCGAGTCGCCGGTCTTCGATGAACCGATTCTCGATGATCTCGACGCCCAGGGTCTGCTGCCCGCCCAGCCGGGCACGGGCCGGTACGTGGTCGACCCGAACGACGTCCGGCGCGGCCCGTTCGACGACGTGCTCGTCAACCTGCACGGCGTACCGATCATCGTCTCGCCGTTTCACCAGCAGTCCGAACTCTGTGCGACGTGCCACGACGTGAGCAACCCGCTTTACGAGCGACAGCCCGACGGGTCCTACCTGCCCGGGCCGTTCGATGCGGCGCACACGACGATGGACAAGTACGACATGTTCCCCATCGAGCGCACCTACAGCGAGTGGTCCGCGAGTCAGTTCGCGATGGGCGGCGTGCAGCTGGACGGCCGCTTCGGCGGGAACCATCCGACGGGCGTGATGGAGACGTGCCAGGACTGCCACATGCCGGACCAGATCGGTCCCGGCTGCCGCGTCCCCGGCGCGTCGTTCGATCGTCCGGACATGCCCCAGCACGCGCTCAACGGCGCCAACACCTGGGTCATTCGTGCAGTCCGTGAACTCTATCCCAACGACGGACTGACCGGACTCGACGATGAGGTGATCGAGGATTCGCTCGCCCGCGTCACGGAGATGCTGCAGAACGCGTCGGACACCGAGCTGTCCGTCGTTGACGATCAGCTCAACGTCCGCATCACCAACTACTCCGGACACAAGCTGCCGACCGGCTACCACGAGGGCCGCCGCATGTGGGTGAACGTCAAGTTCTTCGACGGCGCGGACGTGCTGCTCGAGGAGCGCGGCGCCTACGACTTCGAGACCGCGGAGCTCGTCGAGGACACCAAGATCTACGAGGCCAAGTACGGCCTCTCCCAGGAAGTCGCCGACCTGACCGACCTGCCGGTCGGCGAGTCGCTCCACTTCGCGCTCAACAACGTCAATCTCTTCGACAACCGCATCCCGCCCGTCGGCTTCACCAACGCGGCGTTCGAGGCGGTCCAGGCGGAGCCGAAGGGCTACGTCTACGCGGATGGTCAGCACTGGGACGACACGCTCTATGACATTCCGCGCGGCGCCGCGCGGGCGGTCGTGACCGTCTACTTCCAGACCACGTCGAAGGAGTACATCGAGTTCCTTCGTGACGAGAACAAGACGAACGAGACCGGCCAGATCGCCTACGACCTGTGGGAGATGTTCGGCAAGTCGACGCCGGTCGACATGGACACGGTCGAGATCGTCTTCGGCGGATCGAACCCGGCCGACCTCGACGACGACGGCTTCGTGGGTCCCGGCGACCTCGCGATCCTGCTGAGTCAGTGGGGTCCGTGTCGGGGCTGCCCGGCGGATCTGGACGGCGACGGCATGGTCGGGGCGAGCGATCTCGCCGCGCTGCTCGCCGCCTGGGGCTGAGTCGAGCGATTCAATCTGACGTGAATACGCCGGCGTCCCCTGCCACGGGGACGCCGGTTTTCGTTGTGCGTCGTCGGCCGACGGCCAGGCGTGTCTTACTCGAGGTAGCCGAGGGCCTTGAGGCGGCGGGCGGTCTCGGGGTCGAGTTCTATCATTTCCGCCCGACCCTGCTGGCCGTTGACGAAGGCGCGGAGCTGTTCGTGGAACGCTTCGGCGAGCTTGACGAGATCGGGATCAGGGGCGTCGCCGCCGATGAGGTTGTCCAGTTCGCCGGGGTCTTCCTGCAGGTCGAAGAGCTCCCGTTTGATGAAGCGATCGGGGAAATGGCCGCGGCCATGAGTGGCCACGATGTCGCCGCCGATGGACACGGCGTACTTGAACCGATCGGTCCGGAGGCTCTTGACTTCATCCGCGCGGGCCGAGGCTTCGGTGAACGCGATCCGGCCGGCGTCGTTCGGGTCGACGGTCGGTCCCGCCCACCACGCGGCGAGGGAGTCGCCCTGCATCTCGTCGACGGCGAGCGTGACGCCGAGCACGTCGAGGAGCGTGGGCATGACGTCGATGCCGCGCGAGACCTCGGCGAATCGTCGTCCCGCCTCCGCCTGCCGGGGCAGCTTCATGATGAGCGGCACGTGGATCACTTCCTCGTAGGTGGAGTGGCCGTGCGCATCGTAGAAGAACCGTTCGTTGTGTTCGGCGAATTCTTCGCCGTGGTCGCTGGTGAAGACGATGATGGTGTTGTCGTACATGCCGCGCTCTTTGAGCGCCGCCACGAGTTCGCCCATCCAGCGGTCCATGACGAGGATCCCGCCGAGGTACAGGTGTTCGCAGAAGTCGGGCTGGAAGACCCGTTCGGTGCGCATCCACGCCATGAGGGTGGACGCGTCGGTCATGTGCTGGGACAGCGACTCCGCCGTCTTCAGGGTTGACGTCCGTTCACGGTACTTCGGGATGATCTCGGCGTACTCCTCCGGCAACAGATCCGTATGGAGATACGGGGCGTGGGTCTCGAAGGTGTGCATGAAGGTGAACCACGGCCCCTCCTGGGCGTCGATCCACGCGAGCATGGCGTCGACGTTGGCCCGATTCAGTTTGTACATCGAGGTGTCGAAATGGTCGAAGCCCTGATCGAAGCCGAATTCGGGCTCGACGGTGATCCCGCCGGTGAAGGCGCCGGTGGCGTAGCCGCGGTCCTGCAGGACCTCGGCCAGCGTCTGGCGGTCCGCGGGGAGCCGGGCGAAGACCTGGCCCTCGCCGGTGTTCATCAGATCCTGGAAGGAGAGGATCATCCCGTGGGTGGACGGGTACATCGAGGTCATCAGGCTCATGTGGGCCGGAGTCGTCCACGGCGAGGTCGTGATGAAGTTCTCGAACAGCACGCCGTCCGCGGCCAGCGCGTCGATGTGGGGCGATACCGTATAGCGGTCGTAGCCGTAGCAGTTCAGGCGATCGCCACGCAGCGTGTCGATGGAGATGAAGAGGATGTTCGGCGGGGCCGCTGCGGTCTCCGCCGTCTTTGTCTCGCAGCCGCGAAGGGACCACGCGTAGAAGGCGAAAATCGCCGACAGTATGATGGTGCGTCGATTCATTGGACAGGAGTATAGGTGACCACGCCGCGCGACCCGATCACCATCGTCACCGGATTGCCCCGATCCGGCACGTCCCTCATGATGCAGATGCTCGAGGCGGGCGGTCTCACGCCCCTCACCGACCGTCGGCGCGAAGCGGATGGCGATAATCCGCGCGGCTATTACGAACTTGAAGCGGTCAAACGCACACGCGATGATGCGACATGGCTCGAACAGGCGGGGGGACGGGCGGTCAAGGTCATCCACGCCCTGCTCCGTGATCTCCCCGGTGATCGTCGCTTCCGCACCATCGTCATGCGACGCAGCCTCGATGAGGTCGTCGCCTCCCAGCGCGTGATGCTTGAGCGCCGCGGTCAGAAAGGCGCGAATCTCACCGACGCCCAGCTCATCGACGCCTACGAACGCCAGCTCGAGGCGACGCTCCGGTGGCTCGACGAGCAGCCGAATCACGACGTCCTCGAAGTCGACTACAACGAGTTGATGACCGATCCCGGCCGGGCGGCGGCCCGCCTCGCGGCCTTCTGCGACGGCCTCGACGCCGAGGCGATGGCTCGCGTCGTCGATCCGAAGCTCTACCGGCAGCGGCTGTCGATCCTGATCCTCGCGCTGCTCGGCGGCTGGCTCGCCCTCGCCGGTCCCGACGCCGGAGACGCCGCCCTCGCCTACATCGGGCCGGGGGCCGGCGTGGCGCTGATCGGGTCGTTCTTCGCGGTCTTCTCCGCGTTCCTCTCCGGACTGCTCTTCCTGCTGACGTATCCGGTGCGTCTGCTCTGGCGGGCGTTCCGGCGACGCAAGGTGCTCGCGAAGGCGCGAGCAAAGCGGGTCGTGATCCTCGGCCTCGACGGACTCGAGCCCGATCTCGTCGAACAGTTCATGGATGAGGGACGACTGCCCCATCTCGCGTCGCTGCGCGAGCGCGGCGCCTACGAGCGGCTGCAGACGACCTGTCCGCCCCTCTCGCCCGTCGCCTGGTCGTCATTCTCCACGGGATCGAATCCCGGCAAGCACAACATCTTCGACTTCATCGGACGCAGCCGCGCGGATTACCGCCCGACCCAGTCCAGCGTCGAGACCGCGGCGGCCCGGCGTGCGATCACCGTGGGCCCGTATCGGATTCCCCTCGGGGCGCCGGTGATTCGCGGTCGACGCAAGAGCAAGCCGTTCTGGAACGTCCTCGGCGAGGCCGGTGTCTTCAGCTCCATCATCCGCGTCCCCATCACGTTTCCGCCCGACCGCTTCTACGGCGTTCAGCTTTCGGCGATGTGTACGCCGGACCTGCGGGGGACGCACGGCGTCTTTTCCTTCTTCACCGAGGCTGATGCGGAGGCGCCCGCGCAGACGCCGGGCGATTCGTACGCCGCGCTGGACGCCGATCCCGCGTCCGAAGCCGGCGTGGGGGGCGACGTCACGCACGTCGAGCGCGACGGCGACGTGGTGCGCGGCGTGCTGCGCGGCCCGGTCCATCCGCTGCGCACGGACGGTCGCGAACTCACCATTCCGTTTCGCGTCACTCGTCGGGGGGACGCGATCACGCTGCACCTGCAGGGCCGGAAGATCCCGCTCCTCCCGGACCAGTACACCGACTGGATCGCGGTTGATTTCCGCGCTCTCGGCGTGCTCAAGGTCCGGGGCGTCTGCCGGTTCCTGCTGAAGCAGTTCGACCCGACGTTCCAGCTCTATTGCACGCCGGTCCAGATCCATCCCGAGCGGCCGGTCATGCCCATCGGTCATCCGCGTCAGTTCTCGAAGTACCTCTCCAAGCTTCTGGGCGTGTACTCCACGCTCGGGCTTGCGGAAGACACCTGGGCGCTTTCCGAGGGACGGGTCGACGAGGACGACTTCCTCCGGCAGGCGTACGACATCCACGCGGAGCGTGAGGCGATGTTCTTCGACGCGTTGAAGCGGGTGCGGAAGGGACTGGTCACGTGCGTCTTCGATGCGCCGGACCGGATCCAGCACATGTTCTGGCGGTTCATCGATGACGAGCATCCCGCCGCGGACGACGCCGCCCGTGAACGCCACGGACACGTCATTCGCGAGATGTACGAGAAGATGGACGACCTCGTCGGCCGCGCGATGGCGACGCTCGGCGAGGACACCGCGTTCTTCGTGATGTCGGACCACGGGTTCAAGACGTTCCGACGCGGCGTCGACCTGAACGCGTGGCTGCTCAAGCACGGCTACCTCGTTCTGAAGGACGGCGCCCGCACGTCGGACCGTGCGTATCTCGCCGATGTCGACTGGTCGAAGACGCGGGCGTATTCGATGGGGCTGGCGGGGATCTTCCTGAATCGCGCGGGGCGAGAGGCGGAGGGGATCGTGCCGGCGGACGCGGCGGACGCGCTCGCACGTGAGATCGCCGACGGACTGACCGGATTGACGGACCCCCAGACGAACGCGGCGGCGGTGCACGAGGCGATGCCGCGAGAAACGGTGTACCGCGGGCCGTACGTCGGCGAGGCGCCGGACGTGGTGGTCGGCTACACCGTCGGGTATCGCGTTTCGTGGGATTCGGTCATCGGCAAGACGAGCGGGGGGGTGTTCTCCGACAATCTGAAGGCGTGGAGCGGCGATCACTGCGTGCATCCATCGCTCGCGCCGGGCGTTCTCTTCAGCAGTCGTCCGCTGGCCGACGGTCGGTCGCCTCGCATCGAGGACATCGGTCCGACGACGTTGGATCTCTTCGGCGTCTCCACGCCGGGCTACATGGATGGAGCGTCGCTGTGTCCCGCCGGCTGACGATCACGGGCGTGTTGGTGCTCGGTGTGATCTGGCTGACGGCGTTTCTGACGCTGGGCGGAGCCCGTGCGAAGACATCGCCGCCACGCGTGCTGGTGCTGGGCGTGGACGGGATGGATCCGACGCTGCTGGAGGCGCTGCTCCGCGATGGTCGGATGCCGAACTTCGCGCGGCTCGCCGCGTCTGGTTCGTTCTCGCCGTTGCGGACGAGCATTCCGCCGCAGAGTCCGGTGGCGTGGTCGAATTTCATCACCGGGGCGGGTCCGGGCACGCACCAGATCTACGACTTCATTCACCGCGACGCCGCGCCGGGCGCCGGCGGTCCGGCGGTGGCGCCGTATCTCTCGACCTCGACCGTCGAGCCGCCCTCGCGCGACTGGCATCTCCCGTTCGGCGACTGGCGGATTCCGCTGTTCGGATCATCGACGGTGTCGCTCCGGAAGGGCGAGCCGTTCTGGGATCGACTCGTCGACCATGGCGTCGAGACCACGATCTACCGCGTGCCGGCGAACTATCCGCCCCCGGGCAGCCAGCCCGGCTTCCGCTGTCTGTGCGGCATGGGCACGCCGGACCTGCTCGGCACCTACGGCGAGTTCACCTTCTTCAGCACCGATCCGCTCGTGGTCGGACGTGAGACGAGCGGGGGGCGCTTCGTCCGGCTGCGGATCCAGCGGGGGCGCGGCGTCGGGACGCTGGTCGGCCCCGACAACTTCCTGCGGGCCCCGGATGAACGGGGCGAAGTCCCGCCGTTGACGGCCACGTTCGACATCACGCTGGATCGTGAACGGGAGATGGCGCGGATTCAACTCGGCGATGAAGTCCGTCTGCTTCAGGTGGGGGAGTGGAGCGACTGGACGCCGGTCGACTTCGAGACGGAACTGCCCGCCTCGTGGCTGGCGAGCGGCGTCGGGCTGCCCACCATCGTCGGCGCGATGGTGCGTTTCTACCTCAAGAGCGTCGCGCCCGAGGTGGAGATGTACGTCTCGCCGCTCAACATCGATCCGATGCGGCCGGCGAATCCGGTCGGCGCGCCGGGATCGTTCGCGCGGGAGATCGCGGAGGACACCGGACGCTTCTACACGACCGGCATTCCCGAGGACACCAAGGCGCTCCGCAGCGACGCGTTGTCCGAGGACGAGTTCATCGAGCAGGTGACCGTGCTCAAGGCGGAGCGACTCGCCCAGTACCGGCAAGCCCTGGCGGACTTCGACGAGGGCTTCCTGTTCTTCTACTTCGGTCACGTCGATCAACTGTCGCACATCTTCTGGCGCGATACGGATCCGGATCATCCCGCCTACACGCCCGAGGAGGGCGCGAAGTACGGCTCGGTCATCACCGATGCGTATCTGGAAATGGACGGGCTGCTCGGCGAGGCGATGGCGACAATGGACGACGACGATCTGGTCATGGTCATGTCCGACCACGGCTTCACGAGTTTCCGGCGCGGCGTCAACCTCAACGCCTGGCTGCTCGAGAACGGCTACCTGACCCTGACCGACGAACGCGCCCGCGGCGTCTCACGTTTCTTCGCCGGCGTCGACTGGGCGAACACAAAGGCGTACGCCCTCGGTCTCAACGGTCTCTACATCAACCTCCAGGGACGCGAACAATACGGCGTCGTCCCCCCGGCCGAGAAGGACGCCCTCGTCGCGGAAATCGGGGAAAAGCTGCTCCGCCTGACGGACGCGGACGGCGAACCCGCCATCGACGAGATGGACGTGGTCGAACGCGTGCACGCGGGCGCCGATGAGCAGATCGCGCCGGACATGATCGTCGGCTACGCGGACACCTATCGCGGCAGTTGGAGCACCGCGGAGGGCGGAATCGGCCAGTCGATCATCGAGAACAACATGGACCGCTGGAGCGGCGATCACTGCATCGCCCATCGCATCGTGCCCGGAATCCTCGTTATGAACCGACCGCTCACGAAAGAGGATCCCGATCTCACCGACCTCGCGCCCACGATCCTCCGCGCCTTCGGCGTCGAGCCCCCCGCGTCGATGACCGGACGCCCCCTGACCGAGTAGACCACGACCGACCCCGCCCCTGCCGTAGGATACGGACATGTTCGGACCGAAGATCAAGATCGACCGCGCGCTCTACGACCGCATCGCCACCCTCGCCGAAAAGGCGGGCTACTCCTCCGTCGACGAGTTCGTGACCCACATGCTCGAACGCGAAGCCGAAACGCTCGAACAGGCCCGCACCGACGAGGAGGTCGAAAAGCAACTGCGCGGCCTCGGGTACATCGAGTAGCCGCCGCCGCACGCCGTCGGGAAACGCCGCATGGACGCGATCAACCGCGTGATGACCGTGATGTTCGACTGGCTGCTCGCCCCGCTCGCGGCGTGGCCGGCGGTCGCCCTGATCGTGGTCTCGGTGATCTGCGGCGCCGGCATGCTGCTGGCCTTCCGATATGCGAGCAATCAGGCCGCGCTCGAACGCGCGGCGGCGAAGTCCAAGGCGTCGGTCATGGCCCTGCGGCTCTTTCGCGACGATCTCGGCGTCGCCCTCCGCGGTCAGATCGAGATGTTCGGCGCCGTCGGCCGCCGACTCTGGCACTCGATCCCCCCGATGCTCGTCCTCGTCATCCCCTTCGTCGTCATCATCAGCCAGCTCGCCCTCCGGTACGAGCATCGACCGCTGAAGCCCGGCGAAACGACCGTCCTCGAAGTCAGCGTGACGGAGGACGCCTGGCCCGCCTGGCGGGAGGCGACGCTCGAGATTGACGGCGACGCGATGGCCGTCGAGACGCCGGCCTTTCGCGACGACGACGCGCGCCGCCTGACGTGGCGATTGCGGGCGAACCAGGCCGGCGCGGCGACGCTGATCGCGCGGGCGGCGGACCAGTCGGCGGGCAAACAGGCCGTGGTCGATGAGCGAGGCCGGCGACTGCGAGCCGTCAGCCTCGTGCGCAGCGAAGGCGGACTGACCGATCGCACGCTCCATCCGGGCGAGTCGGCGCTTCCGGCGGAGACAGGCGTGGTTCGCATGACGCTCGCCTACCCGGATCGGACGACACGCCTGCTCGGTTTCGACGTGCCGTGGTGGCTGACGTTCCTGATCGTGTCGATGGTCGCCGCGTTTGCGTTGAAGGGCGTGGCGGGAGTGTCGTTTTGACGGCGTCGTACACGCTGACGGAGCGCCCGCTGACGGACGAGGAGATCGCCCGGCTGGAGTTGATCGCCGCGGGGGGCGTGGGGCGATGGATCGTCCTGATCCTGCTGATGCTGGCTCCGCTTGCGATCGCCGGCGTGGTCATGTGGCTGGCGCCGCCCCAGATCGTTCAGATCATCGTGGTCATCGCGACGCTTCTGTACCTGGCCCTGTGCTTTACGGTCCTGCGATACATGGTGCGCGGCGCCATGCTCCGCCGGTCCGAGGCCAGGGTCGATATCGAAGAGGGCGTCGCGCTCGTGGTCACGGTGAACACCGACCGCGTCATGGTCACGCCGGACGACGCCGGGCTGGATCTGCTGCTCTTCGACCTGGGCGACGGGGAGTCGCTGTTGCTTGAAGCGCCGGACATCTCGCGATACGCGTCCCGCGACGGCGCGCCGGCCCCGGCCTGGGAAACGCTGGCGGACGCGGATCGCGATCCCGACTGCTGGAACCGGCTCGCCGCGCCGTTCTCGTTTCCGGCACGGTCCTTTGCACTCGAGTTCGCTGCGAACACCGGCGATCTGCTCGGCTCGATCACGATTACCGGCGAGTATCTGGCGCCCGATCCTGAGGTCGGACTCGATCCCCACGCGCCCCCGGTGGGCGGCGATGATGTCGCGATTCTCCGGATGTCCTATGACGAGATTCGGTCGCGATCACATCGCAGGGCGGAGGCGTCATGAGGCAGCGCCGCTGACGGCGTCTGACGGGAAGCGACAACGCCGGCCGTAACTTTCGTCACGACCGGCGTGCGTTGATGTTGCATTGGTCAGGCGGACGTCACATGGGCAGGCAGGCGCCCCACGCCGCCAGCAGCGCGGCGAGATCTCCGGCGTCGGTGTCGCCGTCGTGGTCGACGTCGCCCTGGTCGCCAATCGGCCCCGGCTGGCCCCAGAACGCAAGGAGGATCGCGAGGTCTTCGGCGTTGACGAAACCATCCTCGTTGAGGTCCGCCGAGCAAGACGGCGTGAAGTAGCCGACCACGACCGCCTGGGAGTCATCGGTGAACTGCACCCGGAACGCGATGTCGCCGTTGCCGCCCACCGCGCCCGATCGGTTCGCCTGCACGCCGGGCGACGCCTTGTGGACGAACGATTCGATCTGGCGCCAGTCGCCGGGGGCCGCCTGGATGAACTGGCCTTCGCGGACGACGAGGTGCGTGTCCCCGTTTGCATCGAACATGTACAGAGCGCGGTCGTTGGCCTCGGTCACGCCGGGTCCCGCGACGTTCGCGGCGTAGAACACGCGGCCTTCATCGTCGATCTGCATCGCGCTGTAGCTCTGATCGATCGCCTGGATCGTCACGCCGGCGCCGTAGCTGTACGCGTGATCGCCTTCGCGGATGACCACCTCGCCCGCCTGGTTCCGCGCCTTGCGGATGATCGCGGTGTCTTCGCTCGGATCGAGCGCGAAGGCGGCGAGGAAGACCGTGGTCCCGTCAGAGTTGTTTGCGCCGACGTACGACGGGATTTCGGTGTACAGGCCGAGCGGGCCCCATTCGCCCTCCTGGGCGATGGTTTCGAGGCCGCCCTCCGACGCGAAGAAGAGGCCGAGCGTCCCGTCGCCGCCGGACACGTTGGCCGGCGCCACGGCGCCCTCGGTCGACTGATGGGCGCCCCAGAAGCCGGAGGCGAGTCCGGTGACGGTGTCGCCGAGCGGCGTCTCATCGCCCTCCGCCAGCACCGGCGTGATCAGCCCGGGCCACCCGCGGAACACCGCGTCGGCCTCGGAGGCGCCCGTCATGTCGGCCGTGAACATGATCTGTCCGTCGTCATTGATCTGCGGCCCGACGAAGTGGAGCTGCTCGATCGTCGCGCCGGGCACGCCGGGCGCCGCGCCGCCCTTGCGGGCGTACATCGACAGGCCGCCGAACCAGTGGGAGAAGACACCGGCGTTGTTCGTGTCGTTCACGCCGGGGCCCTCGAAGGCGCCGCGAAAACAGAGCGCATCGTTGTTGTTGAACGAGACGAGGTTGTTGAACTGCGTCCACGTTACGCCGTCGGCCAGCCCCGGAACCGAACCGCCGGGCAGCGCGACGGATTCGAGGACGCCGTCGATCTCCCGGAACAGACCGATCGCGTCCTCCGGCATGCCGTCGCCGACCAGCCGGGCCGAGAAGCCGACGTTGCCGTTGTCGTTGACGAGCGGGTCGAAGAACGAGGAGTGCAGGTCGTCGAACCGAACGTTGCCCGAGGCGCCCGGAACGACGTAGTTGCGGCCGACGATGATGTCGAGGCTCTGCGGATCATCGGTCGGGGTCGCCCACATCCCGGAAGAGACGATCGGGCTCGACGTCGTCGCGCTGAAGGCGACCTTGCCCGCGCTGTTCATCAGCGGGAGGCTGAAACTCGTGAATTCGGTGCCGGCGAGGCCCGCCGCGGGATCGCCCGTCACGGCGATGACGCGGACTTCGGCGGTGTCGGCGAGGACGGCGCCGGTCAGAAGGAGGGCCGCGGCGGGAGCAAGTCGAGGGAGGGTCATGGATCTGTTCTCTCAGTCAGGGGTTCGGAAGCGGGGCGGCGATCGCCCCGGGACCGGCGGAGCCTGATCCACCGCCTTTCCGCGTCCCCGCCGCGAATCTCGCAGACGGACGTGAGAAAATGCGTCGGACGCGGCGGCTCGGCGGCTCCGGGACCGCTTGCCCGCCGCCGTCCCTCCACCGATGATGGCGCCGCCCCCATGCCCGTCATCCAGACCGACAACCTGACCCGCCGTTACGGTCCGCGGCGCGGCGTCGAGTCGATCGATCTCTCCGTGGACGAGGGGGCGTTGTTCGGCTTCCTCGGGCCCAACGGTGCGGGCAAGACGACGGCGATCCGCCTGCTGCTCGGATTCCTCCGCCCGACGTCCGGCCACGCCGACGTCTTCGGACGCGACTGCTGGACCGACAGCGCCCGCATCAAACGGGATGTCGGGTACCTCCCCGGCGACGTGCGGCTCTACCCGTGGATGACCCTCGACCGCGGACTCGACGTCTTCGGGTCGATCCGCGGACGCGATCTTCGCACGCCCGGACGCACGCTCGCGGAGCGATTCCAGCTCGACCCCACCGTGCCCGCCCGCAAGATGTCGAAAGGCATGCGTCAGAAAGTCGCGATCATCGTGACCCTCGCGGCCGAGCCGAAGCTGCTCATCCTTGACGAACCGACATCCGGTCTCGATCCGCTCATGCAGGACACGCTGGCCGACTGCCTGCGGGAGCGGGCGGCGCGTGGCGACACCGTGTTCTTCTCCAGTCACACGCTGAGCGAGGTCGAGCAACTCTGCGATCGGGTGGCGATCGTCCGGGAGGGTCGGATCGTGGCGGACGAGACGCTCGACGCCCTGCGCACGCAGGCGACCCGCGAGGTGATCGTCGAATTCCCTGATGAGGCCGCCGCGACACAGACGGCGCCGCCGAACTTTCTTCAGGTGCATCGCCGGCATCGAAAGCGGTGGACGGCGGAGCTGCGGGGGCCGGCCGGGGCGTTGACGGAGTGGGCCGCCGCGCGTCATGTGGCGGATCTGACCATCGCCGCCCCGAATCTCGAGAGTCTCTTTCGGCGGTTCTACCGGAACGATCCGGGGCCGGACGACGCGACGTCGGACCGTCCGGGAGATGTCGGGGAGGCGTCGTCATGATGCGCGGCCTGTTGCGCAAGGCGCTGCGTGAGATCTGGGGCGTCACGCTGATCCTCGGCCTCGCGATGGTGATCGTGAAGACGGTGCTCACGGCGGTCCTGCCGTCGCTGCAGAATGAGCTCAGCGAGTTCGTTGCGCAGATGCCGTTCGTGCAGAACATGCTCAGTGCGTTGCTGGGGATGGACGTGCAGGACGGCGTGAACGCAATGATGATGCAGAGCATTCTGTGGGTGCATCCCGTGGTGCTGACGGTCATGTGGGCGCACGAGACGATCGTGTGCACGCGGGTTCCGGCCGGCGAGGTCGATCGCGGCACCATCGATCTGCTGCTCGGATTGCCGGTGTCGCGTCGGCGGGTGTATCTGGCCGAGACGGTCGCGTGGCTGACGTCCGGCGCGTTCGTGTTGGCGCTGGGCGTCGTCGGGCATCTGCTGGCCGTCGGTCGCATCGATCCGGCTCACCGGCCGGACGCGGGTCAGATCGGGATGATCCTGGCGAACATGATGGCGTTGTACATCGCGGTGGGGGGGATTGCGATGCTGGCGTCGGCGTGTTCCGACCGGCGCGGCCGCGCGGTCGGCGTGGTGATCGGCCTGGTGCTCGGTTCCTTCCTGCTGAACTTCATCGCCCAGTTCTGGGATCCGGCGCGACCTTTGGTGTTCCTGAGCGTGCTGGACTATTACCAGCCGGCGACGATTCTGCAGGGCGGGGGGTTTCCGTGGCGCGACGTCCTGGTGCTGCTCGGCGTCGGCGGCGTGAGCTGGGCCATCGGCGGCGAGATCCTCGCGCGGCGAAGTCTGTGCACGGTGTGAGGACCTCGTTCGCACGCATCCCAGACCAGAACGGACCGGAAAGAGGAGAAAGCGGTGGGGGCGGGATTCGAACCCGCGATACGCCGAAGCGTATACCGGTTTTCAAGACCGGCGCATTCAACCGCTCTGCCACCCCACCGATGATCCCCGGGGGCGATGGTCCGGGGTCGACAGGATAGCACGGTCGCGAGCGGGCGGTCAGGCGCGGTAGGATGACGCATCGCCTTTCAAGGACCCGCGTTCGAGGAGGACGTCGATGCCGTCGAACCAGCCCCCGCAGCATGATCCGCGTGGCCGACGCGTGAAACCGATCGGCGATGGACTGACGACGCCGACCGCGCCCGCCGCGTCGGAGCCGTACTGCGAGAAGTGCGGGGCGCCGTGGCCGAACGGCGAACAGCCCTGCCCCGGATGCGGGGCCGAGCGGCCTGACTTCAAGCAGCCGCCGCGCGCCGACGACATTCGCGATGAGGCCGCCGACGCCTCCGGCGCCGGCTGACCCGGCGCCGCGACGCCGCCGCCAGCATTCAAGCGTCGCCATGACGATGCGTCGATCGCGGGACGCCCTCTCTGCTTCGCGCGGCTCCCGATGAATCCGGCGGATCGGGCTCGGCCGGCGGTCCCCGCTCCCGGGGACGGGTCCCCATGAAGAATTCAGCCGTGGGCGCCTTCGGGGCCTGATGCGTCCCGGGGGGTCTCGCCGATAGATTCGCCATGACCACTGCGCCGACCCTGCCCTCGCCGGAGAGCCTCGGACTGCCTGCCGCGTATCGCCAGCAGTCGACCCTCGCGACCCGCGATGCGGTCGCCGAGGACGGGCGCCCCGGTCCATCGACGCTCCTCCGACGTGACCGGCACGCGGCGAGCCCCGCCCCGGCGAACGCCGGCCCCGGATCCGAACCAGCTGACGAGGCGGACCCCCGGTCTGACGCGGTCCGTGCATCCGTCGAGGTGGATGATGCCGGCAATGACGCGTACTGGACGCCGGAGCGGATCGCCAATTCAGCGATCTACCAACATCACGTCTACGCATGGGCCGCGCACCTTCTGCGCTCGTCGCGCCGCCGGCCGGGGGCGGAGCGCGATGCGCTCGCCACCGCCGCGCGTCGCGTTCTCGATGTCGGCTGCGGACCGGGCGTCAAACTCCAGCGTCTCATCCAGCCCCTCGCGGAAGATATCTGCGGCGTCGATCAGCCCTCAGCGGTGACGATCGCGCGGCGGACGGCGCCGGGCCTCCGCTTCGAGCCGGTCGACCTCGACGACCCCGACGCGAAGCCGCCGGGGGTGTTTGACATCATCATCTGCGCCGATGTCATCGAGCATCTCGCGGACCCGCGGCCCCTGCTGGGCTATCTTCGTCGCGCGTGTCACGAACGGTCATTCATCGTGCTGAGCACGCCCGATCGCGATCGTCTGCGCGGGCGGGGGTGTCTCGCCAGTCCGATGGTCGAGCATGTGCGCGAGTGGAACGCGCCGGAGTTTCGTGGGTTTCTGGCTGATCAGGGTTTCGATGTGCTTCGATCGCGTCTCCTTCCGGCGGATGATTCGCCGCGTTTGGGCGGGTGGTGGCGGGAGACGGCGTTCAGATGCCGAGCGGCGTCAACGTCTCCGTGGCGATGTCACACTGTCCTGTGTCGTCCGCGGGCGGCCTGATGATGGGCGTTCTACGCCGCGCTGAGCGCGCCGGCGCGATCGAGCAGTCGATACTGCACGGCTTCCGCGACATGCTGCACCTCCAGGGTTGCTGATTCGTCCATATCCGCGATGGTGCGGGCGACGCGTCGGACCTTGTCGTACGCACGGGCGCTGAGCCCGAGTTCGGTCATGGCGTCGGCGATGAGCGCGCGGGCGGGGTCGGTCATCGGCGCGTGTTCATCGAGTTCGGCGTGCGCGAGCGACGCGTTGCCGCGCGGCCCCTGACGGGTCGCGGCGAAGGATCGGGCGGCCAGCACCGTTGATCGCATCGTCGCCGTCGAGGTCCCGACGCGGGAGGCGGTCAGTTCGGCGAAGGGGACGGGCGGGGCCTCGATATGCATGTCGATGCGATCGACGAGCGGCCCGGACAGGCGGGCGAGGTAACGCTCCATCTCCCGATGGCTCGCCTCGTCCGACGCCATGTCCCCCTTCGGCGTCGGATTCAGGGCGGCGACCAGCATGATTTCGGCGGGGAACCGCACCGATCCGTGGGAGCGGGCGATCGTGACGCAGCCGTCCTCGAGCGGTTGTCGCAGGGTTTCGAGCACGTTGCGGCTGAACTCCGGCATCTCGTCGAGGAAGAGCACGCCGCGATGCGCGAGACTGACTTCGCCGGGACGCGGAATCGAGCCGCCGCCGATCACCGCGGCGGACGACGCCGTGTGGTGAGGCGTGCGCACGGGCCTTTCGCAGATCAGCGCGCGATCCGCGGGGAGGGCGCCGACGCACGAATAGACCCGCGTCACCTCCAGCGCCTCGTCCCGGGTGAGCGGCGGGAGAATGCCGGGGAGCGCCTTGGCGAGGAGCGTCTTGCCGCTGCCGGCGGGCCCGATCATGACGATGTTGTGACCGCCCGCCGCGGCGATCGTGAGCGCCCGCTTCGCCGCCTCCTGACCACGCACGGCGGCGAAATCGATGACGGGCGGCGTCGAGGCGATCATCGCTTCCACGTTCAACGTCGGATGCGGCTCGATGGCGAGCGATCCGTTGAGAAAGGCGACGACGTCCGCCAGCGTTTCCACGCCGATCACGTCCACCCCGTCAACAATGGCCGCCTCCGAGGCGTTGGGGCGTGGCACGATCACGCCGCGCCAGCCGCCCTGCCGGGCCAGCATCGCCAGACTGATCACGCCTCGCACCGAACGCACGCGTCCGTCCAGCGCGAGTTCACCGGCGATCAGGTACGACCGCCCGCGATCCTCCCCGGCCGCGCTGTCATGGCCGCCGTCCTCGTCGTCCAGCGGACCGCTCACCGTCCCGTCCGCGGCGAGCAGCGCGATCGCCATCGGCAGGTCGTACACCGGGCCTTCCTTGCGGACATCCGCCGGCGCGAGATTCACCGTGATCCGGAACTTCGGATACCGATAGCCGCTGTTCAGCAACGCGGTCCGAACCCGCTCCACCGATTCCTTCACCGCCGCATCGGGCAGACCGACCACGGTCGTCTTCGGGAGACCCGACGGGCTGAGATCGACCTCGATCTCGCACGGAATGGCGTCGACGCCCTGCAAAATGAAACTGTCCACCCGGTTGATCACGGGTGGACAGTAACATGAACCGAACAGATGTCAATCAAAATGTTTGGTGTTTTGTCGGTGCTCAGCGACCGCCGCCGCGACCTCCACCGCGGGTTCCGCCGCCGGTCCCGCCGCCCTGGTTGCTGAAGTTGCGGGGATCGTTGCGCGGGATGGCGTCGCGTCCGACGCTGCGGCCGTTGCGGGCGCGGCCCCGGTCGACGCCCCGGCCGCCCTTGCCGCTCGCCTTGGCGATCTGTTCGGGGGTCAGCAACGCCTTGAGCTGATCCGCGAACGCCCGCTCCACCGTCTGCCGCTCGCGGAAGAGCGGCAGCGTCGGATCCGGCGTGCGCGGGGCCGGGACGCCGGTCACCTGGGCGATCCGGCGGGCGGCGATGTCGCCGGTCCGGTCCGGCTCGAGGTCACGGATGCCGATGACGATCGCGCGGTTCGCTTCGTCCATCGCCGCGAGGAACGCCTGTTCCAGCGAGATGATGGCTTCGCGGACCGAAGGTTCGAGCGACGAGATCTGCTTTGCGGAGGCGAAGAGGCGATGCGTGGCGGTCGGGCGATACGCCCGCGGGTAGGCCTTCTCCATCAGCTGCGCTTCGAGGCGGTCCCCGGCGATCCCGTCGACCGCGTCGGACATCTTCTCGATGTACTCGTCGTTGACGTTTCGCACGGCGACGTGCTGCGTCATGCGTTCGGTGAGGAGCGACTCCGCCGTCGACTGGTCGCCGCGCAGAATGGCGAACTCCAGATCCGCCGTCGTGTTGCGGAGCGTCGCGTTGCGGACGGCGAGCGCCTCGTCCATGGCTTCCGCGTACGCCTGCAGCACCGATTGCAACGCCACGGTGTTCTCTTCACCGAACTCCATGCGGCTGATCGTCGCCGCGAGATCCGCGTTCTCTCCCTCGAGTTCACTGTTGCGGACGAGCGAGCGACGGCGCCACTCGGCCACGGCCGCTCGCCACTGATCGCGGGCATCGCCGACGAACATGGCTTCGAGGTTGGCGAAGACGTCGCTGGTGAGCTGCTCGCGTTGCTCCGACCACGTCGCGGCGAGGGGCGCTGCGACGGCGAGGATGGCCTCGAGCTCCGCCCCGGTCGGCGTCTGCGGACGCACGTTGCCGCCGACCTCGTTGCGGAACTCCCGCATACGTTCCTGAATGACGTCGCGGGCGGCGTTGTCTCCGGCGCGGGCGCGCTCGCGGGCGGCTTCGATCTCCTGGCGGAGCTGGTCCATCTGACGCCGCGCTTCTTCGCGCAGCCGCTGGCGCTCCTCCGCGGAGGGCGTCTGCGGGCGGAGTTGTCCGAGTGCGTCACGGAGCGGAGCGACCCCCGCCTCGAAGGCGGCTTCGTAGTCGGAGAGGATCGATTCAAGGACGAGCCGCTGGCCGGGGTCCGCCTCGACCGACCGCAGCATGACCGGCAGGTCGCGGGTCGTGATGACCGGATCGAGAATCAGCCGGAAGTTCGCGGGGGCTCCGGTGCGGGCCGCCCCGCGGGGGGTCGCGGCGCCACGCTGGGGAGATGCGCTCGAGCTGGCCCCCCGCGTCTTGTCTTCCTCGGCCCGGACGGTGGACGGGGTCAGCAGACCGATGCCCAGGACGGCGCCGGCGAATGCGGCGAGCGCGGGAGTGATGATTGTCCGACGACGCATGCTCTTCTCCTCAATAATCAGCAGAGTCGGCCGACCGGATCCGAACAGGAACCGATCATCGTGGCGCATCCACAGCCTTGTTGCTATCGTCGAACGACGGGCCGGCCTTGCCTATTGCGGCGGGGAAGCGAAACGGCGTGTTCGATCACGCAGGCCGATCAGTCAGATCGCTGATCCAGGAGCTTTCGCAGCCGTCGGGCCTGCCCGGCGGCCCCGGCGGCCAGGAAGATCGTGTCCCGTCCGGCGATCACGCCCCGGCATTCCGTCAGCCCGAGGCCCTCGATGGCGTGACCGAGCGATTCGGCCTCTCCCGGTCGGGTGTGCACGACGACGAGCGACCCGCTGAGTTCGGCCCGCAGGATGCGTCCGCGAACCGCCTTGTCGACCGCCCGACGGACCGATCGGCGGGCGAGGCTCTGCTCCGGCGCGACGTAGCCGTCGGGTCCCTTGGTGATGCCCAGCTCGCGCAGATCGCGGGAGATGGTCGTCTGGGTCGTCTCGCCCGCCTCCGCCGCGAGCAGGTCGCGCAACTCCTGCTGGCTCTGGACGCGGTTGCGCTGGACGAGCTCCAGCAGCCGACGCTGTCGCTCCGCCTTGGACAGACCCGCGTTCACGCGTCGCCGTCCGTGTCGGCCTGACGCACGACGATCTCCCGGTCGACCCCCTCGATGGCGACGTCCTGACGCTGCCCGCCGGGCCAGATCACCGTCAGCCGCGCGGCGTCGGTCTCATCCCCGAGACCGAATGTCACGCTGGCGGGCGTCTGCGACAGGTAGCTCCGGCCCCGCGTCACGCACCGGCGCTGCACGACGCCGTCGGCCTCGAGTTCGATCCAGGCCCCGATCCCCTCCCGGTTCGCCCGCACGCCTTCGAGCCGCACCCGCAGCCAGTGATGGCCGAGGGTCTCAGCCGCCGCGTTGCGAAGCAGCAGGGGGGCGTCGCCGGTCTGGGTGAGCAGGACGTCGAGGTCGCCGTCGCCGTCGATGTCCGCGTGGGCGGCGCCGCGCCCGACGATCGGCGTCGCGAGGTCGCCGATCGTCTCCGCCGGCGCCTCCGCGAATGCGGACCGCGCCTCCGGGCCGCGATTCCAGAACAACTGCGTCGGCTGTCGGTAGGTCTGGCTGGGATCGACCTGGGCGATCGTGTCCTCGAGATGACCGTTCGCCTGCAGCAGGTCGGGCCGGCCGTCGAGGTCGTAGTCGAAGAAGAAGACGCCGAAGGACAGCCGCTGCCGACTCGGCGACCCGACGCCCTCGCCGATCGCCTCGTCCGTCCACAACTGCCCGTCCGTACTCACGTAGAACGACGTCATCTCGCGGGCGAAGTTGCCGATCGCGACGGCCATCGTCTCGTCGTTGCGATACGTCGCGGCGTCGATGCCCATGGCCGCGGTGGCGACGCCGGTGTTCGCAACCGCGAGGCCCGACGACGCCCCGAGTTCTTCGAAGCCGCCTTCGCCGGTGTTGCGGAAGAAGAAATTCTCGACGGTGTCGTTGGCGACGAGCAGGTCGGTCCAGCCGTCGTGATCCACGTCCGCCGCGAGAACCGCGAGCGCCTTGCCCATGGGTTCGCCGCTGAACCGGTTGGCCACCTGCACCCCGGCCTCCGCGGAGACGTCCTCGAATACGCCGTCGCCGACGTTTCGGTGCAGCCGGGAGTTCGTGCCGCGATACTGGTTGGGCGGACCGTACGCGCGATCGACGCCGTTCATGGTGAAGCCGAGGTCGATGTCGATGTCGCGCGACCATTCGATGTAGGTGCACACGAACAGATCGAGCCGGCCGTCGTTGTCATAATCGAGAAACGTCGCGGACGAGCTCCACGCATCGTCCGGTCCGCCCAGCCCGCTTGTCTCCGTGACGTCAACGAACACGCCGTCGTCGTTGCGGTACATCCGATCTCGTCCGAGGCAGGCGATGAACAGGTCGGGATCGCCGTCATTGTCGACGTCGCCGACTGCGGGGCCGAAGCCGTACATGACATCGTCGAGGCCCGCCTCGATCGTGACGTCCTCGAAGCGTCCGGTTCCATCGTTGCGATACAGGCCTGAACGCGTGCGAGCCGACGCGTCGTCGTGCGGCCACGGCCGGCCGTTGACGAGCAGGAGGTCCTCGTCGCCGTCGCCGTCGTAGTCGAAGAACGCGCAGCCGCCGCCCATCGTCTCCGGCAGCAGTTTCTCGCCGCGGGCCCCGCTCTCGTGAACGAAGTCGATTCCCGCCGCCGCGGTGATGTCCTCGAACGGCAGCACCGGGAAAGGAATCTCCGTCGTCACCAGCGGCGCGGGAGGATCGGGATCCTTCTCGACGATCACTTCCTCCGGAGCGTCGCTCCGATTGAAGTACAGCACGCCGCCGACGATCACGCCCAGCCCGACGAAGACCGCCACCGACCACCAGAACGCCTTCGCGATGATCGTGTCGTCCTCGCGCGCCAGTTCATCGTCCGGCGTCACTGGCTCGGGACCACGGATGGGGGGCTCGGTCATGGCGTCTCCAGTGACGGCGCGGCGGGCGCGTCCGGTTTGCGCAACGATATCGGCGCCGATCTGTCAGGTTCCCGGGCGGCGGATGCACCTGCCGACGTGCGGTCGCGGTGCAGATCGTAAATCACCACCGCCTCCGCGGCCCGGTCCGCCGCGGGGTATATCGATCGCGCCGCCGCCACCGCAACGTCACGCGCGTTCTCGTCCGGTTTGTACCGCTCGTGCTCGGAAGCGTGGTGCTCCGCGTCATCCAGCGTGCCGAGATCAACGTAGATCTGACGCAACCCGTAGTGCGCGGCGAGGTTCTCGGGGTCCAGCCGCAATGTCTGGTGGAACCAGTCCGCCGCCGTCTGAAGCAGTTCGGTCCGCGTCGTGCGCCGCGCGGCGCCGCGCTCCTGCTTCGCCCGTTCGTACACCGTGTCGCCGAGTTCGTTCAGGAGGCGGTAGTCGTTGGCGAAGTTGAAATTCCGTCCCGCCGCCTGGGCGAAACCGCCTTCGACAATCTGTTCAAACTTGCGAATCGCCTCGTCGAGCCGTCCGTTCTGCTTGTCGACAAGGGCGGAGAACCAGAGCAGTTGCCATTCGTAGGGAGGCGGTTCGAACTCCGCCGCGCGACGAAGCGCGTCCGGCGCGGCCTGGGCGACCTGGCCGTTCTTGAGGAAGACGCGGGCGAGGTTGATCGCGCCCTCCGGCCGCCCGAGCGCCTCCACCTGTCTGAAGGCCTCCTCGGCCTGACGGAGTTCGCCAAGCCGCTCCTTGCGGAACAGGCCGATGCCGTAGTCGTTCCACCGCTGCCACTCGGGGATGAGCGGGGTCGCATTCTCGAGGTCTTCCGCCGGCTGGCTGGCGACGGGGAAGGTGACCGAGTCGGCGGCGATGGTCACGATCGGCAGTTCGTTCACGAGGTCCGGATCGTCGTAGACGAGGGACATGTACTCCTGGTCGAACTTGCGATAGCGGAGCGCGACGTCGATGGTGACGGGCTCGGTGATGTCCGCGGGCGGGGCGAGGCGATAGTGGACGACATCCGCCGCGCCGGGCGGGATCTGGTTGTTGTACAGCGCGGTGAAGATGTCCTGGGGGTTGCGTCGGTTGATGCGTCGGCCCTCGCGGTCGAGCACAAACGAGTTCACGTAATGCGCCCAGGGATCGACGGCTTTCGTCTGCGGGTCGAGGTCGCCGCTGCGTCCGATGATGCGGTCGCCGGAGCGGACGGTGACATCGAGCCAGAGTTCGTTGGAGTCGGCGGTGCCCTGGGTGAGCAGGTGGCCCAGTGTGAGCGTGCGGATGACGACGTCGACGAGGTAGGTTTCGCCGGGGACGATCGCAGGCACGTCCGGCCGGAGCGGCGCGGTGAGGGGGGCGTCGACGCGATTGCCGGCGCGAAGCCCGAAGATGTCGACGCGGGCGCAGTCCTCGAGGATCTTCCGGTGAGCCGCGATCGCGCGTTCCGGGTCCGGCATGTCCGCGAGGATCGGCATCGCGGTATTCGCCCCGGGGAAGGTGTGGTCGTGAACCTTGAGCTGGCCGGAGTCGTCGAGGATCCGCCCCCCGAACGAGTCGGCCCCGGCCAGCACCGGCGGCATGTGGCACTCGTTGCAGTTCGGCTGGGCGACGGGCGGATAGTAGAAGCTCGAAACGCTGTGGCCCGACACGCCGCTCAGCCAGAAGGAATCATGGTGATTCTGGCCGCGCAGCCACTTGTAGTCATTGAGCGCAACCGGCAGATGCACCTTGTGACACGTCCCGCAGAACTCGGTGGTCTTGTGCAGCGGCTTGAGGAAGGTCTTCTTGTGGAAGGCGGGCTTCGCCTTGACGAGCTGGTGGTTCACCCACCGCAACGCCCGATTCTCGCTGAACGTGAACGGATAGTGCAGGGGCTCGTCGATCGTGTAGTCGCCGTTGCCGCGCGGGCTGTTCACATGGCTGATGGCGTGACACGAGGTGCAGGTGATGCCCGCGTTGCCCGCGGGATCGGAAGCGAGATCGAAATCGGGATCGTCGTACTTCGGATCGTCGAACGCACCGGAAAAGAGGACCACCGGGTCGTGGCACGCCGCGCAGAAACGGGACCCCTGCACATCGCCGTCCCGTTCGTACATCGCCCGGCGCGTCTCCTGGACCGAGAAGACGTACGGCGGGTTGTTGAACGAACTGAAGCGGTGGACCGAGTTCGACCACGCGGCGTGGACATCCGCGTGGCATTCGATGCAGTACTCGTCATTGTCGAGCACGTGTTCGGGAATGAAATCCCCGGAGACGGTGCGGGCGAGCGACGGCTGAAAGTACTCATCACCCGACGGATTGCCCGCGACGTTCCACTGCCGAGGGTCCATCGCCTGGAGACCGAGCATGGCCAGTGCGAAGACCGCCGCGACCGCCGCCCAGCTCACGCCGACCTTCCACTTGATTCGCCGGCCCGCGAGTCGATGCAGCACGAAGAGCCAGACGGCCGCGAGCGGGCTGATCACGTGCATCCAGTAGGCGATCGTCCGGACGGTCTGGTTGTTGACCACGATGAACCCGTCCAGCCGCAGCAGGACGTAGCCGGTGACCAGCAGCAGGATTGAAACCACGAACAGGGCGTACCCGGCTCTCACCGCACGCCGGTTCGGCCTGTTTCGCGCGTTCCTGATGTGACCGATGCCGAACGCGATCACCGGAACCGTGATCAGGAGCCCCAGGCCCAGATGGACCAGCACCATCCAGAGATAGAAGTAGTTCTCATACGAGGCCCCTGACACCCACCCCGCGAAGGTGACCGACGCCATGTAGACCGAGTTCACGCCCAGGAGCGCGAACAGACCGAACACGATCCAGAGCAGGTACTTCAGACGCGGCCCGATGACCGGGACATAGCGACGACGGGGAGCCTCGTTCGACATGGCCCACACAGTATGCGGCCAGAGCCGTCTATTCAAAGCCTATGCGGTAAATTCATGCATAGAACCATGATTATGCGGGGCGTTTTCATCGGGCGCGATATCGCCGATTGAGGTCATCGTGCGGCTCTGGGCGGTCGGTGGGATCAGCGTGGGCGGGAATCGGGGCGAGTGATTCGCCGGTCCGGGTGTAGAGGTCCATGTCCTTGCACCAGCCCGTGGTCTCGAGGACGAACCGACGCGTCCAGCCGTCCGGCAGCACGGGCAGGCCGGCCGCATCGAACCGGGCCTCGACCTCCTCGCCGGGGCCGAAGATGGCCAGAGCATCGTCCGTCGCGGCGATCAGCGACGTGACCTCGCCGAATGCGGTGTACGCACCGGGCAGGTGCCGCGTGTCCCAGAGCGGCACGCGTCGGTCGTAGTCGTAGTTCGGCCGTTTCTGCGGCCCGTCGATCCGCTCGGGGAACCCGACCCGTGCGCACGTCCCGCCGACAAGGTCCAGCCGGCGCGGCGAGATCTCGACGTCCGGCAGCGCGACGGCCGCGATCTCGATCCCGTCCCAGTAGATCTCCAGGGTCGTCGAGATCCGGAGGGCGTCGGTCCCGGCCGGGAGGTCCGGCAGCGGGACGCTCATCTCGCGCGGCATGCC
This sequence comes from Phycisphaerales bacterium, assembly GCA_965227335.1. Taxonomy (GTDB): domain Bacteria; phylum Planctomycetota; class Phycisphaerae; order Phycisphaerales; family SM1A02; genus CBDDFV01. The sequence continues at coordinate 44,652 of CBDDFV010000003.1, forward strand.
GGCCGGGTAGCCGACCGTGGGGAGGATCGTTTGCCACACGCCGTCGGCGCCGCGGGCCTCGATCGTCGGCGGGAGGTACGGGGCGTTCGCCTGCCATGCCGCGAACATGGTCTGGGAATACGGGTACTCCACCCAGCCGTTTGCGATGAGCATGAGGTCGTCGCCGAGCGTGTCGAGCGGCGTATCGAACGTCAGCGTCAGGACGTGGGGCGTTGCGGTGCGTCCGAGGAAGCGACGGTCGAGGATCGCCTCGATCGGCGCGGCGACATCGTCGGTCCTGCGCAGCGACGCGGTCACGTCCTCGCCGCGATCATTGGTCGCAAGGGCCGGGCGGATCGTGGTGCGATAGAACCGCGTCTCGCCGGTCGGGGCGGGATCGCCCGTGCCCATGCGTTCGTCGAGCGTCATCCGCCAGCCGGGCGGGAGGTCGTAGGCGACAAGGCCGACGTGATCGAGGTAGCACGCCTCCTCCATCGGTTCGCCGATCTTGATCACGTATTCGTCGTCGTCCGTCGGCGCGAGGCTGCCGTCGGGCATGAGGAACCGCTCCCACGGGCGGGGCGTCACGTACTCCCCCGGCGCCAGCATGAAGCCGATCCCGCCCACGCCGAGCACATCGCTGACGTAGCCGTATTCCTCGCCGTTCCACGCGAACACGACCGGACAACTCGAGACCTGGCGTTGGGTCTCCTCGATGACATGCATCTCCTCCGGGGCGAGGGCGAGTTCGGTCTGGAAGAGGCCGTCCGACCAGTCGAGCGCGATGAAATCAAGTTCCGGCGCGCCGCCGAGGCCGATCGCGATCGGGACGAGGCTCTGCCCGGGCCCGCTGTCCGGACGGAAGGTCGACGTGATCGTCCAGCGCGTGCCGACTCGCGCGGCGACCTCCGCGCCGATCCCTGACGCGTTCGAACGCATGCTCTTGGCGGGATCGATCATGCCGGTCAGACGCAGGGTGACGAAGTCGAAGCGTCCCGGGCCGGGCGGATGAAGCAGGGGGCCGTCGTCGGCGAGCGCGACGGCGCTCGGGCCGCGCTCGTCGAGCGGGGCGAGACGCACCGGCGCGTCCCCGTCGATGAAGGACGCAGAGCCGTCCGCGTGTCGGAGCCCCTCGGCTGTGGCGAGGAGGTCGGTCACGCCATCGCCGTCCAGGTCGGCGGCCGCGAGCATCCCGGTCGGCGGCCCGGCGGCGGAGGCGACCCATGCGCCATCGGATCCGGGCGACCAGCGCCGCACGCCGTCGGGGCCGGCGGTGTGGAGTTCGGTCCAGCCGTCGGCGTCGAGGTCGGCGATCAGGGCGGCGGTGACGGGCGTACGCTCGATCGCGGCGAACCGCGGGTCGGTGCGATACGACCACGCGCGATCGTTCAGGTACACCTCATGGGGTGGAGCGGCGTTGAGGACGATGAGGTCCACGTCGCGATCGCCGTCGAGATCGCCGGTCACGATGGCGCGGCCCTCCCCCGCGCCCGCCAGGCCCTGGTCCGCCGCGAGTCGTCGGAACGTCCCGTCGAGATTGTTGGAGAACAGTTCGTTCGGCCCGTCCGCGTTGACGACGAAGAGGTCGAGATCGCCGTCGTGGTCAGCGTCGATCGCCGCGCCGTCGACTGATCGGTATTCCCCGTCGGCGACATCGGCGTCGGCGGTGGCGTCGGTCCACCCGTCGGATCCGGCCATCCACAGTTGGTTCGGCCCGTTGCGCAGGAGGTAGACGTCCGTGGCGCCGTCATTGTCGACGTCGCCCCAGAGCGCGGTGTTGACCGCTTCGACGCGGGTGAGCGGATGGGCGAGATCGACGGCGAAGGTCAGATCATCCGCGGCGAGGACAACGGCGTTGGCCGTCGCGCCGTCCAGCGTCAGGCCGCCGGCGATGAAGACGTCGGTGCGGCCGTCGCCGTTGATGTCGACGAAGGTCGGGGTCCCTTCCGCCCGCCACGCGGCGCCGTCCGGGAGCGGGGCAAGCGGACGGGGGTCGTCGAAGATCGGTCCCGCCGGACGCGTCGGATCCGCCGCCGGTCGGCCGAGCGCGATCGTCTCCGCCTTGATTCCCATCTGCGTGTAGACGGTCTGCACGAGGTGCGCGCGGGGGTTCTGGCCGAGACGCTGGAACATCTCCAGCGCGGCCCGTCCCTCATCGGCGCGGCCGAGCCGCATCAGCGTCTGCCCGCGCCCGTTGTACGCGCTCTGGAAGTAGGGATCGAGTTCGATCGCCCGCTCGTAGAGCGCGAGCGCTGCTTCGAACTCGCCGCGCGAGAAGTGATCGAGCGCGACGAAGTACGCGGCGTAGGGATCGTTCGGATCCTGCTCCGCCACGAAGCGGAACTGCGCCGCCGCCTCATCCACCTGTCCCAGGTACCGAAGCAGGAAGCCGGACGTATACCGCGCCCGCAGGTGATCGGGCTCGACCGCCAGCACCTCTTCGAGAATCTCGAGCGCTCGTTCGTCATCGTTGGCGCCCGGCTGCTGGCGGTTGAGCGTGGCGATCGCCCAGTTGACCTTGACGTCGATCCAGTCCGGGTACTGCTCGACCAGCGACCCGAAGAGCTCCGCCGCCTCGGCGTACTCGTACTGGCCCATCAACGCCACGCCGCGATTGTTGGACGCGATCGCGGCGGCGTCCGTGAGGGGGTCCTGCGCGACGGGCGTCGGCGGGGCCGGCGGGGTTTTTGTCCGGCAGGCGGGCAGGGCGACGATCGCGCCGAGGAGCAGGGGGGCGAGAAGCAGAACCGGTGAGCGTCGGAACGTCATGCGTCGGCGTCTCCCTGGTTGGAAGCGGGTCCGGGGTGGTCGGGCAGCGTCGCCTTGCCGTCGGCGATGCGTCGGTGGAGCTGTTCGAAGTCGATCGGCGCGCCGTCCGACGGCGCGAGTCGGGGCTGGTTCATGTAGGTGTGGATTTCGGTCCGCAGGTGGCCGCGCATGTCGTGCCCGCGTCGGCGCACGCGTTCGCCGCGCAGGGCGTCGACGTCGATCGGCGCGACGACGACCTTCTCGCCTTCGCCGGGATCGGCCTGGGCGAGGATGCGTCCGTCGTAGTCGACGACCATGCTGCCGCCGGGCCAGCTGAAGGGCGGGTACTTTTCGAGGTTGGCGCCCTGATTGGCGGCGACGACGAACGCGGTGTTCTCCGCGGCGCGGGCGCGGTTGAAGAGCGTCCACCAGTCCATCGGCGGCGTCGCGCCCCAGGGGTCCATGTAGGCGGAGACCCGCACGATGATCTCCGCCCCGTTGAACGCGATCTGCCGGATGGTTTCGGGAAAGAGCCAGTCGTAGCAGATGGCGCAGCCGATCCGTCCGATCGGGGTGTCGGCGACGGGAAAGGGGTCGTTCGGGTCGTCGGCGAGATCGTGCGGGCTCGTGTGGATCTCCCACGGGATCCACGGATTGACCTTGCGATACTTCGCAAGCACGCCCTCCGGTCCGACCAGGAGCGTGGTGTTGAACACCGCGTCAGGGTGATCGTCGTCCGCTTCGAGGAACGTCCCGGTCTGGATGTAGCAGCCGTATTCGCGGCAGAGATCCAGATACCGGTCGACATGCTCGTTGGGCACGGGGATCGCGAGCCGGTCGCGAAGCTTCTTCACCGTGTCGTAGATCGGCGCGGCGTGGGCGAACTCGGGGAACGCGAGCAGCCGCACGTCGAAGAACGGCTCGTATCCCGCCACCGTGTGGCGGACGATATCGCACATCCGTCGGGTGCGGTCCGCGATTTCGTCGCGTCGGGTCGGACAGGGAAACGCCGTCTGGCAGGCGGCGGCGTACGGCGGGGCGGTCATGGGGGCTCTCGATGATCCGGGTCCGGACGCCCGGCGAAGAAGTGAACGACTCGCGTGATCATAGGCCTCTTGCGGCCCCGGTCAGTTCGATATGATCGACCGCATGACGGTTTGTGCATGGAAACTGGTCGCGGGCGCCGCGATTGCGGCGGGACTGCTCGCGGGCGGCGTCGGCTGCGAGTCAAAGACCCCGCCGGATCCGACGCCCGCCGTCGCACCGCCGGCCGACGCCGGCGAACGCGCCAGGCTGACGGCGGCGATCCCGACCGTCGATCTCGACGGCGTCGACCCGCGGGTGGTGGAGCGGATCGCGACGGATCGCGCGGCGGTCGAGGCGGAGCCCACTCGCGCGACGGCGTGGGGCGATCTCGGTCTGACCTTTCACGCGCACGGGTGGATCGCGCAGGCGGCGACGTGTTATGAGCGGGCCTTGACGCTGGACGGCGCGCACGAGCAGGCGGCGCGATGGCGGTATCACCAGGCGCGGGCGCTGAACGAGATCGGGGAGCTGGATCGCGCGCTGGCGGCGTTCGAGGCCGCCGGGCCGCTGGATCCGACCTACGCACCGATTCGGTGGCGGCGGGGCGACCTGCTGCTGGAGCTGGGTCAATCGGCGGCGGCGCTGGCCGCCTACCAGGCGGCGCTGCAGGCGGACCCGCAGGATCCCGGCGCGATGACGGGGCTGGCCCGGGCGCTGATTCAGCTGGAGCGGTACGAGGAGGCCGCGGCCATTCTGGAGCAGTTGGCGACGGCGTATCCCTCGGTGCGCTATCTCGACTTTCTGCTCGGTGGGGCGTACCGGTCACTGGGACGTTTTCAGGACGCGGCGCCGCGCCTCGCGAAGGCGGCGGGCATGCAGTCGCCGTCGTGGCCGGATCCGTGGAGCGAAGTGCTGCTTGACCGGCGTGCGGGTCTGGGGGCGGTGATGAAGGAGGTCGATCGTCTGCGGGCCCGGGGCGAGATCGACGCCGCGCTCGAGGCGCTGGAGACGTTGCGTGAGGAGCGTCCGGATGAGCGGATCGTCCTGAGCAAGCTGGCGGAGACGTATCTGAGTGCGGGTCGGACGGACGCGGGGTACCGCGTGGCGAAGCGGGCGGCGGAGTTGTATCCGGGCGACTTCGTCACGCAGCTCAATCTGGGCTATGCGCATGAGTTGCGGAACGAGCCGTCGAAGGCGCTCGCGGCGTACGGTCGGGTGATCCGGATCAACCCGGGCCTCGCCGCCGCGCACTACCAACGGGCGCGGGTGCTGATCGGGCAGAACGAGTACGAGCCGGCGGCGGACGCCTTGCGTCGGGCGATCGAACTCGGGTTTCCGAATCCGGCCGCGCGGCTGAACCTCGGTCAGGTGCTGCTGCAGCTCGAGCGCTGGGAGGAAGCGGGGCTTGCTTTCAACCAGCTCGTCGCTCGTCAGCCGGAGAACGCGACGGCGCACGGCGGGTTGGCGCTGGCGCTGATCGAGCTGGGAAGGTTTCAGGAAGCGCGTGACGTCGCGATGCGCGGCGTCCGCTTGAACAAGGATGATCCGTACGTGCGGGCGGCCGCCGCGCAGATCACGCAACGTCAGGGACAGGGCCAGTGAACGGACGGACGGCGAGCGAGAAGAGACGCGGTTGGAAGGCGGCGGCGTTGGGCGTCATCGCGGCCGGCGTGTGGTGGTCGACCGGTTGCGGGCCGGGCGGCGGGGGCGCGACGGAGCCGGCGGCGCCGTCGGGCGCGGATGGGTCGGCGGGTGGATCGACGGAGACGGCGTCGCCGCCCGCGTCGCCGGCCCCGGACGTGATGTCGGAGGCGTCGCCGAGCGCTGCGGCGGACTCATCCGGGCCGGGTCCGCACGTCTGGTTCGAGGATGTGCGATCGTCGAGCGGCGTGGATTTCGTCCACGTCTCGGGTCACGACGGGAAGCATTTCATTCCCGAGATCGTCGCGGGCGGAGCGGCGTTGCTCGATTATGACGGCGACGGCGACCTTGATCTGTACCTCGTGCAGGGCGGCGGCGTGCGGGTCGACGCGGCGGATCGTCCGGGCAACCGCTTGTACCGCAACGACGGTGATTTCCGGTTCACGGATGTGACCGAGGCGAGCGGCGCCGGTGATCGCGGCTACGGCATGGGGGTGGCGTGCGGCGACTATGACAATGACGGACGGACGGATCTGTACGTGACGAACGTCGGTCCGAACGTGCTCTACCGGAACAACGGGGACGGCACATTCACGGACGTGACGCTGGACGCCGGCGTGGGTGATCCGGGGTTTGGAGCGAGCGCGACGTTTCTCGACTACGACGGCGACGGCGACCTCGACCTGATGGCGGTGAACTACCTGAACTGGTCCGTGGCGACGGAGCTCGTGTGCTACAACGACATGGGCGAGGCGGACTACTGCGCGCCGGGCAACTACCAGGCCCCGGCCCGCGACGTGTTGTACCGGAACAACGGGGACGGGACGTTCACCGATGTGACGGTGGAGCTGGGTCTCGCGGCGAAGTTCGGGACGGGACTGGGCGTGGCCGCGGCGGACTTCGACGGCGACGGGCGGGTCGAGATCGCGGTCGCGAACGACGGGATGGAGGATCAGTTCTGGGTCTGGAACGCACGGGCGGGGGTCTTTGCGGACCTCGCGTTGATGAAGGGGACCGCGCGGGATCAGGACGGGCAGGCGAAAGCAGGCATGGGAATGGCGGTGAACGACGTCGATTTCGACGGCGATCCGGATCTTCTCGTGTGCAATCTCGGCAACGAGACGGATTCGTTCTTCCGGAACGACGGCGCGTTCTTCACCGATGTGACGGCCGCGAAGGGTCTGGCTCCGAGTCGGCCGTTCACGCGTTTCGGCATCGGCTGGCATGACTTTGACAACGACGGGGCGCTGGATCTGTACCAGGCGAACGGCCGGGTGATGACGAAGTCGACGCGGTACACGGATGACGATGTGTACGCCGAGCCGAATCTGCTGTTCGTCGGGGGCGCGGACGGGCGGTTCGCGGCGGCGTCGCCCCGCGGGGGCGTGGGGGGCGAGATCGCCCGGACGAGCCGGGCGGCGGCGTTCGGCGACCTCGACGATGACGGCGGCGTGGATATCGTGGTCGTCAACCGCAACGCCCCGCCGTCGATCCTGCGGAACCGGGTTCCGGAGCGGGGGGGCTGGGTGATGGCGCGTCTGGTCGACGGGTCGGGTCGGGACGCATTGAACGCGCGGCTGACGGCGCGGGCCGGGGACCGGCTGATCGTGCGGGAAGCCCGGTCGGGGTCGAGCTATCTCGCCAGCAACGATCCGCGGATTCACGTCGGTCTGGGTGGGGCGGCGGGGTTGACGGGGATCGAAGTGCGTTGGCCGAGCGGGCGGGTGGAGCGGTTCGACGACGTGCTGGCGGGCTCGATCGTGACGCTGCGCGAGGGGGCGGGGATCCCGCGCTGAGGCGGCTGTCGCGCCGGGAGTGTTCGGGAATCCGGCGTGGAACAAGGGGTTTCGTGGGGGTCAGTGACAAAATATCCTGTATTTTTCAGGGTTTTCGGCGTTGCTGTCGATATCGAGGCTCGGTAGAGTTCGCGCATCGTTCCAATGGAAGGAACGAACTCAGGGCGTTTCGCCCCATCAGACAAGGAAAGGAACCACTCGGATGGCAGCCAAAAAGAAGACGACGAAGTCGGGCGGCGACATGAAGCCGCGCACGAAGACGCAGCTGTACGCGGCGATCGCCGACGACACCGGTCTGGCGAAGAAGGAAGTCGCCTCGGTGTTCGAATCGCTCGAGGGGATCATCAAGAAGGATCTCGGCCGTCGGGGTCCCGGCATCGTGAGCCTGCCGGGTCTGCTGAAGGTCCGGAAGGTCCGCAAGCCGGCCCGCAAGGCGCGGAAGGGCATCAACCCGTTCACCGGCGAAGAGATGATGTTCGCGGCGAAGAAGGCGCACAACACGGTGCGTGTCACCGCGCTCAAGAAGCTGAAGGACATGGTCTGATCCATCCGTCGGGCGGCGACGGCGTCGCCCGGAGTTGATTCGGTCCGCACGGCCCGGATCAGCAGACTCGACATGACGCCGCGCTCCTTGCGAGGAGCGCGGCGTTGTTGCGCGCGGGTCGGGGCGGCCCTCACCGCCCGATCGGGCCAACCTGTCGTCACGCGCTTGAATGTTCGGGCGTCGGGCGATCGCGTCGGGTAGGATCACGACACGCCTGGAGAGAAGGGAAGGCGCCGCCGGAAGCGCGAGGAGCTCGCGAATGCAGGATCGACCGACGGCGGATCGCGGCGCAGGACGCGCCGATGATTCATGTGGGATGTGGGAGGCGGGCCCGCCCGCGGAGTACGCCGCGGGGGAGTGGATCGGACCGTACCAGGTGCGTGAGGCGCTCGGTGAGGGCGCGTTCGGGGTGGTGTATCTCGCGGAGCAGCGCGAGCCCGTCGCACGCGAGGTGGCGGTCAAGGTGCTCAAACTCGGGATGGACACGCGCCGCGTCATCGCGCGGTTCGACATCGAACGCCAGGTGCTGGCGCGGCTCGATCATCCGGGCGTGGCGATGGTCTTCGATGCCGGCTCCACGGAGTCGGGCCGACCGTACTTCGTGATGGAGCACGTGCCGGGGCAGCCGATCACGCAGTACTGCGACCGACGTCGGATGGAGATCGACGACCGGCTCGACCTCTTCATTCAGGTCTGCGAGGCCGTGCAGCACGCCCACCAGAAGGGCGTGATCCACCGGGACATCAAGAGTTCGAACGTGCTCGTGATGGAGCGCGACGGTCGGCCCCAGCCGAAGGTGATCGACTTCGGGATGGCCAAGGGGCTGTCGGTGCAGACGCCGTATCCGACCGAGGACGGTCGCTTGATCGGCACCCCGGAGTACATGAGTCCGGAGCAGGCGAGCATCGACGCGGGGGCGGACGTCGACACGCGGAGCGACATCTACTCGCTGGGCGTGCTGCTGTACGAGTTGTTGTGCGGCCTGCTGCCTCGTGATTCGGATCGGCTCCGGCGGTCGACGCCGGCGGAGTTGTATCGGGTGATCTCGCAGGAGCCGGCCACGGCGCCGTCGGCGCGGATCGACCTGAACGACGAAGCGTGGGTCATGCGGGCCGCGCGTCGGGCCACGACGCCGTACGCCTTGCGAAGACAGTTGAAGGCGGATCTCGACTGGATCGTGATGATGGCGATCAATCCTGAGGTCGTGCGTCGGTACCCGACGGTGTCCGCCTTCATTGAGGATCTCCGCGCCTTCCGTCGCGGCGCGCCGGTGGCGGCGGGTCCGCCGAGCCTGTGGTACCGGACGAAGAAGATGATGGCGCGGCATTCCACGCCGCTTGCGGGCGCGGGCGCTGCGTTGGTCGTGGGGCTGGTGCTCATCGCGCTCCAGGTGCGTGGCGCCTATCGGCAGCTTGAAATCCAGGAAGAAAAGGACCACGAGGCGGCGCGCCGAGGCGTCGCGGTGGACACCGCGGATTCGATTCTGCGATCGCTGTCGAGCGACGAACCGGCGGCGGCGCGGCTGGCGATGGTCGAGCAGGCGATCGAGAAGGCGTCGGGCCTGGTGACGGAGTCGGGGGCGGAGGCGTCCGAAGGGGCCGATATCGAGCCGCGACTCCGCGCGCAGTACGGCCGGGTGTTGCTCGAGAAGGGCGAGCGTCAGGCGGCGGAGGCGCAGTTCACGGAGGCGATCGCGGCGGCGACGCGGTTCCGGAGCGTCAATGGTCTGACGCCGGACGGCGAGCGGGCGGAGGCGGCGGCGCGTCGCTCGCTCGCGCAGATCCGGGTCCAGCAGGCGCACGAAGCGTCGAGCGAAGGGGCGATCGATCGCGCGTCGACCCTGAGTCAGGAAGCGGAATCGGAGTATCGCACGGCGATCGCGTACATGGAGCAGCGGGGTTCGGCCGTGGAGGCCGCATCGCTCCAGCTCGAACTCGCCGCGCATCTGCTGCATCAGGACCGGCGCGACGCGAGTCTTGCGCTGGTGCAGAGTGCGGCGGCGGGATTGGAGGATGCGTCACGCGGGGCGGAATGGTTTTCGAACATGCAGCGGGCCGCGGAGTTGGCCGCGGAACTCGGTCGTCACACGCGTGCGCAGGCGATGTTCGATCAATTGTTCGCCGCCCGGGCGGTGGCGGCGGACGCGACGTCGGTTGTGCTCCACCAGGCGACGCGGGCCGTGCGCGACGGCCGCGCCGAGGCGGTGCTCGCCTGTTTCGAGGGTCCCGAAACGCAGCGCGGCCTGGCGGATCACGCGGCGAGTCGCGAGCGTCTGGCCCTGTTTCTTCGGGATCTGATCCGAGATATCGAACGAACGAAGCTGACCAGTCCGAAGTGGAGCGGGTGGTCGGCGGCGCAGGTGGAGCGGTTGATCCAGGTGGTGCGTACATCCGTGATGCCGGGGACGGGGACGGGCCGGGATGTCTTGATTGCGTCGGCGCGGCTGGCTCGGATGTATGGTTTGACGCGGACTGCGGCGGCGGTCGATCTGGAGTTGGAGCGGTCGTTCCGGGCGGGGGTGGAGGGGCCGCTGCGGAACGCGATGTTGTCGGCGCATCGCTCGGGTCTGGATTTCGCGTCGGTGGGGGATCTTGAGGCGGCGTCGGCGGCGTTTGATCGCGCCTTGCGTTCGGGCGAGGCCGCGATGGATCCGACCTCGCTGGAGTTCATCACGGTGATCCGGGTGCGGCTCGATGCGGCGCGGACCCACATGGGCCTGGGGCGCCTCGACGACGCGGACCGGTTGCTCGAGGAAAGCGAGCGATGGTTGGCCGCGAACTGGGCGGAGGGCGGGCCGGTGCAGTTGGCCGAGTGTCGGGCGCTGCGTCAGCGGCTCGAGGCGATGCGATAGCTCTCTTGTGTCATACCAGGGATTTTCCTGAGGTTATCGGGCGGTGGACGGCATCCGTTCGGCGTCAGGTGCGTACGCTTGGTTGAGGAGTGCGTTTCTTCGGGCGGTCGGTCTCGGTTCGCCACGTGGCGGCCAGGGTCGATTTCGGTCGGAAGAAGCGATGACGAGTGGTTGACGCCCCATGACAGGTCCGTTTGCGATGTTGACGGTCGCGTTCTCCCACCAGTTTTTTCTTGTGGGAATCGGGGAATCGCGTGTACACTCTGATGATCAGGCGGGTGGCGGTGGTCCTGTTGCGCGGTGATGTTGTTTATCCGCGTCAGGCGGTACGAGCAGATACGCCCCCGTCGCTTGGGGGGTGATTTTGAGTGAGTGAGAAATCGGAGATCCCCCCATGGTGATGAAGACACGGGTCACGGCGTGCGTGATCGCGGCTGCGACGGTGACGACGGCGGCGATGGCAGGCGTGACGCCGCTCCAGCCGACGGCGGGCGATCCGCTCGACGGCCTGACGGCCGATGAGCTGGAGTTGTTCTGGGCCGGACGCGACGCGTTTGAGATGAACCTCTCGGTGGAGGACGGCTTGGGGCCGGTCTTCAACCAGACGAGCTGCGCTTCGTGCCACGACAATCCGATCGGCGGCCCCGGGTCGCAGTCGGTGGTTCGTTTCGGCACGCTGGGCAAGGGCGGTTTCGATCCGCTGGAGATCTTCGGCGGATCTCTGCTGCAGTCGCAGACGATTGCGGTGGAGTGTCAGGAGACGCTGCCGCCGGAAGCCACGGTGGTTGCGTTCCGCGTGACGCCGGGAGCGCTGGGCTTCGGGCTGATCGAGGCGATTCCGGATGATCAGTTGATGGAGTTGGTTAACGCTCCGCCGGCCGGTATTTCGGGCGTCGCGCACATGGTGCCGCTGCTCGAGGACGACGAGGCGCCGTTGCGGGTCGGACGGTTCGGCTGGAAGGCGCAGCTGGCGACCATGCTGTCGTTCTCCGCGGACGCCTCGCTCATGGAAATGGGTCTGACCAACCGGATCATCGGCAGCGAGAACGACCCCAACGGGATTCGTGAACCCCTGCTTGTGGATTGCGACACCGTGCCTGATCCCGAAGACGGGCCGGACGAGGATGGCTTCGACTTCATCGATCGGGTGACGCATTTCCAGCGGTATCTCGCGGCGCCGCCGCAGACGCCGAAGTCGGGCATGGCGGGCGAAGCCGTGTTTGCGAACATCGGCTGTGCCGATTGTCACCGTCCGTCGTTCACGACGGCCGATGATCCCGGTCTCGAGGACGCGATTCGAAACAAGGAGATCCGTCCGTACGCGGACTTCCTCCTCCACGACATGGGTCTGCTCGGCGACGGCATCGCCCAGGGCGCCGCGTCGACGCAGGAGATCCGGACGCCGCCGCTGTGGGGGCTCCGCACCCGCGATCCGTTGCTTCACGACGGTACGGTGGGCGGCGGAACGTTCGAGGAACGCGTGACCATGGCGATTGAGGCGCACGGTCCGTTCGGTGAGGGCGCGGCGTCGGCCGCGGCGTTCGCAGCGTTGTCGGCGGGTGAGAAGAACGACCTCTTCGCGTTTCTTGATTCGCTGGGGCGGCGCGAGTTTGATCACACCGGCGATGACATCGTCGATCTGGACGACTTCGTGATCTTCATGACGTGTCTCGGTCAGTCGCGCGTGAGTCCGGACGACATCTGTGCGGTGTCGGACGTTGACCAGGACGGCGATGTGGATCTGGACGATTTCGATTCGTTCGTCGATGCGTACGACGCGGCGATGACGGACTGCAACTGCAACGATACGGCGGACATCATCGATGTCGCGACGGGCGCGAGTCTTGATCTCGACGGCGACGGCGTTCCGGATGAGTGCGGCGGGTTCTGTGCGGGCGATGTCGATTGCTCGGGCGACGTCGGTCCTGCGGACCTGAGCGTTCTGCTTGCGAGCTGGGGCGTCTGTCCGGAAGACGGGTTCTGTCCCGCCGATCTCAACGCGGACGGCGAGGTTGGTCCTGCTGATCTGGCCGCCTTGCTGAGCGCCTGGGGCGGATGTGAGTAATCCGCGGCGCTGAATGGTTTTCACTCCCCGATCCCGGTTGACGCCGGGGTCGGGGTTTCCCGATTGTCGGGCCCCCCCGATCGTGTCGACACGGCTGGCGACCTTGGCGGCACGACACGCAGATCACCAGAGCGTCTCCGGACGTTTCGAGGAGTGCACACATGAGAAGAGCAGTACTGTTTTCAGGAACGATGTTCATCCTGACGGCCGGCGTGGCGTCGGCCGACTGGGTGGACTTCATCGACGAGTCGGTCGCCCGTCTTCCCGCGAGCGTCCGGAACGATGACGAAGAGAAGGATTACGCGTGGGGCGATGTTGACCAGGACGGCGACATCGACGTGGCGATCTTCCGCAAGCAGCCGTTCACCTCGTCGGGCAAGCGGACCAACGTCCTGCTGATCAACGAGGGCGGCGGTTTCTTCGTCGATCGCACGGCTGAGTTCGCGACCGCGTCCAATGTGCCGGGCGACAACGGCTTTCTGACGCCGACCAACGACCGGGACGGTCAGTTCGCGGACTTCAACGGCGACGGCTGGCTGGACATCGTCACGACGACGACGCTGAGCGATTTCGATCCGCCGCACATCAAGAACCCGCGGGTGTACTTCAACCTCGGCGAAGACGGCAACGGCAACTGGCTCGGCTTTGAGTACGACAGCACCGCGATTCCGGAAACGTTCGTCAACATTAGCAACCCGAACGCGGCGCCGCGCTTCTGCAGCGTCGCGGTCGGCGACATTGATAATGACGGCGATATCGACATGCACCACGGCGACTACGACTCCGGCGGTTCTCAGGTCCAGGATTTCAACAACCGTCTGCTCATCAACGACGGCACCGGCCACTTCACCGACGAGTCGTTCTCCCGGCTGACGTCGCAGATGCGGCTTTCGGCGTTCGGCGCGGCGAGTGAAATCGTCGATATGAACAACGATGGCGCCAACGACATCGTCAAGCAGACGTCGCTGAATGCGCCGACCCATGTGGCGATCATCTACAACGACCCGGATAACCCGGGCTTCTTCGAAGGCTACGACCAGCTGTACAACCTGGCGCCCTACTTCGAGAAGACCGGCGACCTCAACAATGACGGCCTCCTCGACATGGTCGTTGTTGACGATGGCACCGACCGTTACCTCATCGCCACCGGCATCGGCGGCGATGGTCAGGTCAACTTCCAGACCAAGCAGGCCCCCAGCCAGACGAACGGCTTCGGCGGCAACGCCTGGATCGCGGACCTCAACAACGACGGTTGGCAGGACGCGATCATCACGGATGTCGATGTCGACATTCCCGGCTGCGGCCGCACGATGAAGATCCTCCGGAACCTCGGCGACGCCCCGAGCGTCACCCTGTCGTATCAGGGCACGATCGGGCCCGGCAGCGGCGATCCCACCGGCGTCCATGACGTCGCGGTGTTCGACATGAACGGCGACGGCTGGCTTGACATGATCGTCGGTCGCTGCAACGGCACCGAGATCTGGATCAACGATCCGCCGGTCGGCATGGCCTTCGCCTACCCGCTCGGTCTCGTCGGCTTCATGACGCCGAACGAAACCACCGATTTCCAGGTTCGCCTCACGCCCACCGGCGGTGACGTGGACGCGGGTTCGGTCATGCTGCACACCTCGGTCGACGGCGGACCGTTCGCGAGCCAGCCCATGGCTGACCTCGGCGACAACACCTTCGCCGGCGTCCTCCCGGCGGTCGAGTGCACCTCGACGGTCGCCTACTACGTGAGCGCGGCCCTCGAAAGCGGCAGCGAGTTCACGGACCCAGCGGGCGCCCCCGCGAGCACCTACACCGCGATCGCGGCCGAAAGCCTCGATGAGTTCTTCGAGGATCAACTCGAAGGCGACACGTCCGGCTGGACCGTCGTGAACGGCGCCGATCTCGTGTCGGGCGGCTGGGAAGCGGCCAACCCGAACGGCACCGTGTTCAACGGTCAGGTCGCGGCCCCGGAAGACGACGCCTCGCAGGCCGCGGATGCGGTCGTCGCCTTCGTCACCGAGAACGGCCCGGCGGGCGGCAGCTCGACGGCCAACGACGTTGACGGCGGCCCGACGATGCTCATCTCGCCCGCCTTCGACTTCGAAGGTTCCGACGGCGTGGTCAGCTTCCGCTACTGGCACTTCTCCAACGTGGGCGGCGGCAGCACCCCCGACTCGCTTACGGTGGAAGTGTCGAACGACAACGGCGTCACCTACACGCCCGTCACTGAGTTCACCAGCTCGAACGGCGACTGGGTCCTCTATGACTTCGTCGTGGGCGACTTCGTCGAGCCGACCGCGGAAGTCCGCGTCCGGTTCACGTCGTCTGACCTGCCCAACGACTCGGTCACCGAGTCGGGCATCGACTCCGTGTTCGCGTCCCGCTTCGATTGCGGCGACGTCAACGAATGCCCGGCGGACCTCTCCGGCAACGGTTCGGTCGGTCCGGAAGATCTCGCGGCGCTCCTCGGCGCGTGGGGTCCGAACGCGGGCTCCCCGGCGGACTTCGATGGCGACGACATGGTCGGCCCTGGCGACCTCGCCGTCCTGCTCGGCGCCTGGGGCAGCTGCGACGGCTGATCGTCGCTGAACGCAACATCTCATGACACGTTTTCGCCCCCGACCGGTTCGCCGGTCGGGGGCTTTTCATTCCCGCTCACCACCGGTCGGTCTGTCCGGGGCGCCGTCGCTATCATGTTCTCCTCATGCGCAGTTCTTCTCTTCTCATCGGTTTTGCATCGGTCGCGCTGCTGGCGACGACGGCGTGCGAGCGCCAGAGCGCCCCGGACACGCCGTCGACCGTCCCGTCCGCTCCGCCGTCCGCCGGCTCCGCCGCGTTGGACACCGGCGACTATCTTCCGCCCGGCCCGGAGACGCCGCTCCCGCCCCGAATCGAACGGATTCGCTCTGACCTCGGCGAGTACGCGGCGTTGATACGCGTCGGTCGGTTCGGACCCGCGCGAATTCGTCTCAAGCAGCACCTTGAAGATCATCCCGAGGATGGGCAGGCGAAGTTCCTCTTCGGACTCTCCCAGTACCTCGAGGCCCAGTACGCGCGGGCCCAGCCGCATCTGGAACAGGCCGCCCGGCTCGAGCCCGGCTACTTCGTCACGTTCGCCAACCTCGGCTGGTGCTACTACTACCTCGCCGACCTCGATCGCGCCGCCGCGTGCTTTCGACATTTCCTTCGCTTTGAGCCCGCAGGCGTCGCACGGGGGAACGCGCACTTCGCTCTCGGGATCATCGCCCTTGATCGCTCCCGCGATGAACCGGCCGAGACCCATCTTCTCGAAGCGATCGAAGCGTTCACGTCAGCCGGCGACGCCGCGGTGACCGATCGCGGCAAGGCGCACGCCCGCCTGGGCGAGCTCTACCTGCGGAACGACCGCTTCGAGGAAGCGAGGCAGGAACTGAGCCAGGCGATCGTCATGTGGCCGGAGCACTACGACGCCCACTTCATGCTGTACCGCACGCTGCTTCGTCTCGGCGAAGAGGAGCAGGCGGCGGCGGCGCTTCAGCGATACGAAGAGGCGAAGGCGGCGTTCGAACAGTCCCGGAACAGCGTCCCGCCTCCCCCCTGAGCGTGGACGCTACCAGTAGAGGCCCTCGTAGCCGGGGGCCGCGCGCAGGGCCGGAATGTTCTGGAGATCGATGACCCGCTGATCCGGTTTCCACTGCACACTGGACCACTGCGCCTCCGTGAGACGGTGGCTCACCACGACGATGTCGGCCTGGTCAATGACGGACGGCAGGTCGTGGCAGAGCAGGTCCTCGAGATGCTCGATACTGCGGAGCGCGAACGCCCGGTTGGCCCCGACCAGCGACGGCACCGACAGCGCTTCGTCGTAGATCAGCACCGGGTGACGCTTGCCGGTGAGGTGCTCGACCACCGTCACCATTGGAGATTCCCGGACGTCGTCCGTTCCCTCCTTGAACGCAAGACCGACAATCGCGATCGTCGGTCGGTCCGGCCCGACAATCCGATCGAGCAGCAGTTCGATCTGCAGTCGATTCGACTCCATCGTTCCGGCCAGCATCGGCGTCGGCAGCGCCCGCTCGCGGGCGGTGGCCAGAACATTCCGCAGATCCTTCGGCAGGCACGAGCCGCCGAAGGCGAAGCCGGGACGGAGATACCGCGGGGAGATGTTCAGTTTCTCGTCCCGACAGAAAATCTCCATGACCGCGTGCGAGTCAACGCCGAAAGCGCGACACAGCACGCCGATCTCATTGCCGAACGTCACTTTGACCGCGTGGAAACAGTTGTCCGCGTACTTCACCATCGCCGCGACTTCGGGGGCGACATGAAACGTCTCCGCGTCGACGCCGGGGTAGAGCTGGTCGCAGATGGCGCGGCTGTCCGCGTCCGACGCTCCAAAGACGATCTTCGGAGGATTCCGGAAGTCGCCGACCGCCTGGCCCTCGCGCAGAAACTCGGGGTGACAGACGTATCCAAGCCCCTTGCCGATCCGGCGTCCCGACGCCTGCGCGAGGATCTCCGCCATGCGGGCCTGGGCGGGGGGCGGGCTGGTCGACCGCAGCATCACCACGTACTGCTGATGGTCGGCGGCCGCGACGGCCTCGCCGATCTGCTCCATCACCCGCTCGACGTAGGTGAGATTGACGCGCCCGACGTCATCCGAGGGGGTGCCCACGCATACGATTGCGACCTCCGTCGCCGCCACCGCCGCCGTCGCATCCGTCGTCGCCCGCAGCCGGCCCGACCCGACCGCGTTCGCCACGAGTCCGTCCATCTCCGCTTCGATGATGGGCGACGCCCCGCGATTGATTGCGTCGACCTTCGCCGTCGCGATATCGACGCCGATGACCTCGTGACCCAGCGGCGGCAGGCAGCCGCAGTTCACGGCGCCGACGTACCCAAGACCGAAGACGCTGATCTTCACGCTGACGCCCGCCGCTTTCGTGAAAGCTCAAGTCCGCGTCGGATCGCGCTGTCAATGGTCTCCGCGAGTCGATCCACGTTCACCTCATCCCGCAGAAGTCGGCGGCCGCGAGCCACCATGTCCTCCGTCGCGGCCGGCTCCATGAAGGCCGCCCTGATCGCGTCGATCAGCGCGGAAACATCGCCCTTCTTATATCGCCGCCCCGTGCGGCCGTGCTCGAGAATCTCCGAGTCGCTGCCCGATTCATCAGCAATCACCGTCGGCGTCCCGAGCGCCAGCGACTGATTGATCGCCAGGCCCACGGCGCCGCACTGCACGAAGACGTTCGCGGCGGCGATCCATGCGTAGTCGTCGCCCTCCGGAACGCGGCCCGGCGCCACAATGGCGGGATCCAGGTCAGCCGCCTCCCGTCGGATCGCCTCGAGGCCCGGACCGCCCCCGACGAGCGCCAGCGTGAGCAATGGATCCGTCTCGCGCAGGCGCGGCCAGGCCGCGAGCAGGTCGCGCACCCGCTTGTCGGCGGCCATGCGTCCGACGTACAGAACGACCCGACGCCCTTCCAGACCATGCTCCGCCCGGATCGCCTCCGCCCGCGCTCGGATCGCCGCCTCGCCCTCGAACACGCGACCGGTGTCGATGGTGTTCCGGGTGACGATGATCCGATCGCGCGGGACACCGAGCGCGAGAAGTTCATCCCGGCCCTGAAGACCGTATGTCAGGACGGCGTCATACCGAGCGTACAGCCGGCGACGGAGGAGGTTCGCCAGCGGTGGCGGGAGCCGGGACCCGCTGTGCACCTTGGTCCACGCCAGCACCGCCGCACCGGTCTGCTTCGCGCGGCGGGGGATTGTCCAACTGTCGTGATTCCGGGGGTTGGCGTTCATGACGAGGACGGCTGGTCGTTCGTGCGCGACCCGGTCGTGCAGCCCGTCCCAGCCCAGCGGACGCAGACGGCCGCGTCGCCGTTGGAGCGGGAGATCCTCGAGGTAGTCGCGTGTCTCGTTGCTTCCGAACGGTCGCCCGTGATCGGTTCCGCCCAGCACCCGCAAGCGATACGCGTTCGTACTGAGTCGGACGAGGCGATCCCAGATCGGCGTCCGGTAATGCTCGATTCGTCCCTGGATGATCCACGCTTCAGGCGCATCGTCGTTCGGCTGGAGAGCGGGGGGCGCGGGCATGGGGTCGCGGGTGTACCACAAACGCGCTCACTCCGCAAAGAGGAACGCGAGCCCTCCGATCACGGCCGCGGCGAGCAGCGCCAGCAGAACGGCGCCGATGATCTTCCAGACGCTGTACGGACGGTCGCCTCGCACCTCGCCCGTGCGGGCGTTGATCAGCACCCGGTACACCGTGTCGCGATAGGTGTACGCGCTGACCCACACGGGCAGCAGCAGGTGCTTGAACGTGATGTCGAACGGTTGCGTGTGCACGGTGAAGATGCGTTGTTCATCGCCGCCGATGTCGCGCCGGATGGTCGCCCGGATCGGTCCCTCCATGCGCTCTCCGGCCAGCCGGAAGCCCTCGTCGAGTTCGACCTGGTATTTCTCCGCCTGGAACCCGGCGAGGTACTCGGGCGTGAACGCCGCGACCGATTCGAGATCCCACGGTTCGAGGGCGCGGAGATCATCGCGGGGGAGCGACTGACTGGCGGCGATCAGGAGGTCGTCGAAACGATTGTGCACGCGTCCCGCCGCCGGATACCAACGCGTTTTCCGGACCATGCGGGTGCGGGTCACCGTCTTGCCGTTGACGGTGGTGGTGTAGGTCTCGGGAACCCAGTAGTGCTCACCGCGTTGGCCGGTGTAGGCGGTCTCCGTGCGGCAGTCGTAGGTCCAGTAGGGGAGGTAGACGCCGCGCAGCCGGCCGCCCGACCGGGCGAACTGGCGGAGGTCGTTCGGCGCGAACCAGAGGCCGCGCAGCCAGACGCGGAATCGCTCGAGCGCGTTTTGTCGATCGACATGAAACGGCAGGACGCCCTGGGGCCGGAGCAGTCGGGTGCGGGCGGCGGGGGAGATGATCGCCTTGCCGCAGAAGGCGCAGTCGAAGGCGTCGAGATCGGGCGGCGGCTCCGCCTCCGAGCCGCAGGCGTCGCAGCGGACGGTGTCGACTTCGAGCGTCTCCGCGTGCGCGGCGAGCGCGTCCAGGGCCGCGCGATAATCGCGCTCTTCGATCGACGGCGTCGCCACCGGCTCGATCTCGTTGACGTGTCCGCAGTACGCGCATTGCAGATGGGTGG
Source organism: Phycisphaerales bacterium (assembly GCA_965227335.1). GTDB lineage: Bacteria > Planctomycetota > Phycisphaerae > Phycisphaerales > SM1A02 > CBDDFV01. The sequence continues at coordinate 64,429 of CBDDFV010000003.1, forward strand.
TGCCCGGCCGGAAGGAGAGGTCCGCGCCGCATTGCGCGCACGGAAACCGGGCGGCCTCCGCCTTCGGGGACGACGCGGCGCCGGCGGGCGATTCGTCGGTCATGCGGTCGGGGGCGGGGGCGGCGGGACGTCGGCGAATGCATTCTGCAGTTCGGTCATCTCACCGGCCGGGGCCCACTGCGGCATGCCCGCCTTCCAGACCAGGGTCTCGCGAGTGATCAGGCCTCGTCGGATCTGATCCGTCAGCGACGCCAGTCCGAAGGGGCCCGTGGCCTGACCATCCGCGGCGACGTGGAAGGCGAGGGCGGTCGGTACGGGGGGCGGTCCGGGGGGCGCTCCCGGCGTGCGGCCCGCGGCGGATCCGGGCTGCATCGAATCCGCCATCTGGCTGGCCATGGCGAAGCCCATCCCCATCCCCATGCCGGCGCCGGCGGTGCCGCCTTCATTCTTCGCGGCGTCGCGCATGGCCTCGGCGGTCTGAAACTGCGTGTACTTGCCGAGGTCGCCGATCACGCCCATGCTCGACCGCTTGTCGAGGGCTTCCTCGACGGCGGGCGGGAGCGAGATGTTCTCCACCAGCAGCTTGGTGATCTCCAGCCCGTAGGTTTCGAACTCGCCGCCGATGCGATCCGTCACGAAGACGCCGAGTTCATCGTAGTTCGCGGCGAGGTCGAGGATCGGGATGCCGCTCTCGCCGAGGAGGTCGGCGAAGCGGGAGACGATCATGTTGCGGAGCTGCTCCGAGACTTCATCGGTCGTGAAGTGTCCGTCGGTGCCGACGATCTCGCGGATGAAGGCGCCGGGGTCGCTGATGCGGACGACGTACGTCCCGAAGGCGCGGAGCCGCACGGGTCCGAACTCGGCGTCGCGGAGCATGACGGGATTCTGCGTGCCCCACTTCAGATCGGTGAACCGGCGGGTGGAGGCGAAGTAGACTTCGGCCTTGAACGGGCTCTCGAAACCGTACTTCCAACCCTGCAGCGTGGCCAGGATCGGCAGGTTCTTCGTGTCGAGCGTGTACGTGCCGGGGCTGAAGACGTCCGCGATGCGTCCTTCGTTGACGAAGACCGCGGCCTGTCCCTCGCGGACAATCAGTTTCGCCCCGTACTTGATCTCGTTGTTATACCGCTCGAAGCGGCGGACCATCGTGTCGTTCGAGGGGTCGAGCCACTCGATGATGTCGATCAGTTCGCCTTTGAGCTTGTCCCAGAAACTCATGGGTCTCTCCTTGGGGGGTCATCGCCGGACGACTGAATTATACGATGTGGCGGCGGGGGATCTCCGTGTCCGGAATCTCCGCTTCGGGGACGCCCGGGGTCAGGCGTATGAACGACACCCGCCCGGCGCGGGGCCGGGCGGGCGGATTGATCTGGCGTGGCGAGACGATCGCGTCAGGCGGATTCCTTGCGGGTGTGCTGCTGCAGCTCCGTGAGGGGTCGCTTCTGTTCGATGTCGTCGCCGTCGATCGTGAAGGTGACGCCGTCGGTGTCGAGTTCCGGCAGGTCGTACATGATCTCGAGCATGAACTCGTCGACCACCGCCCGCAGGGCCCGGGCTCCGGTGTCGCGTTTGAGGGCGCGATCCGCGATGAGTTCGAGCGCCTTCTCCGTGAATTCGAGCGAGGCGTTCTCGAGACTGAACAGGTGCTGGTACTGCTTGACGAGCGCGTTCTTCGGCTCCGTGAGGATTCGCACCATCGCCGAGACGTTGAGCGGCATCAGGGGCGTGATGATCGGCAGACGACCCACGAGTTCGGGGATCAGGCCGAATTCGAGCACATCCTCCGGCGTGATCTGCGAGAGCAGGACTTCCTTTTCCTTCTCCGGCTTGACCTGGTCGCCGCCGACGAAGCCGATCCGCTGCCGGCCGAGGCGTTTGCTGATCAGCTCGTCGATGCCCGCGAAGGAGCCGCCGCAGATGAACAGGATGTGCGTCGTGTCCATCTGGATGTACTGCTGTTCGGGGTGCTTGCGTCCGCCCTGCGGCGGGACGTTGGCCACGACGCCTTCGAGCATCTTGAGCAGGGACTGCTGCACGCCTTCGCCGGAGACGTCGCGGGTGATCGAGACGTTGTTGCTCGTCTTGCCGATCTTGTCGATCTCATCGATGTAGATGATGCCCCGCTGCGCCGCCTCGAGGTCGTAGTCCGCGGCCTGGAGCAGCTTGAGCAGCAGGTTCTCGACGTCTTCGCCGACATAGCCGGCCTCGGTGAGCGTCGTCGCGTCGCCGATGGCGAACGGCACGTTCAGAATTCGGGCGAGCGTCTTCGCCAGCAGCGTCTTGCCCGTGCCGGTCGGACCGATCAGGAGCACGTTCGACTTGTCCAGTTCGACCGGGCAGTCGTCGCGATCGATCTGGGTCAGCCGTCGTTCGGACCCTCG
>CBDDFV010000004.1:0-31771 GCA_965227335.1 Phycisphaerales bacterium
GTTCTCTTCCGCCCACAGTTCGTCTTCGTCCGCGAGGAGCGCGGCGACGATTTCATCGGGTTGCGCCACGCGATCGAGCGGCGTCACGGTGCGCAGCACGATGGTGGGGGCGGTCTCGAGATCGAACGAATCGCGATGGCCGCTGGCTTCGATGGTGACTTCGATCGCCCACGGCAGGCCGCGCTCGTCGGAATCCCACTCGTCGTACCAGTCGAGTCCGTCGAAGGCGCGTACGTTGAAGCTGATGACGCCCTCGATGAGGGGCGTCGCGAGTCCGCCGCCGCGATCCCATTCGTCCGGCATCGCGTCGCGTCGGCGCCAGAGCACCGGGCCCTGCTCGTCCTCTTCGATGCGGTACGCGGCTTCGTACTCGACGCCTTCGCCGGAGAAGTCCACGGTGCGGATCGATCGCGCCTGGCTGGTGAAGATCAGCAGTTCATCGTCGTCGACGTCGCCGAGCGGCGAGCTCGCCTCGTCGTCCATGATCAGGATGCGGGTCCAGAACAGGTCGCCGTCACGCAGGATCGACGTGAGGTCGCGCCGGATCTCGTTCATCGCGGTGTCCGCCCGCATCGCCGCGTTCAACCGCATCTTGCTCGAGTCCTTCGCCTGGCCGATGCGGTTCAGCGTGAACGCGGCGGAGCCGAGGATGAACACCGCGATCATCGCGGCGACGAGCAGTTCGATCAGGGTGAAGCCGCGCCGGCCGCGGGTTCGTTCGTCGGTTCGATTTCGTTCGGGTTGCATCATCGACCTCCTCCGGTGCTTCCGCCGCCGCCCGCCGCGTCCGCCCCGCCGGTCGCCGCGTCGCCTTCATCGCCGCCGTCGACGGGTTCCTGTTCTTCGCCGAGCCACCGTCCCTCGCGGTCGAGGGGCATCAGCGGTTCGCGAAGCTGCAGCGGTTCGCCGAGGCGGGAGGCGATGACGGTTTCGCAGTACACCTCGCGTTGATCGCGTCCGGCCGGCCAGAAGACGGTCATGCCGACGCGGTAGGCTTCGCCGAGTCCGCCCGCTTCATCGATCACGATGTCGTAGGAGAAGTCCTGGAAGGGCGGCTCGAATTCGCCGCGCAGGTCATGGACGCGGCTGTACTCGGCCGGTCCCTCGACGATGACCATGTTGAGGGTTTCGTCGATGAGCCAGGACGCGATGATCTGCTGTTGTCCCTCGCTCTGGGCGGCGAGAGCGCGGGTGGTGACGGAGATGATCACGCCGAGTCCGATCGCGAGCATGACGCCGCCGATCATGACGTCGGCGAGTGCGACGCCGCGCCGGCGGCGGGCGATGCATCGGTCGTGGTGCGGACGGTTGGTCATCACCAGTCCTCCCGGTAGCGGCCGAGTCCGTCGAGGTCGACGGGTTGTCGATCCTCCGCGATCTCGACCAGGGCGTCGGAGCGCCACGGCGTGATCGCGTAGGTCGGCAGGCCGACGGTGAACGTCTCGCCCTCGTGATAGAGGGAGAGCTGGATGTCCGGCCGCGCTTCGCCGGGTCGACTGACGATCGTCCAGGTCTGCCCGCCGAGGCTTTCGCCGTCGACGAGGGGCGGGAGCAGTTCGCACTGGTCGGGGATGCGGACGGGCGAGATGTAGCGGTCGGGGACCCAGACCGGCGGTTCGCCCCGCCCGGGCTCGTCGGGATCCTCGAGGTTGGAGACAAGGATCCAGCGGGCGTCGGGGTCGTACCAGAGCTGGACCGGCGTCTCGGCGAGCATCTCGCGCTGGGCGAACATCGTGAGGAGATCCTCGATCTCGTCGAGCGTGCCGACGACCTCGCGGCGGAGGTTGCTGCTCAGCCGCGGGATCGCGAGCGCCCCGATGATCGCGAACACGAGCAGCGCCACGATCACTTCGAGCATCGTGAAGCCGGCGGATCGGGATGGCGGAGCGGAGGAGCGCATGAAGCGGACTCGATCAGTTGGTGAGGTCGGCGTCGTAGTTCTCGCCGCCGGGCTGACCGTCGGCGCCGTACGAGACGATGTCGAAGTCATAGTTCACTTCACCCGGCACCCGCAGCACGTAGGGGTTGCCCCAGGGGTCGAGGAGGTCGTCCGCCTTCTGCAGGTAGGGACCGTTCGTCCCGCCGCCGGCGTCGGGCGGCAGGGTCAGGACCTCGAGGTCGAGATCCTGGTCGGGCTTCGACTGACCGACGTCGGTGAGGTAGAGCTGGAGCTGCTGCGCGAGCTGCGCGGCGCCGCTCTTCGCGGCCGAGACCTTCGCGCGGTCGACGTTGCCGAGCAGGCGCGGCGCCACGAGGGCGGCGAGCAGCGCGATGATCGTGACCACCACGATGATTTCGAGCAGCGTGAACGCACGCCGCGAGGCAGGACGTCGCACGCGGGGTCGGGTTGATGCGGGACGTTGAAGCATGACCATCGTTCCTTTTCCGTCACGGGTCGGGAGCGTGCTCCCGGGGACTTGATGCTCGGGCGGCGAGCGGCAGTCGCGAAATCGCCGACCGGGTGGGACCAGAGTCGAACGCGTGGATCGCGTTCCTATTTCACATGCGTCACTTCATCAGCGACGGGAGATCGACGAGCGGGAGGAGAATCGCGGTCAGAATGAACGCCGCGAGCACCGCCATGATGATCGTCAGCACCTGGGGCAGGGCCTTGGAGAAGATCTTGAGCGACTGGTTCACCTTGCGGTCGAACGCGCCGGCCGCGTGCACGAGCATGGACTCGAGCCGACCCGAGCGTTCGCCGAGGTTCACGATCTGAATCAGCAGGGCGGGAAAGAGACCGGTGCGTTCGAGGGGGTCCGCGAGCGCCTTGCCCGCGGTGACCTTGTCCTGCACGCTGTCGATCGCGGCCATCAGGGCGCGGTTGCCCAGCGTGTCGCGGGTGATCCGCAGGGCTTCGAGCAGCGGAATCCCCGCCGACGCCAGCGTGCCCAGCGTCCGTGTGAACCGCGCCACCGCGACGTCGCGGAGCAGCGGCCCGAGCACCGGGGCCTTGAGCAGGGCGTGATCGATCTTGAGCCGGTTCGACGGCACGCTCGACCACGCCCGCCAGAAGACGAGGGCGAGGATCAGGCCGCCGGTCAGGTAGATCCAGTTCGACTGGAAGAAGGTCGCCAGTCCCATCAGCACCTGCGTCGGCCACGGCAGGGCGAGCCCTTCGCCCGCGAGCGGTTTGAGCAGGTTCGGCACCACGACGGTGACGATGATCACGACGCTCGCGATCATGAGCAGGAGCAGGATGAACGGGTAGACCGTCGCGCCGATGACCTCGCGTCGCAGTTCAACCGAACGGTCGAGCAGATCGGCAAGTTGCAGCATGACTTCCGCCATGCGTCCCGAGGCGTCCGCCGCGCGAAGCATGCCGACGATCATGTCGTCGAAGGGCGGGCCGTACTCGCGGGCCGCCTTGTACAGCGGGGCCCCGGCCTCGACGCGTTCGATGAGGTGATCGAGGATCGACTCCATCGCCTTCGTGTTCGCCTGGCGACGCACGGTCCGGAGCGCCTGCATGATCGGCAGGCCCGCTTCGATCGCGGTCGCAAGTTCGCGGACGAGCGAGGCGATTTCCGCGCGGCCCATGGTCGGACGCGCGGCCCGGCCGCCGAAGACGCCGCCGAGCCCGCCGGCCGACGCGCGGCTCGGTTCAAACGCGGGGGCGGCGGTCGCGGTCGCGGCGCCGTTGCTCTTCGCCTTGTTCTTCCCGCCGAGGGGGCGGATCACCGTGGCGACCTCGCCGCGCCCGAGCAGCGTCTGCACCGCGGCGGACTTGTCCGGCGCGTCGATGCGTCCCGTGATGGTCTGGCCGGAGGCGGAGAGCCCCTGGTATTCGAAGCTGGGCATGGCGTGGGTCCGTCATCGGCCCGACGGCCCCGCCGCCGCGCCGAGGTCCTTCGGTCTCCGGATCAGAATCCCTCTTCGACGTCCTGCGTCGCCCGCAGGACCTCCTCGATGGTCGAGACGCCGTCGATCGCCTTCTGCAGACCATCGTCGCGCATCGACACGAAGTCGGGGGACAGGTGTTCCTTCAGTTCGCCGGTGGGTCGTCCGTCGGAGACCGCCTTCCGCAGGCCGGAGGTGATCTGCACGAGTTCGTAGAATCCCACGCGTCCGTGGAAGCCGGTGTTGTTGCACTTGTCGCAGCCGCCGCCGTACCACACCTGACCGCCGAAGCGTTCGAGTTCGCCCGGACGCAGCCGATGCTCGACCGCCTCCGGCATGGGCTGCTGCATCTTGCAGTGCTGACAGATTCGACGCCCCAGCCGCTGGGCGAGCACGCCCTCGATGACCGACGCCACCAGGTAGGGCTCGACGCCCATGTCGATGAGGCGGCCGATCGAACTCGCGGCGTCGTTGGTGTGCAGCGTCGACAGAATCAGGTGGCCCGTCAGCGCCGAGCGGATCGCGATCTCCGCCGTCTCGCCGTCGCGGATTTCGCCGACGAGCACGATGTCCGGGTCCTGACGCAGAATCGCGCGCAGACCGGTGGAGAACATCAACCCCCGCTTCGGGTTCACCGGGATCTGGTTGATCCCGCTGAGTTCATACTCAACCGGGTCCTCGATCGTGATGATCTTCTTCCGCGGGTCGTACAGCTTGTACAGCGCCGTGTAGAGCGTCGTCGTCTTGCCGGAGCCGGTCGGCCCGGTGACGAGCACGAGGCCGTGCGGCTTGTTGATGAACTTGTCCATGATGCCCTGCATCGGCTTCGACATGCCCAGCGAGTCGAAGTCGAGCGGGAGGGCGCTCTTGTCCAGAATACGCATCACGATCGATTCGCCGTACAGCGTGGGCACGGTCGAGACGCGAATGTCGACCTTGCGGCCCTCGAACCGCAACGTGATGTGGCCGTCCTGCGGGACGTACCGCTCCGCGATGTTCATGCCGCTCATGATCTTGATGCGGCCGATCAGCGCGGGCTGCAGGTGCTTCGGCGGCGGCTGCTGCTCCGCCAGCACGCCGTCGATGCGGTACTTGACCTTGAGCTCATCCTCGAACGGCTCGATGTGGACGTCCGACGTCCGCGACTGGATCGCTTCGAGCAGCAACAGGTTGACCAGGTTGATCAGCGTCGGCTGCTCCGCCATCCGGTGGATGTCGTCCGCCTCGATCGCGTCCAGGTTGTGCTCGAGGTCGCTCGTCGAGTCCGCTTCGTCCGCGAGACTCTCCGCCATGCGAGCCGCCGTCGTGCCGTAATGCTCTCGCATCAGGTCCGTGAAGATGCGAGGCTCGAGCCCGACCCGGGTCACGGGACGCCCGCTCAACGCCGCGACTTCGTCCGCCGCGGCGGTGTCGAGCGGATCGACCATGGCGACGATCACGCGTCCGCCCTCGATTCGGAGGGGCACGACGCGAAGACGGACGGCGACGTCCGACGTGAGCAGCCGGACCGCCTCGACCTCCGCTTCGGGGGCCTCGGTCAGCCAGTCGATGCCCAGCTGAGCGCAACGTTCCTTCACCAGCTCCGCCTCGTCCGCCGCGCTCCGGACCGTGATCTCGTTCACGGGCGCAGCATTTGCCGGCGTGTCGGCGGCGAAGTCAGGGGCGGAGGCCATGGTTCCGTCGTCCATTCCGTCGTCCAATCGGTCGTGCATGGGGTCCGGGAGGCGGTCGGCGGGGAGCGGGAGCGGCCCCGGGGTCAGGGATGCGTAAGGGGGGGGAATCGGGCGGGATTCGAGGCTCCGCCCTCATTTTATTGTCGGTTTCTTTCGGGTCCGGGACCACGGAAACCGGCGGGTCTGTGAAGCGGGCGGGACGTCGGCTCCCGGGGATCGACGTCCCGCCCGTTCAGGGGGGTCCGGGTGCGGATCAGCGGCCGCCTTCGAGGTTGCGTCCGCCGCCGCCGGAGCGGTTGCCGATCGGCGCGGCGCCGCCGGCGGTGCCGAGCGGGGTCCCGGCCGAATCGCCCTTGGCGACGCCGGGGAGTTCCGCGTACTGCTCCGGCGTCAGCAGACCGCGGAGCTGCACGATGTAGCGTTGCTCCATCTTGTCGCGTTCGCGGAATTCGAAGCGGACCTGGTCCGCCTTGCCCCGGTCCTGCGTGCGGGCGGAGCGATCAACGCGCCGCTGGAAGGTGTTCATCGCATCTTCCATCTGGCTCGCCTTGATCGCCGCGATCAGCCGCTTCGACATCTCGCCGTTCTCGCTCGTGTACGCCGCGATGAGACCTTGAATCGCCTCCCGGGTTTCGCTGCTGATGTCGTCGAAACCGAGCGCCGCTTCGGCCATTCGCTCGAAGCGGCTCGGCCGGTACACGCGGGGATAGGCCTTGCGAAGCGCCTCGTCGCGGAAGGCGGACGCCTGCGGCTCCGGCAGCTGGGCCGCGATCAGATCGATGAACCGTTCGTTCACGTCACGCACCGCGCGACGAAGCTCCACCTGACGCGTCACGATCGGTTCGCCGGCGCCCATGTCGCGATCCTGAATCGCGGCCATCATCTTGGGCTGCGCGCCGCGGTAGTGCTGGTCACGGTTGCGAAGCGCTGCGTCGAACGCGATCTCGTATTCATCCACCAGGTTCTGCACCTGATCGAGCACCGAGCGACGGGGGTCCACCTGGTTGAGAATCGCGACGAGGTCAACGCTCTCGCCCTGCAGACGGCCCTTGTTGAGCTGGTTGATCCGGTACCACCGGCGCTCGAAGACCGGCCATTTCTGCTGCTGACGTTCGTTGAGCTGGATCTGCACGTCGAGCATGAGCTGCTCGAGCATCTCCTGCTTGGTGACCATCCAGTTCTCGATCGGCTCGAAGACGATCGCCATGATCTGCTTGACGTCGCCGGACTTGTTGATTTCCTGGGAAATCTCGCTGAGTTCGTCATGGACGCCCTGGCGGCCTTCCTCGAACGCCGCGGCGTAGTCTTCGTAAAGCGTCTCGACGATGAGCCGCTGGGCTTCGTCGAGCCCGAGAATGTCCGCCGCAAGCTGCACGTCGCGTCGCACGAAGTCCTGCTGGAAGGCTTCGCCGTAGGCGTTGCCGAGGCCGAACTGAGCGGAGGCGGTGGGGGTGGTCATCAGGACGGCGGTGACGGCGACAATCGCCGCGCACGCCGCCCGAAGGCCATGGGTGAATCGTCCGAGGGTCAGGTTCATGGTTCTCACTCCGGGCGTGATCTTCGGCAGAATGCGGGTGAAGGTGGTCATGGTCAGCGGCCCACGCGGGCCGATCTCCTCATCGCCTGGCCCCCGAGGGGGGCGTCAGGTCGTGACGCGGTTCCGGTGACGCCCGCGGTCACCGGTCGGTGCGCGCCGGATCGATCCGACATCGGACCGTCGCGGGGAGTGGTTGAACGCATGGGTCGGCCGGATATGACATGGAAATCGGGATTTCGGGCCCGCGCGGGATTGGTCCGGCTGGTCCCGCCCGGCCCTCACGAGGCGCCCGCCGTCACCGTCCGCTGCTCGATCCGCTTCTCGGACGTCGTGGTCACGACACGATCGACGAAGATGCCCGGCGTATGAATCATGTCCGCGTCAAGATCGCCGGTGTTCACGACTTCTTCGACCTCCGCGACGGTGACCCGTCCGCAGGTGGCGACCATGGGGTTGAAGTTGCGGGCGGTCTTGCGGAAGACGAGGTTGCCGGCGTGGTCCGCTTTCCAGGCTTTGACGAGGGCGAGATCGGCGACGATGCCTCGTTCGAGGATGTAGGTCTCGCCGTCGAAGTCCTTGTGCTCCTTGCCATCGGCGACGACGGTGCCGACGCCGGTTCGGGTGTAGAAGCCGGGGATACCCGCCCCGCCGGCTCGCATCCGTTCGGCGAGGGTGCCCTGGGGGCAGAATTCGAGCTCGAGTTCGCCGGCCATGAACTGGCGTTCGAATTCCGCGTTCTCGCCCACGTAGGAGGAGATCATCTTGCGGATCTGGCGGGTCTGGAGCAGGAGGCCGAGGCCCCAGTCGTCGACGCCGGCGTTGTTCGAGACGGCGGTGAGCCCCGTGGCGCCGCTGTCCCGCAGCGCGATGATGAGCTGCTCCGGGATGCCGCACAGGCCGAAGCCGCCGACGGCGACGATCATGTCGTTGCGGGTCAGCCCGTCGAGCGCGTCGGCGGGCGAGTCGTACACCTTGTCCTGCATGGTCTGGCGCCTCCAGATCCGGGAGTGTACCGGAGACGCGGCGGACCGTGGGGCGACGGGGGACGACGGCGTGTTGCTCCCCCGCCCCCGCCGCGCTACCCTGCGGATCGACCGCCGCCGTAGCTCAATTGGCAGAGCACCTGATTTGTAATCTGGAGGTTAGGGGTTCGACTCCCCTCGGCGGCTTTGGTTCGCCCGGGTCTCAGTGACGCACGGGCAGTTCGGAGCGGAGCAGCGCGACGCTGGGGATGGGGGGATACGCGAGATCGACGCGGAGCGCACGGAAGTCGCGAGGCGACCAGCCCGCGCGATCAAAGACGTACGAGGCGAGTCGATGGTGATCCGGAAGCGCGGGCGTCACGAGACCGTCGACGCCCCAGCCGAGGTCGACCACCGGCTCGTTGATCGCGAGCGTGTTGCGTTGCCGTCGCTGCGTTGTCTGCATGCCGCCGCCGTCGAGCCGGCTGTAGACGACGAGTTCGGGGTCCATCGCCCAGGCCAGCTCTCGATGCACCAGGAGATCGAAGACCACCTGTTCCACCGGCGTGACCAGACTGCAGCCGATTTCCCCGTACTCACCCGGCAGGTCCGCCGCGACGGCGCCGACCTTCCGGGAGATCTCGCCCCATACGCATGTCACGGCCGCGGCGTTGCCGACGGGTCCACCCGGCAGTTCGTACTGATCCTCACCCGCGCTTGAGATCACCTCCAGCGTCGGCGGGGGCGTCGAGCAGAACTCCCGGATGAGTGGCGCGGCGTCGGGCGGGCAGTCGGGATCAAGCGGTTCGGACTGGTCGGGCGCCGGCGGCTCGTCATCATCTGACCATCGTTCCCGTCGCACGAGGAGCCATCGCGCATCGGCCCGGAGGCGGCGGAAGTCGACGAGTCCGCCGACCTGGATGAGATCGGCGAGCGAGGGGTCGTCAGCGTTCGGGGCCAGGACGCAGAGCATCGTCTGAATGCGAGCCCGCACGCCCCAGATCCCGCTGTTGCCTTGAAACGCCATCTTCCGCAACTGCTCGTCGCGGTCACTCTGCATCCCCGGCGGCAGCATGTCGCTGACCATGATGTCGAGCGTGGCTCGGTCCCCGGTGTGGACCTCGACCACGCGTTCGATCGCCTGGGCCGCGCACCGGGCGCGGTCGATGAGTTCGGCGCCGGCGCCGCCGCTGCGCATGCCCTTGAAGAAGATCTCGAAGCCGCCGGTTCCGGGGAGGTGCGGGACGCCGGCGTAGGGATCAGCTTCGCCGACGACCTTGGAGATCTTCCACGTGAGATTCTTGTTGAGCTTGAATCGCCGGGCCAGATCCTGGGGCTTGGACGGATCACCCTCGACGTCCCGGATCACGGCGATCAGGGCGCTGCGAAGGTTGGCCAGGGCCTCTCCCAGGTCCTCCTTGAATCGCGGGGAAATCGTCGTAAGTGATTGTGAGTCTTCGATTTGCATTTTCCAAGGAGGCGTGGATGGGGCCGTTCATCCTGATGACACTATATCGGGCCACGCTCGCTCGGCAACCCTCGGAACAAATCCTCACAATATTCCCTAGGGAAACTTGCGGGGATGAGATGCGACGATATATTCGGACGTGACCGAGAGGTTCGCGTGTCGTGTGCGTGGTGCTCGGTCACGCCCGACGCGGGCGTCAGCGTCGATCCGGTCGAAGCGTGGGCGTCGGCTCGACCCCGGCTCGACCTCGCGGATTGGCGCCAGTTCGCGTCCTTCACCCCAGTCCCGTCAGGAGGGGACCTGCATGACAAGTCAAACGCATCTGATGGCGGCGACGCTCGCCGTTTCGTTCGCCGCAACTGCAATCGCGGATTACACGATCACGATCAGCGACGTCGCAACGTCCTACAGCGACTTCTCACTCAACTTCGATGAGCCGGGCGGACCCGTGGGTCCGGTTCCCGCGGACTTCTGGCTCGATTCCCTCGGCCTCACGCTGGACAGCGGTGTCGGCGGCGGAGGCGGGGTCGCTGACTTCGACGCCGACGTCGGCTTTGATCTCGGCGACGGCAATGCGTGGAACGGTCCCTTCGGCGCCTTCATGACGTTCGAGACGGACGTGACGGCGATGTCGCTGCAGGTGTGGGATCCGTCCGGACCGGGCGGTCCGTTCGGCGGCGGCCAGGCCGTCATTCTGTTCAACGACGGCGTCGAGGTCGGCAGTCTGTTCGCGGATGCCGCGTGGGGGGGCATCGGGGACACGTGGGTCGACATCTCAACCAGCGACGGCATGGTGTTCGACGAGGTCCGCATCCTCGGATTCGGTCTTATTCCCTCGACCTACATCGACAACATGTCGTGGAACGTGGTGCCCGGTCCGGCGACGCTGGCGTTGTTCGGCGCCGCGGGTCTTCGCCGTCGTCGACGCCGCGCCTGAGCATCGGTGGATTCCCTCACTTTCTCCCGGAGCAATCGCATGAAGTCCATTCTTTCCGTTCCCGCGATCGTCGTTCTCGGCGCGGCCGGCGCGGCGTACGGCCAGTCGGTCGCCTTTGAACTCATTCCCGGCACCTGGAGCGCCAACGACCTGACGCCGGACGGCCGGTATGTCGTCGGCGAGGCTCCGTCGGGTCCGTACCGCTATGACCGGATGACGAAACAGATGATGACGCTGCCCGGACCGGGGTACTCCGCGGTGGCCGTGTCTGACGACGGTTCGGTCGTGCTCGGCAACATGCCGGACCCGACGACCGACGACGAGGTCGCGGCGATCTGGACGGAGCAGGCCGGCTGGCAGAGTCTCGGCTTCCTGCCGGATGCGCTGGCGTGTCCGAGTCGAAGCAGCGCGTACGAGCTTTCCGCGGACGGGACCGCGGCGGTCGGGCTCTCGTGGGACGGATGCAACGGCCGGGGCTTCTACTGGTCCGTCGAGACCGGCATGATCGAACTCGAAGGGCTGGCGAACGGGAGCAACCGCGCGTCCGCGATGTCGGCGGACGGTTCGGTCATCGGCGGCTTCGCCCAGGGCTCATTCTCACGCACCCCGGCGTTCTGGAGCAATGATGGAAGCGGCCAGCTCATCGATCCGCCGAACGGCGACATGCTGGGCGAGATCTACGGCGTCGACGACGCGGGAACGATGCTGCTCGGGAACGATGACGGGCGGGCGACGATCTGGGATGCGACGACATTGGAGTGGACCCAGGTCGGGCAGGGCTCGCTGCTTCCGGCGTGGGAGGGCATTCCGATGGACATTGCGGACAACGGAACGGTCGTCGGCTTCGATATTCTCTTCACGACCCGCCGCGCGTGGCTGTGGCCGGAGGGCGAAGGCGTCCTCGTGGAGCTGGAGCAGTACATCACGGACAACGGGGGCGACACGCTCGGCGAATCGCTGGAGGTCTGCCAGGCGATCAGCGCTGACGGCGGCGTGATCATCGGTCACGGGTTCTTCAGCGGCGGCTGGATCGTCACGATCGAGTCCGCGTGCGACGGCGATCTCGATGACGACGGCATGGTCGGGGCCGCGGACCTGGCGGCGCTGCTCAGCGCCTGGGGCCCGAACGAAGGGAGCCCGGCGGATCTCGACGGCGACGGGATGGTCGGCGCGTCGGACCTTGCGGTCCTGCTCTCCGCGTGGGGCAGTTGCTGACCGACGCCGCACGCTGTCACGACGATTGTCGACGCCCCGTCGTCCGCTGCTTCGGACGACGGGGCGTCGTCGTCATTCAGGATGTTCACACGGCCCGATGCTCGGAGCGGCCGGGGGAGTGGGGTTTCAGCGCTGGAGTTCGGTCGCGTCGCGACTTCGTCCGAGTCGGCCGATGACGGTGACCGGATGCCGCGCGCCGTCTCGGAGCTTCACGGTCGTCGTTCCGGTACGCTCGCCCTGCTGGACAACAATGGCGTCGGTCCACTCCTCGAAACATCGCTCTGATCCCGGCGTCCAGCGCAACCTGACGAGGGTGTCGGCGTCGGCGTCCTGATTCAGCGTGGCGGTGATCGTATGGCGATCGCCGGCTCGCGCGCTCTCCAGGGAGTCCAGGGTTCTGGTGTATATCGTCGTCGAATCGACGATCCGGAACGACGACGTCATCGTTGAGTCTAGGTTTGTGGCGGTGACGGTCACGATGCCGGGGGCGGCGTCGTCGCTGACCTGGAAGTCGATCGGCTCGAAGGTGCTCGAGCCGCTGGCGACAATGTCATCCCAGTTCTCGAAGACCGATTGATCACTGGTCTCGAACGATGTGAACGGCGTCGTGCCCGGTTGTTCAAACACCAGGTGCAGCGTCGCTGTTCCCCCTGGCTCCACCGTCGGCGCGACGAAGCGCGCGTGGTGAATCGGTCCGCCGCCCGTGATCGGCCTTGCGTGCGGGCCTTTGACCAGACGGCTTGCGACGGTCCGCGTGCGATCGTCATCCGGTCGCGATTCCAGCCGGCCGGCGAGCGGCGGGGTCGGTGCGCCGGCATAGAGTTTCACGTCCGTGACGCCTGACGTCGCGTTCGGGGGGATCATCACCGCATCGCGCCAGAGCACAAAGGGCTGGGGGTCCTCTCCCCCGTAACGCAGGAAGACGAGCAGCGGTCGATCGGTATCGTTCGCCCGGTTGAGGGTTGCGGTGATCCACATGCGGCCGTCGGCGTCCGGCGTCGTCGCCGTGATGTCCGCGACCTGCAGATCACCAAGGGCCGGCGGCGTCGGGGGGTCGGTGATCGAGACGCGAAAGTGCGACACCCACGTGTTGTACAAGCCCGCGACGGCGACCCGCACGATGGTTTTCGTCGGTGCGTCGTCCGCAACCCGGACCCATGTCGACACCATGGTTCCGTTGCCGCGCAACGGACCCGCGGTCGCCACCCCCTCCGGAAATGCGGTGGCGGTCCCGTTGTTCGAGCCCGTCGAGGCGAACTCGACGCGAAGATCGGCCGCCCTGCCCCGCGCCGTCTCCACCGCTGACAGCGACGCCTGATGGATCGGACCGCCGCCGAGCCGGTAGCGGGCGGCGGGCGTCGACGATTGCCCAGCCTGGCAGCCGCCCAGCACAAGGATTCCGAGAAGCGTCATCGCCTGCATCGTCCGCGTTCTCTTCATGGCGGCCGTCTCCTTGCTGCTGCTCATCCGGAAGGACGCCGGCGCGTCCCGTGGTTCCCTATGGTATTAACGCACGGAATCCGTGTGACCGCATCGACGGGTGAAAAGTCGGTGAACTTAGTGACGCCGGGTGCGGTCGACGACGAGCCGCCAGCCGCCGGGGTGCGCCGACAACGCCTCGTGGGCGGCCGCGACGTCCAGGGACGAGACGGCGGACGCGGCGGCGCGAAACGCGGCGGACGAACGGGGGTCGAACATGTCGTCGACGCCCGGGTCCGCCAGCCGTGCTCCCGCCAGCAGGGCGGCGCGATCCGCGGGGGCGGCCCGGATCGGCAACGCCGCCAGCCCCCGCATGGCCCGGGCCGCCTGTCGGCCGTCGCGCAGCGCCGTCGCGTAGACCAGGGCGCGGCGGAACGCTCGCGCGGAGGCTGATGCGTCGGCGTGGAACAACGCCTCGCCGAGGTTGCGCAGGGTCAGCATGCAGCGATAGCGATCGGCGAAACGACGTCGGAAGACCCGACACAGCCGACGCAGACGTCGCGCGACCACGGCCGTCTCATCCGGCCGCAGCTTCCGCGCCGCCGCGAGATTCAGCCGCACCGCGTGCGCCTGGCGTCGATTGCCGGCGCGTCGCGCGGCGTGGAGGGCGCGGCGTTGCCAGTCGATGCTGTCGTCGATGTCGCCGAGATGCAGGATCGCGAGTCCGAGGTTCGAGCAGACCTTGGCGATCGTCTCGGGCGGAGCGTCCGGCTCGGCCCGGGCGAGGGCGGCGCGATGCCAGCGGGCGGAGGCGGTCCAGTTCTGGTCCTCGAACGCCATGATCCCCATCGCGTTGAGGAGATCGATGCGGAGCGACGCCGAGGCCACGTGCGGCTCGACGCGTTCGGCGAGCTCCATGCCGCGCTGCAGAGCGCCGCGACGGCTCCAGTAGAAGTCCAGCGCGATGACGAATCGGGCGAGGCGTTCCGCGGCTTCCGTGCGTTCGTCGTCCGCGGCGTGGTCCGCCCCCAGCCGGCCGACGGTGAACTCGATCGCGGCGTTGATGTTGGCTGCGGCCTCGTCGAGTCGACGAAGCCACTCGGTCTGACTCGATCGTCGCCGGACCGCGGCGTCCATCTCGCCGGCGGCGGTGGTCGCCTGATCGGCCCGCTCCGCCAGCGCGAGGAACCACGACGCGTGCGCGGCCCGGGCCGTGTCGATCTCGTCGGCGTGCAGGGTGGTCAGCGATTCGAGCGCATCGCGCACCGGCGCGAGCATCGCGTACCGTCCGCCGCCGGCGTCGTCCGTCTCGAACCGGATCAGCGAACGCTCCGTCAACAGGCGGAGATCGTCGAGCAGCGGGTTGTCCGGACCGGGCGGGTCGACGGCGTGCGCGGCGTCGAGCGTCCATCCGCCACGAAAGACCGTGAGTCGGCGCAACCGCTCGCGCTGGTCCGCGGTCAGACCGTGGAGGGCGGTGCGCACGGACGCGTCCATCCCGCCGGGGCGATCGCGGGCGAGTTCACCGAGGCGGTCGGCGAGTTCGGCGAGCGGCATGGACGCGAGGCTGGTCGCCGCGAGTTCGAGTGCAAGCGGCACGCCCTGCAGGCCGCTGCAGATGCGTCGAACCGCGGTTTCGTTGTCGCGTCCGATGCGGAAGGCGGGGATGTGCGCCCGGGCCCGCTCGACGAACAGACGGGCCGCGTCGGACGCGCGGAGCGCCGTCACGCCTGGCGCCTCCGCCTCCCGCAGTCCGGCGATCCGGTAGGTCTGTTCCTCGGGCAGATTGAAGCGCTGGTAGCCGGTGGCGATGATGCGAAGCGTAGGGCCGTGAAGCAGTTCGCGGACGATCGGGGCGAGCGGGCGGGCGTGTTCGTCAACGGCGTCGAGGATCAGCCACAGGTCGAGCCCCCGCAGCCGCGCCGGAAGAAGTTCCCGCAACTGCTCCGGTCGGGCGTCGCGGAGTCCGGCGGCGGGCGGCGCGGCGTCGGCGATTCGCCGCAGGGCGTCGTCCACGTCCACGGCGCCGTCCAGCGTCACGAAACAGACGCCGTCGGCGGCGGTCTCCTCGGCCCGCGGGGCGGCTTGAATCGCGGCCAGCAGGATTTGGACAAGGGTGGTCTTCCCGAGACCGTCGAGTCCCCAGATGGTGACGAGCCGGCGACGCGACAGCATGCTCCGGAGCGTCTCGACTTCCTGTTCGCGACCGACCGGCGTGTTCACCGGACGGGGAACCGTGTTGACGAGAGCCGGCGCTTCCCGGGTGGGGGCGACGATCGCCGCGAGTCGGGTGCGGACCTCGACCGCCGACGGTCTCGCCTCGGGACGATGATGGCGGCAGTCGTCGAGCAGATCCCGGAGCGCGGTCGGGGCCGCCTCGGGGAAGCGGCGGCAGACGTCGCCCAGCAGGCAGCCGAACGACCAGATGTCCATCGGACGCGCCGCGTGCTCGCCCTGGGCCTGTTCCGGGGCCATGTAGCGCGGCGTGCCCATCACGGCGCCGGCCTGCGTGATGTCCGTGAGGCCGGGGGGCCGACTGTCGCTCGCGGCGGCGTCGGCGGCGAGTCCGGCGAGTCCGAAGTCGATGATGCGTACGGCGTCGTCGCGCTTGCGGATCATGATGTTCGCCGGCTTCAGGTCGCGGTGAACGACGCGGGCGCTGTGGAGGCCCGCGAGTCCGTCAGCGACCCCGAGGCAGACCCGGAGCAACCGTTCGAGCGTGAAGTCATCCTGCCGCAACGCCTCGGCCATCGAGACGCCGGTGATGAAGTCCGTGACAAGGTAGGGGACGCCGTTCTCTTCGAAGAAGGCGTGGACGGGGGAGACGGCGTCGGTGTAGTCGATGACGGCGGCGAGGGCGTTCATCTGCTTCTCGAAACGCCGCCGCGCCAGCCGGTCATCGTGCCCGGCCCGCATGCGTTTGATCGCGACCTCGCGTCCGATCTCTTCGTCCCAGTATTTGTGCACATCGCCCATGCCGCCCTGACCGATATGGCCAAGACGGCTGTACCGTCCGCTCCGCAGCGTGTCGGGCGGGCGAGATTCGGCCACGATCACCGTGGGTGCGTCGGCGGACGCCGTCGATTCGACTGCAGGTCCGGAAGTCTTCATCGCATCGCCTTCGGAGGAGCAGCGGATGGATGGTCGGCGGGCCGCCCCGCATTCAGTCTATTCGCGACCTCCCGGCGTCGGCTCCGTGGTTCTCCCAGAATATTCAGATTCGCCAATGTGACGTCCGGCGGGTCGGCGACCACGCCGGACGACGGGGGACGCAGGAGATCAGGAGCGTCGGATCAGAGGGGCCAGTTCTCCGAGGCGCACTTCTTCGGTGCAGTGATTTCGAGAGCGCCGAAGAGCTTGAAGAGCATGCGCACGCCCAGCGACGGCCGGCCGTTCTCCACCATGTTCTTCAGCGTCTTCGTGATCATCGGACCGCCCTGGTTCATCTGCTTCGCGGTCTTGGCGCCGACGGGCAGGTTCTCCAGCGTCATTCGAAACAGCACGCCGCCGTCCTTCTCGGTGAGGTCGTAGATGACCGTGCACTCCGGATCGTCGAGGTGCGTGAAGCGGAAGGTGTGGGCGAAGCGGCGGGGGGGATCCCACTCGACCACCTCGCCCACGACGCCGGTGGTCTTCTTCGATTTCGAACGCATCCGGATCGGCGCGCCGGGACCGAGCGTCGTCGTGTCCATCCAGTTGTTGAAGAACGTCTCCTGCGGCTCGTCCGTCTTGGTGATCTGACGCCAGACCGCGTCCATCGTGCCGTTGATGAAGATCTCGAAGACCGCGCGTTCCGTCTGTGCCATCGCCGTGGTCGCCTGTGCCTGAGCCATGGGTCAGCCCGCCCTCTGTGAGGATGATGGTGAGTCGGCGCCGGAACGAGGAGACGCGTCCGACACGCCGCCCGATTCCACCGCCTGTTTGATGTCCGCCAGACGGCCGGCCCAGAATGAACTGTACTCCGTCGTCCAGCGGTCGTAGATCAGCTGGATCGGCGCGGCGTTGAAGTAAAGCCGCCGCATCCGACCGTCCTTCTCCGACACGATCAGCCCCGCGTCCTCCAGCACCCGCAGATGCTTCAGGATCGCCACCCGCGAGGTGTCGAAATGCTCGCACACCTCGCCCACCGGACAGCCCGGCGACGCCCGCACAATGTCCAGCACCAGCCGACGATGGGCGTGGGCCAGAGCGTGAAAGACGGCGTCCATGGACTCGGGGGTCATCATGTAACCAATAAGTTACATGAATCTGGCGTGGCGTCAAGCGAAACGTCGTGCGATTCCGCCTTTCTGTCGCGGCGATGGCGAGTTTCGACCATCATGGCGTCCTGAGGCCGACGGGTCAGCCCCGGCGCGAGTCAGAAAAGGAGCACGGTGATGGCGGTCGAAGTCAACCAGACGGGCGTGCGGGCGGTGCGGGTGGAGGTCGAGGTCCCCGCCGCGGCGGACGACGCGTGGCAGGCGGTGGCGACCGCGGACGGGATCTCGGCGTGGTTCGTGCCGACGACGTTCGAGACGGATGCGACAGGACGGCCGACGCAGGTGACATCGGACTTCGGGCCGGGGATGGTCTCGGTGTCGGAGGTGACGGCGTGGGATCCGCCGCGCTCGTTCGAGGCCTCGTCGCGCGATCTCGGTCCGGACGCCCCGGCGGTCATCTCCCGGTGGTCGGTGGAGCCGCGGGAAGGCGACCGAACGCTGGTCCGGGTGGAGCATGCGATCGAGACGGACCAGGACACATGGGACGCCTCGCTCGAAGCCTGGGAGAGCGGCTGGCCGGGCTTCTTTCAGATTCTGGGCCTGTATCTGGCGCACTTTGCGGGCGAGCGTGCGGCGTCGTTCCAATTATCGGGGTTCTCGACGGAGGGCAAGGAGGCGGCGTGGGCGCAGCTGCTGGCGGGGCTGGGGATCGAATCATTCGAGGCGGGCGAGCCGCTGGCGTCGTCGGGCGCCGCGCCGAGCATGCAGGGCGTGGCGCAGCCGCAGGCGGATCCGACGTATCCGGAGGAGTTGCTGGTGCATCTCGCGGCGCCGGCGCCCGGGATCGCGCATCTGTTCGCCTTGCCGATGGGTGATCGAACGCTGGTGTCCGTGCGGCTGTTCCTCTTCGGCCGGGGGGAGGCGCGGTTGGACGATGCGATCGAGTCGGAGTGGCGAGCGTGGCTGGAGACGGTCTTCCCCGCGTCCGCCGCGCCGGTCGGGGCGGACGGCTGAAGGGAGCGACATGTCGGAATCAACTGTCGGGGGATCGACGCGGCTGTCGGTCGGCGACCTGAACCTCGAGATCCGTCCGGCCGTCGAGGGCGACGTGCCGCTGCTGCTGGACTTCATCCGGGCGATGGCGTCGTTCGAGAAGCTGGAGGCCTCGGTGACGGCGGCGGATCTCCGGGCGTCGCTGTTCGGCGACCGCCCCGCGGCTGAAGCCCTGCTCCTCGTGGCCGACGGGACGCCGGCGGGGTACGTGACGTACTTCTATTCGTTCTCGAGCATGATGGGGCGACGGGCGTTGTGGCTGGAGGATCTGTTCGTCGATCCCGCGTATCGCGGCCGGGGAATCGGCCACGCGGTCATGTGTCACCTCGCGCGGGTGGCCGTCGACAACGGATGCGGCCGTTTCGAGTGGATCGTTCTCGACTGGAACACGCGGGCGGTCGACTTCTACCGCCGCCTCGGCGCACACGTCTCGCCGGACTGGCGGATCTGCCAGGTGACGGGGGAGGCGTTGGGGAAGCTGGCGGCGGGGGAGTAGAGGGTGGATTCTTTATCGCCGCCGGTTCTGGCACGGAGCTTGCGAAGAGCAGTGGAACAGTGGAGCAGTCGACCGCAGGCGAGTCGTGGAGCGGGCCCTCGTTCGATGAGGTGGGCCGTGGGTGGCGCGGCTCTCCTGCTCTCCTGCTCCACTACTCACCTGCTCGATTGAAACAGGCCGCCCATCGGGCGGCCTGTTTCAATCGGGGCGACAGGATTCGAACCTGCGACCTCTGCCTCCCGAAGACAGCGCTCTACCAAGCTGAGCTACGCCCCGTCTTTCGACGGTGTTCGAGTCTCCGGCGGTCCTGAGTACGCCGGACGGGAATGCGCGGAGCAGGATTCGAACCTGCGAAGGCGTACGCCAACGGGTTTACAGCCCGTCCCCTTTGGCCACTCAGGAATCCGCGCAGCCAAACGAGCCGCGTAGTCTACCGTGCCCCGGACCCGGGAGCAACCAGCCCCACGCCTCCATCTTTCGGGATCCTCACGGGGCGCGGCTTCCTCGTGCGGGGGCCTTCCAACCCCCTGATCAGGTGTTCTGCGGGGTCTGGCGACCGTCCAGGTTGGACCGCAGGTCGCGAGCGGCGGCCATCGCGGCGGAGACAAGCTTCTTCGCCGCGCTCCACTTCATGTCCTTCGCGACGTGCGTGCTCATCGTGTCGAGCCATTCCTTCGTCGCCTCGATGTCCGCATCGTTCGGCGGCGTCACAATGACCAGCGCCGCCTCCAGATGGTTCCGGAAGACCTCGAGCTTCGCCCGGCGGATCGACAGGAGGTCCATGTGGTCCAGGATGTCCAGCTTGGTCGATGCGCGGCGGGTGTCAGGAAGTCGCTTGCGCAACTCCTCGCGCCGTTCCTCGAGCTGCTTGACGGACTTGTTGAGCGTCTGAATGTCTTTCGCGGACATGGCGGTCACCCTTCGTCAGCGGCGGCGTCGCCGTTCTGGTCGCGGAGTTCGTTGAAATGGTCGACGCCCCGCTTGAGAAAGTCCGCGAGGTGACGAAGCCGATCGGAGGATTCCGGCGGCGTACGCAACACGACGAGCGCCTTCTCCAGCGCGGCGTAGCGTTGGTCGAGCCCGTCGAGAGCCGCGAGCGACGCGTCGAGATTCTCCCGCGCCGATGCGATCCGGGCCACACGTTCGGCCTGACCCGTGGCGACGACGTTGGCGGCGTCGATCAGGTCCTCGATCGCGGCGTCCGGAGCACGAGCGCTCGCGCTTGACGCCCAGCCGTCGGCCAGCGCCCGGGAGCGTTCGATGTATTCGCGGGCGGCGGCCGTCTCATCCAGCTCGAACTGCAGACGGGCCAGCGTCTCGACCGTCTGATTGTAATACCGACGCTCGGCGTCCATCTTGCGTCGCACTTCCGCCCGCAGATCGACGACCTGCGCATGCAGGAGCGCGGCGGTCTCGCGGGCGTCGCCGTCCGCCTCGCCCGGCGACGCGCAGCCGAGCGCCCCGTTGAATGCGACGAGCAGCACCATCGCTGCGGCGGTCGTCAGGATTCGTTGGATGATCATCATGTCTTCGTCCTCCCTCAGTCCCCGTCCGCCGCGATCACGCCGAGCAGGCTGATCTTGGCGGCCTCGAAGGCGAGTTCCGCGACTTCTTCCGGCTTGACGCCGCCGCGGTGATAGGCGACGAGGCCGTCAAGTCCGCGTTGGATCAGTGCTTCGCGCATCATCGCGTTCTGTTCCGATTCCGTGATCGACGCCTCGTGGTCGAGCGCGGCCCGCTGGAACGCGAGCTGCTCCGCCTCCGACGCGAAGGGGCCGATGATGACGGTGTAGGACTGCAACGCCTCCGCGAGCGCGAACAGGTCGTCCTCGGAGTCCGACGCCTCGTCGAGCGCGGCGGCCACCCGGAGGTCCTCGAACGCGTCGGCGAGCGGCGTCGGATTGGTCCGGATGAGTTCGAGACGCGAGCGGATCTGTTGCGCGGCGTCGGCGAGGTTCTGCTGACGCTGGAGCCGGTCGAGCCGGTCGGTCGCCACACGCTGACGCGCCGCCGCGAGATCCTTCGCGAGAGCCGCGGTGGTGACCGCCAGTCCCGGCGCGTCCGGATCGAACAACTGGCGCAGACCCGACATGAACCCCCCGAGATCGCCGTCGCCGTTCATCAGCGTCTGATCAACGTCAAGTACGTCCCCGATGAGATCCTTGAGGACAGGCGGATCGCCGTTCTCGTCCGTGACGGGCGCGCCGTCGGCGTCGACGAAATCGACCGGCAGCGCGCCGAACTGCGCGGCGAGCCCCTTCGCCTGGTCCGCGAACGTGTCGAAGTCCGACGGTGATTCGATCGAGGCGAGTTGCGGCGACGCGGCGAGGAAGGTCTCCAGCACCGCGGTGCGCCGGTTCCAGGCCGTCACACGGTCCTTGGCGGCGGCCAGCGCGGCGTCGGCCTCGGACACGCCCGCTGCGGCGCGGACGGCGGCGTCCGTCGCTTCCGACGGCGTCATCGCCAGCGGCCGACTTGCTCTCGTCAGGTCCGCCTCGAGATCCTGCACGGCCTCGTCGTACGACGCGACGAAATCCTCCACCGTCGCCCGCATGGCGATCCGCATCAGGGCGGCCGTGCGACGCTCGCTGACCTCGAGGAAGGTCGCGCTTTCCTGGGCGGCGAAGGCGTTCAGGTTCGACCGCATCGCCCCGAACGCATCGCGCTGGGCCGAGGCCAGATCGTCGAATCGCTGCTGAGCGAGCACCGCCCGTTCCTCATCGATCGGATTGTGCACATGCGAGGCGCACCCCGCGAGGACCACGCCCAGTGTGGTCGCCAAAGCCAGTCCCGTGCTGCGTCTGCTCATGATGACTCTCCCCGAGGCGCCCGCCCCGCTCATGCCACACCCGACGGTCAGGCCCGGATCCGTTCCGCCCCCGGACTGTACTCCCCGACCCGACGACCGCAAGAGGTCATTCAGGACCGCGAGGCGACTCGGGCCGCGACGTCAGAACGTAACTCACGTCGCTCGCAGCGAATGAGTCCGCTCGGCGCGCTGTCAGTTTGTTCCGGCCGTCGCTTCATATGTCCCCGCATCGATTGATCGGCGGCGTGATTGGTCTTTGCCGTGGGTTTCCACGCTCCGCCGCGGGTGTTTCGGCGAAGAATTCGATCTTCCCGATGCACCTGTGGGCGGCTACGGTTGTGGTCATGGATCCCCTTCGCATCTACGACTATCTGGTTCGCGCCCGCGGCGTGATCTTCGACGCCGTTCGTTCGCTCGACGCCGCGCAGTATGGACGGCGGTTCGACATCGGACCGGGCTCGATCGCTTCGGCGCTCACGCACACATTGATCAGCGAGTGGTATTACATCGCGCGGCTGGAGGAGCGTGAGGTTCCGCCGTACGCCGAGTGGCCGATCAAGGATGAGGATCCGCCGCCGTTCGCCGAACTCGAAGCGATCTGGGCGCGGCAGACCGACGAGACCCGGACCGCGATCGCAGCGGTGAAGGACTGGTCCGCCGGCCGCGCGTATCGGTTACTTGACGACCAGGACCGACTGACGGACGTCCGCTGCACCGCCGGCGACCTCATGACGCAGCTCGCGTTCCACGAGGTGCACCATCGGGCCCAGGTATTGAACATGCTTCGTCTCGTCGGCTCGCCCGTGGCGGATGTGGATTTCAACGCGATGATGTACGACCGGCGATTCGTCGAGGCCGGGGTCGATGACTGAACATGGGTCAGTCGAGGAACGAACGCAAATGAACCCGCCGCCGCGCGAGGAGGCGAGCGCGTCGCCCGCTGGTCCGGTGCGGTCGCCGTCGCTTGAGCAGGTGCAGCGGTGGCGCTATCTGGCGACGGCGTGGTTGCGCGCCGTCGGCGTGGGGGCGCTCTTCTTCTCGCCGTGGCCGTTTCTGGCGTGGTTTTCGGAAGGCGTGCTGGACGGCGATCTGTTCTACATCGGGTACTACTGGTTTCGCATTTCGATGGGGTGCGTGCTGTTCACGTCCGGCGTGTTTCTGCTGGTCGCCGCCGCGCCGCTGGCCCGGGTGCTGCTTCCGGTTCCGCGATGGTGTTGTCCGCGGTGTCAGTATCCGGTGGCGTCGGCGAGTGCGGCGTGTCCGGAGTGCGGGCTTCGTCTGGGCGCGCGGCCGCCGATCATCGATCGGTCGACGGCGGGCGATGACAGACGGTCCTACGTTCGTCGCACCGGCAACTGAATCGCCAGTCGGAATCGTTCAAACCCGTGGGCGAAGGGTCTTCCGTGCCACGCTTCGAAGCAGGGCTGATCGTCGGGGGCGTAGCCGCTGGTGGGGAGCCACGTGGTGAAGATCCAGTCGAGGAGCCGCATCTCCATGTCGATCGGACCGTCCATGCGGACTTCGGCCACGGTCATGGCGGGGAAGTCGGCGCGGCCGATCTCACCGTCGGGTTCGACGTCGCCGACTCCGACCGCGACGTCGTAGCGGCACTGTTCGAGCGGAACGATCTCGGGGTCTTCCCACTGGTAGCCGTACCACGGGCGGTCGCCGACGCCGCGGGTCGCGGCCCACGCCAGGAGTCGGTCCGCCGCGTCCGGGACGCCGCGCCCGTGGTAGGGGTTGAGCACACGGATGTACGCCATGGTGCGGGGCGGCAGTCGGCGGATCGTGACTTCGAAGCCGTCGGGATTGGCGCCGACGGGCAGTCGGTCGACGTGATCGCCGCCGATCTCGACGATGGACTCGAGGTCGCGCCGGCGTTCGGTGCGCCACCCGGCGAGGTCGAACCCGCTCGGCGCGACGCCGTACCGGCGCCGGAAGCTGCGGGAAAAGTCGGACGACGAGGCGAAGCCGCACGCGAGGGCGATCTCGGTCAGCGTGCGGGGCCGGTCGTGGCTCATCAGGTACAACGCCCGCTCCAGCCGAACGCGTTTGACGAACTGGGCGAGCGTCTCGCCGGTCACGGCGCGAAAGATGCGGTGGAAGTGGAACGGCGAGAAGCACGCGGCGTCGGCGACGGTCTCCAGCCGGAGGTCCCCGTCGAGGTTCGTCGTGATGTGGTCGATCGCACGGTTCACGCGTTCGACGTAGTCCACGGGCGTCGCGGGGGACTGGTTTGGCGCCGTGCTTTTCTCGGGGTTTCGCAAGATCTGACAAGCCTTGATCGGGACGGGCGACGATGATATCGCGCATGATCATGAAGACCCTTGTGTGCGTCGGTCTGGCGGGCCTGGTCGGCTGCACGGCCGCCCCGTCCGCCCCGACGCCTTCGGAGACCTCATCCATGCAACTCGGTTGTTTTTCGGTCAGTCTCGCCGTCAAGGATCTCGCCGCGTCGCGGGCGTTCTACGAGAAGCTCGGCTTCGAGAAGTTCGCGGGCGACGAGTCGATGAACTACCTCATCATGAAGAACGGGACGACGAACATCGGGTTGTTCCAGGGGATGTTCGAGGACAACATCCTCACGTTCAATCCCGGCTGGACGCATGATGCGCAACCGATGAACGAGTTCACGGATGTGCGTGATCTGCAGGCGGAGCTTCGCGCGCAGGGCCTGATGTTCGCGACGGAGGCGGAGGCGGGCGACGGCCCGGCGAGTTTCGTCCTCGTCGATCCCGACGGGAATCCGGTGCTCGTGGATCAGCACGTGCCGCGCCCGGGCGGGGGATGAGCCTGAGCGGCGAGCGTGCGGCCAGGCGCGTTCGGCCACCGCTGTCGGCAAAGCGCCATCCGGGCCCGGATCGGGGGCGTCGTCCCGAAAATATCGGCGCCGGGACGAGTCGTCAGCCATGGCGGGCGTGGCAGGGCGATCCCGGCGGGATGAAAATTCGGGATTCCGGGACGTTTTGTCGTCTGATCGGGCCGGCGGGTCGAAGTCATAGGCAGTCAGGGCCGCGCGAGGCGCCCGACGTCTGCCGCCTTCACGAGGATCCGCCCATCGCGGCCGATCCACCTGGACTTCAGACGTCGCGCCTCCCGCGGCCCTGTCGCATGGCGGTGCGATCCGCTTCGGATCCATCCCCGGCCGCGCCGCGTAGAATGACGCGATGCCCGCGACTCCCGCCTCCGCTGCTGAATCCGCCGCGCCCCTCGCCCTCCGGCCCACCCGGCTGGGCGTCGTGTCGTTCCTGAACACGCTGCCCCTGATCGACGGGCTCGACGATCTGGGGGAGGTCAGGCTGCAGGCCACCGTGCCGTCGCTGTTGATCGAGCAGTTGGAGTCCGATGCGGTGGACGTCGCGCTGGTCTCCGCGATCGACTACCAGCAGTCGGACGCCGATCTCGCCTTCCTTCGGGCGGGCATGCTCGGGTGCGACGGGCCGACGATGACGGTCCGGATCTACTCAACCACGCCCATCGCAGGACTTCGACGCGTGTACGCGGACACCGACAGCCACACGTCGGTCGTCCTCATGCAGATCCTGATGCGCGAGATCCACGGGCGGACGGTCGAGGTCATCCCGTACCACGCCCGCGAACACGTCGCGAACCACAAGCCCGTCGACTGGCCGCCCGCGATGCTCCTCATCGGCGACAAGGTCGTCACCGACTCCCCGCCCGCGATCCGGTACCCGCACCAGTGGGATCTCGGCGAAGCGTGGAAGGACCTGACGGGTCTGCCCTTCGTCTTCGCGGCGTGGATGACGAAGCAGACCAGTCTCGAACACGCGCACCGGGCGAATCTCGTGCTGGACCGTCAGCGTCGTCGCAACATGACGCGGCTGGATCAGTTGATCGCCCGGCACGCGCCCCAGCGCGGCTGGCCGCGCGATCTGGCGACCACCTACGTGCGCGATCGTCTGCGGTTCGACTTCAACTCCCGCGCGCACGCCGGACTCGCCCGCTTCTACGACATGGCGCACGCCCACGGGCTGAGCCCGCACGCCCGCCCGCTCGCCTTCTTCGACGACACGCCGGACGCCTGACCGAGGGGGACGTTCGTCTGCATGCCTCGCGCGGCCCGCTTCAACCTCACCGCCATCGGGGACCTCGTCCGGCAACTCCGGTACGCGCCGGAGGAGACGCGCCGGCGCCACCTGCGGGCGGCGGAGGCGTTGCTGACCGAGGTTGAGGCGGAACGGCTCTACCCCGAGGACTTCGTGATCTACCGCATCACGGGGTACCGGCCGGAGGACAAGGATCCGCCCTCGTTCGTGGGCGCCGCGCTGATCGGCGATCTCGGTGCGCTGGTCCTGACGCTGAGTGGGGGGCTCGAACTTGCGCCGGACGATCAGGGACGCCGCGCGATCCCGCTCGCGGAGGTGGCGGAGCGGCTGAACGTCTCGACGAAGACGCTCCAGCGGTACCGGCGCCAGGGGTTGTGCTGCCATTACGTGGTCTTTCCCGATGACGGGAAACGGCTCGCGTGTTTCGAGGATTCGATCGAGCGGTTCGTGGCGAGTCGGCCCGACCAGGTGCGACGCGCGGCGTCGTTCACGCGGGTCGGGGACGACGACATGTCGGCCATCGTCGACGCGGCCCGGGAACTGCACCAGCAGCAGGGGCTGAACATGAACGCGGCGGCGGAGCGTCTCGCCGAACGGTTCGATCGTGCGCACGAGACGATCCGGGCGATCCTGCAGCGTCATGACCGCCGCGCTTCGACGCCGGTCTTCGGCGAGCACGGTCCGCTGACGGATCGGGACGTGCGGGTGATCGCGCGGGCGATCGAGCGGGGGGTGCCGATCGGGCGGCTCGCGCAGCGGTTCGGCAAGACGCGGCAGTCGATTCTGCGCGCCCACCGACGGGCGCGGGGGGATCGTCTGTGTCGACTTGAACTGAGGTGGGTGGAGGCGCCGACGTTTCGTCTGCCGGACGCGGCGTCGGTGATTCTCGCCGGTCACGTGCTGCGTCCGATCGCGACGACGCAGTCGGTGCTTGGCGATGGGATTCGTCTGATCCGGTGGGCGCGGGAGGACGCCGCGCCGCCGTCGGCGGAGCAGACCTCGGCCCTGATTGTCGCGTTGAACTTCCTGAAGAAGCGGGCGAATGAGACGATCGCGCAGTTTGCGCCGTGGCCGACCGCGGCGATGGTTGATTCGGCGGAGCGTGATCTGCGTTGGGTGACGCGTCTGCGGCGCCGGCTGGTGCTGGTTGTTCTCCCGGACCTGATCCACGTGGTCGAGCAGCATATCGGCCGGCCGCTGGACGAGGAGCGTGGGAGCGTGGTGCGGGATCTGCTGCGGCTGGCGGTGACCACGGCGGCGGACGCGGCGGACCATGTCGACCCGGCGCGTGACCAGCGGTACGAGCGGGTCGCGAACTTCCGGCTCGCCCGCGTGCTGGCGCAACGGGAGGCGGCGGGACGTCCGCGGCGGGCGGCGGCGCGGCATCGGGCGGGCGATCTCGACCTCGACGGCGTGTTCGACTCGCTGTCCCCATGGGACGCGTGGCTGGAGCCGCCCCGGGGATGGGCGCACGTGGACCTCGGCGACGATGAGGCGGCGGACCTGCTGGCGCTGACTTACGGCTGGGGCGGCGCCCGCCCGCATACGACGGCGGAGATCGCAGCGCAGCTGGATCGTTCGGCCGGGGCCGTGGCGCGTCAGGTGCACCGGGCGCAGGCGTTGCTGCGGGCGGCGACCCGCGGGCGACCCGACGCGTCGTAAGTGTCGGATTCTCATGCAATCCGGACATCCGACCGACATCATTCAGATCCTAGGGTAAGGGTGGAGCGCGGTCTCTTCGGGCCGCCCGTTGCAGAAGGAGTGCGATCCATGGCGAGGCGAACGACCGATCAGAACGCGAAACGTATCGGATGGACGATCACGATCACCACCCTCGGCGTCCTGTTGCTGGTGGTGGCGATCAACTCATACAAGGTCGTTCCCGCGGGTCACGTCGGCGTGTCGACGTTCTTCGGGAAGATCAATCCGCAGCCGTATGACGCCGGGCTGCACTTTCCGGTGAACCCGCTGCTGTCGTGGCACCTGTACGACGTGCGGCAGAAGACGCACAAGGAAGTCGCGGCGGTGCCGAGTCAGGACCAGTTGCAGACGCAGGTGGACGTCTCCGTGCAGTACCGACTGATGGAAAGCATGGCGCCCCGCATTCTCGGCGAGACCGGCGACGCGGCGGCGGCGGTGACCGTCCACCTGGTGCCGAAGGTGCGAAGTCTGCTCCGCGAGCAGGGCAAGTCGATCAAGCGGGCGGAGGACTTCTTCCAGGAGGAGACGCAGCAGCGGCTGCAGATCGCGTTGCTGAGCCAGCTCGGGGATTTCCTCGCCGACAAGGGGATCGAGGTGACGGACGTCCTGATCCGCGACATCAATCTGCCCGACAGCCTCGTGAAGCAGATCGAGCAGAAGAAGCAGACGGAGCAGATGGCGGAGCGTCAGAAGGCGGAGCTCGAGCGGTTCAAGACGGAGCAGGAGCAGCTCGTGGCCGCCGCGGAGGCGGAGAAGCGGGCCGCGCAGGAGGAGGCAGAGCGACGCAAGCTGATCGCTGACGCGCAGGCGTATGAGATCGAGAAGATCAACGCCGCGCTCGCCAACTCGCCGGGCTACATCCGGCTGGAGGCGTTGAAGGCGTTGATGTCGATTTCCAAGGACCCCGCCGCGAAGATGTACTTCATGAACGGCGACAGTCCGATGCCGCTGCCGTTGATGCACATGGGCGAGGATATTGGTCCGATCAGCGGCGGCCGCGCTCAGAGGTAGCGTGCGTCGTCGGATCCGATGAACAAGAACCGCCCCGGCTGTGGAGAGCAGCCGGGGCGGTATTGCAGAGGAAAGAGGCGTGTGCGCCTGTTTCGAGGCGCGCAGACGTCGGCGATTACGGGCAGGCGCCCCAGGCGGAAATCAGGGCGGCAAGATCGCTCAATCCGACCATGCCGTCGTCGTCGAGATCGGCGGCGCACACATCGCAGCGACCCCAGGACGCGAGCACGGCGGCGAGATCGCTCGCGCCGACCGCGCCGTCGCCGTCCAGATCCGCGATGCAGGCGACGAGATTGGCCTCGACCCACTCGATCGCCGCGTCGTGCTCTTCCTCGTCCGCGCCGAGGTTGAGGACGAAGTAGAACGGAGGCGTTTCCTCGAGCGACGCATCGACCGTGCCGATGCTCATGCCGATGACGTAGACGCCGACCGCGGGGTCGCCGCCGTCGCCGTTGATCGTGATCTCGAAGTGATCATGGAAGCCGCCGAGTTCGTCGGCGGTCCAGACGAAGCCCTCGACGGGACCGGGGCCGGAGGTGACGTCCTGCGGGCCGAACGCGAAGGTGATGGTCTCGGCCGAGTCGTCGAGACCGTCGCCGTTCCAGGCGCCGAGCACCGTGGTCAGCGCGAAGTCGAACGCGAAGCCGGGTTCGACCGTGCCGTTCTCGAGCTGGAAGCCCGGCTCATCGCCGGAGAACGGGAAGTCCGGATCTTCGCCGAGTTCCGCGCCGAAGACGCGGTTGACGGGACTGATGGGAACTTCGTCCTCGCTGATGGCGCCGGTGACGAGCTGGTCGCCGACGATCTGCAGCCAGACGTCGAAGTGCTCTTCCTCTTCCGGGCCGGCGAAGGTGGGCGCGACGAATACGCTCATGGCGGTGATGACCGCCGCGGTGTGCAGTGTGTTCTTCATGTGCAAACTCTCTCATCGTGGATGACGCACGCGAACGCGTGGGTCAGGGTGGATGTGGTTACGGGCAGGCGCCCCAGGCGGAGAGCAGCGCGGCGAGATCGCTCGCGCCGACGACGTCGTCGCCGTCAAGATCCGCGGGGCAGTCGGGGCAGTCGCCCCAGGACGAAAGCAGGGCCGCGAGATCGCCCGCATCGACGGCGCCGCCGCCGTCGAAGTCGGCGGGACACGCGGCGACCGTGCACCAGGCGAGGTTGTCGGCGACCCACTGGGCCGCGTCGAGATGCGTCGCGTCATCGACCAGATGTCGGAACACGAGGAACAGGGGTTCGGACGATCCGAGATCGGGATCGGTGGAGTACATCTCGAGTTCGAGGAGGTAGACGCCGGGCGTCGCTTCTCCGCCGCCGGGCAGCGTCAGAAAGTAGTTGAGGTGCCGGTGCCAGCCGCCGTCAGGCTGGACCGCGATGTCGAAGCCCGGCTCGGGATCGTCCTGCACGTCGACTTCGGCGGTGAGGAAGCTGATGTTCATGCTCTGACCCGAGCCGATGACGAAGTCGTCGCCGGTCCAGACGCGGAGGCCGTCGAGGACATTGAAGCCGATGCGGGTTCCCGGTTCGAACGTGCCGGCGCCGTTGTCGAAGCCGGGATCGTCGGTGAAGCCGGGGAAGCCCGAATCGCCGAGGAACGACAGGAAGACGCACTCGGGAATGAGGATCTCGCCGTCGCTGACGCCGCCGGTGACGAGTTGCACGTCATCGTGACCAAGGAAGATGTCGCCTTCGTGCTGGGCGAGGGCGGGGGCGGCGAAGATGGTCGAAGCCAGGACGGCGCAGAGCGTGCGCATACGCATGGAGGAACTCCTGAGGGAGGCGGTGATTGAAAGGACGAGATCGCGCGTGGTCAGGGCGCGCGAAGGCTGAACGTCGCGGCCCGTTTCGGATCAAAGCGGTTCGCTTCGAGCGACTGGTAGACCGCGCTGAACGACAACGTCTCGACGTGACCATCGAGGAATCCGTAGTTGGATTCCGCCGTCATCTCGCCGAGCTCGCCCGACGCGGCGTTGATCTGCATCTGGGTCGATGCAATCTGCGCTCGCGCTTCCGGAACCGGGTGATTCCAGTTCTCGACATGGACATGGTCCGCGCCGGCGAAACACGTGTCGCCTTCGCAGCCGTTCACCATGTGCAGGAACTGGATCGTCGAGGCCGGGGCCTTGATCTGACTCAGCCGCCGGTACCCACGGTCGTCGTTCGGATCGTTCGGATCCTCGGGGAAGTACTTCGTCAGGTAGTTGTTGACGCCGTAGCTCGTACGCCGGAACAACGTCTCCGACTGTCCGGGGATCGGCACGCCGTCCCCGCCCTCCTCGAGCGGCCAGTGCGGACTGATGTCCAGCGGCGACTTCACGACGAGGTTGTTGTCGTAGTAGGGCTGGAGCGTGTTGATCCAGGCCGCGTCCTCGTCGGGAAGACCGCCGTGCTCCAGTCCGACGTCGATCAACGCGTAGTCGTTGTCGAGGGCGTAGGCCGATTGCGCGAGCTGCAACCCGCGGATCTGCGTGAGATCCCGGGTGACGACCGCGGTCTGACGAACGCGGCTGAAGGCGGGGACAAGCAGGCTGATGATGATGGCGATGATCGCCACCGTGACCATGAGTTCAAGCAATGAGAATGCGCGTCGAGTGCGCATGGGCGAGGCTCCGTTCGAGAATGATCGGGATCTGCGCGGCACGACCGTCGCAACGGGCGCGCACGCAGACAGGGCGGCGATCAGCCGATCGCCGACATTCGAATCATCCGCGAACGGGGGGGCCGCGATTCCGCTCGCGATCCACGACGGGCGCGGCGGCGGCGTCGGGCAGGTCCGTCGAAACGACGGCGATCCGGTCCAGCGTCGGCGCGACGATGGTCGGCGTGGTGTCAAGCGGGGCGAGGGTGGCGAGGAGGTCGCACAGGTCGCACGATTCGTGATCGTGGCCCGTGTCGGCCGGGGCGTCATCGGGACGGCTCGGCTCGGCATCAGCCCCGCAATGGTGGTGGCCGCAGTGGTGATGATCGGGCGACGCCGCGATGTCGGGCGTCGGGGCATGGTGACGCAGGTGCGTCAGCTGGTGCGTGAACTGCGCGAATGCGCTGCTCATAAACGCCAGAACGAGCACCAGGCTGATCAATCGTCGAACCATCACGGTTCAGGATACGCCGGTCAGCGGCGTGGAGATGAAAAAAATCCCGGCCGGAGCCGGGATTCGTGGGTCGGGGATGCGGCGTCGATCAACGCTTGGAGAACTGGAAGCGCTTGCGGGCCTTGGGCTGGCCGTACTTCTTGCGTTCCACTTCGCGGGCGTCGCGGGTGAGGTACCCGTTGTCGCGCAGGACCGGTTCGAGGTTGGCGTCGTAGTTCATGATCGCGCGGCCGAGGCCGAGGATGATCGCGCCGGCCTGGCCGGTGTAGCCGCCGCCCATGGTGGACAC
>CBDDFV010000005.1:0-15308 GCA_965227335.1 Phycisphaerales bacterium
TCCGCCCGGCAGATCCGCCCGCACCGTTTCGCCGACGCTTGACTTCATCAGCGCCAGCCCGAGCGGCGACGATTGCGTGACCTCGATGTAATCGAGGGTGAAGTCGCCGGTCGCCTCGCCCACCAGGCGATAGAGATCCTCATCGTCTGTCTCGAGATCGAGCAGACGCACCGTGGCCCCGACAAACACGATGTTGTCCGGCATGTCGTCCGGATTCGCGACGGAGATGCTCTGCAGCCGCTGCTCGAGATCTCGGATCTTCGCCTCGTTGAGTCCCTGGTCTTCACGCGCGGCGTGGTACTCGGCGTTCTCCTTGAGGTCGCCGAGCGCCCGCGCTTCCGCGATCCGCTCCGTGATCTCCCTGCGCTTGGAGATCAGTCGGGCCAGCGTTGCATCGAGCTTCGCTTTTTCCTCGGGCGTCACGACGTCCATACGGTGCCTTTCCGACGACGGGGGGCGGGGAGGAGGCCGCGTCCGGATTCGCCGGACGACTTGGCGGCGCTCCCAAAGCCAACACCGGCGCGGGAGGGCGCCGGTGCATTACGACAGGGTACCCCACGGAGCCGCTCCGGTCGACCCCTCGCTGACCCAAAGTCGCCGGGCCCGACGCCTCGATCACGTCGTCGAAACGCCGTCCGCCGCCGCAATGTGCGACATGCTGTCGTCCTCGACGTCATAGAGAAAGGTCCCGATGCGTCGCGTCGGGAACAAGGCCGCGAGCGTCGCGGCGTGCGCCCATGTCGCGGTCACGACGTCGTCGATGCGAAACTTCGCCGCGACCCGGTCGGCGTGGCTCTCCGCCCGCCCCCGCGGCCATCCCTCGCGCTCGGTCAGCACCCGCAGCATCTCGGCCCGCTTCGCATCGACGCCGCACATGGCGCAGTTGGTGTGCCCGACCACGACGATCGAGTCGAGGTCCGAGGTGGCGGTGACGAACGCGATGGTCGGCATGACGGGCTCGGGATTCGCGCCCGCGGTCCGGATCTCGAAGGCGAGACGCATCGGAATCCGGAAGTTCACCCGCGCATCCATGCACGTGATGATCAGCAGCCCCGCCGACCGCGGCTCCGCGATCGTCTCATTCCGGCAGTGCGATCGGAGCAGCGCCTCGATCGAGGTCCCGGCGTACTGCGCAACGACGTCGTCGTCGATCGGTGCGATCATCAGCGGGGATGGTTCGGTTGTTTCGCGCATGTCGCCGCGCTCCTGCCGGGCGTCGTCAATGCCGCACCCGCGCCCAATGCTCGTCAAGATCGCGGTCCGACACCGGGACCGCGACGCCGAGATCCTGCGCGAACGTGGCGACCCGCAGCTCCTCGAGCAGCCACCGATGATACCCGAGTTGCGGATCGTCGAGATGCTGACGCGCATGCGACGCCGCCCGCTCCGCGAACGCCTGCAGACGCGGCGCAATCCGGGCGAAAAGCTTCGCGTCCCGGACGTGACCCCCGCCCGGGAGCCGCGCAATCCGACGGTCCATCGCCTGCAGATAGCGGGGCGTATGCATGAACCAGCCGGAATCGATATCGCTCAGAAAGCCCGCCGGCAGCAGGGCGTCGAGCTGGCCGCGCAGATCCGCGAACGCCCCGCGCCAGGCATCCGGCGCGTTCTCGCTCAGACGCCCGTCGACGCCGTGTCGAAGATCGAGCACGGTCCGAAGGGTCTCGCAGACGTCGAGCGTCCGACCCCACAGACCTGACGCCCGTTCGCGGAGACGTCGCCGGAACGCATCGGCGTCGCGGATCGGCGGCTGCCCGGCCACGAAGTGGAGCGCGACGGCGATGCGGTGCACGCCCCAGGCGAGATCGACATCGCCGGCGACGGGCGCGTACTGCAGACGCATCCAGCCGAGATCCGGCAGCTGCTCCGTCTGGCCGGCGAGCTCATCGTGGAGCGCGTCCATCAGAAGCAGCGTCACGCCCTCGCGATGGCGGGCCGCCGCGCGATCGGGCGCATCGAGGAGCCGCAGGCCGACCCGACCGTTCTCGAGCCGGACAAGGGCCGGGTAGGTGGTCGCGGTGCGGGCGCCGATGCTCAGCTCGAACGTTTCCGGCATCGGGCCGAAGTCCCAGTCGCGAACATCATCGCGTTGCCAGGCGGCGTCGGGCGCGTCAATGAATGTGGGGCGACCCGCCGCCCCGAGCTCTTCGCGCACCGCGGCGAGATCGCGTCCTTCCGCCGCGACCTGATCGTCGGCGTCGAGGATGCGGATGTTCATCCGGAGGTGGTCGTCGATGTCGTCGGGTCGCCACCAGTCCGGCGGGATGTCGACGCCGCGCACGCGTCGGACGGCGTCCCCGAGCGCATCGAGGAAGCGGGGCGTTCGTCGCGGATCCATGGCGTGGGCGATGTCGGCGGCGAGTTGGGGAATCGGACCGAGGGTTCGGCGCACGTTCTTGGGCAGGGTGCGGACGAGGGCGGCGACCTTCTCCGCCCGCATCCCCGGGGTCAGCCAGTCGAGCGCATCGGGCTGGAGTCGGTCGAGATGTTCGATCGGGGCGAGGATCGTGACGCCGTCGCGTTCGCCGCCGGGGTCGAGGTGATACTCGAGGGGCAGGGGGCCGGCGGGGGTGTCGAGGTGATCGGGAAAGTCCTCCGCGCCGACCGAGGCGCCGTCGGCGAAGACGTCCGCCTCCGTCATGAAGAGAACCCGGGCGTCGCCGCGCTCGCGGGCCTTTCGCCACTTCTCGAAGTCGCTCACGCGATGGACATCGGCCGGGATCAGTCGGTCGTAGAAGGCGAACCGCGCCTGGACGTCGGCGAGAAGGTCGCGGCGCCGGTGTTTCGCCTCCAGCTCGCGCACGTCTTCCACGAGCTGGCGGTTGTGCGTCATGAACGGCGCATCGACGGCGCAGTCGCCCTCGACGAGCGCGTGGTGGATGAACATCTCGCGGGCGCCCTTCGGGTCGATCGCGCCGAAGGGGATGCGTCGGCCGTCGTAGATCTCGAGGCCGAACAGCGTCGCCTTCTCGTAGGCGAGCGGAGCGCCGGCGTCGGGACTCCAGTGCGGATCGCGCCACGACTTCTTCAGCAGATCGCCCGCCACGCGTTCGATCCACTCAGGTCGGAGCTTTGCGATCGTGCGCCCGTAGGAGCGGGTGGTCTCGACGATCTCCGTCGCCATGATCCACTTCGGCTTCGCGTCGAACTGGCCGGAGCCGGGAAAGATGTAGAACTGCGTGTCGCGGGGGGCGTGGTAGACGTGACGTTCGCCCCGTCGCCCCACCCGCGTGAGCAGACCGGCGAGCAGCGCGCGGTGCACCGCATCGTACGCCGCGGGCGACGGGTTCATCTTCACGCCGCCTTCGTGACAGAGATCGCGGAGCTGCACGTACGTCTCGACCCACTCGCGCATGCGGATCGGCGAGAGGAAGTTCTGCTTGCAGGCGCGGGCGAGTTTCGAACGAGACAGCTTCTTCGACTGGGCCCGGTAGAAGTTCCAGATGTTGAGGAGCGACAGGAAGTCGGAATCCTCATGATCGAACTCCGCGTGGGCCGCGTCCGCCGCCCCGGCCTTTTCGTGGGGACGCTCCCGCGGGTCCTGAATCGCCAGCACCGCCGTGATCGCCAGCACCTCTCGCAACGCGTTTTCCTCGCCGGCCGCGACGAGCATCCGGCCGAGCCGCGGGTCGATCGGCAGCCGGGCGAGCCGTCGCCCGATTTCGGTCAGGCGGTCCTGTTCGTCGATCGCGCCGAGTTCGCGCAGGGTTTCGTACCCGTCCCGGATGAATCGGCGGGTCGGCGGCTCCACGAACGGGAAGTCCGACGGCTCGCCGAGCCGCAACGCCTTCATCCGCAGAATCACGCTCGCGAGATCGGTCCGCAGAACCTCGGCCGGCGTGAATTCCTCACGCGAGGCGAAGTCCGTCTCGCTGTACAGCCGCAGGCAGATCCCGTCGCTGACGCGTCCGCACCGACCCGAACGCTGCTGCGCCGACGCCTGTGAGATCCGCTCGATCGGCAGACGCTGCACCTGGCTCGCGGCGGAGTACCGGCTGATCCGCGCCAGCCCGGGATCAATCACGTACTTCACGCCGGGCACCGTGATCGATGTTTCCGCCACGTTGGTGGCGAGGATGATGCGTCGTCCGCCGTGCGGCTGGAACACCCGCTGCTGGTCAGCCCCGCTCAGACGTGCGAAGAGCGGCAGCACCTC
The DNA here is from genome assembly GCA_965227335.1 of Phycisphaerales bacterium. GTDB lineage: Bacteria > Planctomycetota > Phycisphaerae > Phycisphaerales > SM1A02 > CBDDFV01. Next base: position 4,157 of record CBDDFV010000005.1, read on the forward strand.
ATCGCGCGGCCCGAGACCGCCCCGACGCGTCACCGCCTCCGCCGCCTCCCGAATCTCCCGTTCGCCGCTGAGAAACACGAGGATGTCGCCCGGGCCCTCGCGCTGAAGCTCGCGCACCCCGTCGACCACCGCGTCGATGATGTCGCGCGACGAAGGATCGTCATCGCTCGTCTCGTCGTCAGTCATCGGACGGTAGCGGATCTCCACCGGGTAGGTCCGGCCCGACACCTCGATGATCGGAGCCCCGTCGAAGTGTTGGCTGAAACGTTCCGGATCGATCGTGGCCGACGTGACGATCACCTTGAGATCAGCCCGCCGACGCAGCAGCTGCTTGAGGTAGCCGAGCAGGAAGTCGATGTTCAGCGAACGCTCATGGGCCTCGTCGATGATGATCGTGTCGTACTGCGTGAGGTTGCGATCGCCCTGCGTCTCCGCCAGCAGGATGCCGTCCGTCATGACCTTGACGTACGTGTCGTCGGAGACGGTGTCGGTGAAGCGCATCTTGAAACCGACGTCGCGGCCCAGCGAGACGCCGAGCTCTTCCGCGACCCGGGCGGCCACGCTCCGCGCGGCGATGCGACGCGGCTGGGTGTGACCGATCAGACCGCCGACGCCCCGCCCGAGATCAAGGCAGATCTGCGGCAACTGCGTGCTCTTGCCGGAGCCCGTCTCGCCGCAGATGACGACCGCACGGTGCGACTCGATCGCCGCCGCGATCTCGTCCCGCCGCTGATTGATCGGCAGATCGTTCGCGAACCGGGGCTGCGGGCGACGTTCGTTCCGGCGGTCGCGGAGCGCGGCGGACGCCCGGGCGCGTTCGATCAGCGACTCGAGCGACGGCGGTCGACCCCGCTGACGCGATCGCCCCCGCCCTCGTCCGCCTCGCAACGCGCGTTCGATCCGCGCCCGGTCGCTGAGCATGCAGCGGGGCAGCAGGTCGTCGAGCTGGGAGCGGAGATCGGTCATGGCGGGGCGGGGCCGGGCGGGGGAGTATTGTGGCGCGGCGGGCCGCGGAATCAAACGGCGCCCCGCCGATTCATTCGTTTCCGACTCGGTATGCTGCCCGCATGATCACCACCATGCTGCTCCTCGCGTCGCTCGCGGCGCCGCCCGCCAAGGCGGATTTCCCGGCTCCGTGGCGCACCGTCGCCGAACGATCAGGCTTCACCGAGACCGCGACCTACGACGAGACCGTCCAGTTGATGACGTGGTACGCGGAGGCGTCGCCGCACATTCGGCTCGACGTGCTGGGTCAGACCTTCGAGGGACGGGAGATTCCGATCGCGATCGTCGGCGCGCCGCCGGTCGCCGACGCCGCCGCCGCGCGGTCGTCGGGGAAGCCGATCGTGTTCATCTTCGCCAACATCCATGCGGGCGAGGTGTGCGGCAAGGAGGCGGCGCTGATGCTGCTCCGGGAGATTGCGACGGCTCCGCCGGGCGGCTGGCTCGAGGATCTCGTGATTGTGATCGCACCGATCTACAACGCCGACGGCAACGAGCGATTCTCGCCGGACAACCGACCGGGCCAGAACGGTCCGAAGTCGATGGGGCAGCGGCCGAACGCGCAGGGATTCGACCTCAATCGTGACTATGTCAAACTCGACGCTCCGGAGACCCGGGCCCTCGTGCGGTTCCTGACCGACTGGGATCCGCACCTGACGGTGGACTGTCACACCACGAACGGGTCTCACCATCGCTACACGCTGACGTACGACACGCCGCTGAATCCGGCCGGGGCCGAGCCGCCGCGCCGTTTCCTGCGGGAGACGCTGCTCCCCGAGATCACGGAACAGGTGAAGTCGGCCGCGGGGTATGACCTCTTCTGGTACGGGAATTTCAATCGTGATCACACGGCGTGGTACACCTACTCCGCGCTGCCGCGCTACGGCGCGAATTACCAGGGGCTGCGGGGGCAGATGCAGCTGCTGTCAGAGGCGTATTCGTACGCGACATTCGAGGATCGTGTGAAGTCGACGCTCGCGTTCCTGCGGTCGACGCTCGACCGAACCCGGACGCACGCGGCGGAGATGATCGCGTTGCACGAGGCGGCGCGGGCGGATGTGGTCGAGCGCGGCCGGACGCTGCAGCCGGACGACGTCGTCGGGATCCGATTCGCGCCGAAGGCGAGTCCGCGTCCGGCGCGGCTCAAGGGATACGTGATGACGCCCGGGGCGAACGGGCGGATGACGCCGACCGAAGAGCCCACCGAACACCTCGTGGTGCATGTGGACGGCTTCGAGTCCACCCGCAGCGTGCGCCGGCCTCGTGCGTACCTGATCCCGCCGGAGCAGACCGCGGTGCTGGATCTGCTGGCGCTCCACGGCGTGCGCACGGAGCCGGCGTCGGGGACCTTCGAGGTCGAGACCTACCAGATCGACAGCGTGACCCAGGCGTCGCGCCGGTTCCAGGGGCGTCAGATCGCAACCGTCGAGGCGACCGCCCGGTCGGGGCGTCTCGAGGCCGGGCGCGGCTGGGTCCGGGTTCCGATGGACCAGCCGCTCGGCAACCTGATCGTCAATCTCCTCGAGCCGGAGGCGGCCGATGGCTTCGCCGCGTGGGACGTGCTGGGCGATGCGGTCCGGAAGGGACGGATCTACCCGATCCGGCGCGAGCGGCCCTGACCGGGTCGGGGGCGGATGTTCCAGGATATCTTGCGCGGTCGGGGACGCGCCGGCGTTTCTCACGGTGACCGGGCCGCTCGGGCCCGGACTTCGTAGAGGAGCCAGGCCATGTTCGGACGAATGACAATGATCGCGACGGCGTTGAGCCTCGCCCCGTTGGCGTCGGCGGGCGGGGGCAATCTGCTTCAGAATGCTGGATTTGAGTCAGTGGGCCCGCTGGGTCCGGTGGTCGAGGTGACCGGGTACTCGGGCCTCGGCTGGTCCGCCGCGGCGGGCTGGGGGATCTTCCACAACACCGAGGGGACCACGCTCACGGAACTTGTTCCGACCACGCTGTCGGGCGGCGGCGATCTGATGCTGTACGTCGAGACGGACGGCTGGGCGAACGGCCTCGGGCAGACCTTCATCCCCGGCGGCGGCGGTCCGGCCTGCGTCGAGGTGCGGGCGTGGGTCTATGTCGTGTCGGGCCAGGTCTACATCGGGGCGGGGAACGGCGGCAACACCGGACCGAACGTGTGGTCGCAGACCACCGGTCAGTGGGAGCTGCTGGTCGCGGAGAACATCGTCTGTCCCGCGAACCAGTTCATCATTTACTCGGGCGACGTCAACGGGGCTGAGTTCTACGTCGACAACGTCTCGGTCGTGGAACTCGCCTGCCAGGGCCCTCCCGGCGACTTCAACCAGGACGGCTTCGTCGACTCGATCGATCTCGCCACGCTCCTGTCGCAATGGGGGCCGTGTGACGGATGCGACGCCGACCTGACGAACGACGGCGCGGTCAACGCGGCGGACCTCGCCTTCCTCCTCGGCAACTGGGGCTGCGACTGAGCTCTCGACGCGGGTCGGGGATGGAGGCCGGGGACGGATCGGACCGGGGTGGAGACGGGCGGCGTTCGGAGGGGCGCCGCCTGTCTTGCGTCTGGCGTGGGAGGCTCCGCCCCTCGTTTCGCATTCAAAAAGAAAAGCCGGACGCGACGTTGATCGTCGCGTCCGGCGTGCGATTCAGGCTCAAGCCGGATCGGGTGATCCGGCGGCGAGACTTACTGGTACTGGTTGGTCGCTTCGGTTTCTTCGACCGTACGACCCAGCGAGTCTTCGCTCATGACGACCTTGAAGCGGATGTCGCCCGCTTCGACGGCCCGGACGGTGACCCGCCACGTGGCCTTGGCGCCCGGCGCCAGCGAGGGCAGCGGAGCGAACTCGACCGACTGACCGGTCTGCGTGGCGCGGGTGGCGCCTTCCGAGGACACGTACTGCTGCGCGGCTTCGAGCATGCAGTTCACCTTGATGTTCGTGCCCGTGGCCGAACCCTGGTTGGTGACGGTGATCACGTAGGTCTCGGTCTCGCCGATCTGCGTCGGGTCATTGATGTCGATGACCTCGAGGAGGATCGCCGGGATGCCGCGATAGTCGGTCTCCGCGGTGGCGGAGACGGCTTCGGCGCAGTAGGCCTGGGCCGTGGCGACGTTGCGCATCATGCCGATCGCGCCCATCGAGAAGGTGACCTTGACGGTCTTGGTCGCGTTGGGCTGCAGCGTGCCGACGTTCCAGGTCACGGCGCCGTTGGCGAGCGTGCCGCCGTCGGTCGCGCTCACGAAGGTCGCGCCGGCCGGGACCCGGTCGGTGATCTTCGTGTCACGGGCCACGCCGTTGCCGGTGTTGGTGACGGTGATGGTGTACTCGGTCTGGCCACGCACGTACTCGCGGGCTTCGCCGGTCTTGGTGATCTTCAGGGCCGGAGCCTTGACCACGGTGCTCACCGTGCCGGACTCCGCGGTGAGGCCGTCGCCCGACGCGGTCGCGCGGTTGGTGTACGAACCGACCGCCCCGGCTTCAACGCGGGCGGTGTAGTCCTTCGACTGGCCGCTGTTGAGCGTGCCGACATCGAAGGTGATGTTGCTCTGGCCGTCGGTCGTGGTGAGACCGTTCGGGAGCGGATCGTTGATCTTCACGCCGTTGACCGGACCGGTGCCGGAGTTGGTGACGGTGAAGCGATAGACGATCTCTTCACACCGCAGCACTTCGGCCGGACCCGTCTTGACGAGTTCGAGGGCCGGGCGGACCACCGGAATGGTCGCGCAAAGCAGCGAGTTGTACGCGACCGTCGCGCAGGAGCCGACGGTGCCTTCCGCAGTCGCCACGGCGTTGACCGTGATCACGCGGGATTCCTTGGGATCGAGGTTGCCGAGACCCCACGCGTTGCCGGCGGTCATCGCCGGGCTGGCGCCCGTGAGCCGCAGGTTGGAGCCGGGCTGATCGGTGACCGAGACGTCCGTCAGTTCGACATTCGTCAGGTTGGTGACGATGATCTCGTACTGGAACGGCTGGTTCACCCGCACCGAGGTCGGGACGCATTTCTCGATACCGACGGCGCTGGTCCGAGCGTTCCCGGTCGGGTACGCCATGGACGAGCAGGCCATCGCCGCGCTGGAGCGACGGGTCGGCCAGCCGGCGGTCGGCTGCGGGGCGGGCGTGACGACGGTGTCGTCGGAGTCGTAATACGGGCTCGCAGGTTCCGGGACCTCCTCACCGTTGCTCGCACAACCGATGAGAAGGCCGGACAGACTGAGGGCCAGCAGGGCTTTTGCCGTGAGTTGCCATTTCATACGATGGGTTCCTCTCTCCATCAAGAGTCAGGAAGTTCGATGAGCCGCTCCCAAAATGAAACGGCTCGAAGGGGTCAGGTGTCGCAGACGCGGGAAGACATGGGGGGCCCGCGCTGAAGGCGCGACTGTAGCGCCGGCGGTGAGACGCTGCGGAGAATACCGTGAGAAAGTCGATGTGACAAACGCTCCGGACCTCGCTGATCGGGCCTGAGGGGCCCGAAATCGCCGTTTCACTTCTCCGCCGCCATCGCCGATGGGACCGACGGCCCGCGCCCTAAATCGACTGGCGTCATCAGGTTGCATCGTGTGGCCGCATGCTCCGGCCCGTCGTCCTGGCCGACGAATCTGGCCATTCGGGGTCATTCGGCGGATCGTGCAGACGGATCTCCTCCGGGATGTCGATTCGTGTCAGCGCTCACCTCGTCCGCGGACCGGGCTGGCCACACGCCGCACAATCTCATACCCTTCGGGATTGAGCCGCTCCCGACGACGCCCGGCGGGCGGCGCAGGCCCACGCGGGCCGAGGTGTTGTCATGCATGCTGGAAACGGTCCTGAACGCCCCGGGCGGGCGGCGCTCCTCGCGATTGTCGGTGGGAGCCTCCTGCTCCTGGCCGCCTGCTCCGATATCGAACGCGCCCAGCCCCGGCCCCGGCCCACCGCCGTCGAGCCGATGTCGATCACCGTCTCGCAGATCATGCGGGGCACGATTTCCGCCGACGCCGGCATTGTCGGGTATCAGCGACGGGTCGTGCGTGGCTACGGCCTCGTGGTCGGCCTCGACGGGACCGGCTCACGCGACGTGCCGCCCTTCCTGCGCGAGCACATGCGGGCGATCATGGAAAAGAACGGCATCGGCAGCGACCAGCTCGGGGCCGGCCGGTTCGACGCCGACGACATGCTCAACTCGGCCGATACCGCCATCGTCGTCGTCGAAGCCGCGCTCCCGCCCGGGGCCAGCCAGGGCACGCGGTTCGATGTCCGCGTCTTCGCCGACCCCCGCACCGGCGCCACCAGCCTCGAAGGCGGACGACTCTACACCACCGAACTGCGGCCGATGACCAATCCCGGGCTCCCGCCCACGGGGGCGCGGCAGGCCTTCGCCGTCGCCCGGGCGTCCGGCGACATCCTGCTCAATCCGTTCGCTCAGCCCGGCGAGGCGGCGAGCATTCAGGTCAACACCACGGTCGGTCGGATCCTCAACGGCGGCGTGGTCACCCGCAACCTGCCGATGAAGCTCCGCCTCGCCAATCCCAGCTATACCAAGGCCCGCACGATCCAGGATGCCATCAACGGCCGCTTCCCCCGAGAGCCCGGCCAGCGGGACGACACGGCCCGCGGCGAATCGGACGAGGCTCTGGAACTCACTGTCCCGCCGTCCTATCGCGACGAGCCCTCGGACTTCGTCGAACTGGTTCGCCACACCTCGCTGTTCCAGGCGGGGGCGGGCAAGACCGCGGACTCGATCAAGCGGCTCGTCCTGGCGAATCCCGAGTTCGCACGCTCCGCCTCGTGGCGGTGGGAAGCGCTCGGCCAGCGGGCGCTGCCGATCGTGCAATCGCTGTACGACTTCCCGGAGGAGCTGCCCCGGCTCGCGGCGTTGCGGGCGGGCGCTCGTCTCCAGGATCCCCTCGTCGTGGCGCCGCTGGTCGAGATGATCCAGTCCGGCTCCTACGACTCGATGCTGACCGCCGTGCAGCTTCTCGCCCTGGTCGGGACCGATCCTTACGTCAGTCAGGTCCTGCGGGACCTGGCGTCCCATCCGGACGTCGATATCCGACTGGAGGCGTACGAGGCCCTGGCCGAGCATCGTGACCCGGCGCTCAATCGACGCGTGATCAACGACAGCTTCGTCCTTGATGTCGTGCCGTCCGACTTCCCGATGATCTACGTCACGCAGACCGGGCTGCCTCGCATCGTGCTCTTCGGACGGGACGTCGAGATTCGCCGGCCGATCTTCGCCCGGGCGTGGGGCAACCGGTTCATCGCCAATGCGGAGCCGACCGACGAGCAGATCGAGATCTACTTCCGCGAAGCGGACGCCACGGAAGGGGCGATTCTCAACGTCGACCCCGACCTCGTGAAGTTCGTGGAGTTCCTCGGTCACGAGCCGACCGCGGCGGCCCCCGCCCCGGGCCTCGCGATGACGTTCGGGGAGACGACCGGGATTCTCTTCGAGTTGTGGCGGCAGGACTACCTCCCGGTCGATTTCAAGGTGGAGCAGGACCGCATTCGCGCCGCGATCCTCCGCAGCGAAACCGAAGACCTCGAAGCGGATCGTCCCGAGTTCTCCGAGGGCGCCGATCCCGACTTCGACTTCCTCGATCCGACGGCGGAGGGCGAATTCCTGCCCGGTCCCGACGGGAATTCGGGCGGAAACGGGGTTGGGGAATCGGGCGCCGGCGGGTAGACTGCGTCGGATGCCAGCGTCCTTCGGGACGCGACATCTTGGGGTCCGGCCCCTCATTGAGCCGAAGATCTGGGTGACGGCCCGCGCGTCCGCCAGATCTCGGGGGTGAGCGGCCGCGCATGGGACTCCGGATTTCACGGGTCTCAGGAGGAGATCCGTCGCCCTGACAGGAGGTCGCCCTCGCATGCGTCTCGCCAAAGTCACGCTTTCCGGGTTCAAGTCGTTTGCGGATACCACGGAGATTCGCTTCGACGATCCCATCACCGGCATCGTCGGTCCGAACGGCTGCGGCAAGAGCAACGTCGTCGACGGGGTGAAGTGGGTGCTCGGCGAGCGCTCCGCGAAGAGTCTGCGTGGCGACGCCATGCTCGACGTCATCTTCGCCGGCTCCTCGGCCCGCAAGCCGAGCGGTCTGGCTTCAGTGACGCTGACGTTTGAAAACCCCGTCACGCGCCCCGACGCCGCGTCGCCGGTGGAACGCCGCGCCCTGGGCGTCGACACCGAGTTCGTCGACGTCTCGCGCCGGCTCTACCGCGACGGGCGCAGCGAGTATCTGATCAACGGCCGCAAGGCGCGGCTGCGCGACATCAAGGAACTGTTCATGGACACGGGCGTCGGGACGAACGCCTACTCCATCATCGAACAGGGCAAGGTCGACGCGATGCTGCGGGCCAACCCGCAGGACCGACGGGCGATCTTCGAAGAGGCCGCCGGCGTCGCGAAGTTCAAGGCCCGCAAGATCGAGGCGACCCGGAAGCTCGAGCGGAGCGAGAACAACCTCATTCGGGTGCGCGAACAGCTCGCCAACACGGAGCGTCGACTCCGCATCGTCAAGGGGCAGGCGGCCAAGGCGCGGCGGTTCCAGGAACTCGACGCCCGCTTCCAGACGCTTCAGCTCGACTACTCGCTCGACATCTATCACGAACTGCTCGATGCGCTCGAATCCCGCACCGTCGCCATACGAGAGCTGGAACGGCAGCGACGCGACCTCGCGGAAGGCCTCCGCGAAGGCGAGGAAGCCAAGCAGCGAGCCGAGATCGCGCGTCAGGAAGTCGAACAGCAACAGCGGCAGGCCGAGGAACGACGCCTCGAAATGGTCGCGGCGAAGAAGCAGGCGGAGCAACGTCTCGAACTGACCGAACGCAACATCGCCGACGCCGCGAAGCACCTCGCGGAAGAGGAATCCCGCGTCGAGGAGTTCGCGGCGAAGATCGAACACCTCGAAGCGGAAGCGGCGACGCTCGACAAGGCGATTGCGGCTGAATCCGACCGGATGGACCAGTTCGAGACGGCGGTCGGCGAGCTTGCCGAGGATCGCGCCCGACTCGACCAGGCGGCGGGCGCGGCGGCCCGGCGGCTTCGGGAACTGGAATCCGCGATCACCGCCGGCGAACGCGAGATCTCCCAGATCGAATCGCGGCTGGAAACGATCGACGATCGCTGTGCGACGCTCGATCAGCAGGCGGAGCGCCTCGGGAACCAGGCCGCGCGTGTCGACGATGAACTCGAATCATCGCGCGATCGCACGAGCGAGATTCGAACCGTCCGCGATGAGGCGCGGCGGGACGTGGAACGACTCGAGAACGACCTCGCGGAGCACGAGGCGACCGCCGCGTCGCTCGGCGACCGACAGGCGGCGCTCACCGGCGAGATCGCCGACACCCGGCACGCCCTCGCCGCCGCGGAGTCGCGTCAGCGTCTCCTGCGTGAAATGCAGGACGCCCGCGAAGGTCTCGGCGATGCGGTCAAGACCGTGCTCGACGATCCGGAGCGTTTCCCGCACGTGCGCGGCCTGCTCGCGGACGCTATCACCACGGACCGCGAACACGCCCACCTCGTGGAGTTCGCCCTCGGGGAAAAGCTCGAAACCCTGATCGTCGACGGTGTCGACGACGTGCGCACGCTCGCCCGGGCGGTTCGTGATCTGCCCGGACGCGTCAGCTTCATGACGACCGTCGAGTCGAACTCGGACGTCGAGACGATCCCGGACGTCTGCGGACTGGCGGTCGGCTGGGTGACGCCGCTGCTCGAATTCGTCACCGTCGAGCCGCACGCGGCGCCGGCGTTGCGACGACTGCTCCGACGCACCGCCGTCGTCCGCGATCTCGACGCGGCGATGATGCTCGCCGCCGGTCCGATGCGCGGCTGGCGGTTCGTCACCCAGGCGGGCGAAGTGTGCCACGCCGACGGCCGTATCGAAACCGGCCGGGCCACGGGCGACGGCGTCCGGGACGGCTGGCTCAGCCGCCGGGCGGAGATTACGGAGCTTGATGCAGATATCGAACGTCGGTCCGGCCGACTTGCCCGTCTCGAAGCGGAGCTTGGCGACCTCGTCGCGGCGTCGGAAGAAACCCAGGCTCGCCGGGCTTCGGTGATGCGGACGCTCGACGAGCGCCGAAACGCCGCGGTCGACGCGGGCTACCAGCTCGAACGTCTCGAGGCGGATATCGAACGTCTCGAACGCGAGTCGGCGAACGTGCGGGAGGAGCGCGTCGATGTGGATCGGCGGGCGCAGGACCTCGAAGCCGAGCGGGTGCAGGTGACGAAACGTCTCGGCGAGCTGCGTCAGACGATCGAAACCCAGCGGGAGACGCTGCGGTCGGCGGAGGCCGTCCACGAGGAAGCACAGACGAAGCTCCACCAGTTGCAGGAGCGACAGACCGCCGCCCGAGTCTCGCTCGGCCAGGCGCGGGAGAAGCTCGACGGCGTGCGACGGGAGCGTCGCCGGCTGGAGAGCGACCGGACGGAGACGACGCGTCAGCACGAGATCAGTCAGGGGCAGTTGGAGCGTCGACGGGAGCAGTTGGCGCAGTACGACGAGATCGTCGACGAGGCCCGGGCCGCGGCGGCGGAGGCGGTGGAGGGGTTGGAGAGCATCCACGCCGCACTGGAGGGGTTTGAATCACAGGTCGCCGCCGCACACGAAGCGGTTGCGCAGGCGGCGCACGAGCTGAACGATGTACGCTCCGCCGCGAGTCGGCTCGACCGCGAGTTCCACGAGGTGGAGCTTGCGCGGCGGGAGCTGGAGATCAAGCGAGAGAATCTCGAGGAGCGCACGCTGACCGAAAGCGATGTCGACCTCGCGGAGGCGTACGGCGACTATCAGGCCCGGCGGAAATCGGATGATTTCGAAGCGATTGATCGCGAGACCGCGCTGGCGGAGCTGACGGAACTCCGGACGGAGATCAGGAAGCTCGGCAACGTCAACATCGACGCGATCGCCGAGGAAGAGACGCTCGAGGAGCGGAACGTCGATCTGCAGCAGCAGGTCGAGGACATCGACGAAGCATGCGCGCAGTTGACCGCCCTGATTGAGGAGCTTGATGACGCGAGCATTCGTCGGTTCGAGGAGACCTTCACGGCGATCCGTGATGCGTTCGCGGGATCGCAGGGGATGTTCCGCAAGATGTTCGGCGGCGGCAGCGCGGATCTCGTGCTGGTGCCGGACGACGAGGGGAAGACGGACTTCCTGACGAGCGGCATTGAGATCCGGGCGAAGCCGCCGGGCAAGGAGCCG
>CBDDFV010000006.1:0-421117 GCA_965227335.1 Phycisphaerales bacterium
CACTATGGTTGTCACGGTCCATACTAGTCCAACTTTAGGAGTCGGAATAGTTAGTAGCCGCATCCCCTTACAGTCTCTCTAACATCAGCATAGTATGCCATGTTCCGCAACCCTAATGAAAGTAGTAGGCCATAGCCCGAAGCCCTTTAAGGGTTCTTCAGGCCCCCCCCCCCCCCGCGCTAGAGATAAGGTACGGCCCTCAGGGCTTCGCCGCCGAGATCGAATCAAAGTATTCGCGCGAGGAGGCACGTGGTTGGAGTCTGCTTCTAGGGGTTCCGGTTTCGGGGCTGAGGTTGTAAGGTTCGGGTTTCGGGTTTCGGGTTCGGGGTCTGGGGTTCAAGATCAGGGTTTAGGGTTCGGGGTTTAGGGGGTTTTGTGGGCTCAGACTGCTGCCTTTCTCCAGGACAAGAACTTTTGCTTGAGCTTAGGGCTGTCGGATGCCCCCTGCATTTCAGGCCAAACATCTTAAACCTAAACCCTCAACCCTAAACTCTGAATTGTAAGTTATAAACGTTTAAACCCCTGAACCCCAAACCCTAAACCTGAAACCCCTAAACCCCTCAACTTAAAGCCCCAAAAGAAGCCCCCCGGCACCCTCGAGGCTGATGAGCTTCTGGATGCTTTCGGAGACCTCTGCGATGCGCTGCCTCTGGCGGCGGTGATCGACGACGGCTGCCTCTCAGAGGAAAAAGGTCTTGAGTTTAGGGGTTTAGGGTTTAGGGTCTAGGGGTTTAGGGTTTAGGGTTTAGGGGCTTAGGGTTTAGGGTTTAGGGTTTAGGGGTTTAGGGTTTAGGGTTCGACGACGGCTGCCTCTCAGAGCAAGGAAAAAGGTCTTGAGCTGAAGGGAACCTTACAAGGGGCCCTTGAAGGAACCTTTAAGGGATGCCTTATAGAAGCCCTTTTTTTAGGGGGCCGTGGTAGTTAGAACAAGGCTTTTGGGGGGGGCGGAGATTATACTAAGAGTATACTTATTGTGGAGGGCCATGCATGATAGTTCTTGGGGTTGAGAGAGATTTTGGGATTTCCAGGGTTTGAGATTTCAGGGCTTACGGTCTGCGGGAGTCCAAGGCAGGGTTAGGTAAACAATAGATACTAGATGCTTTGCTGGGAGGTCCTGTGCTCCCTACTGGCCATCCGGCATTGTCCAATCCCACTCTGTAGAACGTTACCATGCCCGTATCGTTGGGCCGTTTTTCGCAAGCATCTTGTCGCGAGGTGTCGCCGGTCGGTTAGTTGTCTAGGCAGGTTTAGGGGCAGGTGAACCGCAAAGACCCTGAACCCTAAATCCTAATGGCTGACGTGAGTCATACCAAGAAGCGACAGCCCCCCCATAACATCCTGTAACACCCTATAGAGTCCTGTTCTAATTGCGAGGCCCCAAGAACCCGTCCTCTAAGCCACTTATAGAACCCTATGTCGATTATGAAAGTCCCTAGACCCTAAGCCCATAGCATTAAACCTTAAACTCCAAAGCCCTAAACTCTTAAACCCTAAACCCTATAGCCTAAACCCCTAAACCCCTAAACCCTAAAACCCCTAAAACCCTATATACCCTAAACCCCAAACCCTAAACCCTTAAACCCTTAACCCTAAGCCCTTATGGTACCCTTATAGATCCCTTTAAACTAAAGAGACCCTTGTCATCCTCTTTCAGGGAACCCTACATAAAATTTGAAACCCCGGGAAGCTCTAAACCCCTAAACCCCCAAAACCACTAAACCTTGAACCCGAAATACCCCAACTACCCTAATATAACCTCAACAAACCTCAGAACCCTAAATACCCTAAATACCTTAACTACCCTAAACAAAGCTTTAAAACCCCCGGGGAAGCTCCGAGCTTCGGTGAGGCCTGGTGCTTCACGGGGGTCTCCCGCGCTGCAGCGCCTCGAACCTCCAGGATGACCCCGGGGCGATGTCCCTTTTTTGTTATGAGAGGTTTAAGGGTTTAAGGGTTTTAGGGATTTACGGTTTTAGGGGTTTTTAGGGGTTTAGGAGTTTAGGGTTTTAGGGGTTTTTAGGGGTTTAGGGTTTAGGGGTTTAGGGGTTTAGGGTTTAGGGTTGCAGGGTCTAGGGCGATGTGTCTTTCAAAACAGTAGGTTGATGTATGTTTTAGGGTTCGGGGTTTTGGGTCCGCTTTTAGTAGGTGTCAAGCTTTAGATGTCCCGTTGTGGGCGGGTTTTGGAAGGATTCATGTGTTTTTTTCATGGGGGGGGGGGTCGGCTGTGGTTATAGGGTGTTGTAGGATGCTTGAGCGGTTCTGTTGGGTCGGGGTAGGTTTCTTGACATTAATGTTTCTTTGTTTGTTTTAAATACGACCTTACAATGGCTTCATGAGGGTTTGCCGGGTTAATCCCAGGATGCGCCTTGGTCTAGAGTGGTTTAGGGTTTAGGGTTTAGTCAAGTGAATTTTTAAAAGCCCTTTGTGTAGGAAACCTGAAGCCCTAAACTTACCCTAAAACCCAAAGCCCTAAACCCCGAACCCCTAGTTCAGGACTTTTGGGGTTCGGTTTTGAAGCCGAGGATGTGGTGCTTCTAAGGTTTAGGAAAAGCGGTAATGATACCTTCCTATCGTCCGTTATATAAACAGAACATAATGTGTAACACAAAGACACAATACTCAAGATCCCAGGACCCCTGGCAGGTCGCGCTCTCTATATAAATGCAGGTTCAGTGTAGTGTCCCTAACCCTACTCTACTTTTTGAGGCTACCATTTCCATACAGGTGTCTATTTTCTAAAGCTTCTGTTTTTAGGCTGCAAAGAATCACTACAAACGCCCGGAAAACCTGTATTACCCTAAACCCTAAACCCTAAACCCTAAACCCTAGTATGTCATAACAAGCCTTCTTGGCTTCCAGGAGATCGCGGCGTTGCCTCGGCCAGTGGTGATCCCAGAGCCGCGGGGCGACCATTCAGCACAATTTAGGGGCCGTAATAATAATAATAATAACACTACTACAAATAATAATGATAATAATACTAATAATGGTACTAATGATAATAATAATACTAAAAATCATAATAATAATAATCATACTAGTAATAGTAATAACAGTAATAATAGTAGTAATAATAATACCAATAATAACAATAATAATAGTAATAATAGTAGTAATAGTAGTAATAGTAGTAATAGTAATAATAATGATAATTAGACTAGGATTTTCGGCATAGTGCACATTGTCGATGTCGTTTTGGGGGCTTGGGGTTATAAGGTGCTTATTTTTATACGTAGAGTCCCCTTATGTATACCCCTGGTGACTAAGCTCCATCATCCTCTAAGTAGGGTCAGGGATCCAGGCGGTTTCAAGGGGTTTAGTGGTTCTACAGCGACTTTCAAGGCTAGGGGTTAGGGGTTGGGGTTCAGGGTTTAGGGTTCAGGGTTTAGGGTTTAAAGGCTAGGGGTTGGGGTTAAGGCCAAGTGTGTGCCTGATCCACAAATACTGCGAGCTCGAACCCCAATAGTCTTCCGACCTAAAGCTAAGAAGCCCCAGGGTCTTTTGCACACATTTATTCTTGTTTAGGGATTCAAATTACCCAAACCATATGATTTACTATGGATCCCGATTTTCGTAGCTTTGATCCCTAAACGAGAACACAGCATTGAGGTCCCCTGGAACTCGTCAGGAGGAGCCGCTTGGCAGGCCCAAGGATCAGAGCTGTGAGCAGACGGCCTCGTTGAGATTTAGGGCTTTGGCGTTTCAAGGGGCTTGGAGTTATAGGGTAATTCTCTAAGATAGGGTCCCTTTTAGGTTCCTTTTTATAAGGGTGCCATACTTAGATGTTTTTGGGTTTTTTGGGGCTGTCGGGCTTCAGGCTTGTAGGGCTTGGCTCTATGGCTTTGCAGGGTAAAAGGTTGGGGGTTTATGAAACCTCAAAACCATATTCGGGAAGTACGCTTATCGTAACTACCACTTATTCAGCCCTAAACCGCAAACCCTGAACCCTAAACCGACACGTTGAACCATCATTTGCACCATCAGGTCCCTGCAGTGTTTTCGAGTTGCAGGGTATCTTTGCGCCTGTCGGGGTCTGAATAGTCAGTAGCTAGTCAACCCTCTGGTCTAAACCCTAAACCCTAAACCCCTAAACTCCTAAACCCCTAAACCTCTAAAACCCCTAAACCCATGTCGCCCAAGCCCCCTTCTGATTCTCATGGTTAGGGTTTCGGGCTCAAAAACCCCAACCTCCAGCTTTCCGACCCGTAACTCAAAAGCTCCCAGGCCTGCAGATCTCACGGCAGAGCACAGCAAAAGCCTAAACTCCAGAACCCAAATCCAAAGCCCTAAACCATAAGCAAAAACCCTAAGCCCTAAACCCTAAACCCTAAACCCCAGACCCAACTCCAGAACCCGAAAAGCAGCAACACCCTGAACTGACCCTAAACCTAAATCGTTGATCCCCGGGACAGCAGAGGATTGTCTACGACATTACTTGGGCAGATCCGCACGCGGCGCTTGGGCTTGCATCAGAGAACAGTGCAGCTTCCTCACGGGCTGAGTTCTCGTTATTCCTATGCTTCTTCGTAGGAAACGATAGTAACATGCGTCCACACGCAGTAGCTGTTTGTTTGTGAGCAGCCTTGATAAAGCCTGTACAGAACCCTGACAGCACACTTAAAGAATCCCCAGAGGCGCATGGACCCCTGCAAAGACGTATCGAGTTCTCTTGTTGGATCTGTCACGACTCTGGACTACACCCCCTGATATAACAGAAATATTAGGCCAAACGCCGTTCCCTAAGAAACCCTACATGCCAGATCTTACGAAAATGCAAGCGACCATATTGGTGTATGTGTAATCAGGTATACAAGAATTCAATTCGACAGCCAGTTTTGCGGTTGCTACTATTTGCGTATGTGTACGTGCATGTTTATACAGTATTGCGGCAACCCGAAATCGGCACCAAGTTCTGCAACAGAGGCTATTCAAGTAAACACGAACGCCGAGTCAAAGCATAAGGAATCCCAAAACACATCGAGGCGGCAACACACGAGATTACTATGGGAGCCGTCCATGGCAAATGATTGTGCATAGATTTTGTCTTATCTTAGCCGTCCTAGCTTCCTAAATGCGGGCTTCTTCCTGTTACACCATGATTGTGTACATCACCAGGTCTCACATGCAACACGGACATAAAGCTACAGCCCCAACATCTCTTTAAACCACGAGGAGCCCGGCTTTCACCAAAGCGATCGCGGGGGCGAGGCTGTTTGTTTCGGTCCCGTGCCCTTGCTGCAATCAGGTGTAAAATTTAGCGTTTATAGGGTTTAGTATAGGGGCATAATGTTGGGGTTTCGAGTCATAGGATCATGTTGTTTGTGTCAGCAAGTCTAAAATCTCCGGCCCAAGGCCCACACCCTACACCCCGAGCTTCATATTACTGCCGGGGTTGCTGAAGTTGTCCTGAAGAAGCTCTTGGGATTATGGAGGCCAGACAGGCCACGGGTTCGGAGGCCTCGGAATTGCTGTAGTTAGATAGAGGGCTTGCATGAAACCCTGACTTCACACCTAAATTTGAAGCCCGACACCCCAAACCGTCGACCTAACCCCTAAACCCTAAACCCCAAGCCGTGGACCGGGCCCCTCAAACCCCTGCGCCCCCTTTGCCCCGGCCCTAAACCATAAGAACCCAAACCCTACACCGTTTAGGGTTCAGGGTTGAGGGTCTAGGGCACCGGAACCCACCAGCCATCTTTAAGGGGGCTTCTGAGGGCGGTAAGCGTCTGCAGTTTTGGCTTCGCGGTTCTGTCGGGTCGAGGCCTCGACGGCTCTTTAGATGGGGTAGGTCTCTAAATTAGGGTTCCTTTTAAGGGCCCGTTTAATAAGTGTACTATGTTGGGGATCTAAGCAGGGACTTTAAATTTAGAGAACTACCCAGATAGAACCCTCAAGCCCTAGATGCTGCACCCGAAATCCCACAGTCTATACACTGAACCCCAAAACCAAAGATCTGTACGCTAGGCCCAATTCATCCGAAACCCTACGTCCTTCCTGAATAGCAGGATCGCTTTCCTTAAGGACCAGCAAGCAGGGACCCCAAACCCTAAACCCTAAACCCTAAACCTAAAACCTAAAACCCTGAACCCTAAACTTTAAACCCTGAAACCCTAAACCCTACACCCTCAAACCCTAAGCCCGAAACCCTACCGCAAGCCAGCCGAGGACATAACCCAGCGCTTCCTTCACGGCGCAGGTCTGCTGCTGTGTTTAGAGTTTAGGGGTTAGGGTTTAGGGCTTAGGGTTCAGGGTTTAGGGTTTGGGGTTCAGGGACTTCAGGGAGGTTTATTCCCTAAGCCCTAAACCCGGAATCCTAAGCCCTGTATCAGAGATTTTTTGCTGGTTCCGACTGGCAGGCCTGTCATTCCAGAGGTTAGAACTTCTAGCGGCTGGATAAGAGGGTCAAAAAATACGATCGTGGCCGTGGCGCGGTCGTACGAAAATCCGCGCAGCGGAGCGGCCGAGCGCCGCCGAGCGCGGCCGAGAGCAAGCTCTGCGATCGGATACACTCGAGTTCTCCGGTTGTAGAATCAGGGGCGCCCCATCAGTCCAAGGCACCACCCTCTGAGTTCAAGGATGATGAGTCTTAATGTGCAGGGCGCCAGGCTCCGTGCTCGAGTTCAACGTTGATACATGTTCTAATTTCAATATCAGGGGCTTTGTTGGTTGGAGGGGCACCCCATCGGTCCAAGGCACCACCCTCGGAGTTCAAGGTTGATAAGAGGGCTGATTTTATAATCATGGCGCCCCATCAGTCCAACGTTCCATCCTCAAAACCTATTCTAAGTACAAAGCCCCTGCATCACCCAGAAATCCCCTGAAGCCTAAGCCCTGCAGGACTTCGCCTTCTAGTCCGCTCGCACGAGCTTCCGGGCCGTGCCCAGGGCTGCAAGTTCAGGACCGGCATGGTATGCTACGATTGCAACAAAGCCGGGATTTCGAGTTCAGGGTTGACGTTTGAGGTTCAGGTGCAGGGAGCTTGGGGTTTCGTGTTGGGTTTAAGGGTAGGGTTCAGGATTCAGGGCTTATGCTTCAGGGTGTAGGTCTAGTATTGGGGGGCCTCTTAGCATGTAGGCATAGAAAAGCGCTCCGTGCCTCGGGTCTCGGGTTTAGGGATGAGGGTGTCGGCATAGAAGAGGTTCAGGCCGCAGTTCTGGAATTCCCATTCATGTCAGGGTTTCCGGGGCGTAAAGGATTCAGAGTGTCGCATAATCTGCCACTCCGCGCCACAGCACCAAGCCCTGAAGTTTGATCCCGAGCCATAAAAATCCGACAGCCCCACAGTAAAGCCCGAAAAGCCCGAAAAAGCCCTAAAGCCCCAAAGCACACAGGCCTTAAAAACCCTGAAGTCCTGCAGCCCTGAAGCCCGAACGCTCAAGCCCCAAAACCCCAACCAACACCGTTTAGGGTTTAGGGTTTAGAGTTTAGGGTTTGGAATTTAGGGTTTAGGATTTAGGGTTTAGGGTTTGGGGTTTAGGGTAAAGCCAAATAACCCTACGTGAGCTGAGGCAAGGCCGAATTCAAGGGCCGCGGCTACGAATGGTGGCCTCGGCAGCGTTCATCCGAAGGGTTTTTGGCTTTACCCTAAACCCCAAACCCCAAACCCTAAACCCTTAAACCCTAAACACTAAACTCTAAACCCTAAAGACCTCCGAAGGGGCTTTCTTTCCTAGGGTTCTTTGGGTTACGTATCTTTGGATGACGGTTTTTGTTGGGGCGCATGGATTTAGTTCTTATACAAGCTTCATAAGGCTGTAGGCTTTATGAAGGTTTTCTGTAGTATATTGCCTGTGTTTTTTGTCGGGGCTTTATCAGAGTTTGAGATGAGTTCTGTATGGGTTTTATGGTGTCTATGGCGCTATACCCTAAACCCCAACCCCACACCATACACCCTCAACCTGAACCCTAAACCCCAAACCCCAAACCGGAAACCCCAAACCCTAAACTCAAGTCATAAGCCACGCCCCTCCACTGCGCACGGGCGGCGCTTAAGCCGATCGCAAAAGGCCGACCAATGCGCCCCCACCTCTCCAGAACCCTCCCCCCCCTGCTGCTCTGCCCCTGCCGGGCCTGCCCCCACGGAGAGGCCAAAACCCTTTTATATCAGCATGTTATAGTATACCACAAAACCCTGTTTTAATGCAAAGAGCCCATATCATGGAACCCGAGAGCTCTTATAGCAAGCTTCATAATCTAGACCCCATATAGAACCTCTTGCAGCACCCTTGAAAGAGCCCCCGGAAAAATGGCCCAGCAGCCCCAAAGAGGTGGCACCCCATCCTACGCGCTGACAAAGATTCAGCGGACTCGCAGCTGCCTTCCGCACTCGGAGCGCCTGCAGGGCCGCAGGGTTCAGGGTTCTGGGGGTTTAGGGTTTAGGGTTCTGGGTTTAGGGTTTAGGGTTCTGGGTTTAGGGTTTAGGGTTTAGGGTTCTGGGTTTAGGGTTTAGGGTTTAGGGTTTAGGGTTTAGGGTTTAGGGGTTTAGTGTGGGGTTTTTTTGGGGGTCGAGAAGGGTTCTAGGATAAGGGATTAAGAAGCTTGCAGCCAGAAAGGTTTCAGGCGTTTCTGACGGTTTAGTATTAAAGTTTTGGTTTCGGGCATGGGATTCTAGTGGCATTTTTAAATTTTCTGGGTCCAACAGGGCTCGGGCTTATAGTTTTGGGGTTTTAGGGCTATGGGGTATCGGGTTTGGAGGGTTTGGGTTTTAAGGCGATTGGGGGGTGTTTTAATTTGGCAGCCAGGATCCTATCATTGCTTAGGGTGTCCGTATTCTTGAAAACGTTCATCCGGGAAGCTGGTTGAGGGGGTTTGGGGTGTAAGATAGCTGATATTCATATCCCTTTGTGTTGCCTTTACAAAGGGCTGTAAATCACCCGACACCCGCTTGAAATTGTTGAGGCCCCGGCAGTGGGAGTTGGGGTGACTTGAGGTTTATGGCCAGGGTTCACGGCCTAACGTCTTCAGGCCTTATGGAACCCCTCTGCAATCCCGATAGGCCCCGTCTAAACCGTCGTATTCCATGCTATGGATCCCTACTCCCCGAGCTGTGGCACTGGCAGGAGCATCGCAGAAAGGCTGGTGTTTGACCGTCTTCTCTGCCAGCGACTATTGCGGCCACTGAATTTTAAACAGATCCGGGCGGGCTGGGAGTTTAGGGTTCAGGGCACAGACTCTGGGCGTTCAGGGTTCAGGGTTTAGGGTTTAGGGTTTCGGGTTTAGTTGCTGAGACTTTCTCCAAGATCGAAAGTCTTTTTGCCAAGGTTGCCTTGACGGCAACCAAGCATCCCGGATGATCTTTCAAGGCGAAGCAGGGGCTCTGGATTGGGGTTGACCGGAAGTAGTTTTTCGATTTTTGTCTCGTTGCAGGAACAGGGAAGTAAACCCCAAACCCTGAACCCTAGCTCGAAGCTCAAGTTTGAAGGTGTCCCCTTCAGAGGTGAAAAACCCCTAAGCCCTAGACCCTAAGAGACGTCTGTTTTGATACTTCCTTCTTTCGGGGGGGGGGGTGCCGGTTTCGACAAGGAGGCGGCCGCAGGGGCGAACCTCGGCCCGGGATGCCTAAACTGGACGGCTTACAGCCAAAGCCCTCAGCCTTACGTACAGTCGGCCGTCGAGTTTAGGGCGCTGGGGTTTTAAATCTTAAATAGCTAAATGCCAAACCCCAGGCGGGGTCTTCGAAATCGGGAGTCTTACATCAGTCAAAACGTCAAGACCAGATTAGGGACAATGTCAGGGCCGGAATAATGGCCCTTTTATTTCCTTCCGGGTTCTTCATTTGGTGTACACTGTAGCATACCTATTCCAGGTCGCACGTCCCCTACATTCCTGCATTGACTGGTTACGGTTTCGGGGAACCTGTTTGGAGTTTGTTGTTTCGGCACGCCGAGCCTTTACCACCAGACGAGCAAGGCGAGGGATCTCAAACCGTCTACAATACTTGCCAAGCTCTCAACTCTCGAACCTGCAAGGCTTGGAACCAGCTCTTAGACCCTAAGGCCCTAAAGCCTAAACCCTAAACTTGCTAGAAAGCAGCGCCATGCTGAGTTCTCACGGCGTAGTACAAGGCTTCCTAGGGCAGTTCCTGGAGCCAAGGTTCAGACGGCCGAACGGTGTAGGCTCTCCCAGCTAATTCACCCCTAAACCCCAAACCCTAAACCCTAAACCCTGCCCTAACTGTCATGTTCCGGGTACAGTGCGCCCGTACAGCCCTGCTCAAGCGAGAAGAAACCGCTTCAAGCTTTAAAACACCAGTAAACGACGTTGGAACAGATGGCCCAACGAACCCCATGCGACAATCCTAAGGCTTAGGGTTTAGGGTTTAGGGTTGTCCTAAACCCAGAAGCCCAACATCGAAAGTAGACCTTCAATGCCGGAGGTGGGAACTTTCACCTCACGGAGCACTACGGTTGGCAGGTTCCGGGGAACTAATGTTACTAATTCTATGGGTTTGGGCTTCTATAGAAGGGTTGCCGGCTTCTGAATGCGGCTTTCAGGATTTGCAGTCTTCTTCCGGCTTTAAGGTTGGGGAGGGTTTCAGGTTTGTTGAGAGGGTTGGCTTCGTGTTTGGCACTATGTGATGGAATTGTCCGCGACCCTAAACCGGCAAACCCCTGAACACTTCAACCCGTAAACCCTTAATCCCTAAACCCAAAATCCAAGCCTGATCCTCTGGGTGTTGATTGATGGGAGAGTAGAGCACAACTTGTTTTCCGTCATGGCTTCCCCTCTTGTTTGGAGGGTTGTTGGCTTCCAGTTTTAGAGTATGAAGCTGTCGCCTTGAACTGAACGAGAACAGCATTTTGGGGTTTAGAGTTTAGGCCCCTGTCGAGCGAAAGCTGTGCACCTTCATTATCATGTAGTAGCTATATGCCAATATGCCCCAGTAAGGGCGAAACGAAACTTTTTCGACCACGAAGCTCAGACTCAGACCCTTCACACACCGACACAATGACAGAGACCGCATCTTCGACACCCTAAACCCTAAACCCTGAACCCTAAACCCTAATCCCCCCATGAAGTCCTACGAGGTCGCTTTGACGTGTGTAGAAGCAACACCTTTGATGAAGCCTTTCAGCTAGTAGAACCACCCAAAAGCAGTGGAACCGTAATATGAAGAATAGGAGCCTCACATACTTCGAAGAGGGTGTTGGGGTATCTTCCAGTATGCTTCCGATAGATTTAGGCTCCCTGTAATATGCGCATATAGAAACCTGGAGAAACTAACCACCCCACTTACAGCTGCACCAGACTCCCGCAGGGCAATATTTTGTTCCACACTCTTGAAAGGCCAACCGAACTGGTAAAATTACCAACGGAGAAACAGCCTTGAACCAACAAGCCTTAAATCCTAAACGGGAAATGCCTTAAATCCTAAACCAAGCAGCCGTACATCCAAAACCAAAAAGCCCTAAATGTTACCGCACTATATAGGCGGAGCGCTCCCTGCTGGCGCCACACGCCGAACCCTCGCCGGCTCCTTCCCGAAGTTTAGGGTTTAGGGTTTTAGGGTCTAGGGTTTAGGGCTTTAGGGTTACAGGGTTTAACGGTTTTAGGGTTTAGGGGTTTTAGGGTTTAGGGTTTAGGGTTTCAAGGAAGTGTGGGTTCAAGGAGCTTCATGAGCGGTGTTTACGGCTGTCTACGGTTCCGGGTTTTGGGGCTCTTATGGGTCCCGAACGGGCCCTCATGATAATCTCAAGAGCCTCTGGATTCAGGGCTTTTGGCCTGACACTGTAAAGCCTCAATGGCTGAAGCCAGAGGACCCAAGTCCTGACCGTTACTTCCCACAGTTCAAAGCCTGCCCCAGAGAACCCCAGAACCCCACTACCCTGCACCTCACGTCCCTAAACCCAAAACCCTGAACCCTACGACCTTGAACCCTAACGCCGAAAATCCAAGACAACCTCAACCCCCAGACCGCTCAAAGGAACCCTGAAAGACCTCTTTGAAGAACCCTCAGAGGGACCCTCGTAGCAACCCTCAGACTCCGAGCCCTGAGTCCTGCACCGCAAACTTCAATTCCCTTATGGATCTGTTGCGGACCCTCAAGTAGGGTTTAGGTTTTAGGGTTCAGGGTTCAGAGTTTAGGGTATCTTAAATCCCTTTCAGAACCCTGATGGATCCGTCTTAGAACCCTTCTACAAACCTCCAGTGGCCGGCGAGCCCTCGTCCAGGAGCCACCGCCGCCCGATCCTGCAGAGCTGTCTTTGTCCTCTGGCCAAGAGAGGGTTTAGGGTTTAGGGTTTATCGAAGCCTGCACAGAGGGATCTCCTTAGGTCGGTATTTTTGAATATCTACTACAATAGCCTTAACTTATTATTGTATAATTATCTATCTATCTATCTATCTATTTATCTATCTATCTATCTATCTATCTAACTAACTATCTATCTATCTATCTGTCTATCTATCTATCTATCTATGTGTATATATATATATATATATTTGTTTATTGTTGTTGCTATTAAGATTCTTTTTATGATCATCATCATCATCATCATCATTGCTGTTCGAATCTGCGTAACTACTAGTCTAGTCTCTTCTTTTCTTTTAAAGCCTGGGTCCGAAGGGAGCTCTAGGGTTCAGGGTTTAGCGTTCAGGGTTTGTTCGGGTTTAGGGTTTATTGGGGTTTAGGGTTTTGGGGTGTTGGGTTTAGGGTTTAGGGTTTTGGGTTTATTTGGGTTTGGGGTTTTGGCTTTTGGGATTGGGGCTCAGGGTGTAGCGTTTTGGCCACCGCCCCGTGATGCAGCACTTCGGGGGAAGGGTCTGCAGTAAGAACCCTAAATCCGAAACCCGTATTTAGGTTCCTTGTGCAACGTTCAGGATCAGTCTTCTGGCCCCAAACCGTTACAGACAAACTTCGTCTGCCTTGGGCACCTTATTGTGAGGTCTCCAAGATGTGGATCCTATGATTGAGGGTCTACTTTTGGGATTCCGCAGCAACTTTATCAACAAAATCCGAACGAAAAAAGGATCGCATCAGGCACCCCAGGAATCAAGAGTTTCATGATCTCCTTTCCTACATCCGCCTTTTTCGAACCGACCTGTCAATCAACAAACTGGTAGTTCTCTATATTAGGGTCCCTTTTAGGGTTCTGTTTACAAGGGTGCCGTACTATTTTTGGGGACCTGAAGAGGGGCCGTAATTTGGAGAACTACCCAAAATGCCCCTAAACCCCAAGCCCCAAACCCGAAACCCTAAACCCTAAACCCCGAAACCCTAAACCCCAAAATGCCCCTGTGTGGCATAGCTTCAGCGTCAAGGTTCGAGGGCGCTCTCGAACGATCCTTCCCTGCACTGCTGTGGGGTTGGCGGGTTGTTTGGGGTTTTGTTTGGAGTTTAGGGTTTTATCTAGGGTTTGGGCTTCAAACAGTTTTTTTTTTTTTTTTTGAGCGCTAGGCTTGGGCTAGGAGAGCATAATTCTTTGATGTCGGGGAGGCGACGGGCGCCTTGTTTTGGCAGGTACAGTATGTGGCCTTGGATCTGAAAGGATGAAAACCTTAAGCCCTAAACCCTAAACTCTAAGCCCTAAAACGCCCAAAACCCAAGCCCTTGGATCTGGGAGGATGTGCATGTGGCGTTATGGTGAAGGTTTAATTTTTCGCACCGTCAGCCTATTTTAGGGCTTTGGGTTTTGTGTCAAGGGGTTTAGGGTTTAGGCTTCGTTTGTTGGAGTTGTATCCTTGAAGGCTTTGGGCTAAGGATTCGGGAGAGGAAGGTTGAGATCGCAGTTTTGTGCTTGAGGATGTGGGGTTCTGAAGTTAGCGTGCTTCCAAGGCGCAAGGCTCTGCATGAAGCATTAATGCGAAGAGCCTCGACCCTCGCCTTAAGCTTTGAACCTTGAGGCTGATAAACCCTAAACCATCCTAGACTGGTCTTGAGTCCTAAAGCTTTCAAGCCTGAAGCATTCTCCCAAAAAACCTGGAGCCCTAATGCAGCCCAAACCTTATAGCGTTAAAGCCCTACACCTGCAACCCTGAGGCCCTTCTAGAGCCTCGCTTTTCACCGCTTACGACGAAGCCCACCCTAAACCCTAAACCCTAAACCCTAAAGAGCTCTGAGGCAGCCTCATGGAGGCTATCGTCGAGCACAAGCACGACCTTCTGGCGGAGTTTGTTGCCATGGACAAGCAGAAGGCGGGATTTTGGCCTTAGGGGCTTTACCGGGTTGAGGGCTAAGGGTTTAGGGCTTACGGCTTTAGGGTTTAGGATCTGGCGCTTTAGCTTTGGGGCTAGGGGATATTTCTAGCGGGCAAGGTGGATCTAAGGTTTAGGGATTTGGAGCTCAGATGCAGCCTCCTAGTTCAGAGGGCATGCATACTTAGTAGAAATAGTCGTGGTGGTAGTGATGGTGGTGGTTGCAGTAGTAGTAGAAGCAGCAGCAGTAGTCGTAGTAGTAGTAGTAGTAGTAGTAGTAGTAGTAGTAGTCGTAGTCGTAGTCGTAGTCGTAGTAGTAGTAGTAGTAGTAGTAGTAGTAGTAGTAGTAGTAGTAGTAGCAGCAGCAGCAGCAGCAGCAGCAGCAGCAGCAGGAGGAGGAGGAGGAGGAGGAGGAGGAGTAGTAGTAGTAGTATCGTTGTTCGGTCCCTATATAAGTATACTAGATTATACACCGAAACGCAGCCTTTATCATTCAAGCCCTCTATAGTGCCCCCAGTCTGTGACCCAGGCTGCTACCAGCGTGCCTGACCCGTTGTGCGTGATGGCTTCTAGAACGTTGCTGACATGCATCTCCTGTCAGTAGGTTTGACGCCCCCTCACAGTGCAGACATGGCAGTACTGGTGGTAAGAAGGGTTGTTATGCTTGTCAGGTATCCTAGTCATCGTCTGTTTACATATAGTGCCAGACAACATTCATGCGCAGTTCTCCATGCTGCTGCCTGGTATAGGACTGGTTCCTGCTGGTGGATGTCTGGCTGAACTGCTGCCGGCGAGTCCTGCCACAGATTCCCTGGGAGGACACCCACACCCACACCCACACCCACACCCACACCCACACCCACACCCACACCCACACCCACACCCACACCCACACCCACACCCACACCCACACCCACACCCACACCCACACCCACACCCACACCCACACCCACACCCACACCCACACCCACACCCACACCCACACCCACACCCACACCCACACTCACACCCACACCCACACCCACACCCACACCCACACCCACACCCACACGCACACGCACACGCACACGCACACGCACACGCACACGCACACGCACACGCACACGCACACGCACATATACGCACACGCACATATACGCACACGCACATATACGCACACGCACATATACGCACACGCACATATACGCACACGCACATATACGCACACGCACATATACGCACACGCACATATACGCACACGCACATATACGCACACGCACATATACGCACACGCACATATACGCACACGCACATATACGCACACGCACATATACGCACACGCACATATACGCACACGCACATATACGCACACGCACATATACGCACACGCACATATACGCACACGCACATATACGCACACGCACACATACGCACACGCACACGCACACGCACACGCACACGCACACGCACACGCACACGCACACGCACACGCACACGCACACGCACACACACACGCACACGCACACGCACACGCACACGCACACGCACACGCACACGCACACACACACACGCGCGCGCGCAATTGCCCATAGCAAGACAGTTGACGCAGGAAATACAGAAGCCTTGAGAAGTACCAATACTGTTCTTTTGGGGTTCCTCAACTTAAGGGTTCTGTTTAAGGAGCTTGGAGGGGTCCTTTTAAGCGTTCCATGAAGGGTTCTAGGAGGGTTTGGGGCTTTGGACTCTATCATAATGAAGTACATGCTATGCCCCCTAGGTCCCTATCCGAATTATTCCCTTGAAATATTACGTTTGCAGCTTCCAGTGGTTTACATTTGTCAGGCGTCCTCCGTCGTACATCGAAGATTTTTGGCGTCGTTCTTGAACTAATGCTTAACTAAAGTATCTACACCGCCTATACCTGGCTGCCCATAGATCCGGAAGCGTGCAGGATCTGCTGGACGAGCCTCGCTTCGTACCCATGAACAGTGGCCATGTGAACTATATGCTCTTCCTGACGAGATACCAGGTGCGCTCTTCGATGAAGGAAGGGTATAGTGGCCGGGTGTAGCATGTCCGAACTCTACACCCTGAACTTGTAATTGAAAGACTTTCTAGCAAGGACCGCCGGGGTGAAGTCCGCAACTTCGCTCCCCTTCTCATTTGAGGCATAAGTGGGCTGACCTTCGCCTTCAGGGGCTCGGGCAACACCCGGAAGCTTACAAGACTCGAGACCCCGCGGCATCAGAACTTCCCAAAGCTATGACACATGGTTCAAAGCCACTTCCGTTCAGGTGCGCTTCAGGCACAAGCAAGGCTGGACAGCGGGGTGATTCTGCAACAGTTTGAACCCCAATCCCCAACCGGTTCCTGCCAAGGTCGAGTACCCCAACATCTGACCCCCTGAAAGCCTTTGGACGGCTACCGCCTGAAAGCCTAACCCGCTGACTGCTACAAGCCTAGCACTAGAGCCTGTAAGCCCTAGTCAAGGACTTAGAGAAGGACTTTTTCTCAGGACTCGACAAGAAAGGGTAGGTTTATGGGTAGGTTTATCCTAAACCCTAAACCCTAATGGGTAGGTTTACGGGTAGGTTTGGTCGGTTGAGGAGGTAGCTCCAGACTAGATCTTCCAGCTGTAGGGCTTTGTGGGATTGAGCTTTAGGACTTGGCGTTTGGGATGAGGTTTCGGGTTCCAGGGTTTAGGGTTTAGGGTTCAGGGTTTGGGGTTTGGGGTTTAGGGTTGGGGGTTTAGGGTTTTAGGGTTCAGGGTTTAGGGTTCAAGGTCGAGGAGTTAGAGCCTGGGCCCTTCTGCAGAAGAGTTCGAGTATGTGGGGCTTTGACTACATGTTGGCGCAAGCCCGCGATAGATCGGTGCGCCCTCATTCCTCAAGAAAAGGCACCCGCCCTCGTGCAGACTCTAGAGACGCGCAGAGCGGGTAAACCCTGGCCCCTAAACCCTAAGCCCTAAACCCGGAACAACCATAAACTCTCCAAGCCCTGGACCCTAAATGTGAAAGCTGAACCCCGAGCATCTGGTGCCACTGATCTTCCTTGCGCTTTGCTTTCGAACTCCTGGAGATATCTTGCGGTTCAGGCTTGAGTAACGGTAAACCTTGAGCCTGAACAGCAATCACACCGCCAGAACGGTTGCGGTTTAAGAGAATCAGGCGCAGCCTCCAGCAGCTCAAGCTCCTCAACCCTAAGCACGAAACTTTCTGAAAGCAGAAATAGCTGTGAGCAATAAGCACGACCACGATAACGAAGACGTTAATCATATCAGGCACCGACAAGGCCACAACATGATGTACGTTTTTTTTTTCAAGCTGAAGCCCTCGAAAGACCCTGACTCCGGAATGTCGGCTGAATCATAACCTCTGAACCTGAAGCTTTAGCCTCAAAGCGCTGAGCCCGAAAGCCGAAGAACTTCAACTTAGCTCCGTTCTCCGCAGAGGCCTCCACGCTTCCTTCCACCGGCGTTTGGCCTCCCAACTCTTTGAAGGCAGGCTTCCCTGGGTTTAGAGTTTAGTGTCTCAGGTGGGTGGAGGGCTTTGGGTGTAGGGCTTCGGGCTTCGGGCTCACGGCTTTGGGCTTAGGGTTTTGGGTGTAGGGCTTCGGATTTAAGGGCTTAGGGTTTAGCATTGAGGGCTGTTGTCGTCTGCCTTGAGGGTCTTTAGGTGCTTTAGCCGGCAGGAGGAGGATCACAAAAGGGTTTCAGAGGGCTTCATGAATGTTGGGTTGAGGGGTTTAGGGGTTTAGGGGTTTAGGGGTTTGGGGTTTAGGGTGTAGGGTTGATCCATTACGGATCCCTGTTTCCATGTCAGAACCATGGGAGCTGTCGCTGTCCGGAACCCAAGACTTCGGCCACCCGAGACGCTGCATCCGAGGCCCTGAGCCCTTAAACTCGGAACCGTACATCCGAAGCCCCAAATCCACACGCAGGTTTCCGAGAATAGGGGACCCTAATATAGTACCCTGAATAGCAGAATCCTTGCTATAAGGACCCCAAGGTAAGGTACCCCCTAATTTTTGGAAACTCCCTCATAAAGCCCTTGGTAAAGCCGTGGCGAACAGCTCTTGTCATTCTCCCCTGTTTTGAACCGACACCCTGACATGGCCATCGAAACCCTAGTCAGCAAGACTGCCATTCTAAACCCTGCTTCGTACCTCAGTGCCCGAACTCTGAACTCCGAAACACAAAAACCCCTAACCCCTACAGCCTAAAGGCCTAAACCCCAAACCCTAAAGCCTAAACCCGGAACCCTACAGCCTAAACCCTGGACCCTGAACCCTAACGCTAAAGGCTTGAACCCTAAACCCTAAAGGCCTGAACCCTAAACCCTAAAGGCCTAAACCCTAAACCCTAAAGGCCTGAACCCTAAACCCTACAGCCAAAAAGCCCTAGACCCTGAACCCTAGAGCCCTGAGCCTTTCGAAGGCTTGCTCCTCGCCGACCGCCCGCTGCGAGAGACCTTGGCCCTGCTGGACCTGCGGCTTGGCTAAAAGGATTTCAGGGTGTTTTAGTGTTGTTAAGGGTGTTTTGTTAAGGGTTTTTTGAAGGGTTTTTAGGGTTTTAAGGGTTTTTAGGGTTTCTAGGTTTCTAGGGGTTTGAAGGGTTTTTGGGGTTTCGGGGGGTAGGATTTACGGATTTTGGTCTTTTTTTGGGTTTGGGCTTGGGTTTCAGGATTTTGTGGTTTTGGGGTGTAGGCTGGGGTGTAGGGTTTAGGCTTTGCGGTTTGGGGCTCTACAAGGCTTCCATACGTGTTCAGGGTTTGGATGGGTTTAGACTTGGGGTGTAGAATTGTTGTGGTTAAGGGGCTGTAGTCTTCGTCTGCCGCCGGCAACTCACGGAAGCCAAACCCCCAGGCCGCAAGAACTGGGTTTCCTTTCCTGCGCCAGATTGAAGCTACCATAACGAGGAGACTACATTAGCATGCCTTAGATTAAGCTGCCATTACAAGGTGCACGGTTGTTGCCACCCAAAACCCTAAACCCTAAACCCAGCGAAGGAACGGAGACGGCGTTGTCTCTGTGGATGAGTTTGCCGGTGCACTGGCGCGCTTCGGGAAGGTGCAGCAGACCTAATGTGGGTTTAGGGTTTAGGGTTAAGGGCAGGGTGCAGGCGTCCGTAAGGTATTAAGAAGGGTTCTTTCAAGGCTCTATACGAGTTCTTTGTAGGTTCTGGAGGTTGCAGGGTTCTAGGGTTCAGGGCTTCTGTGGGGTCTTAGGGCAGGGGTTTAGGACCTTCTGGGATTCAGGGTCGGGTGTAGGGCTTTTGTGCACCATGAGCGCCTTGTGCGGCTTTGTTTGATTCCCGTGCTCCCATGGCGTTTCGCAGGTGTTCTGTGGAGATGAAACCGAGCAGCCGCAAGTCGGGGTGGTGAGCACCCAAAGTTCAAGCCAAGAGCCCCAAAGCCCGAAACCCTAAATCCTGAACCCTTGAATCCTTTGGTCTGTTGCCCCTCCAGCCCTGAACCCGAATCCCCCCCCCCATACTCCAATGCTGGACCTCGCAGCCTCAACCGGCAGAAGCCGAAAGTCTGTAACTCGACACCTTGAGCTCTCAATCCCCAACAAGAAGGATGTCCCCTTTACCCGGATACCATCTTGAACGCTTGTAGAACCCGGGTCTCGGGCCCCCAAAAATTCAAGTTGTAAACTCTAAACCCAACACCGAATACACTAAATCCTAGACGATATGCCCAGAATGGACTACTTCAACCTTAAACGGCCAAATCCTAAAACCCTCCAATAAGCCCAACAACCCCAAACCCTAAACGCCCTAAAGCCACCCAAACCCTAAACCCCTAAACCCTAAACCGGCCAAAAAAAAGCCAAACCCCAAAACTTTCCCAGAGTCCACTCCATAAGCTCCATATCCCCTAACCCTAAACCCTAAAAGCCCACTAGAGCCCACCCCCTAGTCTCTCTTTCTTCACCTAGACCCTCCATCTACGCTCTATCAGACCCCAAGTACCCATTATTTGGGACTATACTTGGGGGTACAAGGAGCCCTAAACCCTAAACCCTAGGGTACAAGGAGGGTCCTGGCAGGTGCTGCTTCCCTCTCAGGCCAAGGCACTCTACCGGACCACCGCAGACCAAGGCCTGGTCCAAAGGGGGCCCACAGAGCCTTACAGGCCTTTGGGATTAGGGTTCTTACGGTTTCTTAGGGCTCTTTAGGGTTGAAGGGGGTTTCGATACAGGGTCTTTGGAGTTCTCTGTTCTTGTTTATTGCTTGATTTCCAGGTCTCTCGAGAATGCTTTTAGAAGAGGCCGCATAAGGCCCTAAACTAAGCCCTAAACCCTAAGCCCTAAAGGGCTTCAATACGGAGTCTTGAAGTTGAATCGAAGGTTCAGCGCTTCAGGGCGGGGTTTGGAGTTGAGACTTTTAGGGTATTGCCGGGTGCCTCCAAGGTACCCCATGGGCCACCAGATATGCGGTTTGGGTTTAGGGTTTAGGGTTTGGGTTTTTGGGAGAACTCTATTTCAAAACTGCCTTTGCTCAACGGAATTGGTCCATGTAGAGCCCGCCTGTTCAGACCAGCCTTTTGAGTAAGGCGCTCTGCGTTGAAGAATCCGTTGTCTGGAGTCTCTTGACGTCGATTTCTCATTCAAATTCTGAGCTTCGGAGACGCACCCGAAGGAGCCGGGTCGAAGATTCCGCCCTTGTTGCGGTCTAGGCCGAGGGTTTAAGGCATCTGTGGTTGGTGCGGTTACAGCACGTACATTTCTCACTCAGGACAAGCGACTTAAGACCTGTAGACGCCAAGAGCCGCAGGGTTGCAGGTTGGGGGTTAGGGCGTCTACGAGACTACAAACTACTTTAGTTGCTGCGACTGTTGGCCTTAACATTGTTGCTGTTTTTGCTAGTACATAGAGTTATCGCTGTCGCTATTGCTCAGATTGTAGACTGCAGTGTACGATTTACGGCTTGGGGCTGCTTGAGGCGGTAATGTGCGCGTGGAGACCTTCTTGGCAACCTTGTCACTGCACTTCGCGCTCACGCACCCAACGCCCACTACGCCAGAGACGGCGTTTCTTGGAGGCATGAGAGGATCGGATGTTGCGATCATATCAAGTCAAAGTGTCCTCAGCCCAACATAGTGCATCGACGTGGGAAGTTCCTAGGTGCCGCGCGCAGTCTGCAGCTTGCCGTTCAGCACACGAGGGGTTCTGAGTGAGAGCACTTCGGAACAGCTTTCATCGTGACTCATGTCCAGAGGTGCTCATGTTGGTCGATGCCCAGGGTTCAGGGTTCTAGGGAGGGTTTAGAGTTCAGGGTTTCGGGGTAGCACTGTTCATATCACTGCCTGGAGTTGGTAGCGGTGCGGTGACGATGATCGATATCAACAACAACGGCATTGCTGTGAGCATTGTCCCTGCCTTCGCTGTTGTTGTCGTCTGAAGGCCCCTGGCCATCGCAACATAGATCAGGGGTTTGGTGTCGAACGAGGTTTAAATCTGGCGTGCAGTTGTGAATCTTGCCTCAAATTCTGGCCGAGAAAAGCTGACATCCATTTCTACGGCGTTTCAATAAGAGACGGTATATTACAGCCAATTATAGCACCAGTTAAACCTATTGAAAGTATTAAGGCTCTCATTGCTCCCATGTTCTAGACACCTTTCGAAGCCCGTATTGAACCCCTTGGGGAAGTCTGTTCGGTCAGAAGACCAGGTTCGTTCCGAAGCTCTTGGATGTGTCTGGGCAGCATAGGGTTTAGGGTTTAGGGTTCAGGGTTTAGCATTTAGGCTTTTATTTACGGTCTACTTGGAGGATTGGGGTGCGGGAGTGGCGGGGCAGAGAAAGTAAGACCATCTGTAGGCCTTTGCTAGTATGACTATAGATGCTTCTACTGGCTGCTGTCATTGTCAATATTGGTAATGGTCATTTGTCATGGCAGTTGCTTTCGTTATCGTTGTTGTTGCCCTTTTTTGTTGCAGGCAGAGACTCGGTTGTGGTAGAATCTACATAGGACCCATGCAGCCTTGCTGTAGACTTCACGGTTGGCACTTAGAGTGTAAGGTTTGAGAGCGCTGGATTGTGGAAACCCTAAACCAGGAAAAGAAGCGTGAACAAACAACTCAAAATCCTAAACCGTGAGCCTGGCTTCATTGGCCGCCTTAGCCAAGGCTATCTGCCGCGACATCCTTCGTTTGGGCCGGGACGAGGAGGGCGCGGGTGTGGCGGTTTTGCCGGGCTCTTAGCCAAAACCCCAAACGCCAAATCCTAATCCTGCCAGGACGCTCGCCAGCCGAAAGTCCACGGCACACGAAACAAAAGCCTTAAACCCTAAACCCTAAATCCTAAACCCTGCACGCTAAACCCTAGACACTAAAACCCTAAAACCCTAAATCGCTTCGGTTCGAAGCTCTAGGAGTCTAGGATTCCCTGCCTGAAGTTTTGGGGTTTGTTGCGTTTAGGGTTTAGGGTTTCAGGTTTTAGGGTTTTTGGGGTTAAGGGTTTAGGTTTAGGGGTTTAGGGTTTAGGGTTGGGCTAAAATTTATGAGGGCTTTGGGTGTATCGGGTTTTCGGGTATTTCCGGACCGGGAATCGGATTTGGGATGTGGCATTGGGCGGGGCAGTGTAACATTGCTACCCGCATGATGCGCAGTGCTACAGGACTGACGACAGCAGGCCCTAAGCCCTTAACCCTAAACCCTAAGCCCTAATTGTTCTGGCTGCGATTGCAGCATTGTTCTTCTTCATCTTCTTATCATCCTTCTTCTTCCAAGTTCTTCGGGCTCGAGTTTGGCCGAAGCTACGACGTTACGAGTTCGACTATCAGGTTTCGGGTGCAAGGTTTAGGGTTCAGGTTTGAGGTTTCGGGTTTAGGTTCAATTTTTAGGGTCCAAGAATTATGGTTTTCAGTGAGAGTTGAGGGTTTAGGGCTTCTCTCTTGAGCCTGAAAGCAGCTTAGGCTGCGGCGCTTTTTCGAGCATGCTGACCGAAGTGGCAACAACAACGGCCGCTTGGCAGTCGTGTCGAAACGCCGAAGATAGAGATCTGAATCCTCAGTAGTAGTATGCCCCAAAAATGATTCTCCGTATATTCAGGTTGTAGCCCACACCAAAACCTTCTTCTAATCTTTAAGGCGCCTCAACTATACACCCCAGATGACCGGCAACCCGAAGTCCGGAGTACCTAGACCCGTATATCCTGGATCTTACACCCTAAATCCCTGAACCCTCGTGCACCGGAATCCTGAAACGCTACACGCCTTACTTGTGGGTCCTAAACCCGAAATCCTAAATCCTAAGCCTCCAAAGAGCAAACGGAACACCTTATGAGTTGTGACCTTGTAAGACCATATAGAACCCGACAGAACCCAATCAAACCCCGGAGACCGCTGATTACAAACTGCACACAAGTCCTGAACGCCTCGGCCCCTTCTAGAATCCCTGGAAGCCCTTGACCCCAAACTGAAGGCATCAACACCCAAAGCAAGCCAAAAAGAGCTATGACTCCACGGAACCACACACCCTATCAAAAGATCGTGTAACCTACAACACTGCAGAGCCCTACATTACCCCGACAAAAGGCTCCAAAAACCCGCGAAACCCTAACACCCCGAAACCATATGCTGCCTATGTACACCCCCCCAAGTTTAATACTTAAACACTCCTAGGATACTGGACAAGTAAGAAAGCCTTACACCCCAAACCCCTAAAGCCTCGGCCCTAAACCTCAAGCCCTAAAGCCTAAACCCTATTAAACCGAATTAAACCCCTAAACGCCTGAAGCCCTAAACCCTTAACCCTAAACTCCGAACCCTTAAACCCCTTAAAGCCTGAAAGCCCTAAACCCCTAAGCTCAAAGCAAGGCTCTTAAACGAAACTACAAGTGGGGAGTTTAGGGTATATAGGGCTTCTTTTGGGTATCTAGACCTTCTTTAAGGCTCCTAAGACGGTAGCTACCACAGCTCCTTGATGCGCTGAGGGGTCGACCTTTCTTGGTGCCGCCTCCGCCAGTGTTGCCAACCCGTTGAGGAGACACAGGCGGGGGCGCCATCATCGCAGCCGCGGGAGGCAAGAGCAAGGGCTGAAAGCTGGCTACGGCTTGCTGTCCTGGGACACCCGGGAAGGACTGCCCGTGAACACCGCCCGCAGCTGACGGCAAGTGAGAGGGCAGCCCTAGCTGCTGCCTGACCGGAGGCTGCCCAGGAACACCGCCAGCACAAGCCTGCTGCGAGGGCAAGGCCAGCTGTTGCGATCCCGGGTGCTGCCCGGGAACACCGCTGCCAAGAGACGGCTGTCCAACAAACCCTTAAACCCCTTAAACCCCTAAATGCCCTAAACCCTTAAACCCTAAACCCCCTAAACCCTAAACCCTAAACCCCAAAATCCCAAAACCCCTAAACCCTAAACTCCAAACCCTAAACCCCTAAGCTCAAAGCCAAGGCTACTTGGAGCTCCAAGAGCTCCTCGCGGCCTTGCGGACGCTGCCGAGCTGCCAGGGCTTGGGCGAGGAGGAGTTGGAGGCGGTTTAGGGGGTTTAGGGTTTAGGGTTTAGGGGGGTTTAGGGTTTAGGGTTTAGGGGGTTTTAGGGTTAGGGTTCAGGGTTTAGGGGGTTTAGGGTTTAGGGTTCAGGGTTTGGGGTTCAGGGTTTAGGGTTTAGGGTTCAGCAGTTCTGACCTTGAAGCTTCTTTTCTAGCTATCTTCAAGAAAAGACCCCACCCGCCCATAGATTCCCCCCACATTAGAAAAAAAAATTCCCGCAGTCCTAAACCAAGAGCCCTAAACCCTGGAGCCCTACACAATAAAGCCTCTACCATACAGCCCTAAACCTTTCAGTCCTAAACCATAAAGCCCTAAACCCTAGAGCCTTGAGCCTTACACCATAGAGCCCTAAAGCCCTAGAGCCCGAAACCCTAGAGCCTTAAACCCTAGAGCCCCAAAATCTAGAGCCCTAAACCCTAGAGCCCTAAACCCTAGAGCCCCAAACCATAGAGCCCTAAACCCTAGAGCCTTAAACCATAGAGCCCCAAACCCTAGCGCGCGTCAAAGGCCACGAACATATGATCAAAGGCCACGAATTTAGTCAAAGGCCACGAACTTTTGATCAAAGGCCACGAATTTTAGTCAAAGGCCACGAACATATGATCAAAGGCCACGAAAAAAGTCAAAGGCCACGAATGACTATAAGTTTTAAATATACATAGGTAGAGAGGTTTAGGGTTTAGGGTTTAGGGGTAGGGCTTTAGGGTTTGGAGTTTAGGGTTTAGGGTTTAGGGGTTTGGGGAAATGGGTTCAGTTTGTTTGGAGTTTACGAACCCAAAGCCCGATCCGACAGTGTTGAGACCGGGCGGCCTTTCTTTTGGGATCAGGGGTCGACATCTAAACCCTACGCCCTAGACCCTAGACCCTTTCTATCATATGATATTAAAAGCTTACATGGATTCGCTGAATTTTTTTCGGTGTTTTCTCGCCAAATTCAGCGAAGAAATGGCCAAATTCCGCGAGCAAATTGCCAAACTCCGCGAACAGAAAGCCAAAGTCCGCGAAAAAAATGCTGTATTCCGCGAAGGCCGGAGCCTCGTTGAGGATGGCAATTTTTCGCGGAGTTTGGCAATTCGTTCGCGGAATTTGGCAATTTCTTCGTGGATTATGGCGTGTTTTTCGACGGCTAGGGTTTGGGGCTTAGGGTTCAGGGCTTAGGGTTTGGGGCTTGGGGTTTAGGGACCTAGGCTTTAGGGCCTAGGGCCTAGGCTTGGGGCTTAGTTTAGGGCCTAGCTTTGGGGCTTAGGATTTAAAGTTTAAGTCTTTGGGCCTTAGGGTTTATAAGCCCTAGGTCTTTTGGGCTTACAGTTTAGGACCAGGATCCTGTGGTTTAGGGTTTAGGATTTCAGCCTTCAGGCTTAAATACTAGCACAGTGGTGTCCTACTGATGTAGGAATCTTGGGTGGGGATGGGATGATTTCCGGAGTTGAGCTCGACGAAAAACTGCTCGATCCGGAGCTGCTGAACCCAAAACCCTAAACCCCAAACCCTCAACACCCTAGACCCCTAAGCCCCTGAACCCCTACACCCCTAAACCCTAAGCCACCCTAGACCCCGAAACCCTAAACTACCCTAGACCCCTAAACCCTAAACCACCCTAGACCCCTGAAGCCTAAACCCACATCGTGGCCCAACTCCGAGTTTCCAGGGCCGCATGGCCCTCCGAACTCCAGTTTGGGGTTAGTGGCTTTAGGGTTTAGGGTTTAGGGTTTAGGGTTCATGGCTTTAGGGTTTAGGGTTTAGGGTTTAGGGTTTAGGGTTTAGGGTCCCGAAAGAAGTCTTTGTCGTCAGAAGGAACTTTCGAACTATCAAAACATCAACCCGACGCTTCGTGGGGACAACTTTAGGGTTCAGCCGAAGCCCCAAAACAAGCCCGTAGAGCCAGAACTAGTCTTCGAAATACCCAAACATCAACCCTATGCTTCGCGGGGACAGCTTGGCAGGCCGTGGGCAAGTTTGTGGACCTCAACGGTGACTTGCTGATATCCTTAAACCCTAAACCCTAAACCCTGGCCTCTCGGTTTAGGGCCAGTTTCGGGTTCTGCGGTTTCTAGTTTAGGGTTAGGGTTTAGGGTTTAGGGTTTAGAGTTTAGGGTGAAACTTGAAAAGAAGCACAAGAGCCTGCCCGAAGTAGTACGTTTTTTGCAAAAGCTTGCTTAAGAAGAAGAAGTCCATCCTAAACCCTAAACCCTGAGCGCCAGCTCTAAAGCCCAGGTGGCCAGGTGGCCGGTGGCCGTTACTTTTTTTCTGTCAAACAAGCAGTTCAATGCAGAAAGCCTCATGCCCTACACACAAAACCTGAGCCTTAGGCCCAGAACCTAAGGCCTAAGCTAAACCCTAAACCCTCAACCCTCAACCCTAAACCCTCATAAACCCTAAACCCTCATAAACCCTAAACCCTAACCCCTAAACCCAAAGCCTTACATCCTGGAGGCCGGTGATGAAGCCCACAGAAAACCCCTACACCGGGAGCCCAGTTCCCTTTCATTACAGAAGATAGGGTTTAGGGTTTAGGGTTGAGGGTCTGATCTTCAGCATGCCCCTGAATTACGGGGTATACTCTCAAGCTTGAAGAGCCTGCTTTTGTTGGTGACGACTCCGGAATTCAGGGTCTGGAACGGATCAACAATGTAGTTTTAGTCGTAATCGTAACCATAGTAGTGATAGTAAGAGTCGATGGTATCGTAACAGTGATATGAGTAGGAGGTGTGTGTGGCAGCAGTATCTAGTACAGTAGTGGTTCTGGACATTTTAAGCGCAGCTGTCGCAGTAGTGAGCTTAGTTGCCATCTTGACACTGGTTGATTGCAGCCCTTGATAAACTCGGCTCGAAGTATATGAGGGAGCAAACACATGCTCCCCAGGATACAATGTTGTTTCGTACAAGAGGACAACAATGCGACTTCATTGTTCGTGGCAACTCAGGCGACAAGCGAATCAACTACGCAGAGCTGCTGCGAGCGCTGTGTGGCCCTATTAGTGGGTTTTTGGATACTCGGTGATTGGAGGCTTCGTGTAATTTGGAGCAGTCGAGCCTCGGGCTGGATGGGGTCAAACATGGATCAGTTCGTCAGGAAGCTGGAGGAGGGCGGCAGAGGGAGTATGCCCCTAAACACAGCCCGAACCCTCACCCCTAACCCGTCAACCCACCCTAAACCCTAAACCCTAAACCCTAAATCCCAGACCCTAAACCCTAAACCCTCAAGGCCTTGGCCCCGCCAGTCAGACATCCGAATGATTCTAGGAGGCTCCCGGCTTGCTCTAGCGATTCTACATTGTGTGAAGAACTACAGTTGATGATATAAATCCTGCATTACCTTAAGGACCTTAAGCTAAGGGAATTATGGTATACTCCTTGTCATGGGGTAATGCAGGATTTATATCATCAACCGTACCGATAGTCAGTTCTAGTATGCTATAACCCAGAACCCGCTTCTAATGATTAAGGCATCTACAGTCCCCTAAACCCTAAACCTAAAACCTGAAACCCTAGACACTGAAACATGAGTAGGTTGCACTTCTCTGAAATCTGAAAGGCACCCTTCTTCCGATGTCCAAAGCTCCCAGTTAAGGGGTTTAGGGTTTAGGGCTTCTGAAGTTAGGAGTCACGCTATGTAGGGGTCCTGACAATGGATCCTACTATTCCGGGTTTAGTCGGGTCCCGTGTCAGTCCGTCCGCAAAGCGACCGGGAACCCTTAACCCATTCTCGAATCAACATGCCCCCCCCCCCCCCACCCCAACCCTGAGGGCCTGCGCCATACAGCCGACGCTTAGAGAACTAGCGCAGAATCCCTGTCAAGCCCATGAAAGAACCCTGATGGAATCGTGAAACAGCAGTGTGAACCTGGAACATTCTTGTGGAGCCCGTCTAGAGCCTCGAGCCCTAAACCCTAAACCCTTACTTCGCAAGTCCTAAGTCGAAAAAAGCCGGCACTCAGGCTCTCCGTCCGCCACTGCAATGCGGAGCGGCATCGGGGAAGGGTTTTGATAGGGTTTCATAAGAGACAGGGTGCTTATAAAGGGCTGTGTCAGATGACATGTGCTGTGAAGAGTTCGTATCCTCCACCCTACCTTTGGTTAGTAGGGAATGGAAGAATGGTAGTAATGATACTGAGAATAGTTCCCATTCCTCCATTCCCTACTAACCAAAGGTAAGCCACAGGAGCAGAACGGTCCACATGATCAGTACTGCACCATTCGGATTCCTAAGAAGCTCCTAGGACTAAGCCCTGGACGCTACGCTTTAAACCCCAAATCCTAAACCCTGACCCTAAACCCTAAACCCTAAACCCCAAATCCTAAACCCTGACCCTAAACCGCTAAACCCTAAACACTAAACCCTAAACCCCAAACCCCATACTACCCCCCTCTAAAGCCTTAAACCCAGGCTTTTTTTCGGTGTCAACAACGGCTGAGCAACTCCTGCACCGAGCGTCGCAGGATCCAAACCGTCGTGGCCCCAAAGCCCTCCTGGAGGCGACTTCCTAGGGCCTTTTTGGGATATCTTGTACTTTCCCTCATTGGGCCTAAACCCTAAACCCTAAACCCGAAAGCCTAAACCCTCTAAGAGGACCCTATTTACTAAATATTTTTTCAGAGGCTTTAAAGTGCCAACCAGCTTCCGGCATTCCGGGCTTTTAGGCTTCCGTGGTTTTTGGTGGGTTTGCGGGTTTAGGGGTTTGGGGGTTGAGGGTGTTTAGGGGTTTAGGGGTTTAGGGGTTTAGGGTGTAGGGCTTGCTACCGGGGCTGCAATATGTTGGGCTGGTGTGCTTGTTCTTGGACTGTCAGAGGTGTTGCCTTTGTTTACTCGTGGCATACGCCTACACATAGTTATAGTTTTGTATGCCCCAATCCTGTTCTGACTGGTAAGGACCCTACACATTAAGATGAGCCTCGACCCTAAGCCCTAAACTCTGAACCCTGAACCCTAAGCCTCAAGCCCCAAACCCTAAATCCTGAAGCCTTCTCAGGTTCAAGGTGTCAGGTATAGGATTTTGCATCGGAGAGCTTTCGGTGCTCATGTCACCCCCAACCAGACCCGGCGCCCTGCGCAAA
The DNA here is from genome assembly GCA_965227335.1 of Phycisphaerales bacterium. GTDB lineage: Bacteria > Planctomycetota > Phycisphaerae > Phycisphaerales > SM1A02 > CBDDFV01. The sequence goes on from CBDDFV010000006.1 coordinate 29,665, forward strand.
CATGCTCAAACCTCAACCTCGTACCTACACCCTAAACTTAAATAAATTCGAAACCCTGAGCTGTTTCACAGGCCCTTCCCAGGGCAGCGCCCGAAGTAAGGCACGTATAACCCTATGTACTTACAACTACTTACAAACTCAATGGACTTTTCAAGCATGCGCCAAAGCCCAGCAGAAACTCAAGCTGGGCAGGCGCTGGCTGAAGTTCATGGCATCATTTCTGGGATCCAAGCACCACCGCCCTTTTGCTGAAGACAAACCAGACTGTGATGTGCATGTGCCCAACTTGATCAATAAAGCTGCAGGATCTGACACGACTTTGCAAAGTGCTCATAAAGACCTCCTTGCTGCCAAGCGACATTCTTGGGCCGCGGCCTGGCGACATGCACATAACAACTGGCGTTCCCAGACCTCATGGAACACCAGGTCGATCTTGTTGTGGCACGAGTTCGACATTTACCACTGTTAGGTGTCGCGTCACGAAGAGGTGCTGATGTTCTAGGTTTAGCGTGGAAGGCAGTAGCCCCACGAGCCATTTTGCTTGTAACGCATGACACTGCAGATCCCCTGATCCATGGCGCAAGCCAGTTCACCTGTAGCAACAATCTGTGTTGAAGACCCTAAAGATCCATAGGAGACACTAAACCCTTGACAAGATACGTAAATCAATTTAGTACATACGTTATAAGATGCTGAAAACATTAATGACAAACCCTAAACTCCTAAACTCCCTAAACTTCCTAAATAAACACCCCTATACGGTACTTAACACAGCATTGAATGAACCGTAAACCTGTTACGTTCAAGGGAAGCCCTACACCCGAAACCCCCAAACCTCTAAACCTCTACAGCCCTAAACCCTAGACCCCTACACCCCTAAACCCTATTAGCTGCAGGACATGCTCGAGGCCGTGCACAGAGTACTGCACTTCGACTTCGCGAAGCCACTGCGGAGCCTCCTGAGGCTCTGCGACCCTCTAGCGGGCGCTGTTTTTGCAGGGTTTTCGAATTTTTCATTTAGGGTGTAGGGTTTGGGTGTTAAGGGTTTAGTGGTTTTGAGGGGTTCTCAGGGGTTTTTCCAACGGATTTAGGGTTTGGGGGTTGAGGGGTTTAGAGTTTGATTTAATTACATGAGTGTTTAGGCTTGAGTCAAGGGGTTTAGAAGAGTCCCTGTGTAAGGTTTATAAGGGTTTTGGGGTTTAGGTGTTTCACGTTTAAGGTTTTCGGCGTTAGGGCCACTGGTTCGGGGAGTTGAGATGTCGGGGTCTCCTGGTATCAGTCACGGTATTCTGAGAGCTTGAACCTGTGTTGCAACAGTTGCCGCGATGATTTCGATTGTTGCCGTAACATTCTGATTATTCCATCTTCTTCTTCTCATTCTTGTTGACAGTCGGAAGCCTTCATATCCTATGCCTTAGACATCGAAGCTCTAAGCCCCAACTACTAGACAGCAACGTCGAAACCGTGAAGCGGACGCCCCTCGGCCCTAAAAGCTTAGACCCTAAGCTTCAAAAGCGCACGTGACATTAACCGCAAAACATTTCTGAGCCAATTCTCAAAGCAGCCCAAAACAACCCTAAACCCTAAACCCCACCTGTCACATGTCCCAGAGGCGCCTCTGCCCACGTGGCTGCACCCGATGCACGCCAGCGAAATTCAGGCTGGGGTTTAGGGTTTAGGGTTTTGGGGTTTAGGGTTTAGGGGAGGTTTGCAACCAAGCGCTCCAGCCTCATCTGTCGGGGTTTTCGGGTCTAGAGCTGAGTCGTGTTTCAAGGTATCCAAGCAGAACTTATCGCGGTAAAACGCTCCCCCTGTAACTAGTATCATAGAGTCGCCAATAGGACATAGTGTAATGTACTTCAAAACCCTGTTCCAAATATTGAGGCCCGTATGTCACAGACTAACCCCAATAAACCCCTTAGAGGATCCCTGCTGAAGCTAGCAAGGCCCCCATATTAGCTGCCCTGTTCCAGGCAAGCCCTGGAATCGCTGAATGGTCAGGCCAGTGTTTGGATAGGATTTTATAGGGTGTTGTAGAGGTTTATAGAGTTTTAAGGGCTGTAAAGGATTTTGTAGGGGTTTATAGTGTTTTGAATGGCTTTATAGGATTGTAGAAGGGTTTTTTATCGGGTTGATATATAGATAGATAGATAGATACACACACACACACATGCACACATGCACACATGCACACATGCACACATGCATACATGCATACATGCATACATGCATACATGCATACATGCATACATGCATACATGCATACATGCATACATGCATACATGCATACATGCATACATACATACATACATACATACATACATACATACATACATACACACACATACATACACACACACATACATATACATATACATATACATATACATATACATATACATATACATATACATATACATATACATATACATATACGTATACATATATGTATACGTATACGTATACATATACATATACATATACATATACATGTACATATACATACACATACACATACACACCTACACACCTACACACACATACATACATACATACATACATACATACATACATACATACATACATACACACACACACACAGATATATATATATATATATATATATATATATATGGTCGCCCCCCCCCATGACACGCACCTATCCATAAAACCTCGGCAGGCACGATAAAAATGGCTTTTTTCCTCGAATCGATTTTCGATGCGTTTAAAAAAGCAGCTTGACAGCGACTCTAGTTGGATTTCTTGTATCGACAGTGTTAAGATAAATATTAGTATGAGTATTCATATTTGCATCGGTGTGTTGATTAGTATTAGTATTAATACAAATATTCAGGTTCATGTTCCTACGTATAGAAGTATTCATATGAATACTCGTATTAGAAACAAGACCAATAATATTGGTATTACTATGAGTACTGTTATTACTAACTAATACCAGAGCTACTATCCGTAGTAATATTAATACAAATTGTCAAAATTAATATGAATACGGGTACTAGTGTGTATATATACATATACTAATGTGTACTAATATGTACAAATATACATACTACCAACATAAAAGACCGACCTAGGGTATATAGGGCTTCTATAAGGCGTCTACAAGGTATATAGACCTTCTATAAGGCTCCTACAAAGGTACCTACCTGCTTGAAAATGTCCTAGATAATACGTTGTGTACCAAAGAACCTAAATTTTCAAATACCAATGTACCAATATACCAATATACTGATATATGAATATTAAACGGTTCCAATATACTAGCAGACTCTGGCCAGGACACAGGAGTATGATATCTTGGGGTTGGGGAGAGTGTACTCACAAGGTAGCAGATTACACTCAGTAAACTCAACAGTTTGTATATATATTATATATATTCCAGATATTCTAAGTATACTAGTTTTGGCCTTACCACGTCTAGATTTTCCAAATCTTCAGCCCCCAAAAATGGGCAACTCACGAGAATTCCGAGATTTTCCTGGCAAAGTCCCCAGAATCCCGAGAATTCCAAGATTTACAAGAATTCCAAGATCAGACTGACCAAGTCCAAAAAAACCCACATATTCCAAAATATTCCTGGACATGGCCAGGAAAATCTTGGAATTCTTGGAATTCTTAAGATTCTGGGGACTTGGCCAGGAAAATCTTGGAATTCTTGGAATTATTAAGATTCTGGGGACTTGGCCAGGAAAATCTTGGAATTCTTGGAGTTCTTGGGATTCTGGGGGCTTGGCCAGGAAAATCTTGGAATTCTTGGAATATCTGGAAGATTTGGAGTATTCCCCCCTAGGACCAACCCAAAAGACAAGCAAAATTAGTCATAGTAATACTAATGCTAACATGAATACTAATGCTCCTACGAATACTAATACTCAAATTCATATGAATAACAATATTAATACACATAAAAACATAAATGCGAATACTAAACTCTTTCTAAGCAATAATACTTCTACACATGTGTTAGCAAGAGTTCTGAGGCTAGTACAATATACATAATACAAATACACCAATATTAATATGAGTATTCATATTAGCATCGGTGTGTTGATTAGTATTAGTATTAATACAAATATCCAGGTTCATGTTCCTACGAATAGAAGTATTCATATGAATACTCGTATTAGAAACAAGACCAATAATATTGGTGTTACTATGAGTACCGATATTATAACTAATACCAAAACTACTATCAGTAGTAATATTATTACAAACTGTTAAAATTAATATGAATACGGGTACTAGTGCGCATGTATACATATACTGATGTGTACTAATGTGTACACATATTCCAAATTTCCAAAGTTTTGGGGCCCATCAATTCCATAATTCCACAATTCCAAATTTCCAAAATTCCAAAATTCCAAATTTCCAAATTTTTGGGGCCTAACAATTCCAAAATTCCAAATTTTTGGGGCCTAACAATTCCAAAATTCCAAATTTCCAAAATTCCAAAATTCCAAATTTTTGGGGCCTAACAATTCCAAAATTCCAAATTCCCAAAATTCCAAGGCCTAACAATTCCAAAATTCCACTTTTTGTAAAATTTTGGAATTTTGGAATTGTTAGGCCCCCAAAATTTGGAATTTTGGAAATTTGGAATTTTGGAATTTTGGAAATTTGGAATTTTGGAATTGTTAGGTCCCTAAAATTTGGAAATTTGGAATTTTGGAAATTTGGAATTGTTAGGCCCCAGGATTTTGGAGTTTTGGACTTGTCAGCCCTAAAGATTCTGGAATTTTAGAGTTTCAAGCCCCACCCCCTCCATGAGAAGCACGATCTGCGCGTGTCATGGGGGGGGGGGGGTGAGCATATATATATATATATACATATCTATCTATCTATCTATCTATCTATCTATGTGTATGTATCCGGTTTGCCTGGGCTTTATCCGCCTTTCAGCTGCTGGGTCTAGCAGTATTGGGTTCAGGGTTTTGGGCTTGTAAAGGGTCTACGGTTTAGGGTTTAGTAAAGGGTGTAGGGTTCAGGATTCAAGGATTTAGGCCCTAAACCCTGGACCAACCCTAAACCGTGTTTACAGCGACGGTGCTACGGACGGGGCGAGCCTGCAACCCCCACGTGGCCTAAGACCTTCTTCGCTGTCACAAGGAACCGCCGCGACTGAGTTCTACTCAGCTGAGCTGCCTCGTCGGGGTACCAAGAGTAGTTTGAAGATGTTTTCTAATTATGATATACTCGACCGTTATGAAATATGATAGTGTAATCTGCAGTGATATGTTATGATATGATACAATATACCGCAATATGATATACGTTGGTATATTCTACTATGACATATTATGATATAGTATACCGTATAGTATACCGTAGTATAACATACGATAAAATAATCTTCTATGAGAGTTGTGGGTTTGAGGCTTCGAGCCCAGATCTTCCGGGTAGTTCAGGGCTTCGGAGGTTCAGGGCATCCTTGGGCTCCTGGCTGTTGGGGCTTAGGGTTTGGGGGTTGGAGTAGGGGTTTAGGGGTTTAGAATTTGGGGTTTGGGTTCTTCTCATTATACTTCAATCGTTGTGGCCTCAGTTGACGCCTTCACTGAGTTTTTGGTCACCCTTTAACAATCTGCCTGTTCGGGGGATTGTGGCCAACAACAGTGGCCGTGCAGCAAGGGTGGCCCATCAACGACAGGGACCAGTTCTCCATTGATGCTGCGCTGATCCTGTCCACCTTTGCCCATGCAGCGTTTGGGCTGGATGGAGTGCTGTTTGATATTGTGTGTCACCTGCATGTTTTGCGTTTGTTTCGTGGTTGTGCAAAACTGATGTATGGTGTGGCTAGGCGATGGACACCCAAAGACATACCCGGCCAAAGCCTTCTTAAAGTATGTCCTTGGGTTGTGCAACAAGCTCTCCGTGCACTTCGATGCCAATTCGTCGACCGTCCTCGCTGCGTGTGTGAGCGTCTGATGTCGTATTTTGTTTTTTTGGATTACCGTGTTGGGTTTGCCGACAGAGATGATGTTGGAGGGCTGGTGCATCGACAATGCTTGGAGGCTCGCGGGCTTGGAGAATAGCAAAGTGAAGGCGCTGGCGCCATGTGTTTCTTGGCAGCATTGCAGAGACAAGCTGGATTGTGTTGTGTCCGGCGATTGGCGGGAACATTGGGCTTTCTGATCTTTTGCGCTGAGGAGGAGAAAATTCATCCCAGCACGCTCCGGGGCATAGTGCGGTTCCAGCACAACAACAGCCACGACATGCCGTCGCCCGACTACAACACCCAAACATGTAGATCTGCAACTACAAAAGCAGGTGCTGGAGATGGAGGGTGCCAAAGAGCCAGAAGAAGAACCACGAGCTCGCTCAGATGTGCGTCGACGTCTGTCCCGTGCAGGCGACGTGGAAGGAGGACGACGGGGTGGTCGTCGTCGATTACAACTGGTGCATCGGCTGTCGCTACTGTGAAGCGGCGTGTCCCTACCACGCCCGCCGCTTCAACTGGAAGCAGCCGGAGATCCCCGCGGACGAGATCAATCCGGATCAGGGCTACCTGAGCAATCGCATTCGTCCGCAGGGCGTCGTCGAGAAGTGCCACTTCTGTCTGCATCGCACCCGCGAGGGTCGGTTGCCCGCATGTCTCGAGGCGTGTCCGACCGGCGCGCGGGTCTTCGGGAACATCCTCGATCCCGACTCCGACATCCGGTGGATTCTCGAGAACAAACGCGTCTACGTCCTCAAGGAGGAGCTCGGCACGAAGCCGGCGTTCTTCTACTACTTCGACACCTGATCGATTGCGCCGTTTTCGGCGCCCCGCCCATGAGCCAACTGACGTCGCCATCCCGTTCCTCGCCGCACTGGATCAGCTATCCCCGTTTCCTGTGGCGTCTGCTCGCGCTCGCCACCGACGGGTCGTTCATGTTCTACGCGTGGATGACGGTGCTGACCGCCGTGTTCCTGGTCGGGGCCAACGCGTGGGCGAACCAGGTCGTGGACGGCATGATCGTGACGAACATGACCGATCACGTGAGCTGGGGCCTCTACATCGCCAATTTCACGTTCATGGTCGGCGTGGCGGCGGGGGGCGTGATGATGGTGATTCCCGCTTACCTCTATCACGATCGACGCATGCACGACGTCGTGATCCTCGGCGAGCTGCTCGCGATCGCGGCGATCGTGATGTGCCTGATGTTCGTCACCGTCGACCTCGGACGGCCGGACCGGTTCTGGCATCTCATTCCGGGGATCGGCCGGTTCAACTTCCCGATGTCGATGCTGACGTGGGACGTCATCGTGCTCAACGGGTACCTCCTGCTGAACCTGCACATCTGCGGGTACCTGCTCTACATGCGGTTCCTGGGGCGGACGCCGAATCCCCGGTGGTACATTCCCTTCGTGATGATCTCGATCGTGTGGGCGATCTCGATTCACACGGTGACGGCGTTCCTGTACTGCGGACTCGGCGGGCGGCCGTTCTGGAACTCCGCCCTGCTGGCCCCGCGGTTCCTCGCCTCCGCATTCGTCTCCGGGCCGGCCCTCATCATCATCACGATGTTCGTGCTGCGCAAGCTCGCGCGGGTTCCGCTGCCGGACGCGCCGATTCAGACCCTGGTGCGGATCATCCGGGTGACGATCCTGATCAACCTGCTCATGGTGGTCTCCGAGATCTTCACCGAGTTCTACACCGGCGGCGCGCACACGGCGTCGGCCCGATACCTGTTCCTCGGCCTCCACGGCCACGACGGCCTCGTCCCGTGGATCTGGACGGCGATCGTGATGAACGTGGTCGCGGCGGCGTTGTTCCTCCATCCGGCGGCGTTGTCGCGAATGAGCGTGGTCGTCCTCGCCTGCGGACTGGCGTTCGTCGGGGCGTGGATCGAGAAGGGGATGGGCCTCATCGTCCCCGGCTTCGTCCCGAGCACGCTGCACGAGATCGTCGAATACACGCCCAGCCTCACGGAATGGAAGGTCAGCGCCGGCGCATGGGCGTTCGGCCTCATGGTGTATACGATCGCCCTCAAGGCGGCGATCCCGATCCTCGCCGGACACGCCAGCCTCGACCCGAAAGCAGAATCCCCTGAACAAGGCGACCACCCAGACCGCGTTCGCGGCGATGAGCCTGCTGGCTGAGGTGTACGACGGCGGCGAGACCCGACTCGCCGTCGCCGAAATCGCCGAGCGACGCGGTCTCCAGGCCCCCTTCCTGTCCAAGGTGCTCACGACGCTCGCCCAGGCGGGACTCGTCGACGGGTCGCGCGGCCCCGGCGGCGGCTTCACGCTCAGCCGCGAACCCGGCCGCATCCGACTCGAAGACGTCTGCCGACCGTTCGAAACCGAACCGCGCGGCGTCGCCTGTCCCTTCGGCGCCGGCACGTGCGGCGTCGGCGAGAACTGCCCGCTGCACGACCGCTTCGCCGAAGTGCAAACGCTCACCGAGAAGATCCTCCGCGAGACCACCCTCGACGTTTTCCGGTGATCGTCCGCCGGCGCCGACAGACTTCGCCAACTGCCCGCGGTCGGGCGACGTTCAGACGGTCCACGCCTCGAGGAGGATCGCGAGGTCGCCGGCGTCGACATCACCGTCGTCGTCGAGATCCGCCGCGCACGGACGGGCGCAGGCGCCCCAGTTGGCGAGCAGCGCGGCGAGGTCGGCCGCGTCCACGCCGAGATCGCCGTTCAGGTCGCCGGTTACAGGCTGACTGATCGGGATCAGCACGACGGCGCGCTCCGGGCTCCAGGCGCCGTAGTGGCCGCGCCCGATGATCCAGCCGTTGTTGTTGACTTTCTTCGCCTCGTCGATGTTGAAGTCGGCGGGCAGTTCGACGAGGTCATTGAGGTCGCGGGCCCCGTTCTCGTCCCAGATCGTCGCCCGCCAGGCGCCTTCATCGAAGTTGAGCGAGGCCCCGACAATCACGCCGTCGTCGTTGATCGACGCGGGACTCGAATACTGCGGGTCGGCGCCGGCCAACGTCGGAAGGATCGCGACGCCGTCTTCGATCGACCACGCGAACGGGCGAACGAGGCCGTCGAGCGGTCCGTCGCCGACCACGACGCCGGCGTTGTTGATGTCATACGCGCGTGTGATTCCGCTCGGCGATCCCGTAAGGACGTCGTGCAGGTCGATGTACTCGCCGGTCGCGACGTCATAGTAAAACGCTTTCTGATCGCCGCACTCTCCGGTGTTCGACCGCACCCCGACCACCTGATTGTGCTCATTGACGCCCCAGGCCTGGTCGGCGCCGAAGATGCCGACATCGACTTGCAGACGAAGGATCTCGCCGTCCGGCGTCCACACCAGCGCTTCGCGATTGGCGTGCTTGGGACAGGTATGCACAGCGCCGCTCGAACCGGCGATGACGTTGGCGTTGTTGAGTTCGCCGACGCCGTACATCGGCCACTCGAACAACTCGACGGTTCCGTCGGGCCAGCGGATGGCGCCGCCCGTGGCGATCACGCCCTGATCGTTGATCTGACCGGCGAAGTCGATCTCCTGCTTGCCGGTTTCCAGCGTCCAGAGGTACTGCGGCGGGCCGTTCTGTCGCCACGCCGCGCCGGAGACCTGATTCAGGTTGTTCAGGCCGGACGCGCTCGAAGTGGCGAGGCTGTAGCCCGAGTCCCATGGTTCGATGATCACCAGGTCATATTCGACCTCGGCGAGCGCGGGCGAGGCGGCGGCGACGGCCAGCAGCGGCCAGATGCGTCTGCATTTCGGAGGCATGACCGGTCACTCCTCTCCGGAGGGTTCAACGTCTCGCCTGACCAGAGGGGGACGCCGGCGTCGATGATACAGAGAGGCCGCGAATCCTCGCGAGATTCCTTCCTCGCCCGCCGCCCTTCAACCCGAGCAAGGCCCGGCGGCGTCACGAGGGGTCCGGGGAGAGGGGAAACCGTGCCGCCTCAGCCGCACGGGAAGCCGGGGCGGGAACGTCCAGCGACCCTCGTCGTGCCGCCCGGGTTGCGGCCGTCCGGAAAGGTCCGCACCATGGACGGATCGTTTCACCCGCTCCTTCCTGTCACCGAGGCCTCCGAATGTCCCGTGCCCTGCAGTTGTCGCTCCTGTGTCTCGCCATCAGCCTGTCGACGGTCGCCGCCGCCGCGTTCCAGGAGGCCGAATCGGAGCCGGATGAACCGTCCGTGTCCAGCATCGCGCGGGGCCTGAAGTTCCGTTCGATCGGGCCGGCCCTCATGTCCGGTCGGATCGCCGACATCGCGATCGATCCGGTGAAGCCGAATACGTGGTACGTGGCGGCCGGCTCCGGCAACCTCTGGAAGACCGTGAACGCGGGAACCACCTGGACGCCGATCTTCGATGATCAGGGCTCCTACTCGATCGGCTGTGTCGCCATCGATCCGAGCAATCGCCACACGATCTGGGTCGGGACCGGGGAGAACGTCGGCGGACGTCACGTCGGCTACGGCGACGGCGTGTACGTCAGCCACGACGGCGGGCAGAGCTTCACCAACGTCGGTCTCAAGGAGACGGAGCATATCTCCAAAATCCTCATCGACCCGCGCGACTCGAACGTGGTGTACGTGGCGGCGCAGGGACCGCTCTGGTCGTCGGGCGGCGAGCGCGGCCTGTACAAGACCACGGACGGCGGCGCGACCTGGGCGCCGATCCTCACCAGGGGCGAGTGGACGGGCGTGACGGACGTCGTGATGGATCCGAGTGATCCGGACGTGCTGTACGCCGCGACGCACCAGCGGCATCGCACGGTCTGGGCGCTCGTCAACGGCGGCCCCGAGTCGGGCATTCACAAGTCGACCGACGGCGGAGCCGCCTGGACGGAGTTGAAGAAGGGACTGCCCGCGGCGGACAAGGGCAAGATGTCGCTCGCGGTCTCGCACCAGCGGCCCGAGGTCGTCTATGCAACGATCGAACTCGCCGGGCGCACCGGCGGGATCTGGCGATCCGAGAACCACGGCGCCAGCTGGACCAAGATGAGCGACTACACGAGCGGCGGCACCGGGCCGCACTACTACCAGGAACTCTACATCGACCCGCATCGCTTCGACGTGCTGTATCACGCGAACGTGCGTCTCGGGCGCACCACGGATGGCGGCAGGACATTCGAGTCGGTCGGGAATCCGAACAAGCACGTCGACAACCACGCCGTCGCCTTTCATCCGACCGATCCGGACTTCCTGCTCGTCGGATGCGACGGCGGTCTGTACCGATCCTGGGACTTCGGAGCGACGTACGCGTACTGCGCGAACCTCCCGCTCACGCAGTTCTACAAGGTTGACGTCGATTACGACGAGCCGTTCTACCACGTCGTCGGCGGCACGCAGGACAACAACACCCAGTGGGGCCCGACGCGCACGAAGACCAACATCGGCATCCGAAACGCGGACTGGCGGATCACGATCGGCGGCGATGGTCACGATTGCGCCATCGACCCGAAGGACCCGAATGTGATCTACTCGGAGTCGCAAGAGGGCTACCTGCGCCGCTTCGACCGATTGACCGGCGAATCGATCGACATTCGGCCGCGCCCCGAGCCCGGCGAGGAGGAGCTCCGTTTCAACTGGGACTCGCCGCTGCTGATCAGCCCGCATTCGCACACCCGCCTCTACTTCGGTTCGAAGAAGCTGCATCGCAGCGATGATCGAGGCGACTCCTGGACGACGATCAGCCCGGACCTCTCGCGCAACATCGATCGCTTCACGCTGCCGCACATGGGGCGGGTGTGGAGCATCGATTCGCTCTGGGATCTCTACGCGATGTCGCAGTACGGGAACATCACATCGATCAGCGAGTCGCCCCTCGAGGAGGGACTCATCTACGTCGGCACGGACGATGGGCTGATCCAGGCGACCGAGGACGGCGGGCGCAACTGGCGGCGGATCGACGCCATCCCCGGGATTCCCGCGCAGGCGTTCGTCAACGACGTCAAGGCGGACCTCCACGATGCGGACACCGTGTACGCCGTCTTCGACGACCACAAGACGGGGGACTTCGAGCCCTACGTCGTCCGCAGCCGGGATCGCGGCCGGACGTGGGAGTCGATCGTGTCCGATCTCCCCGAACGCCATCTGGTCTGGCGGATCATCCAGGATCACGTGGACGCCGACCTGCTCTTCCTCGGCACGGAGTTCGGCGTGTTCTACTCGCGCAACGCCGGCGCCGAGTGGCAGAAGCTCGCCGGCGCTCCGAACATTCCGTTCCGCGACCTCGAGATCCAGCGTCGCGAGAACGACCTCGTCGGCGCGACCTTCGGCCGCGGTTTCTACGTGATGGACGACTACTCGCCCCTGCGCGAGATCGACGAGGATCTGCTGGAAGTTGAGTTCAAGCTGTTCCCGATTCGCAACGCGCTCCTGTATGTCGAGGACCGGCCCCTCGGCCGCCCGAAGGGGTCCCAGGGCGACAGTTACTTCACGGCGAAGAACCCGCCCTTCGGCGCCGTCTTCACGTACTACCTGCGCGAGGACGTCCAGACCCGCAAGGCGAAACGCGAAGAGCAGGAGAAAGAGATCAAGGAGGCCGGCGGCGACAACACCTACCCGGGCTGGGATGCGCTCAAGAAAGAGGAGCGCGAGGACGATCCCGTGCTGACCTTCACCATCACCGACGCCGAAGGCGATGTGGTCCGCCGCATCACCGGGCCGACGAAGGCCGGTCTGCATCGCATCGCCTGGGATCTGCGGTACGCGGACCCGACCGGCCGCGACCGGCAGGGCCCGCTGGTGGTTCCGGGCGTCTACCGCGTGTCCGCGACGAAGCGGGTCGACGACCAGCCCGTCGAGCTCGGCGCGGCGGGCGGGTTCGAGGTCGTCGCGATCGGCGAGTCCGCCCTGCCCCGCCAGGATCGGGAGGCCGTTCTCGCCTTCCAGATGGATGTCGGCGCGCTGCAGAAGCAGGTCGTCGGCACGACGCGGCGGGTCACGGAAGCGCTGGCCCAGGTGGACGAGATCAAGACGGTCGTGGGCGGATCACGCGCCCTCAATCAGCAGTTGTTCGACGATGCACGCGCGATCGAACTGCAGCTCCTCGACATCCAGGAGCGCCTGAGCGGCGATCAGACAAGAGCCCGGCGGAGCCAGACGGCGCCGCTCTCGATCTCGCAGCGTGTCAACAGCGCACTTTCCGGCACGCTCCGCCAGACGTACGGCCCCACGCAGACGCATCGTCGCCAGTACGAGATCGGTCGCGACCAGTTCGCCGAGACGCTGACGACGTTGCGAACCCTGCTCGAAGGCCCGCTTCAGCAGCTCTTCGACGATCTCGACGCAGCCGGCGCCCCGTGGACCACGGGGCGGAAGCTGCCGGCGGCGGGCGGGTGAACAACGGCGGCGGCCGAGTTGCGCGGCGGCCCGCGTGACCGCGTCGCGACGGAGCCAGGCCAGGGGCGAGGTGTGACCGTTCGGCCCGCGCCGTTCACGTCCGCGGCGCGCTCGACGATCTCGTGAACGAGTATGTCGAGTGCTCCGATCGACGCCGGCCGCACTCGAGCCGCGGGAGTCCGCCGCCGATCCGCGGAACGGGCCGATCAATACCGACCGAAGGCGAGATCTGCTGCGATGAGCAGCGTGGCGGGCTGCTTAAGCATCGCTCCAGAAATGCGGCACGAACCGGTCATCGGGGGGCGCCGCGCGGGTCGGAGCGCGGCCGCCGCACCGGCTTGCTTTCTCATCTCTGAACCCGAGCCAGAACGCGTGTGCGATCCGCGGTCAGGTCACCCGTTCGACCGAAGAAGTCGGCTCTGACGATGCAAGAATGAGTTGCGTTTCATGCGGGCTTCACTGGCGGTCGGCGCCGGGGTCGTAACTTTTGCTCGTCGGATGTGGGACCTCGATTCAGGACTCGCATCGACGTTCATCACGACTCATTGACCTGAAGGAGGTCCCCATGTCTACCACCATTACTGGCCTTTTCTCCTCTCCCGCCGACGCTTCCGCCGCCGTGCATACGTTGCTGGCCCGCGGGTTCGACGCCTCGCAGATCAGCGTGGTGGCCGGCGAAGGCGTTTCGTCGGACGCGTTCGCGATTGAAACGCACTCGAAGCTGCCGGAAGGCGTCGCCATCGGCGCTGGCACGGGCGGCGCGATCGGGGCTCTGGTCGCCGGCTTCACGGCCGTCGGCGCGCTCGCCACGGGCGGCGCCGGTCTCGTCGCGGTGGGCCCGGTCGTGGCGGCCCTGGCCGGTGCGGGCGCGGGGGCGACCGGCGGCGCTGTCGTGGGCGGCGGCATCGGACTCGCGATCCCCGAACACGAAGTCAAGCATTACCAGGAAGCGCTCGACAAGGGCTCGGTGATGCTTGGCGTCGAATGCGACGACAGCGACGCCAAGGACACGGCCAAGGACGTCTTCGAACACTTCGACGCCGACAAGATTTCTCGCGCGTGATCTCGAGGCCGCGCGGGACCGGCTGATCGGCCCGTCGCACCGCCCGGTCACCTGCGTCGACCGTTGCTGACGGCGACGCCAGTGGCGGAGAGATGTCCCCGCCCTGGGACACCGCGGAGTTAACGCTCCCCCGCCGCTTTTCTCCAATCGATCAACTCTCAGGAGTCGCTCTCATGGAATATGGCATTATCGGTCTGCTCGTTCTGATTCTCGACATCATCGCTCTGGTCAGCATCATCGGGGCCGCGAAGCCGGTCGGCTGGAAGGTGCTGTGGGCGCTGGTCGTGCTGCTCCTGCCCCTTCTCGGGATGATCCTCTACTTCCTGATCGGGGCGAAGACCTGAGGCGGGAGAGGGATGGCGTCGCGACATTCGTCGTCTACGGCGTCAGGCGCCGCGGTCGCAACCCAAAGCGACGGAACATCGATCGCAGTTGAAACCTTCTCGGCGTGGACAGTTCGATGATCGGGCGGCTCCTGTCATGCTGCAGCGTCGCGATGACCGATTCCGCGTCGTCATGGTCGCTGACGTCGATGAGCCTCATGCCAAATCGCTTGTACCGTCGTTGCGGAATGGGCTGGCGCACCAGCAGCGTGACATCTGAATGACGGGGATCGACTTCAATCCGCTCGTACAACGAATCCACCGCATCGGCGGGGCCCTCGAGCAGTTGCACGAAACAGTCCGGGCCGACCCAGAGGCATCCCGAGACGTTGAGCTCGCGGTTGCGACGAATTGAGGGCAGAACAATCCCATCGACAACCATCGCCTCGGACACATGACGGGGACGGATACTCTTGTACGCCAGTTCGATCAGCGTCGACGGCGGATCCGGGAATGCATGCGACATGAACGAGACCCCTCCTGGGGGTCGTCGGGAGGCGGTGGTCGCCGCCGATCCGGCCGCTCGCGAGCGATGCTGCGGTATGTGGGAAGCGTCACGCTGACGCCGAACCTCTCCCGACCGCATCACCTCTGCCTCACTCGGAGCTTGAACGATCAGGGTATACCCCAAGCCGGCGAGGCGTCTATACCTACATTCCGGGAAAGGCGCTGGAGAAGACGGAACGTCCTCTGTCCTGGCGGAGCCGGAATCGCGGCGCCCGATCGTTCACGGACGCGGGGACTCGTCAGATGTCCTGAGCAATATCGCCCTTCAAGCGACTTGGAACCGACAAGCAGCCGGGCGAAACGTAGAAACGCCTGACACTGTTCGGCCAGCCGGCGATGACGGCTTGAATCACAACTCATCGAGCGCGGCGAATGTTTTCGTCGCTGGACGCGCGCTTGACGATCCAGAGGAGTCTGTCTTCGACCGCGAACTGCGGCGGTCATGCCGGCGGCGATGTTCACGCCCGACGCGGGCCTTGCGTCGTCAGTCGACCAGCGATCCAGGGCTCGTCGCTCGTCCTGCGATCCGCCACCCCGACGCCTCCGACCGGTGCGTCAACGCCTCGGCGAACAGCGTGTGATCCTCGATCAGCAGCACCGGAGGTGCGGCCGCGTCGTGGTTGGGTCTGTCTCGCGTCACGGCGTCGGAAGACGAGGGTCTGGATCGACGACGATGAACACCTGTCCATCCTCAAGGGTCCGAGAGACACGGTTCGTCGGACGATCGATCGCCCGTGCCGACCGCAGCAGGCGACAGGAGCGGAGATCGAAGTCGGAACCATCGTGCCGTCGCGCGTGGTGAGATTCGTGAGCGAGGCAAGGGATCGGACGCCGGTCTTGCGGACCGTGTTGCGCCGTGCGCGATGCAGTCTCGCCGGATGTCGGCGTGTTAGCGATGCGCTGCAACACCTTGCGCTGGTGAGAGCCGAGACGATCGCTGAGGCCGCGGGCCGCGGATCCGTCATCTCAGCGAGACGGGCGCTGACGTCCGATCCTGATATCCATCTGCGACGCCGCACCCGTTCATTTCCATATGGTCGAAATGCTCGACCCGGACCTGGGGCGCGAGAGTAGCGACAGTCGTTTGACCTTAGCGCTCCCGGTCCTCAGTTCTTGACTCGGTGTGCGTCCGGCCCGTGTTCGAGCGCGGTCGACACGATCGCTTCTCTCGGGGCCGCCTGTCGCCCGTGGACGACGGATCCCGCCTCCGGGAAGGTCGGCCGAGCTGACGCTGGACTGCCTCGTCACGCAGTCTTCGTCCCGCTATGGCGAGACCGATCGCCAGGGCGAGAAGGAGGACGATCAAAACTGTCGATAACCAGACCATTGAGTTTGTGACTTTTGCGTCACTGGGGCTGAGGGGTTCGCTGGACGGCCGGGGTCACGCTGGTCGATGTTCGACCGCGGACCCGGCTGGAAGTTGAAAACAACGGACCGGGACGCCTCCCGATCCGTCGTGGATTGGCGACGCTTCGAATCACGCCCGGGCGTCTCGCATGTCGCGAATGCGATCATGATCGCTCTTGACGGAGGCGTACTGCTGTTGGAGCACGTCGTTCAGCGGACTGCCCGCGGTGTCCTTCAGCACTTCCTCGTATCGCTCCTTGATCGCGTCTTCACCACGCTCGGCTTCGGCGAGCACGCTGTGCTCATCGCCCTGGGCGACGGCGCCGCGAATGTTGAGCCACCATCGATGGACCGTCCCCTTGACCGACCCCGAATCTTCCGGGTCGTGCCCGGCGGTCCGGACCGCTGACTGCAGGTCGTGCGCGAACGTTTCCCGGCGACGTGCGCACTCGCAGAAGTAGGCGGCGATTGTTTCGTCCTCGATCTTGTCCGCGGCAGCCTTGAAGCCTTCGCCGCTGTCGAGGTTGACTTTGATCAGGTCTTGCAGACCTTCGAGTGTCGATTCTTTCAGATCATGGCGAGTTTCCATCATGGTGGTGGTTCCTTTCAAGCGTGGTGAGGGAGAGAGAGGGTTGTGATCGGAGCGCGATCAACCGTCAATCGCGTCTTCGATGGCGTCGCCGGCGTCGTCCGCCGCGTCGCCGATCCGGTCGCCCACGTCTTCGAGATCATCCGGCTCATCCTCGCAGCCGATCATGACGAGACCGCCGGCGAGCGTGAGCGCGATCGGGAGAAGAGCAAGACGCGGGGTGTTCGAGGCACGTCGCATCGTGATTCCTTCCTGTGCGGGTCGTCCGTACGACCCGAGGCCAATGAAGACAACTGATCAACTCATGCGCCCGCCACGCGCCCGCCACGCCGCAGCAGACTCATGACCAGCGAGATCAGGAAGAGCACCACGAACACGAAGAACAGGATCTTGGCGATGGACGCGGCGCCGGCGGCGATTCCGCCGAAACCGAAGATCGCGGCGATCAGAGCGATGACGAAGAAGGCAATAGCCCAGGCTAACATTGAGGTTCCTTTCAGATGGCGTCGCGGGGATGAACCTGGCTGACCGTCGACGCCTCCGATCAGCTCAGAACATGATGCGGGACCGAGATGAAGGCAGTCCGACGCGTGAATGAGAATGATCTCATTCCGCGTGCGGCGTCAATCCGCCGCTTCGGACAGGTTCTCACCGGCCGCCTCGATATCCTGCCCCGCGCCATCGACGGTGTTGCAGGCGGCCAGGCCGAGCGTCGCTCCCGTCAGGAGAACGGCGGCGACGAGACGCCACACGAAGGGGCGGGCGGGGGTCGAGACTTCGGTGCTGATGTCGGGGGCGTCGGTGCAGGTCATGGTGTGCGTTCTCCTGTTTGCGAGAAGAGTTGTTCTGGAACGATGGAATTGGAACGATTGATGGCCCGAAGCGATCAATCGCCTCGCGACCGCCAATAGCTTCGTCCGGCAAATTCACCCGGAAGTGAGCCCGCGATTAAAGCGTGCTCATCGTGCGAATCGGTCCGGCGGCGAGGATCGGTCCGGTGACAAATGAACCGGTTTTCAGACGCGACTCACGCTGATCTGAACGACCCGCGTCATCATTCCTGTCGTTGCTGGGACGCGGCGTTGAGCCCGCCCCTTCCACCCTTCTCCACACTCACCAGAAACAGGAGTCATTCATGTCGAACTACAATGCAACGCAGCCTCAAGGCATCAACACCTACGACGACGCCAAAGAGTCGACGCCGCGTCTTGGCGAACACGCTGAAGCCCTGCGGGACGATCTGTCCGCCGTGAAGGACGATGCGACGGCGGCGGCGGCGGCTCTCCGCGACCGGGTGCAGCAGGACGCCGAACGTGTCGTCGACGCCGCGAAGGCCGGCGGCGAGCGAGCCCGTCATTTTCACGAGGGCATGTGCGAACAGGTCGCGAAGCGTCCGACCACGTCCGTGCTCCTCGCGCTGGGAGCCGGCGTGCTTCTGGGCAAGTTCCTGGCCCGCTAACTCATGTTGTCCCGACTTGCATCCATGCTCACCGGCGACGCCAGCCCGGTGACCGACGCGTTTGAACGAGGCCTCGCCTCACTTCGACACGCCGCGATGTGGGGCGGGGCCGCTCTCCTGGGCGGCCTCGCTCTCGTCGCGGCCGTGATCGGCCTGCTGGTCGCGATCGCCATCACCCTCGCGCCGCTCATCGGCTGGGCCGGGTCGATCGCGATCGTCAGTCTGGCCGTCGCGGCGGTCGGTCTGGTCATCGTCGCCGTCGCCCGACAACGACTCAACGCGGATCGGGCGCCGGATGGAGCCGATGAACACGCCGAGTCAGATCAGGAGTCTTTACCCATGCCCTCCGGAACCTCCCACCCGACCGCCGAGTTCACCGCCTCTTCGTCGACCGACGATACGGGATGCCGCGACTGGAAAGACGAGGCCGCCGCGCTGGCGGCTCGCAACCCCGGCGTCGTGGCGAGCGGCGCGTTGCTCGTGTTTGCGATTCTGGGTCCGTCGCGGACGTTCAAGTTCGCCAGTCGCGGCCTCATGTTCGCGAGCCTCGCTTCGTCCCTTCTCGAACAAATCGGCGAGGATCAAAATAAGGGGACCGTCTCGTCGGCGCCCCCGCCATCATCGACCCGCCCCCGACCGGCGGGTTCCCCCGGCGGAGTCTCATCCGGCCGCGCCGCTGCGGCGGCCCCCGGATCGACCCGCCCCGGGGTCGCCCGCAATAGTCACAACTGAGGATGGTCGTACCGCGCGGCTCCGGCTAAGCTCTCTCGCCAGCGTCGAAGGAGGACCGGATTCCGTGCGTATTCTCGTGATCGAAGACAATCCGAAGATGGCGAGCGGCATCCAGCGCGGCCTCGAAGAGAAGGGGTACGCGGTGGACGTGTGCCACACCGGATTCGAGGGCGAGGATCTCGCCGCGGCGAACGAATACGATGCGGTGGTGCTCGACCTGATGCTCCCTGATCGCGACGGCGTCGAGGTCTGTCGGAATCTGCGTCGGCGGTCGATCGCCACGCCGGTGCTCATGCTCACCGCGTTGTCGAGCGTCGACGACAAGGTGAGCGGACTGGACGCCGGCGCCGACGACTATCTGACCAAGCCTTTCGAATTCGAAGAGCTCCTCGCTCGCCTTCGCGCGTTACTGCGACGGGGAGAAGCGACGGAGGGGCGGACGCTTCGGTGCCACGATCTCGAGCTCGACTTGTATTCCCGCCGCGCCTCCCGCGGCGACACCGAGGTCGAGTTGTCGAACAAGGAGTTCGCGCTCCTCGAATACCTGATGCGAAACCAGAACCGCGTGCTGAGTCGGATGCAGATCAGCGAACGGGTCTGGGACATGAATTTCGAGCCCGGCAGCAACGTCATCGACGTCTACATCTCCAGTCTGCGGAAGAAGGTCGACCGCGGCTACGACCGGGAGTTGATCCACACGATCAAGGGAGCTGGCTATCGCTTCGGCGTCATCGACTGACTCCGACCGGCCGCGACGCGCACCCTCCTTGCGGCTTCGCCTGACGCTCTGGGTCGTGGCGATCTTTGTGGTCGTCCAGTTCACCATCGGGTTTCTCTTGTGGGTGCAGAAGCGAGAGGCCTCGATCGATCGATATGAGCATCGGCTGACGCTGCTGGTGCGGCCGCTGTTGCTCAGCCTGGGAGCAACGTCATCGCGGCAGGAAGCGGAGGCGATCGTTCGTGATCGTCTTCTCAGCAGCGAGTTCAGCCGTTTTCACCTCTCTGTCGTCGACCCCGCCGGCCTGCCGGCCGTCTCCAGTGCGTCTGACCCGCTTGACGCCCTTGCGATCGACGCGGAGGCGTCCAATGGCGTTCTCGTTCGCCGCGTCGCCGCGGCGGCGGTCGGCGCCGCCCAGTGGTCCGAGGGCGCCGCCGAGATCGTCGCGGGACCGTTTCTGAACGCCGAGGGCCACCGGAAGGTTCTGGCCCTCGCCGTGCTCGATCAGTCGACGCAGGCCGAGTTCGACCTCGTGGCTCGCACCCTGATTGCGGGCGGACTCATCGGCGTGGCCGCGAGTCTGCTCAGCGGCTGGCTGATCGCCGGCATCGCGGTGCAGCCGCTGCGCCGCCTGTCCGACGTCGCCGACAAGTTCGCCCTCGAGAACATCGAGGACGCGATCGAGATCGAGTCAGAGTCGGCGGAGGTCGAGGCGCTGACCCGCGAGCTGGTCGCGGCTCGGGAGCAGATCCGCGACGCCTTCGCGGCCCAGGCGAGATTCCTGTCGAACATCTCCCACGAGATCAAGACGCCGATCGCGACGCTCCTGACCGAGTCCCAGACGCTGGACCGCCGCGAGCTTTCGCAGACGGCGGCGGAGTTCGCCGGCGTCGTCGAAGAGGAAATGCGAAAGCTCGGACGTCTGGTGGAGAGTTTCCTGATGCTCACCCGCGTCCGCGACGGCGGCGAACTCAGGAACGTCGCGTGGTATCCCGCCAACGAACTCGTCATGGATGCGATCACCGATTGCGAGGCGATGGCCCGGACGTACGGCGTCAGACTGGAGCCCCAGCTCGCAGATGACGACGCCGGTCTGGACGCGGAGGTGCGCGGCGAACCAATGCTGTTGCGAACGATGCTCAACAACCTGATTCGCAACGCCGTGCGCTTTTCCCCCCACGACGGCGCGGTGCGCGTACGCTGCCTCGCGAGGGACGGTCGTTTTCAGGTTTCGGTGGCCGATTCGGGACCCGGCATCCCGCAGGAAATCCTCGATCACCTGTTCGACCGTTTCGTGCAGAGCAGCTCGGAAGTGCGGCGGGAGCGAGGACATGGGCTTGGGCTTGCGATCGCCAAGGGCATCGCCGAGCTTCACGACGGCGACGTGACGGCGGCGAATCTTGCCGAGGGCGGGGCCGAGTTCACGGTGTGGATTCCGACCCGCGGCGATTCGATCAATCCGACGTCGGCGGCGGACTGACACCCCCGGACCCTTCGTCCCGTTCCCGCGCGTCCTCCGTCCCTTGTTCCACGAGTCCCGACGCTTCCCGCTCCGCCGCCGGCTCGTCGTCATCGGCCGCGCCGGGATCTCCGGCGAATTGCAGGTCGGAGAGCATCGCGAAATGGTCGGATCCCGGCGTCAGGACGCGTTGCAGCGCGGTCACCCGCGTCCCGACGGAGACAAAGACGTGATCGAGCGGATACCGGAGCAATGCGTAGTCAGCGTGATACGTGTTGAGCATGCCGCGCCCGATCCTCGGATCTCGAAGGTCGCTGATCTGCTGAAACAGCTTTGTCGTGTGGGACCACGCGACGTCATTGAAATCACCCGCGACGATCCAGGCCTGAATGTCGTCGCGCTGCTCGATCTCCTCGGATACAAGCGAGGCGACGATCGAAAGCTCTGCATCGCGGATCCGGCTGTCATATCGTTCGTCCGTCTTTCGAACCTCGAGACCGGGAGGCGTCGGGTGGACGCCGATCAGACGCACGCGGCGTCCATCGTCCAGGACGAGTTCCGCGTGCAGCGACGCCCGACGCTCCGACACCAGCCGCCGCACGGCCGTCCGCTCGAGCGGACGCTTCGACCAGAGCGCGACGCCCAGCCCGTCCCCCCGGATCTCCTCCAGATGGTGCTCGAAGCGTGAACGAACCGCGGCGAGACCATCGCACCAGGCGTCATCGATCTCGATGAGCAGGAGGACATCGGGGTCTTCGCGACCAATCACATCCGCGACTGCACCGTGCTGCGAATTCCGGACGTCGAGATTCATCGTGAGAAGACGCAGATCACGATCGGTCCCGTTCGGAACCGTCGTGCGCCAGAGCGTGGTGTACGGAACGATTTCGCGGATCTGCACGCCGGCGACGACGGTCAGAATCGCGAGGAGCAGCCACAGGTCCCATCGCCATTGCGTCCGCGATCCGATGATCACCGTGGCGATCACGAGCCCGCCCGTGATGACCAGCAGTTGCAGACGCGGGAAATCCCAGAGGCGAATGAACCAGGCGCCGTGGCGAATGAACGGCGCGGCGGCGCCGATGAGCACGAACAGCGTCATTGCGCGCACCGCCCAGACCGACGCCGTCCACCAGATTCCCATCGTGCATGCCTCCTGACGCATCATGACCGACGATTCCGAACCCGCCCTCGCCGCATGTTCCCGCCGGACTGTCGCGATGGTACCGACGCGACCTGAGAACCCGGTGATGTGAACATGACATGTTTCTCATGCCCCCGGCTTCGGCCGCCCGCCCCAGCGGCCGCGAGCAACTGAACGACACAGCGGGCGTTGACCGCCGTCGCGGGGCCGGAGCGACGTCTCGAGACGGACGCGAACGTCAATGCGTCGGCGGGGCCGGCGTCCGACGCCTCGCAACATCCCCGGCCATCATCTCCGTTTTGCGGGTGTATTCATGCTCGGCTCCGTACGCCGATTCCAGCACCGGCGCGGCGGCTTCGAGCACGCGGGCGGCCTCCTCGAGTCGATCGGCCGCGAGGAGGCACTCGCCAAGGTTCATTCGGCACACCGCCACCCAGGGATGACTCCCTCCCAGCTGCGTCGCCCACGCCTTCTCGACCGACCGGAACACGGGGATCGCCTCGTCGCTGCGATCAAGCGACATGAGCGCGACGCCCTCCTGGTGGACCAGGTCCCATGAACGGGGATGGTCGGCGCCGAAGTGCTTCCGACACAGGTCCACGTTGGCTCGGCAGATCTCGAGGGCCTCTTCGCCGCGGTCGGTCAGCGTGTACAGGTAGGACAATTGCGACAGCACCGGCGACGCCTGCACGGGCTCTTCTCCGTACTCCCGGGCGAGCGTCAGCGCCCGCTGCAGGGAACGCTCCGCCTCGTCGTACCGCTCAAGGCGGATCTCGAGCGCGCCGAGGTTGAGCAGGGACTGACGGATCTGCTCGTGTCCCTCCGGCAGAACGGCCCGACGAATCTCCAGCACCCTCATCTGCAGTTCAACGGCGTCGTCGAGCTCGCCGCGCACATGATGAATGAGGGCCAGGTCGTTGAGGGTGCGGGCGTGGAACGCGGTCTCCGTTTCTCCCTGCGCGGCGGTCACAGCGAGTGATTCTCGGAGCAGCGGCAGCGCCGCCTCGTACGCCCCCGTGTCGTACCGGTTCCCGGCGAGATTGCGAAGGTACAGCGCGGTCTCGTGCGACCCGCGGGGATGCGCTTCTCGCTCGAGCGCCAGCGCGCTCTCATAGAGCGGCGTCGCCGCGTCGAACTCACCGAACTCGGTCAGAAGATCGGCCATGGCCGTTCGGATCGCCGCCTGGACGTCGGGCGGCGATCCCCGGTGCTCGTCCAGACGCGCGATCGCATCGTCCAGCGCGCCACGCACGGTGACGTGGCGATCGCCGGTCTCGGGATTCGCGGCGGCGAGGATCGTCAACATGAACTTGTGAATCGCCTGGGCCCGGAGCGTCTCCAGACGAGCCTGATCCCAGCCGTCTTGCGCCACATCGCGCTGATCGGCGAGCGATACGGCGAGCACGGACACCGTGGCGGTGGCGAGCAGCAGCGTCAGCGCCAGCACGCCAATCAGGGAGGACACCACGCGATGCCGACGAGCGAGTTGACGCACCTGGTAGAAGCCGCCCGGCCGACGGGCGCGGATCGGTTCGCGGTTGAGGTAGCGATCGAGATCATCCGCCAGCGCTTCGGCGGACTGGTAGCGCTGACGCAGATCCGGCTCCATCGCCTTGCCCACGATGACGTCAAGATCGCCGGAGAGATCGGGGCGCCGGTCGCGCAGTCGAGGCCGGGAGCCGCTGCAGATCATCCGAACCGCCGCGTGAAGATTCGTCGTGGGGATCGCCAGCGGCAGCACGCCCGTCAGCATCTCGTACAGGATCACGCCCAGGGCGTAGACATCGCTGCGGAGATCGATCCCCTGCTCTCCCGCCTCGACCTGCTCCGGACTCAGGTACGGAAGGGTCCCCATGACCCGTCCCCGGCTCACGATCGTCTCCCCCGGGGCGTCGACGGACGTGGACAACCGAGCCAGCCCGAAGTCCAGGACGTGCGGACGGCCCTCCCGGTCGATCAGGATGTTCGACGGTTTCAGATCCCGGTGAATCACGCCCTTCTGATGCGCATGATGCACGCCGCGCGCGACGGCGCTAAGGATCGCCACGGCGCGTTCGGTCGTGCGCTTCTCCGGCTTCAGCGCGGCGGACAGCGTGCGTCCCTCGATGAGATCCATCGTGAAGTAGCTCACGCCGTCCGGCGTCTGCCCCGCGTCGCGGAGACAGACAATCGCGGGATGACGAAGCTGTCGGAGCGCCCGGATCTCGCGGCGAAACAGCCGGGTGTGAAACGGATCGTGGGCGAGCGGTCGCCGCAGGACCTTCAGGGCCAGGCGTTCGCCGCCGTGGGTCACCTCGTAGACGACGCCCATCGAGCCCCGGCCGACCTCGCGGATGACGTCGTAGCCCGGGAACTCGAGCCGCGCTCCGGGGGGCGGCGTATCGTCGGACCACGGTTCGGTCCCCGGCCCGACGTCCAGTTCGACCCCCGGCGCCATGTCCGGGCGGGCGTCCGAGGCGGCCTTGTCCGGCTCGTCTTCGTCGCGGAGCAGGCGCCACAGGGCGTCCGACGTCCCGCCCCAGAACGCCTCCAGCGCCGCATCGACCCGGTCGGAGAGTCGGTCAGCCGACACGACGCGTCATCCTGACCCCACTCGGCGCGCCGAGTCTGCGACGAAGCGAACGCAGCGCACGCAGCAGCAGCATGGACGCCGCCCGGCGGGAGATCTGAAGATGAGCGGCGACCTGTGCGGTGCTGAGCTGGTCGAAGAAGGCCAGCACGATCACATCGCGATGCACCGCCGAGAGTTCGCCGAGCCCGCGCAGAACAGATTCAAACTGATCAACGCCGGCGATCTCAGTCGCGGGACCGACGCCGTTCGCCTGGAGGCGATGGAGCAGCGACATCGACGCCGTCGATCGACGAAGTCGATCAAGCGCGGCCGGTCCGAGGGGGCCGCCGGTTCGATGCACGGTGCGTCCCCGAAGATGATCCGCGACTCTCCGATCGACGATCGTCGACACGAAGGACCGAAGACCGGCGGCGGTCCGGACCCGCAGCGTCGGCAACCCCTGCAGGACGCCGATGAGCACGTTCTGGGCAATGTCCCCGACGGCGTCCATCTGCCACGGGGCGGGGGCCAGGCGAACCAGCACCATTCGTTCGACCTGCGGTGCAAGCACTTCGAGCAGTCGATTCTCTGCTTCGCGACATCCCGCCGCCGCCAGCTCCACCAGGTCGTTTGTGATTTCATTCCACATGGGCGCCTCATCCACACCATACTCGGCGCGACCGACGGGGCAAGCACAAAGCGCACGATGATGACGGCGCGACGCTTTTTCCGATCGCCGCGTTACCGGTTCGGCGCCGCTCCGACTTCCTGTGTAAGGCGCGATGAAACGCGCCCGTCACGTCGACTCCCCGCACCGACAACGGCGCGCCAGGTCGCGCAACCAGGAAGAAAGGCGATCTCCCATGCAATCACAACTCTCGCGGACGGCGGCGCTGACCACGGCCGTCGTCACCGGCGGTCTCTGCGCGGTCATGACGTCGGCCGATGTGTTCTTCACGCATGACATCGGGGTCGCGGCCCTGCCTCCGCCGCCCGCCAACGCGGTCTTCGCCGCGCCCGATGTGCAGGACATCTTCTACTCCCCGGCGTTCATTCGGACCGCGCCGGGGCCGAATCTCGGCAATGTGCTCATCGCCAACAACCCGGGCGCCCTCGGACTCCTGCCCGGCGACAACATCGACGCCATGCACCACGAAGTCCGGGCCATTCCCGCGGAGGGCGACTTCTTTCCGTCATTCGTGTTCTCGGTCAACGTCGGCGCGACCGGCGCGCCGGGCACGCCGGTCGCCGCGCAGGCCCCGGCGAACGCCGCCGACCTGTACGAATCGAACGGTCTCGGCCTGCAGACGCGGTCGCTGAACGAGAATCAGATCGGCCTGGCCCCGCTGGCCCCCGAGGACGTGGACGGCGTATTCCTGACCCAGGCGACCTCGGTCGATGTCGGCGGCTGGGTGTATTTCTCCCTGACGCCGGGATCACCATCGCTCGCCCTGCTCGGCGCCAGCCCGGCCGACATTCTCGCGGTGCGAGCGGGCGGGACGCCGCTCATCTCCATCACCGCCGCCCAGCTCGGTCTGAACGCGACCGACGACGTCGATGGCCTGTGCATTCTCGGAGGCGTGGACGGCAACGATGACGGCGACTTCAACGATCCCGGCGACGGCCTGCCGTTCGTCAACTTCTCGGTGTCGCCCAACTCCCTCGGCCTGCCCGGCACCGCGGTCCGCAACCAGGTCCTCACCGATCCGCCCGTCGGAGGCGATATCTACCTGTCCCTGAGCAACGGCGCCAACACGCTCTTTCGCGACGACGGAGCGGGCGTGCTCGGCCTCGCCCAGACCGATGACATCGACGGGCTGGATCTCGCGGCGATGGCGGTCCCGGGGGTGTCGCCCTTCATCGGCGGCCTCGGCGGCGGCGGCGGACCCGGCGGTCCCGGCATCGGCCAGATGCGGTTCAGTCTCTGCAAGAACGAAGGCTACTCGAACTCACAGCAATGCACCCTCACCGTCATCGTCTTCGTGGCGTGCAACGGTCGACTCTCGATCCTGGTCGCCAACGTCACCGTGAACTGCGACGATTGTGATGACTCCAACGGGAGCGAGATCAACGCCGCGGTGGCGGCGATCGGCGCCGCCGTCAGCGGGATGGTCGTTCCGGCGGGCAACCCCGGCGCCGGACCGGACGCCGGGCGTCCCGTCTTCGGCGGACCCGGCGTCATGTCCAATCCGAGCCCCGGGCATGTCGACGTCACGCTGCCCGTCAACCCCGCCCTGCAGAACTGCGCCGTCGTCGGCGCTGTCATCCTTCGCAACAGCTGCCCCTGCTACTCGCAGGATGTCGCCGCGCTTCCCTGGGCGAAGCAACCCACGCAGGAACTCGACACGAACATCGAGATCTCGGCCGGAGCCGCGGCGGATCCCGGTCTCTACCTGCTGCAGTTCGGGAAGGACGGGGAACCCATGTACATTCCGACGCCGGCCGGGTCCGGCCCGGAGGTCGTCGCCGCCATCGCCGACTACCTGGCGTCGCTCGATTACACAATCAAAGACATCGCCCCCGACGCGATCTGGGTCACCGCCGATCCGGACGGCGCTCCGATCAGCGATGTCTGGGCCAACGGATGGGTCGAGGGCGGGCCGGCGACCAGCAGCATCGGCGTCCTGCTCGAAGGCTACAAGATCGAAGACGCAGACTTCATCCCCGATGACCTCAGACACGATCGGTGACCGCCCGCCGACGACGAGGACCGTCCCCGCGACGGTCGCAACGCTCCCCTCGCGGCGCCGGACGCGAGGGGAGCGTCTGCGTGGAGGACCGCGCGACGTCCTCGACCGTTGGGACGGCAAGAAAAAGAAGCTGAACTGCGCGGAATTCGCGTGACGTCGCGACGCCGGCTCCGACCAGAGGGGCGAACGCCGGGCTCAATCCGCGCCGACGGTCGTCGTCGAGCGAGGTCAGGTGGGCGTTCATCCACCCGAGAGGACGCCATGACACACGCACGCACGACGCGCCGATTGAACCCGACCATCTCCATCACCAGCCTCGCGATCGCGGGCGGCCTGCTTCTGAGCGGGCATGTCGAGGCCACGCCGAACACGTACGCGGCGGAGAAGGTGTTCGTCTACAACGGCACCTGGAACGGTCGTCACGACAACGGCTACAACAACGACGCCTGGTACTGGTCGATGCAGGAAGCGTGTCTGCTGGACGAGAACGGACTCTGGCCGCGCGATGAGGACTACAACGAGGACGAGCATCCGACCCCGCCGGCCGTCGCGACAAACAACGGACACGTCGGCGACGTGCTCCTCAATCGCGCCGGCGAAGTCATCGGATTCGAACTGACCGATGCGAACGGAAGCGGCCCGATCGGGTACACGAACCTCGACGGGACCAAGGTCGTCTACAACCTGAACGAATGGACGCTGGTGGACATTTACGCGCGGCATCCGAACGTGCCGTCGGTGACGATCTCAAAGCATGGCGGTCCCGGGTATGTGCATCTGGACGACGGACGTCCGTTCACGGGGTTCACCGGCGCGCCGTATCCGTGCTGGACGCCGGGCGGACCGCAGCCGCCGCTTCCGCCGGTTCCGCCGCCGCCCGGCCCGGGGGGCGGCGGCGGAACCACGCCGCCCCCCTACCCGTTGCCCAGCAACGGCACGGGGAACTCGGATCTCTTCGTCAACGCGTGCCACTCCAACACCCCGCCCCCGATTCCCGGAGGCGTCTCGGTCAGGGACTCCGCCGGCGCGATCCCCGGCATCACCGCGACCGGCAACGACGGCGTGGTCTACAAGCCCATGACCATCAGCTACTGCCCGCCCTTCGGCTTGTTCTGCTGGACCTGCGTGCTGCTCGAGGAGCTTGAGGCGCGGACCGGCGTCTCCGGGGAGGCGAATCTCGTCGCGCACCTCCAGGCGATGCGCCCGGACGAGATGAGCGCACTGCTTCAGGAGGTCGAGGACGCCATCGGCGGCGAGTTCAAGTGCTCGGCCGGCAAGAGCGGCGCATGGGACGCGCCGGGTCTCTTTGAGATCATCTGGAACGACGACAACCCCGAGTGGATCGACGAAGTGCTCATCCACCCGCAGGCGTACTACGAGTGCCCGGTGCTCATGGACAAGGACGGCGGCTCGGTCGAGTACACGCCGCCGAGCGGTCTGTTCGTGCACCTCGACGTGCCGCGCGGCGCCATCGAAGGCCCGGCGATCCCGGTGTACGTCACCCCGACCAATCTTGTCGACTCGCTCCCGGCCGGCGTCGCCGCCATGGCGCCGCCCGTCCTGATCCACAACTATGAGCTTGGCCAGAAGCTGGTGTTCCACGACGCGGCGTCGCTGAGCCTCCGGACCAAGGGCGACGTTGCGAACTACCTCGGCCTGTTCCATCTGGATGACGAAGGCCGCGTGACCCTGACCGAGTCGACAATCAGCGAGGATGGCGTGGTGTCCGCGTCTGTTCAGGGCGTGTGCGGCGGCGTCTATGTCGCCGTCGGGCTCGCCGAGACGAATCGTCGCGATCGCCGTCGCTGACTGACCGTCCCGTCGTTCGGCGGTCGGCGGCGGGATCTGCTGCGACCAGCGGGGCGGCGGTACGCTCCATCCGCACCGACAGTTCCGATGCTTTCAAGGCGTGGGAGACATGAAGGCCGGTGACGTGCGGCTCCATCATCTTGACAGGAGGCGCTCTCGAGCCAGCACTTCCGAGTCGCAGAGTTCCTGTACCGCGGGGTATGGCACGCTTGATTCAGGGCCAGCCCCGCACGACCACCAGGATGCTGAGCGCCGCGAAGATGAGTGCGAACGGCGCCGCGAAGATCAGGTAGCCGAGCCGAAGCCATGCAGGCGACGCTTTCCATGGCGCGCCGGTGGCGACCTGTAATGCGCCTCGCACAATAAGTCCGACGAACACGAGCATGATGTTGAAGCCGAGGATCACGATGGCGGTCGCCCATTCATCGAGGTCGAGTACAAGACCGAGGCCGCGAACGAGCAGCGCGAATGCAATGACGCCGCCCACGCCCCAGAGCACATGTTCAACGCCGTGTTTTCGCTGTTTGACAAGATCGTTCATGACGGATCCTTCCAGGTGACGAGGAAGCGGGGATCGATCAGGCCTGAACCGGATCGAGGGTCGAAGCGGCGGCCGCGTCGGAGGCGGGCGAACGGCCGGCGCGCTTCCGCTGCATGGCCCCGACGCCCCCAATCAGCAACGAGGCGCCGACCACCCCCCACCCCGTCAGGGTGACGATGCGGCCGCGGATGATTGACGTTTCGGCCCACTCGTTGATGATCCGCCTCGACTCGCGGCCGAAGGCCTGGGCTTCCGCAGACGCAACGGGCAGGTCGTAGGTGATCATCTCCATCTCGGACCGCCGGTCGGAGATCCGCTCCCAGGTCTCTGCAAAGACGATGGTCAGAAAAACCGGCGCAACCAGACAGGCGGCGAGCCAGGGCGTCACCGCCTGCCGTCGGCCGCGCCACTGTCCGACGGAACGCCAGCCGGACCATCCGAGGAGCGCGGCGTACGCGAGTGCAGACGCCGCCAGGTACGACGGATGCGTCCAGTTCCAACCGAGTGAGAGCAGGACGAAGAAGCCCGCCGCGACGGATGTCGGCAGGGCGAGGCTCCGGCACGCCCCGATGTCACGCCGAGCCGCCGCCCAGAGGCAGCCGGCCAGCAGGAGCGACATGGCGAAGAAGGCGCCTGCGGCGATCTGCCAGATTTCAGGATCTCCTTCGGTGCTCCGGCCAAAGACCAGGCAGGCCCCGCCGGCGGCGGAGGTGAGAATCGTCAGGGCGCTGAACCATGGCATGGCGGTCTCCTTTTCGTGCCGGGCGGCTCCCCCGGGGGTGCGCAACGGGTGTCTTGACGTCCGACGTCGGACGTCACGTCTCTGCGGGAGAAGGAACGGAGCCAGTCGAACTCGCCGGCAGCGTTCGAGGCGCATGCCGACAAATTTTCGTTCTCTTGCGGAACGTCCGCCGGTCTCGACGTCGGATCCCGTTTCATCTCTGGTTGATCTGGCGTCGCCTGCGATCCGCCGTCGGCGGCATCCGGCTGTTGCAGAGGGGGGCGTCTGTTTCCTGCGCGGGATCCCTTCGGTGAGCACCCATCCGCAATTCGACGAGTTGCATGAACTGTTCCGACGAACGCTGGAGATCCCGGCGGCTCGCCGCGCGGCCTGGCTGGACGTCGTGTGCGCGGAAGATCCGACTTTGCGTGCGCGTCTGCTGGCGTTGCTGGCGGCGGACGCGGCGAATGGGGACTGGTCGCCGCTGGCGCCGCGCCCGAGCCGCCTTGGTCCCGGCGACATCGTGGCCGAGCGGTTCCGGCTGATTCGTCGGCTGGGGGAGGGCGGATTCGGCGAAGT
Organism: Phycisphaerales bacterium; assembly: GCA_965227335.1. Classification (GTDB taxonomy): domain Bacteria; phylum Planctomycetota; class Phycisphaerae; order Phycisphaerales; family SM1A02; genus CBDDFV01. The sequence continues at coordinate 61,217 of CBDDFV010000006.1, forward strand.
GTTCGAAGCCGAGCAGTCCGCGCCGGTACATCGTCAGGTGGCGATCAAGGTGTTGAAGTCGGGGGCGGACTCGGACGGCGTGCTCAGGCGTTTCGAGGTCGAACGGCAGTCGCTGGCCCGGCTGGATCACCCGGGGGTGGCGACGATCTTCGAGGCGGGCGTCACGGCGGGCGGCCGACCGTTTGTCGTGATGGAACTGGCGCCGGGCAGTCCCATCACGAGGTACTGTGCGACGCACCGGCTCCCGCTGCGCGATCGCGTGTCCCTGATGGCGAGCGTGTGCGACGCGGTGCAGTACGCGCATTCGCGGGGCGTCATTCACCGCGATCTCAAGCCAAGCAACATCCTCGTCGCCAGGCGTCCCGGTGAATCCGCGCCGTCGCCTCGCATCATTGACTTCGGCGTCGCCAAGGCGCTGGACGAAGGTCCGGACGGCGGCGGCGATCTGACGATGCGAGGCGTGTTCCTCGGCACGCCGGCGTACGCGAGTCCGGAGCAGGCGCACGGCGAGCCGGTGGACATCCGCAGCGACGTCTACGCGCTGGGCGTGATTCTCTACGAGCTGCTGACGGGGCTGATTCCGCTGGCGCCGGAGGCCCCGATCTCGGCGAATCTGGCCCAATGGCGGCGGGCGATCGAATCGATCCAGCCGATCCGCCCAAGTCAGCGGGTTCGTCGAGAGGCGAGCGATCTGAAGGGCCGCAACGGCTCCAGGTCGAACGCGCCCGCAGGAACGAGTCCGCTTGCGCCGGCGCCGCCGGATCTGGACTGGGTGACGATGCGGTGTCTGGAGAAGGACCCGGAGCGTCGATACGCAACGGCGCTGGAGCTGTCGCGCGAGTTGCGCCGGTTCCTCGCCAACGAGCCGGTGGCGGCGGGTCCGCCGTCGGCTCGGTATCGTGCGATGAAGTTCGCCCGGCGTCACCGGGCCGCGGTGGCGGCGTCGGGATTCGCGGCGGGCGTGCTGGTGGCGGCGAGTGTCACGAGTACGGTCGCCGCGATCAAAGCCGAGCGGGCGCTCGTGGAGCGAAACCGGGCGTTGTCCGACGCCACCGCGCGGGCGAACGAGCTGCGTGACGTCGCGGCGTTCCAGGCGTCATCGATGCTCGGGATTGATCCGGCGGCGATGGGCGAGACATGGCGCGTGGCGTTGCTCGAGGCGATCGAGGACGCGGGTCGTCGCGCGGCGTTGCCTTCGAAGATCGTTGCAGGCCACGTGCGCACCGTCGATGAACTGACGCAAAGCGCGGACCTCGCCGGCGTGGCGGTCGAGGTGATGCGCCGTCATCTGCTGGATCCATCGTCGAGCGCCATCGACCGCGAGTTCAACGGACAGCCGCTGGTGCGCGGGCAGCTGCGACACGCCTTGGGCGCCGTGTGGTTGTCTCTCGGGGAGAGCGATCGGGCGGAGCCGCTGATTGTCGAGTCGTACCAGACTCGTCTCGCACGGTTGCCGGCGCTGCATCCGGATATCCTCGAATCGAAAACGCTGCTCGGTGAGCTTCGGACCGTACAGGGCCGCCTCTCCGAAGCGGATGCGCTGTTTCACGAGGCGCTGGCAGGGCGGCGAACCGCCCTGGGCGACGATCACGTGGACACGCTCCGGTCGACGCTGCACATCGGCGTGCTGCGGGCGAATCAGAACGAACAGCACGAAGCAAGAACGCGTCTCGCCGCGGCCTTCAATCAGATTCAGAAGGTGCTCGGCCCCGACCACGAACTGACGATGCAGGCGATGGCGGCGCTGGCCGCCGGTCATTGGGCGGTTGATGAGTTCGACGAGGCGGAGCGCCTCGCCCGGGCCGCCCTCGCCCGTGATCTGTGGGCCCCCGACGATCCGGATCGGATTCGAATGCTGGATCTCCTGGGCAAGACGCTGAATGCGCGCGAGAAATACGAAGAAGGGTTCGGGTACTTGTGGGAGGCGTATGACCTCCGCCGCGCCCGCTACGGCGCCGGCCATCCCGAGACCATCGCCTCGCTGATCACCCTGGGCGTCGCGTACTGGAGCGTGAACGAGCTGGAAGACGCGCAGCGGTTGCTTTCGGAAGCGCAGGAACGATGCGAGCGTCTCGGTCCTCTGCACGCGATGACGATCACGACCAGCGCGAACCTCGGCGCCGTGTGTTCGGAGCTGGGGGATCGCTCCCGCGCGCAGGCGGCGCTCGTGGCGGCGTATCGAGCAAGCAAGGCGGTGCATGGCCCGGCCGATCCGCAGACGTTGACGATCCTTGGGAACATCGCGCGTCTGTGTATCTCGGAAGGCCAGATCGATCCGGCGATCGCCATCGGCGAACTGATCGAGCGCCGGATCGAGCAACGCCGCGCCGAGGACGACCGGATCGAGGCGATGGAGTTTGATCGACTCGCCGGGTTGTGGCGGGTGCTCCACCAGTTTCGGCCACAGCGCGGGTTGTGGGAGCGTTCGGAGAAAGTCACATCCTGGATGGATGGATCGCCGCTCGATGCATCGCACACCGACCCCGCCAGAGAATGAGACAGCCGCGGAAGAGGCGCTCCCGTCAACGTCGTGACGGAAGCGCCTCGGGCGATCGACGCAGGGGGACGAGCGGATCAAGAGCCGGCGTTGGAGATCGAGTACGACTCGCCGCGGGCCCGAGCCGCTGCGGCGTGATAGGCCTTGGCGTAGTCCCCGCCGTTCTCGACCATCTCCCGGATGATCGTCCGCTGGCCGGCTTGTTCAAGCTCGTACATCACCTCGCCGATGCGGGCGATGTCGTCCCACCAGAAGCGGGACAAGTGCGACGGCCATTCCTGGGCGTACGTCTTGAACACGCGAGCCGCCTCGGCGGCGTCGCCGGCCTCCATGAGCGCGATGCAGTGGTCGAGCAGTCGTTCCTGCCAGACGCCGGGCCGGCGATGGAACTGGACATAGTCGTTGGGGAGGATCTTCCGGGTCCCACGCTCCACCCAGAAGAGAATCACGGTTCCGAGGGCGGGCTCATCACGATCGAAGCACGACTCCGCGAGCGCCATCAGACAGTCGGCGGTGGCGAGCACTCCGTCCGGCGTGACATCGTCGCCCGCAGCGGTCATCGCCTCGATGATCGCGAGGTCCTCCCAGGTGGGATACGCATCGCCGAACGGCCGGAAGCCGGTGTCGTGGATGCGGGACTGCACGCGCTGCAGGGCGAGGGCCGCGGTGAGCCGAGCCGCTCGATCGGGCGCGGTCGGATCGAACTCCGCAGCCGTGCGAACAAGCTCAAACCAACGCTGCAGGTGATTCTCCGAGGCGTACTCCGCGACTTTGTCGTACAGATCGGCGCCGAGTCCCTCGCTCGCGGCGAGGATCACGAGCGACTCAGCGATGTATCGGTTCGGGTTGTATTGCTCCGCGGCGTCGTATTCGAACGAACCGAGAAGCGCACGGGCGGCGCGCACACGGCCCGCAAAGACGTGTTCGAGAATCTCCCGATACTGGGGGCCAAGCGCGTCGAGGTCCGGCGTCGCGGCGTCAGCCGCCGCGCACCGCTGGAACCGAACCCGGTCGATCGGGACCGGCGGCCCCTGGTACACCCACTGGACGGTGGACCCGCCGGGACGTTCGAACGTCAAGGCCACGGTCCCCCGGTCGGCCAGGGCCTGACCGACATGACGAAGGAGTCGATCATGACGCCGGGCGGTGACCGGCCCGCCGTTGATGGCGACGAGCTTGTCGCCGCGTCGAATGGCGGGTTCAGCTTGAGGGTTGGTGTGGCGGGAGCGGTCGGCGACGGGGAAGGTCGTTCGATCGTTGGCGGACCAGATCACCGTCCAGACATCAGCGCCGGCGGCGCGATGCACCTGGAACGGGATCTCGGAGGCGGACAGCAGGAACTCCGCCGCGAGGTAGTCCGACGCGGGCCCGGCGGGCCGGGCGGACGACGCGGGAATGGCGGCCGGCGGGGCGGGCGGATCAACGGTCGCGGTCGACTCAGGACGGGCGGGCGTCATCGAACGCGGCGCCGCGCCAAGGGCCGAGGGCTGGAGGCCCGAGGCGTCCTCGTCGCCGCCACATCCCACCAGGGTCAGCGGGGCGGCGAGGATGAAGACGCACGCGGGTCGGAACGGACATCGGCAACGCATGGGCGGAGCTCCAGGTCAGGGGAGGGTGGTTCGGCGAGCGGGGACGGGCCGTATTTCTTGCGAAAGCGCTCGAGGCTCGATCGCCTCAACGATCGAAAAGAGCCTGCATGTAGGCTTCCATGACACGGTCAGCCGCGAAGAGGACTTCGACGTAGTCGGAAGTGTCGCGTGTGCTGGCGAGGAACTCGGTGACCGGGCGCCAGGTGGGATCGGGGAGTTCGGCCTTCTCGCCCGCCCGCTCCATGGCGACGACGAGCGAGGCTCGGATGTCGTCATCGGCGACCATGGGCGACATCAGATGGGACTTCAGTCCGAGTTCGAACGCGGCGAGACCCTTCTTCCCGTACTTCTCATCGATCGCTCGCGCAAGCGGCTTGCCCGCGACGTCGAGGGCGTAGTTGAGCGCCTTGGCCATGCGCAGCGGACGTTCGCCGGACGAAACGGGCGAACCGTTGATGTCACGCAGGGGCGGGAGCTTGACGTCGACGATGTCGCAGAGTGTCTCTGTCTTGCCGCGCATCCGTTCGGCGAGTTCCGGATCGTTGGCGGCGGCCAACGCGTAGACCGCCACCTGGCGCCCGATCTGCCAGCAGCCGACGCGGAGGTACATGAACATGTTGGGCTGAACGTCGTCGATCCAGTCGTCGTTCGGGACGACACGTTTGGCGGCCGGCGGGGCGGCGGGCCTGGCGGCTGGCTGGGCGACGGGCCTGGACGGATCGGGGAACAGGGCGTCCATGTACGCCGTCATGGCCCGTTCGGTCCGGAGCAGTTGGTCCATGTATCCGGACGCAGGCCGACTGGACGCGAGGAAGTCCGCGACCGGGCGCCAGGTCGGATCCGGGAGTTGCGAGGCGTCGCCCGCCGTTCGGATCGTCCGGGCGTACATATCGCGAACATCCGCATCGCCGACCATGGACGCGGCGAGGTACGAACGCCAGCCGAGTTCGAACGCGGCGACGCCGGCGGCGCCGTGCTTTCGAGCGACGGCCTCACCGAGCGGCTTTCCCGCAACCACGAGAATGTAGTTGCAGGCGCGGGCCGAGCGGGTCGCGTCGTCACCGACGCTGATACGCGTTCCCTTTTCGTCGCGCAGCGGCGGTAGTTCGAAGTCGACGAGCCGACAGAGCGACGCGGTCTTCTTTCGGAATCGCGGCGCCGATTCGGGCTGGTTGGCGCCCGCCATTGCGTAGAGCACGAGGTTTCGTCCGAGTTGCCACATGCCGGCCTTGACGTAGCGGTCGGCATCGGGCTGCACCGACGCCAGCCAGTCGTCCTGCGTCGCCGAGACGGAGATTGTCGCAACAGGCGGAACAGCCGCGGCGGCCCCGGTCAGGGCGGCTGAGAGGAACATGGCGGCGAGGGAGGTCGAGCAAATGCGCGTGCGGATCATGGTTCTGGTTCCTGGTCAGGCGTGAGTGTTTTGATCAGAAGGCGTCCTCGTAAGGAAAACGGCGAACGCCCGTTGGATCGGCAACGGCGATGAAGATTGCGAGGCGATCAGTTCAAGGAGGGCGACGCCGACGGATCCTCGGCCTCGGCCTCGGCCTCGTTCTGGACGTCGCTCGGCAGCGGCGCGTAGTCCGCCGCGAGCGCAAGCAACTGGTCGGCGAGCTCGGGATCCGCGATCACGCCGTCGCCATGGCGGTAGGCTGCTTCGAGATCGATCACTGCATCGGCGGAGCCCGCTTGAACCGCAAGCCGGTACCAGCGGACGGCCTCGAAGTCGCTGGGTCCGCCGGGCGCCCAGCCGACCGCGAACGCGCGACCCAACTGATGCATGCCCCACGCATCGCCGTCCTCGGCGAGTTGCAGCAGGAGTGCGGCGGCGAGTTCGGCACGACGCGGGTCGAGTGCAGCGTCCTGGAGATACGTCTCCGCCAGCAGTCTGCGGGCCGCGCGATCGCCGGCCAGCGCAGCCACGGTCAGGGCGTGCTCCGCCTGCTCCAGCGACATCGAATCGCCCAGCTGCAGATAGATCTCGCCGGTCAGGCGGCTGGCCTCCGGGTGATACGGCGACTGCGCCGCCTCCAACTGTTCGAGAGCGGCGAGGAGATAGTCCGCCGCCTCGTCCTCGCGGAGAGCGCCGCTGCGATACGCGATCATCGCGGCCTCTTCATCGCCATTCGCCGCAGCCTCGCGCAACCACGCGACGGCGGTCTCCTCGTCCACCGGCGGCGTCTCCACCATCGGGTCGAACACCTCCGCTGCGGCGAGCAGCCGCGCCGGCACGCTCCCGCTCGCGGCCGCCTTGAGCAGCAGGTCCACATCCACTTCCTCTTCCCCCAGGGACTCCAGGAAGAGCAGGAACAGACAGTCGGCATCGTCGGACTTATGAGCCAGTTGGGCGACGGCCCTGGCGAGAGTCGTCCCCGGTTCCGGCGTCACGCCGACGCGAGCCGCGATCCGGGCGTACTCGCGCACGATGAACGGGTCGGCGCCGTGCCGGTCGATCGCCGCCGTCAACACCTGCAACGCCGCCACGCGATCGCGGGCCACCACGCGACCGCCGTCGTAGCAGGCGGCAAGGCCGAGAGACGCGACCACTTGTCCGGATTCATGCAACGCGAGCAGCGAGGCGAGAGCCCCACTGTCATCATCGGGCGACGCGTTGAGGAGCCGGAGTTCAGCGGCCGCGAGCTGGGCTCGAGCATGACCCTCGGTCGCCAGGGCGTCGAGGCCGGCGAGGTCGATCGACGCCCGATCGCCCGCCGACATGCCGCGCATGAGGACCAGATAGCGGGCATCGGGATCGCGCTCCGCGCGAGCCTCCAGTCGGGTCCATTGGTGATCGCTGATCGTCGCCAGATACTGACGAAGCGGTTCACCGATGCCGAACGGCGGTTGATCGCCGTGGCCGCCGCCTCGCATCAGCAGCAGGAGCACGACAAAGCCGGTCGTGAGCGCGGCGGCCGCCGTGGTTCGGGGCCGGCGGTGGAATTCGGTGCGCAGGCGGTGCATCACGGGACTGATCTCCTTCACTGTGAGTTACTTGCGCGCCAGCCCGCGTCGAACCGCGGCGAGATGCTGGTCGTAGCGTTTGAGGTAGTTCTGACGGAACTCCCGTCGGAGTTGCTTCTCCGCGGCTCGGATCTGCTTGTTGACGACTTTCTGGGTCCCCTTGTCGAAGGTGCTCGGCATGTCCCGCGGCATGGCGTTGCGCCATTGGGCGGCGGCCATGGCGCGGAAGTCGCGGCGTCCTTCGGCGCGGTACATGGAGGCCCGTTTGCGCAGGGCGGCGCCAGTGGCGCGAAGGAAGTCGCTGAGGATCACGTTGACGCCCGCTTCGCGGCTGAGTCGCTGGCGCAGCGCAGCCTGCCGGCGGGCCTGCGCCACCCGTTGTTCGGCCGCCCGTCGTTCAGCCGCCTTGCGGTCCGCGGCCCGACGCTGGGCGGCGCGCTGTTGGGCCTGCCGCTGCTGGTTGAGTCGTTGCCGCTGAGCGCGGTCCTGGTTGGCGCGTTGTTGAAGCCGGCGTTGCTGAGCGGCTCGACGTTGCTGGAGCGCGCGCCGCTCCGCCTGCCGTCGCTGGGCCTGACGCTGTTGGGCGGCTCGTCGCTGCTGTTGAGCGACACGTTGGCGGGCGGCGCGCTGCTGAGCGATCCGTTGCTGGGCCTGCTTCTGCTGAGCCGCACGGCGCTGGGCGGCGCGTTGTTGAGCCGCACGCTGTTGGGCCGCACGCTGCTGCGCGGCGCGTTGCTGAGCCGCTCGCTGCTGCTGGTGTCGCTGGCGGGCGATACGCTGCTGGGCGGCACGCTGAGCGCGTTGCTGGGCCGCGCGCTGCTGAGCCGCACGTTGCTGAGCGGCGCGTTGTTGGGCGGCGCGTTGCTGAGCCGCACGTTGCTGAGCGGCGCGTTGGGCGGCCTGCTGGGCGCCCCGTTGCTGGGCCGCGCGTTGCTGAGCCGCACGCGCTGGGCGGCGTTCTGGGCGGCGTACGATGCGGGGGTTACGCCGGCGGCGCCAATGAGGGCGGCCGCGCACAGCACCGCCCCGAGTCGCCGGACGCCACGCTGGTTGATTGAAATGCCCATCCCTCGGTCCTTCCGGTAGAATTTCGTGGTTGGGTGAGGCGGATCGTTCAGATTCGAGCGGATCGTTCGTGAGTGGAAACGGGAAACGGGCCCGGCGCCGGCGCCAATCTGATGAGGAACTATGGGGACCAGCGAGACGAACGATCGCGGGCGTGAGGAAACGCGGGCGCTGTTCGCCCGGGCGGCGCGAGGGGACCGCGAGGCGGAGAACGAGGTCTGGGCGTCCGTCTACCCGGAGGTGCGCCGGATCGCGGAGTCGGTCCTGCGGAGCGGCGCGGGCCATACGCTGCAGCCGACCGCGATCGTGCATGAGGCGTACCACAAACTGCGCGGCCACTATGACGGCTTCGTGGATCGGCAGCATTTCCTCGCCGTGGCGTCTCGGGCGATGCGACAGGTGCTGTATGACTACACCGATCGCAAGAATGCGGAGAAACGGGGCGGAGGCCGGCAGCGGGAGCCGCTCTTCGAGTCCGCCATCAGCGTCGGCGATCTGGAAGTCGACCCGCACGAGTTTGCGGAGGTCATCGACAAACTGGAAGCCCACGACCCGACCTTGAGCCAGATCGTGACGTTCTCCTTCTTCGCCGGGTTCACCCAGAAGGAAATCGCTGAGGTGCTGGAGATGGGCGAGCGGACGGTCCGGGACAAGCTTCGCTACGCCAAGGCGTGGCTGCGGGTCGAATTGACAGACGGAGACGACGATGGGTGAGACCCTTGGTCAACGCGCGGGCGAGTTGTTCGTGCGCGGCGTCGACATCCCGGTCGAGGAGCGCGAGGCATGGCTCGACGCCGAATGCGGCGAGGATGCGCCGCTTCGGGCTCGTGTCGCGACGCTGCTTCGCGCTGACGACTCGATGAGCACGTGGACGCCGCTCGTCGAAATCCCGCGCACGCTGGCCCCCGGCGACATGATCAGCGACCGCTACCGCATCAGCGGAACGCTGGGCGAGGGCGGGTTCGGCGTGGTGTTCGCGGCGGAGCAGCTGAGTCCGGTGCGCCGGCAGGTGGCGATCAAACTGATCAAGCCGGGCATGGACTCCCACGCCGTCATCCAGCGGTTCGAAGTCGAGCGGCAGGCTCTCGCCCGTCTCGACCATCCGGGCGTCGCCCGAATCTACGACGGCGGCGTCGCACGGGACGGCCGACCGTTCTTCGTGATGGAGTTTGTCGACGGCCGCTCGATCACCGACCACTGCACCGCCCATCGCCTTCCCCTGCACTCACGCCTGAGACTCTTCGTGGACGTCTGCGACGCCGTCCAGCATGCCCACGCCAACGGCGTCATGCACCGGGATCTCAAACCAAGCAACATCATTGTCGCGGCGGACGACGAGACGGGCCGCGGGACGCCGAAGATCATTGACTTCGGGATCGCGAAGGCCCTCGGTGATCCGCTCACCGACGCCTCCGTGGTCACCCGCGACGGCGGATTCGTGGGGACGCCGGCGTACATGAGTCCGGAGCAGGCGACCGGGCGCGGCGTGGACATTCGCAGCGACGTCTACTCGCTCGGCGTCGTGCTCTATGAGTTGCTCACGGGCGTGACGCCGCTCGACGCCGAACGTCTGAAGTCCGCTTCGGTGGCGGAAGTTCAGCGGCTCATCAAGGATGTCGATCCCGCCCGACCGAGCGTACGAGTCGCATCGGACGAGGCGAGCCAGATCTCGGCCGAGACCTGGACGACGCGCCGGTTGCTCGAAAGCGCACTGCGGCGCGATCTCGACTGGGTGATCATGAAGTGTCTCGAGAAGGACGCGGACCGCCGGTACGGCACGGTGGCGGAGGTCGGGCGCGAGATCCGGCGATTCCTGAACCGCGAGCCGCTGCAGGCGGGTCCGCCGTCGGTGCGGTACCGGGCGGCCAAGTTCGTGCGCAAGCACCGGACCGCGGTGGCGACGGGATCGATCGTGGCCGCCGCGCTGGTGGGGGCGACGGTGTTCTCGGGTCTTGCGGCGGCCAGTGAAGCGCGGCAGCGGGTTCGGGCGGAGAACGAGCAGCAGGTTGCGCAGGCGATCAACGACTTCCTGCACGACTTCCTGACCGCGTCCCTCCCGTCGAGCCAAGGCCCGGAGGTCACGGTGCGGGAGGCGCTGGATGCGGCGTCGTCGCAACTCGCGGCCAACGACGACCTCGCCGCGCGACCCCTCGTCACCGCGGGCATCCATCGGACGTTGGGCGTGTCGTACCGCGCCGCGAGCGTGCCGGACGCCGCGGAGCCGCACCTGGAAGCGGCCGTCGCGCTGCGGCTTGAGCACCTCGGCCCCGAAACACGGGAGACGATTCAGTCGATCAGCGACCTGGCGTCGTTGCGTCAGAATCAGGGCGTGCTGGATGAAGCGGCGTCAGGCTTCCGCGAGGCGTTCGCGCTGGCGAAGACGCATCTGGGCGCCGACGACCCGTTGACGCTGATGACCCAGGCGAATCTCGGCTTTCTCCTGGCGGTGGCGGGCGAGATGGACGAAGGGCGGTTGCTGATGGAGTCCGTTCGCCCGGGCCTCGAGCGGCTGCTCGGCCCGGACCACCGCGACACGATGTCGAATCAGGACAACCTCGCGCGGCTCTACAGCGCACTCGGTGAATTCGACAAGGCGGAAGCCCTGCACCGGGCGACGCTCGCCTCGCGCGAACGTGTGCTCGGGCCCGAGTCAACGGGCGTGATCCTGTCGCTGAACAACCTGGCGACGGTGTTCATGTCGGTCGGCGACTGGGAGCGGGCGGCGGACCTGCTTGGACAGGCGTCGTCACGCACGACCGCCGTGTACGGACCGGACCACGATGAGACGCTGGTCATTCGCGACAACTACGGCGCCGCGCTGCGATCGATCGGCCGGTTCGACGAGGCGATCGAGATTCACCGCGACGTGTCGGCCCGGATGGAAGCGAAGCATGGGCTGGCGTACTTCAGCACCTTACTTTCGCTGAACAACCTCGCCATGGATTACGTTCAGGCGGGCGACTTCGAGGAAGCGGAGCCGATCCTGCGAACAGTCGCGGAGACGATGCCCGAGATCATGCCGCCGAACCACTGGGCCCTGGGCCACGCCCGGAGTCAGTGGGGACGGGCGTTGACGAATGTCGGCGACCTGGACCAGGCCGAGGCGACGCTGCTCGAGGCGCACGCGTTTCTGGCCGAGGTCGTCGGCCCGACCCACCAGCGGACGATGATGGCCCGCGCGGGGCTCGCGGAACTGTACGACCGGCGGCACGACCATGATCCCGACGCCGGTCACGACGCGACGGCGGAGGCGTGGCGGGCTCCCCCGGAGTAGCCCGATGCGCTCCCGCCGCCCGGGCGTCTACATCGTCGCGAAGACGCGGATCAGAACGCTGATGGTCAGCGCCGCCGCGAACATGCCGACGATGAGCGGGACTTTCCACCCGAGGTCGGATCGGCTGCGGGCGCCGCAATGGATGCAGCTGGGCGCATTGATGGGGGTGACGTCGCCGCACCCGCGGCAGATCCGACGCGCGGCGGTCATATCGCGTCCACAGTCAGGGCAGCGGCGATCGTCAGATGCGGCGTCTCGCCGGCAGAAGGGGCAGGACCGCGACATCACGCGGCCGCCTGCGCCGGGAGGGTCGCCGCGACGCTCTGAAGTTCGTCCACGATGGCGATCGACTCGGTGCGGTTGGCTCCCCTGTACGGCGAACGGTGGAACTTCGCCACGAACCGCTGCTGCTCCTGCTGGAGGTTGAGGTGCACGAAGATCGGACTTCGCCGCGTCTTGATCCTCGAGATTCGATCCAGGTCAAACTCGATCATCTCCTTCGCCTCGGGCTTGAAGGGCCCGGATACACGCAGGACGAGGAGACGGCGATCCGTCAGTGCAACCAGGTAGTTCCGAGTGAGCAGCAGGACCGCGATCAGTCCGGGGAGCACGGCGATCAGCACCAGCAGGATGATGACCGCAATCGGCGGCTGTTTGACCCCAAAGGCGAGGTGTCGGACTTCCTCACCGGGAAGCAGGTGCGGTTGAAGGGCGTGCTTGAGTTCGTCATGCGTCATCTTCGCCATGGCGCGATCTCCGTGTGTCTCGTGTGCTTCGGCGTCCCCTGACGACAGATCAGGCGGCCGGTACGGAAGAAACGGCGGAGTCGCGTCGAACCGGCGGCGTTTGTGCAGGTTCCTGCCCGGCCCGCGGCGGCGGCGGAACTTGATGTCGGACTTCGGCGCCGGTCGACGGTGTTTTCGCCGTTGTCTTCCGGGATCCGCCACGGGGGCGGGCCTGCTTGCCGGCGGACGGGGCCCGACCGAGGAGATCGGAAGGGACGACGCCGGCGAGCGTGACGCTTTGTCGCTGAGATCAAGAGCAGGAGTTCCGAGCATGTCTGTCAGACGCTGCAAGACCGCGGCTTCGATCGCGGCCACCTTCGCCCTCACCGGGGGCGGAACGGCTTTCGCGGGGGAGTATTTTCTCTGGGCTTCCGACATTGAGGCGAGCAGCACCAACTGCTGGATCGACGAGAGTTTCGCCGAGGGCAACCCCGGCTGCGCGCCGTGTCCGTGCAACGATGGCGATTACAGCGTTTCCGAATCCGGGGGATGCTGGTTGAACGTCCTCGATCTGCAGAACTTCAACCCGCCGGCGGGTGAGCAGATCATCGGCCTTCGGATGAACGTGATGTGCCGTTACGACAACAGCGTGACGGGTCAGGTCCGGATGCGGGTCCGGTTGAACGGCCAGGATCTGGCCATCCGCGACTCGCCCTCGTTCACGAGCAATCTCCAATGTCAGCTTCGCATGGGCGACGCGGGCGACATCTTCAACGTCAAGTCGAGTTGGAGCGTCGCGGACATCAACAACCTTCAGATCGGGGTCCGGCGGATCAACACGCCGGGGGAGACGCTTCGGGTGAAGGGCCTTCGAGTCCGGGTGATTACGGCGGCGGGCCCGCCGATCACCGGGGCGTGCTGCCTGCCGAACGGCTCCTGCATCGGCAATCAAACCGCGTCGCAGTGCGCCGGTCAGGGCGGCGTCTACCAGGGCGACGGCACGTCATGCAACGGCGTTTCCTGTCCCGGCTCCTGCGATGGCGCCGCGGGGAACTGCTGTCAGCCCAACGGCACGCCAGGCTGCAACAACACCGCATGCTGCGAAGCGGTCTGCGCTGCGGATCCGTTCTGCTGTGAGGTCGAGTGGGACGACCTCTGCGTCGAGGAGGCCGAGGCGACCCCCGTGTGCAACTGCGCTCCGCCGCCCCCCGGTTGTCCGGGAGCCGGCGACTGCTGTCAGCCCAACGGAACGCCCGGGTGCAGCAACACCGCATGCTGCGAAGCGGTCTGCGACCTCGATCCGTTCTGCTGTGAGACAGAATGGGATGACATCTGCGTGCAGAGCACCGACGGCATCGCCGCGTGCAACTGCGCCCCGCCGCCCCCCGGTTGTCCGGGAGCCGGCGACTGCTGTCAGCCCAACGGAACGCCCGGGTGCAGCAACACCGCATGCTGCGAAGCGGTCTGCGCTGCGGATCCGTTCTGCTGTGAGGTCGAGTGGGACAGCATCTGCGCCGACGCGGCGGCGGACCTCCCGGCGTGCGGCTGCGCGGCGGAACCGAGCTGTCCCGGCGGCGGCGACTGCTGCGAGGCCAATGGCACGCCCGGCTGCAACGACGCCGCCTGCTGCGAGTCCGTCTGCGCGAGCGACCCGTTCTGCTGCGAAGTCGAGTGGGATCTCACCTGCGCTGACGCCGCCGCCGACAGCGCAGCGTGCAACTGTGTCCCGCTGCAGGCGTGCTGCCTGCCCAGCGTCGAGTGCATCATGCTCTCCGCGGCCGACTGCGCGGCGGCGGGCGGATCGCCACAGGGCGACGGCAGCACGTGCGCGGGGATCTCGTGCGCCGGACTGGCGGACCTCGACGGCGACGGCGAGGTCGGCGCCGCGGACCTCGCGCTCCTGTTGGGTCAATGGGGACCATGCAACGGCTGCCCGGCCGATCTGACGGGCGACGGCGCGGTGCAGGGCGACGATCTGGCCCAGCTCCTCGCCTCCTGGGGGTGATCGCCCGGATCCGGTGACGCCTCGGCGACCGACCGCCATGACCACGCCGCCCGGTCCGCTCGGATCGGGCGGCGTTTCTCGTGGCGTGCGGGTCAGGATGGCGGCGCGGGCTGGATCGCCTGCCCAATACGGACGCGCCATTCCGCGGCCGCCTCGGCGTGTCCGGCGGCGGGATCGGCGGCGGCAAGCTGGTCCAGGATCGCGACGAGCGTCCGCGCCGCCGCGCGGGTGAGCCCATGGCCCCAGCCGAGCACGGGGATCGCGTTCTCGGCCGCAGCCCGCGAAAGCGGCAGCGCACGGGCGGGCTGACCAGTTTCGAGGAGCATGTCGGCGATGTTGTGTCGGCTGAGGATGACGCCGAAGTCGCGGTCGCTGAGCGTCTGCAGCCGTATGGCGAGCGCCTGCTCGGAAACGTCGATGGCCTTGGCGAGATCCTGGGGATCGCCGGTTCGACTGAGCGCGTCGCCGATATTGCTCAGCGCGGCGGCGATGCGAAGCCGGCTGCCCGGACGTCGACGCCACCGCTCGATCGCCTGCTCGTACATCTCAACCGCTTCCTTGTACTTGCCGGCGGTGTGCAGGACGCTGGCGGTGTTCGCGATCGCCTGGATCGTGAACTGGTGGTTCTCGCCAAGCTGGGCGCGATACCCTTCGTACGCCAGGCGCTGGTGATGCTCGGCCAGTTCAAGCTTGTTCATGTAGTCGTAGAGGACGCCGAGGCTGGCGTGCGAGGACAGCGTCCGCTGATGGTCGTCGCCGTGAACGCGCTGGCGACGCTCGAGACATTCCTCCATGACCGCCTGAGCCGCCTCGAACTGGTTCAGGTCCATGTAGCGCCACCCGAGGTTGTGCATCCAGACGAGGACATCCTCGTCGTCGGCGCCGAGGGCGGCCCGACCCTTTTCGTATGCTTCGCGTCCGACCGTCATCGCTTCGTCGAAACGGCTGAGCTCCTGCAGGATCATGCTCCGGCGGCTCAGCATGATCGAGTAGTCACGGGCGTCGTCGTAGCCGTTGGAATCGAACATCTCCAGCTCGCGATCGGTCAGGGCGAGCGCTTCCTCCGCCCGGCCGAGGTCGTTCAGAATGAGCGACTTGTTGCCGAGCGCGTGGAGCGTGTCGCGATGATCAGAGCCGAGATGCTCGGTGCGCAGAACAAGCGACCGCTCCTGCGCCTCAAGCGCCCGTTCGGACAGACCGAGACGCCGGCAGATGTCGGCGAGTTCGTGGTACAGCCGCGCCTGAAGGAGCGGGTCCTCGGCGAAGACCTCCTCGATCGCGACCTCGGTCCGCCAGAAGACGCTGGTGTCCAGCAGCGAGACCGTCAGTCCGGTGGTGTCGACGCCGTCGAGGAGCTCCGCTGCGCTCAGATCGGTCTCGCCCGACTCGGACAGACGCTCATTGAGCGCGGCGAGCAACTGGTCGTAGAGGTCTTCGCCCACCGCCCCGGGGTTGATGTCACGGAACATCGACGCCTGGAACTGCGTTACGCGGTTCACCTGTTCTTCGCGGCGGGCCAGTTCAGCGTTCGCCGCGGCCTCGCGGAGAGAGCTCCGGGCCGCGAAACCGCCGCCGATTCCGATCGCCAGGATGATCGCCCCGGCGGCGGCGAGCGGCGTGCGATTCCGGCGTGCGTATTTCCGGAGTCGGTACGCAGCGGATGGCGGTCCGGCCACCACGGGTTCGTGATTGAGGAAGCGCCGGACATCATCCATGAGGGCGCCGGCGGTGTCGTAGCGTCGGCCGCGCTCCTTCTCGAGGCACTTCATGACGATCCAGTCGAGGTCGGAGCGAAGATCTCGAGCGAGGGCGCGAACGTCAGTCTGGTGCCGCTCAGCGATGCTGGTGGATTCAGGTCCCAGGCCGAGCAGTCGGGTGCTCGGTTTTGGCGGCGTCTCTTCACGAATGACACGCTGGAACTCCGCGAGGCCGACGGCCCGGAGGTCGCCGAGATCGAAAGGGAGGCCGCCGCTGAGGAGCTGATAGAGAATGACGCCGAGCGAGTAGATATCCGAGCGAGTGTCGATGTCGACGCCGCGCCCGTCGGCCTGCTCCGGGCTCATGTAGGCGGGCGTGCCGATGACCTGTCCCTGATCGGTCTGGATCGTCTTCTCACTGATTCTCTCGTGGATCGCCTTGGCGACGCCGAAGTCGATGACCTTGACGACGGGCGCGTCGTCCTGCACGGTGACGAGCACGTTGGACGGCTTGAGGTCGCGATGGATCACGCCTTTCTGGTGGGCGTGTTGCACCGCGGCGCAGGTCTGGAGAAAGAGATCGAGTCGTTCACGATTCGGCAGCCGGGCCTGATCGCAGAACTCGATGATGGGCGCGCCGTCGACGTACTCCATGACGAAGTAGGGCCGCCCTTCGTTGATGGCGCCCGCGTCCAGCACTCTGGCGAGGTTGGGATGGTCCATCATCGCAAGGGCCTGGCGTTCCGCATCGAAACGTCGCAGCACGGCTTCCGAATCCATGCCTGGCTTGAGGACCTTGACCGCCACGAGGCGCCGCACCGGAGTTTCCTGTTGCGCGAGGAACACGATCCCGAACCCGCCCTCGCCGAGGCGGCTCAGCAGTCGATACCGTTCATCCACGACATCGCCGATCTTCAGGCCGAACTGTCGCAGCGCGCCGATACGGAAGGTGACGTCTTCCTGATCCGCGGCCAGCAACGCGAGCACGCGGGCCCGCAGGGCCGGATCATCGCCGCACGCATCAACGAGCCACTGGTCGCGTTCGGCCTCCGGCTGTTCAAGACATCGTGCAAACAACCCCTGCACGTGATCGAACCCGTGGTCCGCCGTCGACTTCCCGCCCTGATCGGTCATTCGTCTTCCCCATGCGCCGGGACGGCGCGGCGAAACTCGCCCCTTCTTGCGTCCTCAGATGTCAGACCAAAGGCCGCTGGGTGTCAAGGTCGACCTGTTCCGACGGGACCGTTCGGCCGCTCGAACCAGAAACCGATCGGCGGCCGCCGAGCGTGCCCCCCCGCTGTCGGCGGACTCCGAGAACAGGGAACTGCTGTCGCACCGGCCCCGCCGCGACATCATTGGGCGCCGCGGCGTCTTGTACCGTACCGCGCGGACCACATCCCGGGCACCCTATGCGTTCCAGATGGTCCGTCGGCGGCCCATGGGCGGCCGCCCGCGGTGCTGCACTTCTGCCTGTCCGTCATTGAGTTGCAGGCCGGCTGAGCTGGGAGCCGGACGCCTTCTCATTGGAGCGCAGACCGCCCCGCGTCCCGCGCTACTTCCGACATCCGATGCCTCCCCGTCGAGGTCGGACGGCTCAATCGACTCAAGTGCTCTGAGCCGGCGGCGGGGCGGAGTGCAGGAACGACGCGACGTGCAACCGCGGCCGGCAGCACTCGAGCCGCGGGCGCCTGCCGCTGATCCGGGTACGGCCAATACCGACCGAACGGGAGATGCTGCGATGAGCGCCGCGGCAGAAGACCGCGGCGGGCGGCACAGTCCTCTCTGAATCGGGCGGGCGTCTCAGATGGGGCAGGGCCCCCACTGCGCGAGCAGTTTGGCGAGATCTTCGGGCCCGACGTCGTCGTTGCCGTTGAAATCGGCCGGGCTCCCGGGGTTTGGTCCCCACGCCGCGAGCAGCGTGGCGAGGTCGGCGGGTCCGACGTCGCCATCGTTGTCAAGGTCCCATCGACAGGGATCGCACGCGTCGGCAAAGCCGTCGTCATCATTGTCGGCGCAGTCCGTATCGGGGCCGGCCCACGATCCGCCGGCGGTGTCGCACGCGGATTCGGTCAGGAACAGGCAACTGCCGTCGCCGAAGCAGCAGGCGCCGCCGTCGGCCGGGAGGATCTCCACCGCCGCGGGACCGCCGATGGTTCCGGTGATGTCGACGCCGTTGATGAGCACGCGGGTCTGGCCGAATCTGCCGGACGCGGGCGTGAACGCGAGCAGCGTCTCGGGGGTCGGGGCGAGGGCGGCGAACTGGAAGGTCGTGACGATCAGGTCGTCCGGCGCGGGCGGCGCGTCGACCGGCGCGCCGGGCGGGGCGAGCGCGGTATAGATGGCGTCGCCGTCGGCCAGGCTGTCGTTGATGCCGTCGGGATCGGGCAGGAAGCCGGAGATGAAGAACGTTGCGCCCGCGTTGGAGTCGTCGACGCCGAGGAGCAGAAGGAACCCGGGGTCCCAGTCGAGGATGGCGTCGAGCGCTGCGAACGGCTCCGGTCCGGCGCCCTCGGCCTGCACGATGAGGTTGATTTCCACGAGGTCGCCGACGAAGACCGTCTGATCGGCGGGATCGAAGTCCACGCCGACGGCGCCGCCGCCGGCGTCGGCGACGCTGGGGAGGGTGATGCCGGCGATCGCCAGGAGGGCGACGGCGGCGTCTCTTTTCCGGAGTGGGTTCATATCTCGATTTCTCCCGTGCGCGTCGCCGCGCAGATTCGGAGGACGGTTCAGGGTCGGTCAGCGACGACGGTTGCGCATCGCGTCGGAGAGTTGAGACGGCAGTCCATGGACGGCTTCGAAGAGCACGACGTCGTGCACGTCGATCCATCCGTCGTGGTTGAGATCCGCGCGTTCCCGGACGGCGGCGGGGAGCGTCCGGGCGTCCGTCCGGGCGCCGGCCGCGCCCGCGAGCGCTTCACACGAGCAGTCGCCGTTCGCGAGGTAGTTGGCGGACAACAGCGAGTAATCCACACTACCGACCGCGCCGCCGTTATTGAAGTCTGCATCGCGGAGTCCGTTCCACGGGCAGCCGCCGTCGACGTCGAGTTCGCCGAAGGTGAACAGCAGCCACGTCACGTCGCTGATGTCGATATCGTCGTCATTATCGGTGTCGCCGGCGAGAAGCGTGAACGTCGATCCCGCCTCGTAGATCGACCCGTCGGGCGTCACCGTGAGAGCCGCGGTCGAACTGATCGTGTGCTGCTCGTCCTTCGCGCAGAGCGTGGTCCAGTCGCCGCAGGGCAGCGGAACCAGGGCTTCGGCCCGCACCGGGGTGGCGGGATCGTCGTCATGGTCAATGAAGTCGAGCGTGACGTCCGCGACGGCGCCGCAGTCATCGGGCGTGAACCGGATGCACCGCGACGTCGGGAGGGAGCCGGGCAGTTCGACGACGACGGACGCCAGGTTGACGGCTTCGACATTGACCACGAAGTCGCACATGCCGACGTTGCCGCAGTCGTCGACCGCGGTGCACGTGACATTGGAGACGCCGATCGGGAAGAACGACCCGCTCGGCGGGACGCAGACAACCTCGGGGTCGCCGTCGCAGCCGTCCATGACGACGGGCGGGTCAAAGTCCACCGTCGCGCCGAAACACCCGGACGACGCGGCGCCCGCGGCGGGGAGCACTGCGATTGCTTCGGCGGCGAGACTCGGCGGGGCTTCGGTGTCGGCCGCGCCGTTGAGTTCGAGCGTCAGGATTCCCGCTCCGGCGTCGCCGTCCATCCACCCGCCCACCCGGATGGTGTAGCAGCCGCCTTCGAGCACGGCGATCGTGACTTCGGACGTGAAGTCGGGACAACCGGGCGCGTCATCGCTGCAGTTGAGCAGCTCCGCGTCGCCGGGCGGACAGAGGCCGCACCCGTCGTAGACCGCGAGATCGGTGTCGTAGAGCGCCTGTCCGCACGTGCTGACGTTCAGCAGACCGGCGGCGTCGGCGGTGTAGGTGAACCAGATGTCCTGGTAGGTCTGGCCGTCGAACGAACACGCCCCATGGGCGACGCCGTCAGTGGTGGCGAGCGTCGTGTCATAGGCGGTCGAACCGAGTTCGATCGGACTGGCGTCGACGCAGTCGTCATTGTCGGGGGCCGCGTTCGGCGGAGCGCCGCCCAACTGGACGCGGTACTGGGTCTGTCCGTCGGCGCACGGACGGCCGTCAAACACGCCGCTCCCGTCCGGGAGGCCGGGGGCCACGAAAATCACGTACTCGCCCGGCGTCACCGGCGCCCGGGCGATCCCCGGCGCGCAGTCGGTGGACCAGCCGATCTCGCCGATCACCGTCGGCGTGCAGGTGTCGATCCCGTCGATGATGAACACGACGCACGGCGCTTCGGACCAGAGCACCGCGCTCAGCTCCGGCCCGCTCGTAACCGTGACGCGGCGCCAGTCGGTGTCGCGCGATCCGTCGTCCGCCCACGCGGTCCCGCACCAGGTCTCGCCCAGCACGCCCTCCGCAAAAGCGGGGCCGGGGAGGTTGCACCCGTCGTTGTCGGCGTCGCCGCACATCTCGGCTTCGACGAGGTCGCCGCCCTGACAGCAGCTCGCGGCGTCGGCCGGAACCGTGAGATCATCGGGACAGTCGATCGAAGGCGGCGTGCCGTCGAGCGTAAACGGCGGGCTGCCGTTCAGCACCGTCGCCACCGGAAGCCCCTCGAAACTGAGTTCCGAGGCGAACAGCTCATCGACATCAAAGGCGATCGCCGTTGTCTCGCACACGCCCGTCACGTCGAAGACCAGCGTGGCCAGGAGTGCGTCCTGGTCGTCGCCGGGGTCACCGAGCGCGGCGGAGCCGTCGAGCCGCAGTTCGCCGGGCTCGACCTCGGCGGTCGACAGCGGCTGGATGTGCAGCGGGAACGGCGCCCCCGTGTACGTGCTCAGGTCGCCCCGGTAGGTCAGCACCGCATGGTCGAACGCGAGGAACGCCTGGAACCCGGTGACGGGTTGCGCGAGATCGCGCATCCAGACCTCGACTTCGATCTGGTCGTCGGCAAGGCATGCCCCCGCAGTCTCGACGGCCAGACGATTGACGTCGCCCGCCGCTGCGCCGTCGGCGACGACGAACGTCGCGAGGCTGACGAACAGGGCCGTGATGATTTCGGCGACGCGCGGTCGCCGGCGACGCCGCGCGTCGTCTTCGTGGAATCTCGCCATCGCATCTCTCTCCCGTGAGCGGGATGATTCTCCTCTGAGGGTCAACGACTCGACACGGTTCGGGCCATGGCGCGGGACAGCTCGCCCGAGAGGCCATGTTCGCGTTCGAAACGCTCCACGTCGCGCCAGTCGAACCACCCGTCGGCGTTGCGGTCGAGGGATTCGGCCGCGCCGGCCCCCAGTTCACGGACCAGCCGCGCCGTGCGGACACGCTGATCGGCCGGGCTCGCCCCGCCGCACCCGCAGATGGTGAGCTGGAGCCAGTTGGCCGACAGGATCGTGTAGTCGTTCGAGCCGACGACGCCGTCCTGGTCGTAGTCCGCGTCGCGGGTGACGCCGTCGTACGGGCATCCGCCGGGAGACGCGAGGTCCCCGAAGGTCAGAACGAGCCACGTCACGTCGTTGATGTCGACGTCGCTGTCATTGTCGGTGTCGCCGGAGCGGAGCACATGCGCGGCGTCGGTTTCGTAGCGGGTCAGGTCGCCGCTGAGCACGAGGCCCGTGGTGTCCCAGAGCGTGTGCTGTTCATCCTTCGCACAGAGGCTGGTCCACACGCCGCAGGGGACTTCGATCGTGTCGATCGCCCGCACCGGCGTCGCGCCGTTGGCGTCGTCGTCGATGAAGTCGAGCGGCACGTCGACGAAGGTTCCGCAGTCGTCGGTGACGAAGCGGATGCAGCGGGTGGTCGGAGCGAACACCGCGTCGAGCACCACGTCGACGTCGATCAGGTTGGTCGGCGTGACCTCGACGTCGAACATGCACATCGACGTGTTGCCGCACGAGTCGGTGGCGGTGCAGGTGACGGTGGTGACGCCGACCGGGAAGAACGTCCCGCTCGGCGGCGTGCAGACCGTGACGACCGAGCCGTCGCAGGCGTCGATCGCGGCGGGGTCGGCGAACTCGACGATCGCGCCCTGGCAGCCGTCGCCGGCCCCGGCGTCAGACGCCGCGACGATGTTCGCCGGACAGGGGTCGAGCACCGGCGGCGTCGAGTCGAGGATGAGCGAACCGGTGTCGATGAGGTCGGTCGGGACGGGGGCCCCCTCGAAGCTCAGTTCGGAATCGAAGAGTTGCGTCAGGTCGAACGCGACTTCGGTGGCCGCGCACGGCGAGATCACATCGAAGACCAGGGTGGCGAGCACCGCGTCCTGGACGACGCCCGGGCCGCCGAGCGCGACCGACCCGTCGAGACGAAGCTCGCCCGGCGCGACTTCCGCGCCGCCGATCGGCTGGATGTGCAGGGGGAAGGGCGAGCCGGTGTACGAGCTGAGGTCGCCGCGAAACGCGAGGATCGCGTCGTCGAAGGCCAGGAACGCCTGGAAGCCGGTCACGGGACCGGTCAGGTCGAGCATGGCGAGTTCGACTTCGATCTGCGTGTCGGAGAGACACGGACCGTCCGCCTGGAGCACAAGGTCGCCGGAGAGACCGGAGATCATCGACTCCGCCCACGGGCAGTAGCAGACGAGCTCGTCTTCGACTTCATCGCCGGCGACGTTGTCGTTGAACGACATGGCGACGGGCGGGCAGAGGCCGTTCATCGCGGCGACGGTTCCGACCGGATCGTTCGGACCGCCGGCGTCCCCCCACCAGTTGCCCTTGGCTTCGACCTCGGGCGCGGTGGAGCGCAGGCCGAAGTCGTTGCCGGCGATGTTGTTGAAGTTGGCGACGACGGTCGAGGTGTCGGAGGCGTCGAAGCCGACGAAGATCCCGGTCGAATTGCCGGTCAGCGTGCAGCCGGAGATGTCGGCGGCCGACCCGGCGCCGAAGAACGTGGTGACGAGCATGCCCGCGGAGGTCGATCCGTCGGAGGACGCCACGCCGCGACAGTCGGTGATCGTCGCATCGACGATCTCGGCCTGCGCGCCGCCGCCAACCTCGACGCCGTAGTCGAGGAAGTCGCCGTCGCCCTTGCCCGTGTACTCGAGGCGCTCACAGATCGAGCCGTTGACGCCGGGGCCGAAGTAGAACAGGCCCTGTCGGCCGATCTGGTTCATCGTGACGTCGGTGACGTGCACGGGGCCGTCGCCGAAGGCCACGATCGCGGAACCGGCGTAGGTCGGACCCGACGCGTTGAACTGAATGTTCGAGAAGGAACAGTCGGCGAAGCTGCCGGAGCCGATGTGACGGAACGCCTGGTGGATCAGGAAGCCGCTCCCGTCGAAGGCGAGGTTCTCGACCGCGACTGCGTTGCCGGACGGAACAAGGAACCAGCCGCGGGCGTCGCCGCTGGAGCCGGTGTCGGCGGAGGGGGTGATGATCGGGAGCCCGCCGGGACCCGACGACACGCCGCTCAGGGTGAGCGACTTGTTCACCACGACCTGCGGACCGGTGGTGAGATCGCCGGAGATCTGGATCACGTGCCCGTTGAGCGTGTCGGCGTCGTCGATCGCGTCCTGAATCGACGCGAACATCTCGCCGGTGTCGACGTTCTCGACGAAGAGCGGGATGGGGCAGGCGGGATTCTCCGCCCCCGGCGTGTCGTCGCCGCCGACCGGATCGAACGCGCCGATGGTCCAGTCGCCGTCGGGCGTACAGCGGTAGACGTGGCCGGGCGTGAAGCCGCCGTCGGGTCCGATGGTCGGACCATACGCGTACTCGGTGCCGCTCGGGGGGTTCTCTTCTTCAATCAGCGCGATGGTGTCGACCACGGCGGACCACGGCGTCACGTCCAGCACGCCGTCATCGTCGGTGTCGAGGTCGTCACCGTTGGCCCCGGTGAATCCGTCGACCAGGCGGTGCGTCACGTTGTCGCTGTTCTCGAAGTTCAGCGCGGCGGTGAAATCCGCGGTCCCGAGGGTAAACGTGCCTTCGGCCACGACGAGACGGCCGGCCCCGTCGAGCGTGAGTCCGGTGAGATCCAGGACGGACTCGATCACGCCGCTGCCGCCCGTCCCGTCGCCGATGACAAGATAGGTCAGGCCGTCCAGCGAGGCGCCGGGCGGACCGCTCAGTTCGAAGTACTCGTCATCGTCGCCGCCGGGCTGGTCGATGCGGATCTCGTTGATCTGAATCGAGCCGCCGCCGAAGGCGAACGTCGTCGCGGCCAGCGCGGCCGCCGCTGTGGTCAGAAGCCGGATGTCCATCGTGCACTCTCTTCTCTCTCGGGTTCCAGACGCCGCCCCCGACCGGAGACGGAGAAACGCCCCGCCCCCCGGCAGGAGGACGGTGCGTGAACGGAGCGCCGAACCGATCGACGCTCCGAAGGTTGAATCAGCGCCGGGTGTTCCGACGCATGCGGTCCGACAGCGAACCGTCGAAGCCGAAGCGGCGCTCGAAGATCTCCACGTCGCGGACGTCGATGACGCCGTCGCCGTTGAGGTCGGCCGAAGCGCCGAGCCACGGATCGATCTCCGACACCGGGACCCTTGTGCGCCGGCTGTCCGCGGGGCTGATCATGATGCAGTCGCACGACGACGTCTCGAGCCAGCGATCGGAGAGCAGGGTGTAATCCTCCGAACCGACATTGCCGTTGTTCGAGTAGTCGGCGCCGCGCAGGCCGTTCCACGGGCAGCCGCCCGCGGGCTCGGGCCCGCCGAACTGGGCGATGAGCAGCGTGACGTCGTTGATGTCGACGTCGCCGTCATTGTCGTTGTCGCCGGGCTCGAGCACGAGCAGGGCGTCCCCGACGTAGTCGTCGCCGACGATCGACAGGTCGGTGGTGCTCCAGAGCGTGTGCTGCTCGTCCTTGGCGCACATCGAGAGGTACGCCCCGCACGTCACTTCGAACGACGCGAGCGCCCGGACCGGCGTCCCCGGCATGGCGTCATGGTCGACGAACATCACCGTGACATCCTCGCCCACGCCGCAGTCGTCGGTGACGAAGCGGATGCAGCGCGAGGTCGGAATGAACACCCCCGCCAGCTCGATGTCAACGTGGACGGTGTTCACCGGGTTGACGGTCACCGTCTGCAGGCACGTCGACGAATTCCCGAGCCAGTCCGTCGCCGTCCAGGTGATCGTGGTGACGCCCGACGGGAAGGGATCGTCCAGGCCGAGCGCGGCGTTGTCGCTGCGCTCGAACGTCAGCATCGGGGCGGGATCGCAGTCATCCACCACCGGACCCGCGGGACCGATCGTGACGTTGTCCCAGTACACCTCGTACGTATCGCCGAAGTTGTACACCTGCAGGATGACGTTGCCGATCCGCACGCTGCCGAAGGTGATCGCGTCATCGAACGACGCGATCAACGTATCCGAATCGTCGTAGATCCGGAACTCGTACGCAGTGGACGTCAGCGTGGTTTCGAAGCGATACCACTCGCCCAGATCGCCCGCGGTCAGATCAAGCAGGTTGACCCAGCCCGGCTGGTAGTCGTTGCCCGGGTCCTGGTCGACATCCTGCGTGTACACGCGGAAGCGCGGCCCTTCGACCGCCGCGGTGTCCGGATCATCCGCGCTGGTGAAGCCGATGATCGGGTAGCCGGAAATGTCGCCGTTGCCGTTGAACGTCGTGCCCCACATGCCGGCGCGGCGGTCGTTGGCCATCGCGTCCGCGGGGACCCAGATGTCGGCGCCGAGCGTCTGACCGACCGGGATGTTCACGTCGTACTTGCGGCCCTGCGTGTTATAGAACGCGCTGGAGAAGGCCGCCGGCCGGTTGGCTTCCGAGTCCGCCATATCGACGCCGTGACGGAGACGGTTGTCGCCGTCGAACATGGCGCTCTCGAAGATCGCCGGGGCGTAGCGGTCGGTGTACCAGCAATCCGGCGTCTGGCTCGCACACGTCGACACCGCGCTGTCAAAGGTCGCTTCGACGTTCAGGATCGCGTCGCAGCCGCCCGCGTCCGCGTTCACCACGATGTCATCGGGACAAGTGATGACCGGGTCCGAGGTGTCGCTGACGATGTCGGGCGAATCAACGAGACAGGTCGGAATCGGATCGCCGAGGAAGCTCAGCTCCGAATCGAAGTCCTGGGAGAGGTCGAAGACCACCGCGGTCGGATCGCACTCGGCGGCCACGGTGAAGACCAGCGTCGCCAGCGCTGCATCGGCGGCGGCGGGCGGGTCCATGAAACCGACCGAACCGTCCAGGCGGAGTTCGCCGATCGGGACGCCCGCGTTGTCGATGTCCTGGATATGCAGCGAGAAGGGGCCGGCGCCGTTGTAGGAGCTGAGCGCGCCTTCGTAGGTCAGCTTGCTGGAGTCATAGCTCAGGAACGCCTGGTAGCCGGTGACCATCGCACCCGCGGCGAGATCGGACATCATGAGCGTGACTTCGATCTGATCGCCCGCCGCGGCGTGCGCATCGCCCTGCGCTTCGTCCGCGACCAGGGCCAGGCAGTTCTCGCCTTCGACGATGACCGCAATGTTCGTTCGCGCGACTTCGACCGCGCCGTCGTAGGCGGCGAGATAGAACTCATATCGCCCCGGCTGGTTCGGATCGAAGATGTCGAACGGAAACTCATCAAAGAAGTCCATCCGCCAGGAGTTCTGCGCGACGTTATCGACGGCGAGGGCCGCCGCGTAGGACGGACCGTCGCCGTAGGACGTCCCGCCGCCGTTCGGCGTCGTGTTGTCGCCGACGGCGTGGTCGAAGAACGTGATCGGCGGGGTCGGCGGGTCGTAGGGAATCGTCGTGCCGGGCGTGATGTGATCAAACACCAGATAGTTCGTCCCGGGTCCGGGATCGAAGTCGACGCCCAGTTCGTAGGTCAGATCGTCAAGCACGTAGCCGGACGAGCCGTCGTAGTTCGAGTTCACCGTCCACTCGAACGACCAGCGCGGCGTCGGCGCGCCCGAACCGCCCGGCCCGGTGAAGAACGTATAGGTGCCGTCCCCGTTGCTGTTGAAGATGTTGTCCGGGGGGAACCGCTGCTTGGCCCGCAGGCCGAGCTCCACGCCGTTGTCACGGTCCACCGTGAAGGCGCCGTTGGCGTTCCCCGACCCGAAGATGACATCGGGCGTCACGTTCTGATCAAAATCCAGCCCCGCCGCCACGGGGGCGCAGATGATCCCGGCGGCGGCTGTCGCCGTCCACTTCTTGCTCATCCTGTTCTCTCCATTCCTGGTGGGTCGCGGCCGAACCTTCGGCGCGATCGAATGATGCGTTCGGAGCGACTCGCCGCGATCAGGGCGCAAGCGACATGGCGCTCGGCGTTGCCGCGCCGCCGCCACGACGGAATATGCCTCCGATGTCCCCGACCCGGCCATCCAAATCTCCCGGTGGTCTCTCCGCCCGGGCCCGCCCCTGCCCCGATTTCTTAATCCCACGGTACACCCGTGTAGATCGGGCGATCTCAACCAACGGACGGCCTCCGGAGAGACCAATGCCGATGCCTGAGACGAGCGAGTATTACATACCTGCTGTCACATATCCAGAACTATCGAATCCAAACTTTTCTTCGTCGCGGCCAGGCCCCGCCGCGACACCCACTAACGATCGTCGCGGCAAGTACTTACATGTGATGACGCAACGCGCCGTGGCGCCCCGCCCCCGCCCCGGAGGGGGCACGACGCGGCAGACCGCATCAGCTCCAAGCGCCTGTTCCCCTGACGTTCACGTTGGCGACACGGGCCGTCGCATCCGCAAACCCGGACGGCCCCGTGACTTACCGCTTGTTTGGTTCCGCAGTCGATATCGATGGCGATGTTATTGTGGCTGGGGATCCGCTCTCGAATGAAGCGTGTCCTGAGTTGCTCAACTGCTACTTGGGTGCGGCGTATGTCTTCGAGCGATCCTCGTCAGGAGCCTGAATCCAGGTCGAGAAGCTCGTGGGATCGACTACTGCGTTCCAGGATGAGGCCGGCTGGAAAGTCGAAGTTGATGACAACGTAATTGATGTCAGCGCAACGCCTGTGCTTCCCGCATTTGCAGGCCACGAACGCACGGCCGTCCGTTCATGCCCAGCTACTTCGATCCGCTGTTTCGACAAGGGCGCGACGTATCCACGGGAGTATGGCGAGCGAGACGCCGCGGCGCCGTCCGTTGACGCCGACCCGAACCATCCGCCCCCTGATGACCATCTGGCCGGCTTGCATCCTCCGCTCGTCGAACGCAGATCGCCGGCCCCGCAGCAAGGGGGCCGGCGATCGTTCGCTCCATTCGTTCATTGACGTCGTCGCAACGATTCGACGACCGACCCGTCATCTGGAACAGTCGACGCCCCAGTCGCCAAGCAGCGTGGCGAGATCGCCAGGACCGACCACACCGTCACGGTCGAGGTCTGCAGGACACGTCTCGTCGTCGCACCCGCCCCACTCGCTCAGCAGGGCCGCGAGGTCCGGCGCTCCGACGATATCGTCGCCGTCGAGATCGCCGCACTTCGGCGGAAGGTTGATCGTCAGCCGGACGACTCCCGGCGCGTACGACACCTCGACGCCGTCGGGGACGGAGATCTCGCTGAATCCGCCCGAGATCGCCTCCCCCAGCAGGACGTCGAACTCGGTCCCGGGCCCCGGCGCCGCCCCGTCCGCCAGCGTGACGACCAGGCGCCCGTTGAGGCTCACGAGATCGCTGACCGCCAGCGTGTCGGCCGAATCCGTCCCGACGTCGATGCGAAGCTCCGCGTCGACGAGTTGGGAGTACGCCCCGTCGATGGTCAGCGGGCCGATGGCATCGCCCGGGTCCAGAACGCCCGCGGTGCTGACCACATCGCCGTCAATGAGTCCGTCGCCGGTAAGGCGTCCGCCCTGAAGATCGACGATATCGCCGTTGTCGACGTCGAGCGTGCCTCGCACCGTGGTGAGGCCGTCGGTCTGGAGGTAATCGTCGCCGTTCCGGTCGAGCAGACCGGCGGCGTCGATCTCGACCAGGCCGCGATTCTCGAAGGCCCCCGCCAGCACCCGCAGGGTCGCACCGCCGGTCGTTTCGAGCGTCCCGAAGTTGGTGAAGGCGAGATCCGCGCCCGGGTCGATCGTCATCGCGACGTCGGGGTCATTGGCCGCGATTCGACCGTGGTTGTCCATGCCGCCGGAGTTGCCGAGAATCCGTCCCTTGCCGAAGATCAGGCCATCGGCCCCGTGCACCATGGTGGTCCCGTCGGTCCGGATCTCCGAGAACACGTGCTGCATCTCGATGAACGAGGTCCCATTTCCGTCGACGGTCGCGCCATCGAGGACGAACATGGTAGCGTTCGGCTCGATGATGACGGCGTTTCGGATGTCCAGCGCGGTGCGGACGAAGACATCGCCCGACACCCGCACCGCCGGCGTCACGCTGCCGAGGGCGATGGTCACGTCATCGATCACGGCGTCGTTCATCAGCCGCACCTGACCGTTGGACGATGGCGTATTGCCGATCTCGCCGCCGACCACGGTCGTGTTCGAGATTTCGACAAGACCGTCGTCCGCCGCAAGGATCGCGCCGTTGTTGATCACGTCGCCGTTGAGGAATCGAAGCACGCCGCCCGCACGGGCCTCCGCGAGGTTCTCGTTGACGAAAGCGTGTCCCGCCCCGGAATCGATCGTCAGGGGACCATCGAGATCGTCCGCGCTGATCTCGCCGAAGTTGGTCATGCCGCCGTCGTTGGCGAGGATGCGGCCGCGCCCGTGGATGAGATGGCCCGCGGCGTGGGTCATGACGCCGCCCGCCAGCGGGCGGACGGTGCTGAAACTATCCGTGAGATGCACGGCCCCCGTTCCCGTAAGCGTCGCGCCATCCGCGTGACGGAGCGTGCCGGAGCCCTCGACTCGGATGACGTGGTCATTGGTCAGCGTGTCGACGACGGTCGGGTCCCAGCCCGCCGCGATGAGCACGGGGAGCGCGGCGCCGGCGTCGGGAATCGTGACATTCTCGAGCACGGCCCCATCGTGCAATTCGACGACGCCGCCGACGTCGGCGAGCGGTCCGAGGGTGTTGTGACGAACCGTTGCATCGATGATGCGCACCACTCCGAGCGGTTCCGCCACGATGGCCCCGACGCCGTCGATGACGCCGTCATTGATGACGAGCACGCCGCCGGTCCGCGCGATCATGAGGTTCTCGTTGAGCACCATCTGGTCGTCCGCGGGCCGGACCGTCAGGGTGTGGCCGGACGGATCGTCCGCGATGATCTGACCAGAGTTGATCATGCCGCCGGAGTCGTTCAGGACGCGGCCTCGGCCCTGGATCGTATGATCGGGTCCGTTCGTGATCATGACGCCCGGGCCGGCCGTGTCGTGCACGACGACGGCCGCGCCGCCGTCATCGAGTCGGATCCCGCCGGCGCCGCCGAGCGTCAGGGACTCGAGACAACGCACCTCCGTGGCGCCGATGAGCCGGACGCCGCCGTCGTTGACCAGCCCGCCCGTGAGCTCCAGCGTCTGCGACGCCGGCAGCACCACCAGCGATCCCGGACTGATCGTCACGTCGTGAAGGATCGGCGGATCGGTCACGTGCGGCGGGGCGAAGCCCGCGGGACGAATCTCCCCCGTCCCCGTGGTCTCGAGCACGCCGCCGAAGATCTCGCATCCGCGTCCGAGGTACAGAACGGATTCGGACCCCGCCGTCATGACCCCGAGATTGGTGTAGTCGCCCTTGGCGAGATACAGACCGCCCGGGCTGTCCGCCCGCAGCACCGCCCCCGGCTGCTGCACGAATCCGTTCTCGTCCGGATCGACTTGGAGTTGCCCGGTCGGTTCGCCGGAGATGATGGCGCCGAAGTTGATCATCCCGCCGGTGTCCTTCAGCACGCGGCCGGCGCCGCGAATCGTGTGATCGGCCCCGTGCGTAATCACGCCCCCGTCGCTCCGCAGTTCATTCCCCGATCCGCCCGGGTTGTTCGCCGTTGAGAAATGGATCTCGCCGACGCCGGAGATCATCTGATCACCGGCCAGACGAACGCCGGAGAAGTTGATCCCGCCCCCGGCCTCTGACCGAAGAACGCCGTCGTTGTGGAGGAATCCGCCCGCGGCGACGGTAATCGACCGGGAGTTGGGGAAGACGATCGTGTCGCCCAAAGAGACCGACAGGCTGGCGACGTCGAAATCGTTGACCGCACTGCCGCCGACCGAGACGATCGATTCGACCGCATTGCCGTCGTCAATCAGCACCGCGATCGCGGGATCGTTCGGGAACACGCCGGGCGGCAGGCCCAGCCAGTCGACGGAAGGCCAGTCGCCGACGCCGCCGGGCCAGATCGCGGCGCCGCCAACGGGCGCCGACGCCCCCGTCGCGACGCCCAGGCTGCCCGCGACGACCACGGCCGGCAACGTTCCGAACACAGAGAACTTCATGACTCAATCTCCTGATTGGGGAAATACGTGAAAGAGCGACAACGAAGAGTCATGCGGAGACCGGGGCGCCGGCGGCCGGATTTCTGTCAGGTTTTCTTCGCCGTCGCCAAAGCCCCCCGCGGGCAATCCATCGATCGATCCCTTGCATGGGGTGTCGGCCGGCGCGAGAATGACCTTGTGATCGCGAACGACGGTAAGGAGAGACCGGCGTTATCCGTTTCGTCCGACGATCGGGAGGACGGGCCGGAGAACCGCGTCGCCGGGAGCGAGGCCCTGGTCGGCGAGATGTACGATGCGCTCCGTCGGCTCGCCGCGGCCCGAATGGCGGCCGAACGTCCAGGCCACACGCTGCAGGCGACCGCCCTCGTCCATGAGGCCTATCTGAAACTCGCCGGCGACACGCGGCCGCCCGGCTGGGACGGACGCGGCCACTTCTTCGCCTCCGCGGCCCGGGCGATGCGACAGATCCTCATCGACGCCGCGCGTCACCGGGGGGCCGTCAAGCGTGGCGGCGATCTGGAACGGCTTCCGTTATCGCATGTCGACCTCGCGGGGGGCCGCATTGCACGCGACCAGGAGCTGCTCGACATCGACGACGCCCTCGAGCGACTGGAGAGGCGGGACCGACGGAAGGCCGAGATCGTGCACCTGCGCTATTTCGCCGGTCTCTCCATCGAACAGACGGCCGAAACGCTCGGACTGTCGCGCACGACGGTGAAGGATGAGTGGACGTTCGCCCGGGCCTGGCTGCAGAGCGAGATCGAACGATGAGTGCGACGGACGACCGATGGGTCCGCCTGCAGGCGGTCTTTCGCGACGCGGTGGCGGTCCCGGCGTCCGACCGCTCGTCATTCGTGCAGGATGCATGCAGCGACGACCTCGATCTGCGCGAGGAGGTCCTTCGACTCCTCGCCGCCCATACGCGGGCCGAAACCAGCGACCCGCCCGCCCTCATGACCCTCGGCGACGTCATCGCCGCCGTGGAGCCGGCGGTGACGCCGGGCGGCGCGGCGGGCCGCTATCGCCTCATCCGTGAGATCGGGCGCGGCGGCATGGGCGTCGTCTACGAAGCCGTTCAGGAGCGTCCCGAACGCACGGTCGCGCTCAAGATGGTGCGCCCCGAGTTCATCTCGGCCTCGACCCGCCGCCGGTTCGAACTGGAAGCCCACCTCCTCGGACGCCTCGATCATCCGGGGATCGCGCAGATCTTCGAGGCGGGGGTGACCGCGACCCCGACGGGCGTCACCGTCCCCTTCTTCGCCATGGAACTGGTCGACGGTCTGCCCGTCACCGCCCACGCCCGCGCCCGCGACCTGTCAGCTCATGAGCGACTCGAACTCCTGGCCGACATCGCCGACATCGTTCACCACGCGCATCAGAAGGGCGTCGTGCATCGGGATCTCAAGCCCGGCAACATTCTCGTGACGGCGTCGGGCGCTCCGAAGGTGCTCGACTTCGGCGTCGCGCGAGCCCTCGACGACGAAGGCGCGCTCGGCTCCATGCACACGCGAGACGGACAACTGCTCGGCACCGCACCGTACATGAGCCCCGAACAGGCCGGCGGCGACCCGGCCGCCGTCGACACGCAGAGCGACGTCTACGCCCTCGGCGTCATCGGCTACGAATTGCTCGCGGGCCGGCTTCCCTACGACGTCAGCGACAGACGACTGCACGAAGCCGTTCGAATCATCCGCGAGGCGACGCCGCCCCGCCTCGGCGCTGTCCAGGGGGCGTTGCGCGGCGACGTCGAGACCATCATCGCGAAGGCGCTCGAGAAGGACCCCGATCGCCGCTACGCGGGCGCCCGAGCCCTGGCCGACGACATCCGACGCTACCTCGCCCGCGAGCCGATCCTCGCGCGACGGGCGAGTCGGATCTACCAGCTCCACCGGTTCGCCCAGCGAAACCGGTCCCTCGTGGCCGCGCTCGTCGTCGTCATCGCGTCGCTCGCGGCGGCCGCCGTGGTGTCATCGTGGTTCGCCGTGCACGAGCATCGCGCGCGTCGCGACCTTGCGGAAACAAACATGCGTCTGGAGACCGCGGTCCGGATCGCCGAGGCCACGAATTCGTTCGTGCGCGACGATATGCTGGCCCGCGCGGATCCACGTCGACGTGACGGCGAACCCATGACCGTGCAGGAGATGCTGCGGGGGGCCGCGAACGCGGTCAGCGAGCGATTCAAGGACGACCCCGCGGTGGAAGCCGCCGTGCAACTCACCATCGGACAGGCGTTCCGGAGCGCGGGCGAGGCGGCGGAGGCGGTCGGGACGCTGAGCCAGGCGCACGCCCTTCTCGTCGAGACCGAGGGGGCCGATCACCCGCGCACGATCCGAGCCGCCATCGAACTCGGAGCCGCCCGACGCGACGCCGGCGAACCGGCGGCGGCGCTCGACATCCATCGCACGACCGTCGCCGCCATCCGCGCGGCGGACGAAGTCGACCGCCGACTGCTGTTCGACGCACTGATTCAGCTCGCATCCTCGTTTCTCGGCCGCTCGGCGTACGACGAGGCCTTCCTCCGGCTCGACGAGGCGGCCGGCCTCATCAGCGGGGACGCCGCGGCCGATCTGACGCTCCTCGCGACGCGGGCGACCGCTCTCGAGAACGCCGGTCGACTTCCCGAGGCGGCCGTCGCGTTCGCCGACGCGCTCGACGGCGCCATGTCGCAGTTCGGTCCGCGTCATCCGGACACGATCATCCTGCGCTACCAACTCGCCAAAACGCAGGGGCGGCTCGGCGCGTACGACGAGGCGGTGGCGGGGCTGCTCGGCGTGCTCGAGACGGAGCGTGAGGTCATGGGGCCGGGCAGCCCCGGGGCCCGCTGGATCCAGCTCGCGCTCGTCGACTTCTACATGAAGCAGGCGCGGCTGGAGGACGCGGAGTCGCTGCTGCAATCGATGATCACCGTCGCGACGAACGCCCGTGGCGAGGATCACGCGGTGACACAGAACATCCTGGGTCGTCTCGCCGATCTGCGACGACAACAGGGACGCGACGCGGAGGCGATTCCGCTGTACCAACGGGCGACGGAAGTGCTTCGCCGCGCGTACGGCGAACGTGCGCCGCGTGTCATTGAGTGCCTGAGCGGCCTCGCCAATGCGTACGCGATTGTCGGTCGTCTCGACGAGGCGGCGGATGTCTTCGAGGAGGTCGCCGAGCTCGCCCGCGACGTGCACGGCGAGGATCATCCGGTGACGCTGGGAGCGATCAGCACGCTGGGGCTCGTGCGGGTGGATCGGGGGGAGGCGGACGAGGCGGTCCGACTCCTGTCGACGGCGTTGGACGGCACGCGTCGACTGTACGGCGAGGGTCACCCGTCGACGCTGATCGCGATGAGCAACCTCGCGTCGGCCCGGTCTGCACAGGGGGACGAAGCCGGCGCCATCGCGTTGTACGAAACGCTGGAGCCGCAGGCGCGTGAGGTGATGGGACGGGCGCATCCGTTCGTGCTCAGCGTGACGACCAACCGGGCCGTGTCGCTTCGGACCATCGGTCGCCTCGACGAGGCGACGACGTTGTTTGAGGAGGCGGTGGAGCTGGTCGACGAGGCGTTTCCGCCGGATCACTGGATTCGACCCGGGGTGCGGGCGGAGCTTGCGGACTGCTATGCGCAAGCGGGCCGGTTCGACGAGGCCGAACCGATCATGGCCGCCGCGTACCGGGAGATCGTGACGCTGGTCGGTCCGGATCATCCGCGGGCGATCAATCTCGCTCGCCTGCTGGAACTGGTGCACGACGCCCAGCGACGCCAGGCCGCGCTGCGCGACGCCGAGAACGCGGACGACTCGTGACGGTCATCAACTCGAATGGCGACCTTCCCCCCGACCGAAGGTGAGATCTGCTGCGATGAGCGGTTGGGCTTGACGCGGTTGAGAGTCTGAAACCTCTTGCGGAAGTTGGCCTCAAGTGCCGCTCGGTCTCTGATGTCAGGCCGGTGCTCTTTACTTGAGGCTGACAAGCCGATCGATGAGAGCCTCTACTAGTTGGCGTTCAGCTGAGGTCAATGGTCTCATGCTCCCTGACTCAATCGCCCGGCCCCGGGGCCGCGGATGTCGTAGGTTCCTCGGTCTACTGAGAGAGTACCAATCTCAGGCACGAGTTCACCTTGCACAAGCGCTTGCACGGACCCGCGTCCACCCGGGACAACCCCTGGCCCCTTCTGACCAATCCCGGCAAAATCCCCCGTCTCCCGGCCCCGCTCGCCCGATCGCCGTAACCGTCGCCCACGGCAAAAGAAAGCCGCCGCTGACCTTTCTGGTCAACGGCGGTCATCAAAGCGGGTGAAGGGATTCGAACCCTCGACATTCACGTTGGCAACACTTCGGTACTGGATCGCAAGCGCCGATTTCGTCGATACGTACGGTTTCGCGGATTCCACTTTGCACAAGCGCTTCTAGCGCTGACTCGATCCGCGGGCGACCTGCGCGGCGTGCCGCGCAGCCGTCGTACTTTCGCGCGATCAGTTCCCGGTGCCCCCGAAGAATCGTGTCCGGCGTCACGATCGTCCCGAGTTCACGCAGCGCGGCCCGCCCGAGCCGCTTGCCCTTCACGGCCAATCGGCGACGCTGGTCATCGTTCAGGCGCAGTCGCCGATCGCCGTTGACCTCCATGAGCACCCGAATCTGTTCCTCCAGGAACTCGATTCGACGTCGCTGTTCTTCATGCAGCAGACCCGCGATCGCGACCAACATCATCCGCACCGGAAATGACCACATCCGGGCACTCTACCCGTTCCAAAATGGGTCGTCTGCGGCCCATGGTGGTCACAGGCCGTGAGGCGCATCCGCCTGTCCTTCATCGACTTGTAGGTCGGCTGAGGTTGGAACAGGACGGGAGCGCTGTTCTGGGCGGATCTCACGGTTCCGGATCGCCGGCGGGAGCGGGGCGCTTCGCCCGCCACTCGTCCGCCAGATGAGGCCGCCCCCAGACCTCGTAGAGTGGGACGATGTAGTCGATGAGCCGCAACGTCCGTCGATTGTCGACCCCGAGCAGTCGCTCGTAGATGGCGTACGACTCGAGAAAGCCCTGCTCGGCCTCGTCATAGCGCTGCTGCGCCTGTCTCGTCACCGCCAGATTCTTCAGCGTGTTCGCGAGTTCGTACTCATCCGTCTCTCGAAACACGTCGATCGACCGCCGGTAGTGGTCCTCGGCCTTGTCGAACTCTTGTCGCTCGTGCAGCAGCGTGCCGATCGTCTGCGTCACGCTGGCGACGGGTACGCTGCGCTCACCGTACACCTCGGTCAAGATGGCAAGGACCTCGGCGTATATCGTCTCCGCCTCAGCGAGCCGACCTGCGTCGTTCAGCGTGATGCCGAGGACGTAGAGAAGCCGCGCGGTGTGCTGGTGGCGGGGACCGAATGTGCGACGGCTTATCTCGATCCCGCGTTCGAGCGTGGCGATCGCGGCGTCCGTGTTTCCAAGCTGGTTGTAGGCATTCCCGAGACCGTGCAGGAGTTCCGGAATCTGGGCGTGATCGTTCCCCAGCGCACGGCGGCGGATGTCGATGGCGGCCTCGTAATGATGCGCGGCGTCTTCGACTCGTCCCTCGCGCTCGGCCAACAGGGCGAGCGTCTGGTGTGATTCCGAAAGATCGACATGGTCCGGCCCAAGCAGCGCCTTGCGCATGACGAGACTCTGCTCGGCCAGTCGCCGTGCTTCGTCGAACTCGTTCAGATCTCGTTGCGCCCGCGACAACAGGTCAAGACTCGCAGCGATGTCCGGGTGTGCAGCGCCGTGAAGACGGCGCCGCATGGCGAGCGACGCCCGGTAGTGCTCGGCGGCTCGGGCCGTCTTCTGATCGTAATGATGGGCCTCGCCCAGGTGATGGAGCGAACGAGCGAGATCCGGATGATCGCCCCCGAACGCCGACTCCCGGGCCTCCACCGCCGACTCCAGCACGGGCGTCGCCTCCCGGAACAGACCGAGGTTGACGTACACCCGTCCCATGGTGTGGAGCAACTCGCCACGCACCCGAGGCTGATCGGCGAACTGCCCTTCAATGATCTCGACGCCGCGGTCGAGGACTTCCCGGGCCGTCACGGCGTTGCCGCGCGACGCGCTCGGATCGGGGATCTCGAAGAGGTCGATCATGAAGGCGAGCGCGGCGTCGGAAGTCTGACGCTCCACGTCGGATGCTGCGCGAGCTCGCGAGGCCGTCACGGCGAAGGTCGTCGAGAGGACCGCCCCGACCAGGAGCACGAAGAACGCCATCGCGACGCCGCCGACGAGTCCGCGGTTGCGGGCCGCGAACTTCCGAAGCTGGTACCACGTGCTGGGCGGTCGAGCTCGGATCGGCTCGTCGTCGAGGTGACGGCGGATGTCCGCCGCGAGTTCGGCCGCGGATTGGTAGCGGCGCGTCTTGTCTTTCTCCAGCGCCTTGCCGACAATCGTCTCGACGTCGCCGCGCAGCGTGCGATTCACGGTGCTGAGGGCGGCCGGGTCTTCCTCGCGGATGACACGCACGGCTTCGTGAATCAGCTTCTTCTGAAGATCGTAGGGCATGCGACCGGCGAGGAGTTGATACGCGACGACGCCGAGACTGTACACGTCGCTTCGACTATCCAGTTCGTCAGGATCACCCGCCGCCTGCTCCGGGCTCATGTAGGGGATCGTGCCGATGAGTTGTCCGATGTCCGTCCGCAGCGTCGCCGTCTGCACGTCGCCGTCCGTCGCGCGCGCGACGCCGAAGTCGAGAATCTTCGGCTGTCCCAACGCGTCGACGAGGATGTTGCCGGGCTTGAGATCGCGGTGGATCACGCCGCGTCCGTGGGCGTGCTGCACGCCATCGCAGATTCGCGAGACCAGTTCGAGGCGTTCTCTCGTCCCCAGCCAATGCTGTTCGGCGTAGGCGGTCAGCGTCTGGCCGCGGATCAGCTCCATGGCGAAGTACGGCTGAGGGCCCGAGCCGTCATCGAACGTTCCGGCCTCAAAGACCTGCGCGATCGCAGGATGCTGCAAACGTCCGAGCAGTTGAGCCTCGTACTCGAAACGGCGAAGCGCCGCGCGGGAGGCGACGCCCGGGTTGACGACCTTCAGCGCGACCACGCGACGCGGGCTCTCCTGTTCGGCCTCATCCCATGCCGCCGGCTTCGATCTTCCTCAGAATGCGATAGCCGCCGACCGATGCGGGGAGCACGGCGGCGAAGGCGGATCGATCGAGCGGGCGGGTCTTCGCCTGATCATGCGCAAGCATGCCGCGCACGTCGGACTCGAGCGCCGCGTCGCCCGCGCACCGTGCGCGAATGACGGCGTCGCGCTCGTCACCCTCGCACGCCGCGGCGGCGAGGAAGATCTCCTCGGCCCGCTTGAATCGCTCCCGTTCATCCATCGGCGTCTTCCTCGCTCAGTTCGCGATACAGCCAGGCCCGCGCGACTCGCCATTCGTTGGAGGCGAGCGTCCGCGAGATGCCCAGCGCCTCGGCCGCCTGTTCGCTGGTCAGACCGACGAAGAAACGAAGCTCAACGAGGCTCGCCTTTCGCTCGTCGAGGGCGGCGAGTCGGTCCATGGCGGCGTCGAGCGCCTCGACATCCACGGTTTCTTCGGAGCCGGAGGCGGTGACGGCCCCGTCGAGCGTGATCCGGCGCCATCCCCCGCCGCGCTTCTCACGTCCACGCGCTCGGGCGTGGTCGACGAGGATGTTCCGCATGGCTTTGGCGGCCAGCACAAAGAACTGATCCCGGCTGCGTCCTTCCGCCACGTTCGCGTCCGCCAGCCGCGCGTACGCCTCATGCACGAGCGCCGTGGGCTGCAGGGTGTGGTCTGCCCGCTCGTCCTTGAAATATCGCCCCGCCACGGCTCGCAGTTCGCGGTAGACCCGAGGCGTGAATTGGTCAGGCGAGCCGGTCACGCCGCCGATTATACGACCGAATCGAAGAAAACCGAGAAACCGGTGAGCGCGCGACGAGCCGACAGCGCCCTTCAGTTTGGCGGGAGATCGTTCCCGCCTCAACCACGGAGGCGCCATCATGCGTTCCCAGCTTATGACCGTCCTCAGCGTTCTCGCGATCTTTCCCACCGCCGCCCTGGCCGAAACCTGGTCCGTCCCGTCGGACGCGCCCACGATCCAGATCGCCATCAACCTCGCATCCGACGGCGACGAGATCGTGGTCGCGCCCGGCGTGTACTTCGAGACCATCGACTTCGCCGGCAAGACGCTCACGATTCGCAGCACGGCCGGACCGGAAGCCACCACGATCAACGCACTCGGCCAGTTCGACTCGGTGGTCCACTGCATCTCCGGCGAGGGGCCCGAGACGATGCTCATGGGCTTCACACTCCGAAACGGCGACGCCACCGGCGGCGTCGGCGAAGACCGCGGCGGCGCGATCTTCGTTCAGAACGCCAGCTTGACCGTCGTCGACTGCGTGCTCGTCGACAATGTTGCGACCTACGGCGGTGCGATCTACGGCAACGGGGCGTCGCTCGACCTGTCCGGCTGCATCTTCACCGAGAACACTGCTGGCAACAGCGGCGGCGCGGTGTACGTGAACGACAGCAGCAGCCTCTTCATCAACAGCTGCACCTTCAATCTGAACGCGTGCCTGATCACGACCGGAGGCGCGCTTCGCACCAACGGCGGCGACGCGGTCATCACCAACTCGACGTTCACGAACAACAGCAGTCCGGACTACGGCGGCGCCGTCGGCTTCAGCGTCGGTACGCCCGCCGTGATCGCCCGATGCGTCTTTGCCGGCAACCACGCGGGAGACGGCGACGCCGCAGGCCGCGGGGGCGCGATTTCCACCGGAAACGGCAGCCCCCTGACCATCACCGACTCGCTCTTTCACGCCAACGCCGCCGATCAGTACGGCGGCGCACTCTACGGCAAGCACCCGATGTCGGTGCGCGGCTGCACGTTCGCCGGCAACAGCACCGGCAGCGGCGTCGGCGGCGTGTCCAGCGGGTCGTCCGGCAGCGACGCCGCGTTCGTCAACGTCATCGCCGCCGGAAACGGGGCGAGCCCGATCACCGGGCCGAACGCGGTGAGCTACAGCTGCGTCGAAGGCGGCCACGCCGGCCCCGGCAACATTGACAGCAGCCCGATGTTCGCTGACGCGGCGAATGGCGACTTTCGACTGCAGCCGGGTTCCCCGTGCATCGACGCCGGCGACACGACGGGCATCACCAGCGCCTATCCGCTCGACCTCGACCAGGCGCCGCGAGCCGTCGACGACCCGGCCGTCGACGACACCGGGCTGCCAATGCTCAATCTCGCGGTCGACATGGGCGCGTTCGAGCGCCAGCCCGCCCCGCCCCTCGATCCGTGTCCGGGCGACGTCAACGACGACGGCATGATCAACGCGGCCGATCTCGCTGAGGTGCTCGCCGGCTGGGGCGCGTGTCCCTGATGATCTGTCCCTGATGATCGCAATGCTCACCGTCGCGATTCGAGGCCGCCCGCTGGGGCGGCCTTTATCGTCTCAAGCAGCGCCCCCTCGTAATTCACGTTGGCAACACTGCGGCGCCGGATCGCAAGTATCGTTGATGCACCGACTTACGGCATTCGGCACACCTTCCTTGCACTAGCGCTTCCCCGCATACCCCGGCTGAGGCCGGCAGTATCGTCCCGCAAGGCTAACTGCCAATCTCAGCAATGACTTGCAGCACCCGAAGGCTCAGGCCAAGGGGCCCGAAGTGCTTCGCGGGCGTCACACGCGCGGCGGATACCCCGTTGAGAAGGGCAGGACGGTCTCTCCATTGGTCGGAGGCTTGACCGCTCACGCCGCCCCACCCAAATAAAGGGGAGTCACAATGGCCACTTCACTCGCCCGGACAATCTGTCGCCTGATGCCGAACGGCGGCTCCGTCGAGCGCGGCTGCGTCCAGCCGTTCCTCATCTTCTTGGCCCTGTACTTCGCCGTCGGCGCTATCGCCCGGACGGCCGACGCCAACCATGTCGATGTCGTGCAGAAGGCGCTCCCCGCGACGGCCGCCGTCGATATCTTTGACTCTGAAGACCGCAAGCTTAGCGTCGGCAGCGGCTTCTTTGTTGAGAATGGCGTGCTGGTTACCAACCACCACGTTATTGACGATGCTGTCAAGGCCCGGGTGCGCCTCCCCGACGGGACATCCGCCTGGATCACTCGGATCATCAGCAAGAGCAAGACCGACGATCTGGCACTCTGCCAGATCGACATGTCACGGGGATTCAACCACGGAGTCCTTCCGGTTTCTGCCAAGACCCCCCAAGCTGGCGAACGCGTGATCCTGATTGGGACGCCGTGCGGCATGGCATGGACTGTGTCGGACGGGATGGTGACCGGCCTGCGCTCGATCAAGGGTCGGCCCCCGGCGCTGCAGCACTCGGCCGCGAGCTATCCGGGAAGCAGCGGCGGGCCTCTGCTCAACACGAAGGGTGAGGTGGTTGGCGTGATGACCTTCGCGATGAAGGAGGCGCAGACCCTTAACTTCGCCATCCCGGCGAACCGAGTGCACCACCTCCTGCTCTCGCGGCCGGTGCGTCTGGCCGATGCCCACAAGGCCTTCAAGGCGGAGAACTACACTGAATCGCTTCAAATCGCCCAACGCGTTCTTCGTCGCGAACCGAACAACCACAAGGCGCTCGCCCTCTCAGGACGATGCCACCTTCAGGTGAGCGATCCTGAACGCGCAGTCGAAGTGCTTACACGTGCAGTCCGCCTGAATCCGTCCTCGGCGAACTGGAACAATCTCGGCGTAGCGCTGGCTCGCGGAGGAGAGCAGCAACTCGCCGCGATCTGCTACGCGAGCGCCATGCGGATCGATCCGGCCAACACCGTGGCCGCTG
The DNA here is from genome assembly GCA_965227335.1 of Phycisphaerales bacterium. Taxonomy (GTDB): domain Bacteria; phylum Planctomycetota; class Phycisphaerae; order Phycisphaerales; family SM1A02; genus CBDDFV01. The sequence goes on from CBDDFV010000006.1 coordinate 103,099, forward strand.
GCAATCTTGCCGAGGCGGACACCGGGTTGCTTCGGAACCTCGCCCCCCGCGGCTGGTCCGACACGCTCGCGAACTTCGTGCTCGACCGAGCCAGCGCGTTCGCCGACGCCCAGCCGCCTGCGATGAAGCCGCGCTCCCTGTCCGCAGGCGCACTTGAGGAGTTGCTCACCAGCAGGAACATTGTCTGGGCCCGGCAGGACGGGAAGGGCCAGCACCCGTCGCGTTAGCCGGCCGCGCAGCCTCTTTCGCAGCCCCGGAGGTCGACTCGGCGCCACGACGAGTGACGGCGCAGAACATGAAACGGTCACTCCCGGCCGCGAGACGCGTGACACACATAACAAACGCCCTCCAACCGGGAGCCCCCTAATGCACCACTTCTCGACTCGACTCCTCGGCCAAGGCACGGCAGCCCTGCTGGCTTGTCTTCCCGGCTGGGGGTGCCAGATTGAGCCGCTTGGCGCGATCGAAACTGGCCGTCCCGACCCTCGTGAGTCCGTCCACCTGGTTCTGAGAACGGTCGAAGCGACGGCCCGTTCAGAAACTCGAGCGGAACTGTCCGGCTACCGGGGCGCGACCGCCATCATGTGGGGCGCGGCAGACGGTGCATTCGTGTTGTCCGGCGAGCGGCTGAGTCCGGGCAACGGATTCCTGAGTCAGACCCAGTTGGCGGGCGTCATGCCGAGGGAGGTGGAAGGCCAGAGCCGTCACTTGACATACTCCGGGATCGGAGAGCCGAGCCACTCGGCCCCGCTGCCGCCGGGTCCTCCGGTTCACTTCGACTGGATCTTCGAGCGATCCCAAACCAATGGCGTTCGATACGCCGCCGGCTACAGCCCCAGCGGCGGCGACCGGACCAAGGTCACACTCTCGGTGGAAGACCCCACTCACCGGCCGCGCAGCGTGTCCTGCTCCGGCCGCCAAGCGGATATCGGGCACGCGACGACTTTCTGGTCTCCCACCGGAGAAGCCGCAACGCCCGCGTTCTCACTCGATCCGGTCCCGCCTCACCACATCCGACTCGTGCTCTCTCGAGAGATTGTCCACGAGGCAGAGGATGGTCTTGGTCCCTTCGCTTCCTTGGAGGTCCGCGCGGCTCGAGAATCGGCCGTGCGGTTGCCTGCAATGGAAACGGGGGCGCTGGACTTGGGCGTTGTCGCGACGCCGGACCATTTGAGCGCCTTGCGTCATCCACAGCTTCCGCTTGTGGCAACGACCGAGCGGCTGGCCGACAAGGTGATCCCCGACGAAGACGATACGTGGCTTCAGATTCACGAAGGCCCCTCCAGCCTTCGCGTGCCGGGCCTGATTCCCTTGGCGTGGCATCCGACATCGCCAGTCTTGCTTGCCATGGACCATGGGCCGCCATGCGACTCGTCGGCACGCCTGAAGTTCGTCCGTATCCCTCGCTCGCTGCGAACGTGGGAAGTTGGGCAGCCCGACCCTCTTGTGGCCCGCGACGCGGGCGCCTCAGCGGCAATCACGCTTGAGATCGACCTGGCTGCGGAGGTGCGATGGAGCGTCGATGGAACCACCGTTACGGTGGGCGACACCCCGATCCGAATCTCGCGCGAGTTGCTGTCGAACCCAGACGGATTGGACCCAAACTGACTCGAAGAGGACAATGCTGCCGCCGTGCGTCGCCTTGTCCCGGGCGCCTGTCGGGGCCACGCCTGAACACATTCAGCATCGGAGTGCGCTTCCCGAATTCGTGACTCAGCGGCGACCGATCAGTTGCTTGAGCGCCTCGAGTCCCACGACGCCAAGCGCCGGCGCGAGCGTCTCACCCCACAGATGGATCTCCGCGTCAAGCAGTTCGATGTCCGTCATACCCAACTGGCTCTCCACCTCATCCGCGGGGAGTTTCTCGATCAGTCGGAGCTGAATGACGCTCCACATCATCGGATCATCGACTGTGCCTCGCAACGGCTCCAGCAACTGAGCACGAAGCTGACCACGAAGTTGCGACACGCGCTGCCGAACATTATCTGCCGACATGCCGAGCTGTTCCGCCGCTTCCTTCGCAGTCGCCTTGCGGAGGATCACGCGGCGGACCAACTCCACCTGTATGTCCTTGAGCCCTTCGATCAGCCGCGCCTCGATCTCACGCTCGAGTTGGGCTTCACGAAGAGCGACCTCGCGATCACCGACCTCGGTCGCCGTTCCTCGCCCCCCAGCAGCCGCGATAGCTCCATCGAGCCACGTTCCGGCAATCTCGGGATGGGACATCCGCAGCGAATCGAGGATGGCGTTCAGCATCGCCTTCGTAAGGTAGTTGATCAGGTCGGCCTCCCTCTCGAACACGGCGGGTCGGCGGTGCGCTCCCTTGGCATAGACGCCATGCACGACCGTCTGCGGCGACATCTGCTGCAGAAGGCCACGTTTGCGGAGCATCGCGGTCGCACGGTCGATCAACTCGTCATAGTGCCGACCGAACACTTCTGTGCGATCCATGTTGTCGGCGGGCGAGGACGGGCCAGGGGAAGAAGGGTCGCGGTTCGACATTGAAGCCTCCGGGAGTAGTAGAAGGATAGCAGCCGCGTCCAGGACGAATCCGGCGGGCGACAGCTGCCATGGGTCTCAACGCCGCCGGACCCTACCGCGTGACGCCTGCTGTCCACAATCGTCACACGCTCTCGATCACCGTCGTTAATGCGAGTGACGACCTTGTTCATCATTGCCGTCGGTCCGTATATTCTTGATCGGGAGTCTCGCCATGTCGGACAATCCGCCGCCCACCAGCTGCCCCGAAGACCCGCTTGCCGCCCTGCGCGAGGCGTGGCGCCAAGCGGCCGACGAGACTCCCCCCGACCTCGCATCGCATTTGACTGACTCTGTGCGTCGCGATGCGACCCTCGTTGAGCAGATGGTCCAACACGACGCCAGCGTTCGCGATCAGCGCGAGCTTCCGGTGTCCCTGGCCTACTACCGCAGTCGCGTGGGAGATGAGTTCCTGGCTCCCCGCCCCGGCCTTGTCCGCCGCCTGCTCAACATTGAGAAGCGGCGTGGACGCCGCCGCGAGGACGCACTCAGGGAATATGGTTCGGGTCACGCCAGCGTCATCAACGATGTCTGGGAACTCAGATCCGAAGCGCCAGACGAACGGGTCGCCGACTATTCGTTCGGTGAGTACACCCTGGTCCAGCGCATCGATACCGACTCAAACAACCAGCACGGCGAAGTCTGGCACGCGAAGCGGGAACGGCCGTTCCAGCACGTCGCGATCAAGATCTTCGACCCGAAGCGGCTGAAGGACGGCTCGCTCTTTGTCCGACTGACGAATGTTGAGGGCAAGACGCTGGCCCAGATGACACACCCCAACATCGTGCGGTTTCTGGAGCAGGGCGAAATCGACGATGTTCACTACGTGGCGATGGAGTACATCCCCGACGCCATGGACCTTCGTGCCTACTGCGACGCCCACAAACTCACTATCAACGACCGCCTGCGTCTCATGGCCCGGGTCTGTGAAGCGGTCCAGTACATTCACGTCAAGGGCGCTGGACTGATCCATCGCGACCTGAAGCCCGCCAACATTCTGGTGAGCGCAACGAAACCGCCAACGCCCGAGACGCCAGGCGAGCCCAAGGTGATCGACTTCGGACTGGCCAAATCGCTCGATCCAGACAATCCCCAGGACTCCCGTGTCGTGACGCGAGCCGGAGAGCCTCTCGGCACCTATGAGTACATGGCCCCTGAGGCGATCCTCGGCAAGGCGACCACCGCCAGCGATGTCTATTCGCTCGGGGCGATCCTGTTCGAACTCCTCGCTGGCAGGCGGCCGATGCAGCACGCCAATGGCGATACCAGGCGAATGGCTATCGAAACTCGCCCAACTCTCGCCTGGGCGTTCGGTCGTCTGACGCCCAAGATGCGCGATCAAGTCGCCGCGGAGCGTGGCACAACGGCTCGACAACTCGCCACGCTTCTCAGGTCGCGACTGAATACGCTGACGTCGCGGGCACTGATGGAGAAGCCAGAGGACCGGTACGAGTTCGCCCGCGACCTGCAACTGGACATCGAGAACTACCTCGCGAACCGGGATTTCTTTGTCGGCGACGATCCCTGGCTCGACCGCGTCCGGCGTGGCGTGCGTCGCAACCGTGTTGCGTGCACTGCCGCCCTCCTGGTCTTCCTGTCGCTTGCCAGCGGACTCGCGGCGACGACGTGGCAGTGGCGGGAAGCGGAGCGCGCCCGGAGCGCGGAGCAGACGGCGAAAGCCGAAACCGCCCTGTACGAGGCTAGTCTCGCCGCCGCGCCTCCACTGTATAAGGCCGCAGCGCTCGGAGACATCGAGACATTGCAATCGCTGCTCGAAGACCCGTCGGAGAGGATGTGGGTGGAAGCCCCGGGAATCGACGGCGAAACACCCCTGTACGCGGCGGCTCGGACTGGAAACGAGAACGCCGTCCGTCTCTTGCTTGAAGCAGGAGCAGACCCCCTTGCGTGCTTCGACGGAAGCGAGAGCAGCGGCGATCGCCGGTCGGCACTGTACGCGGCGGCTGCCGAAGGACACCTCGACCTCATTCGGACCCTGTTGCCACTGACGCCGCGTTCGTGGAGCCGGCGGACGCTGCCGCCCGGGCGCACTCTCAATTGGGACCCCGTGGTCGCCGCCTGCTACAAGGCGATCGCCAGCGAACACTACGACATCGCGGAGTTCCTGCTCGGTTCTGATCACCTCCAGCACATCGACTCGCGGAGCGTGATCGAGCAATCCGCCGCCGTCTGTGCCGCAGAGGGCTCGGTCGCGTCCATCAAGTGGCTGGTGAATGACCGCGGCGTCCGACCCGAGCGTCGATGGCTGCTGATCGCCGCCGCGAACAACAACGTCGAAGTGCTAGAGTGGCTGATCGACTCGAATCCCGCATTTGTCGACGATGCGGTGCTGGCGGCGGCGGTCTGGGCCGACGCGGGCGGCGCTGTGGATGTGGTGCTGCACTGGGCCGCGTTGAATCCCGGCCAACTGAGTTTCTCCGACGCGCTCGACACAGCGATCGAGGCTGGCAGCGCCACCGCGCTCGCCCGCCTTCTGGATCACCGCGATGTGCTCGACCAAACACGAAGCGATCAGGAGCACCCGCTGCTCGCAGCCGCCAGCGTAGATCCCACCGGCGATATGGTGCGTCTGATTCACGGCATGCTCGGAGGGCTGGATGCCCAAGACAGTGTGGGGGCAACCCCATTGCTGGTCGCCGCAGGCCGTGACAACCTCGCTGCGTTTCGTGTGCTCCGACATCTTGGCGCCGATGTCCGTCACCGAGACAACTTGGGCCGTAACGTGCTTCACCACGCTGCGAGTTCTGAGAAGCAGGCGCGCGGCATGGATGATGTTTTTGAATTGTGGCCGCACCTGGTGATCGATGCCCTCGGACGCGAGCCTGAGTTGCTACGTGCATTGGCGGACGAGATCATGTACTCGGCCGAGACGCGGGACGTCGGGTATCGGCCCGTGGATTTGGCCGTGCGATACCGCTGGGAAGCCGCGGTCTATGCGCTTAGCGCCGCCGGGACCCCATTGACTGAGCCGACGCGATCGCCTGGCGACCAAGGGCTGCTGGAATTGGCGTCCGCACTCACTGCGGACTCCCAATTGTGGGGTTGGCTGGTCGGGAACGGCGCCGCGCCAGGCCGGATCAGTCAGACCGGCATGACGCCGCTCCACCGGGCGGCGGGTCACAAGAACACGCAAATGGTCCGATGGCTTCTTGGTGTACACGAGGAGAGCGTGGATGTCCGCGACCAGCATGGTCGGAGTCCTCTCCATTGCGCTGTCGGAGTGAACTCCATTCTCGTCGGCCACCAGTGGACCGAGACATGTGAGGCGCTGCTCCTAGCGCGACCGAGCCTGATCAACGAGTCGGACAATGCGGGCCTGACACCGCTTCATTACGCTGCGACCCACGGCTATTCAAACGTGGCGAAGTGGCTCGTCGCCGCCGGCGCCGACCCGAACGCAGTCGCCAATGATCAGCAGACCACTCCGCTCGAGATGGCTCGGACGCCCGAGGTCATCGCGTACTTCCGGTCGCTCCGGTGACATCACCTCGGCATGCCGGGCGAAGGCGTCGGCCAATACGACGCGGCCGAAAGCGGCGCATGCGGGACCACTGGCCGGAGCGTCGTCTCGAGGAAAATCTCGGGATCTGGAGTCTCCGCGGGGCCACGATTGTGGGTTCCCGAGGGCCAAGTTGCATCAACGAGATCGACCGGCCTATCGGCAATCGCGTTCCAGCATGGGAACCTGGTCAGCACATCCGGCTCCGCAGCTCCACCGACGACCCGGCCGATCGCCCGCAGGCAATCGATGACGTCATCGCTCTGATCACCAAACAGCGAGTCGATCAGGCTGTCGTACTCCCATCGGTGCCGAACAAAGGGCTCAGCGAGGATGATCTGAAGCAACGCCAGCGCAGGCGCGACATCCTCCCTCCGGTGGTGGGCAAGAACGGCGACCATCAGCTGGATGGACGCTCCGATCTGCGATCGCCAGTCCCCGCACGCCCGGGCCGCACCTTGAAGTTCGGCTAGGATGTCGTGGCGGTACAACTCGTCACCGACTCGACCGTTGATCAGTCGCAGCTGGACCAGGTTGACCCGCACCGCGGCCTCCGCAAACACGCTGAATCGGCGAGAGGTCCGAAGTGTCATCGCCGACACGTTCGCTCCAGCTTCGAGAATCGGTCTCCGATCCAGAATACCCTCGGCCATCTGAGGACTGCCCGCTAATCGCCAGCAGGCGATAGCAGCAGTGAGCGGGTCGTGCTGTGCAACGGTGGAGATATCGTCATGCGACGGCGGTTTGACCACGATGCTTGCCATCCACAGCCCCACTGCCGAACGCACCCGAACGCCTTCTGCGCCGGGAACTCCCTGATTGTCCATCTGAAGGCGCCGTAACTCCGTGACCGCCAAATCACGAAGATCGTCGACGCGCAGAGCTTCGGTGCAGACCTGAGCCCGAAGTTCGGGCGAAACGTCAGAAATCGCAAATGCGCGTCGAAGCTCCTCATCGTGCTCCGATCGCCTACCTGATTCAAACTGCAGTTGAGCTCGCGCCACCATGAGACTTGGCGACGACAACTCGCCCGGCACTCGATCGAGCATCCCAAGTGCCGCGCCCTTGTTGCCACACGCATGCCAGATTGCATGCAACGGCCCCGTCATTGCTTCGTCTGCGCCCGAATACCGCTCGAGCGCGGCGTCGATGCGACCGAGCATTTCCCGGTTCGGGCGCCACGACCGGTAGTACCAGGCCGCGGCGGAGAGAAGATCGGCGGCCCGGGCACCGATCGACGGTAACGCCGCCACCTTCTCTACGGCGCATCGAATGGGCTCCTCAAGCGGTCCGGCAAACTCACCTCCCGCGCGAGCAAGGAGGACGAAGCTCGTTTCGAGCACGTCCGGTGGCGACACTGCGCCCGCCCCTGCCAAGTCAAGCGTTTCCTTCCAATCGGCCGGGAGTTCTTGAGGCCATCGGGTTCGCACGCCACCCCACGCATGTGAGCAGATTTCGATCGATCGAAATCGACGACGGTCCGGCAGCCGACGCGCGATTCTGGACGCGACAACACTGGCCTCGCTTGTGTTGAGGCCACGACTTTCGTGAGATGCGCGTACCCACAGGATCGCCCACCACACGCGCTGCAAAGACTCGGCACGTTCGTGAATGCCGACAAGCCAGGTTTCCAAGCCTGCGGACCAGTGATTGGCAAGAACTGCGTTGATGAGCAAACCGCCACACCAGTCTGGTAGCGACGTGGCGAACTCAGTCTCGCAGCCGTACCGAACCAAGTCCCCGTGCGGCGGCGTCGGCCAACCATCGGAGCCAATAGCCTCAAGGGCAATCCCAACCGCGTCGTTCTGCCCGCCCGGAGCTGAAGCAAGCGAGAGCAAGGCTGCCTTCAGGTTGTCAGCAGACTGCCCTGAGCGACCAAGACGCGCGACCGCTTGCATATAGATTCGGGCAACCCGATCGGGCGGCGCCTGATGGAGCTTCTTGATCCAACTACTCTCGGAGCGAGGCTTGAACATAGCCGCAATGGTAATGAACTTTCTGCGGCCATCCGAACACGGCGGGTACTCGAAGAACTCGTCCTGTCCCTGCTGATCAAATATCAGCAGGCGGGATCGTTCGCCCAAAGGTCTTTTTCAGTGACTTTGTGGCGAAGCACCTTCACATCACGCTGATCTCGAAACCGAAGAACTGCGTGAGATCGAGGACTCGCATCGACGGACCTCCACCAGGGGCTCACGAATCCAGCAGACTCCGCAGGGCCGCCTCGTACTCGGCAGCCCTGGCGGCTAACCACTCGACCAGCCTTGGATGCTGACTTATGTCGGTGCAGTCGCCATCCAGGTGATCAGCGAACACGTGACTGGTGTAGTTTGTTTCACTCATGGGCACCTTCAACATCGACTCCAGCTGCTCCCCCACTGGTGCGACTGGGGCATGCAACGACTCGTCCGACGACCCCCGTAGACCGCGGATGAAGATGCCGACCCGCTCACCCGACACGTGGCTCAGGATCGGGGACAAGCGCAGCGGCATAACGCGACTGCATCGCCAATCTCGTGTGTTTCACGACTGACGACCTCTGCGCAATCAGCGTTCCGGCGCCGTTCAGACAGTCCACGCCGCGAGGAGGATCGCGAGGTCGCCGGCGTCGACGTCGCCGTCGCCGTCGAGGTCCGCCGCGCACGGGCGGGGACAGAAGCCCCACGCCGCGAGCAACGCTGCGAGGTCGGCCGCGTCGACGACGCCGTCGCCGTCGATGTCGCCGAGGACGCCCGGCTCCTCGCCGCCGCAGTTCGCGTCGGGCAGCGTGCTGAAGTCCTGCGTGACGATCGCACCGGACGGGCAGGCGGTCCACATGTTCAGGGCGCCGAAGGTGCTCAGGCTCGCGGCGTCGTCATACAGACCGAGGGCGACGGTCGCCGAGGTCGGGTCATCCTCATAACGGAAGATGTTGGTGTCGCTGACGTCGTCCTGATAGAAGGTGATCGATCCTTCGCCCGTGGGCGCGACGACCGCCGCGCCGTCGCCGTCGCGGATGACGATCGACCAGTCGTTCTCGCTGACGTCGAATTCGCCGGAGACATGTTCGGGGGCCGAGCTGGTCGTCCCGGCCACGAAGGCTGTGTCGAAGGTGTTGACGTTGATCCATCGATCGCCGCCGTCGAGATCGAAGGAACTGTCGGTATCGAGTCCGCCCTCGGCGGTGGTCCATTCGATGAAGGTGACGATGGCGCCGGCCCGCAGATCCGACCAGAGCGCGTCGTCAGAGAGCGTGATGGCTCCACTTTCGCCGGCCGCGTCCAACCAGTCGATCGTCCAGCCCCGCACATCGAGGTGATCGGTCAGGATCACGAGTTCGATCCAGTCGCCGCCGTTGGCGAGCACGCGTCCGAAGAAGGCGTCGGAGGCGAGTCCGCCGTCCTCATCGAGATCAGCCGTGCCGCCGTTGAGGTAGAGCGTATCGCCGACCGCGTTGTACTCGTTGAGCGCGACCGCCTGGCAGACATCGCATTCCGCGCGGATGGCGGCGCGGAGGGCGGCGAACGTCTGGTAGGTGCGACAGCCGAGGTCGTTGGTCCAGTTGTTGAAGGAGCCGCAGCTGCTGCGGGTTCCGTCGTCGTAGGGCCCCGACGGGAGGACGCCGGTGGACGGTTCGATCTCCAGCCGGAGGATCTCGCGGTTGTTCACGCTGGTGCCGGTGTAGTCCACCGCCCCCTCGCCGGCGGCCGGGGTCACGACGGCGCCGGACGAATCGAGGATCGTGAGCCGCCAGTCGTTGTTGCCGACCGAGAAGTTGCCCGGGCCGTCGCCTTCGACGTTGGTCTCGGTGGTCGTGACGAGAGTGGCGTCGAACGAATTCACGTTGATCCACCAGTCGCCGTTGCATGGATCGAAGGAGACATCGGTGTCGATGCCGCCTTCGGCCGCTGTCAGTTCGGTGAAGGTGATGATCGTCCCCGCCCGGATGTCGCTCCAGAACGCGTCGTCGCTGAGGAAGATCACGCCTTCCTTGAGGGCGTTGATTTCCTCCCAGTACAGCCGCCAGCCGCGCATGTCGACGTGGTCGGCGACCACGGCGAGTTCGAACCAGTTGCCGCCGTTGCCGATGACGCGTCCGAAGTAGGTGTCGGTGCGCGTCGAGCACGCGAACCCGGCGGGCCCCTCGCACTCCTCCAGATCGGGGTTGCCGAGCCACTCGTCGGGGGCGACGGCGTTGTACTCGTTGAGGATCACGTCGCCGGCCAGCGCGGGTCCGACGAAGATCAGGGAAAACGCGAAGGGGCGGGCGCAGCGGGCGGCGGTCATCGGCGTCGGTCTCCGTGAACGGGCGTCGGGACGGCGCGGCGCCGCCGGCTCGGAACCGAGCCGAAGGACGGCGTCGTGCGGCCGCGGGCCGACGCACACGTCAAACGTGCACGACGCTGCCGCGCAGATACAGCGAACCGAGACGAGAGGGATGAGGCGGAGAAGAAAACCGGACGGCAATCAGCCCCAGTTGCTGAGCAGGAGCGCCAGATCGCCGGGGCCGACGTCGCCGTTGCCGTCGAGATCAGCGAAGCAGGGCGGTTGTCCGGGACAATCGCCCCAGGCGGCAAGCAGGATCGCCAGGTCGCCCGGCCCGACCACGCCGTCGCTGTCCAGATCCATCGGGGAGGGCCCCGATCCCGGATCCGCGCTGAGGGCGGCGCCGGTATCCAGCCGACCGGACCCTAGCAGGCCGGCGTACTCCGGATTGGCGACGTCGATGCCGATGGCGGATCCGAGGATGGCGGTCTCGACGGATTCCGGCGTGACGTCGGGATCAGCGGAGATCACGAGAGCGGCCGCGCCGCTGACGAGGGCCGCGGACATGCTGGTGCCGTCCCACTTGCCATAGCCGTTGTCGGGCACGGCGCTGACGATCTCGGCCCCGGGCGCGCTGACGGAAATGACGCCGCCGTAATTGCTGAAGGCGGTCTTGATGTCAAAGGCGTCCGTCGCGGCGACGCCGATGGTGGCGGGGTGCTCAACGAGCACCATTTCGTCGTCGCTGTCGAGGTTGCCGGCCGCGGCGACGATCGTGATTCCCGCGGCCCGGGCGGCAGCCAGCGCCTCACCGAGCATGCCCTCGTCCTCGCTCGTCGTCAGGCTCAGGTTGATGACGTCGGCTCCCGCCTCGATGGCGTGAAAGACGCCCTGCACCACCGTGAACGAGTCGCCGTTGCCCTCACTGTCGAGCACCCGGACCGACATGATCTGGGCGTCGGGCGCCACCATCGCCAGCAGGCCGGCCATGAACGTGCCGTGTCCGACCAGTTCGTCCACAACCCCGTCGCCATCGTCGTCGACGCCGTTGCCGACGTCCTGGATTTCCGGCAGGCCGTCGACCAGATCCACGCTGGCCGGGTGCATCCGTCCGGCCAGGAGTTCGTGTGCGGCGTCGACGCCGGTGTCCAGCAGCGCCACCACGACCCCATCGCCGGTCGCGACCGTGTGGGCCGCGTTCAGATTGATGAGATCCGGCGTGTACTGCGTGTCATACGCCGATGGGAACACGTTGAGGTAGAACGACTGCGTCTGGCCGCCGACGGTCCCGAATTCGAAGTTCGACTCGGCGTCTTCGACCCGCGGATCATCCTCGATCTGCTCCTCGAAGAACTCCTCCTCCCATGCGTCGGGGATGAGCAGGAGATACGTCGCGACCGGTTCGATGGTCGCCAGCACCGTGATCGCGCCGTAGTCGTCGTAGTCGGCGACGACCTCCTCGATCGTGAACCCGTTCTCCAGCGTGACCACGACCTGGTGGGGCGCAATGCCCTGCCCGTCGTCGGCGTCGTCATCATCGTCATCATCGCCGCCAGCGGCCCCGGCCGAGGCGATCAGACTCATCGCCAGGATCTGCGCGGACAGCAGCCACAGTCGCTCAAGGCGGGACATATTCATGGGGAGCCAACCTCCGAGTCGCGGGACGAGATCACACCGCAGCGTACCACGCCCCTCCTGCGGAGTGGAGTCAGAGTTTGCGAGATCATCGCAATCCCCTCACGGAACCTTGATGTTTCCTGAACAATCGGCGTATCACGAGTCCGTTCACCCCCACGTTTCAATCAGAAGACCCCCGTCGGCGGGCGGCTGCGCGATGCCCGAGCGGACGCCCCCGGCGCGGCCGTTCTGCGCCAACATCGCATGCCCCACACGACCGGAACAACCCGATCCCCCGACCCGACCCGAACTCCCGGGCGCAAGTTCTGGCTCGTCGCGACCACGTTGACGCGTCACGGACGACGGCACTGGCGACAGTTCTCCCTCGGTGTTCTCGCGGCCGGCGCCGTCATCGCCGCCCGACTGGCCATGCCGTGGCCGCTCCGTGCCATCAGCGATCGCTGGATGACGGGCGAGGACGCCCGGTCATGGGTGCTCGATCTCGTGCCCGCCGGCGCCTCCGTCCCTCTCACGCTGGGCGCGGCGTTCCTTGTCATCCTCATCGTGCTGGGGCTTGCTGATGCGATCGAGCGCCTCGCGTTCGCCCGATTCGCCATCGGCGCCGTGAAGGACCTGCGGGCCGAGGCGTTCGCTCGATCGATTCCCTCTGGTCACGCCCGGACGTCGCGGTCGGGAGATCTCGTCGCGCGGCTCGTCGGCGACGCGGCCCGGCTCAAAGCGGGCCTCAAGGGGTTCTTCGTCCACGTCGCGACCAACAGCGTCGTGTTCGCGGGCGTCACTGCGGTGCTGTTCCTGCTCGACAGCACGCTCGGCTGGATTTTCGCCCTGGCGTCGAGCGCGACGATGCTCGTCACCGGCCTCTGCGCCCGCCGCGTGTTCAAGCGCTCCCTGAAGAACCGCCGCAAGGAGGGAAGGATCGCGGAGACGATCGAAAACGCGCTGCGCGGGGGCGCGGACGAGAAGGCCTTCAAACGCCTCAATCGATCGAGCGGCGACGATGAGGCGTCCGTGACCCGCATCTCCGGCGTGGCGACCGGTCTGACGTACCTCATCTTCGGGGGCGCCGTGTTCGTAGCGCTCTGGCAGGGCGCGGCGGCGGTCGACGCGGGGACCCTCTCCCCCGGCGACATGGTCGTCTTCATGATGTATGTCCTCATGATGCGGGGTCCCATCGTGCGTCTGGCGCGACAGGGAACCCGGTCCGGCAAGATCTTTGCGGCCGGATACCGCCTCGCCCAGATCGTCGACCGTCCCCCTGCGTCCGCGGCTCCCGACGCCCCGGCGGTCGCCGACGATCCGACGCCCGGCCTGGATCTCGCCGACGTGGTGGTGCGCGGCTCGAAGGCGGGCCGGCGCGGACCCCGCCTCGGACCGATCGACCTGCGGCTCCTGCCCGGCGAGCACGTGGCGATCATCGGACCCCCCGGGGCGGGCAAGACGACGCTGCTGCGGGTCATCGCCGGGTCCCGGCGGGTCCACGCGGGCGACGTGTTCTGGAACGGCGAGCACCCGGCTGAATCGAGCGACCGCATCGCGGTTCTCACCGATCGGCCGCGCTGGGTCGAGCAAACGCTCTCGGATCTCCTCCCCGCGAGCGTGGCCGACCAGACAGACGCCCTGTCCGAGCTCATCGTCGGCATCGCCGCCCGCTTGCCGGACGGCTTTTCGACCCGGATCGCGGACAAGGATCTGTCCCCGGCCGAGCGTCGCGCGATCGCGCTGCTCAGTGTGCTCACGGCGCCGGCCGACCTCCGGATTCTCGACGATCCGTTCGGGGGGCTTCCTCCCGCGGTCCGCGCCGCGGCCCTGCAGCACATCCGGAACGACGCCGCCGCGACGGTCGTGGCGGCGTTCTCCGACGACGACGACATCGACCCGTGGTCATGCTTCGACCGCGTGGTGGAGCTCGATCGCGGACTCATCGCGAACCACGGCGTCGCGGAGGATCGCGACGACCACGACGTCGCCGCCGACGCGGCCGCGCATTCCGCCCCCGCCAGACTGATGGAAGTGAGGCGCCCATGAAAGAGGCTGTCATTCTCGCCGCCGGACGCGGACGTCGCCTGGAGCGCGTCTCGAACGGCCGGCCCAAGTGCCTGGTCCAGGTCGGCGGCGTGACGCTGATCGAACGCCAACTCACCATCCTGCGATCCGTGGGCATCAAGCGCATCACGGTGGTCGTCGGGCATCGCGCCGACGAGGTGCGGACGACCGTCGGCGATCGCGCCGCGTTCATCGAGAACGCACGGTACGCGGAGACCAACAGTCTGTACTCATTATGGCTCGCCCGCGGGCGGGTTCGCGGCCCCTTCATGCTGATGAACGCCGATGTCCTCGCTCACCCCGACATCTATCATCGGGTGCTCGCCCACGCCGGGTGCGCCCTGGCGTACGACAGCGAGTCCGGCGACGACGATGAGCACATGAAGGTGTCCGTCGACCGCGAAGGCTGCATCACCGAAATGAGCAAGGCTCTGCCCGACGAACGGACCGAAGGGGAGAACGTCGGCGTTCTGCAGTTCGACGCCGACGGCGCTCGTCTCCTGTTCGACGCCGCGGAGACGCTCATCCAGGCGGGCGATGTGAACGCCTGGGCGCCGCAGGCGGTGAGTCGACTGAGCGCGGTCCGGCCCATCCGCGCGGTGGACATCGCCGGCCTGCCGTGGACCGAGATCGACTTCCCCGAGGACCTGCAGGCCGCCGACCGGCACGTCAGTCCCGTCATCGAACGCGGCCGCTGGACCATCGACACCCGGCCCGCCCGTGATCACATGACCTCCATCGCCAGTTGACGCCGCTCCCCAGGATGACCCCCATGCGTGCTCTGTTCACCGGCTACGCCCCCGTTCATTTCGTCTGCTTCCGCCCGCTGTTCGACCGCCTGCGGGCCTGCCCGGACATGCAGGTCTTCGTCTCCGGCGGGCTCCGCACCGCGACCGACGACGGGTACGACTACGACCTCGACGCCCTCTACGACCCGTTCGACGTGCCGGCCGAGAACCGCCTGCCCGTCGAGACGATCGCCGAGCAGGACTTCGACGTCCTCTTCGGCGCCAACACCAAACTCATCACGCCGCGCTCGGTCGATACGCGAATCCAGATCTTTCACGGCATCTCGTTCCGCAACAAGGCGGTGCGTCCCGACAACATGTCGTGCGACCACTACTTCGTCGTCGGACCCTACATGCGCCGTCGGTTCGAGGACGCGGGACTCTTCCACGAAGACGATCCCCGCGCCGTCTCGATCGGGTTCATGAAGACCGATCGTCTCCGCGACGGATCGCTTGATCAGGACGCAGTCCGCACGTCGTTCGGCTTCGACGGCTCACGACCGGTCCTGCTCTACGCCCCGACCGGACAGAAGCACAACTCGCTCGAGACCATGGGCGAAGCCGTCATCGAACGACTGCTCGAGACGCAGCGCTACCACCTGCTCATCAAACTGCACGACCATCCCAAACGCGGGGATATCAACTGGCGCGAACGACTGCAGCCGCTCCTCGGCGATCACGGCCGCGTCGTGAACGACTTCGACATCGCTCCCGCCATGGTCGCGTCAGATCTGCTCATCAGCGACGCGTCCTCGGTCTCCAACGAATACGCCCTCCTCGACCGCCCCATGGTGTTCCTCGACGTACCCCGACTCATCGAACGCGCCCGCCGGGCCGAATCGTCGATGGTGGATCTCGACACCTGGGGACGGCGCGGCGGGGCGACCTGTCCCGGGCCCGATGAGATCGCCGACCTCGTCGAAGATGCGCTCGATCACCCCCATCAGCACGCCGACGTCCGACACGACATGGTCGCCGACCTGTTCTACAACCCCGGGGCAGCGACGCAGGCCGCGACCTCCTGGATGGAGCGCACGCTCGGCCTCTCCAGTCGCGCGAACGCGTCGGTCGGGGTCTGACGTGTCGTGCCCACCGACCATGACGAAGGCGTCCGCTTCGTCCGACGTCCATGACGCCGCGCCCGATCCCGTACTTCGATGCATCGACGCCCTGCGTGACCCCGGGGGGCTCCAGACGGAACTCGAAGCCGCATGGTCGTCGGCTGGCGAGGGCCTTGCGATCGAGCACGTCGAGGTTCGGCTGGTTCACTACCGTCCGCATCGAGGCGGCCGCCTGATCGTTCTCGTCGAAGGTCGCGATGCGGCTGGCGCTTCGATCCGCCAGGATGTCTTCATCCAGGTGTTCCTGACCGTGGAGGCGGCGCATCGCCGATACGACCGCGTCCGGAAGCATCCCCTCCGCAGCGCGGCGCCGCCGGTCGTGCTTCTGTCCTCGTGGCCCGCGCTCGCCTGGTCGCTTCCGAACGGGCCGCGGCTGCGGCCGGCCAAGGTCGGATTCCGCCCGAAGAAACTTCGTCGTCTGCTCCGCAAGCTGGCCCGGAATCGCGAACTGCCGGTCGAATGCGTCCCCCGCCGGCCGACCCCGCCGCGCCTCGTCCGCTATGTGCCGCGCAAACGCGCGCTGTTTCGGCTCGATCCCATCCCGGGCTGGCCGCTCGGCGCGTTGTATCTCAAGGTCTACGAGCCGGGCCGTTACCAAACGGCCCGAAAAAACCTGAAGCAGGTCCGAAGGGCGTACAAGGCCGGCGAACTCCGATTCAAGACGCCGCGCGTGGTCGTTTCGAGCCGACGACGCCGGACCGTGGTGATGACCCAGGTGCCGGGCCGGCCGCTGACCGACGTGATGTACGACAATCCCGTCATCCTGGCCCAGGTTGGCGACGCGATTGCATCACTTCACGCCGGGCCCGTGGTCCCGGCGTCGACGTGGACCGCGTCCGGCGAATACGGCGCGCTGGGTTCGGCGGCGGATGACCTGACGCTCGCCCTGCCCGAGCTCGCGGCTCCGCTGGACGAACTCCGGGGCGTTCTCGGGCCGCTGACGCCTGACGTGCACTCGTCGAGGCCGATTCACGGCAATCTGTTCGGCGATCAGATTCTCATCAAGCACGAGCGCGTGTCGATCGTGGACTGGGATGATCTCGCCGTCGGCGATCCGATGTACGACGTGGGGCGGCTCTCCTCCCACGTCGTCTACGTCGGCCTGCGCGACGAACGGTCCGGCGCGAGCGTGCGTCGGGCGGTCGACGACCTGTGCCGCGCGTACGGTGCAGGCGGCGGCGAGATTGACCCGCCCCGTTTCCGCTGGCACGTCCTGACCGCGATGGTCATCCGCGTCAAGATCTCAGCACTGCGGCCGGTTCCGGACGGCTGGGCCGGACTCACCCGCGACATCGTGCGCCGGACGGTCGACGCTGCGGGAGCGGGCGACGACTGGTTCGACGTGCTCACCTGCGACCGCTGACGGAGCGAACCGTGCACATCCTCCCTGCGTTCTTCGGGTCCGCCCTCCTCGCCGCCACGCCGGCGCCGTCGACTCCGGAGACCGCCGCGGCGATCGTGCACGAGTTGCATCGCGAGCTCGAGACGCTCCGCGCCGAGCGAGCCGACGTTGATCGCCGGCGGGAGACCGAGCTACGTCTCCTCGCCGCCGACGTCATCGAACACTCGTCCCGTCGTCTGTCGTTGCGCGACGATCGCCTGCTGCGGGCGGGGCCGAAGGGATTCGAACTTCGCTCCGCGGACGATGACTTCTCGCTCGAGGTGGAAGGCCAGCTCCAGGTGCGGTGGGCGCTGTCGAAGACGACGGTCCGGAACGACCGAGACAGCACGAGATCCGGGTTCGAGCTCCGACGGACCAAGCTGTCGTTCAGCGGCCACGTTGTGGATCGCGACTGGCGGTACCGCGTGAAGATGGCCTTCGGGTCGGACTCGGGGGACGCCCGGCTGCAGAGCGTGTGGCTTCGTCGCCGCCTCTCGAAGCACTGGGATGTGCGCGGCGGACAGTTCAAGCTCGCCCTGCTGCGGGAGGAGCGGGTGTCAAGTCGACGCCAGTTGCTCGTCGAACGGTCGCTGGTCGACCGGGAGTTCCGCCCGGGGTTCTCGAAGGCTCTCGAGATCGTCGGGCGCAGCGACCACTTCGGTCTGACGGTGGCCGTCAGCGACGGTCTCCGCAGCAGCAACACCGACGCGCTCGCGCGAGACGTGGAGTACGCGTTCACCGGCCGCGTCGAATGGCAGTCCGGCGACGACTGGTCGCGGTTCTCAGACTTCACGAGTCCGCCGGGGTCCGGCGCGGCGGTTCTGCTGGGAGCGGCCGCGCATGTGGAGCGCGAGGAATCCGGCGGCGACCGATCGGAGGAGCGTCTGTGGCGCTGGACCGCGGACGCCTCGCTTGAACTGGACGGCGCGAATCTCTTCGCCGCCGTCATCGGCGACCGGATCGAGGCGCACTCGGGTCCGCACGAGACCCGGATCGGATTCGTGGCGCACGGCGGGCTCTACGTGCACGATTCGATCGAGATCTTCGCCCGCTACGAGTACGGCGACGCCGGCGATGCGTCGGCGAAGCTCAGCGTTGTCACCACCGGGTTCAACTGGTATCGCAACGGCCACCGGCTCAAGACGACGGCGGACATCGGCTATGCGTTCAACGGCGTCACCCGGACATGGGCGTCGGACGGCGCCGCCTGGCGTCGCGATCGCGATGACGACGACGGCCAGATCGTCGCGCGACTCCAACTGCAACTTCTCTTCTGATCGCAGACGCCGCTCAGCCCGGGGGGCCGATGATGACGAACGGCGCCCATTGCACCACGTGCGCGCCGCGCTCGATCGCCTCGCGACACGCGGCCCGGAATGCGGCGGGCAGGGATGCGTCTTCGTCTTCACGCCACCGCTGGTAGACCCGGGACATCAGGTCCGCGGCGCTGGCGTCCTCGACAGCCCAGAGACTGGCGACGATGGTTCCCGCGCCCCCGACGGTCAGGCCGCGCACGAGCCCCACGAGTTCATCCGCGCCGCCCACCGCCTGCCGTCCGGTATGGCAGCCGCTGAGGACGACGGTCGCGCCGTTGAGCCTGAGGCGGGCGATCTGGTCGACGGTCATCCACCCATCGGCCAGACGAACGCCGGATGCGTCGGGCGTCTCGGGCAGGAAACGCGCATGACAGGCCAGGTGCACGAGATCCGCTCGACCGGATGATGCGACGACCGCGGCCGCCGTGGCGTCGCGATCGATCAGGACGGTGTCCGCGTCGAGGATGCCCGCAATCCGGGAGGCCTCTTCGCCGATCATCGGGGCGTCGGCGTCCGGCGCGCCGACGACCATCGCGTGACGCGGGACGGCGGCCGGGCGAAGGTACCGCAGCAGACCGACGCTCGGAGCCGCGAGAATCTCGTGGGTCTCAATGAGATGTCGGCGTCCGTCGAACAACGCCGCGAACGGAGCCGCGTGCAACATCCCGTGCGGCACGATGAGCAGTCGCTCGGCCCCGGCGAGATGAATGAGCAAGGGCGCGAAGATCAGATCATGCAGGACGACGAGGTCTTCACGCGCCTCGGCCGCGAGCGGCGCGGCGTCCCGTCCGCTTCCGATCCAGGCGACGGCCCGTCGAAGCTGAAACTGCAGATCCTCGATCGCCGTCGCAATGGACGACCGAGGCCCCAGATCCACGGCCGCGATTTCGCCCGCATTAAGGACGAGAGCGAGCACGCGTTCACGGGCGACGTAGTACGAGACGACGGCCGTCGACGCGTTGCTGACGCGTTGAACATCGTCGACGCTCCCCGGCGCGACGACGGCGGCGCCGCCGGTGCGTGACGCAGCGAGACGGCCCTCCGCCGCGTCGAGCGCGGCTTCGGTCTCTGCGAGTTGCGCGCTCCACTCGGCGTCGATCCCGGAGTCCGGATCGTCGAGCCGGGCGAAGAGGGCGTTGAGACGCCGCCGTTGCGACGCGACCTCGGACGCCAGACGTTGCGCCGCCCGATCGCCGTCAGAATGCGGAGACTCGATGTCAGGATCGAGCACGCCCGCGACGATGTCGAGCAGGGCGCGGCTCCGAGCCTGCTCGGCGACCTTGAACGCCTCCTGAAGAGACGCCGGATCGCCGCGCTTCACAAGCGCGAGGACAAGATCGTCGAACGCGGCCGTTCGGTCGCCGAGAAACGCAGCGCGAAGCCGCTCGGCCTGCAGCGACCCGCGGACGCGGTCAATCTGTCGGACGGCCTCGCGCAGATCCTCCAGCGCCGCATCGTCCTCCCCCCGGGCTTCCCGGACGCCGGCTCGGACATGAAGCAGGTCGGCCAGACGCGGCGCGACGTCGGCGACGGTCACCGCGGCCAGGCCGGCGGTCACGTGCGTCTCCGCGTCGTCGAGATCGCCGTTCGCGAGCGCGGCGACGGCGAGATGATGTCGCACGTGGGCGGCGTCCACAGGTCGGTCGCGCAGGGCGTTCAGGGCGGCGCTCCAGTGTGCGACCGCGTCCTCACGTTGATCGGCGGCGAAGGCAAGTTCGCCGGCGGCGATCCGGGCGTGCGCGGCGGAGACGGCGTGACTCAGTTGATCGAACGTCTCCGTCGCCCGGCGCAACGCCTCCGTCGCCCCGGGGATCTCCCCCCGTCGCAGGAGCAGACGCCCGTAGCCGACGCGGGCCCGCGCGCTCTCGAGACGCAGGTCGTGCTCATCGAGGACGGCGATGGCGCCGGCGAATGTCAGCTCCGCGATGCCGGCGAGTCCGGCCGACGCAAAGACCTCCGCCTGCTCACAGGTCAGACGGGCGAGATCGCCGGGGGCTGACCCGTCGTCGAGCGTCCGCCGGGCGTGCTCGAAGTGATACAGCGACTCGCGGAGGCGACCCTGCCGAGCCAGCAAATCCGCAAGATTACCTTCGGCGATGCCGGCTCCGCGCCGAACGCCGGCGGCGTCGAACGCCTGGAATGCGGCCCGGAACGCCGCCTCCGCTGCGTCGAACTCGTTGAGCTCAAGCAGGACCTCGGCGCGATTGCTGTCGATCTGCGCGGCGACGACGGGATCGCCGCCGAGGACGGCGCGGGCCCGGTCGAAACAGCCGAGGGCTTCGCGGGGCTCGTTCCGGAGGCGATGTCCGATTCCCAGGTTGGCTTCGGCCCGCGCCGCAAGTTCGTCCTCGCCGGCCTCCATGAACGCCGCCCGGGCCTGCTGACCCACCTGCATTGACTCGACGCCGCGCCCGAGGCGGTCCAGCACCTGCATCATCGCCATGCGGGCTCGCGCCGCGTCGACGGGAGCGTGGGCGGCCTCGGCCAGCTCCACGGCCGCCGTGGCCATCGCCAGCGCCTCGTCGTGTCGATTGGCGTAAGCCAGGGCCTGCGCCGCAACCCGACGCGTGCAGGAGCGCGCACGCCCGACGCCGTGCTCGTCGGCGAGGGCGACGAGCGACTGCGTGACGTCGATGGCGCGGCCGAGGTCGTCGATGATGAGCCGCGCGACCTGCTCGGCAAGCTCGATCAGCGTCGCCTCGGGATCACTGTGTGCGGCCAGCCAAGCCGACCGCGAGCGGTCGTCGAGCTGCAGGAGATCGGTCAGCGGCGATGGCGAGACGGGGTCGCGCATGACGGCCCCGGTCAGGCCAGCTCAATGCCGGATGCAACAAGGGCCTCGCCATCCACCGCGACGAGCAGATCGAACACGCCGGTCGGCGTCTCAAGCAGAAAACGGCCGCGGGCGTCAGTGGCGGCGGTCACTGGCGCGTCGCCTCCGCCGGATTCGAACAACGCGACCCCGGAGGGCGCCCGATGCGTGTCATCGATCGTGACCTGACCGCGGATTTGTCGCAGGTCGCCGGTCAGCGTCCCGATCTCGATGTCGACGCGGCCCCACGGCGCCTCCCACGCCATCTGGCGGGCGTCGGTCTCGCCCCGGAATCCGGCGATGGCCGGTCGGGCGCGGCTGTCGAAGACGAGTTTCATGACCACGCGTTCGAGCGACAGAAGTCGCTCCGCCAGGGTCCCGACGGTTCGTCCCGACGGCTGGAAGGCGTCGACAATGCGTTGGGTCGTCTCGGCGCCCGCGGGCGCCTCGAGATTGACGGCGAGGGCGTCGATGATCAGCCGCACCCGCTCGGCGTACGCCGCATCCGCAGGCGTGGCGCGAAGATGGGCCTCGATTTGTTCCCGAGCCGCGGGATCCGCGAGATCGCCGGTGACATACTCGACCAGCATCAGGCGGGTGATTGCATCGGATGACGGCATGTCTGGCCTCCTGGCAGGGGAAACGTGCCTCGTTCCGCCCCCCGTGATACATGTCGATCGATGTTTGTTCAGGACTCGCGTTCGAGGTCTTCGAGCAGTTCGGCCAGTCGCTCGAGGCATCGGGCCCGGGTCGGTCCGATACTCCCGATGGGCATGTTCAATTCTCGCGATATCGCCTCATAGCCGCCAGAACCATCTTCGCGATAGAGGGCGGTCAGCAGGCGTTCACACCGTCCGCCGAGGCGGCGGAGCGCCGTTCCGACACGGGCCGCGCGCTCCCACGCCTCGACGTCGTCGGGCGGGGCCTGTCGTCCGGCTGGGGACGGCGGGTCGTCCGGGACGCGGATGCGTCGCCTGGCGGCGACCCGGCGACTGATCCGGAGGCTGGTCGTGATAAGCCACTTGGGCAGGCCGCGCCGGTTCCGGAGCTTCGGCAACTGGTGGATCAGGGCGAGGAAGACCTCCTGCAGGACGTCCTCGGCGGCCTCCGCGTCGAGTCCGTGGCGACGGGCGACGGTATAGACGAGTCGGTGGTAGCGGGCGACGAGCGCCTCCCACGCGTCGGCCTCCCCGGCGATACACGCGTCGATGACCTCATCGTCGCTGCGTTCGGGCCATGGATCGGCGGGCGTGATCGCCACGGTCAGTCTCGTCTCCTTCGGGCGGCGGGTCCGCACGTGACGAACGCCGGCCCAAACCCGTCACTCTACCAGAGTTGCAGCAAATCACGCGCAGGCCCGGTGCGACCGCGTGGTCGGTCGGGCGCGCATGGCGGGCACAGCACAGTTCGTGACAGAGTCAAGAACTACTATGAGAATGGTCAGTTTGGTCATGCTGCAAGCGAGGGCACGAAGATCTACTGCGAGCTGATCCGTGACCTCACTGATCGCACTGATGACGGAAGAGCCCTGGTCAATGCTGTGTTTGGCAGCTCGCCGTTTAAAGATCCACCACACCTCCAGCTCAATCCGCTTACCACCGAGTCCGAGAGGAACCTCCAAGACGGGCAAGGGCATTTGTCCCGGGGGTTGGTGACTGGCTTTCGCAATCCGATCTCGCATGCTCCGATGGACGCCGCCGTCCCAGCGCTGTTCTCCGAACTCGACTGCTTGAACGTGCTCAGTCTTGTGTCTTATCTCGTAACTCGCCTCGACAACGTGACGGTGAATGCCCCCACTTGAGCCCCAATCGCCGGAGGTCGGGGACGTTGACACGGCGGCGGCCCGCTGTCGACGCCCATGGCCGATTGACACTCGCACCCGCCCCGCCACTCCACCTTGCACAAGCGCTTGCACGGACCCGCGTCCACCCGGGACAACCCCTGGCCTCTTCTGCCCAATCCCGGCAAAATCCCCCGTCTCCCGGCCCCTCCCGCCCGATCGCCGTAACCGTCGCCCAGGACAAAAGAAAGCCGCCGCTGACCTCTCTGGTCAACGGCGGTCATCAAAGCGGGTGAAGGGATTCGAACCCTCGACATTCACGTTGGCAACACTCCGGCGCCGGTTCGCAAGTGTCGATTTTGTCGATACTTACGGTTTCGCGGAATCCGCTTTGCACAAGCGCTTCTAGCGCTTACTCGATCCGCGGGCGACCTGCGCGGCGTGCCGCGCAGCCGTCGTACTTTCGCGCGATCAGTTCCCGGTGCCCCCGAAGAATCGTGTCCGGCGTCACGATCGTCCCGAGTTCACGCAGCGCGGCCCGCCCGAGCCGCTTGCCCTTCACGGCCAATCGGCGACGCTGGTCATCGCTCAGGCGCAGTCGCCGATCGCCGTTGACCTCCATGAGGACCCGAATCTGTTCCTCCAGGAACGCGATTCGACGTCGCTGCTCTTCGAGCAGCAGACCCGCGATCGCGACCAACATCATCCGCACCGGAAATGACCACATCCGGGCACTCTACCCGTTCCAAAATGGGTCGTCTGCGGCCCTTGGTGGTCACAGGCCGTGAGGCGCATCCGCCTGTCCTTCATCGACTTGTAGGTCGGCTGAGGTTGGAACAGGACGGGATTTGCTTAGCGGCCTGCTAAGGAAGATCAAGTCCCGCGAACCAGCCTGTGAGTCCCACGTTCCCATAAAGCACGGTTGGCTCCCCTCCGCGCTCGAACACAGCGCGTGCACAATCGCTGCTTCGGCGTCTCGGCAGGACTTGCTGTCGTGCCGCGGCGTTCGACGGCAAAGCAGCCGGTTCTACCGAACACTGCCGACCTCCACAAACCGCTTGGCCACCGCAGCGTCTCTCTCAGCGGGCGTACCGATAATGCAGTAGAGCGTACCATCGCTGTCACCCCACAAAAGATGCAACCCAACTGCCTTAGGGCCAGGTACATCGCCGGCCAGTAGACCAGCCCCCGAAGCGTACTCGGCCGTGAGGCCCTGAACGAGGTCAAACACGTCGGCATCCTGCGACCGAACTCGCAGCACACCGGACGGGGGAACCCTAAACACATACGCCCCCGATGGGTCTCTGGGAACAGGTCCTGCTGCTTCCGAGATCTCAACCTTGAAGACGCCGCGAAACCCATCTGGCACCACAAAGTGGACATCATGCGGCCTTTCGCACGCCGAGCAGATCAGAATGCCCACCGCACAGGCCATCGCAACAATGCGACTTACCATGACCGGTTGGGCCCCTGGAAGTAGTTCTTCGAGTTTAGGTTCATGATACCTGGCCCTGATCCCCGCGCTGGCATTGTATAGAAGAGACGCTTATTGATTATTGCCTCATAACTCGGAAAACGATTCGTCCAGCCGTCGACGTCGACTCTGCCGGAAGTTCCCATGGCGTCGGTCTTGCGCACGGTGAACTCCACCTTGAAGTCGATGTTTGGGGTAACCGGGCCGGGTCCAAAGGGGTAGTTCCCCGAGGCTCTCACGCGAATCCTCGACTCGCAGCCTCCTGGACGATCATACCACGTGACATCCACGGCTGGGGTACCGCGCTTGCGCTGTACAATCCCACCACGCGGCGCCGACCACCATGCAAGACGTCGACGTTCCGTGACATCGCTCCCGGATAACACCCTAATCGCGCCGATTGTCGTCATCAGGCTTCCAACAGCACGGCTATCGATGTTTACCTTCGTGAAGATGCGCGACGTGCCGGGCTCGCCAGGCTTCCTACCATCAGTCTTCACGATCCACCGAAGCCCCGGCGGCTTGAACCACAGTCCTGGCACCGAACGGAGTTGGTTCGTTCCACCATCCCACGTCGCTGCCGGCTTGCCGATTCGCCCTGGAATGAACGCATTGAACTCCAGATCCAAGGAGATCAGACCCGTCGGATCGACGAACACGATCGGTCGAGATCTCACATACTGATAAAGGCTCATTCCATCGACAAACGATGCTCCGGAGGTATGGTCCGAGTCAACTGAGACGGCACCGGACTCATCCGCAATCGGATCGCGCTCAAGCCACCGACCAGTGTCCGGATCGTACTGCCGGCGCTTCACCTGAGACGTCCTCAACTCTGCGTCGAGATAGTAACCGCACCACCCCGTGTGGCCGTCCACAGCACCCGTTGACAGCACACCCGGCGCCAACGCCGCGTTCGCTCCCGACGCCGTCGCGATGCTGTAGTCGCCCGCCATATCGATGTCGCCGTCGCGATCCAGGTCGTACTCAGCGCGATAGTTGGCGTCGCCGATGGCCGACCCCGCCACAGCCACGGCGCGGATTGCGTAGATGTCGTTGGCGTTGTCGACCGCCCCGTCGCCGCTGACGTCGACCGGGTGGTGATGTCGAGCCATGCCGTACGCGCTGTACGTCACCCGCTCGGCCACTGCCGCCGCCTCGTCGATCACCGCCACGGATGAGAAGAGCACATCGGTCAGGTGATACCAGTCGTTCTCGTAGGAGCCGTCGGCGCCCTGATCCTCGCGATGCAGGATGAGGTCATTGATCGACCGAGCGCCCCAGACATGCTGCACGGTGCGGCTCGTCGGCGTACCGTTGGGATCATCCGTCACGGCCGACTCAAGCAGCCGCCAACCGGCGCTGTAGTACATCAGGCGCTCTTCGTCGGGCGATCGCGTGACCGTGCGCCAGCCGAGGCCGTTGAACTCGTACTCGCCGCGCAAGGTCGTCGACGTCGAGACGAGTTCGACCTTGACGAGCCGATCCCACGCATCATGCGTGTACCGGACGTGATCACCGCTCGTCAGGTGCTGTTTGGCCAGGTTGCCAGCCGTGTCGTGCTCGAGATCGAGCGCGGCGGTGCCGGGCGGCGTGAGCTGGGTGATCTGATTGAGTTCATTGTGGGCGCGGGTCTCGGTTTCCGAGACGCCGAAGACGCCGTTGTCGTCGGTCTCGGTCGCCACACTGTCCCAGTTGCCCAGGGCGTCGAGACGCCACTCCTGGCTCCCCAGCTTGTGGGTCACGCTGGAGGCGCCATCCCACACGCCCCGCCGGGCGTCGGCCAGACGGTGCAACCCGTCGTACTCGTACGTGTGGCTGAGCGGGAGTTGTCCGCCCGGCCGCGCATCGAACGCGGCGAGGCGATTCGACGCCTTGTCATACTGGTACTCGATCTCCACTATCGGCGGGATCGCGGGATACGCCTGCGGCGGGATTTGTGCGTCGAAGTCGCTGTCAATCCACATGTGCCGCGCCACCCGTCCAAAGCGATCCAGTCCCGGGTAGACGCCGTCATTGCGCTCCCCGTTGTGCGCGACCTGGCGGTCGAGTTGTACGCTCGGCTGGAAGTACTCGACCTGGCTCAGCATGCCGAGTCCGACATGATCGTAGATCACGAACCGATCGGTATCGAGTTTGTAGGACGCGACGCGACTGATGGCGGTGTTGACATCGCTGGTCAGCCCGAACGTCGCCGAGTACTTGGCGTGAAGCTGCGCGCCGTCGGGATACGTGAGCGTGCTCAGCCGGCTGAAGTTGCCCGAGCTGAAAGGCTGCACTTCATAGGTGTACCCCACCGACTCCGTGTCGCCGCCGGGAACGGCCCCCGTCGGATTCTGATCCACCGCCGTCGTCTGCCAGAGAGAGTCGTAGGCAAAGGACACCATGTTCTCGACCGCGGCGCCGGAGAGGGACTGCACGGAATCGACGCGACCGAAGTCGTCGTACGAGGTCTCGATGGCATCGATCGTCTGGTCAATGGCCACACCGGTGACTCCAGTGCTACCAAACGTGTCGATCTCATCGCGCTCAACACGGCCAAGTTCATCTCGGGTATAGACGTGCACCGTACCGTTCTCGTCGGTGAGCTGAATCAACTCTCCTTGAGCATTGTACGCGTGCTCGATCGTTGCGGCACTTCCAGAGCCGCCGCCGCCGCCTCCGCCGCCACCTCCGCCGCCGATACCGGCGTCAAACGGGTACTTGATCTCACGAAGCAGGTCGTTGGAGGCGATCTCGCTGGGCGCCGTCAGCGTGACACCGTACACATAGTCCGTTTGCTGAACTTCAACCGACCCGGTCTGAGGTGAATAGGCGGTCAACGCGATCGTATTGCTGAGGCCGTCGTACATCGTCGCCGTCGCCCGGTTGACATCCGGCCGGGTGGCGTCCAGACCAGCGGTAATCTCCCACCGCTCTTCGCCCGGCAACCCTGTCCATTCAAACTCGATCGGAGCCGCCGCATCGACGTTCTCCACGACCATGACCGAGCGGCCGAGGTCGTCGTAGTACGTCTTGGCGAGCCGCCCCTCCGGGTCTCGCATGAGGTCGGTGGCCCCTCGCGTGTTGTAGGTGACGCCCGAGATGATCTCATCGCCGGGCCAGCCGGTTGTGTCATCCCACATGGGCGGGTTCTTCTGATCCAGCGCCGGCACCGAGGTCGCCCCCCCGCTGAATCGGAAGTCACTCTGGTTCGTGCCATACTGCACGCTTCGAATGGGACGATCCGCGCCATCGAAGTAGGTCCCAGAGAACATCGCGATCACGCGCTCTCGGTCAGTCTGCGTGGTCGACATCGCCCACGTCCCCAGATCGCCCAGGTCGGTGTCGGCGACGTGGGAAGCGCGCATGTAGACGGTGACCAGGTCAGCCATCCCAGCGTTGTCCGCGGCGTCGCCATCGATATAACGCTGATGAGTCTCCTCGAGAACGATCAGATCCGACACATCAGTGCTGTGACTCGACAGCGCGTACAGATCCGCGAAAGTCACCGTCGAATCTGGCGCTGCCGCGTACGAGATAACACTTCGCCCCAACCCGTCGAAGCTCGAGAGTGACATCGGGCCGGTCGGCGCCCAGGTCGCAATCGCTCGGCCCGACTCGTCGAACCATGAGTGGGTCTCCAGGAAGGTGGGGGAAGCGAGGGTCGGATCGATCGCCTGACGCTGACGGAACGCCAAGCCACGCTGGCTGTACGACGTCTCGCTGTATCGCCCCCGGTTCGGGTTGATCGATGTGTCCATGTCGGCCACGACGGTGTCGAAGACGGCAGACCGGATAGTCCGATCGAGATTGTCGTACTCCACGTAGTCGTGAGGCGGCAAGGGATTCTCGGTACTGGTCCGACGGTCTCGCCAGTCGTACCGGTGCTTGGTCACGCGGGTCGTCGGGCTCGCCACGGCGCCAAGCCATGCGTCGACGCGCTCAAGGTTCCCGTTGCCAACGGCTTGGTCGCTGGCGGCCGAACCCGAATCCGTGTCGTAGTGATATGTTGTCACGATCCGCATCTGATCCGGCTCGAGGTTGGAATCGGCGATGCCGCGCTCAACCTGAACCACACGATCCAGCACGTCGTACTCGTGACGCGTCACTGAGCCGTTGGCGTTGACGGAATAGTCGAGCCGACCCAACGAGTCGTAGACCTTGACTTCGCTGTGCAAGCGAGCGGCTGACTGGACAGTAGGTGGATTCGTGCTGTCGTCAATGACAGGAAGGGCGTGCCACTGAGCCGATGCAACCTCGAGCCCCGACAGGTCGTGAACCACTGCCGCTCGCGACAGTTCCTCAATCACCTGCCACGCGGCGATCGGCTGGGTCCAGCCACCCGACCCAAGCGCATCGTAAGAATACGACGCTGGCGAGAACGCCCCCGCCGCGATTGGCGATCCGCCGGCATTCCGCCACGACGCCTGAATGGGCCCGTTGAACTCTGTCGACACATCATCGATCGACACAAATTCGTGGGGTAGCGTGAGCTCCAGATAGTAAAGGAGGTTCGCTCGAGACGGGTGCTCGGCCATCGCGCGAACCGTATAGGTGCTCACCAGACTTGGGCTGACGAACTCCTGCATGCGGCCCTTGATGTCATAGACGTACTGCGTCGTCAGCGAGCCGCCGTCGTCGTGACGGTTGGCGGACACTGCGGATGCATCGAGACCCGGGAACGCCGCGCCAGAGATCAGACCGCTGCTGTTGTCAGCGTTCCGCTCGGCCTCGACCATGGCGCCGTGCCCGGAAGCCGTGTCAAAGACACGATGCGTCACACTCTCGTCAGCCCCGATACTGAAAACGTTGTCGCCTCGCTCGTCGAACAGTTCGTACGACGAGTACCAGTCCGTCCCGAGGCCTCCTGGCCCGTTCTCCCCGGATCGCTCGGACTCGACGCTCGTCTTGATCCAGGCAAGATTGTCGTCAGTACTGGAGCCATGGAAGCCATACTCGAACTCGGTGACCTCCCTTTCGTCCGCACCTGATGTCTCGCCTCCCAAGCTGCGGTACCTCGTGATCCGAGTCGGCAGATGATCGCGGGTCGCGTCGAGCGCAGCCGAGTTGCCGTACTCCGTCTTCTCGATCAAGATCCAGTTTGCCAGGCCATCGCCCTCCTTTGCCACGTAGCGCTTGGAGAGCCGGTTGTCGCCCGACGTGTACTCGAAATGCCTGACCAAGCCAGTCGCATTCGCCGTGTACACGGGAACATCGGTGCCTGCGCCACCGGGGTCATAGGCGCTGGTTGCTTCGGGGGAGAACTCCGTCACCCGGGTCTTTGCCGTCGCGTCATATCCGTAGCGCCAGACCCATCGCCACTGCGACGGCGATGCCTGCGTCGCGTCCTCGATGACCCGCGCCTGGAGATATGGCACACCGTCACCGGTTGGATCGATGTACTCGTAGTACATCTTCCTGTAGGTCGCGAACGCCGATCCGTCCCACTGGTCCTCATCCACGACCACGGTATCGGCGAACGGTGTGCCGGACCGATCGTAGTACGTATAGGTCCGACGGACCCCCTGCGTGCCCCCTCCGCCACAGCCGCAGGCCGACTGGACATACTCGGTCAACACCCGCGATGAACCGTCATAGGTTTCAATAATCTGCGCCGCCAGATCCACGACGAGGTAATCAACGCCATCATTGAACGCCACCTCGTCGTCGTCGAGAGCGAGGAGAGCGGCGGTGAAGTTCTCAACACGTTGACTCGGCGTCGCGGCCTGCTGCTGGGCGTAGTACTCGAACTGCTCAGGCTGAATCGACAACTTCAACTGACCGGCGCTGCCGCTCCAGTTGAAGGTGAACTGCCCAGGCGGATCGCTGGGTTCGCTCTGATTGTCACCGTGGTAGCGATACTGCGTCACAAGGACGCGCCAGTTCTCCGCATCGACGGCCGACACATTGTCCAAACGATCGTACTTGACCACCTGGATCAGGTCGCCGTTGCTCCCGAGATCGGCGGAATACGCCAGGTTCGCGGTATCCATGTAGGTGTACTCAACCCGATCCGTCTCGACCGCAACACCGTTGGCGAATCGGTAGACCGTGATCGAGCTGATGCGGCCACCGTTGGCGCCGTTGTCGATGTAGTCGAAGTCGACGAGCGCGTCGGGATCGTCGCCCGACTCAGCGCCCTCGTGCGAGCCATTGAGATAGATCGACTTCAGCCGCACGTCGTCATCGAAGAGTCCGACGGTCACATACTTGTAGTTGTGGACGTTGCCGTACTCATCTCGCGACTGCAGCAGTCGACCGTACATCGGGTCGGTCGTGGCCCCGCGATGGAACTCCTTCACCCATTTTCCCGGCTCATGCCATGACCAAGTGTCATACGAGTCGCTGTCGACCGTCAACGTCGCCTGCTTGACGTACTGGCTGGTCGGTCCCGGCAGTCTGGAAATGCCTGATCCAGACCCAGCAGCGGGCGGAGCATCGAGTTCGATGACACCACCGGAGTAGCCGCCGATCAGCAGCTTGCCGTTCTCTTCCTTCATCCGGCGGAACGGCGAGGCGCTCCAGCCCTCTCCCAGCACGCACACGTTCTGGTACCCGGCGTCACTCGTGTACTCCCGCGCGAACTCAAAGTCCATTCCGGGAACGTCCACATGAATGTCGGCCGCTGCCGCCTCCGCATCGCCATGCGCATCCACCTGAGCGCCACCTGACGGACAGTCCCCTTGGTCATCGACGTTCTTGTCCGAGTCGTCGCCGTTATCAAGACATCCGGTTCCACAGTCAATGCAGTCGAGGTCGCCGACCAGGCTCTGAGGGATCGTCTCAACGCCAAGGATGTCCCTGACGCAGTCGCCGATGTCTTCGCACAACTCGCTTCCTGAGGCGCAGTCTTCGAAGAACTGGCAAATCAGCGCTACTTTCTCTTCGTCAGTAAACGGCGTCCCGCTGTTGCAGTTCTCCTGCGACTCGGCGATGAACGCCTGCATATCCGAGCAGTCCACGATGCCGTCGCACGTGCGGTCACAGCTCATCGACGTGCCCGCGATCATCGCCTGGCCGTCACAGACGACCCAGTTCGGCGACGTACACCCGGCCGCCCCCGCGATCTCATTGACTTCAGCCTGAGTGAGCGATCGACACAACCGATCCTGCAGGCACTGAAGGGCCATCTCCAGCCGAGCGACACAGTCTCCCCCCGTGCACATTGAAAGAAACTGAGCCACAAGATCAACCAGATCCTCGGGGTCCGTGACGGGTCCACCGTTGCACGCAGCAGCGGAGTCAAGGAACTGCGACAGATCGGCACAGTCGACCGAACCGTCGCCATTGAGGTCGCAGTCGAACCCGCACGAGCAGTCGAAGTACTGCAGGCCTGACGATGAAGAAGTCACCGATTTACAGCAGTCAGAGCATGACCCAGCGCCGTAGCACTCCTCGATCTGGTCTCGCTCACTGGGAGTAACCGAGCGTTCGAGGATGTCCTCCTCGATGCAACAGATAATCGCCTGACAGGTGTCTGCCCACGAGCAGTTGGGATCGTCTCGCACGTTGGTCATGAAACAGCATGCCAAGGAGAGTCGCTGGCTATCAGAGATGCAGCCATCTGTATCCAACGACGGAGGCGGAACTGCTATCGCCGCGATCAGGTCCTCGCATGTCGCTCCGCCGCTCGGGCATACGAATGACTCCTCGCACCCGCACAACGCCTGCAAGAAGAGGCACTCAAGCTCAATGCAGACCAGGGCCTCGGCCGGCGGACAAATGCAGCGTGCTTGCGCAGCCGCGGGAAGCAGGGCACAGTCAATCGCCTGAGCGGTCACGCAGTCGCGGATACCGCACAAATACTTCATGTAGAGATCACCAAACTCCCCGTTCTCGTCGATCTCACACTGGCAAATGCAGATCGGATAGGCGCCGCCACCCGGAATGAAGACGGGCCCTTCGTCATCGCCAATCGGCTTGACATCGGGCACCTGCGCGAACGCGCTGGACACGGCCAACAGACTACAAAGCAACCCGACGACGACTATGCGAGTATTCACTGATCTTCTCCCGAAACTTGCTCGGACTCCCGGACCACCACATGCGCGATCGCCGGGGCGATTTCGTCACCCAAGACGACCTCAAGCGGAACTCGATGCCTGCCCACACCAATGCCGTCGCCGATCACCCTGACGTCGATCGCCCACCCCTCTGCGGTTCGCTCGGCAGCGACGATTTCAGCCGCCAGGCCCTCCGCCCGGCAACGAATCACCGGCTCCTCCGCCCCGCCCCCGACGACGACGATTCGAGCAACGGAGCCCTCGCCATCGAGCACCGGGAACGCGATGCGCCGCGGCACCACACGCGCGGATGGCGCAGTGCGCCGGTCCGTCTGCCCCGCCGCTGTTTCGCCGCCCCCTGGCGGCACTGAAACAGCCCCGGAGGACAATCCGACTGTCAGCGACGACACGCGAGGATGGTCAAGTTGAAGGCGAACCGCCTGCGGCGAGCCCGCCTTCTCCCACTCAGCCTCACTCACAACGATCGCATGGGACGGCGAGGCCGCCAGACTGCTGAGTCCGGCGATTGACGGCGAGGAACCAAGGACTCGGAACGACTCGCCCCCTGCCGCCTCGAGACGCAGCGTGCGCTGCTCGCCAACGACAACCCTGGTCGTCGCCGAGAAGTCGCTACAGATGCGAGCGCGAACGGGGATCTTGAGAGCCTGGCCCCCCGCCAGTTGTACGGTCACGCTCTTCGAGATGACCGAGCCGGGCTGACCGAACGCCGACATCTTGACTTCGATTTCAACTGACCCGCCAGGCGCAAGGTCCCGCCCTGAGGCGACGGCAGCCGTACACCCACATGATGTCCGCAGCCGCTCGACTTCAAGGGGTACAGACCCATCGTTCTCGACGGTCACGACCTGCGTCAACTTCGCGCCGGCGAGGACATCGCCGAAGTCGACCTGACCCGGCGTCACGGTCGTCAGGTCTTCACTGTTCCCACTGCCAGTCGTTCCTCGCATGGCGACTGACATGAGTGCGCAACAACACAGCGCCACGAGACCTGCTCGCTTCACCATCGCAAATCACTCCCCACTGTCGACAACAACAGTGTGATCTGAATGGGCAATGAAGACTCGCACCCGGACCTCCCGGACCCCTGCCTTGACTGCCGATGCAGACAATGATCCAGAAAGTAATCGGCGTCAACGAAAAACCACTTGTTTTCGATCAGCGCGCGCTGATACTGAGTTGCCTTCGTATCACCACGACACGATGCACGTTCGTTCACACTTTACGAAGGGGGTTTCATGAGCACGCTCAATAATTCATCCACGCAGCGACATATGACCTTGTTGCTCGCGTTCGTTCTGTCGCTCGCAGCATCACGCATGGCATACGCAAGCCAGCCGAGCACCACGCGTGGCTTTGCGGCCGACATCGGTGTCACGCCGGAATCAATGGTCGTGGCCGGCTTCTCGCTGCAGGAGACGACCATCGTGCTCAACCGCATTCAAGCAGCCCAGACAATTCGCGAGGAACTCGGGTTGCTGGCCGCTTCGTCCGACAACGCGGTGTTGGCATTGGCGATGCTGCAACAGGCCCTTGCCGAGGCCCCAGGCGACCAGAACTTTCTGAACCAGATTCAACAGGCCACCGAAGAGGTTCAGGCGATCGCAACCGCCATCACCCTAAAACGCACTGAGCTCCAAACACTCGCACTGGCAGACTTCCCGGCCGCGAAGATCCAACGCCTCACCATCTGGAAGAACGGATCAGCTCATCGCGTCCCAGCATCGTTCAGAACCGCATTGCGCAGCGAAGATCAATGGAAGTCCATTGTGCAGGCGCTCCGTGCGGAGCGCCGGGCGACGATTCGCGATGAACCGCTCGACCCCCAGTTCATCGCGATACTTCAGCCCGTCTACGAAGATCAACTCGTCATCGACGCCGACCTGGCCATGCAACTCCACTTCGAGAACATGAAGGCGCTCTTTGCCACATACACGAACTAGCCACAGCGGCCGTCTGATCGCCGCCGCGTCGACGATCATGCTGACAATGTACTCACCGGCGTCTGCTGCCGTCCAAGCCGATCCGGGAGATGTCGCTATCCCCGACGGAACGAACGTAGGCCGGCTTGTCGATCTCTCGTCAGACTTACTGGAGCTGTCTGTTGAATACGACAAGCGGGCGCTGCAGGGTCTGGAAGTACACATCCGCTCCCAGTCGGCACTGTCGCCGGATGATCTTTGGACGCTCACGAACGACCTTCTTTCGTCGCGGGGGTATGTGACAATTCGCCGGCCTGACTCGCCGGTGATCAGTGTCGTCCGAACAGCGGAGGCGGCTGAGCAAGCTCGCCTCGATTCAGTCGAGTCAATCGACCCACGAGTCTGGTTCGCGAAGATCCGAGTCGATGTTGGGACTGTCGGCACGAAGGCGGCGGCCGAGCTTATCAAGCCGGCTTTGTCGAAAGGCGCGGTGATCACAACGCTGGGAGATCGCGAGGGTCTCATTGTCGCCGATCACCTCACGCGCCTGCGCGATGCGATCACGATCATCGCGGAACGAGCCGCGACCACGAGTTCACTTCTCGTCGAGCGTATCCCGACTCAGTTCGTCGAGGCCAAACAACTCGACATACTCCTGACGACCACCGTCGCCACCCGCAACACCCTCACGCCAACGCCGCTCCGCGGCAAGGCGTCACCGTCCCCGGACGGCGCGTCGATGCTGGTGATCGCCCCAAGCGATGAACTGCCCATCTGGCGGAGTTTGATCGAGCAACTTGACCAGCGCCAGCCGGTCACAACCGTGTCGCATGCGGTCGGCGCTGACGACCTGGCCGAGGTCGCGACGCTGATCGAAGCGACGGCGAGGGATGCCTCGCCGCGAGGGTCAGGAGAACAGTGGAGCGTTGTTCAGAACGACCTGACCGGCGCCCTGGTGATCACGGCGACGCAGAGCGAGCATGAGGCAATTCGCGGCGTGCTCAGCGAGTTGGCGGCGCTGCCCGCAGAGGCCCGACGTCCCGTCCGCACGTTCGCAATCCGCAATCGCAGCGTCCGCGAGCTCATGGAGACCCTGACCGCCATCATCGATGCCGGCGCCATTGACGCCGCGGTCAGCTTCGAGCCCGGACCCACGTTTGACGCATCGCGGGCGCGGCAACGGAGCGAACGGAACGTCCTGCCGGCCCAAGCATCGGCGGAGCCGCCGTCATCGCCGGAAGCAGCCCCGGCCCGCAGTTCCCGCAGCGCCGAGCCCGCCGCACTGACGCTGACCGTCGACGAGGGCACCAATACGATCATCGCCGTCGGCGACGCGCGACAACTCGCCCGTCTGGAGGAACTGATCGCGGTGCTCGATGTCCGCCAGCCGCAGGTCATGCTCGAGGTCCTGATCGTGAGCCTCTCCGAAGGCGACACCCTCGACCTCGGCGTCGAACTCGAGCAGATGGGCGTCTCGGGCGGCGCGATGTACAGCTTGGGTTCGCTTTTCGGACTCTCGGGCGGCGGGACCGATCCGTCGACCTTCTCCGCTGGCGCGGGGTTCACCGGACTCGTCCTGAATCCCGGCGACTTCCGCGTCCTCGTCCGTGCGCTCCAGACGCTCAACGAAGGCCGCTCGCTCAACATCCCGAAGGTCCTCGTCAACAACAACGTCCCGGCGACGCTCGATTCGGTGCTGCAGCAGCCGTTCACCAGCACGAACGCATCGGACACGGTCGCGACGACATCGTTCGGTGGGACCGAGGACGCGGGGACGACGATTACGGTGACGCCGCAGATCGCCGAGGGTGATCATGTCGTACTTGAGTACGCGGTGTCGCTGAGTCAGTTCGTCGGGGAGTCGAGCGATCCGGGTCTGCCGCCGCCGCGCTTCCAGAACACGCTGGAGAGTTCGGTCACGATCCCCGACGGATACGCGATCGCCGTCGGCGGCCTGGAGACGCTGACCGAGGCGGAAGCGATCTCACAGGTTCCGCTCCTCGGCGACCTCCCGCTGATCGGTGAAGCGTTCAAGAACCGTTCGCTGTCGCAGTCGAAGACCCGGTTCTTCGTCTTCGTCCGCCCGACGATCCTGCGCCACGGCGGCTTCGAGGATCTCAAGTACCTCAGTGATCAGGACCTCGCCGAAGCGCAGATCGACGATGGCTGGCCCGATCTCGATCCTGTGATCATCCGCTGATGTCCACCGTCAGGACAACCATCCCGGGGCTCGATTCGCAGGCGACGACTTCGGCGTTCCTCGAACGTATCCCGCGCGACTTCGCGCGGCGGTGGCTGGTCCTCGCGCAGCATGACCGACTTGCGGTCGCGCCAACCACGCCGCCGGATGTGATCCACAACGTGCAGCGTCGACTCGAGACGACGATCGAGACGTTCGAAGCGGACGCCGCCGCGCTGGCCGAGGCGATCGATGCGGCGTACGGTGCGATCCCGGACGCCGAGCCTGCTCACACAGAGGGCGCCGTTCTCTCGGACGACATCGATGCCCTGCTCGCCGCGTCTGATCGCGACCTTCTGGCGACCGAAGGCAAGGGCCCCGTGGTCAAGCTCGTCGATGCGGTCCTCTTCGATGCGCTCCGCCGCTCGGCGAGCGATATACACTTCCAGCCGATCGATGACCGCACCTTGATCCGGTACCGGCTTGACGGTGTTCTGCACACGGTGCGGGAGTTGCCGATCCGGGCGACGGCCGCGCTGATCAGCCGCATCAAGGTCATGGGCAGGATGGACATCGCCGAACGCCGCATCCCGCAGGATGGTCGAGCGACGGTGACGATCGGATCGAGCGAGTCGGGCGGCCGCGCGGTGGATCTTCGGATCTCGACGCTGCCCACGGCCTACGGGGAACGCGCGGTGCTGCGCCTCCTCGACAACACCCAGCAACTCTGCGACTTCGAGCAGCTTGGCATGCCGGCCGACGTCGCGGCGCCATTCCTCGAACGCGCCTCGCGGAGCAACGGGGTCATCCTCGTCACCGGACCGACCGGATCAGGAAAGACCACCACGCTCTACGCGACGCTCCGTGAGATCGGCTCGTCGGCGGTCAACATCATGACGATCGAAGACCCGATCGAGTACGAACTCTCGACCGTGGACCTCGCGATCAGCCAGGCTCAGGTCAACACGAAGAAGGGCGTGACGTTCGCCTCCGGCCTGCGCCACATCCTCCGGCAGGACCCCGACGTCATCATGGTCGGCGAGATCCGCGATGCCGAGACGGCCCGCATCGCGATCCAGGCGAGTCTCACGGGGCATCTTGTCTTCTCGACGCTTCATACGAACGATGCGCCGAGCGCCGTCACCCGGATGATCGACCTCGGCGTCGAACCGTACCTCGTCGCCGCCTCGCTCTCGGCCGTCCTCGCTCAGCGACTCGTCCGCCGGACGCACGTCGACTGCGGAGGCGCGGGCTGCGACGGCTGCCTCGGAACCGGCTATCGCGGCCGGATCGGGATCTTCGAGCTCATGGCGATCACCGATGTGATCCGCGACATGATCCCGCGGCAGGCGAGCGTCAACGATCTCCGCGACGCCGGACGCGCGGCCGGCCTCCACACGCTCCTCGAAGCCGGCGAACATCTCGTCGCCCAGGGACTCACGAGCGCCGACGAACTTCGACGCGTCACCGGAGGCGTCTCATGAGCGAGGTCTGGCGTTACACCGCCGTCGCCATCGAAGGCGACCACGCCCCGCAGCGCGGCGAACTCGCCGGCGACTCGGCGGCCGACGTGCGCGCCTCGCTCCGCCGGATCGGACTCCAGGTCATCGACCTCAAGCCGATCCGCCAGCGGTCGATGCTCACGATCGCGTGGCTCGGGCCGCTACGCGAGGTGACATACCGACATCTCCGCCGCCGACGCACACAGGATCGCGCCGAGCTCTACGACGGCATGGCGACGATGCTCCGCTCGGGACTCCCGCTTCTGGAGACGGTCGATATCCTCTCCGACAACGCCGCGGCGCGTGGCAAGCGCAACCCGCGACGAGCCATGCTCGTTCAACTGCGCGAGCGACTGCGGTCGGGCGACTCACTCGCCGCCGCGATGCGTACGCACTCCGGGTGGTTCGATGTCGCGGAAGTCGCCATGGTCGAAGCGGGACAGCACGGTGGCACGTTGCCGGAGGTCCTCGGTCGATTGACCGATCGCTGCCAGCGGTCGGGCGCGCTCAGCCAGAAGCTCACCGGCGCGCTCGCCTATCCCGCCGTTGTCGCCCTGGTCGGGCTTGGGGTTGTGATCTTCCTCTCGGTGAATACGCTGCCCGATCTCGTGGTGATCCTCGATCAGTCCGGGGTCGAGACGCCGCTCCTCACCCGCATCGTGATGGCCTTCGGAGCGGGACTGGCGGGCTGGTGGTGGCTCATCCTGTTAACAGGCGTTCTCGCGATCCTCGCCTTGACCATGGGTGCGGCGATTATCGGTCGCAGAGGGTTGGATGGCGTCGGCCGGAGCCTCTGGTCACCGCTCGTCTTCCGGCGGATCGGCGCGGCGCGGGTCTCACTCCAACTCGCCGAGCTACTCCGTTCGGGCGTGCCGATGGTCGACGCCCTTCGGGTGCTGGCCCCCACAGCGGGCCCGGCCCTCCGGCGCCGTCTCACCGAAGCCGCCCACGCGGTCGAGCGTGGCGATGATCTCGCCGACGCCCTGCACGACGGACGCTGGTTCGACGGGGAGTTCCGGCGGCTCGTTCAGATCGGGCAGATGAGCGGCGAACTCGACGAACTGCTCGATCGCATCGGACAACGCTATGGGCGTCAGTCGACGCGGCTCATTGATCGGCTCGCGGCATTGCTCGAACCCGCGGTGATTCTCTCGCTCGCGGTGTTGATTGGATTCGTGGTCATGGCGGCGATCCTGCCGCTGGTTCGATTGAAGGAGGTGCTGTGATGCACGCTCATTCTGATTCTATTGTGCGCCGCCGCGCCATGACCCTGGTCGAGGTTCTTGCGGTCGTCATCATCCTGAGCCTGATCGCGGGGACGCTGTTGATCAGCTTCTCGGGTTCAGTGGGCGAGGCGAAGCATGAACTGGCGAAGACGGGGATCGGGTCCATCGCCGCCCAGCTCGAGAAGTACCACATGAAGCACGGCAGCTTCCCGACGAACGACGTCGGCCTCCAGGCGCTGACCGACGGGCATGCGCAGCCGACCGCGTCCTACTATCTGAGCCCCGGCCAGTTGAGCGACCCCTGGAAGAAGCCCTACCTCTACGTCAACCCCGGCCCCGATGGTCATCCGTACGAGATCCTCTCCTACGGCGCTGACGGACAGCGCGGCGGTGACGGCGAGAACGCTGACATCTCCTCCATCAACCTGAAGGCGGACTGACCTACAGTGAACCGGCGCGGCCTCACCCTGATCGAACTGCTTGCCGTGATCACCCTGATCACGATGGTCGCCGGCGTCGCGCTGGCGGGGCTGTCGAGTGGGTCTGAGGAGGCCCGACTCCGCGCGGCGACCGCCGATGTCATTGCCCTCGATGCTCACGCGCGGCGATCCGCTGAGCGACACGGCGCCGTCACGCTGGAACGCGTCGACCCGGACCGGCTTCGCCTCATGAACGCCACGGGCCAGATCGCGAACCTCTCGCTCCGTCACGGCATTGAGGTGCAACTTCTCGTCAATGACAGCCCCGCGAGCGCGATCGCCGTCGATGCCCTCGGGCGGACCGATGACTACGAGATCCGCGTCACCCTGCACGACCTCGAACGACGGATCAGCGTCGCCGGCCTCACCGGCTGGACCGGGGAGGCGGCGCCATGAGGCGGCGTGGCCTGACGTTGATCGAAGTCCTCGCCGCGACGGTGCTGCTCAGCCTGATCGCCGCGACGTGCCTGCCGCTCATGCAGAAGGCCGCCCGCGATCTCGCGGCCGCACCGACATCGCCAACGTGGGACATCATCGA
This sequence comes from Phycisphaerales bacterium, assembly GCA_965227335.1. Taxonomy (GTDB): domain Bacteria; phylum Planctomycetota; class Phycisphaerae; order Phycisphaerales; family SM1A02; genus CBDDFV01. The sequence goes on from CBDDFV010000006.1 coordinate 143,601, forward strand.
ACTGCAGGATTATCTCGACGAGGTGGCCGACGATCCCACCGGGTTCGGCATCGAGGTGTGGCCGCCGGACGCAGCGACCATCAACTGGCCGGACGGCGCGATGCGGTCCGCCGTCGAACTGCGTCGTGCGCACGAGACGGCGACCCACGTTTGGCTCGAAGCGTCATGCGATGGACAGCGGATCTTCGTGTGGGCGGCGTTGCCGGATGACCCGGGGGCGGAGGACGCACCATGAATCGCCGCCCCCGGCTCGGACTGACAATGGTCGAGCTGCTGATCTCGCTGGCGTTGCTGTCGCTGGTCACGGCGGCGGGCGTCGGGTGGTTGCAGACGACGGCCGCGCGGGGTGTGGTGGCCGCGGACGATGTCCGCTGGCGAGACGCGGTGGAGCGGGCGCTGCAGCGGATCGCGGAGTCGATCGCGATCAGCGACTTCGATCCGAGCGAGCGACGGCCGCAGGTCGTGGTCGACGACGGCGTGCTCCGCGTTCGGGGTCGCGATGCGGGCGTCGGTCGCGTGACGCACGTCTTCGCCGTCGACGCATGGACGAATCGACTCGAACGAGCCAGCGATCAGACGACCGCGCGGCCGCTGCTCGGTGATGTCGACGGGTGGCGTCTCGAACTGATCACCGACGACGTTGATGTCGATCGCCAGTGGCTGGATATCGAGATCCGTCGCAAGAGCGAAGCTGACACAGTCACGCGGAGGCTTCGACTGCCGTGAGATCGCTGCGACGGACAACCCGACGCCGACGAGGCGCGGCGCTGCTGCTGGTGCTCGCGGTCCTCGTGATCGCCGTGAGCTCGGCGACGGTGCTCGTGTCCGTCGCCAGCACGCATCGGGCTCAGATCGAGTCCATGCACGCGACCACCGGTGCGGATCAGCTGCTCGCTGCGGTGGAGCCTGCGATCCAGGCGTCGCTCGCCGAGGCGCACAGCGTCGTTCTGCCGATCGATGCCACGACGCCCGCCGCGCCGGTTCTCGATGACACCTGGACGGCCGACGACATCACGTACCGAGTTCGCGTGACGGCGTTCGACCAGTGCGGCATGCTGCCGCTCGACCTCGCCACGTCATCCTCGCCGCTTCGTCTCGCTGTCCATCCGGGGGCGCTCGATGCCGTGCAGGATCTGGAACCGGCGAAGGACAACCCGGCGGGCCTCGATCAGATCATCGATGCGAACCTCGCCGTCTACCCCCCACTCACATCGAATGAGCCCTCGGTCGGGGCGCTCGTCGCCACGCATCCGACCGGCGGCGTCAACGTGAACACGGCGCCGTGGCCGCTCGTTCAGGCGACCGCTCGGGCGCTCGGCCAATCGGGATCACTCTCGATCGTCGAGGAGGCCCGTCTTGCCAGCGAGCCCGCGAGCTTCTCGGCTCAGCCGTCCCGCGAAACCATCAAGAACACGCCTGCGCTCGTCTCGTCGAGTTCGTCGTGGGCGATGCGGATCGACATCGAAGTCGGACCAACCAACCAATCACCCCTCCGTCGCAGCTGGTGGGCGATCTACCAGCAGCGTGGCGGCCAATGGACCTGCACCCAACGCCTTGTCATCGAACGCTGATCCAATTCGACGCCTCCGTCGCCAGTCGCGACTCGTCCTCCTGCTCGGGGCGGGCGCGGTCGCCGTGTCCGCGTGGTGGGCGTTGGGTCCGAGACAGGCCGCGACCGAAGTGCAGGCGATGGCGCTCGCGGCGCCAGAGGCCGCCTTGGCGAGTCCGTCGAGTCCGACGATCGATCCGGCGGTGTACGCGATCTCGTTGTGGCGGCCCGAGCCGCCGCCGGTCGAACCGGTGAAGGTCGCGACGCCCCCGCCCCCGACGCCGCCGCCGATCTCGCTCGAACTGCTCGCCATCCTCGAGAGCGACGCCGGGCGTGTGGCCGCGTTCTATCACCCCGGCGACGATGCGATCGTCAAGGCCGAGACCGGCGCGATGGTCGGCGGCTACCGCGTCGCCCGGATCGATGCCGGCCAAGTGGAACTCGTTCACACCAACGGCGCCCGCGTCATGCGACTCCGGGAGGAGCGGCCATGAACCTCGCCTGGCCCGCTGATCAGTTCTATTGGGCGATCCTCGATCGCTCGGTCCTGCCGCGCGGCGTCCGCACCGCGCCTGAGCAACTCGGCTACCTCTTCGAGTCGCGGCTCCCGGTTCCAATCGACACGATCCACGCCGTCTACGTCCCCATCGATGATGATCGCGTCCTCGCGTGCGGCGCACCAACCGAGGCGCTGGACGAAGCGGATCTTGGCGAAGCTCTGGCGCTCGTCCCGGCCGACCTCCCGCCGTGGGTCGATGATGACACTCGTGAACAGGTCGCGGTCGATTCTCTGAACCTGCTGACCGGTCCGTGGCTCCCCCCGGCGATCCGGCGCGGTCAACGGCGACTTGTAGGCTGGATCGCAGCCGCGATCGTCTTGTGCGCCGCCTGCCTGATGATCGGCTTCGAACGCCAGCGAGCCGCCTCCGATGCCGCGGCTGCCGATGTCCGGTCCGCCGAGATGGATGTGTATGCTGGTGTTCTCGGTGAGTCCGTCCGATCCTCGATCGACTCCAGCTTCCCCCCGGAGCAGCGGATCATCGCCGAACACCGCCGTCTGATGCAGACGCGGTCCGGCCCGGTCGAAGCGCAGAACGATCGGATCGACGCCGCTCTGCTTCTAACGGCGATTCTCGAACGATGGCCGACCGAGCAATTCATCGAGACCGAGACCATCGCCGTGACGAACGGCGCGGTGACGTTGGTGCTCCGCGTTCCCGACCTCGACGACGTGCAGCCGATCGCTGACGCCTTCGGCGATCTCCCCGGCTGGCAGGTCAATCAGCCGCAGACCTTCGCCCGCCAGACGCACGTCGACATGACGCTCAGGTTCACCCGTACGGGAGAACCGTCATGAACCACCGTCGCAGCCTTCTTCTCCTCGGCGTCGTCCTCTCCGCGTGCCTGCTGCCAGTCGCCTGGAGTCGACAACGAGCGATCAGCGCCGAGCGCGGTCTGAACGCTGCCACGAGTTCGCTCGCCGAGACCCGCCGCCTCGCCGCCGACATCGTGCGGCTCCGGGGGCAGGAAGAACAGGTCGCGGAGCGGAAGCGACCCGAGCAGGACCTCGTCTCGCGGATCACCCGCGCCATGCAGGATGCCGGCGTCTCGACCAATCGTCACTTCGGGCAGATCCAGCCCATGGCCGATCGCGCGCTCCCCGGTTCGAGCGGCGCGGCGATCACCTACATGGAGCAGTCGGTCCAGGTCACGCTCAACGAGATGGCGCCCGCTCAGATCGGCGCGTTCCTCTCGCGGTGGTCAGCCACCGAGCCGCTCTGGACTCCGACCCGCATCGAACTCTCCCATCATCGTGGGAACCGGCGCGGCGCCGCTGATCTCGACCGCTACGACATCACCGTCCTCATGACCGCGACCTACGTCGCCACGAAGGGCCCCTCGCAATGATCCGCCTTCCTCTGATCCTGCTCGTTGCCCTGCCGGTCGCCGGGTGCGCCTCGACGCCCTCCAGCACCAACCCGTATGCAAACGCCGATGCGGCGTCGGTGGTCCGAGATACGGCGACCGCGGAACGACTGACGCGTGAGGCGGCCGAACTCATCGAGACTGATCCTGAACGCGCGGAGACCCTCCTGCGCGAGGCGCTGACGGCAGATCTCTACCACGGACCCGCGCACAATAACCTCGGCGTGCTCTACCTCAACGCGGGGCGACTCTACGAGGCCGCGGGCGAGTTCGAGTGGGCGCGGAAGTCGATGCCTGGGCATCCCGAGCCGCGCATGAACCTGGCGATGACGCTGGAACGTGCCGGGCGGTTCAACGAGGCGCTCGCCGCCTATGACGCGGCGCTCGAAGCGTACCCGGAGCACCTCGGGTCGATGCAGGGGAAGGCGCGGCTGCAGGTGCGGCATGGGCTGGTCGATGAGTCGACGCCGGCCTTGCTGGACTCGATCGCGATGCGGGGAGACGACGACTGGCGAGGGTGGGCTATTCAGCAGAGTCTTCGGATGGAAGAGGACCGTTAGGCGTGGGCCGACCTCGCCCGGCCAGTTCCATCCAACCACGCGAATGTGCTTGCTATCTGCACGGCCCCTTGGATACTACTGTCAATTCACTTTGCCCCCGGAAGGGCCGGCTCCACCTCGCGTGTTGAGTCCGGCTCTTTTTCTTCAGTCTCAGAGTCTCACGTCTTGGGGACAGCCTCACCGCTTCCACTTCGTCCGCCGACTCCGGTCCGCGGGCGACCCGATCAACCGAACGCCGACGCCGGCCCCTGCTGCACACGCCAGATACGCCGCATCGAACCAGTGGTTCGCCCGGCTGATCCGGTCCCATCTCACCACGTTCCCCTTCTTCGGATCGAACTCCTCGACCTGGCGCTCGGCGGTGAAGTGCTTCGCGATCGAGAGATGGCGGTTCGGCGCTGCCTGGTGAAGCGTGAGCGCCCCCGGCTGACCGACCGGCGTCGACAGCCGCTTGTGGAGCCACGTCTTCCAGTAGTCCGCATCGATCTCGACGAGCTTCACGCCGCGGCGCTGCGCCGTCGGTGGGAGCCGCGTGATGTGATACCCCTCGCCGATGCGAATGACGCTGCCGCCGCGCGACGTTGGCCGGTGGTATGAGACGGTCCGCTGGCCGGCCCCGTACCCCTTGCACGGCATGTACGGCGCCCCGGACTCGCGGCAGAAGTCGTACGCGACCTCCGGCATCCACCCCGAGTCGATCCAGATCGCATCGGCGTTCACAACTTCGGCATCGATGCTCCGCCAGCCCGGCTCGAAGATCTGATCCCGCATCTCCCGAAGCGCCGCGAGGAGCGCCCGCTCGACGCCGAGATCCGCGCTGGCCACCTCCATCCGTCCGTAGTCGATGATCTGACCGGACGCGCCGGCCCGGAATGCGATGGCCACCCAGTGACAGAGATACTGCCCGAGATCGATTCCGACTGTGAGCCAACTGGCGTCCCGTGGCGCCGGCGGGACCACGCCGCGCGGGTGATTCGTCGTGCGTTCCTGGATCGATTGCGCCGTCACGAGGCTCAGGTCCGTCTTCGGCGGTTGGTGCGGCGTCGCCCAGACGAACTGGCAGAGTTCGCGTTCGGCGACCTCCTCGTCGCTCGATTGCATGCCGCGCCACTCGTCGGCCGCGACGTCGGCTGCGGTGACGAAGAGGTTGTCGGGGGCGGACCAGCGGAACCCCAGTGTGTCGGTCTGCTTCGGCTCGCCGATCACCTCGCCGAGCGGATCGAGTTCCTGACCGTCGTGGACGAGGCGGCTCGCTGAGACGGCAGTGACGCGTTCATCGTCTGACCATCGCATCTCGCAGACCGGGCACATCCAGGCCGCGCCTGTCTCCGCTTCGCGGATCGTCGTCGCCGCCTTCCAGCCGTCCAAGTGCTCCCGACCCGGGGTCACCCACGCATCGCACTTCGGGCACGGGATCGCGATCCGGCTCTGGGTGCCGCCCTTGTACTCCGACCACGTCGGGCCCTCCTCGATCGTGACCGTGCACTCCGCGTAGAACCTCGCGCGGCGTTGGTACGCCCGGGTCCGCGCCTCGAGCTGCCGCAGCTTGCTGGTCTCGAGGCTCGTCTTCCCGGGTTCGGCGAAGCCGTCCGTCTCTGTCACCACGACTACCCGCGTCGTGAAGTGCGCCCGGACCTTGTCTCCCCCACCGCCGGTCATGAACCGCAGGGTCGCCCCGTTGCGGAACTTGACCCGGGTCGGCGCGCCGCCGCGACTGCCTGAACCTGATCTCGGCAGGAGATCCCGGTACCGGGAGGTCTCGATCGCAGGCAGAAGATCGTCCTCCCACTTGTCCTTGACCATGTCGAGGCTGGGGACGCCGCAGACCACCGTCTCGTTCATCTCGAAGAGGTGATACAGGACCGGGATCACGAAGCAGAGCAGCGTCTTCCCGGATTGCGTCGGGCCCAGGCTGAAGAAGCGACGCCACTGACCCGAGTCCACGGCGTCGAGCCAGAGGCCGGTGTAGGGCTGGCGATTCGTTCGGAACCGGCGACCGGCGTACGGACCATCCGGGATGATGATCTCGCGTTCGGCGAACGCCCGCATCGAGCGGATACGCGGCGCCCGCGATCGCTGCAGCACGGACCGCAGCTCATCGCCTGCCGCGCGGCGTTCAGGATCAAGCCGCTTCACCATCGGCGGCGCCTCCGAGCGTCCGGGCAACGTGGCGATCCGCTTCGTCGAGGGCCTCTTCGAGGATCGCGTGCGCTTCTGATCCGAACTGCCGTTGCAACGTCTCGCCGGCCTGACGCAGGACGCCGCTCACCAACTGCCAGCCTTCGTGCAGCGCCTCTCGCGCCACCAGCGTCCCCTCGCGTTCGAGCCGCTCAAGGCGAGCGATCTTCGCGCGTTCGTCGCGGTACCGCTCCAGCGCCGGGCTCGACTCCCCCGTCATCATCGGATCATCGACGGGCGCGGCCAGGCGATGCTTGTTCGTCGCCAGGAAGTTGTGCAGCGCCGGCACGAGCGCGTAGAGGTCGACCGTCGCGCCGCCGAAGGGCAGTCCGTACCGCTCGGCCTGCTCGTTGATCGTCCGGGCCTGTCGCCCCGACATCTCCCGCCAGAGCTTCTGCGGGATCGCGCGCACGTTCCGTCGGATCGACTCGCGCTGTAGCGCCGCGGCTTCCCGCGCCGTCGGCTCCTCACCCGACTGCCGCTTCCGAAGCGCCCGCATCGCGAGTTCACGGTCGGCGGGATCCGGCACGAACGCCTCGTTCGAGACGGGCGGCGGCGCCCCCGCCCCCGGAGGCTCCTTCGATGCTCCCGAGGCCTTCCGCCGCTTCGATGTCCGCTTCTTGGCCATCCCAGGCGGGCTCCGTGGCGAGAATCGACTTACTTACTTGGACAATTGAGGGTCAGACGCGGGAGAAATCCGGCGTCCGCATCCCCGCGGATGCCGACACGTTCGGGAAGGAACCATGCAAGATCGCTGCATTATAGCGAACAATCGCCGAATATGGCCTTGATGTTCCCGCGATCTCATGCCCTTGTGTCCGTGGTCGACGGACAGCCCCGCACACGGCGTGGGCGCGGCGGCCAACGGAGAACCATCGCCATGCGATACACGCGAATCGAACTCGAGGGGCCAGGCGCGAACGCCTTCGCCACCCTCACCCGCCGGCGCGGCGGCGACACCATCGACGTCGAGGTGTTGCTGCCGGGCACGCAGCACCGCCACGCCGTCCAGGTGGATGACCTCCAGGACCAGTGGTCCATGGCCGAGGGGCTGTACGCCCTGCTCACCGGCGACGACAGCGGCGAGATCACCAACGAGGTCCGCGCGTACTTCGACGCGATCGGTCTGCTCGTTCGATGAGCATCCACCCCCCGCACCACACCAACATCCCAACGGAGAATCACGATGAAGACTTCTGATGTGAAGATCGGCGGCGTCTACCGCGCCAAGGTCAGCGACAAGCTCACCGACGTGCGGATCGACGAGGCGCACCCCGACGGCGGCTGGACCGCCACGAACCTGGCGACGACGAAGAGCGTGCGGATCAAGACGGCGCGGCGGCTGCGGGCGGCGTCGGACAGCGCCACGAGGGCGACGAGAACGCCGCGTGCCGCGAAGGGGACGAAGAAGGCGACGGCGGCGCGACCGAAGGCGAAGAACGCGACACGGGCCAACGTCGCGGCCCAGACGGCGAAGGGGAACGCGAAGCCCAAGCCCAAGCGAACCAGCCTGCTTGACCTCGCGGCCGACGTCCTCAAGAACGCGAAGAACCCGATGACCTCGAAGGAGATCGTCGAGCGCGTCCTCGAGTCGGGCGCATGGACCACGACCGGCAAGACGCCGCACGCCACGCTCTACGCGGCGATGATCAGGGAGATCGCGAAGAAGGGGAAGGACGCGCGGTTCAAGAAGGTCGAGCGCGGGCTGTTCACGGCCGCCTGACGCCTCGCGACATCCCTTTCAGTCGACGCCTCGGCGAGCGCCGGGGCGTTGTCTCTCGGGGGTCACCGAGGCACGCGATAGCGACGAGGACGATGTTCGTCGACCCACACGCCCCGTGACGCAGAGAATCCCCCTGCCAACTGGCCATCTGGCAAACTGATCACCATCGATGTTCCCGACGGCTCAAGGCCAACGGCCATCAGCCACAACCCCCACCAGTGCCCCGCCGCCTCATTCCGTTCGCTGACGGATAGCTCAGTCCACTCGTCGACGACGCGCAACGCCAACACCGGACGACCGTCACGAATGTCACCATTGGCCCGAGCAAGTAGCGAGTCGGAGGATTCTTCAGTGGCATACACGAGCTTGCCGAATCGCAAGCATGCACGATTCACTTCGACCGGGTCCAGATAGTCGACCCCGTCGGGCTCCAACACTTGAAAGGCAAACGTCGTCGCAAGCACAAGGCCCACTAAGGACAGCGCGACAATCGACAGTGGTCCCCCCATGAACTGCACAGGGGCCGGCTCCCCCGACACCTCGACAACATCGGAAACGCGTGCGACCGCCTCTTCCGGCGACTCCGCCTCAATCTTCAACCGGACGTGTTTCCCCGTAACCAGGCTCTGGCCTTGGACAAGGTACCTCATCGCCACCTCGATTCCTGCTCCAACCGTAACCGACGCGGGGCAGAATCACGAGGCTAATCGGAACGAACAGCCTTCGCACCCGTGAACGCCTCGTACCGCTGCACGATGACGTCGCAGTACGCCGGGTCCAGTTCCATCAGGAACGCGTGACGCCCCGTCTGCTCGGCGCCCATCAGCGTCGACCCCGAACCGCCGAAGAGGTCGAGGGCGTTCTCGTTCGGGCGCGACGAGTACTGGATCGCCCGCGCCGCCAGCTCGACCGGCTTCTCGGTGAGGTGCACCATCGACTGCGGGTTCACCTTCTTCACGTGCCAGAGGTCCGTCGCGTTCGTCGGTCCGAAGAAGTGGTGCGCGGCCCCCTCCTTCCACCCGTAGAAGCAGATCTCGAAGGCGCCCATGAAGTCCTTCCGCGTCAGCACCGGGTGCTGCTTGTCCCACACGATCCCCTGGCTGAAGTACAGACCGCTCGCCTGGAGCGGCCCCGGGTAGTTGCCGAGGTTCGCGTACCCGCCCCAGATGTAGAACGATCCGCCCGGCTTCAGCACCCGCGCGGCGTTCCCGAACCATGCCAGCAGCATCTCGTCGAACGCCTCGTCGGTGACGAAGTCGTTCGCCAGCGGCCGGTCCTTCGCGCGCATCTTCTTCTGCGTCGGCTTGCTCTTGCCCGGGTGCCGCGCGAGGTCGAACTTCTGGTGGTGCTTCTTCTCGGGTGCGGCGAATGATGAATTGCCGGCCGCGATCGCGTTGTTGCTCCGGGGCTCGACCTTGACGTTGTACGGTGGATCGGTGTTCACCAGATCGATCACGGCGCCGTCGAGCAGTCGGTCGAGGTCGTCGGCGTTCGCGCTGTCGCCGCACATCAGTCGGTGACGACCGAGAAGCCAGATGTCGCCGGGCTGCGTGACCGGATCGTCCGGCGGCTCGGGGATGTCGTCGGGATCGGTGAGACCTTCGCCAAGCTGATCGTCACCCGCCATGATCCGCGCGATCTCGTCGTCGTCGAAGCCAAGCAGGTCGAGATCGAAGTCGAGCGACTGCAGCCCGCGGAACTCGTCGACGAGGCGCTGGTAGTCCCAGTCGGCGATCGCCCCCGTCTGATTGTCCGCGATGCGGTACGCCTTCTTCTGGGCCTCGGTGAGGTCCGCCGCGACGTGGACCGGCACGGACTTCAGGCCGAGCTTCTGCGCCGCCAGGAGGCGAGTGTGGCCGACGATGATGACGCCGTCCTCGTCGACCACCAAGGGCTGGCGAAAGCCGAACTCTTGGATCGAGCGGGCGACGGCTTCGACCGCTGCCCCATTCTGCCGCGGGTTGCCGTGATACTCGCTTATGGCCCCGATGGGCCTGATGTCCACCTGCATGATGGGTCTCCTGACCGGAAGATATGCCAATTCTATCCACCCCACGGACAGAATGTTATGTGTTACGATCGGTGCATGTTAGGGCGGAGAGAGTCAAATCCTGTCGCCTGTTGAAAGGGCATACACATGAAGACTCAAGTCAAAGACCCCGTGCTTGGACAGATCGAACTGTCCCAACTGCTCCGCGCCGAGGTGCGCACTCTCCGCGAGGAGATCGAGCAACTGCTCCATTTCGAATCGCGGATCAATCGTCGCCTCAACAACATCGAAGAGGTCATCGAGCAAGAAGATGACTTCGACGCGGCGGCGGATGATCCGGCGCATCCTCGCCACAGTGTTGCGAAGATCCTCATGGACGCACGCACGCGACGCGAAGAGGAAGACGAGCAACTAACGCAACAATGGCGGCAGTTCGACAAACATCGGCAACGACTGTTCGATCGACTTGCCGAGCACCTCCCGAAAACCGCAACCCAACTCCGGGAGCTGCCCCGGACCATTCATCGTGGTGTTTCGAGCTTCGGCGTAGCGAAGGTGAACTGGGAGCGAATGCTCGCCGAGTTGGCGATCGCAGAGCACGGCATCGCGCAGCGGTTCTGCTCCGTTCCAAGCATCGGAACGCTGACCACATTGCAGCGCGCGATCATTGAGTACTTGAGGCTCCGGTCGGGCAAGGCCAAGGACATCGCTGCCGCCGTCGAGTCGGACGAAGTCCGGGTTCGACAGGAGATTCTGAAACTCCGAGACGCTGGGTGGCAGATCCCGAACGAACAGCCCATCGGGTACTCGCTGATTGAGTCCGCGGAAGTGGCGTAGCGCCATTGAGTTGGTGAGCGTTCACCGACGTTAAGAACGCCGACTGAACCGACAGGAGCGGGATCATGCGCGATCCTGCCCCTGTGACGCTCACCAATCACTTCCACTCCACGTCATTGACTTGCTCGCATCCGCGCGCCGGGGCGTCCCCGGCGATGCGGCTGCTGTCGTGGCGCGGTAACGGAGACGACCAACATGACCACTGTCAGCAAGGGGAGCGACCGAACACCGCTCCTCATCCGATCGCGGGATGCAGCCCGGCTGCTCGCGATATCACCTCGAACACTCAGCAAGCTAATTGCGTCCGGGGACATCCCCTGCGTCCGAATCGGTCGCGCGGTCCGATTTGATCCAGACCGGCTCCGTGACTGGATTCGCACGAAACCACAGCCCCGCCAAGGAGGCGACGCATGACCGACCAAGGACACGGCCTCGACTCGATGTCGATGCTGACCGTCGACGAGGTGGCCAAGCTGCTCGCCTGCTCGGGCAGACACGTGTACCGCCTTGTTGACGCGGGACACATGCCAGCACCGGTCCGGCTCGGCCGCGCTGTCCGCTGGCCCAGAATCGCAATCGAAACTTGGATCATCGAGGGCTGCCCCAACCTCAGAAAGGAATCGAAATGATCGATTGCAGCATCTTCAATGACGAGAACCGTACCCCGCTTTTCATCACGTACGACGGCGTGGACTTCCTCGGGCCGCTGCACGATGCACAACGACCCGGGGAGGACCTGCTCGTCGACGCTGAATTGGCGGCCGCTATCGCTGGATACAGCGTCGACCACTGGCACAACGAGGTGTACCGCAGCGCAGCGCCGAAACCAATCGTATGGCGCATTCGAGCACTGTGGAGCCTGCAGGATCTGGAGGCATGGATCGAGGACCGCCAGCCTGCATGCTATGACTTCCTCGAAACTCGGGACCACCTTAACCAGGGCGAGGCTCTCCTCGAGTCGCCGGCAGACCTGACTCTTCGTGGCTTCAATCGATCCGATCTCCTTGAGGGGGTGCTGCGAGGCGCGATCCCACGACCGATTGTGGTCGGGCATCTGCTTCGTTGGCGCCAGGACGATCTCGACGCAGCCATCGAACAGCGCCACGGGATGACCGCGTGACCACTCCCACGGTTCACCACGGCGCGGACTCGCTAACGCGGGTCCTCGCCCTTCTCCGCGGCGTGCGCCGGTCCGGCGACGGGTACGTCGCGGTGTGTCCCGCGCACGACGATCACGACCCCAGTCTGTCGATCAGCCTCAGCAAAGACGGCGACGTTCTCCTGAACTGCCACGCAAAGTGCAAGACGACGGACGTCGTTGCAGCCCTGGGACTGACCATGTCCGACCTGTTCCAACCCACGTCGACCGACCGGCAGCCGCAGATCATCGCGAAGTACGACTACGTCGATGAGAACGGCACGCTGCTGTACCAGTCCGTCCGAGGCAAGCCGAAGCGGTTCCGGCAACGCCGGCCTGACGGCATGGACGGGTGGATCTGGAACCTGCGGGACACACGCAGGGTCCTCTATCGCCTCTCTGATCTGATCAACGCTCCCCCCGAGTCGTTCATCTACGTCGTCGAGGGCGAGAAGGACGCGGATCGACTCGCGAAGGCTGGCATGGTCGCGACGACGAGCCCGATGGGCGCCGGCAAATGGGCGTCCGTGGACGACTCGGTTCTCGAGGGTCGTCACGTCGTCATCCTTGGCGATGCGGACGGACCCGGCCGGAGCCACGCCCAGGACGTAGCGGGAAAACTCCACGGCCGGGCCGCCAGCGTTCGAGTCGTGGATCTGTGGCCGGATCGGGACGACGGCGCGGACGTGTCGGACTGGTTCGACGCCGACCACGATTCGGCGGATCTCGATCGGCTCGCGACCGATCAGATCGAATGGTCTCCGCCCGAGAATTCGATTCGTCCACCTATAGAGAGTGGTCTTGGAAGAAACGAATTCTTGCCGGAGCCGGTCGTGGCGTCCGAGCTCGGCGGCGCCGACGAGACCGTCGAGTGGATCTGGGAGGGATACCTGGCTCACGGCCACGTGACCCTGTTCAGCGGGTTGTGGAAAGCGGGGAAGTCCACGCTGATCGCGCACCTGCTCAGCCGCCTCGACGCTGACGGGGACTTCCTCGGGTGCGTCGCCGCGACACGAGTGCTGATCGTGTCCGAGGAGAGCGAGGGCATCTGGAGGCATCGCTGCGATGCGATCGGCATCGGCGACCACGTGAGCTTCGTCTGCCGTCCGTTCGCCCACAAACTCGATCGCAGGGGCTGGGAGGGCATGTTGCGCGACATCGCCGTGATCGTCGACCGCGAGGGGATCGGGCTTGTTGTGTTCGACACGTTCCCAGCCTTCGCGCCTATGCGCGACGAGAACGAGGCGGCGGGCATGATGGAGGTGCTGTTGCCGTTGAACGCCGTCACGCGTACCGGCGCTGGCGTCATGCTGATTCACCATCTCCGCAAGGGCGATGCGACTGAGGGACAGGGAAGCCGGGGCAGCGGCGCCCTGACGGGCTTCGTCGACATCATCGTCGAGTTCCGCCGGTACGACGGTGCGCGTGTGGACGACAGCAGACGCATCCTGACGACCTTGTCGCGGTTCGAGCACGACCCCGAGGTCGTGATCGACTTCGATCCTGACCACGGCTACACCGCACTCGGGTCAAAGCACAGCGCGACGCAGGCCGGGTGGTCAGAGAACATCGAGCGCGTTCTCGCCGACGCCACAGATCCGCTCACGTTTGAAGAACTCCTCGACGCCTGGCCCGACGGCTCGATACCGCCGGGGAAGTCGAGCTTCAGGACATGCCTCAGGACTGGTCTTGAATCCGGCCGTTGGCGACGCAGCGGCGCGGGAGTGAAGGGCGATCCGCATCGGTATTTCGTTTCGTCCAAGGCCACGCCCTTAAGCGGACGAAACGAATCCGTCCCCAACACCGATGCCGGGGAAGACGCTGCATGACAGATCCAGCCCGCCTGCTTCAACCGTGGTCGCATGCTGTCGCTCGATTCCCGGAATCGCCTTGATTTTCTCTCCGACTGTCCCCTCACTGTGACTCTCCTGCCCACCCGCGAGTAACCCATGGGTTCGATCTTCAAGAAAGCCTGGACCGCCCCGCTGCCCGACGGCGCCGAGGTCGTCGACCAGGACGGGAAGCAGATCGCGCGCTGGCGGCTCCGCAACGGGAAACTCCGCACCGCCGAGGTCCTCGTCGGGCGCAGCGGCAAGCTCCGCATCAGGGGCAAGACGCGGGCGTACGTCGCCCGCTACCGCGACCACCACGGCGTCTGGGTCGACGAGCCGACGGGCTGCAAGGACGAGGTCGCCGCCCGAGCGATCCTCAACCGCCTGGAGCGGCAGGCGGAGTTGATCCGCGCCGGCGTCATCTCGGCGGCGGAGAACTCCGCCTCGCGGCACGCGGGCACCCCGCTCGGCGCGCACTTCGACGCGTACTACGACCACCTGCGTCTCAAGGGTTCCACGCCGCACCGGATCAGACAGGTCAAGACCCGGCTCCGCCGCGTCGCCGACGCCTGCGGCTTCAAGCGCCTGTCCGACCTCGAGGGTTCCGCGCTCGAGCGATGGCTCGTCGAGCAGCAGCACGCCGGGATGGCGCCTGGTACGCGGAACGGCTACCGCGAGTCGTGGATCGCGTTCGGGACCTGGTGCGTCGGCACGAAGCGTCTGATCGACAACCCGCTCAAGAACGTCCCTCGGGCCGACGCCCGCGGCGACGTTCGCCGCCAGCGGCGGGCCCTCACCGAGGACGAGATCGTCCGCCTCCTCGACGCCGCGAGACGGCGTCCGCTGGTTGAGGCGATGACCGTGCGGCGAGGAAAGGACAAGGGCAAGCTGACAGCGAAGGTCAAACCTGAGGTGCGCGAGCAGCTCGAATTCATCGGCTGGGAGCGCTCGCTGATTTACAAGACGCTCGTCCTCACGGGGCTCCGGCGCGGCGAACTCGCGTCGCTGTCGGTTGGCCAGTTCAAGACCGACGGGCCCGTCGCCTACTTCATCCTGTACGCGAAGGACGAGAAGAACCGCCGCGGATCGGAGATTCCGGTCCGTGCCGACCTCGCCGCCGAACTCGCCGAGTTCCTCGAGGCGAAGCTCACCCGCGCCCGAGCCGATGCCCGGCGCCGCCGCGAGCCGATCCCGGCGACGCTTCCGCACGACACGAAGATCCTCGACGTGCCGAGCGGGCTCATCAGGATCTTCGACCGCGACCTTGTCTTCGCCGGGCTCGCACACGTCGAGATCCGCAACGGCAAGGAGGTCGTCGTCAAGACCGACGAGCGCGGCCGGACAATTGACATCCACGCGCTGCGACATACGTTCGGGACGCATCTCTCCAAGGCCGGCGTGCCGCTGCGGACGGCGCAAGCCGCGATGCGGCATAGCGATCCGAGTCTGACGGCGAACGTCTACACGGACCCGCAGCTGCTCGACGTGGCGGGGGCGGTGGAGGCGTTGCCGAGGCTGAGAGCGCCAGCGACCTCAAGTTGCAACGACGTTTCGGCCTGCTGATCTCAGTCGCATTCGCCCCATTCACCTAGCAGAATCGCCAGATCGGCAGGGCCTGTCGTCCCATCCTCGTCCAGATCACCGACACCGGCTTGCCCCCATCCGCCCAGCAGGGTCGCCAAGTCACCTGCTGTAACAGCACCATCGTCTCCCGAGATATCTGCAGAACAACCGCATGCGGCGTTGAACACGTTGCCACCGGCGTCAATGAATGCGCCAGAGACAGCCTCCTCTTCAGGCAGGCAGAACCAAGAGTCTTGCAGCGTTGACACGCCCGGCGAAGCGTTGACGACGTCTTTCCCTGGCCCTTGGCTGGTGTTGTTCTCAAAGGTGCAGAGGCTGAATTCCGGTGTACCAAAATCAACGGCCAAGCTGGCGCCGCCGAGATATGTAGCCGAGTTGCCTCGAAACTCGCATTCGACGAACACCGGTCGACTGAAATTGTCCGTTACCACCGCTCCTCCAAAGTAGGCCATGTTGTCCAAGAACCGGCAGCCCGTGAACTCGGGAGCTTGTCCGTTGCTCACAAACAGCGCCCCCCCAATGTCTAGAGGGGCGGCGTTCGCGACGAAGTCGGTGTTGGAAATCACCGTTTCACCAAGTCCCACACTGACGAGGCGAATGCCACTCCCACCTTGTGATGCCTCGTTGTTTGAGATCACACAATCGATGATGCTCAACTGCAGACTCGAAAATACGCCGATGCCTCCAACTGTCGACCCAGAGTTCGAGTCAATCTCACATCCAATCAAGTCGACCCGACCAAAACCTTGGCAACCTATCCCACCTTTGCCTGAGTTCCCTGCAATCACGCAATTCAGCAGAACGGCGGACTGCCTCGCAAAGGGTTCCAAACTGACACCCCCGACGCTATCTGTCATTACACAATCCAGCACTGACAAGTTCCCGTCGCTCATTCGGAGAGCTCGGATGTCGGCCCCAACGAGTTTGAACCCTGAGATCGACACATTGCCTTCAGATACATTGATGCAAAAGTTTGCGCCATTCGCATCCACACATGTGTCG
The DNA here is from genome assembly GCA_965227335.1 of Phycisphaerales bacterium. GTDB lineage: Bacteria > Planctomycetota > Phycisphaerae > Phycisphaerales > SM1A02 > CBDDFV01. The sequence goes on from CBDDFV010000006.1 coordinate 159,920, forward strand.
ACGGCCCCCGCACCGGAAAGCACGATCGATTTTCTGGACACAGAAACCGACTCGATATACTCACCGGCCGCAACCAGGATTTCGTCTCCGTCCCCCGCCATGTCGACGGCTGCCTGAATCGTTGGAGCGTCCTGCGGAACCAGAATCTGGTCCGCAGTCGCGGAGGAGCCAGCCAGCAGAATCAGCGTCGCCGAAGTGAACCTCATGGAACAGCCCTCTCATGCTTGAACAGAATCCCATGATGTCAGTTCCATCTGCGTGATCAAGAAACAAATAGCCAGTTATCGCTAGCGATTCTGGCGAGGCTGCGCGGATGCGCCTGAACCGCGATGCGGCACAGCGATCCGAACCTGAAGGCGAACGTCTACACTGACCCGCAGTTCCTTGATTGAGGTGGCCCACGAATAGCGGACTCCACACCGCATGTTACGCGGCGTTGGCTCCGCGTGGTTGTGATTGTTCGAACTCGGCCGGACTCAGGTAACCGAGCGCCTGGTGGCGGCGTCGGCGGTTGTAGAAGATCTCGATGTACGCGAACACGTCGCGTCGCACGTCGTCCACTGACTCGTACTCGTGATGGTTCGTCCACTCGTTCTTGATCGCGTTCATGAACCGTTCCGTCGGAGCGTTGTCCCAGCAGTCGCCGCGACGACTCATGCTGCACTCGATCCCGTGCCGCGCGAGCAGATCCCGATGCCGACCGCTCGCGTACTGAACGCCGCGATCTGAATGATGCACCAGGCCGCGTTCCGGCCGTCGCGCCGCCAGCGCCGAGCTCAGCGCATCGGTCACGAGCGTCGTCTCCAGGCTGTCGCTCACCGACCATCCCACGATCCGCCGCGAGTGCAGATCCATCACCACCGCCAGGTACGCCCACCCCGACCGCGTCGGAATGAACGTGATGTCCGCCGCCCACTTCTCGTTCGGACCCGCCGCCCCGAAGTCGCGCCCCAGCCGGTTCGGGGCGATCGGCGCCGTGTGCCTCGAGTCTGTCGTCGCGACATACCGTCGACGTCGCTGGGCCCTGGAATACAGGTTCATCTCCCGCATCAGCGTCGCCACCGTGTTCGACACGCCTTCGCCGCATGGGCGGCGAGCTCGGCCGTGACCTTGCGGCTGCCGTAGATCGCGTGACTCTCCTCGAACGCCTCGCGCACCGCCGACGCCACCGCCGCGCGGCGGCGGGCCCGGGCTGACGGCGGTCGATCGATCCAGTCGTAGAAGCCGCTGGTCGAGACGCCCATGGCGGCGGTCATCATCGCGACGGGGTACGTCGAACGGTGGTCGCGGATGATCTCGTAGCAGTTCACGACCGCCCCTCCTCCTTCGCGAAGAAGGCGGCCGCTTTTTTTAGAAAGTCCCGTTCCATGCGCAGCCGCGCATTCTCCTTGCGCAGGTGCTCGAGTTCGTCGACCTCGGAGGCGAATCGCGTGCGCGGCGCCGCCGCGTCCTGCTGGGCGACCCAACTGGCGAGCGTCGCCGCCGAGACCCCCACGGCTTCCGCTGCCCGCTTCTTCGTGAACCCCTCTTCGGTCACCAGACGAACCGCTTCACGCCGGAACTCGTCCGAGTACTTCGATCGATTGCCCATCGCATGACTCCTTCCGCCGGGCAGTATCCCGGCTCGGTGTGGAGTCCGCTATTCGTGGGCCACCTCAGATGACGCCGGAGGCTGCGCTATCGCTCAATACGTTCCAGTTCGCCGGACAATCCAACAAAACTGGCCTGCTCCATTGCGTCGATAGCGTCGAGGCACCGCGTCTTGATCGAAGCGTCGTTCGACTGCGAATAGAGCCGGATCACGATCTTCGATAGATCGCTCCCAACCATGGCGCCGTGCGTGCGAATGTCGCCCGCCTCCGCCTTGAACTTCTCTATGCCTACCTCAATCAACCTGCAAACAAGGTCTGGCAGGCGGACCGCAGAGTCTTCGATGGCCCGAATTACAGGCTTTAGGGCCTCTGCGCTGGGATTGGCGTCGAGCAACGCCTCCAACATCCTCTCCTGCTCCGCCGGCTCAAGCTCGGTGATGCGACGAAATGCAGCGGCGGCCTTTGCTTGGATGTCCGCCTCGTCGCCAAAGAACGGCATCAGGAGATCGCGACATCGCCCGCCGACCTCCTGGTGCGCGATGTTCGTTGCGTACACCGTTGCCGCAGCCATCCGCATTTCAGTCGTTCCTGTGCGAAGAGGTGCCGCATCCGCCTCCGCCGCAGTTAGGCTCAAGGCAAGCAAACAGCACAACCGCGAACCCGTCTCGACGATGGCGACATCGTTGCTCCCGATCATGTCGTGAAGAACAGGACGTATCGCGGCGTAGTCGTGATGCCCCGCGTCATGTACGAAGTGCTCGAGGATAGAGGTCTTTAGCAACACGTCATCGGCGCTGACGCACTCGACAAACCACTGTATTGCCAGGCCCGGCTGCGTTCTAAGCAGCGCAAGAAGTGCCCGAATGGCCTGTGACCGCACAGCGATGGACGCGTCATGGGCAAGGCTGTCAACTGCGTTTATGACGGTACCCGCCGGACCGCGATCGTTGTACATCAGCCCGGCGATTGCATTTGCCGCAGAACCCCGTGTTGAGTTCAAGCCGGCCATGTCGGGGTCGCCTCCGTGGTAGAGTTGGCCACTAGGTGCTTCTTTCCGCCACATCTCCTCGGTCGGATCAGGGTCTTCTGTCGCATACCACGCGGTGATCTCGACAACGCTCGGCGGCCACTCGAGCCCGCTCCACTTACCAACGAGGTAGGTGACCCAAAGACCTGAAGGGCGTTTCGGAAGTGCATGAACTCGCTCAATGAGTGAAACGACATCGGCGAGCCACCCACCGTTGTCGCGTGGAGGCGGTGTCTCTGCGACCCCGCGGAGAACAGCCTCGAAGTAACTTGCTGGAAGTGCGGTCGACATCCTCTTCGTCAGTGCAACAAACCGCTTCGGGTCAGCTATCGCCTTCGACCTCAGCGACTCTGCAAGCTGACGTTGTCGACTCTCGACCCCGCCATACTTCTCCATGGCTGAAAGCCACTGCTCGTCCGTCATCTTATCCTGTGCTTCGACCGGGATCGGCGGATCGACGCGAACGACCTCGATCGGCTTGGGCGGCTCGCTCGTGATGCCAGGGAACTTCCTTCGCAGTTCTGACAATTTGGCGTGACCAGCTTTTCCCAGCCGGCCCTGGTCCATGGCCTCCAACAGCCGCAGTTGACGAAGTCCTCGCAGCCGAGGAAGGCCCGCCTCCACCTCGTCGCGAAGATCGACGATGACTTGCTCCAAGGCTCTGAACGCCTCGATAGAGCAGGACGGAGACGCCACCCGGACGGCCTCGATGGAGCGATAGCTCGCCGTGATCCCCTCTCCAGCGTCGCCGCTAGAAGATGCATATCCGACCTTCAGGCGTCGCGGGTCTTCGGTCAAATAGCGAGCGATGCGCTCGGAGTAGACTAAAGGTGCAGCCGACCACGCTCGCAGAAGGAGGTACGTGATCGCATCATGCGGAAACGTCAAGTAAGGGGCGATCAACCGATCGAGGTCGCCTGGAGACGAGCGGGCCAGCCCTTCCATCGCCCGGGCAAGAGACTTAAGGAGCGAGTCATAGATCGGGTACGTGTCATCACCAAACAAACGGCATGACCACAGCGGATCAGAGTCTAGACAATCACTGCTTGTTCTTGCGTACTTCGCGACAAAGTCCGCGACGCGCGGCAAGATGTGCTCGGTGAATTCCAACTCCGCCCCTGCCGCCTTGGCGATGACACCGTGATCATCACCGTCCGCATCCAAATGTCGCCAAAGACCCACTGGTGGAGCATGCTGGTCGGTCTCATCACCGAGACTCTCACGTTCTTCGGCCGCTTGCTCCCCCCTCTGAAGCACCCGATCGAGCCATACCGCGATGGCCTCAGCCGCCATGGCCGGTGCCTCGGTGCTCATCGAGTACAACGTAGTCCACCAGTTGTCATTAACCGCGAACCCAGGACGTGTTCCATCCAACGTTCCGTCACGGATAAGTGACAAGAACAGATCGAACATCTGGCGGCTATAGAAGACGTGACCGTTTCGGCATGCATACTGCAGATACTGGCACCACGCGTCGTCGTCGCGCCGGTTTTTGATCAACAGGGTGGCGACGCGGGCCGAGCGGCCCTTGAGAACATCCGGCATCGCGCACAGCCACACGGTTCGCCATTCCTCCTGTTCCTCGCCACTGGTCAACCCCGACTCAAGGACACCGGCCGCATCGAGACAATCGAACCACCCAGTGTGGTTTGACACCGCGCGATTCACGTGATTGAGCCAGTCGGGATCAGCGGCCCCAAACTCGGCGAGCACCGTCCATTCTGACTGCATTGGGTCGGTTGCTGCCGAAAGAAACTGCAAGACAGTCCGCTTGATGTGGAACCGAACCCTCCCATCCATAAGGACGGCCCGAAGCTGCTCTTGGTACCGATGCGGGTCACTTGACCGCAGAAATGAGAGTAGCTGACGGACCTGTGCACGGCGGAACAGATGCTGCTCACAATCCAATAGCAATCTCAGGAGACACCCGCCCGTTTGCCCGAACCGCCGAGCAAACACATGGTCAAAGAAGGCCTCGTGAAAGAACCGAACACGACGATCCAATAAGACTATGACGTGCTCGGACGCCAACGTATCGGCGTCAGCGCCAAGCGCGTCAGGTAGCATGTTCTCCGGGGCCGAGAGCTCTTGATGATCGCTCAACCAACCCGCCAGCCAGTTCACGACATCAGCGAATGCGCATTCGCGGCCGAGGCGCTGCGTACATCTTCGCTGTTTCTCCTTCCAGAATGACGCGAAGAGCTCATCACGACTCTCGAGGCCTTCGCTTTCGTTGCGTGTCAGGGCCATGAACATGGCTAAGTGAAGCGGGACGACCAATAGCGGCCTAAGCTTCGGGTGGACCTCTCGATCACCGAGGATCTCATCCACCGTTGTCACATCGAACGCTTCGATCGTGACGATCTCGAAGCCCGAGTCCCGGGCTGCCAGCGACCGCATTCGATGGTCGTGTTCAAGGTCGAATGCCCGGCATGCAACGATCACCCTGAGGTTCGGATACGCGTCGGCCTCAGTCCGCAGCTGCTCAAAGAGCGACCATACGTTCGCACGGCGCCCAGACGCCAGGCTGACGGCATCGAGTTGGTCAACGACAAGCACGCAATTGCCGCCATCCGCCAGGCCTGCAAGTACGGCTACCGGCGATGCGGGCAGTGAAAGCGCCTTTCCGAGCCGTTGTGGTGTGAGAATACTCTCGTCAATTATGTCCATCCGCACCGGTAGGACGGGGATGCCCTCTACGCGCAGGCGATCGATAACGCGGGCACATGCGCTGCTCTTGCCCCCGCCCGCACCGCCGGAGATCAGCGTGCGTTTAGCGCAAGGGAGACCGTCTGGAGCGAGCAGCTTTTCGGTGCCGGGCAACGCCTGAAGCGTTCCCCCGATCAGCTGCTCGCGGAGGGGAGAGATGTACGACTCACACAACGTGTCGACCATCTCACGGACCGTCGCATCTACCTTCCAGTCTTTCCGACGGAACCCAAGAGCACCCAGATGCTCAAGGAGCATCTGCCGGTCAATCTGCTGGTGCATATGGTCAAGCAGGTACTCGGCCATAAGCCTTCGGATCGCCGGCGCGTCAACCTCGCCGCCGCTTTCTGGATAAACCAGGAGCGCAATGAACGATTCAGTTTGGGTTCGCAAGGACGTCTCGTCTGCCGTACGAATCTGAAGTCGGGTCAGGAACTTCCTCGTCCGCTCGCTGTCGCCATCGAACAGGGGCAAGAGATAGTTGTCGAAGTCGGCGCTCAGGTCTTTCGACTGGTTGAGTCGTTGCCGCAGCGTATCGGCGCTCATGGCGACCGATCGAATCTCTTCAAGCCGCGCTGCTCCGAGTGTCGAAGCAAATACGGCTACGTTGCGACTGTCCCGTTCAACGTGCGACTTCAGATCGTCAAGGATAGACCTGCCCTGCGCGTCGCGCTTGACCAGCGCCGCAAGTGTCCATCCCGCAGCAGCGCTCGTCTGACGTTTCAGCGACCAAAACTCAAGATCCCCTGTTGAGGTCTGCACGCTGAACTCGACTCCCCGCGACTGCTCCGGGTCGAGTGACTCGTAGGTCACATATTCAGCGCGACCGGCAATGACGCGTAACGCGGCATCGACCGTCCACAAGGCCTCGTACTGGTCGCCGGCTTTTCCGGCGGCTCCACCCTTGGCAGGCATGGCCCTAATCCTACCCGGACTCGTGCGAACGACGGGCACACCGACAGCCGCCCCACTTCACCTTGCACAAGCGCTTGCACGGACCCGCGTCCACCCGGGTCAACGCCTGGCCTCTTGTGACCAATCCCGGCAAAATCCCCCGTCTCCCGGCTCCTCCGCCCCGATCGCCGTAACCGTCGCCCAGGGCAAAAGAAAGCCGCCGCTGACCTCTCTGGTCAACGGCGGTCATCAAAGCGGGTGAAGGGATTCGAACCCTCGACATTCACGTTGGCAAGGCCTGAAAAAGCCACTGACGATGCCTCCAGCGGCCTTTTGCACTACACTTGCCGCAGAAACTGCACTACAAATTTCTGGAGGGCGACCAGCGTGGAAGCCCCTCGCGAGGCCAGTGTAGAGGCTCATCGTCGTGTCCGAAACCAGCCGCAAGCGACGCATCCCGAAGCTCCGCTACACGGAGAACCGTGGCATCGGGTGGCACGTCAGCTATCGCGATCCGGAGACCGGCACGCCCAAGAAGCACCGCTTCGGGATGGTCACCAAGGGCGAGGCGAACAAAGCCTATGAGGCATGGCTCGCCGCCTGGCTCCAGGACAACCATGAGGCCGCTGCCGCCGTCCGACCCGGCCACGCCGCGAAAACCGAGGCCCGACAGAAGCGGGCCGAGCGGGAAGCTGTCCGGGCCGAGGTGAAGGCCGAGCCCGGCTCTCTGGTCCACGTGGCTTCCGGCCTGTTCAAGTACGACGAGTCCCGGGTCCGCAAGCCCGGCGAACGACGCGCAGCAGGAACCATCGCCCCGCGGGCGATGCTGAACCGCAAGAAGGAGATCAAGGACTTCCTCACCTTCATCAACGAGCGGCATGGCCGCGGGGCCGCGTCCAGGCTCCACGTCTGCGACCTCGAAATGTCGGACGTGGAAGAGTTCAACCAGGAGCTCGTCGCGAAGGGCTTCTCAGCGGCCTCTGTCAACGGGCGCATCCAGGCGGTGAAGCGTCTGATCGATCGTTCTGGTCGCCCGGAGTACGGGCAGCAGGTGCTCGGCTGGAACTGGGACTCGCTCGACAGGACACCCGGACGAGCGGCCGAGCACCGCCAGCTTCCCACACTGAAGCAGCTGAAGGCCCTGCTCGCCGCGGCCGACGCCCGCGGGAAGGCGATGATCTGGCTCGGCATCGGGCTCGGCTTGGGGCAGACCGACATCGCGAACCTCCGCGTTGGCCAGATCGACAAGAAGGGGTACGACCTCCGCCGGGGCAAGACCGGAATCGACAGGTACGGTGACACGCCGCCCGGTGTGTGGAGTGCGATCCAGGCGTACCTCGCGGAAACGCCCCGCCCTGAAGGCCAACTCATGTTCGTCACCAAGAACGGCAAGCCGGTGGTCCACACCCGGTCGGACGGCGTGCAGCAATGGTGGCAGCGGCTCCGCGAGGGAATTGGCGAGTCGAAGGACACACTCGGTGGCTTCTACACGCTCCGTCACCTTGGAGCAACGGAGTACGGGTCTCGCAATGGCTGCTCCATCATCGCCATGAAGCAGTGGCTCGGACACTCGGCGAGCTCTTCGATGGCTGACCGCTACATGAAGCCCGTGCCGCCAGAGCATCGGAAGCTCATCGAGTGGGTCCGTGGGCAGCTGTGCAATACCCAAACCAAGGAGTAGCCCTGCCGACTAGGGCGGTCAGGTCAGACCGAACCAACCAAGTCCGCGAGAAAGGGCGACATTCCGTGCTCCCTGGAATAGAGCACGTGCAAGTCATTCATTGCCCGTGTGACGCCCACGTAGAACAAGCGGCGCTGCTCTCGCCACTCTGATGTCTCGGGCTTGATTGAGAATCGAGGAAACACGCCCTCGTCGAGCAACGGCATGATGACGATCGGGAACTCTAACCCCTTTGCACTGTGAAGCGTAACGATGGTGATGTGTGACGGCGGTCCCCTCTTGACTGCAAACTCCGAGACCAACGTCGCTTCATGCAGGCCGCCCTCTTCAGTAGACGCTGTCAATGCTTCAAGTGACTCCAATTCGCGTTCCAGAGCCTCTTCAAGCAAGCCGGTCGGCCCAGCCGCTTGGGACTCAAACTCTGCCAGCCACTCGCTGAGTGGTACATCACTCCCTTGCATTGACCACAGGAATTTGACGACCACTGGCCACGCAGTGTCGATATCCCTTGACCTATCTCCGGTACGGTCGATTGCATTCCAATCGCGAAGAAGGTGTCCGACGCTGGGTCGTTCGCCGTTCTCGCTGCAAATACACCAGGTCGTAGCATCGGCGATCCAAGTCACGAGCGGAGTTCGCTCGTATGGAATGCCCTTGTCCAGTCGTATGTACTTGAAACCCTCGGCCGCGAACTCAATGGCCAAGGCCTGCGCCATGTTCCGGTCTTGCACAAGCAGACCAATATCACCCGGCTTCACAGCGTCACTTTCAAGTATTGCCGGTACCAAAGACTTGGCAGCATACTTCGCATGGGCCTCTTGTCGCGGGTTCCACTTTCTCGATGGTGCAGATACTTCATGAACTTGGACGGTACCGGTGTCTGCCCTGTGTGCACGATGTTTCCGATCCTCGCCTAGAGCTGCTGCTGCAATCCTGACTAGCGTTGTGCCGGAACGGTAATTGATTCGCAAATCCACTCGCTCAACGTCATTTCGCTCAGCGAACTCGATGAGGAGCTCTGGACGTGCGTCCTGAAGCTGCTCATAAATACACTGGTCGGGGTCTCCGACTCCGAAGACCCGAACGCCATGGTCGCAGAGCGTTCCAACGATATCGTGCAGTGCAGCTCCGAGGTCTTGGTATTCATCAATCGCCACAACTGGGTGTTTGGCAGCGATGCAGTCCCTGACCCATCTGCGTGTCTTAACAAGCTCGGCAGCAATATTCGTTATATCGTCGTAGTCAATGAGTCCACGGCTTCGCAATTGCCTTTCGTACTCGATCGCCAAATCCTCAACACGGTCATCGAGAGCCTCAATGTCCCGTCCCCGGCTCTTGCGGAACCGCTCGACCCAGCTTCCCCAACCACCAAACCCGCCCCATTGTTCGTCCGCCGAAATCACTTTGCCAAGCGCCGCTTTGCCGCACTCAGTTCGGTCCGCAGTTCCCGCTACCCGCATGGGGTCAGGCAGTTCTATGGAGGCCGGCTTGGCGTACGGCCGCAAGATGTGGCGAAGGCAGTACCCATGGACAGTTCCTACGAACAAGAAGGGCGATGTATTGACACCAAGAAGTTCGAGTCTCTTCAGTAGCTCGATTCGGCACTCGTTGCTATACGTGATGCACGCAACTCCTTGCGGTGCATGAACGTCTTCACTGAGCACACGAGCTACTTTCGCTGTCAGGACTTTTGTCTTGCCACTTCCCGGACCAGCAAGTACGCCACAATTACCCGTACTGTCATAGGCCGCCAACTGCTCGGCGTTGTCAGCAAAGTCTGCGGCGTGGCGTTTGTATTGGGATGAATTCATTCTTCAGCGAGTCTCGATACGAACCGGACCGTGTTCACCAGATAGTCAGGACAGCTCTCAACGGTCACGACTGATGCAAGCCGCTGGGCGAATCGGCCCTTGCCGATCTGCTCGATCCTGTTGAGTATCGTGTCCGCAAACTCGCTACTCGGCTCCGAGTTTAATTCGGCGAGCTTTTTGGCAATCTTGGCCAGAGCCGGCCCCTTCGCGAATGACTTGAGTGTCGCAGCCACTTCGGTCCGACCTTTGGCTTTACTCAGAAGGTCCAGCTCAAGCGTGTTTGTCCCAACGAACAAACCCGATTGCTGTGCAGCCGAGAAGAACACTTCATCATCGTCCTCTTCGTCAAGCACATCGTGTGGGTCGTCAAGCAACCGAAGCAGCTTCTTGATTCGGTTCTTGGCTAGGGGTGGTTTCTCGGGAACGAGATCACGGTCTGTAACTACCGCGAATGGGATGTCTAGACCAGATGGAGCGACAAGCTTCACAAACGGCTCGAAGTGGGTGCCGCCGACACTGCATACGGATGCTCCTATTCTGTCAAGGTCAACACCCAGCAGTCTGGCGTAGACGGGCAGCAGGAATCGTTCTGCGTCGCCTTCGACAAAGAGTACTCGTTTCGCAAAGAGCAACTCTGCGCGGGTTACGTCTAAGTAACGCTCGATGTCGTCAGTATCGCGTTTGTCGAGTTCGACCTGGGTTCCTGAGTGGGCTGTCGATGTATCACCGGTAGTCCGCAGCAAGACGATCGACTGAAGTGGAGCCACGCTCGCGATGTGAGGCGAGTGTGTTGTTAGGATCAATGATTGCCTGTCTTCATCGCCTCCTCGTTCTCGTAGCAGCGAGCGGTACATAACTCGCTGGAGCTGCGGGTGAACATGTGCCTCGGGCTCTTCAATCGCGAGAAACGTATGAGCGCGTTCGCCGCCCGTGACATCGAGTGCCATGAGACGAAGGGCAACATAGAGTGTATTGGACGCCCCGAGGCTGGCCTCAGCGATGGTCCGCTTGGCGCTCCCATCGAAAACTAGTTGCAACGAGCGAAGAAGTCGAGTGGGATCGGTCGAGGCGATGTCCAGAGTGGGATCTATCGCATGGTCTTCACCGACGAACTCAACGAGCCGTGTCTGAATCGCTGTGATCAGCTCCGCAACTTCATCGATTGAGGTCACAGTTCCAAAGGCCTTCTGCATTTGTTCGGCGACCTTTGGCAAGGTCTCCGGGTCGCGGGCAGTGATTGCATCCTGTGCACTCTCGACCAACGGGCGAAGGGGGGAACGCCTCCATCCACTAAGGTCGCCTTCTGCATCGCGAAGTGCCGGAAGCAAGTCCATCGCCATGAACCGCCGCAGGTGGTACCCCAATTGCACATCGCGATTGTCACCGCCATAAATGATGTACTCGTAGTCCTCCAGCGAGCTGGGTCCATCGTCAAGATCGGCACGCGGGCCGAACCAAAAAGTGAGCCTGGCTGTCAGCGGATCAGGGACGACAACTGCATCGGCGAGCAGAGCAAGTGCTCGGGAGTCGCTCTCAAAGTCTTGAAGCTCAATGGATACTTCTATTGACTCTGAATCTCCGATTGGGTCGTTTAGTCCAGACCAGAAATCTTCTAGCCTGAGATGTCGGGCACGCTCAGGCAGCGAAGGGTCGAGCAATAGGCGAAGTCCGTTCAGTAGATTCGATTTGCCCGTAGCATTCTCGCCCACGACAACCGTGTGGCGTCCGAGAGGGATGTCAACTTGCTGAAAGTTCCGAAAGTTCTTAATCAGAAGCCTAGAGAGCCGCATATGAGTACTCCTGCCTGTACCCAGGCGGTGTCAGTGCACGGTCACATATAGAACCCGTATCGAGCTTGGAGAGCCGCGTCCTGTGGGGCGTAGCGAAGGATGTCTCCGACAGACCTGGAAGCCGCGAGAGTGATGGGCATTGAGTTGACGAACTGGGTGCTGTTCCAGTTCATTTTCGTCAGGCCGAGCAACTCTTTGAGCAATGGCCGGATGCCAGTCGCCGCTTGTTCGACCGTGACCAGGAGAGGGCGGGGCGCGTAGAGGCCCGGGTACGCCCGGTAGAAGTCAACGCTGCCGTGGCTGTAGAGCAAGGCGTGCGTGTCGTCGAGCTGCACCGCGGTGCCGCGGAGAGGGGGATAGGTCCCGGACTTTCTGAAGAAGCGAGTCTGGGTACGACGTAGTGAGAGCAGGTCCAGAAGCTCGATTCGATATTGATCGGCGGCGTCTCGGAGCCCATCTCGCTCGTCTTCGTCGAACCACGAGCTCTTGTGGATCACCAAACGTGCTGGCATCGTCTTGTGCTCTTTCCGGAAGCGTTCGATCGCTTCGCTGAGGAGCCTTACTGCGTCTTGTTTGGACAGATGGGGACTTCGGTCGTCTTTGCGGATCCTCGCAGGCCCCCCACGTACAACAACACCTTCGCCACGCTCATTGAATACCTGTGCGATGCTGGTCTGCACAGACGGGTCTTCTTCGTCCGAGACACTGTGGAAAAAGCTCACGCCGACATAGCACGTCAGCAGCTCGGATGCTTCTCGCACTAGACGCCAAGGCACGCCGCCAGCCTTGTAGTACTGTGCACAGAAGAAGTTCCATGCTCTGGTTGCATCGTCCTGAATGAGTCGGCTTGGGGTTCCATCCGTCGAATATCGCTGGACGTCGCCGCCGAACGTACCTGGACGGGCAAGCTGTACGGGGCGCTGAAGTTGGAGGCACTTCGCCTTGAAGTAGTCGTGCCAGATCGGTGCGTCGCTTCTAGCTCTATCGCTGCGTCGACGTGAGCGTGGCCCACGTTTCTCAACCGAACCGACGTCGACTCGCTTCACAAGTGCTGGCGGCATGAGACAGACTACGACATCAGCCATGCCCTTCTCGATGAGGTCTTCGGCCTCGTCGGTGTAGAGCCGAGTCGAAGCCTCCGCGAAGTCGACGGGGTTTGTAATGCCGCAGACTTCGGCGATACTGCGTTCGGATAGGCTGCGGCTCCATGCATCGTTGCACACGAAGTCGGGTAGACACCCACCCTCTCCGAAACCGGGAAACGGTGGGAACAAGTTCCGAAGCCGAGTTTCCTTCGCTGCAACTCCAGGTCTGCATTGGTCGACCCACTCACGAAATGTGTCGACTCCGTCGCCATCGCCGATCACAGCGACTCGGCACTCACGCATCGCACCATGAACTCGCGAGTCCAACGGTCCGTGGTGCGTCAGTCCAAAGCGGATATCGATGTGACGACCGCTTCCAAACTCCAGCTCGGGCTCATGGATGAAGTGTGCCTTCATAGGTCGAACAACGGAGCGTCCGGTGCCTCCACATGAGTTGATGCCGGTGCGATCTCGTCGGCAGACGACCACGCTGCATCGTCAATGGCGACATCGAGAACGGTTTCTGCCAGTCCGTCAAACCCAAGGTGCGGATATGGCTTCGTGTAAAGGCCGCCATCATCGTCAGACAACAGGGAAGCGAACATGACCACGAGTCCCATGACTGCCTTGCTGCCTTCGATGGATTTGATCTTCGCTTGGTACTCCTCCCGGTAAGGGTGCAACTCTCGGCCGTCGCTGGTGAACACGTACCGCGGCGTGATTTCCAGATACCATTCACCGCCATACCTTCGAAATACTGGCTCAAATCCGCAGTGGCGGTAGTAAGCCGTTTCGTCTGGCGTCTTCTTCTTCGCATAACGCTTAACCACATCACGCGGTACGGTGTTCTGGAGGCTCTTGTAGCGGACCGTGCGGTCTCGTAGGTCACGGGTGGCCCGGTAGTGGAAGCACCGTTCGTCCTTCGACCAGCGAAGACCAAGATGCCAGGCGCGAGTTCGAAGGCACTGGTTCATGAGCCGTACAAAATTGCCTCGTACCTCGTGAAAGTCAGAAGCGGACCATTCCTCAGTCTCAATCAATTCAGCGGTGCCAATGTCGCAGATGGTGGCCCACGGCTCCTCTCGCAAATTGTGGACGGAATAGACCCGACCATCCTTTAGAAACCACTCGTCAGGCGGGTACTCGACGCGTTCCTTTAATGCGTCTCTGAGCTCCTTCGGGTCGCGGAATTCTGTTTCCGCCATAAAGAGCTGCGATGGTGTTCGTGATACGCGGAGCAGGTTGGAGACAAGTTCCTCGCTGTCTGACTTCGGTGCGAAGTAGACACCACCGACTTCCCGTGAGGCCAATTCATGAAGTCGCGTGGCAGCCGCCGTGTTAAAGGCGTCTGCGGCTTTGTCAAAGAAGATCTTCCTGCTCCGGCGACGCTCTTTGTCGTTGAAGTAGTCCTTGATAGAGACCCAGTAAGCCTTGTCTTCGGGGACTTTCACAACAATTAGCAGTACTGGTGCGTTGCCCTGCATCCAGTAGTCGAGATCCTCTTGTTTGCAGGTGAAGCAGAAACGCTCCTCGCCATCCTGCTCCAGACTGCCGCGTGTCTTGACCTGAACACGAAGGACAATGTTCTTAGCCTCTTCAGTCTCGGGGTCACGAATCTCGATTTCACCGTCGATTCCAGTGTCGAGCGAGGCATCGCCCGCAACCCACTTGTGGCCCATGCTCAGCACAATCCGTTCGACAACGTTGACGCCATACTGGCCAGTCATCGCGGATTTTTTGAGGTACTTCGCCATGGGGCTCCCCACTCATTCGGCTTACGCTTCCGGCGTCCATTCTACGCGATAAGCTCGCCGCATATGGCCTGATAGGTGGCTGAACACCACATATAGTAGTCGCATTGAGTTGTACTCCAATCTGAGGTAGCTTGGCTCAAACACCGTTCGCCGAACAGTGTTCGTGGAATCACGAGCCGGCCACCAACCGCCTCGGCATCCGCACACAGACTCCGACACCCCGGGAGCACGGCCTCACCAGCCGGGCGAAGGGAGACGGGCCTCATCAGCCTGTCCGCACATTGCGGCGTCGGAGACGCGTAGAGCCGGATGCGTGGAGACACGCTTGTCCGGTTCGACGGAGGCTGCTGCGAGTAAAGCCTCGGCGGTTCATCCACCGAGAACAATCCGCAGCTTCTATCCGATGAGTATCCCGCCCCGCATCGAACCGGGGCGACCTGGACAGACTCGCGGGAGCGGCCCCTTAGGGGGCGGCGACCGCGAGCCGTCATGCTTGAAATGGTGAAGCGGCGTTTGGGCCATCGGGCCAGGACGCCGCGTAATCCGTCGCGGGGGGTTCGGGGTCACGCACCTCGTTCAACCCGTGCCGCCGTGGGGAGCTCGTCCGCAGCGATGCGGGCGACCGGGCATAGACCATGCCCGGCGACCGGCCGAAACGGCCGGCGGTGAAGAGCTCAACCATGAAAGGCCCGCGAGGGCTTGGCGGTGAATCGAGACGGAGACGGTGCCGAACCGCGAAATCAAACCGTCTGTCGATGGGTAAGCCGGAGCTTCTGGGTTCTGCCGGCTGAAATCTCGTGTGCGGGAGCACGCGAGCAAACGCCGTTCGGGGATGACTCCCAGAGCGGACGACAGAGGGTCGAGCGACGTGACCGTCTCGGTGACGAGCATGACTAACAGGGGAAGGTCTCGGGCAGCCGGCGTGATGAGCCGGTGCCGGGTGCACTCTTCGGAGTGGGTCACCCCGGTGATTGAAACGCCCGAGACTGGGAGTGTGCCGCGAGTAGACAGCCCGGCGTGGACCTCCACGATGGGGCGGTGCCCGCTGCAAGGCAGTGGCGGCCCGTTCGCTTGAGCATCGCAACGCGTTGGGGTGGTGCCCGACGCGGATGGCTTGAGCGACGACGAAAGCGGCGACGCGTTGAATCTGTGTGCGGATGCCGGCCCATCGCACAAGTGTGTGCGATGGGCGGGTTTCCAGGCGGTCGGCGAGCGGGCGGGTGTGTGCCGGGAACGGCCACCCGTCCGCTCATGCCGGCGGCGTTCTGCAAGGAGTCGGTGCTCGGGCCGTGTGTCTGGTGCACCGCAACAACCATGATTGGGCAACGCCAATACATGGAACCTGGAGTGGGGAGCTGTTGCAGCACCCTGCTCGATTTCTAGAGGTTGTTCAGCCGCAGCACAGCGAGGCGAATCCGCCCGGTGCTGGTATGCGGCGGAAGGTTGTACGGGTCTCGGGCGGCCGCCTGTTTCCCGGAGGGTTTTGCGAGGCCTTTGAGCGTTGAGCCTCTGGCATGGTTATGGCCATGAATCAACGCTCGCTTGACTACAGCAACGACGAGGAGAGGAAAAGATGACCTACAACTACGTCGCCACGAGCGTGGCGGGATTCGTGCAACAACTCGCGGTGTCGTACATCCGACACGGCTACTGGTTCTACGTCGCGGGGCACGTGCCGCCGGGCCGACTGCCCGAGGACATCGACGCCAAGCTGATCGCCCAGTACGACGTCGCCAAGTCAAGGTGGCAAAGGGCGAGACGGAAGGCCGCAGGCAACGGCAACGTCCACTACCTGCGGTTCGCGTCGTTCTGGGTGCTGATCGCCAACAACGGCAAGCACCTGTTCTTCGATCGGGAATCCGGCGTCATCCGCGATGTACGTCGGGAGCCGATCGCGTTCGCAGGCTACAGCATCGGATACCGGCGGAGCATCCACGGGGAGTACCACCCCTCGGTGCGTATCCACCTCAACGAGTACCGCTGGCTCAAGAGCTACATGTGCAAGCTCGCCAGGAACAGCACCGCAGAGGAAGTGGCCGACGAATTCAAGCGTCTCCGGTTCGAGCCGTACGCCCCGGTCGTGCGGCAGCTCTTCAGCGTGCTCCGAGCGGTCAATAGAACGAGGAAGCTCGCGGGGTTGAAACCGGTCGACGGCTCGGCCATCCGGGTTTGCCGGCGGGTGGTCAAGCCGTTCGAGCCGAGGACGGAGAAACTCCCAGCCTGGCCCGAATCTGTTGTGTCACATCCCAAGACGAGGCGTGCATAACGCATGTGAACCGGGAGGCGTCCTGTGAAGGGTTTACCCCAGAAAGGATCGCCAACATGCCAAGGAGTAAGCGTATGGACTCGTCAGAGAAGACCCAACCCGAAGCGGAGTTCCGGATCAACGGCGTCAAAGCCGTGGTCTGGCGGAACGACACCCGCAACGGGCACATGTTCAACACCACACTGATCCGTGTGTACAAGGACGCCGAGGACGAATGGCGGGAAACGCATTCGCTCGGTCGCGACGATCTGCTCGCGGCCGGGAAGGTCCTCGACGAGGCTCATTCGTTCATCTTGGACGAAGAGCGCAAGGCCCGCTCAGCCGACTGAGCATCTTCAACGTGGTTCCCGCGGACAGACGTTCTGTTTGCGGCAAGGTCACACGAGGACGACCTCCCGGTCTCCTCTCACTCCCATCCACGCGGCCAGACCCCGCCGCGGCACTGACGGCGGGCGTTCTGGGCCTCGCGGAGCGAGGCGTACGATCACGCTTGCCGGGCCGCGGCGAACTCGAAGTCAATAGAGTTTGACCCCGTGCCGTGTTTCATACAGCCAGGCGGAGGCATGGCTCTGCAAGAGTTTGCGTCGGCGGTCTTGGTACTGTAAGAGTCCGCGTCCCAACGCCCCAGCCGACAAGATGCCGCCACTGATCGGGTCGACGCCAGACCATGCTGTCGCCAAGACTGCGACGCCGAACTCCTTGCTCAAAATCATCTGACCGGCTTCGCGCTTCAGGTATCTCTTCAACTCTTTTAGGTCCCGCTCCATGTCCGCGGTAAACCCCTGGACGATCTCCTCGATGACATCCGGTCGACTGGCGTGGGTCGAGATCTCGCCGATGCAGCGGTCCACGGCATCAAGATACGTGGTTCTCATGGACCGTTGCAGTTCACTCTCGTCGCGTCGCAGTGCGATGAGCCGACCCAGTGGTATCGAGTCGAAGTTGAAGCCTCGCAGGGCGACCGTCAGCAAAGGCGTGGGGCCACTGTCGGGCGTGCCGTCCCTTCCCGGTGAGATATCCGCGAGCGAGCGGTAGAGCGACTCGTACCCGGCGACTCGGTCCGTGACCAGACGCTTCCGTCCTGCCCCGCACGTTGTCGCCAGCATCGACATCATGTAAAGGCCAAGCGTGTCTCGTACCAGGAAATTGTTCTCGTCTGCGTCAAAGGCCGTGGCGCCTGCGGCAACAAGCTCGTCCCAGAGTTCAAGCTCGAATTTGTCGGGATAAATCGGATACGTTCGAAGGGATTCTGGATTCGAGAGCGTGAGGTCGATGTCGCCGTCACGAGCAGTCTCGATGAGGTAGCGAATCTCGCTTGTAGCTTCTCGCTTTGCTTCGCCGCTCGGGACCAACTCCCTCCCGACAAGCTCCAGTGCTTCATCGACTTCCTCGTCGCCTGTAGAGCCTGCCATGCCCTTGTGCGGCACAATGAACGAGAGGCTGTCCCACAGGAACAACGCTGACGCAATCAGGCCTCGGTCGGTGCACCGGATGGTGGGGTAGTAGATGGCGTCATGCATTTGTGTAGAGCCTCCCGCTGCGGCACTCACCTGGACAACATCCCCTCTTCAACAAGCGTCGGCCCGAGCTCGTTGAGCAGTGCCTGAATTCGCCGCACTTCCTGGATCTGCTCCTGCGTGAGATTCTTCCAGTACTGCGGATAGCCCCACTTCGGTCGTTCCGAATCCAAGTGCTCGCGGTTCTTGTAGTACTCGCCCCTCCGTCCTCCGCGGGGGAAGCAGCCTTGGGCATTCGCGATCTCAAGCAGCCGCTGATAGCCGTTGATGTCATCCACGAGAGCACCGTCCGCCCGGATCTTGCTGAAGGACATCGGGGTCTTGTCGAACCGGATGTTGCGTTCGAAGTCACCGGGTTGCCAGAGGCCTTCGGCAAGGAACGGGGCGAGGTCGGCTTGCACCTGCGGCGAGTTGCACTTCGCCACCAGCTCAACACGCCGTGCGTCGTCGCGGATCGACCCGGCCTCAGCTCCGACTTCGGCGTCCCGTCGCATTCGCTCGGCCTCGGCGAGCTTGTTCTGCCGTTCGATCTCCGCGAGCCGGTCGTCCATTTCACGCTGTGATGCGGCGAGGCGCTCTCGCAGCTCGATCCGCTGTCGCTCCATCCGCATATCGAAGTCGATGCGCTGCTGCTCGTTCTGCTGGCGAGCGAGTGCCAGCTTCTGATTCGCTTCGAGCAGAGCACGCTCCAGTTCCGCGGTCCGTGCGTTCTCTTCCATCACCGGCTCGGCGGCCTCTCGGGCAGCCTCGCGCCCGCGAGCCTGTGCGTCGATCCACGCCTGACGGAGCTCGGCCCGGTACGCATCGATCCGGCTCTTCAATGAGGGGTCGGCGGAGACGTCTTCCGAGCGATCGAGCGACGCCAGGTTCTCCTTGATCCACGCTTCGGTCTCGCTCAGCTTCATGGCATGCGATCGAGCCCAGAGGTACGCGTCGTCGGCTTCCTCAACCCGCTCCGGCTGGGGGACATATCCGTCCGGACCCGACTTCGCACGCTCCAGGAACGCGAGCATCTGCTCCACGAAGGCCTTCTTCGCCGCCAGCTCACTCGGTTCGACCAAGGGCTGCTCCTGATAGCCCATGAAGTGCATGGCGACGGACATGCCCTTGCGGCCGAGCCGCTTGCCGTCCTCGTTCGTGAGCAGGGCGTCCATCTGCTCCCGGTACGCCGCGTTCCGCTGTTCGACCTGCTGGATGAGTGACTCGGTCTGCTTCACGCGGGTCTCGAACTGCACGAGCAGCGAGCGCGCGTACGCCTGCTGCTCCTGGTCGGCGAGCGAGCCGTACACGCGTTCGCGTGCCGCTTGTCGGACGTCGTCGGTCGACACCTGAGCGGACGCGACTCCGACGCAACCGAAGGTGAGCGTGGCGATGAGAAGTGGCAATCGGTTGAGTCGTCGCATGGTGTCGGTCCTCCGGTGATCTGCGAACAGGGTGTGTCGTCAGTGTTGGTCCTTGGTACCCGCGGGAGAGCCCGCGGCGTGCGTAATGGTCAGGGGCCGCCGCCCGGGTCTCGGTCGAGTGCGTCCTCGAACCGCTTTCCTTTGAGCATGCTGGCGAGGTGGTCCACGTGCACGACGAGGGCGTTGACTTCCTTGTCCCAGGGCCGAGCTTCGTCGAACAATGCGTCGTAGGCCTCCACGTCGACACCGTCGGGGACCCAGACGGCATCGAGGCGTCGGCGGGCATCGGCCACCTTGGCCGAGTAGCCGTCCGCCCCGTTGAGCAGGGCGACCCAGGCTTCGGCAACCGAGTCGTGTTCCAGCACGAGCTCGTCGAACTGCGGTGTCGTTGCGGACACATCGAGCGAGAACCCGAGTCGCTCTTCGACCAATGCACGCAGCTCGGCCACGGCGGCGGCGGCCTCTTCGAACTCGCTGGCGACCCGCTCCTTCTCGCGTCTGACCGCGTCCCGCCGGAGCTTGTCGAGGTCATCCGGTGCGACGCGGTCCAGCACGGCCGTGGCCAGCCCGCCGGGGGACTCGCGGTCCGCGGGCCTCGCGAGGCCAAGGCGGGCGGCCCCGTCCTGGACGCTCAGAATCGCGGCTCGCCAGCGGTCGGGCGAACTCGCATACACCTCCGAGGTGTTGAGGCCGACCATGAAGAGGACGAGCCCAGTCACGATGTACAGCGTGCACGCAAGGTTGAAACCGGGTCGATATGAGACTGGCCCGCGCGGCTTCAATTCGATGTATCGGCGACGCTTGGCCTTCTTTGCCGATCGTGTGCGTGCCGGCGGCGTAGCTTCAGCCCTGGCTTGCTCGATCGCGGCTTTCGTGTCGTCATCCATCAACGCGACGAGGTCATCGGACAGGTCGGCGAACGGCGAATCCGGAACGTGCGGCCGGCCGTAGTCCTCCTCCTCTTCCTCCTCGACTTCAACGCGGCCCGTCGAGAGCACCCCTGCGATGACGTCATCCAGTGATTCTTCCCCACGGTTGTTGTAGCGAAGGTCCGAGATGGTCTGGTACGCACACGCGGCGGCCATCGCGATCAGCATGACGCCCGCGATGCGTGACCAGGGAAACATGGTCAGCAGGATGCCGGTGGATGTCAGAAGCAGCGGCTCGTAGACCTCAAGCACGGTCCACTCACGGTCGGTCACCGCGATGCGGCACCAGAGGCGACTCGCACGACCGGTGAATCTGGAGTCTGCGTAGTGGTCTCGGATCGGACCGTGCGGGCTCCAGAGCCCGACGGACCGGACCAGCCACACCACGGCGAGGCCGACGGTGAGCACGGCCATCGGGCGGGCGATCGGGACGGCGAGCAGGCCGCCGATCCACGTGTCCTCGGCGTACCCGCGGAGCAGCAGCAGGAACAGCGTGATCGTCGCGAACCACACCATCGTCTGCGCAAAGGGCAGGAAACCGACCACGAACCCGCCCGAGCATTGTCGGAGCAGGATCGCCACCGGGGTGAAGAATGGTCGACTCAGGGAGATCATCCGCGACCTCCACCGGAGCGTCCGTCGCGCGGGAAGTGCTGCACGGTCTGCGGGAATCGGCAGTACAGAAGATTCGAGTTGGTGGTCTTCCACGGCTCACCGGCACGGAAGGCGTACGCCTCGGTCCAGCCACGCTGCGGGCCGCCACGGAGCATCTCGGTGAAACGCTTGGCTCGAATCGCGAAGTCGACGGCCTGGTGACGACCCGACGAACCCGACTTCGACTGACTGCTGTAGTTCGACCCGGTGCTGTCGGAGTACCCGCTCGACTCGGACTCTCGCCAGGTCAGTTCTTGTCCGAAGAGCTGCTCGGCGAACTTGTTGGTCTCCAGGTCGCCGTTGGCGTGGAAGATCTTGATGCCGAACGCCCCGAGCAGCTTCTTGGTGCGGTCACGCCCCCCACTGTCGGACCCGAACGCGTCGTAGTAGTTGGGGAGGTTCTGGGTGAGGTAGACCGTTGCGACACGGGACTCGCGGGCGGTCGTCTGGAAGGTCGTGTCGTAATGCGTCGAGAAGAGCTGCGACTCGTCCGCCCACAAGAAGAGCGGCCTGGCCGTCTCCGAGCGATTCTGCCGCCGCTCGACCATTCGCTGAAAGATGGTCTTGAAGAGGACCTGGGCGAACCGGCCCGCCTCGCGGTACTCCTGCACGGGCATGTCGAAGACGATGATCGCTCCGTTCTCGGCGACGTCGGGGACGATGTTGGTGGTGGTCAGGAAGAGCTTGCGGATCTCCCCCCTGACCATCATGTCGGTGAGCGCTCCGACCATGCTGACGATGCTCGATCGTGGCTCGGGGTCGAGCGGAGCGAACTCTCCGAAGAAGTAGTCGGCGATGACCTTGAGGTCGTGCTGGTCGGTCTGGATGCCTGAGGCTTCAACCCGGTCGAGCGCGGACTGCATCAGACGCCAGCACCTGGACTCCTGCCTCCACTTCGGGTCGTCCCGGTCCTCGGGCCGCCGCGGGGCCGTGCGGATGACGGCGACAACGTCCTCGAAGTCGAGCCTGTCGGTGCCCAGTCGAACCAGGTCGATCGCGTTGCGGAGGAGCTGGCCCCGGGCTTCCCGCCAGTAGGGGTCCCCGCCGAGCACCTTGCCGGGCGTGTGGACCTCCAGCACCTCTTCGAAGAGCGAGACGAGGTTGCTGGCGATCCCCGCCCCTCGGCCCGGCCGCCCCATCTCGTACTCGATGAAGTTGAACCGGAAAGGATGATCAGGGCCAAGCAGGATGATGGCCCGGCCGGTCTCCTGGCCGTACCGCTTCCAGAGCTCGGTCTCGCCGGGCTTGGCGGTCAGCACCAGCCCGCCGAAGCCAGACCGGAGGAAGGCGTGGGCGAGGGTCTGGCCACTGCCCGAGGTCTTGCCCGATCCCAGCCCACCGAAGATGTGGATACCCTCGAAGGCATCCTGGAGCGTCAGCGTGTCGTGCTTCGTCAGCCGTGCAAGGGGATAGCCAAGCGGGTATCGTTGCCCACTGGAGACTTGACCGTTCGGGATGGGTCTGGGAGCTCCCATCGAGGGAAAGTATATTGTGAAATTCGCCCCGGACTGCCGCGTGCGGCCCTAAGCGGTTGCTTAGGGGAGACGTCTGATGTCATTTTGGGCCTGTCAGCCGTCCTGCGGGCCAGACTCACGAATCCTCGTCTCCGATGGCGTGGCGGGTCTTGCGACGAACCGTGATGCGGTCGATGTTTGGGGGGTCCTCGTCGAGCTCTTCGAGCTCATTCCGGTACAGGCTCGACACCTCAGACAGCACCATCGCCCGCCCGGCGACGACCGCGAGGTACACGCCCTTCAGGTTGCTCCCCTCAATCTCGACGACGTAGGACGAGAACTCGATCCGGAGCGGCGGCCGCCCATCCGCCAGGAACGTGACCTCACGCAGCGAGCTGTACGGCAGGGCGAGCCACTGGCCCTTCCTGGGCCGCAGGTCCAGCATGCCCGGACGGTTCCCGTCCGTGACCGAAGCCAGCTCGTTGCCGAGGATGGCCCGTCGGGCCGATTCGAGTGTGTTAGCGTCCATGCCTGAACCCCACTTGGTCATTCGGTTGGGTGCGGTGGAAGATGAGCTCGAAGTCCTGCTGTTCGAGGTCGAGCTCATCGATGCGGTCTTCGAGGTCGGTGGCGGAGGTCACCGGACGGTCGAAGGACAACAGGTTGGTCATCCCTTCCTCGTCGTCGGCGAAGACCCGAAAGTCCTTCCGGCTCGCTTCGCCGGTGGCGACGACGTCCCTGGACTCGGACTTGGCATACTCGCCCGCCTCGGCGACGAAGGCGGTCGCGTCGGCCCGGCGTCCCTTCAGGTTGGAGGTGGTGGTGACGTAGTCGTGCTCGAAGTGCCCGAATCGGCGGCTCAGGATTCGCATGCCGTCCACGACGATGTCGCCGACGGGATTGAACGCCTTGACCGTGACGACGGTGTTCGACCGGAGCGGACGGCCGAAGGCGGGGCGGGTGTAACGGTTCACGCGGATGCGGTCCCCGACGGCCAGGTGAGCCCGCCGTGCCTCCGAGACCGTGAAGCGGTCGCCGTGCCGGAGGTTCAAGCGTTCTGGGGTGAGGAACCGGCTCCACACCCAGACGCCGCCGTGGGGGTCGACACCGAGCACGCGCGTGCGGTCGCCCGACCGGAACCCCCGCGACGGCCGGTGGAACTCGATGACCAGACCGCGTCGGTAGCTGTCGCTCCGCCGCTTCACGCTGTCGCTCATGGAACGCGGCCGGAGCTGGAGCACCGACCGGTCGCGGCCCGTGAGCAGGCCGTTCTCGCGGAGCTGTTCTCGGACCCGCTTGATGAGACTGCCCATGGTGCGGAGGCCGGGCGTGACGAGCAGAGCAGAACGGCCGAGCTGCTGCTGCTCGACGAAGTACCGGGCGGCGTCCTCGGTGAGCGTGCCTTCCTCCGCGATGTGGAGCAGCTTCGCCTCCTGCAACGCGGCGAGAGCCGCCACGCCGCCCGTCGTCTGGATGGCGTGCACCGCTTGGTCGAGTGCGTTGCGTTTGTCACGCATGACCCGGTGCTCGACCGTGGAGAGGCCCGCCTCGTGGCGGAGCAGCCGGAACGGGTCGCCCCGCTCGTGTGACCTGCCGCGTTGGGCATCCCCGGAGAGCAGCAAACGAGCCCCGGTGTCCTTGGCCACGCGGGCGAGTGCGGCGATGGACTTCGTCCCAAGCCGGCCGGCGTCTTCGACCCAGATGAGCTTGAGCCCGTTGCCCCAGCCTGCGAGCCCTTGGGGCATGGAGTCTTTGTCGAGGAGTTGTTGCACGGTGTGCACACGCTTGAGGCCGTAGTCCTGCTCGGCCTGGCGTGCCGAGACGGTTGACGCCGCCGCGACGAAGAGCTTGTAGCCCGACTCCTGCACCGCCGTCATGGCGGCCCGGCTGAGCTCCGGTCTCCTGCTCGGCCCTGTGTGCTTGAAGAGCGTGACGCGGTCACGCGAGCCAAGCAGCTCGCGGAGCACCTCGCGCTCCCTGGTGTTGAGGCGGAAGCCGGACAAGCTGATGTTGATGAAGGCGAGCGGGCGTTTCGCCCCATGTCCCTCCTTGGCAAACTGAACCAGGAAGCGTTCCTCTTGAATTGCCTCGCGTGTTGTGATGTAGGTGTGCCCCTCGTACGTCCGCTCGACGAGCTCGGGACGTTTGCGGATGGCATCCGCAATCTGAACCGGAGTCGCCTTCCCATAGCTCATCTTCAAAGCGGCCTCACGCAACCGTGTCTCCGTGATGACGGCGTCGAACCGGAACAGGTAAGCCGCCGCCGCCTTGACCGCGTTGTTGGCCGAGAGCGACACGAGCAGCTGTGGACCCCAGGGACGGTGCGACGCTTCACCGGACGGGTGCGTGCCGTTGGTGTGCTCGGCTGATTCGCGTGCGTCGGCACGCTGCGACCACTCCTCGTTGCGGAGTGATTCGAGGACGTCGTCCTGCTCCACCTTCCGCTCGGGCTCTTCGGTGACGCTCTGGCCTAACGAGTGCACCGCGGCGAGCTCTTCGGGCTCAAGAAGGCCCGCCCAGATTTCGCGGAGCTGGTCCATCGAATGCTCGTCCCGCTTCCGCTCCCGGGTGCGGGCGCCGAGCGACGCCTTCAGCTTGTCCTCGAAGCCGAGGTCGGCCGCGAGCGACTCGATGTACTCCGTGCGTCGGGAGAACCGCTTGTTGACCGTCTCGGGCACGCCATCAATCTCGAACGCGTGCTCGGTCCGTCGGACCGGGTAGCCCTTCTCGACGAGATTGGCTGCGAACCGCGAGAAGTACGATGCCTGGAAGACCGGCATCTCGCGTTGGATATCCCCGAACTGTCCCGCCTTCCACCGCTGCTCTTCCCTGTCAAACGTGCAGTTGAAGACGAAGCAGTGCTGGTGCAGGTGCGGGTCCGGCACTCCCTGAATGGGACGGGTGGTCAGGTGGATGTACTCGGCCCAGAGCATGTTGCCCGTGGCCCGGTCGTGGTTCGCTCCGCCACGGCGGACCCGCGTCTTCATCTCCGCCTCAATCTCCCGCATCGTGTCCCACACGGACTTGCGGAACGCCCACAGGATGTTCTCGTCGCGGTTGAGCACGTAGGCCGCCGAGACCGACTTCGGGACGTTGAAGCAGAGGTCGTACCCGACCCGCCGGCCGGGCTTGGTGCGTGGCGTGAGCGAACGGTCTTCGAACGGGTGCAGGTTGTCTGTCAGGCGGTAGAACTGCTCGCTGCTCACGGGCCCCTTAAGCCCGATGAGCTCCGACCCCACTCCTTTCCAGACGCCGGGTATCTCCGTACCTTGGCTGTAGTAGTCCTCGCGGTGCAGCGACTCAGCGAAGTACCGCTTGATGGCGGCGGCGCAGTATTGTGTCGTGGACCGAAGCATCGATTGACCTCGTGAAGTCCAAAGCGACAGCCGCGGCGACGGACATCGGGTGGATGTCAGACCGGCAAGTCTTCCGCGAGTTCGGCTTGGAGCCCGTCGAGGATAATCGAAGACACTGTGTGCACGCGAGCCAAAAGTGCTGTCAGAGCGACAACTCCGAGGTCATCACGTGACGATGGCGGTGGTGGCGGAACCGGAACTGGCTCAAACCCCACCGCAGAGGTCACGATGTACGTGATGCAGCCCGCTGTGAAGGATTCTGGAACGTTCCCAACGCCGGAAGCAAAACTCCGACAAGCTCGCACGAGCTCCTCGGCGAGCAGCGAGAGCACGTTCAGAAACCGCTCGGAACAATCAAGTCTGCGCTCAGCCACGACCACGCCGCCGAGGCTGTGGCCGCCCGAGCCGTTGAGCTCGTCGTAGATGATGTCGATGCCGCGGCGAGCCGCGACACGCTCGGTCCAGTCGAGCAACTCGCGAACGCTCCCTCGCGGAGAGCTGGGATGGGCCTCGGGTCGGTCCGGCAACTGCCCAAGGGTGTCGCGAACATCGAAGACCTCGACCATCGGGGGCGGCACATAGTGGCGGTCGAGCCAGTGCTCTCCGAAGGCCAGCCGGCGTGTCTTGTCCGCCGCCCCGTCGATAACGTAGATGGGCGGCGTTCGCTCTTGCACCTTGCGGGCGACTAGATTCCATGCGGATCGGCTGCGGACCACGGTGCTGCCCGGCTGCTGCACCTCGATAAGCAGCACATTCTCGAAGCGGTACGCGTGGTGATGGGCCATTGCGTTGAGCACACGCTGCCATCGTTCTGTCCGGCCGGCGACAATGTCCTCGCGGAGCAGGAGAAGTTCCCGCTCCACGAGTCTGATGGCTGTCCCGAACTTCATCGGCATTGCGTCCACCACTTCGGTTCGGAACTATGCCATACCTCCGGGCTCATCGCAGTGTGACCAGCGTGTATGGCTGCGGCGAGTCGA
The DNA here is from genome assembly GCA_965227335.1 of Phycisphaerales bacterium. Taxonomy (GTDB): domain Bacteria; phylum Planctomycetota; class Phycisphaerae; order Phycisphaerales; family SM1A02; genus CBDDFV01. The sequence continues at coordinate 186,822 of CBDDFV010000006.1, forward strand.
TATTCCGACGTACGAGCAGTGTCATAGAGAACTCAACCTCAGTCTGGTCGAAGAAGATCAACTCTCCTCTGCACGGCTCCCGCCACATCTTTGCACGCAGCTCGCCGAGTGCGTCTCGCAAAGTGTTTGCGATGTCGAACGGCATGTCGCTGTACAAGTCGCAGGCGAGCAGTCCCTGAAGAGCTTCCGGCGTGACGAGCAGAGACTCCGCGAATCCGACTTCCCTCGCAATGTCGCTCAAGTCGAGCACATTGTCAGCCCCGAGGAGTTCGATGCACTGTGTCACAGAATCCGGGATGACCACCCGCTCCGAAGATGTCTTTGCTGTTGTTGTTGCGTTCATGGTGTTCCTCCATGTCGACGCCCGCCGGTCCCGCCGGCGGGCGTCGTGTATTCGTTGTTGTTGCACTCCCGTCGAATCACGAGAGGGCGGAGCATCCGCGGCCGGCGGGACCAGCCGCGGACACCCGAAACTTGTGTCACGCCGCGGCCTGCTCGGTGATGTGCTCCTCTGCCGGGAGGAGCACGGCGTCGAGGATGCGGGCTGCGGTCTTCTGGACGCGGTCGAGCACCTTGGCCAGCAACTCGGCGTTGCCGCCGTAGCTCTGGATGTAGTCGCTGCACGCGGTGCCGGGCGTGAGCCCGATGCCGGTGCACACGGCGTGTGCGGTCGCTTCGGCTTCGAGTTCACGCGTGGTCTTGTCGCCACGCTGAACGTTCTCGCCGTGGTGCAGCATCTCGTGAGCCAACTCGTGCACCAGCACCGAGAAGCACTCGGCATCGCCGAGGCTTGCTTGCAATGTGATGGAGCCGCCGCGGCTCACGCCGAGCGGCCCGCCGAGGTCATCGACGGTGTCGAGCGTGATGCCGATGGACGCCACGAAGTCGCGGAGCAGCTCCAGGTGCTCGCCGGGCGTGCCCTGCATCGCGGCGGGTTCGGGCAACTCCTCGCCATCGGTCTGCGACAGGTCGAAGACGCTGGCCGCTTTGAAGCGGAGCACTTTCTCGGGGTCGCCGCCGTTGTCGCTGTCGTTCTTGAGCATCATCGGGGCGATGATGGTGATGCCCTTCTCGCCCTTGCGTACCTGACGGCCCAGCTTCTGCCACGCCCGGTACCCAGCGACATGCGTCGCGTCGGGCCGCTGGGAAAGGATGAGCATCACGTTCCCGAAGCTGTAGCGGTGGAACTTCGCGAGCATCGCGAGGAACGCTTCGAGCGTCTCGCTCTTACCCGCCTTGAGTTCGTTGCTCAGCCGTTCGAGGGCCTGGTCGATGCTCTTGCGTGCTTCTTGTGCCTTGGTCATGGGTCTGGCTCCTTTCGTGTCCGGGGCCGACGCGGCCCGCTCGCCAGAACTGGCGGGCCGTGCGGACCCGGTCGAAAGGGGCCTTGATGCCAAGGTGGACGGAGTGCGGACCTGAGCGGCCCGCGGTGCGGTGCTGCTCATGCGAACTCCTGTAATTCGGGGTGGATGAGTCCACGAACGGGCTCGGTGTCGGGACGGAGCCGGCGTTCTTCCCATCGGATGACGTCGGAGAGTCGGGCGTACCTGATGCGGCCACGCTGCTCGAATGGGAGCTCGCCGCTGTCCATCGCGAGCTTGACGGTCTCCCGCCGGCAACGCTGCATCTTGCGAATCTCGTTCACGCTCAACCACCGCGGCATGCCCGCGGGAAACATGCTCGTGTCGAGCGAGTTGGAAGCGGACTCGTGGTGCGGCGTCCGCTTGGCCGGGTCGAGCCTCATCGGGCACCGTCCTGAAGGCGGTGTCCTCTCACCTCTCCCGCGTATCTGTGTGTCGTGCAGTGCATCTCATCTCCTCCTTGTTGCCACCTCCCAGAACCAGTGCTTTCGCGACGGCGTGGGGGCGGGGGTTTCGCAAAGCTGTGAATCCCCGTCGCCACGCCGTTGTGAAAGCACCAGCAACGCTGCCACGCGACGCACGCGAAGCGTGCTTGGAGCGTGACCGCTCAGAAGACTGAGTTCGCGACGGACGCGAAGCGTCCCTGGAGCGAGACCGCTCGAAGACAAGGCCGGTGCGTTCCGACGAACAGGCGGCGGGCATGACAGGTGTTCAAGACGCTCGTCAACCCGGCAACGCGGGCTCAAGAACACCTGGCATGACCGGTGCCGTCGGAACGTGCCGACCACTGTGTTCCGGACGGCCCGGACTCTGTCTCACGGGCGGCGTGACGAGTTCGCGGCGAAGCCGTCGAGGAGCACGCTGGCAAGTGACCCCTCGAACACCTGCATCGCGTGCCGGTCGTTGTTGGACGGTCGCTCCAAGCCGTGGACTCGGCGGGCCTCGGCGTGAAGCGACGCCTCGGCGTCGCGGACGAGCACGAGCAAGGCCCGGAGCAGGTTGCTGGGCCGCACCGTAGCCCGGAGACTCTCGCTGAGACGGACACAGAGTGATTCGACCCGACGTTTGTCGTCGGGCTCCATCCTGGTCCGGATTGTGGTCTCACGAACACCCGATGCCGCGGAACGCGGAATCGTTCGTGGGCTATCAGCCTGCCGCTGAACGGCGGGATGCCGTGTCGCGAGCGACGACGGCGAGAGGCCGTCGAGCGGAGAGAATGGACGCGAGGGAATGGTCGGCTTGTTCATGCGGCACCTCTCGTCGGTCGCGCGGTCACGTCATCACCGAAACCTCGCTGAGCAAAGATCAGCCGGTCTTCGATGGCTTCCGCCAAGGCGATGAACTGCTCGGCCACCGGATGCCGCGGGAACGCCTCGGGCACCGTACGACCGAGCTTCTGAGCGGTCGGAACGACGGTGGACCTGCTGATGGCAGGTGCGAGACGGAGCGAGTCGCCGGATGGCGACGCAAAGCTCTGGTCGATGTACGCGGTGAGCTCGCGGCAGAGCCGAGTGCGACCGTCGACAGCATTGAGCACCACACCGAGCAGCTTCAAGTCACGGTTGGCCTTCTCACGCACCGACTCGATGTCACGAGCCGCATCGGCGAGGCCGGTGACGGACAGCGGGTCCGGCATGGCCGCGAGCAGGAACCAATCCGACGACGCGTACGCCGCGAGCGAGGGCGAGAGCACGGTGCTCGGCGGCGTGTCGAGCACGATAATGTCGTACGTCTGCCGCAGTGCCTGGAGCGGCCCGTTCAGGATGTCGAGGCGGTTCCAGAACCGGCTCCGTGCCCCGATCTCGGAGTCCACCGTCTCCAGTCGCCGCTTGGACGGGATGATGTCGAGACGTTCTGGCAGCCAGAGCTCGTCGTTGCCTGCGGTGATGGCTGCTTCTTCGGGCGTGAGGTCGCCGAGCAGCAGCTCAAGCGAGCCCGGGTATGCGTCGGGCGTCAGCCCGAGATGCTTGGTCGCTCCAGCCGAGGGGTCGAGGTCCCAGAGCAGCGTGCGGTGCCCGCGGTTGGCGAGCCCGCTCGCGACGTGAACGGCGGTCGTCGTCTTGCCGACGCCGCCCTTTTGGTTGCCGACGGCGATGACGATGCCGCCCCAGATAGTTTCGAGTCCGTTCATGGTCGTTCTCCGAATTGTGTTGGTCGCGGCCGCTTCATCAACGCACTGCGGATTCAGTGCATCGGAGCGGCCACACGGTCACCCGGCCCATTGGCCCGGACGCCCGTTCATCAATGCGACGATGCCACAGTTCGCCGGAGCAAGTCAAGACGGAATCACATCTACCGCCACGCGGCCCGACGGCCCGATGGCCCGAACGCCGCAACGCTCGCACGACGCACAAGTCGCTTGCGCGAGAGCATCGAATCGGGTGATGTAGGGAAGGAAAGTGGGCCGCCATGCACATGGCGGCCGGGGAGATCGGAGGTCGACACGAACGCAACACCGGGTCGTTGACTTGACGCTACGACATTTCGTGCTCTGTCGTCAACGGTTGGTGAAGCCGCTCGCACCATCGGTCTCTCTGTACCCGGACGCCCATCGTCCGCATCAACGGAGAGAACCAATGCAACTACCTGAATACGCACGAGGAAGCGACTGGTACGTCGAGTCCCGCAAACCCCACGGAGGATTTTGCTTCATCCACGAGAACAGCATCCACACCACATGGTCGGCGTTGCAGATGGGCGAGATCGCGATGAGGGACCTGCGGGTGTGGCTCGCGTGCCACGAGCTCAAGGCACGTCGATGCACGCTGGAGGAGGGCAGGACGCCGGACTACACGACCGATGAGCTGCACGGTCTGGTTGGCGGCGTCGGCGGACAGCACATCCGCACGTCACTTCGCTCGCTGGAGCGGGCCGGGCTCCTCAGATTCCGGGAGGATGAGCTGCACACCGTGCCGCACGAGGTCGCCGATGATCCCGGGCGACCGGTGCCGGTCCCGCGTCCCGTTCTCCGGATGCTCAGCAAATGCACCGGGCGAGCCTACACCGCGACGGTCCTTGGCCACCTGCTCCGGTGTCTGTACTACAAGCGGGGCGTCTGCCGGTCCGGCGGCTGGTGCAAGGCGTCGTGGATTGCTGACACGTTTGGTGTTGCGGTCCGAGCGGTGAAGGAAGCTCGGGCACGGTTGGTCGCACTTGGGCTCTTTCGCATTCTCAACGCCGATCAGCTCAGACTCAACCGCTTCGGACGACCACTCGTGGTGTGCCTCGACTGGCTCAGTGGATCCGCACCCCGGAGCACACCATCCACAACCAAATCCGCACCCCCAGAAGAACACAAGAAACTCTCCTATCGGAGAGTTGATCACCAGAAACCCGCCCGAGTGGCAGACCCGCCTGGTGCTCGCATACGAGCGAGGACCCCGAACCTCAACGACGTGACGGAGGCCGACCTCAAAGACCCGTGGCGGTTGGCGGCGCTTTTCAAGCAGGCCAGGCTTAAAGGGTGGGTCAAGAAGACAGAGTCCGAAGTCTTCACAGTGTTCGCTAGTGCTGCCCATGCTCTGCGAGTAGGGACGCGAAATCGCGCCGGACTGTTCCGTTGGATCATTGAGCGAAGACACTGGAACGTGGTCTCGGTCAAGGATGAGGATTGCGGTAGACGGATGCTATCAAGGCTCCGACAATTCAGTCCCGATTACGACAGGGCCGCATGAAGTTCCTTCATCGTCTCTGCCCACGTGTGGAGACCTTGACGTGTAGTCTCTTTGTCCTTGAGTTCCTCTTTCTGGTGTGCAATGTAGGTATTTCTGAAGTCGTACTGGGACTGGAGCAGCTCCCTGAGATGACCGCTGGCGAGCGGGCCGAGTTGATCACGGACAGCCGTGAATATCCCAGGTATTGGGTCGCTATCTTTGGCGGCGTACTCAAGGCAGAAAATGAGCAGGCCTGTGGGCATAAGAGGGCTCCTATGCACCAGCAACCGCTTGAGCGACCGAGCCCGCTCCTGAAGGAACTTGACGTTCTTCTTCTTCACCGAAGCCATGTCGGGGTCGAAGTAGTCGGCCTGAGCTTGCGCTTCTGCTGGCACGCCCTGCGATAGGAACGACAGCAACACGGATTCCGCTGCGTGGTCGATTGGTCCGAGCAAGGGCTGAAAGACCGGTGCGAAAGAAGCTGCTTCCTTCTGTTCGTGGAAATGGAACAGCATTACCGCGTGCTCTAGAGCCTTCTTGTAGCGACTAGGCAGGGCGGCGAACTCCGTCTCGCCGACAAAGGCGGCCACCTGTTCTGCTATCCGCTGAGCATCTGGCTTCTCGAAGTCGAGTGTGAGCTGTGATGTCTCGCTCTCACGGATGAGATCCGTGAGTGATGGAGCACAAGCCCGTGTAAGCTCATCGATCGAGTTGCCACGAACCTGCTCAAAAACCGCCTGTGGGATGAAGAGATACTCCCATTTGGCTGACTTCGTTGACGCGGCCTTGCACCATTCAACAGCGGCCCTCGCCTTTGCGGGCACATCCTTATCAGCCCGGCCCTTCGTCTCGACAAGCAAGTAGTGCCCATCGGCCTTTCTCACAAGGAAGTCGGGCGTATAGACGGACCGGCGTCCCTGAGAGTTCAGGTAGTCGATTCGAAGTGCTTGAGGCCCAGCGTTCTTCGCGAAGGCGGCAACGTCTTCCGCGAAGTCGCAGAACTGTGCCATGGCGACTTCAAGCTGATTGTCGCAAGCCACGAGGTTGAACGGCGTCTTTGCCGCCGTCTCTGTCGGACGCCGTTCTGATTGCGTAACCTGGAATGGCTTCCATGCAGTAACGGACTGGGGCGCCGTTTCCTTCGCACGCTCTCGCTTGTGCGTGATCTTCTTCAGGATCACGGGGATGAAAGCTGCACGAATGTGCTCGCGAACATCCGTATCCGCGAGCCGTCCGAGCAACCGAGGGTCGTAGAGTGTGACCTTCTCTACAAAGAGAACCTCTTCAAGGAGCCGTTGGATCAGCGGGGCCAGCACAGCGTGTTGTCCCCGAATCTTCGTCGCCCGCTCGAGTTCCTCCCGGAAGAACGAGATTGCTCCGACCCCGTCCTTAAGGAGCTCTAGCTTGATCGTCATTCGCTCGACTACCTCATTCGTGATGAGGTGACGGCCTTCGTACTGGACCTCGTCGTGTTCCGGGATTCCGAGGGGGAGTGGCTTGAAGTGCTGGTCAAATGGCTTGCGGATGTCGTCAAAGCTCAACTCGCCAAGCTCCGATTCCACGCGGTAGCCCGGTGCGAGTCTGGGGATCACGACATCAAGAGCCTGGAGGTCTTTGTTCTCGGAATCTGGGTAGATCGTGACAGTGGTCCGGGGAATCTTGTCGGCGTCACCTTCCTCGATGATGAGACCTTCCTCGGCAAGCTCATCACGGTACAAGTCGGTGAATGACTTGTGCTCAACGACAGTCACGACCTCGGCGACCTGCCCTTGACCAGGGGGGATCATGCGTCGAAGGCCACGGCCTAGTGTTTGCTCAGGGAGAATCTTGGACGCCGCGGTCAGCGGTCGAAGCGGGACGATAGTGGTGACGTTCCTCACGTCCCACCCTTCTCGTAGCATAAGCACTGACACGATGCAGCGGTATGGGCTCGTGTTGTTGTCGAGTTCACGAGAGAGCTTGCGAAGCTCCTTCAGGTCGTCGTCACTGATGGCCTTCTCGTTCTCGACAAACTCGTAGTACGCCGTCGCTCCTTTACCTCGCTTCTTGAGCTTTCCCTTCAGATTCGTGTGGAGGTTGACGGTCTTGCCATTGAGTTCTTTGAAGATTGGGTCCGTGTTGAGTCGCTTGGCAATCGCGTCGGCGGCTTCGGTGTTCTCCGTCATGACGAACATGAGGGCCTTCTTGTCCGCCTTGTCCCATTCCTCCTTAGACTTCAACCACCGCTTGTAGCCGAGCGTTAGGTGGTTCTCGTACTGGTAGGCGGCGTCAGTGTGTGCACGTTCAACGAGGTCGTCACCGTGACCGATGACGGGAGTCTTGACGATGGCGCTATCGACGGCTTCGCCGAGAGGCGTGTCACACACAACGTGCCGGAACACCTCACCCTTGTTGTCGCGTGGAGTGGCCGAAAGGTCGAGTTGCGTGACGATGCCACCACCTCGCTTGCGAGTCGCGTCGTGCAACGACGCGATCGCTTCGTTCCAGGCTGAGTCGGGGTCCCAAACGTGATGGGCCTCATCGTTGAGAACCATCAAGCGTGGATGAGACGTGATTCGGTCTCTGAGTGCCGTGCTCGTGTCGAGTGCCTTGGCCTTTGATACGGACGGGCCGAGAAAGTCGTAGGTCTCGGCCTCTGTCTTGCGACGCTTGCTTGTGTCGTAGAGCCGGTGGATGTTGGTGAGATAGATGGTGCCGCCGGTCGTTGCTCCGCCAACCTCGTCCTGAAGAACAACGGACATGTTCCAGTCGCCCCGCCAGGCGGTTGGTATGAGCGGGTCGGTGCCGAAGATCCGGCCATTCGCGAAGTCTTCGCAGAGCCGCTCGAAGACGGTGATTCCCGGTGCGATGACTACGAAATGCCGAGCCATCGGAGACTCAGACTCACGGAGTGCGTGGAAGTAGCTCCACACGATGGCGAGGCTCATAATCTTGGTCTTGCCGGCACCCGTCGCCACCTTGAAGGCGTAGCGTGCCCAAAGGTCTTCCGATGGGTCCACACCGAGGGCCGCACGCTCTCGCTGCTCCACGCTCTCGAATCCGCTGAACTCTCCGACGAGTGAGGACAGCGTGCGAATCCGCCGGACCTCGTGCAGGTAAATCAGAGTCTCGATGGCTTCCCGTTGGCAGAAGTAATAGTTGAACGGGATGTGCTCGCCAGAGGGAAGTGCAAGCTGGTGGTCGCGGTGGAACCAGTGGTTGAGCAGCTCGATTGAGGTGTCGGACGCACCACCGTACTGAGCGTCACGCCATTCGGACACATCACGCCGAAGGCTCTGTGCAATGCGAACGGGTGAGGGACGACGACCGTTGAGAACCTTGGCGGGCTCGTTCGGCTTGTCCGCACGAGCACGATGACGGTTCGGGATATCCGACGGACCGAACAGCGGTTCGAGGGCTGATACGTTGACGACATCCTCGCTCATACCTGCACCTCGATGTTGATTGACGTATCGCTTCCGAAGATATCGACGACCTTGACGCACGCGGTGTAGGTGCCTGGCTTGTCGTAGATGAAGCCCTGGTCCGACACCGTCTTCAGCGAACGGTCCTTCCGCGTGCGGTAGTCCTGCCAGTGGTGAGCGAAGGGCTGGCCCGCCTCGTGCATGAAGTCCACCGCCCAGAAGTCGATGAAGTCGAAGCCGCTCTTCACCGCTCGTTCCTGCAACGCCTCCAGCTCCTTGGTCGGCACCTCCGCGAGCGACGGGATGAAACTCGTCAGCTTGATGTCGACCAGCTTCTCTTTGCCCTCCGTGCGGATGACCGGCTCGGCGGTCAGCGTCGCCACCTCAAGGAACGGCGGCGGCTCCTTCCGGTTCTTCTCCATGATCTCGCGAGGAATCTGGATGAGCTTGATCTTGACGCCGAGCTCGCTTTCCAGGCGGTCGCACTCCATGCGGAGGTCCATCTCGAACTCCCACGCGAGACAGGCGACCTCCTTGCCACCCGCCTCCTTCACCGCCGACGCGACCGCGGCGGCTTCCTCGCGTGTGAACAGCCCGTCGATGCCATCGACGTGGCAGAGAGCCGGTCCCTTGCGACCGTGGATGAGCGGCGACGGTGCGTTGTCGAGCTGCTCGGCCCGGTAGAACTCCAGCACCACGCGGCGGTGCTCGTCGTCGGCACCGGCAAGCCGCTCCTTCTGCCACCACTGCCGCTCGTAACGCCCAAGATTGAACACGTCGAACGCCCGGTACGGCTGGCTCTCGGAATGCAGCTTCCGCTGCACATCGATCAGACGCTTGCGGCTCGTGTGGATCGCGAAGCGACCGAGATCCGCCATGATCCACCGACGACCCAGACGCTCGGCAACAGCACCAGTTGTCCCACTACCGCAGAAGAAATCAGCAACGAGACCGCCCTCGGGACAAGATGACTTGATCACACGTTCGAGCAAGGCCTCCGGCTTTTGCGTCGCGTAGTCGTTTCGCTCATCGGCCATGTTGTTGATCGATGGGATATCCCAGTAGTCGGGACACTTCTTTGACTGCCCTTTCATTCGCTGACTCGTTGCCGCGATTCGGTCGGCCTCAAAATAGTGCCCATCAGGCTTCTTGGAGTACCACAACAGATAGTCGTGCTTCCGGGGCCAATACCGACTTGAGCTCCCGCCAAGCCCATAGAACCAAACAACCTCGTTTAGGAAGCACTCACGTCCGAACACCTCGTCCAGCATCTGGTGGAGCAGCCCATTGACCCTCCAGTCGCAGTGCAAGTAGATGCTTCCGGAATCGCTGAGGAGCTCACGCATCAAACACAGCCGCTCGAACATCATCGTGAGGTACGAATCGAACCGCTTCCCCCATGTGTCTTGAAACGCCACCATCTCCAGGACAGACTGCTCCTTGCCTACTGATTCGTTTTCATCACCGATGGGTACCGAAAGGGTGAAGTCGGCTTCGACTGTGAACGGCGGGTCGAGATAGATGAGGTCAATCTTCCCAGTCAATTCCTTGAGCAACGATGCCGTAACGAGCTTGTTGTCGCCCCACAACAGCATGTTCCGGAAGTCATCCGCATGGGAAGAACGAATGTCGAAGAGGCCACCCTCGCGTTCGACGGATGCCCTCGGCTCGTCAACCGTCTCTATGCGTTGAAGTGGCATGGCACAACCAACGATGTCAACTTCACGACGGTTGCCGAACTCGTCGTATTTCCCTTCCCACAGCAGCTCCGTGGTTCGCGTCGAGAGTGGATGGGGATTGTTCGGACCAAATGTAGCCGGGCCACCGTCGTTCGGAAGCACAGATGAAGACTGCGTTGTGTTCGATGCAGTAGTCACATCTTCACCTCCACCGTGATTGACGTATCGCTTCCGAAGATATCGACGACCTTGACGCACGCGGTGTAGGTGCCTGGCTTGTCGTAGATGAAGCCCTGGTCCGACACCGTCTTCAGCGAACGGTCCTTCCGCGTGCGGTAGTCCTGCCAGTGGTGAGCGAAGGGCTGGCCCGCCTCGTGCATGAAGTCCACCGCCCAGAAGTCGATGAAGTCGAAGCCGCTCTTCACCGCTCGTTCCTGCAACGCCTCCAGCTCCTTGGTCGGCACCTCCGCGAGCGACGGGATGAAACTCGTCAGCTTGATGTCGACCAGCTTCTCTTTGCCCTCCGTGCGGATGACCGGCTCGGCGGTCAGCGTCGCCACCTCAAGGAACGGCGGCGGCTCCTTCCGGTTCTTCTCCATGATCTCGCGAGGAATCTGGATGAGCTTGATCTTGACGCCGAGCTCGCTTTCCAGGCGGTCGCACTCCATGCGGAGGTCCATCTCGAACTCCCACGCGAGACAGGCGACCTCCTTGCCACCCGCCTCCTTCACCGCCGACGCGACCGCGGCGGCTTCCTCGCGTGTGAACAGCCCGTCGATGCCATCGACGTGGCAGAGAGCCGGTCCCTTGCGACCGTGGATGAGCGGCGACGGTGCGTTGTCGAGCTGCTCGGCCCGGTAGAACTCCAGCACCACGCGGCGGTGCTCGTCGTCGGCACCGGCAAGCCGCTCCTTCTGCCACCACTGCCGCTCGTAACGCCCAAGATTGAACACGTCGAACGCCCGGTACGGCTGGCTCTCGGAATGCAGCTTCCGCTGCACATCGATCAGACGCTTGCGGCTCGTGTGGATCGCGAAGCGACCGAGATCCGCCATGATCCACCGACGACCCAGACGCTCGGCAACAGCACCAGTTGTCCCACTACCGCAGAAGAAATCAGCAACGAGACCGCCCTCGGGACAAGATGCGGAAATGATGCGTTCAATTAGCGATTCGGGCTTTTGCGTCGCATATCCAAGATTCTCTGAACGGTCGGCAGGTTGAAGCATCGATAAACGCCATACATCATCTACTGTGCGATGTGTCGACTCGATGTAAATGACCTTCCCATCTGGCCCCTTGGCATTGACGAGCTTCTTCTTTTTCTTGTCCCATACTCGCTTGAGCTGCTGGACGGGCTCAGCCCGCTCTTCTTTCTGGGGTTCAAAGCTGAACCGATCGCCCTTTGAGTACCACAAAATCATATCGTGGTTTGCGGCAAAGCGCTTCACGTTGCCCTGCATCTTGTTGTAGTAGTACCAGACGATTTCGTTCACGAATCGTTCAATGCCGAACACTTCATTGAGCAACGCTCGAAGCATGTAGTTCATGTGCCAGTCGCAATGAACAAAGATACTGCCACCTGGCTTTAGGAGGTCTCGAAGAAGCACGAGTCTCTCGTGCATCATGTGTAAATAGGAGTCAGTGCCACGACCCCAAATGTCGCGGTATGCGACCATCTCTAGTGTTGACTGGTCTTTCGCAACAGTTTCCGACGCTTCCCCGATTGCCACGTCCATTGTGAAGTCAGCACCTACATCGAACGGGGGGTCGATGTAAATCAGATCCACTTCGCCTCGAAGCGAGCTGCATAGGCTGGAGAGGACAAGCCTATTGTCCCCCCAGACCAACATGTTCCTGAAGTCATCGAGGTGAGCCTTGGCGGGATCAAAGAGCGTCCCCTCAGACTCAGACCGAGTTCTTGGCTCATCTACGGTTTCAATCTTCTGGAGAGGCATTGTCCACTGGGCCGCATCAACCTCTCGGCGATTGCCATACTCGTCGTACTTCCCCTCCCAAACTAGTTCTGCTCTGAGGGTTGAGAGAGGATGCGGGTTCCCAGGGCCATACAACGGCACGTCAGTTTGCCTGCCGTTATCTTGCGTGGCCCCTGATTCAAAGTGATCGAGTGTGGTCTTGCCGCCGCTCATGGAGTCGTGCTTCCTTGCGAGGCTCCCTCACGGTCGTCGAGCCATCGGTCAATTGCTTCTTTGCGAAATCGCCAGTGCTTTCCGACTTTCTGCCCGGGGACCTTTCCTTCCTGGGCGAGTTTGTAGAGCGTGGACTTCGCGATTTGGAGATACTCCGCGAGTTCATCGATCGTCATCACTTGTTGTGGTTCAGACGACATTGGCATCCACGACTCCGAGGGGTCAGCCCAAAGACACTGCTCGTTACTGCTGGATTCTACTCGACAGTGGGGCCTGCTGCTGGTGATGCGCTTCTTCAATTGCGATGGACCTGCCTCTAAAGGCCTGCGGCTCGGGACCCTGTCGGCCGTCGCTCGCCCAGCCGAGCGAAGCGAGAGGGCGACGGTCGATAGGGCAGCCGCTGGCCGGGGCCTGCGGACGGGCTCCCCGAGGCTTGAGCGGTGCCGCGATTGGCTGGTTGGGCTGATGAAGCTGGCGTGTGGGTGGAGGGAAGGTCCGGTGGTGCACAGATCCTTCCGACCAGATGGCCGCCGCTACTTCGCGAGTGCGAGCAGCGACGATGCCTTCTGGTCAACCTCCGAGCGGTCACCCGCGTGGCGAAGCCGGCCCGCGATGCGGGTGAGGGCATCTACCAAGGCGAAGATCGTGAACGCTCCCTGCTCGCGTGCGAGCTCAAGAGCCTCCTTGCCGAGCTGTCGCGTGACACCGTGCCGGGTGAGCACCTTCATGACCTCGTCGGCGTCGTCTCCGAGCCGCTCCGTCATGGCCTTCTTCACGACGGCGGCGAAGCCGTCCCGCCGTTCGTCCCGCTTCTCGACGAGACGCTCGATGATCGTGCGGATCTGCCCGAGCGAGTCGTGGACGTTCGCGGTGTGCTTGCGGCTGAACTCGACGACCTCGATCGCGTCCCAGACGATGTGATTCCGGCAGACCGCCTGGAACCAGAACGTCTGGACTCCCACGGACCGCTTGCCGACCTCGCTGTTCCAGACGAAAAATCCCGGAGCGAACGCTTCGCCGTTGATCTCCGTCCATCCGGTCGGGTCGATGAGGAAGCAGAACATGTCCTGCTCCCCGCAGTAGAGCCCGTTGGCTCCCTTTGTGTCGGGTGCTCCCGACTCTTGCGGCGGCGTGAAGTCCGTCGCGAACTCCCGCAGCATCGTGAGCAGGTCCACGTTGTGGAGCCGGGTGTAGCTGGCTCCGTGGATCGAACGGATCTGCTGTCCTTCGGCGTAGACCTGAAGCGGCTTGTCGCTCCGCGGCATGGTCTCCTCGAAGACCTTCGACGCCGTCTGCGGGCTGAGTCGGTTGACGGTGTCGCGACTGACGCCGGAGAGTTGGCAGAGCTGTCCGAACGACCAACTGTTGAGCTGCCGCGTGTCAGCGGGCGTGACGGCGAGTTCGAGCCGTCCTTCCCACGGCACGGCGGCCATGTCCTGCGGTCGGTGCCAGAGCACCTCGGTGTTCTGGCGGCTGTCGTAGCAGTGCTGCCAGAGCTCCTGCATGGTGGCGAACGACTCGTCCTCCGTTCGCCGGAAGAGCTCGTCGTGAGCCCGTGAGAGAATCTGTCCCATGATGTGTCCTTTCGCGTGTGAGTGATGCTGAACCTTCAGTGAAACCGTGTGTGCACCACCGGCTTCCCTGCGACGAGCGGTGCTCCACGCAGCGAAACCAGCGGGCGACTTCTGGACCCGATTCAGCGATGTGAAAGGACGAAGGACGGCGACCCGAGGCACGCAACACGCACAATCAAGTCTGAAGGGCGGCGGGTGCCGTCACGCTATCAGTAGCACGTATTGCGGGGCTACTCAAACAGTGTTTGCAGAGTGCACGCGCTCGGCCACGCTTGAGCGACTCGCAGTTGATTTGTCGACAAACGCCCCACTGCCTCAAGAGCCCAGCCATGATGCAAGGCATCCACTCTACGAAACTGTTGCCGCTGCATGAGAGGGTCCAAGCATCTGGTCATTGCGTTGTACGCAACCAGGTCTGCACGCGGGTGTCATAGATCCGGTTCTTGAAGAGGAGCTGCTCGCGAACCTCGTTGAATCGGGCGTTGTCGATGTCCCCGTGGTCTTTCCCGATCTCGCTCGACACTGAAACAATCCAGTACGGCGTGTCGTTCCAAGCTCCCGGGATTGGCTCGATGACGACTTCACCTTCCCTGATGAAGGCGCGATGGCTGGCGAGAAACGGCAAGTGCCCCGTCGCATGCGAAGCGAGTTCCGACTGACTGGGCCATCCATCCATGTTGAGCGGGCGTTTGTCGATTGATAGCCGGTCAACCCACTGCCCAAGCCGGTACGCATCCTTGGTCACCCAGTCGGCCTCGGATGTGATCGACACCAATACCGGTCCTGGCGCTGGCTCGACCCTACCGTCGGCATAACGGAGTTCTGCGACAACGCCACGGCGTTTCATAAGGTCGACCAGTTGCACGGTCGCCATCGCGTCCAATGCGGGATTGAGCAGGTGCACACCATCGGTGGGCGAGCGAAATCCGAGCTCTCCGTGAGCCATCAAGAGTGTCTCGATCGTCGGCCCGAGCGTGAGCCCAATGATCATGCCACCCATCGAGTGCCCGGTGATGAGCACCTTCGAGTCAGGGTGTTCTTTACTGGCATATGTGATTCGACCGAACGCCTCGCGCAGGTTCGATCCCGCCACCCGTTCCGCGGCCCGCCGCCGGTCCCAGAAGGTCATGAGATTCATCAGCGGGAGGCGGGTTGTCGCTCCGCGCCAACCGATATAGACACCGACAATGTGGTCGGGCGTCGTGTCGGCCCGCTGGGAGAAATCCGATGCGAGGTGCTGAAGCGCCAACCGAAACCTGGCAAGGTCATTCTCTGTTCGAGTTGGGTCGGCGTTGTTCTGCCAGCCATGCACATACAGAAAAACACCGATGCCTTTCGTCGATTCAGCGTTTCGCTCCGCGATACGGCTCAACGCGTCTTCGAGCTGGTTCCGGTCCCAGAACATCCCGAACTCGTCAAACTCGATCACCGCCAGGTCAACGCCGACCTGTACATCACTCGGTGACTCAAGTGTGGAGAGGTACTGCGACGGTTCGGTGTTGAACTGCCTGTTCGATACGCAGCCGCCCACAGGCAAGAGACACGCAAGAGTACACAGGATGACTAAGACGGCGGCTGCACCGTTCCCGTGCGCCATCGACTTGCCACGGGCACAGCGTGATTCTCGTCTCTGCACACTCCCGGATACCAGCTCGGCATTTAGAGTCGAGAATGACAGACTACGGGCACTACACCTCATCACGGCTTCCAATGGGCTCAAAGCCCGCTCCTTGAGGACGACGAACGCCGAGCCGCGAGTCGCCGGTGATCAGCCTGGCATCGTGCGTATCGAGGATCCATGACCAAGCCCAGTTCAGCAGAACGCGAAAGCGATTGCGGAACCCGACGATGAACGCGATGTGCACCACAGCCCAGAGCATCCAGGCAATCATCCCGGCCATCTTGAACCGGCCAACCGATGCGACCGCTTTGTTCTTGCCGATGATCGCCATCGAGCCTTTGTCGAAGTACTTGAACGGTCGCTGACGCGTCGTTGATGAGCCCGAATTGATCTCTTCGCGTATCACTCTTGAGGCGTAGCGCCCCATCTGGATTGCGACCTGCGCCACTCCGGGAAGAGCCCGTTCTTGTCCCTCGGGTGTGAAGCTCGCCGCATCGCCGAGGACGAATATCTCGGGATGCGATGTCACCGAGAGGTCCGGGTTGACAATCACTCGACCCGTCCGGTCGGTTTCCGCGTTCAGGTATCGGAGAAGCGGACTGGCCTTGACTCCCGCGGCCCAGAAAACGTTTTTGGCGGGAATGTACTCCGAACCGACCCGTACACCATTGGCATCAAGTTCGGTTACCCGCGTATTGACATTGACCTCTACGCCGAGGCGTTCAAGGTCTTTCTTGGCCCGCGCCGACAGAGACTCGGGGAAACCGTCAAGAACACGAGGCCCACCCTGAAACAGGATCACCCGCGCTGTCGCCGTATCGATATTGCGATACTCCCTGGGCAGGGTCCGGCTTGCGATTGACTTGATCGCTCCGGCGAGTTCAACGCCCGTTGGGCCGCCGCCGATAACCGCAAATGTGAGAGCTGCTCTTCTCGCTTCTTCGTCAGCTTCGTGCTCGGCTGATTCAAAGGCGAGGAGCATCCGGCGACGGATTTCAGTCGCATCCTCGATTGTCTTGAGACCCGGTGCGATCGCTTCCCACCCGTCGTTGCCGAAGTAATCGTGCCGTGCGCCGACCGCCAGCACCAGGTAGTCGTACGGTACGCTGCCTTCCTCAACCATGATGCGCTTCCGCTCGACATCGATCCCCGTCACATTGGATAGGACGACTTGACACTTCGAGTTTCTGCCGAGCGCTGACCTGATCGGCGCGCTGACACTTGCGGGCGAGAGTGATGCCGTTGCGACCTGATACAGGAGCGGCTGAAAGACATGGTGGTTCTTTCTGTCGAGCAGCGCAACTTCAGCATCGATGCCTTTGAGGCCCTTTGCCACTTCCAGCCCGGCAAAGCCTCCACCGATAATCAGGATTCGAGGCCGTTCGCCTGTTGTTCTCACTGTCTCTGTGCTGGTCACGACGAGGCCTTATCTGGGATTCTCAGCGGCACACATGGCAAATGCTCTCACGGAGAAGCGCCTATCTATCCGCCGCCTTGGGCTTGGGTGCGCGACGGATGAGCACAAAGAACGCCGGTACGAAGAAGACCCCGACGAAGGTGGACGCCAGCATCCCGCCGATGACGCCGGTGCCGATGCTGTGGCGAGCCGCCGCACCGGCACCCGAACTGATCGCCAGAGGCACAACGCCCAGGATGAATGCCATCGAGGTCATGACGATTGGGCGGAAACGCAGTCGCGCCGCTTCGAGCGCCGCCTCCATCGGACGCTTGCCCAGACGCACCTGGTCCACGCAGAACTCGACAATGAGGATCGCGTTCTTCGCGGAAAGGCCAACAAGCGTCAGCAAGCCGATCTGGAAGTAGATGTCCTGCACAAGCCCGCGCATCATGACGGCGACATATGCCCCGAGCACCGCGATCGGCACCGCGAGCAGCACGACGATCGGCAGCGACCACCGCTCGTACTGTGCAGCCAGAACAAGGAACACCACGACCAAGCCGAATGCGAGCACGATCGGGGCCTGGTTGCCCGCCTTGAGAGCCTGATAGGTCTCGCCGCTCCACTCGTAGCCGTACCCCGCCGGAAGGGTCTCGTTGGCGAGCGTTGCGATTCTGTCGATCGCTTCGCCGCTGCTGACGCCGGGGGCCGGAGAGCCATTGATCTGAACGGAAGGGAACCCGTTGAAACGGGTCACTACGTTCGGACCGGTGCGGAAGCGTGAGTCGACGACGCCCGAAAGCGGGACCATCCCACCCTGGTCGTTTCGGACATAGACCCTGCCGATGTCACCTGGGTCGTCGCGGAAACCTGGCTCGGCCTGCGCCTGCACGCGCCAAACCCGCCCGAACTTCGAGAAGTCGTTGACATAGAGCGCGCCGAAGTACGCCTGGAGGCTCTCGAAGACCTCCCCGATCTCGACGCCCATCATTTTGGTCTTTTCGCGGTTGAGTTCCGCATACAACTGCGGCACGCTGACGCGAACAGCACTGCGCAATCCCGTGAGTTCAGGGTCTTGTCCCGCCGCCCCAAGCAGGGCGTTGGTCGAGTCTGCGAGCTCGTTGATTGTTCCGCCGCCTCGTTGCTGGAGCTGCATCTCGAAGCCCGCGGTGATGCCGAGCCCCTGAATCGAGGGCGGGTTGAACGCAACAACAAGCCCCTCGGCCGAACCGGCAAGATTCGCCATGACATCGCGAACGAGCGCCTGCCCGCTCAGCGATGGATCCTTGCGTTCCTCGAAGGGCTTGAGCGTGACGAACATGGTCGCAGCGCTGGTCGTGTTGACACGCCCGGCGATGATGTCGAGGCCGCCGAGCATGGTCACGTTCTCAACCGCCGGATGGTTCAGGTAGAACTCCTCCGCACGGCGCACCAGCGCATCGGTGCGTTCGAGCGACGCGCCGTCGGGCATGACGACCGCGGAGATGATGTAGCCCTGGTCCTCGTCCGGGAGGAAGCCGCCCGGCACACGCTCCTGCACGCGCCACAGAGCAAAGATCAGCACGCCGAACACAGCGATTGTGAAGAGCAGGTACCGCGAAGCGACCGCAACCCCGCGAACATAGCCGTTCGTGATGCCGTCGAAGAACGAGTTAAACCAGCGGAACAGGATGAACTTCTTCTTGCCCGTGTGCGGCTTGAGCAAGATCGCACACAGCGCGGGTGAGAGGGTCAGGGCCACGAGCCCGCTGATCGCCACTGAGACAGCGATCGTCACCGCAAACTGCTTGTAGAGCTGGCCGGTCATGCCTCCGAGAAATGCGACCGGGACAAACACGGCGGAGAGCACGAGGACAATCGCAATCAGAGCGCCGCTGACCTGGCGCATCGCTTCGATGGTTGCTTCTCGCGGGGATAGGTCGTCTTCTTCCATAATGCGCTCGACGTTCTCAACCACGACGATGGCATCATCGACGACAATACCGATCGCGAGCACGAGTCCGAAGAGCGTCAGCGTGTTGATGCTGAATCCCAGGAGGAGCATGCCTGCGAATGTGCCGATGATTGCCACCGGGACAGCAAGCAATGGGATCAGCGTTGCACGCCAGCTCTGGAGGAACATGAAGACCACAAGCAGCACGAGAAGGACCGCTTCCAGCAGCGTGTGGACGACCTCCTCCATCGAGGCGCTGATGAACTCCGTGGTGTCGTACGGGATCGAATATTCGACACCCTGCGGGAAGCTCTCTGACGCCGCCTCGAACTCGGCGCGAACACCCTCCATCGTCTCCAGCGCGTTGGCGCCTGTCTGGAGGTAGACCAACAAGAGCGTCGTCGAACGTCCGTTGGCTCGCCCGAAGAGCTCGTAGCTCCGGCTGCCCATCTCGATTCGAGCCACATCCATGAGGCGGACGATTGTGCCGTCCTCCCGAGCCACCAGGATGATGTTCTCGTAGTCCTCGACCTCGCTCATCCGACCGCGCGTCAGCACCGGGACGGTCAGTTCGACCTGTCCGGCGTTGGGCCGCTGGCCGATCGTCCCGGCGGGAAAGTTCGCGTTCTGCTCTCGGATTGCGGCGACCGCGTCGCTGACGGTGAGGTTCTTCACCGCGAGCTTGTCGGGGTCGAGCCAGATCCGCATCGCGTAGTCCTTGGAGCCGAAGACTTCTGCGTTCCCTACGCCTTCGACCCGCTTGATGCGGTCGAGCAGGTTGATCGTGGCGTAGTTGCTCAGATAGATGTCGTCATATCCCGTGCCTTCTCCGGCCTGGAGCGTTGTGACCGCGAGGATGTTCGCGGAGCTCTTCGTGACGGTGATCCCGTTGCGGACCACCTCGGAAGGGAGCTGTGGCTCGGCGACACTCAGGCGGTTCTGCACATCGACCGCGGCGATGTCCTGGTCCGTTCCGATCTCGAACGTCGCGGTGATGGACACCGAGCCGTTGTTGGCGCTCGTCGAACTGAAGTAGATCAGATTCTCGATGCCGGAGAGCTGCTGCTCGATCGGTGCGGCGACGGAGGTCGCGACCGTTTCGGCATCCGCCCCGGGATAGGTAGCGCTGATCTGGATTGTCGGAGGCGTGATCTCCGGGTACCGGTCAATCGGCAGCACGAAGATCGCGACTCCACCCGCGAGCAGGATGAGCAGCGACAGCACGCTTGAGAAGACCGGTCGCTCGATAAAAAAGCGTGAGAACATGGCAACTCCTGATTTAGTTTTCGCTCGACTCGACCGGCGGTGAGGACTCGACACTCTGGGCTTCGATGCTCGTTTCCACCGGAGCCCCCGGGCGCACCTGCATCAGGTGATCGACGATGACGCGGTCACCAGCACGGAGCCCGGATTCGACGACCCAGTCACTCCCGGCCCATTCGCCGAGTTCGACAGGCCGTATCTGGGCCGTGCCCGCTTCATCGACTACATAGACGACTGTGCCGTTGGGGGAATGAAGCACCGCAGCCTGCGGCACCACAATCGCATTGAGTCGTGAGAGACCACTGATGCGTGCATGCACGAACTGGCCAGGACGAAGAGTGTGGTCTGGATTCGGAACGGTCGCCCTGACGACGGCCGTTCCAGTAGAGGGGTCGACCTCAACATCGACATAATCGATGTGCCCTGGATGGGGATGCACGCGGCCGTCCGGGAGGACAATCTCAACCCCCAAGTCCTCAACCGCGACCTCGTTCACGAGACCCTCTGCCGTCATCCGCTGCCAACGGAGAAGGTCCTGTTCGCTCACGCTATAGCGGACATACAGCGGGTCGACGTTGCGCACAGTCGCGAGGTGCACCTCGGCTGCTGGCCCCACATAGCTGCCTGTGTCCTGAAGACGCGCGCCGATCACACCCGAGATCGGTGAGCGTACGGTTGCATACCCGAGGTCGAGCTTGGCTTGTTCGATAAGCGCCTTCTGTGTCTCCACGGACGCCGCTGCGATCCGCTGTGACTCTTGAGCCTGCTCCAACTCATTGGCCGCCGCTTGCTGGAGTTCCGCCAGATCACCGAATCGGCGCACCTGCTGTTCGGCACGGACAAGCTGCGCTTGAGCCGCGCTGAGCCCGGCCTCTGCTCGTCTCAACGCCACCTCGAAAGGCTTGGGGTCGATGCGGAACAAGACCTGGTCCTTCTCGACCTCGTCGCCGTCTTCGAATCCACGCTCGATGAGAAACCCGTTGACGCGTGCTCGGAGCGTGACGGACTCCGACGCCTCGGTTTGCGCGAGGTACTGTGCCATCATGGGCACATCCTGGGGTGTAACCACGAGTGCCTTCACCGGGAGCGCGTGCCCACCGAGCTCGGCCTGATGAGCCGCCGGGGCATGGTCCTCGCGCGTCAGATACCACGCGGCCGCGAAGAGAACCATGACGGTCGTCAGCCCAATCAATCCCTTCCATACGATGTGATGCCATGCTCGCGATTCGCGCTCAGTCGCGGGGGCGGCACTGTCCGGGCGCTCGTGTTGCGTCGGTTCAGTTGTCATTGGTGTTCTCCTGGCTCGTTTCCGTTTCTTTGTCTCTGTTACCGACGCGAAGGTCGCCGCTGATGGACGCATCAGCAGGGTCATTCGGACGCTCATTGAGCAGGGACTCCTGCTCCGCTTCTGCCTGACGGTCCTCTTCCCCTGCCAGCACCGGGCCGCCGAGCGCAAGGTAGAGATTCAGCCGTTGGCGGATCTGCTCGAATCGAACGCCGAGGAGCTGTGATCGTGTCGAATAGTCAGAACGGCGCACCTGCTGGAGGTCGAGAATCGTCAGCAAACCCTGGTCGTAGCGGCTGATCGCCGCATCGCTTGCACGAATCAGTCGTTCGCTCGCGGATGCCAAGCTGGCTTCCCTCGCCCGCAGATACTGTTCGTTGGAGAGCGCGCTCTCGACCTCACCGAACGCCCGAAGCGCGACCGAAGCAAACTCGCCGATTGCCTGGCGCTGCACAGCGTTCGCGGCTTCTTCTCTGGCGCGCAATCGCCCGCCCTGGAAGATCGGCGCGGTGATATCCGCTGCGATCGAAGACACCAGTTCTGATGGGTCAAAGAACTGTGTCCCATCGGCACGGAGAATGAGGCTCGGCAGCCGGGCCGCAGACGCGGACTCAACGCCGAAGAAAGCCGCATCTACACGCAGCTCCGCGCTGCGGACATCAGGCCGACGCTCCAGAAGCTCCGTCGGCACTCCGATCGCCAAGGAACCTTCCTCGATCGTCGGCAGCAACTCGGGTGCGCCTTCTACCTCTGCCGCCGGGTACCGGCCAAGGAGAAGTTCCATCGCTCTGCGCGCCTCTCGCAGCGCGGCGAGGTCTTCTTGCACGGCCGCTTCCGCAAGCCGAACGCTCGATACCGCAAGGTCGCTGTCGAGGCTGGTCCCGAGGCCCGCGTCTACTCGTTGACGCGTAGTCACTTCGGTGAACTGCTCGGCTTCGAGCAACAGTCGGTCAATCTCCAACTGCTGCTTTGCGGTCACGATGAGGTAGTACGCCTCCGCAACCATCGCAGCCAGTGAGTGACGGGCCTGAACGTAGTCGAGCCCTGTGGCCTCAGCGACTCTGCGAGCCGCCGCCCGGTCCGACCGCAAGCGCCCCCAAAGGTCGATCTCCCATGCAATACCCGCTCCTACGGAGTAGAGCTCTTCTTCGGTTGAGCCGTCGTAGTCCGTGTACGACGCACCACCCGCCGCATCGAGTGTTGGTACCAGAAACGAACCCGCGACACGGAGTCGGGCGGCGGCTTCCTCGAATCGAGCCGCGGCGATGTATAGGTCGGGATTGTGGTCCCACGCCTCGAGGACAAGGCCCTCAAGAACGGGGTCACCCATCGACGTCAGCCAACCCGTGACGACACGGCTCGGCTCAGCGTCGACTCCATCGCCAGACTCCGTGAACCGCTCTGGCACACCGACATGGCGAACGGCGAGGTCACTGGGGGGCTCGCTGATCGAGGCACACCCAGTGAGGGTGCCTGCCGCCAGGAGCAGTACAACGCGCAGCGGATCAGACGTTGAAACTCTCATGCCGCATCCTCACCTTCTTTATTTTGGTCAATGTCAAAGAGCCCCGCGCGGAGCTTCTGGAGTAGCTTCAGCAGCTTCTTCTGGTCTGCTTTGCTGATCACCCCCACAAGCTCGGACAATCGCCGGATGTGGCCCGGAAGGAACTTCCGCAACATCTGCTCGCCTTCTTTGGTGATCTCGATGTGGCTCACGCGCCGGTCGCTGAGAGACGCGCTCCGACAGACATACCCGTCACGCTCCAGGCCATCGACGAGACCCGTGATCGTGCCTTTCGTCACCCCCGACGATTTCGCAAGCTCTGTGTGCGTTGTCGGACCATCATGGTCCAGCAGAATGGAAAGCACACGCAGGCGTCCTTCAGACAGCCCAAACCGGTCGTGGCTCGCCTTGAGCTGAGCGACCATCTCGCCAGCAATTGCTCGAAGAAGCTCGTACATCATGATCTCGTCGGGTTCGAGTTCAGGGATCTTCTTGGTGAGGCTTAGGAGCCGCTGATAGTCTGGAATGTGGGATGGCTGGAGCTTCTCACGCGACATAGGCATCTCCGAGTCAGGCGGCTGGGCTGGTAAAGAAATTGAGCAGAGCGATCAGCAGCGCCTCGGGCTGCTCTTCGGCGGGGAAGTGTCCGCAGTCAGGGATGATCAACGACTCGACATCGGTGGCCAGATTGCGCTGCTCGTTCTCGACCATCGGGCCGCACGCAAGCGCTCCCGAGAACGCGAGGGTGGGCACACCAACCTTCGAGGCGGCATGCTCGCGTACTTGCGGGATCGTCTGGTCGATCGCGCGGTAGTAGTTGAAGCTCGATGCCAGTGTCCCAGGGACCCTTCGCAGCAACTCGATGTAAAAGTCGCGAGCATACTTCGGCACGCCATCGGGGGAGCCAGCCTTTGACTCGAACTGGTAGCCGAAGTAGATGTGCTCCCGTCCCTCGACCAGCCGTTCGTTGACTTCCAGAGCACGATTGAAGTTGAAGTGCCAGAGGAAGTCGCTCAGCATGCGGTTGTCGGGGATCAACTCAGGGGATGGCGACGCACCGGGAATCGTGCCTTCGCCAAGCGCCATCCGGGCGAGACGCTCCGGACACATTGAGGCCATGGCGTAACCAACCATCACACCGATGTCGTGCCCGGCGAACGCGAACCGACTGTGACCAAGGGCGTCCATGAGCTTGAACATGTCACCGGCGAGCGTGTTGACATCGAATCCATCGACCGGCTTGTCAGAGATGCCCAGGCCTCTGGGGTCAACAGCGATGACCCTGAATCGCTCACTCAGCGGCTTCATGAGGTACCGCCATGCATACCAACTCTGAGGCCACCCGCAATGAAGGAGCAGTGGATCGCCCTCGCCTCCGATGACGGTGTGCAACCGTATGCCGCCGACATTGACCCGGTAGCTTTGAAAGATGTCTGCGAATCCATCTGGGAGCCGCGGAACATCCGACACAGACCCGAACCCGGATACCGCGGCGATGTCTTTGGAGTGAAGTGTCATGTACGACTTCCCTTGTGAACTGAGTCTGATCTCTACGTATCTTTGAGCACGGGTGCTTATGACACGCCGAAATGCTAACCAGCGAGTGTCAAACGCACGTCGATATTGCCTCGCGTCGCGTTCGAGTATGGACAGACCTGGTGCGACTGCTCGATCAGTTGGCTTGCCTGGTCCTTGTCCATCCCGGGCAGCGAAATGAGGAGCTCGACATCGATGGCGAAGCCTCCATCCGTTGGCCCGATGCCCACATTGCTCGTGATGGAGAAGTCGTCGGGCAGGGCGATACCCGCGTTACCCGCAACGAACCTTGTCGCCCCCATGAAACACGCCGCATAACCAGCGGCAAAGAGCTGCTCAGGATTCGTGCCGGGCCCGTCATTGCCCCCGAGCCCCTTCGGCGTAGAGAGCGAGACCGCCAGCCGTCCGTCGTCGGACTTGGCCGATCCTTCTCGTCCGCCAGTGACCGTGGCGCTGGCCTGGTAGACGATCGTCGAGGGTTTCTTCATGGCGATTCCTTTCTAGAACAAGCCAGCGGCACGATGCAGGGGCGGGCAGGATTAGTATGGTACCAAACAGTATGGCACCTGACAAGTTTGCGCGACGAGATTTTCGCGATGGGCTTTCCGAGAGAGCCCCGGGCCTGTGGCGATAGGGTTCTGAACGGGTATTGCCTGGTGAGCCAGCAGCGACGCTGCCCAGAAGAGTCTTGAGGAGCGATTGGCTACGGTGCGCACGAGGACCAACCTCTCGCTCATCGCCACAGCCGACCCCAGGGTCAGGTAGGCGAGCCAGTCACGACTCCGCTTCCGACGACTCGTCCTTCCGAAGATGGAGAATGGCGGAGCTGTGATCACCGCGAAGAACATTGTGCTCTAGTGTTTCACGCGAGCGTCGTGCGGGCCCAGGGCGGCAAGTTGCTTAGCATCCGTGCGGACAATTCATGCCGAAAAACAAGACACCTGTCCCGGTCCAAAGAACGCGGCCGCGATTGAACCCCCAAGTGCTGCCCGCTACGCGGCTTCTCGTCAAAGCGGTGTTGCCGAGCGCTTCAATGGAGGACTTCCGATGACTACAGGAATGATCTACCAGCCCGCCGCCCAGCGTCTCTCGTTTGAACGTGGACCATTCCGCATCCAGCGCTCGTACCCGGGCCGGGGCGTGAGCGATGACTCCGGG
The DNA here is from genome assembly GCA_965227335.1 of Phycisphaerales bacterium. Lineage (GTDB taxonomy): Bacteria > Planctomycetota > Phycisphaerae > Phycisphaerales > SM1A02 > CBDDFV01. The sequence continues at coordinate 212,342 of CBDDFV010000006.1, forward strand.
CTCGGGCCGATCGGCGCGATTGATCACGCGGATTTGCTGCCGGGCCTGCTCGTGCCGATGCACGAGCACCGTGACGACGAGATCATCTCGTATCTCCGCTCGGGCGAGATGGTCCACCGCGACTCAGCAGGGCTCACCGAGACCATCACGCCGACACGGCTGATGGTGATGAACGCGGGCAGCGGCTTCTCGCATGAAGAGTCGATTCCCGGCGACACCGGCGTCAAGATGTTGCAGATCTTTGTCCGCCCACGGGAACGCGGGCTCAAGCCAGGCATCCAGTTCGCAGAGTTGTCGCAGCGCCAAAGCACCAATGCATGGCGGAAACTCGTCGGCGCGGAGAAGTCCGTTGCCATGGCGACCGTTCGAAGCGAGATTGGCCTCTTCGATGCTTCGCTGGAACAAGGGAGCCGACTGGATGCCTCGGCTCCTGATGGCTGGGGATGGTGGCTCTATGTGTTCTCCGGTGAGGTTGTACTCGGCGATTACCGATGCTCGGAGGGCGACAGCGCTGCATGCCCGGATGGCCAGACAATCGACATCGCCGCAGAGTCGAAGGCGGAGTTGGTTCTGTTCATATTTGACCGCGAGGCCCAGTACTCAGATGAAGGCTCGCTGAGCGGTCGGCAATCACTCTAGTTTTTTGGCCACTGCTCGCGGTTTGACCCTCACCGCACTCGGCCAACGCCAGATTCACGCACTACAAATCCGGGCAACCCTGCACTACATAGGGCGAAAGCTCGTCCGAAGGGGACGTAGTGCAAAAGCAAAGAAGCCCCGCAAACGCCTTGTTTTCAGGCACTTGCGGGGCTTCTTAAAAAGCGGGTGATCGGATTCGAACCGACGACATTCACGTTGGCAACACTCCGGCACCAGTTCGCAAGTACCGCTTTCGTCGATACTTACGGTTTCACGTAATTCACTTTGCACAAGCGCTTCTAGCGCTTACTCGACGCCGGCGCCCCGGACCGTGCGCCCGAATCTGGACGCGGGTCGGCTGGCCGCTTCGGAGCCGGCGGCGGATCGGGGGCGCGCTCGCCGGCGGGCCGATCACGCCTGAATCGTCCACCGGATGTCCCCTGGCGGGGTACAAAAACTGTGCTTCCCGCAATTGCAGGCCAGGAACGCACTACCGTCCGTTCATGCCCAGGTACTTCGATCCGCTGCTTCGTCTGCTTGCGACCAGCGCTGATCAGCAGCTGGTGGCGCAGATCCAGTTCCTCAAGGCCGAGAACCGGATTCTCCGCGGCAAGCTTCCCAAGACCGTCACGCTCAGCCATATCGAGCGCATGCGCCTGCTGGCGCTGGGCCGCAAGCTGCGCTGGTCGGTGCTGAGGGAGCTGATCTCGGTCGTGCATCCCAATACGTTCGCACGATGGGTGCGGAAGTACAAGGGGGCGAAGTATCCACGAGAGTACGACGAGCGAGGGCCGAAGATCGGTCGGCCCAAGACGCCGCAGCACGTGCGGGATCTGGTCGTGAAGATCTCGAAGGAGACCGGGCTGGGCTATACCAGGATCCAAGGCGAACTCGCGAAGCTCGGGATCGAGCTTTCGCGGAGCACGATCACCAACATCCTGAAGCAGGCGGGGCTGTCGCCGGACCCGACGCGGGGCGAGGGGCACTGGAATCAGTTCCTGGCGATGCACGCCAAGACGTTGTGGGCGTGCGACTTCTTCTGTGTGAACGCGATCACGCCGCGCGGGATCAAGCAGTTCTACATGATCCTCTTTATCCACGTGGCCTCGCGGCGGATCATCGTGACGCCGTCCACGATGCATCCGGTGCAGCGATGGGTAGCCCAGCAGGCGCGGAACTTCAGCATGGACCGGGCGGAGTCGAACCAGCCCGCCACGCACGTTCTCCGGGACCGGGACCGGAAGTTCCATGACTGCTGGGACCACATCATCGAGTCGGAGCCGGGGTCGAAGTCGCTGATCCTGCCGCGGTGTTCGCCGAACCTGAACGCGTTCGCCGAGCGGGCGATTCAGTCGCTCAAGCAGGAGTGCCTGAACCACTTCGTGATCTTCGGGCAGCGGCATCTCGACTATCTGGTGAACGAGTATGTCGGGTTCTACAACCGGTGTCGGCCGCACTCGAGTCGCGGGTGTCTGCCGCCGATCCGGAACGGGCCGATACCCACCCAGGGCGAGATCTGCTGCCATGAGCGGTTGGGCGGGCTGCTCAAGCATTACTACAGGAAGGCCGCGTGAGGACGTGAGATCCGGGCAGCGCGGTAGGTGCGCGCTCTCTACACCGGGACGGCCGCTCCGTCCCGCGCCCGAACAAGAGCGGGCGCCAGCGTTCCCGGCGATACCGAACGAGCCAGCGTCTGCGTCGGATGATCGAGCCGGTGATCGGCTGGTTCAAACAGACGGGTGGTCAGCGGCGGACTCGGTTCATCGGACATCCCCGAATCGAAGACGACGTGCGAATGACCGCGGCGGCGTGGAACCTGCTCCGAATGACCTCACTGACCCGGCCCGCATGAGCGGCCCGAAGCCCACCGCACTCCCAACCGCGGCGCCCGACAGCGCCGCACTCTGAAACCGATCCCATCACCACGCACCCACCCCACGGGCCCGGAATCTCCATGCTCCCGCGGAATCGCTTAGCGGCCTGCTAGCACCGCGAGCAAATTTCAGTCAGGCTTGTTGCCGGAGTCCGAGGTGAGACTATCACCACGAACTCCCATGATCGCCAAGGCCTCACGTGCCGACCTCTGTATGGCGGGCCACTCTGGAAGCCCCATGTACTCTGCGTCACTCATCTCTGTCCCGTGACGCCCAAAGATATCTTCGATTCGTTCTACCACGTTTGCGATAGCGCGAGCTTCGTCCGCTGAACGGAACAGCTTCCCGACATACACCAGTGGGGTGTCCGACAATCTCGTGTCGTCGAACAACAGGTGCACACACTGGTCAAAATCATGATGACGAAATCCTCGGTAGGAACGTCGCTCCAACCAGAGCGATCGCTGCCATGCGTCGTCCGAGAGGGCTACCAGCGTGATGATCAGCTCGCGACGTAGTCCTGAGTAGTCGCTATCAAGGAGCATTCCATGAACTCCAGTTCACATATTCAGATAAAGGAATGTGAGCCTGGACCGCGTTGTCCGAGAGAGCCCCCGACAAGGGCTGGCCATCACGCCCGATGAGCTTCCCACGGCTACTCACAACAACGTGATCCACGCGCTGAGATGGCCAGGGCGAGTTCGGAATGCCCATGTCAATTCGGATGTTATTGCCAACATCAGATGGATCCTGCCAGCGGCGGCCCACTCCCTTCCGGTTGGCTCGCTCAATCCAAGCGTTCGGCACCATATCGGTCGCACGGAGAAACTCATCGCCCGCAAGGAACTCATCGCCGGTGCGGGCATGCCTCGCCAGGGGGACGCCGGGGATACCACGACCGCCGGACGAACAACTGCCGGCGGAAGCTCGATTCCGCATTGCTGCTCGCAAGACATGCTCACCAGCCTCTCGTGTTGCTAGCCGCCAGATCGCCACGGGCAAGTCGATCGTACTTAGGGCAATGTCAGCCCAATCCCCGACCGCTTCACTTCCCGTAACGTCCGTGACGCACGTTGCGGTAAACGTCCGGTGCTCAGCTCCGTCAATGAGCGAACGAATGCCGGAGAACGCGGTGTCAGCCCCATGCACAATCAGCACGAGGCCCCCGACTCCCCCAAGAAACGGGCTCGAGAAAGCGCCGCCAGCCATCTCAACGCCACCGAGGCCGATGTTCTTCACCCCTCTCCACCGACCCACTTCTTCGCCGTACTTGTGGGCAAGCGCTGCATAGATCTCGCCGCGGTGATGGTGACCAGAAACCCTCAACAAAGCGCTGTATTGCTTGTCGTTGATTACGCCAGCCTTCCATTGCGCTCGCAGCGCGAAATCCCGCTGCTGCTGCGCAAACAAGATGGGGTCGTAGTCTGTGTTCTTTCCCCAAAAAAGACCGAAAGAGTCGACAAGGTCAACTGGTGAGGAAGCGGAGTATTGATAGACATTGCCTCCATCGATAAAGCCCAGCGGATCACGTTCAACCCACCGCCCATGGCGCGGCAAGTAGTGACGATATCGCACGGTGTACTGCTGCCCGGGACTGTTGAACAAGTACCCAGCAAACCCCACCACGTTGTCGATGTCGCTGATCAAGCCATCGGCCAAGGCTCGCGCATTCGGCCCGACTGAGTCGTTCGAGTCAACGACACCGTCCCGGTTGATGTCAGCCTCGGCGCGGTAGTTCGCCCCGCCAATTGAGGGAGCCGCAGAAAGGGAAATTGCCGTGATGATCGCGGTGTCGGCCGTGTCGACATCGCCATCACCATCGACATCGTGGCCCTGGTGGTGCCTTGCCTCACCGTATGGTGAGTAGACCACTCGCTCAAGAACACGGGCGTTGCTGTCAACGACCGCGACAACCGACCCAATGGCGTCACACAGAAGCCAGTGGCGTTCTTCGATCGTGCCATCGACATCGTCGTCCAACCGGCGGACGAGTGCATTGTCGATCCCGATGACACCCCAGACCGTTTGGATGATGCGATCCGCAGCGAATGTGCCCGTATAGGTGTCGTCGATCCGCTCTTCGATAAGCTGCCAATCCGGCGAATAGAACAGCTGACGCGCCTCGTCGACCGGCCCCGTCAATGGGAGTGACACATCGGAGCGGACGAGGATGCGGTGATGGAGCCCGTTGTACTCATACTCCGCAATGTTGCCATTGCTCGAGCCGCCTGACGGAACGCCCTCGATGGAGACGAGACGGTTCCACGCATCGTGGACGTACAGGAACTCGCTGCCCCCGGTTGAGGTCTCCTCGTCCGTCAGATTGCCGGCGGCGTCGTACGCGAAGGCGAGGCCGCCTCGATCCGTCAGCTCGTTGGCCTCGTTGTGGGTCGGCGACTGGTCGAACTCACCGGCGCCGGTGTACGACCCGTCATTGTCGATGTCGAGACTGACGCCCGCCCAGCGGTTCGCCATGTCGAGGTCCCAGGCCCATTCGGGGCTCGAAGTCCCGCTGAAAGAGCTGGCGTCGCCGACGCCGAACTGTGCGCCCTCCAGTCGGTCGAGACTGTCATACGAATACTCACGACCGTTGTCCCACTGCGTCCCGGGCAGCACGTTGTAGTCGGCCGTTCGATTGGTGTCCTTGTCGTACGAATACTCGCTGTGGACAATGGGAGGCCCGTTCGGGATGCCCGCTGTCCCGCCGGGGCCGAATGTCACATCGACCCACATTTGGTTGATGAGGCGGCCGAATCGGTCCCATCCGGGATACGTCCCAGGTGTATCGTCACCGTCGAATGCCCGAAATCGGTCCAAGACGACGCCCGGCGTCATGTAGTCGACCGTTACCGGCTGACCTAGCCCCAGGTACTCGTACTCCACGATACTCGGCGGAGTTCCCGCAACGTCGCTCTCGTCCAGCCCGCCGATGCGGCTGATCAACGAGTTCAAGCCCGACCGCTTGATCTCAAGCGTAAAGCCGGCCGTCGTGACGTGCGGATACTCGAGTTCGTAGGCTCGGCTGTAGTTGCCGACCGGAGTTGACGCGCCCGGAACCTCTTCCTCGTAAACGTAGCGAATGATGGGCGTCGAAGAATCCACGGCGCCGCTATGCGATTGGGCAAAGGTCTCGATCTGGAGGAGGCCGGTATAGGTGAAGGCGACCTCGTTGGCGATCGTCCCCATGGAGACATCGCTCAGCGAACTGACCGAGTCGATTGTCCCAAAAGCGGTGTACTCCGTCTCAATGCCCTCGATCGCGTCATCGACGTTAGGCGCGTCCAGCACCTCGTCAAGCGTGATTCTCCCGAGGTCGTCCCGATGGTACTTGTGCTCGGTCTGGTTCTGGTCCTCCATGAAGACCAGTTCGCCCAGCGTGTTGTACGCCATCTTCTTGGTGTAGGCCGCCGCCGAGGATGACGCGCCGGTCGTCTCGTCCGGGAACCGGATCTCGGTGAGCAGGTTGTTCGACGCAATCTCCGACTGCCCGGAACTCGCGCCCTTGTTGCTCGTGTAGATGTACGTTGTGTTCTGGACGAACTCGCTCGCCGTTCCGTCCGGCAGGTGAACCGTATGGGCGGTGACTTGGCCAGCACTGTTCAGGTACGTGCTGATCACCCGATCCGTATCGGGCTCGTTCACGTCCAGACCAGAGGTGACACTCCACCTCGGCTCCGTGCTGTGCTTGGCAAGAACCGCGTCCTCGTAGTTCTCGATCGTCGCGATTTGACGGTAGAGATCGTCGTACAACCGCTTGATGACCTGAGCAGCGGTGCCGGCGGAGCCTCCGCCCGGCGTGACGACTGTCTCGACGAGGCCGCGATCGCCGTAGACGATTTCTGTGACCAGTTGATCGCCCGACGAATCCCAATCGAGGTCAAAGTTGGTTGGAACGCTGTTCGCGGCCACAAAGCCCGTGGTGTTCGTCCCGAACTCGATCATTCGAGTGACTCGGTCAGCGCCATCGAAGTACCGGCCCGAGTAGGTGCTCACTGCGAGCGGGCTGGTCGTTGGCGACAAGGCGCCCAGGGCCGTCCCGGACGCGTCATGCGTTCGCAGACGCGTCGTCACGAGGTCCATCAAGCCCGCCTGAGTCGTCGGCTCATCGTCGCCGAGGACATAGCGATACTCCTGCTGCTCGAGCACCACATCGTTCGAGACGACCGTCGTCGGGCTGCTGTAGAAGTCGGAGTATGTGGCGTCGCTCGCATCGCCGCCATCGGTGACGTACTCGATCGTCGGCCGTCCCAGACCGTCATACTGCGTTTTCATGACGGGGCTGTTCGGCGCCCAGGTGCCGACGATACGCCCCACCTCGTCGAACCAATGGCGGGTCTCAAGGAACTCGTGAGTCGCCGCGGCCGGGTCAATCGACCGCCGGGTTGAATACGGCAGGCCTCGCTGACTGAAGGCCGTCTCGGTATAGACGTATCGCGTGGAATCAGAACTGTTGAAGTCGTGGGACGCCGTGGGGAGTACGCTGAACACGCCCGTTTGGGTGACGCGACTCAGGTTGTCATACGCCATGAGCACATCAGGCTGCTCAGGATTATCGATGATGATCAGGCGGTCACGGAAGTCGTACTCGTAGTCGGTGATCCGGTTCCCGGCATCGACATGCTCTACGACACGGGTGACATTGCCATTTCCGATTCCCTGGGCCGAAGCCGAGCCGTCGAAGTAGACATCGAGCACAACCTCCATGTCGCCGGTGCTCGGATCGGTATCGGTCCCGATCTCCTTCTGGATCACTCGGTGGAGGACGTCGTAGCCGTACCGGACGATCGTCCCCTCGTCGTTCTCAGCTGTCTCAAGCCGGCCGAGTTGGTCGTAGGTGTACGTGTCCTCGTAGTACGCGCTCGAACCGACGTCGTGGTAGCGCCGAGTGTGTTCGACCAGACCCGCGACGTCGTGTTCAATCTCCACCTGGAAGACCGCCGCACCGAAGCTGTAATCCTCGACGAAGATCGGGTACGAGGCGAACGCCGTTTCGCTGGCAAGCGTGTACGCCGCACTTGGCGGATAGTGCACTTCCGCGATCAGATCGCCGTCAGCATTGAACCACTGAACAACGGCGGGGCCGTCGTGCTCGTCGGTGTCGAACTGAACGGGCAGCACGACCGTCGCCAGGTATTCCTCGTGATTCGGCCGGCCCGGACAACTGCCGCGGATCTCGGTTCGAAATCGCGTACTCAAACCACTCGGAGAAACCACTTCCTTGACCCGGCCCAGAGGGTCTCGAACGACCAAGGTCGTCAGCGATCCCCCCTGAGTCGACAACTGCGACTCGTTGAATCGCCCGAAATTGGACATGGTGATTCCGGGAACACTTGGAACGGCCGAAGGATCGGCGTTGCCGATGACCTGAACGACCTGCCCGGTGCGCGAGATCACACCACCTGACGGCTGATCCGCCGAGCGGCTGTACGTGTCGAACTGCCGATAGTCGATGCTGCCATCCGCGGCGATCGAGCAATAGCCATTACCAAACGTGTCGAACAGTTCGTAGCTGGAGTACGTGCCTCCCGGACCAAGTTCGCCACTCGCCTCAGCCTCCTCGCTCCGCTTCACGTACGCGACATCGTGGCCGCCGGTCGTGTGGAACCCGTACTCAAACGTGACCACTTCGATCTCGGCCGCGGTGGGCGAACTCGAATCAGTGCGATATCGCCGCACCTCATTGGGCAGGTATGCTCGGTCATCGTCGGTAGTGTCGGCGTCTCCGTAGATTGTCTCCGAGACAAGAACGTCGCTTCCCAAACCGCCGTCTCTAACGGAGATCTTGGACCGACGGTTGTCCGAGGTGTACTCGTACACTCGAATCAATCCCGAGTCCTCCAAGAACGGGCTGACAGGGTCGTCGTCCTCGTCATTGCCGACCCCGTACTCGGGAGAGTCGTTGTTCGTACCCGCCGCGTACTCGCCCGCATCCAAGGCCGCAGGCGTATAGACAGCGGTGAGGTTGCCCGAGCTATCGTGGTCGAAGAACGTTATCCAGGTTCCAGTTGCATTGGCATCGTCGACAATTGCTCGAGAGCGAAGGAATGGAACACCCGACGACGTGGGTGTGTACATCTCGTAGTAGGTCGTTCGGTACGGATCAAGCTGACTTACCGAGCCGTCACGGACTTCCTCGATTACCTTGATGGTGTCGGTCCCATCGGCGGGGTCGTCGTGATCAAAATAGTCGTAGCTCAGTCGCACGCCCTGAGTCCCACCGCCAGCGCAGCCACAAGCCGACAAAACCCACTGGATCTTGACCTGCCCCGTGGTATCGTCGTACTCCTCGACCATCTTCGACGCGTATTCTTCGACCACACTGTCCGATGAGTTGAGCAAGGCGCCCGCCGCGGCTTGCAGACTATCCTCATCCTGTTCCTCGGCGTAGTACTCGATCTGCTCTCCCCGGATTAGCATCTTCAGTTGGCCATCGTCCCCCACGAAGTCGTATTCACTCGCCGTGTCTGTGGTTTCGTTGTGATAGCGATACTGCGTGAAGACCTCGCGCCAAGTCGCCGCGGTCTCACCCGACCCCGGATCGACCCGAAACTCCGTCATGACCTGAACCAGATCGCCGGAGCCTCCGACGTTTTCGTCGTGGTTAGTACCTCCATCAAAGTAGGTGTACTCCGCCCGCTGCGTCACCACCTCCTGAACCACGAAGCCGTTGTACAGCGGCCGGCAGACTTCGATGTTGGTCAGACGCCCCGATGTCGTGTCCCAGATGAACCGCACATCCGCTTCGTGACGCGCATCCTCGACCGAGGTCGGCGGTGCGTCCGGGCGATTCAGCCGAACTTGGACCAATCGGGCGTTGCCGTTCGTAGCGCCAAAGATCGTGTAGTAGTAGGTCTGCTTGTTCCCGTAGGGATCTCGGGACTCGAGCAGGAGACCAACCCGTTCGCTCACCACGCTGTAGTAGTCGCCGGTCATCTCGCCCGAGTCGTTCTCTCGGTAGAAGTTCCATTCGCGCACTCCGGGCTCGACGATCTGCCACACCGGGACATCCAGCGTGCCGTGAACGCCAGGCACTTCGATGACCGTCTTGACGGCATACTGGCTCGTGCTTCCCGGAAGCGGGTACTCAGGCCCGGTCCCGGAAACGTCGATGTCGACCGAGCCTCGGGCCATGCCGCCTGCAGTCAGTGTGCCGCTGGCCTCCTGAGCAAACGCGAAGCACGACATCGTCCACTTGTTGCCCAGCAATGCGGGCGCGGTGTAGTTCGGATCACTGTTGTAGACCCGAGAAATGACGAAGTCATCGCCGGTGATCGGAACGACCAGATCGGTCGCTGACTCCTGCTTGTTCCCACTGGCGAGATCGACCGGACTTTCTGACATCGGGCTGCTGCCGCCGACGTCGGCCTTCACACTCTCCGTTGGCACCGGCGGGCACGTCACCTGACCCGACTGCCAACCACATGATGAGGCGTCCAGCGCCGCGGCGCCGCTCTCAGAACGAGCATCGGTGCTGATTGCATCCGCGTACGGACCCGAAACGGTGATCGAGACGGTGTCCGTGACCTCCTTTTCATACCGATTGAATCCATCCCCACCGCCCAGCGCCCAGCCCGAAGGACTCCATGACGAATTGTCTGCCTCCTCGAAGCTGTATGCAGAAATCGTCGCCGGCTGCCCCTGCGCAGCCGGCAGAAACTTGGCTTCTGATAGGAGGTCCCCGACGTAGTTGAACGGCGTACCCGATGGCGAGATCGTGTATCCATGCTGGCTTTCGCCCGCAGGACGGCCCCATTCGACCGTGACGCCAATGTCCAGAGAGGCCAGACCGCACGCTGTCGTGTCGGCACCGGTGGCGTCGCAGTCATTATCGTTCCACGCCGCCGCGGGTACGACATTGAAATGAAAGTGCCCCGAATTGGAGTTGTGAGCTATGAAGGACCACGGCGACCCGCCGCCGTCGGGACTGTCTGTCGCATACACCACATCGCCCGACCTTGCTTGGTTTCGAATCCACTCACATTGAGGTGCCGGAAACACACACATCGATCCCACGTCGGTGAACACGCACGGGTCACCAGTATCGACCTCACACGTCCCATCGATGATGTTTGCGCCCATGACCCGGTGGAAGCTCAGCTGCCTCCTCCACGAGAACTCCAGATCCTGAGCCAAACTCGCCGACGCCACGAGCCCAACACTCAGTCCTAATGCGATGACACACTGGCGATTGGTCGACATCTATTATCCTCCGGCCGGGGGCGACTCGATATTCTTCGGATGCGAGGGTGGCCGCGTGGGCTTGACGAGTATCATACGAAGCGTCCGCTGATTCCGCTTTCTCTCACGGAGCAAACCCAATATGAACCGAATGCTGAGCGTACTGATGATCGCCGCTGCTGCCTCTGTAGCGGAGGCGTCGGCGACAACAGAAGCCGCGGCCTCAATGGGCATTACCCCGGAAGCGTGTGCGATTGCAGGACTAACCCCCACCCAGGTTACAGAAGTGCTGTCTACCCTCCTGGCAAACGACGCCCAAGTCACTTTCTTGGCAGAGCTGGAATCACAACGCGGATCTCTGGAAGCCGATCTGGACTCTCTCAAGTCGGCCCTAGCAGGTGGAGATTCCGATGCCAACAGCGGCAGTGATATGTTTGCTCTGGAGAACACGATCTCCCTACTCGACGCACAAATCGAATCCGCCTGGACCAATCTGTACAGCGGTGCTGTTGAAACGCTGCCGATATCGGCAACGACTCGCCTTGAAGCCTATCGGCTGAGCCGACGATTCAAGGTCGAACCGGCAATGCGCGCGATCCCTAGGACGGCTGCCGACTGGATGCTCATCGAGTCCTCACTGCGTCGCGAGGCAATCGCTTTGGCTCGAGGGGATGAAGTTGATCCTCAGGACGTAGCATTACTGGCTGCCATCCGCCAGACTCCGATCACGATTGAAGCCGAATCGCTGCTCGCCGCGAACCTGCCCGCCCTTCGCGGCATATTCCTCTCGTACCATTAGACCAAGAGCGTCATTCGACCGGGCACACGCCCCAATAGGCTAGTAACACCGCGAAGTCGTCTGCCCCGACGTGGCCGTCGTTCGTCAAGTCGGCGCAGGACGACTCTCCACATTCGCCCCATGCGGCCAGCAGCTGAGCGAGATCCGCGCTGGTCACCAGTCCATCGTCATCAAGGTCAGCAGCGCACAGATCGATCTCGTCGATCGCAAAAAGAGACCCGATCTGGCGACCCCGCCCCTCGATCCATCGATCCGCGCCAACAACCGCTCTGATGTACTTGGCGCCTCCGGTCAGCCCGGTTGCGAGCCCGAACTGCCCGTCGTTCACGGGCCGGGGCGGAAACAGAGGATGCGGCCCAAGCCAACCATCGCCAGCATTTCTGAGAATCATGACTGAGCCGCCATTGGCTTGCTGCTCACTATCAAAAGGCCACCCGAGAAGACAGACCATGCCAGTGCTGTCAGCAGCCAACGATACCCGGGGCCAACTCTGCATGCCCTCGAAGACGAAGTCGCGATCGAACACCCAGCCGTCCTGAAGGTCTCTTCGGAAGAGGTTGAGGGTCGCGGAACTCTCTCCAACCGCCGCCCACTGCACGCCCTTCCATTCGCAAACCGAAATACTGACGAGGCCCCCTTGACGCTCGCCGCGCGGGGATTGGATGATTTGGGTCTGGCCCCACACACCGTCGACCTCTTCGAAACACCTTACAACGGTTGGCACGATCGGATTACTATCCATCAGGAGAACGAGTCGAACGTCCGGGGTCACCAGTGCCGCAAGGCGAAGGCCAAGGGCAACGCTGATCTCGCCTTCAGGCGCACTGAGCTTCGCAACCTCAACCCACGTTGCCCCGTTCCACTCGAATACGTACGCGGCACCGGTACCGCCGCCCCCGTACGGTTCTCCGCGTTCGTACGCGCCCACGACCAGGAGCCAGGATTGGCCGTCCGTTACGAGTTCAAGACGGACTCCGAACTCGTCACCGTCTTTGCCGTCAGACGGCACGAGCTTCTGCTCCTGCTGCCAGCCCTCGACATCATCGCGGCGAAACACGTATACGGCACCGGTCTCTTTTCCTGAGTCGTTCAGTCCCCGGGGAGCGCCGACCACAACCCGCTCGGCCCCCCCCCCGCACGCCGCACCCACATGGAACCCGAAATTGATGGACTCAACAGTATCCCACGGCTCAAAGTTCTCCTCAAGCGCCCATCCGCGATCGCTCTGACGAAATGCATATGCGGCCTCGGAGTCGCTCCAGGCAGCACCTCCGACAATAAGATCACGGGCACCTTCGCCTATGCGAACTGCGGACCAACCATAGAGGTCGCCTGACTGGGGATTTGGCGAGGGCAACGGCGCGAGTTCGAATTGCTGAGCCATCGCAGATTGGTCCAAGAGAGCCGAGGAAATCGCTGAGATCGCGACCAGAAGAAGCCTCGTGTGCATCAGTTGTTCTCCGACCGTTCTTTTTGTGGTTGGCTACGGCTCTGGCGAGTATCTTGGCCCGATGTGCAGCCGTCAATGAGATTAGCGAGTATCGATAGGAGGCTGGATTCTTGCATCTCTTCGGACGCCTAGCGATAGTCGGTCTACTGGCTGCTCTTCCGGCCCCTGGCCGTTGCGCTGTCGCCTCTCAACCGAGCGGGCCTACTGGCGTGGCCATCCCCGACGATACAAATCTGGCGCGACTGCTCGATCTCTCGTCAGATCTTCTCGCACTTTCCATTGAATACGATGACCAGACACTGCGAGACTTGGACGTTCACGTGAGATCACAGACTCTGATGTCGCCCAAGCAACTCTGGGCCCTGACGGGCGAACTACTCGCTGCGAAGGGACACTTCACGATCCGCCGTCCGAACTCAGCGATCATCAGTGTCGTGCGGAGTACTGAGGCAGCTGATCAGGCACGACTTGACACGATGGCCTCGCTCGACCCCGACGTCGGGTTTGCCAAGGTTTGGATCGATCTCGACGAGATCGGTACGGAGGCCGCGTCCGATCTGGTCAAGCCCGTCCTCTCAAGAAACGCGGTCATCGCACCAATCGGCGATCGCGGCGGACTCGTGGTGGCCGATCGAGTTTCGAGACTTCGCGATGCAGCGGCCGTTCTTGAAGCGCATGGTGCCAGTGCTGGCGAACTAGCGGTCGAACGCATCCCCTCTCAGTATGTCGAAGCCAAACAACTCGACATCCTCCTGACGACGACCGTCGCTACCCGCAACACCCTCACGCCCACGCCGCTCCGCGGCAAGGCATCTCCGTCCCCCGACGGCGCCTCGATGCTGGTGATCGCCCCGAGCGATGAACTCTCCGTATGGCGGAGCCTGATCGAGCAGCTTGACCAGCGCCAGCCGGTCACAACTGTCTCGCATGCGGTCGGCGCTGACGACCTGGCGGAAGTCGCGACGTTGATCGAAGCGACCGCGAGGGATGTTTCGCCGCGAGGGTCAGGAGAACAGTGGAGCGTCGTTCAGAACGACCTGACTGGCGCCTTGGTCATCACCGCGACGCCGAGCGAGCACGACGCGATCCGGTCCGTTCTGGCCGAGTTGGCCGCGCTGCCTGCGGAAGCCCGCCGGCCCGTACGCACGTTCGCGATCCGTAATCGCAGCGTCCGCGAGCTCATGGAGACCCTGACCACCATCATCGATGCCGGCGCCATCGACGCCGCAGTGAGCTTCGAGCCCGGAGCCACGTTTGACGCATCGCGGGCGCGGCAGCGGAGCGAGCGGAACGTCCTACCGGCACAGACGCCAGCCGAGCCGGCGTCATCGCCCGAAGCGGCGCCAGCCCGCAATTCCCGTGGCGCCGAGCCCGCCGCCCTGACGCTGACCGTAGACGAGGGCACGAATACGATCATCGCCGTCGGCGACGCCCGACAACTCGCTCGTCTGGAAGAACTGATCGCGGTGCTCGATGTCCGCCAGGCGCAGGTCATGCTCGAGGTCCTGATCGTGAGCCTCTCCGAAGGCGACACCCTCGACCTCGGCGTCGAACTCGAACAGATGGGCGTCTCGGGCGGCACGATGTACAGCCTGGGTTCGCTCTTCGGACTCTCGGGCGGCGGCACCGAACCATCGACCTTCTCCGCCGGCGCGGGGTTCACCGGACTCGTCCTGAATCCCGGCGACTTCCGCGTCCTCGTGCGAGCATTGCAGACGCTCAACGAAGGCCGCTCGCTCAACATCCCGAAGGTCCTTGTCAACAACAACGTCCCGGCAACGCTCGATTCGGTGCTGCAGCAGCCGTTCACGAGCACGAACGCGTCGGACACGGTCGCGACGACCTCGTTCGGCGGGACCGAGGACGCGGGGACGACGATCACGGTGACGCCGCAGATCGCGGAGGGCGATCATGTCGTGCTCGAGTACGCGGTGTCATTGAGCCAGTTCGTGGGCGAATCGAGCGACCCGGGTCTGCCGCCGCCGCGTTTCCAGAACACGCTGGAGAGTTCGGTCACGATCCCCGACGGATACGCGATCGCCGTCGGCGGACTGGAGACACTGACGGAGGCGGAGGCGATCTCGCAGATTCCGCTACTCGGCGACCTCCCGCTGATCGGCGAGGCGTTCAAGAACCGCTCACTGTCCCAGTCGAAGACCCGGTTCTTCGTCTTCGTCCGTCCGACGATCCTGCGGCACGGCGGCTTCGAAGACCTCAAGTACCTGAGCGATCAGGACCTCGCCGAAGCGCAGATCGACGATGGCTGGCCTGATCTCGAACCCGTGATCATCCGCTGATGTCCCCTTCAACGAAAGACAGCTCCTCGACGACCATTCCGATGCCCCTCGATCAGAGCGCTGCGCCAGCCGCGTTCTTGGAGCGGATTCCCCGTGACTTCGCCCGGCGATGGCTCGTCCTCGCCCAAGGTGATCTTCTGGCCGTCGCCCCAACGACCCCGCCGGATGTGATCCACAATGTGCAGCGTCGACTCGAGACGACGATCGAGACGTTCGAAACGGATTCGGCGGCGCTCGCCGAGGCGATCGACGCCGCGTACGGCGCGGCCGCGGAGGCCGAGCCAGAGCAGGCCGACGGTGACGAGATCGCTGACGACATCGACGCCCTGCTCGCCGCCTCCGATCGCGACCTCCTCGCCACCGAAGGCAAGGGCCCCGTCGTCAGGCTCGTCGATGCGATCCTCTTCGATGCGCTCCGCCGCTCGGCGAGCGATGTTCACTTCCAGCCGATCGACGACCGCACGCTCATCCGCTACCGACTCGACGGCGTTCTTCACACCGTTCGGGAGTTGCCCATCCGGGCGACAGCTGCGCTGATCAGCCGCATCAAGGTGATGGGCAAGATGGACATCGCCGAACGCCGCATCCCGCAGGACGGACGAGCGACGGTGACGATCGGATCGAGCGAGTCGGGCGGCCGTGCGGTTGACCTTCGGATCTCGACGCTGCCGACGGCTTACGGCGAACGCGCGGTCCTGCGCCTCCTCGACAACACCCAGCAGCTCTGCGACTTCGAACAACTCGGCATGCCCGCCGATGTCGCCACGCCGTTCCTCGAACGCGCCTCGCGCAGCAACGGGGTCATCCTCGTCACTGGACCCACCGGATCAGGGAAGACCACCACGCTCTACGCGACGCTCCGTGAGATCGGCTCGTCGGCGGTCAACATCATGACGATCGAAGATCCCATCGAGTATGAACTCTCGACCGTGGACCTCGCGATCAGCCAGGCTCAGGTCAACACGAAGAAGGGCGTGACGTTCGCCTCCGGCCTCCGCCACATCCTCCGGCAGGACCCCGACGTCATCATGGTCGGCGAGATCCGCGATGCGGAGACGGCCCGCATCGCCATCCAGGCGAGCCTGACCGGCCACCTGGTCTTCTCGACGCTCCATACGAACGACGCCCCGAGCGCCGTCACTCGGATGATCGACCTCGGCGTCGAACCGTACCTCGTCGCCGCCTCGCTCTCGGCAGTTCTCGCTCAGCGACTCGTCCGCCGCGTGCACGCCGACTGCGGAGGCTCAGGATGCGACGGCTGCCTCGGAACCGGCTATCGCGGCCGGATCGGCATCTTCGAACTCATGGCGATCACCGATGTGATCCGCGACATGATCCCGCGGCAGGCAAGCATCAACGATCTGCGCGACGCCGGACGCGCGGCCGGCCTCCACACGCTCCTGGAAGCGGGTGAGAACCTCGTCGCTAAGGGTCTGACGAGCGTCGAGGAACTTCGACGCGTCACCGGAGGCGCCTCATGAGCGAGGTCTGGCGCTACACCGCCATCGCTATCGAAGGCGACCATGCCCCCCAGCGCGGCGAACTCGCCGGCGACTCCGCGGCAGACGTCCGCGCCTCGCTCCGTCGGATCGGACTCCAGGTCATCGACCTCAAACCGATTCGCCAGCGGTCGATGCCCACGATCGCGTGGCTGGGTCCGCTGCGCGAGGTGCTGCACCGACATCTCCGCCGCCGGCGCACGCAGGATCGCGCCGAACTCTACGACGGCATGGCGACGATGCTCCGCTCAGGACTACCGCTCCTCGAGACGGTCGATGTCCTCTCCGACAACGCCGCGGCGCGTGGCAAGCGCAACCCGCGACGAGCCATGCTCGTTCAACTGCGCGAGCGACTGCGGTCGGGCGACTCACTCGCCGCCGCGATGCGTGCGCACCCCGGGTGGTTCGATGTCGCGGAAGTCGCCATGGTCGAAGCGGGACAGCACGGCGGCACGCTGCCGGAAGTGCTCGGGCGATTGACCGATCGCTGCCAGCGGTCGGGCGCCCTCGGCCAGAAGCTCACCGGCGCGCTCGCCTATCCCGCTGTCGTCGCCCTGGTCGGCCTTGGCGTCGTGATCTTCCTCTCGGTGAAGACCCTGCCCGATCTCGTGGTGATCCTCGACCAGTCCGGGGTCGAGACGCCGCTTCTCACCCGGATCGTGATGGCCTTCGGAGCGGGGCTGGCGGGGTGGTGGTGGCTCATCCTTTTAATAGGCGTTCTGGCGATCCTCGCCGTCACGATCGGGACGACTGTTCTCGGACGGCGGGATTCGAGCCTCAGCCGCTTCGCTCCGCTGGTGTTCCGCCGGATCGGCGCCGCGCGGGTCTCACTTCAACTGGCCGAGTTGCTGCGTTCGGGCGTCCCGATGGTCGACGCGCTTCGGGTGCTGGCCCCCACGGCCGGTCCAGCCCTGCGGCGCCGTCTCACCGAAGCCGCTCACGCGGTCGAGCGTGGCGATGATCTCGCCGACGCCCTGCACGACGGACGCTGGTTCGACGGGGAGTTCCGGCGACTCGTTCAGATCGGGCAGATGAGCGGCGAACTCGACGAGCTGCTTGATCGCATCGGGCAGCGGTACGAGCGTCAGTCGACGCGGCTGATCGATCGACTCGCTTCGCTGCTCGAACCCGCGGTCATTCTCTCGCTCGCGGTCCTGATCGGATTCGTGGTCATGGCGGCGATCCTGCCGCTGGTTCGATTGAAGGAGGTGCTGTGATGCACGCTCTGTCTCACTCTGTCGTGCGCCGCCGCGCCATGACGCTGGTCGAGGTTCTGGCGGTCGTCATCATCCTGAGTCTGATCGCGGGGACGCTCTTGATCAGCTTCTCGGGCTCAGTTGGCGAGGCGAAGCACGAACTGGCGAAGACGGGGATCGGGTCCATCGCCGCCCAGCTCGAGAAGTACCACATGAAGCATGGCAGCTTCCCGACGAACGACCTGGGTCTTCAAGCGCTGACGGACGGGCACGCCCAGCCGACCGCGTCCTACTACCTGAGCCCCGGCCAACTGAGCGACCCCTGGAAGAAGCCCTACCTCTACGTCAACCCCGGCCCCGATGGTCATCCGTACGAGATCCTCTCATACGGCGCTGACGGACAGCGCGGCGGTGACGGCGAGAACGCTGACATCTCTTCCATCAACCTGAAGGCGGACTGACCCACGTGAACCGTCGCGGCCTCACCCTGATCGAACTACTCGCCGTGATCACCCTGATCACGATGGTCGCCGGTGTTGCGCTGGCGGGGCTGTCGAGTGGCTCTGAGGAGGCCCGACTCCGCGCGGCGACCGCCGATGTCGTTGCCCTCGACGCCCACGCACGGCGGTCGGCTGAGCGGCACGGCGCCGTCGCGCTGGAACGCGTCGACCCGGACCGGCTTCGCCTCACCAACGCCTCGGGTCAAGTCGCGAACCTCTCGCTCCGCCACGGCGTTGAAGTGCAAATCCTCGTCAACGAAGCTCCCGTGAACGCGATCGGCGTCGATGCTCTCGGGCGGAGCGACGACTACGAGATCCGCGTCACTCTGAACGGCCTCGAGCGACGCATCGTCGTCGCGGGTCTCACCGGATGGACCGAGGAGTCGGCGCCATGATGCGGCGCGGCCTGACGTTGATCGAAGTCCTCGCGGCGACGGTGCTGCTCAGCCTGATCGCCGCGACGTGCCTGCCGCTCATGCAGAAGGCCACCCGAGATCTTGCGGCCACACCGACGCCGGCGGCGTGGGACACCATTCAACTTCAGGATCTCATGGACGAAGTGGCTCAAGACCCGGCCGCGTTCGGCATCGAGGATTGGCCACCGATCGCGGCAACACTCGCGTGGCCCGACGGCGCTGCGCGACCACCAGTCGAACTTCGGCGCATCCACGAGGCCGACCCACACGTCTGGCTGGAAGCCGCGTGCGATGGGCAGCGGATCTTCGTGTGGGCGGCGTTGCCGGATGACCCCGAGGCGGAGGGCGCACCATGAATCGCCGACCCCGGCTCGGACTGACAATGGTCGAACTGCTCATCTCCCTGGCGTTACTGTCGTTGGTCACGGCGGCGGGCGTCGGGTGGCTGCAGACCACCGCCGCGCGTGGCGTCGTCAAGGCGGACGATGTGCGATGGCAAGCGGCGGCGGAGCAGGCGATCCAGCGGATTGCCGAGTCGATCGCTGTTCGTGACTTCGATCCTGATGATCGCCAGCCGCAAGTCCGCGTCACCGAGAGTTCGCTTCGGGTCGAGAGTCGCGAGCCCGGGACCGGCCAGGTCAGCCAGATGTTCGCCGTCGAACCGTGGGCCCACCAACTGACGCGCACAACCGGCCAGCGAGAGCCGCGGCTCCTCGTCGGGGATGTCGCGGGCTGGGATATCGAGATCGTCGCGGCCGAGGATGACCCGGACCGGACGTGGCTCGACATCGCCATCCGGCGGAAGAGTGAACCGGGAGTTGTAATGCGGAGGCTTCGACTGCCGTGAGACCGCAGCAACGGCCAACCCGAAGCCGACGGGGCGCGGCCCTGCTGCTGGTGCTCGCGGTCCTCGTGATCGCCGTCAGTTCGGCGACGGTGCTCGTCTCCGTCGCCAGTACGCACCGGGCGCAGGTCGAGTCGATGCACGCGACCACGGGCTCCGATCAGCTGCTCACCGCAGTCGAGCCTGCGATCCAGGCCTGGCTTGCGGGTACTCAAGGTGTCGTGCTGCCGATCGATGCCACGACACCCGCCGCGCCCGTCCTCGATGACACCTGGGCAGCCGCCGACATCACCTACCGGGTTCGCGTGACGGCGTTCGATCAGTGCGGCATGCTGCCCCTCGATCTCGCCACCTCCTCCTCGCCGATTCGTCTCGCCATTCATCCGGGGGCGCTCGATGCCGTGCAGGATCTTGAACCGACGAGGGACAACCCCGCGGGCCTCGATCAGATCATCGATGCGGACCTCGCCGTCTACCCCCCACCCGCGTTGAACGAGCCTTCAATCGGCGCGCTCGTCGCTACGCATCCGACCGGCGGCGTCAATGTGAACACGGCGCCGTGGCCGCTCGTCCAGGCGACGGCGCGCACGCTCGGCCAGTCGGGGTCACTCTCCATCGTCGAGGAAGCCCGGCTCGCCGGCGAACCCGCGAGCTTCTCGGCCCAACCGTCACGTGACACGATCAAGGACACGCCCGCGCTCGTTTCATCGAGTTCATCATGGGCGATGCGGATCGACATTGAAGTCGGACCCACCAACCAATCACCCCTCCGTCGCAGTTGGTGGGCGATCTACCAGCAGCGCGGCGGCACATGGACCTGTACCCAACGCCTTGTCATTGAACGCTGATCCAATTCGACGCCTCCGTCGCCAGACGCGACTCGTCCTGCTGCTCGGGGCGGGCGCGGTCGCCGTGTCCGCATGGTGGGCGTTGGGTCCGAGGCAGGCCGCGACAGAAGTTCAGGCGATGGCGCTCGCGGCTCCAGAGGCTGCCTTGACGAATACGGCGAGTCCGACGATCGATCCGGCCGTGTACGCGATCTCGTTGTGGCGGCCCGAGCCGCCGCCGGTCGAACCGGTGAAGGTCGCGACGCCCGCGCCTCCGACGCCGCCTCCAATCTCGCTCGAACTCCTCGCCATCCTCGAGGGCGACGCTGGCCGGCTGGCCGCGTTCTATCACCCCGGCGACGATGCGATCGTCAAGGCCGAGACCGGCGCGATGGTCGGCGGCTACCGCGTCGCCCGGATCGATGCTGGTGAAGTCGAACTCGTGCACACCAACGGCGCCCGCGTCATGCGGCTCAGGGAGGAGCGGCCATGAACCTCGCCTGGCCTGCCGATCAGTTCTATTGGGCGATCCTCGATCGCTCGGTGTTGCCGCGCGGCGTCCGCAATGCGCCTGCGCAACTCGGCTACCTCTTCGAGTCGCGGCTCCCGGTTCCGATCGACACGATCCACGCCGTCTATGCGCCCATCGATGACGATCGCGTCCTCGCGTGCGGCGCACCGACCGAGGCGCTGGACGAGGCGGATCTTGGCGAGGCATTGACGCTGGTTCCGGCCGACCTCCCGCCGTGGGTCGATGATGACACTCGTGAACAGGTCACGGTCGACTCCCTGAACCTGCTGACCGGTCCGTGGCTCCCGCCGGCGATCCGGCGCGGTCAGCGTCGACTCGTCGGCTGGGTCGCGGCCGCGATCGTGCTGTGCGCCGCCTGCCTGGTGATCGGCTTCGAACGCCAGCGAGCCGCATCCGATGCCGCAGCTGCCGATGTCCGTTCCACTGAGATGGACGTGTATGCTGGTGTTCTCGGCGAGTCCGTCCGATCCTCGATCGACTCCAGCTTCCCCCCGGAGCAGCGGATCATCGCTGAACATCGCCGTCTGATGCAGACGCGGTCCGGCCCGGTCGAAGCGCAGAACGATCGGATCGACGCCGCGCTGCTTCTGACCGCGATTCTCGAACGATGGCCCACCGAGCAGTTCATCGAGACTGAGACGATCTCCGTGACGAACGGCGCGGTGACGCTGGTCCTGCGCGTTCCCGACCTCGAGGACGTGCAGCCGATCGCCGACGCCTTCAGTGATCTTCCCGACTGGCAGGTCACTCAGCCGCAGACCTTCGCCCGCCAGACGCATGTTGACATGACGCTCCGGTTCACCCGAACGGAAGAACCGTCATGAGCCATCGTCGCAGCCTGCTGCTCCTCGGCGTCGTCCTCGCCGCCTGCCTGCTACCAGTCGCGTGGAGTCGACAACGGGCGATCAGCGCCGAGCGCGGTCTGGACGCCGCGACGACTTCGCTCGCCGAGACCCGCCGCCTCGCCGCCGACATCGTGCGGCTCCGGGGGCAGGAAGAACAGGTCGCCGAGCAGAAGCGGCCGGAGCAGGACCTCGTCTCGCGGATCACCCGCGCCATGCAGGATGCCGGCGTCTCGACCAATCGTCACTTCGGACAGATCCAGCCCATGGCCGATCGCGCGCTTCCCGGATCGAGCGGATCGGCGATCACCTACATGGAGCAGTCCGTCCAGGTGACGCTCAACGAATTGGCGCCCGCCCAGATCGGCGCCTTCCTCTCACGGTGGTCGGCCACCGAGCCGCTCTGGACACCCACGAGAATCGAGCTCTCCCATCATCGCGGGAACCGGCGCGGCGCGGCGGATCTCGACCGATACGACATGACCGTCCTGATGACCGCGACCTACGTCGCCACGAAGGGCCCCTCGCAATGACCCGCCTTTCTCTGATCCTGCTCGTCGTCCTCCCGGTGGCCGGTTGCGCCTCGACGCCCTCCAGCACCAACCCCTACGCGAACTCCGATGCGGCCTCGGTGGTTCGAGACACGGCGACGGCTGAACGACTGACCCGCGAGGCGGCCGAACTTATCGAGGCTGATCCCGAACGGGCGGAGTCGCTCCTGCGCGAGGCGCTGACTGCCGACCTCTACCACGGCCCCGCTCACAACAACCTCGGCGTCCTGTACCTCAACGCGGGGCGGCTCTACGAGGCCGCCGGCGAGTTCGAGTGGGCGCGGAAGTCGATGCCCGGGCATCCCGAGCCGCGGATGAACCTGGCGATGACGCTGGAACGCGCCGGGCGGTTCAACGAGGCGCTCGCCGCCTACGACGCGGCGCTCGAAGCGTACCCAGAGCACCTCGGGTCGATGCAGGGGAAGGCGCGGCTGCAGGTGCGGCATGGGCTGGTCGATGAGTCGACGCCCGAACTGCTGGACGCGATCGCGATGCGGGGGGATGAGCAGTGGCGAAACTGGGCGAACGTTCAGCGGACTAAGCTGGACGGCGCTCTATGAGCGGGCCGCGCGCTCCGGCCAAAGAAAAGCCCCGGCGAAGCCGGGGCGCGATAGCAGCAGCGTGTTGAGTCGGTTCCGAGATCAGCCGCGCTGCATCACGGCGACGAGCTCGTGGGCGATCGGACACACTTCGCCCGACCAAAGGCTGACATCGAACGGCGCGTCTTCAAGCTCCGACCAGTCGACGTCATCGATCTTCTGATTCCGGCAGTCGTTGTCTTGGCCGCCCCAGCAGTCCGTGACGACCAGCACTTCATCGGCCTCGATGCCCTTGCGGTGGAAGACGTCGGCGAGAGCGGCGATGAAGGCCTTGAAACCGCGGAGGGTGTCGTAGGGCTTCATGAGGAACGCGATGTGCTTGGGCGATTCACCCAAGTTGGCCAGCTCCTCGACCGAACCGACGAACGACGTATCGGCAGGCAACCGGTCGAAACAATCGGCCTCGGTGTCAAGGTGCAAGATGTTGGAGTACGAGCGGGTGGGGAGAGTATTCAGATACAACATGTAGAAGACTCCGACGAGAAAGGAGAAGAAGAACCGGCCCACCTCCGGCGGGCCACGACTGGTTCTGTTGGACGGCCGGAATCGATGTCAGGTTCCTGTCACTAAAGTGGTACGCAGAGGTACTTCGGGGCATGAGCAACGCACATCCACCAGCTGCAATCACACTCGATGACATCGGCGCCATCACGAGCACGATGGCCGACCTGTATGACCTTGCGATGTACCGCAAGGCAGTTCGAGGCCGGCTGCTTGATGCCATGATTGACATGATCCCGTGCGAAGGACCATGCTCAGTGTTCCAACTGGATGACTTCTATTCAAACGGCGGTCGCATGAACACCAGGCGCACCGAACATCGCAACCTGAAGATCCCTCTCGGTGAGCTGATGCTGAAACTCTGGATCGCTCATGTCAAGCGACGAGACTCACCGATTGAGCGGGCTCTCTTCCTGCAAAGCAAGAAGCAACAGGTGGGCGCCGGCAGACTAGATGACTTGGTCGACAGGGATGAGTGGAACGACACAGCAGAGGGGAGGCTCGCAGCACGTTTCAAAATTACAGACATGGCGTACATGTGGGTGAAGTGCAGCGACGACGAATTGTGGGCGGTTGCCCTTCGTCGGTACGCGTCCGAGCCGGCGTTCGACGATCGCGAGCGCCAGATCATGGAGGCATTTGGGATGATGCTGCATCACATGCGGCAGCGTTGGTACCTAGATGACGTGTCGAAGCTGACCGAAACGCAGCAGAAGGTCCTCCTGGCCAGGGAAGCGCACGGCGACAAGGATGAGACCGTTGCCAGGAAACTCGGCATGGCCAAGGGCACATACAAGGCGCATCTGCGCGACATCCGAAAGCGCCTCGGCACAAAGTCCACCGCCGCCGCGATTGCAATGCTGCGGATGCGCTATCTGCCCGACGACATGAGCTAGTCTCGAGGCTCTCGCCTCCATGGAGTCCGCCGCATCCGGTCCGCTGGCGACCCGTTCGCCCGCACACCCGCTCCCGCCCCCGCGGCTCACGGCGGCCTCGGATCGATCCACCACAGCCGCTGACCCTGGCCTGGGACATGGGCAAACCGTACACCCACCATTATCATGCTATGGTCATAGGAGAGGGGCCATGGCGAGACTTCGGAACCTGACCGGGAAGTTGCTGGGGAAAGCTGGCACCACGATCCGCGGCGCGGTTGAAGGACTCAAGTTCGACCCCGAGACCAACGAGGGGTTTCTCCAGGCTGCCCGCGGGATCGAGCAGCTCATACGTGAGGAGAAGGAGCACTTCGACTGGGGATCGGCGTGTGATCGCGTCGGCGCGGCGAAGTCGGAGCGGTCTTCCCTCGCTCAGTTGGTCTACAAGCGAGCCGTCACCCGAGTCTGGGAAGACAACCACCTCGCCCCCAACGAGCAACTGTTCCTCCAATGGCTCAGGGAGCGACTGAGCGTGCCCGAGCGGGCCGTCGACATCATCCACAGAACAGAAGAGCGGCGAGTTCTCTGGCATTTGATGAAAGACATCCTCGCCGACAACAAGGTGACCCCCGAGGAACGGGCTCAACTCGACGATCTCTCTGCGGTCACGGGAGCCCCCGTGTCAGCGATGGCCTCGTTGTACTTCCGTGAGGAAGGGGCGGCGGATGTCGAGGAGCTGTTTGATGACGTGATCCGCAATCGCTTGGGCGGAGCAGCTGGACTGGACCGCGCCTATTCGGAGGTCCGTGGGGTCGCGACCAGTTTGTCGCTACCGGAAAGCGAGCTTCATGAAATCATGCGCCCACATGTCGACCACCTTATGGAACACATCCTTATCGATGCCCGGACGGAGGGCGCCGTCCATGATTCAATGAAGGAGGCCATCGACTGGGTCATCGCGACCTTCCCGATCGCGCCCGGAACGGCTGCGGCGATCCGCGAGCAGCTCGATCGGATCACGCAGTTGACCGACATCATGCGCGGCAGGCTCCCAGTTGTGCCCCACGATACGCTGCCGATCGACTTGCCTGCGCGTCAGACTCCCCACTTTGCCGGGCGATGCACCTTGACCGAGCAACGGCCCACTTCCAGCGGTGTGAAGACGGACCGGTATCACGGCGAGTTCGTGCTGACCCACACCCACTACCACTTCGTCTCAGATCACGACGAGCGAAACTTGTCCGAACCCCTCGCAAAGGTCGTCCGCCGCCAGGACCATCCGTCCGGCTTCGTGCTGAGCCGTTCGACTCGCAAGGGGACCCTGGGCTTCAGAATTCACGATGATCCCGAGTTGGCGCTCCAAGTCTTCGCGATGGCGATCGAACTTGCCAAAGGTCGACTCCCGCAGTCGCTACAGGACAACGCGGAGTTTCGGCCGACTCGCCACATTCCGCGCGATGTTCGGCAACGGGTCTGGGTGGAGTACGGCGGGCGTTGTTCCAACTGCGGATCGACGCACTACCTCGAGTACGACCACATCATTCCACACGCCAAGGGTGGCAGTAACGACTTTGGCAACATCCAGTTGCTCTGCCGCGCATGCAATCTCGCCAAGTCTGATTCAATCTGAACTTTGGCCCAATACGATTCACTGACCTCCCACAGCCAGTTCACATCGAACCACGCGAATGTCCTTGCTATTGGCACGGCGCCGTGGATACTACTGTCAGCTCACTTTGCCCCCGGAAGGGCCGGCTCCACCTCGTGTGTTGAGTCCGGCTCTTTTTCTTCAGTCTCAAAGTCTCACGTTCTTCGCGATGTGGCCTACCGTCCGCTCGACGAAGTCGTCGATGCAGACCCCGAGACGCTCGATCCACTCGACTTCGCGCTGCCCGACCCACTCGACGACTGAGACGACGAACCCGCCGAACCCGAGAGGCTGAAGCTCGAACTGCCCGTACTCACTCCCGACTGGCCAATGGTGCCTGACGACTCCGCGTCATTGTGCACCCAAACACCGTCGGCAAGATACGTGTTCGTTTCCGGGACGGTGATGGCAACGGTGCGGACGGCGCCGCCGATCCGCTCGACCGATTCAATGACCTCTTCGGCCAGCTCTTCACCGTTCGCAGTGATGAGGTGATCGCCGACCTCAAGCAACTCGGTAGAGCAGAACCCCCAGGTGTCATCTCGACGGACGAGGAAGGGATGCTCGAACGTGGCCTTGATGCGGCGGTTGACCAGATAGAACCCGTCGTGTTCGCCGAGACGGACCGACGAGATCCGACCGTCGCGCATCGTAGCACCGTCCAGTCCCCATTCCGACATCCACTCGTACTGCACGCGGAAGGGCGTGTCGACGGCAAGGCCAGGCACTGAGAGCGAACGGACCACATCCCCCGGAGACAGCGACTCGATCGGCACGCGCCGACCGTCCGCCATCGTGACCAGCGTGCCGTAGAGGAAGCAGTTCCCACTCGATCCCCCCGAGCCCGAGCCACCGGAACCACCCGACCCCCCGGATCCCCCGGACCCCCCACCGCCGGAGCCACCCGAGCCGCCGCCACCCGACGAACCACCCCCGCTGCCGCTCCCGCTCCCCGACCCGCTGCCGGCCGAACTCGAACCGGCGGAACTGCTCCCGACTGACGAGGATGCCGCGCTACTCGATGCCGAACCGGAAGACGACGACGTGAATCCGCTAGAGATCGACTCCGTCACGGACGAACCGGCGGATGACCCGCTCGAACTGGCGGACCCGCTGCTGCCACCCCCTCCGGACCCCGGCTGCTGGGTCGTCGCCCAGACGGGTATATAAAGGAAGAACTTCGGCCCGCTCTGGGGGTTCTCGGACGTCATGTGTACCACCCCCTGGTGCTGACCGGCTTCCCGCACTCGGCGGCCGCCTTCTCGACGGCGTCCTCGAAGGGCATGTGACGAAAGGCCTTGAGGCCGCAGGCGTCAGGATCGGGCGTGCAGTTCCAGACCGCGAAACGCGACCGCCGGAAGTAGTCGGCCATCGCCTCAAATCGCTGGTTGAGGGCCTCGTAGAGCACGTTGTTGTGTCGGATGGCCGCGTTGCTCCTCGACTCCTCGAACGCGTACTTCCGGTCATC
Organism: Phycisphaerales bacterium; assembly: GCA_965227335.1. Classification (GTDB taxonomy): domain Bacteria; phylum Planctomycetota; class Phycisphaerae; order Phycisphaerales; family SM1A02; genus CBDDFV01. The sequence continues at coordinate 239,877 of CBDDFV010000006.1, forward strand.
AGCCATCCGGAAATCAGCGCCGACCAGATAGACGGTCCGGAAGCCGAGGTAGTGAAGCAGCCGCAGGGCGACGAGCATGACCGATCGCTTGCCTTTGATCCCGAGTGAGTCCTTGGTCGATCCCGGATTACCCCAGCAGACGATGTCCTCATCAAGGAACGTCCGGTGATCGAAATGCTCGCCGCGCCGGTAGAGCAGGACCGACGGCATCTGGTTGACGCGAAAGGCGCTCGGCTTCATGGCGCCATTGGGCTTCTGGATCCGAAGGCGACCGTTCCAGTGCGCCATGGGGACGAACTTCACGATGCCGGGGTCTTTCCAGCCGGTGTCGATGAAGCGACCGGGAGAATCGACGCACGTCCACAGGGTCGGACGATGCACCGCCCAGGCGTTGTTGACAGCCATCGTCACGATGCCGCGCCGGTCGAGCTGCGAGAGATCGTGCTCAGCGAGTGAAGGACCGCTCAAGATCAGGAAGGCCTGACGGCCACGGTAGAAGTCGCAGAGCGACACGCTGTCGAACGACGTTGTGTAGAGCCGCAGTCCATTCCGAGCTGGGCGTCGAAGATGCAGCCCCGCCTGAAGGGCGGCGATGTCGCCATCATGATCATGCATGCCACGTCCCCGTCAGATAGCGTCCGGCCACGCGGCTCATATCCACCGAGGCGTGCCGAGAGATGCGGGCGATCCACCAGTCGATCGGTCGAACGGTCGGATGGAGGTTCTGGCCGTCGACCGTGATCCGGCTTGGTCGAGTACAGATGCTGAAGATGAACCGACCGCCGGGCCGGACGATCCGGTGCATCTCGGCCAGCACAGGATCGACGTCCTCGGGCAGAAGGTGCTCTAAGGCGTCGAACGACGTGACCACGTCCGCGACGTCGCTTGCAACCGGCACGCTGTGCATCGCCGCGACGAGGTCCGCCTGGTCGTTGGCGAAGTCCACGCCGAGACCGTCGATGCCACGTCGCCGCAACCCGCGGATGAACGCATTATCCCCGCAGCCGAAATCGACGACGAATCGAGGTCGCCAGGCCAGAACGGTGTCGTACGCGTCTCGGCCGTGGTTCGTCCCGCCGTAGCTCGGGCGGTGCGACGCGAGTTCGACGTACTTCGCCCGCTCCGCCTCGCGACGACTCTCCAGACTCGCAAGAGGATCAGCCATACCAGCCCTCCGGCACATCCATCTCGCACCAGACGGCGGGATTGAGTGCATCAAAGACGAATCGCGTCTCACCCTGGAACGTCCGCTCGGCGCGGAGTTCCACCACCACGCCCTCGGGAATCGGATGGAGCATTGGAACGGCGGCCTTCTCCGGCGGACATCCCGCCGTCACGCCCGGCACAAAGCACGCCTCACCGTGTACGAAGCCCTCGACGCCGCCGTCCTGCTCATGGAGAACTGAGAGATGAGCCTCGTAGCGGTTGAAGGCGAGCTTCGCGGGATCGCCTGCTGATGACAGCCAGCCTTCAGCGATCGACCCGCTCGGCCTGATGTACTCGCCAAAGCTCGCACCGAGCGCATCAGCGTCAAGCCGAACTTCCTCCCACTCGTACACCCAGCCGAACGGACGTCCGTCGATGGCTGATGCGCTAATCAGGCGAGCGGCGAAGCGGTCGCGATCTGCGGGGCCCATCTCGATGAGGCCGAGGCGCTCCCCAACGCCCGCTTCCTTCCAGAGGATTCGAGCCGCGCCGGTGAATCCGGTCCGAAGCGTCTGCTCATCGGCAAACGTGTCCGCGTGGCCATGCTCCTCGTCGATCACATTGAGTACGACCGGCGTGACGCCGCGAATGACCGCCCAGCCGATCTTGCCGTTCGCAATCGGCTCGGTCGCGACGACGAAGCGGCCGAGATAGTCGTCACCGGCCGTGATCGCCGCGCCGATGATGGCGGCCCGCCGCTTGAACTCGCTCTCATTCCCGTCGGGCCCGGGCTCGACCACCGGCCCGCTGATGCCAAGCACCCCGAACCGGGGAAGATCGGCGCCAGAGTCGTTGCGGACGAGAACCAGATGCTCGTTCGGTCCGCGACGGACGGATCCCGGCGCGGCGTCCGCATCGACGCGGCGGGCAAGGTGAGCGGCGTCGACGAAGGCGTTGTACGCTCGCGCGGGGATCTGGAGCGGCGCCCCTGCGGTGACCTTACTGAAGGGAGACATGGCTTGCCTCCCTTGGCTGGACACTAAGTGCTCTTAGGCTGACAGGGCGCTTTGCGCCATGGCGCTGGCCCCGATGGCCCAAGTAAACTCGGAAATCGAACGACCAACCATCAACGTGATTCTGTTGACTTGCTGTGCTGTCATGGGAGCCTCCTCTCGGCTGGATACAACTGATAGATCCGCCAGATACTGACGGACCAGACCGATCATGCAGAGGGCCACGGAGCCAGCTACCACCCAGTGCCAGACGGCACTGGCTGAAAGCCCTATCAGCCTGAGAGCACTTGGCCCCGCCCATCGTAATGATGCGAACGGGACATATCACGTGCCGATCCCCAACGCCGAGAAGCTCCCCGACGCGTACACCTGCTCGACATACGCGGCCACGGGTCGTTTGACGAGGACCTGCGCGATCTCATCCTCGACCTCCGCGTAGCGGACCCACAGGTACTCCCAGCCCTTCTTGTCGATGCCCGTGATTGGGCCGATCGAGAGGTTCGTCACGTTCGGACTTCCTGCGAAGCGGAAGGTGATCTCCCAATCGCCGACGCCTCGCTTCGACCCAGAGGCCCCGAGGAAAAGACATTCCCCTGCGGCGAGACCCTTGAATGACGCATCATTGACCCGACCGGTCAGGGCGAACAGGCCGCCCTTGTAGCCCGAGGTCACGACCGAGTCGTCGAGATAGTGGGTCTCCGAGAATTGGTAGACCGGCACGGTCACGTCGACGCCTTCGACGCCGTTTTCACTGACACCGATCGCGCCCTGGAAGTCCGGCGGCGTCTCCCCGGGCGGGGCGTACGCGCCAATCGTGTTCCGGCTTTGCGTGATGTGCTGCGTACCGCCGCCGGTGTCGAATGCGAATGAGGATTCACCGGTTGACGGTGCACTCGACGCCGTCCCGTATCGCACCGAGCCTTCCCAGATGTCGTTCGCGAGCGGCTCGATCTGGACCGACTGGCGCGGCAGCCCGTCATAGGTCGCTGGCGACTCGCTCGACAGTTCGGCTTTCGCGACGAGATCGTCGTCGGTCCCAAGGACGATGTACCGCAACTCCACGCTCGGGTTGTCACCGGCGATCGAGAGGCGGCTATCGAACTTCTCCAGGACGGCTACGGGCATATGCTCGGGGGGCCGGGGGGCCGGGGGGCCCGGGGGTCAGGTGAAGGTGAGGCCGCCGTTCCGCGCGGCGTCGAGAAGGCGTTTCGTGTTCCGGGCCGTCTGCTCAGTGGCGTCGGCAGTGCGCTCCTGAGCATCGGCAGCGCCGAGCAGACCCTGGACGCCGGCGGCGCTGAAGGTGCCTCGCACCGTCACGCCTCGAGCGATCGCCTGGCCGACGCCCGCGATGCGATCCTGGAGTTCACCGACGATGTCATCCACGGAGCGGCGCGGCGCCGAGAACTCGTCCTCTGATTCATCCTCACGCTGCCGCCGCGCTCGATCGATCGCCTCGTCGAGCTTCGCGCGGGCGGCGTCGAGTTCGCGCTGAGACCGCTGGACCCGCTCGTCGGTCGCCGCATGCAGCTTGTCCTGGGCTTCCTCGAACTGGCGCCCGATCTCGGCAAGGGTCGCGTCGTTCTGGGCCGCCGATTCGTCCCTCTGGCGCTGGCGGCGGCGTTCTCGCTCGTCCAGTCCCTGCTGCTGCTCGGTTTCCAGTTCGCTCAGTCGGCGCTCGAGGTCTTCATCGACGCCACGCTTCGCGGCTTCAACATCCAGGGACGAATCGAAGAGCCCCTGGATCTCGAGCAGCCGCTTCGCAACGAACGATGTAGCTGCCTCCCAGATCTTCTTGAAGCCGGTCGTGAACCGAGTCCAAGTCTTCGAGAGAAACGAAGTCGTCTCGATCCACGCGACCTCCAGACCGTGCCAGGCGAGCTGAGCGGCAGCCAGCGCGCCGAACCACATCTTGTGAGCCGTCGTGATGAAGAAGTTCCGCGCGCTGAGCCAGACCGAATTGAGCGCGGCCACACCCTTCTGCCAGATGAGCTTCAGCGAGAGCCAGAGGATCTCCGCAGCGAGACCGATGTCACCCGTCGCGAGAGCGTCCGCGATACCGCGAACCACGGACGTCGCGCGATCGCGGAGTCGACCGAACTGATCACCGAGCCAGGCGAGGGCATCGCCGACGACGCCGGTCGACACCGCCATCGCACTCCCGAGACCGACGATGGCGGCCACCACGAGGCCGATGGGCGAGAGCAGCGCCCCGAGTACGGCGACGACGACGCCGATGGCGGCGCTGGCGCCAGCCACGATGGACGCCAGGCCACCGAAGACCGCGCCCAGTCCGACCACCGCCGCACCCGCGACCACCAGAGCCAGGCCGACACCAAAGACGATCGCCGTCGCCTTCGCGATTGTCGCGATCAACTCGCGGTTGCGATTGACGACCTTGGTGATCCAGCCTGCCAGCTTCGAGAGCGTGTCAGCCGCCCGCCGTACGGGTTGCTCGATCGCTTCTCCGACCGCAATCGCGACACCTTCGGCGGCAGAGAGCAGACGCCGGAACGCACCGCCGATACCGGCGTCCATCTGCTCCGCTGTCTGGATCGCAATGCCGCCGGCGCGACCGATGTCGTCACGCAGCGTGTCGAACGCCGTCGACGACGAGGCCAGCTTCAAGGCTGCCGCCTGACCGCGACCAAAGAGCGACTCGAAGATCGACAGACGCTCGGCGGAGCCAAGCCCCTGCGTCGCCCGCGCGAGTTCATTGAGGATGAGGGCCAGTGGGCGGAGGTTGCCCGATGCATCAACCGCCTCGACGCCGATTCGGCGGAGGTCCGCCTGACGTGACTCGTTCGCAAGGTTCTTGTATGCCCGGGCCATCGCGTTCCCGGCGAGGCTGCCCTTGATGCCGTTGTTCGCGAGGATGCCGATCGCCGCGGCGATGCCCTCGATCGACTCTCCAGCCTCTACTGCGAGCGGCGCCACCGGCTTGAACGCCTCGAAGAGGTCCTCGAGCGTCTGCGCACTCTTGTTCGTGCTCGCGGTCAAGACGTCGGCCACGCGCCCCATCTGGGTCGCCGGGAGGTTGAACCCCCGCAGCGCGGCCCCCGCGATCTCGGTCGCCCGCGGCAGTTCCGAATCCGTCGCCCGGGCCAGCGCGAGGACGGCCTCCGTGCTATCCAGAATCGCCTGGGGCGTGAACCCCGCCCGACCGAGTTCGGTCATGGCGTCGGCGACCTGACCGGCCGTGAACGAAGTCGTCCGACCAAGCCGCTTCGCCTCTGCCCGCAACGACTCGAACTGCTGCTCCGTCGCTCCGGTCACCGCCCGCACGACCCGCATGCGGTCATCGAAGCCGGCGAAGATCCGCGTCGAGATCACGAACCCGGCGCCGACGCCCGCGCTCACGGCGGTCAGACGCGCCCCGACCGACCGAACGCGGTCGCCGAACGCCCGAAGCCGACGCTGGGCTCGGCGCAGGCCCGCCGTCAGTTTGTCGCTGACGCCGAGTTCGACGAACGCTCGTCCGGCGCGGATGCCGCTCGTATTCGCCATTCACACGCCTCCGCCAGACGAGCGAACGCTGTTCCGCCACACTGCAGGCAGATTCGACCGCTCCTTCTCGAGGGCCGGCCGCATGTAGGGCCGCGCAGCGATGCGAACCGTCCGCCGTTTCGATCCCGCTCTGCGTGACTCGATCCGCGTTCGCCCGCCGAACTCAAGCACGTTCGGCGCCCTCGATCGCAGGAAGCCCACCGGTCCAACCACGACCGAATCGGAACGCCGGTCGTATCCAAAGAGGATGAACCGCCGCAGCAGCCCGGTGTGGCTCGACGGCGGTTGGCCGGGCAGACTCGATCGCTTCCGCTTGCGGATCGACGACCGAGCCCGCTGTCGGATGAAGGCCCCGGCCCGGGAGAGGGACCGACGCTTCGCACGGTCGACCGACCGGATCACCTTGGGCCGGTCGAAGAAGAGGTTCTTGATCCGCAGGTCGATCACCTGACACCTGATAAACTCAGTCCATGACGGGTCGATCGAACAAAGTGATAGGGCAAATCGGCGAGTTCCTGGCATGCGCGGAGATCGCTCGGCGATGTGACTGCATCACAACACCATTCGCAGGCAATGTCCCCGACTTCGATCTTCTGATCGCCGACGCTGATTGCCGAGCAATTCCAGTTCAAGTGAAGACCGCCAACGGTGGCGCCTGGCAGTTCGACGCAAGTAGATTTCTGGAACTTGAGTTGGACGAACACAGGCAACTGCAGACTATTCGCGGACTTCGCGAGTTGAAGCACCCCCGGCTCGTGTACGTCTTCGTGTGGCTCGGACACACACGGGAGGAAGTGGACCAGTTCTTTCTCTGCACGGCTTCTGACCTTCAACAGGCGGTCTTCGATAACTACAACGCCTGGCTGGAAAAGCACGGAGGCCATCGACCCCGCAACTGGAAAACCACGCACTGCGCAATCCGCACGCCAGACCTGCGAGCATTCCGAAACAACTGGGCCTTGGTTTCTGAACGCTTGGCCGAGGATCTGCCCGCGGTCTAGTTGTAGACCATGGCCGAAGTCCTCCGGCCATACGAACCGGGGCGGCACGGCGTACCACCCCTCCGGCAACTCAACCGGCCCATCCGACAGCACCCACTGGCCGTCAATCAGGCGGTACACCGGTCCCTTCATCCCCGGACCGATTCGAACCGGCGAGTCGTCCGTCACGAGTACGGTCCTCCCAGGCGCGCACCCGATCGCCAATGCGGCGAAGAGCATCAGCATGACGCTCGGCGGTCTGAGCGGTCTTCGCCTTCTCGTGGCGGACCTCGAGCCAGCGGAACAGCGCCATCGCGAGCGCGGCGACGATCTGACCGATGATCCGCACCTCACCGCGCTCCCACCTGTTCACTCGTACGGTCATTGTCGCGAGCCAGGACGAGTCCAACGCCCGCCGAGAGCGCTGCGATCACCGCGCCCCAGTCAGCGACCGTCGCCGGATTGGCGTCGAACTGGTTGGCGATCGCGAACGCGACAGCCGCGACGATCGACGCGACGCCCGCCACCGTGGTCTTCCATGACTTCTTCAGGGTCATCGTGTACGTGCCTCCTCTGGAATGGTGCGATCAATGAAGACGGACTTGAGAACGCCGATCCCGGCCTTGGGAACGGGCTGCGGTCTGACGAAGGGGTCGAAGTCGGACGGTCGGAACGCGCGCGTCTTCTTCGGATCACGCTGCGTGTTGGCGACGAGCGCCATCACGGCGGAGATCCGCGACCATTCCACCCGTTGACGCCCGTCCGCCATCGCGACGAGCTCACGCAGCGTCAGGGGGCCCGGATCGACGCCGACGACGCCGGCGGACTGCCAGATGAGGCTCCAGCAGGCCCGAGCGGTGATTCGAGAATCTCGTCCGCCATCCGCTCGAGTTCGCCGCTCGCGAGCTTCTGCTCGACCAGATCGCGGGCCCGGTCCATCACTCGATTCGTCGCTTCCAGCACCTGCCCGAGGTTCTTCCGATCCCTCGGGCTCGGGCAGAAAGACACGAGTTCATCCAGCAGCGCCGTCGTCGCCTGCTCGATCACGTCGCCAGCCATGGCCTGCCCGAACGCCTCGTCGGTCACGTCCGTTGCGTCTGCCTGTGGCTTGCAGACCGCGTAGACGACATCGCACAGCAGAATCGGATCCCGGATCAGCTTCTCGATGAGCGAGCCGTCGACGATCTCGAGCAGATCGACGCCGGTGAGATCACGGACCCGCTTGACCACCGTCACGTTGACGGCGACCTCCCACATCCGCCCCGTGTTGTCAGCGAAGATCTTCACGACTACGCCCCTCCGATCCAGCTCGGAGGCGTCGTTGAATAGGTGACCTTCGCCGTCACCGACACCATGATCGCCTCCTCGAGCGCCTCGCTCCGCGAGAACGACGTGATCATGAAGTCCGCTTGCAGCCCCTCCCCGGAGTCCCCATCCAGGATCTGCAGACCGATGATGGCGCTCCCGAGGTACGCGTCTTTGATCGCGCCGAAGCCGGCGTCGCCGGTATCCCAGACCATCTCGAACTCGACGCTCGCCTCCTTGAGCGTCGCCACGATAGCCCGCCAACCGGCGTTCCCGCGGGTCGTGACATCCGCTTCGCCCGCTTCGAGCGAGAGCGTGACATCCTTCGTGTTCGTCAGCTCGAGCCATGATCCGGCGGCGTCCTGCCCGCCGACCATGTAGTTGAGCACGGCTTCCATGCCGAGTTTGATGGCCATGACGCTGGTGACTCCCTACACGGTGCGGGTGAAGCCGGAGACGAGCAGGTAATCCCCGAGCGTCCCCTTCGCCTGGATCTGTGACAGATCGACGCCTTCGAGCGTGAGTTGCTGGTTCCGGTCCATGTCGAACTCCGTCACGCCGTCGTCGCAGAGCAGACTCGCCGTCCCCGCCGCGTGGTTGCGGATCGTGAACGTGCCGACCAGGCGCTCCGCCGCGAGCGGTTGGTACGTGGTTCCGAGCGTGATGGAGCGGATGACCGGTGCGTTCACGGGCGTCACCTCTTCACGCGATAGGTCACAGAAAGCACGCTCGTCAGCTGGCGGTGCTGATCCAGGTGCTCGGCCGCCACGACGGGGTCGTGCTCGATCGACATCCAGACCGCTTGCGGGACCGACGGGAGCCGTTTGATCCGCAGGTGATCCGCGATCTCCTCGGCGAGCCCCAGCAGCTCATCCACCCGCTCGTCGCTTTCGACCTTCTGCTGGAGGCCGATGTCGACCGTGCAGTCGAAGAACGAGTACTGCCGCGCGGCGTTGCGGATCTCGAGCGACTTCGGAACCACACTCACGCGGAGGTCCTGTAGCTCCGCCAGTTCGAACGAGGGCTGGTGAAGACGCTGAGCTTCGAACGCCTCGCTGAACGCGTGGTCGTTCAGAGCTGCGGTCACGCCATCGGCGATATCGGTCAGTACGCTCACGGCGTCTCCCTGCCGTTCATCCGGCCTTCGAGGTATGAGACCCGCCGCTCGACGGCCTGGTACTCGGTGCGGAGCCCACGGGCCTCGACGATCAGCTCATCCAGACGCTGCTCGACGTGATCGAGCTTCGTCGTGACGACCCCCCACTGGACGGTCACTGCCAAGGCCGCGAGAACGAGCGTGACGATGATGCCCGACCAGCGTGAGAGGCCAGGGTGTTTCGGGGTCTGATTCGTCATGCCGCCTCCGTCGCGATGTGCTTGGTGTGGATGCGAAGCGAGAGGCGGTACGAGTCCGCGTAGCGGAAGCAGGGCTCTGAGCCGAACGCCATGACCTCGTAGATGAACACCGAGTCGCCAGCCGTCTCTCGGATCCGGTCGCCCACCATTGGCAGAGTGACCTCACCGTCGAGCACAAGGTCCGCCGTCTGCACCAGGAAGTCTCGAGCCTCGATCCGCTGGATCCCGCCGTAGTCGTCCGTCTGCTCGAAGGTCGTCTGCCCGATCGTCGCGTTGAGCTCGACCGATGCCGCGCCGCGCTGGTACGTCACGGGCCTCGACATGTGGGCATGCCGCTGACCGTTCAGGAATTGAGCGCCTTGTTCGAGCAGATCCGCCATGGGAGGAACTACTGGCTCAGACGGACGCGGACCGTCGTTGCGTCGTCGTCCGCCGCCTTGACGCTCCGGCCGAGCTTCTTGTTGGCGCCGGCTGCACTGTCGGCAGTCGCCTGCGAGGCCGCCTCGTCCCAGAAGACGTCGACGCCGACCCCGATCGCCGAGCCGCCGCCCGTCGCCTTGGCGATGTCGAAGACGCCCTCGACGTCGATCGAGCCAAGTACGTTCGCGGGGATGTCGCGCTTCGCGACCCCCACGAGTTCGCCCTGCACAATCACGTCGCCCGCGTTGACCGCCGCGCCCGGGGTGTAGTCGATCGTGTCTCCGCGGTGAACATACGTCGCCGTCATGTGTCGCTACTCCTTCGTGCCGTTCGAGATCACTGGCCGTTCATCTTCACGCCGCCGCGCGGCTCCTGTTTCGCAACCCCGAAGTCGTGGTAGCCGCGCATCTGGATGCCGAGGTTGTTGAAGTCGGCGTCCGCACTCTCGACCGTCGGCTGCTGCTGACCGTTGAGGAACGCCACCTCGATCACCGGCATGTCCGCCGGATCCGCCAGGAGGTACCAGGCCAGACCGCTCGCGCCCGAGTACTTCGGGTTGCTCAGGTAGCTCGACCGGACCGGGCGGAACTTGCCCGCGTGCGGGTTCGCCACCGGCGTCTTCTTCGTCGACGCCGGATCACGCAGCTCGGTCGAGTTCATGATCTGGGTCGCCGGCACGTAGAGACCGTTCGGCACCAGCAGGATCACCGGCGCGACCGCGAGCGGATGCCCATCGGGATCGGTCTGATCCAGGAACATCGTCTCGGCCTGCGTCAGCGCGTCGATCCCGAGCGCCGTTCCCACCCCGTCAGCGTAGTTGCCGTTCTCCGCCGCGAAGAACGCCGCGTTGCTCAGGAACTCCGCCCAGAAGACGTCGTTCAGCTTGAGCGCCCCGCCACGGCCGAGCCGTCGCGGCACTGCGGTCAGCGCGTCGAGATCGTCGTTGATGAGATCGCGGCGGTCGATCCCGAACATCCGGCCGTAGGTCTTGGCCTGGTTGGTGTACGCCGTCTCCCCGACCGAGGCATGCTTGAGTTCGCCGCCAGGAGCGATCTCCTCGTAGACGAAGCCGCCCGTCAGCGAGTAGCTCGAGACCTGCTTGAAGTCGCGGACCGAGCGGATCGCCGCGATCTCACGCCAGGTCGACTCGACCGCCTCGAAGCCCGCCCGAAGGAACTTGTTCGCGACGTTCGAAAGGATCCCCGGCAGCGACATCGTGCTGAAGCCCGACGCCTGCATGTCATTCGCGAACGCGAACTGGAGCAGCGACTTGAGGTCGCTTCGGCCGAAGCCGCGATAGCCGTTTGCCTGGGCGAAGATCAGGAGCGTCTCGCACAGACCGAGCCCGTGGCGATACTCGCGACTCGCCGCCTCGAGCGTCCGCTCGCCGAAGTGAGCTTCCAGGGCTGGCGTCTCAAGACCGCCCGCCATACAGAGCGCCGCCTCGATCATCGCGCCCTCGACCCGCTCCGCCTGCGGACGCGGACCCGCCACACCCTCGTACGTGCGGCCGAGTCGCAGGAACTCGAGCTGCAGCTTCTCCGGCTTCCACCCCGCTTCGAGCGCGGCGTGGGCCAGCCGCCCAAGATCGTCGGCCAGTTCCGGCCGCTGCGCGAGAACCTCGGCCGTCATCGACTGGATGCGTCGCCGCCGCTCCGTCTCCTCGCGAGCCCGCGCAGTGATCTGATCGATCTCGAGCGTCGGATCGCTGGGGGCGAACGGGTCGTTCCGCTTCGTGGGCGGAGCCTGCGCTGAGGGGGTCTGGTCGGCGGCGGTCAGGTCGGTATCGCCAGGAAGATCGTGAGAGGGCATCGCCTGAATCTCCTCGTCATGGTGCTGGGCGGCGATCCGGGCCTGCGTCTGTTGGTCCGCGCCGAGATCGACGAAGCTGATTTCATTGAGTGTGGTCTTGTGGGCAACGTAGACCGGTCCGGTGAACTTCTTGCCGTTCACGGTCACCGCCACGTCGCGCTTGATGAACTCGATCTCGTCCACCGACGCGCCGATCGAGGCCTGCCACGGAAAGCCCTTCTTGCCGCTGGCGACGATCTCTTCAGCGGCCCGCGTGTTCCGGGAGACGACGCCTTCTGCGACCAGTTCGCCATCCTCGACCGCGATGCGCTCGGTGTGACCCACACCCTCGAAGGCCGAGTGCTGGAACCGCACCGGCCGGCGCTGGGCCGGGATCGACATGCCGTCGAGATTGACGACGACCGGATACGCGAAGCCCAGCGTGCGAATGGCGCCGCCGGTGTACGCGATCATAGAGAATCGCGGCAGCGCGCCCTCGCCCGACTCCCCATCCGAGGGCGGCGGGGCGGCGGCTTCAATCGCGACCTCGCACCCGATCGCAAGGATGTCCGGCGTCTCAGTCTTCGTCGCGGTCGTCATCGTCTTCCTCCACGCCCGCAGGAACGCCTGCGGGTTCAGCGTCAGCGTCCGTGGGAATCCCCAGGGACGTCATCAACTCGCGTTCCTTGGCGATCTGCCGAAGCTCCGCTTCCCAATCGAGACCCTGACGGGCGTACTCGCGGGCGAGCGATGTCGTCCGACTCGCCAACCGTGTCGCCTGGGCGTTCGCTTCCTTCGCCGGATCGACGTGCTCATTCCCATCCCAGAACCACTGCGCCCGAATCCGGCTGGCGGCGCCGAGCACGCGGAGCGGCTGCGGCAGCAGGTCCTCGACGAGGACCGCTTCTTCGAGCCACGCAGCGAAGATGCGGTCGAGGACCGTCCGCTCGAGATGGGCCTGCTCGATCCGGATGCTCTTGAAGTACGTCTGGTGGTCGAGTCGCCCGGAGGCGTAGTTGTAGCCCGAGGAGTTCCCGGCCGCGACGTTGAACGGCATGCTCAGGCAGCGCGCGATCTCGTTGAGGATCTCTCGCTTGAACTCGGCGTAGGTCGTGGCGGGCTGCTCGGCCTTAAGCTGCGCCATCTTCCAGCCGCCGGGCATCGTCAGCAGCATCCGCTGCTCGAGTTCGATGGCGTCCATCGGCTCGACGTCTTCGGCTTCGCCGTTCGCGGGGGCGTCGGTGTAGAGGACGCCGGCGAAGTCGGCCGCTGTCTCCGCCGCGGCGATCACCGCGAGTGTGAAGCGTCGAAGCTGGGCGAAGAGCGGCAGCGCCGGCGTGATGTCCGGGATCCCGCGGCTCTGACCCGGTCGATCCACGCGGAAGTAGTGGATCATCTCCGACGCTCGGATCCGGTCGTACTCGAATCCCGTCCGCATCTGCATGTCGCCGGGATGCTGCTTCAGGACGTGGTACGCGACCGGGTTCCCCAGCGCATCGAAGACGATCCCGTCGATCGCGCGAGGCTGACTGAAGGGGAGGTCGGGCGTGGCGACCTGGTCGGCTTCGATCAGCCGGAGGTCGAGTTGGACGGGAGACCGCGAGTCCGCCTTCCGGGGGTTGCGGGCGAGGAGCGCGAACGCCTCGCCGGACTCCGCTCGGGCCATCCGCATCGTCCGGAGCTTCGCGGGGAGCCCGATCCCCGCCGCCCACTCCGCGAACGCCGCCTCAACGCGTCGATCCACATCCGGGTCGCCGGTCAGGATCTGCAGTCGAGGACCCGTGCCCACGACGTCGTTCGCGAGCGTGCAGACAATGCCGCGGGCATAGCTGTTGTTGGCGACCTCGTACCGTGATCGGTTCCGCAGGACGCGCCGGACCGACGGACTCGCGGCCGCATCGGCGCTCAAGCCATCGGCGTTCGCCCAATGGCGGCGGTTCCCGTCGGTGGTCACCGCCGCGTCGTATCGCGCGGCGATCTCCTCGGTGCGCGGCCGCAGGCCCCGCAGGAGGCCTCGCAGCGGCAGGGCCATGGCCGCTGCGGTCTTCGCTTCCTGCGTCGAGACGCTCCTGCGGGGCCGAGATGTGCGAAACAGTCCGAGCATGAACGCCTACGTGCTTCCGTGCGGGATGGCCCGGGTCACCTTGATCCCGAGCCCCTTCTTCTTGACCGCTTCCTTCGAGTTCAGGTAGCGGTCCGCATCGACCTGGTCCTTCAGGCCGTGCTGCTCGACGCTGCCGGCGTCGCCGGATGCGCGCTTCGGACCCGCGGCGTTCTCCTTGATGGCGTCGCCGAGATCCTCAGGCACGGATCAGCCTCCGACCGCCGGCGTGTCGCCCGGGTTCTCCGGCAGATCCACCGAGTTCTCGCCGAACTCGATCATGCCGCGGGCGTTCTCGATCAGCGCCTCGAGGCGGCTGCGATCCGACTCGAAGATGCCCGTGGCACGGTCCTTCGACTGGCTGTGCGTCAGTTCGACGTGCGCGGCCTTGAATCGCCGCACCAGGTCCCGCACTTCCGCGTTCTCGATCGCGTTGATCTGTTCGTCCAGCGGGAACTCCGCGATCGGGTACGCCGTCGGATGGGTCTTCGGGAGGTCGAGCGGGTTCGCCGGGTTCGAGATCACCTCGACATACGACTCGAGCCGGTCGAGGTACGCCGTCGCGCGGCCGCGGTCGTGCTCGTTGAACTCAGCCTGGCGGGCCGACTGGCTCGCGATAATCTCGTTAGCGAACGTGACGAGCCGATCGGCGGCTCCGGCGATGTCGAAGTTGGCGACGCTGGTCGGCATGGCGGGCTCCTACTCCCAATGCGACATCAGACCGCGCGTCGTCTGACGGGCGCGATGTCGGCGTTCTCGCTTGTTGAAGGTGTTCACCGCCACCGCGGTGTCTCGACCCTGCAGATGGGCCACCCACGCTTCCTGCGCGGCATCTTCGCGGTCGGCTCGGCTCGTCATTCGCATCTCGAGCGCGAGCCGGGCGTCATTGGTCGTGCTGGGAAGCGCGAGGTGGGCCATCTACCCAGTACAGACTGGGGAGCGGGCACATCCAACGTCGAATCAGGCGATTGACGCGGATCGTTCCGTATCTAGACATGCACGCGCTTCGTCGCTGGACAGGGGGTGACACCGTGGACATCCAATTCAGCGCAACGGGTTCACCCCAGCCTAGAAAACGACAACCCCGCGGCGAAGTCGCCACGGGGCTGTAGGAGCTGTCTTGAACGGCGGACTCAGTGTCGGCCGAAGGGATCGTTGCACATGGTGCAGCTCGAGGTGCAGAAGGGCTCACACTCCAGCATGTAGTGCAGCATCCAGCACAACCAGCACTCCGCGTTACTCCCGCCAAGACCCGTCAAGAACGCATTCCAGTCGGCGTTGGTCAATCCGATCGAGAGCAGGTACGCCTGGAACGTCTGTCCGCCGCCGGTGTCACAGTCACCCCATGCGGCGAGCAGCGCGGCGAGATCAGCCGGGCCAACCGTTCCGTCCTGATCGAAGTCTGCATCGCTACCAGGATTTGATCCCCATGCAGCGAGCAGCGCAGCCAAGTCGGCCGGGCCGACGGCTCCATCTCCATCGACGTCACCGAGGCACGTGACATACTCATAGGCCCCCATGTCCACCTCGCCGTACCTGACCCGGTTGCCGAGATCCAGGTCCGGCGCCGGCTCACTCGCATTGCCGTCGCTGTCGAAGTCGAAGAAATCAGCATTCGAGGCGACGTCGGTGAAGGTCTCGTCACCAGCATCGATCGCCGGCGAACCGTCGCTGAGACGATAGTCGCCAGACGTGGCGTCCACGAACTGCGGATCCGCGTCGATATTGTCCGCGCCTGTGGCATCGAAGATCAGAAGATCCTCGATGTCGCAATGCTGGATGTCGATCGCGGACACGCAACAGATTTGGACGCTCTGCTGCATCCCAATCTGCTCCGCCTCCAGGCATTCGGCCGCTCCGCCATATGGCGGACAGCCATCGGCAGAATTGCCCCAGAAAATCGAGTTGTAGATCTCAACCTGACCTTTCCGTGAGATATGAAGGCCACCACTGTACGTGACCGCATGATTCGAGCTGAAAGTGCACTGCTCGATAGCCACTACGGTGTCATCGGTATTCCCCAGCCCGCCGAGCGACAGTCCGCCCCCGAATGCCGGACTTGAATCCGTCACATTGCCGGCGAAGAGACAGTTGAAAAGCCTCGCGTCGCTGTTCCCGCCGATGTAGCCTCCGCCCCCTTCGGCGCCGGCCTCGTTGTCGACAAACTCGCAGTTGAAGAACTGGACGTCCGCGTCGGATTGCTGTTCCACGCCGGCCACGAAGAAACCGCCGCCAAGGCCGGACGCGACATTGCCCTGGAACTTGCATCGATTGACCCGGAACAGCGCCAACGCGCCGTAGAGCCCCGCGCCATCCGCACTTGTTGCGTCCCCGCTCCCGTCCGCCGCTCCGCCAAGAATGGTCACGCCGTCCAGAACCGTGTCGAGCGGCGACGTACCCGTCGTTCCCATTGTGACAACATGGAACGCGGGACCCGGAGAGGCGTCGCACTCCGAAAGCTGACTGGCCTGAGCGACGCAGGTGTCATCCCATAGGGTATCGCAGCAGAAGGGGTCGATCGCGCAGACGGCACGACAGCACTCCACCTGATCGCAGCCGGGCGTTCCGTTCTCTTCATCGCATGCCCCAGCGCCGGCGCCGCAGTTGTCGCTGTAAAGGCCAGCGCCCTGAAGCAGATCGCCGCTCAAGATGGTCTCGTAGGTGGCGGGGTCCCGGGCGGCAGGCGATCCATCGCCACCACCCGTGGGAAAGCCGCCCAACACAACGATTCGATCCAACACGAAAGTGGAGGTTCGATCGCCCGTTCCAACGGGGTTCGGCGCATCACGGTCCGGATAGTACGTGCCTTCGGCGACCCAGATCTCATCGCCGATATTCGCAGCAGCAATCGCATCCTGAAGGTGCTTGTACGCGAGAGCCCAAGAGCTTCCGTCGCCGCCGGGAGACGCATTGACGTCGACTCGAAGCGTGGCTGCACTTGCGATCGATCCGATTACTCCCGCACATAAGATGCCGAATCCAGTGGTACGTAGCATGACACCTTCTCCTTAGCTATTCGCTCAATGCACGGCGACAGCCAGCACCCTTGCAGCACCGCGCTGCAGTAGTGTGAAAAGCCACCGGGCTATTGTGTTTCTGTCCCGCGAGCCCCTTCGAATCTGATAGACCTACCCGCTCCAGTCCGCCAGTAGCCAGGCGAGATCTCCCGCGTCGACGACACCGTCGTAGTTCAAGTCTGCCGCAGACTCCCGTTCGCCCCATGCGGCCAACAGAGCAAAGAGGTCATCGCTGCCCGTGGCGCAGTCCCCAGTAAGGTCAGCGAATGAACCCGGCTTCGGCGTCAGGATGATCGCCCGCGTCGGCGTGCCGGGGCCAGGGACGACGGCCGTCGCGCCAATCTGTCCTCGATCGTTGATCTGAAACGCATTACCGATGTTCTCGAACCCGTAGTCCGCTTCCGTGACCAGCTCGTCGATCAGCCAGGTCTCGCCTCGACGCCACAGAAAATCCCCACCGCCGCCATCCTGATAGACCCCGAGCGCTTCGCGACGGTTGTTCAGGGCGGACATTGAAACCCGCTTCCCCGGGGATGGGGCAATCATCCGAAACTGACCGTCAATCCACACGAAACCGTGCCGTTCGTTGCCTGATGGCCCTTCTATCCAGCCTTGCCCGAGCACGTCGCCATGATCGTTGATTGCCCGCCCCTCACTCGTGACGCCGCCGGGAATGACGCCAAGGTCGGTCATCTCATCCCCATCCCAGATCACCGCCGTTCCACCGCCTCCGCACGAGAGAACAACGCACCCTACCCAGCCGACAACTTGACCATGAACGTTGACGTCCTCGGCGCAGCTGGTCCCCTCTTCGTCAATCGGATGAAGGTCAACGAGCGTATCGGCCTCGAACTTCATCGCATGCACCGGGCCCGTTGAAGTGTTGCCGTATCGCCCCACAATGACCCCAGACGTGCTGATCGCATATGCCTGGGTGTAGTTCGCCCATTTGGGCCCGTCGATTAGCGTGAATGCCTCGCCGTCGTACGCGAATCCATGCTGAGAGTACGGATCACCGCTGATCATCGCCCATCCGACCGCCAGCCCAGCATCGTTCACGTCCTCAAAGGTCGTGTCGAACGCCATCGGGATGTCCTCCAGCACCTCGAACCCGCTCTTGGCCGTCCAGCGATATGGCTCGGTGAACGAACCCGGCGGACAGTTCCAGCCGCCGTACACAACGCCGGTGTTGTTGATCGCCTGGATCGGGATCGACACCGGGAAGGAGCCGCAGGTGAACGGCGCCTCGATGATCGTCACGTCGTACTGACAAGGTTCACGTCGATCACCAGCCGACACACTTGCGGTGAGGACGGCAGCCAAACACGCGCTGAAGAGAGTTGGTGCGATATGAGAAATCACGCTCTTCGTATCCCTCCAGAGTTCCCGGACGCAATGCATGGTAACCCGAGGTAGGCAGGACCAAGAGCAGAATCCCCCGAACTAAGTCAGATCATCGTGGACCGATTTGTTGGTTCCCGCTCCATGGGCAGCAGGCTCCTCTGGTCCGAGAAAACCAGCCGACTTCTGTCAGCGCACCACCCGCTCCACCGTCGTCACCCGCCGCCCACAATCCCGGCACTCCCGCCGCCGCATGAGCCGCCTCCCGCTCACCTTCCGCGTATAGACGACCCAGAGGCGCCCGCATCCGCACTTCGGGCATCGAATCCCGCGATCATCGGGCGACTTCGCGGTCATCGCTTCGACTCCTGAAGTTCGGAGAGGCGCAACCGCCGCTTCACGCGCGCGGGCCGCTCGCCCGCGAAGAGACTCGCCCCCTGGATCGACGCCGCAACCGCTGACCCGACCAGGCAGTCGAACCAGTGGTTGTCCATCCCCTGCGCCCGCAGCTTCCACTCGTCGACGGTGCGGCCGCGACCTTCGGTCTTGACGCGGTACTCCGCGGTCAGATGCTCACCGAGCAGTCGGTGATGTTCCGGCCGTCGCCCGAAGAGCGAGAGACATCCCGGGTCACCGATCGGAACACTGAGCCGCGCGTGGATGAACGACTTCCAGTAGTTCGTGTCGAAGAGCACATGCCGCACGGCACGCTTGCCCGCGGTGTTCGGGATGCGCCAGTTGTGTCCAACACGATCGCCGCGTTTCCGCTTGTACTCGGCGAACGGAATGCTCGATGCGCCCACATATCGCCCATGTGACGGCAACAGGACGCCCGCAAACCCCGACTGACGGCAGAACTGGTAGACCACATCGGTCGATGCCCCCCAGTTCGCGTCGATCAGGCACCGATCGACCCGCACCATGGCCCCGTCGTCGCGCCGCCACTCGCGACCGAGCTTCGCTTCGGCGAGTCGCTCGAGCCCGGCGTAGATGGCTCCTTCCTGTCCGGCCCGGGGGGCCGCCCGCCCGAGCGTCCGCTTGATATCGCGGAGCGTGAAGTACGCGCCGGCCCCCAGCTTCTGATCCGGCTCCGTCCCGTAGTCGATCACTGACCCCGTGAAGTCGTCGGTCCACGCGGCGACAAGATAGAAGAGCACGCTCCCCTGGACATCGATGAACATCGTCAGGTGGGAGGCGTCGATCTGAACCTCGCCGCGCTTGAGCCCATTCGTCTTCGACGCGATCTCCTCCGGGCTCAGCAGATCATCATCGGGCTCGTCCTCTGGCAGCGGCTCGTTCTGATACTCAGCCCAGAACGCCGCCTCGTCCTGGAGTTTCAGGTTCATCGCGTGCTGAATTGCCGACAGTTCGTCGTGATTGAAGCGATCTGACCACGCGACCGCCGCTCCTTCGTCCATCTCGACCCGATGTTCGCCATAGAACGCCGTCGCGTGGCGGATCCCATCATCATTCCTGAGCCCCTCGGCCCGAAGCTCCGCGTACTTTGCCCAGAGTGCTTCGTTCGACGGGAACGCGTACACCATCCGGGTCCGCTCACCCTGCCACTGCGGGTGCTTCTCGCGATCGAGCAGGCGGTCCGCCATGTCATCCGGTCTCACCACGGTCACCGTCATGAGACCGGCGATCTTCCGGCCGGGCCCGCCGAGGCCCAGGATCGCGCCAGCCAGGATCCGCTCCCGCGTCTCGCACTGTGATGGCGACCGCGCCGACTCGTCGGTCTGCGGGTCGTCAATCAGGACGAGCGACGGCCGCACCGACTGACCGTCCATCCGCTTGTGTTTCATACCGCGGATGCGACCTGTGATCCCAGCCACTCGAATGACAGCACCGCTGGCCTTCGATCCCGCGATCGTCGGCAACACGATCTCCTTCGCCGTCCAGCCGATGTTGGTGGGCTTCCCCTCGAAGAGCTGCCCGCCGGCCCGTTGATGGATCCCCTCCAGACAGTGAATCGCGAAGACGACCTCGGGGAAGTCGGCCAGCAGGAGTTCGTTGTTCTCGAGCTCGGCCTTGATCGAGTCGAGCATGTTCGCCGCGTGCTCTTCGTCCGCGCCAATCAGACAGACGAACTCTCGGGCCCCGATCAGGATCGCCCAGAGACACGCGATCTCACACAGCGTCGTCTTGCCCGACCCGCGCGGCATCGCCATGGCGAAGAGTCCGCCCTCGAGCACCGCCTGCTCGATCTTCGCGATGACCTTCAGGTGATCGTCCGACCAGGCCAACGCGAAGGTCTGCGGGAAGTACTGCTCGCAGAAGAACCGGAAGTCCGACTCCGCCTGAGCCTTCCGCTCCGGGTCCTGGACCGGCGGCAGGTCACCGATGTTCCGGCCCGAGAGCGACAACGCCTTGCTTCGCTCGCGAGCGCGCTCGCGATGGGCGTCATATGCTGGCATCTCGCTCGACTCGGTCTGCCGGCGTCGATGTTCGAGCACGAGCCAGGCGACATACCGCAGCAGATCAACACGGCCGGCGTCCGATGACGACGCGACGCGCATCCCGGCCCGCGTCCGGTGTCGGCGGAGTTGCCGCTCGCTGATCACCTCGCCAAGCGGAGTCGAGTTCAGCAGCTGGGCCAGTTCAGATGGCCGCAGGTTCCGGGGGTCAATCGCCGCCACGTCCGCCGCCTCCCGTCTGCGCGAGCGACCGCACCAGCCACGCTGCGTAATGCACGAGGTTCATCCGGCCGTCCGAGTTCGTCGGCGCGCCAGCATCGATGTCCGCTCGGATCTGTTCCACATCGATGGCGACGCCGCTGGCCGCCGTGAGCAAGCGAGCCAGGTCCTCAGGCGCGACCGCCGCCGGATCCAGGCGTCCAGTGACGACATCTGTGTCCGCCATTACGCCGCCCTCCGCCAGATCGGACAGAGTTCTCTCGAATCCTGCGCCATTCGCCTTGATGTCTCCCGAGAGTCATGCCCTTGTGTGCACGAACGGAGAACATCGCCATGCCCGACGCCAAGAACACCAACGCGACCATGGACCAACGCCTCGAAGCGATCGCCCGCGAGACGCTCGAGATCCCGACGCTCGCCACCCAGATGCGCGACAGCCTCGACTTCCACGATGTCGCCGTCTGGAGCCTCCGAGCCGCACTGCTCGCCGCCTACCGCGCCGGACAGGAAGACGGGCCGCCGCCTCTCCCGCTTCCGCACCGGGCGCCGTGCCCACGCTGCGGGGCCGAGATCACCCTCGCTCGAATCACCAAGACCACCTGAGCCCGCCGCCTTCCCGCGGCGGGTTGTCATTCCAGGAGAACCCGAATGCCACCGACCACCGACACGATCAACACCGCCGTCCGCGACCTCGCGGATCTGCAGCGCCGACGCGTCGAGATCATCGACAAGGCCGCCCGGCAGGCGGAATCGCTCGAAGTCAGCATCACCGAGCACACGAACGCGCTTCGCCGCGCGATCGAGGCGGACCGGCGCGGCGACACCGCTCGCCTGGTCGCCGACGCACTGGCCGAGCACCGCGTCAACGTAGGCGAACTCTGCAGCCGCTTCGCCGACGGGCTCGAACGACGCGGCCACACCGTCTTCCCCCATGCCTACGAACCCATCCGCGCGGCGTACGCGCTGGTCACCAATCTCAACCGCGACTGAGTCGCAGAAGGAACCCATGCCATGAAGAAGTCTGACGTCAAGATCGGCGGCATCTACCGCGCCAAGGTCAGCGACAAGCTCACCGACGTTCGCATCGATGCCGAGAACCCCGCGGGCGGCTGGGACGCCACCAATCTCGCCACGAAGAAGAAGATCCGCATCAAGACCGCCCAGCGTCTGCGAACCGCGTCGATGACGAAGACCGAGGCGACGGCGGTCGCGGCGGCCGACCAGGAGAACGCCCGCCTCCGCGACGAGCGCGCGGCGAGCCCCGACGGCAAGACCACGAGCGAACGTGCGATGTCGGGGGCCTCGAGCAAGAAGCCCAAGCCGAAGGCGAGCGCGGCCAAGACGCCGGCGACCAAGACCGTGAACAAGTCCGCGACCAAGCCCGCCGCGAACCGACTCGGCATCCTCGACGCCGCGGCAAAGATCCTTGCCGGCGCCAGCGAACCCATGGGCTGCAAGGCGATCGTTGAAGAGGCGATGGCCAAGAAGCTCTGGTCCACCAACGGCAAGACGCCGCAGGCCACGCTCTACGCCGCCATCGTGCGCGAGATCGCCAAGAAGGGCGACGAATCGCGCTTCGTCAAGGTCGAACGCGGCCGCTTCCGCCTCAACTCGAAGGCCAAGAAGGGAGCCTGAGCCATGCCGCCCTCCATCGAACGATCTCGTATCGATCGGTTCAGCGTCCTCGACGACCACCTCGTGCGCACCGTCGTTCCAGCGCCCGGACGCGGCGACCCGTACGAGCACCGTTGCCCGCGTGCGTCGTACGAGACGCTCGCCCACGCCGCCGAGGCCATCTCGCTTCAGCCCGCAGACCCGGGCTTCACCCTCGAGGAACTCGCCGAGGCCGCCGGCGTCCCGCACTCCCAGACTGCGGTCGCACTCGCCTTCTTCAAGCAGCGCGGCTGCGTCGTGACGCGCTTCCGCCGGAACTACGCCGCGGGCCGCTGCTTCTTCGAAGATGCGATGGTCGAGTACCACGCGCTTCGCGAGAAAGGGCCTTCGGGCGACTGAGAAGGTCGATTCTGAGCCAGAGAGTCCATTCCCCGGCCGCTGGTCGGGGTTTCTCAGTCGCGAGTCGCTAGGAAAGACATCTTTCCTAGTGGGAGTTGCTGGTAAAGGGAACTGAACTAGTGACGCGCATGCCGTGCTGTAGAATCGTCCCGAGAGGAGGCGTCGATGCGGGGCATCCTGGTTCGAACTGGGGCTGATCAGTCGTATGGCGGATGGAATGGGCCGGTCGACCCGTCGAGCGGGGAGTTCGTCTACGTCCCGATCCCCGAGGCCGACCATGTCACTTTCCAGCCACGCTGCGACCGCCGCTACACCGAGATCGAGCCAGCTCTCCACAACTTCGCCGAGAGCGTTGATCAGGACGTCTTCGAAGATCTGGGATGCCCGCCAGAGCTCCTCAAGCGCTCGATGCACCTCGATCCGGACTACGAGCATCTGACGTACGGCGACGTCGGCGACCGACGCGGGTCCCACATCAGGCAGCTCGATTCTGGCGACTTGTTGGTGTTCTACGCAGGACTTCGGCCATGCACGCCCGCGAAAGACCGACTGGTCTACGCGATCGTGGGGATCTTCGTCATTGACGAGATTGTCAATGCGTCCGATGTTCCCTCGGACCGACTCCACGAGAACGCCCATACCCGAAAGAAGAAGCCAGGCGCCAGTGACATCGTGGTACGAGCCAAGCCGACCGTCTCGGGCCGGCTTCGCCGCTGCCTCGACATTGGCGAGTTCCGGAACAAGGCGTATCGGGTTCGCGAGGACTTGCTTGCTGCGTGGGGCGGCCTCTCCGTGAACGACGGGTACATCCAGCGAAGCGCTCGGCCGCCCCGGTTTCTTGATGCCAATCGGTTCATGTCGTGGTTCGACCAGCAGGGCGTCGACCTGATTCGCGCGAACAATCCGCCGCCGGCGCGAGATCCGGTCGTCATCGTCCATCTGCGCCAGCCAGATCGCCGCAACCCCACCGAGATGCGGAGCGATCCGTTCTGGGAGTTCGGCAGCTTCGGCTGCACTGGTTGCCACATGAAGAACGTGATGAACCCGAAGCGGATCCACGAGCTCAAGGGCGCCCGCCTCGCCTTCGCCCAGGGTGGTCCCCAGGGCTTTCGGCTCGTGATGCTGACTCCGCCCGTCGAGGTCGTTCGGCACGCCAATCGGTGCGAGCTTACCTGGGAGCCGATCGACCACCCCTTCCGCTACACCGACGCCCCCGTACTGGTCAGCAACGATGGAACGAGCGATTTCCCACAACTCAAGCGCATGATCCGCAATACGGATCGCAACACCTGGTCGCAGCGATTCTCGAGCAGCTTTCGGTCCCGACGCACGCGGTTGCGCGAGGATGTTGCCGCAGAGCTCGTCCGCGTCTACGAGGGCCGCCGCGCCGCTGCGGAGGACACCGAACTCGCGAGAAGCTACCCGGACGCCATGCCCTACCCACCGAACAAGGTGGATCAGGATCGCAAGAGGTCGTACGAGACGTTTCTCGGACATGCTCGGCGAAACACGGCCCGACGCCGCGGCTGCTGAATTCACGCGATCACCTCCGCCGCCTGCCGCTCCGCCTTCAGCCCCGTGTGCTCCTCCCACCGCTGCACAATGACGTCGCAGTACGCCGGGTCGATCTCCATCAGGAACGCGTGTCGACCGGTCTGCTCGCACCCGACCAGCGTCGACCCGGATCCGCCGAAGAGATCGAGCACGTTCTCGGCCGGGCGCGACGAGTACTGGATCGCGCGTGTCGCGAGTTCGACCGGCTTCTCGGTCAGATGCACCATCGACTGCGGATTGACCTTCTTGACGTGCCACAGATCGGTGGCGTTGGTCGGCCCGAAGAAGTGGTGAGCGGCGCCTTCACGCCAACCGTAGAAACTGACCTCGAACGCTCCCATGTAGTCCTTGCGGGTGAGTACCGGGTGCTGCTTGTCCCAGACGATCGCCTGGCTGAAGTAGAGACCGCTGGCCTTCAGCGGCGCGGGGTAGTTCCCAAGGTTCGCGTAGCCGCCCCATATGTAGAACGATCCGCCCGGCTTCAGTACGCGCGCCGCGTTGCCGAACCACGCCAGCAACATCTCGTCGAACACCTCATCAGTCACGAAGTCGTTCGCGAGCGGACGGTCCTTGGCCCGCATCTTCTTCTGCGTCGGCTTGCTCTTCCCCGGGTGCCGCGTGAGGTCGAACTTCTGGTGATGCTTCTTGTCAGGCGCCGCGAACGACGAGTTGCCCGCGGCGATGGCGTTGTTCGACCGCGGCTCGACCTTCACGTTGTACGGCGGGTCCATGTTGACCAGGTCGATCACCGCGCCGTCGAGCAGACGATCGAGGTCCGACTCGCTCGCGCTGTCGCCGCACAGGAGACGGTGGTCGCCCAGGATCCACAGGTCGCCGCGCTGGGTGACCGGGTCGTCTGGGGGCTCTGGAATCGAATCCGGGTCCGTGAGCCCCGGCTTCACCCCGACCTCGCCGGCGAGCAGCTTGGCCAGGCCATCTTCGTCGAACCCCAGCAGCGTCCAGTCGAGATCCGCGCCGGCCGCCTGCAGCTCGGCGATCTCGATCGGGAGCAGTTCCATGTCCCACGTGGCGAGCTCACCTGTCTTGTTGTCCGCGATCCGGTACGCCCGGATCTGCTCGGGCGAGAGGTCGGTCGCCACGTGCACGGGCACGTCGGTCAGCGCCAGCTTCTGCGCCGCCTTGAACCGAGTGTGGCCGCAGATGATGACGCCCTCGGCGTCGACCACGATAGGTTGGCGGAACCCGAACTCGCGAATGGATGCGGCCACGGCGTCGATGGCGTCGTCGTTGTGCCGCGGGTTCTTCTCGTACGGGGTGACGGTGGCGAGCGGACGGGTTTCGATCTTCATGCAGCAACTCCTTGGCCAGCCGTGGCCATCAAAGAAAGGGGCGAGGTAGACTGTGTGGGATGGCTGAAAGACTCTCCGACGAGCCCGCCGACGCGATGCCGCGACTGCAGCCCCAGGGGCCGTTCAGCCTGCTGACAACAACCGAGATGCCATGTGTTCTCGAGGTAGGTGCCGCGGCGCAGAGCGGCATCTACCTCTTCTCGATCGAGCATGAGGGTCGCGACCTGGTGCACTACGTCGGCGAGACCGGCCGGAGCTTTGCTCAACGCCTCCGTGAGCATCTCTTTGCCTATCTCAACGGCACCTACAACGTGTACGAGCCCGAGGCATTCGCCGCCGGACAACTGGACCAGATCTGGGAAGGCATGCTCTCTTGGTCCGCGGGGCTCCGCGCAGGCGAGTTCCTGGCACGGTCGGACGAGCTGATGCCGGCCATGAGGGCCAATCTGCACCGAATACGGCTCTGGCTGCTCGCGACGGACGTGGACCGCCGCACCCGCAGACTCATGGAGACCGCCATCGCGCGGCATCTCATGGACCAGGCCGCCCCCATCGGGACATTCCACGAGCCCATCAAGTACGAGTACCGCGGACCCGATGAGCCATCCATCGAGTTCGCCATCGACATGCATGCTCAGTTCATTGGCATGCCGCCGACTCTGGCCACCTGAGATCCGCACGGTACGGGTCGCCCGACGATGGCCCGTGTGGCGATAGGGCGGGCCAGCGGGAGGACCGGGCCACCGGACGCCGGCCGCGACACGGGCGGACGTCGTGGCCCGGGGGCGATCCGGAAGCGGACCGGACAAGTCAACAAAGTCTGTTTGGGTTGGCGACTGTTCCCGCGTGGGTCGGCGGCGATCTTCCGCCCGGAAGTACCTATTCCGAACTTCGAGCGCGAACTTGAAGCGCGCACGCGCTTCGAGTTCACGCGGGCGAAGCTTTAGCGCACGCCCGCGGGGGGGTATGGGGGGGTGCGCGCGCTTCGAGTTCAACTTGAAGCGCGCGCACTTTTTGGGGTGAACTTCGAGCGCTCGAAGTTCGCAGCGCTCGAGGTTCGAGGCATCACAACCGCTCACGATTGGGCCTCCTCGTGCCACTCGGCGGTGGCCAGGACGTACCCCTGCGGCCCCCCACGGCCAGGCAAACGAACCTTCTTGACAAGCTCTCTTCGCTCGGAGATGGCCAGGAAATCCGCGACTCGGCGCCACGACAGACCTGGCATCTGAGCCGCCTGTTCGCGCAGTTCGGCGATGGTCGTTGGCTCCGCAGAGATGAACTGCTCGACGAATCGCTCCACCGACCACGGGTCAGGCTTGGGGGCCTCGGCCTTGGCGGCCGGCTCTTTCTTCCGTCGGGATGGCCGGTCGCTCTTGAGCTCGCTCGGATCGAGGCTCTCATCCGGGTTCCACAGTGGGAACGACCACCGCAGGCACGTCGGCTCGATGGGTGGCCACGACCGGACGGCGGCGTCGAGGACGATGACCTTCTCCTCCTCGTGCGGTCGGAGGACGAGGTGGGTGTCGGTCGCGCGGCTCTGGGCTCCCGCCCCGGCCCCGACGTCCGTCACGCTCTTGCCCGACTGGCTGCCCTTGGTGGCGTGGTGGATAAGGACAAAGCAGCAGCCGAGGCGGTCGGCGAACGAGTCGATGCGGTTATAGATGTTCGCCATCGTCCCGTTGTCGTTCTCATCGCCGCCCGCCGGCATGAACCGGTAGAACGCATCAAGGACGATCACACGGAAGCGGCCGGGCTCAAGCGACTCGAAGTACGGCGTCAGGGCGTTGATGTCCCGGAGCCGACCTCGCAGGTTCTCGATGTAGAGACGTCGTCCGAACTCGCGGAGCGGAACCTCGCGTGCTTGAGCCACCTTCGGGACACGATTGGCGCTCGT
Organism: Phycisphaerales bacterium; assembly: GCA_965227335.1. Lineage (GTDB taxonomy): Bacteria > Planctomycetota > Phycisphaerae > Phycisphaerales > SM1A02 > CBDDFV01. The sequence continues at coordinate 267,258 of CBDDFV010000006.1, forward strand.
CTCGCCGTGCAACTCGTTGTCGATGATCAGGACGTCGCCCGCTTCGGTCGCATACCGATCGAGCCAAGGGCGTCCGGTCGCCACGGCGATGGCGAGATCTGTCGTGAGCCAGCTCTTCCCGGTCTTCGATGAGGCGATGACGTTCATCGTCTCGCCCTCGCGCAGGAGCCCGTGAATGACTGGCCGCCGAAGACGAGGGAAGGTCGCGATGAGGTCTTCGACCGGCACGGGCGCGGCGAGGAGGTCGTCGCTGGGCGCGATGTCGGGAGTCGGTATGAAACCCGAGAGGTCCACACCATGATTGGCCTCATCGAGTTGGCCATAGCCGTCCGATCCGAGAGCCGAGGCGGCCGCGGTGAAGTCGCCGCTGTGCTCAAGTAGCGCGTAGACCGCGAACGGCGAGTAACCCTGGTGCGGCTCGAACGGCGGTGCGTTCGTCGAGAAGACGTAGAAGACGCGGTCCTTGAGCGTTGCGCTGGTGCCTGAGGACTTGCCCGGTCGGCGCCAGTGCTCGTTGCCGCCGGAGTCGGCGTGCTTGACGAGCGTCCATCCGTGACGGGCGAGCACGTCGCCGGGATCGCCGCGGTCGTTGAAGTCGTCGCCGGGACGGACGCTCGCGGACGGCGCGGCGGCAGTGGACGCTGCGCCAACGACGGGCTTTGGCGCTTCGTCGAGCGCCCATGCACATCCGAGCAGTATGTCGCGTTCATCTGATGTGATCACCGGCGGGAGGGCGAGGTCGCCCTGCAGGAGTTCATACCCTGACGACGGCGCACACAGGAAGAGACCGCCTTCGCCACGAGTCTCGATCATGGTGATGGTGACAGACCATTCGCCTGTTGCATCGCGACGGGGCGTGTACTCGCGGCTGCCAACGACGACCGGCTCGTCCGAGTCGAGTGCGATACGCCGCTGCGCGAGCTTCGTGTTGCCGCACACGGGCGTCTCACATCGATAGACGACGTGGCGACCACCCGATGGTGTCGACTCGATGACGAGTCGCTCGAGGAGTCCGGGGGCGGCGGCCTGGACGGACCTGCACCACGGCTCAAACGCCGTGGCCTCGAGGTCGAAGTCGATCATCTCGAGGTTGCCGGAGACCTGGCCGCACACGATGCACATCGCCGCGGCGTGATCGAACCAGGCATCCAGTTCACCGCTCGTGGGGAGACGCGTTTGGTACGGCTTCCACGTGGTCAGCGTCGTCCGCTTCTCATCGCCGCGTCGCACGGCGGGGAGTACGCTGAGACCGGCACTGAGGCAGGACTCGGCCTGGGATCGGAGTTCGCCGTTGGCATGCGTGAAGTCAGACATCAGAACGGCAGCTCCTCATCGATCATGCGCGTCGACATCGGGAGTTCGTCCGGCAGGTTGTCGGGATCCTCGAGCCGTGGCGGCTTGTTGTTCAACTCGTACGCCACGATCCGCTCCCATCGATCACCGGGCTTTCTCTCCACGGTGACGCGCGATGGCTCAGCAAGCGCACCGGCGCACGCAAGATCGACGGCTTCTTCAACTGACCTCGGAACCGACTCGTTCGACCGGCGTCGCCACCATTGCTCGGCCTTTCGATGTGCGTAACCGCCGGGTGGATGCTCAAAGCACACCCACTCTCGAATCCAGCGATTGAAGCCGCAGCGATACTCCACCCGCATCGTGGGCTTTGCCTGGGGATTGCCGCGCTTGTGATGAATGAAGTAGCCGACCTGCGTCACGACTTCATCGGTGCGCGTCGGTCCATCCTCATCGGAGACGATCGCTTCGTCCGATGGGATCGCTTCGTGTCTCACCTGCCGAGGCGGGAAGGCGTGTCCGCACTCTGGACAGACGGCGTACGACGAGTGAATGAGGGCATCGCACGCTGGACACTGTTTTGCCGGCGGCTCACCCGAGGATCGCTCCTGGTCGGCAAGCCGGATGGCGTCGATCGGACCGTGCCGCAGTACATTGCCGCCGAAGTCGAGAACCAGGCAGTCTTCCTTGTTCGGATGAAGCCGGAGCCCTCTCCCGGTCATCTGGCAGTAGAGCCCTGGCGACATGGTGGGACGCAGCAGGACCACGCAGTCGATATTCGGTGCGTCGAATCCGGTCGTCAGCACGTTGACGTTGGCCAGGTACTTGAGGCCGCCTGATCGGAACTGCTCGATGAGCTGATTCCGCTCGTCGTCGGGCGTCTCGCCGTGCACGAAACCACACTCGACGTGATGCTGGGCACGCAACGCCTCAGCGACCTGCTCCGCGTGTCGGACGCCGGAGCAGAAGATCAAGACGGACCGTCGGTCCTTGGTCGCGCTGACGATCTCCCGGCACGCCGCGTCGACGAGGCCGGCCTCGCCCATGAGATGCTCGACTTCCCGCGAGACGAATTCGCCGCCTCGCACGGTCAACTGGCTCGTGTCCGCTGTGGTCTTGCCGGCTCGGCTTCTCAGGCGGCACAGATAGCCCTGAGCGATCAACTCACGAACGCCGACCTCGAAGCACACCGTGTTCAGAATCGAGTCAGGCCCGCAGATCATGCCCGTCTTCAGGCGGTAGGGCGTCGCCGTAAGCCCGATCACACGCTGGTGGTCGCAGAGCTCTCTCGCATCGGCGATGAACTGCCGATACATCCCCTCGCCATCGGGCGGTAAGAGGTGCGCCTCATCGACGATGACGAGGTCCATCGGGCCCAGGTCATGCGCCCGTTGATAGACCGACTGAATCCCGGCGACGGTGACGGGGTACCCGATATCGCGACGCCCGAGTCCAGCCGAGTAGACGCCGATGGGCAGATCCTGAGCGACCAGGCGGAGTTTCTCGACCGCCTGCTCCAGCAGCTCTTTCACATGAGCGAGGACGATGACCCGTCCGCCCCACTTCTGGACCGCATCGCGACAGATCTCGGCGATGAGAATCGCCTTGCCCGCGCCGGTGGGCAGCACCAACGCTGGGTTGTCGTCGCTCGTCGCGATATGCTCCCACACCGCGTCGACCGCCTCACGTTGGTATGGGCGGAGTTCGATCACTTCGTCATCTCCTCGATGCGCACGACGACCCTTCCGCCACGCATGACGTCACCCCGCTCGATCTCCAGCCGATCGATCTGACCGTCATCCAGGTAGACACCTGCGTGCTCGAGCGCATCAAGCGGGCCTTTGAGCAAGTTGTCCAGATCCCGACGACGCCGGTCGGGCGGATGAACGGTGATGGACACCGACACCCGCCCGACCATCGGCGATTCCCCTCGGTGGGCGAGGAGAGCGCAGACGTCCTGTCGGAATCGCCTTCCCTGACGACTGATCAACGTCCGCGCGCCGACACGGCGCCAGTAGTGATTCACGGACGGGGGATATGGCAACTCGAACGTGACCACCCGATGCCGCCGATCACTTCTTCCACGGCGGCGGTGCGGACCCCGCGTTCGCGGTCGTCACCGGCGTGACCGACCGCTTGGACTCGTAGCCGCGGATCTCGTTCGTGATGCCCTCACCGTCGCCCCGCTTCTTGCACTCGACGGAGATCGAGAGCGGCAAGTTGTGCAGTTCGAGCGAATCGCGCGGCACCATCACATTGACGGCCCGACAGATCGCCGAGAGCTCGGCCCGAGCAATCTTGACGGCCATCTCGCTCGGGTTCTGCAGGTTGAGTCGCGCCCAGACCAGACGGCCCTGGTACTCGCCCTCGATGATCTGGAAGGTGAGTTGCAGATACTGCCCGGTGCCCGCCTTCGTCGGCTTCATCTCCGACTCGGTGATGATGGCGGTGTACCGGCCCGCCGGCACCGGATCGAATCCGACGGCGGGATCGACGTCACTGGCGTTGAAATCAAGCGTCGCCATGGATCAGGCTCCTTCGCTGGCGTTCGTCGTGGTGGAGGTGGATGTGGAGGTGGTCGTCGTCTCGGCGTCCGCTTCGGCGAACGGATCCTCGCCCCGCGCGAACGCCGCGTAGACGCGGTAGTCGAGCGGCATCTCGTCAGGCAGGCCGAGTCGGTTCTTCGCCGCGTGGGCGGGCCGCTCGCTCGTCCGCAGGATCCTGGCGCCGGTACCGATCCCCTGGGTGCGCCGACGGTTGAAGCCCTCGTCGGTCGTCTTGGTGTGGACCTGGTAGGTCGCGAAGAGAACCTCGTCACACCATTCAGCCACAAGCGCCGAGGCGTGCTTGTTGAGCCGCGGCACGTAGCGGTCGTACGTGTCGGTCTCGGGGTTCGCGAACCGCTCGATCGCCGCGTGGGCGATCAGGATCACGCTCATCCCGCGGTCGTTCCGCAGAGCGTCGAGGCCGGAGAGGATGTCGCGCCACTGGGCGAGGGCGAAGACGTATCCCTTCCCGTAGCCGATGTCCTCGATCGACTGAACGCCGCGCTTCTCGCAGACGTCGGACCAGATCAGCCGTTCGAGCCAGTCGAGTGAATCGATGACGACGGTCTTGAAGTCGTGCTCTTCGGTGTAGAGCGAGCCGAGCTGCTCGAGGACGTCTCGGAGTGAGGTCGTCATGGGGAAGCGGCTGCAGTCGATGTCGCTCAGGCCGTCTTCGGTCTGGATGAAGACGGGCTTCTCGGCCATTGACGCAAAACTCGATTTCCCTACGCCTTGCGTACCGAAAATCAGCGTTCTGCGCGGTCGGGCGACCGGGCCGGTCGTGATGGAATCGAGCATGGTCATCGTGATGGGTTCTCCTCCTGGGTGACGTTGTTTCTCTTGATTCACAGGTGGTCGATGTGTCGGATGGACTCGAAGCGGGTCGGCCAGCGGTCCGTCTCGCGGCAACGAGCGAGTTCGTCCATCGCGATCTCGTTCTGCCGCTGCGCCCGATCGAGCACGCGCGGCGAGATCGCCCACACGCCGCAACGGAACGGCTCGCGTTTCTCGACCGCGACGATGTGGACGGGCACGACGTCGCCGGTCGCCACCGCGACCATGGCGCGATAGAAGGCCAGTTGGCTCACGTACCCGAAGGCGAGCGCGTCAACTTCGAAGGTGTCGAGTCGGTCACACGTCTTGAGATCGACGAGACCGCGGTCGATCGACGGATTGAGCCAGTCGATCCGGGCCTGGCACCGATGGCCGCGATAGGTGGTCCGGACGACGCCTTCCGCGACGCCGTCTCGGAGCAGTTCCTGGGCGAAGACGTGATCACGGACGCCGGCCGCCATCTGTTCGATGAGCAGAGCGTCGCTCTCGTGGATCGCTTCCTTGCCGGACCGCTCGGCCCACTCCTGGAACGCCTTGGTGTTGGCGCCGAACGGCAGGCCGGTCCGCTTGTTGATGGGGCCGCCGACGACGAAGTCCGACTCGAACCGGTCGCGACCCTCGAGGATGAGGCAATGCGCCGCCCGGCCGATCGCGAATGCCCGCGACGAGTACTCGGGGATGAGACCGAGTTCCTTCTTTCGGAAGAGCAGCGGGCAATCGCGGAAGTCGGCCAGGCGGTGCGAGGAGAGGTGGTCCGCGGTCTTGGCGTGGTAGACGTCGGCGGGTTCGCGGATCAGAAACGAGAGGTCGAGAGCAGAGCAAGTGGGCATTGTTGTGGGTGTCCGGAGGTCTTCGGGATGGATGTCGCGGCGGAAGTCGCCCTGTCCGAGACGGACGAGAGGCGGTACGACGGCGGACTTGTGCGATCGCCCGCCGCCTGTACCTCTCTGCCGGCCGCGCCGATCTGTCGCGCGGTTCAGCACAATTCCGGGTCCAGTTGTCGAAGTTCGCGTCGGATCGCCTGGATCGCGCGGTAGACCGTGCCGCGATGGACGCCCAGGTCAGTCGCGATCTCGCGGACCGTGCTCTCGGCGAGCCGCCCGGCGATCGCGGTCAGCCCGCGCGGGAGGTTGTGGATCATGGGGAGCAGGTCGAGCCGGACATCAGCGGCCGGCACATGCCGTGCGCACGGGTCGACGTACGCCTCGTTGGATTCGCTCACGCCAATCGCCGAGACGGCGGGCTCGCGGTTGGCGCGGCGAAGCTCCCGCGCCCGCTGACAATACCAAAGGTCCATGACGCCCCGCGTAAACGCGTCGAGCGAGCCTCGGCCGGGCTGATGGCGCGGCAGCGCCTTCCAGACCTCGAGGTAGAGGTCCTGGTAGAGGTCGTCGGCGTCGTGAGGAGAGAGGCCGAAGACCCTGGCGAGCCGGTCGGCCCGGTAGCGGATGCGGCGTTCAGTCAGTTCGTTGAGGCGGGCGGGTCGGTGGCTGGCTGCTTGGGTGGCTCGGTCGGGGGACAGGCAGGATGGCATCGTCGGCTCCGGCTGGTGGTCGGTCGGACGACGCACGGCGCGTCGCCTTCACCAGCCGGGGGAATTGCAGCAAGCGATCGGAAGAACTTGTCGAGCATGGGCTGCCCCATCGAACAACCCTGGATTGCGCGCTCAACTGCGTGCTTGCACTTGCACTTGGCATCCAAATGCGCAACGAGAACACGAAAAGGCCCCTCCCGCGCGGGGAAGGGGCCTTGGGTCAACAAGTCGGTGGTCAAGAGAGACTCAGTGGCCGCCGTAGGGGTCCGTGCACATGGTGCAGCCGGAGGTGCAGAACGGCTCGCAGTCTTCGAGGTAGTGCAGCATCCAGCAGAGATAGCACTCCTCGTCGTTGGTGCCGATGGCGTCCTCGAAGTCGTCCCAGTCGTCGAGGGTGAGGCCGACGTCGTCGAGAGCATCCTCGAGCGTCTGGCACACGCCTGACACTGTGCTCGTATTGCATCCCCAGTCGGCGAGGAGCGTCGCGAGATCGGCAGCATCGACGTCGCCATCGTCATCGAAGTCAGCAGTGCACGACGAGCAGGACCCCCACGCGGCGAGCAGGATGGCCAGATCAGCGGCGCCCACTTCACCATCGGCGTCGAGATCAGCCGGGCAGCTTGCAACCCCAGCAACCTCGAACGCGCCCACGTCGACGATCAGACAGCCGGTTCCGTCACCGTCCTGCACGCGGGCGTTGAGATCTCGGTCAGGCGCTTTCTCGCCGAAGTTGAGATCCTCGTCGACGTCTTCATCGTCGTCCTCCACATCCAAGGCGTCTGGCGAACCGCGGTCGACACAGGGGGACGTCGTCGAGAGGCGGACATCGCCGAACTCACTCACGAACAGCGGATCGTCCTCGAAGTTGCCGTCCAGATCCGGCGTCGCGCTGCCCCATCCGAGGACATCACAGTAGAAGACGAAAAAGTCCGCGGCAGGCGGGCTGGTGGGGCCGTTGTATTGATCCTCGACAAGATCGTCGCCGGTGTCGTCGTCCTCATTGTCCCAGAAGATGGTGCTGATGAACGTCGCGTCAGCGGCGAAGTCGATCTGGACGCCCCCGGCATAGTCATTGACGCTGTCGTTACAGATGTTCGCGGCGATCGTGCAGTTGAACACCGCCAGGTCGACCTGCTGCCCGGCAATGATGGCGCCGCCCTTGTCCGATTCGTTGCGGGTGAACTCGCAGTTGACGAGCTTGCAATCGTCGGCAGCGTCGCTGTCAACGTCGGAAATGCGAAGTGCCCCGCCCGTGGCTCCGGCGAGATTCGAATCGAACCGACAGTTCCACGCTTCGAGCGTGTCCCCGTCATCGTTGGTCTCCACAAAGTTGATGACGCCGCCGCTGCTCACGGCCCAGTTCTCGATGAACTCGCAATTGACGAGGAGCAGGCTCACGTCGTTGTGTTGGATCGCCCCGCCATTCGGCGATCCGCCGGCGACGATCCACGCTGAGTTCTCCCGGATCGTACAGTTCCGAAACTCAACTGTACCGCTTGCCGGGCCGAAGAACGCAGCGCCTCCGTCGTCCTTTGCCCGATTGTGCTTGATCGTGCAGTTGTACACGACGAGTCCAGCGACACCATTGCCGGAACCGTTCCCCGCCGCCCAGATGGCGGCCCCATCGGCATCATCGCCCGAGATGGCGGCATTGCCGCCGGAGATGGTCAACCCGTCGAGCCGGACATTATCAGCGGTGATCTCAACGACGTGGTAGGCGTTGCCGTCCATCGACTCGAAGTCCGGCGCCGTACCGGGCGCAGGGAATGCGTCGCCGTAGTCGTCAAGGTCGGATCCGTTGTCGATATCCCCGCTGAGAATCGTCTCGTAGAGGTCGACGTCGCGAGCGTCGGGGTCGGTCTCGGTGTTCCCCGCGTAACCGCCTTCGATCGTCACTCCGTGGTCGATAAGAAAACTGTCAGTTACTGTGCTGCCGGGATAATGGGTGCCTTGAGCGACGAAAACGGTGTCGCCGTCGCCTAGGTTGGCGTTGAGCAGCGCCTCCTGCAGAGTCTTCAACGCGGTAGTCCAGCTCGTTCCCGCACCGCTACTCGAGACTGAGCCATCCACGTACAAGTCTCCTGCCACGACCGGCATTGAGGGCAAGCCGACGGCCGACCAAAAAAGGCCGATGAGATACAACTTCGATTTGCTACAGTACATCTGGATTTGTCTCCTTGAACAGACCTTTGAGGGCGAATCCATACCGCACTTCCCCGAGCAGCCACTCGGGGAAGTGCCTTTTTGTGATGAGCCTATCGCGTCCACGCCGCCAGTACGATGGCGAGATCAGCTGCACCAACGATCCCGTCCTGATTGAGGTCGCTCGCCACGACGGCAGTACCCCAGTCACCCAATACAGCGTTGAGATCGTTTTCGTCGACGACGCAGTCGCGCGTGATGTCGCCGGCGGTGGTGATTGGAGCCAACAGCGCTACAGGCCCGTCCGTGTTGGCGAGGATCAGACCGGTGTCTGAAAGGTCGACAACACTCTCGACGTTTGCGAGGCGAGTGAGATCACTGAGGAGTGAAATGCTGTCGCCGCGCATCAGCCAGCCTGCCGGCGGGCTCCCTGAGGCGTCATACTCGCCAACGACATCGCCAAACCGGTTGATTCGCGATGCTTTGGCTTCAGTCCAGTTACCCGGCGGCGGAACAAGGGTCACGCGCCCTGCCTCGTAGACAAAAGCCTCCGCGTACGCGCCACCGGGGATCTGGACAACGCCGAAGAGACCCACCGCGACGCCAGCTTCGTTGACATCTCTTGCGACGCCAGCGGTCGCCCACACTGGTAGGGGGAGCGTGGCCACTGCGCCGTTCGGTTCGACAATCGCAGGATGGAGGGGCTCTGGGGGAGACGGAAAGGCGTAGACGCCCGCCCGAAAACCAGAGTCGGAAATTGACTCGACCTGAAAGCTCAGATCCCGAGGGCAGTCCTCAATGCCCTGCAGTCGGCCATCAGCCCAAACGAAGTCGCACCAGAAGCCCACGCCCGGATTCCCCCAGTAGCCCGTGACGACGCCGTGGTTGTTGATTGCGTTTGCACGAATGTGTGTCGCGCCGGTCGGCGGCGCCAGAAGATGCCAGGTGTCATCGATGCGCACGAACGCGCCGTCGAGGTCATCCATGCCCGTAAGAAACGCCCGCCCGCAGATGTCGCCGGTGTCGTTGATCCCCTCAATCTGCGCGTACAGCACGCCAGGCGGCAACTCCGGGAAGATCAGGCCCGTCTCGGCCGACCACATCACCGGCGTCGGTTCGACATCGCCGCACTCCTCGTAGCCGCCCGCAACCATGCCGTGGTTGTTGATCGCACGCCATCTCCCCTCGCGCCAGTCGCACGGCGGGTTGATGGGGATCTGCGGAATCTCCAGCACGTCGTACATGCACTGCCCGTGCGCCGGCAGGCCGAGCGCGCCGGCGATGATGCAACCAGCGAGCGCGAGCCACCGGTGTCTCGTTTGACACTCGGCTCTCCGCAAGCTGTTCTGGAACATGTGATCTCCCTGGAAACTGGCCAACACTACGACCATACCACACGAGATCGCGGCGCAAACAGCATTCTCGTCAATGGTAAAATATTGAACCCCAGCGATTTACGGCTTGCGCACGCAACGATCCCGTCGCCGACTCGGCCGGCCTTCTCAGCACATCACGGGACGGGGTTCCCCGCAGTTCTATCTACGAGCTTCGCGTCGCGATCTCAACGAGACGATGGCGGGATTCGCCGAGAACGACCTGAATTAACATTGCGGTTCGATCTGTGGACGGGCCGGTACGTGCGCCTGCACTCGATCGACATGACGGAATGATGCCCCCTCAACCTCGTCGTCCCCACCACCGCAACAACTCATTCGGATCCTCCATCAGTTCGTACATCGCCCGCAGATCCGCACCGGCGTCGTCCCGGAACGCCCGCGAGATGTCGTAAGCCTGCACACCCGCTCGCTGTGCGAGTTCCGACTTCGAGAACACCGGCAGTTCCGGATTCGCACCGGCCTCGTAGGCAAACCGCACGATGTTGACGCGAGCCCTCGCCTCATCGACGAGTTCGGTCCGGATCCGCTCGATCTTGGCCACACGCTCGCCACGCCTGCGTCGGCGCGGCTTGGTTGCCCGCGCGGGCTGGAGTGACGCGACAAGATCCGTCCACAAATCAGTAGCCACCATGTCCTCCAGCGCAATCGCATCACATGCTGCGATCAGAACACACTGCTGGTGCTCGACCCACGGCTCAAGCTCCGCATCCCACGCGTGCTTCGTTGGCGTCAGGACGATGCACGGCTTCCCGATAGCCAGAACGCGTCCACGAATGTGGAGCCGCCGCTCCGCCCCGGAGCCAGCCGCAGCCCACAACACCGCGCGACCGTTTGGCTTGAGCCGCCCCAGCATCCCACCATCCTGAATGGGTCGCAGATCCAGAGCCTTGGCAAGCGCGGCCCGGACAACGCCCCAGTCGATCTCATACTCCACAACGTCTTCTGGCGCGACTGCCACTCGCTGCGCGACCGCTCCATCCGCATCGCGCACCGCAGCCAGCGACCCGTCGCGATACGTAACGACTCGCCATGGCCGATCCTTCTTGATGGGCGACGGCACGTGGCTCGCCAACGCGCCCGATGGACGGAGCCACGTGCTCACGACTTCGAACGCATCGCCAGCAATGCCGCGCCACGCCGCCAACGTCGCCGGTGCTTCGGGCGCGACTTCAAGACGCCGCCAGAGATCGCAACCCACGAGTCGCCGCCTCCCGATCCTGGAAGAAACCGCGCAGCGAGAGCCAGCGCAGAAAGACCTCGCAGTCGTCGCCGACCGCATCGTTTGGCGGCACGACCCGATGGGACAGTTCCCGACCCGATCGATACGTCACACGGAACGTCGCGCTAACGAGTTCACGCGAGAACCACTCATCAGGCGTCGGCTGAGACCGCAGGGCCCGGAACACGTCCGGATGTGGACCGACCTTGACCTTGAGTGCCGACGCCTCATTCACCCACTCGAGCGACGTCAGTCGAACCCGACTGATCTCAGGCACATCGTCGCACACCAGGCACTTCTCGCCGCGATCGACGATCGGGTTCAAGACGTAGCGGGCCGGCAGACCGTCAGCGACGAAGAGGGAGTCGCGGCCAAAGACGCAGCGGCCGATGTGCTCGAGATACGCGCGTGCATCGGCGTCGGTCCGAGCATTGACCCGGAGTTCGCCTTCGTCGCTGCGATAGACGAGTGCGTCGAAGCGCTCCGGACGGAACGCGATCCGCCTCGTCTCGGTCGTCACCATGTCGATGACGGCCTGCCGCTGGATAGCATCGCCGCGCCGGACCAGAAGCCGGAATCCGTCGTCGGTCTTCACTGGGTACACCCGTACCCCGCCGCCGCGTTGACGCCGGATAAAATCCTCCTCGAGCGCGCGTCGCAGATGATCGACCGCGCGATCGTCGATTCGCTCGATCCTCGGCGGCGTCTCGGCCAGAGCCAGATGGCTCCGGAACTTCCGCCGCGCGAGCGGGAGTCTCTCGGCGTACGCCCGCTCGAGCCCTTCGGGCGCATCGAGCAGGAGCCGGACGACGAGATCGCCAACGCTGGGATCATCACCAGGATCGATGCCGGCGTCGTTCAGTTCGCGCATGAGTGCATCGAAGTGGACGCCGCGGGCCATCTCATCGACCACGCCGATGCGATCGACCAGGTCATCGGGCAGGCGGCTGAGATCGCTGAGCAATCGCACGAGTTCGCTGTCGTCGGGTCCGTCCGGATGAAAGAGAGCGCCGTATCCCTGCGTCTCCAAGCTGTCCCGAAACTGCTCAAGCAGCCTCCGCATCAAGGCGGGATCGATCCCGCCGATCAGTTCCGGGTTCACGAACCGCCCCGAACGACCTCTTCCCATGCGTCTCCTCCTCGGTCTGGGAATGTGGATTGAGGAGCACCACCACGTGCTCAAACAGAACCCTATCACATACCAAACACCGATGCGAAGTCGGATCCGGGGGATTCCCGCAGAAAGTCCAGCGGCCCTGTGAATCTGGGAAAACCGCGGAATCTGGAGAGGTCGCGAGCAGGAAATCTCGGGGGCCGGCGCGGCGCACGAGCGCCGCCGACAGAGAGGTGAGGATGAGATGCCAACACCTCCCCCGCCGCCAACCGAACCCCTCTGGACCGCCGACGAAGTCGCCAATCTCTTGCAGTGCTCGGCGCGGCACGTCCGTCGCCTCGCAGACGCTGGCCACATGCCGCGCCCACTGCGACTGGGAAGCCTCGTCCGGTGGAATCGCGCGACCATCGAGAAGTGGATCGTCGATGGTTGTCCGCCGTGCCGATTGGCCCGGAAGAAGGCTTGATCTCGGGCGCACCTTGCCGCTCACTGTGACGACACGCGCTCCCGAGGACGCCAATGGGCTCGATCTTCCACAAGGCCTGGACCGCACCGCTGCCCCCAGGCGCGGAGGTGGTCGACAAACAGGGGAAGCAGATGGCGCGGTGGCGACTGCGCAGCGGAAAGCTCCGGACCGCTGAGGTGTTCGTCGGCCGAAGCGGCAAGCTCCGCATTCGCGGCAAGACGCGGGCGTACGTCGCGCGTTTCCGCGACCATCACGGCACATGGGTCGAGGTCCCGACCGGCTGCAAGGACGAGACCGCGGCACGCGCGATCCTGAACCGGCTCGAACGCCGGTCTGAGCTCATCCGTGCGGGCGTCGTGTCCGAGGCCGAAGACTGCGCGTCGCAACATGCAGCGACGCCACTGGCCGAGCACTTCGACGCGTACTACGACCACCTGCGAATCAAGAGTTGCTCGGCCCATCGCATCAAGCAGGTCCAGACCCGCCTGCGACGCGTCGCCGAATCATGCGGTTTCAAGCGGCTGCCCGATCTCGATGGATCCGCACTCGAGCGGTGGCTCGTTGAACAGCAGCACGCCGGAATGGCGCCGGGCACTCGTAACGGCTACCGCGAATCGTGGATCGCGTTTGGCACCTGGTGCGTTGTCACGAAGCGGCTCGTCGAGAACCCGTTCGCCAAGGTCCCCCGAGCCGATGCGCGCGGCGACGTCCGGCGCCAGCGTCGGGCCCTGACCGAGGACGAGATCGTCCGCCTCCTCGAAGCCGCGCGACGACGCCCACTGGTCGAGGCGATGACCGTTCGGCGCGGAAAGGACAAGGGCAAGCTGACCGCGAAGGTCCGCCCCAAGGTACGCGAGCAGCTCAAGTTCGTTGGCTGGGAGCGATCCCTGATCTACAAGACGCTCGTCCTCACCGGGCTTCGTCGCGGCGAGCTCGCATCGCTGTCGGTGGGCCAGTTCAAGACCGACGGACCCGTCGCCTACTTCACCCTGTACGCGAAGGACGAGAAGAACCGCCGGGGGTCAGAGATCCCGGTTCGGGCGGACCTGGCCGCTGAGATCGCCGAGTTCCTCGATGCGAAGCTCGCGCGTGCCCAGGCCGACGCTCGGCGACGACGCGCGCCGATCCCGGCGACGCTCCCGCACGACACGAAGATCCTCGACGTGCCGAACGGTCTCATCCGAATCTTCGATCGCGACCTGGTCTTTGCGGGCCTCGCCCGTGTCGAGATCCGCGACGGCAAGGAGGTCGTCGTCAAGACCGACGAGCGTGGCCGGACGATCGACATCCACGCGCTGCGGCACACGTTCGGGACCCACCTCTCGAAGGCCGGCGTGCCCCTTCGGACCGCCCAGGCCGCGATGCGGCATAGCGATCCGAGTTTGACGGCGAACGTCTACACGGATCCGCAGTTGCTCGATGTGGCGGGCGCGGTGGAGGCGTTGCCGAGGCTCACGGATTTGACATCGCCGGCAACAGTCCGATCAACGAGGTAGCTGGGTGCGACAATCACGGCAGGACACGCAGCGCCCGCAATAACGCCAACGTCGCCTCCCACGCATCCAACACTCGATCGATGAACTCGGGCGTCCGAGCGCCCGCGTATCCGTACTCCATCCTCCCCCCAATGCACATTTCGACGTTCGCATTCTTGTGCGTCAGGGCTCTGTACACGGCTTGCAACCACTCCGGCTGGACCTTCAGCACGTTGCCGACCTGATGCGCTGACTGCAGCCCGACTGCGGTCTGCGGGTCGAACTCAATCTGCGCATCCCAAACGCTGAGCCTCTGCCCCTTGAGCGCGCGTCGTTGCTGTACGAGAATCCACGGGCGAGCATCGGGCGTCGAACCCCACTTCGCTTCGATGACTTCTACGTGTTCCACGATCGACAGTAAGCCCTGTGGCGCCTCTTGCCCACGCAGCCAACGAACGAACTCCCGCAGCAATGCCTGGTCCTCGTGGAGGGAGCAGGCAAGGGCGTGCGTGAGTTGATTCTCGGCCTGGGTGTACTGATCAAAGACGTTCCGCATAGCGCGGGATACACCTCCCGTTGAACGTACGGACAGGACTACTCCAGGCGGACGGTACCCGACTCACTCACCCAATAGATGCTGAACGGCAGGTTCTGCCGAAGCCATCTGACGCGGGCAGCCAGATTCTCATAGGTCGTATACCCAGCGGGGAGACCAATGGCGAGCTCCACCGATGCGTCTTCGTCTCGGTACATCACGACATCGAACACAGCGTGAGAAAACCAATGCCGAGCCTGCGTTGCAGGATGCGTGCGAGACTTGCTCTCCGGGAACCCCTTCACACTGATCCAGAGCGACTTGCGGTCTCGCTCAGCGACGATGTCCTTGCCCGTCGATTTCGCTGCGGTGTTCGCCGCGCTAACCAACCTCCAGCCCTCGCTCGCCAGATGAGTCACCAGTCGAGCTTGGACGTTCCCTTCCCAATGCCAGGGCCGGCCATGGTCATCGGTCTCGGCGACTGGAGATGCGACTTGCGGCGGCACCTGGCTAGACCCCGCGTGGTTGCAGATCTTTGGGGCACGACAAAACGCACAGACCTCTAGATCACTTCGCCTGATCTCACCTGCCGTCGCCATGCGATTGCAGGCTTGATTGACGGTCTGCCGAGGCATGATTCCTGTTCGCGCCGAGATACAGTCGTCGCACACCGGGCCTGTCGACGACGCCAGAAACTGGAGGATTGTGTCGCGGTGTGCCATCTTCGCAGATCTCCTGTGGGCTGGACCGCCTCCGCAGGTACTTCTGGAGCTTACCGCAAGCCGCGTGGTAGCATCTATACATGGCTCGAGTGAATTACGTCTTTGATGACCCTACGGCTCTCGAACTGCGACGGTCACGCATAAACGAACCACACGTTGCGCCGCTGCAAGCGATGGCTCGCCGAGTCTGCGCAGAGTGCGGCCCCGCGGGCGGCCCACTGTTCGATCCTGACTTCGGCGGTATTCACGCCACAGTCGCCCTGCTCTTTGCAACCCCGGGGCCGGCAGTATCAAGCGGCACGACGCAGCCCGGCACCGGCTTTGTCTCTCCCGACAACCCCGACCCGTCCGCCAAGCGGACCAACGATGTCCTGGTCAACGCTGGAATCCCTCGGTGCGATGTCGTGATCTGGAATGCGATCCCGTGGTACTTACCCCGAAAACAGGACAGGACGCTGAACAACGGCAGTGCAGCTGACCAGAAGCTGGCCGCCCCACTGCTGTTCGAGTTCCTCTCGCTGTGTCCTCGCCTGAATGTCCTTGTACTTCTCGGCAACATAGCGCGTGATGTCGCCAGACGAGCCTATCGCCTCGATCCGGGACCATTCGAAACTCTGTGGGTCCTGAGCTGTCCGCACACAAGCCAGCAGTCGATGAACCGAAAACCGGACCGACCCCAGCGGCTCCAGGCAGCGTTCGATCAGGCGGCTGAGCTTCGCCGCGAAGCGGCTCCGCTGAGAACAGAGTTGATCTCGCATGCATTCTGAATGGGCGTCCCATGTATGGCGACCACCAACTGCTCAACGTGGCGGGGACGGTTGGAGGCATCGCCAAAGCTCAACGGCTGTGACGAACAGCAGAATCGTCTCTTGATGTGACATATACGCACCAATCTCCTGACAGCCGACTCAGATTGCTCACCAGCCTACTGCAATCCGAATGACAACTCGGTTAGGATGTGACACAAGCAGGCGGATGAGCGGACCACAGACGCATGGACCAAGACGCAGTAGCACGTGTACTCGCTTATCTCGAGCAAGCAGCCGGCACGCGCACAACAGTCCAGATCAGCCGCTCCGTCCAACTACGCCCATATGAAGTCTCCTCGGCCTGCCTCGCACTTCAGAAGGATGGCCTTATTGAGCGTCGGCACACTGGATGGAAGTCGATTGTGCTCCGACGACCCGCGGGCGACCGCACGCCCTCCGCAGCAACCGCGACTGCTGAGTGCATCAGACCCGCGACCACCACCAACAAGGTCAACAACGCTCCGTCCATTGCAGCACCGGATCCGGCGTCCCGCTGGATCGACTTCCGTCGATTGTGCCTTTATTACGCTGAGTGCCTGCGGGTCGAAGAACGACCGCGCATCGCCGCGTTCGCTGACAAGGCGGGAACGGCGTTCTACCAGCTCGATCATCGTGTTGACGGGCGAGCGCTGGCTGCGGGGCAGCCGCTGAACCTCACGCTCGATGATGATCTGCGCCGGTTTGTCCGTTCGTCGTCTATCCTTCGGCAGTTCAAGACGGTCTATGTCGGCGCACCGGTGGATGTACTCCAAGGCGGCAGTGGTCAGGATGCGTACACGCTGATCACGCCCGTCGTCGTCGTTCCGACAGTCGCTCGGCTCGGCGATCGCTATCTGGAATTGGTCCCCTCCGGAAGCGTTGAAATCAACTACGGCTGGCTGGAGAAGCGCGTCAGGCGGGAGACCGAGCGCCGCCAGTTGCTTCAGGAACTCGGCCTCGAAGCCACGGACTTCGACGCGGACGGAGCCGGCCATCTGCGAGTTGACTCTCTTGATGCAGTCGCCCGGGAGCTCTTCCTCGTGAAGCGCGACTGGTTTCGCGAATCCCCCGAGACCGGTCGGCCGTCGACATCGCCAGCGTTCAAGGACCTGGACCCTGGGATCTACAACCGCTTCCTACTCATGGAGGCGCCGAAGCTCCAATATGCGCATCGTGTCGTCGGAGAGCTGCACGAGATCGCCCTGAAGGCACTCGACGAGGACCTGGATCGGACTGCACTTTCGCACGTTTTTCCGCACCGTGCACCCGCCAGTCCCGACGCGGTCGATGGCGACGGCCCCCTCGCCGATGGTGAGCCGGGTGGCCCGTCTGACACAGACGAGTTGGAAGTGGCCGAGCCACTCCCCCACGAGTTCGACGAGAAATCGATTGCGGAACTCTCGCTCCTAAACCAAGACCAGCTCGATGCGTGTCGATTGGCACTGTCGCAGCCCGTGTCGGTCATCACGGGCCCGCCCGGGACGGGCAAGTCCCTTGTCGTTCGGCATGTACTCGCCAACATGGCGGTGCGTCGACGCTCGGTGGTATTCGCGAGTCGGAACCACCAGGCGCTCGAGGCGGTTGAGCCGTGGTTGAATCAGCAAGTGTCGCCCGAGCAGCTCGTCCTGCGTCCTGTGTACCGATATGGCGAGCAGGTTCGGAGTTTCCAGTGGATGCGCGCGCTCACAGAGCTCCTCGCGACGCCGACGCACCTCGACGAGAGTAGCCGGGCGGGAGATGCAACCGGGCATTTGCTCGACCTCCTTTGCCAGCGACGACGCGCCGAGTCTGGAATCGAGAAGATCTGCGAGCTACAGGAGCGCTTGGCAGATCTCGAAACTGCGATCGCGAGCGATCTTGCCCAGCTTGACCCGCAGTGGCAAGAGCTCGTATGGACGGGCTCAAGATTGCCTGAACGCGAGTCGCTCGAGCAGCTCGGAGAGCTCGCACATCGGGCTGCGGCACCGCGATCGTGGTGGCGCCGTGTGCTGGATCGTCTTCTTCGACGCGACCTGGTGCGACAGGTTGCTGTTGCCCATCGAGCAATTGTGGCCGCGATTCCGGCGGATGTCATCGAGGCTGTCCCACAGATGTTGCGTTCAGCGCCCTGCGATCAGGATCGGTTCGCAGCGTTGCAGGAGGACATCGCCACCATGGTGCGAATCGTGGACCTGAGAGAGAAGGCCGCGCAGATACCAGGAGTGCGAACGCAGATCGAGTCGATGCCTCCGCGGTCGATCCTCAGCAATGAGCTCAGCGAGCTCGTTGGCCCAAGCCATGAGGCGTTCCGCGATCTCCTGTCGGCTCGGGCGCAGTCGTTTGGTGCCGAGATTTCGAACGAAGCGAGGGTCGCGTTCGCGAACCTTCGGTCGGCAATGCGCAATCGCCCGGAGGAGCTGGAGGGAGATCCGGAGAGGTCGAAGTTCGGGCGCGAGTTTCGCAAGTGGCTACCAGAACTGTTGCGGCACTTCCCGCTGTGGGCACTGCCGAACCTGTCCGTTGGAAAGGTCGTGCCACTAGCGGCCGGAGTTTTTGACCTCGTTGTGATCGATGAGGCGAGTCAATGCGATATCGCGACCGTCGTACCGTTGCTCTACCGAGCAGAGCGCTGTGTCATCGTTGGTGATCCGAACCAGCTGCCGCATGTGACGCGGATGGGGCGTGGCGTAGAGATGAAGATCCGCGAGCAACATGGCGTTGCCGATTATGACTTCGAGCGATTCACGTTCGTGACCAACTCATGCTTTGACCTTGTCGCCAATTCGCCTGACCGCAGCAGTGTCTTCCTGGCCAATCACTACCGCTGCCACCCTGACATCGTTGAATACTGCAATGCTGCTGGCTTCTACAACGGCAGTCTTCGTGTCTGCACGGATGTCGACCGGCTTCAGCTCGCGCTTGGTAATTGGAAGGCGCGTCGAGCCTGTGCATGGCAGAACGTAGTCGGCGGGTTTGAGTCAGCATCAAGCGGCTGCATGTGCCGTGCTGAGATAGACGCCATCGTCGCCGCACTCGTGGACCTTGAATCGGAGGGCTTCGTCGGCAAGGTCGGTGTCGTGACGCCCTTCCGCAAACAAGCGGATCGAGTCAACGATGCCGTATCAAGTCGATTCGGATCGAAACTCCCCGCGACCTGGAAGCTACAAGTGCACACAGCAGATGGGTTCCAGGGAGATGAGCGAGACATTATTCTGTTCTCGCTGTGTGGAGGGCCGGATATGCCAGTCGGTTCACGCAACTTCCTCGCCGGTGACGCAAACCGGTTCAATGTTGCCGTTAGTCGTGCTCGTTCGGTCCTCCGCGTATTCGGCAATCTGCAGTGGGCCAGAGATTGTGGAATCGGTCACATTCAGGCGTTGGCAGAGCGATGCATTGCCGCCGAGGGAGCAGGACGGAGTGCACGGACCGATCTCATTGGGCCAGTCTGGGAGCCACGGCTCGCCGAAGCGCTGCGAGAGGCCGGGATCGACTTCGAGCAGCAGTATCTAACGTGTGGCTTCTATCTCGACTTCGCGATTCTCCGGGATGATGTACGGATTGACATTGAAGTGGATGGGGAGGCGTACCACCGGTCATCGCGCGGTGGACGGCGGATTGAAGACCTCTACCGTGATCATCTGTTGATCGCGGCGGGCTGGAAGGTTCTGCGATTCTGGGTCTACGAGCTTCGGGAGGATCTCGATGAGTGCATTCGACGAATCCAACAGTGCATCGCCGACCGTACTGGGTAGCCCACAGGTGTCACGGCCGACCGTGGATCCGATGGCCCCAGATCCGACCGACGAACCACAGTCGGCGTGGGGCAAGCTTCTGCTGGGGCTCGCACTCATCACGGCACTCGGGATCGCTGCGTTCGTTCTTCAATCGCGGGGGCTGAGTGCGATCCAGGGCTACAGCGAGGTGAAGGGCCGCGTCGATAGCCTCGTCGCCGAAGCGGCGGAACTGGAGACGATGCGCAATAACCTGGCGCAAGAAGTGACTCAGAAGCGCACAGACGCCGCTCGCGCATCAGACGAGCTCCAGACGATGGAATCGGCGCTCGCCCAGGCTAAGGAATCGGAGCGCAGAGCCGTAGAGACAACGCGTCAGGCCGTAGGGCAGTTGGCCCGGGCACAGCAAGAGCAGGCGGCGGCCGAAGAGCGGGCAGAGGCAGCGAGGGAGAGCTATGACGAGGCCGTTCGCGAGCGGACCGCGCTGCAGACGTCAATCACCACACTCGAGACAACGAAGGGCAATCTCGAAGCAACCGTTGCGGCATTGTCTGCTTCCCGCAGCAGTCTCGCACAAGTCCTCCAGGACCTTGAGCAGGCGACGAAGACGCTAGACGAGCTCACTGGGCAGGTGAGCGATCGGCGCGCGGCGATTCGGACCGAGCAGCAACGGATGGCGACACTGCAGGCTGAGTTCGAAGCAATCAATGCACAGCGTGCGCAGGCCGCGTTGATCGAGACCGACATCGCGTCGCTTGCGGCGCAGAAGCAGTCTCTCGAAACGGAACTGCGTAGTCTTCGTGATAGCCGAACAGAGCTCGCCACTGAAGTCGCCGACCTCGGGCGAATGCGGTCAGAGGCGAACAGCAGGCTCGACGGGCTCCGAGTTGATGTGGAAACAGCGGAGTCGAACAAGAGGCGGATCGAACAAGAAGCGGAGAACCTTGAGTCACAGATCGCGTCGCTGCGTGCACAAAGGTCGGCCCTGGATCAGGCTGTTGCGCAGAAGCAGGCGGTCGACGATGGGCTGGCTGAACTGCGGTCATCTGAAGCGGCGCTGACTGAGCGGGTGGCAACTCGAACGCGAGAGCTGGCGCAGCTCGGCGAGCGGATACGCGAACTCCGATCGCAGGAGCAGGAGCAGCTGCAGCGATTAACTGATTTGCTCCGTGCGATTACCGCTGCCAAGGAAGCGGCAGGAGGTGATGAGAATGGGTGATCTGCTTCTGCCGTATCTCGTTGCGATGGCTGCCACGCTCGTGGCGATCATCTTGGCAGCCGGTGCATTCGTGGCGAGCCACGTGCGATCGGTGTCGTGCCAGAAGCGGGAGGCGCGTCTGCCGCTGGCGACCCGATGGAGCGATCTGTCGCACAAAGTCGCGGATCTCGAGGCAGAACGTACTGAGTTGCAGGAGGCATTGCACGAGGCGCGGCAGCTGATTGACGAGGGAGAGAGAATGCGCGAATACATCGAGCGGACGCGCCTCGAAGTCGAGCAGCTCGAAGAACAGCATCGGCAACTCCAGGAGGTAGAGACACGGCTGACGCAGGTTCAGGAACAGCTGGCGGCCGAGACACAGAAGCTGGACGGTATCGCGAGCGAGTTGCGGGCTGCCGAGTTCGGTCGCGACGAGGCCAATCGGAAACGTGAGGAGCTCGAGAAGCGGATCGAGGAGCTCAAGAGTTCAATCGATGCGATGAACGCAGCACACGGGGAGATCCAGCAAAGACTCGATGATCGGCGCGCTGAACTGGCTGAGGTAAAGGGTGAACTCGAATCCGTGCGTGCCCGCATCGAGCCTGCAAAGGCAGAGCTCGAGCGGATCGGCGCGGAACTCACAGAGCGCCGTAAGCGACTCAACGAACTCGAGGCGCGTCGTGACACACTCGAGCAGGAGATTGAGTCGATCCGCGAGCAGCGCGGCGCAGCTGCGGCTGAGGTAGAAGCTCTTCAAGCGCGTGGAAGTGGTTTGGAGGCGCGCGCACAGCAGCTTGAGAACCAAGTTGGCGGATTGCGGTCAGAGCTGCTCGCGTCAAACCCAAGGTTGCGCCCGTTTGAGGATCAGATCGTGGACCTGACCCAGGGTGTCCTCAGCAGTGGTGCATTCGATGCACCGGTATCGGATGATTGCCCAGAAGAACAGCAGCTGAGTAACGTGCGTCAAGTGCTCGCCGATCGCGGCTACCGATTCTCTCGCCGGGTGATCGACGCCTTTCATACATCCCTAAAGGTGTCAAGTGAGACTCCGCTGTTGGTGCTTGCTGGCATCAGTGGCACCGGCAAGAGCCTGCTTCCTCGTCTCTACGCCGAGGTGATGGGTATGCATTTCTTGATGATGCCCGTGCAGCCGCGATGGGATGGCCCGCAGGATCTCCTGGGGTTCTATAACCACCTTGAGAATCGGTTCCAGCCCACAGAGCTGACACGAGCATTGATTCAAATGGACCGGTTTGCACAAGGTCACCTCGGACAGGCGGAGATCGACACGCTTCATGATCGAATGCTTCTGATCTTGCTCGATGAGATGAACCTTGCTCGTGTCGAGTACTACTTCAGTGACTTCCTTAGTCGGCTGGAGGCCCGGCGTGACATCGGCGACGTCGAGGACGCCCAGCGGCGCCAGATTGCCGAGATAGTCGTCGAGACCGGCGGGGCATCGTCAGATGACTACGACGACGTACGGCTCTTCGTGGACTCGAACGTGTTGTTCGCAGGCACGATGAATGAGGACGAGTCCACGCTCGCTCTTTCCGACAAGGTCATCGATCGCGCGAATGTGATGAGATTCGGGCGACCAAGGCAGCTCCATGCCCCACGTTCGAATGGAACCATGAACGCGGCCCATTCACTCTCGAATGCCTTCCTTCCTCGATCTGTCTGGGACAGGTGGGTTCGCGAGTCAGATGCGAACGCCCTGCCGGACGAGGCCGAGGGCTGGATCACCAGGATGAACGATGCGTTGAGCAGCATCGGCAGGCCATTCGGGTATCGCACAGCCAACGCGATCCGGGCCTACATCCGTCGCTACCCATCGCGATCCAATAACGGCTACCGATGCGCGATGTGCGATCAGATCGAGCAGCGTGTCCTCCCGAAGCTCCGCGGCGCGGAGCCGGACGACCCGGCAACCGGTGACTGCATTCGGCAGGTTCACAGCTTAGCCCAGGAGCTCGGTGACGCCCCACTTACTGCCGCCATTGACAGGGCACGACAAGGACATGGCGGCCACTTGTTTGTCTGGTCAGGCACTGAGCGATCGGACGAGGAGTAACCTCCATGCCGGCCTCATCAGGCAGTCGCCTGACGCCTTCATTGGATCCGGCAACGGCCGCGACAACAGGTTCGTTCGATCGCCGCTTCGTGACTCTTGGCGCTGCCGTTGAGCAGGTTCGCGTCCAAGGATTGCCAGAGCTGCTTCCGGTCGTTTGGCGCCGCGACGGTCGAACATGCGTCGAGTTGCCTTGCTTTCCTGCGGACCATCCACTTGCGGGCCGGGATATTGACTTGGTCGCGGGAGATTCATCGTGGCGTGTTGCTATCCGCCCAACGCATCCAGGAGTGACGGATGGTGAACTGGGGCTGGATGTTCTCGATAGCGTCGTGCGCAGCCATGTCGAGTGTATCGAACGACTGACTCACCCCGAGGATCCGGATCTTCGCCGACACGCGCAACGAGCCGAACAGTGCGTGATCATCTCCGAAGCCCAGGTGCTACAAGAGTATTGGCGAGACGACGCTGATCAGGCGCCTTTGCATCTGGTCGTTCGGATCGCCGACGAGTGCTCGGGCATGCTCGAGGATCTTTGTCAACGGCCCCGGTTCGTCCTGCGTCGGGCGCGACGCCTTCAGGATCCCGCTCGTGTGCAGCAGGTCGACGACGCCTGTCTTCAGTGGCTCGCACGGCACCCGGGTAAGACAATCCGCGAAAAGGCTGGTCCCCGCAACGGCGTGCTTGGTGTCGTCCGACTGACCTCGATCGACACCCTCGAGAATCGGGTGTTGCGTGATTTCATGACGCGCTGCGAGAAGCAGTGTGGAACGTACCTCAAGGACTATGCGAAGTACGCCACATCGGCCCGCTATCAGGCCGTAGCACGGCTCCACCGTCGACTTCGACGTTGGATGCGACTAACGCCGATCGGTGATCTACCTGGGCTCGCCGGTCCGCCTGTGCCAAACTACGTACTGCTGTACGACGATCGCTATGCGAGGCTCTGGCATTGGTACGAGCGCCTGCGACGACACCAGGAGGAGTTGCAGCAATTACTTCGCTGGCGCTATCGAGTCCAAGCCGAGCGCCTGTACCTGGCAACTCTGGCTGCGTTGCGACAACTGCGACCGGCCCGGCCCATCCTGATGGGGCGATATTACCTACGCGAGCAACCGCAGAGAGGAACCTTTGTCCATGATCGCTCGCCGATCGGACCGATCAATGTTCACGCCGACGGTGGCCGGGCGTTGGTGGATGTGGTGCGCGATAGCAGTATAGCCCACTCACTGGGGATCGCGGAGTGGGCTCCAGACTTCGTGCTCATTGCTAACTTCCAGGAGCCGCTGGGCAGGCCAGACCTGGCGATTGCTTTCCGCGTGGTCTCGCGCCAGTCCGACCGCTTCCCGTCTTTCAGACCAGAGGGTACAGGGCAGTCGTTGGTCCAGCTGATTGAAATACCGGCGACTAAGCCCGAGGCTGAAACCGGACGACTGATGGACCCGGGTGTACTCACTCCTGACAATGCGTCGAGCGATCTCGTCGACAGAATGGTGGGCTTCCTCAGGCTGGTACTGAGAGTGGATTCCGCATGAGCACCCAAAGTACCAAGCAGCGAAGCCCGGCTGATGTCCTCGTGACTGTCGAAGACTGGTGTGTAACTCTTATGGGTCTTGACGAGAACGGAGCCCAGCTGCGACACGTTGTCCATGATGAGTGTCCGCCGGCGACGCTGACCGGTTACCTCCGAGGTGAGCGGCCGACCGCCGATCCCGTGGGTTCCATCGACCCTCGCGGCATCGGTGTTGGCTTCGCCCCGCACACCTCGATCTCGACTGACGGCGGTTGCGCCCGGGCGCCGTTGGCTGTGTTACTCGGCCTGATCGAGCAGATCAACGAGCCCAGCCGAGCGCCGCGCATGTGGCAGTGTGCAAGTATGTCATCCGATCGCCCTTCGATCGGAGCATTCGAGGGAGTGGTCGCAGCAATCGCGGATCGGATTGAGCAGTACCTCAAGTCGTTCGGCTCATCGTTGCTTGTGCGTGGGGTGCACGCCTTGCTTCCGGTGCCCAATAGTCTGACCCTCGACGCGCAGGAGCGACTGATCTCATGGGGTCGGCAATCACGGGTGGACCTAGAGCTCGTTTGGCGCCCAGTGGCAGCCGCGCTCGGGGCAATGCGAGTCGCACAAGCAGATGCAGACCAGACCGCAAGCGTGCGCGAGGGAAAGCTCCTCGTTGTGCATCTCGGACTCGAGAGCTTCGAGATAACACCACTCGAGTTGCGCTACCGACACTGCCCCGGGCACGGCGAGGTGCTCGTTCCGGCTCGGCGCCTGCCGAACGTGGACGTACTTCGCGGCCAGGGGCTGCGGTGGGCCGAATCCGCGGCTGATCGAGCGGTCGGAGGTAACGCCAGTCGTGCATGGAACTTGCTCTGGGCGACTGACTGGCTCAAGACCGCAGTGACCGGGAAAGCCATCGCTGGCCCCGGCTATGACGCACGTCATGCACACCTCGCACAGGAGATAGGGGCGCCCGTACCGCCAATCGAACGAGGGCCACAGCTCACACGCCTTCGATGGGGACTGGCTGATGGACAGGCCGCGAGATGGGGATACAGCAGCATCGATGCCGACCGCCGAGCGTGCGGCGGCAAAGCCGGGTTGGAAGCTTGGATCGAATCTGCGCGTGACGCTCTAGGCGACTGGGGACGCGGCGATACAGTCTCGGTGATTGGCACGGGCTCGTTCGCTTCGGTGTTCGCGACCGAAGTGTCCCTAGCGCGCAGTGTGGCTCGTCGCGTACTTGGTGACCGACTTGGAACGACATGGATTGAGGGCGAGACAGTTCAACACGGATCGCTCTACCGCGAGGGTGTCATCGAGTACGCCACGAGAAAACGGGCCGGGATACCACCTTATCTTGATGTATTGCCTGCGATTGAGGTTCTTGTGACCCGCCGCGGTGAGCCGGTGTGGCAAGACCTTCTTGACAGCGACGACGAGTTTGTTCCCGGCGGCCAGATCTTCCGGCGACGGCGGGATGATCTCGGGCTTGGCGTCGGCAAGGAGGAGGAACGCCTGACGCTGACCGTGGCGCAAGAGGGATTCACGACGGTTCGCGAGACTGAGACGAGTTTCCCGCGCCCAGTGCAAGCTACAACTGCTGTTGATATGGATGTGCGGATGCAGCCCGGTCAAGGCTACCCGCGAATTGAGGTCCTACCTCGCGATCCGAGCGCGTTCTCTGGCGCCCGTGTTGAGCTCGACTGGCGACGCGTCGCCGATACCCAGAAGACGAAGCAAGAGGCACAAGACGAGATTCCGCGGACGAATCCACCAACGAATCCAAGGAACGCTAGTGTGCAGGCGTGGGAGGCTGCTGCCCCGCTGAATACACAGAACGGTCGTGAAATCTGCCTGGTCGACTACCTAGAACGGCGATTGCCAGCGATCACCGAAGGGCTTCAGAGAGACAGTGAGATAGCTGTCCAAGAGCCCTTGCGCGACATTGCCGAGATGTTCCGACGAAGTAGTCGCGACATAGGCGTCGAGACTACGAACTCGCACCACACGGCAGTCGATAGCAACGGAATGCTCGCACCCTCATCTCGAAGGCCGGATCTACTCGAAGCCCTCAGGGGCGCCTTGGACGGGTACTTGTCGACTGGGAGGAACGAAACCACCATCAACCTATGCCTTCGTTGCCTCGCGTACTCAAGCTCTCAGACGCCGAACCTGATGGATCTACTTGCATCACGAGTTGCTCGATCCAATTTGACTGGTGACACACTGAATGCGATTGGGTGCTGTCTTCGGGACCGGGATCTAGCTGGCTTGTTCGTAACGAGAGCATTTGAGCGTCTGCGCAAGCCCAGCCCGCGCGCCAAGAATGACACCATGCGAGCGCTTTGTCGCCTGCTGCAGTATCGCGATGACGCGCTGGGCGGAGCAAACGACGATGGACACCCAGCCACCCCATCAGAACTGTGCGAGCTCCTTACCCGCGCCTGCCTGCGACACATTGCGCCGCAAGTAGCTAGCGGCAATCTACAGTACATTTACCGCCATGGAAGCCTTGCCATCGTCTATCTACTCAGACGACGTCGATACGACGACTCATATCTGCCGCCTGATCATCCGATTGCTGAAGAAACTAAGACTGTGTTTCGCGAAGTCATTGCCGGCCTACGCGAGGGGCGCATGAAGAAGGTCGGAGGCTTCGTGGATCTCATGGCGGTCACTCAGCAGATGATCGACTACATCGACCGAAAAGGCCGAGGCCGACTAGTGGCGATCACGTGATTGGCTCGTCATCTTCGGAGAAGTCATCGAGGAACTCCGACGCCGGCTCGACGCCCGTCACCAGCAACCAGTCCCGGGCACGCGTACATGCGACGTACAGAAGGTGTCGCTCGGTGTTATACACCTCCGCCAGGTCCGAGTCGTCAGCCACCTGACTGATCCGTTCCTGCAGCGGCACCACTTCATCATCGCAGCAGACCACCGCGACCGCCCGAAACTCGAGGCCCTTGGCCCGGTGCATGGTCGACACAGACACTGCTCCGGCGATCGGCTCATCGTCTTCGTCGAGAATGGAAGGCGTCACACCCGCCTGGCTGAGCATCTTGAGCGCCCGAGGCATCTGCTGCCGAGACCGGACAAACAGAGCGATCTCGGCCGGGTCCACGTCATTCGCCAACAACTGCCCCAGCCAGTCCACCACAATCCGAGCCTCGTCCTCTCGATCAGCCGCAACTCGGACTTCGGGATCAGGACCATTGAAGACAGAAACCGTTCCCTTTCGTGACTCCGTAATCCCGTCGACATCCGAAATCTCCGGATGGAGCAGCCGATCGGCCTGACGTCGGATTTGGTGGGACGTGCGATAGTTGATCCGAAGCGTCTGGGACCACCCCCGCACATCGACACCCAGCGATGCCCACGAGAACGGGACCTGGAAGATGCGCTGCCCGAGGTCACCGGCGAAGAAGAGCCCGTTCGGTCGTTCAGCGGACAACGCGGCGAGGAACCGCAACTGGGAGACCGACACGTCCTGAGCCTCATCCAGAACGACGAAGTCGACAGGTGCATCCCGATTCTGCTCGACTTGCGATGTGAGTTCCCGATAGACCACGGGCATCGTCACCGAGCCCCGGTCCGCCAGGACCTGCCTGACATGCTCGAACAGCGGCCAGAGGCTCGCCCGCTGCTTCTCACCCAGGCGTGTCTTCCTGCCGAGCCTCGGAACATCACGGTACGCTTCCCACGAATCGAGTTGCCACGCATCGACGACATCAAACCACTCGCTCTCGACGAACGCGGCGGACATCGCCTGAGGCGACTTCGCGAGAGCGTCTCGGATGAGCGAACGGATCATCGCGGCAGTCGGAATCTGGGGACGACCGAAGTACCCCTCGTACATCTCGAGGGCGAACTCATCCAGAGAGCGTACTGAGAGCCGCCTCCAGACCTTTTGATCCTCGCCCGCCAGACGCGAAGCCTTCACGCGGAGACTTCGTGCCAGCGGAATCGAGAACGTCGCGAGCAGCACCTTCGCTTCCGGATTCGTTGCTGCCAATCGCACTGCACGATGGAGCGCGACGACTGTCTTCCCCGTGCCAGCAGAGCCGGACACGCGGGCGGGGCCGTTGTACGTCCGTTCGACGATCGACCGCTGGGCGGGATGGAGGAACACGGCCCAGCGCTCCCACGGATACTCGAGGGCACGCCGGAGTTCATCGACATCGGTCATGACCCGGAAACGACGCGCTGCGTCCGGGTGGGCGAACGGATCCTCCCCTGCCGCCGCCGGCTCGGGCACGGGCGGCAGCGACCCGGTCGCGAGGCTCAGCACGGCCTCCGCGGCTTCAGCGGGGAGGTGGTCCGTCAACCCAAGAAGCTGGTCTTCATCCGCCTCAAGGACATCTGCGGTCCACTCGGGCGGCACACCGTAGTCCAGCAGTTGCTGCTCAGTCACCCCATCGAGCACTGGCGTCGCAGACGCCGCCGGAGCGGCGGGGGCATCGACGTAGCGCGGAACCTCAATCTCGCGAACGAGTTCACGAATTTCCACGATCTGCGCTGCGCCCGTTCGAGGATGCGCTTCGATCTTTCGCCGGATCGCCCAGTCGTAAGCGTTGTCATGGTGGTCGACGTAGCACAGCAGCAGACTGGCGCTCGTCTTGTGAAGAATCAATCGAATGTCCCGACTGACGCGCGCCGACCAGAAGTTCGGATCCTTGCACCGATCGATCCGGTGCATCTGAAGACCGGGATTGACGGGATCTGATTGCAGATCGAAAACCGTGATCTTGACGGCCTTCTGCTCGTCATTGGTCAAGCGGCCGAGGCTGGACGTGAAGGTGTCGGCGATCCGGAACTCCATTACTCCACCCGAAACACCTTCATGACCTCGTCGCCGAGGTGATTGATGACCTTCACCGCGATCCGACCGCCCTTTGGCTTCTTGAACGGCCGCGATACATCGCTGTTCAGCGTCGCCCACGCCTCCTCGTTGATCTCGGCCTTCAGCGTCGTCTTCAGCGCCTTGTACGGATCGTTCTGCCCCAGGAAGTACGCGTGACGGACGAAGAAGCTCTCCTCGTTGTAGTCCGTGTCGATGAACCAGCACGCGATGCCGTCGGCGTTGTCGCTGCGGACCTCGCCGCTCGACGGATGGAACACGTCCACGCCGTTGATCTTGATCTGGATCTTCCCGGGCTCGTCCTCGCTGTCGAGGATGTCGATGTCCGGCTCGCCGAAGATCACGAACAGGTTGCCCTTGCCCGTGTTCTTGAACTCCGTGCCCATATGCAGGTCGGCGTTCATGGTGGCCTTGAGCACCGGGATCCGCCCGAGCTTGCTGAACTCGCTCGCGCGGGCCTCGTAGCTGAACGCGCACGCAATCAAGACATCGAAGTCCGCGTCGCCTGCCTCCAAGGCCGCGGCGACCAGGTCCTGCCGGGAGACCGTGCCAAACTCCGGGCCGATGAAGATGCCGGCACGCTTCTCCGTCACGGCCTCACCGTCCCCCTCGACATACCGCCCCTCGCCACAGATGTACCGCCCGGGCCAGAGCGCGATCGAGCTGAAGCTCAGCTTGTCCTCCTTGTGGGCCTGCTGCACGCCCGCAGCTCGCAGGTTGTCGAGCACCATCTCGACAAAGCTGTCCGGGTCTCCCGCGGCGTGAGCAGCGTCGCCCTCGGCCTGCTTGAGCGGGTCGATCAGCCCGTCGTCCTCGTCCACGCCCAGCGTCCGGTGCGGGCTCAGGCTCTCGACCGTGAACGGGCCGGCGACGCGGACCTTCTTCTTGTCCTCATACGGCTTGTCGTAGAGGTACTCGAAGTCGGCCTTCGCGGCGATGCTCGCGTCGATCTCCTTCTGCCGTGCGATGCGGAGCTTCCAGAACTCGTCGAGCAGCGGCCGGCACGACTCAGGCCACTCCTCGGGGCGCGCGCGCGGGATCTCCCACTCCTGAATGTCGTCCAGCACCTCGGCGGTGTACTCTCGCTCCTCTCGATACTCGGCGAGCCAGCCCGAGGGAATTGCCTTCGTCAGCTTCTGGCGCACAGACGTGAGCTTCGACTCGAACCGCTCCCAGATGACATCGATCTCTGCGTTGCTCGCAATCGACTTGAGCATGATGTGCGGCACACGCTCGTACACGAAGCCATGACGGACATTCCCGGCGTAGTGCTGCCGCCCCTTGGCAGGCAGATCACTCCTCGAGAGCTCCGCCTCTTTCACAACACCCTCTATCGAGTCAGAGAGCAGGTAGAAGGAATAGCGGGCGCCCATGATGCGGGCACGGGCGAGAGCTAACGAGACGCGAGACGTGTCAACCGTGATCCAGCGACGCCCCCATTGCTCTGCAACGTATGCTGTAGTGCCGGAGCCGCAAGTCGGATCAAGGACCAGATCGCCAGGGTCAGTCGCCATGAGAAGGCATCGTTGCACGACCTTCTCAGAGGTCTCGACGACATAGCGCTTCTCCGATGTGAAACCAGCAACGCCGGTATCAGACCAAACATTGTCTTCCGCCATCGCAAGGAAGTCGTCGAAGTAGCGGATGTAGTAGAGTCCATTGGCGGTACTGCTCAGCCGACCGGCTGCCTTGAGTCGGCGCATCCCCTGCTCGTTTGTCTTCCAGCGAACCTTCTTCGAGGGCCGCAGCGTGTAGCCGTTGAAGTCGACCGGGAACCACGAAGCCGCGCCTTCGCCCTTGTCACGGCCGACACTTTGGCTCGTGAGATTGTCGATTCGAAATATTCGGAAGTCATCTGTCACCGGTGACAGACCAGCAATTTGTTCCTTCGATAGAGAACCAGTAGTACCGTCTGGCAGCAATGTGCGTGTATATGCAGATCCGCCAGCTCCCCCTATCTCCTTCAGAGCCATCGGTTGCCGATACTTCAACCGCTCCCTGTCCTTCGCATACCAGAGCAGCACGTCATAAGTACCTGCAAGGTACTGAGATGTTGCCCCCGCAGTCTTTGCAAACACAATCTGCGACACCAAATTGGTGGCTCCAAAGATCTCGTCAAGCACTGCGCGCAATAGATGTGAGTTCTCCTCACCGATCTGCACAAAGACTGACCCAGACGGATGGAGCAGATCACGAGCGGAAGTAAGTCGGTCTCGCAGGTATGTCAGGTACGTGTGGATGCCGTCTCGCCAAGTATCTCGAAAAGCCCTCACTTGCTCTGGTTCGCGCGTGATGTGCATCGCCTTGCCATCGCGCACGTCTCTGGTTGTTGTAGACCACTGAAAATTTGAGTTGAACTTGATCCCGTAGGGTGGGTCGAGATAGATGCACTGCACCTGCCCCCGAAGCCCCTCCCGCTCGGCGAGCGACGCCATGACCTGGAGCGAGTCGCCCAGGATCATCCGGTTCGTCCAGTTCGCGTCGTGCTGGTAGAACTCGGTCTTCGCGTCGCCCTCTGGCACGCCGTTGAAGTCGCCGAACAGATCCATCTGTGGCTCGGCGTCCTGCTCATCGGCCTCGGTCCGTGACCGCAGGTCGTCGATCAGCACCTTGGGGTGCACCTTCTCCTGAATGAACAGCGGGGGAGCATGGACAACGAGGTCGGACCAGTCCTGCTCGTCCTTGCCGCGCCAGACGAGCTGGGGGTCGAGATCGCGGTTTCGCCCCGCCTTCTCGTCCGCGAGCGCCGCCCCGACCCCTTCGCGCGAATACGCGACCGGCACGGGCGACTGCTGGTCCTTGCCCATTACAGACTGGTACTCAGCCGTCGGAATATTCTTCCGCGACGCGTCGTCGTGCGTGAGCGACTCCACCTTCTTCGGGGCCGTCTTCTTCGTTCGCTTCTTGGTCTTCTTCTTCTTCGACATTCGTCAGTCAATCTCGCGGAATCGCAGCAAGTCGAGCAGGAGCTCGACCATTCGCTTGGTTCGAGCCTCAATCAGGTCGGCTGTCCAGACCGGCGTGTCAGCCAGGCTCGTGGCGCCCGCACCACCTTTGAACTCCATCTGATTAAGCGCAAGCCGGTTCTTGTATCCGATATTGATGGTGTGACCGAGGAACTTCCGGTCTTCGGACAGCGACTGCTTTCGATCAAACGACGCGGTCGCGAGCCGCGAGTTGTATCCACTCAGCGTCAGATTCCCAAGCCGGTGGACGTGGGCCTCGTGGAGTTGTTTCGCTTGCTCAAGATCTCCACCGGCGATCATCTGCACCCACTCCGCGGGGATCTGCTCTGACTGGGGAAGCACGTGCTCGATGGTCCACACGAACTGACCCTTGTCGTTTCGCGCCCAGAGGTCCGGCGTGTACTCGCGAGTGTGGTGCTTCTCATCGATCAATGCCAGGAGGTACCGGGTAATCAGACTGTTCGTAGAGTACATCGGACCACGGAGCTTCTCCTCCAACTCTTGCAGGGTAGCGTACTGCCCCTTGAGAAGAAGTCGATCACGAATGAACGCGAACGGCAGACGGCCGTGCTCATCGATGTGCGCCTGGCAGGCAGCGATGAGTTCGATGTGGTCCTGGTCGAGCCTCTTGGTGCCGGGAAAATCCGTCACATTCCGGCGGACGTAGTAGCGGGCAAGAAGGTCGAGGGCTCGTGATCGATCGCCCGGCAGTGCGTAGGTCTTCAAGGGAATCGTGAACAGATAGAGCAAAACCTGGTACGCCGGCGCCGCTCCGATACGCGACAAGTCAATCAGATGCGAACGAGTCTCCGAGTCCCAATCCTCGTCGCCAGGATCGATCAGCGTGCCGTACGCATCAGCCGCTCCGCAGAGGCGCCCGAACATGCTCTCGGCATTCCGCTTGATGAGCGTCTCGTAGACCATGATCAGCTTTGACTTGACGGCTCGTGGTATGCCGTCCACGCGGATCGCGTCGTCCCAACGGAACGCATGGTAGAAGTGACGAAGAAACCGTTCCTGGTCTGTGGGGTCGGGAATCGCCGCGACGAGATCCTGCCACTGCTCATACGATGAGTCGATATCCACTTGATGCTGCCGCTCCATCTCGGCGAGCATCTTGTTCTTGATGATATCGATAGCCGAGAGCGGAACACCCCGGTTGTTGAGCGTCTCAAACAGCGTGAATGCGTCTGCCTGACTCCCGACGGTGATGTGTACGAAGCTGAGCTCGTTGATCTTCCCGACAATCTGAAGAAGCTCCTCGATGTCTTCCGGCAGCGTCTCCAGGAAGAAGCGATACGCCTTACAGATCGATCGAACACCGTGATACCGAGGCTTTGTCCTCTTGCGGATCAGACCGATCTCGCTCAGCAGATACGTGTAGTCGTCGAGGTTGCTGTTCTGCGAACTTGGCTGGACCCGCAGGAACAGCATCTTGGACTGCTCGACCCATCCGCCCCGCTCGCTGGCGCTGTAGTGCCCTTCCTTCTTCTTCTTCACAAGCTTGTTGCGAAGACTCTGGAGAGCAGTTTCGAACTCGAGCCGGTCCTCATCGTCCTCGAACTCGAGAGCCCCCTCCAGTTGCTTGAGGCGCGCATAGATCGCCATCATGTAAAGGGACAGTGTCGTCAGTCTCTGCTGCCCGTCAATGACCTCGTAGATGATCTCCGCCCCGGGAGAATCGCCCTCCCCATCCTTGACGCAGATGATCGACCCCATGAAATACCCGGGGTCGTTCTCATCAATGTCCTGCAGCAGACGCTCCCAGTCTCGTTTCCCCCAACTGTCCTCTCTCTGGTACTTGGGGACGTGGTAGTGCTCTCGCGCCCCCTGATCGATGCTGATGATCTTCGAGAAAGGCATGAAGTGAGCGTTCATGCCGGCGCTCCCTGGGACGCGCTGCCGGCGGCCGCCTCAATCATCTCACCGAATCGCTGCTCCACGACGTCTGAGAAGTCTGCTTGCATTTCGTACACATCCATGAACTCTGCAAACGCCCACCGGCCGTACGCACGGAGGTTGTTCACGCCGGGCACCCAGTACTCCCGAATCGTCCCGGCCTTCTCCCTCGCGTCCTCACGCCGATAGCCCTTGATCTCCACCACGAGATTCAGGAGATCGCGAGACCCATCATCGCGAGGCGGTCGACCGTCGTCGACCAGCACGATGAAATCAGGACGGTACTTCCGAGACTCAGACCCGTATCGATAAGGAACCTCGAAGCCAAGGTTGTGGTTCTTGACATAGGCGACCACTTTCGGGTGCGCTTCCGCAACACGGCAGAACTCTGCTTCCCAGTCGCTGTCCAGGATGACCCAGTTGATGTGACATCGCTCGGCGCTCGTCTCCCAGCGGCTCTTCTTGGATGTATTGAAGTTGACGAAGGCCGTGGATCCTCGGGGGTTGTAGGGGTCGAGCACAGCCTTGATCGGCGTGTCGCCAACATGGCGGCTGACGATGCCGCGGGTGATCTTCTCACAAGCCATGTCCGCAAGTGACAGGTACATCAGCTGAGCCGGGTACGTCTGCCCCTTGCACACCAGATGATTGTCGAGCCATTGCTTCGCCACCCGCTTGAGTTGCCCGAAGAGATGGAGCTTCGGGTCCTCGCCTGGATCACGCCACTTGGTGTACAGAAGTCGCTGTGTCAGATGAAAAAGAAGCGTGGACCGCCTGAGATCGCCGGTGTGCACAAGGGTCAGGTCCACACCCTCGCCGATGATCCCCTCGTTCCTCGTCACGGACGGGCCCACCAGCTCCGGCGTCAGTACCAATGTCGAATCGCTGTCGAACTTCGCAGAGAGCTGCTCTTCCGGCAGTTCCACCCGATACCCCTCGACCCGTGGAAATGAGATCTCGCAGTCGTCCCGGTCGGGCCGGATCGCCTTGACCTGCACCGTCTCTCGAGGCGGTTGCGGCGGCGCAATCACGGGTTTGGCGTTGAAGTCGAACGGAATGCCGAGCACATCGGCGTACTCGACATTGAAGAGACCGTCTTCGTTGAGCTCGTAGGACTGCCGCCGAAGCGCCCGCCCGATGACCTGCTCGCACAGGAGCTGCGTCCCGAAGGCTCGCACGCCGAGCACGTGGGTCACCGTATTGGCGTCCCAACCCTCCGTCAGCATCGAGACCGAGACGACGCAGCGAATCGACTCGCCGAGCCGGCCCTCTTTCCCGACCGTGTTCATCACCTCGCGAAGGAGATCCTGGTCGGTGATGTTGTCGGCAGCCTTTCGGTCACCCGTGCGCTCCACGATCTCGTCGCGGAATCGTTTGATCTCGTCACTTGCCTTGTCCCGAAAGTCCTTGTCGAGCGCTTCGCCGGACTCGAGTTGCTCGCTGTCAATCAGGAGCGTTCGTGGACGCGCAAGCGGGTTTCCATGCTCGTCGAAGTTCCTGAACAACGGCAAGCGACCTTCAACGAGCTGCTCTGTGCCATCCTCATTCGCCTTGATGAACCCGGAGATGAAGTCGTAGACGAGCTTGGAGATCGCGGTGTTCTGGCACACGACGATGAAGCAGGGCGGGACGACGATGCCCTCCTTGGTCCACAAGTCGTACGTCTTCGCGTAGTGCCCATACAACGCTTCCAGAGCCGTCTGCAGCTTCTCCGGAATGGCGAGCGGGTCGATGACGCCTCCCGACCCCCGGCCCTTCTTCGGCATCTTCTTCGCAATGTGCTTCCACAGCTCACGGAAGATCGGGGTCTCTTCGCCGGGGATGTTGTCCGCCACTGGCACGCGAGGCAGCTTGACGATACCGCACTCGATCGCGTCCATCAGGGAGAAGTCGCTGGCAGTCCACGGAAACAGCGTGCCCTCTTCGTAACCGGAGCCCCTGAGGAAAAACGGTGTTGCGGACAAATCGACGACACGCTGGAGACCGAGCTTGCGCTCCACCGCCTCGATTCCCGAGATCCACAACCGAGCAGCCTCCCGGTTCTTCTCCGCTTCCTTTCTCTCATCCCCCTTCAGCTTGCCTTCATCGCCCTCGCCGGGCTTTTCGCGATAACAGTGATGGGCCTCGTCATTGAGCACCATGACGCCCTTCATCCCCATTAAGTCGGGCATCACCCGCTGGAGCATCTGGCCCTCAGTCTCAAGCGTCTGCAGTTCCTCGCCACGCCCCTGAAGCAGCGCCCGCCCCCCGCTCGACAGCTTCATGGTCTCCCGCAGCTTGAAGGCGTGGTAATTCGTGATGACGATCTTCGCTCTGTCGAGATCGGGCAACATGTCGTCAGGTACGAGTTCACGGCTCTGGTAGTAGCTGTCCGGATCATTCGGCTGCAGCACCCGAAGACGATCGCGGATGGTCAGCCCTGGTGCAACGACCAGAAAGCCACGAGTGAACTTCTTGCTGTTGGGACGACGGACCGCGTTGATCGTCTGCCACGCAATCACCAGCGCCATCACTGTCGTCTTGCCCGCACCGGTGGCGAGCTTCAACGCCAGACGCTGCAAGCCCGGATTCGCCTCTCCGCTGGCCTGCTCAAAGTGCTCGAGAAGGAAACGAGCTTCCTTGCCGAGTTTCGGCGCAACCTCGCTCAGCCAGATCAACGTCTCGATCGCCTCAACCTGGCAGAAGAACGGGCGAAGCGTGCTGAATGAATGGTGTCGCCAATGCTGGAGCAGCCGCGCTGTCTCGGGGGTCACCCTCCAGTCATTCGGGTTCATCAACTGTCGCCACGCATCGACGCGAGCCCGCACGTCATTGACAATCGAAATCGTCTCGTATCGCTGCTTGCCAGACGACAGCTCTGTCGCCTCATGAAATCCGAGCTCTTCCTGCACCGCCTTGCCGCGCCGCTTCTTCGGCTTGGGGATTGGCGTGACGAACTCGGCCCGACGTCGCGCCTCGACCACCCTGCTGGTCGGCTGCCCACTCTCGTCTAGCTCCCAGTGTCGACTCGGATACTCATACGGAGAGTTGAGGATCGGTCGGGAGAAGAACTCGTTGCTCATATCGTCTTCTTGTCCAAACGGGGGATCCGGCGAACGTTCGCCAGCATTGTATCCAACACGCCTGACAATCATCGTCGCCTTCGATAGTCAGTTTGCGCAGATCCTCCGGCAAGATCGAGCGAGGCCACAAGGGTATCCAATCGGATCATCCGTTGCACGATGGGCCAACATCATCGGAACCGACTTCGGTAAGCAAAGCTACCTTAGAGGATCAGAAGGAGAGCCCCATGAAGCACTCGGATCCGTCGCTTGGACCGTACAGCGTCTTTATCGCAATACTAAGCATCATCTCGATTGCTCTCGTACTTGGAGATGTCCTGATCGATCCCTCCGCAGAAGCCGCGCGAGCGATCCGACACATCGACAATGCGCTCTGCACCGTGTTCCTGCTCGACTTCTGCGGTCGACTGATCACCGCCCCCAGCAAGCTTGCGTACTTGAAGTGGGGCTGGATCGACCTCATCTCCAGCATTCCAACGGTCGCCGCGTTCAGATTCGGCCGTCTCTTTCGCGTCGCACGAGTCCTGCGCCTGCTGCGGGGCGTCCGACTCGGGGTCGCCTTTGCCTCCATGATGCGGACGAAGCGAGCGGAGGGCCTCTTCGCCAGCGTCGCGTCCCTGGCCGTTGTGATGTTGGTCTTCGGCAGCGTCGCGATCCTCACCGTGGAAACGGCGCCCGACTCGAACATCCAAACCGCCGAAGATGCAATCTGGTGGTCGATCGTCACAATGACGACAGTCGGCTACGGCGACCACTACCCGGCAACGACGGAAGGTCGCGTCATCGCCGGATTGCTGATGGTGTTCGGGATCGCCGTGTTCGGGACCTTCACCGCTCTCGTTGCGTCCTGGTTCGACGAGCAGGACGAGGAGCAGATGGAAGCAAAGCTGGACCAGATGATGGCCGCGATTCAGAGGCTCGAGGATCAAGTCCAGTCGAGATCGACACCGAACTGAGCGCGAACTCGCTCACCCATGTTCTGCGCTCACGGGCGTAGCGTCGCTCGGCGCGGCGGGCTTGCAGAAGCCCACATGGACGATCGGGTGGATCTCCGGCTCTGAAGGAGCGCCGTTTTCTGCAGTTGATGTCGGCTCGTCATCCGAGTCCCGCACGACGTTGGACTTGGCAGGCCGACTCCGCCGCTGGGCCCCGGGCATTCGCTCCACGGCCCGCAGGCCGGCGGCGACACCGCCATAGAACCGCACCATCCCTTGCGTGATGGCGTCCAGATGCGCCGCCCCCTTCTGCCCTTTCTTCCGAGGGAGCGGAGTTACCCACTCCAAGGTCAGGCGAGTCGGAACCCCGGATCGGTCAATCCCCGCTTCCTGCAACATCGACTGGAGCTGGCGAGCCCCCTCCACATCGCTGACGGCGAAGGTCACCGGCTTCCGGGTTCCTCGCCACGACGTAATGGCGCAGACCTCATCAGGCACCCGCGACGGATCGAGTTGCCCCAACCAGCTCATCAATCTTGCGGCAGACGTCTTGCCGTCGAAAGTACTCACGTCGAGCGCATAGTGGATCTTCCGCCGCCCCATGTGAACCGTGCAACTGAGCAGGTCCACCGGCCCCGACATCCTCCACTGGGCCTTGAGGCAGTTCTCAGCGACGCCTTCATCACAGACGCGCTTCAGCAGTAGCGACGGGTCGTCACGCTCCTTCCGCGACAGGGACGGCGTCACGCGAATGCCCAGCAAACGCAGCCGGTAGCCGATCTCGCCCGAGTAGCCGATCCAGTGCGAGGCGACGTCCTCGAGTTCAGCGCAACGCGCGGTCAGCCGCCCGTGCTGAGCCTGCTCAAGCACATCGGACCAGAAGGACCCGAGACTCGGCGACTCCAGGATGCCTGACCCATCGTCAGTGACGTAACGAATCCACTCGCCGAGCATCCACGCCTGATCCGCGTCCTCAACATTCTCTTCGAGATCAGCGTCGAGCAACGCCTGTGCGTCGCCCAGCAAGTCGCGCCACGACAGGTGGACAACCGGGCAACGCCGAAGCCTGCGACCATCAATCGCAGACTCGAGGCCTCGCGGCGGACGCGAGCCGACCTGCGCGGACTCACCGCTCACGGTGATGAGAGCGTCGTATCCGAGGGCTGACGCCTGGCGGTGGTACTCCGCGATCTGGTCTGGATCATCGGCGAGCTTGGACGCGCCGACCTTCAGTTCGATCATCGCCTTCCACTCGCGACTCCCCTTCTGCACGACAATGACGCCATCGGGTCGAGCGTACTCACGCTTCCTCGATGATCCAGCCGCGCGGCGGGTCGATCCCTGCCCCGGAGCCTGCTCGCCGGACAGCACCGTGAACGGCACCTCCGTGAAGCTGCGCAGGTACGTCGCCATCCCCTTGTACTTCGGGCCGCCGCACCGGGACACGAACCCCGCCCCGAACTCACTCACGCCCTGGACCATCGAGAGCAGCGCCGAGACCGCCCGTGACTCAGGGGTGCCTCGAGGATTCGGCAACAGCCTCGTGGCGTAGTGAGCCCCAATCGCATCCCAATCGACGGACATAAGCACCTCCAGAGCAGTCGACTCTAACAGACCGCTCTGGCAGATCCCAATGTTCGTTCCGAGAGCACCGCGCCCGAAGCCGCCACTTCACCTTGCACAAGCGCTTGCACGGACCCGCGTCCACCCGGGACAACCCCTGGCCTCTTGTGACCAATCCCGGCAAAATCTCCCGTCTCCCGGCCCCTCTTGCCCGATCGCCGTAACCGTCGCTCAGGACAAAAGAAAGCCGCCGCTGACCTCTCTGGTCAACGGCGGTCATCAAAGCGGGTGAAGGGATTCGAACCCTCGACATTCACGTTGGCAACGTGACGCTCTACCACTGAGCTACACCCGCGGCGACAGACCGGAGAGGATACCCCAAAATCCGACGGAGGCAAGTCGCTCTCGCGGCCGGGAAGGCCAAAATCGGGCCGGGCGGACCCCCCACGCCCCTCGTCGACCCGCGACCGTCTATCTTCTCAGACACGCCCCCCACTCACCCGTCCACGGGACGCCCGACCCTCCCCCACGCCGCGACGCCGCCCGCCCAACGCCCAGGGCCCAACGCTCAGGCCCAACGCCCCACGCCTCCCTCCCCCCCATGCCCATCCGAATCACCGAGTTCGAAACCACCCCCAACCCCAACGCACTCAAGTGCTGGCTCGATCAACCCGTCTCCGATGGCGTGAAGTCGTTCCTCAACGCAGACATGGCCGCCGAGCACCCGCTCGCCGCGCGGCTGTTCGCCGACGCCGGCCTCACCACCCTCCTGCTCAACGGCGACTGGATGACCATCAACAAACCGCCCGCCGCGAAGTGGCCGACCGTCAAGAAACGCGTCCAGGCCGTGCTCGACGAACTCACGTGAACGACCGCGACCTCCAGCGCGAATTCGTCCGCCCCCTCGCGGCATGGTTCGACCGCGAGGCCCGCGACCTGCCCTGGCGACGCAACCGCTCCGGGTACGCCGCGCTGGTGTCGGAAGCCATGCTGCAGCAGACCCAGGTCGCCCGGGTGGTGGAGAAGTACGTCGCGTTCATGCAGCGGTTCCCCGACGTGCGCGCGCTCGCGGCGGCGGATGAGCAGGACGTCCTCGCGATGTGGCAGGGACTCGGCTACTACCGACGCGCCCGCCATCTCCACGCGGCAGCGCAGATGATCGTCGACGAGCACGACGGCGAGGTCCCGCGCGACGCCGCGACGTTGCAGACGCTCCCGGGCGTCGGACGCTACACCGCGGGCGCCGTCGCCTCGATTGCGTTCGGCGCGCGGGCGCCGATCGTCGACGGGAACGTGCAGCGGGTCGCCGCGCGGTTCACCGGCGCGCTCGGCGACGACGCGGCGTGGTCGTTCGCCGAGCAGATCGTCGATCTGGCGGAAGATCCTGGCGTCGTGAACGAAGCGGTGATGGAGCTCGGCGCGCTCGTCTGCACGCCTCGCGGCCCGAAGTGTCCGACGTGTCCGGTCCGCGACGCGTGTTTCGCGTGTGCGCACAACCGGCAGGAGGAGATCCCGCCGCCGAAGCCCGCCGCGAAGCAGAAGGCGGTCGTCCACCACGTCGTCATCGTGCGCGACGCCGACGACCGCGTGCGTTTCGAGCAGCGTCCGGCGGACGGCATGTGGTCGAACATGTGGCAGGCGACGACGGTGGAGTCGCCGAAGCCGCTCTCAAACGCGACGTTGCGAAAGCGGCTGGGGCTCCCGATCGGACGGTTGCGCACGGTCGAGAGCTTCACGCACCAGACGACCCACCGGCGGGTGGAGTTCCGGGTGTTCGAGACGGCGTGGGGCGGCGACGATCCGCCCGCCGGCGAATGGCGGGCCCCGGACGCCACGGCGGACCTGCCGCTGAGCAATCCGCAGCGACGGATCGTGGAGATGTTCACGTAACGCGGGGTCCCCTTCCGCCCTACGCGCTCTTGACTTCGGTCTTCGCCTCGCCGGTCGACGTCTCGTCCGAGCTCTTGCTCGGGTACGTGATGCGGCTGTGGTAGATCGCGCACATCGACTTGATGATCGCGTCCTCGATCTTGCCAAGCTCGCGGAACGTGAGATCGCTCTGGTCGAACTGACCGTCCTCGAGCCGCTTCCGCGACAACGCACGCACCAGACTCTCGATCCGCCCCGGCGTCGGATCGGCCAGGGTCCGCGCGGCGGACTCCACGCAGTCCGACAGCATCAGGATCGCCGCCTCCTTCGAACGCGGCTTGGGACCCGGATACCGGAACTCGACCTCCTCGACCTTCTCGCGATCCTTCTCCGACTCCGCCTTCGTCTTCGCCTGGTGGTAGAAGTACTCGACCAGCGTCGTGCCGTGGTGCGTCCCGATGAACTGCTGGATCTGGCGCGGCAGGTTGTACTCCTTCGCCAGCTCGATGCCGTCCTTCACGTGACCGATGATCACGAGCATGCTCATCGTCGGCGAGAGCTTCTCGTGCCGGTTGAACGCGCCGCCCTGGTTCTCGACGAAGTACTCGGGCTTGTTCATCTTGCCGATGTCGTGGTACATCGCGCCGACGTAGACCAGCAGACCGTCCGCCCCGATCGCCTCGCTCGCCGCTTCCGCAATGTTCGCGACCTGCAGCGAGTGGTTGTACGTCCCCGGCGCCTTCTGCTGCAGCTGTTTGAGCAGCGGCTGCTTCGGATCACGCAGTTCGGCCAGCGTCATGCCCGTCGTGATATCGAACATCCGCTCGATGCTCGGAAGCATGCCGAGGACCAGGAAGCCCACGACGTACGCGGACGCCACGCCCTGCGCGGCATGGATGAGCAGATGGTCGTATCCCCCGCCGGGGTACGGCAGTCGGACCATTTCGTACAGCACCGCGCCGACGCCGCACACGACCGCCGTCACCGTCGACGCACGGATGAGCGTGCTGCGGTGACGCATCTCGCGGAGCTGCGACACCGCCGCGCCGCAACTGGCGAACAGCAGAATGAACAGCGCGAGGCCGGACTCCATCGCGAACGCCGCGAGCGCGGCCTGCATCGCGGCCACGAACAGCGACAACCGCTGTCCGTACGCGAGCAACAGCACGATCGCCACGATCAGCGTCGGCGCGATCGTCGCGGGCAGGAAGAAGTTCGGCGCTTCGGTCGCGAGCAGGACGCTCAGCGACAACATCAGCGTCATGAGGCCGCCGATCGCCGCGACCCGCCATGGATTGCGGACGATCTTGGGATAGAAGAGCGCGATGTACGCCGCCGCCGCGCACATCAGGAGCGTGATCAGACCCGCGACGCCGAGCAGGTTGCGAACGCGGCTCGCCCACGGCTCCGCGGCCGCGAACCGCTCGGCCTCGGTCAGCAACAGTTGGTACTGACTCGGATCGAGCGTATCGCCGCGCCGGTAGATCAGGTGACCCTTCTCATAGACGTCGACGAGCGCCGGCACCGCCAGCGCCGCTTCCTCCGCGAGCGTCTCGGTGGCGGGCTGATCGGCGAGGAAGGTCGGCTCCGGCCCGGTCGCCAGACGCGCGGCGATGTAGGACGCGACGTCGTTCGGGAAGCCCGCGTCGCGGGCGAGTCGCGTGAACGCCGTCGCATTCGCGTCGCGCTCGCCGGGTTCGTAGCGCACGGCGCGTCGCCACGTGCCGGCGGGGGCGTCGCCGTCGGGCGTCCGCAGAACCGGCGGCGCCGCGCGGCTGAGCTGCTTCTCCCACGTCGATCGCTCGAGCATGGGCGTTTCGATCAGGGTGCGGCTCAGCAGGCCGTCGACCCAGTTGCGCCACTCGGCGGACGGCTGATCGTCAACGACGAACGCCCGCATGCGCTCCAGCCCCGACGCATCGAGATTGAACGGCTGACGGAACTCGGGGGCGAGGGCTTCGATGTCCTCGACGCCGGACGCCGCGAGCGGCAGGTTGAGCAGCGGACCCCGCAGCCGTTCGAGGTAGGCGACGTTGAGCGTGAACACGGGCGGCGCGGCGTTGCGTGCGCGTTCACGCGCTTCGTTCGTACGGGTTTCGTTGACGACGTCGAACTCGACCCGCGTCAGCCGCGTGTCGTCCATGACCTGCCCCACGCGGACCTTGATCTCGCCCCGCGACCAGACGGTCACGATCGACATCAGCAGGCAGAACAGCAGGACGAGACCGGTCGCGGTCAGCCGCTCGGGCTTCTCGAGGATGGAGGCGAACTCGAAGGAGGGTTTGCCGAGCGTGCGGCGGATCTCCTCGCGACGTCGCTTTCCCCCGGATCCTGGCTTGCCGGCCTTGGCCATGGTGTCGCCTCGCCCGAGCGAGGCCCTCCGCGGGTCCGAACCGACCGACCGCCCGCATCATGCGGGACCGGACCGGTCGCCTCGCCACCCTATCGGTCATCCGACCCCGGCCGAACAGCCCGAGGTGTGGCGCGTCGAGCGCGACGAGGCCGATATGCTATCGCGGACCTCCCCCTCCCGATCAACCCCCCACACGAACCCGCGCCCGCCTCGCCGACCTC
Source organism: Phycisphaerales bacterium (assembly GCA_965227335.1). GTDB lineage: Bacteria > Planctomycetota > Phycisphaerae > Phycisphaerales > SM1A02 > CBDDFV01. The sequence goes on from CBDDFV010000006.1 coordinate 311,538, forward strand.
TCGGACACCCGAAATGACGCTTCTGCGACACCCAATCGCGATTTCAGCCGCCCTGATCGGCACGATCGGGTCAATTTCAGGGTGTCGGACGGTCGAGGTCCCCGCCGCCGCCGATGTCGCGGCCCTGCCGCTCGTGATCGCTCACGATCGCGAGGACGCTCCGTACATCACGCCGCTGATCGACCGGGAGCAGGAGGGCCTGCTACGCGAAGGGTTCGCCCTCGCCGCGGCGGGTGCGACGCCCCGTCAGCCCCCCGCCCGGGCCCGGAACGGGCGCTGGTCGGACATGGTCCTGGCGGTCCAGCTGGCATGCGACGACGCCGAGATGGCCGTCGTCTCCCGCGACGACCTCACGGACGGCCCCGGCCATCGCTTCGAACTGTCGACGATCAACGGACGTCCCGGCGTGCTGATCGTCCGCCGCACGTTCGACCGTGACGTCTACGCGGCGGAGGCGACGATCGGTCTCTACGCCGACGAAGCGGCGGCGCGGGTGCTGCTCGATGCGCTGCGCCGGAATCTGCGTGCGCTCGGGGCGAAGCGCGGGTTTGAGGACGAAGGAACACGCGATCCGCAGGAGCCCCTCAGTCCAGCCCCGCCCGCGCCACCGACGCCGCGCCGATGAGGCCCGCTCGATCGCGCAGCTCTGTCATCAGGAACCGGCACGCCTGCCGTTGAGGCGGAAAGACGTCCGCGTCGAACTGTCCGCGGATCTTCTGCATCAGAACGTCGCCGAAGGTCTCCATCACGCCGCCGCCGATGACGACGCGATCGAGCGCCAGCACCGTGACCCAGCCCGCGATGGCGACGCCGAGCAACGCCGCCGCGCGATCGATCACTGCGACCGTCAGCCCATCGCCCGCCTGGTACGCTTCGAAGAGCTGCGTATTCGTGAAGTGCGCGGCGTCGGCGGCGGGCGCCAGGGGGAGCGACGTGGGCGGGAACTCCCCCCGCCGCGCATGCAACGTGCGACAGATCCCTCCCCGACTGCACAGGTCCTCGACTTTCCGGAATCCCGGCGGGCCGTCCGGCGCCACCACGACGTGTCCAATCTCTCCACCCGTGAACGCGTCGCCGTAGTAGATGCGTCGATCGATCACGAGGCCGCCGCCGACGCCCGTGCCGAGCCAGACGCCGAGCAGATCGGTCTGCTCCTCGTCCTTCCGGGCGAACCACTCGCCCCAGACCGCCGCGTTGACATCGTTCTCGATCACCACGGGCCGGGGCAGGCGGCGCTGCAATTCGTCGCGCAGCGGCACATTCGTCCAGTACATGTTCGGCGCTTCGAGCACCACGCCTCGCGGCGCATCGATCGCCCCGGCCGCGGCGACGCCGATCGCCCGGACGTCGTCGATTGTCACGCTCGCATCGGCGCACGCCTCGTGGACGGACGCGGCGACATCGTCGAAGACCGCGTCCGATCCTCGGGTCGGGTCGCTTTCGCGCCAGTGTCGGCCGAGGATCGCGTGCTGCGCATCGACAACGGCGGCCTGCATGTTGGTGCCGCCCAGGTCGACGCCGACGACCAGGTCCCGCCCCCGGCTCACGACGACGCTCCCGACGCCGCGCCGGCCGGCGGACGCGCATCGAACTGCGCCGCCTCTTCGAGCATCCGCGCCGCCCGCAGCAGACGCATCTCTTCGAACGCGGGCGCCTGCAACTGCACGCCGATCGGCAGGCGCCCATCCGCGGTGGTTCCGACCGGGAGCGAGATCGCGGGATGACCGGCGATGTTGGCGCCGACCGTATAGACGTCGTTCATGTACATCGCCATCGGATCGGTGACTTCACCGATGCGGAACGCAGGGCGGGGCGTGGTCGGTCCGAGCAGGATGTCGCACTGCGTGAACACCTGTTCGAACTCGTCACGGATCAACCGCCTCGCCTTCATCGCCCGTCCGTAGTACGCATCGTAATAGCCGGACGACAGGACGTGCGTGCCGAGCATGATGCGGCGCTGCACTTCCGGACCGAAGCCTTCGGCGCGGCTGCGGCGATACAGCGCTTCGACGTTCTCCGCGTCCGCCCGCCGACCGTAGCGCACGCCGTCGAACCGCGCGAGGTTGGAGGACGCCTCGGCGGGCGCGATCACGTAGTAGACCGCGATCATCTGCGAGGTCATCGTGAGATCGACGTCGACGATCGTCGCCCCGAGACTCCGGAACAGACTCGCCGCCTGGCCGAGGACGCCCGCGACGTCCGGGTCGTTTCGGTCCGAGTCGTATTCGCGGGGCAGGCCGACCCGCAGGTCGGGGATCGGACGGTCGAGCCCGTCGAGTTGAACGCCGATCTCGCGATCGAGCGAGGTGGCGTCGCGAGGATCGAGGCCGGCGACGGCGAGGCATCCCGCCGCGGCGCCGCGCACGTCCGAGGCGATCGGCCCGATCTGGTCCAGCGACGACGCGAACGCGACGAGGCCATACCGGGAGACGCGTCCGTAGGTGGGTTTGAGTCCGACGGCGCCGCAGAACGCGGCGGGCTGGCGGACGGACCCCCCGGTGTCGGACCCGAGCGTGAGGGGGCAGCACCCGGCCGCCACCGCCGCCGCGGACCCGCCGGACGAACCGCCGGGCGTGCGTTCGGGATCCCACGGATTGCGGGGCGTCGCGTGCGCGCAGTGTTCGCTCGACGATCCCATTCCGAACTCATCGCAGTGCGTCGTGCCGATGACGACCGCCCCGGCATCGCGCAGCTTCTCGACCGCGGTGGCGGTGAAGGGCGAGCGGTAGCCTTCGAGGAAGCGGGAGCCGCAGGTGAGTTCGAGGCCGGCGATGGCGATGTTGTCCTTGACGGCGACGGGCACGCCGGCGAGCGGGCCGGGGTCGTCGCCGGCGCGGATGCGTTCGTCGATCTTCTCCGCCGCGCTCCGCGCGCCGTCGTGATCGATCACGCGGAAGATCTCCAGCCCGGGGTTGACGGCCTCGGCGCGGGCGAGCGCGTGGTCGACCACGTCCTGCGCGGCGAGAGCGCCGGTGCGTACGGCGTCGGCGAGGTCGTCGACCGGCGGCGTCGGATGATCGGGGGCGTCCGTCATGCGTCGTCGTCAGTCCTGATCAAGCACCCGGGGGGCAATGAGATAATCGCCTTCCGACGCCGGTGCATTCGCGAGGATCGTCGCCGCCTCGAAGCCGGGGATGGGCTCGTCCGGCGCGAGTCGGGCGGGCATGTCGAGCGGATGGGCGAGCGGCTCGACGTCGTCGAGAGCGAGTTCGTTGATGCGCCCGATGTGATCGAGCACCGCCGCGAGCTGGCCGCGCCATTCGGCGATCTGCGTCTCCGTCGGATCCAGCCGCGCCAGCCGGGCGAGACGCCGGACATCGTCCGCGGCGAGATCAGACGCAGGTTGGGCGGAGGGGTCCGACATGATGATCAGCCTACCAGCATTTCAGCGGTCCGGGCGGCGGTTCGGCGCGGCGGGAATTCCAAGAAAAGGGAGTTCGATCGTTCGCTGCGGGCGGACGCGGAACATACCGTATGGGACTCGATCCGGCCGCCCTCGCGCGGCCCCGGAGGCCTCTGCTGCATGGCTGTTCCCTGGATGAAGCCGATCTCCATCGCTCTGCGTCTGCTGGTCGGGCTCGCGCTCATCAGCGTCGCGCTCCTGATCTTCACGACGCTGGTGCGGACCAGGCCCGCCCCGGCCCCGTCGGACCGCGCCGACGAGGCGGACCCGATCCAGGTGATCCCCGCGTCGTACGCCGACGTCCGACGCTCGTGGCAGGGCTACGGCACCGCCGCGCCGATCGACACGTCGGACGTGCCGGCGGAGGTCGCGGCGATGGTCGTCGACACGCCGCGCGACCTCGACGCCGGCGTGCGGGTGGAGACGGGCGACGTGCTCGCGCGGCTCGACGCCTCCGACTTCATCCGGCGACGCAACACGATCGAGCCCAAGATCGCGGAGATGGACGCGCGGCTGAAGCAGCTCGACGTGGAGGAGGCCTCGTGGAAGGCCCGGCTGGAGATTCTCGAGGAATCGATCGAGATTGAGCGACGCGACATCGAGCGGTACGCAGACGCCCGGGAACGAAACGCCGCGCTCGCCCGCGAACTCGACCAGGCTCGCGACCGGCTCACGGCCAAGCTGCGCGAGCGTGAGCAGCACCTTGAGGCGATCAACGGCGTTCCGCCCCGGCGTGCGCAGCTCGAAGCCCAGCGCGCGGGCCTCGTGGCGGACCTGTCGATCGTGGAGAAGGACATTGAGCGGACGCACATCGCGGCGCCGATCACGGGCGTGCTGCAGACGTACGACGCCGAGGTCGGCGAGCGGGTGAACATCGGAGAGCGGGTCGCCCGCATCGTGAATCTCGACCGCATCGAGGTTCCGATCCGGCTGTCGGCTTCGGCGCGATACGACGTGGCGATCGGCGACACGGTGACGCTGCGTTCGACGGGCGCCGATCGTCGCACGTGGGAGGGGCGGATCGCGCGGATCAGTCCCGCCGACGACGAGCAGACGCGAACGATGACCATGTACGTGGAGTTGGAGCAGGATTCGACGCAGCCCGGCGCGCTGTCGCCGGGGAAGTTCCTCGAGGCGACGGTGCAGGGACGGACGACGGAGCGACGAATGGTGCTGCCCCGCCGCGCCGTCCAGGGCGACCGCGTGTTCCTCGTCGAGGACAACGTCGTGACGAGTCGTCCGGTGCAGACGGCGTTTCACGTCGAGGGGACGTTCCCGGAGATCGGCCCGCCGGACACGGACTGGATCGTCCTCGCGGAGCCGCTCGACGAGGGCGTGCTGGTGGTGCTGAACGCGTCGACGGCGGCGCGGGCGGGGTCCGAGGTGCGTCCCGTGAAATATGGCGCCGCGCGGAATGACGCCTCGCTCGAGACGGCGCAGCGTCCGGTCGGCGACGGGTCGGAGTCGACGCCGTGAGTCTGCCCGCCTTCGGCGTTCGCAAGCCGGTCCCGGTCAACCTGCTGATGATCGCGATGCTTCTCGCGGGTCTCGCGGCGAGCGTCACGCTGCGCCGGCAGTTCTTCCCGGAGTCCGAGCCGGAGATGGCGCAGGTCACCCTGCCGTATCCCGGGGCGTCGCCCGAAGAGATCGAGGAGACGCTCGCCCGCAAGGTCGAGGACGCGATCGCGGATCTCGACGAAGTCGACGAACTGACCACCAGCATCAACGAGGGCGGCGGCTTCATCTCCGTCAAGTTCCGCGAGAACATCCGCTCGGTGACGCGGGCGACGGATGAGGTCGAACGGGAGATCGAATCGCTGACCGATCTGCCGGAGGACGCGGAGCGGATCGAAGTCACGGAGTTCGAGAACCGACTGCCGGTGATCATGGTCAGCCTCTTCGGCGAAGTCGACGAGGAGGAGTTGAAGACGACGATTCGCGGCATCCGCGACGATCTGAAGACGTTGCCCGGCATGGGCGAGGTGCTGCCGAGCGGGATTCGCGACTATGAGATCCGGGTGGACGTCGACCCCGCCGCGCTCATCGAGCACCGCGTCAGTCTGCCCCAGGTGAGCGATGCGATTCGCGGCTGGATGTCGGACATTCCCGGCGGCTCCGTGCGGGGCACGGTCGGCAACGTCACCGTGCGCACGCTCGGCGTCGAGGAGCGTTCCGAGGCGATCCGCGACATCGTCGTGAAGGCGACGTCGGACGGACAGAGCCTGCGGGTGGGCGACATCGCGACGGTCCGCGAGGACTTCGTCGATTCGCAGATCGAGACCCGCTTCAACGGCGCCCCGTCCGTGAGCCTCACGGTGTTCAAGGTCGGCGCGCAGGACATCGTCGAGATGGCGGAGATGGTGCGGGCGTACATCGCCGCCCGCCGGGGCGATCCCTTCCTCCCGAAGTTCATCGACAAGCTCGGACCGCCCGCCGAGGACGGCGCGGCGCCGGAGATGATGTCGAAGCAGCGCCAGGCGTACGAACTCGGCCTGAAATCCACGGTCCCGCTGCCGAAGAACGCGCAGATCACGACGCACTCCGATCTCGCCCGCTTCGTCGAAGGCCGTCTCGATCTGCTCGTCCGTAACGCCGGTTTCGGGGCGATCCTCGTGTTCGCGACGTTGCTCGTCTTCCTCAACTGGCGGGTCGCATTCTGGGTGGGAATCGGACTGACCACCGCCCTGTCCGGCACCCTGGTGCTCATGTGGGCGCTCGACATCACGCTCAACCTGCTGACGATGTTCGGCCTCATCGTCGTGCTCGGCCTGCTCGTCGATGACGCCATCGTCGTCGCGGAGAACATCCAGGCCCGACACGACCGCGGCGAGAGTTCGCTGTCCGCCGCCGTGCGCGGCGCCGACGAGGTCGCCTGGCCGGTGTTCTCGACCGTCATGACCAGCATCGTCGCCTTCCTGCCGCTGACGTTCATTCGCGGCCAGATCGGCGACCTGCTCGGCGCGCTTCCCATCGTCGTGGCGTGCGCGCTGATCATGAGCCTCATCGAATCGCTGCTGATCCTGCCGAGCCACATGGGCCACAGCCTCATGGAGCGCGACAAGCGCACGCCCGGGCCCGCGGGACGTGTGATCGCGCGGTACGAGAAGGGTCGGGACGGACTGATCAACAATGTCATCGTGCCCCGATTCGGGCAGTTGCTCGGCGCCGCGCTCCGCTACCGGTACTTCTCGGTGACGGTCGCCATCGCGGCGCTGGTCGTCTCACTGGGCTGGGTCGCGGGGGGTCGGCTGCCGTGGGAGTTCCTGCCGTCGTCGGACTCCGAGACGATCATCGTCGATCTCGAGATGCCGATCGGCTCGTCGATCGACGAGACCAACCGCATCGTGCAGCAGATCGAGGCGGCCGCCCAGTCGCAGACGGAGGTCAGCACGATCTCGGCGGTGATCGGCCAGTCGGCGAACATCGACACCGGTACGGTGTCCGCCGCGGCGACGCACATCGCGCAGATCTTCATCGAACTCCTGCCCACCGAGGACCGGACCCGGGAGTCGTCGCGGGTGATCGACTCCATCCGCGAGATGACCCGCCCGCTCTACGACGAAGTCGAGACGATCCGCTACAGCGAGATCACCGGCGGACCGGCGGGGGCCGACATCACGATCCAGGTGGCGGGAACCCGCCAGGACGACCGCCTCGCCGTCGTCGACGAACTCAAGCGCCAGCTCCGCAGCTTCGACGGCGTCTACGACATCTCCGACAACAACTCCCTCGGCCAACCGGAGCTCCAGATCACGCTCAAGCCGGGCGCGGCGGGGCTCGGGTTCACCGTCTCCAACGTCGCGCAACAGGTCCGCGGGGCCCTGTTCGGCCTCGAGCCTCACGTCTTCAGCGATCGCCAGGAGGACATCGACGTCCGCGTCCGTCTCGACGAACCGACCCGTCGGAGTCTCACGCAGATCGAATCGATCTGGCTGATCAGCCCCACCGGGCAGGCGGTGCCCCTCGGCGAAGTCGCGGAGCTCGTCGACGGCGCCTCCTACGCCTCGATCAATCGCGTCGACCGCAAACGCACGACCACGCTCAACGCGGACACCGCGGAGGGCGTCAGTCCCGAGGCGATCGTCGCCGGGTTGAAGTTCGACGAACTGCGGACGAAATACCCCGACGTCGAAATCACGTTCGGCGGACGACAGGAGCAGCAGGCGGACGCGTTTCAGTCGCTGCCCTTCGGCTTTCTCGCCGCGATCATCATGATCTACGTGATTCTCGCCTGGCTGTTCAGCAGCTACACGCAGCCGCTCGCGGTGATGATGGGCATCCCGTTCGCCATCATCGGCGTCGTATGGGGACACGCCCTGCTCGGATACTCGCTGACGTTCCTGAGCCTCATCGGCTTCGTCGCGCTCTCGGGCATCGTGGTGAACGACTCCCTCATCCTCGTGCAGTTCTACAACCGGCGACGCGAAGAGGGCATGGCGCTGCATCCGGCGTTGGTTGACGCGGGTCGCCAGCGTCTGCGGCCGATCTTCCTGACCACCGTCACCACCGTGCTGGGTCTGCTGCCGCTCATGCTCGAACAGTCGTTCCAGGCGAAGTTCCTGATCCCGATGGCGATCGCGATCGCGTTCGGCCTGATCTCGGCGACGGTGCTGATCCTCATCGTGCTGCCGTGCCTGCTCGTCATCCTGGACGACGTCAAGCGGACCGCGTACTTCCTCTGGCACGCGGCCCCGCGCCCCGCCCCCGACGCCGCGCGTCCGGCGTTCTACAGCGCCGAGGAATAAGCCGCCGCGTCGACGCGCGAGCCGTCGTCAGCGTCGCGGGCCGACCCGCACCGTGCAGCCGTAGAGTTCGGCCTCGGGATTCGTCGCCCGGCCCGCCGCGTTGAGCGCCGGATCGATGTCCGTCTGCTGCGTCGAGGGCATTTCACCGGGAATCTCGTCCGCCTCGCTGGTCGGGGTCGGTCCCCACCAGAGATTCGGTTCGAGCTGGAACGAAGCGCCGTCGACGCCCCGCCCGAGATGAAAGCGACGCTCCGGCGTGTTCGCCTCATTCCACACGACGGCGTTGAAGCCGAAGAGCGGGGCCAGCACGTCGCCGTACCGTTCGTCGGCATGCACGCGAATGGCGGCGGCGAACCAGCGACCGGGATTGATGACGGTGCATTGTTTCACCTCGCACCGACGCGCGTGCATGAGCGCGATCGGACAGGCGACGTCCTCGATGCGGGACTCCTCGATCCGGCCGGCGTGCGCCTCGTAACGCAGCCGCGGACCCCGCGGATCGTCCAGTTCGTCGGGCGGGAGTTCACGATACGCCTCCGGCGGCGTCCGCCCGCCGAAGACCACGGCGTGCGCGCCGGTCGCGCGGAAATCGCAGGCGTCAATGAGCACGTGCGCGGTTCCGCCCCGCATCTCGACGCCGTTCGCCTGCGTGAATCCGAGCCGACCCTCGAAGAGACACTGCTCGATCACCACGTGCCGACACGCCTGGAGGTCGATCGCCGAGCCCCCCCATCCGGACACGCGGCAGCGTCGGATCGCGACATGGTCCGCCCCCTCCAGACGAATCGCATCGCGATTGCCCGTCGGTCCGATCTTGTGGATCGCCACGTCGCTGATCACGATGTCGGGCGCCTCCGGGCGGGGCGGACCCGAATCCGCGCCCGGCTCGTTCACGATCAGGACGCCCGCGATCTCCATGTCCTCGATCACGAGGTGATCGATCTCGACGTCCCGGACATCGGTCAACTCGATGCCGATCGCGCCGCCGGTGATGATCGCGGGCGGACCGTTCTCGAGACTGCGGATGCGGAACGGACCCTCGTCGTCGCCACGCAGACCCGCGAGCCGGAACGGCCGGTGCCGACCGGGGAGCAGGATGATCTCGTCGCCCGGCTGAAGCTTGCGTTGCAGGAACTCGATGGAGTCGCCCGGCGAAACGAGATGCTGCTCCGCCGCTGACGCCGGGTGCGCACCGATCGCCGTCGCGCCGACGACGGCGACGACGGCCCGCGTCCGCCATGAGCGACAGCGCCGGATCACGCGATCATCCCCCTGGTCGCGGGAGGCAGACCGATCCGCAGGGCGACGCCGTCCGTGCCGAGCTCCAGCTCCGCCTCCTCCAGCGCGGCGGGAATCAGCACCGTGGCGCCCGGCTCCACCGCGAGCCGCTCGCCCGACCAGCGGACATACCCGTCGCCCTTGAGAATCATCAACGCCTCGGGCCGACGCTCCGACTCGAGCGCCAGCATCGGCGCCTCGTCCTCGAAGACGAATCGCTCGATCTCGAAGTGGTCCGTGACCGCGACCACCTGGGCGATCAGGCCGTCCGCATCGATCCGCTCGCCCCGCGTGGTCGCGGGACAGGGGTGGTCGAAGTCGATGCAGTGCAGGGCGGCGTCGACGTGCAGTTCACGCCCGGTCCGACCCCAGTCGTACACGCGGAACGTCGTATCGCTCGGCGTCTGCACCTCCGCCACGAGAACGCCGGCCCCAAGCGCATGGCACGTCCCGCTCGGCAGGTAATGGCAGTCCCCCGGTGCAACGGGAACCGAGACGAGCAGCTCCCCCACGTCCGCGCCCTCGGCGATGGCGCGGGCGAAGTCGTCGCGGGTGACGCCGGCGCGGACGTCCTTGTAGATCATGGCGCCGGGCTCCGCGTCGACGACGTACCACGCCTCCGACTTCACGTACGCGCCCGCGTGCGTCGCCGCGTACGCCGGCGACGGATGCACCTGCACCGAGAGATTCTCGCGGGCATCCAGATACTTCAGCAGCAGCGGGAACCCGCCCTCGGGCGACAGCGACGCCTCGCCCATGATGACCTCGGGATGATCGAAGATCACTTCGTGCAGCGTCCGACCCTTCCACGTCCCGTTGCTGATCGTCGAGCGGCCGTCATCGACTGACGGCGGCAGGTCCGCCAGCTCCCACGATTCGCCGATGTGATCGCGCGGCGGCAGCGGCTTGTGCAGCGACTTCAGACGCCGACCGCCCCACACCCGGGGCTTCAGAATCGGGTCGAATCGGAGGGGATAGACGTCAACGGTCATGAACAGGCGGTTCCATGTCTGATGCGCGCTCCCGCGCGCACAAGTGTGGGCAGTATCGACATCCGACGATGAACGGCCCAGCCGTTTCCTCCGGACCCGTCACCCCGGGTCCGATGGCGCGGCGTCGAGCGAACGGTCCGTCACATTATCAGACTTCTCCGACGCCTCCGCCTTCCGCAGACGACGACGCAGCGCCGCCAGACGCTTCGGATCGAAGGGCCGGCGCCAGGGCTCGAAGCCGCCCCGGTACGATCCGCCGCGCCGACGCGAACGAAACAGATGACCCGCCGCGAGACCGATCATGTCCATCGCCTCCCGACCGATGGGGCCGACGTCGCCGGCCCAGCCGTCGTCGATCGCCTTGGCGAGCGCGGCGTCATCCGACGGGCTCGCCTCGAGCGGGACCGTCGCCCAGGGACGCACCGCGCCGCCTCGAATCAGCATAACCCGGGCGTGGTCCGACGACTCCGCGGGCAGGAGCGCGACGAAGGCGAACCGCTCGAGTCGGTCGACGAGTTCGAACGCGCCCCGGCGGAGCGACGCCGCGGTGTCGAGCCGGCGCTTCCACATCGCGGCGGTTTCGAAATCGTGGTCGGCGGCGGCCGCCTGCATCCGGTCCTCCCCCGCCGCGCACCAGTCGTCGAGCGGCCGGGCGCCGAAGTCGATCGAGGCGCGGATCGACTCGTGGTAGACGTCGATCGGGACGGTCCCATCGCACGGGGCGGGACAGCGGCCCATTTCCTTGTAAGGGCAGGCGCGTCCGTGCGGGGTTCGGAGGAGTTCGGGGTACTCGCGGCAGAGATCGAAGAGGTCGACGAGGCCCTCCATGAACCGACCCGCCGCGTGCTTGTCGAGGAACGGCCCGAGATGGACCGCGGTGGATCGGGCGGGCGGCTGGTTGGTCTTCTGCCAGCGGGGGTAGTCGTCGGCGGGATCACAGGCGATGAACCAGGCGGGGAAGCGGTCGAGCATGGCCCGGGCGGCGTCCGGGGCGACGCGCCGGGCGTGCTGGAGATAGATCCAGTCCGCCTCGAAGGCGGAGCCGGCGGTGGTGGCCCGCACGCGGCGCACGATGGCGCGGAGGTCGGCGCGTTTTCGCGCGGCGTCATCCTGGGGATCGGGCTGGGTGAGCCGTTGTCTCGCCGCGCGTCGGAGGTCCGCGGTCGCGACCAGCGTGACGGGCCGGTCCTGGGCGTCGAGCAGGAGCATGACGCCGGCGGCGGCGGGGAGTTGCTTCGCGACGTCATCGGCGCGAGCGGCGTCGTCCCACCGATGGTCGATGGGCAGGGTCGGGAGGGCGTGAGGATCAGGGGGTCGGTCGTCAGCCGCCATACGGTCAGGGTACGCGGCGTCGGGACCGGTTGGTCACATCACCATGCCGGTGATCTGGGTTTCGAACACGATGTTCCCGTCGACCATGCCCTGGGCCTCGCTCTTGAAGCGTCGGGGGCGGAACTCGATCTCGCGTCCGAGGATGTAGAACGTGTCGCCCGGCTGGACCTGGCCGCGAAAGACGGTGTTGTCACAGCGGGTGAAGCCGAGGAAGCGGGACTCGTCGCACTTGCGTCGGTAGAGGAGGCTGGCGAGTTGGGCCGCGGCTTCGATCATGAGGACGCCGGGGAAGAGGGGTCGGCCGGGGATGTGTCCGGGGACCCAGAACTCGTCATCGCGGACCTGCTTGACGCCGAGGGCGAGCGTGATGTCCTCGTTGAACCAGACGACGTGGTCGAGGTGGCGCATGTCGCCCGACTGCGGGTTGAGTCGGCCGACTTCGTCTCCATCGAGCGCGACCGCGCCGAGGTCGAGATCATTGATGTCGAAGAAGGGAGGGGCGGCCACTCGGGTGGTCTCCGCGCGACGGGCGGTGGACGAAACAGCGATGATGCGGAGAAAACGGCCCCCGACGCCGCGCGGGCGCCGGGAAGCGGGACAGCATATCGACGATGGCGCCGTCAGTCACGCGGACCGCGGGGGCCGGACCACGCGGGCGTGGTCAGACCGATGCGGATCGGATCGTGGTGGACGCGATGTCCGCGTAAGCGGGGTCAGGGATTGTCATCCCGGGCCGTCAGGATGGCCTGGCGGAGCTCCTGAGCCATCTTCTTGACTTCCTGCATGGTCTTGCGCACCCGAGTGCCCGCGGCCTTGTTGCCGCCTTCCGCCTTGCGAACGTCTTCATCAGCGCTCTGGATGAGGTTGACGAGGTTCTGGTACGCATCGATCGGACGGGGGCTCGACATGTGAACGCCTCTCTCGTGAAAGGATCGGAAGAACTGGTCAGACAGGGCGTTCCTCGCCCGCACCGGGATGGGACCCGCCCTCAGACCATCGGCACGCTCCGGTCAATCCCATGAGCATCGCCGTCAGATACCCCTGATTATGGCCCCCTCAGGGCGGTTCGCCTACCCCAACGACCCAAAAATGCGATTTCCTTTCGGCCTTTGATCGGTCCGCAACCATCCCACGCGACGGACCGATGACGCCTATATTCAGCAACCATGGCCGCTTCCGACGATTCCACCCCCGACGCCACGACCGTCTCCCTGACGGTCCTGCCCGGCCCGTCCGGTGCTCCGGACGCTCGCCGGCGCGGCCGCATGAGCCGGCGACGCGCCTGGATTCTCGGCGTCGTCCAGATGCTCATCCTCGTCCATATCGGCCTCTGGCTCTACGCCCGCTCCTCCGGCTGGCTCGGCGGCAGGACCATCAGCCCCGTCGAACCCTCGGAGTCCATGGAGTTCGTCAAGTACGGGATCGTCAACGCCGGACTCATCTTCTTCGTCCTCGCGCTGCTCAGCACCGCCCTCCTCGGACGCTGGGTCTGCGGCTGGGGGTGTCACGTCATCCTCCTCCAGGATCTGTGCGGCTGGATCCTCGGGAAGATGAACATCCGACCCAAACCCTTCCGCTCCCGACTTCTCATCTACGCGCCGTTCGTCCTGGCCCTCTACATGTTCGTCTGGCCCGCCGTCTACCGCTGGGGCGTCGCACCGCTCATGACCGCGTTCGGCGTCGGATCCGACCGACCGCTGCCCGCGTGGCGATTGCAGACCGAAGTGGTCACCGCCGACTTCTGGGCGACCTTCCCCGGACTCTTCGTGGCCGTCCCGTTTCTGTTCGTCTGCGGGTTCGCGGCGGTCTATTTCCTCGGCATGAAGGGCTACTGCACCTACGGCTGCCCCTACGGCGGCTTCTTCGCCCCCCTCGATCAGTACGCCCCGGGACGCATCCGCGTCTCCGACGCCTGCGACGAGACGGGACACTGCACCGCCGCCTGCACATCCAACGTGCGCGTGCACGAGGAGGTCCGCGAGTACGGCATGGTCGTCGACCCCGGATGCATGAAGTGCATGGACTGCGTCGCGGCGTGCCCCAACGAAGCGCTCTCGTTCGGCTTCGGCAAGCCCGCCGCCGCGAAGGACCCGCCGAAGAACGCCGCCCCGAAGAAGAAATTCGACCTGACCCTCCGCGAGGAAGTCGCCATCGCCGCGGTCTTCGCGCTCGTGTTCCTGAGCGTGCGCAGCGTGTACGGGCTGATCCCGATGCTGATGGCGTCGGGCGTCGCCGGCATCGTCGCCTTCGGCGCCTGGAAGACGTGGCGTCTCGTCAGGGATGAGAACGTCGCGTTCCACCGCTACCGCCTGAAGTACAAGGGGGCCTGGCGCGGACCGGGCGTGATCTTCGCCGCCGTCACCGTCCTCGCCCTCGTCGCCAGTGCGCACAGCGGCGTGATTCGCCTCACCGAATGGCGGGCGGATCGATTCGATCGACAGGTGACGATCTCGGCGGGGGCGATCTTCTCCGGGCAACCCATTCAGGCGCCGGACGACATGCGAGCCGCCGCCGCCGACGCGATCACCCAGTACGAGCGGCTGCGCCCGATCACGCGGGGCGGCTGGGCGTTGCTCGGTTCGCCCGGCGCCGACCTCCGACGCGCGTGGATGTACGCCTCCCGCCTCGAATTCGACCAGGCGGAAGCCGTCCTTCGCGCGTCGATCGACACGTACGGCGCGAACGAAGCGCGGCTGATGGGACTGGGACGCGTGCTGCGTGGCGCGGGCCGGCCGCACGAGGCGGAGGATCTCTACCGCGACGTCACCGCCGCGCACCCCGAGTGGACGCGTCTTGCGGACGAGTTCGTGCTGTGGCTGGAGGGCGAAGGCCGGACGATGGACGCCCTGGCCGCGGTGCGTCGTGCGCAGGAAGCCGCGCCGGAGAATCTGCTGCTCATGCGTCGTCGCTCGCTGATGGAGGCGCAGTACGGGGACGTGGAGAGGGGCATTGCGCTGATTCGCCGGACGATCGAGATCGATCCGGACAACGTCGCCGCGTACGAGGCGCTGGCCCTCGCGCTGGTCGCGGCGGAGCGTCCGTACGAGGCGATCGTGCCGATCGAGCGGGCGATCGAGATGGCGCCGGATCAGCCGCGTCTGCGTCGGTCATACGGCGCCATTCTCGAGCAGCTCGGCGACATTCCGGCGGCGCAGGCGCAATATGCGATCGCGGATCGGATCGAATCCGACGGGGGCGAGTGAATCGTCGGTGAGGCCCGGCCTCAGGAGGCGCTGGCGTGCTCGGCGTCTTCGATCAGCGTGTAGATCGCCTCGGGCGTCTCGGCGTCGAAGAGCTGCTGTCGCAACTCGACATCGCACATGAGCCGGCTGATCTTGCCCAGCGCCTGGATGTGCTGGGGCGTGCGGTCCGGGGGCGAGGCGAGCAGGAAGATCATGCGGACCGGGCGTTTGTCAATCGCGTCGAAATCGACCGGGGCGGCCGGGCGGCCGATGGCGAGCACGAGTTCCGACGAGCAGGCTGACTTCCCGTGCGGGATCGCCACGCCTTCGCCGATGCCGGTCGATCGCTGCTGTTCCCGCTCCCACACGACCGACTTCAGCGAGCCGGGATCGGTGATGCTGCCGTTGGCGGCGAGCCGGTCAACCAGTTCATTGATGATGTCCTGCTTGGACGTCGACTCCAGCGGCGCCTTGATCGCGTCCGGCGTGAGAATGTCGAGGATGTTCATCGCAACACCGTCCGGTCTGTGGGGGATCGTCAGCGGGCGGCCCGGGACACCCGTCGGCGCCCGCTGAAGACATCTTCCATCGTACTCATCCGACCCGCGCGAGAAAAGACCTCCGCCCGGACCCGCTCATGTCTTCGGCGGACGCCAGTCCGGATCGTTGTTTCGTTCCAGCAACACGTGAAAACCGCCGTCCGTATGGGACGCGGGCGCCGCCCCCGGGCCGCCGCGCGGCGTCCAGGTCGCCGACGACGCCGTCCGCAGCGGGTGCCACGTCGTCATCCACCCCGCCTGACGCTCGTTCTCCGCCGTCTCCAGGCTGCAGGTCGCGTACAGGATCGCGGCGTCGGACGCCTCGCTCAGGAACGGCAGCGCGTCGGCCACGATCTGGCGCTGCAGACTCACGAGACTGCTGAGGGCGTCGTTCGAGAACCGGCTCCGCGCCTCCGGCCGACGCGCCAGCACGCCGCTGTTCGAACACGGGACGTCGAGCACGACCAGATCGAACGCACCCCGCATCGACGCGAGGTCCTCGCGGGTCGCCGCCGTCACGTTGTCGTGCGCCGACGCGACCCGCTGCAGACGGGCGTACCGCGTGGCGTCGACGTCCGTGGCGACGATTTCAGCGCTCGGATGCTGTTGGGCGAGCTGCACGGTCTTCGTACCGGAGCCGGCGCAGAAATCGAGGATGCGATGCGGGGCGCGACTGGCGAGGGTCTGGACGGGGGCGCGGGCGGCGGGATCCTGCACCCGCGCGCCGGGCCCGCCGCGCTCCAGCACGGTCATCACATCCGTTCCGTGCGTCACCAGCCACGCGTTCGGCGTCTCGTGCTTCGTGATGAGCTCTTCCGCTTCGAGCGTCGACGCGGCGTCCGGCGCGAGGTCCACGACGATCGTCGGCGCCGGCGTGATCGAGTGCATCGCCCACGCGAACGCGGTCTCGAAATCATGATCGCGAATCCAGTGCGCGATCAGTTCATCGCTGCACGCCGACTGTTCGCCGAGCCGCTGCACGCGATCCGCCGCGAACACCGGCGCATTGAGCCGCCACGCCCCGCCGTCGGCGAGCGGAATCTGGTCGCGGGCGTCCGGATCAAACGTCTCGATCCGTTCGTCTCGCAGGCGATCGAGCGACCGCAGCACGCCGTTGACCAGGCCCGCCACGCGTCGATTGCGCGCGTGATGCTTCACCCATTCCACGGCGCTGTTGATCGCAGCGTACGCGGGCGCGCGGTCGAGCAGATACAACTGCGCGGCGCCGACGAGGACGGCGCCCTTGACGGCCGGCTCCAGCGACGCCCAGCCGCGCCGATCCAGCGCGTGCGACGCCGTGATCGCCAGCGTGCGCCACCGGCGGGCCACGGCGCCGTCGATCGCGGCGGCGAGTCCGGCGTCGCGTCGTTCGAGTCCGGAGAGGTCGATCGGGTCGGGACCGAGATCGGGGTAACGACGCGAACGATCGGCGACACGCTGCATGATGAGGGCGCGCGGATCGGTCGGAGGGGCGGGCGATGAGGTCGACGGGGGTCCCTGGGGCATAAGGGGCCAAACGTACCGCGCTCCTCCCGCCCCGTCCAACGCTCCGGCGGGAACCGGCCGGGAATCGCGCCCGGGCCCGGGATCGCGGCTACCCTTGCTCTTTCCCCCCGGCCGCTCCGCATGACCCTTCCCCCTGACATTCTTGACCGGCCCAACCGGCTCCGACTGTCGTGCTCGCCCGGTCTCGCCGACCAGCTCGCGTCGGAGATCGACGCGCTGGGCTATGTCGTGAAGGATCAGCATCCCACCGGCGTCGACACGGTCGGCTCGCTGCGGGACACGATGCGGCTGAACCTCCATGTGCGCACCGCGTTCAACGTGCAGTACCTGCTCAAGGGATTCCGGTGTCGGAAGCCCGACGCGCTGTATCAGCACGTGAAGTCGATCCCGTGGGAGGACTGGATCGATCCGGACGGCTACGTGACCGTGAACTCGCACACCGACACGCCCGCCATCACGAACTCGATGTTCGCCAGCGTCAAGGTGAAGGACGCGATCGTCGACCGGATCAACGAGCACGTGGGACGTCGGCCGGATTCGGGACCGGAGCGCGACCGGACCGTCGTCACGTTGTACTGGGTCGGTCCTCGGGCGTGGCTGTATCTGAACACCTCCGGGCAGAAGCTGGCGGACCGCGGGTATCGCAAGATTCCCCACGCCGCGCCGATGCGGGAGACCCTCGCGGCGGGCGTGGTGCTGGCCACGGGGTACACCGGTGAGCAGCCGCTGCTGGCCCCGATGTGCGGCAGCGGGACGCTGGCGATCGAGGCGGCGCTGATCGCCACCGGTCGCGCCCCGGGTCTGCTGCGGGCGAACTTCGGTCTGATGCATGTCCGGCCGTACGACGAGGAGGCGTGGCGGGCGGCGCGTCGGGAGGCGAAGAAGTCGACGCGGAAGGGAGAGATCGCGCCGATCATCGCGAGCGACATCGATCCCCTCGCCGTCGACGCCGCGCGACGCAACGCACAGACGGCGGGCGTCGACCACCTGATCGAGTTCCACGTGTGCGACTTCGCGGAGACGCCGATTCCGGCCGATCCGGGCGTGATCATCATGAACCCGGAGTACGGCGATCGTCTCGGCGACATCGACCGTCTCGAGGGCGTATACGAGCGGATCGGCGACTGGTTCAAGCAGTCGTGCGCGGGCTGGACGGGGTTCATCTTCACGGGGAGTTCGCGGCTGGCGAAGAAGGTCGGTCTGCGGGCGAGCCGGCGTTTCCCGTATGTGCACGGCGGCATCGACTGCCGGCTGTTGCGGTACGAACTCTACTCGGGCACGCGTCGCACGGACCGTGAGGAGTCGACCGCTTCATGAGCCGAACCCCCGCCGTGGTCCTGCCGGGAGATGACGACGGCGCGTCCGCGCTCGCGGGGGCGCTGATGATCACGCTGACGCTGGTGGGCTGGTCGTGCGTGCCGCTGTTCCTGCGGTACTTCGCGGAATCGATCGACGCGTGGACGAGCAACGGCTGGCGTTACGGCTTCTCGGCGTTCCTGTGGGCGCCGGTGGTGATCTTCGGTCTGCTGCGTCGGCGTCTGCCGCCGGGCGTCTGGCGGGCGGCGCTGATCCCGAGCCTCGTGAATTCGGGCGGCCAGGTCGCCTTCACGTGGTCGCACTACAAGATCGACCCGGGCCTCCTGACGTTCGGGCTGCGGAGCCAGATCGTCTTCGCGGCGGTCGGGGCGTACCTGCTGTTCCCGAACGAACGCCGCGTCGTACGGTCGAAGTCGTACCTCGGCGGCGGACTCGCCGTCATCGCGGGGACCGCCGGCGCGCTGATGCTGGGCGATGAGACATTCCAGGGCGCGCACGTCGCCGGCGTGGGGCTCTCCGTGCTGAGCGGCTTCCTGTTCGCCAGCTACGGCATCGCGGTGCGCAAGTACATGCGGGGCGTGAACTCTGTCGTCGCCTTCGCCGTCATCAGTCAGTACACCGCGTTCGCCATGGTCGCGCTCATGCTGATGCTCGGCGACGACGCCGGCGCCACCGCGATCACCGGCCTGACGTTCCACCAGTTCCTGCTGCTGCTCTTCTCCGCCGTGATCGGGATCGCGCTGGGGCATGTGTTCTATTACATGAGCATTGCGCGGCTGGGGGTGGCGGTGTCGGCGGGCGTGCTGCAGTTGCAGCCGTTCGGCGTGGCGGTCGGAAGCTGGTACCTGTTCAGCGAGCACCTCAACGCCGCGCAATGGGCGAGCGGACTGTTCGCCGTGGGCGGGGCGGTGCTGATGCTGCTGGTGCAGTGGCGGATCAGCGGCCAGATCCGTCGGGAGGCGGGTCGATGAGAATGTTGAGCGTGGTCCTGGTCACGAGCGGGCTGGGCGGCTGCACGCTCGGCCCGGGGTCGATCGGACCGGTCGAGCGCGGGGCGTGTTTCGCGCCGCCGTCGGCGCCCGCATCCGACCTCGTCGATCGGGCCGCGATCCTCGACGACCTCAAACACCGCACGCCGACGCTCGTCGACCACCGTTCGGTCGCCGGCGGCGACATGGGCGCGGCGTTCAGCACGCCCGCCGACGACGCCACGCTGACGCTCGTCGAAACCGGCGTGCTCGTGTGCACGCCGACCGACGACGGCGCGATCATCCACCTGGTGCGCCCGGCGGAGTCGACATCGGCGGAGGACCCGTTCGTGGCTCCCGAGTCGTTCGGATGGTCGTCCGCCGTGCGGATGATCGCGGCGGAGGTGATCGATCCGCCCGGGGCGCCCATCGGCACATTCGTCCTCGCACGCTCCGCGGGCGGGCGGTCGATCGAGGACGCGATGGGCCGCCTGCTGGCGGCTGAAGGGTGGCGGGTGGTGCTGACGGACCGACCGACCACGGCCGCGACAACAGAAATCGCGCATCGCGATCTGGCGCCGTTCGAGGCGGGACTCGTCACCGGGTACGTGATCAACGCGGCGATCGAGGACGTGGCGTGCCTCGTGCTGGCGCTGGAGGAAACGGAGACGCCGCGCCCGCTCGTGCTCGCCGGGCTCAGTCAGGGCGCAATGCAGGTTCCGGGGGCGGCGGCGGTGGCGGGCCACGTGGTCGACGTGCTGATCGTGGTCCTCGGCGGCGGATCGATGGACGCCGTGCTGCAGCACTCGCGCTACGTCGGTTTCGCAGGGCGGACGCGTCAGCTCGTGCGCGATGATGCGTACCGACAGGGCTTCGCCGCGTCGATCCGGCTGGACCCGCTGGAATCGGCGCCGTGCGTGCAGGCGGGCCAGGTGCTGATGGTCCGGGCGGCGTTCGATGCGGCGATCCCCGCGTCGACGCAGACGGCGTTGTGGCAGGCGTTCGGTCGTCCGCCCCGCTGGCTGCACCTCGGCGGGCATTACGGCGCGTTCCTCGCCTGGCGGGGGACGCTGCTGCCGGTGATGCGGCACGTGACGGAACAGGCCCGCCGCGCCGCCCCCGGCATCGACCCCTGACGCGAGAACCAACGCCGGAAATTGACTCGCGGAAGCCGGCGTGCGACGATCAGTGCATGGTCGGACGATGGTTCCTGATCATCCTGATGGGGCTGACCCCCCTGCTCCAGTCGCTCGGCGACGCGTCGTCGATGGAGGCGGGTTGCGCGTGTTGCGCGGCCGAGCCGTCGACGCCGGCCCGCGACTGCTGCGGCACGACCGAGACATCCGAGGCCCCGACGCGATGCTGCCCGTGCGGGGATGCGTGCGACTGTTTCGCGACGCCCGCGTCGGACCCGACGCCGACGCCTCCGGCCGCCGTTCCGCCGACCCCGGAGTTCCACGTCCTGCGGGCGGATCCCGTGGAGATGTTCTCCGTCGACCCGGGCCGAGACGCAGGGCGGAAGATCCGGCGTCCCGACGACACGACCGATCTCGGTCCGCCTCGCGCGGGGCGTCGACGTCTGGTCTTTGATTCGGTCTTCCGGCTGTAGCCGGCGCATCATCGCGGCCCTCCGTGATCGTCACGGTGAGCGCGATTCCCAGGTACGACTGATGATGCGATTGATCGCCGCCCAGCGGCGACCTGTGCCGCGCCGCGTGCGCGGACGAACGAAAGGACCGAATCCGATGAAGAATCACGAACGATTTCGCGGCGTCGCCGCGCTGACTCTCGCCAGTTCGCTTTCCGTTTTCGCCCTGATCGGTTGCGCGAGCACCGAACAGACCACCACGTCCGTCGCCGATGAGCCGGCGCCGATGTCCGACGCCGCGCTGGAGGCTGTCGCCATTCGTCCCGGCGACGTCGTGCGTCTGAGCGTGTGGGGCATGTCCTGCCCGAAGTGCGTGAACAATGTCGACCAGGTGCTGACCGGCGTGAGCGGCGTGACGCGAACGACGACGGACATGGCCAACGGCGTGGTCACGGTCGAGACGGGCTGGCCCGCGCCGCGCCCGGCGGACCTCAAGGCGGCCGTCGACCAGGCCGGCTTCACGCTCATGAACATCACCGTGGCCGGAGCCCAGGGGTGAAGGGCGCGGCCATCCTGACGGTCATCGTCGCGGGCGCGGCATGTCTGATCGCCGCGCCCGCGCGCGCCCAGCAGACGACGATCACCCCCGCCGCGACCCAGCCGGGGAAAGGCGTCCTCGTGCAGCGGACGCTGGTGCAGGCGACGGCGTGGGACGTCGCGTCGGACGAGTTCAGCTTCTCCGACGTCAGCGAGTTGCGCACGGATCTGTCGTTCGCCTACGGACTCGCCGGCGACTGGTCGCTGCTGGCGACGATTCCGATCGTACATCGGGACTTCGACGGACCGGCGGGGCTGCCCGGCTCGGATCCGACGGGCGTCGGCGATCCCACGCTGGAGATTCGCCATCGCTTCGTGAACGACCCGCTCGGCCCGGTGGACACGCGTCGGATCGCGTGGTTCGCGGGCGTGGAGGCGCCGCTCGGACGCGATGCGTTCAGCAGCAACTCCGTCGACCCGTACGTCGGTCTGGCGCTGACGCAGATCACCGGCCGCCTCGGGCTCGGGGCGGGGCTGTCATACAAGGCGACGACCGGCGCCTCGGATCGTCCGCTGCATCCGGGGGATACGACGGCGGACCTGGTGCGGCTGACCGGATCGGCGGCGTGGCGGCTGCATCCGAAGGCATGGGGATCCGAACTGGCCGCCGCGTATTACTTCACGCTTGAAGCGGAGGCGATCTACGAGACGAGCGGGGAGTCGATGTTCCGGCTCGCCCCGGGCTTCCTGATCGAGGCGCCCAGCTATGCGATCGAAGTGGCGCTCCTGCTGCCCGTGGCGGAGGAAGCCGACCGTCGCCCGGAGCACGATCTCGCGGTGATCGCGGGATTGCGCGTGTTCTTCTGAGTCGCCGGGGCCGGCGGGTTCAGAAGTCCGCGGACTTCGTCGTGCGCGGGAACGGGATGACGTCGCGGATGTTCGCCATCCCGGTCGCGTAGATGATCGCGCGTTCGAAGCCGAGACCGAAGCCCGCGTGCGGCGTCGTCCCGTAGCGACGGAGATCGCGGTACCACCAGTAGTCCTCCGCCGGCAGGTCCATCTCCGCGAGTCGGGCGTCGAGCACGTCGAGCCGCTCTTCGCGCTGGGCCCCGCCGATGATCTCGCCGATGCCGGGGGCGAGGACGTCCATCGCGGCGACGGTCTTCCCGTCGTCGTTCATCCGCATGTAGAAGGCCTTGATGTCCTTCGGGTAGTTCATCACGACGACCGGTCGGCCGACGAGCGTCTCGGTGAGGTAGCGTTCGTGCTCCGACTGGAGATCCGCGCCCCAGGACACCGGGAATTCGAACGTCGCCTTGCCGGAGGACGCGGCGTCCTCGAGATGCCGGATCGCGTCGCCGTATTCCATGCGTTCGAACGACGCGTCGATGAACGTCTCGAGGCGTTCGATGCACGTCTTGTCGATCCGCTGCTGGAAGAACGCCATGTCGTCGGGCCGCTCCTCGAGCAGGGTGCGGAAGATCGACTTCAGGAAGTCCTCCGCGAGATCCGCGTTGTCCGTCAGATCGGCGAACGCGATCTCCGGTTCGATCATCCAGAACTCGGCGAGGTGACGCGAGGTGTTGGAGTTCTCGGCCCGAAAGGTCGGCCCGAAGGTGTACACCTTGCTCAGCGCCTGGCAGTAGCACTCGACGGAAAGCTGGCCGGAGACGGTGAGGTTGGTTTCGCGTCCGAAGAAGTCCTCGGCGTAATCGACCTGGCCGTCCTCGGTGCGGGGCGGGTTGAGGGCGTCCAGCGTCGAGACGCGGAACATCTCGCCCGCGCCTTCGCAGTCCGATCCGGTGATGATCGGGGTGTGCACCCAGAGGAAGCCGTTCTCGTGGAAATACCGGTGCACGGCCTGCGAGAGACAGTGACGCACGCGAGCGATCGCGCCAAAGGTGTTGGTGCGAGGCCGGAGGTGCGCGACCTCGCGCAGATACTCGAAGGTGTGACGCTTCGCCGCGACGGGATAGGTGTCGGGATCGTCGACGTCGCCGACGACCTCGATCGACGCCGCCTTGATCTCGTACGCCTGCCCCTTGCCCTGCGACTCGACGAGTTCCCCCGTGCAGATGACGGCGCACCCGGTGCCGGCGTGGATGATCTCCGACGCGTAGTTCGGGAGGTCGCTCGGGGCGACCACCTGGAGGGCGTCGAAGCAGGAGCCGTCGGAGACCTGGACGAACGAGAGTCCCGCCTTGGAGTCGCGGCGGGTGCGGATCCAGCCCCGCACGGTCACCTCCTGACCCACGGGGACCTTCCCGGCGAGCACCTGGGCGACGGAGACAACGGACATGGCGGCAACTCCTCAGCGTCGGGCGGGCCCCGGGTCGGCCGGACCGGACCGGGACGGGAAAAGGGCGAGAGTATAGCCGGGCCGCACGCAGGAATCAGACCGCCGGACCCGGGACCGCCATTCTGGCAGACCCGGACCGGCCCCGACGCTCAACTGACAGCATCGGCAGGCCGGCCTGATGATCGAACCCTCTGTTTCATAGTGGTTTATCGCGTATTCGGGCCGGACGGTCGATCGGCGCGCCGGTTGTTCTCTCTTCGACGTCCCGGAGTGTTCTGGATATGCGTGCATCGACGCCGACAACCCAGTCTGGTCCTGATTCGGACGGCGGCCGTCTGAACCTGCTGCTGTCGTATGGCGGCTGGCGGGAGGAGGCGGCGGTGAATCAGCTGCCCCGACTGCTCGCCCCGATGGGCATCCGGAGCATCCGGGTGGGATCGGGGGACGAGGCGGCCTCCGTGATTCGCGAGGCCCCGGTGCACATCGCGGTGGTCGACCTGAGCATTCCGTTGTCGCGAGAAGCGGCGCGGGAGGCGGGCGGGTCGACGCCGGGGGCGGGGGGCGTCCGGATCCTGCAGCTGCTGCGTCGACTGGATGCGCCGCCGCCCACGGTGGTGATTCGTCCGATGCAGTCGTGCGCACGGGAGCACGCGCGTGGACTCGCGGCGGCGTTGCGTGAGGGCGCGTTCGCGGTGCTGGACGATCCGATGGAGATGGAGACGCTGCTCGAGACGATGCGTCGCATTCTTCGTCGTCATTACGCGGACGCCTGGCCGGACGGCGGGCGTCCCTCGAATTCGTGACATCCGCCCGTCGCCTGTGGAGGCGACGGCGCCGTTTCTTTCTCTTGCACTTTGGAATGTTCCTGACGGGAACCTGGAGACATGACAGCAATGAAGGTTCGACCACTCGGCGACAAGATCATCGTGAAGCGGGCGGAAGCCGCGACGAAGACGGACTCGGGCATCTTCCTGCCGGAGTCGGCGCAGGACCGGCCCAAGGAGGGCAAGGTGATGGCCCTGGGTCAGGGTCGCCTGAACCGCGACACCGGCGACTACATCCCGTTCACCGTGAAGAAGGGCGATCACGTCATCTTCACGTCGTACGCGGGCACCGAGGTCAAGATCGACGACGAGGAAGTCCTGATCCTCACCGAGGACGACATTCTCGGGATCGTGGACTGAACCACCTCGTCGGGCGGCTCCGGCCGGCCGGATGGAAAGGAAGTTCCGAATGGAACGCGGACCGTTGATCAACATCCTGAGCGAGATGGCCGGCACGGACAAGGAGCTCGATCTCGTGCTTCTGGGCGAGAGCGATCCCGTCGAGATTCGCAACGTGGTGACGGTGGAGCCGCTGCACAGCGCCAACGGCGTCCGCATCACGACGAAGCAGAATCACATCTGGCTCGACGCCTCGCATGTGTCCGCGGCCTGGCAGGCGCGGACGGATCTCTGACCCTCACCCAACCCCGCCCGGACCCGACGCCCATGACGTCCGACCAGCTCCGCACCGCGCTCGGCGACCTGAACGGTCAACGCGACGTTCACGTCGAGTTCTCCGAAGGGACCGCCGCGTGCCGCATCGCGAAGGCGCTGCTGATTCCCGCGGAGGCGGACAACATCGTGAAGCTGACGGACGGCTCCCGGGAATACCTGCTCGACGCCGAGCGGGTGGCGTGGGTCGAGATCGGCTGACCGCAAGCCCGACCCGACGACGACGACGAACACCAACGCGAACTGACAAAGAACGACTCTTCGGCGCGGCTGACGCGCTGCGAATCGGAAGGAACCACTCCCATGGCTGCGAAGCAGATTGCATTTCAGAACGACGCCCGCGAGCGTATTCTCCGCGGGATTCAGAAACTGGCCAAGGCCGTCAAGGTCACCCTCGGCCCCTCGGGACGCGTCGTCGTCCTCGAGAAGTCCTTCGGCGCCCCGACCGTCACCAAGGACGGCGTGACCGTCGCCAAGGAAATCGAACTCGAAGACGCCTACGAGAACATGGGCGCCCAGATGGTGAAGGAAGTCGCCTCCAAGTCCTCCAAGGACGCCGGCGACGGCACCACCACCGCCACCGTCTACGCCGAAGCGATCTTCAGCGAAGGCCTCAAGAACATCACCGCCGGCGCCAACGCCAACCAGATCAAGCGGGGCATCGACCTCGCGGTGGACGGCATCGTCGCCGAACTCCAGAAGATGTCCAAGCCCGTCCGCTCCTCGACCGAGATCTCCCAGGTCGGCGCGTGCGCGGCGAACCAGGACGAGACCATCGGCAAGATCATCGCCGAGGCCATGGACAAGGTCGGCAAGGACGGCGTCATCACCGTCGAGGAAGGCAAGAGCCTCGAGACCGACGTCTCCCTCGTCGAAGGCATGCAGTTCGACAAGGGCTACCTCAGCCCCCACTTCGTGACCGACGCCCAGAACATGGAATGCGTCCTCGAAGACTGCTACGTCCTCATCCACGAGAAGAAGATCTCCTCCGCCAAGGACCTCCTCCCCGTGCTCGGCAAGATCGCCGAAGCCGGCAAGAGCCTCCTCATCGTCGCCGAGGACGTCGAAGGCGAAGCCCTCGCCACCCTCGTCGTCAACCGGCTGCGGGGCGTCCTGAAGGTCGCGGCCGTCAAGGCCCCGGGCTTCGGCGACCGGCGCAAGGCGATGCTCGAAGACCTCGCGATCCTCACCGGCGGCACCGCCGTCATGGAGGAGCTGGGCATCCAGCTCGAGAACCTGACGCTCAACGACCTCGGCCGCGCCAAGAAGATCACGATCGACAAGGACGCGACCACCATCGTCGAGGGCGCCGGCAAGACGAAGGACATCCAGGGCCGGATCGAACAGCTCAAGGCGCAGATCGAATCGTCGACGAGCGACTACGACGCGGAGAAGCTGCAGGAGCGTCTCGCGAAGCTCGCGGGCGGCGTGGCCCAGATCAACGTCGGCGCCGCGACCGAAGTCGAGATGAAGGAAAAGAAGGCGCGGGTCGAAGACGCCCTGCACGCCTGCCGCGCGGCGGTGGAAGAGGGCGTGCTGCCGGGCGGCGGCGTCGCGGTGCTCCGGGCCCGCAAGGCCCTCGACGCGGCCCGCAAGAAGGCGAAGGGCGACGAGAAGCTCGGCGTCGACATCGTCTTCCGCGCTCTCGCGGCGCCGATCCGTCAGATCGCGGACAACTGCGGTCTCGAAGGCATGATCGTCTGCCAGAAGGTCGAGGAGTCGAAGGACGACAACTTCGGCTTCAACGCCCTCACGCAGACGTACGAAGATCTGGTGAAGGCGGGCGTGATCGTGCCGACGAAGGTCGAACGCATCGCGCTGCAGAACGCGTCGTCGATCAGCGGCCTGCTGCTGACCACCGACTGCGCCATCGCCGAGATCAAGGAAGACAAGAAGAAGCCCGTCGGCGCCGGCATGGGCGACATGGACTATTGAGAACAGGGATGAGGAGAACAGGAGATCAGGAGGCCTGCGAAGAAGCCCTTCTGCTCCACTGACTCCTGATCACCTGATCTGACCTGCGGGCCGGGTGACGGAAACGTCATCCGGCTCTTTCCCCGCCTTCGAAGACAACGGAGCATTCCCGTGCCCCCCACCGGTCTTGGCGTCGGACTCGGCGCCGTCATCATGCCGCTCTCGATCATCGGGATGATCCTGAAATCCCAGAACGGCGGTCTCCTGGGCCGGTTTCGGAAGGCCGGGGCGACGTCGCCGGAGACCGCCCGCAAGCCGTCGACGCTCAAGCTCGGACACAACGAGCGGATCGAGATGGAGCGCTACCTCGACGCGAAGATCCTCGTCAAGCTCGACGACGGACGGATCTGGCTGGACATGGCGCGGGCGAAACGTCGCCTCCTCATCATGACGGCCATCGTCGCGACGGCGCTGACGTTGCTGGCGGTGTTCGGCGGCCCGCTGGTATGGGACGCAATCGCGAGCAAAACCTGACCCCCGGCTTTGCCGGGGGGCAACGTACGAAAACCCGGCGGGCGTTGTCGTGTCGCCGGACGTGCAAGGTCGGCGTTGGTTAACCCCCGGCGGAGCCGGGGGCTATGATGGGCTCATGGACCCCAACGAAAAAGTTCTCTGGGAAGCGGAGTTCAACCCCAAGGTCAAGATGTACTGGCTCTTGAGCGGCGCGATCGTGCTGACCATCTGCGTCATCACGATTCCCCTCCTGCCGGTGTGGCTGATCCTCGGGAACTTCGTCACGCAGAAGTACCTCGACCAGATGTCGTGCACGCTGACCGACCGGGCGGTGCGTATCCGGAAGGGGTTCTTTGTGCGGGTTGAGAAGGCCGCGCCGCTCGACAAACTCACCGACGTCGGGACCGTCCAGGGCCCGATCATGCGGGCGATGGATCTCACCGGTCTGAGTTTCGAGACCGCGGGTCAGTCGTCGCAGGGCGCGCTGATCTCGATGGTGGGCATCGTCGATCCCGAAGGATTCCGGGAGGCGGTGCTGGAGCAACGCGACAAACGAGCCGCGCGGGGAGACTCGGGTCGGACGGCCGCTGCGTCGTCAACCGGCGCGCCCGGCGGCGAAGAAGTCGTGGGCCTGCTCCGCGACATTCGGGACGGGCTGTCGCGGATCGAGTCGAAGCTGGACCAGTAAGCCGGGATTCCCCACGCTCCACCTCCCACTGTCCACTCTCCACTCTCCACTCTCCACTTCCCACTTCCCACTTCCCACTCTCCACTGTCCACTGTCCACTCCCCGTGCCTTCCGCACGATCACGGCAGCGCCGCTCCGGACCGGCCTCGCACGCCGCGGGATGTCCCGTGGGTGCGAATGGCAATTGGACGTGTCAGACCGCGACAGTGGAAAGTGGAGAGTGGAGAGTGGAGAGTGGAGAGTGGAGAGTGGACGGTGGACGGTGGACGGTGGACGGTGGACGGTGGGCGGAGACAACTGGGTCATTCAGCCGGGGGACGGGCCTGCAATCTGAACCGCGCGGCGATCCACGCCGCGGCCAGGCAGACCGGCGCCGGCCAGTGATGCACCACGGCGTACGGATGCGGATCGGTCATGCTCAGGGTCATTCGCTGCATGACCATGACCGCGATCAGATTGAGCAGCGTCACGATCACGAGCAACCGGAAGCCGACCCGTGGCGACGCCACGAACGGCGCAGGGCATCCCAACCACGTCGGCAGATAGACCACTGCGCCTTCAATCACCGCGTGCTGGAACATGGCGGGATGAACCCCGACTTACGCCGACGCCGATTCGTCGGACTCATACACGCCGAACAGCACGCCCTGCGGATCCAGCGCGTAGGCGATGTAGCCGACGCCGGGAATCGGCATCTTGTCGACGACGATCTGACCGCCGTGCGCCCGGATCTTGTCGCAGTGCGCATCCACCGACTCGACATCGATCGTGTTCACCGTGCGCGGCTGACCGTCCCGGCTCGGCATGAAACCGCCGTCGATCCCCGGCGTTTCAAAATCGGGCATCGACTTGCCCGACTCCGTCATCCAGTACGGCTCGTTTCCGAATTGATGGAACTTCCAGCCGAACACGTCGCCGAAGAATTTCTTCGACGCCTCGATGTCCTCGGAGTGGATCTCGAAGTGGACGATGCGGTTCATGGGTTGTCTCCGATCGGGGTGGTGGTCGACCGATCATAACGTAGGTTGGGTCCACGACCCAACACGAACGTGCAACCCATGTCATCCGATGTTGGGTCGTGGACCCACCCTACGGCTTGCGCCAATCCCACTCCGGATCCTTGTGCAGCACGCCGGCGGCGCGTTTGACGCAGCGGCGGCACACCACCGAATCCTCGTGCAGCGGACTCCGCCACCCGGGTTCGTCGGCCCGGTCCATCGCCGCGCGGTCCTTTGCATCCTCGCGACACAACGGGCACGTGTAGTCCGTCGCCGGGACGGACTTGTTCACCACCAGCTCCGTGTACGCGACAAGCAGGCACTTCCCGCAGATGCACGCGCCCTGGTGACCCTCGATCATCGGCTCGTCCATCGTCCACGTGCGTCGGCAGAAGTCGCAGAGCACATCTGACATCTGCACGTTCGTTTCATCCGTTCCGGGCTTACGCATCGACCGGCTCCTTCCGCACGAGCGTCATGCCGTGAAACGGCCGTCCCTCGCGGCGGTACTTCCGCTCGAAGTTCGTGCCGACGACCTCGCCCTCGCCCGCCGAATCGGGGCGATCGAACTCGACACGCTCGAACAACCGCTCGGCCCGCGCGGCGTGCGTCTGCATCCATTCCCACAGATCATCGTGATCCGTCACGATCCGAAGTTCGCCGCCCGGCTGCAGAATCCGGTGGAACGCGGCGAGCGTGTGGTCCTGCACGACGCGACGCTTGTGGTGCCGCTTCTTCGGCCAGGGATCGGAGAAGTACAGGTGAATCACCGCGGCGATGGAATCGGGACACCAGTAGCGGATGAACTCCGTCGCGTCGCCGCGCAGCATGCGAACGTTTCGGATGTCGTTGCGGCGGAGCCGATCCGCGGCGTACCGGTAGAACTCGGCGGCCCACTCGATCCCGAGGAAGTTCGTCTCCGGCTGAAGCACCGCCTGCTGCACGAGAAACGTCCCCTTGCCGGAGCCGATCTCCAGTTCGAAGCGACGCTCCGGATGCTCGAACCACGTGCGGGGATCGACGCGGCAGGCGGTGGGGTCCGCGGGGTCGAACGCGGGGAGGTCGGATTGATCGATCCCCCACCCCTCGGTGACCAGCTCACGTCCGCGGGAGAGGCCGAAACTCACGCCGCGCTCCCTGCGGGTTCGACGACATCGGCGTCCACGGGATAGAACCGATCGAGCACGGCCTTCCAGTCCTCGACCGACTTGCACGTCACGAACGCCTTCTTGACATCCTCCGCCTGTGGATGGTGCGTCGAGAACTTGATCCCGAACTTCCGCATCATCCGCGACGCCGGCTTCTCGCCGTGCAGCGCGACCGACAACTCGAAGTGTTCGAGCAGGGCGTCCCGCTGCTCGGCGATGGTCGGCGCGGCGGGCGTCTCTCCCGCCATGAGCTGCCGCGCCTGGCGGAAGATCCAGGGATTCCCGATGCATCCGCGTGCGACCGACACCGCATGCACGCCGGTGAGGTCGAGCATGCGGAAGATGTCGTCGACCGTCCAGATGTCGCCGGAGCCGAAGATGACTTTGTCCGGATGTCGCTTCACCAGTTCGGTCAGAAACGGCCAGCGCCCGGGGCCGAGGTACTTCTGCTGGACCGTGCGGCAGTGCACGGTCGCCCAGGCGTAGCCGATTTCGTAGACCGCCTCGAAGATGCGCTCGAAGTTCGCGGCCATCTCGGGCGTGTCGTCCCAGGCGCGGCGGAGCTTCACCGTGGTCGGAATGTGCGCCGGGACCGCCTCGCGCACGGCGCGGAGGACGTCGATCGCCCGTTCGGGCGTGGTGAGGAAGTGGCCGCCGCGATCCCGCTTGCGGATCTTCTTGACCGGGCACGCCATGTTGACGTCGATGGTGTCGTAGTTCATCGTCGCCAGCAGCGCGGCGCCCTGCGCCATTTCATCGGGGAAGGTGCCCATGATCTGACCGGCGATGGGATGATCGTCGAGTCCGGCGGCCTGGTTCTCGGCGGGGTCGCCCGTGCCGCACTCTTCGGCGAGGAGGTCGGGATCTTCGCGGGTGCGTCCTTTGCCGCCGTTGATCAGGGTGCGGTCGAGGAGGGCCTCGGTGATGCAGTAGGGGCAGCCGTGACGACGGGCGACGAGCCGCATGGCGCCGTCGGAGTAGCCCGCGAGGCCCGCCTGAAAGAAGGGCGCATCGAAGCCCGGCACGGTCGCGGGGATCCGCGGATCGATCGTGAACCCGCGGGCGATCTCGGAGATCGGGGCCGACGGGGTGCGATCGGGCAGTTCGGATGGCTCCATCTGGACGGACATCTTCGCAATCATAGTCGTCCCGCCCGCCGACTCCAGCCCGGCCGGCGCCGTGACGTCCACGGACCCGGTGTGACGAGCCCGCGGGGGTCCGATACCATGCGGGCATGTCGACCCGACGCGTCATGATCGCGGCGGGCGGCCTGATCCTCGCGGGTCTCGTCGCCTGTTCGCCCCCGAAGTACCTCCCGGCGGCCGCGACCGCCCCGTACCCGTTCGAACTTCACCGGGCGGACAACGTCGCGATCCAGGTCTTCCGCGACGAGACGGAGATCGAAATCGTCAACGGGACGGCGCAGAGCTTCGAGAACGCGACGCTGTGGCTGAACCAGCGGTACGCGCGGCCGCTGTCGTCGCTGCCCGCGGGGTCATCGCTCCGCATGTCGCTGTGGGACTTCCGTGACGAATGGGGCGGCCTCTTCAACGCGGGCGGGATCTGGGCCACGCAGGATCCGACCCCGCTGCGTCTCGTGCAGATCCAGGTCGACGAGACCTCGCCGCTGGTCGGCCTGGTGGTCGTGCGTCAGGCGGGCGACAAGCTGATCTGGTGAATGCTCTCTAGGATGCCTCGGCGTCGGGGACCGGCGCCTGACCCGGGGTCGATGCGTCGACTTGCACCTCCGGGATCGACGGCTCCTCCCCGCGGGGCGACTTGAACATTCGATCCGCCCATGCGCCGAGCACACGGTCGCCGCGTCTCAACTCGCCGCCGTCGATGAACTCGGTGTTGGTGAGACTGATTCCGCTGGCCGTGCGTCGGACGGATCGTTCACTGACATTGAAAGTGAGGCTCTCGCAGGACACACGATGGTCCGGCCGGTATCGGACGCGATCCATGAAACAGACTTCGGTGACGCTGGTCATGATCACCGAAGCATCCGCACCACTCGGAATGAAATCACGCTCGGTGAGGAGGACGGGATCGTGCCGGACCACCGTCCTGTGAAAAGGGAGCGCCAGCAGACGGCCGTTCATCGCCCGCGTGACGGCGGCGATCTGATACGCCTGCACGCGACGGGCGACCATGACGCCCATGCTGACATGCCCGAGCATGGCGGCGGCGGCGGCGGCGACGGTGGAGCCGTCGAGCACGCGTCGGCGAAGGCGGGTCAGGCCAAGCTTCCCGCAGAAGCTCTTCTTGGGCGGAAAGGTGTGGCCCACTACGGGAACAATGATGCCCTGATCACGAATGGCGTCAATCAGCGACTGGATGGGGAGGCGACACGCCGCATCGAGCAGGTCGGTCTCGTCGGCAAGTCCGAGCCTCGCGCCCGCAAGGTCGTCAATCGCGTTCCGGACGGACGGCGCTGCGGCTCGTTCGGGTCCGACGATGATCAGCAGAAACTGTTGCGGCCGCATCAGGGCGAGCGTGTCCGGCGGCGCGGCGAGCATCGCGGTGACGGTCGACGACCGACCGGCGCGCGCCGCGACAGCGCCGTCGAAGGGCGACGCGAGAAAGTCCAGGTCGAACTCACGCCGGTCGGCGACCGCCTTGCCCAGGAGACGCGATCGCGTTGAACCATCCTCGGCCGTGACCTCCTCGCACGCCTTGTCGAACTCCGCGTAAGCGATCCCGAGTTCGCCGGCCCGATCGACATCGTCGATCCCGAGCAATCCGAGGTTGAGGGGCGCGAACTTGAGATTGGACAGCAGCGACCGCCCCGCCCACGCGCGAAGGGTCGGCACGGTGCCCGGCGGCTCCGCCGCGCGACCGCAGCCCATGAGAAGACCGGACAAGACCGCCGTCTGCTCGCAGACCCGCTGGAACTCACGTTCGCCGATACGCAAAGCAAAAGTCATTCTTAGACCTTACGTCAGGACGCCGGGATCGCCAGAAATTCGGCGCGCTTTTTGTGGCGTCCCGGTCGCTTGATACGCAAGAAATTCGGCGCGCTTTCAATCTCCGCAACTCTCCTGTGCGACTTGCATTACATCGCCGACGCTTCACACTGAACGTGGTTCACGAACGGCGTTCGAGATGAGGCGACCGCCACGACCCTCCGCCCGTCGGCGGAACAGGAGTCATCTGATGAAACGTATCTTCCTCCTCGCCCTCCTCACGACGTTCGTCCTTTCGCCCCTTCCGGATGCTTGCGGCGACGAGATCGTCGTCGCGTGCGGCGAAGACCTCGAGCCCATCGTCATGCCGTTCGGCGCCTCGACGACCTGCTCGATCAGTCCCGCCTCCGACTCGGATCTCTTCACGGTGATCGTGCCCGCCGGTCCCGCCCGGATGGTGCGGCTGACCATCCGCTCCACGAGCAACAACGCCGATCCCCTGGTGGAGATCTTCGGGCCCGACGGCTTCAGCGACAGCTTCGCCTGTTCGGCTTCGACCTTCTCCACGTGTTCGGCGTCGAAACTGATCGAACTCGCGCCCGGGACCTACACCGTGCTCTGCAGCGAGGGCCAGGCCGATCAAACCATGGGGTATCAGTTCGGCGTCGAAGCGTATCCTCCGGACGCGGCCCCGGACCTTCCGTACGGCGCGTCGTCCGGATTCACCATCAGCCCGGCCGTGGACTACGACTGGTTCCGGATTCCCGATGTCGCGGCCGGCGCGCTGATTCGCGT
The DNA here is from genome assembly GCA_965227335.1 of Phycisphaerales bacterium. Lineage (GTDB taxonomy): Bacteria > Planctomycetota > Phycisphaerae > Phycisphaerales > SM1A02 > CBDDFV01. Next base: position 345,682 of record CBDDFV010000006.1, read on the forward strand.
CACCGTCTCCTCGTCTTCCAACAACGCTGATCCGAGGCTGGAGATCGTCGGCGCCGACGGTGCGATTCACGCCGCCGACGGCTGCGACGCCTCCACCTTCAGCACCTGCTCGTTCCAGACCAACTGGACGGCGCCCGCCTCCGGCGACTACTGGATTGGGCTGCACGAGGGCGCCTGGGACCAGAACATGGCGGGTTCGGTGAGCGTGCAATGCCTCGTGGGTTGCGGACCCGCCCCGTCCTGCCCCGCGGACCTCGACGGAGACGGCGTCGTCGACGCCGCCGACCTCGCCCTGCTCCTCGTGCTGTGGGGACCGGTCGGCGGTCTGCCCGGAGCCGATCTCAATGACGACGGCGTCATCGACGCGGCGGACCTCTCCACCCTCCTCGCCGCGTGGGGCTCCTGCGCCTGATCGCGTCGCGAACTGCCTCATCAGCCCCGGCCCGCACACGGTGTGCGCGGCCGGGGCTTTGTTATGCGTGCTCACCCCCGCGGGTGCTTGTCCTTGATCACATCCCGCAGATGCGATCGATCCACGTGCGTGTAGATCTGCGTCGTCGCAATGTCGGAATGACCGAGCAGTTCCTGGACCACACGCAGATCCGCGCCGCCCGCCAGCAGATGCGTGGCGAAGCTGTGACGCAGACGGTGCGGATGCACGTCGGCGAGACCCGCGGCGACGGCGGCGCGGCGGACGATCTGCCACACCGCGACCCGCTCCAGCGGTCGCCCCGTATGTGACAGCAGCAGGCGTCCTTCATCGCGGTTGTCATCGCGTCGCAGTTCGGGACGGAGTTCCGCGAGATAACGATCCGTCCACGTCCGCGCGGGCTTGCCGATCGGCACGAGCCGCTGCTTTCGCCCCTTGCCGCTGACGAGCAGGACGTTAAGCGTCGGGTTGTAATCGCGCAGACGCAGGGCGCCCGCCTCCGACGCCCGCAATCCCGCCGCGTACATGAGTTCGAGCAGACAGCGATCGCGCACCCAGAGCCGGCCGTATTCAGGCGACGGTCCTTCGAGCAGTTGACGCATCTGGCGGGGCGAAAGCACGCCGGGGAGACGTTTCCAGCGGGTGGGGGTTTCAAGCAGAGTGGCGGGGTTGTCGTCGAGCCGTCCGTTGGCGACGAGGAATCGGAAGAAGACGCGGATGGCGGCGAGGTGGCGGGCGACGGATGACGGCTGCATGCCGCGCTCGCGATGAAGACGCTGCAGATGATCCGCGAGATCCGTCGGGCGTACGCGTTCAGGCGTCTCGATTCCGTGCGCACGGAGATCCGCCGCGAGATCGTTGAGATCGCGTTGATAGGCGTCGAGCGTGGCGGGGGCGAGACCGGCTTCGACCCGGAGGTAGTTCAGGAAGTCACGTACCGGTGGCGCGAAGGGGGATGGGTCGGCCATGGGCGGTCACCGTGACGACGGGCGCGGCGGCGGCGGCCGCGTTGCGGGCGACGGCGTCGAGTTCGCCGTTGATGCGGTGGTACATCGGACACGCCTGGAACGTCCCGAAGCACACGTCGAACGCCTGATCGATGCGGGTCAGGCCGAAGCGGGAGGCGCAGCGGTGATCATCACGATTGACGTGCGGGCACCCGCCGTGGACTTGCATCAGTTCCAGCCTCTCATCCATGAGGGGTCCGCCGATCTGCTGGACGATCGGCAAAAGTCCGCGCGGGCGGACACATTTTCACCGGAAACCCCGAATCCGCCGAAAACCCGCCCCTGGCCGATCGGGGGCGCCGAGGTTCGGGACCTGACCGGGCGTGCGCAGGCTCGGCGCATGCGACGTAAGGCACGGCGCAGGGTCCGCGCCCCGGACGCTCATCACCGCGTCCCCATCGCCCCCGAGGTCGGCCCACGGCCCGGCACGGGGATTGCGATCAGTGCATGGCGACGAGATCCCACCACCCCGAGAGGCAAGGAGTGCCGACATGCGGGAGCACCTGAAGCAACTGGTGCGGGATGCGATGAACGACGCGGAGGCGTCGGATCGCATCGAGACCCACGACGTTCTGGAGACGCTGGCCGGCGAAGCCGTCCGCCTCGCGACAATCGCCGCCGCGACCCACCGCCATCACGCGGTCCTCGCGACGCCGACGGACGCCGCCGCGGATGACGCGACCCTCGTGGGACGGAGGATCTGAGCCATGAACTACGGTTTCTACATTTCCGCGTCGGGCATGATGTCGAGCCTGCACCGCCAGGACGTCGCGGCGAACAACCTCGCCAACGTCAACACCGTCGGCTTCAAGCCGGACGTCGCCTACGTACGCGACCGCCTCCCCGAGCGCCTCGAGAACGGCGCCTTCACCGATCCCCAGGAACTGCTGGAGCAGTTGAGCGGCGGCGTGCATGTGAACCCCACGTGGATCGACCTGAGCCAGGGCGGCTTCCAGGAAACCAAGGCCCCGCTCGACATCGCTCTCGACGGTCCCGGCTTCCTGACGCTGTCCACGACCGGCGAAGCACAACCCGCGGATCTCCGCTTCAGCCGCGACGGTCGCCTGACCATCAACGCGGCGGGCGAACTGGTCTCCGCGACGAGCGGTCTGCGGGTGCTCGGCGAAGGCAACCAGACGATCCGTCTCGATCCGACCCAGTCGGCCACGATTCTCGAGAACGGCGCGATCGTGCAGGGCGACGGCGTGGTCGCCCGTCTGCAACTGACGGCGCCGCCCGCGGACCAGCGAGACCTGGAGAAACTCGGCGCGAACCTGTTCGCGTTCTCGCTCGACGCCGCGCAGTCGCGTCTCCCCGCCTCTGACCTTCGCGTGCAGCAGGGCATGCTCGAGACGAGCGGGGCGAACCCGATCACGACGCTGAACGCGATGATCGCGGCGACCAAGGCGGTGTCGTCGAACGCCCGCATGATGCAGTACCAGGACCAGGCGATCGGTCAGGCCGTGAGTTCCATCGCACGGGTGCGTTGACGCCCCTGAGCCTCCGGCCTTCTCGACTGATTTCATACTGACGCAAGGACTTTCCGATGGCGATTCGAGCCCTTCACTCCGCCGCGACCGGCCTCAACGCCCTGACCACCGCTCTGGACGTGATCGCGAACAACATCGCGAACGCGAACACGGACGGGTTCAAGGCCAGCCGCGCGAACTTCCAGGATCTGCTGTACGAAGAGGTCGCCCAGCCGGGCGTGGAGAACGCGAACGGCGACCAGCGTCCGACCGGTCTGTACATCGGTCTCGGCGTGAAGGTGTCGGGGACGCAGCTCGACTTCCGCCAGGGCGCCGCGCGTCCCACGGAGCGTGAACTTGACCTGATGATCGAAGGCGAAGGGTTCTTCCCGGTCGGGATCTCCGACGACGTCGGCGACGGCGTGGGGTACACGCGGGCGGGCAACTTCGAACTGAACAGCGACGGCGAGATTGTGCTCGCCAACGACCACGGCTACCGGCTGGAGCCGTCGATCACCGTGCCCGAAGAGGCGATCGGGCTGAGCATCCTGCCCACCGGCGAGGTGTACGCGTCGATTCGCAACCAGACCGACCCCGAACTGATCGGTGAGATCGAAGTCGCGACCTTCGTCAACCCCGCGGGGCTGAAGCAGGTCGGCGAGAACATCTTCGTGCCCTCCGCCGCGTCGGGCGATCCGAACGCGGGGCTGCCCAACGAGGACGGGCGCGGCCTCGTCCGGCAGGGGTTCCTCGAGGGCTCGAACGTCGACCCCACCATCGAACTCGTGAACCTCATCAAGACGCAGCGCTCCTTCGAACTGAACAGCCAGTCGATCCAGGCCGCGGACGAAGCGCTCCGCACCATCGGCAACCTGCGTCGATTCTGATCTGACTGACCGCTGACCCGCCGACCTCTGACTGACGACCGACCGACCGGAGACCCGAGACATGACGCTCACCCGACCGGCCAAACTTCGACTCCTGCACGCAGCCCTCTTCGGCCTCGTGATTCTCGTCTGCACCGTGACGTCCTCCGCGGACACGATTACCCTGCGCGGCTCGGTCCGGCTGAACGCCGGCGACGGGCCCGTCACCCTGCGCGAGATCGCGGACCTGAGCGGCGACGTCGCGATGCAGTTCGCCGACCTCGTGGTGGCGGATCGACGCGATGAAATGCAGCGGCTCACGATCGCCGAGGTGCGGGCCCGCCTCGACGCGGCGCAGGCGCCGTGGGGACGACTCAATCTCTCCGGACGCTCCGTCGTGATGCGTCCGGCGCGAGCCGGCGCGACTTCGCCCACGACCCCGTCGTCGACCACGGCCGTTCGTCCGTCCGCCCTCCCCGCCGATCCGCCGGCCGCGACCCCGGACGCGCCCCCCACCGCCGAAGCGTGGGCGACGGAGCAGACGCGGCGCGGCGCCGTCGTCCGCGCCCTCGCCCGCACGCTGAACCGCCATCCCCGTGACTTCCGCGTCCGCTTCGATGCGCACCTCACGCACGATCTGCTCGCCCCGATCGCCGACCACGACCTTCGCGTGGCGATCGAGCGGCGTCCCGACACCGATCGCATCGCCGTCACCATGAGCGAATCGGCGGGCGTGTTCGAGCGCCAGGTCGTGGTGGAGATCCCGCGGGAGCAGGTCGTCGCCGCCCGACGCATTCCGAAACAGGCGAAGATCCGGTCCGAGGATCTCGATCGGCGCACGATCTGGACGTCGGACCTCGACGCCGCGCCCCTCGCCCTCAACGCCGTGCGCGACCAGATCGCCGCCCGCGTGATCGACGAGGGCGACGTGATCGAGCCCGCGATGCTGGAGGCCCGTCGGGTCATCCGGCGCGGCGACCCGGTCACGGTCACGCGTCGCGTCGGCATGCTCGACGTCACGCTCAATGCGAAAGCCATGGACGACGCCGCGATCGGCGACGTGCTCGAAGTTCAGACTCACGGCCGACGTCTCCGCGTGGTGTGCACCAGTGACGGCGCGGCGGTGGTCGACGCCGGACCCCTGACCGGAGGCGCTTCCAAATGACCATCCGTACGCTTCTGCTGCTGACGGGATCCACGGTGCTCGGCGGGGCGACCGCCCTCGCCCAGGACGGCGCGCCGGCCGCGCCCGCCAATGGCTCCTCCTCGCTGATGGCGCAGGCGATCGCCCGCGAACAGGCGATCGCCCGCGCCCAGGACCGCGATCCGAACGCCGCGCTGACGCTGTTCGCGGTCGAGCCGCCCCGCCCCCGCGAGTTCCAGCGTCATGACCTCGTCCAGATCATCGTCCGGGAATCGAGCGAAGCGAAGAGTTCGCAGGAGCTCGAGACGAGCAAGGAATGGGACACCAAGGGCGGGATCAACGCCTGGCCGAGCTGGGACCTCGCCGATCTGCTCGAACTGCGTCTCGCGGCGGGCAACACGACGCCGCTGCCCGAGGTCGACGTCTCCTGGGGGAAGGAGTTCGCCGGCGAGGGCGAGTACGAGCGCACGGACGACTTCACCGCGCGTCTGACGGCGGAGATCATCGAGGTGTTGCCCAACGGCAACCTCGTGCTCGAAGCCCGCACCTACATCAAGGTCGACGAAGAGGAAGCGACGATGTCGGTCACCGGCGTCTGCCGCTCCCTCGACATCACCGCCGCGAACACCGTCCTGTCGAGCCAGATCCACGACCTGAAGATCCTCAAGTCGCACGAAGGCGAACTGAAGGACGCGAACCGCAAGGGCGTGATCGCCCGCGTGCTCGACGCGATCTTCGCGTTCTGAAGCGTCCGCACGACCTGCGTCGCGACGCCGACGTCATTCCCAGCCCGTCGACGGCTTCCGCTGCGGCGGACGGCGGTCGGGGTCGTCGGCGTCGTCGTGCGCTTCGCCGGATGCGGCGTCGGGATGAAAGCCTTCGGCGATCACGAACATCTCCGTCGACGTGCCGCGCGACGCCTTCGGCTTGAAGCCCTTGACGCGTTTGAACATCGCGCGGGTCTGCGCGAGCAGATCCGCGTACGCCTCGCCCTCGAAGACCTTCATCACCAGCGGACCGCCCGGGGCCAGTAGTTTCGGCGTCTGCTCCAGCAGGGTCTGACAGAGACGGATGGAGCGATGGTGATCGCGGAAGTGCTCGCCCGTGGTGTACGGCGCCATGTCCGAGAGGACGACGTCGAAACGGGCGTCGGAGGCGAGATCGGACTCGTCGAACCCCGCCGCCAGCAGCATCTCGCGGGCGTCGAGTTCGCGGAAGTCGCCCTGGATGAGCCGGATGTTGGTCTCGCGGAAGTTGGGCTCGATCGGCTTGAGGTCGACGCCGACCACGACCCCGTTCGGACCGATGCGTCGGCCCGCGACCTGGAGCCAGGAGCCGGGCGCGGCGCCGCAGTCAAGCACGTGCTGACCTTTCCGGAGCAGCTTCCGCTTGTCGTCGATCTCGATCAGCTTGTACGCCGCGCGAGATCGATACCCGTCGCGCTTCGCCTGGTGGAAGTAATGATCATGGACCTCGTGCGCCATATGAGCAGCGTAGCGGGCGGGCGGCGTCCGAGCGCGGTAGACTGGCGACCGGCATGTCGATCTTCCCCCTTCCCGTCTTTGAAGCCGATGCGGACGAGCATCACCGCCAGGTCGCGGCGGACATGGACGTCTACGAACGTCTGGAGTCGCCGAAAACGATCGTGGTGCGGTACGGGGCGATGAAGATGGTCGGCGAGTTCCCCTACGACGGGGACGCGAAGCCGGGGTGCGGGTCGAAGCTGGTCGTCCGGACGCCGCGCGGCGTGGAGATCGGCGAGATGCTGACCACGACGTGCGAGAACGCGGGCTGCTCGAAATCGGTCACGCGTCAGGAGATGCTCGAGTACATCGAGCAGTCGGGCGGCAAGGACTACCCGTTCACCGGGAAGGGCAAGGTCCTGCGGGTCGCGACGATCGACGATCTCAACCAGCAGTCGGCTCTGCAGGCGCGGAAGCCGGAATGGACGAAGGCGTGCCGACGACTGATCGGCGAACTCCAGCTCGAGATGAAGCTCGTCGACGTGGAGCCGATCCTCGGGGAGGACGTGCTGACCTTCTACTTCACGTCGGAGGACCGCATCGACTTCCGGGAGCTGGTCCGCGAACTCGCGTCGGAGTTCAGCACGCGGATCGAGATGCGCCAGGTCGGGGCGCGGGACGAGGCGCGGCTGGTCGCCGACTACGAACGGTGCGGACAGTACTGCTGCTGCAAGAACTTCCTGAAGGTGCTGCGGCCGGTGTCGATGAAGTCGGCCAAGCTGCAGCGGACCACGCTCGACCCGCTGAAGATCTCGGGCCGGTGCGGCCGGCTGATGTGCTGTCTCCGGTACGAGGACGCGACCTACGCGGAGCTCAAGAAGACGCTGCCGGCCCGCAAGAAGCGCGTCGGGACGACGGAAGGACCGGGGATCGTGCTCGACACGAAGATCCTCGTGCAACTCGCCCTCGTGAAGCTCGAACACGACGGACGCGAGATCGCCGTGCCCGTCGAGGAACTGATGGATCCCGAGGACGCGCCGACGCCGGAAGAGGTCGAAGCGCGGCAGCGACGGGAGGCGGAGGAGGCGGACCCCTTCCGCGGCCTGTCGACCAAGGAAGTCGAGGAACGCACCGACGACGGCAAACGCAAGCGACGACGGCGCGGCCGACGCCGGAAGTCGAAACAGGAACAGCAGGACGACTTCCGCGAAACCTCGAAATCACGCGGCGATGACAGCGGCGAGCCCGAGCCCGGGTCGGGATCCGGGGAAGACGCGGCCGACGGCGGCGAGTCCGGGTCGAAGCAGAAGCGTCGACGGCGACGCGGGCGCGGCCGATCCGGCGCCGGCGAGACCCGGGGCGAACCAAAGGGCGAGGCCGGCGGCGGCGGCGACGGCGGACAGAAGAAGAAGCGGCGTCGACGCCGACGAAAACGAAAACCCGGCGACGGCGACAACGGCGGCGGAAGCGATCGCGGCGGCCCCCCGGAAGCCTGACGCTCCCGACGCCGGATCCCGATCCTGCCCTCCCGCGCCCCGGCGCGAACCCGACCGGGGCCGGCGGAGTATCATCCCTTCATGGCCCCCACCGAGCAGTCCGAAGCGAGCATCCTCGAAACGATTCAGTCGCTGATCGTCGCGTTCGTGATGGCGATGACCTTTCGCGGCTTCGTGCTCGAAGGGTTTGTCATCCCGACCGGCTCGATGGCCCCGACGCTGATGGGACAGCACACGCTGTGGACGTCGCCGGAGACCGGGGCCACCTTTCGCATCGACGCCGCGTCCCTGCGGAGTTTCTCCGCCGACACCGAGATTCCCATCCCGGACCCGATGCTCGGGCCCGACAGCCGCGTAACGGCGGCCACCGCGGCGGAGATGGCGTCGCAGGTGCGGATGGGCGACCGCATCCTCGTGCTCAAGTCGATGTATCCCTTCCGGGAGCCGAGTCGGTGGGACGTCGTCGTCTTCAAGACGCCGACCTCGCCGAAGGGCGACAAGGAAAACTACATCAAGCGGCTCGTCGGCCTGCCGAACGAGAAGACGCTGCTCGCCGACGGCGACGTCTTCGCCGGCCCGGCCGAAACCGGCGGCGACCGACTCGACGACCTCGTCGTCCAGCGCAAGCCGGAGCACATCCAGCGCGCCGTCTGGCAGCCGGTCTACGACAGCGACTACATCCCGCTGCGGTCGCTCAAGGGCACGAGCTGGGAGCAGTCCCCGTGGTCCGGCGATGACTGGACCACCGCCGGCGTTCGAGCCTTCACCACCGACTCCGACGATCGCACCGAACTCACGTGGAGCCACGACCGCCTGCCCATCACCGACTGGAACGCCTACGACATCACCCAGTACCGGCTCTACGACCTTGAGAACAACCCCGGCATCACGCCCGTGCCGGTCTCCGACATCCGGATCGCGGCGGCGATCGAACCGCAGGCGACCGGCCTCGAAACCACCTTTGAACTCCAGACCCGGGAACACGTCTTTGCGTTCACGCTGACTGCCGACGAAGCCCGCGTCTCGTACTGGCCGATCGGTCGGCCCGACGCCGTCGTCGACGAGAAGACCGCCCCGTTCGCCTGGCGGGTCGGGGCGGCGACGCCGGTCGAGTTCTGGCACGTCGACCAGTCGATGCAGCTCTTCGTCGACGGCGACCGCATCCTCAACCTCGAATACGACTGGCGTCCGATCGAGCGGTACGAGAACGCCTCGGGCGGCGCGTTCGAGAACATCGGGCCGTACGACATTCCGAACGTCGGGCGACCGCCGCAACTCGTCTGGCGATTCGAAGGCGCGCCGACGACCCTCCGACGCGTGCGGGTCGACCGCGACCTGTTCTATCGCGCGGTCAGCCTGCCGAACCAGCGGGCCCCGGGCTTCGCGACGCATCCCGACACGGTGGCGGTGCTCGGTCCGGATCACTTCATGATGCTCGGCGACAACAGTCCTGCGTCCTCGGACTCCCGCGTGTGGGGCGCGTCCGATCCGCTCGTCGTGACGCAGATCGACCCCGCCCCGTTCGTGGTGCACCGCAAGCTGCTGCTCGGCAAGGCGTGGTCGGTCTACTTCCCGTCTCCGTACCGACTCGGCAACACGAAGTACCGCATCGTGCCGGACTTCGGGCGACTGCGGCTGATCCGCTGACGCAAACGACGACGTCTCCACAATCTGCGCAAAACGACAAGCCGCCGCGCTGATGCGCGGGCGGCTCGTCCCGTCTCCCCTCCAAGGGGAGCATGTGGAGACATCGAGATCAGGCGCCGGGGCGGGACGTGGTCAGGCGACCGGGCCCCACGCCGCGAGGAGGATGGAGAGATCGGCGGGACCGACGACGCCGTCGCCGTCGAGGTCGGCGGGACAGCCGACGCACGGGCCCCACGCGGCGAGCATCGCGGCGAGATCGCTCGCGTCGACCGCCCCGTCGTCGTTGAGGTCGGGGGACGACATCGGCGTGCAGGTGTCGTTGATCAGCACTGACATGTCGGAGGAATCACGGTTGGCGCTGACGAGGTCGGCGAGACCGTCGCCGTCGAGATCGGCCGCGGCGATGGTCTCGGGATTGATCCCGCACGGCCGAAGCTGCGGCCCGCCGAAGACGCCGCCGCCGAGGTTCTTCAGCAGCGTGAAGTTGTTCGAGTCCTGGTTGCCGAGGGCGAGATCCGCGAGACCGTCGCAGTCCATGTCCATCGCGATGCAACCGGACGTCCCGACGCCGCCGGTGTTGTACGGCGTCGCCGGACCGAACGCCCCCCCGCCGCCGTTGATGAACACGACCGCGTTGTTGACGCCGACGTTGTCATCTTCAGCTCCGGTCGCGATGTCCATGTCGCCGTCGTTGTCGAGGTCGGCGATATCGACGCCCTCGGCCTGGTTCGGCGCGGTGGAGAGCGTCTGCCAGTCGACGAACACGCCGCGCTCGTTCCGAAAGAGACGCACGTTGAAGGCGTCGTTGTTGGTGACCGCGAGATCACGATCGCCGTCGCCGTCGAGATCGCCGAACGACGCCGCGCGAGGCTCGCCCGGGGACGTCAGCGTCTGCGTCGTGAAGTTCGCGGCGCCGTCGTTGGTGAGCACCGACGCCGTGTTCGAACCACGGTTGGCGATCGCGAGATCGAGGTCGCCGTCGCCGTCGTGGTCGGCGATGTCCATGCCCCGCCCGTTGGCCCCGATCGACGCGGACGAGCCCTCGACGAACACGAGGCCGCCCTGGTTGAGGTAGACGCGGACCTGGAGCAGGTTGCGGAGAATGACCGCGAGGTCCATGTCGCCGTCGCCGTCCAGATCGCCCGCGACGATCTCCTCCGGCTGCGAGCCGGCGGGCATGGGAATGGTCGGACCGACCGCGAAGGCGCCGGTCCCGTCGTTGATCAGGATCGCCACCCGGCTCGGGAAACGGACGCCGGTGGCGAGATCGACGTCGCCGTCGCCATCGAGGTCGCCCGTCGCCGCTCCGCCCGGCTGGGCCCCGGCGTTGTAGTTGATCGTCGGCGCAAAGGTGAATTGAGCGACCGCGAAGGACGAGCAGAAGAGCATCGGCGCAGCAACCGCCGCGACCGTCATGGGAATGTGTCGCATGGTGAAACTCCTTGAGGGGACGCCCCGGCTCGCGGCAGTGCGGATCGGGTGTCGCTTCTCAGAGATCGCATCGAATGCTCGAAATACACCACGGCGTGAAAACAACGCTCGCCAACGACAACGCCGCCCGCGAAGGCGGACGGCGTTGCTGCGTTCGTTCGTCGGAGCATCGGTCTTCCCGGGGAGGGAAGGCCGGCGAGGATTACTCCTCTTCGCCGCTCTTCTCGGGCGCTTCGGCCTCGGATTCGGCGGGAGCGGGCGCCGGTTCGGCGACCGCGGCCGCGCTGCCGCCGCCCTTGCGGAGCTGCGCGGCGAAGGCGGTGCGTCGATCGGCCTTGGCCCGACGCCGGGAGACGGAGCCCCCGCCGCGATCCGGACCGTCTTCCTGACCGACGAGCTGGAGCAGCACCAGATCGGCGCCGTCGCCGAGGCGATGCCGGCCGAGCTTGATGATGCGGGTGTAGCCGCCGTCCCGGTCCTTGAACAGCGGGGCGACGGTCGCCATGAGGTGCTGCACGAGGCGGGGCGCCTTGCGGACGGCGCCGTAGCGGTTGAACTCGATCTCGCTCTCGGCGGGCAGGTCGAAGAAGTCGTTCGTCTTGCGGGCGTCGGGGACGGCCGGGTCCGCGACCCAGACGTGGATGCGGCGGTCGTTGAGCTTCGACTCGAGGAGACGACGGGAGTGGAAGTCGCCGCGCTTCGCGAGCGTGATCAGCTTCTCGACGAAGGGCTGAACGGCCTTGGCCTTCGGCATGGTCGTTTCGATCTGACCGTGCTCGAAGAGGCCGGCGGCGAGGTTGCGGAGCATCGAGATCCGATGCTCGGTCTTCCGGTTGAGTTGCTTGCCGTGAATGCGGTGACGCATGACTGAATTCTCCTCGCGACGAACGATGCGCGATGATGTCTGGAATCGAAATCCCGGCGACGGCTTCCGCCGTCGACGGGGATGAGTCAGTGATCAGCCCTCGACCGCAGCGGGGACGCCTTCGGGCTGGTAGCCGTCGGGCAGCTGCATGCCGAGACTGAGGTCCAGTTCTTCGAGCTTGCGCTTGATCTCGCGGAGCGAGGTCTTGCCGAAGCTGCGGAGGCTGAGCAGGTGCGTCTCGTCCTGCTGGACGAGTTCGGCCACCGTGCGGATCTTCGCGGACTCCAGGCAGTTGGACGCCCGGACCGAGAGATCGAGTTCGGCGACCGGCATGTTGAGCTTGCGGATGAGCTCCTCGTCGACGGACGCCGCGGCGGACGCTTCGGCGGAGACGCGGTCATCGCCGATTTCGTGCTGCTGGACGAAGGGGTTGAGGTGCTTCCGGAGGATCTTCGCCGCCTCGACGAGGGCCATCTCCGGCGAGGTCGTGCCGTCGGTCCAGACGTCGAGGATCAGCTTGTCGTAGTTGGTGCGCTGCCCGACGCGGGTGTTCTCGACGCGGTAGCGGACCCGCTGGACGGGGCTGAAGATCGCGTCGACGGGGATCTCGCCGATCTCCTGCTCGTCCCGCCGGGCGTACTGCTCGGACGCCGGCTCGTAGCCGCGGCCCTTGCCGACCGTGAACTCCACTTCGAAGTCGACTTCATCGGTCAGGGTGCAGATGACGAGTCCGGGGTTGTGAATGGTGACCGCCGCGTCGGCCTCGATGAGGTCGGCGGTGACTTCGCCCGGACCGGTCGCGGCGAGGCGCATGGTCTTGGGACCGTCGCCGTCGAGGGAGACGACGAGGTTCTTGACGTTGAGGATGATATCGGAGACGTCCTCGAGCACGCCGCCCATGGTCGAGAACTCATGCTGGACGCCTTCGATCCGCACCTTGGAGACCGCCGCGCCCTCGATGGACGAGAGCAGAATGCGGCGAAGGCTGTTCCCGACCGTGGTGCCGAAGCCGCGTTCGAACGGTTCGGCGATGAAGCGGGAAAAGGAGCCGGTGCGCGACTTCTCTTCGATCGTGACTTTGGCGGGCAGTTCAAGCCCGCGCCATCGAACATGCATGATGGTGAAACTCCACGTTCAGCAGACGTCAATCAGGATGACGGCCCGCCGAGGCACGGATCGGACGCCGACCTGCTGAACGTCGGCGCCCGCCCTTCTGTTCGACGGGCGGAAAACAGGTTGTGGACCGATCCGCCGTCAGGCGGAGCGGAAAGCATCGGAAGAACTCAGACCCGCCGCTTCTTGGGCGGACGGCAGCCGTTGTGCGGGATCGGGGTGTGATCCTCGACCGCCGTCACCCGCAGACCCGCCGCCTCGAGGGCGGTGATCGCGGACTCGCGGCCCGACCCCGGACCCTTCACGCGAACCTCGATCTCGTTCATGCCCATCCGCTTCGCCTTGCCGGCGCACTTTTCGGCGGCGCGAGTCGCGGCGAAGGGGGTCGCCTTGCGGGCGCCCTTGAAGCCGACCGTGCCCGCCGAGTCCCAGCACAGGGTCTCGCCGTTCAGATCGGTGATGGTCACGATCGTGTTGTTGAAGCTCGCCTTGACGTAGGCGATGCCCTTGATGACGTTCTTGCGAACCTTCTTCTTGGCCATGAAGCCCTGAACCTCTCGCTCTTGCGGCGCCTTCTCCGATGAACGGCAGGCGCCTCACGAATGGGTGAATGTCGGACGGAAAGCACCTGGCGGCGACGGCGACCGGGACCGCAGAACGCGGCCCGACGGATCAGCCCTTCACGCCCTTCTTGCCGGCCACGGTCTTCTTCTTGCCCTTGCGGGTGCGGGCGTTGCAACGCGTCCGCTGACCACGCGTCGGCAGACCCCGGCGATGACGGTCGCCGCGGTAGCTGCGGATCTCACGCAGACGCTGGATGTTCTGCTGCACCGCGCGACGGAGGGCGCCTTCGACGACGTAGTTCGCGTCGATCACGCCGGCGATCCGCGACGATTCCTCGTCCGTCAGCTCGCCCGCCTTCTTCTCGGGATCCACGCCCGCCTCTTCGAGAACGTCGTCCGCAAACTTCGGACCGATCCCGTGGACGTAACGCAGGGCGTAACGGATCTTCTTGCGATCCGGAATGTCAACACCGGCAATACGAGGCATCGCTCGATCTCCAAATCAGTCCGCGGTCAGGCGGACCAGGCGAATCCCGGCCGTCGGAACCCGACGACCGCACCCCATCCGATCAGCCCTGACGCTGCTTCAGACGCGGGTTCTTCTTGTTGATGACGTACCGCTTGCCCTTTCGGATCACGATCTGGCAGTCCTTGGTGCGTCGCTTGATGCTGCTCTGAACTTTCATGGCTCAAACTCGTTTCGAATCTGACTCGAGTCAGATGGATTCAATCAGTCAGTCGTCAGGTCAGTGCCGGTAGGTGATGCGGCCCTTCGTCATGTCGTAGGGACTCAACTCCACCGTCACCTTGTCGCCCGGAAGAATGCGGATGAAGAACTTCCGCATCTTGCCGCTCACGTAGGCGAGGATCTCCTGCCCGTTCTCCAGCTTCACCTTGAAACGGGCGTCCGGGAGGGGCTCCACGACCTCAGCCTCGAGCGTGATCTTTTCTTCCTTGGGCATGGTCAGGCACAATCTCCGTGAGAGAAGCCGTCGGCGGTCAGCACGTCCGCTCCGTTCGCGACCACCGCGACGGTGTGCTCCACATGACAGGCGATCCGGCCGTCCCGGGTCAGCACCGTCCAGCCGTCCGCCCCCGTCCGGGTCGACGGCCGACCGCAGGTCAGCATCGGTTCAATGGCCAGAACCATACCCGGTTCGAGGACGAAGTCACCCTCTTCGAGAAAATTTTTGCCCACAAACGCCGGAATCTGCGGAGGTTCGTGCAGTTTGCGACCGACGCCGTGACCGACATACTCCGTCACCACGCCGAAACCCGCCTCCCGGGCCATCCGCTCCATCACCCCCGCAATCGCGCTCCAGCGACGACCCGGCTCGATCGATTCGATCGCCCGGTCCAGGATGGCGCGGCTCACGTCCACCAGACGCCGATGCTCCGGATCGACCGTTCCGACCAGAATCGTGGACGCCGCGTCCCCGCACCAGCCGTCCAGCCGGACGCCGCAGTCGAAGGTGACGACGTCGCCCTCACGGATCCGGCGATCGCCGGGAACCCCGTGGACGATCTCGTCGTTGATGCTGATGCACGCCGCGCCCGGAAAACCTTCGCCCACCCGGTACGTCGGGTACCAGCGGAAGAGACTCTCGCCCCCCGCGTCGCGAATGACGGTGTCGCCGATCTCATCGAGCGTCTGGGTGGAGACGCCGGGCCGGCAGGCGTCGATCATCGCGTTGAGGGCGCGGCGAACGACCTGTCCCGCCCCCCGCATCGATTCGATCTCCGATGCGCTCCGCCGCGGAATCCGCGTGGTCCGCTCTTCCAGACGCGCGGCGGCGTCCTTCCCGACGGTGCGGGTCGGAGGGGCGGCGGCGAGGGTGGTGGAGGATGAGGTCATCGGGAGATCAGTGGAACAGGGGAACAGTGGAACAAGGGGGAACGGGCGATCAGCCGCGGACGCGTCGTTTGGGACCGCCGCCTTCGAAGAAGCCGGAGTAGTTCCGCATGAGCAGGTTGGCTTCGATCCGCTGGATGAGGTCGAGGCCGACGGAGACGACGATGAGGAGTCCGGTGCCGCCGAGGAAGCTGGCGACGAAGAACGGAATATCCATCTGCCGCGCCACGATCGACGGGATCACCGCGATGATGGCGAGGAAGCCGCCGCCCACGTAGGTGATCCGCTCCATGACCGTCTCGAGGTACTCGGCGGTGCGGGGGCCGGGTCGGAGGCCGGGGATGAAGCTGCCATTGTCACGGAGCTGCTTCGCCATGTCTTCCGGGCTGAACTGGACGGTCGTCCAGAAGTAGCTGAAGAAGTAGATCAGGATGATCTCGAAGATGATGTACGGATACTCGCCGATCTGGAAGTTGTTGTTCAGGAACCGGGTGACGCCCGCCCACCACGTGTTCGGATCGGTGGTGTTGGCCGAGGTGGCGAGGTACCCGAAGATCGACGACGGGAAGATCATCAGCGAGCTGGCGAAGATGATCGGCATGACGCCCGCGTGGTTCACGCGGAGGGGCAGGTAGTGTTTCTGCCCGCCGTACATCTTGTTGCCCCGCATCTGCTTCGCCTGCTGGATCGGGATTCGGCGCTGGGCGAGCGTGATGAGGATTGCGCCTGCGACGACGAACACGAACGCGGCGACGAGGAAGATGACCCCCAGCACCCCGATCTGCGATTCGCCGGCGGTCGAGGCGGAGAAGTTGGCCACCACCCACTGCACCGCGTTCGGCATCTGCGCGATGATCCCCGCCGTGAGGATCATCGACACGCCGTTGCCGATGCCGTACTTGTCGATCTGCTCGCCGAGCCACATCAGGAACATGGAGCCCGCGGTCAGTCCCGTCAGGCCGGCCATGTAATAGAGGAGCAGGCCGTTGCCGCTCTGGAACTCGACCTTCACCAGTCCCGACTTCATCATGAAGCTGAGCCACATGACCGCCTGGATCAGGCAGAGGCCGACGGTGGTGTACCGCGTCCACTCGGTGATCTTCTGCTGCCCGGTCGCGCCTTCCTTCTTGAGCTCCTGCAGACGCGGAATCGCGGTCTGCAGCAACTGGAAGATGATCGCGGCCGTGATGTACGGCATGATCCCGAGGCCGAAGATCGTCGACTGCTGCAGCGATCCGCCCGAGAAGATCGAGGCGTACTGGAGCAGCTTGCCGAACCCCGTCCCCGCATCCGATGCGCTTTGGGCGAAGTTCTTGATCGCCTCCTGATCCGCGCCCGGAATGGGAATCCAGAAGCCGATGCGGTAGATCACGAGCATCGCGAAGGTGAAGAGCACCTTGTTGCGAAGATCAGGGATCCGGAAAATGTTGAGAAAGGCCTGAAGCATCGTTTCGGTGTCCCGTTCGCGTCGGGGTCAGTCGCCGGGTCAGTCTGAGAGAACGCCCCACTCACGTGAGTCGGGCGGCCGGAAGCCTCCCGGTCATTCGCCGCCCGCATCCCCGTCGGACGCGGCGGGCGCCGCCGCCTTCGCCTTCTTCGGACCAGGCTCACGCACCCACTTCTTCTTCTCCACCACGGTGACGGAGCCGCCCGCGGCTTCGATCTTCTTCCGGGCCGATTCTGAGAATTTCGCGGCCGTCACCTGGAACGCCTTCGAAAGCTCGCCCTCGCCCAGAATCTTCAGCGGCTGCTTCGCGTCGCGGATGATTCCCGCCGCGGCCAGCGATTCCGCATCGATCGGTCCCGCGTCGCACTGCGCTTCCAGCGTCTTCAGATTGATGACGTGGTACACCGTCGCGAACTGCACGTTCGAGAAGCCCCGCTTCGCAATGCGACGGAAGAACGGCATCTGGCCGCCTTCGAAACCGGCCTTGCGCGACCAGCCCGAACGCGACTTGGCGCCCTTGTGGCCGCGGCCGGAGGTCTTGCCCGTGCCCGAGCCGTCGCCGCGCCCGACCCGCTTCCGGGCCTTGTACTTGCCGACCTGCTGGGTGATGTCATGGATCATCATGGCGATTCAGTCTCCGCTGACGGCCGACGCGTGTCGCGTCCGGTCCGTCCCCGTCCCGGTCGGGACGGCGATTCATTCAGTCCTTCGATTCCGCAGCGTCGCCGGCGTCTCCGTCGGCCGGGGGCGCTCCCGCCACGCCGCCCGACGGCGCTTCCGCGACCGCCGCCTTCTCGTCCGTCTCACCGGCGGCCGGGGTCTCCGCCTCGGCCTCCGGCGTCGGGGCCTCTTCCTTCTTCGGCGGCGACTTCTTCACGTCGGTCCGCACGTTCTTCTTCGACCGGGCGTCGGGCTTCGCGTCGCGACCGCGGGCCGGGGCGTCGCCGCCGTCTCCCGCGTCATCGGACGTCGGCGTCTCCGACGTGTGGGCGCGGCCGCGTTCGATGGCGAGCTGCACATCGGTCGGGTCCAGCGTCACGCCGCGCAGGGATTCGATCTCCGACTTCGCCCGCAGCTGCTCGAGTCCGTCGATGACGGCCTTGACGAGGTTGCGGGGGTTGGTGGAGCCGTAGACCTTGGTCAGGCAGTCCTGCACGCCGGCCATCTCGAGCGGGGCGCGGACCGAGGCGCCGGCGATGACGCCCGTCCCCGGCGACGCCGGCATGAGCCGCACCGAGCACGAGCCGAAGCGTCCCGTGACCGCATGGGGGATCGTGGTGGCCTCCATCGGGAAGCGACGCATCTTGCGCTTCGCTTCCTTCTGCGCCTTCTCGATCGCCGGCGGGACCTGGTTGGCCTTGCCGTAGCCGAGCCCGACGCTGCCGTTGCGGTCGCCCACGACGACAAGCGCGCCGAAGCTGAACCGGCGGCCGCCCTTGACGGTCGCGGCGGTGCGATAGATGCCCACGGTCGTGGACTCGAGCGATCCTGAATCTTGAAGCATCTCGGCCATGGGAGCGCCTTGCTTTCCTGATCTCAATCCGGGGGTCGACCCGGGGGGTCTGTCTGGCGTCGCCAGTTCGGGGTCAGAACTTCAGTCCGCCTTCGCGGGCCGCATCGGCGAGGGCCTTGATGCGTCCGTGGTAGCGGTAGCCGTTGCGGTCGAAGACGACGGCGTCGACGCCGGCCGTCTTCGCTCGCTCGGCCACGAGCTTGCCGACGAGGGCCGCGGCGTCGCAGTTGCCGCCGTGGGCCGCGCCCGCGGCGTCGGAATCCTTGGTCGACGCGGCCGCCAGCGTCCGTCCCTGGAGGTCGTCGATGACCTGGGCGTAGGTATGGCGGAGGCTGCGGAAGACCGTGAGCCGCGGGCGATCGGGGGTGCCGAACGCGCGTTTGCGGATGCCGGCCTTGCGTCGGATGCGTCGCTTGATCTTGATATCGTTTCGCTTCATCGTGATTCGCGTCCTGTTCGTGCGCGGGTGCGTTCGCCGATCACGGGCCCGTCTTGCCCGGCTTGCGGAGGACATACTCGTCCACGTAGCGGATGCCCTTGCCCTTGTACGGCTCCGGCGGCCGCTTCGAGCGGACTTCCGCCGCGTACTGACCCACCGCCTGCTTGTCCACGCCGCGGATCGTCACCTGGGCGCCCTGGACTTCGGCCTCCACGCCGGGGGGACACGGCATGTCGATCGAGTGGCAGTAGCCGACGTTGAGTTCGAGGCCCTTGCCCTTCGGCTTGATGTTCCAGCCGACGCCCTGGATCTCGAGCTTCTTCTCGAAACCGGCGGTCACGCCCGTGACGAGGTTCTGCAGCTGCGACCGCGTCGTGCCCCAGAACGCCCGCAGCTGCTTCTCGCCGCTGCGTTTCTCCGGGACCGAGCACACGAGCTGCTTGTCGTCCTCGTTCCACTCGACCGAAACCTCCGGCCGGTAGGTGAACGCGAGCGTTCCCTTCGGACCCTCGACCTTGACGGTGCGCGACCCCTCGGTGTGGGTCACCTTGACGCCGGCGGGCACGGTCACGGGTTGTTTGCCTACGCGGGACATTGGCGATGTCCTTCCTTATCCATTCGAGGCGGGGCCGAACGTCGGCGGCCGCCGTCAGATCCGTTGCGACGGAGCGGCTCGAACGAGCCGGGCTCCGATCATCAGGTCACGAGGGCGACCACTTCGCCGCCGACCCGCTCCTCCCGGCACTTCCGGTCCGAGAGCACGCCGCGATTCGTCGAGACGATCGCGATGCCGAGCCCCTGGAGCGGACGGGGGAGATCCTCCACGGGCTTGTAGACGCGGCAGCCGGGCTTGGAGACGCGGTCGATGGTGTTGAGCACCTGTTCGCCGCGCGGCCCGTACTTGAGCTCCACCCGCAGGACGCCCTGTCGTCCGTCGTCGATCACTTCGAACGACTGGACATAGCCCTCGTCCACGAGCACCTGGGCGATGCCGCGGTTGAGCTTGTTGTTCAGGCAGTTCACCGAGCTCTGTTGGTTCCGCACCGAATTTCGGATGCGGGTCAGCATGTCGGCGGTCAGGTCTTGCAGTGACATGTCGTACTCCGAGTCCCTTGAATCCCGGGAATCGTCCGGGGCGCGTGGTCCGGCCGCAGCCGGCCGCGTCGTGGTCGTCAGTGAAGCGTTACCAGCTCGCCTTGCGCATGCCCGGGATCATGCCCTGGAGGGCGAGCTCCCGCAGCACGATGCGGCTGACGCCGAACTTGCGGTACACGCCCCGCGATCGGCCGGTGATCTGACACCGGTTCTGCTTGCGGCTCGAGAACTTGGGTTCGCGCTTCATCTGTTCAAAGTGGCGTTTACTCATACCGGGTGATTCCTCTGGTCGTCTGCGTCGTCGCGTCGTTTCATCAGTTCAGTTCGGGCGGGCCGGGGCCGGGGATCAGCCCTTCTGGTCCTCGTCGCGTCGGACGAAGGGCATGCCGAGTTCGCGGAGGGCGAAGCGGCTCTGCTCCGGGTTCGAGTAGTCGAAGATCAGGTTGATGTTCATGCCGTGCGTGAAGTTCACGTTCGCCATGTTGATCTCCGGCCACACCGCCTGCTCCGTCAGGCCCAGCGAGTAGTTGCCGGCCGAATCGAAGGCGGTGTCCTTGACCCCGCGGAAGTCCTTGATCCGCGGAATCGCGAGGTTGATCAGCCGGTCGAGGAAGTGCCACATCCGGTCCCGTCGCAGCGTCACCATGAACGCCGAGGGCGCGCCCTCGCGGACCTTGAAGTTCGCCACCGACTTGCGGGCGAGCACCAGCACCGGACGCTGGCCGGTGATCGTCTCGAGCGTGCTGATCACGGTGTCGCGGATCTCCGGCTTGAGCTTCTGGTTCTCGAGGAACCGGCCCACGCCGACGTTGACCACGATCTTCTGCAGGCGCGGCGCCGCGTGGATGTTCGTGATCCCGAACTCCTTCAGGAGCTTCGGGCGAACCTCTTCGCGATACTGCGTCTGCAGTCTGGGTTGGGTTGACACGGTCATGGCGGTGATGCCTTCCTGGATTCCGCGGCGGGCGTCGAAAACGCCCCGCCGGTCACTTCTTCGTCTTCGTCTTCTTCTTCGGGCCCCGCAGGGTGTGAAGCGTCTTGCCGTTGCGGACCGCGACGCGGTTCTTCTCGCCGTTGTCCTTCGTCTCAAACCGCACGCGGGTCGCCTTGCCGTCGACGACGGGGCTCACGTTGCTGATGTGGATCGGCGCCTCGCTCTTGAGCACGCCGCCCTGCGGGTTCTGCTGGCTCGGCTTGACGTGACGGGTGCGGATGTTGACGCCCTTGACCGTCACGCGGTCCTTCTTGATGTCGACCTCCAGCACCTCGCCCACCTTGCCCCGGTCGTTGCCGGCGGTGACGATCACCTGGTCGCCCTTGATCACGTGAAGCGGCATGGTCAGATCACCTCCGAAGCGAGCGACACGATCTTCATGTAGTTCTTCTCCCGCAGCTCCCGCGCCACGGCCCCGAAGATGCGGGTGCCCCGCGGATTGCCGTCATCGTTGATGAGGACGGCGGCGTTGGAGTCGAAGCGGACGTAGGAGCCGTCGTCCCGCCGGGTGGGGTACTTCGTCCGCACCACCACCGCCCGGACCTTGTCGCCGGTCTTGATGTCCGCGTTGGGGAGGGCCTTCTTGACGGTGCAGACGATGCGATCGCCGACCGCGGCGGTCCGCCGCGTGTAGCGGCCGCGGGCGGTCGAACCGCCGAGCACGCCGATCACGAGGACTTCCTTCGCCCCGCTGTTGTCGGCCACGTCGAGTCTGGATTCCTTCTGAATCATCGGTCACGTCCGTCTTCAGGGAACGCCGCAGCGTCCCGGGGGGTTCACTCTCGGGAGGACCCGCGCGAGTCAGTCGCGCTGGGCCGCCTCGATCACGCGGACCAGGGTCCACGATTTGGTCTTCGACAACCGTCGACACTCCGCGATCTCCACCCGATCGCCCCGCCGCGACTCGTTGTTCTCATCGTGCACGTGGAGACGCGTGCGCTGGCGGATGTACTTGCCGTACTTGGGGTGCTTCGTCGAGTAGTTGATCGACACCGTCCGCGTCTTGTCGCGGGCGTCCGACTCCACCACGCCGATGCGGCGGGGGGACTTCTCGGGGATCTGGAGATCAGGCTGGTGACTCACGTTCGTCATACCTCTTCTGGAGTCCGACGCCGTCCGGACGGACGGACGTCGCATTCATCGTTCCTCAGGCGGACGCCGCCCGCTGACGCCGCTCCGACTGTTCGGTCAGCACGCGGGCGAGATCCTTCTTGAGCTTGGCGAACTGCGAGGTGTCCTCGATCTTCTCCGTCACCGCCTGGACGCGGAGATCGAAGAGGGTCCGACGCAGACGACCGGCTTCGATCGTCAGCTCCTCGTCGTTCAGCTTGTGGACTTCCTTGGCTTTCATCGTTCAGTCCTGTCCTTCCGAAACCGTCAGACGGAGAGCCGCCGACCCACGAACCGGCACCGCACCGGCATCTTCATCGCGATGCGAGCCATCGCCTGCTTCGCCATGTCCTCGGGCACGCCGGCGATCTCGAACAGCATCGTGCCGGGCTTCACCCGCGCCGCCCAGTAATCCGTGTCCGCCTTGCCCTTGCCCATCCGGGTCTCGAGCGGCTTCTTCGAAATCGGCTTGTCCGGGAACACGCGGATGTACACCTTGCCCTGACGACGCAGGAAGTGCTGGGCCGCGATACGACCCGACTCGATCTGACGCGCCGAAACCCAGTGGGGCTCCAGCGACTGCAGGCCGTACTCGCCGAACGCGACGAAGTTGCCGCGGGTGGCGTTTCCCTTGAGCTTGCCCCGCATCTGCTTGCGGAACTTGATTCGCTTGGGCATCCGAGGCATCGGACGTCTCCTTCAAACCCGGTCGCGACCGCCGCCGGCCGCCGACCGAAACACTTCGTTCCTCAGCGACGACCCCGGGCCCGGGCGCGGCCGCCCGCCGCCTTCGACGCCGTCTCGTCCTGCTGATCCGTATACATGCCCTTGTAGACCCACACCTTGACGCCGATCGCGCCGTAGGTCGTGAAGCTCGTCACGCACGCATAATCCACGTTCGCCTGCAGCGTCGACAGCGGAATCGAACCCAGACGCGTGTCCAGCTTCCGCGACATCTCCGCCCCGCCCAGACGACCCGAAAGCAGAATCCGCACGCCCTTCGCGCCGTTCTGCATCGCCGCCTCGCAACGCTGCTTCAGCACCCGACGGAAGTTCGCCCGCTTCTTCAGCTGCTCCGCGATCATCTCGCCGATCAGCGTCGCATCCGTGTCCGGCGACTTCACCTCGATGATCTTGATCGAGACCTTGCGGCCCGTCAGCGCCTGCAGATCGTTGGTCAGCTTGTCAATCTCCTGACCCTTCGGACCGATCACCAGGCCGGGACGACCCGTCTTCAGGATCACCGTCAGCTCCTCACGCGTCCGCTCGATCAGAATGTCCGAGAGCGCGGCGAAAGGCGGGGTCCGGTTCAGACGCTTGTCCACGTACTGCCGGATTCGGTAGTCCTCGATCAGCAGCTCCGCGAAGAGCGCCTTCGGCGCGAACCAGCGCGAACGGTGCGCTTCGGTGATGCCGACGCGGAAGCCAAATGGATGTACTTTCTGTCCCATGCGAATCCGTTTCCCGTGTGAGCGGTGTCCGGTGTGTCAGTCAGTCCGTCAGGTCAGTCCGTCGAGCCGGGATAGCCCAGCGTCACGTGCAGGTGGCTCGTCCGCTTGTTGATCGGGTGCGCCCGACCGCGGTCCTTCGGCTGCCATCGCTTGATCGTCGGCCCCTCGTCCACCCGCGACTCCGTCACGACCAGACGATGAACCTCCGCATCCTGCTCCTCCGCGTTGGCGATCGCCGAACGCAGCACGTGACGGAAGTACCACGCCGCCCGCTTCTTGGAGAACTCGAGCGAGGTGAGCGCCTCGTCGATCCGCTGGCCGCGAATCAGGTCCGCCACCAGGCGGGCCTTCCGCGGAGCGATGCGGGCGAAACGATGAACAGATCGGTATGCCATGGCCAAACGCCTCTCAAGCAATGTTCGTCAGATCGGGGACGCGCCCCGACGGACGATCACCTCGACTTGATGCCTTCCTTCTTGTTCGTGTGGCCGCGGAACATCCGCGTCGGCGAGAACTCGCCGAGCTTGTGGCCCACCATGTCCTCGGTGCAGAAGACGTCGTTGAAGTGACGACCGTTATGCACCTGGAACGTGAAGCCCACGAACTCCGGCACGATCGTGCACGCCCGCGCCCACGTCTTGATGGGCTGACGCTTGCCCGACTCCGCCTGACGCTCCACCTTGCGGAAGAGCTTCTCGTCGACGAACGGACCTTTTTTCAATGATCGGGACATCTGTTTTCCCTGTGACCAGCAAGAACCAAGTGAAACTCGAATCGATTCCTGAACCGTGAATCGGAGCACAACCTCGAACGTCAGATCCGCAGCTGACCGTACCGCTTGCTCTTGCGGCGACGGATGATGCGGTTGTCCGTCCACTTGCCCCGCGTTCGCGTGCGTCCGCCCTTGGACTTCGTACCCGACTTCGACGCCGGCTCGCGTCCGCCCTTCGAACGACCTTCGCCGCCGCCCAGCGGGTGCGTCGCATGGTCCATCGCCACGCCGCGCACCTTCGGCTTGCGACCCTTCCAGCGGTTGCGGCCCGCCTTGCCGAGCTTGACGAGCTGGTGATCGGAGTTGCCGATCACGCCCACCGTGGCCCGGCACTCGATCGACACCTGCCGAATCTCGCCCGAGGGCAGCACCAGCGTGGCCCAGCGGCCTTCCCGGTTCGTGAGCCGCGCTCCCGACCCGGCGGACCGGCAGAGCTTCGCGCCCTTGCCCGGCTCGAACTCGATCGAGTGGACGGTCAGACCCGTCGGAATGAACTTGAGGGGCATGCACGCCCCGACCTTCGGCTCGATCGACTCGCTCGAGCTCATCACCTCGTCGCCGTCCGTCAGCCCCTTGGGGGCGAGGACATAGCGGCGTTCGCCGTCGGCGTACTCGAGGAGGGCGAGGTGGCAGCTCCGGTTGGGGTCGTACTCGACGCCCACGACCTTCGCCGGCACGTTGTCCTTGTTCCGCCGCCAGTCGATGAGCCGGTAGCGACGCTTGTGGCCGCCGCCGCGACCCCGCACCGTCACCTTGCCCTGGTTGTTGCGTCCGCCCGACTTCTTCAGCGGGCGCAGCAGCGACTTCTCCGGCGTCTTCTTGGTCACCTCGGCGTGGAGGTTGACCGAGGCGTTGCGCCGGCCGTTGGTCGTGGGTTTGTAGACGCGAATGGCCATGATCGGGCTCTTTCGTGTATCCGAACGCGTCCGCCGGGACGCGACTTCCATCAATGAAACGCGAGGTCCGTGAAACTCAGAACAGGTCGATCTTGTCGTCCGGGTGCACCTTGACGATCGCCCGCTTGACGGAGGGCTTCTCGACCCAGCCGTAGCGGTAACGACGCCGCTTGCCCTTCCGCATCTGCGTCGCGACGCTCAGGACCCGCACGCCGTAGAGGCTCTCCACCGCCCGCTTCACCGCCGGCTTGTCCGCCCGGCGGTCGATCTCGAAGGCGTATCGGTTCGCCTCCATCTGGGCCGTCGCCTTCTCGGTGATGATCGGCTTCCGAATGATCGTGGTCGGCTCCATTACGCCGCCTCCTCGTTCCTGGCCCACACGCTTCCGTCAAGAAACGCTTCGAGGGCGGCCTTCTCAATCACCAGGTAGCGGTGGTTCAGCAGTTCGAACGCGTTGAGCTGCTCGACCCGCGTGGTGTCCACGTGCTCGCAGTTCCGGGCCGACAACGCCGCGTTGCGGTTGTCCGACCGGAGCGCCACCAGACACGTGCGGTCGACGCCCACCGCGTCGAGGACCGACTTGAAGTCCCGCGTCTTCGGGGCGTCCATCGACAACGTGTCGATGCACTTCACCTCGTTGTCGACCAGCTTCGCCAGCAACGCGTTGCGATTGGCGAGCCGACGCATCTTCTTCGGCATCGCCTTGCGGTACTGCTCGCCCGTCTTGTTCTTCGCGAACGCCACGCCGCCGCCCTTGCGGACGACCGTCCGACGCGGACCGACGCGGGCGTTGCCCGTGCCCTTCTGCCGGTACAGCTTCCGCGTCGAACCCGCGACCATCCCGCGACTCTTCGTCCGGGCGGAGCCCTGACGACGGTTCGCGTGGAACATCACATAGGCTTGCTTAAGCAGAGCCGGGCGAACTTCTCCGCCGAGCGCGGCTTCGTCAACCGAAACCGTGTCGACCTGGTCGCCCTTCTGGTTGTAGACAGGTACTTCAATCATCGCTTCATTCACCTGACGGCGTCTGCCGTCGTTCTCGCCTCACCCTCCGGCCCCTTCCCGTCTTCCGACGACGGGGCGGGCAGGGATCTTGACTCGGCGTCTCGTTGCGAATTGTCGCGACCGTGTGGTTCCTCGCGGCGACGTCGCCGCTTCTCGGCCTTCACGATCACCGGCGCTGCCGGCCGGTCCCACCCGGGTCGCCCCGCCTCGCGGCGGCCGACCTCACGGGTCAGGCGTCACGCACTCCCCTGCTTGGACTTCTGGAGCCGCTTCGAACTCCGGATATACAGATCACCCTTGTTCGGGCCCGGCACCGGACCCTTCACCAGCAGCAGATTCCGATCCGCATCCACCTTGACCACGTCGATGCTCCGCACCGTCGTGTTCACGGCGCCCATGCGCCCGGCCATCCGCTTGCCCTTCTTCAACTTCGGACCCGTGCCCAGGTTCGTCGCATGTCCGCCGATCGAACCCGGCGAACGGTGCTTCCGCTCCACGCCGTGGCTCGCTTCTTTGCCGCGGAAGTTGTGACGCTTCATGCCGCCCTGGAAACCCTTGCCCTTGCTCACGCCCGACACGTCCACGAACTTCGTCTCGGCGAGATGCTCCACCGTCAGCACCTGACCCAGCTCGTACGCCGACGCGTCATCGTCCGACTCGAACCGCAGCTCCCGGTGCACCCGCTTCGGCGCCGCGTCCGCCTTCGCATCGTGTCCGATGATCGGCATCGTCGTCCGGCGCGGCTTCGCGTCCCCGAACGCAATCTGCACCGCCGCGTACCCGTCCGACTCCGACGTCTTCACCTGCGTGACGACGCACGGACCGCATTCGATCACCGTGACGGGAATGTTCTTCCCATCCTCCTGGATGAACCGGGTCATCCCGATCTTGCGGCCAAGCATGGCGACTGGCATCAGTCCGATCCTTCCTGATCAACGGGTCCGACGAACGCGTCTCGGACGAGTGCGGGCCAGAGGTCCCGTCCGCCCGCAGGCGAACCGACATGGCCGGAACGAAAAACGCGGCCGCCTCGCGGTCCGCGCCAAAAGTCTCTCTTACGCCTTGATCTTCACGAAGATGCCGGCGGGAACAACCAGACGATTCAGCGCCTCCACCGTCCGCGCGTTCGCCTCCGTGATGTCAATGATCCGCTTGTGCGTTCGAATCTCGAACTGCTCACGCGACTTCTTGTTGACAAAGGTCGAACGGTTCACGGTGTACACCTCACGACGCGTCGGCAGCGGGACCGGACCGGCCACCCGCGCCCCCGTCCGCTTCGCGTGATCAACAATCTCGCGGGCGGAAGAATCCAGCGCCTGGTGGTCGTAGGCCTCAAGTCGAATGCGAATCCTGCCGGCGTTCATGGATGATCAGCGCCTTATGTATCCAGCGTCGATGCCGTCCGCCCTGATAAACGGCCGGACCTCGACCAGATCTGACGAAACTCGCTCGTGATCACCGCTTCGCACCACACACGAATCGCGGCGAATTGAGACGATGCACGCCCGCAACTCACGGGCCGCACACACCGCTGCACCAGACCCACCGTCGGTGGAGCGGAATCGGGAATGGTAGTGTCCGCACCGCCACTGTCAACCGCCGCAGCCCCGCCAGACCCGATTTTTCGGCCCGCGATCCAAGCCACGCACGCCCCCGACGCCACGCCGCCACTACAGTACCCCCAACGCCCCCACCCCCCCGCCGACCCCCGCCCACGGCCGACCCACTCCCCGGAGCGATCCCGTGACCATCATCCCCCCCCGATCCACACCCGGCCTCATCCTGGCCCTCATCCTCGCCGCCGCCCTCGACGCCGCCTCCACCACCGCCGGCCAGCCCGAACCGGCCGGCGCCGACGCCCGGCTCCAGACCGAACCGTTCGTCGCCGGCGACCTCGGCGTTCGACTCCGTCTCCCCCTCAACGCACGCGTCAAGGCCGACGCCGCCTCCGGCGATCCCGTCTTTCGCATCATCGACGGCGCCGCAGAACCGACCTGGCACCTCCTCCTCCGCGAAGCCCCCATCACCGATCTCGCATCGACCGCCGCCTCCATCGGCGAGTCCTACCTCGACGCCATCCGCGCCCAGGGCGCCCGGATCCGCGACCTTCGCACCGAGACCATCGACTTCGGTGGATCCGAACCCGGCTGGTTCTGCCTCTTCGAAAGCGAACCCGCCAACGGCGTTCCCACCGTCTACGGACGCGCCATCCTCCCCAACGGGACCCAGACCTACATCGATCTCCGCATCCTCGCCCGACCCGCCGCCATGCCGCGGTTCGAACCCACGCTCCGCGCGGCTCTCGCCACCCTCGACATCACCCCCCGACGCGTCCTCCTCAGTCAGACCGAAGCCGCCATGCAGGCCGGACGGGACTTCCTCGACGACCTCACCACCGACCAGCTCCTCGCCGCCGCCCACGAGCCCCTCTTCTTCCGCATCTACCGACCCGCCGACTCCGGACGCGCCGAGGACGAGAAGGAAATCGCCTGGCTCTCCATCGAAGCCCGCGAGGCGATGAAGGGCGAAGTCGATCCGAGCCGTCCCGTCGACCGCCTCACCCCCGACGAGCGGGAGCCGGGCGTCCTCGTCACGTTCCTCAGCCGCGCGATCGAGGACGCCGGGGCCGGCTATTACATCAGCATCGAGCGACGCTTCTGGATGTCGCTCGACGGCCTGCAGGAACTCTGGTCCGGCCGCATGACCCGCCGCCAGGGCGACGCCTCGGCCACCACCGGCGAGACCGGCGTGCGGAGCGGCCTGATGCTCACCGTGATCACCAGCACCGCCGACACCTTCGGACGCGACGCCCCGCGCGACTGGGTCATCCCCGACCAGTCGTACCTCTCCCAGCCGATCCTCTTCCTCCTCGGCGCCCTGCTCCCGAAGACCCCCGACGTCGTCGAGAACACCTACGAGTGGTACGTCTACGACCATCTCCAGAAACGCCTCCCCCGCCGACATGACGTCTGGTCGCGGGCTCCCGATCGCGAGGACCGCTGGCAGCTGAAGACGACATTCTCCGCCGACGGCCGCGAGATCACCCAGATCTATGACGCCGACGGCCGCCTCCTCCGACGCGTCGACGACGCCGGCGTCCTCACCGTCCGCTCCACCCGCGCCGAAATCGAACGGATGTGGCGGTCGAAGGGGCTGCGTCCGTAGCCGATCCACCTCAGGAGAACGCCGCCGCGATCGACCGGTGCATCGCCTCCAGCGCCCCCGGCGCCGCGATCACGAACGGCCAGTCACGCCTGCGGGCCAGCGGCTCGATCAACGCCCGCTGCTCCGCCGCCCGTCGCTGCGCCGCCAGCGTCGCGAGCCGCTCGCGTTCAGCGTTCCTTGCGTCGTCGAGCCAGGCCTGCATCTCCCGGAACGCCCGCGCGCGTTCGGCCGATCCGCGCGGCAGCGCATCAATCGCCTCGACGTGCGCACGCTTTGTGTCGCTCATGCCGGCGTCGTGACGCGGCGGATCGTGACGCGCATCACGCCACGCGACGATCGCCTGGTCGCGCGGCGGCGCGTCGGCGATCCCCTCCACCGCCTCCAGCAACGGCAGACGCACGTCTGCACTCGCGACGACATACCCGACGCCGCGCACACCCAGCCACGCCCGCAGCCACGCATCCCCGACCGCCTCGTACCCGCCGCCCCCCGTGCCGTGAATGAACAGGTCCGCGCACGCCAGCCGCAGCAACGCGGTCAGCAGCAACGCCCGGGGACGAAGCCGCGGCCCGTCCCCCGCCAGCGCCGCCTCGACATCGTTGTCGTACGCGCGCATCCGTCGCCCATCGTCGCGCAGACGCCACACCGGAAGCTCGACGTAATCGTCGCGAATCAACAACCGCGGAATCCCGGCCGCCGGGACCGACCGCGCGGCGGCGTTGTACGCCTCGGCGCACGCCCGCGGATCAGAGGCCATCGCCCGCAGCAGCGCAGCGCCGACCGGCGTCTCCAGAAGCGTCGACCCGGCGATCGCCTCCGTTCGCGGCAGATGATCGCGCAGACACGCTTCCGTCGCCCGCCACACCTGCTGCGCTGCGTTCGGTGCATTGCGCGCATCCGCCAGCGCGTCGAGCCAGCGGTCGACGCCCGTTTCGATGAAATCGAATGGCGCCGCGAGGGCCTCCGGGCGTACGGGATCGAACGTCTCGTGCAGTTCGGCGGGGACGGCCGGCGTCGGAGCGGGCGCATAGATCAGCGTGCGGGCCCGCACGCCGCGCGTGTCGTCGAGGACGGGCGCGGTCAGCTGATGAAAGTCCACGGGGACGTGATCGACGATCACGTGGCGGACATCGGCGTCATGTCGGGCGGCGCAGGCGTGCGCCGCCGCGTACTTCGCGACGATCCCCGGCCCCCACATCACCGGCTGGTGTCCGGAGACAATCAGCCGGCGATCGGGATCGACGCCGAGCGCGGCTCGGGTCGCGCGACGCAACTCGCTCAGGTCGACGCCGTCGATCGAACCTTCGGGATCCCGCAGACGCCAGGCGTCGGGGGACGGATCAAGATGGATGGTGTTCGCGGCGGCCGCGTCGAGACCCGGCATGCGGGTCACGCCGTGCACGTGGCACGAACCGACGGCGCCAGCCCCGCCAGCGCCGCCGCGGGCAGGCGGTCGCGGTTCTCGATCAACGCGCGATGCAGCGTGTCGCGATAGTGACGGAGACGCGACTCCGGATTGTCCAGCGGCCCGCCGAAGCTCCGGGACGGATCGTTGTAGATCAGCCGCACCGGCGTCTCGACGATCCGAAGATCATTCGCCACGGACTGCACCCAGAACTGCATGGGGAAGTCGTAGCCGTCGACATCGAGCTCCATCGGCGCGCACGCGGCGACGCGGTACGCCTTGAAGCCGCAGAAGGCGTCGGTCAGCGACAGACCCAGCCGCGCGTTGAGCTCGGCCGTGATCGTGCGGTTGATGGCGCGGCGGTCCTCCGGCGGCGCGTCCTCGGCGAGCGAGGCGTCGAGGTAGCGGCTGCCCGAGATCACGTCGGCGTCGTCCTGCCGGACCCGATCGATGAACCGGGGGATCGCGGCGGGCTCGTGCTGCTCGTCGCAGTCCATCGTGATCAGCCAGTCGAACCCATCGAACGCCGCCCAGCGGATCATGTCCTGCATCGAACGCCCGTAGCCGCGATTCTCGGCGTGACGGATCACTTCCACCTTCTGCTGCGCCAGCAGCATCGGCGTCGCGTCGGTCGAGCCGTCGTCGATGACGAGGACCTCGTCGGCGTACCGGCCGACTTCGGCCAGCACCTTCTCGACGTACCGCTCCTCGTTGTAGACGGGGATGCCGACGAGGACGCGGGGCGACGTCGAGCGCACGGTTTCGATCACTGGAGCGGATGTCGTCAAGGCGTCTCTCCCGACCGACCACGGCCCCTTCCGACCCGCGTCGGCCTGCATGGACAGGCTTCGTTGAACGTCATGACACGTCGTTGAACGAACGTTCAACGACACCATGCTATTCCCGGCGGGTCGGTCAAGGCGAATTCGACATGCCGGACGCGAAGGGCCGGGTCAGGCCCCGGCGGCGTGGTCGCCGGCGTCGGCGAGGGGATCGGGTCGGAAGAGGCGGGTGTCGAGCGCCCAGATCTTCTCGGTGAACGCGCGATTGTCGCCCGCGACGGGCTCCTCGGGCCGGGCGTGGCTGAGGGCCATGGTGGTCTTGGCGTCGAGATTATCGAGCATGGCGACGAAGATCGCCTCGGGGGTCGACGGCCGTTTCGCCGCGCCGTACTCGGGCTCGGTGTGGTGCGACAGGATGATGTGCTGCAGCACGCGGAGCGTGTCACCGGGGAGTTTCTCGCCCGACTGCCGCGCCGCCACCGCCGCCTTCACCTGCAGCAGGATCGTGCCTCGCACGATGTGACCGATCAGGTTGCCGTCGGCGGTGTACTCGAAACCCTGGTTCCAGCTGAGTTCGAACGTCTTGCCGAGGTCGTGCAGGAAGAGCCCCATGAGGACGATGTCGCGGTTGAGCTGCGGGTAGAGCGGCAGCATGCGATCCGCCAGATGCATGAGCTGCAGCGTGTGTTCGAGCAGACCGCCGATCCACGCGTGGTGCATCGACACCGCGGCGGGCGCCTGCCGGAAGTTCTCCATCAGCGTCCCGTCTTCGAGATACGCTGTCGCGAGGGCCTTCATCGCCGGATGATCGAGCGTGTCGAGCAACTGGCGTGTCTCGGCGAACATCTCGTTGATGTCGCGATTCGTCGACGGCAGCAGCCGCGCCAGATCCTCGGGGCTGACCTCGACCGCCTTGATCTGCTCGATGATGAGCTGGACCTGGTCGTTGTAGGTCTGCGTGTGACCGGACACGAGGACGAAGCCGGCGTTGTACAGCTCCGGCATCTGCTCCTCGGTGTAGCTCCAGCAGCGGGCGGTCATCTCGCCGGTCGCGTCACGGAGGATGCACTTGAGGAACGGCTTGCCCGCACGCGTCGTTCCGAGTTGCGGGTTCATCAGACCGAAGACGCCTTCGATGAAGGTGTTCGGCTGAATGCCGCGAATTTCCAGCTGGGTCGCCTGAGTCATGCACGCCTCGTGAGGTGATTCGAGGGAACGTCGCCCGGACGATCGCTTCGAATCGACGCGACCGAATGGGGCAAATCATGGTGATACCCGCCGCCCGGCCTTTCCGCAACCGGATCTCGCGCCCGATCATGATCGTTCAACCGCGATCGCGTCCCGCGGGCGCGCACACGCGACGCGCTTCGGGAATCCGTTCCAGCAGATCGGTCGCGAGCAGGCCCGCGTCGCCGTGCGATTCCGCCCAGAGATCCGCCGCGACCCCGTGGAGATGCACCGCCGCCGCGGCGCACTCGAACAGGTCCAGCCGCCCCGGGACGCTCCCCCCGCCCGGCCGCCGGCTCGCCGCGAGCTGCTCCAGCCCCGACGGCGCGAACTGCGCGATCAGACCCGCGATCATCCCCGTCAGCACATCGCCCGAGCCGCCGGTCGCGAGCGCGGCGTTCCCGGATGAACTCACGAACACCCGCAGCCCGTCCGTCACGATCGTCCCCGCCCCCTTCAGCACCACCACCGCCCCGACCCGTTGCGCCAACTGCACCGCCGCGTGCTCGCGTCGCTCCGGATCCGTGGGATCGACGTCATCGAGCCCGAGGTTCGCCACGAGCCGCCGGTACTCGCCGGGATGGGGCGTGAGGACGACCGGGGCGTGCAGCCCGCGTGAGAACTCGCGCATCTGCGCCAGCGTGTTGAGCGCGTCGGCGTCGAGGACCATCGGCGTCTCATCGCGCGAGATCAGTCGTTCGAGAATCTGTTGCTGCGCTTCGCCCGCGCCCCATGCGGGTCCGATCGCGAGACAATCGGCGTCGTTGAGATGATCGTCGATGATCGCCGCCGCGCGACTCGCCAGGAGTCGACCCGCGTTGTCCACGGGGAGGGCGAGCCCGGTGACGGGGAGGGCGGCGGCGAGTCCGGCGAGCAGCACCGGCTGCGGCGCCGCGAGCTTCGCGAGACCCGCCCCGACGCGGAGTGCGGCGAGAGCGGTCATCGCCGCGCCGCCGATCATCACGACCGGCGGCGCGGCCTGACCGCCGATGACGCCGACCGTTCCGAACGTTCCCTTGTGTCCGTCGGCGGGACGGGCGGGGAGGACGGGCGGTTCAAGGCGTCGATCGGTCATGTCGGTCAGGATACCGCAGCGGACGGCCGGGGATCAGCGGGCGGGCGTCCGCGCTTCGCCCTTCTTCCGGTGACCCACCTCGACGACATCCACCTCGAGGTTGCCCATCAGCATGAGGATGTTGGCCATGTCGCGATCGATCGACGTGCCGTCTTCCAGCGCGGCGACGCCGGTGAGCACATGGCCCGCGTTGTAGCGAACGGGCAGCGTCGCATCGAGATCGATCCAGGCGCCGTCGACGAGGGCCTGCGTCCACATGTGCCAGCCGAAGATCGGCTTGCCGCCCGTGAGCCCGTCCGCGTAGACGAGCCCGGAGGCCACCCGGGCGGGAATCCCGTTGGCGCGAAGCAGCGCACAGGTGAGCACGCCGTGTTCGGAGCAGTCGCCCGAACGCGTGCGGGCCGTCTCCGAGGCGGTGGCGAACGCCGTCGCGTACCCCTTCGCGGTGATGTAGCGGAACACGAACGCGCGGATCGCTTCGGCGCGGGCCATGTCGTCGTTCTCGTCGGCGGACTTCACCGCCCGGGCCGCGAGCTTCTTCAGCATCGGGTCGTCAAGATCGCAGTACGTCGACGAATCGAGGTAGCGCTCGTCGACCTGCTCCTCCGAGGCGGCGGGCAGCGGCTCAAGCGTGTTGACGGTCAGCGTCGCCGTGCCGTCGGGGTTCTTGGTGAAGGTCTGGGCGCCGGTGGACGGCAGCTCCGGCATCTCGCCCTCGTTGACGCGGAGCGTGAACACCGCGTCCGTGGCCCGCATCACGTCGTCGATCGGCCGGCTCGGCGTGATGAACGTGCTGAACAGCAGTTCCGGGGCGGCGTCGACTTCCGCGAGGGCCAGCTCTCTCGTCGCCTGCGACGTCACCATCCGACCCAGACCCGCCATCATCATTTCCTGATGCACGAGGACGCCGTCCGCATCGTACGCATCGGTCGACGGGACGGGGATCATCGTGTTCGTCGACTTCCAGATCGTCACCGGGATCGATCGCTCGCCGACCTTCCGCTCGCCCGTGTCCATCCGCACGTGCGTCACCTCGACCGGCTCGAGACCGGCCTCCGGCATCAACGCGCGATAACTGATCTTGTCCGCCCCCTGCTTCGCCTGCTCCGCGAAGTACGCGGCGGCCTGGTTCGGCGTCATCCAGTCGCCCGCCGGCAGCGGCAGCGACTTCGTGATCACACGACCGCCCTGACGCGTCGTCATCTCGACCTCGCCGTCCGTGAAGACATAGGTCGTACGCACGGGCTGCTGACCCATGTCCTGACTCATCGTGCACGTCTTCATCCCGCCGTCCACCGCCTCGATCGACTCGCTCGACATCACGATCTCGACGCTCGCCGGACCGCGATCGATCTTGATTCGCGTGGTGGTCGAGGTCCGGATGTCCGAACCGTCCGTCTCGGAGCGCACGTGCATGTAGCCGGTGCGGGCGCCGGCGATCTCCAGCGTGTACCAGAACTCGTCCTCCAGCGTCCACGCGGCGGCGGCCTTCGCCGGCGCCTCGGCGACGTCCTGAGCGAACACGGTCGACGCGGCGGGAAAGAGGGCGACCGACAGACCCGCCGCGAGGGCGAGCGGGGTCAGACGACGAAGAAACCGGGGCGTGGGGGCAGAGGTCCACATGGGCGAGGGTCTCCTGGAAGGGACAACACGGAAATCGCAGACGCGGGGGTCGACCGGCGGTCCCGACCGAGCGCCGCCGACAGAGTGGTACCGTTCAGACGGCGACGCGACGCGTCCCGGGTCGGTCGAAAGCGGACACGCGGGGCGCCGCCCCGCTCACCGACCCCCGGCCGCTCATCCTATTCCGTCTCGTCGGCGGGCGGCGTATCGCCCCCGCTCTCCCCGCGGAGCAGCGGGAAGAGGATCACGTCGCGGATCGACGTGGAGTTCGTCAGCAGCATGATCACGCGGTCGATCCCGACCCCCAGCCCCCCGGCGGGCGGCATGCCGACCCGCAGGGCGTTGATGAAGTCGTGATCGAGCGTGCGGAACGTCGACTGCTCGTCGTCCTCGCCGGTCAGCTGGGCGGTGAACTTCTCGAGCTGGACATCCGGGTCGTTCAGCTCCGTGTACGAGTTCGCCAGCTCCATCCCCGCGATGAACAACTCCCACCGGTGGCTCAGGGCGGGGTTGTCGCGATGCGGGCGGGTGAGGGGTGAGATCGCGGCGGGGAAGTCGGTCACGAAGGTCGGCCGCGCGGGATCGATCCCCGGCTCGCCGTAGCGTTCGAAGAGTTCGTTGACGAGGAGCCAGTGGTCGAGCGTGTCCGCGTTCTCGATGTGGGCGGCCTTCGCCTTCGTCCGGACCGCGGCTTCATCGAACATCGAGACCCCGGCGTGACGCTCCACGAGATCGCCGTAGGCGACGCGTTCGAAGGGTCGACGGTAGGAGACGGCGAGATCGTCGCCGAAGGGGAGTTGCGGGTCGTCGGCGTCGCCGGCGACGTCCGCCGCGAGTTCGTGGATGAGCGACTCGGTGAGTTCGAGCATGGACTCGCAGTCGCCGAAGGCCTCGTAGACCTCCATCATGGTGAACTCGGGATTGTGTCGCCGGGAGACGCCTTCGTTGCGGAAGTTGCGGTTGATTTCGTAGACGCGGGGCATGCCGCCGACGAGGAGGCGCTTGAGGTAGAGCTCCGGCGCGATGCGGAGGAAGAGCTGCATGTCGAGCGTGTTGTGGTGCGTGACGAACGGACGCGCCGCCGCGCCGCCGGCGACGGGCTGCATCATCGGCGTTTCGACTTCCAGGAAATCGCGTTTGTCCATGAACCGGCGCATGCGGCTCACGAGGCGCGACCGTTGCTGCATGACGCGCATCGTCTCGGGATTGTCGTACATGTCGACGTAGCGCTGGCGGTAGCGCAGCTCCGCGTCGGCGAGCCCGTGGAACTTCTCCGGCGGCGGGGCGAGCGACTTGGCGTGCACTTCGAGGCGGTTCGCCCAAATGCAGATCTCGCCCTTCCGGGTCATGCCGACCGGGCCTTCGGCGACCACGATGTCGCCGTAATCGAGCTTCTTCCCGATGCGGAAGTCGGTGTTGGGCAGATCGTCGCGGGAAAGGCTGATCTGGAGGTCCCCGGTGTGATCGCGGAGGACCATGAAGACGAGCTTGCCCATGTCGCGGTGCTGGATCACCCGGCCCGCCACGAGGGCGACGGGACGCGGATCGTCGGGAAGCGGCGCGCCGTCAGGATCCGCCTTGTGCGCGGCTTCGGCTTCGGCCCGGGCGTCGTGGGCGGCCTGATCAAACCGACCTCGCGCCTCGGCCAGCGGGACGATGCCGTCCACCCGGTGACCGTACGGTTCGACGCCGAACTCCTCCCGCCATCGACGCAGCTTCTCCCGCCTCGCCTGAACGAGCACGCTTTCATCGGCGGCGGGGGCGGCGGGGGCGACGGGATCGGACACGGGGAAGCACTCCAGTCAGGGACGGCGTCGGGTCGAAGTAGATGACGTCGGAGCAGGATACTCCATCCCCGCCGACGATTCTCCCGCGGCCGGAGTATGCTGCCGCTCACGTCGGCCCCGCTGTCCTCCGGGCGCCGACCGGACCCGAGAGGAACGGATTCACCACGCATGGCAGAGATCAAGCGAATCGGCGTGCTCACGGGCGGCGGCGACTGCCCCGGTCTCAATGCAGTGATCCGCGCGATCACCAAGACCGCGATCTATCGCCACGGGATCCGCGTCTTCGGCATCGAGGACGGCTTCCAGGGTCTGATCGAAGACCGCGTCTCCGAACTCACGAGCATGCACGTGTCCGGCATTCTGTCGACCGGCGGCACGATCCTGGGCACGAACAACCGCTGCAACCCGTCCCGCTGGCGGGTCGGACGCGACGACAACGGCGATCCCATCTTCGCCGACGTCACCGACCGCTGCATCGAGAACCTCCGCCAGCATGAGATCGACGCCCTGTTCGTCATCGGCGGCGACGGCACCATGAGCGTCGCGGCGAAGTTCGTCGAGAAGGGCGTCAACTGCATCGGCGTTCCCAAGACCATTGACAACGACCTCGTCGGCACCGACATCACCTTCGGCTTCATCACCGCCGTCGCCACCGCCACCGACGCCCTCGACCGACTCCACACCACCGCGATGAGCCACCACCGCGTGATGGTCTGCGAAGTCATGGGACGCAACGCGGGTTGGATCGCCCTCCACTCCGGCGTCGCCTCCGGCTCCGACGTCATCCTCATTCCCGAGATCCCCTTCGACCTCGACATCGTCTGCCGATTCGTCGAAAGCCGCATGCACCGCGGGCGGGGCTTCTCCATCGTGGTCTGCGCCGAAGGCGCGACCGAACGGGGCGGCGACCAGGTCGTCGCCCGCGTCGATCCCTCCAGCCCCGACCCCATCCGGCTCGGCGGCGTCGGCGCCGTCGTCGCCCATGAGATCGGCGAACGCACCGGTATCGAGACCCGACACGCGACGCTCGGCCACATCCAGCGGGGCGGTCAGCCTCGCGCCACCGACCGCGTCCTCGCCACCCAGTTCGGTTTCCACGCCGTCCAACTCCTGATGGGGGGCGGCGTGAGCCGCATGGTCGTCATGCAGGACGGCCGACTCGGCGATGTCGATCTCACGTTCGCCGCGAACAAGCAACGGCTCGTCCCGCCGGACGATCCGCTCGTCGACGCGGCCCGCGCCGTGCGCACCTGTTTCGGGGATGAGCAGCGAAAGTCGGCCCGCTGAGCGGCTCCTTGCCGTTGGCAGCCGCGCGTCCACGACGTATCCTCATCGCGCATGGCTCCCGCCGTTTTCCTTGATCGCGACAACACCCTCATCGCCAACGACGGCGATCTCGGCGATCCTGCCGCCGTTCGTCTTCTGGACGGGGTCTCGCCCGGACTGCTCGCCCTTCGCGAAGCCGGCTATCGCCTCGTCGTCGTCACGAATCAGGGCGGCGTGGCCCGCGGCCGGTACACGGAAGCGGACGTCGACGCCGTCCACCAGCGGATCGCCCAACTCCTCGGCGAGACGGCCAGCGGCGAACCGCTCATCGAACGTTTCTATTACTGCCCGTTCCACCCGGAGGGCGAAGTCGAGTCCTATCGGCGCGAACACCCGTGGCGGAAACCGCAGCCCGGCATGCTCCTGCACGCGGCCCGCGACCTCGGACTCGACCTCGGACAGAGCTGGATGGTGGGCGACCAGGCCCGCGACATCGCGGCGGGACGCTCGGCCGGCTGCCGCACCGTCCTCCTCGGGAATCGCGCCGATCCCGCCGAACTCAACGGCGCGCGTCCGACCGTCCAGACCATGACCTTCTCCGAAGCGGTCGACGCGATCCTCCAGGCGTCGCCGGCCCGACCGCTCCGCCCGGCCGACCCGCCCGAATCGTCGCCCGCCGCGCCGGCGCCGCCCGCGCCGACGACCGCGCCGTCTGCGTCCGCTGCGGCGTCGCCGGCGGACCCGACCCCGGGCTTCCCCGAGGCGGACCCCGTCGCGAAGGCGATCGATCGCGTCCGTCATACGGTGATCGAACTCGGCGAGGACCTCCGGCAGGAGCGGGCCCACAAACGCGA
The DNA here is from genome assembly GCA_965227335.1 of Phycisphaerales bacterium. Lineage (GTDB taxonomy): Bacteria > Planctomycetota > Phycisphaerae > Phycisphaerales > SM1A02 > CBDDFV01. The sequence goes on from CBDDFV010000006.1 coordinate 384,934, forward strand.
CTTCACGCCCCTCCGTATGGCCGCCGTCGCCCTCCAACTGCTCGTCCTGCTCGTGGCGATGCTCGGCCTGCTGCAGGTGAACAGCGTCGATGTCTTCACGAAGTGGATGCTCGGCGCGATCCTGCTCCAGCTCGCCACGGCGACGGTGATCCTGCTGGACGGACGCGGATGAGCGCCCCGACCTCCAGCCGCGTGACGCTGCGCGCGCTCGAGGGAACGCCGCTCGATGACGAAGGCGTCCGCAACCTCGTCATCGCGACCGCCCACGGCGTCGCCGAACGCACCGGCGTCAGACTCCTCGCCCTCGAACACGATCGCAACTCCATCACCGTCGAACTCAATGTCAGCCGGCTCGCGGCGGTCGGGTTCGCGGCGGAGCTTCGACGTCTCACCAACGCCTGGCATGAGCACAAGTACGACGGTCGATCGCTCTGGGGCGAACCGCCGGGTCTCGACGACGACGACCCCGCCGACGCGTGGAAACGCGCATGAGCACGCCGCCGATTCCCGTCGACAGCGCGCGCATCGCCGTCCTGTGCCCCTCGTGGGTGGGCGACCTCGTGATGGCGACGCCCGTCTACGCCGCGCTCCGCACCCTCCGCCCGGACGCGACGCTGCTCGCGATCGTGCGCCCCGGACAGGCGGCCCTGCTGGCGGGCGGTCCGTTCGACGAAGTGCGTGAAGTGAACCTCAAGGGCGTGCGCGGCCCGGGCGTCGGCGCCCGCACCCTGCGGGCGTTCGATCCGGATGCGGTGCTGCTGCTGCCGAACAGCGTTCGCAGCGCGTGGACCGCCTTTCGGGCGCGAGCGAAGCGACGGATCGGGTATCGGCGCGACGGGCGGGGCCTGCTGCTGACGCACGCGCTGACGCCGCCGTCGAAATCGAAGGCTCCCACCCCCGCCGCGCCGTACTACGCCGCGCTCGCCGAGTTCGCACTCGACGCTTCGTTGCCGGACCACCGGTTGCGTCTGCACGTGACGGACGAGGAGCGGTCGGCGGCGTCGGAACTGCTCGGCGGCGAACCGGATCGTCCGCTGATCGTGCTCGCGCCCGGGGCGAGCAAGATGATGAAGCGGTGGCCCGCCGCGCGATTCGCCCGCGTCGCCGACGCGCTCGTCGAGGCGACGGGCGGGACGGTCGTGGTCACCGGCGCGCCGAGCGAGCAGGACGTGTGCGAATCGGTGATCGACGCGATGCGGGCGCCCGCGATCGACCTCGCGGCCCGCGGCGTCGCGCTCGGCGGGGTGAAGGGCGTGCTGGCGACGGCGGATCTGCTGATCACGAACGACACCGGTCCCCGCCACATCGCGGCGGCGCTGGGCGCGCCCACCGTGGTGCTGTTCGGCCCCACCGATCCACGCTGGACCACGCTGGACGGCGTCGCGGAGTCCCTCGTCTGCGCACAACCATTCCTGCTTGAACATGAGGTCGCCGACCGGCAGCCGGAGCGTTGTTCGATTGACCGGATCAGTGCGGCGGATGTGCTCGCAGCAGCGCAAGCGCGGCTCGCCGCTGGTCGCGGGTCAGGGGCGCCAGGGCCCGACGCACCAGACGCGTCGTCATCACCGGCGTGAACGGCAGGTTCAGGACGAGCGGCTCGACCCCGAGCCGTTCGAGCATGCGGGCCGTCTCACGGGTCGGATCACGCAGCGTGCGCACGCCGACCGGATCGATCAGCCACACGCGGGGCGGGTCGTCGGCGACGTCGAACTCGAGGACGAGATTCGACAGCTTCAGATCACGGTTGAACAGATCGGCGCGGATCAGCGCGGCGACGAGATCGCCGATCGCGGCGGCGCCGGCTTGCCGCTGGTCGTCGGTGAGACGCGGCGAGGTCAGGGCGTCATCGGCCGGAACGCCGTCGATGAACTCGAGCTCCAGTTCGAACAGATGATCGCGAGGCGGCGCGCCGATGCGGAGGGCGTGGATCCGGGGCGTGTGCACGCCGGCCTGATCGAGCCGCGCGGCGGCGGCGCGATGTCGATGGGGTTGCGAGCGTCCGACGAGGTGTTTCAGCCGGATCAAACCGGCGCGCGGCCAGGTCTTGATCGTCCGCGGCGGTTCGCCTGGTCGCTCCACCCGCCAGACGCTGCGCGCACCCGCCGCCTTGAGACAGGCGACAGCGTAGGGAGGCGGATCGGCGTTCATGACAGGGTTGACACGCCGGACGCTACTCCCGGTCGTCTCGCGACGACTCCGCCCGTGTGATGCCTCGTCTGATCTGATCCGGACGCGTATGGACAACCACGCGTCGAAGCTCGCTGAGCGTCGCCATCCAGATGGCGAACTCCTCGTCCGTCATCCCATCAAGATCGGCGTCGGACCGCGACGCCGATCGACACGCTTTCGCGCGTTCGATGTCGTCGTCCAGCATGCGGACGAGACGGCGCCGGCTGGCTTCAGCTTCGGTCATCGGGTCGACGAGCGTCGGGGCGTAGCCTGGCTCCGGCGCGAAATGGAAGATCGCCATCAGCCCGCGCATGGGCGTCTCAAAGAGAAGTCTCAGACTGGGCGCCAGTTGTCGGCTGACCCGTCGCTGACGCAACTCCTCACATTCGAAACGGTCGAGGACCGCCGTGATCGACGGCTCCGTCTCGCTCTCTCCGCGCGCGACGTCCCAGCGCTGGGCGTCATGCTGAGCGGCGAGGATGTTCTCTTGCGAAAGCAGAAAGCCGGCGACGGTCACGGGGGGCCTCAGGAAATCTCGCCTTCCAGGAGCTTGAGCATGTCGCTCTGATACGCGAGGTGGTGAGCAAAGTGGTGGAGGATCTTCCGCAGCGCATAGGCGCTGAGATCACTTTCGAGAAAGTACTCGGCGATGTCAATGTCGAGCATGATAACCGGCGTCGGACGCACCGACAGCGGTCCCATGCCGCACGAGTATCCTAGGATTGATCGGACCTTCCCGGCCTGACGCTTGGAGAAAAACGCAAAGGGAGGGTCATCCGGGGCTCGGGGCGCCTGCACATATGCCCGCGTGTCGGAGATAATGGCCGGGTTTCGATCGCCCCTGGCGTGCCACGCGCACCACGCCGCGAGCGACCCGGGATTATCGGGGTCCTCCACTGAGAAGCGGGGGTCATGCTCGCCCACGCTCACCTGATTAGCGAGCCCGCCCGCCACCGACGCGACGGGAACGAGGAAGCCGGCGACCGGCTCGAAGTACGCCACCCGCATGACGCCCCCGGACCTGAGGAACGGCCGGTAGCCGTCGAGGCGTTTGGGGATGTCGAGCATGAGACCGGCGACGACGTTCCGAATCGCCAGGATCTCTGCCAGACGATCGACCGACGAGATCGGACGCTCGGCCGTTCGAATTCGCTCCCACTGCGGATACGTGGCTTCGTAGGACGCCTGCAGTCGCTCGACGGTCGCGTCTTCGATCTTCTCGAGCGTCCGCACCTTGTCGCGCAGAACGTCCAGACGGTCGGACTGATCGTCCGCGTCATCCTCGACCGCCCATTGCAGTCCGACCGACAGAATGAACAGCGGGCCGAGAAGAAAGACGAGCGCCGTCCACCCGCTCACCGGCGATGTCTAATCATGGAGTTCACGAAACTCCATCTTGCTCAACGCGAGCGCAAGTATCAGCGGGACGAAGACCTGGACGATGAAGGCGAGTTTGCGGCGCCGAGGGTGCTTTCGCATCCAGCGCAGCACCGTGGGCTTCAGCATCAGGTACGCCGCGAAGCCGAGGCTCGAGGCGATGAGCAACGCGGTGACGGTCAGCGATTCCCGGATCACGGCTGCATCCTAACCCGACTCCGGCTGGAGGGGGGCGACGGCCGGGGCTACGATGGCCGCATCGCCGCTGAACCCACGACGAGCCGCTGCGGGGCGGCTCGGGCGGATGACACTCCCAGGACGGGCATGCACGCAGATCCGGTCGTCTCCGACGTGTCGAAACGCCAGCCGGCGTCGCCGCGCGAAACGCCCGTCGATCTCGCGGCGGTCATCTGCACGAAAGACAACATGCGCACCATCGAACGCACGCTGCAATCGGTGCAGACGCTCGCCCGGCGCATCATCGTGGTGGACTCCGGTTCGACCGACGGCACCATCGAACGCTGCCGCGCCTACGGCGCGGACGTGGAGCATCGCGACTGGGACAACCACGCCAGCCAGAAACGCTACGCCATGTCGCGTTGCGACGACTGCGCGTGGATCCTGCTGCTCGACTCGGATGAGGCCCCCGAGCCCGAACTCGTCGCCGACATCCGTCGCGTCGTTGAATCCGATGCGGGCGGCGTCGACGGATATGAAGTCAACCGCAAAGTGTGGTTCCTCGGCGGCTGGCTCCACCACACGTTTCAGCCGGAATGGCGGATGCGTCTCGTTCGTCGCGGTGCGTACCGGGTCGCCGGCGCGGGCGAGAACGACCCGAAGTGGAGCCGCGTGCACGAACGACTCGAGGTCGAGGGAAAGACCGGACGACTGCGCGGCGACCTGCGGCATGACTCCTGGGCGAACCTGCGCGACTTCTGTCAACGCAACATCGGATACGCCGAACTCGCCGCGCGATCGGACGTGCGGGGCGGGCGGCTGATCAACATCGTGATCAATCCGCCGGCGACGCTGTTCAAGCAGCTCGTGCTGCGGCGGGGGATCCTGGACGGCGCCCGCGGCGTGATCGCGGCGGGCGGGATGGCGTCCGCGGTGCTGCTGAAACACCTGTTTCTCCTGCAACAGCGGGCGAAGCTTGATGAGACGTCGACCTCGGATGCGGGCGAACGGAGCGACGGGTGAAGCTGTTCCGTCCGGTCGAGAAACCGACCGCGTGGCCGCCGCCGCGCACCCGCGAGGCGACGATCGTGCGTCTCGACTACGCCCGCCGGCGTGATCCGATCGGTCACGAAGCGCACGCGGCGCTCGGCATGATCACGTTGGCGAGCATGCCGTTCTCCACCGCGCCGTACGCCATTCTGTTTCCGCTGCTGGTGCTGTACGCCGTGATTCGCCTCCCCACCACGTGGCGGACGTACCCGGCGTTGCTGCGTGATCCGCTGGTGTGGCTGCTGATCGCCTGGGCGGCGTGGCAGTCGCTGAGCATGCTGTGGTCGTGCGACGCCGGGGAGGGCCTGGAGTCGTTCGGAACGCTGCGGGTGACGGGGCTGACGCTGGCGTTGTGGCCGGTGATCGACCGGGCCCCGCACCTGATCGCGGGGTTCCTCGCCGGCGTCGCCCTGAGCCACGGGGCGCAGCTCGCGCAGGGGCTCGGCTGGATCGAGGCGGAGAGCAGCGTGCGCCTGGGCGGAATGATCCACCCGATTCAACAGGGCGGACTGTGTCTGGCGGCCCTGACGTGGCACGCGGGCGGCGCGCTGACGGGACGGCGGTGGATGCGGATCGTCTCGGTCGTCGGCGCCGCGCTCGCGCTGGCCGGTCTGCTGGCGACCGGGAGCCGCGGGCCGTGGCTGGCCGCCCTGATCGCGTTGCCGATCGGACTCATCGGCATGGCGTGGCGGGCGCCCGCGGTGCGTCGGGACGTGATCATCGTCGCGATCGCAGGCGTTCTCGGCGTCGCCGCGCTGTGGCCGGTGTTCGGGGGGGCGGTGACGAAGCGGGTGACGCTGGCGGTCGATCAGGCGAGCGCGGCATGGACGGACGAGGCGTACGCGACGGACATCGGTCTTCGGATCGGCATGTGGCGGTGGGCGGGCGAGATCTTCCGGCAGGATCCGATCGCGGGCGGAGGCGTCGGCTCGTTCCGCGACACGATCGCGACCTTGCCGTCCTACCAGGAGGCGGTGGCGCGGACGCCCCAGCGGGCGTCCTACCTGTCGCGCGACCAGGCGCACTCGACCCCGCTCCATACCGCCGCGACCCAGGGACTCGTCGGCCTCGGCCTGCTGGCCGCGGTGCTGACGATCATGACGGCGCGGACCTGGCGGGATCGGCGGGATCACCTGTACGCGGCGGCGAACTGGGTCGTCGCCCTGGGCTGGCTGGTCGGCATGTGGTTCGAGACGTATACCCTGCAGACGAAGATGCTTTCGGTGATGATGCTCGCGGGGATCGCGTCGTGGCCGATGCGACCCCCCAATCCCGCTCGATGGGCCGCGACGCGGGACGACTCCGGAACGGACTCTGATTCGGAAAGAACGATCGAATGACGACCACGGACGAGAAGACCAGGACGACCGACGCCGCCGGAACGCCCGCCGCTCGCGCGCCGAAGGGCTCGAAGACGCCGCTCGTGATCGTTGTTCTCATTGCGATCGGCGTGGGCGGCGGGGTGTTCTGGCACAAGGTGGTGCGCGAGCAGTTGTTCCCGAAGAACTTCGGCGTGGTCGCCGAGGGCCGGGTGTTCCGCTCCGGCGAACTGACGGAGCGGATGTTGCGTCACGTGATCGAGGAGCACGAGATCCGCACCGTGATCGACCTCGGGGCGTGGAGCCCGAGCGAACCCGAGTTCGCCCGCGAACAGGCGGTGTGCGAGGAGCTCGGCGTGACCCGCCACGTGTTCGGGCTCGTCGGCGACGGCAGCGGCGATCCCAACCGCTACGTCGACGCGTTGCGGGTGATGACCGATCCCGAGGCGCAGCCGGTGCTCGTGCATTGCGCGGCGGGCGCGCAGCGGACGGGCGGCGTGGTCATGATGTATCGACGGCTCGTGGACGGCCAGAGCTTCGAGACCGCGTACGAGGAGGCGGCGCGGTACCGACACGAACCCGGCAAGGACTCTCGTCTGCTCACGTACCTCGTGGAGTGGGCGGATGAGATCGAGGACGGCTTCCGTCGCGGCGTCGCGATCCCCTACCCCGCCGACGCCGAACGGTCGACGCCGGACGACGCCCCGCCGCCCGCTTCGCAGCCGGCTGACCATGACGAATAGACGCATCGCCGCCGGCGTGAGCGCCGTCGTGATCGCGGCGGCGGTCAGCGTGCTCGTGACGCTGCCGTTCATCTTCGACCACGGACTCACCGCCACCGAGGGCCACCGGACCATCCCCGGCTGGACCATGCTCGAGACCGGACAGTGGCTGCCGACGCAGATGTTCGGCGCGGTCTACGTCCGGAAGCCGCCCGGCATGCCGTGGGCGATCGCCGGCATGTCCGCGCTGTTCGGCCAGGAGGCGTGGGCGGCGCGGCTGGCGTCCGTGGTCGCGGCGGCGCTGATGGCGATTGTCGCGGCGGGCTTCGGATGGCGGTGGATGGGCGTCCGCGGCGCGTGGACGATCGGACTCGCCCAGGCCCTGACGCCCCGACTCGTCTTCGCCGCCCGCACCGCGGAAATCGAACCGCTGAATCACCTCGGCGTGCAGCTCGCGTGCTTCGCGCTGATCGACGCCGCGATCCGACGCGATCGGACGATGCTCACCTGGGGATGTGCGGCTCTCGGTCTGTCGATCGCCGTCCTCGCCAAGGGACCGGCCGGGGCGCCCTTCATCGGGGCGACGCTGTTCGCCGCGATGCTCATCGGCGGCTGGCGGCGACCGCTGGCGATTGGTCTCAGCAGCGCGGCGTTCGCGGGCGCGATTTTCGGCTACATGGCGTGGATGAGCGCGACGATGGCGAATCCCGCCGCGCCGCTCGTTGCGCAAGGGGTCGGAGACTTCACGTGGGGCGCCGGGACGTGGGGACGGCGGCTGTCATTCGTGCCGGAGGTGATCGGGACGGCGATGCCGATGGCGATGGCGCTGGTGTTCCCGTGGGGACGCGACGCCGCGCGGGAGCGGGCGACGGGCGTGTCGGGCGTGCACGGGGCGGGCTGGATCGCGGCGGCGGGTGCGGTGTGGGGCGTGCTGATCCTGTTGTTCGCGGGCGTGGTGAATGCACGGTATGCGTCGCCGGGTCTGGTGCTGCTGCCGGTGGTGGTCGGGTACGTGGCGGTCGGGGCGTCGGGCGAAGCGGGTTTCACGGACCGCCGGCGCCGGATCGCCCGGGTCTTGCTGCCGCTGGGCGGCTGGGGCTGGGCCGCGGTGCTGACCGCGGGCCTGCTGCTCGCGCCGCATCGTCCGGACGAGAGCGGCGAGGCGGCGGGTTCGGTGATTGCGCAGGTGCTCGGTGCGCAGGTCGGACGATTCGACGGTTTCGAGGTGTGGTCGAATCAGATCGTGGATACGCGACCGGAGATCCTGTGGGGGGTCGAGCGCGACGCCCCGAACGCCGCGCGGGTGCGATGGGTTCCCACGCTCTATCGCGCGCCGATTCCGGCCGGGACCTTCGTGGTGATCAGTCCGGCGGAGCAGGCTCGGCTGGAGGCGAGGGGCGTCGAACTGCGTTTCTTGTATGCGACGCGGGTGCACGAGTTCGAAGTGCGGGTGGCCGAGGTCATCTTCGATCCCGCGGCGTGAGCGTCAGGACTGTCCGGAGCGGTCTGAGCGCAATCTTTGTGTGATCCGCTGCGATCCGCGGTGGCGTCGGACCGATCCGAATGCAAGGATATGAAAGACTTCAGGTTCGATGCCCCGAACCGCCGACCGAAGGCTGACGCCATGAATCCCACCTCGAGCGGGAAGCGCCGATACCGGACCATCTTCATCAGCGACGTCCACCTTGGCAGTCGAGGAGCCCGGGCGGAAGCGCTCGCGCGGTTTCTGAAGCAGGTCCGTTGCGAGAAGCTCTACCTCGTCGGCGACATCGTCGACTTCTGGCGGATGTCCAACAAGGTGTTCTGGCCGCGGGCGCACAACGACGTGCTGCGCCGACTGCTGAAGATGTCGAAGAACGGCGTGGAAATCGTCTACATCCCCGGCAACCACGACGAAGGGCTGCGGCAGTACGAAGGCGTCGATTTCGGCGGCATCACGCTGCGGCTTCAGGACGTGCACGATCTCGCCGACGGGCGGCGGCTGCTGATCACCCACGGGGACCAGTACGACCTCGTCATCAAGCACTCGCGGCTGCTGTCCGCGATCGGGGCGTGGGCGTACGAGTGGCTGCTCGTCGTCAACCGACTCTACAACCGGGTCCGGAGCTGGTTCGGCCGGCCCTACTGGTCGCTCGCCCAGTTCCTCAAGCTCAAGGTGAAGTCGGCCTGCACGTTCGTCAGCCGGTTCGAGAAGACGCTGCTCGACGAAGCGCGGCGGGCCGATCTTGACGGCGTCGTGTGCGGCCACATCCATCACCCCGCCATCGAGACCACCGACGACGACCTCATCTACTACAACTGCGGCGACTGGATCGAGAACTGCACCGCCCTCGTCGAGGACTTCGAGGGACGCGTCAGCATCATCCGCCCGCTGACGTGGGACGGCGTCGGAAAGGCGCCCGTCGACGAACAGGACGACCTCGACCTCCCGATCGGCGAGTCGTCGGCGGACCTGCGGACGGAGCTCTTCGCCGAACTCACGCGACGCTGATCGTCAGGCCGCGGCGGGACGTCGGATCGGGGCGAGATTGTCGAGGAACATCGTCGCGCAACGTTTCCAGGTGAAGCCGAGGGCGTACTGCCGGGCGGCGTCGCGGTCGACCTGCAACGCCGCGCGGCAGGCGACGGCGAGATCCTCGTCGATCGCGCCGCTGACCCCCGGCTTGATCACGTCGCGCGGGCCGGGGACGGGATACGCCGCGACGGGCAGACCGCACGCCATCGCCTCGAGCATGACGACGCCGAAGGTATCGGTGCGGGACGGGAAGACGAAGACGTCCGCCGCGCCGATGTGCCGGGCGAGATCCTCCCCGAACTGATACCCCGCCCAGATGACGCCGGGATACCGCTTCTCGAGCGACGCCCGGGCGGGTCCGTCGCCGACGACGAGCTTCGCGCCCGGGAGGTCGGCGGAGAGGAACGCCTCGATGTTCTTCTCGACCGCGACCCGACCCATGTAGCAGAAGATCGGGCGTTTCACGTCGGCGTAGAGCGTGTTGTCGGGATAGGGGCGGAAGGTGGCCGCGTCGACGCCCCGGGTCCAGACGCGGAGGCCGGTGAACCGTCGGGCGACGAGTTCGCGTTCGATGGAGGCCGTGGGGACGAGCGTCCGCTCCGCCGCGCCGTGAAACCACCGCAGCACGCCGTAGCCGACCGAGAGCGGCAGGCCGGAGTAGCGTTTCAGGTACTGGGCGAACTGCGTGTGGTAGGACGTCGTGAAGGGGATCTTCCGTCGTCGGCAGTACGCGCGGCCGGCGAGTCCGAGGGGGCCTTCGGTCGCGATGTGAATCGCGTCCGGCGCCAGATGATCGAGCGTCTGCCGGACCACGCGTCCGGGCGCGATGGAGAGTCGGATCTCGGGGTACCGCGGGCAGGGAAAGGTCGGGAACTGCTGCGGGTTGATGACCGCGAAGTCGTGCCCGTCCGCCTCGAGTTCCTCCCGCACGCGGCTGAGGGTGGTCACCACGCCGTTGACCTGCGGACGCCAGGCGTCGGTGACGAGAGCGATCTTCATGGGGACCGGACCTCTGCTGGGACGGGCGCGCGGGGCGGGATCAGTCGGCGTCGGGTTCGTTCCCCGGCTTCCACTTGATGTTACATCCGATGGACGGCGTCTGATCCTCGTCGGGGGCGTTCCCGGCGAGAACCGCGTCGAGGGCGGCGCGGAGGTCGGCCCCGGTGACGGGTCTGCCGTTGCTGGGACGACTGTCGTCGAGCTGGCCGCGGTAGGCGAGCTTGTGGTCGGCGTCGAACAGGAAGAGGTCGGGCGTGCACGCCGCGCTGTAGGCCTTCGCCACGTCCTGCGTGAGGTCGAAGAGGTAGGGGAAGGGATAGCCTTCGGCCGGCATCTTGCGGGGGGCGTCGTCGGGATATTTGACGGCGTCGTTGCTGTTGATGCCGACGATGGCGACGCGGTCGCCGTAGTCCGCCGCGATTGACTTCAGTTCATCGCGCACATGGATGACGAACGGGCAGTGGTTGCAGATGAACATGACGAGGAGGGGGCGGCCGGTGAAGTCGGTCCGCTGGACGATGGCGTCGTCCGTTTCCTTCTCGTGGTAGTCCGGGAGGGCGAAGTCGGGCGCGGTGGTCCCGAGCGGGATCATGACGGAGGGGGTGGCGGCCATGGGGAAGACTCCTTCCGAAGCGGGCGGGCGGACCGGCTCACGCGTCGCGCTGGATACGAATGGACTCGATCGGGATCACGTCGCCCTGTCCCATGCCGGGGCACGGGGTGCACTTCTTCGTGCGGTCCCACGAGTCGGGCGACGCGAGCACCTCCGGCCAGAACGGCCAGGTGCGGCACTGTTTCGGGCGGGTCTCGTAGAGGCGGCAGATGGCGCGGCCGGGGGCGGACTCCCGATCAAGGAACACGCAATCGTAGCCGTGCGCCGTCTGGTGTTCGTTGAGCGACCAGCGCCGACCGACCCGCCGCGCGAACCGCCGGTAGAACTGCTGTTCCGTGACGCCGAGCTTCTTCGCCATCGCGGCGCCTTCGTCCTCGGTGAACATCACGAAGCCGGGCGGGCCCGTGCAGCAGTTTCCGCACTGGGTGCACTGAAAGCGCAGCCCATCCGCGTACCACTCGCGGTCGGCGTGATGGTCCTCCGGGACGGGGGTCATGCGTCGTCGTCGTCGTCGGGATGGAGGTCGTGTTTCTGGTCGCCGTCGTCGACGAACTCGTAGATGTCGCCGTCGTCGATGCGGGCGAGGTGGACCTCGGTCTTGTCGCGTCGGGCGGGAAGCTCCGCGAGTTCGTCAGGCCGCTCATCGAAGGCGACGCGGTCAATGGAGTAGAGATCGCGGAACCGCCATTCGTTCTGGGTGGCGAGGGTGGCGTCGATGAGCGTCTCCATCTGCTGGATGGAGTCGGCGGTGGCCCAGAGGATCAGGACGCCCTCGCGGTCGGGGTCGTCGAGGTGATCGAGGAGGGCGACGGCGTGCCAGAGGGTCATGCCGAGTTCGCGTCCGGCTTCGTCGACGTTGGTGGCGGGGTCGATGTTGAGTTCGAGCCGCCAGTGCTGACGGAGCACCATCAGCAGTTCGTCCATCTCGGGCGGATGCCCGTCGTCGAGGGGGGCGAGCACGTCGCGGAAGGCGGTGTCGTCGTCCTCGTTGTCGGCGGGGCCGCCGACCCAGGTCCGCTCCACCTCCTCGACGCCGTGCCGCTCGAGAAGGTCCTCGATCTCGTCCCGCATCATGAGGGGGGCGTGGATCACGAGCCCCTTGAGGTGATCGAGGAAGACCTCGATGAACGGCTCCTCGCAGTTGGCCCCGACGGCGATTGAGCAGTCCTCGAGAAAGACGTGCTCGTACTCCCGCCACGTGGCGAGGAAGGTCTCCCGGGCGACGGGCTCGTCGCCCATGAAGACGTCGATGGTGCGGTAGGCGTCGCGAGAGCCGAGTTCGAGAATCGCGTAGACCTCGTCGGCGAGCAGGTCGAACGCGTCCCGGCAGAGGCCGGCGAGGCGTTCGTGGGAGACCACGATGTGGAACGTGTAGATGTCCGGCTGCTCGTCCTCGCTCGCGGTGTAGGAGAGCGTGTAGCCGGGGGCCGGGGTTCCGGATCCGGCCGCCGCGACCCCCAGCGGGAAGGCGAACCCGTTGACGGCGACGCGGGGGAGATCGGTGCGGAGGGCGAAGTAGGTCATGCGCGGCGGTATGGTAGCCGTTCTCGGGTCATCTTGAGGGGATCCGCCGCGACCGGTAAGGTGGCGGCCTGAAGTCGCCCGGTCCGCGATCGCCGCGGACGCGTGCCGCGCGAGCGGGGCGTGGAGGATCGGCGGGCGGGTTTCGCGTCGAAGGAGAGAACCGTCCATGGCCGACACCACGCCTCCGGCGAAGGCACGTGCGCACTGGAACAGTCGCCTCGGCTTCATCCTCGCCGCCGCGGGTTCGGCGGTGGGCCTGGGCAACATCTGGAAATTCCCGTACATCACCGGCGAGAACGGCGGCGGTCTGTTCGTGCTGATCTATCTCGCGTGCATCGCGGTGATCGGTCTGCCGATCATGATGGCCGAGATCTTCATCGGGCGGACGGCGCAGAACTCCCCGGTCGGGGCGTTCCGATCGCTGTCGGCGCCCGCGAGTCCGTGGATGAGCGTCGGCTGGCTCGGCGTGCTGACGGGGTTCGTGGTCCTGAGCTTCTACAGCGTCGTCGCGGGCTGGGCGATGCACTACACGTTCCTGTCGCTGAAAGGCGGCTTCGCCGGCATGTCGGCGGACGAGGTCGGCGCGTTGTTCGGCGAGGAGGTCTTCGCGAACACGTCGGTGAACCTCTTCTGGCACGTGACGTTCATGGCGATCACGATTCTGATCGTGATGGGCGGGATTCAGCACGGCGTGGAGCGGGCGGCCCGGATCCTGATGCCGCTGCTCTTCGTCATGATGGGCGCGCTGCTCGTCAAGGGCTTCATGAGCCCCGGCTTCAAGGAGGCCGCGAGCTTCGTCTTCAGCCCGAACACCGAGAACTTCCGCTGGGGCGCGAGCACGCTGGAGGCGCTCGGACACGCGTTCTTCACGCTCAGCCTCGGCATGGGCGCGATGATCACGTACGGCAGCTACCTCAAGAAGGACGACGATCTCGTCACGACGTCGGTCACGGTGAGCATTCTGGACACGGTGATCGCCCTGATGGCGTGTCTGGTGCTGTTCCCGATCGTGTTTTCGTACGGGATGGAGCCGGGAGCGGGTCCGGGTCTGGTGTTCGTGTCCCTGCCGATCGCCTTCGGACAGATGGGCGGCGGCGTGATCTGGGCCGCGATCTTCTTCCTGCTGCTGACCTTCGCCGCCCTCACCAGCGCGATTTCGCTGCTCGAGGTGGTGGCGAGCTACTTCATCGACGAACGCAACTGGTCGCGTCCGGTCGCGGTGATCACGTGCGGCGTGACGATTCTGCTCTTCGGCGTTCCCTCCGCCCTCAGCGGCGGCACGAAGCTGTTCGGCGAGGCCTTCGCCGGGGCGACGGAGCCGATCTACAAGCTCCTGGGGCACGAGAGCGGCAAGAACTGGTTCGACACCTTCGACTACATCGCGAGCAACTGGATGCTGCCGCTCGGCGGCCTCGGCATCGCGTTGTTCGTGGCGTGGCGGGTCGGCGGCCAGGCGCGGGAGCAGGGCTTCATGGCCGGGACGAACTTCGGCAAGCTGTATTGGGGCTGGGTCTTCCTGCTCCGGTACATCGTGCCCCTCGGCGTGATCGCGGTGTTCCTGCACGCGATCGGCGTGATCTGATCTGATTCGAGTCGATTCAACCACAGATGTCGCGGCCGGCCGCGACGCGGGAAAGCGAGCTCATGGAACAACTCAAGAACGAGATGAACGCCATCCTTGACGTCGTGAACGGCGTCATCTGGGCGGACACCGTGCTCTACATCGTTCTCGGGGTCGGCGTGTTGTTCACGATCTGGAGCGGCTTCTGCCAGTTCAAGGCGCTGACGCACGGGATCGCGGTCACGCGGGGCGTGTACGACGACCCGAACGATCCCGGGGCGATCAACCACTTCCAGGCCCTCTCCGCCGCGCTGTCGGCGACGGTCGGCCTCGGCAACATCGGCGGCGTCGCGGTGGCGATCACGCTGGGCGGGCCGGGGGCGGTGTTCTGGATGTGGATGATCGGGCTCGCGGGCATGGCGTTGAAGACGACGGAAGTCGCGCTCTCCATGCTCTACCGCAACACCGACGATCCGGACGAGCCGCACGGCGGACCGATGTGGGTCGCCCAGAAGGGCTTCAAGGCGTGGGGTCTCGCCCCGCTCGGCACGATCATCGGCGGGATCTTCTGCATCACGCTGCTCATCTCCGCCGTCACCGGCGGCAACATGTTCCAGGCGTGGAACGTGGCGGAGATCACCCACAGCTACTTCCCGACCGTGCCGCAGGAAGGCGTCGGCATCGTCCTCGCCATCATCGTCGGCGTCGTCATCATCGGCGGCATCAAGCGGATCGGGAACGTGGCCGGCAAGCTCGTCCCCGCGATGTGCGTGCTCTACCTGCTCGCGGCGGGGTTCGTGATCATCAGCAACATCGGCCAGGTGCCCGACGTGATCGCCCTCATCTTCCGCTCCGCCTTCAGCCCGGCCGAAGCGGACGGCGCCTTCCTCGGCGGCACCGCCGGCTACGCCCTGCTCTGGGGCATGAAGCGGGCGCTGTTCTCCAGCGAAGCGGGCCAGGGATCCTCCCCCATCGCCCACTCCGCCGCGAAGACCTCCGAACCCATCCGCGAATCCGTCGTCGCCGGACTCGAACCCTTCATCGACACGATCGTCGTCTGCACGCTCACGTCGATCGTCATCCTCTCGACCGGCATCTGGAACCGCGACCACGAGTTCGTGCTCGATACGACGCCGGAGATCATCCAGGCCGTCGACGCCGACGGAAACCCCGAAGCGAACACGTGGACCATCGCCGACACCACGCTCGATGAGTCGTTCGACCTCGCCTGGCGATCCCAGTTCGGACAGAACACGAAACTCATCGTCGTCGGCGACGACGCGAAGGAGAAACGCCAGAACGGCAATGATCTCATCGCGATCGGCGGCTCCGTCAAGGACGTCGAGGACCAGCCCGGCCGCTACTTCATCGACTGGGGCACGGTCTCCTCCACCATCCAGCCCCACTTCAACTTCCCACCCGAACGCGACCTCGTCGCCGGGGCCGTCTACTCCAACCCCGCCGGCGCCACGCTCACCGCCAAGGCGTTCGACTCCGTCACCCCGGGACTCGGGATGTGGCTCGTCACCCTCGCGGCGTGGCTCTTCGCCATCTCCACCATGATCTCGTGGAGCTACTACGGCGAACAGGGCATCATCTTCCTCTTCGGCGACAAGGCCGTCCTGCCCTACAAGTTCATCTACTGCCTGCTCATCATCGTCGCCTCCCTGCCGTGGCTCATCACGACCGACAAGGAACTCGACAACCTCACCGCCCTCGGCACCGGCGTCATGCTCTGGGCCAACATCCCGATCATGCTGATCTTCGGCTTCATCGCGATGAAGGCGTATCACAAGTACATGGGACGCCTCAAGCGCGGCGAATTCCCGCGGCACACGGGACAGAGCCTCGTCGAACTCACCGAAGGCGACGACCCCCATACCGACTGATCCCTGAACCCGCCCGGACACGCCGCCGCGCCGCGTTCCCCGACCCGGCGCGGCGGCTTTTCTTGGCTCGTTCTCGCCGCTCCGTCGCGGCTGGCCAGCCGTCCACTCGCTTCCTGCACGTCGCGACCGATTCATCGGCCGCTCCGTCTGAATCGGTTCGCTCGATTCCAATGTTCACCTTCCCCGACCTCGCCGACGCCGCCGCCCGCGGACTCAAACAACGCGCCGACGATCTCGACGCCGAGCACGCCGTCTACGGACTCGACCGCCTGGACGAACTGGACCTCCACCCCGTTCTCGCCGCCGGCTTCGAACACGCCGGGTACGGCGTCGCCGGCGAACAACGCTATCCCGCCGATCGCGCCCGGCGCAAGCTGTCCGAGGGCGAACGCTGCGATCTCGTGCTGACGCCCGACGGTCGCCCGCTCATCGTCGAGGACGCCGCCGCGACGCTCTTTGCGCCCGACGACGCCGTCCCGCTCGACGAGGCGTTCTGGCTCGAGGTGAAGACCGTCAGCCAGCACACGATCGAAGGCCCGAACGCACGCTACGCGACCGAACTGCTCTCGACCGTCCGCCGCGACGTGACGAAACTCGCCAAGGACGACGGCATCCTGCACGCGGGACTCCTGCTCATCCTCTTCGTGGAAAGCCCGCTCGTGAGCGAACATGACCTCGGCGTGTGGGCCGATCGCTGTCTCGAGCGCGGCCTGCCGATCGGCGCGCCGTGCGTCCGCGAGTTCGCCCTCACCGATCGCATGGGCAACGCCGCCTGCTGCTGCGCGCTCTACCCGGTGCACCACCTGTGACCACGCACGCGTCGACATCCCCCCCGCTCCCGGCCAACCGGTTCGATCGCCTCGGCTTTCTCGCGATCTGGAACGGGCTGTACATGACCGCCCTCGTCGGCGTCGCGGCCGCGCTGCTCGCGCAACCGCTGACCCTCGCCGCGGGTCTCGTCGCGTTCCTGCTTACGGTCAGCGTCTACCTCATGGACCGCGTCAAACCCGCGGATCGCTTCGTCGATCCCGCTGACGCCAAGGCGCATCCGACGCGGTTCGCGTTCATGCGGGCGCACGCGGGCGCGATCCGGGTCGCGATGGTCCTCGCCGCGCTCGGGGCCGGCGCCGCCGCATGGTTCGTGCATCCGATCGCGCCGCTGGGCGTCGTGCTGGCCCACGCGGGCGTGCTGATCTACGGCTCCCTCCCCCGTCGTCCGCGCCCGAAGGATGTGTTCATCGTGAAGAACCTCACGGTGGCGGCGGGCGTGACGTGCATGGTGCTGCCCCTCGCCGCGCACGTCGAGTTCCTCGCCGCGCACGTCGGCGCGGCGACGATCGTCGGTCTGTTCGTGCTTCTTCACGTGACCGCGGACGCGATGCTGTGTGATGTGGATGATCGCGAGGCCGACGCCGCGCACGGAACGCACACCGCGCCGAACCGACTCGGCGTGCGGGCGACGTGGCTCCTCGCGACGGGCCTCGGCGTGCTCGCATGGGTCGTGCTCGTCAGCGCAGGCATGGCGGAGCTGATCCCGATCCGCGCCGCGTGGACGTACGGGGGCCTGCTTGTCGCCTCGACCGTGGTCGTGCGAATCGCCGCCCCCGCGCGGGTCCGCGACTGGGTCGACCTCAAGCTCCCGTTGGCAGCGGCCGTCGCGTGGGGACTGCTACGACTGCTCGGATGACGATGTCGCCGCGGGACGATCGTTCGCTTTCTTCTCGTCGTAGCGCGGCTCCTCGCCCCGGCGCAGACGCCCGATGTTCGACCGGTGCCGCCACGCGATCAGCGCGGCGAGCGCGGTCGTCAACACGATCGGCCCCAGCGCGTTCACGAGTCGATCCACGAGCGGCGTCTCGCCCGGGCGGGCGAGCAGGAGGATCAGGAACGTCACCGGCGCGGACGCGGCGGCGGTCATGCTCGCGACCGAGATGAACCGGAACGCACGCAGCACGACGATCCAGATCACAAGCGCGACCAGGAGCGGAATCGTCAGGACGTTCCACATCGCGACCATGCCGCCGAAGCCCGTCGCCACGCCCTTGCCGCCCCTGAACTTCAGGAACGGCGTGAACATGTGTCCGAGAACCGCCGCGACAGCGACGGCGATCCACTGCCATTGCGATGCGGCGTCGAGGGTCGTCGGATCGCCGCCGAACCAGCCGAGCGTCAGGCCCGCCGCGATCACCGGCGCCGCGCCCTTCCCCGCATCGCACACGAAGCACGCCATCCCCCACGGCTTCCCCAGCACCCGTCCCGCGTTCGACGCCCCCACGTTGCCGGAGCCGTGCTTCCGGATATCGACGCCTCGCGCCAGGCCGATCAGCAGCGCGAACGGGATCGACCCGGCGAAGAACGCGGCGGCGATGAACAGGATCCAGGTCAGCATGAATGTTTCGAATGGTACCGATCAGGCGAACGCGTCGCCGTCGTTCAGCACGTGCACCGCGATCTCCCGCCGGTGCGGCGCGGTGCGGTGCTCCCAGAGGTAGATCCCCTGCCACGTGCCGAGGACCAGCCGACCGCCCGCGATGGGGATCGACAGCGACGTCGCCGTCAGCGCGGCCTTGATATGGGACGGCATGTCATCCGGCCCCTCCGCGGTGTGCGTGAACGCCGGATTGTGCGCCGGGACAAGCCGGTTGAGCCACTGCTCGAGGTCGTGCCGGGCGGAGGGATCGGCGTTCTCCTGGATCGTGAGTGAGGCGGAGGTATGCCGGATGAAGACGGTGCAGAGGCCGTCGCCCGCCGCGTGCCGATTGACGATCGCCCGCACGTGATCGGTGATCTCGTGGAGGCCGGGGCGGTCGGCGGCGATGACGACGGTCTCGGTGGGCATGGGCGGCGGTCTCCGGGGGGCCGTTCATCCTGCCGGTTCCGTCCGGTTTCGCAAGTCCGCCGAGGGCGCCCGGTTTCACATCGATCAGGCCCGATAACTCATCGTACGTCCCCATAAGCTGATTGAAATCAACAATTTACCCATCGAAAGCGGGCGATCCGTTGGCCGTCGGGCGGTCATGTGGTAGGTATAGAGGGTGACGACCGGAGCCGTGGGCTCGGGTCGATTCGGGAGCGGGAAGGGGCTTTGGGAATCGCGATGGTCGGGTGACCGGCCTCGCGGCGCCTGCGCACGTTCGAAGGAGTCGAGAAAGATGATGTCCCGCCGCATGAAGACGATGACGCTGATGACCGGAGCGGTGTTCGCCGCGCTGGGGGCGTCATCGACCGCGTTGGGCGATTTCACCAATGTGAACGAGCCCATCTACAACAACGAGCCGAACCACCTGCAGATTCTCGAGGGGATCTACGGGGGCGTGTTCCGGGCGAACGGCCTGGATTACACGAACGACGTGATCAGTGCGATTCGCGTGATGGACAACGTGGACGATGCGGATCCGACGAATCTCGGCGCCGCGCCGAACGGCAAGTTCTCGGACGCGATGTGGACGGGCGGCGTCGCCACGATGACTGCGAAGGCGCGGTTCGCGGGCAAGACGCAGAGTTTCGGCTACGTCGACACGAACACGAACGAATACACCACGCTCTTCGATCTCACGGGCAACCAGTTCGAGGTCGGCGGCAGCGCGGAGGTTGATCTGTCGAACCTGACGTACATGTTCGCCCGCGAGAACGTGGGCGGCGGCGACCGCTTCTTTTCGCAGGCGGGCGAGAACGTCGACGGGTTCGATCATCTGGTGACGTACCAGATCACCGGTCTGGACGACGGTCGCGTCACCTGGCTCCTCTTCTGGGAAGACACTGCGGAGGCGGACGGGATCCTGTCCGACTTCGACTACAACGATCTCGTGGTGGAGATCTCGGCCATTCCCGGTCCGCCCGCGATCCTCGCGATCGCCGCCGGTCTCGGATGCCTCGGCCGCCGTCGTCGACGCGACTGACCCGAACGCACATCGTCTTCCTTGCGTGCTCTTCAGTGAGATAACGCCGACGTCCATGGGGGCGTCGGCGTTGTCGTTTATTCGCATGTGCACGCTCGACGGAACGCGAGCTGTCTTCCCGGCGCCCTCACAGACCCGAGTTCGGTGTTGAGAAACAGGTGATCCCTGCGTTTCCCCCGAACCTGTTCGCCGCGCGACCAGCCGAACATCAGCTTCAGAACGACCGCCGCACCGCGAACGCATCACTGAACGCGGCGAGCCGGTCCGACAGATCGCGGTGGTCCGCGTAGTCGCGCAACTCGGCGATGTCCGCCTGGCCGATCGGGCCGAAACGGATCCGCAGCAACGCCGCCTCGACGGAACGCAGCACGCCCTGCTCCGCCTCCGGGGCTCGCTCCGCCACGCCGTTCAGACGCTCGATCAGGTTCGACGCGTCCGCCGCGCGGCGGATGAACTCGACGTCCGCGAACGTCGACGTCGACGCGTTCGACAATCGCTCCATCAGACGCGCGGCCTGCTCGATCGCGTCCGCCTCGTCGTCCGTCAATGTGAACCCCCATTCGAACGGACCCATCAACGCCGCCGATTCGTCCAGCGACGGCGCCGCGATCGGCGGCATTGCATCCAGCGCGGCGTTGCTCATGTGCGCGCCGCCCGGGGCCGTGAATCCCGCGAGCTGCGTTGCGCCCGATCCCGGCCGATCCACGCCCAGGGCCGGACCCATCGGCGCCGCGACGTCCGCCCCCGCCTCGGCGAACCGCGCGTCATCGTCGGTCACGGTCAGATTCGACACCACGCCCGGCTGGTTCGTCGTCGTCTGGTTGGAGGTCCAGATGAACGCGGCGAAGCCGAGCGCGGCCGCCGCCGCGACCCAGCCGGTGAACGCGGCGAACCGCCACGGTCCCGGGGCCCCCACCGTCGGTCCGACCGTCGCGGCGAGCACCGCGTCCTCGAAGCCCGGCGGCAGATCGTCCGCCACGCCGTCGAGAGCGCCGTAGGTCTCGACGCGGATCATCATGTCGACCGCCTCCGCCTCGTCGACGAGGCGTCGGCAATCAGCGCACTGCACGAGGTGACGCTCCGCGATCAGGCGATTCTCGGGACTGATCTCATCGTCGATCAGCGCGGAGAGCCGGGCGGCGACATCGGCGCAGTCGAGTTCGGGGCGGCGGGGGTCGCGGGGGGTTGTCGGGTCAGAACTGGTCATGGCAAGAGTCCGTTCAGAAGGGTCCGGGAGGGCGTCAGCGGCGGAACGCGGCGTCAGGCCTGTCGGTACCGGCGGATGTCAAAATTCAGCGGCTCCTCATCGCCGTTCTTCAGATCGCGACGAAGTTCGTCCATGAGGGCGGCGCGGGCCCGATTGAGTCGACTCATCACCGTGCCCACGGGCACGCCGAGGTGCGCGGCGATCTCGTCGTAACTCAGGTTCTCGCCGACACGCAACATCAGAATCGCGCGTTTGGCTTCGTCGAGTCGGCCCATCGCCTCGTGGATGCGCTCGAGGTTCTCGTCCATCGCGACCTCACGCTCGGGCCGGCGGCCGGACTGCATCGCGCGATCGTCGGAAAACTCCGGGAGCATGCCGGGACGCTTCGTACGCTGGAGGGCGTTGATCGAGAGATTCGTGACCACGCGTCGGAGCCAGCTCGGGAAGGCGATCTCGCCCGCGTCCGGCGGACTCTTCCACAGCTTGATGAACGCCTCCTGCACGATCTCCTCGGCCCGATGGCGGTCGCGGCAGATGCCGGCGGACAGCGCGATCAGGCGGGGGCCGTAGGACTGCATCCATTTTCGGAGGTCAGCTTCGTCGAGGGCGTGGGCCATCGTTCTGCTCCAGGGTCCGGACGCGAGGGCCATTCCGGGGGGTCACTCCAGTCCCACGCCACGCTCGACGGACGGGGGCACATTCAGAGAGACCCGGCGGCGCCCGGGCCATTCCGGGGAAAACCGGCCGCACCCAATGCTTTATCGTACGCGCCGACGCGGCCCCGCCTTCATTCCAGAATGACCATTTCGTGCTATTCGGCGTGTGGAAAGGTCGGTGTTTGCGGGGGTCCGGGAAGATCGTATGGTTTCCCTGGTTCCGAGCGACGCCCCGGCCCGGGACCCGGGAGGCCGCCCGCTCATGACCGCCACCACCCACCTGCTCGCCAGCGCCGGGGTGATCCTCGGGTCGTTCCTGATCGGCGCGGCGGTCGGGCTGCTCTTCGAGGCGAGACGGCGATCCCCGGCCCGGCTGCTTCGACGCGCGGCGATCGCCGGCGGGTTCGGAGCGATCGTCATCGTCGTGTCGTTCGGATTGGGCACGTCAGCCCTGAAACTGCCCGCGCCAGGCTGGTGGACGGATCTGTTCTTCGCGGCGCTGATCGCGGCGGGCGGCGTCGGTCTCATCCGCTGGGGCCGCCGGTGGGATCCCGCCGATGGTCGGCTGCGCTGCCCCAGGTGCTGGTACAGCATGGCGGGCGCTTCGGCGTCGAGCGTCTGTCCCGAGTGCGGCCACACGCCGGACTCGCCGGACGCATTGCTCCAGACCCGCCCCAGTCGACCCGCGATCGTGGTCGGCGTGCTCGTCGTGGTCATGGCGTGCCTCGCGACGATCGGACTGATCACGACCGGCGGCGAGTGGCGGCCGCTCATCCCGAACACGGTGCTCATCGCGATGACGGACGGGGCGATGTCGAACTGGGCGGCGGATGAGCTGAACCGGCGGGCGGCGATGGGCGGTCAGGCGGGGGCGGGCTTCGTCGACGTCGGCGTCGTGGCGAGCGGGATGCGCGAGCGCGGCATGCTGCGGCCGCCGTCCAGAGCGTCCCGTCAGATCCTGACGGTCCTGCCGTGGGAGGACGTGAACGGCAGCGCGCTGTTCGACTGGCAATGGGCGTGGGTCGCCGATCGGATCGACGAACGGGGGCCGGCGGGAGTCTTCATACTCGCGGCCGTGCCGCACGAGCGGGCGAATCATCATCTGCGGCAGGCGGTTGCCGACGGTGTCCCCGACGCCGAACTGGCCCTGGCGGCGCGGATGGGGCGCGATCCCGCCTCGTTCGTCGGTGACGCGTCGATCGACACGGTGCTGGACGATTCGGAGGCGTGGGACTGGTTTGTCGCGAGCATCGCGGATGTCGACGCCGCGATGGCGATCATCGGGTCGCGGATGGACCGGATCGACACGCCCGCGGCGGCGGCGGCGTTCGCCTCGGATCTGCTGCAGTCCGGGGTTCGGGCCCGGCCGGAGCTGGACGCCTTCATCTGGCGATGGATCGCACGATCGCCGATCGACGATCAGCGGGCGTTGTTCGACGTCTTTCTCGACCGGCCGGGCATGAACTGGCAGGTGGCGACCACGCTGAGCCGGCTTCAGCGTGAACACGCGGCGGAGCTCGAAGCGGTGCTTGACGCCAGGGAGCGGATGTCATTCGGACCGCGGCGGGAGATGGAGCGGCTGGCGGCGCTGGTGGAGGTGCTGGACGACCATCGGGACCCCCACGCCCGGCAGATGGGTCGGTACGCCGCGGCCGTGGTCGCGGCCTGGCGCGAGGCCGAGGCGTTGAATGCGGCCCGGGCTGCGGCGGAGGCGGGCGAGGCCCCCGGAACCGACCCCGGCGGATCGTGATTCCGCTATACTCGCGACCTCGCGCGGCGGATGGTTGGCCGCGATGGTCCGCGGGTGGCGGATCCAGGCCCCTGTACGCGACGTCTCCTCCTCATGGAAGTCATTAAAGGCATCCCGGTAGGCCCCGGTACGGTGATCGGGCGGGCGTTCGTTCTTGACGACGTCGCCGAGAATATCCCGTACCGCACCATCGGCGAGGATGATATAGAGCATCAGCTCAAGCGGCTGACAACGGCCCTGGAGGGGGCGGGCGCGGACATCGCGCGGGACCGCGACCGGATCGCCGAGACGCTGGGTCCCGAGCCGGCGAAGATCTTCGAATTCCACCAGGGCCTCCTCGGCGACGCCTCGCTGATCGAGCCGATCCGCACGCGGATCGCGGACGAGCGGGTCACGGCGGAGTACGCGTTGTCGGAGGCGTTTCGCGAGCTGGCGGTCCAGTTCAAGCGGATGGAAAGCGATGTCTTCAAGCAGAAGGCGGCGGATGTCCTCGATCTGGACCGGCGGGTGCTCGGCAAGCTGATGGGTCGGTCGCGCGACCGGCTGTCGGATCTCGAGGAATCGGTCATCGTGATCGCCCACGAGATCACCCCGAGCGAGGCGGCGGCGTTGGATCTGGATCACGTCCTGGGCGTGGCGACGGACGCCGGGGGACGGACGAGCCATACGTCGATTGTCGCGGCGGCGTTGAACATCCCGGTGGTGGTGGGTTGCCAGCGGGTGAGTACGCACGTTCGCGACGGCGACATGCTGGTGGTGGACGGCAAGTCGGGCGTGGTGGTGATTCGTCCGGACGAGGCGACGATCGAGGAGTATCGCCGGCAGATGGTGCGGGCGGAGGAGATCCAGGCCACGCTCGCGTCGGAGTCGGATCTCGAGTCGGTGACGACGTGCGGGGAGCCGATTCGCCTGCTCGGGAACATTGAGTTCCCGCGTGAGATCGACGCGGTGATCGGCCACGGCGGGCATGGCGTGGGGTTGTACCGCACGGAGTTCCTGTTCCTGACGAGTCCCACGGACCCGACGGAGGAGGAGCAGTACGAGACGTTCGCCGATGCGGTGAAGCGGGCGAACGGGCGGCCGCTGACGATCCGGACGCTGGATCTGGGGGCGGACAAGATGACGCAGAGTCGGGTGGAGGAGCCGGAGCGGAACCCGTTCCTGGGCTGCCGCTCGATCCGGTACTGCCTGCAGAATCTGCCGATGTTCCGGACGCATCTGCGGGCGATTCTGCGGGCGTCGGGTCACGGTCCGGTGAAGATCATGTTCCCGCTGATCACGACGCCGATGGAGCTTCGTCAGGCGAAGATGATCCTGGCGGACGTGCAGGAGGACCTCGCGGAAGGGGGGATTCCCTTCGATGAGAGCGCCCCGGTGGGCATGATGGTGGAAGCCCCGTCGGCGGCCCTGATGGCCCCGGTGTTCTCGCAGGAGGTCGATTTCTTCTCGATCGGGACGAATGACCTTATCCAGTACACCCTGGCGGTCGATCGTGGGAATGAGCGGGTGGCGAGTCTCTATACCGGGGCGAGCCCCGCGGTGATCCATCTGATCAAGGCGGTCCTGCGGGCGGCCAAGCGGAAGGCGGTCGACACGTCGATTTGTGGTGAGATTGCCGGCGAGGTGCTCTACACCATGTTGCTGATCGGCGTCGGTCTGCGTAACCTATCCATGGTGCCGTCCCAGATCCCGCACGTGAAGCGTGTGGTGAGATCGGTGGATATCGCCCAGTGCGAGCGGCTGGCCCGGAAGGTCGGCTCGTTCGATTCGGAGCGCAGGATTCTGAACTGCCTGCGCGAGGAACTGTATCGAGTGCTTCCCGACGCGGATGGCGGTTGGTCCGCCTGACCGACGCGGGGGACGCACTGAACCTGAACCACGACCGGCGACGGTCGCGCCGCGGACGGACCCGCCCCTGCCCTTCGGCAGTCCGGTGATGCGTCCCCGACGGCCCGACCCCCCCGCCGCGAGAACGATCGCCGCTTCCCGGTGCATGACGCCCCCAGGCTTCGCCAACCCGAGCCCCTTCTCTTCCGAGACCTTGCGACTGCTTCCCGCCGCCCGGCTCTGCCGCGCGTCCGACGGGAATGTCGTGGTCGTCCGGGAGCGGCGGGCGGCCCGATTGACGCGATGACCTCGTCGACCGGCCCCCCCGGCGCCCGTTTTCGCGGATGACCCGCGGAGACCCCCTGCTTTGGCCAAGAAAAAGAAGACCGCCGCCTCATCTGACCCGAAGAGCGGCGCCAAGAAGACCACGAAGAAGAAAACCCGTCGCACGAAGAAGGACGCGGAGGACGCGGACGCGACCGCCGTCGCCGCGCCCGACGTGAAGGCGGACGCAAAGGCCGACAACGCCAAAGCCGACGACGGCGAGGCGAAGACGAAGAAGAAGACCACCCGCCGACGCAAGAAGTCGTCGACCCGGTCGGAATCGAAGGCCGACCCGAAAGCCGACACGAAGGTCGAGTCGAAGGCGGACGCGGAGGTCGACGCGAAGACGACCGACGATGATCGTCCAAGCGAATCGAAGTCGACCTCCCGGTCGGACGACGACGACGACGGCGGCCGCTCGAAGAAGAAGCGGTCGACGCGGTCCCGGTCGTCGAAGACCGCCGACTCGAAGTCCTCGTCGCGTTCATCGTCCTCGTCCCGGTCGTCGTCCCGGTCATCGTCGAAGCCGGCGGCGTCCGCGTCGTCCGCCCGGTCGGGCGGCGAGGTCATGGTCGTCAACGAGTCGGCCGGCGAGGAATGCCGCATCGCCGTGCTCGAAGAGGGTCACCTCGAGGAGCTGTACAGCGAGCGGGTGGCGTCGGCGACCAGCGTGGGGAACATCTACAAGGGACGCGTGACGAAGGTCGAACCCGCGATTCAGGCCGCGTTCGTCGATTACGGACAGGGCCAGAGCGGCTTCCTGCACATCACGGACCTGCATCCGAAGTACTTCCCGAAGGGCGGTCAGAAGGAGAAGGTCGGCAAGCGGGTGCCCCGCCGGAGCCGCCCGCCGATCCAGGAGGCGCTGAAGCCGGGGCAGGAGATCCTCGTCCAGGTGCTGAAGCAGGGCATCGGCTCGAAGGGGCCGACGCTCACGAGCTACCTGTCCATTCCCGGCCGTCTGATGGTCCTGATGCCGGACATGGACAACGTCGGCGTCTCCCGCAAGGTCGAGGACGAGAAGCAGCGGCGTGAGATGCGCAAGCAGCTCGACGGCCTCGACGTGCCGAAGGACTTCGGCCTGATTCTGCGGACGGCCGGCTTCGACAAGACCAAGACGGAGCTGAAGCGCGACCTCGCGTACCTGACGCGTCTCTGGAAGGTCATGGACCGCCGGATCGCATCGGTCGGCGCGCCATGCGAACTCTACACCGAGTCCGATCTGCTGCTCCGCACCGTCCGCGACATCCTGCGGCCGTCGATCGAGGCGATCGTCGTCGATTCGCAATCGGCCTACGAGCGACTGACCGCATTCCTGCGGGTGATCGCGCCGCGGTCGGGTCCGAAGGTGGTCCGCTATCGCGGCGCCGCGCCGATCTTCCACGCCTTCGACATCGAGCGTCAGATCGAGTTGATCCACGCGCGTGAGGTTCCGCTCCCCTCGGGCGGCGCGCTGGTGATCGAACAGACCGAAGCCCTGGTGGCGATCGACGTGAACTCGGGACGCTCCCGCTCCGCCCGCGACAGCGAGACCAACGCCTTCGAGACGAACTGCGAGGCGGTCGACGAGATCTGCCGCCAGTTGCGGCTGCGCGACCTCGGCGGCCTCGTCGTGTGCGACCTCATCGACATGCGGCAGTCCCGCAACCGGCGCACCATCGAGGACCGTTTCCGCGAGCACATGAAGAAGGACCGCGCCAAGTCGACGGTCCTGCGGCTCAGCGAGTTCGGGATCCTCGAAGTCACCCGCCAGCGGATGCGTCCCAGCCTCCGCAAGGCGCACTTCATGGACTGCCCGTCCTGCGCGGGACACGGCGAGATCCAGATGCCGGAGTCCCTCGCGGCGGACACGACGCGTCAGATCGGCTACCTCCTGCAGTTCGAGGCGGTGCGCCGGGTCGAGATCGTCTGCTCGCCGCAGGTCGCCTCCGTCCTGCTCAGCAAGAAACGCCGCGAACTCGTCCGCCAGGAGGACTCGACCGGCAAGACGCTGACGGTGCGGGTGAGCGACGCGATCGCGATCGACCGCATCGACTTCTACGCGTACGACAATCGCGGCACGGACCTCAACGTCGAGAAGCTGCCGAAGATCAAGCTGCCGTCGATCGCGGAGATGGAGGCCGCCTCCGGTCGCGCCGACGACGAGGACGACGAGTTCGAGTACGACGATCAGAACGGCGAATCGGGCGGACGCAAACGCCGACGCCGACGACGTCGCAAACCCGGACCCGCCGACGCCTCCGCCATCGCCCTCTCGTCCGACCTCGGGGATGAACTCGACGAGATCGACGCCGAAGAGGACGCCGACGAACAGGACGACGCGAAGAACGAAGCGTCCGACGGCGAACCGCGGGACGAGGAACCGCGGGACGACGGCGAACGCACCGGACGGCGACGACGCCGACGACGGGGCGGACGTCGACGCCGGCGCGGCGGCGACCGCGGCGACGATCAGGCGACCGACGGCCAGACCGACGATTCGTCGAAGGACACGGGTCGGCAACACCAGCCCGACCCGACGCCCGCCGTCATCGACGACAAACCGCTCCGTGTGCACGCCCTCGCGAAAGAGCTGGGCGTCGCCTCGAAGGAGATCCTCGCCCGCGCGGCCGAGGAAGGGCTCGAACTCAAGTCGCACAGCTCGTCAATCAAGATCGAAGACCTGCCCCGCGTCCGCAGCTGGTTCGCCCCCGAACCCGCACCGGCCGAGACCCCGACGACCGACGATCAGAGCCGCGCCGACGACGCGGGCGGCGAAGACAAGCCCCGGCGCAAGCGGCGCCGACGGCGCGGCCGACGCGATGACGAACGGCGGGACGATCAGCCTGACGCGAAACGCGACGATACGCCGAAGCAGGACGCCGCCCGGGCGACCACGGACGAGCAGGGCGACGAGGCGCCGAAGAAGAAGCGATCGCGTCGCCGTCGTCGCAGGTCCGATGACGCCGACAAACGCGACGCCGCACCGACGGGATCGAAGGACGCCGAGAAGACCGGTGCGTCCGGCGATGCGAAGAGCGACTCCAGAGGCGGCGACAAGGCCGACGCGCCGTCGATCGAGACGTCGTCGCCGAAGTCGTCGGAGCCCAAGCTACTCCGTCCGCCCCGACGGTCGCTGTTCAAGTCGCGCAAGCCGGTCGGGCGGCAGTCGGTTGAGGCCGCCCTGACCGAACCGAAGAAATGACGACCGCCGACGCGACGCCGCGCGGATCGAAACGCCTGATCATCCTCGGATCGACCGGGTCGATCGGCGCGGCGACGCTCGACGTGGTCAGCCATCTGCACGCGACCACCGCGCATCGGTTCAACGTGGTCGGACTCGCGGCGGGGCGCCGGTCGGACGCCGTCCGCGAACAGGCGCGGCGGTACCACGTCGGGCACGTGGCGCTGGCGGATGAAGGCGCGGCGGCGACGATGAACGAGGATGGTCTGACCGTCCACGCCGGCCCCGACGCCGCGCGAGAACTCGTGGACGCGGTCGCGGAGCCGGGCGACCTCGTGGTCGGCGCGATCGTCGGCGCGGCGGGGTTGCCCGCGATCCTCGCCGCGATCGAGCGGGGCTGCGACGTTGCTCTCGCGAACAAGGAGACGCTGGTCGCGGCCGGCGCGCTCGTGATGCCCCGCGTCGCGGCGCGAGGCGTGCGACTGCTGCCCGTCGACTCCGAGCACAGCGCGATCTTCCAGGCGCTGGCCGGCGACCGGGATCCGGACCACATCCGACGCATCGTGCTCACTGCGTCCGGCGGACCGTTCCGAACGTGGTCGAAGACGCGGATCGAGAACGCCTCGCTCGAAGCGGCCCTGGATCACCCGACGTGGTCGATGGGCGAGAAGGTGACGATCGACTCCGCATCGATGATGAACAAGGCGCTCGAGGTGATCGAGGCGCACTGGCTGTTCGATCTGCCCGCGTCGAGGATCGAGACGATCGTGCATCCCGCGTCGATCGTGCACGGGTTCGTCGAGTACGTCGACGGCTCGGTGCTGGCCCAGTTGTCGCCGCCGGACATGCGGACGCCGATCCAGCATGCGTTGCTCCATCCGGAGCGTGGCCCGGCTCCTGCCGCGACCCTTGACTGGACGACGTTGGCGACCCTCGAGTTCGAGCCGGTCGACCATGACCGTTTTCCCGCGATCCGTCTGGCGGAGCAGGCGATCGAGCGGGGCGGTTCGGCGGGGGCGGTGTTCAACGCGTCGAACGAGGCGGCGGTGGAGGCCTTCCGGGCCGGCCGCACGACCTTCGGCCGGATCGCGGAACTCGTGGCGGAGGCCTTGACGATGGTCGAGATCCGGCCGATTCAGGATCTGGCGGACGTGCGGGCGGCGGACGAGGCGGCCCGGGCGTTTGTCGAGTCCCGTCTCGAGGCGGCGGCCTCCCGCTCCTGATCCTGTTCGCTTCGCCGTTCCTATGATTCGCCGGACCGGCCTCTTCCCACTCGCACTGGACTGTTCTTCATGTTCGAGATGCTGTTCAAGATTCTGATCATGATGCTCGGCTTCGGGCTGCTGATCTTCGTGCACGAGCTCGGGCATTTCCTCGCGGCGAAGTGGGCGGGGATCCGCACCGAGGCGTTCGCGGTGGGCATGGGGCCGGTGGCGTTCGCCTGGCGGAAGGGCGTGGGCTTCGCCCCGGGCTCGACGCACCAGAAGGTGGTGACGAAGACCGGCAGGGCGGCGATCTCCCTGACGGAGACGGAACTGAAGTCGCACGGGATCGGCGAGACGGAGTACTCGCTCCGCTGGCTGCCGATCGG
Source organism: Phycisphaerales bacterium (assembly GCA_965227335.1). Classification (GTDB taxonomy): domain Bacteria; phylum Planctomycetota; class Phycisphaerae; order Phycisphaerales; family SM1A02; genus CBDDFV01. The sequence goes on from CBDDFV010000006.1 coordinate 415,266, forward strand.
CGGCTTCGTGAAGATGCTGGGGCAGGACGATCTCAACCCGACCGCCGCGTCCGGCGATCCGCGGAGTTACACGCAGACGCCGGTGTGGAAGCGGATGATCGTGGTGTCGGCGGGCGTGGTGGCGAACCTGATCCTGGCGGTGGGGTTCTTCATCCTCGCCTTCGTGGTGGGGGTGAGCTTCGAGGGCCCCCGCATCGGCGACGTGGCCCCGACGCTGCCGGCGGGGAGCGCGATCGCGACGAACGCCTCGGAGCTGGGCGTCGAAAACGGCCGGATGCAGCCGGGCGACGTCGTCGCGCGGATCAACGGCGACGTCATGCGCACCTTTGCGGATGTGCGGAACGCGGTGGCGATGGCGGGTCCGGACGAAACGCTCACGGTGGAAGTGGAGCGGGCGGGCCTCGAGACGCCGCTCGTCTACGAGGTGAAGCCGGAGAAGAGCCCGCTCGAAGGCCTGCTGAGCCTCGGCGTCGCCCCCGCGTTCACGACCACCCTGTATGACGACCCGCAGGTCAGCGCCTGGCTCGCCATGCGGGGGCTCGGCGACGAAGGCGTGGAGCCGGGCATGCGTCTGACCACCATCAACGGCGCGGCGGTCGAGCGTCTCGACCAGGTGCGGAACGTCATCGAATCATCCCGCGGCGCGCCGTTGAACCTCACCTACGCCGCGAACGACGGGACCGCCGTCAACGTCACGGTCGATGCGGACCCGCAACTCCAGCCGCTCATCCGGCCCGACGGCGCGCGGGAGCGAATCGACTTCGGTCTGCTGGGCCTGACCCCGCTGGTGCGGATCGAGCAGGTGACGCCGGAGAGTCCGAACGCGGACGTCATCCGCGCGGGCGACGTGGTGCTCAAAGTCGGCGGCGAGGACTATCCGACCATGTCGTCGTTTCGCGCGGCGATCATCGACCACACCGGCGGCCCGCTGCCGATGACGGTGCTCCGGAACGGAGAACGCGTCTCCTTCGAGGCGACCCTGCGGAACCGCCAGGTCGGCGTCCTGCCGGGTCTGGCCCGAGATCTGCCGATGATCGCGACGCCGGTGACCAACGCGAAGCCGCCCGCGACCCGCGAGAATCCCGAGCCGGACGTGGAGACGACGGCGATCGCCGGCCTCCCGCTGACCGGCGGAACGCTCATCCGCGCGATCGACGACACGCCCGTGAACAACTGGCGTGAGATTCGCGCGGCGTTGCAGGCGGCGGGGGCGGGCGAGGTCGCGTTGACCGTGACCTACCCCATCGGCGGCGATGCGACGGACGCGACCGAGACGGTGGTCATGACCATCGGACCCGACGACGCCGCGCGTCTCGCTGACCTGACGTGGACGTCGAACCTTCTCGAGCCCTCCGCCTGGCGGCCGGAGCAGGTGCTGCTCAAGGCGTCGAACCCGGTGGAGGCGGTGTCGATGGGCGTCGACCAGTCGTGGAACATGATGGTGAACACCTACTTCACCCTGCTGCGTCTGGTGCAGGGCACGGTGGGCGTGGAGCAGCTCCGCGGGCCGGTGGGGATCGTGCACATCGGGACCACGGTGGTTGATCGCGGGGCGATGTACTTCATCTTCTTCCTCGCCCTGATCAGCGTGAACCTGGCCGTCCTGAACTTCCTGCCGCTGCCGATCGTGGACGGCGGGCTCTTCCTGTTCCTCGTTTACGAGCGGTTCAAGGGCCGTCCGCCCTCGGTCGCCTTCCAGAACGCGGTGACGCTGGCGGGCATCGCCCTGCTGGCGACCCTGTTCCTGGTGGTGACCTATAACGACATCATGCGGATTGTCACGATGTGATCCGGTTTCCGCCGCGACCGGGGGCGTCGACCCCCGTATGATGCCGCCCCCTATGACCGCCCCCACCGCCCATCTCCGGAACGTCGCGATCATCGCGCACGTCGACCACGGCAAGACGACCCTTGTGGACGCCCTGCTCGCTCACGCCAACGTCCTCGAGGCGGCGGGTGAGGACTGCGTGCTGGACTCCGACCCCCTCGAGCGGGAGCGGGGCATCACGATCCTGTCGAAGAACTGCGCGGTGAACTACGCGCCGCCGGAGGGACCCCACGCGGGCGAGACGTACCGGATCAACCTCATCGACACGCCCGGTCACGCCGACTTCGGCGGCGAAGTCGAACGCGTGCTCCGGATGGCGGACGGCGCCCTGCTGCTCGTCGACGCCTTCGAGGGGCCGATGCCGCAGACGCGGTTCGTGCTGCAGAAGGCGCTGGACCTCGGGCTGCGTCCGATCGTGGTGGTGAACAAGTGCGACCGCCCGGATGCGCGTCCGGACGCGGTGATCGATTCCGTCTTCGACCTGCTCGCCGCCCTCGGGGCGGATGACCACACGCTCGACTTCCCGGTGCTCTTCGCGTCGGGCCGGAGCGGGTGGGCGACGCCCGATCTGGCGGAGGAGCGCACCGACATCGCCGCCCTGCTGGATGCGATCATTGATCACGTGCCGTCGCCGTCGGGCGATCCCGACGCGCCGCTGCAGATGCTGATCACGACGATCGACTACTCCGAGTACGTCGGCCGCATCGCGATCGGACGCGTCTACTCCGGTCGCCTGCGGAGCGGACAGCCCGTCGCCGTGTGCGCACGCAACGGCGTGAAGAACGGACGCGCGCAGAAGGTGCACCGGTTCGAAGGCCTCGGGCGCGCCGCCGCGGACGTGATCGAGGCGGGCGACCTCTGCGCCGTCGAAGGCGTCGCGGACTTCGAGATCGGCGACACGATCTGCGATCCGGAGCACCCGGCCCCGATGGAGCGGGTCGAAGTCGACGAGCCGACCGTGCACATGATGTTCCGGGTCAACGACTCGCCGTTCGCGGGACGCGAAGGGAAGTTCGTGACGTCCCGCCAGCTCGCGGACCGACTTGAACGCGAGCTTCGCTCCAACGTCGCGCTGCGTGTGGCCCCGGGGGAGGGCGCGGAGTCGTTCAAGGTCTCCGGACGGGGCCTCCTTCACCTGAGCGTCCTCATGGAGAAGATGCGGCGCGAGGGCTACGAGTTTGCGGTCGGACGCCCCGAAGTCATTGAACGCGAGATCGACGGCCAGCGCTGCGAACCCATCGAACGCTTCACGATCGACGTCTCCGACGCCACGATGGGGGCGGTGATCGAACTGCTCGGCGTACGGGGCGGCGAGGTGATCTCGATCGACGGGGCCGGCGACCGCATGCGGATCGAAGGCGAAATTCCCGCCCGCGGCCTCATCGGGCTCCGCTCCCGGATGATGACCGCGAGCCAGGGCGAGGCGATCCTGCACCACAGCTTCCTGCGGTACGAACCGGTGCGCAACAGCGAGCCGCGCCGACGTCTGCAGGGCGTGATGGTCGCGATCGAGGGCGGCAAGGCGACGATCTACTCGATGCTCAATCTCGCGGATCGCGGCGTGATGTTCGTCAAGCCGCAGGAACCGATCTACGCGGGCCAGATCGTCGGCGAACACAACCGCGACAACGATCTCGGCGTCAACGTGGTCAAGGCGAAGGCGTTCTCCAACGTCCGCGAATCGACGAAGGAAGCGACCGTCACCCTGAAGGCGACGCGGGACATGTCCCTCGAAGCGGCCCTCGAGTACATCGAGCCGGACGAGCTGGTCGAGGTCACCCCCGAGAACATCCGGATCCGGAAACGGCTGCTCCGCGAAGCCGACCGCCGCAAGGTCGACCGCCAGACGAAGCAGGCCGCCGGCGCGAGCTGAACCCGCCCGCACCGCCTCCCGCACCCGCCTCCGAAGAATAATCGCCGCCGGACGGGAATGATCCCGCCTGCGGCTTTGTTGACCATTCAGTTCCGAATGATCAGCGTCGCCGGACGGCGGCGGATCACGAATCCGTTACTCGATCCCGGTCCGTGAGGGACCGGTCGCGAAGGAGCACTGCCATGACCGATTTCACGATCCACACCAGGGACTCCGCGTCTTCCGAGGGCAAATCGGCGCTGGAGCGCACGCAGCAGGTGTTCGGCGGGATTCCGAACCTGATGGGCGGGCTCGCCGAGGCCCCGGCCGCCGCGGACGCATATCTGGAGCTGACGAAGCTGGTCGGCCGGACGTCGTTCACGCCGACCGAGCGGCACGTCGTCTGGTTCACGTTCAACACGTACAACAACTGCGAATACTGCATGGCCGCGCACACGACGATGGCGAAGGGCGAGAAGATCGACGACGCCGTCATCGAGACCGCCCGCAACGAAGGCACGTACGACGATCCGAAGCTCGAAGCGTTGCGTTCGTTCGCGTACGCCGTCGCGGATCAGCGGGGGTGGGTGTCGGACGACGCGGTGCAGGCGTTCCTGGACGCCGGCTTCACGAAGCAGAACGTGCTGGAAGTGGTGCTGATCGCCGCCCACAAGACGCTGAGCAACTACGCGAACCACATCATCGGCACGCCGGTGGACGACATGTTCGCCAGTGCGACCTGGGAGAAGTCCACGGCGGGCGTCGGCTGATCCCGGACGCAGCTCGGTTAACCGAACCTCCACTCGACGACCGCTCCGCTGATCCGCGGGGCGGTTGTCGTCAGGGCTGGGCGCCGAGGTAGCGGGCGATGGTCTGGCGCCACGTCGGCGCGTTGGTTTCCGCGAGCAGCGCCTGGTTGATCGCCTCGCGTCGGGGGCTGCCGGGCGGAAGGGCGACGCCGTAGCTCGCGGGTTCGAACGTGACGTCGAGCACGCGCAGGCGATCGTCGCCGGCTTCGCGGATGAGATACTGGAGAATCGGGGCGTCATGGACGACGGCGTCGACGTCGCCGGCGCGGAGCAGGTCGACCGCGGCCTCGATGGTGCTGGTCTGGCGGGCGACCACGCCGCGCCCTGCGAGCGTCTCGGCCGCAACGGTGTCGGCGGGAACCGCGACCCGGACGGTCGCGAGATCATCCGGCCCCTGCACCTTGCCGGAGAGCGTGCCGAGCGTGATGGCCGACGCGATGCCGCCGGTGAACGCCGCGATCATGATCACGCTCGTGTACATCCAGACCAGCGCGACGAGTCGGCCGCCGAGCGTCACCGGCGCCTTGTCGCCGTACCCGACGGTCGTCATCGTGACCGCGGACCACCAGAACCCGGACGCGATCCCCTTCGCCCCCCCGCCGAACTGCTCCGGATTCCGCCGGCGTTCGAACAGCCACACCAGCCCGCCGCTGATCAGCAGCACCATCGCCAGCGCGCCGACCGCGGAGAGGAACGCGGGCGAAATCAGGCTCGCCCCCACTTCGACAAACGCCCCGAGCCACGAATCCTCCGCCGTCGTCGCGATGCCGAGACCCGACGTGTAGTACGCGTGGGAGAAGTCGACGTTCTCTTCGCGCTGTTCCGTCATCGTGATCGCCGCGATCGCGACATCCGCTTCGCCACGTCCGACCTGGTCGAGCATGTCGTCAAGCGTCGCCGCCTCGAACTCGGTTGCGTACCCGAGACGCGCGGCGACGCGGGTCCAGAGATCGATCGAAATCCCCGTGTAGCCGCCCGCGCCGTCCTCCATCACGAACGGCGGGGCAATCTTCGTCAGCACCCGGAGCGGCGCATCACCCGAGGGCGGCGCCGCGACGACCGCGGATGTGAGAAGAGACAGACAGGCCACGATGAAGATGAAGTGTCGCATGCGGGCAGTCTACGACGCGATCAGCGGGGGCGCAGAAAAACAGCGCGACGTCGCCGCCGCGCTGGTGAGGATCAGAGCAATGCCGGCCCATACGTAGCGGCCGATGAACTGGCCGCGAAGTGCAGGGAGCGAGTGTGCGGCTGGCCCGCCGCGACGGAGCGGCGCCAACCAGTCCAGGAAGACGTCGACGCCTTACTCCGCGACGAGCCGCCAGCCTTCCGCGATGAGCGGCTGGGCCTTCTTGTACTTCAT
>CBDDFV010000007.1:0-7684 GCA_965227335.1 Phycisphaerales bacterium
GCCGACGAGGCCTCGACCCGCCCGGTCCCGATCCGAGTCAAAGTGCGGGCGAGAGGATTCGAACCTCCACGGGTTGCCCCACTGGAACCTAAATCCAGCGCGTCTGCCAGTTCCGCCACGCCCGCCATCGCGTTGCCGGGTAGGATTATGGAAGGACCGCGGAACGCGGGCAAGCCGCTTCCCAACCAGTCCTCAGTTCCCGGAGAGTCCCGACAATGACCTTTTCCCGATCCGCCGCCGTGAATGTCACCCCGCTGCTCGCGCGCGTGGTGCTCGCGCTGATCTTCATCCCGGCGGGATACAGCAAACTCTTTGTCATGAAGCCGTTCGACGGCGAACAGGCCGCCACCCTTCGCGCCCTCGGCGTCGAGGGCCAGCCCCCGGCGGCTGACACGGACGCGCAGGCCCGATCAGGCCTGATGACGACGCCGACCGCCGCGCTGCTGGTCTCATCGCTCGGGACCGTTCAGGACGAAGACGGCGGGCTGACCGAAGCTGCCCAGGACGCCGCGGACGACGTGGCGGAAGCGGCCGAAGACGTGGCGGAGGCGGTCGAGGAGGCGGTGACGCCCGATCCGATCGACCTCACCGGCGTCTCCCGGGACCCGATGGAAGTCCGGAGCCTCTACAGCATCGCGCTGATGCTCGAGTCGAACCAGATGCCCCAGCCGGTGCTCGGGGCGTGGCTCGCGGCGATCACGGAGTTTGTCGGCGGCATCCTGCTCGTCCTCGGTCTGTTCACCCGCGTGTGGGGCCTCGGCCTCGCGGTCGCGATGGGCATGGCGTTCTACCTCACGACATGGCAGAACCACGGCGGGACGGACTTCTTCGGCAACCTGATGAAGTTCCTGCCCGAGGGGAACTACCCGGCGTTCAACACGCTCGGCGCCCAGCTCGCCCTCGGGGTGCTCGCCCTCGGCGTGACGTTCTCCGGCGCGGGTCTGCTCAGCCTCGATCACCTTCTCTTCGGACGGAAACGCAACAAGGCCGTCGTCGTCGACGACGACTTCAGCGACTGATCCCGCCGGGATGATCACCGACGCGTCGACGACGCCGACCCCCGACCCGCCCGACGAGCCGCGCCGGTCAATGTGGTCGCGCCCGGAGCGCGCCGCGCCCTGGCTGATCTCGCTCACCATTCACGCGATCATCATCTTCCTCGGCTTCGCGATCACCTGGGGCGCGTTGGCGCTCACCGATGACCGCGACGCCGCGGACGTCATCATCGCGGACTTCGACGCCCTCACGTATCAGCCGGAGGCGGCGATCACGCTCGATCTCGACGATGCGGACGCGTCGGCCGAGGAACCGCTCGAGTTCGACACCCCCATTCCCGCCCCGACGACGCCGGCGAACACGCTGACGCCGCAGGACCTGCCCGCCTCGACGTGGACGGATCTCGGCGCCCCCGAACTGCCGGCCTTCCTCGCCGCGCCCGACGCCGAGGCGGCGGCCTTCGCGGGGCTGAAGGCGACGAACGCCCGGGACATCGTCTACGTGATCGACGCGTCGGGCTCGATGATCTCCTCGTTCCAGATCGTGGCGGATGAGCTGTCGCGCTCGCTGTCCGCCCTCGCCCCGCCCCAGCGATTCGCGGTGATCCTCTTCCAGCAGAATCAGGCCCTCTGGGTCACGCCGCGCGGCCGACTGACCGGGGCCACGCCCGCCAACACGGCGTCCGCCGCCGCCGACGTCCGCAAGATCTTCCCGCAGGGTCGCTCCAACCCGCTGAACGCGTTGCGCGACGCCCTGCGGCTCGAACCCGACGTGGTGTTCCTGCTGAGCGTGAACATCACGGGGGCGGGCGAGTTCGAGGTCGATGCGGACGATCTTCTCAGGGCCTTGGCGCGATCGAACCCGATCGATCCGGTGACGGACGCGCGACGGACGTCGATCAAGTGCATTCAGTTTCTCGATCCCGATCCGCTCGACACGCTGCGTCGGATCGCGGAGACGCACGGGGGTCCGGACGGCTTCACGTTTCTCGATCGCGAGACCCTCGGTCTGCCCCGCTGATCACAACGGCGACGGCGTTCCCCGGGAGGCTCGACCACGGGTAGGATGGTCGCGGGCGGCGCTCGTGCGAGGACGATGCGCCGGAACGAGGTGACGCATGGATGGAACCGGCCCCGACCGGACCCGACGACGGTTCAGACTTCGAATTCCGATCCTGGCGACGCGACGGCTGACGCTGCTCGCCGTCGCGCTCAGCACGATCAGCGCGATCACGATCATGTCCGCCGCGCTCGCCGCCGCGCCCGGCTCGATCCTCAATGCGCCGCTGAACGACAACGCGACGACGGTCGACGTCGCGACCGCTGACGGCGACGACGACGACGGCGGGGCGAGCTTCGCCGACGCCTTCTTCATCGCCCGCCGGGTCGACGCGCGGGGCGAGCGTCAGATCGAGTGGCTGGGGTCGCTCGTGATCTGGCTGCTGCTCCTCATGTCGCTGGTCAGCCTCGGCCTGATCGGTCAGATGTCGCTGGCGAATCATCGCAAGACGATCCTGCCGGACGGCGCGACGGACGAGCTCGATGTGCTGCTGCGCGACGGCGAGTACCGGCGGGCCATCAACGTCGTCAAGGGGAACGAAACGCTGTTCAGCGCGCTCATGCACACGACGCTGCTGCAAGCCGCGCACGGACACGCGGCGATGCTGAACGCGCTCGTGCAGACGGCGGACGAACTCGCGGCGCAGCGGATTCGCCGGATCGAGATCCTGAACGTGCTCGGCCAGGTCAGTCCGATGATCGGTCTCTTCGGCACGGTGTACGGGATGATCCTGGCGTTTCAATCGATTGTCGCGGCGGGCGGCACGGCGGACCCGGTGCGTCTGGCGGGGGGCATCTCGACGGCGCTGACCACGACGTTCTGGGGGCTGGTGGTCGCGATTCCCGCCCTCGCGGCGTACGCGCTCCTTCGCGCCCGGATCGAGGGGCTCACCGCCGAAGCAGCGATGGCCGGCGAGACCCTGCTCGCGCGGTTTCGACCGGCGGGTGAGAAGGGCGTCGAGACGGCGTCCGCGTCGAAGACGAAGAAGAAGTCGTCCGGGTCATGAGCCGCATGGCCTCCAGACCGGTGCAGGCGAACCTCACGCCGATGATCGACGTGATCTTTCTGCTGATCGTGTTCTTCGTGCTCGTGTCGCAGATCGTCGACATCGAGACCGCGGACATGACGCTGCCCGCGCCGCAGGATCCGGCGTCACAACTGCCGGGGGACGAACAGCGTCTCGTGATCAACGTGCTGCCCGGGCCGGACGGACGGGCGGCGGGATACCGCGTGGGCGGCCGGACGCTGCCGCCGGATCCGGCGCGGCTGACGGCGTTCGTGCACGATCAGTACGCCCGCACGCCGCGCGATGAACCGCTGCGGGCGATCAACCTGCGGGCGGATCGCTCGACGCGGTACGAATCCGTGCATCCCGCCCTGGAGGCGGTGCGCGAAGCGGCCCGACGGGCGGGACGGGGCCGGCCGCCTCGCGTCAACCTGGTCGTCGTCCGGGAAGGGGGCGGCGGGTGAACAAGCTCAGTCCCGTCATCCCTACCACTGACGAGGGCCTGACGCGCCGCCGGCGTCACGCGTCGGGGCGCGGCGTCAGGCCGCTCAACATGACGCCGATGATCGACGTCGTGTTCCTGCTCCTCATCTACTTCCTGGTCGCGACCGATTTTCGCGGCGGCGAGGAGATCTACCGACTCGATCTTCCCGATCGGTCCGGCGCGACCGCCCAGTCCGATCCGTTCGACCTCGAGGAAGAGCCGTTGCGGATTCTGGTCAGCGGCCTTGAACCGACCGACGCGAGGATCCGCGTCGAAGGGCCGTACGAGCAGCCGCGCTCCTTCGACGCGCTCCACGAGTTCCTGAACCGCCGGCAGATCAACGACGTCAATCCCGGCGGGCTCTTCCCCGCCTCGCATCCGATCCTGATCCAGCCGACGGGCGGCGCGGCGTGGTCGGTTGCGGTCGAGGCGTTCAACGCGGCGGCGCGAGCGGGATACACGAACGTCACGCTTGAACCGCCCGCGGCGGGACTGTGACCGTGCGTCGTGGCGTCGCCGTCATTCTGGCCCTGCTGAGCGGAGCGATCGCCCGCGGGCAATCCGCGGCGGAGATCCCGGCGCGACTCGAGCAGATCGCGGACGCGCGACGGATCGCGGTGGATCCGCAGGTCGCACTCGACGACCGACGCGCCGCCGCGCAACGGGCGGTGGACGACTGGATCGCGCTCGCCGTTGATCATCCCGACGCGCCGGACGCGCCGACCTGGCGGCTGAACGCAGCGTCGGACGCGTTCTTCCTTCTCCTGCCGTTCGACGCGGCGGAGCTGGCGGTGCAGTTCGGGCGTCCGACTCCCGCCCAGTCGGCCCTGATCGACGAGGTCGTGACGATCATGCGGGCGCAGGTCGATGCGGCGGCGCCGGGACTCGTCACGCGGATCGACACGCTGGAAGCGCGTCTGCGGGCGGGCGACGGCGGCGAACGCGAACGACGACGCCGGACCGACCTCGTGAACGAACGCGACGGGCGGCTCGTGCTGCTGCGGGGGTTGCGGCGCTATCTGAACGCGGCGTTCGTGATGGGGCGAGACGCCCCGGGACGCGCGCGGCTGTACGAAGACGCCGTGCGCGATCTGAATGAAGCGGCGCGACGGTTCGACGGCGCGGCGGGTCGGGCTGCGCAGTTGCGGGCGGGACACGCCCTCGCGGAGCTAGGCCGGTTCGACGAAGCGGAGACGCGTTTTCGCACGATCGCGACCGATCCGGACGCGCCCGCACGCGACGTGCTCGCGGCTCGGCTCGGCGGCGTGCGGAACCGGGTGATTCGCGGCGGGCCGGGGGCGGGACTGACCGCGATCGCGAGCGTCCGCGATCGCTACCGACGCGACGCCGGGGCCGCGATCCTGCTGCTGCTCGCCGACACCGAGCATCGCCTGCTCGCCGCGTCCGGCCTGCCGGCGACGGAATGCATCGCCCCGTACGTCGCGCTTCTGAGCGAGCCCGACGACACGACGCGCGACGCGTTGCGCGGCGTGGCGACCACGCGCATTCTGGAGGCCGTTCCGCCCGACGCGCCGACCGACGCTCTACCCGCCATCGTCCGCATCCTCGAGGCGGAACGGATGGCGCGCGATCCCGTCCGGCGCGGCGCCGCCCTCGCCATCCTGCGCGAACTCCTCGGCGATCGGCAGATGAAGGCGTCGGATCGAGCGGCGGCGCTGCAGACGCTCGGCGACGTGGCGCAGATGGCCGGCGGACTGGAGGAGGCCGCCGACGCCTGGGAGCGACTCGCGCGTGAGTTCTCCACCCGCCCACGGGCGATCCCCGCGATTCAGGACGCGGCGCGTCTTCGTCTCCGGCTCTACCGCGACGATCCGACGCCCGCTCGACGGGACGCGGCGGCGAGCGTCCTGCTGCGACTGGTTCGACAGTTCCCGCTGATGCCGAACGTCGACGCGTGGCGACTCACCGCCGGCGACTTCTTCGCGGCGATCGGCGATTCGCGGGCCGCCATCGAAGCGCTGGAAGGACTCGATCCCGCTTCGCCCGAATGGACGGCGTCGCTCCCGGTGATCGCCAACCTCATGCAACGGGAAACCCGGGCCCTGCCGGCGGGTTTCGAGCGGGAACGCGATCAGCGGCTGCTGCTGGCGTGGGTTCGCGCCGCGTTGCGACGGCTCGACGAACGTCCGCCCGACGACGCCGCGGCCATCGCCCGCGCCCAACTCCTCATCGTGCGGGCGGAAACGCACCTCGACCTCGACGAGGACCGCTCCGCCGCGGAAGCGCTGGCGCTGATCGACGAACCGGGACCGCCGCTGCCGGCGGAGTGGATCGGCCGACGACGGCGGGCGGCGTACCGGACGCTGGTGCTCGCGGACCGGTTCGAGGACGCCAACGAAACGCTGCGCCGACTGCTGAACGAAGCTCCCGGCGAGGGCGTGACGGTGATCGGCGACCTCGTCGGCGATCTCGGGACGGCGCTGAACGATCCGACGACGTCGGCCGCGCGGGCGGACGCGCTGGCCGAGGCGCTGGACCCGCTCGTGCGTCTGCTCGAGGAGCGTCTGCCGCCCACGAGCGCCGACGAGTCGATCGTGGCGATCCGGCTTCGGATCGGCGATGCGTGCCTGGCGGCGCGATCATTCGATCGTGCGCGGCGGTCATACGAGGCGGTGCTCTCGGTCCGTCCGAACCTCGCGTCGGCTCTGCTCGGCCGCGCCGAGTGCCAGTGGGCCCTGGACATCGAACTCGACGACGCGATGCGGACCTACCGGCGACTGGCGAATGCGACGTCCGACGTGCGGGGCGAGATCTTCTGGCGATCGCAGCTCCGGATGCTGGAGATCCTCGACCGTCTGAAACGCAACGTGGATCAGATCGCACCGCGGATCAACCGGCTGCAGAAGCTCGACCCGACGTTGGGCGGACCTGCGTTCCGGCCTCGCTTCGAGCAGTTGCGACGGACGCATGCGCCATGACCGCGCCCATCGGTATGATTGCCGCATGACCATGACCGAGCAGGAGCGTATCGAACGCTTCGAGAACGCGTACAACCGGATCGATCGGCATCTGAACCTGATGCTGGACGAGAACGATCGCTACGATCGCCGGCGGCCGTTTGCGAAGAAGGTGCGCGATGCAAGTCATCGGATGCGTCGACTCGGTCGTCACAAGGATTTCCTGCTCGAGATCGGAGAGCTGCGCAACGCGCTCGTTCACAATCGCACGGGCGATGAGCTGTACCTCGCGACGCCGAGTGAAGAGACGGTTGTGACGCTGGAGAATGTGGAGCGGCTGATCACGGCGCCGGAGCAGGTGCTGCCGCGCTTCCAGGGTCCGGTCGCGCGGCTGTCGTGCGAGGACACACTGGAAACGGCGTGGGAGAAGGTGCGCGACACGGGGTACTCGCGGTTCCCCGTGTACGACGACGGCGAATTCGCGGGCCTGATCACGAGTCACGGGTTCGCGCGATGGTGCGCGAGCAAGGTGCGCGACGGGCGTCTGGAGGTTGACCTGACGTCGACCACGGTGCAGGACGTGCTGACGATCGAGACCCACCGGAACAACGCCGCGTTCCTGCCCCGCACCGCCCTGATCGACGATGCGGAGGTCCTGTTCGCAAAGCGTCACGGCGCGTTGGACGCGGTCCTGATCACGGAGCACGGTCGTCCCGACCAGACGCCGCTCGGGATGATCTGTCCGGCGGACATCGCGGGTCTCGACGACTGATCGCTTGCGCACCTTAACACCGCGGACGGAATACGACCCGTTCCCTTCGGGCGGATGCGATTTCCTGCGGGATGAACGAAGTCGATCGATATGATCGGACCTGAGGAGCGGGCCGCGCCGGCGCGCCAGTGGTACGGAGAGAACGCTGATCGACGACGGCGACCTGACGTTCGAGAACCAGGACATCATCGTGCGCGGCGCCACCGTGACGATCAACGGGGCGCACACGTTCCACTCGCTCGTCATCGAGCGCGACGGCGCGACGCCGGGCGTGGTGACGCATGACGCGGGGTTCACGAATGGCCCGGTGAACGGGCTGTTCCTGACGATCACGACGGATCTGTTCGTCCAGGGCGAGGACAAGGGCGGCGTGGGGAGTCGCATCGACGTCGACGCGCGCGGCTTCGCGCCGGGCGAAGGGCCGGGGGCGGGCGCGGACGGCGGCGGGA
>CBDDFV010000008.1:0-308536 GCA_965227335.1 Phycisphaerales bacterium
GCAACTCGTGCAGGGTGAAGCCCGCCGCGCCGGCGCCGGCGTCATCGTCGCTCCGCAGGGCGTAGCCCCGGACGGCGTAGACGATGAGCGATCCGACGAGGATGACGCCGATGACGATCGCCGCCCAGAGGATGATCTCCGAGGCGGCGCTGGCCGACTGGGCGACCGTGGCGGGGGGTGAGACGGGGGCCGTCGGCATGGGCAGGCGAAGCGCGGGCGGCGCGTGGCTCAGGATGTGGCGGACGCGGTCTTCTTCGACGACTTCTTCTTGGTCGTCTTCTTCTTCGTCTTCGCCTTCTTCGCCTCTTCGCGGGCCTTGAACTCCTCGTTCCACGCTTCGGCGTCGACGTCGGTCACGTCCGCCTTCTCGATGATGCGGTCCACCGCCTTGTGGTCGCGGATCTGGACGGCGATCTCGTTGATCCGGCCCGTGCGGGTGAGGTCCGCCTTGAGCTTGGCGGGACGCACCTGGTTCTGGGCGGCGATCTGGGCGATGCGGCCGTTGATCTCCTGCTCGTTGACCTCGACATCGAAGTGGTCGGCGAGACGCATCAGGATGAAGTTCAGCTTGAGGCGATCACGGACGGCGCTCTCGGAGTTCGCGCGGGCCTCGGCGATCGCCGTCTCCACCTGTTCGGGCGTGCGTCCGCGGTAGAGCAGCTCCATCCGCTGACGCTCGAGCGTTCGCTCGATCTGCTTCTCCGACGCCTTCTCCGGCAGCGGGAAGTCGACCTTCTCGGTCAGGTATTCGTGGATCTGCTCCCGCATCGCGGTGCGTTGCTCCTGGTCGCGTCGCTGCTCCAGCACGAAGCGGATCTGGTCGCGGAGCACGCCGACCGCATCGAAGCCGAACATCGCGGCGAGCTGCTCCGGCGTCGCCTCCTCGATGCGGAAGGCCTCGTGGATATCGAACGTGATCGTGATCTTCTCGCCGCGGAGGTCCTCACGCTCGTGCGACTCCGGACCGACGGTCTCGATGACGACCTGCTCGCCCACCTTGTGCTTCTTCAGAATCGAGGCGAGGTCGTCGATGATGAAGCCGACCACGTGGCCCTTGCCGCCCTCCTCGTCGCCGGGGACGATCGCCATCGCCTGCTCGTTGGAGAAGAACGGCGCCTCGTCGCCCGCCTTCGTCAGCCGGATCGCGCCCCGCAGTCGGTCGCCCGCCTCGAAGCTGTCCTCGATCGGATGGGGCGTGCCGTGGTTGACGGCCTGTCGACCGATCTCCTCGTCGATGTGTTCGTCCGTGATGTCGAGCACGGGCTTCCGCACCGGCACCTTCTCGAGTTCGGGAAGGTCGAACTCCGGCACGATCTCGATGTCCACCGAGAACGAGATCGGCTCGCCGTCCACGAGCTTGATCTCCTCCATGTCGCCGACCGGCTCCGGATCGCCGATGACGCGGAGCTTGTTCTCCTCCAGCGCGGCGGCGTACGCCTGGGCGACGATCTGGTTCTTCGCCTCGTCGCGCACCGCCTTGCCGAATCGCTGCTCCAGCAGGCGGCGGGGGGCGCGTCCCTTGCGGAAGCCGGGCAGGGTCGCCTCGCTCTCGAGCGCGCCGAGGGAGTCCTCGATCTTGCTCGCGACCGCGTCGGCGGACACCGTGATGGAGAGCCGCTTCTTCGCGGGTCCGACGTCCTCGATCTTGACGTCCGGCTTGAGTTCGTTGGTGTCGGCGGCCTCAGGGGCCGGAGTCGCGTCAGCCATCGGTGGGTTCCATCTCGTCCAGCGGCCGCGTCCGGCGACCGCCCCGGTCAGGGAAGGTTGGGTGGTCGTCCCGGCGGATCGATCTCACGATCGGTCGGCGTCGGGAACCGTCCGTCGACGACGACGGCGGCGATCCCGGGCGGGCCGGGAAACGAACGCATGAGTGTACCAGATCCGGTCCGCACCGCCATCCCGGCGCGGGCCTCGGACGGGGGGGCGGACGATGAAAAAGCGGGCCCGACCGAAGCCGGGCCCGCCGGGTCAATGTCAGCCGTCACGCCGCTCCGACCTCACCGGTCGAGCAGCATCTCCGCGTAGGTGGGAAGGTCCCAGAGGTCGGCGGGGAGGGTGCGCTCCAGCTCGTCGGCGATCGCCCGGCCCCGCTCCATGGCGGGCAGGAGCTCATCGCGGATCTGCGCGGCGTGCTTTTCTTCACCCTTCACCTCGGCCGCCTCCGCCTCTTCGATCGCGGTGATCGATTCGCGCAGCGACTCGACGTGATCGATCACCTCCCGAAGCGCGTGCATCGTGCCGCCCGACTCCGCGCCCGCGGCCTGGGTCGCGGCGACGGTTTCGGCCAGTTCGGCCTGGTGCCGGAGGGCGGCCGGGAGGACGCGGGTCCGCAGTATCGACACCATGGTGCGAGCTTCGATGCGGACGTTGGTGACGTACCGTTCGAGGAGCACCGACAGCCGCGCCTTCAGTTCGCGTGAGGAGAGGACGCCGTGCCGCTTGAACATCGCGGCGGCGTCCTTCCGCTTGAGGGCGGGCAGGGCGTCGGCCGTGGTGCGCAGGATCGGCAGGCCGCGCCGTCCGGCCTCCTGGTGCCATTCCTCGGTGTAGTTGTCGCCGTCGAACACGACGCGCCGGTGCTTCTTGACGAGCGTCTTGAGCATGGCGCGGACGGTCGATTCGATCTTGCGCGGCGTGGGGTTGTCGCCGGCCTTCTTCTCCAGTTCATCGGCGACGAACTTGAGGGAGTCGGCGACGATGGTGTTGAGCACGGTGTTGGGCCAGGCGACGCTGGCGGAGGAGCCGACCGCGCGGAACTCGAACTTGTTGCCGGTGAAGGCGAAGGGGCTGGTGCGGTTTCGGTCGCCGGAGTGTCGGGGGATCTTCGGGAGGACGTTGGCCCCGAGCTCCATGGTTCCGCCCCGCTTGGTGCTCTTCGGCGTGCCGGCTTCGATCTGGTCGAGCAGGTCGGAGAGCATGTCGCCGAGGAAGATGGAGATGATCGCCGGCGGCGCTTCGTTGGCGCCGAGCCGATGGTCATTGGCGTGGCTGGCGATGGCGGCCCGGAGGAGATCGGCGTTGAGGTCGACCGCCCGGATCACCGCCGCGAGGAACACGAGGAAGCGCAGGTTGTTGTGCGTTTCGCTGCGGGGATCGAGCAGATTGCTGCCGGTGTCGGTGGCGAGCGACCAGTTGTTGTGCTTGCCGGACCCGTTGACGCCGGCGAAGGGCTTCTCATGCAGCAGGCAGAAGAAGCCGTGCTGTCGGGCCACGTTCTGCATCACGAACATGGTGAGCATCTGGTGGTCGGTGGCGACATTGGTGCGTTCGAAGGTGGGGGCGATCTCGTACTGACCGGGGGCGACCTCGTTGTGACGCGTCTTGACGGGCACGCCGAGTTCACTGAGGTGTCGTTCGACGTCGGTCATGTAGGCGAGGACGCGGGGGGCGATGGCGCCGAAGTAGTGGTCGTCGAGCTGATGGCCCTTCGGGGGCGGGGCGCCGATGAGGGTGCGGCCGCAGATCATCAGGTCCGGCCGCGCCCGGACGAGGTCTTCATCGACGAGGAAATACTCCTGTTCGCAGCCGACGGTCGTGATGACGCTGGTGGCGGCGTCGTCCGGATCGAAGAACTTCACGAGCCGCAGGGCCTGCTTGCTGACCGCCTCGATCGAGCGGAGCAGGGGGGTCTTCTTGTCGAGGGCCTCGCCCGTCCACGAGACGAAGACGGTCGGAATGCACAGGGTCGCGCCGTTGCGATGGTGCAGGATGAACGCGGGACTGGTGGCGTCCCACGCCGTGTAACCCCGGGCTTCGTAGGTGTCGCGGATGCCGCCGGAGGGGAACGAACTCGCATCCGGCTCGCCCTGGATGAGCTGATCGCCGGAGAACTTGTCGATCGCGTTGCCTTCGGGATCAACGGACAGGAAGGCGTCGTGCTTCTCGGCCGTCGATCCGGTGAGCGGCTGGAACCAGTGCGTGTAGTGGGTGGCGCCGTGCTCGATCGCCCACTCCTTCATCGCCGCCGCGACCGTGTTGGCGATCGTGGAGTCGAGCGGACGCCCCGCGAGCATCGTCTCCTGAAGGCGTTCGTACACGTCCTCCGGCAATCGCTTGAGCATGACGTCGCCAGTGAACGTCAGCGCGCCGAAGTTGTTGCACAGTGAACGGTCCGGCGTGTCGTCGATGTAGCTCATGGGTTCGCTTCGCAGGTGGTTTTCGACGGTCGCGTCGACGGGGGTCATGACGGTCCTTCCTGGAGGTTGGGGTCATCCGAATCAAGAAACGGTCGGGCCTGAGCCCGGGAAGACCCGCATGCCGTCGTGCGGGTCTGAGTATCTCCGACTCCCGCACGGGGGCAAGCGTCACGCTCACGCGGGGAGAAAAAATCATCCGAAATCCGCGGCGGGCGCGGATCGGCGTCTCAGGTCGGCGCCGGCGCGAGGCCTGACGCGAGCGACGATGTGAACGACGCCGCCGCCTCCACCGGGTCCGACGCCTCGCCCATCCGACGCACGAGTGCGGAGCCGACGATCGCTGCGTCCGCGTGCTCGACGATCGCGGCGACATGGGCCGGGGTCGAGACGCCGAATCCGACCGCGAGGGGCAGATCGGTGACGGCCCGGGCGGCCGCGACCCGCGGCGCGATGTCCGGCGCCGCGCTCGATTCGCCCGTCACGCCCGCTCGCGCGAGCATGTAGAGAAAGCCCGACGACGCGTTCGCCACCGCGGCGAGGCGATCGCCGGTCGTGGTGGGCGCCGCGAGCATCGAGAGCGTCAGTCCGTGCGCCGCGGCGATCGGTCCCAGTCGGGCCGCGGCGTCGAGGTCGAGGTCGGGCACGATGAGTCCGTCGAAGCCCGCCTTGGCGCAGCGGGTCGCGAAGGCTTCGAGTCCGAGCCGGAAGACGATCGAGGCGCTCACCATCGCCACCAGACCCGCGTCCACCTCGGACCGGACCTCGGCGACGAGATGGAAGACGCCTTCGGGGGTGACGCCCTGCTGCAGGGCCTCGTGCATCGACGCCGCGATGACCGGGCCGTCCGCGATCGGATCCGTGAAGGGGAAGCCGACTTCGATGATCGATGCTCCCGCGTCATCGATGGCGGGAAGGGCGCGGCGGGTGACATCCAGCGACGGGTAGCCGGCGGTGACGAACGGCATCAGCCCCCGGGCGGACCGGGAGCGAAGGTCGGCGAAGATGTCGGTGATGCGGCCCACGGGGCCTCCGGGGGGGTGGTCGGTTACTTCGAGCCGGCGGGCCCGCCGTCGCGGACGTACTTGTCGTGAACGGCCTCGGTCAGATCGACGCCGGTGATGTTCGCGAGGGTGGTCAGCCAGGCGAGGACGTCGGCGAACTCCTCGCGAAGGTTGTCCGGATCCCCGTCGCCGCGCTGATGCTCGGCGATCGCCTGGGCGAGTTCGCCGAACTCCTCGGAGAACCACAGCCACGTGCCGGCGGCGCCACGCGCGTCGTCAGTGGCGAAATACCGATCCCGGATGAGTTGCTGGAACTCGGCGATGGTCATCGGGGGTTCTGCGGGGGTGAGCGCGTCCGAACGCGGGTATCTTATGATATTTCAGGGCCCCTGTCGCCCCGCGAAGGAGAGTTCGTGGCGCACGACGACACCGAACGAGCGACCCAGATCACGTCGATCATGGACCAGGCGGGTCCGGGCGATCGACGCGCGGCGAGCGATCTGCTCCCGCTCGTCTACGAAGAGCTGCGCTCGCTCGCTCGCGCCCGGATGGCGCACGAACCCTCCGACCACACGCTGCAGCCGACGGCGCTCGTCCACGAGGCGTACATGCGCATCATGGGCGACGACGAACGAGCGTGGGACAGCCGCGGTCACTTCTTCGCCGCCGCCGCGCGAGCCATGCGTCGGATTCTGATCGAACGCGCGCGTCGTCACGCGGCGGTCAAGCACGGCGGCGGCCGCCGACGCGTCTCCTTCAACCGGCTGGACGAAGCGCCCGCCGCGGACGAGGACGCCGTCGATCTCCTGGCGCTCGACGAAGCGTTGTCGCGGCTGGAGGCCGAGGACGAGCGTCTCGCGGACATCGTGCTGCTGCGGTACTTCGCGGGCATGACGATCGAGCAGACGGCGTCGTACCTCGGCGTGTCGAGCCGGACGGTCAAGCGCGACTGGACGGTCGCCCGGGCGTGGCTTCACCACGAGATCCGCGAGGCGGGGAACGGCGACGACGAAAGCGGATCGACGTGAGCCGGCCGGACTTCGCCGCCGTCAAGCGCATCCTGGGTGAAGCCGTCGAGCTGCCGCCGGAGCAGCGGTCTGCGTTCCTGGACGCGTCGTGCGGCGGCGACGAGGCGCTCCGTGCGCATATCGAGGCGCTGCTGCGATCGCACGACGAGGCGGACACGTTTCTCGAGACGCCCGTCTTCGACGCGGGGGAGATGATCGACGACGACGTCGAGCCGGAGATGCGCCTCATCGGACGCGCGATCGGTCACTACCAGATCCGATCGGTCATCGCGGCGGGGGGGATGGGCATCGTGTACGAAGCCGTTCAGTCCGAGCCCCGGCGGACGGTCGCGCTCAAGATCATGCGCCGGGGCGTCGCGAGTCGATCCGCCCTGCGGCGTTTTCGGTACGAAGCGCAGATTCTCGCCCGGCTTCGCCATCCGCACATCGCGCAGATCTACGAGGCGGGCGTCCATACGGATGAATCGGATCCCGGGCTCGGCCCCATCCCGTACTTCGCGATGGAGTACATCCCCGCCGCCCAGCCGGTGACGAAGTACGTGAAGGAGAAGGACCTGCCCGTCCGGACGCGGCTGGAGCTGTTCGTGCAGATCGCCGACGCCGTTCACCATGGCCACCAGAAGGGGGTGATTCACCGCGATCTCAAGCCCGCGAACATCCTCGTCGACTCCGCCGGGCGGGCGAAGGTGATCGATTTCGGGGTCGCCCGGGCGGTGGATTCCGATCTCGTGGTGACGACGCAGCAGACGCAGATCGGTCAGCTCGTCGGCACGATGCAGTACATGAGTCCGGAGCAGTGCGAGGGGGATCCGCACGATCTCGACGTGCGGAGCGACGTCTACGCGCTCGGCGTCGTGTTGTATGAGGTGTTGTCGGGTCGGCTGCCGTACGACGTGCCGGGGACGACGATCTACCACGCGACGCAGCTCATCAAGGACGCCCCGCCCCGTCGGCTGTCCGCCGCCAACCATGCGCTGGCCGGCGACATCGAGACGATCGTGTCGTGCGCGTTGCAGAAGGAGCGCGAGCGTCGGTACCAGTCGGCGGGCGATCTGGCCCGCGACATCGAGCG
Organism: Phycisphaerales bacterium; assembly: GCA_965227335.1. GTDB lineage: Bacteria > Planctomycetota > Phycisphaerae > Phycisphaerales > SM1A02 > CBDDFV01. Next base: position 7,238 of record CBDDFV010000008.1, read on the forward strand.
GTATCTGTCGTCGCAGCCGATCCTGGCCCGGCCGGCGAGTCTGCCGTATCAGCTGCGGATGTTCGTGCGTCGTCATCGCGCGTTCGTCGGCGCGATCGGCGCGATCGTCGCCGTGGTCATCCTGAGCGTCATCGGACTCGCCGTGTTGCTCGCGCAGACCGTGGATGCGCGGAAGAAGTCGGATGCGCTCTTCGAGTTCGTGGCGGATCGCATCGAGAGCGAGCACCTGCGGGAGGCGAATTCGCCGGTGATCGATCGCGGCGCGTTCTACGAGCGTCTCGCGGCGGATATCGACGATGACCTCGGCGCCTGGCCCGACGCCGCCGCGCGAATGTGGTTCATCACCGGCAAGGGCCGGCTGGAGTTGCCGGCCGGGGGCGTTTCGCTGGGCGTCGCTGATCTCGAACGGGCGCTGGAGCTCTGGGAGCAGGAGACGGGTCCGGACAGTCTCGAGGTCGCGGGGGTGCTCTACGAGCTTTCGCGGGGGCACTATCGGAGCCGGAACGGGGAAGCCGCGGTTGACGCCATTCAGCGGGCCCGGCGGATCTGGGCGACGCATCCACAGGCCACGGAACTGCAGCGACTGGACGGCGACGCCGCGTGGCTGAGCATTCAGATGGCGCTCCCGGAGACGGCTCCCGCCCGATCGCTGTCCGTCGCCGAACTCGAGGACGGTCTTCGCGGCGTGCTCGCCCGGCGCCGGGCGATCGGCGACCAGATCGAGTCGGCGGGCGCGCTCAACAACCTGGCCCAGTTTCTGAAGCAGCAGTGTCGATGGTCCGAGGCGGCGGATGCGGCTCGGGCGTCGCTCGAGATCGTCGCCGCGGCGGCGCTCCCGGATGTCGGCTTCCGACTCGCTCGCTCCAAGCACACCCTCGGCCAGACGCTGATCGATGCGGGGCGGCCCGCCGAAGCGATTCCGCTGCTCCGCGAGGCGTTGCGCTGGGACGTCGAGCATCGGGGGCCCCGCCATCCCGACGTCGCGCTTCGCGCCTACGAGCTTTCCCGAGCGGAGCATGCGGTCGGCGATCTTTCCGCGGCGGCCGCCTCCGCCGAGAAGGCCCTGGAAATCTGGTCGGAGGCGAGTCCCCCGACGGGAAGGGCGCCGCGTCAGGCCGCCGTCGCGGGATACCGGCTGGCGGCGATCCTTGACGACAAGGGCGATTTGGCGGGTGCGGACGACGCTTTTGCACGGGCGACGGCCGTGCGGACGCCGGAAGAGCTCTTCGGTCGAGCCCGGCTGTCAGGCGAAGCGCCCGCGCTCGCCCGGTATGCGGCGCGCCGGGGGCGCGCGGACCTGTTGGCGGCGCTGCGACCGGCGTTGGAGGCGACCGCGGCCTGCGCGGGTCACATCGACAGCGAGGCGGCTCGGGCGGCGCTGGATGAACTCGGGGCCGGGGCGATGGGCGGTTCAGACTGAGCGGCGCAGCAACACGACCGCGGCGGCGCTGACGACCACGCCCATGATCGCCAGCGACCACGTGGAGTAGCTCGGGACGCCGGTCGGATCCGGAACCCCGGCGACGCCGCTGAGAATGATGGTGTACGGTCCGGTTTCCGGCGGCATGCCGGCGTTGTTCCACGCGTTGATCGGCTGTGCGCCGCCGGGACCGTCCGGACCGGAAATCTCCACCGGATCCGCCTGGTTGAAGATCGGCCCGCCGGGGGCGAGCGGGTCGTTGTCGAACCCGGAGATCGCGAGCAGGTAGAGCCCCGGCGCGTTGATGACGACGCCGGTGCCGTCGTTCGAATTGGGGAGGAGGCGGGCCTGGACGTCCTTGTCAGAGATGTCGTCGTTGGCGAGCAGCCCGAGCCCGCCCGCATCGAACAGGAACAGTTGCGGGTTGAACGGCGTCTCGTCGGCGAGCGTCTGCGCGCTGAAGACGACGGGATCCACGATGTTGATGAGGTACATGTCCTCGAAGTCCTCGGGCCCGGCCGCGGCGCCGGTTCCCAGGCACCCGCGGATCGAGCCGACCGGGCCGGGGGCCGCGACGACCTGCGCGGTCGCGGGGAGCGACCCGGCGTCGATCATGCAGTCCTGCACCCAGTCGAACCCGGCCCAGACTACGGTCGTCGCGCCCGCCGCGAGCAGCAGGCCGCCGACCCCGAGACGTAAGTGTTTCCGCATCGGACATCTCTCCTCTCACCGCGGCGACCACACCGTCGCGTCGTGCGCGCCGCTGATCGCACCGTACCGCAAGCCGTCGTCGAAATCCAAGGAAAACGCTCCGCCCCGCGCCGCGGGTCCGGAAACATCGTTCCCCGGGCCGCTATACTCGGCCGCCATGTCACTCATCGTCACCGGATCCATCGGCATCGACACCGTTCACACGCCCCTCGCGCAGGCGGAGCGGGTTCTCGGCGGCTCGTGCGCGTACTTCGCAGCGGCGGCCTCCTTTCACCATCCCGTTCGCGTGGTCGGCGCGGCGGGGGGCGACTGGCCCGACGAGCATCAGGCCGTGCTCCGCGGCTTCGGCAACATCGACCTCGCCGGGCTCGACATCCGACCCGAATCGCACACGTTCTCGTGGGGCGGTCGTTACTTCAACAACATGAACGATCGCGAGACGCTGTTCACCGAACTCGGCGTGCTTGACGAGGCGCCGCCTCCGGTGCCTGACGCGTTTCGCGACTCGGCGTTCGTCTTCCTCGCCAACACCCATCCCGCGGTGCAGGCGGAGCTGCTGAGCCAGCTCCCGGACCGGAAGCTCGCCGTCGCGGACACGATGGACCTCTGGATCAATATCGCCCACGAAGAGCTGCTCGCCCTGATGAAGCAGATCGACGGGCTGGTGCTCAATGATGCGGAGGCGGAGCAGCTCACCGAGCAGCGCAATCCGTTCTCCGCCGCACGGAAGATCCTCGAACTCGGACCGCGCTTCGTCGTGGTGAAGAAGGGCGAACACGGCGCGATCCTCGTGCACCGCGACGGGGTGGCGACGCTGCCCGCGTACCCGGCCGATCACGAGGCGGTGGTGGATCCCACCGGGGCGGGCGACAGCTTCGCCGGCGGCATGATGGGATACATCGCCGGGGCCGGGGGCGATCCCGGCGACTTCGACACCATTCGGGCGTCGCTCGCCTGGGGGACGGTCACCGCGAGCTTCACGATCGAGTCGTTCAGCCTCAATCGCCTGGCGACGCTTTCGAAGCAGGAAATCGACGAACGGATGGCCGCCTTCCAGACCGCCGCGAAGGTCGGCTGACCCGCCGCCGCGCGGCGATCCGCGGGGTCTCCCGTCCTGCGTTACATGCGTGTTGCGCAGTCCTGGCCGCATCGGCCGTATGTTGTTTCATGAACGCGTGTCGTCGTGACGCGTGGATGGAACCCCCCGCGCCGGGAGCCGCCGATGACCGTCCGATACCACCGCCTTTTCCTGCTCGTCGCCGTCCTGTTCGCGATTCCGCTGCTCGTCCGGCCGACCGCCGCCCACGCTCAGGACGCCCGCATCGACTGGGCCGGGTGCTCGCACATCATCCTCCCGCAGGCCCGGGCGTGGAACACGGCGGGTGGCGCGGCGATCGAGATCACGGGGGTGTTCGCCGACGTCCGGATCCACGAGCAGACCGCGACGACGACGATCGAGATCGGGCTCCGAAACCCCGGACGCACCCGCGCCGAGGCGGTCCTCGTGCTGCCGACGCCGGACGGCGCGGCGGTCAGTGGTTTCGCCTTCGACGGGCTGAGCGCCGAGGCGACCGCCCACATCCTCCCGCGCGACGTGGCCCGCCGCATTTACGACGACATCGTCGCGAAGATCAGGGATCCGGCCCTGCTCGAGTTCGCCGGCTACAACCTGCTCCGCACGAGCGTCTTTCCGATTGAGCCCGGCGGGTTCCAGAAGGTCCGCCTCACATACGAGCATCTGCTGCCGGCGCACGACGGCCGAATCGACTACGCGCTGCCGCGCACCGAAGCCCTCGGCGTTCGCACGCCGTGGTCGATTCGCGTGCGTCTGACGTCGGCGCGTCCGATCAACACCGCGTACTCGCCGAGTCATCCGCTGGTCTTCGAGCGGATCAGCGATCATGAACTCCACGCGCAGGTCGACAAGGCCTCCCCGACCGCGCCGGGTCCGTTTCTGCTCTCGTATCTGCGGGGCGGGCAGGATGTCGCGGCGTCGCTGTTTGCGTATCCCGACGACGACGGCGGTGCGAGCGGGGGCTACTTCCTGCTCATGGCCGGCGCGCCGATTTCGGTCGCGAACGATCCGAACCGCCTCGATCGGGAAGTGACGATCGTCATCGATCGTTCGGGTTCGATGGCGGGCGAGAAGATGGACCAGGTCCGCGCCGCCGCGCTGCAGATCATTGAGGGTCTCGACGACGGCGAGCGGTTCAACATCATTGACTACTCGACCCGCGTGGCGATGTTCGCCGACGCGCCGGTGGAGAAGCGCCGGGAGACGATCCTCGAGGCGCGAACGTATCTCGCGTCGATCCGTCCGAACGGCGGAACGAACATTCACGAGGCGTTGCAGCGGGCGCTCGGCCAGCCGGCGTCGCCGAAGTGCATCCCGATGGTGCTCTTCCTGACCGATGGTCTGCCGACGGTGGGGGAGACGTCCGAGGTGCGGATCCGCGATCTCGTGGCGACCGCCAACCCGCATCGCCGTCGCGTGTTCACATTCGGCGTCGGCTCCGACGTCAACGCGCCGCTGCTCGATCGCATTGCGGAACTCACCCGGGCGGTCGCGATCAACGTGCTCGAGGGCGAGAACGTCGAGATGAAGGTCGCGCGGATGTTCCGCAAGCTGTACGGGCCCGTGCTGTCGGATATCCGGCTCAGCGTGCTCGACGAGAACGGTCGCGAGAGCACGCGTCTGGTGCGTGATCTGATTCCGGAGCAGCCGGGCGATCTCTTTGAGGGCGATCAGCTGATCCTGCTCGGACAGTATCTCGACGGGCGGCCCAAGACCTTCCGCCTCGCCGGCGACTATCTCGGGCAAGAGCGGACATTCGACTTCCGATTCGCCTTCGACGCCGCGAGTCGCGAGAACCTCTTCGTCCCGCGCCTGTGGGCGACGCGTCGGATCGCGGACCTCGTCGACGAGATTCGTCAGGCGGGGGCCGAGAGCGCCGGCGCGCTGCAGACCGTCGGCGGCGGCGGACTGCCCGCCCATTACCAGGAGCTCGTCGACGAGATCATGCGTCTGTCGACGAAGTTCGGCGTGCTCACGGAGTACACCGCGTTTCTCGCGGCGGAAGGGCAGGACCTCGGCCGCTGGAACGACATGGTCGCCGCGTGTTCGAACAACCTCTGGCGCGGCGCGGTGCAGACGCGCTCCGGTCGGCAGGCGGTCTCGCAGAGTATGAACCAGAAGGCGCTCGCGTCGCAGCGGGTGCGTAACTTTGACAACCGGCTCTACGACGCGGAATACAACGTCGTCGAGTTCGGCTCCGTCCAGCAGATCGCGGACCTGACGTTCTATCGCACCGGCGAACAGTGGGTCGACGCCCGCCTGATCGCGAGCCGTCGCGCCGACGCCGCGCCGGACGAAGTCGTGACCTTCGGCACCCCTCGTCACCGGGCCATCGTGGACCGTCTGGTTCGCGAGCGTCGTCAGGGTGCGGTGTCGCTTCGTCAGGACACGCTGCTGCTGCTCGACGGACGCATCGTGCTGATTCTCGCCCCGGGGGACGGCTGCTGATCACGCCGCCGCGCCCGCTTCAACCATCTCTCCCTCCAGGAGTTCATCATGTTCAACCGCTTGTTCCCGACCGCCGTGGCGATCACGCTGACCGCCGGATTCTCGCTCGCCGCCGCCGCCCCGCCCGCCGGATCGCCGACGGTGGAGCACCTCCCCGGCGCCGCCCCGCCCGTCCAGACGTCGCCGACGGTCGACCTCGCGATCTGTCTCGACACCAGCGGGTCGATGTCGGGTCTGATCGAGTCGGCCAAGCAGAAGCTGTGGGCGATCGTCAACGAACTCGCCCTGGCCGAACCCACGCCGACGCTCCGGGTCGCGCTCTTCACGTTCGGCAACAACGGCCACGATCCGGAGAACGGCTGGGTGAAGCTGGAGACCGGGCTTACCGAGGATCTCGACCTCGTGTCGCAGCAGCTCTTCTCGATGTCGACCAACGGCGGCACCGAACTCGTCGGCCGCGTGCTGCAGGCGTCGGTGGATCAGTTGGAGTGGCATCCGAGCGAGTCGTCGCTGAAGATCATCGTGGTCGCCGGCAATGAGTCCGCGGACCAGGACCAGGTCACGCCCTTCCGGGAGCAGTGCAAGCGGGCGATCACGCAGGACATCATCGTGAACTCGATCTACTGCGGCGATCCCAACGACGAGATCGCGCCGGGGTGGCGCGAAGTCGCGTTGCTCGCGGACGGCCGGTTCGCCGTCATCGATCAGAACCAGGGCACGGTCGTGATCGAGTCGCCGTTCGACAAACAACTGATCTCACTCTCCGCCGCCATCAACGACACGTACATCCCGTACGGCGAACGCGGCACGTGGGCGGCGGCCAACCAGATCCAGCAGGATCAGAACGCGGCGGAGTTGAATGAGGCCGCGTCCGCCGCCCGGTGCCAGACGAAAGGCTCCGCCCTCTACGACAACCGGTCCTGGGACCTGGTCGACGCCTGCGCAAAGGCCGTCGTCAAGCTCGAGGACATCGCGGATGAGGATCTGCCCGAGGCGATGCGCGGCCTGACGCTCGAGGAAAAGAAGGCCTACGTCGACGCGCGGGCCGCGGAACGCGCCGATATCCAGAAGCAGATCGCGGCGGTCACGGCCCAGCGCAGGACGTTCATCGAACAGGAGATGGCGCGGCAGGCGCTCGACGACACCAAGTCGTTCGACTACGCCATCCGCCAGGCCATCCGCGAGCAGGCCCGGACTCGCGGGCTCCGGTTCCCGGAACCCCCGCCCGCCGCTCCGGCCGAAGGCGATGCAACGCCCGACGCGGAAACGCCGGCGAACGCCACGCCGTAAGGCTCCAGCCCCGATCGGATCCGGACCGATATCTTTCCGTTCGGACCTCATGCATGGCGCCGCCGCGCCCGGATCCGCGGCGGCGCCGACCCCGTCTCACGGAGCCGGCCTTCTCATGAGCACGCGCGGCGTCATCCTCGTGGTTGAAGACGAACCGGACATCCGGCGGGGCCTGTGCGATGCGCTCGCGTTCGCCGGATTCGAGACGCTCGGGGCGGCGGACGGCGCGGCGGCGGTCGAACTCGCCGTCGAATCCCCGGTCGATCTCGTGCTGCTGGACGTCATGCTGCCGAAGCTCAATGGCTTCGCCGCGCTCGAGAAGATCCGCGACGTCCGCCCCACGCTCCCGGTCATCATCGTCACCGCCCGCGGGGCCGAGGACGATCGCATCCGCGGGCTCCGTGACGGCGCCGATGACTACGTCGTCAAGCCTTTCAGTCCCAAGGAGCTCATCGCTCGGGTCGAAGCGGTGCTGCGACGATCCCCGGGTCGGGCGGGCGACGTCGGGGCCATCCGCTTCGATGGACGCGAGATCTGCCTCCGACGACGGGTCGCGCGGACCTCGGATGGGGCGACGCAGGCGCTCTCGGAGCGTGACGTCGATGTGCTCCGCTACCTCGCCGCGCACCGGACGCGGGCCGTGGATCGGGACGAGTTGCTGCATCACGTCTGGGGGCTTGATCCCCGCGGTCTGAAGACGCGCACCGTCGACATGCAGATTGCGCGATTGCGCGAGGCGATCGGCGATCACGGCGCGGGTCCGCAGCTCATTGAAACCGTTCGCGCCAAGGGCTACATGATCGCGGAAGGGGCGGAGATCGAATGAGCGTGCGGCGTCGCCGATGGCCGTGGATCGTGTTTGCGGGCTGCACCGCCCTGATGCTGGCGGCGCTCGGCGGCATGACCGCGCTCACGGTCTCCATGGCGCGGAGCGATGCGGAGCTGCGTGCGTTCGCCGATCGCCAGGAGCCGATCCGTCTCGCGCTCTGGCGGCTGGATTCGTGGGCGGCCCCGATCATCGCCCGCGAGAACGCCCGTCCCGCTGCGTCGTACGAACCCTATTTCACGCAGGACGCCGCCTACACCCGTGAGTTCGAGGCGATCCTGCCCGGTGAGGTGCTGACGCCCTCGCCGCTGCTGACGTTCGCGTCCCCGTGGATCGATCTGCACTTCCAGATTCACGCGGACGGGCGGGTGACCTCGCCCCAGGCGCCGCGCGGCAACACCCGTGATCTCGCCGAAGTCACCTGCTCGACCATCGAGTTCAGCGACAACGACGACCGCCTGGCGCGGGTCGCCGCGCTCATCGAACACAACGCCCTCGACGACCGGATCGCGGCGGCGCGAAAGACGCAGGCCCTGCTGGCCGACGCCGACCCGTCCGGCGGACAACGCGGCGACCTCAAGGCGGCGCAGCAGCAGCAGATCGAATGGTCGACCCAGGAGTATCAGCAGCGTCAGCAGAACGTGGCCGAGCTCAATCGCCCGCGGCTGAACTCGCGGGCCGGGACCCCGGCGCCGCAGACGTTCGACATGAAGTCAGTACAGAACGACGCGACGGCGATCGTCCTCACGCCCGTCATCGAGACGCTGGGACCGCTGGCGCCGGTCTGGTGCGACCCCGTCGACGGCGGGACGCCCGCCCTCGTGTTCGTCCGGGAGGTTGAGGCCGGCGGCGTGCGATCGCTCCAGGGGTTCGTCGTCGACTGGGCCGCGATGTCGGCGCGGCTTCGTTCCGAGATCGACGATCTGCTGCCCGATGCGCGGCTGGAGCCGGTTCGCATCGACGCTCCGGGACCGATCGCGCAACTCGACGCCACCCGGGTGATGGCGACCATGCCCGTGATGCTCATCCCGGGAGAACCGGCGGCCATCGCGACGACGGCGGGCCCCGGGTGGTCGGTCGCCGGGCCGCTGATCGTCATGTGGGCCGTGGTGCTCGCCGCGATGCTCGTTTCGGGCCTGACGCTGCGGGCGGTCATGGCGCTCGGGCGACGACGCGCGCAGTTCGCGTCCGCCGTCACCCATGAACTTCGCACGCCCCTCACCTCGTTCCAGTTGTACACGGAAATGCTGGCGGACGGCATGGTGACCGACGATGCGCAGCGTCAGTCGTACCTCGACGCCCTGCGCCGCCAGGCCGGGCGACTCTCGTCGATCGTCGAGAACATCCTCGCGTTCTCCCGGGTCGAGGACGGTCGGGCCGGCATGCAGCGGGAGCGGATGACGGTCGCGGCCCTTCTTGAGCGGACCCGGGGACCGCTCGAGGAACGCGCCGGCGAAGCGGGAGCGCCGTTGACGATCGACGTGACCGACGACGCCGCGCCCGCTGAGCTTGACGTCGACGCCGATGCGGTGGGGCGTATCCTGTTCAACCTCGTTGACAACGCGTGCAAGTACGGCGGGGGGGAGGCGGTGTCGGTGCGGATCACGACGACCGGGCGCGACGTGAGTGTCGAGGTGTGCGATGCAGGCCCGGGCGTCCCGGCGGAGGCGCGGCTGGACATTTTCACGCCGTTTCAACGCGGGCCCGCCGCTTCCGACGGCGCCATTCCCGGCGCGGGGGTCGGCCTCGCGTTATCGCGGGCGCTGGCGCGTGATCTCGGGGGGGATCTGACGTGTCGGGAGTCGTCGGCGGGGGGGTGTTTCGTCCTGCGTCTGCCGGCGAGCGGGTCGACGTAACGCCGGTCAGTGCGTGCCGCGCTCCATGGCGATGAGCGTGAGCAGTTCCTGGCGCGACGCGGCGTCCTCGAGAAAACAGCCGTGCAGCTTGCTCGTGGTCGTCCAGGAGCCCGGTTTCCTGACGCCGCGATAGCACATGCAGAAATGCTGGCACTGCATGATCACCGCCACGCCCTTGGGTCGGAGGACGTCCCAGATCGTGTCCGCGACCTGCGCGGTCAGTTTCTCCTGCACCTGCAGGCGCTTGGCGTACGCGTCGACCACCCGGGCGAGTTTCGAAAGGCCCACCACCTTGCCGTTCGGGATGTACGCCACGTGCGCCTTCCCCACGAACGGCACCATGTGATGTTCGCAATGGCTGTGCAGTTCGATGTCGGACACGAGGACGAGTTCGTTGTACCCCTCGACCTCGGAGAAGGTCTTCTCGAGGTACGCGTGGGGGTCTTCGTGGTAGCCGCGGAAATGATCGCGCATCGCCCGAACGACGCGTCCGGGCGTGTCGATCAGACCTTCGCGCTCGGGGTCGTCGCCGATGAACTCCAGCAGCCGCCGGACCAGGGCTTCCATGTCGGCGTCACGCTCCACGGGACCGTTCTTTCCCTGGGGTTCGGCGGAGGCGTTCGTCTCGTTCCCGCGGCTGGTTCGGATCGGCGTCCGGCCGTGCGAGGCAAGATCCACGATGCGTTGGTCGGGCATGACCGGCCTTTCTATGCCGCGCCCGCGCAGACGTTCGCGGACGAGACCTCGAAGGTCGGGCGGCGCGACGATGGGGACGTCTACTGGTCATTTCGCTCGCCGCCGCGCCCCGGATTTCGACGAGTTCAGGTATTTCGCCCACCAGTCGAGGATCTCGTGGAGGCGGTGGATCCGCAGGTCGGGTGGTCCGCCGCGACTCATGCCGTGGCTCGTGCTCTGCGGGTACCGGACGAAGCGGGTCGGGACATTGAGCAGTTTGAGGGCGGAGAACACCTGTTCGGCCTGTTCGACGTTGCATCGGAGGTCGCCCTCGCTGTGGATGATCAGAGTGGGCGTCTTCGCGTTCCCGATGTACTTCATCGGACTCTGGTTCCACCGGGCTTCGGGTCGATCCCAGAAGTTCCCGGGGAAGTAGCGGTCGGGTTCGTCGACGAAGTCGCTGTTGCCGCCCATTGAGACGAGGTTGGAGACGCAGCGGTCGGTGATGGCGCCGGCGAAGACGCGGGTGTGGCCGATCGCCCAGTTCGTCATGTAGCCGCCGTAGCTGCCGCCCATGATTCCCATCCGCTTCGCGTCGATGTCCGGATGCTCCTGCATGAACTGCGTGACGGCCTGGATGTCGATCCAGTCGGCCCCGCCCCAGTTCCCGCGGATCGCCGCGCAGTGGTCGCGTCCGTAGCCCTTGCTCCCGCGCGGATTGGAGAACACCACCACGTAGCCCTGCGCCGCGAGGCACTGGAATTCATGGAAGAACCCGACGCCGTACTGCGCGTGCGGGCCGCCGTGGATCTCGAGCACCGCGGGCCGCTTCCGTCCGCGTTTCGGCGCGCCGTCCGGCGGATGCATCACCCAGGTGTGCACCCTGGTGTTGTCGGCGGTGGGGATCCAGTGCTCGGTGATCGGCGCGAGGGCGACCTCGCGTTCGAGCGTGCGATTGAACGCCGTCAGCATGGTCACCTGTTTGGCGTTCAGGTCCAGCACGCCGACCTCCGGCAGCGATGCGGCGTTTGTGCGGACGATCGCGGCCCGGTTCGTCCTGGACGCCACGCCGCCCAGATCAATGTCGTGCTTCCCTGACGTGTGCCGCGTGATGGCGCCGCCCTTCGCCGGGATCGACGCCACGTGCGACTCGCCGTGCTTTCCGAACTTGACCACCAGCCGCTTGCTGTCTCCCGTCCAGCGGATCTTTGGTGCGAACGTCGCTTCCGCGGTGTCGGACAGCGTGATCGCCATCAGGCATTCGTCCGTATCGCCGGTCAGGCTGCGGGCGCCGCCCTTCTTCGCATCGGCGACCCACAGCTCCAGGTTCTCCACGGAGTAGATGGCGTCCTTGCCCTCTCGCCCGGCGAAAGCGATGTGCGCGCCGTCGGGCGACCACGCCACCGCATCCTTCGGACCCGCGGGGAGATCGGCGAGCGGTTTCGCCTTGCCGCTCTTCGGGTCGATGATCAGGATCTCGTCCTTCCACGGGCGGATCAGCGCCTTCGGATCGCGGTTCGTCGCGATCGCGATCTTCTTCCCGTCCGGCGAGAAATCGAAGGCGAAGAAGCCGAGGCGATCCTTCGCATAGAGTTCCCGGTGCTCGCCGCTCGCGGCGTCGACGAGCAGCAGCGCGTACCGCTGCCCGATGAAGTATCCGTCGCCGTCGAGCCGGTACCACCAGTCGTCGATCTCGCGGGGCGGGTCGCTGAGTCCCTTCTCCTTGCGCTCCTCGACCGCCTTCTTCGTCCACGCCGACGCCGTGGGACGGAACGCCAGCCCGAGGCGATCGCCGGCGGGGGACCATCGCACATCGCCGATCGCGCCCTCCGGCAGGTCGGTCAGAATCCGCGCTTCGCCGCCCGCCTCCAGGTCCAGCACCGCAATCTGCGAGCGACCCTTCTCCACCTCGCGCACGAAAGCGAGTCGGGAGCCGTCCGGCGACCAGCGCGGCGAACGGTCCTTCGCCTTGCCCGTGCCCCCGTCCGTCGTCAGCGGCTGCGGCGCCCCCTTGCCGTCCGCCGACGCCCGCCAGATCGTCGTCACGTAGTTGTTCTTCTCTCCGATGTGCTTGCGAACGAACGCGACCTGCGAGCCGTCCGGCGAGATGACTGGATCGCCGACGAACACGAAGCAGAGGAGATCCTCGGGCGTCATCAGACGCTTCCGCCCGCCGCCGCCCGATCGCGACGCGGATTTCGTCTTCGCCCGGGCCGCGGTCTGCTTTGCGCGGCTGGCCTTCTTCGACTTCGACTTCGACTTCGTTGTCTTCTTCTTCGTGGCGGTCGCGGGGGGCATCGTGTGCTCCTGTTCCATCGCCACGGTTCGTCGGCGACGAGCCTGACATCCTACGGCGTTTCCCCTCGTGCGCCACCCTCGCCTGGTCGCCCCCGCGATACCATGGCCCCATGCCCGTCCTCAGCGCTGTCGCCCCCCGCGCCGATCCGGACGCTCTCGAGCGACTCGTCGGCTTCAACACCGTGAGTGCGCGGCCCAATCGGCCGCTCCTCGAGGACCTCGTCGCGCAGCTCGATCAGCCCGGCGTCCGGCTCCGGATCGTGCCCGACGACGACCCCGGCAAGGGCTCGCTCATCGCCGTCATCGGCCCCGCGGACGTCGCCGGCGGCCTCACGCTCTGCGGCCACACCGACGTCGTGCCCGCCGAGGAGCCGGGCTGGAGCAGCGATCCGTTCACGCTCACGCAGCGGGGCGACGCGCTGCACGGACGCGGCGCCTGCGACATGAAGGGATTCGTCGCGGTGGCGGTCAACCGCTTCCTCGCCGCGAATCACGACGCCCTCCGCGCGCCGCTCGGCCTGCTCCTGACGTGCGACGAGGAGGTCGGCTCCGAGGGCCTGCGGCGGCTGCTCGAGAAGGTCGACCTGCGAGAGGAACTGCCCGGGCAGGTCCTCGTCGGCGAGCCGACCGGGCTTCAGGTCGTTCGGATGCACAAGGGGCATCTCAAGCTGCGGGTGATGCTGACCGGTCAGGCGGCGCATACGGGAACGCCGCACCTCGGACGCAACGCGATTCACGCCGCGCTGCCGGTGCTGAACGCCCTCGACGAACTTCGCCGGGCGTACGAGACCGTGCGTACGGATGCGAGCGACGCCTTCGCCGACACGCCGTATCCGGTGCTCAACGTCGCGATGATTCATGGCGGCGCGGCCCTCAACATCATCCCGGACCGGTGCGACCTCGGGGTCGGCGTGCGACTGCTGCCCGGCCAGGACAGCGATGACACGTTGCGGGAGATCACCGGCCGCGTCCATGCCGCCGCCCCCGACGCCGCGATCGAAGTCATCGGCGACAACCCGCCGTTTCTGCAGGACGAGGACGCCGCGATCGTGCGCGAGGTGATGGACGCGGCGGCGGTCTCCACGTCCGGGGCCGTTCCCTTCGCCAGCGACGCGGGGCTGCTCGCGCGAGCCGGATTCGAGTGCGTCCTGTGCGGCCCCGGCGACATGAGCGTGGCCCACCAGGCCGACGAGTACATCACCCTCGATCAACTGGCCGGGGCCGGGGTCATGGTCGAACGATTGATCGAGGCGCGGTGCGGGGAGGGCGCGGCATGACGACGCTTCTGGCCCCGGACCTCGCGTGGATCGACGGCCGGTTCCGGTCCGGGTGCGTCATTGAACACGACGACGCGGGACGGATCACGGACGTGCGCACCAGCGTGCGGGACCCCCTGGCGACGGTGCGCACACTCGAGGGCGTCGCGCTGCTTCCCGGCTTCGTCAATGCGCACTCGCACGCTTTTCAGCGCGGGCTGCGGGGCTTCGGCGAATCCTTCCCGGCGGGGGCCGGATCGTTCTGGACGTGGCGGGAGGCGATGTACGGACTCGTCGATTCCCTCGACGTGGAGAAGGCGTACCAGTGGAGCCGGCGGGCGTTCGAAGAGATGCTCGCCGCGGGGATGACGACGGTGGGGGAGTTTCATTACATTCACCACGAGTCGTCCGGCGCGGGGTTTCACCTGGACGACGCCGTGGTCGCCGCCGCGCAGGACACGGGGATCCGTCTCGTCCTGCTGCAGGCGATGTATGTCAACGGCGGGCTCGATGAGCAGGGGAACGTCGCGTTGTTGTCGGGCGGCCAGACGCGATTCAATACGGTTGATCTCGACACCTACTGGACCCAGTTCGATTCGCTGATGGCGAAGGTGGACGGCGATCGCATCCGGCTGGGCGTGGTGGCGCATTCGATTCGAGCGGTCCCGCCGCCGATGATCGCCGAACTGAAGCGTGGGGCGAACGCGCGGGGGTGCGTGTTTCACATGCACGTGGAGGAGCAGCCGGCGGAGATCGCGGCCTGCCGCGCGGCGTACGGTCGCGCCCCGATGCGGGTCCTCCTCGACGAGGTTGTTGTCGACGATCACTTCACCGCCGTCCACTGCACCCATACGGACCCGGCGGACATGGCGGCGTGGCTCGACCGTGGCGGGCGGGTGTGCATCTGTCCGTTGACGGAGGCGAATCTTGGCGACGGCGTCGCGGATCTGCCCGCGATGCTGACGCGGTCGGATGCGGTCAACGTCGGCAGCGACTCGAACGCGCGGATCTCGATGCTGGAGGAGCTGCGCTGGCTCGAGTACGTGCAACGGGTCACGCGGGAGAAGCGGGGCGTGTGCGTGGACGACGAAGGGCGGATGGCGCCGACGCTCATGGACATCGGCACGATCAACGGCGCGCTCGCGCTCGGCGTGAACGCCGGACGAATCGCCGCGGGGCAATTGGCCGACTTCGCGCTGATCGATCTCAACGCGCCGGGCCTGATCGGCTGGACGCCCGAAACGCTGGCCGAGGCGTTGATCTGCGGCGGCGATGCACGGGCGATCCGGGGGACGATGGTGGGCGGGCGGTCCGTCTTCGGGCGATGAATCATTGCATTGGCGACTGGGGGTGTCGGGGCGTCTGCCCCGGAGACGCCGACGACAACGGCGTGGTCGACGCCGCGGACCTCGCCAAACTGCTCGGCGACTGGGGTCTGTGTGAATGATCCAGGCTCCACAGACAACGCCGCGACCTCCCGATCGCGGCGTCTGTCCTGCTTCAAATGCCGATAGGTGGACTCGAACCACCGACCTGAGGTTTATGAATCCTCCGCTCTAACCAGCTGAGCTATATCGGCGTGAACGCTGCAGTCTACGCGGCCAGCGGCGGCGGTCAAGGGGGCTCACCGACCCGTTCCGGCCGCCGCCTCAGCTCGCCTGCAGGGCGCCGCGCGGCGAGGCGCCGGACGCGCCGGTCCCGCCCGTCCCGGCCGAGGCTGGTCGGATCCATCGGTCAGCGATCTCCGCGGCCTTGAGCGTGGGGTTGGCCCGCTGGATCGCCGCCGCGATCAGGCCCATGAACATCGGCTGCGGGTGCAGCGGCCGGCTGGTCAGTTCCGGGTGATACTGGGCGGCGATGAAGTACGGATGAACGTCGGTCGGCAGTTCGAGGACCTGCATGATCGGCTGCTTCGGATGCCGGCCGGAGAACACCAGTCCCGCCGCCTCGAGTCGCTCGATGTATTTCGGCTCCACTTCGAAGCGGTGTCGGAAGCGTTCGCGGACGGAGGTCTTGCCGCCGTAGAGAAACGAGGCGAGGGAGTCGCGGGTGAGGGCGACGTCCTGCGCCCCGAGACGCATGGTGCCGCCGAGACCCTCGATCCTCTTCTGCTCGGGAAGCTCCGCGATCACCGGGTCCGCCGCGTTGGATTCGAACTCGGTCGAGTTGGCGTGTTCGAGCCCGACGACGTGCCGCGCGTACTCGATCACCGCCATCTGGAAGCCGAGGCAGATGCCGAGGTAGGGGATCCCCGCCTGTCGGACCTGGTGGACGCAGGCGATCTTGCCCTCCGTGCCCCGCTGTCCGAACCCGCCGGGAACGATCACGCCGTGGATCTCGTCCGCGGGCAGGTACGCGTCGACGTTGGCGAGCGAGATCTCCGAGGTGTCGATCCACCGAACGTCGACGTCCGCGGACAGGGCGGTCGCGGCGTGCTCGATGGCCTTGTCGATCGAGGCGTAGGCGTCGCGGAGCGCGGCGTATTTGCCGGTGATCCCCAGCGTCACCTGGTGCTTGCGCGGCGTGTCGATGCGCGTCGTGAAGGTCGCCCACCGCCGACGCTCCCGATCCTCCATCGCCGGCTGCACCCGGTTGTGCAGGTTCAGGATCGAGAGAATCTCGCGGTCGAGTCCCTCCCGCCACATCGCCTCGGGGATCGTGTAGATCGACGCCCGGTCGTGCATCGAGAACACCCGGCCCATCGGCACGTTCGAGAACATCGCGATCTTCTGACGCACCGTCTCCGTCACGGAGTTGCCGGCGCGGCACGCGAGGATGTGCGGCTGGATGCCCGCCTCCATCAGCCGCTTGATGCCGAGTTGGGCGGCCTTCGACTTCTGTTCGCCGAGGATCTGCGGCTCCAGCACGTACGTCAGGGCGACGAAGCACGTGGAATCCGGCCCCTCCTCGAAGGCGAGTTCACGAAGGGCTTCGATGTAGAACCCGTTCTCGTAGTCGCCGACCGTGCCGCCGACCTCGATGAACACCACGTCGACGGGGCCGCCGTCCGGTCCGCCCGTCATCGCGAGTTCACGGATCCGCCGCTTCACCTCGCCGGTGACGTGGGGGATCATCTGGACGTCGCGGCCGAGATACCCGCCCTTGCGTTCACGTTCCAGGATCTCGGTGAAGATCTGGCCGGAGGTGACGAAGTTCTGCTTCGAGAGGTCCTGGTCGAGCATCCGCTCGTAGGTGCCGAGGTCCATGTCGCACTCGGTGCCGTCGTCGAGCACGAAGACCTCGCCGTGGCGATAGGGGTTCAGCGTCCCGGAGTCGATGTTGAGGTACCCCTCCATCTTGATGGGGGCGACGGAGAGCCCCTTGTCCTTCAGCAGCTTCGCGACGGAGGAGCTGAAGATGCCCTTGCCGAGTCCCGACATGACCGTTCCCACCACGACGACGTACTTATGTCGTCCCGGCGTGTAGCCGGGCGGGGCGGGGGAGTAGAACTCGGTGGCTTCATCCGAAGGGCCGAACTGCGCGAGGAAGCTCGACGGGTCGGCGGACGACGGGTCGGACGGTTGGATGGGCATTCCCAACTGTACCACGGCGGAGATTCGTGTCAATTCGACCCGACCGGCGCCCGCCCCGCAGCCCCGGCGAGCCACCGCGGTATCCTTGTCGAGCCGGATCCGACACGCTCGGCCGTCGGACGCCGCGCCGTCTTCTCCCCCTCGCAGATGTGTGTGCCCTCTCATGATGACCCGACCCTCGACGGATCTGCGTCGTGCCGCGCGGCGCGGTCGCGCCGCCTTCGCGTTCGCCCTCGCGCTCCTGATCAGCCTCGTGCTTCCGCCGTCCGCCATGGCCGGCGAGGAGCACGAGCATGAGGACTGGATCGAGCATGATTCCTGCCTGCACGGCCGGCTCGACCGGCTGGAGCGGCGGGGCGGGCTCCGTGCGGCGGACGCCGTCGCCTTCGACCCCGAGACGGGCGCCGACCGCCGCAACTTCCCGCGCGATCGCCACGTCGATTACGAACACATGCGGGTGAAGCTGCGGTTCGACGACCTGAACGATCGCATGTTCACGGCGACCGAGGATCTGATCGTCCGTCCGATCACCGACGACGTCCGGGGGCTGACGCTGGATGCGCTGGACCTCGAGGTGAAGTCCGTCCGCCTCGACGGGCGTCCGGTCGAGCACTTCCACGACGGGAAGAAGCTGACCCTGCGTTTCGCGAGTCCCCTGCCGGCGGACCGGTCGTCGACGCTCACGTTCGAGTACATCTGCCGCGAGCCGTGGGACGGCATGTTCTTCACGCCGTATCGACCGGAGTCGCCCGACTACCACGCCGAAGTCCATACCCAGGGGCAGACCGAGACCAACCGCCACTGGTTCATCGCCCATGACTTTCCCAACGAACGGATGACCACCGAACTCATCGTCGACGTCCCGAGCGGACTCGGCGTCTCGGGGAACGGGCGGCTGGTCGAGAAGGCCGATCGCGGCGGACGCACGATCTGGCGGTACCTCCAGGACAAGCCCCACGTCTCCTACCTCGTGACGCTCGTCATCGGCACGTTCGAGGTCGTCGAGATCCCGCACGATCGCGTTCCCATGCAGGTCTGGGTCCCCCGGGGCGACGCGGACAAGGTCATGCCCACCTTCGGCATGACCGGCGACATGATCGACGTCTTCGAGGACGTTTTCGGGCTTCCCTATCCCTGGGACCGGTACGACCAGTTGTGCGTGAAGAACTTCGGGGCCGGGGGGATGGAGAACACGAGCGCGACGACCCTGTATCCGACCGCCGCGCTGGATGACATTGCGATCGCCGACCGTGATCTGCAGGCGTTGATCGCCCACGAACTCGCCCATCAGTGGACGGGCGATCTCATCACGTGCAAGAGCTGGGCGCACATCTGGCTCAACGAGGGCTGGGCGACCTACGGCGAGTCGCTCTGGTACGAGCAGTCCGAGGGCGTCGACAGCTATCTCGACGACTGCCGCAACAACATGCGGGTCGCGCGGCGGGACACCGTCGACAAGCCCTACCCGATGGTCTCGCCGATCTACGAAACCCCGGGCGACACCTTCCGTCGTCCCGCCAACCCGTACCCCAAGGGCGCTTCGGTCCTGCACATGCTGCGGAAGAAGCTGGGCGACGAGGTCTTCTTCGAGGGCGTGCGGCTGTACATGAAGCGGCACGCCTACGGCGTGGTCGAGACCAGCGACTTCCGCTACGCGCTGGAAGAGGTGTCGGGTCTCGGGCTCGAGGGGTTCTTCCACCAGTGGTGCTATCGGCCCGGCTCGCCCGCCCTGGACGTCAATGTCGATTACGACGGCGCGACGCGGGAGCTGGTCGTCGCCGTTGAGCAGACGCAGACGATGGACGCCCGCACCCCGGCGTTCCGCTTTACGCTCCCGGTGCACGTGGAGGTCAACGGCGGCTGGTCGGTGCATCCCGTGGAGGTCAGCACGAAGACGACGCGGTTCCGCACGACGCTGGACGGCGCCCCGACCGTGGTCGCGATCGATCCCGACCTGCACGTCCTGAAGACGATGACCGTCACGAAGCCGCGCGGGCTGTGGTTCAACCAGGTCGATGCGGGTCCGTCGATCATCGCCACGCACCAGGCGCTGGAGGCGCTCGGTCAGTACGACGATGCGGAGAGCGTCGCGACGCTCGCGCGGGTCGCCGGGGATGCGACGCGTCGCCACACGGTGCGCCGGACGGCCGTCGATACGCTCGCCGATCTCGCCTCCCCGCGTGCGCGGCAGGCGATGCTGGAACTCTTCGACGCTGATCTGGCTGAGCCGAAGGTCCGTGTGCGCGTCATTGCGGGACTGCAGAAGCAGGACGCCGACGTCGTGGCGGATCGCCTCATGAAGGCGGCGGGCGGCGATCGTTCGTACGCGTGCCGCGTCGAGGCGATCGAGGGGCTGGCCGAACTGCGGGTCGAGTCGGCGGGCGATCTGGTCTGCGAGCTCACGAACTTCGAGAGCCAGCACGACCAGGTGCGTCGGGCCGCGATCCGGGCGCTGGCGCGGATGCAGCATCCCCGCGGGCTCGAACTGGCGCTCGCGAACGAGGTGTACGGTCGTCCGGACCGGGCGCGGGCGGCGATCGTGGGGGCGATCGGCGACCTCGCCGGTCAGGATCAGGACGCCGCGCGGAAGCGGCTGCTCACGCTGCTCCACGATCCGGAATGGCGCACGGTCAACGCGGCGATCGACGCCCTGGCGAAGGTCGGCGGCGACGAGGCGAAGGCTGCGCTGGAGCGGATGGAGGCGTCGCATCGGAGTCCGGAGGTGCGTGAACGCTGCGCGCGGGCGTTGAAGCGGATGGGAACAACAACGTCCTAGCCCCCGGCTCCGCCGGGGGTTCACCTCCGACAACCCGCGGCCCCCGGCGACATGATCGCGATGCCCGCGTTGATTGAACGAATCTACTCGTGTCGCCACTCACATCGGGTGGGCGGGGGGTGACGCAGGACAACCCGCGGCCCCCGACGATCGCGAACCCCGCGTTGATTGAACGTATCTATTCGTGCCACCGCTCACATCGGGCGCCGGTTGACGCAGGACGACCCACGGCCCTCGGCGACCCGGTCGCGATACCTGCGTTGATTGAACGAATCTATTCGTGTCGCCGGTCACATCGGGTGGGCGGGGGGTGACCTCCGGCGAAGCCGGAGGCTGGGCGTTGCGTCACGGTCAATCCGCGTTCCATCGCGCCACGAACGCCGCGTACTGTTCCGGCGTGTCAATCCCATGGTGCGCCGTCGGCATCGTCGCGACCGCAATCCGCTCCCCGTGTTCGAGGATCCGTAACTGCTCGAGCTTCTCGCTCGCTTCCAGCGGCGTCGGCACGAGATCGGGGTACCGCAGCAGGAATTCGCGGCGGTAGACGTACAGGCCCACGTGCTTGAGCGGTGTGATGTGTCCATCGCCGTCGCGGTCGTGGGGGATCAGCGCCCGTGAGAAGTACAACGCGCGGCCGACCTGGTCGAGCGCCACCTTCACGATGTTCGGGTTCGCCGGATCCTCGCCCGGCTGAAACGGCGAGGCGACCGTGCTGACCACGCAGTCGTCGTGCGCACGCAGCGCGGCGACCGCGGCGTCAATCACGGCCGGATCGATCTCCGGCTCATCGCCCTGGACATTCACGATGATCGGCGCGTCGATGTCGGCGACGGCTTCGGCGATGCGGCTGGTTCCGTTGGGGTGGTCGACGCGGGTCATCACGACCTCGCCGCCGAACCCGCGGACGGCGTCGGCGATGCGGTCATCGTCCGCCGCGACGAGCACGCGATCGACGGCGCTCTTCGCGGTCTGTTCGTAGACATGCTGGATGAGGGGCCGGCCGGTGTCGCTCGCGAGCATCTTTCCCGGGAAGCGTTGTGACGCGTAGCGGGCGGGAATGACCGCGACGACCGGGCCGGCGGCGGACACTCAGCCGAGTCCCTTGATGATCTCGTCGATCTCACGCCGCTTCTGGCGGATATCGCGGTAGCTGATGTTCTTCCGCACGATGCCGGAGCAGATCTCCTGGGCTTCCTTGGCGATGTCGAGATCCTGTTCCTGCTTGGCGTGCGCCATCAGCGCGTTCATGAGGTCGTAGTTGATCTCAAGCGCGCGTTCGCGTTCGGATGCTTCGAGGTTCTCGAGGGCCTCGCGGAACTCGGAGATCGCTTCGGAGTGCCAGCCGTCCGCCTCGAAACACTGCCCCAGGTAATGGCCGGCGCGGGCCCGGAGCTTCGGCTCGTCCTTCGATTTCTGGAACGCATCCATCGCCTCGTCGTACTCGCCCAGTTCGAAGAGGACCCGGCCGAGTTCGTACTTGAGGTGCCGGTCGGTGGGGTAGGTCTTCACCCGCTCCGCGTAGGCCGGACGCTTTCGCTCGAGCCACGCCTGGCGTTTCTCCGCGAGTTCCGACTGCAGGGCCTCGTTGTCCGGATCATCTTCGAGCTTCGACTGCACCGCCTCCACCTGCGCCTCGAGGGCGGCGATGTCGATGTCGTCCGCGTTCATCTTGAAGCGGTACTCGCCGATCTCCTCGTACCCCTTGAGGTAGATCCGCTTCGCTTCCGCCCGTGACTCCGGCGTGCCCTGCTTGCGAAGCGCGGCGGCGTAGCGGTTCAACGCGTCGGGGAGGCCGGGGTTCTTCTCGAACTCATCCTTCAGCTTCGCGAGCGTGCGGTCCGCGGAGCCGCCCGCCCCGGACATCTGGTCCTCGGCTTCCAGCTCCTTCTGCTTGTCCATGTCCTTGACGAAGCGTTTGAAGCCGCCTTCCTGGCCCGTGCTGTCGTCGTTGTAGCCCGCCTGATCCATCGCCCGCTGGGCGATGAGGTCCTTCAGCTCCGCTTCGAGGTCGGCGTTGTTCGGATCCAGGTTCAGCGCGGCTTCGGCGAGCTGCACCGCCTGATCCCACGCGCCGACCGCCGCGAAGGTGTCGCGGGCGGAGTTGAGGAGCGACTTGGAGATCTTCTTCTGCTTGCGAACGATCAGGATCACCCGCGGGGCGAACATCAGGCCGACCTGCGGGTGCCCCGCCTCCGCCGAGGCGTCGAGGAACTTGAGGGCGAGCTTGAGGTTGTTGATGTCCTTCATCCACTCGAACTCGGCCGCCGCCATCTTGTCGACCAGACCGGGACCGTCGATCGCCTTGACCTCGGACCCCTTGGCGGGCTTGCCCTCTTTCTGGGCGTACGCGATCGCCGACTCGAAGATCTTCTCGTGGGCGGAAAGCGCTTCGGGATCGAACTTGAGACCGCTGGCGTAGCAGTGGAGCGCGTAGCCATGGTTATAGGCGTCCGCCGCGGTGCGGGCGTGGTTGAACCAGACGCGGGCCTTTTCCGGATCGGGCGTGAATTCCACGCCGCCGTCGCCGCTCGTGTCGACGCCGCCGTCGCCTTCACCCTTCTTCTTGAAGAAACTGACCACTCAGGAACCCCTGTGCGAACTTGGGACTGACGCGTCGAGGGGGCGATGCGCCGCGTCCCCGTCTTCACCTACGCAGGTCGGGAGCAGCCGGTTGCTCGCGCATCGGCCGCGCGAGCCCGCGCCGGTCTCGCCACCAGCCCGACCTGCCAACCTACGGCGCCTCCCCGGGCCGGTCAAACCTTCGCTGGCTGGTCCGGCGGACGCCTGCGTCGTAGCATAGGCCGCTCCATGCCGATCGACGCCGAACAACTCACCATCGTCCGATATCCCGACCCCGTTCTCCAGCGCCGGGCCGACCCCGTCGAAACCATCGACGACGAGGTCCGCGCGGTCGCCGCCCGAATGATCGAACTCATGTACGAGGCGGAAGGCATCGGCCTCGCCGCCCCCCAGGTCGGGCTCGGGTGGCGGCTGTTCGTCACCCGCGGCGTCGAGGACGACGAGCCGGACCGGATCTACGTGAACCCCGTCCTCTCCGAGCCAGGATCCGTCGTCGAACCCTTCGAGGAAGGCTGCCTCAGCCTGCCCCACGTCACCGTCGAGGTCCGCCGACCGACCGCCATCCGCATCGAGGCGACCGACCTCGAAGGCGAGGTTTTCGCCCTGCAACGCGACGACATGCTCGCCCGCGTGTGGCAGCACGAGTACGACCACCTCGAGGGACGCCTGATCATCGACAACATGTCGCCCATGGACCGGATCGCGAACCGCAAGGCGATCAAGCAACTCGAGAACGCTGCGAAGTCGAGGCGGCGGTAGTCCCGTGCGTCTGGTGTACTTCGGCTCCGGCGCCTTCGGCCGTCCCGCCTTCGACGCCCTGTGCGCGCATCACGACGTCGTGCTCGCCGTCACCCAGCCCGATCGGCCGGCGGGCCGAAAACGCCGGCTCACCCCGCCGCCCATCGCCGATGCCGCCGTCGCCCACGATGTCCCGCGGTTCGCCCCCGAAAACGTCAACACGGACGACGCGACGGCCCGGATCCATGATGCGGACGCCGATGCGTTCGTCGTCATCGCGTACGGACAGAAACTCAGCGCACGACTCCTCGGCGAGACATTTGCGATCAATCTGCACGGATCGCTGCTGCCCCGGTGGCGCGGCGCCGCGCCGATCAACTGGGCGATCCTCGACGGCGACCGCACAACCGGCGTCACCGTGATCACGCTCGCCCAACGCATGGACGCCGGCCTGATGCTCGCGAAGGCGGAGGTGGAGATCGATCCGATGGAGACCGCCGGCGAACTCCACGATCGCCTCGCCACGCTCGGGCCGCAGGCGGTCACGGGGGTGCTCGACGATTTCGCGGCGGACCGACTCCACGGCGAGACGCAGGACGAGTCCCTCGCCACCCACGCCCGCAAGCTCACCAAGGCGGACGGAAGACTGACCTTCGATCACGATGCGGCGTGGGTGCGTCGTCGCGTGCACGGGCTGACGCCGTGGCCGGGATGCACGGTGGCGTTCGACGGCCGCGCCGTGAAGATCCTGCGGGTCGACGTGGTCGATGCGGACCGCGCGGCGGGCCCGCCGGGCGAAGTCACGGCCGACGGCGGCGTCGCGTGTGCATCCGGGGTCGTGCGTCTGCTGGAGGTGCAGCCGGCGGGGGGGCGGCCGATGTCGTTCGACGACTTCGTTCGCGGGGCCGGCGTCGAGCCCGGGGCGCGATTCACGACCTTGGATGACTAGCGCGACGCCGGCCCATACGTAGCGGCCGATGAATTGGCCGCGAAGTGCAGGGAGCGAGCGTGCGGCTGGCCAGCCGCGACGGAGCGGCGAAAATCAGTCGTGTCCGGCCGAACGCGCCCTTCGGTCCCGAGGCCGGCGCTGGTACACTGCACATCCGCCCCGCCCCGGGTGATGGAGGAGAAACGCACCCCATGTCCATGTACGGTTCGAGCGGTGTCGTATGCGCGGCGGCGCTGGCCCTGACGGCCGGCGCGCTCGGCCAGGCCGAGACGCCCGCCCTGTTCGTCGTGAACAATGTCTCGGCGGAGATCACCTCGTTCGCGGTCACCCCCGAGACCGGCGGGCTGACGCTCGTCGAGGTGCTTCCGACCGCCCCGTTTCCGCAGGCGACGGCGCTGTCGCCCAACGGACGCTGGCTGGCGGTGACGCACGCGACGAAGAGCGACACCGTCGAGGTCGTCCGCGTCTACGAAGTGCAGGCGGACGCCTCGCTGGAACTCGTCGTCGATGACCTGACGCCGGACTCCCCGCTTGGCGCGGCGTGGATCGACGACGAGTACCTGGCGATCACCCAGACCGATTTCGGCGGCGCAAATCTCGCCATCGTGTATCGACTGAACGAGCGGGCCGGAACGCTCACGCCCGTCGACCAGGCGGATACGGGGACGTTCAACACGTCCCTCGCGGCCGATCCGGCGACCCGCCGTCTTTATGCCCAGGATTCGTTCGGCTTCACGGTGTATCAGTACAACGTCGACCTCGACGGCATGCTGTCGCTGAATCACTCGGTCTCGACGAGTCCCGTCTATCCGCTGGATCTGAGTCTGACCCCCGCCGGCGACCGCCTGTTCGCGGGCGGCGGGATCAGCAACAGCGGGAACAAGGTGAACGCCTGGCTCGTGGGCGAGGAGGGCGTGGAAAGCGTCCCGGGGGCGCCGTTCGTCTCGGCCGGCGCCTCGCCCGCGTACACCGCGGTCACGGGTGACGGGCAGATCCTGGTGGTGGGACACGGAACCGATGCGACCGTGCGGACCTTCGGCATCCAGCCGGACGGTTCGCTCGCGGCGACTTCGTTCGTCTTCGACGTCGGACTGCAGGGCACGATCGGCGACATCCAGACGCTGGGAGATCTCGTCTTCGTCACTGATGAGAGCACGGCGCTCGACGGAATTACGGGCGTGTACGCCTTTCGCGCGGAGGGCGACGGGACGCTCACGCAACTCGGCGCGATCAACCTGACCGGCGGCGTGCGCCCGGAGGCGATGGCGGTCTGGGCGGGCGACGACGGCGGCCCGCCCGCTGATCTCGACGGCGACGGCGTGGTCGGGCCTTCGGATCTTGCGTTGCTGCTGGCGTCGTGGGGCGTGTGTGAGGGATGTCCGGCGGATCTGAACAACGACGGCGTGGTGGACGCGGCGGATCTCGCCGACCTGCTCGCCGCCTGGGGCTGACGCCCCGATGAGGGGGCGGTGTGCTGACGCATCACGGCGCCGGCTCGCCTTCCTGACGACAGGAACAGTTTGACAAGAGGAGAATGAAGATGGCTCTTTCAAAGATGATGAAGACGACTCCGGCCGCGCTCGGTCTGCTGCTCGGGGCGACGACGGCGCAGGCCGGTGATTTCACGATCACGCCGCTCGTGGTCGAAGGTGATTCGGTCGAGGGCGTGGGTCTGGTGTCGAGCATCTTCAACATCGGCGTGAACAACGCCGGCATGTGGGTGGTCGAAGCGGACACGGACAACCCCGACACCGACGCCGACTCCGTGCTGATCGGGCCCATGGGTCTGATGTCGCGCGAAGGCGACGGGCTGGCGATGCCGGCGGGGGCGACGATTGACTCGTACGACTCGATCTTTCGGGCGGATTCGCCGCGCTTCGGCACGAACCTGTTCCTCGACGGCACGTCAGGCTCGGGCGACGACTCCGGCGTGTACCTCGTGGAGTGGGGACCGGTCTTCACGCCCACCCTGGTGGTGCAGGAGGGCGAGGAAGCCCCCGGTCTCTCGAAGGGGACGCCGTTCATCGGGTTCTTCGACGTCAAGAGCAACGCGAACGACCTGATGTCCGTCGTGGCGTCGGTCGATGATCCGGCCATTCCCACCAGCGTCGACCGTGCGCTCTACAAGCTGACCGCGGGCAAGGGCGGCGGGATCGGCTCGTTCGAACTCGTCGCGGCGGAGGGTCAGGAGCCGGTCTTCGGGGTCGGGGCCATCAACGACTTCGGCACCGGTCCGCACCTCTCGGCGCTCAACGACAACGGGGATCTGCTCTTCTTCGCAGACATCGGCGGCGACGCCGCGACGGACGGCTACATCTTCGTTCACAATGGCGACGGCGTGCTGTCGCTGCTCGCGTTCGAAGGCTCGGGCTCGCCGGTGAACGGCCGCACCTGGGACTCGCTCAACTCCTGCCGCCTCGACATCAACAACAAGGGCGACTACGTCGTCCGGGGCGGCATCGAAGGCGACAGTGCGACCGACACGATCATCGCGGTGAACAACGTCGACCTCATCAAGCAGGAAGGCGACTTCGCGCCCGATGTCGACGGCTTCTTCCAGATCACCAGCTTCGGCACCGGCCCGGTCGAGATCTCCGACAACGGCGACGTCGTCTGGTACGCCGACTGGGATGATGCGAACACCGACATCGACACCGGACTCTTCGTCAACAACACGCTGCTCATTCAGGAGGGCGTGACGATGGTGAACGGTCTGCTCGTCGACACCGTGCGCGGCGTCGAGGACGGCTACCACATGTCCAACAACGGCCGCTACATCATCGCGGAGGTCGTCCTCGAAGGGGCCATCGACGCCGCGGTCCTCATCGACCTCCAGCCCGGCGGCGACTGCCCGTTCGACCTCGACGAGACCGGCGCCGTCGACGCGGCGGACCTCGCGATCCTGCTCGCCGCGTGGGGCGACCCCTACGGCCCCGCCGACCTCGCCGAACTCCTCGCCGCGTGGGGCGACTGCCCGTAACCGTTCGCGACTGAGTTGACGCAGAAATGACACGCGGCCCGGACGACTTCGTCCGGGCCGCATTTTTGTCGGGCGGGATGCAAATGGGCGCTACTGGACTCGAACCAGCGACCCCCGCCATGTAACGGCGGTGCTCTAGCCAACTGAGCTAAGCGCCCGATCCGGCTCCATGGTACCGCGGCCGCGGCGCGGAATCCGGGGCGGCAGGCGTCTATCATCTTCAATGCGAGACGCCGCGACGAGTTTCGTTCAGCAGGTCTGGTGGGTCATCATCGTGGTGATCGCGATGGGGATCGGACTCGGGGTCATGCTCCACCCCGCGGTCGGCGCCGTCTTCCTCGGTCTGTCGCTCTGCGTGTTCGTGTACTTCGCCATCATGCGGCGCGGCGAGTACTGAACGCGGTCGACCACGCGGTCGGCGTCGGCCCGCCGCGTCGCGCTGCATCTGCGACGCAGTCGCAACACGCGGTCTGGTCCCGGATCGCCATCAACCGTCGCCCGGGGGTCTCGAATACTCCAGTGATACTTCCGCCCGAGCGGCGCCTTGGCGGCGTCGCTTCCGATCTCCCGGCCGGGCGCCCCTCACTCGGTCGGGAATTCCGAGACGCCTGACGTTGCTCCCGCGCGGCGTCTCCGCAGACAGGGAGAAGGATCGATGGACCCGCCCCCAGGGTTCATCCGCATCGGAGTGAGATCGCCCCCGCGGCGCTCGCTCCGGTGTCGTTTCACCGCCCTCCGCCCACGGCCCGACGCCCATCATCCTTCAAAACAGACGCGCCCCGCGGACGAATGGTCCGCGGGGCGTCGTTCTTCTGTGATCAGCCCGGCCGGAGAGCACCCGTGAGTAACGGGCGAGGCGGGGTCGGGTGGCGAGATTGAGGTCCGACCCCGCCTCCGGGTTGTGGTCCGGGCGATCATCTCCCTGCCTTCCTCCGAAGGCCTTCTTTCATCGGAAGAAAGACCGGGATTGACCGGTCGCGCGCGCGGACCGGGGATTTTTCTCCACGACGAGAGGAGCCGCGCACGGGGAGCGCTATCATCCACCCATGGCGTTTCAGGGCGAATCGAGTCGACGGCGGTTTGGAAAGTACCGCGAGAAGGTGCGTGAGCAACGTCGGGCGGGCGTGCGCGACACGGCCCGCATGTCGGCCAACCGGCCCGCTGACTGGACGCCCCCGAAACGCAAGCGATCGTTCCTGACCCTGCTGCGGTGTTTCTGGGGTCTGCTCGGCGGCGGGCGGGGCGTCGTGCTGTTCGCGCTGGGCTGTCTGACGATCGCCACCATTCTCGACCTCGCCCCGCCGTATGCGACCAAGCTCGTCGTCGACCACGTGCTGATCGCCGACTCCGTGGCCCCCGCGCCATCGTGGATGCCGGCCGATGCGGAGCGGAGCCGCATGCTGGCGATCATCGCCATCGCGATCGTCTCGATCAGCCTCACCGCCGTCGTGATCGGCATGTGGGGGCGCTGGCTCGCCACCCGGGCCACGAAGCGGATGCAGGTCGATCTCCGCAAGCAGGTCTTCGAGCACGCCGTCCAGTTGCCGCTCGACCGGATCTACGATCTGAAGTCCGGCGGGGCCGCGAGCCTGCTCCGGGAGGATGCGGGCGGCGTGGCCGAGCTCATCTTCGGGATGCTCTACAACCCGTGGCGGGCGATCACGCAGCTCGTGGGCAGTCTGCTGATTCTCGCGTGGGTCGACTGGCGGCTCCTGATCGGATCGCTCGCGGTCATCCCCGCCGTCTTCCTCACGCATCGCACGTGGATCGCCCGGATCCGTCCGATGTACCGCGACATTCGCGCCACGCGTCAGATGACGGACGGTCACGCGACGGAGGCGTTCGGCGGCATGCGGATCGTCCGCGCGTTCGGCCGTCGCCGCAGCGAATCCGCGCGGTTCACGCGGAACAACCACCTGCTCATCCGCCAGGAGCTGCTGGCGTGGATCTGGGCGCGTGGCGTGGACGTGGCGTGGTCGATCCTGATTCCCGGCGCGTCGGCCCTGCTGCTGTGGTACGGCGGCAGTCGGGTGCTCGACGACGCCGCCGCCGTCGCCGCTGGCACGCTGGCCCCGGCGGACGCGCTGACCATCGGCGACCTCGTGATGTTCCTCGCGTATCTGGTGATGCTGTTGCAGCCGCTGGCGGTGCTGGCGTCGAGCGCGACGCAGTTCCAGAACAGCCTCGCCGCGCTGGACCGCGTGCTCGACCTCATGGAGGAGCGCACCGAAGCCGAACGCAGCGTCGAGAACGCACGGATGCTGCTCCGACACGAGGTGCGGGGCGACATCGAACTCGAGAGCGTCTGCTTCACCTATCCGAAGTCGAGCGAGCAGGTGATCACCGACGTCTCCCTCCATGCCCGACCGGGCGAGATGGTGGCCCTCGTCGGTCCGAGCGGAGCGGGCAAGACGACGCTGTGCAATCTCATCGCTCGTTTCTACCAGCCGACCTCCGGAACCATCCGCCTCGACGGCGTCGACGTCCGCGAGATCGATCTCGACAGCTACCGCCGTCTGCTCGGCGTGGTGGAGCAGGACATCTTCCTTTTCGACGGGACCGTGGCGGACAACATTGGATACGCCGCGCGGGGCGCGAGCCGTGAGCAGGTCATCGCCGCGGCGCAGCAGGCGAATGTCGAGGAGTTCGTGAGCGGGTTCGAGAAGGGGTACGACACCCTGATCGGCGAGCGGGGGGTTCGGTTGAGCGGGGGCCAGCGGCAGCGGATCGCGATCGCGCGGGCGATGCTCGCCGATCCCCGCATCCTCATTCTCGATGAAGCGACGAGCAACCTCGACACGAACAGCGAGCGGATGATCCAGGCGAGCCTCGAACAACTGCTCGGCGGACGCACCACGTTCGTCATCGCCCACCGGCTCAGCACCATCATGCACGCGGATCAGATCCTCGTGCTCGAACACGGACGGATCATCGAATCGGGCTCGCACGAGGAGCTCATGGAGCGGAGCGGTCCCTACCGACGCATGGTGCTCATGCAGATCCAGGGGCCCGATCGCGCCGAGGTCGACCTGCAGGTGGGCGACTTCGGAAAGTGATCCTCACCGCAGGCGGCCGAGACGGCTTGCCGCTCCGAGGTGGCCGAACGCGGCGGGATTGGTGTTCGCCACGATCCAGGCGTTGATTTCGCGGGCCCGCTCCGGCTGACCGTTCAGTTCGTAATACTCCGCGACGCCGAACCGGACGGTCGCGGCGTTCACGGCGTCGTCCCCGGTCGCGTCCAGCAGCGTCTCGGGATCCACCTCGCCCTTGAACATCAGCAGAATCTGCTGATACGACTCGTTCTCCATGAGATCCATCTCCGGACGGATCGGTTCGAGCAGCGCGGCGGCCTCGGCGTCGCGCCCGAGTCGACGCAGCGTCGTGTAGTACCAGCGCGTGGTGGCGACCAGCTTGTCGTCATTGGCGCGCGAGAACGCCATGCCCCGACGGTACGACTCGTGCGCCGCCGGGAAATCGCCCTGCAGGTACTGCGTCAGCGCGAGGTGATACCAGACGTTGAAGTGCGTCGTGCTGCGCGGCACATTGAAGCGGTTCGGCGCGCCGTCCGGCTCGATCGCGTCCGGAACATCCTGAATAAGATCGGACGCGAGCTCCAGATCGCCCCGCGCGCGAGCGAGCTGACGCGTCGTGATGTAGCGGTGACCGCGGTGGCGACGAAGGCGGAAGCTGTCGGGGTGATGCCGGAGACCGTTGGTGTAGACGGTGATCGCTTCGTCGTACCGTCCCAGATAGGCGAGTCGGCGGCCGTACCAGATGATCGCGTCCTCGTCGGTCGGGTCGGCCTCGAACGCGGTGCGGGCGGTCCGGAGGTTCGCTTCGAGCTGTTGACGGGCGGCGTCGGCGTTCGCGGCGGGCGTTTCGCCGCCGTCCGTGCGGTCGGCTGTTGCGCATCCGGTCAGAAGAAGGAGACCGGCGACGAGTCCGGTGATGGTTCTCATGCTGAGTCCTTCGCAGCGGTCCGGTCAGCGGGGGCGCCCGGATTGACCGGCGGGGGGTTTGTCATATGCTGGCCAGTCTATCCCAGGCGGTGAAGAGGATGGTTGTGGAAGACGGCTCGGTTCCAGAATGGCGATTGTGCACGGTGGAGGGTCCGCGGCCGATCGAGTTCGATCTCGTCGCGCCCGGCCCGGTGACGATCGGTCGCCGCAGCACGCACGATCTCGCGTTGATCGACGAGGATCTCGTCTCGCGCGATCACGCCGTCCTCGTGCAGCGGATGGTGACGGGCGGGATTGAGTGGCGGATCATCGACACGCAGAGCAAGCACGGGACCTTCGTCAACGACGAGCATCTGAATGCGGACCAGGAGTACCCGCTCGTCGAGGGCGATCGGGTGCGCATCGCGCCATGGACGTTCGAAGTCCGTCGAAGCGGCGACGACGACACGACCGCGGGCGGGACCACCCGGATGATGCCCACGCCGGCCGAAGCGGACGCGGCGTCGATCGAGACGCTCGACTCGAGCGCCAGTCGAGAACTCGCCCGTGAGCGCCTGTCGCTCCTGCTGCGGTGCGCCGATCGCATCCACCAGGCGACGGACGTCACGCGCCTGGCGGAGCTGGTGGTCGACGCGGCGATGTCCGGGGCCGGGTTCGCGAACGCCGCGATGCTCGGACCGATGCATCGGGACGGCTCCGTCGAGGTGTTCGCGCACCGGGGGGACATCGTCGACACCGACCAGAGGCTGCGGGTCAGCCGGTCGCTGATCCGCCGGGCCGCGGACGGCGCGCCGGTGCGGATGGGCAGCCCGCAGGAATTCACGGATACGACGGTTTCCGTCGCCGACTACGGCATCCGCCAGGTGGTCTGCGTGCCGCTCATGCTCGGCGAGACCCCCGCCGCGTACCTGTACCTTGATAATCGTTCCTCCGATCCCCGCGAAAGCACGATTGCTTCGGACGCGGCGGAGTTCGCCCTGGGACTGGGGCGGATCGCGGGGATGGCGATGGCGAATCTGCGCCGACTCGACCTCGAACGCCGACACGCCGCGGTGCAGGCCGAACTGACGGCGGCGGCGGAGATCCAGCGCTCCGTGTTGCCGCCGCGCGGCGGATCGGCGCCGGGACTGACCTACGTCGGCGAGTGTCGGCAGGGTCGTCTGCTCGGCGGCGACTTCTTCGACGTGATTACGCTGGACGACACCCGCACCGCCCTGACGGTGGGGGACGTGTCGGGCAAGGGCATCCCGGCCGCGGTGCTGATGACGGAGGCGCAGGGCTTCCTGCACGCCGCGCTCCAGCACGCCAGCCCCGGCGACGCGGTGGCCGAACTCAACCGCTTTCTCGAGCCCCGCCGACCGGAGGGGCGTTTTGTGACGCTGTGGGTGGGCGTGGTCGACGCGGCGACGCGTCGACTGACCTTCGTCAACGCCGGGCACGGGTACGCCTTTCACATGCGCGGCGACACGGTCGCGAACCTTGACGAGAAGGGCGGGCTCCCGATCGCGATCGATCCCAACGCGACGTACACCACCCATGAGGTCGACCTCACGCCCGGCGATCGCATCATCGTGGTCAGCGACGGCGCCATCGAGCAGCGGGGCGTCCACACCGTTCCCGGATCGCCCGACTTCTTCGGCGTCGCCGGAGTGCAGGGCGCGGCCCGGGCCGCCGACGATCCCGGCGATGTCGTCCGACGCGTCTTCGACGCCCTCGAAGCCCACGCGGGCGGATCGGCGCTCGCCGACGACGCCACGGTGCTCGCGGCGGACTTCGAGGGTTCCGGCGACCTACCATGAGACGCGGTCGGCGCTGACGCCGGCTCGACCCGATTCCTCAGGAGACTTCAACGGTGCGATCATTCCTGTCGCTGTTTCTGCTGGTCGTTTCGCTCATGGCGGGCGGCGCTGTTCAGGCCGGAGCCCCGGCCGACCTCGTCTTCGAGAACGGACGCATCTGGACGGGCGTGGACGCCGGCTTCGCCGACTTCGCGGCGGTGTCGGACGGTCGATTCTCCTACGTCGGCGTGCGCGACGAGACCTACATCGGGCCGAACACCGAGCGGGTCGATCTGGCCGGCGCGATGGCGGCGCCCGGACTCGTGGACGGTCATCTCCGGCTGCTGGAAGGCGGGCGTACGCTGATGCGTCCGCACGTCGACGACACGCCGACCCGCGCGTCGTTCCTGGCCGCCGTCCGTGCGATCGTCGACCAGGCGCCGGAGTCGGGGCCGGTGATCATCGAGGGATGGCGCCTCTTCGCCATGGACCTGTCGTACCCGCCGAGCCGCGTCGATCTCGATCCGATCCTCCGCGCCCGCCCGCTTCTCGTGAAGCAGAGCGACGGAGAGACCGCGGTGGCGAACACGGCGGCGCTGGCGGCGGCCGGTCTGCTGGACGGATCTGCGACCATTCCGCCTCGCAGCGACGTGGCGTTGAACGCGGAATCGGGTCAGCCCACGGGGTATCTGCGCGGGGACGTGGTGGCCATGGTCGAAGCCGCCCTTCGGCCCGCCGGTCTGGAGGCGGACGTCGAAGCGCTGCGGCGCGGCATGCAGGCGGCGCTCGACGCCGGACTGACGACCGTCGTGGATTTCCCCGCCGCGTCCGATCTCCCGGTCTACGCGGCGGCGGCGGCGACGAGCGAACTGCCGCCGCTCCGCGTCGTGCTCTACCCCCGGATCCTGACCGACGAGGATGCGACCTTCGCCACGATCGACGCGCTGCAGGCGGCGGCGACGCCGTTCACCGTGCGCGGCGCGGCGTTTCCGGTCGACGGCGTGCTCACGTCGGACACCATGCACACGTTGCGCGGCTACCACACGGGCGCCGGCGAAGCGCCCGGCTGGAACGGACTGCTTCATCCCGGCATGACGGACGGCTCGTTCATCGACGCCGCCCGGGCTGCGCGAGCCCGCGGACTCGAGCCCTGCTTCCTGCCGCACGGCGATCGCGCAGTGGGTATGGCGCTCGGGGCGGCGAGCCAGGTGGAGGGTCGGGTCCGACTGGACGGCGCCGAGTTGTTTTCGCCGAACACGCATCTCGACATGATCCGCCGACCGGTCGCGCTGACGATGTATCCGCAGGCGAAGGCGTATCTGGCGCCGTGGATCGCCGAACACCTGGGGCCGCGTCGGGGGCAGTACCTTTCGATGTTTCGTCGCGTCCTGAACTCGGGGATCGTGATGGGGTTCGGCACCGGCTGGCCGCGCTATCCGCTCAAGCCGTTTGAGGCGGTGGGGGTGGCGTCCTTCGGTCGGACGGTGACCGGTGATTACCATCGAATCGAGGAATGCCTGACGATCGGGGAGGCGTTGCGCTGTTTCACATATCGCTCCGCCGCGAACGCGGGCGTGGCGGATGTGACCGGCGCGATCACTCCGGGACGCGCGGCGGACCTGATCGTGCTGAGCGAATCAGCGTTCATCGATGGATCGGACTGGCGGAACATGCATCCGACCGCGGTGTACGCCGGGGGGCGTCGCGTCGACTCGGCCGTGGCGGCGGGGCGGTGAGCGACGGCGCGATGTTGGAGGGATTGGCGAGTTTCTGATTCCGTTCGGGCTCCGGGTCGCTAGGCTGGATTCGCCGAATCCGGACGACTGCTGTCCGGTCGAGGCGGAGTGTGTCTTGGTGAGGGATTAATCAGGAGTTCGTATGAACGGTACGAAGGTACGGCGGGGCGTCCGCTGCGCATTGATGTGCGCGGGCGCCATGTTGCTTTCCTCGACGTCGCTCGCGTTCGGGGCGGGCGCGGATCGGGAAGCGTTGCTGCAGGCGGAGATCGACGTGTCTTCGGGGGTGTCGCCGCAGCAGATCATCACGCTCGAGGCGCTGGAGAACGCGCCCGGCATTCCGGTCATTCACGAGATCACGCTGGGCGAAGATGTGCTGACGCTGACGCTCGCGCCATACTCGGTGCGGTCGTCGCAGTATCAGATTCTCGCTCAGCTGGAGAACGGCGAGTACGTGAAGCACGCGCCGGGACCCGTGCGGACGCTGCGGGGCACGTTCCTCGAGCGGCCGGACGCGCAAATCGCAGGGGCCATGCTCGACGACGGGCTGTTCCTTTCGATCCTGCTCGACGGCGAACGATTCTGGATGGAGCCCGTTCCCGCTGACCTGCCCAGCCGTCGGCCGGGCGACCACATGCTCTACACCGCGGGCGACGTGCATCCGCACGACATGGGCTGCGGCGTCCAGCACCAGCCGCTCGGACGCGAGGCGATGGAGCGGCGCATGCCGAATCCACAGGGCGCGGCGGGGGGCGGCGGCGTCTGCATCGCCGAACTCGCCTGCGACGCCGACACCGAGTACTTCAACGCGTACGGCTCCGTCGCCAACGTCGAGGCCCGCGTCAACTCGGTGATCAACACCGTGAACCAGCAGTACGAGGCGCAGGTCGGGATCTCGCACCAGATCACGACCATCATCGTGCGCACGGGCGCCGATCCCTACACGTCGACCGACGCCCAGACGCGTCTCTGCCAGTTCATCACCGAATGGACCAACAACCAGCAGGCCGTCCAGCGCGACGTCGCCCATCTCTTCACGGGCGTGAACCTCAGCGGATCCACGATCGGGATTGCGGCGGATATCGGCAACACCGGGATCTGCCAGAATTCGGGCGGCTGCTCGGGCGGCACCTACGGCACGTTCGGCTCCTACTGCCTGTCGCAGTCCGACTTCAACGGCAACTTCAGCTGCGCGACCGATCTCACCGCCCATGAACTCGGCCACCTCTGGGGCGCGTTCCACTGCTCGTGCTCCGGCAATACGATGAACTCGAGCATCACGTGCGCCAACTCGTTCAGCGGCGGCACGATCAACTCGATCATCGCCTACCGGGACAGCCGGACCTGTCTGAGCGGCAACTGCTCCGGCGGACCGGCCGGTCCCGAGAACGACGACTGCGCCGATGCGACCGCGTTCAACGACGGGAACGGCGACGGCGTGATCGCGTACTCGACGCTCGGCGCGACCACCGACGGTCCGGCCAACCCGACGAATACGTGCAATGACTTCGGCCAGAACCAGACGTGGAACGACATCTGGTACACGTACGATGCCACGTGCTCCGGCACGCTCACGATCACCACGTGCGATGACATCCATGGCGCGGGCGATCCGACGTACGACACGGACCTGGTGGTCTATGGTCCCTACGCCAGCGCCGGTAATATCAACTGCGGCTCGCTCGCGTCGAACCTGCTCGCGTGCAACGACGACGACCCGTCGAACCCCTGCGGGACGTCGGCGCCGTACTCGAGCACGATCGAGATCAACGTCAGCGCGGGCTCCACGTACCTCATCCGCGTCGGCGGCTGGAGCAGCGCGGAATCCGGCTCCGGCTTCCTCTCCGTCAACTGCGCCGGAACGACGCCCACGGGGGCGTGCTGCTTCGGCGACGGCTCGTGTTCGATCCTGACGGCCGCGGATTGTGCGGCGCAGGGCGGGACGTACCAGGGCGACGGCGTGAGCTGCGCCGCCGCGAACTGCCCGCAGCCGATTGGCGCGTGCTGCTTCGGCGACGGCTCCTGCGCGCAACTCACCGCCTCGGACTGTACGGCCCAGGGCGGGACGTACCAGGGCGACGGCGTCTCCTGCGCCGCCGCGAACTGTCCGCAGCCCCCGGCGACCGGGGCGTGCTGCTTCGGCGATGGGTCGTGCTCGATTCTGACCGCGGGCGACTGCGCGTCGCAGGGCGGGGCGTACCAGGGCGACGACGTGACCTGCGCCGCCGCCAACTGTCCGCAGCCGCCCGCCACCGGCGCGTGCTGCTTCCCGGACG
The DNA here is from genome assembly GCA_965227335.1 of Phycisphaerales bacterium. Taxonomy (GTDB): domain Bacteria; phylum Planctomycetota; class Phycisphaerae; order Phycisphaerales; family SM1A02; genus CBDDFV01. The sequence goes on from CBDDFV010000008.1 coordinate 44,398, forward strand.
GCTCGTGCGACGTGTTCACGGAAGCGGACTGCCTGAGCTTCGGCGGGACGTACGCGGGCGATGACGTGACCTGCGCGGCGGCGAACTGTCCGCAGCCGACCGGCGCCTGCTGCTTCGGCGACGGTTCGTGTGCGGTGCTGACGGCGTCGGACTGCGCGGCCCAGGGCGGAACGTACGAAGGCGACGGCGTGAGCTGCGCCGCCGCGAACTGTCCGCAGCCCGCCGGCGTGACGCTGGAGACGGGTTCGGTCGTGGCCGGCGGCTCGCCGGTGACGGTGAACCTCGCCAACACCTACGCGAGCCCCGTCGTCGTGTGCTCGATCCTCTACCAGAACAACGGGCTGCCGGTCGTCGCCCGCGTGAGCAACGTGACGGCCACGAGCTTCGATGTGAGATTGCAGAATCCGTCCGGCGCCGGCGTCGCGGCGGAGGTGATTTCGTACCTCGTGGTCGAGGAAGGCGTCTACGACGTCAACGGCGTCCGTTTCGAGGCCCAGACCTATGTCTCCACCGTGACCGACCGCAAGAGTTCGTGGAACGGTCAGGCCCAGTCTTATGGTCAGTCCTACACGAATCCGATCGTGGTCGGGCAGGTGATGTCCGAGAACGATCCGGACTGGTCGTTCTTCTGGTGCCGCGGCTCCAGCCGCCAGAGTCCGCCGAGCAGCTCCACGCTGCGGACGGGCAAGGGCGTGGGCGAGGATCCCGATACGACGCGGGTCAACGAGGTCGTCGGCTTCATCGTCTTCGAAGCCGGCGCCGGGACGCTCGGCGGCGTCGAGTTCGAAGCGGGTCTGAGCAACGACTCGATCCGCGGCGTCGGCAACAGCCCGCCGTACACGGCCGGGTTCAGCGCCGCGTTCAGCGGCGCGCCGGAAGTCGGCGTGGTGACGCAGGCCGCCATGGACGGCAACGACGGCGGCTGGGCGCTCCACTGGAACGCCCCGTCGTCGACCGCCCTGTTCCTGGCGATCGATGAGGACCAGTTGTCCAATAACGAGCGTCGCCACACGACCGAGCAGGTCGGCTACGTGGTCTTCCGGACCAACGTCCTGCTGCCGTAGACCGCGTTCTTATCACGCTTCATCTGTACACGCCGCCGCTCCGTTCTCACGGGGCGGCGGCTTTGTTTCCCGGGTCGAGACCCGGACGCGGCGTTGCAGGTTCCGGGCGTGCGAACCAAAGGCGGACCGTGCGAACGCCGATGAAAGGAGCGGGTCCGGGAGGACGGCGTCGGCGCGATTGCTCTATGAAACTGACGATCGAAGACATCCTGAAGTCGCCGGAGCTGCCTTCGTTGCCGGTGGTCACCGTCAAGGTGCTGGCGCTGCTGGAGGACCCCGACGTCAGGGTGAGCGAGCTCGAGTCGCTCATCCTCGTCGATCCGGGCCTCGCCGCGCGAGTGCTCAAGACCGTGAACTCGGCCCGGTACGGCCTGCGTCATCCGTGCACGTCCATCCACCGCGCGGTGTCATTGCTCGGTCTCGACGCCATTCGCAACCTCGTCCTGTCGTGCGGTCTCGCCGAGGTCGCGTTGTCGCTTCAGGACGTGCCCGAAGAGCCGCTCTGCCGGTTCTGGCGACGGCTGGTCTACAGCGCGGTCGCGGCCCGCGAGATGGCGATGCTCACCGACGCCTGCGATCCCGAGGAGGCGTTTCTCTGCGGCATGTTCCAGGACGTGGGGCTGATCGCCCTGCTCCGCGTCGCGCCGGACGAGTACCCCGACATCATCGGGGCGGTCGGCGCTGATCATCGCGACCTGACGCCGTCGGAATGGGAGACGCTGGGGCTCGATCACGCGCGGGTCGGAGCGGCGTTGTGCGCGAAGTGGGGGTTGCCCGAGCGGGTCTGCCAGTGCATCGAGGTGCATCACATTCCCGACCAGGCGGAGGGCGACGCCCGGACGCTCGCCCGCTGCGTGTATCTCGGCCAGACGGTCGAACTGTTCCTCAGCGCCGAGGGCGCGCCGGACCTGCTGGACCGGTTCCTGGCCCAGATGCGGGCGTGGTTCGGTCACGAACATCAGAATCTGCTGCAGTGGTTCGAGCAGGTTGCGTCGGAGTCCGCGGATATCGCCGACGTGCTCGACCAGCCGATCGGACCCACTCCCCACGTGCCGTCGATCGTGGCGGAGGCCACGGAGCGTCAACTCGCCCACCAGATCTCGGTGCAGCGCGAGACGGAGGCGCTCCGCAGTCGGAACACCGAACTCGCCGCTCTCGCCCGCACCGATCCGCTCACGGGAGCGGGGAACCGCGCGCACCTCGAAGCGCAGCTGGAGTCGGATCTCGCGTCCTGCCGACGCGAGAATCGTCCGCTCGCCCTGCTCTTCCTGGATGCGGATCGCTTCAAGGCGATCAACGACGCGTACGGACATACGGCGGGCGACCTCGTGATCCAGGAACTCGCCGACCGGGTGCGTGAAGCCGCCGCCGGCGCCGGCGAAGTCTGTCGCTTCGGCGGCGAGGAGTTCGCCCTCGTCCTCCCCGGCTGGTCGAGCGAACAGGCCCACCGCCTCGGCGAACGGATCCGCGCCCACGTCGCGAGCTCGCCGGTGTCGACGACGTCGTCCGACATGACGCCGGTCTCCGTCCACATCACCGTCAGCGTCGGCATCGCCGTCGCGTCGCCCGATGAGCGCTCCGATGTGGCCGGCATGCTTCGCGAGGCGGACCAGGCCGTGTACGCCGCGAAACGCGAGGGACGCGACTGCGTGTGCGCCCGCGACTGCTCGTCGGGCGGCGCGGGTTTCCTCCGCGGCGACGGGGCGCCGGCCGCGCCGATTCGCGGCGCCGTCCTCATCGTCGACGCCGATCCCTTCGCCGCCCGTCACCTCGCCGGCGCGATCTCCGGCCGCACCGGACGCCACGTCGAGATCGCGTCCGATCTCCTCGCCGTGCACCGGGCGTTCGCCGCGGAGCGCTCGTACGACGTCATCGTGTTCGATCCGATCACGCCGGGCGGGGCGGCGGCCGTGCTCGCGGCGGTGCGACGGGCCGACCCGAATCGCAAGTGCCGCATCGTCGTCGTCGCCACCGTGCTCGATCGCGAGACCGAGTACGTCTGCCGCGTCGGCGGCGCCTCGTCGATCTCGACCAAAGCGGTGACGGCGGTTGATCTGGACGGCTGGATCGCGGAAGTCTTCGGCCTCAATGCGCCGCCGCGAGCGGGACGAGCGGCATGAACCCGGGGCCGGAAGCGGGGGCGCGCCGAGGGTCGATCACCCTCGCCTCGCATCCGCACGCGCCCACGCGGCCCCGCATGCGATGCGGACGCGTGAACACGGGGAGCCCGCCGACGTGCGGCGGCGTCGCGTCCGTCGGCCCGGCCCCAGTTCGCCGGACCGACGGACCCGCCGTGACTCAGTCGGACGCGATCACACGCTCCGGGCCGCTTGTGATCCGAGCCTGCAGCACCGTCTCCAGTTGATCGCCGTCGTTCAGACGCGCGCGAATCGGGATCTGCTTCGACGGCGCGGCTTGCGTCGGCGCCACACGCAGTCGGACGCGTTGCGCCTGCCCCGGCCCCAGAGCGGTCGGTGCAAACCCGACGACCGTGGTGCAGCCGCACCCCGTGCTGATTCCCCCGATCCGCACCGTTTCCGAGCCCGCGTTGATGATCCAGACCGAGGCGTCAACGGCTGATCCCACCGGGACCTCACCGAGATCGGCGAGGGTCGGCGTCAGCGTGACGGGGGCAGGGGCGGTCGACGTCGACGCCGCCCCGTCGGCGCTCGTCCGCAGCGTTGTCGACATCGTGACGGGGTCGCCCCACGTCGGTGTGAAACGAATCGGGATCCGCTTCGTCTTCTCCGGCGCGGTCGGGGTCTTCACCTCGAACGAAAAGGCGTGGGCCTGTCCCGGGGCGAGGCTCACCGGTTCGAACGCGACGGTCGTGCAGCCGCAACCTGGATCGGCCCGGTCGATCGTGATCGACTGGTTCGAGGTGTTGATCAACCAACCGGCCGCGGTGATCGTCGAGCCGGCGGCGACGTCGCCCAGATCCAGCCGCGCCGGGATGACCGCGAGTCCGGAATCCGAGGCGCACGTGATCGTCGGCGACGGTGCGTGATCCGCATGGCCGGGTTCAGTCGGCGACGCGGTGAGCAACAGAGCGAGAGAGAATGCGGTCAACATGCTTGAAACTCCTGCAAAAGGGGACAAGGGATATGAGGCAGAGATGGTGGAGGGACCGCGGAAGAGTCGATCGTGTTCGTCACGGGCGTGACGCACCGATCGCGCACGGTCGTGAAGACACGCCGGGTCGTCCGTTGGATTGAGGACCAGATCAGTCGTGGGTTCAGCCGGCGCGCGTCGTCACCCGGACGTACACCTGGATCGGCGGCAACTCATCGAAGAAGAATGTCACGGCGCGGCGTCGCTCGGCTCCGGGCTCCGCGGGGGCGTCGACGGTCACCGGAAGGGTCAGGGTCGATCCCGGCCGGAGCGTGAACGGCGCCGTCTCTCGCACCTTCGTGCAGCCGCACGCCGCCTTGCTTCTGCGATAGTGAACCGGGGCCGCGCCGACGTTCACGAGCCGAATCACGCCCGACGCGACGCCGCCCGGCGTCGTCTCGCCAAGGTCCACTTCCCCGGGCGCCGGTGCGATCGCATACATCGGACGCGCGACGTCGGCCGATTCCGGCGGCGCCACGGTCAATGGCCGCGGCTGGGCCAGTGCGGCGACGCCGACCGTCAACGCCGCGACCAACGAGGTGGCGACGATCCACGCGCGACCGCAGCTCGCGAGGGACGGGGCGCTGCTGAGCAAGGCGTCGATCCGTCGCGCCAGGCTCGACCGCGCCCGCGCCCCGGAGAGCGCCGGCAGCGATGCGGCGGGCGACGTGGCGAGATTCAGCAACATCGCCGCGTAATCGGTCGGATCATCTCCGCGGGCGACGACACGGGCGTCGCACGCCATCTCACTCGCGTCGTAGATCGTCCGGCGCAACCGCCACACGAGGGGGTGCCACGGCAGCACACACGTCGCGCACTCCGCAATCAGTCGCCACCAGTGATCCCGACGCGTCAGATGAGCGAGTTCATGGGCGATCATCTGCTCGAACGCACGCGGATCGGCGGCGGCGTCGAGCCTGCACGGCAGCAACAATCGACGAGAGCGACCCCAGCTACAGATCGCGGGGCTGGCCAACGCGGGGCTGCGGCAGAGAACAACCCCGCGAAGACCCGCCTCCCGCGCCAGACGATTCGTGATCGTCACCGCATACGCGTCCTGACACGGTCGCGCTGCTCGTGCGAGACGGACGCCCTCCGCCATCCCGCGCCACAGTCGCATGAACAACACCAGCGAAACGATCCCCCAGATCACGAATCCGATGTCGAGCCAGCCCCGCCGCGCGAGTGCGGCCGGAGCGTCGTCGGCATCGATGATCGAAGACGTCGCTCCGCCCGGTGCGAACACGGGACCGGGAAACAGCCCGACGCCGATCGCCTCGGCGACGAACGTCAGGAGGGGGGCGGCGAGGGTGACGAGCAACCCGGTGACGGCGAGGGCGTGCGCACGAGCCGGACGACGCGCCGCCAGCCGCGCGGCCGCGAGGGCGATGGCCGGAAACACGACGAGCTGCATGGCGATGAGGCCGCCGGGAGGCAACGTCTGGAGTGAAGCGATCATGTGTCCCGCCCCTCCCGTTCGCGCTTTCGGGCGTCGATGAGCGACCGCAGCGCGTCGAGTTCGGCGTCATCCAGAGATTCGGAGAGCAGGTGCTGGAACGCCATCAGGCGATCGCCGGCGAACACCGTGTCGACCATCCGATTGATGACGCTTCGTCCCGCCTCCTCTCGGGAGCACGTGGGACGATAGACGTAACTGCGGCCGGCGGAGCGGTGGGTTACCCAGCCCGCCCGGGTGAGCTTCTGGAGGATGGTGAGGACCGTGGTGTACGCCGGGGGGGAGTCACCGGGGAGCGTGTCGAGCACCTCCCGCACCGTCCCCTCCCCGAGTTCCCACAGGACCTCCATCACGACGGCCTGCAGTTCCCCGAGCTGATCGAAATCGCGTTCCGGCATCCGACGCCTCCTGATTACTATGGTCCATAGTACTACTGGGGGTCGTAGAGTCAAACGGGATCTTCGGATCTTTCTTGCGTCGGCGTCCGTTTTTTTGAGAGGGCGGTCCGACCGGGAATCAGGCTCGGGGCCCTGCCGCGCGTTTCGGTCGCGATCGCGGGGGCGGTCCCCGGGCGGGATGAGGCTTCCGGGGGGTCGGGCCGGGGTCAAGCGGTTCGTCGGCTGGGTCGATAGCGTTGGTGGAGCGATGTCTGAACGAGCGCCGGTCGTCGGCCGAACGATCGCCCCGCCACCCCGCCCTGGAGACGGCCATGGCCAGAATCCTGATCGCTGACGATGATCCCAAGTTCGTGCACGCCCTCCGCATTCGTCTGGAGGGGGCCGGCCACGAGGTTCTGGAGGCGACCGACAGCTATTGTGCGGTCGCGGTGAGCGGCCGCGAGCATCCGGACCTGCTGCTGCTGGACATCAACATGCCGGCGGGCGACGGGTTTTCCGTCCAGGACCGCGTCCGGAAGATCGATGATGCGCTGGCTCACGTCCCGGTGATCTACATGACGGGCAGCGCGGACGATGCTCTCGAGGATGAGGCGTTCCGTCACGGCGCCGCCGCGCTCGTCCATAAGCCCTTCAACATGACTGACCTGCTGATGTACATCGACACGGCCCTCGCCGCGGCGTAGGTCGGCGCGACCCCTGTTCCATCGACAAGGCCGCCCCGCTGAGGGCGGCCTTGTCCATGGTCAATCGGGCTGAGAGGATTCGAACCTCCGACCTTCTGACCCCCAGTCAGACGCGCTAACCAAGCTGCGCTACAGCCCGTGAGATGGAACGGGTCGACTCGGCGGCCGCCGATGCTCGACCCGGGAAAAGCGGACAGGGTGGGATTCGAACCCACGGTACGGACAAGCCGTACACAGCATTTCCAGTGCTGCTCCTTCAGCCGCTCGGACACCTGTCCGACGTGATCCCATAGTGTATCGGCATGACGCCGCCAGACAACCCGCCCGCCGCCTCATCCGCCGCCGACCGGGGAGCGGCGCCGCCCCCGACCGGAATCCTCGTGCTGGACAAGCCCGAGGGATCCTCGTCGATGCGTGCGGTGTCGATCGTCCGCCGACGCGCCGGACGCACCAGGACGGGCCACGCCGGGACGCTCGACCCGCTCGCCACCGGCGTCCTCGTCCTCGCCCTCGGCCGGGCCACCAAGTCGATTGATCGGCTCATGAACACCGAAAAGGGCTACCGGACCGAGATCGACCTGAGCGTCTTCACCACCACGGACGATCGCGAGGGCGAGCGGACGCCGGTCGAGGTGGCGACGCCGCCCGAGCGACACGCCGTCGAGGCCGCCCTCGACGAGTTTCGCGGCGAGATCATGCAGGCCCCGCCCGCCTTCAGCGCCATCAAGGTGGGCGGCCGACGTGCGTACAAGTCCGCCCGCCAGGGTGATCTTCTCGATCTTCCGAAGCGCCCCGTCGTGGTGCATGAACTCGAACTGGAGGCGTACGCGTGGCCGGTGGTCACGCTGCGGATCCGCTCCGGCAAGGGCTTCTACGTCCGCAGCCTCGCCCGCGACCTCGGGACCGCCCTCGGAACCGGCGGGTCATGCCTCTCCATTCGACGCACCGCGGTCGGGCCGTTCACCCTCGCCGAAGCCGTCCGGCTCGATGATCTGCCCGAGACGATCGGCGCGGCGGATCTCATCCCCGTGGACGAGGCGATCGCTCGCGTCGAGGCGGCTTACTCCGCGGGGGGGACCTCAGCCGGGGCGGGAGAGGGGGAGGTCTCGGCCTGAGTCTCCTGCGCATGCTTCTGCGCCGCCGCCCTTCGGTCGGCGAGGTGGACATGCACCAGCAGCAGCGCCATGCCGGCGAGGAGCATCATGTCGGCGATGTTGAAGACCCAGGGGAAGATCTCGGCCGCGCCGCCGGGCCACGTCCACCCGAAGGGCAGGGTGGTGCGAGGCAGCATGTTGAGAAAGTCCCGGACCGCGCCGAACACGATGCGATCGTAGAGATTCCCCACACCGCCGGCGAGCACGAGTCCGATGGCGATGTGGGCGAGGGTCTGCCGGCGGGTGGTCCAGCGTGCGAACATGAGCAGTCCGACGATCAGGGCGCCGCCGGTGAAGGCGATCAGGAAGCCCCGCTGATCCGCGCCGATGCCGAAGACCGCGCCTCGATTGAGCACGAGTCGGAAATCGAGCGCCCAGGGGATCGCCTGTTTCCCCGGATGCAGCGGGATCGGGTTGTACGTCGGGTCGGCGAGCAGCTGTTCGCGATCAACGGTGACGGGGATGTCGGCGATCGTGCGGAACGACCACTGCTTGGTCCCGAGGTCGAGGGCGAGTCCGCCGATGAGCACGGCGAGCAGGACGAACCACGCTCCGGGCGCACGCCAGGCCGGCGGCGAAGGCGGCGAATCAGCCATCAGGACGGGAGTCCGTGCTCGAGCTGTCGCTTGGCGGTGATCGAGTAGGTCGCCCACGGTTTGGCCTCAAGCCGCGCCTTGGAGATGGGCTGGCCGGTCGCTTCGCAGACGCCGTAGGTGCGATCCTGAATCCGCAGCAGGGCGCGATCGATCTCGCGGATCATCTCGCGTTCGGTCTCGGCGAGACCGAGCATGAAATCCTGGTCGAACGTGTCGGTGCCGAGGTCGGCCATGTGGATCGGCATGTGCGAGATGCTGCCCGCGTTCGAGCGGAGGGCCTCCGCCTCCATCGCCGTCAGATCGCCGACGATCTCCGCTCGCTTGAGCAGCAGCAGATTGCGGTAGTAGTTGAGCTGCTTGCGAGTCAGCTTGGTCTTGATCTTCTTCGCGGGCTTCTCGGGCGCGGCCGGGGGCTCCGCCGCCGTGGTCCGACTCGACTTGCTCGACTTCGTCGTGGTGACGCCGCCCGCGGAGATCATTCGGACGCGCCGCCCGTTGATGATGACGTACCCGTCCTTGTCCGCCGACGCGCCCGCCGCCGCCGCCGCGACCGACCGTCCGCGCGTTGAAACCGATCGCTTCCGCGCCCCGTTGCGCGTCGTCTTGCCGGCGGCCTTCTTCTTTGACGTGGACGACTTCTTCGAGGCCGTCTTCTTCTTTGGCGTCGTCTTCTTCTTCGACGGGCTCTTCTTTGTCGAACCCGCCTTCTTCTTCGACGAGGCCTTCCGAGAGGCGGCCTTCTTCGAGGCGGCTCTCTTGACGGACGTCTTCTTCGTTCGCGATGACGACGCCTTCTTCTTCGACGCGGTCTTCTTCTTTGACCCGGCCCGAGTCGACGCCTTCTTCGTCGTGGTCTTCTTCGCCGTGGTCTTCTTTGCGGTGGTCTTCCGGGTCGTCGCCCGCTTCTTCGACGACGTCGTCGCCTTCTTCCGCGAGGAGGTCTTCCGGGACGACGACTTCTTCTTCGAGGCCGACGTCTTCCGCGTCGAACCCCGACCGGCCGACGAGCCCGAGGCCGCCTTCTTCCGGCCGGAAGTCGACGCCTTGTTCCGCGATCGTGTGGTCTTCTTCTTCGAAGTGGTCTTCTTCTTGGCGGCCACGGCAAAGATCCGGTTGGGGGTCGGGTCGGACGGGGGCGCCTTCACGGCCCGCGTCAGGGTGGCGGATCGTAGACAGGGAACCCAACCCGGTCAAATCGCAGGATATTGTGTCCGGTCGTGGCCCGGATGGCGAGATCGCCCCCCGGCGCGCGGCGGCGGCGCCGTGGCGCCGTGGCGACCCGACGACCACCCGCGCTCGCCCGACATCGGCGGCTGGCCGGATGATGCTGGGATGGGTAGATGTAATCAGTCGACGGCCGGAGCGGCGGTCACGGCGCCGATGGCGCGGAACTTCTCGTAGCGTCGGCGGGTGAGCGTGTCCGTCTTGTAGCGGTCGAGATCCTGCAGCGATTCGATCACCCACTCGAGCAGTCGGTTCGCGGTCTGCGTGGGATCGCGGTGAGCGCCGCCCGACGGCTCCTCGATGATCGCGTCCACGAGCTTGTTGCGCAGATTGTCGCGGGCGGTGAGGGCGAGCGCTTCGGCGGCGGCGTTGTTGGTCTCTTCATTGGCGACCTTCCAGAGGATCGCCGCGCAGCCCTCGGGACTGATCACCGAGTACCACGCATGCTCCATCATGGCGACGCGGTCGGCCACCGCGATTCCAAGCGCCCCGCCGGACCCGCCCTCGCCGATCACGACCGACACGATCGGCGTTTTCAGGCGGCTCATCTCGAGAAGGTTGACCGCGATCGCCTCCGCCTGGCCACGTTCCTCCGCCTTCACGCCGGGATACGCGCCGGGCGTATCCACGAGCGTCACCACGGGCAGACCGAACTTCTCGGCCAGCTTCATCGCCCGCAACGCCTTCCGGTAGCCCTCCGGATGCGCACAGCCGAAGTGGCACGCCAGTTTTTCCTGGGTGGAGCGGCCCTTCTGGTGCCCGATCAGCATCACCTTGTACGGACCGAGGCGGCAGAAACCCGCGATGATCGCCGGATCGTCGCCGAACTGACGGTCGCCGTGCAGCTCACAGAAATCGCGGCTGATGAGCCGGATGTAGTCAGCCGTCTGCGGACGCTCCGGGTGCCGCGCGACCCGCACCGTGTCCCACGCCGACAGATCCGAATAGATCTTGGCGAGCAGCCGGTTCCGGGTCTCGGTCAGGCCCTGCAGTTCGTCCGCATAGGTCTCGGCGTTGGACCGCTCGCGCAGCGTGGCGATCTGCTTGTCGATCTCGATCACGGGTTGCTCGAACGGGAGGGTGTTCACGATCCGTCAGTCCTTCGTTCAGCGATGGTCAGGCGGCCATGGTATCGTCACCGACCCCCCGTATCCAACCACCGGAGGACCCCCGTGACCACCTCTCTCGGCATGCTCGGCGCCGGCAACATGGGACTGGCGATCCTGCGCGGCGGCCTCCGGGCCGGACTCCTGGCCGCGGATTCCGTCTTCGCCTTCGATCCCGACGACGACCGCCAGCGCGAACTCGGCGACCTCGGCGTCACCGTCGTCGATCAGCCCGGCGAACTCTGGCGGGCGGAGCAACTCCTGCTCGCCGTCAAACCGCAGGTCTTTCCCGTCGCGGCGGAACAACTCGGTCCGCCGCCGGAGCCCCGCATCGTCATCTCCATCATGGCGGGCCTCAGCAGCGGCACGATCCGCGACGCCCTCGGCGAACGCGCTCACGTGATCCGCGTCATGCCGAACACGCCGTGTCAGATCGGGGCCGGCGCGACGGGCGTCGCGCTGGGCGTCGGCGCGTCCGCCGGCGACGAGGACTTCGCCCGCGCGCTCTTCGAAGCGCTCGGCGTGGTGGTCGCGGTCGACGAGGACCTGATGCACGCGGTCACGGCGGTGAGCGGTTCGGGACCGGCGTACATCTTCCTGCTTGCGGAAGCGATGATCGCGGGCGGGGAGGCGGCGGGCCTGGCGGCCGATCAGGCGCGGGTGCTGGCGACGCAGACGGTGCTCGGCGCCGCGCGTCTGCTGGCCGAGAGCGGCGAGACCGCGTCGGCCTTGCGTCGGGCGGTGACGAGTCCGGGGGGAACGACCGCGGCCGGGATCGAGACCATGACGGCGGGGGGATTGCCGAACGCGGTGAAGGCGGGCGTGCTCGCGGCGCGTGATCGCGGGGTGGAGCTGGATCAGGCGTAGCCGGGTCGGCGATTCACGTCCACGAGGCGAGGAGTTGCGCGAGGTCGGCGCTGTCGACGTCGCCGTCCTGGTCGAGGTCCGGCGGGCAGGGGCGGGGGCAGTCGCCCCACGCGGCGAGCATCAACGCGAGGTCCGCCGCGTTGACGACGCCGTCGTCGTTCAGATCACCCGGCGTGGTCGGGCACGCCTCGGGATCGCCGACCGGGACGATCCGACTGACGCTGCCGTCGGAGAGCGAGCAGAGCAGGATCTCGCCGTGGTAATCCTCACCGATGCCGACGATGTTGCAGTTTGCAAAGAAGCCGCCGGGCTGGACGTCGACCGCATCGCCGCCTTCGAAGGCGAAGTGCGTGATCGCACAGCCGCAGAAGTCGCTGAAGATGTAGCGTCCCTGCAGTTCGGGAATGGTGCAGCCGCGATAGCGAACGCCGCCGGTGACGGAACACCCCTGGCTGTGATCGTACTCGTGGACGGGCAGGACGAGTTCGGGGGCGTTGCACACGCAGTCGTCGGAGCTCGTGCAGTGCGCGCCTTCCATGCAGTCCCAGCCGTAATTGCGTCCGCCCGGATCGTCGGCGGGCTGGAAGTCGATCTCTTCCCACGACGCCTCGCCGACGTCGCCGATCCAGAGATCACCGGTGTCGCGGTCGAAGCTGGCGCGGAAGGGGTTGCGCAATCCGTACGCCCAGATCTCGTCCGCCCCCGGCGCATCCACGAAGGGATTGCCGGCGGGGATCGCGTAGTTGCGGAGCGGATCCTCGGGGTACGCATCGGCGCCCGAGACGTCGAGGCGAAGGATCTTGCCGAAGAACGCGCCGTCGCCTTCGAGCTGCTGCGCGAACTGCGGAATGTCGCTGTCGCCCGTCGCCAGATAGAGGTGTCCGTCGAGCGGCGAGAAGGCGATCGTCCCGCCGTTGTGCGCGCTGCTGAAGCGATCGAACTCCAGGATGAGCTGCTTCGAGCCCGGCAGGGTCGCGTCCGCGTCGGCGGGATCACGTTCGAAGCGAACGACGCGCGTGGTCAGGGCGACGCCCTCAATCAACACGGTGTAGTGCACGAACACGCGTCCGTTGGCCGCGTACCCGGGGTCGAACGCGAGGCCGAGCAAACCGCCTTCGAAGAGCGTCGACACCTCGTCGCCGAGATCGATGAACGGTTCCGGCAACAGGACGCCGTCGCGCACGATCCGCACGCGTCCCGCCCGCTCGAGAACGAAGATGCGGGATGGATCATCCGGAGCGTGGGTCGCGTACATCGGACTGTCGAGCCCGGAGGCGACCGTCTCGATCGTGAGGTCGGGGACGCCCCCCCGCGCGGCGAGCGCGCACAGCGAGGCGGCAAGGAGGCCTCCGGCCAGGGACATGCGGAACATCGGGTCTCTCTCCTGCGGGCGTCGACGGCCACGTTGGAACGGGCCGCCTGTGATCTGGTTCGAAGGGACGTGGGTCACGGTTGCACGGGAGTCGGCGGGCGTCGGCGAGGTGGGTCGGGGAGGATCGCTATCGGACGGGCGGGGGCGGGGCCGGCCCGCGGGGGCGAGCGACGTCGCCCGTTACGGCGTCTCGCGGAGCTTCACGTGCTCGTGGAAGAACCGCACCATCCGTTCGTACATGCGGCGGGTGACCGCTGGTTCGCTCACCATGTGCGTGAAGCCGGCGAGCGGGATGAACTCGTGCGCCTTGCCGGCGCGAAACAGCGCATCGGACATCTGCAGCGCATGAGCGAAGTAGACGTTGTCGTCCGCGGTGCCGTGAATGATCATCAGCGGACGTTCCAGATCCGCCGCCCAGGTCAGGACGTTCGACGCTTCGTAGCCCTCTGGATTCTCCTCCGGCAGACCCATGAAGCGCTCCGTGTAGTGCGTGTCGTAGTAGAGCCAGTCGCACACCGGCGCCCCGGCCACGCCGGCGTGGTAGACGTCCGGCCGACGCATCACCGCCATCGCCGAGAAGTACCCGCCGAACGACCAGCCGTACACGCCGACGCGGTTGAGATCCATCTGCGGGATCGCGGCCCCCAGCGCCTGCAGCGCCTCCGCCTGGTCTTCAAGCGGGAATTCGATGAAGTCGCCGCGAATCGAACGCTCCCACGCTCGGCCGCGATTGGGCGTCCCCCGTCCGTCGATGATCGCCACGATGTAGCCCTGATCCGCGAACCACTGCGCGAGCCGGTACCGCGACGATGACTTCGTCACCATCTGCCCCCCCGGGCCGCCGTACACGTTGACGATCACCGGATACGACAGATCGGTCGTGAAGTCGCGGGGCCGGATCACGGCGGCGTGGTAGTCGCGTCCGCTGGCCCCGGTCACGATCCGCCAGTCGACCCGCGGCACGAAATCGGGATGCTCCTGTTTCGAGGCGATCACCGCTCGCACCTCGCCGCTGTCGGTGTCGCGCACGGTCCATTCCGTTGCGCCGTCGCGCGGCGTGGTGATACGCACGTGCACGTCCGAATCCTCGCCGAACGCCGCGCCATGCAGACCGGGCGCGCGAGTGAGTGCGGTCATCGCGCCGCTGGCGAGATCGATCCGGTAGAGATGCGTGACGGTCGGATCGTCTCCGGCGCCGCGCACGATCAGCATGTCGTCGGCGACGTGCGTCAGGCTCTTGAACACGAACGCCGCGGGCGTCAGCATGCGTACGAACACGCCGTCCCGCCTCCGTTCCTCGATCCGCCACCGTCCCTCGCGCTCGCTCGCCCACAGGAAGGCCTCTCCGTCGCGAATCCACTTCGGGAACGTCTGGTCGAGGTTGAGCCACGCATCATCGGTTTCGGTCAGCAGCGTTCGCCGCGCCCCGGTGTGGTGATCGACGGCGAAGAGGACCTGCTCGGTCTGATGACGGTTCTGGACGAGGATCGTCAGCGGCGCGCCGGTCGCCCACTTCACGGTGGCGAGATAGGGGTACGCCTCGCGCGGCCAGTCGATCCACGTCGTCTCGCCGCCGCTGATCGGGACCACGCCGAGCGTGACGATCGCGTTGACCTTGCCCGGACGCGGATAACGCCAGCCGCGCGGCGCCTTCTCGGGGCGCGACGGGTCCATGATGAACATCTGTTCGAGACCCGACTCATCCGTGCGCTGATAGGCGAGGTGCGTCGAGTCCGGCGACCACCAGAAGCCCATGCGGCGCCCCATTTCCTCCTGGGCGACGAATTCGGCGAGGCCGTTGGCGACGTCGTCGCCCGCGTCGAAGGTCAGCCGCGTCTCGACGCCGTCGCTGATCCGGATGACATAGACGTCGCCGTTGCGGACGCAGGCGACGTGTTCGCCGTCCGGCGAGAAGCGGGGCGTCGCGGCGGGGCCATGCTCGGAGACGAGTTCGCGCACCGTGTGATCGGGTCGGTCGACGATGAAGAGTCGCCCGGAGAGCGGAACGAGCAGTCGGCGTCCGTCCTTGCTCAGGGCGAATCCGGCGACGCCGCGTGCGCTCAGTCGCATGCGCTCGCGTCGCGCCTTTTCCTCGTCGGTGAGCGTCTCTTCCTGTCCGGCGAGCAGGTCGGCCGCGGTCAGGACGAGCGATTCATCGCCGGTGGCGACATCGATCATGTAGAGCGCCCGCTGATTATCGCGCGGGCCGGAGCGGGTGAAGTAGACGGCGGCGCCGTCAGGCGTGACGGCGAAGCCGCCCGGGGCGCCGCGCCGGAAGCGACCGGTCGCGGCGTACTGTTCGAGGAAGTCAGCGTTGACGATGGGGACATCGTCGGGAGTGGTCTCGGCGTGCGCCGGGGCGGCGGCGGCGAAGAGCATGAGGCAGAGCACGAACAGCGATCCGGCGGTCGCCTGACGTCGGGGGAAGGTGATCATGCGGAGATGATATCGCGGCCCCCGGTCCGCCGGTCGACGACGGGGGCCGCGATCGGCGGAGGCGGTCAGCCGGTCCACACGCTCAGGAGCGTCTGCAGGTCGTCGATATCGACGACGCCGTTGTCGTCGAGGTCGGCGTCGCAGGCGGGGGCGCAGGGGCCCCAGGCCGCGAGGAGCGCGGCGAGATCGGGCGGGCTGACGCGACAATCGCCGGTGAGGTCGCCGACGGCGAGCAGGTCGCCGCGAAAGATCTCGAAGTTCGCGCCGGGATTCGGCCAGTCGATTTCGAGGGCGTGCTCGCTGCGGTGCGCGATGACGCACGCGTCGGCGGCCGACGCGACGTACCGGGTGCGACCCTGGGCGGGCACGGTCACCACGGAGGCGCCGCCCGTCGTCGACGTGACCTGGTCGAGCCCGCCGGCGGCGAGGTCGTAGCGGAACAGTTCGCGGTTGCCGTCGGGGTTGGCCCCGGTGAGATTCCGCATCGACTCGAAGTAGAGCGCGGCGGCGTCGGGCGTCAGGATCGGCCCGAGGTGATCGGACGGCCCGGGCGTCGTCACCTGCGTGATCGCGCCGGAGACGAGATCCATCAGAAAGATCTCACGCCCGCCGTCGGGATTGCCGCCGGTGAAGTCATGGGCGGAGAGGAACGCGACGACATCGCCGGCCGCGCCGATGGCGGGTTGCTCGCTCATCGCGTCGGCCGGCGTGGTGGTGAGCGCGTGCACGCCGGTGTTCGGCGACCACGCGCAGAGTTCGAAGTTGCCTTCGGGATTCGCGCCGTCGATGTTCGCCGTCGAGCGGAAGACCACGTCGCCGTGAACGCTCACCGCGGGTTCGAGATTCTCCACGCCGATCGGCGTGAAGGTGAGTTGTTCGAGCATAGCCGTGGAGCGGTGGAGTCGGAAGATCTCGCGGTTGAACTCGGGATTCGCACCGAGTCCGTTGGACGTGGAGGGGAAGACGATCCACTCGCCGTCCGCGCTCATGGCGGGGGCCTCCATGATCGAGCCGGCGGGGCTGTCGGTCAGCTGCGTGATGGCCAGCGTCTCGACGTCGACGGACCAGATCTCGAAGCTGAAGTCGGGGTTGCCGCCGGTGTAGTCGACGAGGCTGCGGAACGCGACCACGCCGCCGTCGGGCGTGATCATCGGTTCGAAGTGACTGAAGCCGCCGGGCGTCGACGTGAGCTGGAGCAGGGCGCCGTCGTCGGTGTCGTAGAGGAAGAGTTCGACGTTGCCCTCCGGATTGGTTCCGAGGTAATCGGCGGCCGCGGCGAACGCGATGAGCCGTCCGTCCGCGCTGATCGAGGGCTGCCACGCGGACTGGGCGGGCCCGGCTTCGGTGAGTTGGGTGAACGTGATCTCCGGCGCCGCGAGCGCAGGCGGAGACAGCGGTGAGACGGCCGCGAGGATCGCGCACGCGACCGGTCGGCGCGGCGCCCCGAAGCGAAGGAATGATGTCATGGTCCCGGAAACTCCTTCCCTTTCCTCGCGGGTCACCGTAGCGGGGGCGACGGGGGGTGACAAGAAAGAAATTGCGGGGTCGGCGCGCCCGTGAGCGGGGGCGGGGTCTTTCTCGGGTCGTCGGCGAGGAAGTCGACGTCGGGCGTCCTTCGGAAGCGAGGGTGCTCGGAATCGTTCGCCCGCCGCGCTCCTGCCCCGCCCCCAGCGGTGGCGTCCAGGAGGGCGACGCAGGGACGCCGGACCCCGGGAGGGGGGTCACTCGGCGGGCATGAACGTCCGATCATCGCCACCACCCACCGCCCCCTCGCGGCCGGGACGCCCGACGTCGACCGCCGACATCTCCCAGACGGGGAGGATCCGGGCCATTCCCACGGAAATCCTTGCGGGGGCGGTCGAGGCGCCTATTGTTGAGGGTGTCGGTCCGCCCCGTTCGAGGCGGTCCGGCGGCCCCGTCCCCCTCGAGATCACCTGCGGTGGCGATGCGTGTGGTGAACGCCGGATGAGTGAGATGAGCGTGTTCCGTCCTCAGAAGATGTTGTCCGTCGGGTGTGGCGTCCTGGTGGTTGCGAGCGTGGCGGTCGGGACGGATGTTCCGGTCGGTGCGCCGACGTTCGAACGTCCGTTCAACGGATCGCCGATCGAGTTCGACAACCGATTCCACCGGATCATTCCCGAAGCGTTGATCGACACCTCGGGGGACTGCAGCCGCGCACTTGATCCGGGCGGCTGTCCGCCGACGTCGCTGCCCGCGTCGTTCCCGGCGTCATTCACGGAAGACGAGTGGATCCCGGCGGCGGAGGGCATGACGATCGGCATGCCGTACTTCGGACAGTTCGTCGCCCATGACCAGAGCTGGATCCGCGACGCCGCGGACTTCTGGCTCGTCGAGCCCTTCGTTTTCGCAGCGGGCGCGGACGAAGCGGGGCTCTTTCACAACCGCAAGACGCCGGCGCTCGATCTCGACAACGTCTACGAGTTCGGACCCGTCAACGGGCTCGGGCAGCCGGAGGGCGAGGCGTGGTACGACGAATCGAACCTGCGGTTCCGATTCGCGACCTCGGCGGTCTCGGGGCGTCCCGACTTCCTGCGGAACGCGCTGGGCCGGGCGCTGACCGCGGATCCGCGCGACGACGAGAACGGCGTGGTGGGCCAGATGAACCTTGCGTTCCGGATGCTCCACAACGCCGCGATCGACATGGTCATCGAACGCGACGACATCGACGAGGCGCAGCTCGAGATCGGCTCGGAGGCGTACTGGGCGATCTTCAACGAGGCGCGGAATTACACGATCGCGTATTACCAGGGACTGATCGCCGGCGAATACGCGCAGATGCTCAGCGGCCGTACGCTCTGGGACGCGCGGGCGGACGAGTCGCATCCGGTCGGGTCGCTGGTCGATCCGTACCTGCCGCTCGAATTCGGCGGGGCCCTGTTCCGGCATCACACGATGGTCCCGAACGTCGCGCCGAACTACGCGGGGGCGCTGGTGTCGCCGGTGGATCCGGTGCTGCGTCACGGCGCTCCGTGGAACATGCTGTTCGGCCCCGGCGCGCCGCCGGCCGCAAAGTATGACCTCGCCCACGCGCCGGAGCTGCGGGACATCTTCAACCTGATCATTCCCGGTTCGCCGTTTCCGATCACGATGGACCTCGCCCAGGTGAACGTCCTGCGGGGTCGTGAGATGGAGCTGCCGAGCGGCGAGGAGTACCTCGCGTTCCTGCTCGACGAACTGGGCCTCGACGCATCGGCGGCGACGATTCGCGGCAAGACGGTGCTCACGGCCCGCACCGCGCTGACCGTGCTCGATCCCGACGCGGACGCGGATCTGCTCGCCGATCTCGCGAACGGCGACACCGATCTCTACGCGTACATGCTGGCCGAAGGACAACTCAACGGCGGGCTGCTCGGTCCCGTCGGGCAGGACGTCATGGAGCGGACGTGGATCAGCCTGCTGGAGTTCGATGACTACAGCCTGATGGGCGCCTTCGCCGATCAGTTCACGCCGGAGCAAATGGCGTTCTTCCAGAACGCGACGATCGAAGGGCTGCTCGATCAGATCCTGCCCGCGGCGGACCTGTCGCGCGACGGCCTCGTGAACGCGACGGACCTCGCCATGATGCTCGCCCGCTGGGGGGCGACCGATGATCCGGCCGATCTCGACGGCGACGGCGTGGTCGGCGCGTCGGACATCATGCTGCTCATCGAGGCCTGGAACTGATCCGACCCCAAACAGCCTTGCTCGTCTGACCGCCGGGGGCGAGAATGCGATACACGCCTTTTCCCCACGGAGGCCCCCCCGATGAAGAATCTGGCTCTGCTGATCGCGCTGGCGATCACGGGCGCCGCGACCGCCGGCGACGAACTCACCGTCCTCGACGTCAGTCCCGCCGCTCGTTCGATCGGCGCGACCGTCAACGCGCCGATCGCGATCACGTTCGACCGCGCCGTCGATCTCGAGACCGTCACGACGGACTCCTTCTGGGCGTTCGGCAAGTGGAGCGGGACCGTGCGCGGCGACTACGCGACGAGCAACGGCGGGGCCACGGTGACGCTGACGCCCGATCGGCCGTTCTCCGCGGGCGAATCGGTGATGGTGATCCTGTCTCGCGATCTGCGGGGCATGGACGGGGTGACGCTGCGTCAATCCGGATACTCCTATCAGTTCTGGGTGCGGGCGAATCCGGCGACGCTCGACTTCGCCGAGATCGACTCGATGACGACGCGGACGACGCCGGGCGAGAGCAGCCGGGCGTACGGCGGCCTCGCCACCGACCTGAATCAGGACGGCCACGTCGACCTGACAATCGTGAACGAGGACACCGCCGACCTGCGGATCTTCATGAACGAAGCCGACGGCACAGGTCTGTTCGAGGACTTCATGCAGCCGACGACGCCGGTCAATGACCGGGCGAGCCCGTCGGAGCCTTCCGACTTCAACCGCGACGGGTTCGCGGACATCTGCGTGGCGAACATCAACACCGCAAGCGTGTCGATCGTGCTCGGGAACGGGGACGGCACGTTCCAGCCGCAGCAGGAGGTTCCGGTCGGCTTCGCCCCGCGGGGCATCGCGGTGCTCGACGTGGACGGCGACGGCGACATCGACATCGTCAACACCAACGCGGACAGCGGCAACCTGTCGCTCATGCTCAACGACGGGACGGGCGTGTTCGGCCCGGCCGCGTTCTTCGAGGGCGGGACGTTCAACGAATGGGCGCTGGCGTCGGCGGACATGAACGAGGACGGACGGCTCGACCTCATCCTCGGCTCGCGCGGCGCCCAGCGGGTGGTCGTCCACACGTCCAACGGCGACGGGACATTCGACATCGCGTCCACCGCGCTCAACGTGGGCCAGGTGTGGATGCTGGTGATCGGCGACGTCAACAACGACGGCCACATCGACGTCTCGACCGCGAACAGCGGGAACAACGACGGCTCGATCCTCCTCGGCGACGGGACGGGCGGGGTCACGCTCAACAACCGGTACGACTGCGATAATTTCCCGCTCGCGACCGACCTCGGCGACATGGACGGCGACGGCGATCTGGACTGGGTCCTCTCGAGTTTCCAGGGCGACTGGTTCCTGTTCGAGAACCTCGGAGGCGGCTTCTTCGGGTTCCACCAGGAGTTCAACGCTCCGATCGCGGCGTCGTGCGCTCTCATGGCCGACATCGACACCGACGGCGATCTCGACCTCGCCCTGATTGACGAACTCGCGGATGTCGTCATCCTGATGCAACAGGCGGACGGGCTCGGCGTTGATCTCAACGGCGACGGTTCCGTTGACGCGGCGGACCTCGCCATCCTCCTCGCGGCCTGGGGCTCCAATGACCCTCTGGCCGATCTGGATCAGAACGGCGTTGTTGATTCCAGCGATCTCGCCATCCTGCTCGCGAACTGGACCGGCTGACCCGGTCCGCCGATCCTGCGCACACGCGGTCGTTGCGATCGCGGCGGTGCTGTCCATCGGCGCGATCGCGTCGGGTCAGGATGTCGCCCGCTGGGCGGCGGGACGGGGAGGCGAGTTCGAGGCGTCGCGCAACTTCCGACGGGGCGATGACCCCGCCGCGCGGATCGTCGCGTTCGACCTCGATCGCGCGGATCCGTACTCGGTCGTCTTCAGCACGCCCCCGCGCCGTGATGCGTTCATCGTCGCCCGCGACTGGGTGCGGTTTGAACTGTCGCTCGATCCGGAGGCGCCGCCGCCGGCGCGGCTGACGGGCGACGCCGCGCCGGATCTGCTGATCGCCCCCGCCGAGCGGGACGATTCCCGTCTGGACGTGCTGTCCGGCGCCTGGGACTTCCGGGATGTGCGAATCGGCCTCCACGAAACGAACGCGGGCACGCTCGGCGTCGACGGCGTCGCCTCAGCGGTCACGATCCATGCCCTCTTCGAGGTCGGCGGTCCCGGGACGGGGACGGTGAGCGTCGAAGCGGGCGGACTGATGACGGCGCGGCAGGATGCGCGGCTGGGTCTGAACGGCGGGTCGGCGACGGTGCTGCTCGACGGATTCGACGCCGCGCTCGTGATTGAAGGCGACCTGACGTTCGACGCGGGCGTCGCGGACATCTGGCGGGGGGGGCTGCTGGTCGTCAACGGCGAGACGCTGCTCGGCGCGCCGGGGCGTGGGGTCGAGATCGCGGCGGCGGGGCGCGACACGCTCCTGCAGTTCGACGATCTCCTCACGACGACGGGCGACGTGACCATGGACGTGCAACGCTTCGCCGAGGTGATCGTCGGCGACCGCTGCGTCCTCGGCGCGGCGTTCGACGCGACGACCGACCTGCGTTTCACCCAGTCGTACTTCACGCTTGACGACGACCTGATCATCGGGGACGCCGGCGCCGCCATGGTGACGCTCGCTCCCGGCGCGCTCGTCGCCGGCGACCTCGTGCTCGGCGCGGACGGCGGCGCCTCGGGCGGGCTGCGGATCGCCGGCGGAGACAGCCGGGCGGAGGTCGGGGCCGTGCGGGCCGGGGCCGGACGCGCGACGCTCGAACTCGCCGGCGGGGCGTGGCTGGAGGCGCGGGGCGACCTGTCGTTCGGCGAAGCGGCGGGCGGCGAACAGTCCGTGCGGATTGACGGTCGCGAGACGCTTCTCGATGTCTACGGCGACGTTCGGTTCGGCGCGGCCGGTCCGGTCGACGTACAGATGTCGAGCGACGCCGTGCTCATCGCCGACGCCGTCCATCTCGGATGTCACGCGACGTTCAGCGGGGCGGGGCGGATCATCGCGGATCTGGAATCGCGGGGGCGCATCACGCCGACCGGCCGGCTGCTGAACATCCGCGGCGGGACGACGTTGACGGACGACTCGGTGCTGCACATCGACGTCGCCCAGACCGCCGGCCGGGCCGCGGCGACGCCCGTGCTCGTAACGGGCGTCATCCGTCTGGGCGGCGAACTCGTGATCGACCTGCCTCGCGATTTCGATCCCGCGATCGGCGCGCCGATCGAGGTGCTGCGGGCGGACGCGGTGACGGGCGACTTCTCGTCGGTGACGATCGGGGTGAGTCAGCGCGGGGTGTCGATGCGGGTGAAGATCCAGGATCGCTCGATCATCCTGGAACCGATCGACGCGGGGATTGACGCGGACCTCAACCAGGACGGCCGGGTCGATCACGACGATCTCGCGGGTCTGCTCGGTCTGTGGGGCGACGACGGCGGCCGGACGATCGCGGATCTGAATCGCGACGGCCGGGTCGATGCGGATGACCTGACGCTGTTCTTCGGCGCGTGGCCGGCGCCGACGTCGACGCCTGACGAGGTCGATCAGTCGGCGTAACGGGCGCGGACGCGGGGGGCGAGGTAGTCCTCGAACGCGGAATCGAACGTGTGCACGGGTTTGAAGCCCCAGTCGTCGCGGGCGGCGGTGCAGTCGAGGTCGCGCGGCCAGGAATCAACGATCGACTGGCGCGCCGCGTCCGGCTGGAACGTGATGTCGCCGCAATCGGGAAACACCGATTCGACCTTCGCCTTGAACTCCGCGGCGGACGGATTGAAACTCGAGATGTTGTAGACGATGCGGGAGAGATCGGCCGCGTCGGCCGAGGCGAGCTGGAGCGTGGCGTCGATCGCCTCGGGCATGGTCATGAAGGGGATCGTGGTCGACTCGCGAACGAAGCAGGCGTAGGCCTCGCCCTTCGCCGCGGCGTGAATCATCTCCGGCCCGAAGTCGCTGGTCCCCCCGGAGGGAACGGTGTCCGCACTGATGAGCCCGGGGAACCGGACGGCGCGGAAATCGATGAGGTTGTCGACCTGGTCCTGGGCGAGCTGGCGGTAATGACGCGCGTAGTAGCGGCCGAGGTGTTCGCAATAAAGCTTGTTGCACCCGTACATCGTGGTCGGCGTGTTGTAGTCGTCCTCGCCGACGGCGCCCGCCGCGGCCTTCGTGTCGAGGTCGGGCAGTCCGTACGCGGCGATCGAACTCGGAAAGATGAACCGCACCGGCCGACCGTGGGAACGCGCCTGCTCCGCCGCCAGTCGCAGCAGGTTGAGCGTGCCGCCGACGTTCACATCGTGCGCGGTTTCGGGCGTGAACTCGGCGCGGGTGCTGAGCAGCGCGGCGAGATGGTAGATCTCCTCGATCTCGTACATCGAGAGGAGACGCGAGAGCAGGGCGGTGTCGCAGATGTCGCCGACGAACGTGTCCCGACAGAGGTCGCGCTGGGCTCTCGGCAGCTTGCGGAGATCCAGGGCGACAATCTCGTTGTTCCCCGCTTCGTGGAGCCGCTCGATGAGTCCGTGACCGACTTCTCCACCGGCTCCGGTGACCAGGACGGCGGTCGTGCGGCGGGCGCCGAGTTCAGCGCCGGCGGCGCGGGCGGGCGTGGCGGTCATCGAGACGGTCTCCGAAGAAGGCGTCGGCGGGAACGCAAACTGGTCCCGTTCAGCTATGAGGAAGGAGGGACGGGGAGCATTGTAACGTTGGACGGCCGATATACTCGGGATCACGGGTCCGCCGCGCATCCGGGCGCGTTCTTCCGGCGCGGCCGAACGACAAGGAGTGCTCATGAAACGTCAGAGGATCAATCGGACGACCGGCGGGGCCATGATGTGGATGGGCGCGATGTGTGTGGGGCTGAGCGCGGCGTCGCTGATCGGTTGTGAGGAGAAGGCGAACCCGGTGCAGGCCACCACCCCGCCGCCTGCCGCGCAGCCGGTGGAGCCGCCCTCCTCGCCGGGCCGCCGGACCACGTCGGGCTTTCGACAGCCGGCGTTGGGCAAGGCGAAGGAGGCGTCGAAGAACACGCTGGACGAAGCCGCGCGTCGCCATGAGGAGCTGATGCGGGAGTTGGAGGACGACGGCTGATCGGCGTCAGGACTCGCGGAGGACCTTGATCGCGATCAGGTCCTGGACGTCGACGAGGCCGACGGGTTCGCCACGCTCGTTGACGACCGGAATCTCGTCGAGCCGGCGTTCGGTCATGAGTGCGACGGCGTCGCGGACCAGGTGGTTCGTCGTGAGGTGCTTCGGGGCCCGGGTCATGACTTCGCCGATGGGCTTCGTGAGCGAGGCGGGGGATTCGCTGAGCATGAGTCGCCGGAAGTCGCCGTCGGTGAAGATGCCGGCGAGCCGGCCGTCGTCGTCGACGATCAGCACCGCGCCCGCCCGTCGACCTTCGTGCGCGGTGCGGAGCGCGTCCTCGACGGAGGTCGCCGCGGGAATGACCGGCAGGTTCTTCCCGACCTTGAATCGCAGCACATCCGTGATCGGACGCAACTGGGCGCCGAGCATGCCGCCCGGGTGCGTCTTCTGGAAGTCGTCGGCGTCGAAGTTGCGGCGTCGCGCGAGGGCGAGGGCGAGGGCGTCGCCGATCGCGACCGTCGCGGTGGTGGACGCGGTCGGGGCGAGATTGTGCGGACACGCCTCGGTGATCGCGCCGATCGAGACGTGCACATCGGACATCCGGGCGAGACGGGATTCGGGGTTCGACGTGATCGACAGGCGCGGCACGCCGTCCGCCTTCAGGATCGCGGCGAGCGTGACCGCCTCCTCCGTTTCGCCGGAGAACGACAGCAGCAGTGCGACGTCGTTGCGCCGGAAACGCCCGAGATCGCCGTGGACGGCTTCGGAGGGATGAACGACCGAAGAGGGCTGGCCGAGCGAGGAGAACGTCGCCGAGATCTTCGCCCCGATCAGGCCGGACTTGCCCATCCCGGACACGACGACGTGTCCCTTGCATTTCTGCAGGAGGTCGAGCGCGTCGGACCACTGGCCCGCCGCGTCGCCGCCGACGGCGTCGGCGATCCGGATCACGGCGTCCGCCTCCGCCCGGAGGGCCTCGGCGATGAACGCCTGTTCGGCCGCCGGGGACTGCGCATCGGCGGCGCCGGCGTGCAGGTCGACGGACGGGGTCTGGCGGGTGCTCATGGGCGCGGATTCCGGGGGTGCGGTATCATGCGGAGTCAGTCGATTCCGAACCCGTCATTATATCGCCCCGGATGTCGCCGTCATGCCGCTGCAGGAAGAGTACCAGGTCACCCTCGACGCCTTTCGCGGGCCCCTGGACCTGCTCCTGTATCTGATCCGGCGCGCCGAGGTCGATATCCATGACATCCCGATCCACCTGATCACCGAACAGTACCTCCAGTTCGTCCGCGGACTCGACGACGTCGATATCGAACTCGCCGGCGAGTTTCTCGTCATGGCGGCGACCTTGATCGAGATCAAGTCCCGCGCGCTCTCGCCGGCCCCCGTCGAGGAGCAGGAAGCGGTGGAGGGCGCGGCGGGGGACGGCGAATCGACCGACCCGCGGCTCGAACTCATCCGGCAACTGCTGGCCTACCAGCGGTACCGCACCGCGTCGGAACTTCTCGACGCGCGGCGGCTGGAGTTTCAGGACCGCTTTCCCAACCGACCCGCCCGTCCGCCTCTCGACGACAATGAGGATGACGCCGAAGACGAAATCGAACTCGACATGGACGACGTGCACGTCTTCGACCTGCACGCGGCGTACGAGCGGCTCGCCTCATCGATCGACTTCGCGCGGCTGGGCGATCACAAGGTTGAGGTCGACGACACGCCGATCGCGCTGCATCAGGCGGACCTCATGGATCGACTTGAACACGCGCCCGCGCACCGGATGACGCTGCAGCAGTCGTTCGAGGGGAAGTCGGTCGGCCAGCGGGTCGGCCTGTTCCTGGCGATGCTCGAACTCACGCGGATGCGCAAGATCCTCGTCCGACAGGAGGGGATCGATGAGCCGATCCAGATCGAGCGTAATCCGGACGCGCCGGAAGGCGACGTGATCGAAGCCGACGCACCGCCCCCGCCCGTGGTCACGACCGCCGGCGATCCGAGCGAGGCGCGTTCTTCCGCCCCGACTTCGGCCCCGACGTCCGCGCCGACGGCTTCTGATCCGACGTCCGGCGTGTCGACTGCTTCCGAGCCGATCCCTTCCGAGCCGATCCCGAGTTCGGACGATCCGACGACGAACGCGTAGACGTCCTGCGGTCGGACGTCTTCCGGCGGCTCGATGTCTTCTTCTTCGCTTCCGCTTTCTTTCGGCGGTCGTCGCGTCGGCGGCGTTCGTCGATGTCGCCGAAGGCGTCGCGCTTCAACTGGGCGAGTTCCGGCCCGGTCAGTTCACGCCACGCGCCGATCGCGAGCCCCTTGAGTTTCAGGGAGCCGAGCTGGATGCGGCGGAGTTTCTTCACCGGGTGACCTACCCGCAGCATCACGCGTCGGATCTGTCGGTTTCGACCCTCGCGCAGCTCGATTCTGAGGTGCGTGCGGTCGCGGTCGCGCTTGATCAGCGTGACGCCGGATTCCGCCGTGCGCCGTCCTTTGCCGGAGTGGCGGTCGTAGAGGAACACGCCGTGCTCGAGCTTGCGGAGGGTCTCGTCATCGACCCGGCCGCGCACGGTGACGTGATACGTCTTGTGCATCTCGTAACGCGGGTGACTCAGGCGGTTGGCGAACTCGCCGTCGTTGGTCAGCAGCAGGAGTCCGGAGGAGTCCATGTCCAGACGCCCGACGGGGAAGAGACGCGATTTCGACGGATGCTGGACGAGATCGATCGCGCGCGGGCGACCCTCGGGATCGCTGTTCGTGCAGACCACGCCGCGCGGCTTGAAGAGCATGATGTAGACCGGCCGCTCCGTCCGCACGACCTGCCCGTTGACGACGACGCGGTCGTTTTCGGGATCAACCCAGGCCGGGAGGTCGGTGACGAAGTGGCCGTTGATGGAGACGGCGCCCTCCTCGATGAGGGTTTCGCAGGCGCGTCGGGAGGCGATCCCGGACTCGGCAAGGAACTTCTGCAGACGCACGCCGCGCGAGCTGTCCTTGAAATCCTCGACGGGGGAGTCGACGGACGGTCGTCCGGCGGTCTTCTTCTTGCGGGGCGCGGGGGGCATGGCGGTGTCGATCTTGAGGAGGTCGGCGGAAGATCCGGCGAGACGAGGGCGAAGCGGCGATAATAGACGGCCCGGCCGGTCGAGGCCACACCCGCGCAGCCGCCCATGGTAAGAGAGCAGGAGATGTTGATGCGACCCACAGGAATGCAATCCGGAGTCATGGCCCTCGCCGTCGCCGCCGGCGCGATGTCCGCCGCCGCGGCCCCGCCCGGAAGCTGGACCGACGGCCTTGGCGACTGGCAAGACCCGACGAGCCCGCTGGGACAGGCGATCGACGAGGCGGGAAAACGCGCGGTGTTGGCGGACGTGCTCGCGGCGATGGCTCAGCGAGCCGGGGCGCCGGGCGTGCTGCCGCCGGCGCGTGAGATCCTGCAGGATCCGCTGCACGCGGACCGGATCGCGCTGGAGTACGCCGCGCTGCTGGACGGACTTGAGGACAACCCGTTCGGCGTCGTCGCGCAGGCGGCCGCGCAGGTGTTGGGCGTCGAACTGGTGGATCCGTCGGGTCAGGGCGAGCTCGATGTCATGCACATCCGCGCGGGCATCAACGCGATGAACTTCCTGACGAACGGGTCGGATTACCTCGTGCGGGAGGCGCTGGGGGCGCAGTACGGGGACGCTGCGCTGGCGATGATGCTGCGCGACGCGGCGTTCAATCGCGGACCGGACGACGCCCGGGACGATCGGCCGGACGAGGCCGCCGCGTTCTTCGCCGATCTCGACCTCGCCGGCCTGTTGAACGCGTTTGAGCATTACCACGTCGGCGTCGCCCTCAACGCGGATTTCGCAAGCGGGCGACTGTACGAGGAGCCGCCGGCGGAGCTCGCGGCGGCGTTCGAGGGCGAGATCGTCGACTTCGACAGGATTCGCGAGGTGGGCTGGGTCGTGGTCGGCGGCGTCGGCGACAACCGGTATGACATGGGGGTGATCGCGGCGGTGTTGGATCCGGATGGGAACGATGAGTACTGGATGTCGAAGCCGCGCATCGGGAACTCGCTGATCATCGACGCGGCGGGGAACGACCGGTACGTCGGCGGCGAGACTCAGGGGCCGGGGGCGGGGGTGCTGGGCGTGGCGATCATCGATGATCGCGCCGGCGACGACGAGTACACGGCGCAGCGACTGGCGTTCGGGGCGGGCCTGGCGGGGATCGGCATGGTGATCGATCGGGGGGGGCGCGATCGTTACGCATGTGCGTACGGCGGACTCGGCTACGCCGTCGCGGGGGTGGGCGTCCTCGTGGATCTCGGCGACGACGACGATCGGTACGTGTCCGTCGAAGGGGCGCAGGGGGCGGGCGGCTCGCGCGGCTGGGGCTGCCTGATCGACGCGGGCGGCGACGATCGCTACCAGGGCGCTGTGATCGACGCCACGCTGCAGGGCGTCGGTTTCCCGTGGCGGAGCGGGGGGCTGACGGCCGGCGTCGGCATGCTCATCGATCGTGCGGGCGATGATCTGTACGCCACGGGCAGCGGGCAGGCGGCGGCCGTGGCGGGGGGGCTTGGTCTGCTGCTCGATGTCGCGGGAGACGACTGGTATCAGGTGACGGGGGGCGCGGGTCAGGGCGTGGGCGTCGACGCCGGCGTGGGGATCGCCATCGACCTCGCCGGGAATGATGTCCGGCAGGGGACGGGGCGGTTCGCGATGTCGGCCGACGCCGGACTGGCGGTGGTGCGTGACGACGCGGGCGACGACGTCCTGGCGTGGTCGTGGGCGACCGGCCTGCGCGCCGACGACTCGATCGCCGCGTTCATTGACGGAAACGGTGCGGATCGACATCTCGGGGACGCATCCGGGGCGGCTGGTCCCGCGTCGGTGTCGTTCCTTCGGCTCATGGAGCCGCCGCCGTGGTCGGCCGGCGTGTTCGTTCCGCGATCACCCAAGCCCGACGCCGAAACCGCCGATAAGTGAGTTTCATGCGCGATCGCATCGCCGCCATTCTTGATTGGCTCATGCGCATTCTCACGCAGCCGCGCGAGGAGTTGTCGCGTTGGCAGCGTCTGTTGCGCAACGGGTACGACGTCGGCGTCTTCGGGATTCGTCAGCTCCGACAGGATCGGGCGGCCCAGATGGCCGCCGCGTTGTCATTCCGCACGTTGTTCAGTCTGTTGCCCATTTTCGTGGTCGGCACGATTCTGGTGCGCGCCTTCCGCGGGCTCGATCAGTTCCGCGAGAGTCTGCGGACGGTGTTGAGGTCCATCGGGCTCGACGACGTGCAGATCATGGGCGCCGACAGCGCGGACCCCGTCAGCATGACCGACTGGCTGATCGGCCTGCTCGAGAAGACGGAGCAGGTGAACATCACCGCGGTGGGGTGGGTCGGCGTCGCGGTGCTGATCTACTCTGCGATCAGCCTGATGGCGACGATCGAGAACAGCTTCAACACGATCTACCGGGCGCCCGAGGGCCGATCGTGGATGTGGCGGGTGCCGCTCTACTGGTTCGTGCTCACGCTCGGCCCCGGCGCGATGATCGCCACCGTCTGGCTGAACGCCCGAGTCTCCGGCTGGATCGATGATGTCGAGGGGTACCAGACGCTCGTCTCGATCGCGGTGATGGTGTGGTCGTTCACGGTGACGTGGATCGTCATCTTCACGTTCTACATGCTGGTGCCCAATGTGTCGGTCCAGGCGCGGTCCGCGCTGATCGGCGGGTTCGTGGGCACGCTGCTCGTGTCGATCGGACGCACCACGATGGGCGCGTACCTCGAGAACGCGTTCTCACTCAAGCAGCTTTACGGATCCCTGGGGTTCATTCCGCTTGCCATGTTCTGGGTCTACATCATGTGGGTTGCGATCCTCTTCGGTCTCGAAGTCAGCGCGATCCTGCAGCGGTTTCCCGGGGCTCGCGCCTTGCGCGGCATGACCGATCGGCAGCATTCCACCGGCCTGCTCGACGTCGGCGCCGTCCTCGATGTCACGGCCATCATCGTCCACGGCTTCCGCGTCGGTCGACCCGTAAGCGCCGACGCCATCGCCGAACGGCTGGAGGCGCCGGCCGGGGTCGTGAACACGATCATCGATCAACTCGTGGCCGACGGTCTCGTTCACCGGCTCGACGATCCGGAACGATCCCTCTCGATGGCTCGACCGCTCGAGGACATTCCGCTGGGCCGGATCCTCGACATCGGCCGCCGGCTCAGCGCGATGACCGCCGCTCCCGAAGCCCCGTCAGCCGCTCTCTATGGCTTGCAAGACGGTGTAGTTCAGGGACTTACCGTCGCGGACCTGCCGGGGCTGGAACGGCGCGAGCCGGAAGGGGTCAAGTCCGCGTCCGAGAATGGTCGATAACTCACCCGAGACGCCATGGTTCGCGTCACCGCCCCCTTTCTCCGTCCCCGGAGGACTGCCATGAACGCACGTCCCGGTGGAACCGGTCAGGATCGCGCGTCGGCTCCCGCTGCCGTGGAGCCCAAGTCGCCGCCTGTCATCAGCATCGCCCCACCCATGCGACCCCGTCCCGCTTCCGATGTCGTTCTCACCCCCCGGATCGTTGATCAGGCGGGCTATGACGAACTCGCCGGCGTTCTCCGTGATCTGATTGATCACGCGAACGACGCCGTCACGCGACTGGACCAGTCGCTCGCGGAAGCCCGCAGCCGCGACCAGGGCGTGTCCAAGGCGTCGATGCGCTTCCAGGACCGCCTCAAGGTCGGCGCCGATCTGCTCAAGGCGCTGCAGGCGCAGGCCCGCCGGGCCGAGGCGGCGCTCGAAACAGCCCGGACCGTCGACGACGCTCGGGCGACGCAGGAACGGGCGTTTGATGAGAAGGTCTCCAACGCGCTCGGACGGATCGAGATCGCGCGGCGGGTCGCCGAAGAGGAGATCCGCGAACAGCGTCGCACCGCGATGCTGGATATCGAAGACGAACGACGTCGACTCGAGGAGGTCGCCCGCAACGCCGCCGATCACGCCGCGCGTCTGGACGAGGCGGTCGAGCAGGCCGAACAGACCCGCGCCATGTTCTTCGAGGACCTGATCGCCGCAGCCGACGAGATCGAACGGCTGATGCAGAAGGTCGAAGGGGTCCGGACGGACATGACCGCCGACGCCGCGCTCTGTGATCAGGCCGCCGCCGAACTTCACCGTCGCATCGAGTCCTTCCAGGAACCGCTGGAGCAACTCAAGCGGCTCGATGACTTCGTCGCCGAACAGAAGGCGGCCGAAGAGGGCGCGGCGGATCCGAAGAAGACCGAACCCTATCCGTTCCCCGGTCGGCAGGAACGCGCCTGAATCTGATGTGCTGTGGGTGACGTGCTGCGGTCAGCGACCGCGGGCGATCTGAGCCCGCATGTCGCGCAGCCAGCGTCGTTCGAGATCATCCACGTCGCCGAATGTCGCCTCGAAGAGTTCGAGATGACGCGCGGGCCCCGGTCGGCCGCGCGGCTCTTCCAGCATCGACGCCATGTAGGCGCCCAGGGCGCGGGACTCACGCCGCGCAAGCCATGTCACGAGGGCGTAGCTCTGGGCGTAGACGACTTCGATGTGGTTCGGGTCGGTGATCCGATCCAGTGAGACGAGCACGGGCAGCGGCAGGAGCGACCCGTCGGCGACGGCGAGTTCGAACTGCTCGCACCGGACGTCGTAGCGCCGGTCGGGTCCGAAGGCCTCGTTCGGCGCATCCGTCTCGAAGGCGGTGGCGAGGCCCTCGCTGATCCAGATCGGATACTGCACGAACGGCGACTGCACCTGCGTATGGAAGGCGAGCTGGTGGATCGCCTCGTGGATCGTCGTGGAGACGCCGACCTGACGCGCGAACTCGTCGACGTGGTCTTCGTAGTCGCGGATCTGCCGGGCGTAGTCGGTCTGCGCCTGCTCGAGCCGGTCGGCGTAGCCCGCGTCGCCGGCGAGACGCGCATCAGCGACCTCATTCTCGAGTCGGCGAAGCTCGGCGGTCATGCTGGCGATCGAGCGGCGGGCGTCAGCGACGGAAGGGTTGGTCGAGGCGTCGTAGAAGACGATCCGGTCGGCCCGGGGGGCGTAGTAGCCGGCGATCCACTCGGCGGTGATGTCGTCGTGGCGACGGGCGAAATCCCGGTACGCCGCGCGATCCTGGAAGAGCACGCACACGAGCTTGTGCCGGAGCGGCTCGGGGTCGAGCCGGAGCTTCCGGCAGAACCGCTGGAACTGGTGGTGAGCCCGTTCGAGCCGTTCGAGCTGTTCGCGGGCGCGATCGCGATCCACATCGGTCAGCACGATGAAGCGGCGCGATTCGTACGAGCGGAAGCGGGGCGGCAGGAGGTCGCGGGCGCCGGCGAATGGCACGGACGTCGACGAGAGCGAAGCGGACGTGGTCGCGATCGCCGCGATGGGGGCGGTCGTCAGATCGCTGGACGCGGAGGCAACAAGCGGATGTCGGCTGAGTCCGAGAACCGCCAGGACGAGGGTCAGCGCGGCGGTACGAACAACGCGCCTCGTCGGACTGGCGTGGGATCCCCTCACACCGTCGACATCGGGCCGGCGCGGGCGTCGCTCGCGTCCCCGGCGGGCGGGCCGCCCCCGGAGGCGCCGGACGCGCGGGCTGGGTAAGCTGGACATCGGCGGATCGGACCGACTCGGACCCCGCCGCACGAACAGGCCCGGCGCCGTCCCGGAATCCGTCTCTCGTGGTGGATGACGGCGGATTCGGCCGATACGATGTCAGGCCGACCCCGTGACGTTTTTCACAGAGGTCGCGCATCCGACAGGAGGTCGCCTCGATGGGTCTTGAAGCCGCCCTTCCCACTGACAGCATCGTCACCACGCAGTTGAACCGGGTGATCAACTGGGCGCGTCGTTCGGCGGTCTGGCCGATGCCGTTCGCGACCGCGTGCTGCGGGATTGAGTTGATGGCCACGGCGTGCAGCCGGTACGACCTCGCCCGGTTCGGGGCGGAGGTCATGCGGTTCTCGCCGCGCCAGGCGGACCTGCTGATCGTGGCGGGTCGGGTGAGTTCGAAGATGCTTCCCGTGCTCCAGCGGATCTACATCCAGATGACGGAGCCGAAGTGGGTGATCTCCATGGGCGCGTGCGCCTCGACCGGCGGCGTGTTCGACACGTACGCGGTGGTGCAGGGCGTCGACCAGTTCATTCCGGTTGACGTCTACGTCCCGGGCTGTCCGCCTCGTCCGGAGATGCTGATCGAGGGGATCATGGCGATCCAGCGGATCATCGACGAGGACAACATCCCGCGTGACGGCGAGGGCAAGCGGGTGCCGCTGAACATCGCCCTGCAGCCGAACTACGAACCGCAGGCCCAGCCGCTGGACGTGACCGTCGGCGCGACGTGAGCGGCGGAGGTCGGCGAGGGTTGACAGGCGACAGAGAAAACAGAATCGGGCGCTCGCTGGCGAGCGCCCGATTGTCTTTCTCGGTGTTCTCGATGTCCCCGGTGGTGAACCCGGGCCTTATCGACACGGTCCCCACGCGGCGAGCAGGACGGCGAGGTCGCCGGGCCCCACGCTGAGATCGCCGTCGAGGTCGGCGGGACAGGGCCCGCCGGGCGGGCAGTCGCCCCACGCGGCGAGGAGGATCGCGAGATCGCCCGGTCCGACGTCGTTCGAGCCGTCAAGATCCGCGGGACATTCGACGTCGAGCACGCCGTACTCGATGTTGTCCACGCCCCAGAGACCGTCGCCGCTCGCGTCGAGCTGAATCCGCTGGATGCGCGGCATGTCGTTGCGGTAGAACCCGACAAACTCTGCCGAGTCGCCGCCGAACGAAGTGGTCTCGATCGAGAAGTTGCCCGTGCCGCCGCCGACGTACGTCACCAGGATGTTGGTGCCGGACTGATCGATGTCGCGGAAGGCGACGTAGTCGACGGGAGCGGCGGAGAAGTCGAGTTCGAGGTAGGGATCCTCATTCTGCGTGACCGCCAGGCTTCCGACCGGGTTGGAGCCGCCGATGGAACCCCCGAAGACGATCGCCTCCGACGCCGCGGTGTCCCGGATGACCAGGTCCAGCGGGAACAGATCGGACATGGCGTGGATGTTCTCGCCGCCGGCGAAGCCGGACTCGAAATCGACCAGGTGCTGCGGCGCGGCGATGCCGATGGCGTCGAGCCATTGCTGTCGGAAACTCTCGCTGTTCCCGGCGCTCGTGGCGTTGAAGAAGATCATGTCGGCCGCGGCGGGGCCGGCGGCGGTGACCAGTGCGGTCACAGCAAGGGCGATGGACGAGTACCGATGCATGGGTGTCCCTCCTCGAATTGAAGTTCGGTCAGTGCAGGCGCCGCGCATTCGGCGCCGTTGCCTACCTTAGTCGCCGCCCGGCGACGATCCAATCCTGAATCCACAGGGTCAGCCGACACGGGGCGGGGGGCAAGAGATGGAACGCGATTCTTCCCGCGCGGGCGCAGAAAAACATCGGTGCGCGCGAATCGCATCGAGGCGAGGCGTCGTCTGGGCAGGCGAGGGGGAGGGCGGTCAGTCCCGAAGTTCGACCGTCCAGTACGCGTTGTTCAGGAACGCCTTCCACGACTGATACTTCTCATGGCCGAGACGCATCGTGATCGCCGGGTGACGCTTCGGCTTCACGGCGGGGCGGACGAGCTTCATGTGCGCTTCGCGGGGCGTTCGTCCGCCCTTCTTGGCATTGCAGCGAACACACGCACAGACGAGGTTCTCCCACGTGTTGCCGCCGCCCTTGACCCGCGGGTTCACGTGATCGATCGTCAGTTCCTTCGTCGAGAACGTCTTGCCGCAGTACTGGCAGCGGTTCCCGTCCCGGGCGTACAGATTGCGCCGGTTAAGCTTGACGTCCTGCCGCGGAAGCTTGTCGTAGCCGAACAGTCGGATGATCTTCGGGACCGCGATCGTCATCCGCGTGGTCCGGACCCACGTGTGGGCGTCCGGCTCGAATTCCCGCTGGAGGCTCGAGATGTCCGCCCAGGAGGTGAAGTCGTAGTTCGTGTACCGGCCGTCCTCGACCGCGATGACCTCGGCGATGTCCTTGAAGAGCATCACGAACGCGCGTCGGGCGGACACGATACGCACCGCCGCGTACATGCGGTTCAGAACCAGCACCTTCTCATCCAATGCGACCGGCATCGAGGTCATGGACGTACGCCTCCTGTGCGTGGAAACCCTCGCTCCTTCACCAACGGACCTTTACGAACAAAGACCAATTATCGTCGAGGTCGTCCGAGAGAGAATATGCCTCAGGTGAGCATTTGACAAAGGTTTATGTGGATTCTCACGCGGAATCCGTCGGTCTGGACGCCCTTTCCCGTATCGCACACCCGGCGAGATGGTCGTTGACGACCCCCATCGCCTGCATGAACGCGTAGGCCGTCGTGGGTCCCACGAACCGCCAGCCGCGTTTTTTCAGGTCCTTCGACATCGCCTTTGACAGATCGGTCTGCGCGGGCACATCGGCGTAAGAAACCGGGGGCGGCGGCGGGTCGACCGGCCGCCACTGGTCGACGTACGCGATCATCGAGCCGAACTCGTCCAGCAGCTCCGCCGCCCGCCGCGCGTTGTTGATCGTCGCCTCGATCTTGCCCCGGTGTCGGATGATGCCGGCGTCCCCCAGGAGACGCTCCACGTCGCGCTCCCCGAACCGCGCGACCTGCGCGATCTCGAAGCCGCGGAACGCGCGGCGGAAATTTTCTCGTTTCCGCAGAATCGTCAGCCAGCTCAGGCCCGCCTGGAATCCTTCGAGACAGATCTTCTCGAACAGCCGCGCATCATCGGCGACGCGTCGGCCCCATTCGTCATCGTGGTAGGCGATGTATCCCGGCGTGTTCATGCACCACGCGCAACGGGCGAGGCCGTCGTCGCCGACGACGAGTTCGGGGGCGGGGGA
This sequence comes from Phycisphaerales bacterium, assembly GCA_965227335.1. Taxonomy (GTDB): domain Bacteria; phylum Planctomycetota; class Phycisphaerae; order Phycisphaerales; family SM1A02; genus CBDDFV01. Next base: position 80,474 of record CBDDFV010000008.1, read on the forward strand.
CGTCATGCGGGGATGATACCGGCGCGTCAGTGCCGGAAGTGGCGCTGCCCCGTGACGATGCACGTCACGCCGCGCTGCTCGCAGAGAGCGAACGTCTCTTCATCGCGTTTCGAGCCGCCGGGCTGAACGATGCAGGTCACGCCGGCGTCGATGAGTTTCTCCGGTCCGTCGGGGAACGGGAAGAACGCGTCCGACGCGGCGACGCCGCCGCCGTCACGCAGACGATCGCCCGCCTTCGCGATGGCGATCTCGCAGGAGGAGACGCGGTCGACCTGGCCGGGTCCGCCGCCGAGCATCTGACCGTCGCGTCCGATCGCGATGGCGTTCGACTTCAGGTGTTTGGCGATCGTCATCGTGAACTCGGCGTCGCGGAGCGTGGCGTCGGACGGGGCGGGCCCGGCCATCACCTGCCAGTTTCGCGCGCTGGGCAGCGCGGTGTCGCGCTCCTGCACCAGCATGCCGCCGGGGACGGATCGGTAGTCGATCTTCCGCCGGTCGGTCTTGAAGTCGAAGGCGCCCACCGCCAGCAGCCTGACGTTCTTCCAGCGTTCCTGCAGGATGGCGAGGCCGTCGTCGTCGTACTGCGGGGCGACGATGACTTCGAGGAACTTCTGACCCTCGGCGACGGCTTCGGCGAGAGCGGCGTCGACGGTGGCGTTCACCGCGAGGATGCCGCCGAACGCGGCCCGGGGATCGCCGGCGTACGCTCGCTCGAACGCGTCGACAGGGGTGTCCGCGATCGCGGCCCCGCACGGGTTGGCGTGCTTCATGACCGCGGCCGCCGCGGCGCCGTCGGCGTGCAGGTGGAGCTCGCGGACCAGGTCCAGCGCCGCCGCGCCGTCGTTGATGTTGTTGTAGCTGAGCGGTTTGCCGTGCTTGAGCGCGGCGTGGACGAGCGACGGATCGGGCGACGTCGGATTCGCGTAGAGGGCCGCCTGTTGGTGCGGGTTCTCGCCGTAGCGGAGATGTTCCTGCAGGGTGTAGCTGAGCCGGAGCTGGGCCGGGAACGACTCCTCACGCTGGTGGGCCATCCACGCGCTGATCGCGGCGTCGTACTGGGCGGTGCGGCTGAACGCGGCGGCGGCGAGGTCACGTCGGGTGGCGAGCGTCGTGGCGCCGTCGTTGGTGCGGAGTTCCGTGACGATGCGGTCGTACTGGGTGGGGGAGGTGACGACGGTGACGAAGTCATGGTTCTTCGCCGCGCTCCGGAGCATCGCGGGTCCGCCGATGTCGATCTGCTCGATGGCCTCGTCGATCGTGACGCCGTCCTTGCGGATCGTCTGCTCGAAGGGGTAGAGGTTGATGCAGACGAGGTCGATCGGGGCGACGCCGTGCGCCTCCATGGCCGCGACGTGTTCGACGTTGTCGCGTCGGGCGAGCAGGGCTCCGTGGACGGACGGGTGAAGCGTCTTGACGCGTCCGTCCATCATCTCCGGGTATCCGGTCACGTCGCTGATGTTGACGACCTTGATCCCGGCCTCGCTGAGCACGCGGGCGGTGCCGCCGGTGGAGATGATCTCCACCCCGCGATCCGCGAGCGCGCGGGCGAACGGGGCCAGGTCAGCCTTGTTGCTGACCGACAGGACAGCGCGTCGGATGGGAACGAGGTCAGGGGCGCTCATCGGACTTCGCGTTCAGCGGCGGGGGGACATGCGAAGGACACGACCGTCGTCGCTGTAGGCCACCAGCGTGCGATCGCGATCGATCATGATATGGCTGACCTGCGGGAGATCAATCGACTTCATGATGTCGCCGCTCCGGTCGTCGAGGATGTGCATCGCGCGGTCGCGACCGTCCCAGACGAGCAGGCCCGCCGAGGATGAGCCGATCACCTGTCCGACCGCGTCGGACGTCCAGACGATGCGTCCGTCCGGCGTGTTGCGAGGCAGCGCTTCCAGCGCGACGAGGCCTTCGCCCGGCACCGCCTGGTAGACGCGTCCGCCCGCGTAGACCGGGGCCTCGGACAGGGGGCTCGGCATGAGCCGCCGCCAGAGCGTCCGGCCGTTGCCGGCGTCGATCGCCCACAGCGTCTGACCCAGGTCCGCGATGTACACGGCGTTGCCGTCGGTCGCGGGCGGGGCGACGACGCGGCTGCGGAGATCCTTCCACCAGATCGACTGGGCGGACGAATACGTCAGCATGCGAGCCTGGCCGTCGGCGCTGACCACGAAGACGCCGCCGTTGGTGAGCACCGGGGCGGCCGTGATCGTGCGGCCGACCTGGTAGGCCAGCGCTTCGTCGCCGATGCCGTAGGCGTGCCAGATCAACTGGCCGTTCCGCCCGCCGTAGATCAGGTAGGGCGGAAGCTCAACCGGCGCGGTGTTGGCGATCTTGCCGAGGACCGCGCGGTTGAGGACGGCTCCGGTGCCGCCGTCGAGTTCGTAGACGTCGGTTTCCGTGGTGACGAAGACCCGGTCCGGGTTGTCGACATGGTTGAGCCCGCGCACGTCCGCCACCCGCTGGGCGACCGGCGTTCGCCAGACGCGATCGCCGTCGTCGTCGCGGAAACGGGTGAGGAAGTTGCCGCCGTCGAGCGCGAGCACCGCCCCGCCGCGCCGAACGACCTGACGCATGCCGGTCCCACGATCGGGACGGGCTTCGGCCTGCCAGTCGAACCGGTAGCCGATCTCGCGTCCCGCGGTCGGCGGAATGATGTGGTAGTCCTCGAGATTCACGCGGGCGCCGGCGGACGGCGATCCGTTCGTCGCGGCGGCCCCGGACACGCCAGCGGTGCTGGTCTGGTCGCTGGTCTGACACGCCGTGAGCAGCAGCAGCGTTCCGAGACCGCTCGTGAGGACGCCGAGCCGCGTGAGCTGAGGACGACGTGAAACGGCGGAACGGGAGGGACGACCAAGCATGCGGAGCCTTTCAGCTTTCTCTGCCGTCGCGCCAGGGGCGTGTCGCGACGGATGGACGATCACAGGGATCGAAACGGGCCGGACCCGCGGCGGGGGCCGCGTCGGCGCCGATCTCGATGATCCCGGAGTATCCGCCCCCGTCGAAGACCCGTCAAGGCGAGCCTATGCTGTCAGCGTCTGCGTCGCCGCCCATATCGCCCCGCTCCCGGAGCCCCGTTTTCCCATGTTCACCGGACTCATCCAGCACGTTGGCGTGATCATGGAGCGTGGCCCGAGCCCCGCGGGCGAGCGACTTGTGGTCGATCCCCGGGGCTGGGCGCACCACCCGGACGCGGGCGCCTCGATCGCGATTTCCGGCTGCTGCCTGACCATCGTCGACCGTCCCGCCCGGGCCGGCGATCCGTTCGCCTTCGACGTCGTCCCCGAAACGCTCGAGGCGACGACCCTCGGCGCGTCGGCGCCGGGGCGTCGGGTGAACCTCGAGCACGCCCTCCCCGCGGGCGGCCTCCTCGGCGGGCACATCGTGCAGGGGCACATCGACGCCGTGACCGCCGTCCGCGCCGTCCGCCGCGCCGACGGCGAGTGGCGGGTCCGGTTCGACGGTCCCGCCGATCTCATGGAGTACGTGGCGCCGAAGGGATCGATCGCGATCGACGGGGTGTCGCTGACGATCGCGGCGGTGGGCGACGACTGGTTCGAGGTCGTGTTGATTCCGACCACGCTGGCCGAGACGACGCTCGGCGATTTGTCCGAGGGCGACCGCGTCAATATCGAGACGGATCCGATGGCGCGAACCGTGGTGCACTGGCTGCGTCGCCAGCATGGGGCGCCGAACGCTACGCCGAGCGCCTGAGCGGATTGGACGCGTCGGCGTCGACCGGGTCGGCGTCCTCGTCGGCCGCGTCCGCCTGCGCGATCGCGCCGGCCCGCATGCACACGAGGGTGAGATCGTCGATCTGATGCAGCGATCCGACCTGCTGATCGACGCGATGCTCAAGGGCGTCGATCATTGCTCCCGACGTCGGCAGCTCGCGCAACAGTTCGAATTCGTCACGATACCGCAGCGTCGGCTTGCGTCGTTCGTAGGCGGGATCCTCGCAGTCCTCTTCCCGCGTGCGGGCGGGGAAGGCCTGCTCGAAACCGTCCGAGAAGACGAGCAGCCGATCGTCGACGCCGATCTCGAAGGTCTCTTCGGGGAAGGTCTCGTCGGGGAAGATCCCGAGCAGGCCGCCCGACGTGTCGAGCGACGAGACGTCGCCGGAGGGATGCAGGAGCAGCGGCGGGGGGTGACCGGCGCCGGCGACACAGATGGTTCGGGCGCGGCAGTCGACGATGCCATACACCGCCGTCGCGAATCGTGAGTTCCCGTGCTGGCGACGGATCATTCCCTGGTTGAGAATCCGCAGCACCTCCGATGGCGGCAGCACCTCGCCCTTTGCATTGTGCGTGCACAGGGACTGGTGGATCACCATCGTCATCAGGGCCGCGGGCACGCCGTGGCCGACCGCGTCCGCGAGGAATACGCCGACGCGATCATCGTCCAGTTGCGCGATGTCGTAGATGTCGCCGGAAACATAGTTCGCCGGACGCCACAGGGCGGAGAACTCAACGCCGTGCAACGTGGGCAGCTCCGGCGGCAGATAGTCGCGCTGCACCATCGCCGCGAGCTGCAGTTCTTCGAGCAGCCGACCCATCTCGGCTCCAAGGCCGCCGTGGAAGCGACGCGTGATCTCGAGGTCGCGCTGCAGTTCGGCGATCTCGGTCTGCCGCTGCACGAGGGCGGCGAGCGCCGCGGCGAGCACCTCGCCGGCGACGTCGGCGTCGAAGCAGATGACCGACGCGGCCTGGAAGGGGCAGGCGGGTTCGATGTCGCCGGTGCGAAGCCCGACGACCGGGACGTGGGCTTCGCGGAGACGGGCGAGAATCCGGGTGGCGTCCACCACGGCGTCCGCCGGACTCACCGCCAGCACCACCGCATCGATCGCCTCCGGCTCCCGGGCCGCGAGGGCCTCGGGCGGGCAGAGATCAAACTCGATCGACCGCTCGTCCCGCCAGGCGCGACGCAGACGGGCGGTGACCGCCGCGAGATCGGGCTCGGCCCCGCTGAACGCGGCGAGGGTGATGCTGAGCGGATTCACGATCGCCGGGACTCCCAGGGGACATCGCGCACACGGCGCCGGAACGATCGGCAGTGCGGATACCGAGAGGCATCGGCTTACTGGGCCATCCGCTTAAGGCGGTCCAGATCAAGCTCGATCTTGTCCTGAAACTTCACGCCCAGCCGCTCGATCTCGCCCGCCTGCAGCTCGATCGCAAACTGCGCCGGCGCCCCGCTGACATAGTCCGCCATGCGGGCCCGATAATCGAGTTCGCTCTCGTCGGGCCGGCGGGGCGGCTCCACGGTCATCGTGTGCGTCGCGGTCACGAAGCCGCGGGCGTCGAGGAAGATGATGTCCATGTCCGTCAGGCAATAGCCCATCCAGAAGGCCCGGGGCTGGACGTCCGGGAAAATGAAGAGCATGCCGCCCTGGTCGGGAATCGACTCCCGCTCCATGAGGCCCCGCGTCCGCGACACGTCGTCGGCGGCGACCTCCAGACGGAACGCCTCCCCCTTGATCGTCACCGTCTCGAATCGCGGCCCGGTCGAACGCTGACAACCGGTCGCGACGACGAGGGTCGCGAGGACGGCGAGCGCGGCGGTCAGTCGGACGAATCGAGCAGCCATGCGTGATCCTTCGGGGTGAAGACGACATCGTCGGGCGGAAGCCGGGCGGGATCGAACGACGTCCGAAACGCCTCGGCGGTCATGGGGGCCCGGGCGTCCGCCGCGCCCGACCACGAGGCGAGCAGGCCAATGATACGTTCGGCGGGGACGCCCGCCTGCCGGTAGGTGGTCAGCCGGGTGTCGCCATGTCGCTTGGCGAGTCGTCGCCCGTCCTCGCCGCGGACGAGGGGCAGATGCCGCCAGGCGGGCGGGTGGAGGTCGAGAGCGTCGTAGAGGAGCATCTGACGGGCGGCGGAGGGGAGCAGGTCGTCGCCCCGCACGACCTCGGTGACGCCCTGCCGCGCATCATCGACGACCACCGCAAGCTGGTAGGCGGGCTGGGCGCGTTTTGTCCAGACGACGAAGTCGCCGACATCGGCCGCGGGGTTGTGTTCGGTGCGGCCCGCGCAGCGGTCGTCAATCACGACGACCCGGTCGGGCGCTTCGAAGCGGTAGTTCGTGTCGTCGCGATCGAACGTGCGTGGCGTGTCGGGCGGCGGGCGCAGGTCGGGCGGGAAGCGCGGCTCATGATCGCCGGCGTGCGGCGCGCTGGCGGCGGCTTCGATATCGCTTCGCGTCGCTTCGCAGGGGTAGATGAGATCCCGTGCGGCGAGTTGGTGCATGGCGTGGCGGTAGGGGGCGAGGTCGGCGGACTGAAGGAGGGGCGGGCCGTCCCAGTCGAGTCCGAGCCAGGCGAGGATGTCGAGCGTCTGGCGGACGGCGTCGGGCTTGACGCGGGGGCCGTCGAGATCCTCGATCCGCATGTGGATGATCTGCCCCGATTCGCGGGCGATCGCCCAGTTGATGAGAAAGGTGCGCGCGTTACCGAGGTGGAGGGCGCCGGTGGGAGAGGGGGCGAGTCGAGTCACGCCGGTGGTCATTCGGGGTCCGGGGCGTTAGAGTCTGGCGAGTCGTCCGCCGCCGCGCAAAGGCGTGCGCGACCGTGAACCAGCGGAGTCGCCTGATGGAAAAGCTATCGCAGGAACAGATCGACGCCAAGACCAACGATATCCCGGACTGGGCGTTGAGCGGCGAATCGCTGCAGCGGACGATCACGTTCGACGACTTCGTGAAGGCGATGGCGTTCGTGAACCGCGTCGCGGATCTGGCGGAAGAGCTGCAGCATCATCCGGACATCCTGATCCGGTACAACAAGGTCACGCTGACGGTCACCACCCACGACGCCGGCGGGCTGACCGAGAAGGACTTCGCGTTCGCCACGAAGTGCGATCCGCTCGTCAAGGCGTGATTCGTTCCGGGGGGAGCGCCGCGACGGTTCAGCGGACCGACGCCATCGTCTTGCGGAGCAGGGCCGCGCGGTTGATCGAGAGTTCACGCTCGCTCATCGAGGCGGCGTCCGACTGCATCCGCAGGTGGGCGGGCTGGATCTGCACGAAGAGCACGTTGATCGCCGCGACATCCACGCCCTCCAGCAGCCCGGCGCACACCCCGAGGCGGACGCGGCTGAGCAGCTTCATGGCGTCCTTGAGCGGCAGCAGGCGGGCGTTCTGCAGCAGGCCGACCGCCCGATAGACGCGATCCTCGAAGAAGAACGGCCGCTGCTTGGCGAGCACGGTGCGTGCGCGGCGTTCGTACTCGATGATCTGGGGCAGGATCTGGCGGTGGAATCGCGACAGGATCTCGTCCTCGCCCTGACCGAGCGTGATCTGGTTGCTGACCTGATAGAAGTCGCCCGCCGCCTCGGAGCCCTCGCCGTAATAGCCGCGCACCGCGAGGTGCATCGCCTTGGCGGCCCGACGCACGTGATCGATGTCCTTGACGAAACGTAGCGCGGGCAGGTGCAGCATCGCCGAGAACCGCACCCCGGTGCCGACGTTGGTCGGGCACGCGGTGAGATAGCCCCAGCGCGACGAGAACGCATAATCCAGACGCGCTTCGATCTCGTCGTCGAGTCGATTCACCCGGTCCAGCGCGGACTGCAACTGCAGTCCGGGGGCGAGCACCTGCATCCTCAGGTGGTCCTCTTCGTTCACCATCACGCTCATCGTCTCGTCGTGCGAAATCGCGACCGCCCGCGGGAGCTTGCTCTTCGCGTGATGGCGGGAGATCAGATGACGTTCGACGAGCAGCTCACGCTCCTGCGGCGTGGATTCCCGCAGGTTGACCCAGAACATCGACTCGTCGCCGTCCGAACCCGTCAGGATCTGGCGAGCGATCTGGTAGACCTCGCTCCGCTGCGTGTCGGAGGCGTGACCCACAAACGGAAAGCCGGCGACGTTGCGGGCCAGACGGGCGCGGCAACTCAGCACGACGTCCGCTTCCGGACCGCTGCCCAGCCATGCACCGCTCGCCTGCGTCCATTTCATCGGGGGGGCGCCTGTTCGATCAGCCGGGAGTGGGATCGCCCGACTGCGACGTCGACGGCGGGGCGTCGGTCGGCGGCGCGGCGAACTGTGATTCCATCTCGTGCAACCGGTCGCGCAGCTCCGCAGCGCGTTCGTACTGCTCCGCCGCGACCGCCTGATCGAGCGCCTGCACGAGTTGCTGGATCCGACGCTGACGATCGATGGAGCCGCCCGCTCGCTGCGGCGTCTTGCCGCAGTGATGCGCGCCGCCGCACTGCGCCTGTTCGATCAGCCGTCCCAGCCGGTGTTCGAACGCGTCGTAGCACTGCGGGCAGCCGAGCAGCCCGCTCTGACGGAACCGACCGTAGCTGAGACCGCAGCCGGAGCAGACCAGCTTGCGGGTGGCGGTGGCGGCGCCCTTCGTCGTCCCGGGCGGCGACTGAAGCACCTTCGACAGGACTTTCTTGATCGGCGGGTGTGATGGATGGGCGAACCCCGCCGCGGCGGCGTGGTCCTCGCACAGATGCTGCTCCTGCTTGACACCGTTGGCGACCTTCACCTCGTGAACGACCGCCGGCTTGTCGCAGAAATCACACTTCATCACAGAACGATCCTAGCCCGGAACCACGCCCCAAACCACAGAAACCTTCTCGGACCCCACGAACGACGCCCGCTCAGAGCATCGGCGATCCGGCAAGCGCGGCGTGAATCCGGGCGACGGTCTCGATGACCCCGACCGCCGTCTCCAGTTGGAGCGCCGTCGCCCCGTCTGATCGCGCCGAGGGGGGATCGGGATGAGCCTCGAGGAACAGAGCGTGAACGCCCGCCGCGACGGCCGCCCGGGCCAGCAGAGGGGCGCGATCCGGTCGGCCGCCCGTCACGTCGCCCTCCACTCCCGGCATCTGGGTGGAATGCGTCACGTCGAAGCAGACCGGCCGCCCCAGGTCCATCAGGTCCCCGAGCCCGATGAAGTCGTTCACCAGCCGGTGATACCCGAACGTGGTGCCTCGCTCCGTGAGCATGATCTGCGCGGCGCCGGCGTCCTCGAGCTTCCTGACGACGTGCCGCATCTCGCCGGGCGACAGGAACTGTCCCTTCTTGACGTTCACGGCCCGGCCCGTCTCGGCGCAGGCGGCGAGGAGGTCGGTCTGACGGCAGAGGAAGGCGGGGACCTGGAGGAGGTCCGCCGCGTCCGCCGCGACCGCCGCCTGGGCGGACTCGTGGATGTCCGTGCACGTCGGCACGCCGAGTTCATCGCGAAGGGTCTGAAGGGCCTTCACGCCTTCCTGAAGGCCGGGACCGCGGGGCGAGCGGATGCTGGAGCGGTTCGCCTTGTCGAAGCTGGCCTTGAAGATGTAGGGAAGGCCGAGGCGTGCACAGGTGTCCCGGAGGGTGCGCCCGATAAGGGCGTTGGTCTCGTCCGACTCCAGCACGCACGGGCCGGCGATGATCGCCAGGGGCTGGTCGGGGCCGATCCGGATGTCGTCGCCGACGAGGCACGGATAACATCGGTTCATGGGCATAGCCTATGCGCGATCGCCCGCATAGTGGAACGTGTCGAGGGCTCTGGCGGGCCGAAATTCCCGAACACGCATGCTGCCGCGCCGATATCCCTCACGGAGTCCCGGACGGAATCATCCCGAAACCGAACCCCCGTGGCCTGCGAACTCATCAGCGGCGGCGCCGGGCCGCACGCAAGTCATTGTGAACCATCGGGTTCACGTGCACGTACCACCGCCGGTCACCCCGGTTTCTGCCGAGAACGCCCCCCATGTCGAACATGCCCCGTGAACCCGAAGCCTTCGGCGAACAGGTCGCCCGGATCTTCCGGCGGTTCTATCCCGATCGCACCCTCGAGTTCACCGGCCCGCTCGACATGGTCGTGAACGGCAAGCACCTCGGGCTGGAGAACCTGTACCGAATGGTGATTCACGATCCGGAACGAGGCACTGAGATCGTCGAGCACTACCTCGAACGGCTCGTGGAGGGGGATTCGCTCAGCGCCACGCCGCTGCCGCTCTCCGTCGCCCGCGGACGCATCATGCCCCGCATCCAGCCGATCTCGATCTTCCAGCATCTGGACAAGGAGCAGGTCGCCCACACGCCGTTCGTGAACGACACGGTTGTCGTGTTCGTGATCGACCTGCCGCAGATGACGATCTCGATCACGATCGAGCAGATGCTGCGCTGGGGGCTCCAGGTGGAGGATCTCGACGAACTCGCGCGGCGGAACCTCGACCGGTACGCGCCGGATCTCGAAGTCCAGATCGTGGAATCCAACGAGGGCGGGCGAGCTGCGATCGTGGCGCGACACGACGGCTACGACGCCGCGCGGCTGCTGCTGAACTCCCTGCACGAACGTCTCGCCCCCGAACTCAAGGGCGACTTCTACGTCGCCACCCCGGCTCGCGACATGCTCGTCGCCCTCTCCGCCGAGCCCCGGGAGTTCGTCGACCGGCTGCGCGGCCGCATCGAACGCGATTTCAAGCGGCTCCCGTACCCGATCACGACGGACCTCTTCGTTGTCACCCGGGACGGCGTGGCCGGCACCGCGGCGGCCTGAGCCCGCCGAGCGCTTCCGGCGTATCCTGTCGGGCCGTGAAGCTCCTGCTCATCGACAACTACGATTCGTTCACGTGGAACCTCGTCCAGCGGATCGGGGAGATCGATCCCACCGTCGAGACGATCGTCCACCGCAACGACAAGATCACGCCGGACGAAGCCGAGGCCCTCGCCCCCGATCGCCTCCTGCTGTCCCCCGGCCCCTGCACGCCGAAGGAAGCGGGCGTCTGCGCGGCGATGATCGAACGTTTCCGGGGACGCATCCCGATCCTCGGCGTCTGTCTCGGTCATCAGACGCTTGCGGATCTTCATGGCATGGTCGTCGAGCGCGCGACCAATGTCATGCACGGCAAGACGTCCGAGATCCATCACGACGGACGGGGCTGCTTCGCCGGGCTGCCCAATCCCTTCGTCGCGACCCGATACCACTCCCTGATCGTCCGCCGGGGCGAGCTCAGCCCGGCGTTTGAGGTCAGCGCCTGGACCGCGGACGACGAGATTATGGGTCTCCGCTGGACGGGCGAGGGCGCCCCGCTGGAGGGCGTGCAGTTCCATCCGGAGAGCTTTCTCACCGTCGGCGGGCCCCGGCTGCTCGCGAACTTCCTGCACGGGGCCCCGACCGCCGCCTCCTGAAGCGAGCGACGGGCAATAAACGCCGATATGCTCCGTTGTTCCGAGTACGGGATCCCCGGAAGGGGTCGTTTGCGCGCGGCGAAGTTCGCCACGTCAGCCCCCGAGAAACGGCTCGAGAGGAGAGTTGCGGTGATGAATGTTCGAACGCCCGGTCGTCTGATGCTGTGCGTGGGTCTGGCCGCGATGTTCGCCGGATCGGCGTGGGCCCAGACGAAGGAAGAACAGGCCGAGCCCCGACGGCAGCAGACGACGCAGCCGGCTCGGGAAGGTCAGATCGGCGCCGCGCCGCGCGACGCGGACGAGATGTCCATCCCGATCGAGTTCATCACTGATGTCGTGTACGCCACAACGGTGACCGACGCCGGGACGCCGATGGAGCTCACCCTCGACGCTGCGTTTCCGGCGCGGGCGGGCGACGAGCCGCTGCCGGCCCTGATCTACATTCACGGCGGCACGTGGTCGCGGAACGACAAGTCGCAGGGTCGGGCGTTGATCCGAGGTTTTGCCCAGGGCGGCTACTTCGCGGCGTCGATCGACTACCGCACGTCGGACGAGGCGATCTATCCCGCCGCGATTCACGATGCCAAGGCCGCGGTGCGTTTCATTCGGAAGAACGCCGAGGAGCTCGGCGTCAATCCGGACCGGATCGGCGTGATCGGTCATTCGACCGGCGCGATGATGGCGTCATTGCTCGGGACGTCGGCGGGCGTGTCGTCGATGGACGGCGACGTCGGCGAGACGGGCGTCAGCACCGAGGTCCAGGCGGTCGTCGCGATGTCGGGCCTGATCTCGTTCCGCAACTACCGCGTGGACGATCCGGATCACGAAATCGCCCGGTGGCTGGGCGGGCCCATCCGAACGAACAAGATCATCGCCAAGGCGTGTAATCCGGCGGAGTACATCGACACGCAGGATCCGCCGTTCCTGCTGATCCACGGGTCTGAAGACAGGATGACGCCGTACGGCGATTCGAAGCGGCTCGAAGTGCAGCTCGTTCAGGGCGGCGGACAGGCGACGCTGCTGCGGCTCGGCGGGGTCGGTCACGAACTCCCGAGCAAGGAGGTGCTGCCGAACATCGCGCAGTTCCTCGACGGCACGCTCGGCGGACACGCGGCGCCGTACATGGATCTGCTCGCGGAGCGGATGCCGATCATCGGCGAGGGAAACAAGATCTTCTATCCGGAAGAGCCGGAGGCGCCCGAGGCGCCCGCGAGCCAGCCGGATCGCAACTGAGCCGGTATCATTCGCGCGGTCCCGAACCCTTGCTGTCCCGTTCCCGGAGTCCTATCGCATGGCCTCGACCGCTTCTGACGCCGGCGTCGCTCGCGGCGTCCTCCACGCTCTGAACGACCGCACCGTGGTGCTGGCCCTGCCGCACTCGGACTATCAGCTCCACCTGACGCTCCCCGAGGACGTCGATCCCGGCGCCATCACGACGCCGGTGGGCAAGCGGATCAAGGGAACGATCGAGGCGATCGCGCTCCGCATGGACGAGGGGTCGGGCGGCGGCAAGTTTATCGAACCGCTCTACGGCGCGCCACGCATCGTGGCGGGCGTGATCAAGGCGGTCGACGTCGAGACCAACCAGTTGATCATCGACGTCGCGACGCCGTTTCATGTGACGCCGAGCGAAGGCCAGACCGCGGCGGACTTCGAGGTCGGGCAGTTCGTCAGCTTCTATGTGAAGAGCGGGACGACGTTCCGGCCGGCCGGGTGACGGAACCAGGCGAGCGGCCCGACGCCAATGAACCAGGATGACAACCGGCCGCCCCTGCAGGCGGCCGGTCATCGTATCTGTGTGCGTATCTGTGTGCGTCTGTCGGGCGCATCGCGCCGGGTCCGTGATCACCCCCAGTTGGCGAGCAGGATGGCGAGGTCGCCGGCGTTGACCCAGCCGTCGTTGTTGAGATCCTCGGGGCAACCCGGGCACGCCGGGCCCCACGCGGCGAGCAGCAGGGCGAGATCCGCGGCGTTGACGAGGCCGTCGCCGTTCAGATCGCCGGGCTGCGGGGTCGGCTCGTCGAACTGGATCGCGACGAAGATCCCCGGCTCGTGCGTCAGCAACTGGAGGATGCCGGTGTCCAGGTCGACAAACGCCGGGACGAACTGGAGGTCCGGACCGTTGAGCCGGAACACGTCCACGATCGGCGCGCCGGGGTCGAAGTGCATCTGGATCGTCGCCGGCTGCTCCATGAAGAACGGCTGGCCGTCGTAGCGACGCAGCTCCATGAAGTACGTCGCGGGGGCGAGTTCCGGCGGGATCAGCTCGAGGATCGCCTCCGGGACGGTGACGGCGTTGAAGAAGATCGCCTCGGACTGCTCGAACACGCCCGGCGGCAGGAACGCGAACGCCGGCTGGTGGTCCGCGGTGGGCCAGAACTCGAGGGAAGCGCCTTCGGGGCCGACGCCGGTGAGCGGGTTGTAATAGCCGCAGCCGATGACGCCTTCGGCGCCGCCGTCGCACGCCTCGGTGGACTTCTCCCAGTCCACGCCGAACGAGGGATCGTCGATGCCCGCGTCCTCGAGACATTCCTTGATCGTCGAGTGGACCTGCGGGAACGGCAGCGTGTCGATCCAGCCGGCCGGATCGCCGACCGTCTCGCCGTCGTCGTTCTTCACGGTGTGCCCGTTCGCCTTCGCACAGGCGACCAGGGCGGCCGTCTCGGCCGCGTCGAGGCCGGTGACGCTCGGGCCCTTGTAGATCACGCCGTCGTTGCCGGTGACGTTGTCGCCATCGACGCCGGGGACGTCTTTGATGGAGTCGGTCGGCGACCGCTTGTCGTCCCCATCGCCGTCGGCGTCGTCGTTGGAGTAACAGCAGTTGAGGTAGACGTCGATGCTCGCGCCCGGGCGCGGCGGAAGACCGTACGGCGTCCCGCCCGCGCCGGTGCCGTCCCCGCCGACCTCGCCGTCGTCATCCTCGGGACCGAAACCCGGATAGTCGTCGCCGTCGTCGGCGGTGACGCCGTGACCGACGACGTCGCCACCGGCGTTCACGTACCGCACACCGTGCTTCGCGACGATCAACTGGCCGTTCCCATCGACGGCGTTCCAGGCGTCCTTGAGCGTGGCGTCGGTGTCGATGTTGTAACAGCGCTGGGAGCCGTCGTTGTTCTCGTACCCGATGATCGGGCCGGGGTCGCCGGCGCCGCGGATGACGGATCCTTTCACCGTGCCGTCGGACAGGACGAGTTGATCCGCGTCATTGACGGTGGGGACTTCACCATCGTCGCCGAGCAGGCCCATCTGGGACCAGACCCAGCCCTGGGCGCCGGAGTTGTACCCGTCGCTCGTGCCGGCGTTGTCGGCCCCGCCGTTGTAGCAGTAGACCTTGGTCGGCGCGTCGGCGAGGGCGCCCGGAGAACACAGGAGACTCGCGCCGACCAGGGCCAGCGTGCCGAGCGTCCGAACGAAACGAGTGGTGGGTGCGTGTTGCATGGTGATTCTCTCTCTGATCGGGGTGTCTGCCGGGTGGCCGCACGGGCCACGCAGAGACATGCGAGAGAATCGATGCGAGGGGGACACGATTGGCGCGGGAACCGGCCCCGCCCACGGGGACGGTGGTGCATCAGGTGGAACGAGGTGAACATCGCTGGAGCGTCTGAATCGTGGGGTCGGCTGCCGTCACGCCGGCCCGTTGAACGGCGCCGCGCCGTAATCCGCCTTGTACTCCACCCGCTCGATCGATCGCGCGCGACCGGTGGCCTGGTTGACCTTCACCACGACGCCGCACATCGATTCCTCGCCCGCGCCGACCGGAAACGGCACATGCGCGGCGGTGGTCATATGCCGCACCACCGACTCCACGTCCCGGCCGATGATCGAGTGGTACGGTCCGCACATCCCCACATCGGTGATGAACGCGGTTCCCTTCGGCAGTACGCGGGCGTCGGCGGTGGGGACGTGGGTGTGCGTCCCGAGGACCGCCGCGACGCGTCCGTCGAGATGATGCGCGAGCGCGATCTTCTCGCTCGTCGCCTCCATGTGCGCTTCGACGATGACGGTGGCGTCGCGTTCGGGGAGCGTGTCGAGGAACTGGTCGACGGTTTCGAACGGATCGTTCGCGGGCATCGAGAAGAAGACGCGTCCGAGGACGGTGACGACGAAGACGCTGCGGGTGCGATCGCCGGCGGGCGGGATCCGCAGGAAGCGTTTGCCGAGCGCGCGGGACGACAGGTTGGCGGGTCGGGCGACGGGGGCGTCGGCCTGTTCGAGGAGGGGCAGAATCTTGCCGTCACGGTAGGCGTGATCGCCGAGGGTCATCGCATCGACGCCGGCGTTCCGGAGGCGGTCGTAGATCGACGGCGAGAGGCCGGAGCCGGACCGCGCGTTCTCAGCGTTCGCGATGACGAGGTCGGGCGTGTGGTCGGCGCGCAGGGCGGGGAGTTGCTGCTCCACGACGCGTCGGCCGGGCGTCCCGACGATGTCGCCGAGGAACGCGAGGGTGAGATCGGGGGCCATGGGGGCCTTTCAGGCTGGCGGCGGGACGCAATCGAGACCGGAGAGGGCCCATGCGCCGGGCGGATTCGGTATACTACTCGGGTTCTCGCGTTTCGACGCTCGTACACGGTCGACGCCGGCTCCGGCCCGCGACTCGACCTGTCCCCGGGCTCCGGCGGGACCAGCGGCATCGCAGTTTCGTCCGGCTTCCCGGCGCCCGTGCGGCGGCGAGAGGTCCGCGAATCAGGGCGGTCCCGTTTGTCCGCCAGGGCCGCCCCCGCGAGCCGGCCGCGTGAACACGCCTGGTGTTCGAATCCAGCGCTCGACCTCGAGACATCGACACGCGGCGGCCCTCCGGTCGCGGCGGTGGAGCCATCTGCCAATGACGGCGCATGCGTATAGTTTCGGCGACCGCGTTCGCCACGTCACCCGCCCCGAATGGGGGGTCGGCGATGTCGTTCGCGTCGAACGGTTCACCAAGGACGGCGAGGCCCGGGTCAAGCTCTCCATCCGCTTCCCCAGCGAGGGGCTCAAGACGCTGAGCGTTCCGCCCGCCCCGATCGAGCACTGCACGAACGGCGCGGCCGAGCATCACGATGCGCCCGCCCCGCGGGCGTCCGGATCCGACACCGATCCTCAGTGGGACCGCATCGATCAGGACGGCTGGCTCGGGGAGATCGCGAAGAAGAAGACCGCGGAGGCCATCACGGAGATCCCGCAGGAGGCCCGCGATCCGTTTCGGACGCTGGAGCAGCGTCTCCGGTTCACGCTGGGGCTGTACCGGTTCTCCAAGCAGGATCGCTCGCTCGTCGCGTGGGCGGTGGCCCAGACGGGCATGGACGACCCGCTGACACGGTACTCCCGTCCGGAGCTGGAGCAGTTCTTCGATCGCTGGTCGTACGAGCGGGACGTCCAGCTCAAGCGGCTGCTCGACGAAGCGCGGCATGAGCAGGGGATGGTCCGGAAATGCGTCGCCGACGCCGCGCCTGATGCGCAACGCGCGGTGCGTCGTTTCAACGGCGGACGTTGACCTCACGCCACATCCGGCAGAACCGGGGACGGGCGATCGAGCGATCGTCCGGGAATGTCGGCGCGCGCGGATCGGGAGGGCGGATTCGGCGGTTTGGCACGCGAGTGCGCGCCGGCGGGCCGCGCCTTGCATTTCTTTCCTGCACAACCCAAGACACGAGGCGACCCCCGACGGATCGCCGCAGGAGAGGACAGATCTCAATGGACGAGCAGACCTTCCAGACGAAGTTCAACGAACTGCTGGCGAAGATCAAGGAGCTTCCGGACAACCATCGCGACCGCCTCGAGCAGGTGGCGGAAGAGACCCGGGCCCGGCGCGACCGGATTCAGGCGTCGGTGGCGGAGCTGCAGGAATCGCTCGACTACCTTCGTCTGAGCGTCAAGTACCTGGTGTTCGATCTGGAAGCGACGCGGCGTGAGAACGCCTACCTCCGGAAGCTCGTGGAAGCCGCGAACGAGCGGCGGGCCCGGAGCGAGTCGGACGACATTGAGGATGACTTCGACGGCAACGAACTCAACGACTGAACCCCCGTCTCCCGACGGATTGACAGACTGACTTCAGGAACGACTGACTGACTCCCTGGTTTCCGCGGTCCTTCGGAAACATTCCCGATCTCCCGTTCCTTCCCTGGCCCCGGACTTCCCACCCGGGCGCCGACTGTCCCCCGGACGACCCCGCGTTCTCCCGCGCGGGGTTGTCGCTTTTTGGGGGGCGTGCGGTCAGGCGTCCGACGGCGGGGCGGCGCGTTCGGCCCAGTGGGCGGCGATCGTCTCTTCGCCCGCCGCCTCGGCGAGTTCGGACAGCACGCGGGCGAAGCCGAGCGTCTTGAAGTGGGAGGGACCGTGCTGGTCGAGGTACTGGAGCCAGTAGGTTTCGAGGGCGTCGGCGTGCTGATCCCAGTTCCCCAGCCCCGCCTCCGCCGCGAGACGCCAGCTCTCGGCTTCCGTGAGCGCGAAGTGATCCGCGGGAAGGCGCCGCCGGCGAATCTCGAGACACCGGGCGAACAGGGACGCCGCCTCCGCCACGCGATCGGTCTCCACGCAGATCCGGGCGACTTCGTACATCGACGACGCCGCCCCGAGGTGATCCGGGCCGAGGGTGCGGATGCGTCCCTCGAGCGCGCGTCGGACTTCCGCCTCACCGGCGACCGGATCGCCGTGCTGGTACATCGTGACGCCGACGTTGTTGGTCGCCGTCAGCACGTCCGGATGATCCGCGTGGTGCTTGCGTTCAAGACTGTCGCGGACGTCGAGGAGGTCGGCGATCGCGTCCTCGTACTGGCCGGTGCGGACGCGGAAGATCGCGAGGTTGTTCCGGATCGAGAGCACGAGGGAGTGGTCCTCGCCGTGGAGGTCGATCGCCTGGGGAAGCTTCGCCTCCAGCAGCTCCACCGCCCGCTCGAAGTCGCCGAACTCCGACAGGAGTCCCGCGTAGTTCGCGGTGACGATGATGAGATTCTGGTGCCCGGGACCCCACCAGTCCTCGGCAAGGGCGACCGCATCCTCGAAGAGCGTGCGGGCGCCCTCCCGGTCGTCGAGCTTCGCCCGCAACCGGGCGAGACGATCCATGGCGATGATGATCCTCAGATCGCGCGGCTCGGACGTCGCCCGCCGGATCGCGAGGGCGCGGGTGTAGTACGTCTCCGATTCCATGAACTCGCCCTGCTCCTCGAGCGCCGACGCGAGATTCAGGAATGACGCCGCCTGACGCGGATGATCCGGCTCGAAGAAGTACGCGTTTCCCTCGACCGCCTTCCGGAGCACCGCCTCCGCTTTCTCCCACTGACCCATCTGGAGGTAGAGCGATCCGAGGTTGTTGTACGACTCTGTCGCCTCCAGGTCCGGCTCCCCGAACAGGGCGATCCGGATGTCCAGCGCGCGTCGATGGGTGTCCTCGGCTTCGGCGTAGCGTTCGAGATTCTGCAGCAGGATGCCGTAGTTGGAGAGGGCGGTCGCGAGCCCCGCGGAGTCGCCTTCGAACGTCTCGATGCTCGCGATGGCGCCCTTGAACAGGGATTCCGCTTCTTCGGGATCGCCCCCGCGGGTCAGCGCCGTGGCGAGCTGAACCTGCACCTGGGCGACGAAACCGTCCCGCGGTTCGTCCGGCGTCGCCGCCAGCGCCGACCGAAGATACGGAATCGCCTCTTCGTACCGTCCCGCGGACCGATACGCGTAGCCGAGTTCGTACTCCACATCGGCGATCTTGCGTCGGTCCTCCGGCGTGTGCTCCCGGTACAGGGCGAGCGCCCGCTCGAGATGGGTCATCGACTTGCCGTACTGGTGCAGATTGGCGCAGGTCTGACCGACGATGAACCGCACGCGGGCCTCGATCAGGGGCTCGTCCGCCAACTCGGCGATCTGCGACTCCGCCGCCTCGATCACGTTCGCGACCGATGCGTCCGGACCGTAACGCAGATAGGGGTTCACGGAGCCGATCATCCCGTGCATGAAGCCCGACACCGCGTTCGCCTCCCGGGCGGCGTCGTCCGCGATCTCCTGGGCGGTGCGCGCCTCCGACTCCGCCTTCTGCGCGGCGGCCAGACGCATCTCCGCCAGCCCCGCGTTCCGAGCCGCGGCCCGCCAGCCCGCTCCGGCGATGACGACGCCCGCGACGAGCGTGACGAAGAGCGCGGCGAGCGTCACCGCCGCCGCGCGGTTGCGACGGGCGAGTTTGCGCAACTGGTAGATCGCACTGGGGGAGCGAGCCACGATGGGTTCATCGTTCAGGTGTCGTTCGATGTCGGTCTGCAGGGCCGCGCACGAGGCGTAGCGACGGTCGGGATCGCGGGCGAGGGCGGTGGCGGTGATGATGTCGAGGTCGCCGCGCAGTTCCGGATGCACCGACGCGAGCGAGGTCGGGTCGTCAGCGCTGATGATCCGCATCGCTTCGGGCAGGGGTCGGCCCGCGACGTCGAAGGGGAGTCGGCCCGCGAGCAGTTCGAACAGGATGACGCCGAGGGCGTAGACATCGGACCGCGTATCGACCGCTTCCGGATCGCCCGAAAGCTGCTCGGGACTCATGTACGGCGCGGTGCCGATGAGCTGTCCGACCTGCGTGTGGAGCGTCGTCGCCTGGATGTCCGCTTCGGTCGAACGAGCCACGCCGAAGTCGAGCACGTGCGGCCCGCACTCCGCATCAATCAGAATGTTCGAGGGCTTCAGATCGCGATGGATCACGCCGTGCTGGTGGGCGTGCTGCACCGCGCGGCAGATCTCGACGAACACGCCCAGCTTCGTCCGCACGTCCGGCTCCGTCGTCGCCACCCAGCGCGAGAGCGGCAGGCCGTCGACGTACTCCATCACGAAATAGGGCGTCGGGCCCTCCGGCGCCTCCACCACGCCCGCGTCGAAGATCCGGGCAATGGACGGATGGTTCAGTCGACCGAGAACCTCCGTCTCGTGCTCGAAGCGGCGACGAAGACCCGGCGACATCAGACCCGCCCGCATCACCTTGATCGCCACCGTCCGGCGCGGCGCCGTCTGCTCGGCGCGATACACCACGCCCATGCCGCCCACGCCGATCCGCTCGAGAATCCGGTACGGCCCGATCGTCTCCGGCGTCGACCCCGGCGGACCGGGCGGCGGCGTCGCGGATTCAAGCGAATCCCGCAGCGACTGCGCGACCCCGGCGGCCGCGGCCGCCATGTCGATCACCGGCGCATCGTGATGGGTCAGCAGCGCTTCGACATCGCGCCGCAGTTCAACGTCATCGGCGCAGAGTTCATCGAGCAACTGCGTGCGCTCCGCCACGGGCGCATCGCACACCGCGAGGAAGACCTCCCGGAGGCGTTGCTCGTGCGCGTCCGTCATGCGGCGTCGGGCCCCTCGCTCAGAAGCTGCGACAGTCGAGCCCGCGCAAGCTTCCAGTCCAGCTCGACGGTGCGCGGCGAGACGCCGAGCGCGGCGGCGGTCTCGTCGACCGTCATGCCGCCGAAGATCCGCATCTCCACGATCTTCGCCTGCCGATCATCGGACGCGCCGAGGCGGTCGATCGCCTCGTCAATGGCGAGGATCTGGATGAGGTCGTCCTCCTTGCCGAGCGTGACCTGATGAAAGTCCACGCGGTGGCCGTCCGGACGCCGCTTCGCACGCGAACGCTTCCGTGCGTGATCGACGAGAATCTGACGCATCGCCCGCGCCGACACGGCGAAGAAATGCGTGCGGTCGTTGAACGACGCGGCGGACTGATCGACGAGCTTGAGGAACGCCTCGTGTACGAGCGCGGTCGGCTGCAGCGTGTGATCGGAGCGCTGCCCGCTCATATAGGACGCCGCCAGCGCCCGCAGCTCCGCGTAGACCATCGGCAGCAGAGCGGCGGCGGCGCCGTCCTCGCCCCGGCCCAGGGCCTGCAGAACGCGGGTTGTCTCGCCAACGGGCTGCATGGAACTCTCCATGTCCGTGCAATTCAGGTGCATCGATATCGTAGCCATCGCGGCCTCCGGAGCCGGGGGGAAATTCCGGCGATCTGACTTCACACGTCGACGGGCGTCGATTCTGGCGGGCCGGGAGGCGTCGGATTGCGACGGGAATGGACACGAGGGGCCGGGTCTATCGGTATCATGAGCGGACCGATCGCGGTCGGATGGTCGGCCGGGTGCGCCCGACGCCGCCGCGCCGGTTTGTTCCGAGATGGTTCGAAAGGCTCGTCATGAAGATTTACGTCGGCAACATCAACTTCAAGTCCACCGAGGACACCCTGCGCGATGCGTTTTCGGAGTACGGGGCGGTGGACGAAGTCGCAATCATCAACGACCGCGAGACCGGGCGTCCCCGGGGATTCGCGTTCGTGACGATGCCGAACGACAGTGAAGCCCAGGCCGCGATCGAAAACCTCAACGGCAAGGAAGTCGACGGCCGCACGCTGAACGTGAACGAAGCCCGCGCCCGCACCGAGGGCGGGGGCGGCGGACGGCGCGGCGGCTGGTAACGCCGGGCGCCGGCCCATCGCCGGTCAATCCAACGTCGTCTCCAACGCCCGATGCGGGGCGGCCCTTGTCGTGTGCGCCGAACGTCTCAAGGCGTTTCCCGCGGCGTCGCTGGCGGGCGTCGTTCGGACGCAGCCGGCGAGACCGATCGAGATCGGGGCGGATCGCGGCGTGATTACGGCCTGATCATCCTGTTTTCCGGGTTATCGGCGGCCGAAGTCCGCAAAAACACCCAGATTATCGACGCCGTTGCATCCTTTTCGGGCGCGTGGCGAAGGATTGAGTGAGCGTGACGCTGTTCTGGCGCCGCTCTGGATGTTGTGGACGCGCGAGTGGGAGGCAGCGTTCCGGGAAGTCTCTGAGCGTGATTCGCATTGACCAGGCCTGAACAGGAGGTTGGTATGTGGTGCGCGCAGATGGCGTTGATGATGTTCGGAGCGATGACCGCCGCGAGCGTCGCGGGGGCGTCGTGGGGCCAGGTGACATTCGTCGACGACAGCATCGAGGCGGGAGTCGGGGCGGAGAGCTACGGGCGCGGCGCCGCGATGGTGGATGTGGACGGCGACGGCCGGCTCGATCTCCTGTGCGCCAACGACAACATGCCGAACTTCTTTTATCGCCAGTTGCACGACGGCTCGTTCGAGCCGGCGGAGGCGTCGTGGCAGATCGACCTGCTGAGCCGGTCGAGCTGGGCGATTCTGGCGGCGGACTTCGATAACGACGGCGACAACGATCTCTACTTCGTCAACGGCGGGTTTCCCGGTCAGCCGAATCGGCTGCTGCGTAATGATCTCGCGACGACGGACCGTTTCACCGACGTCAGCGACGTCGCGGGCGATGCGAATTACAGCCAGCGGAATTTCGGCGGGACGACGCTCGACTACAACCGCGACGGCCGGCTCGACATCTTCCTGACGAGTCCGTCGGGATCGAACGTGCTGTTGCGCAACGACGGCGATCTGATGTTCACTGACGTTTCGACGGAAGCGGGGGTGTCCATCAGCGGCGCGTACCGGCACTGCAGCATCGGCGACTACAACAACGACGGCTGGATCGACATCGCGGTGGGCGGATTTCAGGGGGCGAACCGCGTGTTTCGCAACGACGGCGACGGGACCTTCACCGAAGTGGCCGCCGCGCTCGGCGTGAGTTCGCCCAATCTCAACTTCGGACTCGTGTTCGAGGACTTCGACAACGACGGCTGGATGGATCTGTTCTTGCCGAAGTACCAGTACCAGGATCCGACGACGGGCACGACGGAGTTGTTTCGCAACAACGGCGACGGCACGTTCACCGATCTCTCGGCCGCGACCGGGATGACGGCGCAGACGGACATGGGGCACAACACGGGCGATGTCGACGGCGACGGGTATCCGGACATCTTCATCGGGACCGGTCATCCGGGCTACACGTCGGACGACGTGCTGTGGCTGATGGGATCGGACGGCGCGGGCGGCTTCACGGCGTCGGATGTCTCCGAGTCGAGCGAGATCACGTCAAGCGGACCGACGCGGTGCCACGGGGTCGCGTTCGGTGATTACGACAACGACGGCGACATCGACATCTACACGAACAACGGCGGACCGCCGAGTTCGCCCGATCAGCTGCAGGAGAACTTCCTGTGGACGAATCAGGGGACGGTCAACACGTGGACGGCCCTGCGGCTCGTCGGCGTCGAGTCGAATCGGACCGCGGTCGGGGCGCGGAGCCGGGCGATCATGAACTCCGGTCGCGTCGTGCATCGGATGTTGCGGGTCGGCAACGGCTTCGGCAACACCGACAGTCACATCCAGCACTACGGCGTGCTGCCGGGCGAGGTGGTCCAGCGGATCGAAATCACCTGGCCCAACGGAACGGAGCAGGTGGTGCTGTCGCCGCCGATGCGGGTGGTGACCGAGGTCACGGAAGCCTCCGGCGAGATCTGCCCGCGAGATTTCAATAATGACGGCGAGGTCAACGCCCCGGATGTCGCCCGCCTGCTCTCGAACTGGGGCACGGACGGTCCAGGCGACATCGACGGCGACGAGGTGGTCGACAGCGCCGATCTGATGCTGCTCATCGAGGGCTGGGGCGACTGCGGCTGATTGCATCGGCGACAGGTTCGACGCGGTACACTGGGGCGACGCCTTCGCCCCGGGAGCCGCGGCATGCCGACGCCGATCCCCATCCCCCGACCCGTCACACGCGGCCAGCGTGTTCTGCTCCTCGCCGGTCTCGCGCTCACCGCGGTGAGCCTGCACGTGGTGCTGTGTGACTGGCACTGGCGGTATCGCGAGAGTCTGATGAACGGCGAGGGGCGGCGGATCGTCGCGATCGAGCGGTCATCCACCTACAACCATCCCGTCTTCGGCGGCGCGCGCCCGCACACGATGGGTCTGTACGCCGCG
The DNA here is from genome assembly GCA_965227335.1 of Phycisphaerales bacterium. Lineage (GTDB taxonomy): Bacteria > Planctomycetota > Phycisphaerae > Phycisphaerales > SM1A02 > CBDDFV01. The sequence goes on from CBDDFV010000008.1 coordinate 104,378, forward strand.
AACCAGCACCGCGCCGTCGCCACGCTTGCGGGCGTGGTGCTGCCGGTGCTCATCGTGGGGTCCGGCGCGTACCTCATCCTCGGGTGGCGACACGACGACCGAGTGCGTCGCGGCCTGTGCGTGCACTGCGGCTACGACCGGCACGGCGCGTCCGGTCCGTGTCCGGAGTGCGGGACACCGACGCCGCGGCGCTGAGCCTCGCGTCGCCGCGTCGGAACGGGGCGAGTTCCCCGTAGAGCGCACCGGGGGTTGGATCGAGAATCGGCATGGACGATCGGCGTGAACGCGAGGCGTGACCTCGCGTCCGCCATTCCCCAGCGCCCGCCGCCGGCTCCGGCCGACACCACCGCGGAGTTTCCCTCCGCTCGAGCCGGCGGCGCGGCCTTCTTCCATTCGATCCTGATCGAGATGATCCGGAGGCCTTTGTGAAGAGCATCTCCTCTCGTCGCCGTTGCGTCCTCCCCGTGGTTCCGGTGCTGATCGGGTTGAGCATCGCCGCCGCGAGCGCGGCGGACACGGTGGAGTTGCCGGCGGCGCTGGACAACACGCTGATCGAAACCGACGATCCGTTTCTCAGCAACGGGGCCGGCGAGCACTTTCACGTCGGGCGGACGCTGCAGCCGGCCGGGATCAGCATTCGGCGCGGCCTGATCCGGTTCGATCTCACATCGATCCCGCCCGGTTCGACGATCAACGCCGCGACGCTTCGTCTGCGGATGTCGCGCACCCAGACGGGGCCGGTGGATGTGTCGACCCATGTCGTGCTGCAGGCGTGGGGCGAAGGGGCGTCGGACGCGGATGGCAATGAAGGCGTGGGCGCGCTCGCGGCGGCGGGCGACGCCACGTGGGCGCACACGTTCTTCGACACATCGTTCTGGGGCGTTCTCGGCGGCGATTTCCTGACGAGTCCCAGCGCGACGACGTCGGTTGACGGCAACGGTTTCTACGACTGGACCGGAGCCGGACTCGCGGACGACGTGCAGGCGTGGGTCAACGATCCGGGTTCGAACTTCGGCTGGCTGATCATGGGGGACGAGACGCAGGCGGGCACGGCGAAACGGTTCGACTCCCGCCAGAACAACAACGAGTCCCGCCGGCCGGTGCTCATCATTGATTTCACCCCGCCCGCCGACGTCGGCGCCTGCTGTGTGACGGACGCGTGTCTCCTGTCGAGCGAGGCGGACTGCCTGGCCGCCGCCGGGATCTACCTCGGCGACGGAACGACCTGCGACGACAATCCGTGCGCGCTGCCGGAGGGCGCGTGCTGTTTCGCCGGCGGCGTCTGTCTCGATCTGACGGAAGCGGAATGCGTCAATCAGGGCGGGCTCTACCAGGGCGATGGAACGGCCTGTGCGGTCGAGGGCTGTCCGGAAGAGATCGGTGCGTGCTGTTTCGCGGTCGGCGCGTGTTTCGATGGGCTGACCGAGATCGACTGCACCAGCGTCGGCGGGACGTGGCAGGGCGTCGGCTCCACGTGCGATGCCGCGGCGTGCCCGGTGACGATCACGCGGTACGTCGAGCCGCTGCCCCGTCCGGCGGTGGCGACGCCGGTAGTGGGCGTTCCGGGCGGCGAGGCGACGTACGATCTGCCGATCACGCGGTTCCAGCAGCAGGTGCATCCGGAGATTCCGCCGACGACGTTCTACGGTTACGGCGGGACGTTCCCCGGTCCGACGATCGAGGCGTCGACGGGGCTGCCGGTGACGGTCAACTGGCTGAACGACCTGCGCGACGATCAGGGGAATCTCCTGACCGAGCATGATCTGCCGGTCGACGAATGTCTGCACGGTCCGAACATGGCGGGTCCGACGGCGCGGACGGTGACGCACCTGCACGGCGGCCACGTCCCGATGGAAGTGGACGGGTACCCGGAGTTCACGGCGTTGCCGGGCGAGGGAGACACGTACGTGTATCCGAACATTCAGGACGCGGCGACGATCTGGTACCACGACCATGCGCTCGGCATCACGCGGCTGAACGTCATGATGGGTCTCGCCGGGTTCTATCTGATCCGCGACGACGTGGAGAACACGCTCAACCTGCCGACCGGCGACTTCGAGATTCCCGTCGTGATCCAGGATCGGTCGTTCCATGTCGACGGCTCGCTGTCATATCCCGAGTTCTGGGAGGAGCACTTCTTCGGCCAGATCCCGGTGGTGAACGGGAAGGCCTGGCCGTTCCTCGAGGTGAAGCGCGGCAAGTACCGGATCCGCCTGCTCAACGGCTCCAACTCACGCACCTACCGGCTGTCCCTGTCCGACGGCGCGACGTTCTTCCAGATCGGTTCGGACGGCGGCCTGCTGGCCGCCCCGGTTCCGCTGACCGTGCTGACTCTGTCGCCGGGCGAGCGGGCGGATCTGGTGTTCGACTTCGAGGGTTACCAGAACGGCAGCGAGATCCTGCTGCTCAACGATGCACCGGCGCCCTTCCCGAACGGGCCGGCGGACAGCGCGATTCCGGAGATCATGCAGTTCATGGTGACGGGCGGTCCGGCCTTCAACGACCCGCTGCCCGACACGCTCCGCGAGGTGACGCCGATCCCGGAAGGCGACGCGGTCGCGGATCGCGCCTTCGAGCTCCGCAAGGAGAGCGTGGACTGCACGGGAAGCTGGTGGCTGATCAACGGGCTCGAATGGGACGACATCACCGAACGGCCGGTGCTCGGCACGACCGAGATCTGGAGTTTCGTGAACCGGTCCGGCATCTCGCATCCGATGCACGTGCACCTCGTGTTCTTCCAGGTGCTCGATCGACAGGCGTTCGAAATTCAGGACGGCGAAGTCGTGCCGGTGGGCGACCCCACGCCGCCGGATCCGAACGAGGCGGGCTGGAAGGACACGGTGCGGGTCGATCCGGGTGAGATCGTGCGGGTGATCGCCCGGTTCGAGGACTTCACCGGCAAGTTCGCGTACCACTGTCACATCCTCGAGCACGAAGACCACGAGATGATGCGCCAGTTCGAGGTCATCCGGCCGTGTCCGGCCGACTTCGATCAGGACGGTCTGGTCGGGGCGTCGGATCTCGCGGCGCTGCTCGCGGCATGGGGTCCGAATCCGGGCGATCCGGCCGACCTCGACGGCGACGACGTGGTGGGACCCGCCGATCTGGCGGCGCTCCTGGCCGCGTGGGGTCCGTGCGACTGACGGATCGTCCGGCGTCTCGCCTCGTCGCGCGATCCGCTTCCCCGTGTTTCGATGCGGGGGTCTTCGTGCGCACCGGATGGGGCGTCGTGCACGCTCCGTTGCGGTTTTGTGCATATTCCGGTACGATTCGGGGCAGATCGAAGCGGTTTCAGGACAATGTGTACGCGCCGGGCGTCCCCGGCGGGGAGGTTATTCTGAGCACGCTCACATTTTCCAGCTACGACACCGAGGGGTTCTACGACGAGTTGTTCGATGCGGAGGGGGAGACGCGTCCGGAGGCGGCGGCGCTGGTGGAGCGGATCGAATCGCTCCCGGCGGGCGAATTGCTGACGCGTCAGGCCGCAATCGAGCGCGCGTTGTTCCAGATCGGCATCACGTTCACCGTCTACAGCGACGAGCAGGGGACGGAGCGGATCTTCCCGTTCGACGTCGTGCCGCGGATCATCGCGGAGACGGAGTGGCGGCGGGTGGAGCGTGGTCTGCAGCAGCGCCTGCGGGCGCTCAACCTGATGATCGACGACATCTACCACGATCAGAACATCCTGAACGACGGCGTCATCCCGCGCGAGATCCTGGAGATGGCGGAGTCGTACCGGCCCGAGTGCAGGGGCCTGAATCCGCCGCACGGCATCTGGTGCCATATCACCGGTACGGACCTCATCCGGGGCGACGACGGCCAGATGTACGTGCTCGAGGACAACCTCCGCACGCCGTCGGGGGTCTCGTACGTTCTGCAGAACCGGATGCTGATGAAGCGGTCGTTTCCGCAGGTCTTCGCGAGCGGGGACATCCTGCCGGTGATCGATTATCCCGCGCGGCTGTACCGCACGCTGGCTCATCTCGCGCCGGAGCACGTGGCGAATCCGCGGGTCGTGGTGCTGACGCCGGGCGTCTTCAACTCGGCGTACTACGAGCATTCATTCCTCGCCCAGCAGATGGGCGTCCCGCTCGTCGAGGGGCGCGACCTCGTCGCCCAGGACGGATTCGTCTACATGCGGACGACGGAGGGCCTCGAGAAGGTCGACGTGATCTACCGGCGGATTGATGACGACTTCCTTGATCCCGAGACGTTCCGGCCGGACTCGATGCTCGGGGTGCCCGGACTGATGAACGCGTACCGCGAGGGCAACGTCGCGATGGCGAACGCGCCGGGCGGCGGGGTGGCGGACGACAAGGTGATGTACGCCTTCGTGCCGGACGCGATTCGGTATTACCTCAACGAGGAGCCGATCCTCCCGAACGTGCCGACGTATCTCTGCGTCAACCCGGACGATCGTGCGTACGTGCTGGCGAATCTCGACAAGCTCGTCGTCAAGGCGGCGAACGAGTCGGGCGGCTACGGCATGCTGATGGGTCCGAGTTCGACGGCGGCGGAGCGCGAGGCGTTCGCGGCGAAGATCGAGGCGAAGCCCCGCAATTACATCGCCCAGCCCGTGGTGTCGCTCTCGCGAGCGCCCACGATCATCGACGCCGGCTCGTCGGAAGCGCGGTTCGAGGGGCGCCATGTCGACCTGCGTCCGTACATCCTGTACGGCGAGGACATCTGGGTGATGCCCGGCGGACTGACCCGGGTCGCCCTCAAGAAGGGGTCGCTCGTCGTGAACTCGTCGCAGGGCGGCGGCAGCAAGGACACCTGGGTGGTGGCCGTGAACGGCGAAACGGGAGGCGATCACTGATGCTGAGCCGCGTTGCTGAAGCCATCTACTGGATGGCCCGGAATGTCGAGCGGGTCGACAACATCGCCCGCTTCATCGAGGTCACGCAGGACTTCGTGCTCGACATGCCGGGCGTGTCGGATCGGCAGTGGCTGCCGCTCGTCTACGTCACCGGCGAAGAGGCGTTCTTCCTCGAGCACTTCTCCGAGGCGAACGCCCGCACCGTCACCGAGTTTCTCGTGCTCTGCGAGGACTACCACAGCTCGATGACGCGGCTGATCACGATCGCCCGCGAGAACGGACGCTCCGTCCGCGAGACGATCGCGTCGGAAATGTGGGAGGAGCTCAACAACTTCTACCAGTGGTTCCGGGTCGAGACCGCGGCCGGCCAGCCGTGGCGGGCCCCGAGCGAGTTCTTCCGCGCGGTCATGCAGCACGCGGTCCTCTTCCACGGCGTCACCGACGCCACGATGACCCGCGACGACGGGTGGCACTTCGTCAACCTCGGCCGCCAGCTCGAGCGGGCGGACCAGATCTCGCGGCTGCTCGACGTCAAGTACTTCACGCTGCTGCCCAACGCCGGCGACGTGAACACCCCCGTCGACCAGTTGCAGTGGGGGAGCCTGCTGCGGTCGGTCTCCGGCTTCGAGATGTACCGCAAGCTCCACCACGAGATCACGGTGCCCCACGTCATCGAGTTCATGGTTCTCAACCGCCGGTTCCCCCGGGCGGTGCACCACTGTCTTTCCGAGGCCAACCGCTCGCTGCATGCGATCACGGGCTGTCCGATCGGCGAGTTCTGCAATCCGGCGGAACAGACGCTCGGCCGGCTCTGCGCGGATCTTGCGTACACCGACGCGAGCACGATCATCAACCGCGGTCTGCACGAATTCGTCGATGATCTGCAGATGAGTCTCAATGCGGTCGGCGACGCGATCTTCGAGGCGTTCTTCGCGATCAAACCCACGCCCGACGCGCGGACCGCCGATGCAACGGACGACGCCGCCGCTCCGGCCCCGCAACTGCAGACGCAGAACTGAACGAGTCTTTCCGCCGCCCCCTGCGGACCAACCCGCGCTGAGGAGTCTCCATGGCGATCCAGGTCGCACTGAACCATCGCACCGCCTACGACTACGACCGCCCGGTCACGCTCGGGCCGCAACTGGTTCGTCTGCGCCCCGCTCCTCACGCCCGGACGCCCGTCCTGTCGTACAGCCTCCGCGTCACGCCGGAAGATCACTTCATCAACTGGCAACAGGACCCGTTCGGCAACTTCATGGCCCGCCTGGTCTTTCCGGAGAAGACGCGGCGTTTCAGCGTCGAGGTCGATCTCATCGCCGACCTCACCGCCATCAACCCCTTCGACTTCTTCGTTGAACCAGAAGCGGAGGCGTTCCCGTTCGACTATGCGCCGTGGCTGCGCAAGGAACTCGGGCCGTACCTCGAAACAGACCTCGGCGACGATCCCACGCCGCGCCTGGATCGATTCGTCGCCGCCATGCCGAAGTCCGCCGGGCGAACGGTCGACTGGCTGATCGACCTCAACCAGCGCGCTTCGGAGGAGATCGACTACCTCATCCGCATGGAACCGGGCGTGCAGACGCCGGAACAGACGCTCGAGCGCGGGCGCGGCTCGTGCCGGGACTCTGCGTGGCTGCTCGTGCATGCGTTGCGTCGGGCGGGGCTCGCCGCGCGGTTCGTCTCCGGGTACCTGATCCAGCTCAAGCCGGACGTCGCGCCGCTGGAGGGGCCGGCGGGCGCGCCGAAGGACTTCACGGATCTGCATGCGTGGTGCGAGGTCTTTCTGCCCGGGGCCGGGTGGATCGGCCTCGATCCCACGTCCGGGCTGCTCGCCGGCGAAGGCCACATTCCGCTCGCCGCCACGCCCGCCCCGGCCGGGGCCGCCCCGATCACCGGCGGCGTCGACAAGGCGGAGGTCGAGTTCTCGTTCGAGATGGCGGTCGACCGCATCGTCGAGACGCCCCGCGTCACGAAGCCCTACACCGACGAGCAGTGGGGGCGAATCGTCGCCCGCGGACGGGAGATCGATGCGCGGCTGGACGCCGACGACGTCCGGCTCACGATGGGCGGGGAGCCGACGTTCGTGTCGATCGACGACATGGAGGGGGAGGAATGGACCTACGGCGCCGTCGGCGCGACCAAGCGCCGGATGTCGGATGAACTCGTCCGCCGACTCCGCGACCGATTCGCGCCCGGCGGCCTGCTGCACTTCGGACAGGGCAAGTGGTACCCCGGCGAACCGCTGCCGCGCTGGGCCTTCGCCTGCTACTGGCGACGCGACGGCAAGCCGGTCTGGAATGATCCCGCCCTCGTCGCGGACAACGACGCGGACGGTCCGCACGCGCCCGGAGATGCGGCGCCGTTCATCACCCGACTCGCCGAACGGCTGGGCGTCGACGAGGCGTTCGTCGTTCCCGCCTACGAAGACGCCATGCACGCGGCGTGGAAGGAAAACCGCCTGCCGCCGAACGTGAAGGCGGGCTCGAGCCAGGCGTCGACGGAAGATGACCGACGACGGCTGGCGGAGATCTTCGAGCGCGGCCTCGATACGCCGACCGGCTGGGTCCTGCCGCTTGGCGCGCCGAAAGACGAGCTCGATGGACCGTGGATCACGGGACCGTGGCCCGTCCGCAGCGAACACATGTTCCTGCTGCCCGGCGACTCGCCGATGGGACTGCGGCTGCCGCTCGAGTCGCTCACCGAGATTCCCGAGGGACAACGCCCCGTCGCCGCGCCGATGGATCCGATGGCCGCCCGCGATCCGCTGCCGGCGCCGCTGATCGAGCGTCATGGCGCGGCGGCGCGCCGTCCGGCCGCGGTCGCCGCGGCGAGCGGCGGATCCGCCCCCGTCGCCACGACGCTCGAACCGCCCGCCGCGTGGACCGGACCGCCGCCGGCCGAGACCTCTGACGTCGTGCGCACCGCGCTCTGCGTCGAAGTCCGCGACGGACGCCTGCATGTGTTCATGCCGCCGGTCGACCGCCTCGAACATTTTCTCGACCTTGTCGGTCTCATCGAACTGACCGCCGCGGAGCTCGAAACGCCCGTGCTCATCGAGGGGTATCCGCCCCCGTATGATCCCCGGCTCCGAGAACTGAAGGTCACGCCCGACCCCGGCGTGATCGAGGTGAACGTCCATCCGTCGGAATCATGGGACGATCTCGTCCAGACGACCGAGACGCTCTACGAGGAGGCGCGGCGGACGCGTCTCGCGGCGGAGAAGTTCGACCTTGACGGCAAGCACACCGGGACGGGCGGCGGCGCCCACGTCGTCCTCGGCGCCGCGACGCCGGTCGAATCGCCCTTCCTTCGTCGGCCCGAGTTGATGGCGCGGATGCTGACGTACTGGATCAACCATCCGTCGCTGAGCTACCTGTTCAGCAGTCGGTTCATCGGCCCGACCAGCCAGGCCCCGCGCGTCGACGAGGGACGACCGGATGCGCTGAGCGAGCTCGAACTCGCGTTGCGGACGCTCGAGCAGCACGACGACGCTCCGCCGCCGTGGCTGGTCGACCGCGTCTTCCGCCACCTGCTGACCGACCTCACCGGCAACACGCACCGGGCGGAGATCTGCATCGACAAGCTGTACTCGCCGGACTCGGCGACGGGCCGGCTGGGGCTGGTGGAGCTGCGCGGCTTCGAGATGCCGCCGCACGCTCGCATGAGCCTGACCCAGCAACTGCTCGTCCGCGCGTTGATCGCGCACTTCTGGCGGGGCGGGGGTCACCCGACCCGCATGGTGAACTGGGGCGTCGCACTGCACGATCGGTTCATGCTGCCGCACTTCCTCTGGGAGGATCTGCTCGACGTCCTCGATGATCTGCGACGCGACGATCTCGAGCTTGATCCCGCGTGGTTCGCGCCGCACTTCGAGTTCCGTTTTCCGCGGATCGGCGGGTTCACGCAGCGTTCGATCGACGTGGAGCTGCGACACGCGGTGGAGCCGTGGTATGTCCTCGGCGAGGAGCCGGCGGGCGGCGGGACGTCGCGGTCGGTGGACTCATCGGTCGAGCGTCTCCAGGTGCGGGTGGACGGGCTGAACGCGGACCGGTACGCGCTCGCGTGCAACGGCCGGCGGGCGCCGTTGCATCCGACCGGGGTGGACGGCCAGTACGTGGCGGGCGTGCGGTACCGGGCGTGGGCCCCGCCCCGCTGTCTGCATCCGACGATTCCGGTGCACACGCCGTTGACGTTCGACCTGGTCGATCTCTGGCAGGCGCGTTCGATCGGGGCGTGCCAGTATCACGTCTCGAACCCGACGGGGTCGAACGCGGACCGCTTTCCGGTGAACGCGCTGGAGGCGGAGTCGCGTCGGGCGGCGCGGTTCTTTGTCGGCGGTCACACGCCGGGCCGTCTGCATCCCACGCGTGAAGCGCTGAATCCTCGATTTCCGATGACGCTGGATCTGCGTCGGCCGGCGACGCCCGGATAACATGGCGGTGCGAGACACTCATCCTTGACCACCGCCGCGCCCCAACCTCATGGTCCGCCGCCTGCGACGACGGCGTCCGCCGATCTGATCGCCGGCTATCAGGTTCGCCCCGATGCGCCGGACACGATGCTCGGCGCGGACGGCCGGGTCACCGACGACTGGTCGCGTCTCGCCCCGGCGTTGCGGTCGCTGCCGCCGGACGCGCTCGAACACCGTCGACGCCACACCGAGCAGATCGTCGAGGACAACGGTCTGCTCCTGACCGATACCCGCGCGTGGCCGCTCAATCCGATCCCCTTCCAGATCCGACGGCCGTCGTTCGCAACGCTCGCCGCGGCCCTGGAGCAGCGGGCGCGGCTGCTCAACACGCTCGTCGCCGACCTCCTCGGCGAGCAACGGGCCCTCCGCGACAAGATCCTGCCGCCGGCGATCCTCTTCGCAAACCCGCATTATCACCGTGCGTATCACGATCTTCCGGCGGGGGGCGAACGGTATATTCACATGTACGCGGCGGACGTGACCCGGGGATCGGACGGACGCTGGTGGGCCTGGCGCGATCTCACGCAGGCCCCTCCGGGCCTCGGTTTCCTCCTCGAAAACCGCACCGCGTCCGCCCGTGTCCACGCCGACTGGTTCAACACCCTTCAGGTCGTCAAGCTGACGCGATCGCTGGAGACGCTCCGTCGCACGCTGCGCAACCTCGCCCCGCGCGACCGACGCAACCCGCGCATCGTTGTCCTCGGGCGCGGCCTCGACACCGAACGCGGCTTCGAAGACGAGTTCCTGGCCCGTTACCTCGGCTATACCTTCGCGGAAGGCGAGGACCTCGCCACGCGACGCGGCCAGACAGTGCTCAAACTGCTCGACGGCCCTGCGCCCGTGGAGGTCGTGCTCCGGCGCATCGAGGACGAGGCGTGCGATCCCGTTGAACTTCGACCCGATGCGATCGACGGCGTGGCGGGACTCGTCGAGTCGCAGCGGCAGTCGCAGGTCGCGATCGCGAACATGTTGGGGGCCCAACTCGCGGAAGCGCCGGCGCTCGCGGCGTTCCTCGACCCGCTGTCGCGATTCTACTTCGGCGAAGACCTCGACCTGCCGTCCGGTCCGGCGTGGTGGTGCGGTCAGCCGACGGCGCTCGATCATGTGCTCGCCAATGTCGATACGCTCGATGTGCGATCCGCGTTCGACGCGTCCGCCCCGGCGGTCGACGCGCGGCGGCTGACCAGGGAGCAGCGCGCCGACCTCATCGACCGGATCAGGGCGGCGCCCGAGCAGTACGTGGGACAGGAGCGCCCCCGGCCGGGGACCACGCCGGTCTGGAACGGCGGTCGACTCGAAGCGTGGCCGTGGAGTCTGCGGACCTTCGCGGTGCTTGACGACGATCAGCACCGCACGATGCCGGGCGGAATCGTCCGCACCGTGCGAGACGCCGACGCCCCGCCGGAACAGACGCCGCGGGCCGTGCAGGATTGCTGGGTCCTCGCCGACGGTCCCGTCGACGCCCCCGCCGTCGCGCCGCCGTCCGACGGTCACGTCCTCATCATGCGGGGCGGGGTCGAACTGCCCTCCCGGATCGCTGAACACCTGTACTGGCTCGGCCGACGCGTCGAAGCCGCGGAGAATCGGGCGCGGCTGCTGCGGGCGCTTTCCATCCGCGCGGCGGACGATGCGCCGGCCCCCGTGGCGGCCCCGAGCGACGCTCCCCTCGCCGCCCATCCCTGGCTCACGATGTTCAATCTCGTGGAAGGCGGAGAGATTCCGCTGACGTTCGACGCGGCGTCGAGGCGGGTGCGCCGCGCCGCCGTCGGTCCGCCGCGCGAAGGCGGGCTGGCCGGCGATATCGCCGAGGCCCTCCGGCTCGCCCGCCTGGTGCGGGATCGAATCTCGATCGATGCGTGGCGGGTGCTGCTGCGGGCGGACCGGGCGATGCTCATCGCCACCCGACGCGCGGATGCGGCGTCCGTTCCGATGGATGCGACGCGGCTGCTGAACGACATCGTCCTTGATCTGTCTGCGTTCGCCGGTCTCATGAGCGAGAGCATGACCCGCACGCTGGCGTGGCGGTTCCTCGACATGGGGCGGCGGCTCGAACGTGTCACGCAGATGTCGGCGCTGCTGCAGCTCGCGCTCGGGACGATGCGGGCGGGCGAACGGTCGCTGTTGGAGGTCGCGCTCGAAGTCGGCGATTCAATCATGACGTATCGCTCGCGGTACCTCGCCGAGATCCTTGCGGCGCCGGCCCTCGACCTGCTCATGACGGACGAGAGCAACCCGCGTTCGATCGCCTTCCAGCTCGCGGTGGTGAACGAGCACCTCGACCATCTTCCGCGGGGCGGAAGGAACGCGCCGCTCGAACCCGACCAGCGGGCCGCGCTCGGCATGCTCGACGCGGTGCGGCTGGCGGATCCGGAGCAGTTCGCGGCGGCGGATGAATCCGGCGCGCGCACGAAGCTGACCGAGTTGCTCGGTCGACTCGACGCCGACGGTCCGATCGTGGAGCGGGCGTTGACGGCGCAGTATCTTGTCCACGCCGCGCTTCCGAAGCAGTTCACCGCGGTGAAGACGACGGGGGAAGGCGGCGGGTCATGACGGTCACGTACCGGATCCGGCACACGACGACGTTCTCGTACGGGGCGCCGGTGTCGGTGTGTCACAACACGCTCTGCCTGACGCCGCGCTCGGGTCCGCGGCAGCAGGTTGGTCAGGCGCAGCTGCAGATCGCGCCGACGCCGACGATTTCGTCGCAGCGGCGGGACTGGTTCGGCAACACGGTGCACATGTTCTCGCTGGAGCTGGCGCACGAGACATTGTCGATCGAGGTCAGGGCGGAAGCGACGGTGGAGCCGGCGCCGACGCTCGATGCGGCGGCGACGCCGCCGTGGGAGTCGATCGTTGCGGGCGTCCGCGAGCAGACCGATCCGAACTGGCTGGACGCCTGTCCGTACCTGTACGACGCCACGCTCGTCCAGCGTCACGAGGCGGCGACCGCGTACGGCCGGACCGCGTTCACGCGCGGCCGTCCGGTGCTGGAGGCGGCGACGGCGCTGATGTCGCAGATTCACCGCGACTTCGCCTACGAATCCGGCGCGACGCACGTGCATACGGACAGTCGCCAGGCGCTTCAACTGCGGCGGGGCGTCTGTCAGGACTTTGCGCACGTGGCGATCGCCGCCCTCCGCGGGCTCGGCGTGCCGGCCCGGTACGTCTCCGGCTACCTGCGAACGCATCCGCCGCCCGGGCAGCCGCGCCTGGTCGGGGCGGATCAGTCGCACGCCTGGTTCGCGGCGTACATGGGTCCGGAGATCGGCTGGGTCGAACTCGATCCCACCAATGACGTCGCCTGCGGCGTCGATCACATCCGCCTCGCGGTCGGACGCGACTACGCCGACGTCGCCCCCGTGCGCGGCGTCTTCCTCGGCGGGGCCGAGAGCACGCAACGGGTGGAAGTGGATGTCGAGCCGCTGGACAGCGCACCGCCGCCGAGCGGAAACGCAGTCCCGACCCAGACGTCATGACTCCCAAACACCCGGAGCAGGGCTCGAACCTGCGACCTGCGCTTTAGGAAAGCGCTGCTCTATCCAACTGAGCTATCCGGGCTTCGATCTGAATTGCGGCGCATTCTAGCGGACGACATTCAACGGGTCATCGGCGCGGTTCCCGTCCGCTCGAACGGGAGCGAGATCGGGCCGAAGGGCGTGCCGAACGACATGTCGCCGCCGATCCGGTACGACGCCGACTCGCCCTGCACGATGTTCAGGATCGACGAGCCGAAGTTCGCCGGGGAGAACGAGATCGGAATGTCGATCGTCGCCGCGCCGCCCGGTTGCAGCGACGCGGCGGAGGCGATCTGCGCCGAGGCGAGGTCCGCCCCCGCCAGGGCGAATCGGTAGTCCAGCGTCTGCAGATCCGCCCGGAATGCGTTCGGATTCTCGACGTTCAGCCGAATGACGCCCGACGCTTCCGTCAGCGAGAAACCGCCCCAGTCGATCGACTCGACGCTCACCCGCGGCGGGGCGGGCACGGGCAGTTCGCCGGATTTCTGCACGGGCAGACGAATGGGACCGAGACCCGGCGCATCCACCGTCGCGGCGACGTCCGCCGTGTACGCCACCACGCCGCCGGGACGCACATCGCGGAGAGCGGTGAGGAGTTCAGCGAAATCCACTTCGGCGGGGAGAGTGAACGTGCGAGTCCCGCGGGCGGGAATGAGCCCGTCAATGTCCGCCGCGCCGCTGAGGAACGACCGTCCGGTGCTTGCGAGTCCGTACTCGATATCAGCGACGGGGAGCGGCACGTCGTAGGGGTTGCGGACTTCGAGATCGAAGTCGAGGGCCGCGCGATCGAGTGCGAGGTTGGTCAGGCGGACCGCGCGGAGCGTGGCATCGGGCCGGAGCGTTCGCGTGTTGACGAGTTCGTCGATCGTCTCGCAGCCGCCGAGGGCGGGAATCAGCAGGATTCCGGCGGTCAGCCGCAGCAGTGTGTTCAAGTGTCGTCGCATCGTATTCTCCTGGCCCGGCGGGGTCCGGGCAGTGTAGACGATGCGACCTCCGGCGGGCGACGTCAGTTCGACGCGGGCGTGAGCGCTTCCCGCAGGATCGCGTTGATCTCCCGGATGCTGACCGTCAGGCCGGCCGTCGCCGAAGCGACGTCGTGCGTCGTGATCTCGACGAAGTCCTCGACGTCCCCGGACGGATCCGGAGGGGCGGTCGCGTCCTCGTCGGCGTCGGGTTCAGGATGGGCGAGGTGTCCGAGCCATTCCGGAAAGGACCAGGTCTTGGAGCGAACGACAGGCGGCATGTGGTGACCCTCCAGGTCGGCGAAACGCGTGGCCGGTCGGCGGCGAGGTCGATGAGCAGTCGGCGCCCCGTCGCACGATGATGATGAGCATTCGGTCAGGGAGACGCCGGCGGCTGCGGATGGACCACGAGCACGCGGCCGGCGTCGGCGATGAGCAGTTGACCGGCGAACGGTCCGTCCGGCGGAATTGTGATGGCGCTGGGATTGACGAGGCCGGTCAGCACCACATCGATCACGCGTCCGCTCGCGTCGAGCCGGATTATGCATCCGGCCGCCGCGTCGAGGACGAAGATCGACGGGATCCCCAGCCCGCCGTCCGCGTCAATCGCCAGGCCGGTGGGCGCGATCGCGCGTCGGCTGAGATCGGCCCAGGCGACGATCGTCCCGTCGGCGGCGCGCCGCCAGACGATCGAATGCGCGGCGTCGGCGAAGTACATGTGGCTGTCGAAGCCGGGGCCGACGCCGATGAGCATCGCGTCGGCGGCGGCGGGACCGTATCCGATCGGCGTGAGTCCCTCCGATGCGAAACGATAGATCACGCCCGGCGCATCGATGACGAACGCCTGGCCGCCGAAGTCGCCAGCCGTGTCGACCGCCGCGCCCCGGACGTTCCGCGGCACGGGGGTCCTCGTGACGCCGCGCGGCTGACCGTTCGCGTCGAGCACGGTGGTGTCGCCGGCGGGATGCTGCACCGCGAGGCCGCCGAAATTCTCGGCCCCGAACATGGGATGCACGAGCGGCGGTCCGCCGAGCTGGCTGAACACTTCGACATCGCCGTCGCTCGTGATGCGGAGCAGTTCGCCGCTGTCGCTGACGACGGCGTACACGCCCGGCGCGAATCCACCGGGGGCGTGGCCCATCGCGAAGTCGACGACGTCGATGTCCTCGGTGAGGGTCTGGACGCCGAGCCCGGGGGCGAGGATCACGGGTTCGAGCGGCGCGGCGGTCGTCTGAATCGGCGCGCCCTGTTCGGTATGCGCGTGCGACGGCGCCGCGCAGGTTGAGACGGTGAAGGATCCGGCCCACACGGCGGCGAGAAGCGCCGGGGCCATCGATCCGGAAACAAGGGGGCGCCGATCGCGCCCATCAGCCATGACGTGTTCGAAATCCATGAACATTCACGCGCTCCCGATCAGTGTCGCGGTTTCCAGGATGCGCCAGCCCGTACTGCGAAACGCCGGGAAACGCCCCATTGCGCCGACCACGAGTCGAACGCCCTCAGAATCGAGCGGCCATTCCACCGGCACGCCCGCCAACTCACGGAGCCGGTCGCGGCGCCGCATCTCCATCGTGAACACCCTCTCCCGGATCGCCCAGTTGTTCAGCCGATCGGCGATGGTCCGTCCGGCCTCCGCGAACTGGGACACCCATTGCTGGAGCTCCGCGCCCTCCAGGGCCCGGAGCGCGATGTTGCATCCGAAGATGCACCACCAGCCGCGCGACTCGAGCTGGTCGCCGACCAGGTCGCCATCGTCGTGCAGCGCCTTGCGGACGTCGGCCTCGATACGCTCGAGCGCGTCGGACGCGACGATGACGCCGGTGGCGGCGTCGATTTCGAGGCGACCGCCCCGACACGTGTGGGCGACGCCGCGCCAGGCGTCGTTGTCGAATTCATCGGCCAGACGTTCGTACCGCGTCATCGACTCATCCAGGGCGCGGGCCGCATCAGCCGCCCACCGGTCGACGTCGTCCGGACGCTCGGCGATCAGTCGGCGATTCGCGTGGCCGAGCACATAATGAGCGAACGCGAGCGCGGCCCGCTGTGGACGCGGATCGGCGTCGGTGACGGCGCGGAGTTCTTCAATCAGTTGGCGGGCCGCCCCGGCGGCTTCAAAGGGTCGCCACAATGTGTAATGGGCGTTCGCGAGGTTGACCTGCAGCAGGAGACGCGTGTCGTCGCCGCAACCGTGCTCCTCGAGTCCGCGTCGGACCGCATCGAGCACACGCGGGTATCGACCGAGTCCGTCCCAGCCGCCGGCTTCCCGCAGCGCGGCCCGGGCGCGTTCGTCGGGCGTCTTCGCCGCCGCGGCCATCCGGCGGGCGCATTGCAGCATGCGTTCATACGCGCCGACGCGATACGCGGCCAGCGCGGCCTCGTTCGCTTCACGGTATGACATGCCGCTTCGGCCGCGATCCGATGACGCATCATCTGCTTCGTCAACGTCGCCCCGAATGGCCTCCACGACGTCCCCGACCGGCCAGTCGAGGAGCGTCGCGAGGCGGACGAGGTAATCCGTCTTTGGATTCCCGGTCGCCCGGACGAGTTTGCTCGAATCACGTCCGAGCGCCCGGGCGAGTTCACGCCGGCTGATCTGGCGGTAGACGCCGGCGAGGTGAAGCAGACGCTCCTGATTCGCGATGCAGGTGGTGGTGGTGGGAGATTCAGGAGCGGCGGTGGTCATGGAACGCATTCCGTGCGGGAGAACCTGCTCGTCAACGGTCATCCGCGACGAACATCACGACAATCCCCCGCTCCGGCGGATTTTTCAGTTCGATCTGAATTTCTGTCGCACGGAAAAAATCCCGCACCGGAACCGCGTTCACAGACCCGCCAGCCGTTCAACCTCCGTCGATGAGCAACGTCGTCGGGGCGAACGCATCGACGTCGACCAGTCCGAGGTCCGTGAGCTTGAGCGATGGAATCACCGGCAACGGCATGAAACTCAAGGGCATGAAGGGATCGTGACCGTCAAATCCCAATGACCGCGCCGCCTTGAGCAGGGCCGTCTGCTGTTCGACCAGCGTGCCCGGCGTCTCCTCGGACAACAGCCCGGCGATCGGCAGCGGCAACAACGCCAGCACCGCGCCGTCCGCCGCCGCGCACTGTCCGCCGCCTGCTTTCTCCAACGCCTGCGCCGCGAACGCCATGTCGTCATCGTTCACGCCGACCACGGTCAGGTTGTGCGCATCGTGACCGACGGTGCTCGCCAGCGCGCCGCGCCTCAGCCCGAAACCGTGGACGATCCCGAGGCCGATCGCGCCGCTGCCGCGATGCCGCTCGATCACCGCCAGCTTGAGCAGGTCCCGTTCGATGTCCGCGACGATCGCTCCGTCCCGAACCCGCGCCGTCGCTTCCCCCGCCCCCGTGACGAGCTGGTGCGGGTTCATCTCGATCACCCGCACGCGCGGCGGCGGTCCCTCGGGCGCGGCGATCCGCAACGACGCCGCCGAGAACGCCTCGGGCAGTCGCACCGTCCCGTGAAACGCCTCCGCCGCGCGGCGATCGCGCACGATCTCCGGACCGACGTACCGACCATCCGCGCCGACCTGGATCCCGTTCACCCAGACCTCACGGACCTCGAACGCGTGAAGGTCGTCGACGACGACGAGGTCCGCCGCGCGTCCCGGTGCAATCGCGCCGAGATCGGGCCGTCGGTAGTGTTCGGCCGGATGCAGCGACGCCATGGGGATGGCCAGCATCGGATCGAGCCCCAACGCGATGGCGCGACGGACGACATGGTCCATGTGTCCGTCCCGCAGCAGGTCGTCGGGATGCCGATCATCCGTGCAGAAGCAGAATCGCCCGGCGGTCTCCGGCGTGACGGCCGGAAGGAGCGCCTCAAGGTTGCGGGCGGCGCTGCCCTCGCGCAGATAGACACGCATCCCGAGCCGCACCTTCTCGGCCGCCTCGGCCGCCGTTGTGCATTCGTGGTCCGAACTGACGCCCGCCGCAATGTACGCCTGCAACCCGCGTCCGGTCAGCCCCGGGGCGTGTCCGTCGACGATCGCGCGGCGGAGCCCGAGTTCGACCTTTCGCAGCACCTGGGGATCGCCGTGCACCACCCCGGGGAAGTTCATCATCTCCGCGAGGGCGACGATCTGCGGCTCGTCGAAGAGCGGGGCGAGATCGTCCGCCGACAACGCGGCGCCGGCGGTCTCCAGCGGCGATGACGGCACGCACGACGACGCTCCGAACATGATGTGCATCGGCAGTCCGACGGCGTCCGCCATCAGGTGCCGCACGCCTGCGAGTCCGCAGACGTTGGCGATCTCGTGCGGATCGAAGACCACGCCCGTCGTGCCGCGAGGGGCCGCCATCTGCACGAACGTCGACGGCGGCGACATGGTCGACTCCACGTGCATGTGCGCATCGAACAGTCCCGGCGTCACGTACGATCCCGCGAGGTCGATCACGCGCCCGGCGTCGCCTTCGGGCCCCACCCACGCGATGCGATCCTCCACCACCCCGATCGCCCCGGTCTCCACCGTGCGGGTGAAGACGTTGACGATCTTTGCGTTCGTGAACAGCAGGTCGGCGGGGGCGTCGCCGCGGGCCGCGGCGAGCAATCGCGGGTCAGTCCTCTTCATGGACGGCACTATACCGTCCGTCAGGTCAACTCACGTCCGAAGCACGCCGGAGGGAGTGAACTGACCGATGACGTTCGTGTGGTCGACCCGCAGCCAGTGAGAGAGCACGTCGGCGTACACGGAGCGGAAGTCGACGTCGTGCTTCACATCGCCCTGGTCCAGGTCGCCCAGGTCCGGAGCAGCGCCGTGCACGCCCGGACGCGCGGCGGACCCGACGACGAACATCGGCGCCGCCGCGCCGTGGTCCGTGCCCCGGCTGCCGTTCTCGTCGACGCGTCGTCCGAACTCGCTGAAGGTCACGGTCAGCACGCGGTCCGCCACGCCCCGTCGTTCGAGATCGCGCTGGAACGCCGTCACGGATTCGCTGAGCTCGCGGAGGAGCATGCCGTGCGACGCGGCCTGACGCGCGTGGGTGTCGAAGCCGCCGATCGAGGTGTAGTAGACGCGGACGCCGAAGTCCGCGGCGATGAGCCCGGAAATCTGCCGCAGCCGGTTGGCGAGCCGGAAGTTCGGGTACGCGGCGGCGTCGTCATCATCCGCCAGGCCCTCGAGTCGCGTCGCCTGACGACAACTCGAGACGGCGAGACGCTGCACGTAGAGGAGATCTTCGCTCGCGTTCCGTCGGGACTGGGCGATCATCTCGGGCACTGCGCCGTCTGACGAACGCAACTGGAAGTTCGCAACGTCGCGGATCGAAGGCACCGTCGCCCGCGCGCCGCTCAGCGCGAGGGGCAGCGCCGTGTCGTCGAGGTGCAGCGCGAACGGCGCGTCACCCTCGCCGTGCGCATCGGCCACGCGGCCGAGCCAACCCTGGTCGACGCCCTCCGGCGTCGTGTTCGCCGTGTGCCAGATGTCCATGGAGCGGAAGTGGGAGCGATCCGGATTCGGATACCCGACATTCGTGATCACGCCCACCCGACCATCGTCATACAGCGACTTCAGCGCCGACATCTCCGGATGCAGCGACAGGTCGCCGTTGAGATCGTGCGCGGCGTTGGACCGGATCGACAGCGTCGGACGCGCCCGGTGGTACCGATCGTCGTGCACCGGAATCACCGTGTTCAGTCCGTCGTTGCCGCCGCTGAGCTGAATCACGACGAGAATCGGCGCGTCGAGTCCCGGCGTCGACGCGGCGGCGGTGCGGAGCAGAAAGCCCGGCAGCGTCGGACCCGCGGCGAGAATCGTCGCCATGCCCGCTCCGGACTGCAGAAACTGGCGGCGGCTGGCCATCGGCGTGAAGGGGGCGGGCTTGGTCATGGCGGCGATCCTCGGGAAGGGACAGACTCAGGCGAACTGGAACTCGGGACTGGAGGCGATCAGGCGCAGCGTCTCGCGGGCCGCATCGCCCGATCCGCGGGCGGGCAGGGCCGCGAGTCGATCGGTCACCGCCGACGGCGCTTCGCCGTCCAGCAACAGATCGATCATCGAGGCGGGGACGTCGTCGGTGGCGAGCGAATCGGCGAAGTCGTCGAAGTCGACGACCCCGGGGCCGGATTCGCACAGCCGCGCGACGCCGTTGAGACGAACGAGCAGGGAGGCGGCGTTCAGCCAGCCGCGATGGTGATCCCAGCCGGCGACGGTGGGGGGTTCGAAGAGCCGCTGACCCATCTCCGCGACGCCGTCGCCGAGCTGCCGGGCCGGGGCCATCACCTCCAGCACCCGGGCGAGACCGACGAGGAACTCCGCCGGAGACTTGATCCGCGTGCGTCGATGGGCCGACGCAAACATCGCGCGGCTGCGGAAGAGTTCTCCGAGTCCGCGTCCGATGTGAAGATCATGCACACGCAGACGCCTCGCGAACGCTTCGATGAGGGCGTCCGAGGGATCCGGCGTCACGAACTCCCGCAACAGCTTCGTCGCCAGGAAGCGGGCGCAGGCGGGCTGGGCCAGAACAACGTCGATGACCGCCTCGCCGCCCCGGACGCCGCGGGCGCCGAGCAGATCGACCGGCGTGTCGTCGTGGGCGTGGGCGACGAATCGGAATCGACCGTTCCGCTGGTGCCACCCCGTAAACGCGCGCGCCGCGGCCTTGATGTCGCGCTCCGAGTACGCCCCGACGCCGAGGGCGAACAGCTCCAGCAGTTCACGCGCCCAGTTCTCGTTGGGGCGGCCCTTGATGTTCTCGTTGCCGTCGAGCCAGATGATCATCGCAGGGTCGCGGGCCACGGCGAGCACGAGATCCCGAAATGATCCCAGGGCGTGTTGTTCGAATCGCCGAAGCTGCTCGAGCATCAACGGCGCCCGCTCCACTTTCGAGAAGCTCGTGGCGAAGTGATCGTGCCAGAACATCGCCATCCGGGCGTGGAGCGGTCGGTCGGTCCAGCGCATCCGCTGCACCCACCAGCCGCGCAGATCGGCGATGTTGTTCTGCGCGGCGATCCGTGGACCGAGGACGTCGAGATTCCTCGCTCGTTCCGAATCCTGCGTCGACTCCGGATCAAGACGCGCGGCGATCACGGCGTCCGGCGACGAGGCGAGCGCGGCGCGAACCTCATCCGGACCCGGGTCGAAGCCCGTCCGGCGGAGCAGATGCTGCACGTCCGCCCGGGTCCAGCCGGCGTCAGGAGGCGTCCACGGCGCCAGAGGATCGCCGATCACCGCGTCGTCTCCGGACGAAGCGACTCGCCGTCGAACGTGGCGGTGATCTCGACCGTCATCGACGCATCATTCGTCACGACCGTCGCATCAAGGCGGTCGAACGGGCGCAGCATGGCGTCGAGCAACTCGGTGAACGCGATGGCCTCGTCGCGCGTCTCGTTCTCCTGGAGCATGCGGTTCATGATGAGCGAGTCGCGGTTGAGGCGGAAGAGATCGGCGAGTCGATCCACGTCGACCCACGCGGCGTCGCCCGGGATGTCCCGGGCGTCGTCCGCCCCGGCGGCGGTCAGCGCGTGACGGAAGATGGTCGGGTTCGAGGCGATGAAGAGATCGGAACCCGCGTAAGCGACGGCCGGCTCGAAGTTGAACTGGACGCCCGGCAGCTCCGGCCGCGCATCGCCAGGGTACGTCCCGAGTACGACGCGGGTGTCGCCGATGCGATCGACGTCGAGGAGCAGGGCGGGCTGATCCTGCTGCGCCTGCTCGAGGCCGACGATGGAGATCGCAGTGGACGCGGCGGAGCGGATCCGCAGCGCGAACTCGGCCGCGTCTTCGGCCGGCAGCGGCGCGGTCAGCATCAGACTCGGGAGCAACGGGACGGGCGTCGGGTCGTCGTCCGACGCTTCCGGCGGCATCGAGGCGATCACCCGCACCGGACCGTCCACCTTCGCGAGCAGATCGTCGACGAAGTCAAGCCGTCCGAAGAGCGTGCTCGCACCGCTGGCGAAACCGGTGAGCTGGCTCGCGGCGGGGAGCGACATCAGCATCTCGCGCTCCGAGAACAACGACGCCCAGTCGCGCCGGATCGCGATCTCCCCCACGATGTCCGGCATCGACGCGGTCGTCCAGGTGCGCGACGGCGCGGCGGGGGCGAGGAACCCCCGGTGCGACGCCGGCCATGGTCCCGCGTGTTCGATGTTCGATGAGATGCGCACGCCGCGATCGACCCGGGTCAGCGTGAGCGTCGCGTGGTCCGCCTGCTGCAGCATGCGACGCCAGCCGCCGACGATCATGACACCGAGCGGATCGCCGTCCCGGTCGTCGAAGTCAGCGCCCGTGGCGGCGCGAACCACCCGCAGGTCGACGTCGAGCGTCGCCACGAGGTCGGGCGACGCGGCCGGCGGGGCGTCCGCCTGGTTCGCGATCGCGCGCCGGATGCCCGGGGTGTCATTCCCGATGATCAGCCGCCGGTCAATCCGTCCCTGCAGGACGCCGTCCTCTCCGATGGGAATGAAGTCGACCTCGTCGATCGTGCGCACGACAGCCGGATTGAGACGTCCGCGTCGATTCGCGACGCCGACCAACTGGTGCACCTGGAGGAGCAGTCGGTCCGCCGCGTCCGTCTCGTCCAGATGGACGACCGCCACGAACGCGGGTGATCCGCCGTCAGCGGGGATATCCATGGTCAGATCGATGCGTCGCCCCGTGAGCACGCCGACGGCCTCCCATGGCGTCAGGCCGGCGCCTCGTGCGATCGCGTCGAAGGCGAAGAGCGCCTGGTTGAATTCGGCGTTGTCCGATTCGATGGCGTTGCGCAGCGCCGAGTCCGCGTACCCGATCTCGTCGAGGAACACGCGGAAGGACTGAACAACCTCCGCCCCGTCATGGATGACGGCGCGGAGGGCGGGGGGATTCGGATCGGATGACGGTCGGGCGTCGGTCGGCGCGGCGGCGGCGAGCGTCAGGCTCGCGCCGACGGCGAGCAGCATGGTTCGCGTCGGGATCGATCGGGCCGGGATCGATCGGGCCGGGATCGATCGCGACGGGATTGAGCGCTGAGAGTCGGGGCGCACGGGCATGGGCGGTCCTCCTGTCCGGCGCATCGGCGAAGATACGCCGCATCTGAGACGTCCTTGGGAGACAGCGTCTCAGAATTCCAGCCGGAAGGCGAATGCGCCCGATCAGGCCGCGTCCCGAAGCCGCGTCAGAACTGGTTGAACATGGCCTTGTCCAGCTCGGTCCGCAGGTTGTACGCGCTGACATGCTCGTCGCCGGAGCGGATCGCGGCGTCGACGGCGTAGTAGCCGTCCGGGAACTCCTGCCGCAGCAGTCGCAACGCCCCGATCATGAAGAGCGCATCGACATCGCTGCGGTCGATCCGCACCTGGGTGACGTACCGCTCCACCGCGACCGCGATCACGTCCTTCATCCGCGTGTCGCCGGGGACGAGGTACGCGGCGGTCGGGTCGTCGGTGAACGCCCGACGCATCTCCAGCACCGCCCCGTCGTGATCAAGCTGCAACGCCTTCGTCAGGCTCAGGCCGATCCGCGGCGCGGCGGCGGTCGGCTGCACGTACGTGAGATCGTCGAACACCGCGAACGCCTGCTCCAACTGGCCGAACCGCAGCGCCTCCCAGCCGTCATTGATATCGGGCAGCGGCGGCGTGTCGTAGATCAGCGCTGTCGACGACGACGGCGAGTACCCGCTGTACGACACGTACGTCGTCTTTGGCCAGTAGACGACCGGCGTCGTGTAGTGATACACCTTGATCGGGGTGTGCCAGTAGTACGGCTTGTAGCCCGACCAGCAGGACCACGACGGCTTCCAGTGATGGTGGTGGTGATGCGAGTGATGGTGGTGATACGGTTTGTAGCTGGAGTACCCGAAGGAGAAGCCCCAGTGGCTGCTTGAATACCCGAAGCTGAACGACCAGCCGCTGCCGTACCCGTACCAGTCATTGCACGGCCATCCCCAACCCGACCAGCCGGACGAGCCGTGGTAATGGTGGTCGTGGTGGTGATACTCGTCGTAGTAGTACTCGTTGTTGTAGATGTAGACAGCTTCGTCGTCTTCGTACTCGTAGATCAGTCCGCCTTCGCTCGGTCCGGGCGGCGGCGGATCGTAGATGGGATCGTCGCCGCCGGCGATCGGAGGAACGCCGACGCCCGTCCCGACGCCGCCGTTGATCGGCGCGCCGCCCAACTGCTGCTGCATGCGTCGTCGACGCCGTTCGTCGTTGAGATCGCCCAGCGCGTCATCGGACAGACCCTTGCCGAAGAGCGGCTCGACGCCGCCGCCGTTCGTGCCGAGCGGCGCGTTGACGACATCGCGATCGCGCGAAGGCGCCTCGCCCCGGCGATAAATCAGGGTCGGCGGCGCCGAGGGACCCTTGGCGCCGCGGTTGTTCTGAGCCGCGTTCTGCTCCGTTTCGAGGCGGCGGCGCAGGTGTTCGAGTTGCAACTGGCGGCGGTACTCCTCGGCCCGCCGCGCCCGGTCGTTCTGGAGATCGATGGTGGACGGACGGCGGATGTCCCGGCGCTGTCCATCGCTCGATCCGCCCCGCCGCAGATCATCGCGGCCGGTCGGACGCTGGACCCCGGGGGATCGGCGGTTGTCAGATGACCGTTGCGTCTCCTGAGCACGACGCTGGGCGTCCGCCCGCTGGCGAGATTCCTGGGCGCGACGCTGGGCGTCCGCCCGCTGGCGAGATTCCTGCGCGCGACGCTGGGCGTCCGCTCGCTGGCGAGATTCCTGGGCGCGACGCTGGGCGTCCGCTCGCTGGCGAGATTCCTGCGCGCGACGCTGGGCGTCCGCTCGCTGACGGGCCTCCTGCGCACGGCGCTGGGCGTCCGCCCGCTGACGGGCCTCCTGCGCCCGGCGCTGGGCGTCCGCCCGCTGACGGGCCTCCTGCGCACGCCGCTGGGCGTCCGCCCGCTGACGGGCCTCCTGCGCACGCCGCTGGGCTTCCGCCCGCTGGCGGGCCTCCTGTGCGCGGCGTTGAGCCTCCGCGCGTTGCCGAGCCTCCTGCGCGCGACGTTGGGCTTCGGCGCGCTGGCGGGCGGTGTCGTCCCCGCGACGCTGTCCGATCACCGACGCGCCGAGCGCGGCGTGAACGCCCGGAAGCGAGGGGGATGCGGCGAGGGCGGTTGATCCCGTCCCGGCAAGACCCCCGGCCAACGCGAATGCGATCACAAGCGACGTGCGTCGTTTCATATCTGTATCTCCTGACCATCGGCGGCGATGGACAGCCGCGCGACGTCATCGATGACACGCGTCGACGCGCGGCATTCCCTCAGTCTCCCGGAAAACTGTCTCAACGCGAGGATTTCCCGGATTGTCGCTCTCGATGGCCGGAAACGGCCGCTCCCGGTATCCTCGTCCGCCCACGGTCACCCACCCTCTGTTCGGTTCATGTTATGCCGCAGGTGCTTCTCGACAGCGTCACCAAGACTTACCCCGGCGGGGTTCGCGCGGTCGACGGCGTGACGATCGACGCGTCGGACGGCGAGTTCGTCGTCCTTGTCGGGCCGTCGGGCAGCGGCAAGTCGACGACGTTGCGGATGATTGCCGGCCTTGAAACGGTGACGGACGGGACGATCTCGATCGGGGACCGCGTGGTGAACCGCCTCCACCCGCGCGACCGCGACATTGCGATGGTCTTCCAGGATTACGCCCTCTATCCGCACATGACCGTGCGGAAGAACCTGAGCTTCGCCCTGCGTCTCCGCAAGACGCCGAAGGAGGAGATTGCACGCCGGGTCGCCGATGTCGCCGCCATGCTGGGCATCGAGGCGCTGCTCGATCGCAAGCCGCGGGCGCTGTCCGGCGGTCAGCAGCAGCGGGTGGCGCTCGGTCGGGCGATTGTGCGCGAACCCGCGGCGTTCCTGTTCGACGAACCGCTCTCCAATCTGGACGCCCGGCTCCGCGTCACGACCCGGGCGGAGTTGAAGGCGCTGCACCGCCGGCTGCAGACCACGACGATCTACGTGACGCACGACCAGGAAGAGGCGATGACGCTCGGGGATCGGGTGGCGGTCATGTGCGACGGCCGGCTCCAGCAGTACGCGCCGCCGCTCGAGGTATATCGCCATCCCGCGAATCGGTTCGTCGCGGGTTTCATCGGCGCGCCGCCGATGAACTTCGTCGAGGGCGCGATCGAACGGGACGCGGACGCCGTCCGATTCACCGCGGACGGCGACGACGGCGTCTTCACGCTGCCCCGCGCCGCCGCCGACACGGACGGTCCCGCGGTGCTGGGCGTCCGGCCGACCCATCTGGCCATGACGGATGACGCCGACGTCGCGGCGTTCGCGGTGACGGTTGACGTGATCGAGCATCTCGGCGATGTGGTCGACATCGTGGGGCGCCTGCCGTCGGGGGCGTCGTTCATCGCGCGGGCGGCGCCGACGGCGGATCTGGTCGTGGGGGCGACGGTGCGGCTGGCGCCTGATCTCACTCGGGCGCGTTTGTTTGTGCCGGGTCCGTTCGGCGCCGCGCTCGAAACGCGAACTGCGTTAGCAGCGTCGTGACCGCGACGCCGCCGGCGCACACGCCGGCCTGGGTCGCCATCGGGACGTCGCGTCCGATCAGCACGCCGAGCGTCGCGGGGGCGGCCGCGGTCGAAAACACCATGCACGCCTGCCCCAGGGCCCGAATCGCTCCGAGATGCGCCACGCCGTACGCCTCGGCCCACATCGCGGAGACCACGGGGCCGACCGCCCCCGAGGTGACGCCGGCGGCGATCATGAACGTCGCCAGCGCCGCATACGAGTCGAAGAACGCCAGGGTCGCCATCGCCACGAACATCGGGACGAGAAAGAGCCGGGTCATGCGAATGGCCGTGAAGCGGTCGATCAGGACGCCGACCCCCGCGGCGGACGCGACCTGCGCCGCGGCGAACGCCACGAACATCGCCGCGAACACCTCCGTCGACCATCCGCTCTCGCGAATCAGCGTCGCCTGGTGGAAGAAGAACCCCGTCATCACGAACGCCGGCGTGATCACGGCCGGCAGCACGAGGTAGAAGCTCGGATCGCGCAGCACGTCGCGGCGACGCGCGCCCGATACCACCACATCCGTCCCATCGTCGTGTTTCGCGGCGGCGCGCGGCGCGAGCGCGGTCCGCAGATCGCCGGTGAGCAGCCAGATGATGAGCGGCAGCGTCGTGATCACAAGCACCGCCGCCGCGCCGATCCACGTCCAGCGCCAGCCGAACGCGGCCATCGACGCCACGGCGATGATCGGCAGCACGGCCTCGCCGAGCGGAAAGCCCATGCTGGCGATGCTGGACGCCACGCCCCGCCGCTTGTTGAACGCCCGCGCCATGGTGGTGAGCGAGATGTGTCCCATCAATCCCTGTCCGCAGAGACGGAGCAGGTAGAACGCCATCGCCACCATGATCACGCCCTGCGCGAAGCCGAGCAGGAGGGCGGCCGCCGCGAGCCCCAGCACCGTGAGCAGCGTGTACCGCCGGAGATCGGCGACATCGAGGCGCTGGCCGAGGCGAATGATCGTCACGCCGGAGAGGAGCGTCGCGCCGGAGTACAGCGCGCCGTAAAACTCCTCGCTCAGGCCGATCGCATCGCGCACGGGCTCGTTGAACAGGCCGATGAAGAACGTCTGACCGAAGCTGGAGTAGAAGGTCAGAGCGAGTCCGAACGACAGCAGCCGCGCATTGCCGGTCAGGAACGGGAGCAGTCGGGGCGGTTCGACGATCGCCATGGGGGGAAGAGGATAGCAGTCGTCGCGGTTGGGGTACGATGCGTCCATGTCCCGCCCCGTGATCACGCCGATCGAATGGACCCGACGCGCTGCGCTCGGCGGTCTCGCGGCGGGCGCGGTCGGCTTCGCGTTGTGGCCGGTGCGTCCGCGTCGCGCCGAAGCCATCCCCGCCGGCCGGACGGTTCTCGAGTACTGGGAAAAGTGGACGGGCCGCGAAGGCGTCGCCGTCCAGGCCGCGGTCGACGCCTTCAATGAGAGTCAGGATCGCATCTGGGTCCGACGGACGCCGGTGACGGACATCGTCGCCAAGGCGATGGTGGCGATCGGCGGCGGCGACCCCCCTGATGTGTGCGGCCTGTTCAACTACTCGATTCCGCGGCTCGCGTCGGCGGGGGCGGTGATTCCGTTCGGCGATCTCGGGCCGGGACCGCTGGACCCCGGGCATTACGCCCCGGCGGTCTGGCGGATGCTGACGCACGAGGGGCGGCAGGTGGCGGGGGTGGCGACCTGTCATGCGACGGGAATGTACCTCAACGCCGCGCACGCGCGATCGGTCGGACTCGACCCCGACGCCCCCCCGGCGACGGTCGATGAACTCGACGCCTGGGCCCGACAACTGACGATCGCGGCGGACGACGGCCGCCTCGAGCGGGCGGGCTTCATGCCCAACATTCCCGGCTGGTGGCCGTACGCGTGGTCGTGCCTGTTCGACGGTCGTTTCGTCGACGAGAACGGTCGCGCCGGTCTGGCGTCGCCGGCGAACGAGCAGGCGTTCACGTGGATCGCCTCATATCCGGAGCGCTACGGTCGGGGCGCGGCGACAGCGTTCGCGACAGCGTTCGCCCGGAGTTATCTGTCCGCCGGCGACCCGTTCATGGCGGAGCGTCTTTCGATCGTGCTCCAGGGACCGTGGATGGCGAACTTCATCGATCGCGCCCGCCCGGAGATGGACTACCGGTGCTTCCCCGCCCCGCGGACGACGTCCGGACGCCCGCCGACCGGGATGCTGGAGGCGGATGTCCTCGTCATTCCGCGCGGCGTCCGTCACCCGGAGGCGTCGCTCGAGTTCATCCGGTTCATGCAGACGCCGGCGATCCAGGAGCAGCTCGCCCGCGCGCACTGCAAGAGCTCGCCTCTCGCGACGGTCTCCGCAGATTTCGCCCGCGATCACCCGAATCCCTTCGTCGATGTGTTCGATGCGATCGTGAAGAGTCCGGACGTGCAGACGGCCCCGCGACTGCCGGTGTGGAAGGCGTACGCCGATCTCATCGGGTCGACCTTCGAGGCGATCTGGAACGGCGCCTCCGTGACCGTCACGCTCGAAACGGGCGAAGCGCGGGCGCAGGCGATGATCGATCGGATGAACCGCCGCGCGGCGATGAGGCGGGCGACATGAGCCGTGATCACGAGGTCTCACTTCGGCGCGGCGCCTGGACCCTGCCGTGGTTGCTCGGGTTCCTGATCCTCACCGCGGGTCCGCTGGCGCTGAGTCTCTGGTACAGCCTCACTGACTACTCGCTGCTCGACGACCCCGTGTTCATCGGACTCGAGAACTATCGGGAGTTGTGGGGCGATTCGGTCTTCTGGATCTCGGTCCGCAACACGATCGTCTACACGATCGCCGCGGTGGGGGCGGGCACGGTCCTCTCGGTGGGGCTGGCGTTGCTCCTGGCGCGACCGGGGGTCGGGACGTCAATCGTGCGCGCCGTCGTGTTCTTCCCCACGCTCGTGCCGATCGTCGCCGTCGCCCTCGCGTGGGTCTGGATGTTCAACAGTGAGCAGGGGCTGATCAACCGAACGCTGGCCAGCGCCGGGGGGTCGGGCGTCGATTGGCTGGGCGATCCCGACGTCGCGTTGTGGTCGATGGTGATCATGGGGCTGTGGTCGATCGGCGGCGCGGTGGTGATCAATGTCGCCGCGCTGCAGGAGACGCCCTTTTCCCAACTCGAAGCGGCGGCCCTTGACGGAGCGGGCGCGTGGCGACGGACGTGGCACATCACCCTGCCGTCGATCTCACCCGCGATCTTCTTCAATGTGCTGATGGCGACGATCTGGTCGATCCAGATCTTCGCCGCGCCGCTGATCATGACCGAGGGCGGTCCGGACAACGCCACGCTGTTCTACTCGATGTATCTCTACAACAATGCGTTCATCTACGGACGCATGGGGTACGCGTGTGCGATGTCGACGCTGCAGCTCGCGGCGGTGATGGCGATCGCGCTCGGCATGTTCGCGATCGCCCGACGCGTCGTCTATTACCGGGGCGCGGACGCATGAGGCGGCCGCCGTCCATCCTCGATCAACCGACGCCGGCCGGCCGGATCGGCCGGTGGGCGGCGCTGCTGCTGATCGGCGTGGTGTTCGTCAGCCCGCTGGTGTGGATCGTCTCGGCGGCGTCGACGCCCGAATCGGAGATCGTCGGCGGGCGCGGCGGCCTTCTTCCCCCGATGCCGGATGCAAACGGCACGCCCCGCTCAGCGTTTACGCCCGGCTACTGGCGGGACGTGGCCTCGACCGCCGCGGACAACGCCGTCGACGCGTGGACGAGTCCGCTCGCCGACTTCCCGCTGTTCCTGCACAACTCGCTCTACGTCGCGCTGCTGAGCGTGATCGGGATGACATTCGTGAGCGCCGTCGTCGCGTTCGGACTCGCCCGGCTGCAATGGCGCGGCCGCAACGCGGTGTTCGTCACCGTGCTCGCCGCGCTGATGATCCCGTTCCCGGTCGTGATGGCGCCGCTCTACCTGATCTTCCGGTCGATCGGCTGGGTCGGCTCGTTCAAGCCGCTGTGGGTTCCGGCCTGGTTCGGCGGGGCGTTCAGCATCTTCCTGCTCCGGCAGTTCTTTCTCACCATCCCGCGCCGGCTCGACGAGGCGGCGATGATCGACGGCTGCTCCCACTGGGGCGTGTTCACGCGCATCATCCTGCCGCTTTCGAAGCCGGCCCTCGTGACCGTCGCGCTCTTTCAGTTCATCGCCTCCTGGAACGACTTCGTGGGACCGCTGATCTTTCTGAATCATCAGGACACGTTCACGCTCTCGCTCGGGTTGTTCATGTACCAGTCACAGCAGGGGGCCACGCCGTGGAACCTCGTGATGGCCGCCACCGTGCTGACCGTACTTCCGGTCGCGGCGATCTTCCTGATCGCGCAGCGGGCGTTCGTCAGCGGCGCGGCGGGCGGGGGCGTCAAGGGCTGACCACCGTGTCGGCGCACCGGAGGGGCCGCAGCGCCGCCTCGATAAGCGCCGGGTCGACGTCCGGCAGACGCAGCGTCTCGCCCGGCAGCAGCGTGGCTCCCTGCGGAATCGCGTTCGTCAACCGGACGTCGTCGGTGACCACATCCGCGGGAATGATCAGTTCGCGGATCAGCGTCTGTGCGGTCAGCACCGTCGCGCCCGCGTCATCCGTCACCTGAAGCGCAGATCCGACATTGATGAGATGACGATCGTGCGTCCAGGCGAAGACGTCCCGAGCGTCGCCGACATCGAGGATGTCGAGGAAGCGACGCGGGTCGTCCGGGGAATCGACGTGTCGATCGACGATCAGGCGGTCCCGCGCCGCCACCGTGATGTCGTACGCGTCGTCCGTGATCACCCCGCCGGCGTCCAGATCGAAACGTTGCATCCGCACCCGGGCCCGCCACGTCGAACGATCGTCATTGACGAGCACCGGCCGCAGGCCGTCGTCGTCGCGACGCCAGAACGCGGTCCGGGGGCTGAACGCGCGGCGGACGGCCCACCACGCCGGCTTGCGACGGCCCGCCGCATCCGTCAGCGACCATGTGTGTCCCGTCCAGACGTCGTTCAACTGCCAGACCAGCGCGCCCATGCAGCGCGGCTGCAGCATGCGATACCGACCGCACGCCATCCACAGCGTTCGCGCCTGAAACAACTGCGCCTGCGTGTGCCAGGCATCGAAGTCTTTCGCGGGGCCGAAAATCTCAGGCAGCTCCCGGTACTGATGCTCGTCGCCGCCCCAGCCGCGCTGCCGAAGCGCGAGCGCTGGATGCCCGAGCACGAGCGCGTCGTCGCCGAGGGCGTCGACGAGCGTCCGGCGCGCGGGCGGCCCCTGGCATCCGAACTCACTCGCGAACCGCGTGGCGTCCGCGCGGAATTCGTCGTAGCGACGATCCCAGGTGTGCCGATCGCCCCGCTCAGGATCGTTGGGGTGGATCGATTCATCGCCCGAGTAGGGGCTGTCCGGCCAGAACGGCCGGGTCGGATCGGTGCGGGTCGCGATTGTGGGAAAGTCCTCGAGGAAGTACCGACGCCCCCACGGCTGGTCGGCCGGCATCTCGTCGCGCCAGCCCCACGTCTGGTAGGCGAGGATGTTCTCGTTGCCGCCGCACCACACGACGACGGATGGATGGCGAGCGAGACGGGCCATGGCGTGCTCGAGTTCGGCGGTCATTTCGTCGGGGAACGGATCGTCCTCGGGATACGTCGCACAGGCGAGCATCGCGTCCTGCCAGACGAGCAGCCCGAGTTCATCGCAGCGTTCGTAGAACCGATCGTCCTCGTACCGGCCGCCGCCCCAGACCCGCAGCATGTTCATGTTGGCGGCGACCGCGTCGTCGATGAGGGACAGGGCGCGGTCGCTTCGCGTCCGGCCGGGGAACAGCGTCGGGGGGATCCAGTTGGCGCCGCGACAGAAGGTCGGCTGACCGTTGACCCGCACGGTGAAGGCGCCGTCGTCCCGATCCAGTTCGACCGTGCGTAGACCGATCTTCGCCGACCACTGATCCGCCCACGCGCCGTTCATCCGGAGCGACACGAGCAATCGGTAGCGCGGCTGTTCGCCGACGCCGATCGGGAACCACCGGCGCGGTCGCAGGACGCGGAGCGGAATCACCGAGGTCCGGCGATCGCAGACGGCGCCGCCGGTCGCGGCCATGGCGCCGTCCGGCGTGAAGAGCGTCGCGGTGAGATGTCCGTCGGCGACATGGGCGATCCGATCGACGTCGATGGTCACGTCGACGTGCGCCGTCGCGGCGTCGATCTCCTTGATCAGCGGACGCACCGCGATGATCCGCACCGACGACCAACCCTCGACCCGCACGGGGCCGACCGAGACCGACGGCGTCCGCGGCCCCCAGTCCCAGCCAAAGGAACTGGCGCTCTTCCGCATGTGGGAGTAGGGCCCCCATTCGCCGTTGACCGGACGCGGACCGAGCCGCGCGGCTTCCGCCTCCGCGAACGCCAGCGGCCCCCGCAGATCAACCGTCAGTTGATTCCCGCCCGCGCGAACGACGTCCGTGACGTCGAACCGATGCGGCCGGAACATGTTCGCGGCCCGCCCGACCACGGCGTCGTTGAGCGTCACCGCGGCGACGGTGTCGAGTTCATCGAAGACGAGGTCGATCCGATCGGCGGCTCGAAGTTCGTCGTCGAGGTCGAACGTGCACGACGCCCGCCAGTCGGTCCGTCCGATCCACGTCTGGGCCGCCTCGCCGTCGCCGTGATCGGGATGCGGAATGACGCCCGCCGCGATGAGGTCCGTATGCGCACAGCCGCGGGGATCGGATGGGAAACGCCGCCGCGCTTCCGCCGGGATCGGCCCCGTCGTCGGTTCGATCGTCCACGCGAGATCGCTGAGATCGCGGCGTTGCTTCACCGATCAGTCCGCTTCGCGATTCGACCGTTCGTTCACGCCCACGCCGGGACCGACGAATTCGATCCAGTTGATCTTCGCCTCGCCCGACCCGCGCCACCGCAGGTAGACCGTGTGGGGTCCGCTCCCCTCCGCGGTCGGGATATCGACGGACGTCCAGCGGAGGGCGGGCCCGACTTCCTTCATCCCGTGCAGACCGTCGTTGTTGACCGCGAGGCGATCGCCGAGCCAGAGTCGCGAGCCGTCGTCCGATTCCAGCATGAAGATGTACTCCCCGGCGACGGGGGCGTTGAACTCGCCCTCGAAGACCGCCGCCACCGTGTCGGCGCGGCCGGAGTCGAGGAAGTCGCCGCCGGTCGACGGGACATTGATGTTCTTCACGCGGCTCGTCTGGTACGACGTCAGCGTGGAGAAATCGGGCAACACGCTCGGGCTCTGCTTGTCGAGATCGAAGAACCGCACGCGGACCCCGGGCGCACCGTCCGCGGTGAGCAGATCCGCGGGGACGACCTGCTTCGGCCCGCCCGGCGCGATCATCCGCCAGATCACGCCGGCCCCGCCGCCGTTCTCGAAGAACTCCACGCGAAACGGCGTCGGACCGGCGGGCAGCGTGACGCCGCCGGAGGGCGCGAGGTCGACGCCGCCGATCGGCGCGGCATCGGGATCGTCGAGGCGGACCTCCAGCCGTCCGGGTCCGCTCGCCGCCGCCCGAATACGTAACGCGTCGACGCCATGGAAGTGAACGGGGGCGTAGGACGTCCAGCCGCCGGACGCCAGGACCGCCGCCTGGCCGTCGCCGTCGCTTGACTTCTCCAGCCGGACGTTCGACGAGGCCGCGCTATGCTCCGCCTGCTTCCGGCGCGGCTGCAGGATGACCTGACTGCGGCCGGTCAGCGTCGGCAGGCTCGCAGCGCCCGAGTCCTCGTAGCGGGCCTCGAGCACCGTGAACAGATCGGCGTCGCCGCCGTGTCCGTCGATGAGCGATGTCTGGACGTACAACGCCGTCGCATCCGCGATGTGCAACGGATGGGCGTGCGTGTCATGGCCGAGGTACGGCTGCACGGTGATCGTCTCGGGATCCGGCGCGCCGTCTTCAGCGTCCTCCGCCCGGACGCGGATTTCGATCCACTCGCCGAAATCCGCGACGCCGCCGTCGGGGGGCCACTCGATGGCGACGTCGGGGGCGGTGTTGCCGACGATCACGGGGATGGTCGCGCTGCGGCGTGCGCCCGCGGCGTCCTCGACCGTCAGCCGCGCCTGGTAGACGCCCGGCGTCTCGTACCGAGCGGTTGCGGTCGGGTCGGTCGAGTCGACAACGCCGTCGTCGTCGAAGTCCCACGCGTACGTGAGCGGGGACCCGGGAGCCGCTCGCGCCGCCGTGCCGGCGCTGTCGAGCGTTACGGTCAGCGAGGCGGCGCCGGTGCGCGGCGTGGCGTTCATTTCGATGTGCGGCGGCAGGACGCCGGACGCGTGGTAGTCGATGCGGACGATCTGCGCGTCGGGATTCCCGCCGCCGAAGCCCGTGCCCCATTCGATCATGTACAGCCGACCGTCCGGACCGATCTCCATGTCCATCGGACGAATGAACGACATCGACGCCAGGAACGGCTCGATCCGCATGATCTCGCCGTCATCGTGCCGGACGGCCCGGATCCAGTTCCGCGCCCATTCGTAGATCAGCACCATCCCGTCGTAGTACGCCGGCAGCGCGTTCGGGTGCGCCGACTCGGGTCGGCGGTAGGTCGGGCCGCCCATCGCGCACCGGCCGCCGCTGCCGAGCTCCGGATACTGCGTGCTCGCGGCGTACGGGTAGGCGATCCACGCGGGTTGCGGCGGGGGGACCACGCCGTCGCGCGACGCGTTCGGCGACCGGTTGACGAGGTTCTCGGGGTTGAATTCATCGCCCGCGCGACGCGATTCGAAGTCGTAATCGCGGTAGGGGAGGTTCGGCCCGATGAAGTACGGCCAGCCGAAGTTGCCGGCGCTCATGGCGCGGTTGAACTCGTCATGACCGGCCGGACCGCGGGCGGGATTCGGTCCGCCCGCGTCGGGACCGACTTCGCCCCAGTGCAGGGCCCCGGTGACTGGATCGATGTTGATGCGGTAGGGATTGCGGCAGCCCATGACGTAGACCTCGGGGGCGCCCTGCGATCCGTCCGGGGGGAAGAGATTGCCGTCGGGGATGTCGTAGCCGCCGTCGGCGCGGGGGGTGATCCGGAGGATCTTGCCGCGCAGATCGTAGGGATCGGACGGTCCCTTCTGCGCATCCCACGGCATGCGTCCCTCGCGTTCGTCAATGGGGCTGTAGCCGTCGGACGCGAACGGGCTGGTGTTGTCTCCGGTCGAGAGATAGAGATTGCCGTCCGCGTCGAAGGCGAGCGACCCGCCGGCGTGACAGCACTCGAGGCGCTGGACGGGCACGTCGAGCAGGACGACCTCGGAGCCGGGGCGGAGGCGATCGCCGTTCATCGTGAAGCGCGACAATCGGTTGAGGTCCGGTCCGGGGGGCGAGTAGTAGAGGTAGATCCAGCCGTTCGTGCTGAAGTCCGGATCCAGCGTGACGCCGAGCAGGCCGTCTTCGAGTTCGGTGAACACGGGAATGTACCCGGCCACGATGGTGGTCTGGTCCGCCGGGCGCCAGACCTTCACGATGCCGGCCCGTTCGACGAAGATCACGCGTCCGTCCGGCGCGACCGCGAGCTCCATCGGATCGCTCACGAAGTCGTCGAGGACGACTTTCTCGTAGCAGGCGTCGCGGGTGGGTCCGGCGTCGTCGGGGATCGTCTTCCAGCCCGCGGCCCACGCGACGCCGCCCGCGATATGCGTCATGAAGTCGGGCTCGGCGAAGCTCTCGCTCGTGTGGCCGCCGCCGGTGTACCACGCCCGGCCGCCCTCGAACGTGTGTCGCCAGGCGATCGGATGGTCATGCCCCATGCGGCCGTTCTCGTAGGTGGATTCGTCGAGCGTCATGAGGACATGGACGCGGCCGCGCGGATTGTCGCGATAGTCGTACCACTCATCGTGACGGACCCATTCCGCGTCGAGGTGGCGGGTGGAGGGGTCGTCGAGATCGCAGACGTGGATCGTCGCTTCCTGAATGGCGGGGTGGCTCTGGAAGTAGGCGCCGACGAGCCGGCCGAACCACGGCCAGTCGTACTCGGTGTCCGCCGCGGCGTGGACGCCGACAAAGCCGCCGCCGGCCCGGATATAGCGTTCGAAGGCGGCCTGCTGGTCGTCGTCGAGAATGTCGCCGGTGGTGCTGAGGAAGAGGACCGCGTCGTACGATGCAAGTCGATCGTCGGTGAACCAGGCGCTGTCCTCGGTGGCGTCGACGCGGAAGCCCCGCCGCTCTCCGAGGCGCCGGAGCGCGGCGACGCCGTCGGGGATCGAGGCGTGCCGGAACCCCGCCGTCTTCGAGAAGACGAGGACCGCCCGGTCGTCAGGGTCCCCGGCGAAGGCCGGCGACACCGGCCACGCGGCGAGCAGCAGACCGAGGAGCAGGGCGAAAAGGCGGCCATGGGGATGCGCGACACGGGGCGGATCGGGGGTCATGTCGCCATTATGCCGCGCGGATCGACCGGGATGGATCCCGGTTCGGGGTAGAATTGGGGTTTGCCATCGTCGCCTCGGCATTGGAGGCTGCAACGGCAGGCGTCCGAATCGGAACAAGCCGGAGTCGGAGGGGCCCGGCGATGACGCCGGCGCGGCAGAGGCAGAGGAGCAGCAGATTGCGCAAAGCGCTCGTGATCGTGGTGGTGTTGCTGGTCGTCATCGGCGCCGGCGTCGTGCTCGCGCGCCCGTGGCTGCAGGATGTGGCGACCCGCTTCGCCCCCAGCGAGAAGACCACCGAAGTCCGACTTCAGACGGTCGGGAACCGCGCGCTGACCGAATCCGTCTCCGCCCCGGGGCGGGTCGAGCCGATGACGCGGGTGGATATTGCGGCCCAGGTGTCGGCGCGGATCATTGACCTGCCGGTGCGGGAGGGCGACGAGGTCGAACCCGGCGATGTGATCGTGCGGCTCGATGATCGCGACCTCAGATCCGCCCTCGCGTCCGTCTCCGCCTCGCGGGACGGCGAGCAGGCCCGGCTCTACTCGGAGCGGGCCCGGCTCGAGGGCCTCGCCAGCAGCCTGACCTTTGCGCAACGGGAGCTCGAACGCCAGAAGTCGCTGTTCGAGACGGGGGACGTCAGTCGGAAGTCGTACGACGACGCGGCGGAGCGGGTGCAGGACCTGGAGTCGAGCGTGCGAGCGTCCGAGCACACCATCGCCGCCCTCGAGAGTTCGCTCGCCCGCAGTGAGTCGGAGATCAAGCGGGCGCAGGACAACCTGGACAACACGGTCATCACCGCCCCGATGGCGGGGGTGGTGACGAAGGTCAACATGGAGGTCGGCGAGCAGGTCCTCGGTACGTTCAACAACATGGGGTCGGTCATCATGACCGTGGCGGATCTCGAGAAGATGCTGGTGAAGGCGGAGGTGCCGGAGAGCGACATCGCCGCGGTCGAGACGGCCCAGCGGGCGAAGATCTACATCAACGCCTACCCCGACGACGTCTTCACCGGATCCGTCACCCAGATCGCCCTGCAGCGAACGACGTCCTCCGACGGCGCCGGCGTGTTCGAAGTCGAGGTGGAGATCGATCGCGAGGGGCGGCGGATCCTGTCCGGGCTCGCGGCGAACGTCGACATCGAGATCGAAACTCATCAGGGCGTGATCGTCGAAAGCCAGGCGATCGTGGAGCGTCTCATCGACGATCTGCCCGCCTCCGTCAAGGAATCGGACCTCATCGACCGACGCAAACGCGCGACCATCGTCGCCTACCGCGTGATCGACGGCCGGACCGTCTGCACGCCGGTCATCACCGGCCCCAGCGATCTCACGCATACGCTCGTCGAGCAGGGCCTGAGCGAGGGCGATGTCGTCGTGATCGGGCCGTACAAGGTGCTCGAGGATCTCAAACACGACGTCGCCGTCAGCGATATCGACGCCCCGGAAGACGCCGGGCCCGACGCGGACGAGACCCCGACCGAGGCGACCGCGGCGGATGACGCCGCCGATGACGCGGCGGCCGGCGCGGCGGACGCCGACGCCGTCGTCCGGGCGGGAGCCGACGCGTGAGCATCATCAGCACCCGCGGCCTGGAGAAGACGTACCGGGTCGGCGTGGAGCGGGTGCGCGCGTTGCGCGGCGTCGACATCGACATCGAGGTCAACGAGTTCGTCGCCATCATGGGCAGCTCCGGATCCGGCAAGTCGACCCTCATGAACATCCTCGGTTGCCTCGACCAGCCCACCGCCGGCGCTTATACGCTCAACGGACGCGACACCAGCCGGCTCGGCGCGGCGGATCTCGCCCGCGTCCGCAACGAGGACATCGGCTTCGTCTTCCAGTCCTTCGAACTGCTGCCTCGGGCGTCCGCGCTCAAGAACGTCGAGATGCCGCTGCTCTACGCGCGTGGTCGGTGGGGGGGACGGCTCCGACGGGCCCGAGCCGCGCTGGATCGCGTGGGTCTGGGCGATCGGATGTCCCACCGTCCCAACCAGCTCTCGGGCGGTCAGCGGCAGCGGGTGGCGATCGCGCGGGCGATCATGAATGAGCCGGCGATCCTGCTCGCCGACGAACCGACGGGCAACCTCGACTCGCAGACGACCGCGGACATCCTGCGGCTGTTCAAACAGCTCCATCGCGAGGGCCAGACGATCATCATCGTGACGCATGAGGACGAGGTCGCCGCGCATTGCCATCGCATCATCCGTCTTCGTGACGGCGAGGTGGAGAGCGACCGTCCGGTGCAGCAGGACGCGGCGTCGCGGCTCGCGCCGGCGGGAGGCGCCGGATGCTGAATCCGCTCTTCTATCTGCAGGCGATCCTGCTCGCCCTCGGCCAGTTGTGGGCCAACAAGATGCGGGCGATCCTGACGGCGCTGGGGATCATCATCGGCGTGGCGTCGGTGACGAGCGTCATCGCCGCGCTCACCGGACTCAAGACCAAGGTGCTGAGCGAGTTCGAGTCGATTGGCGCGAGCAAGATGTTCATCATCCACGACCGACCCGCCGGCAACGACCGCGACAAGTACCCGTGGTCGGAAATCCGCATGAAGAAGCCGGAGCTCGACGCGATCGTCGAGCATTGCCCGTCCATCAAGACGGCGACGCCCGTCGCCGGCCTCGGCGGCTCGGTGGAAGTGGGATCGCTTCGCGTCGACGGCGTCAGCGTCACCGGCATCTGGCCCGGCTGGCACGAGATCGAGAACCGCGCGGTGCTGACCGGACGACCGTTCAGCCCGCTCGACGAATCGAACGCGCGGCAGGTGTGTCTCGTCAACGATCGCGCCATCGAAAAACTGCGTCTCGATCGCGATCCGACCAATACGCACCTCCTCTTCAACGGGCGACGGTTTCTGATCGTCGGCGTCGTGGAGAACAAGCCGGAAGGCATGTTCGGAGCGGACTTCGGACCTGGCGGCAGCGATGTCGAACTCTTCGTCCCGTTCTCCACCGCCCGCAAGCTCCTGCCGCCCGACCACTTCTTCCTGATCCTCGCCCGACTGAAGTCGCCGGAGGTGGCGGAGGAGGCGCAGGCGGAAGTCCGCTTCGTCCTCCGTCGCATGCGAGGTCTCGGACCCGGCGATCCCGATACGTTCGAGGCGCAGCCGCTCGATGAGTTCATCGATCAGTTCAAGGTGCTCGCGGCGGGGATCACCGCGATCGCGGCGGGCATCGTCGGCATCAGTCTGCTCGTGGGCGGCATCGGCATCATGAACATCATGCTTGTCTCCGTGTCGGAGCGCACCCGTGAAATCGGTCTGCGCAAGGCCGTCGGGGCGACGCCGTTCGCGATCCTCATGCAGTTCCTGCTCGAGGCGATCACGCTCGCCCTCGTCGGCGGCGTGATCGGCGTCGGCATCGGGGAACTGTTCGCATTCGGACTCACGAAGATTCCCCAGGCGGGACTCGAAAGCGCTGATGTCCCCACCTGGGCCGTCGCCATGTCCTTCGCGTTCTGCGCCACGGTCGGCGTCGTGTTCGGGATGTTCCCCGCGATCAAGGCCGCCCGGCTCAACCCCATCGACGCCCTGCGTCACGAATGACTCCATGCCCCGATCGCGCCCGCTCGTCGCCCCTTCGCTTCCTTTCATCGCCGTTCTGTCCGTCGCGCTCATCAGCGGCGTCCTCGGGGGATGCGGCGACCCGCTCTTCCAGTCCTACGATGACGCCGCGCTGCTCGACGGCGCGGACCGGCTGCTCGACATCCGGCCGATCGATCTGCGCGATCGCGCGATCGAGCCGGTGCTGACGATCGAGGACGTCGCGGCGGCGACGGAGGGCATGCTCGGCCTGCCGCCGGAGCCTCCCGCGACGGGGACGGTGGGACTGACGATCGAGGACGTCCGCGCCGCCGCCCTCGAGAACAATCTCGACCTGCAGGTCGAACTCTTCCGGCCGACGCTCGCCCGGCTGGATCTCCAGGCGGAGCAGGCGAAATTCGAGGCGGTGCTGACGGGCTCCGTGCGTTGGGATTCGATCGACAGTCCGGTCGTGCTCGCCACCGAGGGATCGCAGACCGACATCACCTCGACGGACGTGGGTCTGCGGGTGCCGCTCCGCACCGGCGGACAGATCAACGTCAGCGTCCCCGTGCGTCGGCAGGAGACGAACAACATGTTTTCGGTGGTGAACCCGTCGTACGACACCGACGTGCGATTCTCCATCAGCCAGCCGCTCTTTCGCAATGCGGGCGTACGCACGAACACGCACTCGATCCGCGTCGCGCAGTACGAAACGTCGATCTCCTCCGCCCGCACCAAGCTCGAAGCGATGCGGGTGCTCGCCAACGCGGACCGCGCGTACTGGCTGGTCTACGCGGCGGAACAGGAGCTCGAAGTCGCGGAGCTGCAGTACCAGCTCGCCTCCGAGCAACTCCAACAGGCCCGACGCAAGGTCGAGGCCGGCGACACGCCGCCCATCGAGATCACCCGCGCCGAATCAGGCGTGGCCAGCCGCATCGAGGCCATCATTCTCGCCCGCACCACCCGCGATCAACGCGAACGCGATCTCCGGCGCATCGTCAACCGACCCGACCTTCCGCTCGGCGGCGATTTCCGAATCGAACTGGAGTCCGAACCCGAGCCGGTGCGGCTGATCCTGCCGCCGGATGAACTCGTCGACTTCGCCATCGCCCACCGCATGGAGATGCTCGAACTCGAACTGCAGCTCGCCATCGACGCCAGCACCGTCGACCTCCAGCGCAACCAGCGGCTGCCGCTCGTCACGCTCGATTACGTCTACAACTTCAACGGGCTCGACTCGCGGCTCGGCGATTCGCTCGATTCGCTGACGAGCTTCGACTTCGTCGACTGGTCGCTGGGATTGTCGGCCGAGATCCCGCTCGGGAACGAGGCGCGGGAAGCGCAGTACCGACGGGCCATCCTCGCGCGGCTGCAGCGTCTCGCCACCCGCGACCAGCGGCAGCAGTCGATCGAAGTCGAGGTGCGCGACACAGTCGAACAACTTGAACAGAACTGGCGACGAATCCTCGCCGCGCGGCAGGCGACGATCCTCGCCAGCCGCACCTATGACGCGGAGCAGCGACAGTTCCAGGTCGGACTGCGGACGAGCACCGACGTGCTCGACGCGGCGGCGAGCCTCGCCGACGCCCAGACCCGCGAGATCGCCGCCCTCGTCGACTACCAGATCAGCCAGGTCGATGTCGCCTTCGCCACCGGCACCGTGCTGGGGCACGGTCTGGTCACCTGGGCCCCGGTCGACGCCCCGCCCCTCCCCGACGGGCCCCAGACCCAGTAATCCCCGCCCGCACGCCCCCGTGAACCGCCTCCGACACTTTGTCGGAGATTTTTCGTGATCGCGTGCAACTACACGGTGTCGGAGGCAGTATCGTCTGTGGTGACGCGGCCCGATGTCCGGTCCGCCGAGCCGAGAGGTGACGACGACGTGACGCCCCGACCCATCAGCGATGCGGAACTCGAAGTGCTCAAGGTGCTCTGGGACGCGGGCCCGGCCTCGGTGCGAGCGGTGCAGGACACCCTCGTCGGCTGGGGCCGCGATCTTGCGTACACCACGGTGCAGACGCTCCTGCAGCGTCTCGTCGAGAAGGGATACGTGACGGTCGACCGCAGCGCGACGACGCATGTCTTCGAAGCGTCGGTCAGCCGCGACGGTCTCGTCAGTCATCAACTCGACGAAATGGCGGATCGCATCTGCGACGGCGAAATGACGCCGCTCGTGCTGAACCTTGTTCAGCGTCGCGATCTTTCCGCGGGGGAGATCCGACGGCTGCGCACGCTGCTCGACGAACTGGAGGCGGAGTCGGCGCGCGGCGGACGTGAAACGGGACGACGCAGAACGCGAAAGAAGTCGCGTTGAGGCGCATCTGATGTGGACAGCGTCTGAGGAGGGACGGCCGGTGATGTGGAGAGAAGCACGATGATGGTCTGGGTGATTGAAAACGCCGTCGTTGCTCTCGCGCTCGCCGCCGTCGCCGGTCTGATCTGCCGATACCTGCGGCCGCGTCCCGCCGTCGCGCACCTGCTGTGGGTGGTGGTGCTCCTGAAGCTGGTGACGCCGCCGTTCGGACTCGGCGTCTGGCCGCCGGAATCGGTGCGCACGTGGATTGACGATTTCACGCAGCCGTCGCCGCAGGTCGCCCTCGACGCCGTCGCGATGAAGACCGTGGAGCGTCGGCTCGCGGACATGTCGACGATGCGGCGCGCGAACATGAAGCCCAGGGCGATCCGCAACGCGGAAGGGCAGCTGGGCGCCACGCCTCGCGACGAGGCGGAAGTCGCGGCCCGCGGTCTCGACGATCCGCCCGCGGCGGCCCCGATCATCGCCCCGGACGCCGCGACGGAGAACCTGGACACGCAACGCGGCCCGCGAGCGACGCTCACGGCGGCGGGACCGATCCGCAACGACGAGATCCTCACCTCCGCAGCCGCGTCGACCACACCCGCGCCGAATGAGACATCGTCCCTGACGGTCGCCTCGATCGCGACCGCGGCGACGCCGATTCTGCTGACCATCTGGGGCGTCGGCGTTGTCGTCTTCGGCGTCACGCACGTTCGACGGGCCCGGGTCGCGGCCCGGCTGGTCGCTCGCGCGGCGCCGGCGCCGGCGGCGCTCGAGACCCGCGTGGCCGCCATCGCCGCGGAACTCGGCGTGCGTCCGCCCCGCGTTCGCGTCACGTCGACGCTTTCCGCGCCGCTCATCTGGGCGTCGCTGCGTCCGACTCTGGTCTGGCCGGCGAGCCTGCTTGAGGCGCCGGAAGCGCGCCAGCGGGCGATGCTCGCCCATGAACTCGCTCACCTCCGACGACGCGATCACGTCACCGCGTGGCTGGAACTGCTCGTCACGGCCCTGTGGTGGTTCCACCCGCTCGTCTGGGTCGTGCGCCCGCGGCTTCGGGCGGCGGCGGAACTCGCCTGCGACGCCTGGGTCGTCGGTCTCCGACCCGATCGACGACGCGAGTACGCTGAAGCACTCATCGACGCCTGTGTTCGTCACGTGACGCCGCCGCCGCAGGGTGCGCTGGCGCTCACCGTCGTGACCGATGACGCGGCGCTGTTCGAAGAACGTCTCTCGCTCATCATGCGCGACGGGCGGGGCGCCGGTCTGACGCCGGCCGGTCTGGTCGCGATGGTCCTCGTCGCCGGTCTGGTGCTGCCGAGCTGGTCGCTCGGCGGTCCCGTGGACGAGACCGCGGCTCCCGGCCTTGTCGTGGCCGATGTGCCTGATCATCAACTTTCCCACGCCGTGCTCCTCGGTCAGATGCGAGCCGCCGTGCGGGAGCAGGACTGGTCGGCCGTCTTCACCGCGGCGAAGCGTCTGGCGGACCACAGTCCCGACTGCGGCGAGGCGCACCACTGGCTCGGCTACACCGCGATCGGCGCCGGTCGACTGGATCTCGCGGCGCCCGCGTTCGAGACCCAGGCCCGACTCGGCTTCCGACCGGCGGTGGCGACCTACAACCTCGCCTGCGTCGCGGCTCGCGAGGGTCGCACCGACGCCGCGTTCGCTCATCTCGACGACGCCGTTCGTCTGGGCATGCGTGATCTTCGACAGCTCGAGAACGATCCCGACCTCGTTTCGCTGCATGACGATGAACGCTGGGGGACCGTTCGCAAGGACATGAAGTACGCCGGCGACCTGCACCAGCGCGCCAATCGCGCGATCAGCGAAGGGCGCTGGGACGCGGTGATGGGCGCGGCGGAATCGCTGCTCCTCCTCCAGCCCGACAGCCCGCGCATCAACATGTACCTCGGACAGGCCGCTCTCGGCGACGGCGATGCGGAGGCCGCCGATCGCGCCTTCGCCGCCGTCGAGTCGATCGACGGGTTCGCGGCCGAAGCCGCGTGGGGACGGGCTCGCGCCGCGGCGCTCCGGCATGACGGACCCGCCGTCGCCCGTCATCTGGATCGTGCGGTCGAACACGGCTACGCCCGCGTCCGTCGGATTCGCGGCGCGCCGGAGTTCCAGGCCGTGTCCGATGACGCCGCGTTCATGACCTTCCTGCGTCGCCTCGACGAATACGACCAGGCGCTGAACGACGGCGAACGGGCGTTCAAGGACGAGCGCTGGACCGATGCGGTCGCGGCGTACCGGACAACCCTCGATATCGAGTCCGCGGCGGAGCACTGGCGACGACTCGGCTTCGCCTACCGCCAGCTCGGCGACGA
The DNA here is from genome assembly GCA_965227335.1 of Phycisphaerales bacterium. Classification (GTDB taxonomy): domain Bacteria; phylum Planctomycetota; class Phycisphaerae; order Phycisphaerales; family SM1A02; genus CBDDFV01. The sequence goes on from CBDDFV010000008.1 coordinate 149,078, forward strand.
CCGGAACGCCCAGGGCGCGTGGCGACACGAACTGATCGAAAGTCGCGGCGATGCGCGGGCGTTGTACAACCTCGCGTGCGCGGCGGCGCGACTGGGCGATCCGTACCTGGCGCTGAAGCGGCTCGATCAGGCGATCACCGTCGGCTTCCACAACATGATGCTGATGGCCACGGACGAGGACCTCGCGTCGATCCGCCGCGAGTCCGCGTTCAACGACCTGCTCCGGCGGGCGGGCGATCATGAGAGTCTCCGTCTGTTCGAGACGCCGACCTGGGGCGCGGCGTACGACGAGGCGAAGGCCCGGATCGCCGACGACCCGGACTCGACGGGCGCCCACCTGCAGCACGGCTTCGCGGCGTTGCGGCTCCACAAGCTCGACGAGGCGGAGGCGGCGTTCCAACGCATGCTGGAGATCGGCCGTCGGCGCGACATCGCGCTGTACAACCTCGCCTGTGTGAGCGCGGCCCGGGGCGATGCGGAGGAAGCGTTCGCCCGGCTCGAACAGGCGCTCGACGCGGGCTTCGAGCAGACGGATCTGCTGCTTGTCGATCCCGACCTCGCTCCTTTGCACGATGACCCTCGCTTCTCGTCGTTGCGCGAACGGCTGGCGCCGGCCCCCACGGCCAGCCCGCGCAACGGCGACGCCATCGGCGCTCGAGCGCCGTAAGACCATTCGCGCGGCGTCGCGCCGCGATCTGTGTGTTCGCCACGGGCCCGGATTCATTCATGGGGCATGGGCGCCGGGCTCGTGGTTTTCTCTGCCTCCCTGTCGGAGTCATCCGGACTACACACTCTGCCTCAGTCGGCCCTCGGTTAACGCCGGGGGCCGGCTCTTTTTGGGCGCGGGCCGATAACAGCGAATCCGACGGAGCCGCCGGCCGAGAACGATGCGTCGCAGACGTACGACGCAAACGCAACCTCGCCTGACCTGTTCAGCCCAACCCCTGACGCCCGGCCTCCCGACACGTGATGAACCCGCCGACGGATCCCGTCGATGCATCCGCGTCCGGGGCCCGGCGAGCGTGGCGGGTCCACAGGAGTGATTCTCGATCCCGCGCTCGGGAGGACGGCTGATGAGCTTTCTGTTTCGGTGGGGGATGATCGGACTCGGCGGCTTCCTGCTCTTTGGCGGGATCAACGAGGCGATCAATGGAGAACGGGTGAGCGAAGTCGCCGAACCGATGACGCCGTCGAACGCAGCCTCGCTTTCGAGTGCGTCGGGACGACGCTACATCGAAGTGAGCGGCGCGGTGGACTTCGATCGTGCGGTGTACGAAACGGGTCTGCGCGAGCCGGCGACGACGACGCTGCCGACCGACCTCGTCTACGACCTGCCCGATCCCGGCGCCTCCGAATGGGCCACCGCGAGCGAACTCAACGGCTCCGTCGTTGAGTATCACGGCGCGTTGTTCCCGATGCGGGTGATCGTCGAGGAAGTGCTCGTCCAGTCCGGCGAGTCGTTCGAAGAAGGCGATCTCCAACGGATCCGCTGCATCGCCACCGCCGCCACGGGGCCGGGCCGGTTGTTTGTCGTGTCCCCGAGTTTCCGCAGCGAGCAGGATCCCGACTACCAGGCGTGGCTGACCTCCACGCACTTCTGGGGGAAGGTGTGTCGCGGCGACAGCGTGGACAAGAACATCAATCTGGAAAAGGGAATGGAGGAGATCCTCAACCTTTACCGGATGAACGGCGTGCCGACCGAGTCGCGGGCGCTCACGCTGATCTCGCAGGCGGGGACGCCGTCGCCCTACAACGGCGCCGCGTATGCGCCCCTCGAAGGGTCCGATGACGGCGTGCTCGTGCGCTTCCACGCCGAGGAACGCGGCAAGCTCGGCGCGCGGATTGACGGGGTGGCGGAGTCCGCCCTCGCGTCGTACGTGCCGGGCGCGAATCGGGTCATCCGCGATCTGCCCAACCGGCTGGTGATCCTTGATTCGGCGCTGACCGGGGCGGACATCAACAGTAACACCGCTTCCGCCGCGAAGGTCGGCGTCATCAGCGGCCTGTTCTTCCTCGGTCTCGGCGGCGGCTGGGTGTATGCCTTGCGTGCACAGCGTCGCCGTCGGGAACAGTTCGCGGAGCAGCAACTGCAGATGCTGCTCGCCGCGAGCGGCGCCGCGCCCGCCGACGAGCAACGGTACGCGGCCTGATCGGGCCCGGCCGCAGGATTAACGGTTGATCGCATGCGAGCGCCCCTGCTTCGGTGGGGGCGTTTGTCATGCGATGGCTCGTCGGGGCGGGTCGGTCCTGCGGGACCGCGGGCGGCGTGACTCGCGCGCGACGACAATGACGAGCGGATTCGTACTGAGCGGTCGGACAACGCCGGCGGACGCCCCCCTGAGGTTTGCCTGACACAAGCGCGGCGGGGACGAGTACGATGCACGAGCGCCCTTTGTGGAGTTCGCCATGTCGCCATCGTTCCGTCGTGTCGTTGCTGTCATCGCCATGGTCAGTCTGCTGTCGCCCACCGCCATGGGGCTGCCCGTCATCGCCGCCCACCGGAGCGTCGACGTCGCGGAGGCTTCGACGGCTGCATCTTCATCAACGGCGGCGGCGCGTCTGGAGATCGGGGCGGATCTGCTTGCGCTCGGGGAGACGCCCCGCGACGCGGCGACGGATGCGGCCGCCCTGTCGGACGCGGACGTCGCGGTGCTCGGCGCGCATCCGGCCATGCTGCAGCGGGCGTCGGCAAGCGGCGGCGCGCAGGAGGCGGTGACGGCCCAGCTCACCGGCCTTGGTTATTCGACGCCGGAGGCGCGTCTGCTGGTGATGCAGATGACGCCGGCGGATCTCGCCGTGCTCGCCGCGCATCCGGAGATGCTGCAACGGGCGGGTGATCTGAGTCAGAAGCAGACCGCGTTTCTCATCTGGGGTCTGATCTTCGCCGGGTTGATCGCCTGGGCGATCTTCGGCAACGCGAGCAGCTCGGGTTCGCTGTGAACGCGATCGCGCGGCTTCTCAGGGTCGGGGTCGTCGTCCACGCGATTGTGCTGCTGTCCGGATGCGCATCGCCGCTGATGCGGAGCGCGCCGGAGGCCGAGCTTGTCGCCAGCGAACGTTGGCGGCTCATCCGGAACATCGATGCGCCGCCCGTGGCCGGCGTCTCCGGGTGCGGCGCGCAGGCGCTCGCGGCGGTGCTGGCGTTCGACGACCCCGGCGCCGACGCCGATGTCCTCGCAGCGGAGTTGCCGTGGCGCGACATCGGCGCCACGCCGGTCGATCTCCTGCTCGAAGCGCGTCGGCGCGGGCGCGAAGCGACGATTCACGCCGGCGACTGGTCGATGCTCGAGACCGCCGTGCAGGAGGGGCGGCCGCTGCTGGTGATGTTCGACGTGTCGCCGCAGGTGCGGACGATCACGCGACGCATTCCGACGGCGACGGTCATGCACTGGGGCGTCGTCAGCGGCGTGAAGGACGATGGGTCCGCGGTGCTGGTCGCGGCGGAGCTGGCGCGGCATCACATCGTGCCGCGCGAGGAGTTCATGCGGCGCTGGTCGACGGGGGGTTGTTGTATGATTGCCGTGTCAGATGGGGAGCCAGAAGGGCGTAGATGAGGGAAGGAGACTGCGAATGGAGGGTGCAGGCAACGTGGTTGTGCTGCGTGCTCGGGATGCGACGCTGGGGGAGATGTCCGCACCGCCTTTCTGTGTGAGGCCGCAGGATGAACGTCAGGTGCTCGGGAATGGTCTCTGGATGGCCGTCTGTTCAGACGCCGCGTACCAGTCGCCCCCCGAAGCCCGGAAGATGCTCGAGGGCGGAGGATTCTGCGACGTGCGATTCTTCGACCGGTGCGGCACCCAGGGGTATGTGGCGTGCCATCTGAATTGGGGCGCGTCTATCTGTGTGCTGGCGTTTCGCGGTACGGAAGAGAGCACCGACCTGCTGAGCGATGTCAAGTGCCGGAAGATCGAATGGACGGACGGCGAATGGGTGCACCGTGGTTTTGCCGGCGCGTTTCGGGCGATCTGGGCGGAGTCCGATCCTGAGGCGCCCGCGGACGACGTATGGACGAATGCGAGAGCAGCCGTTCTCGAAACGCATTCGAAGTACCCGGAAGCGAAATGGGTCGTGACCGGTCACAGTCTCGGCGGAGCGTTGGCGATCCTGGCGGCGGGAAAGATGCGCGCGGACCCCGCGCTTCCGACTCCGGCGACGGTCTATACGATCGGGTGTCCCCGGGTCGGCGCGCCGAAGTTCGCCAAGCGGCTTGCCGAAGAGGTGGAGATCGTGCGATTCGTCCACGAGTCCGATGCTGTGCCACGCGTGCCGCCGGTGCTGTTTCGATACCGTCACGTGGGAGGGGAATACTGGTTCAGAAAGAAGAAACGCGACCTGTGGGTCACGCCGAAGGCCTCGGCCTCAACGCGACTGGAGTGGCTGAGCCACGTGATCGGAATCTGGCATGGTCTCTGGATGATCCCGATCGGAGCGGTCATGCTCTCCGCACTGCTTGTCTTGTTGATTGATCGCACGGTGGGGCCGATGCCGTTTGTGGCCGCGATGTATCTCTGGTTGCGGCTCTTTGCCTGGCTTTGCCTGTTTCTGCTCGGAGCATCCTGGCTCCTGACATCGGTCGTTCGAGAGTTGCCGCTGGTGCACAAGCTCGGCCTGCACGCTCTCGGCGACCACGGGGCGAGTCACTACGTCAGAACGTTTCGTGATCGTCTCGCGGGCGCCTACGGCGCCGAAGCGGCCTGATCGGATCCCCCGTACACCAGCCGGGCCGGCGCGACAATCCAGGGATCAGGATCGCGGGCGACGGACGGGTCTTTTCCCGTGTACTCGAGCGCGGCCAGCACGGTGCGCATGGTCTCCACCCGCGCCCGCAGCTTGTCGTCGGCCTTCACCAGCGTCCACGGCGCGTCGGGCGTATCGGTGTCGCGCAGCGCGCGATCCTTCGCCTCCGAGTAGTCGTTCCAGCGGGCCTGGGCCTCGATGTCGATCGGGCTGAGCTTCCATCGCTTCAGCGGGTTCTCGCGCCGTTCCTCGAACCGCTTCGCCTGCTCCTGCTTGCTGATCGACAGGTAGAACTTGAACAGGTGCACGCCGTCCGCCCGGAGCATCGCCTCGAAGCGCGGCGCCTGGTGCAGGAAGTTCTCGTACTCCTCGTCGGTGCAGAAGCGCATCACGCGTTCGACGCCCGCGCGGTTGTACCAGGAGCGGTCGAAGAGCACGATCTCGCCGCCGGACGGCAGATGCTGGACATAGCGCTGAAAGTACCATTGCGAGCGTTCGCGTTCGGTGGGCTTGTCGAGCGCGACGACGGCGGCCCCCCGGGGATTGAGATACTCGAGGAACCGCTTGATCGTGCTTCCCTTGCCCGCCGCGTCGCGCCCTTCCATCAGGATCAGCACCTTCGCGCCGACGTCCTTCACCCAGTTCTGCAGTTTCACGAGTTCGACCTGAATGTCGTACTTCTCACGGTAGTAGGTGCGGATGGGCATTCGCTCGGCGTACGGGTACTTCGGCGAGGCGAAGTAGCCGCGTCGCACCGCGTCGTCCGCGTCCGGTCCGGGCGGGACGTGATTCTCGATTGGTCGGTGCTGTTCCTGAACCTCGACGAGATCAAGGGCGTCGGTCAGGCTCCAAGCTTCGGCGTCGCGGGTCACGTGGCGGCGCCCTTCCTGGCGGCGCGAGCCTTCTTCGCCCGCAGATTCAGCATCTCGACGAACAGGGAGAACGCCATGCCGAAGTAGATGTAGCCGCGCGGAATGTGCTGGTGCAGACCCTCCGCGACCAGCACGATCCCGATCATCAGCATGAAGGCGAGGGCGAGCATCTTGACCGTGGGATGTCTGGCCACGAAGTCGCCGACAGGATCCGCAAAGATGATCATGACGATGATCGCGAGCAGCACGGCGGTGATCATGATCGTGAGCGGCGGCCAGAACGCGCTGTAGTCCTCGGGCCGGACCATGCCGACCGCGGTCAGGACGGAGTCGATCGAGAAGATCATGTCCATGGCGAAGATCTGCGCGATGGCGACGCCGAACCCCGTCGCCGCGCGTCCCGCCCCGCCGCCCTTCGCCAGGTCGCCCTCGAGGTTGTGGTGGATCTCCCAGGTGCCCTTGGCGACGAGGAAGAATCCGCCCACGACAAGGATGAGGTCCTTGACGCTGAAGGCGGTTCCGCTCGACTCCGCCCCGGCCGCGGCGTCCTCCGCCCCGTGCCCCCCGAACGGCAACTCGAAGAGCACCGTGGATTCGAGGCTGATCACCCACGTGATCGCGAAGAGAAGCACCACGCGACCGAGCGCGGCGAGGATCAGACCGATCCGCCGCGCCCGCGACTGCTCCTCTTCCGGCAGTTTCGACGAGATGATCGAGATCACGACGAGGTTGTCGATCCCGAGCACGATCTCGAGCGCGGCGAGCGTCGCCAGCGCTGCGAGACTTGAAAGCGTCAGCAGTTCAACCATCCATCCACTCCGGGCCCATCCGCCGTCGGATGCGACGGCGTGAAGGCGAAGTATACCGGGCGGGCGGATCGTCGCGCGGGCATTACACTGACCTGCATGATCGCCGCCGCGCCCCCGCAGGGCCTCGCCGCCTTCGAGCCGTTCACGCTGATCCACGTCGCCGTGGTGGTCGTGGCTGTCGCACTGGTCGCGTGGCTCCTCCGCACCGGACGACGGTGGCGGCGCGATCGTCCCGGGGCGGAGCATCGGCTGCGGGTGATCGGGGCGATCGGGATCGTCGGCGCGCAGATCGTCAGCAACATCTACTGGCTCGCCCCGGCGCGGTATGACGCAGCCCAGAGCCTGCCGATTCATGTGTGCGATCTGATCCCCTGGTGCGCCGCCGCGGCCCTGCTGTGGCCGACCGCCCGCGGCCGCTGGGCGCGGGCGCTGACGTTCTTCTGGGGACTCGGGCTGTCCGGCTGGGCGTTCCTCTGGCCGGTCGTCACGCACGGGCCCGCCACGTGGTACTTCTGGCTGTTCTGGACGGTGCATCTCCAGATCGTCGCCGCGGCCCTCTACCTGCCGCTCGTCCACGACTGGCGACCGGACTGGCGCGACTTCCGCTTCGCCTCGCTGGCCGCGATCCTGTACGCCGTGCTCATCACTCCGCTCAACGCGACGCTCCCCGCCGACTACGGGTACGTCGGACCCGGCGACGGACCGGCGCGGCTGCTCGGGCCGTGGCCGTGGCGGATTCCCGTGGTTGTCGCGGGAGAAATCCTGATCTTCGCCGCGCTCCTTCTGCCCTGGCGTCTCGGACGCACGGATCGCTCGACATGACCGTGACGATCGACCCCACGCATCCCGTTCTCGTCACCGGCGCCACCGGCTACGTCGCCGGAGAGATCGTAAGGCGGCTGCTCGACGCCGGCTGCACCGTTCACGCCGCGGTGCGTGATCCATCGAACCGCGACAAGATCGACCCCCTCGACGCGCTCGCCGCCGATGCTCCCGGCGCCATTCGCTACTTCGCGTCAAACCTGCTGGAGCCCGGGACCTACGCGGAGGCGATGGCCGGCTGCCGCGTCGTCCTGCACACGGCGTCGCCCGTGATCTCACAGACGGACGATCCGCTACGCGATCTCGTCGAACCCGCGCTGCACGGCGTCCGCAACGTCCTGGGACAGGCGAACGAGACGCCTTCCGTCGAACGGGTGGTGCTCACCAGCAGCACCGCCGCGATCTGGGGCGACTGCACCGACCGGAAGGACACGCCGCGCGGCGTCTTCGACGAAACCGTCTGGAACACGACCTCGACGCTCGATCACAAGCCGTACCACTACGCCAAGACGCTGGCCGAACGCGAGGCGTGGCGGATCGCCGAAGGGCAGGATCGCTGGCGTCTCGTGGCGGTGAATCCCTGTCTGGTGCTGGGACCGGCGGTCAACCCGCACGCTCCGGCGGAGTCGATCGAACTCATGCGGGCGTTCGGCGACGGTCGTCTGCGGCGCGGCGTCCCCGACATCCCGATGGGCATGGTCGACATCCGTGACGTCGCCGAGATGCACCTTCGGGCCGCGTTCGACGATCGCGCCCACGGAAGGTACGTCACCGCCGCGCACAACAGTCGCTTCCCCGCGATCGGCGACATCCTCCGCGCACACTACGGCGATCTGTACCCGTTCCCGCGACGCGTGCTGCCGACGTGGCTCGTCTGGCTGATCGGTCCGATGATCGATCGCCGCATCACGCGGCGCATGGTCGCCCGCAACTTCGGACGCGACTGGATCGGCGACAACACGAAGAGCCGCGCGGAGCTGGACATGACCTACCGCCCGCTTGAGGAATCCGTGCTCGACATGTTCCAGCAACTGCTGGATGTCGGCGAGATCCCGTCGCCCCACGCCTGATTCAGGCGCGGTCGCGCAGATAGCGGCGCCAGAGGATCCGCGCGGCGACGCCTCGCCAGGGGCGCCAGCATTCGGCGTGGGCGTCCAGTTCGTCCCGATCGCCGTCCAGCCCCAGCGCCTCGCGCATCGCGACGTAGACCGCCAGATCGCCCTGCGGCCAGACGTCGGGCCGGCGGAGGGCTGTCATCAGGTAGACGCGTGCGGTCCACGGACCCACGCCGGTCACCTGCGTCAGCCGCGCGATCGCATCGTCCGACGACAGGGTGTCGAGCGTGCGCAGATCCAGTCGCCCGTGGACCACTTCCGACGCGACGTGGTGACAGAAGCGCGCCTTCTGCCGCGTCAGTCCGGCCCGGGCCAGCTCGCGCGGCGGGCGTCGGGCGAGGTTGCGGGCCGTCACGCGCCCGACCTGTGCGATGAGACGCCGGTACGCCGCGTCCGCCGACGCCAGCGACACCTGCTGGCCGAGAATGATCTGCACAAGGGTCGCGAAGCCGGGGCGTCGGGCCCAGAGCGGCGGCGCGCCGTCGGTGCGAACGAGCCGGCCGAGCCGCGGGTCCGCCCGGGCGAGCGTTCGCGTCCCCTCCAGAAGATCCGCACCAGTCATGGGTCTGATCGACACGGCCATCGTAGGCGGCGCCGACGCTCGGCGGCTCGTACGATGCGTGCATGTCGACGACGTACGACGTCATCGTGATCGGCGTGGGGGGGATCGGGGCCGCCGCGATCCGCGCCCTCGCCCGGCGCGGCGTCCGCGTGCTCGGTCTGGACCGCCACGGGGTTCCGAACCTGATGGGTTCGTCCGGCGGCGACTCCCGCGTCATCCGACGCTGCTACTTCGAACATCCGGATTACGTGCCGCTCCTCGAGCGGGCGTACGAGCGGTGGCGCGATCTGGAGACGGACACCGGGCGCGACGTGCTGCGCATCACGGGCGGTCTCTACGCGGGACGTCCCGAGCAGGCGTTCATCCGTGACAACCTCGTCGCCGCCCGCCGGTATGACATTCCTCACGAGGAGCTGGCCCACAACGAGATCGCGGCTCGCTTTCCGCAGTTCACGTTGCCCGAGGATCATGTCGCCATCTGGGAGCCCGAGGCCGGCTACGTCCGGTGTGGAGCGGCGATCACCGCGTGCGTGGAAGACGCCTCGCTTCATGGCGCGCACGTGCATGGCCTGGAGCCGGCTCGAGCCTGGTCCGCGACCGCCCATGGCGTGGTCGTGGAGACGGAGAAAGATCGCTACCACGCGGATCGGCTCGTCGTCTGCGGCGGGCCGTGGGCGGCGTCGCTGCTCGACGTGCCCGAGATCCATCTGACGGTGACGCGACAGACGCTGGCGTGGGTCTGGCCGCGCACGGCCGGCGTCTTTACATCGGAGAACTTCCCGGTCTGGGCGATCGATGATCCCGCGGGCTACGTGTATTACGGATTCCCGCTCGGCGCCGACGGACCCGGCCTCAAGGTCGCCCGCCACCACATCGGGCCGCCGACTGATCCGGACGTTGACGAACGACGCTATGGTCAGGCGGACGAGGCGGAGATCCGGGCGATTCTCGACGCCTGGCTGCCCGATGCGAACGGACCGCTGCTCAACGGACGCGTCTGTCTCTACACGAACTCGACGGACGGGCACTTCATCATCGATCGCGCGCCTTCCTCTGACCGCGTCGTGTTCGCGGCCGGAATGAGCGGGCACGGCTTCAAGTTCGCCAGCGTGATCGGCGATGCGCTGGCGGATCTCGCCCTCGACGCACGAACCGAACTGCCGATCGGGTTCCTGTCGCTTGGAAGATTTCAGTAGCGGGTTCGTCTGGTCAGGCGATTCCTTCCCGCCGAACGACAACGCCGCCGAGGAGTGCAAAGTCCTCGGCGGCGTCTCTGCCTCAACGGTTCTGTCCTGAGCAGACGTCGGGCGTTTCAGATCAGATCGTCGGACGCGGGCCCGGCTTCGGACCACGACGGCCGCGCCCGGGACGGTCCCCGCCCCGCTCCGCCCCGCGGTGGCGACGGGCGGCACGGCGTTCTTCATCGCTGACGACGCCGTCGCCGTCCGCGTCGAACCGTTCGAGCCGCTTCGCTTTCGCCGCCGCCTTCTCCGCGTCGCTGATCGTTCCGTCGCCATTCGTGTCGAGACGCTGTTTCAGCGCGGCGCGGCGGTGCATCATCCGACGCATCGCGCGGCCGTTGAACGCGGGTTCACCGGCCGCTTCCCGCGCCGCCCGAGCGGCCGACCGCTCATCCTGGTTGAGCTTCCCGTCGCCGTCCGCGTCAAACGCCTCCAGCGCATCCGCCCGGGCCTGTTCGATTCGCTGTCGAATCGACGTCCGCATCGCCGTGCGTTCGGCTTCATCAAGAGCGCCGTCGCCGTTCGTATCGAACTGCTGCAGCATCTTCGCCTTCCGCTCCTGTCGTTTCGCTTCGAACTCGGCGCGGATGGCGGCCCGCTCCGTCTCATTGATGACGCCGTCGCCGTCGGCGTCGAACTGTTCGAGCATCCGGGCCCGGCGATGCTCCGCTCGCTCGCCGCGCGGCGAATCAACGGCGCGCGGCTGCGATCGGAGGCCGTCCCTGGGAGCGGACGCGGCCTGAGCCGGCGCGGCGAGGGTCAGGAGAAGGCTGGCGCCGAACGCGCCGGCGAGGATCCGAACATCGGGGCGTGTGAACTTCGTCATGAATCAGAACTCCATGGGTTGGGCGGGGCCGGTGCGGTCCCGCATGAAACTCCCACGTTTGTGGTACGTAGAGGACAGCGGCCGTATCCCCGCCTCGACAGGAATTGTGACGTCCGGGAAAATGGCTTTCGCCCGCCGGATCCGATCTTCGCCGCCGATCCCCGCCCTGCCCCGCCCCGAGACGCCGACCCATGGCCCGACTCGACGCCGATCGCGATTCGCTTGACCGCCTCGTCCTGACCTGCCGCCCGGTCGCGGCCCCCGTGGTCGGCCTCACGGCGGGGACGGTCATGCTCGTGTGGGCCGTCGTCAACGTCCTCCGCGGTCCGATCACGCCGGACGCCGTCTCCTGGCCCGCCGGCGTCGGCATGTTCTTTCTCGTCGGCGGCGCGGCTCTTGGTCGGTGGTGGACGGCCGTGGCGGACGTCTCGTCGCGGTCGCTCCGGTGGCATGAACGTCGGATCACCGGACGCCTCGACGGCGAGATTCCGTTCGACGACATCGTCGCGGTGGATGTCGTCGTGGCGCCCGGCTCAGGAGGTGAGCGACGCCGTCGTCGGATGCTCGTCGTGCGCCGTCGCGACGGGACGACAACGCCATGCTCGATTGCCCGCGTGGCGACGAAGCGAGACGTGGATGAACTGCACGCGATCGCCACCCTGTTGCGGGCGGAGATCGGCTTGCCGGAGGGCGAATCGGCGTTGGTGAGCGCGGTCCGGTCCGCGTCGAGTCTGCCGCTCGCGGTGCGGGCCTTGTGCGATGATCATGGACTGTCCGTCGCCGCCGCGCGTCGGCTGGCCCGCACGATCCGATCCGTCTGACCGGTTTCGCGGATCGCGCGGCTGCGATAGGCTGCCGGCATGCCTGACCGTCACGCCATTGCGCAGCGAACAAGGGGCTCTCGTCCGTGGGGGCCGCGTATCGGATTCTGGCTCGGTGTCGCGGCGTTCTTCGGTCTGCTGTTCTTCGTCGAGCCTGATCCGGCCCGGCCTGCGGTCGGGTCGATGGCGGCGATCGCGGTCTTGATGGCGATCTGGTGGATTACGGACGCCATTCCGCTGGCGGCGACCGCCTTGCTGCCGCTCGTGTTGTTTCCGTTGCTCGGCGTGTTGTCGGGCGCCGAGACGGCGCCGGTGTACGTCAATAGCGTGGTTTTCCTCTTTATCGGCGGCTTCATGATTGCCCTTGCGATGGAGCAGTGGGGGCTGCACCAACGCATCGCCTGGTGGATCATCCGGCGGATCGGCGGCGGGCCGTCGCGTCTGGTGCTGAGCTTCATGGTCGCCTCCGCGTTCCTGTCAATGTGGATCTCCAACACGGCGACTGCGATCATGATGCTTGCGATCGCGCTGGCGATCATCGGCGAGCAGGAGCGGCTGCTGGGGGCGGAGACCATGCGCCGTCACAGCACCGCGCTGCTGTTGGGCGTGGCGTACGGCGCGTCGATCGGCGGGCTCGCGACGCTGGTTGGGACGCCCCCGAACCTGGCGTTCGTACGGATCATGCAGATCACCTTCCCCGCGGCGCCCCCCGTGTCGTTCGGTCAGTGGATGCTCTTCGGACTGCCGTTGTCCGTCCTGCTCCTGCTCATCGTCTGGCTCCTGCTGACGCGCGTCTTCTATCGCACTCCCGAAGCCGTGCGTCTCGGCGACGACGCCATCTCCGAAGCCGCCGCCACGCTGGGTCCGATGAGCTTCGCCGAACGCGCCGTGCTCGGGGTGTTCGCGACGACGGCGATGCTTTGGCTGTTCCGGGCCGACCTCTCGCTCGGCGGTCTGACCGTTCCCGGATGGACGCGTCTCCTGCCGGATCATGTGGGCGCCATGATGGATGACGGCGTGGTCGCCGTGGCCATGGCCCTGCTGTTGTTCCTGATTCCATCCGGTGTCGGGGCGAGCGCGGGCGGCCCGCGTCGCCTGCTGGACCACGACGTTTTCGGACGCATCCCGTGGGCGGTCGTGCTGCTCTTCGGCGGCGGATTCGCCCTGGCCGAAGGGTTCCAGGCGTCCGGCCTGTCGGCCGTCATCGTGGAGCAGTGCGCCGGCCTGGAAGGCGCCCCGCCCGTCATGCTGGTGGGAGCCGCCGCCGGCGGGCTCACCTTCCTGACCGAACTCACTTCCAACACCGCCACGACGCAGTTGATGCTGCCGGTCCTCGGCGCGACGGCGGAGTCCATGCAGATCCATCCGCTCCTGCTCATGATCCCCGCCACGATCTCCGCCTCGCTCGCCTTCATGATGCCGGTGGCGACGCCGCCGAACGCGATCATCTTTGGCAGCGGACGCGTGCGCATCGCGGAAATGGCGAAAGTCGGCTTCGTCATCAACCTGATCGGCGTCGTGTGCGTCACCGTGCTGTTCATGACCCTTGGACGCGTGGTGTTCGAGATTGACGACTTGACGCCGCCCGCGTGGGCGACTCCTGCCGTCCCGTCCGACGGGTCGGAAGACGCCGGCGTCACCCGTCCGGCCGAAGGGGAACATTGATGCCCGACCTCGCTCTCGGCCAGTTGACGATGGGTCTCCTCGGCGGACTGGCGTTGTTCCTGTTCGGCATGCAGCAGATGACCGATGCGCTCAAGGTCGCCGCCGGCGCCGGTCTCCGCAGCGTCCTGGGGCGGCTGACCGGCAACCGCTTCGCCGCCGCGTTCACCGGGGCGTGCGTCACCGCCGTGATCCAGTCGTCGTCGGTGACGAGCGTGCTCGTGGTCGGCTTCGTGACGGCCGGACTGATGACGCTCCCGCAGTCGATCGGCGTGATCATGGGCGCCAATATCGGCACGACCGTCACCGCGCAGATCATCGCCTTCAGCGTCACCGAGCATGCGCTGGCGATCATCGCGGCCGGCTTCGCGATGATGTTCATCCTTCCCGGCAAGCGATGGCGGCAGTACGGCGCCATGATCTTCGGCCTCGGGCTCGTCTTCGTCGGCATGGGCGTGATGAGCGACGCCACGCGGCCCCTGCGCACCTTCGAACCCTTCATTGACGCCATGCGCCAGATGGATGAGGCCTGGCTCGCCATCCTGGTCGCGGCGGGGTTCACGGCGCTCGTGCAGAGTTCGTCTGCGACCACCGGGATCGTCATCGTGCTCGCCGGCCAGGGATTCATCACCCTCGAAGCAGGCATCGCCCTGATCTTCGGCGCGAACATCGGCACCTGCGTCACCGCCGTGCTCGCGGCCATCGGCAAGCCCGCCGAGGCGAAGCAGGCGGCCGGCGTGCATCTGGTGTTCAACGTGCTCGGCGTCCTGATCTGGCTCCCGTTCATCGAACACCTCGCGATGTTCGTGAACATGATCTCGCCGGCGGCGGCGGACGTCGAGGGCGCGGCCCGACTCGCGGCGGACACGCCACGGCAGATCGCGAACGCCCACACCATCTTCAATATCGCCAACACCGTGATCTTCATCTGGTTCACGGGACCGCTGGCGTGGGTGATGGTGCGGGTGATCCGGAAACGACCCGAGAAAACACCCGCCGCCGCCCGTCCGCAGCATCTCGATCCGGTGTACCTGCCGACGCCGCCTCTCGCCCTGGATGCGATCAGCCGGGAAACCGTGCGCCTGGGCGAGCAGGTGATCGAACTCGCCGCCGACGCCCGGCGGGCCATCGTCGCCGGGAGTGAGCAGGATCTCGATGCGATCGTGGTGCGCGCTGAGTACACCGAGCGTCTGTATGACGCGATCAGCGACTACGTCCGGCAGCTGACCGTCGAGAGCCTCACCAGTGACGACAGCCGACGGCTGAACAGTCTCACCGCCGTCGCCGCCCACATCCAGAACGCGAGCGAGACCATCGCGTTGAACTTCACCGACATCGGACGGGAGCGTCTCGAACATCGCGTCCACTTCGGCGCCCATACCCTGGAGCAGATCAGCGACCTCGGCGCGATGGTCCGGGAGGCGATGCGGCTGGCGATTCAGTCGATCGAGGATCCGTCCGTCGCCCCGCAGGTCATTGCGATGAAGCCGGACATCCAGACCCGCGCGGCGGAGACCTTTGAGCACCTCATGCACCGCCTTCGCGCCGGCGACCCGAACCGCGCCGTGCTCTTCCGGCTCGAGTCGCACATCGTCGAGATGCTGCAACGGCTCTATTACTTCGCGAAGAAGATCGCCAAGACAACCGTCCGACCCGATGACAGCGCGGTCGCGCCGCCGCCGAGCGAGGGTGACGACGGCGCGGTCGCGGACGCCGAAGCGAATCCGCCGGAATCCCCGCGTGCCTGAGAGTTCGCTCGAACCGACGCCGCTCGCGTGCGAATAGATCTCCGACGCCCATAACGCCCGCTCCCGGGGTCCTGACGTGATCAACGCCGAACCTGGTCGACGCGTCGGCCGCGCGTTCCTCCGCGCCGCCGCCGCTCTTGCTCTCGCCGTTCTGTTGCTCTTTCTCGCCCTGCCGCCGCAGCAGTTCGGGCCGCTGATTCTCGTGGCCCTGGTCCCGTTGCTGATTGGTCTCGCGCGGGCCCGGTGGATCGTCGGCCTCGCGGCGGGACCGGTCGTGATGGGCGCCTTCGCCCTGATCTATACGCTCGGATTCACGCCGCGCATTCTTGAACGACCGTTGCCGGGCGGCGCGATGGTGCTCTGCGTGATCTTCGGCTGCACGCTCGGCCTTCCGTTCGCGGCGGCGGCGGGCGGCGTCCGGACGCTGCGTCGCGTCTTCATCGTCAGCGCGGTGGCGGTCTGTGCGGAAGGCCTCCTGCTCTGGACCGTGCCCGCCCACCTCGCGCTTGCGCTCGCCCGCGAACCGCTCGCCCTCGCGGTCGCGGCCGTCGGCTCGATCTGGGCGGTGACCTTCCTCGTGTGGTGGACGAACGCAAGCCTCGCTGCGTGGCGCCTCACGCGGGAACGTCGCTTTGTCTGCGCCGCCGCCGCGCCGATCGCCCTCGCGGGTCTCCTTCAGGGCGTTCGTCTCGTGGGGGCGCCGGCGAGTGCGGACGCCGCCGATCTCGTCGCCATCCAGACGAACGAGACGCTCGCCCTGCCGGCGTGGCGAGATCTGCACCTCGCCGCCAGTCGCGCCGACGGCGACGTCGCGCCGGACCTCGTGGTGTGGCCCGAACTGTCGGCGACGTTCCTGGCCCCGGGCGGAAGCGACCGGCTCCTGCGCGGGCTGGCCGCGCATCCTGACGCGGCGCCGTTCGTCACGACCTTTCCGACCCCGGGTCCTGATCCCGAGCGTGATTTCAACACGGCGGTGGTGTTCTCCGCGGACGGCGTTTCGGCGCCGTATCACAAGCGGCATCCGTACGCCGACGAAGCGACGTTTCACGCGCCGGGCGAGGCGGCGGTGACCGTTTCGTGCGGGGGTCTCTACTACGGTCTCGCGATCTGCTTCGATTCCTGCTTCCCCGCGACGATGCGAGACTGCGCCCGCACCGGAACCGCCGACGATCCGGCCGCCCGACCCGATGTGATCCTCCTGCCGACGCTCGATCCGCCCGACCACACCGGACTCATCCAGGCGATGCACGCGGCGTCCACGCCGTTTCGCGCGGCGGAGACCGGCCGTCCGATCGTGCGGGCCGACATCACCGCCGCGTCGATGATCGTCGGACCGGACGGCGCCATCCTCGTCGAAGCCCCGCCCGGCGAAACGGTGATTCGCGCCCGCACGCCGCTCGCCCGGCGCGATCCTCCCGCGCTGTTCGTCGGCGACGGCGTCCTGTACGCCTGCGTCGTCGCGGTCGGGGTCGCGGCGGTGGTGCGGCGGCGTCAGCGCACGGAGGAACGCATCCCGGCGGCCGCGCCGACGTGATCGGCTACACTGCGCCGCGGAGTCAGGGAGGCGAGGGTGCGCAATGGGGCCGACGGGAGCGGGACCGCGACAACCGGGAGCGGCGTGACTGCGCGCGAACTCTGGCTGATCGCAGTCGCGGCGATCGCGGTCCGTATGGTCATGAGTCTCGCGACGATCCTCATCACTGGCGACGACTGGCGAACGTTCGCTGAACTCCGCGACGGCGAACAGTTCATGGCGTTCGCCCAGGCGTGGATCGACCCCGACGTCGCGGTCGACGACTACACGCTCCGGCTCTTCCCGCTGCAGCCGCTGCTCACCGGACTGCTCCACGCCGCCGGCGTCCCGCTCACCACCGCGGCCGTCACCCCAAGCTGGCTGCTCGCCGGCCTGGCCGCCGCGCTGAGCGCCATGCTCTTCCGCGACCGTCGCGTCGGCTGGGGCATGGTGCTGCTGACGCCCACGTGGCTGATCAACTCGTCGCTGATCTCCAACGAGCCGTTGATGCTGACGCTGACGCTGATTGGCGGGCTCATGCTCGTCCGTCGTGATCGCATCGGCGAGACCGGGCGTCTCGGATGGCCGCGCTCGACGATCGGCGGCGTGAGTTTCGGCCTCGCCGGGCTCGCCCGCCCGGTCGCCGTCTTCGGCGCGCTGGGCGCCTTCGCCGCGTCGGTCATCCGCGGCGATTGGAAGCGCGGCGTCGCGACAGGCGTGATCGCCGTTATCGTCCTGGGCGTCGGACTCGCCGTCGTTCGCGCGCGATTCGGCTCAGCCTTCGTCAGCTACGCCGGATACACCTCCCACGAGCAGGCCTACGGCGGCGGCATGTTCACCTGGCCGTTTCACGCGCTGCTGACCGTCCCGGGCCGCGACGGCGTCCCGCTCTGGAAGATCGGGTGGATCTGGGCCCACGTCGGGCTGGTGCTTCTGGGATGCGTGCTCGCCGCGGTGCAGCTTTGGCGCGCCGACGGGGCCGGGGATCGGGGGCGGGCCCACCTGGCGTTCTGGTGGCTGATCGGCAACACGATCTTCGTGCTGTGCCTTGAGGGACGCTGGGCGTTTGGCGAGTTCCATCGGTTCATCGTGCCGGCCCTGCCGCCGCTGCTGTACGTCGGGCGAGGACTGCTGCCGACCGGCCGGTGGTGGTGGTGGCTTCCCCTCGGCGGGGCGTCGATCGCGCTCGGTTTGCTCGGCTTCGCTGATCTCATCTGAAGTTGACGATGCTCTTGGGTCGCAAGACGCCGGGCGCCTATGGTGTGAGAACATCCCCCGATCGCCGGAGCGCCATCATGATCCTTCGTTGTTTCACCACGTCTCATGGTCATCTCGCCGCCATCGTCCTCGCTGCGGTGCTGTCCGTCTCCGCCGTCGCGGCCGATGCGATTGAGGAAGTGGCGGCGTCACGCTGGCAGTGGACGGGGGTCGCGGTGACGGACGACCATCGGGTCTTCGTGAACTTCCCACGCTGGTCGGATCGCATGACGTGGTCGGTCGCCGCGCTTGACGAGTCCGGACGGCCCCGGCCGTTTCCGGACGCTTCCTGGAACGACTGGGCCCCCGGCGTCCCGGTCGATGATCAGTCGTTCGTCGCCGTCCAGAGCGTCGTTCGCGACGCGGAGAATACGCTGTGGGTGCTGGACACCGGGAATCCGTCGTTCGAAGGCGTGGTCGAGGGCGCCGCGCGGCTGTTCCGGTTCGATCCGGCGTCCGGCCGTCTGCTTCGCACCTATACGTTCGAGCCGCCGGTGATCGAGCCGTTCTCGTATCTGAACGACGTTCGCTTCGATCTGGAGCATGGCTTTGCGTACCTCACCGACTCCGGCGCCGGCGGCCTGGTCGTGCTTGATCTCGAGTCCGGGGCGGCGCGGCGGGTGCTGGCCGAGCATCCGTCGACATTCTCCGAGAACATTGACATCGTCATCGAAGGCGAGATCTTTCGACGGAACGGCGCCCGCCCGCAGATTCACTCGGACGGGATCGCGTACGACGCGGGGCGAGACCGGCTGTATTTTCAGGCGCTGACCGCCCGGACGTTGTATGCGATTCCCGCCGCCGCCCTTCGCGACGAAACGCTGGACGACGATGCGCTCGCCGCGCAACTGAGCCCGGTGCTCACGCACACCGCGGTCGACGGTCTCATCGCCGACTCGCGCGGCCGCGTGTACCTGAGCAACCTTCCCGAGGGCGCGGTCGACCGCTTCGATCCGCTCCGCCCGGACGGTCCGTCCGAACGACTCGCCCACGATCCGCGGATCGCCTGGCCCGACAGTTTCTCGATGACGGCTGACGGTTGGTTGTATTTCACCACGGCGCAGATTCATCGCGGCGAGAATCCCGGCGATCCCTATCGCATCTTCCGGGTGCACGTCGGACGGTAGGGGCCGACGTTCAGTCCCCGGAGCGCCACCGCTCGCCCGCCGTCACGGGGAACGGGAACCGGTTCGAATCCGGCGGCAGCGTGCAGGTCCCGTAGGGGGTGAACGCACAGGGCGGATTGAATGCACGGTTGAAGTCGAGCACCACGGCGCCGCCGTCGGCGGAGGGCTCGATGTACAAATAACGACCGGCGCCATAGGTGGCGTCGCCGCTCGTCGCATCGGCGAACCGGAGCATCGAGCCGCCGTCGCCCGCATCCATCAGGACCGCGTCCACCTCGACGCCGTCGTACTCGAAACGTGCGCGGCCGCTGACGCCCGCTTCGGTCTCCATCCCCAGGACGGTGTCCATGGTCAGCGTCGCGCCGTCCGCCGCGGGCGTGAACGCGGCTTCGATCCGCCACCGCTCGTCCGCCGGATACCGCTCGATCCCGGCGAACCCGGTCCGCGTGGGCGCGGCCGCGTCCTTGATCCGCACCGCGAGTCGTCCGCTCCGGCGGATCACGTGGAACCGGATGTCGCCCAGCCCCAGCACCGTCGGCGCGCCGGTCGCATCGGACTGCAGGACGCCGTCCGCCGGAGCGCCCTCGACCGAGACGCCGGGCGCCGTCTCGAAGGCGACCACATCGCCTTCGAGAACAATCGCGCCGACCTGATCCACCGGAAAGCCGTCGTACCGCACGTCGGCGTCAGGACCGCGGCCAATGCGATTCACGCCCGGTTGCAGCCATTCGAGGGCGACGAGCGAAAGCCAGCCGTCCGGCGCCTGCAGCTTGTCCAGACGTTCAGCGTGCCAGGCGTCCGTGTTCGCCGCGAGGGACGATGCGCCGCCGGGCGCGGCGGCGCACCCGCACATCAGGCAGGTGACGGCGATGCCGATGACGGCGAGGGCGTGAGCATCGACAATTGACATGCCGGCATTCTACGCCCTCCCCGCGGCGAGACGATCACGACTGCATCTGTCTCACGACCACTCGGCGAGAAGCGCCGCCAGATCCGTCGCGTTCACCACGCCGTCATCGTCAAGATCTGCGCGGCAGCCGGGACAGGCGCCCCATGCGGCGAGGAGATCGGCGAGGTCCTGCGCGTTGACGACGCCGTCGTGGTTCAGGTCGGCGTCGGACGACGGGGCCGCGTCGCCGCAGTCCGGGCCGGTGATCGCGAGCGTGTAATCGATCTCGGTGCTGTTGAAGCCGGTGACGCGGATCAGGTAGGTTTCGCCCGCCACGGCGTTCCAGGTGACGCCCGGCCACGGACCGCTCGGGCAGCCGTACAGGCCGCAGCCGATCTGATTGGCGATCGTGCCCGGACAGCCCGTGTGGACGGACAGGAAGAAGGAATACAGCGACCCGCATCCGTCGACGGACGCCACGCCGCTGGTTTCGGGCGTGTAGCTGAACCACACGTCCTTGTTGCCGTTCTGACCGTTCGTACACGTGGACGATCCGTCGGTCGTCGCGCCGACGGTGGAGCCCGTGATGGCGCCGGGACAGAGTGCGATCGCCTGCTCACAGTCGTCCGGGATGAAATCGCATGCGTCTCCCACGCCGTCGCCGTCGCTGTCGATCTGGTCCGAGTTGGCGATGGTCGGACAGTTGTCATCTTCGTCGGCGTAGCCGTCGCCGTCGGAATCGAGCGCTGGGTCGAAGGGAACGTCGAGCGCGTGCAGGTAGCCGTAGTCGTTCACATCCCCGACGAAGCCGGTCGTGAGATACGCGGTCTGGCTGTCGGGCGTGAAGGCGGGCGCCCAAGTGCTCGAGAACTGATCGACGCCGTTCTCCGGCGGAAAGTTGTGGTGCCAGACGAGCGAGCCGTCGTCCGTGTCATACCCGCGGGTCCAGAGCGGCTCCCCGAAGCCGGTGACGCCCGAGCCGAGCAGGAGCGTCTCGTCGGGCGTGGCCTGCAGGCGGTAGATCAGGTCGCCGGTGTCCGGACCGGTCCACACCGTTTCGCCCTCGGGCGTCAGCGCCCAAAGCTGCACCCCGAGCGAGTCGGCCGTGTACAGCGTGCCGGATGCGCCGACCGTCGGCTGAAGCAGCAGACTCGTGGATCCGGGATGGGAGGCGATCCAGTCCGGCTCGCCGTCAGCCGTCACCGCAACCACGCCCACCTGTCCCCACCTGAACAGCAGCCGCCCGGTGCTGTCGAGCACGGGATATCCTTGCGCTGAGACGCCGATATCCGAGGCTGTCCAGAGCAGATCGCCGGTGGCCATGTCGAAGGTTCGGACCGAAGCGGGACCGGACGCGGTCGTCTCCCAACTCCCGTACCACTGCCCATCGCCGAACGTGATTTCTGAGTTCCCGCCGGCGAAGCTGAAGAAGATGACGTCTGAGTACCGCAGGCCGCCCTCCGGGGTCAGCGAGAAGTGTCCCATGCCGGCCCCGCCCGCATTTGAATCCTGCACTGCATAGACGGCGCCGTCCGGACCGACGTTCGGTCCCGCCAGCAGCGCGTACCCGGGGAGCGGGTTCTCGAACGCCCACAGAAGTTCGCCCTCCGGACTCACCGCCGTCACCAGTCCAAGCGACGTCCCGCCCGTGTAGATCGTGCCGTCCGCGCCGAATGAAATCGGTCGCCCCCCGCCCGCTCCGGCCAGGAACCACTTCAGTCCGCCGTCCGGGCTCAAGGCGTACAACCCCAGTCCATCGCTCGTGTAGATCGAGCCGTCTTCGCCACGCGCGACAAACTGCACTGGAATGTACGCGTCTGTCTGGAACCGCCACTGCTGACGACCGTCAGGCTCGCGCAGCGTCACGGTCAGATCGATCGCGTTGCTCGCCTCCGCTCCCGTGAGCACCACGAGCGACGTCGATCCCGGACCCGCCGCTTCCGGAACGTATGCGTGAATCTCCTCTTCCGACCACTGCGTGGTGATCGCCGGGAGCCCGTCAATGAGAACGACGCTCGTTTCCGCCGACCGGCCGAAGCCCGATCCAAGGATCACCAGACGACCGCTCCGATCGACGGTCGAGGCCGAGACGGACGAGACCGTCGGGGCGGCGGCGGTCGTTCCGGTCGCCGCGAGGATGACGGCGGTCGTCAGAGCCGACAGCATGGAAGCGTGCTGCATCGGGAATCTCCAGGAAATGCGAGGGCGAGGGGCGAGGCTCATGCCGCATCGATGCCCGGAGGATGCTGCTGGTTGAGAAAATACAGCAATCCGTTCGCTTCAGCCTTCCAGGATCTCATCCAGCCACGCCCGCAGTTGGGCTGCGGACCGTTGGCCGCCGAGGGTCGCCACGATTTCGCCGTCCCGCAACGCGTACGACATCGGAATCGCCGCCCCCCGCAGGTATTCTGCTGCGAGTTCCGGATCACGGTCGACCTCGACGTGCGTCGCGATCACGTCGGACTGCTGCAGCCGCGCAATGACGGCGGGATCGTTGAGCGCATCCTTCTTGAACTGCTGACACGGCGCGCAGCGATCCGCGGTGGCGAACGCAATGACGGTGCGCCCGTCGCCCGCCTGCCGGATCGCCTCGTCGAGACGAGGCGCCTCGGTAAGCACGGCGGGCAGCGTGATCGTCTCCTTCGCGACAATGAAACCCGTGGCCGGGTCGTACGCGTGTTCGACCGTCAGCCGGTCCATCCACGACTGGATCTTCGGCGGCGGCTCCGCCGCGGCGGCGGCGCGAGTGGCGGGCGGCGAGGGATCGGACGGGGTGGACGAACAGGCGAACAGGGTCAGGGCGGCGAGAACGGCGACGCCCAACGAGAGTGCCGTGAGGTGGTTCATGGCGTCAGGATCGCCGCCGCCCGCGCTTCCGGCAAGTGAGAATCCGCTTTCGTTTCCACCGCCCGATCCGGGTATCCTTCCGCCATGCCGACCAGGACAAATCAGGACCGCCGCGCGGACTTCCGCGTCCGAAAGGGATCGACGTGACCATTCATTGCGCGCTCGCCGTCGTCGTCGCGATCCAGACGTCGCCGGCGTCGCCTGCATCCGCGCCCGCCGCGAACCCGCTGCAGACTCGCGCCGAAGCCGCCCGGGAGGCGGCGGACGCCCCCGCCCTCGGCCTCGTCGTCATCCGCGCCGATGGCGCGCCCGAGATCGCCGTGTCAGGCCGACGCCTGGTCGGCGACGAGACGGCCGTGACCACTGATGATCGCTGGCACTGGGGCTCGATCACCAAGTCGATGACCGCCACGCTGGTCGCCCGACTGGTCGAGAAGGGCGTGGTTGACTGGGACGACACGATCGGCGGCGTACTCGGCGACGCCGCGCCCGACATGCTCGATGACTATCGCCCCGTCACGCTCCTGCACCTGCTGACCCATCGCTCCGGTCTCCCGGCGAACATCCCCATCGAACGCTTCGGCGAGTTCGCGGCGACGCCGGACGATCCCGTCGCGGATCGACTCGCGTGGGTGCGGATCGCGCTCGCCCAGCCGCCGCGCGGCCCGGTGGAGGCGACCTACGAGTATTCGAACAATGGCTACATCGTCGCCGGGGCGATGCTCGAGGCGAAAACCGGCCGACCATGGGAGGAGCTGATTCGTCGGGAGGTGTTCGAGCCGCTGGAGCTGACGAGCGCCGGGTTCGGCGCGCCCGCCGCCGCGACCCCCGTCGGTCAGCCGCGCGGCCATCGACCGTCGGACGGCGCCGACATCCCCGCCCCGCCCGACGCCGACAATCCGCCCGCCCTCGGTCCCGCCGGACGGGTGCACATGTCGCTCGCGGACATGGCGCGATACCTGCAGACGCACGCGACCCGACGCGATGATTTCCTCGGGGCCGCCTCGTACGAACGTCTGCGTACGCCGCCCTTCGGCGGCGTCTACGCCCTCGGGTGGGTCGCGATCAGTCCGGAGAGCCGCTGGCACAACGGCTCGAACACCATGTGGTACGCCGAGGCGGCGTTCAATCTCACCGATGGGACGAGCGCGGCGGTGGTCGTGAACGACGGCGACATCGCCGCGGTTCAGCCGACGATCCGGGCGCTGCTCGTGGAACTGCTGCAGCGCGACGGATAGCCTCCCGCCGGCTTCAGGTGCGTTTTCGACTCGAAAGATGCCATGTTTCGGCCAGCGAAGACCGCCGGGGTGCTTTGATCAAGCCGGCCGGGCGCCGTATTCTCGACGTGGATACTGAGCCATGATGACGTTCTTTCTTCACGGAATCCGGCACGCCCTGCAGGTGGGCACCGTCTTCCCGTCGTCGCCCTGGGTTGCGCGGGCGATGGCGGGCTCCGTGCAGCGTACGGATGCACCACGACGGGTGCTCGAAGTCGGACCCGGCACCGGCGCCATCACCCGGCAGTTGCTGCCGCGGCTCGACTCGGGCGACGAACTGCACCTCGTCGAGATCAACCCCTCGTTCTGTCGTCATCTGGAGTCGCGTCTGCTGGAGCCGCATCGGGCGACGCATCCGGACGTGCACATCGAGTTGCACTGCGCGTCCGTGCTGTCTGCGGATATCGCGGGACCGTTTGACGTCGTGATCTGCTCGCTGCCGTTCCGCGCATTCTCGCCGCCGATGGTCCGTCGTATCGTCGACCGACTGGCCGACCTCCTCGGCGAAGGCGGTCGTCTCGTCTACATGGAGTACGGCGGGACACGCTACCTGAAGTCGCCCTTCGTCGGTCGTTCGCGTCGGCTGGAGCTGCGTCGCATCGAGGGGATTCTCCGTCGACTCAACGCCGCGCACGAACACTCGCGCGAACTCGTATGGCTGAACGTTCTGCCGTCGTTCGTCGTGCATGTGACCCGCTAGACTGGTTATCACCGCTCCGTCGCGGCTGGCGAGCCGCACACTCGCTTCCTGCACTTCGCGGCCAGTTCATCGGCTGCGACGTAGGGGTCGGGGTTGCTCTCGCGTCGGCCGGCTCGAAGCCGATCGATCGCACGACCGACCGGGCGACGCTGACGCCGTCGGGACGCCGTGCAGCGACAGGAGCACCGCCACGTCCGGATGCGTGCGGAGATAGCCGGGCGCCTGGGAGCAGTCGAATTCGCGGCAGCCTTGAGGTCGCGTCTCGTAGATCCCGCAGCGACCCGCGTCGCTCAGGTGGGGACACCGTCCATCGACGAACGGCAACACCGACCCGTCATCGAGGAGCACGCCTCGATGGCCGGTGCAGCACGTTCCACGGCAGGCGACACAGGGCAGTTCTACCACCGTCGCCGCGCAGACTCGGCGGCGATCAGCGTTCTGGTCGGGACGGAATCGGAGGTGGGTGCAGACGAAGGGGCGATGCCGCAGTATAGACACGCCGCGCCTCGTACGGGGCGTTGCCCGGGTCAGCGTCATCCGAATCGGGGCGGGTGAGGACAGAGCTGCTTTCTGGTGTGAATCCCTCGTCAGGCGTCACGGTTCCTGCGGCGCGAACCGCGTGTATTGCCGAACCAACTCGTCCGTCCGGGCTCGCAGCTTCTTCAGGGCCTCAGCGTGCTCCGGATCATCCACCAGGTTCACGGTCTCGAGCGGATCCCGGCGAAGGTCGTACAGCTCCTCGAAGACGGGGGACTGGTCGACGTAGCGCGAATATCGATAGCGGGTGGTTCGAACGCCCTCGTGCCGGGGTATCCGCGGGTGATGCATCCGGTGCTCGCAGAAGAAGTCCGTCCGCCATTCATCGACCGACGCGCCCCGTAGCCAGGGGGCGAGACTTCGCCCCTGCACGCCGTCCGGCGGCGCGCAGCCGGCGAGTTCGAGAATCGTCGGCGCCAGGTCGATGTTCAAGGCCATGGCGTCATGGAGGACGCCGCGACGCTCCACCGGCGCCCCCGGATCAAACACCACAAGCGGCACGCGCAGCGATGCATCGTACGGCAGCCACTTGCCCGCGAATCCACGATCGTTCAGGAAGTACCCGTTGTCGCTCGTGAAGATCACGACAGTGTCGTCCGCGTGTCCGCTCGCCTCCAGCGCGGCGAGAATCCGGCCCAGCGCAGCGTCGACCCCGCTGATCATCCGGTAGTACCCCGTCGCCATCGATTGATACTTCTCCGGCGTATCGAAACGCCACGTCCACCGCACGCGGTTCAGCGATGTCTGGAGAAACGGCGGCATGGACTCCACGAACGCCTCGTCCGACAGCGGTGCGGGCGGGATCACCAGACCTCGGTAGAGCCCGTCCGCCGTCGCCGGCCAGATGTACTGCGCCGGGTTCGAATCTTCGGCGTGCGGCGCATTGAAGCTGACCGACAGGCAGAACGGCGTGGCCCGATCGGCGGCTTCAATGAACGCGATCGCCTCGTCCGCCGTGATGTCGGTCAGGTGACGCGTCGTTCCGTCCGGACCTTCCCGACGGTAGGGGGGGCGGAGCGGCGTGAACACGTCGAACATCGCCCCGACGGCGCCCGGGACGGTGCGCACGCCGAACTTGCCGACGAACCCGGTCTGATAGCCCGACGCCCGCAGCACCGCAGGATACGTCATCGGGGTCAAGTCCGCGGCGAGCGGCGGCGTGCCGAACGTATAGCCGTGCGTCGACTCCACGAGCCCGGTCAGGATGCTCGCCCGGCTCGCCGCGCAGATCGAGGTCGTGACGTACGCCTCGCGAAAACGCTGGCCGTCGCGGGCCAGCCGGTCCATCACCGGCGTCTGCAGGACCGGCGTGACGCCGCCCATCATGTCCCACCGCTGGTCGTCGGTGACGACGAACAGGATGTTCGGTCGTCTGTCCGAATCGCTCGTGTCCGGAACGTCGGATGATCTCGCGGAGCGGGGCGGTCCGTTCCCCGTGATGCCGTGCGGGAGCAAAAACCGTCCCGTGATGATTGACGTCAGCGACGGACGGCAGAGGCGTCCCATGCAACCGAAGCCCGACCACGCCGGATCATCGGCGGGGATCAGCCCGATGTTGGGCGGGGAGTCGGCGGGACCATCATCGTGCGCAGCGGCGGTCGCCGCGATCGTCAGGGACAGAACGAGCAGAAGGAGTCGCGTCAGGCGAGTGATCATGGCGCCGCCATCGTACCCCGGCCACGTCCCGGAACGCGGCGGACCCACGTCACGCGTCTGGATCACCCGGTCCGTCGATCGGCAACGCCACCGGACGCTCGTGGTCGTCGTCGTGGGGGATGAACACGACCATTTCCTTCGGGCTGGCGGGCCGCTGGATCACAAGATGACCGGCGCCCAGACGGATCGTCACCGACAGCACGCGGCCCGATTCGTCCCGATCGAAGACCAGGTCGGTCTGACCGGCGGCGCCCACGGTGCCTCCGATCAGCCGGCCCTCGGGGTCCCAGCGTCGCAGATCACCGCCCACGGGTCGTCCGGCGGCGCCGGGTCGGAAGCTGGCGGGCTGGCCGTTCGGGTGAAAACTGATGCTCCCGCCGATGGCCGTCCCGTGACGGCAGATCGTCAGGCTCGCGGGCGTCCCGTCTTCCTCGAACTCCTCGCAGAACCCGTGCGGCCGCCCCTGCTCGTACACCCGCCGGCTGCGCAAGGCGCCGTCGGGATAGAAGAACCGCATTTCGCCGTGCGCGACCCCGTGGTCGTAATGTGCGACGCCGAAGATCGCGCCATCCTGGTCGAGCATCTCGAGGACGCCCTCAACCGTCACGTCGTGGTCGGGAGTGTGGCGACGATGGCCGCGCACGCGCGCGACCGAAGGGCTTGACGCGGCAGACTCGCCCCGCATCATCGTCTTCACGCCTTCGGGCAACCACGGTTCGGGCTCGGTGGTCTCGAACGGTTCGATGGCAGGATCGGTCGGCGGCGGGTCGGCGTTCATGGCGCAGCTCCTGGAGGGTCGGCGGAGCGATCAGGCGGCGGTGGGGGCGCGTGGGCGCCGCGGCAGGAGAGGCTCCCGGCTCAGTACGCGCCCTGGGAGTAGGTGAGTTCGTAGCTGTGGGAGTAGATCTCGAAGATGAGACCAAACGGATCCTCCACGTACACCATCCGATACGGCTTCTCGCCCGGGTAGTACTCCCGGATCGGCATTCTCTGCTTCCCGCCGTGGTCCACGATCTTCTTCACGAGGCCCTCGACATCCGGGTCCTGAACGCAGAAGTGGAAGGTGCTCGTCTTCCAGTACTCGAAGTCGTCGGGGCTCTCGTTATTCGCGAATTCGAACAACTCGATTCCGACTCGATCGCCCGTCGACATGTGCGCGATCTTGAACGATCCCCACCCATGGCCGAAGACGTCCGTGCACATCCGGCCAATCGCCGTCTCGGACTCCTCATTGACCACGGTCGGCTTCATGATGAGATACCACCCCATCACCGCTTCGTAGAACGCGACCGCCTTGTCCACATCCGGGACGGAGACGCCGATGTGTGAGAACGTGCGCGGGGAGTTGCTCATAAGGGCCTTCGATCAGGGTTGCGGGAGGGCATGCGTGTGGGGTCGTCAGAAACGACGATGGCTGACGACGCACGGACATGAGAACGCGATTGTAGGACACGACGCGATTCCGCGCCGACGTCCGCGCGGCGTCCATCGCCCGCCGCCCGCGTCATTACACTGGAGCGTCATGAACGCGCTCATCGCACCTCGGCTGTCCCGCCTTCTCACCATTGCCGTCCTCTTCGGCTTCCTTCCGCCCGGCGCGCTCGCCGCGCCGCCGGACGACACCGTCGACACCATCGACACGGTCCCCGGCGTCCGCGTCCGCGTCTACTGGATCGGGGCGCCGATGGAAGGTCTGAAGCCCGTGCGGCCGGGCGAGTCGCCCAACGTCGACGAGACCTCCGCCTCGCTCGACTTCGCGAATGACGATTCCCCGTTCGGCGCCGCCGCCGACGAACAGTTCGATCGGCAGTACGTTCTCGAACTGACCGGCGAACTGCACGTTCCCGTCGCCGGCGAGTACGTGTGGCGAACGGGGTCGACCGCCGCGGTGCGGGTGGTCATCGACGGACGCACTGTGATCGAACCCACCGGCGCCCCCACGTGGACGAAGAACTCCGTCAGTCTCGAGGCCGGATGGCGATCACTCGTCGTCCGGCAGTGGGTCAACGAGCCGAACGAACGTTTCATGGATCACGAATGGCGAGCGCCCGGTTCGGAGACGTTCGAGGCGATCGAGCCGACGTCGCTCCGCGGGCCCGAGTTCTACTTCCGCCCGACCAGCCCGGGCCGGAAACAGCTCGTCGCGGACGGCGACCGACCGGGCCTCGGTCTGAAGCTCGCGGGCGTGCACCCGGGATATCGCCTCGCCAACATCCGGCCCGACGGCATGGAGATGCCCGTCGGCGGACTGGGCATGCTGTCGGACGGTCGACTGATTGTCGCACGATTCGACGCCCGCACGCTGGCGGCGTCGCATCCCACCGGAGACCCCAATGGACAACTCTGGCTGCTCGCCGGCGTCGAACATGACGATCCCGACCGGATCACCGCGGAGCTGATCGCCGACGAGCTGTACGAACCGTCCGGCGTCTGCGTCCTTGACGACGTCATCTACGTCTCGCAGCGGAGCGAAGTGTCGCGGTTCGAGCTTGATCCGACCGTACAGATCTGGAAGAAGTCCGTTGTCGCGTCCGGTTGGCGCACGAACGACTTCCACCAGATCTGCGCAGGGCTGCTGCATGAACCCGGCCCGACCGATGATCACCCGGGATTCCTGTACACGGCGCGGTCGCCCGGCCTCGGTCTGAAGCAGAATCCGCCGGATCACGGGTCTGTCTGGCGGATCGATCTTTCGCAACCGGCCGGCGCGAACGTGACGCCGCTGACGGGCGGACATCGCACGCCGAACGGGCTCGGATACGGACCGGACCAGCAGATGTTCGTCATCGACAACCAGGGCGAGTGGACGCCCGCCAACGAACTCAACCACGTGCAGCCCGGTCGCTTCTATGGTTTCTATCAGCCGCATGACCCGCCCCGCGCTTACGCCGCGCCATTTCAGCCCGCCGATCGGGAGACAGGCGAAGTCACGCCGCCCGCCGTGCTCCTGCCGCAGGATGAGATCGGCAACTCGCCGACGCAGCCGCTCATGTTTCCCGCCGGGCATGCATTCGAGGGTCAGCTGGCCCTGGCCGACATGCGCTACGGCGGGCTGAACCGCATCGCACTGGAGCAGGTTGAAGACGTCTGGCAGGGATGCGTCATGCGGTTCACCCAGGGCCTCGAAGCCGGACCCAATCGCATTCTCTTCGGACCGAACGGCGCTCTCTACGTCGGCGGCGTCGGCGGCCGCCACGCCTCCACCTGGTACTGGGTGAATCCCGACGGCGAGCCGACGTTCCAGGGTCTTGAGAAACTCACGCCCACCGACGTCGACGTCTTCGAGATCGATTCGATGCGGGCCACGCCCGACGGCTTCGTGCTGACGTTCACAAAGCCCGTCCCCGCGGATTTCCTCCTCGCGCCCGACAACTTCGAGGTGTGCCACTGGACCTACCGGGCCACCCGCGGCTACGGCGGACCGAAGATCGACCTCGAGGAACTCGACGTCGCCGCGTGCGCGCCGTCAGACGATCGTCGCCGCGTGACGCTCGAGATCCCCGGCCTGAAGGAGGGCTTCGTCGTTCATCTGCGCACCGATCCGAGGAGCGACGACGGCGAACCGATCTGGTCGGGCGAGGTGTGGTACACGTTGAATCGAAAGCCGGCCGCCGCGCCGACGCCGTGATCATTCCTTCTCGCGGCAGAGCTCCAGCATCGCCCGGCCCATGCCGTCGCCGATGAGGTAGTACGTCTCGGCGTTCGAATTCCAGTGGTACCCCTGCCGCGAGGGGGAACGCGATTCGTCGCGCCAGAAGCTGCGGGTCGGCACGAAGGCGACGGTGTCCCGAAACTCGGGCCGCTCCGCCACCGCCTTCTGCGCGGCCATGAGCGAGAGGGCGCGAGGATGCTTCTCCTGCGGACCGCTCATGCCCGTCTCCGCGATCACGAACGGCAGATCGGGCCGGCTCAGTTCCTGGCGAAGATCGCGAATGAGGTTCGAGAGATTCTCTTCGTAGGCGTCGTTGAACGCCTGGTTGACGCGGTCGTTCCAGCCCTGATGCCAGCCGATCCCCATCAGTTCAAACTGACGCCCTCTGAACTCGGGAAAGATCGCCGCGGGATCGGCCAGCACCTTCTTCGCGTGCTCGACGAGCAGTTGGTATTCAGCTCCGACCTCGCCCCCCGAACTCGGGGGACGGAACTCCTTGCCGATCGCCTTCCCGCCCCACGCGATCTTCACGAGCAGCACCGGCTCCTCGTACGCGTCGCCCATGACGGTCCCGAAGCCGAGCTCCGGCCCGATCGTGTTTGCGTTCGACCCGAAGCCGGGGCCCAGTCCGCCCGCGCGACCGAGGAACCAGATCCTGACATCGTCGCGCACCGCCCACTCGCCGTCGGCGTTCCGAAGATGCGCGTACTTCTCCGGCGATGCGTCGACGAGCCACTCGAGCGACCCCTGGCCGCCGTTCCGCTCGGGATTCGCCTTCACCTGACCCGCCCCGACCATGTTCGACTGGCCGGCGAGAATGAAGATCCGCACCGGCGGGTCCTCGGCCGACGCCGCGGCGCCCAGAAGGAACAGGGCGAGAAGGCACGCGAGTCGGCTCTCGATCTGTCGTATCATCAGCATCTCCAGGAGCGATGGGCGGTCGGGCGCGGCGTGGAGCCAGCGCGGGTCGGAACGTCGTCCCGGACGTGCGCCGAAGCGCGGCGCGACAGTCTCACCTGGGCGGCGACGCCTCGGAGATTCAGTATATGTGCCGGTTTCTCGCCTGCGTGAGTTCGCTGCTCCTCATCGTCACCGTCGTCGCCGCCGCGCCGCTGCCCAATCCGGACTTCACGGCCGGAGAGAAGATCCCGCCGGGCGCGGATCACGACTGGAACCTCGGCCCCACCGGGCTTCGCGGCTGGATGCACTCCGACCGGATGGAGACGACGACGGCGCGACAGATCCTCGTCACCCGCGTGGACGCCGGGAGTCCCGCCGATGGCGTGTTCGAGGTCGGCGACGTCATCCTCGGCGTCGACGGACAGTTGTTCCAGCACGACCCCCGAGTCGAGTTCGGACGAGCGATCGGACGCGCGGAGCGATCCTACGGTCGTCTGACCCTGCTTCGATGGCGCGATGGCCGACGCGACGTGGTGAGGATCACGCTGCCGGTGCTCGGCCGCTACGCGCCGACGGCGCCGTTCGACTGTGCGAAGTCGCAGAAGATTCTGACCCGGGGGTGCGACGCTCTCGCCGCGCGGCTGGCGGCGAACCCGGGCCAGGGAACGCCGATCGAACGCTCCTACGCCGCGCTCGCCCTCCTCGCCGGCGGGAATCCGGATCATCTTCCGGCCGTGCGTGAGCAGGTCGCCCGCGCTGCGACGTACACCGACCCCGAACGTCGCCAGTACCACTCCTGGTTCTACGGTCCGCAGACGATTCTGGTGGCGGAGTACGTCATCGCGACCGGCGATCAATCGTTCGCGCGCGACCTCGAACGGCTGGCGCTGGAGATCGCCCGCGGCCAGAGCGAGGTCGGCTCGTGGGGACACCGGTTCATCCAGGGCAACGGCCGGCTCGCCGGGTACGGCATGATGAACGCGCCCGGGATTCCCATGCTCATCGCCCTCGTCCTTGCGCAGGAGGCGGGAGTCGACCATCCCGAGGTCGACGAAGCGCTCCGAAAGGGCGCGGGGCTGATCCGGTTCTACGTCGGCAAGGGCAGCGTGCCGTACGGCGACCACGCGCCATGGATCGAGTTTCACGACGACAACGGCAAGAACGGCGCGGCGGCCGTGCTGTTCAACCTGCTCGGCGACGCCGACGCGGCCGAGTACTTCTCGCGAATGAGCGTGGCGAGCCACGGCGTCGAACGCGACACGGGGCACACCGGCAACTACTTCAACGTGCTCTGGGCGATGCCGGGCGTGGCGCTCTCCGGTCCCCGCGCGACCGGCGCGTGGGTCCAGGCGTCCGACTGGACCCTTGATCTCGCACGACGCTGGGACGGCGGCTTCACCCACCAGGGACCCGCCCAGGCGCAGTACGACAGCTACCGCTTCTGGGACGCCTCCGGACCCTACCTGCTCGCCTACGCCCAGCCCGGACGCCGCATCTTCCTGACCGGACGACGCACCGACGTCACCCCGCACGTCGACGCCCGCGCCGCGCAGGCGCTCGTCGACGACGGGCGCGGCTGGAGCCCGCGCACGAAACTTGAAGCGTATGGCGGCCGATCCGAAGCCGCGCTCATCGCCGGCCTCGAAAGCTGGTCCCCGGTGGTCCGGGAACGGTCCGCGATCGAACTCGCCCGCCGGGACGAGGCGCCGATCGACACGCTGCGGCGGATGCTGCGTCGCGATGATCCGTACGCCCCGATCGGCGCGTGCCAGGCCGCGATCATGCTGAAGGGCCGCGCGGCGCCGCTCGTCGCTGATCTGCGAGAAACCCTCGGCGCCGACGATCTCTGGCTCCGCATCAAGGCGGCCGAAGCGCTCGCCGCGATCGGCGAACCCGCGATGTCCGCCCTCCCCGACCTCCTGTCGATGCTTGCGGCCCCGCCCGATGCATCCGACCCCCGCGGCATGGAGCAGCGGTATCTCTGCTTCGCCCTCTTCAACCGGCGTGGCGGCATGCTCGGGCGCTCGCTTGAGGGCGTCGAGCCCGACGCGCTCCGGAACGCGGTCGCGGCCGGACTTCAGAACCAGGACGGGCGCGCCCGCGGCAGTCTCGGCTCGGTGTACCAGAACCTCTCGTTCGAGCAGCTCCAGCCGCTGCTCCCCGCGATTCACGCCGCGATCGTCGAACCGGCGCCCAGCGGCATCATGTTCGCCGACGGCATCCGACTCGCGGGCGTCGAACTCTTCGCGCGGCACGGCGTCGCCGAGGGGGCGCCGCTCGCCGTCGACCTGATCGATCCGGGCCGCTGGGGCATGGGCAATCGCATCGACAAATGCCTCGACGTGCTGCGCACCTACGGCGGCGCGGCCCGCACGGAGATCCCACGCCTCCGGGCCCTGCACGCGGACCTCGTGAATCGGAAATGGAATCCGCAGCGACTCGAGAAGCTCGATATCCCCGGACTCATTCGCGAAATCGAAACGGACGAGGACCCCCGGACGCTTCGACCGCTCGATTCGTTTGCGACGAGCACCGACTGACCAGCGAACCCGCAACAACGCCTGCGCGGCGGAATCCTTCCGATGGAGCCAACCCATGCCGACGACCACCCTGGAGCACGATGAACGCATTGCGAAGATGACGTTCTCATCGGTCTATCCGCACTACGTGACCAAGGTCGAGAAGAAGGGTCGCACGAAGGAAGAACTGCACGAGGTCATCACATGGCTGACCGGCTTCGATGCCAAGCAGCTTCAGAAGCACATCGATGGCACGTCGACATTCGAAGCGTTCTTTCGGGACGCGACGCTCAATCCGAATGCGCACCTGATCACCGGCGTCATCTGCGGCTACCGGGTGGAAGAGATCGAAACGCCGCTGACGCAACAGGTCCGCTACCTCGACAAGCTCGTCGATGAACTCGCGAAGGGCAAGAAGATGGAGAAGATCCTTCGGGGCGGGTAAGGCGGCACGGTTGCGGGCGACTCGCCTCTGCGGGTGTCGGTCTGGCCGGTCGTCGCCGCCTGTGACAAGCCTGTTACCCGGGAAACCTGCGCGACAGTGTAGGCTGAATCAGCGTCGTCCCGCCGAGGGTGGTCGCCGCTCATGAGCGCGACCGTTGATGCAACTGTCGCCTACGACCGACCAAACCAAGGCGGAGCAAGACATGCGCATCTCCCGATCCATCCACCGCACCCTCCTGGCGGCGTTGCTCGCTTCTCCGGCCGGCGTGTCGGCGCAGAGCACGGTCGCCCCCGAGCCGTCGGCCGTAGATCCCTACTTTGTCGAGTCATCGGCGATCACCAGCGACACCGGCCCGAGGGTCATCACCCGAAACGTGCTCCAGGATCGCAGCGGCGACTACTGGCTCGCCACCTGGAACGGGATCGTGCGCTACGACGGCCGCATGTTCACCAACGTCACCAACCAGCAGGGCCTGCGCCGTTATCGCGTGTTCTCCCTCCTGGAGGATCGCGAGGGACACATCTGGATCGGCACGACCGGGGCCGGCGTCTTTCGATACGACGGCGCCGCCTACGCCAATTTCACGTCGGAGGACGGCCTCGTCGACGACGTCGTCCTGTCGATGATGCAGGACCGCGACGGCGACATCTGGTTCGGCGGCATGGGGCTGACGAAGTATGACGGCGCCGCGTTCACCACGTTCACGGCGGAAGACGGCTTCACGAGTTCCGATGTGCACTCCATCGCGCAGTCGCCGGAAGGCGACATGTGGTTCGGAACCCGTGGCGCGCTGTTTCGATACGACGGCGAGACGTTCGTGAACTTCACCGAGCAACACCAGGTGAGCATTGATCAGAACAGCTACACGCCGGTGCTGATCGACCGGCGCGGCCATGTGTGGTTCGGCGGTTCGACGGGCCTCTACCACTACGATGGCGCGCAGCTGCGACGCCTCTTTGAACCGGCCAGCTTCTCGCTCATGGAGGATTCGCGCGGGCGGATCTGGTTCAGCGGCGGTTCGGTGAAAGGTGAGGATCCGCAGCCGGGGATCAGCGTTCTCAATCGATTTGATCCGGCCGATGGTCTCGACAACATTCTCGACGCGCGTGAGCAGATCGTCGTCAGAACCCCCGCGGTCTTCGGAATGAGCGAGGACAGAGACGGCGACATCTGGTTCGGCGGCGGGCGCGGCGTCGGCCGGATTCAGGGGGACGCCGTGCAGTTCTTTGCCCACGCCCGCCGCGAACCAGCCGCCGTGGACCGCCGGGTGCTGGATGCGTATGTCGGCCGGTACCAGGACGCAGCGGGCGAGATCATGACGATTGGGGTGGACGGCGGCCGACTCGTCGCCGAAGCGGGC
Source organism: Phycisphaerales bacterium (assembly GCA_965227335.1). Taxonomy (GTDB): domain Bacteria; phylum Planctomycetota; class Phycisphaerae; order Phycisphaerales; family SM1A02; genus CBDDFV01. The sequence continues at coordinate 184,972 of CBDDFV010000008.1, forward strand.
GGACGACAGATTCGCCTGGCGGCGGAGTCATCAACGCGATTTCGGGCGCCGGATGACGATTCTGCGATCACGTTCTTCTCCGCGGCGACCGGGCGAAACGGGCTCTGGGCTGATCAGTCGGTCTGGCGAAAGCTCTCCGAGTCGCCGGCAGGCGCCCCCGATGACGCCATCAGCGTGGACGCTCGTTCCGCCGTCGACGGCCTGGTGTTCCGGAACACGTCATCATGGGGACGCCGGACGGATTTCGAGACCGTGCTGGACATGCTCGGCGGCCGTTGTGAGAAGCGGACGTCCGACGTGATGGCGAACCTCGATCTGTCGCCCTTCGACGTCATGATCATCCCGGGAGCGCAGGACGAGGCGTTCTACGACGACTACCTCCGCCACGCCGAACGCCTCGACGACTTCGTGGCGAACGGCGGCGTGTTGGTGCTCGAGTTGAACGGGGCGGAAGGCGCGTCGATCGTGCTGCCGCGCGGCGTCACCATGGCGTCAGGCGGGGCCGTCGAGAACGCAATCCTCGCCCCGGACCATCCGATCTTTCTTCCGCTGGCGGGCGAACGGCGGATTCGGGCGAACTACGCAAGTCACGGCCACCTTCGGGGCGTTCCGAGTGATGCACGCATTCTCGCGGTCGAGGTCGATGGAGACAGGATGCGCACGGATCGACCCACGATCGTCGAGTACGCGCACGGCGAGGGCCGGGTGATCGCCGCCTGCCAGTGTCTCCATGATCAGGATGGCTCGGGACGGGGTCCGTTGATGGAGGCGGTGATCAGCTACGCACTGGCCCGATCGTGGGCGGCGGAGAACTGACTCCCGGGGGACCCGCCGCCGCCTGGGAGGAGCCGATGAGGTTCCGTCTCTGCACCTCGACGGCGCATGGCGATTCTCATCCTCAACGCGGGCGTCACGGTTCAAGGTATTCACGTTGAACTCCACGAAACGACCTTCGCAACGCACGTCCCGATCTGAAGCACGAGCCGTCGTCGTGATGATCACGATTCTGGGCGTGCTGATGGTGATGAGTGCGATCGCCGGGGCGCCGCCCCTGGTGTACTTCATCCTCGTGACGGGCCTCGTGCTCGGCCTGCTCCGGCTCGTCCTCGGGCCGAGGATCAGCCGGGCCGTCGGGGCGACGGGCGAGTTTCTGGACGTCGTGAGTGTGGTCTGGCTCGTGCTCGTCATTCTCGTCGCCCTGACCGCCGCGATCGCGCGGACCCTCGGGCCATCCTGACGAGCGGCTGACGAGTCTGGCGCCGACGCCCGGAACACGCGCCCGCCGGATCTGTGAACTCGAGCCGATGTCAAGTGGGGCGGTCGCGAGACGAAGGACCCCCGACCAACCCGCCGGGAGCGTTCTTCGATCGACCGCGCTCACTCGGGCCTGCTAGCGGCTGACTCGCTCGCACCGAGGAAGGTGAAGTGATTGGAACGGCGGCCGGTTCTCCCCGAATCGGAGTGTCGGCGGCCTCACCGCAGAGGTGCGGGGCGAGGAATGCAAGGACATCCGTCCCGTCGATCCCGTCATGGAAGTAAACTGCTTCATCAATCCCGAACGGCCCGGTTGAGGTTGAAGCGGATCCGGTTGCGGCTGCGCCGTGATGAACCGGGTCGCCTCGTACCCGAACACGAGGAACGGAGACGGTTCATGAAGTGTGGCAGGTGGCTCGCAGGACTCGCGGCGTGCCTCGCGTTGACCGGCTGTGCATCCGACGCCCCGATCCGGGAGGAGGCTCTGTCCCGCGCCGGCGACGAGTTGCTCTACATCTCGAATCGGAGCGGCGACTACGACATTTATCTCCTCGACCTCACGGCGGGATCGACCCGGCGGCTGACCGAGACGGACGTTACGGAGTTTGGACTCTCGTGGTCGCCCGACGGCAGCCGCATCGCATTCGGATGCACGCGTGACGGGAACCGCGATATCTACGTGATGGACGTCGACGGAGGCGAGCCGGTGCGGCTTACGGATGATCCGGCGGAGGACAAGGCCCCCGCGTGGTCTCCCGACGGCACGCGAATCGCTTTCGTCTCCAAACGCCACTCGGAACGCGGCGAGATATACGTGATGAGATCGGATGGCTCGCGAGTGACTCGGCTGACCAGCAACGAACGGTACGAGGAGGTTCCCGCCTGGTCGCCCGACGGCCGGACGCTGGCGTACGGCGCGCTCGCCCCTTCGGCCGACGGTGGGGAAACCCTGCAGGTGTTCGTCATGAGCGTCGAGAGCCGAACCGAACGCCAGCTCACATCGCTGCCCGGACACAATTCCGCCCCGCGGTGGTCTCCGGATGGCGCGTCGATCGCGTTCTACGGCAACGTGGGCGAGGGGTTCGCAGGCGCCGACATCTTCCGCATCGATCCCGACGGGAGCGACCTCGTCAATCTCACGAACGATCCCGAGCCGGACTGGCAGCCCGATTGGTCGCCGGACGGGTCGCGCATCGTGTTTTCCCGAGGTCCGGGTGATCCGCTCGACATCTGGATCATGAACGCAGACGGCTCCGGGCGCCGCTGCGTTGTCAGCGAGCCCGGCCGCGACGAACAGCCGTACTGGCGCCCCCGCGCTCGTCGCGGCCAGTGATCGCCGGTGAAACATCTCTCGCCTCGGGATGCACTCTGCGCGACTGGATCATGCAGGGTGGATCGGTCGGGTGGATCGGCACCATTCGGACGCGGTCGCCTTCTTCTGCGATCGCCGGCCCCCCCCGGGAGCGCCGCCGGCCGACGTTGGGCCGGCGCCGGCTCGGTCGTCGGCACCACGGATTTTTGGTGTATCAGGGGTCCCTCCAGACGCCTCTCCTCATCGAACCACGATTCAGGAGCCGCTGTATGCCCACGTCACTGACCCCAACCTTGCGCAGTTCCTCGTCGCGGGGCGCCCTGCCGAGCACCCGTCACGCCGTCGTCGCCGTCGGCGTGCTCTGCGTCCTCGGTGCGGGCCTTCGGGCCGAGCCCCCATGCGCCACCCGGCTGGCCATCGAGCCCTCGCCGAACCCGGAAGACGCCGACGTCGCCCGGCTCTACGCCGTCACCGTGCTCGCGCCCGACGACATCTGGGCGGTCGGTCTCTGGCGGGCGTGCACCGACTGCGCGCCCTTCGAGAACACGCAGGAGTACTCGCTGGTGATGCACTACGACGGCAGCGCCTGGGCCGTGGCGCCCTCGCCCAGTCCGGTCAACCCGGTGGGCGATGCCCGTGTGTCGCTTGCCGACGTCGATGCGGTCTCGCCCGACCTGATCTACGCCGCCGGGTCGTACAACTTCAGCACGATCCTGTCCCCGGACACGTTCGTCCTTCGCTGGGACGGATCGTCGTGGTCGCAGCTGGCGTCGCCGGGGCAGAGCGGCTTCGGGGCTAGCGGATACCTCCTGGAGGCCGTGCATGCGGTCAACGCCGAGAACGTCTGGTTCGGCGGCCAGTTCCCCGGGCCGTACATCGGCGTCACCGATCCGATCCCGGTCGCCATGCGCTACGACGGCAACGACTTCGAAGTGATGCCGCTGCCGCGCATTCCCACGGTCATCGCCGCCCACCGGGTTCGCGCCATGGACGCATCCGGCGCGGACGACGTGTGGGCCGTCGGCGCCGCCGGCGGGGGCGGGGTGGCGGTGGGGGTGAACTACGTCGCCCGCTGGGACGGCTCGTCGTGGGCGCATATGCCGACTCCGAGCCCGGGCTTCGGGGAGAACCTCTACGCCGTGGCCGCCCTTGCGCCGGACGACGTCTGGGCCGCCGGACGCTACCAGCACGTCGTGGACGGCATGGTCGTCACCGAGCCGATGTACCTGCATTGGGACGGCGGCGACTGGACGGTCCACGAAGGCCCCGCGTTCGCCAACGACCTCATCGCGCTGGGCCCTGACGACATCTACGGCGTTGGCGGCGCCGCCGTCGTGCACTGGGACGGTGAGAGCTGGTCGCTGGCGGCGCCGCTCATCCCGGATCCGCCCGGCGGATTCGTGAACCTCCTGGGGGTGGACGCGGTTGATCCCTGCTCACTGGTGGCGACCGGCATGACGTCCTTCGGCGCAACGGACAATACCACGCTCGTGGCGCGGATCGACGGCGCGTCCGGCCTGCTCGGTGACATCGACGGCGACGGCGACGTTGACGTCGCCGACCTGGCGGCCTTGCTGGCGGACTGGGGCGACTGTCCGGGATGTCCCGCCGATCTCGACGGCGACGGCGTGGTCGGCGTGCTCGACCTGGCCACGCTGCTGGCCAGTTGGACTTGATTCGGCCGCCGCGAGTCGTCCCGCGGTCGGACCAGGACGCCGTCGCGATCGTGCTCGGTGGGCAGGATAGGGTTGCCCGACGGAGTCGGACAGTTGACCGCGAAGGCAGACTCCGACGCCAGGGATAGAATCATCCGGGGATGAGGTGATCGGTGCGACGGCCGATCGGGGGTTCGCATCAGGATCGTCCGCGACGGCGACGGAGGCAGGATTGCCATTGATCCCTGTTCGACTATCCGGGCCGTCCGGGGCACGAGATCGTCTTCGTGTTCAACGCGAGGTTCGAGGATCCGGCGTTCTACGAGCGGGAGACGATCCCGATCCATGAACCCGTTTGGAACGGACCGGCGCGTTGGCTGGATCTCCGTGAGCCGTTGCCGGGACCGTTGTTTCCGGATGGCCTGCTCGAACTGCTCGGAGCGGCCGACGCCGATCCCCTTGCGGCGTCCTCGGACGCCCGGCCGTAAGCAGCTTCGGTGTCCGCATACGAGAGACCCGAGCGTCTCGGTGACCCTTGCGGTCCAGGCGCACATCGTGAGCCTCTGCCAGGGCGCCGTCTTCCGGCGTCACCATTCTCGGGTGTACGCCAATCCGGCGCGTCGCCCGAGCATGAGCCCGCCATTGAATGCGGCGGGCGCGACGGACGCGGTTGCGGAAGGCCTCGCACCGGGATGACGACATCCGCCCGCCACACGCCGTCGGCGTCGCGGGTGACTTCGGCGATCGGGTTCCAGCCCTCTTCGGCGTGACGTCTCACCTCTCCGTGCAGGCGCGGATCATCGTTGAAGTAAAACTCCGACGCTCGTAAGAGGACGCCGCCGACGTCGATCGTGTAGTGCATGTGCCGAGGCTCGTCCGGTGCTTCGTACTCCGGAGCGTAGTACCCGGGACGGACCGTGCGGACGACGAGGACGCCCGATTCGTCGGTCACGCCGAATGCGAAGTGACGCGGATTCCAGTCCTGGTTGGCGGCGTACGGCTGGTAGTACCCCGAGGGATCGGTGTGAACAATGCCGACCCGCGCGTGGACCGCCGGTGCGACCGGGAGTCGCGGTCGCGGCGGCTCACTCTCGCCGGCGACCACGCGAATCGTCACCACCATGGGCTCCGCTCCTTCGTGCGTGGAGCGAATCGAGACATCGTGCTCGTGCGCGTGCGTCCGCAGCAACTCGAACATCCGCGGACGCAGGGCCGGATCGTCGAGGAGATCGTCAAAGTGACCCGATGCCGCGATGCGCGACGGCCGCTCGGCTCCCGCGACGATCGCGGCTGAGACGAGGTCGAATGCCTCGTCGAGCCTGCCCTCGGACGCGGCGCCGCGCGCCTCCTCCAGCCGCGCCGCCCCGTCGACCGCGGCCTGGTCCGTCTGGTGCGACGCCTGGTGTGGATGGCAGGCGCCGAGCCACACCGTGAGAATGATCATGACGCTCCGCATGATGAGAGTGTACACGCCGCGGCGCGCCGCCATGTCACGCGGATGTCACGGGCAGAGTCCCACGTGACCGAGCGCCGAGTCGCGGCCTCGACTGGGAGTACAAGTGCACAGGAATTGCCGGAGGCAGGAAGGGGCGCCAGGTCATGCCTCTGGCCGGGGAAGGCGACATCGCGGCGGTCGCTCGCGCGTTCGGAGCAACCATCGCCAACCGGCAGCAGCGGCCCCGAGAGTTGGCCGGCGTCAAGCGCAGCCATCTTTCGGTCGGCGAAGTCGTGAAGACGAGTTCATGGTGCGTTCAGGCGGAGTTCATGTTCTCGGCGTAGCTTTCGCAAGCGCGGAAGTAAGGCGACCGGCGTGCGCGTATGGAAAGGGAGCCACCATGCTTGTCTTCAGGCGCTGGCTGACAGAGGGGATCGCTCAGCTTTCGTACCTCGTCGGCGATGACACGACCGCATCCGCCGCGGTCATCGATCCTCGACCAGACTGTCAGATCTACATCGATTACGCCCATGAGCAGGGTTTGGCAATCACCCACATTCTCGAGACGCACATTCACGCCGACTTCATGAGCGGCTCGCGGGCGCTCGCGCAGAAGCTCGGCGGCGTTCCCATCTATGTCAGCGGAGAGGGCGAAGCCGACTACCGTTTCGAGGCGGAGCCGCTTGTCGACGGCCAGACGTTCGAGTTCGGTTCGGCGCTGCTCCGAGTGCGTTTCACCCCCGGTCATACGCCGGAACATGTGTCGTTCGAGATCTGCGATTCCGAGGAGCCCGGCCGGCCGTGGGGCGTCTTCAGCGGGGACTCGCTCTTTGTGGATTCGGCCGGGCGACCGGACCTGCTCGGTGAGGACAAGACCGAGGGCCTGGTCGAGCAGTTGTACCGCACGCTGTACGACTATTACCTGAATCTCGATGACGAGGTCATCGTCTTCCCCGGCCACGGCAAGGGATCGCCCTGCGGGCCCTCCATCGGCGAACGGCTCAGCAGCACCATCGGCTACGAACGGAAAAGCAATCGCTTCCTGCAGTTCGAAAGTCTGGACGCGTTCAAGGCGTCGATGCTGTCGGGCCAGCCGACGACGCCGACCCACTTTCCCCGCATGAAGGAGGTCAATGCGAAGGGGCCGCCGACGTGGACGGATCTTGAGCCGCCGAGGCCGCTGACGCCGGTCGAGTTCAGGCAGCGACTCGAGGAGAGCGCGGGTCAGCTCGTGGATGCTCGGCACATGCTTGCTTTCGGCGGCGGCCACATCGAAGGGGCGGTCAACCTCGGCTCGAACCGGGCGGAAATGTCGATCTTTGCCGGCTGGATACTCGATCCGGATCAACCCATCCTTCTCGTGCTGGAGAACGACGCAGACCTGCATCGGGTCATCTCGTTGCTCGTGCGGACGGGCTTCACGCGATTCGGCGGGCGCCTCGCCGGGGGCATGACCGCGTGGAACGAGGCGGGCCTGCCCATTCGCCGCATCCCGCAGCTTGACGCCCATCGCGTCCACGAAGCGGATGGAGACCTCATCCGTCTCGATGTTCGTTCGGAAGACGAGTGGGATCAGGGGCGCCTGCCGGATGCCGAGCACTTCTTCTTCGGCCGCCTGCTCGAGGAGAGCCCGGACACGCCCAAGGACCAGCCGGTGGTGACCTATTGCGCGACGGGATACCGCGCGAGCCTGGCGGCGAGCATCCTGCAACAGCGCGGCTGGAACCAGGTCCACAGCTTCCCGGGGAGCTGGAAAGCGTGGACGGCCGCGGGTCTTCCGGTCGCCGGCGGGGAGGAGGAATCGTGACCCATTCGTTCCTCGCCCACCTGACCGTCGAGAGCATCGAGCTCATCGGGGAGCCGGCTCAGTGGTCGCCGTACCTCGTCGGCGCACTGATCGGCGTCCTGAGTTGGCTGACCTTCCTGGTGTCCCGGCGGCCCCTCGGGGCGTCCGGCGCCTACGCCATCACGGCGGGGCTCATCGGCCGGGGGCTCGACCCGAAACGCACCGCCCGCCTGAAGTACTTTGCCGACAACCCCCCGCGCATCGACTGGGAGTGGATGCTCGTGCTCGGCGTGATCATTGGCGCGTTCATCGCGGCCCGCACCGGGGACGACGCCGCCGGCCGCTGGCTGCCGCCGATGTGGATTCAGCACTTCGGCGACGCGGTGTGGCTGCGCCTGCTCGTCGGGCTCATCGGCGGCGCGGTCATGGGGTATGGCGCGCGGCTGGCCGGCGGATGTACGAGCGGTCACGGCATCAGCGGGGCGCTGCAACTCTCCGTCGGTTCCTGGATCGCATTGGCGTGCTTCTTCGCGGGCGGCGTCGTCACCGCTTTTCTCCTGTTTCGCCTGCGCGCCTGACCGCCTCCATTGAACGGACCCGGCCGTGGACCAACCTGCTGAACACGAACTCGTCGAGGAACCCCAAAGCACGCCGTCCGGGTCCAGATGGACACAACTGGTCCTCGGACTCGTCTTCGGCATGGCGTTCGGTTTTCTCCTGCAGAAGGGCGGGGCCGCGAAGTATCACATCCTCGTCGGCGTGCTCCTCCTGGAAGACTGGACCGTCGTCCAGATCATGCTGTCGGCGATCGTGGTCGGCATGGTCGGGGTATACATCCTCGCGGCCTGGGGTCTGGTCGAACTCAAGCCCAAACCGACACGCTACGCAGCGAACGTCATCGGCGGCCTGATGTTCGGCGTCGGATTCGCGTTGTCGGCCTACTGTCCCGGCACCAGCGCCGCCGCCGTTGGTCAGGGCAACTATGACGCGGTTGCGGTCATGGCCGGGATGCTCGCGGGTTCATGGATCTTCGCGGAGACGTCGGGCTGGACGGCCCGCCACATCGACCCCCTGGGAAACCGCGGAACGGCGACGTTCGTCGACGTGTTCGGCAACGCTGCGATGACCGTCACGGTCGCGGCCATCGTTCTCTCCGCCGCGGCCGTCGCGTTCCACTGGATGCCCACGCTCTGACACGCAGTCGAATCGCGTCTCGGGACCGCGACGTTGGTCGTCAATCTTGGCCCTGGATCCCTTTGGAGGCCGAAACGAAACAACCCTCTCCGGTCACGAAGAGGGTTGGCTGCGGTGTGAATGGAGCGGGCACAACCCTCTTCGGGACAGGGTTTCGGGGTACAAACCGCGAGACGACTTCGCTTGCGATGCCGGCAGGTTCAGAGACGCCGGGTTCTGACTCACGCAGTCGCAGTTCTGGAAACCGTCGAATCCGCACCCTCTTCAGACTCGTCGACCGCAGCATGTGACAAGGTCGTTACCGGCCGATCTTCGTGGCCGGTGTACCATCGAAGGACCAACTCGAGCAGGGGCCTGATGATCGCCGGTCAGAGTCAGAACTGTGAGTTCAGGGGTCGCAACGCGATGGACCTGGCCGGCGCGGAGCCACCCTTCATGCGAAACTCGTCGCCACTGCACCCCACCCTGCTGCTTGCACTGCTTGCATTTCCCGCGTGCACGTCGACGCATCGCGCGACCGATGACGCGCCCTCCGGCCCGCCGCCGAGGGTCGAGATACCGCAGGAAGCGCTCCGGCACTACCCGGGCCGGTATCGATACAACGCGGAAACGGGATTCAGGATCGAACGACGTGGCGACCGGTTGTTCCAAGAGTATTTTGGCGGCGTGCCGCACGAACTGCACGCCGTCGGCGACGGCCGCTACCAGTGCCGCGAGATGCCAACGACGATCACGTTCACGACGGAGACGGAACAATCGCCGGGCTGGGAGCACACGGCGGCGACGTTGCACGTCATCCTCGACGACGGCAGCCGGCGGACTCATCGGCGCTTGACCGTCGACCAGATCACACCGCGCGAGGTCCTGATCAGCGACGGCTACGAGAAGGCACTGCCGGTGTACCGCACGCTGCTCGAGAGTGCACCCGACGATCCTCACATTTCGGAACGATGGCTGATCGAGGCGGGGCGTGACATGGCCTCGGCAGAACGATTCGAGCCGGCGATCGGCCTGCTGCGAATCGCGACCGAGTTGTACCCCGGCTCGGCAGCCACATACGGCGGTGTCGGCGACGTCTACCGGCACATGGGCTGGCCCCACGCCGCGCTGATGTGGTACCGCACGTCACTCGAGGTCGATCCGGACTTCCCGAGCGCCCTCAAGGCGGTCGTCGAGCTGAAAGCAGAACACACGGCGAGAGAGCAGGCGAGGACGACGCGCGCGTCCTCGGGCAGGCACGTCGTCACGATCCGCGCTTGGATCGACGGCGCCGACCTGGTGAAGGTGCGTGGCGACAAGGTGTGGTTCGAACCATCAACCACTCGCTCCCCGGCGCCTGGGTCGGCGACTCCGACGACAGCGGCAACGAGCCGACCATCATCGACGGCGTCGAGTGGATACCGCAGTGGGACGGGAGGATCAGCGATGCCTTCACCGCGGACCGTGAGCTCTTGCCAACCGAGGGCGACCACGTCCATGTCATGTTCGTTCGGGCGAGCATTCGCGGCACGCTCGTGCTGGTCGAACAGCCGTCCGAAGACAACGACTACACGTTCACGATGATGTTCGACGATGACGTGCTGCCTGGCGCAGCGTGGTACGAAGTGGAACTGCTCTATTGAGGGCGCCTGCGGCGCCCCGATCCCGGGCCGGGACATTCACGAGGGTGGACACTCCTCAGTGACACCTCGACCCTCTCGACCCACGGGCGTCTGCGATGGACACGACGTCGCCGCCGCTGGCAAGTGGGAGCCAAGAGAAAGCGAGGCAGGCACAATGCGAAACACAGCATCACTTCACTGGACACTTCTGGTTGCACTGATCGCGCTTCCCGTCGCCGCCACGGCGCAGAATTCGATCGACGATCAAGAGTCGGTTGCCCTGCACAACCCGGTCATCTCAGGCGACGGCGTCTGGATGGCGGCGGAAGAGCGTTCGGACCGGGGCGATGGGAACGTTCGCGTGTGGTCGACGGAAGGCGACGTCGCGTTCACCATCGAACGGGGACAGCACCCGCGCATCAGTCGTGACTCGCGGTGGGTGAGCGCGCTGCAGAGGCCGCCGCTCAAGGACTCAGGGACTGTCACGCCGACGAACAATCGTGCGGGCCAGACCCTGGTCCTGCTGGACACCCAGGATGGTTCGCAACGGACGTTCGAGTTCGTCCTGTCTCATGACTGGACCTACTCCTATGACGGGACCTACACCTCGATGCACCTGGTCTACTTGCAGTCAGGGGAGATGGAGGCTGACGAGGACGGGCCCTCGAAGGACGAGGCGACGAAGCCAGCGACGAAGCCGGCCGCGAAGGAACGCGAGGTAGGAACGTTGCACCTGATTCACATGACGGGCGAGGGCGAAGACAGGATGTGGCGGAACGTCACGGAATTCGCCGCGTATGAGAGAAGCCGTTACGTCGCGTATGTGGTGCACGATTGCCAGGACGAAAGCCACGACCACGACGAGACAGGTCGAGATTCACTCCACATCGCCGGGTTCTCCGCGTGGAACACCGGCATACAAGGAGTATACGACGGTGAGAAGATCGAAGGTCTGTGCTGGGCGCGCGATCGCCCCATGCTCCGGTTCCTCGACAGCACGGAGACAACAGGCAATGACGGGAAGCGGCGCGTAAACAGCGCGCTCTACACGTGGCAACGAGACGATGACAACCCATCCTTGGGGACGATATTCACCCAGGTGAACCGGGGCGACTCGGAACTCGGAGCCCTGCACAACCCGGTCATATCAGGCGACGGCGCCTGGATGGCGGCGGAGGAGCGTTCGGATCGGGGCGATGGGAACGTTCGCGTGTGGTCGACGGAAGGCGACGTCACGTTCACGATCGAACGCGGACAGAACCCGCGCATCAGCCGTGACTCGCGTTGGGTGAGCGCGCTGCAGAAGCCGCTCAACGAACCAAAGGCGGACGAGCCGAGGAACGAGCGAGCGGGCCGGACACTGGTCCTGCTGGACACGCAGGATGGTTCGCAAAGGACGTTCGATTTCGTCCTGTCCCATGACTGGACCTACTTCTATGACGAGACCTACACCTCGATGCACCTGGTCTACCTGCAGTCAGGGGAGACGGAGGCTGACGAGGACGGTCCCTCGAAAGACGAGGCGACGAAGCCGGCGACGAAGCCGGCCGCGAAGGAACGCGAGGTGGGAACGTTGCACCTGGTTCACCTGACGGGCGAGGGCGACGACGGGGTGTGGCGGAACGTCACGGAGTTCGCAGTTTATGAGAGAAGACGTGTCGTCGCCTATGTGGTGCACGATTGCCAGGACGAAAGCCACGACCACGACGAGACAGTTCGCGATTCACTCCACATCGTCGGGTTCTCCGCGTGGAACTCGGGCTTGAACGCAATATACGACGGCGAGAAGATCGAAGGTCTGTGCTGGGCGCGCGATCGCCTCACGCTCGGGCTCCTCGACAGCACGGAGACAACAGGCAATGACGGGACGCGGCGCGTGAACAGCACGCTCTACGCGTGGCCAGGGCGCCCAGCGTATGACACGACACAGCCGTTGGCACGCCGATGGCGTCAGGGATTCACGCGGGTGGACACCCCTGCGCAGGGTCTCCTCGATGATGTCTCAGCGTTTGCCGAAGAAGTCCTCGGTGAGCGGCTCAGAGTGCATTTTACGGAGTACAAACGTGGTGATCTGGGCGTCGATGCGCTGTTCGAATCTGAAGACTTGATCGGGTACACCACCTTTTCAAACGACCTTTATCGAAAGGTTCCGAGTCCCGTAGAGCTGAAAGACTGCATTCTGTTTGCAGCGAGCTACAAAGACCAGAAGAGTGCCGAAGCGGCGTTCCACCATCTGAAGGCAAATTCCGTCATACGAGCTTCTGAAGTAGAAGGAATGGTCGGACCCACGCCTGTACAAGTCAGATTCCTGGAGAGAATCAGGAATGATGGAGATGGAGGTCTGTTCACACAGCAAGGCAGCTACGTGTTCTTTCTGACCGAGAATGGCGAAGAACCGCCCCTCGCCGCCAACTGGAAGGACTATGGAGAGTTGTTCCTCGCATCCATCGCAGGTGATGATGAGTCAATGGAAACGATCAGGCTGCGGGAAGGACCGTCTGATCGGTGAGACCATGTCGGTGAGGCGCGCCGTCCAGCACTGCGAGCGCGGTGTTCCATCGTCTCGCGTGGGGCAGGAGATCGGTCGCTCGGGGCGATGCTCTGGGTTCAGCGGGCGCAAAGCGGTCGACCCGGTCAGCGCGGCCCAGGCACGATGCGAGACACATCAGCGTTTCGGTGGAAATCTCTGGCCGTGGCAACCAGACCAATCGGAGAACCAGGGCTTCACGCGGCTGGACATCCCTGTCCTGGGAGGCTGGAGCAAATGAAGAACGACAAGAACATGGAGATCCCGGGGACCGAGGGGCGCCGCATCGAAGCACTCGAGCGTCGACTTCGGCGGACCTGGCTCGGCATGGGGCTGGTCGCTCTGGCGTGTCTCACGATTGCGGCACGGCCCGCGTTCCAATCCGATGCCGAGCGGTTGAAGGTCACCGGGCTTCAAGTCGTGGACGAGACCGGCAGGGTGCTCATCGAACTGACAACGGATGAGCATGGCGGCGTGCTGCGAACCCGTCGTCCAGACGGTCGTACGGGCGTTGAACTGCGCCAGTATCAGGTGGACGCCATTGAGCCACAGATGACGGCTGGCCTCGTACAGGTCTACGGCGACGGCGACGAGTCGCTGGTTTCGATCGGTGTCGGTTCGGACCGAGGCGGACCGGTCTCAATGGGCGCCGACTACAATGGCGGAGCGATCGTCGTCTATCGACATGGCCAGCCCCGCCACCTGACCCGACCCGCAGTCACGAAAGATGGAGGGCGCTGACAATGGATGGTGTTCGCGCAAGAGGACCTGAGCTTCGACGGAGCGCTGCGCCGTCGATGTCATGACGGCCGGCCGGGCCTACAGACACGCCGATGTCGCGATCGAAGCGTCATGCATCTGCGGCGCAGAGCGAGGCGAACGTCGTCTCCCGGGTCGGCGAAGGGCGTATGCTGTCCACGGGACCACCGGCTGCGCCGAGACTCGTCCGGCAGGCCGCTTGAGGATGCGCGATCATGACCAGGAACATCGAGTGGCCGATCAAGACGCGCGAACTCCACAGCCACCATTTCGATTCAACGATCTGGAATGAACTTCGGTTCCGAGACGACGACATCGTCATCTCGACCTACGCCAAGGCCGGGACGACCTGGATGCAGCAGATCATCGCGCAGCTCCTGTTCGAAGGTGATCCGGATCTCGCCGTCGCGGAGATGTCGCCGTGGATGGACCTGCGGGTTCCGCCGAAGGAGGTCAAGCTTCCGCTGGTCGAAGCGCAGACGCATCGCCGATTCCTCAAGACCCATCTTCCGGTCGATGCCTTGCGCTTCTCGCCCCCGGCGAAGTACATCTACATCGGCCGTGACGGGCGCGACGTCGTCTGGAGCATGTACAACCATCATGTGAACGCGAATCAGACGTGGTACGACGCGCTGAACGAAACGCCCGGGCGTGTCGGTCCGCCCATCGAACCGCCGCCGGACGACATTCGGCAGTACTGGAAGGACTGGCTTGAGCGGGATGGTCATCCGTTCTGGCCGTTCTGGGAGAATGTCCGGAGCTGGTGGCAGATCCGCCATTTGCCGAACGTGATGTTCATCCACTTCACGGAGCTCAAACGCGACATGCCCGGCGAGATCCGACGAATCGCATCCTTCCTGGACATTCCGATCGATGAGTCGCGCTGGCCGTCCATTCTTGAGTACTGCTCGTTCAACTGGATGAAGCTGAACGCGACGAAGAGTGTCCCGCTGGGCGGAGCATTCTGGGATGCGGGAGCCCAGGTCTTCATCAACAAGGGTGTGAACGGCCGGTGGGCCGAGACGTTGACGGCTGACGAGTCGGCGAATTACGAACAGCGGGCTGAACGTGAACTGGGACGTGCGTGCGCGCGCTGGCTGGCGACCGGAGAGCGCGTGGAGTGACGAGGCGTCAAGGAGCGTGCGCTGGACGGCGCCTGTGAGGTGTGGCTGATTGCGCCCGACCCGGCGTGACTGGTGCGGAGCGAGCAGGTAGGCGACGGCGCTGCAAGTCGGAGACGAAGCCGGGCGCCGAGTCTCTCCTCGGCATAGAGAACCAGGAGGAACCCTGCGCGGTTCTCGCCCGAATCCGCCCGCCGGCCCCGTCACTCGCCAGAACGAGACAACCCTCTCCGGTCACGAAGAGGGTTGGCTTCGGTGTGAATAGTGCGGAAGCAACGCGTTTCGGGACACGGTTCTGCGGTGAAAACCAGTTGCGTCGCGCCGCCCAGCAGCGGATGTTCGCCGAGCGCGGTGACCATACGCTGTCGGCCACGGCCCTCGTCCACGACGCCTGCCTCAAGCTCGTCGGTCCGCGCCAGGTTCCCTCGTGCGCTTCTGCTGCATCGGCTGCTTCCCCAGGTTCAAGAAGGACCCGCAGAAGTACCTGGCGGAGATTAAGTGAGACTCACGCCGTAATCAGAGAGACTTCACGGTCGGCGAATAGAAACGATCCAAAATGCGCAGTTCTCGCAATCACAAATCGGCACGAGTTTAGAAGGAGGCGCCCCAATGCGCAGCCGAGACGACCACCAGACTCAGCCCCGGAAAGACCATGGCGGGAGCTACCTGCGATTCGCGGCAATGATCGTGACATCGATGGTAGTCATGTTCGTCCTGATGTATCTGCATTCGTACCAGCTCATCGACCACGCCTGGTTCAGTGAGACCCGGCTGTTCATGACGCTCATCATGGGTGGCGGCATGGTGATCGTGATGCTGCTCTTCATGCTGCACATGTACACCAGCAAGTCTCGCAACCTGATTGCGATCGCGATCGGTATCGCGCTCATCGCGGCCGGCGTCGGCCTTGTTCGAAGTCAGGTGACGGTCAGTGACACGGACTACATGGAAGGCATGATCCCTCACCACTCAATCGCAATCCTGACGAGCGAGCGGGCGCGAATCGAGGATCGGCGAGTACGAACGCTCGCAGACGAGATCATCGAAGCGCAGCGCCGGGAGATCAAGGAGATGGAGTGGTTGATCCGGGATATTCGGGAGAACGGAGTCGCAACGACGGCCGAGGAGGCAGAGCGACGGTCCATTCCAGAGTTCAAAGGCACGCCTGAGTAGTCCACTGCGCAACGAAGCTCCCAGCACCCCGGCGGAGGAACTGTATCATGTCCAACAACGCCCCATCCCACACGGATCCTGTCTGCGGCATGGCTGTCACTCCGGGCGACGAAGTCGATCGCATCGAGCAAGGCGGTGCGGAGTACCTGTTCTGTTCGACGGGCTGTGCCGAGAAGTTCCGCGCGGACCCGGCCCGCTACGTCGAGGGGCAGGAGCAACCGCCAAGCGGCTCCGATCACTCCTGCTGTGACCACCACGCGAACAGGCCGAAGGGTGCTGAGCGTACGGGACCGAAGGATGCGATCTACACGTGCCCCATGCACCCCGAGGTCCGCCAGGTCGGACCCGGTGACTGCCCGAAGTGCGGGATGGCGCTCGAACCGGTCGATGCGACCGCAGAGCAGGACGACACCGAACTGCGTGACATGACGCGGCGATTCTGGATCGCCACTGTGTTCACAGCACCGCTGCTGGTCTATGTCATGGGCAACATGCTTTTCGGTCACCCGTTTGAGTCGTGGATCAGTCCAGCGGTCAGCCAGTGGGCGGAACTCGCGCTCGCGACGCCCGTCGTGCTCTGGTGCGCGTGGCCGTTCTTCGTCCGCGGCGTCCGTTCGATCCGGGCGATGCAGCCGAACATGTGGACGCTCATCTCCATCGGCGTGGCGATCGCATACGTCTTCAGCGTGATCGCCACGATGGCGCCCGGGCTGTTCCCCGAGGGGCTGCGGGATGACTCCGGCCGCGTTGGCGTGTACTTCGAGGCGGCCGCGGTCATTGTCACACTGGTGCTTCTCGGCCAGGTCATGGAGCTTCGGGCGCGTCGGCAGACGGGCGGCGCCATCCGTGAACTCCTCGAACTCGCGCCGCCAACGGCGCGCCGCATCTCTGAGAACGGCGACGAGGAAGACGTGTCCGTCGATGAACTCCGCCCCGACGATCGTGTACGAGTCCGCCCGGGCGACAAGGTTCCGATCGACGGCAGCGTTGAAGAAGGCCGCAGCACCGTCGACGAGTCCATGTTGACCGGCGAACCTGTGCCGGTGGAGAAACGTGAAGGCGACGAGGTCACGGGAGGTACGGTCAACAAGAGCGGTTCATTCATCATGCGCGTGAGCCGGACCGGGGCCGAGACGACACTCGCCCAGATCGTGCAGATGGTTGCCGACGCACAACGGTCACGCGCTCCCATCCAGCGTGTCGCCGATGCGGTCGCGGCATGGTTCGTCCCGGCCGTTGTCGCCGTGGCGGTCATCGCTTTCGTGGTCTGGCTCCTCGTCGGCCCATCACCGGCGTTCAGCTATGCGCTCGTGGCCGCGGTCTCGGTCCTGATCATCGCCTGTCCATGTGCGTTGGGGCTTGCGACACCGATGTCGATCATGGTCGCGGCCGGCCAGGGTGCAAAGCAGGGCGTGCTCGTCAAGAACGCCGCGGCGCTCGAGGCCTTTGAGGACATCGACACGATCGTCGTGGATAAGACAGGCACGCTGACTGAGGGGAAGCCGACCCTCGTCGCGGCAGAGGTGCAGCAAGGGCACGACGAGCAGCGGGTCCTCGGCCTGCTGGCGGCTGCCGAACGAGGATCAGAGCATCCGCTGGCGGAGGCGATCGTCACGGGCCTCGAAGGCCGCAGCAATCAGCGGTTCGACGCGACTGACTTCGACAGCATCACGGGCAAGGGAATCGTCGCAACGGTCGATGGACGCCGGATCGCGATCGGGTCGCCCGCACTCATGGGGGATGAGAGCGTCGACATCGCGTCACTTACTGAGCGCGCTGACAAGGAACGTCGCGAGGGTGGCACCGCCATGTTCGCCGCCATTGACGGGCAACTGGCCGCACTCCTGGCCGTCGCCGATCCCATCAAGGAGACGACGAAGCGGGCCATCGATGCGCTTCACGAGAATGAGCTCACAGTCGTCATGCTGACCGGCGACAATTGGACAACCGCGAAGGCCATCGCTGATCAACTCGGCCTCGACCGCGTCGAGGCTGAAGTGCTCCCCGAGCAGAAGGCCGAGGTCATCCGTAGGCTCCAGTCCGAGGGCCACAAGGTCGCGATGGCAGGCGACGGCGTCAACGACGCTCCGGCGCTCGCCCAGGCCGACATCGGCGTCGCCATGGGCACGGGGGCCGGCGTCGCGATCGAGAGTGCGGCGATCACACTCGTCGGCGGCGACCTCAATGGACTCGTCCGTGCGCGTGAACTGAGCCGGGCGACCATGCGGAACATTCGCCAGAATCTATTCTTCGCGTTCGCCTACAACACGGCAGGCGTTCCCATCGCTGCGGGCGTGCTGTATCCGTTCTTCGGCGTGCTCCTGAGTCCGATGATCGCCGCGGCGGCGATGAGCTTCAGTTCGGTGTCGGTGATCGCGAATGCTCTGCGTTTGCGTCTTCGAAACACATAGAGTTCGGACCACACTGCCGTCGTGTTGGGAGCGGACGCCTCATTCGTGAACGCAAGCGACGAGTACATCGCCTTTCTTAACGAAGGCGAATTGACCCCGCTCAAGGCAAGAATCGCATTGGCCTTCCATTGCCACATGTCGGAGGCCAGCGGCTTCTATGAGATTCCGAAGAATATGCTCAGGGTGGCCGAGGGTGGCTCTTACAATCTCTGACCGTTCCAGGATTTGGTTGATGTGCACCGGCGCACGGGCAACGTGATTGCTCCAAACGCAAACAAAGTGCTGCGGGATCTTGCGGGGCACGCCGAGACGCTTGGACTGCACGGATTGGCCGAAGTGTTTCGCGATGCGTTCGACCCCGATCTGCGCAATGGGTACGCCCACGCAGACTACGTCGTGTGGACGGATGGCATTCGGCTGCGGCATCGGAATGGTGGCAACGCCAAGCTTGTCACATGGCCGAAGTTCCGTTACCGGTTCGAGCGTGGGATCACGTTCTTCAACGTCCTGCGAGGGCTTGTCGAGGAGCACGTCCGAAGTTTGCATCCTAAGCGGCAACTTGGCGGGCGATGGCCTGACGGTCGACCATCCCGAGCGGTCGCCGAGTTCAACCCGACGACAGGTTCTTTCTCAATTACGGACTCCAGCCCGTGACCTGACTTGGCTGGCCGTGTGAGCGCGCCCTCGCGGCGGATTCCGAACGGTGTTGTGCCCGCCTCGCGAGCGCAGCCGTGGAGGTTGGCTCCGTCCCGTCAGAGACAACCATCCGATCACCCCGGCCCATATCTCGACCCGAGACTCAGAGACTCCGGCCCAGAATCGGCGGCCAGAACGTCGTCCTGGCCCGAGCCGGTTATCGACGGCGTTCGGCCCGAGAGACCGCAAGCAACCCCGACCGCTCGCAAACCTCGCCACCACGGGCCAAAACGACCAACGCCGCCGAGGTCTCTCGGCGGCGTCGTTCGTGAACCGTGGGGCCGGCTGCGGTTGCAACCGACCGGGTAATAGTGCGGGCGCAACCCTCCTCGGGACAGTGTTCGGGGCTCAAACAGCGAGACGAGCTGGCTCGCGATGCCGACGGGTTCAGAGACCTCGGGTGAACGAATACCGGCCGATGATCTGGCACCTGCGAGAACGAGACAACTGCTCTCAGCATCATCCCCGACTCTGCGTTAGGCTGACATGAGGACGGGGTTCAGACTCTCGAGGCAGGTGAAGGAGTATGCGACATGGCCGAAGGATCCGAACGACCCGGAGCCGTGATCGACAAGTACAAACTGGTTCAGCAGATCGGCGAAGGAGGCTTCGGCGTCGTCTACCTGGCGGAGCAGGCGCAGCCGGTCCGGCGGCAGGTCGCGTTGAAGGTCATCAAGCTGGGCATGGACACCAAGGAGGTAATCGCCCGCTTCAATGCCGAGCGGCAGGCCCTGGCGATGATGGAGCATCCCAACATCGCGAAGGTGCTCGACGCCGGCGCGACGGAGGCCGGCCGTCCCTACTTCGTGATGGAGTTGGTCAAAGGCGAGCCCATCACCGACTATTGCGACCGCGAGCGGGTCACGACTCGCAAACGCCTGGAACTCTTCATCCAGGTGTGTCACGCCGTGCAGCATGCCCACCAGAAGGGCATCATCCATCGCGACATCAAGCCGTCGAACGTGATGATCGCGCTCGAGGACGGCAAGCCGATGCCGAAGGTGATCGACTTCGGCATCGCCAAGGCGACGGACCAGCGACTCACCGAGCAGACGGTCTTCACGCAGCTCGGGCAGTTCATCGGTACTCCGGAGTACATGAGTCCCGAGCAGGCCGAGATGTCGGCGCTGGACATCGACACCCGCAGCGACGTCTACTCGCTCGGCGTCCTGCTCTACGAACTGCTGACCGGCACGACCCCCTTCGACGCGGTATCGCTGCGCCGGGCGGGACTGGCCGAGATCCAGCGGATCATCCGCGAGGTGGAACCGCCGCGTCCCAGCACGCGGCTCAGCTCCCTCGCGGCCGACGCGGTGTCCGCCGCCTCGACCGACGCGGCGACGTTGGTCGCGCGCGACGTGTCGCCCGCGGACGTCGTGGCCGGGCTGTCCTCGGCGCACGTCGCGCATCAACGGCGCACGGATCCCAGGAGCCTTGGCCGCATGCTCCGCGGGGATATCGACTGGATCATCATGAAGGCGCTGGAGAAGGACCGGACGCGCCGGTATGAGACCGCGAATGGCCTGGCGGCGGATATTGCCCGGCACCTGACCGATGAGCCGGTGACGGCGGGGCCGCCGAGCGCGAGCTACCGACTCAGCAAGTTCGTCAAGCGGAATCGAGGCCAGGTCATCGCGGGAGTCGTCATCGCGGCGATGCTGATCCTCGGCGTCATCGGCACGAGCGCCGGCATGGTGTGGGCGTGGACCGAGAAGGATCGCGCCGATGAGCAGACGACGCTGGCGAAGGCGTCCGCGCAATCCGAAGCCGCGCAACGGGCGATCGCCGTGGCCCGGGCCGAAGAGCTCGAGCTCGTCGCCGACTTCCAGTCCGAGCAGCTCAGCGCCATCGATGCCGAAGCGATGGGCGCCAACCTTCGCCGCTCCCTCCTTGACGCGGCCCCCGAAGCCGAACGCGATGCGCTCGCGGGCGCCCTCGCCTCCATCAACTTCACCGACCTCGCGTTGACCACGCTGCGGGACAACATCTTCGAGCGCACGATTGAGGCCATCGACTTCCAGTTCAAGGATCAGCCGCTCGTCCAGGCCAAGTTGCTGCAGACGACCGCGGCCACGCTGCGACTTCTTGGACTGCTCGATCTCGCCACCGCCCCGCAGGAGCGGGCGCTCGCGATCCGGCGATTGGAACTCGGCGACGACCACCCGGATACCCTGGCCAGTATCAGCAACATTGGCTTGCTGCTGTCCGATCAAGGGAAGCTCGATGAGGCCGAGGCGTACCATCGCGAGGCGCTCGAGGGCTCCCGCCGCGTGCTGGGCAATGATCACCCAAACACGCTGATGAGCATCAACAACATGGGCTTCTTGCTCAAGGACCAGGGCAAGCTCGACGAAGCCGAGCCCTACGCCCGGGAGGCGCTGGAGAGCTCCCGACGGGTGCTGGGGGATGATCACCCGGACACGCTGGACAACATCAACAACATGGGCTCCCTCCTCTCGTTCCAGGGCAAGCTCGACGAGGCCGAGCCCTACTACCGCGAGGCGCTCGAGGGCCGCCGCCGCGTGCTGGGCGACGATCACCCGCAAACGCTGTCGAGCATCAGCAACATGAGCTTCCTGCTCGGGAGCCAGGGCAAGCTCAACGAGGCCGAGGCGTACTGCCGCGAGGCGCTCGAGGGCTCCCGCCGCGCGCTGGGCAATGATCACCCGGACACGCTGATAAGCATGAACAACATGGGCTCCCTTCTGCGAAGACTCGGCAAGCTGGACGAGGCCGAGCCTTACTTTCGCGAGGCGCTCGAGGGCGCCCGACGAGTGCTCGGGGATGATCACCCGGACACGCTGCGCAGAATCAACAACATGGGCGGCCTGCTCTCCGACCAGGGCAGACTCGACGAGGCCGAGGCGCACTACCGCGAGGCGCTCGAGGGCTCACGACGCGTGCTGGGTAATGATCACTCGGGCACGCTGACAAGCATCAACAACATGGCCTCGCTGCTGCAAGAACGAGGCAAGCTCGACGAGGCCGAGTCGTACTACCGCGAGGCGCTCGAGGGCTCACGACGAGTGCTGGGCGACGATCACCCGAGAACGCTGGCGCCCATCATTAACGTGGCCTCCCTGCTGCGAGAACGGGGCAAGCTGGACGAGGCCGAATCGCTCGGAGATGAGGCCGTTCGAAGTGCTCGCGAGACGCTGGGCGAAGAACATTGGATCTTCGGCGTAGTCCTCGGTCACCACGCAAGAACCCTCGCCGCCATGGGCCGGTTCGCGGATGCCGAGGCGCGTTTCCTGGAGGCGTACCCGGTGCTCAGCGCGGCCCTCGGTGAGCACCACGCGCACACACGGGGCACGGTCAAGGCCATGGCCGACTTCTACACCGCATGGGACCAGGCCGAGCCCGGCAACGGCTATGACATCCAAGCCACCGAGTGGCGAGCAAAGCTCGCGGACGACAGCGACGTGGTTGCGGAGGATGGACCATGAGCCGCAGGGCGGAGCCCATTTCTCAGGAGGCAATCACGATGCGAGCCGTCTCGTCGACCCTCGATCCGGTCGATCATCCCAGCCGGCCGGCGTCGCGCGACGTCGCCAGACCGGCCACGACGGGGTTGCGAGCGGCCGACCGCGCACAACAAACCCCAAGGTCTCGTGACCCTGGGGTTCTGTGAATAGCGGGGGCACGCGTTGGTATCTACCCGACCGGGTTGGCGGTAGCGCGAGGCGCGATTCCGGGCGGCGACAGTGGGCACGAGGCGGCCCAGGAGGCCCGCTGCCCGCGACCGGCGGGGCCGGGCGAGTTCCCGTTCCGGTGGGGCACGACGGGCGTCGTGGACGCGGCGTAGAGCCGCCAGTTGCGTCGGCATGCGATACCTAGTAGAATCCGAACAGTGGTGAGAGGTCGTTGGGGGACGAACGCGCTTCTACGCCTCTGGTAGGATAGGGTCGGACGCGACCCACAAGTGGTTGGGGTAGAAAATGGGCAAAGGCGTGAGCGATCTGAACTTGAAATCTTTGGAACTGTTCGCAGGTGCCGGAGGGCTGGCAATCGCGTCCGCACAAGCGGGCCTCCACCACGTCGCGGCGGTCGAGTGGGATCGGAACGCCTGCGAGACCATGCGTTCCAATCAGCTTCGGGGAGTTCCGTACTTGGCCGGCACGGACATCCTGGAAGGCGACGTTAGGGATGTCGACTTCCGGGGCTTTCGTGATCATGTTGACGTCGTCACTGGCGGGCCGCCATGCCAGCCCTTCTCCATCGGAGGCAAGCACGCCGGGTACCAGGACAAGCGTGACATGTTCCCGGAGGCAGTTAGGGCAGTACGGCAAATTCAACCGATTGCCTTCGTGTTCGAGAACGTCAAGGGCCTGCTCAGGTCCAGTTTCGAGAACTACTTCAGCTACTGTCTTCACCAGCTTCGATATCCAAACATCACGCGTCGCGGTGATGAGGAGTGGGCTCATCATCTTGCTCGATTGGAGGAATACCACACGAGCGGATCTAAGCGATGCTTGCGATACAACGTCGTTCATCAGCTGCTGAACGCCAGCGACTTTGGCGTGCCCCAGAGACGCGAGCGGGTGTTGATTGTCGGGGTCCGTGCCGACTTGGGAATTCGATTCTCGTTCCCGACCGCAACCCATGGCGAAGATCGTCTCATCCATGACCAATGGGTAACAGGCGATTATTGGGAGGAGCACGGTCTAGCCCGGCCGAGCGATCTACCGAAGCGACTTCGCCGAAGAGCGGCGCGGCTTGAGCACGAGTTTCCGCAGTACATGTTGCCGCGATGGCGGACAGTACGCGACGCCATCAGTGATCTGCCAGCACTTGCTTGTGGCGAACAGTGCCCGATAACGCCAAACCACTACTTCAACCCCGGTGCACGGTCCTATCCGGGACACACTGGTAGTCCGTTTGATTCGCCGGCTAAGACGCTCAAGGCAGGCGATCACGGTGTGCCTGGCGGGGAAAACACCTTGCGGCTGCCGGATGATTCAGTGAGATACTTTTCCGTTCGAGAGTGCGCTCGGCTTCAGACGTTCCCCGACGACTGGGTGTTGGAAGGATCATGGACTGAGTCCATGCGTCAACTCGGGAACGCCGTTCCATGTCGAATGGTGCGCATCGTCATTGAACGTCTGTTAGAGCAGATCGCATGCGCCCGACAGGGCGGCGCTACAGCCGAATCAGTGAGTCGCTAGGGCCAAAGCCGCTCGCCATGCCTGTAGTCACGGCGCTCGCGATACAACAATAACCTTCCCGGCAGTGCGGTTGCTTGCCAATCCCCCTCCAGGTTGGACGCGATCAACGCCACGAGGGCACCTGCGGGCATGTCGTCGCTTGGGACGGCTACATCGACTTCACCCACCGCTGCCTGTTCGTAGCGGAGCAAATACGGCAACTCGCTCTTTATGCGAGAAAGAAGTTCTCCGGCACTGTACGTGCCAGACGGTATCGCAGTCCGAAACCCCGGGTCGATTGGATACATCCCATCAAATGAGCTGTCAGGAACCGCCGTGTCGTCTCGGCGTCGGCCCGGATCGTTGCTCCCGAAGCCGGAGGAGTTCCACGCAGTGCGCCCATAGTGTCGAATCAGTGCAGCTTCCGTCGTCAGCGCGGACCAATTGGGGTGGATGTGGATTGCCTTGAAGGTGATGGAATCGATGGTCACGTTCTGTCGGCCGGTTAACGCTTTCCGATGTCGATCTAACCGCCCCTGCAGGCTGCCGTCCGACTTCCCGACATAGACGAGGGTGTCATCGAGGAACAGCTGGTAAACGCCTGGCTCGGCTCGAGCCGACTGAAGGGCTTCGGAGGTCAGCGCTCCGGCATCCATTGAGTCGAAGTGCTCAACCAGCTGTTCCGTGATCGCCCTCGCGAGATCGAAGTCAAAATCTCTGACCGCCATACACTAGATTGTATGGATTCGCTCAGTCCACGACAGCGGAGCGAGAGGATGTCGCGGATCAAGGGGCGCGACACCAAGCCCGAGTGGGTGGTCCGCCGCATGCTCCACGGCATGGGATATCGATTCCGTCTGCACGCAGCAGACTTGCCGGGTCGACCGGACATCGTCTTCCGCAGCCGCCGGAAGGTCGTCTTCGTGCACGGGTGTTTCTGGCACCGACATCGATGCCGAGCCGGCAGGCGTGTGACGCGCAGTCGCCAATCGTTCTGGCAAGCGAAGTTCGAAGAGAACAAGGCGCGCGACGCCCGAAACCGGCGAGCTCTGAGAAGGTCGGGGTGGGATGTGCTCGTCGTCTGGGAATGCCAGACAAGAGCATCCAAGGCGCCGGAGCTCGAGGCTCGACTGCGCGAATTCTTGGGGCCGACACGCCTCAAGACCCCTTGAGTGCAGCTGCCCACACATGGATGGCGGTGGGGTTGTTTGACAAAGTCGATCAGGGGGGCGAGATGGGTAGGGCAGATGTGGGCGTAGTGGCGACGACAAATGTCTGGCGAGTTGCCCATAAGCACCGATAGCTGATATAGCGACACGCCTGCTCGCGCCAAGTGACTGCCAAATGAGTGGCGATAGGCCAAGCATCCCCAGCGCAGCTCGTGCCTGCGGTTCGCCCTCGCCAGCGCCTGCGAGAAATTGTCCCCATCCCACCGACACCCGCGCGGACTCGGAAAGAACCAGGGCGAGACCTGTGGCGCCGGTCGATACTTGATCAGGTACCGCAGCAGGTCGCTGCTGATCGGGACTGCCCGGTTCCGCCGCGTCTTCGGCTGCCAAGACTCGCCGTTGATCGTCTTCGCCTGCACGCGGATCATCCGGGCGGACAGGTCGACATCATCCGGCGTCAGCCACAACGCCTCCTCTCGCCGGAGCCCCGCGTAGATGTACGTCGCCACCATCGTTTGCAGGAGCGGCTCTTCCCGAAGCGCGGCGAGCTGCTCGTCGATCTGCGGCAGCGTCAGGAAGCGGATCTCCGGCGCCGGCTCGTGGTAGCGCTGGACGCGGGCGATCGGATTCACCCCGCCGGGCATCCGGATCCGGCCCTCCTTCATCGCCCAGTTGACCAGCCGGTTGGCGATCTCGCGGTACCGGTTCGCTGTCTTCGGCGCCAGGCCTCGCGCCCGGACCACTCGACCGATGAAGTCCGAGACCTCGGCCGTCGTGATGTGTTCGATGTACTTCGCCGCGATTGGCTCGACCTCCTTGCGCGAGGATCCCCGGCGAATCGGTCGCTTCCGGCTCGCCTCGGTCACGCGGCGGCTGGTGACCGCCAGTTCCTCGCAGCAGACGCCGAACAACTCGCGGAGGTAGTAGACGTCCGTCTGTGCGCTCTTCGGCGTCTTGTGGGTGCGGATGTGCTGGACGTACGCCGCGACGATCTCGCCGATGGGCGTCCGCGTCGGGAGCGGGTTGTCCTCGCCCTGGGCCTGCGCCGATTCGAAGCGGCGGACCTTCTCCTTGGCGATCTGCAGCACCTTCGTGCGAAGTGATCGCTCGGTCCGCTTGCCGTTGACGCTGTACCTGATCCAGTAGACGTTGCCGCGCTTGTAGAGACTGGCCATTGCCTGAACCTCCGGGGTGTCCGGGGAGTCCTGGCGAGCCCATCTTGCGCAGACGAAGGGGGACAAAAAGGGGGACAGTTTGCCGAATTCGCCTACGAAAAAAGGGACTCGCATTGCTGCAAGTCCCTTTGAAACGGTAAGTAGCGGGGGCTGGATTCGAACCAACGACCTCCGGGTTATGAGCGGTCGAGGGCTCGAATCTGCTACCTCCATGCACGTCAGAACTTGCATGGATTCAGGCGGATACGGTTTCCGGCCAGTGCGGCGCATGGTAGCGATATGGCCCCATGTTTGCATCTGATGGGTGACGTCATGGGTGACGTCTTGTTCAATGGAGCGGGGGTACCATTGCCTCGTGACCAGCTCAGCGAAACAGCCCGATGCTCGTGATTCCTTCGCCTGCCCCTGCTGCAGGAACTGGACGCTGCCTGCGTCGGGCGCCTTTGAACTGTGTCCGGTTTGCTTCTGGCAAGACGACGGGCAAGGGGATGGTGACGCCGCTGAAGTGCGCGGGGGACCCAATGGCTCCTTGAGCCTGTCTGATGCTCGAGAGAACTATGTCGCTTTGGGCGCCTGCGATCGGCGGCATTTGTCCTCGGTACGATCGCCCGAGGCTCAGGAAGTCTCGTTTCGGACGATGCGCGGTATCGAGTGTGCAATCGCTCTGGGGCTTGTCGGAGACGACCCGCCGCTACATGCGTCGATCGACGCTCTCTTGTCGGCCCTGCTCAGCGTGGCTCCTGGGTTCGCCATGTCGCGAGCGACCGACGGTGTCTTGCTGGTCCGCGTAGATCGAACGCCCCGAAGGCTCGCGGCGAGCGGGCTCGTTGTCATGGTCGAGGATCAATGCCTGCAGCCGTTCGAACTGCAGATTGACCTGGACGGTCAGGGGGCTTGCGGTGGCTTCGTCCGCATTGGGGACGCGGGTGGTCAGGCTGTCGAGGTTGGATCCCGTCTTCATCGCCGTTTGGAACGTGAGTTGATGAGCGATGAGCCTCGCGAGTTCGCATGGATGACGGAGTTCGAGCGCGGCGATTCGTGGAGGTGCTGCAGCAGGTGACCGGCTCCTGTGTTGCATTCGTTGCACAGTCATGAGTTGCATCAAAAAGTCCATATGTCGTGCTTGACAGCGTCGCAGCCACAGTGCATTGTTGCTCTTGGCCCGCGGGAGCTAAACGATAACCATGCGGTGACCCAGCCACCTGATACGCGGAACGAATTAGGGACAAAGCGCCGGACGAAAGGCAGAAGGAGCCCGAGCAGCTAGATCGCTGCCAGACGCACCAGCCCGTCCGGGGAAGCGAGACGCCCAAGCCGCCAGGGATGCAGTTTTCAAGTAGAGCTCAGCTCCCACCCCTTCATTCATCCTGACGCCGAGGTTGCGTCCACCCTTGCGGTGCGGCGTATGTGCGAGCCATGCGTGAGATCGCGGGCTCGCAGGCGCAGCGGTTATGCGTCGGGCACAGAGCTCTATTCCGGGAGCTACCGCATGTCAGATCATCCGAAATCGTCCGTGTCGTCCCTTGCGCAGGTGAGCCCTTCAGGGGGTTGCCTGGGGTCCAGGGGGCGGCGGGAAGAGCGCCCCTGGTCGCCGGCGTCAATGGCGACCGCATCTCCGTCCCAGTTCAACGCCGGCGAAACGCCGCACGGTCCCCCTGAAGCGCGGGCTCGGCGCCGGCAGCTTGCTGCCGGCCCGGCCCGCCGTTTGCCTTTGTTCGAGCAAGCGTGCGAGGACGAGTCTTCTAGACTTGAATTAGAAAGTAATAAGTCAACGTTCTTGCAGAGTCGCGTGGAGTTCCACGATCAGTGCTGTGGGTGCCGCACCTGCAAGCGCTGCGGGCCGCGCCGGGGTTGGCGCGTTCGGCGGCGGCTGCTCGACAAGGTCGATGCGTTCATCCGTCCGATGCTGGTCACGTTGACGCTCGACCGTGACCGGTGGGCGTCTCCGGAAGAGGCGCACGAGTATGTGATGAGCGGTCAGTTCATCCGTCGTCTGATGCACCGATTAGGCGTCAAGACGTGGGTGTGGGTGTTGGAGTTCCAAGGCAAGTCCGGGACGGGATGGCCGCACTGGCACCTGCTGGTCGACGCATCGCACGCGCCCCGTCGCGGTCTTGATCTCCAACGGGCCTGGCGACTGTGGCGTGAAAAGTGGGGGCTCGGTGGCCTTGACGTCACCGAGAAGCGGTGGGCGTCGCCATCCCACGCCGTGAACTACGTCACCAAGTACCTCGTGAAGTTCCCGGGCCGGGGGTTTCCGTTGTGGGTACTGGAGTCGACTCGACGGATTCGGTTCTTCCAGGGGTCGCGCAAGCTGGGTCCGCTCGTCAGTCCGCCGGTGGTCAAGTCGGAGTCCGACGAGTCGAGCGAGGCATGCGCAGCGGAGACCGATGAGGCAAGCGAAGCCCCGTCGAAGGAAAGGCGCCCGATGCGAGCACTAATCGATCGCATGGCCGAGTGTCGCACGCGGTGCAACGCGGTCCGTCGCACATCGCTGCCGAATGGCACGGAACAGTGCACGTTCCTCGAGGTGCTCGACATCAACGCAAGCCGGCTGGCGATGATGGCGGTCTACGGTGATCTGGCGAGCCCGGTCGAGATCGAGAAGGTCGTCCGCGAGTACGGCGAGACGAGGGTGGTCGAGCGCCGTCCCGTGCTCCTGTCGCCGGACGGCAGCCGAGCCGTCAAGCGGCTCAGGGATGAGTTGGAAGCCAAAGGCGAGCCCGCCGAGCATCGGAATCGCGTCGAGCGGGCGCGGGCTCAGCTGCTCGAACAGAACGAGTTCGCCGGCCGCGAGGATTGCGATGCGGGAGGGTCGATCGATGGCGAGTGAGAAGCACGCGGAAAAGTCACGTTACGTGTCGGCCCGCCAGCTGGCAGACCGATGGAGCTGCGCCAAGTCGACTGTCCATCGCATCGCCGATCGCAACAAGTTCCGCCGGTTCTATCTCGGCAGTCGAGATCGCGGCATGGTCCGCTATTTGAGAGAGGAGGTCGAACGATACGAACAATCCTGCCTGGCGTGAGCCAGGTCAAAGGAAGCTCTACCCTACAGGCCGCTCTGGGGAATCAAGTCCGCCCTGGGGCGGCTTGTCTTGAGAGCATTCAAGAATGCTTGCGATCACCAAGCGGACCAATGGTGATCGGGCGGCGTCCTGGGTAGTCAGCTTGACATCGGCATGTGTGTCAATGACTGAAAGGCCCGCCTTGGCCCTGGCGAGGTTCCAGTAGGCGAAGGCGATTTTGGCTGTGGATACTTCATCGTGCTGAAGAGCATAGTCAATAGCGTTCCGGTAGAGAGCATCGCCGCCGTCAGAGTCGCCCATCTCGTAGGCGATGAGACCGGAAGTGGCTGTGAAAGTAGTACGCAGCACGTGGGTGTCGGCGAAGGCGATGCCTTGGCGCACACGGTGCTGTGCACCAGTGATGTCGCCCGTGTAGGCGTGCAGGCAGGCAGCATTGTTGTACAGCAGCGGCTCGCGTGGATTCGCAGTGAGTGCCCGCTGTGCGATAAAGAGACCGGCGTCGGCCTTATTGGGTAAGTGAATGGCAAGGAGAAGGGCGAGAAGTGCTGCTCGTGTCGAGAACGGCTGGTCATGAACCCATTGCGCTGCATGGCGAAAGGCGGCTTCGAGATCCAGCTGTTCATAATGCGCCCACGCAAGGGCCTCATCAGAAGAAACTGTTGTGTCTTGCAACATGTTGCCCAGCGGCATTCCATTTCGACTTGTCCACGCCGCTTGTGCAACGACATTTTCTGTCGGGTCCACGAGTGCTTCTTTCAGCAACTTCCGGGCCCGTTTCGTGCTGGCAGCACTGAACTCGACCTTGGACATTGCAGCAAGTAACTCCGACATATCGCCAGGAGCATAAGCCTCACGCTTGATCAGTCGTTTTGCTCGGCTGACTACGGCAGTCGAGTTGCCCATCACGTCAGCGGTTGCTAGAGCTGCGGAAGTTATCCACGGATCCACCCCAACGGCCCCTGAGTACTCGAGAAGTCCGTAGGCCTGATCGCCTCGGTCAAAGTGTAAAAACAGCCGGGATGCAGATCTCAGAACGTATCGGCTGCTGGGGAACAGAGCATGCGCGATTCGCCCAGCTGAGAGGGCGTGGGGCTCCTGTCCCAACAGTGTGTACCACCAAGCGAGATCCATCCACCTGAGGCCGTCAGCGGGATTGGTCACAATGTCCTGTTTCAGTTTCGCGATGGTGACGTACGCTTGGGTGGAGTGCTGCGGCGCAAAGACGAGAATCTCGTCGAGTGGGTCTTGGCTTGAGGGGGCAGACAAGGCGACTGCGAGAGCACGAGTCTCGACTTGGCCGAGGCTCCGAACTTGGCCAGCTGCAGCTTGGCGCAGCTCGTCGTCGCCGGCGACTACCGCCGCTCCGAGAACATCGGCTGCGACATGAAAGGAGGTGTTGTCGCGCAGTGCTTCCCACAACTGAGCAGTGTCGAAACCGACGGCATATCTCGCCGGGGCATCAATCGAGTCCGCGAGCGTAATGGACTCCCGGATGCTGTCAGCATCCATTGCACGTCGCCAGCGGGGGATGACCTGCCGGTTTCTATCTTCGGCCAATCCTGTCATGTGATCATCCGACGAAGGTCTGCTTCGGCAAGAGCCGCGAGCTGGTTGAATGACGACACGAAGCGCTTCATCGAGTACTGCGAACCGCCTGCGCGGAGCTCGTGCGGGTGTCCGCGATCACGCGGGTCCGGGTTGCCCAGATGGCGAACGCACTCGACGAGTCCGATCTGGATGTTCTTGGGAAGCGCATCGGACAAATCTCGGAGCACTCCTGTGAATGCGAACTGCAGGTGGGGGAGTATCTCAACAAATGAGCTCCGCCAATTCCCAGGAAGATGTGGTTCGGCCAGTTGTTGAATGATGGCGGTGTTGAGGTGTACTTTTGCAAAGAGGAAGTGCGTGATGCTCGCTAATTGAAACATGTCGGCAGCAAGTCGCCGGATCTCAAAGTCGGGAGACAAGAAGCCGTATATGAACTCGATGGGCGAGTACAGGGGATCGCCCGGAACACGCAGGTCATCACGTGGGGCCGGGTTGTTTTGCTGGGATGCGCAGCCGAGGTCGGCGAGCTTGGCCCCGGAGTCGCTGAACACCAGGACATTCGATGGCTTGATGTCTTGGTGGGCGATGCGATTGGCGTGTAGCTGCCCTAGCCCCACTGAGATGTGGTGCAAGTATCTAAGAACGGTCGCGAGATCGAGCTGCGCGTCTATGTCGTCAAGCAATCGTCGGATGTCCGTGTCCGCAGCTTCGAACAGCAAGTAGGGCACTCGCGGGATCGGAAGCTGCGGTACGTTAAGCTCGCCCGCGTCGATCGCCTTCACCACACGAGATAGGCGGATGCCACGGCAATGCTCCAGCAAATCGCGTTCGTACTCAAACGCAGTCGACATCTGACGCACGGCAGACGTCATGTCAGGCTGTGTGATTGCGTGGCTGAGGTTCAGCACCTTGACAAAAGCGTGTGGCTTTGCTGGGTGCTCTGCTTGGTAGCCAATTGAGAAGCAGCCGCCTGATGAATTGCGCGTAATACGCCGTGAGATCGTCCACCCATCGCCGACAGGTTGGCCGAGCAGGGGGTCGGTCGAAGGCTGTTCAAAGAGCTGCATGGAGCGATGATATCAGGTTCCGAAGTCGACAGCCGCCGCCATCGTTTCAGGCACCAACGCCGCGTAGTGCCGCCGGCAG
The DNA here is from genome assembly GCA_965227335.1 of Phycisphaerales bacterium. GTDB lineage: Bacteria > Planctomycetota > Phycisphaerae > Phycisphaerales > SM1A02 > CBDDFV01. Next base: position 217,104 of record CBDDFV010000008.1, read on the forward strand.
ACCTCCGGACTGTTCCCCATCAACGTCGCGATCTGCAAGAGACTCATTCCTCGCTGGGCGAGCTGGCTGCCGAAGGTGTGGCGGAAGTGCAGACATGTCCAAGCGAGCCCGGCAGACCGGTTCTTCCTCGCGAGCGTCTGCGAGAAGTTGTCCGGGTCCCATCGGCGCCCATGCGGACTTGGAAAGAGCCAGGAGTGGTCCGAGTCGGGAGGGGTCCACTCGTTAAGGACTGATCGCAGGGCTTGACTGACCGGCACCGCCCGGTTTCGCTTGGTCTTCGGTTGCCAGCTGACGCCGCCAACCTGTTTGGCTGTGACCCGGATCAGGCCGTTGGGCGCCTGAGACGATGGAGCAATCAGGTCGTGCGTCTGGAGCCAGAGCAGTTCTTCCCGGCGGAGTCCCGCGTAGATCAGGGTGGCGACCATCGCCTTCAAGAGTGGGGAGGCCTCAAGGGCGTCGAGCTGCGACCCGACCTCGTCGATGGACAGGAATCGGATATCCGGAGCCGGTTCGCGGTAGCGGCTGACGCGTCTGGCTGGATTGCGGTCCCCTGGGGTGCTCACTCGATTCGTCGTGATCGCCCAGTTGAAGACCTTGGCGATGACCTCACGGTATCGGTTCGCGGTCTTCGGCTTGAGGCCTCGGACGCGGACTCGCACCGCAATGAAGTCCTCGATCTCCGCCGTGGTGATCGCCTCGAAGTGCGGCGCTGAGATCGGGTGCAGCTTCTTCCGACCATCCTCCGGGCATCGCCGCTCTCGGCACTTCCTCGCCCTCGACGAGTCGATCCGCAGGGCGTCGCAGCACTCGCCGAACGCCTCCCGCAGATACGACGTGTCGCCGCGCAGCGAGTTCCGCGTCTTGTGCGTGGCCGAGTGAGCGATGTACGCCGCGACCACCTCGCCGATCGGCGTCCGGGTCGGGAGTGGGCAATCCTCGCCCCTGAACCGGGCCGATTCGAACTGTCGAAGCCGCTCCTTCGCGATCTGCAGCGAGTCCGTGCGCAGGCTGCGTCGACGCTTCTTCTTCCCTTCGTACCACTGCACGTGGTAGTTGCCGTTTCGAACGATCAGGCCTGCCATGAGCACGCCTCCCAGATTGGGCGAGCCCTCGGCGCCGAACGGGTGACGTTTTGGGTGACGTCGCGTCGAAACGGCATGAAAAAAGGACTCGCGATGTCTCGCAAGTCCCTTTCGATCAGGAAGTAGTGCGGGCGCAACCCTCTTCGGGACAGCGTTTCGGGGTTCAGACAGCGAGACGAGTCGGGTTCGAACGCCGGGAGGTTCAGAAGGCTCTGGTTAACGCCCGTCGATCGGCTCCGGAGCCCTCTAGAGGTCCAAGTGTTCAGGTGATTGGGGATCGGCGAGGAGCGGGTCTGGCGGCGGCTTGGCGGGTGGGACCGACTCACATGGCATCACCCTCCATGGCGTCCGGATCACCGTTCATGCGACGCCCGGCAACCCGCGGCCATGGACCCGGAAAGTGCCTCCTCCACGCAATAGACGCGCCAGAACCGGCGTTGATACCTGCTGAGAGCGCACATTAACGCCCAACTTCTCTTGACCGACTCGCACAGATTGCCGATTATCACGCCATGGACCGCCGTCCCCTCTCCATCTTCTTGGCCATCCTCGTCGCCTTCCAGTCGTGCTTGGCAGGCCTCGCGGTATGCTCGAATGGCGGTTGCTGCCACGCCGAGGAAGTGGAAGCCACGTGTGCGGCAGCGCACTCCGGATGCGAGAGTGAGCGGGCACACGACCACCCGATCTTCGTCAATGTAGACGAGTCGCATCCGTGCGAATGCAAGGATGTCGAGATCGATGCAGGGGACGCGATTCCCGGCAAGCGAAGCGAGTTGGTCACGCTGACACCGCTGCCGCTGTTGACTCTGGTCCAAATCCGCGAGCATCGCCACCTGATCCCCCGATCAGACGAGGCACGACTCCCTCGCGCTCGAGGGGATACATCCCAATCTCAGCGATTGGCTGTTTTGCGCGCTACGCGCCTCCTGCTGTAAGCCCTGTTCCGCAACCCACACGATCGTTGAATCCATCGCCATGCGATGCGGTTTCTCGGTGTTCTGTTGTGCGAACAGGAGACTTGCAGAATGCGACATTTTGGATGGCGCCACAATTGCGTGGCAACGAGGTCTGGCGGACTGGTCGCCGGCGCCCTCGTACTACTTGCCGGCTGTCAACAGTATGAACGACAGCCGCTCGATCTCGCTGCGCATCGGTCCGCGTTGCATGAGCGCACGATAGAGGTCGGTCGGATCGAGGGATTCCTCGAACGGCTACGCGGGCTTGGGGCTCAAACTCCGGCAACGTTTTCCTTCGAGGATGGCCTGACGCCAGCCGAAGGCGAGGTCCTCGCGCTCTTCTACAACGCCGAGTTACGTCATGCGCGCCTCGAAGCCGGCGTCGCACTCGCGAACTTCGAGAACGCCGGCCTATGGGATGACCCTGAATTCGGCTTCGACGGGGCCGAGATCCTGTCGCCCTCAGGCAGCCCTTTCGAGTTCGGACTCACGTTGAGCCTCACCATCCCGATTTCAGGACGCCTCGAAGTCGAGAAGGCCCGCGCGGGAGCCGCGTACGAGGCTGAGCTGCGACGGATCGTCAACGCCGAGTGGAGCACACGTGCTGATGTGAGGCGTGCGTGGGCGTCCTGGACGGTTGCCGAGGAACGCCTTCGATTGCTCCGCGAAGCGATCGCCCAGATCGAGCGCATCACCGCGATCACGGATCGCCTCGAAGCGGGCGGCGAACTCAGCCGCGTGGAGGGCCGACTGTTCCAGGTCGAGTTGGCGGATCGTCGTGCCGCTGTCACAGAAGCGCAGCTCAACGCGACGCGATCGCGAATCAACCTCCTCGGACTGATGGGTCTGCCACCCGATGCCTCCGTCGTGCTGACTCCTGCCCTACCGGCAACACAGCTGCCCGTCAGTGATGATCCACTGCGCCAACTCATCGACAGCAATACTGAGCTCGCAGTTCGGCGCGCGGAGTATCAGATCGCAGAGGAAGCGCTTCGTCTGGAGGTCCGCAAGCAGTACCCGGACATCACAATCGGTTCCGGCTACGGCAGCGAGGACAACGATGACAGGCTGCTTCTCGGGTTCTCAGTGCCCATTCCGATCCTGAATGCCAATCGCGGCGGGATTGCCGAGGCACGAGCCGAGCGCGAGGCTTCTCGAGCGTCAGCCGAGACGACATTCGAGCGACTGTCGCGAGAACTCGCGGTGAGTCACGCCGATCTCGACGCTGCCCGCCGGCAGAGATCGCAGTTTGAGTCAACGATCGTGCCGATGCTCGAACAGCAAGCGACGGAGGTCGAGCAGATCGCGGATCTTGGCGAAGTCGACACGCTCATACTCCTCGAAACCGTGCAGCGCCAATTCGACGCGAAGTCTCGTCTGCTTGAGCTTCAGCGAGTCGAGCTGGACGCCTCACTGACGATCGTCGAACTCTTGGGCCCCGAGGATTCCGGCGATCCAGCACCTGTGTCTGATGACCCCGACGAGAACGAACACACGGCCGAAGACACATCGTCCGCCGTGGGAGGTGAACGATGACTGCACGACTCGACCAACTCACAGTCGGAACACTCACGGTAGTGCTCCTGCTCATGAGCGGCTGCACGCGGGACGGTGGCACTGCCGCTGACGCCAACGCAGAGACCGACGAGCACGTTGAGCCTCAGGCGTCGAACCGCGTCGCGATCCCCTCTGCGGTGCGCTCGAATCTCGGGATCAGTTTCGTCACGGTGGAACGGCGGCGGATCGAGCAGACTCTGAGGGTGCCCGGACAATTCGAGTATCTCCCGACGGCAAGGCGTGAGTATCGCACGATGCTCCCCGGCCGAGTCGAGCTACTGGTCCAGCAGTTTGACGTTGTCGACCAAGGCGCGCTGCTGTACCGCATTGACTCGCCTGGCTGGCGTGCGATGCAGCAGCAACTTGCGGATGCAGAGTCGACGATTCATGTACTCACGACGAAGCTCGAGACGTTCGATCCACTGATGGACGCCCACGGCCGACATGAACAGAGTCTCGTCGAGAGTGTGGCTGTATGGACCGAACGCGTCACACAGCTCGAGTCGATTCGGGGCGCCGGAGGTGGCCGGGCCGGCGAGTTTGCAGAAGCTCGTGGAACGCTGACGTCTGCGCGAGCCGAGCTGGCCGACGTCCAAGAGAAGAAGGCCGAGCTGATCGCATCGCGGGCCGAGACGGTCGCCGGGCTCGACGCAGCGCGCTCTCGGCTTCATTACCTTCTGGATGCTGCTGCGTCGGTCGTCGGAATCGATCGAACAGCATTGACGAGCAACGCCCAATCTGATTCGGATCCACACCCGGCGTGGGCCGTGATCGACACCATCGAGGTGCGAGCTACGGAGTCAGGCATCGTCGAATCACTCGGCTTGACCAACGGCTCGTGGGCGGACGAGAAGTCGCCCGTCATGACGATCGTGCGACCGGATCAGCTTCGCTTCCATGCGTCGGGGCTACAGAGCGATCTCGGTGTACTGCGAAACGGTCTTGAGGCTCGGATCGTGCCGCCAACGCCTACTACGTCTGGCCGCGCCGTCCCGCTGCAGGACACGATGACCGGCTCGCTCGCGCTCGGCCTGCAAGGCGACGCCAGTGATCGCACGGTCGATCTGTACGTGGTTCCGGAGGCGCTGTCGACCTGGGCGCGACCGGGTGTTGCAGCACAGCTCGAGATCGTGACCGATTCGACCGCTGCTGCGGAACTGGCGATCCCGCTGGCGGCGGTTCAGAAAGACGGCCTCATCCCGATCATCTTCCGGCGAGCACCGGACAACCCGAACGAGGCAGTGCGCCTCGAAGCCGACCTCGGGATGAACGACGGACGCTGGGTGGCGGTGCTGAGCGGCTTGCGGAACGACGACGAAGTCGTTCTCGACGGTGCGTTCCAACTCATGCTCGCGACGAGCGGGACAATCCAGAAGGGTGGACATTTCCACTCCGACGGCACATTCCACGAGGGGGAGCACTGAGATGCTGAAAGCAGTCATTCGATTCTCGCTTCGGTACTCCTCGCTCGTCTTGATCGCCGCGGTCATGATCGTTGGTTTCGCGGGCTATCGCCTGCCGCGAATGAGTATTGATGTTTTCCCGGAGCTCAACGCCCCGACCATCACGATCATGGCGGAATCAGGTGGGCTAGCGGCTGACGAAGTCGAGCAGTACGTGACCTTTCCGATTGAGACTGCGGTGAACGGCATGACGGGGGTGCGTCGTGTGCGTAGCGCCAGCGCCATCGGACTTGGGATTGTCTGGGTCGATCTTGACTGGGGTGCAAACCTCTACGACGGTCGGCAACTCGTGGCAGAGCGTCTTGTCGCAGCACGCGAGAATCTCCCTGATGATGTAGAGCCATTCATCACGCCGATTTCTTCGATTGCCGGCGAGATCATGCTCATCGCGTTGTCTTCCGAGAACGGCGACGTCAGTCCGCTTCAACTGCGCTCGTATGCCGAGTTCGAGCTGCGGAACAAGATCCTTGCCATTCCCGGCATCGCTCAGGCGGTCGCCATCGGTGGCGACCTGCCGGAGTACCAGGTCAACGTGACCCAGGACCGCCTGCGACTCTACGACCTGACGATTTCGGATGTCGTCGAAGCAGCCGGGGGCGCGCACAGCACGGCGAGCGGCGGGTACCTTGTCGACGTTGACAGCTTCGAGATCCCCATTCGGCAGCAAAGCCGAGTGACCGGCCCCGAGGACATCGCAAACACCATAATCAAGTATCACGACGGCACGCCTGTCACGATCGGTCAGGTCGCCGACGTTCGACTGGGAGCCGCGCTCAAGCGAGGAACGGCGTCCGAGGGAGGCGTGCCAGCGGTCATCCTATCGATTCAAAAATCGCCGGGAACCAACACGCTCGCGCTCACAGATCAGCTCGATGCACTCTTCGACCAGATCGAACCATCGCTGCCTGCAGGGGTCGTGATGAACCGTGATGTCATGCGTCAATCGCATTTCATTGACCGCGCGGTGAGCAATGTCAGCAAAGTGCTGGTCGAAGCGATCGTCATCGTGCTGGTGGTTCTGGTGCTGTTCCTCATGAACCTGCGGACGACGCTCATCACACTGACTGCAATTCCGATCTCGCTGGCCGTGGGCCTGCTTCTGATGGATGCGATGGATCTGGGTTTGAATGTCATGACGCTCGGTGGCTTAACGGTCGCGATTGGCGTTCTCGTTGACGACGCGATCATCGATGTGGAAAACGTCTTTCGCCGTCTGAAGCAGAATAGAGCTGCGGAGGAAGCGAGCCGCCGACCGTTCGTTGAAGTCATCTTCGACGCGAGCAACGAGATCCGCCCGGCGATGGTCTTCGCCACGGTCATCATCGTGATGGTGTTCCTCCCATTGCTCTTCCTTCAGGGCCTCGAAGGCAGGTTCTTCCAGCCGCTCGCCTTGACGTACATGATCTCCATTCTTGCGTCGCTGGCGGTCGCATTGACCGTCGTGCCTGCGATGTGCAAGTTCCTCCTACGAGGGCGACTCGGAGGCAAGCACGAGGATCGCGATGGATTCCTGGTCCGCCTGATCAAGCGGTTCTATGAACCGGCGCTTCGGATGGCCATCCGGTTGCGCGTCTGGGTTCTCGGCGTTGCCGGAGTCGCCACTGCGGCGGCACTCCTGCTCGCGAGCACCTTCGGTACCTCGTTCCTCCCTTCGTTCAACGAGGGGACGTTTACGGTGTTCCTCTTTGCACCACCTGGCACGTCCATTGTCGAGAGCAACCGGTTGGCCACTGAGGTCGAAGAGCAGCTCGTCACGATCGAGGGGGTCCGCTCAGTATCGCGACGGACTGGCCGTGCCGAACGCGATGAGCACGCCGAGCCAGTCAGCACATCGGAGATTGAGGTGACCGTGGCCGCGGGCCACGACCGAACCGACGTCTCGGATGCAATCGACCGAGTGCTCGCGTCGATTCCGGGGATTACGACCATGGTCGGCCAGCCGATCGAACACCGTCTGAGTCACATCCTCTCCGGGACACCCGCCGCGATCGCGATCAACATCTTCGGTGAGGACTTGTCCGAACTGCGCCGAGTCGCGAAGGCCATTGAGGGCGAGTTGAGTCAGATTGACGGCGCTCGAGACGTGAATGCCAATCGTGAAGTCATGATCACGACGCTTCCGATCCGGTATCGACACGCCGAGCTCGCAGCGGTCGGACTGAGTCCGGCTGACGCGGCTGAACAGGTTCGCGAGGCGATGTACGGCGAAGTCGTCGACAGCGTCAATCAGGGGGTCCGCCAATACGATCTTGTCGTCCGCTTGGCGCCCGAGGAACGCGAGTCCGTCGAACAGGTCCGCGATCTACTTCTTCGAGGTCGAGGTGGAGCCACGGTCCGCCTCAGAGACGTGGCCGACATCGGGCCGGAGCGTTCAAGCAATCTCATCACACGAGAGAACGCCCAGCGTAAGGCCGTCGTGTCACTGAACGTCGCCGAGGGGTCGAATCTCGGGGACCTGGTCGAAGACGTTCGGCAACGGGTTGACCCGATCGTTCACGACGCTGGCATGACCGTGAGCTACGGCGGCCAGTTCGAAGCCCAGCAGTCGGCAGCCAAGACGATACTCGTCGCCGGCATCGCAGTCGCGCTGGTGATGCTCATGCTCCTCCAGATCTCGACCGGCTCGTTGCGCGCCGCGGTCCTTGTCATGCTCAACATGCCGCTTGCGTTGATCGGTGGCATCGCGGCGATCTACCTCACCGAAGGTGGTGGGATCGCGAACACCCTGGCTCTGGTGGGAATGGGCGGCCCGTACGTTCCGCCGGTCATCTCGATCGCCAGCATGGTCGGGTTCATCACCCTCTTTGGCATCGCCGTCCGCAACGGCATCTTGCTCATCAATCACTACAACCATCTCATGCAGGAGGAGTCCGTTCCCCTCGGCGAGGCGATTGTCCAGGGTTCAATGGAACGGCTCGTTCCAATCCTGATGACTGCCATCTCCGCCGCGCTGGGGCTCTTGCCACTCGCTCTCGCGGCTGGCGAGCCCGGGAGCGAACTCCTCGCGCCGCTCGCAATTGTCACTCTCGGCGGCCTGCTGACTTCAACGTTCCTCAACCTCATTGTCGTTCCGGCTGGTTACTCACTCGTCTTCGGGCACAAGCTCGCGCCGCGAGCAGAGAGTGGCCCGTCCCTCATTTCGCGACTCGTTTCGGGCTTGCGCCCCGCCAAGACCACCAAGGAGACCTAACGATGCTTCAGTTCTCTCGACTTCTTACCCTCCTCAGCCTGATCGCGTTCTTGACGCTGACCGGCTGCAACGGCGACTCCGCTGACTCGGGATCGAGCGGCAATACCGAACACGCGGCTGGCGACGGGCACGATCATGATCACGACGGCGACGATCACGATCACGAAGGTGAAGACCACGATGACCATGACCACGGCGACCACGATGATCACGACCACGACGACCACGACGACCACGACCATGGCGACGCACACGAGCTCGGTTCCGTCACGATCGATGGCGCGGAGTTCAAGGTCTCGATCTCAGGCGAGATCGAACCGAATGCTGAGACCCACATCGACCTCGTCCAGACTGGAGGCCCCAAGCCCGCAGCGGTCCGTCTCTGGATCGGCATCGAGTCTGGCTCAGGCTCGCTGAAGAGCAAGGCCGATGGCCATGACAATCACTTCCATGGTCACGCCGAAGTGCCGGCACAGATTCCGGCGAACGCGGCTCTTTGGATCGAGGTGGAGTCTGCGTCCGGCAATCGGACAGCACGCTCGGTGGCGCTCCCCTGACCCGAGGTCGCCAACAGCAACAAATGTCGCAGCGCCGATCCAAGGTACGCCGTCGGAAGAAGCGAGTCAGACAACCGCAGAAACCGGCGGTGCAGGAGTCCCTCGCCAAGGAAGCGTTGTGGACTTCCGTCGCGGCACTCGTCATCGCCGGTGGCATCACCGCGCATATTGTCTGGTCATTCCGTGTCCGAGGTTATGCCCATATCGACATCAGGGTCTTGCTCGTCGGCGCCGCGACGATCATCCTCGCAGGGATCTTCGTGAGCATGTGGTGGTCGCGAAGGCGCAAACGACAGCGGACATCTCGGCGCCACTAAGCATCCCTGATTCACTGCAGCGGAGTACAAGCCATGCGTAGCAATCGAACCTCCAATCTCATGCTGATCGCGAATGCAGTCCTCCTGGCGGCACTCGTGCTCGGACATCTCGGTGCCTCCCCTCTCGGGAGCACTGTCGCCGAAGCGTCGGCACCGCCCAAGATACCGATGAATGCAGCCACCCAGAGACAACGGATGATCGTGGCGCTTGACGAGATGAATAGGAACTCGAAGGCGTCAACGGCAACGCTGGAAGCGGTGAACAAGAACCTCGAGGCGTCGATCGAACTGCAGCGACAACTCATCCGGATGCTGGAGCGAGGCAACGCGACAGTCAAGGTCTCGACTCGCGACACCGGCGATCGGCGCGGCCGCGACTGAAGACAGCGTGCGCGAGTCGTGAAGTCAAGACAGGGAGTCAACAATGAAGCAAGTCAAGGCCATCGTTCGACCCGCCCGGCTCGAGGCGATCTTGCGGGCACTACACGACCATCTCGAAGTGCCCGGAGTCTCGGTGTCACACGTGCAGGGCTTCGGACAGCACTTCGGACGTGAACCGAGCGAGGACGGTTCACTATTGCCGTTCGGCACCGGAGCCATGTGTAAGGTCGAGTGCATCGTCAATGACGAACTACTCGACCCCGTCATCGGCCTCATCCAGGAGGCGGCTCACACCGGCGATCACGGTGACGGCCGGATCTTCGTCATCCCGGTGGAGACGATGATTACGATCAGGACGGGTCAGCGCGCTACGGCCATTTCCTAAGGGCCCTCGCAATGCATCAGACGGCCGACGGCACTCGAGAACGCGGCGACGTCCGACTGATGCTGGCCGTTGGCGTCAATGTACTGCTGACCATTGTGCAGGTGATCGCGGGTCTCGTCTCGGGCAGCCTCTCTCTCGTCGCCGATGCACTGCACAACCTGAGCGATGCAGGCTCGATACTACTGGCGCTGATCGCGCGCCGAATCGGCCGCTGGCCAGCCGATGAACAGCGAACCTACGGCTACAAGCGAGCCGAGGTCGTCGGGACACTGATCAGCACGACCACGCTCGTCATCATCGGCCTCTATTTGATGTACGAAGCGATCGTGCGGTCCGTCAGCCCTGAACCGATCGATGGCTGGATCGTCGTCATCGTTGCAGGAGTAGCCTTCGTCATCGACGTGGTGACGGCGTTGCTGACCTGGTCGATGTCTCGCGGCAGTATGAATATCCGGGCGGCGTTCGTCCACAATGTGGCGGATGCTCTCGGCTCGGTGGGGGTCATGATCGCAGGCACACTGATCCTGCTCTTCGATCTCACGATCGCTGATGCGATCGCGACCTTAATGATTGCCGGATATGTGCTATGGCAGAGCGTCCGCCTCTTCAAAGAGTCAGTTCAGATCCTGATGGACGGCGTACCGGCGGGGATCGTCCTCCACGAGGTCGCCGAGGCAATCGAGTCGCTCCATGGCATCGAGGCGGTTCATCACCTGCACGTGCGCAGCCTGACTGAGCACCTCGGGGCGATGGAGTGTCACGTCACCACATTGATCGAAGACTCGGATGGGCTGCGTTTGCTCCGCAGGCGGATCGGAGAACTTGTGCGCGAGCGGTTCTCGATCACCCACTCGACCATTCAATTCGAGCCACCGGGGAGCTGCGATGACGAGGACACCGGCTTGATTTCCCACAGGTGACAGCGAGCGTGAACATTGACGAAACCGCACTGATCTACTCAACCGTGCTCTCCCCAGTGTTGCTGATCACGACCGAACTGGCGCTTGACGACGAGAAGCTCGAACCGCTCGACTTGCTCCCGCTGCTTGAACTGGAACCAGAGCTCGAGCTTGTCAGAATCGTCAGGCCGGTGCTCTGGCTTCCACCCGAATTCGAGAAGCCTGCGCCGCTTGACTGCGCGGACGGCGCGAGGCCAGATGCGCCCTCGGACGACTTCGCGTCGTTGTGCGTCCAGACACCGTCGGCCAAGTAGGTGTTCGTGCCGGGCACGTGGATCGCCACCGTGCGCACGACGCCATCGATACGCTCGAGCGCGTCTACTCGCTCCTCATCAAGCTGACCATCCGTGAGCGTGATTAGGTAGTCGCCAACCTCAAGCAACTCGGCGGAGCAGAATCCCCACTCCTCGTCGCGTCGCACGAGGAACGGGTGCTCGAACGTCGCTTTGATGCGCCGGTTGATCAGATAGAAGCCGTCGTGCTCGCCGACGCGCACCTCGGCAACGCGCCCGTCGCGCACCGTGGCACCTTCCAGTCCCCACGTCGAGAGCCACTCGTACTGCACGCGGAATGGAGCATCGGCTTTGAGTCCAGGCAGCGCGACGGATCGAACCATGTCGCCGGGGGCGAGTGACTCGATCGGAACGCGCCGGCCGTCGGCCATCGTGACCAGGGTGCCGCAGAGCAAACAGTTGCTTGAGGCGGAGCTACTCCCGCTCCCCGATCCGCTCCCGCCGCTCGACGACGATCCGCTACCCGACGGAGACATCGACTCGGTCGAGCTGCTGCTGCTCGACGAACTGCTTCCGCTCGAGCTGCTACCACTACCCGACGTACCTCCGCCGCCGCTTGACGATCCGCCACCACCGCTGGATGAGCCCCCGCCTCCGGATGAACTTCCACCGCCACCGCTGGACGAAGGCGAACCTTCGGTGCTGCTCATCGATGAGCTTGATGGGCTACTCGATGGCGTCGCTGTCTCGGTGCTGCTTTCCGAGGAACTGGATGCCGTCTCCGTCGAGCTTGGCGTCGCCGGCGTATCTGTCTCGCTGGAGGAACTTGGGCTCTCGCTGCTACTGAGGCTCGACGATCCACTCCCGGGCGGCTGCTGCGTGGTCGCCCACACGGGTATGTAGAGGAAGTACTTGGGTCCTTCGGTCGTCATGAGTACCACCCCTTCGTGTTCACCGGCTTGCTGCACTCGGCGGATGCCTTGCGGACCGCGTCCTCGAACGGCAGATGCTCGAACGCCGTCAGCCCGCTGTCGGGCGTGCAGTTCAGGACGGTGAATTTCGAGCGCGTGAAGTAGTCCCGCATCGCCACGAAGCGTTGGTTCAGCGCATCGTAGAGGACGTTGTTGTGCCGAATGGCGGCGTTCGTTCGCGATTCGTCGAAGGCATATTTGCGATCGTCGGCCATCTTGAAATCAGCGCCGACGAGGTACACCGTGCGGAACCCGAGGTAGTGCAAGAGCCGCAGCGCCGCGAGCATCACCGACCGCTTGCCTTTGATGCCCAGCGAGTCCTTCCTCGCGCCCGGGTTGCCCCAGCAAACCGTGTCCTCGTCGAGGAACTTGCGGTGGTCGAAGTGCTCGCCACGTCGGTACAGCAGGACGGACGGCATCTGTTTCACGCGGAAGGCGCTCGGCTTCATCGTGCCGTTCGGTTTCTGAATCCGGAGCCGGCCGTTCCAGGCCGACATCGGCACGAACTTGAGGATGCCCGGGTCCTTCCACCCGGTGTCGATGAACCGGCCGGGTGAATCGACGCATGTCCAGAGGTTTGGACGGTGGACCGACCAGGAGTTGTTGACGCCCATCGTCACGATGCCGCGCTTGTCAAGCTGCGACAGATCGTGATCGGCCAGTGACGGGCCGGACAGGACGAGGAACGCCTGGCGGCCGCGATAGAAGTTGGACAGCGACACGCTGTCGAAGTCGGTCGTGTAAAGGCGCACGCCGCTCTTGGCCGGTCGTTTCAGGTGCAAGCCTGCCTGCAGCGCCGCGATGTCTCCGTCATGATCACGCATGCCACGTCCCTGTGATGTAGCGTCCTTGCGTCCTTGCCGACTCAACGCGGCCGACGCGCGAGATCCGGTCGATCCACCAGTCCTGCGGACGAACGGTCGGATGGAGGTTCTCGCCGTCCACAGTGATCCGGCTCGGACGGGTGGAGATCGAGAGAATGAAGTAGCCGCCCGGGCGGCCGATGCGCCGCATCTCCGCGAGCACCGGATCGACGTCCTCTGGCAGGAGATGCTCGAGCGCGTCGAACGATGCGACGACATCGGCGATGCCGCCGGCAAGTGGAATGCAGTGCATCGCTGCGACGATGTCCGCGCCGTCGTTGGCGAAGTCGATCCCCAGGCCATCTATGCCGCGTCGGCGGATCTGCCGGATGAACGCGTTGTCGCCGCAGCCGAAGTCCACGACGAACCGAGGCTGCCATTCGATCACCGTCGCGTAGGCGTGGCGACCGTGGTTGGTCGCGCCGTATCCCTCACGCTCGGTCACGAGCCGTACGTACTTGGTGCGTTCAACCTCGCGCCGGCGATCGATCGTGTGTGCTGTTGTCCGGGATTCAGCCATACCACCACTCCGGAACGTCCATGTCACAGAGCACGATCGGGTTCAGCGCCTCGAAGACGAATCGCGTCTCAGCCTGGAACGTGCGCTCGGCCCGCAGTTCGACCACGACGTCCTCGGGAATCGGGTGCAGCATCGGCACCGCCGCCCGCCGCGGCGGGCAGTTCTCCAGCGCGCCCGGGATCAGGCAAGCGGCGCCGTTGGCGAAGCCCTCGGTGCCTCCTCCTTGCGAGTGGATTACAGACAGGTGCGCCTCATAACGGTTGAACGCGAGCTTCGTCGGGTCGCCGTTGGATGCCAGCCAGCCTTCAGCGGCTGATCCACCTGGCCTGACGTACTGCCCGAAGGTCGAGCTGAACGGGTCGCCGTCGAGGCGCACCTCCTCCCACTCGTAGAGCCATCCGAACGTGCGACCGTCAATCAGAGTCGCCGACCCCAGCCGGGCGCCGATTCGATCGCGGTCGGCGGGCCCCATCTCGATCAGTGCGAGCAACTCACCGATGCCCGGCTCCTTCCAGAGGATGCGAGCCGCACCGGTGAAGCCACTTCGGAGAACCTGCTCATCTGGGTAGGTGTCAGCGTGGGAGTGCTCGTCATCGATGACGTTGACCATCGCTGGGGTGACGCCTCGAATCACCGACCAGCCGATCTTGCCGGCTGCGATCGGCTCCCGGGCGACGACGAATCGACCGACGTACTCGTCGGTCGTGGTGACAGCAGCGCCGATGAGCGCCGCGCGTCGCTTGAACTCGTCGGTGTTGCCCTCGGGACCCGGCTCAATGATGGGGCGATCGATGCCGAGGATGCCGAATCGAGGCAGGTCCGCTCCCGATTCATTGCGCACGAGAACGAGATGCTCCTGCGCTCCGGGGAGCCCTGGGCCGGCGCCAGTGTCGGCGTCGATCCGGCGCGCGAGGTGAGCCGCATCGACGAACGCGTTGTATGTCCGCGCCGGGATGCGGAGCGGGTCGCCAGTGCGGACTTTGCGGAGGTCGCCGGTCATGTTCCGATCCCCAGCGCCGCGAAGTGGCCGGAGTCGTATGCTTGCTCGACATATGCGGCGACGGGCCGCTTGACGAGAACCTGGGCGCCCTCATCCTCGACCTCTGCGTACCGAACCCAGAGGTACTCCCAGCCCTTCTTGCTGATCCCTGTGATCGGTCCGACCGACAGACCGGTCACGTTCGGGCTGCCGGCGAATCGGAAGGTGATCTCCCAGTCGCCGATGCCACGCTTCGAACCGGCCGCACCGAGGAACAGACACTCGCCTGCGGCGAGCCCCTTGAAACCGCTGGAGTTCACGGTGCCGGTGAGGCCGAACAGCGTGCCCTTGTACGCGGGCGTCACGACGGCGTCGTCGAGGTAGTGCGTCTCGGAGAACTGGTAGACGGGCACCGTGATGTCCACGCCCTCGACACCATTGTCCGTGACGCCGATCGCGCCCTGGAAGTCGGGCGCCGTCTCGCCAGCCGGCGCGTAGGCGTTGATCGTCGCGCGGCTCTGCGTGATGTGCTGGGTGCCGCCGCCCGTATCGAACGCGAAGGAGGACTCGCCGGTTTGCGGTGGATCATTCTCTTCAGTGAGACCGTAGCGGACCGTACCATCCCAGATGTCGTTGGCCAGCGGCTCTATCTGGATCGACTGGCGCGGGAGGTCGTCGTAAGTCGCGGGCGAGGCCGTCGCCAGCTCGCTCTTGGCCTCCAGGTCGTCGCTGGTCCCGAAGACGACGTACCGCAGCTCGACGCTCGGGTTGTCCCCGGCGACCGAGAGGCGGCTGTCGAACTTCTCTTCAACGATGACGGGCATGGCAGTTGGGCGCTACGTGAACGCCAGTCCTCCGTTCCGCGCGGCATCCACGAGCCGCTTCGTGTTGCGTGCGGTCTGTTCGGTGGCGGTCGCCGTCCGCTCCTGCGCGTCCGCTCCGCCAAGAAGCCCCTGCGCCGCAGCGGCATTGAACGTGCCGCGCACCGTCACTCCGCGGGCAATCGTTTGGCCAAGACCCACGATGCGCTCCTGAAACTCATCGAGCAGATCCTGCGGCGTGCGTCGCGGTCCCGGACCGGCATCCTCGTCGCCCTCCTCGCGTTGACGGCGAGCGCGTTCGATCGCTTCGTCCAGCTTCGCTCGGGCGGCGTCCAACTCGCGCTGCGTCTCTTCGATCTTGTCGTCGGTCGCCCGGCGCAGCTTGTCCTGCGCCTCCTCGAACTGGCGCCCGATCTCGGCGAGCGTGCCCTCGTTGAGCTCCGCCGACTGGTCGCGCTGCCGCTGGCGCCGACGCTCCCGTTCGTCGAGCGCTCGCTGTCCCTCAGAATCGAGTTCCGCCAGACGCGAGTCGAGTTGGTCATCGACCGCCTGCTTCGCCGCATCCACATCGAGCGACGAGTCAAACAGCCCCTGGATCTCCAGCATCCGCTTGGCGACGAACGACGTGGCGCTCTCCCAGACCTTCTTGAAGCCGGTCACGAAGCTCGTCCAGGTCTTCGAGAGAAACGCGGTCGTCTCGATCCAAGCGACCTCGAGGGCGTGCCAGACGATCTGCGCTGCGGCCAGTGCCCCGAACCACATCTTCTGCGCGGTCGTGATGAAGAAGTTCCGGGCGGTGAGCCAGACGGAGTTGAGCGCGGCCACGCCTTTCTGCCAGATCAGCTTGAGGGACAACCAGAGGATCTCGGCGGCCAGGGCCACGTCACCCGCAGCAAGCGCATCGGTGATTCCCTGCACGACCTTCGTGGCACGGTCGCGGAGCTTGCCGAATTGATCGCCGAGCCATTCGAGCGCGTCGCCAGCGACGCCGGTCGAGATGAGCAGTGCCGCACCGAGGCCGACCACGGCGGCCACGATGAGCCCGATGGGGGACAGCAAGGCGCCGAGGACAGAGGCGATGACGCCGAGGGCTGTGCCCACGCCCGCGATGATCGTGGCCAGCGAACCGAAGACAGCACCGAGGCCGACGATCGCGGCGCCGGCGACGACAAGTGCGATCCCGACGCCAAGGACGATCGCAGTGACCTTGGCGATCGTGGCGATCAGCTCGCGATTGCGGTTGACGACCTTGGTAATCCAGCCCGCGATCTTCGCCAGCGCGTCGGCCGCCCGGCGCACGGGCTGCTCGATCGCTTCCCCGATGGCGATGGCGATTCCCTCGGCGGCCGAGAGAAGTCGGCGGAATGCACCGCCGATCCCGGCATCCATCTGGTCTGCGGTCTGGACCGCAATGCCCGCGGAACGCTGAATCTCATTCCGAAGGGTGTCGAACGCCTGACCCGACGATGCCAGCTTGAGGGCTGCAGCCTGGCCGCGCCCAAACAGCGACTCGAAGATCGCCAGACGCTCCGCCGAGCCGAGTCCCTGCGTGGCCTTCGCGAGATCATTGATGATGTCGGCGAGCGGTCGGAGGTTCCCGGCGGCATCCACAGCCTCGACTCCGATTCGGCGTAGCTCGGCTTGGCGGGACTCGTTGGCCAGGTTCTTGTATGCCCGAGCGAGCGCGTTGCCAGCGAGGCTCCCCTTGATGCCGTTGTTGGCGAGGATGCCGATCGCCGCGGCTACGTCCTCGATGCTCTCGCCAGCCTCGACGGCGAGCGGCGCGACGGGCTTGAAGGCCTCGAACAAGTCCTCGAGCGTCTGGGCACTCTTGTTCGCCGTGGCCGTGAGCACATCCGAGATTCGACCCATCTCGGTGGCGGGCAGGTTGAAGCCCCGGAGCGCGGCCCCCGCGATCTCCGTCGCACGAGGCAGTTCGGTGCTCGTCGCACGTGCCAGGGCGAGCACCGCTTCGGTGCTGTCGAGGATCGCTTGCGGATCAAAGCCGGCGCGGCCAAGCTCCGTCATCGCCTCGGCGACTTGGCCAGCCGTGAACGACGTCGTTCGGCCGAGGCGCTTCGCTTCGTCACGCAACGACTCGAACTGCTGCTCGGTCGCGCCCGTCACGGCGCGGACGACGCGCATGCGATCGTCGAAGCCAGCGAACACACGGGTGGAGATTGCGAAGCCAGCACCGATGCCTGCGCTGATGGCAGTCAGCCGCGTACCGATCGCCCGGACGCTGTTGCCGAACGTCTGGAGACGGCGTTGCGCTCGCCGAAGCCCTGCGGTCAGGCGATCGCTGACGCCCAGTTCGACGAATGCCCGGCCGGCGCGGATGCCGCTGGTGTTGGCCAAAGGTCATCCTCCGTTCGATGAGCGGACGCTGTTGCGCCAGACAGCGGGCAGGTTTGAGCGTTCCTTCTCAAGCGCCGGCCGCATGTACGGGCGAGCGGCGATCCGGACGGTACGGCTCTGTTTGCGGCGACCGGCTCCACGCCGGCTGCTGGAGACGACTTTCGTGGGGCCGCCAAACTCAAGCACGCTGGGCGCTCGTGATCGCCGGAACCCAACCGGCCCGACTACGACCGAGTCGCTTCGCCGGTCATACCCAAAGAGGATGAAGCGTCGAAGAAGCCCCGTGTGACTCGAAGGTGGTTCACCCGCGCGGCTGGAGCGTTTGCGTTTGCGGGTTGACGTGCGAGCCCGCTGCCGGATGAAGGCGCCTGCCCTCGACAGGGACCGTCGCTTGGCGTGATCGACAGCCCGGCGCACCTTCGGCCGATCGAAGAACAAGCTCTGGATTCGCATGTCGATCATGAGCCAGCCATCCGGTGCGTCATGGGGTCAGCGCCTCCTTCGGAAGCGTCTTGTCGATGAACACGGTCTTCAGGACGCCCACGCCAACCCTGGTCGCAGGCGCCGCTCGTGCGAACGGATCGAAGTCGCTGGGCCGCAACGCGCGGGACTTCTTCGGATCACGTTGCGTGTTGGCGATCAGCGCCATGAGGGCAGAGTTGCGAGCCCACTCCGATCGCTGACGGCCGTCGGCCATTGCGAGCAGCTCGCGAAGGGTCAAGGGGCCCGGATCGAGTCCGATGATTCCGGCGCACTCCCAGATGAGTCGCCAGCAGTCGCAAGTGCCTGTTCGGCCATCCGGTCCAATTCGCCGCTGTCGAGCTTCTCCTCGATGAGATCGCGTGCCTTGTCCATCACCCGAGTCGTCGCTTCCAGTACCCGCCCGAGGTTCGCGCGGTCCCTCGGGCTCGGGCAGAAAGACACGAGGCTCTCCAGCAGCGCGGTTGTCGCGTGCTCGATCGCATCGCCGGCCATGGCGCGGCCGAACTCCTCGTCAGTCACCGGTGGCTCGCGTTCGTCGGCCTGCGGCTTGCAGACCGCGTAGATGATGTCGCAGAGGAGGATCGGATCGCGGATCAGCTTCTCGATGAGCGTGCCTTCCACGATCTCAAGGAGATCGACTCCGACCAGGTCGCGCACCCGCTTGACGGCGGCGACGTTGATCGACACGTTCCAGGTTCGCTCGGCGTTGTCAGCGAAGGTCTTCATGGATCAACTGCCTCCGATCCAGCTCGGGGGCGTCGTCGAGTAGGTGACCTTCGCAGTGACGGAGACCATGATCGCTTCCTCGAGTGCCTCCGAACGCGAGAACGAGGTGATCATGAAGTCCGCCTGAAGGCCCTCGCCGCTGTCGCCATCGAGGATCTGGAGACCGATGATGCCGTTGCCGAGGTACGCGTCCTTGATGGCGTCGAACCCGGCGTCGCCGGTGTCCCAGACCATCTCGAACTCGACGCTGGCTTCCTTGAGCGTGGCGACGATCGCGCGCCAGCCGTCGTTGCCGCGCGTGGTCACGTCAGCCTCGCCCGCTTCAAGCGAGAGGGTGACGTCCTTCGTGTTCGTGAGCTCAAGCCACGAGCCGGCGCCGTCCTGGCCGCCGACCTTGTAGTTGAGCGTGGCTTCCATACCGAGCTTGATCGCCACGGCTGTGCCTCCTTACACCGTTCGCGTCGCGCCGGTGACCATGAGAAAGTCACCCAGACCGCCCTTGGCCTGGATGTGCGAGAGGTCGACTCCTTCGAGCGTGAACTGCTGGCCCCGGTCCATGGGCAGTTCTGTCACGCCGTCATCACCGAGGAGCACGGCGTTGTCAGCCGAGGGGTTGCGGATCGTGAACGTGCCCACGGTTCGCTCAGCGGCGAGCGGCTGGAAGGCGCCGCTCAGGTTGATCTTGCGGATGATGGGCGTGTTCATGAGCAACTCCTCACCGCTTCACCCGATAGGTCACCGTCAGCACACTCGTGAGCTGCCGATGCTGGTCCAGATGCTCGGATGACACGACGGGGTCGTGATCGATTGCCACCCATGCCGCCTGCGGGTAGTCGGTCAGCCGCTTGAGTCGTAGGTGATCGGCGATCTCCTCCGCGAGAGCGAGAAGCTCATCGACGCGGGCGTCGTCATCGATCTTCTGCTGGATGCCGACATCCACGGCGCAGTCGAAGAAGGAGTGCTGGCGCGTGGCGTTGCGGATCTCGACTGACTTCGGCACGACGCTCACGCGGAGCGTCTGCAACTCCGGCAGATCGAAGGAAGGCTGATGGAGCCGTTCGGCCGTGAAGTCCTCGACGAAGGTGCCAGCGTTGAGTGACGCGGCCACAGCATCTGCAATGTCGATGATGACGCTCATGCGGTCTCCGTCGCGACGTGCTTGGTGTGAATGCGGAGCGCCTTGCGATAGGGGTCGCTGTACCGGAACGGCGGCTCCCCACCCGGCGCCATGACCTCGTAAACGAAGAGGCTCGCGCCGGACGTCTCGTGGATGCGATCGCCTGGCGCTGGTAGGACGATCTCGGCGTCCAGCACGAGATCGGCGGTGCGGATCAGGTAGTCCCGCGACTCGAGGCGCTGAATGCCGCCGAACTCATCCGCCTGCTCGAACGTCGTTTGACCGATCGTGGCCGAGACCTCGACGGACGAGCCGCCACGGTGATAGACCATGGTGCGCGTCATGTGCGCGTGCCGCTGGTCATCGAGGAACTGTGCGCCTTGTTCGAGGAGGTCAGCCATGGGGCTCACTGGCTCAGCCGAATCCGGACCGCCGTGGCGTCGTCGTCCGCCGCGAGAACGCTGCGCCCGATCTTCTTGTTCGTGCCGCCACCGTTGTCGGTGGTGGCCTCGGTGTTGCCCTCGTCCCAGAAGACATCGAGCCCGGCGCCGATCGCCGTGCCCACGCCGCTGGCCTTCGGGAACTCGAAGACGCCAGCGACATCAAGCGAGGCGAGCGTGTTGGCGGCGATGTCGCGCTTGGCGACACCGATGAGATCGTTGAGGACGACCACGTCGCCGGCATTGACGGCGGCGCCGGGTGTGTAGTCGATCGAGTCGCCCTGTTGGATGAACGTTGCGGTGGCCATGGGTGGCTGCTCCTTCACGTGGTGAGAACCTCAGTGCGAGCGTGGCTTACGCCTCGCCCTTCATCTTCACGCCGCCGCGCGGCTCCTGCTTCGCGACACCGAAGTCGTGGTAGCCGCGCATCTGGATCCCGAGGTTGTTGAAGTCGGCGTCGGCGCTCTCAACCGTCGGCTGCTGCTGGCCATTGAGGAACGCCACCTCGATGACCGGCATGTCCGCGGGATCGGCGAGGATGTACCACGCCAGGCCGCTTGCGCCGGTGTACTTGGGATTGTTGAGGTAGCTCGATCGCACCGGGCGGAACTTGCCCGCGTGTGGGTTGGCAACGGGCGTCTTCTTGGTGGACGACGGGTCGCGCAGCTCCGTCGAGTTCATGATCTGTGTCGCCGGGACGTAGAGACCGTTGGGCACGAGCAGGATCACCGGGGCAACGGCGAGCGGATGTCCGTCCGGGTCGGTCTGGTCGAGGAACATCGTCTCGGCCTGAGTGAGCGCGTCGATGCCGAGCGCCGTGCCCACGCCCTCGGCGTAGTTGCTGTTGCCGGCGGTGAAGAACGCGGCGTTGCTGAGGAACTCGGCCCAGAAGACGTCGTTGAGCTTGAGGGCACCGCCGCGGCCGAGTCGGCGCGGGACGGCCGTGAGCGCGTCGAGGTCGTCGTTGATCAGGTCACGACGATCGATGCCGAACATCCGGCCGTACGTCTTGGCCTGGTTCGTGTAGGCGGTCTCCCCAACCGTCGCGTGCTTCAGCTCGCCACCAGGTGCGATCTCCTCGTACACGAAGCCGCCAGTGAGTGAGTAGCTGGAGACCTGCTTGAAGTCGCGCACAGATCGGAGCGCCGCGATGTCGCGCCAGGTGGACTCGACGGCCTCGAACCCAGCACGGAGGAACTTGTTCGCGACGTTGGAAAGAATGCCCGGGAGGCTCAGCGTGCTGAACCCGGAGGCCTGCACATCGGAGAATGCGAACTGGAGCAGGTCCTTGAGGTTGCCGCGGCTGACGCCGCGATAGCCGTTGGCCTGGGCGAAGATGAGCAGTGTGTCGCACAGTCCGAGGCCGTGTCGGTACTGCCGGTTCGCGGCGTCAAGCGTGCGCTCCGCGAACTGTGACTCGAGCACATCCGTGTCGAGGCCGCCGGCGATGCACAGCGCCGCTTCGATCACCGATCCGTCGAGGCGATCCTCCTGCCGGCGCGGTCCACCGACTCCGTTGTAGGACCGGCTCAGGCGCATGACCTCGAGCTGGTACTTGTCCGGTTTCCACCCGGCCTCGAGCGCGGCGTGGGCCAGTTTGCCGAGGTCGTCGGCGAGCTCCGGGCGCTGGGCCAGGACTTCGGCCGTCATTGCTTGGATGCGCTGGCGACGATCCGACTCCGATCGGGCGCGGGCGGTGATCTGATCGATCTCGGCGGCCGGATCACTGGCGGTGATGTTGCCGCTGCGCTGTGAGTCCGCCGGCGTGCTTGTCGCGCTGTCGTTGGTCGGCGCGGGAGAAGTGGCCGTGACATCCGTATCGGTGGCCTCGGGATTGCGGGGGTCAGGCATGGCCTGCATCTCCTTGTGGTGCTGGGCAGCGATGCGGGCCTGCGTCTGCTGGTCCGCGCCGAGATCGACGAAGCTGATCTCGTTGAGCGTGGTCTTGTGGGCGACGTAGATTGGGCCGTTGAACTTCCGGCCGTTCACGGTTACGGCGACGTCGCGCTTGATGAACTCGAGTTCGTCTACCGACGCTCCGATGGACGCCTGCCACGGGAAGCCCTTCTTCCCGCTCGCGACGATCTCTTGGGCGGCGGCGGTGTCGCGCGATACGAGCCCCTCGGCAACGAGCTGCCCGTCTTCGACGGCGATGCGTTCGGTGTGGCCGACGCCCTCGAACGCTGAGTGCTGGAAACGCACGGGCCGGCGCTGTGTCGGGATCGACATCCCAGCGAGGTTGACGACGACGGGATACGAGAAGCCGAGCGTCCGAATCGGGCCGCCGGTGTATGCGATCATCGAGAAGCGCGGCAGCGTGTCGCCCCCGTCGTCGGTGGCCGGCGCTGCAGCCTCGATCGCGACCTCGCAATCGATTGCCAGGATGTCAGGCAGATCAGTCTTCGCGGTCATCGTCCTCGTCCTTCATGCCAGCAGGCACCACCGGGTCGTCGGCGGGTGCAATGCCGAGAGAGGCCATGAGCTGACGCTCCTTGGCGATCTGGCGCAGTTCCGCTTCCCAGTCGAGTCCTTGGCGCGCGTACTCTCGCGCGAGCGACGTCGTGCGACTTGCAATGCGTGTCGCCTGTGCGTTCGCTTCCTTCGCAGGATCGACGTGTTCGTTGCCATCCCAGAACCACTGGTGGCATCGAGTGTGTGTGGCGGCGCCGCGCATCCGCATCGACTGTGGAAGCAGACCCTCGACGAGGACCGCCTCCTGTAGCCACGCGGCGAAGATCCGGTCGAGCACCGTGCGCTCGATGTGCGCCTGCTCGATGCGGTTGCTCTTGAAGTATGTCTGGTGATCGAGGCGGCCGGAGGCGTAGTTGTAGCCAGAGGAGTTGCCGGCCGCGACGTTGAACGGCATGTTCAGACAACGGGCGATCTCGTTGAGGATCTCCCGCTTGAACTCAGCGTAGGTCGTCGCGGGCTGCTCAGCTTTGAGCTGCGCCATCTTCCAGCCGCCAGGCATCGTGAGCAGCATGCGCTGCTCCAGCTCGATGGCGTCCATCGGTTCGACGTCTTCCGCTTCGCCGTTGGCCGGCGCATCGGTGTAGAGCACGCCGGCGAAGTCGGCGGCGGTCTCGGCTGCCGCGATGACTGCCAGCGTGAAGCGGCGGAGCTGCGCGAACAGTGGCAACGCCGGCGTGATGTCGGGGATACCGCGACTCTGACCAGGCCGATCAGCCCGGAAGTAGTGCACGATGACGTCGGCGGAAATGCGGTCGTACTGGAGTCCGCTCACCCAGCGAAGGTCGCCGGGGTGCTGCTTGAGCACGTGGTACTCGAGTGGGTTGCCGACTTCATCGAAGACGATGCCATCGATGGCCTTGGCGTCGCTCGTCCGGAGGTCCGGGGTCGCGACTTGATCAGCCTCGATCAGCCGGACGTCGAGCTGCACTGGCGACCCATGATGAGGATTGCGGGCAAGCAGAACGAAGCTCTCGCCAGACTCGGCACGCGCCATGCGCATGGTGCGCAGCTTCGGCGCGAGGCCGGCGGCGCAGGCCCACTCTGAGAAGGCCGCCTCGATGCGCCGGTCCGCCTCCGGATCTCCGGTGAGCATCTGAAGCCGAGGGCCGGTTCCCACGACGTCATTCGCAAGCGTGCAGACGATGCCACGGGCGTAGCTGTTGTTGGCGACCTCGTACCGTGCTCGATTGCGAAGGACACGGCGGACGTCGGGGCTGGCAGCTGCGTCGGCGCTCAGGCCGTCCGCATTCGCCCAATGGCGGCGGTTCCCGTCCGTGGTCACCGCCGCGTCGTACCGGGCGCGGAGGCCCGGAAGGCGATGCAGCGGGACGGCCACGGTGGCAGCGGGCGCCGGAGTGGGCGTCGGCGCGTCCTTCCTCCGAGATGGGCGGAAGAGTCGCAGCATCGTCAACCTGTCGTCCCGTGAGGGATGGCCCGGGTGATCTTGATCCCCAGGCCCTTCTTCTTGACCGCGTCCTTCGAGTTCAGGTAGCGGTCTGCTTCGATTTGATCGGTGAGACCGTGCTGCTCGACGCTGCCGGCATCGCCCGACGCGCGCTTCGGTCCCGAAGCGTTGTCTTTGATGGCATCCTTGAGGTCGTCGGGCAAGGGTGTGATCTCCGAACGACGACACATCTCGCCGCTACGGGTGACCTATGCCCTTCGATCACAGACTGCTCGCCGCGCGCACGCTCCCGCCCGAGATCGGTACGGATCTGTACTCCGGTGCCGCTGGCGCTACTCAGATCGGGGAACTAGAATCTGGCAATGGACCCCGCTGAGTTCTCCTCGCATTCTGACTCAGACCTCCTGCGCCTCCACGCTCGGGCAATCGAGGAGCTGAAGCGACGAGGTGTCCTGCGGACGAAGAACAACCCCGTTGGTGACTACGCCGAGTGGCTCGTCGCCGACCGCATGGGGATGACGCTCGAGACGAAGTCGAACGCCGGATTCGACGCTGTGGATGCGGACGGCGTGCGATACCAGATCAAGGCGCGTCGTGTGACCCCCGACAACGGATCGAGGCAACTCGGCGTGATCCGTAAGCTGGACGCGGCGGACTTTGATCAGCTGCTCGGGATCCTGTTTGACGCAGAGTTCGCGGTGATGGCCGCATACCTGATACCGCACGTCGTCGTTCCGGAGTACGCCACCTTCAAGCCGCACCCGAACGGGCACATCCTTCACCTGCGAGGCAAGGTGCTCGAGGATCCTCGCGTTCGCGACATCACGTCCAAGCTCCAGTGATCACGCGGAGCCATGGTCGCCGAGCAGCCGCTCCGTCGTCGTGACGCGGCGCCCGCAGTATCGGCACTCTCGAACTCGACGGATCTGCCGGCTCCGACGGCGCGTGTAGACGACGGGCAGATGGCGGCAGCCGCATCGCGGGCATTCGAGGCCCTGCGGAGGCGAGGTCGTCGGGATGGTCGAGTCGCGAGGCTTCATCGGCGGCCCCGCTGTAGATCGGAGAGTCGCAGCCGAGCCTTCGGACTGCGCGGACCAGCATCGGCGAAGAGGGTAGCGCCCTGGATCGACGCCGCGACGGCTGCCCCAACGATGCAGTCGAGCCAGTGGTTGTCGAGCCCGCCGGCGCGCAGCTTCCATTCATCAACAGTTCGGCCACGGCCCTCCGTCTTGACGCGGTACTCAGCAGTCAGGTGATCCGCCAGAAGGCGATGCGGCTCCGGTTTGCGACCGAACAATGAAAGGCATCCGGGATCACCGATCGGCACGGCGAGCCGCGCCTGGATGAACGACTTCCAGAAGTTCGTGTCGTAGACGACGTGCCGAACGGCTCGCTTGCCGGCGACATTCGGAATTCGCCAGTTGTGACCGACGCGATCACCGCGCTTGCGCTTGTACTCGCTGAACGGGATACTCGACGCACCGACGTAGCGACCGTGTGACGGGAGGACGACGCCTGCATGCGCAGACTGACGGCAGAACTGATAGACGACATCGGTCGAGGCTCCCCAGTTGGCGTCGATGAGGCAACGATCGATGCGGACCATCGCGCCGTCGTCCCTGCGCCATTCCCGCCCGAGCAATGACTCTGTCAGGCGTTCGAGCCCGGCGTAGATCGCGCCTTCCTGTCCGGCCCGCGGGGCTGCCATGGCAAGGGTGCGACGAACCTCTCGGAGCGTGAAGTACTCCAGCTTCTGATCAGGCTCCGTGCCGTACTCGATGACGTACCCGGTGAAGTCGTCCGTCCATGACGCGACCAGATAGAAGAGCACGCCTCCCTGAACGTCGATGAACAAGGTGAGGTGCGAGCAGTCGATCGGAATCGCGCCACGCATGAGACCGTTGGTCTTGCACGCGATCGCGTCGGCGGTCAGGAGGTCATCGTCGGGCTCGTCCTCGGGCAGCGGCTCGTTCTGATACTCCGCCCAGAATGCTGCCTCGTCCTGCAGCTTCAGGTTCATGGCATGCTGGATGGCCGACAGTTCGTCGTGATTGAAGCGTGCCGGCCATGCGATGGCCGCACCCTCGTCCATCGCGATTCGGTTCTCGCCGTAGAACGCCGTGGCACGCCGGAGACCCTCGTCATTCCGTAGACCCTCAGCGCGAAGCTCGGCGTACCTAGACCACAACGCCTCGTTGGTCGGGAATGCATTCACCATCCGCGTCCGTTCGCCTTGCCACTGCGGGTGCTTCTCGCGATCGAGCAATCGGTCGGCCATGTCTTCGGGGCGAACGACGGTGATGGTCATGAGACCAGCGATCTTCTTCCCAGGGCCGCCGAGACCAAGGATGGCCCCCGCGAGGGTCCGTTCGCGGGTTGCGCACTGCGAGGGTGAGCGAGCGGACTCGTCCGTTTGCGGGTCGTCGATCAGAACGAGCGATGGCCGTACAGACTGACCGTCCGCCCGCTTGTGCTTCATGCCACGAATCCGGCCAGTGATCCCAGCCACCCGGATGATGGCACCGCTGGCTTTCGACCCGTCGATGGTGGGTAGAACGATCTCCTTCGCCGTCCAGCCGATGTTCGTCGCCTTGCCCTGGAACAACTGACCGCCGGCGCGCTGGTGGATGCCTTCAAGGCTGTGGATCGGGTAGACGACTTCCGGGAAGTCCGCGAGCAGCAGTTCATTGTTCTCAAGCTCGGCCTTGATCGAATCCAGCATGTTGGCCGCGTGGTCCTCGTCGGCGCCGATGAGGCATACGAACTCGCGGGCGCCGATGAGAATCGCCCACAGACAGGCAATCTCGCAAAGCGTGGTCTTCCCGCTGCCCCGGGGCATGGCCATCGCGAAGAGACCGCCCTCGAGCACCGCCTGCTCAATCTTCGCGATGACCTTGAGGTGGTCCTCCGACCAATCGAGCGTGAAGGTCTGTGGGAAGTAGGTCTCGCAGAAACAGCGGAAGTCCTGCTCCGCCGCGGCCTTCCTCTGGGCATCCGCGACGCCTGGCAGCTCGCCGATGTTCCGCCCGGACAACGAGAGCGCCATG
The DNA here is from genome assembly GCA_965227335.1 of Phycisphaerales bacterium. Taxonomy (GTDB): domain Bacteria; phylum Planctomycetota; class Phycisphaerae; order Phycisphaerales; family SM1A02; genus CBDDFV01. The sequence continues at coordinate 244,386 of CBDDFV010000008.1, forward strand.
CTGCGGTCGCGGGCGCGCTCGCGCTGGGCGTCGTAGCCGGCCAGTCCCTCGACTTCGGGTTCCGGGCGGTGGTGCTCCTGGACCAGCCAGGCGACGTACCGCAGCAGATCCACTCGACCGGAGTCGGTCGATGACGCAACGCGCATTCCGGCGCGCGTGCGATGCCGGCGCAAGTGGCGCTCGTCGATGACTTCGCCCAGCGGCGTGGAGTTCAGGAGCTGGGCAAGCTCACTCTGGCGCAGATTGCGAGGATCAATCGCCACCACGGGATCGGCCTCCGCGTGCGGCCAACTGACGCACGAGCCAGGCGGCGTAGTGCACCAGATTCATGGTGCCATCTGCGTTGGTCGGTGCGCCGCTGTCGATGTCGGCCAGTAGCGAGTCGTCGTCGATGCGAATGCCGGAGGCCGCTGACAACAGGCGCGCAAGATCTGCCGGCGCGACGGCGGCCGGGTTCAGTTGCCCCTGTTTGACATCGGGTTCCGCCGTCACGCCGCCCTCCGCGAGAAGTTGCCCACATCCGTCGAATCCTCGCGATGTGGCCTTGATGTCTTCGCCAGCTCATGCCCTTGTGTGCGTGAAAGGACCACATCGCCATGCGACACGACGACATCAACCGACGCCTCGAAGAGATCGCCAAGGCCGTGCTCGACGTTCCGACGCTCGAGACCCGGCGCAGCGACAGCCTGGACTTCCACGACGTCGCCGTCTGGTCCATCCGAGACGCGCTGCTCGCGGCGTACCACGCGGGGAGAAAGAGCGGACCGACACCACGCTCCGCTCCGTGTCCGCGATGCGGATCGGAAGTCACCGTCCACCAGATCACGACCTGAGCCCGCCGCGAACTCGCGGCGGGTTGTCGTTCCAGGAGGAACCACATGCCCCGCAAGACCACGACAACCGACGACGCAGTCCGCGAGATCGCGGCGCTGCAGCAACAGCTGGCTGACCTCATCAACGAGGCCGCCCGGAAGGCCGAGCGCCTCGAGGTCGTGATCGCCGAGAAGACGGACGCGCTCAGGCGCACCATCGAAGCCGACCGCCGTGGGCAAACCGCCAGCACGGTCGCCCAGGCGCTGCCCGAGCATCGCGTCAACGTCGGCGAGCTCTGCAGCCGCTTCTCCGATGCGCTCGAGCGGCGTGGACACACCGTCTTTCCCCATCGATACGAACCGATCCGCGCCGAGTGGGCGCTGGTCACCAATATGAACCGCGACTGAGTCGCAGAAGGAGTCCATGCCATGAAGAAGGCAGACATCAAGATCGGAACGACCTACCTCGCCAAGGTCACGAACCGCCTGGTGCAAGTGCGCATCGACGCGGAGAACGCCGGCGGCGGCTGGGACGCGACGAACCTCACGACGAAGAAGAAGGTCCGCATCAAGACCGCGGGTCGCCTGCGGGAGAGCAAGGGCGCGCTGAAGGCCATCGCAGCCGCGGATCAGGAGAACGCCCGCGTCCGGGACGAGCGGAAGGCGAGCAAGGACGGCCAGACCGCCAGCGAGCGGGCGATGGGCCGGACCAACAAGACCACGAAGGCTCCACGGGCCAAGACGGCCGCGACTCCCGCGAAGGACAAGGCGAAGGCGGGCACTCCCACGAAGACGACGAAGGGCGCGACACGTGCCAAGCCCGCGGGCGACGCGCCCGACAAGGCGACGAAGCGCACCGGCATCCTCGACGCCGCCGCCCAGATCCTGGCGAAGGCCAAGGAGCCGATGGGCTGCAAGGACATCGTCGAGCAGGCCATCGCGAAGAAGCTCTGGTCCACGAGCGGCAAGACGCCGTCCGCGACGCTCTACGCCGCGATCATTCGCGAAATCTCGAAGAAGGGGAAGGACGCTCGCTTCGAGAAGGTCGATCGCGGCCGCTTCCAGCTTCGGAAGGGAGCGTGATCGATGACGCACGCGACCGACCGCATCGAGCACTTCTCCGTCGCCGATGATCACCTGGTCCGCTCGGTCGTACCGCAGCGCGGCGAGCCGTACGAACATCGATGTCCACGAGCGTCCTACGAGAGCATCGCCCACGCAGCGGAGCTGTTCAGCGCTGAAACCGGCGATCCGGGATTCACGCTTGAGGAGTTGGCCACTGCGGCCGCCACGCCCAGCACGCAGACTGCGGTGGCGCTGGCGTTCATGAAGGAACGCGGCTGCGTCGTCACGCGCTACCGGCGCAACTACGCGGCCGGACGGTGCCTCTTCGAAGACGCGATGATCGAGTACCACGCGCTTCGCGAGAAGGGATCCGAGTAGGCGCATCATCCGGACGCCTCCCCAGCCTCGACTGCGGTCGGGGCTTTCTCTTCGGCGTCACCGTTTGATGCGATGCGTTCTGCCTTCTGGCCCGTGAACTCCTCCCAGCGCTGAACGATCACGTCGCAGTATGCGGCGTCCAGTTCCATCAGGAACGCATGCCGGTCGGTCTGCTCGCAGCCGATCAATGTCGAGCCCGAGCCGCCGAACAGATCGAGCACATTCTCCTTGGGCCGGGAGGAGAACTGGATGGAACGAACCGCCAGCTCGACGGGCTTCTCCGTGAGATGCACCATCGACTGCGGGTTGACCTTCTTCACATGCCAGAGGTCGGTTGCGTTGTTGGGTCCGAAGAAGTGATGGCCGGCGCCCTCGCGCCACCCGTAGAAGCAGATCTCGAACGCGCCCATGAAGTCCTTGCGCGTCAAAACGGGATGCTGCTTGTCCCACACGATGCCCTGGCTGAAGTACAGCCCGCTCGCTGCCAGCGGTGCTGGGTAGTTGCCGATGTTCGCATAGCCGCCCCAGATGTAGAACGAGCCGCCTGGCTTGAGGACCCGCGCGGCGTTCCCGAACCACGCAAGCAACAACTCATCGAACGCCTCGTCCGTGACGAAGTCATTCTCCAGGGGCCGATCCTTGGCCCGCATCTTGCGGTGCGTGCCCTTTGCCTTCTCGGGATGGCGAGCCAGGTCAAACTTCTGGTGGTGCTTGCCTTCGGGCGCGGCAAATGACGAGTTGCCGGCGGCGATGGCGTTGTTCGAGCGTGGTTCAACTTTGACGTTGTAGGGCGGGTCCATGTTGACGAGATCGATCGTCACCCCGTCGAGGAGCCGATCGAGGTCCGTCTCACTCGAGCTGTCACCACACAGGAGGCGATGATCGCCGAGGATCCAAAGATCCCCGCGATGAGTCGTTGGATCATCGGGCGGATCAGGGACCGAGTCGGGGTCGGTCAGTCCGCCTGCCACGCCGGCGTCACCAGCGAGGAGCTTCGCCAGATCGTCTTCGTTGAAGCCGAGCAGCGACCAGTCGATCCCAGCGCCCTGAAGCTCGGCGATCTCGATCGGAAGCAGCTCCATATCCCAGGTCGCGAGCTCGCCGGACTTGTTGTCAGCGATGCGATAGGCCCGGATCTGTTCCGGCGTGAGGTCGGTGGCGACGTGGACAGGCACCTTCACAAGGTCGAGCTGTCGCGCGGCCCGGTATCGCGTGTGACCGCAGATGATCACGCCCTCGTCATCAACCACGATCGGCTGGCGGAATCCGAACTCGCGAATCGACACGGCGACGGCGTCGACAGCAGCGTCGTTCTGTCGCGGGTTCTTCTCGTAGGGCTTGATGTCATCGATGGGGCGCTGGACGACCTTCATGGCGTGAGCCTCCGTGCAGTTGTGAAGCCGGGGCCGACCTTGGCCACCAGGGCGGGAGTTGACGGCCGCTTCGCCCACGTTGGGCGACGTTCGCCCGTGTGGCGAGAGGGCCGGTTGGTGGTAGGGACGGGCGATTCGGGGCCGGCCGCGACACGGGCCAACGTCGTGGGCCAGCCAGCGCTGGGACCGGACCGGACAACCGAAAGAAAGTCTGTCTGGATTGGTGGCTGTTCCCGCGGGCGTAGGGAGCGATTCATCGCCGGGAAGGAACCATCGCCGACCGAGGCTCGCACCTTGCCCAGCCGACCACGTGCGGGCCGACCATGACACATGACGCAACATGACGCTTCTCCCGAGAGTTTTGCATGCGCGTGTGCGCGCCCGCGCACGCGGGTGGGGACTCTTGGGTGGATTTGCGTCATTTGTGTCAGGACACGTGCAAGTGGCGGAGAGGCCGGCACTTGACCCATGACACAACCCGATTCCGTTGTGTCATGTAGCGTCAGGGTTGTGTCATTTCGGGGCATCACGGACCTCCAACCGGCAGCCCGAGGCCGGTCCAGAAGCGCTCGCGCTCGTTGCGACCGTCGCCGAACCCGCGTTCGGTGAGCAGTTGCCCGAGCTTCCGTTTGCTGACCGCCTGCTCGCCAGAGTCGTGACACCATGCGTCGTAGGCGGCGTACAGCTCGCTCTTGCCGACCCGCGCCCACATCTCGACGACGCAGCGCTCGTCGAGGAAGATGCCGAGGCGATCGCTCTCGCCGCGGTACGCCTCGGTGGCACTGGCGACGGCGCTCGGGAGTCCGAGACCATCGCGCTGCCATTCCAGGCATCCGCGCACGGCCCACGCCAGGATGCCGTCCCGTTCACGCTTGAGCTTCTCCGTGAGCTGCGGATCCTTCTCGTCGTCGGGAATGGTCACCGTGAACGGCACGAGCCGGATGCGACGCCAGATCCCGTCGTCCGTGCCGCGGATGGCCGGCTTGTGGTTGCCGTAGATCCAGAGCTTGTGGGTCGGGTCGAACTCGATCGGTTCGCGGTAAAGGTGCCGGGCGACGATCCGATCGGCGCCGGTGAGGTCCTTCACCCGTGCCTCGCCCATGCGTTGGTTCTCGTCGAGCTCGGCGGTGACTGCCAGGCGAACGCCGCGGAGACGAGCCATGTCGGGCGTCGCGCCACCTCCGGACGATCGCTCCTGTTTCATGATCATCTCAGTCGGTGCCTTCTGGGCGTACTCGCCGAGCACGGAGAGCAGCGTCTGGATGAAGACCGACTTGCCGTTCTGCCCGGTGCCGTAGAGGAAGAAGAGGCACTGCTCGCCGACATCGCCCGTCAGTGAGTAGCCGACCGCGCGCTGGATGTAGGCGATGAGCTCCTCATCGCCGTCGAAGATGCGGTCGAGGAACGCCTGCCAGAGTGTTGAGTTGGCGCCGGCATCGAACGATGCGGGGGCGAGCTTGGTGATGCCGTCACGCCGTCGATGCCCAAGCAGCCGCCCGGTCGCCAGGTCAATCGTCCCGTTGCGGACGTTCATCAGCATCGGGTTGGCGTCGATCTGATCGATCGCGACCTTCACGCCGTCCTCGGACTGCGCCATCTTCAGCGTGTCGCGAACGCCGCTTACCCGGGCGGCAGCGCGATGCTGGTTCTTGTACGCCTTCTCGATCGCCGCAAGCTCATCGTCTGACTGTCCAGAGTCGCGGGCATCCTGGAGCGAGAGTTCCATCTCCTTGAGGATGAGTCGAGCCGTCTGCTTCGCCATCGCTTCGACGCGCGCCTGGGCGTCAAGCGACCAGCGCCGACCCGTCCACACGAGCCACTTGTCGAGCTCGTAGCTGTACCGCACGTCGCGGCCGTGGTGATCGATGAACCGCTCACCGTTCCCGATGCCATCGAGCTTTCGGAACTTCGGCTTCGGATCGCCGGCGTGACCGTTGAGCGTCGGATCCACGGCGGGCGCCGAACGGGAGCCAGCGTCGAATCCGCTATTGATGGTGGTGCGTGTCTGATCGGGCTCCTCAGCCTCCAACCCGCAGAGGCGGGCGCCCTGCAAGCACAGGCGTGTCGATTCGGCTCGATCGACATGCTTCGTCGCGAGCTCGAAGGCTGCCTTGTTGAGGGCATCGTTCCGGCCCGGCTCGCCCACGAAGCCGCGGAGGAAGTTGAGCGTCGTCGTGGTCAGCTTCGTCGAAGGAGCGTCCGGCAGCGAAGGCACGATGCACGACTCGAACGAACCGCTCACGTACGCATCACCGCCTTGGGCGTTCGGCTCGTTCGGAAGCCACGCCTGCGTGTTCTTCGTCGTCTTCGGGAATACCTCGGGCTCGCCTTGGCGATTGAAGCCCCATGCCCGAGTCCATGCGACGAACGCGGCGGCGTCCACGGGTTCGGCCAGGCGGAAGAAGCAATGCAGCCCCTTGCCGCCCTTGGAGGTGAAGATCAGTGGCTGAGCGCCGAGCAGTCGGTTGATCGCCGCCGAAAGATGCACGGTTCCGCCGTCGTCCGCGTGGTCGTCGAGATCGACGCAGAACACGAGGACGCGCCCATTGCGGTGCGGCACAAGCCCCAGTCGCACCGGTTCGCGGATGCGGTACGGCTTCCCGCCCTTCGTCGTGGATTGGAACGTCTCGTCGGAGAGTGACCCGTCTCGATACGCAGTGAGAGCCCGATCGGCATCCGCCTGGTCCATCACCCAGCCGGGCGACAGGTTGCCCTTGGACTTCGGATACAGCAGTGCGACCCGATCTGGCTCGCAGTTGGGCTGAAGCCAGTCCAGGAGGGCGATGCGATCCACCGACTCCGCTTGTGTGATCACGGCTGTGGTCACGCAGCGACCTCCTGGCTCTCGCGCGATGCCCAGAGGCCCAAGAGGGTCCGCCGGTTCATGTTCCGCACGTGACGGGCCGCCCGCCGGATGCCGTAGTTGTCGCCTACAAGAACGCAGGTGTTCGCCGCGCGCGTGACAGCCGTATACAGCCAGTTGCGATCGGCGAAGAAGTGTGACTTGTGGCAGAGAACGACCGCGCATGGGAACTCGCTGCCCTGCGCCTTGTGCGCCGTCAGTGCGTAGGCAAGATCGACATTCAGCCACAGCGACCGCGGCACCTCGCGCTCGCCCACGCCCTCGAAGTCGATGGTCACGGCGTCCTTGTCGACGGCTCGCACGAAACCGATGGTGCCGTTCATCACCTCGAGCTCGTAGTCGTTGCGGGTCTGGATCACCTTGTCATCGACGGCGAACCTGCCCGGGACCTCGCCGATGACAAGATGCTGCATCATCTGGTTCAGCGAGCGCGTCCCCAGGACACCCCGATGCTCCGGTGTGATGAGCTGGATGTCCGTGACGGGGTCGAACCCATACTGCCTCGGAAGCTCGTCGAGGACCAGATCGCGCAGGTAGTTCTGGATCGCCTGGCCCTCGCGGAACCGATCGATGACGATCCAGCGCGACTGGTCATCGAGCGCCGTCCGGCCGACGACACCGTCGAGGACGTTGACGCTGTTCGTCTTCAGGACGCCGGCATGGCGATGCACCTTCGTCATCACGGTCGCGGGCGTGAGGTTGTGGTCGATGATGTCGCGGAGGACGTTGCCGGGACCGACGGGCGGGAGCTGGTGGTGATCACCAACGAGGATGAGCTGGGTTCGGGACAGATCAAGGTGCCGGAGCAGCTCGGCCATGAGCCGGACGTCCACCATCGACACCTCATCGATGATCACGACATCGACGCCGAGGATGCCCTCGCGGAAGGCGATCCCGTTGTAGCCGAGGAGCCGGTGAATCGTCGAAGCGGACGCATCGACATCGTGTTCGGACAGGAGGTGCTCGATCCGTTTCGCGGCCTTCCCGGTTGGGGCACATAGCGAGAGCGACAGGCCGGCGCCGATGAACGCCTTCGTGAGCTGCGCGACCACATAGGTCTTCCCCGTGCCCGCGCCACCCGAGATCACGCTGATTCGGCTCGTCGCCGCGGTTGCAAACGCCTCAACCTGATCGGCACCGAGATCACCGCTTGGCGAGAGGGCGATGTCATGACGCGGGTCGGACCAAGCATGCGTGTCGAAGGCGTCGCGAATCGATCGCTCATCGTCGCGGAGGCTCGGCGTTGTCACCGAGGTGCCGTCCGCCACGAGCAGACCTCGCTCGATCAGCCGGTCACCCGCAGCCTGGATCAGGTCGCGGCTGTCGAGTGAATCGATGATGAGGACGTCGTTCGCCAGATCGACGAGGTCGGGGCCGGGCGTCCAGGTGTGGCCGTTCTTGATCTGCTCCATCAGGCAGTAGGAGACTGCGGCCTCGATCCGACCCGGGTGGGTCTTGGCGACTCCCATCTTCAACGCGATCTGATCGACGCGTTTGAAGCCAAAGCCGTACAGGTGCTGGATCAGCAGATACGGATCGTCCTTGAGCATCGAGACGATGCTGGTGCCGAACCGCTCGAGCAACGTGTCCATCTGATGATGGGTCAAGTCGAAGCCCGCAAGGTACGCCCGGACCGTGTTCTCGCTCGACTGAGCCTCCCACACTTTCGTCAACGTGCTGATGACTCGCTCGGGCACCCCTTCGTCGAGGAGAGCGTCGCGGCGATCACGCAGCAGATCGTCGAGGGATTCACCATCGCGCAGGGCACCGGCGATCTTCGCCGCTGTCTTCTGCCCGATGCCCTCAAAGGCTGGGTGCTTGGTCAGGTAGGCGGCGATCCCCTCGCGCGTCTGCGGCAGCTCATAGTCGAGCTGCTGGACCTCGAACTGCTGGCCGTACTTCGGATCGACCGTCCAGCGGCCGATGGCCGAGAGGCGGTCGCCCTCGGCGGCGTAGAACTTGCCACGAAAGCGGATGCGTTCTCCGTCGTCGCTGCGAAGCAGACCAGCCGAGAACGACGCGTCGCTGTAGTAGGTACGCTCGATGATCCCGGTCACGGAGTCAGGCACGGCTGGGCTCCGGACTGCTTGTCGCCGGAGCGTTCATGCCGTCGCGGACCGCCATGCGCAGGAATGCGTCCGTGAACGCGCACGCGGCTTGCCGGCTCCCGCACCAGTACACGGGCACTCCGTACCGCACCGCGATGTGCAGCGCTGCCCCCAGCACTGCGTTCGGATCAACGTGCCGGAGGTCGGACCGGCGGCAACCACGGAGGACGCTGTCTAGGTCCGCCTCGACGACAACACAGGCGAGCGCGTACCGACACAAGGCCTCGAGTTCCACCCGGAACCGATCCATGTCGTGCACGACCGTGCTCACGAAGTCGGCGAGGCTCTTGCGCTCAACGGCGATCTGTGACTCGTAGCCCGACACGGAGTAGTCGCCTGCCTCAAGCTTGCGTCTCTCGGTCGCGCACGGGAACCCGTAGGGATGCTGCTCGCGTGAGTCGATGACGATGGTGAATTGCATTGAGCGGCGCCGTCCTTCGCTATGCGAGAAGCCGCACCCCGACCTCAGCGAGGAGGCCGGGGGCGGCACCACGACTGACCGTCTCCGGTCAAGAAGGCCATGTGTCAGAACGGCGCCGGCTCATCGCCGAGGACGTCCGCGGCGGTCACCCCGCCGACGGGCACGGTGATCTGGCGGTTGATATAGAGGTTCGTGTACTCGCCGCGCGTCCGCTGGGTCACCTCGAGCGTCTGGTCGAGGAGCCCGTCCAGGTGATGCGGCAGATCACTGAACTTCGGAAGCGCCACGCCCAACGTCTGCAGGTCGCCTTTGACGAACGGCAGCGACTTGTGCGTGATCACGGCGTTCTTGAAGAGGTGCCGTCCGGCATGCTCACCCGAGAGGACGATGAAGTCCCACTTGAGCATCGGGTCGCCGGCCTGGCTCTTGCCGAGTTCGACGCGATCAACCCGAACCTGGTACTTGCCGTCCGGGAGATTGCCGTAGGCCGGAGCTTCGGCATCGTCGTAGTCGTCATCGAACGCGCTCAGGTCCGACGCCGGAGCCTGCGGGCCTCCCGCGAAGGCGGACTCGTGGGCGGGCCTGTCGAAGTCGCCGGGATCCTGGGTCTGGTCATCGGGCATGGTCGTCATCGAGACTGCTCCTTCTTGCTCGAGGTCGAGTCAGTTGTGGTGGGCGCGCCGTCGAAGCACCGGGCGAATGCGGCGTAGTCGAGCGGCAGCATGTCGGGGAGGCGGCCGGTTCGATCACCGGCTTCGTAGGTCGGGTGCGGTTTGGTGCGGATGACGCGTTCGACGGAGACCTGCCCGCTCTCGTCCTTCCGGGACTGGGTGTCGCAGAAGAGAATCATGTCCACGAGTCCGAGCACGACATGACGTGCGCGGTCCGGCAGGCTGGGCTGCGTCTTCGTGTACTCTCCGGTTCGCGTCTCGACGCGTTTGTCAACGCTGTGGCTGATCAGGACGACGCCGTAGGGCAGACTGGCGAGCCGGGTGAGCACACGGTGCCACTCGTTCTTCACGAACGCCCAGCCCTTGCCGTGGGGCAGGTCGCCTTCGTACTCGATGCTGTGCTTCGCGCAGACGTGGTCGGAGCAGAACTTGAACGCGTTGTCGATCGTGTCGATCACGATCGTCTTGAAGGCGTGCTCGCCCGCCGCCACGAGCTTGCACGCCGCGAGCAGGTCTTCCCATGAGTAGGTCGGGACCTTGTAGACCGACAGCTCGCTGAGCCCGGGTTCGCACTCGAGGAACAGCGCATCCGGGAACATGCTCGCGAAGGTGGACTTGCCGATCTTGGGCGGGCCGTAGATCAGGGTGGTCTTCGTCGCGAGGTCCAAGGTCGGCGTCGCTCGAGCAGTGGGCAAAGCAATTGGCATGTGCGGCTCCTTCAGAGACGTGGTCAGAACGTGGTGTTGTCCGTGGCTGCCGACACCGTCAGCGGGGTCAGCTCCTCGTGCGGCGGGACGACCTCAAACAGGTTGTCGCGCACGTTTGGGCTGAACCCTGATTGGCAGTAGGGCAGGTACTCGCACGGGCGCTGGAAGCTGAAGCAGTTCGATGTATTCAGCAGCCACTTGCCGCGGCGCTTCGCATCGAGGTACTGCTGGGTGATCTCCCAGACCTCCTCCGTCAGCAGCGCCATCCGGTCTTCTGAGAGGTAGATCCGCTCTCGATGGAACGCCTCGGGCCTGAAGTACCAGTCGGCCAGCCGCGCTCTGAACTCGGTGTCGCTCTCCGGCACCTGCCGCTTTGCAGTCGAGCGTCCGGACTTGTTCTTTGCGGCGAGCCCGGCGCGACGCTGCTCGTACTCCGCCTGCGTCTCGCCCTCGCGCTGCTTGAGGCGCGTCTTGAGCAGCACGTTGTAGATCACGCCGACGATCGGATAGCCGAGCTCACGGAGGTAGTGCGAGTAGAGCGCGATCTGCGTGTCGGTCCACAAGCGATCGAGGTAGTCCGATGTGATCGTCGATGCCGTCTTGTGTTCGAGCAGATAGAGGTCGCCGTCCAGCCGCACAATGCCATCGGCCTTGCCTGCGATCACGAACGTCTGGCTTGCGCGCCCGGTGTCGGGGTTGCGGATCTCGGCCGTGAACTCCTTCTCGATCTCGACGATCTCGAATGGATCGTCAGGATGTCGCGCGGCGTAACCCTCGAACATTGCGCGAGCCAGGTGCCACGTGTGTCGTACGCCCGGGTCGTGAGCCCGCTCCGGGTATTGCTCGTCGATGTAGTCGAGAACCGCATGGAGACGGGTCGGGCCGTCGGACGTCGTGTACCAACGTTCGAGCGCGTTGTGGATCACTGAACCGAACGCGAGTGCCTCGGGGGCTTGGGGCCGGCGCAGGGCATCGACGTACCGCAGGCGATACTTCCGCGGGCAGTTGCGGAATGTGTTCAGCGCTGAGTACGTGAGGACACTTCTCACGCGGCCGCCTCCACGGCGGCACGGTCTGCAGACACGGTGACGCGCCGGACCGCGTAGGCATCCGGTCCGAACTCGCGGGTGAGAAACGCCGTGTAGATCCGGACGACCGCATCGCCGGCGCGCGAGCCGCCATCGACGAGGATGGCCCTGCGCGGCGGATCGGCGTGATACGTCGTCTCCATGCGCACGCGCGACTCGCCAAAGAGACCCTCCGCGGCCAGGATCGCGAGATGCAGCGTGGCCTCGGTTTCTGCGAGATCGATCGAACGAGCGAACGTGAATCGAAAGACGTCGGTTTTCACGGTCATCTCCTGAGGAGCGGAGTCCCGGGCGCCCGGCCCTGCCGCGACGACCCGGGGACTCCGAGTACGGCAAGGGAACGAGGACGTGTGCCCTCGGGTTCCCTATGCCGCACGACTCAGAACTGCCCGATCAGTCGGCGCCGAGGCCCGCGTCCTCGAATCGCGATCGCATGCGCCGGAGGGCGTTCGTGACCTGGCGCCGAGACACGTCGTGCTTGCGTGCGGTGCCGGCCACGCCGTGTTCGACAACGTGATCCAGAAGCGCGCGTTCATCGTCCGTCAGTTGGCGGAGGGCGTGCACAATCGCCTCGTGCAGTTCGAAGGCAGCGATGTCGTCGATCGGGCTGATGCCGAGACGGCGATGGAGGTCCGTCTCACGCAGGACGGCGGCCAGCGTCGTCATGTCGCCGTCGTTCTCGATCGGCGTGCGTTCGCTCGGCATCGCATGGGATTCGGGATGTCGCTTCAGGCGGGCGCGCCGGCGGAGTTCCATGCCGATCCAGCTTCGGACGGCGACCGTGACGAAGGCTTCGATGTTCCCCCGATCGGGGTCGAAGAGGTGGGCCTTCTTCCAGAGATAGAGTTTCATCTCCTGCTGGATGTCGTCGCGATCCGAACAGGGGATGTCGGTCCGCCGGCAGAGCTGGCAGGCCTTGATGCGGATGAAGTCGATGGTGAACGGGTGACTGACGACGTCGTGGCGAATCGCCATGAAGACCTCCGAGGCCGGAGGTCTGGCTCACCGCCAGTCGTTGGATCACACAGTCGTGGAACTGTGTCGCGACGACATGTCGCGTGGGAACACAGGTGCGTCCGCTGACTGGCCGGTTATGAGCTGACCGGCCTCGGACGCAGGCCCTGCTGTCGCGGATTACGGAGGTGCGCGCGGGCGCTGCGACACCCGCACCCTTCACAAGTGGCTGCTATCGCGTCATTTGCCGTAGCTGTCAGTCTTCTGGACTCTGTCGCGGCGTCGCGACGGAGCGGACCTCGCGACGGAAGCTGAGTCGTCAGTCTCCATGACCTCCTTCACGCCACCAGCCCGGAGCACGGCGCGATGAACCTGGTCCTTCGAAACCTCGCGATCCGTCTCGCGGGTGAGGAACGCGGCGGCCTCACGTAGCGAACCGCATTGGCGGTACGCCGCCAGGAGAATGTCGTCGGCAAGTGTGGATTTGGCTTCTGCCTTCATCTGGGTCCGAATCATCTGCTTCAGTCCTTCCTTGGTGACGGTGATCTCTCCGCCGGTCGCATTGACGGAATCGACATCGTGTATGGCGGTGGCGAGTTCAATTGGGTCGAGTCCGACGCGCCCATCGACGAGTGACACGACGTGTGAGAGGGCGAGGACCACTGGCGTTGTCCGCCAGAAGTCGGTGGGCGGGACATGGGCTGGAACGAATACGATCGGTTTGCGGCACCGAACGAGCCTTGAGCGAGGCACCGCGCCATCATCCCAGTGAAGTCCACGAGCCAGAACCACGTCGCGCGATTGACCTTGCCACTGTGTCCGGCCGAGGCGCCAGAGCCGTGATGCGACGAGCTCCGTGGTCTTGCCAGTCAGGTTGAGGCCTTGAGCGAGCAGCGCCGCCAGTTGCTCGAAGTCCAGCGCCCACTGCTTCCTCGCTGCCGGCTCTACTTCAGCGCGCAGAATCTCCGGGCATGGGATGCAATACCGCGTGCCGCAGGGGCCGGGTACGGCGACAATCTCCTCGACATGCGTGCCGCACTCCGGGCAGAGCACGTGACTGGCCTCTTCCGCTTGGCGAAGGATTCCGGCATCGAGAAGTTGGTCAAGGCAACTCGGTGGCCATCGAGCAGCCACGTGAGCGGGAATGATCGCCGTACGAGCATCCGCAAACGGCCAGATCAACTCAAGCGGGTCAGTCACGTAGGATCTCCCATCGACGGATGAGTCGGTCGCCGACGGCACGGACGTCGTCTGGCTTGCTCTTCAGATCGCAGGTGTTGGGGCAGGACACGTTGAAAGTGAGAGAGCGAGGCTTGCGCCTTCCGTCGCTCATGAACAAGACTTGGATCCCAACCTGCGTGACAGAGACCTGCGACCGGTCGAGGCTGTACGCACCGAGCAACTGCTGTACGGCGGTCCGAACCTCGCTCATCGTCGCCGTCTCCGTGAACTTGGGCTCGAGGTACTCGACTGCCGGAACGTACACATCAGGGACGATGCGGATCCGACGGAGACGGACGGCGGCAATCCCGTCGTCGCCTTCAGTGACGAATGCGAATGCGGGGTCGAGAAGATGATCGAGGTGGTAGACGGCCCGTATAGGCTCGGCATCGTCGACCTCAATTCCCATCACGGCCATGCAAAAGGCCCTGCGCAAGGGCATCTGCACACGCCGGCCACCGCGCGCGATGATCTCCAGGGCGCCCTCGTCGGGGATCCAGATGAACACATTCGAGAACGTGTAGCTCTCCTCGCGCGGCGTGAGGTTCCCATCAGCATCGAAGGCGAGCAGCTTGTCCGGCCAATCCGGCAAGTAGGCGAAGAACACCTGCTCGCCACTCGGGCGCGGGTAGTGATGCACCCGGCACCGTTCTCCGCGAAGCTCCGTTGCCCAATAGTGCGTGCGAACGGCTGCTTCGAGCGCACCGATGTTGCTCTCGGTGATGGCGACCGTGTCGGTTGGCAAGCTGTTCCACCGGTTGGCGAACTTGCCGCCCCGAAGTGCTTCGGCCCGAGCGAAGATAGCCGCCTGATCGAACGGTTCGCGCGCGTTGAGGTACGCCCAAAGGGCTTTGTCCGCAGGGCTCCGCATCGTGGCGAACTCCGAGACGAGTTTCGGGCAGCGCCATTGCATCTCGTCCACGATGACTTTCTGGCCTCGCGGGTCAGCGAGTTCGTTGACGTCCTGGAGCACCACCTGGAAGTGGCGTCGTCCGTCACTGATCGAGTCCCAAGCAGCGACGAGCGGTTCGATGTTGCGACGGCCGAGGTCGTCCCACTCGATGTCGCGCATCGCTTCTTGGCCGGCGAACAGCTGGCGGAGGAGGTTCCGATCGTGCAGCCGAAGCTGCTTCCTAAGATCAAAGTGTCTGGCCACGGTTGGCCTCCTGTGTCGGGGCGTCCGCGTGCGATAAACGGTAAACGCCCAAGGCAAATGAGAATGGCTCCGTCGTTCAGGTGATGAGCGGCGGTTCCTGACTACGAACGAGCAGAGAGAGTCCTTCGAGCCGAATGCGCATTGCGTCCGGTGACACTTCGAACGTGTCGGCGAGCGGTCGCGCGACATGCTCCAGCAGCATGTTGTCGATTCCATCCTCACCCTGTTTGACGCCGCCGCGGCGCAGCACCTCAGCTGCGAGAACCTGCTGCCGCCGCGCGCGCAGGTCGCGAAGACTCACCGGCTCCATACTGCCGTGGGCCCCGTGCCACGCGCGTTTGACCATCTCGCGCGGCATCAGGATGCATGCGGCCAGGCGGTTCGCCTGCACCTCCTTCGGATCGCTTGAGTTGGATCGAAGGACGTGATCTGGTCGGGCGTCACCGTCAGGGAATAGAGGTGGCTGGCCGGCGCGCTGGAGGTAGAGGTGCCGGTGGAGACGCCAGTGTGCGAGTTCATGCGCGAGCGTGAATCGGTAGCGACCGCGCATCGCAGGATTCTCTTCGGGCACAAGCCGCGTGTCTATGGCGATCCGTTTCTCGTTGAACCAGATGGCACCTTGGACATCGCCCTCCGGGAATGAGGCCAGCATGTCCTGGAACTCGATGGCAAGCTTGAAGTGCTCCTCGATGATGTCGTCGATTGGCACTGGTGGACTGGTGACGGGCCGGTGTGCGTTGCCGTACTCAGCCAGCAGCAGTGCTGCCTCGTCCTCGAACTCCTGTGGCGACATGAATCGGACTTCTGGATTGGTTGGACGGTAAGGCATGGCCTACTCGCCCCCCTCGCGCATGCGCTCCGCATCATCGCGCAACTTGCGGAGCTGTTCGGCTGTGAGCCCCTGCATTGCGCGAAGCAGGTCAGGCATCTCAGTGGGACGGTCCTGAATGATCTTCGGCAAGTCCTCTGTCAGTCGGCCAGCTAGCGCAGTCCACTCGTCGATGTTTTCGCCGAGAAGTTCAGCCATACGCTTGACGCGGTCGGCCGTCGGCGGATCAACGTTCATTTGTTCAACCTGAGACAGGTAGGTCGGACTCACACCCACGAGCTTTGCGAACTTTCTGAGGCTGTAGCCTTGCTCCATTCGACTCTCGCGGAGCACCTGCCCGAACGGCTTCTTCTGGCTCGTGCTCACGCCAACGCCCCTTTGAAAGCTCGTTCGAGGATCGCGGGAAGCATCGCATCCCACCTCGTGGAGTCCTCATGAAGGTGTCGTATGCCCGCAAGCTTGTGGTACGTAGCACGGACCGCCAACTGGGTGCGCTCTGGTGGAAGAGGTATCGTCAGATCTAGGAAGGCTTTCGGGTTGAGCCGCTTCCGACGGACGTTAGTGCCGGTGCTCGCTCCACTGAGTCGTGCCCAAACGTCTGGGGATCGGAAGTAGACATCGAGCACCTCCGGGAACACGGCCGAGGTATTGATGACGAACACCGGGTATTCCGGTGACACGTACATCCCATCACAAGTCTCGGGGACGACGGCAAGCGCTCCCTCCCACGCCATCAACTTCGGGTACACCAGCTCGCCAGCGCGCAGGCGGGTCAACCGCTTGTACTTGAACTCCGCGCCGCCTCGCCGTTGGCCGACAAACATCCCCTTGCCAAAGCAGTAGATCCCGGCGAACTGATACTCCTCGCTCACCGACACTTCGACATCAGGCTTCCGCCACTCGACGAGCTCATGCATCGGCGTCGGTGTGGACTTTCCCAATCGAGTATCTCGCAAGAGCGAGCGACAGAGGGCGCCACAGGCGTCGATTACGCGAGCCCGCAAGGCCGTAGCTTCGGTCAACGAGCCGCTTATCTGGTTCAGCCGATCAACAATCTTCGCTTGCTCGGTCGGATCGGGTAATGGGATGCAGTATCCGAGCAGCGCCTCCGGCTTGATCCGTCTGCGACGGTTGCCCAGGCCGGTCGTAAGCCGCGCCACTTCCGGCCACACTCCGGGGTTTCGGAAGAACCAGTGCAAGTACTCGGGTAGGACACGATCGCGATCGCAGTCAAAGAGTGGGAACTCATTCGACACGAACGCCCCATCAAACTGTGGCGTCACAATGCCGTATGCGCCCTCAAACGCAAACAAGCGGCTATAGACGAATTGGCCGGTCCTGGCCCGGAAGAGCGAAGTCGCGCTAGTATTCGATCCTTGAATCGGCGGTTTCGCGAATAGGCCTCGCCCGAAACTGTAGAGACCGAAGTTGGGATACTCCTGGTCAGCTGCGACGCGTACGCGGGCATCCGCTTTCGTGAGAACGTCGCCGAGCGGAGTTGGCGGCCATCGACGGGGCGTCACGCGACCACCTCATCCAGATCAGCTCGGATGCTCTCCATGATCTCGACGATGCGTCGCTCATCGGCCAGGATGTCATCCGCGAGCTGCTCGGGAGGTAACAGCTCAAGAGCCTGCGTGCTTCGCGGATTCCTTATGTCAAGGTTGCAAGCAACGACCTTCCCATCGTCATCATGGCGTACAACGTCCGATGCTGCCACGCGCCATGCATGCTCCGTCGCAGCGCGAGGTGAGCGAAACCACTTCGTACAGGTCGCCAGATCCTCGATCTGGAGCGGCTTGGTCTTCGTGTAGTTGCGCCGGCCCTCCGGAGGCGGCAACTCGTAGTACCAGATGTCCTTAGTCGGGCCGCTGCGGTCAAAGAACAACAGGTTGGTAGGGATTACCGTGTACGGGGCAAAGACACCGTTGGGCAGACGAACGATCGTATGTAGATTGAACTCTGCAAGCATCTCCGCCTTGATCCGGGCAGCGACGCCATCACCAAAGAGTGTCCCATTCGGGACGACGACTCCACAGCGCCCGCCTCGCTCCGACTTCGAGCTGGGTTTTCTCAGCCGTCTCATGATGAGCTGCAGGAACAGGAGTGCCGTCTCGGATGTCTGCTTGTCGGTGGGGAAGTTCCCACGAATCCCCGCTTCCTCTTCGCCGCCAAACGGCGGGTTAGTGAGAATCACGTCCACACGATCCCTCGCACCGATCTCGGTAACTTTGACAGCCAGACTGTTGCCATAGTCGATCGCCGGCGAGTCGAGGCCGTGCAACAGCAGGTTCATCTGCGAAAGCATGTAGGGGAGCGGTTTGGCTTCGCCGCCGCGGATGCTCTTGTTCTGGAGAGTCTTCCGATGCTGGACGGTCTTGCACTGCTGTTCAAGGTGGGCGAATGCCTCGGCAAGGAACCCACCAGTACCACACGCGGGGTCGAGCACGACCTCGCCGAGCTGCGGATCAACCACCGCGACCATGAACTGAATGACCGGCCGAGGCGTGTAGAACTCGCCAGAGTCGCCTGCTGCATCACGCATCTCTCTGAGCATTGACTCATAGAGCCTCGCGAGTGTGTGAATCTCCTCCGAGGAATCGAAGTGAATGCCATCCACCAGGTTGATGACGTCCCGCATCAGGTATCCAGAGATCATGCGGTTGATCACACCATCGAACACAGTGGCGATGACATCTCGACGTCGATCCCCGTTGGTCGATCGCAGACCTCGCAGGTAGGCCAGCAGGCCGGGCCCACGGCGGCCATTGGGTCGCATCGCCTCATCCTGGCTAACGAATGCGATCAGCTCGTCACCGGTGATCCCGTCCTTCTCGGCAGCCCAATCTCGCCAGCGGTAGGGGGCTTCGATGGCGGCCTTGTACTTCGTGCCACCGATACCCGCGCGCGCTTCCTCGAGCTTCTCGCGATCGTCGAGGAACTTGAGGAACATGATCCAGGTGAGAAGAGGGAGGCGGTCGAGATCGCCGTTGAGCCCCTTGTCCTTTCTCATGATGTCACGGGCTGACTTGATCAGGCTTGACAATTGCTGTGCCGTCGTCTTGGGTTGCGTGACCTTCTTCGCAGGGCGCTTCTTCGAGGTCTTCTTCTTCGTTGAGGTCTTCTTCTTCGCCATCTGCTCTCGTTCGTCTATGTGGGCCGTTCTCACGCTGCCGCGTAGAGAAGGGATTGGAGTTGGTTGACCGCGTCTCGCAAACGAGCAACGTCGCCGAACTTCGCGGCGATTTCAATCACATTGCCGTGGGCATTGATCGGTGGCAGTTCGAGAATGTCGGGGATGACGAACTGGGCGGTTCCGTGTTCTGTGTACTTGTCGAGGAGGTCGTTCAAGATCTGCTTCGCCTCGGTCCCGTATTGGTCGAAGAAATCCTGTTGCTCGTCCCGGAGTCGCTGTGCTCGCTCACGGCGGGTTCGCAGCGGCGAGTTGAATGCCAGGTGGCACATCAGGTCGAGCGGATCAGCGTCCGGCTGGTTGGCGCTCTCCGCGAGATGGTCAAAGTCGATCCCTCGCTCCTCGAGTCGATCGATGATTTCGCGACGCCGGTGCGGGTCGGCCCATTGACCCCGGAGTTCGGCAGCGTTGCGGTACAGCGTGCGGACCTTGTCAGCGGTGTAGTCCGTAAACTGGATCACCCGCAGCTGGGCGCCGTCGGGGTCGAGCTCGTAGACGAGGTGGGCGGCGATCTCAACCTGGCCCCCGTCGAAGTAGAACTTCTGGCGGGGCGAGTCGTCCGTGTCGGGGGGAAGTTCGACGATTCCATCCTCATCGTCCGGCTCCTCTTCGGGAGTGACGACTGTCTCATCGCCCACGGGCTCGCCCGTCTCATCGATCGTCTGCTCCGTCTCGATCGCGGGATCGCCGTCGAAGTCCGGGTCGGCGAACAATCGTGTCGCCGATCCCGTGTAGTCGAGGATGCTGAAGAAGAGCTTGCCGTAATCGTCACGCACCCGCGTCCCGCGACCGATGATTTGCTTGAACTCGGTCATCGAGTTGATCACTCGAAGGAGCACGATGTTCTGGACCGTCGGTGCATCGACGCCTGTCGTGAGCAGCTGTGAGGTCGTCAGGATCACCGGCGTCCGGCGCTCGAGGTCTTGAAAGTTGCTGAGGTGACCGCGGCCGATGCCGCCTTCGTCAGATGTGACCCGACAGACGTAGTCGGCGTGGTCGCGAACGAGATCTGAATTCAGGTTGTTCAGTGCTCGCTTCATCTCGTTGGCGTGTTCCTGATCGACACAGAAGACAATCGTCTTGGCGAACCGATCAGTGCGCTGCATGTAGTCAGCCAGATGGCGGGCAACTGCCTCGGTGCGTGCCCGCAGTGAGACACGGCGTTCGAAGTCGTTGGTGTGGTACTCCTCGTCCGGGATGTCGCGTCCGAAGCGATCGAGGTCGCCTTGCGTCGGGCGCCAGCCCGCTGCGTCCCACGTGGTCACCACGCGGTGCACGCGATAGGGCGCGAGGAAACCATCTTCGATACCTTGCCGGAGGCTGTACGTGTAGAGCGGATCGCCGAAGTAGTTGTACGTGTCTGCGTTGTCCTGCCGCCGCGGCGTCGCAGTCATGCCGAGTTGGTGCGCGGGTGCAAAGTACTCGAGAATCTCGCGCCAATTGCTGTCATCGCGCGCGCTCCCCCGGTGACACTCGTCCACGATGACGAGATCAAAGAAGTCCGGCGGGAACTCACGGTAGAGTCCGGGACGGTTCGCATCGCGCGCGATCGACTGATAGATCGCGAAGTACATCTCGCGACTGTGCACGGCCTCACCGTTCTGGATCTTCCACCTCGCATCACCGAACGGCGCGAATATCTTGGCCATGGGATCATCCACGAGGATGTTCCGGTCGGCGAGGTAGAGAATCCGAGGTCGCCGGTGTTCACCGGTCCGGTTCCACCGTGACGTCCAGAGTTTCCAGCAGACCTGGAAGGCGACGATCGTCTTGCCAGTGCCGGTTGCCATTGTCAAGAGCAGTCGCGGATCGCCTTGGGCGATGGCCCGGACCGCACGATTGATGGCGATCTCCTGGTAGTAGCGGGGCGACTTCCCGCTCAGGTGGTACACCGGGGCGAGCAGCTTCTCAGCCGCAGCGTCGCTGATCGACTCGTTGCCTGAGAGACGATCCCACAATTCGGCGGGCGTCGGGAACGCGTCGATTGTGCGCTCGAGTCCGGTCGTGTAATCGAATTCGACGATGCCGTGGCCATTCGTGGAGTAGGCGAACTTGAATCCGAGGATCTCTGCGTAGTCCTTTGCTTGCTGGAGGCCGTCGCCGGGCGCGGCGTAGGAGGGCTTGGCCTCTACGACCGCGAGCGCCAGGTCGGCGCGATACCGCAGGATGTAGTCCGCGCGCTTTCCGGGACGCCGGCGTCCTCGCCGGCCAGCGACGATGATCCGACCATCGGTGAAGGTCACTTGTTCGTTGATGCGGTGCGGGTCGTCGTCCCACCCCGCGGCTTGCAGGCGCGGTACGACGTATCGGCGGCATGTGTCGGCTTCGTTCGGCATCAGTCGTGGTGGCTCGTCATCATTCAAGCGCCTGGTCCGGGGAAGAGCGGAAGCTGATGGGTACTCTCGTTGTCTGCGTCACCCTCCAAGTGTGGCTGCGGGAACAGGAAGTCGGACTGCGGGTCATGTTCACGGAAGCGGCGCTGAGCAAGTTCACGGTTCTGAACGGCGTAGCAGTAGACGCATCCGTGCGGACAAGTGTCGTAGTCGCCGATGTCTCGTGAGGCAAAGCACCCGCATTCCTTTCTTGCTCCCCGTTGGGCGACGTTGAGCGTTCGGCCTGCGATGTCCTCAAGCCGTTGTGCATCGATACAACGCGCGTCGGTCGCGCCATCGACGATGAAGTCGCGCTGAGAGCAGACGGACAGTTGGATCCCATGAGCACGCGCCATCTCGACCATCTCGGCAGCGAGGCTGCGTTTGATGTCAGCCGAAGGATCCTCCCAGGTGAAGCCGAACTGTTCTGACGCCCAGGTCATGTTGCGGAGCGTCTTCTTGTAGAGGTGGACGAAGGAGATCACGACCTCATCGACGGCGCCGGTGAGCTGTTGGCAGAGGGAGGCGAAGTTGCGCCGGTGGAAGTCGAGTGGTGTGACCGACGACACCACAATCGTGTCGTACCGCCAGACGGCGACGCGCGGTCCGTACTCATCGGCGATACGTTTCACGTTGGCCACGCTCTTCGAGGCATCGACCACCGAGTATTCAAGGGCCTTCGGATACTCGTTGATGGTGTGCTGGACTACGAAGGGGTAGCCGCGGTCACGAACCTCCGACAGGTGACGCATGAACGGTCCAACGTTCTTCGTCCAGAACACGATGCCGTCGACGTCAGAACGGCGCAACGAGACATTGATGGGCTGGCGGTTGTAGGGATTCACCATCCTGCAGAAGCCCGCACGCAGCCGGTTCATGAACCACTCGCCGAAGAAGGTCGGGATGTCCGTCTTGTAGCTGGCGGAGATGATCAATCGGCACCACCTGGCTTCTGGATCACCCGCGCGGCGATGTCGGTGCGCATCTTCGGGCATTGGAACTTGGAGTAGTACGGCTGCAAATCGGTCTTCTCTTCGTCGAATGGGAGCTGTTCCCATCCCTCCCATGAGGTGACGACGTCGAAACCGGCGGCCGTGGCGATCTCGTCGAACCAGCCGTAGAACTGAGGTGCATTGTTATCCACGAACAGGATGAACGCGCCTGGTTTCGCTTGCCGGAACAGCGTCTCGAAGTACTCGTGCGCATCGTCACGCAGGGCGTAGACCTCTGACATGAAGTACACAAGGGTGAAGAGATCGGCGCGGAAGTGCTTCGTGAACGGGCTCCAGCTCGCCGGATCTGTCACATCGAGGGGGTGGAAGAGCGTCGAGATGCGGAAGACCGGACCGAGCTTGTCGTCCACGTCGCTCCAGGACTCACCCCACGTGGCGTCGCGATCGAGGATCTGACATCGCAACTCGGGGGTCTTTGACTCGCGCATGCAGTACTTGAGGATGCCGAGGAAGTCGCTTCCGGGCCCGCCGCCCACGCACGCAATCGAGACCTTCTCGCGATCGAAGAGGGCGGCCAGTTCGTTCGACCGAGTCAACGCCGCGAACACGATGTTGGCGTGGGAGGTCGTGTACTTATAGATGTAGGCGAAGCGGCGGCAGGGCTCGGCGTAGTCAAGGCAGCCGTTGTGGAGAAGCTGCCGATACTCCTTCGAGAGCTCGGCCATGGCGGTGTTGATCGCCGCATCCTTCGCGGCCTCATCACCTGCGATCGCGTCGTACGCCTCGTCCAGGACGGTCTTGATAAGCTGGAAGCAGTTCACGCCGGCGATCTCCTGACCCGAGACGCGGCCACGAGTGGCCACTGTTCGATAAACAGTGAACATCATAACCAGCGGGTCAGGGGATGTCGAGCCGGTCAGGGATCGGCCGGATTCGCCCGAGCATCGACAAGGGACCACCACGCCGGTCGCTGCCGGGTCCAGATCGGCTCCTGGGTGATCGGGCGGAGATCGCGCTCAGTGATCGGATCCCGCCCCTCGACTACCAACGGAAGGTGCAGGACGTCCTCTTGGATGTCGGGCGCCAGATGGAGCAGGTTCAGGATCTGCGTCATGCGCGGCTGTGTCACTCGCGCGAGGCGGGCGAGCTCGGACTGGTTGGCGATGACGCCGCGCTTCATCAGGTCGTCGAATCGAATCGCCAGCGCCATCAGCTTCGCGACGCGAGGGACACGGCCCACCGGGGGACCGGGCGCCGGCGCCGGACCGGGGAGGGCGCGCTTCCGATTCCCCTTCACCGCGAAGTGGATGCGACGGGTGACGGTGGTCATGCGGCCTCCTCGAGTTGGTGGGTGACAAGTGAGTGGATGCCGTTCGGTCGGAAGGTCACTGCCACGGTGCCGGCCTCGCCGTCGTACTCGACACACGAGATGAGGAGGGCAAGAAGACGTGCCTGCTCCCGCGGGATCAGGTTGGCCCACACCGAGTCAAAGTCGGCGAATGCAGCCTCGGCCTCCTCGTGCGAAACGGTGTCGCGTTCGAGTTCTGTGAGACGTTCATCCAGCTCCGGCAAGCGACGCTCGCCCCGTGCGATCGTCTCATGCAGCTCGGCCAGTTGTGCACCGACCCCGTTGTCGGATGCCGCCTTCTTGGCCAGTTGACGTAGACGGTGGTGGCTTCGCGCGGCTTCGCGTGACAAGTCGTCGCGTTCCGTGGTGAGGGCGTCCCTTTCCGCCGCAATCACTGCCTGGGCTTCCGCGAGGACCTGGCCGAGCAGTTCACGAT
Organism: Phycisphaerales bacterium; assembly: GCA_965227335.1. GTDB lineage: Bacteria > Planctomycetota > Phycisphaerae > Phycisphaerales > SM1A02 > CBDDFV01. Next base: position 268,334 of record CBDDFV010000008.1, read on the forward strand.
CGGTCGACAGCGCCCGGACTTCATCGACGACGACGCGTTCGATCTCCTGTGCCGGCAGCGTACCTGTCGGGCACTCGCCCGCGCCACACTTGATTGCGCGAATGCAGCGGTAGTATCGATAGAAGTGCTTCTTCTTGCCGCCGCAAAACGTGTGCGCCATAGCGGAGTCGCATGTCTTGCACCTCAGTAAGCCACGGAGGACGGCGCCGTACCTATTCCGAATCTCGATGCCGCCCGAACGACCGTTGAGCGACAGTTGAGCCTGGACCTCGTCGAAGAGTGCCTGATCAACGATCGGCTCATGTTCACCTTCGTAGATGTCGCCCTTGTGGGTGATCTTCCCGGCAAGGATCGGATTCTTCAGCAGCGTGTAGAGCGTGGCCTTGTCGAACGGGCGTCCCCCGACCTGCTTGCCCTTCTTCGTCGTGCGCCGTTTGTTCACCCATTCGCGGTCGCGAAGTTCAGTCACAACCGGCAGAAGGGATCCGAGCTCGAGATACATCCTGAAGATGGCACGGACGCGGGTGGCTTCGCGCGCGTTGACGACAAGGCGAGGGCTGGGGCCGGAGCGATCGACGTCGTAACCGAGCACCGGGACGCCGCCGGCCCATTTGCCCTTGCGCTTCTGCGCCGCGATCTTGTCGCGGATCCGCTCTCCGATGATCTCGCGCTCGAACTGGGCGAACGAAAGAAGGATGTTCAGCGTCAGGCGCCCCATCGAGTGGGTCGTGTTGAATTGCTGGGTGACCGAGACGAACGAGGTGCCGGTCCTCTCGAACGTTTCCATGATGCGTGAGAAGTCCATGAGCGATCGACTGAGGCGATCGACCTTGTAGACGACAATGCAGTCAATCTGGCCCGCGTCAATGTCGGCCAGGAGTCGGGCCAGTGCCGGCCGGTCCATCGAGCCGCCCGAGAAGCCGCCGTCGTCGTACCGCGTGGCAACTACCGTCCATCCTTCAGCCTTCTGGCTGGCGATGAACGCTTCGGCGCTCTCTCGCTGCGCGTCGAGAGAGTTGAACTCCTGGTCGAGTCCCTCTTCGCTGGACTTCCGGGTGTAGATCGCACACCGGATTGGGCGTGGCTCCTCCTGCTTGGGCGCCTGGCGGCTCATCGCTTGCCTCCGAGACGGAAGAAGCGAAACCCATTGATGTGGCTTCCGGTGACCTTCTTCGCGATGGCCGAGAGCGTGCGGAATCGCTCGCCGTCGTACTCGAAGCCATCGTTGTCCGCGAGCACCACAACGCGGATCGTGCGTCCCTTGTACTCGCGCACGATCGCAGACCCGGGAGATGGGATGCGGGGGTCGTTGTGCTCACCGTTCGGCAACTCGCGACTCACCGTGACCGCGCTGCCGTCCTCGGGCGGACAGATCATCGTCTTGGGGGCCATGACTCGAATGTCCGCATCGTCAGCCAGTTCGGCTGCGCGCTTGCGTGCCCGCTCCGTGAGGTCACCGTCGGCGTTCGCCTGGAGGCGCCAAGCAACCTTTCTGATGAGGTACGCCCGATGCCGCGTGCGAACCGGCTGGCCGTACAGCTCTTCATAGCGTTCGGCAATCTCGCTGGTCGTCATCTGCTGAAGTGCGTCGATCTCTTTGGCGATGTCGCCGGGCATGTGTGGCTCCTTCCGTGAGACTCTGAGACTCGCGGCCGCTAACCCGCGGGCCGCGGAGCCACACTGAGCGGTGAGTCGGCGGAGAGATCAAGGCGACTGTCGCAGGATTCTCGCGGGTTGCCGAGATCCACCGCCGCATTCAGTCGAGCATCGCGAATAGAGCGCAGCATGCCCGGCGCGAGGATGCTCGCGATCTCGGCACGGCGCTCGTTGGCGGTCATGTTGTCGGGGTTGCGCGTGGTGGGCACTCGGTGCTCCGAGACAGGAGGTGTGTCTCGGGTTATCTATGCCGTGGCCAACTACAATGCGCGACAAGTCGAATGGAGAGCACCAATGTCAGACGACGCGACGTTCGATGCGCTCGGGTACATGTCCATGACGGGGAGTGCGATCGCGAGCCTCGTGTTCGTATTTGATTCCACGGACCGCCGGATCGATCAGATCAGGCGCGTCTCGTATTCCACAAAGCATGAAATGAAGACGGTGGGTGGCACCGCATTTGCCCACGAAGCCAAGATGGTCGAACTGGGCGTGCTCGGAATGGCGAAGATCGTCGAAGACCTACTTGTCATGTTCCGAGACGACGGACTGCCGCATGACATCTGGCGCGACTTCTCGGCGATAGGTGGGATCGACCACGCGCAGATGATCCGTCGCCTCGCGAATCGGATCAAGCATCACGAGTCATCAATCGTGGCCGGCACTTCGCAGGACGCTGACGCGCTCATTACACAGTGCGGGTTTCCAGACGGGATGCGAATCGGCGATTGGTCGCGTCGATCGAATCACCGAGGGCCGAATCCATGCCCGTACTTCAATCTGCATCGGATCCAGTGCTTCTGCTCTGCGGCGGTGAACGCTCATTGTGGAGTTCAGTTTCCAATCCATGAATGGGCGGAGTCCGAGGTGGAGGAGAGGCTGGTTCGTCAGTGGCTCGGTGACTTTCTCGATCTCGAGGCGAGGAATGAGGCGACAGACGAGTGATCGCCTCGTGCTGTTCCCGGGTTGCGTGCGCTGCGCGGTCAAAACCACCCTCGTAGCGCTCGGCACAGCAGAGACAACCACCCGATCACCCCGGCCCATGTCTCGGCCAGAGACTCAGAGACTCTCGCCCCAATCCGGCGTCCTGGCCCGCGATCCCGCGCCGACCGGTTATCTCCACCGTTCAGCCAGAGACACCGGCCGCAACGCCGATCGCTCGCAAACCTCGCCATCACGGGCCAAAACGACGAACGCCACCGAGGTCTCTCGGCGGCGTCGTTCGTGAACCGTGGGGCCGGCTGTGTTTGCAACCGACTGGGTAATAGCGGGGGCTGGATTCGAACCAACGACCTCCGGGTTATGAGCCCGACGAGCTACCAGACTGCTCTACCCCGCAATCAGTGAACGAGGAAGTATAGGCGCCCGCGGCAGGCCGTCAAGCCGACCGGACCATCCCCGATCAACCCGCTGCCCTCCCCGATCCAGCGCCCTCCCCCGATCCGGCAGCAACCCCGATCCGGCGCCCCCGCCCGGGCGGCGGACCCGGGTCCGTCTCCTATCATCCCCCGAAGGGATTCACCCCGATCGGAGCGCAACGCCATGACCTCCGACAAGAAACTGACCAAGATCCACGCCAAGCAGGTCAAGAAAGACGCCAAGGCCGCGATCAAACGACAGAAGGCCGGACCCCCGACCCCCGCCTCCGCCGCCCCCGCCCCGACGACCGATCAACCGTCGCCCGCCGTCCGATTCGCCGACGCCGTGCGCGGGGCCCTGTCCATCCTCACCGCACTGTCCATCGCCGCCGCGCTCCTCCTCGGACAGCGCGGCATGATCATCTCCCTCAACGACCTCATCGACCAACTCTTCTGGGCCCGCGCGGGCCAGATCGTCCTCGGCCTGATCGCCCTCGCCCTGCTGATATACGGCCTCAAGAATCTCCGCCTCGTCCGCTGAACACAACGACCGCCCCGACGCATGGCTGCGCCGGGGCGGCCCCGGGTCTCCTCGGTTGTCGAACGCCAGACGTCGTTACGGACAGCCGCCCCACGCCGCGAGCAGGGTCGCGAGATCCGCCTGGTCGACCACGCCGTCGCCGCCGAGCGGGGCGATGTCCGCCGCGAGGTTGTCCGAACCCCACGCCGCGAGCAGGACGCTCAGATCGCCCGCCCCGACCTGGCCGTCGCCGTCCAGATCGCCGACACAGTCCGGCACGCTCACGCCCGGCTCGAGTTCGTCCGGATGCACGTTGACGTTCCAGCCCGGCGCATCATGCTCGGCCGGGTTGTAGTTCGTGCGGCTGCGGTCGACGCGGAAGGCGCCCACGACCGTCTCGTCCGCGTACCACGGATCGTCGTACTTCGCGTACGCCCCGCCCAGCACCGGCTTGAACGCATGCAGCTTCTCGCCGTCCGACGCAATCACGCGGCCGCGATCGTCGCATGTCACACTGACCGGACGCACCAGATCCGGATGACTCGCGGTCGTCCCGAAGACGCCGCCCGCCTCGTCGACGACAAGCTTGAACAGACGGTCATCCTCCTCGAAGACGCACCACAGAGCGCCGCTCTCCGGGCAGACGGTGAGGTCCTTGATCGGCGTGGTCGGGAACCACGCGGGAATCTCGAGCGTCGCGGCAGGGGAGAGCGACGACTGCTTGAGCATCGTGAGCGTCCGCTGGGCGTCGCTGTAGAGCCAGAGCGCCCGCCGCGCATCGTCGCCCGCCATCGCGCTGACGCCGTCGCTGGTGGTGTAGGTCGCGAGGAGTTCGTGGATCTCGACGTTGTCCCGCTTCTCGACCTGCCAGGGACCGGCGACGTACGCGAAGCCGTCCGGGTCGACATAGACGTCCACCGCCTGGTAGGGGAGCACGACCGCGTCATCGGTCTGGTTGCGAAATCGGTTCAGCGGAATCAGCTGCGACGTGTCGGGTCCCAACGTCGCCGCCGCGATGAAGTCGTTGAACCCGACGAGCGGCGCGAGGCCGATGATGTCGATCCCGTTGAACGTCCAGTTCGGGTTCGACGGGCTCTGGATCCAGCCGCCGCCCGCCAGACCCTCGAAGGCGATCTGCACATGGTTGTAGCTGTACCCGTTGATCGGACGCAGCACCATGTAGGAGTCGATCAGGCGGATCTTGTCCGAGTCCGGATTGAACTCGAGCATCGTGCCCTCGAAGTACGAGAACGCGCCGTCCTCGTCCGGATCGTGCTGCAGATCCTGCGTGGTCAGCACGTCGCTGTAGATGCGGTACGCGAACGGCGACTGGCTGAAGACGTCGACCGGATTGTCGTCCGCCGGATCACGCGTCCACAACGTCTCGTCGAAGAACCCGTCCGACGATGCGTGCATCACGGTCACCGCGTGCCCGCCCGTCCGTCCGGTGAGACGCAACGCGCCCTGGAAACCCGGCTCCCAGTCGTACCGACCGTAGGCGAGACACCCGATGCGGCCGCCCTCCAGCGCCTGCACGATGTCCGACAACGTCGGGCAGTTGTTCCCGCTCTTCCAGACGTGATCCGCCACCAGCGGCTGACCATCGATCCACGCCTCCAGACCATTGCGCCAACCAGTCCCGCCGGTGCCGCCGTCGCCCGTCGTGCCCATCAGGTCGCCCAGATCCTCAATGTGCGCCGTCATCGGGTAATACCCGTCGTACCCCTGCCACAGGCCGGGACCGGGGTCCATCGAGTCGAATCCCCACTGCGCGGCGTAGGCGAGCATGTTCATCGTCGCCGTCGGCACACAGTGCATGTTGCCGCTGTTGTCCAGACCGACCCGACGCTGGTCGAGATCCGGCATGTAATTCACGTGGTAGTCGTAATGCCACGCATCGTCCCAGTTGGCGATCGTGACATCCGCCGACGCGGGACCCGCCAGCGCCATGAAGGCCGCCGGCGCAAGACATCGCGCCGCCAGCCGGGCGCCGCGGGACAAGATGATCCGTTTCCGATGCGTGGAAGTCTGAAGTTGCATGGTGTCTCTCCGTCGCTGAGGTGAATGACCGACGACCGCCGGTCATCCCCAGTCCGCCCCCGATTCGCGAACCTCTCAGGTCGACGAAAAGATTTTTCGATCCCCCGATCCGCCCCCGGCCGTCAGGCCGCCGCCGACCCCTGTCGTTCCGACGGCGGCGCGGCGCCCGAGGCAATCGACTCCGCCGTCCGCTTCATGCCCCGCAACATCCCCTTGAACACAAGGTTGTGAAACGGCAGGACCGAAAACCAGTACGCCAGACCCAGCAGCCCCTTCGGCTGGAATCGCGCCGTCATCGTCAGATTCGTGGGTCCGGAAGCGTCGCCGTCGTCATCCGCCGGCGCGGCGTGGACGGGATCAATCTCGAACTCCAGACGCGCGATCCCCGGCAGCTTCATCTCGGCCCGCAGATACAACCGCTTCCCCGGCTCCACGTCCTCGACCCGCCAGAAGTCCAGGGCCTCCCCGTACTCCACAAGCTCGGGATGCCGACGCCCCCGGCGCAGACCCGGGCCGCCGAAGATCTGATCGCCGAGACCACGGATCTTCCAGAGAATGTCCGCGGCGTACCAGCCGTGACCGCCGCCCACCCGACACACCGCCGCGAAGACGTCCTCGGGCGAGGCGTTCATCTCCAGGGAGCGTCGGTCGACGAACATCGTGCCGCCCGCCCAGTCGGGGTCGCCCGCGATCCGCCCCGCCGCGCTCCAGCGGGTGACCACATCGTTCGAACGCACCTTCACCAACGCCCGCTCGATCGACTCCTTCGGGGTCATCGTTTCGCGCGGCATCAGCTCCTGCGCCGACGTGTCCTGCACCGTCACCGGATTTCGCAAGCCTTCCGCCAGCGGACGTGCAATCGACTTGTTCACCGGCGTCACCAGACCGATCCACATCGAACTCAGCTTCGGCGTGAGCACCGGGAGCGGAATGACGATCCGGCGCGGCAGCTCCAGCGCCGCCGCCATGTGATCCATCAGCGCCCGGTACGTCAGCACCTCCGGCCCGCCGATCTCCAGCGAACAGTCCGCCGTCTCCGGCACGCTCAGACAATCCGTCAGATATCCCAGGACATCGACGATGCTGATCGGCTGACACTCCGTCGTCACCCAGCGCGGCGTCACCATCACGGGCAGCCGCTCCACCAGGTACCGAAGAATCTCGAATGATGCGGATCCCGAACCGATGATCATCGCCGCCCGGAACGCCGTCGTCGGCACGCCGCTCGATCGCAGGATGTCCTCGACCTCACGACGCGAACGGAGATGCTCGCTGAGGTGATCACCCATCTCACCGAGACCGCCGAGATAAATGATCCGCTGCAGACGCGACATGCTCGCGGCCTGGGCAAACGACTCCGCGAGACACCGGTCGCGTTCCGCGAAATCGTCCACACCGCTTTCCATCGCGTGGATCAGGTAATACGCAATGTCGCACCGCCGCATCACCTGGGCGAGATGCTCCGTATTCGACACATCGCCCTCAACGATGATCGCCCGTTCGTGGTGCGACCAGTCACGTCGTTCGAGTTTCCTCGCGCGGCGGACGAGGCAGACCACCTCGTACCCCCGTTCCAGCAGCAGGGGGGCGAGCCGCCCGCCGACGTAACCCGTCGCCCCCGTCAGCAGAATCCGACCGCCGGATGGAGGCTGGCCGATCGACGCCAGCGGGATCTCGTCCAGCGGCGTGGTGATCGCGGGGTGATGATCAGGATCAGGGGTGTGATCGTGATCGGGGTCGTGCTCGGAATCGTGGTCAGTCAAGAGGCCTCCTGTCATGGGCTTCGCGGCCCCCGACCCCACGGATTCGAATCCGACCTGCCCCGGCCATTCTCCCACAAATGTACGACTTTTGTTTGGACAACACCCGAACAAAGTGCGATCATTGACTCGTGCCCGGTCCTTGTCCCAATCCAACGGCTCTAGCGGCTCTAGCGGATCTGGCGGATCTGGCGGTTCTGGCGGAGCAGATTCAGGCCCTCGAAGCTGGCGGATCGTCGGCCGGGCGATCGTCGGGCCATGTCCGTTCCGCCGATCGTACGCTCGAACTCGCTCCCGCTGCAGCCGCGGCCATGCGCGGGGAGGGGGACTGGCGCGGGAACGGGGGCGGAGCGGGGACATCCGGCGTGGCGCGGGATCGATCACCTCACGGCGCAGGATCGCCCTGGCGGCTGCCGCGTTCGCCCCGGACAGACGTCACCGCCGCCGGGACGCCCGCGACAATCGCGCCCGGGCTGGTGCATGAGTGGTTCCTGGATATCGATATCGGCGACAGCGCGGCGGGTCTGACGGCGCGAAGCGTGTTCGTGCATCTCGCCTGGATGGCGTGCGGGTCCGCGTCCGATGTCCGGCGGGTGCTGTGGATCGGTCGCGCGTGCTGGCCCGATCCCGCGGCGTTGATCCGCCCGGTCGTGACCACATCGGATGATCGCGCTCCACCGCCGATGGATCCCGGGTCGCCGTGGCGGTCGAACGCCAGTGAAGATGTCGCCGCGTGCGACGACGTCAGCGGTGGGGGGGCGACGTTGGATGACGGACTGGCGAGGCGGTCCGTGTTCATCGATCCGCCGGACGCGGCGTCGCGTTGCTGGGCGATCGATCTCGCCGCGCGTTCGCCGGCGGTCCGGATGGTCATCGCCGACGGCGCCGGACTGACGATGTCGGAGACCCGCCGCCTGCAACTGGCGGCGCGGGCGGGCGGTGCGTTCCTGCTGCTCGCGCGGCGTCCATCGGAACTGGGCGAACTTTCCGCCGCGGCGACCCGCTGGCGTATCACGCCGCGCCCGCCGACGAACGACGACTCGGAATCACACGCATCGCGCCGATCAGATCGGCGCGCCCCGCACTGGACGATCGAACTGTTGCGCTGCAAGGGAGTGCGGCCTGCCGGGAATTCCGGCTGGAATTCCGTCACGCGAGCCTGGCATGTGCAGTGGAACGACACGACGCGCACTTTCACTCTTCCTCCCGCACTGGGCGGTGGAGCTCAACCAGCGACGACGACGACGACCGAAGAACACCTCCGACGTCCGCCCGTCCGCAGTCTCGGCGTCAACCGGCGCAGCACCGCGGACAACCGCAGCGCCGCCGGATGAGCCGTCCGGCGTCGCCGCCGCGCCGATCCTTCTCGTCGCGCCCAGTCGCGCGAAGCAGGTCGTCGCGCATTGCTGCCCCCGCAGCCGCGCCGCCGGCGTGACGCCCGGCATGACCGTGGCCCACGCCCGGGCGTTGCTCACGGGGGACGTGCGAATCGAGCCGGACGAGCCCGACCGCCAGCACGCCGCGCTTGACGCCCTCGCCCAGTGGGCCCTCCGTTTCACCCCCGTGGTCGCTCCGGATCCGCCCGACGGCCTCCGACTCGACATCACCGGCTGCGAACGCGTCTTCGGCGGTGAACGCGCCCTCGCATCGAATCTGCTCGACAGCCTCCATCGACTCGGACTCACCGGCGCCGTCGCCGTTGCACCCACCGACGCCGCCGCCTGGGCGCTCGCCCGATTCCGCACCCGATTCCGCGCCCCCGGCCGCGGTCACGACGGCGCCCCCGACCGCGATCCAGTCTGCATCGTGCGCGATCCCGCCGATCTCGCCCGCGCGACCGATTCGCTCCCCGTCGACGCCCTCCGGCTCGACGCCGATCTCATCGACGGACTCCGCGAACTCGCCGTCGACACCATCGGACAACTCCGCGACCTGCCCCGCAGCAGCCTCCCGTCCCGCTTCGACGACGCCGTGCTGCATCGCCTCGATCAACTCCACGGCGCCGCCTTCGAACCGCTCAGCCCCGTCCGACCCGTCGATCCCCTCACCGTCCGCCGCGTGTTCAACGGCCCGACCCGCAGCCTCGACGGCGTGACGTTCACCATCCGCGAAGGCCTCATCGAACTGACGGATCAACTCGAGCAGCGGGAGCAGGGGGCCGGCGACCTTCGCGTCACCCTCGTACGGGCGGACGCCCCGCCCGTTGTCATTCCCCTCACGCTCAGCCGTCCGACCCGCGATGCGAAACACCTCGATCGCCTCCTCCAGCCCCGCCTCGAACACGCGAACCTCGGTTTCGGCGTCGACGCCGTCGCGCTGACCGTCACCCGCGCCGAATCGCTTGCCCACACGCAGACCCGCGCCGACTGGACGACCGCAGCTGGCGATCCCGACGCCGCCCCTGATCCTGCCGTCGTCGAACCCGCCGTCGGCGAACTCGTCGACACCCTCGCCAATCGCCTCGGCGCCGATCGCGTCCTGCGGATCGAACCACGCGAATCACACCGACCCGAACGGGTGTTCGAATATCGCACCCTCCATCGCGCCGCCGCGCTGCCCCGTCCCTTCGCCACCCGACTCACATCCGCGCCGCGTCCGCTTCACCTGCTCCCGAAACCGGAACGCATCGACGTCGCCTCCCTCGCGCCCGACGGGCCGCCCGCCCGCATCATCCGGCGTGGCGAAACGCATCTCGTCCGCACCGCGGTCGGTCCCGAACGCATCGGACCCGAATGGTGGCGCCTCCGGCCGACCGCCCCCGATCAGCGCGGCCTGATCGACGACGACCGCCTCACCCGCGACTACTACCGCATCGAACTCGACGCCGGCCTCTGGGCCTGGGTCTTCCGCACCTCGCCCCTCCGACGCTGGTTCCTTCACGGCTGGTGGACCTGACCGTCCGCCCCGCCGCTCTCTCATTCACTCATGCCTGAACCCACGCCCCATCCCAAGCTTCGACCGCATCCCTGGCGCAGGACCGCGCCGGAGATCGATCCGTCACGCTCCGCCCATCCCGACGACGCGCCGTATGCGGAACTCCATGTCACGTCGAACTTCACCTTCCTGACCGGCGCCAGCGATCCGGATGAGTTCGTCGAACAGGCCGCCGCGCTCAACCTCCGCGCCGTCGCCGTCACGGATGTCAACACGCTTGCCGGCGTCGTTCGTGCGCACGTCGCGGCGAAGCAGCATGGCGTCGACTTCCTCGTCGGCGCCCGCATCGAGATGCAGCCCTGCACGACCGTCCCCGCTACCTGGTCCATCCTTCTCTACCCGACTGATCGCGCATCCTACGGCCGCCTCTCCACCCTCATCACCGTCGGCCGCCGTCGGGCGCCCAAGGGCGAGTGCTTCCTCACGCTCGACGACGTCCTCGATCACCACGACGGCCTGCTCGCCATCGCCGTCCCGCCGCACCCGCTGCCCGACTGGTTCGCGGATCGAGCGCTCCCCGCCCTCCGCCGCGCGTTCGATGACGATCGCCTCTCCGTCGCCCTGTCGCGCCGCTACGACGCCGATGACGACGACCGACTGGTCGACATCGCCGACGCCGCGGCCCGCCATCGCATTCCGCTCGTCGCCACCAACGATGTTCACTACCACATCCCCGAACGTCGGCCGCTCCAGGATGTCCTCACCTGCATCCGCCATGGCTGCACGCTCGACGAGGCCGGCCTCCGGCTCTTTCCCCACGCGGAGCGCGGTCTCAAGTCCGGCGCCGCCATGACCGCGCTCTTTGACGAGTATCCCGACGCCGTCGCCCGCACCCTCGATATCGCCCGCCGCGCCGCCGGCTTCAGCCTCGACGAAATCCGCTACCAGTACCCCTCGGAGATCTGTCCCGCCGGCGTCGCGCCGATGGACCATCTGCGCACGCTCACGTGGGCCGGCGCCCGCGAGCGGTTCGGCGCACACCTCGACGACAAGGTCCGACGCAAACTCGAACACGAACTCGACCTCATCGAATCCCTCGAATACGCCCCGTATTTTCTCACCGTCCACGACCTCGTGCGCTTCGCCCGGTCGCGCGGCATCCTCTGCCAGGGACGCGGCGCCGCCGCGAACTCCGCCGTCTGCTACTGCCTCGGCGTCACCTCCGTCGACCCCGAGCGCATCGACCTCCTCTTCGAACGCTTCGTCAGCCAGGAACGCGACGAACCGCCCGACATCGACATCGACTTCGAACACGAACGACGCGAGGAAGTCATCCAGTACATCTACCGGAAGTACGGCCGCCATCGCGCCGCCCTCACCGCCGTCGTCATCACCTATCGCGCCCGCAGCGCCGTACGCGACATCGGCAAGGCCCTCGGCCTCTCCCTCGACGGCGTCGACCGACTCGCCAAGTCCATGGACTGGTGGGATCGCGGCGGCATCGATCCCGAACGTCTCGCCGAACTCGGCCTCAACCCCGACGACCCCACCCTCCGCCGCCTCGCCATCCTCATGCACCAGATTCGCGGCTTCCCCCGTCATCTCTCCCAGCACGTCGGCGGCTTCGTCATCACCGAAGGCCCGCTCCACGACCTCGTCCCCATCCAGAACGCAGCGATGGACGACCGCACCGTCATCGAATGGGACAAGGACGACGTCGACGCGATGGGCATGCTCAAGGTGGACGTCCTCGGCCTCGGCATGCTCAGCTGCATCCGTCGCGCATTCGAGTTCGTCGAACAGCACCACGACCGCACCTGCACGCTGGCGAACATTCCCGAGGGCGACGAGGACGTCTACGACATGATCTGCCGCGCCGACACGGTGGGGGTCTTCCAGATCGAGTCCCGCGCCCAGATGTCGATGCTGCCCCGCCTCCGCCCGCGCAACTACTACGACCTCGTGATCGAAGTCGCGATCGTGCGTCCCGGTCCGATTCAGGGCGACATGGTGCACCCGTACCTGCGCCGACGCGACGGCATGGAGACCGCGACGTACCCGAGTCCCGAAGTCGAACGCGTGCTCGGCAAGACGCTCGGCGTGCCGCTCTTTCAGGAGCAGGCGATGTCGCTCGCGATCGTCGCGGCCGGGTTCACGCCCGGCGAAGCGGACCTCCTCCGCCGCGCAATCGCCGCATGGAAGTCGCGCCCCGACGCCATCCTCGAGTTCCGCGACAAACTCGTCGCCGGCATGATGAACCACGGCTACGACCAGGACTTCGCCGAACGCTGCTTCCGTCAGATCCAGGGCTTCAGCGGCTACGGCTTCCCCGAATCCCACGCGGCGAGTTTCGCCCTGCTCGTCTACGTCTCCTGTTACCTGAAGCATCACTATCCCGCCGCGTTCGCCGCGGCGCTCGTGAACAGCCAGCCGATGGGCTTCTACGCCCCCGCCCAGATCATCCGCGACGCTCGCGAGCACGGCGTCGAAATCCGTTCGATCGACGTCAACGAGAGCCGCTGGGACTGCACCCTCGAAGACCATCCCGTCGAACGCGAACGCCCGAGCCTGCGTCTCGGCCTGCGGCTCGTGAAGGGACTCTCGGAAGAAGATGCGCAGGCGATCGTCGAGGCCCGCGATCGACTCGGCGCGCGTTTCGAGTCGATCGATCACCTCCATCGCATCTCCGGCGTCAAGGTCGCCGCGTTGCGACGACTCGCGTACGCGGACGCCTTCACCTCCCTCGGCGTCGATCGCCAGGCGGCGCTCTGGCGTATCCGATCCCTCCGCGATGATCCGCGCCCCCTGATCGACCGCGCACTCCTCGACCGTCCCGACGCCGCCGCCGAACTCGAATCCCACGGCCAGATGCACCTGCCGTTCATCCCCGAATCACGCAAGGTCGTGCACGACTACGCTTCGACCGGCCTCTCCCTGCGCGGCCACCCGCTCGCCTTCATCCGCCCGACCCTCGACCAGCACAACGTCACCCCCGCCGAAAACCTCCGCGACCCGCACCGCTGTGCGCACGGACGCTTCGTCAGCGTCGCCGGGGTCGTCCTCGTGCGCCAACGACCAGGGACGGCGAAGGGCGTCATCTTCATGACGATCGAGGACGAGACCGGCGTCGCCAACCTCATCTTCTGGAGCGACGTCTTCAAGAACCACCGCCGCACCGCGCGGCACAGCACGATGCTCCTCGCCCACGGACGCATCGAACGCGCCGGCGACGTCGTCCACGTCCTCGTCCAGCGGGTGGAGTCGCTCGACACCCTGCACGCCGACACGCTGACGGTGAAGGCGAGGAACTTCCATTGACTGGCTCAAACGTGCCGAAAAACGCACGGTCGCCTTCCGAATCACTGGTATTCCAGCGTTTATGGCGATGACCGGTTAGAATGACCCCTGCGCCACGCCCGGTTCGCAGCCGGATACGGAGGAGTGGACCCCATGCCTGCCGCAATCAACGACACCCTGACGCCGCTCATGGCGAAGGCGTCCTGGAACCCGAAGAACCACGCCGCGCTGTCGGCGCTGTGGCGAGCGGTGTTCCAGCGTGAGCACTGGTACTTCCTGCCCGCGATGCTCGGGTTGCCGGAAGAAGAGCGTTCGCTGGAGTCGCCCGCCATGCGCTCGCCGCTGGCCGCCCGGATCGAGGGGAAGCTCTTCGTGCTGGCGTTCACGAGCCAGGAACGCGCGCTCGACGCCGCGCAACGGAACAACCTCGTCGACGAACGCTTCGGCGCGCCGGTGATCCAGATCCCGCGGGACAACGCGGTGGTGATGCTCTCCCGCGCGGCGTCGGACGAACTCAAGTCGGTCATGTTCAACCGCAACGAAGGCGAATACGGCTTCCACACGCTGCTGACCAACCTCGCGGTCATGTTCGAGTTCGAGCTCGATCGCCTCCCCGCGGTGTTGTGGGACGATTTCGTGCGTGGCGTCGTCGGCGCCCAGAGCCAGCAGGGCTGGGCCCGGCTGCACCGTCGCCTCAACCTCCTCGACCAGTGGTACATCCCCGTCACCGCGCAGGGCCAGGCCGCCGTCATCAAGCACGGCGAGGACCCCCACGTGATCATCTTCACCGACCCGGAGCGAGCGAAAGCGGGCGTCGAGCAGCTCGGCGGCGCGCTGGATCAGCAGATCCGACTCGCCGCCCAGCCCCCGGCCGCCGCCGCCGCCGCCCTCGCGAAACTCAGCGACGGCGCCGCCGCGGTAAAGCACGCGATCTTCAACATCGGCAGCCAGCCCTTCATCACGCCGCTCGAGCAGCTGAAGGGCCCGTCCACCGCCTGACGACGGCCCTGTTGGCCCGAAGAGGCCTCCTCGGAAAACCCGTTCGAAACCCGAAATTTGGCAACCCCGACCCCCGTCGCAGGTACCTACGATATGGGGTTCATGGAAAAGGCCCGCGAGCACGAGTTGATCCGCAAGGCCAAGGCTGGCGACGGCCGCGCCATCGAAGCGATCATCCGTGCCCATCAGGACGCCCTGTACGCCTTCATCCTCCGCCTCTCGGGACGGCCCGATGTCGCGGAGGACATCGTGCAGGAGGCGTTCGTCCGCGTCCTCAAGAACCTCGACCGCTTCGATCCGCGCTTCCGCTTCTCGACGTGGGTCTTCACGATCGCGAAGCGGCTGTACGTCAACGCGATGCAGAAACACGCCCCCAGCTTCGACTCCGACATCGTCGGCGGTTGGAAGGGGAACGCCGAGACGCCGGGCTCGACGTCCGTGCGCTCGGAACATCGTGAGAAGCTCCGCACCGCGATTGACGACGCCCTCGAACAGCTCAATCCGCAGCAGCGTGAAATCGTCCTGCTCTTCCACCAGCAGAGTTGGGGCATCGCGGAGATCGCCGATCATCTCGACATGCCCGAAGGCACGGTGAAGAGCCATCTCCATCGCGCCCGCAAACGCATGAAGAAGCACATGCTCGCCCAACCCGCCACCGCTGCGGTGCAGAGCATGACGGCGGAGGCGTGGTCGTGAGCTTCGAGACGTCCCGCGATCGGTCGCCCGAATTCGACGATCTCGCCCACGACGCGGCGGGTCCGGTGCCGGATGTCACCGACGACGTCATGGCCCGACTCGGATTCGTCCGGATCTCGCCCGAACAGGCGAAACGCGTCCGTCGACGCCGCTGGGCGTTCCGCGCGTGCGTGCTGACCATGCTTGGCGTCGCCGCGTACGGCTCGTTCCTCGTCCGCGACGCATCGCTGCAGGCGCAACGGGAGGCGGAAGGACCGTCAATCTCGGCCGCGTTCGGACAGGATGTGAGCCGCCGCGCGTCGAATCTGCAGGGCGCGGTGCATCTCCTGCGGCAGAGTGTGGTAGGTCATCATGATGGACCGGCGATCGACGATTCGCCGCCGGAGTGATCCCGACCAACCCGCCGCGCCGCTGGGCGCGCGCCCCTCGCCCGCGCACGACCCATGAACCCCGTCACGCTCCTGACCCTGATCTTCGCCGCGTGGCTCGGACCCGACCCGGTCCGCTCGCCCGACGCGACCGATCCCTTCGCGATCACGCGGGCGATCCCCGCCGACGTGACCGCGTTCGTCCACCTCGACGACGCCGCATCGATCTTTCGCACCCTCCGCCCCCAGCCTCTGGCGACCGCGGTGCACGAGGGCGTGCGGGACGATGCGTGGATGATCGCCTGGCGCGGCGTCGCCCGCGGCCTTCGCGTCGCGCCGGAGCAGATGTTCGCCGAACTCGCCGGCGACAGCCTCACCTGGATCCGTCGCGCCGAGGGCGAATGGGTTCTCATCACCGAAACCAACCCCGTCCCGATCCTGGACTACGCCGACCGACTCGGCGCCCGCAACGACGGCCCCGGTCGACGCATCGTCGACCGCCAGGGCCTCGCCCTCGCCAGCATCGACGGACGCTATGTCCTCATCGGACCGAAGGACCAGTCGGACCTGCTTGACGATGTTCGCGATCGACTCCGTGGGCGCGGCGTCGCCGCCGACGCCCTCGCCGTCGCCCCCGTCACCCAGCGGCTCCGCACGCTCGGCCCCGGACGTCTCGGGTACTTCGTCCGCACCGCGGACGGCGCGTTCGAAGGCGGCGTGGGCGACCTGCTCGACGGCCGACTCGGCGTGCAGCACCTCCGGGTCGACGCGAACGGTCTGCTCAACGCACCCGCCGTCAATCCGCAGCAGTGGGACGAATCGATCGTCGATCTCGTGGGCGACGCCGGCGGCGTGATCATGGCCGGGCCGATTGACCGTCGACTGCCCGAGTGGGTCCGCATGATCGTCGGACCCGACCAGCTCGAAGCCATCCCGGCCGACATCGCCGATCGACTCGGCGACGCGCAGGTCACCCTCGTGGGCGTCGTGGATGAAGGGCACGCGGGACAACGCACCTCCGTCCTCGCAGCGGCGCGGATCTACGAAGCGCCGCGCGGCGGCGTACCGGTCAATCGCCTCGACGCCCGCATCGACACGCTGCTCAACGACGCGGCCCGCGAACTCAACGCGGCGGACCCGACCCTGGCGATCACGCTCACCCGTCCGGCCTTCGCCACCCTTGAGCGCAACGACGTGCGCACGATCGATATCGATGACCTGGTCGTCGCCGTCGGCGGCGAGGGTCATCCGCTGCGGGGCGTCGTCTCCGCCAACTGGGCGTGTCAGCCCGGCGTCATCGACGACGCCGACGAACAGCCGGAGTGGATCGTCATCGCGACGCATCCGCAGTTCCTCGACGCGGTGACGCATCGCCTCGGGCGCCAGCCCCGCCTGCCCGCGACGCTGACCGCCGCGGACCAGGAAGGCCGCATCGCCGGGGCGGGCGTGCATCGCCTGCTCGACACGCTCCTCGCCGATTCGGACCGCTGGTTCGGACCGGCCGCCCGGAACGGTCCCGATGCGCCGACGAGCGTGCTGCAGTGGGCGTCCGATCTCGCCGCGACGATCGAGTCCGCCCGCTGGGCGCTCGATCGCGTCGATCCCGAGACCGTCAAAATCGATTTCTGCGTCCGATTGCGGTCAGATTCCGCGTCCCGGCCCGACTCACGCTGAGTCGTCATCGGCCCCCGTCGCGCGGCGGCGCCGTGCGCACATCCTCCGATGGGGGCGTAGACTCGATGTGCATCCGTCTGCACGCGTCGTTCGAACCCATGGTGTTCGGACCCTGAATTCGCCGGAGTATCCCGACCATGACTGAATCGCTGCCGCCGTTCCCGGATCGTTGCGACGTCACCCCGCCCGACGTGTTCTTCAACCGACGGGTGTTCGTGAAGGCGGCGCTGGCGACAGTGGGGGGGTCGGCGATCGGCGGGGCGGCCGGCTGTGCTGACGCCGCGCCGCTCGGGGCCGCCCCGACGACGGGCGACGGACCGTCGCTGCTCGAGCCGCCGCTCACACGCCCGGAGGTGTTTCCGCCTGCGCAGAACGCGGCCTATTCGGTCCCCGGCGAGATCGCCCGCAAGGCCCTGACGCCGCGTGAGACCGCCGCGAAGCACAACAACTTCTATGAGTTTCTCCCCGGGCGCGGCGGCGCGGTGTGGCGCTACACCGGCGATTTCGAGGTCGATCCCTGGTCGATCGAGATCACCGGCGAATGCGACAATCCGGCCACGCTCGATCTCGATGATCTCTTCAAGTTCCCCCACGAGGAGCGGGTTTGTCACTTCCGCTGCGTCGAACGCTGGGCCATGAACGTTCCGTGGGCGGGCTTTCCGTTGCGGAAGCTGATCGAGAAGGCGGGACCGAAATCGACGGCGAAGTTCGTGCGATTCACGTCCGCGAACCGACCGAGCCAGATGCCGGGGCTGAAGGACAACCGGAGCGGCTATCCGTGGCCGTATGTCGAAGCGCTCCGCATGGACGAGGCGATGAACGATCTCGCATTCATGGCGACGGGCGTCTACGGCGAGCCGCTCCTGAAGCAGCACGGCGCGCCGGTGCGTCTCGCCGTGCCGTGGAAGTACGGTTACAAGAGTCCGAAGTCGATTGTGAAGATCGAGTTCCTTCGCGAGCAACCGAAGACGTTCTGGCAGATCCAGCCGCACGAGTACGGTTTCCTGTCCAACGTCAACCCCAACATTCCGCACCCGCGCTGGAGCCAGGCGGAGTCGTACTGGCTCGACACGCGCGAACGCTTCGCCACGCCGATGTTCAACGGGTACGAGAAGCAGGTGGGAGGCCTGTATCCCGATGAGCCGCGCACGCCGCAGGAGCCGCTGCGTCCGGGCCAGGTCGCGCGGTAGGGGGCCGGCCCGTCCGTCAGGGGCCTCCGCCCGCTTCGGCCACGCCGGCGAGATCAGGACGTTCCGACTTCCGTTTCGCGCACGAGAATGAGGCGACGATGATGCGCGCCGCCCCGCCGCCGTCCATCCACTCATGGCCGATGCTATAAATGAGTGAACGGAGGAGCCTGCTCATGTCCGGCGAAGTCAACCCGATGACGTGCCCGCGCTGTGATCACGGCCTTGAGTACGTCGGGACCAAGAAGTTCCACGAGGGCACGCGCGGCTGGGCGTTCTTCTTCGGCGAACTTGGCGAGTTGTTTGTGAATCGCGAACACTTCGACGTCTACGTGTGTCCGCGCTGCGGCCGCGTTGAACTCTTCGTGGACGGAATCGGCGAGCAGTTCCGGCCGCGATGATCCCCCCGCGGCGTCGTTATCCGTGATCGCGATACAAGAGGTCCCCGCGTTGCCCGTCTTCACGATGAACGACCGACAACTCGCGTACGACCGCACGGGTCAGGGGCCGCGCCTCCTGTTTCAGCACGGCCTCGGCGCGTGTCGGCGACAGGCGTCAGGCCTGGTCGGCCCGGAGTTTCCTGCGACGCTGATCGCCCTGGACGCGCCGAGTCACGGCGAGAGCGAACACGCCCCGGAACTGCACGCGTTCGACGCGGTCGCCGACGCGGCGGTGGCGCTCCTTGATGAACTCGACCTTCCAACCGCGGTGTTCGGCGGCATCTCCATGGGCGCGGGCGTCAGCCTGAACGCTGCGCTGCGTCATCCCGATCGAGTGGAGGGGCTCATCCTGATTCGTCCGGCCTGGCTCGCTCAGGCGGCGCCGTCGAGCCTCGCCTTGATCTCGCGGCTGGGTCGCTGGCTGTCGGAGCAGGGGGCCACCGACGCACGCGAGCGGCTCCACGAGGATCGCGACTTTTGCGCGATGAGCGAACGCGCCGGCGCGTCCGTCGAAGCGATCCTCGACCGCCCCGGCGCCGCATCGCGCGCCGATGTTCTTGTGGACATGGTGGCCGACGCACCGTTCAGCGCGCTCGCCGATCTGCGCACGGTCGAATCGCCCGCACTCGTCCTCGCGACCTCCGGCGATCCGCTGCACCCGATCGCCATGGCCGAACAGATCGCCGACACGTTGCCGCACGCGGCGTATCACCTCACCCCGCCTCGATACATCGAACCTGATGCGCACGCCAGGGCCGTCCGCACGCTCGCCCGCGACTTCCTCCCGAGCCTTTCGAATTTGACATAACGCCGACCAGGATCGGGCTGGTCGTCGTACCATCGCACCGAACGGGCCGGCGTCTGGCCCCCAGCCGGTGGGGCCCGTTGCGGAAGGCGCGGTTGGTAAGGAGCCCCCAATCGCCGCCGTGGAGAATCGCTTGTGTCCGACACCGCCGTCATCCTCAGCACCACACCGACGCTCGAAGGCCGTCCGATCGCCGAGTACCTCGGTCTCGTGACCGGCGAGGCCGTCGTCGCCGCCGGCCTGAACAACTTCTTCGCCAACCTGCAGTCCGCCATCGCCGACCCGCGCGGCCACCTCGAACGTCTCTTCCATGAGGCCCGCGGTCTTCTGGTCACCGCTACCGGGACCGCCGTCCGCCTCGCCTGAACCGCCCCTCACGCACCCCAGATCAACCTCCACCCGGATGAATTTGACATAACATGCATTATAGGACCTTGGGTCCAGGACAGGCAGGGGGGCCGGGATTCCCGGAACCAGAGGCTTGATCCGGCGTCGGTTCGGTCTATGATCGGGTCATGGCGAACCAGGACACCCCGCGGCATCCCTCCCGAAACCCGACGCCGAAGCCGACCGCTCGCTGCTCGCAGACCATCGCGCGCGGCACAACGATGTGGCGGTCAACGCCCGTCCCCGGCGTGACCGTCCGCGGGCGGGCGGTCGCAGAAACGCCGACCAATCGGTTCGAGACCACGTCCGTCGAACTGACCGACGAAGAACACGCCCGCCGGGCCGACGAACACCCCGACGGCCGACGACTCGAAACGAACGCCCTCGCCGAGCAGACTCGACGCATCATCAACCGCGTCGACGCCGAGGACATGCCGTTCCGCTGGACCGTCAATCCATATCGCGGCTGCGAGCACGGATGCGTCTATTGCTACGCCCGACCCACCCACGAGTACCTCGGCCTGAACTGCGGACTCGATTTCGATACGAAGATCGTCGCCAAGGACGACGCCCCCCGCCTGCTCCGACGTGAGTTGAGCGATCCCGCCTGGCGCGGCGAACCCATCGTCTTCAGCGGCGTCACCGACGCCTGGCAACCGCTCGAACGCACGAAACGGATCACGCGGCGATGCGTGGAGATTATCGCCGCGTGCCGCCAGCCGATCTCGATCGTCACGAAGAACCGACTCGTCACCCGGGATCTTGACCTCCTGCAGGAACTCGCCGCGCACAACGCCGTGCACGTGGCGCTGAGCGTGACCACGCTCGACGCATCGCTTGCCGCGCGAATGGAGCCGCGGGCGAGTCGGCCCGCCGATCGGTTGCGCGCGATTCGTGAACTGCGCGACGCGGGCGTACCCGTGAGCGCGATGATCGCGCCGGTGATTCCGGGACTGACCGACGTGGAGATCCCGCAACTCATCGACGCCGTCCGAGACGCGGGTGCGCAGGCAGTCGGTCGCGTCATGCTGCGTCTGCCGTGGCAGGTGAAGACGCTGTTTCTCGAGTGGATCCGTCGGGAGGCGCCGCACGCCGCGCATCGGGTCGAGCAACGCATTCGCGACGTGCGAGGCGGCGCGCTGTACGACTCGACGCCGGGTGCGCGACTGCGCGGCGAGGGCGAGTACGCGGACCACCTCAACCGGACGTTCGACATGTTCGCCCGCCGCGCGGGTCTCGCCGTCGCCCTGCCCCCCCTCTCGAGCGCCGCCTTCCGGCGCGGCCCGGCGACGGGGCAGATGGAGTTGTGGGGCTGAGCGTTCGGCGGCCGCCCAGGGCGGGTCACTCGGGACAGGCGCCCCACTGTCCCAGCAGCAACGCCAGATCCGCCGGCCCCACCTCCCCGTCGAGGTCGAGATCCGCGTCGCAATCACGACACGATCCCCAGACCGCGAGCAACGCGGCAAGGTCGGATGCATCCGTTGCTCCGTCGCCGTCAAGATCCGTGTCGCAGGACGGGGCGGGCGGCGTCAGAATCACCGTGCGGTACTCGAAGTTCGCACTGTCGAATCCCTGCGCGAGAATCTGACCGCCGTCGTTGATGTCACGCGCCTCCAGGACGTTGAAGTCGGACGCGGCGACATCGTAAAGATCGAACAGGAAGACGAGACCGTCGTCGGGCGTCCATCGCCAACTCTGGGCCGGCGAGCCCGACACGCTGCCGATGATGTCGCCCGCATTGTTGATCGACACCGCCACGCTCGATCCGGAGACCGGCGTGCCGGGAACCTGGATCATGCCGACGCCGGGCGTGTAGAGAAACGCCCTCTGCGTGTTGCCGTTGGCTGACAGGGCGTGCCCGACGATCTCGCCCGCCTCGTTGATCCGCCACGCGAAACTCCGCGCGAGATCGAGCGTGCCCAGCAGTTCGACGCCGGCGTCCTGCGTCCAGCGGAACGCCTCCAGCGAATCGGTGTAGCCGATGACCGTGCGTTCGTTGTTGACGTCGGTTCCCTGTCCGCCGAAGGCGGGCGTGACGTTGATCAGTTCACCGTTCGCGATGTCCAGAAACGCGCGATCCGGCGTGATGAGCTGGTTGTCCTTCGCGGTGCCGGCGAGGTCGCCAAGCTCGTTCAGGCCGCCGAGGTACGCGATCGGCAGACCGTCGACGCTGCCGGTGACGTCGTAGACGCCGTCGACGTACCGAAACGCGAGGCCGGAGTCGAATCCTCCGTCGCCCGCCACCACGCCCGCATCGTTGATGTCCATGGCGCGGTGAACGTTGAAGCCCGGCGGCGGGGCGGGCAGGATCGTGAAACCGTCCTCGGGCGTCCAGATCCAGCCGCGCAGCGTCGGGGCGGAGGTGAAGTATGAGAAGCCGGCGACGTGGCCGTGGTTGTTCATCCGCACGCCGAGGGCGTTGGCGGCCCCCGCCGGTTTGCCGAGGTTTCGGAGCGTGTAGGCGGCTTCACCGTCGCCGGCCGACAGCGTGGCGTTCAGGGTCAGCGACAGGCAGAACGCGGCGAGCATCGGGCGGTGCACCATCATGCGACCTCCAGGAGAGTGCGGGGCAGAGGACGCCGACCCACCCACATGCGGGGCCGGCTGACCTCTTCTCCGAGCGCCGGGCTCGCCCGCGCCGGACAGAAAATCGGGAAATCGGGCGGATTCTCAGCTTCCCGCTCCCTCCGGGGCCGCCGGGAGCTGCGCCATGACCGCCTGGAACGCGGGCGGCGCGCTGATCTCGATCCGACCGTCCGCCATGTCGTACCCGAGCGGCGTCACCGCGCCGTCCCGGTCGTGGTGCCAGATCGTCGCCGCGATCGCGTAGGGACGCGTGCTCACCGCCTTCTGCAGCATCGCCGCCATCTGCGGAATCGCATACGGGCCCGACGCGTCCTCCAGCGGATGCGCGATGATCAGGTCGCGGCACGGCGTCGACAACAAGGCGCCGTACGAACCGATGATGTCCGGAACCGCCTGCGGCGTCAGCGCGAACACCGACACGAAGGTGTCCTCCGGCGGCTCCGCCCGCACGACCATGACCGGCTTCGTCAGACCCACGTCGATCGCGTCCGTGCGCGGCGTCACCGCGCGCCGAACCCGCTCGATCCCCTCGTCAAAGAGCGCGGCGTCCGCCTGTCCCCACGCCTCGATCTCGCTCCGACGCAGCGTCCGCAACGCGGTCGGCAGATCGAGCACCAGCGTGGTGATGGCCCCGGGCACATCGTCCCGCATCACCGTCCGCCTCGCTTCGAACTGCTCGCGCAACGACTCCGGCCAGAGCTGCACGCCGAGATGCTCACGCACGAAGTCGTAGTCGTCGATCCGGTCGGCGATGAGCTTCTCCTGCTCCCACCACACCTCCATGTTCAGCAGATGATCCTCGATGAGCTCCGCCCAGTCCGACGCATCGGTCGCCTGACATCGCGCAAGGATGTTGCCGAGATGCATCTCGCCCCGGTTCGGTTCATCGGGGAAGACGATGGCGCCTTCCCGCGTCAGCGAAATGCGAACGTCGCGCGCCTGGTAGAACGAGGCGACAGCGCTCAGGATCCGGTTGATCTGATCGCGCGAAACCGGTTCTCCGGAGACCGATTCGCCCGAGCCCGGGTCCCCCTGATCAGGTCCCGTCCGGTCGTCGTCACGCATGGCGGACCCCCTTCTGTGCAACCGGCCCGTCAGAGGACACGACCGTGGTGAGTTCGTCGTCGATTCGTTCAACCGCGGCCGGTGCGAGTGCAAGAGCAAGATGTCGGCGGAGCGCGACACGCGCGGCGGCGGCGTCCGTCGGCGGGGCCAGCGGCGTGATCCCCCGCAGTTCGTCAGGCAGCAGTTCAGGATAACTCAATCGCGCCGGCAGCCACGGCAGCGCGCCGGCGAGCATCGCCTCGACGACCGCGACGCCGAAGAACTCGTGCCGCGCCGTGGAGAGGACCCAGTCGCACGTGGTCAGCATGGCGAGATAATCGTCACGCGACTCGATGAAGCCCGCGTGATCGATGTGATCGTGGAACTCGTCGAGGAACATCCGCATCGCGTCCGGAACGCGGTCGAACGACTCCCCCAGAATCACCCAGCGGAGGTTGAGCGGCGTCGTGTGCCGGCGGGCGAGATCGAGCAGTTCGTCCGGCCCCTTGTCGTGCTCCCAACGGTGCGGCCAGACGACCCGGACCGCCCCGCCGGCCGCGTCGGAACGTCCGTTGTTATCCGTGCGACCCGGGTTATGTAAAGTTTGGGGATCCTCCACCGGCGGCCACGTCACCGTGCTCCGACGCTCGATCTGCCCGAGCCATTCGTCGACCTGCGCGGCGGACACCGGGGCGTGCCGCAACAGCGTCCGCATGCCGTCCAGGAACGACGTGAGATTCCACCGGCTGTTCCACAACACGCGATCCGCCGCGAGCAGGCTCGTCAGGTTCGTCAACGCGAAATGGGCGTCACGCGAGGACGCCTCCGGCGGCGCGCCCGTCCCGGCCGTCGGATACGCGGCCTGATTCTCGTGCATGTACACCACGAGCGGCGCCGCACGCCACGCGCCGGGCAGCATCGCGCGGAGATCCGAAGCGCTCAGGAGCGACGTCACGAACAGCAGATCGGGCGTGGGCCCCGTGGCCTGCGTCGCCAGTTCGATTGCGCCCGTCCGCATGCCCCACTTCCACGCCCGGGCCGGACGAGTCAGCCACGTCCAGTCGTGCCGGCTGTGACGCGCGATCAACACGCGGACGAGGCGGTGCGATCCCCCGTCGAATCCCTCGAATCCGACCACGCGGAGCGGTGTGCGCGACGTCCCTGACATCATCAGAGCCTACCATAGCCGTCATGGATCTTCCCCCGCCCGCCGTCCCGCCCGTCGACGCCGACGACCTCGGCGTCATGGCGCCGCTCTGCGCCGTGTTCCGCCGCTTCCTGAAGTCGCGTCGTCTCAAGTACACGCCCGAACGCGCGGATATTCTCGACGCCATCATCCGACGCGACGGACTCTTCGAAGCCGAAGAACTCATGCTCGACATGCGCGAGCGCGGCTACACCGTCTCCAAAGCCACCATCTATCGCACGATCAAGCTGCTGCAGGAAGCCGGCATCATCACCCAGGCCCTCTTCGACACCAGGCAGGCCCACTACCAACTCGTCTACGGACGCGCCGCGAAGGACCACATGGTCTGTATGCAGACCGGCCGCCGACTCGAATTCAGCAGCGCCGAACTCACCCGACTCCGCGACAAGATCTGCCGCGAGCTCGGATGGGAGCCGGTGGGCCATCGCTTCCAGATCTACGCGATCAGCCCCGATGCGACGGATGACGCGGATGATGCGGATGACAATGGTGACGAGGTTGACGAGTTGAACGCGGCGGGCGAAGAGGAATGAACCTGCGTCACGTATCCAGCAGATCACTCTCCTGAATCGGCCGGCTGATCGTGTACTTCTCGTCGAACCACGCGCCGAGATCCGCCAGACGGCAACGCTCCGAACAGAACGGGAATGACTTCACGTCACGCGTGATCGGCGTTCGACACGTGCGACAGGGATCAGTCGCGCTGGCTGCGGTTCTCTGTGTCGGCTCATGCGTCGGATCAGTCATCGGGCCACTCCGTCTCAATTCGTTCGGCGGTCGCGCCGGACGCGGTCAGCGTCAGCCGGCGCTCGTGCGGACCGACGTGCTCCAGGTCCCACGTGAAGCGATCGTCCGGCAACGCCGACGCGACCCGTGACGCCCACTCGATGACGATCAGCACGTTCGGCGCCTCACGCAGCGCGTCCCAGCCGATCGAATCCAGTTCGCCCGCATTCAGACGATACGCATCGAGATGCGCGATCTCCAGATCATCGCCCGCCGCGTACTCCTGGCACAGTACGAACGTCGGGCTCGACACCTCGTTCGGATCGCCGCCCAGCGCCGCCGTCAACGCCCGCACGAAACATGTCTTCCCCGCCCCGAGCGGACCCTCCAGCCCGACGACGTCGCCACGCCGCACGATCTTCGCGAAGCATGCTGCGAGCGCGGCGGTCGCCTCCGGGGAATCCGATTCGAACGTGCGCATCGCCTCCGTCATCCCGTCGCATTCCCGCGATGATCCCATCCCCAGTCGGACGTGTCGTCCGCCACGCGCTCGCCGCCCGCGTCGACGAAGTCGAGCCCTGGCGGACCGGCGTCCGCGCGCCCGATCCGGGTGATCGGGGTATCGAGCGTCGGCGGCGACGCGTCCATCGGGACCGCGAAGCAGAGTTCGTAGTCCTCGCCGTCGCCGACGCCGGCCTTCCAGTCGCAGCCGTCGGACAGCGGCAGACGGGTGATGTCGAGTTCGATCCGCACGTCAGCGGCGTCCGCCAATCGCTTCGCGTCGCGGGCCAGCCCGTCGCTGAGATCGATCATCGCGTGCAGATCGTCGCCCAGCGTCTCCGCCAGGGCGAGCGCTTCGGCCACGCGCGGCGTGAACGACAGATGTCGCCCCCCGCCGCTCGTACGATCGTACGACCCCCCCACTTGGCCCGTCACGTAGATCGCATCGCCCGCCCGCACGCCGCCGCGCTGCACCGGCGGTGTCGGCCCCGGCGTTGCGAGCACCGTCACCGACAGGGTCAACGGCCCGTCGTGCCGATGCACGGCGATGTCGCCGCCGATCAGAGGGGCGCCGAGCGTCGCGGCGTGCGCACGCATCGCGTCGAAGAGTTCGGTTGCGCGCGATTCGGTGAAGTCGGGCGGCAGGACCGCGGCGACGAGGGAGGCGACCGGACGCGCCGCCATCGCTGCGACATCGCTCACGCATCGCGCCATCGCCTTCCAGCCGATGCGATCGAGCGGGGTGGCCGCGACATTGACATGCACGCCGTCGACGACCTGATCGACCGCCGCGAGCAGCAGAGCCGCGTCGACGGAGATCGCGCCCATGTCGTCGCCGGGCGGGATGCGGACGAGGTCGGACAGCTGGTCGTTCTGCCGGTAGATGTGCTGATGGAGGGCGGATTCGCGCACGAGCGGAGTGTAGCCGTCTCGCGGCGGTCCGTCCGTCGGGCTACGATCCCGCCATGCTGTCGGAGCCCGAAGATTACGGCCTCTCGCCCGAGGCGACGCTTGCTCACACGATCACCGGCGACCCGCCGGAGCCGTTCGAGGCGTTCTGGAGCGATCTCCGCGAGGACATCGCGGCGTGCCCGCTGAGCCCGGTGCATGGTCGGTTCGATGACGGCGACGGCGAGATCGTCTTGCGCTCCGTGCGAGGCGTGCGGGTCAGCGGGCGCCTGATCATGCCGGAGACCTCGCCGCGGTCCGCGGTGCTGTCGCTGCACGGCGCCAATCCCGCCGCATATTACAATGTACAATGATCACCGAAAGCTAGACTACAGCTATATCCTGTAGGGCTATGCTTAACTCCGGCTCTGGTGAGGTGCTGTCTGCCCTGCAATCCAAGATGAGCGGGCCGAGGCCAAAATGCTGAGCTGTGAAGCAGGAGGTTCTTTACCCCAGGTCCCCCTGCTGCAGCTACTGTGCTATGCCACTCGATACACACATCAGTGGGCGGCGCACTTGTCAATCGCAGCCTCGTAGCGCTTCAGGGTGGGCTTCTTTTTCCCACCAAAGAGGTTGGCCCCGTCTTCTGACCATGTCTTGCCTGCATAATTATAGCGTATCACAGAGATTACACGTTGTAGAAACATCACAGCTTCATGTCTGTCTCAAGTATAGAAACGTTTATATACAGATAGCTCTAGTGATGACAAGTCACTAATACTGTCATCCAGCAGAAAATCAAAAGTGAGCTTCGTAGTCACAGCGGTCCAATCCGCTGCATCCTTTGGCGGATCATTCTTGGTAGCCTTGGCCACGTGCTTCCAATATGCATCCTGGAGAAGCACATGCATATATACATGATGCCAGGTACATGTGCATTCAAATCAAAACAGAACTCAAAGATGTGCACAACAACATGTCCTCGAACTTGCCTGCCCACTTAAGGAACGGTCGGATACGGCCGTTGAAAGCGTCCCGGATGGCAAAGAACTTTACCCTGTACCATGCTCGACTTGGACAGTACCGCCTTGCAAAGGTTGCGACCTCCTCGTCGTTCTCCTCCCCTTCCTCCCCCTCCTCCTCGGGCATAGCCTCTTCCACCGGGGCGGGGTCATTCTTGCCAATGGACTTCGTCCGGGCACGTTTCGGAGGCGGCTTGGATGCAGCCTCAGCTTCCCAGACGGCCCACTCCTCCGCGGTCCAGTCCTCTCCCTCGTCCATGGGCGAGCGATCTCGAGCACCGGCTATGAAGCCTTCGCCCTTGAACTCCTGCTCCCCATAGTAGACCGTCGCATTGTCGGGAACATCGGCTGCCTTACTAGGCTTGCCCTTGGCCTTTCTCCGGCCCTTGCACATAAGGCGGCGCTTGCTCACCTTGCGAGTCACCGGTCGCGGCTTCGCATCCTTCTTGGCCTTCCCATTGTCCGCCTCATCAAGGCCATCCTTCGGCAAAGCCTTCTTCATGGCTCCACCACGAGTCGTGCGTGCTTTCGGGGCCGCTGGCTTGGCCTTTTTGGCCTTGGGCACCCGGTCTTCATCCTCGTGAGGAGCAGGCTCCTTCCCACGAGCAGCCTCGGGCTCAACAGGAGCAGGGGCATCCTTGCTCTTCTTGCCGGCCGTTAAAGCCATCTGGTGTTGACGTGTCACCACAGAAGCAACCTCTGATGA
This sequence comes from Phycisphaerales bacterium, assembly GCA_965227335.1. Lineage (GTDB taxonomy): Bacteria > Planctomycetota > Phycisphaerae > Phycisphaerales > SM1A02 > CBDDFV01. Next base: position 297,075 of record CBDDFV010000008.1, read on the forward strand.
TCAGAACAACACCGTACACAAAAGTATGCACAGAAACATGTTCATAAGCATGAAGGAAGACATGTTGCGCACACTTGGGTTTCGGCTACATGGATTCCAATCTTGCCTGGTAGCTGCTTTCTCGACCATCTGCGGCCCATTCTCTCGTGACTTGATCTGATAAAGCAATCTGGCATCCTCGGCCCTCTCTCGAGCTACCTCCCTCTCTCGAGCTTCTGTTGCCTCCCTCTCTCGAGCTTCTGTTGCCTTCCTCTCTGGATCTTCTGCTGCCTGCTTCCTCTCTTGATCTTTTGCTACCGTACCCTTCTGAGCTTCCGCAGCTTGAACATGAGCCGCATGTTCGGAAAGTGCAGATGCCATCCATGCGTGCACATAGTCCTCGGGCTGAGGAACCCAAAGCTGAGTTTCAACCGTGTCGGGCATTGAACCTTAGAGCCACGCACGATTTGTTCATCAGCTTCAATCTGGGCATGAGTTTATGCTAGATCACGTCTAGATTATTCAAACGTCGTGTTGCTACCAGCACCACTTCCGGCTGATGTCGATTGCTCACCATCAGAGCCTCCATCGAAATTCAGCTTGCGCTTTACAGCCTCGGGCGCCCCTTTCAGGGCAAGCTCCTTGCCATTGATGTTCTTCAGCCTGAGTGTATCGACCACTCATGCTCATGAACAGGCCCATTATGTTGAACTCCATGTGACTATACCGACTAGAGTAACATCCTGACATGCAGCTTGTCATTGACGACACCCAAAAGCTCTCGCAACTTTGTCGGGTCCATCCGTGAAAGTTGGCCAGCCAATCCTTTAGGAGAACTCGGAGGACAAAGGGGCGCTGGCTTAACGGAAATAATCTCCTTGGCTCCACCATGCTAGTCAATATGGCACATGTTCGAGAACAAGACAAACTAAGCACAGCAAAAACTCACAAGCTTGCAAAGCTACCACACTTACCACACTGATCGAGTCAGACAATGGAGATCTATATACAGTCTGCGCAAACTGAATCATGCAAGGCTCAGGGCTTCCAGGGGACAGCGGAGGTGCAATCACTGGCTTCACTGGACTGCATTCCGGCACAACGTCCTCTATCGGCGCAGGCTCACCGTCCTGACCAATTCCTGCCAGCATCTCCAGTGTTCCTGCAGGAGGAGCTTCAGCTTCAAGAGCAGAAACCGCCTCAGGAGCGGCTTCCGTCAAAGGCAGGGAATCTGCCTCCACCACATCCTCTACGGCTTTTGCCATGTCCTGCTTGGCTGCTGGGCGGTTCGCCTGCTGTCCAGCACGCTGCCTCACGACGTGTCGGTACGATGCAGGGTCCAGCGAGAAGCCTAGCAAACGTTCCAACTCTGCTTGCGGCGGGGCTTGGAGGTAGGCTTCCAACGGCGAGTCGGCGTTGCGACTTGACAAAGACTGCAAGCTGTGCCGCAGTGAAGCGTCGTCGGTCCCCGACATTTCACTGTCGCCGTCACAAGTGTCGCCTCCGCAACTAGCAGTTGACCGCTGCTTCGGTGACTTGGCTAGCGCACAGCGGCCTTCCTAAAATGAGCAACGGACCAAGGCATCAAGCGTCAGAGTAAACATGCATGCATGCATGTGACATTACAACATGCATGCATATTCATGCATGCACAATATGTATATACAGAAACATGCACCACTGCACCACGTAGTCAAAAAAACATTACTATCTTCATTTCAGAATCGGCATACGCAGTTGCATAGGCTGTGGACATATCGAACACCATCCGTCTGAGCTCGTCCTCCTTACACACAATGCATGAACACATCGATCGATCGAGCTACTAAGCTGCATGCATGTAACTTTGCATGGCCTGGGATTTCATTGCTTCACAAAAAGACTCGAGAAACAGTTTTAAAGTTCATGTCCATGGCACACGTGGCAGCTCCCATAGTGTCCACTTTCTTTTGATGACAGTCAGCATCGCCTTAATTGCTTCAGCGGTTTTGTCGATGTTCTTTTCCTTACGTAGCTTCATGTCCATGGTCTCAGGCTTGTCTGGCACCGGCTCTGCCTCCCCATCATAGAATGTGCGAACAGCTTCCTTGATGAGTCCCTTGGGTTTTGTGATTCTTCCATATGTGGCCATAGCCTCTGTGAAAGGCTTCAGAAGGACGTGATTCAGTTTCAGATTTGCAAGGCTCGGATACACGTGGTTCCTGTTCTTGCAATCTATGACCAGCATGCTTCGGGATCGTGCACGCTTCCGAAGGGTTCGATGCTTCTCCCACTCAGCGCAGCATGATAAGAAACTGATTTTCGCCATCGAGCTCACACATATACCTGCCACGACCTTGAACCTCAACTGCGATGACATCCTAGTTTGTGTTTCTGCACACAAGCACCGCGGTACACAACATGGGCAAAACCCCACACTGGCAGAGAGCAGAAGGGGAAGCACCTGTTGCCAGGCTGAAGCCGACGAAGCCGCCGGCGCCGGTCATCGGTCCTGGCTTGGAAAGCGGAGTTCCGATGATCCGCGAGATCTGAAAAAGCTTGAGTACCATGCAGAATACATGCCAGTGGGACCCCTTTCGGAAGTTGTGGAGGATCACGGTGCGCACGAACGGACATGAGGGCAAAGCTTCCATGAATCGTCTCAATTTTGTGCAATGTTACTGCACTACTTTTCTATCGGATTCATCTTTGCCGTCTTCGGCAATGACATCAGCAAGACACTTCCGATGCCTTTGAATGTTGGCTACAATTATTTCGGCTATCCCTGCACTAGAACGGCATCTCTCGATTTTTTCGGATTCATGAGGGCTGCACACAAGCTCTTCATAGCCTTTAAAGGGCGACCGGGATGTTCCTTCTGGTGAAAAGCCTGGACCGGCTGGGGATTTCAGGGATACTGCCCTGAAGCCATTGGGGGCTTCAGGGACGCTCGCCCTGAAGCAAAACAGCCCCGATCCAAAAACCAGCGTTTGCCAAAAGTGTGCGTATAACAAAACCATGACTTATAAACAGGCGTTCGCCTTCACAGGTATATATGTGTGTATATGTACTTCTATATTTACATCTAAATTTTTATTCATATCTATTATATAAATAAATATAAATAAACACATAATAAACAAATAAATAAATAAATGAACAAATATATATATATATATATATATATCAGCCTCTATGTACCTCGAAGCTTAGAGCAGCGACCCACGCACCGCGTCCCAGGCGCGAGCGCCGGCGAGCGGTCCTGGCCCAAAGAGCAGGTCAGAGACAGGAGGCCATTGAGAAGGGAAAAGAAGGAATGAGGGTCCAGTGTTAGGTCCAAAATAGAGGCCTTTTGAAAGGGGAAAAAATAGGAGGGCTCAACCCTAAACCCTAAATCCTATGGTAGGAATCCTAAACCCTAAACTCTAAAAAACTAAACCCAGACTCCAAAAAAGGGAGGGCTAAAGTTATAGCAGGAATCCTAAACTCTACACCCTAAACCCTAAGCCCTAAACCCATAATCCACAAAGGGAGGGCTAAAGTTATAGTAGGAATCCTAACATGGGTAGTTCTCTAAATAAGGGTCCCTTTTTAAAGCTTCAATATTGTACGGCACAATTATTACACAAAAAGACAGGACCCCAAAAGGGACCCAATTTTCGAAAATTACCCACAGGATGCATGTTGGAATAGGGTTCTTACTCATTTCCTCAGAGCTTTACAAGGGTTTATATCACCTGCAGACGCTCAGAAGGATGCAGGGATCCATGACACTAATGCAGGGGCCTAAACAATCACCAATACTATTTGGGGGGGGGGTTCTTGTTTTAATTATGGTACAACGGGGCCCCCAAGCCCTATTCTAATGACTAAGGCCCCTGTACTAATCCCTCTTTGGTGCAACTTCAAGGAAGCCCTGCACCTCTGCGTCGGGTTTTAAGTCATAAACCCTAAACCTTAGGGCTTGGGGTTTAGCGATGCTTTGTGAATCCTAAAGAGTGGAAAGACGAGGCTCCACATTTCCAGGTCGCGGTCCAGGGTGTTGTTGGGGTTCAGCGTTTAGGGTAGGGTTGAGGGATTTGGGGATTGCTGATGTAAGGCTTCAGTATAGGATTTAATCTCTGGCTATTGGGTCATTCGAGTATTTCATAGCTTGAGTACTCCGATGCTTTCCTCTAGCTCAGCACCCCGTGCTGCTTTGCAGAAGATGAGGAATCCAGTCCTTGCACACATGACCATCAATCGAGTTTGAAGTCATAAGTAGCACCTTCTAAGCATTAGAAGGCCAGTATACGCCCTAAACCCCAATAGGGTTTAAAACCCTATAGATGGAAGCCCAACCCCGACGCGGTGCCAGGCCCACCTCACGCGCGGCCTTGGGCCGCAAGCGAAGCAGCGCGCACTGAGGCCTGGGAAGGATCTGGGTAGGGCTTGGGTTTAGGGCTTACAAGGTTTACGGTTTAGGGCTTATAGGGTTTAGGGTTTAGGGGTTTAGGGTTTAGGGGTTTAGGGTGTTTAGGGTTTAGGGATTTAGGGTTTATAGGGTTTGGGGTTTAGGGGTTTAGGGTTTGGGCGGAAGAGGGTTTGGGGTTCAAGGCGAAGGGGCTTGGGGTACAGGGGCGACGGAGCGCCACCCCATGAAGCCTTTTTGGGGTGGGTTTCCTTGTTTGGCTTCGAGGATTTGGGGCTTAAGGCTTGTCTTAGAACGGCATTCTTGGGCTAAACAGGGGTAACAGTGGAAAGCTTAGCCAGTGGGTCCATAGATACCACGAGAGACCATGTGTTGATGCTCTCTGTCCAGGCAAGCCGGCAATGACGGAGAGGCCAGTCAGCTCCTTCCACTCAGCTCACGATTCGTTTCTTCGGACTTGGGCTTCGGAATTGGGTTTAGGGCGTCGGGTTAGGGCAGGGTTTGAGACTAGGTTTTGGGCGAATGCTCACACACCGAAGTTCCAGGTCAAAGGGGAAAACGTCGACGAGCCCTTTGCAGGAAGAAAGCCTTTGACCTTGACTCAGGGCTGGACTTTCAAGACACCCTCATCATTACAAAGACAACTGCGGCGCTCTCGGGTGGGCTCCTATGCTTATACATGTTGAAACATCTGCAGATTTCTAGCAATGGGAGCAAGAGAACCAGAGCGTGAGGTTGTCTTTTCTGAAGTTCTCATAGTGAGACTCAATGTCTATGTTGATGATGAGGAATGGTGATGCACCTGAACACAGGCCGGAAGCCGAAATGAATTCAATACTATTCCTTAAAGTTCCTTCATCTACTTATACTATGTGTGTGTGTATATATATATATATATATTCATTTACATAATGCTGTACCCCAGCTACCCTAGTCTAATTCGTAAGCCCCTATATGAAGCGAGCATGCAAAGCAAGAGCCCGCCGGAGGATGGAGCAGGTCTGGGCTTCGGCAGGGCTTCACGGTCGGCAGATGCCTCAGTCGGCCTTCTCACACCGTACCCTGAACCCTAAACCCTAAATCGCAAAAATGGGGCTCCGCTGAACGGTTCCAGATTGGATCTGTAAGCGCTTAGGGTTCCGAGCTTCGGGCTTCGAGCAGTCCTTTGTAAACCGTACAGGCACCGGTTTAGGGTTTAGGGTTGTAGGGCTTTCGCATCAAGCAACCTACATGCGGTAAAACCCAGACCTCTCTGTACAGGTAGCCTCATATAATGCAACTAACTAGCAAACCCTGAACCCTTAAAGATAACTTTTGCAAACCCCCGAACCCTCGTCCCTTTGAAGGTACCCATGTAAGCCACCCTAAACCCTAAACCCCTAAACCCCTAAACCCCTAAGCCTCTAAACCCTAAACCCCTAAACCCCTAAACCCCTAAACCTCTAAACCTCTAAACCCCTAAACCCTAATTCCGACTTCTCTTCGGCTTTTCAACTCCGAGTTTAGGCCGTGGGAGCTGACCATGTTCCGAACCTCCAAAGTCTCGAAGCCTTAGCCAGAGAGCCCTACCCCTTCAGAATATATATATATATATATATATGTATATATATATATATATACATACATACATACCCCCTGAACTCTACAGGGTTTTTTCAGGCGATTCAGGTCATGAGAGGGGTCCTTCGTTTGATTTGTGGTACAATGCTTGATTTTGGTGATTGGGCCGTCCGGGTAGGGCTTCGAAAAAGTGTGGTGGGTCGAAGATTCAGATTCGGGACGTTGGAACACGAGGCACGGGGCAGCTTCCAGGGTCAGGGTGTGGAGGCTTAGATAAGGTAAATCACCCAATAAAGCCCGTAATTAAGGAACTATACCTTAAATTACAGGGGGCCTTATAGTTATGATTTAAAGGTATATTCCAACCCTAAAGAGCAGCCTGCAGATCGTACCCTGCTCAACCGCAGGTCTGAAGCGTTATAAGGCACCACCGGGAAGTAGAGGAGAAAGCCCCTGCGCATGCTTCAGCAGTTTCGTGCAACACGACGTGCACGGAGCCCTTTGTCAGGATTGTTGCTGGCAGTGGTCCTCTACTTGTGTTGCAACCTTGATGCTTCGCCAGCTTCAGCAGTGCAGGTGCTCACAACATTGGCAGGGTATAGGGTTTAGGGCTAAGCTCTTGCAAGTAGGAGAATGTGCAAGACGAAGCCTAAAAGCCACAAACTAGCGCTTAAATCCCAGACTACGCCCCACAACAGCCCCAAACTAAGCCCTGAAGCCTGCCCTCAAACCCTAAATCCTGCGGCAGGATGGTGAAGCATTGCGCGGTGGAAGGTCGGCATTCTGCGTGCTTTTCTCAGTGGGCCCTTAGCTTAGCAGGAGGCTCTAATATGAAGCCAGACCGGAACAACCAGAAGCTTACATAGCCCCAACATAGAAGCCTGTGTAGTTTCATTTATATATATATATATATATATTTATATTTATATTTATATTGTTTGTTTATTTATCAGTCTATTTATTTATTTGTTTATTTATAGTGTATCCTGAATCCCCTATCCTAAATATCGAGGCCTCCGTCAGGCTTTCGGGCTTGGGGGTTCAGGGTTGAAGATTTAGGAGTTAGGGATTCAGGTTCAGCTGCTTCCTTAGAGCCAAGTGACAATGAGTGAACCCGAACCCTACTTCTCCAAGTATCTAATAATCACATACTCTCCCAACTTCTAGGCGATGGTTACTACAAATCGAGACACAAGTAGTGATGTTTCAGGCTCGTTCGAATCCTTGGGGAGTGAGTCATTCAGGGCCCAACCCCCCCAAAGCCTACCTAAACCGTAAACCCTAAACCCCTAAACCCTAAACCCTAAACCCTAAACCCAAACCCTAAACCCTAAACCGCAAGCCCTATAAACCTTAAATCCAGCTGCTCCTCGAACTGACCGAGGTGCTGACTGTGATCCGCCCAGATGCCACGGGGGCACCCGAGGCCGTCGTTTTGCGAGCTGTTAACGGTTTAGGGTTTAGGGTTTAAGTTTAACGTTTTAGGGTAGCAGATGCACTAGTTCTAGAGGGATGGGTTTAGGGTTTACTCATAGGCCCCTAAGTAGTTCCTTTTTGTGGTTTATATTTGGAATCCTATAAGGTAACCCAACAAAGGAACTACTTAGGGGCCTATGGGTAGAGTTTTCGAGTAGACGAGAGGTGCGGTATGTGTTTCGGGGTTCGGTGAGATTTCACCCAAGACGATGCAAGCTGAAGTCCAGGAAAACTAGATCCCGAATTTCTGTCTAGCCCTTAACCATTCTCTAAACCTCAAACTGCAGCCTCTAACTTCAAGCTCTTGAACCCTAGACCCTAAGCCCCCTCACCTTAACCCACTAAATCATAGCTTCTAGCAAACACCCGAGTCCTAAAATCCGATGAACTCTACATTCACATAAAGGTCCGCATACTATGCTGGCGGCCGTATCCCCTTTACCGCCTTCTTGTAGTTATCCGAGCGGGTCCACACATACTTCTATACCGGAATTCGTTCCCCAAAACGGCCTTCCGCGGACCAACTCCGCATGGTTAAATATGGACCGTCTGCGGGCGTTAAGCACACTAATGATCCCCCAGGGCCCTGCTCCTTGCTAATCAGGGCCGCTACATATAGACACCTCAACCCTGACTCATTGAACGCTGAGGCCCTAAACTCTTTCTCCTTATAAGCTCTATCTCCCTTAGCACAGACTATACAAAGCTTGCAAGAATCGGTTTTAAACTTCCTTGTGACCTCTATGAAATGCTAGAAGAGTCCTATGCTAGTTCCGAAAGATGTTTGTCAGAACCTCTTGTAAACCCCTGCGAGAATCATTCTTTTAATGCATTCTTCTTAAGGGAGCCCTTCAACAGAACCCTTAAAGGAACCCTAGAACCATAAGCCCTTTAGGGAACCCTTCAACAGAACCCCTAAGGGAACCCTTAAACCATAAGCCTTAACACCTTTAGGGAACCCTTCAACGGCACCCTTAAGGGAACCCTAAACCATAAGCCCTAAAACCTTTAGGGAACCCTTCAAGAGCACCCTTAAGGGAACCCTTAAACCATAAGTCCTAAAACTGTTAGGGAACCCTTCAACAGCACCCTTAAGAGCACCCTTAAACCATAAGCCCTAAAACTTTTAGGGAACCCTTCAACAACACCCTTAAGAGAACCCTTAAACCATAAGCCCTAAAACTTTTAGGGAACCCTTCAACAGCACCCTTAAGAGAACCCTTAAACCATAAGCCCTAACACCTTTAGGGAACCCTTCAACAGCACCCTTAAGGGAACCCTAGAACCACAAGCCCTAACACCTTTAGGGAACCCTTCAACAGCACCCTTAAGGCAACCCTTAAACCACAAACCCTAAAACTTTTAGGGAACCCTTCAACAGCACCCTTAAGAGAACCCTTAAACCATAAGCCCTAAAACTTTTAGGGAACCCTTCAACAGCACCCTTAAGAGAACCCTAAACCATAAGCCCTAAAACCTTTAGGGAACCCTTCAAGAGCACCCTTAAGGGAACCCTTAAACCATAAGTCCTAACCCTTCAACAGCACCCTTAAGTTAAGGCAACCCTCAAACCATAAACCCTAAAGCCTTGAGGGAGCCCTTAAACAAGAAGCCCTAAAGCCTTTATGGAGCCCAGTGGGATACAAGCCCAAACCCCTAAAACCTATTTATAAACCCTAAACCCTATTTATAAACCCTAAACCCTATTTATAAACCCTAAACCCTAAACCCTATCAGGACACGCTCCAAGTGGAGGTTCCGTCGACCGCCTCCACCCTGGAGGCCCATAGCACTCCCCAAAGGGTCATAGGTAAAGAAATACATCAAAACAGATGTAAGCTTACTTCCATATGTACATGCAGTTTAAGTATAAACATAAAGAAACAAATAAATACAGAAATAGTTAAATACATTCATAGTTAAATAGTTAAATAAATAAATAAATAAATATATATATATATATATATATATATATTGGTACAAACATGAACATAAACAAACATATATACAACATGCATACAGTAAAAATGCCTCGTTTTCTGCATGCACACATGTACATACAGACACATGTGCACAGATGTATACATATCCGCGGTTCTAGGGTTGCGGGTTTATGGGTTTGAAGTGGTGTAGGCGGATTTAGTTTCGAAAGCTTTTTCGGGGATGCATTTATGTCGCGGCGAGTTCGATGTCAGAGCCGTTCCTTGTACATGGGGCCACGTTTTCAAGAACTTCTGGAAGGTTACGATTCCTGAAGCCCTGTCTAGACGGTAAGCACTTCATAGGCTGTTCACGGGTATACATCCCCACCATAATGAGCCCCCATGGAAATCCCAAGAAGCGCCTATTATGTAACCTATAGAGACCTTACTTAGCTCCCACGGACCTGCTTGGTAGATAGAAAACGCCTATTCTACCAAGCTCCTGTCATCACTCCCTATATATAACCCATGGAACCCCCTTATATATGTATTGCATGTGTATATATATATATATATATACACACATATATATATATATATATACACATGCAGGAAACCCCTCCCCCCTTGTATCATATTATACATACGTGTTTATGGATACATTTCTGCATGTATAACCCATAAGAAGAGAGAACCCTGGTTCGGGGCTCCAGGGAGTCGCATTTCAGGTGAAGAATCAGATCTCCGAGCTTTACGGCATACCCATGGAGAGCCAGCGTCTGCAATGCACACCCGATCCGGAGGCTCTGTGGGGGGTGTTTCGAGGGTCTCTAGGGCTCATGGGGTTCAGGGCTTGGGGGTATAGGGCTTATACGGTTTTATCGTGTTTTGGGGTGTCGGTCTGCGGATTTGCGGCAATGTATGTATGGCCTGTTGGCTCTGTGGGGGTTCCAGCGGGGGGCGGGGGGGTTGTTATGTGGCCACGGAGATGTCAGGTCTTGCATGTTGTGCCCGGGGTCAAAGTTTTCTTGCTTCTTGGCACCACTGCAGAGGCCGTACACGGACTCAGGATGTGGGTTTAGTATCATAAACCCTAAACCCTAAACTCGTAGCGTTCGTGCTCCCATGATGATTTCAGTGTACTTTGCACCCCAGATCTCGGTCAAATGCGAGGGTATGTGACTTCAATCTGGAGGATGCAAAGGAATGATACATGTAAGGGTCTTGGCTAAATTTGTTTATTGAGTTGCTTTTGTATGTGGAACTCTAAAACGCACAGTTTTTCCTTGCTTGCAAAGAGTATTGCAGCATGCTTTTGGACTTTTGAAGCTCTGTCGGACCTGTCCGGACATCATCTGCTCGACGGAAGTGCCTGGCTTCAGTACCAATGTTGCTGAACACCTTGATCCACCCGGGGTTTGGGCAATGCGGCTGTTGTGTGACGAAACCCGTGCCAGGACGAATGCCTCGGCGATGATTGTGCAATTTGCGACATCGTTGGTGATGGGGAGGTGCCCCATCGTCATTGAAAAGGTTCAGGGCGCATCAAAATCCTGATCGGCGTTCTCTTCTAGAAAGTCTTTAGTAATCGACAAGAAGATGTTTGCATGCTCTGAAGAGGGGCTTACAGTGTTTTGAAAGGCTTCTAGTCCATATTAGGATATCTAAGGCCTTGAGAAACCAAGGCTTGTGCTTCCGGGGAGCGAAGTGACCTTTCAGGGAGTTAGGGACTTTGGACCACTGCCTGTGCACAGCGCCAGATACATACCCCTTTATATCTGACGGATTTTATCTGAAGTTCAACTCATGACAAGAAGTCCTATTTTGACAGAGCCACAGTTAACAAAAAGCCCTGTCTTTTTGACACAGCGCGTGCCACCTTTCCTTTTGCCAAAGCCCAAGAAAGGTGTTATTTGGTCAGGGTACGCGATGTGCTTCTTCCCTGAACTCTGTTTCTGGGCTCCCAGACGTGTCGCTCCTACAAATCCATTACGCGCCGACATCGACAAAGGGCTTGCAGACCATCATCGTGTGTTCTTAATTAGGGTCAAAGTATCTATCATATTGGTACTACCCATAGGCCCCGAAGTAGTTCCTTTTTGTGGTTTACGTTAGGAATCCTATAAGGCAATCCC
>CBDDFV010000009.1:0-764638 GCA_965227335.1 Phycisphaerales bacterium
CTGACCTTCGGCGTCCACGTGACGCCAGATCGGAGTCACATCGCCGGCTTTCATGAATGTCGTCTGACGCGGCATAATCGTCGCACCTTGCGGCGCCGAACGGCGCCCGTTCGAGGCGGAACCCGGCGGACCGGGAACCGGAGCAGAAACAGGAAAATTTTGACCAACAGCGCGCCGCCAGTCCGACCGGACCGGGACGCGAATCGCTCAAGATACCCGTCCCCCTCCCGATGTCAAGGCGAGCCGGGGGCCGGATTGACCGGATCCCCGGCCTCATCCCGCCCGGCTGGATCCGGCCCGGGGCCGGGACCGATACCATACGACGACCCTTCCCCTTCCGACCGCTCCCCGAGCCGACGACCATGCCCCACGATCATGAGACGCCCGAGGCCGACCCCCGCCCGATTCCGCCCGTGGCGGGACCCGACCCCGATCAGCGGCCCGTCCTCCCCTCCGCCCCCACCCGCGGCCCCGTCGGACGACTTGCCGGCTGGCGGGTGGGCCTCGCGTGGACCGTCCTGCTGCTCGCGGTGCTCGCCCAGGCGTTCCTCGTCGAAGCCGGCCAGTCCGCCCCCGTCGCCCCGACCGATGACGATCCCATCGGAACCCTCCTCATGGGCGTCCAGGCCCGGTACATGGTCGGGAGCGCGGCGGTCGTCCCGGGCGCCGGGCCGCAGATGCTCGCCCAGGCCGACACCGCCCTCAACGCCGGCGTCATCAACCAGCGTCTCCGCTACCTCGCCCTCGTCTTCGAACTGGGAACCGTCGAGGACATCGAAGACGCGCTCGCCGCCTACGACGCCATCCTCGAGAAGAACAACGTCACGCCCACCGAGGACCAGGCGTGGCTGCGCGAGACGTTCGGGCGACTCGCCGCGGCCCGCGCCGTCGCGGCGGGCGCGGACGCGGATCCGACCGCCGTCGACCTCATCGCCGCCGCCGGTCTCGAGCCGGATGCAGTCGATCGATTCCGGGAGGACCTCGGGTGGTTTGCGGATCTGACGCTGTACTCGGCCGCGCCGGACGATCAGCCGCAGCGGGAGGCGGTGCTGTCGGAGGCGAAGACGGTCTTCGGACTGGTCATCGCGGCGGTGACCATCGCATTGACCGCGGGGGGCGTCGGGTTCGTGCTGCTGGTGATCTTCATCACGTTCCTGTGCATGGGGCGCGTGCGGAGCCGGTTCGGTCCGCTGTCGCCGCCGCACGGTCTGTACATGGAAGCGTTCACGATCTGGATGTTCCTGTTTCTGGGTCTCCAGGTGGCGGCCGGGGCGATTTCGATGACGCTCCCGGCGGACTACGGTCTGTATCCGGTGGTCGGAGCGTTCTTTCTCAGCCTGCTCGCGCTGTTCTGGCCGGTCATGAACGGGGTTCCGTGGTCGCAGGTGCGGGCGGATCTCGGCCTGCGAGGCGGCATCGGCGAGGTGTTGCTCGGTGTTCCGTGCTACCTCGCGGCGTTGCCGATCCTTGCCGTCGGGCTCGGGATCACGCTGGTGCTGATGCTGATGGCCGGCATGACGTCCCCGAGCCTGGCGGATCCGTTCGCCCCGACCGGCGGGCCCGCCCATCCGATCATCCTCGAGGCGGCGTCCGGCAGTTGGGCGAGCCGCATCGGACTGCTGCTGACCGCATCGGTCGCGGCGCCGGTCGTCGAGGAGATCGTCTTCCGCGGCCTGCTCTATCGCCATCTGCGCGATCTGTCGCGCGGGCTCGGCTTCGCACTGAGCGTGTCGTTCGGTTGCCTGGCAAACGCGGTCATCTTCGCGGCGATTCATCCGCAGGGTTGGGTGGCGATCCCGGCGCTGGCGAGCCTGGCGATCGCCTTCACGCTGGCCCGCGAATGGCGGGGCTCGCTGTGGCCGCCGATGGTCATGCACGCGGTGTCAAACGGATTCGTGATGATCATGCTGCTGACGATTCTCGGCTCGACGAGCTGAGTCGACGGCGGCGAGCGCCTGGTGCAGGAAGAAGGGTGATGCGATGAGTGACTGTCGAGATCTCGCCGCGGCGGTGCGTCGGTCCGCCGCGCTGTTCATGCGATTCACGCCGGGCTTCGAGGCCCATCCCACGACCCAGCCGAACGGGTTGCCGAACCACTATCTGTGGACGCTGGGGCACCTGGCGTTCGTGATGCAGCGGGCGGCGGATCGGATCGAGCGGACGGATACGGATCTCGACTGGGATGTCGAGCCGTACGCGGTGGGCTCCGAGCCGGTGGACGACCCCGGCCAGTACCCGCCGCTCGATGAGATGCTGGCGCGGTTCGACCGTGGCATGGAGCGGTTCGCGGCGTCGATCGAGCGGCTGGACGAATCGGACCTCGACCGTCAGATCGACTGGGGCCACAGCGCCTTTCCAGTGCGGGATCTGATCCTCCGGATGGTGTTCCACAACGGGATTCACGCGGGGCAGTTGATCGACGCCCGGCGGGCGCTGGATCTGGGGCGGGTCATCGGCTGAGCCCTGGTCGGCCCGACTCCGGCCCATACCGGCCCGGATCGGCCATCCATGGCGGTGATTCGATCTGAGGAAAGGTGGGGGATTGGTGCTGGCCGTGGGGTGGCGGTGAATCCATAATGGGGAGAGACCGAGGAGTCTGCTTGTGATCATGCAGGGAAAGGTGCGCCATCAGGTTGGCTGGTCGTCGTTCGCGGCGGCGGCGGTGGCGGCGTCCTGTCTGCTGGTCGGGGAGTCGACCGCGTCGACGAACCAGATTCCCGGGGCCTCGCCGGCGGTGGATCGGTCGTCCGCGGTTGATGCGATGGTCTTCTTCGATGAACTGATCGCCCGGTACCGGCGGATCGACGTCTACCAGGACGTCACGGTGGTGCGGGAGACGACGACGCCGCCGGAGGGTCCGGCCCGGACGTCGGAGCGTCGGATCGCGGTCGAGGTTCGTGAGGACAATCTTTCGGTCGAGACGACGGACGCCGCGTGGCGTCGCCGGCTCGGTCTGGATCGCGGGTCGTCGTCGACGAAGGCGATGCAGAAGTTGCAGCAGCGATACCGCCTGTGGCTGGCGCCGCACGCATCGCTGCGTTTTGCGCTGGAGCCGTTGCTGGAGTGGCGGCAGCCGTCATCGGACACGCTGACGCCGACGAGCGCGTCGCCGGTGATGGTCGACAACCGTGAACTCGTGCAGATTTCCCTGCGTGGCGGCGACACGGCGTCCGCGGACTGTCCGAAGTACGACCTCTACGTCAATCCCGAGTCCATGCTGATCGAGCGGATCGAGGGCGAGGAGCACCTCGCCGACGGCTGGGCCCGCACGACGCGGCTGGACATCACGCCGATCTTTGTCCGCGATCAGACCGCGACCGGGACGGCGGAAGAACAGGTCGCTGCGAACGAAACGGCGACCGACGAGGCCGACGAGATCGTCGAGGATGTGACGGAGACGCTCGACGTCTTCACGATCGACGAGACGGACGGTGCGCCGGCGCCGCCGGAGGGCGCGACGGAATCGTCGCCGCCGACGCAAACGCCGGAGTCTCGTCCCCGGACGACGGGGCAGACGCCGCCCCCCGGGGCGGCGCTGGGGCCGCGTCTGCTGGACCCGCCGGTGTTCATCCCGCCGGGGCGTTGAGCCGCCGTTGAACCGGTCGGTGAACGACGACCGCCGCGACGTGCATCATCGCGGCGGCGTGTGTTTTTGCGGGTTCGGGTCCGCGGATCGGGCGATCACGTCACCGAGAGCGTCGGCTGCTGCAGTCGTCCCTGGAGCGAGGTGATCGAGATGCGGGCGGCGAGGTTCTGGCACATCTTGTCGAGCGGGCCGGCCATGGCCTCGTGTTCGAAGTTCTTCAGCGGTTCGCCGCTGTCCGCGTTCTCGCGAAGGGCGGGAATGATCGGCACGCCGCCGAGGAAGGGCAGGTTCATCTGCTGGGCGAAGAGCTCCGCCCCGCCCCGTCCGAAGAGGTCGTACTCCTTGCCGTCGTCGCCGACGAAGTAGCTCATGTTCTCGACCACGCCGAGGATGTCGACGCCGAGGTTCTGGAACATCCGGACGGCGCGTCGGGCGTCGTCCTGGGCGACGCGTTGCGGCGTGCAGACGACGACGGCGCCGGTGAGCGGCAGGAGTTGGGCGAGGGTGAGCGGCACGTCCCCGGTGCCGGGCGGCAGGTCGACGATGAGATAGTCGAGCGCGCCCCAGTCGGTCTGGGTGGCGAGTTGTTTGAACGCGCCGTGCGCCATCGGGCCGCGCCAGACAAGCGCCTTGTCCGGTTCGACGAGCTTGCCGAGGGTCATGGCCCGCACGCCGTGAACTTCGAACGGGAGCAGCGTGTTGCCGCGCGTCGCGGCGGGAATTCGTTCCAGACCGAGCATGGTCGGGAGCGAGGGGCCGTAGATGTCGCCGTCGAGAAGACCCACCGCGGCGCCATGGCGGGCGAGTCCGACGGCGAGGTTGACGGCGACGGTCGACTTGCCGACGCCGCCCTTGCCCGCCCCGACGGCGATGATGTGCTTGACGTCGGGGAGCGGGCTGGGCTGTTCGCCCACCTTCTCGTTGGGTTTCCGGACGTCCGCGGTGAACTCGACCTCGATGGACGGCGTCGACGCCCCGGCGTCCGCCGCGGCCTTGTTGATCGCGTCGCGGATATCGCCCTCGATCTTGTCCTTCATGGGACAGGCGGGCGTGGTGAGTTCAATCGTCACCTCGACCGCGTCGCCGTCGACCTCGATCCGCTTGACCATGTTGAGCGACACGAGATCGCGATGGAGGTCGGGGTCATCGACGGTCCGGAGGGCGGCCTCGACGAGTTCGGGCGTCAGCGGCATGGCGGGTCCTTCGTGGGGTCCGGGAGGGGGCGGGGCAAGGGGAGATCGCCGAAACGGCCTATCATAGACGTGAAGCGGCGGCCGTTCCGGGTCGAAGGGGATACGGGCCGGGAAGGATCCGTAGAACGGTCGACGATGCGAGGATCCGCCGCGCACATGCGGCTGAGGAGGCGCCGATGAACCGACATGGAATGCACGAGCGGCTTGGCCTTCTGGCGGCGGCGACGGTCGCAGCGGGTCTGCTGACGACGACCGCGGCCGCGGTCGGGCAGGACGGTCCGACGAGCCGGCCCGCAGACCGGGGGCCGACGACGCAGTCGGATTCGGAACGGGGCCTGCTCGCGGGACCGACGGTGAAGGACGCGGCGGCCCGGCCGGAGTCCGGGCGGGATCGCGCGGCGTCGGCGACGGATCTCCCGCGCATCCCCGTGCGGGTCTGGTTCCAGGCCTTACGATCGATCGACCTTACGCCGGAGCAGACGCGGGCGTTCACCGCGAAGGTGCGGTCGTTTCAGCAGTCGACCCGGGCGTTTCAGCGTCAGAAAGGGCCGCGTCTGCGGGCGCTCGCCGAACGGATGCGAAATGCGCGGCGGGGCGGTGATTCGAAGCCGCTGACAGCGGACGAGCAGATGGAACTGGAGTCGCTCCGGGCCGAGGCGCCCCGCCCGACCACGGTGCAGACGGAGATCTGGGATCAGCTCACGCCGGCGCAGCAGGACGCGATGCGGGCGGCGCTGGATCGGGCCGCGGAGGAGATGCAACGCGGCGATCGTCGCGGCGAGCGCCGGGGTCGTGATCGCGGGACTGAGCGTGGTCCGGCGGAGATGGATCGTCGGGGCGAGGCGGCGGACGAGCGGCTGGACAAGGCGTCGCGTCGTCGCGCGGCGTTTCTCCGTTCGCGTCAGTCGACGTCCGATCGTGACTGAACGGCATCCACGGCGGGGGTATGCTGTGCGTCATGCATGTCGCTCACGTGGTGCGTGAAGTTGATCCCGCCAAGGGCGGCACCACGACGGTCATTCTGAATACGGTTGAGGCGCAGGCGCGGGCCGGTGCGACGGTGGAGTTGTGGACGCTCGACCCGTACGACGCCGCGCCGACCGGCGTGACCGTCCGGACGGGTCCGCCGAAGGACGCCGCGGGTCGTTTCGATCGCGGTTTTCTGGACGCCTTCGCATCCCGTCTGTCGGGTGTCGATGTGATTCATCTGCACGAGTTGTGGTCGCCGTACGCCGCGCGGTTTGTGTTCGCGGCCCGCGACGCGGGCGTGTCGACCGTTCACACGATGCACGGCATGCTGATGCGGTGGCCGATGTCGCATCGGGCGTGGAAGAAGCGTCTGTATCTCGCCGCGGTGGGTCGGCGGCAACTGGCGGCGACGTCGGTCGTTCACTTCCTGAATCGAAACGAGACGCTGGAGTCGGCGGCGACGGGCGTGCGTTGTCGGGTTTTCGAGGCGCCGAACGGGATTGACGTCTCGACGTTTCGGGCGGACGCGCACGCGGGCGCGTTCCGGCGTGCGCACCCGGAGGTCGGCGACCGTCCCATCATTGCGTCGATGGGTCGGCTGCACGAAATCAAGGGGACCGATCTCGCTCTGGAGGCGTTTCTTTCGGCGGCGTCGTCGCATCCGGAGTGGGTGCTGGTGCTGGCGGGAGCGGATGAGGGACTTCGGGATCGTCTGGAGTCGGTGCGAGCCGCGCATCCGGCGGGGGATCGGGTGTTGATGCCGGGTCTGGTGACGGGGGCGGAGCGTTTCGGTCTGCTGGCGGACGCGTCGGTGTTTCTGCACGCGAGTCGGCACGAGACGGCGTCGATGGCGATTCTCGAAGCGGCGTACGCGGGATGCGCGGTGGTGGCGACGACGACCAGCAACTGCCCGGAGATCGAGGCGGCGGGGGCGGGGGTGATGGCGCCGCCGACCGTGGAGGGTCTGGCGTCCGGGCTGGCGACGATGTTGGGGGCGCCGGAGCGCATCGCGGCGATGGGTGAAGCGGGGCGGCGTCTGATCGCGTCGGCGTTCACGCTTGACGCGGTGACGCCGCGCCTGCTTGAGTTGTACGAGCGGCTCCGTCGGGGCGAGGTTCAGCCGGACATCCGGTCGATCGCATCGCGGTAGGCGTCGACGGCGCGGGCGGCGATCCGGGGCCAGGTGTAGTTTTCCAGCACGAGTCGGCGTGCGTTCTCGCCCATCCGGGCGCGTCGTGCCGGGTCGGCCATGATCTCGACCATCGCGGCTCCGAACGCGTGGCCGTCGACCGGCGTCACGACGCCGGCCTCCGCGTGTCCGACTTCCGGGAAGTGGCATCCTTCCGTGATGACGACGGGTTTGCCGCAGCCGAGGGCTTCGGTGATCGCCACGCTGAAGCCTTCCTGGCGGCTGGGCAGGAGGAAGCATTCGGCGTCCACCAGGGCGGCGAGTTTGTCGCGTCCGTAGAGCGGGCCGACGACATGAACGCGCGCCTGGAGGCCGGCGTCGGCGATCGCGGCTTCGAAGGGCGCCCGGGCGCCGCCGTCGGGGCCGGCGACGACGAGGTCGACCTTGTCGTTGTGCTGTGCGAAGTGTTCGAAGGCGACCGCGAGGTGGTCGAGTCCCTTCTTGTAGTGCAGTCGACTGAGAAAGAGCATGAAGGGGCGGCCTTCAAGCTCCGGTCTCGCCGCGAAGAAGCCGCCGGGGGCGGGCAGATCCGACACTTCCTCCTCGAAGACGCCGTTGGGAATGATGACGCCGGGAGCGCGGATGCCGAGCGGTTTGATCAGGTTCTGCTCGTCGGCGTTGCCGAGGTGAAGTGCCGCGGCGTGATCGAGCATCCAGCGTCGCCCGAGCAGCAGGCCGATCTTCTTCTTGATCGAGCGCTGACTCAGCGACCAGGGATCAAGCATGCCGTTCAGGAGCACGAAGTATGGCGTGCCTCGGGCGTGGGCGCCCCGGGCGGCGGCGACGAGGATCGCCTCCCAGACGGAGTGGAGATGAACGACGTCCGCCGCCTCGACGAACGGGCGCACGGCGGGCAGGAGCGCCGGCGGCCGCCAGGCCTGCAGCGCGACCCGGGGAATCGTGCGGACCTTGATCTCATCGCCGCGCGGGACGTCTTCGAGCGCGCGTCGGACGCGATCGCCGATCTCGTCGTTCCACGGATGGGTGAGCAGCGAGACCTCGTGGCCCAGACCGACCTGTCCGGCGGCGAGCCGCGCGGCGATCATGGGCGGACCGCCCCCGGCGGGATCGAGCGAACAGATGACGTGAAGGATTCGCATGTCGCGAGGGATGGTATCAACCGGGTCGTTGCGGAGCGAGGCGACGGGGCGACGGCGGACGGCAGGGTCCGGGTCGTTCCAGCGGTCCACGACGCGCGCCGGGCGGACCCGCGATCGGAGGGCGTGCGGGATCAGTCCGCCTCGTGGTTGAGGACGAATCGAAAGGCGTCGAGAAAGCCGATCACCATGCGGTCAAGGGTGAAGCCGTTCTCACCTCGGACGGCGTCGAGCGCGGCGGCGCTCATGCGTCGTCGACGTTCGGGGTCCTTCATGAGGCCGAGAATGGCGTCAGCGAACGCCCGCGTGTCGCCGTCGGTGTAGAACAGGGCGTTTTCATCGGAGCGCAGGCATTCGATCTCCGGTGCGTGGGCGTCCATATCGTCCGACGTGATGATGGGCAGGCCGTAGCCGAGCACATGCATGGCGCTGAGGCCGATGGCGCGGGGGTACGCGCACACGGCGGCGGAGAGCATCCAGGGGGCGAGATCCAGGTTGTCGTAGATGGCGCCGGGCATGATGACCGCGTCCGACAGGTCGAGCGAGTCGGCGAGTTCGCGCAGGGGTTCGGCGGCGGGCCCGTCGCCGATGAGGATCAACCGGGCGTTCGGGCGTTCATCTGAGACGAGGCGGAAGGCGCGGATCAGCAGGTCGAGGCCTCGCCCCGGCACCAGCCGGGCCACAAAGACGGCGGCGGCGTCGGGGTCGATGCCGTGCTGCTGTCGGAAGGCATCGAGTTCAGCGGGTTGGTTGAGCCAGTGCTTGGTCGCCGCGCGAACGGGGGTCTGGTCGATCGCGTTCAGGGCGACGAAGATGCGTTCGGCGTCGTAGCCTTCATCGATCAGCGCGTTGCGAGCCCCGTGGTTGTAGACGAGGACGGCGTCAGCGCGGGAGATGAGTTGATTCCGGAAGCGTCGTCGGAGCCAGTGCTCGCGTTTGGAGAAGCCGTGGCCCCAGAGGATGGTGCGGACGCCGCGCTGTCGGGCGGCGCGAAGGGCGGGCCGGAGTTCGCGGTAGCGGGCGTTCCAGCTGAAGACGAGGAGATCGAACTGTCCGGAGGTCGCCGCGTCGAGTTGTTTCGGCTGTGAGATCCGGAATCGTCCCCGGGTGAGCGGGGCGTCTTCGATCGCGAAATGGGGGTTGGGCTCGAGGGCGGATCGGAGGCTGCCCCAGCCGCGTCGGTCCGCCATCACCGTGAGTTCGATCCCGGGGACGGCGCCGAGCCGTTCGAACACGGGGATCCGGTAGTGAGGCGTGACGGGCTGGATGACGCCGACACGGACGGGAGGGTTGAACATGAGGGGTGCGGGCCGGGTCCTGGGTGGAAGACGCCGAATGGTAGTCGAATCGGGGCGGGGCAGGGGGGCGGCGGACGGGACGGGACGAACGGCGATGGGATCCCGACGATTGGTGAAGGACGGGGGCGGGCGGGCCGATAAGACGGGCGGGCGGTCAGGTTTCGTCTGAACCATGAGGGCGCCCCGTGCGTAGCGTTGGCCAGCGCCCGGTTTCCGGGCGGGCGGAGCGACCGGAGCCGAATGATTCAGCTCATCGCCATTCTTGTCGGCCTCAGCATTGGTCTGGGCGTGTTGTATGCGCTGTGGCGATCGCAGTGGGCGCTGCTGCCGGTGGTGCTCATGTTTCCGGCGGAGCAGCTTCTGCAGGTCTACATCCCGCAGTTGCTGGCGATGGGGCCGCTCGTCAACGTGCTGGTGGCGGCCATCGTGGCGAGCGCGCTGATCACGAAGGTGGGTCGGGGCGAGCCGCTCGCCTTCGGCGCGTTCAACGGGGTCAGCCTGCCGATCTTCATTCTCTTCGTCCAGACTTTTGCGAGCACGACCTGGTCGCCGGTCTCGGAATCGACGTTCGGTCTGATTCGGTACGGTCTGCCGTACACGCTCCTGATGGTGGCCGCCGCGCCCCTGCTCGTGTCGCGGATCGACCAGTTGTCTCGTCTTCTGGTCGGGCTGATGCTGTTGGGTCTGCTCGTCGTGGTGCTGATTCTGATCAATCCGTCGGCGAAGTTCTATTCGGGTCGTCTGGTGCTGCAGTTGGGCGACACCGGGGCGATGGGCAATCCGCTGGCGACGTCTGAACTGGGCGGCATGATTGCGATCATCGCGGCGCTCGTTCACGTCCGCAAGGGGAGCCGCGTGCTGACGCTGGTGCGGGTGTCGGCGTTCTTTGCGGGTCTGGGGATTGCGGTGGCAAGCGGTTCGCGAGGTCAGGTGTACGCGACGCTCGCCGCGATTCTGCTCACGTTCCCCCTCGCCCGGAAGCTCAAGAATCCGAGTCAGTTCTTCGTGACCACCGCGGGGGCGGGCGTGTTCGCGATGGTGGCGATGACGGTGGTGCGTTTCTTCGTGACCGACAAGAACGCATCGCGCTGGTCGCTCGACCTGGCGCTGGCCGGCGTCAGCGACCGGATGGTGCGTGTGAACACGCTGATGGAGGCGTATCTGGACGCGCCGGGATCGTGGTTTCAGGGACTCGGGTTCAACGCCTTCACCGCGGTGTGGGGCCAGTCGAGCTACGTGCATAATCTTCCGGTCGAGGTGCTGTGCGAACAGGGCCTCCTCGGGTTCACGATGCTGATGATCGCGTTCGTGAGCGTGGTCAGGGCGGCGTGGCGTCTGATGTCGATGGAGGCGGAAGACCCGACCGGTCGGGCCACCGTGGCCATCCTGATCGCGATGATGCTCTTTCACGGCATCCTGTCGCTCAAGCAGGGGGCGTACTACGGCGGCTCATCGCTGTTCATGTTCATGCTGCTGACCAAGCGGCTGGAACTGATCGAGCGGTCGCGGCTCGGATGGTCCGTGGCGACGCCGGTGTGGGACATCGATGAAGCCCGCGCGTACGGCGAGCCCGCGACGTCGGGTTGAGGCCGGGGGGCGCCCGCTCGGGTGAGCCGCGGTCACGGGATCGGGATCATCCGGCGAGCACGCGGCTCGCACTGAGGGCGGCGATCGCCACCGTGATCGCGGCGACGGCGTACGTGGCGCGATCCTTGAGCGCGAACGTCACCGGATCCTCCGGCATCTCGCCCCGACGCGTAAGAATCCAGATCCGGCCAATCCAGTACAGCAGCAGCGGGCACAGCAGCCAGAGCAGGTCGCGGCTGGGATATTGTTCGGCCGCGGTGTCGGCGCCGCTGATGTACAGCGTGAAGACCAGGACCGAGAGCAGCCCGCTGCCCACGCCGAGTTCGCCGACGATCGGCAGGTCGCCGGCGGTGTATCCCCGGCCGGCCGCCGCGCGATCGGCGCCGCTCGTCGCCCGGAGTTGATCGAGTTCGGCGTACCGCTTCGCAAGCGCGAGCGAGAAGAACAGGAAGAGCGAGAACGCCAGCAGCCACGGGGACCACATGACCCCCGCCGCCACGACGCCGACGCCGAGCCGAAGCGTGAACAGCCCGGCCAGCGTGATCACGTCGATCAGCGTGCGTCGCTTCAGATCGAACGTGTAGGCGGTGGTGACCACGAGATACAGGGCCACGGTCGCGAGCAACGCCGTCGAGACGAGTCCGGCGACGAGAAGGCCCAGCATCGGCAGGATCGCGGCGAGGGCCAGGCCGTGCGGAATCGATGCGTCGCCCGACGCGAAGGGGCGACGCCGCTTGGTCGGATGACGGCGATCGCTCTCGATATCCGCCAGATCGTTCACGAGGTAGACGGACGAGGCGCAGACGCACATCGCCACGAACGCGGCGGTGACGGCGAGCCATTTCGCCGGATCAGTCAGTTCGTGGGCCAGCAGCAGGGGGGCGACGACGAGGAGGTTCTTCGCCCACTGGTGCGGACGCATCGCCCGCCAGAGGCTTCGGGCCGTCCGCGGGCGGGGCAGCACCGCTTCGAAGCGGTCGTCGTCCGCGCCGCCGACGCGATACGCGTGACGGGCGGCCGCCCAGATCGACTCGTCCGCCGCGCTGTCGCCGACGTAGTCAAACACGCCGCCGGCGTCCGTCCGGATCGCCTCGAGCTTGCGGTGCGCCTTGAGATTCCGGTCGCCGTCGGAGGCGAGGACGTCGTCGAAGAGTTGGAGGTGATCGGCGATCGCGTGGGCGAGCCGGACGTCGGCGGCGGTGGCGAGCACGACGCGTCGCCCGTCGGACCGGGCCGCGCGAATCAGGGCGAGCACGTCCTCGCTGTACGGCAGCAGCGCGGCGTCGACGGGACCCCGGGCGGCGAGCCACTGCTTGAGGGCGGGTCGACCCTTCGCCAGCACGACCGGCGTGAGGAGGGCCGTATTCACGGGCCGTCGACGCAGGGCCTGGGCGAACGATTCCCACAGGGTGTCGCTGCGCGTCAGCGTCCCGTCGAGGTCCACGTAGAGCGGAGCGGCGGTCTCGGTCGGCGCTGAGGGCATGGGTGCGGATCCGGGGCGGGGGCGTCGGGGACCGCACTGGTACGGGCCGCCGCCGGCGCGGGTTCGACTCAGTCGCGAGGCGGCAGGATCATTCCGACGCCGATCGTGTTATTGGTCGACTCGTCGATGATGATGAAGCTGCCGGTGACGCGGCTGCGCCGGTACTCGTCGTACAGGAGCGGCGTCGTCGTCCGCAGGCTGACGCGTCCGATCTCATTGAGGTCGAGTTGCTCCGCGTCCGGCTCGCGATGGAGCGTGTGGATGTTCAGCCGGTAGCGGATGTCCTGGATCATGCAGCGGGCCGACCGGGTGGTGTGCTTGATGGCGTACTTGATCCGGGGGCGGAGCGGCTCGTCGGTCATCCAGACGACCATGGCGTCGATGTCCTGTCCGACGTGGGGCCGGTTGTTGGGCCGGCAGAGCATGTCGCCGCGCGAGACGTCGATGTTGTCCTCGAGCCGGATGGTCACCGACATCGGGGGGAACGCCTGCTCGATCGGGCCGTCGAGCGTCTCGATCGACCGGACGGTGGAGGTGAATCCGGACGGGAGGGCCATGATCTCATCGCCGGTGCGGAAGACCCCCGCCGCGACTTCGCCCGCGTAGCCGCGGTAGTCGTGATGGTCGTCGGAATGGGGACGGATGATCCACTGCACGGGGAAGCGGCAGTCGATGAGGTTGCGATCGGAGGAGATGTGCACGTGCTCGAGGTGGTGGAGCAGGGCGGGTCCTTCGAACCACGGCATGTGGGTGGAGCGGGTGACGACGTTGTCGCCCTGCAGCGCGCTGATCGGGATGGGCGTGACGTCGGTGATCTCGAGTTTCGCGGCGAAGTCGTTGAACTCGCGCACGATGTTGTCGAAGACGAGCTGATCCCAGTCGACGAGATCCATCTTGTTGACGCACACGACCATGTGCGGCACCCGCATGAGCGAGCAGATGAAGGCGTGGCGACGCGTCTGTTCGACCACGCCGTGGCGGGCGTCGATGAGGATGATCGCGAGGTTCGCGGTGCTCGCGCCCGTGACCATGTTGCGGGTGTACTGCACGTGCCCGGGGGTGTCGGCGATGATGAACTTGCGTCGGGGCGTCGCGAAGTAGCGGTAGGCGACGTCGATCGTGATGCCCTGCTCGCGTTCGGCGCGAAGGCCGTCGGTGACGAGGGCGAGGTTGACGTTCTCGTCGCCCCGCTGCTTGCTGACCCGCTGCACGGCTTCGAGCTGGTCCTCGAAGATGGTCTTGGAGTCGTAGAGCAGGCGGCCGATCAGCGTCGACTTGCCGTCGTCGACGGAGCCGCAGGTCAGGAACCGCAGGAGGTCCATGTCCAGGTACGCGGCCTGGTCAAAGGGTTCGGCGGCGGACTCGGGCGGCGGGGCGGATCGGGTTTCGGAGTCGGCGAGCATGTCGTTCTTCTTCATCTGCCTGGTTCATCTGCCTGGTTCATCTGCAGGTCGGCGGGACCGCGTCGGCGGGACGCGAGATCAGAAGTAGCCTTCTCGTTTTCGGTCTTCCATGGCGGCTTCGGACACCTTGTCGTCGACCCGCGAGCCGCGTTCGGTGCGGCGGGCGATCGCGACCTCGGCGATGATGTCCTGGATGGTGTTGGCGGGCGATTCGACCGCGGCGGTGCAGGTCATGTCGCCGACCGTGCGGAATCGCACCACCTTGCGTTCGCTGGTCTCGCCGTCGCGTTTGACGACAAAGGGCGAATCGGGCAGCAGCAGCCCGTCGCGATGCAGCACGTCCCGTTCGTGCGAGAAGTAGATCGAGGGGATATCGAGGTTCTCGCGGGCGACGTACTGCCAGACGTCGAGCTCCGTCCAGTTCGAGAGCGGGAACACCCGCATGTGTTCGCCCTTGCGAATGCGGCCGTTGTACAGGTTCCACGGCTCCGGTCGCTGGTTCTTCGGGTCCCATTGGCCGAAGTCGTCGCGGAACGAGAAGATCCGCTCCTTCGCCCGGGCCTTCTCCTCGTCGCGACGGGCGCCGCCGAACGCGGCGTCGAACTTGAACTCCTCGATCGCATCGAGCAGGGTCGTGGTCTGCAGCCGGTTGCGACTCGCGTCGGGACCGGTCTCCTCCTTGACGCGTCCCCGGGCGATCGAGTCCTCGACGGAGCGGACGATCAGCTCCTCGCCCAGCTCCGCCGCGCGTCGATCGCGGAACTCGATCGTCTCATCGAAGTTATGGCCGGTGTCGACGTGCATGAGGGGGAAGGGGAAGCGGGCGGGCCGGAAGGCCTTCTCGGCGAGCCGCAGCATGACGATCGAGTCCTTGCCGCCGGAGAACAGCAGGACGGGACGTTCGAACTCCGCGGCGACCTCCCGCATGATGTGGATCGCCTCGGATTCGAGCATGTCGAGATGGGGCAGGGTGTAGTTCATGACGCCTTTCGGGGGCCGGAAGAGACAGCGCACGCGACGCGGGGCGGCCGCGTGAGTTTCATCGGAGCGATCGGGCGTCGACTCGACGGCGGTCGCGGGAATCGCCGCTCGGCCGGGTCCGATAGCCGGTTTCGGGGCCGGGGTCCGCCCCGAGCGGGCAAGCGTAACGCTGACGGGCGTCTTCGGCCACCATCCCCGGCGCAAGGATCGCGTCAGCGGGGGCGGTGAGGTCGGGCGCCCACGTGGCGACGGGGGATGGGGGAGGCTTCGACGGGCCGGGGTCAGCGGAGGACGTCGTCCTGCACGACGGGGGTGCGTCCGACTTCGGTGGGGGCCCAGCGTCGCATGTCGACGCCGAGTTCGCCGGTGTTTTCGGTCGAGGTGGAGCCGTCGAGATGGACGACCGGGAGCTGACGCGTGCCGGCGCGATCGATCGGCAGGCCGCATCCGTCGGTGTATTCGCCGGCTTCGGTGCGGACCACGAGGCCTTCATCGTCGACCCGCCACTGCTGGCTGGTCCAGCTGGTTCCGTCGAAGAGGGTGAAGGGCGGACGGATCTCGTAGAAGCCGCGCGGGACCGAGAGGTCGGTCTCGGCGTAGACCTCGTCGCCGCTGTTCGTGTCTGCGGCAAGTCCGGACGGGGCGAAGACGATGAGTTGTCCGGCGTTGCGCACCTGCGACATGCGGGTCGCGGCGAGCGCTTCAAGGCCGAGGTTGTTCCAGGGGTTGCGATCGCGGACGTTCATCCCGCCGACGCGGTTGTCCCCGCCGACGAAGATGGTGTTCATGCCGATGGCCGGGCTCTCCGACGCGCCGCCGAACATGCCGCCGCTGCCCGGTCCGTAGACGCCGGAGGCGACTTCGGCGCTGAAGAGCGACCTGGCGTCCTTGGGGTAGCCTTCGAAGGCGGTCTCCCAGCTGTCGTCGAGATACGGCGCGAGCCGCCAGACCCAGCTGCGGGCGTCTTCGTTGAGCAGTTCACCGCCGCCGGGGGCGGGGTGGTCGACCATGAAGAGGTCGACGAGATCATCGCCGTCCTCGACGCCGAGGTACCCCGGGATGATGCGCTGGTCGTTCTCGTTCGCGTAGCTCTGGACCCCGAAGGCGAGTCCGCGGAGGGCGGACTGGACGCCGGTCTGTTCAGCGGCGGCGCGGACATGGGTCGTGGCGACGATGGTGACGGCGACAAGGATCGCGAGGATCGCGACCGCGATCATGAGTTCGAGCAACGAGAAGCCGCGTCGTCGACGGGTCGGCTGGCGTTCAGTGCGCATGAGTCGGGTTCCTCCCTCCGCGGGCGGTCGGGCGTGGGCCGGAGCAGCGTGCATCACCCGCCGCCGAAGACGCGGATGTCGTCGTATTCGTCGACGATGGTCGGCGGATACTCGCCGACGATGAGGGTGACGGGACTGCCGGCGTCGCCGGGGCCGTCCTCGGTCGAGAAGAAGATGCCGTCGGGTCCGGCGGAGATCAGGATGAACCCGCCCCGGGCCTCGCCCGTGGCGAGCGGGTTGTCCGGATCGCCCAGCGCGGGATGACGCAGGATCTGGGCGAAGGTCTCGTCCTGCTCCACATCGGAGCCCTGGTTGAGGAGACTGCGATTGAGCTGGTCCTCGCCGAGGTCGCCGAGTTGGGTGGCGTCGAGATAGGTCCGCATGGCGCCGCGATAGAACTGCGGCGGCGGGTTGTCGCCCGGCTGGCCGACGAGGGCGCCGATGCCGGTCCCCGCGCGGCGGACATAGATGATGGGCTGGCCCCACGCATCGAGTAAGTCGGGAATCTCGAACTCGACCGGATCGGAACCCAAGTCAGGTCCGGTACGCAGCGCGGTCGGCGCGAGTTCGCGCGAGCCCGGGGCGAAGTACGGCTGATACTTACGGCCGTTGATGGTCGGGCCTTCGCCGAGCCGGTTCGCCAGAGGCGGAGCATCGTCGCTCGTTGGACCAAGTGAGATCTTGAAGACGCCGACGGGGGTGCTGGAATCCAGCTCCACCTCGAGCCAGCCGCCGGTGGCGGGGGCGTACTCGGGGGTGAGTTCGTCGTAGCCTTGGGCGTCGCCTCGCACCGCCCCGCCCATCAGTTCCAGCAGCGCGTTCTCCGTGCCGCTGATCACGTTGGGAACATTGGCGAGGATGCGTTCGGGGATCAGGCCGGGGTAGCGTCCGTGATCCTGGAAGAACGTGTCGCACGCCTGGGCGAACGAGTTCATGGTCGACTGGGTCGTCGTCGCCTTGGCCCGGGTGCGGACGTTCCGGAGGGCCGGAAGCAGGAGGCCGATGAGGAGGACGATGATCCCGACCACCACGAGGAGTTCGGTCACCGAGAAGCCCCGCCTCGCGGGAGAGGCCGGTCGGCGTTCAGGTTGCGTGAGAGTGCCGGAAGCGGTCATGAGCAGCAGTCCTTCGATCAAACTGATCAAACAACGAGTCTTGCCTCGAAGTCCGTCGTCGTGGGCGATTCTGCCCAGTCCGACGGTCCCGGGTCGGCGCGCAGGCCGCCTGCACGTTGACCGGGTCGAAGCCCCGTCACGCTCATCCGCTGCTCTACCATACGGCGGAAACGGGGGTTGTCGTCATTGAATCCGTAAATTGGCGATTCGGGACCACGTGGCCGGACGTGGGGATTGGCGGCCCGGGAGGCGTTGCACCGGGGGGCGGGGGGGGCTAGACTACGCGGCTCGCGACAGTCGACCCGGGGCTCAGCCGGCGGCCGTCGCGTCTTCCACCACCTCCTCTTGCCTTCGGAGCCGCGTCATGAAGGACGGCGTTCACCCCGAGTATCACCAGGAATGCAAGGTCTTCTTCCGTGGCGAGCACGTGATGACCGTGGGCGCGACCGTGCCGGAGATGAACGTCGAGGTGTGGTCGGGCTCGCACCCGTTCTTCACCGGCAAGTCATCGTTCGTCGACACCGCCGGCCGCGTCGAGAAGTTCCAGAAGAAGTTCCAGGGGAACTACTTCTCGAAGAAGGACAAGAAGAAGTAAGGCCCCGGGCCTGCTTCCATGGTTTCGATCTTCACCGCCCCGGTTCGACCGGGGCGGTTGTCGTTATCCGCCGCGGCGTCCGGCGAAAGGCCTTGTGGTCAGCCGGTGGCCAGCGTCCGACGCGCGCGAGCCCACACCCACAGAAACCGACCCGCCGTGAACAGACCCGCGCCGAAGCCCAGCGCGATCAGCGCCGGGCCGAGCGGTCCGACCGCGAGGATGCGCGTCGCCCCGAAGAAGGCGATCAGGCAGAGGGCGAACGTCGCGAAACCGGCGAACTCCCACGGGTCCAGGCGCGGCTGGGGGACGGGGTGGTCGAACGGCGCGGCGGTCAGCAGCGGTCGGAAACGGTGGTAGTCCCACAGGATGAGCCAGAGGACGGCGAGGAGCATCGGGCCGGTGATGAAGGTGGTCCCCCCGAAGCCCAGGCCGACGGTGATCAGGAAGATGCTCGTCATGACCGGGAGGAAGATCGCCGCGCCGAGGTGGGCGAATCGCGGGATCAGCAGCAGGACGCCCGCGACGACCTGGGTGAGTCCGATGAACCGCCAGAAGACGCCGGTCTGGTACATCGCTTCGAAGAACGCCCCGATCGGGGTGTCGACGCCCATGGTGGTGAAGCGTCGGCCGAGCAGCTTGACCATCCCGGTCGGGATGAACCCCGCGGCGAGCAGGATCCGGATGAAGAGCGTGAAGCGGTAGCAGAGGGCGCCGTTGCGGATCCAGAGGAAGGGGCGGTCGAGGATGGACATGGCGCGGCGGCTCCGATGCGTTATTTCCTCCACCATGCGATACCGGGCGCCGGTATGCGGCGCCCGGTCGCGTGTTTTTCCGACCGCGAGGGACTCAGGGCGTGTAGGTGATGCTGTAGACGCCGTCGCCCATCCGCGCCTGCGTGATGTGGATGCGATACCGGCCCGGCGGTAACGTGAAGACGCCGCTGGTTTCGACGAAGACATCGTCTGAGAACATGAACCGCGCGCCATCCTCACGGATCACGAGAAAGTCGTTCCCGTCCTGCGGCAGGCCCTGGGGGTTGGCGGACCAGGACACTTCCTGCATGACATTGAGCTGGAACCACTCGGTCGCATACTGATTCGGTCCGTTCTTCCACGCCCCGGCGATGTCGCGATCCGGGGCGTCCGCGGGTGGGGTCGGGACGAAGGAATCGACACGTGCGACGCCGGGCGCCGGCGTCCAGCCGGACGGAAGCGGGGGATCGGGCAGACGATACGCGGTGTTCACGAAGCCGAGCATGTCGTTCGGGTCGAATTCGAATCGCAATTCGAAGGCGGCGGCGGGTGCGTACCTGCCGTTCGGGGCGATCGCGCCTTCGAGGGAGAATGCTTCGAGCCAGCCGCCTTCCACGGGGAACTCGCCGGGCATGACGCTGCGAGGCTGTCGCCGCGTTTCCCGCTCGGGATTGTCATCCTCGATGATCAGGACCTGGGCCTTCTGTCGACCCGCCATGACATTCGCGATGACGACATGGTCGCCTTTGTCATACGTGCCTCGCCCCTTGAGTTGAACGGACCGTCGGTTGGGGGTGGAGGAGCCGCTGCGCGAGTAGATGTCGACCCAGGCTGAGCTGTCTTCACAGACGATGATCTCGTCGAGCGCGCCTTCGTACAGGTCGCCCGCCGCGATGCAGTCGCCGCCGTCCAGTTTCGCTTTGCCGCCGCTGGCGTCGATGACCTGAATCGGCGTCGTTTGTCCCGGCTCGTACAGGCGGATGACCTGGGCCCGCACGTCGCCGACCATGATCTGGTCGAGGCCGGACGGGGTCTGGATGAAGCGTCCGGCGGTCAGCGTATCTTTCTTGCGGAACAGGCCGGGGCCGAAGGAGGTGAGTTTTCGGGTGGCGACGCCGAGTTCGTCCGGGTCGGCCGAACGGGACTTGAGCTCCCAGCGGTAGATCGTGATCGAGCCGTCCTCCGGGTTCGCGACGGCGATTTCATCGCCGGGGTTCTGTCGGTCGAACTCACCCACGGCGACGCTGCGCCGGTCATGGATCCGGATCTCGTTGGGTTGCGGTTGGTCGCGGGTGACGCGTGGGCTGTGGATCGAGTCGACCAGTCGAACGCCGCCTTCCGGAGCGAAGACGAGGATGTTCTGGGCGAGGGCAGCAGGAGCGAGCGCGGCGGTGATCGCCACGAGCGCGGCCGTCCGCCGCGTCGCGCGGCGCTGTCGCGAAGTCATCGGGAACATGAGATTTCCTCCTCGGAAGCGGAGTCCGCCTGACGGGAGAGGTCGAAGGCGACGCAGAGAGAGTCCGCCGGACTCCGCCCCCTCTCGGACTCACCGGCGCCGCCTCATCATGTCACGTGTCAATATACGTGGTCTGGCGAAACCGGGTGGAGTTTTCAGCCGGCGGTCGCCGCGCTGAGGAAGTCGTCGAGATAGCGGTCGACGAACTGTTCCACGGCGAGGGCGGTGGTTGCGGCGTCGGCGCCCCAGATGCACGCCCGGAGTTCGGCCTGTTCGAGGTCGACGTGGATGCGATAGCGGTCGTCGAAGACGAGGGCGGGTTCGAGGCGGCTGGCGAGGAAGGCGGTGGTGGCGTTGGCTTCGGGGTCGCCGATGGCGATGGTGGGGCGAAGGCGCCACGCGTCGTCATTGAGGTGCCAGAGGTCGGCGCAGACGGCGGGCCGGAGGTTGGATTCGGGCCAGTGTTCGGCGATGCGATCGAGGCAGACGGCGGCGAGTCCGTAGGCGAGTCCGCGGTGAGCGGCTTCGGCCCGGGGGTGGGCCCCGACGACGATGGCGAGGGCGGCGT
This sequence comes from Phycisphaerales bacterium, assembly GCA_965227335.1. Taxonomy (GTDB): domain Bacteria; phylum Planctomycetota; class Phycisphaerae; order Phycisphaerales; family SM1A02; genus CBDDFV01. Next base: position 20,547 of record CBDDFV010000009.1, read on the forward strand.
CGGGGGGCACGACGTCGTCGGTGGGTTCGAAGGCGATGGCGTGGGGGAGCGGGGTCATGGCAGGAGTTCTATCGGACGTCCGACGACGCGGGATGGAGGAATCGTGCGGGCGGATTTCGACGCGGGGCGTGGATCGGGATACTTGACTGCGGGTGGATTCGCGATATCCTTCCGGATCGCACGAATCCCCTGTAGCTCAGTTGGTAGAGCGAGCGGCTGTTAACCGCTAGGTCCCTGGTTCGAGTCCAGGTGGGGGAGCTTTCCAGGCCCGTGTCCAAGCGACGCGGGCCTGTCGGTTTACAGAGCGACCGTGACGACGCCGCGCCGGAATCGGCCTTCGGGCCAACGTCGCGGGAGGTTGGCCGGATGGCGGGCGCTCTCGCGCTTGGGCGGCTGGTATGGAACCCCGAACCGAACCGCTCGATTCCGGCGGCACTCGCGCCCCAACTCTCGCGCGACGGGCGAGAGTCCGGGCTCTCGGTTTACCGGAGGGTCGGGTTCGGGGTGGATGGCCGCATACAGTTCGATTCCCGATCATGACGGGCTCAAGGGCCGGACCGTCTCCTGGCCGGTAGCCGATTCTTTTCGCACCGATGAATACCCAGTCCATGGGCCTACTGGTCTCGGAACTCGATTGGGGGGAGTGCGCTATCTCTCACGATGACCGTCTGCAACGATGCGCGCATGGTGTCGTCTGGTCTTCGGATCAAGCCCGTAACTCGAAGCGCATCACCTTCGCAGAGACCGTCGCAAGCCGAGTGAATGCTCGGATTCAGTGGTGAGAGTTCTTGTGTCGATGCACTTGGAACGGTTCCAGCTGTAACACGAATCGGAACCGCTATCGCGGTACCAGCATGCGTGGATGTCGGAGGGGCGTCCACAACTCCCTTCATTGCTCCGGCTCCGAGTTCCTCACCCCAATCAGGGGCAACGGCTGCCCAGAATGGCTCACAGAGACACTTATAGGGACACCAGCGGCAGGTCGTTGCGGATGGGTCGGCGAGCGCATCCATGCTGGCGCCATTCGCGAGGAGCCCGTTGTATTCATCCAGTAGGCCGAGTGCGTGCTCGGCTTCTCGATCGCACACCTCAGATTCGATCTGTACCTCGATCGGACTTCCCACCATCGGGATCAATACGCCTTTGCTTGGGCAAGAACCCGTCGCCTCACGTACCAAGTATGCGTACACATGAAGCTGCCGAACATAGGCCGCACGTGCTCGTTCAGGATCACCGTCTTCGTGCACCGCTCCACTCTTGAAGTCAACGATCTCGTCTTCTCGAATGACGTCCGGTTGTCCGACCAGCTTGCCACCAGCGGCGGTGAGCCGCTGTTCGCGAGCATCGCGTCGCTGACCAGAGTGTGATCGCGATGCGGGACTCCCCACAGGTCGGGGCGACGCATCGGCAAGTTCACGCCCTCGCACGCGAGCCATAGCTGCGATCATGTAGTATCCCGGCCATGTCTCGGGCCGCCCCCAGCGCTTATTCAGCGGGTGCTGGCGTGCTTGCTCGTAGGCACGGTCGACTGCGCGCTGCCAAGCAGACTCGATGACCGCGTCGATCCCATCACTACCGCCGTGCTGTCCAGCGGCCTCCATGACGGCGTGATATGCAATTCCGAGCCATGCCTTCGGGCTGCCTAGCACGAATTGCCTCGCGTTTGCCGCGCGAGCGAAGCCAGCACGGAGCTTGCACACACGGAGGGAGTCCGCGAGCGTCGGGCTTACTGCCGCGATCGGTCGAACGGTGATTTCGGTACTGGCCGGCACAGCTCAGAACGGCCTCCTTAGCAGTTCGAAGACGGACTTGAAACGAACCTCGTTGCCTCCAGCAGCGGCCTGCGCATACGCGGCCGCGAGCTGCGGGCCGAGACCGTTTGGATCGCACTCCCAAAGTGGGTGAGTGATGATCTCCACGACATTGCCCCGCTGCCCGGCTTGTAGTCCCGTGATCGTCGTATGGTTCCAGCCGGGCATGGCAGCGAAATAGGGTGCCGCCGCCGCAGCATCAACACCGTGCCAATACGGCACCGTAAAGTCGATTGGCGCGGTGGACCCAAGAGCGAGTCGGGCCAGATCGAGGCCGAGTCGCCAATCGAGGATGCTGTGATAGGGCAGGTTACTGAAATCACGCAGGCAGTCAGGGCACGATGTAGTACAAGCGTGCGGTCCGGGGCCAGCGTGCTGTTGACTAACAAGGAATCCATAGAACGTCGGGCTGGACTGGCCGGTCACGTACTGCAAGAGGGACTCTGTTTCGATAGGCGAGCCCAATAGCGACGCGTAACCAGCACCGTTCTCCAGGCTGTCAGAGACGAACACTTGACCGATGATGTCGCCGGCGGCGTCTCGAAGCGTTCGCAGTCCGACCTTCAGCTCTCGCTCATGCACATCGAGTCGGTCCGCCGCGGCTCGCCGAAGCAGGAATCCGAACGACCAAAGCGCCGCGCGCACGCCAAGACCCTGGTCGCCGGCTGGAGATCTTCTCAGACCAACTGGCCAATCGCGGAGACCCATCACCATCACATCGGTCTGCTTCATCGATCCTAGTGCTCGCGGGTCACTGGCGGTCGCAGCATCAATCGGTGGGTTGGCAACATCTACGCTCTCAAGCGCGCGCCGTGTTGCCCACGTCTCACCTTGCGCGAGTTTTTCGAACTCGAAGAGATTCCCGTCGTTATCATTGATGACGTAGACGGTCTCTTCGTCTGCCCACACCTCGAAGTTCGCTCGTGGTGTCATCGGAAGCGGCGTGATCCCCATCTTCGGTCGTGATGCGCGAGGGGTCCATTCAAACACCCCGTCGAAATCACGACTGCTGCCGAACCAAGTGCGGAATCCCGCCGGCTGAGATACGTTGGTGATTCTGTATCCTGGATCTTGTTGCTGTGTTGCACCGCAGACTGTGCAGTTCGCGGGAGGTGGTTGTGACCCATCAACCGCTTGACAAGCCGAGCAGACTCCAAGAGGGATCGGCGGTCCCAGAGGATTCGGTGCCTCAACCGTGTTGTTCCCCTGCGGGCGATAGTCGACGACGCCAATCGCCGTGTGAACCAGGCCGTCCTTGACCGTTTCCGCTCCCGGTGCAAATTGGCTGATAGCAATATCCAACTCTCTATCAACCACGTCATCCGGCGGCCATGGATACGGTCGATGTGGCCGGTCATGGAACAGGTATCTCGTCCTAGTCGGGAATCCGAACATCGGCAGAATCCCCGCATTTGCGAGCCGTTCGCTCAACGCCGTCTGCGTGTACAGGGGATGGACTGTCACTTGACTGATGTCGGCGGCCAGTTGATGCACGCAGTAGTCAATCAGGGCCTGCCGCTGGCTCACTAGACTCGGATCACAATGCACAAGGAGACGATCACAAACACGCCCCACTTCGGCAGCATGTTGCTGTAACCAGGTTGTGACCAGCTGTGCGGTCGTTGTGCCGGCTGGTGCGCCCGCAGGCAGGTTCGCGGGTGCCGCATTCCAGTCGGCTGTCTGCCCGAACTCGCCATGGACGCTATCGCCAGAGCCGGTGGGCAATCCGAGCGCTGCAAACGCTTGTCGCAACATTTCCTTAGAGAGCACCCGCTTCATGATGCTGTCGCGCCGAAGATCCACGTATGGCTGCGGCGGTGGATCGGACGTGATTCTCTGTGGTCGCTGAAAGTAATAGTCATCGTGACTGCGACCACGGCAGAGCGTAAGTGCCACTGACAGCCCAGCACCACGCCGTCCCGCTCGTCCGACTCGCTGCTGATAGTTGAAGCGCATCGGTGGCATGTTCGCCATCATCACGGCCATAAGCAGTCCAATATCGACACCCGCCTCCATCGTCGTTGTTACGCTGAGTAGATCCACAGGATCTGCCAAGGAGTTCTCCGTGGGCGCGGGCAGGCATATGTCTTGGAATAATCGCTGCCGCCTACGGGCATCTGATTTGTTTGTCTGACCCGTGAGCTCTTCACAATTGAGTCGAAACAGATCGCCCGCGTGTATCGCTAGGAAAGAGTAGTAGTCCGGCGACGCGTGAGCAGATGCAGTCGGTTGTGCGGGGCCGAGCGGCGCGAGGCACTCCGGGCAGAGCCCTCCAGATGGATTGAGTCGAAGTCGGCGACACTGTGTGCACTCGAAGAAGGAAGCCGGTGGCGGCAGTAGGCACAGCGACGGCACGTTCAAATAGAAGTGGGCAGCGTCGAGGCAGCCACTAGCAACCAAGTAGTCGATTACATCAGTGGTGAATCCGTTCGGATTCAAGCCGTGCTGGCCGGCGACCGCGGCAAGGTATGCAGCAACATAGCCTGGCGGTCCGTTGAGGGACGTGCTCGCGTGGCTCGAGAGGCGTTTTCGGGAACCGAACAGAGCGATAGCTCCATCGGCGCCTTCCTGAACCGCCTGGCTGGGTGCGGCGGACGAGATGCGATCGGCCGTAGGCAGAGCAAGCAGGAGAGACTCGACGCTTCGCCGACCAGAGGCGAAGACGATATCCATGAGTTCAACGAGTGAGCGGTTGTGAATGCGAGTCAAATGGCGCTGTTGTTCGAGTGTGAGCTGAGTATCTGGTCTTGGGGTGGGCGTTGCGCCTAGCGGCCAGTTGTACAGTGTGCGCCAATCACCACTACGCGTGGCTGAATCAGTCCAGAGGACGTCCTTCGTGTAGCCAGCTGGATTCATTCCAACAGAGAGAAGCGTTGTCGCAGCCCCGTGACCAATTTGTGTAATGCGAAACGGCCCGGCCGCTGCGCGTTGAAGAATCCGTTGAGCGGCCTGTTGATTCGTTGATCCCGGATAACCGGCACAAGGGAGACCTGCGGTAGCGGGATTGGCTGCCATTGCGATTGGCGTTGCATCGGCGGGGTGTGAACTGGCAAACTCCGCTGCCGCCGCTTGTTGCTCCGGCGGCAGGACATGCCCCTGACACTGTGCATCGAAGGACAGTGGCCCAATCGCCTGCTGGCCCAATGCTGTCGTAAGCGCTTGGCGTAGCGAATCGCGATAGTGTGAGAAGCGCACACCAGCCGACAACTTTGCTGCGTCCTGGCGGCTGTCAGAGAAGACCACGAGCTTCCGATCCGTAGACAACGGAGGCTCCGATAGATCACGCAGAAGGCAATCGGATAGCACCTGCGCGATCTTCTGAAAGCCCGTACGCTGCGTGCGGATTGGCGAGGGAATCTGGTCGCGCCGCCGCCAATCGGCATCGCATCGAGGGCAAATCGCCGGGTATGCCTCTCTCCCCTCAGGTGCAGCTGGTGGGTTGGCGCCGTGCACCGGTGGAACGTAGTACAGGTACCCTGGGATTCCGTTCCCTTGTGCGCCGACGGCAACGCTGCCATCAACTGGATCGAGCGTTGCCCTGCTCCAACGACGGCTGACCCCATGCTGGGTCCATCGAGGCGTTGCAGGTGTTTGGCCGGCAGCCGCGGGCCAGAACACGGCGTATCGATCGTAGTCACGATCGAACGACGTCAGGTCTGGGGCGGCTTCCAGATTGGGATGATCTGGACTCAGGAACCACTCGTTGGGATTGCCGGTCTCTCGTCGATACCCACCCAGTAGTAGCTCCCCGCACGCCTCACAATACAGCAGTTCGAGGATTCGCGATCCACACTGACATGTCAGCGTCGGTACATAGTGTAGCGCACCGGCCGGACATGCTCCGGTGCGCGCCGGAGCCTGATTGCAAGCAGGATCTGTGCAGATCCACAAGCCTTGGAGATTCCGCAGCATCAGGTGCACGCGCATTGGAAGTGGCGCTGCCCCGGAACTTCCCCTGGCGAAGGACAGAGCGGTCAATAGACCATCGACTGCTCCGAATGCTTGTTCAGCGGGTGCACCGGGGAAGAGCGCGGTGGCCAACTCATTTGGCGTCTTGGGCACAAGTTGGTTCGACACAGTGCAGGCGAGCCGAAGCGCATCAGGCGCGTGCACCGCCCTTAGAGCAACGTCGAGGACTTGATGAGCATCTGTGTTCGCGGGGACGGCGGGCGCCCCCAGGGCAGTGTGAAGCGCGGTCGTTGACTGGCCGAGCGCCTGCGGGCCGACGGTACGAATCGCCTGTCCAAAGGCTCTGAATGCAGGCGCGTGTCCAGTTAGCGCTCCCGTAGCTCCCGCGTTTGGCGGGACGATGTAGCCTGTTCCGCCCTTCACTCTGAATCTGGCACGGTCCCGTCCGAAGAACTGCTCGAGGTAATCGAGGCCTGCAGCACCACTTTCCAATGAGGCGCTCGACGAGATAATCCGCAGCTGATTCGAATCCGGGCTAAGTCCGAGCCGGTCCAAGAACGCTCGCAGGAGATACGCTACTTCAGTGCCCGGTGTCCCCCGGTACGTGTGCAGCTCATCGACCACCAGGTAGAAGACGTGTTCATCAGACGCCGCCAACCACTGCCGCGTTTGCGAGAATACTGGTTCCTCAATGGCTCGCATCAGCATGATGTTGAGCATTGAGTAGTTCGTGATCAGGAGATCGGGAGGCGCATCTTGCATGTCCCATCGAGACCACATCTCAGCGCCGTCGACTCTCTGGAAGAATCGCTCGGCCGCACTTCCTGCAACTGCTTGGGCATCCTGATCGATGCTACGCAGCTCGTTGCGGAGTCGCCCGGTGTTGGAGCTATTCCTGTCGCCCGACACGGGAGTGCGTCCGGTGTAGCGCCCGAAGTAGAGCAGGTTGCCATGACGGTTAGCCGTCAACCACGCGCGAGCAGCGTCGCTGTCGAGTGCTTCACGAAGGCGGGCGAGCTGATCCTCGACAAGAGCATTGAGGGGATAGAGAATGAGAGCGCGCATTGCGGCGGGACGAGACTCGTGGCTACGTTGGGAGACTATCGGTGCCCAGCGCCGGCGCGTGCCCTGCATCGTGTAGTGCCTCCACCAGTCCCACTCAGGCGGGCGGGGACCGGGCGCTGTCCACGACCGAGATTCCCGGAGGAGTGAAGCGACAACCGGCAAGAGGAAGCACTCTGTCTTCCCAGAGCCGGTGCCAGTCGTGACAACGGCGTCATGACCATTCACGACAACCTCTTCGAATACGTCACGCTGATGCTGGTAGAGAGCGAGGTGAGACGGAAACAGCCCCGCAGCAACAAACTCGGCTGCATCTGTAATCTCATCCGGTTGCCATCTACTCCCAAGAAGTGACTGCACCGCTTGCGAGAACGACTCATTGGACGATCGATACGCAGGAACGGGCTCAACAAGCGGGTGGCGATAGATGCGACCGTCATGATCGAGCAAGGCCCGCCGTTCAAGCGTCAGATCGTCGTAGCGGAGATCGAAGGGGCTATCGAGATACCTGAGGTACATGTCCTTCAAGTTCTCGAACAACCGGATTGCGTTGCTCATCGGATCTGCAACTCCTGCCTCAGTAGTCCCGAAGCGAGTCGAGCGACCGACCTCGAGACACACGAGTATTGAAGACGGGCGGAACCCGGAACCAGCGTGGGCAGGCAACCAGAACACAGCACAAGCGCTCTCTCCACGAGCAGTGGCGGCCTGCAGGTGACAGGCACCGATAGTGTGTGTGAATGAGGGGAGAACTCCACCAGCCGGCGTATCCGTCGGTCGTGGAGCACCGCGTACTTCCCAACTTGGACATGAGTGGAGAAGAACCGCCGGTGCCACTTCAAGAAGTAGAACTGCTGGAATCTCATGCGGAGGCGGAACAGGCCCGTTCGCACGCGCGTCAGGTCGCCAGCATCAGCGACCTTCCAACTTAGTGACTCCGGGGAGAACCGATGAATGTCCCATCCTGGCGTTAGCGGTGGTTCCGCAGGGACTCGACTGCGAGCATCATCCACCGGCGGGATGGCAGCCAAGAGCGATTCTGGTGCGTCTAGCTGCGACAAGAATGAGAGCGAAGTAGCGACATCGGTGAGTTCATCAGCACTCGAGGCGAAGACCCGAATCCGATCCGGTAGTCCGGATTGCTCCGTTGCATCCCATGAAGCGAGCTTGTTTGAGGCGTTGAGGTGTTGCCGGAGGTCCGGGGGGCGCGCGCCGCACAGTATCCCAACGAATGAAGTGTCGTTCACTCTATTGATCGCCATCGCAGCAGGGACCACTCGCCAGTCCGCTCCAGCGGTTGATGAGAAAAACTCAACGTGTCCGAGCCGCTGAAGCCCAAGGCGAACGGCTTGATACACGGGCAAGTCACCCGTCCCGAACTCGAACTCCTCCGCGTTGTCGCGCTCGTCTGAGTTGTTCATGTGGAATCGCTCAACAGCTGCGCGAAACTGGGGCCACGAGCCGCTTCCGCGAGCAGACACCCACAACAGAAGATCATCGCCGATCACTTGCGACTCCTCCAAATGCGGCGAGCAAGTCGCGTATATGATGACCACAGGTAGCGAGCCGATTGCGTATCTGGCTCGAGCCGGAGTCCCTTTCTACTAGAGTTAAGGATTATCTGGCACCACGAGTCGATTGCCGAGTCTCGTGCGCGACGCACAGCGCGAAAGTCATCAGCTGAGAGAAGCTGCGGGGCTATATGCGTCAGCAGCCGAATGCACGCTGTTATCTTGGAGCAGTGCAGTGGGTTGCTCGGCAGTGCCCAGACTGGTGAGAACCCCGGTGATGCTACGCACTTAGCGCCAATGACCGTGGATGCTTGGATCCCAAGAGCATGCTGCCCCGGCGCAGCGCCCACCAAGATAGGGTTGGTTTCGGGAACAGTAACAGTACGGACCGCAGGCCCCTGCCCGGAGAAGTCGGCTCGAACGATCGGCCCGCAAACTGACAGCCGCCGGCTCGTATGTCCGTTGGCGGCGAAGGAATACGCGTCCCACCAAGACCAAGAACCGTCGAATGGAACGATCGAGTAGGACCTCGTTCTCCCCGCACAGACTACCGAGTGTGATCCAACTACGTCCCAGCCCGGTGACTGGTATTCGCGATCGCTGCCACAATGTGCAAGGGCACCGTCGATGTACACTTCGACGGCGTGCTCGGGATCGCCGTAGACGCGAATCGCGGGAGGGTGTCCCTCGATCCAACTTGCGTACGCAAGCGGAACGCCACCCTCAAGGCTGAGTTCGATTTCGGGCAATGGGCGAAGTGCATTGAGTAGATCCGGTCCATCAACGGGATGGACAGAGACCGTCGGAACGACTCGCTGGTAGGCGATCCACCCCGGCGGTGTTCCCAGGGATGCATCGATAACGACACTCGGATCAGCACCTGTTGCCGCTAGTGCCATCTCGACCGCTTCTCTGATCGTCTCGCTGCACAGGACGACATGCTCGCGACCAAGAGCGAGGCAAGGTTGCGACACGTATCCGCTAATGTCTGCTCGCGAGGCAAGAACGAAAAGGTCGCGCCCGCTTAGTGACCAGTTGTATTCGTCCGTGGTCCACACGACGCCGTCGTGCAGAGTGCTTGGCATATCCTCAGGGAAGACGTCCTGATACCACTCTTCCTGCATGCCACAGAGATCGAGCTCACCGCTTGCTGTCGAGACGGTGAGAGTCTCAGGCAACTCAGTGGTCCGCTTGGCAACTAGCGACACCGCACAGAAACCCCCACGATCGAAACGCAGTCGAACCTCGATGGGAAGGGCCCGTGAACGCCGGGAGGGAGGAGTGTTGACCGCGGCACGGTCAGAAGGCGTATCGTTGCGCTTGCCTCGCGGCTTCGGGCGTGTGAGCCCTCGGTATTGCCTTGGTTGCGGTTGCGTTCGCGAGTCGTCCTTTGAGGCTGCGGGGGGCGGCGCTGGCACTGCTGAGGCCACCGGTGCATCACTGCTCATTGGAGGATCTTCGAGATCATTCGACACCGGAGCGTCTGGATCGGCCGCGACGTTGTCTCCGCCCTGACCTGTCTCGTTGCATTCCCGTGGCGAACACTCCCCTGCCTCCGAAGTCGCTGCGCCAACAACAGGCGTGAGTGCCGCCTCCTCAGATGACGCAGCCGAAGGTGCGTCAGTCGGCGAGCGGGAGGAAACATCTGCTGCGGCCGCATGAACGGGTTGCCCTGGCTCCAGTACTCTCGCCGCTTCCTGGTCTGGGTCGTCGACTTCTGAAGCCGAGTCCAGGTCCGGACTGTCTGCTGGTGACGTACGGGTCGTCGGGTCCAGCAGGGGCTGCTGTTCACGAGTGAGGTCCTCGTCCGCGTGAGGCACGGCCTCCTCGACGTGCTGAGCGGATCGTGGTTCGACTGACGACTCAACCACGACGGCGGCGCTGGCTGCGACATCCTCGGAAGTTGGCCGAACCACGATCGCCGTGTCGTTGATCTGTGGAGTCGAGTCCACGTGAGTATCCGTGCTCCGTGAGTCGGCGATGTCCTCCTCGGAGGTGTGCGTACCGGCGGCATCAGATTCGCTTTCACGCGATGACTCGTCGGGTGCCTCAACAGGGGACATCGCCTCCAACGGTGGTTGATCGTCAGTGACGTCAACTGGCTCATTCGCGTGTGGCGTCGGAACGGGATCCTGGATAGTGGGTGGCCGGGCGTCGGAGCGCTGCCGTATTCTGAGCAGCACGATCGCAGCTGCAGTCATCAGTGCGAGTGCCGCGAGTATCACAACCGCCGTAGTCATACCAGCCACCTTGCCGGTGCGTCAGCATGACACGCCACGCTCACAGCGCGTGCGCCTGTGGGCACGCCGCGCATCGCACAGAAACGTCGTGCCGGACAGGTCGGGCAACACGGAGTCTTGGGCAGGCAAGTTCGCTGGCCATGGACCACAAGGTTTACGTGGAACCGCCTTCTATGTTGCGGAGCCACAGCGTTCTGCAAGCCATCGTGAAGCGTCTTGCGCCGATAGATGGCGCTTCTGGCGATGATGCCAGCACGGTGGAAGATACGGAACGTATTGCTGTCGACGGGGAACGCTGCACGATCGAGACTGTAAAGAAGAACGCAACGTGCGCCCTTCCAGGACAATCCGGGTAGTCGAGTTAGGAAGGCCTCTGCATCAGCATCCGTCATCGAGTGGAGTGCGTCTAGGGAGAGCGACCCCGTGTGGGCTCGAATGGCCTTGAGCAGCTGCCGGATAGTCCTCGCCTTCTGCTCGTGTAGCCCGCCATCGTGGAGGACTCGAGCGACGCGACTCAAAGGCGCGCATTCCAGATCCGACCATGATGGGAATGTCCGTGGCAGGTCTGCCCAAACGCGTGTGACTCGGCTGAGGTCAGTCTGGAAGCTCAAGATGATGTACACGGCCTCGTCAAGCGGATCATGCTTGTTGGCGAGATCCTCTTCCGGTGCGCCGTAGGTTCGATGAAGAACAGCCTCGAGCGAGTGAAGTGTCTCGCGGGCGCCACGCGGAAGTTGAAATCGGATCGAACGACCCACTGGCTAGGTCCTCATTGAGTCACAACGACGTGCTCCATCACCGCTGAGTGCTTCGCGGAGTATGGTGTGAACTAGGAGAGGCGGAACTGAGTTGCCGATCATCTCGTACGCGCTGCGCCGACAGGCCAGCGCCTGGGGGAATACGACGAAGTCAGGGATTCCCTGGATCCTCGCGTACTCCCGCACGGACAGCGATCGCTCCTGACCGAAGTGGTACACACAGTCGTACTTAGTCGATAGGGCGGTCGACGGCGCATCGGGATGGAGCCGCCGGTACGCCGATCCAAACCGACGCGCCAATCCATTGAGGTAGCGTTTGGGAATGTAGCGGGCGCACCCGCCTGGCGGAATGTGTCGGAGCCGGCTCGCGGTCTCGTTTCGTATCGCTGGCGTTCGAGTGTCGGAAAGGAGCCTTGGAGAGCCTCGCCGCATCAGCCGCTGGTATGCCGTCCTGGGTTTAGATGAATACGGCCGAGTCTCATCACTCTCGCCGGCACCCAGTTGCGGAAGATCCGAAAGCGCCTGAGCCGCGGACACCATGCGAGCGTCCTGTTTGTCATTCAGAATCCGAACGTACTCGCGCAAAGCGCGTGGAATCTCGCCACCATGTCGAAGAGCCGAGTAGAGCGGCGTGACGTCTGGTCCGGGGGCGGGCAGCGTGTCGTCTCCCTCTCGCACCGCAAGGATCAGAAGGCGTCGTCGTGCTTGTGGAGTCCCAAAGAGCGACGCATCGTAAACATGAGAGTCAACGCGATAGTGCAGCCCTCGTGGTCCTGGTGAATGCAGGCGATTGATCAGCCGTGTGAGAGTGCGGCCGCCGGCATGTCTTACGAGGTCAGGTACGTTCTCGATGAGAACCAGCCTCGGCTTCAGACTGGCGACGTACTTGGGGATTGCATTGAGGACTCGATTGTGCGGGTTCGCAGAATGCTGCCGCCCGTTGACGAGTTGGCTAAACCCCTTGCAGGGCGGGCCGGCGGCGAGAAGTTCCAGGTCGCCGACTCGCCGGCACTCTGCGGTCACTCGCTTGTGCCCCGCATCCGTAAGGAGATCACAGCATGAAGCGACTGGTTCTGGGGCATTGTGGTTGTAGACCGATACTGCTGAGTCCCATGCGTCGTAGGCGCGCGCGATTTCGAATCCAAGAGCACGCAGACCGATGCCTATCGCGCCCATTCCACAGCAGAGCTCTACGGCCACAGGGCGAGACGGGGCCGACCCGCCCTTCCACGATCTAACGCCAACTCGAGGTGGATTCCAACTTGTCACTCGGCGTTCCCTGGGCCGAGGCTCTGCTCCATCTCCAGAAGCCTCTTGAGAAGATATGGCTGAGGTCGTCGGCGCCCGTTCTCCCACTGGTTGACCGTGCTAAATGCGACACCGACCGCTTGCGCGAACTGCTCTTGCGTGAGCCCCATGCGCGTTCGGAGTCGCCGCACCAAGAGCGGCACTTGTTCGTCGTCTAGTGGCGGGAGCATCGTGAGCTCGGTATTCAAGCCGCTATAGTAGATGGGATACTGGGCTGGGTCGTCAAGTCGCCAGTCTGCCCGACTTCTCGTCGAGCGCAAGTTCGGTTGTGGTCAGCGATTGCTGGCGAGAGATGAGGGGGCTTCCGATGGTCGCCCTCGTAAACGCAATTACCGGGACCCGCTCGACCTGTCTCCGCTTCTCGATTCGCCCGACGCTGAACTCGACAAGACCGAGATGCTCGGGCCCGTCCCGCTCCCTCCGGAATTCGAGAAGCCTGGTCCGCCCGATTGGGCGTACACGCCCGCGGGGTCAGAGGACTCGCTTCGTTGTGCATCCCGCGCGACAGAACCCGCTGGTTTGCAGAGGGGTTGGGGTGAGCCTCCATCACTTCGGAGCCCCATCCCATGCCCCGGAAACCGACCTCGGCGCCGGTCGCCGCGCCGCGAGATCCACGCGCCAACCTATTCATCGAGTCGATGGCTGCTGGCCTCGCGCGACTCATCGACACGTCACCGCCGGCCGCAACGGAATCCTCAGAATCCCGCGCGACATGCCTTGAGTTCTCGGCGCAGTCGAGGCTCAGTGGTCCCACTAGTGAACCGGCCGAGAACGGAGAGGCCGGGGATGTGGATCTGTGAGCACAGGGATGGCGCCGGACAAGACAACGCGGATGATCGAGGAACTCAAGGCGATGACGGTCGCGCAGCTCCGCGCTCGGTATGCGGACGTGTTCGACGAGCCGACGCGGTCGGGTAATCGGCAATGGCTGCTCCGTCGGATCGCATGGCGGCTCCAGGCGCTTGCCGAAGGTGACCTATCCGAGCGCGCGCAGCGCCGGGCGGCCAAGCTCGCTCGCGACGCCGACATCCGGCTGCGGCCACCCGCGGACCGTGGGCCGGCGCTCGGCGCCGACGTCCGATCGGCTACGGGCCAGGTCGCGAAGCGCGCCGACGAGCGCCTGCCGATTCCCGGCAGCGTGCTTACGCGCACGTTCAAGGGCACTGAGTATCGAGTGACCGTCCTGCAGGATGGGTTCGAGCACGACGGCGCGATCTACCGATCGCTGTCAGCAGTGGCGGCTGCGATCACGGGATCGCACTGGAACGGATATCACTTCTTCGGGCTCACCGGACCGGAGAAGCGGAAACGGAAGGAGCCGTCATGACCAGAACTCGCATGGACACCAAGCTGAAGGTCCGCTGCGCGATCTACACCCGCAAGAGCACCGAGGAAGGTCTGGACCAGGACTTCAACTCGCTCGACGCCCAGCGCGAGAGCGGAGAGGCGTTCATTGCGAGCCAGAAGGCCGAGGGCTGGCTGTGCCTGCCCGACCGCTACGACGACGGTGGCTTTACCGGCGGGAACATGGAGCGTCCGGCGCTGAAGCGACTCCTCGGCGACATCGAGGCCGGCAAGATCGACTGCGTGATCGTCTACAAGGTGGATCGACTCAGCCGGTCTCTTATGGACTTCGCCCGCATGATGAGCGTGTTTGAGCAGCACGGCGTCTCGTTCGTCTCCGTCACTCAGCAGTTCAACACGACGTGCTCGATGGGCCGGCTCACGCTGAACATCCTGCTCAGCTTCGCGCAGTTCGAGCGCGAGCTCATATCCGAGCGCACGCGCGACAAGATCGCGGCAGCCAGGCGCAAGGGGAAGTGGGCAGGCGGGCGCCCCGTTCTCGGCTACGACCTCGTGCCGGGGCCGGGCGGTTCGAAGCTCGTGGTGAACGAGCGCGAAGCAGAGCGTGTCCGTCGGGTCTTTTCTCTCTACCTCGAGGAGGGCTCGCTCCTCCGGGTGGTGCGGGAGTGCGGTGATCGCGGCTGGACGACCAAGCAGTGGACGACGAAGGCTGGCAAGCCGATGGGCGGACGCACGCTCGACAAGGGGGCGCTCCATTCGCTCCTCACTAACGTCGTGTACCTCGGTCGTGTCCGACACCGAGACGACGTCTTCGACGGCGAGCACGAGGCGATCGTCGATGGGGACACGTTCGAGCAAGTCCAGGCCAAGCTCCGGCTGAACGGTCGCACCGGCGGCTCGCAGGCGCGAAACACCCACAACGCGCTGCTGAAAGGCCTTGTGCGATGCGAGGCGTGCGGATGCGGCATGGTGCACCACTTCGCGACCAAGAAGACCAAGACGGGCACGAGGCGATACCACTACTACGTCTGCATGACGGCTCAGAAGCAGGGATGGGACGCATGCCCGGGTGGCTCGCTTCCGGCAGGTGACCTCGAGCGGTTCGTGATCGAGCAGGTGCGTGCGCGGGCTCAGGAGGACGAGACTCTGAACGCCATCGTTGACCGCGCGGTTGAGATGCTCGCGGAGACGGCTGCTCGGCGGGCGGCCAAACGGGACGAACTGGCGCGCGAATTGGAGCGGTCCGCCTCGGCCGAGGCAACGGCGAGCCTCGTGGGGCAGATCGAGGATCTCGACCGCAAGATCGCGACGGACGAGGCCAGATTGATCGACCGCGACGAACTGGTTGGGGCGGTCGAAGCGTTCGACCCCGTGTGGAACGCCATGCTGCACGCCGAGCGCGAGATGCTGATTCGCGATCTGATCTCTGGTGTCACGTACGACGCGGTGAGCCAATCGATCACTGTGATCTTTCGGGATGCCGCGCCGGTCGAACCACAGGAGGCCGAAGCCGCATGACGCAGGCCGTCACCACCAAAATCCACTTCGGCACGTCCGACCGTGGCCGCCGAGAAATGCGCGTCGGCCGCGCACCTGCGGTGCCCGAGATCCCCGCCGGTCGAGTACCGCGTGTCGCTCGGCTGATGGCGCTGGCGATACGGTTTGACGGCCTACTTCGGGACGGTGCCTTCGCCGATCAGGCCGAGATCGCGCGGCTCGGACATGTCACGCGGGCGCGGATGACCCAGATCATGAACCTGCTCCACCTCGCGCCCGACATCCAGGAGCAGATCCTCGATCTGCCGTTGGTAGATCGCGGTCGCGACCCGGTGACCGAGCGGGATCTGCGACCGATCGTCGCCGAGTTGGACTGGCGACGCCAGCGGCAGCTCTGGCGCGACCTCCGCGATCACGCGTCATGAGTGCGCGGGTTCAGATTCGGAGGCACGCTGACACCAGACATCGTATCGCCGACGATCTGGCCCGCGACGGCCGCGTATCCGCTTCCCGGCGCACAGGTCGTCGATGATGTCGGCGGCGCGATCGGCCATCTCGGCGGGCCATTGCTCGTGGCCTACGAGCCAGGCCCGAACTTCTGATGAATCAAGACTGCCCTCAAAGGCAAGGAGCGTCTCGAACGTGCCGATGGCCTCCGCCTTGTCGCTGCTCGTCACAAGGACGTTATTGAAGTTCACGAACGACGTGAGGCTGCGCAGCGCCTCCCGTACCACTGGACTGAGCACGCCTGACATAGGGGATGGTCCAGCGCTGCCGATCGGCGCAGGAGACCACGCACGGATCCACTGGCGTATGTCGTCCTTCTCCGCTGTCCAAGGGACGACGACCTCGGCAGTGACGCCCTCGATCTCCGCAACGCGACCCATCGTCCGGGCGCTCGGGTAGACGAGTAAGACCGGACCGTGCCAGGAGAACGGTGGCGTATCGCGGTCCGCCACGACCTTCAGCTGCGTCGAGCGCGTGCGACTGTCCCACAGCGCATTGACAACTCGCGAGCCAAACACGTTGGCTAGCTTCCCCGAGACGTTGTCGAGGTTCTGCCTCGCGTAGAACGTCATCAACAGCCCGCCTGCACCATCCGGCAGCAGGCCGGCCGCATGACGAGCGCCGATCTCCAGCTGGGACGGAGACCCTCCCATTGAGTCTGAACCTGTGATGAACCGTTGCCTTACTGTCGTCATGCGCTTGCCTTTCGCGTTGGCCGTCCAGATTGAACGCCATCAGAGAAGATCGCTGAATTCACTCAACCGCATGACCGTTTCTGGCAGCCGTTGCTGCGCCAGCGCCTCAAGGAACTCGTCCACGGTCTTCTCGGGATTCTGCAGCGCGGCGCGCTGGCGCTTTGCGGCTTCGCACACAGCGCCGGCGTTCAGGTCGAGCAGGTGGGTGATGAACTCGTCGGGATGCTGTGCCTCGATGCCGAGTGGTGCAAGCACGGCCTCCGGGAAGTCAGCGAGATTGAACGTCACGATCACGTGGGCGCGCGTTCGGATCGCCGCGGCGAGCACGTGCCGGTCGTTCGGGTCCGGCAGTTCGAGTCCGTCGATGATCTTCTCGTATCCGCTGACGAGACAGTCCCGAACGTGAGCGTTCATCAGCGTCCGGGTGCGCTCGAGTTGCTCCCGCGTCAGATCCTCCCGCTCCCGCAGGACGGCCGAAATCCACTCTTCGTGGATCTGGTCGGTCCACCTCGCACGAAACAGATCCGTCATTGCGACGCGCATGAGCAGATCGCGCAAGGGTGCCGGATAGAGGACGCAGGCGTCGTAGAGCGCTGTGAAGGTCGCCATCGGTCGAGTCTCTTCTGATCGCCCGCATCAAGCGGCGCTCAGTAACCCATGTCGAGTTCCTGGGCCTGCTTGGTGAGTTCGTCGAGAGCCTCGTGCCGCTGGGCGTCCATCTTCTTCTTGTATGCGATCAGGTCGCTGAACAAGATCCGGCGATGCGTTCCCACCTTGTGGAACCGGATCTTCTTCTCGTCGAGCAGCTTGACAAGGAATGGGCGCGACACGCCCAGCAGGTCGGCGGCCTGCTGTGACGTGAGCTGCGCGTGTATCGGCATCAGTGTGACGGCGTTCCCTTCGGCCATTTGTGCGAGCAGGTGGACCAGCAGCCGAACGGCGGCCGCGGGCAGCAGAATGTCCGGCTCATCATCGTCCTCGATGCGCACCCGGAGATCGGCCTTCATGTACGGGGACAGCCGACGGCTCGACTCGCGGGCGAGCCGGATGTCGTGCTCTGATGGGGGAACGGGGCCCGGTCGCTGAGTCGCCATGGTGGACATCGTGTTGGTCTCCTCACCCAGACTAGACAGGGTATCGTCTATCTGCAATAATCGCAACCACTGAAATATACGAATTCGACCCCCGGCGGTTCGCCCCGACGACTCAGAATCCCGGGCTTGTTGCCCGGAAGCCCGTTTATCGGGTCCTGATGGCCGTTCTCAGGAGGCCGCTGCCCCGCTTCGAGCAAGGAGGCCAGATGGCCCGGAAGCAGTACCTGAAGCACTTCGACAGCCCCGACGTCCTGAACCGGATTGAGGCCGGCCGCCTCATGACCCTGATCCAGGATCACGCCGACTTCTTCGCCGGTCACGGCTACGAGTTGCCCTCCGACCCCGCGGACCTTGATGTCCAGCAGCTCGCGATCCTCCTCCTCGAACCGCAGCCCGACACGCCCTCCGAGTTGGTTGATGCCCTCACCCACATCCACGAGGTCGTGACCAACAACAACATCGGCCTGCTGATCGAGCAGGCGCGGAGCGCGGGCGTTGACGTGCCCCGCGGTGACGACTACTCGGCTGAGGACGTCGCGGTGATGATCTGGCTCGAGCAGCCCGGTCTGCTGCGCCGGTATCACGCCGAGCATGTCGTGCTGCGACGCCGGGCCTTCGTGACGTACATGCTCGACGAGGACGCCGTCCTCGTCCGGCCTGGCTCACTCGTCGAGCCCCTGCATGCGCTGAGCGACGCGGTCGGGACCTGGTATCGCGACGAGTACGATCGCGGCGAGGGCGCGCACGTCATTCCGTTCGACACAGAGCGTGAACTTCGCCTCGTCGTGCCGCATGGTGCGCCATACAAGCGCGAGGGCTGCTTCGAAGAGGGGTCGCCGAGTTCGGTCGCCTTCCGTCCGATGCAGTTCGCGTACGCCGTACTGGACTGGGAGGCGTGGGAACTGCGCGTGAACGCCGACACCAAGGGGCAGCTCGATATGTTGCGCCAGTTCGTCGGGAGCTACCTGTTCGCGCAGCCGGACATGTTCTGCGAGCGCGAGAAGTACACGCTCGACCCGTTCCGGGAAGGCCGTCGCTCGTTGGTCTGCACGGACGTGCCCGGGCTGGACCGGGTGACGCTGACGTCGCTCGTCATGGGATTCGGTGGTCCGTACGGCAGGAAGCGCATCGAGAAAGCGGACGACCTCCTCCTGGCGCTGGAGCGAGAGGGAGAATCGATCCCCGACCGGGCTGACCTGCTGGACGCGAGGCTGGAGTTCGTCTTCTCCGGATCGCGAAAGCCCCGGCCGGTGCATGTCTCGCGAGGCAACCGCGCAACGTACACCCGCAGTTCGGATGCCCTCGTGATCGAGGACTTCCTGCAGAAGCGAGGACTGTCGAGAGAGGTGAGGCGACGTGTGGCAAGCGCTTGAGGACCGCCAGTGCTGGGATGACACTCGAAACGGATGGGCATCCGACTCGGGAGTGCCTCTGCGATGGCTGCATCCCACTGACCATCTCGCGGCATCGATCACCCTGGCGGACGGGCGCACGCTCCCGATCATCGAGCATCCCGACGGTGAGGTCATCGCGGTGTGCCCGGAGACGGGTTCGCGGATCGACGTGGATCCGGGCGACCGGGTGATCTACGAGTTCGACGTCGATGGATCGCTGCAGGCGCTGGCTCGTGCGTGTGATCTCCGGGGCAATCACGAACGAGTGGCTCAACGACTATGGCGGCTGGGCGACTGGGCACCGATCGCCGGCGATGCATTCCCGGTCTTCATGTCGCTGGCCGGCAACACTCGGGAGTTCGAATCTCATGCGGGCATCGCGGCTTCGCGATCAGGCGGGCCGTTCGTCCTTCTCTCCGGCTCTGGACGGTGGCACCGCGATCCGACGCGCAGCGTTGCGAACGGAACCCGGAGTGCGATTGCATCGATCCGCAGCCTGGTCGAGGTGAAGCCGGATGGTGCGATCGTTCAGGCGCGAACGATGAACGATGCCCTGCCGAGCTTCCTCGCCGAGCACTCGCCAGTCGCTGCGGGGGTCGCGCAATCGGAACGGTTCCCGACGCCGCCCGGATCCTCGTGGTCTGACGTGCAGATGCGGTTCATCGACGGCCACACCGTTCGTATCACTGTCGGCGAGGTCGTCAGGCACATGACCTACCACGACATGGGGCTCGAGGTGAAGCGGTCGAAGAAGCCCGATGTTCAGTTCGAGCTGCTGCGCGTGTTCGCTGAAGCAGGCGGCGAACTCGACTGGAAGACGCACGGCGCCGATCGGGCAAACCAGAAGCGGCGCGAGCGACTTGCCGCCGCCCTCCAGGACCTCTTCCGAATCGAAGGCGATCCCTTCGAGTACGACGCCAGCCTGAAGGGCTGGCGGACGCGATTCTCCGTCGAGTCGGACTGACCCCAGCGACATGTCGCTGGCCGGCCCGACCGGCTGGTTAACTTTCTGCGGATTGGAAACGACCTTGCGACAGGCAGTTGCGCTGTCGCGCGTTGTCGTCTGCGCGCTCGCGATCGACATGTCGGCAGTCGATCGCGACAGGCCCGCAACCGTTGAATCTCACTCTCCACGCAGGGCTCCAAGTCGGACCTGTCGCCCTGTGGCGCCTTGGCCAGACGGCCACGAGGTCCGACATGATCGCGATCCGCTCGACCACCGACACGACCAGCCACCCCGAACGACTCAGCAACCTCACCGAACGCCGCATCCGATACCGGGCCGACCGCATCGCCCGGATCTTCCGCCTCTCGCTCCACGACCGGGATGATCTCCGCCAGGAGCTGTACCTCGTCGTGTGGGAGGCGCTGTCGAAGTACGACCCCAGCCGGGGATCGCTCGACGCATTCGCTCGCGGCGTCATGAACAACTGGTACCGCCAGAAGGCGCGGGAAATCCGCCGATCTCGCAAGCGCGATCCCGGGTTCGTTTCGTTGCCGGAGCGAGACGCCGAGGCGACCGCGTTCATCGACCCGGCCGCGCGGCATGTCGAGGCCACCGACCTCTGCCTTGACCTGCTGCCACGTCTCGCCGCGCTGCCGCGCGACCTGGCCGACATCGCGCTCGCGCGCGGCACCGGCATGAGCGCGCGAGAGATTGCCGATGAGCGCGGCGTTCACCGCGGGACGATCCACCGTGCGATCCAGGTGATCCGTGACGAGCTCTCGGTGCTGAGTCCGATTGCCGCGTGAACCGCGCGACAGATTCGCGGGCGGGGCAGAGGGGTACTGGTGTGCCCCCTGTCCCCCGCACCGCGACCGACGCTCCGCTCGTCCGAACCGGACAGGGCGACTACGTCCGGGACATCCATCCCCACGACCTGACCCGACCTCGACGGAAACGCCGAATGAACACGCCTGATCGCCTCCACCTCGCCTTCCTCCTCAAGGAACCGGCCACGGTCTATCACGCCCGGGCGACCGAGCACCTCTCATCGCATGCGCTTGCCGACTTCAGGCGATGCCCGCTTCTCTTCCGGCGGAAGGAACTCGGCCTGATCCCTCGTCGCGACTCGCGGGCCTTCAGCATCGGGCGAGCAGCACACACTCTGATCCTCGATGGGCGCGCCCGCTACGAGACCGAGTTCGCAGTCGGCGGTCCGATCAACGAGAAGACCGGCCGGCCGTTCGGATCGGCAACGAAGGCCTTTGCCACATGGGCCGCCAAGACCGGGAAAGAGGCCATCTGTGATGACGACGCAGCCGCGATCGAGGAGATGGCAGCCAGCGTTCGGCAGCATGCCTTCGCCACGGAACTGCTCGCGGAGGGCGTCGCCGAAGGCGTCGTGCGAGCCGTGTATCGCGGCCACCGAAGCCAGGCCCGAATCGACTGGCTCAATCCGATGCCCGAACGTGGCATCGTCGATCTGAAGACCTGCGACCGCATCGACGGCTTCGAGTTCGACGTCAGCACCTTCGGCTACGCCCATCAGCTCGCCTTCTACCGCGCGCTCGCGGCCCTTGCCTGCGGCATCGTTCTTCCCGTCCACATCGTCGCCGTCGAGAAGCGCGAGCCGTACCGCTGCGGCGTGTGGGTCATCGCCCCGCGCGTGCTCGATGCGGCGCAGAAACAGAACGAGCAGGCGATGGACGAGCTGGCGCGGTGCCGCGAGACCGGTGCGTGGCCGACCGGCTTCGAGTCGCTGCGCCAGATCGATCGCCTCTGACTACTCAGCGAAGGAGACATCCAGCAGATGACCATGCTCGACCAGATCACGACCGGCCCTGTGCGGTGCCCGAGACGCACGCTCATCTACGGCGTGCAGGGCGTCGGCAAGTCCACGTTCGGCGCGATGGCGGAGAAGCCCATCTTCATCCAGACTGAGGACGGGCTGAACGACATTGACTGCAGCCGATTCCCGATCGCCACGTCGTACGCGGACGTGATGGCCGCGATCGGCACGCTCTATTCGGAGAAGCACGAGTTCGGCACGGTCGTCATCGACTCGCTCGACTGGCTCGAGCGCCTGATCTGGGTCGACGTGTGCGCGAAGCGCGGCGTCGAGTCGATCGAGGACATCGGCTATGCCAAGGGCTACATCTTCGCCCTCGCGCAATGGCGCGACGTGCTGGCAGGCCTCGACGCGCTGCGCAACGAACGGGGCATGGCAGTCATCCTCATCGCCCATGCGATGATCGAGAAGTTCGCCAACCCCGAGACGGACAGCTACGACCGCTACGTCCCTCGCCTCAACAAGCACGCGAGTGCGCTCGTCGCCGAGTGGTGCGACGAGGTGTTGTTCGCGACGTACCAGATCCACACGAAGACGACCGACGAGGGCTTCAACCGAAAGCGCACGCAGGGCATCGGCACCGGCGCGCGCATCCTCCGTACGTGCGAGCGGCCCGCCCATGCGGCGAAGAACCGGCTGAACCTCCCCGACGAGATGCCGCTCGACCACCGTCTCTACGCCGCCTACGCACGGGGGGAGGACCCCTTCGCCGGCGCTGCGGCCGCCACCACCGACGACCAGACCACCGAAGGAGCCTGATCACATGGCAACGCTCAACTTCAACGCCAACGACGTCGATCCCGCCGTCGGCTTCGACCCGGTGCCCGCGGGCAAGTACGTGGCTGTCATCACCGAGTCGGAGATGAAGCCCACGAAGGCCGGCACGGGTCAGTACCTCCAGCTCACGTTCCAGATCATCGAGGGCGAGTTCAAGGGCCGCCTGCTGTGGGCCCGGCTCAACCTCCAGAACCCCAGCGAGATGGCCGTCAAGATCGCTCGGGCCGAGCTGTCCTCGATCTGCCACGCCGTCAACGTCATGGCGCCGAAGGACTCGCTTGAGCTCCACAACCTGCCGCTGGCCATCTCGGTCGGGTGCAAGAAGCGCGACGACACGGGCGACATCACGAACGAGATCAAGGGGTACGAGGCGAAGCAGCAACCGGCGCTGGCGACCGCTGCCGCGAACGGGAGCACGCCGCCGTGGAAGCGCTGAGCGATCACCGCGGACCCGATGACGGACGTGCGGCGCGCGTGCGACAGCCGGCGCGCCCGAGCGGTGGCGAAAAGGCGGCCTCCGGCTGTAGACCCAAGGGGCCAACGTCAATGAACCGCCCCCGCGATCCTGGCAGGGCACACGCCGGCCCACATGCCGGCGCTCCAGGGACGCGCGCCGCACTCCGTCTCGATCTGCCCTATCCACCGTCCGTGAATCACTACTACCGGCGCGTGGGCAACCGCACGTTGATCAGTCGAGAGGGGCGGGTGTACCGCAAGCGTGTGTGCCTCGCCCTGAAGGACAGGGTGAGCCAGGCGATCACGGGGCCGTTGCGAGTCCGGATCGACGTGCATCCACCCGATCGGCGCCGCCGCGATCTCGACAACGCGATGAAGGCACTCCTCGATGCGCTCCAGCACGGCGGTGCCTACGAGGACGACAGCCAGATTGATCACCTCGACATTCGGCGCGGCGCCGTTGTCTCGAACGGCACCGTCACGGTGACGTTGTACGAACTGGAGCCGGGGAGTGCGCCGTGAACACGACGCGCTGCTGCCATTGCGATCGGGAACTGAGCCGGTTCCGCCGCGGCACACACACGATGTGCTACGCGTGCATGGAGGCGCAGTTGCGCCGCAACGCGACGACGCAGGAGCGCAACACCGGTCGATCGTCGAGGAACGGCAACCTGATGAGTCGCGAACAGAAGGGCCGCAAGCAGCTCCCGAACTGGCAGTACCTGGAGGTCACCGATGGGAGCTGAGTTCTGATGGAGCTGCGTGCCTACCAGCGGGAAGCCGTCGAGGCGGTCTGGGAGTTCCTCCGGCGATCGGACCAGAACCCCGCGGTCGTTCTGCCGACCGGCAGCGGCAAGACGCACGTCATCGCCGAGTTGTGCCGTGAGGCGGTGCAGACATGGAGCGGTCGCGTGCTCGTCCTCGCCCACGTGCGCGAGCTGCTCGAGCAGGCGGCCGACAAGCTGCTGGCGATTGCCCCCGACCTTCCCGTCGGCGTCTTCTCCGCCGGCCTCGGGCGTCGCGATCTCGGGTACGCGGTCACGATCGCCGGCATCCAGTCGGTCTACCAGCGCGCGTCCGAGCTCGGCCCGATCGACTTGGTCATCGTCGACGAGGCGCACCTCATCCCGCCCGATGGCGAGGGCATGTACCGGCGACTCCTCACGGACATCGCCCAGTTCTCACCCGACCGGCGCGTCATCGGCCTCACGGCCACGCCGTACCGGATGAAGACCGGCATGATCTGCGACCCGGAGAACGTGCTCCACGAGGTCTGCTTCGAGGCGGGCGTCCGTGAGCTCGTCGTGCAGGGTTACCTGTCGCCGCTGAGGAGCCGCGCCGGCAAGGCCGTCGCCGACACGAGCAATCTGCACGTGCGCGGCGGCGAGTTCGTCGCCGGCGAGGTTGAGGACCTCATGGACGACGACGGGCTCGTGCAGTCCGCGTGCGCCGAGATCATCGCCGCGACGGCCGATCGCCAGTCCGTCCTCGTGTTCTGCTCTGGCGTGCGGCACGGCCAACACGTCGCGGAGACGATCGTCCAGCTCGCCGGTGAGGAGTGCGGTTTCGTCTGCGGCGACACGCCGACCAAGGAGCGCGACCAGCTCATCGGTCGGTTCAAGCGCGGCGAGCTGAAGTACCTCGCCAACGTCAACGTGCTGACGACGGGCTTCGACGCGCCGAACGTCGACTGCGTGGCGATGTTGAGGCCGACGCTTTCGCCCGGTCTCTATTACCAGATGGTGGGGCGCGGCTTCCGCCTGCACCCCGGCAAGGACGACTGCCTGGTCCTCGACTTCGGCGGGAACGTCCTCCGCCATGGCCCGGTCGATGCGATCCGTCTCGCCGATCCGAACAGCGTGCCCGGCGAGGCGCCCGCGAAGCAGTGCCCCGAGTGCGACGCACTCATCCACGCCGCCTACGCGGTGTGCCCGGAGTGCGGGCACGTCTTCCCGCCGCGCCAGCAGGTCAAGCACACGGCGATCGCCTCCGACGAGGACGTGATGTCCGGCGCCGAAGGAAGTCACCGGCAGGACATGGCCGTGTCCGACGTGTCATACCACGTGCACTTCAAGCGCGGCGATCCGCTCGCGCTGCCGACGATGCGCGTCGAGTACCAGTGCGGCTTCGCCAAGTGGGTCCGCGAGTGGCTCTGCTTTGATCATCCGCCGGGCGGCTATGCACGCCGGAAGGCCGAGCAGTGGTGGCGATCGCGATCAAACGACCCGGTGCCCGACTCTGTCGAAGAGGCCGTGGACTTGGCCAACGCTGGCGCGGTCGCATCCCCGGGCCGCATCGTCGTCGAGAAGAAGCCCGGCGACCAATGGGAGCGCGTCGTCTCGCACGAGTTGGGTCCGAAGCCGCCACGGCTCGAATCGAGCGACGACCTGCCGGACGTTCGTGAGGCGGTCGGCGCGACCTATGGCATCCCCGATGACGAGAT
Source organism: Phycisphaerales bacterium (assembly GCA_965227335.1). Lineage (GTDB taxonomy): Bacteria > Planctomycetota > Phycisphaerae > Phycisphaerales > SM1A02 > CBDDFV01. The sequence goes on from CBDDFV010000009.1 coordinate 46,106, forward strand.
CCCGTTCTGATGACGTCGGACGCGCCAGCCAACCAGAATGGCACGCTCAGCGCATGCGCATCCGCGTGCCTCGCGGCGGGCCTCTGCACGTTGCCGGCGATCCGGCGCGGGGACGAGAAGCGGGTCGGGCTTCCGACGTGGAAGGAGTACCAGTCCCGCCTGCCGACTGGCGAAGAGGTCGGCCGGTGGTTCGGCAAGCGCGTGACCGCGATGTGCTTCGCGTGCGGGTCGGTGTCCGGCAACCTGGAGATGATCGATTTCGACCTCGGTGGCGAGGCGTTCGAACCGTGGCGCGAGGCCGTCGAGGCGCAGGCACCGGGTCTGATCGAACGGCTGGTCATGGAGTCGACGCCATCCGGTGGCCGGCACGTGGCCTATCGCTGTGTCGAATCCGTCTCGGGCAACATCAAGCTCGCGCAGCGCCGGGTCACCGTGGGAACGGATGACGAGGTCGTCGTCGGCACCAAGACGCACAAGCCACGGCAGGACGCGTCGGGCGAGTGGGTCGTCGACGTGACCATGATCGAGACGCGAGGCCAAGGCGGCGTGTTCCTGTGCGCGCCATCCGATGGGTACGAGCTGCTCCAGGGCGACTTCTGCGAGCTGCCGGTGATCACCGCCGACGAGCGGGACGTGCTGCTCGGGTGCGCCTGGGCGTTGGACGAGATCCCGCGACCGGTCGTGGACGGGCCCGCTCGGCAATCAAGCGGAAGCCAAGAGGAAGCGAAGCGGAAGATAAGCGGAAGCGGCGGCGCGGTTCGGCCAGGCGATGACTTCAACGAGCGCGGCGAGCCACGGGATGTCCTTCGGAGTCACGGATGGACGCTCGTCCGCCCCGGCGACAACGAGTACTGGCGCCGGCCAGGCAAGTCCGCGGGCTCGAGCGCGACGCTCAAGGACCGAGTGTTCTACGTCTTCTCGACGAACGCCGCGCCGTTCGAGGCGCACCAGGGCTACTCGCCATTCGCGGTCTACGCGCTGCTCGAGCACGCCGGCGACTTCTCCGCGGCCGCGTCAGCGCTGGCCGCCGAAGGCTTCGGCCAGCTCGGCGACGACACGAGAGGCGTGGACCTGTCGGGGTTCGCGGTCACGCCGGCGATCGAGAAGCCGGTCGATCTGCTCCCGGCGCCCGTGCCCGTCGAGGACCTCGTCGCGACGTACCCGCGCCTGCGGCGTCCGGTCATCCACGGCCTCCTCAGGGAGGGCGAGACGATGAACGTGATCGCCTCGCCGAAGACCGGCAAGAGCTGGCTCACGCTCGACCTGGCGATCGCGGTGGCGACGGGGCGTCCGTGGCTTGGCCGGTACGCGACGGAGCCCGGCGACGTCCTGATCATCGACAACGAACTCCACCGCGAGACCAGCGCGCACCGCATCCCGAAGGTCGCGAAGGCCCGGAAGGTCGCGATGCGGGAGATCGGGCGCCGCATCCACATCGACAACCTCCGTGGGCGGCTGCGCGACATCGAGAAGCTCGCGCCGTACTTCGAAGGCCTCGAGCCCGGGCGGTACCGGATCATCGTCCTCGACGCGTTCTACCGCTTCATGCCCGCCGGCGGCGACGAGAATGACAACGGCACGATGGCCAACATCTACAACCGGATCGACGCCTTCGCCGATCGGCTCGGCTGCTGCTTCGTGCTCATCCACCACTCGACGAAGGGCAGCCAGTCGAGCAAGGGCGTGACCGACGTCGGCGCCGGCGCCGGGGCACATAGCCGGGCCACCGACACCCACCTCGTCCTCCGGCCGCACGAGGAGAGCGGCGTGGTCGTGCTCGACGCGGCTGTCCGGTCGTGGGCGCCGATCGAGCCGACGTGCCTGCGGTGGTCGTTTCCGGTCTGGACCGTGGACGAGGGGCTCGACCCGACCCAGCTCAAGAGCGAGCGGGCCGGCAAGAAGAAGGACAAGGCGCCGGCGAAGGCCAGCGAGCCAGAGCCTGACCCGTGGTCGGTCGAGCGGTTCGTCGAGCAGTTCATCTCCGAGGAGCCTGCGACCATCGCCGAGCTCCGCGAGCAGGCGTCCCAGGTCCCGGGCCTCTCGTGGCGGCGGGTCGCCGATTTCCTCGCCATCGCAGAGCGGCAGGAGCTCGTGAAGCGGGTCCGGCTGCCCGGCCGCGGCGGTCCGCAGGGCTACGTCCTGCCCAGCGGGGAGGGGGAGTCATGAGCCCATTGGCCGGCCCGAACCTCGAGCGCCGCGAACTTCGAGCGCACGGAGTTCATGCCGAAGAGTGCGCGCGCTTCAAGTTGAACTCGAAGCGCGCGCACCCCCCCATACCCCCCCGCGGGCGAGCGCTCACGCTTCGCCCGCGTGAACTCGAAGCGCGTGCGCGCTTCAAGTTCGCGCTTCAGGTTGGAGGGCCGAGGCCAGCAGGCCGGGATAGGTACTTCCCGGCGGGTGATCGCAGCCGACGCCCGCGGGAACAGCCGCCAATCCAGAAAGACCTTCTTCGCTTGTCCGGTCCGGTCTCGGCCTGGGCCGCAAGAGGAGTGATGCATGCATGGATGCGATGACAGAACGGACGTGGCGCCGAGCGGCCAGCAGAATGGTCAGCGCGCTGGGGGCGGATGCTCGGAACGGACGGATGCTCGCGGACCCGTGGTCGCGGGCTGCCCACAGCATGGCGCAGGGCTGGCGAATCCGGCTGAGCCAGAAGCCCCCGTCCCCGCGCCACGAAACACCACGACCGACCTGGAAGGCGTTCGCGAGCCTGGGCGTGGGGATTCTCAAGACCAAGGCGAGCCACGCCGCCAGGACCGACTGGCACCGGTGGGCAGCCGCGAGGGTGGTGAAGCCGAGGCGGTACGTCCCCAAGCGACAGCGCCCGGCGGGGCCCCGGTCTCCACCACGAACGTGATGGAACTGCTGGAGGCGCAGGACTTCCGCTGCGCGATGTCCGGCCGGGCGCTGACTCCGCAGACCGCCGCGCTCGACCACATCGTTCCGATCCGATGCGGTGGTGAGCATGTGATCGAGAACACGCAGATCCTCGACAAGGCTGTCAACCGGGCCAAGGGCTCGCTCACGAGCGCCGAATTCATCGGCCTGTGCCGCGAGGTCGTGGACTGGGCCCGGCGACCGGCGCGTGGCTCCGAGGAGCCCAAGCCATGATCGACGCGCTTGCCGCATACCCGAAGGCGGTCCGCTTGCTGTCCGGCCGGCGTCCGATTCCTGTCCGACTTCGGTCCGATCGCACCGTGCCCACGACGTTGGGCCGTGTCGCGGCTGGCCCCGGGTCGCCCGTCCCTTCCACCCTCCGCCCCTCTCGCCACACGGGCGAACGTCGCCCGACGTGGGCGAAGCCGCAGTCAAAGTCCCGCCCTCGGGCCCGGATGGGCCCGGTTTCCGCGCCTGCAAGGAGGCTCACGCCATGAAGGTCGTCCAGCGCCCCATCGATGACATCACCCCGTACGAGAAGAACCCGCGCCAGAACGATGCGGCTGTCGATGCCGTCGCCGCCTCGATCCGCGAGTTCGGGTTCCGCCAGCCCATCGTGGTCGACGAGGCCGGCGTCATCATCTGCGGCCACACCCGGTTCAAGGCCGCGCAGCAACTCGGGCTCGCGAAGGTGCCCGTCCACATCGCCACTGACCTCACGCCGGAGCAGATCCGCGCGTATCGCATCGCCGACAACAAGACCGGCGAACTGGCGACGTGGGACATGGAACTGCTGCCGATCGAGATCGCCGAACTCCAGGGCGCCGGCATCGACTGGTCGCTGCTCGGCTTCAACGAGGACGATCTCGCGAAGCTGCTCGCCGGCGACGCGGGTGTGTCGCAGGGTCTCACCGATCCGGACTCGGTGCCGGAACCGCCCGACGATCCGGTCACACAGCCCGGTGACCTCTGGATCCTCGGCGACCATCGCCTGCTTTGCGGCGACAGCTCGAGCGCGGCCGACCTCGATCGGCTGGTCGACGGCGCGACGATCGATCTCGTCAGCACTGATCCGCCGTACAACGTGAAGGTCGAGCCGCGGAGCAACAACGCGATTGCCGCGGGCAACTCCTCGTTCGCCGCGCCCGAAGGCAAGCACCATCAGAAGTTCGACCTGGCCCGGCATCCGGAGAAGGCGAAGGGCACGCACAAGAAGATGCGGGCCAAGGACCGACCACTGGAGAACGACTTCGTCTCGGATGAGGCGTTCGACGAGATGCTGCTCGCCTGGTTCGGCAACATCGCGCGCGTGCTCAAGCCGGGCGGATCGTTCTTCATCTGGGGCGGGTACGCGAACATTGGCAACTACCCGGCGCCGCTGGCGGCGAGCGGGCTGTACTTCAGTCAGGGCATCGTGTGGGACAAGCAGCATCCGGTGCTCACGCGCAAGGACTTCATGGGCGCTTTCGAGATCTGCTTCTACGGATGGCGCGAAGGCGCCGCGCACCGCTTCTTCGGCCCCAACAACGCGACCGATCTCTGGCACGTCAAGAAGGTCAACCCGCAGTCGATGGTGCATCTCACCGAGAAGCCCGTCGAGCTCGCCGTCCGATCGATCCAGTACTCGTCGCGCCCGAAGGAGAACGTGCTCGACCTGTTCGGCGGATCAGGTTCGACGCTCATTGGCTGCGAGCAGACCGACCGCCGCGCGTTCCTGATGGAGATCGATCCGGCGTACTGCGACGTGATCGTGCAGCGGTGGGAGGAGTTCGCCGGCAAGAAGGCGGAGCGCACTCAGCCTGAGAGTGCGGTGGCGCAATGAGACGCGTCTCGTCCGCCCATGCGCCGATGTACCACTCGATCTCGCTGGCCTGCGACGATGCGCTCGTCGCACGGCTCAATCGACTCGCGGAGCGGGACGGTGTGTCCCGGTCGCGCGTGGTGCGCGAGCTCGTCGAGTTTGCGCTGCCGGCCTTTGAGGATCAGGCCGAAGAAACAGCCCCGACCGCAGTCGAGGCTGGGGAGGCGTCGGGATGACTCGCCTACTCCGGGCCCTTCTCCCGAAGGGCGTGGTACTCGATCATCGCGTCCTCGAAGAGGCAGCGGCCCGCGGCGTAGTTGCGCCGGTAACGCGTCACCACGCACCCGCGTTCCTTCATGAACGCGAGCGCGACCGCGGTCTGCGTGCTCGGCGTGCCCGCGGCCTGCGCGAGTTCCTCGAGCGTGAAGCTGGGGTCGCCGGTCTGCGTACTGAAGAGCTCCGCCGCGTGCGCGATCTCCTCGTACGCCGCTCGCGGGCAGCGATGCTCGTACGGCTCACCTCTCGCCGGGACCACCGAGCGAACGAGGTGGTCGTCGGCGACGGTGAAGTGCTCGATGCGGTCAGTCGCGCCGGTCATCGATCACGCTCCCTTCCGAAGCTCGAAGCGGCCGCGATCGACCTTCACGAAGCGGGCGTCCTTCCCCTTGTTGGCGATCTCGCGGATGATCGCGGCGTACAGGGTCGCGGACGGCGTCTTGCCGCTGGTCGACCAGAGCTTCTTCGCGATGGCCTGCTCGACGATGTCCTTGCAGCTCATCGGCTCCTTCGCCTTGGCCAGGATCTGGGCTGTGGCGTCCAGGATGCCGGCGCGCTTCGGGGCCTTGTCGCCGCCGGACTTCGCGCGTGTCGCGGCCTTCGCGGTCTTGGCCCGTCCGGTCGTCTTCGGCTTGCCCTTCGCGGGAGTCGCGGCCGTCTTGGCCCGTGGGGCCTTCTTCGGCTTGCCGTCCGCGGCGATCGCCCGCTCGCTGGCGGTCTGGCCGTCCCCGCTCGCCTTCCGCTCGTCGCGGACGCGGGCGTTCTCCTGGTCCGCGGCGGCGACCGCCTTGGCGTCGGCGCCGGACATCGCCGGCGCCCGCAGGCGCTGGGCGCTCTTGATGCGGACCTTCTTCTTCGTGGCCAGGTTGGTCGCGTCCCAGCCGCCGCTGGGGTGCTCGGCGTCGATGCGGACGTCCGTGAGCTTGTCGCTCACCTTCGCGCGGTAGACGCTTCCGATCTTGATGTCTGCCTTCTTCATGGCATGGGCTCCTTCTGCGACTCAGTCGCGGTTCATGTTGGTGACCAGCGCCCACCCGGCGCGGATCGGTTCGTATCGATGGGGAAAGACGGTGTGCCCGCGTCGCTCGAGCGCGTCGGAGAAGCGGCTGCAGAGCTCCCCGACGTTGACGCGGTGCTCGGCGAGCGCGTTGGCGACGGCGCTGGCCGTCTGCCCGCGGCGATCGGCTTCGATGGTGCGGCGGAGCGCGTCGGCCTTCTCGGCGATCGCGATCTCGAGTCGCTCGGTCTTGCGGGCGGTCTCGTTGATGAGGTCCGCCAGCTGCTGCTGCAGCGCGGCGATCTCGTGGACGGCGTCGTCGGTGGTGGTGGTCTTGCGTGGCATGTGGTTCCTCCCGAGGCGACAGTCCGCCGCCTGGCTGTGGGGTCAGTCGATCTGGTGGACGGTGTAGTTCGTCCCGCACCGCTGGCAGGTCACGGTCTCGCCGTGCTCGTCCCACACCAGGCGGTCGTGGTCGTCCTCGCCGCAGCGCGGGCAGATGCCCGAAGGCGGCATCGTGGCCTCGTAGTCGTCGGCGTCACCGCCGCTGGCCAGGGCGTTGCGGGCCTGCTCGAGCGCCTTCGGGTCGTTGGCCCGCAGCCAGCCGCGGATCCGCGCGTCGAGGGCGATCACCCGCAAGGCCTTCGTCTTGCTGACCAGCTCCGCGGACGGCGCCTCGCGGTGGGCGCTCGCATGCTCGATGCCAGCGGCGTAGGCCAGCCGCAGCGCTTCGAGCAGCGACCAGACCGCGACGTCGTGGAAGTCGAGGCTGTCGCTCTTGCGGGTTCGCAGCGTCGGGATGTCGAGGGCGCGCGTGGCGATCCCCTCGAGCATCCGGTCGCGTTCGTCGTTCGGGTTCTTGCGCGTGTTCGTCATGGCGTTGCGGTCCTTTCGAGCACACAAGGGCATGACCGGGCGCACACATCAAGGCGACTGCGCGAGGATTCGCCGAATGTGGGCAACTTTGCGACGGGACTTGGCCACATCTGGCGGAGGGCGGCGTGACGGCGGAGCCCGATGTCAAACAGGGGCAACTGGACCCGACGGCCATCGCGCCGGCGGACCTGGCGCGACTGCTGAGCGCAGCGGCCGGTGTGCGCATCGACGAGGAGGCAATCCGAGAGGACATCGAAGCCGGCGCGCCGGTGAACGAACGACTTGGCGGCGACACCATGAGCCTCGTGCACTACGCCGCGTGGCTCGTGCGCCAACTCGCTGAACACGGAGGTCGTAGCCGTGGCAGCGGTTGATCCGCGCAATCTGCGCCCATCAGAGCTGGCACAACTGCTGAACTCCACGCCGCTCGGTGAGGTGATCGGGGAGCGGCAGCTCCGGCGCCACCGGACGCGGGCCGGGATGCGCGTGGCTTCGGCGACGGACTCGGCCCGCGTCGATCTGATCCGCTACGTCGCCTGGCTGGTGCAGGAGCATCGCCGTCTGTCAGCGGAGCCGGAAGGGCTGACCGGATACGACGCTCTGCGCGAGCGCGCCCGCGATCGGAGCATGGCCCTATCGCTGTCAGGTCGGAACATCGGGGAGCTGCCGGCTGTCGCTGATCCGGAGCGGAAGGCACGAGCGGAGAGGGACTTCCGGTTCTTCTGCGAGACGTACTTCCCACAGACGTTCACGCTCGAATGGTCCGGCGACCATCTCAAGGTCATCGCGAAGCTCGAGAAGGCCGTGCTCGAAGGCGGCCTGTTCGCGATGGCCATGCCCCGTGGCAGCGGCAAGACGACGTTGTGTGAGATCGCGTGCTTGTGGGCGATCCTTATCGGGGCTCGTGAGTTCGTGTGCCTCATCGGCGCCGATGAGGAGCACGCGGCGAACATGCTCGACTCGATCAAGGCCGAGCTGGAGAACAACGAACTGCTCCTCGGAGACTTCCCGGAGGTGGTCTACCCCATCCACTGCCTGGAAGGCATCCACCAGCGCGCGGGCGGCCAGCTTTACAACGGCAAGCCGACGAACATCGGGTGGACCGCGAAGGAGATCGTGCTGCCGACGATCGCAGAGTCGAGGGCAAGTGGTGCCATCATCCGCGTCGCCGGGATCACCGGGCGTATCCGGGGCATGAAGCACAAGCGTGTGGACGGCCAGTCGGTGCGCCCGTCGCTCGTGCTCATCGATGACCCGCAGACGGATGAGTCCGCCCGGTCGCCTTCGCAGTGCGTCACGCGCGAGCGCATCCTCGCCGGCGCCATCCTCGGCCTCGCCGGACCCGGCAAGAAGATCGCCGGGCTCATGACGATCACCGTCGTGCGACCGGACGACATGGCTGATCGCCTGCTCGATCGGGACAAGCATCCGCAGTGGCAGGGTGAACGGACCCGGATGGTCTACGAGTTCCCGACGAACGAGGCCCTGTGGGCCAAGTACGCCGAACTTCGCGCCGATGGGCTCCGGAACGACGAGGGCATCCGCCGTGCGACTGAGTTCTACGGTGCGAACCAAGCCGATCTGGACGAGGGGGCTGTCATTGCGTGGCCTGCGCGATTCAACCACGACGAGCTCAGCGCCGTCCAGCACGCGATGAACCTCAAGCTGCAGGACGAGGCTGCATTCTGGGCGGAGTACCAGAACGAACCGCTGCCCGAGGACGAGCCCGACGAGGACCTGCTGACCGCGGACCAGATCGCCGGCAAGACGAACGGCCTCAAACGAGGCGAGATCCCGCTCGACTGCTCGCACGTGACGATGTTCGTGGACGTTCAGGGCAACGTCCTGTTCTACCTGGTCGCCGCATGGACGGATCAGTTCACCGGATACGTCATCGAGTACGGCACGGAGCCCGATCAGAAGCAGCCTCCTGGCACCTACTTCACACTCCGCGACATCCGGCGCACGCTCGCTCAGGCGGCTCCGCGCGCCGGGCAAGAGGGGGCGATCTACGCCGGGCTCGAACGGCTAGCCGAGGTGAAGCTCGGGCGCGAGTGGCGGCGCGACGACGGCGCCATGGTGCGCGTCGATCGGTGCCTCATCGACGCGAACTGGGGTGTCTCGACCGACGTGGTGTACCAGTTCTGCCGCCAGTCGCCGTTCGCTGGCGTCCTGCTGCCGTCACACGGGCGATACGTCGGTGCGTCGAGCATCCCGTTCTCCGAGTACAAGCGCAAGCGCGGTGACCGCATCGGGCACAACTGGCGCATTCCGAACGTCGCCGGCAAGCGTGCCGTCCGGCACGTCCTGTTCGACACGAACTTCTGGAAGTCGTTCGTTCACGCGCGGCTCGGCGTGCCCGTGGGCGACCCCGGATGTCTGTCGCTGTTCGGGCACAAGCCCGAGCATCATCGTCTGCTGGCCGAACATCTGACGACCGAGTACCGCGTCAAGACCGAAGGTCGCGGCCGGACAGTCGATGAATGGAAACTCCGGGCAAGCGGCCTCGACAATCACTGGCTGGACTGCCTCGTCGGATCGGCCGTGGCCGCGTCGATTCAGGGTGCGAGCCTGTTCGGTGGTGAGCGCCGGCAGACGTCACGGCGCCGGCTCCGTCTCTCCGAGATCCAGGAGTCGAAGCGATGACGGCCGTCGTCGCCGCCAACTCGGAGCCGCCGGAAGATCGAGGCATCCAGTGCCCGAAGTGCGGGTGCGGCCACTTCCGCGTGATCTACACCCGGAAGGCGGCCCGAGGTCGGCTCGTGCGACGGCGGGAGTGTCGTCACTGCGGCAGACGCGTCACGACGACGGAACAACTGCTTGGACGCGCGCCTGTGAGCTCGGACGAGGAGTAGCCGGCGTCCAACGCAAGAATCTTCGCAGCGCATGTCTACATGCGTAACAACCTGCGGTGCCCGCGCGATTCCACGGCGATTTGGTCCCGTCTCGTGACAGTACATGGTGGATGGACCTCACGGTTCCGCCGCCGATCGACGACCAGCACCTCGCGCTCGAGCTGCGGCTGACGCCGCGCGATGACCGTGGAGATGCGGTGCAGGAAGCATGGGTGGCACATCTTGAGGGGCGTAGTCCTGCAAGAGCCGTCGCGACCTACGCCCAGCGCGAGCGACGGCACCGTGAGCGGCAGCCAGCCATCGGTTCGCTTTACTGATCGCCTCGCCAGGAGAGACTCATGCCCACCAGCGTCGCCAACTTCGACATCGCCGGGGCGGCCGATCGGATCGTCACCTTCGCGAACGAGATCATCGCGTCGCAGTCGGCGCGGCAGGCCGAGTTCAACGAGCACGACCGGGGCCGCGCGACGGCGTACCTCGATCGCCTGGGATTCTACATCGGCGTCATCTCAGTGCCGGCAAACCCGCTTGACCTGCCGAAGACGCACCCGACGTCCTACCCGATCGCAGCGTTCCCGGCAGATGACCAGATCAACGCGATCGAGAACGCCGAGGTGCGCGACCTCGTGCGCCGCTTCAAGGCGGCCCATGTCGAGCTGATCAACAGCCAGTCGAAGGACCGCGCGACCGGCATCTTCGACCATGACCGCTCGCGTCTCGAGGCGCTCATCGAGAACGCCCGCGGCATCATCTCGTTCGGCGAGAGCTCGGTCGATCTCCCGGAGAACCCGGCGGACACGCCAGCGGTGTGACCCGCGGATACAGCCATGCCTGAACCGCTCGACGACAACATCCGCGAGAACGCTCAGGGCCCGAAGCGCGCCTCGGGCGATGCCGGCAGCGTCGAGCAGCACGATCTGAAGGACCAGATCGAAGCGGACCGCTACCTGAACTCGAAGGACGCGGTCAAGAAGAAGGGGCTCGGGATCAAGGTGACCCGGGCGATCCCGCACGGAACGACGGGGTAGCAGTGCTCGGACTCTTCCGCACATCTCGGCGCAAGGATGCGCCCAAGCAGGACGCGCGGCCGTCAGTGGCCATGACCGTGCCGCTGCACCGCGTTCTGCGCGCGCGGTACGACGCGGCGGTGACCACGGACGGGAACCGCCGCCATTGGGCCAACGCGGACGGCCTCAGCGCCGACGCGGCGGCCAGCCCAGAGGTCCGGCGGGTGCTTCGCAACCGCGCCCGGTACGAGGTCGCCAACAACAGCTACGCCCGCGGCATCGTCTGCACGCTGGCCAACGATGTCGTCGGCACGGGCCCGCGACTCCAGATGTTGACAGGTGACCCGGATGCAGACCGCCGCATCGAGGCAGCGTTCGCCGACTGGGCCGGCGCAGTCGGCTTGGCCGCCAAGCTCCGCACGATGCGGATGGCCCGGGCCGAGTCGGGCGAAAGCTTCGTGCTGCTCGCCCGCAATCCGCGGCACTCGGCCGCCGTCCAACTCGACGTCCGCCTGATCGAGGCCGACCAGGTTGCGACGCCCGATCTCCGCACGAATCAGCCCCGCGCAATTGACGGGATCGTCTTCGATGACTTCGGGAACCCGGTCCAATACCACGTGCTCAAGCAGCACCCGGGCGATCTCCGATGGGCGTCGGGTCTCGCGTACGACCGCATCCCGGCCACGGTGATCGTCCACTACTTCCGCGCTGACCGGCCCGGTCAGAGCCGTGGCATCCCCGACATCACGCCGGCGCTCCCGCTGTTCGCCCAACTCCGGCGATTCACACTCGCTGTCATCGCTGCAGCGGAAACCGCTGCGGACTTTGCGGGTGTCCTCTACACCGATGCGCCAGCCAACGGTGAGGCGGAGGATGTCGAGCCGATGGATGCCATCGAGCTCGAGCAGCGGATGCTGCTGACAATGCCGGGCGGCTGGAAGATGGCGCAGCTCAAGGCTGAGCAGCCGGCGACGACCTACGCGGAGTTCAAGCGCGAGATCCTCAACGAGATTGCCCGCTGCCTGAGCATGCCGTTCAATGTCGCGGCCGGCAACTCGTCTGGCTACAACTATGCGTCCGGGCGGCTCGACCACCAGACGTACTTCAAGAGCATCCGTATCGAGCAGGCGCACCTCGAGCGCGTAGTGCTCGATCGGATCTTCGAAGCCTGGCTGGACGAGGCGGTGCTCGTCGAGGGTCTGCTCCCGCAGTCGATGCGCACGCGTGACGCTGACGTCCGTCGCCGCAAGCACCAGTGGTTCTGGGACGGGAACGAGCACGTCGATCCGGCGAAGGAAGCGAACGCCCAGGCGACCCGGCTCACGAGCCGGACGACATCGCTTGCCCGCGAGTACGCGCGCCAGGGCCTCGACTGGGAAGCCGAGCTGCGCCAGATTGCCAAGGAGCGAGAGCTCATGGCGACGCTCGGCATTCAGCCCGCTGACGCAGCCGTCCCTGTTGGCACAAAGGACGAGGACAATGACCTCCCCGAAGACTGAACTGCCTGGAATCCTGGCGATCGACTGTGAGGTTGCCATCGAAGCGGCCGTCCCGTCCTCCGATGACGACGGCGAGGCCCGGCTCCCGCGCTTCTCGATGGTGGCCTACACCGGCGGTCCGATCCGGACGCTCGGCTTCTCCTACCCGGTTGTCGTCAATCTCGACGGCATGTCGATCCCGACCCAGCGCCGGCCCGTGCGATTCCAGCACTCCGCGTTCGAGGGCGTGGGGCACACCGAGCGCATCGCCGTCGAGGACGGTCAGCTCGTCGCCGAGGGGCTCGTCTCGCGAGACACCGCTGCTGCCCAAGAGATCGTCGCGAGCGGGAAGAAGGGCTTCCCGTGGCAGGCGTCGATCGGGGCATCGGTGGACGAGCTCGAGTTCATCAAGCGCGATGTCGCCGTGACCGTAAATGGGCGAAAGTTCAACGGCCCGATCTACGTCGCCCACAAGACCACCCTCAACGAAATCAGCTTCGTCGATCTCGGCGCGGACCAGCAGACGCGGGCCCGAATCGCTGCGCAGCATCTGAAGGAGACCCAGGCCATGCCTGACCCCCGGAACCCTCGCCCCAACGACACCGACGTGGCGGCGACCGACCCCGCGCCGACCAACGTCGAATCCACGACCGAACCGACGCCGCCGGCGCCGCAGCGCAGTGGCAACATCACGGCGAGCGATCCGGCCGCCGAGATCGACCACATGACGGCTCGGGCGCGGGCAGAGACCGATCGGCGCCAGCGGATTCAGGAGATGACTGCCGAGATTCTCGCGCAGCGTCCCGAACTCGCTGATGAGCTCGGCCGGCTTGCCCATGCCGCGCTCGAGGCCGGCTGGAAGGCGGACAAGTACCAGCTTGAGGTCATGCGGCTTGGGCGGAGCTACGAGGGAGTGGCCGTCCCGCGTCGCCAGGAGGAACGGATCGAGGCCTCCATGATCGAGGCGGCCCTGTGCATCGCCGGTGGCCTCGACACCGAGACGCTCGAGGCTCAGTTTGGCGAGCGCACGCTCACCGCCGCGAGCCGCGAGTACCGACACGGCCTCGGGCTCTGCGAGACGCTGCTGATCTTCGCGCAGGCCAACGGCTATCGCGGCTTCGGTCGCAGCGACCTGAAGGGACTGCTCCAGTTCGCATTCGCCAACGACATGCAGGCGGCGGGCTTCAGCACGATGAGCCTGCCGGGCATCCTGTCGAACGTGGCGAACAAGTTCCTTCGCGCCGGTTTCGATGCGGTCGAATCGACTTGGCGCGACATCGCGGCGCTCCGTTCGGTCCGCGACTTCAAGCAGGTCTCCAGCTACTCGCTCACTGGCGGCTTCGTGTACGAGGAGATTGCCCCCGGCGGCGAGCTGAAGCACGCCACGGTCGGCGAGACGGCCTACACGAACCAGGCCAAGACGTACGGTCGCATGTTCGGCATCGATCGTCGCGACCTGATCAACGATGATCTCGACGCCCTCACGGCGGTGCCGCGACGCCTCGGCCGCGGTGGCGCGCTCAAGCTCAACGACGTGTTCTGGGCCGAGTTCCTGAACAACGCCGCGTTCTTCACCGCCGGCAACAGCAACTACGCCGAAGGTGTCGGGACGGCCCTTGGCATCGACGCCCTGACCCAGGCGGAGACGATGTTCCTGGACCAGACCGACCCCGATGGGCACCCGCTCGCCGTGGCGCCGGTGATCCTGCTCGTGCCGAACGGGCTCTACGTCCCCGCGACGCAGATCATGAACTCGACCGAGCTGCGCGACCCAGCATCGACGAAGAAGACGCCGGTGGCCAACCCGCACGCCGGCAAGTTCCGTCCGGTGCGCTCGAGCTACATGAGCAACCCCAAGTACACCGGCGCCAGCGGGCTGGCCTGGTACATCCTCGCCGACCCCGCCGACATGCCCGTCATCGAGGTCGCGTTCCTCAACGGTCAGCAGCAGCCCACGGTCGAGAGCGCGGACGCCGACTTCAACAACCTCGGCATCCAGATGCGCGGCTACCACGACTTCGGTGTCGCGAAACAGGAGCCGCGCGGCGGCGTGAAGATGAAGGGCGAGGCGTAAGCCCCGCTGGCACTGAGGCCCTCACCACGTGAAGGAGCAGCCAACCATGGCAACCGCAACGTTCATTCATCACGGCGACGCCATCGACTACACGCCCGGCGCCAACGTCGGCGCCGGGGACGTGATCGTGCAGAACGATCTCGTCGGCGTCGCCAAGCAGGACATCCCCGCGAACACGCTCGGCTCCCTGAGCGTGACGGGCGTGCTCGACTTCCCGAAGGCGACCGGTGGTGGCAGCGCGATCGCCGAAGGGCTCGACGTCTACTGGGATGAGGGCAACACGCTCGCGACCACGGACGACGGCGCCGGCGCGAACAAGAAGATCGGCCGGAGCGTGGCCGCCGCGGACGACGACGCCACGACCGTGCGCATTCGCATGAGCCAGTAGTCGGAGCATCATGGCGGACCTCCTTGAACAAGGCGCGCAGTTCCTCGACGATCAGCGTCACGCACACATGACGCGAACCGTGGTCTATCACCGCGGAAGCTCGTCGGTGGAGGTCTCGGCCACCATTGGCCAGACTACCTTCGAGCAAGCGGACGAGTCCGGCGGCATCCAACGGCTCGAATCGCGCGACTACCTGATTCGCACCGCGGACCTGGTGCTCGACAGCCAGACGGTCGTGCCCGAACCCGGCGATCGCATCCACGAGACCGCCGGCGAGAGTGTGTTCATCTACGAGGTCATGGCACCGGGATCGGAACCGCCGTTCCGCTACAGCGATCCATACCGGAAGGCGCTCCGAATCCACACCAAGCACGTTGCAACGGAGGCCGCATGAGTGTCATCACCGACATCGCGGATGCCGTCGCCGCGTCGCTGAACGCCGCGACGTTCAGCGAAGAGTTCACCGCAGAGCGGCTGCACCAGCCGTCGTTCGATCTGCCGGAGCTGCAGACGCTTCGGGTGAGCGTGGTGCCGAAGTCGGTCGAGATCCGCAACGGCACGCGACAGCACTCGTTTTTCGACTGCGCGGTGGATGTCGGCATCCAGCAGAAGGTCGATAACGACGCGCGCGTGGACGCGCTGCTCGTTCTGGCGGAAGAGATCATCGATCACCTGCGCCTGAAGCGCCTGACGGACTACCCGCAGGCAGCGTGGATGGCGATCGGCCACGACCCGGTGGTGTCATCGGAGCATCTCGACCAGCATCGGCAACTCACCAGCGTGCTGACGGTGACCTACCGGGTGAAGCGGTGAGGAAGTGCTCGTGAACACGGCCATCATTCGCAAGATCAACCTGAGCGGTGCCTTTCAGCCGCTTGCCGCCGAGCGAACCGTGGGCACGTTCACGATCCGAAACCCCTCGGCCGACAACGCGGTGCTGCTGTGCGACGACGGTGCGGCGGAGCTGCCCATGGACCGGGGCCAGCAGTTCACGCTCGAGGGCGTGGACCTCTCACAGATTCAGGCCAAGGGCGGCCTGGGTGATTTCCTCATGGTGACCGGCGCGACGCGAACGGTGTAAGGAGGCACAGCCGTGGCCATCAAACTCGGCATGGAAGCCACGCTCAACTACCAGGTTGGCGGCCAAGGGGGCGGCGGCGGGTGGCTCGAGCTGACCAACACGAAGGACGTGACGCTCTCGCTCGAGGCCGGAGAGGCGGACGTGACCACGCGCGGCAACGACGGCTGGCGCGCCATCGTCGCGACGCTCAAGGAGGCGAGCGTCGAGTTCGAGATGGTGTGGGACACCGGTGATGCCGGGTTTGATGCCATCAAGGACGCCTACCTCGCCAACGACATCATCGGCTTCCAGATCCTCGACGGCGACAGCGGCGAAGGTCTCCAGGCGGACTTCATGATCACGTCGTTCTCGCGGAGCGAGGCGCTCGAAGAGGCGATCATGGTGTCCGTCACCGCCAAGGTCACCTACTCGACCACGCCTCCGAGCTGGATCGGAGGCAGTTGATCGTGAAGGCGTTCAAGGACAACGCGGGCCGTTCGTGGGATGTCGAGATCAACGTCGCCGCGGTCAAGCGCGTACGCGACCTCGCCAGCGTCGATCTGCTGGAAATCGTGGAAGGCACGCTCATCGAGAAGCTGATCCGCGACCCCATTCTGCTCTGCGACATCATCTACGCCGTCTGCAAGCCGCAGGCGGACGAGCGCGAACCCCCGGTCGGCGATGAGGAGTTCGGTCGCGCCATGGCCGGCGACGCCATCGAGCACGCGACGACAGCGCTGCTCGAGGAACTCGTGTCTTTCTGCCCGAGCCCGAGGGACCGGAAGAACCTCGGGCGGGTGCTCGAAGCGACGACTCGCGTGATGGACAAGGCCCGGGACCTGGTGGAGGAGAAGCTGGACAGCGGCGAACTCGAACGGATCGCGGAGCAGGCGCTCGTGACTGCTGGCGACTCATCTGGCAGTGCGCCGGAATCCTCGGCGTCGATCCGGGCGCCCTGACTCTGCGCGAGCTGCTGGCGATGGCGGACGGTCGCCAGCGCTCGGAGTGGTCGCGTGTCTCCGCGCTCATGGCCCTGATCGCCAACACGCAGCGCGACCCGAAGAAGACCCGTGCGTTCCGGCCATCCGACTTCGACCCGTTCGCCCGTGCGAGGCCCATGCCCAAGGCGGGTATCAGAGTCCTCAAGACGGTGTTCATCGACAAGACCCTGCCCAAGGACGTGCTCGAGCAATGAAGGCAAGGAAGCCCAGCCGTTGATCGACATGCGGATCAAGAGCCTGTTCTTCGACCGCCCCAAGGTGATGCGGGCGGTCGATCGAGCCAAGCGCCGGTCCCTCTCGAAGGCCGGCGCCTTCATCCGGCAACGAGCTCGCACTTCGATCCGAAAGCGGAAGCGTTCGAGCAGGCCAGGTGAACCGCCGACGAGCCACACCGGTCTCCTGCGTCGCTTCATCCTGTTCGGCTACGACCGCCGGAGCGACTCCGTCGTCGTCGGCCCGATCGGCTTCCGCCGGTCGCGGGCGCCCAACGTGCTCGAGTTCGGCGGCCGGACGACAGTCGAGTCCCGACGGCGTGGGCGCGGAAGGCAGAAGCGGACGGTTCGTATCGCTGCTCGTCCGTACATGCGCCCGGCGCTCGAGAAGGAGCGATCGACTCTACCGAAGGTCTGGCGCAACAGCGTGCGTGGAGGATGACCCGTGCCCAACACCAGCGGCATCCGCGCCGGTCGCGCGTTCGTCGAGCTTGGCGTCAGCGACAAGCTGACGGCAGGTCTCCGTCGCGCGCAGCGTCGGCTGCGGGCGTTCGGCGACGGCGTCCGGTCGATCGGCGCGCGGCTGACCGCCATCAGCGCGGGCGTCGGCGCTGGGTTCGCGCTCTCCACTCGTGTCTTCGCTGGCTTCGACGATCGCATGCGCGTCGTCCGCGCCGTGACGGGCGCGACCGAGCAGCAGTTCGAGTTGCTACGTGAGGAAGCGAAACGCCTCGGGCGGACGACCTCATTCACCGCCGGCCAGGTCGCCGAGGCCATGACCGAGCTCGGTCGGGCCGGCTTCGATCCGCGGGCGATCCTCGACAGCACCGAATCGGTCCTTGCTCTGGCCCGCGCGACGGCCACCGAGCTTCCGCGCGCGACCGAGATCGCCGGCGCGGCCCTCCGCGGCTTCAACCTGCCCGCTACCGAGATGGGCCGCGTCGCCGACGTCCTCACGGCCACCGCGAACAAGAGCGCCCAGACGCTGGAGGACCTCTTCGAGGCCTTCAAGCCCGTGGCGCCGATCGCCAACGAGGCCGGCGAAGGCATCGAGGACGTGGCCGCGGCCATCGGCATCCTCGCGAACAACGGCATCAAGGGCTCACTCGCCGGCAACGCCCTGGCACGGGCGTACAAGAACCTCGCGAACGAGTCCCGCCAGGCCGAGCTGCGCCGCATCGGCGTGGAGGCCGTGGACGCCTCCGGCAACCTCCGGCCGCTCGCTGACATCCTGAACGACCTCGCCAATGCCACGCAGGGACTCGGGTCGGCGCAGCGCCTCTCCATCTTCGAGTCGCTCTTCGGTCGCGGCCAGGCGGCGGCGCTGAAGCTGGCGTCGTCCGCGCAGGCCTTCGACGTCCTCCGCGACGAAATCAAGCGTTCGGCCGGCATCGCCGTGCAGACCGCGGACCAGATGGATGCCGGGATCGGCGGCGCGTTCCGCCGGCTCCTGTCGGCGGTCGAGGGCATCGCCATCGCGATCGGCGAGGCGATCGAGCAGCCCGTGCGCCACGCGGCCGATGCGCTGGCGAAGATCGCGGCTTGGATCACGAAGGTCGTCAACCGGAATCGCGAGTTGATCGCCACCATCGCCAAGGTCACCGCGATCGTGCTCGGCGTCGGCATCGCGCTCGTGGCAGCCGGCGCCGCGATCGTCGGGCTCGGGGCCGTGTTCGGTTCGCTGGCCACGATCGTCGCTGGCGTCGGCGCCGCGCTGGGCGTCGTCGCGTCGGTCCTTGGTGCCCTCCTCTCTCCGATCGGACTGGTCGTGGCGGCGGTGGTCGGGCTCGGCGGCGCGCTGCTCGTCTCAACCGGCGTGGCCGGCGAGGCGCTCGACTGGCTCGGCGAGCAGTTCGGCCGGCTCCGGGACCGCGCGACCAAGGTGATCCAAGGCATCGCCGACGCGCTCGCCGCCGGAGACGTGGCGCTCGCGGCCGAGATCCTCTGGCTCTCCCTGAAGCTCGTCTGGCAGAAGGGAGTGGCCGCGCTCAACTCCGTCTGGCTGACTGCCCGGAACTTCTTCATCACGACCGCGCAGAAGATGTGGTTCGGCGCGCTCGCCGCGGGCCAGATCGTCTGGCACGCACTCGAGGTCGGGTGGATCGAGACCACCGCCTTCCTCTCCAAGACCTGGACTCGCTTCGCAACGGGATTCCAGAAGATCTGGGAGTCGGCCACGTCGTTCGTCGCCAAGCGGATGCTGGAGATTCAGGGCCTGTTCGACTCGTCGCTCGACGTGGACGCGGCGAAGCGGCTGGTGGACGAGCAGCTCGAGTCGCGCCTGGCCGAGCTCGACGCCGAGGGGCAGCGAGCGCTCGACGAGCGCGAACGTCGGCGCCAGCGTCAGCGCGATGAGTCGGCCGAGCTGAACGAGGGCACGCTCGCCGAGATCGGCCGGCAGTTCGAGGAGGCGCAGGAGGGTCTGCGCAACGCCACCGACGAGAAGCTCCAGGAGACGCAGCGCCAGCTCGACGAGGCGCGAGCGAAGCTCGACGAGGCCGTCGAGCGGGCCCGCCGCCAGCGCGAAGAAGGCGATGCCGAAGAGCCCGGCGCTCCACGCAGGACGCCGCAGAACCTGCTCGACGAGTTCCAAGAGCGCATCGCCGGACTCGGTCAGACGATCGCACGCGGCGTGACGGTGCGCGGCACGTTCAACGCCGCCGCCGCGCAGGGGCTCCTCGGAGCCGCCGACGCCCAGGAGCGCACTGCCAGCGCGACCGAGCAGACCGCCCGCAACACGAAGCGGCTCGTCGATGCCGCCCGCAACGGAGGCTTGACCTTCGCATAGCCATGCCCGTCGTCATCGAGGAAAAGTTCGACAGCCGTCTCTCCGTCGCCGGTGACAACCCGAGCGTCGAGCTGCGGTACATCGTCTTCGGGACGAGCGACGACCTCGTCGCCAAGAGCGAACTCGCCTCGGCGTCGCCTTCTGACTACGACGACCTCCCGCGCCAGTCCATCCAGATCGAGCCGCTGGCCAACGATATCTGGGAGGGCTCGGTCCGCTACGGCTTGACCGAATCGAACGACCCGCCGATGACCGGCGAGTCGTCGTTCGCGTTCGACACGGGCGGCGGAACGCAGCACATCACGCAGAGCCGCGCAACGATCAACTCGTACGCACCGTCCGGCGAGACGGCCCCTGACTTCCAGGGCGCGATCGGCGTCACGGACAACGGCGTCGAGGGCGTGGACGTCACGTTGCCGGTGTATCACTTCTCCGAGACGCACTACCTCGATGATTCGATCGCGACGCCGGCGTACAAGGGCACGCTCTTCGCCCTCACCGGAACCGTCAACGGCGGATCTTTCAAGGGACTCGCCGCCGGCGAGTGCTTGTTCCTCGGGGCGGCCGGATCGAAGCGAGGTCTCGGTGACTGGGAGATCACGTTCCGGTTCGCTGGCAGCCCGAACGTCACGGGCCTGTCTGTCGGCCCGATCACCGGCATCAGCAAGAAGGGCTGGGAGTACCTCTGGGTGCGGTACGCGGAGGTCGAAGACGAGGGTGCGCAGGTACTCGTCAAACGTCCGGTCGCGGCGTACGTCGAACGGGTCTATGACATCGGCAACTTCACGGCGCTGGGGATCGGCACATGACTGGCGACCTGCGCAAGGTCCGCACGGGCGATCCGCTCCGCATCCCGGCACGGGCGTACAACGCGTTCGTGGACGCGGCCCACCTCACGCGCCGCATCGATGCCGACACGGGCGCTGGGCCGGCGCTCCCCGGCGCGCAGGAACACCTCGTCCTGGTCCGCAACGAGTCCGGGGCCGATCTGGCTCGGTTCGGCATCCTCGGCATCGACCGGCCGATCATCGAGCCCGGCGAGGAAGGGAACACGGACGAGTTCAAGCGTCGCGCCGCGCTGATCGGCGCCGCAATCACGACCACCGACGAGTACGTCGGGCGGTTCGTCGTCGCACGCGAGCCGATCGCCTCAGGAAAGATCGGCTGGGCCGTGATCCGCGGTGTGACGCCGGTGACCATCAGCGTCATCGATGAGGAGCACTCGCACGCCGACACGTATCCCGACGAGCAGGTCCTCCGCAGCGGCTTCACGGGCGCGGCCCGCATCCTGTGGAAGGAGCCGGGCACGGGCGAGCTGCTCGCCGTGATCGAGATGGGGCCGGCGGACCGCGACCGCATCGGCGCGCGGCTCGGTGCCGCCACGCTCATCGACGGGAGGACGTTCGGCTGGCTCTACGAGTGGGAGGAAGTTCGGCTGGACGGTGACCCACTCAGCTCGACGTTCGGGCAGTACATCCGGCCCGGCGGCTCGGCTGCCGAAGGATGGCTGGCTTCCAACGGCGATTCGGCCAAGCTCGCCTTCAATCGCTACGAGGCGCACCTGTCGGTGATCCACTCCCAGGATGGCGGAACCGAGGGCTTCGCCAACGGTGCAGCATGTCTGATCCCGGGCGCGTTGGAGAACTGCCCACCGCGGCGAGCGGCGGTGCCGATGCTCCACCCGATTCCCGAAGACGTTGTCGTCGAGTTGCGTGCCGAACGCACGTTCCAGGCCGAAACGCGATTCGTCTTCGAGGCCCTGAACCCGATCGTGCTCTGTGACATGGACGTACCGGAGTGGTGGTATGGCTGATCCCCGGGCCCGGGACAATCCGAGCCCGATCGAGCGGCAACGTGAGGCGGAGCGAGCGAAGTACGTCAGGCTCGCAACCGAGCGCGAGGGATACGGCGCGACCAATCACGGCCGCAATGCCTACGCTACCGTGATTGAGTGGCAGCCGCGGTTCGTCGTCGACCTTGGCTGCGGCGACAACGCGTTCATCCGTCAACTCCGCCGCCGCGGAATCGATGGCCTCGGGATCGACTTCGCCAACGAGGCGGCCGACATCACCGCAGCGATGCACTGCGTACCACTCGCCGGCGGCATCGCGGACGTCGTCACATCATTTGATGCGCTCGAGCATCTGCTGCCCGAGGACGTTGATCCCGTCCTCGCAGAGATGCGCCGCCTCGGTCGTCCGGACGGCCACTTCATCTTCTCGATCTCCACCCGGCCAAGCCGGATCACTGTGGACGGCGCGAACCTGCACCCGACCGTCCGCTCTCGCGACTGGTGGCTCGATCGCATCTCGCGCGTCGGCCGCGTCGAGGCGTTCGGCGTGCGCGGCCGCTACATCACGGGGACCTGGCATGCGTGACCATGACGGAGACATCGCGGCGCTCCAGGCGGGCCTGCACCTGAAGCGACCGGCCAAGAGCGGTGTACGGCTGTACACGTCCGACTTCGACAGTGTGTCGCTGTCGGACTTCTATCGAGGTCGTCAGGCGTTCCTCGTCCTATCCGGTCCCTCGCTGGCCGACCACGATCTCTCGCAGCTCGACAAGCGCGGCATCGTGACGATGGGCGTCAACAACTCCTGGTCGGTCCACCGCCCGGACCTCTGGACATGCGTCGACTCGCCGGGCCGGTTCATCGACACCGGTTGGAAGGACCCGGGCATCCTCAAGTTCGTCCCGATGTCGGCGTGGAACGGCCGGCTCCGCATCCAGAAGCCGAACGGCACGATGCACCTGAGCGCCTTCCGTGTGAAGCAGATGCCGTCCGTCCTGCTGTACCGCCGCGGCGAGCACTTCGATCACCGCCGGTTCCTCGACGAGGACACGATCTGCTGGGGTAACCCAGGCGCCAAGAAGGACTCGCTTGGCATCAAGGGCAAGCGGTCCGTGATGCTCGTGGCGCTGCGGCTGCTGCATTACCTCGGCTTCCGCACGGTGTACCTGGTCGGCGCCGACTTCAAGATGGCCGATGACCGTAAGTACGCGTTCGACGAGCTGCGGACCAGCGCCGCCATCCGCCACAACAACGTCCTCTACGACGCTCTGAATCAGCGCTTCGAGGCGATGCGGGACTACTTCAGGCGGTCCAAGTTCACCATCCTGAACTGCACCCCCGATAGCGGGCTGACGGCGTTCGATCACTTGCCGTTCGAGGACGCTATCCGGAAGGCATCCGCCGAGTGCGGCAAGCCGGTCAACACGAAGGGCTGGTACTCATGACGACCGAAGGACCCAAGTACTTCCTCTATATACCGGTGTGGGCGACGACTCAGCAGCCGCCGGGCAGCGGCACCTCCAGCCTGAGCAGCAGCGAGAGCCCCAGCTCGAGCGAAACCGACACGCCGGCGACGCCGAGCTCCACCGAGACCGAGAGTTCGACCGAGAGCAGCAGCACGGAAACCGCGACACCGTCGAGCAGCCCATCGAGCTCGTCAATGAGCAGCACGGAAGGTACGCCTTCGTCCAGTGGTGGCGGTGGCACGTCGGGCGGCGGGACATCTGGTGGCGGCACGTCCGGAGGTGGAACCTCCGGCGGTGGCACCTCGGGCGGTGGGACGTCCGGCAGCGGAGGAAGCTCCTCAGCCAGCACTGCCAGCTCGACCGAAGGCACACCGTCGTCGTCGGGCAGTATGTCGTCGGGGAGCAGCTCTTCACAGAGCAGCAGTAGCAGCGCGTCCGACTCGAGTAGCGGATCATCCGGCAGCGGAAGTGGTTCGTCGGGCAGTGGCAGTGGGTCCGGCAGCGGTAGCGGCAGCGGATCGAGCAACTGCTTGCTGTGCGGGACGCTGGTGACGATGGCGGACGGGCGCCGTGCGCCGATCGAGTCGCTCCAGCCCGGCGACCTGGTGCGATCGGTATCGCTGCCAGGGCTCAAGACCGACGTGCCGTTCCGCGCGCAGTACGAATGGCTCTCGACATGGGGGCTGGAGGGCGCGACCGTGCGCGACGGGCACGTTGCCGAAGTGCGCCTCGGCGAGCACGAAGGGTTCTACTTGATCAACCGACGCATCAAAGCGACGTTCGAGCACCCGTTCCTCGTGCGCCGCGACGAGGAGTGGGGATTCTGCTCCACCGAACTGCTCAAGGTCGGCGACTACATGATCACGCTCACGGACGGGCAACTCGACGAGGAGCGGATCGGTGCGCTCGAGCGCATTGACGGCGTCGTGCGCACGGTCGCGCTCTACGTGCCGGGGACGAACACGTACTTGGCGGAAGGGGTGTGGACGCACAACGACGCAGACCTCAAGGGATCTGGTCCCGGCCCGGGCATCTCCAACTCGGGGCCGGGCATCTCCAACTCCGGCGGCAGCACCGGACTCACGATCTCGGAGTCTGTTACCGCCTCGACGAGCGGATCGAGCAGCGGTAGCAAGTCGAGCGGGTCGAGCTTCTCGAGCGAGAGTTCGATTGTCTTCAGCAACACTGGCGAGAGCACAGTCGGCTAATCCGCTGATCAACGAGTTGAAAAGCCTACTCGACGCTTCGTGAGTTCGAGCCCGTGGTCGAGCTGCGGAACAGATGAGGGTTGCGTTCAAGGAACTTCTCGATCCACACGTCGAGGATCGAGCGAGCGTCGCGTCGCATGTGCCACCATCCAAAGCAACTCACGATGGCGGCTCCCAAGGCATCGACGATCAGGTCCCACATCGTATCGGTCAGACCTGAAGGGTCGCCGAGCATGGGCTTCTGCATGGTGGTTCCGATGACCTGATCCATCGCGAACTCGAATATCTCCCAAAGCGTGCCACCGGTGACTGCGAAAGCGAAGGCAAAGAGGGCAACAAAGCCGGGACGCATATGAAGGTCGATGCGCCTGCTCTCGTTGAGCACGTAGACCAGCAGGAACCCAACCATGCCGAGCAACAAGCCTGACGTCGTATGAAGGGCGACATCCCACCACCACAAGCGGGCGTAGTAGCTCCGAAACTCGCCGAGGAAGAGCGCGGCAAACACGAACAGGATTGCAAGCACGTCGTACTCCGGCGGAATCCGAACGGGCAGTCGCCGACCAAGGAGCGCGGGCGCCGCGGTGATGGCCATGACTGCCAGCAGCCAGAAGCTACTCATCCACAGATGCTCATTGAGCAGAAGGATCAGCTCCGCGGCCATCACGGTCTGGAGAAGCAGGATGATGCCAAGACGGATGCGCGCAGCTGTGCCGTTGTCAACCTTCACGGGGGGCGGTATGGGCGGTGTTGCCTCGTTCACCATGCGGCAACACCGCTAAGATGGTGTGCGTCATACGGTGTCATCCGAGATAGCTCGTCAGCATCCAAACGGCCTTCTCGTGAACTTGCGTTCGGGCGATCATCATGTCCTCAGTTTCCGAGTCCTTCGACTCCGCGGCCTTGTCACGCGCAGCCGCGAGGTCGGCGAGCACCTTCCTGTGGTCGTCCACAAGATGGGTCACCATTTGCTCGGCGGTCGCATCCTCGGCGAGCTCCTTGATCCCGGCCATCTTTGCGAGAGTGCCGAGCCCTCCCGGTGCCAGCCCACCGATCGCTCGGATGCGCTCTGCGATCTCATCCACTGCCGTGAAGAGTTCGGTGTACTGTAATTCGAATGCGTCGTGCAGGGCAAAGAACGATTTGCCGCGAACGTTCCAATGGCAGAGGTGGAGTTGACCAATCAGGGCGTAGGTGCTCGCAACTGCTTGGCGTAGGGCGTCGATCACTTGTTGGTTCATTCTGTCTTCTCCGTGTTGCGTTGGCTTGTCCACGCGACTCGCGATCGTGACACAGGTGGGCTGGCACATCAGACGCACCGGAACTGTCCGGGCAACCCATCCCGTTTGACTTGAGCCACCATTCTATCTAGCGATCCCAACCACCGGCGGCTTCGGACTGGTGCACGACTTCGAGCACGCGGTAGCGCCGTCGGCCCGCGGGCACATCGCAGTCGAGCGGGTCACCTTCCCACCAGGGCTGTCCCAAGAGGAGCGAGAACTGAGATCCGTCCATCGTCCATGCTCGCGTCGTCTGGATAGACTGTCGCCCAGGTGTACCGTCTGCGGCTACTATCTTGATCGGCCAGCAGCCGTCGACAGCGCCCGCTGATTCGGTGTGGGTGGATGCTCCGGGATCAGACCAATGTCCGACGAACCTCTCCAAACGCTGATTCAATATGGAGCCGGCGCCTTCGTTGTCCTTTTCGTCCTGGTGGTGCTTATGGTCATTGCATCGACAACGGATTTGGGGCGAGCGATGCTGCCAGACGCAGTGAACAGGGCGCTGTCGAGACTCCTACCGAACTCGTGGATCAATGAGGTTAGGGTAACGGGCCCGGGTCTATTCGAACTGAGGGTGCAGGGGGCGGTCCATTTGAAGACGGTGCACGTCCGGCATGCTGACGACCGAACCATTGCCTGGACCTTTGATCCTGAGACACGCTGCCCTCAGTCAGGCACCTTCTCAATCGCCGAATTCGATCACGACATTGGAGCAGCCATCGATTCGCCGATGAGCCCCGAGAGGGTTCAATCACGAATCGCAGCCGCGCTGGAAGAAGCACTCTTAGCAAGGGGTTTCCTACCGGTCGAGCACAGTGAGGCCGACATTCTCGTGTGCGTCGTGATAGCCATCGACCATGCTCTTCTGATCGACAACCTGCAAAGCAAGCTCGATGATGGCGACAACGGAGAATGGAAGGCAGCCATTCGTACTGCGATGCAGCACGATGGAGTTCGCAACCCGATCGCGTTGGCCAAGGGCTCCCTCCTTCTGAGCCTCGTCGACGCGGCATCGCAGAGGGCCCTGTGGCGTGCGGCGGCGCTTGGCGAGTTTGTGATCGACGTGAGCGAACGTGAGCGCGAGCGGCGAATTCGACTGGCGGTGTCCGAGATGTTGAACTCGTTTCCTCCCAAGCCCATCCAGCCGCCAAAGCCTGAACAATAGGACTACGACTCAAGACCGGAGGTTCGATCAAAGGCAGGCTACAAGACTCTTGGGTTCGTCGGGCGACGGCGGGCCGTCGAGTGGCCAATACCACAGAGCCGTTCAGCCGTCATGTCCACTCTGGCTTTGAGGTGGAGTAGTTGTTGTCAGCGACGGCCTCGCAATCGTAGCGGTGTCCGCGACACGAATGTCGTCGATCGTGTAGAAGCAAGCGGGATCGAGCTTGCGCGCGGCACGCACGACCTGAAGTGTCCCAGAACGACGCACCTGGATGAAGAGCATCGTCACAGCGCCATCTCGGCCCACACCCTGAAACATGGTGACACGAAACTTTCGGTTGCGCAGATCATCAAAGAGCGCCTCGCCTTGCCTCGTGAATATGCGGATGACCTGATCGCCGAATGGAAGCCAGTTCTGCAAGGTCACGCCAACGTAGTTTCCGGTCGCGGCGCCAATCGCGAAAGCGACGCCATAGGCTGGCTCGGTGGCGATGTTGGCGATGACTGCAGCGACTACGAATACCCAAATGGACACCTCGAGAAGTCCAAAGAGCCATGCCATGCCGCGGTGACCGCTGACTACCGCCACCGTGCGCATGGTGCCAAGAGAGACATCGCCGATGCGAGCGATGATGATGACAATGCAGCCGACGAGAATGTCCCATGTCATTCGTGGCGGTCCTTCACGTCGCGGCCCTCTCGCACGTTCTAGTGCTGGATGGGTCGAGATCGTTGGTGTTGAGTGTCCCGGCCACGGAGCGTCTCACAGGCGGTGCCGGGTGCTGGCCGAAACACATGTGGCGTGCGCTAGCGATCCCATTCTCCTGCGGCTTCCGGCTGATGAACGATGTTTACGATGCGGTAGGTTCGCCGTCCCGCGGGCACGTCCCACTCGAACGTGTCGCCTTCGCGGTATCCCAGCAAGGCCGTGCCAAGAGGAGCGAGAACCGAAATCCGTCCATCGTCCATGTTCGCGTCGCCTGGATAGACGATCGTCCAGGTGTGCCGTCTGCGGCTACCCTTGACGGCCACACGCACCGTCGAGTTCATCGTAACGGTATCGGCCGGCACATCTTCCGGGGGTACCACGGTGGCACGATCGAGTTCTTCGGCCAGTGCACGCAAGTAGTCCTCGCTTTCGCTGCGCGACTGGCGACTCTCGCGAAGCAGTTCATTCAGACGCTCGAGGTCCTGTTGAGTAACGACGATGTCTCGTGTACGGATCATGATCAAAGCTCCAATGAGAAGCATACAGTGCGAAGGGGGCCTGGCGAAGAGGCGCGGCCTACGCCCCCATCTCCCGATAGGTCGTCGCGACCTTGTCCATGGCGACTACGTACGCTGCCGTTCGCAGATCCGGGACGCGCCCATTCGCATGCCGGACTGTGTGCATCTCCTGGTATGCGTGACGCATCGTGTCGTCGAGTCCCGAGCGAACGAGATCAACTTCGGCGGGGCCGCGGCGGATGTGTTCCTGGAGGACGTCGGGCACGGCGCGCCCAACCATCTGCTGCAGCGTCTCCAGAAAGGCCTCACCCCGCGCTTCATCCATGCGGCGTTCCATGCGACCGAAGCGGATGTGAGTGATGTTCTTGATCCACTCGAAGTACGACACTACCACGCCTCCGGCATTGAGATAGATGTCGGGGATGAGGGTCTTGCCCGCTCGCTGCAGGATCTGATCCGCCTCGGCGGTCACGGGACCGTTGGCAGCCTCCGCAATCAAAGTCGCACGGATTCGTGATGCGTTCTCGCTCGTGATCTGCTCCTCGAGCGCCGCCGGGATGAGGATGTCACACTCTGCTTCGAGAACGCGACGGCCGTCCTCGACAAACTGGGCGTCGAGGTAGCCGCTCACGCCACCAGTCTCTCGGAGGTGTTCATGAACTGCCTCCACATCGAGGCCGCCCTCGGACACCAGGGCTCCATCGTGCTCGACGATCGCGATCACGCGCACGTCGTCCTCTTCCGTCAGCGCTTTGGCAGCGTGATACCCAACGTTGCCGAGTCCCTGGAGGATCACGGACTTGCCGGCGAGATCACCAGACAGGCCTGCGCCCCGCACGTCGTCCGCATGTCGGAAGAACTCCCGAAGTCCGTACTGGACACCTCGTCCGGTTGCCTCGCGGCGACCGGCGATGCCGCCTTGCGACACCGGCTTGCCGGTCACGCACGCGAGCGCGTTGATGTCGCCTGGGAACTGGTTGCGGTAGACGTCGGCAATCCACGCCATCTCGCGCTGGCCGGTGCCGAGGTCAGGCGCCGGTACGTTGAGGCTCGGACTGATGAAGCCTTTGGCAATCAGCTCCCTTGCGAATCTGCGCGTAATCCGTTCGAGATCCTCCTCCGCATACTCGCGGGGGTCGATCATCAGGCCGCCCTTGGCGCCGCCGAACGGTACGTTGACCAGCGCGCACTTGAATGTCATCAGGGCCGCGAGCGCCTCGACCTCTTCCTGGGTCACGATCGGCGCGAAACGGATGCCGCCCTTCACGGGCAGCCGATGTTCGCTGTGCACCGCACGCCACCCGGTGAAGAGTCGATACTCGTTGCCGAAGCGCACCGGGAACCGCACTTGGTACACCGCGTTGGCCTGCTTGATCTGTTCACACAGACCGGGGGCGAGATCGAGGTAGCTGGCCGCCTGATCGATCATGCTGTAGACGCCGCGCAACAAGGAGCTGTCCGACGGTACGGACCGAGTGTCAGACGAGTCGCGCCTGACCGCGGGAGGGTGAGTCCCGGCCGGAGTGGCCGGCGAGATGACCGAGTCGATCTGTGAGCGCATGGTCTTCATGCTCCTTCCTGCTGACTGAGTGAAGCGAAGCCTTCGAACCGGGGTGCCGATCGAGCGGCTCGCCGAGGACGAGACAGAACTCGTCTTCGCTGCTGGGGGCGCGCGTGGGGACTGGATGCGTAGCCGTTCCCTGAGACGGTGGCCACGGGCGTTCGTGCCGCGTCGTCGAGGATCTCGACGCGCGTGTAGCTGTCGAGGATGCAATCGGTGAACTCCCCGTCGTCGTGTTGAATCATGAGGCGATCGAGCCACAGCTTGTGGTTCTTGGCGTGCGCAAACCAGGAGCCCGTTGCTTCCTGCCGGCATGAGACCACCGTGCCCTCAACAGCCGGCGTCCAGCACTGATCTCGTTGCGGCATCTGACGGATGACGCGCACACGCTGGCCGGGTACGAGCAACTCGTCGGCCGGGCGCGTGCTCGGGATGGAGGCGGGCTCCTTTCGGGGAGTCAGGCCGTCGATCGGCGTCGGTGGTCCCATACGTATAAACGTGTCCTCGTGAATGTCACTGATCGCCGCCAGCAGCGAAGGAAGCCCCACCAACGTCATGACCAACGTCCCGGCAGCTGCTGCGAGCAGGATCTGGGTGCCGTCGAAGACGATGGTGGCGATGATCAGGGCGGCCACAGCCTTCACAGTGATCGTCACAGCGACGGTTAATGCCGCGCGTCCGAGCGAACTCGACTTGGGCGAACGCGGGAGTGGCTCGCACGAATCGTGACGAGCGGGCACGACCTCCGGAGATGGTGCCACAGAGGGCACACCGTGCGGCACGGCCGACTCGGGTGGCTGCTCCGTAATCGCACCGCCCTCGCACTCCCAGCGCTGTAATGCCAAGTTCGCGGCGACCGGCCGAACGGAGGACCTGTGGACAACTGCGTTGTCGAGCAAAAAGCTCGGAGCGTGCGCTGGTGCTGATTGTGTCTGGAGCGAGATCATTGCGAGCGATCCTTGGTCAGGTTGATTGAACTCGTGAGTGAGAAAGAGCGAGGGATGCACAGCCCCGTGCCGGCCGTTGACGCGCGTGCGTTCGTCGCTTCGGTCAACGGCCGGCACCCGTCGTCGTTCAGCGGCGGTTACGCCTTCAGATCCTCAAGCGCAGCGCCGAAGTTGATGTGGAACGGGTGGTCGTCGATCACGAGTGCCGGGACGGACTTGACACCGAGTCGCTCCGCGTCCGCGATTCGGTTGCCTTCACGAGCGAGATTGACGCGCTCGACGTCGAACTTCGCGGGGTCGAGTGACTCGGCGATCTGTTGCTCCGCATCGGCGCATACGGGGCAGCCTGCGTGATAGAAAACGGCGGTCTTCATTGGTGTGCTCCTTGGGTTGAGCGGGACTGATACCCTGCCGAGAACGCCTCGGCTTTGGGAATGGGTCAGATGGAGTCGGCCGTCTTCCGCTAGGCGGTCTTCGATTCGACCGGGTGGTCTACGACTCGCGGGCCGAGTGCAAGATGGTCGGAGGACGGTCGCTGCGACTGGGCCAGGTCCTTGATCACGCGCGGTAAGACGCCAAGCAAGTCGAGGCTTGTGATGATGCCGACCGGCACGTTCGCGCCATCGACGACGATGACGCGATGGATGCGCCGCGTGAACATCAGGTCTGCAACGGCGGTCGCAGGCGTACAGCGCGAAACGACGACCGGATCATCCGTCATGAAGTCCTCGACGCAGACGAGTGGCTCCGGTAGCACGTGCGGCGTGTCGCCGCCATCGCCCTGATCGAAGAGCAACTCGAAGAGATAGGCCGGAGGCATGTCGCCGGCGGCTTCGGTGCAGCGACGGATCAGATCGGTCTTCGAGACAACGCCGATCAGTGAGCCGCCGCTATTGACGACTGGCGCACCGGAGATCGCATGGTCCTCGAACGTGCGTGCGAGTTCGCGGATGGTGGTCGATGGAAGAACGCACACGGGTTCTGCAATCATCACGTCCTGCGCGTCGAGTGCGGGTCGGTGTGTCATGCCACGACCTCCCGTCCGCAGCGGCGCGAAGAAGCGCTGCAAGCGGGCTGAGTGAGGCAAGCGGACCCGCTGCGATGTCGGTGCCGCGTGCTCTGGGTGATCGTGAGCCATGCCCACATCCCAAGGGCACCCGCCGAAGCGAGAGCCCACACGGCAAACAGGGTGTATGCGATGGTCGTCAGGATGATCGACATGGGGGTTTCCTTTCCGTCTGCCTTCAAGAGGCGACTACTTGTATTCCTCGCAGTGCCATACACCCCCTTCAGGCACGGGGTAGGTACAGGTGAAACGACTCTCGCAGTTCATGCAGAGGCCCTTCGATCGCTCGACCGGTGTCTGACGGCGCGAGTGGGTCGGTGACCCGTTCAGCGCGGCCTTGGTACGAATGCGGAAGCGTGGCCGGAGTTCGACATCGAGGATTCGGTTCACGTGCACGGCACTGGCTCCATGTAGTGCGGGACTGGATCGCCCGCTCGTCACAAGTAGGAGATGCAAAGAGCGCGCCACATCGACAACCCAGCTCACGACCTCGCAGAGCCGGTTCGAGCGGGAAATTGGGTGGAGAGAAACTCCCCGGTGGGAACGTTCTCCCCAGGGATCCGGTTCAAGAAACAGCAAGCGTTGACGCGCTATTCGCTCGCGGGCCGATCGGCTGCGTCGAGCTTCTTCCGAAGCGTCTTTCGGTCGATTCCGAGAATGCGCGCAGCCCGACTCCGATTCCCCTCGACGGCGTCCAGAACCCTCTGGACATGGTCGAGTTCGACCTCTTGGAGTGTGCGAAGGGAGCCGCTCGTCGCACGGTCCGGCTGGAACTGCATCGGACCTGGCAGGTCATCGATGTCGACGTACCGATCCTCGGCCATGATGGTGAGCCGCTGGATGAGGTTGTCGAGCTCTCGAACGTTGCCCGGCCAGTCGTAGCTCTCGAGCGCGCGGAGCGCGCGCTCCGAAAATGCCAGGGGCTCTCCGTGCGCCTGCCGCGTCCAGCGATTGACGAAGTGAGCGATGAGCAGGTTGACGTCGCCGCCCCGTTCACGCAGTGGCGGCAGATCAATGGTGAGCACATGCAAGCGAAAGAAGAGGTCGGCCCGGAATCGTCCGGCCTCCACCAGATCGGCCAGGTCCTGATTGGTCGCCGCGAGGATCCGGACGTCCGTGGCGCGGGTACGATCCGATCCGACCATTCGAACTTCCTGGTTCTGGAGCACCCGAAGGAGCTTCGCCTGGACGGCGGTGTTCATCTCGCTCACCTCGTCCAGGAATATCGTGCCTCCTTCAGCCGTCTGAAAGAACCCGGCGCGGGTTGTGTTCGCGCCCGTGAATGCGCCCTTGACGTATCCGAAGAGTTCGCTCTCGACGAGGCTCTCCGGGATCGCCGCGCAGTTGACGGGGACGAACTGCGCGCCAGAGCGTGCGCCGCCGTAGTGAATGGCGCGCGCTACGAGCTCCTTACCGGTTCCGCTCTCGCCATGAATCAGCACCGTAGCGTCGGTCTCGCATGCCTTGGCGATCGCCCGGTATACCGCTTGCATCGGCTTCGAGTCTCCGATGAGCCCCTGCGGTCCGTCAGACGGACGACTCGGTGCCGCCTCGGATGCGGATGGCTGGAGCTGCACCTCCAATTGGTGTGC
The DNA here is from genome assembly GCA_965227335.1 of Phycisphaerales bacterium. Classification (GTDB taxonomy): domain Bacteria; phylum Planctomycetota; class Phycisphaerae; order Phycisphaerales; family SM1A02; genus CBDDFV01. The sequence goes on from CBDDFV010000009.1 coordinate 79,102, forward strand.
TCGCTGCCGCCGCCACTCGGATCGCAGGAACTCTGCAAGCCGTCGCGCGATCTCCCGAATGAGCAGCGCCTCCTCGCGCAGAAACGCAGGCGACGCTAACACACATGGAGGATGCTTCGTGTAGATGACGCTGATCTCGCCAACAACCTCGTCGGCTACCTGGATCGCCGAGGATTGTTGATGGGCGATCTTCGATGCCGTCGCACTCTGGAACGTCCGATTGTCGAGACGGATCCTGGCAACAGCTATTGCCGGAAACTGCATACCAGCCGGGAGCCGCTCGACGATCGCTTGCAGCCTCTCATCGACGGACTTTGTGTCATCACCAAGAGCGCCGGAGACTGCGTAGAGGCAATGCAACTCCTTGACACGTTCCTCAAGAGCATGCGCAAGTTGCTCGGCGGGGGGGCCTTGTTCATGCGGCGTCGTTGTCATTTCACCGAGCTCGCGACGAGGACTGCCTGCTCTCAATGAGCTGGAGAAGGGCCATTCTACTCGATGGACGGTATCACGCCGCAGTCGTGCGGAGCGGCGATCGTGGGGTCAGTAGCCGCCGAAGTCCTCTGTTCGGATGTCGTCGTCATCGACTCCCCCACGGTTCAGCTCCGCGTGGAGTCCCCTGACCATGGCCGGCGGGCCCGCGATGTAGTAGAGGGGCATCGAAGAAGTGCTCACCTGATCGCGCTGGAGGTGGCGCGTAATGAGCTCGTAGTCGATGTGGCCGGTGGCCCCGTTCCACGCCGCGCCAGATGTAGTCGGCTGGGTCACTGTCGGGACGAACGTGAGGGATGGAATCTGCGACTCGAGCTCAATCAGCTCGTCGAGGAACGGTGCGTCCTCCGGACGCCTGTTGGCATAGAACAGGAGGAGCCGATACAGGAGCCGTTCGTGTGCGATCCGTCGAACGAAGCTGCGAAATGGCGTGATCCCGATTCCACCTGCCAGGAGCACGGCTGGTCGATCTACGTTGTTGTGCAACGTGAAATTCCCGAAGGGGCCATCGACCTGCAGCTCTGTTCCGATCGGCAAGGTCCGGAGGGTGCGCTTGAATGCAGTATCACGCAGGCGTGTCGCAAACGCGAGATACGGATCGTCTGGGGCACTGGCAATGGACAGTGCACGCGCATTGCCCTTGTCGTCCGTCTCGGGCGGATCGAGTAGCGTGACCTCCATGAACTGGCCTGCCTTGAAGGTGAGAGCGGCCGGCTTGTCGAAACGAAGTTCAACGGTCTCATCTGCCACGTCGAGACGTTGCTGTAGTCTCAGCGAGTGAGTGAGTTGTGGTGCGTCAGGAGTCATGGAGGCCCACCATCCTTTCACGCGAAGAGCGGTCGTAGCTGGTCGCGCACTTCACGATGCGCCGCGCCGCAGCAGATACCCCTTCAGGGCCGTTGCGTTGTTGTGGTCGGTGTCCTTCGCAGAGTAGATCAGAGTCAGCCGTCCGCGCGAGGCAACCGCTCGGAGTTCGGCAACAAGATCGCCGTGCCGGTGCAGTTCCTTGTGGTACCGCGTGACGAACTCGGGCCACCGCTTCGGATCATGGTTGAACCATCTGCGAAGAGCATCGCTGGGCGCGATGTCCTTCATCCAGTTGTCGATCTGTGCATCACCCTTCGAGACGCCTCGTGGCCACAGTCGGTCAACGAGAACGCGTGTTCCGTCGCTCTCAGCCGGCGGGTCGTATATTCGCTTGACGACGATCGACATGGCTGTGGATCATCTCCCTGCGAGACGGGCGAGCACGCCGCGCACGATCCGGTCACAGCGCTCGCCATCGAATTGATAGAGGCGTCGCACATCTTCGCCGAGTTGCTGATCGATCCACGTCTTGAGCAGAGTGCGAGCGCGATGAAGCCTTACCTTGACGTTCGACGTCGTCAGATCGAGGCACTCGGCGGCTTCGAGAGTGTCCAGCCCCTCAACGGCGCGCAATACGAAGACCGTGCGCAACTCCTCGGGGAGTGCGTCGATCGCCTGGATGAGGACGTCGTGTAGCTCACGCATGCTGGCGTCATGGCCTCCGTCGAGCGGGCGATCCGTCGCAGGTCGCAGCCGTTCCGTACGTTCCAGATCCATCGGACGAACCCGCCGCAGCCTACGTCGACGCGAAGACGCTTCATAGACGGCAATCCGTGTCAACCATGTCGAGAAGAGAGACCGGCCCTCGAACTGCGACAGGTGCTCGAATGCGCGGACGTAGGTCTCCTGAAGAACATCCTCCGACTCATCATCATCCCGAAGGATGCTCCGGACGATCCGAAACAGCCGTTGGTTGTAGCGTCGCATGATGAGTTCGAACGACGCCAGGTCGCCGCCGAGCACCCGTCGGACGATCTTCTCGTCGGAAAGCTCGGCGGCCGGTGCGGCCTGGGCACTCGTCCGAGGCGTCATCCGGAGGCGACCATTCGGCGGAGTCTCAGTGTGCAGTTGCATGGGTCACGCTGTTCTGAGGTTGTCGTGAGAATCCCGGCAGCCACTGCTCGCCTCGGAGGCCGGCAATGGTTCCGAGCGTATATGCCGCCACTGCCATCACGAGGTCGCGGACGGCGATGTCGAGATAGCCGGCGGTGGCCACGGCGGCGGCGAGCAGGATCAGCCACGCCATCACGACGAAAGCGCCGAGGCGTGTGAACTTCGTGAGGACTGCGAGGCCTGCGACGATCTCGATCACGCCGACGATCATCATGAACGTGGTCGCGCTGAAGGGGAGAAGATCGGCGGCGAACGGCGGCAGGTAAGCCGTCCAATCCGCGAGCAGGTTGGTGAACTTGTCCAGCCCTGCCAGGAGCGGGACCAGCCCGAAGGTGATGCGAAGTGGTACGTAGACGGATGAGAGGGTGTTGGTGTGACTCATGGGTAGTGACCTCCTGCCACTACCGAGTCAGCTGGTGACGAACGGTTACAAAGTCCCGGAGAATCTTGTGGACGGGCAGCCCAGGCGATCGTTGCCAGGAGCGCGAGCTTGCCGATCTCCATGACGCCATAGATGTTGTGCTGGCTGGACAGGACGACCTCTGCGCCCTGCATGATGAGATCGACACGTTTGTCCAGCGAAGGGCGGATCAGCAGGATCTGAGCGCCAACAAGCGCCAGCACCAGCGCGGGCCACCAGCGAGTCCTGCCGCGGCCGTGCAGCAGGCTCACCGTGACGAGAGCCGACGCGCAGGCCACCTCGACCCAGCCGAACACCCGGAAAGTCTGCCGACCGACATCGAGTGCCTGTGGCAGGTCGATCGAATGCGCGAGGAACTTCGCAGGCACCGCGACGAACGACACGCCAAGGAGCATGCCGGCGTAGAGCAGGGCTATGCTCGGCAACACCCACGATGGCGGAGTCCTGGGGATCATGCCATTCAATTCCGATCCGCTCGTGCCCCGGAGTGCAGTGCCATGGTGCGTGCCATACGAAATGCGGGGACCACGAACGGCTCTCGAGCGTCCGGCGGAACGTGGGTCTCGACGGCAAGTTTCCAGAGATCGAGCCATCGGCCAAAGTGAGCGTCGGTCAGGCCGGGGATTCGGAGGTGTACCTCGAGAGGGCGCCCAGCGTATCGGCCGCTGCGGTTCACGAGGGTGGACCAGAAATCGCGCATTCGCGCGAGATGCCCAGACCAATCGCTGACGCGCTCTTCGAAGAGCGGGCCGAGCAGATCGTCGGAACGGGCGGCGTCGTAGAACGCCGCCACCAGGTCCTCAATGAGGTCCTCATCGATTGTCCTGGTGCGCCCATCCACGGTTTCGGTGAGCGGCAGCAGGTGTGAAGCGGCAGGGCGCGCGCCGATGTCGAGCTCATCCGATGCAGCGGTCATGACGGCTCGTCTCGTCTTGCTTCGGCTGCTTCGAGCGTCTCCATCGCGATCGCGGAATGGGCATAGGCCGCCCCGGCTCTCATTTCGGCAGCCACCCAGATCGACTCCATGATCTCCTCGGGTGTCGCGCCGGCGGCAAGGGCCTGGCGGGTGTGCCCCTCGATGCAGTGCGGGCACTGGGTCACGTGGGCCACGGCGACCGCCAGGAGCTGCTTGGTCTTCACGTCCAGGGCGCCGGCCGAGAACACCGCCTTGGAGAACGTCCGGAACGCGGCGAACTGGTCGGGACGAAGCTCCCGTCGGCGACGGGCGGCCTCAGGGCTCACGGGGGGAACGATCGATGGTCGGGTCTTGTCCATTTGTGGTATCCAGGATACCATTATTCACCGCTCCCGTCTCGCTGTCCACCAATGGAGGTCGTGAACTTGCGCCTGGCAGAACGAACCGACTATGCCCTGAGGGTGCTCATGTACTTGGCAGCCAGGGGAGAGCAGGCGACCGTCGCGGAGATGGCCGAGCGCTTCGCAGTCTCGCACCATCACCTCGTGAAGGTCGTTCAGATGCTCGGCGAGGCCGGCCTCGTGACGACGACTCGAGGGCGTGGAGGTGGCGTCGCCCTGGCCGTTGCTCCGGCGCGAATTCGTATCGGCGAAGTCATTCGACACACCGAGCCGGACCTGGCCCTTGCCGAGTGCATGCGTCTCGACGGGGCGTGCCCGTTCCAGGGACCTTGTCGGCTGACCTCGCTGCTCGAAAGCGCGCGAGACTCGTTCATCGAGACCTTGAACGGGACAACGCTGGCTGATCTGGCAAAGCCCCGAGTGACGCTCCTCCGAGCAGTCGGCGAACGGACGAAGGCATAGTCAGGAGATTGCGCATGGCAAGCTTCGAGCACGCACCCATCCACCGTCACGACGCCATTGCCCCGTTCAGTCGGGACCACTACGTCGGTCTTGTCCAGGCGCGACACCTGATCAAGTCCGCCGGAGGCGATGCTGTTGATCGACGAAGAGTCGTGGCGCAATTCATCGACGCATGGGACGGGGACATCGTGGAGCACTTCCGTGATGAGGAGCGGCTTCTCCTCCCACTGATGAACGAGGCCGACCAGGAACACATGCGGGCTCAGCACAAGCAGATTGCAGAGCTTGCAGACCGGGTGCGTGCCGAGCGCAAGAAGGTCGATCCAGTTGATTCGCTGCTGCGAGAGCTGGGCGAGCTGCTTGAGAGCCACATTCGCTGGGAGGAGCGTGAGTTGTTCAATCGGTTGCAGGACGATCTGAGCGCCGGCGAGCTGGACGAACTCCAGAGATCGACGGCGTCAATTGAGGACGCGCGTCCTCGCAATGTGTGCCGGACGCCAGGAACCACAGGAGATGAGCCCATGCCGACGCAAATTGATCCGCAAACCACGGTTGGGGCGCTCGTGACCGAGCGGCCGGCTCGGTCCCGGGTGTTCGAGACGCTCGCGATCGACTACTGCTGCGGCGGCAAGAAGCCACTGAGTGAAGCCTGCGCCAAACGCGGGCTCGATCCCCAAGCGGTGATCGAGCTTATTCAAGAGGCTGACGACGAGGGTGGTCGGTCCGAGGACATGATCGATGCAGACGCCCTCAGCCTGACCGACCTCGCGGATCACATCGAGCGCGAGCATCACGCGTACCTGCGTTCGGAACTCCCCCGCCTCGATGCGATGACGGAGAAGGTGTACCGGGTACACGGTGAAGCGGAACCGCGGCTCGGTGAGGTGAGACGAGCGTTCTGCGCGCTCCGCGACGAGCTGACCTCACACATGATGAAGGAAGAGCAGATTCTCTTCCCCTTGGTCCGTCAACTGGAGCAATCCGACGATCCCGTCTCGCTTCATTGCGGGACGATCGCGGATCCTATTCGTCAGATGGAAGCCGAGCATGAGCATGCGGGTGATGCGCTCGCGACCATCCGCACCGCAACCGACAACTTCCAGCCGCCCGATTGGGCCTGCAACACGTACCGCGCGATGCTGGACGGCTTGGCCCAGTTCGAACGTGACATGCACGTGCACATCCACAAGGAGAACAACGTGCTCTTCCCGAAGGCGCTCGCGCTCGAGGCCGGCGAGCAGGCTTCAGCGGAATCGGTCTAAGTCGCGGTTGCGCGCTGCGGCCATTCAGATAGATGGCATCACAATCCCAGGTACTGGAGACTCTGATGACTCGATACTCGGTTCTACCCGTGCTCATGGCCGCCATACTCACCGCGGGTTGCTCGACGACTGCGACGTCCTGCTGTGACGACCATTCGCACGCATCGCACTCGCAAGCCGAACACGCCAGCGGCCTGATCGCGGTTCCGTCAGCTCTGCGCGAAGAGCATGAGCTGCTCCACGCCGAACTTGCAGCCGCGGTGGATTCTGGCGGCGACACGGGTGCGGCAGCCCGTGTCCTTCGTGACCGCCTCCACGGACACTTCGAGGAGGAGGACACGATCGCTCTACCTCCGCTGGGTCTGCTCGAACTGCTGGCAGACGGTCAAGTGACGCCCGAGATGGCGCCTGCGGTCGAGATGGGGCGCCAGGTCGAGGAGCGATACGATCGCTACCTTCGAGAGCATCAAGGGATTGTCGATGCGCTTGACGAACTGGAGGCGGCAGCCCGTGCCGAGGGCAAGCCTGAGCAGATAGCCTTTGCTCGCCGCCTGCGTCTCCATGCAGCGACCGAGGAGCAGGTGTTGTACCCAGCCACCATTGTGATCGGAAGGTACATCGAAGCTCATCTCGCCCAGACGAGCCACGACTCCGTGAGGTGACGGCATGGCACGCTGGATCCGGCGCCTCCTGTTCGGCGCGATCATCATCGTCGGCCTCGGCTACCTGCTCTACGCGAGGTGGGTCCGACCGCTACCCGTCGTCGGCTTTGAAGTCGCGCGTGGAACGCTCGTCGTTGAGATGATGGGGACCGGGACCGTCGAAGCGCGTACGTCTACCGTTGTGTCAGCCAAGATCCAGGGGCGACTGCTCGAACTTGCAGTTGATCAAGGCGACTTGGTCGAAACGGGGCAGGTTGTCGCACGGCTGGACGACAGTGACCTTGCCCGACAAGTCGAGATTGCGCACGCGAACGTGGAAGCAGCCGAAGCAGGGCTGGACAGACTGCGCGCCGATCGTGCGCGGACCGAAGCCGTCCTGCACCGGGCGCAACGCGAAGATGAGAGGGTCCACGCGGCGTCCGATCAAGGAGCAGCGACCGAGACCGAGGTCGACGCTTCTACTGAGCGGGTTGCGGTCGCTCAAGCAGATGCGGCCCGCGCGGAAGCCGCCATCGCCGAAGGGCAGAAACTGCTCATCGCAGCTCGCAAAACACTCGAGTATCAGCAGGCCCGCCTCGACGACACCGTGATCCGTGCTTCATTCAGTGGCCTGATCGTTCGGCGTGATCGCGATCCCGGCGACATCGTTGTCCCCGGTTCATCGATCTACCGCCTCATTGCTCTGGAAGAGATCTGGGTGTCGGCGTGGGTCGATGAGACTGCCATGGCCGCCCTCGCGCCGGACCAGCCCGCGCGGGTCGTCGTGCGGTCCGAACCTGATCACCCGTACCCCGGTCACGTCGTACGACTCGGGCGAGAGACAGATCCTGAGACGCGCGAGTTCATCGTCGATGTGGCCATCGAGCGTCTTCCCAAGCAATGGGCCATTGGCCAGCGTGCGGAAGTCTACATCGAGACTGACCGGATCGAAGACGTGCTTATGGTGCCGCTGACGTTCGTAGCGGTCGTCGAGGGGCAGCGCGGCGCCCTCGTCCATCGCGACGGGCGAGCCGTATGGACGCCATGTGAGTTCGGAATGCGTGGCCGAGAAACGATCGAGCTGCGCGAGGGCATCGATGCGGGAGACGTCCTTGTGCGGCTCGCCGATCCGGCACCGCGAGTCGAACTGAGCGACGGACGGAGGATCAGGATCGAATGAACCTGGCACTGCGCGACGTCCGGTACAAGCTCGGCCGCTTCCTGCTCACGGCGGTAGGACTGGGTCTGCTTCTCATGATCGTCATGGGAATGGGAGGCATCTACGAGGGTATCGTCGCCGACGCGACGCTCCTGGTAGATGAACTCGACGCCGACCTGTGGATCGTGCAGCGGAATACGCGGGGTCCGTTCGCTGAGCTCTCACGCGTGCCCTCGAACGTCGAAGATCGCGCGCGGACAGTCCCCGGAGTCGACGATGCGCGCCGCTTCGTCACTCACACGATCCAGCGTGAGCATCAAGACCGCCCGCTTCGCATGGCGATCGTTGGCCTGGCTTGGCCGGTCGATCGAGGCGAGTGGCTGCCGATCATCGCCGGGCGATCGCTGGCGCAGAGTCACTACGAGATCGTCGCGGATCAGACACTTGGTCTCGCTGTCGGTGACCAACTCGAGCTTGGGAAGGATGCGTATCGGGTCGTTGGGATCACCCGCAACATGCTCGGCAGCGGCGGTGACGGCCTCGCGTTCATGACCGTTGCCGACTCCCAGGCCGTCCAGTTCGACGCGGTGGGTGAGGCGACACGTCTCGAACGGGCTGGCCGGCGCGGCCGCGCCCAGCAGCGCGACATCGGTCTGACTCAGCCCGGGCTTCTCGAGCGCGCGGGGCTGCCAGCCTCCGGAATCCCCGCGTTGGGTCCTCCGATGGTCAGTGCGGTGCTCGTCAGGCTGACACCCGGTATGGACGTGGACTCTGTGCGCCGCACGATGGCCGGATGGCCGGACGTCACGGTCTACACTGCCGACGAACAGCGTGACCTGCTTCTGCGCGGTCCCGTTGATCGGGCCCGGCGCCAGATTGGCCTCTTTCGAGTGCTCCTTGTCGCCATCTCAGCGATCGTCATGTCGCTCATCCTCTACACCATGACGCTCGACAAGCTGCATGACATCGCGCTTCTCAAGTTGATGGGCGCGAAGGACCGGATGATCCTGGGTCTCGTTCTGCAGGAAGCGTTCATGCTCGGCGGCATCGCATATCTCCTGGCGTTCCTGCTGGGTGAACGTGTCTACCCGTTCTTCCCGCGGCGCGTGATCATCACCAACGACATGCTGATGTGGCTGTCGTTCGCAGTCGCCGTGCTCTGCGTGGCCGGCAGCTCGCTGGGTATCTGGAAGGCCATGCGCGTTCAACCGAACGAGGTCCTGGCATGAGCGACGCGCCGGCCATCGAGACCATTGGGCTCACCAAGATCTACGGGAGCGGGAACACCGAGGTGGTGGCGCTCCACGATGCCTCGATGAAGATCAGTCGCGGCGAGGTCATTGCGCTCCTCGGCCCCAGCGGTTCGGGAAAGTCCACCCTGTTGTCGGCCATCGGCCTGATCAACCCGCCGACGCGGGGCGAGATCAGGATCGACGGGAAGACGGTGATGCGTGGGCCGCGCGCTTTGGTCGATGTGCGCCGCTACCGCAGGGAGCGTCTCGGGTTCATCTTCCAGAAGTCGAATCTGATTCCGTTTCTCACAGGTCTGGAGAATGTGCTGGTTGCACTTGCGATCGCGGGCGTAGAAGGGCGCCCGGCTAAACGTCGGGCGATGGATCTGCTCAATGAACTCGGCATAGGCGACCGCGCCCGGAACCTGCCCTCGGCGTTGTCCGGCGGGCAGCAACAGCGGGTTGCGATCGCTCGGGCCCTGGCCAATCGGCCAAGCCTGCTCCTGGCCGATGAGCCGACCGCGGCACTCGACAGCACGCTCGGGCGCCAGGTGATGGAGCTCTTTCGTGACGTCGGGCACGAGAGCAACGCAGGCGTCTTGGTCGTCACGCATGATCAGCGAGCGCTGGATGTGTTCGATCGAACGCTATCGCTGGAGGACGGCGTGCTCTCGGAGGGTGACGGGGTACATGCTTCTTAAGAGAAGACAACGAGCTCATCGTTGCGGACACTAACTGATCGATGCCACCGCTTGCTCAGGTCATTCTGTTGTCGATACTCGCGGGGCTGGCCATGCCGATGGGCGCTCTCGTGGCGACGCTCGAGCGAGTGCATCCGGAGTGGTTGGCAAGTGAGATTCGCCACTCAGTGATGGCGTTCGGCGGCGGCATCCTACTCTCCGCCGTTGCCCTCGTACTCGTTCCGGAGGGCGCCGAGTCGCTGGCAGTGCCTTGGGTTGTGGTTCTGTTCCTCGGTGGTGGCATCACGTTTCTTGTCATCGACCGCATTCTGGATGCGATTCAGAGCCCGGCAACGCAACTCGTCGCGATGCTCTCGGACTTCGTGCCGGAAGCGCTTGCACTCGGCGCGGCGTTCGCCGTCGGCGAGCCGACCGGAATGCTGTTGGCCATCCTGATCACGCTCCAGAACCTGCCGGAGGGGTTCAATGCCTACCGCGAGTTGGTTGCGTCCAGCCGTGTGCCAGGACGCCGCATCGTCCTCGGGCTGATGTGTCTCGCGCCGCTTGGGCCGCTCTGCGCAGTCGTGGGCTTCCATTGGCTTGCCGATGCCCCGCGTGTCGTCGCGACGATCATGCTCTTCGCGGCGGGTGGCATCCTCTATATCACGTTCCAGGACATCGCGCCTCAGGCCAAGCTCGTTAACCGTCGCGCGCCGGCGATGGGCGCCGTCGCTGGCTTCTTGTGCGGCGTCGTCGGCCACATGTTGATCGCACATTCACCGTAGAATGCCTCGAATACATAAGAACAAGAGTCAGAGGGGCTCTGATGCCGCACAAAGAGGTCCATGCACTTCGGGAACGAGCGAAGGAACTTCGTTGCCTGTACCGCGTTCATGAAATCGTATCTCGACGAGGTCAACCGCCCGCGCACACCTTCCTGGCGGTGCTGGAGGTGATCCCGGACGGATGGCAGCGCCCCGATTCGACCGGAGCGAGGATCGAATACCTGGGGCGGAGCTTCGTCGGACCCGGCTATTCGTCATCTGGCCAATCGATAGCCGAGCCCATTCGTCTCGACGGGACCGAGGTCGGTCGTGTCGAGGTATCGGATGCATCGCCCATCGAGGACGAAGGAACGACGTTCCTTAAAGAAGAGAAGGATCTCCTTCGCAACATCGCCCACCGACTCGGGGAGTACCTCGAGTGGAAGCACACGGAGTTGCTAGGAGAGCGAGCCACGACGGCCGGTGTCCATTGGCGTTGGCGAGAAGGTTACGCCGAGGCGATGGTGGCAGCCCTCGACGCGGAGCGCTTCGGCGTCTTGGGCGTCTACCTGCACGGAAGTACCGAGGGTGGGAATGCCGGCCCGGGCAGCGATATCGACCTGATCGTTGTCTGCCAGGGTTCGGAAGAGCAGCGAGAACGATTGAGCCACTGGTTCGAAGGTTGGAGCCTCTGCCTGGCCGAGCTCGCCCTCCAGCAGACCGGGTACGGGTTCCCAGGTGGGATCCTCAACATCCAATGGATGACGGAGATCCCCGACCTCCGATATCGACCAGATCTGCGGGCGCTGCAGCTTGGCGGTCGCGACGCGAAGGGGGCCGGCCACGCGTGACGCCATCGACCAGACCCGCGAGAGCCGGATCAACGCACAATTCGAAGGTGCTTCATCCCGTAGATGAGCAGCGCCGCACCGATGAGAGCGAGGACGATTTTGCCGGCTCGCGCCACGAACAGGCTATCGATGAGGTCGTTGAGTGAGACGATCGCCCCTCGCTGCCCAAGCACGAGACCAACAAAGAGCGACAGGCCGGTCACGACGTAGAGGACGCCGCGGACTGCCTCGGCGTAGCGCACCGCGGGCGAGGGCGCCGGGCCATCACCGGTTTCGGATTGTCCGCGCTTCAGCCGCTTGACGTCAGCCTTGACGCGCTTCTTCTCCAGTTTGGCTTCGGTCTTCCGTCGCTTCGCTTCTGATGAGACCATCGTGGTGCGCCTGATTCGTCGGGTCGAAGCCCCCATTCTACCTGGGGCCCGTGGCCGGCCCGCCGGCTTCAGATCTGACCCGAGCAGGCCGCCCCCGACGTGGGCCGGAGGCCCTGCTAACCGCCGCCAGACCTGCTATAATGCCGCCGTTCCCGGTTCCCAACGGTTTGAAACGGTTGGGTTCGGGGAGTTCAACGGCCCGTCCCAAATCTGGGCGGGCCGTGTCGTTTACAGACCGAGCGACCGAATCGGCCCCCTTCGCGGCCCCGTGGCGAGGGGTTGGCGCTCTCCGTCTTGGACCGAGAGCCGAGGCCCCCGATCCGAACGGGTGGGAACGCGGCGTGGGTGGCCGTGGCTCTCTCGCTCTCTGGCTCTCGGTGAACAGGTGTGCGCGATCGGGGGTGCGATCGTGACGTCGTTCGCGACTTCGTGGAGAATGAGTTCTGCCAATGACTGCGAAGCACGCTGGAAACGAGATCGGTGCCATCGGAGAGGACTTCGTTGAGTGGCTATGCCAGCGCCCATTCGGTAAGGACTTCCTTTACCGCGGACAGCAGTACATGACCGACAAGGGGCAGGTCGAGTTGTGTGATCTGCTTCTGCTCTTGGAAGACACCGCCATTCTCTTCGAGGTGAAGACTGCACTTCGCGAGAAGAAGGCGGACTGGTCGGACGAGCAGTGGGCCGACTGGGCCAATGCGCGACTCGAGAAGGCGCTTTCCCAAGTCGAGCGAGGCTGCAACGCACTCCTCGCCGGGCTCGTGGTATCAGTTGAGAACGAGCGACAGGGTGTCCTGGCGATCGATCCATCACGTATCGCGCACGTGTACTGCGTCGCGGTGGTCGACCATCCGACCCTGGACAAGTGGGGCGCAGGATCATCATTTGAATGCGAGTCTCGAACGATCAGTGCGATGACGACCACGCACGCCGAGTTGCAGCACATCGTCACCGAGCTCTCGACCGCCGGCGACTTCATCGACTATCTCCAGGCCCGCGAGGCGTTCTTCGCCAAGAACCAGATGATGGGCATCAGTGAACTCGACTTACTCGCGTTCTACAAGAGTGATCCGGAAGAGTTCTTGCGTCACATTGAGAACGCTGATGTTGTCATCGTCGGCGAAGGATGCTGGGACGAGTTCGCAAAGCTCGAATGTCGGCAGCAGCGGGACGTTATGGACCAACCGTCCCTCATCATTGATGGCATGTTGGACATCCTGCACGAATCGCGGCATGCGAAGCTGCCACACATAGAGGAACGAAGGGCAAAGCTGGGTGAGGCGGCAGCTGCGGGAGATGCCTACGCGACGCTCGCGGCGGAGATGGCGAGGATCCGCAGAATGGACCGTCGCGTCATCGGGCAGAAGCTCATCGAGAAGAGTCAGAAGTGTGTTGAGCAGAATCGCGATCGGTGGTTCTGCAGCATGCCCGGCGATGAAGGCGGTCCTACATTCGTCTTCCTGGTCTCAACAAACGATCGAGAGCAGCGCATGAGATCACTCGAGTGTGCGACTTGGGGCGGAAAGCTCGCGACGAACGCCAAGCGAGTAATCGGGATCGCGACCGAACCTGTGACCGGTGGGCACGGGTTTAGCGTCGATGGATTCATGGTCGACCAGGACCCGGAGGTCGATCGCAAGACGATCCCCCAAGAGCTTCAGAATGAACTGCTGGAGCAGTTTGGCGCGCCTCGCCGCGCTGAGTGCACCGAGTTCGGTGGGGACGATACCGGCGACGACTGAGCCAAGCGTCTGCGACAAATCCTCGTTCGCTGCAGATATAGACGGGTGCAACCCGCCCGTTGACAGCGGCGGCACGAGGACATGTCAATGCAGGGACGCACATGCACCGCGGCAATGCCGCGAACGGGATCACCGCGCGCCGGCCGCATGTCGGCCAGGGCGCGGCGGCAGGAACTCGCTCAGCTGATCGCCACCGGGCTTGCCAAGGCGATCGCGATTCGCGTTGAACCTGCGGTCGAATCGGCCGCGTCGGAAGATTCTGGCGTTGATGGACTTGCACTCTCTGCGACCTCGAGGCTCAGTGTCCACACGGGCGAGACGTCCGATCGGAACGAGTCCAAGGCCGGAGAGCGCAGATGACCACCAGCACCAAGGAAAATGAGAAGCAGCAGATTGCCGCGCTTGACCGGATGCCGGTCCGGGAACTTCAGGAGCGGTACGCCGAGGTATTCGACGAACCGGCCAGGTCCGGCAACCGGCAGTGGTTGCTGCGGCGCGTTGCGTGGCGAATCCAAATGCTGGCAGAGGGCGATCTGGCGACGCGCGCGATGGAGCGTGCTCGCGAGCGAGCACAGCACCTGGCTCGCGATGCTGATCTACGTCTTCGCCCGCCGATCGCTCCTCCCCCAGTGCCAGAGAACGGTGTGAACGTCGTTTCGGGCCCAATGCACGTGCATCGCGATGAGCGGATCCCGCCGCCCGGCACATTGCTGACGCGACGCTTCAAGGGGCACGACTACAACGTGACCGTCCTATCCGAGGGCTTTGAGTACGACGGCGTCGCGTATCGGTCACTCAGCGCCGTGGCACACGCCATCACCGGCTCACACTGGAACGGCATGTACTTCTTCGGCCTGGCTGAACGAAAGCGCAAACGTGAGGCTGCGTCGTGAGCAGTCGGAACGGCGCGGTCAACCCGAAGCCGATTCGCTGCGCGATCTACACGCGCAAGAGCAGCGACGAAGGTCTGGAGCAGGACTTCAATTCGCTCGACGCCCAACGCGACGCGGCGGAGTCGTACGTTGCGAGCCAGCGGGCCGAAGGTTGGACGTGTATTCCCGCTCGCTACGACGATGGCGGCTTCACCGGCGGCAATCTGGATCGGCCCGGAGTCCAGCGTCTCATGTCTGACATTGAGGCTGGGCTCATCGACTGCGTCGTGGTCTACAAGGTCGATCGACTGAGCCGGTCGCTGATCGACTTCGCTCGAATGCTGGAGGTATTCGAGCAGAAGGGCGTCGCGTTCGTCTCGGTGACGCAGCAGTTCAACACGGCCAACTCGATGGGCCGACTCATGCTGAACGTCCTTCTCTCGTTCGCACAATTCGAGCGTGAGGTCATCTCGGAGCGCACCCGCGACAAGATCGCGGCCACGAAGCGCAAGGGTTTCTGGAGTGGCGGCCGTCCGGTCCTCGGGTACGACATCGAACGCCGACCCGGAGGCAATCGACTCGTCGTTAACGATGCCGAGGCGTCGCAGGTCCGCCGCATCTTCGAGCTCTATCTCGAATGCGGATCGGTGTCGCAGACGATCCGCCGGCTGGACGAGATGGGCTGGACCACGAAGGCATGGGTAACGAAGCGTGGCCGTGAGATGGGCGGTCGGCCGTTCAACAAGTCGCTGCTGTTCAACCTCCTCACCAACGTCGCGTATCTTGGCAAGGTGAAGCACAAGGAGGACGTCTACGACGGGCAGCACGATGCGATCATTGCTGACGATCTCTTTCGGCGCGTGGAGCAGATGCTGCAGGCCAACCGCAGCGGCGACGGGCGCGGCAGCAGCAACAAGCACGGTGCGTTGCTGAAGGGGCTCGTCCGCTGCAAAGCGTGCGGCCGCTCCATGATCCACCACTACGCTTCGTCACGCCTGCAATCTGGCACGGTCAAGTACTATCGCTACTACGTGTGCACACGGGCGCAGAAGCGTGGCTGGGATGAATGCCCAGGCCCGTCGCTTCCCGCGCCGGAACTCGAACAATTTGTCGTGGACCAGCTCCGATCAATCGGGCGCGACGATGCGCTCATGGCGGAGTCCGTTCGGGGAGCCCAAGATGAACTACGTGAGCGCGTGCATGCGCTCAAAGCAGATCTAGCGAACACGATCGAGCAGCTCGAGGCAGCACGCGAAGAGCTGCGCGTTTTGGTCGACAGCGGCCGTGACCGCAATGGATCCGGTGCTCGGGCAAGCGGGCTGCGCGAGGAGATCCGCGTGCTCTCGGCCGAGGACCGGCGGCAGACCAAACGGATCACCGCTATGCAGGAGCGCCTGCTGGACGAAGACGAACTGGCTGGTGCGTTCGAAGCCTTCGACCCGATGTGGGACGCGCTGACCACGGCCGAACGCGAACGCCTGGTGCATCTGCTCGTTCGGAGCGTGGAGTATGACGCGGAGAACGAGGCGGTCAGCGTGTCGTTCCACGCGGCCGACGAGGAGGTTGAATGTCCGACGTGACCGTGACCAAACAGATTCACTTCTCGATGCGCAATCGCGGCCGTCGCGAGATGCGCGAGGGTCCGGAGCCGGTCCTGCAGGTCACATGCGAAGGCCGCGTGCCGCGCGTCGCCCGTCTCATGGCGCTGGCGATCAAGATCGACGGCTTGATTCAATCCGGCGCGATCACGGATCAGGCGGAGGCGGCACGGCTCGGGCACGTCTCGCGGGCTCGGATGACGCAGATCATGAACCTGCTCCTGCTCGCGCCCGACATACAGGACCAGGTCCTGAACCTGCCGCGAACGGTGCGCGGTCACGATCCCATCGCCGAGACGCACTTGAGATCGATCGTCCGCGAGATCGAGTGGGCACGGCAACGCAGGATGTGGCAGGAGCTGGCTCGCTAAGGCGGCGCGTCAGTTCTCATACTGCTCGAAGAGATTCAGTGTGCCATCCGGAACCGGGGCTGCTACATCCAAGTGACTCTTGAACTCGTCGTAGGACGTGGAGATCCGCATGAGACCGATCACAGCGCCCAGGTGCTGGATCAGTTTGGGATGGCCGCTCTCTTCACTCAGCCACTGATGCAACTTGTTCGGGCGGTTTCCCTTCTCGTTCTTGGGGCTCCTCTCTCTGAGCGCCTCAAGCACGCCCGGGGCAAGTCGCTTGTAAACGATGTCGTTCGTGAGATGCCCGAAGTACGGGGGGAGCCGCATGTCGGGGCGGAACTTCACGCCGCGAAGGCGGCACAGCTCCCGGAAGTACGCTCCGGGAAACGTCTTGACCCATCGCCGAAGCTCCTCCGACAGGAATTCCTCCAACAAACGTTCGAGGGCGTCTCGTTGTCGGATGTACTGATATCCGGTTGCCTCATCGACCAACGCGACGATGCCGACCTTGGCGAATGCACGAAGCAACATCTCGCATTGCTCGGCAATGTGCTCCTGCTGGTAGTGGAGCTTGCCTTCCTTTCGGGCTTGCAGCACAACATCACAAATGTCCGCGAGAATCGTGGCCTCGTATCCGTAAGCCATCGATGATCCTGCCCGAAAGCGAATTGGCTCGGTGATCACTTCGCGCAATTCATCGGACACAAACGGACTGAGCGACTTCGTGGCAAGGAATCGCGACAAGCGATCACCATCGCCTCGGCCAGCTGTCCCCTGTGCCATGTCCAACGCCGTCATCACCCCGCGCTGGATGATCACCCTGCGTTCATCGTCGAGGACGTAGCACGTCAACTCCAAGTCCCCGATTCGAAGGGGTTGATCCGGAGCCCCGCAGAAGACCTCAGGTACCTCATCACGGTCGCCCCAGCGTGCGATCGCCGCCTTTCTTGCGCTGTCGGAGCGCTCCTTCGGCGTGAGCTTCGCACGCCTCGCCTGCCCACCCTTGGATTGCTTGGTGACTTCGGTCTTCTGTTTCGACACGGCGGGAGCTCCTGTGGGCCAAGACTCCGGGATCGTACGCATCCGAGCACGCATCGTCAAGCACGCATGTTGACCGGACTCTTGATGCGTGCTACATTCCCCGCGATCGACCGACCGGATGCCCGCCGCTGAAGATCATGAGATCATGTAAGAAGTAGTGTCTGCAGGGATTTAGAGCGTTGTCCAAGGCCTTCAACCCCCGATTCGCCAAGCCGTCCGTCCTTGGTTCGATAGACCCAAGGCTCCTCTGCCAGCTCCTCGAGCCCCACCGTGAATGGCTGGGCCGGGCAGAGGTGAGCATCGCCGACCCGGCGGCGCTCAACGTCGATGCCCTGTCCCTCCTCATCATGACCGGCGCTGGGCTGCCCGACGAGCTCGTCGAGCTCGTTTGCCTGATCGACGATCTCGCGACCGACCACATGTTCGACCGAGTGCTGTCGTGCGCCCGTGACTCCGGCGTTCGCATCGATGACGACGTGACGAGCCATGATCTCGCTGTGCGCGTCATGCTCGTCAATCCGGAAGCACTAATCGATCTTCGCACCGAGCGCACTTCGCTGCGCCCGAAGAAGTACGAGCGCTACATGGCGGTGACCGAGAAGATCCCGACTCCACGCAAGCGGACTCGCGACCGAATCACGGCGCTCGAGAGAGACCTGGATGAGGACTTCATCAATCGGTTTCGGCAGCGGAGCGTCGGTGTGGCGAAGGTGCACGACTTCGATGAGCCCCACGGCTTTCGCCTGATGATTCGACGTGGAGATACGCGGCGGAACCAGCTCGTCATCGATGACAACGACGAGAGCAAGACCAAGCCGCTCCTCCATCGCCCAGAGCTCTACGACGTGGTCCGCTACGACAATCGCCATGGCGATTTGCTCGTCAACGCCAAATGCAAGTCAGACATCCGTGCTTACTGCCTGATGGTTGGCAAGCACCTGTTCGACGATCGCTTCGCGTTTGATCCGATGATGGCGCCGCGGCGATACACGCTCGATCCGATTCGTGATAACGGCCCTGCGAGTCTGTCGTGCGCGCACATCGACGGGCTCGATGAGGCGAGGCTCACGCTCCTGCGCATGGAGCCCGCTGGGTACGACAGCACGCCGTTTACGATCGGTCCGGGTGATGTCTTCCACGCGATGCACCTGATCGGCGGCGCAATCGATCCGAGCGCTGAACTCACACGCGCGGTGATGCGGTTTCGATTGCGCGGCCAGCGTCGTGAACGATCGGTGACGCTCGCGCCGCCGATCACGGCGACCTATGAGCGAGATGACGCTGCGGAAGTCATCGAGCAGTTCATCGAGCATGCTGGGTTCTTGCTGCCAAGAGAGGAGTCGTTGCGTGGAGCACCTGAGACGCTGTTTTCGATGTATTGAAGTGCTCGCGCCGTGTGGGGCTCCGTCGGCAGTATGGCAGCGCGAATCCGGTGACGCGTTCTCGGTTATTGAGCCGGTCCTGACGCGCACCGATCGGCTTGCGGAGCGTTGGCCGGGCGCACGCCCGGGGCACCCGTCGCGCCGTGTTGTCGACTACGGGGATGGACGGGCGGCCGCAATCTGCGACCAGGATCTGAGTCCGCCATTGCCCTTAGAGCTTGAGGATCGTGTTCTGCTGCGCGCCGACGAACGAAAGCTCCGAAAGACTCTCGCGGACTGCTTCGATCTTGTGGTATCCCGCGATGACATTCCGTGCCTTCCCGGCGTCATGCGCCTCGGTGACTGGAAGCCCAAGCCTGCTGCTCGGTACCCGGTGTCATTGGCGGTCCCCTCGTCACCCGCGCATCTCGCTGAACTCATCGTCGGCGCGACGGCCGTCAGCCTCCATCCAATGATCATGCTCACGCCAACACGCGCGATGTGGAGCGAACGCAGTGAGCGAGTGGCCGAACCGGAGAAAGTCACACTCATCCCACTGGAGGAGGTGATGAAGATCGACGACGGCGTGCTGGCGGCCTCGGCCGGATGGGATGAGGCGCTCGGCGTGTTCATGCAGAACGCCGGCATCACGCTGGCGGACGGATTCTCCACGACTCGAAAGAAGGTGCGGGCATCGAAGACGAGTGCGACGGCGGGCAAGATCAAGGCAGAGCTGAAGGCGTGGTACGGACCGGCCCGGAAGCACCTTCTCGACTCCGGCACCCTGCTGCCAGCGCCAGAGCTGAAGGACATCGCCAAGGCCTGCGGCATCGACCAGAGCACAGTCTCTCGCTGGCTCAACGGGAAGTACCAGGAGAAGGACAAGGAACTCATGCTCCTTTGGCAGAACATCCACGATCCCGAGTCCGTCCGGACCTTCCGTAGCTGACCAGCCCGCTTGCACGGCGGGTCTGATCGTGCACGTGCAATCCTGATTCCTAACAGCCGCAAATGCCCTCGCCATGGGCGTTTGCGGCGTTGTCGCATGCGCTGAACAAGCTGGTCGTGCAAGCCTCCCGGCGGTCACACGCGGTGCAACGGGCACCGCGGCCAACCGCCCTCGAATGGGAGTCCGCACGTGACCACTTGCACTCTGAACACAACCAGCCAATCCAGCATCGCCGACCAGATCATCGACGACTACGCCATCGAACGAGTCGACTACCAAGTCGCCCGGCTTGGGCGCACCCTCCGCCTCTCCCATCATCGCAAGGAGGATCTCCGGCAGGATCTCCTCCTCGAACTTTGCAACGCCGCGCGCCGCTTCAATCCGGCCACGGCCAGCGCCCGGACGTTCGTGTCCCGGGTCGTCTCTTCGGCGGCTGCCCACCATGCCCGGTGCATTCGCAACGAGCGCCGCAACGGCGCGCGCTCGCCGATTCTCCTGAGCCAGCTTCAGCGCGACGGTCGTCGCTTCTCACCGGTCGCGCCGCGCTCCACGGAGCCGTCCGCGCACGACCTCGTGCTCGATCTCGACCACGGATTCTCCACGATGAACCGGCGGCAGCAACAACTGGCTGAGTCGCTCAAGACGGACACCGCAGCGGAGATCGCCAAGGAACGCGGCCATCACCGCAGCACGGTCTATCGCGATCTCGCGGCGATGCGCACGACGCTGTCGGACCTCGATCTGCGACCGGCAAGTTGACACAAGCCCCGCGACAGATGGGCCCCGGCTGCAGATGTAGAGGAGCGATGACTTCAACACCTGCACGCAGCCGGGGACCCCGGTCGCGTCCGCTGGTCCGCTTGGGCCAGGGGTCGTACCAGCGCGACTACCACCCCGAGGACCTCGGAATGTCCGACACAACCAACCGACCAACCACAGCCACTAATCTTCGATTCCTGATCCGCGAACCGGCCGACGTGTACCACGCCCGAAGTAACGAGCATGTCACATCGCATCGTCTCGCGGAGTTTCGTCGCTGTCCGCTTCTGTTTCGCAGGAAGGAACAGGGCCTGATTGCTGATCGCGACTCGACGGCATTCGTCGTCGGCCGCGCAGCGCACGTGCTCGTTCTTGAAGGCCGAGAGCGCTACGAGCACGAGTTCGCCGTCGGCGGTCCGATCAACCCGAAGACCGGCAAGCCGTATGGCTCGGCGACGAAGGCATTCGCCGAGTGGGCCGAACGGATCGGCAAGCCTGTGATCAGCGATGACCAGGCCGCAGTGATCGAGCAAATGGCCGATGCCGTTCGCTCACACCTCTTTGCGGCGGAACTGCTCTGTGAAGGCGTGGCCGAGGGGGTGGTCCGGTGCGAGTTCGCCGGCCACACGTGTCAGTCGCGCATCGACTGGATCAATCCCCTGCACGAGCGCGGCATTGTCGACTTCAAGACGTGCCACTCACTCGATGATTTCGAGCTGGACGCGCGAGCGTTCGGATACGTGCACCAGATGGCGTTCTACCGCGCGCTCGTCGCCGAGGCGTCTGGTGTTGTGCTCCCGGTGCATCTCATCGCGGCAGAGAAGCGCGAACCGTATCGCTGCGGCGTCTGGCAATTGTCGCCGCGGGTGCTCGACGCGGCGCAGCAGGAGAACGAGCAGGCAATGCGCGAACTGACGCAATGTCGCCTGACCGGCGCCTGGCCGACGCGGTTCGAGTCACTGCGTCTCTATGAGCACCCTTAGCCCCTCCGAGGAGCGAGCGGGATGGCGTGCCACGGAAGGCCACGACGCCCACCGCAGGCCGGACTCCCTGTGCCCGCTCGCTCCCTCTTCTGAACACACGCAACTAATCGAGAAGGGAACCCGCATTGACCGCACTGAGCATGATCCAACGAGGTCGAGCAGAGCATCCGCGCCGCACGATGGTGTATGGCGTCCACGGCGTCGGCAAGAGCACATTCGGCGCCATGGCCGAGAAACCGATCTTCATCCAGACCGAGGAGGGCATCAATGACCTCGATGCCGATCGCTTTCCGGTCTCAGCTGCCTACCGGGATGTGCTCGGCGCGCTGTCCGCTCTGTACTCCGATGAACACGAGTATCAGACGGTCGTCATCGATTCCCTCGACTGGCTCGAGCGGCTCATCTGGGCTGAGGTCTGCTCGAAGCGTGGCGTCGAGTCGATCGAGGACATTGGATACGCGAAGGGCTACGTCTTCGCGCTCACGCAATGGCGCGAGGTCATCAGCGGACTCGATGCGCTGCGCAATGAACGTGGGATGCAGATCATCCTGATCGCACACGCTCGCATCGAGAAGTTCGACAACCCCGAGACCGAGTCGTACGACCGCTACGTGCCGCGGCTCAACAAGCACGCGTCTGCTCTCGTCCAGGAGTGGTGCGACGAGGTGCTCTTCGCGACGTATCGCGTACACACCAAACACACGGACGAAGGGTTCAACCGCAAGCGTACGCAGGGCATCGGTACCGGCGAGCGGATCGTCCGCACCACCGAGCGCCCGGCGCACGTGGCGAAGAACCGCCTGAGTCTCCCCGACGAGTTCCCACTCGACTATCGCCTCTACGCCGCGTTTGTGCGCGGCGAGGCCCCCGACACGAACACCGAAGCAACAGCCACTGAGCAAGGAGCCTGATCGATGGCAAACCTGAATGGATTCGATGCGACGACCGTGGACCCCAACGTGGGGTTCGAGCCACTCCCCGCGAACAAGTATCTGGCGGTCATCACCGACAGTGTGATGAAGGCCACGAAGGCTGGAACGGGCGAGTACCTGGAGTTGACCTTCGAGGTGATCGATGGGCCGTACAAGGGACGGAAGCTCTGGGACCGGCTCACGCTGAATCACCCGAATGAACTGACGGTGCAGATCGCTCGGGGCATGTTGTCGTCGCTCTGTCATGCCGTTGGCGTCATGAAGCCCAAGGACTCGCTCGAGCTTCACAACCTGCCGCTGGTGCTGTCCGTCTCGATGAAGAATCGAGAGGACACGGGCGAGCCGACCAACGTCATCAAGGGCTATGCGAAGCGCGAGACCGGCGCGGCGCCTCAGCCCGCCGTCGCTGCCGCCAACGGGAACACGCCGCCGTGGAAGCGGTGAACCCGGCTCTCGAACTTGAACTGCCGTACCCGCCGTCAGTGAACCACTACTGGCGGCGGGTCGGTCAGCGCACGCTGATCAGTCGCGCTGGCCGGCAGTTCCGTACTCGCGTTGTGGGGCGGCTGGCTCTGCTCCGGCTGCAGCCCATGACCGGCGCATTGGCTGTGCACGTCACCGTTCATCCACCCGATCGGCGCCGGCGTGATCTCGACAACGCAATGAAGGCGTTGCTCGATGCGCTCGCGCATGGCGGCGCGTACGAGGACGACAGCCAGATCGATCGCCTGGAGATCGTGCGCGGTGCGGTCGAACCCGGAGGGCGAGTCGTAGTGAAGATCGCGGAGGTCCGGCACTGATGGAAGTGCGACCGTATCAACGAGACGCGGTAGACGCGATCTGGACGCACATTGCGTCGAGCGAGTCCAACCCAGCGGTCGTCCTGCCGACAGGGTCCGGCAAGACGCACGTGATCGCCGAGGTCTGCCGGGATGCCGTTCAAAACTGGGGCGGGCGTGTGATCGTCCTGGCTCACGTCAAGGAACTGCTCGAGCAGGCGGCGGACAAGCTGCGAGCCGTGGCCCCGGACCTGCCCATTGGCGTGTACTCGGCCGGGCTTGGATGCCGCGACCTCGGCTATGCCGTGACGATCGCCGGCATTCAGTCGGTCTACCAGCGTGCCCATGACCTTGGTCCGCTCGATCTGGTGGTCGTTGACGAAGCGCATCTCATCCCGCCGGATGGCGAGGGCATGTATCGGCGCTTCCTGACCGACGCGAGGGACCTGTGTGATCACCAACGTGTCATCGGACTGACTGCGACTCCCTACCGCATGAAGACGGGCACGATCTGCGGACCGGCGCCGGAGCACGTCCTGAACGACGTCTGCTTCGAGGCGGGCGTGCGCGAACTCATCGTGCAAGGCTACCTCTGCCCGCTCCGAAGCCGGGCCGGGAAGTCCGTGGCCGACACGAGCGAACTGCACGTGCGCGGCGGCGAGTTCGTGGCCGGCGAGGTCGAGGATCTGATGAACACGGACGACCTCGTCCACTCCGCATGTATGGAGATCGTGGCGGCTGCGGCGGAACGCCAATCCGTGTTGGTCTTTTGCTCCGGAGTGGAGCACGGCATGCGTGTCGCCGGGACGCTGACCGAACTGGCGGGCGACAAATGCGGATTCGTGTGCGGAGAGACGCCGACCAAGGAGCGTGACAGGCTGATCGCCCGATTCAAACGGGGCGACATCAAGTTCCTCGCCAACGTCAATGTTCTGACCACGGGATTCGATGCTCCCAACGTGGACTGCGTTGCGATGCTGCGGCCGACACTGTCGCCTGGCCTCTACTACCAGATGGTCGGACGTGGATTCCGGCTGAACCCGGGCAAGGACGACTGCCTGGTCCTGGACTTCGGAGGCAACGTGCTTCGACACGGCCCGGTGGACGCCATCCGACTCGCGGATCCGAACAGTGTTCCCGGAGAGGCGCCGGCGAAGCAGTGCCCGACATGCAATGCGCTGATCCATGCGGCCTACGCGAACTGCCCCGAGTGTGGGCATGCGTTCCCGCCGCGGCAGTTGGCCAAGCACACCTCGATCGCTTCGGACGAAGAAGTCGTCTCCGGTACGGAGGGGACCGAGCGTCAGAACAATGGTGTCTCCGAGGTCGCGTACTACGTCCACTACAAGCGCGGCGACCCGCTCGCGCTGCCGACCATGCGGGTGGAGTATCGCTGCGGGTTTGCGAAGTGGGCACGCGAGTGGATCTGCTTCGAGCATCAGCGAGGCGGGTACGCCCGGCGGAAGGCTGAGCAATGGTGGCGAAAACGCTCGAACGAGCCCGTGCCCGACACCGTCGATGAAGCGGTCGATCTCGCAATGGCAGGGGCGCTGGCGCCGACGCTGCGCGTCACGATCGAGAAGAAGCCTGGCGATCAGTGGGAGCGGATCGTTGAGCACTCGCTTGGCGAGAAACCACCGCGTCTTGAATCAGACGAGGGCTTGCCCGAGCCGGTTGGCGCAACCCATGGAATCCCAGACGACGAGATCCCGTTCTGATGGCGCACGATCAACGCACAGCTTTGGTCGTGAGCTTGGTCTTGTCGCACCGCGAACACGGAAGTTTCGCCCGTTCGAAGTCTGAGGTCAGTCCGAGCGATGAGGTGATCGGGTTCACCGCGATCCGATTCTTGATTCCGGCGATCTCGGCGATGCAGTCATCACAGAGAGCACTCGCGCGATCGCTGCGTAGGAGTTGGGCGACCTTCTCCGGATTCGAGAGCTCGTTCATGCAGGCCATTGTACTGCCCGCAGATTCGAGGTGGCTCGAATGACGGGGTCGCCGGCGACCACTGTGAACGGGACCCTCAAGGCACATGCCGCGGCATGCGTCGAAGCTGGACTGTGCGCGCTGCCGGCGTTGAGACGCGGTGATGAGAAACGCGTCGCGCTGTCCTCGTGGAAGCCGTACCAGACTCGGCTGCCGGAGAGCAGCGAGATCGAAACATGGTTCACGGACAGCACCAATGCGATGTGCCTGGTATGTGGCGCGGTGTCCGGCAATCTGGAGATGATCGATTTCGATCTCGGTGGGGAAGCGTTTGACGCTTGGGCGGACGCCGTCGAGCGCGTTGCTCCGGGTCTGGTTGATCGACTCGTCATTGAGACCTCGCCATCGGGCGGCCGTCACGCGATCTACCGATGTCAAGAGGCGGTTACCGGCAACATGAAGCTCGCCCAGCGACGGATGGAGGTCGGGACGGACGACCCAGTCGTCATCGGGGCCAAGACGTACCTGCCTCGCAAGGACGCCAGCGGCGAGTCGGTCGTCGTGATCACGATGATCGAGACGCGCGGCGAGCGAGGACTCTTCCTGTGCGCACCATCCGACGGCTACGAGATCCTCCAGGGAGATCTGTGCCAACCTCCGGCCGTCACCGCCGATGAGCGCGATGTCCTTCTGGGATGCGCGTGGGCGTTGGACGAGATGCCGAATCCGATCGTCGACAGCGCATGGAGCGCAGTGCCTACGAGCGCCGCCGGAGTTCGGCCGGGCGACGACTACAGCGATCGCGGCGACCCACGTGACGTCCTCCGTGCCCACGGCTGGACGCTCGTGCGTGGCGGTGACAACGAGTACTGGCGAAGACCGGGCAAGACGGCGGGCACGAGCGCGACGCTGAAAGACAGCGTGTTCTACGTGTTCTCCACGAATGCGCCTCCGTTCGAGGCACACAGAGGCTATTCGCCGTTCGCGGTCTATGCGTTGCTCGAGCACAACGGGGACTTCACCGCCGCGGCTTCGGCGCTTGCAACTGACGGGTTTGGATCAGCTGGCGAGGTACACGGTGTTGACCTGAGCGCGTTCATCAAGGACGCGCCGGTGATTCCAAAGGACGCGCTGGTGCCTGCGCCCATCGCTGTGTGCGACCTCGTAGAGTCGCATCCCCGGCTTCGGGCACCGGTAATTCACGGCCTGCTGCGCGAAGGCGAGACGATGAACGTCATCGCGTCGCCCAAGACCGGCAAGAGCTGGCTCACGCTCGACCTGGCGATTGCCGTGGCGACGGGTCGTCCGTGGCTCGGCCGGTACGCCACCGAGGCCGGCGACATCCTGATCATCGACAACGAACTTCATCGCGAGACCAGTGCACACCGAATCCCGAAGGTTGCATCGGCGCGCGACGTAGCCATGCGGGAGTTCGGGCGGCGGATCCACATCGACAACTTGCGTGGACGGCTCCGTGACATCGAGAAGCTCGAGCCGTACTTCCTGGCGATCGAGCCGGGTCGCTTCAAGATCATCGTGCTCGACGCGTTCTATCGCTTCATGCCGTTGGGTGGCGACGAGAACGACAACGGCATGATGGCGAGCATCTACAACCGCATCGATGCGTTCGCCGACCGACTCCGATGCTGCTTCGTCCTGATCCACCACTCAACCAAGGGAAGCCAGTCGGGCAAGTCCGTGACCGACGTCGGGGCCGGCGCCGGTGCCCAGAGTCGAGCCACCGACACGCACCTCGTCCTGCGCCCGCACGAGGAGAGCGGCGTGGTCGTGCTCGACGCCGCCGTTCGATCCTGGGCGCCCATAGAGCCGACGTGCCTGCGGTGGTCGTTCCCCGTCTGGACCGTCGAGGATGGGCTGGATCCGACGCAGCTCAAGAGTGAGCGGCCAGGCAGGAAGAAGGACAGAGCCCCGAAGCAACCCGAGGCTCCGAAGGATCCGCCGTGGACGGTCGAGCGGGTGGTCGAGGCGTTCATCCCGGACGATCCCATCACGCTGGCCGAGCTCCGCGAGAAGACGGCAGACCAGCCAGGCCTCTCATGGCGGCGGGCCAATGACCTCATCGAGATCGCGGAGACGCGAGGGCTCATTGAGCGTCAGAAGCTCCCCGGGCGCGGCGGTCCGATCGGCTTCGTCCGGCGGCAGCCCGATGGGTCTGGAGGTGGGTCATGAACCCGAGCCGCCCGGCCTCGCGAACTAACTGCGCGCACGCCGAACGGGTGTTTCCGTGCGCGCAGTTAGTTCAGATCCCGGGCCTGAACCGCGCGCACTCCCTCATCGGGGTGCGCGCAGTTCAAGCCTCTCAGGGGGTCAAATCGGCCCAACTAACTAACCGCGCGCACCCCCCCATACCCCCCCGGGGTGTGTGCGGCCAGTTGGCCGGCACACCCGAACCAACTGCGCGCACGGTTGCGGTTCGAGTTCAGTGCGCGAGGTTCGAGAAGGTCCGCTCGGAGGCGATTAGGTACTCCCGGGCGGGATCTCTCAGCCGACGCCCGCGGGAACAGCCGCCAATCCAGACAGACTTTCTTCGCTTGTCCGGTCCGCTCCCGCCGAGGCCCCGGGCCACGACGTTGGCCCGTGTCGCGGCCGGCGCCGAGTCGCCTGCTCCTACCACCCGTCGGCCCTCCCGCCACACGGGCGAACGTCGCCCAACGTGGGCGAATCCATCACCGAATCACCGCCCCGGGGCACGGATCCGCCCCGATTCCCGCCTGCAAGGAGGCACATGCCCATGAAGGTCGTCCAACGCCCGATCGATGACATCACCCCGTACGAGAAGAACCCGCGTCAGAACGATGCCGCCGTCGAGGCCGTCGCGGCTTCGATCCGGGAGTTCGGCTTCCGCCAGCCCATCGTCGTCGACGGCGAGGGCGTGATCATCTGCGGACACACCAGGTACAAGGCCGCGCAACAGCTCGAGCTTGCCAAGGTGCCCGTACACGTCGCCACCGACCTCACTCCTGAGCAGATTCGGGCGTATCGCATCGCTGACAACAAGACGGGCGAACTCGCGGCCTGGGACATGGAACTGCTGCCGATCGAGATCGCCGAGCTCCAGGGCGCCGGCATCGACTGGTCTCTGCTCGGGTTCGACGCGGACGAACTCGCCAAGCTGCTCGCCGGCGATGAAGGTGTGTCGCAAGGTCTCACGGATCCGGACTCGGTGCCCGAGCCGCCCGATGATCCGGTCACACAGCCTGGCGATCTCTGGATCCTCGGCGACCATCGCCTGCTTTGCGGCGACAGCTCGAGCGCATCCGATCTCGATCGACTGCTCGACGGCGCGACGATCGACCTGGTCAACATGGATCCGCCGTACAACGTCAAGGTCGAGCCGCGCTCGAACAACGCGATCGCCGCAGGCAACTCATCGTTCGCCGCACCCGAGGGCAAGCACCACCAGAAGTTCGACCTCGCCCGCCATCCGGAGAAGGCGAAGGGCACGCACAAGAAGATGCGAGCCAAGGATCGTCCGCTCGAGAACGACTTCGTCACCGATGAGGCGTTCGATGAGATGCTCCTCGCGTGGTTCGGCAACGCCGCGCGCGTGCTGAAGCTCGGCGGGTCGTTCTACATCTGGGGCGGCTACGCGAACATCGGCAACTATCCGGCGCCGCTGGCGGCGAGCGGGCTGTACTTCAGCCAGGGCATTGTGTGGGACAAGCAGCACCCGGTCCTGACCCGAAAGGACTTCATGGGCGCGTTCGAGATCTGCTTCTACGGCTGGCGCGAGGGTGCTGGGCACAAGTTCTTCGGCCCCAACAACGCCACCGATCTCTGGCACATCAAGAAGGTCAACCCGCAGTCGATGGTGCATCTCACGGAGAAGCCCGTCGAGCTGGCGGTCCGCTCGATCCAGTTCTCATCGCGCCCGAAGGAGCGCGTGCTCGACCTCTTCGGTGGATCGGGCTCGACGCTCATCGGCTGCGAACAGACGGACCGACGTGCATACTTGATGGAGATCGATCCGGCGTACTGCGACGTGATCGTTCAGCGCTGGGAGGAGTTCACCGGACAGAAGGCGGAGCGGGCGCCGGGCCCTGTTCCCGGGCCAGACGCTGACGCCGAAGAGAAAGCCCCGACCGCAGTCGAGGCTGGGGAGGCGTCGGGATGATCTGCCTACTCGGGGCCCTTCTCCCGGAGGGCGTGGAACTCGATCATCGCGTCCTCGAAGAGGCACCGGCCCGCCGCGTAGTTGCGGCGGTAGCGCGTGACCACGCACCCGCGTTCCTTCATGAACGCGAGTGCGACGGCGGTCTGCGTGCTGGGCGTGTCGGCGGCCGTGGCGAGTTCCTCGAGCGTGAAGCCGGGGTCGCCCGTCTGTGTGCTGAACAACTCGGCCGCATGCGCGATGTTTTCGTAGGACGCGCGCGGGCATCGATGTTCGTATGGCTCGCCGCGCCCCCAGATGGGCACGACCGACCTGACCAGGTGGTCATCGGCGACCGTGAAGTGCTCGATGCGTTCGGGTGCGCTGGTCATCGGTCACGCTCCCTTCCGCAGCTGGAACCGGCCGCGATCGACCTTCTCGAAACGGGCGTCCTTCGCCTTCTTCGAGATCTCGCGGATGATCGCGGCGTAGAGCGTCGCCGAGGGCGTCTTGCCGCTCGTGGACCAGAGCTTCTTCGCGATGGCGTGCTCGACGATGTCCTTGCAGCCCATCGGTTCCTTGGCCTTGGCCAGGATCTGGGCCGCGGCGTCGAGGATGCCGGTGCGGGCCTTGGGTTTCTCGCCGCCGGACTTCGCCCTTGTCGCGGCCTTCGCGGTCGTGGCCCGTGTGGCCGTCTTTGCCTTGCCCTTCGCGGGAGTCGCGGCCGTCTTGCCGCGCGGTGCCTTCTTCGACTTTGCGCTGCGGTTCATCGCCCGCTCGCTCGAGGTCTGCCCGTCCTCGCTCGTCTTCCGTTCGTCGCGGACGCGGGCGTTCTCCTTGTCGGCGGCCGCGACCGCCTTGGCCTCGGCGCCCGTCATCGACGGCGCCCGCAGGCGCTGGGCGCTCTTGATACGGACCTTCTTCTTCGTGGCCAGGTTGGTCGCGTCCCAGCCGCCCCCGGCGTTCTCTGCGTCGATGCGGACGTCCGTGAGCTTGTCACTCACCTTGGCGCGATAGACGCTTCCGATCTTGATGTCTGCCTTCTTCATGGCGTGGACTCCTTCTGCGACTCAGTCGCGGTTCATGTTGGTGACCAGCGCCCACTCGGCGCGGATCGGTTCGTATCGGTGGGGAAAGACGGTGTGGCCGCGTCGCTCGAGGGCGTCGGAGAAGCGGCTGCAGAGCTCGCCGACGTTGACGCGGTGTTCGGCCAGTGCCGGGGCGACCGTGCTCGCGGCCTGGCCTCGGCGATCGGCCTCGATGGTGCGCCGGAGCGCGTCCGTCTTCTCGGCGATCGTGATCTCGAGGCGCTCGGCCTTCCGGGCGGTCTCGTTGATCAGGTCAGCCAGCTGTTGCTGAAGCGCCGCGATCTCGCGGACGGCGTCGTCGGTGTTGGTGGTCTTGCGGGGCATGTGGCTCCTCCTGGAACGACAGCCCGCCGCGAGTTCGCGGCGGGCTCAGGTCGTGATCTGCTGGACGGTGACTTCCGATCCGCATCGCGGGCACGGTGCGGTGCGGGGCAAAGGCCCGCTCTCCCTTCCGGCGTGGTACGCGGCGAGGAGCGCCTCGCGGATCGACCAGACGGCGAGGTCGTGGAAGTCGAGGCTGTCGCTCCGCCGCGTTTCGAGGGTCGGCAGATCCAGCACGGTCTTGGCGATCTCTTCAATGCGTTGGTTGATGTCGTCGTGTCGCATGGCGATGTCGTCCTTTCACGCACACAAGGGCATGGACTGGCGAAGACATCAAGGCCACTGCGCGAGGAATCGCCAGATGTGGGCAACTTCTCGCGGAGGGCGGCGTGACGGCGGAATCGGATGTCAAACAGGGGCAACTGAATCCCGCCGCGCTCGGGCCTGACGACCTTGCGCGCCTCCTGTCCGCGGCCTCGGGTGTGGGCGTCGATGCGGACGATGTGCGCGCCGACATCGATGCCGGCGCGCCGGCAAACCCGGACGGCACGCTGAACCTCGTGCACTACGCCGCGTGGCTCGTCCGGCAACTGGCCGCGCAGGGAGGCGGGCCCCGTGGTGGCGATTGATCCGCGCAATCTGCGCCCATCTGAGCTGGCCCAACTGCTGAACTCGACGCCGTTGGGGGAAGTCATCGGTGAGCGCCAGCTCAGGCGGCACCGCACTCGTGCCGGCATGCGCGTGACGTCCGCGACCGATCCAGGTCGTGTCGATCTCATCCGCTACGTCGCGTGGCTGGTACAGGAACACCGCCGCCTGTCGGCAGAGCCGGAGGGGCTGACCGGATACGACGCACTGCGCGATCGCGCCCGCGACCGAGGCATGGCGCTCTCACTCTCGGGACGCAACATCGGCGAACTGCCGACGGTGGTCGATCCCGAGCGGAAGGCGCGGGCCGAGAAGGACTTTCGATTCTTCTGCGAACTGTACTTCCCGCAGACGTTCACATTGGAGTGGTCGGACGATCACCTCAAGGTCATTGCGAAGATCGAGCAGGCCGTGTTGGAGGGCGGGCTATTTGCGATGGCGATGCCGCGTGGCAGCGGGAAGACGACGCTGTGCGAGATCGCGTGCCTGTGGGCGATCCTCATCGGCGCCCGCGAGTTCGTGTGTCTCATTGGCGCCGATGAGGAGCACGCCGCGAACATGCTCGACTCAATCAAGGCTGAGCTCGAGAACAACGAACTGCTCCTCGCCGACTTCCCCGAGGTCGTGTTTCCGATCCACTGCCTGGAAGGCATCCATCAGCGGGCTGGCGGCCAGCTCTTCCAGGGCAAGCCGACGAACATCGGGTGGACCGCAAAGGAGATTGCTCTGCCGACCATCGCTGACTCGAAGGCGAGCGGCGCCATCATCCGCGTTGCGGGCATCACCGGGCGGATCCGCGGCATGAAACACAAGCGGGTGGACGGCCAGTCCGTGCGGCCGTCGCTCGTGCTGATCGATGATCCGCAGACGGATGAGTCGGCGCGATCGCCGTCGCAGTGCGTGACGCGCGAACGCATCCTCGCGGGTGCGATCCTCGGGCTCGCCGGTCCCGGAAAGAAGATCGCCGGTCTCATGACGATCACTGTTGTGAGACCGGATGACATGGCCGATCGTCTGCTGGACCGCGAGAAGCACCCACAGTGGCAGGGCGAGCGGACGCGAATGGTCTACTCGTTCCCTACTGACGAAGCGATGTGGGCGCAATACGCCGAGCTGCGCGCCGATGGGCTTCGGAATGATGAGGGTTTGCGTCGCGCGACCGAGTTCTACGGTGCGAATCAGCACGCGATGGATGAGGGCGCGTCGATCGCCTGGCCGGCGCGATTCAACCACGACGAGTTGTCGGCGGTGCAGCACGCGATGAACCTGAAGCTCCAGGACGAGGGCGCGTTCTGGGCGGAGTACCAAAACGAGCCGTTGCCCGAAGACGAGCCGGATGAGGACCTGCTCACTGCTGAGCAGATCGCCAGCAAGACGAACGGCCTCAAACGCGGCGAGATCCCGCTTGAATGCTCGCACCTGACGATGTTCGTGGACGTGCAAGGTGGCGTTCTGTTCTATCTGATCGCCGCGTGGACGGAGCAGTTCACCGGGTACGTCATCGACTACGGCACCGAGCCCGACCAGAAGCAGCCTCCCGGTGCGTACTTCACGCTGCGTGACATCCGGCGCACGCTCGCTCTGGCGGCGCCTCGCGCCGGTCAGGAGGGAGCGATCTACGCCGGGCTCGAGCGCCTGGCCGATGCGAAGCTCGGCCGCGAATGGCGCCGCGACGACGGAGCGATGGTGCGCGTGGATCGTTGCTTGATCGACGCCAACTGGGGCGTCTCGACCGATGTGGTGTACCAGTTCTGCCGCCAATCACCGTTCGCTGGCGTCCTGTTGCCGTCACATGGGCGATACGTCGGCGCATCGAGCATCCCGTTCTCCGAGTACAAGCGCAAGCGCGGCGATCGCGTCGGTCACAACTGGCGCGTGCCCAACGTCGCAGGCAAACGCGCTGTGCGCCACGTCCTGTTCGACACCAATTTCTGGAAGTCCTTCGTGCAGGCGCGGCTCGGCGTCCCGGTTGGTGACCCTGGCTGCCTGTCACTGTTCGGACACAAGCCCGAGCACCATCGCCTCCTGGCCGACCACCTGACGGCGGAATACCGCGTCAAGACCGAGGGGCGCGGTCGAACTGTCGATGAATGGAAGCTTCGAGCAAGTGGAGTCGACAACCACTGGCTGGACTGCATCGTTGGTAGCGCGGTCGCGGCATCGATCCAAGGCGCGAGCCTGTTCGGCCAGGGGCTAAAGAGCACAGCGAGGCGCGGGCGTGTGAAGCTGTCTGAGATACAGCAGGCAAAGCGATAGCGCCGTCGTTCCGCGTCGCAAACGCCCTCGCTACGAGCAGAAATGTCCATCAGCCATGCGACAGAATCGCCCCAGCTGCAGATGTAGAGGCATGGAACGAGTGTCGGCGAAAGGCCGGCCTCAGACGGATCCCTGTCAGAGGAGCCACCATGCCCACCAGCGTCGCCAACTTCGACATTGCCGGAGCCGCCGATCGACTCGTCACGTTCGCGAACGAGATCATCGCGAGCCAGTCTGCGCGCCAGGCTGAGTTCAACGAACACGACCGTGAGCGCGCGACCGCGTACCTCGATCGACTCGAGTCGTACGTCGAGGTCATCTCGAACCCCGCCAACCCGCTCGACCTCCCAAAGACGCACCCGACGGCGTACCCGATCGCGGAGTTCCCGAGCGACGAGCAGATCAACGCGATCGAGAACGCCGAAGTGCGCGACCTCGTGCGCCGCTTCAAGGCTGCGCACGTCGAGCTGACCAACAGCCAGTCAAAGGACCGGGCGACCGGCATCTTCGAGTCTGACCGCGGTCGCCTCGAAGCACTCATCGAGAACGCTCGCGGCATGATCGAGTTCGGCGAGAACTCGGTGGATCTGCCGGAGAACCCGGGCGATGTCCCGGCCGTCGGAGGCTGATCTATGGCTGAGGACCTGAAGGATGCCATCAAGGACAACGCCTCGGGTCCGAAGCGCGCTTCCGGCGATGCCGGCAGCGTCGAACAGCATGGCCTGAAGGACCAGGTCGAGGCAGACCGCTACCTGAACTCGAAGGAAGCGGTCAAGAAGAAGGGGCTCGGGATCAAGGTGACCCGGGCCGTCCCGCACGGAACGGTATGAGGACGCGAGCACGGATGCTCACTCGCATTACCAATGCACTGGTTGCTCGAATGCGGCAACACCGTGACGCTCCCGACAGCGTGACGAGCACCGCTACTGCGGGCGCACCAGTCATTGCGCTGCGACCTCTTCGCGCCCGATACGACGCGGCGGTGACCACGGACGGGAACCGCCGCCACTGGGCGAACGCGGACGGCCTCAGCGCCGACGCATCGGCCAGTCCGGAAATTCGGCGCGTGCTTCGCAATCGCGCCCGCTACGAGGTGGCCAACAACAGCTACGCCCGTGGCATCGTCTGTACGCTCGCAAACGATGTTGTTGGAACCGGCCCGCGACTCCAGATGCTGACCGGTGACCCGGAGGCCGATCGTCGGATCGAGTCGGCATTCGCGGACTGGGCTTCGGCGATCGGACTCGCGGCCAAGCTCCGCACCATGCGGATGGCTCGCGCCGAATCCGGCGAGAGCTTCGTGCTCCTTGCCCGAAACTCGCGTCATGGATCGCCTGTCCAACTGGATGTGCGGCTTATCGAAGCCGACCAGGTCGCAACGCCGGATCTTCGGATCAACGAGCCAAAGGCCATCGACGGGATCGTGTTCGATGAGGTTGGCAATCCGCTCGAGTACCACGTGCTCAAGCAGCATCCCGGCGACCTTCGGTGGACGACCGGCCTGAAGTACGACCGCATTCCCGCGTCCGTGATCGTCCACTACTTCCGGGCTGACCGCCCGGGTCAGAGTCGCGGTATCCCCGACATCACGCCCGCGCTGCCGCTCTTCGCGCAGCTGCGGCGATTCACGCTCGCTGTCATCAGCGCAGCCGAGACTGCCGCCGATTTCGCCGGTGTCCTCTACACCGATGCGCCCGCCAACGGCGAAGCAGAAGACGTCGAGCCGATGGATGCCATCGAGCTCGAGCAGCGGATGCTCCTCACGATGCCGGGTGGCTGGAAGATGGCGCAGCTCAAGGCTGAGCAGCCGGCGACCACCTACGCAGAGTTCAAGCGCGAGATCCTCAACGAGATCGCTCGCTGCCTGAGCATGCCGTTCAACGTCGCAGCCGGGAACTCGTCGGGCTACAACTACGCCTCCGGGCGACTCGACCACCAGACCTACTTCAAGAGCATCCGCATCGAGCAGGCCCACCTCGAGCGCATCGTGCTGGATCGCATCTTCGCCGCCTGGCTCGAGGAAGCCGTGCTCGTTGAAGACCTGCTGCCGCAGCCGATGCGGATGCGCGGCGCCGCGACAAAGCACCAGTGGTTCTGGGACGGCAACGAACACGTCGACCCCGCGAAGGAAGCGAACGCCCAGGCGACCCGGCTCACGAGCCGGACGACGTCGCTCGCGCGTGAATACGCCCGTCAGGGACTCGACTGGGAAGCCGAACTCCGCCAGATCGCCAAGGAGCGAGAGCTCATGGCAACGCTCGGCATCGCGCCCCCGGACCCGACGGATGCAGCTGTCCCCGCAGGAATGAAGGACGAGGACGATGACACAGAAGACTGATGTCCCTGACATCCTCGCGATCGACTGCGAAGTCGCGATCGAAGCAGCGGCCGCCGCATCCGACGACTCGGGGGAGAGCACGCTCCCTCGCTTCTCAATGGTCGCCTACACCGGAGGCCCGATCCGCACGCTCGGATTCGCCTACCCGGTGATCGTCAACCTCGACGGGATGAAGATCCCCGCGCAGCGCCGGCCGGTGCGGTTCCAACACTCGGCGTTCGAGGGCGTCGGCCACACCGAACGCATCGCTGTGGAGGAAGGCCAGCTCGTGGCCGATGGTGTCGTCTCGCGCGACACCGCTGCCGCGCAGGAGATCGTCGCCAGCGGGAAGAAGGGTTTTCCCTGGCAGGCGTCGATTGGCGCCTCCGTGGACGAACTCGAGTTCATCAAGCGCGACGTGTCGGTGACCGTGAACGGCCGGAAGTTCAACGGCCCCGTCTACGTCGCCCACAAGACGACCCTCAACGAAATCAGCTTCGTCGATCTCGGCGCGGACCAGCAGACGCAGGCCCGGATCGCCGCTCAGCACCACAAGGAGACGCAGGCCATGCCTGACCACACCACTCCCCGAGGCTCCGACACGGACGTGGCCGCCTCCGACACCGGCCAGACTCACGATCCCGCTCCGAACACGACTCCGTCGCCGCAACGCAACGGCGCCATCGCCGCCAGCGACCCCGCAGCCGAGATTGATCAGATCACTGCCCGCGCCCGGGCTGAGTCCGATCGCCGGCAGCGCATCCAGGCCATGACGGCGGAAGTGCTCGCGCAGCGCCCGGAGCTGGCAGACGATCTCGGCCGACTCGCGCATGCCGCGCTCGAAGCCGGCTGGAAGCCCGACAAGTACCAGCTCGAGGTCATGCGGCTCGGCCGCTCCTACGAGGGTGTCGGCGGACCGCGCCCGCAGAGCGAGCGCATCGAGGGTTCGATCATTGAGGCCGCGCTGTGCATCGCTGGCGGGCTGGAGACGCAGACGCTCGAGGCGCAGTTCAGTGAGCGGACGCTCGATGCGGCCAGCCGTGAGTACCGGCATGGCCTGGGCCTCTGCGAGACACTCCTGATCTTCGCCCAAGCCAATGGCTATCGCGGCTTCGGACGGAGCGACCTCAAGGGGCTGCTCCAGTTCGCGTTCACCGATGTTCAGGCGGCGGGCTTCAGCACGATGAGCCTGCCCGGCATCCTTTCGAACGTCGCCAACAAGTTCCTCCGCGCCGGCTTCGAGGCGGTCGAGTCGTCGTGGCGTGACATCGCCGCGCTCCGCTCCGTCCGCGACTTCAAGCAGGTGTCGAGCTACTCGCTCACGGGCGGCTTCGTCTACGAGGAGATCGCGCCCGGTGGCGAACTGAAACACGCGACGGTCGGCGAGACGGCGTACACCAACCAGGCGAAGACATACGGACGCATGTTCGGCATCGACCGTCGTGACCTGATCAACGACGATCTCGACGCGCTGACGGCAGTGCCGCGCCGGCTTGGTCGCGGTGGCGCCCTCAAGCTCAACGACGTCTTCTGGGCCGAGTTCCTGAACAACGCTGCGTTCTTCGTGGCCGGGAACAACAACTACGCCGACGGCGCCGGCACCGCACTGGGCATCGACGCGCTCACGCAGGCCGAGACCATGTTCCTCGACCAGACCGATCCCGACGGGCATCCGCTTGCGGTAGCGCCGGTCATCCTGCTCGTGCCCAACGGTCTGTACGTGCCGGCGACGCAGATCATGAACTCGACGGAGCTGCGCGACCCGTCGTCGACCAAGAAGACGCCCGTCGCCAACCCGCACGCGGGCAAGTTCCGTCCGGTGCGCTCCAGCTACCTCAGCAACCCGAAGTACACCGGCGCCAGCAGCCTGGCCTGGTACATCCTCGCCGACCCGGCCGACATGCCGGTCATCGAGGTCGCGTTCCTCAACGGCCAGCAGCAGCCGACCGTCGAGAGCGCCGATGCCGACTTCAACAACCTCGGCATCCAGATGCGCGGCTACCACGACTTCGGCGTCGCGAAACAGGA
This sequence comes from Phycisphaerales bacterium, assembly GCA_965227335.1. Classification (GTDB taxonomy): domain Bacteria; phylum Planctomycetota; class Phycisphaerae; order Phycisphaerales; family SM1A02; genus CBDDFV01. The sequence continues at coordinate 116,801 of CBDDFV010000009.1, forward strand.
GCCGCGCGGCGGCGTGAAGATGAAGGGCGAGGCGTAAGCCGCGCGCTGAACCACTCAAGGAGAGCACCCGATGCCTACCGCAACATTCATTCAGCACGGCGACGCCATCGATCACACGCCGGGTTCCGCGCTCAGCGCCGGCGACGTCGTGGTCCAGGGCGAGCTCGTTGGCGTTGCCAAGCAGGACATCCCCGCGAGCACGCTCGGCTCGCTCAGCGTCACGGGCGTCTTCGACTTCCCGAAGGCCACCGGGGGCAGCACCGCGATCGGCGCCGGCCTCGACGTCTACTGGGACGAGGGCAACACCGAGGCAACGACCGACAGCGCTGCCGGCGTCAACAAGAAGATCGGGCGCAGCATCCTGGCGGCTGACGATGCCGCCACCCATGTTCGCATTCGGATGAGCCAGTGACCCATGGCTGATCTCCTCGAACAAGGCGCCCAGTTCCTCAACGACCAACGCCATGCCCACATGGCGCGCCCGGTGGTCTACCACCGCGGCGCGTCATCGGTCGAGCTGTCGGCCACGATCGGCCAGACGACGTTCGAGCAGGACTACGAGTTCGGCGGGATCCAACGGATCCAGTCGCGCGACTTCCTCGTGCGGACAGCGGACCTGGTCCTCGACAGCACCGAAGTGCTGCCGGTCGCCGGTGATCAGATCCGCGAGACCGACGGCGAGAAGGTGTTCGTCTACGAGGTCATGGCTCCGGGGTCAGAGCCTCCGTTCCGGTACAGCGACCCGTACCGCAGGGCGCTCCGCATCCACACGAAGCACATCGCAACGGAGGACGCATGACCGCGGCGGCCGAACGACCATCGAAGCCGAATGGCACTGCCCGCTGGGCCGGCGTCATCATCACGGTCGTGCTCGCGACGCTGGCCGTCACTGTCCAGTGGGGCGTCGTGACGACCAAGCTCGATCACGTGGAACAGCGGCTGGACGAGCTCATCGTCGAGGCCCGGGCGCTGCGCACCGAGTACCAGTCGATCGAGCGCCGCGTCTCCTACCTCGAGGGCCGGCTGTCCGGGGGCGGACGGGAGGAACCATGAGCGTGATCACCGACATCGCCGACGCCGTCACGGCCTCGCTGAATGCGGGGACGTTCACTGAGGCGTTCACGGCCGAGCGACTGCACCAGCCGTCCTTCGAGCTGACCGATCTCCAGACGCTCCGCGTGAGCGTCGTGCCCAAGGCGCAGGAGATCCGGAACGCCTCGCGGCAGCACTCGTTCTTCGACTGCACGATCGACGTCGGCATCCAGCAGAAGGTCGATGATGACGCACGCGTCGATGAGCTCCTTGCCTTCGCAGAGGAACTCGCGGACCACCTGCGCCTGAAGCGATTGGCGGACTATCCGCTCGCGGCATGGATGGCGATCGAGCACGACCCGGTTGTCGCATCGGAGCATCTGGACCAGCACCGCCAGCTCACCAGCGTGCTGTCGGTGACCTATCGGGTGAAGCGATGAGGAGGAGTGCATCGTGACCACCCCGATCATTCGCAGGATCGCGCTGAACGCGTTGTTCCAGCCGCTCACGACCGAGCGTCTGGTCGGCAACTTCACGATCCGCAACACGTCCACCGGCAACGCGGTCTTGCTCTGTGACGACGGCGTCACCGAGCTTCCCATGGACCGCAGCCAGCAATTCACGATCGAGGGCGTGGACCTCTCGAAGATCCAGGCGAAGGGCAACCTCGGCGATGTCCTCGTCGTGACCGGCGCCATCCGAACGGTGTAAAGGAGACCACTCGTGGCCATCAAGCTCGGCATGGAAGCCACGCTCAACTACCAGGTCGGCGGCCAAGGAGGCGGCGGCGGGTGGCTTGAGCTCACCAACACGAAGGACGTGACTCTCTCCCTCGAAGCGGGCGAGGCTGACGTCACCACGCGGGGCAACGACGGCTGGCGAGCAATCGTCGCCACGCTCAAGGAAGCGAGTGTCGAGTTCGAAATGGTCTGGGACACCGGCGATGCCGGGTTCGATGCCATCAAGGACGCCTACCTCGGCAACGACATCATCGGCTTCCAGATCCTCGATGGCGACAGCGGTGAAGGTCTCCAGGCAGACTTCATGATCACGTCGTTCTCGCGCAGTGAAGCGCTCGAGGAAGCGATCATGGTGTCGGTCACTGCGAAGGTCACGTACTCGACCACGCCGCCGAGCTGGATCGGAGGCAGCTGATCGTGGAGACCTTCACCGACAACGCCGAGCGTTCGTGGGATGTCGCCATCAACGTAGCGGCAGTCAAGCGCGTGCGCGATCTCACCGGTGTCGATCTGCTGGAGATCGTGGATGGCACGCTGATCGAGAAGCTCATCCGCGACCCGATCCTGCTGTGCGACATCGTCTACGCGGTCTGCAAGCCGCAGGCTGACGAGCACGACCCGGCCGTGTCCGACGAGGAGTTCGGTCGGGCCATGGCGGGCGACGCCATTGAGCATGCGACGACGGCTCTGCTGGACGAACTCGTGTCTTTCTGCCCGAGCCCGAGGGATCGCCAGAACCTCGGGCAGGTACTGGCAGCGACGAACCGGGTGATGGATCGAGCCCGCGATCTGGTGGAGCAGAAGCTGAGCAGCGGCGAGCTCGAACGGATGGCCGACGAAGCGCTCGCGGGCCGGCCCGAGCCACCTCTGCAGGTTGCTGGCAGCTCATCTGGCACGCAGCCGGCGTCGTCGGAATCGATCCGGGCCCCCTGACGCTCCGCGAGCTGCTCGGAATGGCCGAAGGCCGGCAACGAGCCGACTGGTCGCGGACCTCTGCGTTGATGGCCCTCATCGCCAACACGCATCGCGACCCGAAGAAGACCCGCGCGTTCCGCCCGTCCGACTTCGACCCGTTCGCTCGACCTCGGACCATCCCGAAGACGGGCGTGGGCGTTCTCAAGACCGTGTTCATCGACAAGACCATCCCCAAGGAGGCACTCGAGCAATGAAGTCATGGAAGACCACCGCGGCAGGGATCGCCGCCATCGTCGCCGCCGTTGCGCTGGCGATCTCGCACCAGTTCGACACTGATCCGACCACCGTCGCCGACTGGAGCGCCGTCATCACGGCGCTGACTGCCGGCGTCGGCCTGGTGCTTGCCCGCGACAACGACCGGACGAGCGAGCAGGCGGGAGCACGGTGAAGTGCGCATCGTCGGACAGATCGTCGCGACACTCGCCATCGCGCTCTTCCGCTGGCTCGAAGCCCGCCATGCCAAGTCGAAGAACGCTCAGGTGGCCGAGCGCCATGCTGATGCTCTTCGTCGTATTGGCGATCGGGTGCGCGCCTGGGAGGACCGTGCTCGTGACGGACGACTCCCCGGTGCGGATCGGACCGGAGACGACGGGTCAGATCTACCGCCTGATCGACGGTGACTGGGTGCTGTCTGAAGACCGCGTCCAGTTGCCCGAGGGCTGGTATGCCGTGCCTCCGCGATTCGTGCATCCCGATGACCTCGTTCCGCGGGCAGGGAGTGCGCCGTGATCGACATGCGGATCAAGAGCCTGTTCTTCGACCGACCGAAGGTACAGCGGGCGATGGATCGAGCCAAGCGTCGATCCCTCTCCCGGGCGGGCGCCTTCATCCGGCAGCGAGCTCGCACCTCGATCCGCAAGCGGAAGCGCCAGAGTCGTCCCGGCCAGCCGCCTTCGAGTCACACCGGCCTACTTCGCCGCTTCATCCTGTTTGGCTATGACCGGCGCAGCGACTCGGTGGTCGTCGGCCCCGTTGGCTTCCGCCGCTCGCGGGCACCGAACGTGCTCGAGTTCGGCGGCCGAACGACAGTCGAGTCACGCCGGCGCGGTGGACAGCGCCAGAAGCGGACCGTTCGTATCGCCGCCCGGTCCTACATGCGACCTGCCCTTGAGAAAGAACGATCACAGCTTCCGGCTGTGTGGCGCAACAGCGTGCGCGGAGGATGATCCTTGCCCAACACCAGCGGCATACGAGCCGGACGCGCCTTCGTCGAGCTTGGCGTCAGCGATCGACTGACCGCCGGGCTCCGCAAGGCCCAGCGACGCCTCCGGGCGTTCGGCGATCGTGTGCGCGCTGTCGGCGCCCGCCTCACAGCGATCAGCGCTGGCATCGGTGCTGGCTTCGTCATCTCGACGCGTATCTTCGCTGGCTTCGACGATCGCATGCGCGTTGTCCGCGCCGTGACGGGCGCGACTGAGCAGCAGTTCGAGTCGCTCCGTAACGAGGCGAAGCGTCTCGGTCGCACGACCTCGTTCACCGCAGGCCAGGTCGCCGACGCCATGACCGAGCTCGGCCGCGCCGGCTTCGACCCGCAGGCGATTCTCGACAGCACCGAGAGCGTGCTTGCGTTGGCCCGCGCGACGAACACCGAGCTCCCGCGGGCGACTGAAATCGCCGGCGCCGCGCTTCGTGGCTTCAACATCCCAGCCACCGAGATGGGCCGCGTCTCGGATGTTCTCACCGCCACGGCGAACAAGAGCGCTCAGACACTGGAGGACCTCTTCGAGGCGTTCAAGCCCGTCGCGCCACTCGCCGTCGAGACCGGCGAGTCCATCGAGGACGTGGCCGCCGCCATCGGCATCCTCGCCAACAACGGCATCAAGGGCAGCCTCGCAGGCAACGCGCTGGCGCGGGCGTACAAGAATCTCTCGAACGAAGCCCGCCAGTCGGAGTTGCGGCGCATCGGTGTCGAGGCGGTGGATGCCTCGGGCAATCTCCGCCCGCTGGCAGACATCCTCAATGATCTCGCGAAGGCCACCCAGGGTCTGGGTTCGGCCGAGCGGCTGGCCATCTTCGAAACGCTGTTCGGGCGCGGCCAGGCGGCCGCGCTCAAGCTGGCCTCGTCGGCCCAGGCCTTCGACGTGCTCCGAGATGAGATCCGTCGCTCCGCCGGCATCGCTGTGCAGACCGCTGACCAGATGGATGCCGGGATCGGGGGAGCCTTTCGGCGCCTGCTCTCCGCTGCCGAGGGAATTGCCATCGCGATCGGCGAGGCGATCGAACAACCTGTGCGGCGCGCCGCAGACGCGCTCTCGAAGATTGCCGGCTGGATCACCATGGTCGTCAATCGCAATCGCGAGCTGATCGCCACGTTCGCCAAGGTCACGGCGATCGTCTTCGGTGTCGGGCTGGCCCTCGTTGTTGCCGGCGCCGCGATCGTTGGGCTCGGCGCGGTCTTTGGCTCACTCGCGACCATCGTCGCCGGCGTTGGCGCTGCGATCGGCGTCATCGGTTCCGTTCTCGGAGCGCTGCTCTCACCCATCGGCCTCGTCGTCGCCGCAGTGGTCGGACTCGGAGGCGCGCTGCTGGTTTCGACGGGCGTTGCGGGCGATGCCCTCGACTGGCTCGGTGAGCAATTCGGGCGGCTCCGCGATCGAGCGACCAAGGTCGTTCAGGGCATCGCGGACGCGCTCGCCGCTGGTGACGTGGCGCTCGCGGCCGAGATCCTCTGGCTGTCCCTGAAGCTCGTCTGGCAGAAGGGAGTCGCGGCGCTCAACTCAGTCTGGCTGACAGCTCGGAACTTCTTCATCACGACGGCGCAAAAGATGTGGTTCGGGGCGCTTGCTGCGGCCCAGATTGTCTGGCACGCGCTGGAGGTCGCCTGGATCGAAACCACATCGTTCATGTCGAAGACCTGGACACGGTTCACGACCGGCTTCAAGAAGATCTGGGAGTCGGCCACGTCCTTCGTCGCCAAGCGGATGCTGGAGATCCAGGGGCTCTTCGACTCGTCGCTCGACGTTGATGCCGCAAAGCAGCTCGTGGACGACCAGCTCAAATCGCGTCTCTCGGAGCTCGATGCGGAGGGTCAGCGCCAACTTGATGAACGGGAGCGACGCCGCCAGCGCCAGCGCGATCAGTCCGCCGAACTGAACGAAGGCACGCTCGCCGAGATTGGCCGTCAGTTCGAAGAGGCGCAGCGCAACCTCCAGAACGCCACGGATGAGAACCTGCAGGAGACGCAGCGCGAGCTCGACGCAGCCCGCGCGAAGCTAGACGAGGCTCTTGAACGCGCTCGTCAACAGCGTGCCGAAAGCGAGGAGGAACCCGGTAGTCCTCGGCGCACACCGCAGGATCTGCTCGATGACTTCCAGGAGCGGATTGCAGGCATTGGTCAGACCATCGTGCGCGGCGTGACCGTCCGTGGCACGTTCAACGCCTCCGCTGCGCAGGGTCTGCTTGGGTCAGCCGATGCGCAGGAGCGCACCGCTGATGCCTCCGAGCAGACCGCCCGCAACACCAAGCGACTCGTCGATGCCGCCCGGACTGGAGGGCTCACGTTCGCGTAGCACAGAGCCATGCCCGTAGTCATTGAAGAGAAGTTCGACAGCCGCCTCTCCGTCGCAGGTGATAATCCGAGCGTCGAGCTGCGGTACATCGTCTTCGGAACGAGCGACGACCTGGAGGCCAAGAGCGAACTGGCCACTACATCGCCATCTGCGTACGACGATCTTCCTCGCCAGTCGATTCAGATCGAGCCGTTGGCCAACGACATCTGGGAGGGCTCCGTCCGCTACGGGCTGGCAGAGTCCAACGATCCGCCGATGACTGGCGAGTCGTCGTTCGCATTCGACACGGGCGGTGGCACGCAGCACATCACGCAGAGCCGGAGCACGATCAACGGCTATGCACCAGGCGGAGAGACGCCGCCCGACTTCCAGGGCGCGATCGGGGTCACGGACAACGGCGTCGAAGGCGTGGACGTCACCGTGCCCGTCTACCACTTCTCCGAGACGCACTATCTCGACGATGCGGTCGTGACGCCCGCCTACAAGGGCACGCTGTTCTCTCTGACAGGCCAGGTCAACAGCGGATCGTTCAAAGGCCTCGCTGCTGGTGAGTGCCTGTTCCTGGGCGCGGCTGGATCCAAACGCGGACTCGGCGACTGGGAGATCACGTTTCGCTTCGCTGGCAGCCCCAACGTCACCGGCCTGTCTGTCGGACCGATCAGCGGCATCAACAAGAAGGGATGGGAGTACCTCTGGGTTCGCTACGCAGAGGTCGAGGATGAAGGCGCCCAGGTCCTCGTCAAACGCCCGGCCGCGGCGTACGTCGAGCAGGTCTACGCATCCGGCAACTTCGCAGCATTGGGGATCGGCACATGACCGGCAATCTCCGCAAGGTCCGAACTGGCGACCCGCTCCGCATCCCGGCGCGGGCGTACAACGCGTTCGTGGACGCCGCGCATCTCGCGCGCCGCATCGACTCCGACACCGGTGCCGGCCCCGCGCTGCGCGGACCCAACGAGCACTTGGTGCTGGTGCGCAATGAGTCCGGTGTCGACCTTCCGCGCTTCGGCATCCTCGGGATCGACCGACCAATCATCGAACCGGGCGAGGAAGGCAACCCTGACGAGTTCAAGCGCCGGGCCGCAGTCATCGGGGCGGCAATCACGATCACCGACGAGTACCTGGGCCGCTTCGTCGTCGCGCGCGAGCCAATCGCCGCCGGCAAGATCGGATGGTCCGTGATCCGCGGCGTCACGCCCGCTGTGCTGAACGTCATCGACGAGGAGCATTCGCACGCGGACACGTTCCCTGACGCACAGTCGCTGCGAACGGGATTCACCGGCGCCGCTCGCATTCTCTGGAAGGAACCCGGCACCGGCGAGCTGCTCGGCCTCATCGAGATGGGACCGGCAGATCGGGATCGATTCGCCGCCAAGCTCGGGACCGCGTCACTGATCGATGGCCGGACATTCGGCTGGCTCTACGAGTGGGAGGAGGTCCGGCTGGACGCCGACCCATTCAGTTCGACGTTCGGGCAGTATGTGCGCCCGGGCGGATCGGCCGCAGAGGGCTGGCTCGCATCTGGTGGCAGTCCGGCCAAGCTCGCCTTCAACCGGTACGAAGCGCACCTCTCGATCATCCATGCTCAGGCGGGCGGAACCGAGGGATTCGCGAACGGCGCCGCGTGCCTGATCCCGGGCGCGCTGGAGAATTGCCCGCCGCGGAAGTCTGCGGTCCCGATGCTCCATCCCATCCCCGAGGACGTCGTCGTCGAGCTTCGTGCTGAGCGCACGTTCCAGGGCGAGACGCGATTCGTCTTCGAGGCGCTGAACCCGATTGTGCTCTGCGACATGGACGTGCCGGAGTGGTGGTATGGCTGATGCCCGACACATGACCACTCTCGATCGACGCCGCGACCGCGAGCGGGCCAAATACGTCGCGCTTGGTCGTGCTCGCCCGCAGTACGGCGGCACCAACCATGGACGCCATGCCTACGCGACCGTCATCGCCTGGCAGCCGACATTCGTCGTGGACTTCGGTTGCGGCGACAACGCCTTCGTCCGCGAGCTGCGGCGCCGCGGCATCGACGGGCTCGGAGTCGACTTCGCCAATGATGGTGCGGACCTCCATGCGCCGATGCACTGCGTTCCGCTGGCCAGCGGCATCGCCGATGTCGTGACGTCATTCGACGCCCTCGAGCACCTGCTCCCAGAGGACGTCGATTCGGTGCTGTCCGAAATGCGCCGCGTGGGGCGACCGAGCGGCCACTTCATCCTGTCGATCTCAACGCGCCCGAGCCGTATCACGGTGGACGGCGAGAACCTGCACCCGACCGTTCGGCCCATCGACTGGTGGGTCGACCGCATCGATCGCGTCGGCGCCGTGCACGCCGTCGGCACTTCAGGGCGGTACGTCACGGGGGCTTGGCATGCGTGATCACGATGGCGACATCGCGGCTCTGCAGGCTGGTCTGCACGTACGGCGTCCGGCGCGCAACGGACTCCGCCTCTACACCACCGACTTCGACAGCGTGTCCCTGTCTGACTTCTACCGCGGACGCCAGGCATTCCTCGTGCTCAGCGGTCCGTCGCTGGCGGACATCGACCTGTCGCAGCTCGATCGGCGCGGCATCCTCACGATGGGCGTCAACAACTCCTGGTCGGTCTACCGACCAACGCTGTGGACCTGCGTGGACTCGCCGGGCCGATTCATCGACACCGGATGGAAGGACCCGGGCATCCTCAAGTTCGTCCCGATGTCGAGCTGGAACGGACGCCTCCGCATCCAGAAACCCAACGGCACCATGAAGCCGAGCGCGTTCCGCGTGAAGCAGATGCCATCCGTCTTGCTCTACCGACGCAGCGAGCACTTCGACCACCGCAAGTTCCTCGACGAGGACGTCGTGTGCTGGGGCAACAACAGCGCCACGAAGGACTCGCTCGGCATCAAGGGCAAGCGCTCCGTGATGCTGGTCGCGCTGCGGCTTCTGCATTATCTGGGCTTCCGCACGGTCTACCTCGTCGGCGCCGACTTCAAGATGGCCGACGATCGGAAGTACGCCTTCGAGGAGACACGGACCAACGCCGCCATCCGGCACAACAACGTGCTGTACGAGTCGCTCAACCGGCGTTTCGAAGCGATGGCGGACTACTTCAAGAAGTCGCGATTCACCATCTTCAACTGCATGCCGGACAGCGGACTGACCGCATTCCCGCACCTGCCGTTCGACGATGCGATCGCGAAGGCCTCCGCCGAGTGCGGCAAGCCGGTCAACACGAAGGGCTGGTACTCATGACCACCGAAGGCGGAGCTAAGTACTTCCTCTACATCCCGGTGTGGGCCACGACGCAGCAGCCGCCTGGAAGTGGCACGTCCAGCCTGAGTAGCAGCAGCGAGACGCCGAGCTCGAGCGAACCGGGGACGCCGACGCCGAGCTCGACGGAGTCCGTGTCCAGCTCGTCGATGAGCAGCACAGAGACGGCCACGCCGTCGAGCAGCCCGTCGAGTTCCTCCGCGAGTAGCACCGAGGGCACGCCGTCGTCGAGTGGAGGTGGTGGCAGCTCCTCCGGTGGCGGTGGATCGTCGAGTGGTGGCGGTGGTTCCTCCAGCGGAGGCGGCGGGACGTCGGGCGGTGGCGGAACCTCTGGAGGTGGGTCCAGCAGCGGTAGCTCGTCAAGCAGTTCCAGCAGCTCCACGGAGTCGATGACGCCATCGGGCAGCGGTTCGTCGAGCAGTGGGAGCGGATCGGGCAGTGGATCGGGATCCGGATCTGGATCCGGATCGAGCAACTGTCTTCTCTGCGGCACACTGGTCACGAAGGCCGATGGCCGCCGCGTACCGATCGAGTCGCTCAAGCCGGGCGACATGCTCCGCTCGGTTTCGCTGCCGGGCCTTCGCACGGATGAGCCGAAGCGGGTTCAGTACGAATGGCTGTCGACGTGGGGCCTGGAAGGTGCGACAGTCCGCGATGCTCGAGTGGCCGAGATTCGCATCGGTGAGCACGACGGGTTCTATGTGATCAACGGTCGCATCAAGGCGACCTTCGAGCATCCGTTCCTGGTGCGCCGCGATGAGGAATGGGGATTCTGCTCGGCGGAGATGCTGGCGGTTGGTGACCACCTGATCACGCTGGTCGACAGTGCGCTCGACGAAGAGCGGATCGAATCACTCGAGCGCATCGAGGGCGTCGTGCGCACGGTGGCGCTCCACGTCCCTGGCACGAACACGTACCTCGCAGAGGGTGTTTGGACGCACAACGACGCGAAGGGGTCGTCGAGCGCGGGCGAGGCGCTGACCAATCAGAGTAGCAGCCGTGGACCCGGGATCTCGAACTCCGCCGGGAGTAGCGGCGACTCCGGGCTCACGATCGCGACCACTGGATCCTCTTCAAGCAGTTCCAGTAGCAGCGGAAGCAAGTCCAGCGGGTCGAGCTTCTCAAGCAGCTCGATAGGAATCAGCAACACTGGAGCCAGTTCGAGTGTGCAGGGATAGCACTGCGCCCCATCTCTATGTGTTTCGAAGACGCAATCGCAGCGCATTCGCGATCACCGATACTGAACTGAAGCTCATCGCCGCCGCTGCGATCATCGGACTCAGGAGCACACCGAAGAACGGATACAGCACGCCCGCGGCAATGGGAACGCCTGCTGTATTGTAAGCGAACGCGAAGAACAGATTCTGGCGGATGTTCCGCATGGTCGCTCGGCTCAGTTCACGCGCACGGACGAGTCCGTTGAGATCACCGCCGACGAGTGTGATCGCCGCACTCTCGATCGCGACGCCGGCACCCGTGCCCATGGCGACGCCGATGTCGGCTTGGGCGAGCGCGGGAGCGTCGTTGACGCCGTCGCCTGCCATCGCGACCTTGTGGCCCTCGGACTGGAGCTTGCGGATGACCTCGGCCTTCTGCTCGGGGAGCACTTCAGCCTCGACGCGGTCGATGCCGAGTTGATCAGCGATGGCTTTCGCGGTTGTCCGATTGTCGCCGGTCAGCATGACGACCGTGAGTTCGTTCCGGTGCAGCGCATCGATGGCGTTCTTCGTCGTCTCCTTGATGGGGTCGGCAACGGCAAGCAAAGCAGCGAGTTGCCCATCAACGGCTGCGAACATGGCGGTGCCACCCTTGCGGCGTTCTTCGTCCGCGCGCTCGGTCAGTGATCCGATGTCGACGCTCTCATCATCCATGAGTGCGGGCGACCCGATTGCGATCCGGTGTCCATCGACCGTCGCAACGATTCCCTTGCCTGTGATGCTGTCGAAGTCTTTCGCGTCGAACCGCTGATCGCTGCGATCTTCAAGGCCCGCAACGATCGCCTCTGCCAGCGGATGCTCGGATCCTCGTTCGGCAGCCGCCAGCAGCCCGAGGACCCGCTGCTCGTCGTGCCCTTGCTGCACCTCAGCCGCGACGAGGGTCGGCTTCCCCTCGGTCAGCGTGCCTGTCTTATCCACGACGATCGTGTCGATATCCTCGAAGGCCTCGAGCGCTGCGGCATTCTTGACGAGCACACCCTGCTTTGCGCCCTGACCGGCCGCGACCATGATCGACATCGGTGTCGCAAGTCCCAGTGCACATGGACAGGCGATGATGAGGACCGAGACTGCGGCGACGAGCGCGTAGCTGAATGCCGGCGAGGGGCCGACGAGGAGCCAGACCACGAACGCGACGATCGCCACGGCGACCACGGCCGGTACGAACCACGCCGCGACCGCATCCGCGACACGCTGGATGGGAGCGCGTGACCGCTGTGCGTCGGCAACCATCTGCACGATCTGGGCGAGTGTCGTCTCGGCCCCGGTACGGCTCACGCGCATGATGAACGAACCGCTCTTGTTGACCGTTCCTCCCGTGACCTCGTCGCCTTCACCCTTCTCCACCGGCACAGGCTCGCCGGTCAACATGGACTCATCGACGGTGCTGCGGCCCTCTTCAACGCTACCGTCAATGGGGATCTTGTCGCCCGGGCGGACTCGTACCCGGTCGTCGGGGCGGAGTTCATCGACCGACACGTCTTCCTCGTCGCCGTTCTCAGAGATGCGGCGCGCCGTTGGCGGCGCGAGTTCGAGGAGTTCACGGATGGCGCCGCCCGTCTGTCGACGCGCCCGAAGCTCCATGACCTGGCCGAGCAGCACCAGCGTGACAATGACCGCGGCCGCCTCGAAGTACACGCCAACGCGGCCGGAGTCATCGCGCAGCCCTTCAGGGAACAGCCCGGGAGCCATCGTGGCGATCACGCTGAAGACGTATGCGATCGCCACGCCGATGGAGATGAGCGTCCACATGTTCGGCTGCATCGCCCGGATCGAACGGACGCCGCGGACGAAGAACGGCCACGCGCACCAGAGCACGACGGGCGTCGCGAGCGCGAGTTCCGCCCACTGGCTGACCGCTGGACTGATCCACGACTCAAACGGGTGACCGAAGAGCATGTTGCCCATGACATAGACCAGCAGCGGTGCTGTGAACACAGTGGCGATCCAGAATCGCCGCGTCATGTCACGCAGTTCGGAGTCATCCTGCTCCGCGGTCGCATCGACCGGCTCGAGTGCCATCCCGCATTTTGGGCAGTCTCCCGGGCCGACCTGGCGGACCTCGGGGTGCATGGGGCACGTGTACATCGCATCCTTCGGTCCCGTACGCTCAACACCCTTCGGCCTGTTCGCGTGGTGGTCGCAGCAGGAGTGATCGGAGCCACTTGGCGGTTCCTCTTGGCCCTCCAGATAGCGGGCCGGACTCGCGCGGAACTTCTCGGCGCAGCCCGTCGAACAGAACAGGTACTCAGTACCGCCGTGCTCGATGCGATCGGCTTCGTCACCCGGGGTGACGGTCATGCCGCACACAGGATCCGTGCGTGGCTCATTATTCTGATTCATTGGATGCAGACTCCTTGCGCAGAAACCACCATTCGGCCGAGAAGATCACGGCCATTCCGCCCAGCGAGACGCCGATGACTAAAGGGTCGGTCGTCAGCTTCATGTACAGGAATGCTCCGAGCACGACGGCGTCGAGCAGGAGTGCTGTGAGCAGCACCGACCCACGGGCGCCGAGTTCCTGTCGCAGGTGCTTGAAGACGCCCCAATGGATCACCATGTCCATCACGATGTAGAAGATCGCGCCAAGCGACGCGATACGGCTGAGGTCAAAGAAGACCGTCAGCACGATCGCGATGACCGCCGTGTACACCAACGTGTGTTTCTGAATGCGACCTGGCATGCCGAAGTGCCGATGCGGGACGAGCTCCATGTCAGTGAGCATCGCCAGCATTCGGGAGACGGCGAACATGCTGGCGATGATGCCAGAGATGGTTGCAACGATGGCAAGGCCGATGGTCAGCCACTCACCCCATTGACCGACGGCCGGCCGAGCAGCTTCGGCGAGCGACGAGTCGCGGGCCGCGATGATCTCGTTGATGCTGAGGTTGCCAGCGACCGCCAGCGTGACGAGCAGATAGAGTGCCGTGCAGATGAGGAGGCTGAAGATGATCGAGCGGCCGACGTTCTTCTTCGGCTCCTTGATCTCATCACCGCTGTTCGTGATGGTCGTGAAGCCCTTGTAGGCAAGTATCGACAGCGCAACAGCCGCCAGGAAGCCGCCGATACCTCCATCAGCGTCCGACGCTGAGCCGTCTCCGATCAACGTGTCGAACGACAGCCCCGACACCCACAAGCCGATGCCGGCGAAGACAGCGATGCCCCCGATCTTGATGATCGCCGTGACCTTGCTGAGTCCACCAATGACCTGATTGCCCAGCAGGTTGACGACGAACGCGACCGCAATGAGCCCGACGCCCAAGGTAGGAACGAGCCAGGAGTTTGACCCCTCGCCGAAGATGCGCATCGTGTAAGTACCGAATGTACGGGCGACGAGGCTCTCGTTGATGACCATGGAGAAGTACATCAACAACGAGCACCCAGCCGTGATGACGCCGGGGCCGTAGGCCTTCTTCAGGATCATCGCGATACCGCCCGCAGACGGATACTCGTTGCACACCTTGACGTACGAGTACGCGCTGAACGCGACCACGATCGCGGCGGCAATGAACGCAACCGGGAACAGGCCACCCGTGAGTTCAGCGACCTGCCCAGTGAGCGCAAAGATGCCGGCGCCGATCATGACGCCTGTGCCCATTGCAATTGAGCCAGTCAGCGTGAGGCTCCCTTTGGCATAGGTCTGCGATCTGTCGTCGTGTGAGTGTTCCATCAGGCGCGCGCCTTATGTGCTGTGCGCAACAGTCGCGGGAGGAACATGGGTGTCCGTTCCATGTACTCGCGATACTGCACCGGGAACTCCTGAAGCACATCGCGCTCTTCGCGCCTCGCGAGACGCACGTACATCCAGATGACAAACGGCCACAGGAGAAGTGTCGCCAGCGTCGGCCACTGGATCATGAATCCGAGCGTGATGATGAAGATGCCGGTGTACTGCGGATGGCGCATGAAAAGATACACGCCGTCGGTGACCAATTCACCCTGCGACTGGTAGACGCGCTCCCACCCTGCGGACACAAGCCAGATGCCGAGAATGATGAGCACGTTGCTCAGAACCATTACGATCGCCCATCCATTGCCGAGCCCGAGCCAGGTCAGGAAGTCGCCCAGCAGGTGACCGCTGATATGGTCGAACGGAATCTCCAGGCCGACGAAATGACCAAGGAGGTAAATCGTCAGCGGGAAGCCGTACATCTCCGCAAAGAGAGCGACGACAAAGGCGATCAGCGCACCGCCAGAGCGCTTGCCCAGCTTGGTCTTCATCGGAAGGAACTTGAAGATGAAGAACAGGCTGACCACGATCATCGTGATTGCTATGCCCCACGCACCGTAGGCATATCCATCTTCACCATGCATCGATCACCCTCCCTTCGAAGTGGTGCGAGTGGGCTTTGCGCCGAAGTTGTAGAGCACCGCATAGAGGGCGCCGAATATCCAGCCGAGGATGAAGATCTCCAGGATGCCGATGGACGCCTCCCACCAAGGCATATCCCAGCGCATGATTGGTGCAACATCCCAGCCGTGCATGATGCTGTTGAAGAATCGAACGACAGCATCCTGCGGCACGGTCAGCATTACGAACACGCAACCGAGGTAGAACAAGGCGAGCGCGCCGCCGAGGGCGAAGCCCGCACGTCTGGGGCTAATGGTGTGCATGAGAATGGCCTCCACGTGAGGAATCATCGGAGTCGTCGCCGTGTCCGTGCCCCCTCATCATGAGCAGGTGGCAACCGAACATCAGCACGATGAAGAGAAACAGCGAGATGCCGCTGTCCACGCCGAAGAGCGGCAGCAGGAAGATCACGAGCAGCGGCACCAGACAGCCCAGTAGATGGATCAGGGTGTGTTTCATCCCGTCATCTCCTTCGCATGCGTGTCGACACAGAAACTCACTGTCCCTCCGCGGCCGTCAGGGTGGCGAGGTACTTCTGCGGATCACTCTTGAACTTGGGGAAGCAGCCCTTACAGCAGAATCGCACGAGTTGAGTTCCAGCGACGAGTTCGACCGGCTCACCCATTGAACCGAGTTCACCGCCAGCAACGACGCAGGTGTCCAACGGATATGACGCTCGCTGGGCATCTGCGTACGCCTTGTCGATCTTGGCCATGTACTTGCCGGGCTCCGCTTCGAACTTCTTGATGCAGCTCGCACAGCAGAAGCGGACGAGGCGATTGCCGAAGACGTAGTCGATCGGATCGCCCATCGAATCGAGTTCGGCTCCGGCCACGACGCATGTGGTCAGCGGATAGGTCTTCGTCTGCTGTTCGATGATCTTCTTGTCGAGTGCCTGAAAGTACTTCGCCGGGTCATCCTTGAATCCCGGTTCACATCCTGCACAGCAGAAGCGGACGAGCCGGTTGTTGTAGACGAGATTGACGGGATCGCCCATCGAGCCGAGCTTCCCGCCGGCGACGATGCACGTATCGATCGGATAGTGCATGAGCTGAGCCTCGACGATCGCCTTGTCGAGCTTCTCGATGAACTTCGCCGGTTCAGCCTCGAATTCCTTCACGCATCCATTGCAGCAGAGCTTGATTGCGCGCCCCGCGTGCGTGAGCGTCACGGGATCGCCCATGGAGCCGAGCTTCTCGTCGGAGACGATGCAGGTGTCGATCGGGTATGGGAACGAGACCGCGGCGGGTTGCGAGGTCGCAACTTCATCGCTCGCTCCCTGGTGGGCCTGCCCCGGCTCCTCGCTGCGCATTGCGAGGGCCACGAACTCGTCGCGCCGATCTTCTTCCCACGCGAGGAAGGCCTTGCCGCATCCAGGGCAGCACAGGCCGATCGTCTGGCCCTTGTATTCGATGGTGCCGGCGGAGGGGACAATCGGCTCCTTGCCGATCGGACACATCGCGTTGATCGGCTTGTCGTCAGCCGCATTCGCATGGACAGCGGTTGCGGGCACGATCATCGCACCAATGGCAAGAACGACGGAACAGTACAGCTTCTTCATGACGGAACTCCTTGTGAAGCGGTGTCAGGGATTGACTTGGTGGCTCGCTCGACGCGCGGCGACAGACGATGCCGCCACTCGAGCATCCAGCAATAGAGAATTGGAACGACGAACCACGTCACCGACGCGACAACCATGCCCCCGAACGTCGGGATGGCCATGGGCACCATGATGTCGGAGCCGCGTCCGGTGCTCGTCAGGACGGGGAGCAGCGCGAGGATGGTTGTCGCACTGGTCATCACGGCAGCTCGGATGCGCAACCGCCCGCCATCGACAACGGCAGCGCGGATCTGGTCGATGGACGCTGGCTTGCTCTCATCGAGCGACTGGCGGATGCGCGTGGCCATGATCACGCCGTCGTCGGTCGCGATGCCGAACAGCGCAAGGAAGCCGACCCATACCGCGACACTGAGGTTGAAGGGTCGAACCTGGAAGAGCTCGCGCAGGTTCGTGTCGAGCAGCGTGACGTCGAGGAACCACGGCTGGGCGTAGAACCACAGCATCAGGAATCCGCCACCCCACGCAACAAAGACGCCGGTGAAGACGAAGAACGTCAGCGGCACGTTCCTGAACTGGAAGTACAGCAGCAGGAAGATGATGCCCAGCGACAATGGAAGCACGATCGCCAGTCGCTTGGCTGCCCTGACCTGGTTCTTGTACGAGCCTGCGAACTCGAAGCTGACACCCGCCGGCACCGACAGCTCACCGGAGTCGATCTTGCCCTGAATGTACGCCTGCGCTTCCCGGACGACCGACACCTCGGCCGTGCCCGGCATCTTGTCGAAGAGCACATACGCGACGAGGAAGGTGTCCTCGCTCTTGATCATCTGCGGACCGCGCCGATAGATGATGCGGGACAGTTCGCCAAGTGGCACCTGCGTTCCATCAGGAGCTGGCACGAGTATGTCGCCGAGTGTCTCCGGCTGGTCGCGGAGTTCCCGCAGGTATCGCACGCGAACTGGATACCGCTCACGTCCCTCGACCGTCATCGTCAACGGCTTGCCGCCGATGGCCACCTCGATGACTTCCTGCACGTCGGCAATCTGGATGCCATACCGCGCGATGCGTTCGCGGTCGATCTCGATCTCCAAGTACGGCTTGCCGACGACGCGGTCGGCAAACACCGCCGCGGGCTGTACGGACGGGACCTCTTTCAGCAGGCGTTCGAGTTCGAGCCCGAACCCCTCGATCGATTCGAGATCGGGCCCGTAGACCTTAATGCCCATCGGCGCCCGGAATCCGGACTGGAGCATGACGATGCGGGTCTCGATTGGCTGCAGCTTCGGCGCGCTCGTGACGCCCGGCATGTCGGCCGCGTCCACAATTGCGTCCCAGATGTCCTGGGGACTCTGGATCTCATCGCGCCATTGACGGAAGGGCTGGCCGTCCTCGTCTTCGATGAGTTGTCCCCGGTCGTCGCGCACGAACTGGCCGGCATCATCGACCTTGAATGTTCGGCGTACGCCGTTCTCGTCGCTGATGTACTCGCTCTGGTATTGGATGACGGTCTCGACCATCGAGACGGGCGCGGGATCCAGCGGACTCTCGACGCGCCCGATCTTGCCCACGGCCAGCTCGACCTCGGGCACGCTCATGATCCGGCGGTCGAGTTCCTTCAGGATGTCGGTTGCCTCACCGATCGAAGCATGTGCCATGGTGGTCGGCATGTAGAGGAACGCGCCCTCGTCCAGCGACGGCATGAACTCGCTGCCAAGACCCGGGAACGCGTGGGCAACGGAGACAACGCTCTCGTTGCGGCGAATTGATTCCGGGAGCCAACCGAAGGTCCGGTCGAAGCCAAGCCAGATCGTCGCCCCAAGCACGGCGATCAGAATGCCTGGCGACAGCGCGACGAACTTGTGCCGCAGCGACCACGCAAGGACCAACGGGAACGCGAGCCGGATGAGCCAGAATGCCAGGAGAAGCAACCCGACGACAACACCGATGAAGACCGCGTTTCCGAGCACGCCGGGTTCCGGGCCGAGCGGCTCCCATGCCCGGGCAAGGACCGTCAGGACGATCAGCACAGCGATGAGATTGGCAGACCATTGAATGGCTCGTGCCACGCCCATCGGCAGTACCGGCTTGACCAGGTAGAACGTGGCGAAGGCGGCGATCAAGAGTCCAGCGAGCGCCTGTGCCCAGAGAGCGATCGCAAGGCCCGCGAGCAGGAGGACGCCCGCGCCAACCGTCCGGACCAGCCGCGCCCGGATCCGGAAACCCATCAGGACCTGAGCCGCGGCAGGCAGGAGCGTCAGTGCGATGATGATGGACGCGATGAGCGCGAACGTCTTTGTGTAGGCGAGCGGTTTGAAGAGCTTGCCTTCCGCCGCCTCCATCGCGAAGACCGGCATGAACCCGACCACCGTCGTGGCGACTGCGGTGAGAACCGCGCCGCCGACCTCAGCGGACGCTCGGTACACAACCTCGATACGCGGCTCGGCCGCATCGGCCTCGTCCAGCCGTCTCAGGATGTTTTCGCTCAAGACGATGCCGACGTCGACGATTGTGCCAATGGCGATCGCGATGCCCGACAGCGCCACGATGTTCGCATCGACGCCGAACGCCTTCATCCCGATGAACGTCATCAACACGGTGATCGGAAGCATCGCACCGATGAGGATGCTGCTGCGCAGGTGCATGACCATCAGGACGACGACGATGATTGTCACGAGTACCTGTTGACCGATTGCGGAGTTCAGCGTCTGCAGCGTCTCTTTGATCAAGCCCGTTCGGTCGTAGAACGGAACAATCGTGACACGGCTCTCTGTGCCATCCGCGAGCACCTTTGATGGCAGGCCCGAGGCGATGTCATCGATCTTCGCCTTGACGCGCTGGATCGTGGCCATGGGATTCTCGCCGTAGCGCACGACGACGACGCCCCCGACTGCTTCCTCACCAGCTTTCGTCAGCACGCCACGTCGCATAGCAGGCCCGAGGGCGACGGTCGCAATGTCCTCGATCAGGATCGGCTGGCCGTCGCGGGCGGTGATGGCCGTCTTCTCAAGGTCTTTGACATCCTTGATGAAGCCAAGGCCCCGCACGACATACTCGGCACGATTGACTTCGAGGGTACGCGCGCCCACGTCGAGGTTGCTCTTGCGAACAGCAGAGATCACCTGCTTGAGCGTGATGTCCGCAGCCCGCATCGCGTCCGGGTTGACATCGACCTGGTACTCGCGGACGAATCCACCGATCGACGCGACTTCACTGACGCCCTCGACGCCGGCGAGTTTGTACTTGACGATGAAGTCCTGGATGGACCGCAACTCGTGCGGGTCCCATCCGCCGGTCGGGTTGCCATCCGAATCGCGCCCCTCCAGCGTGTACCAGAACACCTGGCCGAGCGCTGTGGCGTCCGGCCCGAGCATTGGCGTGATGCCTTCCGGCAATGTTCCGGCAGGCAGCGAGTTGAGCTTCTCCAGCACGCGCGAGCGCGACCAGTAGAACTCGATGTCGTCCTCAAATACGACGTAGATCGTCGAGAAGCCGAAGATCGAGTAACTGCGGATGTCCTTGACGCCAGGGATACCGAGCAGCGCGACGGTCAGCGGGTAACTGATCTGGTCATCGATGTCTTGTGGGCTTCGGCCGGGCCACTCGGTGAAGACGATCTGCTGGTTCTCGCCGATGTCGGGAATCGCATCGACAGGGACGGGGCTGCGGGCGATCTCCCCGATCTCCCAGTCGAAGGGCGCCACGAGCACACCCCAGAAGATGACCGCAATCGCGACAAGCGCAACGACCAGCTTCTGCTCCAGACAGAAGCGGATCACGCCGTTGACAATCCCGCGAGGTTGGCTTGAGGCATCATTCATGATCATGCCCCTCATGTGATTCGCTGGCTTCCGGCGTCGCAGTCAACGGCGGGAAGGCCGAACGAATCTCGCCGCATCGCAGCATCTCGTCCCCGAAGTACGGGTTGTTGATCGTTGTGCCGCGCTGAAGCCATTCGGCGCCCTTGTTGTCGAAGGCCATCGGGCAATACGCCACATGCCAGGTCTCGCTGCCATGGTGGCCAAACGTCTTCTGCAACGCGATCACCGCATCACTCATGCGCTCGAAGCCCGAGCGGGCGTCATCGATGGTGGTCACAGGGCGATCAAGACGAAGGCGTGCTGCGGCGCGTCGCCAACTGCCGAGCGGTTCACCGACGAGTCCGACCTCTTCGACGAAGCCAACCGCCTTCTCCAGATCCGACGCGGCCTGCACGAATCCGCCGAGATCATCCGACGCGAGCGATTCCTGCGCGTCGAGGTACGCGGCGTAGATCGGCTTGAGTCCGTGGATGAACGACTCGGGAACAACCGCGCGCGTTCCTGCGGTAGGCGAACCGGTCATGCCATGATCGTGGCCGCCGCTGCCGCCTCCTCCGCCCGGCATCATCATGCTCGGCTTCGCAACGATCTGCATGGCGCTGTCGATTCGGAAAGCGCCGTGCACTACGACTTCTTCGCCCTCCTGAACGCCGCTCTTAATGAGATAGAAGTCTCCAGCGCGCGGGCCCAGCGTGACCATCCGGCCCTCGTATGTGGGTTTCTCAGTCGCGGCGACCTTGACGTAGACGACGGCGCGCTTACCCGTTTGGAGCACGGCGCTCCTCGGGACGACGAGCGGCTCCTCGACGGCTGCCGGGTCACCGACGACGCCGAGCGACTCGGCAGTCACGAGATCCATGCCGCAAACGTCGCATTGGCCGGGACCATCCTTGACGACGGTCGGATGCATGGGACTTACCCAACGGCCGGCGAGTTCGTCAGACACGACAGCACCGCCGGAAGCCACGCGGGGTCTGACCGTGGCAGTGGCGAACATGCCCGGCTTCAGCGATCGGTCGCTGTTGTCTACCGCGACTCGAACCGCCGCCGTCCGCGTACGTTCATCGACCATGGGTTCGATGAAGGAGATGCGGCCCTCGAAGACCTCGCCTGGGTGCGCTTCGACCGTAAACGTCACCGGCTGTCCCCACCTCAGTAGCGGCAACTGAGACTCGTACGCCTCCATGTCGAGCCACAGGCGCGACAGGTCGGCGACTGTCGCGAGGGGTGATCCAGTCTCGACGTAGTCGCCTTCGCGCGTCGCCAGGTGCGTCACGATGCCGGCGATCGGTGAGTACACGGTCAGGCGCTCTCCGGTGGTCTCGCCCGCCTCGGCATCTGAAACCTGCTTCTCCGTCAAGCCGAATAAGCGCAGCTTCTCTCGCGCCGCTTCCAGCGTGCGCCGGGTGGAGGTCACGACAATCTCACTGGTGCTCGTGCTTCCTTCAACGGCAAGTCGTGCCTGATGGAGCTCTTCGAACGCGGCCAGCAGTTGCGGGCTGTACATCTCCGCCAGGTGGTCACCCTTCGCGACCGGCACGCCGACGTAGTTCACGAAGAGCCGCTCGATTCGACCCGGGAAGTACGCCGTGATGCGCGCGACCGAGGTCTCGTCATAGGTAAGCTTGCCGAACAGCCGGACATCGGCCGTCGGGAAGAACCGACCAACCTTGGCCGTTTCGATCTGACTCAGCTTGACCGCAGCTTCGGAGAGCACAAGGCGAGTCTCGTTGCCCTCGCCGCCGTCATCCGTGACTGGGATCAGATCCATGAAGCAGATTGGGCACTTGGCATCCGGGTCAGGAAGTCGAACCGAGGGATGCATGGAGCACGTGTACATCTGCGGTGCGCCGTCGTCGGACGCCGGCTGGGCAGCCACGGACTCATCTGTTGGCTCAGGCGCAGGGCGGCCAAGCCGATAGCCGATGACCAACGCGGCGATGATCAGGACGACGGCGACGAGCGCAGCCGTGTGCTTCCAGACGGTGGTGGCAGCACGTTGGAGAACTTCGAAGAATCGGTTCATGGCGTTTGGTCCTCCATGTCGGTGCTGGCGTCGAGTTCAATGAGCGGCACGCCGATGAGTCGCTCGATGCGCGCTGCGGACGTCGCGCGATCGACGAGTGCACGCTCGATCGCGAGTTGGAACTCGAGGAGGGTTCGTTGTGTGTCAACCAGGTCGAGGTAGTCGGACTGCCCCTGCTCGAAGCTGCTGAGCGACGCCTGCAGGGACTCGGTGGCCTTCGGAATCAGAGTGTCGCGGTAGAGCGCAACGCGGCGACGGGCATCCTCGTGTTCGAAGAGTGCTTCCTGGAGTTCGCTGGCCAGCCGGTTGGTTGCCTCACTGCGACGACCGGCGGCTGCGAGGCGCCGAGCAATCGCCTCACGGACGCCTGCGTCATACTTCTCTCGCCAGATCGGGATGTTGACGGACAGCGTTCCGAGCACTGCGTCGTCGCCGTTCTCATCCAGACTCACATCGTTGCGCTCGCCGATGACCGTGTATGCCAGTCCGACAGTGAAGTCTGGGTAGCCATCCTTCCGTGCGATCTCAGCGTTGATCCGTTCGCGCTCAACCTCTTCCTGCAGC
Organism: Phycisphaerales bacterium; assembly: GCA_965227335.1. GTDB lineage: Bacteria > Planctomycetota > Phycisphaerae > Phycisphaerales > SM1A02 > CBDDFV01. The sequence continues at coordinate 139,844 of CBDDFV010000009.1, forward strand.
GCCAGCAGTTCAGGGTTTCGCTCCGAGAGAGCGGCGAGGAGCGTCTCGTCATCGACTGAGACTTCGCGCTCGGACACTGCAGTCGGCCACGGCACCGGCGCCCCAGATGGACGGTTCAACGCTGCGTTCAGCCGAGCGCCGTACGGATCTCGAAGATCCCGGAGTTGACGAAGGCGATCCTCGAGCGTGCCGAGCTCGACCTGGATCTTGATGAGGTCCGGATGGCTGGCCGCGGCGACGCGATAGCGCGTGCGAACGACACGCTCGAACTGCTGGAGCAGCTCGATGTTCTCATGCGTGATATCAATGGACCTCTTCAGGTAGAAGAGTTCGTTGTAGGCCCGCTCCACGCGAAGGAAGAGCGCCAGCCGAGCCGCCTCGAACCGCTCATAGGCGGCATTGGCGTGCCGGGCTGCGGCGTCCTCGCGATCCTGAAGCTTGCCGAACCAGGGGAATGTCTGCGAGAGGGCCAGCGAGTGCTGCATTGGACCGACGCGCGTCTCGACCTCACCGAGGTAGTAGCCATAGGTGAACCGAGGGTCGGGCAGCGTACTGACCTGCGGCAGTCGCTCAACCGCGGCTTTCCAGTCCTGGAACATGGCTTCGAGGCCCGGATTCTCGAGTGCCGCGTACCGAAGGTAGTCCTCGAGCTTCGCGGTCTCGTCGAGAACGGGGGGTGGCGCAGACCCATCGCTGTAGCCGCGAGGAGGAGTCGAGGCATCGGCGCGCACCGCCTGCGGATGCCGCGATCGCTCGGCATCAAACGTATCTGTGAAGGGGCTTCGGCTCGAGCATCCTGCGAGGACGACAAGCGTCAGCGCGCTGCCGGCGAGGCAGCGCAGTGAGCTGCGCACCATGCGATAACTCCTATGCAATCAAGAACGAACAGTGAACGAAGAAGATCACGTCGTCAGGAATCCAGCACGCGGTCAGCGCGCGGAATCCCTTCGGGAGATCCCGTTCACGTTCTCCAGATGCACAGGAGCGCTTGGGTTTCGTTGTGGGTACGAACGAGCGCCGGCGTGGCAGGCGGGGCCTGCAATCGAACCGACTTCGGAAGCTCGATCACACTGCCGATGAGTGCGATGAGGACCGGAGCGATCTCGTTACGCTCGGAGGGCCGCGGCGCGTCGGGAGCCGGTTCTGAGTCGCCGGGCTGGAGGCCGCACAGGCATTCGCGACCGCCGGTCTTGCCGCACCGCATCTCGCGGGCGGTCTCACCGCAGCAGGTAGTCGTTTCGACGACCTGGCAGCACGAGGTCTCGACGCACTCCTCGGCCTGCGCGGCACTCGACATGGCAACCGGCAGAGCCAGTTGCTGAACGAGAAGCGTCAGGATGAGGATGAGTCGAATCGGCATGTCTAGACCATCAGTATATCGGCGAGATCGCCCTTCACAGAACGGACGAGACGGCCGATCTATTCCGCTCTCGGCTCGCGGGCTCCCGTTGATGCTGCCCGGTCCTACTTCTTGTTCAGCGGACAGCACTTCTCACACGGAAGCGTCTCGCCGGTGATCGGACAGGTGTATCCCTCGCCGCCAGACGACGATACGGCGGCCATCGAGACCGTCTCGGCGCCGGCAGTGGCGTCTTCTTCGTTGTTCAGCGGGCAGCACTTGGGGCACGGCAGAGTCTCGCCCGTCAGGGGGCAGATATATCCACTGTCGCCAGACGAGGTGGCACCCATCGCGACGTCCGTGGTGCCGGTGGAAGAGCACCCGGTTCCGAGCAGCGCCGTCGCGAACAAGGCGAGGCCGGACAGAATCAGTGTCGAGTTCATGGAGAGGCTCCTGGTTAGTTGAGTGGTCGTCTTCATCGAGCGAACTTGTAGATGGCGTCCATCAGTTCGTCGTACACATCGGAGTCGCCGGAGCGAATCGCGTCCGTCGCACAACGCTCTAGGTAATTCCTGAGCACCGTCTTGCTGGCGCCGCGCACCGCAGCCTGGATGCTGGCGAGCTGCTGAAGCACTTCCATGCACGGGCGCTGCTCATCCAGCATCTTCGAGACACCTCGGGCTTGCCCCTCGACACGGGCCAGACGCTTCCGAACCGCGTCTCGGACCTCGTCGTCGAACATGGGAAGGTTGACGGGCTTGCTCATAGTCATACTCCCTACCCCTATACTAGCATGGATGGGAGGGATGTCAACCGTCCGCCACGATCGCTGGCGAGCCCTCAGGCAGCTCGTTGAGCAGTGACAGCAAGTCGAGCGGCTCGAGCTTCTCGTCAGGCGAAAGCTCGGATGTGTTCAGCAACACAGACGGGACGACCAGCAACAGCGCTGCCGAATGACCGGACGGCTCAACGGTGATGCCACAGCCCCAGCGCTCATCACGACGATGCCGCGGCTTCACGAACAATCCTCACGCCGCCGCGGAGCACGATCAGGGCAACGACGCTTCCGACCACCAGATCCGGAACACGGCTGCCGAAGAGCATCACCAGCCCACCCGAGATCACGACGCCGACGTTCGCGATGACATCGTTCTTCGAGAAGATCCATGACGCACGCATGTGCATACCGCCGTCCCGGTGCTTGGCGATCAACGCGAGGCAGATCACGTTCGCAAGCAGGGCCACAAGGCCAGTCACGATGATCAGCAGACTTATCGGCTCGCTGCCGTAGACAGACCGACGCGCCACCTCGATCAGCACGCCGAGACCGAGGGCAATCTGGAGCACACCGCTCGTGGTTGCAGCACCCGCTTGCAGCGATCGCGACCGGCCGACAGCGTAGAGGGCCACGCCGTAGACAGCGGCATCAGCACCCATGTCCAGCGAGTCGGCAAGGAGTGCGGTTGACTCGGCCAGCCAGCCGAACACGGCCTCCGACACGAACATGATGGCGTTGATCACCAAGAGTATCCACAGCGTGCGGCGCTCAAGCCCGGCGAGTTCGTCGTCACACCCGCAGCCAGTCATGTACCTTCCCGCGTCACCGACAGCGCTTCAGGTCTCCGCATGAACGCCGAGCCGATCACGGGCAGCACAAACAGTGTCAGCAGAGTCGATGTGATGATGCCACCGATCACTACCGTCGCCAGAGGTCGCTGAATCTCGCTTCCGACACCGGTCGAGATCGCCATCGGAACGAAGCCGGCGGCATCCGTGATCGCAGTCGCGAGCACGGGCCGCAGCCGTGTCTTCCCTGCTTCAATGATGGCTTCACGCCTCGGCAGCCCCGACCGCAACGACTCGCGTATGGCCTCGATCAGAATCTGCCCGTTGAGAACGGCAATTCCCGATAGCGCGATGAATCCGACCGCCGCGCTGACACTGAACGGAATGCCGCGCCACCAGAGAGCGAAGATCGCACCGACCGCGGCGAAGGGGATGCCGGTGTAGATGATGAGTACATCGCGGAGGTCCTTCAGGCTGAAGTACAGAAGGAAGAAGACGAGGAGCAGTACGGCGGGCACGACGATTGCCAGACGCAGCTTTGCCCGCTCCAGATTCTCGAACTGCCCGCCCCACTCCAGCACGTAGCTCTCGGGAAGCGCCACGCGAGAGTCGATGGCGCGTCGCGCCTCTTCGACGAAAGATGCCGGATCGCGACCTGCCACGTTGCACTGAACGCGGATCAGGCGTCTGCTCCACTCCCGGTTGATCGTCGCCGAACCTTCTGACTGATCAACTGACGCCATGGCCGAGAGTGGCACGGCGACACCACCTTCGGTCGGTACGCGCACCGACGAAATGGCGGTGACATCTTCGCGAAACACCTGCGGCAACCGGACGACCAACGGGAACACGCGCTGTCCCTCAAACACCTCGCCTACCCGAATGCCGCCCATCGCTTCGACGAAGTCCAGCACCTCGCGGGCAGCGACGCCATACCGAGCGATGCGCGCTTGATCGACGGCAATGGACAACGCCGGCTGGCCAGTGATCTGATCGACGGAGATGTCCGAGGCCCCGGGTATCTCGATAAGCACGCGCTGCACTTCGTCGGCCAGACGCAGCAGCTCTTCGAAGTCATCCCCGAAGATCTTGATGCCGATGTCGGAACGAATGCCCGAGACCATCTCGTTCATCCGCATCTCGATCGGCTGCGTGAAGATCATGTTCACACCGGGGAACTGCGAGACGATCGTCTCCATCTCCGCGACCAGACCGGCCTGCGTGTCAGCCCGCGTCCACTCCGAACGCGGCGCGAGGCTGATGAAGATATCGGTCAACTCGATTCCCATCGGGTCCGTAGCGACCTCCGCCGTCCCGATCCGGCTCCAGATGTGCTCGATCTCATCGGGGAACTCCGCCTGGAGTTCCTCTTCGATGCGCGTGTTGTAGCGAACGGATTCCTCGATCGATACACCAGCGAGACGGATGGTGTTGATCACCATTGAACCCTCGCTGAGACGCGGAATGAACTCACCTCCCATTTGGCTCCCGCGATACCCGGCTACGCCGAGCAACACGAGGGCGACGAGCACGACCCCCCATCGAAGACGGAGCGCCATGCCTACGAGCCAGCCGTACGAGCCGGTCATGGCCCGACTGATGAAGCCCTCCTTGGGCTTCGTGCGCCGCGGCAGGAAGTAGTACGACAGTACGGGCGACAGGAAGACGGCAACCAGCAGTGCTCCGATGAGTGCAAAGATGAACGTCCAGGCCATCGGGCGGAACATCTTCCCCTCGATGCCTTCGAGGGTCAGGACCGGTGCGAACACGAGCGTGATGATGCCCATCCCGAATACGATCGGACGCACGACACGCGAGCTCGACTCGGCGATCGACTTGAGGCGCTCGTCGGGAGTGAGCTTCCGGCCCAGCTCACGTTGCCGCTCCTTGAGCGATCGCAGATTGGCCTCCGTCATCACCACCGAGCCGTCGACGAGGATGCCGAAGTCGATCGCGCCAAGGCTGAGAAGGCTGGCGGCGATCGCGAACTCGTACATGCCCTGGACCGCGAAGAGCATCGAGATAGGAATCGCGACCGCAACGAGCAGGCCCGCACGGATGTTCCCCAGCAGAAAGAGCAGGACAACGATCACCAGCACCGCGCCGATCACGAGGTTGTGCTTGACCGTATCGATGACTTTCTCAACGAGGAGCGTCCTGTCATAGACGACATCGACAACGACATCCGGCGGTAACGACGGTGCCAAGGACTCGAGGCGATCTCGTAGTTGCTCGGTCACGACACGGCTGTTCTCGCCCATCAACATGAACGCGAGACCGAGCACTGCTTCACCATCGCCTGATGCCGATACGGCCCCGCGGCGGATCTCGCTCCCGATCTCGACATCCGCGACGTCACGGATGCGCACTGGCGTGCCGTCGCTGGATGCAACGACGATGTTCTCGATCTCCTCGAGCGTTGCGACCCGAGCTAGGCCACGCACAACTCGCGCCTCACCCGACGTCACGAGCTGGCCGCCACCGACGTTGGCGTTGTTTTTCCTTAGCGCCTCAAGCACGTCATCCAGCGTGAAGCCGAACTTGATGAGCGATTCGGGCTCGACGACGACATGGTACTGCCGCTCGAACCCGCCCCAGGAGTTGACTTCCGCCACGCCTGGGACCTTGCGGAGTTCGGGCTTGATCACCCAGTCGTGGATCGTGCGAAGTTCCTCGGTCGAGCGACCGGGGTCATCTGATCGCACGATGTAGTGGAAGACCTCTCCAAGCCCGGTGGCAATCGGTCCCAACTCAGGTCGCCCGACTCCTTCAGGAAGCTCGACCGTCGAGAGACGCTCGGTCACATACTGCCGCGCGTCGATGATCCGGATCTCGTCGGTGAATGTTGCGACGACCTGGGAGAAACCGAACTTCGATACTGAGCGAACGTTGTGCAGGCCAGGGAGCCCGCCGATCGACAGCTCGACTGGAAGCGTGATCTGCTGCTCAATCTCCTCGGGGCTGAGAGCGGGCGCCACCGTATTGATCTGCACCTGGATCGGCGTTGTATCGGGGAACGCGTCGATCGGGAGCTGCGTGAGGCGGTAGACGCCCGCGGCGGATGCCAACGCGAACAGCAGGATGACCAGCATCCGGTTCTTCAGCGAGAATTCAATCAGGCGGGTAAGCATGTCGGCCTCGGATCAGTCGTCTACACAGCCCGCGCCGAGGCGAGACTTGAGGAACTCGGTCTTCATGGTGAAGCTCCCGCGCGTGACCACCGCATCGCTCTCGGTGAGCCCCGCCAGGACCGCGACGGTACCGGCAACGCCCGGTGGCCCCAGATCAACGCGCCGCGCGGCAAAGAGATCCGGCTCTTGCTGCACGAAGACGAACGGCAGCCCATCGATGCTGTGCACGGACTCACCCGGAACGAGCAGCGAGTTGCTGACGTTATCCAGCACGGCCGCGACTTCGGTGAACATCCCGTGTCGCAGGATGCCGCGTTCGTTCGGGACCGTTGCGCGGGCTCGTACCATGCGCGTGCGTTCGTCGATCTGCGGACTGACCCAGGTGATCTCGCCTTCGACTCGGAGCTGTGGCAGGGCACGGACACTGGCGACGATGGCACCGCCTCGAGCGATGTGGATGGCCTGCTCTTCCGGCACGGCCAGCTCGATCCACATCGTCGAGAGGTCGGCGATCTCGAACAGCGATCCGCCCGAATCGACCGCCTCGCCAAGGACCGCGGCTCGTTCGACGACGGTGCCCTTGAAGGGCGCCCTGACGTATAGGTCCGAAGACGACGACTGTGACTCGGCGATGTCGCCGATCTCACTGTCGGTAAAACCGAGATTCAGCAACTGCTGATGGGTTCGGCGCACCGTGAGTTCTGCCAGGCGCCGAGCGGCTTCGGCTTCCTGGAAATCTCGTCGCGCGGCGATGTTCTCATCCACGAGACGCTGTTCGCGATCAAACGTCGTCGTCTTGATGTCAAGCTCGGCAATCGCGGACAGGTATTCCGACTTGGCATGGGCAACACCAACGGAGTTGACAACCGCGAGGATCTGTCCAGCCTCCACGGTCTCGCCTACATCGACACGGATGTCAGCGAGCACTCCGGACGCCAGCGGTGTCACTTTCGCTCGCCGGTTGCCGTTGTACCGCACTTCGCCGAGGAGCTGGAGGGCTGCCGCGGCATCGCCACGACCAGGTCGCTCGAGCGTCAGCCCGGCCAATTCCGCAGACCGCGCGGATGGCATCCGGACGAGAAGCGAGTCGCCGACGCCGAGTGACGCCGCGAGCTGCGGCTGGCAGATGCCGCATTCGATCTCGGGGACCCCGTGCTCGTTGCAGAACAGTGCGGGCGCGCCCGCGGGACTCGGCGCGGCCGATGCATCGCCGCGGAGCGCGGGATTGCACAAGTGACACTCGTCCTCATAAAGATGATGCTCTTCGCAGTAGGCCCGTGAGGCGTCCTCCAACTGCGGCTGGCAGATCCAGCATCGATCCTCGTACCTGTCGTGCTCGCGGCACCACAACCGTCCAGTCTCCCGCTTGGAGGCGTCGCAGATGAAGCACGTCTCATCGACACCATGCCCGTGCGGGCCCTTGGCCGCCGACTCGTCGTCTCCGCCGGATGACGCGCGCGACGGGTCGCAGAGGAAGCACTCATCCTCATAGAGGAAGTGCTCCTCGCAATACGGTCGTGATGCGTCTTCCAGTTGCGGCTGGCAGATCCAACAGCGGTCCTCGTATCGGGCGTGCTCCCGGCACCAGAGGCGACCAGCCTCTCGCTTGGATGCATCGCACATGTAGCAGGTCTCGCCGGAATCATGTGTATGTGCGGCCGGCGTCACAACAGACTGCGGGGACTCGTCGGATGACGCCGAGGAGTCTGTCTCCTTGTCGCAGGCGGCGAGTACCAACGCCGTGAAGACGAGGCCCGCAACAGCGGGGCCCCTGAACCAGTGGAGTCGAGTCATCGTCATGGTGTGTCTCCTGGATGCTCGGAGGCATCGGGCGCACTCTGTCGGAGAGTGCTCATGGGCGCCGAGATGAGTCCTTCAACCTGAACCAGCGCGCTGTGGTATTCCGCCAACGCCTCCAAGCGTTGTGCTTCTGTGTCGAACAGTGTTCTTTGGGCGTCGAGGACGTCGAGGTACGGGAGCTTGCCCTCGTCGTACGCGCGCCGCGTCGCGTCGTATGCATCGCGTGCAGCCGGGAGGAGTGCGGAGTCGATGGACTGCGCTTCGTGGAACGCCGCGGTTAGCCGTGAGTGTTCTCGCACGAGTCGGGTGGCCAACTCGCGCTGCGACGCCCGGCCCTCATCGAGCGCTTGCGCGGCACGCAGGCGAGCAGCCAGAATGCCGCCTTGGTTCCGATCGAACAACGGGAGGGGCACTGACACCCCTCCGACGAGGGCCGCGTCATCGATCTCGTTGACGTAGCGAATCCCGAGGCCCGCATTGACGTCTGGAACGGCCTGGGCTCGCTCAAGCTCAACGGCCGACCTCCGTCGTTCGGTCTCTGCGACCCACCGTTGAACCTCGGGATGTGATTCGATGCGGTTGGTCAACTCGTCAAGGGAAGGGACGTCCATGACTTCGTCCAATGATCCGAGGGCGGTCCCGAAAGCAGGATTTGTCTCATCCCACATGCCGCTGAGGTCTCGACGAGCAGCGTCAACCTCCCGCTTGAGGCGGTCGGAGGCGATGCGTGCTGACTCGCTTTCGAGCCTTGCCTTGATTTCGTCGATCGGGGAAACGTCACCAGCCTGGACTCGACGGTCGATGACCCGCCGGCTCTCCTCCGCGAGCGCCCTTGCGCGTTCGGCGAATTGCACCTGCTGCTGAAGCTTGAGGACACGGACGAACCGTGCAGCGGTCTCTGTCACGACGTCGAGCCGCTCGGCCTCGTAGTCGAGCGCGGACACCGTCCACGCGCTGTCGGCAACCTCGATGCGGCGGTCCTTCTTTCCTCCCAGTTCGATCAGTTGGCTGAGGACGAGCGTTGTCTCCAGGGCATCTGTTCCGCCAAGCGCACCAGTGCCCGCGAAGTTCTCGAGTTCGAGTCCAATCTCGGGGTTTGGCGACAAGCCGGCCTGCAGCCGATTCGCCTCCGCGAGACGTGGCTCCCAGGCGGCCGCGCGAAGCGCAGGATTTCTCAAGAGCGCCGCGGCGAGCGCGCTCCGCAGCGTCAGATCCCCGGAGGTCGATACTGCTTCAGCGGCCTGTCGCGAATGATCGGGATTCGCTGGAGCCGAGTACCTCGGCAGCTCGCGCAGCAGAGGACTCGACCCTGGCGGCTCGAAATCGAATGGTGATGGTGCGCACGCAGAGAGCGCGATAGACGCCAAGCCGGAAATGATGAGTGAGACAGGGAATGACCGCATGGACTCCGCTCGACTGGAAAAGAGCCGCTCGGCACATGCCGAGCACTGGGTGTGAATGAGCACCCCAGAGGGCGCGACAACCCAGGTCTCTTCTAGACAAGCAGGATCACGGATCGAAGTCGGGGCGTACCGGTGGCGCAATGCCCCGGCGCATGCGCTCTCTCAATCGTCCCTCGGCGCGGCAAGACGAAACGTCCTTCGCGAAGCTGGTGGAAGGGAATCGCCGCCAACGTCGGAGAGAATCGAGACGTGTCTTTCTCCGCGCGGTCGAGTGCCAGGGTGGTTTCGCCCCCGAGAGGCGCGGACTCGCAGCCGTCAGCACATGTCCACGCATCGAGCGCTGGATCGATTGACTCCTCGTCTACAGCTGAATCGCCGTTGCACGATTCGCAGCAGGAGTCGTCCGTGTCGCAGCAGAACCGGTGCCCGAACTCGACGGTGGTTGTGCCATCGGCACATGAGCACAGAAAGCGCGGACCGAGCGTGCTGCCCAGGGCGAACCAGGCGGCGAGCATGATCGAGATGACGGGGTGGAATCGCATTGGTACAGGAAGCCGCAAAATTCGACTATCGCCTTGACTATTACACCCTATCGTGTAATTGTCAAGGGCGGTCCAGCACTTCCTGGGTCGATTCCTGGATGCGGATGATTATGGACACCTGTCGACCAAAACCGCCGTTGCCGGCTCGTTCGCTCATCGAAGTCGGGGAAGCGGAGCGCCTCGGGGTGCTCTTCAAGAGCCTTGCTCACCCGACTCGGCTGCGGTTGCTCCACGCCCTGATCCGTGCGGGGGAACTCAACGTCAGCGACCTTGCCCGGGAGGTCGAGATGACGGCCCAGGCCGTGTCGAACCAGCTCCAAAGACTGGCCGAGATCAGCGTCGTGAGCAGCCGGCGCGATGGGCTCCAGATCATCTACCGAGTCATCGACCCCTGCGTGCCGGTCCTGCTCGAGCGGGGCTGGTGCCACATCGACGAGTTCGACGAGGTTGCCGAGGCCAGGGCGAAGACCGGGTGAGACCGCGTCGCTGCTAACCGCCGCCAGATCCCCTTCGTGGTGCCACTTCCGGCTCCTGACGCTTGAACTCGTTACGATCGGGGAGCTTTCCGAACCGCCGCGAGTCGATCGCGGCGGTTGCTGTTTGCGCACCGGGCGGGTTCGGGGGTGCGACAGGAACGCGATTTTCGGGGTTTCGGCGGGGGTCGGCGGGCTCTCGGCCGAGGGCGCGGTCGGGTCGGCCGCGCGGTGGGCGGGGCGATTCGGTTCGGGGGTGTCGCGGGGAACTCTCGAACTCTCGCGCGGGGGGGTTAACGGGCGGCGGTGGTGAACGTGGTGTGTGGTTCGGGGGTGGATCAGGAACGGTCGATGGCGGTCTGAATCCCATCGATCATCCTCCGGCGGACAGCCTCATCGGTGCACCCCTTGCCGCGCGCCGAGTAGTGCACGATCTGATGGATGCGGGGCGGCCGTCCGTCCAGCAGTTTCTGATCTCGCAAGTGCGAAACGATCTCGTAGGACTTGTCGCCGACGCAGATCAGGTGGCGCGGCTGCACCTGAGCGAGTTCCCAGTTCAAGATGTCTGCCCAGGCCTCACCCTGCTGGCGCCGTTCTGGCGCGCTGAGGCGACGCTGTTCGGACGTGGCGTAGTTCGCCTCCTTGACTACGTTGGTGATGTAGCACCGCCACCCGCCGCGCTCGCCCGGTGCGGTGGTCTTGAGGCCGGTCTCGCGGAGTGCGTGACGGAATCGCTTTGCGGCTGGGTTGCGCGGCGATCCCCACCATTGCGCCTCGATGTCCGGTGGACCGCCGTCGATCGTCTTGATGCGACGGATCGGCGTGAGGCTCGGGTTCTCGCAGATGAACATGACGCCGACGGGGACCGCCCCGAGGGCGCCATACAACCAGGCCGTCTGCTGTTGCTCCGTCCAGTTTGGCGGTCGGAGTTCGCCGAGCCGGTGGTTGATCCGCGACCGCAGTTCGTTGAAGTGTGGATGCGGATCGCCGGCGCCGTCTGTCGTCGGTACGGATGGCGAATCGCTGACGCGGGGCTTGAGAGCGTCGGTGATGGTCCGCCAGACGCGGTTCATACCCACATGCTACATTTTGTCGGGGTCATACCGAGCATGCGAAACCCGCCCTGGACAGAATCCGAGATCCGGTCGACGGTGAAGGCGTATTTCAAGCTGCTCGATGCGCAGGTGGCGGGCAACGCGACGAACAAGGCGGAGATCTACCGCCGCCTGGCCGCGAAGCACCCGCGGCGGAACCCCAAGGCTTTTCAGCTCAAGTTCCAGAACATCAGCGCGATCCTCTACGAGGAGCGGCTGCCGTACGCCGACGGTCTGCTGCCGCGGTCGAACTACCAGCGGCTGCTGAAGCTCCTGGTGTTGGACTACGTCGGCCGTTCATCGCGTCCGCGTCTCACGCCGCGCGACATCCTGATCCAGAAAGTCCGGCAGTTGAATCGGCGAGGTTGGGTGAAGGTCACGGAGAGTGGGGCAGGGCGTTTTGGTTTGACGCTCGAGAAGGAGTTAGGCGTCCCGCAGAACAGCAGCAAGACGCCCGACTTCATGGGGATCGAACTGAAGACCAAGCGCGGCGCGACGCCGCAGACGCTGTTCTCGCGGAAGCCGACGGCATTCACCGGTGTGGCGGGCCACGAAGGTCTGCTCGAGGAGTACGGCTACAACGACCCCAAGACCGGGCGTCGCCAGTTGTTCACGTCGTTCACCAGCGCCGGCGATTCCCTCGGGTTCTCGCTCGATGCGACAGCAGATCGCATCCGTGTCATTCACAGCGAAAAGGAACTGCTGTACTACGACGCAGAGGTGCTCGAAGAGGCGCTGCTGTCCAAGCACACGGAGACCGCGTTCGTTCGGGTGTCGGCGCGGACGGGGAATGCGGGGCCGGAGTGTCGGTTCGAGGAGCTGCTCTACGCGAAGTGGCCGTCGATTCTGCGGTTCCTGAAGCTCGTTCGCGACGGTTCGGTCTATCTCGACTTCACCCTGTCGATCACCAACGGGCGGATCAAGAACCACGGGTTCCTGTGGAAGGTCGCCTCGGATCAGATTGCGCATCTGTTTCTAGATGTGACGCGCGTCGATCTAAAGGAGGTGAACTGAGATGGACGCGTTCACTCAAGAGCTTCTGTCGCTGGCTCTCCAGGATCTGGCAGAATTGCAGCGAGCCGCGAGGGGGGCGGACAAGCTGTCCTGGTCATCTGGCGTGATTCAGGATCACCGACGGCATCAAGCGCAGTTTCTGGACGCGTTTCTGCCGGGCGAGCTGTCGCAAGGCGCGCGTTCACACTTGGCTGCGTTGATCACAGTCGTGGAATGTGGAGAACGAGAGGAGTTTCTGGCGGCGGACCTGGCCGATGCAGTGACACCGCTGATCAATGCGCTGAAGAAGAAGATGCCGGAAGATCGCGTCGCCACTCTCCTCTCATCCTCGCCTCACGATGAGCTCGACGCCCGACGCGAGGCTGAAGCATCGCAGTTTTGTAAATATGGTGTGGCTATAGACTTGCAGCGCCGCCGGCCAGTGTTGCCAAGGTGCATGTCGAGGGGCATACGGCTCCGAGAAGAAACGCTGGCTGACATGGGGACGGGTGCCCCGAAGGTGGAGGACGTGGGCCGCGCGGGGGGCGCGACGCCCACGCGGCGCGGATGTTACGCTAGTCGCGTGGATCCGACGGTCGCCCCACAGATTACGGCGTTGCTGCGGGCCGCGAAGGCGGGCGGCGATGACGTGGGGGCGGAACTGCTTCCACTGGTCTATGGACAACTTCGCGGAATTGCGCAGTCGGCGTTCAACGCGCAACGCGGCGGTCAGACGCTCCAGCCCACGGCCGTCGTCCACGAGGCGTGGCTCAAGATCGCGGGGGAGCTTGGACGCTACGAGAATCGTCGACATTTCTTCGCGGTCGCCGCCAAGGCAATGCGGCACGTGATTGCCGACGCCGCGAAAGCGAAGCGACGCGAGAAGCGCGGCGGGGGCGCGCATCAGGTCACGCTTGTCGAGTCCGCCACGCCGGGCGACGCCGCGGTCGATATCGTGGAGCTCGATGATGCGCTCGCTCGTCTGGCGGAGCTCAATCCGCGGCATGCAGAGATTGTCGAGCTCCGTTTCTTCGGATCGCTGACCGTGGATGAGACCGCGGCGCATCTCGGCGTGTCGCCGCGCACGGTGGCCTCGGACTGGGTGATGGCTCGGACGTGGCTCCAGCGCGAACTTGGGCGAGGCGATTGATGGACGCCGCGCGGTACGCAGCGGTCCAGGAGATTTTCGTCGCCGCGCTCGGTCGGGCGGATGACGAACGGGAGGCGTTTCTGGATCGCGCCTGCGCCGATGATCCCGCGCTGCGCGACGAAGTCCTCGCGTTGCTTCAGCAGTACGACGCGGACGAGGCCACGCGAGATCACCCATTCTCCGACGTGAAGATCGCGTCATCGCGAGCGCGCCTCGAGGATTGCTGCCGCGATGTCGATGCGGCGCCGGCGAGTCAACCGGACGTTCGGATTCCCGGGTACCGGATCGTTCGCCAGATCGGCGCGGGCGGCATGGGCGTCGTGTTCGAGGCGGAGCAGGCGTCGCCGCGCCGATCCGTGGCGATCAAGCTGCTCCATCCGTTTCAGGCGACGCCGGCTCGACTGGCTCGTTTGCGGCACGAGGCAGAACTGCTCGGCCGGCTGCAGCACCCGAACATCGCACAGGTGTACGAGGCTGGAACTTTCGACCTTGGCCGCGGATCGCAGCCGTTCTTTGCGATGGAGCTTATCGACGGCGTCGACCTCCGAACATACTGCGAGCGTGAACGTCTGGATGATCGTGCTCGGCTCGAGTTATTGGCGCGGGTCGCCGAGGCGATGGAGCATGCGCACCAGCGAGGCGTGATCCATCGCGACCTGAAGCCTGAGAACATCCTGGTCGACAAGCACGGCCAGCCCAAAGTGCTCGACTTCGGCATCGCCCGGGCGACGGACGGCGCTTCCGTGTTGGCCTCACATGTCACGCAAGAGGGCCAGCTCCTGGGCACCCTCGCCTACATGGCGCCGGAGCAGATTCGCGGCGAGGCGGACGCCATCTCGCAGCGGACGGATGTCTACGCCCTCGGCGTGGTCGGATTTGAACTCACCACCGGCGCCTTGCCCTTCTCGGTGAGCGGCCATGGACTCTCGACCGCGATTCGGGTGTTGCAGGACCGGGACGCGCCGCGCCTCGGCACGCTGAATCGGCGTTGGCGCGGCGACGTCGAGGCGATGATCGGTCGGGCGCTCGAGAAGAACCCCGCGCGCCGATACGCCACGGCGGGGGCGTTCGCCGCTGATCTGCGGCGCTGGCTCGCCGGTGAGCCGATTCTTGCGCGGCGTATTGGACGGATCGAGCGATCGCGACGGTTTGTTCGTCGCCACCGCACGGTGGTGGCGGCGACGACCGCCGTCATGTTCGCCCTCGCCGTCGGCCTGGGCTGGGCGCTCGTCGAGCGGGCGGAGTCGATTGCGCGCGAGAGCTCCCGCGCGACGCAGGCGTACCGGGCGAGTCTCATCGCCGCGGCGATTGCGACGAGCAAGGGACGGACGTCCACCGCGCGACGGTTTCTCGCCGACGCTCCGGTGGAGCGGCGCGGGTGGGAGTTCCGATACCTGATCGCGCAGCTCGATGCGGCGCGTCGCCAGTTCACGGAGCCGTCGGCGGAGCCTCAGTTCTATTTCGGGCACCACTGGAGCATCCTTGATCTCATCATGTCCCCTGACGGTCGGACGTTCGTGACCGCAGGGACCGACGGCACGGTGCTTCATCGCGATGCTCGGAGCGGCGAGGTGCTGCGAACCCTGCAGGTGGACGGCTATCCGGAGAGGGTCGCGATGAGCGACGATGGTCGTCGTCTCGTGATGTGCGTCCAGAACCCCGCGACGTCCACGAAACGAATCGAAACGCACGATCTCGTCACGGGTGGCTGGATCCAGAAACCCCTGGAGTCCTCGGTGGCGTCCGGGGCGGTCGTCCCGGTCGAGATTGATCCTGAGCGCGGCCGAGTCTACGTCCTTGCGGACGACCGCGGCGAAGTGGTCATGTTCGACCTCGACGGTCGGGAGATCGGTCGACGAAGAGCGGGGTTGTCCCCGGGCTCGCGGTCCACGATTCGTTCGGCCCGTCGAGTCGAACTGGTGCTAAGCCCCGACCGAAGCGTGCTCGCCGCGTGTGAGCGTCCGCCGAATGCGCGTGCGTACGGAGGCTCTGGTTTCGAAGTGTTGCTGCTCGATCCCGACACCCTACAGGTGCGCGGTCGACTTGAGGTGGTGAATCACGATGTCCGCGCGTTGGCGTTCAGTCCCGACAACACGAGCCTTTGCGCGGTCGCCATCGACGGCGTCCTGTGCATCTGGGATGTGGAGGCGGCGTTGGCGTCGGACGAGGTCCAGCCGCCGCGGGTGGTGCGCAACAGCGGCCAGGGCATGCTCATCGACGTCGCGTACAGCGGGGACAGCGTGCACATTGTGACGGCGGCGTTCGACCGCACGGTCCACGTTCGCAGCGCGGCGACCGGAGAGACGATTCGTCGACTTCCCTCGCACGATGTGGATATCGAGAAGATGACGGTCGTGCCGGGGAGCGACGAGGTGCTGACGGTCGATCAACGGGGCGCCGTCCGTTGTTTCGACCTGCATGCCCAGAACCCGGAGGTCTTGACCGGCCACGCAAGCTTTGTGTACGCCGTCGATATCGATCATGAGCGCGGCCTGATCCTCAGCGGCGGGTGGGACGGATACGTCGGGGCCTCCGGCGGATTGCGGCTGTGGGATCTTGCGTCGAGCGCGCCGGTCGCGAGGTTCGGGGCGGCGGACGAACGGGTTGAGCACGCGCACTTCTTCCCCGAACAGGCGTTGCTGCTGACGGCGTTGGCCGGGCCAGACGGGACGACGCGCTGGGTCACCTTGGATCTGAATACCGGCGAACGACGTCTCGTCCGCGAGCTTCCGTATTCCGCGGTGGCGGTGGCGTGCAGTCGAATCCGCCCGACGGTCTGGATTGCGAAGGGAGCCGACGGATCGGTCAGCCGCGTCGAGCTCGAGAGCGGCGACATCACCCGCCTGCTGACCGGACTTGAGCGCGATCTCCGGGCAGCACCCGCAGCCGGCGGGGGGGGACCACTTGCGTTGTCCCCGGACGAACGCCATCTCGCGGTCGTGGTCAACCACGAGGAGATTCGCATCGTGAACGCGGCGGACGGCGCCCTTGTTCGGCGCCTCGCGGAGGTCGAGGAGCGGGCGTATTCGGCGGCGTTCGACCCCACGGGTCGACGGCTGATCACGGCGTGGGAGTCGGGTCGGATTCGTGTGCACGATGTTGAGACGGGGGCTGAGATTGCGGTCCTGGAAGGGCACGACCGCGCAGTGCTGTGCGCCGCATTCGACCCGACGGGAGTGCGGATCGCCAGCGGGGGACGCGACAACACCCTGCGGATCTGGGACGCCAAGACCTACCAGCAGCTCGTCGAGTTGGAGGGGCACGACCGGTATGTGTACCGCCTCGCCTGGGAAGAGGACGGCGAACGACTGATCACCGCGTCGGGCGATCACACCGCGCGGATCTGGGAGCCGCAGCCGCGGCGGGTTCGACTGGAAGCGAGGTCGGAGTACGAGACGATCGCGGCGCGGCTCGCTCCGATGCTGCGGTCGTGGCTCGACGCGCATCCTCGTGCGTCGATCGTCGAGTTCTTCGGTGAACATGCGTTGACAGATCGCGAGCGACAGATCGCCCGCCAGCTGATGCTCAAACATCGGCTGCATGCGACAACGCCCGCGGCCGATTGACCGCGGGCGTTGAGAGGAGGGCGAAACGAGTCGCGGCCGGATTCCGGTGTGGGAGCAGTTCACTGCCCGAGGGTGACGGCGCCCTCTCTCACCTCCAGGGTCATCGGCTTGCTCCAGAGACCGCTTGAGTGCGCGGCGGGGATGACGCCGCCCCCAAAGAAGTTGAGCGTTCCGTACTCCGGGGTCTGGGTGTACGCGGTGAGCGTGTTGGTTTCATTGAACGGCTTGAAGTACGAGCCGACCTGCTGCCCGTTCCAGCCAGGCTCCACCCAGACGCCGTACGCGCGGAATACGTTGAGCTTCCCGCCCGTCACGGTCTTGCCGGCCAGCGACGGCAGCGGATCGACCGACTGCAGCAGTCGCGCGCGAATCTGCGACCAGTCCAGATCGGGATTACTCCCCATCACGAGCGCCACGGCGCCTGTCACGTGCGGCGCCGCCATCGACGTCCCTTGCCAGCTGCCCTCATAACCGCCGCCGTTGACGGTGCTCAGGATGCTCATCCCGGGAGCACCGAGATCCACCGATACGTCGCCGTAGTTGGAGAACGAGGCGAGGCCGCCGCTCTGGTTGATCGCGGCGACGGAGATGACATTGCCGAGGCCGTACGCGGCAGGATAGAGCGGAATGACGTCGGCATCCTCCGACTCGTTGCCCGCCGCCGCGACATGGATGTGATCGACGGCCTGCCCAGCGAGAATGACATCGTAGGCGGTCTGGCAGAATCCACCGACATAGCTGGCGTTCGAGACGCGCGCGCCGTTGGCGATGGCGTAATCGAGCCCCTGCGTGGTGTCGTAGAGACCGGCGCACGGATCGCTCCCGTCGCCATTGGGGCCGTTGCACGCGAGGATCATCATTGTGCCGAACGGCGCCACACCGAGCATGCCGATTCCGTTGTTCCCGCGCGCGCCGGCGGTCCCGGCGACATGCGTGCCATGATCGCTGCCGCACGGTTCGACGTTCGGCGACTCGAGGCGGACGTTCCAGCCGTTGATGTCGTCGACGTAGCCGTTGTTGTCATCGTCGACGCCGTTGCCGGGGATCTCGCCGGGATTGAACCAGATGTTGGCGGCGAGATCGGGATGATCGGTGTCCGTGCCGGTATCGATGATCGCCATAAGGGCGCCGCCGCCGATCCCCTGGCCCCAGGCGTCGCACGCCCACGAGCCGCCCGGACCGGTCGAGACGCCCCACAGATCGACTTGCATCGGATCGTTGAAGGACCCGTCCGAGCGCTTGTGCTGATAGTCCGGCTCTGCGTAGAGCACATCCGCGGCGTCGAGGTAATCGTTGACCGAAGTCAGCACGTCGGTGTTCGCCGCGATCCGCACCTTGCAGAGTCCGGGCACCATGGCCGAACGCCAGACCACCGTCGCGCCGAGTTGCTGATGCGTCAGTTGCGCAGCGCCCGCGCCCACGCCCGGCTTGAAGCGGACGTAGATCTCGTCGAGGGCGTAGGCGTCCGAGTGCGGCGTGCGGAAGTCCCGCTTGTCGATGACGGGCGGCGGATCCAGAATGCGCTCGGGGCGGACCTCCCGCTTCACGGCGGGGTTGTCGGTTCGCACCAGGTCTTCCTTCCGCAGGGCGTAGACGTCGGCGTCGAGCGCGGGCGTCGGGTCGAGGTGCGTGAACGGGTCGAACCCCAGGAGGTCCCGAACCTCGCGTCGGATCTCGGGACTGACGTCCTGCCCGTAGGCCGGCGCGGCCTCCACTCCAACGAGGGCGAAAAGTAGAGGCGATGTGATTGAGAGCATCTTGATGCGTTGCATGACATCCCTCCTTACTGCAGGTTCACGAGCACGAGGACGAGACCGGTCTCTTCATCGAGCGACGACATCGCCTTGCCGATCACCGCCCCGTCCGAGCGACTCGCGTCGGTGGCCTTCATGGCGTGACCCGCCAGCGACGCGGTGGTCAGACGATCGCCGGGCCGAATCGCGCCGTTCTCGATCGAGCACTTCACGTAGACGCGGCCGGTCATCGCGACCTTGGTGTCGCCGTCCATGACGGATTCCTGGCCGAGGTGAATGCCCGGTTTGACGCCGTTGGCGCCGGAGACCACGCCCGCGACCTTGTGGTCATAGGCGCCGGACGACATCGTCAACGCGCCGGCGTTCACGGGGTCGATGACCATGACCGTCCCGGGTTCGATCGCGTCCCCGTCGGAGACGTCGAAGCCTTCCACCAGGTCGGCGCCGCCGCGAATTTCGAGCACCTCGACACTGAACTTATCCGGCGTCAGGATGACGTCGTGAACCATCTGCGCGTTCTCATACAGCTCGATGTGGAAGTCGTTCTGGTTGTCAAGACGCAGCCGCGCTTCGACGAGTCGGCCGTCCTGGAGCATGCGGATGATGGCGTTGTCATCTTCGTCGGTGTTGTTCGGGTCCGCCTCGACCATCATGACGGCGTCGATGCTGGGGTTGAGGAGGTGGAGGGTGCTGTCCGGCGACGACGTTCCGATGCCGACGAACCCGTTGTCCTCCTCGATCACGAACCGTGGTTCAGCATCCATCGTCGGACCCTGCGAGATCGAGAAGACGTTGTTGGTGTCCTTGACGCCGACCGACCACACCGAGGCGTCCTCAAAGCCCTCGGCAAAAGTCACGTACGCATCGCCGGTTCCCAACTCGCTGCCGTTGCCGACGATGTAGACCTGGCCGCGCGGCTGTTCGCCGTCGGGTCCAAGGATGTGCATCTTCGACAGCGGCGTGCTCGTGCCGATGCCGACGAACCCATTGTCCTCCTCGATGACGAACCGTGGTTCAGCGTCCATCGTCGGACCCTGCGAGATCGAGAAGACGTTGTTGGTGTCCTTGACGCCGACCGACCACACCGAGGCGTCCTCAAAGCCCTCGGCAAAAGTCACGTACGCATCGCCGGATCCCACCACGTTGTCGCCGTTGCCGACGATGTAGATCTGGCCGCGCGGCTGTTCGCCGTCGGGTCCAAGGATGTGCATCTTCGACAGCGGCGTGCTCGTGCCGATGCCGACGAACCCGTCGAGGTACGAGATCGCCGAACCATCCTGATTCCACTGCGAATCGCCCGGCTCACCCTGCGGACCCGCGGGACCACTCGGACCCACGGGACCCATCGGGCCGTCCGGGCCCGCCGGTCCGGTCGCGCCCTGCGGACCCGTCGGCCCCGCCGGCCCCGCCGGACCCGTTGCGCCCTGCGGACCCGCCGGACCCCCGGGGCCCTCCGGACCCGCCGGCCCCTCCGGACCCGCTGGCCCCGCCGGACCTGGATTGCCCGACAAGGCGAACTGTGCGATCGGGGCCGGGAGAATCGGCTGGCGGGGCGTCAGCGTGGTGTACTCGCCGCCCTCCGCCGTCAAACGCACATCGATTTCCAGCCAGCGCGATGCGCCGCCCTCGAAGACGGGGCCGAAGTCGAGGTCGATGGTGAAGACGCCGTCGCTGACAGTGAGCGTCAACGCTTCGAGCATCGGGCCGATCTGCGCACCGCCGTTCGCGGCGTCGTACATACGAAAACGAAGATCAACCGCTTCCTCCAGTTGTTCGCCCGACGCCTTGATCTGGCCTTGGTACGTAAACGCGCTGCCGACCGGGGCGGATTCGCCCGCGAGAAGGGGGGTGGTCGCCATCAAGCCGCACAGGGCGGCCGCCATCATGGTGAATCGAAACATACGTGTTCCTCCATTCCCGGACCCCCGTCGATCGCGTCGATCGATCCTGGCCCGTACGTCCTCTCAGACGACGTCGAGGGGCGCGGACTGCAGCCGCGGGTGAAGAAAAAAAAGTTTCGCTGCGACTGCAGTCGTCGGGAAGAAACGTCGTGATGGACAACGTGCGGACCGCGGGTCCGTGGGAACACATGGAACTGGAGGACTGGCTGATGAAGACGACCACTCGACACGCCGCCGCAATCACGTCCGCCGCGACGCTCGCCGCGGCGTCCACCTTGATCGCTCGTTCGGCGCCATCGGCGGGGGGGCCGTTCGAACTCGTGCAGTACACCGTCGATTGCGGCGGGGGCACATCGACGGGCGGCGTTTTCGAGATGTCGGGGACAATCGGCCAGTCCGATGCGTCTCCCGCGTCCGTTGGCGCGGCGTACCAGTTGACCGGAGGTTTCTTCGCGGGCGCCGGCCTGCCAGCCGCCGAGCCCTGCCCGGGGGACCTGGATGACGACGGCCTTGTCGACGCGGCGGACCTCGCACAGGTTCTCGCCGCGTGGGGTCCTGCGCCCGGCAGCCCGGCCGACCTCGACGGCGATGACGACGTGGCGGCCTCTGACCTCGCGATGCTGCTCGCGGCGTGGGGCGTCTGCCCGTAGGCCAGCACGAACGGCGGATTCGAAGGAGACCCTCGGTGGCTCCGCCGCGGGCGTCAGCCTTCGCACGTCGTGAAGTGCGAGAGCGGATTCCGCAGTATGGCCAACGTGAATGTCGAGGGCCCGACACCGATCTCGACCGCGACGCCGTAGGACGCTGTCGTTCAGCCGGATACATCGAGTCGCCCGGCGCGATGCGCGAGAATGATCTCCGATGACCGTTTTGATCACGGAGTTCAACGCCGGGGCCTCGAGTCGGGGCCCGTTAACCGGTTTACGCGGAACGCCGAGCCCGAGAGGGCCCGGCGTTTTTGTCGTAGGTGCGTGCCTGTAAAGGCTTGGCGTCGAACGGTGCTGTTCTCATGGCTGCTCACCGCTTTCCTACTCTCGTCGATCTCGACTCTCCCCGAGAACCCGTTCGAAACCGTTGGGCTCGGTGAGGGCGATCGCCAGGGCGAGAATCGCACACGTGCGAAAGCGCTGAATCGGCGTTGTGACCATCGCGAGCCCCTTCTTGGCGAGGCGGAGAGCCCGCGTTCGATCGATCATCACCCCGGTGCGGCGTGATTGTCAATGCTCCGCCCGGCGGCGTTTCGCGGGAATTCCCATCGGTTCACGGCGTCGCCCTGCGATACTCGAGATATTGCCATCAGGTCACCATGGGAGGGCGTCATGGTCAGTGCATTCATCGGAGTGATTTCACGGGTATCGGTTCCGGTCGTCGCGGCGACGCTGGCGGTGGGGGTTCGGGCGGACGTGCTCGACGTCCCGGCCGATCACGCGACGATCGCGGAGGCGATTGTCGCGGCGACCGACGGCGATGAGATCGTGGTCGCGCCCGGTCTCTACGTCGAGAACCTCAACTACAGCGGCAAGGAAATCACCATCCGCAGTTCGGGTGGTCCGGAGACCACCACGCTCATGGTGTCCAACGCCGGATCCGGACCGGGCCTGAACTCGCCACGCTCGCTGGGCATCGACTTCGGCGGCAATCGGGCGCTGGTCGCCAACGGCAGCGCGTTGTTGTCGGTGGATCTCACGACCGGTGAGCGACAGATCATCTCGGATGCCGACAATGGCGCGGGACCGGTCTACAACAACATCGAGGGCGTGGACTACGACACTCTCGGCAACCGGGCGCTGCTGATCCATCGCGTCGCGACCGCGACCCTGTTCAGTGCGGACCTGACCACCGGGGATCGCACGCCCATCGTCGGTGGCGGGCCCGCTTACCAGGTGATCGACGCCATGCATTTCGATCCCACCCAGAATCGTGTTCTGATCGTCGAATCGTTCCTCGATGCGCTGTTCGCGGTGAACGCGTCGACTGGCACGCGCACCATCCTGTCCAGCCCGTCGGTGGGAAGCGGCCCGAACATGCAGTTCCCGGCCGGCGTGACCTACAACCCGGCGACGAACCGCGCGTACGTCGCGGACATCACCGCGGCCGCGGTCTTCAGCATCGATCTCAACACCGGCAACCGGAGCATTCTCTCCGGCGGCGGACCGAGTTTCCTGTTCCCGCTCGGCGTCTGCCTGGATGCGGCGAACAATCGCGTGCTCGTCGTGGATCCCAACCTCGATGCCGTCGTCGCGGTGGACCTGTCCACGGGCAATCGCACCATCGTGTCGTCCAATGACGGTGTCGGGTCCGGGCCCGGCTTCATGAGTCCGCAGGATCTGGAACTCGATGCGGCGAACAATCGCGTGCTGATCGCCGACTTCAACCAGGATGCGCTGATGGCGGTGGACCTCGCGACCGGGAATCGGTCGATCCTGTCCCAGTTGTTCCTCGGCGCGGGCGTGACCTTCTCCTCGGAGGGACCGGACGCCGTGCTCGAGGGCTTCACCCTGACCGGAGGCGGCAACGGAGGCTCGGTGTTCATCGGCAACAGCATCACCAGTCCCACGATCCGAAACTGTCGCTTCGTCGGGAATCACAACCAGAGCAGCGGCGGCGCGATCAACATCTTCAACGGTGGCACGCCGACCATCACCGATTCGCTGTTCCTCGACAACTCCGCGGACGGCTTTGGGGGCGCGATCACCATCAACGGCGGCGCCACCATCCGACGGTGTCGGTTCATCGGGAACAGCGCCGACAACGGCGGCGGCGCAATTCGCACCGTCGGCAACGCCACCATCGACAACTGCCTGTTCACGGGTAACGACGCTCCGCAGGGCGGCGCCATCCAGAACTTCGGCATCACCACGATCGCCAACTGCACGATCGTCGGCAATACCGCGTCGATCGGTGGTGGGATCGACGACGGCTCCGGCTTCCCCGGCACGATCGTCAACTCGATCATCCGAGACAACGTGCCGGAGCAGATCGATCTCGGACTCGCTTCCATCACGTACTGCAACGTCGAGCAGGCGGTTCCCGGCGACGGGAACATCGATGCGGATCCGATGTTCGTCGATGCCGACGGTGCTGACGATGTGCCGGGCACGGAGGACGATGACCTTCGCCTGCTCGCCGGTTCCCCGAGCATCGACGCCGGGAACACCATCGGGATCGACGCGTGCGCGCTCGACCTCGATGGCAGCGGACGGCGGATCGACGATCCCGCGACGCCGGATACGGGGATCGGCGAAACGCCGCCGGTGGACATGGGCGCGTACGAGTTCGGCAGCAGTTTCGTCGACTGCAACGACAACGGCATGCTCGACTCGTGCGAGTTCCCGTTCTTCGTCGAGACGTCCGCGGTGCTGTCGCCGATCGGCGAGAACTTCCCGGGGTCGACCACGTTCTTCGATGTTCCCGACGCGGGCGTCGACGGGGTCAGCTTGGCGGTGGAGGCGACCGGCGACTTCGGGGGTCCGAGTGAGGTCGTCGACGTGAGCATCAACGGGTTGTTCGTCGGGACGCTGCTGGTGGACGCGACCGACTGTCCCGAGACGCCCGATCTGGACCAGCTCAACGTGCCCGCCGCGGCGTTCAATGACGCCTTGATCGACGGCGACGCGACGGTCACGCTGACCGCCTCCAAGGCGGTCGATCCGTTCCCGCCGTCGTGTCCCGGCGTGACGTCAACCGCCATCGTGCGAGTGCAGTACCAGGGCGTGACCATCGGCGATGAGAACGGCGATGGCGTGCCCGATGCGTGCGATGTGTGTCCGACGGATCTCGACGGCGATGGCATCGTCGGCCCGGCGGACCTGGCCCAGGTGCTCGGCGCATGGGGTCCGAATCCACGTCATCCGGCCGACTTCAACGGCGATGGCGAGGTCGGACCCGCGGACCTGGCGGCGCTGCTCGGCAGTTGGGGTGCGTGCTCCTGATGAACAAAACGTGCCCCGCCGGGGGCGGCGGAGCACGGTCGCAGGGAACACCTCGAACGGTCGGGAGAGATCGATTCAGTCGCATTCGCCCCCGTTGCTTAGGCGTTGAGCGAGATCGGCGGCGTTGACGAGTCCATCGCCGTCGAGGTCGGCGGAACACGGTCCTTTGCACGGACCCCACTGTCCCAGCAGTTGAGCGAGATCCGACGGACCGACGATGCCGTCGTCGTCGATGTCGGCCGGCGTCGTGTTCAAATACCTTGTCCACGATCAAACAACAGGGCTCTTCGCGCAGACAAGAACCAGCATCTCAGTGCGCTCGCGACCTTGCACGAGTGCTGGGACATGGAAACGCGCGAACGATTCCTGGCATTGTGCTTCTTTCACAACGCCTTCGCCGCACGCAAGTTCGACCCCGAGTTGTGGATCGGCGACCACATTGTCCACATGACGCTCGAGGCGAAGACCACCGGCCGGTTTCAAGACTGGATTCGCCTGACTCCCTGACGTGTAAGAGGATGGGACGGCGATCTTTCCGGCGGGCGTTCAGGCGTCGGGAACCATGGGTCCATCAGGTGGACGATGCGTCTTGAGCGGCAATGGAGCGCCGCGCCCGGTCTCAATGAGCGGCATGAGGCGCGAGCCCGTCACGATGAAGTGATCTCGGCACTTTCCTGTTGGCTCCCCCATCCGGCTGAGGGAGAATGACAGTGGAGTCGACTCACGGAACGCGGGCCGAACCGGAGGGGCTCCGATTTCCGAAGTGAGGGTGCGCCATGACGAGAATGCAACGACGACTGACCATCACGGGACTCTGGCTGGCGGCGACCGCTCCGGTCGCGGCCCAATGCGGCGTTCCCGGGGCGGAGCCCTGCTCCATCCCCCACGAGACGCCGGGCTGTGACGACGAAATGTGTTGTTTCCAGGTCTGCCGGATCGAGCCGTTCTGTTGCGAGGTCGCCTGGGACAAACTGTGCGTACTCATCGCCCGGGACGTCTGTGGCGTGTTCGTGGACTGCAACGAGAACGGAGCCCCGGACGAGAAGGACATCGCGTCGGGCCTGTCGCTGGACCTGAACGGCAACGGCGTCCCGGATGAGTGCGAACTCGGCGTGACGCTGCACCAGCGTTCGTACGTGCACTTCGACGGGCTCACCGTGCAACGCTGGTCGAACCACGGCGAGTTGGGCGTGACGGTCCCCGAACCGCCCGATCACCAGATCGTGTGGCTCAACGCGACACTGGACGAGGAGTGGGTTGTCAGGAACGTGGCGGTCTTCGCGATCGAGGGCGACGGCGCCCCGCAGACAACGTGGATCAAGATCCCGCTCCCGAACGAGCCGGGGGAACCTCTGGACATCGCCAGCATCCGCGTGTCGCTGACCGGCGACCTGCTGGTTGATCCGCCGTTCTTCGCCCCCGCCGTCTTCTACACGCCGCTGGAGACGTCGTTCTACGCCGGCGCTGCTCACCCGGAGGATCCGCCGGCGGTGCTCGTTCCGTGGACTCCGCCGCTGATGGATCTCTATGAACGACCCGCGTGCGATAACGCCGAGACGATCACTCGCTCCGGCGTGCCGGGCGTGTCGGAGCCGATCAACCATTGTGCACCCGGCGCCGTCGCCCGCTGCCTGGCGTGGATGTTCAAGACGTATCGCATCGACGTGCCCGAGGACTGTGACGAAGCCCAGGAGATCATCGACGATCTCGCCGCCGCCATGGGCACGACCGGGACCGGCACCGCCGAGTACGGCATGCCGGGCATCGTTCAGTTCCTTGAAGACAAGGGTCTGGACGAGTGCCTGACCGCCTCCAGACGCCGTTTCGACGACCCCGATCCGCCTACGCCGGAGGATCTCGCCGACGCGCTCAAGCGCGGCTAC
The DNA here is from genome assembly GCA_965227335.1 of Phycisphaerales bacterium. Taxonomy (GTDB): domain Bacteria; phylum Planctomycetota; class Phycisphaerae; order Phycisphaerales; family SM1A02; genus CBDDFV01. The sequence goes on from CBDDFV010000009.1 coordinate 166,371, forward strand.
GACGTCATCGGCCTCTTCGGCAACTACCAGCTCGACGAGAACGGTGAGAACGTCGTTCGGGTCAACGGACACCAGGTCACCGTTGTCGCGGTGATGAAGTGCGGCGACGTGATCCAGATCCGCTACCGCGACGACTGCGGCGGCGGGGACGCGCAGGGCGACGGCGACGCCGATACCGACATCAAGAAGGCGACCCTCAAGCCCGCCGGGACCGGACCCGAGTCGTACTTCGTCCCGGAAGAAGGCCTCAACGACACCGACGCGTTCCGCTGGGAGGGGTTCATCTCCATCTGCCCGAGCCGGCTCAAGCACACCAACGCGATCTGCGGCTGGGCCGAGGCGATCCAGGACCTCATCGACGAAATCGACGACCCGAAGAACCCCGACGCCCAGCAGTTGCTCGACCTGAAGCGGTTCGTGCGCACGGTCGTGGGGCTCGCCTGTTCACTCGAGGCCCGGCTGGCGGGCGAGGGTCCGTTCCCCGCTGGCGCGGCCGAACTCATCCAGCGGATCAAGTCGAAGGCCGCGATGCTGGAGCAGGAGCTGATCCTCTACTGCGGCTCGCCGTCGGACGACGGGCTCGACGACATCAACGCCATCGCCGATTCGATCGAGGATCAGGCGTTCTTCGAACTCGAAGAGTTGTTCGACTGCGACGGCGACGGGGTGTCGGACGAAATTCAGCTCGCCAACGACCCGTCGGTCGACGGCGATGGCGACGGCGTGATCGACGAATGCGAGACGCCGGGCGACATCAACAACGACGGCGTCGTTGACCCGACCGACCTCGCCATCCTCCTGTCGCTGTGGGGCGTCGGCGCCCCGTCGGCGGACTTTGACGGCGACGGCGTGGTGGGGGCGGGCGACCTGGCGATCCTCCTGGCCAACTGGAGCGACGGCTGAGGTCTCCGTCTCCCCTTCGGCGTCCGCGATGAACGGATGATCAACCCGACTGAGACGCCACGTATCTACAGGTGCGCGACATTCCGCTGACCATTGAGCGGGAGCCTTCCGAACCGTCGCGAGACGATCGCGGCGGTTGTTGTTGCGCACCGGGTGGGTTCGGGGGCGCGAGTACAACGCTGGCGGGGTTTCGGCGGGGGTCTCGGGACGCTCGGCCGAGGGCGCGGTCGGGTCGACCGTGGGGCGGCGGTGGTGAACGTGGTGTGTGGTTCCCCGATAACGATGCGCCACGTCCTGGATCTCTTGTCAGTCGTGGCGGGCCGTTGCCTGGTGATGCCCGATGAGAGCGCATGAGCGCGATTTCATGCGCATCTCAGGAGGGTCTCACTCCCGTCCGATATCACTTTGGGTCAGGGCCGGGCGAACCGGCCACATCCCGATCTGGACAGAGAACTCATGACCCCACGCACAGCAACAAAAGGAGAACACACATGCGACGCATACTGCTTGCGACTGCCGCGGGCGCGATGACGCTCAGCGCGACATCCTACGCCCAGTCCGATCGACAGGGCGAAACGCGAACGAAGCCATGGTTCGTCTCGTGCGACACCATCCTCGACGCCACGGTCGCCGCCCGGAGCGATCGAGAGCACACCGCAGAAATCGACGACCTCGTCGTGGACACACGCAACGGCCGGGCGGTGTACGCCATCATCGACACGAACGGCATCCTGGGAAGTGACAACAAGACCGTGGCGATCCCATACGGCGCGCTGTCGTGGAATCGTGGCAATCAGCAGTTCACGCTCGATGTGACGGCCGACGAACTCCGAAACCTCCCCGAATGCGATACCAGGAACCTCGCCCACCTCCAGGATCAGAGCTGGTTCAGCACGCTCCGGGGCATCTTCGGTGAGCAGCCGGAGCTGCATGCCGCCGCTGAGATGCGCGGCGACGAGTACACCCGGTACTTCACGCGGACGCGGCCGGCGTCTTTCGATGGAGAGATCGTGGCGATCAACCGTCAGGCCAAGACCGCCCAGGGTGGTGCGTTCTACGCGGTCGTCGTCGAGGATGAGGATAAGGGCGAGCAGCGCACCGTCTTCCTCGCCCCGGTGGCCTACCTGACCCGGGAGTCGAACATCCCCAGTGAAGGCGACAACGTGACGGTGACGGCGATCCGGACCATCGACGCGGACGGCGAGGTCGTCCACGTGGCGAAGTCGATCCGCGCCGACGGGAAGACGTTGCGACTGCGAGACGACAAGGGTGTGCCGGCCTGGCAGACGTCTGATGCGCCGATGTCGCGCTCCTTCTACATGCTCGCGAGCGACATGAAGGACGGCGCCCTGCATGCTCAGAGGCAGGAGTTCGGGAGTGTCAACGACGTCGCCTTTGAGGCGAACAGTGGAACCGCTGCGTTCGCGATCATCTCCGTGGGCGGCGTCCTCGGCGTTGGCGACACGCTGTACCCCGTGCCGTACGGTGCGTTCGCATCCGGCCCGTCGAACAACCTCTACCTCGACATGCCTGCGTCCAAGCTCAAGCTGGCGCCGAAGCTGTCGGAGGACGGGCTCAAGGATCTCAACCACCAGCAGTTCGCCCAGAGCGTCTGCGACTACTTCGGTGTGAAGCCGAAGAACTTCGACACGGATCGATCGACACGCTGGTCGACGCAGCAGCGTGCCTCGGGGAACTAACGGGATCGCCGTTCCCCCGAGCGATCGCTCGCGACACAGAGTCGACGCGCTCCGCTGCCGGAGGGCGGTGGAGCGCTTTCCGCAAAGCCTGATGCGATAGACATAACCACATGCTCACCGTCGTCCGGTGGACACGCGCTCGTCAGAAGAGCTTTTTCCCGGGCGGCGTCGATGCCTGCCTGATCCGTGCTCGTGGATGTGGACGTCGCGCACGTCCCTCGTGCCGTCGCGCGTCAATCCAGGTCCTGCAGCGCGATGTAGACACCGACCGGGTCTCGAATGACGGCGTATCCGGCCCCAGGCGTTTCCTTGACGACCTCGCCGCCACCCGCGCGGACCTGTCGAAGGCTCTCGTCGAAGTCATCGACGGGCAGACTGAGTATCCAGACGGAAGGGATACGCTTGTTGTCGTCATTCCTCGGGCGGATTTCCGCCGCGGCGACACCATCTGGTCCCCGCAGTTCGAACGGACCCTCTGCATCGGTCGCGGCCGCCGACCATCCCACGACCTGCTCGTAGAATCCGCACATCGACGACACGTCCGAGACGACGAGCGAGAGCCAGGAAATGCAGCCAACCCTGGCGGGATGACCTGTCCCGTTCGATTCGTCGACCACCACGGGGATAACGCCGAACGCGGCGCCAGCCGGATCCATGAGAACAGCCCACTGACTGCGCCCGTCGTCGTCCTTGGCGTGAAGCAGCTCCCGGCCGCCAAGCTCCAGCGTGCGGGCCGCGCTCGCAGCGACATCGGACACCTGGACGTGCGGCATCCACTGCAACGGGAGGGCTTCGTATTCAGGTGAACGCGCCCCGAGGCCGATGACCGGCGCGCCCTGGTTATTGGTCAGGTCGTCCCGCCACAGTGGAGCCGACCCCGTCGTAAGAACCCGCGTGTAGAAACCGACTTCCCGCTCATGGTCCGGCGCCGCAATGTCTGCACTGACCACGCCGCCAACGCCGTAGAAGAATGGGCCGCGCATGATCACCTGTTCTGGATTGAGTTCGCGAGAATCAGACCGGGCCGTGTCCACCACCATGCTCCATGGGCCTGACGCAAAGTGTCCCGGTCGGCGTGAGGGCTGTCAACCGTTGATCTCGTCCGGTGATCCGGGGCGATGTCAACCAGTTCGAGGCGTCTCACATTCACGCTCGCCGCGCCCCGTGGCGTGAGGTCGTTCGCTAACGCCCCCGTTCCGATCTGGCTGCACTTCAACGGCCTCGACTACAACGGAGAACTCGACCAGATCGTGGTGAGCATCAGACAGTTCAGCGAGATCTGGGTCATCTCGCATGATCCGATGGAGAGCGGAGGTCTTCTCTACCGGTGGGGCAACCCCGAAGCGTACGGCCGAGGCGGGCCCGCGGATCAGGTCTTCGACGGGCAGCACAATCCCCGGTGGATCCGTGAAGGACTCCGCTGAGCCGGGAACATCATGGTCTTCAACAACGGAGCCGATCGCGGCTACTCCTCCGTGGATGAGATCACGCCTCCGCTGAATCCCGACGGAACCTACGAGCTCGACCCGATTGCTCCGTTCGGGCCGGTTGAACTGTCAGACAGCTGCGACACCATTGACGGCCAGCCGTTCTTCTCGAACACCGGTTCCAGCGCCCAGCGGCTCGCGAACGGCAACATCCTGATCGGTCTCTTCGAGGGAGACGCCATCGAGATCGACGACGCCTGTCTCAGTGTGACCGGGGCCTGACGTTGCCCGCGGATGCAGGCTCTGCATCCGACTCCTCAGCCAGCCGACGCACCTTGAACTCGCGGCCCCAGTCCTGCATCGCGACGAGGACCGGCTCCAGCGACCGGCCGTACGCCGTCACTTCGTACTCGACGCGGGGCGGCACTTCGGCGAAGACGTGCCGCGCGACGACCCCATCCGCTTCGAGCTCTCGCAACTGCAGCGTGATCATGCGCTCGGTCGCGTTCGGCACCAGACGCCGCAGCTCCCCGTACCGTTTGCGGCCGTCGAGTAGGTGGCAGACGAGGACCGGCTTCCACCGGCCCCCGATCACGCTCAGCGTCGCTTCCACGTCGCAGCCGGTCTTCCAGTTGTACTTTCGTGTCATGATTGGCGTCCTGATCCGTCCATCGTTCTCCGATACTTACATTTTTGTGGGTACGTGTCAATTTCGCGGACAGCGGGTAGTTTGCGCCGCATCCCAAGCACGAACAAGGACCAACGCCCATGCACGCCATGCTTGTCAACGCCTACGGCGACGACGCCACATTCGCCCCCGCCGAAGTTGAGACGCCCGAGGTGAAGCCGGGGCATGTCCTGGTCAGGATCGCGGCGTCGAGCGTGAACACCGTCGACACCATGATCCGCAGGATGGGCGAGGACCTGCCTCTTTCGCCCGACACGCCGGCCATTCTTGGAATGGATTTCGCCGGTACGGTCGAGACCGTCGGCGAGGGCGTGGACGGCTACGCCATCGGTGATGCGGTCTACGGCTGCGCGGGGGGGCTCGCCGATCTGCCGGGCGCCCTGGCGGAATACATCGTCGCGGACGCCGATCTCATCGCGAAGAAGCCCACGAGTCTCTCGATGCGCGAGGCCGCCGCGCTTCCGCTGGTGGGGATCACCGCGTACGAGGGTCTCCAGCGCGCCGGGATCAGGGCGGGACAGAAGGTGCTGGTCCACGGCGGTTCGGGCGGCGTCGGCCACGTCGCCGTGCAGTTGGCGAACCACTTCGGCGCGGATGTGTACTCCACCGGCGGCGGCGAGAAGCAGCTGGCGCTGATCGAGCAACTGGGCGCCACCCCCATCAACTACAAGACCGAATCCGTCGAGGCGTACGTCGCCAGATACACTGGCGGAAGCGGTTTCGATCTGGTGTTCGACTCCGTGGGCGGCGCCAACCTCACGAATTCGTTCGAAGCCGCCGCTCTGAACGGCCAGGTCGCCACGACGGTTTCACTGTGCGAGCTCGACTTGTCCCCGGCGCACTTCAAGGGGCTTTCGCTGCATGTCGTCTTCATGCTGATCCCCATGCTCCACCATCACAAGCGTGACGAACATGCGAAGATCCTGCGCGACCTGGCTCGGATCGTCGAGTCCGGCGCGCTCAAGCCGGTGCTTGACGAGACGTGTTTCTCGCTCGACGAAGCCGGGCAGGCTCACGCCCGTCTGGAGAGCGGGCAGGCGATGGGCAAAGTCGTCGTCGAGAACTGAGTGTCTTCGTCATCGCCCGAGCATTTCACGACCGTCGATCTCGAACGGAGGACATCATGCCACAGCCCGTCAAGCTTTTCATTCGCGTCATGTTGCCGGCGTTTGCCGGCGCTCTGGCGGGCGGGTGCGCGTCGTCGCACGTCGCCTCCGACGAGAGTCGAGCCGTAGCGCCGACCACGGAGGTTGTCCTGGCGTCCGAGGTCAAGTGGGAGCCGCTCAATCCGGCTCGCGGCGACAGCAGCCCGAAGGCCGGGACCCTCTGGGGCGATCGGAACGGCGCCGGGCCGACCGGCTTTCTCGTGCAGTTCGTGGACGGCTTCTCGTCGCCTCCGCACATTCACAATGTCTCGTACCGCGGGGTGGTCATCAGCGGCCTCGTCCACAATGACGATCCGAGCGCGGCCCGCATGTGGATGCCGCCGGGTTCGTACTGGACGCAGCCCAAGGGGGAAGCGCACATCACGGCGGCCAAGGGCAGCAGGAATGTCGCCTACATCGAGATCGAGGACGGGCCGTATCTCGTGCTTCCGGTCGATGCGTCGTTCGACAGCGGAGAGCGGCCGATCAATGTCGACGAATCCAATATCGTCTGGCTCGACGCATCGAACACACCCTGGGTTCACCACTCCGAAACGGCGACGTCTGCAAAGAGCGCCGAGGTCGCCTTCCTGTGGGGCGACCCTCAGGACGGTCAGTTGAACGGGACGCTTCTCAAGCTGCCGCCGGGGTACAACGGCACGATTCACAGCCACGGTCCGACCTTTCGCGCCGTCGTGATTCGGGGCCGAGTCTCGCTTCGTCCATCTCGTCAGACTGGCGTCGAGACGCTGCCGCCCGGCAGCCTCTTCAGTTCCAGCGGTCCGTCGGTGCATGACGTGGCGGGCGATTCGGAGCAAGGGTGCATCATCTATGTCCGCGCGGACGGCGGTTTCGAGGTCGTTTCGACGCAACGATAGACCGGTGGTCACCCACGTTCAGCGCCCACGCGATGGGTTCGATCGATCGCTCTCGCGTGAGGACAGAGTTGTCCAGAGCAACCCCGGCCCCGAGTCGTCTGACATTCGAAAGCGAGGTTGAGAACGCATGCCGACCAGGGAGATCCATGAACTACGGGAGCGGGCGAAGGAACTGCGTTGCCTCTATCGCATCCATGAGATCGTCTCTCGACGCGGACGGCCGCCCGCCCACACGTTTCTGGAGGTGCTCGAGGTCATCCCCGAGGGCTGGCAGCGACCTGAATCAACGGGAGCGAGGATTGAATATTTCGGCCGTCACTACGTCGGGCCGGGCTTCTCATCGACAGGTCAGACGATTACGGCGCCCATCCGCCTCGATGGAACCGAGGTGGGTCGCGTCGACGTGTCCGACGCCTCGATCGTGGATGACGAAGCCAGGACATTTCTCGACGAGGAGAAAGAACTCTTGCGCAACATCGCCCATCGACTCGGGGAGTACCTCGAGTGGAAGCACACGGAGTTGCTCGGCGAGCGCGCCACGACTGCCGGCGTCCATTGGCGGTGGCGTGAAAGCTACGCGGAAGCGATGGCGGCGGCGCTCGACGCGGAGCGATTCGGCGTGTCGGGCGTCTACCTCGGCGGAAGCACCGAGGGCGGCGATGCCGGACCGGGCAGCGACATCGACCTGATCGTCATTTGCGACGGCTCGGAGACCCAGCGGGAGCAGTTGCGACACTGGCTCGAAGGCTGGAGCCTCTGCCTGGCTGAACTCGCCCTCCAGCAGACCGGATACGGGTTTCCCGGAGGGATTCTGAATGTGCAGTGGATGACGGAGGCGCCCGACCTCCGACACCGGCCGGATCTTCGCGTGCTCAGACTCGGCGGCGAGCCGAGTGCCTGAACGCGAACGGGAATGAAGCTGACCCACTCACCCGACACCTGGACCAGGATCGGGGACCAGCGCATCTGACGGTCTTCGCGCCGGAGCCGTCGGAGGGAAAGGACCTCGCGTCAGAACAGATCGTCCCCGGGCAGCTTCGAGGCCTGCCTGATCCAGGTGGCCATGAGCGCCTCGTCCGGCTCATCGTCCTCGTGGATGTGGATGGAGCGCACTTCTTTGTACCTGGATTCGACAGGCGGCGGCGGACGCAGCGAAGCGCCGTTAAGGAAGGTCACCTTGACGTACCTGGTGAAGCAGTGGTAGCTGAGGAACCAGCCGTGGCCGTCGACGCCGTAGAACGGCGAGTTCCACCGCACCGCCTTCCGCACCTTCGGGGCGGTCCGCGTGATGAGTTCGTCGAGGCGTCGTCCGACCTCATGCTTCCAGCCGGGCATGGCGGCGATGTAGGCCTGAACGGGGACGTCGCCGTCGCCCTTCGGAATCTGCGGATTTCCGCCGGAGAGCAGCTTCGGGTTCGCCGAGCCGCCCGGGGCGGCAGCTTTCGGCGCGACCGTCGCCTGCTTCGGCGCAGTCTTCCTGTTCTTCTTCTTCTTCTTCTTCGCCGTCGTTTTCTGCGTTGACTTGTCGGCCACGGTGTGTGCTCCGGCTCGCCGCGCGTCGATCGCAGCCATGGTTGTCGGGCCCACGACGATCAGCGGCCGACGCCCGTCCGCCTCAGTCGCACGGCCCCCACGCGGCGAGGAGCGTCGCGAGATCGCTCGGGCCGACGCCGTCCCCGTCGAGATCGGCGGGGGTGCAGTCGCCGCCCCAGGCCCCGAGCAGCGTGGCGAGATCGGGGGCGTCGACGACGTTGTCGCCGTCGAGGTCGCCCGGGCACGGCTCGAGGTCGAGGTAGAACTCGGCCAGACGCTCGCCCAGCACCAGCCCGCCTTCCGTGCCGACCGTCGGCGACTGCGGCGGGACCGGGATGTGGTTCGAGCGGACGAACCAGACGTTGGGATCGGCGTTCGCGACGGTGCGGATCTCATTGTCAAGCGCGTCGAGACGGTCCGTCTCCCACACCAGCGCATCGGGCAGCTCCGCGATGATCCAGCGGAGGTCCGCGGCGTCGAGATCGGCGCGCATCGCGTTGACGATCGCCTCCAGGTTCTCGGCGTACTCGTTTCGGAAGGGCGGCCACCACGCATCGTGCTCGCCCGGGGTCCAGACCACGGCCTCGAGCTGCGGATTCATGCCGCGCTGCTTGAGATCCGCGAGCGCGGCCTGGATGAAAGCGATGGAATCGTCGTACTGCGGCAGACTGGCGTCGCTCGGATTCGGGAGCCAGTCGCGAGCGACCGCCGCGCTGTGGACGACCTTGATGATCGCGACCGGGTCGCCGGATGCGCAATCGACGGCGCGGCCGAAGCTCAGCTCGGGCCCGAAGTTCGTCAGGTAGTCCGCGGGGCCGAGCGGGGCCCAGTCGGTCGAGACATGCTCGCCGCCGCCGAGGCGATAGCGGTAGAGGACGTCGTGCTGCGGCGTGTTCAGCGCGGCGTACTCGGGGTGGTCGGCGATCTGCGAAGCGTACGCACCTTCGCCCTCCATCGAGCGCTGTCCGGCGAAGATGAACACCCGCACGTCCTCGCCCGGTTCGGCGGGGAAGCCGCAGCAGAACTTCTCCGACGCGTGCGCGACGTCGACGCCGATCGAGTTCAGGTAGGCGTCGGCGTACGCCTCGCCAAGCTGGAGTTGCCCTTCGGTGCCAAAGTGGTAGTGGGGCGCGGCCTGGCCGATGTCGAGGCGGAAGGCGAGATGGCTGGCGGGAACGAACGTCGCGTGCGGGTCCTGGGCGACGGCCGCGAGCTGCTGGGCCCGCAGCACCTGCATGTTGTCACGGAAGTCCATCCCCCAGATGCATTTGTCGCTGGTCGCGCCGACGAAGAACGGCAGATCGGGCGCGTTGAGATCGGTGCGGAAGCGGGCCATGAGCTCGAGGAGATTCTTGCGGTACTGCTGAACGTACGTGTTGTTCAGCATGTCGTTTTCGCCCTGGTGCCACAGCACGGCTTCGAGCGTCCAGGGGATTCCTTCTTTCGTGAGCTCGGCGAGCGCCGTCTCGACGAGCGTAATCGTTCGCGCGTACATCAGCGCCCCGGACGCCGCGTCGGGATCCCAGTCGACGGCGAGGTTCGTCCCGCCCCGGGTGGACTTGATGATCGCGATCGGGCCGGCGGATGCGTTCTTGACGGCGTGGCCGAAGGTGATCTCGGGGCCGAGGATCTGGCGTTGCGTCTCGGGCTGCAGCGGGATCCAGCCGTTCGAGCTGAACGGCGCGGCGCCGTTTTCGTACCAGTACCGCACGTCCGGCTGCGGCGCGCCGGCGCCGACGAACGGCGGGAAGTCGTCCACCTCCGAGGCGTGGGTGTCCGCGCCTTCCGCGTTGGACTGGCCGGCGACCAGGAACACGCGGACGGTCTCTTCCGCGCACGCGGTGTCCGCGGCGAGCGTCACCACGCCCGTCACGCTCAGGATCAGACCCAGATCACGAATTCTCACGTCACTTCCTCCTTGCCGCGTGGGCGGCCAACCCTCAAGTGTAGCAGGGGAGCGCGGCGGGAAGGAGGGCCTGGTTCGCGTCGCCGCACGTCGATCGCGGCGTTTTTCGTTCGCGGGGCATGTCTCGCGCCAGCGTCCGCTGGGCGGGCAAGATGAGACGCGATTCACACCCGCACCACGTCGCCCTCACGTCACAAGCAGAAGATTCCTGAGTTGATCGTACTTTCCCAACCCTCTGCCGCCCGGAGCCGCCATGTTTATCAGTCTCATGTCCCAATCGCTTCAAACCGCCGCCCTCATTCTCGGAGCGGCGACGCTGGGCGGACCGCCCGATCTCACCATTCCCTCCGGCTTTCTCGAGGACCCGCAAGCCGACCCCGGAGACAACGTGTCGGTCGAGTTCACGCTGTTCAACGGCGGTTCCGAAGACGCCGAGGACTTCCTTATCGGTTACTACCTGTCGGATGACCCCGTCTGGTCGCCGGACGACCTGTTCATCGAGGACGAGGGCATCGGGAATGTGGAAGCAGGCGAGGTTGAGGACGAGAGCGAGCAGCTCACCGTTCCGAGCGTGAGCGACGGGGACTACTACATCGTCATCGTCGCGGACAGCGCCAACGTCGTCGGAGAATCTGACGAATCCAACAACACCTTCGCACTCGCGATTACGGTCGGTGATCCGGGGCCGAAATGTGTCGCCGATTTCGACGCCTCGGGCTCGGTGGACGGCGCGGACCTCGCCTCCCTCCTGGCGGCGTGGATGACCGATGGCCCGACGGATCTTGACGGCGACAACGTGACTGGCCCGGACGATCTTGCCATCCTGCTTTCCTTCTGGGGCGAGTGCGGCTGATCGCTCGGGCAGCAAGAGGCCTGTTCTCGAGGTCGCGTCTTCGGTCGCGCGGGCGGCGTCGGCGATGGTTCTGGCGACGTCGTCCCGATCAAGCGTGACCGAGCCGCGCAGTGCTTCCGACGTCGTCTGTGATGCCGGCGGTTATCGCTTGGCGCGATGTCGACCAACTGGCGACAGTCAGTCTTCCGCTCGTCCTCGACGGGGGCGGGATCCGCGTCGCCCGCCCGTCGGATCTGGGCGAACCGATCGCCCGGCGACCCCCGACGCCGTCCGCGATGGCTGCTTCGACCCTGACGCTTTCCCGTCGCGCCGGTCTCAGCCGTCCAGGGCGTCCTCCAGTGCGTCGCCCGCATCTTCGGCGGCGTCGCCGACTTCGTCCGCGACGTCTTCGACATCATCCGGCTTGTCTTCGCAGCCGGCGAGGAGCAGGCCGCCGGACAGGGCGAGGGAGAGCGAAAGCAGCGAAATCCGGAGAGACTTGTCGGGGCGACGCATGGCGTTCCTTTCGGTGGGAGTAACGGTTCATGATACGTGGATCCGTCGGGGGATGGGTTCAAGCGACGGCGACGCGTCTCGTACAATTGAACAAACCGGGGGCCACGGTCGTAGGGGGAGGGCGGGTCCGTCGGATGGTCGCCCGCCAGACCGTGACCGACGCGTGTGGGTCGCAATGCATGTCCCCGACGGGGAGACGCCGACGCATGACCAATCCAGAGCCGAACGCGATGACGCCCGGTCGCACCGAAACATTGCTCCTTGACTTCCTGCGCGATCACGACGCCGACTGTCCGGTGTGCGGCTACAACCTGCGGGGGCTGACGCGGGCGGTGTGTCCCGAGTGCCGGCAGACGCTGGCGCTGACCGTCGGGGCGCCGCACCTCCGCCTCGCATGGTTGTTCGTGGCGGTGGCGCCGGGGTTCTTCTCGGGCATCGCGGCGTGCTTCCTCTGTATTCCGACCATCGGGATGTACGTCGAGGGCGGGTCGGTCGTCTGGCCGTTCGTCGCCGTGATTCTGTTCGGGTGGGGGAGCGGGGTCTTCGCCATCCTGCTGGCGGCGCGGCGACGCCGGTTTGTCGCCCGCACGCGTGCGCAGCAGTGTTTGTTCGCGCTGTACATCTGGATCGCGCACGTGGCGGCGCTCATCGTGTTCATCTTCGGACTCGCCGCGGTGATCTGACGTCAGGCCCGCCTGGCGAGCGCCGTGTCGTCTTCCGAGGCGCCCGCTTGCGCTGCGTCGCAACGAATGAATCTGATTTCATCCGTCGTTGATGTTCATCTCATCGGCGCGTGCTTTATTAGCAGTGTCGCTCGACCACGGAGGTCGAGGTTTCTCCCTGCGTCCGTCAGACCCGGAAGGACATCATGAGCCACGAAGACCGCCCGACACCGAACGCCGACACCGAAGAGCATGAGAACCGGTCGACGCTCGACAGCGCTGCGAATCCCGGTCAACCCACCAAACCCGACCCGGCGAAGAACCCGACGGGCGTGACCCACAATCCGTCGCAGGGTGGTCCGTCGACACGTCGGAATCCCGAGGCCGGCAAGCGAGACTGAGTCGACGCCGGGGCGTCCTTCTGATTGGTCGCTGTATCGGTTCATTTCGTCCGTCAAGCAGACGCCGGATGACGCCCGAATCGACATACCGTACGAGACGTCGGTGCGACTCCTGCACGATCAGACGGAAGCGACCGACGGCGACCGCACCAGGCAGCACGAGGGCTGGCCGGCGCCGAAGGAGGGCGACGCGGAGCCACGCTGGAAAGCGGAGGCACAAGAGCGCTCGGCCCAAGCGGAATCAGGATCCGAGACCGACGACCCGGCCTCCCCGGAGAACGGGCGAGCCTGACCCGGACGGGCGGCTCGGCTCGGAACGGTCATGGCGATGCTGGCGGTATCGCGGCCGCCGATCCATACTGGCGCCATGACGATGTGCGCCCCGGTCAACCAGTCATCGACGTCCGTGATCGTCAGGGCGACGACGTGATCTGGAACCTCATCCTGCTGATCGTCGGCGGCGCGCTGCTCCTGGGGGGCGGGGATCTTCTCGTGCGCGGCGCCTCCGGGCTGGCCCGCAGTCTCGGCGTGCGCCCCGTCGTCATCGGACTGACCGTCGTCGCCTTCGGCACCAGCGCGCCGGAACTCGTCGTCAACCTCATCGCCGCCTTCACGGGGCGCGGCGGCATCGCGTTCGGCAACGTCGTCGGATCCAATCTCGCCAACCTCGGCCTCATCCTCGGGCTCGGCGCGTGCGTGCGCCCGCTCGCGGTGGAGGGGTCGATCATCGTCCGCGAGATCCCCCTGATGCTGCTCGCCACCGTCGCCGTGATCGTGATGACGGTGGAAGGCGACTTCTCGGGCGTCGCAGGATCGATCGATCAGACCGAAGGGCTCTGCCTGCTGCTGTTCTTCGTGGTCTTCCTCTACGCGCTGGCGCGGGAGGTGCTGACGAGTCGGACGAAGGACGCGCTCGCCCTGCAGATCGAGACGTCGCCGGTGACGAAGGCCCCTGACCGCCGCGCGGCGACGATCGGCATGATCGCGGTCGGCCTCGTGGGATTGGTGCTCGGCGGACATCTCCTGGTGACGGGTGCGTCCGCGCTCGCGCGTGGTCTCGGCGTATCGGAAGTGGTGATCGGGCTCTCGATCGTGGCGGTCGGCACGAGTCTGCCGGAACTGGTCACCAGCATCATCGCCGCGCTCCGGGGCGAGGCGGACATTGCGGTGGGCAATGTCGTGGGATCGAACATCTTCAACCTGTTGTTCGTGCTCGGGGTGACGACCAGTCTGTCGCCGATCGACGTCCCCGCGGGGGGTTTCGTGGATCTGCTCGCCGCGCTGGTGGTGTCGAGTCTGCTGTTGCCCTTTGCGATCACCGGACAGCGCCGCATCGTGCGGGCGGAGGGCGCCGTGCTGCTCGCGGCGTGGATCGGGTATACGGGCTGGCGATGTCTGCCGTCAGGGTGACGCCGCCGACCCGGGCAATCGGCGGCCGAGGGCTTCGGACGAAGAGTGCACCGCGAGCCGACCGAGAGATCGGCTCGCGGTGTAATGACCAACGGGTTGAGGGGTCGGTTGGATCAGCCGCACGAGCCCCAGGCGCCGAGCAGGGCGGCAAGGTCCGCGGCGTCCACGTCGCCATCACCGTCCAGATCGGCGGGATCATCAGGCTGATCACCCCAGGCGCTGAGGAGGGCGGCGAGATCCGCGGCGTCAATGTCGCCGTCGTCGTCGATATCGCCCGGGCAGAGAGGCGGCGGACACGCCTCGAACATCGCCGCGGCTTCGACGCCGGCGATCGTGCCGCAGTCATGCGACGAGAGGTGGAGTCGCCCCGTCCCGGCGCCGAGGCGGTGTCAATGGACGGAACGGTCGCATAGCTGATCTCCTCATGTTCAAGGCGCGTGCAGTTGATCGACGGATCGTGATGCTCCGCCGCGTCAGCATTAGGCCACAGCTATCGCGAGATGAAGACAGGGAATCCGCCCTCTCCGGCCGGAACGGGTTCGGATCCCTCGGGACAGTCATTCAGGCGTTTCCCGTCAGGGACGATCGGACCTGGATCTTGTCGGCGTTGGTGACTCCGACAGTGAATCAGCGTGTCGTCCGGCCCTGCCACGTGACGATCGGGACGAAACCGACCTCGAGGCCCGGCGGCGGCGTGACGAGCAGGGCGGGATCGAACGCGGCGAGATCGCCGGCGGTCGGCTCGGGCAGGTACGCCCCGTCGATCGGCCAGCGGCGGTGCATCGTTTCGATCAGCGACTGCAACGCCGCGCGTTCGGCCGGCGTCCAGTCGAACTGCTGATACACCGGCTGATCGATGAACCGGTACCAGCGGTACCGCACCGTGGACCCGTCGAGGAGCGTGACTTCGAACGGACCCGCGGCGGGGCCGGGCGTCTTCCATGCGCCGCGGAGCGGTTCGGCGGAGTAGGGGGGCGGCGTCTTTGTCGGCGGGGGGAACGACGCGGCGTCGAGTCCGAGGTCCGCCGGAACGTCATCGACGCCGACGCTCACCCGACGATCGCCGTCGTCGCGAAAAAACGCGGGGAGACTCGCCATGCCGTCCGCCCCGATCCGCGACGCGGACCATTGCAGACCGAACACGCCGTCGTCAAAGACGGTCGGCGTGGCCATCTCGTTCATCCCGGTGATCACCTTGCCGTCCTGACGGTAGGTCACGGGACCGGTCGTGATCGAAGGTCGAAAGGCGCCGGCGGGATCGAAACGGCCGGAGGGCGGCGGGTCGCCGTCGCGCCAGCGTTGAACCGCAGCGTAGATGGCCGACTTCGAGTACATCGTCACGTCGCGCACGAGCACCGTCCGTCCGTCGGCGTCCACCGGAAATCGCAGGCGCGGCAGACGCGACCACCGCACGCCGTCGTCGTCGCGGGCGACCAACTGCGGGACCGTGTTGATCTCCATCGCCCCGGCCAGACCCCCCGCGGCGCGACGAGCGTCAAGCCCGCGTCCGTGAATGAAGGGATGATCCCGCGTGATGCGGCTCCAGCACTCGGGCACGTAGCACGCGAGCGGACCCTTGAAGTTCGCGGCGTTGAGGAACAGCGTCCAGCTGTGTTCGCCGGTCGGCTGCGGGTCTTCGCGCGGCGTGGTCAGGGGGAGCGCCATGTACGCGTATCCGAGCAACGCTCCGTTCGGCCCGCCCGCGAACGGCAGACCATCCGGGGGAATCAGCATGCGGTTGCTCAGCTGCGCGACGCCGAGACGATCGTCCGGAAGCGGCTCGCTGCTGCGAAAGAACGGCCAGCCCGGCGAGGCGACCTCGTTGGTGTAGCAGTCGGGCGTGGCGTTCATGCTGAACTTCGGCGAGCCATAGTGGAATCGGTTGCCGGCCCAGTAGCCGAGGCCGCCCTCGACCGTCTGGAAGACGCTGCCGTACGTCGGACCCCGCTCCGGCCAGTTGTCGCGTGCGATCGTGCCTTCCGGACAGAGCGGCTCGGTGCGATTGTCCGAATTGTCGGGCGTGATCCAGGTCGAAGGAAGCCCGATCTGGAAGCCGCGCAGCGGACGCTCGATCAGCGGCCAGACCGATGCGTAGAAACCCGCGCCGTAATGGAATTCCTCGGGCGCGGCGGAGGCGCGGGAGCTGATGTAGCCGTGCAGTCCGGGGTAGGCGAGTCGGACGGTCGGCTCGTCCGCCACGCGGTCATCCTGCGCGAACGTCGTCGCGCCGGCGGATGCGATGGCGACGGCGGTGATCAGGCCGAAACGGCGACGGAGTCGGTCGCGAGCGGACATGTCGGGGCTCCTCAGCGGTCTGACGACGTGCGGCGTTGCTCCGCCGCGTCAGTCAGTATCGCCGCGTTTCGGGCGTGCGCGCGGAAGACCGTATCGAGAATGAGATCGACGCCCGGGACGAGTCCGAGGAGCCAGTCGATCAGCAGGTTGCCAGCCATCCGGAGCTGGACACCGGGGCCGAGATGGAGTCGTCTCGCCTCGAGGAGCATCGTCGCGCCGATGAGGAGCGTGACGGTGTCGCCGGCGACGGGGAGCAGGCCGATGATGGGATCCCATCCGAACCGCCATCCGATGACGGGGATCCGGAACTTCGTGTCCATCAGCCGGGCGAGCTTCGTCACCCACGGTCGGACGGTGCGTTGGTCGGCGGGGTCCGGCGTCACGACGCGGGCGATCCTGCGGCGGGGGTTCGGGCGTCGACCATCCGGATGAGGTCGCCGACCGTCCGATGGGCCTCGACGGGATGGCGAAGGGGGCGGTTGTGGTTCACGGTGTAGACGTTCCGTCGGCCTTCCCGTTGCCGGGTGATCACGCCGCCGTCCTCGAGTTCGGTCACGATCCGCTGCACCGCCCGCTGGGTGATGCCGACGCGTTCGGCGATGTCCCGCACGCGGATATGGGGATCCTCGTGCAGACAGATCAGCACGTGGGCGTGGTTCGTGAGGAAAGTCCACACGGCGCTCCCGCCGCGATCGGGCTCGGGGTCGCGATCCGTCGTGTGATCCGTGATCATTCGGGACTCTCCTGCTCGGGCTGACTTGACACCGGATGGTCGGGCGATATTCTATACGCGACTCAAATTTCGTGCATGCAAAACCCTGAGAATGCGTCTCGGGCCCCCCACGAGGCGCTTTTCGTGCGTCAGGAGAATGTCCCCATGTCCACTCCCTCGTCCGACTCTTCCGCGTCCGCCCAGGGCGCCGATGTCCGTTCCGTCGCGCCGATCACGGTGGCGCACGGGGACGGCATCGGTCCTGACATCATGGGCGCTGTGTTGTTCCTGCTGGAGCAGGCGGGCGCGAAGCTCGACATCGAGACGATCGAGGTCGGGCGGGCGGTGTACGAGCGAGGGAACACGGCGGGGATCGAGCCGTCCGCGTGGGAGAGTCTGCGTCGGACGGGCGTGTTGCTGAAGGCGCCGATCACGACGCCGCGCGGCAAGGGGTACAAATCGCTGAACGTGACCATCCGCAAGTCGCTGGGTCTGTTCGCCAACGTGCGTCCGTGTCCGACGTATCACCCGTTCATTCCGACGGCGCATCCGGGGATGGACGTGGTGATCGTGCGTGAGAACGAAGAGGACACCTACGGCGGCATCGAGCACCAGCAGACGCCGGAGGTCACCCAGTGTCTCAAGCTCATCAGCCGGCCGGGTTGCGAGAAGGTCGTCCGGTACGCCTTCGAGTACGCGAAGCAGAACGGCCGGAAGAAGGTCAGTTGCTTCGTGAAGGACAACATCATGAAGCTGACCGACGGCCTCTTTCATGAGGTCTTCGATCAGTTCGCGGCGGACTACCCGGATATCGAGACGGAGACCAAGATCATCGATATCGGCTCGGCGCGACTGGCGAAGGACCCGACCGCGTTCGACGTGGTGGTGCTGCCGAACCTCTACGGCGACATCGTGTCGGACATCGCGGCGGAGATCGCGGGGTCGGTCGGGATCGCCGGCTCCGCCAACATCGGCGATCGGTGCGCGATGTTCGAAGCGATCCACGGGTCCGCCCCGGACATCGCGGGCAAGGGGGTGGCGAACCCGTCGGGTCTGCTGCACGCGGCGGTCATGATGCTCGATCACGTCGGGCAGTCCGACGTCGCGGCGGCGCTGCACAACGCCTGGCTCCGCACGATCGAGGACGGGGTCCACACCGCGGACATCTGTCCGGAGGGGGCCGACCAGAAGTACGTCGGCACCGACGCCTTCGCCCACGCGATCGCCAACCGGCTCGGTCAGACGCCGCAGACGCTGCCGCCCGCCGTCCACCGGCAGAAGGAAAAGTCCGCCGGCAACATCGAGGTCGTGCGGGCGACGCGTCCGACCAAGGCGCTCGTCGGTCTCGACGTCTTCCTCGACTGGGACGAGGCGGATCGTGATCCCGACGTGCTCGGCCCGCGGCTGCAGGCGATCGCCGGCCCCGATTTCGTGCTCCGGATGATCACCAACCGCGGCGTGAAGGTCTTCCCCGACGGCAACGCCGACACCTTCTGCACCGATCACTGGCGTTGCCGGTTCGTGCATCCGGACGGGGCGTCGGTGACCCACGGACAGGCGATCGAGCTTCTTCGTCGATTCGAGGCGGACGGTCTCGACTTCATCAAGACCGAACATCTGTACACTTTCGATGGCGAGCGGGGCTATTCGCTCGGCCAGGGAGAGTGAACGTGGCGGATTCTCGCAGCCAGCCGCTCGTCGGCGTGATCATGGGCAGCCAGAGCGACTGGCCGACCATGTCGCACGCGACGAAGATACTGGACGAGTTCGGCGTGGCGTACGAGGCGAAGGTGGTCTCGGCCCACCGCACGCCCGACACGATGCGAGAGTACGCCCGAGACGCTCGAAGTCGCGGACTGCGGGTGATCATCGCGGGGGCGGGCGGCGCCGCCCACCTGCCCGGGATGGTCTCGGCGTGGACGACGCTGCCGGTGCTCGGGGTGCCGGTGCAGAGCCGGGCGCTGCAGGGGCTCGACTCGCTCCTGTCGATCGTGCAGATGCCGGGCGGCGTGCCCACGGCGACGTTTGCGATCGGCGACGCCGGCGCCCGCAACGCAGCGCTCTTCGCCGTGCGCATGTTCGCGTCAGACGACGAATCGCTCGCGACGAAGCTGGACGCCTACCACGAACGACAGGCGCAGGCCGCGCTGTCGTCGGAGCTGTCCTGAGATGACCGTCGCGCCGCCCGTCCTTCCCGGCGCGACGCTCGGCGTCTTCGGCGGCGGGCAGCTGGGACGGATGTTTGCGCAGGCGGCGATGCGGCTCGGGTACCGGGTGATCGTGTTCTCGCCGACCGCGGACAGTCCGGCCGGCGACGCCGCGCACGAACTCGTCGTCGCGCCGTTTGACGATGAATCCGCGGTGCGCGGCTTCGCCCGACGTTGTCAGGCGTTGACGCTCGAGTTCGAGAATGTTCCCGTGCGCACGGCGGAGTTGGCGTCCGAGCATGCACCGGTCCGTCCCGGCCCCGGCGTGCTGGCGCCGGCCCAGGACCGGCTGCTGGAGCGGGCGTTTCTTGACGCCCACGGTCTGCCGTGCGCGCCGCATGCGTCGGTGCGCTCCGCCGCCGACGTCGCGGCGGCCCGGGAGCGTCTGGGCGACACGGTGGTCCTCAAGAGCGCGCGGCTCGGGTACGACGGACGCGGGCAGGCGCGGCTCGATCCCGGCGACGACGGCGACGCCGCGTGGCGCGGCCTGAACGTCGACGCTGCGCTGTGCGAGTCGTGGGTGACGTACGCGTGCGAGGTGTCGGTGCTGGCGGCGCGGTCGGTCTCGGGCGCGATCGAGACGTTCGGACCGATCCGCAACGATCACGTCAATCACATCCTGGATGTTTCCGTCGCCCCGGCGGGGCTCGAGCCGGCGTTGGCGCGGGAGGCGACCGATCTCGCGCGGGCGACGGCGGAGGCGGCGGACCTGGTCGGCGTCATCTGCGTCGAGATGTTCGTGACGGCGGACGGGCTGCTCGTGAACGAACTCGCGCCACGGCCGCATAACTCGGGGCACCTGACGATCGAGGCGTGCACGGTGAGCCAGTTCGAGCAGCAGGTCCGGACGATGTGCGGCCTGCCGCCCGCCCCGATGACGTTGCGTCAGCCCGCCGCGATGGCGAACCTGCTCGGCGATCTGTGGACGGACGGCGAGCCGGATTGGGCGGGCGTGCTGGCCCACCCGTCGGTGGCGCTGCATCTGTACGGCAAGACAGCCGCGCGTCCGGGACGCAAGATGGGGCATCTGACCGCTCTCGGCGACACGCCGGAGGGTGCGCGGCGTCGGGTGTCGTCGGCGCGAGACACGCTCCGCGGCTCCGGCGCGCCGCACTCGACCGATCCATCCGCCGCCCTGCGCTGAATCAGACGCCCGACGTGATCATCGGCATCAGCCGCTGCGCCCGCTTCGCCCACGTGTGATCGCGTCGGGTGCGTTCGAGGCCGGCTTCGGCGACGGCGTGGCGGCGCGGCTCGTCGTCGAGCAGGCCGCGCAATTGCGCGCCCGCCTCTGCGGCCGTGTTGAACGCCAGCATTTCCTCGCCGACCGAATAGAGATCATCCAGCCCGACTCGATGCTGGCAGAGGGCCGCGACGCCGGACGCTGCAATCTCCATCGGTTTGGGATTGAGTCCGATGTCGTCCTGCCAGCGCATGACGTTGAGGGCGACGCGTCCGCGGGCGTACGCGTGGGACTGCTGGTCATGTCCGACCCATCCCAGTCGTTCCGCGGGACAGTCCCACGCGTCCAGGTTCGGCTTTGAGAAGACGGCGCAACGGAAGCGTCGGGCGAGCCAGGTGAAGATGAACGAGCGTTCCCACTGCTCGACGCGTCGGAGTGTCGCGGTGAGCGTGACCCAGAGGCCCGGGCGGTTGACGAGCGCGGCGAGCGGCGCGCCGAGCGATGCGTCGCGTTCGATGACGGTCTTGAGCCGCTCGGCCATCGGCGTGTGTCTCGCTTCGAGCTGGATCTGCAGGAGGTGTTCGAGCACGGCGCAGATCCCGTCGTGGACATCGTCGGAGAGGTCCGCCGCGTCGCGCAGGAGCGCGGGGCGCCAGCGTGTGCGCACGTCGTCGGCGACGTCGCGTCGGATCTCATCATGATCGGGATCGTCGCTGTCGAGGGCGGCCCGCATGCGTTCGGTCGGCGGCGGATCGCCGGGCCCGAGGCAGAAGACGAGGTCGAACTCGGGATCGACGTCGGGAGCGGGGCGGAAGGTCTCCGGGTTGATTCCGTAGGGTTCGGCGATGACGTTGGAGAAGCCGAGAATGGCGGCCATTTCGGCCCCGGTCCCGAGGTTGTTGATCAGGTGTCGGCACGCGGTTCCGCCGAGCAGGCTGGATCCGAAGTCGCCCTGGTAGACCCAGTGGGGGGCGTCGAGCCAGAAGGCGAGATGAGGGATCCCCACGCCGTCGTAGACGGGGCGGGCCACGCCGTCGATGCGGGCGGTCGGGAAGCCCGCGAAGCCGTTCGCCCACATGGCGAGCGTGCCCGCCGCGCCGTGCTCGCGGACGAGTCCGGCGACCGTATTGACGAGGAAGCCCGCGGGATCGGTTTCGTGGATGAGTTGTTCGTGGATGTCGCGGAGTTCGACCCGCCGCACGCGGCATCCCGCCTGTTCGAAGCCGCGCACGAAGTCGACGAGATGATCGCGTGAGTTCGTGCCTTCGTGCATGAACGCGATGAGTCCGTCGCCGCCGGTCGGGCGGGGGGCGGGGACGGCGACCGTGGTCGCGGCGCCGTCGCCGTCGTAGCCGAGGCGTCGGAGCGCGGCGGGACCGCAGCGATGAAACAGGTCGCGTTGCAGTTCGTCGGAGAGATTCGCTTCCGTGCGCCAGCGTTCGACGGAATCGGCGTGGGGACGGGAATGCTCACGCGACTTCTCATCGCCGTACCCCTCGTGGTGGCCATGGCGTCCGTACTCGAGCATCGACGGCTCGAACGGGAGATCGAGGAAGGCGGTGAGGTGGTTGAGGGCGGATTCGGGGGTGCGGCAGAGATCGGCGTAGCTCACGTGATGCGCGCGGTCGCCGGCGATGTGCAGGAAGTTCGCGAGACGCTGGATGTCGAGGGCGACCCCGCCGACGTGGGCGGCTGGGTCATGGTTGCCCGCGTGACGCCAGCTCGCCCGGGACCAGAGCAGGCCGCGCGGCTCGCGCGAGAGCACGATGAATCGAGCGGCGGGGAAGAGCGTCGGCAGCACGTCGGCGATCGCGAGGTAGAGCGGCGTCTTGTCGACGTAGAGTTGATTCGGGTCGGGGAGGCTGCGGCCGTAGAAGCGGGCGGCGAAGGCGCGGCAGCAGTCGAGGAAGCCGGGTTCAGCGAGGTGCTGCCGGAGAGCGGCGGCGGCCTGGGACGGCGCGTAGCCCTCGGCCGTGCCCCGCCCGTTCCAGAGTTCGAGCAGCGGGAGCAGGAACCAGGTTTCCGCCGGGCTGTACAGCGCCGAATGGCTGTCGAGCATCTTGCGGAGCAGCGTGGTCCCGCCGCGAAACGGGCCGATGACGAACACCAGGCGCCCGCCGTCTTCCGGGAAGTCGGCGTGGTCAAGGGTGGGGGAGGCGAGGGGCGACGGGCTGGGGGATGCGCTCATGCGTGGTCTATCGGCCCGCGATCGACCGAAGATGACGCGGGCGTGGGACAGAGCGCGGCGTCGGCCGGAATCAGCGTCGGTTCGTCCCGGCGTGCGGAGCGTGAGACGGGGGTTCGGCAGAACTTGCGCGGCAGACGAGGTCGGTCCGCCGGGTTTTTTGAGGGCGACGTATCAGGTCGGCTCGAGCGGGGCTCTGTCTCCTGAGTCTGCTGGATCCCCTGCGAAAGGAGCAAACGGATGAAAGCTGCGTTGTATCTATCGTGCGCGCTGGGCGTGATCGCCGGCGTCGCGACGGCGGATGATCTGGAGTTCGAGGGTCATGATCTGGTCGAGCCGGACTGCGAGGCGATGAGCGCGTGGTTCGACTGTCGGGACATCGACACGGCGCCGCCCGGGGTGTTTCTGGGGTATCTCTACATCCACCATACGAGCGAGACCCTCGGTCCCGACGGGAACACGGCGTATCCGGACACCGGAGAGCCGTACGTCACGACCGTGACCGCGTGTTCGAGTTGTCACTTCACGGGCGGTCACGTGCCGTTCGGATCGCCGGTCTATCAGTCGCCGAGCAAGTACCAGCCGGATCCCGACACCGGTCTCGGTCCGTACTTTCGTCCGCTGGGGTACCACCGTGATCTCGAGGATTCAGTCATCGACTGCTTCCGCAACTGCATGAATGCAGAGCGGGCGCCGGAGAAGGACGATCCGGTGATGGTCGCGCTGGTGAACTACATTCACTGGGTGTCGGAAGGCGTGATTGATCCGGCCATGCGGGCGGACTGGACGCTGCTTCCGCCGGAAGCGGGGCCGAAACTGCCCGTGATTCCAGGGGTCGCCGCGATGCAGGCGAATCCCGTGAACGGCGCGTCGCTGTACTTCAATCGGTGCGCTGAGTGTCACGATGAGGATGCGCCGGGGCAGGGCGAGTACCGGGTCGGCGAGGAGCGGCCGCGCGTGCCGGCGCTGTGGGGCCTTCAGGACGGGTACTCGAAGGGCGCGGCGTTCTATCGCACGCCGGTGCTCGCCGCGTATGTCCAGAAGCACATGCCCTTCGATGAACCGCAGACGCTGAGCGATCAGGAAGCGCTCGATATCGCCGCGTTCATCAACAGCCCCGACAAGCCGCGCGGCGCCGGCATGGCGGACGAGATGTACTGTCACGACGACCCTGACGGGATTCCGTCGGCCTTGCGCAAGCCGGCGGACTGGCTGGTCGGCTGCGAGTACCCCGGCGAACGCGCTCACTTCGAGGGCATGGGGATCGACTACGACGACATGGTCCTGAACGGTCCGTGGGAAGCGCTCGCGGCGTGGCGGGCGGCCAGGATCGACGAACTGCTCGCCGTCTGCCCCGCCGACGTCGACGACAGCGGGGCGGTCGACAGCGCTGATCTCGCCGGACTGCTCGCGGCCTGGGGGTCGTGCAGCGGGTGCGCAGCGGATCTTGACGGCGACGGCGTCGTCGGCGCGGGCGACCTTGCGGGGTTGCTCGCCGCGTGGGGACCGTGCGCTCCGTGATCGATGGTCATCATCGGGGGGACGGCGTCGCGGCGTGTGCGCGGCGGCGCCGTCTTGCCGGTGGGCGGACGGGTCGTCATACTCGAATTGATGTCAGACGAGATCACCATCCGCGCGGTGCGCCGCGATGACCTGCCCGAACTCGTTGGTCTGTGCGCAGCGCACGCGGCGTACGAGCAGTCGGACTACGACCCGACGGGGAAGGTCGACGCGCTGGCGCAGATGCTGTTCAAGCCGACGCCGCGCCTGCACGTGCGGGTCGCCGCGACGGGCGACGAGTTGTGCGGCTACATCAGCTGGACGTGCGAGGCGTCCACCTGGAACGCGACGGAGTACGTGCTGATGGACTGTCTGTATCTCGATCCCGCGGCGCGGAATCGGGGCGTCGGGCGTCGGCTGATGCAGACGATGGCGGAGCAGGCGTTGAAGGCGGGGCGCACGCTGATCCAATGGCAGGCGCCGACGGAGAACGACGGCGCGATCCGGTTCTACGAGCGTCTCGGGGCGACGAGCAAGGCGAAGCGGCGGTTCTTTCTGCGGGATGAGGCGCTGCGTCAACTGGCGGAGTGACCGCGCCGGCCGGATGGGTCAGTCCCGACTCCGCGTCTCCGACAACGCCCACGTGTACTCTTTCGCGAGCGGCGGCTTCGCATCGGTGCGGAGCTCGGTCCACGCGCGGAGCGGCCAGTTCGGTTCGCGGAGCATCTGGCGGCCGAGGAGGACGACGTCGGCGCGACCGTTGCGGATGATCGTGTCGGCCTGTTCAGGCTCGGTGATCATGCCGACGGCGCCGGTGGGGATGTCCGCCTCGCGTCGGATGCGTTCGGCGCACGGCACCTGGTAGCCGGGGCCGACGGGCACGGGGAAGCGTCGCGACGCGCCGCCGGTGGAGCAGTCGATGAAGTCGACGCCGGCGGGCTGCAGCAGTTTCGCGAGTTCAACGGAGTCGTCGAGTGTCCAGCCGTCTTCATCCCAGTCGGTGGTCGACAGACGAACGAGCAGCGGCATGTCGTCCGGCATGACCGTTCGCACGGCGCGCACGGTGTCCATCAGGAATGAGATGCGGTGGTCGAACGGTCCGCCGTAGCCGTCGGTGCGGGTGTTCATCAGCGGCGACAGGAAGCTGTGGCCGAGATAGCCGTGGGCGAAGTGGAGTTCGATCACGTCGAAGCCGGCTTCAACCGAGCGTCGCGCGGCCTGGCGGAAGGACTCCCGCACGCCGCGAATCTCATCGATTGACAACTCGTGGGGCACGGGCCCGTCGTTGCGGAATCGTTTCGCCACGGGTCCGACGGGCATCCAGCCGCCGTCCTCGATGGGGACGTAGGCGTTGGGGGTGGGGTGCCAGGGTCGTCGTCGCGAGGCCTTGACGCCGGCGTGGGCGAGTTGGATGCCGGAGATGACGCCGCGCTCGCGGATGAAGTCGGTGATGCGTTTCAGCCCTGGGATATGTTCATCCTTCCACACGCCGAGACATTCGGGGGTGATGCGTCCGCGGGCCTCGACGCCGGTGGCTTCGGTGAGGATGAGACCGGCGCCGCCGATGGCGCGGGCGCCGAGGTGGCTCACGTGCCAGTCGTTGGCGAAGCCGTCGTTCGCGGAATACTGGCACATCGGCGAGAGGGCGATGCGGTTCGGCAGCGTGACGCCGCGCAGTTCGAGGGGACTGAAGAGGTTGGGCATGGGGGTCATTATGTCATGGAGGGCCCGGCGGCGCCTTCGGTTTTGGATGAGATCGGCGTCCTGCCGAGGAGCCGGCGGACCTTTCGTCTCGTGGCGGCGACGTCCTCGACGACCTGATCGGCGCAGGGCGCGATGAACATGATGCTCGGCATGACGAGGGCGATGCCGAACCCGAGCGAGGTCGCCGTCGGGACGAGGACTGCGACTGGCGCGAGGTTGCGCGTGCGGGGTTGGAGGAAGGCGGCGGTCGGGCGTGAAGATGTGCGCAGCGCGACGCGGCGGCGTGCGTCATCGGTTGAACGCCGTGCGCCGTTGCGATGTGCGCACACTGGTCGTGCATTGATCCAGTTTGATGGTGCGCGCGCCGTCTTGACCGCGGTCCGGCGAGAATTCGCGCGTTTCTTTCCGGACTCGACATTGACATCGCCGCGATGCGCGGCAAGGTGATCAGGTCCGGGGATTCCGCCGGGGATCCGACAAGTTCATGAAGACGCCGGGACGAACGCCGCGCGATCGTTATCCGGTTGCAACGCCGCGTTCGCGCGGCGGAGGGTGTGTGATGCCGACGACGACGACGTTTCGGATGGGCGGTTGGTGTACTGTGACGATGCTCGCGCTGGGCGGCGCGACGGGCGCAGCGCTGGCGGTCGATGCGACGCCGACGCCGCCGCCGGACGGTCTGCCGGAGTACGTGCCGGTGCGGGAGTTCCGGATGCCGGCGCCGGACGCGTACGCGCCGCCGCTCGTGTGGTGCGTGGGTTGCGCCGGCGTCCCGATCTGGCCGCACGGCGGGATGGAGAAGATCGAGCGCGGCGACGGGCTGGATCATTGTGCGGGACCGGGGTGTCCGACGCTGCTGCAGCCGCTGCGTCCGTCGCCGCCCCCGCCGAATCCGGGCGGCGGAGAGCCGCATTGCGCGGGCGTGGGATGTCCTGAGTTTTCGGATCTGACGCCGCCGCTCGCGCCGCCGGGCGGGGCGGATGCGTGCATGGGACTGAACTGCGGGAGGCCGCCGTTGCTCCCGCCGATCGGATCGGGCGACGGCGGGGAGGAGATCTGTCTGGGGCTTGATTGCGGGTCGCCGCTCCCCGGACCGCCCGCCGCGCCGGTGCAGGATCCCGGTCCGCCCTCGATGTGCGACGGCGTGTCGGGTCCCGGTCCCGGCGGGCCGAACTTCACGCCCAATCCCGTCGATCTCGTTCACGGCTACAAGGTCGAGGCCGCGGCGGATCTCGTGGTTCCGCTGCCGGGGCGTGACTTCGTGCTGACGCGGGCGTATTCGAGTTATCGCACGACGATCGGGAACGGGTTGCTCGGCGAAGCGGGGGTCGGCTGGGGGCTGAACGTCACGCAGACACTGTCCGTCCTCGAGCCGAGTTGCGGCGGCACGGTGCTGGGGCTGACGACGCCCGCCGGATCCGTGCTGTATTTCTTCGGCGGCCCCACGACCTGGACGTCGACCGGGGCCGATGACCAGACGATCACGATCGGACCGGCGATCACGATCGACGGGGTCCCGTTCGAAACGTACGTCGTGACGACGCCGGGGGCGTGGACGGCGTGGTACAGCCGACATGACGTCGGCGGCGTGGTCGCCCGGGGGCGGGCCCTGCGGGTCGAGGACGTGCATGGCCACCGGCGCGACTTTCACTGGTCGGGCGGCGATCTGATGCGGGTCGCGCTGCTTGATGCATCAGGCGTCTCGATCGGCGATGTCGAATTCACCTGGGTCCCCGACGGCGCGCCGGGCGAGGGTCGGCTCGGGCAGGCGCGGGTGATCGCGGCGGGCGAGGCGGCCCCGCTCCAGCGGGTCACGTACACCTACTTCGATCCCGCGGTGCACGATCCGGCGGTCGGCCGGCCGGGGGATCTGGTGCAGGTGGTGACGGAGGTCCGCGTCGATCGCGATTCGGACGGGGGGCTCGATTCGCCCGACACACCGATCTACTTCCCCCGCTACACGCACTATCGCTATCACACCGAGTACGGCGGCGACGGCGGCCCCGGGGATGCGGATGACGACGGCGTGTTCGGCGAGGGCGGTCCGGATCACACGCTCAAGATGGTCATTGCTCCCGCGCAGATCGAGGCGGCGGCTCGCGCCGCAGATACGCCGATCGACACACACGCGGCGACGCTGCTCACGCGACCGGACGGGGGCGACGCCGACGACGGCGGCGGCGACCTGCGGGTGGCGGACCTCGCGGCGAAGGTGATCGCACACTATTCCTCCCAGACCCGGACCGTGAAGTGGCAGATCCTCCGTCACGGCTGCGGTTGCGCCGGCGGCGGCGGCGGGGAGACGCGGCTGTCCTACGCAGTCGTCAAGTCCGGGGCCAATGGCGCCTTCTACGACTACCGAAGTCTGCGGATCGAGAAGGCCGTCGGCTCCGGCGACGACTGGTCGCCGTATCGGACGACCATTTACGACTCGCGGCTGCGGCTTGTGGAGGTCGCGTGCAATGGACAGATCATCGACGTGCCCATGTATCAGCTCGAGAACGCGGCGGTCAGCGTGGACGCCGATGCGAACGCCTGGTGGGTCACGCACTTTGACTACCAGCGTCCCGGTTTCGCCATTCAGGATCCTTATCCATGGGCCGTCCACACGCCCGCCGCGACCGCCAGCTACGCGCCCGCGCTGAATCTGCAGACGCCCCCGACCTACGTCGCGAAGCCCGATCGCGGCGCCATCCATACCTACGCCTATCAGAACGATCGTCTGACGGAAGTTCGAGTGCAATCGGGTCTGGCGGGCGCCCCCGCGCTCGTTCGTCGGTACGTGTGGGGAGCAGGAACGCCGCAGCGGCCGCATCTGCTCCGACGCGTCGAACATGTCTGGGATGAGTCAGCCGGCGAGGACGGTCGTCAGACGACCGAGTACGACTACGGGTTTTACAACGGCGATGCGATCCGATGGATCGAGGCAAGCCATGAAGCGGATCGACCGGCGGAGAACGGTCCGGGCGGCGGGCTGCAGACGTACACGCTCTACGACGCCGGGGGGCGGCCGCACTGGATGCGCGGCCCCGACGGCGTGCTGGTGCACCGGGAGTTCGATCCCCGCTGCGGCGCTGTCATCCGTGAGGTCTACAACGCCGCGCCGACGCCGGAACTCGACGCGCTGACCGAGGACACGCCCGGAGACTGGAGCGGACGGTACGCGGACGGCGGATCGCTCGAGTACATGCGGACGTACGATGCGCTCGGTCGGGAGATCACGCGCACCAGTCCGGGCGGGATCACGCGGCACACGGTGCGCGAACTGCGCGCGGACCCGCTCCATCCGGGCGGCGTGTTCCTGACCGTGGTCCAACTGCCGCCCGTGAATGAAGGTGATCCCGCGGCGCCGGCCGTGGTCACGTGGTCGAACGCGGCGGGACAGATCGTGCGGATGAGCGACTTCTCGCTTGCGTCAGCCGCCGACGGCGCCTACGCGGCGCTTCGGGACTATCCCTTCGAACTCGATCAGGAAGTCGCGCGGGTCACCCACGAGCGCAACGCGGGGGGTCAGCTGGAGGCGGTCCGTCGTTGGACGCGGCTCGTCGAAGACGGCTTTCTCGAGACGGCGTATGCGTACGACGATCTCGGCCGCGTGGCGACGGTCACGGAACACCATCTCGAAGTCGATGTGGATCCCGACCGGTCGGAGCGCACGGTCACCCGCTACACGTGGGACAGCGCCGACCGCGTGATCATGATCGAGGTCGGAACGGATGCGGAAGCGGTGGGTAACCTGGCGACGGTCGCCTCGTATGTCTACGACGACGGGGATCCGGGCAACGGTCTGCTGACGGAAGCGCGGCTGCATCCGGGCGGCGGGGATGGAGATCGGACGACCCGCTACATCTACGACGGGCGCGACCGGCTCGTCAAGGTGATCAACGACACGCCGCCGCACGCGTTCTTCGCGTACGACGATCTCGATCGGATGATCAGCCGGTCCTCGTGCGTTGCGCTGAGCGATGACGACCGCCCGCCATCGCTCGGCGACCGTCTTTCGTACGCCGAGGTCGGCTACGGGCAGCGCGGCCTGGCGTACCGGGAGCGGATCGCGATCGATCCGTCGTCGTCGTCGCCGGCGTTCCTCGAGACGCACACCTGGCGGGACGCGATGGGACGGGTGGTGGGGCGGTGGGGGCCGAACGCGGCGGGCGTCAAGGCGACGTACGACGGGCTGGGGCGGCTGGTCGCGGCGTTCATCACGGATCGCGGCGGGGACGGGGCCCCGGGTGACCCGGGCGCCTACGCGGACGTCCACGATGATGGTCTTCACGCCTCGAATCTCGACGGCGATCGCGTCCTCGAGGAGCATCACGCCCGCTTCATCACCGATGCGTCGGACCGGCATGTCGGGATGATTGATCTGGTCACCCGCTGGCGACGGGTGCACGATGCGCCGGATGATCTCGTCGGCCGGTTGTCCGAACTCAGCGGACCGGAAACAGTGTTCGCCATCGCCGCGTACGGCACGTCGTATTACGACGGCCTCAATCGCGTCGTCGGCGCCGTCCAGTACGGAACGAACCACCCTGACGGGTATGTCGCCGGCGGCGCCGCCCCGAGCGTCGATCAGGCCGATCCGCCCGACCACGCGACGCCCGGGGCCGGCGTGACGTTCATCGTCGACCGTGTCGCGTACGACGGCGTGGGGCGGGTCGATCACGTCGTCGACACGGCGGGCCGGCGCACGAAGTTCTTCTACGACGATGCGTACCGAACCATCGGCGTGGCGGAGAACTGGCACGACGCCACGCTCATCGGCTGGGATCCCGCCGACGCCCGCTGGTCCTTCGCCGGCGCGACGGCCGCAGCCCCGGATCAGGATCGGATCACGAGCACCGTTCTGCGCGGCGACGGCGCCCCGTGGAAACGCATCGCTCATGCGTTCGACGCCGCGGGTCAGTCGACGGATCAGCTCACGGAGTATCTCTACGGCGCTGCGGTCGGCGACGAGGCGGGATCGCTTCTGAACGCGGATGACGTGCTGACCGGCGTCCGCTATCCCGACGGATCGACCTATGCGGTCGGAGCGAACCGTCTGGGTGAGATCATCCGGGCCGCGGACCCCAACGGAACAGTGCACGCGTACACGTACGATGCGCTCGGTCGGCTCGTCGCCGACGAGGTGACGGACTTCGGGCCGGGGGTGGACGATCGGATCCGCAAGATCACCGCCGCCTTCGAGGTGGGCGTGCGTCAGGTGACGATCCGATCGCACGATCAGTTCGGCGTGGCGAACGCGGTGACCGCGGCGTTCGATCCGCTCGGCGGGCTGGCGACGCTGCACCAGAATCACTTTGACGACACGCTCAACGCGGCGGGGGAGGCCCGGCCGCGCACGCGGACGATGTGGGTGACGATGGACACGCAGGCCGCGGATGGCGGCAACCGTCATCGGCCGGCCGCGGTGACCTACCCGAACGGCGCGACGCTCGAGTTCGTGTACGGGCCGTTCGAGGAGCGAACGTCCGTCGCCGTCAATGACATCGTCTCGCGGCCGCAGGGTCTGCGCTTCGACGGGGCGGACCTTGTCGGATACGAGTACCTCGGCGTGGGCGGCGCGGCGGTCGTTGATTACGTCGGCCCGGACGTACGTCTGGATCATTCGCTCGCTCACGATGGCGGCCGCGCAACCGGTCGATATCCCGCGTTTGACCGCTTCGGACGCGTGGTTCGTCACACGTGGGCGGACGGCGCGCTCACGACGCATCCGACGCTGACCGGTTCGCCGGATCGGCCTCCGATCGTGGAGCTCGCGTTCTCGTACGACGCCGCCGGCAACCCCGTCTCGCGGATCGACGACCGGCCCGGTGCGGCGACGCCCTTCGACCTGCTGCTCGGGTACGACGGTCTCGACCGTCTGATCGAAGCGGAGCGCGGCGTCTGGAACGGCGTCGACCTCACGTCCGGTCCCGGGTCCCGGACCTGGTCGTTGGATGCGCTCGGCAACTGGCTGCAGACGACGATCGACGCCGACGGGGACGGCGACGCCGGTCCCGATGAGACCGACATCGGCGTGTTCAACGCCGCGAACGAACTCCTGGAGGTCACTCGGGGCGGCGACATCTTCGGCTTCGCGTACGACGAGACGGGGAACCAGACCTCGAAGACGCTGTTCGATGCGTCCGGAGCGCGGCTCGAGTTCGTGTATGACGCCTGGAACCGACTCGTCCGCGTTGATCGCGTACTCGGCGCGTCGAACGGGACGATCGGCGCGTACGCCTACAACGGACTGATGTGGCGCACGATCGCGCAGCGCGACGCATCGCCGAACGATGGCGCGGACGCCCTGAACGAGCAGCGGGTGCTGTACTACGACGTCGGCTGGCAGGTGGTCGAGGAGCATGTCTTCGAGCACTGGTCGCCCGGCGTGTCCGGCGGCGTCGATCGGATGTACCAGAACGTCTGGGGTCTCCGGCACGTCGATGATCTCGTGCTGCGCCGCGCGGACCTGACGACGGCTCCGGGCTGGGACGAGACGCTGTACGCGCTGACGGATCCGAATTCCTCGGTGACGCATCTGATCGACCCGTCCGGCGTCGTGGTCGAGCGGGTGGACTACGGTGCGTACGGTGAAGCGAGGCATCATCCATTCGGCGATGTTGACGGCGACGGCGATCGGGACGGAGTCGATCGATCGATCATCCTTGCGATCGCCACGACCGGCGTTCGTCCGCAGATCGGCGGGGTTGACTACCGGGCCGATGCGGACCTCGATCGGGACGGCGATGTGGACGCAATCGATGTCGCGATGGTGAGCGAACTCGAGGTCGCCGCCGCGCTGCCCGACGGCGTCCTGTCTTCGCGCGGCAACATCTTCGGATTCTGCGGTTATGTGCGGGTCGAAACGGCGGGCCTGTATCTCGTGCGATTCCGTCATCTGGATGTGGAAACGGGCCGCTGGCTTCGCCGCGATCCCGCCGGTTACATCGACGGATCGAATCTGTACGCGTACGTCGGGGCGGCGCCGCTGTTCTCGGTCGATCCCTATGGACTCTGTCGGGCGGGGGCGGGATCAGGATCGGGGATCAGCCGACACGGCCGTCGCAATCAGGTTGCGCCGGAGTTGCGGCGGGGGATGATCGGGATCAGTGCGCGGCGGGGAATGGACCCGCTTTGGTTTGGGATTGTGATCGATCATCCAAAGGCGGTCGGATCTCCCGCGCATCCGCTCTGGACGATCATCATCCTGTCCGACGATCCTCACCATCTCATCCTCGACGGGCTCGGGATGATTCCGGTGCTCGGTGAGGTGGCGGACGGCATCAACGGCGTGTTGTACCTGGTTGAGGGCCGGCCTGGTCTCGCTGCGTTATCTCTTTCTGCGATGGTCCCGATCGCGGGGAACTTCGTAACGGCGGGCAAGTTCGGGGCAAGAGTCGGTCGCGTCGGCTCGAAAGTAACGGGCGTCCTCACGCCGCCGTTGCGCCACGTCAACCATGGCGATGACGCTACAGCGGGCATCTATGTGTTCCGGGCGGTGTCTGGAAAGTTCTACGTCGGTCAGTCTGGCGACATGGGGCGTCGGCTCGCTGACCATGTCCGGGATGGCAGATTGAACGCTGGCGAGGAGGTGATTCGAATCCCCATTGGCGGCGGTCGGCTCGAGCGGGAGATCGCTGAGCAGCGGTTGATCGATAGACTGGGCGGAATCGATGTGCTTGACAACAGGCGTAATCCGATTGGCAGGAACCGCCGGCATCTGCTCAACGAGGGATCCGAATGACCGACTCCAACTGGATCGAACATCAGGGGCCGGACGGGCGATGCATCCGCATGACCGCTTCCTGGTCCGACGCGTTCATTCCTGATCTGCAGGGGGTCGCCGAACTGGAGTTGAACTATGCCGACGGGTGGTCATGCGAAGACTATTCCTTCCTCGACAGGTTTCCCGATCTGCGGGTCCTGCGAATCACCGACTGGACAACCGACCGGGTCTGCGGCCTGGACGGGCTGCAGTCGCTTCGCGAGTTGAAGTTGTTCACGTACTGTCGGTCGACCATCCCATTCGACCGACTGCCGAAGCTCACGACGTGCAGCTTTGAATGGCGGCCCGCCGGCGCATCGGTGTTGGACCATGGGGGTCTGCGGACGCTGTTCATCAATCAATGTCCGGCTCGGACGTTCGAGCCGTTTCGCAGGATGTCGAGCCTCGAGCGATTGACGCTCGCGAGTCCGCAGCTCGAATCGCTGGCCGGGCTCGGCGATCTGAAACTCGGGTTCCTCGCGATCGAACGGGCCCGCCGACTGAAGTCACTGGAAGGCGTGGAAGCGGCTCATCAGCTCCGCGAACTCGAGATCAACGGGTGCCGGGGAGTTCGGAGCCTCACCCCGCTCGCGGCCCTCGCCGGGCTCCGCCGCCTCCAACTCCGTGACAACGGCGATATCGAGTCTCTCGCGCCGCTGTCCGGCCTGACGGATCTGGAGCGTCTCCTCTTCACGGAGTCGACAGACATCGTGGACGGTGATCTCAGCGTGCTCCTGCGATTGCCGCGACTCCGACACGTCGCGTTCCGAGATCGACCGACATACTCACACACCCGGACTGACATTGCCCGCGTGCAGGGCGGCGACGCGGGGGCGTGAAGGAAGCGTCTCGTCCGGGCGATGTTTGAACCCGGCGAGGAGAGCCGCCGGCTGACGCGGCGCGGCGAGATCATGCGAAGGTCGGTCTGGGGCGTTGCGATATGGCGGCCATGAAGATCTGGAAACTCCATAGCCCCGTGTCGCAGACGTACGCGATCGCGACCCGGGTGGGCGGGACCTGGCAGGGCGACGAGTACGAGGAACGATGGGGCGTTCTGGAAATCGAGTGGGAACGGGGCAGCGGCCCTCTCTCTGATTTCGTCTGGCCGGGAGTCGCTTCCGAGATCGCGGTGTCGGAACGCGTCGGCCGCGCAATCGTCGATCATGCCGTGGACGGCGTGGAACTGCGGCCGGTTCGGGAGCGCAACGCCCGACCGCGCGGCAACCCGACCGCCGACGAGGCCCCGTTGTCAGATCTATGGGTCACGCAATGGACCGCGATGGACCGCGCGGCGTCGACGTTCCAGACCGAGCCTCGGAGCGACGGCGGCATATGCGTGATCCCGACCGGCGTCGAAGACAAGAGGAGCCGATGGGATCCCGAGACCAGGAGCCTGATCATGACGCATCGGCCGCGCGAGCCGGGCAAGGGGATCATGGTTCACGATGTGGCGGGGGTGTTCCGAATTCAGGAGTTCCCCGCGTGGATCTTCTGCACTGACTCGGTCAGGCAGTTGATCGAGCACGCGTCGTTCACCAATGTGGCCTTTCTGGAGATGGGGGATGTCGTCTGAGGAGCGCGACCGGGAAACGCACGGCGGCTCGTCGGCCGTTCGTCGGGGCCGGTGACGGTCGATTCCCTCCCGGATACCGTCGTCCATGACCGTCGTCGGTCGGGGCGGCACGGTAGGGCTGCCGCGTGTCGATTGGGCGCCCCCGCCCCCCTCCGTGCTCCGGCGTGAATCGGCGCCGATCGATCGCGAGGTCCCCGTATACTGATGTTGTTCGATCCTCGCGGCGGAGGTGCGTCGATGATCCATCGCCTGTTTGTTGTTCTCGTGGCCGGTGTACTGAACGGACTGACCGTCGCGGGGGATGGGGGCGCGTCGTCTTCGACGGCGACCGGCGTCGGGTCGTCAGCGGGGGATCGGTCGTCGATCGTCGTTCCGTCTCGCACCGTGGCGGAAGTTGGTCGGACACGCGTCATCGCGTTCGAGATCGATCCGGACGGGGAGGATCGCACCTTCGAGTCGCACGTGGCGGATTCGTCCGTCCTGTCTGTCGCCCGGACCGCGGCGGTGCTGGCCGATGAGTCCGTCGGGTTCGTTCGTGTGCGCGGCGAGTCGGTTGGCGAAACGATGCTCACGATCGGCGACGCCGCGCTCGTCGTGGAGGTCGTCCCTGTGCGCGCGCCGGACGCCGCTCGTCACCGTCCCCGGATCGTCGGTCCGGGAGTCGGCGCCGTCGTATGGGACGGCGTGACGGTCGGTGTCGAGATGCGTCTTGACCCGTCCGCGCTGGCCGAAGGCGTCATGGACGAAAAGGTCGAACTGGCGCTCGCGCTGAGCGTGGGGGGGACGCTGGAGCCGGATGCCGCGCAGGTCGTCGGGCCGCACCTGATCGCATCCTTCACGATTGATCTCGACGAGGTCCCGGTCGGTCCGCTCACGCTGACGCCGTTGGCCTGGCGGGCGGATGGACTCGAGGAAGCGGGCGCGGGCGTGACGGTGCGCGTCGTACGTCCCGGCGAGGATCTGCTCGCGATGGAGGCCGAAGCGTCCTTTGAGATCGAACGCCCGCAGCGTTTCGCGGATGACCGGCTGATGATCGGGCGCGACCGCCGCGCATCTGGCGGGGCGTACTTCAGCAACGCCGCGTCGCTCCCCGCGGTCTGCGTGCCGGTGGACGTTGAGGAGCCGGGGTGGTACCAGATGATGGCGATTGCGTCGGGCAGTCGCGCGGCGGGCGCGCCGCCGACGATCGCGCTGTTCGTGGATGGCCAGCAGGAGCCGGTGACCAACGGTCGGCTCGTCGCGGACGACTGGCATCGCGTCGCGGTCGGTCGGCCGATCCGGCTCGAAGCGGGCCGGCGGATTCTCACGCCGTACTTCGCCAACGATTTCTACGTGCCGCAGAAGGTCGACCGCAATCTGCGTCTCGACCGCCTTGAGATCGCGCGGGTCGATGTCGGCGCCGGGGCGGGCGACGGGGCGGCGTCGGGCGGGATGATGGGCATGGCCGGCGGCGCGATGAACGCGGCGGGCGAGGGGGGCGGGATGATGGGTATGGCGGGCGGCGGTATGGCGGGCGCCTCGGACGGACCGTTCGCGCCGGCGCGCGCGCCGCTGCGGATCGCCTTCATGCAGCCGCTCGACGGTCTCCCCGCGGCGGGTCCGCTCGAGGTGCGCGGCATGTGCTGGGCGGCCGGCGTCGATCCGCGACAGTCGCCCCTGGGTACGCCGCTCGTCGCGCTGGAAGTCAACGGCGAGACCGTGTCTGAGCAGCGAGCGATGGCGCCTCGCTTCCGCATCGACGGCGCGCACTGGCGGCGCGGCGAGAACACCGTCCGGATGATTGCGCGGCTTGCGTCAGGCGCCGAAGCGTCGACGCCGCTGCAGCGAATCACGTTTCCCGACTTCGACCCGCCCGCGCGACAACCCGTGCGGATGGAACGGTACACCGTGCATCACGAGGGGTGGGACGCATCGCTCCGCGATCATCTGACGAGCGAGCGCGGACCGCAGGAACGCTTCGCCGCGCGATTCAATTCGAACACGACAGTGGCGCTTGACCTGCCCGATGATCTGGACGGGTCGTTTGCGGTGTTCGTCGAGACCCTGGGCGAGCACTTCCAGGGCCCGCCTGTGGGCGAGATCAGATTGCGGACGGAGCGCGGCGTGGACGTCATCGGCACGTACGATGCGCCGACATGGTGGAACACGCGTCCGGTCGGCGAGGTCGACCTCCCGCCGGGACCAAAGCAGCTCGAATTCGCGTTCACCAACGACAAGTACGAAGCGAATCGCGGCGATCGAAACCTCTGGTTGCAGGCGATTCTGCTGCGCGAGCGGATCGCGCGGGACGATCGCGCGGCGCCGATCGCGACGATCCGCTACCCGACCAACGACCAGGTCGTGTTCATGGCGGACGCCATCGTGCTGGATCTCGCGGACGACGTCGTGATCGAAGGGTTCGAGGTGCTCCTCGACGATGTGCCGATCGGGCTCGGACAGTCGGTGCGCAATCTGGCCGGCCGGGTGTACCTTCCGCTCGCGGCCCGGACACTGACGCCCGGCGGGCACGAGATTCGCGTGCGGGCCCGGGATTCATCCGGACACGTCGGCGTGTCGGAGCCGGTGCGAATCCACGTCGCCGCGGACGCCCCGGAGACGCCCACCGCCTTCGCCCGCACGATGCACGTGCTGAATCGATTCGGCTACGGGCCTGATCCGCGGGCCGCGTCGGACGCGTTGATCAGCGGCGTGGATGCGTGGCTCGAAGCGCAGTTCGCGGCGGATCTCGACGAGCCGTGGGAGCACGCCGCGATCGGGCTCTCGCTCGTGCGGTTCGCCAACGGCGGCAACCCGTACGAGGCGGCGCGGCGGGTCATCGACCACGGGCTGCGGACGCGATATCCCGCCCGGCTGCGGTTCGTGCTCTGGGCGGAGAATCACTTCTCGACCTGGATTCGGAAGGCGGAGGCGGATCGAAAATGGGCGGAGCACCGGCGCTTCGTCGACCTTGGCGTCGCGCCGTTCGGCGACCTCCTGCGAGCGTCGGCGGAGAGCCCGGCGATGCTGCGGTATCTCGATCAGGATCAGAGTTTCGTGGGTCGTCTGAACGAGAACTACGCGCGGGAGATCATGGAGTTGCACACGCTGGGGGTGGACGGGCGGTACGACCAGTCGGATGTGACCAGCCTCGCCGCGCTGTTGACCGGGTGGACGGCGACGCAGGAGGGCGACGGCGGGGGGGCGGGTCGGCTCGCGCGGGTGTTCACGCCGCGCTTCGATCCGCGGCTGAACGACGGCGACGCCCGCGAGGTGATCGGGATGCGGTTCGGCGCGGCGTCGCCGGCGGCGCGAGCGGACCGAATCGAGTTCATCCTCGAGACGCTCGCGGCGCACCCGGACACCGCACGTCACATCGCGCGGAAGCTGGCGGAGCATTACGTGTCGGTCCCGGCTCCGGCGGGGCTGGTGGATGATCTCGCGGCGGAGTTCGCCGCGACGGGCGGCGACCTGCGCCGCGTGCTGCTTGCGCTCGCGCGGCATGACGCGTTCCTCGGGAGCATGGAGGACACGCGGATGGCGCAGCCGCTCGGGTACGCCCTGCGGCTGGCCCGGACGAGCGGCTGGGATCATCCGTGGGCGATCGGCGACTTCCTGCAGCGGAGCGGGGCGGGTCTCTTTGATCGCGCCACCCCGGACGGCTATCCGGAGGAGGACGAGGCGTACAGCGACTCGAACGCCATGGTGCAGCGCTGGCGGATGGCGAAGCACGCGGAATGGGGACTGGTGTCGATGCTGCCGAATCCGCAGCGGTACACCCAGGCGTTCAGGAATGACGAATGGCGCCAGCGGGTGATCGATCTGTTTGCGATCAGACTCACCGGCGATGTGCTCGGGTCGCGATCGAACGAGGCGGCCCTGGCGTTTCTGCGCGAGGCGCAGGGCGACAGCAATCAGCAGACGCTGCAGCTCGCGGTCCTCATCGCGCAGTTGCCGGAAGCGAATCAACGATAGCGCGTGCGGCGGGCCCGCGCCCGCAGAGGAGCGTCACGATGGATCTGACCCGACGGTACTTTCTGAAAACAACCGGGGCGATGGCGGCGTACCTCGGCGTCGCGCCGGTCGGTGTGGCGCCCCTCGTGCACGCGCGAACGCGACCCGTCGTGGCGCGGGGGAAGACGCTGGTCGTGATCTTCCTGCGCGGCGGCGCGGACGGGCTGAACCTCGTGACGCCGCACGGCGATCCGGCGTATGCGTCGCTGCGGCCCGGCATCGGCGTGGCCGCCCCGCGGGCCGGGCGCGACGACGCCGCGATCGACCTCGACGGTTTCTTCGGCCTGCACCCACGGTTGCGGGCCATGGCGCCGTTGTTCGACGAGGGCGTGGCGGTCGCTGCGCACGCGGTCGGGTACGACCAGAACACGCGGTCGCACTTCGAGGAGCAGGACACGTGGGAGACGGGGCTGGTCGGCAACACGGTGGCGTCAGACGGCTGGCTCAACCGGCATCTGGCGACCTCGGAGGGTCGGGGTCCGATCCGGGCGGTGTCGATCGGCGACGCCCTGCCGCGCATTCTGCAGGGGCAGGCGCCGGCGTATGCGATTCGGGGCCTGGACGATCTGACGATGCCGGATGTCCGGGGCGATCGACAGTCGGTGAAGGCGGCGTTGGAGCATGCGTACGGGGTGGATCCGGAGGTGCATCGCGACGCCGCGCGTGACGTGCTGGCGGAGGCGGGTCGGACGACGCTGGACGGCATGGCGGAGCTGGAGTCTCTGGTCGGGGTGGGGTACGAGCCCGCCGCGCCGTATCCGCAGACGCCGCTCGCGCGGAAGCTGCTCCAGGTGGCGCGTCTGATCAAGGCGGACATCGGACTCGAGGTGGCGGAGGTGGGTCTTGGCGGCTGGGACACGCACGCGAACCAGGGTCGGGGGCCGGGCGGTCAGTTCGGCAATCTCGCCCAGCAACTGGGCGATGCGATGGCGGCGTTCACCCGCGATCTCGGCGATCGACTCGACGATGTCGTGGTCGTGACGCTGACCGACTTCGGTCGCACCGCCGCGGAGAACGGCACGGGCGGCACGGACCATGGCTGGGGCAACTGCATGCTGCTCACGGGCGGTCCGGTGCGTCGGGCGAATCGCGCGGCGGCGGGCGACGGTCGCGAGCGGAAGGTCGTCGCCGACTGGCCGGGACTCGCGCCGGATCAGCTTCATCAGGGGCGGGATCTGCTGCACACCACGGACTTCCGCGACGTGATCGGCGAGCTTGTCGCCGTGCATCTCGGCAACCCGGCCATCGAGACGGTGCTGCCGGATCACACGTTCCGGCGGCCCGGCCTGGTGGTCTGAGCGAACGGCGCGCGGGGCGATCAGCGTCGGCCGCGATACGCCCGTTCGAGTCGGCTGTCGCTCCGGTTGATCGGTTCGAGGCTCAAGGCGGCGATGAGCCGTCCGTCCGCATCGACGTCGAAGGCGATCATGCGCTCGACGTAGTCGCGTCGGCCCGCGATGTGCCGCATGTCGCCGCTCACCCAGCCGCAGGTCGCGGCGAGACGGCGGAGCGGTTCCCGCGGACCGGTGAGGCGGACCGAGCCGCGCTCCGTACGGAGCGTGATGACGATGTCGTCGCTGTCGCCGTGGCGCTCGATGGTCTCCACGCGTCCGAACCGCCATTGGCGGACGCCTTCGATGTTGCCGACGGCGGGGAACTTCAGCGGGAGCTGCATCCAGGTGACGGGGTAATCGTCACGCGTTGAATGACCGAGCGCGTAGCCGGCGCCGAGGGCGAGAACAAGGGCGAGGGTAAGGGCGGCGGCGATCGAACGAGGCATGAGCGTTCCTTCCGGCGTGAGAGCGACGGGCGGGCGCCGCGGCGGCGTCCGACACGAACATGATAGGAGCGATCGGCGTCCGATCGGGGTGAAATTCGGGTGAAGGCGGCGACACGGCGATCGACGGTCATCGGTAGGATGCGATCATGGACGGGGATCACGTTACATCGAACGCCGTTGTCGACGAGGCCGCCGCCCGTTCGGCCGTGTTCGAAGCCCGGGGCGTGGCCAAGGTCTACCGGGTCGGCGAGGTGGACGTGCACGCGTTGCGAGGCGTTGATCTCACGCTGTACGCAGGCGAGTTCGTGGTGCTGCTCGGTCCGTCGGGGAGCGGGAAGTCGACGCTGCTGAATATTCTCGGCGGACTCGATGCGCCTTCGGCGGGTCGGGTGCAGTATCTCGATCACGATCTGACGACGTACAGCGACGCCGCACTCACGCAGTTCCGACGAGATCACGTCGGTTTCGTCTTTCAGTTCTACAACCTGATTCCGAGTCTTACGGCGCGGGAGAACGTGGCGTTGGTGACGGACATCGCCCGCGATCCGATGCCGGCGGAGGAGGCGCTGGGGATCGTGGGTCTGTCGGCGCGGCTGGATCACTTTCCGGCTCAGTTGTCGGGCGGCGAGCAGCAGCGGGTGGCGATCGCCCGCGCGATCGCGAAGCGTCCGGACGTGCTGCTGTGCGACGAGCCGACCGGCGCGCTCGACGCCTCGACCGGGGTCATCGTCCTTGAGGCGATCGAGCGGGTGAACCGCGAGTTGGGGACGACGACGGCGGTGATCACGCACAACGCGGCGATCGCGGGCATGGC
This sequence comes from Phycisphaerales bacterium, assembly GCA_965227335.1. Taxonomy (GTDB): domain Bacteria; phylum Planctomycetota; class Phycisphaerae; order Phycisphaerales; family SM1A02; genus CBDDFV01. The sequence goes on from CBDDFV010000009.1 coordinate 208,065, forward strand.
CAACCGCGTCGTGTCGCTGTCGGGCGGCGAGATCGGCGAGATTCGGGTGAACGAGACGCGGGTTCCGGCCCGGGAGATCTCCTGGTGAAGGCGCTCCACGTCAAACTGCTGCGGGATCTCGTCGCGCGGCGGGGGCAGGCGACGGCGATCGGACTCGTCATGGCGTGCGGCGTGGCCACCTTCGTCATGTCGCTCAGCATGCTTGATTCGCTGACGGCCACGCTCGACGACTACTACACGCGGACGAACTTCGCCCATGTCTTCGCCCACCTGAAGCGAGCGCCGGAACGGGCGGCGGAGCGGATCGAAACGCTCCCGGGCGTGGCGGAGGTCCGGACGCGAGTCATGGAGCAGGTGACGCTCGACCTCCCCGGTCTCCGCGAGCCCGCGTCGGGACGGATCGTGTCGCTGCCGCCGGATCCACGTCGCGGTCTGAGCCGACTTCATCTGCGGACGGGACGCTTTCCGGAGGCGGGCGGCCGACGCGACGTGCTCGTGAGCCATCGATTCGCCCGCGCCCACGACCTGCGGCCCGACGACGTCATCGAGGTCGTGCTGAACGGTCGGCTCGAATCGCTGCACGTGGCCGGCGTCGCGTTGTCGCCGGAGTACATCTACCTCATCGGACCCGGCTCCGTGCTGCCCGAGGATGAACGCTTCGGCGTGTTCTGGATGACCCGCCCCGACATGGAGGCGGCCTTCGACATGACGGGGGCGTTCAACGACGTGCAGGTTCGGCTGGCCCCGGGCGCGAGCGCGGCGGACGTCATCGCGCGGATCGACGACGTCCTCGAGCCCTACGGCGGACTCGGCGCGTACGACCGGTCGGACCAGGTCTCGAACCAGTTCGTCGAGAATGAGATTCGGGAGCTGCGCGGCATGGTGGTGATCACGCCGATCATCTTTCTCGGCGTCGCCGCGTTCCTGCTCAACATGGTCCTCGCCCGAATGGTTTCGGCGCAGCGGGAGCAGATCGCCGCGCTCAAGGCGCTGGGGTACGGCGACGGCGAGATCGCCCGCCACTACCTCGGTTTCGTCATGCTCATCACGGTGCTGGCGGTCGCGGTCGGAGTAGCGGCGGGGGCGTGGATGGGGAACGGATTGACCGCGATGTACGCGAGTTTCTTCGACTTTCCGAGTTTCCAGTACCAGTTGCGGGGGCGGGTCGTGCTCTTCGGTCTGGTCGTGAGCGTCGCGGCGGCGTCGGTCGGCGTCATTTCGGCCGTGCGATCCGCCGTTCGTCTGCCGCCGGCGGAGGCGATGCGTCCGCAGGCGCCGCCGTCGTTTCGTCCGACGCTGCTGGAGCGGGCGGGCCTTCACCGGATCGCGTCTCCGGCCGCGCGGATGGTGTTGCGACACCTCGAGCGTCGTCCGGTCAAGACGTCGATCTCGATCCTGGGCGTCGCGCTGGCGACGTCGATCGTCGTGGTCGGCAGCTACACCGAGGACGCGGTCGACTTCCTGCTCGATTTCCAGTTCAACCGCGTGCAGCGGTACGACGTCGAACTCGCGTTCACCGATCAGACGGACGATGCGGTGTTGTCCTCGGTGCGGGCGCTGCCCGGCGTGCTCGAGGCGGAGCCGCACCGTGGACTCGCCGTGCGTATCCAACGCGGGCACGTGGAGCGACGGCTGGGGGTGATCGGTCTCGATCGGGCCGATGGGCTGTACCACCTGCTCGATGTCTCGGGCCGGCCGGTGGCGCTGCCGGAGAAGGGAATCGTGCTGTCGTCGCTGCTGGCGGAGCGTCTCGGCGTGGAGGTCGGCGGAGCGGTGCGGGTGGAGGCGCTGGAAGGGCGACGCCCCGTGTTCTCCGTCCCGGTGACGGGACTGATCGACGACTTCTCCGGGTTGTCGGCGTACATGAGCCGCGCGGAGATGAATCGGCTGATGCGGGAGCCGAATGTCGTGAGCGGCGTCTACGTGCGGACGGATCCGGCGGACCAGGCGCGGTTCTTTGAGAAGCTGCGTGAGACGCCGCGGGTGGCGGCGGTCAACGTGAAGGCGACGATCATCCGGAACTTCCGCGAGACGATCAGTCGGAGTCTGGCCCTGATGCGTCCGTTTCTGCTCGGATTTGCGGTGATCATTGCGTTCGGCGTGGTGTACAACAGCGCCCGGATCTCGCTGTCGGAGCGCAGCCGGGATCTCGCGACGCTGCGGGTGCTCGGATTCACCCGGCGGGAGATCGCGGCGATCCAGTTGGGGGAGCTGGCGATCATCACCCTGATCGCGATTCCGGTCGGACTCGGACTGGGACGCTGGCTCGCGTGGTCCGCGTCGGAGGCGGCGGGGTCGGAACTGGTCCGGATCCCCTTCCACATCGAGCCGTCGACCTACGGATACGCCGCGATCGTGACGCTCGGGGCGTCGCTGACATCCGCCCTGATCGTGCGCGGCCGCATCAACGACCTCGACCTGATCTCGGTTCTGAAAGCACGGGAGTAGACGCGGATGACAAAAGCGCTGCGATGGCTGGTGGTGACCCTGATCGGACTGGGCGTGGTCGCGGCGATCGTGTACGCCCTGGCGCCCCGCCCGCTTCCGGTCGAGGTCGCGACCGCGATGGTCGGTTCCCTGGAGGCGACGGTTGATGAAGAGGGGCGGACCCGCATCCGGGAGCGGTACGTGGTGTCGAGTCCGCTGATCGGACGCCTGCGACGAATCGAACTGGATCCCGGGGATCCGGTCGCGGCGAACGAGACGGTGCTCGCCGTCATCGAACCGACTGATCCTGACCTGCTCGACGCGCGTGCGCTGGCGGAGGCGGAGGCGCGTGTGCGGGCGGAGGAGGCCGCGGTGCGGAAGGCGGGGGCCGCGGTGGAGCGGGCGCGGGCGGCGTTCGAACTGGCGGAGCAGGAGCTGGCGCGGTTCATCGACGCCTCGGAGCGCGATGCCGCGAACATCCGGGAGCTCGATCAGACGCGGACCGAACGTCGACAGGCGGCGGAGGATCTCCGCTCCGCCGAATTCGGACGCGAGATCGCCGAGTACGAACTGGAGGCGGCCCGCAGCGCGCTCCTGTACGCACGGGGGGAGACGGAAGGTTCGGATCGGGCGCGGATGTCGATCGTGTCGCCGATCGACGGCGTCGTTCTGCGGGTGCTGCGTGAGAGCATGAGCATCGTCGAGCCCGGGGCCGCGCTGATCGAGGTCGGGGATCCCCGCGACCTCGAGATCGTGGTCGACGTGCTGTCGACCGATGCGGTGCGGATTCGGCCCGGTCAGCGGGTGGTGATCGAACACTGGGGCGGCCCGGCGCCGCTGGAGGCCGTGGTCCGACGGGTCGAACCGTCGGCGTTCACCAAGGTCTCCGCGCTGGGCGTGGAGGAGCAGCGGGTCAATGTGATCGCCGACTTCATCACCCCCGCCGACGAACGAACCACGCTCGGCGACGGCTTCCGGGTGGAGGCCCGGATCGTCGTGTGGGCGGCGGACGAGGTGCTGCAGATCCCCGGGTCCGCGGCGTTCCGATTCGGCGACGGCTGGGCGGTGTTCGTGCTGGCTGACGGCGACGCCCGACGCCGCGCCGTCGAGATCGGCCAGCGTGGCGCGGGCGTGGTCGAAGTACGGTCAGGTCTCGAGCCCGGCGACCGCGTCGTCCGTCATCCCACGGATGAACTCGTTGACGGCGCCTCCGTGGCGGAACGAAAAGGCGCGGAGACCGACGCATGATCGTCTGCACGTGGCTGGCCCTCGCGTTGTCGATGCCCGGCGGAGCGGCGGATCCGTCCGAACCGCCGATCGTGCTGCAGGCGACGATCGATCAGTTCGACCCGTCCGGGGACGCCGATCAGACGGCGCCGGGAGCGCGGCGGGGCGTGCGGACCGAGCATTTTGACGAAGCGGGCCGGATGATTCGCTGGGAACAGCGCAACGCCGCCGGCGTTCTTACGCTCAGCTGGGTCGGCGTGTATTTCGACGACCACATGGTTCCGGATCGCGCTGCGTACTGGACCGAAGGCGCGGCGGCTCCGACGGCCGAGTTCGGCGTCACCACGCCGGATGGACGTATGCAGGACGTGCTGTACGGCTCGCCGGGCGAGAAACCGCGTCGGCAACTTCGGCAGTACTTCGACGCCGCGCATCGTATCGTGTACCAGGAGTACTTCGCGCCACGATCGCAGCGTCGCTACAGCGAGGAGATCTACCGGTACGACGATGCGGACAATGAACTCGGACGCACGTGGCGTCGACTGGATGGGCAGGCGCAGCTGGTCACGCGATACGAGATCGACGCGACGGATCCGTTCGGCCGGTGGACGCGTCGACGCGTGTTCCGGAACGATGAACTGGACCGGATCGAGACGCGTCGCCTCACGCTGGGCTCGGCCGGACGCCCGTCGCCGCCCGCCTCCGCGGGACCCATCCCCTCGGCGGCGAAGATCCTGCCGATTCCGTTCGCCGCCGGGACGGTGAGCGTCGGAGCCACGGGTGAGAGTTCGCCATCGTTTTCACCGGACGGCCGCCGCCTGTTCTTTACGCGGTATGAGGATGACTGGACGCGTCAGACGGGCATGATCAGCCGGCGTCGGAACGGCGTCTGGCTGGAGCCCGAACCCGCGCCGTTCGGCGCGGCGATGTACAACGGGGCCTTCATTGACGATGTGACGTTCCTGTTCTGTACACGTGGGGGCGACGGCGGCCGAGGGCGGGCGTTTGTCGTTGAACGGACCGATGAACAGTCAGAGGACGTTTGGGGAACCCCGAGGGATCTCACGGCCGAGACGGGCTTTGTCGGCGGATACTTCTGTCGCGGACCGGGCGATCTCGTGTACTTCCATCGCGACGGCGACCTGCACCGGGCGCGCTGGCGCGACGGTCTGGTCGCCGATGAGAAGCGGCTGCCGTCGCCGATCAACACCGTGGACGGCGTGGAGTTCGGCGCGTGCGTCAGCGCCGAAGGGACCCGCCTGATCTTCACCCGCAGTGTGGAGCCGGGCGAGGGGTCAGGGGTGTTCACGGCGTTCCGGACCGAGGCCGGATGGTCGACGCCGCGCCGGCTGCCGATCCCCTACGGCTGGGGCGCGACGGTGTCGCCGGACGGGGAGGATCTGGTGTATGTGGTCGAGGGGGATGTCGTCCGGATCCCGCTGGTGCTGCTTCCGGATCTGACGGCTGACGCTCGCTGACGGACGCCGGTCGACGTGGATCCGTCCTGCGGCGGCCACCGCGATTTGTCGCGTTGACCGACGGGTCTGTCCGATGTCCGTTACGATATCGATGTTCGTCGTTCTATCTTCGGACTGAGTGGGAGAAGAAAACATGCGTATCCATGGTGGATTCGGCGGTGTGGTGTTGGCGTGCGCGGCGTCGGGGCCGGTGTCGGCGTCGGCAATGGCGTCGGGGGTCGAGCAGTTCGGTCCGGGGGAGCTCATCAGCGCTGCGCTCGAATCGCCGCGCGGGCTCGCGCTGGGCGATATTGATAATGACGGCGATCCCGATGTGATCGTCTCGTCGCTGCAGGATGGTCGGATCACCTGGTACGAGAACGGGGGCGACGCCGATGGCTGGGCGACGCACGATGTGACGTCGGACAGCGGCTCGCCGGTGACCATCGCCGCGGCGGACTTCGACGGGGACGGCGACATTGACATCGTCGCCGGCGATCTGCAGAGCAACGACATCAGTTGGTACGAGAACCTCGGGGCCGGCGTCTTCGATGACCGACCGAGCGTGATCGGGACGGGAATCGTGGATCCTTCCCGGGTGATCGCGGCGGACCTCGACGGGGACGGCGACATCGACGTGGCGGTCGCGGCCCGGGCGGCGCTGCAGGGCGGCGAAGTCCTCTGGATTGAGAACCTGGGCGGCGGCGTGTTCGCCTCGCCCCTCGTGATCGACGACGGGTCGATCGTCGACGCCCGCGGTCTTGACGCGGCGGATGTCGACGATGACGGCGATCTCGACCTCATCGCGTGCTACCTGAACGGCGAGACCATCGCGTGGTTCGAGAACCTCGGCGGCGGATTCGATTCCGAGCCGATCGTGATCTGCAGCAATTGCGGACTCGTGAGCGACGTCGTCGCCGCTGACGTCAACGGCGACCTGCAACCGGATGTCGCGGCGACCATCCGCAGCACCGGCGAAGTGATCTGGTTCGAGAACCTCGGCGGCGGGTTCAGCGGCGCCCAGACCGCGCCCGGCGGACCCGGGACGCCGGTGCGTCTGATCGCGGCGGACGTCCAGCTCGATGGCGACGCCGACCTGCTCACCGCCTGGCAGCTGCCCGGCGCCATCTGCTGGCACCAGAACACCGGGCCCGGCTTTACCGTGGCTCCGGTCCTCATCGACGCCGTGGTCGAGCGTCCGGCGGCGCTCGTGGCGGGGGATCTCGATCGCGACGGCGACCTCGACGTGGTGGTCGCGGATCGAAACGCCGGCGTGGTCGAACTGTGGCGCGACCTGACGCCGCGCGATCGGCTGTGGACCAGTCCCGGCGACGGACTCTGGACGGACGGAATGAACTGGTCGCCCGCGTCGGGGCCCGACCTCCGCAACTCGGCGCGGTTCAGCGGTCCGGGCCCGCGCGCCGTCACGCTCGATGAAGCGGTTGAGACCCGCGCGCTGCGGGTCGAGGGCGGCGCCTCCGATCTCACGGTGGATGATCTGCTGCGCATCACCGGCGACGTCGACGAGGACGAACCGGGACTGACGGTGCGCGGCGTCCCGAGCGCCGAGTTGACCTTCCGTGACGGCGTCGTGATGCTCGAGACGGGCGGCGTGATCGGGGGCGTGATGAATCAGGTCGGCGTGCTGCGTCTGGACGACGAGGCGGAGCTCGTCACCGGGCCGCTCGATGTCGGCGCGCCGGGGCGGGGCGAGGTGGCGACGACGGCCGGGACCATTATCACCGGCGGCCCGATCCGACTGCATCCCCGCGGACGATTGACGGGCGCGGGCGCCGTGGACGCCGTGATCAACGGAGGGACGATCGATCTCGGCCAGACGGCGGGGCGCACGATCGAGGTGCTGACGCCGCCGGCGTCCGGCGCCTTCGGATCGGTGCGAGTCGGCGTCGCCGGCGAGGAGAACTTCGGCGCTCTGCAGGGCGGGACGCTCGAGGTGCAGGGCGGGCTGTTTGTGGAGCTGATGAACGACTTTCTGCCGGACGTCGGCGTGACGTTTCCGATCATTACCGCGTCGTCATCACTGACCGGGGAGTTCGCCGCCGCGCGGTTCAGCGGCTTCCCCGACAATCGATTCCTGTTTGTTTCGAACGAGGACGCAGACGCCGGGGCGGGGGCGATCGTGGTGGAGGTGTCGACGCTGGGCGGCGATCTCGAGTTCGAGAGTCCTTCGAGCCACTTCGTGCAGGGCGTGCCGGTGGAGGCGGCGTTCGCCGACTTCGACCAGTCCGGCACGATCGACATCGCCCTCGCCGTCCCGGCCGCCGCCGCGGGCGCGCCGGGCAGCGTGATCGTGCTGCTCAACGCGGGGACCAACGAGGAAGGACAATGGCTCGGGTTCTTCGAGACCTTCCAGTTCGCGGTCGGCGTGAATCCGACGGCGTTGGATGTCGGATTCTTTGACGACGATCTCCTGCCCGACCTGGTGGTGACGGCGGCGGACGACGCGACGGTGTGGGTGCTGAACAATCTCGGTCTCGAGATCGGTCCGGGCGTCTGGGGCGGGCTGGACGTCCTCGCGGTGGTCCCGGTCGGGGCCGCGCCGGTCGACGTCATCGCGCTTGATTTCACCGAGGATGGACGGAGCGACTTCGTGGTCACCGCTCGCGATGCGAATCTCGTGCAGGCGGTCGCCGCGTCGGACGCGGCCGGACCCGGCGGCTTGATCTTCGCGGTGGTCCAGCAAATCGCGGTCGACGGCCCGATTCTCATTGATCCCATCGACATCGACGACGACCGGTGCACCGACCTCGCGGTCGGACTGGCGACGGCGACCTTTGTCACGATCATCCCGCAGATCGGCGGCGGTCTGGGGCCGGACATCTTCGGCGCGCCCGTCTTCTACGAGTCGGCGGGGTCGCCGTCCGATCTCGTGGTCGCGGATCTCGACCTCTCGGGCGGACCGGACCTCATCGTCGTCAACGAACTCGACGATTCGATCTCCCTCTTCGTCAACAACGGCGGCGCCTTCGGACTCCGGTCCGACTTCGAGGCGGGGCTGACCCCGACGTCGGCGGTGGCGGTCAACCTGGACGAAGATGACGATGCGGACATCGCCCTCGTCGCGGTGAACCCGGAAACGCAGCAGCGGGAGATCACGGTCATCCGCAACGACCTCATCAACGGCACCGTGAACCTCACCCAGACCGACACCCTCGGGTCCGATCTCGAGCCGCTCTTCGTGGCGTCCGCGGACCTGGACGACGACGGCGTCGAGGATCTGGTCTCGGTCACCGAGGAGTTCGCGGAACTGTCCGGGCTCGCGCTCGACGGCGCCTGCACGCCGTCCGCGGGCTCGTGCTTCTCCCCGAACGGGACGCCCGGGTGCAGTCAGTTCGAGTGCTGCATCAACGTCTGTGCGATCGAACCGTTCTGCTGCGACGTCGAATGGGACCAGAACTGCGTCGACCTGGCCAATCAGAATTGCGTCTTCCCGGACTCCACGGCGGTGACCTCCTTTGTCTCGACGCCCGTGACGTATCCCCCCGGCGACCTCGACCTCGACGGCTATGTCGACGGATCCGATCTCGCCATTCTGCTCGCCGCGTGGGGGCCGTGCCCGGGCTTCTGTCCGCCCGATTTCAATGACGACGACGTCGTGGACGGCGAGGACCTCGCGCAACTGCTCAGCCTGTGGACCGGACCGCCAGCGTCATGATCCGTCGTTGGTGATCGTCGCCCGCATCGCCTGCAGCGTGTCGCGGAGCGTGCTGACCGTCGTGCGGATCGCCGCCGGACGCCCGTCCTCCGCCAGCGTCACCGCGGCGAAGGTCAGTCCGGCGTCGATCGTCTCGAGGCGGTCCTCCGCCGGCAGGTCCGACCCCGCTTCCGACGTGACCATTCCTTCGTGGGCGGCGGTCACGATCCGGATCTCGGCGTCCGACAACGGCGAAAGATCGCGCACCGACGACGCCCATTCCGTGATCACCCGCCAGCGACGACGCGCCTCGGCCGGGCGGCCGATCGCCTGGAGGTTCTTCGCCGCGTGGTCGAGCGTGATGAAGATCGAGCGACGCTGCTGGGTGTCGTACCGGTCCTCATCGAGAAGATCGACCGCCAGACGCAGCGCCTCGTCGTACGCCGGGAGCGCGGCGTTCAGGTCGTCGCGCCGAACGGCGGTCGTCGCCACCTCGTTCGACAGCGTCGTCATGAGCTTGCGCTGATTGCGCCGACCCGGCGCCATCTCGCACACGCGGCGGAGGCCGGCGAGCGCGGCGTCGAAGCGACGCTGGGCCGCGTCAAGGTCGCCCGCGCCGAACGCGGCGTGACCGAGATCCTTGTTGATCTGCACGAGATCCCGCAACGCCAGCACATCGTTCGGATTCGCCTCAACCCGGACTTGACGCAGGTGCAGCGATTCCTCGCGGAGTCGGTTCGCTTCGTCGCCGCGTCCCTGGGCGTCGAGGGCGTCCGCCTGGTCGGCCCGGAGAATGGCGAGTTCCCGCACCACGCCGGGGGCGGGGGGCTCCGCGCTGGCGAGCGGTTCGAGCAAGGCCAGGGCGTCGGCGTAGTGCTGGTCGGACTCGCGCCACAGCGGCGCGGCGCCCTCGTCGATCTGCCGCGCGAGATCCCGGGCCCGGTCCCCGAGTCGGCGATGGCTCTTCGCGGCGCCGAGTTGCAGCAGCGGATCGTCGGGGAACTGCTGAAGCGCGACCGAGCGGACCTCGTACGCGCGATCACGGAGGGTCTCCGCCTGGTCCGGGTCCTGCACGCCGCCGCTCGAGGCGCCGCCGTAGATCGTCGCCATGAGATCCCAGGTTCGGGCCAGGCGTTCACGCAGGGCGGGACCGGGGGCCGCCTGATCCGGCAGGTCGGCCAGATGCTCGCCGAGCGCATCGAGCAGGTTGAGCTTGGCCCGCGTGGGCCCGAGCGTCTCGATGTCGGCGTCGGCGCGATGGATCGCGTCAATGAGATCGGTGAACGTCGCGCTGTTGACCGTGCGGCTGAACGCTTCGGCCAGCGCGGCGGCGTTGGCTTCGGCCGCGGCCTCGTTCTCCTGTGCGAGCCGCGTATTCTGCGCCATGGTCGCCATGTTGAGGCCGAGGAGCACCGCGACCACCAGGAAGACGATGGACGCCGCCATCACTGTCCGCCGGTAGCGCCGCGTGAACAACCGCAGGTGGTAGATCATGCTCGGCGGCTGGGCGGTGATGGGCTCGTCGTTGAGATATCGCTTGATGTCGAGGGCGAGGTTGGAGGCGGAGCTGTAGCGCTGTTCGCGGTCCTTCTCCATCGCCTTCATGACGATCGTCTCGACATCGCCCCCGAAGTGCCGGTTGATCATGCTCAGCCGGGTGGGGGGATCCTGCCGGATGATGCGGGTCGCTTCGTAGATCGGGGAGCCGCCCACGTCGTAGGGCGTCACGCCGGCGAGCAGTTCGTAGAGGACGACCCCGAGCGTGTAGATGTCGCTGCGGGTGTCGAGGTCGTGCGGGTCGGCGTCGCATTGTTCGGGCGACATGTACTGCAGCGTGCCGACCAGTTGCCCCACGTCCGTCTGCAGCGTGGCGACGGCGAGATCGGAATCGGTGGCGCGGGCGACGCCGAAGTCGATCACGCGCACCTGGCCGCCGGAGTCGACGAGGATGTTCGACGGCTTGAGATCGCGGTGAATCACGCCCCGGGTATGGCCGTGGTGCACCGCCTCGCAGACCTGCACGAAGAGTTGAAGTCGCGCCCGCATGTCGAGCCCGCGCTCGTCGGCGTAGTCGGTGATCGTCCGAGCGTTCGGAATGTAGGCCATCACGAAGTAGGGCGTCGGCTCGCCGCTCGACTCGCACACGCCCGACTCGTAGACCTGCACGATGCCCGGATGACGCAGCCGCGCGAGGATCTGCGATTCGTACTCGAACCGTCGCAACGCGGATCGCGACGTTACGCCGTGCTTCATGATCTTCACGGCGACCGGGCGACGCGGGTGATCCTGCATCGCTTCGTAGACGACGCCCATGCCGCCGGCGGCGATCACCCGCTTGAGGCGATACTGACCGATTCGCTCGCTTGTCGCGTGCATGAGGCGCGGCGTGGCGATCGTCGCATCGTGCGGGGACGAGCCGTCCTCCGACAGTGAATCGACATCGTCATGGTCGTCAACGTCCAGCTCTTCGGCCGCTTCGCCCAGATGCGCGCGGATGAGCGCGTCGACGCGGGCCCGGAGATCGGCGTCGTCGCCGCACTCGAAGTCCAGATAACGTGAACGATCCGCATCGGCCCGCGTCAGCGCCGACCGTGCGATTTCCTCCGCCTGCTTCGACACGGACATCAGCGGCTCCTCCGCGGAAACGGCATTCCCTCTCCTGGCCCCCGCCTCGCCGGCGACCTGCCGCCATTATCACGGGCGGAGGCGGTCCGGGGCAAGCGCCGGTCTGCGTTTCGTTCTTTCTTCGAAACTTATGTCGACGCCAGAACCGCGTCCGCGGCTCGACGTCCGGACAATAAAGCGCCGTTGATCGATGCGTTGTCGAGATGGTCGCCCGCCGCGAAGACGCCCGCCTGATCGGTCGTCACCGGGCGGCGGGACTCGGCGAGGGCCGGGGCGTCCTCGGTCGGCAGCGCCCGTCGAATTCGATCCGTGCGGAGATGACGCCAGCCGTCGACCTCCGCCCCGAACCACGTCCGCAACTGCGCCCGGACGCGGGGCAGCAGTTCCTCGTCCGGCGCCTCCACATCGTGCGGCGCGACGATCGAGGCGCTGATCAGGGCCCGCCCCGCCAGTGCGTACGCCGGCTGCACGTTCGAGATGATCGCCGCATGATTCACGGGGCCCGCGCCCTCGCCGTCGAGAAAGAGCGTCGGTTCGGATCGGGGCGGCTGGTCCGCCGCGAACGACACCGACACCGTCGACTTCCAGCCGCGGGCTGCGATCGACGGAATGAGCCGCGACGCCGCGTCGCCGTCCGTCGCCACCACGACCGCCCCGCCCTTCACCGTTTCGCCGTCGGCCAGATGCACCGCGGCCCCGTCGATCGACAGCGTGGTTCGCGACAATTCGACGGCGCCCGGCGCCAGGCCCGCGGCCAGTTGCTCCGGAATCGCCTGCATGCCCGCCGCGGGGAGCGCGGCCCGCCCGCGTGAGAACATGCGGTACGTCAGACGCAGTTTTCGAGCCGACGTCGCGAGACTGCGGTCCAGAAACACGCCGCCGAAGAACGGCCTGAAGAATCGATCGATCACCTGGTCGCTCAGCCCGGATCGGCGGAGCAGCGCCTCCGAGGTCTCTTCCGGCGCACGCCACGCCGCGTCCTCCGACGCCAGACGCAATCCCAGGTCGAATCGCCCCATGGCGAGCAGGTCTTTCCGCGTGAACAGCGGCGAGGAGGCGAACGCCATGCGGAACGCGGCCCCCGGTGATCGCAGTGGATCCGCCGCGGGCCAGAAGCGCCCGTCAAACCACACCCGGGCCCCCGGTTCAAAGCAGCCGAGCCGCAGCGCGCCGTGGTCGAGCACGCGTCGGCCTTCGGGGTACGACGTCAGATAGACCTGGAAGCCGCGGTCGATCAGGAACGGGCCGTCATCAGGTTCGATGCGATCGGTGCGCACGCGTCCGCCCGGCGCATCCGACGCCTCGAAGACGCGCACCGAACGGCCCGCCGCGCGAAGGCGACGGGCGCAGGCGAGCCCGGCGAGACCGGCGCCGATGATGATGACGGGGGGCGAGCTCACGTTCGCGAGCCTACCGGAGGGACGCCGCGGGCACAATGCGCGCCCGGGCGACGATCCGGCCGCAGTCTCAGCCATTCCGGCGCCGTCGGCTTCAACCGAGTTGGGCCGGATCCGCGGCGACGTGCGACCGACTCGAGGGCCGGGTCCGATTCCGGGGCCGGCGGCGTTGGGCGTCGCGTCGGCGCCGGAGATGCAGACGAGCGCGTGCGTTCGCACGTGCGCGCTCCATGCTCGCGGCGGTCCAGACCGGCGCGCTGAAGATCAGGCCGAACAGGAAGAACAGCAACGTCATGGAGATCCAGCCGATCACGCCGATGTCGGCCGCCAGGAACCAGGCGACGCCGCCGGCAGCCAGAAGCACGCCGGCCGCCACCAGAAGCCACGTTCGGGCGATGATCAGCGTGCAGACGCGTCGGACCTGTCGATTGACCAGACGTTCGTCGGCCGGCGTCTCCAACCGCGTCGGGGGTTCAGGAAGAGAATGATCGTGCATCGTCTGCAGTTGAATGAGGCGGTCCTTTCAGGGATTCAGGAGTCAGCGACCGGCCGATGGTCGACACCGGCCGCCCGTCCGGGAAGCAACGGCGCTGACGGGCGACAGCCGGGATTTCAGGGGAGGTTGCGGCGCACGGACGGCCAGATTCGGGCGAAACCGTCTGGAAGTATCGTCGGGCCATACACTTACAGTATAGTCGCCAGGCCTCCTCGGGTCAACGGGCGACGCGTGCGTCATGCGGACGGTGCGTTTCTCGCCATGCACCGCGTGGACCCGGGTCGTCTACTGTGCACGCATGGTGAGGTTCACGAATCTGGCGACGTCGGCGGCGCACGCGCTCGCACAGCGCACCGGAGAAGCGGCGCGATGGTTCGCGGCGGCGCCGGGGCGAGTGAATCTGATCGGCGATCACGTGGACTACAACGGCGGGATCGTCGCGCCGTTCGCCATCGATCGTGGCGTCGTTCTCGCGGCGGCGCCGAACCAGACGTCGTCGTGGCGGTGTTGCAGCGATCACAGCGGTGACCCCGCACACTTCGATATCGGGCCCGGCCTCGAGCCCGGTCCGCCATCGTGGGCGAACGTGATGCGGGGCGTCGCGTCGGGGTTTACAGACCGCGGGATCGAGGTCCCCGGGTTCGATCTCCACATCTGCTCGAATCTGCCGGTCGGGGCGGGGTTGAGCAGCAGCGCGGCCCTCGCCGTGGCGACAACCGTGCTCGTGGAGGGCGTCACGGGACACACACTGTCCCTGCACGAGCGTGCCGAGCTTGCCCGCGAGGCCGAAGCGGTGTTCATGGGCACGCCGTGTGGTCTCATGGATCAACTCGCCTCGGCGGGCGGTCGGGACGGACGGATCATGACGATCGACTTCGGGGCGGGCGATGCGGTGTCATGGTCGACATTCCCGGATGAACTTGCGGTGGTGATTGCGGATTCGGGCGTCCGCCGGGCGTTGAACGACGGTCGATACGCCGATCGGCGCGCCGCGTGCGCCCAGGCCGCGCAGGCATTGGGCGTTTCTTCGCTGGGGTCGGCGTCGCGGGTCGCGGTCGCGTCGTCGCCTCTTGACGAGACGTTGCGTCGGCGGGCGCGTCATGTGGTGACCGAGATCGATCGCGTGCGATGCGCGCTGGCGGCGCTGGAAACGGGCGACGCCGAACGGTGCGGGGCGCTGATGAACGAGAGTCACGCCTCGTTGCGCGACGACTTCGATGTGAGCGGTCCGGCCCTGGATCGGCTCGTGGCGATTGCGCAGCGGATCGGGCGTGACGGCGGCGTGTTCGGCAGTCGTCTGACCGGGGCGGGATTCGGCGGATGCACGGCGACGCTGGTGTCGGCGGATCGTGCGGGGGAGGCGGCGGATCGGATCCAGCGGATCGGCGTGCGTGAAGTCGGCCCGGACGTGCGGACGATGATCGTTCGGCCGTCCGCAGGGGCGAAGGCGTGGTCGACGTCGGCGGGCTAGGATGGCGAGCGTCGCGAGGAACCGAGGAGACCTGCAGCATGAATGGAAGAATGGTCCGGACGGCCGGTCGAGCCCTGATGTTGGCGATTGGTCTGTTGTTGCTGATCGGGTGCAGCAGCGGTCCGCGGATGTCGGGCCTGCCGCTCGGCGGGACGCGTCTGTTCAGCGTCGGCGACATGATCGAACTGCGTCTGCCGCTGACCGATTCGGGCGGGCGCAAGTGGCGGGTGACCTCGTACGACTCGCTGTATGTGTCTGGGGTCTCGACGCAGGTCGTGGCGGGGCCGGACGGATCGCCGGAGCTTCTCGTCCGGGCGCGGGCGAAGACGCCCGGCACGACGAAGGTCGTGGTGGAGGAGACGCCCGTCGCCGGCCGCGCCCCGCGACGGGAGACCTTCACGGTCCGCATCCTCGAGTAGAGACGTCCGGGTGGGCGACGGTCAGGAGGCGACTTCCTGCGCCTTGTCTTCCGGCGCGCCGGCGGCGGCGACGGCCTGGCGGGTGGTCAGGACGGGGCACGCGGCGTGATGCACGACCCGTTCGGCGACGCTGCCGAGCATCCAGCGGGTAAACCCGCTTCGTCCGTGCGTGCCGATCGCGATGAGTTCGGCCTCCATCTGTTTCGCGGTCTCTTCGATCACATGCGTCGGATAGCCGGCCCGCAGCAGGGGGGTGACGCGCACGGCGTCGGACTGCATCTCGTCCGCTCGCGCCTTGAGCGCCGCCTCAGCCGCTTCGTCGCTGAGATCAGGAGCGAAGGCGATCGGATTGCCAAACGCGAACTCGTAGTCGGCGAGCGGCTGCCATGCGTGCAGCAGGGTGACGTCGAGCGGATCGTCCGCCGTGGGACAGAGCACGGCGAGCGCGCAGTCGAACGCCCGCGACGCCGTGTCGGAGAAATCGGTCGGCGCGAGGATTCGTCGGGGAAGACCCTGGCGTCCGGCGTCGCTTTCGTGCACGGTCAGCACCGGGGCCTCGGCGGTCCGCAGCACGCGGTCGGCGGTGCTGCCGATCCCGATGAAGGCGCCGGGGTGCGGCGTCAGTCCGCGGGCGCCGATGACGACAAGGTCGTACTCCTGCGACTCCTCCGCGATCCGTTCCCAGGCCCGGCCGGCGGTCTCGATCACATTGACCTCGATCCCCTCGGCGCCGATCGTGTCCGCGAGATCGCCGAGACGACTCGAGATCTGCTCCTGAATGGCGAGCGGCAGACTGGACATCGACACCGCGTCCGCCACGTGGATGAGCGTCATCGACGCCTGATGAGCACGGGCGTACGCGGCGGCGCGTTTCACGGCGATGCCCGCGTTCTCCGAGAAGTCCGTCGGGGCGAGAATGCGCGAAATAGTTGTGGTCATGGCCGAACCTCCTGTATCAGGACTATCGCCCCGACCGACCGACGCCGGTACCCGGATTCCGCCCCGTTTCACGCCCGGCTCAGTCGGCGTGGCGGTTCGCGGCGGCGTCGAGGGCCTCGATGATCCTGGGGACGTACACGTAGCCCGGACCGCCCTGCATCATCACCACCACGCCCGCCGCGTCGAGAATCTCATCGCGGGTCGCGCCCGCCTGCAGCGCCTTCTCGACGTGGCTGTAGATGCACGGCTCACACCGAAGGGCCATGCCGATGGCGACCGCGATCAGCTCCTTCTCGCGAACGGTGAGGGCGCCGTCGCCCATCAGCTTCTGGAACATGCCGCCGAAGGCGCGGGCGGTGTCCGGCGCGGCGTCCTTGAACGAGGCGATACGGGCGGGCCATTCGGCGTAGTGGCGTTCAGCGGCGGTGCTCATGTCGTTCCTTCTCAGGTGAAGTCAGCGTGACGAAAGCTCAGATCGATTGTGGTGTTCGGCAGGATGCGGGGACACGGTTCCACGGCGCGCGGCCGAGCAGTCGAGCCAGGCCGCACCATCCCGTCGCGCCCGCGAACATCAGGCCGGCGCCGACCGCCCCGCTCAGGGCGAGGAACCACGGCGAGATCGTCGCCCCGAGCGCGACGCCCGCCACCACCAGACCCCCGGCGATCAACTGGACCTGACGCATGATGTCGAGCCGGGGCGCCCCCCGCGTACGCTCGGTCGGCAGGCCCGCGTCCTTCCAGGCGTTGACACCGCCGGTCAGACAGGCGGCGTCAGAAACGCGTTCCAGACACGCGGCGGCGGCGCGGGCCGATCGAACCCCGGAGCGGCAGCAGAAGACGATTCGACGGCCCGCCCGCTCAGCGTCGAGGGCCGCGGCGTCGAGTTGTGACAGCGGACGAATCGCGGCTCCGGGGATGTGTTCGGAGGCGAATTCGCCGGGCTCGCGCACGTCGATCAGCCATGCCTCGCCCGAGGCAAGCCGCTCGGCGAGAACGTGGGGATCAATGGTGCGGGTGGGGATCGAGTCGGCGGCGGGGGTGATCATGGCGGGTCTCCGGGATTCGGAGCGGATGGTGTCCGCTCTCTATCTGAGAGGCGCCGCGCCGGCATCGCGCTCCCGGGAATCCTGATCTTTTTCGTGTTCGCCGCCGTCGTCCGCGGGCGTGGTCGCGGCCTGGCGGAGCGTCTCGGCGAGCCGCGTGCGAACGTCCGCGGGCAGGGCGTCGTCCGCGAGTTCGCCGCAGACATCGTGGGTCAGGTCGAGCGATGCGAAGACCGATCGGCAGCGATCGCAGATGACACGGGTGTCAAACGGCACGCCGCGATCCAGCGCATCCTGTTTGGCGTTCAGCAGGTCGAGGCAGGTCTGACGGTCGTAGGCGGGCGGGTCGGGGGCGGGGGTGCGGGGAATGGCGGCGTCGACGGCGGCGCGGAGGCGAAGGCGGGCGCGATGGACGCGGCTGCGCACGGTGGCGGCCGGAACCTGCATGATGCCTGCGATGTCGTCGGTCGGCAGTCCCACGATTTCCTTGAGGATGAGCGGGATGCGAAACGCGTCGGGAAGGTCGACGATGGCGGTTTCGAGACGCGTCCGGGCCTCCTGCTTCACCTGCTGTCGGAGGCCGTCGTCGAGATCGCCGGGGATCGCCGCGATGCGAGGCTCGCCGAACGGCAGGAGTTCGTCGAGGGATCCGATGCGTGTCGGTTCGCCGGCGCGTCGGCGATGCATGCGCTGGCAGGCGCGGGCGGCGATCGTATAGAGCCAGGTGCGGACGTGCGCGCGACGCTCGAATCCGGACCAGCCGCGCCATGCGTGGAGAAACGTCTCCTGCACGAGATCCTCGGCCTCGTCGGGATCGCCGCAGAACCGCAGACCGAGGGTGTAGAGTCGACCGGCCTCGGCGGCGACCAGACGGGCGAAGTCGGCGTCGGCCAGGTCTGCGTCGGCGAAGTCGGGCTCGGCTGGGGCGGGGCTGGTCACGAGCGTATTGTACGCGCGCCGATCCGCCGGTCCGCCTCGTTCATGGTTTCAGGATGGAACGGATCGTCGCCGGCCGTCGTCACTGACGCGGGGCTGCTCCGATCGTCATTCGGTCCGCGCTCCCGGACCCGGGCCGTCGGCTTGCGGAGGATGGACCATGGTCAGCTCGTGACGACGGGCGAGCTTGCGTGCGCAGGTGTCAATCAAGAGACGACGATCGACGGGCTTGGTGAGGTAGCCGTCGCAGCCCATCGCGCGGCACTTCTCCTCGTCGCCCTCCATCGCCCGGGCGGTCAGCGCGATGATCGGCGTCACCACCCCATGCGAGCGGAGCGAGATCGACGCCTCGTATCCATCCATCTCTGGCATCTGCATGTCCATGAGAATCAGGTCGTACGTCGTCGTCGTGCTCGGATCGAGCACCATCTCACACGCCTGCCGACCGTTCTCCGCGATCGCCACGTCCGCCCCCGCCTTCTTCAGGTAGAACGAGATCAGACGCTGGTTGTCCGGTCCGTCCTCGACCAGCAGCACGCGGCATTGCCGGAGCGATCCGCACGCGGCGGGCGCGGCGTCGGGCGCGGGGCGGTCCGTCGAACCGTCCGGTGATTCGGTCGGGGGCGCCATCTCCGCCGCGTTGACGGGGCCGGTGGCGATGACGGCCGAGACCACGCTGCCGCGCCCGGGCTCCGACTCGATCTCGAGCCGTCCTCCCAGCAGTTCGGCCAGCGCGCCGGCGATGCCGACGCCGAGCCCGGAGCCGACGTAGCGACGCGACGACGACCCGTCGTTCTGCGTGAACGGCTCGAAGCGGCGCAGCTGGACGCACTCTTCCGACGACATGCCGATCCCGGTGTCGATGACTTCGAACGTGATCTGCTCCCGCTCCGGCGCGCACGTCACCCGCACGGTGACGCCGCCCTCGTTCGTGAACTTGACGGCGTTGGTGAGCAGGTTCAGCAGGATCTGACGCACGCGCGTCGCGTCGGTGCAGATGGCGGCCGGTACGGGCGTGGCGTATTCCACCGTCACCGACAGACCCTTGTCCTGCGCCTCCCGTCGGATGAGCGTCGCGGCTTCCTCCACGATTGCGGACGGCGACGCCGGCGCGGTCGAGAGCGACAGTTTTCCGGCCTCGATCCGGGTGAGGTCAAGGATGTCGTTGATGATGGTCATCAGATGCGACGCATTCCGCTGAATCGCCTGGACGGCGAACTCCATCCGGCCAGGATCGTCGCGATAGCCGGCCTCACCCTCCAGCAGACCCGCGAACCCGAGGATCGCCGTCATCGGCGTGCGGATCTCGTGGCTCATGTTGGCGAGGAAGATCGATTTGGCCTGACTCGCCCGCCGCGCCGTCTCCGTCATCTCCTCGAGTTTCGCGATCGTGCGCCGGAGCTCCAGTTGCGACGACGCCTGCAGGGCCAGCGTGGTCAACGTGTCCAGTTGGACGTCGGTCAGTTCACGGGGTTCGTTGTCGATCACGCAGAGCGTGCCGACCCGCTCGCCGGTGCGGAGCGCGAGCGGCACGCCCGCGTAGAACCGGATGCCGGGCGGACCCGTCACCAGCGGATTGTCAGACGTGCGATCGTCCCGGGATGCGTCCGAAATCACCAGCGGCTCGTTGGTGAGGATCGCGTACCCGCAGAACGCCTGATCGCGCGGCGTCTGACCCGCGGCAAGCCCGATCCGGCTCTTGAACCACTGGCGATCGCTGTCCACCAGGCAGATCAACGCGATCGGCGTCCGGCAGCACTCGGCCGCGAGACGCGTCAGGTCGTCGAACGCCGGCTCGGGCGCGGTGTCCAGGATCTGACACTGCATCAGCGCTTCGAGCCGCGGTGCTTCATTCTCGGGTCGGGGAGCAGGCGGCATGAAGACACTCCGGGATCGAAGGAAAACGCTCCCGTGTCATCGGACTCTCCGCCGGCTGACTCCACCCCAACCGGGTCGATCACCCTTCGGTCACGCCCAGAATCCAGCCCTCCGCCGACGCCGTCGCCCGATCCGCCGCCGATAATCGGGGCGTCCACCAGTCCGCGAGCGCTCCGCTCTGCGCCGCGTCTCGAAGCGCCGCGGCGATGACGAACGCGTCATGCTGATCCGCCGTCCGCCGACCGGTCGGTCGAAGCGCTCGCCAGCGCGACGGAAAGACTTCGCTCAGGACCGATAGCCCCGGCGCCGGCGTCCAGCCGTCGAACGGCCACACATGCACGCGGCATGCAGCCGCGTCGACGATCCGCGCCAGCCAGGGCAGTCCCGCGTGCGTGGACTTGGCGACGGAGCCCGGCACATCGAAATGGAAGATTGACTTCGCACCGCCGGTTCGCCGTTCGACGAGCCGGCGTTCACGGGCGTCGCCGGCCCGGGCGCCGCCGCGCCCGACCCGCCCGCGGCGCACGTCCTCAACGCGCACGCCCGGCTCATCGGTCGGCCAGGCGTCACGGAAGTCGTCGATCGTCTTTCGCCACGGCCGGTGGATCAGCCGGTATCGCTCGAGGTAGCTCAGCGGGAAGCCGAAGCCGTGGTCGACACCGACGAGCGACCGCGTCGACTGATTCAGTTGATCGCTCAGCCACTCGGCGAGCGTTCGACGCGACCAGTGGCGTCGACGATCACGCCGGGGCCGCACCTCGCGGGGCGGCCCGGCGTCGGCGGCGACATAGACGCGCAGACCCGCGAGGCCCTGCTCGTTGTCGCCGGCCCCGGAGTAGTCCACGCCGATGTACTGATCGAACGCTGACGTCATCGCAGGAGGATTGTAGGATGAGATCGCCCCCTCCCCCGGACGTCCGGAGTTCATATGCCCGCCGCGCTGACCGATCTCCGCCCCATGATCTCCGTGCCCGACCTTGGGGTCGCCGCGGCCTTCTACCGCGATCAACTGGGTTTCACGCCGGGCGCGACGTTTGGCGAGCCGCCGACGTGGTGTGCGCTGAGTCGCGATCGGTTCGAACTGATGTTCACAACCTTCGACCACCGGACGGCGCGGCTTCCGTACGCGGGCGACGGGCGGTCCCTGTATTTCGACACGAATGACGTCGTCGGGCTTCACGCGGAGTTCCGGGAGCGCGGCGTCGCCTGCTCCGACCTCCGCGTCACCGCGTACGGCATGAAGGAGTTCGATCTGCGCGATCCGAACGGCGTCGAACTCTGGTTTGCGCAGCCCACCGATGAACCGCCCACCGGCTGCGAGTGACCGGCAGGTCGCGTTCTGCGACCAGTGCGGGTCGAACCTGACCGGCCCGTACTGCGGCCAGTGCGGCGGCCCGGCGTCCGCCCCGCGGCTGGAGCTGCGCGCCGTGCTGGGCGACGCGGTTCGTCAGGTGGTTGAACTTGACCTGCCCATCGTCCGGACCGCGATCGGCCTGACGCGTCGTCCGGGACAGGTGGTGCAGTCCTACATCTCGGGTCGGCGGGGCTGGTGCACCAGTCCGATCAAGTATGCGTTGCTGACGACGGCGCTTCTCGTGGCGATGCTGACCGTGTTCGACGTGGATCTCGCGGTGGTCCGGATCCAGGTGTCGGGGGAAGAAGCCGTGGGCCGTGATGTCCGGATCACCCAGGCGGTTCGTTCGATCATTCAGCAGTACTTCAACGTGTTCACGCTGCTCGCCGCGCCGTGCTTCGCACTGACGACACGCTGGCTGTTCCGCCGGTCCGGGTTGAATCTCGCCGAACACCTCGTCTTCGGTCTGTTTCTCATCGGTCAGACCGCGCTGCTGCGGGCGTTGCTGGCTCCGTTCGGCGCGCTCGAGCATCCGGCCCCGAGGATCGTGCTCGTGGTCGTCGAGTTCGCATACTTCGTGTGGGCGGGATGCGTCGTGTTCGAGCGGGGCGTGGCGGCGACGGTCTGGCGCATGCTGATCGCGCGGCTGGTGCTCGGGGTCGCGACGGTCATCTTCGCCGCCATCGGGGCGATCGCGATTCTCGCGATCACGCAGCCGGAGCTGCTCAGCGGCCCTTGACCTTCGCGAGTCCGCCGTCGACGCCGAACACCTGGCCGGTGATCCATGACGAATCGGGATGAAGCAGGAACGCGATCGCCCGCGCGATCTCCGCCGGCTCGCCGATCCGTCCGAGCGGGTGCATCGCCTCGCTGGCCTTGCGCGAGGTGTCGTTCTTCACCAGCGGGGCGGCCATCGGCGTGTCGGTCAGACCCGGGGCCACCGCGTTGACGCGAAGGCCGAACGGCGATCCCGACGCCGCGGCGGCGCGGGTCAGTCCTTCGACGGCGCCCTTCGCGGCGCTGATTGCTTCATGGTTCATCAGCCCCATCTGGGCGGCGCAACTCGACATCAGGACGACGGCGCCGCCGGTCTTCCGCATCGCCTTCGACGCCGCGCGAGTCACGGCGAACGCGGTCCGGGCGTTCAGGCCCATCGTCTCTTCGAATTCGTCCGCCGAGGTCGACTGCGACGGCTTGAGCAGGATCGAACCCGCCAGATTGACGGCGCCCGCCACGTGCTCGTGCGTCTTGAAGAGTTCGTCGACGGCGTCAAAGTCGCGGGCGTCCAGTTCTGCGGTTCCTTCCACGTGATCCGAGACGGTCGACGCCGCGTCGTTCAGCGTCGACTGCGTGCGCCCGGCGAGCACGAGGCGCCAGTCGTCCGCCGCGAGCCGCTGGATGAGTTCGCGGCCGACGCCGCCGCCGGCGCCGATGACAATGCAGGTGCGAGGGTCGCTCACGGTGAATCAGTCCTTTCCGCGGCGCCCGGCCGCCGTCAGTCGAATGCGAATCGGTCCCCGGATCGCGGCGGGATCAACGACCCGTCCACGTTGCACGATCTCCGCCTTTCCCAGTCCGGCGAGCCGACGCGCGGCCTGCCGGCTCGGCTCCATCAGCGGTCGCCACGCGTCCGGCGCCACGAGCCGCGCCGCTTCGCTCGGACAGATCGTGGCGTCCGCCGCCCGGCGGCGGAGAAGGTCGACGATCGCCGCTTCGAGCCGCATGTGGTCCGAACGGTTCCTGGACCGTCGGCACGCGGCGGAGCAGCACCGCACGTTGTCCCAGTCCCGCTCCCATTTCTTGCGCCACTCGATCGTTCGCCCGCAGACGGTGCAGGTCTTCGTCGGTCGCGAGGTGGAGAAGGCGGATCGCGGCATGAGGCGAATGGGATCGCGCCGAACGAACGTCGGCGTCGCTCATGATTTCGCCTCACAGCGGATTCGGATTCAGGCGACCGGCCGGTTCCGGGCCGCTACACGTTGAACAGGAAGTTGCAGACGTCCGCGTCCTGCATGACGTACTCCTTCCCTTCGACCCGCATGCGGCCGGCGTCGCGGATGGCTTTCTCGCTCTTGAGTTCGTCGAGATCCTTGACGGAGTAGACCTCCGCCCGGATGAAGCCGCGTTCGAAGTCGGTGTGGATGACGCCCGCCGCCTGGGGGGCCCGGGCCCCGAGCGGGATCGTCCACGCGCGGATTTCCTTGGGGCCGGCGGTGTAGTAGCTCTGGAGACCGAGCAGCCGGTACGCCGCGCGAGCAAGCTTGTTGAGCGCCGGTTCGTCCATGCCGTAATCGGCGAGCATCTCGATCTTGTCGTCGTGATCGAGTTCAGCGAGTTCGGCCTCCACCTTGGCGCAGACGGGGACCATCTCGGAGCCTTCGGCCTCCGCGTGGGTGCGGATGCGCTGCGCCATCTCGCCCGCGCCGTTGACGTCGGACTCGTCGACGTTGGCGACGTAGAGGATGGGCTTGGTCGTGATCAGGCCCATGCCGCGGATCACGCGCTGCACCTCGGGCGTCGCGCCGGCAAGGGCGGCCCGGGCGGTGTCGCCGGCGTCGAAGACGGGCTGGAGATCCTTGAGGACCTTGGCGCGGATCATCGCCTCCGCGTCCCGACTGCGGGCCGCGCGTTCGGCCTTGGGCAGCGCGTTCTCGACCGTCTGCATGTCGGCGAGGATGAGTTCGGTGCGGATCGTCTCGATATCGCGGAGCGGGTCGATTGATCCGTCCACGTGCGTGATGTCCTCGCCGCCCGGCGCCTTCTCGAAGCAGCGGACGACCTGCACGATGGCGTCGACCTCGCGGATGTGGGAGAGGAACTTGTTGCCCATCCCCTCGCCCTCGCTCGCCCCGCGGACGATCCCGGCGATGTCGACGAGCCGCAGCATCGCCGGAATGATCTTCTGCGTTTCGATGTGCGAGGCGATCCGGTCGAGACGGTCGTCCGGAATCGGCACCACCCCGACGTTGGGCTCGATCGTCGCGAACGGATAGTTCGCGGCCAGCGCGCCCGCGGCCGTCAACGCGTTGAACAGGGTGCTCTTGCCGACGTTCGGCAACCCGACGATCCCAGCTTCCATTGCAGACTCGCTCCTGTGAGAAGAATCGGGGATGATAGCGGCGGATCAGCGTCCATTGAAGGGCCACAACGCCCCTGGGAGGATTCGAATGACGACGAGACACCCCGCCGCCGCCCGACTCACGGCCGTTCTGCTGGCGTCCGCCCTCGGTCTCGCCCTCGCCGCCGCCCAGAGCCGACCCGAACCGTCGGCCGCGACGGGCGTGCAGCGACTCGCCTGGATGACCGGCGTCTGGCGGATCGAATCGGGCGAGCAGCGGCTCGAAGAGACCTGGTCCGCCGCGGCGGATGATGCGATCCTCGGCATGTTCCGGTGGTCGCGAGACGGCAGGGTGTGGATGTACGAACTCATGGCGATCGAGACGCATCCCGCCGACGACCTCGTCTTCACGCTTCGTCATTTCTATCCGGGCCTGAAATTGTGGCCGTCGGAGATTCAGGAGTCGCCGCCGCTGCGGTACACGCTCGCTGAGATCGGGCCGCGCACGGTCGCGTTCGGCAACGACGCGCCGGGTGAAGGGCATCCGCATCGTTTCGTGTTCCGCCGCATCGAACAGGACGGGCGGGACGGACTCCGCGTCGAATTGGTCACGCCCGGCGAACCGGTGAACGCGTTCACGTTTCCGCGGGCGTCGACGACGCCATGACCGACGCCGCCCCCCGCCGACGCTTCTGGCGCCGACGCCGCTTCTGGGCGGGCGTGCTCGTCGCCCTGCTGATGCTGGCCGTCGGCGTGATGTTCGGCCTCGGGCGGCTCGCTGAGCAGATGCTCGTCGCCGGCGACGACTCGGGACTCGTCCGCGAGACTGAAACGGCGATGCTGCCGGACGGCGCGGCGGTCGCGGTCTCCGCGGTGCGCACGCCGGCGTCGCTCGTGACCGATCCCGACGCCCGCCCGATCATATATGTGCACGGCACGCCGGGCGATGCGCTGAACTGGGAGCGATTTCTGCGCGATCCGGTCGGCGGCGCGCCGTCGATTGCAATCGACCGGCCCGGTTTCGGTCGGTCGACGCCGCGGGCGGTGACGTCGTTCGCCGATCAGGCCGCCGCGCTCCGGCCGTGGCTCGTCGACCGTCCGATTCTGGTGGGGCACTCGCTGGGCGGTCCGATCATCGCCCGGGCGGTGGCCGACGATCCGGACGCGGTGGGGGCGCTCGTCATCGTCGCGGGGTCCCTCGATCCCGAACTCGAGCAGTTGAAGTGGTACAACGAAGCCATGGACCTCGCAGCGGTCCGGTTGTTTTTTCCGGAGGCGCTCCGGGTGTCGAACGACGAGGTCATGGCGGCGAAGGCGGAGACCGCCGCGCTCGCGGAGGTGCTCGATCGCGTTCGCTGTCCGGTGGTGATCGTCCACGGCACGCGGGATTCGCTCGTGCCCTACGCCAACGTCGCCTACATGGAGCGCAGTTTCGTGAATGCCTCAAGGGTCGAGACGCACACGCTGACCGGGGCGGACCACTTCATCATCTGGAGCCACATCCCTTCCGTGCGCGACGCGATCGAGCAGGCCGCCCGACTCGCGTCCGAGCGTCCGCCCGTGGCTGATCAGTGATACATTGACGCCCGGCTGGTCGGCGCTCCGCCCGCCGGCCGTCGACTCGGAGGCGTTCATGATGCATCACCCGGTGGTTTCGTTTCTGTGGCTCCTGGTTGCGACGTCCGCCGCGTTCGGTCAGTCGCGTCCGGCCGATGACGCGTTCGCCCGGCTCGTCCCGGATCCGACGCCCGTCCTGCTCGCGGACGGCTTCGAGTTCACCGAGGGTCCCTGCTGGTTCGACGGCGGGCTGGTGTTCTGCGATCTCCGTCAGCGTCAGATCCACCGCTGGACGCCGGATGAACCCGGCGGGTGGACCGGGGAGACGAACGTGCTCGTCGAGGACAGCCGGCGGGCGGCCGGGATCACGTTCGACCCCCGAGCCCCGGAAGGGACGGGTCGACTGCTCGTCACGCATTTCGAACGGCAGGTGACGCGGCTGGATGAGGGCGGCGATCTGACGGTGATCTGCGAACGCGCCGGCGATCAGGCGCTCGGCAGCGCCAACGACATCGTCGTGCGCAGCGACGGCATGATCTTCTTCACGAACCCCTCCCGGCGCGGCTCGACGTCGGGCGTCTATCGGATCGATCGCGTCACACCGCCGGACGGAAATGGTCGATGGTCCGCCGCCCTCGTGCAGGAGGACGGCGAGTTTCCGAACGGAATCGCGCTGAGTCCCGACGAGACGACGCTCTACTATTCGCAGTACGCCCGCAACGTGATCTACGCGATGACGATCGATCGCGCCGGCGCGGCGACGGACGTGCGGATCTTCTGCGATTTGTCGCAGCGTCCCGGGGCGGGTCGGTGCGACGGGATGGCGGTCGATCGAGAGGGCAACGTCTTCGCCACCGGCCCGGGCGGGGTGTGGGTGCTGGCGCCGACGGGCGAGCCGCTGGGGCTGATCCCGGTCGAGGGCGGCGCGTCGAACTGCGGGTTCGGCGGGCCCGACGGACGGACGCTGTTCATCACCGCGGGAACGTCAGTCTGGCGCCTGCCCACCGCCACGCGCGGCGTCGCGTCGAGCGTCCCGTCGGACGAGCGTCCGTACGTGATCGTGCTCGGCACGGCGCAGGACGCCGGGTCGCCGCAGGTGAATTCGCCCGCATCGCATCCGGCCCGCATCGATCCCGCGCGTCGCCGCTACGCGACGTGTCTGGGGATCGTGGATCCGGCGTCAGGACAGCGGTGGCTGATCGAGGCGACGCCCGACTTTCGGGAGCAGGCGTGGATGCTCGCCGAGGCCCCGCCGGCGGCGGACGGGATCCGGCTGGACGGCGTGTTCCTGACGCATGCGCACATGGGCCACTACACGGGGCTGATGTTTCTCGGGCACGAGTCCATGGGGGCGTCGGACGTTCCCGTGCACGTGATGCCCCGGATGCGGGCGTTCCTCGCGGCGAACGGTCCGTGGGATCAGCTCGTGCGCTACGACAACATCGAGCTGCGCGATCTGACCGCGGACCAGCCCGTCTTCCTGACGCCGTCGTTGTCGGTGACGCCGTTTCTCGTGCCGCATCGGCAGGAGTACTCGGAGGTCGTCGGTTTCCGTATCGCGGGGCCGGAGCGATCGGTGGTGTTCATTCCGGACATCGACAGCTGGGACGAGTGGGCGGCGATGGGGGGCTTTCTGCCGGAGACCATCGCCACGTGCGAGGTCGCGCTGCTCGACGGCACGTTCTACGCAGATGGTGAGATTCCCGGCCGCGACATGTCGACGTTCCCGCACCCGCGGATCGTCGACACCATGCAGCGACTCGACTTCATGCCCGCGGCCGAACGCGCGCGACTCCGCTTCGTCCACCTGAATCACACGAATCCCGCGCAGTGGGAGGAGAGCCCGGAACGCGCCGAGATCATCCGGCGCGGCTTCGGGGTCGCCGTGCGCGGCGAACGCTTCGATCTCTGACGCGAGAACCGCCGTGACCGCCTACCGACTCATCGTCACCTGCCCCGATCGACCCGGCATCGTCGCCCGCGTGGCCGGCTTCATCACCGATCACGGCGGCTGGATCACCGAGGCCAGCCAGTACACCGACCCCGTCTCCCGAACGTTCTTCATGCGGTACGTGATCGACGCGGCGGACATGAGCCTCGCCCGCGCCCGGTTCGAGGACGACTTCGACGCCATCGCCGATGAATTCGAGATGACCTGGCGTCTGCACGACGTCGAGACCCGACCCCGGGTCGTCATCCTCGTCAGCAAGCTCGCCCACTGCCTTTCCGATCTTCTGCACCGCTGGGAAACCGACGAACTGGCGATGGAGATCCCCGCCGTCATCTCGAATCATGAGGACCTGCGGCAGCCGGTGGAGTGGCGCGGCGTGCCGTTTCACTGCATCCCGACGCCCCGGGACCCGGACGAGAAGGCCGACGCCTTCCGGCGGACCGCGGAACTGATCGACGCGGCGAATCCCGACCTCATCGTTCTCGCCCGCTACATGCAGATCCTCCCGCCCTGGCTGTGCGAACGCTACCCCGATCGCATCATCAACATTCATCACAGCTTCCTGCCTTCGTTCGCCGGGGCGAGGCCGTATCACCAGGCGTACGAGCGCGGCGTCAAGTTGACGGGCGCGACGTGTCATTACGTGACCGACGAACTTGACGCGGGTCCGATCATCGAGCAGGAAGTGGTCCGCGTGACGCACCATGACGAAGTGCCGGAAATGGTGCG
Source organism: Phycisphaerales bacterium (assembly GCA_965227335.1). Classification (GTDB taxonomy): domain Bacteria; phylum Planctomycetota; class Phycisphaerae; order Phycisphaerales; family SM1A02; genus CBDDFV01. The sequence goes on from CBDDFV010000009.1 coordinate 236,684, forward strand.
GCTCGGCCGCGACATCGAGCGGACCGTGCTGGCGCGGGGCGTGCGCATGCACCTCGAAGACCGGGTGCTCGTGCACGGCTCCAAGACCATCGTGTTCAGGTGACGCCTTCGCCGGGCTGTCGCGCGTTGGTCGCCTCGATCAGCGTGCGGGCCATCTCGATGAGGCGTTCGATCACCCGGGAAGGCGCCCGGCCCGCCCGCCACGCGATTGCGATCTCGCGGCGCGGTTCACTGCGTTTCAGACGGAGGTACTGGCGATCCGTCGACGTGTCGTGGGCGGCCGCCATGTAGGGCACGAGCGAGACGCCGATCCCGAGACGCACGAACTCGAGCACCGTGGCGAGCTGGGTCGTGTGGCAGACGACGTTCAGCCCGACGCGCCGGGCGTTGCAGAACTCGGTGACCTGGCGGGCGAGACAGTGGAGGTTGTGCAGGCTGACGCGGGGCAGGCCGCGCAGTTCAGCCACGGTGATCGCCCCGGGCTCCCGGGCCGCGTGATCGGCGGGGGCCACGACGATCAGGGGCTCCTCGCCGACGACCTCGAGTTCGATGAGGTCGTGCAGGATGGGCGTGCTGACGATCGCGGCGGTGATTTCGTTGTCGGCGAGTCGCTCGACGAGATCCTCGGTGAATCCCTCGCGGACCGTGATCTCCGCCGCGGGAAACTCGTCCCGGAGGTCCCGCAGCAGCGCGGGCATGAGATAGGGCGCCATGGTGGGGATCGCGCCGATCGAGATGCGGCCGACGCCGGCGTCGATGTCGGAGGCGAGCAGCGCTTCGGCGTCGCGGATTTCACTGAGGATCCGTCGCGCCCGCGGCAGGAGGGCCCGGCCCGCATCGGTCAGGGCCACGCCCCGGCCCAGACGATCGAAGAGGGGCATGCCCACCGCCTGCTCGAGCTTCTTGATCTGCTGGCTCAGCGACGGCTGGGCGACATGGCACCGATCGGCCGCCCGGCTGATCGACCCGGCCTCCGCCGCCGCCACGAAGTAACGCAGTTGATGGATCTCCATAGTTGCATCCTATGGTCTGCATTCACCGAAGGTCTTGGACGAGTATGCCCTCGCGATGTATTTTTCGAAGTGGACCGTCACTCCGGCGGTTGGCGTTTGGCCCCGAGGGGCGGCGTCGCGAGCGTTCAGCTCGACCGCGGCCTCGCGTTTCATCTGCTCACTCACCGCGCCCCCGTGTCACCAGCGAACTGGCGGCGGGGGCCTTTTTCTGCGCCGCCCGCGGTCGTCTCGGATGTCGTACAGTGTCGGCATGCCCGCCGCTGATCCCGAACGTCTGCTGACCGAAATGCTGGAAGACGCGGTTTCCGGATCGCTCGCGGCGGCGCGGGACCAGGCCCGGCATCTCCTGGCGCCATGGCTCGAGGGGGATGCGGATCCCGACGACCACAACACGCTCGCCAGGCTGCACGACGCCATCGCCGCGACGCCGACCGCGGATCTGCTGGCGCTGATCCGGTATCTGACCGCACGTTTTCACCTGCTGAACAAGGCGGAGCAGATCAACATCGCCCGCATCAACCGGGCCCGCGAGCACGAGGCGGACCACGGCTCGCCCCGTCCCGAATCGATTCTGGACGCGATGAAGACCCTTCGTCAGCAGGGGGCGGCGGCGTCTGATCTCGGGCCGCTGCTCCGGCAGATCGCCGTGGAGCCCACCTTCACCGCCCATCCGACCGAAGCGCGTCGGCGCACGGTGATGGCCAAGCAGCATGAGATCGCCGACCTCGTCGAACGCCGCGTCGGCCCCGACGTGACGGGGCGGGAGAGCGCGGAAATCGACGCGCGGCTCCGGCAGGTCGTGCGGATGCTGCTCGTCACCGATGACGTGCGGGCCCGCCGACTCGAAGTGATCGACGAAGTCCGGAACGGTCTCTATTACCTGCGGACGTCGATCTGGGACACCACCCCCCGGCTCGCCCGCGACGTCCTCCACGCCTGGCGGGAGGTCTTCGACGAGGAACCGCCCGCCCTCGCCGACGTGCCGCCGCTCGTCACCTACCGCACGTGGATCGGCGGCGACCGCGACGGCAATCCGAAGGTCACGGCGGAGATCACGCGGCGGACGCTCCGCATGCTGTACGACGAGGCGACGGCGCAGATCGTCAAGGCGCTCGAGGCGTTGCGGATCGAACTGAGCGTCTCCGACCGTCGCCGGACGGCGCCGGCGTCCTTCTGCGCGATCGTCGAGGCCGATCACGATCTGGTCGACGCTGACCGCCTGCGCTACACCAGTCACGAGCCGTTTCGCGTGCGCCTCCTGCAGATCCGGAAGAAGCTGGAGTCGACCGCCTATCGCGCGGCGGATCTCCTGGTTGATCTCGAAGCCATGCGGGCGGCGCTGCGGGAGATGGATCTCGCCGACACGGCGGATCACGGTCCCCTGGCGGACCTGATCTTCCGCGTGCGCACGTTCGGTCGAAGACTCGCCGCCCTCGACATTCGTCAGCACTCGGCCGTTCACGAGCGAGTGGTGGGGGAGCTGCTTCGCGTGGCGGGCGTCGAAGCGGACTACGCGTCGGTCGCCGAGTCGGATCGCGTCGCACTGCTGCGGCGCGAGATTGCTCAGCCGCGCCCGCTGGCCCCACGCCACGTGCGGTTGTCGGAGGAGACGCAGGAGCTGCTGGCGGTGTTCGACGCGGCGGCGGCGGCGCAGGAGGCGGATCCGGACGCGGTCCGGGCGTATGTCGTTTCGATGACGCACGACGTCAGCGACCTGCTCGAAGTGCTCCTGTTGATGAAGGAGACGGGGCTGTACGTGGCGGGCGAGGACGGCGCGGCGACCAGCACCATGGACATCGTGCCGTTGCTGGAGACGATCGACGACCTCCACCGCGGGCCGGAGCTTCTGCGGGCGTTGTTCGCGGAGCCGGCGTACCAGGGGCAACTGCGAGCGCGGGCGACCGGCCCGCAGCCGCGCTTTCAGGAGATCATGCTCGGCTACTCCGATTCAAACAAGGACGGCGGCTATCTGCGGGCGACGACGTCGTTGCACCAGGCGGAGGCGGCGCTGGCGCGGGCGTGCCGGGAGTCGTCGGTGGATTTCCGTTTCTTTCACGGTCGGGGCGGCACGGTGGGGCGGGGCGGGGGTCGGGCGAACCGCGCGATCGTGTCCTCGCCTCGCGCCTCGCGCAACGGACGGATCCGATTCACGGAGCAGGGCGAGGTCATCTCCTTCCGCTACGCGCTGCCGGCGATCGCCCACCGGCACCTGGAGCAGATCATCAGCGCGGTGCTGATCACGACGCACGACAGCGACCCCGCCGTCCGCGCGCCGGACGACGTGCTCGACCTGCTGGATCGCGCGGCGGGACGTTCGATGGCCGCGTACCGCGACCTGATTCACGATCCCGAGTTCTGGCCATGGTTCGCCACGGCGAGTCCCGTCCGCCATATCGGCGGCCTGCCGATCGCCTCGCGTCCGGTGTCGCGGAGCGGCGCGCAACTCGAATTCGACAACCTGCGGGCGATCCCCTGGGTGTTTTCGTGGATTCAGATGCGGTACCTCGCGCCGTCGTGGTACGGCGTCGGCGAGGCGTTCTCGGCCCTGCAGTCCGACGAAATCGGCCGCCTCGGCGCGGCGTATCGCGAGTGGCCGTTCTTCGCCACCGTCGTCGACAACATGCTGCGCGAGATGGCCCGGGCCCGCCTGCCGATCGCGCAGTTCTACGCGATGCAGACCGAGACCGGCGCGGCGTTTCACCGGCGACTCGCCGCGGACTTCGACCAGGCCCGGACCGCGCTGCTGGCGATCAGCGGCCGGGCGAGCCTGCTCGAGAAGGAGCCGGTCATCGCCCGCGCGATCGCGCGCCGGAATCCATGGACCGACCTGCTCAACTTCGCGCAGATCACGCTGCTCGCCCGCCGACGCGCGGATGAATCCGCCGCGGACGCCCTGCAGCCGGCGGTGTTCGCGAGCATCAACGGGCTCGCGGCGGCGATGCAGTCGACAGGGTGATCGCGCTCAGTCCGACGGCGTGTCGGCGCTCCCGTCGTCGTCTTCGACTTCGATCACGAACATGGCCGCTGCGAGATGGCCGCGGGCCTGCTCGTGCAGGCTGTCGTCGGACAGCGCATCCCGCGCCCGCTCCATCCGACGAATCACGCCCTTCTTCGGGTAGGCCAGATGGCAGACCGGATCGCCGGGCGCGGCGGAGGGCATGGTGGTCATCCCGAGGACCACGCCCGCCTTCGGCGACACGAGTGCGTCGCGGTCCTCACCGAACAGCGTGGTGGTCGTCGCGATGGCTTCGCCCTTCTCGACGAAGTCGCCCGGCCGGACATGGAAATGCAGGAAGCCGCCCGACTGGGCCCGCACCCACTCGGTGGTGTCGACGACGATCTGGTAGGGCGGACGTTCGACGTCGCCGTCGATCATGCCGAGTTCGGTCAGGACGTTGCGGATGCCGCGCATGGCGTAGTCGACGTAGGACGGCTGCACCTTCCAGACTTCGCCCGCCTCAAGGATGATCGTGGCGCAGCCCGCGTCGACCGCTTCGCGCCGCAGCGAGCCCTCGGGTCCTCGTTTGTTGACGATCAGTTCGCAGCCGAACGCGCGGGCGATGCGGGCGGTCTCGGCATGTCCCATGTCGGCCCGGACGTTGGGAAAGTTCGTTCGTCGGACCGCGGCGGTGTGGAGGTCGACGCCGAAGTGGGAGCGCTCGGCGAGGGCGCTGAACCAGGCGCGGGCGAGCCGCGCGGTGCGGCTGCCGGTCTCGGATCCCGGGAACGCGCGGTTGAGATCGCGTCGATCGGGGAGATACCGGGAGTGACGCTCGAAGCCGAGCATGTTGACGACGGGAGCGAGAATCAGCCCGCCGCGCCGCAGCGGGTCTTCGCCGCGCAGGATGAACTCCCGGATGGCGCCGGCCCCGTTGATCTCATCGCCGTGCACGGCGCCGCTGACGAAGACGACCGGTCCCGGCTCGGGGCCTCGCCAGACCATGACGGGCGTCTTGATCGTCACGCCGGAGAAGGTCTCGGTGAAGGTGATCTCCACTTCGCGCGCCGAATCCGGCTCGATCGTGACGTCGCCCCAGACGAACGCGTCAAGGGGGCGGGGCGGCAGCTCGTTCATGTCGGGCTCTCCGCGCGGAGTTTCTTCACCCGCGATCGCCGGCGTTCCGTGCGCGACGGGGCGAGATCCCGCATCGACTCCATCTTGCCGAAGCAGAGCAGTCGATCGCCGGGCTGAAGCGTATGGGCCGGTTTCGGGTTGGGAATCACCTTCGCCCCGCGTTGCAGCGTCAGCACCGCGATATCCCGCTCGGCGAGGAGCGCCTCGGCGATGGTGCGCCCGATGAGTTCGGAGCCCTCCGGCGTCAGCAGCTCCGCCACGCCGTAGCCGCGGCTGACCGTCAGCCGCTGTCGGATGTCGAGTTCCGGGAAGTTGATCTGGTGGGCGATGAAGTCGATCACCGCGCCGGCGATGTCGAGACGGGTGGCGGACTCGATGCCCTCCAGTCCCGGCGACGAGTTGATCTCCATGACCTGCGGGCCGTCCTTCCCTTCGAGCATGTCGACGCCGGCGACGCGGAGGCCCATGATCTGCGCGGCACGGACGGCGGTCTCTTCGTAGGCGGGGTCGAGGTCGATGGCTTCGGCCCGCCCGCCGCGGTGCACGTTCGATCGGAACTCCTGCCCCTGCGCGACGCGTCGCATCGCCGCCACGACGCGATCGCCGACCACGAATGCGCGGACGTCGCGCCCCTTGCTCTCGGCGACGAACTTCTGCACGAGTACGTTCTGGTTGGTGCTGGTCAGCGTCTCGATGATGGCCTCGGCGATCTTGGTCGACTCGGCGAGGATGACGCCGACGCCCTGCGTGCCTTCGATCAGCTTGATGACGACCGGCGCGCCGCCGACCCGCTCGATGGCGGGGAGCACGTCCTTGCGGTCCCGCACGAACGCGGTGGCGGGAATGCCGATGTCGTGCCGGCTCAGGATCTGCAGCGAACGAAGCTTGTCGCGACTGTTGGAGATGCCGTTCGAAGAATTCGGCGAGTAGACGTCCATCTGCTCGAACTGACGAACCACCGCGGTGCCGAAGTAGGTGATCGACGCCGCGATGCGGGGCAGGACCGCGTCCGGCTCGTCCAGCGGCTTGCCGCGGTACGCGAGGTCCGGCTCCCCGTGGTCGAGCTCGAGGGCGAAGCGCATCGTGTTGAGCACCTTGACGTCATGACCGCGCTGCAGCCCGGCCTCACGCAGGCGACGGGTGCTGTAGCAGTCGGGGGCCGTCGACAGAATGCCGATCTTCATGATTGCTCCGTTTCGTTGGTCCGCGGACGCCGCCTGGCGACGCCCTTCTTCGGCCGCACCCGCGACGACACCACGTACGGACGCGATGAGTCGACGAGGAATCGGTCGGCGAGGGCCGTCCGTCCGATCAGCATGCGGCAGGTCATGCCCGTCCGCTCCACGAGATTGAGCTCCGCCTCGAACGCGACGTCGCCCAGACGAAGCATCGTCCGCACCACGGGCCGACGCTGGACCTCGCCCGAACTCGGCTTCACCTTCGACTCCCGCACGATCTCCGCCTCCGCCGTCCGCGTGCGAACCGTCGGCTTCTCCCGCACCACGATCTCGAACCGCACGTGATCGTCGTCGATCATCTCCCAGGACGAAACGTGCACGGCGCTGGTGCGAGCCCCGGTGTCGATCTTGGCGCGGATCCGTTTCACGCCCCAGTCCGGCAGCGCGGCGTACTCCTTCCAGCCCACCACCGTCAGATCGTGCGAATCCGTCCCGTCGTCCCGCATGCGTCGCATCTCCGCCTTGACGCCGCCGCGCTCGACGTCCGTTCCATTCGCTCCCTACACTCCTGCGCTGTCCGTCAGGACAACCCTCCCATGATACCGCACGGAGCCCGCCGCCATGTCTTCACCGACGCTACGACTCGACGCCTACCGCCGCCTGGGCGACTCCGGCCTCATGGTGTCGCCGCTCTGTCTCGGGACGATGACGTTCGGAACCGCCTGGGGCTGGGGTGCGGACGAGGAGACCAGCCGCGCCATCTTCGACGCCTACGCCGACGCCGGCGGCAATTTCATCGACACCGCCGACTTCTACACCAACGGCGAGAGCGAACGCCTCGTCGGCGACTTCGTCCGCACGGACCGCGATCGCTTCATCGTCGCGACGAAGTACACGATCAACCGGCGTCGGAACGCGGCGGATCCGAACGCCGGCGGCAACGCCCGACGCAGCATGATCCGCGGGCTCGAGGCGTCGCTCAAACGGATGAAGCTCGAGGCGGTCGATCTCTTCTGGCTGCACATGTGGGATTTCTCCACCCCCGTCGACGAGGTCATGCGGGCGTTTGACGATCTCGTCCGGTCGGGCAAGGTCCACTACATCGCCATCTCCGACACGCCGGCCTGGAAGATCGCTCAGTTGAACACGTACGCTCACGCCCACGCGTTGACGCGTTTCGTCGCGACGCAGCAGGAGTACAGCCTCATCCGCCGCGATCTCGAGCGCGACGTCATTCCGATGGCCCGCGAACTGGGCGTCGCGGTGCTGCCGTGGTCGCCTCTCGGCGGCGGCGTCCTCACCGGCAAGTACACCCGGCAGGACCTCGAGGCGCAGCAGGCCGCGGCGAAGGATAAGCGGGGCGGGGGCGATCCCTTCGACTCGGAGAACCGCATGATCCAGCTCACGGAACGCAAGATCAGCGTCGCGGAGGCCGTGCGTACCGTGGCGGACGAGATCGGGGCGAGTCCCGCCCAGGTCGCGCTCCGCTGGCTGCTGACGCGGGCCGGCGTCACGAGCGTCATCATCGGCGCGCGGAAGATGAATCAGATCGAGGACAACCTCGGCGCGCTCGCCGTCGACCTCGGCGAAGACCATCTCGAAACGCTGGAGAAGGCGAGCCGCATCGAACTCGGATTCCCCCACGACTTCGTGCGCGGCCCGTTTGTCCGCGAACTCATCACCGGCGGTGCGGACGTCGAGTTCAACCCGCCGTACGTCTGAGTCCCCGCGGTCGAAGGCGGGTCACGCCTGCTTGCGCGACGTCTTCTTCTTCGTCGACTTCACGCTCGTCGCCGCCGGCTTCTTCACGGCCCCGGACGACTTCTTCTTTTTCTTCGACGAGGTCTTCCGGGTGCTCTTCGCGGCGGGCTTCTTCGTCGCGCCGCCGTCGAGCCCCGCGGCCTCGACGCTCTGCTTGAGGGCGTCCATGAAGTTGAACGAGGCGGGCGGGGCGTCCGCGTCGACCTCCACCGGCGCTTCACCCGCGACCTTCGCCTTCACGATCTCGAAGAACGCCTCGCGGTACTGATCCGTGAACGCGGCGGGATCAAACGCGCTCGACTTCGACGCGATGATGCTCTCCGCGAGCGCCACCTGCTCCTCGTCGACCGCCTCCGCCTTGAGATCGCCGAAGTACTTCTCCGCTTCCCGCACCTCCGCCGCGTAGCGGAGCGTGGTCATCAGGAACCCCTGCTCGTGCGGACCGACGGAGACGATGCGTTCTCGTCCGCTCATCACGATCTTGCCGACGCCGGCTTTGCCCGCCCGCTGCAGCGCTTCGCGAATCACCTGGAACGGCTCCTCCGCGACCGGACCGTCGGGGCCGAGATAATACGGACTGTCGACGAACATCGGATCGATGTCGTCCGCGTCGACGAACTGCACGAGATCGATCGTCTTCGTGCTCTCGAGACGAAGGCCGTCGAGGTCCTCCTTGTCGATGATGACGTACTTGTCCTTCTCGTACTCGTATCCCTTGACGACCTCGTCCCGTCCGATGGGGCCGTGAACGGGGCACGTCAACTGGTTCTTCACCCGCTGGTGACAGTCCTTGTGGAGCTGGTTCATCGAGACGCGGGTCGACGACTCCGTGGCGGAGTACATCCGCACGCCGATGCTCACGAGCGACAGCCGAAGCTGTCCGGTCCACATTGCACGGGGGGCCATGGGTCGACTCTCCTTCGCCGGAACCACCATCATCCGGACGCGACCGACGATCGCCGGCCCCAACCACCCGTCCCGATCCGCGTCGACGCCCCGACGCATTTCAGCGGGCGAAACTAGTATATCTGTGGTGTTCGATGCTCTTCGTGAACATTCGTTCTTCCTCCCGCCCGCGGCCCGCCGCGCATTGACGTTATTGGACGCGACCGAATCCCGAACATGAGCGATCCGCCCGCCCATCCGTCGCCCGAGGAACGACTGCGCGAGTACCACGCGAAACGTGATTTCTCCCGCACCGCGGAGCCGCGGGGCGCAGGGTCCGGCGCTGACCATGATGAGACCCGCCGGCGCTTCGCGGTCCAGAAGCACGATGCGAGCCGACTCCATTACGACCTTCGCTTCGAATTCGACGGCGTCCTGCTCAGTTGGGCCGTCCCGAAAGGCCCGAGCCTCGATCCTGCGCAAAAGCCGCTCGCCGTCCGCACCGAGGATCATCCGCTTGAGTATGCGGCGTTCGAAGGCGTGATTCCCGAAGATGCGTACGGCGGCGGAACCGTCATGCTCTGGGACCGCGGCGTCTGGGAGCCGCTCGGCGATCCGCGGGAAGGACTCGCCAACGGCGACTTCAAGTTCCGCCTGCACGCCGCGAAACTCGCCGGCGACTGGGCCCTGGTTCGCATGAGCGGCAAGAAGTCGGACGACGGCAGGAACTGGCTGCTGATCAAGAAGCAGGACGCGTCGGCCCGATCGGTGCGCGATTACAACGTGCTCGCCGAAGCGCCGCTGAGCGTCGCGAGCGGACGAAGCATGGATGAGATCGCCGCGGCGCCGGAAGCGGTCTGGCGCCCGGACGGCGCTCACGCCGCGCACGACGCCGCCCCGCCCGTGCGCGGCGCCGCGGCCGAGGCGCCGCCGGAAACTCTGTCTCCCCAGTTGTGCGCCACCGCCGATACCCCGCCGCCCGGCGACGAGTGGGTGCACGAGATCAAGCTCGACGGCTACCGTCTGCTCGCCCGGATCGACGCCTCCGTCCACCCGCCGGTCACTCTCTTCACCCGGAACGGACACGACTGGACCGATCGCTTCCCCGCCGTCGCCGCCGCGCTCTCGCGTCTGCCTGTGCGCACGGCGTGGCTGGACGGCGAGGTCATCGCGCTCGACGACGACGGCCAGCCGGATTTCCAGGGATTGCAGAACGCCTTTCGCGGCGGCGCGCCGAAGAACGTCGCCTATTACGTCTTCGACCTGATGCATCTCGACGGCTGGAGTCTACGCGAGGCGACGCTGCTCGACCGCAAGCAGCGGCTCGCCTCCCTGCTCCGGAATGCGCCCACCACGCAGCCGACGGTCCAGTTCTGCGACCACATCCGCGGGCGGGGCGACGTCGTCTACGAGCAGGCGGGTCGGGCGGGGCTCGAAGGCATCGTCTCGAAACGCGCGACGAGTCGGTACGTCGGACGTCGCTCCGACAGTTGGCGGAAGGTGAAGCACCTGTTGCGAGAGTCCTTCGTCGTGGGCGGGTTCACGCCGCCGTCGCGTACGCGGACGGGGTTCGGCGCGCTCCTGCTCGGGCAGTGGAGCGATGACGATGAACTCGTGTACTGCGGCCGGGTCGGCACGGGGTTCACGGAGACGATGCTCGAGGATCTCGCCGCCACGCTGGACGGGCGGGCGATTGACGCGCCTCCATTCGCGAATCCCGAGGCGGATCCTGACGCCGCCGTCGTGCAGTGGACGGCGCCGACCATGGTCGTCGATGTTGAGTTCACGGCGTGGACGAACGAGGGTCTGGTGCGACATGCGCGGTATCGTGGGGAGCGGGAGGACATCGACCCGATGAGCGTCCGCGACGCCGCGTCCGAGACCGCTGACGACGACCCCGGCCCGGTCCGGGACCCGGTGATCGAAGGCGTGCGGATTTCGAACGCTCGGCGCACGGTCTACCCGGAGGCGGCCGTGACGAAGGGAGAGGTCGCGGCGTACTACGCGGCCGTCGCGTCGCGCATGCTGCCGTATGTCGCGGCTCGTCCGTTGAGTCTTGTGCGCTGCCCGCTCGGGCTGGCGGGGGAGCAGTTCTTCCAGCGGCATCGCGGCGAGGGCTTCCCCGCCGCCGTCCAGGCGGTGGAGATTCCGGGGGCGGACGCGGATGAAGGGGCGGGGATGTTCATCCGGGACGCGGCGGGACTGGTCGCACTGGCGCAGATGGGCGTGCTCGAGGTGCACGTCTGGAACTGCCGCGTGGATCGGTTCGATCGTCCCGACCAGCTTGTCTTCGACCTCGATCCCGGGCCGCACGTCGAGTGGGCGCACATCGTCGCCGCCGTGAAGGTCGTGCGCGATTATCTGGACCATCTCGGTCTGACCTCGTTCGTCAAGACCACGGGCGGCAAGGGCGTGCATCTTCTCGTGCCGATCGAACGGCGCTCCACGTGGAACGAGGCGAAGACGTTCTCCCACGGGGTGGCGAAGGCGCTGGCCCGGATGGCCCCGGAGAACTTCACCGCGTCGATGGCGAAGGAGATGCGGACGGGGCGGATCTACGTCGATTATCTGCGCAACGTTGAAAGCGCGACGGCGGTCGCGGCGTACTCGACGCGAGCGCGTCCGGGCGCGCACGTCAGCGCGCCGCTCGCCTGGGACGATCTGTCGCCAGAGGCGCCGCCTTCGACGTGGACCGTGCGCACGGCGCCGGACCGCCTCGCCGACGATGACCCGTGGCCGGGGTACGCGGATGTGCGCCAGTCGATCACGAAGGCGATGCGCGACGCGGTCGGCGGGGCGTGAACGAGCGAGGGCGAGGTCAACCGCCTCGGATGCGTCGGACGGGCGGCGTGCGACGTCGACGGCGCGGCCACGCGCGTCGGCGCCGCAGGAAGCTCGAAACCGGTCGGGAACGACGACGTCTGAGGGTGATGAAGGGACGCATGGCGGGAACTCCGAACGAGACGGGGACGACCGCCTCACGTGTCAGACGCGTCGATTCGGCGCCGCCGCCGCAGGAATATCAGGAATCGCCCGCCACGCGTCACTGAAGCCGTTGTTCTCGGGCCGTCAGTGATCGTCGGACGTGAGGAACGTCGTCGCGTAGCGCGGGCCGGTTCCCGCATCTTCGTGCTTGAAGAAGACGTAGGCGTCGGACCAGCCGGTGGATTCGACCTTCTTCCGCCAGGCGGAGAGGCCGTCGTCGTCGTATTGCTCGCGGCGGAGTCGCAGGTAGCCCCAGTCCGCCGTTTCGAGCAGGTCGGGCTCGGGGGCGTCGTCGACGTCAGCGAGCACCAATGCATGGTTCCGCGCGCGCAATCGTTCGTACACCGCGTCGTCGAGCCAGGAGTCGTGTCGGAATTCGAAGGCGGAGCGGACATCCTCGGGCAGCAGTTCGAGGAACGCGTCGAAGCGGTCGAGGTCGCACTTCAGGTTCGGCGGGGTCTGGAAGAGCACGACGCCGAGCTTGTCGCCGAGGGCGCGCACGGTCTCCATGAGATAGAGCGTCTCTTCACCCGCGTCCTTGAGCCGCTTGCGATGGGTGATGCGCTGGGAGGCCTTGATGGAGAAGCGGAAGTCGTCCGGCGTCTCATCGCGCCAGCTTTCGAGCGTCTCCGCCTTCGGCAGGCGGTAGAACGTGGCGTTGATCTCGACGGTCGGCAACTGCGACGCGTAGTACGCCAGCATCGCCTTCGCGGGCGTCTTTTCGGGATAGAAGACGCCCTTCCATTCCTTGTAGGAGAAGCCGCTCGTCCCGGCGTAGATCGTCATCAGAGCGTCCAGCCCTCGCGATAGTCGGCGTTGACGTATCGGTCGGCCTCCGGCGCGTTCGGGCTGCGGAGGTTCGCCGCGTCCCACTCGATCGGGCGGCCGACGCGGTAGGCGACCGTGCCGAGCAGGACGGTTTCCGTCAGCGCGGCGGCGTAGTCGAATCGACACGTGGGTTGCGAACCACTGGCGCACGCCTCCAGCCACTCGCGGTGGTGGCCGACTGAGTTCGGAATGGACTTCGGCGGCGGCCTGAAGTCGGCGTACTTCGATTCGGGCAGGAGGAGATGGCGTCCGTAGTCGGCGAGGAGCATGCCGTCGTCGCCGATGAAGAGCGAACCGACGCCCCACTGGACGCGATCGCCGTTGGCATGGCGAAGCGTTTCGAGCGCCGAGGGACGGTGGACGCCGTCGTACCAGGTGAATGTCAGCGGCGCGCGACCGTTGCGCTCGGGGAACTGGTACTCCACGATGATCGAGTCCGGGGCGCCGTCGGCATGCGGCGCGGGGCCGATCGCATGGATCTTCGTGGGCGCGTCGAGGTCGAGCGCCCAGAAGGGGAGGTCCACGTGGTGACACCCCATGTCGCCAAGGGTGCCGGACCCGTAGGCCCAGAACCGGCGCCAGTTGGCCGGATGCACGCCGTCGCAGTAGGGCCGGGACGCGGCGGGCCCGAGCCAGAGGTCCCAGTCGAGATGATCCGGCGCCGCCTTCGGCTCCGTAAAGCGGCCGTTCGACCAGTGCTTGCTGGACCAGGTGTGGACGGACCGCACGGTTCCGATGGCGCCGGAGCGAATGAGTTCGACGACGCGCCGGTAGTTGTCGCCGGCGTGAATCTGGGTGCCCATCTGGGTGGGGACGCCGGTCTCGGCCGCGAGGGTGCGCAAGGCGCGAGCCTCGCCGACCGTGCGGGTCAGGGGCTTCTCGCAGTAGACAGGGAGACCCTTGTGCAGCGCGGCGGCGGCGGCGACGGCGTGGGTGTGATCCGGCGTCGAGACGATGACGCCGTCGATCGAGGACTCGCGGTCGAGCATCACGCGGAAGTCGCGGTAGGTCGATGCGTCCGGGAAGTTCTTGTGCGCGTTGGCGAGGTGGTTGGCGTCGACGTCGCAGAGGGCGACGATGTTCGCGCCCGCGCCGGCGAGAGCGTTACAGTTGTCGCGGCCGCGTCCCCACACGCCGATCGCCGCGAGATTCAGGGCGTTGCGTCCGTGCGCGCGGGCGGAACGGGTGATGAAGAACGTCGGCGCCGCGGCGAGGCCGGCGGAGGCGGCGAGGAAGGAACGTCGGGACCAGCGCTGATTCGTCATGTCTGCTCTCTCAACCGTTGAATTCGCGGTACCACGCGTCGATGCCCCACTCGAAGACGCGGGGGTTGAATTTGGCCCATTCGCCGAGCGCGGGGTCGGGGGTGTAGGACTGTCCGGCCTCCGCCGCGCTCTTGCCGGCCTTGTGCGCCTTTCGCGCTGCGTTCTCGACATCTTCCAGCAGCCCGAGGTAGGGCTTCATCGCGTCGCGGTCGCCCAGCGGGCCGTGACCCGGCACGTACAGCGTCCCCGGATCCCGGAGGAAGTCGTTGCACACCTCGGTCAGCTTCGACGGCGATGAATCCCGATAGTTCGGGAACAGTCCGTTGAAGACGAGGTCGCCGCACCACACGATGCGCGGATCGCTGATCTCGATCGTGACGTCGCTGTCGGTGTGCCCCCGGCGGGGCGTGACGGTGACGGTTCGTCCGCCGAGGTCGATGGTCATCGGCGCCGATTCCGTCCGGAGCACTGCGTTCGGCAGCATCGCGGCGGGTCCGGCCGTGAACGGACCGCCGTCCGCGTCGGGGGCCGGGAGGCGCTGGTCCATGTTGCCGAGGAGCAGGTCGCGGGTGGTGGCGGTGGTCATCATGACGACGTCGGGATTGGCGGCGACGTAGCGGTAGAGGCCGGCGGTGTGATCGCCGTGGTAGTGGGTCATGATGACGTGGGTGGGGGGGCGGCCGGCGAGCTGTTCGGCCATGGCGCAGATGTACGCCGCGCCATCGCCGGACATCGTCGCTTCGATGGCGAGGACGGCGTCGCGTCCGGCGATGATCCCGCCGTTGCAGACGACTTCGTAGCCGCCCTGGGGCGTGGCGATGACCGCCCAGGCGTCGTCGGCGAGTTTTTCGGTGTACGCGAACGGCTGGCGATCGACGACTTTTCCGGCGCCGTCCTGCGCGAATGCGCGTCGGGCGGAGGCGGACATCAGGCCGAGGCTGGAGATGACGAATGCGCCGCACCCGAGACCGAGCACGTCGCGGCGCGAGCAGCAGGGGGCGTTGGCGGTCATGGGGGTCTCCTCGATGGGGCGCGGTCCATCGTACGAGGAGATCGCGTGACGGTGGTCACCTTCCGTCCGCGATTTCCCGTTGAACGAGGGCGACGGCCGCCGCGCCGTCTTCGATGGCGACTTCGGCCGGCGGCTGTCCGGTTTCGACGGCGGTGAGAAACGCGCTGATCTCGCCGTCGTATCCGGTGCCGCGCCCGACGTCGGGGGTGTCGACGCCGTCGCGTCGGTGCACGGTGACGAGATGGTCGGCGTCGAGTTCGAACCGGGCGGAGGCTTCGTCGAAGTTGACCACGTACTGCATCGAGAACGGGTAGCCGGCGCCGGTCATCCAGCCGCCTTCGGCGAGGACGAAGTCGGGGCCATGCTCGAAGCGGTAGACGACGGCGATGCGGTTCACGCCGCCGCCGGCGTCGATGGAGACGGCGGACTCGACCTTCGACGGATCGCCGAAGCACGCGCGGATGAAGTCGGCGTCGTGGATGTGAAGATCGAGCGCGGCGCCGCCGGTGGCCTTGGGGTCGTGATAGAACCGCGGGCTCCAGTCCGGGGGGCCGCCCCGCCGGCTGAACGTGGCCGACCGGACGCGTCCGTAGGTTCCGTCCCGGATCGTTTCGCGCAGCCATGTCCAGCCGGGCCAGTAACGCATGCACATCGCCGGCATGCAGATCTGGTCGGGGCGGGCGTGGGCGGCGTCGACGATGCGCTGGGCGTCCGCCCCGGTGAGCGCGATGGGTTTTTCGATCAGCACGTGCTTCCCGGCGTCGAGGGCGGCGAGGGCGAGTCCCACATGCGACGGCGTCGGCGTGCAGATCGAGACGGCGGCGATCGACGGATCCGCGAGCAGGGCGGCGGCGTCTTCGTGGACGGTGAGGTCGTCCGGATCAAGCGTGTTGTCGCCGCTGTCGATGTTGCCGACGGCGGCGTCGAAGTCGATCGGCGAGTCGTTGGCGACCGCCGCGATGCGGGCGCGTCCGTCGCGGAGGAACGCGCCGGCGTGGGTGCGTCCCATGAAGCCGAAGCCGATCAGTCCGACGTTGATCACGAGGCGGTCTCCGCGTCGATCAGACAGGCGCGGACGAGGTCGCGTGCGGTCGCGATGTCGCGTCGTCGTTCGTCGCCCGCCTCGCGTTCGATCACCAGCCACGGCGGCGGCGAGACGGCGTGCAGTCGGTCGAAGAAGGCGGGCCAGTCGACCTGTCCTTCTCCGACCGGCGTCTCCACGCCCCAGTCGCCGTCGACGGCCGGCGGCGTCGCGTCCTTGATGTGCGTCTGCACGACGTGCGGCGCCAGTTGCTCGAGGGCTTCGATCGGATCGCCCATGCCGTAGAGCAGCATGTTGGCGGGGTCGAAGTTCACGCCGACCGACGGACGGTCGAGTTCGCCGAGCGCCGCGAGGAGGGTGACGGCGGTTTCCTGGCCGGTCTCCAGTCCCACGCGAACGTCGTGTTCCGCGAAGAGATCGACGATCACGCGGAGTCGTTCGAGGATGGCGGCGCGTTCGGCGCACGGTTCATGCGGGATGAATCCGGCGTGGAAGGTGACGAGATCGAGATTGTGTTCGCCGGCGATGACCGCGGCTTCCGCGGCGCGGTCCTGGTTGATCGGCCAGGCGTCGTCAGGGCGGACGCCGCCGGTGGCCGCGATCGTGGCCGGGGTCTGGTAGTTCTCACCGAACATGTCGAGCATGCCGGAGATGACGGTGATGTCGGACTGACGCAGGCGCGCGAAGGAATCGGCCCAGACGTCTGGTTCGTCGACGAGCGGTCCGAGCGCGAGCTGGCAGTTGAGGACGCCGATCTCTTCGAGGGCGTCGATCAGGACGCCGGGATCGTCGGGCTGCAGCGACCAGGAGCAGACGGCGAGACGTTCGATCATGGCGACAGGCTACCGGATTCCGCCGCCCCGCGTTCGACGACGGTGACCGCGACATCGTCGAAGCGTCGGGCGACCGGGTCGCGTCGGTCGGCGGGGAGGACGCTCATGGCGGAGGCGAGGGCGTCCGCGAGGGCGCCGGTCGGCGCGATCACGGTGACCGCGGGCTGGTTGCGCAGCCCGACGCCGGTCGCGGGGTCGACGAGATGAGAGTAGCGCACGCCGTCGATCTCGACGAACTGCACCTGATCGCCCGAGGTGGCGACGCCGACATTGTCGAGGATCCACATGGACGCCGAAACGCCGTCGTCGAAAGGATCGACGCCGATACGCCAGCCGTCGCGTCCGGGCGGCGGATCGCCGAGCGTGAAGTCGCCGCCGATCTCGACGGCGCAGCGCGGCAGGCCGGCGGCGCGCAGCAGCGCGACGGCTTCGTCCGCGGCCCATCCCTTGCCGACCCCGCCGAAGTCGATGTGCAGATCGTCGCGGCCGAGTCGGACCGCGGGCGGTTCGTCCCGGAGTTGAATCCGACGCCAGCCCACGCGGGCGCGGGCGGCGGCGCGGGCGTCCGTGTCGGGAAGGGCGCCGTCGCGTCGCGCCTCGCGCCAGAGACGGACGAGCGGTCCGATCGTGACGTCGAAGGCGCCGTCCGTCTTCGACGCGATCTCCTGCGAGAAGGCGAGCACATCGTGGAGATCGCGGCTGACGGGCGTCCAGATCCCAACCGGTCCGCGGACCAGCCGCATGACCTCGCTGTCGTCCCGCCAGTCGGTCATGACGTCCTCGAGGGCGGTCATCCGGTCGAAGGCGGCCCGGGCCGCGTCGACGGCTTCCGGCTCGGTCTCGGCAAAAAGCGTGATCCTCGCCTCAACCCCCATTATGATCTTGGCGTACGAATATCGGGTGAGCGTGTCGGCGCCTCGGCCGTGCGCGCACCCGGTCGTGCTGATCAGGACGATCAGCGCGGCGATCATCGAGAGCAGCAGGAAGAACGTCTGTGAAGAGTTTCGCGGCATTGATGCAAACCTTCGTTCCGCGCGCGGCGCGGGACGGACGGATTCTACTGGCTTCAGGCGTGATCGCGGTTGGTCTGGGCGCCGGCCCGGCCGTCGAGACGGCGCGTGCGCCGATCGTCGATCGCGTCGAGGGCACCACGCTGACGATCGAGATGCAGCCCATCCCGGGCGGCGCAGTCGAGATCAACGGCGAGACCCACGTGGTGAAGCCGTTCTACCTCGCCCGGCACGAGACGACGTGGGATCTCTACGACGCGTTCGTGCTGCGGCTGGACGGATCCACGGAGGACGGCGACGCCGCGGCGGATCTCGTCACCCGCCCGAGTCGGCCGTACATCCTGATGGATCGCGGCTACGGGCACGCCGGCTATCCGGTGGTCTCCGTCTCGTACAAGGGCGCCCGGCAGTACTGCGAGTGGCTGTCGAAGAAGACCGGCCGCACGTACCGGCTCCCGACGGAAGCGGAGTGGCTGCACGTGTGCCGGAACGGCGGCGTCGAGGCGTCCAACCTCGACGAGCACGCGTGGCACAGGAAGAACGCCCGTCGGAAGACGCATCCCGTCGGGAAGAAGAAGCCCGATGCGTTCGGCGTCCATGACATGACGGGGAACGCCCTGGAATGGGTGACGGGTGTGGACGGCGAGCCGGTGACGATGGGCGGATCGTTCCGCGATCCGCCGGACCAGCTGGCGTGCGGCGGCCGCACCGAACCCACGCCCATGTGGAACGACAGCGACCCGCAGATTCCGAAGAGCGTGTGGTGGCTCGCGGACGCGGGCTGGGTCGGTTTCCGCGTCGTGTGCGAGACGCCGGCGGCGAGCGAATAAGACGACCAGGACGATCATGAACGCACCGGGGTCTGGAGTGTGTGATGCGAAAGAGCGCGGGCCACGGGACGAAGGGTGAATTCAACGATGCACGGGCGGCGGCGCCGGGCGGATTGTCGCGGCGGGCGTTCGCGGCGTCGTCGCTGGTCGGCGCGGTCGCCGCGCCAGGCGTGATTTCGGCGATGGCGCACGGGGCGGGGAGCGACCGCATCCGGGTCGGTCTGGTCGGGTGCGGCGGACGGGGGACGGGCGCGGCGTCGCAGGCGATGAAGGCGGATCCCGGCGTGGTGATTCACGCCCTCGGCGATGTGTTCCCGGAACGGGCGAACGACGCCGCGAAACGACTGTCGGATCAGTCCCCGGGTCAGGTCGACGTTCCCGCGGAGCGTCGGTTCATCGGCTTTGATGCGTGCCGGCGGGTGATTGATTCCGGGGTTGACGTGGTGCTGCTCTGCACGCCGCCGTGCTTCCGGCCGGAACAGCTGGAGGCGGCGATCGCGGCGGACAAGCACGTCTTCGCAGAGAAGCCGATGGCGGTCGACGCGGCGGGCGTGCGGAAGGTCCTGGCGGTCGCGGCGGAGGCGAAGCGCAAGAAGCTGTCGCTGATGTCCGGATTCTGCTGGCGGTACAGTTCGCCGGAGCGGGCGACGTTCGAGCGGATTCTCGACGGTCAGATCGGCGAGATCCGCAGCGTGCACACGACGTACCACGCGAGTCCGCTGCGGAAGTATCCGCGTCAGTCGTCATGGTCGGACATGGAATGGCAGTTGCGCAACTGGTGGCATTTCCTGTGGATCTCCGGCGACCACATCGTGGAGCAGGCGTGTCACAGCGTCGACAAGATCAACTGGGCGATGGGGGGCGTGATGCCGGTCCGGGCGACGGCGCTCGGCGGCCGCCAGGCGCGGGAGGGGGCCGAGTCCGGCAATGTCTACGACCACTTCGCCGTCGTGTACGAATACGAAAACGGCGCCCGCTGCTTCCACACGTGTCGGCAGATGGCGAACTGTTCGTACGACAACACGGACTACATCATGGGCGCCGACGGCGTCTGCTACGTCAACGGGTGGGGTCCCACCCACGTCATTGAGGGCAGGCGGCCCTGGGAGTACGAGGGGCCGAAGCCGAACATGTACCAGGTCGAGCACAACGAGTTGTTCGCGGCGATCCGCAAGGGCGAGCCCGTCAACGACGGCGAGTACATGGCGAACAGCACCATGATGTCGATTCTGGGACGCGTCGCTGCGTACACGGGTCAGACCGTCACGTGGGACGATGCATTCAACGCTGATGACGAACTGAGCCCCACGGCGCTCGAGATGGGCGACGTCCCGATTTCGCCCGTTCCGATCCCCGGGCGCACGACCTGACCGCCGACCGGCGACATCTGACGATCGACCAATCCTCGCGGAGCCACCGATGAACACTGACCTGCCCGGCAGCCATGACCGTACGCCTTTCACCCGCCGCGACTTCGTGAAGACCGCCGGCGTCACGATTCCGGCGCTCGCGGCGGCGGGTCCCGTGTTCGCGGCGGGGTCGGGTCGGATCCGCGTCGGTCTGATCGGATGCGGGGGTCGGGGGACGGGGGCTGCGTTCAACACGCTGGAGGCGTCTCCGGATGCGACGATCGTCGCCCTGGCGGATCTCTTTCCCGATCGGGTGAACGCCTGTCGGGACAAGCTCGCGGGCCAGGGGGAGCGGGGCCAGGTGACCGAAGATCACTGCTTCAGCGGGTTTGATGCGTACCGGAAGCTGATTGCGAGCGACGTCGACGTGGTGCTGCTGGCGACGCCGCCGCACTTCCGGCCGACGATGTTCGACGCGGCGGTGCGGGCGGGGAAGCACGTCTTCATGGAGAAGCCGGTGGCGGTTGATCCGGTCGGCGTCCGCACCGTGCTCGACGCCGCGAAGCGGGCGGACGAGAAGGGTCTGTCGGTCGTCGCCGGCACGCAGCGTCGTCACGAGGCGTGTTATCTCGAAGCGATGATGCGTGTTCACGACGGCGCGATCGGCGACATCACCGGCGCCAGTTGCTACTGGAACATGGGCGGCCTCTGGGTGAAGGAGAAGCAGCCCGCGTGGTCGGACATGGAGTGGCAGATCCGCAACTGGCTGTACTTCACGTGGCTGTCGGGCGATCACATCGTCGAGCAGCACGTGCACAATCTGGACGTCGTGAACTGGGCGCTCGGCCGCACGCCGACGCTGGCCCGCGGGCTCGGCGGCCGCCAGGTGCGCACGGCGCCGAAGTACGGGCATATCTTCGATCACTTCGCGATCGAGTACGAATTCGGCGACCGGATGTCGACCATCAGCATGTGTCGGCAGATCGACGGGACGGACGGCCGGGTGGCGGAGCGGATTCGGGGCACGAAGGGCGTGCTCGTGACGTGGTCGGGCCATGCGCACATCGAGGGCGAGCGCGAGTGGTACTACGAGGGCGCGAACCCGAATCCGTATGTGCAGGAGCACCGGAATCTGCACGCCTCCATGCGCGGGGACACGCCGCGGCTCAACAACGCCTACGACGTCGCGACCTCGACCATGACGGCGATCATGGGGCGGATGTCGTGCTACACCGGCAAGGACGTGAGCTGGGAGCACATGATGAACTCGAAACTGGACCTGTCGCCAGAGAAGTACGCGTTCGGTCCGCTGCCGACGCCGGCGGTGGCGACGCCGGGTCGCACCCCGCTCATCTGATCGCATTTCCTTTCCGTGAACCCCCTTCGAACGAGAGCAGCCATGAATCGACGCGAGTTCGTCTCCACCAGTGCGGTCGCCGGCGCGGCGGCGATGTCGGGGGGGCTGACCGCCCTCGGCGCGTCCGATCAGCCGTCCGCGGACCAGACCTTCAAGCTCAAGTACGCCCCGCACTTCGGCATGTTCCGTCATCACGCGGGCGGGGATCCGATCGATCAGCTGAAGTTCATGGCCGACGAGGGCTTCACGGCGCTCGAGGACAACGGCATGAAGGGCCGGTCGAAGGAGATGCAGGAGAAGATTGCGCGCACGATGGCGCAACTCAACATGACGATGGGCGTCTTCGTCGCCCATGCGGACTTCGGGAGCGTCTCCTTCGCGTCGACGAAACAGGAGGACCGCGACCGCATCCTCGCCGACATCGACGCCTCGATCGAGGTCGCGAAGCGGGTCAATGCGAAATGGTGCACCGTCGTGCCGGGCCGGTACGACCAGCGTCGGGCGTGGGACTACCAGAGCGCGGCGGTCATCGACAACCTCCGTTTCGCCGCGGAGCGGTGCGAGCCGCACGGCCTCGTCATGGTGCTCGAACCGCTCAACGCCCGACGTGATCATCCGGGTCTCTTCCTCACCGAGATGCCGCAGGCGTACATGATCTGCGAGGCGGTCAACAGCCCGTCCTGCAAGATCCTCGACGACCTCTACCACCAGCAGATCACCGAAGGCAACCTGATCCCCAACATCGACATGGCGTGGAAGCACATCGGCTACTTCCAGGTCGGCGACAATCCCGGCCGGCGCGAGCCCACCACCGGGGAGATCAACTACCTCAACGTCTTCCGCCACATCCACGGCAAGGGGTTCGAGGGCGTGGTCGGCATGGAGCACGGGAACAGTCGGGGCGGCAAGGAAGGGGAGCGGGCGGTGATTGACGCCTACCGGGCCTGCGACGCGTTCTGATGACCGCGCTGAACCGGGAGATCGTCGTCCGCTTTGCGCGGGCGCTGGATGAAGAGGATTACGACGCCGCGAGCGCCCTGCTCGACGCCGCGTGCGTTTACGACATTCGCGGGGAGCGTCACTGCGGTCCGGATGCGATCATCGCGTCGTACCGGTCGGCGGGCGAGTGGGTCCGCGAGACGTTTGACGCCGTCGCGTACGAGAGCGCGGTGCGGCTCGAGTCCGATCCCGAGTTCGTGATCGAGTTCGCGGATCTGCTCACGCACGCGGGCGTCCACCACCGGCACGAGTGCGAGCAGAGGGTGCGGGTCGACGGGGACCGGAAGATCGTCCGGATCGAGCACATCGATCTGCCCGGGGAAACGGAGCGGCTGAGCGCGTATCTCACCCGGGTCGGCGTGGAGCGCTGATCAGACGGATCGCGACATGCCGCCGTCGATGCGGATGGATTGCCCGTTGATGTACGCCGCGCGATCCGAACAGAGGAACGCGACGAGTTCGGCGACTTCCGCCGCGTCGGCGTAGCGTCCGGCGGGGATCTCCGTGAGGATCTCGTTCGACTCGGGGTAGGTGTTGACGAAGCCGGGCAGGACGTTGTTCATCCGCACGTTGGCCGGGCCATGACGCGCCGCGAACATCGTGGTGAACGCGCCGAGGGCGGCGCGGATCGCGGAGGAGATCGGGAACGACAGGCTCGGTTCGACGGCGCCGAAGGTGGAGATGTTGACGATGGCGCCCCCGCCCTGTCCCTCCATGACGGGCGTGACGAAGCGGGCGAGGCGGATCGTGTTGAGGAGCAGCAGATCGAGACCGGCCCGCCAGTCGTCGTCGCTCAGGGCGAGGAGTTCGCCCTTCGCAGCGTGACCGGTGTTGGCGACGACGGCGTCGATGCGTCCGTACCGCTCCATCGCGGCGTCGCAGAGGTGGTGGAGATCGTCGGGCGACGTCACCGACCCGGCGACCGCGATCGCGCCGAGCGAGGCGGCGAGGTCGTGGATGTCGTCGGAGCGGGCGAGGAGTCCGAGCGCCCAGCCCTCCGCGTGAAGCTTTTCCGCGACAGCGCGGCCCATGCCGCGGCTGGCGGCGGTGACAAGCGCGACGCGGGTCACGCGGAGGCGCTCGCGATGTCGCCCCGCTTCGGGCTCTTCTTCGGATAGAACGCGAACAGGATGAGCAGGCACCCGACGCTCGCCCACATGGGCACGCTGAACAGCATCGTGTAGTTCATCGAGCCGTCGTCACGGGCGGCGAGGCTGGCGACGCCGGTGGCGATATAGCTGCCGACAATGATGCCGATCCCGACGATGACGAGGTTGAACAGACTCTGGGCGCTGGCGCGGACATCGGGGGTGGTCTCTTCGTCGACGACCATGAAGGCGACGAAGATCCAGCAGCCGAAGCAGAGGCCGTGGAGCGCGATGCCGGGAATGAGAATCGCCTCCGGCGGGAGGCCGACGGCGCTGGTGATCGGATCGACATACGCGAACAGCGCCATGCGAAGGGCGTAGGCGACCGTGCCGATCATCAGCAGCGTCTTGCGCGAAATCGACTTGGCCACCAGCGGAATCGCGGCGAGCACGAGGATCTCGGACATCTGACCGATCGTCATCAGGCCGCCTCCGCCCACGCCGAAGATCCGGTTGATCATGTCCGCGAGCGACGTCTGCACCTCCGCTCCGCCGGCGGCGGCGGCGACGGCCTCGGCGGCCTGCTGGGCCTGGATCTCGCCGAGGAACCCGGCGGTGTGAACGAAGTAGAACTGGTGAATGCACGAGATCGGGACCGCGAGCAGGAAGAGCGTCAGCAGCGGATTCCGCTTCACTTCGGACATCGCCTCGAAGACGGCGTTCTCCCGTTCGCCTTCCAGCGGCGGGGTGTGCGGCAGCGTGAAACAGAAGATTCCCATGCCGACGCCGATCAGCGCGCTGAGTCGGAACGCGTCCGCCATGCCGGCCCACTGGGCCGCGAGCAGTTCGTCGCCCGCCACGCCTTCGGGCGAGTGGGCTCGAAGCAGCCACTGTCCGATGCCGATGCCGACCGCGATCCAGCCCACCGTGCCCCAGACACGCACCTTGCCGAAGTCCCGATCGCGGTCGGGGAGATGGTGGAATGAGATCGAGTTCGTCAGGGCCAGCGTGGGGGAGTAGATCAAGGAATAGATGAGGGAGAACCCGAGGAACGGCCAGAATCCCTCCAGCGTCGCCAGTTGCCAGACGAGCACGCCGCCGAGGATGTGGCTGATGCCGAGGTACTTCTCGGTGGAGAAGTAGCGGTCCGCGATCTGACCGGCGATGAAGGGGGCCACGATCGCCCCGACCGCACCGACCGCGAACATCGTTCCGATCTGGGCGTCCTCAAACTGCCGATGGTTCTTGAGGAAGGGGTAGAGCAGCGGCAGCCACGCGCCCCAGATCGCGTACTGCAGGAACATCATGATGGAGAGCCGCGTCTTGAGCGCGGCGGGCGTCGCGGTCGGGGCCGATGCGTCAGTCATGCGATGGCTGCTCCACACTCGTGATCGAGATCTGCTCGAGGCGTCAGGCCCGGATCCGTTCCGCTGTTATACCGTCGTCCACTTCTCCGTGCTGCGGCTGCTGCGGACGGCGGCGTGGATGAACCGCACGCCGCGCTCGCCGGCGTGGACGTCGGGGAAGTCGCCGTCGCAGGTTTCGCCGCGCATGGCGGCGCCGGCGGCGCGGTAGACGTTGGCGAAGGCTTCGATGAACGCTTCGGGATGTCCCTGGGGCAGGCGGGTTCCCCACGTCGCGCCGACGTCGAGGGTTTCGTCCGCGCGGTGTCTCCACGTCTCCGACCCGTCCGCTCCGCGGAGCATGAGACGGTTCGGATCCTCCTGCCGCCATTCGAGCCCGCCGGTCTCGCCCCAGACCCGCACGCGGAGGTCGTTCCGGTTCCCGACGCAGATCTGCGACGCGGTCAGCAGGCCCTTCGCGCCGTTGTTGAAACGGAGCAGCAGGTTGGCGTCGTCGTCGAGCTGGCGGCCGTCGACGAAGGTCGTGAGGTCGGCGGAGATGGATTCGATTTCGAGGCCGGTCACGTACGCGGCGAGATTCTCGGCGTGCGATCCGATGTCCCCGATCGCGCCGCCGACGCCGGCCCGGGCGGGGTCGGTGCGCCAGTCCGCCTGCTTCTGGCCCGTCGCTTCGAGCTTCGAGGCGAGCCAGCCCTGGTTGTATTCGACGATGACTTTACGGACCGCGCCGATCGCGCCCGAGGCGACGACCGCGCGGGCGTGCTTGACCATCGGGTAGCCGGTGTAGTTGTACGTCACCGCGAGCACGCGACCGGTGCGCTCGACCATCTCCCGCAACGCGGCGGCCTCGTCCGTCGTATTCACCATCGGCTTGTCGAGCACCACGTGGAAGCCCGCTTCGAGCGACGCGGCGGCGATCTCATAGTGCGAGACGTTCGGCGTCACGATGCTCACGAAATCGATGCGGTCGTCTTCCGGACGCGCGGCCTCGGCGTCGAGCATCTCGCGCCAGGAGCCGTAGTTCCGTTCGTCCGCGAGACCCAGATCCGAGCCGCTCGCCTTCGCCTTGTCGGGGTCCGACGAGAGCGCGCCGGCGACGAGGGTCATCTCGTCATCGAGCCGCGCCGCCATCCGGTGCACGCCGCCGATGAAGGCGTCGCGCCCGCCGCCCGCCATGCCGTAACGCAGCCGTTGCATTCAGGCCTCTTCCTTCTGGAACGCGGCGTCGAACGCGGCGTTCGACGGCTGGAACTCAAGGGCCCGGACGTAATCGCATGACTCCCGCGCCCCGTGTTCGCGGTCCATGGCCATGTCTTCCCACTCCACGGAGAGCGGGCCGTCGTAGCCGAGGGCGTTGAGGGCGCGGATGATCTCCTCGAAGTTCACCTCGCCCCGCCCGACGGAGCGGAAATCCCAGCCGCGTCGGGGATCGCCGAACTGAAGGTGCGAACCGAGGATGCCCCGCACGCCGTCGAGCCGGGTGATGACGTCCTTCATGTGGACGTGGAAGATGCGGTCGGGGAACCGATCGAGGAACGCGACGGGATCGACGCCCTGCCACACGAGGTGGCTCGGGTCGAAGTTGAAGCCGAACGCCGGATGGTCGCCGATTGCACTCAACGCGCGCTCCGCCGTGTAGATGTCGTACGCGATCTCCGAGGGATGGACTTCCAGCGCGAACTTCACGCCGTGCGACCGGAATTCATCGAGGATCGGGCCCCAGCGCTCCGCGAAGTCATCGAAACCGCGGGCGACGTCCGCCTCGTCGGTGGGGGGGAAGAAGTACAACTCGGGCCAGATCAGACTGCCGGTGAAGCCGTTGACCACGTCGACGCCGATCGCCTTCGCGGCGGCGGCGGTCGTCTTCATCTCGTCCGCCGCCCGCTGACGCACGCCCTCGGGCTCGCCGTCCCCCCAGACCCGCTCCGGCAGGATCCGCTGGTGACGGGCGTCGATCTGGTCGCACACCGCCTGGCCGACGAGATGGTTCGAGATCGACCAGAGACCCAGCCCGTGCTCGTCGAGCATCGACCGTCGGCTCGCCGCGTAGGCGGGATCCGACGCCGCCTGCACCACGTCCACGTGATCGCCCCAGCAGGCGAGTTCCAGACCGTCGTATCCGAACGCGGCGGCCTTGTCGGCCATCACGTCGAGCGTCAGATCGGCCCATTGACCGGTGAAAAGGGTGACCGGTCGACTCATGACAGATGCTCCTCTTGAAGGCAATGAGGCGGCTTACGGAAGGGGACGGATCCGGATATTGCGGAACCACACGCGATCGCCGTGGTCCTGGATCGCGATGTGGCCGCGATCGGGCTTCGCGAACATCGGCATGCCCGCGAACTTGCTCGCCGCGATGCGCTGGTTCCAGTCCTCGGAGCCGATCGTGAAGCGGGCCTGTTCGACGCCGTTCAGCATGAACTGGACGTCGTTGTTCATGACGGTGATGCGCACGGTGTTGAAGGCGCCGGGCGGATAGGTGGCGTCGAACGCCGGGGCGTACAGCGCGTAGCACGATCCCGCCGACGTGAACGGGTTCTGTCCGTCGGGATGCCGCTCGTTGTCGAGCACCTGCATCTCCGGACCGGTGGACCACACCCAGTCCCCTTCCTCCGAGACGTGGAAGAAGATCCCGCTGTTGCCGCCCGGTTCGACCTTCCATTCCAGCTCGAGCATGAAGTTCTCGAACTGTTCCTCCGTGATCAGGTCGCCGGCCCCGCTCTTCGCCAGCGTGATGCAGCCGTCCTCCACCGCCCAGCCGTCCGTCGGGGCGTCCTTGCGGAAGCCCCGCCAGCCGTCGAGCGTGCGCCCGTCGAAGAGGAGCTTCCACCCCGCGCGGCGTTGCTGGTCGGTCAGCGTATTGACGCGCTGTTCGTACGGGGACGGTTTCGGTTCGCCGTAGCGGTCGGCGGGCACGACGTTCATCGTGTACCACGCCTCCTTGGTCCACGCCTCGCGCCCCGCCGCGCTCTTCCACGGCCCGATGAGCCGCACGTACAGGACGCGGTCGGGCTCGAGTCCGTCGAGTTCGAGGAAGACCTTCCGGCGGTCCGCGGACACCGTCGCGCTCTTCACGGGGAGCTGCGTCTGGTCGATCTTCGGACCGCCGTACGCGGCGGTGGGTTCGTAGCGATAGCGTTCGACGAAGTAGGCGCCGGGATTCCAGCCGTCCGTTTCGGCGAGGGGTTCGGTGAATTCGAGTTCGACGCCGTTCGCCATGCCGCGCACGGCGAGCATCTCGAACGTCGGTCGTCCCGTGTAGCGCAATTTCTCGAGGCCCCAGCGTTTCTTGCCGGTCTGTCCCCAGTTGCCGGACGAACCGATTCCGCCGACGTAGAGACATCCGTCGGGTCCCCACGAGATGCGGTTCACGCCCGCCTCCAGGCCCTGCGTCCAGCGGAAGACGGCGCCCTGGGCGACGCCGTTGATTTCCTCGATGAACACGCGTTTGACGCCGCCGTGCGTGACGTCGCCGTGGATCATCTGTCCGGCGTACGGACCATCGTTGAGGGGGGCGGGTTCGCTGGGGGAGTTGCCGATCTCGCCCTGCGGCAGCCAGACGACCGGCGGCGTGACGTCGAGCTCCACCGACTGGTCCTGCATCACCGCCCGCGATCCGAAGAACGCCCCCTCCTCGAGCCGGAGCAGCTTCGACACGGGGAGCCAGTCGCCCTGGTTGTCGGTGATGTAAATGTGATCATCGACGCCGAACCCGATGCCGTTGGGCGTGCGGAGGCCGTGGGCGACGATTTCGTAGTCGCCATCCATCGAGATCTTCAGGACGGAGCCCCGCTCCGAGATCTGGGGCTTGGTGCTCGCGCCCCCGGGATTGATGGCGATCGCCAGGTTCGCGTAGAAATGACCGTCCTGGTGGACGAGTCCGAACGCGAATTCGTGGAAGTTCGCCGTGACGTTCCAGCCGGACGAGACGCAGCGGTACTCGTCGACCACATCATCGCCGTCGTGGTCGATGAGTTCGGTCAGCTCCTGTTTCTGGAGGACGAAGATCCGGTCGTCGACGACGGTCAGACCCAGGGGTTCGGCGAGCCCCGCCCCGATCTTCTTCACCGTCACGTCGGGATTCGGCCCCTGCACGCCGTCGAGGAGGTAGACCGCGCCTTCGGGATCCCACGTGCAGACGACCATCCGGCCGTCCGACAGCCAGTCGACGCCGCCCACCTTGGGCTCGAAGCCTTCGGGACGAAGCTCGATCAGGTCGTAGCTGGGATGGACGCCGTCGAGCGGACGGCCGTCCCCCGGGCGTCCTCGTTCGAGCGGCAGGATCACCCTCTTCTTCCCCGGCGAGGTGACGCGGACCTCGCCCTTCGGGGCGCGGAGCGACCGCGTCGGCACGAGTTCGAACTCCGTCGTGCCGGGACGCTTCCACTTCAGCCACAGGTTCTTCTCGCCCGCACTCTGAAAGTAGCGAAGTTCAAAGGGAACGAGTCCCCGCTCCAGCGCGATCGATCCCGTCTTCGACGTCGTCCCGTGCTCGCCGTCGTGATCGATCACCTTCTGACCGCTCACCCACAGCACCGAACCGTCGTCGCTCGTCAGCTCGAACTCGTACTCGCCCGCCCGATCGATCACGAACGCGCCGTCGGCGACGAGGATGAAGTTCTCGGCGAACGGGAAGTCGCCCGCGGCGCCGTTGAACTCGATCCGGGGGACGATCTTCGAGACGTTCGGCGTCTGCCCCGGCACGAGGGGGCGCAACTGACGCATGCCGCGCCCGATGTCGTACACCCGGATCGACACGCCGTCCTGCATGGGCTGCGGGTCCTGGGCGGGGGCGGGAGCGGTTGTGAACCACGCCGTCGCCAGCGCCGCCGTCGTCATCACTCGAATCACACGTTTCATGGTTGCTGCTGCTCTCTTCAATCTCTCATCCGCCAGGGAGTCGTCACGCCAGGCCGTCCCGACGCGTCACTCGAAGCGGGTGCGGACGGTGGTCGGGCGGCCCGGCATGATCACCGTGCGCATCGCGACGTCGTTGTTGATGTCGAAGTTCACGTCCAGGTCGGCGTCGCCCATCGCGACGTCGAAGTCCAGACGCTCGCCCGCCTCGTCCCGGATCGGCGTGAGGACGCCGATGCGGACGTCCGCCGGCATGTCCGACGCCGCGAAGGTGCGCTCGATCCCCGTCGCCTTCTTTCCGTCATGCATCACTTCGGGACGCTCTTCGACCCGAACCACCCGCCCGTCCGCCAGCTTCACGTCGTACTGCAGATACACGCCGCCGTCCCGGAAGATGTAGCCGCGCCATTCCGCCTCGGCGGGAAAGACCTGGTCGCCGATCTGCGCCTCCCACGTCGGAAGGTCGCTGACCACGCCCTCGATCTTCACCTGCCCCTGAATGGACGGCTGCGGCCCGTGCAGGGTGTCGTACACCGAACCCGTGAACTTCACGTCCCCGTCCCAGACGCGGTACATCCGGCAGTCGGTCGCGTCGTACGCCGTCCACACGTCCTGGTGCAGCGCCACCACGACCATGCGCGGCTGGCGATCAAGCACGCACCGGAACACCCACGGATCTCGCGGGCGATCATCGTGAACACTTCCCGATCCCAGCGTGACCGCCAGCCCCATGGCGCAACCCGCTGTGATCCCGGCCGCTCTCAGATATCGGTTCATGCCCGAGAGACTACGGCCGGCCCCGATCTCCGGCAAGCATCATCCCGCCCCGAACCCCCGCGCGGCGAGCGATCCCGCCCGACCCCCGCCTCAGATCCGACACACCTGACGACCCAGCTGCTCGGTCAACGCCATGTTCTCGCGGTAATCCACCGGCGCCGCCACCAGGGCGGGACCCGGGTGATCAAGGGCGCGGCGGAGGGCCGGCGCGAAATCGCGACTCCGCTCCACCCGCTCGCCGCGCCAGCCGAAGGCGTCGGCCAGCACCGTCCAGTCCGGGTTCGAGAAGGAAAGATCAGTCGACCGCCCGAACTCCGCTTCCTGCTTCCAACTGATGAGACCGTACCCGCCGTCCTCCCAGATCACCGCGACCACATCGAGCCCCAGCCGCGCGATGGTCTCCATCTCCTGCACGTTCATGAGGAAGTCGCCGTCTCCACAGACGGCCACGCAGTGATCATCGGGACGGGCCAGCTTGGCGCCGAGAAGTCCCGGCAGCGGTTGCCCCATCGAGCAGAAACCATTCGGAATCAGACACGTGTTGGGCTCGTCGCACTGGTAATGACGGGCGATCCACATCTTGTGGGCGCCGACGCCCGACAGCACGACGTCCGACGGGCCGAGTACGGACCGGAGATCCCACACCAGCTTCTGCGGACGAATCGCGCCCTCCGTGTCATCCTCGGCGTGAGCGGCGAACTCCTCGAGCATCTCCTCGCGGACCCGCGCCGCGGCGTCGTATGACGCGACGGAGACGCCGCGCGACCGCAGACCCTCGTGCAGCGCCTCCACCGACGCGGCGATGTCGCCGATGAGTTCGACTTCCGGGTGGTAGGCGGCGTCGATCTCGGCGGGGTCGAAGTCGATGTGAATGATCCGGGTGTCGTCGCCCGCCCATTGCGCGGGCGGATATTCGACCAGGTCGTACCCGATCGCGACCACCACGTCCGCCGCGCCGAGCAGACAGCCGATCTGATCCGCTTCCTGGATGCCGACCGTGAACAGACAGTGGGGCGACGTCCGGGCCACCGCGCCCTTGCTCATGAAGGTGGAGGTGGTGGGCGCGCCGGCGGCGTCGACGAAGCGTCGGAGGCTCGCCGACGCCCGGGTGCGGATGGCGCCGTTCCCCGCGAGGATCATCGGGCGGGCCGCAGACGCGAGCAGATCCACCGCCCCGTCGATCGCCCCCGCATCGGCGACCGGCCGGCGGTAGCGACGCGGTTCGAGGGGCGCCGCGTCGACACGCTGCTTCGCCACATCCTCCGGCAGTTCGATCAGCACCGCCCCGGGCTTCTCGCCCCGGGCGAGCCGGATCGCCTTGCGGACGATCTCCGCCGTCGAGGCGCCGTCCTGAATCGAGACGGCCCACTTCGTCACCGGCGAATACATCGCCGTCACGTCCATGATCTGATGCGATTCCTTGTGCAGCCGATCCGTCGACCCCTGTCCGGTCAGTGCAAGCAGGGGGGCGTGATCCATGTTCGCGTCGGCGACCCCCGTGATCATGTTCGATGCCCCGGGGCCGAGCGTGGCGAGACACGCGAGCGGTTGGCCGGTGAGGCGTCCGTAAGCGGATGCGGCGAACGCCGCGCCCTGCTCGTGACGCGTCGAGATGAAGCGAATCGACGAGTCCTCGAGGGCGAGCATCACGTCCGCATTCTCTTCGCCGGGTACGCCGAGCACGACGGGCACGCCCTCGCGCTCGAGACACTTCACCAGCAGTTCGGCGACGGTCGGCCCGCCCTCGGATGCGTTCGTTCCGGTCTGTCCATCAGAAGGATCGCTCACGCGGAGTCCGCCCGTTCAACCTCGCGGTGCAGCTTCAGCACTTCCTGGCCGTCGTCCTGCCGGATCAGCAGCGCCGGGTCATCGGATGAGCCGTGCCGGGTGATCTCCTCGCCGTTGATCGTTCGCGTCATCGTCGACTCGGCCCGCTCGACGACTTCCCCCGCCGCGTGACCATCGCCCCATGCCCACCGCACCTGCGTGCCTTCTCGGATCATCTCACGTTCCTTTCACATCGAATGACAACCCGGCGCGAATCACACGCCGGCGTCGTGACTTCGACCCCGATCGTCCGCGAGATTCAACCGCGTCGGTCCGGCCTCCGCCGCTCCTCACCCCCGCAAGGCGAGGATCAGTTCGATCTTGCCCACCTGCTCATCCAGCGTCTGCGCGATCTCCACCGCCGAACGTCCCTCGCGGGCGAGACGGTACACGTCGCGGGTCAGCGGATCGGACGGCTCCGGCGCGGGGGGCGACTCGGTCACCGCGGGCTCCGGCTCCACCGGCGCGGCGTCGCCGTCGAGCAACGCCTCCAACGTCGCGATCCGCGCCTCCGCCTGCTCCAGCAACTGCTCCAGACGCTCCGCCTTCGTATCCAGCTGGCCGGCCAGCCGCTGGGCCGTCTCGTACGCCGATGCATTCAACGCGGTCACATCCTTCCGATCCCCGGCCGCCGCCTTGATCTGGTCGATCCGCTCGCGGGGCGTCAACGCCCCCGCCTGCTTCTGGATCTGCCGGCCGCGAATCGACACGAGAATGATCAACCCCAGACCCAGCACCAGCACCGCCAGCACCGCCGGGGTGAAATCGCCCCAGCGCGGCGCCTCGGCCGGGGCCGACGCCAGCGCCCCCAGCCACGGCTCAGACCAGTACGTCGCCATCCGCGTCCAACTCCGTCTCCGCACCGGCGAACCCGCCCGCGGCGTGAGACAACCACGCCACGGCGTCGCCGTTCACGATACTATCGGTCCATGGCGACCCCGTCCGCCAATCTCACCGGGGATGCGCAATTCGACTGGGTGGGCGCGTCCCGACACGCCCTGGCCGCCCTCGTCGAACGCCGACTCCGGGACGCCGACGCCGCGGAAGGACGAATCGTCGTCGGACTCTCCGGCGGCGCCGACTCCACCGCCCTCCTCGCCGCCCTCGCCGTCCTCCACCAACGCCGACAACCCGCCGGCCGACCCCTCGCCGTCCACGTCCATCACCACCTCCGGCCCGACGCCGACGACGATGCGCGGCACGCCGCCGCGCTCGCCGAACACCTCGACGTGGAATACCGCCAGATCGACATCCATCCCGGACGCGAACCGGGAAACACCGCCGCCCACGCCCGACGTCTCCGCTACGAGGCGTTGCTCGAAGCGGCTCGCGCGGCGGACGCCCGCGTCATCGTCACCGGCCACCACGCCAACGACCAGGCGGAGACCGTCCTCCTCGCCCTCGCCCGCGGCGCGGGGATCGACGGCCTCTCCGGCATGCCGCTCGTGCGCCCGCTCGCCGACGAGGTCCGCCTCGTCCGCCCGCTCCTCCAGACGCCGCGCGTGGAGCTGGAGCTCTACTGCACCCGCTTCGGACTCGCCTTCGTGGACGACCCCGGCAACGCCAACCCTGATTCGCCGCGCGGCACGATGCGACACCGGATCATCCCGCTGCTCGATGAGTTCTTCCCGGGCGCGGCTCAGCGGATCAGTGCGACGTCGGATGATCTCCGCGATCTCCGCGACTGGTTCGACGGCGCGCTCCCGTGGCTCGAACCGGACGCCGACGCCTGGCCGCGGGAACCGTGGCGCGATCTGCGGGTCGGCGTCGCCGCCCTGATCATCCGCCGTCTCGTCGCCCGCCGGGTTCCCGAACTCGCGGACCGGCTGGCCCGACGCAAGATCAGCCCCGCCGCCCGTGCGGTCCGGGACGATGAGACCCGCCCGCGTCGCTTCGAGTTCTCGAAGACGGCGGCCCTGGTGGTGGAGGCCCGCGAGGTCCGCCTGGAATACTCCGAGCCGGCCGCGGATTCGGATCCCTGGGTGTGACGATCGACGCAGGAGTCCGACCATGACCGCCGCCGAACCTGTCTCGACCATCGTCCTCGTCGGCCATTGCGGCCCGGATACGTTCATGCTCCGCAACGCCGCGGGCCGGTTCACGCCGGACGCCGCCGTCATCGAGGCGAAAAGCAACGCCGCCGCCGAAGCCGCGCTCCAGCCCGGCGCGCTCCTGCTCGTCAACCGGGTTCTCGACGGGGACTTTCCGGATGACCGCGGGATCGAGCTGATCCGCGACCTCGCCCGCCGCGCCAACGGCGCCCGACTCATGCTGATCTCCAACTTCGAGGACGCGCAGACGCAGGCCGTCGCGGCGGGGGCCGAGCCGGGGTTCGGCAAGGCGGACCTGTACGAAGCATCGACCGGCGCGCGGATGCGTGGCGAAGCCTCGCCTGCCTCCTGATCACGCCGATATCGCTCAGTTCGAGTCGTCCGCCGCGGCTTCCAGCGCCGCGAGGGCGTCGCGCAGCCGGGGCTGGTCGGGATCGATCGCCAGCGACCGACGCCACGCCGCGATCGCCCGCGTGTGGTTCCCCGAATCGCGATGGGCGGTTCCGAGATTGCGCTCGACCGCCGCGTCCCGGGGCTCGATCGCGAGCGATCGCGTGTAGTCCGCGATGGCGGCGTCGAACCGTCCCGCCCGGGCGTGCAGGTTGCCGCGACTGAAGAACGCCCGCGCGTAGTTGGGCCGCAGACGCACCGCTTCATCGAACGCAGCCATCGCGCCGGCGCCATCGCCCGCGTCCGCAAGGAGACGGCCGAGGTTGTACTGCGACTTCGCCACCGCCGGTTCGAGTTCGAGCGCCCGGCGGGTCGCCTCGATCGCGGGCGCCCGCTGACCCGCCCGCTCCAGCACGATCCCGAGATTCGCCCACCCGAGCGGCAGGTCCGGAGCCAGCTCCGTCACCCGCGTGAAGGACGCAAAGGCCCCACGCACATCGCCGACCTGCAACTGCACATTGCCCAACGCAATCCATGGCTCCGGATTGGTCGGCGGATTCGCGGCGATGAGCTCCCGCAATCGACGCCCCTCCTCCAGAAGCCCGTCGTTCACCGCGCTCATGGCGAGCTGCATCTCGAGTTCGGTCGCATCGACATCGTCCGGAACGCGGTGGGGGATCACGGCGGCGCCGAAGTCCGAGCCCGTCTCCTCGCGCGGCCCCAGCAGCGCGGCAAGATCCGCGTGCTTCCGGATCCGATGGTCCGTCATCGCGACATGCACGACGTCCTCGGTGCGACGCTTCGGCATGTGACACGTGATGCAGTCGTCCAGCGCGACATCCGCCATCGGTCCCGCCGCGTGCGCGGCGTGTTCGACGCCGCACGCATCCGCTCCGTGGCAACTCAGGCACGTCGGGTTGTACGTCGCCGACGCGTCGGCGGGCGGCGTCTTGTGGTGGGGGTCATGACACGTCAGACATGTCAGTTTCCCTGCCGATCCAACGTAGCACACGCTCTGATGAAGCTGATACGGATGGTGGTTGATCTCGAACCGATTGTCCGGGGCAGCCCGTCCGTCCTCGAAATCGAAGTGCAGCAGGTAGTCCGCGAGACGCTCGCCCGGTCGGAAGGAGAAGTCGTTCCGTCCGAAGCGACGCGCGAACGATGTCCGCTTGCTCGACGGCTGCAGATGGCACTGGTAGCAGACGTCGGCCTGACGGTCCGCCGGAAGATCGGTGACACGCAGGATCGAGTCGCGAATCTGCTCGTCCGTGGCGTTGAAGTCTTCCGCCCGGGCGACGTGGACCGCGCCGGGACCGTGGCACCGCTGGCAGCCGATGCCCTGCGGCAGTTCCTCGGGGAAGAGGTGCGGCATGCCGGGCGCATCGGCGCCGTCCGGCACGTTGGGGTAGGCGTTGTGACAGAACAGGCACGCCCGCGTCACCTGACGCAACACGCCTTCGTGGTGTCTGTTGTCGTAGCCGGGCGCCATGCCCCACGCCTGTTTCTGTGTGTACCACGCGACGGGAAACTCCCAGATCTGGCCGGAGGGCGTGCGGTACAGGTAGCCGCGCGAGTGATCACCCGACCCGATGATCCAGTCGACGTCATCGGTGTAGACGTTGATGCGGGCGCCGTCGTCGTCGAGTTGAAAACGCGTGAACCGCACCGCATCGCCGTCGCGCGTCATCTCGTACCAGCGGTCCGACGCTTCGTGGTGGAAGACGTTGTCCTCGGTGAAGTCCTCGATGACCGGCGCCCCGGCGGGACGGTAGAGGGAGCGGGCCATGCCGACGTGGGCGTAGTCGCGGGCGATGTCGCGGTGACAGGCGGCGCACGCCGCGTCGTCGACGTACCCCGGCGGGACGATCGAGGCGGCTTCCGGCGCGCGCGCCGACGCGACGGGACGGAACCCCGTCGCCGTGGCGAGACCCGTTCCCGCCCGGGCGTGCGTCAGCGCGGCCACGGCGAGACCCGCACCCCCCAGCGCGGCGGCGATCGCGGCCACGGCGACGCTGCGGTTCGCGCCGGCGAAAACCGCTCCCACCCGGGCGAAAATCATTTTCGCCGTGGTGCGAGTGGTTCTCGCCCGCCCAAAACCCGTTCTCGGAGGCGGGGGTATCTGCTTCCGCCGCGTGCGCGCGAGAAACGGCGCATCCGGACCGTCGTCCAGCATCCCGGAAACCTTTCTCCTAGAATCGTGGGTCATTCGCACGCTCCCGCCGGTCGTCGACGCCGACGCCCGATTCTACGTCATCGAGAGGGTTGATCCGTGAGCCATCCGCTGTTCGAGCAGCACCAGGAAACGCTGAACCGCGCCGTCGAGGCGATCCGCAGCCGCGCGTACTGGAGCGCATACCCCGAAGCCCCCTCCGGCAAGATCTACGGCGAGACCGCCAAGGCGGACGGACAGGCCGCGTTCGAGTCGCGTCTGAACCAGCCGTTCGAGATCGACCAGCCGGGAACCACCGGCACGGTCGGCGGCGAGACCAGCCCCTACGGGATCGACCTCGGCGTGACCTATCCGAAGGCTGACCTCGATGTGCTTCTCCCCGCCGCCGTCGAAGCGATGAACGGCTGGAAGAAGGCAAGCGTCGAGGCCCGCGTCGGCGTCTGCCTCGAGATCCTCCACCGCCTCAACCTCCGCAGCTTCGAACTCGCCAACGCCGTCATGCACACGACCGGGCAGGGCTTCGTGATGTCCTTCCAGGCGGGCGGCCCGCATGCGCAGGATCGCGGCCTCGAAGCCGTCGCCTACGCCTGGGAAGAGATGCAACGCACCCCCGCCGAGGCCACCTGGTCCAAACGCGTCGGCAAGGATGAGACGATCACGCTGCAGAAGCGGTTCCGCATCGTGCCGCGCGGCGTCTCCCTGAACATCGCGTGCTCCACCTTCCCCACCTGGAACGGCTACCCCGGCTTCTTCGCCTCCCTCGCGACCGGCAACGCCGTGGTGGTGAAGCCGCACCCCGGCGCGACTCTCCCCCTCGCCATCACCGTCGAGATCGCCCGCGGCGTCCTGCGCGAACAGGGCTACGACCCGAACCTGGTCACGCTGGTGGCGGACGACGCGGCGAATCCCATCACCAAGGACCTCGCCCTCCGACCCGAGGTCGCCATCATCGACTACACCGGAGGCTCGGCGTTCGGCGAATGGCTCGAGAAGAACGCGACGCACGCCGTCGTCTACACCGAGAAGGCGGGCGTGAACGCGGTCATCATTGACTCGGTTGAACAACTCCGTCCGGTCGGCGGCAACCTCGGCTTCACGCTGTCGCTCTACTCCGGCCAGATGTGCACCACCACCCAGAACATCTTCATCCCGAAGGACGGGATCGACACCGCCGATGGACACGTCTCCTTCGACGACGTGGCGAAGGCGATCGTCGGCTCGGTCGACTGGCTGCTCGGCGACGCGAAGCGCGGCGCCGAAGTGCTCGGCGCCATCCAGAACGAAACGACGCTCAAGCGGGTCGACGAGGCGAAGAACGCCGGCGGCGAGGTCCTCCGCGAGCCCGCCCCGGTCGAGAACGAGGCCTTCCCCGACGCCCGCCTCGCCAGCCCGCTGATCATGAAGATCGATGCGAGCGAAGAGGACGTCTACATGCAGGAGCGGTTCGGTCCGGTCGCGTACCTCGTGGCCACGGACTCGACCGAGCAGTCCATCGCGCTGGCCGCGAAGGGCGCGAAGGAACACGGCGCCATCACCTGCGGGTTGTATTCGACCAACCCCGACGTGATCGCGGCCGCGGAGGACGCCACCGCCGAAGCGGGCGTGCCGCTCTCGTGCAATCTGACCGGCGGGATCTTTGTGAACCAGGCCGCCGCCTTCAGCGACTTCCACGTTTCCGGAGCGAACCCGGCGGGCAACGCCACGTTGTGCGACGGCGCGTTCGTGGCGAATCGCTTCCGCATCGTGCAGAGCCGCATTCCCGCTCCGACGCCCGCCGCGGTCGAAGCCTGAGGACCGAATCGCCCCATGCCGTGCTATGAATTCGAAGGCGTACGCCCGGTCGTCGATCCGACCGCGTTCGTGCATCCCACCGCGACGCTCATCGGCGATGTCCGCATCGGCCCCGGCTGTCTGGTCGGCCCCGGCGCCTCCCTGCGGGGGGACATCGGGCGTCTCTTCATGCACGCCGGCTCCAACGTGCAGGACAACTGCACCCTGCACTGCTTCCCCGGCAAGGATGTGGTGATCGAGGAAGCCGGCCATGTCGGCCACGGCGCCGTGCTGCACGGGTGCACCATCAAGCGGAATGCGCTCGTCGGCATGAACGCGGTGATCATGGATGATGCGGTGATCGGGGAGAACAGCTTCGTCGCCGCGATGGCCTTCGTGAAAGCGGGAACCGAAGTTCCGGACAACGCCCTCGTCGTGGGCGCGCCGGCGAAGGTCCTGCGGGAGCTGAAGCCGCAGGAAGTCGAGTGGAAGTCCGAAGGGACGGCGGTCTACCAGGAGCTGGCCCGACGCTACCTCGCCTCCATGCGCGAGGTCGAGCCGCTGGCGGAAGTCGAGCCCGATCGTCCCGCCCTGCCCGGCATCGGGTACCAACCGAAGCACGAACGGGACGCCTGAGGAAAGGGGTCCGCGAGGTCGCGCGCGACGGCGGCGCGACGTTCGTTGTAAGCGGTGGGACCCATCCGTATCATGCCGGAACGTCATTCCGCCGAAGAGGGGGTCCCTTCCGTGGCCGATTCGTTCCCGCCCACCGTGGAGCCGTCGAACTTCCGCTGTATCAAGTGCGGCTACGACCTGAGCGGAACCGCCCTCGGCGGCTCGTGCCCCGAATGCGGGGCTCCGATCTCCGACTCCGTCGCCGCCCGCGGACCCGGCGGTGAACGCGTCCTCATCGAGGAACGCGCCGGATACGTCGGCCCCGTGCTCGTGACCATCTTCTGCTGCGTCATCGGCGGCGTCGTCTCCCTCGTCTACACCGCCAAGGCCAACAGCGCGGCGGTCGCCGGAGAGCCGTACGAGTTCGAACGAAACAAGAAGTATCGCGACGGCTGGATGATCGCCAGCATCATCCTCGGACTGCTCATCGGCGTGGGGCAGATCGCCGCCATCGGCTTCTCACCGTGAGACGCATCGGCCGCGCAGGCCGCCGCCGCTGGTTCATCATCCGGCCGGCGACCGGGTGGGAGCGCCTCGGGGCCGCGGTGCTTCTCTTCGCCGGCGGCGTGGTGCTCGTCCTCCTCGCGCTGAAGCATCCGACCGACGTCCCCGGACTGCCCGTCTGTCCGTCGAAGACGTTCCTCGGTCTCGAATGCCCCGGCTGCGGGACGGGGCGCGGCCTCCACCACCTCCTTCAGGGCCGCCTCGCCGACGCCTGGCGCCACAACCCCGCGCTGCTGCTGCTCGGACTCCCGGCGTTGCTGCTGGGCGGACTCGATGCGGGCGCGACGCTGCTCGCGGGCCGCCGCGTGTCGCCGAATATCAGCGCCCGGGCGGGCCTCATCCTCGCGGTGCTTCTGGGGCTTTACATGATCGCCCGGAATCTTCCCGGGGAGCGGTTCGACGGCTGGCGGCCGCCGGACGTCTTATTCCGCGACTGACGCCGCGACGTCCGCCAGCAACTCCGCCATCGTCGGATGCGGGTGCATCGTGCCCGCGAGATCGCCGACCTCCGCCCCCATCTCGATCGCGAGCGCGGCGGAACCGATCGCCTCCGGCGCATGCGGCCCGGTCAACCCCACCCCCAGCACCTCGCGGGTCGCCGGGTCGTAGATGACCTTCGTCATCCCCTCCGCCTGGTTCATCCCCATCGCCCGGCCCGACGCCCCCAGCGGCGACTTCGCCACCGAGTACGACATCCCGTGCGCCTTCGCCTCGTTCTCCGTCAGTCCGCACCACGCGATCGCGGGACGGGCGAAGATCACCATCGGCACGGCCCGTACATCCAGCGCCGCCGGCGCGCCGGACGCGGCCTCCGCCGCGACCCGCCCCTGTGCGATGGCCATGTCCGCGAGGAAGGGAGGACCGGTGACGTCGCCCGCCGCGAAAATGCGGGGGTCGGTCGTGCGCATCTGTCCGTCGACCGTGATGAAGCCGTGGTCATCGAGCGTGACGCCCGTTTTGTCGAGGCGGAAGCTCGATGTGTCGGCCGCGCGTCCGAGACAGATGATCGCGCGATCGAATGTCGCGTCGGCGGGCGGCTTCGGGCCGTCCCACCCGACGGTCAGCGCATCTTCCGACGCGTCCGCACTGGCGACGTCTGTCTCCGGGGCGAGCGTCACGCCCGCCCGCTTCAACGCGCGTTCGAGCGGACGCACGAGATCGTCGTCCGCATCGGGAAGCAGCCGCGGTCCGGGGATTGCGAGCGTGACCGATGCGCCGAACGCCGCCGCGATGGAGGCGATCTCCGCCGCCATGTAGTCCTGACCCACCACCAGCAGACGCGCGGCGTCCATTGGCGTCCGCACCGCTTTCTCCCCGGACATCACGCGAGGCAGATCGAACGAAAGCACCGGATGACCGGCGGGAACCGCCCCGCCCGCAATGATCGCCCGCCGGAACTTCAGGTGCGGCGTCGACGACCCGGGCACCCCGATGTGCTTGGCGTCCTCGAAGTGGGCCGCGCCGACGATCCGCTCCACGCCCAACGCCTTCGCCCGCGACGCCAGTCCCTTCCCGAGCTTGTCGACCGTTGTATCGACCCAGCCCGCCGCGCCGACCGCATCGACCGACACGTCGCCCGTGCGGACCCCGAAGGTCGCGGCTTCGCGGGCGG
Source organism: Phycisphaerales bacterium (assembly GCA_965227335.1). GTDB lineage: Bacteria > Planctomycetota > Phycisphaerae > Phycisphaerales > SM1A02 > CBDDFV01. The sequence continues at coordinate 278,194 of CBDDFV010000009.1, forward strand.
TGGTTGCGACTTCGCCCACATGCTGGAGCGTCTTCGACGGCACGCAGCCCGCGTGCAGGCAGACGCCGCCGAGGTCGGGGCGTTTATCGATGACTGCGACCTGCATGCCGAGTTCGGCCGCCCGGAACGCGGCGGTATAGCCCGCGGGCCCGCCGCCGATCACCACCAGTTGAACTTCCTGCGTGAACTCGCCGACGACCATGCGTCAGGTCTCCCTCGAAGCCGCGCTTCAGAACATGAGTCGGCCGGGGTTCTCGAGCGCGTCGATCACGGTGCGCATGAACGCGATCTCCTGCCCGCCGTCCGCCAGTCGATGGTCGAACGAGTGCGACAGGGGCATGATCAGTCGCGGCGTGATCTCGCCCTTCACCACCCGGGGCAGGAGCTTCGAGCGTCCGATCGCGAGCACCGCACACTGTCCCTGGGCGACGATCGGCGTGGAGTAGCGGCTCCCGCCGAACGCGCCGGCGTTCGAGATCGTGTAGGTGGCGCCCCGCGTGTCGTTGACCGCGAAGCTCGCCGTCCGCGCCTTGGCGACGATTTCATCGAGGGCGTCCGCGATCTGCATGACGCCGAGCTGGTCCGCGTTGCGGATGACCGGCGCCACGAGGCCGCGCTCCGTGTGCACGCCGACGCCGATTCCGACGTAGCGCTTGTAGACGATCTCGCCGGCGTCGGCGTCGAAGTGGGCGTTGAACTCGGGATGCAGTCGCAGGGCCCGGGCCACCGCCCGTACGACGAACGCCAGCATCGTGAGCTTGCGCTCCCCGTTCTCGGGGGAGGGGAAGCCCTTGCGAATCGATTCGAGTTCCGTGACGTCCGCGTCGTCGGAATCCGTGACGTGGGGGATCGTCGTCCACGAGGCGGTCATGTTCGCGGCGATGGTCGCCCGCGCCCGTGACACGGGGGCGCGTCGGATCGGTCCCCACGCGTCCTGGTCGTCGGTCCCCTCGGGTTCGCGTCCGACGACCGGGGCCGGAGCCGGCGGGGGGGCGACCGAGAGCGTCGAGATCGTCGGCGCCGACTTCGGCTCCGCCCGCGCCGTCGTCCCGCGGCCCGAGTTCGCCGCTTCGACGTCCGCCCGGGTCACCCGCCCGTTCGGACCGGAGCCGTCGACCTGGTCCAGGTCCACCCCCAGCGTTCGCGCAAGCTTCCGCACCGCGGGGGACGCCGGCTTGTGACGCGGCGGCGGTCCGGACGGCGTCGTCGACGGCGCGCTGCGGGAGGCCGCGGCCGGGGCCGAAGCCGTCGCCGCCGCCGTCGCCTTCTCCGCCGGCGCGACCGCGTCTTCACCCGCCCCGCCGAACGTCACCATCACATCCCCGACGTTGACGACCTGACCCTCTTCCACGTGCCACGTCGCCACGGTCCCGGTGTGCGGCGAAGGGATCTCCACCGCCGCCTTGTCGGTTTCAACTTCCATCAGCGGCTGATCCTCGACGACGGGATCGCCCGCCTTCACCAGCAGCTTGATGATCTGCCCCTCGTGCACGCCCTCGCCGAGGTCCGGCAGCTTGAATTCCCTACCCATGGCTTACTCCGTCTCGACTCGCCGTTTCCAAGGTCTGACGCCCGGCGCCCCACGCCCGCCCTCGGCGCCTACTCCCACGCGGCCGTCTCCCGCACCGCCTCGATGATCGTCTCCGAATCGGGCAGGTAATGCCGCTCCACCTGGAAGTACGGGAAGTGAATGTCGTAGCCGGTCACCCGCTTGATCGGAGCGCACAGGTACTCGAAGGCGTGTTCGTTGATGCGGGCGATGATCTCCGCCGCGACGCCGCACGTGCGCGGCCCCTCATGCACGATCACGCACCGACCCGTCTTCGTCACCGACCGCACGATCGTCTCCGTGTCCATCGGCTTGATCGACAACAGGTCCACGACCTCGACGTTGATCCCATGCAGATCCGTCAGATCGTCCGCCGCCTCCAGCGCCGGCCGCATCATCGCGCCGTACGCGATCAATGTCAGCTGATCGCCCTCTCGCGCGACCTGCGCCTTGCCGATCTCGAGCGTCTCGCGTTCGTCCGGCACGTCCTCACGGAACGCCCGGTAGACGGCCTTCGGCTCGTAGAAGACGACCGGGTCCGGATCGTCGATCGCCGCCGCGAGGAGCGCCCGGGCGTTGCGCGGCCCGGACGGGATCACGACCTTCAGCCCCGGCGTATGCGCCCAGTAGGCCTCGCGCGATTCCGAATGATGCTCCACCGCGCGAATCCCGCCGCCGTACGGCGTGCGCATGACCATCGAGATCGGATACCGGCCGCGCGATCGGTTCCGCATGCGGGCCATGTTCTGCTCGATCTGGTCGAACGCCTGCATCGTGAAGCCGGAGAACTGGATCTCCGCCACGGGCTTCATGCCGTAGATCGCCATGCCGACCGCGGTGCCGACGATGCCCAACTCCGCCAGCGGCGAATCGAACACCCGGTCCTCGCCGTACTTGTCGAGCAGACCCTTGGTGACGCGGAACACGCCGCCGTTCACCGCGATGTCCTCGCCGAAGCAGAGGACCGACTCGTCCCGCTCCATGCTCTCGTCCAGCGCCCGGTTCAGCGCCTCCACCATCGTCATCTGCGCCACGTCAACGGCCCTCCGGGCGCGGCACGCCCTGACGATCGAGCTTCGCGAAGTACTCCGCCTGCTGATCGGCCAGCTCCGGCGGCATCTCCTCGAACATGTAGTCGAACACCTCGTGCGGGTTCGCCTTCGCCCGGGTGCGGAACGACTCCCGCGCGGCGAGCACTTCCTGCTCGCAATCCGCGCCGACCGCTTCCGACGCCGCGTCCGTGAGCACGCCGCGCGTCTTGAGATACGTTTCGAATCGGGCGATCGGACACTTCTGCTTCCACGCCTCGACCTCGGCGTCGTCACGGTAGACCTTCGGATCGTCCGCCGTCGTGTGCACACCCATGCGATAGGTCACCGCTTCGATCAGGTACGGGCCCTCGCCCGATCGCGCGTGTTCAACCGCGCGGCGGGACGCTTCGAGCATCGCGAAGATGTCGTTCCCGTCGACCCGCTCGCCCGGCATGCCGTACGCCGGGCCGCGCCGCGCGAAGTCCGGGGCCGCGGTCTGGATCGACGGCCGGCTCGAAATCGCCCACCCGTTGTTCTCGAGGACGAACACCACCGGCGCCTTCGACGTCGCGGCGAACGTGAATCCCTCCGCCACCGCACCCTGCGACGATGCGCCGTCGCCGAAGTTGACCATCACCACCGCATCCTCGGCGCCCTTCTTGCGAATCGCCATGCCGATGCCGACCGCGACCGGCACGTGCGAGCCGATGACGATCGAGAACGGGAGGTCGTTGATCCCCGGCGGCGGTGCGAAGCCTTCGAAGTAACCGTCCCAGAGGAGCATCAGGTGGTCCATCGGCCAGCCGCGCCAGATCTGCGCGCCGAACGATCGATACGACGGGCTGTACCAGTCCTGGTCCTGGAGCGGCCAGACCTGTCCGATCTGCGTCGCCTCCTGGCCGAAGCCGGGCGCGAACGTCCCCATCTCGCCCTGCCGCTGCATGTTGAGCATGCGGACGTCGAACTTCCGGGTGAGCACCATCGCCCGGTGGATCTTCAGGAGCGCCTCGTCCGAGAGATCGGGCGGGGTCCGCCCGAGGTAGTCGCCCTGCTCATTCAGCAACTGGAGCATGGGGATTTCATCGGCCGGCTCGAGGCGGCCGTCCCGGGTAAAAGCGGGATCCGCCGTGTCGGCGGCCGACGGCGGTGTCGATTCCATGGTGCTGGTGCTCGGCATGCGGATCACTCGAATGGGGCGAGGAGACGACCCCGCAACAACCCGGTTGCGGGCCCCTCATGTTAGCGGAAACGGCAGCGTCGATCTCGTGGCGGACGACCCGGTCGCGGCCGGTCAGACCCGCTTCATATGCTCGAAACTGTTCCGACACGCCTCGCAGTAGTAGATCATGCGACAGCGGGTGGGCCCGAACGGGCTGTCGAGGTACGTCGATTTGGAGCCGCAGAACGGACACGGGACGACCGAGGTCTGGAGCTTCACCGTCGCGACGCCGCCGCCCGAGGTCGAACCGCCGCCGCACCGGTCGGGCGTGGTGACGCCGTGCGCACGCAGATGCTCGCGCCCCTCGTCCGATATCCGATCCACCGTCCACGGCGGGTCATTGATGAAGGTCACGTCCACACTCGTCACGCCGTTCACGGCGCGAACCGCCTTCTCGACGTCGTCACGAATCATGTCGAGGGCGGGGCAGCCGACAAAGGTGGGGAGGATGTCGATGTGCACCGCCGCGCCGTCGCCGTTCGCCGCCGTCACGTCGATGTGCTCGACGAGCCCGAGATCGACGATCGAGATCGGCATCTCGGGGTCCATGATCGGACGCAGCACCGCGAGTATGTCGTCACGATTGACCATGCACAATCATAGGCGCGAAACGTGCGTCGACGCTCACCAACTCGCGGCGGGGTCCTGTCGATACACCTCGCACATCTCGTCCAGAAGTTCGGTCAGATCGGGCGTGTGCACGCCCCGCCGACCGCCCGTGAATCCAGCCGGGAGCGGCTGCACGCTGATGGTCAGACCCGCCGGTCCCGCCACCGCTTTCAGTGCGTCCAGCCACGTCGAGAACATGTCGCCGTCCGCCTCGGGATACACATCGCCCAGCGCGTCCTCACCCGCGGTCGCCTCGAACAGCGCGGCGGCATGCGGCGCCAGCGCGTCCAACGCGTTCTGAATCCGCGTCCTCGATTCAGCATCGCCTTCGCCCAGGCGCCGGATCCATCCGTCCGCGTGGTGCACGTGCACCTGCTCCTCGGCGTGCAGACGCCGGCCGAGTTCGGCCAACGGTTTCCAGGACGAGTTCGCCAGCCGGGCGAGTCGGAGATCGTCGAAGTGATCGCAGTAGAACTGCCGGGCGAGCGCGACGCCGAAATCGAAATGGTCCGGCGCCTCGGCGATGGACGCGCAGCGATAGTCCGCGACCTCCCGTCCGAAGGCGAGGGCGTTCTCGTCCCGGCCGAGCAGTTCGCCCGCCAACTGGTAGAGCGACTGCGCGTGCGCGATTTCATCCTGAGCGAGCGACGAGAACGCGATGTCCTCCTCCAGCATCGGGCCGACGCCGGTCCAGTCGCTGTTACGGGTGCCGACCATCAGTTTGTCGTCGGCGATCGACAGGAGCAGATCGGCGAGCACCGGCTTGAGATCAGGCGCGAGATCCGACATCTCAGAACGTCTCCTTCAGGTCGTCCTTCTCGTACTCGGTGAGATCGCGGTCCGCCCGGAGCTTTTCCCACTTCTCACGCACGCCCTTCGAATACCCGCGGGCGAGGCGGTAGGTCTGGTCGGTGTAACGCCAGATGAGATCGTCGTCGTCCGTCGCCGCGATGTGCTCGGTCGGGATCGCCCACACCGTGTGAATGTCCGCCCCGCCGTCCAGTTCCCGCCGGCCGGCGGCGATCGCCTCCGCCGCCGACGTCGCCGTCACCGTGTACGCCGAGACCGGCGCGTCGCCCGCTTCGTCCTGTCGGAACAACTGATACTCGCGCGGCGCCGCGACGGGCTCCTGCGCCGCGTCCGCGTTCTCCCTCAGCCCGCCCACGAACTCACGCGGCGCCGTCCAGATGTGCACGCACTTCTGATCCTGGCCGTAATGCTCACACGCGAACGTCAACGCCATCTCGTCATCCGCCGCGTCGAGCCAGCCGGCGTAGATGAAGGGGCCGTCCTTCTTGAGCTGCGTGAAGACCACGTACCCCCTGAGATCAGGCTCGACGCCCAGGTCGGCGGCGGTCACGGTCGGGGCTTGTCTGAATTTCGACATGAGGAAACTCACCACTGAGGACACGGAGAACGCAGAGGGAAGAGAATACTTGGTTTTGGAGGCAGCGCGGCGGTCGGAACCAGATCGGGGCGGGATCCCCAACGCCCGCCTTTCCGGCATGGACTGGCGTCCGGGCGCGGTAGAGTGGACCTTGATCAGGGGAGGGTGAACATGCGTTCCATCCGGATGATCGTGTCGGGTCTGCTGGTCACGTGTGGCGTTGACGCCGATCCCGGCCTCGCTCCGCCCTTCGCCGTCGCCTACGAGATCTCGACGCTCGACGCGCCCGTCGGCGTGCCCGGCGCGCTCGGCGGCCTGACGTTTCTCGAGGGCGAGCCCGAGACGCTGCTGATCGCCGGCGACGCCGGGACGAGCGGCGCGGCTCTGTACGCGGTCGACGTCATGCGCGGTCCGGACGGTCACATCATCGGCTTCGACGGTCGACCGAGCATCTACGCCGCCGCGCCGAGCGGCGCGGACGGCGGCGTCGGAACGGGCGTTACGCTCTTCGGCGTGAACTTCATCCCGTTAATCAGTGTGGTTGTCTACACGACGCCTGACGGCTGGTTCGGCGTGATCGAGCCGGGCGAGCCCGGGCCCGCCGCGATTCAGGATCTTCCCGCGGCGTTGGACGGTTCGCCCGTCACGCAGTCGCAGATCCCGTGCGGCCTGCCCGGCTGCACCGGTCGAATCAAGTTCCTTTCGGAGGAGCCCGCCCGTTTCCGTGACGGCGGCTACTTCATCTCCGCGGTCGGGTGCGGACCGAGTTGGTGGGATTGTCTGCTCGTCTTCCCGCTGGACCCGGTGGTTGAACTCGACGGCCGGCCGCGCTCGATGGCGTTCATCGACGGCTCGAATCCCGTCTTCGACGGTGCGACCGTCCTCATCGCCAAGGCGGAGCCGACAGTCGTCGACGCGTATCTGATGGACGACATCGGCCACCCGATCCCCGAATCGAAGATCCCGTTCATCACTGATCTCGAAGGCGCGGCGGGCATGACGATCGACCCCGTCACCCACGACCTCATCATCACACGAAACCCCACCGCGGCCGATCCCGCCTCGGGCCTCGTCATCGTGCGCGGCTTCGACCCCTGTCCCACCGCCGACCTCGACGACGACTGCCTTGTCAACGCCGCCGACCTCGCCCAGATGCTCGCCGCGTGGGGCGACGCCGAGGACTGCGACACCTGTAATCTCAACTGCGACTGGCACATCGACGAGTCGGATCTCGCGATCCTGCTCAGCCAATGGACCGTGACGCCATAAGGCGCATTCATCCCGCCGTCGATTTCGTTCGGCCTGCAAGAAGAGGCAGGATGAATCCCACCCTGTCCGAGTGGGTGACCTTACGCCGCCGGCGGCGCACTCACCGTCCCGTGCAGAATCGCGTTCCGCACCCAGCGGCCCTGCTCGTACGACATGCGACGCAAAGCGAGGCGACGGTCGTTCAGCGGGCCGCCGCCGCGAATCACGGTGAAGAACTCGTCCCAGTTCGGCTCCGTGTACCCCCAGTCGCCGGTCTCGTCATCGGGGACGCACAACTCGTCCGGACGCTTCGAGACGACCATGCCGTCCGCGTCCTTCTGGGTGACATGGATCTTCAGGCCGAGGTCGATCGCCGCGGGGGCGAACCGGTTCACGAACCGCTGCCGCAGCGACGTGTTCTTCTCCGTCTTCATCCGCCACCGCATCGGCGGCAGGTTCTCCGCGTTCGGCTTGTCGGGCGGACCGAAGAACATCAGCGACGGCTCCCACCAGCGGTCAAATGCGTCCTGGGCCATCGTCTTCTGCTTCTTCGTGCCCGACATGAGCGTGAGCATCATGTCCTCGCCGCTCTTGAAGTGGAACGCCTCTTCCATGTTGATGCGCTTCATCGTGCGCACGTAAGGACCGTACGCGCCGTCCGCGAGCGTCTTCTGGTTCATGATCGCGGCGCCGTCGATCAGCCACTGGATCACCGCGATGTCGCCCCACGTCGGCGCGGGGTAATTGAACACGTTGTGATACTTCGTCGCGCCCGTGATCAGGTCGCGGAGCATCGCGTCCCGCGTCTTGCCGAGATCCTGCGAGACGCGATAGAGCATCTGGCCGTGACCGACCTCGTCCTGGACCTTGGCGGTCAGGGCGAGCTTGCGGCGGAGACTCGGGGCCCGCGTGATCCACTCGCCCTCCGGGAGCGCGCCGACGATCTCCGAATTCGCGTGATGCTCGGCCATCTTCAGCATGCCGATGCGATACGCCTCCGGCATCCAGTCGTCCGCCTCGATCAGTTCGCCGGCCGCGATCCGCGCCTCGAACGCGGCGACCATTTCGGGATCTTCATTGTGGGCGTGGTCCACTCGGACGCCGACGTTCGCACTGCCGCTCATACGCTCGATTCCTTCCTTCAATCCCGCCCGTCGAAACGCGCGAGATGATGAGTTCATGCATCACGGTGGAGCACCGTGGCCACCCCTTGCCCGACGCCGACGCACAGGGCCGCGAGGCCGTGACGAGCGTCGGTACGAATCAATTCGTGCACCAGCGACACACAGATTCGCGCGCCGGAGCATCCGAGCGGGTGACCGATCGCGATCGCCCCGCCCTTGGGGTTGACGTTGGCGTCCTCCAGACCGAGATCGCGAACACACGCAATGCTCTGAGCCGCGAACGCCTCGTTCAACTCAATGATATCGAGGTCCTTCGTGGTCAGACCAGCCCGGGCCAGCGCCTTCTGGGCGGCCGGAACAGGCCCGATCCCCATGACCGCCGGATCCACGCCCGCGGTCGCCGACGGACCGATCGTCGCCAGCGGCTCGAGCCCCTGGGCTTTCGCGGCGGCGGCTTCCATGAGAACGAGCGCCGCGGCGCCGTCATTCACGCCGGACGAGTTGCCCGCGGTGACCGTGCCCTTCTCGTCCCGCCGGAACGCGGGCCGCAGCCTCGCGAGGTCCTCGAGCGTGGTGTTCGGCCGGGGATGCTCGTCGGTGTCGACGATGATCGGATCGCCCTTCCGCTGCGGGACCTCGACCGGGACGAGTTCGCTGGCGAAGAGATTCATCTCGTGCGCCGCCGCCCACTTCTGCTGGCTCCACAAGGCGAAGCGATCCTGCTCCTCCCGCGAGATCTCGTACCGGAACGCCACGTTCTCCGCCGTCTCGCCCATGCCGTAAGGATGGTGCAGATCCGCCAGCGTCGGGTTCGTGAATCGCCAGCCGATCGTGGTGTCGTAGACCTCGACGGCCCGGTCGAACGCCTTGGTCCCCTTCGCCATCACGAACGGAGCCCGACTCATCGACTCCACGCCCCCGGCGACCATCACGTCCCCCATGCCCGCCTCGATCATTCGCGCGGCGACGTTGATCGCCTCCAGACCCGATGCGCACAGACGATTGACGGTGGCGCCGGGAACACTCTCGGGCAGGCCCGCCAGCAGAGCCGACATCCGCGCGACGTTGCGGTTGTCCTCACCCGCCTGATTCGCGGCCCCGAAATACACATCGTCGATGGTGGTCGGATCGACATTCGATCGGGCGACGGCTTCGCGGATGGCGATCGCCGCGAGATCGTCCGGACGGACGGAAGAAAGGGCCCCGCCGTACCGGCCGACCGGGGTTCGGACCGCACTGACGATGACCACCCGACGCGAGGATTCGTTGCTCATAGGGCGACAGTCTAGGCCGGGGCGGCCCGGGGCGGCGCGGGCGTCAGGGGCAGCGCGGCGAGGCGACCAGGCCACCGCCGACGCAGACGGAGGTGACGAAACGCGTGCGTGGGTGACCGTGAGAGAGAATAAGGTCTTCGGACATCAGGACGGCGCCCGCGGGGGCGACATTGCCCGAATCGCCGAGGACGCGTTCTGGGACGCGGGGCATGGACCCACGGGGCGTGCAAACGTGGTTCTCGACGTCGCCACGCGTCATGTGGGGGTGAACCTGACGCGGTGGGGGACCGAGTCCGGGGCGGCGTCGGAGGCGCCACGGGGGCGTCTCGACGGGTGTGTCAGGGGGCGGCCCGCGCTGTCTGCGCCGGGGTCGCCGCGCCGTCGCCGCTCCGACGGCTTCTGTGGATGAACTGGGGAGGGTCCACAGGTCGTTTGTGGATCGGCAGTTAGAATCGGTCGTCGCTTTTTTTTAGCCATTTCCCCATCCATCACGTTGACAGGAGCGGGGGGGTCTCTACAATTCCCCCTCGCTCAACCGAGCAACCCGCTGGGTTTGAGCCGGGCGTTCTACGCCCTGAAATTCTTTGACAAGTAAACAGTTGGGAATTGTACGCCGCGAGGATGTGACTTGCGGACCTGATCGTTCACAACGGTCGTGTCCGTAGGATTTTCCAGGGGCTGGTTGTTCACAGCAGCCGGTCCTTCAGACATCCTTGTGATGCCAGATATTGGTCAATTCCAACATGACTGATCTCCGGAGCCATATCGGCGAAGGAGGCAGTGATGTCTGTAAACCAGCACCGGCGACTTTGCCAGTCGCCGGCGTCGGATCGTTGGATCCGGCGGAGACCGTTCAATTGGTGTGGTTCGACTTCGGTCGGATCGGGCTGATTGAGCGCCAGGAGGCAATCTTCATTTCGACGCATTCGTCGTCGGCTTCGGTCGGCGGCGTGCAGAGATATACAAATTGAAGAGTTTGATCCTGGCTCAGATTGAACGCTGGCGGCATGGCTAAAACATGCAAGTCGAGCGCGAAACCACCTTCGGGTGGGAGTAGAGCGGCGAAAGGGCGAGTAATGCATTCCTACGTACCCCAAGGTCAGGGATAGCCCATGGAAACGTGGAGTAATACCTGATGTGGTCCCTCGGGATTAAAGGCTTGCCGCCTTGGGAGCGGGGAATGTCCTATCAGGTTGTTGGTGAGGTAACGGCTCACCAAGCCGAAGACGGGTAGCGGGTGTGAGAGCATGACCCGCCGCATCGGGACTGAGACACTGCCCGGACTCCTACGGGAGGCTGCAGTAACGAATATTCCGCAATGAGCGAAAGCTTGACGGAGCAATGCCGCGTGCAGGATGAAGCTCTTCGGAGTGTAAACTGCTGTCAGGGTGCAAGAACAAAATGACTATACCCAAAGGAAGGGCCGGCTAACTTCGTGCCAGCAGCCGCGGTAATACGAAGGGCCCGAGCGTTATTCGGAATCACTGGGCTTAAAGCGTGCGTAGGCGGACATGTAGGCGTCTTGTGAAATCCCTCCGCTCAACGGAGGAACTGCTCGGCGAACCACATGTCTTGAGATAAGTAGGGGCTGTCGGAACGATAGGTGGAGCGGTGAAATGCATAGATATCTATCGGAACGCCAAAGGAGAAGTCAGGCAGCTGGGCTTATTCTGACGCTGAGGCACGAAAGCGTGGGGAGCGAACGGGATTAGATACCCCGGTAGTCCACGCCGTAAACGATGCGCACTAGGTTCGGGAGGTTTTGACGCCCTCCGAGCCGAAGCAAAAGTGTTAAGTGCGCCGCCTGGGGAGTACGGTCGCAAGGCTAAAACTCAAAGGAATTGACGGGGGCTCACACAAGCGGTGGAGCATGTGGCTTAATTCGAAGCAACGCGAAGAACCTTATCCTGGGTTTGACATGCATGGATTAGCGGCTGGAAACAGTCGTGACGCGGCTTGCCGTGGAACATGCACAGGTGCTGCATGGCTGTCGTCAGCTCGTGCTGTGAAGTGTTAGGTTAAGTCCTTTAACGAGCGCAACCCTTATCGTTAGTTGCCAGCGCGTAATGGCGGGGACTCTAGCGAGACTGCCGGCGTCAAGTCGGAGGAAGGTGGGGATGACGTCAAGTCCGCATGGCCTTTATGCCCAGGGCTGCACACGTGCTACAATGGTAGGGACAGAGCGACGCAAGACCGCGAGGTGGAGCAAATCGCTAAACCCTGCCCCAGTTCGGATTGCAGGCTGCAACTCGCCTGCATGAAGTTGGAATCGCTAGTAATCGCGGATCAGCTACGCCGCGGTGAATACGTTCCTGAGCCTTGTACACACCGCCCGTCAAGTCATGGAAGCTGGCAGCGCCCGAAGTCGCCCCGAATCAGGGGTGCCCACGGCGAGGCTGGTGACTGGGACTAAGTCGTAACAAGGTAGCCGTAGGGGAACCTGCGGCTGGATCACCTCCTTTCTAAGGGATTTCCTTAGACCTGGCCGTACAATGAACAGTCCGACCGGAATCCTCCGGCGGCGAACCCTCATTGTCGCAGAGCGATCTGCACCAGGTTGTCAACGCAACCTCGTCCGTCAACCGTATCGAGAAATCGATCAACCGACGGATAGCGACATGGCGACATGTTGCGAAGGCGTCCTCCCAACTGTTTCTTGATATACAGCAGCCCCGGCGTTCACACGTCGGGGCTGTTTCATGCGCGCTGAACGTGGATCGCACGTGGCTCGCACCTCGGATCGCGGCTGGATCGGACGTGGATCACAGGGGCCTGCGGCCCGGGTCCTCCCGCGGAGGGTCGCCGTCCCCGACCCCCGGCCGCGCACAAACAAGCGGGCGCCGTCCACAGACGACGCCCGCTCTCACCCAGGGTGCGGCGCCCGGGCCCCGCGAACCGCCGGGCCGCGGCGCCGACCGTCACTCAGTGATCGTGATCGTGGCCGTGACCATGCTCATGGCTGTGGTCGTGGCCGGCGCTGACCTTCTCGAAGACGCCCTTGAACGCCTCGAACTCGACGCCCGAGGCGTCCGTCTGCCAGCCCCGCATCGTGTGCCGATTCGGGTTCGAGAGATCGAGCTCCGACCGCATCCGCACGAGATGCCCGGACGCCGGGTCCCGATGGCTCGACCACATCTTCATGGTCTTCGTCTTCGAGTTGTAGACGCCCTGCTCCTGGTAGAAGCCGGTCGTCGTCGTGTCCATCCAGCACATGATGTACTGGCCGTCCACGTTGTCGTAGCCCAGGAAGCCTCGCCCCTGGAACGGCCCCCACGGCGACTGCGAATCCACGTGCTCCTCGATGAACCGACCGTCGAGAATCCACTTGCGCTCGACCGAGCCCGTCATCGGGATCATCTCCGCGTCCGGGGCCGGACGCCATTGATACACGCCCTCCCAGTGCCCCACGAACGAGTTGAGGATCGCATGATGCTCGCCGGGCGTGCCCGCCTGCATCATCGCCTCCATCTGCGCCGTCACCTCCGGCGACATCTCGGGCTGACCGTCCTGCATCAGCGTCGCCGCCGACGCGGCGCTGGTCCGCCAGTCCGCGGCCTGTCCCGCGAGGAAGCCTGCGGTCGCAATCACAACCGCCCCGACCCCCATCTTCATCGTCGTTCCCATCGTGAACTCCTTTCCAAGAGTGTCATCGCCTCAGACTGCATCGAAACACCATGCGGCCGCCCCCTCGCCGCGAACAATCGCTCAATACACCCATCGCCGCTACGCGACGTCCCATGCGTCCCCGGGGGCCATCACCTTCACCTCCACGTCCTTCGGCGCGAAGTCCGCGGGATCCTGCTCGATGGGCGGCCAGGTGTCGTAGTGAATCGGAATCGCCGTCGACGCCCCGATCCACTCCGCCGCCCGCGTCGCCAGTTCCGGCCCCATCGTGAACCGGTCGCCGATCGGCACCATCGCGACCCGCGGCCGGTACAGCTCGCCGATCAGCTTCATGTCCGAGAACAGCCCGGTGTCGCCGCAGTGGTACACGGTCACCCCGCCCATGGAGACCACGAGCCCGCACGGCATCCCCATGTACTTCCCCTCGTAGGACGACGAATGAAAGGCCTGCGTGAAGGCGACCCAGCCGAAATCGGTCTGGACTCGACCGCCCGGGTTCCCCGGGTTCGTGTTCTCGATCCCCTCGCCGCCGAGGTGCTCACAGATCTCGAACGCGCCGATCACCTGGGCGCCCGTCCGTTTGGCGATGCTCATGGTGTCGCCGAAGTGGTCGGCGTGCCCGTGCGTCAGGGCGATGGCGTCGCACTCGACCTCGTCCGCCTTCATCGCCGCCGTCGGGTTGCCGGTGAGAAACGGGTCGATGGCGAGGGTGTGCGACCCGTCGCTGAGCAGAAAGCCAGCGTGTCCGAGAAACGTGATCGTGAGGCCCATGGGTGTCAGATGTCCTTTCCGTCAGTCAGGGGGCGCCGGATGTCGACATCCGGCCGCCCGCCCCGCAACGCCCGGGGCGAATCTTCCCGGACCATCATCCGCCGTCACGCCCGCCACCGTCAAGCCTGCGCCCGCGGACTCGGCCCGCCGACCGCCCTCGCGCGGCTGATCGGACCTTGCACAGTCCCAGAAACCGCGTTGATCGCGCCGCCGGTGCGGGCGGTCCGCCCTGTACCAGTCGGGCAACGCGGGGGACCCGCCATTCGCCGCCGACGCCGCGACTCGACGGGTCGGGACGCCGATGGAACTCCCGACGTCGTTCCGAATCCCCCTCTCGGGCGCGGCGTGGAGGAGCACCAGGGAAGATGATTCAGCATGAGGCCAGCCGACTCACACGAGTGATCGATGTCGCCCTGCGCCAGGTCGAGCAGGACGCCGCGCGTCAGGACCACGTCGAGCAACGTCGACTGCGGTTCCTTTACGAGGTCTCCAACGAAGTGGGTCCGATCACGTGGTACCACCTCACCACGCATTGCGAACTCGTCTCTTCGTTCGCCCTCGAACTCGCGGGTGAACTCGAGTTCACCGTGGAGGAGGCGGAGATCATCCGAGTGGCGGGCGTGCTGCACGACATCGGGAAGTGCGGCGTGCCGGAGACGGTCACCGCCAAGCCCGCCCGGCTCAACATCGAGGAATGGCGCCTCATGGGCGCGCACGCGGATATCGGAGCCGAGATCGCGGCCCGCCTCCGCGCGCCGGATCCGATCGTCACCGCCGTCGCCCATCACCACACGAAACAGTCCGAACTCGACGACCTCGATCTCGACGACAGCCTTCGTCGCATCGTCGATGCGCTCATCGTGGCCGACGCCGTGGTCGCCATGCAGACGACCCGCACCTACAGCGATCGCATCCCGCTGCAGACGGTGCTGCTCGAACTCGAACGGGGGCGAGGCGAACAGTTCGCCTCCGACGTCGCCGACGCCGCCGCGATGATCCTTCATCCCAACCACCCCGACGGACCCGCGGGACGGATCCTCGCCGCCTGATTCCGCTACCGACCCGACGCCCGACGACGCGTTCGCCAGTACGGCGCGGCGGCGGGAATCGCCGCGAGTCCCAGCCCCGTCAACATCACGCCCACCAGCGCCGGTCCCGCCGGCGCGATCAGCGCCGCCAGCGGACCGATCGTGTACCCGACGCCGATCAGTCCCTCGTGCGCGCCGCCCGCGTCCACCTCGGCCCGGCCCACCGCCATCCCGTAGTACAACGCCGCGTAATAGACGACGCCCACGCCCACGCCGAACAGGCCGAGTCCGATCATCATGACGGCGAGGTTCGGCCCCAGCGCGGTCAGCGCGAAGCCCGCCCCGAGGCAGACGAAACCAAGCAGCAACGCCCCCCAGCGGCCATGCCAGAAGTTCGCCCGCCACATGACGGCCAGCGCGAACACCCGCACGACCGTCCACGTTGCTGCGCACGGCGTCTTCCAGATGAGCGGCAGGTTCCTCGCCTCCAGCAGATACGGCAGCAGGGGGGAGAGGGCCGCCATGAGAAAGTAACTCGTCGGCAGCAGAATCCGCGACGACCGCAGCAACGCCGCGTACTCCGGCGGCACGTTCGCCGACGCGTGCGCTTCATCGTGTGCGCCGGGCGTGCGCCGGAACCACAACGCCACCAGCGCGGCGGCCGCGTTGACGAAGGTCATTCCCCCGATCGCCCATGCGGCGTGGTTCTCGAGCAACGGCGCGATGCCCACCAGCGAGACCGCCACCGCCGCCGTCCACACCAGGTTGAACTGTCCGATCGCCCGACGCATCGCCTTCCCGTGCCGACCCGCCGTCAGGTACCCCTCGACAATCGGCCAGATCATTGACGAAGTCATCTGCACGCCCAGCGCGCTGATCCACACCGCCGCCTCGTGGGCCGCGAGAATCGGCGGGAGACACAGCACCGCCTGGATCGTGATCAACCCCACCAGCTGACCACGCACCGACGCCCACCGTGAGCACCACCGACTGACGACGCCCGATCGCCACGCGCCAACCATGTACACCGCGCCCATGCAGACGTACAGCACGAGGTTGCGCCGAGCGGAGAAGCCGTAGCCCTCCTCCACCACGAACGCCAGACCGTTCCAGAACACGCCGGTCGCGGCGGAGCAGAGCGCCGTCACCACCAGCACCGCCAGCAGCGACGTCGCCTGTTCGGGCGCGGAATCAGCGGAAGCGTTCGGCGTCGATGGCACGAAGGATCTCGGGGGCGGGACGATCGGCGGCGGCCCGCCGGGATACGTCCGGCGTCACCGCGAGTACGCCAGCGTAGATAGCCGCGGGCCGGGCGGTCGTCAACACACGCGCCGCCGCCGCGAGCGACGCCCCGGTCGTCCGCACGTCATCGATCAGCACCACGACCCTCCCCTGCAGTCGGTTCGGACGGGTTCCGTATCGCCAGCGGAACGTCCCGGGCGGAATCCGTCGTCGCGCCGAGGCCGCCCGGCTGACCTGCGTCGGCGCGAAGCGTTTGGCGAGCATCGGCCGGAGCGGCGCGTGGACGACGCCCGCCGCGGCGCGGGCGATGACATCGGCGTGATCGATCCCGCGATGCCGCGTCCGGAGCCACGGGGCCGGCATCGGAACCAACACCGCCCGAGGCCAGTCGACATCCGGCCACGCCTGCCCCATCGCCCGTCCGAGGTCCCTCCCGAGCGATTCGCCCATCACTTCCCAGCGTCCGTACTTGATGCGCGCGATCCAGTCGCTGAGCGGCGGCGTGTACTCGCCGAGCCGCACGATGCGCGTGACCGTCGGCCGGGTCCCGCGACACGTCCCGCAGCCGGCGGGAGTGAGTTCGCCGTCGCCGACCGTGTCGCCGCAACGCGGGCAGGACGCCGCGCGATCGTCGGGACGCCAGTCGACTCCCGCGCGCACGAGACGGACCGGCGGCTGCGACCAGCCGAGCCAGGCGGTTTCGATCTCGCGCAGAGCGCGGCCGAGCGATGTCCGATCCATGTCAATCCCCGGAACGAATCTCTCCGATCACAGTCCCGGCGCGAACCCGCGCCGCATCGTGTTTTCGCACACCGCCCGCGGCTCGACGAACTGCAGCAGGTAATCGCTTCCGCCCGCCTTCGAGCCGACGCCCGACATGCCGAAGCCGCCGAACGGCTGACGTCCGACCAGCGCGCCCGTACATCCGCGGTTCAGGTACAGGTTGCCGACACGGAACTCCCGCCGCGCCCGGTCGAGGTGCGACGGCTTGCGCGAGAACACGCCGCCGGTGAGCTTGTACGGCGTCGAGTTCGCGACGGCGAGGGCCTCGTCGAAGTCCTTCACGCGGATCACCGCGAGCACCGGGCCGAAGATCTCCTCGTTCGCGAGTCGATGCTCCGGACCAATCCCCGAGAAGACGTGCGGCCCGACGTACGGCTTGCCGACCTTCGCCTCCAGACCGGCCGGAACCTCGAGCCCGACTTCCAGCTTCCCCTCGCCCTGGCCGATCTCGACGTAGCTCCGGATCTTCGCGGCGGCCTGCTCGTCGATCACCGGACCGATGTCCGTCCCCGGCGCCAGGGGATCGCCGATCACCAGCGAACGCGTCGACTCCACCAGTCGTTCGAGGAACACGTCGTGGGCGGAGTCGACGACGATCGCGCGGCTGCACGCCGAGCACTTCTGCCCGCAGAAGTTGAACGCCGACCCCCGCACGCCGAGCACCGCCTCGTCCAGGTCCGCCGAGGCGTCGATGATCACCGCGTTCTTCCCGCCCATCTCACAGACCACCTTCTTCACGAAGGGCTGCTCCTCGGGCGTGATCCCCGCCGCCTTGATGATGTCGAGACCCACGGCCTTCGATCCCGTGAAGGCGATGATCGCGATCCGCGGATCGCGCACCAGCGCGGCGCCCACGGTCTCGCCCACCCCCGGCAGGAAGTGGAGCACGTCCTTCGGCGCCCCGGCCTGCCAGAGCAGGTCGCACATGATCTTTGCAATACCCGGCGTCTGCTCCGCCGGCTTCACCACCACCGGGTTGCCGGTGACGAGCGCCGCCGTCGTCATGCCGGTGCAGATCGCCAGCGGGAAGTTCCACGGCGAGATCACCGCCGTCACCCCGCGCGGCTGATGAAACTGCTGGTCCAGTTCGCCGATGAACGAACCCATCCGATCCAGTGCGAACAGTCCGGGCGCGCAACGCGCGTAGTACTCGCAGAAGTCGATCGCCTCGCAGAGGTCCGCGTCCGCCTCGCGCCACGTCTTGCCCGATTCACGGATGACCACGCCCGACAATTCGTCACGCCGGTCACGCATGAGCTGCGCCGTCCGCACCAGCACGGCGGCCCGCTCCTTCGGATCCGTGTCCCGCCACGCCGGGAACGCCTTGTGCGCGGCGTCGACCATCGCCTTCGCCTGCTCCACCGTGCCGTCATTCGCCACGGAGGGGACGGACGACCGGCCGATCGCCGCCGCGAACGTCTCACGCACGCTCCGGTGCGCGAAATCGCGCATCGGCTCGGTAAAGAACGGACGCCCGTCGCCCACGCCGTGGACGGCCGGGCTCAGTTCGTGCCGCTCCGGCGAACGCGCGAGCTGCACTTCGCCCGGGTCGGTCGAGAAGCGGCGGTGGGGGGAGGCGAGCAGGATGTCGGTGGAGGCGTCGTCGAGGAACCCGGCCCGCAGCCACGATTCGTTCGAGGTGTTCTCCAGCAGTCGACGCACCAGATACGCCATGCCGGGAATCATCTCGCCGACGGGCACGTATTCCCGCACGCGGAAGCCGAGGTCGACCGCCGCGCCCTTGAGCTGATCCGCCATGCCGTGCAGCATCTGCAGTTCAAGGGCTTCCTTCGGCAGGCCGTGCTTTTCGAGCAGGGCGATGGCGTACGCGATCGAACGCACGTTGTGCGAGCCGAGGGCCAGCTTCACGCCGCCTTCGCCCGATGTGCGCGGCGTCGCCTCGACAAACGCCTTCGTCATCCGTTCGAAGCAGGCGTCGGTGTCCACCTTGCGCGACCACACGGGGACGGGCCAGCCCTCCTGCTCCGCATGGATCGTCTCGTAGTCCCAGTAGGCGCCCTTCACCAGACGCACCGTGACCTGTCGCCCCGAGGTCTTCGACCAGTCGATGATCCGCTTCGCGTCCGCGTCTCCGGAGCGGAGATACGCCTGCATGGCGAGTCCCGCGGTGAAGTCGAACTGTTCGCAGCACCGCATGAAGAGCTCGAGCGTCAGGTCTTTCAGCTCGTGCTGCTCCATGTCGAAGTTGATCAGGACGTCGTTCTTCTTCGCCGCCTCCAGCACCGGGCCCAGCGCGTCCATCAGGCCGCGAATCGAACCCTCGGTGTCGATCGGATCGGTGCGGGCGTAGAGTGAACTGATCTTGATGGAGACGTTGCAGCGAGGAATGGCGCCGAGGTGGTCCGATTCGAGCGACGGTTTCGCCGTCCAGCCGGATGCTTCCGCGGGCAGGTTCTCGATCAGGTCCAGGTACTTGGTGCGGTACGCGTCCGCCTCGGCGTCGCTCACGCACGCTTCGCCGAGCAGGTCCACGGAGAACGCGATGTCCTGATCCCAGAGCTTGCGCAGCTTGGGCAGGGCGGACGCGGCGTCCTCGCCGGCGATGAACTTCTGGGCCATGCCCTCGATGCGGCCCGCGATCATCTTCGTCGCCGCGCCCTTGAAGATCCCGCCGGTGGCCTTCATGCCGAGGCCGAGTCCGGGCGGAAGCGTCACGCCCGGCTGGGAGAGGTAGTCTTCCAGATGGTCATGCACCTGCTCCGGCGTGCGGAGCATCGGGAAGGCGTCGACGAACCGGAAGAGCTGCACCTTGAAGGCTTCGTCCTTCATGGTCCAGTCCATCAGTTTGTCGGACCAGAGCGACAGGAAGCCGACCTTCTGCTTCTTCGCCTTGTCGAGGTACGCCGCGCCGATCTCGAGCGTGCGCTTCTCGACGGCGGGATCGGCGGGTGGAATCGCCGTGCCCGGATCGGCGGCGGAGGTCGCGGGAGCGGACGCGGCGTGGGCCTCCACCGGACGGACCGGAGGGGCGGCCTTGGAGCCGGACTTCGATCGGGTGAACAGCGCCATGGGCAGGGTTGGTCCGATGCGGAATGAAGGGTCGGGCGGCGGTTCGCCCGTGTCGGGCAAGTGTAGCCGGATCGCGGGTTTGCTTCGAGGTCCCGCGGCGTTCAACGCTTGACCCGCGCCCCCGGACCGGTATCCTTGGGTCATGCTTCAAAGCGTCCCGACCATCATCGCCGAGATCATTATTCAGGCCCCCGGCGAGGGCGGGACGTGATCGACGCATCCATGGCGACGAACCACCCCCCGGCCTCGCTCCCCAGCGAGGCCGGTTCTGTTTTCCGACCCCGCCGCTTCTGACCGCTCCCCGATCCGACCGCTCGCCCCCGCCCCCGCGAACCTCCGCCCCCGACCTCGAAAGGCGCCCCCATGGCCGACGCCGCGACCCCCGACGCCACGCAGGAAAAGCCCAACTACAAGAAGACGCTGAACCTGCCCAGGACCAGCTTCGCGATGCGGGCGAACCTCAACCAGAACGAGCCGCAGTCGCAGAAGCGGTGGGCGAAAGAGGACCTCTACCAGCAGACCCTCGACGCCCGGGCCGACGATCCGCCGTTCATCTTTCACGACGGTCCGCCCTACGCCAACGCCAGCCTCCACCTCGGCCACCTTCTGAACAAGTCGCTCAAGGACTTCGTGGTCCGCTCCCGGATGCTGATGGGCCACAAGTGCGACTTCATCCCGGGGTGGGACTGTCACGGCCTCCCGATCGAACACAAGGTGATGACGGAGCTCGTCGACTCCGGCAAGATCGAGAAGATCAACGGCCTGCCGGACGATCAGCGTCGCATCGCCATCCGACGCGCGTGCAAGACCTCGGCCGAGAAGGCGATCAAGCTGCAGCGCTCGCAGTTGGAGCGGCTCCTGACCCTCGCGAACTACGAGGATCCGTACCTCACCATGAACCCGCGGTACGAACGCCGCGTGGTCGAGGTCTTCGCCGGCCTCGTCCGCGAAGGCATCGTCTACCGCGACCTCAAGCCCGTGCACTGGTCGATCGCGAACGAGACCGCTCTCGCCGACGCCGAACTCGAATACAAGGACAAAGAGGACCTCTCCGTCTACGTCGACTTCGAAGCCGCCGATCGCGCCGCGGTCGCGCAGGCCTTCGGCGTCGAACTCGACGCGACCCCGTCCTTCATGATCTGGACCACGACCCCGTGGACCCTCCCCGCGAACCTCGCCATCGCGATCCGCGATCATTACGTCTACGCCCTCGCCCAGGTCGACGGCAGCCTGACCATCCTCGCCCGCGACCTCCTCGAAAAGGTCACCGCCGCCGCCGGGGCCGACTCGGTCGAGGTCCTCGCCGAAACCGACGGCAGGAACCTCGTCGGTCTCGAATATAAGCATCCCTTCTGCGAACGAAACGGCCGCGTGGTCAGCGCCGAATACGTCACGCTCGAAGACGGCACCGGCCTCGTCCACACCGCCCCCGGCCACGGGGCCGAGGACTACCAGACCGGTCTCCGCGAAGGACTCGATGTCTACTGCCCGGTGCAGGGCGACGGCACGTACGACGACTCCGTCCCCGAGTGGCTGCGCGGCAGGTCCATCTGGGACGCCAACGCCGAGATCACCGAACACCTTCGCGCGTCCGGTCATCTCTTCTACGACCACACCTTCCTCCACAGCTATCCGCACGACTGGCGCTCCAAGACGCCCGTGATCTTCCGCGCGACCGATCAGTGGTTCATCTCCGTCGAACGCGAGACCTCCACCCACGGAAAGTCCCTCAAGGACATGGCGCTCCACGCCGCCGAGGAGACCGTCAAGTTCGTTCCCGCGTGGGGAAAGAACCGCATGCGCGGCATGCTCGAATCCCGGCCCGACTGGTGCATCTCCCGCCAGCGGGCGTGGGGCCTTCCGATCCCCGCGTTCCGACTGCCGAACGGCGACAGCTTCCTCACCGCCGCGTCCGTCCAGGCCGTGGCCGACGCCTTCGGCGAGCGGGGCAGCGACGCCTGGTTCACCGAGACGCCCGCCCAACTCCTCGAAACCTACAACCACGCCGACGATCCCGACGCCCCCGACCACCTCGATGTCAACACCCTCGAGAAGATGTATGACATCTTCGACGTCTGGTTCGAGTCGGGTTCGAGCTGGAACGCCGTGATGCGGGCCCGCGATCTCGGGTACCCGATCGATCTGTACCTCGAAGGCTCCGATCAGCACCGCGGCTGGTTCCAGTTGTCCATGCTGCCCGGCCTCGGCGTCACCGGCGAGTGTCCGTTCCGCACGTTGCTCACCCACGGCTTCATCGTCGACAAGGACGGCCTGAAGATGAGCAAGTCGGGCGGGAACGCCATGAGCGTCGACGACATCCTCAAGGACTTCGGCGCCGATGTCTGCCGCTGGTGGGTCTCCTCCCTCGCCTTCGAGAACGACGTCAAGGCGGACATCGAGTTCCTCAAGGTCGCGGGCGAGAGCTACCGAAAGGTGCGCAACACGCTCCGCTTCCTCCTGAGCTGCCTCGACGACTTCGTCCCCTGCACCGAAAGCAACCCCGACGGTATGTGCGTCGATCTCACCTCCCTCGCCCCGACGTCGCTCGATTGTTACATCCTCAACGAGACGAAACGGATCGCGGCCCGGGTGGTCGAACATTACGCCAACTACGAATTTCGCAAGGCCCACCAGCTCCTGTACGACTACTGCGCGGAAACGCTCTCCGCCTTCTACTGCGCGGCGGTCAAGGACCGCCTCTACTGCGACGCCCCCGACTCCCCGCGTCGTCGCGTCACCCAGACGGTCATGTGGGACCTCGTCGAAGTCCTCACCCGCCTGCTCGCGCCGCTCATGCCCCACACCGCCGACGAAGCCTACCGGGCCCTGTGGAAGGACGACGACCGCCGCATCCAGTTGCAGACCTTCGTCGACCTCGACGTCGCCCCCGCGGATGACGCGTGGCCGAAGGTGATGGAGATGCGGGACCGCGCGCTCAAGGCGCTGGAGGACGCGAAGGCGACCGGCGTGGAGAACCCCCTCGACGCCGAACTCGTGATCCCCGATCCCGACGGCGTCTTCGCCCGCTTCGCCGACGACTTCGCCGACATCCTCGGCGTCTCCCGGGTGAAGTTCAGCCCGGACGCGACGAACGTCGGCGTGAACGACCTGCGCGAAGAGCCGCGGTGCGAGCGGTCATGGAAGCGTGACGGCACGGTCAGGCTCCGATCGGACGGCGGCATGCTCTCCGATCGCGACGCCGCCGCCGTGGGCGTCGAGTAACGCCGCGCTTCCCATCGTGCTGGGCTGGCGCAGCATCGTTCTGCTGATCGCGATCGTCCACGGACTGGTGGTCATCGCACTCCTGGTCACGCGCCGTCGCAATCGGGCGGCGAACGTCGCGCTGGCGGCGCTGTTGTTCTGCGTCATGCTCGCGATGGTCCCGAGCCTCATCGGCTTCGCCGGCGCCTATCAGCGCTTCCCCGACCTTCAGTTCGCGCCGTTCGACGCCAGCCTCGCGCTCGGTCCCCTGGCCTGGCTCTACCTGCGCCGACTCCTCACCGGCGGTCTCCCGCGGGCGTGGGCCGCCCACTTCGTTCCGGCGGTCATCCAGCTCGGGTACTGGACGACGCTCTTCATCCTGCCGCGTGAAGTGCAAATGGCCGTGAGCGACGCCGCGTGGCATCAGGCCATCCTGATCATGGAGGAATTCGGCGCGCTCCTTTCCGTGATCATCTACTGGTGTGCGTCGTTTCGTCTCGTCCGACAGTACGAACACTGGACCGCCGACGCCCGCTCCGACGCCGACGCCCACGGCCTCCGCTGGGTGCGGTTCTTCCTCTGGGGAATCGCGGCGGGCGTCGGGCTGTGGGCCGGCTTCGATCTGACCAGCCGCTTCATCACCCCGCTCGGCTACGACACGTTCTTCTGGTTCGACCTCTTCCTCGCCGCCCTCGTCTACACATTCGCCATGGCGGGCTTCCGGTACGCCGATCACGACTGGCCCACGCTGCCGGCGGACGCGACGCCCGGTGGCGCACCGCCGCCCGCGCCGACGGAGGCGCCGGACTGGACCACGCTGGCCACGGCGGTCGACATGCAGATGCGTGCGCACGCGTGGCATCGCGACCCCGATCTCACGCTGGCGCGCCTCGCGTCGAAGCTGGCGACGAACACCTGGACCCTCTCGCGGGCGATCAACGAGGGGGCGGGGTGCAATTTCAACGACTTCGTGAACGGGTTCCGGGTGGACGAGGTGAAGGCCGCGCTCGCCGACCCGGATGAGTCCCGGCCGATCATGGTCATCGCCACCGACGCCGGGTTCGCGGCGAAGACGAGCTTCAACCGCGCCTTCCGCAAACTTGTCGGTGAGACGCCGAGTACGTTTCGTGCGCGGGCGAGAATCAGCCCGTCCGAAGGGTCAGATCCTGAATAACGGGCCGGAATCCACGATTCGGGACGCACGGTCCCCATCGGGAGGCGAAGGTCCTCAGGTCCCCCGGGCCGACACGCCGGCGACGCCGCCAGGTCGACGAACGCCCGTTCCACTGACAGGATGACCCCGATGCGCACGATCCGACCCCGCCCCGCAACCCCCGCCGCGTGCGCGGCAACGGCCCCCACCCGGGCGAAAACGATTCTCGCCATGGCCGCGATGATCCTCACCACGGCCGCGCCCGCTCCCGCCGGCGCGGCAGGCGATGTCGCCACAGCGAACGCCGCGCTCGCCACGGCGGCCTTCGATCCCGATCTGGCGACCATCACGCCCGCCCAGGCCCGGGAGGAACTCGCGCTCCTGAAGGCCGCCCTCACCGTCCACCATCCCGGATACGACCGTTTCGCGACGGAGGCCGAGCTGGACGCGTGGTGGGGCGGCGCGGAGCGGGCGGCGGCGTCCGGTCCGACGGCCGCCGCGTGGTACACGACGATCTCCCGGCTGCTGGCGATGATCCGCTGCGATCACACCAAGGCGGAGCTTCCCGAGGCGATGGTCGCGTTCCGGACGAAGACGCCGCGCTACCTGCCCGTGCGCCTCGCGTTCTTCGGGGACCGCGCGTACGTCGCGGCGGTGGCGGACGGCGTCGACGGCGTGGCGGTGGGGGACGAGTTGATCGCGGTCGGTGATCTCTCGACGCGGGCAATCGTCGAGCGGGCGGCGCCGATGCTCTCCGTCGACGGCTTCACCGACGCCGCGAAGGACCTCGAGCTGGGGTATTCGTCGGAGTACGAGGGGGCGGCGTTCGACCTCTTCAACCAACTCATGTTCGGTGGCGCGGCGGCGTACCAGGTCGTCACCCTCAACGCGGACGGCGTGCGGACGACGCAGACGGTCGACGCCCTGACGTATCCGGACTGGGTCGCGATGGCGACGGACGGCGGGTCACGCTACGTGAACTTCGCCGACGAGGTGAGCTGGCGGAACCCCGCCCCGGGCGTTGCGGCGTTGCGGGTGGGGACATTCGTGAACTACCGGAAGCCCGTCGATGCGGCGGCGTTGTACGACGGCGTGTTCCGGGCGATCGCGGCGAGCGGGGCGGAGCGGTTGATCGTGGATCTGCGCGACTGCGGCGGGGGTTCGGACGACGCCGCGCTGGGGTTGTTGCGTCACCTGATGGTCGAGCCTTTCGTCTGGGCGAAGCCGGCGAGAGTGAAGGCGGTGTCGTTTGATCCCGCGTTGCGTGAGCATCTTTCGACCTGGGACCAGGCCGTGTTCAACGCGGACCCGGCATGGTTCGAACGTCAGCCGGACGGGATGTACGAGATGCGGATGATGCAGGATCGTCCGCCGATCGAGCCCGCGGCGGCGGCGTTTCCGGGGGAGGTGGTGGTGCTGACATCCGCCGCGAACGCGTCGGGCGCGACGCACGTGATTGCGAAGCTGAAGGATGCGGGACGCGTCACGCTGGTGGGCGAATCCACCGGCGGCAATCCGCGCGGCTGCACGGCCGGGATCATCGTCTTCCTGAACCTCCCGCACAGCGGCGTCACCGTCCGCGTCCCGTTGCAGCGCACGGTGTTGAACGTCACGTCCTTCGAGGACGGCGTTGCGATCGATCCGGACGTGCGTGTCGCGCGGACGCCCGAGACGTATTTCTCCGCGGCGGACGAGACGCTCGAGGCGGCGATCGCGCTGCCGCGGGAGTAACCATGCCGCGGTCGGGCGGGCTCGCATCCCGCCATGTTGGATGTAATTGCCGGATCGATGTCGGGATACGGTCCCGACCGATCTCGCCGCGGAGCCGATCACCCCGGTTTCCGCTGACTCCGGTCCCAGTACGTCCACCACCCGAGCTTCTTCAACTTGTATTCGACGCCGTACGGGCCCTCGTACTGCACCATCACGTGACGCATGCTGACGTCCGCCGCGAACCAGTAGTTGCTCGTCGTCGTCCCGCCGTCCCGCGCGTGGGTGACGCGAAGGTGATGCGCCTCGACGGCGCCGTACGGCAGATTGAGCGTCTCGCGTCCGACGTAGGACACGGTCGCGTCCGCCGGACGCAGCCCCGTTTCGTGCGTGTCGGTCTGGTCCGGGACCAGAGACAACTTCATGGTCGGCTTCTCCGACGACTCGAACGGATAATCCCGCAACGTCAGGCTCAACCCGTCGTGGAACGCCAGCGTGTCCGACTGCCGGTACGACGCGGTCTCCTTCCCACCCTCCGGGAAGTAACAGAACATGTTCGCATCGACGTTCCGTCCATCGCAGGTGAACTCCTTGTACGTCGTCCCGCAGAACTCCTGCGTGGAGGCGACGACCTTCATCGGTGAGAGATCTTTCGTCCGGATGAAGGCGGTGGTCAGCATCCGGTAGTCGTAGTTCTCCGTCGGAATGATCTCCGAGCAATTGTGCTTGAAGACCTCGACGTTCCCCGCCGCCCGCCAGTCGGACGCCTTGGTCGTCGTCTTCGGGTCCATCTGCTGCTTGTTCGTGAAGATGGTCGCCTGGTACGTCCGACCCTGGCCGTAGATCGGACGCACGGCGTCGTACACCGCCCACTCCGCGGAGCCGTCGTACCACGCGGGATCAGACCGCCACTCCGGCGCGGCGGCGACGCTCACCGCCGGCGCATCCGACGAAACCATGAACACACTCAACCCCGCCACACCCCCGACCAGGCAGGCCGCGAGCGGACGACGGACAAAACGGGCGATCGACATCGGCAGACTCCTTGCACCAGCGGACGGAATCCCGGGACTCAACAATAGGCGCGGCGGACCCCCGCCCGCCCGACACGCCTTCCCCCGCCGAATGGTCTACCATGCCCACTTCCGATCACCCGAATCCCCCGTGCCTCAACCAAGGAGTCGCCCCATGGCCGCCCCGGCGAGCGTCGAACCCAAACCGCAGATCCCCTTCGACGACTTCATCAAACTCGACCTCCGCGTCGCCACCGTCACCGCGTGCGAACCTCACCCAAACGCCGACCGCCTGCTCAAGGTGCAGCTCGACGACGGGACCGAGGACGGACGCCAGGTCTGTGCGGGCGTGAAGGCGTGGTACACGCCGGAAGAGATGGTCGGCAAACAGGTGGTGATCGTCGCCAATCTGGAGCCGCGCAAGATCCGGGGCGAGATCAGCCAGGGCATGATCCTCGCCGCGAGCGACATGGTGGGGGACGACGAACGCGACGTCGTGGTGCTCACGCTCGACAAGCCGGTGAAGGCTGGGTCGGTGGTGAGTTAGGCGTCGAGCGCCAGGCGCCGGGCGTCGGGGGAGACGCGCGTAGCCGACACGGTCCGCAACCTGCAGATGAAAGAAAAAGCGCGGCGTTCGGTGACGCCGCGCTTTTCGTTTGTCTCTGCACCGGTCGCGGCTCGCGTCGCCGTGACGCCTTCTCCCGCTCAGCGCGGATTCGTATCGGCGCCGGGGTCCGTCGCGAGGGCTTCCTCGATCTGCGTTTCGCCGTCGATCGCCGGGTCTTCGACCTCGCGGACGAACGCGAAGTTGTAGCGATTGATCATGGCTTCCTCGCCGTACATGGCCAGGACGTCTTCGCCCCGATCCATTTCCTCGCCGAGGAGGAGGGACTGGACGAGGCCGGTGTTGACGACGGTCTCGTAGTCCTCCCGGGTGAGGGGACGCTGGCCGTTGATCTTGAAGACGACCACCGCGAGCTGCTGGTCCGCCGCGATCGCGGTGATGCGATCCGCTGCGGGGAGCGTCGTCACCTGGGCGGTTCTGGGCAGTGCGAGCGCGGCGTCGACGATCTTCGAGGACACCTCCGGCGCCGCGCCCAGAATCGGCAGCGGCGGCGGATCGGACGAGAGCGGGATGCCCGCCTGGGCCTGGAAGAGCAGCGTGAACGGCTCCGGCGCCTCGGCGACGCGGGCCGCCTGGTTCAGGACGCCGCCGTACGTCACCGCGGTCTGCAGCATCCCGTTCTCGATCGCGTTCTGTCGGATCTCATCGACCTTCGCCTTCAGTTCGTTGAAGACATCGAGCCGCTTGAGGTCGGCGACGACCGCCTCCCGGACTTCATCGACCGAACGGGGCGCCCGGGCGGCGTCCGTCTCGGCGATGCGGAAGAGGAAGGTCGAGCCGTCCGGGCCGGTCAGCGACGGACCCGTCACGCCTTCCTGAATGATGATCGTCGGGGCGCCGCCGAACTCGCGGGCCGCTGCGACGAGATTCGCGAGACTGCGGGGCGTCGCGCCGAACTTGTCGGTCGTCGCCGTGCCGATGTCATCGAGCATCGCCACTTCCCGCGGGTCGAGCCAGCCGTCGGACGTCTGCACCTCCGGGCGGGCGATGCCGAAGCGTTCGGCGAGGGCCGCGGCGAGGCCTTCGTAATCCTCGGTCCAGTCTTCGGGAAGCTCGACGTAGCCGCTGCGTTCCGGCAGGCCGCGCCGGGCGGCGCGGATCTGGTCTTCGGCGTACTTCGTGATCTCGGCGATCTTCTCGTCGGTGAGGGTGCGGAGAAGATCGTTGCGGACGGTGACGGGCGGTTCGGCGCCGGGGATCGGTTCGCCGAGCACGCCGGCGTTCTTCCGCCAGTGCTTCTGCAGCGCGATGCCGTTGATCGCGCCGCTCGCCTCGATGAGATCCTCGACGCTTTCGCGGTTGATCTTCATCCACATGAGCTTGACGCGATCAGGAAGCCGGTAGCCGAAGCCCATGTCGCCGGCCCCGGGTTCGATGTCGGCGTATGCGTTGAACTGCTCGAGGATCTGCTCTTCGGTCGGTTCGAAGTCAGACGCGGCGGGGTCGGGCTGGATCACGACGATCTCGCCGCTCACCCCGTGGAACATCCGGGCCGCCGCGTTGCGAAGCCGACGATCCGACCACGGCGTCGCCCCGTACAGGTTCACCATCTCGCGGACGCCCGTCGCCTTGGCGAGGGTCTCCAGCACGAACGTGCGCGGCGCCCGGGCGAGCCCGGAGAGCGTGTTCAGCGTCCCTTCCTGCGTGCCCCCCTGCATCGGCGCGATGTTCGCATACCCGGTGGCCGGCCCCGGCTCGAGCCCGAGCTTCGCCGCCTCGTGCGACAGCAGGAACCAGTGCTCCGGCGAGTCCACCTGGATCGGACCGAACATCACCTGCCGGCCCGCCATCGCCGTCTGGAGAATCTCCAGCTCCTTCTGCGCCGACTGCCATTCCGGCTGCGTGATCTCGAGGTTGTCGGGACCGAACGTCGCAATCTCCGCCCCGCCTCGAGCCGCCTGGTTCGCGAGACCTTCGATCGCCGTCGGGACCAGGAAGACCACCATGAGCAGCGAACCGCCCACGGCCAGGATCCACTTGTTGTACTTGCGCAGGAACTTGAACATGTGGGTTCAACCTCTCCGATCCCGGGCGGGTCCGCCCCCGAGAACAATCAGTCCGGGACGAAAAACGGCCGGCCGTGATTCGCGGCCGACCGTCGTCTCTTCTCTGCTCGCTGCGATCGTCGGCCCTGATCGCCGCCAGGGCTCGAACGACTCAACGATAGAATTCGACAATCAGGTTCGTGTTCACGTCGAACGGAATCAGATCCGACGTCGGACGCGACACGACCTTGATCTTCAGGTCGGCGGGGGTCAGGTCCAGCCAGTCCGGCACCATGTGCCCGGCCAGCGATTCCATGTTCTCCCGCGTCACCTTCTGGATCTTCTCCCGGAACGAAATCTCGTCGCCCGGCTTCACCGCGTAGCTCGGCCGGTCGACCTTGCGGCCGTTCACCAGCACGTGACCGTGCACCACCAGCTGACGCGACGACCAGATCGTCCGCGTCAGACCCGCACGCCGGATCACGTTGTCCAGACGACCCTCGAGCAGTTCGAGCAGCAACTCACCCGTGTTGCCCTGCCGACGCGACGCTTCCGCGACGTACCGACGGAACTGCTTCTCGAGCACGTTGTAGTGATAGCGAAGCTTCTGCTTCTCCGTCAGACGAACGCCGTACGCCTTCTCGCGACGACGACGGAATCCGTGCACGCCCGGCGGCGTCAACTGACGCTTCGCCGTGTGCTTCGGAATGTCAGCGATCGGCACGCCGACACGCCGCGACAGCTTCACCTTCGGGCCGAGATATCGGGCCATGGAAAACGGCTCCTTCGAGCACCTGGAGACATCTGATACCACGTCACAAAACCGCCGCCACACCGCCGCACGGATATCCGGCGACCGCGACACAGGCGGAACGCGGCAGTAAACCAGCTTTCACCCCACAGGTCAAGCCGAACCGGCCCCGGATCGGGCCGAAATCACCCCTGTGTGACCCGAACAGGCCTGGGGCGCGAGCGATCTTCCGAGGTCCGCCGGTCCGATCAGCCGCCGTAGCGGAACCGCCGGCGGGGCTTGAGACGCTTCGGCTCGGGCGTGATCTTGCCCGCCGTCGGCGGCGCCTCCGGCCCGTCCAGATCCCGCAACGCCTGCTCGACCGCCTCCCGCACCGCGGGCAGCGTCGGCCGCTCGCCCCGGGCTTCGATCGCCTCCAGCGCGGCGTGGGGCTCGCGGATGGCCAGATAGAGCCGCGCAATCGTCTCCGTCAGCCCGTCATGCGTCGTGGCGAGCCGGCGACCCGCCGCGGCGAACCGCAGGGCCCGATCGACCCGTCCGGCATGCCGAGAGTGTTCGATGAGCTCCGCCAGACGCCCCGCCGCGTTCGCCCGGTCCTCCGGGCAGGACGGCGGCTCGAAGGCCAGAAACGCGTTCCGGCCGGGCTCGTATCGCTTTTCGCGGGGAGGATTCATGGCGGGTCTTCGAATGGGGTGGCGGGAGGGGCGACATGGACCGCCGCTTGGGTCGTATCGGCGATCGGCCCGAAGCGGTTGAGGCGGGCCGCCCGGCCGACCTCGAATTCCGTTGTGTGCGCGATCGGCCCCCGGTAGCGTGGAAGACGAGGAGGACTCCTGATGTTCACGCTGCTCACCGCCGCGATCGCGGTCGTCATTTCCGCCGGTCCGACCCCGATTCTCTGGTACCAGTTTGACGAACCCGAAGCGCCGACCGTCACCAACTTCGGCTCGCTCGGCCCCGCGTACGACGGCCAGAAACTGGGTGACGTGACGATCGTGCCCATCGACGGGGGCTTCGCGGCCCAGTTCGACGGCGCGGGCGACTGGGTCATTCCCGCCGGCGACGAAGACGCCCTCGACATCGCCGACGGCGACTTCACGATGACCGCGCGGTTCCTGGTGACGTTCCTCGATCCCGGCCTCGACGGCGGCCGCGGACTCATCTGGAAGGAACGGGCGGGGTCCAATCCCGGCTATCTCGTCGCGGTGCGCAACGGCACGTTCGTCGCGCAGGGCAACATCTGCGACGGAACGTCATTCAACATCCTGACCGAGACCACCGTCAACGACGAGGCCTGGCACGACATCGCCTGGGTGCGAACGGGCCAGGTGCTTCGTCTCGTGCTCGACGGCTGCCTCATCGGCGTCGAAATCCTGCCGGGCGACTTCGGCAGTCCCGACAATCCCAACGACCTCGTCATCGGCGGCCGCACCCTCAATCAGAGCGACAGCAATCCGAACACGACCTTCGGGGTCAACGACGACTTCAACGGCCTCATCGACGAAGTGCGGATCTACGACGTGTCCAGCCCGCCCGCCTATTGCGCAGGCGACGCCAACTGCGACGGCGTCGTGGACGCGGCGGACCTCGCCGCCCTCCTCGCGGCGTGGGGCGACGGGACCGGCGTCCTCGATCTGGACTTCGACAACGCGGTCGGCAGCGCGGATCTCGCGGGCCTGCTCGCGGCGTGGGGTCCGTGCGCGCGGTGATGGTTCGGGGGGCCGGCGGCGTCCGATCCCGGCGTTCAGTACGCCCGATCCTCGCTCCGCTTCCGCCAGTTCAGGAACGACGTGTTCAGCACCTTGAAGCCGCCCGGGGTCGGGTAGTCGCCTGTGAAGTACCAGTCGCCGGTGTGACCCGGCATCGCGGCCCGAAGACCGTCCACCGACTGGTAGATCACGTCCACGGGACCGTCCCACGCGATGTGCGCCGGCCGCACGATCTCCGCGACCCGCTTCGAGATCTCGTCCAGCGAGAACGGCTCGTAGATCCGACGCACGTGATTGCGGTAGCTCTTCAGCGGCCCGCCCGCCTGCGCGAGACAGTCGCGCTCGACCTCTTCCAGCAGCCCGTGCATCTCACGCTGATGAATCAGCGACACCGCCGCCTCGAACGCCACGAACCGGCCGAGCTGACTCATATCGATGCCGTAGCAGTCCGGATACATGATCGGCGGGGCTGAACTCACAATGATGATCCGCTTCGGACGCAGCCGACTCAGCATCGTGATGATCGACTCCCGCAACGTTGTCCCCCGCACGATCGAGTCATCCAGCACCACCAGCGTGTCCGTCGGCTTCACCACGCCCCGCGTGATGTCGTAGATGTGCGCGACGAGATCGCGACGCGCGGCGTCGTGGGTGATGAACGTCCGGAGCCGCGCGTCCTTGTGCGCGATCTTCTCCCCCCGCGCCCGACGCTGCACGAGATCCATCAGGCATTCCCGCGTGATCTCGCCGCTCTGGATCTGTCCCCACAGCCGATCGACGTCCCGCGCGTGCGTGATCTCGTGCACGCCCTCCATCAGGCCCAGGTACGCCGTCTCCGCCGTGTTCGGCACGAACGAGAACACGCAGTTGTCGACGTCGTGATCCACCGCCTCCAGCACGCGCGGGGCCAGCGAACGTCCGAGCGACTTCCGTTCGCGGTAGATCTCGTGATCGTTCCCGCGACTGAAGTAGATCCGCTCGAACGTGCACTGCCGCAGCGGAAGCGCCGGGCGGAACGGTTCGTTGATCACCTCGCCGCTCCGCTTGATCACGATCACGTGCCCCGGCGGAATCGGATGCACCTGCTCCGGCTCCGCGTTGAGGACGTTCGTCAGGGCGACCCGTTCCGACGCCGCCGCGAAGACCTCGTCGTCGTGGTAGTAGTACCCCGGCCGGATGCCCGAGGGATCGCGACAGATGAACGCATCACCGTTGCCGAGCAGACCCGCGAAGACGTATCCGCCGTCCCATTCCTCACCGGCGTTCTCCATCACCCGGACGATGTTCAGGTCGTCCGACACCTGCCGCGCGAGTTCGCGCCCGTCCAGCCCGACGAACGAGCCGGGGCCCATCGTCGCCTCGAGGTGATCGTGCTCGCGGTCGAGGCAGTAGCCGATACGCTCGAGGATCACCTGGGTGTCCGAGTCGCCGACCAGATCCAGCCCGTAGCCGTGCAATTGCCGGAAGAGCTCCGGGGCGTTCGTCACGTTGAAGTTGCCGGCGACCATCATCGACCGGCTCGCGACGTTCGACTTCCGGATGTACGGATGGCAGAACTTGACCGATCGGCCCGAATGCGTGCCGTACCGCAGGTGACCGATGTACACCTCGCCCAGAAACTCACACTTGAGCTTGGCGTCTCGTTCGTCCAGTTCGCGGCCCCGGGCCGCCGCCTTCTCGATCGGTTTCAGGTCGGAGGAAATCGCCTTCAGCACCCGCTCCAGCGCGTTGCGTTTGTCGGAGCGAACCCGCCGCAGGAACTGCTCGGCCGCCGGCATGTCGAACTTGACCACGCCGACGCCCGCGCCGTCCTGACCGCGATTGTGCTGCTTCTCGAGGAGCAGCGACAAGCGACGAAGACCCCATGCGGCGTCGCCGTAGGTCTCGTGGTAGTGCGGGAGCGGCTTCAGCGTGCGGACCAGCGCCAAGCCGCATTCGTGGCGGATGGTATCGCCCATGCGGCAGCACAGTAGTCGGACGCCCCTCGGCAGGCAACACGACCGGCGCCTCACCTTCCAGATCAATCGGCCGACCCGTCCCGCACGCCCCCGAAGCGACGCGAATGCGTCACAATGTCCGACATGCCCGCCGATCCCACCGAACCGCCGCCCGGTCAGCTTCGCCCCGAGGCCCTCACCTGGGCCGCGCTCCTCGCCCACTGGATGGATTACGCCAAAGCGGCGAAGGCCGCCGCGCACGCCGGCGACGAGAACGCGGCACGCCATCGCGAAGGAACCGTCTCGGTCATCACCCTCCAGGCCGTCGCCTTCGCCCTCCGCGACCTCGCCCGCGTCCCCGCCGAGGATCGCCCCTTCGCCCGCGACCAGGCCGCCGTCCTTGTCCGCGAGCACGTCGGGCGGCTTGACGGCCTCTGGCGCGGCGTCCCCATGACCGAGGGACTCCTCGACCTCATCGCCGACGCCCGGCTTGCCCTGCGACTCGCCGTGTACGCCGGCGCGCAGGAAGCCGTCTGGACCGGCGACGACGTCTGGGTCATGCCCGACGTCGACCACGGCGACCTCTCACGCGGAACGCTCGTCCTCATGGCCCCCGGCACCTTCGTCATGCCCGGCGAACCCGTCGCGTGGTGGAACGACCGCCCCGCCCCCGACATCCCCGACTGCGACGTGCGCGCGATCGAGATGCCCCGGCAGGTCTACCGTCAGCTCAACGACGAGGGCGTCGTCACCGGCGACATCATCGCCCCCGTGGAAGCGGACCTGCCGTCAGGCCTGCCGCTGCTCGTCCCGCTCGTCGAGAACGGCGAGCCGGTGGGGTACTTCCCGACGGAGCGTGCTGAATGGGAGGCGATGCAACGCCGCGCGATGCCTGACGGCGCCCGGGTCGACGTGGAGCACCACTAGCCTCCGGCTCCGCCGGAGGTCGATCCGGCGTCATCGCCACCACGCCGCATCGTTCCGTTGAGCGCCTGCGCGAGGCTCCACGGGAACGCACCCGGACGAGCGGAGCCCAACCTTGCGGCTCCCCGGGAGGTCAGGGGCCCGCCGGCCAGATGTCCCGGTCGATGAACTCCACCGAATTCCCCGCCGGATCGCGTACGTAGATCGACTGCCCGCCGTCGTCCCAGGCGTGCGTCTGCTCGATCTCAATGTCGTTCGCTTCGAGATGCTGACGCCATGCATCGAGCGTCTCGGGGCGGATGCGGAACGCGACGTGCCCCGCCCCCTTCGCGCCGTGCGACGGGACCGTCCGGTCCGACCCGCTCGACACCGCCGGATCAAAGATCAGCAGCACCTGCGTGGTCGAGACGCGGAAGCCGACGCCGAGCTCCGTCCGCTCCCACAGCGAGGAGAGGCCGATCACGTCCGTGTAGAAGGTTTCCATCGCCGCGAGATCGTCGGCGTAGAGAATCGTCTCGAGAATCCCGTGGACGTCAGGGCGCTCGCTCATCCGAACAACGCCATCTGGGCGCCGACGAGCGGCGCGACGCGTGGGGTCGGCGCGGCCGGGATCACCGACAGCATCGGGGTCGGCGCGTCCTGGGCGGAGATCGTCAGCCGATCCGCCAGTTCCGGCGCCTCCTGCTCGTACAGGCGCTGGACGATCGACGGCGAGTTGCACTCCCGCGACAGGTGCAACGCCACGATCCGGCGCAGCCGCGAGTTCTCCGCGATCCGACGCACCGCCCGGAATGACTCGTCGTTCGACAGGTGACCGAAGCCGTTCATGATCCGCCGCTTCAGCATCGCGGGACGACCGCTCTCGACCTGCAGCCGCCGGTCGTAGTTCGACTCCATCGCCAGCGCATCAAGCTGCGTGAACCGATCGAACAGCGCGTTCGTCGTCCGCCCGAGGTCCGTCGCCCAGCCGAGCCGCACGCCGCCGTGGTTGATGACGTACCCCGTCGATCCCGCATCATCATGCGCGAACCGCACGATCTCCACGTGCGTGCGTCGATCGATCTCGAAGTCGTCGTCGAAGAGCTTCACGTGCCGCATCGAGGCGCCGTTCTTGAAGAGGCGAGTGCGCTGCTGTCGATGGGCGAAGATCCGGATGTGCTCCCGCGCCGCGATCTTCGCCCACGAGGGATAGAAGTGGTCGCGATCGAGGTGCGTCAGCAGGATGCCGTGGATTTCGCCCGGTTTGACGCCGAGGTCCGCGAGGGCCCGGATCGTCCGGCGGGGCGAGAGGCCGGCGTCCATCAGCAGACACCGCCGTCCCCGCAGGTCCTCCCGGACCACGACCGAGCAGTTCCCGCCTGATCCGCTCGCCAGCACGCAGAATGAAAGCGACATCCGTGTCCTTTCCGATTTCAGTCTTCCAGTCCGTCCGGGATCGGCGACGCCGTGTCCGGGCCGCGCTGCGTTTTCGTGTGTCCCGGGCAGATCCCGCGTTCGCACGTTGCGATGAAGTCAATATACATCTGCACCTTCGGCTCGTGGGCGCGTTCCTGCAGGGCGTCGATCGCGGTCTGCATCGTCAGGTTCCGTCGGTAGAGCATCTTGAAAACCCAGCGCACCTGTTCGATCTCCTCCTTGGTGGCCCCGCTGCGCCGCAGTCCGACGAGGTTGATCCCGCCGGCCCGGTTGATGCCGGTGAGCATGAAGTGGGGGGGCAGATCGTACGAGAGTCCCATCGCTCCCGAGAGCATCGCCCCGTCGCCGACGCGACAGAACTGGTGCACCATCGTGCCGCCGCCGATGTTGATCCGGTCCCCGGTCGTCACGTGGCCCCCCAGCGCGACGTTGTTGGCCAGGATGTTCCGGCTGCCGACCCGGCAATCGTGTCCCGCATGGCTGTTCACCATGAAGTAATTGTCATCGCCCACCCGCGTCGGACCGTCGTCCGTCATCGCCCGGTGCACCGTGACGTGCTCCCGGAACCGGTTGCGATCGCCGATCACCACGCCGTGACCGGCCGCTTCGTGGTCGTACCCGGTCGACTGCGGCGAGAACCCGAGACACACGAATGGATAACACAGGTTCGCCTCGCCCATCGTCAACGGACCCTGCAGGTAGACATTGCCGAGCAGGCGGCACTGCGGACCGATCGTGATGTCGCCCTGCAGCACGCAGTTCGGTCCGATCTCGACGTCGTCGGCGAGCGTGATGTCGCCGTCCAGAATGGCGGTGGGATGCACCGTTGGCATCGCGGCAGGCTCCGGCGTCCGGGGTGGGAAAGACGCCTATCATCGCGGGTGAAGCGAGGTTTCGCCACATGACCGGCCCGCATTCCGCCGCCCCGTCTCCGGAATCCGACGCACACGTCGTCTCATCGCTCGGCGTCCGCGTCGTCGACCTGGGACGCGATGTCCCCTACGAAGACGCCCTCGCCCGCCAGCGCGCCGCCGTCGAGGACGTCATCGCCCGACGCGATTCCGATGGCGGCGGGATGACGATCTTCCTCCTCGAACACGTCCCCGTCATCACGATCTCGAAACGACGGGATGCCCCCGACCACCTGCTCGCCACCGAAGCCCAGCTCGAACAGGCCGGCGTCGTCGTCGCTCGCACCGATCGGGGCGGCGACATCACCTACCACGGTCCCGGTCAGCTCATCGCCTACCCCATCCTCGACCTCAACCGCCTCGGACTCCGCCTGCACGGCTACATGCGCTTCCTCGAAGACGTCGTCATCGACACCCTCGACGCCTTCGGCCTCGCCGGGCGACGCGACGCGTGCGCCACCGGCGTCTGGATCGACGGGTACGAGATCGAGGAAGTCGCCGACGGACAGGGGCGCCTTCGGAACGACGCGGCCCAACCCCTGTGCGCAGCCGGGTTTCGCGGCGATCGGAAGATCTGCGCGATGGGCGTTCGCGTCTCACGCTGGGTGAGCATGCACGGGCTCGCGCTGAACGTACGCCCCGACCTTGCACACTTCCAGCTCATCGTGCCGTGCGGCCTGACCGGCCGGTCGGTGACCTCGATGGCGGCGGAACTCGGCCGCCACGCCCCCGATGTTCCGGCGGTCCGGGACGCGATCCTCGATGCGTTCGCCCGACGCCTCGACGAACAGGTCCTCTGAACCACCCGCCAGATCGCCTGTCTTCACGCGTCCGTATCAGCATGATCCCCGGTTCGCGCGGGGATTTTGTGCAATGCATCGATCGCAGCCGTTAGACTGCAGGTCGGAGGCGAGAGGGCGAGATGGCCGAGCGTGTCAAGAACCTGGTGATGGTCGACGACCTGCTCATCGACCTCATGACCGCGCTCGGCCACGGCCATCGTCGGCTTCTTGATGCGTCCGTCTCCGATGTCGGCGGGCTCGCCGTCAAAAGCGCCGAGGTCGTCGTCGAGTTCGACATGAGCGCCGAACAACGCAAGACCGCCAGCGGCGTCAGCCTCGGCGTGCGCCCGGCCCCGCTCTTCACGCCGCCCTCCGTCGGCGTCGACAACACGTCCTCGGAGTCCACCCTGACCGCGTCGAACCGGGCGCGGATGACGATCCAGATCGTCAACATTCCGACCGTCGCCGACGAACCGGACCCCAAGCCGAAAAAGAAAAAGAAGAAGAAGCCGTCGGCGGACCCGGATGATCCCGTCGTGAAGAAAGCCGCCGACCCCGGCCGCCCGATCACGCCCGATCGTCCGACCGATCCCGATCCCCAGAAGAAGGCCGCCGCCGCGCTCCAGGCCCTGCGCGATGCGATCGAACGGCGCGGCGTGCTCGCCGATCGACCCCAGGTCCGCCGCCGCCTTGACGACGCCATCGCCCGCTATCACGCCGCGCCTTCCGCCGAAACGCGCGGCGCCGTGCTCGAACTCATCCGACCGGAATGGCGTCGCGCCGACTTCGTCCCGTCGTTCGAGGTGCTGCACGAACTCGAGGCGGCGGGTCTGCTCGACGCCCTGGCGGACGATGACCGACGCTTCCGGGACGCCCTCGCCCCCGGCCTCCGTCAGCTGGTGGCGATGGTCGACACCTTCGAACTCGGCGCCGACGCCGTCCTTGCCTTCCACAAGGCGGTCGACGAAGTGCTCGGCAGCGCCAGTCAGACCGAAGCCCGCGGCCGTCTCGTCGCGGCCGTTCGTCGACTCCGGCGCCAGACCGCGGACCAGCCCCTGCCCGAGGGCATGCACCAGTTTCTCGCCGGCCTTGAACTCGGCGAGTAACGACAGAGAGGTCTCACGCTCATGGCGGACTACGTCGTCAACCGCAGCGTCTCCCAGATCCTCAACGATCTCAAGGACGCGGATCCCGACAACGCCGTGTGGACGGGCGCCATCGACGGTCTCAAGACCACCGCCAATGGCCTGGGCCTCGGCGGCGTGACGATCCCGATCGTCGTTCCCCAGGCGATCATCGATGACATCATCGACTTCGTCACGCCCGACGCGGACGGCGGGGGCGGATCGACGCCTGTTCCGGGTCTCGACCTCGCGGCGGTCGATCCCCTCGAGCCGCTGAAGAAGATCGCCCAGGCGATCAACGAGGCCGAAGGACTGCTGAATCAGGAGAACCTCGTCATCGCCACCGGCGAGGTCGAGGCCACCCTCAATGTGGATGTCGGCGGCGTCGCCGGCGCCAACGCGGCGATCCGCATCACCATCCAGCCCCGGCCGGAATCCTGATCATGCCCGAGTCCGACGTCATGGCGTTGTCGATCGACGCGGGCGACTGGCTGACCTCCGTCGCCGCCGCGGCCGGGCCCGCCGCCGAAACCGCGGCCGGACAACTCCTCGATCTGCTCGAGGCGGCCGGCGTGCCGCTCACCATTGATCTGGCGATTCCGCTGCCGCAGGTCGCGTCGCCGCTGGCCGCGCCCGCCGCCGCGCCCGCCCCGGTGCTTCGCCAGCTCGCCGAGTCGCTCCTCGCGTCGGAGGATGTCCTCCGGCCGCACGACCTTTCGATCGCGGGCGCGCAGATCGAGACCGACCTCAACGTCGCCGTCGACGACCGGCCCGTCTCGCGGGCCCGCGTGCGGCTGACCCTCGCCCCCGCCGCGCCGCCGTGACCGCGACGGCGGCCCGCGCCTCGCTGTTCGTCGACTTCGAGTCCATTGCTGGGAGATTGTCATGGGATTCTCAACCGCCGTTTCCGTCGCCTCGTTCTCGGTCGTGCTGGCCGAGACGTTCACCGCCGTCATGATGTCGACGCTCGTGCCGGCGACGTTCATCGAAGTCGCGAGCACCGCGAAGCGTCTCGCCCAGAACGCCGCGAACCCCGGCGACGCTGACACGGATGACGCCGTCAATCAGCTCGACGCCCTGCCCGGAGTCGACGGTCTGAAGAAGGTCGTGAATACGATCGCGACCGCCACCGGCGAGCCGACGGAGCTGCAGATGCTCCTGCCGAAGACGGCGACGATCGACGCCGAGTTCGAGTTCCACGGCAGCGAGAGCTACGCCGCGTCCGTGTCGGGCGGCGCGCAGGTGAAGGTCGTCACCGTCAGCGCCGGGTACTCGGCGTTGTACGAGACCAGTTCGAGCAACAAGGTGAAGCTCCACATCGAGTTCGCCAGCGTGCCGGTCCAGATCGGCGACGAGTCGCCGTCCGGCCCCTGACCGTCGCCCCCGCCGTCAGTCCGGGCGATTCCGCATGAAGTCCGCCACGTGGGCGAATCGTCCGTCGAGGAACGTGCGCAGATCGCCGTCGATGTGCATCTCGTCCAGCGCCCGGGTCATGCACTTCAGCCACTGATCCCGCGCGTCGCCGTCGATCGCGAACGGGGCGTGCCGCATCCGCAGCCGCGGATGGCCGCGCTGCTGCACATAGTACTGCGGACCCCCCAGCCAGCCGCACAGGAACAGGAAGAGCTTCTCCCGCGACTCCGTCAGATCGTCCGGATGCAGCGCCCGAATCGGCGCGCAGGCGGGATCGTCGTCCATCGCGTCGTAGAAGCGGTCGACGAGTTCGCGCACGCGATCTTCGCCGCCGATCGCGACGAACGGGGTGTGCTCTGGTCCGAATGTCACGGGTTGGGTCATGGATCGATGAGCGGTTCAGCCGAAGAACTGCCGCAGACGCTCGAGCAGCGTGACGTCGGCGAGATCGCGGAGTTCGCCCGCGTCGAGGAAGATGCCGCCGCACACGGTGCACGCTTCGTACCGTACATGCCGCTGCTCCGCATCACGCATGGCGATCATCGTGGAGCCGTCGCGCGGGCAGACGAGCGAGCGCAGGTCGTCCTTTTCGTCGTGATCCGGCCGTTCCCCGCGATCCGCCGCGCGGACCGCGTCCGGCGACTTCAACAGCCGCTCCTTCTCCTGCACGTCCAGCCACATCCCGTCGCACGAACGACAGCGGTCGAGAAACACGCCCGCCACGTCCATACGCTCCATGGAGAGCCGGCACTTCGGACAGTCGATCGCAGCGTCGGGTTCGATCATGCGGAGTCTCCCGGGGACAAGGCGCGGCGACGCCTTCTTACCTTA
The DNA here is from genome assembly GCA_965227335.1 of Phycisphaerales bacterium. Lineage (GTDB taxonomy): Bacteria > Planctomycetota > Phycisphaerae > Phycisphaerales > SM1A02 > CBDDFV01. The sequence continues at coordinate 319,598 of CBDDFV010000009.1, forward strand.
TTCGAGTTCCAGCGACAGTTCTTCCAGCACGTCGTTCGTGATGTCCAGCTCCGCCGGATAATGCAGCGCGGTCCGGAGGAAGACCTCCTTCTCCGCCACGTCCGGCGTCATCGCCTCGAACGCCCGCGCCGTCGGCACGAAACGATAGACCAGATCGATGTCGCGGCGCTCCGCCACCACGTCCACCGCGGCCACGAGATCGCGGTACGCGCGTTCGACCTGGGACGACGCCAGCCGGCCCAGCGCGGCCTGCTGGTCCCGACGCCACCGCGCGTACTCCTGCTCAAGCTCCTGCATCTGCCGCACCATCGCCTGCGCGCCCTCGTCCTCCGGACTCATGTCCCGCGCCACGGCGTCCAGCTCCCGGGCCCGCTCCTGGAACGCGTTCTCCTCCTCCTCACGCTCCTCACGAAACGCCGTCCGCTCCTCCTCGAACAGCTCCGCATCGAGAAGCTGATTCATCACCGCGCCGATGTGCACGAACGCCGTCGACATGGTGCGATGCGGCGCGCCGTCCTTCCACGACAGCCGGCCGTCCGCCGCCCGCAGCGTCACCGATCCGTCGTCGCCGTCGCCTTCGAGCGTCAATGACGCGGCGGGCCCGAGATCCTGCAGCCACGCCCGGCCGGCGGCGAACGCGTCCGCCGCGCTCGACCCGACCAGGGTCGGCAGGTTCATCACGAGCAGCAGGGCGAGCAACGTGTAGACAATCGTTCGTTCGCGTCGAGACATGAACGGGCTCCGATTCGGGGACGGGGGGGCGTCAGGGACGAGCGGGCGGTGCGATCAGTTGTCGGTCTCGAGCACCGCCATGAAGGCTTCCTGCGGAATGTTGACCGATCCCACGGTCTTCATCCGCTTCTTGCCTTCCTTCTGCTTTTCGAGCAGCTTCCGCTTGCGGGTGATATCGCCGCCGTAACACTTCGCGGTGACGTTCTTGCGGACCGCCTTGATCGTCTCACGGGCGATGATCTTGCCGCCGATCGCCGCCTGCAGCGGGATCTCGAACTGGTGGCGATCGATCTGCTTGCGGAGTTTGGCCAGGATCACCCGGCCCCGCTGCTCCGCGTGGTCGTGGTGACAGATCATCGACAACGCCTCCACGGGGGCGCCGTTGATCAGGATGTTCACCTTGGCGAGTCGGTCGGCGCGGTAGCCGATGATCTCGTAGTCCATCGTGCCGTAGCCGCGGGTGATCGACTTCAGCTTGTCGTAGAAGTCGTAGATGATTTCGGCGAGCGGCAGTTCATAGTCGAGGATCTGGCGGGTGTCCGAGACGTACCGCTGGCTCTTGAACTGGCCCCGCCGCGTGTCGCAGAGCTTCATCAGGTCGCCGATGTTTTCGTTCGGGCAGATGATCTCGAGCTTCACGAGCGGCTCGCGGATCTCGACGATGTGGTTGGGGTCGGGGAGATCGGCCGGGTTCTGGATCACGATCTCCGTGCCGTCCGCCATCACCACCTGGTAGCTGACCGTCGGCGCCGTCTGCACGATGTCGACGCCGCCCTCGCGCTCCAGCCGCTCCTGCACGATCTCCATGTGCAGGAGACCGAGGAAGCCGCAGCGGAAACCGAAGCCCAGCGCCTCGGAGTGCTGCACCTCGAAGGTGAAGCTCGCATCGTTCAGATGCAGCCGCTCGATCGCCTCCCGCAACGTCTCGAAATCGCTCCGCTTCGCGTCGCTCGTGGTCGCCGGGTAGAAGTCGCAGAAGACGACCTGCTGCGGCTCCTCGTAGCCCGGCAACGCCGCATCCGCCGGCGCATGCTCCAGCGTGATCGTGTCGCCGACGCGGACGTCGTCCAGCGTCTTGATGGCGGCCACCATGTAGCCGACCTCGGAGTGCGACAGCGATTTCACCTTCACCGGGGCCGGCGTGTACCGCCCCAGCTCCGTGATCGTGAACGTCCGACCCGTCCCCATCATCCGGATCTTGTCGCCCACCGTCAGCTTCCCGTCGAACACGCGGAAGTAGACGATCACCCCCCGGTAGTCGTCGTAGTGACTGTCGAAGATCAACGCCCGCGTCCGGTCCGTCACCGGCGCCCGCGGCGGCGGCAGCTTCTCGCAGATCGCATCCAGCAGCTCCGGGATCCCCTGCCCCGTCTTCGCCGAACAGTAGATGCAGTCCTCCGCCGGCAGACCGAGCACGTGCTCGATCTCCATCGCGACCCCGTCCGGATCCGCGGCGGGCAGATCGATCTTGTTCACGACCGGAATCAGCTCCAGGTCGTTGTTCACCGCCAGATACGTGTTCGCCACCGTCTGGGCCTCGACGCCCTGCGTCGAATCGACCACCAGCAGGGCCCCCTCGCACGCGGTCAACGCCCGCGACACCTCGTACGTGAAGTCGACGTGCCCCGGCGTGTCGATGAAGTTGAGCTGGTACGCCTCGCCCTTGTACTCATGGTGCACCGTCACGGCCGAGGCCTTGATCGTGATGCCCCGCTCCCGCTCGAGATCCATCGAATCCAGATGCTGCTCCTTGGCCTCCCGGGCGGTGACCGCCTTCGTCGCCTGCAGCAGACGGTCGGCGAGGGTGCTCTTGCCATGGTCGATATGCGCGATGATCGAGAAGTTGCGGACGTGCACAGGGTGGATCTCTCACGGGGCGATGGCCGGCATGGACCATCGAGCCCCGCATTGTATCCTCGCCAGCCCCGGTCTTCGACCGCCGCTCATCGCCGACCACCCGGGTCCTCGTCGATCGCGGCAACGCACCTGGCGCCTCCGGAGATCGGCGAAGCGAAACACGCCTCAGTCCGGGTCGAGGTCGCCCCCGACACATCGGACGTCACACCAGGCCCGCGGCCGGAGTGCGCCCCCGCTCACCCGCGTCCGGCCGCCGTCCTTACCCCCGCACCTTCGCCCCGCACTCCGGACATCGCTCCCCGGCCGCGTGCACCTCCAGCCGGTACCCGCAGTCCAGACACACCCGGTGCCCCAGATCACGCATCGCCCGACGCACCGGCTTGAGATACAGCAGCCCGTACATCCACGACACGAAGACCCAGCCCGCGAGGATCACCAGCAGCATGTGAACGAGGTACGGGGCCGGTGTGCCGAGACCGGCCAGCCAGTCGCCGATGAACTTCGTCGATGGAAACAACGCCATCCACACTATCGCCACCCCCAGCGACCAGCCCCACACCTGCGACTTCGAGATGTATTTCTCGTGCGCCAACTCCGTCGCCTTCTTGTATTCATCCGGCGACAGTCCCGCGTCCTTGTCCCCGAACGATCCGAACAGCCAGCGCCAATGCATGGTCACGCCTCCCTGACCGGCGACGATCCGCACTCCGGGCACGCCGCGGCTTCGCTGAGTCCGTCCGTGCGATACCCGCACGCCACGCAGACCCGATGCCCGAGATCCCGCATCGCGCGGCGGTACGCCCGATGATGCAGCCGCCGATCGATCAGCCGCGCAATCACCACCGAGATCACAATCGATGCGACCAGCAACACCCGCTCCCAGCCCGTGGTCAGCCCCAGCGAGAACACGCGCGGCGCCAGCGCGGCCGTCACCGCGAAGACCGGCGGAACCAGAATGTACGGCCCCAGCGAGGCCGGCCACGACACGTACCCGGCCCGCACCGCGTAGGCCGCGATGTCCGCCTGCTCCTGCAACGAGAGATCATCCCACGCGGCCATGTACCCGTCTCCGCCTACCCTTCCGCCAGCCGCGCCGCTCCACACTCGGGACACGGCGACGCTCCCGTGCCGCGGTCCAACCAGTAGCCGCACCGCCAGCAAGCATCCATTCCCAGATCGTGCAACGCCAGCGCAATCCACGGACGCATCATGAAACGGCCGATCACCGCGATCGTCACCCACGTCAGCAGCATCTGCAGACCGACCATCAGCGCGATCGAGTTCCACGCCATGGACCCCCAGCGCAGCCATCCCCAGAAGACGATCAGCATCACGGTCGCCGGGACCATCGCCACGAGCACGTCGTACCACCGCACCACCCGACCCAGCGTCCACCCGCCCGGCAGCGTTGCGAACGCAATCGCCTTCGGCGGCCGACGTCCCGCCATCGCGTTCCGGCGCACCTGCTCCATGACCGCCCGCCGATCCGCCCGGTCGAGCGGCGCCGACGGGTCGAGATAGTCGAAGAACAGCCAGCGCAGGTTCATCGCGGTCTCCGTCCCCTCACCCCTGGACCTCCGGGACCCACGCCGTCGTGCGGCCGCCGATCGACGCCCGTCGGATCGCCCGACCGTCCGGCAGCGCGTCCGGACCGTCCGAGGCGCCCCAGCGGTGATGGAACAACCATGACTTCGGCAGTTTCGCCTTGTTCGCGTTCGCTTTCACCGCGACCCGGACCACGTGACTCAGCTTCGACCGCACCCGCTTCGCTTCCGACCCGTCCAGCGAGTCCGCCGTCCGACGGGGATCGATCGCCGCCTGGTACAGCACCTCGTCCGCGATCCAGTTCCCGACGCCCGCCGCGAACGACTGATCCAGCAGCAGACCCTTGATGTTCCCGCGCCGACGACCCAGCAACTCCACGAACTGCTTCGGCGTGGGCATCGACAAGTACGGGTCGAAACCGAGATCCGCGATCGGCGGCTCGTTCCGCGGATCCTCCCGCAGACGAATCCGACCCAGCCGACGCTTGTTCGTCATCGCCAACTCGCCCCCGTCGTTGAACTCGAACCGGATCTTCGCGAAGCGCGGCGGCCAGGCCGTCTCGAGGTCCTTCTTCCCGCTCGATGCATACCGGATCCGCTCCGAAGCCGGCGACAGGAACTCGCCCGTCATCCCGAGGTGGAACAATGGATGCGGGCCCGCGTCCAGCTCCATCCACAACTGCTTGCCGTGACGGGCCGCCGCGACGACCGTCTTCCCGTTCAGCGAACGCTGCATCGTGCGCGGCGTGACGCCGTCGAACACGATGTCGTCCGCATCGCACCACACCCGCTCGATCCGGCGGCCCTCGGCGATCGACTCGATCAGCCGCCGCGCACGCTCCGCTTCCGGCAACTCGGGCATCGACCTCAGTTCCCTTCCACGGGACGCAGCACGCGCTTCATCTGGCGCTCGCCGTTCTCGATGTACGGAGCGCCGTCCTTTTCGCCGAGTTCGAGCGTGCGAATCGGGGCCTTGTTCTCGTCCGGCTCGAGAATCACGACCGTGTCGTCCGCCACGGACCACCGTCCGTACACCGGATCCCCGATGTCGTCGCCCGTGTCGCGACCCCACTGGTAGCGCAGCGTGGCGAAGAATTTCGCGCGATTCACGCCGTCCGACCATTCGCCGATCACGACGTCCTCCGCGACGCGGGGCGGACCCGCCGCGCCGAACATCGGCGCCTCGCCCGGCAACTGGACCGCGATCCGGTCGTCGATCTTCCGGACCCGCATGCGGATCGGCTCCGGCGACCGCGTCGTGTACGGGTGGAGCCAGATCACGGCGTAACTGTCCTGATCCCACCGCCCGATCTGGATCGGCGGCTCGTACCGGTTCATCGAAGCGTAGATCATGTACTGATTCGTCGGACGAAGACGCATCATCACCTGCCCGTTCGTCCACCACTCCGACAGCTCGTACTCCTCCGTCGGATCAAACGGCAGCGGACCGACGTAGGTCGGCGTCTCCGACGACGCCGGCTCCGCGCTCTCGCATCCCGGGGCGGTCAGGCAGCCCAGCGCGACGAAGCACGCCAGCGCAACGGTCAGGGCCGGAATCCGGTTCATATGACGCTCCATTTCTCGAATACGTTGACCGGACGCTTCGGCACGGACGACGACCCGAACGCGTATGTCACGCGAGCGGCAGCCGGATCGTGCGCTCCAGCTCCGCCGTCGGCCGGGCGATGAAATCGTACCCGTCCGCGTCCACCACCGTACAGCGAACCAGCTCCCCCGGCGTCAACGCCTCGTTCGCGTGCACGTAGGTCAGGGAATCAACCTGCGGCGCCTGGTGGTAGCACCGGCCTACGAACAGCGAACCCGCGTCCGACACCCCGGGCGTCGCCCGACCCGCCGCACCGTGCGCCGCGGGCGCGTCAATCAGCACGTCGAACTGCGCCCGTTGCTCCGCCACGTACGCCGCGTTGTCGAATGCAATCTGCTGCTGCACCAGCATCAGATCCTCTTCCCGGGCCGCCTTCACCTCGTCCGGCACGTGCAGATCGGGATCGCGATCCATCGCCCCCGCCGGCGTCCCCGGCTCCGGCGAATACTGGAACACGCCCATCGCGTCGAATCCGAACGCGTCGATGAACTCGAGCAGCTCCTCGTGGTCCGCCTCGGTCTCGCCGGGGAACCCTGTGATGAACGTCGTTCGGATCGCCAGCCCCGGAATGCGGTCACGCAGCTTGTGGAGCAGTTCCTCCTGCTCCGCCCGCGTGATGTTCCGACGCATCGACGTCAGCATCCGGTCCGACATGTGCTGCAGCGGAATGTCGATGTACTTCACGATGTTCGGCAGCGACGCAATGGTGTCGATCATCTCGTCCGTGAAGTGCGTCGGGTACACGTACATGAGACGCATCCAGCCGCCGCCCTGCTCCGCCGCGACGTCGTTCAGACCCCGCAGCATCCCGATCAGTCCCTCATCCTCGCCGTCGTACCCGATGTCGTAGCCGTAACTCGTCGTGTCCTGCCCGATGAGGTTCAACTCGAACGCGCCGTCCGCCATCAACTGACGCGCCTCCGAGAGAATCACGTCCAGCGGCTTCGAACGCATCTTGCCGCGAATCGACGGGATCGTGCAGAACGCACACTTCTGGTTGCACCCCTCGCTCACCCGCAGGTACGCCCAGTGGCGCGGCGTCAGCCGGAACCGACCCGCATCACTCTCGAAGTACCCCAGCCCTTTCCCGTCCGCGCCGTGCACCGTCAGACCAACCGTCTCGACCCCACGCGACTTCGCCGCCTGCAACGCGTTGCCGGCGATCCAGTACTTCGGCGACGCGTCCGCATCGCCCGCCGCCGCCGCTCGCATCGCCGCCGCCGAGCCGCCCGTCACCGCGTCCAGAATGTGATCGCGGTCGAACACCCCGACCATCGCGTCGATCCCCGGGGCCCATTCCAGCATCTTCGCCCGATGCCGCTGCACCAGACACCCCGCGACAACGACCCGTTTGAGTCGTCCGGCGTCCTTCCGCTCGATCGCCTCCTGGATCACCGACAGCGATTCGTCCTTCGACGCCTCGAGAAAGCCGCAGGTGTTGACGACGATCGCGTCCGCCTCGTCATGGTCGGAGACCAGCTCGAAACCCGCCTCGTCGAGCAGCCCGAGCATCTTCTCGGAATCGACGAGGTTCTTCGGGCAGCCCAGGGACACGAACGCGATCGATCGGACATCGCTGTCCGACGCCGCGGCGCCCGCGTCCGGAGCGGTCGAAATGGGGGGTGAAGACTCCGCCATCGGGGCCATGATAGCCCCCGCGCCCCCGCAGACCCCGTTTCGGGATTTTTTTCCGACCGCCGCGCAGGAACGCGACGCCACGCTCGTAGGAAAACGCGGCGCCCGATCGTCGGGCGTCATCAGGACACAGCGCGGCTGGCTCGTTGCCGGCCGCGACAGAAGCCCCGCTCGGGCGTGCGGGGCTTTCTTATCATCCGCACCCAGCGAGGGCCGCCGGAGAACGGTCAGCCATAGAGCCCCGCTGCCTCGATGTACGACGCCACGGCCGGATCCAGCTCGTCACCCGCGTCGCCCGAACGAATCGACGTCGCCGCCGCATCCATCAGCGGGGTGTCCACGATCCATCCGGCCCATCGCGCGGCGTCGGTCTCGCCATGCACCTCGGTCCAGTGTTCGATCAGCGACGCTCGGCTCCACGGCGCCCGCAGCATGATCGCGGGCGGGGCCAGCTCGATGATCGTCTCCCAGCGCCGCCACTGATGAAACACCGCCGCCTGATCCGCCCCGATCAGCAGCCGCCGACGCTCCGACCCCGGACGGATCGCGTCCAGCTCCGCCAGCGTGTCCGCCGTAAAGCACGCCTGCTCGCGGTAGACCTCGACCGTCGAGATCTCCGCCTCCGGCACGTCGCGCAACGCAATCGCCAGCATCGCCAGCCGATGCCGTCCCGCCGATGGCGCATCCGATTTCAACGGGTTGCGTCCCGTCGGGATGTACAGGATCTTTGACGCCTCCAGGGTCTCCGCCGCCGCGCGCGGCAGATCCACGTGCGCTCGGTGGGGCGGGTCGAACGTCCCGCCGTAGACAAGAACAAGCGGCCCGTCCGCCGCGTCGTTGGTCATCCCTGAAGTGTAGTCGTCAATCGGTCGGCTCAGTGATCAGCGGGGTCGACCCACATCAGGGCCTGGCCCTCGCCCGACGCGACGCCGGTGAGATCGACGTCCGGAAACCGGGACTCGACCTCCCCGCGTGTGATCGACGTTGCGATCACGGATCCGTCCGCCTGCCGGATGGTGTAGAGCGGCCCGAACGGACCGGCTTCGAGTTCGACCCGGTAATCGACCGTCTCGAGCGACCCGAGAGAGCGTGCCGGCGCCGCCCGCCCTCCGGCCCGTGAATCATCGGGAACGAAGAGACTCGCCAGCAGCAGCAGGCCCATCGCGCAGGCCCCGCAGACGGCGACTCGGCCGGCCAGATTGGACGATGAAACACCCATCACCCCCCTCATCGGCAGGATCGCGTGGACGGCTCACCCGGGTCGGCCCCGACCACCCAATCCGGAGTTGTTTTCCCTGAAAAAGCGGCTATCATCCCCCGTCTTGACTGACCCCATCGTCTAGTCAGGTCCAGGACGTCAGGTTTTCATCCTGAAGACAGGGGTTCGAATCCCCTTGGGGTCGCTTTCGCTGCAGGAGGCTCGTCCGCCCGGACGGGCCTCCCGTCACTTAACGACCGCTCGTCGGTCGCCCGCCCGCCGTCGGACCACACCCGAGGTCCCCGATGCCCACCCGCCTCGGCCCGCTCGTCGCTGCTCTCGTCACGGCCGCCGGTCTCGGGGTCGCCCCCGCGCCGCCGGGCCTGCCCCTGACCCCCGGCCAACGCGACACGCTGGCGACCGCCGCCGACGAGACCGACGCCCTCGACCCCGCCTTCGACCTCCTCGCCGGCACCGTCGCCGACCTCGACGTCGAGCCCGATGATCTCCCCGCCGCCCCGCTCGCGGCGACGCATCTCGACCCGGACGCCCTTCGCGGACGCCTCTTCGCCTTCCGGGGCGTCGTCCAGCAGACCACCCGACGGACCGACGCTGACACCATCGAGTGCTTCCTCCGTCGGCCCGGCGGTCCGCCGTTCGTCGTCTATCTCGTCGGTCCTGACGTCGATCTCGTCCCGCCCCGTCCCGGGGCTCGGATCGAGGGATTCGGCGCGTTCTACAAGGTGCTCGGGGCCCGCGCCCGCGATGGATCGCGCCGGACGTACGCGGCGTTCGTCGGCCGGACCGTCGCCGTCGAGCCCGCCAGTCCCGCCGTCGCCCCCGCCGCGCTCGTCGCCGGACTCGCGGTGCTGGCGACCGCGCTGGTGCTGCTGCGTCGTCGAATCGCGCGGCTCGGCCCCCGTGATCGCGTGCGACCGATCACGCCGCCGGTTGCACAGACCGGCTCCTTGCCCGACGATCCTGCCGACGCCCTCGGCGAACTTGCCCGCCGCGCACGGAACGACCGACCCCGCGAGGACCAGACGTGAGCACCGTTCGGGTTGAACTCGGCGACCGCAGCTACGACGTCGTCGTCGAACCCGGCGCCCGACGCGACGCCGCGTCACGCATCCGGGCGGTGACCCCCGCCAGCGGAGCGCTCATCATCGCCGACGACGCCGTCGCCGACACGCACGCGGCGGACGTCCGCGCCAGCTTCGGTTGCTCGCCCTCCGTCGTCACGCTCCCCGCCGACGAGAAACACAAGTCGCTCGACGCGGTACGCACGATCTATGACGCCGCGCTGCAGACCCGGCTCGAACGGCGCGGCGTGATGGTCGCCGTCGGCGGCGGCGTCGTCGGCGACATCGCGGGATTCGCCGCCGCGACCTATCTACGCGGCGTCGACGTCGTTCAGCTGCCCACCACGCTGCTCGCCATGGTCGACGCCTCCGTCGGCGGCAAGACGGGGGTCAACTTCCCGCTGCCCGACGGCGAACTCGGGAAGAACCTCATCGGCGGCTTCTGGCAACCCCGCCTGGTCCTCGCGGATCCCGAAACCCTGGCCACCCTCCCGCCCCGCGACTTCCGCTGTGGTCTGGCCGAGTGCGTCAAGCACGCCGTCATCGCCGACGCCGCGCTCCTTGACCAGATCGAACGCGACGCCGACGCCATCCTCACCCTCCAGCCGGACGCCCTCACGACGCTCATCCACCGATGCGTCGCGATCAAGGCCGAGGTCGTGGCCGCCGACGAACGCGAGTCCGGCCGACGCGCGCTGCTCAACCTCGGCCATACGTTCGCGCACGCGATCGAGCCGATCGCAGCCCTCGACCTCCGGCACGGCGAAGCCGTCTCCATCGGACTCGCCGCGGCGGCGCACGTCGCCGTCGAACGCGGCGACCTCGACGCCGCCGACGCTCGACGCGTCGCCGACCTGCTCGCCCGGCTCGAACTTCCCGTCCGCCTGCCCGACCACGCCCCCGCCCCCGATGTCCTGCGGGCCGCGATGGCGTTCGACAAGAAGGTCGTCGACGGTCGCATCCGCCTCGTTCTCCCACGCGGGATCGGCGATGCGTTCATGACGGACGACACGCCCGAAGATCTCATCGATCGCGCCTGGCGTGCGGTCGGCGCGGCGGCGTCATGAGTCGCTCTCCGGGTGGCGCCCGTCGCTTCGGCGTCATTCTGCTGATCGTCGTGGTCGCGTCAGTGCTCGTCGGCCGCTTCGGTGCGCCATCGGACCTCTGGGACCAGACCCAGCCGAAGACCGTCGCTTACACGCTCGACATCATCGAGCACGGCGACTGGCTGCTGCCCACGCATCTCGGCGTCACGCCCGCCACGAAACCGCCCCTTTTCAACTGGCTGGCCGTTCCCTTTGTCCGCGCGGTCGGCCCGCACGTCGATCTCGCCCACAAGGCGCCGAGCGTGCTGGCGTTGCTCGCGTCGGTCGGTCTGCTCATCGCGGCGGGACGATGGCTCCGACGGCCCGACCTCGGCGTCCTCGCCGGGATCTTCTTCACCGCGAACTACACGATCTTCAAGCTCGCCGGTCTCGCCCGGCCCGACATGCTCCTGACGGCGCTCCTGCTCGGCGCCTGGATGCTGGCGACGGCGGCGTTCCTGCGTGCCGATGACCGGCGGGTCTCGCCGTGGACGATCTCGCCCCTCGCGTGCGGCTTCTGGTGCATCGTTGCTCTGGCGTGGATGACCAAGGGCCCCGCCGCCCTGGTGGTGGTGATCTACGCCTTCGTCGGAGCCCGCGTCGTGACGGGGCGGTGGGGGGGCGCCAACCGTCTCGGCTGGGCGTGGGGCCTGCCGCTGAGTACGGGCGTCTTTGTCGCGTGGCTGGCGTCCGTCTGGAGCGTCAATCCGGACCACCTACGCGACAATCTGATCGGCGCGCAGATCGTCGAGCGGATGGCGGGCGGACCGGAGAGCGGCGGCGGCGGGATGTGGCGCTGGATCCGCACGCTGCCCAACCTGCCCCTCTACTTCATCGTCCGCTTCGCGCCGTGGTCGATCCTCGCCATCCTCGGTGCGATCGGCGTCCGGCAGCGCGAGAAGGCGGGCGAACCGATCGATCCCGCGATCTCGCGGGGCGCCAGCGCGGCCGTCGTCTACGCCGTCATCGTCATCGCCTTCTACACCCTCAGCGCCGGGAAGCGGGCCGACTACATCGCCAGCATCTTCGGACCTGCGGCCCTCCTCGCCGCGTGGCAGTGGGCGGTGTGGACACGCGACCAGCCCGTCGCCCGCTGGACGTGGCCGGGCGCCGTGGCGATCGTCAGCGTGGCGATCATGACCGTCGTCGACCTCCGGCCGCTGACCTCCATCCGGCCCGATTTCGCCCGCGCGGTCGAGACCTTCAACCACGACGTCCGGCGCCGGATCGCCGCCGATCCCGCCCCCATCATTTTTGCTGACTGGGGCTCCAGCGAACTGCCCACACGGCTCGGCGTCACCCGGCCGATCGGGCCCGACGGGATTCCGGACCTCGCGACGGAAGGCGTCCCGTTCTGGCTCATTGGCAGTTTTCCGCCCGGATTTCCCGGTCCGGACGCCGCCGTGGCCGGTCTGTCCCGCCCTGATCTGATCATCGAGGAGGTCGTCGCGCCCGATCCCATGTTCGCCCGGGCCGCCGACGCCGGATTCGACACCGGCGTTCCGGATCGCCTCGCGCTGTACGCGGTTCGGCCCGCAACCCCCGCCGATCCTTCGATTTTCAAGGCCGATCGCTGACGATTCCGATAACACGACGACCGCCGGGCACGGATGCTCTGTCGCGCGAGCAACTGTCGTTCCGCCGGTGTGAGGAGCGCTCCCGTGCGAACGCTGGCGATCGTGAATCAGAAGGGCGGCTGTGGCAAGACCACGACGTGCATCAATCTCGCGGCGGTGTACGCCCGCCGCGGATATCGCACGCTCATCGTGGACATGGACCCGCAGTCGCATTGCGCCGCCGGACTCGGCGTCCCCGAGGACCGCATCGAGTATTCGATCGCCGACGCCCTGCTGAACGTCGAGTCCGCCGCCGACACCGATCCGGACTGGATCTGGGAAGTCAGCGGCGACCTGCACCTCGCCCCGAGCACCATGCGGCTCGCCGGCCTGGAAGCCCCGCAGGGGGGGCTGCATGAACAACCCGACAAGGACCAGCGGCTCTCCCGCGTGCTCGCCCTTCTCGCCTCACGGTACGACCGCTGCCTGATCGACTGCCCGCCGACGCTCGGACTCCTGACCTTCAACGCCCTCCGCGCCGCCCGCGAAGTCGTCGTGCCCATCCAGACGGAGTTCTTCGCACTTCGGGGCGCCGAAAAGCAGTGGACCACGATCGAACGCCTCATCGAGCGACTCGGCCGGCCCATCATCTGCCACATGCTGCCGACACTGCACAATCCGGAGGCGAAGATCGCCATCGATGTGCTTGCCGCCCTCCGCCGTAAATTCGCCGGCCAGCTCCTGCCGATCGTCGTTCACGATGATGATGCGTTGCGCGAAGCGGCGGCCCAGGGCCAGTCGGTGCTGGAACACGCGACGGACTCCACCGCGGCCGCGGATTACACGGCGCTCGCGGACTGGCTGGAAGCGCACGCCCCCGCGCCCACCGTCGAGATCGGCGCCGCGCACGCCCATGCCCTGAGATCCGGACCGTCCGTCGGGGCCGCCACCGCGGCGTCGCTGCATGCCGCGCGTGCGGGCGCCGGCGGCGCTCGCGCGGCGGAGCTGGCCCGGCGTGTTCGCGAGATCTCGCTGCGTCCGCCGAGTGACGAATCCGACCCCGCGACGACGTCGCCGGCCGCCGAGACCGCCCCGGCCGCCGAGCCGCCGACCGATGACGGCGGCGGCGACGATCTTCGCACCGAGGCCGAACTCCTGTCGATGCGGCTCTGGTCGCTCCAGCGTGGCCTGCGGGGCGAATCGACGCCCGCGGCCGACGCCGCGCCCGCCCCGACCTTGTCGCCCGGCGGCATCGCGGTCAGATCCACGCCCCGCGTCACGACCTTCGGGGCCCGGCCCACCAGCGCCGGCGTGCTGTTCGTCCAGCCGGGCGATGTCGGCCAGCGGGTGGCGATCGCGGGCGAGTTCAACAACTGGTCAGAGGTCGCCACGCCGTTGCGGTTCAACGACCTGCTCAACGTCCACGAGACCGTCGCCGCCCTGCCGCCCGGCCGCCACCAGTACCGGCTCATTGTTGACGGCGTGTGGCGAACCGATGAGCATAACCCGATCCAGGCGCCGAACGCCTTCGGTGAAATCAACTCGGTGGTCGTCGTGCCGCCGACCGATGAGGACGAGTCCGACCCATGAGCCCGACCGTCGACCCGTTTGAGGATCTGGCCGACCTCTTCCTCACCACGCCGGCGCCGTCCCGTTCGCAAACGGAACGCCGCACATTCATCGACGTTGTCATGGTCGGTCACCTGCCCGTCCGGGCCGGACTCTGGCTCACGCCCTACGCCGACTGGTGCGCGCAGTCCGTCGGGGCCACCGCTCTGGTCCGGCTCGACCGACCCTCGCCCACCATCGAACTCGTCCGAGGCCGACGCACGTCGTCCGGCGACGCGATCGACGCGTCATTCCTCGACGCCCTCGACGACGTCGCCCTCGACGCCGCGATGTGGGTCGTCCGGCCGCCCCTCGACGCCGACTTCACCGACATCGTCCGAGCCGAACCCGACCGCGTGACGATCCTCTCCGGCGCCGATGAGGCCGCGATCGTCGCCGCGTACCAGCTCATCAAGAAGGTCATCGACGCGGCGGAGATGCTCGATCGCGACGCTCCGGAGATCGGCGTGGCGATCCTCGGCTCCGAGGAAGCAGTCGCGCGACGCGCAGTGGAGCGCCTCGGACGCACGACGAGCCGCTTCCTCCATGTCGAAATCCCGCTGGTCGCCGCGATCCCGCGGATGGACGCGGCGGCCCCGGCGTCCCGATTCGTGCAGTGCCGGCGCGACGACGAGGCGACCATCGCCAACGCCGCGCGTCGCATCCGGACCATCCGCGCCACCGCGACCCTCGACGCCGGCCGCTCGCCGACCATCGAGACCGACGCCGACGTCGCGGCTCGCGTCACGGACGATGCGCCCCCGATCATTCCGCCGCCCAAGACGCCGCCGCCGCCGGCGACGCCGCCGACTTCAGAGCCGACGTCGGAGCCGCCCGCCGAAACGACGCCGGCGGAGTTCGACACGCCGCCCACCCCCGCCGCCGCCTCACCCGGGCGCGATCCCTGGATCGACGCGGGCGCGGAAGTCGCGAAGGAGCTCGCGGCCGGCCTCAGCGGCATCGGCGACGCGACGCCCGAACCGACCGTCGTTCCCTTCAAGCTCGACCCGAAACCTGTCGTCGAACTCGAGCCCAAGATGACCGACCCGCCTCTCGAACCCGATTGCGACGGTCTCCCCCGCGCGCTGGCGTCGTACGTCGACGGGCTCACCCCGCTCGCCACACGCTGCCCCGACCATGACCACGTCGAGGTCGCCGTCGACGCCGCCGGGCGGCTGCATGTGCTTGGTCACGAGAACGACGTCGCCGAGATGCACATCGTCGCCCGCTGGGCGCACGATCACGCCGAACTGATCAGCCGCGCGTTCCCCGGCGTGACGCTCGAAACCACACGCCCCGCCCGACTGCACGTGTTCACAAGCGAACCCGCCCGCGTGTCGAAGCTGCACAACAGCGATATCGCGCTGCATGTCCTCGCCCCGGTGCGGGTCGGCGAACAGACGGGATGGTACGCCGCGCCGCTGAACACGCCGCGCGGCTGATCACCGATCCCTCACCCGCCGCACGAACCGCAGCCCCGACCACACGTCGTCAATCGCGCACGTCTTGTTGTCGACGAGGCCCAGCCCGAGCCCGATGTCGCGCACCCGCCCGTCGCTCAGATCCGTCGGCGCGCCGGACGCCTTCTTCGGCCAGCCGAGCCACAGCATGCCGGCCGTCGTGAGACGCGCGGCGAGTTTCGGGGCCTGGCGCTCCATGGCCGTCGCGCGATCCGTCAGGAACAGAATCAGATCGAACGGCCGCGTGCCGCGCAGGCTCGTCGCGACGTCGACCGCCGCGTCGAGATCCAGTTCGATCTCGCCCGCCCGGCCGATCAGCGCGATGCGGTGCTCCGGCTTGACGCCAAGCTTCCTCGGCAACGGCGTGCCCGAGTAACCGGCCATCAGTCCTCGCTCCATGCCGCCCGCAGGAACCGCTCCCAGGCCCCGTGCGCGAATGATTCGATCTCCTCGTCCGACCATCCCGCATCGCGCAGCGCCGCCGCCAGTCCGCCGAGCTTCATCGGGTGATCGAGATCCATCGGCAGGCCCTTCGGCGGAAAGCCGCCGTCCATGTCCGATCCGAGCCCGATCTGCGTGCGTCCGCCCATGACCGCCGCGAGATGCTCGACGTGCGCGACGCAGTCCGCGATCGACGCCCGCTGCCCGCGCACGAGGCCCTTCCGCAGGAAATTCGACACAAGGTTGATCCCGATCACGCCGCCTCGCGCCGCCAGCGCCCGGATCTGATCGTCCCGCAGGTTCCGCTGGCTGTCGGTGTCGAGCAACGCGCGGCAGTTCGAATGGCTCGCCGCAATCGGACCCTTCGCCAACGCCATCACATCGTCGAACGCAGCGTCGGCGAGATGCGTCACGTCGTGGATGACGCCGTGCGCATCGAGCGCGGCGACCATGTCGCGCCCCGCCGACGTCAGCGGACCCGGCTCGCCGTTGCCGCCCGCGTAGCGCGATGCGATCGCCCAGGTGAGACCGACCATCCGCACGCCGCGCTCGACCCACCAGTCGACATGATCGGGATCGCGGATCGGGTCGGCGCCCTCCATGAGGATCATCAGGCCGGGCTGACCGTCATCGTTGACGACGTCGAGGTCGCCCACGCTGCGCACGAGCCGGACGACCCCGGCCTCGTGGAGCGTGTGGTAGTGCTCCAGTTGCCGTCGTCCCGCGGCCTCCGCGCCGTCGACGTCATTCCGTCCCTGATAGGCCCCGGCGGTTCCGAGGTGATCGGGTCCCGGGTCGGTGTAGATCGTGCCGAAGACGAGTCGCAGATCGCCGTCCCGCAGGGTGGGAATGGTCGCGCAGAAGCGGTCGTCGGTGGGGGGGCGGGTCAGGTCGAGCCCCTGTTCGGCGTTGTACGCGAGGTCGAGATGGCCGTCGATCCAGTAGGCGGGGGCGGTCATGGTCGGCTCCGTGGGGGTCGGGACGTATGATAGATGATCCTCCCGGAGTTCCCGATGGCCCCGCTGACGACCCCCGAATGCACCTTCAGCCCCGCCGCCCGGTCTGAATCCGACGCGGAAGGAGCCGCATGACCCGCATCGACGCTCCATCCGGCGCGACGCCGCCGACCGATCTCGCGGACGCAACCACGCTTGCGAGGCGGACGCAGCTCGAGGCGAACGCCCGACGCGAGGTGTTCCTCCGCCGGTTCGTCGCCGCCCTCTTCGCGCTGGGCGGCCTGGCCGTGCTGTCGCTCGCGGCGGTGCTCGAGCCCTCGGACGCCGGCCTCGGCACCCACACGACCCTCGGCATGCCCCCGTGCGGGTGGATGATCGCCGCGGATACGCCGTGTCCCACGTGCGGCATGACGACGTCCTTCGCCCACGCCGCGGACGGCCGGTTCCTCGACTCGTTCCTGACCCAGCCGGCGGGCTTCGTACTCGCTCTCGGGATGGCGGCGGGCGTCCTGCTGGCGATCTATGTCGCGTTGACAGGGTCGCGGGTGGTTGTCATGCTCAGGGGGTTCTGGACCCGTCGTGCGACGTGGGCCGCCGTCGTGTTCGCCCTGGCGGCCTGGCTCTACAAGATCGCCGACTATAAGGATTTGATCGGATGATGCGGAACGTGCGAAACGCGGCGATGACCGTCATCGCGAGCGCGGCGGCCGGTGCGATGCTTGCGACCCTCCCCGGCTGTCAGCTCTGGTCCCTGGCCGGCGGCGCCGCGCAGAACTTCGAGTATCAGAAGAAGATCGAGGTCCTCGCCGAGTACGAGGGTCTGCAGGGCAAGAAGATCGCGATCCTCGTCGACATGGATCCTGCCGTCGCGTACCAGTACGCCGGCCTCGACTTCACGCTCGCGGACATGTGCGCGCGTCGGATCGCCGAGAACGTCCCCAACGCGCTCGTCGTCAATCCGAAGTACGTCATCGACTGGCAGTACCGCACGCCGCAGTGGAACGCCATGGGCTACGGCGAGATCGCCGAACTCATGGGCGTCGATCGCATCGTGCACGTGGATCTCTACGAGTATCGCCTGAACCCGCCCGGCAACCGCTTCGAGTGGGAGGGCGTGATCGGCGCGTACGTGAACGTGCTCGAGGCGGACGGTCTGGATCCTGATATCTACGCCGCGAGCTTCGACGTCTCCGCCACGTTCCCGGACAACCAGGGCGTGCCGATCGATGCGTTGGAAGGGGATCAGGTCGCGACGGTGCTCGTCAACCGCTTCGCGCGGGATACGGCGTGGCTCTTCTACGACCACATCGAGCCGAAGTATCCGGACAAGTATCGTCCTGAACTCGACAATCCGTCCTGAACGTACGGGAGCCAGTCATGACCATCGCCTCCACTCGACTGCTCGCGGCGTTCGCGATGATGCTCGGCCTGCTGCTCATCGCCGGCTGCAACATCGTCGGTCCGGCCGCGTACCTCATCGAAGGCCAGGCCAAGAAGCCCGCCGCGTACGAACTTGATCCGACGCTCGACACCGTCGTCTTCATCGACGACACGCGTCCGGTCATGAGCCCGACCTCGCTCCGTCTGGTCGTCGCCCGCGCGGTGAGCACGGAGCTGCAGCAACGCCAGCTCGTGGCGGTGGCGATCGACCCGCGACCGCTGCTGACGCTCGCCCGGCGGGAGTCGGCGTCGAATCCGATCTCCATCCAGGATCTAGCGGCGTCCGTCAACGCGAAGCAGGTCGTGTACGTGAAGATGGAGAACTTCCAGCTCGCCGTGAACAACCGACGGACGCCGACCGCGGTCGCCGAGGTGCGGGTGCTCAACATGGAAGAAAACCGGCGGGTCTTCCCCGATCCGACCACCGGCTCCTCCGGCTATCAGGTGGTCGCCCAGATGCGCGACGTGTCCTCCACCAACTACGACAGCCGCGTCGGCCAGGGCCGCCTCAAGGAGCGGCTCGCCGGCGAACTCGCGACGGAGATCGCCCGGGTCTTCTACGAACACGTCCCGGACGAGATCGGCACGCGGCTCGACGGTCCGCGGTAGACTCGCCTCGATGCACGTCCTGCATCTGATCGATCCCGGCTCCCCCGGCGGCGGCGCATGCACGCTGCGGCTCATGGCCGCCCCCGTCGAACGGCTCACGTCCGTGCGTCATCACGTCCTCGTGGTCGGCGCGCAACGGCACCTCGATCTCGCCGCCCGGTGCGGCGTGGAGGCGGACGGCGTCCTGCCCGCCCCGGCCCGGATTCCGCTCTTCGGCTACCGGTCGCTCCGGCGGGTCATCGCGGCGTACGAGGCGGCGTACGGACCGATCGACCTGATCCACGCGTGGACGGCCCGGACCGCCATGCTCGCCATCGCCGCCGCGCCTCACATTCCGCGAGTGGCGACCCTCGCCATCGGACCCGTCAACGGCATGCTCATGCACGCGCTCGCGGCGATGCTCGAGTATCACCCCACGCCGCTCCTCGCCTCATCGTCCGCCGTCGCCCGCGAATACGAGACGATGGGCGTCGATCGCGATCACCTCGCCGTGCTCCGTCCCGCCGTAAACCCGGAGCGCATTCCGTTCGACCAGCGCGACGACATCCGACGCGAACTCGGCGTCGACGACGACACGCTGCTCGTCGGCCTCCTCGCCGAGCCCAGCGACTGGGCGGACGGACGCCAGGCCGCCGCGGCGGTGACGCCGGCGATCGCCGCGAAACGCCGGGTGAAACTGCTGATGCACCCGCGCACGACGCGTCATGTCGAGGCGAAACGCTGGGTCCAGACCGCCGGCTGGGCGGAGTCGCTCATCCTCGATCGCCGGACGACCGAGCCCTGGCGGCTCGTCCCGGCCCTCGACGCCGCGCTCCTGATCGGCGGCGAGATGAACGCCGTCGACATGTCCGGCGCGGCGTCGCCGTTTTCGCTCCTGCTCGGCGGCGGGAGTCGCCTGCGTCCCATGCCGGGCGTCATGCCGCTCCTGTGGGCGATGGCGGCGGGCGTGCCCGTGATCGCCGAAGCAAGTGATGCGGTGAAGGATATCGTCATCGACGGCCGGACCGGCCTGCTCGTCCCGCCTCGCGACGCGGCGGCGGCGACCGACCGCATCATCCGTCTCCACGACGACCGAACCATCGGCGGCCGCCTCGGCGCCGCCGCGAAGCAGGTGGTCAACGACGACTTCCACGTCGCCGCGTACTGTGTCCGCCTGAAGACCGCCTACGAACGTGCGATGCATGAAGAGAGCTTCCGCCCCTCGCTCGACGAACCCCGCATCGACTACGTCCAGGCGCAGTGAAACAGGCAGCGGTAGCGGTCGGTTCCGCACGAACTTGCGGAACGTGCCCAGCGACGCTTCGGTCGTTCCGCGCTCGCGACGACACGCGCAGGTTGGGCCTCCGGCCCGACATCGAACCGCATCGCGGGCGTTTCGCCAGTTGGCCGGGGATGTGTTCGACCACCGAAACACCGCGGAAGGCGACCGGTCGTCGCGCCCGTTCCGCACGTTCGTGCAGAACCTACGTGTTCCGGAACAACGGCTCGAGCAACGCGTCCGCGGCGTCCCGGTACAGCACACGCAGGAGATCCGGCGGGACAGACTTCCCCCGCAGGGGCGGCGCGTCGAACTCATCGTAGCGGTCCGGCGCCACCAGGGCGAGATCCGGGTCCGCGATCGGCGATTCGCCGTCGTAATCCGTCTCCCACATGGTTCGCAGCGCCCAGTAGCGGCCGGCGTACAGGTCAAACGCCCGTTCCGGCGAGTCCGCCTTCTGCGCCATCTCCTTCATCGCGCCCTCGGCCGGCGACAGATGATCATCGCTCGTCACGATGTCCGAACCGAAGAGCACCCGCCCCTCGAAGCGACGCAGGAACGCGATCAGCTCGTCCGGCGAATGCTTGCTTAACTCGCGCACCATCCACTTCGTCGCGCTCGTATCGAGATACAGATTGTCATGGCGATCGAGCAGGCCCGTAAGGAACTCGAGGTCCTCCGGCCACCCGCCCATGTGGGCCGCGATCCACGGCTGCGTGAACCGGTCCAGCATCCGCTCGAACGGCTCATACTGCTCCCGCTTCGTGCCGTAGAACGACGCGTCCTGGTACTTCGTCTCGAACCACGTGTCCGGGTCCGCGATGTGGGCCATGAAGTACATCCCGAGCCCCGCCCCCGCCTCCATCGCGGCGATGCGGTGCGGCGCGTCCAGACGCATCAGGTCCGGATCGCCCATCTCCCGGCCGTAATCGCGCCCCCGCGGCGCACACCAGAACTTGACGATCCGCGCGCCGAGCGCGTGGTACTGCTCGATCCGCTTCGGGTATCCGGTCGTCATCGCTTCCCGCCGGTTCTCGGTCGCCCAGTAGTTCGGCACCGCGATGTACCGGATCCGACCGTCCAGCGTCTCCCGGATCGGCTCGCACTCCTCGAGCGGCGTCATCGAATACGTCATCGAGACGCCGTACGCCTCGGCCGCGTCCTTGTAGATCTTCGCCGCCGCCAGACCGCCGATGTGCGAGTGCACATCGATGATCCCGCCGTCGATCGCGCGGAATCGCGACGCCTCGGCGCGAAAGTCCAGTCCGAGACGGTTCTCGGGACGTCGGGCGGTTGACGGCGTGTCGGCGGTCATGGGACGATCTGACATGTGCAGATCATAGGCCCCGAACCCGACGCCACGCCTCGCATCGTCCTCGCGCACGACTGGCTCATCGGCGTCCGGGGCGGCGAACTCGTGCTCGATCGTCTCGCGCGTCAGTTCGGCCCGACCGATCTCGTCACCCTGGTGGACGCCGGCGGGCCCATGACGCCGGCCATCCGCGCGTGCGACGTCCGGACGTCGCCGCTGCAGCGACTGCCCGGCGCGACCGGACGCGCGCGTCGGTATTACCTCCCGTTGATGCAGTGGGCCGCGCGTCGCCTCCGCATCCCGCCGTGCGATCTCGTCATCTCGACCAGCTCCGCCGTCATGACGTGCATCCGCCCCCCGGAGGGCGTGCCGCATCTGTGCTACTGCCACTCGCCCGCCCGATACATCTGGGAGCAGACGGATGATTACGCGATCGGGCGCGGCGGCTCGCTTCGCGCCGTCGGTCTCCGCGCCGTGCGACGACGATTCCAGACCCGCGATCTCGCCGCCACGCAACGGGTGACGCACTTCCTCGCCAACAGCGCCCACACCGCGGCGCGGATTCGACGCTGTTACGACCGCGAGGCGGACGTCGTGTATCCGCCCGTGCGCACAACGTACTTCACGCCCGATCCCGCGCTTCGGCGCGAAGACTGGCGGCTCGTCGTCGCCGCGCTGGAGCCGTACAAGCGGACGGACCTTGCGATTCGCGCGGCGAACGAGGCGGGCTTCCCGCTGAAGGTCGTGGGGGGCGGCTCCCAGCTGGCGGCGGTGCGGGAGCTCGCCGGGCCCACCGTCGAGGTGCTCGGACGTGTCAGCGATGATGAACTCCGCGACCTGTATCGCCGGGCCCGGGCGCTGATCTTTCCGCAACGCGAGGACTTCGGCATCGTCGCGGCGGAAGCGCTCGCGTGCGGCTGCCCCGTCCTCGCCTTCGACGCGGGCGGCGGACGCGAAATCGTCACGGAAGGAACGGGCGTGCTGTTTCCGGAGCAGACGGTCGCGTCGCTCCTCGCGGCGATCCGTGCCCAAGATGCGGACCGACGCCTTGACGACGCCGGCGCGGCCTGCCGGGCGCGAGCGGAACACTTCAGCGAGGCGACATTCGACGCGACGATCGCGCGTCAGGTCCGACGTCTGCTCGCAGGGAATCAGGCGGGGACCGCGTCAGGCGCTGTCGCGATGTGAAGCGGACGCGGCGCCGTTGCGGTCGTTCGACGTGCGGCCGCGGAATTCGCCGGGGGTCTCGAGCGTCGCGCCGTTGAGCACCTGACCGACGTAGAGGCCGTGCCCGGTGTCGAGATCGACGTGGCGTACAAGCTGGCATTCGAGATAGGACTGGGTGCGGGCGACGATGGGGGATCCGTTCGGCGCCGCGCCGGAGACGTGGGCGACGAACGGGTCGTCGATGCCGCCGCCGTCCTGGGCGAGTTTCCGAGGCCAGAAGGGATCGCCGTCGGGGAGTCGACAGAGGGCGAAGTGTCGGCTGTCGCGGATGAGGGGCTCGACATCGTGCCCAAGGCAGAGGGCCACGGTGAGCATCGGCGGGTTGTCGCAGCAGGGCTGAACCCACCGGACGAGCGCGCCGCCGGAGCGTTCATTATGGGACGCGGTCAGGAGGTAGGCGCGGCCGGGGTGGGGGCCGACGACATCCTGGAAGAGGTTCTCGAGGGGGGGCGTGGACATGCGGGCGTCGACCTCGTGGGGGGCGGCGGACCGCGCACGCCGCGCGGCTTGTCCGGTGTCGGCGTCTCGGGAGCCGCGGATCAGTCGGCCCGACGATTTCGGTTCACGAGCCGATCGCCAAGTCCGCCTGTGACGATGGGTTATCGAACCCCGCGCGACCACGGTGGGGCCGCAGGACCGAAAAACTGGAGAATGGTGTTGCGTTGTGCAGCGTTGTGGGGTAGTTTTCGCCTGTCCTCCTCGTGGGGGGGCCGACGGGACGCCCTTCGGGGGGTCTTGACCTCGACCGTTTTCTCTTGGGGCCGAGATGCGTGCTGTTCACGGGCGAATACGAGCACACGATCGACGACAAGCATCGCGTTGCGGTGCCCCGCGAGATCCGCAACCGGCTGGATCCGGAGCGACATGGATCGTCGTTCTACCTCTCGCCGGGTCCGAACGGGGCGGTGTGGATCTGGCCGGAGAAGACCTTCGAGCGCATGGCGGGAGCGCTGGAGGAGACGTTCCTGCCGGACGAGGACACGATGGAGTTCGAGGAGCTCATGTTCTCCCAGTCGCAGCTGGTGGCGATGGACAAGACCGGACGGATCCGGATTCCCGATCGTCTGCTGGCCATGGGGGGGCTCGAGGATTCGGTGGTCATCCTCGGGGTCAAGGATCACCTCGAACTGCGTTCGCCGGCCGAATGGAATCAGCAGCGCGAACAGAAGCTGGCTCGTCAGCGGGAAATCATGCTTCGGGCGCGTCGGGCGCTCGAGGAGCGGACGAAGTCATGACCGCAGTCACGGACCGAATCGTCATCACGCGAGCACGGATCGCTCGTTCGGGCGCACGGATCGCGCCCGGCTCGATGTCGACGGTCACGACTTCGTCCGCCTCACGACGGCACATTGATCGCGAGCGTCCGTGTGGTGCGCGGCGTCTCGGCGGTCACCAGGACTTGAACAGGGATGGTTCGAGTCCGCGGGCATCGCGTCGCCCGCGGCGGCCACGGAAGGCCTTTTTCCCTTCAACCCGAGACACCTCCGCTCGCCACGGTCGGCGCGCCGGATGCGTCTCAGAATCCCGGATGGTGCGGGCGGGAGGTCGGTCAGGGACGATCGACACCCGCGTGAGTGACGGCGAGGTCGGAGCCGCCGTCATTCGACGGCCGCCGCCGGGATGTCCTCGCCCGCGCGACCGCGACTGATCGCTTCAACCACTCGCTCTCGGCGACCGCCGGGCCCGAGCCTTCAATCCGACCATCTTTCCCAGACTCGCCGCACGCCCACCACCGTGCGTCGAGTTTTTCTCGTCATGAACAGGCTCAAGGCGCCGCGCACTCGCCAAACACGGCGAGCAGCAGCGCGAGGTCGGCCGGACCGACTTCGCCATCCCCATTGAGATCGCTGGGGCAGTCATCCTGAGGTCTCGGTCCCGTCTCCGAGAAAGAGGAGCAGCGTGCGGCGGAGATCAGTCGCGGCGTTGCTCTCGGGGTTCAGCTTTTTCCGTCTTGCCGTTGCGCCCTCGCCGGCGGTTTCCGTATCTCGATCTGCACCCGGATGTGAACGCGAGTTCATGACCGGGGGGACAAGCCGACCGACCTCGGGTCGGACGCCCACGAATCTGCCCGCTCTTCTGCAGTCCAGGGAACGCCCTTCGGGCCGGGGCGGTCGGTGTGTCCACGCCTGACTGATCCACTCCATCCACCGATCTCAGAGAGAAAAGGAAATCGCCATGCTTCGCACCATCACCACTTCGACGTTCGCCGCCTCGTTCATCTGCACCGCCGCGCTCGCCGGCGGCGGCGCCCAGATCTTCTCCGACAACGCCGCCGACGCCGACGGCCTCGCTGGCGTCGTCAACGCCTACCGCGACGCCCTGGGCCAGCTCAACGCTCCGAACGCGGGCTCGGTCGGCACGACCGGCGAAGGCCGGCGTCAGATCGACTGGGACGCCGCGCCGACGGCGGTCTCCGCCCCGAACGACTTCCCCGGCGACTTCTTCAACTTCTGCGCCTTTCCGCGGGCTCGCGGCGTCGTCTTCACGACGGACGGCTACGCCTTCCAGCTCTCCTCGACCGCGCAGGAGCAGAGCGACAACGGCACGACCGTTGAGTTCGGCAACGTGGCCTCCGGCCTCGACAACATCTTCGCGACGTTCAGCCCCGAACGTCTCTTCACGCCGCTCGGCAGCAACCAGCTCGAAGTGAGCTTCAAGGTGCCCGGCAAGGATCTCGACGCCCTCGCCACGGGGTTCGGCGCCGTCTTCACTGACGTCGACCTCGCGGACACCACGAGCATGGAGTTCTACGACTACGCGGGGAACTCGCTCGGCCTCTGGTACGTGGAAGCGGGCGCCGGCTGGGCGAACGACGAAACGCTCTCCTTCCTCGGCGTCAAGTGGGACGAGCCGATCGTCGCGCGGGTCGTGATCACCGCCGGCACCAAGCCGATCGACCAGGGCGATGAGGATCTCGGCGACGACCTCGTCGTGATGGACGATTTCATCTTCGGCGAGCCGGTCCCGGCCAACCCGGTCGCGGGCGACGCCGATCTCAACGGCCTGATCAACGCCGCCGACCTCGCGAGCCTGCTCGCCCAGTGGGGTACGTGCTCCGGCTGCGTCGAAGACATCAACGGCGACGGCTGGGTCGACTACCAGGACCTCGCCATCCTCCTCGCGGCGTTCGACACCTGCCCGTGACACCAAGCCCCGGGCGAATCCCGACGGCGGGCCCCGGAATCACCGCGCCCCCCACGAAACAGCCGCGACGCTCCCGAGCGTCGCGGCTGTCGTTCGTACGATCCGAATGGCGGGCCGCCGTGGCCGGTCAGTGGATGGGGACGACGACCTGACGGAGCCGTTCCGAGCGACGCGTCTGCAGGACCGCCGCGGCTTCCGACCAGGTTTGCGCGATGTCCGGATCGCCGGCGGCCGCCCACGCGTTCGCGGCGAGGACGGCGATCTCCACCGTCAGCCGGTGATCGGGGCCGAGGGTGCGCTCCGCCGTCTCGAACAGTCCGTTGATCCGGCGCCCCGCGTCGACGGCCTCCCCGGCCGCGAGCTGGATGCGAGCCTCCTCCAGTTCGGCGGCGGTGATCTCCCAGTGGCGGGGGTCGAGGATCCGACGTCGCAATTCGAGGCACGCGCGAGCGTGGGTGCGCGCCCGGTCGAGATCGCCCTGTCGTCGACGCAGTTCGGCCATCACCGCCTCCATCTCGGCGGTCCGGATGTGCCGCGCGGAGATCAGGCGGCGGAACGACGCCTCCGCTTCGGCGAGCACGGCGGCGGCTTCGTCGATCGCATCGCGTTGCAGGAGGACCTCCCCGAGGACGAGCTTCGCCCGGGCCCCGATGTACTCCTGGTCTTCCCACCCGGCGCAGCGTTCGACCGCGGCTCGCGCATACTCCTCGGCGAGGGTCAGATCGCCATGGGCGAGGGCGACGAGGGCGAGTCCGCGGAGCGGGCGACTGACATCCGGATGCGTCGCGCCGAAGTGTCTCCCGAGCGTCTCGGCGCACCGGTGGAAGGAGCCCTCCGCCGCGCCGAGATCATCGCGGGCCAGACGCACGAGTCCGAGGTCGAGATCCAGCCAGCCGATCGCGAGATCATCGGCCGCATGTTCCGTGAGCAGGATTCGCTCCGCCTGTTCGAGCATGAGGAGCGATTCTTCCAGGCGGCCCGCGTGCTCGAAGACGTGGTTCGAGAGGGCGATCAGCGACTTTGCGGTCTCGACATGTTCATCGCCGTACATGGCGCGGCGAAGCCGGAGCGACTGGCGAAGATGGCCGTCCGCCTTGTCGTACATCGAGTGTCGGCGGTAGACGATCCCGAGCGAGCCGCGCACGGACGCTTCGACCTCGGGGAAGTGTTCGAGATCGCGGTGTACGCGTCCGGCGGTGTAATCGATGGCGTCGAAGAACGAGAGGTCGTCGCCTTCGGTTTCGGGATCGACGCCGAAGAGGATCTTCTCGAGGAAGTTGGACATGGCGCGGGCGTTCTGGGTTTCCTTCTCCGCCGCGAGTTGGGCGAGGCTCGCCATCTCCGCCTGGTGCTCCGCCTCCGCTTCCGCCGCCCGGGCCCGCATGAGGCCGAAGACGAGCGCCAGGACGGCGCCGAGCAGCGCGAACGACGCCACGCCGGCCGCCGCCGTGAGCGTCCGGTTCCGACGCACGAACAATCGGGTGCGTCGTCGCCAGTGATCGGGCAGCGCGGCGACGGGTTCGTGGCGCAGCCAGCGGGTGATGTCGTTGGCGAGCGCGCTGGCGGATGCGTACCGCTCCTCCTTGTCGCAGTGGATCGCCTTGTCGATCACCGCCGCGAGTTCCGGATCCACATCGGGATTCACGGTGAGCAGCGGGGGGGGATCGCTGGTCAGCACGATGTGCATGGCGTCGATGAGGTTGGCGCCCTGAATATCGTGCGGCGGTCGTCCCGCGAGGAGTTCGTACCCGATGGCGCCGAGGGCGTGAATATCCGCGCGGGTGTCGATCTCCGCCGCGTTGCCGGCGATCTGTTCCCGCGCCATGTAGGCGAGCGTGCCCGCGATGGCGGAGAGATCGGCTGAATCGAGGGTGCGCTCCACGTCCCCGTCGAGCGCGCGGGCGACGCCGAAATCCAGCACCCGCGCCCGTCGGTCGGCGCCGACGAGCACGTTGCCGGGCTTCAGATCCAGGTGGATGACGCCCTGCTGGTGCGCGTGGTGCACGGCGTCGCAGATCGACGCGAGCATCTGCATGCGGGCGTCGATCGGTTCGTCCGCCATCGCCCGCAACAGCGGCTCGCCATCGATGAGCTCCATGGCGATGAACGGGTGGGCCGGCGCGACATGGCCCGTGTCGTCCCGCGTCTCCGCCGCGCCCGCCTCGAAGATCTGCGCGATGCCCGGATGCTGCAGGCGGCCGAGCAGTTCGGCCTCGGTCTGAAAGCGACGCGCGGCGGCCGGGCTGAGGCGGGTCGGATCGATGAGCTTGATCGCAATATCGCGGCGGGGCTGGTCCTGCTGGGCGCGATACACCACGCCCATCCCGCCCCGCCCGATCTCGTCGAGAATCACGTATCGACCGACGCGTGTCACGCGGCCGGGCAGGCTGACCGTCCGCCGGTCGCGCCGCTCCACCGCATCGAACGCCGCGCTGAGACTGATGTCGGTCGTCGGAGCCGAATCATCGGCGACGTCGAGGTCCAGCGCGAGCAGGCGGTTCACCTCGGCGCGGATCGCGGGACGGTCGGGCGGACACTGTTCATCGAGAAACGCCTCGCGGGCGTCCGGCGGCAACTGGCACGCCGCCTGGAAGATGGACGTCACTTCGGCGTACGTTTCGCTGTTCATGGTGAAGCGGCCGATGTCGGATCCGCGGCGTCATCGTCGATCTGCGCCTTCAGAAACGCGCGGGCGGTTCGCCAGTCGAGTTCGACCGTGCGGGGCGAAACGCCGAGCGCGGCGGCGGTCTGGTCGACG
Source organism: Phycisphaerales bacterium (assembly GCA_965227335.1). Classification (GTDB taxonomy): domain Bacteria; phylum Planctomycetota; class Phycisphaerae; order Phycisphaerales; family SM1A02; genus CBDDFV01. The sequence continues at coordinate 348,106 of CBDDFV010000009.1, forward strand.
GTCATGCCGGCGAAGAACCGCATCTCCACCACCTGCGCCTGACGCGGCGACAGCGTGGCCAGGCGTTGCAGGGCGGGGTCGAGCTGGATCAGGACGTCCGGTTGTTCGTCGGGCGACGCGGGGATTTCGGTCAGGGTGGTGCGTCGCCAGTCGCCGCCTCGTTTCTGCGACTTCCGGCTGCGGGCCTGATCGATGGCGATCTGTCGCATGACGGTGGCGACGGCGGCGAAGAAGTGGCCGCGTCCGTCGAAGGTCTGCGGTCCGCGGTTGAACATGCGGAGGTAGGCTTCGTGGACGAGGGCGGTGGCGCGAAGCGTTTCGGCGCGGGGATGGGTCTGGCGGGCGGCCATCGCCCGGAGTCGCGCGTAGAGCTGGCTCATGAGCTCCGCCTGCGCATCGGGATCCTGCTCGCTCGCCGCGCGGGTGATGAGCAGCGTCAGCGCCTGGGGCGCCTCGGCGTTCTCGTCGGGTCCGTCGGTCGGTTCGTTCAGGGGAGGTCGGGTGGTCATGGGTCCCACCGAAGCGCGCGTGCCAACGCAGGAATCAGCGACCCCTCATCATACCGAGGCGACGGTCGGGCCCCGTACCGTTTGATCAGAATGCATGTGAGACCGGATCGACTCGAAGGGCTCGGCCCGCGTGCCGGCCCCGGACGCGTCATCATCGCGTGTGCTCGGCTCCGACTCGAGTGCCATGCACGGTCGGCCCGGCGCCGTTTCGCCCTGGCCGCCGACCGCCCGCCGGCAGGCCACGAGACATGTGACGACAACCGCAAAACGCCCGACGCCAATCGCCGAAGTCTGCGGCGAGCCCGCCTGACCTCAGCCGTTCGCTTCGTTCGCCGGACGAATTGCCCCGACGACGCTCGGCTCGTCCGCCGACAGGATCTGATCCGCGACTTCTCGTCGATGGACGTCGATCTCTCGCGGGAACGCAAAAGCAATCCGCACCCGATCGCCCTTGATCGACGCAATTCGCACGACACCCAGCGGGTTTGACGGGTCGCCAATGACGACCTCTTCCCCCTCCCGACGCGTAATCACCAGCATGCCAGGGACCTCCTGCCCTTGACGTTTCATCCACGCTGTCCGACACCCGACCATCCTTCCGGCCGGCGCCGGCCCACGCTCCGTGCGCGGCCCACCACGCGAAAGCCTACCCGAAATCCTCGGGAGACCAAGTGAAATGTTTCGGATTTTAGGAGATCGTTCGGATTCGCCGTCCGGCCTGGGCCGCCCCTCCGGGACGCCCTCCGTCCCCCTGTCTCGCCGCCGCGCCCGCTACTCGATCGCCCGCACTTCCGTCACCTCCGGCACGTACATCCGCAGGTTGTTCTCGATCCCGGTCTGGAGCGTCATCGTGCTCGATGGGCACCCCACGCACGCCCCGTGGAAACGCACCGTCACCACCCCGTCGTCGGTGACCTCCACCAACTCCAGATCGCCGCCGTCGGACTGCACCGCCGGGCGGATCCGATCAATGATCACCGCCACCCGATCGGTCAGGGACGCGTCCGGATCGTTCAGCACCGCGGCGTGGTCGTCGTCCGTCCCGCTCATGCCCCGGACTCCCGGCCGCCGCCCTGTCGAAACTGTGGTTCGAACGTCATCATCGGGCCATTGTACGACGTTCGACCAACGCGCGGCGAGTCCGGTGACGGCCGCCCGGTCCCTTTCCTGCGGATCCGACCTCCCTCGAGCCGTCGCTTCCGGGCTGTCCTTTCTAGACTGTCTCGTCATGAAGCACGCTCGCTGTTCCGCTCGCTCCCGCGCCGCCGCGCTCTGGCCCCTCGCCCTCCTCATCGTCGGGCCGCTGGCCGGGTGCCAGCAGAAGGCGATTGAGGATCCTCTCGTCCAGTTGCAGACGCCGGCCCAGCGCGATGTGCGTTACCTTCGGTCGATGGAGCTGCTCGACGCGGATCCCGCCGTCGATGACGCCGCGTACGACGACGCCCTGGTGCGCATGATGGTCGCGCCCGGCTACAGCGTTCGGGCCCGCGAGGCGGCGCTCGACCGGCTGGCCGAACGCGATCTGCCGCGCACGCTCGAGGCGATCAATCTCAATCTCGCCAAACTCCCCGCCGGACCGTGGCGCGAACGTCTGTGCGCCATCATCGGCGAGCGCGGCTGGAAGGCGTGCACGCCCGCTCTTGTCCGAGCGTGGGCGACCTACGCCCCCGGCGTGATCGACGAGACCGAACGCCACGAACGCCGGGCGCTGGTTCGGCTCTACGGTGAAGAGCAGGTCGTCGACGAGGTCTTCGCCATCCTGGCCGAGGGCGACAGTCTCACCCAGCAGACCCTCCGCATCCGGGCGTGGGAGTTGCTCCAGCGACTCGGCTATCGGGAACGCCTCGCCGCACTCGTCGCGGACACCACGCCGCGCCCGGATGACGCGCTCATGATCGATCTGCACGCGGCGGCGCGAGATCTCGGCGTGCTTCCGTGGAACAAGCAGGAGATTCTCTGGCTGCGCTGGCTGCGTCAGCCGGCGTACGCGGACTTCTGGCGTGAAGCGACGACGGCGTGCCAGGCGCTGACCGGCGCGCCGCGTCTGAGTCTCGAGATGCGTCACGTGCCGATCTGCGTCGCCGCGTACCGGCATGATCGCGACCTGCTCTCCGCCTCGCGGGAGGCGTTGTACGAACGGGCGCGGGCGGAGGTCCGGACGGCGAACCGACGCCTGCAGTCGCGCAGTTACGACGGGCTCGGCGGCGACTGGTCGCAGCGGATCGTGGACTGGAAGGAGAAGTTGTCGTGGGGCGATCTCGCGGCGATCCTCCTCGCCCGCCGCGCCATGACCGTGACGCCCCTCGCCGAACATCTCTTCGACTACGCGGATCGCGACCGGAAGGACCGGACGACGGAGACCGGCGGGATCATTGCGCTCGATGATCAGGGTCGTTTCGAGCTCATCGAGTTCTACCCGCGTCAACGGCAGAGCGACGTCAAGTTCATTGCGCCGTTCGCGATGATCGAGCGCGGCTACACCGGTCTCTTCCACATGCACTACCACGCGCAGGAGCACCAGAACGCCGAGTACGCCGGGCCCGGCTTCGGCGATGCGCAGTACGCGGAGCTGCAGCGGGCGAACTGCCTGGTCTTCACCTTCATCGATCGCGACACCATGAACGTCGACTACTACCGACACGGCAACGTGATCGTCGACCTCGGCGAGATCCGTCGCCCGTGATGCCGCGCGTCTTCACGAACGGTCGCCCGCCCGCGGGATCGACCCGCGCCGCATGACGCACATCCTGCCCATCCTGCTCGTCGCCGCGGTCATGCTGGCCGACGCCGGCGTCACCCCGCCCGGCGCGCCGTGGTGCGCCGGGTGGGCCGCGTTGCTGGCGTCGCTCGGACCCTTCATCCTCCTCGCCGGCGGCGTGGAGCTGGCGATGCGTCGCGCTCACCGTCGGCTGCTTGCGGATCGCAATCCCCGCTGGATCCGCCGGGCCGAACGCGTCCTCGGCGCGGCGCGGATCCTCACCCTCGTTCAGCACCTCCTCGCCGTCCTCTGCTTCGGCTGGCTTCAGCTCGTGCGCGGCGTCACCGGCGATCTCATCCTCGTCGACGAGCTGATCTGCATCCTTCCCGCACTGATCGCCGTCAGCCTCAGCTGGGCGAGCTACTACCGCATCGACCGCCGACTCCGCGAAAGCCTGCTCGTCCGACTGCTCGACGAAGGACGACCGATCTTCGACATGCTCACGTTGCGCGGCTACGTCGCGCTGCAGATTCGTCTGCACGTCCTGCTCACGCTCGTCCCGCTGCTGATCATCGTCGCCGTCTCCGAGACGTTGCGGGTCGTCGGCCCGAAGGTGTGGCCGGGGGCGACGCCTGATGTGATCGATCTCGCGGCGACCGCCGCCGCGCTCGTGGTGCTGCTCATCGCGCCGGTGATCGTCGTGGCCTTGCAGGATGTCAGGCCGCTCCCGACGGGGCCGCTCCGCGAACGTCTGCTCGACGCGTGCCGGCGGCATCGGGTCCGGGTGCGCGAGCTGTTCATCTGGAACACCGGCGGCGTGATGATCAACGCGGCGGTGATGGGTTTCATGCGGGGCGTGCGGTACATCCTGATGACGGATGCGCTGCTGCAGACGATGCCGCCCCGCCAGATCGAAGCCGTCATGGCCCATGAGATCGGACACGTTCGGCGCGGACACATGCCGTGGATGCTCGTCGGGCTCTTCGCCGTCATCTCCGCGTCGCTGCTGCTCGTCGATGTCGTCTTCATCGCGACCGCATGGGCGACCGACACGGAGGTGATCGATGCGGCGACGCAGCAGTGGATCGACCTCGCCCTGATCGGGGGGGCGGCGGCCCTGACGCTCCTCGGGTTCGGCTGGATCTCCCGCCGGTTCGAACGGCAGGCGGACGTCTTCGCGGTCCAGCACCTCAGCGGCATGAACGCCCCGCACGAGGCGGAGCTCGCGGTCGACGACGTCGCGGTCGAGACGATGAGCGACGCCCTGACCGCCGTGGCGGAGCTGAACGCGATCGACGCCGACCGCTGGAGCTGGCGCCACGGGTCGATCGCCCAACGCCGCACGTACCTGCGCTCGATCACGGGCCAGCCGCTGACGAAACTCGCGGTCGACCGGCAGGTGCGGTGGATCAAGCGGGTCGCGGCGTCGTGGCTGCTGGTGCTCGGCGCGTGGGCCGGGGCCGAGATGCTCGGGTGGCGTCCGCCGTGGCGGGCCGAGCCGGAGCCGACCCGCATCGAAGTGCAGCACATCCCGTCGACAAGGGAGCGTCCCGCATGATCCAGGTTCCGTACGTTCTGCTCGACGGCGCCGGCAACCGACTCGCGTGCGTGGACGCCCGGGGCGGACTCCTGCCCGCCGCCTCGTCCGAACGGTCCCGCATCGCCGCCCACGTGTGCGGACGCGACGACATTCGCGCGGACAGTCTGCTCGTCCTCGATCACCCCGACTCCGACGCCCCCTCCGTCGTCGGCGTCGATGTCTACAACGCGGACGGCTCGGCGGCGGAGATGTGCGGGAACGGGCTGCGCGGCGTCGCGATGATGCTCGTCGACGCGGGCGAAGCGCCTCCCGATCAACCCTTCTTCATCGACACGGGGGCGGGACCGGTCGTCGTGCGGCATCGGGGCCGACGCGGCGACGACGACATGGTCGAGGTCGACATGGGCTACGTCGATGTCGGACCCGACGCCGTTGGTCTCGATCGCGACCGCGCTCGCATCGCGTCCGACGGCGCCGTGACGATCGATCTCGCCGGCGACGCCACGCTGACGGTTCAACTCGCCGTCGTCGGGAATCCGCATGCGATCTGGATCGTCGAACGGGTCGCCGAGATCGACCTCGCCCGCATCGGGCCCGTGGTCGAGCGCCATCCTGCGTTCCCCGATCGCATCAATCTGCAGGCGGTGGAGATCGTCGATCGCACCCGCATCGTCATGCGGTCTTGGGAGCGGGGGGCGGGGGCGACGGCGGCGTGCGGCTCCGGGGCGTGCGCCGCAGCAACGGTGCTGCACCGAGTCGACCGCGTCGACGCCTCGGTCGTGGTCGCCGTCCCCGGCGGAGAACTGGCGATCGACGTCACGCCCGAGGGACGCACGCTGATGACGGGACCCGCCCGCGAACTCGATCGAGGCGCCGTCGGCGTGCCGAACCGGACGTAACGATTCGCTATCCTTGTGCGCATGTCCTCAACCCCCACGTCGATGCGTCTGAACGAACTCGAACAGCGGCTCTGCACGCGGATCGCCGCGCAGGAGACGTCGCTCTTTCAGCAGTTGTGCGATCACGTTGCGATCCCGACCGGCAGCGGCCACACGCCGGGGCTTGACAACTACCGCGCGATCATGATCGAGCGTCTCGAAGCGCTGGGCGCCGATGTGCGGTTGGAGCCGGGCGACCCGCGTCCCGACTGGCTGACCTACCCGCGGACCCATGCGACCGATCCGTCCGCCTCGCCGCCGACGGTCATCGCCTCCCGCGCGTCGGGGGGCGACGGGCCGCGCATCCTGATCGCCGGACACCTCGACACCGTGCACGATCCACGAGGCTCGTTCCAGACGGTGAAGCACCGACCTGATGATGAAGGGTTCGCGATCGGGCCGGGCGTCGTGGACATGAAGGGCGGCGTGCTGATTGCGATCACGGCGCTCGAAGCGCTCGCGGCGGAGGGCGTCGAGATCAACTGGACGGTGCTGCTCAACAGCGATGAAGAGACGGGATCATTTCACAGCGCGGCGGCGCTCCGGGATCAGGCGACGAAGCACGATTACGGCATTGCGACCGAGCCGGCGCTTCCGGACGGATCGCTGGCGGTCGAGCGTCTGGGATCAGGCCAGTTCATGATCGAGGTGTTCGGGAAGTCGGCGCACGCGGGCCGCGCGTTCGCGGACGGCGTCAGCGCGGTGAACGCACTGGCGAAGATCCTCCTTGATGTCGCCGTGCTCGCCGACGCCGACGCCGGGAAGATCGTCAATGTCGGACCGATCCAGGGCGGAACCGTGACGAACGCGGTGCCGGACTACGCGGCGTGCTGGGGCAACGTTCGGTTCAAGACGCCGGAGCAGGGTGATGAACTCGCGGCGGCGCTGGAGGCGTTCGCGACTGACGAGGACGCCATGCCCAGGGTCGTCGTCCATCGCGCGTGGTCGCGTCCCGCCAAGCCCCTCATCCCTGACGTCGAGGCGCTCGCGCTCAGGGCGCGGCAGGCGGCGGAGGATCTCGGGCAATCGCTCCCGTTCGCCAGCACGGGCGGCGTCTGCGACGGCAACATCCTGCAGGGGGCGGGACTGCCGACGATCGACACGCTCGGCGTGCGTGGCGGCGACCTCCACCAGCCGACCGAGTTCATCGAGATCGCCAGCCTCGTCGAGCGGGCGCAACTGATGGCGGTCTTCCTGTCGCGCCTCGGCGCGCCGACGGCGTCCTGATCAGGGATCCTCGATCGCCGCGATGGTGGACACGACGCCGGCGGGACTGATCCGTCGCACCCGAAGCAGGTCGCCGAAGTTGCAGGCTTCGAGGACGATCACCGCGCCGTCAGGGGCAAACGCGACGCCGACGGGCTGATCGAACGTCGCTTCGTTCGCGGGCCCGTCCGCGCCGCCCCGTTCGCCGGTTCCGGCGAGGGTGGCGACCTGGCCGTCGGGCGTGATGCGTCGGATGCGGTCGGCTTCGAGGTCGGCGACGATGATGACGCCTTCGCGATTGACCGCGATGCCGACGATCCGCTGGAAGCGGGCGTCGGATCCGGGGCCGTCGACGCTGCCGCGCTCCGACCCGCCGGCGATGGTTTCGATGGTCCCGTCGGGCGTGACGCGTCGGACGAGTCGTCCGTCGTCAGTCAGGTAGAGGCTGTCGTCGGGTCCCCACGCGAAGTCGGCCCAGCCGAGATCATGAAAGGGGGCGGGGTCGGCGTGGGCGGGGGGGAACGGCGACGCGACGCCGTCCCGTCGGAAGCGCGCCAGCGCGCGATCCTGCGGGGGATCATCGGGTCCGCGGGGCGCGACGCTGATGAAGGCGCCGTCCGGTGCGATCGTGAAGGGGTCGCCGCCGAAGCCGAAGCGGCCGGGCGCGCCGGGCGGGGGCCAGGTGCGGATCGGCGCGGCGTCGGGTTCGAGCCGCCAGACGATCCCGTCGTCGCCCGCGGTGTAGAGGCGTCCGTCCGGCCCCCGGACGAGATGGTGGGGGACGCGAAGGGCGCCGCGGTCGAGCCGGCCCTGATGGGCGACGGTCGCGCGGCCGTCCGCGTCGACACGCCAGATCCGGTGCGAGGGGCCGTGCGTCGCCCAGATCACGCCGTCCGGGTCCGCCACGAGACCGGGTCCGGGGTGGGCGGAGACGGCGGACGTGATGAAGCTGGCGACGAGCGCAGCGAAGACGCCCGAGTAGATCGTGGGGGACGACATGGCGATGATCTCCGGATGGGGGGAGCGCTTCCGCCCAGTGTCGCCGATGGCAGCGGCGTCGGGGCGTGTTTTTGTCGATATCGGGAAGGCGACGACGGGTTGGGCTACCATACGGGTCCTGGTCCGCCGGCGTCGTCGCGGGCGGCATGGGCGTCCGATAAACCCTGATCTGGAACGAGAGAAATGACCTCGCCGACCGCTCTGCAGACCGCCGCCGCCACCTTGCACGACAGTTCCGCCGTGGGGGCGGCGATCGAGCAGATCGTCGCCGCGGTGAAGGCCGCCCAGTCGTCGCTGACGGCGGCGCGGGGGCCGCTCGACGACGCCCACCGGGAGACGCTGCAGTCGTGGCTCGACCGTCTGGCGCCGGTGAAGGGGCGGGGGGCGTTGTTCCCGTACGTCGGCTCGGGCGTCGGTCATCACGCCCTGGTGGAGCTGGTCGATGGTTCGGTCAAGTGGGATCTGATCAACGGCATCGGCGTGCACATGTTCGGTCATTCGGATCTCGAGCTGATCGAACTCGCGTTGCAGGCGGCGACGAGCGACATTCTCATGCAGGGCAACCTGCAGTACAACGCCGACTCAATCGCCTTCATGGAGACGGTGGTCGGCGAGGCGTCGAAGGGCTCGCACATCGCGCACGCGTTCATCACGAACTCGGGGGCGATGGCGAACGAGTCGGCGTTGAAGATCTGCTTCCAGCGCAACCAGCCCGCGTCGCGGGTGATCGCGTTCGAGCACTGCTTCATGGGTCGTTCGACCACGATGGCCCAGATCGGCGACTCCGCGGGCGGCCGGGTCGGCATTCCGCTGAACACGCATGTCGATTACCTGCCGTTCTACGACCATCATGATCCCGAGGGGTCGTCGAAGCGGGCGCTGGACCAGCTCAAGACGTACATCCGCCGTTATCCGCGTCAGCACGCGTGCTTCATCATGGAGCCGGTGCAGGGCGAGGGCGGCTTCAACACCGCGACCCGCGAGTTCTTCGAACCGATGCTGCAGCTCTGCAAGGAGAACCGCATCGGGGTGTGGTCGGACGAGGTGCAGACCTTCGGGCGCACCGAGCAGATGTTCCACTTCCAGCAGCTCGGGCTCGGCGAGTATGTCGATGTGGCGACGATCGGGAAGATGAGCCAGGTGTGCGCGGCGGTGTTCACCGAGCAGTACAACCCGAAGCCGGGCCTGCTGAGCGGCACTTTCATCGGGTCGACGGCGGGACTCCGCGTTGGTCGGCGGGTGCTCGAGCGGATGCGCGACGGCGGCTACTACGGACCGGACGGACGGAACGCGAAACTGCACGCGGCGTTCCGGACGGCCGCCCAGAAGCTGATCGACCGTCGCCCCGAGTGGTTCCCGCCGGCGATGATGGACGACGGGACCGAAAGTACGCAGTTCCTCGGCGGCGTCGGCGGCATGTGCCGGTTCACGCCGTTCGGCGGCGACAAGGCGCGGGTCACGAAGCTGCTGCACACGATGTTCGACGAAGGCGTCATCGGGTTCTACTGCGGACACGGACCGTTCCACATCCGCTTCCTCCCGCCGGTCGGCGTGATGCCGATCGAGCGGTTCGATGAGATCTTCGAGATCGTCGAGCGGGCGATGGCCCGGGTCGCGGCGGAAGGCTGAGTTCACGGGCGCCGGCGGGGCGGAAAGGACGGGACGACGGCATGTTCGTCATCCGACAGGCGAAACTCGACGATGCGGCGTCGCTGCTGAAGCTCGCGAAGATGGTGCATTTCATCAATCTTCCGGCCGATCCGGCGATCATCGCGCACAAGGTCCAGCGGTCGCGTACGAGCTTCGCCGGGCGGATGGAGGACGAGCGCGAGCGTCAGTTCACATTCATCCTCGAGGATGTCGACACCGGCAACGTGATCGGCACGTCGTCCGTGATGTCGTGCATCTCCTGGCCCGGTCGACCGCACACGTACTTCCAGGTGCGCCGGCGGGAGATGTACAGCCATGACCTGCAGACCGGCCAGGTGCACGTCACCCTGCAGTTCGGCACGGACGAGACGGGGCCGAGCGAGATCGGCGGACTCATTCTGTCGCCGTCGTACCGTCGCCACCGGGAGCGTCTCGGGTCCTTTCTGAGCCTCGTTCGGTTCCATTTCATGGGGCGACAGCGGGCGTGGTTCGCGGATCGCATGATCGCGGAAATGATGGGCGCGCTGACGCCGACGAGCAGCAACCTGCTCTGGGAGTACCTGGGCCGACGGTTCATCAATCTCGGCTATTCCGAGGCGGACATGTTCTGCCAGCATTCCAAGGAGTTCATCATCTCGCTCATGCCGCGCGAGGAGATCTACATCTCGCTGCTGCCGGCCGAGGCCCGCAAGCTGATCGGGGCGGTGGGACCCGAGACGGAGCCCGCGCGGGCGATGCTGGAGAAACTCGGCTTCGAGTACAAGGGCCAGATCGATCCCTTCGACGGCGGCCCCTATCTCGAAGCGACCGTCGACGAGATCTCGCTGGTGAAGGCCACGCGGGCCGTGACCTTCAACGGCGCGGGCGGAACGTATGCGAACCTGGGCATCGTGAGCCACTTCAGTCCCGAGCGCGGCTTTCGTGCGGTCCGCACGCGGTACAGCGCGCCGAAGGACGGCGGGACGATCACCCTGCCCCGGAAGAGCGCCGGACTGATCGACGCCGAGAAGGGTGATGAACTCTGGGTGACGCCGCTCCAACCGGAGCGCACGTCAGGACGGTCCGCCGGCAAGACCACCGCCAACGGCCGCAAGGCGTCCTCGTCGGAACGAACCGGGCGCTCGAAGAAGTCATCGTCGGGCCGTCGTTCGTCGAAGAAGGCGTCGTCAACGCAGAAGACGAAGACGAAGAAGAAGAGGAAGAAGTCGACGTCATGACCGACGCGTTTTCGCAGCCGAGCAGCAACTACATCAACGGGTCCTTCGAGACGATCGCCGGCGACGGCCTCGTGTCGACCAATCCCGCCGATCCGGAGGCGGTCGTGTGGTCGGGGACGCCGACGGTGGATCATGTCGATCCGGCGGTCGCGGCGGCCCGGGCCGCGCTGCCCGGCTGGTCCGCGACGCCGATCGACGAGCGGATCGCGGTGCTGCGGGCGTGGGCGGAGACGACCAGGAAGCACGTGGAGCGGATCGCCGGCGTCATCACCGACGAGATGGGCAAGACGCTGGCGGAGTCGCGGTTCGAGGCGAACGCGCTGGGGTCGAAGGTCGAGATCACGCTCGGCTCGGAAAGCATGGGTCGGGTGGCCGAATACGAGGTCCCGATCAACGACAGCCGGGTCGGCCGCTGCCGCTTCAAGCCGCACGGCGTGCTGGCCGTGATCGGACCGTTCAACTTTCCCGCCCACCTTCCCAACGGTCACTTCGTGCCCGCGCTGCTGATGGGCGACACCGTCGTGGTCAAGCCCTCGGACAAGACGCCCGCCGTCGGCCAACTGCTGGCGGAGCTGATGCACGAGGCGGGCGTGCCGAAGGGCGTGTTCAACGTGATCCAGGGCGAGGCGGATGTCGCGAGCGCGCTGGTCAGTCATGACGACATCGACGGCGTCCTGTTCACCGGCTCCTGGCCGGTGGGCCGTCGGATCATGGAGGCGAACCTCGATCGTCCCGGGCGGATGCTCGCTCTGGAGATGGGGGGGAACAACCCCGCGGTGATCCTGCCGGATGCGCACTTCCGGCAGGCCGCGATCGAGTGCGCGCGGGCCGCATTCGCCACCACCGGGCAGCGCTGCACCTGCACTCGCCGGATCATCGTGCATCGGGAGGTCGCGGATCGCTTCATCGCCGCCCTCGCGCAGATGGCGTCCACCCTGATCATCGGTCCGGGGCGTTCGGAGAACCCGGTGTTCATGGGACCGCTCGCCACCGAGGCGGGCCTCACGCAGGTGCTGGACGCGCAGGCCGCGCTGGTCGCGGCCGGCGGACGGGTGGTGGTGGAGTCGACCGCCATGGACCGGCCGGGGGCGTTCATCACGCCGGGCGTCATCGAGGTCGACGGCTTCTCCCCGGATCGCGACGAGGAGATCTTCGGGCCGATCGCACAGGTGACGGTGGTTGACGATCTCGACGCGGCGATCGAGCAGGCGAACGCGACTCGCTTCGGGCTCGCGGCGTCGATCTTCACGCAGGACGAGACCGCGTTCGAGACCTTCTTCCACGCCGTCAACGCCGGCTGCATCAACTGGAACACCGGCACCGCCGGCGCGTCGAGCAAGCTTCCCTTCGGCGGCCTGGGGATCAGCGGCAACCACCGGCCCGCCGCGGCGTTCGCGGCGGAGTACTGCGCGTATCCCGTGGCGAACATGGTCGAATCGGGCGAGGACGCGGCCGTGCCGGCCGGCATGACGTGGGATGACGACTGGGCGGGCGACGACGCCTGAGCGACTTTCGCCACTGATGTTCTTGCGTCACGCACCGTGAGAGCCTCGGGGCGGACTTGCGTTTTTCGCCCGGGCGGCGACGATGTCGCCCATGCCGACGAATCTGCCCAACGCCCGTGAGACGCCGCGCTTCGCCGGCCTGACGACCTTCGGCCGCTATCCGCGTCTCGGCGATGTCGACGCCGCGCACCAGCCGGTCGACTGGGCGATCTACGGGGTTCCGTTCGACGGCGGCGTGACGTTCCGGCCGGGCGGCCGATTTGGTCCGCGGGCGGTGCGTGACGCGTCGCAGTATCTCAAGCCGTACCATCTCGAGTTCGATGTGAACATTGCGGAGGCGCTGTCGCTGGCCGACGCGGGCGACGCCCCGGTGCGGCCGTACGATTGCCGGGAGACGCTCGACGCCGTGGTCGCGTTTGCGCACACGATCGGCGATCCCGATCGGACGAAGCTGTTTGCGATCGGCGGCGATCATTCGATCGCGTACGCGAACATTCGGGCGACGTGGGAGCGTCGCGGGCGGCCGGCGGGCGGCCTGGCCCTCCTGCATTTCGACGCGCACCTCGACACGGTCGATACGGCGTGGGGGGAGAAGTGGACGCACGCGTCGCCGTTCATTCGCGGGATCGAAGACGGGATCATCGATCCCAAGCGGATGCTGTCGGTCGGTATTCGCGGTCCGCTCAACACCGCGACCGATCTCGACTACGGCCGGGAGCAGGGCGTCGAACTGGTCACCTACGAGGACTGGCGGGCGGGCGACGGGGTGGCGCGGATCATGGGCTTCCTCGATCGGCTCGGCGAGGACGAGGCGTACCTGACGTTCGACATCGACTGCGTCGATCCGGCCTACGCGCCGGGGACGGGCACGCCGAACGTCGGGGGCTTCACGTCGATCGAGGCCCTGACGCTGATCCGGCGGTGCGCGGGCGTCAACCTCGTCGGCGCGGACCTGGTGGAAGTGCTCCCGGACCGGGACCCGGCCGGAATCACCGCGTTCCTCGCCGCGCATCTGATCGGCGAGATCCTCACCCTCGACGCCGTGCGTGATCAGACGCGGGGCCGGGGCGGCTGAAAGCGGACGCCGCGACGTCCCAATGACAGAGATGGGCCCGCGCGATCCGTTCGGACCCGAAGGAGACACCCATGCGTGCGAAATTCTGGAGCCTCGCGGTCGTGATGCTGGCGGTCGTTCTGCTCGTCGGCTGCGGCGGCGTCAAGTCGGAGCGTTCGGTCACCCTGTCGCTGGATGCGCCGCAGGGCGAGACGCTGGAGATCATCAGTCGAAACGGCGCGATCACGGTGCTCGAGGACGACACGCTGACGGCTGTCGCGGTGGTGGCGAAGCTCCGGGCCCGGGCGGCCACCCAGGCGGAAGCGGACGCGCGGGTCGCGTCGGCGCAGGTGCTGGTGGCGAGCGAGGGGTCGACGGTGTCGATCTCGACCGCGTTTCCCGAGGGCTTCCGCAACGGCGACGGCGCGTCGTTCACGGTGCGGACGCCGCGCGGCTGGCGCGAGGCGATCATTCGGACGTCGAACGGCGGCGTCCGTATCGAGGGTCTGTCGGCCCCGTCGGACATCGACACGTCGAACGGCGCGGTGACGGTGGTCGGGCAGACCGGCGACGTCCGGATCGACACGTCGAACGGGCGGATCGAGGTCGTGGGGCTGGACGGATCGATCGTGGCGGACACGAGCAACGGCGGCCTCGTCTTCGAGGATGTCTCCGGTGCGATCAAGGCGTCATCCTCGAACGGTTCGATCAACCTGAAGCTGCAGGGGGAGCAGTCGGGTCCGTTTGCGCTGTCGTCCTCGAACGGCGGCGTGAGGATCCGGGTCGGCTCGGGCTTTCACGGCGTCATTGACGCCCGGACGTCCAATGGTTCGATGTCGATGAAGGGCGATCGGATGGCCGCGGTCGAGATGTTGGGCAAGCGTCACGGGCGGGCCACGGTCGGAGAGGGCGGGGCGGAGTCGACCGTCTCGACGTCGAACGGCTCGGTGACGGTGACCGCCGGATCCTGATTCGTTTCGAGATCGTGAAGACCGCGTCCGGGGCGGCGCGCCGCGTCGGTCCATGGGCTACCATGGCGACATGAATCCGCGGATCGCCGCCATTGATGTCGGGACGAACTCCATCCGACTGATCGTCGCCGAACTGGACGAGCACGGGGGCTACCGTCTGCTCGACGATGAAAAGGAGTTGGCGCGGCTGGGGGCGGGCATGAGCCGCACCGGACGCATGGCTGACGACGCGATCGCGCGGGCGGCGACGGCCATTCAGCGGATGGTCGGGATCGCGGAGGGGTACAACGTCGATCGTCTCGTGGTCATCGGCACCTGCGCCGTGCGGGAGGCGGAGAACGGCCGCGCGTTCGTCGATCTGGTCCGGGAGCAGGCGGGGGTCGATCTCGAGGTCATCAGTTCCGAGCAGGAGGCGCGGTATGCGCACCGCAGCGTGGTGCACGCGTTCGATATCCGCGACATCCGGTGGGCGGTGGCGGACATCGGCGGCGGGAGCACGGAGCTGGTGACCTGTTCCGGTCCGGTCATCGAGCAGATCCACCCGACGCCGCTCGGGGCGGTCCGGCTGACCGAGGCGTTTCCCGGCGACGACATCGCCTCGTTCGATCGGCTCCGCGAGTTCATTCGGAACGTGCTCGACGATCTCGTGCCGAAGCCGGAGGGCCCGCTGCAGCTTCTCATCGGCACCGGCGGCACCTTCACGTCGATGGCGAGCATGATGATGCAGCGGACGACCGAGGTCGGTTCGGGGGAGGCGTTCGCGGATCAGTCGGTGCGGGGCTACGAGATGCACCACTCCGATGTGCACCACATGCTGCTCCGGCTTCGCAACCTCACGGTCCGCGAGCGGCGCCGATTGCCCGGACTCAACCCCGATCGCGCCGAGATCATCGTGGCCGGCGTGGCGATCGTCGACGCGATCATGGCCCGCCTCAAGATCAACACGCTCCGGGTGCACGATCGCGGCATCCGCGACGGGGTGTTGCTCAGCGTCATTGACGAGATGCGGCCGGGCCCCCGACCCCGGAGCGGGGCGGAGCCGCTTGACCGCCTGCGGGCGGTGCGACGCTTTGCGGAGTCGTGCCGGTACGAACGCGCGCACTCGGAACACGTGGCGAAGCTGGCGCTGGGGCTGTTCGATCAGCTCGCCGCGATCACGGACGATCCCGGCCGGTCGTGGTCGTCGCCGCAGCATCGGGAGCTGCTCGAAGCGGCCGCGGTGCTCCATGACGTCGGCTACGCGATCAACTACGCGAAGCACCACAAGCACAGCTACCACATGATCATGCACAGCGAGCTGCCGGGCTTCACGCATCGCGAGCGGGCCGTCATCGCGAACGTCGCCCGGTACCACCGTCGGGCGCGGCCGAAGAAGAAGCACGGCAATTTCGCGCGGCTCGATCCCGCGGACCAGATGGCGGTGCGTCGGCTCGCCGGCGTGCTGCGGGTCGCGGACGGGCTCGACCGGACGCATACGCAGGACATCGTGGATCTGCGGCTGCGTCCGAAGGGCAAGACCACGCTGGGTCTGGAGGTGTGCACCAAGTCCCGGCCCGACGTCAACCTCTGGGGGGCCGCGCGAAAGAGAAAGCTGTTTCAGAAGGCGTTTCGTCGTCGGCTCGAGATCAGCGACGGGGGCGGACCGGCGGTGTGACGACGGGGTTCAGATCGGGGGGCGACGAGACTGCTCCTGTCGAACGCCCGGCCCCCGTGCCTGACGCGCGGCGGCGGGGCCCGGGCGAGCGGCGGCGAGGCGGGCCGCCGACGGCATTTTTCCCGGCCGCCGCCACCTCGGGGGCTGGTGTCGGTACCTAGTATCAGTCGATAAGACGATGGGCGGCGGTCGGTCCACGACCCCCGTGGCGCCCATGGTTCAGGTCTTTTTATCGGGCCGCCGCCGTGCACCACGGTCGGCCGTCCCTCCGGCCCGCGCCCGAGCCCCGCTCGGCGATTTCGATATCCGCAGAGGAGTTGTGAACACCATGACCACCACCCCCGAGAGCCCCCGCCGGCGGACCCGCCTCGGACTCGCCGCGGCCGCCCTGGCCCTTGTCGCCGCCGGCGCGGCGACCGCCCAGGATCGCGGCAAGCCCGACTTCCCGCCCTTCGACAAGGTCAGCGACGGCTACGAACGCGTCGTCAGCACCACCGAGGGCAAGACCTTCTACGGCATCTGGGTCAACAACAAGACCGGCGACGTCCTCGCCGAGCTGCCGCGCGGCTACGAGCGTCAGAAGCACTTCTTCGCCATGACGCTTCCGTACGGCGAACGATTCGCCGGTCGTCACGCCGGCGACCTTTACACCTACTGGAAGCGCTACGACAAGCGGCTCGCCCTCTGCCTCCCGAATCTCGGGACCCGCTCGACGGGTGATCAGGAATCGAAGGCTTCGATCGAGACGATCTTCACGGACCGCGTGCTGCTCGACCTCCCGATCGTGTGCATGGGTCCGTCCGGTCAGCCGGTGATCGATCTGGACGCGATGCTGGTCGGCCAGGCGAGCCGGTTCTACGGCGGTCTCGCCGCCGGCATCAATCCGCGGCTGGTCAAGGTCACGAAGGCGAAGGCGTTCCCGCAGAACGTCGAGCTGTCCTTCGAGGCGCCGACGGCGGGCGGTCAGCTGAAGGTGTTTTCGTATTCGATCAGCAAGGCGCCGGGCAAGACGGGCTACAAGCCCCGCCGCGCCGATGAGCGGATCGGCTACTTCACGACGTCCTACCAGGATCTCGGCAAGTACCAGGACGACAAGGTCAGCGTGCACTACATCAACCGCTGGCACCTCCAGAAGGCGGACCCCAAGCTCAAGATGAGCCCGCCCAAGGAGCCCATCATCTTCTACGTCCACCACACGGTGCCGGTCCGCTACCGTCGCTGGGTGCGGGAGGGCGTGCTGTACTGGAACGACGCCTTCGAGCAGATCGGCATCGCCAACGCGATCGAGGTCCGCTACCAGGACAAGTCGACCGGCGCCCACATGGACAAGGATCCGGAGGACGTCCGCTACAACTTCCTCCGCTGGCTGAACAACAACGTCGGCACCGCGATCGGTCCGAGCCGCGTCGATCCGATGACCGGCCAGATTCTCGACGCCGACATCGTGCTTACCGACGGCTGGATCCGGCACTTCTGGTACCAGGCGAACGAGCTGCTCCCGCAGGTCGCGATGGAGAACTTCGACGACGAGACCATCGCGTGGCTCGAACAGAACCCGCAGTGGGATCCGCGGGTGCGTCTCGCGGCGCCGGAGCGTCGGGCCGAGGTCGAGGCGGAGCTCAAGGCGATGGCGGCGGCGAAGACGCACGTCTGCAGCGACCCGAACCATGACCACGGGCACGAGACCAACGACCACCTGCACGTCGGACGCGAGTGGGAGTGCATGGCGTCGCGAGGCAAGGCGATGGACATGTCGCTGATGGCCCTGCACCTCTCCATGCTCAACTTCGACGACGCGGAGCAGGAAGGCGACATGCTCGACGGCATTCCGGAGTGGTTCGCCGGTCCGATGCTCGCCGATCTCGTCTGCCACGAAGTCGGCCACACGCTCGGCCTGCGTCACAACTTCAAGGCGTCCAGCATCTACTCGATGGAGGAGATCAACTCCGAAGACGTGAAGGGCTCGAAGCCGTTCACCGCCTCGGTGATGGACTACTCCCCGGTCAACATCAACATGGACGACGGTCCGATGCAGGGCGACTACGCCATGATCGGCATCGGCCCGTACGACTACTGGGCGATCGAGTACGGCTACACCTTCGACGATCCGAAGAAGGTGCTCAGCCGCGTCGGCGAGGACATGCTTCCCTTCGGCTCCGACGAGGACACGACCGGTCCCGACCCGCTCGCCCGACGGTATGACTTCAGCTCGAACCCCATCGAGTACGCCGAATCGACCATGCGTCTCGTGGATTACCATCGCGAGCAGATCCTCGACCGCTTCGTGAAGGACGGCGATTCGTGGGCCAAGGCCCGCCGCGGATACGGCATCACGCTGAGCCAGCACACCAACGTCGTCGCGATGATGGCGAACTGGATCGGCGGCGCGTATGTCCAGCGACTCCGCAAGGGCGACGCCGACGGCGCCGCGCCCGTGACCCCGGTCGAGGTCGAGAAGCAGCGCGAGGCGCTCGAGTTCGTCATCGCGAACACGTTCTTCGACGATGCGTTCGGCCTCTCGCCGGAGCTGCTCCAGCACATGACGATCGACCGGCTCAACTCGGGCTGGCGTGATGAGCCGACGTGGAACGTCAGCGACCGCATCATGGGCGTGCAGGCCTCCGTCATGACCATGCTGCTCAACCCGACCACGCTTCGACGCGTGTACGACAACGAGTTCCTCGCGGGCGACGACGACATGCTGACCCTGCCCGAACTCCTCGCGGCCGTCCGCGACGCCGCGTGGCTCGAACTCGACAGCAACCCCAACGGCGATTACGACGATCGCAACCCGATGATCACCAACTTCCGCCGCAATCTGCAGCGGGAGTACCTCGACCGCATGATCGCCCTCGCCACCGGCAACGGCATGCGGGGCGCGGCGGGCAAGACCGTCTCCAACCTCGTCACCCTTGATCTTCGTGAGCTTCACAACCAGATGGGCGAACTGCTCGAGGATCATGGCGACGATCTGGATCGGTACACCCTCGGCCACCTCGCCGAGGCCCACGACCGCATCGAACGTGCGCTCGACGCCATGTACATCCGGTCGAACTGACCGACGGGACGCCCGTCCCTGAATGCAGGCGGCGGGAAATCCCAATACCCTCGACGGACCTTGCGGCCGGCGTCTTCGGACGTCGGCCGCTTTTTCCATCCCGCCGCCGCGTTCCGGATGACGAACGCGACGCGGCACGCGAGAATCGCCACGTGCCAGACGCCGACCTCCATCCCGATCGCCGCCTCCGGCGCGGTCTGATGCGCGGCACGATCATCATGGCGGCCCTGATCGCACTGGGGCTGGGCACGACGGTCGCGGTCGCCTGGTCCGCCGCCGCGTTCGGCCACCCGTACCTCGATCGGCCCGCCGCCGGTGTCGGCGCGGTCCGCGAGACGCCGACGTCGGAGTGGCACGTCGGGCGGTACGAGCATCCGTTCGGCGTGGCGTGGAGTTCGATTCGGCACCGGCGGGCGCCGTCCTTTTCGTCCGACGATCGGCGTCCGGAGGATCTCATCCGCATGCTCGCTCCGTGGACGGGACTGGAGTCGCCCCGGGACGGGTACGCGAACCGAGGCGTGCGGCAGGAGGTACGGGTCGTGGAAGCGTACGGCTGGCCACGTCCGGCCTTGTGGTCGGAGCATCTCGTGCTGGTGGACGAGGTCTACGGCGGTCTGCGGACCGGGCTGCCGCGCCGAGCACTGACCCGGGGCGGGGCCCCGATGCTGGCGGTGATGCTGCCGTGGCGGCCGCTGTGGACCGGACTGGTCGTGAACACCGCCATTTTCACGGTCCTGTGGACGGGGCCGTTGCTCGCGTTTCTGGAGGGACGGCGGGGGTGGCGCCTCGTGCGGGGCCGCTGTCCGGGGTGTGCGTACGACGTTTCCCGGGCGGATCACGCCCGCTGCCCGGAGTGCGGGGCGGCCCTGCCCGGCCGACGCCGTCGGCGAACAGAATCCTGACCGGGAATTGAGCTCCGCTCGATCGACGTGCATACTGTTTCCTGCATGTCTCTCGCCCGCGTGCTGACGTTGGCGGGCGCTGCGGCAGGTTGTGTGTTGTTCGTCTTTGTGTCCCTGCAGATCGCCGCACGCCCGGAAGTGATCGATCCGCCCGCGCCGCCGGATGTCGACCAGTTCGACGCCGAGGTCGCGGCGTTGATCGAGCGCGCTCACGCGTCGGTTCTCAACTCGCCCCGCAACGCCGCCGCGTGGCGTAAACTGGGTCTCGTCTACGAGGGGGCGGAAGTCTTCCGGCACGCGGCGACGTGCTATCAGCAGGCGGCGGCGCTGGATGATGACGACCCCGCCGCGTGGCTGCGTCTGGCCATGATGCGGGGGGCCCTCGGGCAGGTGGATCGCGCGATCCCCGCGATGGAGCGGGCCGTCCGGCTCGATCCGAGCGTCGCGCCCGCGTGGCATCATCTTGGTCTGTGGCGGCTCGACCAGGGCCGGATCGACGCCGCCGAGGCCGCGTTCCGATCAGCCATCGACGCCGATCCCCGCGATCCCGGCGGCCTCCTCGGGCTCGCCAAGGTGTGCCTGCACCGCAATCAGCCGGAGGCGGTCGTCGAGCTGCTCGAGCCCACGCTCCACGCCGGCGCGCCGCTGCCCTACGGTTGGCAGCTGCTCGGCGCCGCGTACCGCCGACTCGGACGCGACGACGACGCCCGGGCCGCGATGGCGCTCGCGGGGCGCGGCGAAGCGCACTGGGCGGATCCGACGCGGCATGAGGCGACCGCCTTCTCCCTCGGTTTCGGCGGCCGACTCACCGCGGCCCGCGAGATGGCCCAGCGCGGCGAACTCGAGGAAGCGATCCGAACGCTCGAATCCCTTCGTCGCCAGCAGCCCGACAACGCCCTGCTCCAGAGCAACCTCGCGGCGGCGTATCGCGCCGTCGGACGCGCTGACGACGCCATCGAACTCATGACCGAACTCGTGAGAACGAACCCGTCGTTCTATCCGGCCCGCCTCTCGCTCGCGGCGGCGCTGATCACGGCGGGCGGCGACGCCGCGAGCGTCGAGGAACAACGCGTCCTTTACGAAGCGGCGGTGCGTCATCTCGAGGCCGCGGTCGAGTCCAACCCGTCCTACACCAGTGCTTGGACGCTCCTCGCCGACCTGCGACGCGAACTGGGCGACGCCGAGGGCGCGGCGTCAGCGCGGGCGACGGCCGAACGACTGAGGTCCGTGCAATGAATCTCCGCGGACGAATCCTGACTTGCATCGGCGCGTCGATCGGCGCGGCGACGGCGCTGGTCGCAATCGGGTGCGACCCGGCCGATCCCGCCCCGGTCGCCGCGACGCCCGGCTCGACGCCGCGCGACGCCGCGCCCTGGTTCGTCGACGTCGCCCCGGGCGCCGGGCTCGACTTCCGCCACGTGTCCGGCGATGCGGACACGTATTACTTCCCGGAGACCGTCTGCGGCGGCGGCGCGCTCTTCGACCTGGACAACGACGGCGACCTTGATGCGTATCTCGTGCAGTCCGGACGAATCGTCGACGATCCCGCGGACCGGCCGCCGAACCAGCTCTTCCGCAATCGCGGCGACGGGACGTTCGAGGACATCACGGCCGGCAGCGGGGCCGGTGATCGCGGCTACGGCATGAGCGTGACCGCGGGCGACTACGACAACGACGGCGACGTCGACCTCTACGTCACCAACGTCGGTCCCAACGCGCTGCTCCGCAACAACGGCGACGGCACGTTCACCGACGTCGCCCGGGACGCCGGCGTCGACCATGACGGATGGGGGGCCGGCTGCGCATTCGTCGATTACGACGCGGACGGCGATGTCGACCTCTTCGTGACGAACTATATCTACTGGAGCGTCGGGTCCGAACGGGAGTGCTACGGCGCGGCCGGGGCCCAGGACTACTGCGCGCCGAATCACTACGAGGCGCCCGCCGTCGACGTGCTGTACCGCAACGAGGGCGACGGCCGTTTCACGGACGTCACGGTTGCGGCAGGAATCGACCAGGCGTTCGGCAACGGGCTCGGCGTGATCTGCGGCGACTTCTCGGGCGACGGACGCGAAGACATCTTCGTCGCCAACGACGGCATGTCGAACCAGTTGTGGATCAACGAAGGCGACGGCACGTTCGTCGACGAAGCGATGCTCCGCAGCTGCGCCCGGGACCTCGGCGGCCAGGCCAAGGCCGGGATGGGGGTGGCGTCCGAGGATCTCGACGACGACGGCGACTTCGACCTCCTCGTCGTCAATATCCAGACCGAGACCGACTCGTTCTACCGCAACGCGGGCGACTATTTCCTCGACGACACAATGACGGTCGGCCTCGGCTCCGTAAGCCGCGGCTTCACACGCTTCGGGGTCGGGTTCGTCGACTTCGATCGCGACGGGCGGCTCGACCTCTACCAGGCGAACGGCGGCGTTCGACGCATCAACTCGGACGCGGCCGATCCGTACGCGGAGCCGAACGTGCTGTTCCGCGGCCAGGCGGACGGCCGGTTCGTCGAGGTGACGCCGCGGGGCGGGACGACGGCGGTCGAGGTGCTGACCAGCCGGGCCGCCGTGTTCGGGGACGTCGACGGCGACGGGGGCGTGGATATCCTCGTGGTCAATCGCGACGGGCCGGCGAATCTGCTCCGGAACGTGACGCCGCGTCCCGGGAACTGGATCATGGTGCGGGCGGTCGACGAGCACGGGCGGGATGCGCTCGGGGCGGTCGTCGAGGTCGAGGCCGCCGGGCGAACGCAGCGCCGCGTGGTCCGGGCCGGCTGGAGCTACGCCGCGTCGAACGATCCGCGGGCCCACGTCGGCCTCGGCGAGGCGACGATCGTGGACCGGATCGCGGTCACGTGGCCGGACGGCGAACGGGAGATGTTCGGGTCGGCGTCCGTGAACGGCGTGGTCGAGGTCGTGCGGGGCTCGGGTGAATCGGGGAATTCCGACGCATGACGCAACATTCGGGCGTTTGCCCCGTTCCACCGTCACGAGACCGAACGGTATGGTCGATGGTTGCGCCGTCGACACAATGAGGCCTCCATCGACTGAGAACGAGGAGAATCACGACATGGCACATCCGTTTCTGCCCCGGCTGACCACGGCCGTGCTCGCGGCCGGCGTCCTCTGCGGCGTCGCCCTGGCGCAGTCGACCAACGACGCGCCCCCGACGAAGACTGACGAGACCAGGCAGGCCGACAAGAAGACCGAAAAGGTCCGGGATGACGGCAAGGGATCGACGATCCGCAAGATCGACCCCAAGGACCTGCCGCCGGAGTTCTGGGAGAACCTGCCGCCGGAGTTGCGCGGCGTGGCCACGCCCCCGGAAGGTCAGGCCGACGAAGCGCCGCCTTCGCGTCGTCGACGGTCGTCCAGCACCGGCGCCCCCGCGATCTCCATCGCGCCCGGTCCGGTCCACGACTTCGGCATCGTGGCGCCGGATGCGGACGTCACCGGTTCGGTCATGATGGTCAACACCGGCGACACCCCGGTCCGGGTGCTGAAGGCGCAGGCCTCCTGCAAGTGCACGGCGGTGCAGGACATCGTCGGCAAGACGATCGAGCCGGGCGAATCGGCGCCGCTCACCGCGGTGATCGAGGGACGGGCGACGCCCGGGCCCCGCAGCTCGACCGTGCGCGTGCTGTTCGAGGGCTACCAGCAGCCGGTGGAAGTCACCTACAAGCTGGAAGTCGCGCTTCCGGTCCGCCCGCGTCCCGGCTACATCCGGGCGCAGCGGGACATGACGGGAACGGTGCGGGTCGAAGCGCTCGACGGCCGTGCGTTCTCGCTGCTTTCGGCCAACGGGCAGTCGGTGAAGTACGCGGACGGATTCGATCCCGACTTCGACGAGCCCCGCACCTCGTACGTGGTCGCCTATGACTTCACGCCGTACGGCAATCAGCTGCCACGCTACTGGGTGCTCGAGAGCGATCATCCCGGCGCGCCGGCGATCGATCTGATGGTGCGTCACGTGTCGACGCAGCCGGCCCGGAGCGGACGCACCTGGCGGGTGAACGAGCGTGAGCTCATCGGCAACGTGAAGGCGGGGGCCTCGAAGGAATTCGAGATCGAGATCGACAAGTTCCCGCGTGAGGCGAAAGTGCTCCAGGTGCTCACCGAAGAAGGCCGCGTCAAGTTCGACGTGCTGGAGATGCAGCGGCTCGGGCCCAAGATGACCATTCGGATGAAGGCGACGATTCCGGCGGATCTGAAGGGCCAGATCTACTCCCGCCTCCGTCTGATCACCTCCGACGCCGACGCCCGCATCTTCGTCTTCGGACGCGCCGTCGACTGAACCCCCGGATCCGGTCGCTCGCGACCGTCCGCGTGAGTCTTCTCGGCCGCCGTCGGCTTCGATCGCCTCCCAGGGGGCGGTCGGGGCCGGCGGCGGCGTTTGTTTTCGGGCGGACGGCCGGAAGGCGGGAGCGGCGGGGCCCCGGCCGGCGGCGGAAATCTCTTGCCGCACCTGACTTGCCTGCTACATTGGAGGCTCGTTCGGCGACGGCCGGACGGGGATGAAATACGGCGGTCAGGCCGGTCCGACGGGGCCAGGGGCCTGGCGGTCCGAGTGAGATGTGGAGGAAGAACGATGCGAACGCTGACCCGGGCGATTCGTGTTTCCGTGGTTTCAACGTCGATCCTGACGCTGGGCGGCGTCGCCCTCGCGGGCGGGGCCGATCCGATCACCCTGACCGACCGCACGGTCGAGTCGGGCCTGCTGACCGATCACGGTCCCGACGAGGTCGGCATTCCCGGCTTCCAGGAATGGATGACCGGCGGCTGCGCGGTGGGCGACTTCAACAACGACGGCTGGCCCGACCTGTTCTGGATCGGCGGCGGTCTCACGCCGGACCGACTGTTCATCAACCGGGGCGACGGCACGTTCGCCGATGAGGCCGCGGCCTGGGGCGTGGCCCAGCTGCACTGCGGCTGCGGCGCCTCCGTGGCGGATTACGACAACGACGGCGATGACGACATCTTCGTCACCAGCTTCGGCGATGCGGGTCAACTGCCCGAGGTCGGCCGTCATCGTCTCTACCGCAACGACGGGCCCGACGTCGGCTTCACGGAAGTCGCGGCGGACGCCGGCGTCAACGTCAGCTCCGCCGTCGCGTCCACCGGCTTCGGCTCCGGCTGGGGCGACTT
The DNA here is from genome assembly GCA_965227335.1 of Phycisphaerales bacterium. GTDB lineage: Bacteria > Planctomycetota > Phycisphaerae > Phycisphaerales > SM1A02 > CBDDFV01. The sequence goes on from CBDDFV010000009.1 coordinate 373,154, forward strand.
CGACCTCGACGGCGATCTCGACCTCGCGGTGATGTCGTGGTGGGCGCAGGGCAATGGCAACAGGCTCTTCCGCAACAACGGCGACGGGACCTTCACCGACGTCACCGACGCCATGACCGGCGACAGCCTCGACGACGTCTGGGGGTTCCAGCCCGCATTCGCCGACATGAACGGCGACCGCTGGCCCGAACTCCTCGTCTCCGCCGACTTCGAATCCAGCCGCTACCTCGCCAATCTCTTCGGGGCGGCGTTCCAGAACCTCACCGTTCCCTCCGGCACCGGCCTCGACGACAACGGCATGGGGCAGACCGTCGGCGACTTCAACAACGACGGCCTCCTCGACTGGTACGTGACCAGCATCCACCAGGACGTTCCCGAGAAGGGCGACAACGTCGGCAACATGCTCTACATGCAGGTCGCCGATCACGTCTACAGCGAGGAAAGCGTGCTCCGCGGCGTGAACGACGGCGGATGGGGCTGGGGCACGGTCGCCGTCGACTTCAACCACGACGGCTGGCTCGACATCTTCGCCGTCAACGGCCGGGTCAGCAGCAAGTGGGGCGACGAACTCCCGAAGCTCTTCCGCAACGACGGCGACGCGATGTTCACCGATGTCGCCCTCGAATCCGGCGTCACCGACTTCAATGATCAGACGTCGACCGTCAGCTTCGACTACGACCGCGACGGCGATCGCGACCTCGTCGTCTTCAACAACAACGATTCGCTCACGCTCTACCGGAACGACTCCGCGTCAAAGAGCTGGCTCACCGTGCGGCTGGACGGATCGACCAACCCGCTCATCCCCGCCCGCGGCTTCAACAGCCGCATCGAGGTCGACGCCGACGGAACCACCTTCGTCCGCTACCTGAACAGCTCGCCGAGCTACCTCGGGACGTCGGAGGCCGCCGTGCACTTTGGCCTCGACAACGCCCGCTCGATCGACGCCGTCCGCATCATCTGGTCGCGCGGCTACGTCACCGAACTCGAGGACGTCGCCGTGAATCAGGACCTCGAGATCGCGGCGCCCACGCTGTATGATTTCTCCGCCGACGGGACCGTCGGCATGGCCGACCTGCAGATCCTCATCGCCGCCTGGGGCGAGGTCGAGGACGCCGGCCAACTCGTCGCCGACGCCAACAACGACGGCAAGGTGGACGCGTTCGACCTCGCGGCCATGCTCGCGGCCTGGTCCCGCTGAGTCCGCCGCCGCTTCCGATCCCGAGCACGCCGGTCCTCCCGCGGACCGGCGTGTCGCGTTCTTACCGGAGATTTCCACCGGGGCGAAAAGTCGTACGATGTCGGTGCGCATCGCGCAGATGGGAGGCGTTCGCATGCACGCAGCCATGATCGTCGCCGCCGGGGGATCCAGCCGTCGCTTCGGGTCCGGCGACAAACTCGGACAGGACCTCGGCGGTCGGCCGCTCCTCGTGCGCACCGTGGAGTCGCTCTCGAAGCATGACGCCGTCCGCGAGATCATCGTCGCGGGACCCGCCGAGGGCTTCGACGAATTCCGCGATCGATACGGGCCGACCCTCGGCTTCCTCGGGGCCCGCGTCGTCGCCGGCGGGGCGGAACGGTGGGCGTCGGTCCGGAACGCGGTGGGGGAGGTCTCGGGTGACGCCACCCACATCGCCGTCCATGACGCGGCCCGGCCCAATCTGCGCCCGCGGCTGCTCGACCGCCTGTTCGACGCCGCCGCGAACCATGACGCGGTGATCCCCGTGACGCCCGTCGCCGACACGATCAAGCGGGTCAGCGAGACGACGACCGCGATCGAAAGCGACGATGATCTGCTGGCGGACTCGATCCTCGGCGATGTCGGCAAGGACGCGCTCACCGTGCGGACGGTCGAGGGGACGATTCCCCGGACGGGCCTCGTCCTGGTGCAGACGCCGCAGGTCTTTCGCGCGGCGCTCCTGCGTGAGGTCTACGCGGGCGATATTCCCGGCGATGTCACCGACGACGCGATGCTGGTCGAACACGCGGGGGCGGCCGTCGTCGCCATCGACGGCGATCCGCTGAACATCAAGATCACCACACCCGACGACCTCGATCTCATGCGGGCGATCCTTCGCGTCGAACCGCCGAAGGAACGGCCGACCCACCTCAAGTTCTGACCGGACGGCCAACCCAACGCCCGATAGTCCGCCCCCCGCCGATAACGCCGGAGCACCCGCGCCCGGCGGCCGCACAGGCCGTCCGGCCGAACGCCGATTTGTCCGCTCGTCGTCGGCTGATCCCGGCGGCCGGTCGATGACGAGGCCATGAGCAACCGGCAGGGGAAGAACAGGAACACCACCGCGATCCGGGAGGATCGGGCATGACGCGGACGGTGTCGCCGACGCCTCCAGTGTCGTCGCCGCCGGCCGCTCCGGCGTCGCCGTCGGTCGACGCGGCGGATGCTTCGTCCGGCTGGGCGTCGCTCCGCCAGCGCGCCCTCGGCTCCGCCGCGTGGACCATCGGCGGGTACGGCGCGGCCCAGGCGATTCGCCTCGCCGCCAACCTGGTGCTCACCCGGCTGCTGTTCCCCGAAGCGTTCGGCCTCATGGCGATCGTGAACATCGTCATGCAGGGACTCCAGATGTTCTCCGATGTCGGCATCGCGCCGAGCATCATCCAGAATCGACGCGGCGATGAGCCCGCCTTCTTCAACACCGCGTGGACGGTCCAGATCGTGCGCGGCGTCGCGTTGTGGGGGATCTCCTTCGCCATCGCATGGCCCATCGCCTGGTTCTACGGCCAGGCGGAGCTGCGCTGGCTCATCCCCGCCGCGGGATTCACCGCGCTCCTCGCCGGCTTCAACTCCACCGCCCTCGCCACCCTCAACCGCAAGGTCATGCTCGCCCGTCTCACGGTCATGGAGCTCGTCGCCCAGATCCTGAGTATCGGCGCGATGATCGGCGCGGCGGTCGTCACGGGCTCCGTCTGGTCGCTCGTCCTCGGCGGCGTGGTCGGAGCCGCGGTCAAGCTCGCCTGGAGCCATCGGGTCGACGCCACCGTCTCGAACCGTCTGCACTGGGACCGGGCCGCCGCGTCGTCGCTGTTCAGCTTCGGCCGCTGGATCTTCGTTTCGACGCTGCTGACGTTTCTCGCGATCCAGCTCGACCGTCTGCTGCTCGGAAAGCTATTTGATATCGAGCGGCTCGGCGTCTACACGGTCGCCCTGACCTTCGCCCAGCTCGCCCCGCTGGTGATGCGCAAGCTGGTGAGCGCGGTCGTCTTCCCGGTGCTGGCGTCGACCGTCCGCGACGAACCGGAACTGCTGCGTCAGCGTCTCTTCAGCATCCGACTCGCCGTGCTCGGACCCGGCGCCGCGCTGCTCGCGGCGCTGCATCTGTCCGGCGAACCGCTCATCGCGCTGCTCTATGACGCCCGGTATCACGATGCGGGCTGGATGCTCGAGACGCTCGCGGCGGGGGCGATGGCCGCGCTCGTCAACGTCTCGGCGTCGCAGGTGCTGCTCGCCCGCGGCGAGTCGTCGCGGATCGCACTCATGCTCGCGCCGCAGGTCGTCCTGCTCGTGGTCGGGTCGCTGGTCGGTCATCACTTCGGCGGCGAGCGCGGCTTCGTGGCCGCCGTCGCCAGCGTGGAGCTGCTCACCTACCCCGTGCTCGCGGTGATGCTGCGACGGCGCGGCCTGTGGCAGCCGGCGGCCGATCTGCCGATCCTGATGCTCGTCGTCATCGGCGTGCTCCGCGGCATCGAGGGAGGAGTCTGACATGCGTTTCACGTTCGTGCTCCCGCACGCCTCCTGGACCGGCGGGGTCCGGGTCATCGGCATCTACGGCGAAGGCCTCGCCCGACGCGGCCATGAGGTCTTCATGCTCTCGCAGCCGACCCCGCGCCCGCCCCTGCGCCGCCGGGCGAAACACCTCCTCCGCACCGGACGCTGGCCCCGGCCGCCGCTCAGTCGCCCCGACCTCCTCGAACGAGGCGGCGTCGAACATCGCGTCGCCGACGTGCGTGGACCCGTCGCCGACACGGACCTTCCCGACGCCGATGTGGTCGTCGCCACCTGGTGGGAGACCGCGCCGTGGGTCGCGGATCTCGACCCCCGGAAAGGCGCCAAGGCGTACTTCATCCAGGACTACGGCGCCAACGGCGGTCAGCCGCTCGACAAGGTCGCGCCGACCTGGCGGCTGCCGATGCATCGCATCAGCATCTCGAACTGGCTGATCGATCTCGTGCGATCGCACGCGGGTGATGTTCCGGTCGCGTACGTGCCGAACAGCGTGGAAGTCGGCCAGTTTCACGCGGCGCCCCGGGGCAAACAGGCCCGACCCACCGTCGGGTTCATGTACTCCACGCGGGAACAGAAGGGCTGCGACCTCGCGATCGAAGCGATCCGCCGCGCCCGGCGGCGACTCGACTCGCTCCACGTCCACGCCTTCGGACCGGATGATCCAGATCCCGAACTGCCGTTGCCGGATGGAACCGACTACATCGTGCGGGCGTCCGAAGACGCCTTGCGCGGCGTCTACAGCAGTTGCGACGCCTGGCTCTTCACGAGTCGCCTCGAAGGATTCGGTCTGCCGATTCTGGAGGCGATGGCGTGCCGGACGCCCGTGATCGCGACGCCCGCCGGCGCCGCGCCGGACCTCGTCACGCCTGACGCCGGCGTCCTTGTCGACGACTTCGATCCCGACTCGATCGCACGCGGCATCGAGCACATTGCTCGGATGTCGGCCGACGACTGGGGGCGGCTGTCCGAAACGGCGCACGGTCGTGCGACGGGCTACACCTGGGAGGACGCGGTTGACCGCTTCGAAGCGGCGTTGCTCGCGGCGGCGGACGGTCGAGCGGGGTCGGAGACCGGGGAGAAGCACGCCGCGTGACGCCCACCACGATCGCCATCCTGTCGCTGATTGCGTGGATCTTCACGGGCGCGGGTCTGTTCGCCGTGTTGTCGCCCCGCCGCGCTGTCCTCGCATCGTACCTCGGCGCGTGGCTCTTCCTGCCCGTCGCGGCGGTAGCCGTGCCGGGGCTGCCCGATCTCACCAAGTCCAGCGCCGCGAGTGCGGCGGTGCTGCTCGGGGCGGTCGTCTTCGACAGCGGGCGCATCCTCGGATTCCGTCCCTCGTGGATTGACATCCCGATGCTGGCGTGGTGCCTCGCCCCGATTCCATCATCTGTGACGAACGGGCTCGGGCTCTACGACGGCGTGTCGGGAAGCCTGATCCACGTGGTGATGTGGGGGATCCCGTACGTCGTCGGACGCGCGTACTTCACCGACCTCGGCGCACTCCGCGACCTCGCCGTCGCGATCGTCATCGGCGGCGTGCTGTACATACCGCTGTGTCTGTTCGAAGTGCGGATGAGTCCTCAGCTGCACCACATCGTCTACGGCTACCACCAGCACAGCTTCCTCCAGACGCTCCGCTGGGGCGGGTATCGGCCGATGGTGTTCATGCACCACGGCTTGATGGTCGGCCTGTGGATGGTGGGCGCCGCGCTCGCCGCGTTCTGGCTCTGGCGCTCGCGGTCCGTGACGCGTCTGTTCGGCGCGCCGATGAGCGTGGTGACGGCGGGGCTCGGTGTGACGGCGGTGCTGTGTAAATCGCTCGGCGCGCTCGGTCTCGGCGCGGCGGGCGGCGGACTGCTCGTCGCGACAGGCGTGGTTCGCGCCCGCACGATGGCGTGGATGCTGGTCATCATGGCGCCGGCGTACATGGGCGTGCGCACGTTCGGACTGTGGTCCGGCGATCACGCGGTGGAGGCGGCGGCGCTGATTAATCCGGACCGTGCGCAGTCCCTCGAAACACGCTTCGAGAACGAAACGCTCCTGATCGACAAGGCGATGCGCCAGCCGCTCTTCGGCTGGGGCGCGTGGGGACGAAACCGCGTGTACGACGAGGACGGACGCGACCGAACCATCACGGACGGGCTCTGGGTCATCGTGCTCGGGCAGCGCGGCGTCTTCGGGCTCGCCGCGCTGACATTCGCGTTGCTCACGCCGGTTGTCCTGCTCTGGCGCCGGATTCCCGTCCGGGCCTGGGGAGAGCCCGCCGCGGGTCCGGCCATTGTGCTCGCGGTGCTTGTCGTACTCCACGTGCTCGACTCGCTGCTCAACGCCATGATCAACCCGATCTACCTGCTCGCCGCGGGCGGCATCGCCACGACGGCGCTCGCGTTGAAACGACGGCCGCGTCGTCGGCGTCGATCGTCGCCCGCCGGCCCGCGCGACGCCGCTCCACGTCCGGAGGCCGCCCATGCCTGACGCACCCCGCCTGGAGCTGGCCGTCGTCATCATCAACTATCGCGGCGGCGCGATGACGATCGATTGTCTCGAATCGCTCGAGCCCGAACTCGCCCCGCACGACGGGCGCCGGCGGGCGATCGTGGTGGATAACGATTCGCCCGACGACTCCGCCGCGCAGATCCGCGCCGCCATCGCCGAGCGCGGCTGGAGCGACTGGGCGGCGGTCGTCGACTCGCCCTGCAACGGCGGCTTCTCCTACGGCAACAACGTCGGTCTGCACGCGGCGGATGCGGCGACGTACCTCTTGCTCAACAGCGATACGCTCGTGCGTCCCGGAGCGATTGATCATCTGCTGGCGACGCTCGCCACGCATCCTGAGGTGGGGGCCGTGGGACCGCGACTGGAGTGGCCCGACGGTCGCTACCAGGTCAGCACGTTCCGCGTCCGCACGCCATGGTCGGAGCTGATCACCGAAGCCGCGACCGGACCGATCACCCGGATGCTCCGACGCTTCGACACGCCGATGCCGCTGCACGAACCGTCCGAGGCGCCGCACTGGATGAGCTTCGCCTGCATTCTGATCCGACGCGAGGTGATCGAGGCGATCGGCGAACTGGACGTCGACTACTTCATGTACTTCGAGGACATCGACTACTGCCGTCGTCTTCGCGCGGCGGGGTGGTCGCTGCGCTACGAACCCGACGCGCGGGTCGTGCATCTGCGGGGCGGCACGTCGTCGGTGAAGGCCGACGCCGCCCGGGGCGCGCGGCTGCCGCGGTATTTCTACGCGTCGCGAAGCCGGTACTTCGCGACGTGGTGCGGCGGGCGGGTCGGGCTCGCGGCCGCGAATCTGGGGTGGATGCTCGGTCGGAGCGTGGCCCGCGTTCGTGCGCGGCTCGGTCGACCGACTCGGACGGTGGATCACGCCGCGCTCGATATCTGGACGAACTGGCGGCGCCCGGATCAGCCCTGGGATCCGTCCCGCCCGTCGCCCCGTCCCGTCAGACCCGTCGCCCCGCCGGCGACTCCGGAGGACTCGACCATGCCGTCCCACGACGCCGCCCCCAACGCAGGCGAGGTGCTCATGCGTCCCCATTTCATGATCATCGGCGCGATGAAGTGCGCCACCTCGACCCTGCACGATCAGCTCGGCGGGCAGCCGGGCGTGTTCATGTCCACGCCGAAGGAGCCGAACTTCTTCAGCGACGACGACGCCTGGCGTCTCGGGGTCGACTGGTACCGCGACCTCTTCGCCGGGGCCGGGGCCGGTCATGTGTGCGGCGAGTCGAGCACGCACTACACGAAGCTGCCGACGTATCCGGAGACCGTCGATCGGATCCGGCGTCACGCGCCGAACGCGCGGTTCATCTACGTGATCCGTCATCCCGTGCAGCGTCTCGTATCGCATTACATTCACGAATGGACGGAGCGGACGATTGAGTGTCCGATCGACGAGGCGGTGCGACGCTATCCGCGGCTGATCGCCTACAGTCAGTACGCCATGCAGCTCCAGCCGTTTCTCGATGCGTTCGGTCCGGACCGACTCCAGGTCGTGTTCTTCGAGCGGCTGATCACATCGCCGCAGTCAGAGCTGGAGCGGGTGTGGCGGTTCATCGGGGCGGAGGGAACCCCGTCCTGGCGAGATGATCTGGAGGCGAGTAACGTGTCGGGGCAGCGGCTCCGGCGGAGTCCCCTCCGCGACCTGGTCGTCAATGCGCCGGGCGTGCGGACGATCCGGCGCCGGTTCATCCCGCAGTCGTGGCGCGACCACGTCAAGCAGTGGTGGACGATGCGGGAGCGCCCGAGCCTGGGCCCGGAGGTGCGGCCGCAGGTGGAGTCGGAACTCGACGAGGATCTCGCGGTGCTCGGACGCTGGCTCGATCTCGACCTGACGTGCGCCAACTTCAGCGCGGTCGCGGCCGACACGGCGCCGACGTGGTCCGCCTCACTGCAGCAGGAACTCGCCGCATGAACGAACCGGCCGCGTCCAACCCGACGGATCTTCGTCTCGGCGTGGTCGCCATCGGACGCAACGAAGGCGAACGCCTCCGTCGCTGTCTCGCGTCCATCCCCGAGGGCGTCCCCGTCGCCTACGTGGACTCCGGATCGACCGACGGCAGCGTCGGCGCGGCGTCGGACGCCGGGGCGGTCACGGTCGAACTCGATCTCTCGGTCCCCTTCACCGCCGCCCGCGCCCGCAACGCCGGGGCCGCGGCCCTTCTCCGCACGCACCCCGATCTCGAGGCCGTCCAGTTCATCGACGGCGACTGCGAACTCGTCGACGGCTGGCTCGACGCGGCCGCCGCCGAACTCGCCAGCGCCGATGACATCGCCGCCGTCTGCGGACGCCGACGCGAACGCCGACGCGACGAGACGATCTACAACACGTTGTGCGACCTCGAATGGGACGGCCCCGCCGGCGACGTCAGGTCGTGCGGCGGCGACGTGCTGATCCGACGCGCGGCGTTCGAGGCCGTCGACGGCTACGACGAGACGCTCATCGCCGGGGAAGAACCCGAAATGTGCGTGCGCATGCGGCGCGAGGGCTGGCGGATCCGCCGGATCAGTCTCGACATGACGCTGCACGATGCGGCGATGACGCGGTTCGGACAGTGGTGGAAACGCGCCGTCCGCGCCGGCTACGCCTACATGGAGGGACGCGTCCGCCACGGCGGCCCGCCGGAGCGATTCCGCGTCCACGAGGTTCGGTCGGTGGTCGAATGGGCGGTGCTGCTGCCGGCCCTCGCCCTCGCCCTCGCATGGTCGACATGGGGATTCAGCCTCCTGCTCTTCGCCGGGTACGGCCTCCTGCTCCATCGCGTGCGGGCCGGACGGATCGCCTTCGGAGACAACGACGCCGATGCGACGCTCTACGCCCGCTACTGCGTCCTCGCCAAGTTCGCCCATTTCGTCGGCTTCGCCCGCTACTGGATCAATCGACTCCGCGGCCGCCAGGGACGCATCATCGAGTACAAGGACGAGACGCCCGCCGCCACCGGGGCCGTGCTGTACGTCGGCGCCGTCCTCCCCGCCCGGTCGGAGACCTTCGTGTACCGCGAGTTCTTCGGCCTGCGGGAGCGCGGCGTACGCGTCACGCCCGCGACCCTGCGGCCGGCCGAACACGGTCTGGGCGACCCGCGTCTTGATGCGCTCGCGACGGAGGCGACGCCGATCTACGGCCCGGGCCTTCCCGCGCTGCTGCTCGACGCCGCGTCGTGGACCATTCGTCATCCCTGGCGCAGCGCGGGCGTGCTCGGACAGGCCGCGCTGGATGCGCTCACCGGCGATGATCTCGGCTCGATGACCGCGCGGGCGAAGACGCTCGTCCAGGCGACGGCCGCTCTCGCCCTGTCGCACCGGACACGGGGGGCGACCATCGCGCACGTTCATGCGCACATGGCGCACGCCCCGACGTCCGTCGCGATGTACGCGGCCCGGGCGCTCGGGGTCACGTTCAGCTTCACCGGGCACGCGGCGGATCTCTTCCGGGACCGGGCGTTGCTCGAGCCGAAACTGCGTCGGGCGGCGTTCGTGTCGTGCATCAGCGAGTGGCATCGGGCGTTCTACCAGAAGATTGTCGCTCGACCCGCGGCGGACTACCCGGTGATTCGGTGCGGCGTGGACGTGGACCGATTCACCGCCTCGTCGCGAGACCCTGACGGCGCCGTCCGTCTGCTGGCCGTGGGTCGCCTCGTGCCGAAGAAGGGGTTCGATCGCCTGATTGCGGCGCTGGCCGCGCTCGATGATCCCGGAGTGACGTGTGAGATCATCGGCGACGGTCCGGAGCGGGGTCGGCTGCAGGCGGTGATCGACGAAGCCGGTCTCGAAGGCGGCGTGCGACTGCTCGGCGCCCGCGACAACGAGTCCATTCGCCTGGCGATGCAGGCGTGCGATCTGTTCGTCCTGCCGTGCCAGGTCGCGTCGGACGGCGATCGGGACGGGATTCCCGTGGTGCTCATGGAGGCGATGGCCTGCGGCGCCCCGGTGATCAGCGGCGACCTGCCGACCATTCGTGAACTGGTGGAGGACGGCGTCAGCGGCCTGATGATTCCGCCCGGCGACGTTGATGGACTCGCCGGGTCGATCCGGCGGCTTGCGTCCGATCATGATCTGCGGCGCACGCTCGCGGCGGGCGGCCGGGCTCGGGTGGAGGCGGAGTTCAGTCTCGACGTCAATGTCGGTCGACTGATCGAGGCGCTGCCGGACGCGGTGTGTCCCGCCGCCGATAAGCCGTCATCCGCCGCGCGAACAGGCGGCACGCACCGCCCAGCCGGCGCGATCGGTTCCGCGGCCTGAGCGGTCTGACGCCATCCTGAACTGGGTCGACGGATCGGCCGACCTCTCCTGCGGGAACCCGTGGCAGGAGGGGACGCATGAGTCGCCGATATGTGTTGATCACGCCGTGTCGCAACGAGATGCAGTATCTCGCCGACACCATTCGGACGGTCGCGGGACAGAGCGAGCGTCCGCATCGCTGGATCATCGTCGACGACGGCTCGACGGACCGCACGCCGCTCATCCTGGCCGAAGCGGCGGAGAAGTACGACTTCATCGAGGTGATCACGCGGACCGACCGTGGCGATCGCTCCGTGGGTCCCGGCGTGATCGACGCGTTCTACGAAGGCTACGAGCGGGTCCGGGACGATGCGTTCGATTACATCTGCAAGCTTGACGCGGACCTCGAACTGCCGTCCGGCTACTTCGCCGAGTTGATGAATCGCATGGAGGCGAACCCGCGGATCGGGACGTGCAGCGGCAAGGCGTACTACCGCGACGAGAACGACGACCTCGTCAGCGAGGCGTGCAGCGATGAAGTGTCGGTCGGCGCGTCGAAGTTCTTTCGACGCGTGTGCTTCGAGGACATCGGGGGATTCGTCCGTGAGGTCATGTGGGACGGCATCGACTGCCATCGGTGCCGACAGCGGGGGTGGATCGCCGTCAGCTGGGATCTCACCGCCCTGCGGTTCATCCATCTGCGCCCGATGGGCTCCAGCCACAAGGGCGTCATCCGCGGACGCATGCGACACGGCTACGGCCAGTGGTTCATGGGCACGGGGCCGGCGTACATGGCGGCGAGCGCGGCGTACCGCATGACACGCCCGCCCCGCATCATCGGCGGTCTCGCCATGTTCGCCGGCTATCTGCTCAGCGCGATCACCCGCCGACCACGTTACGACGATCTCGAATTCCGTCAGTTCATGCGCGCGTATCAACGCGATTGCCTGCGGCTCGGCAAGACGGAAGCCACGCGTCGCCTCAACGAAATACAGGCGGATGTCTGGCGTGAACGCTTCGAGGCGCCGGCGCCCGCGGCGGCGGCGGCCTGATGTCCGCCGTCCCGCATCCATCATCCGAGCCGGCGCCGCCCGCCGATCCGCCGGTCATCCGATTGCGCGGCGCGCGGTTTCATGCGGTGACCGAGACGGACGCCGTCGCCCACGTGACGGCCGCCCTCGCGGCGGGCCGGGGCGGCTGGATGATCACCGCCAACCTGGATCACCTCCGCCGGGCGGAAACCGACGCCGAGTACCAGCGAATGATGAACGAGGCGGATCTGGTCGTCGCCGACGGCATGCCCCTCGTATGGGCGGCCCGTCTCCAGGGCGACGTCCTGCCGGAACGGGTGGCCGGATCGGACCTTGTCTGGAGCCTCACCGAAGCCGCCGCGCACGAGGGCCGATCGGTCTATCTGCTGGGCGGCGTCGAGGGCGCGGCGGCGGCGGCGGCGGACGTGTTTCGCACGCGGTGGCCGTCGTTGCGGATCGCGGGGATCGACTGTCCGCCGTTCGGATTCGAATCGGACGACGCATACGTCGACGCGATGCGGGCCCGGATCGCCGAGGCGGCGCCGGACGTCCTGTACGTCGCGCTCGGATCGCCGAAGCAGGAGCGGGTGATCGAAGGGCTGCGTGACGTGTTGCCCCGAACCTGGATGATCGGCGTCGGCGTGAGCTTCAGCTTCGTGGCGGGCGATGTGCGTCGGGCCCCCGCGTGGATGCAGCGGACGGGCCTGGAGTGGGTGCACCGTCTGACCCAGGAGCCGGGTCGTCTGGCGCGCCGATATCTCGTGGACGGGCTGCCCTACGCCGCGCGGCTGTTCGTGAGCAGCGCGTTTCGGCGGGCGGGCTGACGTTCAGGAGGTCGGTGTTTCCTGGTCCACATCAGCGCGCTCGGTCGAGATGACTGGCGGGTCCTTGGCCCGCCGGCCGCACGGGGCGGGCTTGAGGTGATCGACAAGCCATTCGATGCTCGCGCTCATCATGAGTTCGCGGCTGATCGGGTCGCTGAACAGCCGGCTGGAGTCCGGAATGACGAGCAGCTCGTGCTGGGTCTGCAGGGCGTGATCGATCTTCTCGACGCCGTCGCGCAGGATGGTGTCGTTTTCGGCGTGAATGAGCAGGGTGGGGGCGGCGACGCGTCGGGCGACGGTGAACTGGTCGCCGCAGATCGGGCCGCGGATGACAAGGGCCCGGAGTTCCCGATGCTCCGCCGCGAACCGGAGGGCGATCAATCCGCCGCCGCCCGACCCGTTGACGGCGATCCGGGTCGCATCGATTTCGGCGAGCTGGGCCAGATGGTCGTGAACGGCGGTGAGGTCCTGCACCATGCGATGTTCGTCGGCGTCATCCAGCGTCCCCCAGGACCGGCCGTGGCCGGTGAAGTCGAGGCGTACGCCGATGACGCCCCGCTTCGCGAGACGCCGACTGACGGGGACCGAGCGCGGGCTGTGGCTGTCGGACTCGAAGCCGTGGGCGAAGATGACGGCGGGGTAGGGTCCGCCGTGCCGGCACGCATCGGGCGGAAGGTCGAGTTCGCAATGAAGGAAACGGTCGCCTTCGAGCGGGATCCGGATGACCACGGTCCGGACGCCCGGCGCGGCGCCGCGCCGGGCGGCGGCCTGCGAGAGGATGGCGTCGACGAGTTCATCGCGGACCGGATCGCGATCGCCGTAGAAGTGGGCCACGCCCTTGAATCGGCTGGGCGTATGGGGAATGACGACAAGGTCGGCCGCCTCGTGCAGCTGCCAGGTCACGCCGCCGGCGCCGGCCGGCGCGGCGGCGATGATGCGTTGCGCGCCGCGATCGCGCACGGACGAGATGGCCCCGAGCATGGTCGCGCCCGTCGCGACGCCGTCGTCGACGATGAGCACGGTCCGATCGCGCACATCCATTTCGGACAGCGTGCGTCGGTAGCGGGCGCGTCGGTGCTGAATGTCGGCGAAGGCGTGCCGGGCGGCGGGAATGAGCGACTGGACCGTATGTCGCCGCTGATGTTTGGCGTGCACCGTGGCGATCCGCCCGTGTTCGTCGACCGCGCCCACGATCTCGTCCGATTGGCCCGAGGCACGCAGCCGCGAGATCAGAAGAATGTCAAGCGGCGCCTCCAGCGCGCCGGCGACATGCGAGGCGATGGGAACCCCGCCGTTGGGGATGCCGAGGACCAGCAGCGGCGCGGCGTCGTTCTCCCGCAGGAAGAGGAGCGCGTCGGCGAGTTCCCGGGCGGCTTCGAGGCGGTTGGCGAACAACGGCATGCGCACACCTCCTCGCACGCATGCTCATCACAACGTCGACATGACGAACAAGTCGCGCGATCACTTCCGTCTCCCCTGCCGCGCGGGAACAGATGTCCCGTCCGATGAAGTGTTGCACATGAACGATCGGCGTCAAAGGAGAATCCGGTCGATCAGCCGGGATCGTGCCTGCGAGGGGCGTGCAACGGGGTTCAGGACACGATCACGCGTTGACGGTCGTCCGTCGATCCGGCGTCGGCGCGGCGTCGTCAAGATGAAGCAGGGGGCGGAGATACCGACCCGTGAAGCTGTCCGGATGCTCCGCCACGTCCTCCGGCGCGCCGGTGGCGATCACCTGTCCGCCGCGATCGCCGCCCTCGGGGCCAAGGTCGATGATCCAGTCCGCACACTTGATCACGTCGAGGTTGTGTTCGATCACGACCAGCGTGTTGCCGCGATCGGCGAGACGCTGCAGCACGTTGAGCAGCTTCTCCGTATCGCTGAAGTGCAGTCCGGTCGTCGGTTCGTCGAGAACGTAGAGCGTCGCCCCGGTCGAGGTCGCGCCAAGTTCGCTCGCGAGCTTGATCCGCTGCGCCTCGCCGCCGGACAGCGTCGTCGACGCCTGTCCGAGCTGCAGGTAGCCGAGACCGACGTCGCGCAGGCACTGCACCATCCGCAGGATCTTCGGATGGGCGTCAAAGAAGTCGACCGCTTCCTCGACCGTCATGTCGAGCATGTCGGCGATCGTCTTGTGGCGGAACGTGATCTCGAGCGTCTCGCGGTTGTAGCGGGCGCCCCGGCACGTCTCGCACTCGACGAAGACGTCGGGCAGGAAGTGCATCTCGATCTTGCGCACGCCCTGACCCTGGCACGCCTCGCAACGGCCGCCCTTCACGTTGAAACTGAAGCGACCCGGCGCATAGCCGCGGATCTTCGCCTCCTTCGTCTGCGTGAAGAGCTTGCGGATCTCGTCGAAGACGCCCGTGTAGGTCGCCGGGTTGGAGCGCGGCGTTCGCCCGATCGGCGACTGGTCGACCTGGACGATGCGGTCGATCACGCCGAGGCCGTTCACCCGCGTATGCGCGCCGGGCGTCACCCGGGCGTTGTTCAGCTTCTTCCGCACGGCCTTGAGCAGGATCTCGTTGACGAGCGTCGACTTCCCGGAGCCTGACACGCCCGTGACGCAGACGACGCCGCCGGTCGGGAACGCCACGTCGATGCTCTTCAGATTGTTCTCGCGGGCGCCCTTGACGACGAGTTTCGGCATCTCGTCGACGACGCGCCGTTCCTCCGGCACGTGAATCTCACGCGCGCCGGACAGGAACTGCCCGGTGACGGAGTTCTCGACGCGGCAGACCTCCTCCAGCGTGCCGGCCGCGTTCACGCGTCCGCCGTGCCGTCCGGGGCCGGGGCCGATGTCGAGGATGTGATCGGCGGCCCGGATCATGTCCTCATCGTGTTCGACGACGATGACGGTGTTGCCGATGTCGGCGAGATGACGGAGCGTGTCGATCAGCCGCGCGTTGTCGCGCTGGTGCAGACCGATCGTCGGCTCGTCGAGCACATAGCAGACGCCGACGAGTCCGGAACCGACCTGGGTCGCGAGCCGGATCCGCTGCGCCTCGCCGCCGGACAGCGTGGAGCTGGTGCGATCGAGGGTCAGGTAGGTGAGGCCGACGGAGGCGAGGAAGCCGAGGCGGGAGCGGATCTCGCGCAGAATCGGCGCCGCGATCTCCGACGCCTCCTTGCCCAGCTCCAGTGTTTCGAAGAAGCCGATCGCGCGCTCGATCGTCATCGACGTGACGTCGGCGATCGACATCTTCAGCGAACCGCTCTTCAGGAAGACGTGGAGGGACGGCTCGCTGAGCCGGCGGCCGCCGCACTCCGGGCAGGGGGACGAGCTCATGTAGCCGCGCAGACGTTCGCGGACGAAGTCGCTCTCGGAGTTCTCGTACCGTCGCCGGAGGTTGGGGATCACGCCTTCGAAACTGAAGCCGAGGGCGTCCTCGTCGGCGTCGGTCGTGCCGTGCAGCACGATCCGCTTCTGCTTCGAGGAAAGCGTGTTGAACGGCGTGTCGACGTCGAGGTCGAGATCGCGGCAGAGGCGACGCGTGAGTCGCCCGTAGTAGATGTTCATCCGTTTGCCGTTCTTCCGCCACGGCTCGAGGACGCCTTCCTTGAAGCTCATCTCGGGATGCGGCGTCACCAGCGATTCATCGAACTCCGCCACCGTGCCGAGGCCGTCGCACGACGGGCACGCCCCGTACGGCGAGTTGAACGAAAACAGACGCGGCTCCAGTTCCGGCAGGCTGCACTCCGGGTGTTCGGGGCATGCGAAGCGTTCGCTGAACCGGCGTTCGATCCATTCGCCGTCCTCCTCGATCAACGCGGTGAGCGAACCGTCCGCCAGTCGGAGCGCGTTCTCGACGGAGTCCGCGAGTCGGCTGCGTCCGTCCGGACGAATCACCAGACGATCAATCACCGCGTCGATGTCGTGCTGCTCGTACCGCCCGAGATTCAGCGGGTTGTCGCCTTCCTCCTTGAGCGCGTCGCGAAGATCGATGATCTCTCCGTTCACCCGCGCGCGAACGTAGCCCTGTTTGCGCAGCCCCTCGAACACCTCCCGGTGATGGCCCTTCTTCCCCCGGATGACCGGCGCGCAGACCATCAGCTTCGTCTCTTCCGGCAGGTCAAGCAGGGTGTCGACGATCTGCGTCGAAGAGGACGCGTCGATCGGCAGACCGCAGAACTTCGGCTTCGCGGCGGACCCGCCCGTCCGTTTCCAGCAGTGCGGCGTCCCGCACCGGGCGAACAGCAGACGCAGGTAGTCGTAGATCTCGGTCGTGGTCGCGACGGTCGACCGCGGATTATGTCCGCCGGAGCGTTGCTCGATCGCAATGGTGGGGGGGAGGCCTTCGATCGACTCGATGTCCGGCTTCTGCATCTGGTCGAGGAACTGGCGGGCGTACGCGGAGAGGGACTCCATGTACTTCCGCTGGCCTTCCGCGAAGATCGTGTCGAACGCGAGCGACGACTTGCCGGAGCCGGAGACGCCGGTGATGACGACCAGCTGATCGCGGGGAATGTCGACGTCGACGGCGCGGAGGTTGTGCTCGCGGGCGCCGCGCACGCGAATGAACTTGCCGGGATCGGGCACGGGGGGACTGCTCCTGACGGCCTCAGGATCGGGGGACGGCCGGAGTTGGCCGGAAGACGAGCGATGATAGGGGAGCGGCGGGGGCCAGGCGAGGCGTCGGGGGCAGTCCGTCGAACGATGTCAGGTACGATGTCAAGTGAATGGAAGTGAGGTGGCTATGGCGTTCACAGTCCTGGCGTTCATCGGCGGCCTGGCCATCCTGATTGGGTGTTTTCGCCGGCCCGGCTTGGCGGCGGTGCTCCTGCTTCTGTGTGCCGTCGCCTCGATCCTCTATCCCTGGCAGGTGCATGACGACGGTCGCGTGACCTCTTTTGCGAGCGAGCTCATGGACAGCTTCGACATGAACTACACACAGGCGCAGGCATGGGACCTCTCTCGCCCGGGTCCGCGTTTCTTCGTTCCATGGTTTACGCTGCTGGCGTTGCTCGCTCTCGTGATTCGTTCGCGACGAAGGCGGAGTGGAGGGGCTCGCGGCCCCCGGCACTCGGAGTAAGCCGAGCGATGCGGAGTTCCTCGATGGCCAGCCCAGGGTCAAAGCAATGTCGCTGAAGGCTGTCGCAGGCGGATTCGCCCGATCGCTCGCGTTGTTCGACGCCGGGCTCATCGTCGGCGTGTCCTTCATTGCGACGCCCGTGAAGTTCATGGTCGATGAGTTGACCACGCCGGAGCTCCTGCTCGTCGGTCGCGTGACGTTCGGCGTGTTCGGCTGGGTGGAGTTGGCGCTGGCGGTGCTGCTCGTCGCCGCCACGCTGCTGGCGCGTCGCCCGCGACGCTCCATCGTCATCGCCATGGGCGTGCTGCTGACGGTCGTCGGTCAGATCCTCGTTCTGCAGCCGATCCTCGCCGACCGCGTGACCGCGCTCTACGCCGGACAGGAACCGCCGCCATCGCCCTGGCACACGATGTACGCCGGACTGGAGGCGGCGAAGGTCGTCGCGCTCGTGGTGATGAGTCAGCTGCGCCCGCGGTAGGGTCCGCACCCCGTGCGGACCGTTGGGGGTCGCCTGCCCCGCCTCGCGGCGCTGGAACACGATCGTCGCCAGTAGGGTCCGCACCCCGTGCGGACCGTTCGGTGTCGCCTGCTCCACCTCGCGGCGCTGGAACACGATCGTCGCCAGTAGGGTCCGCACCCCGTGCGGACCGTTGGGGGTCGCCTGCCCCACCTCGCGGCGCTGGAACACGATTGTCGCCAGTAGGGTCCGCACCCCGTGCGGACCGTTGGGGGTCGCCTGCCCCGCCTCGCGGCGCTGGAACACGATCGTCGCCAGTAGGGTCCGCACCCCGTGCGGACCGTTCGGTGTCGCCTGCCCCGCCTCGCGGCGCTGGCACACGATCGTCGCCAGTAGGGTCCGCACCCGGTGCGGACCGTTCGGGGTCGCCTACCCCACCTCGCGGCGCTGGAACAGGATCGTCGCCAGCCCCAGCATCGTGAGGATGTTGAACGCGCCGTACGCGCCGGCGCGAACGACGTATTCGGTCGGAATGACCCGTTTCTGCGTCACGGCGTCGGTGAGCCAGAGGACCTGGAAGTTGGGGACGACCGCGTAGGCGATGCCGTAGCCGAGGTGAGCGATGGACTCGCCGCCACGCTGGTAGTCGTCGATGGACGCCTCGTCGGTGAAGACGCGTTTGACGAGTTCGTCGGTCTGTTCCTCGCCGTTGGTGAGCCGGATCAGGCGTTCGGTGGTGACGGTCTCGACGACGCCCGCGACCTCGCCGCGATCGAGCCAGCGTTCCTCGATCTGGTGCATCGGTCGGCCGAAGAGCCAGTCGGACATCATGCCGAGGACGAACACCGCCAGCGTCAGGCTCAGGGTCATCACCTGGCCGAGCCGGGTCGACGCCGCGATGGCGATCGAGGTCAGCACGAGAATCGCGATGAGCACCAGCACGAGGGCCAGCCAGAGACCCGGATCGAAGGCGACGGCGGGGGACTGGGGCTGGAAATTCGGGTCGAAGAGGAGCGCGAGCACGTAGGCGAGCCCCATCAGCGGGGTCGTCAGGCACAGGGCCGCGCTCGCGAAGACCTTGTTGTAGAAGTAGTTCGCCCAGATCGCGGCGCCGACGCCGAGAAGCCCGGCCCCCAGCCCGAAGACCAGCACCGGGGCGTGGAACTCATCCCGCGCCGTCTGCAGCACGCCGTGCAGGCTGACGAGCATGAAGACGAAACTCATGTAGAGCGTCGCCAGCGAGAGCGCCCCCGCGACGCCGAGAAACTTGCCGAGCACGAACACGGGCCGGCCGACCGGCTTGGAAATCACCGTGAGGGCGGTCTTGTTCTCGATCTCGCGGTTGAGGACGTTCGTCGCGATGAACGCGGCGGCGATCGCCCCGAGCAGGAACACGGACGACAGCCCCAGCCCGATCATCATCTTGTTGTCGTCTTCCATCGTGTAGCCGGACAGCGAGTTGCTGAAGACCAGGGCGAAGGTCGCCACGACCATCAGCACCAGCAGGATCGGCTGGCGGACGGATTCGAAGAACGTGTTGCGAATGATCGCAAGGATCTGTTCAAACATGAGTTAGGCTCGACGAGACGCCGGCGGAGCCGGGCGGAGGAGGCGTCGGCGGGCCGGCGGACCGGCCATGAGATATGCGATCGACGCGGACCGTCGACCGCGGGTGGTACGTGGAGGCCGGAGGGGGCGTTCGAATCTTTCGAAAAAAACACGGATCGTCCCGAACTCGGACCCGGGTGACCCACGTAGGGGTGGGGTCGAAGTCCGCGCCGATAACCCGCGCGTCGCGGCCTCTCCTCCGTTTCGGCCTTCCGGCGCCGGCCCTCGGGCCCGTGTCCGGGCATTTCTTCTTTGCGGGCGACAGTCTGAGCTTGGGGCGACCGAAGCAGCATGCGCACTGACCATCATGCGTATCAACGGGCCGCCAGAGTCAGCGCGTTTGGCCTTCTCCTGCAAGCCGGGATCGGTCTGACGCTGCTCATTCTGGGACGGCTCCTTGGCGACACGACGCTGCAGTTTGCGTCGTATTACGTCCTTGTGGGCGGGCTGATCTGGATCAGCCTCATCGTTCTGTTCCAGCAGCACAAGCTGGAGCAGCTCGAGGCCCTCGAGCACGATGAATTCGACGAGGAGGGGTTCTCCGCCGGCTCGGCGTTCGCGAGCGAGGCGGACGAAGACATCCGCGTCGCTCGCAAGCGGCTCCGGCGGCTGCACCAGATCGGCATGCCGATCGCGAGCCTCGTGATCGCGACGGTCCTCGGTCTCCTCGCCTGGCGTCTCTTCGCGTGGCTCGGCCGCGAGCGGATGAGCGACCTCGCCGAGGTGATCAGCTTCGACACCACCGCGAATCGCGGCTGGGCCCTCGCGATCTGCCTCGCGTTCGCCGCGATCTCCTTCATCTTCTCCCGCTTCGTGGCGGGGATGGCGAAGCAGGCCGCGTGGTCGAATCTGCGGGGCGGCGCCGCGTACATGGTCGGCAACGCCCTCGTGCTGCTCGCCGTCGCCATCGGCATCATCTTCCGCTTCTTCGACAACGACCAGGTCATCTACGGCGTCGCGTACGCCGTGCCGGCCTTCATGGTCTTCGTCGGGGCGGAGATCGTCCTCAACTTCCTCCTGAATCTCTACCGCCCGCGCATCCCCGGCGAATTCCCGCGGCCCGCCTTCGACTCCAAGGTGCTGAGCCTGCTCTCCGCCCCGGACTCGCTCGTGCGGTCGATCAATGAAGCCGTCAACTACCAGTTCGGCTTCGACGTCACGAGCTCGTGGGGCTACCAGCTCCTGCTGCGGAGCTTCGGCAAGCTCATCGCGTTCAGCGTGATCGTCATCGTGCTCATGAACATGGTGGTGATCGTCGAACCCGAACAGAAGGCGGTGAAGCTCGCGGGCGGTCGCATCGTGAACGAGACGGTCTACGACTCCGGCCTCGTCTGGAAACTGCCGTGGCCGCTTCAGACCGTCGAGATCGTCAACGTCAGCGAAGTCCGGAAGCTCAAGCTCACCGCGACCGCGTTCGGACGCAATCAGATCGACCTCTGGCAGAGCCAGATGGAATCGGACCTCGAGTTCGAACCGTTCCTCGTGACGTGGGATCCGCGGAGCGCGGCGGAAAGCGCGGCCGGGCAGGCCGACTTCGTGTCCGACCAGTACGCCCTCGTCGACGCCGAGATCTCCGTGCAGTACCGCGTCAAGGATGGCGACGGGCTCCTGAACTACCTCCAGTTCTCCTCCGACGAGCGGGCCCGGCGGGCGCGGATCTCCGAACGCGAACAGGCGCTCAAGGCCCTCGCGTTGCGGGAGATCACGCAGAAGATGGCCCAGCTCGAGCTCGATGATGCGATCGGCGACCGCCGGGCGGAAGTCGCCCGCGTCCTTCGCGACCAGGTGCAGGCGTCGTTCGATGCGAACGGCACGGGCGTGGAGGTGGTCGCGGTCACCGTGACGATGCTCCGTCCCGCGGGCGAGTCGATCGCGGCGTGGGTCTCGCTGCCGGTCGACAAGGAGGCCCGCAAGGAGATTCTCGCGGTCCAGCAGGGCCAGTTGCTGCAGGGGCTCGCGTCGGCGGTGGGGGATCCCGAGAAGGCGGACGTGATCTCCGCGGCGATCGATGCGTACGACGCGCTGATCGAAGCGGGGGCCGACGATGAAGCGCTGGCGGAGCAGCGGCTCGAGATCGAGGCGTTGATCACCGCCGCGGGCGGCGAGGTGGCGCAGGCGATCAACATCGCGGAGCGCGACCGCTGGGTGACGCAGCTCGGCGCCCTCGCCCGACGAAACGAAGTGCTCGGCGAACGAGCGATCTTCGAGGCCGCCCCCGAGATCTACAAGGAGCGTCTCACCATGGCCGTGCTCGGCCGGACGCTCGAACGTGTGAACAAGTACATCCTGTCCATCGATCCGGAGCGGGTCCGCTTCGAGACTGATCTGAAACCGGTCGACTCCCTCCTTTCCGTTGACCAGGCTCTCCGCGGAGAAGGCGAAAAATGAACAAGCTCATCGCCGTTGTCATCGGCGCCGCGCTCTTGCTGCTGCTCCTCCTCTTCAGCACCACGTACACGGTGTCGTACCACCAGGTCGCGATCAAGACGCGCTTCGGCCAGACGGGCGAAGGCGACGAGTCCGTGGTGCGCGAGCCGGGGCTGAAGTTCAAGCTCCCGTTCTTTGCGGACCGCGTTGAACTGCTCGACACCCGCGTGCAGCTCATCGAGTCGCCGCTCAAGACCGCGCCGACCGCCGACGACCAGCAGGTCGTGATCAAGGCGTTCCTGCTCTGGCGGGTCGACGAAGAGGGCGACGGTCCGGTGCAGTTCATGCGGAGCTACGCCGACCGTGCGGACGCGGAGGAAAAGCTGCGCGATCAGCTCGAGTCCGCCCTCAGCGCCGCGAGCCGCTACACGTTCAACGACTTCATCGGCGAGAACAACAAGGTCGCAGAAATCGAGGACGCCGTGCAGCAGGAGCTGACGCGAAACCTCTCGACCGGCGTGGCCCCCGTGATGGTCGGCTTCTCGCAGATCATGCTGCCGCAGAAGACGAGCGTCGCAGTCCTCCGCCGCATGTCCGCCGAACGTGAATCGCTGGCCCGGAGCGAACGTTCGAAAGGGCAGGCGGAAGCGGCGCGGATTCGCGGTCTCGCCAACACGAAGATGGAGAAGATCCGGGCGTTCGCCGGACAACGCGCCGAGGACATTCGGGCGAAGGGCAACACCAAGGCGGAAGAGTACTTGAAGGAAATGAACGCCGCGCCGGAACTGGCGATCTTCCTCACCTGGCTCGACGCCCTCGAGAAGATGCTCTCGCAGTACACCACGATCGTACTCGACACCAGCAGCGCCCCGACCCATCTCCTCGATCTCAAGTCGCCGCAGTCGCCCAGCGGCATTCCCATGCCGGTCGGCGCGGCGGCCCCGCTCGCCCCGCTTCAGCAAGGCGCGGCGCCGGGCCCGGACGCGGCTGACCGCTTCGCCGACGCCGCGCTCGCTCAGCAGGCCGTCGACGTCGCGCTTCGCGCCGCCCAGCTCAGCGAGACCACCGTGGCCCTCGCCGATCGCCTCAACCGCGACGCCGGCGACGAGACGATCGATCCGGTCGTTCGCGCGGCGGTCGCCCGCTGGCTCGACGCCGTGCGCATCACGCTCGAGTCTTCGCTCGACCTGATCGCCGGCGACGTCGACGCGACGGCGCTCGAAGCGTTCGCCGCGTGGATCGACGACCAGGAGACCCAGGCCCGTGCGTTTGCGAACACGCTCGGCGTGACTGACATCGTCGCCGCCGATCGCGCCGGCCTGAACGACTGAACGACCCCGTATCCCGTACGAGACTGACTGATGGCTGATCCCAACGATCCCAACCTGCACCAGCTGCCCGAGGACGACGGTACGCCGATCGAAGAGGAGCCGATGGAGGTCGAAGCGCCCCGGCGCGCCGCCTCCGCCGAGTTCATCGTCGACACCGAGGTCGGCGCGGAAGCCGCCCTCCGGGAGGCGATGGACCCCGCCAACCAGTCGCTCGCGGAAGCGTTGCGGCTGAGTTACCGCGTCCTCCAGGTCGTCATCGCGGCCCTGGTGCTCCTCTTTCTGTTCTCCGGCTTCCAGACCGTCGAAAGCGGTCAGACCGGCGTGATGCTGCGCTGGGGCCGCATTCTCGAGAAGGGCGACGGGCGCGAAGCGCTCGAGCCGGGCCTGCACTTCAGTGCGTGGCCCTATCCCGCGGGACAGTTCATCATCTTCGGCGAGTCCGGCGAAGCGAACCTCGAGAACGCGTTCTTCCCGCAGGTCGGCACGGCCGTGAACGCGCTGGAAGCCGCCGCCGGTCAGGCGAACGTCAACAACGGCGTCTCCCCCGGCAGCGTCGGCGCGCTGCTGACCCGCGACGGCGATCTCGCCCACATGAAGATCGCGGCGAGCTACGACATCCTCGACGCCGGCGACTACGTGCGCACGCTGCCGCCGGCCTCCGTGAACGCCATCGTCGAAACCGCCGTCCGACGGGCCGCCATCCACGTGGCGTCGACGCTGGCGTTGCAGGACATCATTGATCTCTCCGACGAGAACCGCCGCGCCATCCGTGATCGGGCCCAGAATCTCCTCGACGAGCTCGACTGCGGCGTCCTCCTCGCCGACGTCAACGTGACCCAGACCGCCCCGCCGCTCGCGGTGCTGAAGGTGTGGAACAACCTGCAGCAGGCGCGGCAGGAGTCGCAGGCGACCATCTCGGAGGCGCAGGATCAGGCGTCGCGCGATCTGATCGCGGTGGCGGGTGAGAGCTACGACGAGTTGATCGCCCTGATCGATGAGTACGAGGCCGCCCTCGAACGCGACGACGCCGCCGCGTCCGACGCCGTCTTCGACCGGATCAACCTCGCCCTCGACGAGGCGAAAGGCGAAGAGGTCAACACGATCATCGGACGCGCGAAGTCGTACGAGTCGGACATCGAACTGACGCTCGGGGCGGAGGCGAAGCGCTTCGCGAGCCTGCTCCCGTCGTACCGGGAGAACCCGGACGTCTTCGTGCGGACCCGCTGGCTCGAGACCTACGGCCGCGTCATGAACCGGCCCGACACCGAACGGTTCATCGTGCCCGACGGCATCAGGGAGATCTCACTCGCCACCGTCGGCATCCGCGACGTGCAGGAAGCGCGGCGTGACATGCGTCTGAACCAGCGGGACGCCGAAGCGATGGGCAACGCCCGGTTCCGGCCCGGCGACCTCATCCCGACGTACGACCAGCTTCGCGACGGCGGCCCCGGTCGACGACTCAGCCGCGAGCAGGTCGAGGCGCAGAACGAACGGAACAACAACTGATCGCGAGCCCCCATGGTCCAGATTTCATCCTCATCATCACCGGAGAAGATCGTCGAAGCGGTCGGTCTGACCAAGATCTTCCGCGACTTCTGGTTCCGCACCAAGGCGCGGGCGGTCGACAACATCACCTTCGACATCAACGCCCACGAGATCTTCGGCCTGCTCGGTCCCAACGGCTCCGGCAAGAGCACGACGATCAAGATGATCCTCGGTCTGCTCCACAAGACCTCGGGCCGGCTCACGGTGTTCGGCAAGCTCCCGAGCGACGTCGCCATCAAGCGCCGCATCGGCTTTCTTCCGGAGGAGTCGTACCTCTACCGCTTCCTCAATGCGGAGGAGACGCTCGACTACTACGGCAAGCTGTTCGGTCTCGACCGCCGCGCACGGAAACGCCGGACCGGCGAACTGCTGGAGATGGTCGGTCTGACGCAGGTGGCGCACCGCGCGATCGGCGAGTACTCGAAGGGCATGACGCGTCGGATCGGCATCGCGCAGGCGCTGATCAACGACCCCGACTTCCTGATTCTCGACGAACCGACCTCGGGCCTCGACCCCATCGGCACCCGCCAGGTGAAGGACCTGATTCTCGAACTCGGACGGCGGGGCAAGACCATTCTGCTCAGCTCCCACCTGCTGGCGGACGTCGAGGACGTCTGCGACCGCATCGTCATGCTCTACGGCGGCAAGATCCGGGCGGAGGGGACGGCGGAACAACTGCTCGAGGACACCCAGACCACGCTGATTCGGACGCCCCGCCTCACCGCGGAGACCATCCAGCGGATCGAGGCGATGCTGGAAGCGCAGGGCATGACGATCGAAGGCGTCGAGTCGCCGCGCCAGAAGCTCGAGCAGCTGTTCCTCGACATCGTGGAGCAGGCGCGACAGGAGCAGGTGGCGACGTCCGGCGCGACGCACGGCGGCGAGACCGCGGCGTTTCTCAAGGCGGAAGACGCCGAGGGCGAACAGCTTGTCGATGTCCTCAGCCGCGCCGATGACGCGCCCGTGCGGGCGCGGGAGGCGACGGCCGACCAGACGCCGGAGGTCGACGAGGCGGCGGAGCGCGACGAGGTGCTCACCGAACTGCTCGAAGAAAAGAAGCCCGAAACGGCGCCCCGCGTGCGCGAGAAGTCGGACGCGCCGCATGATGCGCCGGTCGACGTGGACGACTCCGTGATCCGCTCGCTGCTCGGCGACGAGAAGAAGGACGGCGGCTCGTGAACCTCGCGGCCCTCACGGCATTGGTGCTCGGAGCCGGCCTCGCCGCCGCACTCATTGCGCTGCGCCGACGCGCGGCGGTGTGGCAGCGTCAGCTCCCGCTGAAGATCGCGCTCGCCGTCCTGTTCCTCGGCCTCACCGCGGGCGCCGGCGGCTGGCTGTACGTGAAGTCGTCGGACCTGTCGGCGCAACGGTCGGCGCTGTACGACGCCCTCAGCCGGGAGAGCCTCGCCCAGGGCACGCCGATCGCCACGCAGATCGCGGAAGAAGGCGTGTTCGAACTGAACGGCCGGACCTACGGAGCCGCGGCGTTCGTGCCGCAGAAATCGCTGATCTTCACCCCGGCCGGCGAATGGCTGAACCTCCCGCGATTCGTCGAGGATCTTCTGATCCCGCAGAAGCCGGCCGGCGTGCCCGCGTTCCTGCTCGATCATCCCGATACCGTCCTGCTCATCGCGGCGTCGGTGCTGCTGCTGTTGCAGCTTGTCGTGTGGCTGAACCTGTCGCTGGCGGGCGGGATTCTCGTCGGGGCGGCCGCGGCGCTGACGTCGCTGCTCCTCATGCTCGACCTGCCCAACGTCGCCGTCTATATCGCCGGCCTCGCGATGCTGACCTTTGCGTTCCTGCTGCTCACGCAGGCGCTCCAGGTCGTCTTCCAGGCCCCCGCCTCCGCGTGCGCAGTCGCGCACACCGTGGTGAAGGAGGCCGCGCGGCTGCGTCTGTCGTCGTCGTTCATCATTCTGCTGCTGCTCGTCCTGCCCCTGATCCCGCTCACGCTGGATCCTGACGCCCCGCTGCGCTATCAGATTCAGACGTTCATCAGCCGGTCGATGACGATGACGTTCATCATGGCCGCGTGCATGACGCTCTTCCTGTCCTGCGGGACGGTCGCGTTCGAGATTCGGGACCGGCAGATCTGGCAGTTGATGACGAAGCCGCTCAATCAGTTCCACTATCTGCTGGGCAAGTGGCTCGGCGTGATGGCGGTCAATCTCGTGCTGCTCATCGTCACCGGTCTGTCGATCTTCCTCTTCACGCAGGTCCTGCGCGAGCGTCCCGCCGTCGACCAGTATGACGCCCTCGCGGTGCGGGAGCAGGTGCTGACCGCCCGGTCCGCAAGTCGTCCGAAGCTGCCGGAGATCCGCAACGAAGACCTGGTCCGACGCGTGGAGCAGGCGATCGCCAACGACGCCGAACTCGACGACAGCCTCGCGACCAAGCGCACCCTTGCCGCGAAGATCAAGAAGGAATACTCCTTCCAGCAGCGGTCGGTGCCCCCGTACGAGGGCCGCCTCTACACGTTCAGCGGACTCGAGGGCGCGAAGGATCTCGAATCGACGATCACCCTCCGCTACCAGTTCCACATCGGTCGCAGCGACGAACACGAGACCTATCCCGTCGTCTTCCGCTTCAACGAACGGGACGACCTCGCGATCCAGCAGATCTACGTGCCGACGATGCAGCACGTCCTGCCGATCGCGGCGTCGTACATCAAGGACGACGGCACCATCGACGTTGAGATCTTCAACCAGGACGCCGAAGGCCGTACGCCGATCGAATACTCGCTCAACTTTGACGCCGATGACTTCGAGATTCTCTACAAGAGCGACTCGTTCGAGGCGAACTTCAGCCGCGCCCTGATGCTGCAGTGGTTCAAGCTGGCGTTCCTCGCCATGCTCGGGATCGCCGCGGCGACGCTGCTGAGCTTCCCCGTCGCGTGTCTGCTCGCGTTCACGTTGTTCATGGCGGGCTCGATGTCCCACTTCCTCGAGTACGCGCTGGAGGAATACTATCCCGCGGCGACGCACCTCATGCAGTGGGACAATCCCGGCATGGTGGCGGAATGGCTCTTCAAGCACGCGGTGAGGGGCGTCTGCCAGGGACTGATCTTCATGTTCGGCGATTACGGCGAGTACCGGCCGACGCAATATCTCGTCGACGGCCGCCAGATCCCGTGGAGCTATGTCTCCGGGGCCGCGCTGAAGATCGGCGTGATCTGGTCGGGCGTGACGCTGTTCCTCGGCTACATCATTCTCCGTCGTCGCGAACTGGCGACGTACAGCGGGGCGGGTTGATCGACCCGGACCCGCCGCGCCCGGCGAACGTCGGGCGGCTCCGGAAAGGAGTCTGACGATGAAACATGATCGAATCATCCAGCTCGGCGCGGCCGCGATCGCCCTTGGCGGCGTGGTCGCCAGCGGCGCGACGCTCCCGACGATTCTCGACGTGTCCGAGGACCGCGCCCTGCGCTACACCGACGTCTCCGTCGAAGGCGCCCCGCCGATCGTCGCGATCGGCAACGCGATCGGCGCCCTGCGGGGGCTCATCGTCGACTACCTCTGGCTGAAGGTGCACATTCGCAAGCAGCAGGGGCAGTACTACGAGGTCATGGCGGACGCCGACCTCATCACCAAGCTGCAGCCCCGTTTCCCCGGCGTGTGGGCCTTCCACGGTCACAACATGGCGTACAACATCTCCGTCGCCACCCACACCGAGCGGGAACGCTGGGAATGGGTCAAGGCGGGGATCGATCTCGTCCGCAACCGCGGTCTGCGCTACAACCCGGACGACCTCGAGCTGCACAAGGAACTCGCGTTCTGGTTCTCGCACAAGATCGAACACGTCAACGATGACGCCCACCTCTACTACAAGGCGGAACTCGCCCGCGAGTGGCAGCGCATCCTCGGTGAACCGCCGTGGGAGTACGAGGAACGGGTGGCGTGGATCAAGGCGATCGCCGACGCCGGCGACACCATCGCGGACCAGGAGGAGTTGACGCCCGGCGTCATGTCCCTCCAGGCCGAACTCAAGCGTCGACTCAAGTCGCTCGCCCCCGGCTACGACAAGAAGGAGCTCGGCTACGAGTTTCTGCGCGACTACGCCCAGTACCAGGCGCTGACCGGCGGCTCCAAATGGGCCCAGGCGATGGACCTGGTCGCCCAGCGCTCGCAGTTCAGCCCCTACTTCCGCGCCTTCGGCGAAATGGTCGACGACCCCGCCTTCGCCGACGCGTGGGAGCCGCTCGTCACGTATGTCCGCAAACGCTACCTCCGCGACGAAAAGAACATGGACGCGGAGCTGATGTACGAGATCACCCGCGACTACGGACCGTTCGACTGGCGCCACGGCTCCTCCCACGCCTTCTACTGGGCGCACAAGGGACGCGGCGGCGAAGCCCGGCTCGAAACGGACGACATCTACAAGCTCCTCAACAACGACCGCATCCGCATCCACTCGATGCAGGCGCTGTCGCGGTTCGGACGCGTTTCGTTCGACCTCCTCGCCCAGGACGCCTTGCGCGGCTCCATGCCGGACGTCCGCTGGATCGAGTCCATCGACCGCGAGTTCCGCAACCTCTACCTCAAGTATTACGACGCCCGCGGGGCCGGCGGCGACAGCTTCATCGACTTCCACGTCAACTACATGAAGGACGCCGTCCGCCAGCTCGCCCGCATGGGCGAACGCGACGCCGCGCAGACGATCCTCGACAAGCTCGACGCCTACTACGGACCGGGCACCATCTGGAACAACCCCGAGTTCCGGCGCCCGCTCGACAAGATCGTCGAGGTCGAAGTGCTCGGCGAGTACGACATGCAGCCCCACCTCGCGCCCGCCGATGTCGCCGGCGCCCTGCGATACGGCTTCGTGGTCGGACTCGGCGGCGATCGGCCCGAAGTCTTCCAGCAGGCGGTCGAGTTCGCCAACGGCGTCCGCCGGTACTTCCGCGAGAACGACTGGAACAACTACACCACCAAGTTCGGCACCGGCCGCATCCGCGACCTGGTCCGCCAACTCGACGAAATCTACTTCGACGTCTTCGCCCAGGTGATGACCGACCGGTCCATCGACTTCCTCGATCGACTCACGATCTATGTCCGCGTGCCCGAGGAACACCGCGTCGAAATCTACGACCGGATTCTTCCCCAACTCGCCCGCGAACTCGAGGGCGGGCCCCTCATGGCCCGCTACGAAAGCATGGAGCGAATCCTCCCGCCGCCGCGCGGCATCGAGGCGTTCCGCCAGCAGCAGGCCGCCGAACAGGAGCGTCTCCGACGCGAGCAGGAGGAATCCGAAAAGGCGCGGATCCAGGGCCAGTAAACGCCGAGGCGGAAACCTCAGCCGAAACGCACCGGATTCCGCAGCACGCCCAGTCCTTCGATTTCGATCTCGATGACATCGCCGTCGCGCAGCCAGCGCGGCGGCGATTTCGCCGCCCCCACCCCCTCCGGCGTCCCCGTCAGCACCACCGTCCCCGCCAGCAGCGTCGTGCCCGACGACAACGTCGCGATCAGCGTCGGGATCGAGAAGAGCATCTCCGACGTGCGCGCATCCTGCACGACCTCTCCGTTCAGACGCGTCGTGAGATGAAGATCACCCGCATCCCCGACCTGCGCCGCCGGCGTCAGCGGGCTCAACGGACAGAACGTGTCGAAGCTCTTGCCCCGCACGAACTGACCGCCCGACCCCTTCTTCTGCCACCAGCGGGCGCTGACGTCGTTGGCGATCGCGTAGCCGCTGACGAAGGACAACGCATCGCCCTCCGTCGCGTCGCGACAGTCGCGCCCGATGATCACCGCCAGTTCGCCCTCGTAGTCGACCTGCTCCCCCGGCTCGCGGCAGATCGGCGGGATCACGATCGGCTCGCCGTCGCCGATCACCGACGCCGGATTCTTCATGAAGACCGTCGGATGCGTCGCGCCCTCGCCGCCGCCCATTTCCTTCGCGTGCGCGGCGTAGTTGCGTCCGATGCAGATGATCGCGGGCGGATACGAACGGGCGGCGTCGGTCATGCGGCGTCAGGTCCGGAAGCAGGGGAGCGGGCGGGCGGCACCGGATCGAAGCCGGATCCGCCGAAGGGGTGGCATCGACCGATGCGGCGGAGGGTCAGCCAGCCGCCCCGGATCGCGCCGTGCGCTTCGATCGCCTCCAACCCGTACGCCGAGCACGTCGGCCAGTAGCGACATCGACCGCCCATGATCGGGCCGAGGGTGACCTGGTAGGCGAGGATCAACAGACGCATCAGCCGCGCGGCGGGCGATCGTCGGACCGATCGCTCCGTCGGCTCGCGTGTTTCTGATGAATCGTGCGTACACATCGGGCGAGAAGGTCCTGGTACTCGGCGAGGCGGAGCGGCTCGTGCCGTCGGGCGGTGATCACCACATCATACGGCTCCGGAAAGTCGTGCTGCATCAGCCGGAAGGCCTCGCGGAGGCGGCGCTTGAGCCGATTGCGGACGACCGCCCCGCCGACGCGTCGGCCGATGGAGAGGCCGAGCCGGGGTCGATCGCCCCGGGCGGGCCGGGCGTGCACCGTGAGCGGGCCGCTGGCATGCCGGAGCCCGGCGTCGAAGACGGCCTGAAACTCCCGTTTGTGGGTGAGGCGATGGCCGGGTCGGAAGCGGAGGCGTTCGGGGCGGGCGGCGGCGGCGGTCAACGGGATTCGACCTCGGGTGGGGGGGACGCTATTATGCGTGATTCGGCGATCACGACGGAGAAACGGGCGGACCCGCCCGGCCGGTCAGATCGTCGCAGCACCTGCGAAGGAAACGCCACGCATGATCGAAGCGCTGAAGAGCGATGAGATTGTCAACAAGATGGGCGGCCGGTTCAAGCTGACCGCGCTCATTCAGCGCCGGCTCCGCGAACTGATCGTGGACGGCGCCCGACCCCTCGTCGACCGCAACGGTCGCACCGACCTCGAGGTCGTGATCGAGGAGATCCTCCAGGACAAGATCACGGCGGACTGGACCGATACCGGCTACGACCCGAAGACCGGCGCGACCCTCTGAGTCGCTCCCCGCCGTCGGCGCCGGCCGGGCGGCGAGGGTGACGCCTGGGATGGAGCCGCGACATGACTGCCCACGATGAAACCGGGACGGCGACCGACCGGTCCCGCGTGCTGATTGGGGTCACGGGCGGGATCGCGGCGTACAAGACCGCGTCCGTCGTCAGTGCGCTCAGCCAGACCGGGCATGACGTCACGGTCCTCATGACGGACGCCGCGACCCGGTTCGTGACGCCCCTGACCTTCCAGGCCCTCTCCGGTCGACCCGTGTACTCGGATCAGTGGTCCCACGTCGAATCGCAGGACCCGCAGCACATCAGTCTCGCTCGCGCGGCGGACGTGATGCTGATCGCGCCGTGCTCCATGGACATGCTCGCGAAGCTCGCGACCGGACGCACCGACGATGTCGTCGCCCTCATCGTGTCGGCCATCGATCGCGATCGTCAGCCCGTCCTGCTCGCTCCGTCGATGAACGCCGTGATGTGGAAGCAGCCCGCGACGCAGCGGAACCTGAAGCAACTCGCCGATGACGGATTCACGATCCTCGAGCCGGACGCCGGCTGGCAGGCGTGCCGCACCGAAGGCGTCGGTCGGTTACCGGAACCCCCCGCCCTCGTCGAAGCGGTGGAGGCGGCCTTGCGCGGCTGACCCGCCTTCTCAGCCGGCGCCCATCCGGGACTAATTCGCCCCTGATTCCTGACTCGCCCCTTGAGGCCGTGGCGCTTGCGCGGTCGAATTGAGACGGAGCGACGGGTGGTCGTTTCGTTCAACCCCACGGCGGCGCGATCGCGTCAGCCGCTTCAGGAGGCGATTCAGGATGATGACTGGGATGACACGGCGTGTGATGTGGACGGCGACGGCGGCGGCCTGTGTGATGGCGACCGCGGCGGCGGCCCAGTCCCGCAGCAGCGGCGCTGACCTCTCCGACGTGCTGGCCGGTCGGCTCGGCGACGGCGCCCTCGAGAAGCTCGACCGCGTGACCGTGATGCCCGTGCTCCTTCAGCCCTCCGGCCTCAAGGGCGCCGGCGGCGGGATCGCCGGGGGTTGCCCGCAGGAGATGTCCACCCACACCAAGTCGGACTTCGGTCCGGGCACCTACATCGCCCAGGGCGGCTTCGCCGAGGGCGAAATCCAGGCCCAGTCGTACGTTATTCCCGCCGGGTTGTTCCCGCTCAGGATCGATCAGGTCGAAACGCTCTTCGCCACGTCCAACGCCTCGCAGTCGACGACGACCGAGTGGTCCGTCCTCTTCTGGTCGGGCACGCCGTCGACCGGCACGCTGGTCGCGGAGTTCTCGTCGGACGGGAAGATCCTGCCCCACCTCCAGATGCCCCCCGGCACCACGGGGACGATCATCCAGGTCGCGGTCGACCCCGGCGATCCGGAGCAGATCTTCATCGACAACGACGGTTCGAACACCTTCTCGATCGGCTTCCGCATCGATGAGCACAACTCGCAGACGCAGGACCCGTGCTTCACGGCGCCGCCGAGCTGCTGCAACGCCTTCCCGACCACCGATACCGACGGGCTCGACGTCTCGACCGGCAACTGGATCTTCGCCCTGAACTGCGGCCCCTTCGGCTGCCCCTCGGGCTGGAAGACCTTCGCTCAGCTCGGTCTCTGCCAGCCCTCAGGCGACTGGGTCATGCGGGCGTTCTGGACGCCTGTCGATTGCGGCTCGGGCGCCTGCTGTCTCAACGATGGCGACTGCGTCCAGCTCAACGAAGTCGAATGCCAGATCGCCGGCGGCGAGTTCCAGGGGTTCGGCGTCCCCTGCGGCGACTGCCCCGAACCCACCGTCGCCTGCTGCTTCGAAGGCGGCGGCTGCGTCCAGTTCCCCGAAGACGTCTGCCTCAACGCCGGCGGCGTCTCCAACGGACCCGGATCCGACTGCGACGAAATCGTCTGCTTCCCCATGGGCGCCTGCTGTCTGCCGGACGGCAGCTGCATGGATGACCTCTCGCCCGAAGACTGCGCGGCGATGGAAGGGACGTTCCAGGGCGACGACACCACCTGTGGCGAAACCAACTGCCCCGCCCCCGTCGGCGCCTGCTGCTTCGAAACCGGCTTCTGCTTCGTCACCGAACAGGCGAACTGCATCGACGCCAACGGCGCGTGGTTCGGCGCGGGCTCCGACTGTGACGACGTCGACCAGAACGGAACCGCCGACGTCTGCGAGGACGATCCGGGCGTTCCCGGCGACCTCGACGGCGATGGCGATGTCGATCCCGCCGACCTCGCCGCCCTCCTCAGCGCCTGGGGCACGGACGACGAGGCGGCGGACCTCGATGACGACGGCGTCGTCGGCTCCAGCGATCTCGCCATCCTCCTCGCCAACTGGGGCGACGGCGGCTGAACCAACCATGGCGAAATGGGGGTGATGACGCGCCTGTGCAGCCCGTCATCGCCCCCTTTTTCGATTCCCGGCAACCGTCGCTCGCCCCGCCACGAATCGTGAGACATCATCAGGTAACGTCCGGTCGGACTGGTGGAAGGGAGAAAGACCTCCCACTCTGACCCGGCACCCCTCCGTCGAGCCTCCCATTCGGGAGGCTCGGCGTGTTTTCGGACCCTCGCGTTCCCACACACCGCCGCCCGCGAAATCGCACCCGCCGACCGCCCCGACGGTCCCTCCCGCCAAAGCCCGACCCGCCCCGCGTCGATACCTCTGACGTCGCACGCCCGCGACGCCACCAGGAGATCGCCGCATGCGTGGACCCGTCCCCGGCCGGACGCCGATCGCTCTCGTTCTCGGACTCATCGCGACCCTCGCCCCGAGCGGGTGTCTCGATCCCATCACGACCTCCCGCGATCCGCGGGGCGGGGCCTCCGCCCTCAACGGTCCCGCCGATGAACCGGCCGGCCTCACCCTGCCGCTCAACGGCGCGGAACTCGCGATGGAACGCGTCGCCGGCCTGCCGTTCGTCCAGGCCCGCCTCAACGGCCACGCCCCACGCTGGTTCCTGATCGACACCGGCTCCGCCGTCACCGTGCTCTCCAGCGATCTGGCCGACGAACTCGATCTGCCCCGACGAACCATGCACGCCAACGTCGTGGGCGGCGGCGGCAGCCAGTTCGTGGCGACCAGCGCGATCGCCATCGACCGACTCGAAATCGGCGGGGCCGCGTTCCACGGCGTCGAGGCCATGGCCTGGGGACTCGACGGCCTCAGCGAAATCGTCGGACGCGACGTCGCCGGCATCCTCGGATTTCCACTCTTCGTCGACTGCCTCCTCACCCTCGACTATCCGAACCACCGCGTGCGGATCGAAGCCGGCGAACTCGACCCCGTCAACGACATCACCGTGCTGTCCTGTGTGGCGCCGGGCGGCACGCCCGCCATCGTCGTCACGTGCGGCGAACACGATGCGATCTTCCTCATCGACTCCGGCGCCTCGGAAGGCGTCACCGTCAGTGAAGACCTCGCCACCCAGCTTCGGTGGGCCGATGGACCGCACGCCAGCCACGTCATTCAGACGATCTCCGGCATCGCCGCCGCCCGGCGCGGCCGCCTCCGCCACGATCTTCGCTTCGGCGCCTATCGCGTCGACGCGCCGCCCGCCGCGGTCGGCAGCCATGACCTCCTCGGGGCCGGACTCCTCGAACTGTTCGTGGTGACGTTCGATCAGCGACGCGCCGCCGTCCAGTTCGTCCAGGCCGACTTCTGACCCCGCCGCCGTCGGCCGTTACCCTGCGGCCATGTCTCAGGCGGATCTCGAACGATGGCGGTTCCTTCTCAGCCATGACGCCGCGTCCCTGCGGGCGGCCGCCGCGGCCGTCGGTCGTGCGCCGACGCCGGCCGACATCATGCGTCTGCGTCGAACGTGGGACGCGGGCGACGTCTCGCTCGCCCTGCAACTCGCCGACGCCCGGCGACGCGCGGGTCCGAAGTTCACCGACGTCGACCGCCTCGCGCTTGATCGGGAAGGCGCGGAGCAGGCGTCGTCGTCGCTGGCGGCGATGCACAAGGCCGCGCGATTCGCGTCAATCGACGCTCCGCACGTGGTTGATCTCTGTTGCGGCGTCGGCGGCGATGCGATGGCGCTGGCGCGCGTCGCACGGGTGACGGGGGTTGATCGCGATCCGGTCCGCGCGTGGATGTGCGCCCACAACGCCGGGTGCGAGATCAAGGTCGGCGACGTCGAGACGTTCGACCTCGACGCGGACCTCGACGCGGACGTTGACGCGATTCACATCGATCCCGCGCGGCGGACGGAGGGGCCCGACGGCCGACGCGTCTGGCGGCTCGAGGACGCCCGCCCCGGGCCCGCGTTCCTCGCCTCTCTGCTCGCTCAGGGCCGGCCGGCGGCGGTGAAACTCGGTCCCGGCGTCGACCTCGGGCGGGCCGCGGCGCTGGCTGGCGATCAGGCCGCGGAAATCGAGATCATCAGCGAGCGAGGCCGACTCACGCAGGCGATTCTGTGGACCGGCGAACTCGCCGCCGCGCCGGGGATGCATCGCGCCACGCTGCTCGACGCTCCGGACGACGTTCGCACCCTTGTGGGCCCGCCGGAGGCCCCCGGGACGGAAACCCCGCCGGACTCGTTCCTGTTCACCGTCGACCCATCGGTCGAACGGGCGGGCCTGCTGCCACGGCTCGCCGCGGACACCGGGCTCGCGATCGTCCATCCCGCCCTCGGCCTGCTCACGGGTCCCGAGGTGATCCCGTCGTCGTGGCTGACCCCGTTCCGCGTGCTGGACACCGGCCCCTGGCGTCGCGACCGCGTCCGGTCGACCGTCGCGGCGCTGGGCGCCGGCGTCGTCGAGGTCAAGACCCGAGGCGGCGCGGCGGACCCCGACGTCGAGCAACACGCCCTGCGTGGCGACGGCGATCGATCGATCACCGTCTTTGTGTTGCGGATGGGGACCGCCGTTCACGCGTTCATCACGGAACGCGTGTCGTCATGATCGATCGGTCTCGATGATCCGGTCCATTCGGGCCGGCCTGTCGGTACTGTCTGGCCGGGATTCCCCGATTCGGCGCGCGTTGAAGCGATCACGCCGCCTATTTAATTGATCGCCGAGAGGCAGATCAGAGAAGTTCAGGCGTGTAGATGTTGCGGGCGTTGAGCAACGCCCGGGGAGTGTCCGCCATGCCCCCATGTACGCCGAGCCTGCATCGTTTCGGTCTCGACCATCAGCCGCAGGTGCGGGTGGCGATGAAGCGATTGATGTCGGAGGGCTTGCCGGTCGACGCGTGCGACGCGGTGCACGACGACGGATGCCGCCGACGCGGGTCGCCGCCGCCGTGGTGCGTCCGCGGCGCCGTCGAACGCCGGGGGTCGCCGGTCCGCCTGACGACGCGGCACGGGTTCTTCCGTCCGTCCTGATCGAACCGGCCTCGTCAGCCCGCCGCCATCTTCCGCAGCACCATGTGAAGAATGCCGCCATTGCGGTAGTAGTCGACTTCGACCGGCGTATCGATCCGGCACGTCGTCGTGAATTCGACGGTTGATCCGTCCGACTTCGTCGCCGTCACGCGGATGTCCTGGCGCGGCTCGATGTCTGAGGGGACATTGATATCGAACGTCTCGGAGCCGTCGAGCCCGAGGCTGTCCGCGCTCGCGCCGTCCTGGAAGACAAGCGGCAGGACGCCCATCCCGACGAGGTTCGAGCGGTGGATCCGTTCGAAGCTCTCCGCGATGACCGCCTTCACGCCGAGCAGCAGCGTGCCCTTCGCGGCCCAGTCGCGCGACGAGCCCATGCCGTAATCCTTGCCGGCGAGCACGACGAGCGGCGTGTCGTTGGCCTTGTAGTTCAGCGACGCCTCGTAGATCGTGGTGACCTCGCCGGTGGTGAAGTCCGTCGTGAAGCCGCCTTCGGCGCCGGGGGCGAGCTGGTTGCGCACGCGGATGTTGCCAAAGGTGCCGCGTGTCATGACCCGGTCGTTGCCGCGCCGGGAGCCGAACGAGTTGAACATGCTGACCGGGACGCCGTTTTCGGTGAGGTACTTCCCGGCCGGGGAGGTCTTCTTGATCGCGCCGGCGGGCGAGATGTGGTCGGTGGTGACCGAGTCGCCGAGCTTCGCGAGGCATCGCGCGCCGGAGATCGACGTGATGTCGCCGGGCTGCGGGTCCATGTCGACGAAGAAGGGCGGCTCCTGGACGTAGGTCGATTCTTCCTTCCAGTCGTAGAGCTGTCCGCCGCTCGTGTCGATCTCGCGCCACTCGTCGGCGCCGGTGAAGACGTCGGCGTACTGCTCGATGAACTGCTGGCGGGTCACGCAGTTCGCGACGATGTCGTCGATCTCGTGCTGCGTGGGCCAGATGTCCTTGAGGTAGACGTCGTTCCCGTCCTGGTCCTGACCGATCGGATCGTTGGTGAGGTCGATATCGACGGTGCCGGCGAGAGCGTACGCCACCACGAGCGGGGGGGAGGCGAGGTAGTTCGCCCGGATGTCCGGACCGATGCGGCCCTCGAAGTTGCGGTTGCCGGAGAGCACCGATGCGCACACGAGGTCGTTCTCGTTGATCGCCTTCGAGATCGGCTCCGGCAGCGGACCGGAGTTCCCGATGCACGTCGTGCAGCCGTAGCCGACGAGGTAGAAGCCGATCGCCTCGAGATCGTCCATGAGTTCGGACTTGTTGAGGTATTCGGTGACGACCTTCGAACCGGGGGCGAGCGAGGTCTTCACCCACGGCTTGCGGTTCAGGCCCTTCTCACGGGCTTTCTTGGCGACGAGGCCGGCCCCGATCATCACGCTCGGGTTCGAGGTGTTGGTGCAGCTGGTGATCGCCGCGATCACGACGTCGCCGTCGGTGAGATCGAAGGTGCTGCCGTCGTATTCCACCGTGACGCCGGTCACGGGCGGAGCGGTTTCGGCCACCGCCGTTCCGCCTTCCGCGGCCATGGTCGCGGCGGTCGACGTCGACGCGGGGCTCGCCTTTCCGAACGTGATGTTCAGATCCTGCCGCCACTGCGACTGCATGCCGGAGAGGGTGATGCGGTCCTGCGGGCGACGGGGGCCGGCGAGGGAGGGCTCAACCGTTCCCATGTCGAGTTCGAGGGTGGAGGAGTACTTGATCTGCCGCGCGTCGTCGCGCCAGAGGCCCTGCTCGCGGCAGTACTGTTCGACCATCTCGATGAGCTTGTCATCGCGTCCGGTGAGGGTCATGTACTTCGTGGTCTGTTCATCGACGGGGAAGAAGCCCATCGTCGCGCCATATTCCGGCGCCATGTTGGCGATCGTCGCGCGGTTGGCGAGCGGCATGTCGGCGAGGCCGGGGCCGAAGAACTCAACGAACTTCCCGACGACGCCGTGTTCGCGGAGCATCTGGGTGACGACGAGGACCAGGTCGGTCGCGGTGCAGCCTTCGGCGAGCTTGCCGGTGAGCTTGAAGCCGACGACTTCGGGGATGAGCATGTAGATCGGCTGGCCGAGCATGACCGCTTCGGCTTCGATGCCGCCCACGCCCCAGCCGACGACGCCGAGGCCGTTGATCATCGTGGTGTGGGAGTCGGTGCCGACGAGGCTGTCCGGGTAGAGGACGCCTTCGTGCTCCCAGACGGTCTTCGCGAGGTATTCGAGGTTGACCTGGTGGACAATGCCGGTCGCGGGCGGGACGACGCGGAAGTTGTCGAACGCGGACTGGCCCCACTTCAGGAACTCGTACCGTTCGCGGTTGCGTTCGAACTCCTTCTCGGAGTTGATGGTGAGGGCCATGCCGGAGTTGAAGGCGTCGACCTGGACGGAGTGGTCGATGACGAGGTCGCAGGGCACGAGGGGGTTGACCTTGGCGGGGTCGCCGCCCATGCGCTGCATCGCGGCCCGCATCGCCGCGAGATCGACGACGGCGGGGACGCCGGTGAAGTCCTGGAGGACGACCCGTCCGGGCGTGAAGGCGATTTCCTGTTCGCCGACGGCGGCCGAGTCGTATGCCGCGAGGGACTGGACGTGCTCATCGGTGACGATGAAGCCGTCGTGTCGTCGCAGGCAGGACTCGAGGAGGACCTTGATCGAGTAGGGGAGGTGGCCGACGTCGCCGAGATCGCGGAGGGCGTCGAGCCGGTAGATGGTCTTCGACCCGAGGGCGGTGTCGAGCGTCTGGCGAGCGGCGGCGAGATCAAGGGCCATGGGGGCGGATCCTCTCAAAAAGGGCGGACTGCGCGGCGATTATAGAAGAACGGCGCGGCCGGTCGAGCCCAAGCCCCCGGCTCCGCCGGGGGACAACGCCGCTGACACGCCGCCTAACAGCGCCGGGGGACAACGCCGCTTGACACGCCGCTCGACAACGCCAAGGGACAACGCCGGTACACGCCGCGACCCCCGGCGACACGGGCGTCGATCCCTCGCACTGCGTTCAATTGTGTACGACCGTCATTGCTACGTCGTCGGAGGGCGTTGGGTTCGTCGTCGGTTGGGTCCACGACCCAACACGATGGCGCCCGAGGGGTGTATCGACGTTGGTCGTGGACCCAACCGACGCGGTATTCATCAACACCAGCACGACCGTGCAACGCGGGTGAATCGATGTCCGGCCGGGGGCCCGACCGATGTCCTGTCGCCGGGCGTCCGATCACGGTTGGACGTTGACCGTCGGCGGAGCCGGGGGCCGGGGGTTGCAGAAGACGCGTCAGATGCTCCAACTCAACGGGGGCATCTCCTTGTTCTTCCGCAACGTGAGATCCGGAATCGGACCTCGCACCACGTGACCCGGCGGCACCGAGTGCGTGAGGAACACGCCGCCGTTCACGACTGATCCGGCGCCGATCACCGTGTCGCCGCCCAGAATCGTCGCGCCGGCGTACACCGTCACGTGATCCTCCAGCGTCGGATGACGCTGCACGTCGCGGATGTACTTGCCCTGCTCGTCCTTCGGGAACCCCTTCGCCCCCAGCGTCACGCCCTGGTACACGGCGCAGTGATCGCCGATCACCGCCGTCTCGCCGATCACCACGCCCGTCCCGTGGTCGATGAAGAACGACTGCCCGACCCGCGCGCCGGGATGAATGTCGATCCCCGTGATCGAGTGCGCATGCTCCGACATGATGCGCGGCAGCAGCGGCACCTTCAGCTTGTACAACTCGTGCGACAGGCGATGCACCGTCAGCGCCCGCACGCCCGGGTAGCTGAAGATGATCTCGTCCGTGTGGTGGGCGGCGGGATCGCCGTCGTACGCCGCCTGGGCGTCGAGGCTCAGCAGCCGACGCACGTCCGGCAGCTTCTGCAGGAAGATGCTCACGATCTCCCGCGCCCGACGCTCGCACTCGGCCAGCTCATCGCACGCTTCCGACTCGCTGGTCTCCACCGCCTCCTGATACTGCAGGGCCCCGGTGGTCTGGGTCACCAGCCGCGGGACGACCTCCTTCAGCACGGCGGACACGTGCGCCGACATCGCCTCCGCCGTCAGATCGCGCGGCCCGATGAATCCGGGAAACATGAGCCATGTCAGATGCTCGAGAATGTCCACAATCTCTCGCCGACTCGGGAGATACACGGTCGACAGATGCCGCGTGCGGGCGTCCCCGAGAATCGACTCCGTCAGACGGCGGACCAGATCCTGGTGCTGGGCGGGATTGTGCGTCGGCATGCGCGGCTCCTGACGGGGGTGCGGCGTTGATCAATCTCTCCGCCCGATGGTATCGTAGGGGCTCGCGGGCCGCGGATGGCCCGACCCGGTCGAAGCGGCGGACCGGGCCATGAACGTTTCGCGGGATCCAGGGCGTTCAGCCGCCCGGGTTTCGTCGTCCATTCACTGGAGAGACTCCAATGCCGCACGGCAAGGTCTACGATTCCGTCGTCGATACCGTCTTCAACACCCCCCTGGTCAAGCTCAAGCGGGTGGTCCCGGACGGCGCGGCCGACGTCTACGTCAAGTGCGAGTTCTTCAACCCCATGGCGAGCGTGAAGGACCGCATCGCGGAGGCGATGATCTCCGCCGGCGAGGCGGCCGGCGACATCACCCCCGGTGAAACGCACATCATCGAGCCCACCTCGGGCAACACGGGCATCGCGCTCGCGTTCGTCTGCGCGTGCAAGGGCTACAAGCTCACGCTGACGATGCCCGAATCGATGTCGATGGAACGGCGCGTCCTGCTCCGCTCGCTCGGAGCGAACCTCGTCCTGACCGCCGCGTCCGACGGCATGCCCGGGGCCGTGGCGAAGGCGGAGGAGCTGGTCTCCCAGGATTCGTCCGCGTGGATGCCCCAGCAGTTCAACAACCCGGCGAACCCGGCGATTCACGAGAAGACCACCGGTCCCGAGATCTGGGAGGATTCCGGACACGACATTGACATGATCGTCGCCGGCGTCGGCACCGGCGGCACGATCACGGGCGTGACCCGCTTCATCCGGAAGCACAATCCGGACTTCCAGGCGATCGCGGTCGAGCCCGAAGCGTCGCCGGTGATCGGCGGCGGCCAGCCCGCCCCGCACAAGATTCAGGGCATCGGGGCCGGCTTCATTCCCAACAACTGCGACACCAGCCTGCTCAACGGGACCGCGACGGTGTCCAACGAAGACGCCTTCGAATGGGCCCGACGGGTCGCGGCGGAGGAAGGCGTGTTCGGCGGCATCTCGACCGGGGCCAACATCTGCGCCGCCGTACGCGAGGCGTCGAAGCCGGAGAACAAGGGGAAGAAGATCGTCACCATCGCGTGCAGCTTCGGCGAACGCTATCTGTCCACGCCGGCCTTCGAAGGCTACTTCGGCTGATCACCCCGGCGATCCCCGTCCGACCATGACGCCGTCGTCCCCGCCGGACGGCGGCGTTCTTCGTGCGCGGCCGGTATAGTGCGGCTCGCATGAACGTCGACGTCGCGCATGTCAGCTGGCGGAACGCGGCGATCGCCGTCCTCGCGATCCTCGCCATCGCCACGCACCTCATCATGCGCGTCCTCGGCGTGGAAGGCGCCCACTGGCCGCTCTGGATCGCCCTCGGCCTCGGCGGCGTTCCCCTGGTCATCGAACTGACGATCAACCTCGTCC
Source organism: Phycisphaerales bacterium (assembly GCA_965227335.1). GTDB lineage: Bacteria > Planctomycetota > Phycisphaerae > Phycisphaerales > SM1A02 > CBDDFV01. The sequence goes on from CBDDFV010000009.1 coordinate 415,708, forward strand.
GCGGCGAGTTCGGCTCCGACCTCCTCGCGGGCATCTCGATCGTCACCGCCACGCTCCTCGACGAACACCTCGCCGGCGTCCTCGTCGTCCTCATGCTCTCCGGCGGCGAGACGCTCGAAGCCTACGCCGTCCGCTCCGCCTCCTCGACGCTCGACGCCCTCGCCCGACGCATGCCGGGTTCGGCCCACAAGAAGGTCGGCGGCGAACTGCAGGACGTCGACGTCGAAACCGTCGAGGTCGGCGACGAACTCGTCGTCCTGCCCCACGAGATGTGTCCCGTCGACGGCACGGTCATCGACGGTCACGGCGCCATGGACGAGTCGTTCCTCACCGGCGAGCCCTACCTGCAGTCGAAGGCGCCCGGCGCGGCGGTCATTTCCGGCGCCGTCAACGGCGAGTCCGCCATCACCATCCGCGCCGACCGCGAGGCGAAGGACTCCCGCTACGCGAAGATCATGCAGGTGATGAAGGAGTCGCAGCAGCGACGTCCGAAGATCCGCCGCATGGGCGACCAGCTCGGCGCGATCTACACGCCGATCGCCGTCGCCATCGCGATCATCGCGTGGGTCGCGAGCGGCGATCCGGTCCGCTTCCTCGCCGTCCTGGTCGTCGCCACGCCGTGTCCGCTGCTCATCGCGATCCCCGTGTCGATCATCAGCGCGATCTCCCTCGCGGCGAAACGCGGGATCATCATCCGCGACCCCGTCGTGCTCGAGAAGGTCGACCGCTGCACGACCGTCATCTTCGACAAGACGGGCACGCTCACCTACGGCCGCCCGAGCCTGACCGAGATCCTCGCGGCCGAAGGCGTGGACGCCGATGAACTGCTCGCGCTGACCGCAAGTCTCGAACAGTACTCGCGACACCCGCTCGCGGAGGCCGTCATCAAGGCCGCCCACGAACGGAGTCTCGAGATCCGACCCGCCGCTGAAGTCAGCGAGCCGCCCGGGGCGGGTCTGCGCGGCGTGATCGACGGGCGCGCGATCCGCGTCACCAGCCGCAAGCACACGCGACAGGACCATCCCGACCTCGTCGATCAACTCCCGCCGGTGGAAGGCGGGCTGGAATGCGTCCTGTTTCTTGACGACGCGTACGCGGGCATGATGCGGTTCCGCGACGCCCCGCGCGACGACAGCGGCGCGTTCCTCAATCACCTCGGCCGGCGCCACCGCGTCGAGAAGGTGATGCTTGTCTCCGGCGATCGGGCCGAGGAGGTCGAGTATCTGGCGAAGCAGGTCGGGATCGAGCACGTGTACGCGGACCAGAGTCCCGAAGACAAGGTTCGCATCGTGCAGGAGGAGACGGCGAGGGGGCCGACCGTCTTCGTCGGCGACGGTGTGAACGATGCGCCCGCGTTGCTGGAGGCCACGGTCGGAATCGCGATGGGCGCGGGGAGCGACGTGATCACCGAAGCGGCAGGCGCGATCGTGATGGAGCAGTCGCTCCTCAAAGTGGACGAACTCATGCACATCGGCGCGCGGATGCGCAAGATCGCGCTGCAGTCCGTGATCGGCGGCATGGGACTGAGCATCATCGCCATGATCATCGCCGCGTTCGGTTACCTCGATCCCGTCGCCGGCGCGATCGTGCAGGAAGTGATCGACGTGGTGGCGATCCTCAACGCCCTCCGCATGGCGATTCCGCCGAAGACCCTCTCCGACGTGGACTGACCGCGGACGAATCGTTCGATGAGGATGTCCCTTACGCGAGGCGACCCTGCCCGCCGCGCCGGGGATCGCCCGCCGCGTCCAGTTGTCCGTCGCGCCGCTCCGCCGCCTGGACGCCGCCGAAGAACATGTGCGGCGCCTCGAAGATGCGCACGGGAGACCGGAGGTCCCGCGCGAAATCCGCCAGGCCGGGTTCGATCGCCAGCACCCACGACTCGTCGCGCGGTTCGAGATGCGCACGCGGCGCCGCGAGCCCGTCTTCCAGCGAACGCCCCTCCGCCGCGATTCGACGCCAGACCTGGGCGAGGGCCGTCGTGATTCGGTCCGCCCCCGCCGCGCCGAGCGCCAGCACGTCCCCCCCCGGATGACGGGCGATGAGCGGGGCCATGTTGGAGCGGAGCCGGCCCCCGGGCGGCGCGGCATGAAGCCCGGCGGGGAACAACTCCAACTCTCCGAGGCCGTTGTTGAGCATCACGCCCGTCCCCGGCGGAATCACCCCGCACGTGTACCCGGTCGATGTCGTGATCGAGCACGCGAGCCCGTCGCGGTCCGCGGTGCTGACGTGGCTGGTCGAGCCGGACGTGGTGAAGCGGCCGGAAGCGGTGATCGCGGCGCCGACATCTCCCGACCGCAGCCACCGGCCCCGCTCCTCGAAGACCAGGCGCATCGCATCCGCGAGCGCGTCGAGGTCGTGCGGGTCGTGGGGGGCGGCGCGTCGGATGAGGTCGAGCGTCGCCGCCCCGCCGACCGCCGGCGGCGGGGTGCTGGCGGCGGCCCATCCGTCGACGGCCAGTTCCAGCGCGGGTCGTTCAACCGCGCGATACGCCGCGAGATCGTCGCGTCCGAGCAGACCGCCGTGGTCCATGACCCACGCGGCGATGCGGGCGCCGATTTCGCCCTCGTAGAACGCCGCCGCGCCGTCGCGGGCGATCTCGTCGAACGTGTCCGCGAGATCCGGCATCCGCACGGTTTCGCCGAGGTCGCGGGGGGCGCCGTCGGGGCGGACGGCGATCGCGTGGGCGTCGGGCGTGCGACTGAAGATCACTTCGCCTGACGACTTGAAGTACGTCCACGACGCCATCGGGAGGGGGAATCCGTTGCGGGCGGCGTCGACGGCCGGCCCGAACAGTTCGCCCCACGGCGTCTGGCCATGTCGCTCATGCAGTTGAGCGAGAGCGGCGAGCGCGCCCGGGGTGGCGACGGATCCCGCCCCAACCGTGGTGATCGTCTCGCCGCCGTAGTTCATGACCACGCGGTCGACGCCGTGGCCGAAGCGTTCACGGGGGGCGGAGCGTCCCGGCATTTCGAAGAACCCGTCGACGAGCGTGGCGTGGGCCGCGCCGGCGGGCCAGACCAGCGCGTGCGCTCCCGAGGCCACCGACGTCAGCCCCGGCTCGGCGACCCATGACATCAGCGTGGCCGCGAGACAGGCGTCGACCGCGTTGCCGCCGGCGGACGCGATTGCGGCCCCGGCTTCGGCGGCCCGCGTGCTTCCGGCGGCGATGGCGACGTGGGGCATGGCGTCAGTCTACCGGGGTCTCGTCGACGTCGGATCGCTCGACATCGGATCAGTCCACGTCGGTCAGTCCACGTCGATCAGTCCACGTCGATCAGGCGCGGGGCGAGGGCATGGGCGGGGTGCGCCGTGCGGGGCGAGGCGTCGGGCGTCCAGGGGCCGAACGTCTGGTCGAGGTGAAGCAGCAGGTGCGTCTCGGCGTCGGGCTCGAAGCGGCGGGCCGGCGTGAACTCCTCCGTGTAGCGCGCGACCGAGGAGACGCGCACTTCGTCGATGAGTCCGTTGAACGGCGACGTGGGTCGTCCGCCGGCGTCGACATCCGCGCCGACCATGAGCGGGAAATCCTTCATGCCGCGCGGGCCCTCGCGTTCGATCGCCCCGATCTCGCGTCCGTTATGAAAGAGACGCACGGTCCGGCCGTCGTAGACCCCGGCCAGGTGCTGCCACTCGTCGAGCGGAAGCTGGACGTCCGGCTCCACCGCGACGTACGCGTCGCCGAGGTAGATGTAGAACGACGGGCGTCCCTTACTGACGAAGAACCCGTAATCGGAATACTCGGTCTTGGCGACGAGGCCCGTGCGGTTCGACCAGCCGCGCGGCTTGAACCAGCATTCCAGGGTGAGCGGTCCGTCCGGGACCCGCAGGAGCTGACCGGGCACGACCAGCACGTCGCGGCGCGACGCGACATCGAGCGCGCGGTTCGGCCCGCCGGGCGACGGGGCGGGCAGATCGGGATCGAGCGGCACGATCGTCGTGGCCTGGGGGATTTCGTAGCGAACCCGCTCGGCGAGGTAGTCCATATGGTGAACGATCGTCGGGAGGCGGAACGTCTCGTCCAGACCGCCGCCCTCCCGCGCGGCCCGGAACGTGAATGTCTCACTTGCGCCCGGAGCGATGCGGCCGTGCTGATGATCCGGCGCGAACGTCCATCGGCTGTCGTCGGCGTCGAGCGACAGGCCGACTTCGATGGGTCGATCCGTCGGGTTCGTGAGCGTGGCCGTGACGTCGCCGGCGGCCCGGCCGTCGACGTCGATCGGGAGCGGCGTCTCGATGGTCGGGCGCACCCGGGTCAGCCGCGCCGCCTCGTCGCTGACCTCGCCCGTCAGCGCCCGCACGTCGATCGCCTCGCCCACCGGGTACGCCGTCATCGCGATCTGGTTCGGACGGACGGTGACGAGGTGATACTGATGCAGGTAGCCCGCCCGCGGCACGCGCCCGTTCTGCACGCCGCCGACCGTGGCCAGCGTGACGTACTCGATGCCGTCGCGGACCCCGTCGTAGCGCATCCGGTGGATGTGTCCGGCGAACACGGCCCGCACGTTGCCCGCCCCCGCGAGCAGTTCGTGCACCCGCTCCCAGTCGTCGCCGTAGTTTCCCTTCAGCCAGCGCGGGTGGTGCAGGAACACGAAGACATGACGCTTGTCCTGCGCGGACGCAAGCGTCTCCGCCAGCCACGCGAGCTGTTCGGGACTCATCTTCTGGCATTCGGGCTTGTTGAAGTTGCGCTCGCCGGTGTCCGGGTTCCCCTCGTCCGAATAGAGCGCGATGAAGCGACAGTCCTTGTGATCGAACGCGTACCAGAGCGGGCCGAAGTGCATCTCGTAGTGCGCCTCGTGCTCCTCCGCCGGACGGCCCGGCCCCCGCCAATACACGTCGTGGTTGCCCGCCACGGGGAACCACGGGCAGAGCAGGTCGTTCATGATCGACTTGAACTCCTCCATCTGCTTCATCCAGGGGTCCGTGGTGTTGTATCCCTCCACGAGATCGCCGACCGTCATGACGAGATCGGGCTCGAGATAATTCACGTCGCGGACCGCATCCCGCAGGACCGCCACCCCCTTCGCCGGACCGCCCGTGCGGTCGCCGAAGACCGCGAAGACGAACGACTCCGCCTCGTCCGGGACCGGCAGCGGCGCGGCGGCCCGATTCGTGAAGAACCGCGCCGAATTCAGACCGAACGCATGCCGCGCCCCGATCGTGAGTTCGTTCCCATCATCCGCCTCGGGACGGTCGTGGGCGAGGGCGAGCGGCGCGACGAGCCCGAGACTCGAGACGACGAGGAGTCGGAGCGTGTTCTTCATAAACGGCAGCCTACCGCGCATCGGTTCATTTCCCACGGAGGACGAAGGGAAACGTCCGGAACTCGCCGACGAACGGTTCAGTCGCCGGCGCCGGGGAGGTACGATCGGGCGATGAACGCCGTCGATCAGCAACGCGTCGACGCCATCTTCCGGCGGGTGTGCGAGTGCGATCCCGATGAGCGGACGGATCGCCTCGACGCAGCGTGCGCCGGCGATGCGGCGCTCCGGGCCCGGGTGGAGGCGCTGCTGCTGCATGCAGACGATCCCGCCGTCGACATCGAGGTCATGGCGGGCCGACTGTGGGAGCGGCTCGCCGCGTCCGCCGCGACTGAAGCGACGCCCGCTCCGCTTCCCGACCGGATCGGTCCGTATCGCGTGACCAGACTGCTCGGCGAGGGCGGCATGGGGCTGGTCTTCCTCGCCGAACAGGCGCGGCCGCGGCGCGAAGTGGCGGTCAAGATCATTCGCCCGATCGTCGCCCTCAGCGACGTCGCTCGTCGCTTTGAGCACGAAGCGGAGATCCTGGGCCGGCTTCGACACCCGGGAATCGCGCAGATCTATGAGGCGGGCGTCGCGGCGGTCGAGGTGGGGGGGATGCGTTCGGACGCGCCCTTCTTTGCGATGGAGTACATCCGCGGGGCGCCGCTGGTCGAGCACGCCGAGACCGCCGGACTCGACCGCGACGCCCGCGTTGAACTGCTCGCGATGATCTGTGATGCGGTCGAGCACGCGCACCAGCGCGGCGTGATTCATCGCGACCTCAAGCCGTCCAATATTCTCGTCGAGCCGGCCGACGACGGTCCCGGGCAGCCGAAGATCCTCGACTTCGGAATCGCCCGCACGACGTTCGGCCCCGACGGCGACGCCGCACTGACCCGCGCCGACCGTCCGGCGTTCCTCGGCTCGTTGCCGTACATGAGTCCCGAGCAGGCGGCGGGACGATCGGCGGAAGTCGACACGCGATCGGACATCTACGCGCTGGGGCTCATCGGGTTCGAACTGCTGACGGGGGAGCGTGCGCGGCGGGTCGATGAGCGTGGACGCGCCGCCGCGCTCGAACAGATTCGATCCACGCCGGCCCCGGCGATGTCGTCGCTTGACCGTCGCCTGCGGGGCGATCTCGACACGATCATCGCCCGGGCCCTCGCCCTGGAGCCGGACCGCCGCTACGCGTCCGCGACGGCGCTCGCGGACGACCTGCGGCGGTACCTCGACGGGCGACCGATCGCCGCCCGCCGGGATTCAACGCTGTACGTCTGGCAACGACAGCTGCGACGATACCGCTGGACGGTGGCGGCGATCCTGACGCTGCTCATCGGCGTCGCGGCGTTCAGTCTCGTGACGAGCCGTCAGGCGGCGGCGAACGGTCGGCTTGCGCGGGAGAGTCGTGCGTATTCGAGCTTCTTCGACCAGGTGCTGCTGTCCGCCGAGCCGGAGATCGCGCAGGGGCGGGATATCTCCGTGCTTCGCGACATGCTTGCGATGGCCGCCGCGCGAGCGGAGGTGGAGCTCCAGGACCTGCCCGAAGTCCGGGCCTCGGTGCAGTACACGATTGGCTCCGTGTCCATGACGCTGGGGCTCTTCCCGCAGGCGAAAGCCGTGTTCGAAGACGCCTTGAGTACACGTCGGGAGCGGTTCGGCGACGGCGATCCGCGGGTGGGCGAGATCCTGATCAGCCTCGGTATCGTCGACGCCGCGCTCGTCAATCGCGACGTCGCCGAGTCGTCCTTCCGCGAGGCCGCGTCGATCTACCGCGCGCACTACGGCGATGACGATCTCAACACCGCGCACGCATTGTCGGAACTCGCGGCGTTTCTGCTCGTCGAACTCGAGCTCGACGAGGGGGAGCGTCTGAACGATGAAGCGATTGCGATCTACCAGCGGGCCGGGGTCGACACGGGGGACGACTGGGCGACGGCGCTGACGGTGAGAGGCCGCATCCTCGACCTGCGCGGCGAGCGCGAGGCGGCGCTGGCGACGCTGGAGGAAGCGATCCGCGTCAAGATCGCCGCCCACGGCAGGGACTCCGTCCAGACCGCATCAGGGCTGCTGCTGCTCGGACGGACGCTGCGTCACCAGGGTCGGCTCGCGGAGGCGGAGGCGAACCTGCGGCAGGGCTTGGCGCTCCGGCGGCGACTGCTTGAGCCGACCCACACCGCCCTCGCCTGGCCGGCGATTCAGCTCGCGCTCACGCTCACCGAGCGGGGCGAGTACGCCGAGGCGGAGACGCTCGCCCGCGAGGCGGTCGAGATCTACCGCGTGGCCATCGGCGAGGACAACCAGCAGGTGATCGAAGCGAAGGCGGATCTGGCCCGGGTCCTCGCGGCGGCCGGACGGAATGACGAGGCGCGGGTGCTCTATCAGGCCGTACTCGACTGGCTGCGCACGGCGGAGGGCGATGTCGACCGCTGGCTGATCGACGAGTATCAGGCCGAACTGGAAGGGCTGGCAACGGGTGAAACGCCCGCGTGGCTGCGGCGGTAGGGCGGCGTTCGTGGGCGGCAGGGGGCTGTCGTTTCTCTTACAATCTCCGGATTCGACGTGTGGCCGGCGGTGGTTCGCACGCTTCTTCGCCGGTCAGGCCGCGCTCGTTTGCGGGTCGGGTGCTTGCATGTCCTTGTCTGAGTCGAATCGGTTCACCCTGGTCTCGGCTGCAGCCGCGTCGGCGGAGGGTCGGTGTTCCGAGGCGATCTGGATCGTGCTGGAGAAGCTGGGGTTTGCGGACTTCGACCGACGCGTCGCAGCGGACACGGGGCCGATCGTCGCCGCGCCCGGTCGCGTGATCATCGTGACGCACGCCGCGCTGCTGACCGCCGACGTCACGCCCGCGTTGATTGATCAGTGGCGCAACGCCGGCGCGACGGTGTTTCTCGAGGGACCGTGGCCGTCTTCGTGGGACGCCGCGCTGGGCGCGTCCATCGATCGTGCGGCGGGGCCGCGCACCGACGCCGGGTGGGTGATTCGTGACGAGGCGCTCGAAGCGCGGGTGCACGCGGCGCTGGACGGGATGAAGAATCCGTCGGCGAGCGGCGCGTACGAGGGTCCGGCGTCGCTGGTGATCCGGGATCGCAGCCGTTCAGCCCGACGCCAGAGCGAGCATCAATCAGCCTTCGCGGACGTGAACCTGGAGGCGGCAACGCCCTCGTGGTTCTTGCGTCCGTCGGCCCCGCTCGACGACGGCGGGCTGACCCCGCTGCTTTCATGGCGGCGGGAGGGCGGCGTCGACGGCGGGGACCTGCTCTACCGCGGCGAGAATCTGCTGGTGTCCAGCTGGGCGATGTTGTCGTACCTGGCGCAGGACTACACGGCCCCTGCGTTGCATCATTCGTACGAGTTCAGTTCGGATCGGTACCCGCTGGAGTTCGTCTGGATGTCGCTCCTGCTGGACGGGCTTCGTGCGGCGGATCCGACGGCGGGGTCGGTGCGTCTCGCCCCGTGGCCGGACGGCGCGCAATACGCGCTGACGATTCGGCATGATGTCGATCGCCGGCCCCGCGATCCCGAGTTCGGCGAACTGCTGGAGGCGGAGGAACGCGCGGGCGTCGGCGTGTCGTGCTACTTCCTCGGGAAGACGGCGGAGCCGGAGACGATCCGCCGGTTCGCGGAGATCGGCGCCGAGATCGCCTGGCACAGCGAGCATCTCGAGCCGGACGCGGCGGAAGAGATCGAGGCGATCGCACAGCATGTGGCGATCGATGTCGTCGGATCGACGGTGCACGGGCCGGAGGGCTACTACGGGTGGCGCGGCGCCGCGAACTGGGAGGTCGCCGAACGCCTGGATTTCGACTACGCCGAGCACCTCAGCTCGATGCGCTACTGGCCCTCCCGCGTCTTTCGACTCGACGACGAAGGCGGGATCCGCCCGTATCCGTTCATCGCGCTCCCGCACCACGTCTCGCTCGACGCCAAGGGCGGCGCGGCGTACCGCGAGGAGCTGATCGCGTCGCTCCCCGCGCTCGCCCGGAACGGCATGTACGTGACGATCCTGAATCACCCGGACATCAACGTCCCCGCTCTGATCGAACTGCTGGACGAGCATGTTCCGGAAGGCGCCGTCGGACTGACCGCGCAGGACGCCGCGCTCTGGTGGCGGGCGACGCATCTCCGCGAGCATTGTGCGTACGCCGTCCGGTCGTGCAGTGCCGAATGTCTCGAGCTCGATCTGGATCTCGCCGACGCGGTTCCCGGTCTCACGTTTGAGCTGTCGGTGGAGACGCCGCCGACATCGGTGCGGATCGACGGCGAGCCGGCCGATCGGTTCGGCGCCACGCCGTTCGCGACATCGGCGTTCGCCCGTGACGGCTGGCGGGTGTCGTTCGACGCCCCGGCGGGGTCAAGCCGCGTGATGATGTCATGGTCGACGCGGGAGCGGGCGATGGAGCGGCTGCACGACCGGATTCTCGCGTGGTTCGATGCAGGGACGGGGGCGCCGGCGAGAAACGCGGAGAAGACCGCTGCGTTCAATACGGTCGATGTGGAGCGTCGGCTTTCGCGTCTGCTGGCGCCGGCGGCGGCGCGTCTGGCCGATCCCAACGGGATCGATGTGCTCGATGTGGGATGCGGGTTCGGCGGGCCGGCGCTGTTTCTCGCCAGCGGCGATCCGTCTCATCGCGTGACGGCGATCGATGTCAGCGACCGCTTCTTCGTCGCCGGGAAGGACACGGCGGCGGAACTGGGGCTGGAGCAGGTCCGCTTTGAGGTCCGCAACGTGCTCGAACTCGACGACGTGGAGGCGTACGACCTCGTGCTCGCGTCGAACGTGCTGAACTACCTCCTGACGCCGGCGGATCTGGAACGGGCGTGCGGGAACCTGTGGCGTGCGTTGCGCCCGGGCGGGCTGCTGGCGGTCTACACGCCGCACCGGGGATCGTGGCGGGAGCCGTTCACGAAGTTGCCGATGGTCCACTGGCTGCCGGCGGGCTGGCGTGAACGGATGGTGGCCCGGAGCGGTGGCCGGGGGACGCTGAAGGACGTGCGGTTGCCATCCGCGCGGGAATTGCGGAGGATCTTCCGGCGGGCGGGGGCCCGATCGATCCGGCAGACGCCGGGGCGGGCGTGGCGACGCTTACGGACGACTCACCTGTTTCAGTGGATTGAGAAATGAGCACGCTCGACCTCTACGGATCGATCTGGCAGTACCAGGACCTGATCCGCTTCATGACCAGCGTCAGACGTCGCAGCAGCGTCTTCAAGACCCTGCTGGGACGCATCTGGTTCCTGCTCAATCCGCTGACGCAGATCCTCATCTATTACTTTCTCGTCGCGATCATCTTCAACCGTCCCGGGGTGGCGGGGGTCAGTCCGTTCATCATGATCGTGACCGGCATCACGCATTACACGTTTCTGCAGCAGGGGCTGGCCAACGGGGCGGGGGCGATCACGGGCAACGAAACGCTCCTCATGCAGGTGCGGCTGGAGTCGGCGGTGTTCGTCGCGGTGGCGTATCTCAACACCCTGCGCAACTTCGCGATCATGTTCGCCATCTACGGCCTCTTCTTCCTCTGGATGGGGCCCGACTGGCATGTGCGGATGTTGTGGTACCCGGTGCTGCTCGCGGTGCTGGCGACCGTCGTCTGGTCAGGCTCGCTGCTGCTGGCCGTGGCGGTGGTCTTCTTCCGCGACGTGAAACAACTCATCACCGTGACCATGCGGATCCTGCTGTATCTCTCGCCGGTGATTTATTCGCTGAACCTGGTGCCCGAGGCGTACCGCGGCCTGTACCTTCTGAATCCGGTGGGCTGCTTCTTCGCCCTGCTTCAGTGGTGCCTGCTGGGCGGCGAGGCGCCCCCGGCGTTTGCGATCGCCCTGCTGGCGACGCTGACGATCGGATTCGTGACCCTGGCGCATGTGATGTACTTCCGCCTCTCCCCCCGCATCACGAAGTATTTCTGACGCCGACGACATGACGACCATGACCCCAGATCCCGTGCCCCCGTCGCCCGCGCCCGAGCCCGTCGCGGCGTCGCCGCGCCCGGAGGACGATCTCAAGATCCGCGTGCGGGATCTGCAGATCCGGTTCCGACTGTCGTACGACAAGATATGGACGCTGCAGGACAAGGCGTTCGAAATGGTCCGCCGCGTGACCCGCAAGTACACGCCGCGGTACTTCACCGCGCTGAAGGACATCAACCTCGAGATCGGTCAGGGCGAGATCGTGGGGCTGATCGGCCCCAACGGGTGCGGCAAGACGACGCTCCTCCGGTCGATCTGCGGGATCTACACGCCGGACGCCGGCTCGGTGGAGCGGTTCGGCCGCGTGTCCACGCTGCTGTCGCTCGGCACCGGCTTCGACAACCGCCTGAACGGATACGACAACATCCGGCTCAACGGCCTGATCATGGGGATGACGGAGGAGGAGATCGAGGCGCGGATCCCCGCGATCGCGGAGTTCGCGGACATCGGCGAGCACATTCACCAGCCGATGAAGTACTACTCGAGCGGCATGATCAGCCGCGTGAGCTTCGCGATCGTTCTCAGCATGCAGCCGGACATCCTGCTCATCGACGAGGTGCTCAGCGTCGGCGACCTCGAGTTCCAGCGCAAGAGCGAAAAGGCGATGCACGAACTGCTCAGCCAGGCGAACTGCCAGGTGATCGTGACCCACTCCCTCGGCTTCGTCCGGGAGCACTGCACCCGGGCGGTGTACATGCGGTCCGGCGCCATCGTCGCCGACGGACCGCCCGACGAGATCGTCGATCAGTACGAGCGGGAGACGAAGTCGGCATGATCGCGATGTACCTGCGCTCCGGCAGCGAAGAGGAACTCGACGCCCTCCGCACCGCCATGCGCAAGCAGGGCGTCGGCCGCGATGAACCCGAGGTGCACCTCACCGCGGTCGGGCGCGGCGCCACGCTGTGGGACGCCGACCAGGGCCCGCTCTCGTGGTTCGAATCCATGCCGACCGGCCTGTTCAACGCCGTCGGCCTCTCGCCCGAGATCCGACTCTTCGACCACCCGTGGGGCCACGCCTTCGTCCGCCGCGTCATCGAACACGCCCGCCACACCGTCGTCATGCCCACCATCGACCGACGCGCGGCCCGCAAACGCGGCCATCTCAACCCCGATGACATCCTCCGCCTGGTCGACACCCCGCGCTGGAACGCCGTCGGAGCGGGCAGCACTCTGCACTGGTATTTCGAGGAGGCGGGCAAGCTCGCTCTCGACTACGCCGCGTATCGCGCACGCCCCTCCGAAGCCCGTCTTTTCGAACAGTGCGCCGACTTCCTGATTCAGCACCCTGACGTCGACGACGCCGCGCCGGCCGAACAGGACCTCGACGTCCGCGGATCGATCGCCTGGCTCGTCGACTGGGCGAACTACGCCGTCGCCGGCATCGGCTACAAGAGCGCGCTGCTGACGTACATCATCGATCAGCACCTGGGCAAGCGCAAGTCGATCGCGATGCTGGATATCGGCGGCGGGGCCGGACTCCTCGCCACCGAAGTCGGCGGCGGCGATCCGAAGCGATTTGACCACGTCGTCACCTGCGAACCCGTCGCGATCAACCTGATCCCGGCCCGGCGGCTGCAGGGGTATCACCCGTCCGCGTCGCAGATGGCCATCGCCACCGGCCAGACGTTCAACTATGACCGCGCGTACGACGTCATCTCGATGATCGGATCGCTTCTCTACGTCCCGCGCGAGGAAACGCAGATGACGCTCGACCGCGCCTGGGACGCCCTCGCTCCCGGCGGCGTCCTCGTCGTCCATGAGAACATCAGGAAGCCGTCCTTCACGAAGGACTTCGACGTGATGTTCACCGTCGACGAACTCGAAGGCTACCTCGGCCGCTACGGCCGGCCGACGTACTACCTCTCGACGGGCGCCGTGGCGGTGAAGCCGCAGGACGTCGGCGAACGCACCGTGTTCCGCGTCATGCAGAAGACCTGACCGCGACCTCGAAGCCGTCGACCGCCGCGTCTCCGAGCGTCAACGTCACGCCGCCCGCGTCGATCGACGCGCGTTCCACCCCGTGCGTGTTGACCACGGTCGTCCCGCGGGGCGCCGCGACCCGGAGGACCACGCCGACCTGCTCCGGCCCGATCGACCCCCGCACCACCAGTTGATCGTCCGACGCGTCCACCTCGACCGCGTCCAGGGCCCCCTGAACGTGCGTCGCCCGCCACCACGCGGCGATCTCCGCCAGCGTCATCCACGGCGTGTCCGGCGGCAGATAGTCGCGCATGAACGTCAGCAGCCCGTCCAGGTTGATGTCCGGGTGATTCATCAGCACCAGGCAGCCGCGACTGGCGAACACGGCGCCGACCTCCCGGGTCAGCCGATCCTCATCGTCCTCACGCATGTTGACGTCGAAACTCAGATGGTGAGGGAGGGCGATGGGTCCGAGGGCGGCGCCCGGTCCGGCCGCGAAGTCAGGGACGCGGTGAGGATGCAGCTGCATTTCGTTCAGCAGCTCCGTGTACGCCAGGCCCGCATCGTGCGCGGCGAGGAGGTTCGGCAGACCCTGCCAGCCGTCCGCATCCTTGCCGCCGTGCGCGCTGTGACCGACCACCGGCGCCCCCGTCGCGTCGGCCACCGTCTTCGCCTCGTCCGCCATCGCATCAAGGCGACGTGAATGCAGTCCGATCTCGGCTCCGATCGCGCGAAGCGCCGCCGACTGATCCGGATCGGGGAGCAGGTCGGGCAGCAGATGCATGGTCGGGCGCACGCCAAGATCCCGGTGCGACGCCGCGAGTTCGACGAGGTCCATCGGACGGTCGTAGTCATGACGCAGCGCGACCACGCCGCGGGCGTCGCGCGGCCACGGCGCGACGGACATCGTCCCCGGCGTTGCGATGCTCTCGAGCAGATGATCCAGCAGCAACAGCAGATGATGGACCGGCTCGCTGAACCCGTAGTCTTCGCCGATGAAGACGGGCGCGGTGAGATGCTCGGCCAGCAGCGAGAACATCGGGAGTCCGAGCAGGACGGACGCGCCGCGCCGACACGCCAGCACCTCGCCGTCGACGCTTTGCAGCAGCATCTCGCCGTCCGACGCCAGCGCCGCCGCATGCCGGATCGGGGCCGGGGCCGTCGCGCGATCCGGCGGGACCGGAACGGGACGGCGCGGCTGATGACGCGGATGCCGCGTCGGAACCGGGACTTCATACGGCGGGCGCACGCCGCGAATGCCGTTGTAGTTGTCGAGATGCGTGTACAGCCCGCTGGCGGCGTCCATCACTTTCGCGAGACCGGTCGACGCGAGGCGGAGCGGCAGCGGCGCATCCTCGCCTTCCACCTCATAGATCCCCGGCGTCTCGTCGGCGAGCGTGGCCATGGCCTCCGCGGCGCCGCGGGCGATCAGGCATCCGCCGTCCGTTCCGTCGCCCATTCGCCAGCGGGGCCGACCGATCTGCTCGAGCACCAGCCCCGCCGCGTTGATCCACGCCGGCCCGGCCCCGGTCGCCGGTCGAATGACGTAGTCAGCGTCAGGCATCGACGACCTCCGGATCCATCCTGAACGTGAACGTGTGTTCGCCGTCGTGCGTCACGAGCTGCGCTTCATCCGGAGCGATCGCGATCGCCGTGCCTGCCGCGGCCTGGCATCGCACCGTGATCTGTCCGCCGTCGTCCGCCTCAATCGCCAGCATCTCGTTCGTGCGTCTCGCCTCGAGCCAACGGACGAGTTCGACATGCCCCTGCGGTTCGTAGCCGGCGTCAAGAAGCGTGGCGACGCGTTCCGCAAACCGTCGCCGCGCCGTCTCGTCTCTGAGATCGTGATCGTGCGCGTACATGTTCAGCAGTCCCGGCGGGCCCCACGGCGGTCGGACGCCGTCGCCGTGGAGCAGGTTGGCGGTGACGGGAAGCTCCCACCAGCCGTGGTCCGTTCGAATCGGCGTGGTCGGCTGAGCGGGGCTGATCTCCCGGAAGGAACTGTCGATCGTGAAGCCGCTCGGTCCGAGGGCGCGGAAGTAGTCCGTGCTCCAGCAGAGACCCGGCGCGCGGACGGCGGCGTGATGTTCGTCGTCGCCGGCGGCCGCGCGACCTGCGGCCAGTTCTCCCTGCAACGCCGCCCCGTCCGACTGGTGGAAATGCTCGTGGGCGACACTGTGAAACCCCAACTCCTCGCCCGGCGCGGATCGGGGCGGGAGGCCGCCGCAGTAGAACGACGTGAACCGGCCGCAGGTCGCGCCCGCCCAGCGCGTGAAGTCGCCGTCAATCGACGGCCGGACGGGAGGCGGTTTCGGCACGCCGAGATGGAGCTGCCATTGATCGACGAACGGCGGGGACCCCGCGCAGCCGCGTCGACCGCGACGCAGGTCAAGCGTCAGCCGTCGACTCACATGCACGCCGTCCGGATCGTGAAGCTGGTTCTTCGAGACGATCCATCGCGGGCCGCGCAACGGACGAGGCAGCCTGAGACGATTGAGTTCAACGCCGGCGAGCCGCCCGACCCGTCGACCGACGCTGCGTCGCGCGGCGTTGGCCTCGATGTCGAAACTGAGAAGCAGGGGGGGCCGTCCCTCACGCCAGGGGCTCATCCGCACGCGGGCGACGCGGGCCACCGTGTCGAGAAACCAGTCGATGAGCGCGACGAGGTGGCCGCGCCCGAAGAAGACGCAGTCCCGTTCGATCCGCTCGAGAAGGGACGCGAGACTGAAGCCGAGCGTCAGGTCGGTCCCGTCTTCGCGGTTCTGAGCGATCGCGATCGTCGCGCCGTCCTCGCGAGCGATCAGCGCCCGGATCGAGCCGCCGGGCGTTTCGAGCGCGGCGTGCGCCAGGTCATACAGCGGGAACACGCAGGTGCCGCTCGCCCCGACGTCCCGGCCCGTCACGAGCGTTGAGATGCGTCGACCAATGGGCCGCGCCGTGAGCGGCGGCGGCGGATCGCCGATCGTCAGCCGGGTGACGCCGTCGTGGTCGGTGAGGTGAAGGACGTCGGGGTCGGGCGTGTCGTCGTCGACCCATGGTCCCGCGACGCCGAGATCGGCGAGCAGGGCGCGGACGCGGTCCGGGGCGGGCGTATCGAGGCGGACGCCACGCAGCAGCATCAGCGCCGTTCCGCGATCAGCCAGAAGAACTTCGCCCGTTCGGGCGTGCGCATCCGGCTCCACAGCGGTTCGAGCCACAACGCGATCCGCACCATCGCTCGTTGGAGCGCGTTCGCCTTCGGGCGATTCCACGCGGGCGGGAGATTGTCGGCGAGGTAGCGAATGCCCCGGAGTTCGACCAAGGCGGCGCCTTCCGCCGCCGCGAGGTCGGCCAGCTCCTGCGGGGCATAGAGAATTCGCGTGACCTTGCCGCCGCTCTTCGCGTTTCTTTCACTCGGATGCAGGGCGTTGATCGACGAGACAATGAGCTTCCCGCCGGGAACGAGCGCCGCGGTCATCTCCCGCAGAGCGAGGCTCACGTCGACGAAGTAATTGATCGCGGCGAGCGAGATCACCACGTCGAATCGCTCCCGGAACGGACCAAGGTCGTGAGCGTCGCCAAGCACCCATTCGATCGGCGCGTCGCCCCAGCGTCGCCGACCGGCTTCGATCATCTCCGCCGAGTAGTCCAGGGCCGTGATGGTGCATTCCCGTCCGAGCAGCACCGTCAGTTCACGCCCGCCGCCCACGCCGACAAGCAGCACCCGGGCGCCCGTCGGCACGAGTTCGGTCAGCCACTGCTCCTCGATCCGCGTGGAGTACCGCTGGATCGGCTGCTCGTGGCGATCGAAGTACTCCTGCGCGAGCCGGTCGTAATACTCGCGGTCGAACTTCGACTTGTCGGTGATGGTCTGGAGATCGGACACGATCAGGATTCTAAGTCGTTTCGTGAACCTGCGCCGTCGGTCGGGCGGGAGAAACGAAGTCATCAGGCTGACGAAGCGCCGCCAGCAGCGTCGCCGCCCCGTGGGCGAGGTGCTGGACGTGACGCAGCGGCGCCGCCTCGCGACCGATCCGGCGACTGATCCGACCGAGCGGCTGACGAATCCCTTCCCCCAGCCGCCGACCCGCCGTCCGCCAGTCGTCCTTCCGCTCGCCGACCGCCAGCAGACGGCCGAACACCACCAGCAACTCGCCGAGCGACCAGAGCCGACCCGGATCCGCATGCCGAATCAGCCACGTCTCGCCCAGTGGAATCAGCGTCACCTGGGGCGACCGCGCGGCGGCCGCGAGGGCGTCCTCCCGCTCGGCCAGCGTCGTCTTGTCGAGATAGCCCGAATCGCTCCGCAGCAGCGCGAAGACCGTGGCCGCGGCGTCTTCGATCCGACGCCGCGCCGCCTGGTCCGCCGCCAGATCCAGCAACGCATTCATGATGTAGCATTGGTGAAGCAGGTCATAGCGCGGCTTGTCCGCGGCGTACGGCCATCCCACCGGATCGCGGAACCGCGACCAGATCCACGCCGCGATCTGGTCGGGGGCCGGGGCCCGGGCGGCGTCGAGATCGTCGAACCGAACGAGGCTCCGAGCCGTCGCCGCCCCCCACGCCGCCGCGACGTTCGTGACCAACTCCGGAATCGCAGGCGAAAACGTCGCGACGGAGAAGCGGTCGCCGTCGAGTTCGACCTCGGTGCGCGGCGCCGCGTCGATCAGCCAGGCCGCCGCGTCTCGGGCCAGCTCGATCGCCGGCCGGAGATCGTCCAGATCATGGTCGTCCCGGTCGATGAGTTCAACGATGTCGAGGAGGCCGGCGGCGACCACGCTGGTGGTGATCACATAGGGTTCGCGTGCATCAGCGCCACGCCAGGCAAATCCCAGTCCCCACGCGCCGTGCCCGGGTTGATCCGCGACGTTGGCCCCGGCGAGACGGGCGATCGCCGGTCCGGCGTAGCGAATGGTCTTGTGGTCGGGAAGCAGTCCGCATCGCGTCATCGTGGCGACGGCGGAGAGATACTTGCCATCCGCCATCGGGTGGTAGACGGGCTCGGCGTGGTAGTCGTCGCGGCTGACACCGCCCAGCCGATGATGCAGCGCGAAGAGGTCGTGGAGATGACGGCTCAGACGAGCGGCAAGGTTCATGACCGGTCCATCGCGTCCGCGTGGCCGGGGATGACGGACGGTCCCCGCCGAGCGTCCGATCCCCACGCACAAACCGCGTTTCCGACGGGAAACGCGGCGTGTCTGTGCGAAAAAGCGGAGAGGGAGGGATTCGAACCCTCGATACCCCGAAGGGTATACCGGTTTTCGAGACCGGCGCGTTCAGCCGCTCCGCCACCTCTCCGGTGGTGTCGGGTGACGCCCGACGTCGCATGGTATTCGGCGGGATCCGCGGATGTCGACCCCACGCGAACGGGAACCGACGCCGCCGGCTCGCCTGCGAGGAAGGGGAGGATACCCGATCAGCACGCCGAGGCAAGGGAATGGCCGGAGCCGACGCGGGTCTCGACCGCGGGCCCGCCGCGCCGGGCGGCTATCATCCCCCCCGGAGACTCCCCGCATGAGCGAATCCACCACGCCCGACCCCGCCGTCCGACGCCCCCGCCCGATCACGCGCGGCACGCGGATCGGACTCATCATCTCCATCGCCCTGATGATCCTCGGCGGCGGGTTGTGGATGGTCGCCCTTGCGGCCGGGCCGGGTGAGACGGGCGGATCGACCGCCTCCCCGGCGGCCACGGCGGGCGAGGACGACGGCTCGGGCGGGGCGGGGCCCGCTGGCGGATCCGCGTTGCAGCCGCGCGGCCTTGCGCCCGTCATTCCGCCGGGCTCGACGCCGGAGGGCGACGACAGCGCGGCCGACGACGGCGCCGTCCCCGGGGATGGCGATGATGTTCCCGCCGCTGACGCTGACCCTGGCCCGCTCGAGACCTGGTCGCCCACGATCTTCCGCCTCGGGTTCAGCTTCTTCGTCGGCTTCGCGATCGCGTTCGCGGTGCGTTCGTTCCTGAAGGTCGCGGTCCTGATTGCGGGCGTGATTCTGATCGTGCTCTTCGCGTTGCAGTACTTCGGCGCGATCGATGTGAACTGGGCCCTCATGGAGTCCTGGTTCACGAACGCGGGGGGCTGGGTGAAGGCGCAGGCGTCGTCGGTCCAGGAGTTCGTCACGGGGTACCTGCCGTCGGGCGCCTCGGCCCTGGCGGGGCTGACGATGGGATTCCGACGCGGGCGGTGATCGCGGGCCACGGACGGGACGGTTCAATGAAAAGCCCCCGACCCATGAGGGCCGGGGGCGTCGATGTTGATGGTATTGCTCAGGCGTGAGCCTGATCGGGATCAGCCTTCGCAGCCCCATTCGGCGAGCAGAGCGGCGAGGTCGCCCGGTCCGTACGGCGCGCCCCACTGCGAGAGCAGCGTGGCGAGGTCGCCCGGATCGACATCGCAGTCGCCGTCGAGGTCCCAGACGCACGGGCAGCCGGTGGGCTCACAGGTAATGGTGAGCGTGCCGTTGCCTTCGTCGCCGGGGTTCCAGCCGCCGACGCGGATCTTGTAGCAGTTGCCTGCGACAACATCCACGCTGACTTCGGAGGTGAAGCCGGCGCAGCCTTCGGCGTCATCGTTGCAGCCGAGCAGTTCGGCGTCTCCGGGCGGGCAGGTGTTGCAGCCGGAGTAGACCACGAGGTCGGTGTCATAGTCCGCGTTGTTGCAGGTCGACACGGTGAGCGTGCCGGTGCAGGTGGCGGTGTAGTTGTACCAGATGTCCTCGTAGGTCTGACCGTCGAACTGGCAGACGCTGTGAGCGACGCCGTCGGTCTCGGCGTCGATCGTCGAGTACGCGGTGGCGCCGTCGCCGATGGAGATGCGATCTTCGCAGAGATCGTTCGGAGGACCGGTGGGTCCGCCGAAGCACTGCTCGTTCGCCGCGTCGGCGCAGATCTGATCCCATTCGACGTCGCAGCAGAACGGATCCTGACCGCAGATGAGTTCGCAGCACGCGATGTCATTGCAGCCGGGGGTGCCGTTCGGCTGATCGCACGGACCCGCGTCCGGGTTGCAGGGATCCTGCGGTCCGCCGCACTGCTCGATGGCCGCGTCGGCGCAGATCTGATCCCATTCGACGTCGCAGCAGAACGGATCCTGACCGCAGATGAGTTCGCAGCACGCGATGTCATTGCAGCCGGGGGAGCCGTTCGGCTGGTCGCACGGACCGGCGTCCGGGTTGCAGGGATCGCCGGGGCCGGATTCGCACGTGATGGTCACGCGGTAATCGTTGGCCGTGCCGCACGGGGTGCCGTCGAAGTTCTGCGGGGCGACGAAGATCACGTAGTCGCCGGCCGACAGATCGGCCGAAGCCGTGCCGGTCGAGCAGTTCGCGGACTCGCCGGTCGTGCCGACGACGACGGGCGCGCACGCGCCGATGCCGTCGACGACGAAGACCACCGCCGGGAACTCGGACGTGAGCGTCCCGGACAGCGTGCCGCCCGAGATGGTCACGAGATACCAGTCCGTGTCGCGGGTGCCGCCGTCGGCCCAGCCGGTGCCGCACCAGGTGTCGCCGCACGCGGCGTTGGTGAAGGCGGGCGGGGTCGAGTTGCAGCCGCCGTTGGTGTCGGCGCCGCACGCTTCATTCTCGATCAGATCGCCAGGCTGGCAGTCGAGGCAGCCGCCGCCGCCGCCGCACTGTTCGATCGCAGCGTTCGCACAGATCTGATCCCACTCCGTATCGCAGCAGAACGGATCCTGACCGCAGATGAGGTTGCAGCAGTCGACATCGTCGCAGCCGGGGGTGCCGTTGGCCTGATCACAGGGGCCGGCGCCCGGGCCGCAGGGGCCCTTCGGTCCGCCGCACTGTTCGATCGCCGCATCAGCGCAGATCTGATCCCATTCGACATCGCAGCAGAACGGATCCTGACCGCAGATCAGGTTGCAGCAGTCGACGTCATCGCAGCCGGGGGTGCCGTTGGGCTGGTCGCACGGACCAGCGCCCGGACCGCACGGTCCCGGCGGCGGGCCGCACTGTTCGATCGCCGCGTCGGCGCAGATCTGATCCCACTCGGTCTCGCAGCAGAACGGATCCTGACCGCAGATGAGTTCGCAGCATTCGACATCGTCGCAGCCGGGGGTGCCGTTGGGCTGATCGCACGGACCGGCGCCCGGACCGCAGGGTCCGCCGCCGCCGTCGCAGTCCAGACACGGACGCGTCGCCGCGTACGCGACGATCGAGTTGATCGTCCCGCCGGAGAAGTTGTTCGCGCAGGTGATGAACGGGTTCATCGTGTTGCCGGGGCACGAGCAGTGCACCGCGTTCCACAGGTGGCCCAGTTCATGCGCCGTCAGGTCGGTGGCGCAGCCGAACGAACCGCAGCAGTCGGACTGCGCGTGGCAGTACGAGGTGCTGTTCGAGCAGATCGAGCCGATCTCCCACGCCTGGCCGATGGTGCCGCCGTTGAGATCCTTGCCCGTGAACAGGTGGGCGACGTCCCGCTGGATCGCGCCCTGGTTGTTGAACCACTCGTTGCGGAACTGCGTGAGCAGCGTGCCGCTGTTGAACGAGGTGTACGGATCCGGCTCCGAGTCCCGCACGATGATCGCCGTGATCACGTGGGTCAGACCCGTCTGGTTCTCGTACTGCACGTTGGCGCCGTTGACGACCGCGTTGATGCGGTTCTCGACGGCCGCCACCGAACCGTAGTCCTGGAAGTACTCGAAGTCCGCATCACACGCGAGCTCCGCCACGCAGAGACCGCCGTCCGACGCCGGACCGCCGGTCGCTTCGATCTTCTTGGCGTCGCCCACCGTGGCGCAGGCGCCTTCCGGTGAGATGATGTCGTCGTTGTGATAGAGCGCGTGATCGCCCGCCTGGGCCCCCGCGACCCGACCCGCAATCGGCTCCATCCAGTACTGGTCAATGTCGTTGATCCAGATCCGGGCGTAGACGCCGTCGGCATCCACCGACGCGGAGACCACGCTCCCGGGAACCTCCTGAACCGCCCCGCGGTAGGTGTTCACCGGACCAGGCTCGACCGGAACCAGCTCGCCGGTCGGCTGCTGGACCAGGACCTGATAGTTGTCCGCCCGCACGCTCCACTTGAACAGGTCTAGCGTGACCCATTCGCCGTTGAGCTGGATCTCCATCGTGAAGGCGTCGCCTCCGACGGCCCCGATGGTCACCACCTCGCTGTCCACGAGGTTCAACGTCTGATTGACCGCGTCAATCACCTTGGGCGATGCGTCCCCGAACGCAACGCCGCCGCTACACAGCGCAGCGGCCAGCATGGCCGTCGTCCAACGACGACCGCTCGTTCCAAACACGTGTCTCATGATGTCTCCTCTGCCATGTTCGTGACACGAATGACCCGGCGGCGACCCCCACCCTCCCCGCCACGCCAACGCCTCTCTCCAGGCGCAGACGTCAGGTGTGAGCCGTGTGCGCGGCCGACGCGCCCGCCAGTCTCTCTGACCTCAAGCTACCCCCCGATTAAGCCCCTCGCAATCAGAAACTTGGGAAAGGATCACTCCCCCTCGCGAGATCAACGACCCCGCCGGACGCCGCCCGTACGGCCTTCTCGGGCCCCGCCCCGACCAAACGTCGCGCCGCTTCGGGACGCCGGCGGCGACCACGCCTCCAGCAGAATCATCAGATCACCCATGTTCACCACCTCATCCAGATTGAGATCCGCCGGCGCGGCGCCCTGAACCGGCCCCCACGCCGCCAGCAGCATCGCCAGGTCGTTCGGACCCACCACCCCGTCGCCGTCCAGATCCGGTGAGCCCGCCTGACACACGTCCGGAATCCCGTCCCCGTTCGCGTCCGGCAGCTCGCCGGAGCCGATGTCGCACGCGTCCAGCTCACCGTTGCCATCGCAATCCGCCAGACCCGTGTAGAAGACCCCCGCCCCGGCGTTCATCCCCATGCCGTCGTGACGCCAGACGCCGACCGTCGACACGCCCTCGTCGCTCAACGCCACCGCGTTGCCCAGTTCGTCGCCCGGCTGCGTATCGATCCACGTCAACGTCGCCTCCACCAGCCAGCCCGCGCCGACCGGCTGGGCCGCGATCGCCGCCCCCCGCTGCGCATCCGCCCCCGGCGCGCCGAGCAGCACCACGCCCGCATCGTTGATGCTCGCCGATTCGCCCAGACGCGCGGCGGGACCGAGACCGGCCGTGATCACCGCGTCGAGCGTCCAGTCGCTCCGCATAAACACCGCCGCCACACCGTCGTTCGCCGCGTCCACATCGCGCCCCGGCGCGCCGACCACAAGTCGTTCCGCGTTCATGTCAAGCCCCAGACCGAAATCGTCCCCGTTCATCGGTTCGTCCAGTTCGAGCCGGACCACCTCGATCCAGCCCGCGTCCTCGGTGAACTCGAAGACGTAGGCGGCGCCCCCGCCGTTTCCGTTCGTCGGCGCGCCGACGACCACTGTGTTCCCGTGGGCGGCGACGCGTTCGCCGAACCACCGGTTCGGTGCGCCGTCCGATGCGCGTAGTTTCGCTTCCTCAAACCACACGCCGTCTGCATCGCGCCGGAAGATGTACGCCGCGCCGGAATCGGAGCCGAGGTCGTCGTCGAACGGCATGCCGATCACGACCAGGTCGCCGTCGAGCGCCACGGATCGGCCGAACCAGTCCTGGACGCCGGCGTCAGACGCCATGAACTTGACGGTTTCATTCCACGCTTCGCCGTCGAACTCGAACAGGTACGCCGCGCCGGCGTTGTTGCCTGCTTCATCATCGCGGTAGGCGCCGACGAGCGCGACGTCGCCCTGTAGATCGAGCGCCTGGCCGAGTCGGTTGTCGCTGTCCGCGTCGGACGCGATGAGCTTCATCTCGAGCCCCCAGCCGCCGCCGTCGACCCGTCGATAGACATACGCGGCGCCGGCGTTGGGGCCGCCGTCGTCGTCGTTGGGTGAGCCGATGATCGCCGCCGATCCGCAGATCGCGACGGCTGCGCCGAAGGTGTCGATGTCGCCGAGGTCCGAGGCCTGGACGGCGGCGGGGTTGTCGACGTCGCACTGCCCTCGGGCGGGCGTGGCGAGCAGCAGGGCGGCGGCCCCCGCGATGGCCGCGGGCGCCAGCGTCGATCGCCAGCGGGCGGGGTCGGGGTGATGGAATGGACTGACGAACTTCTCCCGGCGCTCGATGGGCGTCCCCATGACGATCCTCCGCGTCCTCCTCCGGTCCCGGTCGCGCTCCCCGCGACCCGCCGCGCTCTCCCCGCAGCATCGCAACCGTACGATCCCCCGTCGTCCCATCGATGCCAGGCGATGGATGAAAGGCGGGGCGGGGTGGATCTGTCGCGGGCGGGGGCGTCTGTCGCTCCGGGCGCGGCGTGTTTTCCGGACCGGGACGAGCGTGCGGCACGGTCGCCGGAACCCCTGCGAGGGCGTATCATGCCCGGTCTGTCAGGTCCGCGTAGCTCAATTGGATAGAGCGTCGGCCTCCGAAGCCGAAGGTTGCAGGTTCGAGCCCTGCCGCGGACGTTTCTCCGGGCTGCTCACTTCCCCTCCGGACACCCGCCCCAGTCGGCGAGAAGTTGCGCCAGGTCGGCGGCATCGACAATGCCGGTGCCGTCGAGGTCGGCGTCACATCCGGCGCACGGTCCCCAGGCGGCGAGGAGGGCGGCGAGGTCGGCGGCGTTGACGTCGCCGGATCCGTCGACGTCCGCGGTACACGCAGGCGTGCACTGGTTCAGGAAGACCGCGACGCCGCCGCCGAACCGATTGGCAAACAGCAGGTCCGGGCGGCCGTTGTGGCTGACGTCATGCACCACGACCTGCCGCGGGTTCGCACCGACCGGGAACTCGTACCCGATGATGAAGTCGCCTTCGCCCTCGGAGAAGAGGATCTCGCATCCTTCCAGGAAGTGCGCCACGACGACGTCCGGGAGGCCGTCGGCGTTGATGTCGCCGATGTCGACGGAGGCCGGCTGGTCGCCCACGGAGTAGTTCTGCATGGGCTGGAAGCCGCCGCCGCCATTCCCGAACAGCAGGCTGGCGATGTCGTTCTGTGCGTTGGCGACGGCGAGGTCGACGACGCCGTCCTGATTCAGATCGCCGGTCGACGCCGCGTACGGCGCCTGAAGGACGGGATAGGTCGCCGTCGCGAAGGTTCCGTCGCCCGCGCCGAGCAGGACCGCGACCGCGTCGTCGGCGAGCAACGGTCCCACGATGTCCGGCGTCTCGTCGTCGTTGAGGTCGGCGATCGTGATCTGGAACATGTTGACGCCGAGGCCGACCGGGCGGGTGAAGGCGCCGTCGCCCACGCCCGGCAGATACGCGGAGGCGGTGACGAGATCCGGGACCCCGTCGCCATTGACGTCGGCGATGCGGATCGCCCGGGGGCTGTAGCCGAAGTCGATCGCCGCGGGCGGTCCAAACGTGCCGTCGCCCACGCCCAGGAGGATGCGCGGACAGCAGTCGAAGTCCGCGACGGCGAGGTCGACCACCCCGTCGCCGTTGAGATCGGCGAACGCCGCGTCCGTCGCGCTGCCGCCGATGTCGTACTCGACCAGGGACGTGAAAGCGCCGGCGCCGTCATTCAGCAGGATGCTGATGACCCCGTCCTGGTCATCGACGACCGCCAGATCATCGTCGGTGTCGCCGTCGACATCGGCGATTGCGAGAGCGACCGGCCGGGGGCCGGCGTCGTACTGGGCGCCGGTGCCGAACCTGCCGTCGCCGAGGCCGTCGATGCGAGACACGGTCCCCTGGAAGTTGGCGGTCAAGAAATCCAGCACGTTGTCGTGATTGAAGTCGCCGGCGGCGATGTCGATCGGGGAGGGTCCGACGCAGTAGTTCCGAACCTCGCCGAACGTCCCGTCGCCGTTCGAGAGAATCACCACCACATCAGCGCTCAATCGACTTGACGCGAGCAGGTCGCCGTCGCCATCGCCGTTGAAGTCCGCCAGCACGATGGCTGACGGCATCCAGCCGGCCGGATAGCGAACATCGGACAGGACGAGTTCGCCGGCCCCGTCGTTGAAATGAATGCTGACATCGTCGCTGCCCTTGTTCGCGACCGCTGCGTCCGACCAGCCGTCGCCGTTCAGATCGGCGACCACCACGCCCGCGCCGCCTTCCACCATGCCGGCGTACTCGATCACCGGGAGGAAATCGCCCCCGCCGGCGCCGAAGAGCACCGACAGCGTGTTGCCGACGGACACGAGGTCGGCCTCGCCATCATTGTTGATGTCGCCGTGCGCCAGGTCGTTCGACTGATGCCCCACCTCGTGGGCGAACGGGCCGCTGAACGCGCCGGCGCCGTCACCCATGAACACGAAGACCTGGCCTGCGTCGTCGCCGAACATTGCGAGGTCGAGGGCGCCGTCCTGGTTGAGATCGACTGCGATCACATCCTCCGACCTGTCGCCGACGACATACTCCGCGAGCAACGAGAAGCTCCCGTCGCCATGCCCGCGCAGGATGTTGACGCCGCCGTCGAACATGTCGCTGACGCCGTCGACGACCGCCAGGTCCGCGACGCCGTCCGAGTCAAAGTCCCCGATCGCGGCGCCGGAGGCGAAACCGCTCGCGTCGACGACCGCCGCCGGACCGAATCCCCCCGATGCGAGACCCAGCCGGATCGTCACACCGTTGAGGTCCGGCGTGGCGATCACCACATCCGGAAAGCCGTCGTCGTTCAGGTCGCCGACCTCGACGTCGGTGACCGTCTCGCCGACCTCGATGGTCTCGGCGACCCGCAGGCCGCTGGCCGGTTCGCAGGTCTGGGCGCTCAGGCCGCTCGTGAGCATGAGCGTCGTGACGACCGCTGCGGACGTTCCCCGGTTCGTTCTGCTTGCCATCTCCGCCTCCGCGCAGGTTCGCTCGACTGCACCTGTCCAGTCTACGGGGCCGACGGAGCGACTCCAATCGCGATCCCGGGCGATCGGCTACTCCGCCGCGCCCGCCGCCTGCGCC
The DNA here is from genome assembly GCA_965227335.1 of Phycisphaerales bacterium. Taxonomy (GTDB): domain Bacteria; phylum Planctomycetota; class Phycisphaerae; order Phycisphaerales; family SM1A02; genus CBDDFV01. The sequence continues at coordinate 442,693 of CBDDFV010000009.1, forward strand.
AACTCCCCGCTGTCCCGCATCACGTCCGCCAGTTCCTCGAGATGGCGCCGGATCCCCGCGTGGCCTCGATCCATCTCGACGCCCAGGTCCGCCTGCGTCGCGTCCTTCAGGAAGTCGTTCTTCGGCTCGGCGGGACTGTCGAGATTGACGTCGACGTCCTGACCCAGCACCTGGTTCGCCATCACGCCCCAGTCGCCCCAGCGGGAGTAGCAGTCGACGAGGTTGTACGGCCGGCCCGCCGCGACATCGCGGGTGAGCGCGGCGACGGCGGCGTCGGCCACGTCCTCGACGTGCACGAACTTGCCGCCGCCCGGCTTGATCACCGCGTGTCCCTCGCTCACTTTGCGAAGCAGCTCGTAGCCGTGCGCGCGGGAGCGATCCGGATCGAGACCGTACACGCCGCACGGACGGATCGCTGCGGTGTGCATTCCCATCCGGAAGTGCGCATCCCAGAGGTGGGCCTCGACCGCCGCCTTGTACGCGCCGTAGAGCATGGACGGACGCAGCGGATGATCCTCATCGATCTCGCCGCCCCAGCGGGGCCGCATGTCGTGGTGGACCGCGATCGTGCTGATGAAGACGAACCGGCGTGGGGCGGCCGCGTGGAGCAGTTTGATCGAGGCGTCGAGGTTGGATTTCAGGTGGGTGTCAAGCTCCACCGGGTCCGCCTTGAGGGGGGCCCAGTCGACGCTGTTGTGGATGACGCCGTCCGCCCCGTCCAGGAAATCGGCCCAGATCGATTCGTCCGCGTGGTCGCCGACAACGAAACGGTCGACGTCTGGCTCAATATGGTCACGCCGGCTGGTTTCCCGGACGAGGCCGGTGACGGTGTGACCCTCGCGTCGGAGAGTCCGGGCGAGGAATGAACCGATAAAGCCAGAGACGCCAGTGACGGCGACATGCATGATCAGACTCCGCAGGAGGAGATTCCAGAAAAGCGGCCGCGGGGCCGACGAGGCGTATACTACGCTTCCCGATCGGCGATGACGCCGGGGATCGTCGACGCCCGCGGCCGGGACTCTGCCGCCCTTCCTCCCGCCGCGCCGGACGCCTGTATGACCCAATCGGACCGACCCCACTCGACTCGGACGTCCCGCCCGCCGCGCTCTCGCCGGCGGCGATGGCTGCGTCGCATCGGGTGGACGGTGTCGAGTCTGGTGATCGTGGTTGGTCTCTCGGCGTTCCTGCTCACTCGCTCGTGGGTGCTCCGGGCGTTCGTCGAGCCCGCGCTCACGCGGGCCCTTGGCGGCGAGGTCACCATTCGCGACATTTCGTGGGACGGCGGGACCTCGGTCGTCGTCAACGATCTGCGTCTGCGGATCCCCGACCAGGTCGGTCTCGCCGGCGAGTTCGTGCACATCGAGGAAGCCGTCGTCACGCTCGATCCCGATGCGCTCCGGGCCCGACGCGTGGAGCCGAACCGCATTGCGATCAGCGGCGTCCGCGTCCGGATCGCGGAGGACCTCGACGACGGCGGCTTCAACTTCATGGATCTGCGGCCGCCCGCGTCGGAGGACACGGACGATCCCGCGCCCGGTCCGGACTTCATCGCGGTGACGGACGCCATCATCGAACTCGGTGCGATCCACAACGGCGCGTACCAGGCGTCCGGCGCCCTGCGGGTCGCCGGTGAACTGACCCGTCCGCCGGACGCGCCCGATCAGTACGCCTTCCAGTTCGTGGAGTTCGGCACCCCCGCGTTTCAGAGACCGACGGTGCTCAAAGGCGAGATCGACCACCGCACCCGGGCCGGACTCGTGCGGATCGACAGCTTTGCGTTCGATGAGCAGGTCCGCGCGATGTGCCCGATGTTCCTCCGCCCGTGGTGGGATCGACTCGCGCCGGCCGGCTGGATGCGCAGCGCCAGCCTGCAGTGGGGGGCCGACGGGGAACTCGTCGCGACCGTCTCCCTCGAAGACGCCGAGATGACCCTGCCCATCGACGACCCCGACTTCTGGGCGCGATTCGCCGAGGGCGACGCGATCGCCGTGAACTCCCGACCGCGGATGAAGATCGAGCGCGGCGTCATGCGGCTCACCGACCGCGGCATCGAACTCGACCGCGTGATCGGCACGCTCACCGGCGACGCCGCCGCCTCCGATGTCGTCAGCGTCCCCTTCCAGATCACCCTCGATCTCGACACCGCCGCCCCCCTTCGCACCGGCGCGGCGGCGGAGTGGACCGACTACCTCATCAACACCGCCGCCTTCACCGCCCGCTTCCGACTCGACGACTTCACCCTGCACAACGAAGGCGACGGGCCCACCCGCGCCGTCGAAATGCCCATGGTCGTCGCCCGCGTGCTCGCCCGCTTCCAGATCACCTCCCTCGATCTGAACACGTACGTGGAGGTGAATCGCGCGGCGCCGACGGTGGGGCCCGACGGACGGTGGCTCGCCTCACCAATCCGTCACCGCGGCGAAGCGACGATCGCGAACGCGGCCGGCTGCTATGAGGAGTTCCCGTATCCGCTCCAGGACGTCGGCGCGAGCCTGACGTTCGATGACGAGCGAATGGTCGTCCACTTCCTCGAGGGACGCGGCCCCGGCGACGCCGCGCTGCGGATGACCGGCGAGATCGCCCCGGTCGGTCGTGATGCGGGCGTCGATCTGCGGGTGACGGCGCGCGACATCCGTCTCGATCAGTCGATCGTGGAGTCGCTGCCGGAGAATCGGCGGGGGGTCTTCGAATATCTGCAGTACGAGGCGGGCTGGGAGCGTCTGCAGGCGCTGGACGCCGCCCCGGATGATTCGTTCATCGAGACGCAGCGCGTCGAGGTCGAAGCGGCGCGGGCGGCGTTGCGCGATCTCGGTCCCGAGACGGCGGGCGAGGACGTGACGGTCGCCGCGCAGCGCACCACGCTGCGGAGCCGCATCGAGCGTCTTGACCGCAGCATCGCGGCGGGTCCGTTCGAACTCGGCGGGATGGTTGATCTTGACCTGAAGGTGGAGCGCGAGGTCGGACCGAACCAGCCGACGTACGTCACCGGCGACTTCCACCTGCCCCAGGCGGGGCTGATCTACAAGCACTTCCCGTATCCGTTCCGCGTGCGCAACGCCACGGTGCGGTGGCTGCGCGACAAGGTCGTGCTGATGCCCAACGGGGGTCTGGACGGACTCGAACTCATCACGCCGAGCGGGGCCCGCGGCTATCTCAGCGGCGAGATCCGATTCGATCGTCACCCCGACGGTCGACTCAAGATCGTGAACGATCTGCACGGCGCCGTCGCCGACGATCGCATCTCGGACGCCTTCTGCGCCGCGATTCCCGCCGGTCCGATGGATGGGCCGCGCGGCGAGGCGCCGAGCTTCTCGCTGGCGGGCCGACTCGTGCGGGGCATGAATTACCAGGGACCGATCAGCTACCAGGGCGACATCCGCTTCAGCGAGGACACCGGGCGGACCGAGGTCGACTTCGTGCTCGATCTCGACGGCGGCCACGCGCCGTTCACGCCTGAATTCAGAGAAACCGTCGAGGCGCTCGGCCTCTCGTGGCCGCTCGACGTCACCCTGACCGATGTGGACGGCGTCGTGAGAGTCTCACGCGATGACGTGCGGCTGATCAACATCACCGGACGCCGCGCCGACGGCGACGTCACCCTGAACGGCGTCGTCGATCACGGGGCGAATCCGACGACGGTGGAGGCCCGGCTCGACGTCGAGGGCATGGCCCTCGAACGCGCGACGCTCGGCTTCCTTCCCGACGCCGCGGCGGACCCGCTCGCGAAACTGTGGCGCGACATCGATCTGCGCGGCCGGTACGACGCGACGGTCAACTTCCGCGCCGACGGCGCCGACGCCAGCATCGGACCCATCAGCGTCCGTCCGCTCCGACTCGATGTCCAGCTCGGGGCGGAGCGGACGGATCTCACGCGACGGGGCGGCGAGATCGCGATCGACGGCGACGTGGCGACCTTCAACAATCTCGAGTTCGGCGTGACCGACGCCGGCGGCGCGCCGGACGGCGTCATCGGCGTCGCCGGGTCGTACGCGGTCAGGGACGACGCCCTTCACCTCGTCGGACGCTACGACGACGCCCGCTTCGAATCAGACTTCCTGATGTCGACGCTCGATCGACTCGTCGGCGAAGGCCCGCGTCTCGCCCGCGACGCGTTCAACGCGTCGGGACGGTTCGATGCGGACTTCGTGGCGCGGCGGGTCGGCGACGACCGGCCGGAGATGACCGCCGACGTCCGTCCCCGCACGCTGCAGTTCGATCGCCGGGGGCGCCGTCTCACCGCCGTCTTCGAACCGGAGACGCTCGCCCGGGCCAGGACGGATCGGATCGACCTGCCCACCGTGAACGGCGCGATTGATGATGACGCGTTCGAACTCACCGGGGCCGTGACCCTCGGCGCGACGCCCGAGGTCCGCCTCGCGGGCGCCTATGTGACCGGGACGGGACTGTCGGCGCCGCTCCGCGCTCTCGCCCCGACGACCGTCGGCGAAGCGCACGATGCACTGGAGACGTCCATCCCGACGCCGATCGCCGTGACGATCGATGAACTGATCCTCCGCCGCGCATCCGAACGCGGTCTCAGCGATCCGTGGGACGTGCAGTTCCGCGGCGTGGCGGACGTGAAGGGCGCGGCGTTGCGGGCCGGCGCGAAGTTCACCGACGTCAACGCTCGCCTCGATATCACCGCCTCAGGCGGTCCGGACCGGGACACGCGGTTCGAGATGGATGTCGAATCGCCGACGATGCGACTCACGCGGCGGGTGCTGGAGAACACCGCCGCGCGATTCGAGCTGGATCCGGCCACGAATTGCATCGCCGTGGAGGCGGAGGGATCGATGTACGGCGGTCTCGTGTCGGCCGACGGTTTCATCGGCGTCGACGATGAGGTCGATTACGAACTTGACGTGCAGTTCGCGGATATCGGGTTGGGTCCTTACGCGGCGGCGGGCGAATCGTCGCCCGACGCGGAGCTCAGGGGCCGCATGTTCGGTCGCCTGATGCTGAGCGGGGATCGACGCGACCGCAGCACGCTGGTCGGCCGGGGGTCGCTGCGGATCGGCGAAGCGCGGATCCCGTTGTCGCCCGGCGCGATCGTCCTTCAGATGATCCACCTTGCTCCGCCCGTCGGCTCCGTGCTCGATCGTGTCGACAGCGAGTTCTTCCTGGTCGGCGACGTCGCCCACGTCGAGCGGGTGGTGCTCGAGAGCCCGACCCTGCGGCTGACCGGGGCGGGGACGCTCAATCTCGAGACGCTCGAGGTCGACGCCATGCTTCAGAGTCGCGGCCGCATCTGGGTGCTCAGCGACCTGGCCTCGCCGGTCGGCGAACTGTTTTCCATCGAAGTTACGGGTACCCTGTCGGATCCGAAGTCGCGGGTGATCGGCCGCGACCGGAGTCCGGTCCCCGGCGGCGCTCCGCCGCTCGTGCTGCAGCCCGCCGACCTCTGAGACGCTCCGCGCGTCCACGGAAAGACACGTGATCCGACGACTCGCGCCATCCCGGGTTCGACGACGAGCGGCGCCGCTCCGCACGACTGGAATCGTCGCGCTCGGACTCGTCGCACTCGTGACGACCGGCTGCGCGGCGCCGTCAATGAACAACGCCTCGAGCGAACGCACGATCGACCGGCTCCTGCAGCGCGACCTGGGCCTCGAACTCCGCCGATGGACGGCGCGTGAGGAGTGGGCGAGCGTCGCCGCGGTGCTCGCCCCGTACGCGATCCGTCCCGATGACCCGGACCAGCCGCTGGGAGCCGAGACCCCGGACGAGCTCGACCGACTCGGCCGCAACGGGTTTCGCTGGTATCGGGTGCCGACGGAGGAGCTCGAGAGTCTGCGCGGCCGCCTCAACGATTCCCCCGCCGTGGTCAGCGCGTGGCACGGCCAGGCGCCGGGCTGGCGCGAACTCATGTTTCGTCCGCTCGATCTCGGCGGCCAGGTGATGTTCGTTGACGGGCGCACCCGCTGGCTCGACGACGGACGGCTCCGCCTCCTCGGACGCACGTGGCTCATGCCCACGGAGAACGGGCCCGTGGTCTACCTCGAACTTGCGCCGCAACACGCGCCGCCGCGGGCGGTGCGTCGGGCGCGGCTGCAGATCGGTCCGTGGCGCGACGGCGACATTCTCGCCTCCGGGGCCATGGCGGTCAGCCTGAGGCCGGGCGATGCCTACATTCTGGCCGGCGTCTCGCCCGGCGCGCCGACGGAGATCGTCGTTCCCGATGATGCGGACGCCGCCACGCCCGCCGATCCGCCCGCCGTCGGACCCGCCGACGCCGGAGTGGGTCCCGCGGTGCTGGCCCCGACGACGATCGGCGAGGGGTTGCTCGCGTCGTCGTTCGGCCGCGAGACGTACGAACTGCTCGTCTTCGTCCCCCGCGCCCCGGATGCGCTCGACGCCCTGACGCCGCTCACTGATGACGAAGTCGACGGCGACCCGGATGAGGAGGCGGCGCCGTGAGCCCGCCGGCCGTCCGTCCCCCGCGTCAGCCTCGCGCGCACCGCCGCGTGCCGAAACGCGTCCGAGCGCGGCAGCGCGGGGCGCAGGCGATGGCGCTGCTCCCGACGATGTGCACGCTCGGGAACCTGCTCGCCGGATTCGCCGCGATCTTCTACTCGTTCCAGCCCGCCGACGGCGCGGCGCCGTTCGGATGGTCCAACTTCACATTCGCCGGCGTGCTCGTCTTCCTCGGGATGTTCTTCGACGCGGTGGACGGTTCAATTGCGCGGCTGACCCGCTCCACGAGCGATCTCGGCGCGCAGCTTGACTCGCTCGCCGACATGGTCACCTTCGGCGTGGCCCCGGCGTTCATGATGGTCGCCCTCGTCAAGACGCACCTCGTGGCCGGAGACGAGCTCGTCGTCATCGGACCCGCCGCCGACACCGCCCTCGGACGCGCGGTCTGGGGCGTGGCTGCGGTCTACGTCGCCTGCGCCGCCCTGCGCCTCGCCCGCTTCAACGCCGAGAAGAGCGAACGCGATCCGAAGTTTGGCGACCGCTACTTCGACGGGCTGCCCACGCCCGGGGCGGCGGGGGCGGTGGCGAGCCTGATCATCCTGCATCAGCACCTGCTCGTGGCGAATCCCATCGTGGCGGAGCTGCCGACGAGCTTCGTGCGCGGCGCCGCGCTCGGCACGCCCCTCATCGCCCTGCTCTGCGCCATGGGCATGGTTTCATCCATCCGGTACGTCCACATCGTGAACCGCTATCTGCGGCGCGAACAGACCTTCACCGTGATCGTGCGCGTGATCATCCCGCTCGTGCTCGCCGTCTGGTGGCTGCAGGAGACGCTCGCCGTCGTGTTCACGCTCTACGCGCTCTCGGGACCGATCGGGCTGATGCGTCGACGGCGCGGCGGCAGGACGACCTGATCCCGCCTTTCGACATCGCCGGCCCGCGCGGGTACCCTGCCCCCGATGGCCCCTGATTCCACCCCGCAATCCGCCGCGCCGACCGGTCCGCCCGTCACCCGATTTGCGCCGAGTCCCTCCGGCCACCTGCACGTCGGCGGGGCGCGGACGGCCCTGTTCTGCTGGGCGTATGCGAAGGCCCGCGGCGGGCGGTTCATCCTGCGGATCGAGGACACCGATCAGAAGCGCTCCTCGGCCGCCGCGAGCCTCGGCTTCCTCGAGGACCTCGCCTGGCTCGGCGTCGACTGGGACGAAGGTCCCACGCATGAGGCCGGCGGGGGCGGGGGTGAGCATGGACCGTACTTTCAGTCCGAGCGGCTCGACATCTACCGCGAACATCTCGAACGGATGATTCGGGAAGGCAAGGCGTATCCGGCGTTCGAGACGCCGGAGGAACTCGACGCCGCGCGAAAGGCGGCCCGCGCCGCGAACCAGCCCTATCGCTACGACCGGGCGGCGCTGGATCTCCCGGTCGACGAGGTGCGGCGTCGCATTGACGCCGGCGAAGACCATGTCGTCCGCTTCAAGGTTCCGCGGGGCGGGACGGCGACGGTGCACGACGAGGTGCTCGGCGCGGTCGAGGTCTCGACCGACGAGATCGACGACTTCATCATCCGCAAACGCGACGGTTTTCCGACGTACCACTTTGCGGTGGTCGTCGACGACGAGCTCATGCAGGTGACGCATGTCATCCGTGCGCAGGAGCACTTGAACAACACCATTCGGCACGTGCTGCTGCAGGATGCACTGGGCTTCCGACGCCCGGTCTATGGTCACATCTCGCTGATCACGAACCCCGACGGCTCGAAGATGTCCAAGCGCGACAAGGACAAGGCGCTGCGGGCGGTCGTGAAGCAACGGGGGCTCGACGCGCCGCCCGCGGCGGCGGAGCTGGCCGCGGACCGCTGGGGGTGGTGGCTGGAGAGCAAGGATCATCAGCTCGAACTGGATGAAGCGGAACGGCTCGCCGCCGCGCTGGAGGTCGGGCTGCCCGAGATCAACGTCGATGACTTCCGTCGCGCCGGCTACCTGCCGGACACGCTGGTGAATTACCTCGCGTTGCTCGGCTGGTCGCCGGGCGGGGACGTGGAGCGTTTTGACCGGCGGTTCCTGGTGGATCGATTCGATCTGGACCGCGTCATCAAGTCGCCGGCGAAGTTCGATCGCGACAAGCTGCTCTCGTTCAGTCTCGACGACATCCAGGCGATGGCGCCGGACGCGTTCGTCGAGGCGTTGCGGGCGCACTGCGAGGCGCACCGTCCGGAGTTCATCGAGGCGTTCACGCCGGAGATGTTCGACCTCTTCGCGCGGGCGAACCAGCCGCGGGCGAAGACCCTCGACGATGCGCTGCCGTCCTGTCGGTTCTTCATCGCGCCGGACGACGAGATCGTCTACGAGAAGATCAAGCCGGTCCGCAAGGCGCTGTGCAACGGCGATCCGTCGGGATACGAGCATCTGCAGGGCGTACGAACGTCCCTGGCGACGCTCGAGACCTGGACGCCGGCGTCGATCGAGGCGGCCCTGCACGACTACGCCGCGGCCCACGCTGACGGCAAACTCGGCAAGGTCGCGCAGCCGCTTCGGATCGCGGTGAGCGGGGGGGTCGTGAGTCCCGGCATCAACGAAACGCTGACCATCCTCGGACAGGAACGCGTTCTGAACCGGATCGATCGCTGCATCGCCCGCCGCGAGGATCTCTGCGAGGCCCCGGCATGAGCGATGCATTCGATCATCTCGACGAAGCGGCGACCACCGCGACCCGATCGTCGATCGCCGCCCTCGCCACGCGGCTCATCGACTACGCGGGCCTGTTCCCGCCCGCGAAACTCGACATGGCGCCGACGGTCGAGAACTACGCGGCCCACCTCGCCGGGCCGGAGACCTGGATGCTCGCGCGGCTGATCGTGCCCGCGAAGCGGCTCGACGAATTCGAAGCCGCCGCGTCGTCGCTGCTCCCCACCTCGGAGGACGACGAGGCCTGGCTGATCTCCGCCCTGACGGCCCCGGCGGGCGACGAGGGATTCAAATCGGATCTCGATCGCATTCACCGCTTCAATGACCGACACGCCGACCCCGCCCACGGATGGGCGCAGATCGACGTGATCGAGTTGAAGGGCGGGTCGCTCGATGGAATCGAATCCGCGCTCGAGGCGCTGGACGACGACATCTTTCCGTTCTTCGAGATCGCGCATGATCGTGATCCGCGCGGCCTGGTCGCCGCGCTCGTCGGCTCCGACGCCGGGGCGAAGATCCGCACGGGCGGGGTGACGGCGGATCTGTTCCCGACGCCGGAGAACGTCGCGCGGTTCATCCGGGCGTGCGCGGCGGCGGGCGTGCCCTTCAAGGCGACGGCGGGCCTGCATCATCCGGTGCGACATTTCGCGGCGTCGGTGGAGACGGAGATGTTCGGGTTCTTCAACATCTTCCTCGCCGCCGCGCTCCTGTTCGCGAATCCCGACCACCGCGACGCCGAGGTCCTGTCGGTGCTGACGGAGACGGACGCGGGGGCGTTCACGTTCGACGACGACGGGGCGTCGGTCGGGTCGATCCGGGTTTCGCTGGAGGCGATCGTGCGGGCCCGCGAGGTGTTCGCGGTGTCGTACGGCTCCTGCTCATTCGACGAACCTCGCGACGATCTGCGGGGTCTGGGGCTGCTCGCGTCGTGACCGGCGTGTCGGCCGGTCCTGGTTTCTCTCGGTCCGCACAGAAAGGTCGGGTCTCGCGATCATGACAGACGCTCTCAACGCCACGCACGATCCCGGGCGGAAGTCCTGGGTGGAGTCCGCGAACGATCCGGGCGCCGAATTCCCGATCCAGAACCTGCCGTTCGGCGTCTTTCACCGACGCGACGACGACGGCCGGGAGCGTCGGATCGGGGTGGCGATCGGCGATCGGATTCTCGATGTCCGGAAGGCGATCGGGCTCGGGACGCTGAACGACCTCTCCGCCGCCGCGGCGTCGGCGCTCGGCGCGTCCACGCTGAACGAACTCATGAGTCGCGGGGCCGGGACGTGGTCGGAGGTCCGGGCCGCGATCGCCGGCGTGCTCGACGCCGACACCCCGGCCAACCATGACCTGCTCGTTGCGCCCGATGACGTGGTCATGCACCTCCCCGCCGTCATCGGCGACTACACCGACTTCTACGCCTCGGTGCACCACGCGACCAACATCGGCTCGATGTTCCGGCCCGACAATCCGCTCCTGCCGAACTACAAGAACCTTCCGGTCGGCTACCACGGCCGCGCGAGCTCGATCGTCATCAGCGGCTCCGAAGTCCGTCGGCCGAAGGGTCAGCTCAAGCCGAAGGACGACGAACCGCCGATCTTCGACGACTGTCGTCTGCTCGACTACGAACTGGAGATGGGCTTCTTCGTCGGTCCGGGCAACCAGCTCGGCGAGCGGATCACCATGGATCGCGCGTCGGAGAACATCTTCGGCATGTGCATCGTCAACGACTGGTCCGCCCGCGACGTTCAGAAGTGGGAGTACCAGCCGCTGGGTCCCTTCAACGCGAAGAACTTCTGCACGTCGATCAGTCCGTGGGTCGTCACCCTCGAGGCCCTCGCGCCCTACCGTATCCCGGGTCCGCCGCGCGGCGACGATGATCCGGCGATGCTTGACTACCTGCAGCCCGTGCACGATATGGGGTTCGACATCACGGTCGAGGTCCTGCTCGCGTCGGCGAAGATGCGCGAGAAGGGGACGGATCCGCACCGCGTGAGTCGCGGCAACTTCCGCGAGATGTTCTGGACGATCGAGCAGATGCTCGTGCACCACACCTCGACCGGCTGCAACACGCGGCCCGGCGACCTGATGGCGAGCGGCACGATCTCGGGCCCGGAAGACGACGCCCGGGGCTGCATGCTCGAACTCACCTGGCGGGGCGAAAACCCCATCAAGCTGCCTGACGGCACGGAGCGCAAGTTCCTGCAGGACGGCGATGAGGTGATCATCCGCGCCGGCGCGGAAAAGGACGGCGCGGCCCGCGTGGGCTTCGGCGAATGTCGGGGCGTGATCACAAGCGCGAAGTAAGGAGGGCGAGACATGGATCGCGTGAAATTCGGACGCACCGGTTTCGACGTCTCCCGCATCGGCTTCGGCGGAGCGGAGATCGGCGTCCTCGGCACGACGCAGGAGGAGGCGAACACGCTTCTCAACGGCCTGCTCGACCGCGGGGTGAACCTCATCGACACCGCCGCGATGTATCGCGTGTCGGAGACGCTGATCGGCAACGCGATCGCCGGCCGCCGCGACGAGTTCGTCCTCGTCTCGAAGTGCGGCACGGAGGTCGACGACATCGACGCCCCCGCGTGGTCCGCCGAACTTGTCTCGAAGACGGTCGACCGGGCCCTCAACTCGCTGCAGACGGGTCATCTCGACGTGATGCTCCTCCACTCGTGCGATCTGGACGTCCTGCAGAAGGGGGACGGGCTGGGCGCGCTGATCGCCGCCCGCGACGCCGGGAAGATCCGGCACGTCGGCTATTCCGGGGATAACGACGCGGGCGCGTGGGCCGCCGCCCAGGACGACATCGCGGTGATCGAGACGTCCGTCAACATCTGCGACCAGGTCAACATCGACCGGGTGCTCCCGGTCTGCGTCGAACATGAGGTCGGCGTCCTCGCCAAGCGGCCCGTCGCGAACGCGGCGTGGAAGCAACTGGACGATCAGCCCGGCGGGTACAAGAACTACGCGGCGGAGTACACGAAGCGTCTGCAGGCGATGGGGATCGACTCGCCCCGCGACGTCGGATTCGAGTCCGACGACTGGGCGGCGATGGCGCTGCGGTTCACGCTGTCGCAGCCGGGCGTGCATTGCGCGATCGTGGGCACGACCAATCCGAAGCACGTCGCCGCGAACATCGCCGCCGCGGACGCGGGTCCGCTCGACGCATCGGTGGTCGAGAAGCTGCGGGACACGTTCAATTCGGCGCACGCCGCGACGGACGAGGCGTGGACGGGGCAGACGTGAATCAGTCCGCCGTCGCCGCGCCGGCCTTTCGCGCCTTCACGAACGACACGATCCCGAGCACGATGAACAGCACGCAGAGGACGAACATCGTCGACTGGGCGTAGACCGCGAGGGGACGCTCCGCCTCGCCGCTCATCGCCGCGCCCAGGCCGGAGAGGCCGCGGGCGGAGCCGGCCGCGCCGAGGAGGGCGAGCACGAGCGCGGCGTGCATCATGTGTTTGTTCAGGCTCGCCTTCGCCGCCCCCACGCCGCCGAGGATCACGAACACCACCCCGAAGAACGCCGGGATCAGCGCCGTCACGCTGGCCTGATCACTTCCCATGATGCTCGCATACGCGCCGACGCCGAGCAGGATGAGCAGCACGCCGAGTCCGATCGTGATCTTCGCCATGGCGGGGGATCTCCGGGAGGGTCAGGGAAGAGAACGGTATCCTATCCCCCGAATCGCTCGCCGTCGCCCAACCGTCCCGCCCGGAGCCGAACCCATGACTGCGTCGCCCAACTGGCAGGAACGCTACCACGCGAAGCACATCATCACGCTCCGCGTGCAGTTGCAGGATCAGCCCGGCGCCCTCGCGCGGCTGCTCGGCGGGCTGGGGGATGCGGGGGCGTCGATCGGCGAGATCCGCATCGGCGGGGCGGCCGGCGCCTTCAAGACCCGCGAGATCCAGGTGTTCGTCGTCGACGACGATGCGCTCGACCGCGTGATCGACGTCGCCAACCAGACGCCGCATGTCCGCCTCGATGCGATCATCGACGACGTCCTCGAGTCTCATCGCGGCGGCGTCATCGAGACCCGCTCCCGTTCGCCGCTCGACACGGTGATGGACCTCCGGATGGTGTACACGCCCGGCGTCGCGAGCGTCTGCTCGCTGATCAGCGAGCGACCGGATCAGGCGTGGAAGTACACCGCCAAGGGGCGCAAGATCGCGATCGTCACCAACGGCACCGCGGTGCTCGGGCTCGGCGATATCGGTCCGCTCGCGGGTCTGCCGGTGATGGAGGGCAAGGCCGCGATCCTCGCCCGGTTCGTCGGCGTCTCCGCCGAGCCGATGCTGATCGACAGCCATGATCCTGACGAGATCGTCGACATCGTCACGAAGACCGCGAGCCAGTACGGCGCGATCCAGCTCGAGGACATCGGCGCGCCGGCGTGCTTCGAGATCGAGGACCGCCTCCAGCAGACGCTCGACGTTCCGGTCTTCCACGACGATCAGCACGGCACCGCCACTGTCGCCGCGGCCGGACTCATCAACGCCCTCGCCCGCACGGGACGCGACAAGGCGGACGCCCGCGCCGTGATCCTCGGGGCCGGCGCGGCGGGTCTCGCGATCGCCCGCTTCCTCATCAACTACGGCGTCGGCGACGTCGTCGTCTGCGACTCGAAGGGCGCCATCCACGTCGGACGCGACGATCTCAACCCCTGGAAACGCTCCATCGCCGAGGCCTCGAATCGGGACGGCTTCACCGGCGACTTCCCCAGTGCAATGCAGGGACGCGACGTCTTCATCGGCGTCTCCCGCCCCAACATGGTGACGCCCGAGATGGTGCAGTCGATGGCGGACGACCCGATCGTCTTCGCCCTCGCGAACCCGGTGAGCGAGATCTCCGTCGAGGACGCCCGCGCGGCGGGGGCCGCCGTCGCCGTCGACGGACGCGGGATGAACAACGCGCTGGCCTACCCCGGTCTCTTCCGCGGCGCCCTCGACGTGCGGGCCCGCGAGATCAATCCGGCCATGCGGATCGCGGCGGCGGAAGCCCTCGCCGAGATGGCGCGGGGCGACCTGCTGCCCGAGATGCTCGACCCGCGGGTGCACGCCGGGGTGACGAACGCGGTGGCGACGGCGGCGATGACGTCCGGGGTCGCGCGACGGCCCGCCGCACCGAAGACGTGAAACCCCGCGGAATCCGCGATTTCGCGGCAATCAGGGGCAATCCGGGCTCGTTTTCCCGATATCGGGTCGTGGCGCGCTGCTAGGATGACGGAGCATCGGCGCCCGCCTCGCGTCCGCCGCATGGCGCCCGAAACGCCGCCGTGATGTCGTCTCGACGTCACACAGCGACCTGATCAGGCTAGAGAGGATGATCTGATGCCGCATTATTACCGCCTCGGCGAGGTGCCGAAGAAGCGACACGTGCAGTTCCGTCGTCCGGACGGTCAGTTGTATTCCGAGGAGGTCTTCGGCACCGAGGGCTTCGTCGGACCGACGTCGACGATGTACCACATTCATCCGCCGACGCAGGTGACGGGCTGGAACCCGATGTACTCCACGAAGGTCGAGTACGTGGAGCGCGACGTCATGCGGATGCGGCATCTCAAGAGCATGCCGATGCAGGCGAAGGGCGATCCGATCACCGGACGCACGGTGCTCTTCGGCAACGCGGATTGCGAGATGGCGATCTGCGTGCCGAACGAGGCGATGGACTACCACTACAAGAACGGCCAGGGCGACGAGTGCCTGTTCATCCACTACGGCTCGGGCACGATGTACACCGCGTTCGGCACGCTGAAGTTCGGGCCGAAGGACTACATCATCGTGCCGAAGGGCGTGATCTACCGGATGGCGTTTGACTCGCCCGCTCCGGGCGATCCGAACCCGCGGTTCCTGGTTATCGAGACGTGCAACGGCTCGCATATCCTCCCGCCGCCGCGCTACATCTCGAAGAAGACCGCCCAGTTCCTCGAGCACGCCCCGTATTGCGAACGCGATCTGCGTCTGCCCGAACTGCCGCTCACCTATGACGAGCGCGGCGAATTCGAAGTCCGCATCAAGGCCCGCGACTGCGTCCACGGCTACATGTACGACTATCACCCGCTCGACATCGTCGGGTGGGACGGCTGCTACTACCCGTACTGCTTCAACGTCGACGATTTCGCCCCGATCACCGGCCAGCTCCACATGCCGCCGCCGATCCACCAGACCTTCGAAGCGCACAACTTCGTGATCTGCTCGTTCTGCCCCCGCGCGCTGGACTTCCATCCCGACGCGATTCCCGTGCCGTACAACCACTCCAACCTCGACTCCGACGAAGTGCTTTACTACGTCGAAGGCAACTACAAGGCCCGCAAGGGCATCGAGGTCGGATCGCTGTCGCTCCACCCGCAGGGCATCCCGCACGGCCCGCACCCGGGCACCGTCGAGGCCTCGCTCGGCAAGACGTGGACCGATGAACTCGCCGTCATGTGCGACACCTTCCGCCCGCTCTTCCCCACCGCGGCGGCCCTCGACATCGACGACGCCAACTACCCGCAGAGCTGGGTCGAACACGGCGATGCGATGCGGAACGGCAGCCCGGCGAACGGCGTTCGACGCGCCGATGTGAACGAACCCGCGACGGAGACCTCCGGATGACGACCACGCTCAGAGAACGGATGGAACGCGCGGCCACGCTCGGCCTCGCCTGCGTCATGCTCGCCGTCGTCGGCTGCGACAGCGACGTCGCCGACACCGCCGCCGGCGAGAACGCGACGGTGACGAAGACCGCCGCCGCGACGGGCGCCCCCGAAGACCTCGACGCCCTCTACGCCCGGCTCAAGCCGGCGCCGATGGAGCGCACGCCCTTCGTGCAGCCGGTCGACCAGCCGAACATGCCGCCGATCCGGTTCGATCCGCCCGTCCTGCAGTACGGCATCCTCGCCCCGAAGGAAATCGGGAGCGGCGATGTCACGATCTACAACGAGAGCGACCAGCCGGTCGAGCTCGCCGACTTCCGCGTCAGTTGTCACTGCACCCACACGGACCTCACGCGGGGCGTGATCCCGGCCAACGGGTCGAAGACCTTCAGCGTGATCACCGAGCCCAAGTCCGGCCTCGGCGACAAGCTCGTCAAGATCCGGATGCTCTTCCGCGGCTGGAACGAGCAGCTCATCGATTACGAGGTGCGATGCACGGTCGCCACGCCCCTCCGCATCGAGCCGTCGTTCCTCGGCGCCTCGCAACGCAATTCCGACGGCTCGTTCTCCGAGATCCCCAGCGGCGAGGTCTGGATCGAAGCGGCCGACAAGAAGCCGTTCACGATCCATCGCGCCGGCGGATTCGAGCCCGAGTACATCGACTTCGATCCCGCCGCGGACGAGCCGCGCTGGTTCTACAAGCTCCGCTGGGACGTTTCGAAGTACCGGAAGACCGGCGAAGAGATCCCGTGGTACTGGCTCGTCGAGACCGACCGCGACGACGTGCCCGTGCTCGAGTTCCGCGTCCGTCACCAGGAAACGCTGCCCACGGCGCGTCCGAAGTCCTTCATGCTGGAGGATCAGGGCGTCGTGTTCGGCGAACTCAAGCCGGGCGACACCTTCGAATTCCCGGTCCGCGCGTTGTACCTGCGGAGCCTGCCGCCCACGCCGCACCCGCTGGAGCTGACGACCAACTCCTCGCAGTACGGTCTGCGGGTGGTCGGGGTGGAGGATCCGGAAGGCCTGCGTCGGTTCTACAAGGTGGTGATGACGGTGCGTCAGGCCCGCGAGGATCCGCTGATCAACGACGTCGTGACGGCGACGATCGGGGGCGAGACGCTGCCGTTCCGTCTGATGGGCCGGATCGTCGACGAATGAGCGCGGCCGCCCGCGTCGCCGCCGCGCTGCTGACCATCAGCGCCCTGCTGGGCGCCGTGGCGATGCCCGCGCCGACCGCCGGGCCGCCGGCGTCGCCCGGTCTCTCGCGCCCTTCCGAGACGAAGCCCCCGCGAGAGATCGTCGAACTCGGCGGCGAGACCTTCCGACTCGAGTACGCGGTCGACGACCGCACCCGCGAGAAGGGACTCTCCGGCCGGACGAAGATCGCCTTTGACGGCGGCATGATCTTCGTCTTCCGTGAGCCGAAGCAGGCGTTCTTCTGGATGAAGAACTGTCTGACGGACATGGATCTCATCTACGTCAACGATCGCGGCCGCATCGTCGGCATGCACCGCATGAAACGGGAGGCGCCCCGCCTGCCCCGCGAGTCGATGCGGGCGTACGAAGCACGGCTGAAGCGCTACCCGAGCCGCGTCCCCGTCCGCTTCGTCCTCGAGTTCCGCAAGGGCACGCTCGACCGACTGAAGCTGCGGATCGGCGACGCGGCGCCGCTCGATCTCGAGCGGTTGAAGAAGATGGCGAAGTAGGGGCGTCCTTTCGACGAACTCGACCGCGCGACCATCCGCCTCAAATGCCATACTGAACCCATGACCGCTCGACCCGCCGCGAAGAACCGGGCTCGCCAGACCTCCCGCTCCCTCCGTCGCCCGCTGCTCTTCCTCGCGGCGGCCCTCGCCCTCCTGATCCTCTGGTTCGGGTTCGAGGTCGGACGCGTCTATTTTGGTGAACCGACGATCACCATGGACGCCAACGCGGAGCTGAACGCGATCGCCCTCGGCGGTCTCGCCGATCCCGCCGACCTCGCCGTTCATCGCGAGGCGTGGACGGTGTTCGACGACCTCACGGAGCGCGCCCAGAGCCTGCTGCGCGAACGGGAGGAGGCGTGGGAGCAGGCGCTGTTCGACAATCCCGGTGAATCCGAATCGCCGATCATCAACGCGTACCACGACTGGGCGCAGTTCGGGCAGGCGGACTTCGATCCCGACGCCGCGCAGAAGGAGATCGAATCTCTCCGGCGGCTCGCCGAGGCCGGGATCTTCGCGGATCTCGACGCGTACGCGGCGGGGCCGGTCGGGCTGCGGTCGTTCGACGCCGAGCAGGGCGTCTTTGCGACGCTCATGCCCGAGCTCAGCCGCGCCCGCGGACTCGCGAAGGCGTGCGTCGCCGGCATGCGGATGGCCGCGCTCGACGGCGACGCCGAGGCGCTCGACCAGTGGCTCGCCCGCGTGATTGCGCTCGATCGCACGATGGCCGCCCAGCCGATTCTCATCAACCTGCTCGTGGCCGGCGCGATCCAGCAGGTCTGGCTCAACGAACTGCACCAGATCCTGATGGAGATCGAACTGACCGAGACCGAGGCGCGGCGGCTGCTCGCTCGCGTCCGGACCGCGACCTCGATCAATCCCGCGCTCGCCGTGGAAGGCGAACGGATCGGCTTTCTCGACGTCATTCAACGCACCCACACGGATTCCGGCGGCGGACGCGGCTTCTGCCAGCCGTGGCGGCTCCAAACCCTCGGCGTGAACGCCGGCGGCCCCGCCGGAGGACGAAACATCATCAGCGCGGCGTACGGTCGCTTCGTCATGGCGAGCCGGCAGGAAACCGTCCGCTACTACGAGTCGTACATCAACGCCGTCCGTCAGTACATGAAGACGCCGCCCGCTCAGCGTGCCTTCAGTTCACCCGACGCCGGCCTCGCCCGGTTGCCCCGTCGTCAGATGATGCTCCGACTGCTCGCCCCCGCCATGACCCGCGCGATCGACAGCGGGCTCGACATGCAGTCGCGTCTTGGCGCGCTCGAACTCGCGTGCGCCGCCGCCGTCCATCGCGCTCGGACCGGCGTGTGGCCGGCTTCCGCGGACGAACTCGTTCCCGATCTGCTCGACGCCGCGCCGACGGATGAATACGGCATGCCGTTGATCTTCCGGCCCGTGACCGCTGATCCGGCGGGCCGGCCGTATCTCGTCTACAGCGCGGGCGAGAATCTCGCTGACGACGGCGGTCAGCCGGACGACGGAGAATCGCCGTCCGGCGGGCCGGCGCCCAACGGCGTTGATGATGAGGGTTTCAACCGCGCCCGTCCGCCCGGACCGGCGAGCGGCGGGTGAGCTGCGCGATCAGAGGTTGCCGCGCCGATCCTGTTCGAGTTCGAGGGCTTCGAAGAGCGCCTTGAAGTTGCCTTTGCCGAAGCTCTGGCTGCCGCGCCGGCAGATGATCTCGAAGAACAGCGTCGGGCGATCCTGCAGCGGCTTGGTGAAGAGCTGGAGCAGGTAGCCCTCGTCGTCCGCGTCGACCAGGACGCCCAGGTCCTTGACCTTCTCGTGGTCTTCCTTGACGGTCCAGCCGAGCTTGCTGACGCGGTCCCACACGGAGTCGTAGTACGCTTCCGGGATGGTGAGGAAGTCGACGCCGCGATTCCGGAGCGCCGCCACCGAATGCAGTTCGTCGTCGGTGCGGAGCGCGAGGTGCTGTACGCCCGGCGTCATGTCGTGCCACTCAAGGTACTCGAGGATCTGGCTCTTCTTCTTGCCTTCCGCCGGCTCGTTGATCGGCATCTTGATCAACTGGTTGCCGGACGCCATCACCTTCGACATCAGCGCCGAGTACTCGGTCGAGATGTCCGCATCGTCGAAGTGCTTGAACATCGAGAAGCCGAGCACGTTCTCGTACCACTCGACCCAGTAGTTCATCTTCCCTTCCTCGACGTTCCCGACGAGGTGGTCGACGTACTTCAGGCCGCACGGGTGCTTCTTGTTGTAGTCGTTCAGCGCGAAGTTCCCGACGGGCGCGAACTTCGGCAGGAACGTCCCGCCCTGCTTGACCTTCGGGAGCTCATACGCGCCGCTGCGGCTGATGAACGTGTGAATGACGCGGCCGTAGGTCTTGACGCCGGCCATCGTCACCGCGCCGTTCTCGTCCGAAATCTCGATCGGCTCGTACGCCGACTCGCCGCCGTTCTTCATCGCCGTCTCGTACGCGGCGGTCGCGTCGAATACGGTCAGGGCGACGTCCTTCACGCCGTCGCCGTACCGACCGACCTCCGCGTTCGCCGGGTGATCCGGCGTCAGGCCCGTGGTCAGCAGCAGCCGGATGTTTCCCTGCGTCAGCAGGTAGCTCGCCTCCTGTCGGCTCCCCGTCGTGAGATCGGAGTACTGCTCGACCTGGAAGCCGAAGGTGTGCGCGTAGAATGTCGCGGCCTGCTTGGCGTTGCCGACGTAGAAGCGCACGTGATCGACGTCGATCAACTGCAGCGGGTCCGCGCTGGTGGCGGTGTCCGTCGAGGTCTGAGCGGTGGTCATGAGACGACTTCTCCCTGACTTCGTCACGCCCGCGGACGCGACGAGAAGTTGCAATGAAATCCGGGGCCGCGGGCCGCTCGCGAGAGGGCCGTCGCAACCGAAGAACACCATTCTAGCGGACGGAACCGGCGGGTCGAACGGGGGTCTCGACCCCATTTCGCGGCTATCATGCCCGCATATGGCCAAATCCGAGACCAGATCCGATTCGATCGAGACCGTCGAACCCGTCGGCAACCGTGTCCTCATCCGAAAGGACGCCGACAAGAAGGTCACCAAGGTCGGCATCCATCTGCCCGACAAGATCGAGATCCCCACCCTCACCGGACGCGTGGTCGCGATCTCCGCCCAGGTGGAGAACGATATCGACTACCCGATCAAGCAGTACGACAAAGTCCTGTTCAACCCCAAGCACGGCATCCCGGTCGATTTCGAGGGCGACAACCGCCTCTTCGTCATCCCCGTCGAGGATGTCGTCGCCGTCTTCCGCAAGAACTGAGCCCGCCGTGGACCGCCGCGCGGCTCGCCCCGACGCCCTCCCCGACCCGCTCCCCGTGCCGGCCCGGCCCGGCCCGTTCGACGCCCGTGTGCGCCTGCCCGGCTCCAAGTCGCTCACCAATCGCGCGGCCGTCCTCGCCGCGCTCGCCCACGGCGAATCCACCCTCCGACATCCCCTCCGCAGCGATGACTGCGACCGACTCCTCGACGCCCTCGAAACACTCGGGGCCGGCGTCGAACGCCGCGACGACCACGTCGTCATTCGCGGCGTCGCCGGACGCTTCCCGCGCGGCGGATCCGTCAACCTCCACGAAGGCGGCACGCCGACCCGCTTCATGATCGCCGCCGCGACGCTCGCCAACGCCCCCGTCGTCGTCGACGGCGCCCCCCGCATGCGCGAACGACCCGTCGCCGAAGGCGTCGACCTCCTCCGCCAACTCGGCGCGCAGATCGAATACCCCGAGACCGACGGCCGACTCCCCGTCCGCATTCACCCGCAACGCCCGCGCGGCGGCCCCCTCACCGTCGGACGCACCGCCTCCAGCCAGTTCATCTCCGCCATCATGCTCATCGCCCCCTGGCTCGATGAACCGACGACGATCACCTTCGCCGATCCGCCGACCAGCCGGTCCTATCTCGAGCTCACCGCCCATGAGATGCGACGGTGGGGGATCGACATCGCGCTCGACGACCACCACATCACCATCACCGCCGCCCCGGTGCGCGCCCTGAAGACCACCGTCGAGATCGACGCCAGCAGCATCGTCTACCCGCTCGTCGCCGCCGCCGTCATCCCCGGCGCCCGCGTGACGATCGACGACCTGCCCGTCGGTTCCGTCCAGCCCGATCTCCTGTGCATCGACGTGCTCGAACGGATGGGGATGCAACGCGACGGCGAGGCGTTCATCGGACCGCCGACCCTGCGGGCCGTTGAAGCCGATCTCGAACTCGCGCCGGACGGGGCGCTCGCGATCGCCGCCGCGTGCGCACGGGCGGACGGCGTCTCGACGCTCACCGGCCTCCGCACCCTTCGCGTCAAGGAAACCGACCGCATCGCCGCCCTCGCGCACGAACTCGAAGCGATCGGCTGCCGCGTCGAGGCGAGCGACAACGCCCTCACGATCGACCCGGCCGGCGCCCACGACGAACCGGTGACGATCCGGACGTACCACGACCATCGGATGGCGATGGCGTTCGCATCGATCGCCCTCGCGCGGCCGGGGATCTCGATCGAGAATCCCGCCTGCGTCGCCAAGAGCTTCCCCGGCTTCTGGGAGATGCTGGCCGGGCTCGCCGACGCCGCGCAGCCGGGGTCGCGGGAGATACACTGACCGTTCATGAGTGACTTCTGGCGGCTCGTCCGCATGCTCTTCGGCCGACACAAGCTCATCTTCGCATGGGCGTGGGTGTTTGCGTTCGTCAGCGCGGCGGGCGTGGGGGTCGGTCTCCTCGCGTTCGGTCCGATTCTGAAGCTCATTATCGGGGAATCCGGCGCCGCGCTGCCGCAACTCGCCCGCAATTACAACGCCAATCCCGAGACGTGGTTCACGATTCCCGAGGGGCTCATCACCCAGCTGCCGGCCGAGCGCTTCGGCGGGGTGGTCCTGATCGTCGTGGGGCTCGGTCTGCTCACAGTGATCGGCGCGGTGGCCAACTTCATGCACCAGTACCTGAGCATGACGCTGGTGGCGCGGGTGATCGCGGACGTCCGCCGCCGCGCGTTCGAACACGTCCTCGCCCTGCCCCTGCCGACGGTCTCCGCCCGCGGTCCGTCGGAGTTCGTCTCTCGGATCGTCCGCGACACGGTCGAGCTTCAGCGCGGCCTGATCGCCCTCACGAGCAAGGCCGTCGCGCATCTGACCAAGGGCTTCGCCGCGCTCGTGGTCGCGTTCATCGTCGACATCCGGCTCTCGCTGCTCGCGATCATCGTCGCCCCGATTCTCGGCGTCGTCATCCGCAAGATCGGCAAGCGGATCCGGCGCGGCACGCGGCGTTCGCTCGAATCCCAGGAACACCTGCTCCGCATCGCCAGCGAGACCATCGGCGGCCTTCGCGCCGTCAAGGCGTGCACCGCGGAGCAGGACGCGACCGATCGCTTCGTCGTCGTCAACGAACAGGTCGTGCGCGAGGAACTCAAGATCCGCACCGCCCGCGCGCTCTCGCCGCCGATCGTCGAGACGCTCGCGGTGTTCGCCATCGCCGGCCTCTGCCTGATCGCGGCGAAGCAGATCATCGACGGCTCGATGGCGTTCGAGTCGTTCATCGTGACGCTGACGGCGCTCGGCATCGCCGGCGCCTCGTTTCGTCCGTTGGCGGGGCTGATCAACGAGATGCAGGCGTCGTCGGCGCCCGCCGCGCGGGTGCTGGAGACGCTCGATCTCGAGCCGGAGCGCGACCCGCCCGGCGCCGTCGATCCGCCCCGACACGCGGCGTCGATCACGTTCGACAACGTCGCGTTCACGTACCCGGAAGCGCCGCAGCCCGCGGTGCGCGGCGTCACGCTGACCGTCAACCACGGCGAACGCGTCGCGATCGTCGGCCCGAACGGGTGCGGCAAGACGACGCTCGTCTCGATGCTGCCCGGACTGCTGACGCCGACGTCGGGCCGGGTGCTGATCGATGATGTCGACATCGCCGGCGTCCGCCGCGCGGCGTTGCGTCGGCAGATCGGCGTCGTCACGCAGGAGACGATTCTCTTCCGCGGCTCGGTCGCCGAGAATCTGGCGTACGGGGTCGACGCGGTGACGCGGGAGCAGATCACCGACGCCGCTCGTCGCGCGCACGCCCACGACTTCATCGAGAAGCTCACCGGCGGCTACGACGCGGACCTCGCGGAGCAGGGGGCCTCACTCTCCGGCGGCCAGCGCCAGCGTCTCGCGATCGCCCGCGCTATCCTGCGCGACCCGGCGATCCTGATCCTCGACGAAGCGACGAGTCAGATCGACGCGGAGTCCGAGGACCAGATCAACCAGGCGATCAACGAGTTCACCGCCGACCGTACGGCGCTGATCATCGCCCACCGACTCTCGACCGTCCTGCACGCCGACCGCATCGTCGTGATGGACGCCGGCGCGATCGTCGACCAGGGCGTGCATGATGCGTTGCTGCAGCGGTGTGATCTGTACCGGCGGTTGACGAATACGCAGTTGATCGCGGCGAAGTAGTCCTCGATAGACAACGCCGCGACGGGCGATCCCGTCGCGGCGTCCTCGATTGCGTGTGGTTCGTGCGAGTCCGTCCGCTCAGCCCGCCATCTGCGTGACCAGCACGACGCCCGCGATCGCGGCGCCGGCGAGGCACGCGCCGCCGCAGCAGATCACCGCGGCGATCATCCAGCGGTGCGACTTCGTGAACGCGTTCACCAGCATCGTCTCGCGATCGGCGTTCTGCTTCATCAGCTCCGCCGTCCGCTCGCGGGTGTCGCGGTTCGACTTCGCGAGCTCCGAGACAGCGCCCTGGAACGTGTCGATCGACTTCGTCAACTGCGCCGACGTCTGCGTGTTGTTCTCGAGCTGCTGCTGCACCAGGCCCAGCACGTCGGCGTGCGAACTCGTGGCTTCGCTGATGCGGGCGAGGGCGTTGTTGAACGCGTCTTCACGCGAACGCGAATGCTCGAGATGATCGGAGATGACGTCCAGCAGCCGCGCGTTCTGACGGTTGATCTCCGGCAGCGCCCCGAGCGCCTCGGGCATCTCGCCCATCAGCTCGACCAGCCGGTCCGTCCGCGCCGCCTGGCGATCGAGGTGATCGGAGATCTTCGAGACCAGCCCGATGACCTCCTGGTACCCCTTCTGCAGTTCCGCGACCGACTTGGAATCGCCCTTCCGGAGCAGCTTGCCCGACTTCGCCTCCGCGTCCTTCTCCGGCGCCTTCCCGGCGTCCTTCGTCGGCATCGGCTTCGTTTCGATCATCGGACCGTCCGCCGCCGCCGCCTTCGGGGCGAGGGAGACCGGACCGTTCGCGTCGGACGATTCCGTCGACAGCCGATGCGGCGCGCCGTTGGTCCGCGGGCCGGACGGCGTCTCGTTCTTCTGCGTCCGCTCGGCCGCCCGGGTCGCCGCGGCGAGACGCTCCGCCTGCGTGCCGACCAGCGTGGACGAGTCGCCCTCCGGGACGGCCAGCTCCGGCTTCTTCTTCGAGAACATGTTCTTGATGGGGGAAAACAGGGTCATGGAGGACTCCTTTCCTCGTCTCACTCGGGCCCGCCGGATCCATCCGGCTTCGCCCCGGCCCGAGGCATCCGTCCGAGGTCGTGTTCGGTGACTCAGTTCAAGTTAGGATTGCTCCGACATGCGACAGCCGCGGCGCAATCATCTCGTCACCCTCCTTATCGTCATCGGCGGCCTTTTCGCCTTGACGGATTGCGCAAAACAAGCGCAACCCCCGACCTCCGGCGCGGCGGCGCACCCGAACGGGTCGGCCGTGCGCCTCGTGTCCCTCAGTCCCGCCGTCAGCAGCACCCTCGCCCGGCTCGGAGCGGCCGACCTGATCGTGGGACGCACGCCCTGGTGCGCCGCCGCGCCGGATGACGTTCCCGTCGTCGGCACCCTGAACGACTTCGACGCGGAACGCCTCGTCCGCCTCGACCCGACGCACCTGCTCGTGCAGCCGCCCGCCGCGGGACTCGATCCCGACCTCGCCGCCCTCGCCCAACAGCACGGCTGGACCATCCGCACCTGGTCGATCAACACCATCCCCGATATCCGCACCCTCATCCGCGACCTGCCGACGCTCCTGCCGCCGGATGACCCCCGCCGAGCTGCTCTCGACAGCGCGGCCGCCGACCAGATCGCCCGCATCGATGACGCCCTCACGCCGCCCTCCGCCGCGGATCGCTGGACGCAGCCGACCCTCTTCCTCTTCGGCGACACCCCGCTCGGGGCCTTCGGGACCGACACCTACCTCCACGACATCTGGACCGCCCTCGGCGGTGTCAATGCGACGACGACGTCCGGCTGGATCGCGGACCTGTCGCTCGAGGATGTCGTGCGCATGAACCCCGCGGCGGTGATCCGGGTCACGTCAGGCGCGGCGGGCCCGGATCCGCTCGGTCCGCTGGCGACGCTGGAGATCGACGCCGCGCATGACGGACGCGCCGCGACCCTCGCCCATCCGGAGGCGATGCTGCCGTCCGCGGGCGTCGCCGACGTCGCGGCGGCGTTGCGCGAGATCATGCGCACCTTCGCGCACGAGGCGAACGCCCCATGAGGGCCGGCGTCACGATTCGTCTCGTCCTGCTCTTCGCGCTCGCGGCGGGGCTCGTCGCGGTTCGGCTCTTCATCGGGCGCGACCTCGACGGCGGGCTTTTGTTCGAATGGCCGGAAGAAGCGATTGTGCGGCTCCGGGCGACGGCCGCGGGGGCGGCGCTGCTCGTGGGCGCCGCGCTCGCCACGGCGGGACTTCTGCTCCAGGTTCTGCTCCGCAACGTTCTCGCGTCGCCGTACATCCTCGGCGTGTCGAGCGGTTCGGCGCTGGGGGTGGTGACGCTCGGCGCCTTCGGCGGGGCGGCGGCGACGGGTCTCGGCGTGGACGTCGCGGCGATCGTGGGCGGTCTCGCCGTTCTCGGCGTCGTCTATGCACTCGGTCAGCGGCGCGGGCTGGTCGACCCGATGTCGATCCTGCTCATCGGCGTCGTCATGTCGATGATCTGCGCCGCGCTGATCATGCTGATCCAGCATCTGAGCCCGGACCAACGGGCGGATCTCGTCACGTGGATGATGGGGTACATCCCTGAGTACAAGCCGCTGGCGACGCTCGCCCCGACCGTGGTCGCGGTCATCGCCGGCGTGGCGTTCACGATCCGAATCGGACCGACGCTCGATCTTGCCTCGCTGTCGGATGACGAGGCACGGACGTCCGGCGTCCGGCTCGGCTCGCTGCGGGCGGGCATGTTCGTGATCGCCGGGGTGCTGACCGCGGTGTCGGTGGGGGTGGCGGGACCGATCGGGTTCGTCGGGCTCATTGCACCACACATGGCGCGTCTCGTGCTCGGGCCGAACCATCGACCCCTCGCCGTCGGCGCCGCGTGTCTCGGCGCGGCGACCGTCCTTGGCGCCGACATCGTTCGCCAGGTCATCGACCTCGGGGCCGGACGGCTCCCGGTCGGCGTGGTCACGGCGCTGGTCGGCGGACCGATGTTCATCTGGATGTTCCGCTCCGGGAGGGACGCCGCGTGAACGCACCGATGAACACCGCCGGACTCGATCTGCGCGGCGTCGCCTGCCGGCTCGGCGGAGAACGCGTGCTGGAGGACATCTCGGCCCGAGCGGAGCGCGGCCGGCTGACCGCGGTCGTCGGACCGAACGCCGCCGGCAAGTCGACGCTCCTGCGGTGCGTCGTCGGCGTCGAACAACGCGAGGCGGGTGAGGTCCGACTCGACGGGACTTCGATCGACGACCTGCGCGGCCAGACGCTGGCGGCGCGGGTCGCGTTCGTCCCGCAACGCCCGATCGTGAGCGCCCAGTTCACGGTGGAGGAGATCGTTCGCCTGGGCGCACGGGCGGGCGGGAACGGACGGGACGTCGTCGCGTCCGTGCTCGACGCGATGGAGTTGACCGATCTGCGCGGCCGGCTCTACCACCGGCTGTCCGTCGGGCAGCAGCAGCGGGTGAGCGTCGCCCGGGCCCTGGCCCAACTCCGTGACGAAGGGCTGCTCGTCCTTGACGAACCGACGTCGGCGCTGGATCTCCAGCACGTCGAGCGGACGCTGCGGGTCCTGCGTCAGGCGGCGACGACGAGGCGGGCGATCGTGGTGCTGGCGATTCACGATCTCGCCGTCGCGGCGTCGGCGGCGGATGACGTGTGGCTGCTGGATCACGGCCGCCTCGTCGCCGCGGGGGCCGCGGCGGAGGTCATGCTCCCGGGCCGGCTCACGCCCGTCTTCGGCGTCTCTTTCGATCTGCGGGGCGACGACGACGGACGCACGCGGCTGTTCCCGCGATTCTCGTTATAGCGCAAGGCCCCCCGTCGAAAGGGAGCGTCGATGAACCCGCCGAAAAACAGTCGAGTCCGCGGTTTTTGAGTGCACCGGCGGGCGGGATCGCGTTTGATGAACGGGAGGACATGCGGATGCCAGTCTCTCGATTACTTCTGATCAGCCTGTTCGCCGCGGCTGCCCACGCCGGCGGCGAGGAGTCCGCCACGGTCGGCGCCGCGACGTACTTCGGACTCGCGGGGGACCTGAGCCCGCGCGAGATCGCCTTCGACGCCGCGGCCAATCTGGTCATGACGGGGTACGGCCAGTTCGATCTCGACGAGTTCCCCGGCGCGACGACGATCGGCCCGATCACGCAGAATGTCGACGGCAACATTCTGGTGGTGAAGATGACGCCGGACGGCGTGACGCTGTGGGCGACGATCATCGGCGGATCGGATCGTGATCGCGGCTACGGGATCGCGCTCGACGCCGACGACAACATCTACATCGGCGGCTCGACCAGCTCAGTCGATTTTCCGGTGACGCCCGGCGCCTTCGACACCACCCACAACGGCGGTCAGCCCGACCCGGTCCATGGCGCCCTCGATGCGTTCGCCCTCAAGCTCAGCCCCGATGGGCAGACGATCCTGTGGGCGACGTTTCTCGGCGGACCCCAGGACGACACCGGGCGGGGCGGGATCGCCATTGACGCGGCCGGCGCGGCGTACGTCGTCGGCTCCACGAAGTCGGTCGACTTTCTCGGCCCGATTCCCCAGCATGTGAACCGTTACATCGGGGGGACGTCCGACGCATTCATCACCAAGGTCGCGCCGGATGGAAGCGACGTCGTCTGGAATCGATTCATCGGCGCGGCGGGTCCGGACATCGAGGAAGTCATCGTCGGCGCCCGCATTGCCGACGACGGGACCGCCTACGCCGCCGCGATCGTGCGCTCGCCCGGCGCCTTCACGACGGACGGCTCCACCTATCACGGCGGAGCGGCTGATCTCTACGTGACGAAGATCTCCCCCGACGGCCAGGACCTCCTCTATGCGTCCCTGTGGGGCGGAAGCGGGGCGGAGTTCATGGAGCATCGTCTCGGACTCGACGCGGACGGGCAGATGTACGTCTGCGGCGCGACGACGTCCAATGACATCGTCATGACGAACGCCGACCAGCCGGCGTACGGCGGCGGCGGTTCGGATGCGTTCCTCGTGCGGTTCGACGATGCGGGTCAGGCGGTGTGGTCGACCTACATCGGGGGGGCCGGCGACGAGTCGGTCTTCGGCCCGGAAGTGCATGCGGACGGCACGGTGATGGTGGGGGGATACTCGACCTCGACGGATCTGCCGCCGACGCCCGACGCCTCGGACCCCACGCCGAACGGCGGGTCGGACGGGCTGGTGCGACAGTACGACGCCGCGACCGGGACG
The DNA here is from genome assembly GCA_965227335.1 of Phycisphaerales bacterium. Classification (GTDB taxonomy): domain Bacteria; phylum Planctomycetota; class Phycisphaerae; order Phycisphaerales; family SM1A02; genus CBDDFV01. Next base: position 471,747 of record CBDDFV010000009.1, read on the forward strand.
TTGCTCTTCTCGACATTCTTCGGCGGGACGGGCGATGAGACGGGACGGTACGGCGCCATCGACGCGGCGGGCCGGCTGTATCTCTGCGGTCACACGACGTCGGATGACCTCCCGACCACGCCGGGCGTCGGTCAGCCGGACTACGTCGGTGGCGAGCCGGGGTTCATGGCGAGGTTCGAACTGCCCGGCGGCGGGCCCGCGGCGGATCTGGATGGGGATGGCGACGTTGACGCCGCGGATCTCGCCGCGCTGCTCGGCGCGTGGGGTCCGGCGACGCCGTGTCCGCCCGCGCCGGCCGCGGATCTGGACGGCGACGGCCAGGTGGGATCGGCGGACCTGGCGATCCTGCTGAGTCAGTGGGGCTGAAGTCAGCGGGGCTCGATCGCGGCGGGGCGGCGGGATCGCCCGAAGCCGCAGGAATCGTCCTACACTGACAGCATGAACATCAGCATCGGCGTCATCATCTTTCTGCTCGTGACGGTGATCCAGGTCGTTTCGTCGATCGCCGCGTCGAAGAAGAAGCGGGAGGAGGAGCGGCAGCTTCGTGAGGCGGCGCGTCGGCGTCGGGCGGGGGATCGGGCGACCGGTCAGGCGGCGTCGTCGGTTGATCCGCCGCGCACGAAGCAGGGACGGCTGGACGACCTCGAATCACGGCGGCGGGCGCAGCTCGACGAGTTGCGTCGTCGTCGTGCGCGGGCGCAGGCGGGCGGTGGAGCAACGACGCCGCCCATGCGATCGCAGGGTTCATCGACGACGGCGTCGAGTCCTTCGACGCGAGCCCAGGGTCCGCCGGCGATGGCGTCGAGTCCTTCGGGCCGCGGCCCCGGGGGATCGGGCATGGTAACGCAGCCGCTCGACAGCCGATCGCGACTGTCGGCGGGAACGGGCGAGCAGATGGGTCGACCGCGGCAGACGGCGCCCCCCGCGCGTCGGCCGGAAACGGTGCGTCAGGCCCCGCCGCCGACGGCGCCGGTCGAGGATTCACGCCGCAGGCGGGCCGCCGCGGAACGGAAGACGACCACGCGGACGCCGCGGTCCAGGACGGCGGCGCCGGTGGAGGCGACCTCGCTGACCGGCGGGCCGGGGGTCGCACGCGACCGTCGATCGAAGGCGGCGACGCCGCTCCGGGCCCTGCTTCATGACCGGGCGTCCCTGCGTCAGGCGATCATCCTGCAGGAGATCCTCGGTCCACCGGTCTCGGCGCGCCAGACGGTCGGCGGCAGCGGGGGGCCGGGCGTGGCCTCGCCGTGATCTGACCGGCCTTTCGCGGCGAATCCGCAGGTATCGTGCGCGATCCTCTTCGATCCCGCGCCGGCTCGTCGAGCGGGCCCCCTCGTTGTATACTCTCGCCCCATGGCTGGCGGCGCCCTCGAACTCGATCGTTTTCCCCGTGCCCTCGCCGACGCGTGCGTCGAGCGGGTGGCCCGTCTCGCCTCGAAGCTGGAGGCGGCCGGGGCCGATGCGCTCCTGCTCTCCGACGCCCGGGACATGCAGTACCTCACCGGCTTCGGCGATGAGGAGAGCACCGCGGTCATCTTCCGCGACCGGGCCGTCATCATCAGCGACTCCCGATACGACGAGGTGCTCCAGCCGTGGCGAGCCCGGGGCACGGTCGACGTGGTCATGGGCGTCCGGCATCGCCTGCTGGAAGCCGTGCACGCGGAGTGCGACGCCCGCAGCGCGACGACGCTCGCCGTCCAGGCCGAGAGCATCACCGTCGCAGGCCGTCAGCAGGTCGCGGCGGCGCTGGGCGACAGCCGCGTCGTCGACACGACCGATCTCGTCAAGGACCTGCGACGCATCAAGGACGGGTACGAACTCGAACTCATCGAGAACGCCTGCCGCATTCACCAGGAGGCGATGCGGGCCACCCTGCCGCAACTCCGACTCGGCATGCCGGAACTCGAAGCGGCCGGGCTGCTCGAGTTCGAGATGAAGAAGCGCGGCGCCGACCGGGCGAGCTTCTCGCCGATGGTGGCGACCGGCGCCAACAGCGCGGTCATCCACTATGCGACCGGGGCGACGCCGATCGAACGGGGCGTGCTGCTGATGGACTGGGGGGCCGAGGCGCTCGGCTACTGCTCCGACATGACCCGCACGTTCAGTCTCGGCGCGTTCACGACGCAGATGGCGGAGATCTACCGGATCGTGCTTGACGCCCAGCTCGCCGCGATTGACGCGATCGAGCCGGGGAAGACGTGCGCATCGATCGACAAGGTCGCGCGGGACGTCATCACGAACGCGGGCTACGGCGAGTACTTCGGCCACGGCCTCGGCCACGGTCTGGGCCTGCTCGTGCACGAGGAGCCGTACTTCAACAACCTGTCGACCGACGTCCTGCTCGAGCCGGGCATGGTGATGACGGTCGAGCCGGGCGTCTATCTTCCGGGAACGGGCGGCGTCCGCATCGAGGACGACGTGGTGGTGACGGAGCGCGGGTGTCGCCTGCTCTCCGCGTATCCGAAAGGGATCGAGGACGCGGTGATCGAGCCCGGCGCGTAGGCGTGCGGGTCGGCCGCGAATCGAGGCAGTGCACTCATGATTGATATCCGCAAGCTCAAAGAGCTCGTGCGTCTGATGGTGAACAACAATCTCACCGAGATGGACCTGCGCGACAACGACGATCAGGTCCTCATTCGCCGCCAGGGCGACCATCCGCCGGTGGTCACCCATACGTCGGTCGCCTCGGTCCCGGCCCCCGCGGCGGCCCCCGCGCCGGCCGCTCCCGCCGCCGCGCCGGCGAACGGGGCGGCGACCGCGACCGCAGACGACGATCTGCACGCCATCGAGAGTCCGATGGTCGGCACGCTGTACTCGAAGCCGAAGCCGGACGAACCGGATTACGTGAAGGTCGGCGACCACGTTTCGCCCGACACCGTCGTCTGCCTCGTGGAGGCGATGAAGATCTTCAACGAGATCAAGGCCGAGTGTTCCGGCGTCGTGAAGAAGGTGCTGGTGAAGAACGGCGAGTCGGTCGAGTTCGGCCAGCCGATGTTCCTGATCGAATCCGACTGACCCGCCGCGCGGCGGACCGCGCCCGCGGGTTCCGCCCGGTCGCGATCGGTCCGTCGGCGTTCCCTTCCGCGCGCAGCGAGGACGAATCCCTCCGATGTTCTCCCGAATTCTCATTGCGAACCGCGGCGAGATCGCTCTCCGCATCATCCGGGCCGCCCGTGAACTCGGCGTCGAGACCGTCTGCGTCTACTCCACCGCCGACAAGGACGGTCCCTGGCTCGAAGCCGCCGACGAGGCGATCTGCATCGGCTCCGGACCAGCGTCCGATTCCTACCTCAAGATCGATCGGATCATCGCGGCGGCGGAGACGTCGCAGGCGGAGGCGATCCATCCCGGCTACGGCTTCCTTGCCGAGAACGCGCACTTCGCCGAAGTCTGCCGCGACTGCGAGATCGAGTTCATCGGTCCCAGCCCCGAAGCCATGGGTCGGCTCGGCGACAAGGTGTCCTGTCGCCAGATGGCGAAGGAGGCGGGCGTCCCGATCTTCCCCGGCAGTCAGGAGGCGATCGAGGACGTCGACGAAGCGGTGGAGCTGGCGAAGGAGATCGGCTTCCCGGTGATCGTCAAGGCGGCGGCGGGCGGCGGCGGGCGCGGCATGCGGGTCGCGCGAGACGAGGCGGCGCTGCGAGCGGGCATCACATCCGCCGCGCAGGAGGCGGAAGCGGCCTTCGGCAACGGCGCCGTCTACATCGAGAAGTTCCTCGAGCACGCGCGGCACGTCGAGATCCAGGTCATCGGCGACAAGCACGGGAACGCGGTGCATCTCTACGAGCGTGACTGCACGTCGCAGCGTCGGCACCAGAAGCTGATCGAGGAAGCGCCCGCGCCGGGCGTCGATCCGGCCGTGCGCGACCGCGTGGCGGAGTCGGCGGCCCAGTTGATCCGCGATGCGAAGTACGCCGGGGCGGCGACGTGCGAGTTCCTCATGGACCGTGAGCAGCACTTCTACATGCTCGAGGTCAATACGCGGGTTCAGGTGGAGCATCCGGTCACGGAAGCGATCACCGGCGTGGACATCGTGAAGCAGACGATCCGCGTCGCGGCGGGCGAGCGGCTGCCCTTCACGCAGAAGGACATCGCCATCAACGGCCACTCGATCGAGTGCCGCATCAACGCCGAGGATCCGGCCCGCAACTTCATGCCCCAGGCGGGACGTATCGACGTCTACAGCGCGCCGGGCGGACTCGGCGTGCGGATCGATTCACACTGCCGCGCCGGCTACACGATTCCATCGAACTACGACTCGATGATCGGCAAGCTGATCGTCCACGCGGAGGACCGTCCCGCCGCGATCGCCCGACTGCGGGGCGCCCTGTCGGAGTACCGTATTGGTCCCGGCCGGACCACGATCCCGCTGCACCTCGACCTGCTCGATTCGCATGAGTTCCGCACGCACGACTTCGACATCCACTACGTGGAACGGATGCTGGACGGCGGCTGAAGCCGGGCCGGCGAAGGCGGCGCGGCCGCGACTTTTGCGCCGGTTCTCCGTGGATGTCGTTTCTCCTTCCGGGCCGGGGCCCGTGAAAGGAGACCGCCATGGTCATCAGCAGCCTGTGTGTCAGCGCCGCGCTCGTCGGCGCCGATCCGATCGTCAGCCGATTCGACGACGGCCTTGAGGGATGGACGGCCGGCGTGACCACCGACGTGTTTCATGCCGCGGAGGGCGGGGCCCCGGGCGGGTTCCTGGTGGCCCGCGATGCGGGCGGCGTGGAGGACATGCGGGTGTTCGCGCCGGCGGTGTTTCTCGGTGACCGAACGGCGTTCGACGGCGGGTTGCTGTCGTTCGACGTGCGGCACTTTCCGAACGGCGGCGGCCCGCTCTGTCTGTCGTCGTACGGCCGGGTGCGACTGGTCGGCGGCGGTCAGACCCTCGTGCGGGACGTGGCGGACTGTCCCGAGGCGGACTGCTGGCGGCGGTACGACGCGCCGCTCACCGCCGAATTCTGGGGCGTGACGCCCGAGGCGTGGACGCTGGTGCTCGCCGATCTGACCGAAGTCAGCCTCCGGCTGGAAGCGGTCATCGGCGATGAGGACGAGGGACTGGACAACGTCGCGCTCCTGCCCCCCGGCGTCGCCAACACGGACCTCACCGGCGACGGCGTGACCGACGCGGCGGATCTCGCCGTGCTGCTCGGGCAGTGGGGACCGTGCGCGTCGTGCTGTCCGGCCGATCTGAACGGGGACGGCGTCGTCGCGTCGGCGGACCTCGCCGAACTCCTCGGCGGCTGGGGCTGAGGCGACCCCGACGCCGTGCGACACGCCGCGAGAAGCGCGAGCCGACGCCCGCCCGGGGGCGTCGCGTACGCATCGGAGGCGCGGCGGCGGCGCAGAAACAACCCGACGCGTCAACGTCGGGTTGCGGGAGGTTCTGAACGAGGCGCGGCCGGGATCAGAGGCCGGGGACCTGGAGGTCCGCGTTGGCGACGGTCTCATCACCGAAGCGGTACGCCACGATCTGGACGCCCTGAGGAACGCGGTAGATCAGCTTGAGTTCATTCTCACCGCCGGACGGCTGCGGGGGCAGCTGGCCGATCGTGCCGATGCGGTTCTGCGGATCGAGGGAGATCTCGACCTGGCCGGTGCGGCCGATGCGGTGGATGTAGCCGATGGGCGTGTACGACGCGCCGGTGCCGTCGACGAGCAGGACAGGGACGTCCTCGCCCGTACGCTGGCGGATGTCCTGGTGGACGTCGCCGACCGTGCCGCGACTCACGTCGAGCTGGATGATCCGCGTCCCCTCGGGCTCGTAGATGCCGACGATGCGGAGATTGCGGCCGGGTCGGTCGCCGGACTGCGGAATGATGTCCGTGCCTTCGGTGAAGAAGTACTGGTCGTTGAACTTCTCCGCCTTGAGCGACGTGCCGGCGAGGGCGTTGATGCCGACGCTGAGACGCCGGATTTCGCGGGTGACCTCGAAGTCGTCATCGGGGATCAGCGGCTTGGTCGGATCGAACTGCACGGTCGGCCGCGCGTTCTGGTTCAGCGTCGACCGCATGCCGACGAGCCGGCCGACCGAGGCGTCCTCGGCGTCCGGCAGCCGCACCCGCGTATTGCGGATCTGCAGGAAGCGGGGCGTTTCGCCGGGGGCGAGCTGGTTGCGTCCGTTGCCGATGGGGAATTCGAAGAGGAACGTCGCCTCTTCCCGGCCCGCGACGCTGGTCGCTTCGACGTTGGGGTCGTCGAACTTGTAGGTGCCGACCTGGCCCTGGGTGTTGACGGCCTGAGACCACTGGTCGGGATGGGCGACGGACGGCTTGCCGGAGCCGCGGACCGCGCCGATCAGACGCACCTGCGAGGTCGAGAGGGTGAGTCGTTCGCCGAAGTCGAAGGAGCTGGCCCCGATGCGGACGAGGACGGTGACGCGGTTCTCGGTGTCGAATCGCGAGACGTCGAGCACCTCGATGTCCTCCGGCAGCATGGAGAGCCGGCCGAAGCCGCCCTTATGGCTGTCGCGGAGCAGCGAGGACGACTGGGCGTAGAGGTCGGGAGCGTACTGCCGGAGCGGGGCCCCGCTGACGAGCGGGTACATCGAGCCCACGGAGAGGAAGGAGTAGAACTCCTGCGTCCAGAGGTGGGCGGGCAGCCAGAGATTGGTCTGGAGGGCGACCTGTCCGTCGCCGCCGCGGGCGTAGCCGGTGTAGCCCATGAAGTTGCGGGGGGCGGGAATGAGGCCGACGCCGATGAGGGAGATCCCGACGGTCAGGATGGCCGCCGCGCCTCCGGCGACGCCGCCGAAGGTGAGATTCGCCCAGTGGGGGAAGTCGAGGTTGGCGCGGACGGTGCGGTCGGCGATGAGGCGGAGGATGACCAGGGCCACGACGAAGATGAGGAGGAGCGACGTGCCCCACGCGTAGTCGTCGAAGCCGCCGCCGCGCAGCATGACCATGGCGAGCGGCTCCCAGAACGCGAGCGCGATGGCGCCGGCCACGATGACGCAGACGAGGTGCAGCAACGCGCTGAAGAGCCCCTGGTTCGCCCACCAGTAGGTGATCAGCAGGGTGACCGCAATCACGATGATGTTGAAGACAATGAACATGGCGAGTCGTTTCCCAGCGGGGTTCGGAAGGAGGGCGTCCGGGGGGCGCCGACAGGGCGGGCGATCAGGCGGGGGTGGGGGCCTTGGGCCGCGCCTGCTGGGCCGGACCCGCGGGGCCGCCGCCCTTCTTCGCAGCGAGGACCCGCATCACCTCTTCGATCGACGTTTCGCCGCTGAGCACCTTGGAGAGCGCGGCTTCCTGGAGATAGATCATCTTGTTCTTACGGGCGTGGGCGATCGCGCCCTTGAGGTCGCCCGACCCGAGCAGCCGCCGCGCGTCCTTGTCGACGAGCATCACCTCGTAGGCGGCGGTCTGGCCGAGGTAGCCGGCCCCGTTGCAGATCGGGCAGGTCTCGATCTTGTTCCGCTCCTGCACCTGGCCGGAGTGTCGGAACAACTGGCTGACCTTGTCCGCCTGCAGGCCGAGCTTCTGGAGCTGCTCCGCCGTCGGCGTATAGGGTTGCCGGCAGTTCGGGCAGAGCGTGCGGAGGAGACGCTGGTTCGTGACGGCGCGGAGGGCGCTGGTCGCGGCCTTGACGTCGCCGATCCGCTGGCACCAGTCGCGGATCTGATCGCCGATCGTGGGGGCGTGACGCGTCACGTAGATGAGCGGCCCCTTGAGACCCGGATCGTTCGCGTTCTGCGCGGTGGACGGCTCGCCGTCGTCGAAGAGCAGGACGATGTCCGGGTCGCGGCGGAGGATCGACTGCAACTGGGTCGCGTAGTCGACATCCGGGTTGCCGGGATCAAACTGCGCCTGGTCGACGCCGTCGAGACGCGTCTCGATCTCGAGTTCGAGCGTCTTGATGTTGCTCGTGTAGGGATCGTGCCGGTTGACGAAGCTGTACGCGCTGGTCGAGATCCCGTGTCCCTGCGGCGCCCCGACGAGGACCACGCCGTGCCGCTCGTGCTCCGGCTCCAGCGAACGGAGCGCTTCGAGCTGGGCGGGGAGCAGGCCGAGGCCGTCGATCGGCTTGACGAGCCGGTCGTGCCGGTCGAAGTCGATCCGCAGCGAGACGCCGTTGGACGAACCGAACGTCGTGAGCGTCAGCTTCGACTGCACGGACGGCCCGGCGATCCGGAACTCGCCGATCTGTCGCTTGCGACGGTCGCTGACGTCGAGGCCCGCGACGTCCTTGAGGTAGTCGAGCACCTTGAGGCCGACGTCCTGGGCCATCGGCTCCTGCCGGTAGCGGACGCCGTCGGTGGTGTGGGCGAAGTTTGCGGCGTTCTGGGTGATCGTCATCTCGAGCTTGGAGGCTCGTCCCTCGACCGCGTGTCCGATGATGTTCTCGGCGAGTTCGTACGTCACGCTCGCGGTGTCTTCCTTGGCCGGCACCGTCCGCTCGACGCCGTCATGGTCGACGAAACGGAACGCCACGGAGCTCGCGGCCCGCTTCGCCCGCCGCTCTTCCATGCGTTCGGCGAACTTCTCGCGGGAGAACAGCGAGAACTGCTTTTCCTCCGGCACTTCGCGGTTGCGTACGTACTGGTACGCGAAGAGCGGGCCGACGAGCAGGAGAACGCCGATCGGGAACCCGAGGGCGAACCACTTCACGCCGAGCATCACCGCAAGGGCCGCGGCGCCGGACACGAGGTAGATCGTGTTCCACTGCCGGTAGTTCAGGTGGAAGTACCGCGCGTCCTTCTCGAGCCGCGTCGAGATCAGCCACGCCCAGGGAACGAACGCGGCGAACATGAGCAGCGGCGTGATGAAGCTGATGAGGATCTGCGCTTCAGCCAGCGTGAGCGTGACGGTCATAGTCTCTCGATCGGTGATGGAGCGAAACGAAGAGGGCGTTCACAGGATCAGGAGATGCCCTTGAGACGCATCTTGAGTTCTTCGGGCTTGGGGGTCGCCTGCAGGGCCACCTTGTGGTGAATGTATTCCCCCTCCACGAGATCCACAAGCGAACTCGTGAAGTCGATCATGCCGTCGGGCCGGGACTGCTTGATGATGTCGAGCAGCTCGCCCTCGCGACCTTCGAGGATGTACTTCTGGACGCCCGGCGTGTTGATGAGGATCTCGATCGCCGGGATCCGGGCGATGTCCTCGTGGAGCGTCGGCAGCAGCTTCTGGTACACGATCGACTGCAGGTTGTAGGCGAGCAGCTTGCGGATCTGGTCGCGCTCCGACTCCGGGAACAGGTCGTAGATACGACCGAATGTCTGCCAGGCCGACGAGGCGTGAATCGTTCCGAACACGAGGTGGCCGGTCTCGGCGGCGCGGATCGCGGCCTCGAACGTCTCGTGGTCGCGCATTTCGCCGACCAGCACCACGTCCGGGTTCTCACGCACCAGCGCCCGCAGCGCCTCGTTGAAGTTGATGCAGTCGATCCCGACCTCGCGCTGGTTGATCGTGGCCTTCGAGTCCTTGAAGATGTACTCGATCGGGTCCTCGATCGTCACGATGTGGACGCGCTTCCGCTCGTTGATGTACTGGAGCATCGACGCGATCGACGTCGACTTGCCGGAGCCCGTCACGCCCGCGAACAGAATCAGCCCCTGGGCCCGCAACGCGATCTCGCCGAGAATCTCGGGGAGGTAGAGCTCCTCGAACTTCTTGATGTTCGAGGTGATCAGACGGGCGGCGATCGCCGGCTTGCCCCGCGTCATGAACAGGTTGACGCGGAAACGACTGTCGTCGTCGTAGTCGTACGCGAAGTCGATCTGGCCGTGACGATGGAAGTGCTTGTACTGCCCGTCGTCAAGCACGTCCTTCGCGATCTGGAACATCAGGTTCTCAGTGCAGGAATCGGTCTGCAACGCCTTGAGCGAGCCGCGCACCCGGACCTTCGGCGGCGAGTCGCACTTCACGATGAGATCGGACGCCTCGAACTTGATCGTCGCGGCGAGATAGAGCTCGAACATCTTGCGGCCCTCGCCGGTCGCCGTCCCCTTGTCGTGATGGACCGGGTCGGCGACGAGGGCGAAGTCAGACGAATCGGCGGTGTGGGTGCTCACGGGTCTCTTCCAAAGGTCAGGCCGGGCGCGGCCGCCGGGGCGCGGCGGACGGCGGTCGGGGGGTGTTCGCGTTCGCACGAGATTTCGCACGACGGATCCGCGGGGTTCGACGAAATCGACGCCTCCGCATGATTCCGCCGACGAAACCCTAAGGATAGCCGGGCCGCCCCGCGGATGCGAGACACGCCGCCCCCCGTTGGGGGCGAGAGGAACTGAACAGGCGAGCAGGAGAGCAGCTCCTCACCTTCCTGCTCGCCTGTTCTCCTCTCTCCTCCTCTCGCCGCCCTCCGGGCGGCGCAGTTGACTTTCCGCCCCGCCGCGGCGATATTTGGCCATGGAGCACAAGATCATTCAGGACGGCGTCACCTTTGACGACGTGCTGCTCGTCCCCCGACGCAGCGCCGTGACCCCCGATCAGGCCGATCTCTCGACCCGCCTGACCCGGAACGTCCGCCTCAATATCCCCCTCGTCTCCGCCCCGATGGACACCGTCACGGAGTCCCGGCTGGCGATCGCGCTGGCCCAGGAGGGCGGGATCGGCATCGTCCACAAGAACCTCCCCGCCGACGCCCAGGCCCGCGAGGTCCAGAAGGTCAAACGCAGCGAAAACGGCGTCATCAATGACCCCGTCACCCTCAGCCCCGACGACACCGTGGCCGACGCGCGGCGGCTCATGGACGAACAGAACGTCTCCGGCTTCCCCGTCACCGACGCCGCGGGACAGGTCGTCGGCATCCTCACCAAGCGGGACATGAAGTTCGTCTCCGGCGTCGAGCAGCGGGTCGCCGATGTGATGACCCGGGACAACCTCATCACCGCCCCCGCCGACACCCCGCCCGAGGCGGCGGAGCAGATCCTGCTCCAGGCCCGCGTCGAGAAGCTCATCCTCACCCACGCCGACGGGTCTCTCGCCGGGCTCATCACCATGCGGGACATCGAGAACTTCCGCAGCCATCCCAACGCCTGCCGCGACGGGCGCGGGCGGCTCCGCGTCGGCGCCGCGGTCGGCGTCTTCCAGTACGACCGGGTCGAGGCCCTCGTCAACGCCGAGGTCGACGTCCTCGTCATCGACACCGCCCACGGCCACTCGGAGAACGTCCTCAAGACGGTCGAACATGTTCGCTCCCGCTACGACATCGACATCATCGCCGGCAACGTCGCCACCGCCGACGGGGCCCGCGACCTCATCGAAGCGGGGGCCGACGCCGTCAAGGTCGGCATCGGGCCCGGCTCCATCTGCACCACCCGCATCGTCACCGGCGTCGGCATCCCCCAGCTCACCGCCATCGGCAACGCGTGCGAGGCGGCGGAGAAATTCAACGTCCCCGTCATCGCCGACGGCGGCGTCCGACAGTCCGGCGACATCGCCAAGGCCCTCGTCGCCGGCGCCAGCTCCGTCATGCTCGGCTCCCTCTTCGCCGGGCTCGACGAATCCCCCGGCGAAATCGTGCTCCATCGCGGTCGACGGTTCAAGGCCTACCGCGGCATGGGCTCCGCCGGGGCCATGGCCGCCGGGTCCGCCGATCGCTACGCCCAGGCCGAGGTCGCCGAGTCGAAGAAGTTCGTCCCCGAAGGCATCGAGGGACGCACGCCGTATCGCGGCTCGCTCGGCGAGTTCGTCTACCAGATGGTCGGCGGCGCCCGCGCCGCCATGGGCTACTGCGGCTGCCAGACGATCGACCAGCTCCACGCCGACGCCCGCTTCGTCCGCGTCACCAGCGCGTCCGTCGTCGAATCCCACCCGCACGACATCCAGATCACCAAGGAAGCCCCCAACTACATGGCGCCCACCACGTCCGACTAGTGGAACGGCGCTCCCGGCTCCCCGGCTCCCCTGTTCCACTGTTCTCCTGTTCTCCTGTTCTCCTGCTCTCAACGAGGTCACACGCATGGGTTTCATGGACGGCAAACGCGGCCTCATCGTCGGCATCGCCAACGACCGCAGCTACGCCTGGTACATCGCCGAATCGATCCTTCGGGAAGGCGGCGAATGCCTCTTCACCCACCTCCCCGGCGACAAGATGGAGCGTCGCTGTCGCAAGGCCGTCGAAGGCCTCGGCGTCACCGACCCCTGGCTCAAACCGATGGACGCCGGATCCGACGACGATCTCGCCGCGGTCTTCGGGGCCCTCAAGGACGACTTCGGATCGATCGACTTCGTCGCCCACTCGATCGCGTTCGCCGACAAGGACTGGCTCCGGGCCGGAGTCTTCTACAAGACCCCCCGCGATGTCTACACCCAGGCCATGGACATCTCCGCCTACACCTACGCCGCGATGGGACAGCAGGTGAAGGACCTCGGCCTCATGCCCGACGGCGGCGCCATGGTCTCCATGAGCTACTACGGGGCCGAGAAGGCCGTCCCCGGCTACAACGTCATGGGCGTCGCCAAGAGCGCGCTCGAGTCCACCACCCGCTATCTCGCGGCGGACCTCGGGCCCGACAACGTCCGCGTCAACTGCATCTCCGGCGGACCCCTTCGCACCATGTCCGCCCTCGCGGTGGGGGGGTTCGGCGAGATTCTCGACTGGGTCGAACAGAAGGCCCCGCTCCGACGCAACGTGGAGGGCGGGGAGGTCGGCGACACCGCCGCGTTCCTGCTGAGCGATCTCGCCTCCGGCATCGCGGGCCAGACGATCTACGTGGACTGCGGGTATTCGACCATCGGCCTGTAGAGAACCGCCCCCGATCCCGCCTCGTCCGATCGGTGAAGCTCAATCTTTCGCCGATGCGCAGTTGGTTCGCGCCGGTTCGACGCCTCGTGATAGTCTTGACGCCGTCGCCTGAGCCCCCTCTCCCGGGGAGCGCGGGAGGAGGGGATCATGTCGTTCCGATCACGGATGGCGCTGCGGATTCGCGAGGCGGCGTATCGTCGCGGCGTACTCGTGCAGCGAACCACGGCGGCCGAGTTTCTTCCCGGCATGCTGGAGCGCATCCGGCTGCGCCGCCAGCGTCTGAAAGTGCTCCAGATCGGCGGCAACGACGGCAGGCTGGCCGATCCGCTGGGGCCGTTCCTCCGGGCGGATCGACCGGGCGTCGAGGCGGTGATCCTGGAGCCGATCCCCGACTACTTCGCGATGCTCAAACGCACGTACCGACGCCATCCGTCGGTGCGGCCGGTGCAACTCGCGGTGCACGCCGACCAACGCAGCGCTCCGGTGTACCGACTCGACCCGGCCCACCGCGCCCGCTATCCCGACTGGGCTCAGGGGCTGGCCTCATTCGATCGCACGCACCTGGAGGGGCACGGCGTCGACACCGACGCCATTCTCGTCGAACAGGTGCCCTGCCGCACCGTGGCGGAAGTGCTCGCGGAATTCGACTTCGAGGACGTCAACGTGGTGGTCATCGACACGGAAGGCTATGACCCCGTCATCCTCGGCATGCTGGACATTTCAACGCCGACGCTCGAGATCGTCCGGTTCGAGCACAACTTCAGTCGCGGCGTGATGAGCCGCGAGGATCTGGACGCGTGGGGCGATCGTTTTCACGCCGCGGGCTTCGAGTTCCTGGTCGATGCGCAGGACGCCACCGCCGTGCGCCGATATGTGCTGACGATCGCGAAACAAGGTCTGGCGGATTCCGATGACGACCCCGGGCGAGTGGCGATTGTCGAAACAACCCCCGTCATGCGGGATCAGGCGCCCAGCGCGAGGCGATGAGCCAGCACCGGCGGCAGGCCCGCCTGTTGCGCGTCGAACTGCGTCGTCTGGACGTCGTACTCGACGCGGTGGATGACGAAGCGACGGGCGTCGAGGTCGAGGACGGCGAAGCTCGCGCGGGGATCGGCGTCGCGGGGCTGGCCCACGGCGCCCGGATTGCAGATGTAGCGTCGCCCGGGCGTGAGGGTGACGCACATGCCGTCCGTGAGATCCCATCGCGCGATGTCCGCGGCGGTGTACTCGTCCGCCGGATCGTCCGTCGGCGCCTCGAAGACCCCCGGGATGTGCGTGTGGCCGACGAGACAGACCGGCTGCGTCACGCCGCGAAAGGCGAGCGCCGCCTGACCCGCGTGGTGCAGGTAGTCGGTCGCGCCGGGCAGCGGCGTGTTGTGGCAGCACAGCACGCCCGGGAGTTCGATGCGGTCCTTGAGCTGGCAGATGGCGGCCTTGTGCAGCGGTCCGATCGACCGACGCGTCCACTCGATGGCGAACTTCGCGTTCGGGTTGAACCCCTGCGCCGTGCTCGGGTCGATGACGGCCTCGTCGTGGTTGCCCTGCACGATCCAGGTGCACGTCCGCATCACGAGATCAAGGCAGCGATCGGGATGCGGGCCGTAGCCGACCACGTCGCCGAGGCAGATCAGATCATCCACCCCGCAGCGGGAGATCGCTCGCAGCGTCGCCTGCAGCGCCGGAAGGTTCCCGTGAATGTCCGACAGAATTGCGTACCGACTCATCTTCAATCCATCCTGTTCCAGCCGCTGACCCGGTCGTCCTGATCCTGGTCGTTTCGTTCCCGGTCGCCCCGGCCTCATCACGTTCTCGGACACGCATCGTCGGAACGTCATTCCCGACGACGCCGGTCTGATCGGGATACGAGCGTCCGCGACGTCGCGTCCCCGCCAAACCGGGCGCTGGCCCGTCCCTCTAACCAGATGGGATTCAACCGGCTCCGTGTCCACTTCTCTATCGGAATTCGTCCTGGTTTCTTGCGAGCATTGCCCCACGATTCCTGAAACTGAATCCCCGGGACATCTGATCTTTTCATTCGGGGCGCGGGCGACGTGTCACGCCGGTGCAACCGCCGCCGCGATGGCCGGTTCGATCCGGGCGCAAGAACAACGCGGCGGGCCGGTGGGCCTCGCCGCGATGGTTGTTCTCACATCTTTTCGGACCGTCCGCCCTTCGGCGGGGGTCGCGACCGTCGAGGTCAGTCGTTGCGGATCTCGACGGGTTGTTCGATGCCGAGGAGTTCGTCGAGCGTCTGCTCCCGTTCGTCGTCGACGTCGTTCTGATCGTCGTCGTCCGGGACGTCCGCATCCGCGGCGTCGAGCTCCGCCTCGAGCCGGGCTTCTTCCGCCGCCGCCGCTTCGAGCTCTTCCTTCGACTTCTGCGCCCGCTCCTGCTCGAGCGTCCGACGCGCCCGCTCGACCTTCTGCTTCTCCGGCGCGATGATCATGGTCATGCGTCGGCCGGCGAAGCGGGGCGGGGTCTCGACCTTGCCGAGATCCTCCAGCGCCTCGATGATGTCGCGCATCCGGTCGTGACCACGCTGCTTGTGATGCATTTCACGACCGCGGAAGTTCTGCACGATCTGGACCTTGTGCCCTTCCATGAGAAAGCGGCGGGCCTGGTTCAGTCGGATCTGGATGTCGTGCGGATCGATCTTCATCGATCGTCCCAGCCGGACTTCCTTGATCTCGCCTCCCTTCGACTTCGCCTTGTTCGCCTTCTCCTTCTTGGACTGTTCATACTTGAACTTGCCGTAGTCCATGATGCGGCAGACGGGCGGGTCGGTGTTGGGCGACACTTCCACGAGGTCGAGACCGGCGTCCTGCGCCTGACGCAGCGCATCACGCGTGTCCACGATCCCGAGCATCTCGTTGTTCTCGTCCACGAGCCGGACGTTGCGGACGCGAATGCGCTCATTGACGCGGGGTCCGCGGCGCATGTTCTCCTGAGGCTTGAAGTAACGTCGACGTGCGATGGGTTGGATCTCCTGCAGTACGAAAAAGAAAGAAACGCCGGACAACCCGGCCCGTGATCAGTCCGAGTCGCTCACGACTCAGACCCGGGGAACAACCCCTGCAGCAACACCGCTCGATCCCCATTGATTCGGATCAGAGCGACAGAATTCTCCGGAGGTCGGCGAGAAACACCCGTCGTCGTTGCACCCGTCAGACGTGGACCGCCATGCGCGATGCGCATTCGAGCGCACATTCATGGAGTCAGGGGCGGGACGACGTCGCCGAATAGATCAGATACACGCAAACAGAGGCTCCTCGCCACGATCCGCCGCCCGGGAGCGACCATCGAGGCAGGCCCGTTGTCTCGCCCGTCGAACCGACTCGACGGACCATCCCCGTCCGACTGACCGCCGGCCGGGGACCCACGAGCAAGCCGGCCCGCCCAGAGGGCGAACACGACCCGTCCGCGTACACTAACCCTCTATCGGCCCCGCGGCAAACGGATTCTCGAGAAGTCATGCGATCCGCCCTCTTTCCGGATGGTCCGACCACCCCGGTTGACGGTCCGCCCGTCCCGACGCATGATGCCCTGCGTCGCCCGCCCCGCCGACGACCAAGATCTTGGGGCGGGGGACGTCGATGACCGCCGATATGGGGGCGGCCCTGCTGGAGACCGACCGTGATCTGTCCGTTCTGCGGCGAGGACAACGATAAGGTCATCGACAGCCGCTCCGCGGACGGCGGCTATGTGGTCCGCCGACGACGTGAGTGCCAGGCCTGCGAGCGACGCTTCACCACCTACGAACGTGTGGAGAAGACCGCCCGACTCATGGTCGTGAAACGCGACGGCAGCCGCGCGGCCTTCGAGGCGGAGAAGATCCTGCGGGGCGTGCTCGCCGCGTGCGGGAAAAGACCCATCTCCGAAGACGACAAGGAAGCCCTCGTGCGACGCGTCGAGGACGACCTCCATCGCCGCTTTGACCGCGAAGTGCCGAGCGTCGAGATCGGCCGGTTCGTCGCGGCGGCGCTTCGCGATCTCGATGAGATCGCCTACATCCGCTACGCCAGCGAGTACTACAACTTCCGCACGCTCGAAGAGATCAAGGACGAGGTGGCCGAACTCGAACGCCGTCCGCCCCGCCGACCCGACGAACCCGTGCTCTTCGAGGGAGACGCCGACGGCGCGCCCACCCCGCGCTGACGCGACCGCTCATCTGACGGCAGGAAGGGACGCGATGCCGCCTCGATCACATCCGCCGCGTCCGGGGTCAGTCGGGGAAGGCGCCCTTTCCCCGCCATGGCGCGCCGCGCCGATGTTCGTGGTCGGCATGATCGTCCTCGCGTGGCTCGGGTGGCGATTCCACTACTCCGCCGACGACGCCTCCACCGCCGCGTTCTGGCCCGCCAGCGGCCTCTTCGTCGCCGCCCTCATCATCACGCCGTACCGACGCTGGTGGGCGGTGGTTCTGCTCGGCGCGGCGTCGCTCCAGGCGGCCTCGTGGACCGTTTCACTCCGGCCCGATCTGTTCGACGCGGCGGTCGTCGGCTGGACCTGGTGGGCGGCGCCGATCAACGCCCTGGAGGCGATCGTCGGGGCCGCGATCGTCCGGCTGGCCGTCCGCCGTCCCGCGGAGATCGGTCGACTGACGACGGTGCTCGCCGTGATCATCGGCGCGGGTCTGGTCGCGCCCGCCTTCGCGGCGTGGCTTGGGGTGGCGGTCATCGCGGCGGGGTCGACCACGGTGGACGTCGTGCACGCCTGGCAGTTGTGGTGGTTCGCCGACGCCCTCGGCGTGATCGTGGTCGCCCCGTGGGTGCTGGCGATGGCCAGGCGCTCGGAGCCGCCGGTGCACGACTCGCCACGCGGGTTCGCCATCGAACTGACGCTCCTGCTCGGCCTGCTCGCCGGCACGGGCGCGGTCAGCCTCGGCGCGCGGTGGAGCGACGCGCCCTCCATCGCGGACTTCCCGTACTTCGTGCTCCTCCCGCTGGTGTGGGCGTGCCTGCGGTTCGGCGTCCGCACGCTGACGAGTTGTCTGCTTCTCGTCGCGATCGGAGCGGCGTTGAGTTTCGACTCGGGCCGCGGGGTGTTCTACGACACCGAGGCGACGGTGAGCACCAGCATGCTGGCGATGCAGTTGTTCCTGTGCTCGTCAGCCGTGACGCTGCTGGTGCTGTCTTCGGTGGCCAGCGAACGCCGCGCTTCCCTTCGGTCGCTGCTTCAGGAGAACCAGCGCTCCGCCGAGCAGGCGGCCCGCCTGCAACTCCTGCTCAACGAAGTCAACCATCGTGTCCGCAACAACCTGGCGACCCTACTGGGCGTGCTTGACGTGACCGAGGCCGGGCCGGACCGCGCCCGTCTGCCCGAGCGGATTCGCGGACGCATCATCGCGATCGCGCGGGTCCACAACGTGCTCAGCCGACGCCGATGGACGCCGACGCCGCTGCGGGAGATCCTCGGCGTCGCCCTCGAGGATGTCGAACCGGAAGCGGCCGAACGGATCGAGATCGACGGACCACGCATCCCGATCCGCGCCGATCACGTGCAGTCGCTGGCCATGCTGTTGTATGAACTGCAGAGCAACGCCACGCGCTGGGGCGGTCTCCGCACTGCGGCGGGACGGGTCCGTATCGCCTGGCGGACCGAAGATGAACGGCTGGTCCTTCGCTGGACCGAGACCGGCGTCGAGTCGCCCGACCTGTCCAGTCCCGGGCAGGGCCTGACGCTCGTACGTGGCCTGGCGGAATCCGACCTGTCGGGACGGCTGGCCTCGCACGCCGGCGCCGACCGACTCGAGCATGTTCTCACGTTCGGTCGCGAACTGATCGCACACGAAGACGCCGCCCCGACGCCGGCGCACGCCGTCGCCGCCCCGACGTGAACACACGGTCAAGGTCAGTCGCCTGCGTTAGACGAATGCCGCCGCCGCCGCGTGGTCGCGAAGCCAGCCAGCATCACCAGGGTGGGGGGAGCAGGGATCGCACTCCACTCGAAGACGAAGTTGTCGATGCCACACGTTGCCTGAAACGGGACCGGCGACGTTCAGCACGCCGATCGGTCGCTCGCTCACCAAGGTGTTTGGAGGATCGGAATCTTCGCAGATGCCGCCCTGCGTGCTCGTCTGGAACGAGCAGATCGACCCGCTGCATCTGGGATGATGACGCTCTAGCGCTTCGCGAGCGCGCCGCGAATCTCGTCCTGCATGTACAGGATGCGTCCGCACGCCGTGCACTGCACGAGCGTGTCGTTCGCGTTGAGCAGGACGGAGACGCTCTCGAACGGCATCTGCATGTTGCATTCGCCGCACGCGTACTCCTTGCGCCGCCGGTCGATCTCGTCGAGGGGCGCCATCGCTTCGCCGTCGAACTGATCGGAGAGCTCCTCGAACAACTCCAGTTCGCGGCCGGGCAGCGCGGCGGCGGCCTGTTCGCGCTCCGTCTCGAGTTCGGCGAGTCGTTCGCCGACCTCGTCCTGACGCTCCTTGAGCTGCGCTTCGGCCACGTTCCGCGTGGCTTCCCGCTCCTCGATCTTCGCGTTGAGGCCGTCGAGTTCAGCGTCGATCGCCTCGACCCGCGACATCTCGACCAGCATCTTCTCATCGAGTTCGCCCCGCTGCTCCTTGAGCGAGTTGATCTCGGTCAGCACGGCGGTGTATTGCTTGTTGGTGGTGGTGCTGTTGAGTTCGCCCCGCAGCTTCTCGATGCGTTCGTCGAGCGCGGCGGCCTCGTTTTCATGATTGCCGAGCGTCGCCTGGGTCTGTCGCTTTCGACTCAGGAGTTCTTCCTGCTCCGCCTTGAGTTCGTTCAACTGCCGCGTCTGGGCGTTGAAGTAGCGCTGCGCCGAATCCACCCGGTGACGAAGCGCCCGCGCCTGGGCGTCGACCCGAAAGAGGGCGATCATGCTTTCCATCAGCGTCATGCAGGTCTCCAGCGGACAGTCGCGTCGGAACTCCAACCAGCCCAATTGTAACACCTTCCCGTGTACGTCGGAAGCCGGCCGGCCCGGTCAGGCGGAGGTCGCGGCCTTGATCAGCCAGTACGCGGCGGGGGCGGTCATCAACGGTGAGTCCAGCACGTCCAGCACGCCCCCCAAACCCGGCAGCACCGCCGACGAATCCTTGAGGCCCGCTCCCCGTTTGAGCAGGCTCATCGTCAGGTCGCCGAACAGGCCGAACACCGCGAAGATCAGCCCGCCGACCAGACCCAGCCACAACGGCGCCTGGTTCGGCGGGTTCAGCAGCAACTGACTCGCGAACGCCGCGAGACCGCCGACCACCACCGCCGTCACGATCCCGCCGGCCAGGCCCTCCCAGGTCTTGCCCTTGCTCAACCATGGAATCAACTTGTGGCGGCCGATCGCCACCCCCGTGAACAACGCCCCGATGTCCGCCGACTTCGTGATCATGATCACGCCCACGATCCACCACGCGGAGTGCCATCGACGCAGGGCGAGAAGGAAGCCCAGCATCAGCCCCAGATACACCATCGCGAAGACCACCGCCCCCGTCGCCGCCACCACGCCCTCCACATTGCGACCCCGGCTGAACACCAGCAGCGAACCCGCCAGCACCACGATGAGACCGGTCGAGACGATCGCCGTCGTCAGCGTCGTCGACGTCCCGTCCGGAATCGAGTAACTCGCGATCAGGCCCACCCACGCCGCCGTCCACGTCAGAACCAGATTCGTCGCAATTCCCTGCGCCTTGATGATCCGCGTCAACTCCACCGCCGCGATCGCCGTCGCCGCCAACGCCAGACCGAACAGAACCACGCCGCGCGGCGGATGGTCGCGCCCCAGAAACAGATCACGCCAGGATCCCGTCAGCGCCACCCGATCCATCTGGTTGTCCAGCCAGACCAGGCCCAGCAGCACGCCGATCAGAATCGGCCCGGTGATCAGCCGGTGCTTCATCATCGACTCCGTCCCATCCCGTCCGTCATCCCTGCCATGCTCTCACACCCGTCGCCTGACGCCCGCTCAGTAGCGAGGCGTCTCCGGATCGATCTCCACCGCCCACCGCTCGATGCCGCCCGCCATCGACTGCGCTTCCGGCGCCCCATGCTGACGCAACGCCCGCGCGGCCATCAGCGAACGACCGCCCAGGTGGCAGTACACCACCACCCGACGCGACGAATCCACCTTGTCCAGATGCTCCCCCAATTCTTCGACCGGAGCCAGAATCGCGCCCGGCAGGCGACAGATCGCCCACTCGTCGGCCCGTCGGCAGTCAATCAACTGAACCCCGTCCGGGTCTGAAGCAAGCAGCGACGCCACCTCCTCCGGAGACACCTCCAGCGGCGGCGGATCAGATCGACTGGCAGACGCATCGGACATCGGCGGCGGCATCGGCGCTCAGAACTCCTCAGGAAGCGGCGCCGGCGCCACGGCCCGTCCCGCGACGGAGCCTCCACGTTCCACACACGCGGCCGACGACCCGCTCAGCGGGCCTGGTTGAGCGACCAATCATACTCCAACCACATCGACTGCGCGCCCGCCGACGCCCGCTCGTGCAGACGCGATCCCGACGTCGCGTACCGGCGCACGAACCCCAGCGGACCGCCGTCCGTGAAATCCTCACCGTACCAGTCGAGGATCTTGCTCAGACCCACCGCGCCGCCCGAGACGACCCGGAACTTCGCGGGGTCGTTCACCCACCGCCGACTCTGATCGTCGAGCTGCTGGTCCAGCTTCGTCGCGGCGAACGGCTCCGCCCGCAGCGGCGGACAACTCACCGCCGCGCACACCAGCGCCGCGTGAATCCGGGCGTCGCCCAGCGGCCGGACCTTGTTGTTCTCGAGATCGTTCAGCGTCATCGACGCGCCTCCGACCCGGACCTGGTCCCGATCGAAGAATCCGGGAACCTTGATCACGCTCTCGAAGCCGCCCTTCCGCCGCAGCTCGTCGACGCGATCAAGCACGATCGCGTTGTACGCGTTCATGAAGAACGCCAGCCGCGCCGTCTCATCCGTGGGCGGCTGATTCGACGCATATCCCGCCACCGCCCGGTCGAGCTGCGCGGCGATCGGGCGTTCCGCCAGCCGGTCGTACCGCACCAGCCCGTCGTCCGTGACCACCGCCTTCAGCACCGCCGCGAACGCCTTGTCCGCCGCTTCGATCGTCACCCCCTCGGTCGGCGGCGAGGCCGGTTGCGTCTGCGCCGATGCGATCGACGCGAACAGCGTGAGGAGCACGGCGACGACAGGACGTCGGGCGAGGTCATGCATGGCGTTTCCTTTCGACGGTGGGGGACTTCGGTTTCACGTGTCGCCGTCGTTCGCGTCGGGCGCCGGGGCCGGGGCGTCCGCGTGCACGCCGTACCCCGGCGTCCGTTGATATGGCGTCGACGGCTGATCCTCGAGCCGCTTCGGCCATCGCTGATCGAACGCCGCGCGGATCGGCGACCAGGGAATGTCAATCACCCCCGCCGCCACCCCCAGCGCCGCATCGCCGATCCGGTCGTCTCCGGACGGGCCATCCAGCGCCGACGTCGCCGTCGGGTACACATCGCCGAGATCGCCGTCGTCGTCAGGATCAAGCGGACGCGCCGCCCAGTAACCCGGATAACTCGCTACCCGCGTCAGCGGAACCCGCACCTTGACCGCCGGCCAGTTCGAGCGATCGCCCGAGAGCAGCGGCGCGCCGGCCGATGGATCCGGCGTCTCCTCACGCTGACCCAGCGCCGGCAGCGGCGCGGCGGGGCCGAGCCCGATCGCATCGTTCGCCGGCGCCACGCAGCCGCTCAGCATCAAGAGCACCGACGCCCCGACCAGCGAGCCCCCCAGTCCGAATTGAACGATTCGTTCCGTCACGGCGAGTCCTTTCCTGTTGTGAAACACCACGGCGCCCGCGCCTATTCCATGCCGTCCGCGAGCGGCGGCTCGGGGGCCAGATCCAGCTCGCGCAACACATCGTGAATCAGATCCTCGTCCAGCCCCCGCCGCGCCATCGCGCCCGCCAGCCGACGCATCTTCGTCGCCGGAGACGCCGCGGTCATCGTCCGCAGACGCTTCGTCGCGAACTCGATCGTCCGCGTTCGCAGGTCGGTCTCCGCCAGCGCCGCGTCGATCGCCGAATCCGCCGCCGCGCCCGTCACGCCGCGCTTCTCCAGCCGCGCCCGCAGGAAGTCGTCCCCCGCGGGACCGCCCTCCAGCGCGCTCCGGACGATGTCCATGGCGAACGTCTGGTCGTCGAGCCAGCCGTCAGCTTCGAACTCCTCGACGATCGCCGCCGCGATGTCCGACTCGATCCCCTTCCGCTCCAGCCGCGCCGCGAGCTGCGTCGACGACATGCCCGCCCGACCGAGCGTGCGGAACGCGATCTTTCGCGCGGCGTCCAGCGCCAGCGCACGATCGAGCGCGTCCGCGGTCGCGTCATCCCACGAATCGCCCTCCGCCAGCCCGAGTTGGTCGATCACCGTCTGGCTGACCGTCGCGATCCGCTTCCCATCGACCCGGACGTACCGGCGCATCGGATCGTTGCGGGCGACTTCCAGCGCCGTGATCGTCGCCGCCGCCGCGGGTTCGAAGAGCAGGAACTGTCGCGCCGCGTCCGGCATGTCAGGCCATCATGTCCAGGTAGGCGGCGATTTCAGATGCGGCGTGCGTATCGCCCTTTTTCTTCGCCTCGTCCAGCCCGACCCGCAACGTCTCCGTCGCGCCCGCAATGTCATCGAGTTGCTCCTGCGAACGCGCCTTGTGGAAGTACGCGTAGCAGTAGGCGGGATCGACGTCGATCGTCTTGTCGAACCACTCGATCGCCGCCCCGTGATCGCCCGCCTTCGCGTATTCCTGCGCAAGCCCGTACCGACAGAATGCGTCGTCCGGGTCATCCGCGAGCAGCTTCTTCAGTTGGTCCATGCGCTCAGTCATCGTACGTGACATGGTAGTCTGTCCGCATGCCGAGTGAAGCGGGGACGGATTGCGGACGTCGGATCGTGATGGTCGTGCTGCTGGTCGCGGCGGGCTGGCTGACCGGCTGCCGCGCCGGCGAACGCATGCCCGTCGACGAATGGCTGCGGGTGGCGTCCGCGGCCGGTGCCGCGCCGAGCGCCGCCGTCATCGGTCCGGGCGACGTCTGGCGCCAGGGGCGCGGCTGTGCGGTCGAGATGATCGATCCCGGTCCGCTCTTTCGCGACCAAGCAGTCCAACTCGGGACCGAGGGGCGGAACGGCCCGGTCTGCGATCTCGCCGTCGTCGATGACCGCCTCTTCGCCGTCCTGCGCGATGAAGCCGTCCTCGAACTCGACGGCCGCGATCTCACCCTGCGGGCCCGGCACGACGCGGCCCGGCTGGGCCAGCGCCCCCGCCGACTCAGCGTCGCGGGCGGCGACGTCTACGTCACCGGCGACAACGGGGTCACCCGACTCCGCGACGGTCGACGCTGGCTCGAGGATCGGACCGTTACGGGTCCGGTGATCGTCAACCCGATTTCCGGCCTGAACGCGAGCATCGGACGCCGCGTGTACCGACTGGACAACGGGGCGTACCTCGGCGCCGCCGTCGCCCTGCAGAACACGACCGACCCGAACATGCTCGTCTTCGCGTTCAATCTCGTCGACGGCGTCGCGGTCGGGCTGATGACGCCCGACATCCGGGAAATCGACCGCACCGTGATCCCCGGCGTTCTGCGCCGACTGCGGGCCGTGGATGATCTCGTCTTCGTCGCGACGGACCAGGCCGCCGCCGTCCTCCGACGCGAGTCCGATCGCCTCGTCGTCGCCCGCGTCGACCGGATGCGCGGCGTCGCCGACCTCGTCCGCCTCGGCCCCAGACGCGTCGGCGTCGTCGGGGCCGGCTTTCGCGCCCGCATCCGCATCGACCTTCCCGACGAGCCGCCCGCGGTCCGACGCGACGGCCCCGTCGACCTCCGCGACGGCTGGTTCGAAGGGCGATCCTTCATCGTGGTTGAATCCTCCGGCGCGGCGTGGCTCGTGAATGACGACGGCGGGCTCACGCCGACCGAGACCGCCGGCGCGCCGCTGAACGACGGGCGGTCCGCGCGGACGATCGGCGTCGATGCGGACGTCGCCCCGGACGGCGTCCTCATGCTGACGACCGCGGCGGGAGAGCAGGAATTCGTGGATGGGGAGGTCGCGCCGCCCTACGTCGTCGCCGCGCTCGACGGCGACATCTGGGTCGGCGGCGACGGCGGCGTGGTAGTGCTCCGCGAACTGGAGGAGGACGCGTTCGTCGCCGTCGACCGGGTCCGTCTCCCGGGGCTGATCACCCGACTCACCCCCGACACCGGCGGGCGCGGCATGCGCTACGTCGGCCCCGAGGCGGGGACGGGACGGTTGTCGTGGTTCAGGACCGCGCCGTCGGCGTTCTGATCAGCCGGTCGCATTCTCACAGTACTTCCGACACAACGGATGCTCCGCGCACAACGCCCCCCGCGCCTTGCACGCGCGGCGGCCGTGGAAGATCAGCAGGTGGCTCAGCATCGTCCAGTGCGGACGCGGGAACAACGCCATCAGGTCCTTCTCGATCTTCTTGACGTCGGTGTGCTCCGTCAGGCCGAACCGTTGACTCACGCGTGAGACGTGCGTGTCGACGACGACGCCGACGTTGATGTCGAACCAGTTGCCGAGGACGACGTTCGCGGTCTTGCGGGCGACGCCGCGCAGGGTGAGCAGGTCGTCCATCGTGTCCGGGACCTCGCCGTCGTATTCCTCGACGATCCGCGTCATCGCGGCGTGGACGGCCTTCGCCTTGTTGCGGAAGAGGCCGATCGAGTTGATGTACGGCTCGATCTTCTTCGGCGTCGACTTCGCGTAGTCCGCCGGCGTCGGGAACGTCTTGAAGAGCTTCGGCGTCGCCTTGTTCACGCCGACGTCCGTCGCCTGGGCGGAGAGGATCACCGCGATGAGCAGTTCGTGGGCGTTGGTGAAGTCGAGTTCACAGTGGGCGTCGGGATAGCACTCGTAGAGGCCGGCGAGGATGCGGCGGGCGCGGGCCTTCTCCGCCTTCGTCTTCTCCGGGAGGTCGAACTCACGCTTGCCCGTCGGGCCCGCTCGTTTCGGGATCGAACTCACGGACGCATCTCCGCCAGACGGGGCGTTTCGAGTTCGTTCGGCTTCCGCTCCCGCACCGGCGCGGCGAGGACGGCCGCGGCGATGATCGTCCCGAACAACGCGAAGAACGTCACCTGGTACAGGGCGTCCGCGGTGTGATGATCGGCGTCGAAGGCCGCCAGCCGGGCGTCCATCGTGTCGATGTCGCCCTCCCGCGCGGCGGTGCGATACTCGACCAGATTCCGATTCATGTCCGGCGCCAACGCCGCCGCGCGATAGCCGAACGACCCCACGGCCACCGCCAGCCCCAGCAATGCGATCCATCGCGCGATCGGCCGCCGATGCCCCGTTCCCGTCGCCCAATGGACGACGAATGCGACGAGACACAACGGGGCGGCGAAGAGCTGCACCGCGTCGACGATGGCGAAGAACGGCTCCATGACCATCCCCGCCGCGAGCCGGCCGTGGTCTTCCTTCGGGACCGAGTCGTAGCCGTCGACGAACAGCGGGACGTCGCCGAGGACCGTGAACGTATTCGCGGCGGCGAGTCCCGCGGCGAGGACGATGGCGAACCAGATGGCCAGCGTCACCCAGAACACTGCGCTCACGATCGGACGTGTCGAGTTCATACCGTCGCCTCTCCTGAATCGACTTCCGATTGCGATTCTGTCACCGGCGCCCCGGTCGACCACGTCGTCCCGTCCGCCCAGGTTTCCTGCTTCCAGATCGGGGCCTTCTGCTTGAGCGTGTCGATCAGCCACCGGCCGGCGGCGAAGGCTTCGGCCCGATGTCCCGCCGCGACCTGCACCACCACGCTCGCGCCGCCGACCGGCACATCGCCGACGGCGTGGTGCAGCCGCACGACCAGGCACGGCCAGCGGTCGTTCGCCTTCCTGGCCAGGTCCTCGAGCACCCGCTGCGCCATCGGGCGGTACGCGTCATACGAGAGCCGCGTGAGCGCCCCGTGCTCCGGATGCGTCTCCGCCCGCGTGCGCCCGATGAACACGCACTCCGCCCCGCCTTCCGACGGGAACGGTTCGATCGGTCCGATGACGCACGGGCCGTCGATGAGTTGGACATCGAAGGATGTCATGCGCACATCCTAGCCGTCACACGCCGTAGGGTCCGCACCCCGTAGGGACCAGGTTTGGTTCAGGTGGCCGGGTCGCCGTGCATGTCGCGACGCTCCGACGGTCCGCACGGGGTGCGGACCCTACGGTTACGATGCCCGTCGTGACTCTTCAGACTCAACTCGGCCTCGACACCCTCGCCGTCACGATCGCGCCGCTCGGCGACGATCCGCGCGCCACTTTCGGGCGTCTGGGCGAGACGTCAGTCCGGTACGTGCAACTCTCCGCCGCGCAACCCGGCCTGCGGCCGCGCGAGATGGACCGCTCCGCCCGGCGCGGCCTGGCGGGGGCCCTGCGCCGACTGGAGCTGATCGTCAGCGGGATTGATCTCTGGATTCCCGTCGACCACTTCGCCGATCCCGCCCACGCCGATCGCGCCGTTGCCGCGACGCTCGAGACCATCGAGTTCGCGGCGGAGTTCCGGCCCTGCCCGATCGCCATGCATCTGCCCGTCGCGGATGACGACCATCCGCAGATCGACGAGATGCTCGAACTGATCGCGGGCCAGGCGGAGCATCACGGCGTCGCGATCGCGAATTTCGGCGCGTCGGACCCGACCGGGGTCGATCCCGCCGCGCAGATCGCCCTCGGCCATGATCCGGTCGCAACGGTGTTCGAGATCGGCGCGAACCTGACCGCCGCGCGGCTGGCGGACATTCTTCCCACCGGGATGCGCGGCCCCGTCGGCGGACCGGGCGGCAAACTCGATCTGCTGCCCTACCGAGCCGCGCTGGATGCCGCGGGCTTCGGCGGTCCGGTGACCATCGACGCGCGGCAGTGGACCGACCCGTGGGCCGGCGTGAAGCAGAGCGTCGACGCCTGGCGCGCGATCGCGCCGCCCGCCTAGCCCATGGCTCCGCCATGGGATCGGTTGGCGCCGTCATTCGAATCGCGCCGTCGACCGACGTTTGTCATGTCCCCACCCCATGCAAAGCAACGCGTCGGTTGGGTCCACGACCCAACGTGAGCCGCCTCGATCGCCCATTCGTGTCGGGTCGTGAACCCAACCAACGCCGGCGATGAACGATGGTCGCAGGGGTCGGGTGTGCGTGGTGAGTGCGTCGCAAGTTACCGCCCGCGCTCCCACACCAGATGCGCTAACTGCGGGATCAGCAGCTTCGCCATCGCCGTCTCCACCGCGTTCTTCGATCCCGGCAGCGCGAAGATGAACGTGTCGCCGCCGTCGGATTCGTCCTGCACGACGAGGCCGCCCAGCGCGCCGCTCAGCATCGACGCCGCGCCGACCTCCTCCCAGCTCGCCATCCGAAACAACTCGCCGAAGCCCGGGATCTCCCGCGTCAGCCGACGACGCACGACGTCTACCGTGGTGTCGCGAGAGGAGAACCCCGTCCCGCCCGTCGTGATCACGACCTGCACCTCGCGGTCGTGCAACGCCCGCGAGAGCGCGGCGTCGATCGGCGCGACGTCGTCTCGCACGATCGTTCGCCACGCCAATGTCGCCGGAACCTCCGGCAGCATCGCGCGGATCCGGTCGCCGCTCACGTCGTCCTCCGGCGTCCGCGTGTCCGAGATCGTGATGATCGCGCACGACACCGGATCGCGGGCGGCGGCTTCAGCGGCGCGGCGGAGATGACGGGCGGCGTCTTCGGATGCCATGGATCTCATCATACGACGACCGTCCGCTACCATGCCGACATGATCTCCTCCGGTCCCGCCATCCTCGGCCACGGCGTCGACCTCGTCGAAAACGCCCGCATCGCGCGGCTGCTCGACGACCACGGCGAACGGTTCGCCGAACGCGTCTTCACCGAGTCGGAGCGGGCGTACGCCGATGCGGGTGATCGACGCCGGGTCGAACGCTACGCGGCACGATTCGCGGCGAAGGAAGCCGCATTCAAGGCCCTCGGAACGGGCTGGCGGTCGGGGCTCTCGTGGCAGGACATCGAGGTTGAACGGAACCCCCTCGGCCAGCCGACGCTGGTGTTGCGAGGCGGCTGTGCGGGTCGAGCGGCGTCGATGGGCGTGACGGGCTGGCTGGTCAGCCTCTCGCACACGGACACCCACGCCATCGCCAGCGTCATCGCGACAGGAGATCCGGCGGCCCGGATCGCGTAGGATGCCGACGGAGGGGAACCGTGGGGGGACGGGCCGGTCGGCGGCCCGGGAGCGTGACACGTCATGTCGAAACGATCGAAACCCGCCCTGTACGA
This sequence comes from Phycisphaerales bacterium, assembly GCA_965227335.1. Lineage (GTDB taxonomy): Bacteria > Planctomycetota > Phycisphaerae > Phycisphaerales > SM1A02 > CBDDFV01. The sequence continues at coordinate 500,705 of CBDDFV010000009.1, forward strand.
ACTCGTGAGCGCCCGCGTTGCGCCGCGGGCGGCGCCGGTCGATCCCGATGTCGATGTCGATCCCCCGCCCGCGACCAAGCTGCTCGGCGGCGGACGCTCGGTGCGACTCCCCGTGGGCTACCTCGTCTTCGGCGGCGTGACGGTGGTGCTGCTTGTCCTCGGGGCCTACATGCTGGGCTACGAGCGCGCCAAGACGCATTTCACGACCCTCGACGACGCCCGCCTGCGCGAGCAGCTCGCCCGCAACGACGCGGACCGGATCCGCGATCCGCTGCTGGATCAGCCGGCGTCCGGTATTCCGGTCAACGCCGGGAGCGGCGGTGCGGTTCCGGCCGCCCCCGCGGCGGCGGGGAATTCGCGCGGTCCCGCCGCCCCCGCCTCGTCCGGCGACCCCCGGGTGGCGGGCCGGAACTACTTCGTCAAGAACTACCCCCGGGAGGGGGCGCCGGAGCTGGCCTCGTTTTTGCGGTCCCGGGGCCTTGATGCCTGGGTCGTTCCCGGCAATAATCCTCGATCCGTCCTCGTGAAGGTCTCGGTCCTTCCCGGATTCGACCGGGATGACCTCAAACGCAACGATCCGGCGATCGCGGCGTTGAAGAAGCGGATCTCGGACGCCGGCCTCGTCTGGAAGGTCAGCGCCCGGGGACGCGACGACCTTCGCGACTTCTATCTCGAGAAGTACGACCCCTGACCGTCGCTTCCCGATCGCTTCCCTGAACCGTCCTTCGCACTGAGATTCCGCCATGAGCCTCCACCGCAGCCTGAAGACCCAGCCCAGCGCCCTCAACCAGCACCGCAACGTGCTGACGCGTGCGGAGCGCATTGCGAAGCTCATGGAGAAGGAAAAGTTCGATCCCGAACAGGACGCCGCGATCGGCCTTCCGAAAGTCGGAAGCCGCAAGGTCGTGACGAAGAAGAAGGTCAAGAAGAAGGACGAGGACGCGGCCGAGTAATCGACGCCGCCACGAACCATGGACGCGAGCCGGTCGGACCGATCGGCTCGCGTTGTTTTTGTGCTCGCCGCCGCGCCGGATCACGCCCGGGCGGATACGCTGAACGGTCCGCGCGGAGACCCTTTTCATGACGACCTCAACGCTCAATTTCGAACGGCTCATCAGTCGGCGGGCCGGTGCGATCGACGCCTCCGGCATCCGACGCATCTTCGAGCTCGGCGCTTCGCTGAAGGACCCGATCAACCTGTCCATCGGCCAGCCCGACTTCCCGGTGCCGGACCAGCTCAAGGACGCCGTGACGCACGCGGTCTCGAAGAACCGCAACGGCTACACCCTCACCCAGGGCGCGCCGGACGCCCTGCGGGCCGTCCGCACCGACCTGAAACGCACCCTCGGCTGGAGCGCCGACGGAACCGACGGCCGGCAGACGATGATCACGTCCGGTACGAGCGGCGGCCTGCTGCTGGCGTTCCTCGCCATGCTCGACGAGGGCGACGAAGCGATCATTGCGGACCCGTATTTCGTCGTCTACCCGACCTTCGGTCCCATGACCGGCGGACGGATCGTCACCTGCGACACGTACCCCGACTTCCGACTCACCGCCGCACGCGTCGCGCCGCTCATCACCGACCGGACGAAGATCGTCCTCGTCAACTCGCCCGGCAATCCGTCCGGCGTCGTGCTGAACGAAAGCGAAATGCGCGATCTCGCCGCGCTGTGCGATGAGCGCGGCGTGCTCCTCATCTCTGATGAGATCTACGATCTGTTCACGTACGACGACGCCCGCGAAGACCACGGCTGCCCGACGCCCGCGCGGTACAGCGACAACGTGCTTCTCATTCGCGGCTTCGGCAAGAGCTACGGTTGCACGGGGTGGCGGCTCGGCTACGCGTCGGGTCCGTCTGCGATCGTCGAGCAGATGCTGAAGCTCCAGCAGTATTCGTTCGTGTGCGCGCCGTCGATCGCGCAGGCGTCGATCGCCGCCGCGTACGAGACGGACATGTCCGAACAGATCAACGCCTATCAGCGCAAGCGCGACATGGTCGTGCAGGCGTTCGACGGGGTGACGAACGTCTCGACGCCGGGCGGGGCGTTCTACGCGTTCATCGAGGTTCCGCCCGGCCTGGGCCTGACCGCGACCGAGTTCGTGGAGCAGGCGATCAAGCGGTCGGTGCTGGTCATTCCGGGCTCGGTGTTCTCGACCCGGGACACGCATTTCCGCGTGAGCTTCGCCGCGCCGGACGAGCGACTCGCCCGCGGGCTCGAGATCCTGGTCGACATGATGCAGCCGGCCTGAGCCGACCACCCGCTCGATTGATGCAGCACCGTCGATCTGAGTCGTTGCCTCTCGGTTATACACAATTATCCCAGAAAACCAGCGGTTTTCGATTGCCAGCGACCCGGACCGCGGGCATATTCAAAGATGGCCCTGCGGAAACGCGGTTAGAGCGTTGATGAGCAGGGATTTAGGGCTTGCCATCCACCCGCCGCCGATCAGGTTTCGGCCTGACGGCGGCTTTCTTGTGGGCCCTGTTACCGGCATTGTCAACAAGTTATCCACACTCGGCCAGGGCCCTTGGCATGGGGGAGGGGGCGGGCGCACGAGAACGCCGCCACGCCGGTGGTGATCCGGCGTGACGGCGATCGTTCCGGGGTGATCAAGCGTTGATCAGCCGCCGCCGCCGGGCTGGTTCCGGGAGTCCATGCCGAGCCCTTCGCTGGGCGCGTCGGGCAGGTTCTCCGGGGTGGGACGCGCGCCCTGCTTGGCCGGGGCGCCCGCGCCGCCGGTGTTCGCGGCCTTGTCCTCGCAGCCGACCATGAGGAGCAGGAGGCACAGGGTCGCGGCGCTGATCAGAATCGTACGAATCATGATGGAAATCCTCGTCTGGATGGGAGCCGTCGGACGGCTCGGAACATACCTCCCCGCTGCGGTCGGCCGGCGACGCTCCGTCGGCCGCCTGCCCGCGGGAAGATCGTGATCGTGAATATAGCGTGACAACCGGGGTGAAACGCGTCAAGCCATGGCGGGCCTCCTTCGAGCGTGGCGACCCGGCGCGCACCGACGACCCGACGATTCACGATGAATCGCTTCCGGTCTCGGATCACGCCGAAGCGCGGAACGTCGCCGCTCGAAGAAGTGCTGGCTGGCGAGGGAACGGCATGAGGTCAGACGCCCCGAACCCCGCTGGGTTCCGGGTTTTCCCCACCCCCGCTCGACCTGCCTTATCGAAAAACCCCGCTGGAATTCGAGATTCCAACGGGGCGGAGGGGAGAAAGATGTCATTTCGAGGTCCGGCATTTATGTTTTCGGCCAGATCAGGCCGGTCATCGCGATTTTTTCGGAGTTCGCCCGAGAAAATATCGCTCTGCAGTCAACCGGGCGGCGGCCGCGAGATCCACGGAAGCAGATGTGAGCGACCAACTTACGTCGATTCAGTGAAGGCGTACGCGCCGCCGGAGACCATTGTCGCGGCCGTCTCGACAATTCGCCGGCCCTGCTCCGCTGAGCCGTGACGCTCCGCCGCGGCGGCCTGACCCGCCCGGCCCAGGGCGCGGGCCGACGTCGGATCCCCCAACAGGCGGCGCAACGCGGTGGTCCACGCCTCGACCGCGGGCTCCTCGATGACGATCGCCGTCTCGCCGTCCTGCAGCACGTCCATCGCGGCGTTTCGTCCGGAGATCGTCGGGCAGCCGGCGGCCATGCCGTCGAGCACCATCGTCCGCACCTCGCCGAGCCGTTCGGGGGCGAGGATCACGTCGCACTCCGCGATCAGGCCGCGGTAGGGGGAGGCGTTGCTCAGCGTGGACGTGCGGGGGAGGAGATCGAGACGCGCCGCCTCCCGCCAGATCTCATGCTGATGCGGGCCGCGCAGTTCGAGGATCACCCGCAGATCCGGCTGGTCGCGGGCGGCGGACGCGAGCGCCCCGAGGCACGCCATGTACATCGTGGCGTCCCGTCCGGCCCCGATGACGGCGACGGTGGTGAGCGCTCCCTGGGTCGGCGGGGCGTGTCTGAGCGACGCCGATGCGCCGATCGGGGCGACGCTGACGAGATCCGGGGACGTCGCCGACGCGAGCTGTTGGCCGAGGGCGTAGGAGCCGGCGATCGCCGCCGCGGCGTGATGCCGCGCGAGCGCACGACGGGCGGCGCGCAGTTGATCGATGCGCCAGACTTCGATGGCGACCGGCGCTTCGAGCGCAGCGCTCAGATCCGCCGCGACGCCCCACGCGCGGTCGCCGAACGCCAGCAGCGCCTCCGGGCGGGGGCGACCGAGGAGTTCTTCGGCGATCTCACGTCGCCGTTTCCGAATCCACGGCAGGCGGTCCATCGGCATGGTCACGCGGGGGACGAGGGCGACGGACGCCTCGCTCGCCTGCAGGACTTCGTTTTCAAGGACGCCGTCCGGGATGATCCGCGTCACGCGGGCGCCTTCCGCGATCAGACTGATCGCCAGCCGGTTGAGCATCGCGTGCTCGGCGGCGAGTCGGTCTTGATCGATGATCATCGCGATGTGCATGCGCGCCTTTCAGGAGTCGTCGTCCGGCGACCACGCCGGGAGTCGGTCCCGCCAGTCGTCCGGAATCCGTACGGGCTTGCGCTTGTCGAGATCGACGAGCACCCACAGCGTCGAGGCCTCCATCACGACCGTGTCGTCCGCGGGACGCACGACCCGCGTTTCGCGATACGCCTTCACGCGGGCGTAGCGATGCACCCAGGTCGCGACCACGAGGCGATCGTCGCCCCAGACCTCGGCGCGATAGTCGATCTCGTGACGGGCGACGAACCACATGACGCCCGCCTCCAGCATGACGGGCCGGGTGAGACCCGCGGCGTCGGAGTGCAGCTCCGCCGCGCGATCCAGCCAGCGCACGTACTCCACGTTCGACACGTGCGGGATGGTCGGGCTGAGCTGGGCGGGATGAACGGCGAGGTCCGCGAGGAACGCGTCGGCGGGCGGGTCGGCCGCGTCGCCGCGCGGCCACGGGGCGGTGCGGGGCGTCATCAGGATCGGCGCGGGGGCGTGCGCCGACGCGACGGCGGGGGTGTCGGCGGTCACGAGGCGGGCTCCGATTGCGTGGTCGCGGCGCCCTTGCCGGGCTCGCCACGATCGATCTCACGCAGGTACGACCACGAGTAGATACCCGTGTCGTGCCCGTCGGAGAAGCGAATCCGCACCGCGTAGTTGCCGACCAGCTCCGCCCCGGCCGCCTCCAGCGGCTCGGTCCGATTGGCCATCCCCGCGGGCAGAACCGCGAGCGGATTCTTCGCCATCTCCTCGCGCAGCTTCCGCGTCTCCGCCGACGGGGACATCATCCGCAGATAGTCGACCGAGAAGTGATTGCGCCGGCCGTCCGCCCACTCGATGGTCAGACCGTGGCGACGATTCAGATCGAGATGCACCGGGGGATCCGTCATCACCCGCATTGTAGGACGGAATGCGGGCGGGAGCGGCGGGCCGGCGTCGGACGACGAATGCGCGGCGGTGGTACAGTACCGACAGCATGAACGAGGTCGCCGAATCCACGCCCGCCGCGCCGACCACGCATCCCGCCGATCGTCTGCTCAACGCGGCTCGGGCGAAGCGTGCGCCGGTGTGCGTCGGTCTCGATCCCGTCTGGGCGCGTCTGCCGTCGTCGCTCCGGGCGACGGAGGGGCGGGCGGCGGCGCTCCGGGAGTTTTCCTACGCGGTGATCGACGCGGTCGCCCCTTCGGTCCCGTGCGTCAAGGTGCAGGCCGCGTGCTTCGAACGCTGGCGCGGCCCCGGCGTGGTGGCGCTCTTCGACGTGCTCGCGTACGCGCGTCAGGCGAAACTGGTGGTGATCCTCGACGCCAAGCGGGGGGACATCGGCGTCTCCGCGCGACACTACGCGGCGATGGCCTTCGGCGACCCCGATGGCGATCCCCGCACGAGTCGCGCGGCGGACTGGCTCACCGTCAACGCCTACCTCGGCCCGGAGACCGTCGCGCCGTATCGCGAGGCGGGCGGCGGGGTGTTCGTGCTGGTGCGCACATCCAATCCGGATTCAGACGCGGTTCAGTCGCATCCGCTCGCCGACGGACGCACCGTCGCGGAGATGATGGCCGACGCCGCCGCGGGGATCGACGAAGACACCGGGACGTGCGGCTACGCCGCGGTGGGGGCGGTGGTCGGAGCGACGAAGGGCGGCGACCTGGAGACGTTGCGCGATCGGATGCCGCGCCAGATCTTCCTCGTGCCCGGCTTCGGCGCCCAGGGGGGCGGGGTCGACGATGTCCTGCCCTGTTTCGACGCCGACGGCGGCGGCGCGATCATCACCGCCAGTCGATCGGTGATCTACGCGTTCGACGAGGACGATGACGACGGATGGCGCGATTCGATCGGCGCGGCGGCGGCGGACTTCGCCACGCAGCTCGGACAGGCGGTCGGCTGGCGATGACGCTCGGAAGAATCGTCATCGTGCTCTGCTTCGTCGTGTTGCTCGGACTGCCGATCGTGGTCCGTCCGGAACGCGCGGCGGTTCCCGACGGGGCGTCGAGCCTCGTGATCATCTCCCCGCACAATGAACAGATCCGCGCCGAGTTCGGTCGGGCGTTCGAAGCGCACCAACTGGCCGTGGGCGGCGAACCCGTCCAGGTGATCTGGCTGACCCCGGGCGGCACCGGCGAGATTCGCAAGATGCTGCAGTCGCAGTATCGAGCGGCGCTGCGCGACGGCGTCGAACCCGGCGGCGCGGTTGATCTCTTCTTCGGCGGCGGCTCGTACGAGTTCAGTCAACTGGCGAAACCAATCACGGTGGAGGTCGATGGCGAACCCCGCTCCATCTCGGTGCTGGCCCCGGTCGACTTCAGTGATGCATGGCTGCGGTCGATGTACGGCGATCCGCCCGTCATCGGCGGAACGGCGTTGTACGACGTGGACGAGAAGAAGTGGTTCGGGGCCGCGGTGTCGGGGTTCGGGATCGTCTACAACCACGATGTGCTGGAACGTCTCGGTCTCGATCCGCCGCGCACGTGGGCGGATCTGGCGCATCCGAGGTACCGGGGCTGGATCGCGTCGGCGAACCCGGCCCAGTCCGGCTCCGTCACGACGGCGATGCAGGCGATTCTCGAGTACGTCGGCTGGCGGGAGGGCTGGCGGATCCTCCGGCGCATCGGCGCGAACTCGCGGTACTTCTCCGCCAGTTCGCAGAAGCCGCCGAACGACGTCGGTCGGGGCGACGCCGCGGCGGGACTCTGCATCGACTTCTACGGCCGTTTCCAGGCCCAGTCGATTCTTGACGCCACGGGCGACGACCGGCTCGGCTACATCGATCCGCCCGGCGTCACCGTGATCGATCCCGATCCCATCGCGATGTTGCGGGGCGCCCGTCGTCCGGACCTCGCGAAGACGTTCATCGAGTTCGTTCTGTCCGACGAGGGGCAGGCGTTGTGGCAGTTCCGCGTGGATGATCCGCATGACGACGGGCTGGGTCCGGACGAGTTCGAACTGCGCCGTCTGCCGATCCGGCGGGAGTTCTACGGCGAGCACCTGCCGCGCTTCGTCGACCAGGTGAATCCGTACGCGTTTGCGAAACCGCCGCCGTACGCGAATCGCGACTTCCGTTCGTTCATTCCGGTGGTGTTCAACGCGATGATCATCGAGAACCATGACGCCCTGCGTGAGGCATGGACGAGAATCGTGACCCACCCGGCGTTTCCCGCGGACGATCCGCTCGTGGAGGCGTCGGCGATCGAGGATCCGGAGTTGCGGGCGATGATCGCGGCGTTCGACGCGATGCCGACGGCGCCGGGGGCGAACGGGGCGTCGTTGTCGCTGGCGGATCCGACGAACGTCTCGGCGATCAAGGCGGGATGGTCGAATGATTCGATGTGGCGGCCGGAGTCGTCGCCGCGCGATCAGGCCCGGCTGGCGTACGCGGCGTTCTTCGCCGGGGAGTACGAGCGGATTCTGGACGGCGTGTCAAGGTCGAGATCAAGAGAGGATTCGTGACATGACGAGCGCTCCCGCCGCGCCGGTTACAGACGTCATCCGTCATCACCGTCCCACGCTGACGAAGATCGTGGCGACGATCGGTCCCGCGTGCGATACGGCGGACGGCGTGGCGAAGCTGATCGAGGCGGGGGTGGGGGTGTTTCGGTTCAACTTCAGCCACGGGGATCTCGAGGATCACGCCGCGCGTCTGGAGGTGGTGCGGACGACGGCGCGGGAGGCGGGCGTCTCGATCGCGGTGCTCGGCGACCTGCAGGGTCCGAAGATCCGGGTGACGAAGTCGCCGGAGGGCGGCGTCGAGGCGCCGACGGGGGCGGCGGTGGTGTTCGAGCGCGATCGTGACCGGGCGGAGGTGAAGGACGGCGTCGTGTATCTCGGCGTGACGTACGAGGAGCTGATCGACGAGGTGGAGGTCGGACACCGCGTGCTCATCGACGACGGGGCGGTGCGGATGCTCGCGGTCGACACCGCGGGCGGCCGGCTGACGTGCACCGTGACGTTCGGCGGGTCGATCCTGTCGTCGAAGGGCGTGAACCTGCCGGACACGCGGCTGAGCGCGCCGGCGATGACGGAGCGTGACTGGACGTGCGCCGAATGGGCGGTGAAGCATGAACTGGACTTCGTGGCCCTGAGCTTCGTGGCGGAGGCGGCCGACGTCGTGCAGCTCCGCGAGGGGATGAAACAGTTCGAGTCGTCGGCGCGGGCGAGCGGGCGTCTTGGCATCGTGTCCAAGATCGAACGGCCGTCGGCGGTCGAGAACGCGGCGGCGATCGTGGAGGCGTCGGATGCGATCATGATCGCCCGGGGCGATCTCGGCGTGGAGATGGACTACGCCCGCGTGCCGGTGATCCAGCGTCAGCTGCTGCGTACGGCCCAGCGGTACGGCAAGCCGTGCATCGTCGCCACCCAGATGCTGCAGTCGATGATGGAGGCGCCGGCCCCCACGCGGGCGGAGGCGACGGACGTAGCGAACGCCATCTTTCAGGGGGCGGACGCCGTGATGCTCTCCGGCGAGACGGCGGCGGGTCGATTCCCGGTGGTGGCGGTGGAGACGATGCGTCGGATCGCGGAGCAGGCGGAGGCGTTCGAGGCGGATGAGCCGCGCCTGTCGTCGCCGCCGGAGATCCCGCGGGAGATGCAGTACGCCACCGCCGCCCTGGCCCATGGGGCGTGGGTCGCCGCCCGCGACGCCGGCGCGCGGTTCATCGTGGTCTGGTCGCAGCAGGGCGGGTCGGCGCGGTTCCTGTCGCAGAACAACTTCCGTATGCCGATCATCGCCGTCTCGAGCAGCGAACGCGCCCTGCGTCGCATGCAACTGCTGCGGGCCGTGACGCCGATCCACATGGCGACGCCCGACAGCGTGAGCGACTTCAACCGTCGCATCGACGCCGAACTGCTCCGCCGCGACTGGGCGCGGCGCGGCGACGTCTACGTCGTCCTCGCGGGCGGACCGATCGGACAGACCGGCGTCACCAACAGCTTCGCCATCGCCACCGCGGGCTCGCCGGAAGGCGGCTTCCTCCGCCACGGCGAGAAATGGTCCGGGACGCCGACCGCATGAGTCTGAGCGCGGCGACGATCTCGGTCGGCGATGAACTCGCCTACGGTCAGAACCTCGACACGCACGGACGATGGCTCGCCGACCGGCTCATCGACCTGGGCGTGCGCGTGCGGGAGCATCGCGTCCTCGCGGACGAACGGGCGCACATCGCCGACGCCATCCGGGATCTCGCGGCCCGCGTCGACCTCCTGCTCGTCACGGGCGGACTCGGACCGACGCCCGATGATCTTACCCGTGAAGGCCTCGCCGACGCAGTCAACGCGCCGCTGATCAGCGACCCCGACGGCGAACGCGTGATCACGACCATGTTCCGGCGGCGGAAACGAACGCCGTCGGCGTCGAACCTCCGTCAGGCCCGACGGCCGGAAGGGGCGACGCTGCTCGCCAATCCGAACGGCACGGCGCCGGGCGTTCGTATGGACGTCGGCGGCTGCACCGTGTTCCTGCTCCCCGGGCCGCCGGCGGAGATGTATCCGATGTTCGACGCCGATGTCGTTCCGGTGGTGCGGGCGCGAGGCGGGGCGGCGACGGGGGTGGTGCGGCTCGACGTGCATGCGTACGGGCTGCCCGAGTCGGACGCGGCGGACATGCTGGGGGACCTCCTCGATCGCGGACGCGAGCCGGCCGTCGGCGTCACCGCGAGCGGGGCGGTGATCTCGGCGCGGATTCGTGCGCACGACGGCGAAGCACGAAACGCGGCGGAGGCGACGGCGCGTGAAGTCCAGCGAAAGTGGACGCCCCACGCCTTCGGACGGGACGGCGATACGGTGGCGATCGCGCTGGGCCGGCTGCTCGAAGAGCGCGGCCTGACGATCGCGACCTGCGAGTCGTGCACGGGCGGCGGCGTCGGCGCGATGCTGACCGAGACCCCGGGATCGAGCGTCTACTACGTCGGCGGCTTCGTGACCTACTCCAACGACATGAAGACGGCGCTCGCGGACGTGCCGGCGACCATGCTCGACGAACACGGCGCGGTGTCGGAACCGGTCGTCCGGGCGATGGCGGCCGGGGCAGCGCGGCGGACAGGCGCGGATCTCGCGGTGTCGATCAGCGGCGTCGCCGGTCCCGACGGCGGATCGGCGGACAAGCCGGTCGGGACGGTGTGGATCGGCGGGGCGCGGCGGAGCGGCGGCGACGAGGTGCACACGTGGGCGCGTCGATTCCGGTTTCCGGGCGGCCGGGCCGCGGTGCGTGATCGGTCGGCGAAGGCGTCGCTGCAGATGGCGCGGTTTGATCTGCTCGATCCCGACGCGCGACCCCCGCTGCTGTGGGAGGTCGTCTGACGGTGGGCGCCCAGGCTGCGATCGGGCTTGGTTCGAACCTCGCTTCGGCGATGGGCGATCGTCGCGCGAATCTGGCGTTCGCGCTGGAGTCCCTGCAGCGCACGCGGGGGATCGCGGTGGTGCGGGTGAGCCGCTGGCATGAGACGGCGCCGGTGGGGCCGGGCGGGCAGGGGCCGTATCTCAACGGTGCGGCGGTGATCACGACGACGCACGGACCGTCCATGCTGCTGGCGATGCTCCATGCGATCGAGGCGGCGGCGGGTCGGAATCGCCGGGTCGAACGACGGTGGGGGGCGCGGACGCTGGACCTCGATCTGCTGCTCTATGGCGACCGGATCGTGCGGGTGGACGGCGTCGACGTGCCGCACCCACGGATGACGGAGCGATCGTTCGTCCTCGCCCCGCTGGCCGAGGCGGCGCCGGGCTGGCGGCATCCGGAGACGGGTCTGACGGCGGCGGCGATGCTGCGGCGGCTTCTTCGGCGGGGTCGGCGGTCATCGGCGGTTCCACGCGGCCGCGCGGGCGTCTGAATCGTATGATGATCTGAGTCGGACCAAGTCGGCGCCGGGGCGTCGGTTCCGCGGGAAGTCACTGGAGGCCAGGCCTATGCAGCGTCGAAACGGACGATGGGGAACGATGATCCGGAGCGCGGCGATCCTGCTGGCGGTCGCGACGACGGCGGCGGGCGCGGCGCCGGAGGCGGATGCGGCGAAGGCGTTCGAGACCCTGATCCGCGCGTACCGTGACGCGCCGGCCGTGCACGTCAAGGCGACGCTCAAGCTCAGCATCGCGCAGGACGGCGTGGCGTCGACGCCCGAGGAAATCAAGGGCGAGTTCGTGCGTCTGAAGTCGGGCGACGGCCTGGTGAAGATGAAGGGGTTCACGTGCTACGTCACGGCTGATGCGATGTCGGCCGTGCACGAGTCGACGGACTACGCGTACTTCAACCAGACGCTGGACGGCTCGCCGTACTGGCCGTTTCTGATCAACTTTCAGGAGATGCCCTGGCCGCACCTCGCGCTGATGTGGGGCGAGGCGGCGCCGTCCGACGTGGCGATGCAGCTCCATTCGAAGTCGCCGATGATCACGCCGGTCGCGGTGAGCGAGGCGACCGTCGACGGTCAGGTGATGAAGGTCATCGAGATGAAGAGCGATGACGCTTCGCTCAAGCTGTTCTGTGATCCGAAGACGATGCTCCTGAAGCGGGCGGAGCACGAGATCGTGAGCGGTCCGTTCGTGCAGCCCGGCGCGACGCTGCGGGGCGAGTACGTGTACGAGACCACGACGCCGCCGCCGGCGGAGGCGCAGCGGGCGGTCGCATTCGATCCCGGAACCCGGCAGCGGGTGGATGCGTTGCCGGCGCTGGTGAAACGCGAGGTCGTGGAGCCGGGCGCCGGCGGCGGACCGGCCGCGCCGGCGGGAGCGCAACTCGTGGGCGAGCCGGCCCCGGCGTTCACGCTGGCGACGCTGACCGGCGAGGCGGTCGATCTCGCCGATTTCGAGGATCAGGTGCTGGTCATCGATTTCTGGGCCACGTGGTGCGGCCCCTGTGTGCGGGCGTTGCCGAAGCTGCATGAACTCGCGCAGTGGGCGAACCGGGAGGACGTGCCGGCGCGGTTCCTGCCCATCAACGTCTTCGAGATCCACGATCCCAACCAGAACACGCCGGACAATCGGCGACGCCAGGTGGCGGACTTCTGGCGACAGCGGGGCTTCACGCTGCCGGTGGCGCTGGACTACACGGATCAGACCGGCGCCGCGTACGGCGTGACGTCGATCCCGACCACGGTGATCATTCGTCCGGACGGCGTGGTGCACGCGGTGCACACCGGAATGTCGGATGCGATGTTCGAACAGATGAAGGCGGAGATCGAGGCCGCGCTCATCGCGGCGGACCCGCCCTGAGCGAGCGTGCCGCGCGATCTCAATCCGACCCGAGCGAGACCGGGGCGGGCGTGGCGGCGAGGTCGCGGGCGACGACGGCGGCGATCTCCTCCTGCAGCTTCTTCGCCTTCCGGACATCCGCGTTCTGCATGTCGTTGACAAGGACGCTGAACGCGCGTCGGCGGCCGTCGGGCATCACCACGAAACCGGTCAGGCAGCTCACGTGGTTGATGAAGCCGGACTTCGCCTGCACGGTCGCGCCGCTCAGTTCGACGTCGCGGAAGCGCTTGCGGAGCGTGCCGGAGGAGCCGCCGACCGCGAGGCTGTCCATGAACATCGCGCCCCGCTCCGCGTCGCGGGCGATCACGTTGATCCACTTCGTGAGCATCGCGGCGGTGACGCGGTTGCTGCGGCTCATGCCGGAGCCGTCCGCCACGACCACGGGGCTGAGCAGCGAAGGATCGCCGAGAACGTCGCTGATCACCTGACGCATCGCCGCCCCGCCTGACCGCCACGACCCCGGCTGTCCGGTCCTCTCGTGGGCGATTCGTTTGAGCATCGACTCCGCGTACAGATTCTGTGAGTCCCGGTTGCACCGGGTGAGCACGGTCGAAAGCGGCGTCGCGATCCGCCGCACCAGTTCGCCGCCAAAGGGGGGCTCTTCCGGCGTGGCGCGGCGGACGCGGCCGACGTCGACGCCCGCCTGCTCCAGTCGTTCGTGCAGCATGTCGCCAAGCAGATCGGGGACGTCGTGCAGCGTCACCGGCACGGCCACCTGGTACGCCGTCTTGACGTTGTTGTAGAACGTGAGCTGGTTCGATTCCGGCGGACGGGCGATCCACACGTCATTGCGATCCGTCCGCCGGCGATGGCTCGTCGCGCGATTGCGGACCGACAGGGCGTTGCGGGCGAAGCGGGGCTCGTACCGCTGCAGGTCCGGGCGTCCCGACGACGGACGCGGATAGAAGTGCACCACGTTGAGGTGGAAGTTCAGGCCGGCGACCTGCGCGCAGTATCGGCGGTTGAGCTGGTCCTTCGGCCACGTCGGATGGACGAATGTGCGATCGAAGACGCGGTCGTCGATGATGAGTTCGTTCACCGTGGCGGTGCGTTCGCGGGTGGGGTCGACCCAGTAGTCCACGAAGTCGTCGACGGAAATCGGGGCGCCGTCCGCGTCGGTCATGAGGTCCAGCAGTTCAGGATCCGCCAGAGCCGGGTCGCCGTCGCCGACGAGCACGAGACGTTCGCCGTCGAGACGGAGGTCCGTCTCGAAACGGAAGTCCGGGCCGAGGGCGTACAGCGCGGCGCCGGTCGTGAGCAGCTTCATGTTGCTCGCCGGAATCATCGGCGTGCGGGCGTTGTACGAATACAGCGCGGCGTCGGTGTCCGCGTCCCGGATCGAGACCGCGACGGTCGCGCCGCTCAGTCGGGTGGCGCGGAGGGCGGCCTCGATATCGGCGCCGAGGTCCGCCGCGGCGGTGGTGACGCACACGGTGATCGCGAGCAGGGCGGACCAGAGGCTCGCCGCCGCGCTTCGGGCGGAGGGGACATCGCGGGTCATGGGGCTCCTTGCTCCTCGAACCATGGGACCGGACGAACGGGATCGCGGAATCATCGTATCGGCGCGACCTCGGCCCGGGCTGTAAGATCGGCGGCGAGACGCCTGGCCGACTGCTATCGGCCGTTGGCCGGGAGGACGCCATCGCCATGGCCGAACGAGACGCATGTGAACGACGGGTGTATCGGCTGGCGCTGCTGCTCACGGGGGATCCGGACGCATCCGAACGGGTGGTGGCGGCGGTGGTCGACGCCCAGCCTGACCTGGATCGGCTGGACAGCGCGCATCTGGATCGGCTGACGGTGCTGCGGGCGCGAGAAAGGCGGGGGCGACGTCGGGACCACGCCGCGTTCCCGGATCGCGTGGGACGGGCGTTGCTGCGGCTCCCGCGGCAGGTGCGTGAAGCGTGGATCTTCACGCGGGTGTATCGCACGCCCGACCGGGCCGCGGCGAAGGCGACCGACTGTTCGGTCACGGCGTTGCGTCGGCACGTGGAGCAGGCGGATCGGATGATGGCGAAGGCGTTGGGCGGCGATGCGGACGCGGTCGCGGCGCAGATCCTGCAGCATTCGATGCGGATCGACCTGCCGCCCGGCGCGCGGGCGCGGCGGGCCGCGCATCGGCGGCGTCGCCGGCTGACGAAGGCGGGGCTGGGGTTGGCGGCGGTCATCGCGCTGGCCGGGGCCGCCTGGTGGGCGTGGACGACGTTCGGAGAGCGGCTGATGGGGTATGATCCCGCCGCCGACGACCCGCCGTCCGCCGCCCCGGCGGAGACCACGCCAGCCCCGTCGGCCGATCCGCCGTGACCGACGACATCCGACGCACCATCGACGACCTCCGCCGACTCCTCCGCGACGCGAACCACGCGTATTACGTGGAGGCGGATCCGATCATGTCGGACGCGGACTTCGACCGGCGGCTCGCGGAACTGTCGGAACTCGAGCAGAAGCACCCCGAATACGACGATCCCGACAGTCCGACCCGGCGGATCGGCGGCGCCCCCATCGACGGCTTCCGGACGGTCGAGCACGCCGTCCCGATGCAGTCGATCGACAACTCGTACGACCTGGAGGACCTGCAGGCGTGGCGGGACCGGGTCCTGAAGAACCTCGCGGCGGCGGCGGACGGCGACGCCCCCGACGTGACCTACTACTGCGATCCCAAGATCGACGGCGTCGCGATCAGCCTTCGGTACGAGCAGGGGCGACTGGAGCGAGCGGTCACGCGGGGGGACGGGACGAAGGGCGACGATGTGACGGCCCAGGTCCGGACGATCCGGGCGATCCCGCTCCGGCTGCGGGGCGATGATCCGCCGGCCGTGCTCGAGATTCGGGGCGAGATCTACACGCCCGACTCCGCGTTCCTGAAGTACAACCAACAGCGAGAAGCGGCGGGCGAGGCCCCCTTCGCCAATGCGCGAAACGCCACCGCCGGGGCGCTGAAGAGCCTCGATCCGAAAGTGGTCGCGCAACGAAACATGTCGTTCTGTGCGCACGGACTCGGCGCGAGGAGCGGATTGCCGGACGCCGTCGACGGACACGCCGCGTTCATGGCGGACGTCCGCGAGCGGGGCGTGCCGACCAATCCGCACGGCGGGCGTTTCGACACGTTCGAGGACGTCTGCGCGATGATCGAGTCGTTTGCGACAACGCGGGCGGAGCTCGACTACGCGGTCGACGGGGTGGTGGTCCGGGTCGACGATTTTGCGCAGCAGGCGGCGCTCGGCGCCACGAGCAAGGCGCCGCGCTGGTGCATCGCGTACAAGTACCCCGCCGAGCGGGCGACCACGGTGCTGGAGCAGGTCGACTGGCAGGTCGGCAAGGGCGGAACGCTGACGCCTCGCGCGACGATGGCGCCGGTGTTCCTCGCCGGCACGACGGTCAGTCACGCGACGCTGCACAACATCGAGGAGATCCGACGCAAGGATATCCGCATCGGCGACACGGTCGTGATCGAGAAGGCGGGCGAGATCATTCCGCAGGTGGTCGAGGTCGTCACGTCGAAGCGTCCGAAGAGATCGTCGCCGATCAAGCTGCCGGAGGCGTGCCCGGCGTGCGCCGGTCCGGTCGAGCAGGAAGGCCCGAAGGCGTACTGCACGAACCCGGAGTGTCCCGCCCAGTTCCGCGAGAAGGTGAAGTGGTTCGTCGGGCGCGGCCAGATGGACATCGAGGGCCTCGGCGAGAAGCTCGTCGATCAGCTCGTCGATGAGAATCTCGTCACGCACTTCGCAGACCTGTGGACGCTCGAGCCGGGGCAGCTGATCAAGCTCGAACGGATGGGGGAGAAGTCGGTCGAGAACCTGATGGTCGCGCTGGACGAGGCCAGATCGCGCGGCATGGCGCGGGTGCTGGCGGGGCTGGGCGTCCGCCATATCGGGGCGTCCGCCGCGAAGACGCTCGCGCGACACTTTCCCGATGTCGATACGCTTCGCGCGGCGACGCTGGACGAGATCATCGCGTTGCCGGACTTCGGCGAGATCACCGGGCAGACGCTGTACGACTATCTGCAGTCCGACGCGGGGGCGGAGGCGTTCGAGCGTCTCGCGGCGGTTGGCGTGGACCTGTCCAGCGGGATGTACCGCCCGCCGAGCGAGGATGACGACGCCCCCGGGGATTCGCCCTTCGCGGGGAAGACGGTCGTGCTGACGGGCACGCTCGAGTCGTTCACGCGTCCGGCGCTGACGGAGCAACTGGAGGGGCTGGGGGCGAAGGTGACGGGCTCGGTCTCGAAGTCGACCGACCTGGTCATCGCCGGCGAGAAGGCGGGCTCGAAGCTGACCAAGGCGGCGTCGCTCGGGATCGAGGTCTGGGACGAGGCGACGTTGCTGACCAGACTGTCGAAAGGGCCGTAGGGCGGGATTCTTCCCGCCGCCAGACCGGACGTGCGGTACGCTCGGTCGGGCTGACCCCCGGGGCGGGAATCACCCGGCCCTGCAATTTCCCGTCAGGCGCGGCCGATCGGGCCGACGCATCGGTGGAGAACCGCCATGATCACCGCTCTCGCTCTCACGCTCGCCGCCGCCCTCGTCGGTCCTGAGGCCGCCTCGAACCCGGTCGAACTCGGCGATGTCGCGTGGATTCGCGACTTCGACGCCGGAAAGGCCGAGTCGAAACGTACGGGGCGTCCGTTGTTGCTGCTCTTCCAGGAAGTCCCCGGCTGCGAGGGCTGCGTCAACTTCGGCGCGCAGGTGCTCACGCATCCCCTCATCGTCGAGGCGATGGAGACCGAGTTCGTCCCCGTCGCGATTCACAACAACAAGCCAGGGGCGGACGACGCCGTGCGCAAGGCGTTTGACGAGCCGGCCTGGAACTACCCGGTGCTGCGCTTCTTCGGGGGGGACGGCGAAGAACTGCTGCCGCGGAAGGACCAGGTCTTCGATCCGGCGACGATCGTGACGCGGATGACAGATGCGCTGGCGAAGGCGAAGCGTCCGGTCCCGGTGTACCTCCAACTGCTGAAGGCGGAGCTCGCCCCGGCCAAGAAGCGCACCGCGACGTTCGCGATGCACTGCTACTGGGAGGGCGAGGCGGACCTCGGCTCGATTCGCGGCGTCATCAGCACGCGATCGGCGTGGCGCGACGGGCTCGAAGTCGTGATCGTCGAGTACGACGAGGCGATCGTGTCGTATGACCGACTGGTGCGTCAGGCGGCGCAGTTCGAGTGTGCGAGTCGGGTGTATGCGCACGACGCCGCGCAACTCGACATCGCGCGGGCGCGGGTCGGCGAGCGCGCGGTTCGGGCCACCGGCGAGGCCCGCGACGCGAAGGCGTCCGACCAGACCTTCGCCCTGAACCGCACCGAATGGCGTTATCTGCCGCTGACGAGAACGCAGGCGACGAAGATCAACGGCGATCTCCGGCGGGGTCGCGATGCGAGCCGCTGGCTCAGTCCGGGCCAGCGGACGTTGCTCGGGGAGATCCGGGCTCGTCGCGCGGCGGAGCCGGACGCATTCGCATCGCTGCGTCCGGAGCGTGCGTCGGCGAGGCTCGCGGCGTACGCGAGAACGCTGCGTCAGGCGCTCGCCGCGCCGATCGTGGACGCCTCGTAGCCGCGGGCGGGCGGAGCCGGGGTATCATCGGGACATGCAGTTGACTCCACACGAATGTCGCGTGCTCGGCGTCCTCGTCGAGAAGGCCCAGACGACGCCGGGGCAGTATCCGCTGACGCTCAACAGCGTGATCACCGGTTCGAACCAGAAGAGCAACCGGGAGCCGGTGCTGAACCTGAACGAGGACCAGGCGCTCGACGCGCTTGACGGTCTGCGTGCGAAGGGTCTGGCCCGCGAGGTGGCGTTGAGCGGGAGCCGGGTGGAGAAGTTCCGACACGTCGCCCGGGAGGGACTGGACGTGTCGACGAACGAACTCGTGGTGCTGGCGGAGCTCCTGATGCGCGGGCCGCAGACGGTCGGCGAACTCCGGGGCCGGGCGTCTCGGATGCATCCGCTGGAGTCGTTGGAGATCGTCGAGAACATTCTCGACCATCTCATGCGGCGGGAGACGCCGCTGGTGCGGGAACTTGCGCCGGCGCCGGGAAGTCGGGCGAAGCGGTACGCGCAGCTGCTGTGTCCGGATCTGCATCCTCTTGATGCGCCGGCGACGTCCGCCGCCGCCGCCTCACGGCCCGCCGCGCCGCCGCCGGCGCCGACCGGCGATCCGGATCTGGCGGCGCGGGTGGATGCGCTGGAGCGCGAGGTCGCCGCGCTGCGGGATCGGCTGGACGCACTCACGGGTTGAGAGCGTTCGCCGAGGGGGGGGAGCCGACCGTCGGGTCATGACGAGACCAATCCATGGTTCATCGGCGGGTCCGGTTCGCCTACCATAGACCCATGGCTCGTTTGCCCGATCATCAGTCGCCGCCGCCGCGTCCGCCCGTCATCGGCGTGACGATGGGCGATCCCGCGGGGATCGGCCCGGAGGTGATCATCAAGGCCCTGCAGGATCCCGTTCTGCGCGGCCGGGCGCGGTACGTGATCTACGGCCTGAACGAGGTCCTCACCTACGAGGCGGACCGTCTCGAGGGCGACGCCTTCTGGACCCGCGTGCCCCACGATTCGGAGCGTACGCTGCGACGGATCAGCGACGACGTCGTGGTGCTCGATTACGACGAGTTCGACGGCGCGATCATGTCGAAGGCGGAGCCGTCGCGTCTGGGCGGGCAGTCGTCGAAACAGTTTGTCGAGGACGCGATTGTCGATGCGATGCGGGCGCCTGATCACCCGCGGCACATCGACGCGGTGGTGACGGCGCCGATCAGCAAGCAGTCGTGGACGATGGCGGGCTTCAAGTGGCCGGGTCACACGGAGTTGTTCGCCCACCGGACCCGGGCGAAGCGGACGTCCATGATGTTCGTCTCGCCGCGTCTGCGGGTCGCGCTGGCGACGACGCACATTCCGCTGATGGAGATTCGCAACACGCTGACGATCGGACGGGTGTTTGATCCGATCGATCTCGGCGCGCAGGCCTGCCGCGACCTCGGGATCGAGCATCCGCGGATCGCCGTCACCGGCCTCAATCCGCACGCGGGCGAGGGCGGTCAGTTCGGCGACGAAGAGACGCGGCTGATCGAACCGGCCATCCGCGTCGCCCGCGAGGGCGGACTCAACGTCCAGGGCCCGTTCGCGGCGGACACGGTCTTCATCCGGGCGGCGGCGGGCGAGTTCGATCTCGTCGTCGCGATGTATCACGACCAGGGGCTGATTCCGGTGAAGCTGCTGGGCTGGGACAAGGCGGTCAACTGGAGCGTCGGCTTGCCGATCCTGCGCACGAGTCCGGATCACGGCACGGCGTTCGACATCGCGGGGAAGAACAAGGCGAGCGCCGGCTCCACGGTCGCCGCGCTCGATCTGGCGATCACGCTCGCCGCCCGTCGGATCGCGGCGGAGGCCGCGGCGGCGGCGGAGACGTCCCGATGAGCGACGGCGTGCGTTACCTGGTCCTCTCCAGCAGCCTCCATCCGGAGAGCCGCAGCCGCGTGCTGGCCCGCACGGCCCGGGCGCGTCTGCTCGAGCGCGGCGTCGAGGCGGCGTGGCTGGACGCGAGCGAACTCGATCTCCCGCACTGCGACGGACACGAGGCGTGGTCGCACGACGGCGCCGAACGGGTCGCCGCCGCGATCAGCGAGGCGGACGGCGTCCTCCTCGCGATGGGCGTCTACAACTACATGGCGAGCGCGTCGGCGAAGACGCTGGTCGAACTCGGCGGCCGGGCGTGGGGGGAGAAGGTCGTGGGTTTTCTCTGCGCGGCGGGGGGCCGGTCCTCCTACATGGCGTCGCTGAGTCTTGCGAACGCGTTGATGCTGGATTTCCGGTCGGTGATCGTGCCGCGCTTCGTGTACGCGGAGGAGCCGTCGCTCGCCGGCGATGAGGTCAGCGATCCGGAGGTCGTGGAGCGGATCGACGGGCTGACGTCGGATCTGGTCCGGATGACCGCCGCGCTGCGCGGGAACGCGGTCGAGAGTTCCTGACGCCTGGGACGGGGGCGATCTTTGTCCTTCGCGGTCGGGACGGGTACCATCCCGCCCTATGAGCCAGACCCTCGTCGTCGACAACGCCGCCAAGTCCATGGAAGAGCTCGTGTCGCTGTGCAAGCGTCGCGGGTTCATCTTTCCCGCCAGTGAGATCTACGGCGGCCTGAACGGGTTCTGGGACTACGGTCCGCTCGGGGTGGAGTTGAAGAACAACCTGCGCGACGCGTGGTGGCGGGACAACGTCACCTCGCCGCCGATCGGTCCGGACGGCGAACCGCTGTCGATCGTGGGCCTCGACTCCTCGATCATTCAGAATCCGAAGGTGTGGGTGGCGTCCGGGCACGTGGGCGGCTTCAACGACCCGATGGTCGACTGTCGGGAGTCGAAGTCCCGCTATCGCGCGGATCACCTGATGGTGGTGGTCAACACCGACGACGACGGATCCCGGCGGATGTACGCGTTTGTCGAGAACGACGATGAGTCCTTCGCCCGGGCGAACAAGCTGCTCGCGAAGTACGAGAAGACGGACAATCCCCTGCCGGAGGACCAGTACGTGGTGCGCCCGCTGACGGACGTGCCGCCGGACCAGTTCGCGCGGAT
This sequence comes from Phycisphaerales bacterium, assembly GCA_965227335.1. GTDB lineage: Bacteria > Planctomycetota > Phycisphaerae > Phycisphaerales > SM1A02 > CBDDFV01. The sequence continues at coordinate 521,980 of CBDDFV010000009.1, forward strand.
CGTCGGGCCGGATGTCAAGGAGCCGGGCACGTTGACCGAGCCCCGCATGTTCAACCTGATGTTCGAGACGTTCGTGGGGGCGATCCGCAGCGATGATGCGCGGGCGTACCTGCGTCCGGAAACGGCCCAGGGGATCTTCGTCAACTACAAGAACGTCCTCGACACGATGCGGGTCCGCGTGCCGTTCGGGATCGCCCAGATCGGCAAGGCGTTCCGCAACGAGGTGACGCCCCGCAACTTCATCTTCCGCTCCCGCGAGTTCGAGCAGATGGAGATCGAGTGGTTCTGCCATCCCGACGAGGCGAAGAAGTGGTACGACTTCTGGTGTGATCATCGCAAGTCGTGGTGGAAGTCGGTCGGCCTGACCGACGTCAACCTGCAGATGCGGGCCCACGAGAACGATGAGCTCGCTCACTACGCCAAGGAGGGGAGCGGCTGCTTCGACGTCGAGTACAAGTTCCCGTTCACGGCGCCGGGCTTCGGCGAACTCGAAGGGGTCTCGGACCGGAGCGATTACGACCTCCGCCAGCATCAGGAACACGCCCGCACCAAGCTCGAGTACTTCGATCAGCAGCGGAATGAGCGGTACCTCCCGCACGTGATCGAGCCCTCCGCCGGTCTTTCGCGCGGCGTGCTCGCTCTGCTCTGCGAAGCCTTCACCCCGGATCCCGATCGTCCCTCCAAGGTCTTCATGAAGTTCCATCCCCGCGTCGCCCCGATCCAGGCCGCGGTCTTTCCGCTCGTCGGCAAGGACGGCATGCCGGAAATGGCGCAGAAGCTGTACGACGAACTGCGCCAGGACTATGCGGTCCAGTACGACGTCAAGCAGTCGATCGGCAAGCGGTACGCCCGCATGGACGAAGCGGGCACGCCGTACTGCTTCACGATCGACGGCGATTCGCTCGAGGATCAGACCGTCACGGTGCGTGATCGAGACACCGCGTCGCAGGAGCGGATCAACGTCGACCAGGTGAAGACGTACCTCGCGGATCGCATCGACGTCTGACGGGCGGCGGGGACACGCTGACGGGAAGTGTGCGGATTTGGTCGAACGGACACGCGGGTTGCTGCGTATGGCCTGATGTTGTCGATTCCTCCTCCTCGACTCTCCAGGGATTGAAGACCGTATGACCGACTCCCGCTCTCGCCGCGCGCCCGGCGGCGCGCTGTTCGGTGCGCTCGCGCTCGCCGCCGCGCTCCTCGCTGACTGGCTCTTCTTTCGTGAATCAGTGGGCGTCTCGCTGCCGCTGTTCCTGACGGCGTTGCTCGGGATCGTTCTGTATCGGCGGCCAGCCGCGCGGCGGAGGATCGGTTCGCTCGTCTTCATCGGGTGCGGACTCCTCGCGCTGACGCTAGATCGGAGCGTCATCGCGGCGACTCTTGTGATCGGGACGCTGGTGCATCTCGCAACGGCGCCGTACAGCTCGGGTTCGCCCGCCGCGATGCTGGAGCGGGCGTTGCTCGCCGCACTCCTGTTGCCGCTGCGTCCGCTGAAGGATGTCGTCCTGGTGACGGAGGGCCGTCGGCGTCACGGGATGCGGGCGGGCGGCGGTTCGGGGCTTCACGTCTGGGCGCTGCCGACGGGGCTCACGCTCGTGTTCATCGTGCTCTTCTGGGGGGCGAACCCGGTCATTGCGGGCTGGATGCGCGGCGCCGGGGATCTGGCGTGGAACCTCGGCGATCTCATCGAGGCGGTCCGGGTGGTGCTGTGGATCGGCGTGACGTTTGGCGTCTGGGCCCTGCTCCGGCTCCGGGTGCGGCCTCAGTCCCGGATCCACAATCTCGTCGAACGCGAAAGACACTGGATGGACGCGTCGACCACCGTCCGGTCCCTTGTCCTGTTCAACGTCGTCTTCCTCGTCCACAACGTGCTCGACGCTCGGTACCTCTGGCTGGGCGGCGTGCTGCCGGACGGACTCACGTACGCGGAGTACGCTCACCGAGGGGCGTACCTGCTGATCATCACCGTGATCCTCGCGGGCGGCTTCGTCATCGCAGCGTTTCCGGGTGACGCGGCGCCGCGGTCGCGAGCGCTGGTCTGGCTCGTCGGCTTGTGGATCGGGCAGAACGCCTGGCTCACGGTGTCCGCCGCGCGGCGGCTCGCCCTGTACGTCGATGCCTACGGCCTCACGATGTTGCGGGTTGCGGCGGGACTGTGGTTGCTGGTCGTCGCGTTGGGTCTTCTCTCCATGGTGGGGCGGGTGGCGGCGCGCTGGTCGAATCTGCGGCTGCTCTCGGTCAACGGAGTCGCGACGGCGGTCGTGCTGCTGGGATCCTGCCTGGTCGATCTGCGCGGGGGCGTGGCGTGGTACAACGTCCATCGCGCGTTGCGGCCGGATCCACCCGCCGCGCCGCTCGATATCGCGTACCTCGTCGACCTCGGTCCGTCGTCCGTGCCGGCGCTGGCGCACCTCGAGTCATCGTCCGGCTGGACGGGCGTCCGCCGGGAGGCGACCGCGGCGCTGGCGACGATGCGCGGCACGCTGGACGAACGCCTGGCGGACTGGCGGGGCTGGACGTGGCGGGACGCGCGCCGTCGGGCGTTGATCGCTTCGGCCGGGCGTTGATCGGTGATGAAAACGAGAGCGCGCCGCCGGAAGACGACGCGCTCTCGCGTCGGAGGAGCCGGGCGACACGCCGGGCTCACAGGTTGTCACGACGACGTCGGGTCGTCGCGAGGCAGGGGGGTCAGCCGTCGCACGGGCCCCAGGCGCTGAGCAGCGCGGCGAGGTCGGCGGGACCGACGACGCCGTCGTCGTTGAGATCCTCCGGGCAGCCGGCGCACGGTCCCCAGGCGCTGAGGAGCGAGGCGAGGTCCGCCGCGCCGACCGTGCCGTCGCCGCTGAGGTCGGCGGGGCATCCGGCGGGCGTGCAGGTGACGGACAACGTGCCGTCGCCCGAGGCGCCGTTGTAGCCGCCGACGCGGAACCGGTAGTTCTGTCCGGCGTTGACGTCGACGGTGACCTGGGACGTGAAGCCGGCGCAGCCGGGCGTGTCGTCGTTACAGCCGAGCAGGGTGAGCGGCGGACCGAAATCACAGATCCAGCCGATGAACGCGGAGGGCGTGTAGACGGCGAGTTTGGTGTCGAAGTCCGCCTGGCCGCAGGTGCTGATCGTCAGCTGACCGTCGCATGTGGCGTCGTACGAGAACCAGATGTCGTTGTGAATCTGGAGGTCGCCGCAGCAGAAGTTGCAGGTTTCGTGCTCGACGCCGTCCGTCGAGGCGCCGATCGTCGAGAACGCCGTGTCGCCGTCTTCGATGATCTGGGCGAGACCGCAGACATCGCCGGGCACGCCGCAGAAGATCGAGAACTGACCGGTTTGCGTCGAGCCGCCGATGCGGATCTTGTAGAGCTCGCCGGCGGTGACTTCGACGAGCAGGTTCGCGCCGAAGCCGCAGCCCGGCGCGCCGACCGCGCAGCCGGCGATGTAGCCGCCGAAGATGCCGTTCGGGCACGAGGCGCCGAAGATGCCCGGACCGTAGACCGCGACGGTGGACGGGCCGTTGACCAGGTTGCACATGCTCACGGTCATGAGGCCGGTGCAGTCGGCGGTGTATTCGTACCAGACGTCCGGTCCGAAGTTCGGGCAGTTCGTCGGGGGATCGGTTTCGAGCTGCGCGCCGATGGTCGAGAAACTGTGGAGGCCTTCACCGACGGAGATCGCATCAGCGCAGATGTCGTTGTCGGGACCGCAGAGGTCGAACGCCTCGTTCGCGCAGATCGAGTCCCAGTTGGTTTCGCAGCAGAACGGATCAACGGCGCAGACCTGGCTGCAGCAGTCGCTGTTGTTGCAGGCGGGCGAACCGTTGGGGGTGAAGCAGTCGCCGGCGCCGGTGTTGCCGCAGCCGTAGCAGATCTCCGCCGCCGCCCCGGCGCAGATCCCGTCCCACTCGACGTTGCAGCAGAAGGGATCTTCCGAGCAGATGAGGAAGCAGCAGCCGCCGTCGTCGCAGCCGGGCGTGCCGTTGTCCTGCGGACACGCGCCGGAGCCGGGGCAGTCGTCGCCGAAGAGGGCGAGGATCACCGCGCCCTCAGCCCGCGGCAGACCGTTGCCGAAGACCACGTCATAGCCGCCCGCGCCGAGGTCCTTGGTCGTCGACGCCATGATCGAACCGACCTCCGACGCGTTCAGGGATGGATCGGCCGAATAGACGAGGGCGGCCACGCCCGCCGCGCACGGCGACGCGGCGGAAGTCCCGCCGAAGTACGTCCAGTCGCCGCCCGCGTAGCCGGCGCCGCCGGTCCGGTCGGTGGTCCGCACCGAGACGCCGGGCGCGGCGAAGTGGAGACCGCTGCCGTAGTTGCTGAAGCCGGCCTTGGCCCCGGTCGGCGTGATCGCAGCGATCGCGTTCGTGACCGAGAGACTCGCCGGGTAGTTCAGGAACGGATCGCCGATGTTGTCGTCCCCGCCGTTCCCGGCGGACGCGAAGTGCATCATCGCCGGCCAGGTGCCGCTGTAGGCGACCGTGACCACGCTCGACGAGCCCATCGAGAAACTCGAGTTCGTGATCCGCGCGCCGCGGTTCTGCGCGGCGAAGACGCCGTCCGCCACCCAACTCGACTGGCTTGTCCAGTCCGACCCCGGCTCCGTGTCGTAGGCGATCTTGATCGAGATGGTCCGGCAGTTCGGGGCCACGCCGCACGACAACTGGTTGTTGTTGATGATGCCGGAGATGATCCCCGCCACCGGCGTGCCGTGGTTGTCGAAGTCGAAGATCGGACCGCCGTCGCCGTTCCAGATCGTAGTGTCCTCGCCGGGCGTCACCTGGTTGATGTCCGGGTGGTTCTGCTGCACGCCGTTGTCGAGCACGGCGACGATGATTCCCGCCGTGCCCAGCTCGAGGTCCCACGCCTGCGGAGCGTTCATGTCCATGTCCGGGACGCCCGTCCAGCCGTCGACGAACTGACCGGTGTTGTGCAGGTGCCACGACAGACCGAAGCCCGGATCATTCGGGATGACGTCGTCGCCGTACATCGTGATCAGTCGGTCGGGCTCCGCGAAGACGACGTCGTCCCGCAGGGCGAGCGCGTTCGCGTCAGCCAGCGTTTCGAAACCGCTCTTCCGCGTGCTCAGGACCTTGTAGACGTTGGGCAGACCCTGCCAGTTCGGGATGAGGACCTCCATGCCGAACTGCGCGAGCAACGCCGCCGCCTCGCGGTCCGTGACCGATTCGTCGAACTGAACGAAGACCTCCGGATGAATGACCGTCACGCCGCCCCGATCGTCACGGAAGACCGGCGAGGCGAACGCCGCCGCATCCCGGGCCGCCACCTCGGCCACGACCGCTTCGAGCGACGGGCCGTCCACCGCCCGAGCGGGCGTCGCGGCGAAACGCCAGCCCGGACGTTCATCCGTCCGCAGACCAGCGAGGTCGAAACCCGACGCCGCGAGATCGTCCCGAAGCCGGGCGTCCGTGGCGTCGTTCTTCATCAGGATGGCGATCTCCGTCACGTCGAGCGTGATCGGGACGGGCTCCTTGAAGTACATGTAGTGGTAGTCGTCAGCCGCGGCCGGGGCGGCCGACAGGGCGGCGCCGAAGCCGGCGGTCAGGCACGCGGCGAGCAGGCCGCGGCGGGCGAATCGGGTGTGAAGCTGCATGTCGCTGTTCTCCTTACGGGGCCGCCCCTCCCCGAGAGTCGGCCTCAGCAACAGCAACGACATCCGACTCGTTTTGGCGCAAGACAATCGTCCGGATTCACTGATCCGCGCGGCCGCCCGGTTCCGGCGGCAGGCCCGCCGCGCGTCCGATCGACCCCCGTCCGAACTTCGCCTCGATCACGTCGGTGACCGCATCAAGACGACGCCGCTGCCCGTCCGTCTCGGCGGTGAAGAGCCCGAGCTGCATCTCCCCGTGACTGAGCTGGCTCGCCCCGAAGCCGATGAGCCGCACCGGCTGGAACGCTCGTTCGGACCAGCGGCGGAACACCGTCCGACCGGCGGCCCAGAGTTCGTCGGTGCGGTCGGTCGGTTCGTCGAGCGTCGTGGAGCGGGTGATCGTCTCGAAATCGCCGAAACGGATTTTCAGGGTGACGGTCCGGGCGTGAAGTTCGTGCCGACGGAGCCGCCGCGCGACCTGCTCGACCTCCTGCATGAGCATCGCCTCGACGTCGGCCGGCTCGGTGAGGTCCGACCCGAAGGTCCGTTCCTGGCTGATGCTCTTCGCGGTGCGATCGGGGGTGACGGGACGCTCGTCCTCGCCGCGGGCGAGGCTCGTCAGCCGCGCGGCGTGGGGTCCGAACCGGGCGGTCAGCACCTCGGTCGGCATGGTCTGCAGATCGCCGAAGGTGCGGACGCCGAAGTTGAGCAGCTTCTTTTCCATCTGCGGCCCGACGCCCCACATGCGTTTCACGGGCAGCGGGGCGAGGGTTTCGAGCACGCGGTCGGGCTCGATCACGGTCAGGCCGTCCGGCTTGTCCATGTCGGAGGCGAGTTTGGCGAGGAACTTGTTGGGGGCGACGCCGACGGAGGCGGTGACGCGGATCTCGCGCACGATGTCGGCGCGGATCCGCTCCGCGATGTCGATCGCCGGACCGTGCGCCCGCTGTGAGCCGGTGACGTCGAGGAACGCCTCGTCGATCGAGAGGGGCTGGACGGCCGGGGTGTACCGTTCGAAGATCTCGAACGCCTGACGCGAGGCCTCGACGTAGGCGTCGCGCCGGGGGCGGACGATGACCGCATCGGGACAGCGTCGGCGGGCGATCGACATGGGCTGGGCGGAATGGCAGCCGTAGGTGCGGGCTTCGTAGGAGGCCGCCGCGACCACGCCCCGCGACCCCGCTCCGCCGACCAGCACCGGCTTGCCGCGGAGTTCGGGAGCGTCGCGCTGCTCGATCGATGCGAAGAACGCGTCCATGTCGACGTGCAGGATGGCGCGACGTGGCTCCGGCATGTGGTGATGATAGGGGAACGTCAGGGTGTGCGCGGCTCGAATCGCGCCCGCTCTTTCCAGACCGGGGGATGACCGATCAGACCCTGCACGTTCTCCTCGAGCACGATCGGACGAGCCGTGCGGGGCAACACCCAGATCCCGTACGGACGCGACTTCACGCCGCCGCCGCCCGGTCCCGCCGTCTGGAACGTGTGGCTGTCGAAGCGGACACGCCGGGTCTCAGCGAGATCCGCGACGTCGACCACGAAGTGCCCGTTGCAGTTCCACGCCTCGCCGGAGAACACGGCGATCACGTCGTACCGCGTGAAGTCGATGACCGGCGCCTCCGGACCGTAGACGCTCGTGTCGACCCGGTCGCCACGATGCTCGACCCACAACGCCTTCCACGCCGCGGCGTCGCGGATGATCTCGATGCGCGGCGTGCCGATCGACGAATGGGCGCCGTTGAACGAGACGCAGGGTTTCAGCGAAGCGGATTCGGGGGCGACGTTCAGGGCGAAGGCGCCGACGCCGAGCACCACGGTCGTGGCGAGCCAGATGAGCGATGTACGCATGGGAGGACTCCTTATGCCCTGAGTATCGCCTCCATCCGAACGGGCCGATGTCACATGGATGTCACGAGCGGGCTCAGCGCACGACGTCGCTGACCACGGCGCCGTCCAGCACCACGCCGACGCAATGCGTCATGTACTCGAACGGATCGCCGTCGTAGAGGGCGAGGTCCGCGTCTTTCCCGACCTCCAGCGAGCCGAGGCGGTCGTCGACGCCAAGGATCCGGGCGGCGTCGATCGTGATCGTTCGCAACGCCTGCTCAAAGGTGAGCCCGTTCGCCGCCGCGATCGCCGCTTCGAGCAGCACCACCCGCGTCTTCGGCACGTAGGTCTCGTAGCCGGCCTGCATGGCGACGGGGATGCCGGCGTCGACGAGCGTGGCGGGTGTTTCGAAGGAGAGGTTTTCGAGTTCGCGGACGGCGCGGTACATCGGCGGGTGGACAATGACCGGGACGTCGGCCGCCGCGATCTCGTCGAGCAGGAGATACGCCTCCGCCGCGGAGTCGAGAATCATCCGGAAGCCGAACTCCCGCTGCAGCCGCAGGGCGGAGGCGATGTCCTGGGCGCGGTTGGCGGTGATCATCAGCGGGATCTCGCCGTTGAGCACGCGGTTGAGCGTCTCCATCCGCAGATCAACAGCGCCGGGGCCCTCGTCATCGTCGTCCGACTCGTCGCCGCTTTCGTCGACATCGCGGTCGGCCCGTTGCGCGGCGTCGGCCTGCGCCTTGAGCAGTTGCGTGCGCAGCATCGCCATCATCTTCGCGCGGTTGCCGGGCGACTTGCCGCCCGACTTCGCGGCCTGCGGGCTCAGCGTCGCCGCCACCGTCGCGAGGGGTTTCACGACCGCGTCGTCCACCGTGTTGCCGGCGGTCTTGACCACCATCGTCTGGCCGGAGATGAGTTCGCCCGGGGCGTGTCCGGTGTGGATCGCGGTGACGCCGAAGGAGCGCACCCATTCGACGAGCGGTTCGCGGATGTTGAACGCATCGAGCGCACGGAGGTCCGGCTGCATCGGCTCGGAGCGTTCGAGCTGATCCTGGTCGTGGGGGATGTTGAGCCAGCCGGAGACGCCGATGACGCAGCGGGCGTCGATGAGCCCCGGCGTCACGACCGCCGCGCGTCGGATCTCAGCCCCGTCGGGCACGTCCGCGTCGGCGAAGGGTCCGACGAAGGCGATCTTCCCGTCTTCGCAGATGACGGCGCCGTCGTTGATGGGGTCGCCGGCCATGGTGTGCACGATGTCGCCGCGCACGACGAGGGTCTGGGCGCGGGCGGTCGCGGCGGCGGCGAGAATGACGACGATGATGGACAGTGTCTTCATTCGCCCGCCTCCTGCTGCTGCTGTTGTTGTTGCCGGCGTCCGAAGCAGCAGAAGTAGGGCTCCTGCTCGTGGCCTGCCCCGAAGCCGCCGACCGCGAAGAGCCGGTGGTCGGGGTTGGCGCGATCGAAGACGCGTTCGCCTTCGACGAAGGTCTCGAGCACCTTCGTGTAGACGGAGAGGGGATCGCCATCGAGGATGATGAAGTCCGCGTCCTTCCCGGCGGTGAGCGAGCCGGTGCGGTCGTCGAGGTCGAGCATCATCGCGCCGTGCAGCGTCAGCGCCCGGAGGGCGCCCTCGCGCGACATGCCGGCCCGCACCGCGAGCGCGGCCATGCGGAAGAAGAGTCGCGAATCAGTGATGTAATCGTCGGTATGGAACGCGACGAGAACGCCGGCTTCCTCGAGAATGCGGCCGGTCTCGTAGGAGACGTCGAGCGCCTCCTGCTTTCCGCCCGGACTGTCGACCAGGATGATCGAGCACGGGGCTCCCGCCGCCGCGATCTCGTCGGCGACCTTCCACCCGTCGCTGACGTGATGCAGAACGACGCGGAAGCCGAACTCGTGCGAGAGACGAAGCACCGTCATGATGTCGTCGTGACGGTGCGTGTGGTGATGCACCACGGTCCGGCCCTGCATCGCGTCCACGAGCGGTTCGTAGCGGAGACTGCGGGGAGTGTCTTCGTCGCGTTCGCGTCGCGCGGCGTAGTCCTCGGCCTTCAGGAACTCGCGTCGGACCAGCGAGGCCGCCTTCGCCCGGGTGCCGGGGAACGGCGGGGCGCCCTGGGGGTTGGTCCCGTTCGCCATCTTGACGCCGCCGAGAGCGTTCCCGTCGTCGTCGCGGATGGTCGCGGCCTCGATCGTCTTCACGTCCCGGAGCTTGACGTAGACCGTCTGCCCGCTCAGGAGGTGGCCGGAGCCCGGCATGATGTTGAGGCACGTCAGGCCGCCCGCTCGGGCCCGCATGAAGCCGGCGTCGAGCACGTTGATCGAGTCGGAGACGCGGACCGCGGGCTGGATCGGTTCGGACCCGTCGCCGCCGGAGACGCCGCCCACGTGGCTGTGCGTACAGACGAGGCCGGGCATGATCACGCGGCCCGTACAGTCGCGGATCTCGGCGTCGTCGGGAATCGCCACGGACGGGCCGGGGCCGACCGCCGCGATGCGATCGTTCTCGACCAGCAGCACGCCGCCTTCGATCGGCGGTCCGTCCATCGGGAGGATCGTCGCGTTGATGAACGCGGTCGTGTCCGCCGGCGCGCTGGCGGCGAGGCCGCCCAGCGTGAGGGCGAACGTGATGAGCGCGCATCCCATCGGCGCGCGGAATGACATCGGCATCGCGGTCTCCTTCGACCTGACGGTCAGGGGTCGCGATTGTACGGCGGGTCGTGGATTCTCGGGGGGCGGTCGGCCTCAGCCTTCGGCGCCGGAGCCGGCGAGCGTCTGCTCCATGAGATCGCTGTAGCTCACGGCGACCGCTTCGCCCAGCACCGGGGCGAAGATATCGCGGAGCTCCTTGAGCCGTCGATGGCACGCTTCGACGCCGTAGGTGCGGGAGACCTGCGCTTCGAACTCGAGAAACGTCCCGAGGCGATCGACGGCGTCGAGATGGACGCGGACGTTCTCCAGCATCCAGAGATCGCGGGTCTTGTGCACCCGAACCCACTCGCGCAGGGAGTGCGTGCCCCAGCGACGCTTCGCCTGGGCGTCGGTGAGGATCGTGTAGTTCGACATGCGGGGACGGACCCGATCGAGCCGGTGGTAGAAGACCCACTCGGTGTCGTGCCCTTCCTGTTCGCGTTGCTTGAGGCGACCGTCAGGCAGACGGAAGTAGGTGTCGGTCTGGATGAGCCGGCCGATGTAGGCGCCGCCGAGGGCCTCGCACTGGACCGCCGCGGCGTCGAGGTCGCGAAGTTCGGCCTTGAACTCGATGTTCTGCATGGGCGGGCGATCCGGAAGTGGCGGGGCGCGACGATTACGGGACGCGAGGGAGCGTCTCTTTCTGTATCGGGTCATCGGCGTGCGGTCTTTTGTTCCGAATCGCGGACTCGGCCTCGATGGGCAGACCCTGTTCGAGCCGGGCGAGCTGCCACTCGACCGCCAGGCGGTCGAGGCCGGTGATGGAGCGGGTCGCGGTCCCCGCCGCGTCGAACCAGATGAGCCGCCAGCCCGCCCCGTCGCGATAGGCCGTGACGAGGGCGTCCGTGGTGACGACGAGCCGGGCGGCGTCGAGGATCGCTCCCTCCTGGATGGCGACCGCGCGTCGGTCGGCGGCGCGGACCAGCCGCCACGTCATGCCGGGGTCGCGTCCGCCCACGAGGACTTCCCATCGCCACTCGGCGTCGGCGAAGGTCGCGCCGGGTCGGGCCGCGACCTCGGGCCGGGGGAAGAGGGTGCCGCCCAGGGCCCACGCGAGCAGGGCGGCCATCACCACGAAGATCGTGATGCGGACGAGCAGGCTGCGGAGACCGAGGACGAGTTGACCCATGGCGGGAGGATTCTACCGACCGGGCGACGGCGGGGCGGCGTCATTCCTCGCCGAAGCGGGAGCTGACGAGGGCGTCGAGGGCGACCAGGGCGTCGGATGCGTCGTCGCCGGCGGCGGTGACGATGAGGTTCGTGCCCTGGGTCGCGGCGAGCATCATGAGTTGCATGATCGACTTGCCGTCGATTTCCTCAGTCTGATCTTCTCGTCGGACGCGGATATCCGCGTTGAACCGGCTGGCTTCCTCGACGAACATCATCGCCGGCCGCGCGTGGAGTCCCAGGCGGTTGACGATGGTCAGCGTGGCGCTCGCGGCGTCGGTCACGGGGGGGATTGTCGCGACAAGCAGGTGGAGCCGTCAAGCGACGACGTGATCGGTCGAGAGGGGGCGACGAGCTCGGGCGGTCGGGTCAGCGGACGGGGCTGTTGGCGTCGGCTTCGGTCAGGAGGGTGAGAATGGCCTCCCGGTCCTCGGCCTGGCGAAGAAAGCGTCGGAAGGTCGGCTGGCCGAGATGCCCGAAGATGGCCTGCATGGCGTCGAGATGGGCTTCCCGTTCGGCCTCGGGGCTGAGCAGCAGGAAGATGGAGTGGACGGGCTGTCGGTCGAGCGCGTTGAAGTCGACGCCGCCGGAGCTGATGGCGACGGCGACGGCGAGTTCGTTGATCGCCGCGTGCTTGACGTGAGGCACGGCGACGCCGTGGCCGAAGCCGGTCGAGCCCCGTTCCTCCCGCTTGATGAGGGCGTCGACCAGTTCGTCCCGCAGTTCCGGGGTGAGGGCGCCGGCGGCGACCATGGCGTCGACGATTTCGCCGATCGCGGCGTCCCGCTCGTTCGACTGGAGCTGGGGCAGGATGGCGTCTTTGACGACGATGTCCAGGAGCTTCATGATCCGCGTTTCCTTACTGGATGCCCGCGCCCCCGGTGGGCTGGTTGTGCTTGTTGTCCCGGAGCTTGCTCTTGTAATCGTGAATCTGCCGCACCGCGCGGTCCAGGGCGAGATCGACGCCGGCGTAGAGGTCTTCGTGGGTGGCCGTCGCAATGAAGTCGTTGTGACCTTCGACGTCGGTGATGATCTCCACGCTGTATTCGTTCTTCGTTCGGTCAACGATGACCTCAACCTGCAGGATTCGGTCAAAGAATCGCCGGAGCTTGTCCATCTTCTTCACCGCGTATTCCTCGATCGCGGGCGTGAGATCCATGTGCTTCGCGGTCACTTTGATTTCCATGCAGTCCTCTCCTTCCGGGGCGTCCGCGGACGTCCGGGGGGTCCAGATTGGGTGTCAGCCCGCGTCGCGGCGGGACTGGTTCGAATCAGCGGCGGACGGCTCCTCCCGGGCGTCCGGCGGGTCGTCGCCGACGTCACGTGCGTCGGCGGCGGGGGGAATGGGGATCAGCGTGCTCCGATTCTCGGTGTCGACCTGGCTCGTCGGCACGAGGACCCCGCCGCTGACCGTGAACCGCAACGCCTCGTCGACGGTGATCGGCAGTTCGCGGATGTCGGTCGCGGGGACGGTGATCGTGTAGCCGGTGAAGGGCGTCGGCGAGCTCGGGATGAACACCGTCACCGAATCGCCGGATGATGCCTTGATGGCGCGCATGGTGTCTCCGGTCATGAAGCCGACGGACCAGATGCCCTTCCGAGGATACTCAACGACCACCACGCGGTTGAACTTGATCTTTTCCGAGCCGAACAGGAAATCGACGACCTGCTTCACGGACGGATAGACCTGCTTGAACACGGGCAGCGACGTGATGAGGTCCTCGACCTTGCGGTAGAGCGAGCGACCCACGAAACCCCCGAGCAGGCGTCCGGCGATGTAGACCGAGATGATCGCGACGACGAGCCCGATCAGGTCCATGTACCACCGCACGTCCCACCACGTCCGGATGTTCTCGGCCCGCAGACGGCCCCGCACCTGGGCCGTAATCGCCTCCCGATTGACCGTCCCTTTCGCGCTCCGCACGGCTTCCGCCACGCCTTCGGTGAGGCGTTCCTGGGAGGGATCGAACATCTCGCGCAGCGGCGCGGAGAACTTCGCGCTCTGACCGAGCGCGGCCTGGATCCCCACGTTGATCGGTTCGGCGATGTTGTTGTCGATGAAACGGTACGCCTGCACGACGATCCACAGCGTCAGGATCGACGGAAGCAGCACCACCAGCCCGCGAACGAAAAAACGCTTGAAGTCAGACGAAAACGTCCGGGGGTTGCTCTGGCTCATTGAACCTCAGCTCGGGGCTTGTCGCCGGACGCGATGCGGACGCGCGGCCCGGTCGATGTCGTGCACCGCCGGCCGGACTCGTCCGGCCCGTGCGCCGACGACGTGTCACCCTGAGTGTAGTCCGTCGCGGACGGAATCGCCACGATTCCACGCCCGCGATCCCGGGCCGATTCGACCTGCGATCGCCGGTTACAGACGCTGGCGACCGAGCGGACGCAGCGTGACCTGCTTGTTCACGTAGTCGCGGCCGCGCCGGAGACGGACCTCGACCCGATCGCCGACCCGCTTCGAGGCGATGATCGTGCGCAATTCGGCCGAGCTTCGGGTCTGAATCCCGTCGATCGAGACGAGCACGTCGCCCGCCTGCAGACCCGCCGCGGCGGCTCCGGAGTCCGCGAAGATGCCCGTGACGAGCACGCCGTCGTTCGCGGCCTGGATGCCGATCTCCACGCCGAGCGACGCATCGCCCTCGCGGACCACGGTGTCGACCGGCGGCTGCCGCAGCAGCCAGTTCCGCCAGCCGCGCTCGATGTCCTCGAGCGGACGGCCGAAGGCGACCTCGAACGCCTTGCGTCCGGTCGGATCCTCGTGGTAGGTGTCGACGTACGTCGCATACCACTGCGGGAGCTTGCCGCGCTCCGCCACGTACCGGAAGATCGTCCGCGTCAGCGGATAGTGCACGGTCGCGCGTCCCATGAACTGACGCGATCCCATCGTGAAGAGTTCATTCCAGTCCGGATGCCGCCCGCTCCGAACCACCCGCTGGGCGACGTTCAGGCGTTCGTTCGGAAGGAAGCGGATGCGTCCGTTGTCGCTCAGGGTGTAATCCTCGAACAACGACGCGATGCCCTCCTGCATCCACAGCGTGTGACGCTGGTCGAGCTTCCGCATGTGCGCATGGTGCATCAGGTGGAAGAACTCGTGCCGGAGGCTGCCGCCGATGTTGCGCGCGATCAGTCGACGACGATCCGGTTCGTACAGCCCGCCGACCTGCGGCCGGTCGAGCAGTTCGTCCGCATGCCGGGGCGTGGGAATCGCCACCAGAGCCTCGCGCTCCGGAGGACCGTCGAAGAAGTGCTCCAGCAGGTATTCCGCCTGCTTGTAAAGCATGTCCTGCATCTCGCGGAACGAGACCTCGTCCAGCGCCGCGGCGTAAGCGAGGTTGTGCTCCTCGTCCTTGGCGTAGATGTAGTCCTCTTCGCCGTACCGATCGCGCCAGTAGTCAAAGGCGGTGCGTCCGGGACGGTTGAAGCGTCCGCCGCGATCTCGTCGACCGCGTCGTTCGACGCGTCGGACGGCCTCCTGAATCGCCTGGTAGACCTCGTGCCCGCGGAGGGGTTCGAGGTCGGGATCCTTGCTGAGATAATCGAAGTCCCGGTAGCCCGCCTTGATCGCGTCGAGGAGCCGATCGGCGCCCTCGTCGAGCGCGCCGACCTGGGCGTTCGCGCAGGCGGAGTTGTAGAGCATCGTGATGTCGCGGGGATCCCGCTCGAGCCACGCGTCGATCAGCCGGTCGGCCGCCGCGAAGTCCTTCCGGGCGAAGGCGTCGAAGATCGCGGCCCGGGCCCCCGGCGGATGGTCGTCCGGACCGGCGGACGCCGCGACCCAGCCGCAACTGAGGAGGCCAAGGACGAGGGCGGCGACGAACGTGGGAAGTCTTGTCATATCAGACTCATTCTACGATGCGTGTGGGGGATCCATCCCTCTCAACCCGCGCCCCGCCCCGTTTCATTCCCATGGCCTGATATGGCCATCAAGGATTCGTCGGAGGGCGTCCGGGTAGGCGAGACGCTCCTCTTCGAAGACACGGGCGGCGAGGGTCTCCACGGTGTCGTCGGGACGGACGGGACACCGCCGCTGGAGCAGGATCGGTCCGGTGTCGTACTCGTCATCGACCAGATGCACGGTGCACCCTGATTCCGGGTCGCCGGACGCGAGGACCGCGGCGTGGACGTGGTCGCCGAACATGCCCCTGCCTCCGTATTCGGGCAGGAGGGCCGGATGGATGTTCAAAACCCTTCCCCGCCACCGCTCGGTCACCGGGAATCTTCGCAGATAGCCCGCGAGCAGGATCAGGTCGAGGTCGGCGTCGTCGAGGACGCGGAGGATCGCCTCGTCCCGGGTCGCGGGGTCGGGATAGTCGTCGCGGGCGGCGACGAAGACCGGCAGGCCGCGCTGTTTGGCCCGTTCGACCCCGGCGATGTCGGGGCGGGAAGCGACGACGATGGGGATGACGGCGTCGAGTCGTCCCGCGTCGATCTCATCGCCGAGATTGAGGAGCGTGCGTCCGCCGCCGGAGATCAGGACGCCGAGCCGGGCTGGTCGGCCGAAGACGGTCACGCCTGGCCGGCGCCGGCCCCGACGGAGGGGGGGCTGTTGTGGGGAATCGACTTGCCCGCCGCGTTGACGGCGACCATGGTCAGCACCGCCTCGGTGACGAGCACGGTGTCGCCGGTGAGGTAGCGTTCGGCCTCGACGCAGACGAGCACGGAGACGGAAGTCGTGCCGACGCGTTTGGTCGTGGTGCGGAAGTTGACCACGTCGCCGACATGCACGGGGGCGTGGAAGTCCACGCGATCGACGGACGCCGTGACCCAGCGGTGCTGTCCGTGCTGACGGGCCTCGATGAACCCCGCCTGGTCGATGTACGAGAGCACCACGCCGCCGAAGATCGTGCCGTACGAATTGGTGTCGCGCGGCATCATGACGACGCGGAGGGCGATGGTCGTGTTCGCGGAGCAGTCGTCGGGCATGCGGGGATGATACCGGTCGCGACGGGCGGGTTTCGGGCGGACCCCGCGGTTTCGTGGCACAATTCCATCGCCATGACAAGGAGACCGCGCGTGCGACGACGAGCAATGACGACCGGATGGCTCCGCCTCACCGCCGGCGCGGCGATGACCGCGCTGATCGGCTGCGCCGCGAACCAGACCTCGGACACGACGTCGTCCGACGCCTCGCCGGTTGACGTGCTGGATCCCGCCTTCACGCCGGCCTGGGCGGAACTCGTGCGGGCGGGGGCGGGGCACGAACCGTTGGCGCGGCTGACGGGAACGTGGGATTTCACGTACGAGTACTGGATGTGGCCCGGGGCGCCACGCGAAACCGGCGCCGGCGAAGTGACGTACGAGTCGCTCTTCGAGGGCCGGTACGTGCGGGGCCGGTACGATCTGCGGATGGAGGGCGGTCGTCTGCGGGGCGAGGACCTGATGGGCTACAACGCGTACCGGGGCGAATACGAATCGCTCTGGATCGACAACAGCGGCACGCAGTTCATGTCGTCGACGGGCGTCTGGGACGAGTCGTCATCGGCGATCGTCCTGACCGGGGTGTACGACGACATTCCGCTGGACCGTCGGAACCGTCCGTTCCGGAACGTGATGCGGTTGACCGGGCCGGACACGCTGGAGATCGAGATGTACGCCCCGGACTCGACGGATGAACTGTTTCTGTCGATGCGGCTGACCGGCGTGCGGCGGGCGGGGGGCCGGTAAGGCGGGTCCCGCGTCCGTTCGGGGATTGATGGGGCGACGGGGGTGGTTGTCCGCCGTCGCGCCCTGGGGGTCCGCCTTGCGCCGGCGGGGTCGGTTCCGGTATGATGGGGGTTCAGTTTCCCAGAAGACCAACGTCCGGCCCGGTCCGGGCGGTTCGCCGCGGCGAGGAGTTGACCAGACATGCCCAAGTACACGACGGAGGACATCCGCAACCTTGTGCTCGTCGGCGCCAAGGGCGCCGGCAAGACGACCCTGATCGAGCAGATGCTCGCGAACGCCGGGGTGATCGGGCGTCCGGGGCGGGTGGAGGATCACAACACGGTCTGCGACTACACGGACCTCGAGAAGGTGGCGGATCACAGTCTCGAGAGCGCGGTGGTGCACTTCGATCACAACGGCGCGCACATCAACCTGATTGACACGCCGGGCGCGAGCGACTTCCTCGGCGCCGCGATCAGCACGTTCCCCGGCGTGGAGACGGTGCTGGTGATGATCGACGCCAACTCCGGCATCACGACGGTGACGCGTCGGCTGGTGCGTCTGGCGAAGGCGCGTCGGCTGCCGTGTCTGATCGTCGTGAACAAGATCGACGCGGAGGGCGACCTGCCGGGACTCCTCGGGGCGATCGAGGAGAGCTTCGGCTCCGAGTGCAAGTGCATCAACCTGCCGACGGGCGGGGGAACGGGCGTGGTCGACTGTTTCCAGAACGCCGAGGGCGACAGCGATCTCGGGTCGGTCGGCGATTTCCATACGGCGATCATCGATCAGGTCGTCGAGATCGACGAAGCGTTGATGACGCAGTACCTCGAGTCGGGCGAGGTCACGCCCGCGCAGCTGCACGATCCGTTCGAGCGGGCGCTGCGGGAAGCGCACCTGATTCCGATCTGCTTCGCGTCGGGCCGTGAGAACGTCGGGGTGACGGAGTTGACCGACATCATCCAGAAGCTGTGTCCGAATCCGAAGGAAGGCAATCCGCGTCCGTTCGTCGCGATCGCCGAGGACGGTTCGAAGGAGGACGTCACGGTCGAGGCGGACCCGGACAAGCCGCTGATCGCGCACACGTTCAAGATTTCGTCCGACCCCTTCGTCGGCAAGCTCGCGGTGTTCCGCGTTCACCAGGGGACGCTCACTGCCGGCGAGACGCCGATCATCGACGACGGCAAGAAGGGCGTGCGGATGGCGCACATCTTCAAGCTGCAGGGCAAGAATCACGCGGAGTGCGAGTCGCTCATCCCCGGCGACATCGGCGCCGTCGCCAAGGTCGACGAACTGCATTACAACAGCGTGATCCACTCCTCCGAGCACGGCGGTTCGCTGCGGCTCGATCCCGTACCGCTCCCGAAGCCGATGTACGGGCTCGCGATCGAGGGCACGAGCAAGGGGGCCGAGACGAAGATCGGCGACGCCCTCCGCAAGATGGACGAAGAAGACCCGACGTTCACCACCGAGCGGGTGGCGACGACCGGGGAGCTGGTCATTCGCGGTCTCGGCGATCTGCACCTGCGGTTCAAGCTGCGGTTGCTCAAGGACGTCTACGGCGTCGAGGTCGACACGAGTCCGCCCAAGGTGGCGTACAAGGAGACGATCACCTCCAAGGCCGAGGGGCACCACCGCCACAAGAAGCAGTCCGGCGGGGCCGGGCAGTTCGGCGAGGTGTATCTCCGGGTCGAGCCGTTGAACGGCGAAGAGGAAGGCGTGGTCGACGGCCTGCTGTTCGTGGACGACACGTTCGGCGGATCGGTGCCGAAGCAGTTCATGCCCGCGATCGAGAAGGGCATCCGCCGCGTGATGCAGGAGGGGGCGATCGCCGGCTACC
Organism: Phycisphaerales bacterium; assembly: GCA_965227335.1. Taxonomy (GTDB): domain Bacteria; phylum Planctomycetota; class Phycisphaerae; order Phycisphaerales; family SM1A02; genus CBDDFV01. The sequence goes on from CBDDFV010000009.1 coordinate 540,755, forward strand.
CGATGCAGGACATCAAGGTCGCGGTGTACGACGGCAAGCATCACCCGGTGGACTCGAAGGAAGTCGCGTTCATGACGGCGGGCCGCCGCGCGTTCATCGATGCGGTGCAGAAGGCGCGTCCGGTGCTGCTGGAGCCGATCGTTCACATGGACATCACGGTTCCGGCGGACATGATCGGCGACATTTCGTCCGACATTTCGGGTCGGCGCGGCCGCATCCAGGGCACCGAGATGCTCCCCGGCAACCAGGCGATCGTCACGGTGGAGGCACCGCTCTCCGAGGTCATGACCTACGCCTCGCAGCTGAAGTCGATCACCGGCGGGGCGGGCTCCTACACGATGGAGTACAGCCACGACGAAGCCACGCCGCCGAACGTACAGCAGCAGGTGGTGGCGGAGTTCAAGCCGCAGGAAGACGAGGACTGATCGCGTCTTCGGAGTTTGTGTTCATACGACAGGACGCCGCGCGGAGCGGCGTCCTGTTTTCGTAGGTTGGGCCCCCGGCCAACACGGATGTGCAATGAAGGTGATTCGATGTTGGGCCGGGGGCCCAGCCTACGCGGAATCAGCGTTCCGAATATCCCATCACCACCAGTGCGCATGGCCCGTGCGCGATCACGTTCACGCCGGCGGCGAGCGCACGCTCGATCGCCTCGTCGTGCTCCGCGCCGGGCTGCAGCCAGATGTGCCTGATCCCCAGACGGATCGCTTCGTCGATCACCTGCTCCGTGATCTTCGGCGGCGTGATGATCGAGACGCCGTGCGGGACTTCGGGAAGATCCGACAGGCTGGGGTACGACTTCACGCCCTCGATCTCATCCGCCCGCGGATTGATCGCATGCACGGGCTTGTCGTTCTGCAGATACGCCCGCAGCACCTTGTTCCCGTACTTTTCGCGATTGGTCGAGGCGCCGACCACCGCGAACGGGCCGCCGTCAAGGAAGGCCTCGATGCGTTCGTTGTCGGTCGTTTCAGCGATGGGTGTGGGTTCAGTGGTCATGGGATGGTCTCCTGACCTGACGCCCGACGCGCATCACTCGCCGGGGATGTACGAAATCACCCCTTCCCACGGGCTGGACGCCGTTGCGTACCGGCGTTGCGGGATGCGACCGGCCCGGAAGCCGTGGTATCCCGCATCGCAGGCGGTCCGCATGGCGTGGGCCATCCGGACGGGGTCCGCCGCGTGGGCGATGCCTGTATTCAACAGCACGCCGTCCGCGCCTATTTCCATCGCGATCGCAACATCGCTCGGGGCGCCCACGCCGGCGTCGACGATCACGGGGTAATGCGGGTCGCCGCCGTGGGCGGGATCCTTGAGCAGTTCGAGGATGATCGCGATCGCGGCGGGGTTGGCGACACCCCGGCCCGACCCGATGGGACTGCCGGCCGGCATGACGCTCGCCGCGCCGGCGTCGCGCAGACGCGCGGCCATGATCGGGTCGTCGCTCGAGTAGCACAGCACGTCGAAGCCGTCCTTGACGAGCGTTTTGCACGCTTCGAGCGTCCCGACGGGGTCGGGGAGCAGCGTCTTCTTGTCGCCGAGGACCTCCAGCTTGACCCAGTGCTGGCCGGGGTTGTCGAGCTGGCTGAGCAGCTCGCGGCCGAGGCGGGAGACGCGCACCGCGTCGTCGGCGGTGAAGCAGCCCGCGGTGTTCGGCAGGATGGTGTAGCGCGACGTGTCGATGAAATCGAGCAGCGAGCGGCCCTCGGCGTCGACGAGTCGTTCGCGTCGGACGGCCACGGTGATGACATCCGCGCCGGAGGCGTCGAGCGCCTCGGTCATGAGTTCGTAGCGTTCGTACTTGCCGGTGCCGACGACGAGGCGGCTGGTCAGCGTGAACCGACCGACGGTCAGCGGCTCGGGGGCGGGGGTGACGACGGGCGGGGGATTGGTCGCGGTGGTCATGAGGACTCCAGCAGGATTCAGCCGCCGCCCACGAGGGTGACGATCTCAATGACGTCGCCGTCGGCAAGCATGTGCGTGGGATGCGTCGCCTTCGGCGCGACGTCGCGGTTCACTTCGACCGCGCACGGCGCACCGGCGAGACCAAGGTGGGCGAGCAGCGTCGCGACGGTGGCGTCGGCGGCGATCGTGCGGGGCTCGCCGTTCACGGTCACGGCGATCGCGGCGTCGGAACGGGCGGCGGGTTCGGACATTCCGGCATTCTAGCCGGTGACGCCGTTCGGGTCGTGCCGCGCCGACGGACCGGATCGAGCCGTCCTGACGTCGACGGCGTCGGGGAGACGGCGATCGACGACGTGCGGCGCATGGTCGTCGCGGTGTCGCCCATGACGAGTCCGGTGAGGCGCCGGCGGGTGGGGGCCCCGAGGACGATGAAGTCCCTGTCTGTGGAACTCACGCGGCACGCCACGGGGCTTCCCCGTCGGCCCGCCCCCTTGACCCGGGCCGCGCGATCAGATGAGGAAGATGAGCGTGATCAGGATGAACACGGGCACGAGCACCGGAATCGAGTACTTCACCATGTACCCGAAGAAGCTCGGCATCTTCACGCCGGACTGTTCGGCGATGGACTTCACCATGAAGTTCGGACCGTTCCCGATGTAGGTCATCGCGCCCATGAACACGGCCCCGAGGCTGACCGCGATGAGGAAGCCGAGCGGGATGTCGCCGGCGCCTTCCTTCTGCAGCTCCAGCATCGCCGTGCCTTCGGCGACGGGGATTTCCTTGGAGAGTTCGAAGAACACGACGTAGGTCGGGGCGTTGTCGAGGAAGGCCGAGAGGCCGCCCGTGGCCCAGAAGAAGTGCCACGGCTGATTGAAGATCTCGGCGAGGGCGACGCCGTTGGCCTTGAGGACCTCGAGCGGCACCTGCATGGCGATGAAGATGCCCAGGAAGAGGGCCGCGACCTCGAGGATCGCGTGGTAGTTGAACTTGTTCGCCTCGCGGATCGACTTCTTCGTCAGCCAGAGCGAGAGGCCCACGAGGACGAGCATCATGAACTCACGGGCGAAGGCCGGCGGCACGACGGCTTCCATACCGAGGAAGGGCTCGCCGGGCTTGATGAACGCCACGCAGAGCACGACGCCGAGCAGCAGCGGCATGTTGAGCCAGCCGGTGAGCCGCAGCGGCTTGCGTTCCGTGCGGTCGCGCTGGATGTCCTTGATCGATTCCTTCTGGTACACGAGGGTGTCCCAGACGAAGTAGATCGCGAGCAGGATCACGCAGCACACCGCCCACTCGACCCACAGGTTCAGCGTCCAGAAGAACGGCACGCCGTACAGGAAGCCGAGAAACAGCGGGGGGTCGCCGATCGGAAGCAGCGTGCCGCCGATGTTGCTGACGAGGAAGATGAAGAAGACGACGGTGTGCGCGACGTGCTTCCGTTCGCGGTTGGTCTGGAGCAGCGGGCGGATGAGCAGCATGCTCGCGCCGGTGGTGCCGATGAAGCTGGCGATGGCGGCCCCGATCGCAAGGAACGCCGCGTTGGTGCCGGGGTGCGCCTGGAGATCGCCCTGCAGGTTGATGCCGCCGGAGATCACGTACAACGAGAACAGCAGCACGATGAACGGGATGTACTCCGCCGCGATCGCGTGATCGAGGACGAGCATGATCTTCTCGAACGGATGCTCGGGCGTGACCAGCAGGTAGAACAACAGCGTCAGACCCGCGCAGATGAGGGCGACGCCGAGGCGGTTGCGGTTGCTTTCCCACCAGTGGCTCGTCTTCGGGATCAGGGGGAGCACCGCGATGCACCCGAGGATGCCGACGAAGGGCAGAACGCCCAGTTGCCACAGATGCGGGGCGTGCGTGTGGTCGCCGCCGTGGGCCTCGCCCGCGTGGGCGAGGTGGTTGTACATCACCAGGAGCATCGCCACCGCACCGGCGACGATGGCAAGCCACGCGAGCGGCGAGAGCTTGTGATCGTGGGCGGGGTGGGGCATATGGGCGGCGAAATGCGTGCTCATGACGTCCTCCGGGGCCGCGCCGGGGGACGTCAGGGCAGCTGAGGCTCCTGACTCCGGCGGTAGCGTATCGGCCCGATGCGATCTCGGCGAATCGACGCGTCGCCCTGGGAGCGACGGATGACGCGGACGCCTCCTTCCCTGGAGACGCCATCCGCTCGTCATCGCGGAAATTGTCGGACCGCCGACGGGCCGCATTCAGTCAGCGCGGCGACCATAGCGCACGCAGTTCCGACCGTGCGGGTTGTCGGGGGGTTGTCGCGCAGGTCCGGTCCGGGAATCCGCGTCCGGCGGCCGACGCCCCGATCAGCCGGGCACGTGATCGGGCCGGGGAGGAAGGTCGCGGAGATGGGGGATCCGGTCGATCAGCCAGGCGGCGAAGGCGGTCTTTTCCAGCCCCCCCGCGGCGTTCTCCGGACGGTGCACCACGCCGGTCCGATCGAGCAGCACGGCGTCGATCGTCGCGGCGTCCATGGTCTCCAGCGGATTCGCCACGATCGCGTCGAGGCCCTTCCGCTCCAGTTTGCGTTTGGCGACCGCCATCAGTCCCCGCGCTGGTTCCAGCGCGTAGCCGATCGTGATCTGGCCTGGTCGGGTCATCTCACGAAGTCCGGCGAGGAGGTCGGGCGTGGGCGCGAGGTGAAGGGTCAGGCCCTCGGGCTCACGTCGGAGCTTGGCCGCGGGATCCGCGTCCACGGGGCGATAATCGGCGACGGCGGCGGCCATGATGAGCACATCGTGGTCCGGCCAGCGGCGGGCGAGAAGGGCTTCAAGTTCGGCCGTGGTCTGGAACCGTTCGACGACGACGCCCGAATCATTGGCCACGGTCCGGCCGGTCGGGCCGAGGAGGAGCGTTGTGCTGTATCCTGCGGCGGCGCCGGCTTCGGCGAGGGCGACGCCCATGCGGCCGGAGGATCGATTGCCGAGATAGCGCACGGCGTCGATCGGCTCCCACGTGGGGCCGGCGGTGATGAGCAGGCGTCTGGCGTCGGCGGGGGGCGTGGTCATCGTCGGCGGGCGAATGGGTCGTTTCGAGGGCGAGCGGCGGGGCGGGTTTCGTCGGCGCCGCGGTGCGTCGGTCGGGACGGGGATGTCGGGTCGAGACCCGGGCTCCCGGTGCGGTTTTCAGAAGAGAGGCCGCGGCGTGCTTGATGGCGTCGTCGCGTCCGCTCATACTACGTTGTTCGGCGTCACTCGGGCGTCGAGGAATGACGCAGGCCTGGAGGTCCGATGGCTCGCAAGCGCAAGAAACTTGGTGAGATCCTCGTCGAATGGGGCGTGGTCACCGAGGAGCAGATTCAGCAGGGCCTGGGGATCGCCCAGGGCACCGCCAAGCGAATCGGGGAGGCGCTGGTCGAAGCGGGCATCTGCTCCGAAGAGGACGTGACGAAGGCGCTCGCCGCGCAGTTCGACATGGAGTACGTCAATCTCGACGCGCCGGAAGCGTCGGAGGACGTCGACCTGTCGCTGGTGCCGGACGACGTGGTGAAGAAGCACCTCGTGCTGCCGCTGAGCAAGACCAACGGCCGGCTGAAGGTCGTGATTCACGATCCGATGAACCTGGAGCTGCTGGATCTCCTGCGGTTCCGGCTGAACTGCGAGATCGACACGGCGCTGGCGCCGCGCACCGCGATCAAGAACTTCATCGACGGCGGCAAGGAGGCGGCGGCGAGTCGGATGTTCTCCGAGGAGTCGCTGGTCACGGAGTCGGTCGACGTGACGGTGGACCGGTCGATCGACTCTTCGGTCGACATTTCGGCGGGCGAGGACGCGCCGATCATCCGGCTCGTGTCGCGGATCATCACGGAAGCGGTGCGGGGTCGGGCGTCGGATATCCACATCGAGCCGATGGCGGACCGGGTGTTGCTGCGGTATCGCATCGACGGCGTCTGTCACATTCGCGACAACCTGCCGAAGCGAATGCAGTCGGCGTTGCTGGCCCGCACGAAGCTGATGGCGGGGGTGAACATCGCGGAGAAGCGTGTTCCGCAGGACGGCCGCATCAAGATGCCGGTCGACGGGGAGCAGATCGACTTCCGTGTGAGCTGCTGTCCCGCGTACCACGGCGAATCGATCGTGCTGCGTGTGCTGCGTCCGGACTCGGTGAAGATCGGTCTGGTGAATCTCGGTTTCGAGCCGGACATGCTGGAGGACTTCAACCGGATCATCCGGCGTCCGAACGGCATCTTCCTCGTGACGGGTCCGACCGGTTCGGGCAAGACGACCACGCTGTATTCGGCGCTGGACGTGCTGAACCGTCCGGACCGCAAGATCATCACCGCGGAGGACCCGGTCGAATACAACTTCACCGGGATCAACCAGTGCCAGGTGCGGGAGAGCATCGGGCTGACGTTCTCCTCGATTCTGCGGGCGATGCTGCGTCAGGCCCCGAACATCGTGCTCGTCGGTGAAATCCGCGACTACGAAGTGGCGGAGATCGCGATCCAGGCCGCGCTGACCGGCCACCTGGTGTTCTCGACGCTGCACACGAACGATGCGCCGTCGGCGATCACGCGTCTGATCGACATGGGCGTGAAGCCGTTCCTCGCCGCGAGTTCGGTGCAGGCGATTCTCGCCCAGCGGCTGATCCGCATCCTGTGCGACAAGTGCAAGCAGCCGGATCCCGATCCGGACCGGCGTCTCCTGCGGCTGGTGGACATCAGCGAGGAGGAGCGGCTGAACGGGACGGTCTGCAAGGCGGTCGGGTGCGGCGCGTGCGGCGGCATCGGCTACCGCGGGCGGAAGGGCATCTTCGAACTGCTGCAGATGAACAGCGAAATCCGCGAACTCGCCTTCGAACAGGCGTCGATCGGACGCATCCGCGACGCGGCGGAGCGCACGGGCATGCGCAACCTGCTCGGCGACGGAAAGATCAAGATCCTCGCCGGCAAGACCACGCCGGAAGAAATCGCCCGCTTCGCCCAGGCCGACGAGACCGCCACCGTGCTGCAGGACCGCTGAGCGGCCACGGACCACTGACTCCCTGCGGGCCCGGCCCGCCGTCCAGGAAACCCAACGATGTCTTCCATCCAGATTGACCGCCTGCTCGACACCGTCATCCGGCAGAACGCCTCCGACCTTCACCTGACGGTCGGACGCAAGCCGACCCTGCGGCTCAACGGCACGCTGCGGAACCTCGACACCAAGGTGCTCGACTCCGACGACATGGTCGCCCTCATGAAGGCGATCACCCCCGAACGCGCCCAGCAGGAACTCCAGGAAGAAGGCTCGTGTGACTTCGGCTTCGCCTACGGCACCGAGGCTCGCTTCCGCGTCGCGGTCTTCCGACAGCGCGGCGACATCGCGATCGTTCTCCGCCTCATCCCCAACAAGCTGCTCACCTTCGAGCAGATCGGCCTTCCGCCCATCTGCAAGGAGCTGATCCGACGCCCTCGGGGTCTGTTCATCGTCACCGGACCGACCGGCTCGGGAAAGACGACCTCCCTGGCGACGATGATCGACTACATCAACGACAACCTCGATCGCCACATCGTGACCTGCGAAGACCCGATCGAGTACTACCACTACCACAAGAAGTCAGTGGTCAACCAGCGCGAGGTCGGCGTCGATGTGCCGAGCTTCTCCGAGGCGCTGCGACGCGTGCTGCGTCAGGACCCGGACTGCATCCTTGTCGGCGAAATGCGCGACCTCGAGACGATCGAGGCGGCGATCCGGGCGGCCGAAACGGGCCACCTCGTGTTCGCGACGCTGCACACGACGGGGGCGTCCGGCACGATCAACCGCGTCATCGACGCCTTCCCGGTGAACCAGCAGGCCCAGGTCCGCGTGCAGCTCTCGGTGTCGCTGATCTGTGTGCTCAGCCAGGTGCTGCTCAAGCGGATCGACCGCCCGGGCCGGGTCGCGAGCTACGAGTTCCTCGTGGTGACGCCCGCGATCGCCAACCTGATCCGGGAAAACAAGACCTTCCGTATCGACTCCGCGATCCAGACCGGACGCAAGTTCGGCATGCAGCTGCTGGATGACCACCTGTGGTCGCTGTACACCGAGGGGATCATCGCGGCGGACGAGATGATCGACAAGGGCAAGGACCCGGGCGAGCTGACCGAGAAGGTCCATCGCGCCGGCGGCTCGATCGGACGCACCGAACTCGACGAGGCCGAGGAGGCCTGACCGGGCCCGCGAGCCCCGCGGCCGACGGCGGCGCCCGACCCCGGGATGGGGGTCGGGCCGCACCTCCACGACCCGCCGGCACGTCGCCGGCCCTGATTACCCTGGAACCCCACCCCATGGGCGATGGCATGAATGAGCTAATCTGAGATTGTCAGACGCGGCCGATGGGTCGCGTCTTTCATTTATAATCCATGTGTCCATTCAACGTGAATGGCCACTTTCCCTTGTGTGACGCATCTGAGGGGCCCATGATTGCGGATGACCTGATATCGGGCACGTGATTCCGACTGGTTCGGAGTCGGGGTGTCTGGAGGTCGGGCGTCCGTCGGGCGTCATGGGTTTCCCGGTGTTCGCCGGCCGCGCGTGGGCGTGGCACGGCGAGCGAGGCGGGTCCGGCATGGTCCGGGCGTGTCGGGCCGGGATGCGTCAGCCGCATGGCGGGAGATCGGATCTCCCGTCGGTCCCGAGGCGGCGTGTCGGATCGGATCGCGGTTGGTTGGTTTCCTGCGGGAGGCTGCCGGCCGGGGATTCGGATCGAGGCGTCGCCGCAGACAGGAGCGTTGTTCGGTTCATCGGATCGGTCGGGTTGCGTCGCGGGGGGATGGCGTGACGGGACGGGTCGGCGGACGGGCGGAACAACCGTTGAAGGACAGACATGGCGAAGACGCTGACGACGATTGATCCGGCGGAACTGAAGGGGCGGCGGATCGGCCGCGTGCTGACGAAGCTCGGCAAGGTGACCCGTGACCAGGTGCAGGAGGCGCTGAAGCTGCAGCGCACCCGCAAGGAGCCGCTGGGCAAGCTGCTGGTCGACCTCGGCTACATCAACGAGGGCGACGTGATGCTGGCCCTCGCCGGTCAGGCGGGTCTGCGGCTGGTCGAGATTGATCCGGACGAGATCTCCGACGAGGCGATCGAGGCGTTGCCGGCGGAGACGGCGAACACCTACCAGGTGGTGCCGATCGAATACGACGAGGGCAAGCGTCAGATCACGATTGCGATGAAGAGTCCGGACAACTTCCGGGCGGTGGACGACCTTCGTCTGCTGATGGGCTTCAAGGTCGAGTCGGTGGTGGCGCCGCCGGAGCAGATCGACGCGGTCCTGAAGCAGCGGTACGCCAGCAAGACCTCGTCGATGGTCGACGTGATGGCGGAGATGGATTCGTCGGAGACGCTGGGGGCCCTGGAGGGGCGCGGCGACTCGATCGACCTGGAGGAGCTGGCTCAGGCGGCGGACGACAACAAGGTCATCCGGCTGGTGAACCTGGTGCTGCTGCAGGCGATCAAGGACAAGGCGTCGGACGTGCATTTCGAGCCGTTCGAGGACGAGTTCAAGATGCGGTATCGCATCGACGGGGTGTTGTACGAGATGATTCCGCCGCCGCCGCACCTGGCGCTGGCGATCGTGTCCCGCATCAAGGTCATGGCGAATCTCGACATTGCGGAGCGTCGTCTGCCGCAGGACGGCCGCATCGAGTTGACGGTGAACAACTCGCCGATCGACCTTCGTGTCTCCGTGTTGCCGACGATGTTCGGCGAGTCGGTCGTGATGCGGGTGCTGGACCGTTCGAACGTCCAGCTGAGTCTCGGCAAGATCGGGATGCGTGACGACGAGCTGGAGACGATGAACCAGTTGATCACGAAGCCGTCGGGCATCGTGGTGGTGACGGGACCGACCGGCTCCGGCAAGACCACGACGCTGTATGCGTGTCTGAACGAGCTGAACGATCCGGAGACGAAGATCCTCACGGCGGAGGATCCGGTCGAGTACGACATTGACGGGCTGGTGCAGTGCCAGATCAATCTGGACCAGGAGCTGACTTTCGCGCGGCTGCTGCGTTCGTTCCTGCGTCAGGACCCGGACGTGATTCTGGTCGGGGAAATCCGCGACCTGGAGACGGCGCAGATTGCGATCCAGGCGTCGCTCACGGGTCACCTCGTGTTCTCGACGCTGCACACCAACGACGCGCCGTCGTCGATCCTGCGTCTGCTGGATCTCGGGGTGGAGTCGTTCCTGCTGACGGCGACGATCGAGGCGATCGTGGCGCAGCGGCTGGTGCGTCGGATCTGCCTGAAGTGCAAGGAAGAGTACATGCCGTCGGACGAGGAGCTGATGGAGCTTCAGTTGCGTCGGTCGGGGGTGGAGAACCAGGTGTTCCATCGCGGGCGCGGTTGTGAGAACTGCAATCACTCGGGCTACCGGGGTCGGCGGGCGATCTTCGAGATCATGGAGATGACCGACCAGATGCGGGAGCTGGTGATGGAGCAGGCGTCCACCAACGTGTTGCGTGCGGAAGCGCGTCGCGCGGGGATGCGGACGCTGCGGGAGTCGGGCCTGCTCTCGATCTACGAGGGGCAGACGACGATTGACGAAGTGATTCGCGAGACCCTCAACGAAGAGGATTGACGGCCGCCGTCGGCGGAGGCCGGCCCGAGGGTCGGATGGGATGAAGCGCCTCGATGACGAGTCCTCACGACGCGTCCTGGCGCACGAGCACAGACCGGACGCTGCGTCCGTTTCTTCAGGGAGCTGTTCATGGCCACCTTCACGTACGAAGCACTGAATTCCGCCGGCAAGCCCGTCAAGGGCACGGTGGACGCCAACTCGAGCGAGGAGGCGATTCAGCAGATCAAGGGACAGGGATATTTCCCGACCTCGGTCCGCGAGCAGAAGATCAAGCAGTCGGGCGCCCGCGGCGACGCGAAAGAGGGCAAGAAGAAGGCGAAGAAGAAGGGCGGGGGCCTGGCGCTCGCGATCGGCGGGGTCAGCAAGAAGAAGCTGACCACGGTGACGCGTCAGCTCTCGACGCTGCAGGACGCCGGTCTGCCGCTCCTTCGTTCGGTGCAGATCCTCGAACAGCAGCAGAAGCCGGGGTCGCTGAAGTCGATCCTCGGCTCGGTGGCGGAGGACATCGAGTCCGGCACCACGCTGTCGGACGCGATGGCCAAGCATCCCAAGGCGTTCAACCGGCTCTACTGCAAGATGGTCAACGCCGGCGAGATCGGCGGGGTGCTCGACGTCATTCTCCAGCGTCTCGCGGCGTTCATGGAGAAGGCGCAGCGGCTCCGTCGGCGGATCATCGGCGCCATGATCTATCCGATCGCGGTCATCTTCGTGGCCGTCCTGATCGTGACCGGCATCATGTACTTCGTCATTCCGAAGTTCCAGGAGATCTTCAACGACTTCGAGGTCGAACTGCCCGGCCTCACCGTCTGGCTGATCAACACGAGTCGCTGGGTGGCGGGGAACAATCCCGGCCAGAACATTCCCGGGGCGATCTGGATTCTCTTCGGGCCCGTCCTGATCTACCTGTTCTTCTGGCTGATACGCAAGACCGGGCCCGGACGGGCCGCGACGGACATCGTGCGGCTGCGGCTGCCGGTGGTCGGCGGTCTGACCCGGAAGACGTCGGTGGCGCGGTTCACGCGAACGCTCGGCACGCTGATCTCGGCGGGCGTGCCGATTCTCGAGGCGATCATGATCACCCGCGATACGTCGGGGAACTACGTCTTCGAGAAGGCGCTGACCAAGGTGCACGATTCGATTCGCGAGGGCGAGACGTTCGCCGTTCCGCTCCGCGAGGCGAAGGTCGTGGACTCGATCGTGGTCAACATGATCGACGTGGGCGAGGAGACCGGGGAGCTCGACACGATGCTCATGAAGATCGCGGACAACTACGAAGAGGAAGTCGACGCCGCGGTGGCGGGCATGCTGAGCCTGCTCGAACCGATCATCGTCGTGGTCCTGGGGACGATCATCGGCACCATCGTGCTGGCGCTGTTCCTGCCGCTGGTGAAGATGATCGAATCGGTGTCGTCCGCGTGAGTTCGACCAACGTCCAGCAGGAGATCGCGATGCGCGTTCCCGCTTCGACAACCCGACGCTCCCCGTTCCGCCGCGCGGCGGACCGCCGCCGGGGCTTCACGCTGGTGGAGGTCCTCGTGGTGATCGCGATCGTGGCGATCCTCGCGAGCCTGCTCCTCGTGGCGGTCACGAAGGCCCGGAACACCGCGGCCCGGTCGCGGACGTCGAGTCTGCTCAACGGGCTCAAGATGGCGACGGTCCAGTTCAAGACCGATCACGGGTACTACCCGCCGGTGTTGCGGCCCGAGATCGACGCGAACGCGGGGTCGTGTTATCCGGAGGCGGTGCCGAACCTCGATGAGCATCGGCTGATGATCGATCCGATCAGCGGCGACTTCGATCCGGTGCAGAACATCGCGGCGTACCGGAACCAGATCAACTGCTGGTTCTCGCTGACCTCGCCGGCCGAGTATCTGCTCGGCTGGGGGAGCGAGGCGGAGGACGGCCGGGACGGGCTCGGTCTGCGGTCGCCGGGGACCGACGGCGTCTGGGGCGCCGCCGCGCTGACGGGCGACTTCACGAACTACGGCGAACTCACCGCCCGGATGCCGAGCGACGAGGGCAAGGTGTTCGATCCGTACATCGACATCAGCGACGATCGTCTGATCGGTTCGCTGACGAACGCGGGCGTGTTCTTCCCGGGGGATGCGAATTACGACGCGACCGCCCCGAAGGTGATCTGCGACGCGTGGGGAACGCCGGTGCGGTACTACCGCCGCGTCTACCGTCCGGGCGATCTTGAGACGCCGTTTCTGCAGAGCGATCTTTCGGGCGACGGTCACACGCCGAGCCTGGCGGACGTGATTGCGTTGCGGCCGTACAGCATCCGGTCGGGCGAGGAGCAGGACGTGCTGGCGCAGTTTGCGGACGGGTCGGGGGATCCGACGGCGTCGCGTGGTCTGTTCGCGGCGGAGTTCGCCTATCTCTCGGCGGGTCCGGACGGTCGGATCAACGAGAGCTACCGGGTGGGCGATCCGTCGGCGGAGCCGCCGTACGCGAACGAGGACAACCTCGTGGAGGTGGGACCGTGAGGCGTGTGATGCAGAGTGAGTTGAAGGCGATGCGCGAGCGGGCCCGCCGCGCGTTCACGCTGATCGAGCTGATCATCGTGATCGGGGTGATCGTGCTGCTGGTGGCGATCACGCTGACGGTGGGCACGATCGTGATCGAGAACTCGGAGCGTCGGAACGCGGAGGCGACCCTGACGCTGCTGGGGACGGCGGTGGACGCGTGGGAGACCACGCGGGAGCGTCCGTTCACGTTCGGCGAGCAGTCCGGCTACCAGGTGAACGGCGCGGCGGCCAACGTCTTCTTCACGATCGACGCGGACGCGTACCGGCTGAGCGACTTCAACGACAGCCTCGAGGAGCTGGCCCCGGAGCTGACCACCGAGATGCTGCGGGTGTTGTCGGAAGCGCCGGAAGCGAAGGAGCTGCTGGTGCGGATCAATCCGAAGCGGCTGCGGGCGCTGGGCGAGAACGAGCCGGACTACGACCCGGACCAGCCGAAGCAGCGTCTGCTCGATCCGTGGGACGGTCCGATTCTCGTGGTGTTCCCGGGTCGGGAGTTCAATCCGATCAACAACGCGACGGGCGACTTCGAGGGCTTCATCAACGAGGCGGCGAACAACCTCCGGAATCTCGACGGCACGATCCAGACTGACGTGGAGGCGGTGATCGGGGCGGCGCGGGAGCGTCGGATCTGCTTCGTCTCGCCGGGCCCCGACGGGTTCTTCGGCGACGTCACCGCGGACGTGGACTCGACGGACTATCAGCGGACGCTGGACAACCTGTACAGCTACGAACTTGACGAACCGGAGGCGCCATGATGACGCGAGCGGAAGTTCATTCCATGCGCGGCCGTCGCGCCGCGTTCACGACGATCGAGCTGCTGGTGGTGATCGGCATCATTGCGTTGCTGACCACGATCACGGTGGTGTCGATCCGTTCGGTGCTGCTGGAGGCGCGGGTGTCGTCGGCGACCAACCTCGTGAAGACGACGCTTTCCAACGCGCGGGCGTTGGCGCTCAAGGACAACCAGGCGACCGGCGTGATCTTCGTGGTCCGCTGGGATCCGGCGGAGGGCGGCGAGCAGGTGGTCGAGTTGCTGACGATCCGGCCGACCGGGGCGACCGCGTCCGTGGCCGCGCTCGATCCCAACGGCGACGAGACCGACAACGCGCCGACCGACGAGTTCGAAGCGGTGCCGGGCGTGCCGGTGCGGGCGTTGCCGCCGGGGATCAAGGTCGCGGCGCCGTTCTACAGCGTCGGGGTCGGTTCGAACTCGCTTGATTACGAGAACTGGGTCACGCAGCCGCACTTTCCGCCGGGGTCGGACGGCAGTCTCGAGGAGAACGAGCATGGTTCGCTGCTCGGCGTGCTGTTCTCGCCGCGGGGCGAGGTGATCACGCGTCGTCTCGACGGCGGCGCGCGTCGCCAGTACTCCTGGGTCGACTTCGACGGGGACGGGTTCCTGAACGACGGCGACACGCAGGGGATCGGCGAGCAGTGGCAGTACGACGAGCCGGGCGACGAGCCGCGGGTTTCGTTCGCGCCGTTCATTGCGGTCTTCGACGATCGCGAGGCGCACTCGTTCTTCCCGGACTCCGCGTTCGAGTGGATCGGTCCGGGCAATCGGCAGCAGCGTCGGGACGACCTGAGCCAGTACATCAACGAGAACGCGGACCGGATTCATTTCAACCGGCATACCGGAGTGGTGATGCGATGATGCTTCGAGCGACTCCGACAACTCGTGTTCATGGGCGTCGGCGGGGCTTCTCGCTGGCGGAGGTGCTGCTGGCGCTGGCGATTCTCGGCGTGGGTCTGATCAGCATCGCCGCCCTGTTCCCGGCCGGGATTGCGCAGCAGCGTCGTTCGCAGGACGCGTTGTTCGGTCCGATCGTGGCCGCGAGCGCGCTGGACATCATCCGGTCGAAGACCTCGGAGAACGACTTCGGCCGGTACGAGGACTTCTTCTGGACGAATCCGCTGTTCACGAAGCCCGGCGACTTTCCGTGGAGCCGGCCCGGCCACTGGTTCGAGGACGAGGTCATCGACGGGTGGACGATTCCGGCGGGCAGCGCGGATCTCTTCTGGGCGGCGGACTCGGGTCTGCGGGAGATTCCGCACAATCCGGCGTTGTACGGGGCGGAGAACGATCCGGATCGTCCGCACATCATCGTGACGCAGCGTGAACGCTACTACCCGATGGTGAACTCACTGGGGCTCGACGATTCGAACGTCTCGACGCCGACCGACGAGGAGCTGCGTCCGCAGTACGTGTGGGATTTCATGGTGCGTCGGTTCGACGGACGCATGAAGGTGGCGATCTTCGTCTACCGCGTCTCGAGCGCGACGGAGAACGAGGACTTCAACAACCAGTGGGTGATCCAGCAGCCGCTGCCGCAGTTCGTGCGGCTCGGGGCGGGCCAGGAGTGGAGCGCGCCGGACGTCGACAATCCCAGCACGCCGGAGCCGCCGGTCATCACGGCGCTGCCGAACACGGACGGCGACTGGCAGCCGTGGCATGCGGACGGGCAGTGGTATCTCGATCAGAACAACAACGTCTACCGCGTGGCCCGCGGACGGCGTACGGACCAGGACGCGGGCGTGCTGCTCTCGGAGCTGATCCGCAGCGTCCCCAACGCGCCGGCGTATTTCACGAACGCGAACCAGCAGGAATTCGACGACGGCGAGCCGTATCTCGAAACGAACGTCGTCACCTGGATCTGGTACGTCCCGCCGGTCGATGATCGCGGCGTGCGTCTGACGCCCGTGTACGTGACGGTGGAGGACCTGTGATGCCGATGATCCGACGACAGAACGAGGAAAGGAGCCGCGCCATGCGGTCGGTCCGACGCGCGTTCACGCTGGTCGAGCTGATGGTCGCGGTGGCGGTCCTCATCGTGGTGATTCTCGTGACGGCCCGGCTCTTCGGCACGGCGTCGAAGGTGGCGGGGCTCGGCGAGGCGACGGAGGACGTGGCCCAGGAGATCACCGCGATCCAGCGGCAGTTGCGCGACGATCTGCGCCGGCTCTCCGAGGACGGCTACTTCATCATCCGGTCGCAGCGGGTGCCGAACAACGTCAACGATCCGCTGCCGCTGCTCGATCCCACGAAGCCCGCGGATGCGTTCATCCGCTCCGACCAGATCCTGTTCTTCGCGAACGGTCTGTTCGCGACGAAGGGGTACGTGCCGTACGTCTTCAATGAGGACGGCAGCAACGATCCGGACGACGGGATCTTCACCGGGTATCCGCAGGCGACCGAAGCCCGCTTCTACTACGGGCACGCCTTCCAGCTCCCCGACGCGGAGGAGCTGGTCGACTACGACGGCTTCAGCGACGACTACGCGCTGCGGCCGTGGAGCGTGCGGGCGCCGGCCAACGGCGTGCCGACGCTCGGCTACGACGGAACGAACACCGACGACATCGCCCTCGCCCAGGTTCAGGCGCGGGACTGGGTGCTCGCGCGGCAGGCGATCCTGCTCACCGACGACGGCGGCGATCCCTTCCAGCACATGATCAGTCCGGGGCTGAGCTCCAATCCGGCGGGCGGCTTCATCAACGCCCACCCGTTCCTGTTCAACCCGGCGGAGGTCGACGGGTCGCCGATCGTCGACTTCGGGTGGCCGCTGTATTCGGACGATCTCGAGGTCGACGCCGGCCCGATTCTGAACAACCGCGTCGACATCTCGTCGATGACGTCGGCGGACGTGCGCGACTTCGTGCGGGGTCCGCAGGATCGATCGCCGCTCACCTACGACCACTTTGATCAGCGGGAACGGATGCTGTGGAGCCTGTTCCACCCGCGGGCGGAGCGTCGGGCCCCGAGCATCGATTACCGCGACGAGTTTCTGACCAACAGCGTGATCGCGACCGCGTGCAGTTCGTTCATCGTGGAATGGACGTACGACGCGAAGAGCGGGAACGTGATTCAGCCGCCCGGCGAACGTCGCTGGTACGGCGTGGCGGATCCGGATCGGGGCGTGCAGCCGCTGTTCGACTGGGACAAGGACGCCGATTCGGGCGTGGAGATTCCCGAGGTCGACTTTGACGGCGACGGGTCGCCGGATGGTCCGCTCTACTTCGCGCAGAACATCGAGCCGGACGAGCCGGGCATCGAGTCGTTCTTCATCGACCCCCAGAACGGCGTGGAGGTGTACGACGCCGTGTTCGGGTACGACAAGACGCTCACGCCGTGGCCGTCGGCCCTTCGCATCACCATGACGCTCCACGATCCGCGGGGCCGGCTCGAACAGGGTCGGACCGTGCAGTTCGTGATTGAACTCGACAAGTGATTTCACCCCCGTCCCGGCCGTTCGTGCGCCCGGACGGGCGTGGGAGATCCCGAGATGACGCAGCCTGAGACCATGTCCATGAACATGTCGACCAAATCCGTGAAGAAGACCCTCCTGCACGCCTCGGCCGGGAGCGGGGTGTACGCACGCCGCCGCGCGGCCCGTCCCGCCCGTCGCGGCAACGCGATGATCCTGGTGACGGGGGTGCTGGTGCTGCTGGTGATCATCGCCACGGCGTACGTGACGCGGACGCAGACGGGTCGCGTGACCTCGGTCGCGGCCCAGCGTCTGACCGAGCGTCAGCCGATCGGCGACCGGATCGGCGGCGACATCGCCGACATGATCCGTGATCATCTGTTCGTGCAGCTCGTCGATCCGGCGCTGTACGCCCCGGGCGAAATCGCGTCCTCCAACGATCCGCGGCTGCCGATCCGCCCGGATGCGGTGCGGTTCGGGCGCGACAACTTCGATGAGAACGGCGACGGGGTGATCGACCATCCGTACAACTTCCCACCCTTCGAGGTGCGGGCGGCGACGAACGTGCCGGACTTCACCACGCCGGCCCTCAACCTGACGCTGCCGGACGAGCCGGGCAACCCCGGCTTCGCAGACACCCGCTGGCTGGCGTCGTCGGAACCGTGGCGGATCGACTTCGGCGATGTGGCGAATCACTACGGGTACACCGACACCTTCGTGTACTGGCCGCACCTGACGTATCTCGGCAGCGCGGACAACAGCTGGCGGCTGGTGGCGGACATCAGCGACGTCGAGAACTCGGTCATCACGAACCTGAACCTGCCGGTGGAGCAGTTTGGCCTCTTCGACTGGGACAACCCGAACTTCAACTTCACGGGCGAGTATCCCGTCCCGGCCGGCACGGCGGACATCTACGGCGCCTCCGGGTTCACCGGCACGTTCAACATCACGCAGTTCAACAACCTGTGGGACAACTGGTTCACGACGTTCCAGGCGCCGAGCCCGCAGCAGTGGGAGATCGCGGCGGCGGCGGGTCCGAGCTTCATGCCGCCGAACTATTTCTACCTGCCCGACCTCGACGCGGACTGGACGTACTTCGAGAACGGCGAACGTCAGGAAGACGCCTTCATTCGCGGCGCCCCGCGCTGGCACGTCGAGCGTCGCCTCGCGGACGCGGACGGCGACGGCGCGACGGACTCCTTCTGGTGGGTCGTTCCGTTCAGCGCGAGTCCGGGCGTGCGGCACATTGTCGCCGCGCGGGTCATCGACAACGCGGGCATGGTGAACGTGAATGCAGCGGGTCGGTTCGTGCGTCGTGATCCGATTCCGAACGATCCCGCCGCGCCGGCCGCGTCGAACATCGATCCCACGCTGCGGTATCGCACGGTGGGCGCGACGCCGCTGGATCTCGCGCTGATCGGCCGGCTGGATGATCTGGCGACCAGCATCGGCTTCAACCCGGCGGAGTCCGTGTTCGGCGTCATCGACACCGAGGTGGGGATCTTTGACAACGAGGATCACCATGGCGCCGCGATCCAGCCCGGCGGGCCGCCCTCGCTGTCGGGCGGCTTCCTGGGCAACGTGTTCCAGTGGCCGGAATTGTCGAACCATCCGCCCGTGTTCGGAAACAGCGGTCCCGGCAACCCCGTCCGCTGGCACCAGCCGCAGGAAGACTTTGTCCCGCTCTGGAACAGCTACATCGATCCCTCCGGGCGCCCGAACAACCTGATGACCGCGCTCGGGATTCAGGAGACGGACGGCGCGACCTGGAACCGCGTCCTGCGGTTCGCCCCGTACGTCTTCGACTCCGGCACGCCGGACTTCATGGCGTTCGGACGCAACCGCGAGATCTACTGGCGGAACTACGCGCGGTTCTACGACGGCGACACGAGCGGCATCGACGACTTCCGGCCCTTCGGGATCGCGGATGAACTCGAACTGCGAATGTTCGCGGGCAACAACTATCCCTTCGTGCTGAGCCGCTTCGAGCGGGCGATGGCGCCGAACCCGTACTACTACGACCAGATGGACGCCCTGAACGGCGGCGGCGATCTGCTGCGGACGGCGACCAACCGCGAGGAATCGAATGCGTTCCTCGCCCAGCTCACCACGCGGGAGATGGTGCACGATCTGCGGCACCGACTGACGTTCGTCAGCAACACCCGCAACGAAGCGATGCCGCCCTGGATGTGGCTGGGCGACGTCGGCCAGACGCCGTTCACGCGGCTGCGTCTCAAGGCCGACCTCCAGCAGAACTTCGGGGCCACGGATGAGATCATCTTCTGGGCCGAGAACCCGCCGAACGGCGTCGCGCCGCGCGGCGCCCAGCGGGCGCTCTTCCGCTGGAAGGAACGCGCTTCATTCGAAGAGGACGCGCGTCGCCGCATGCAGCGGGCGTTCGTCAGCCGGTTCGGGGCGTCGACCGAGTCCTACTTCGAGGGCGACGACGTCCAGTCGACCCGCATGGCCACGGCGATGAGCCGCAACCTGGCCGAGTACGCGGATTACGACACCACGCCGCTCTTCGGCCCGCCCTCGGTGGCGGTCCTCGCGGCCCTCGACAGCGCCCTGTTCGACGAGAGCGGGGACACCACGTGCGCGATCAGCGGCAACGCATGCCTGAGCGCGAGCCCCAACAACACCGCGGGCTGCGCGGACAACTCGTGCTGCGAGACGGTGTGTCTCGTCGATCCGTTCTGCTGCGAAACCGTGTGGGATCAGTCCTGCGCCGATATCGCCTCCGCGAACTGTTTCAACGCGGCGCCGACGGGGGCGTGCTGCTTCGACGGCTACGTCGTGACCGGCGCCCCGGAATGGTGGTGCGAAGCCGAAGGCGGCGTGTTCAACGGCGCCTGCAACGAGCGGGTCGACTTCCTCTCCGCCGAAGGCCAGCCCTTCATCACCGAGGTCTACATCGGCCACCACATCAATCCGGCCGAACTCACCCGCATCATCGCGAACCCGACCGACAAGGTGAACTACCTCGGCGAAACCCAGGACATCTTCGGCGGCGGCGATACGACGCCGTGCGGCACCGCGGTCGTCGCGGTCCAGATCGCCAACCCGTACGCCCGTACCTTCGGGATTCGCGGCCAGGCGAACGCGGTGTGCGACCCCGCCACCGCCGGCGACTGCTTCGCCGCGAACGGCAGCCCCGGCTGCGATCTGTTCGACTGCTGCGAGTTCATCTGCGATCAGGACCCGTTCTGCTGTGAGACGGACTGGGACGCGATCTGCGCGGCGGCCGCGAACAAGGAATGCCTCGCCCTCGTGAACGGGGAGGATCTCATCCGCGTCGAGGATTACGCGATCCGCGTCTTCGGCCGGCAGTACAACCTCGAGGACGCCCTCGCTCTCGCCGAACCGCCGGACCCCACGCTGCCGCACGCCGACCACGGGTACGACCCGGAACTCGGCGCCGCCAAGGCGCCGCCGCCGGTCCTCACCGTGCTGCTGATCGACAGCGAATGCGGTCTCTCGTCGACCGAACTCGACGAGTGGCGGGCGCGGCTGCGTCTGGACTTCGACGATCCGAGCCTCGTCGTGCTCACCGCGTCGGATACGGACTTGTCCAACGACGCCGAGGACTACTTCGAGACCTCGATCCTTCCGTCGCCCGCCAACTACGATCCGCCGAACGATCTGACGCCGGCCCCGGCCGAGTTCGAACCCACGGTGGACGAGACGGACGCGGCGGCCGAGTCGGGCGTCGAACTGCTCCGACGCGTGAAGTACCTGCGCTGGCAGGACACGGGCGCGGACGGCGTGGTGTCGCTCGGTGAACTCGAGGCCGCGCTGACGTCGGGCGTGGAGGAATCATGGTTCCTCGTCGATCGGCTGCGAACCTATGTCGGCGACGAGGAGTACGCCGGGGAATCGGTGATCCGCGCCCTGCGCGGCCCGTCGAGCGTGGGCTTCCTGGAAGGTCCGTTCAATCCCGTCGTGTTCCAGGGTCTCGAGAATGACGCCACGCCCGTGCTCGATGAGCCGGCGTACGGCATGTTCGACATCGATGAGGCGGAGAACGGCATGCCGATTGATCGGCTGTCGAACGGCTACCGCTACATGTACGACCTCGGCGTCGTGCCGGCGATCCTGCGGCCGAACGAATATGACCTGGACTCCGAAGTCGCGGAGTCGCTGCTGTGCGAGATGGTGATTCGTCGTCGGTGGGCCCGCGACGTCGACAACGACGGTCGGTTCGGCCCCGGCGAGATCTCGCCGCGGTACGTTTTCGCGGAGCAGGAGATCGTCGGTCCGGTCTGGTACTACGAAATGCCGAGCGGCGATCGCATCGTGCAGTGGAAGGGCTGGGAGGAGTTCCCGGACACCGTCCTGCCGTGGAACGGCCGGCGGGCCGCGATCATCACCGAGGCGGAGTTCGACGACGGGATCGAGGCGTTCCGTCCGACGCTGCACGTGTGGCAGTCGTCCGGCGGCGGGGCGGACGATCCGCTCGCGAAGGGCTTCGGCAACGAGCCCGGGCTCGACTTCCCGTTCCAGATGCTGATGAAGAACGCGCCGATCGATCAGGCCGGCGAGATCTACAACGTGTTCACCTGGGGCCACATGTTCGAGTTCCCGGCGGGCGAAGGTCCGTCGGCGCCCGGCGATGTGAACTGGGATACGTCCGACGTGCGGTTCCGTCCGACGCGGACGTTCTCCGAGCATCTCGCGGATGAACGGTATTCGAGCGTGAACCCGGATATCGACGACGCGACGCAGGCGGTGCGGGCGGGTCGGTTGCTGACCCTGCCGAAGACGGTGGACAGCGCTGAGCACAACAATGTGATCGGCGCGGCGGATCCGCTGCAGCCGGACATTCCGTCCGCCGCGCGTCTTGCGGACGCCTTCGTCTGCGACGGTCTGTACCGTCTCGGTCAGCGGGGCGAGTCGCGCGGCACGCCGGGTCTGCTGAACCTGAACACCGCCTCGATCGAGGCGTTGCGGGGTCTGCCGTCGTTCAGCCGGATGGTGCGCGAGAACATTCGCGTGGACATGAACGGCAACGGGACCGTGCAGAGCGGCGAGAACACGCCGTACACCCGGTCGCGGATCGCCGAAGGCATCCACATGTACAACTGGCTCGACGGCAAGAATCCGGACAACCCGGCCGAGGACTATCGTCCCGACTACCGGGAGCGTGAGGACATCGCGACGGGCCTGCGTCGAACGCGGGGCTTCAAGTCGGTGGGCGAGCTGCAGTTGATCACGCAGAGCGGCGCCGCGCCGAATCCGCCGGTCAACACCGGCGAGCACACGTTCAACGAGAGTTTCCGCATCGACTTCGCCGGCCTCGGGCCGTATCGCGAAGGGGCGGGCTTCTCGGACAACATCGAGGCGCGGCTGAGCACCGACGTGGTGCGTCCGCTCGTGCCGGCGGCGGGCGGCGTGCTGCGGGAATCCCCGGACCACGTGGCGGGCGATGCGGAAGAGGCGAACCTGCTCTTCGCGGGCGTCTCCAACCTCGTCACCACGCGGAGCGACACCTTCACCGTGTACTTCCGTGTCCGCACGTTCCGCCAGAATCCGGAGACAGGCGTGTGGGACGCGACCGATCGCGACCAGATCGTCGACGACACGCGCTACGTGATGCTGATCGATCGGAGCGAGGTCGATTCGCCCGGCGATGAGGCTCGCATCCTGTATCTCGAGGAGATCCCGGACTGATCCGGCCTCCGGCTTCCGTTGGATAATTTGAACCCGCGCCCCGTCACGCTCATCCGCGGGGGCGCGGGTTTTTTCGTGTCACTCGCGTCGTGTGCGCGGCGGGGGTCTACCGGGAACCATGGCCATCTGGTACCTTCCGGGGCGCGCGGGCCGATGGTGGCCCGAGCAGACGAAACGTGAGATGGAGACGCCAGACATGACCACCGCCGCCGCCCCGTCGAGCCTCGACACGCATCTCGGTTCGGACGCCGACGCCCTGCTGTCGCACCAGGCGAAGGTGGATCGCGGCCTCCTGCAGACGCCGGGTCCGGACTTCGTCGACCGCGTGTGGGCCGCAAGCGACCGGTCGCCGCAGGTGCTGCGGTCGCTGCAGTCGATGTTCGATCACGGGCGTCTCGGCGGCACGGGCTATCTGTCGATCCTGCCGGTCGATCAGGGGATCGAGCATTCGGGCGGGGCGTCGTTCGCGAAGAATCCCCTCTACTTCGACGGCGACAACATCGTGAAGCTCGCGATCGAGGGCGGCTGCAATGCGGTGGCGACGACCTTCGGGGTGCTGGGGTCGGTGTCCCGCCGGTACGCCCACCGGATCCCGTTCATCGTCAAGCTCAACCACAACGAACTGCTCACCCATCCGAACCAGTACGACCAGATCATGTTCGGCACGGTGCGGGAGGCGTGGAACCTCGGGGCGACGGCGGTGGGGGCGACGATCTACTTTGGTTCACCGGAGTCGGGTCGGCAGATCGTGGAGGTGGCGGAGGCGTTCGAGGAAGCGCACGAACTCGGGATGGCGACGATCCTCTGGTGCTATCTCCGCAACGGCGCGTTCAAGGTGGACGGCGTGGATCACCATGTCTCGGCGGACCTGACGGGTCAGGCGAACCATCTCGGGGTGACGATTCAGGCGGACATCATCAAGCAGAAGCTGCCGGAGCGGAACGGCGGCTACCAGGCGATGAACATGGGAAGTTCCTCGTACGGCAAGCTCGACAAGCGGATGTACGAGGATCTCGCGACGGATCATCCGATCGACCTGTGTCGTTACCAGGTGCTGAACTGTTATGCGGGCCGGTGCGGCCTGATCAACTCGGGCGGGGCGTCGGGCGACAACGACTTTGCGGACGCGGTCCGCACGGCCGTGATCAACAAGCGGGCGGGCGGCATGGGCCTGATCTCAGGGCGCAAGGCGTTCCAGCGTCCGATGGACGAGGGCGTCAAGCTGCTGAACGCGATCCAGGACGTGTACCTGGACGAGCGCGTGACGATCGCGTAGTCCCCTCCCAGCCGCCGGCTCCGCCGGCGGACCCCGGGGCGGCCGCCGTTGATCAGGATGTGGACAGTAATGCGATTCGGGGTGATCGGTCCGCCGGCGGACCCCCGGGTCGGGCGCCGTTGCTCAGCATGCGGACCAGTGCGCAACACAACGGCCGGGGGTCCGTGGACATCCGGCCGTTGCGGTGGGGGAAGCAGTCGGGCGTGAAGAGTGAGAATCGGGCGTGATCAGGCTTCGATCGGGTTCCGCTCGTTCACCGTCGGTCGACCGACCGAGTAGTAGGTGAAGCCGAGCTCCTCCATCTGCGACTTCCGGTAGATGTTCCGGCCGTCGAAGATGACCTTGTCCTTGAGCCGGTTCGAAATCGTCGTGAAGTCAGGCTGACGGAACTCGGACCACTCGGTGCAGATGACGAGGGCGTCGCAGCCGTCGAGGACGTCGTACATGTCGTCGATACTGACGACGGCGGGCAGCGTCTCGGCGAGGTTCTCCGCCGCGACGGGATCGAACGCGCGGATCTGCGCGCCGGCGTTGAGCGCCCACTCCATCAGCGTCAGCGACGGCGCCTCGCGGATATCATCGGTTTCCGGCTTGAACGCGACGCCCCAGAAGGCGAACGTCTTGCCGGCGAGGTCGGGGCCGAAGCAGCTTTCGATCTTCGTCCAGAAGTGACGACGCTGATCCTGGTTCACCTGGTGGACAGAGGCGTTGAGCTTGCAGTCGAAGCCGACCGCCTTGCCCATGCCGACCACCGCCAGCGTGTCCTTCGGGAAACAGGAGCCGCCGTAGCCGAGCCCCGGGTACAGGAACTGGTTGCCGATGCGATGGTCGGCGCACATGCCTTCGCGGACAGACTTGACGTCGGCCCCGTAGTGCTCACAGAGCTTGGCCATCTCGTTGATGAACGAGATCTTGCAGGCCAGCATCGCGTTGGAGGCGTACTTGACCATCTCGGACGAACGCACGTCCATGATGTAGATCGGGTTGCCCTGACGCACGAACGGCTCGTACAGCGACTGCATGATCGCGCCCGCGTAGCCGTCCTCCACGCCGCACACGACGCGGTCGGGCTTCATGAAGTCGTTGAGCGCGGCGCCTTCCTTGAGGAACTCGGGGTTGTTCGCGATGTGGAACGGGTGGCTCGTCTTCGAGCGGATGACTTCCTGCACCTTGTGAGAGGTGCCGACCGGCACGGTCGACTTGACCACGACGACCTTGGCCTTCTGGTCCGGCCCGAGGGCCTCGATCGCCTCGCCGATGTCGCCCGCCACCTTCAGGACGTACTGGAGGTCCGCGGAGCCGTCCTCGTCAGACGGGGTGCCGACGCAGATGAAGACGACGTCGGCGTCGCGATACGCCTCCGCCTTGTCGGTGGTGAAGTGGAGGCGATCCGCGGCGACGTTCCGGGTGATCAGGTCCGAGAGGCCCGGCTCGTAGATGGGGGATTCGCCGCGCCGGAGCATGGCGATCTTGGCCTCATCGATATCGAGACAGGTCACGTTGTTCCCGGTGCTGGCGAAGCAGGCTCCGGTCACGAGTCCCACGTAGCCGGTGCCGACCATCGTCAGGTTCATGGCTCTTCAATCCTCTGCAAAACACGCCGCGAACGGCTTAAAAGCAAATCGGGCGGCCCGCGGGAGCGCGGCCGTCCGCCGGTCGGTAAGGATCGTCCATTCCGGTCGGGAACTGGACCGTCCTCGCGATTCCGACGGTACGAAGGGGGTCGCCGAGGGGTTCGCTCTTCCCTGTGAATCTCCGCCGACATGGGGCGACCCCGTGTTCCGCACGGCGCCCGGAGGATTTCCGGACCCTGGGGCGTCAGGCGCGGGGGTCAAAGAGGCCTGGCCCCTCCGCCATCTGGCCCGCGGAGGCCCCCTCCATCGCCAGCAGGGCCTGCTTGATCCGGAGGCCGCGACTCTCGGCGTCCTGCTCGCCGCCGTAGCCGTGCAGACGGCCCTGCTGACTGACGACCCGATGGCAGGGCACGACGACGGGCAGCGGATTGCGACGCATGGCCTGACCCGCCGCCCGGACCGCGCGGGCGTCGCCCGCCTCGTCGGCCAGCCGGCGGTACGACCAGGTCATCCCGCGGGGGATCGTGCGGCAGGCTCGCCAGCAGCGGGCGAAGAAGGGGGGCGTGGGTGGGAGGTCGACATCGAACGTCTCGACCGGCGTCCCGGCGAAGTACGCTTCGAGTTGCGCGGCGAGCCCGGGCGCCAGCGTCGGATCCGCGGACCCCGGATCGTCGTTCGCGGCCAGCCAGCACGTTTCGATGCGTCCGTCGGGGTGTCGGACGATGGCGAACGGGGCGATGTCGTTCGGAATCGGTCGATGAACGCGGGCCGCCGCGTTCACACCGGCGACGTCCCGGCCCGGCGACTGCGTCGACCGAGCGCGAGTCCATGGAGGACGTACAGGATGATGACGATGACAACGGTGATCGTGGCGCCGATGGCGTGGATGATCCGTCGACCGTTGCTCGCTTCGTCGAAGGTGTCGGGCGACTTGGCGAAGACGACGCGATCCTGCGCGACCTCCGTGTCGGACATCACCGCCATATTGGTGGCCATCACCTGATATTCGCCGGCGACGTCGAGCGTGAGGACGTACAGCGGTCGGATGTGCTGGCCGCCGAGTTCGAAGGGCTCGGTGTCGTCGGGGCGACGGATGGCGGTGGGTTCGAGCGGGTCGCCGTCGGGGTATTTCAGCTTGAGATCGACGCGTCCGTTGGGGACGGCGACGGGGCTCTGGTAGTAGACGTGGATACTCTCGCCCTGCGGGAGGACCGCGGTGCTCCAGTCGCGGGCCGGCGGCACGCCGACGCCGGAGTCGAGCCACGCGTCGTACCACAGTTTGCCGGCGAGCAGCGTGGCGCCCGCCCCGGCGAGTCCGCAGAGGAGGGCGAGGACGCTCCAGATGGTGATTGATCGTTGGCGGGCGATGGCGAAGGCTCCTCGAGAGGTCGGGCGGGCGACGATTCTAGTGGACGTCGCCCGGCTCGTCCTGTCCCGGCGGCCCCTTCAACGCCTCGACGAGTTCCGGTCCCAGCCACGCCGTCAACGAGGCCGGGCAATCGGGTCGACGGAGCAGGTCGCGCAGGATGATGTCGATCCGGACGCCCTCGTTGTACCGGTAGACGCCGCCGACCGGTTTCGGATCAGTCGCACGATGCAGGCCGATCAGACGCCACTCGTTGTCAAACAGGGGCGAGCCGCTGGATCCCACCATCGTGTCGGTCAGGTACCGCAGACGTCCCTCGGGCTGAATGGATACGAGTCGGTTCTCCTGGATCGCGAGCCGCTTGCTCATGCCCCAGGGGTGCTGAATGATGTTGACCCGCATCTCGGGGAGATACGTGACGTCGGGACGGAGCCGGATGGGGGGGCGGACCCTCGGGGCGGGCACGGCCGGCGTCGCTCGGACCACGGCGTAGTCATACCGGTCCGACGCGACGTAGACCGATCCGTCCAGCGTCCACATCTCCGCGTCGTCGTACGCGCCGTCGGCGTCGTCGTAATCGAAGAACACCCGCCGAAATCGCACGACGGACCGGCGGGGCAGGACGTGGCGGTTCGTGAGCACGAGATCCGGGGCGATGAGAAAACAGGTGGCCTCCCCCTTGTCGAAATCCCCGTCCGGCCGCCGACTCGTCGTCGTCACATGCCCGACGGCGGGGTGCCGACGCTGCCCCCGGGCGAGAAACGAGATCGGGACGATCTGGTTCCGCCCGATCAGCATGCGATGGTCCGGCTGCGACGGGACGGCGCGCACGTTGTCCAACTCCACCGGATCCAGGTCCGGAGCGATGGCCGGCAGATCGACGGGCGCGGTCTCGTCGATGATGCGAAGCGGCCCGAACCCCCACGCCCCGAACTCGCGTCGATCAAGCTCCGCGATCAGCTCGCGCAGCTCATCCGGACGATCGTTGCTGACGAGGTTCGCCAGGTGGGCGTAGACGTCTTGGGACAACTCGCGTCGGGCGATCGCGTTCGTCAGCGCGTTCAGATCATCGGCGGCGACGCCGAGTCCGTCCCGGACGCCGGCCAGCACCGTCATCTCGTTCGCATAGTCGGGCGTCAGCGCGTTCAGGTCATCGAGCGTTCCGTCGATTTCGTCGAGGCGCCCGGCCGGGCCGCCGGTGGCGAGCAGTTCCGCCGCCTCGGCGCGGGTCGCGCCGGTGGCCGCGTCGGAGGTCGGAGTGACCTCGCCGGAGCGACAGCCGCCGACCAGTCCGACGGCGACGACCAGCATCAGGCCCGGCGGCCGTCTCGACATCACCCGTCCTTCAACAGGTCGTTCAGAGCGTCGATGATCCCCTGGAGATCCCCGGCGTCGCCGTCGCTGTCGCCGATGAGCTTGAGCAATTGCTCCAGAATCGCGTTCCTGACGTTCTCGTCCCCGACGTACCCGGCGAACTTCGTCAGTTGCGCGCCCAACTCGTCCGATTCGGCGACTTCGACCCGAACGACGTACACGCCCAGCCCGTACTCATCGGTCAGGCTCTTGTTCCCGTTCTGGTCCTCGACGGTGGCGCTTCGTTTCGTCCGACGCGGCACCGGGAGCCAGTGCGTCCCGGCCGCTCGCAGCGGGCCCGCCTCACCCTTCGTCCATTCGTGCCCGAACGAGATGTCGTTGAGCGTGATCGGCGGGGCGGCCACGGTCTCCACTCGCGAGGTCGTGACCGCGCCGTCCTCACCGTCGGTGATCTCCACGAAGAAGAAGTCAAGGAAGACCCTGATCTCGAGATCGATGGTGTCGTCGTTCTTCCGGGTCTTCGCCGCGCCCTTCTTCAACGTGAACGCGGCCGGCGCGAGGCGGAAGTGCGAACCGTCCGCCGCGCCCGCGACGTCGTAGTCGAGCGCCATCGCGAGGGCGTCCTTGTCGTCGTCGTCGCGGTAGTGCCGGGCGATGCGGATTGTCTTCAGGTTGATCGCGGCGTCGCGTGTCCGGTCCTGATAGAAGAAGTCATCGACGACGGCGCCGTTGTACGCCGCGGTGTAGCGGGCGGCTTCGCGTTCAACCTCCGCCTTCACGAACTTCAGCGTCTGTTCGATCACCAGCGGGGCCAGCGCGGCGATGAGCGCGGTCGATTCCACGGCGGCGTCGTCCGCTCCGGTCCACGGCGGGGGGTCGGATCGGTGATGCGTCAGTGAAATGTCCAGATACGACCCCGTCAGCTTCTCGCTGTCCGGGTGCGCTTTCACCCAGCTCCGGCCGCACCCGCTCATGAGCATGACCATCGCCGCCATCGTCGCCGCTGACCGCACCGCTCGTCCCCACCATCTCATGATGTCGCTCTCGAATCCCCGGGATCCCTGGCGTGTCGTCCCGGCGACCCCCGCCGGACGTCACGAACACCGTACCGGCGTGTTCGCCGACCAACAAACATTCGTTTTGCAGATTGATGCAGGCGAATGGGTCGGGGCGGCCGGGGCCTCTACTTTGTTCGAATGTCCACCACCACCGGCAGGTGATCCGACGCCCGCGTCGTGTCGTCCATCCGGAGTTCGCCGGCGAGCAATGCGGTTTCGCCGAGGTCAGCGGTGTCGAGCACGAAGGTCTGCACGGTTTCGATCGTCCGCGGGTGATGCAGCACGTAGTCGAGTCGTCCGGGCAGGAACGACGACGACGCGGTCTGCCACGTCGCGTTCGAGGCGCCGTCGAGCTGCCGGGGCTCGACGATCGTCAGCCGGCCCGAGGTGCGGGCGAGCGTTTCCAGCGGACGCGATCCGCCCACGAGATTGAGATCGCCGGCGACGATGACGCCCGCCCCGGGCGTCGGTCGGAGTTCACGGGTGATCGCGGCGCCGAGGGCCGTGGCTTCGGCCATGCGGTCGCGGTCCTCCCGGCTGTCGATGTGACCGCAGCATTTCAGATGGGTGGAGACGACGAGGACGGGTCGCCCGCCGATGTTGACCCACATGCCGGCGGCCCGCACGTCGCGACGCGAATCCTCGCGCTGGACGGCGTCGAGATGCTGCGTGGGACGGCTCTCGAGCCGACTGGCGACGGCGCACCGGAGATTCCCGCCCCGGCTCCCGAAGACGACGTTCCACGTGGCGTCGGGACCGGCGGGAACCATGCCGTTCAGGAACGACGCGATCTTCTCGGCCGAGTCCTTGTTGCTCAGTTCCTGGAACAGGATCACGTCGGCGTCGAGCGCACGCAGCACGCGGGCGAACGGTTCGGGATGTTTGAAGATGGCGCTGAACTCGACGTTCCAGGAGACGATGCGGGCGGCGTCGTCCGGGCAGGGCGGCAGGGAGGCGGTCGATATCGGCGGGGCCGGGCCGCGGGCGACGAGGCTGGCGGTCGCCGGTCCAGCCGCGTCGATCGGCTCGTCGTCCGGTCCGAGGACGGTCGCCGCGAGCCTGGCGGCGGGGCCGGGGAAGCCCGACCATCCTGTCGCGTGACGGGCGAGCCGGAACTCGACGACGGGACCGGCGACGGTCGGCGCCAGCAGCAGGTCGAGGGCGCCGGAGTCGGTCTCGCGCGCGCGGCCGCGGGCGTCGAAGACGGTCAGTTCCGCGCCGGAGCCGTGCGTCGCGTCGCGTCGCGATTTCGGCGCGAAGGTCACCTGCAGATCGACCCCCGCCAGACCGAATCGCGTCGCCCCGGTGGCGGCGTCGTTGTCGCTGTCGAAGAGGAGAACGAGGGGCGCCGTGAGACGCTGGATGTTCATGCGGCGGCCGAAACCGAGACCGATGTAGACCCAGTGCTCATCGCTGGTGATCTGGATCTCGCCGATGTCGGCGGGCGCGGCGGCGGGGACGTCGTCGCGGTCGCTGATCGCCGGCGCCACGCCGCGCCAGTCGTCGAAATCACCGTCGAGGACGATCGGCGGATTGGCGACGGCGGCGGCGGCGTACGAGACGAGCAGCAGCAGGGCGGTCGCCGCGGCGCGGGGGGGATTTCGGAACATCTCGCGTCCTCCTCGGGGGCTTGAACGTATGGTACTGCCATGAAGGACGCTTCGACACGGGAGGACATTCCACTCGACGTGTGCGCAGCCGCTTTCGAGCCCGATTCGGACGCCGAGCCGGACGCCGGCGAGCCGGTCCTGACCGTGGTTGAGGCCGGACGAACGACCGGCGCGGTGAGCTGTCCGCGGTGTGGCTACGACCAGCGGGGGGTGGTCTCGCAGTGGAGGGCGTCGTGTCCGCTGACCGGCCGGTGCACCGAGTGCGGGCTGGCGTTCGACTGGATCGAAGTGTTCACCGAGCGCGAGGCGCCCGCCTGGTGCATCGAGTCGCCCTACCGCGCGGGGGCGATCGACGCCGTCATCGGCTGGTTCGGCACGGTCGTGCGCGCCGTCTGGCCGTGGGGATTCTGGGGACGACTGCGGCTTTCGCACGAGGTCGCGGGCGGACGACTGGCGCTGTTCGTGCTGCTTTGCGCGGCCTGCCTCTGGTTGACCTTCGCACTGCAGGCGGCCGCCCTCGCGATGGTCGACGGCTTTTCGCCGAGTCAGGGCCTGTTCGTCGCACTGGTCCCGCTCTCCACCCAGCCGATTGACGTCGGCGATCCGTGGAGCGCGGCGGCGGGGGCGTGGCGACTGTCGACGCCGCTGGACTTTTCGATCGAGGTCCTGCAGCGAGGCGGCGTCCTGACGTTGGGTGCGATGATCTTCTTCGCGTGCGGGACGCTTGTCTTTCTGCTGTTGCCCGCGTCGCGTCGACGGGCGAAGGTGCGGTGGGCGCATATCGGGCGGATCGTCGCCTACGGGGCGGTGCTGCCGGTGGCCATGCTGACGGTGGGATGGATCGGCGTGTTCTCCCCCGGGCAGCTCTTCTCGTTCCTCGGGATGGCGGTCGCGATGATCACGGCGGTCGTGTTCTGCTTTGTGTTCTGGATGGCCGCGATCCACCGCTACCTGCGGATCCCGAACGCCTGGGCGGTGGCCCTTTCCATGGTCTTCTTCGGGGTGCTCATCCCGCCGGTCGTGATCGTCATCCTGGTCACCTTTGTCGAATGACGGGACGATGCTCGGGCGTGGTTGCCGCCTCGCAACGCGTGCGGCGAGGGGGTGGGGCCGCTACTATCAGGACATGACCACCATGACTTCCCTGCACGAACTGACGGGGGCCCTCGACGACGCGTCCCGCGCGATGCTCGAGCGGCTCCAGACGATCGACCCCGACGCCGCCCGCATCATGGCGGCGGAGGCGGATCGCCAGGCGACGACCCTCGAACTGATCGCCTCCGAGAACCACGTCTCGACCGCGGTCATGCACGCGATGGGGTCGTGGCTGACCAACAAGTACGCCGAAGGCTATCCGGGCAAACGCTACTACGGCGGCTGCGAGTTCCACGACCAGATCGAGGACCTCGCCCGTGATCGGGCGAAGCAACTGTTCAACTGCCGCTTCGCCAACGTGCAGCCGCACTGCGGCGCCAACGCCAACATCGCGGCCTTCATGGCGCTGTGCGCGCCGGGGGACACGATTCTGTCGCTGCCGATCAAGTCCGGCGGTCACCTGAGTCATGGTCTGAAACCGAACTTCTCCGGGACGTTCTACAACATCGTCGACTACGACCTGGATCCGGAGACTGAACGGCTCGACTACGACGCGATCGAGTCCATCGCGCAGGAGTGCAAGCCGAAGATGATCATCTGCGGCTACTCCGCCTATCCGCGCATCATCGACTTCGAACGGTTCCGCGCGATTGCGGATTCAGTCGGCGCGTATCTGATGGCGGACGTGGCGCACATCGCGGGCCTGATCGCGGGCGGCGTCCACCCGTCGCCGTTCCCCCACGCGCACGTCGTCACGACGACCACGCACAAGACCCTGCGCGGGCCGCGGGGCGGGCTGGTGCTGTCGGATGACGAGGAGATCGCGAAGAAGATCGATCGCAAGGTCTTCCCGGGTTCGCAGGGCGGGCCGCTGATGCACGTCATCGCCGCGAAGGCGGTCGCGTTCGGCGAGGCGTTGCAGCCGGAGTTCAAGGCGTATTCGGAGCAGGTCGTCGCCAACGCCCAGGCGCTGGCGGAGCGGCTGGTCGAGAAGGGCTACCGGTTGTGCTCGGGCGGGACGGAGAATCACCTGATGCTGGTCGATCTGCGGCCGCGCGGCGAGGAACTGACCGGGGCTGACGCGGAGCAGTGGCTCGAGCAGGCGGGCATCGTGGTCAACAAGAACGGGATCCCCAATGATCCGCGTCCGCCGATGGTGACGAGCGGTCTGCGGCTCGGGACGCCGGCCCTGACCACCCGCGGGCTGAAGGAAGCGGAGATGCACAAGGTCGGCGATCTGATCGACGAGGTGCTGGCGAGCGGCGGCGATGATGAGGCGTGCGCACGCGTGCGGGCGTCGGTCCGAGAGATCTGCGCCGCGTTCCCGCTGCCGCACTGACCCGGGGGTTGATCTGACGCATGCTGCTTTCGGTGGTCATCCCGGTCTACAACGAGGCGCCGACCGTGGAGGATCTGGTCGACCGGGTGCTCGCCACGCCGGTCGAGAAGGAAGTGGTCATTGTCGACGACTGCTCGACGGACGGCTCGCGGGAAATCCTGGAGCGACTGGCCGGGGCGGATGATCGGATCCGCCTGGTGCGTCACGAGGCGAATCGCGGCAAGGGCGCCGCGTTGCAGACGGGTTTCGACGCGGTCGAGGGCGACGTGGTGCTCGTGCAGGATGCGGATCTGGAGTACGACCCCGGTGAGTATCCGAAGCTGCTGAAGCCGATCGAGGACGGCCGCGCGGACGTGGTGTACGGCTCGCGTTTTCTGGGCAGCGAGTCGCGTCGGGCGATCCGGTTCTGGCACTACCTCGGCAACCGCGGGCTGACGTTCATCTCGAACTGCTTCACGAACCTGTACCTGACCGACATGGAGACGTGTTACAAGGTCTTCCGGCGCGAGGTGCTCGATCAGATCCGCATCGAGGAGAACGCGTTCGGCGTCGAGCCGGAGATCACGGCGAAGGTGTCAAAGCTCGGGTGTCGCGTGTACGAAGTGGCGATCACGTACAACGGTCGATCGTACGGCGAGGGGAAGAAGATCGGGGTGCGGGACGGGTTCGAGGCGTTGTGGTGTATTGTGAAATACAACCTGCGGTAGGGGGCGGGCGCTGGGCGTTGGGCGTCAGGCGTTGGGGGTGACGGTTGGGCGACGGTGACGACATGTCTGATCTCGTGGAGCGGATCTTCGAGGCGTTCGTGTCCGCGCCGTACCCGGGAGATGACAATATTTGCAAGACGGAGTGGGATGAAGGTGTCTCGGACTACTTCCGTGGGACCACCGCGCGTGGCCACGATCCGGCAGATCTGCACTGGCATTTAGTCGCACTCTCATTCTTTACTGATGAGGCCTTCCGCTACTGGCTGCCGGCGTTCATGCAGGCCGAGTTGGAGGCGCCGGAGGTTACGGACTCGATCGCACATGACATGGTGAGAAGCTTCGCTGATTCGTCATGGCGGTATCGGCAGTTCGAGCTCGGGGAACTGGCGGTGATCGCGTTGTTCTTCCGGGAGTGCCATCGTCGGTATGGCGGCGACGATGACGAGTGCGCGTTTGCGCGAGCGGATCGTCGTATCACGGCGTTTCTTGCCAAGAGATCGGCCGGGGCGGAGTGATGCGCGGGCGATCGTGCAGGTGGGTGGCGGGCGGCGGTCATGCGCACCCAAGCCCCCCGCTCTGCGGGGGGACGCGGTGCGGGGGGACGCGGTGCGGGGGGCCGCGGTGCGATCGTCAGTTGATGTGGTGTCGTCAGGTCGCGTCGGTGGATCATGTTCGCTCACTGGCAACGCTCGGCGGCGGATGTCCGGGGGTTGTCCCCCGGCGGAGCCGGGGGCTTGGGTCGCGTCCCCGCGTCGCCGCACGTCGGGGGACGCTCGGGGCTCAACCCCCGGCGGAGCCGGGGGCTGGGGTTACCCGTCCAACTGGCGGAGTCCCTCGTAGACGGCCGCGCAGACGACGGTCGCAAGATTGAGCGAACGCGCGGCGGGGTTCATCGGGAGGGTGAGGCGGGCCTCGGGGCCGTACGTGTCGTCGACCCAGCGGTGGATCTCTTCGGGGACGCCGGCGGTCTCCTTGCCGAAGAGCAGGTAGTCGCCAGCGCGCAGGTCCGCTCGCCAGTGGGGCCGGTCGGACTTCGTCGTGTAGAGCCAGAGGCGTTCGGGACGCTCGGTCTCGAGAAACGCGTCCCACGATTCATGTTCGCGGCAGTCGATGAGATGCCAGTAGTCGAGTCCCGCGCGACGGCGGGCCTTCTCCGACATGTCGAAAGAGATCGGATGAATGATGTGAAGCGTGCAATGTGCGGCGGCGGCGGTCCGGCCGATGTTGCCGGTGTTGTTCGGGATCTCGGGATTGAGCAGGACGATGTGAAAGCGCGGCGCGATCGGCTCGCTGGACGATGGATCGGCGGGGCGGGGCGGCGTCGGGGTCATGCGATCACGGCCTGCGAACAGTCGCGTTCCTGCTGCCGGCGGGCGCGTCGGCATCGACGGCAGGGGGGGCGACAGGGGGGGCGGCAGGAGGCTGATCGGAACGCTGCGAGACGCGGGTGCGCCACGCGTCCCCGATGATGCGTTGCATGGCGGGGGTGGACATGATGAAGTCGCCGCGCTGTCGTTCGCCGGGGAACCACTTCCAGAGGAAGGCGCCGACGAAGGTGTCGTCATGGCGTTCGAGGGCGGCGAGGGCGATGGTCATGCAGCGGCGCTGGATCTCCGCCGCGTTCTCGCCGCCGTTCCGGCCCTCCCACGGGCGCGAGGCGGCGGTGACGGAGCGGTCGTAGCCGAGTTCGGCGAAGAGGACCTTGCGATGGTAGCGGTCGGCGTAGGCGTCGAGTCGGCGGGCGAGGTCCGCCCATCCGGCCTCGAGTTCCTCGACCGCGGGGACGTTGGTGTGATTCACCAGCGGGAAGTAGCCCTGCACGCCGATGACGTCGAGATCGTCCCAGAAGCGGACGCGTTCGTAGCTGTCCCAGTTCGCGGCGTACGTGAGGGGGGCGGGGGTGGTCGCGCGAATCTGTCGGATGATGGCGCGCCAGCGATCGTCGAACCGGACCGTGCGGTCAAGTTCCGTTCCGACGACGAATGCGTCGGCGTCGCGGGTCAGTTCGGCGACCCGGGTGATCCACGCGGTGTACGTGGTGAAGAAACGGTCCCACTGTTCGTCGGTTTCGAACTCGATCTCGCCCCGCCATGAGAACGGCGAGCCCCAGTAGGCGATGTGGGGCTTGATCATGATCTTGAGGCCGAGGGCGTGGGCTTCGCGGATGGGTCGGACGAGCCAGGTCGGGTCGTCGTACATGTCTCGGCCGCGCCGTCCGGTGGAGACCGTCCCGTCGGCGTTGATGCCGGCGTACGGGTGGATGGCGATCCAGTTGACGCCGAGGTCCCGGAGCGTGCGCATGGAGGCGACCATGTCATCGGAGCCCCAGAGTTCACCGACGCCGGGGCAGGAGATCGTCATGCCGCGGACGATGGCGTGGTCGGTGACCACCGGCTGGTCGGCGTCCGGATCATCCGTCACCGCGTCGGCACGCGCCTCGGGCGCCATTCGCGCCGATGCGTCCTCGGGACCGACCACGCACGCCAGCAGCAGCAGAGCCAGACTGACGAGCGCCAGTGAACCGCCGGTCAGCGACGGAGGCAGTGGATTGGCGCGGTGAGATGCGAGCATGCCGAGGCCCAGCCTTTTCTGGGTGAGGATAGCGCTTCGTGGGACGACGGGCGAGAACCGGCCCGGCGCGGCCAGCCGCGATCGCTTCCGCCGCCGCTTCGGGTGGAGTCGGAACCGGCCCTTCCCCGCCGCCGACCGCGTGGCCGACCCGGCTTCCGCCGACCGCTTCCCTGTCCGCCGACGGCGCCCCCGCGACGATTGCGCGACGATCGCATGACAACGTCAGCGGGGTGACCGAGCGCCTCGGGGTCCCGTTCAGCCGCCGAGCACGGCGTCGACGCGGTCGAGGATCGCCTCGTCGAGTTCGAGATCACTCGCTCTGGCGTTCTCGACGATCTGTTCCGGGCGCGAGGCGCCGATGATGGTGCTCGTGACTTCGCTTCGCCGCAGGCACCACGCGAGCGCGAGCTGGGCGAGAGGAACGCCGAGCCCGCCGGCGATATCCGACAACCGACGCACGATCTCGTGGTTCTTGTCCGTCATGCGGCTGGCGATGAACTGGCCTCGCTTCTCGTCGGCGGCGCGGGCGCCGCGCGGCGTTCCGTCGAGGTATTTGCCGGTGAGGAGGCCCTCGCACAGCGGTGAGAAGTTGACGATGCCGAGACCATGCCGCGCACACATCGGGAAGACGTCCTTTTCCCAGTGTCGTTCGAGCATGTTGTAGAGCGGCTGGTTGCTGACCGGGCGGCGCCAGCCGTGATCGTCGCAGAGTTGCACCGCGTCGTGAATCTGGTCGGCCGTCCATTCGCTCACGCCCCAATAGAGGATCTTTCCCTGGGCGACGAGGTCGGTCATGGCCTGACAAGTCTCGACAAGCGGCGTTTCCGTGTCGTATCGGTGGCACTGATAGAGGTCGAGATAGTCGACGCCCAGACGTTTCAGCGAGGCGTGACACTGTTCCATGATGTGCTTGCGACTCAGGCCGCGGTCGTTGGCGCCGGGGAACGGCCAGTCGCGGAGCGGCCAGAAGAGCTTGGTCGCCAGCACGTAGGTGTCGCGCGGGAACGGACGAAGTGCGCGGCCCACCACGACCTCGGTCGTCTGGCCGCCGTAGGCGTTGGCCGTATCGAAGAAGTTGATTCCGGCTTCGTAGGCGGTGCGATGGAGTGCGTCCGCGAGATCCTGATCGCCATCGTTGAAATTCAGCCAGGACCCGAAGCCGATCTCCGAGAGCCTGATCCCCCACATGCCGAGTCGACGGTACTTCATCGGGATCCTCGCCTGGTGTCGCTGCCGCGCTCTTCGGCCCCGGCCGCGCGACGCCTCGAAAGCCGTCAGCGTACGGAGGGCCGGAGAGGGGGTCAACGGAGGCGAGGATGGGGGCTCCCGGGTCGGCCGCCCGCCGGACATAGTCGATGACGTCGTCGATCCGGCCGCCGCCGCGACGGCTCCGATGCGTCCCCTCAGCCGGGACGCCTCGGATCGCCGGGCTCGCGGGCGACGACGGCGTGGCCCATGGCGTCCGCCCGGGCGAGCCGACGTCGCGGCCGGTGAACGGCGGATGGGGAACGGAGCGGATCGCGCCGGCCTCGCCCGCGATCGACCGGCCCCACGATCCGCCGGCGCCGACCGGACCGTCACGCGTCGTGAGAAAGATGCTCGCCCCGCCCCGCCCCCCGACCGCAGGCCATGGCCGCGTCGCGCTGAAATTCACCGTACATCGCGCGGCGCCGTCGCCGTCCAGCAACTGAAGCACCTCGTCCGTCGGCGACGCTCCGTTGGACAGCGAGCCCCACTTCACCGGAATGACCTGGTTGCCCCGCTGGTCCGCCGTCATCCCCCACGCGGCCCGGAACACGGCCTCCGTCACCGCCGCTCCATTGACCAGCACCGCCGCCTCCCCCGGGGCCAGCTCCACATCGAAGGGGCCCCAGTCCGACGACGACCGGCCGCTGTCCTCATCGTCGAGTCGCCACCCCTTCAGCACCGCCGGGGACGCGCCGAGATTGGCGATCTCGACCCATTCCGTCTCGCCCCGCCGCTCCGGGGACGCCGGGTTGTACATGATCTCCGTGATGACAATTCTCGCAGATGTCGCGAGTTCGTCAGCGGACGCCTGATGAGACCACACCAACAGCGCGGCAGCCGTGATGGCTACCATGAACCAACATGTCGTTCGTCGCATCGAAATCAGACCTCCCCGGTGTCCGCTGTTTGGAAGGTAGCACGCGATTCGACGGATGTTGGGGATCTGTTGGGATTTTTGTGAGATTGATGAGGACCCATGCGTGAAGGTGAGCCGCCCCCGGTGGATCCGCAGCGGCCTGATGCGCGGCTGCTGCTGCTGGCGTACCAGCAGGGGTGGTTCCCGATGGCGGACCTCGAGCATGGCGTCATCGAGTGGTTCAGCCCGGACCCCCGAGCCATCATCGAGCTCGACACTTTTCACGTGCCGTCCAGTCTGCGGCGCGTGGTGCGACAGCGGCGATTCGAGATCCGGTGCGATACGGCGTTCGAGCAGGTCATGCGGGAATGTGCGACGCCGCGCCCGGGACCGGGCGGGGGCGTGTGGATCGATGATCGTCTGATCGAGGCGTACGTGGACATGCATGAGCGTGGCGCGGCACACTCGATCGAGGCCTGGCGTGAGGGCGATCTGGTGGGCGGGTTGTACGGCGTGTCGTTGCGGGGCGCGTTTTTCGGTGAGTCGATGTTCTCGCGTCCGGGGCGGGGTGGCCGGGACGCGTCGAAGGTCTGCCTGGTGCATCTGGTGGGATGGCTGCGTCATTGTGGCGCGACGTTGCTGGACACGCAGTTCTGGAATCCGCATCTCGACCAGTTCGGGTGTCAGGAGACGCCGCGCCGGGTCTATCTGAGACGTCTGGAGGCGGCGCTGGCGGCGCCGGTGGGTTGGGGGGTGTTCGACGCGTCGGTCGCGTCGGCCCGTGGTCTCGCGTCGGCCGGGACGACCTGAGCCGGTCGGTCGGGTCGAGGTTCGGCGCGGGGGCGAGGGCCGTACACTTCAGACGGCGTCCATTGTGGGCGGGGATGCGACGGCGGGCCGATACAAGGGTCGTGTGCGCCGATCCCGCCGCCCGGTCGCCGACGGATTTCCATGGATCAAAGACGCTTCATCCCGAGAATGTTTCATCGTCGTCTGACGCTGGTGATGGCGTTGATGGCGGGGGCGACGATGGTGTTGTCGCTGCGTCTGGTCAGTCTGGCGGCGATCCACGGCGAGGCGAAGCGTGCGGAGGCGGAGCGGCGGCTGGATCGTCGTCGGTTCCTGCCCACGACGCGGGGGCGGATTCTGGATCGGAAGGGTCGGTATCTCGCGGTCGACGTGGCGTCGTACGACATTGCGGTTGATTACCGCGTGATCAACGAGTCGTGGCCGGTGAGCCGCGCGGTGTCCGCGGCGCGAAAGACGCACGGCGAGGCGTGGGGCGAGATGACGCCGGACGAGCGGGCGGCGGCGATTCAGACGGAGCTTCCCGTCTTTGATGCGATCGTCGATCAGTTGTGGCGGGACATTCGTGAGGCGGGCGGTCTGTCGGAGGCGGATCTGCAGGAGCGTCTCGAGGCGATCAAGGGGCAGGTGGAGTCGACCGCGGCGGCGGTGTGGCAGGCGCAGTACATCCGTGAGCGGGCGAAGTACGCGGACGACGAGACGGTGTCGGTGAAGCGTCGTCCGATTCGGGAGCAGGTGGAATCGCACGTGATTCTGCCCCGCGTCCCGAACGACGTGGCGTTTCGATTCCAGCGGATGGAGGACGAGCTCGACGGTCTGATCGAGGTCATCGATTCGACACGGCGGGACTATCCGTGGACGACGCGGGTGATCGAACTCGATCGCACGGCGTTGCCGAGCTTTCTGCAGGAGGACGGGGAGACGGGGTCGATCATCGAGATCGACGGCGTGGCGGATCACATCCTCGGCTCGATGCGAGGCCGGGTCTGGGCGTCCGATTTCGAGCGACGGCCGTTTTTTGATTCGTCGACGGGCGAGTACGACCTCGGCGGATATCGCGTGGGCGACTCGGTCGGCGTGCGCGGCATCGAGGCGGCGCTGGAGGATCATCTGCGGGGCCTGCGGGGGATGGTGCTGACGCGTCTGGACACCGGCGACACCGTTCGCACCGAACGCACGCCGGGGCGCGACGTCACGATCGCCCTCGACATCGAATTGCAGGCGCAGGTGCAGGCGATTCTCTCGCCGGCGTTCGGCCTGACCCGAGTGCATCAATACCAGGCGGGCTGGGACAGCGCGACCGGATCGCCCCGCGAACTCAAGCTGCCGGAGAACTGGCCGCTGAACAGTGCGGCGGTGGTGCTGGACGTGCAGTCGGGCGACATTCTCGCGATGGTGTCGAAGCCGACGATGCACGATGGGTTTGCAATGTCAGACCTGGAGCGGAACGCAACAAGCCCGCTCGTGAATCGCGCGGTGGAGGCGATCTACCCGCCGGGTTCGATCATCAAACCGCTGGTGCTGGCGTCGGCGGTGAGCGAGGGCGTACACAGTCTCGATGATCGCATTGCGTGTACGGGACACTTCTATCCGCACAACACGTCCGTCGCGCGATGCTGGATCTACCGGCCGCCCGGGTTCTTCACGCATGCGATCGAGAGCCAGGTCGGGGGGGCGCTCGATGCGGTGCAGGCGCTGGCGCGGTCATGCAATATCTATTTCTACACGCTCGGCAATCGGATGGGGCTGGCCCGGTTGAGCACGTGGTTCCGACGCTTCGGCCTCGGCGCGCCGTTCGACATCGGTCTGCGGCAGCCCTTCACGGATCCGGCGTCGGGCGAGGTGCGCTACGCGGGCGAATCCGGCGGCACCACGCCGAGTGAGAAGGACATCGCGTCGTTGCGTGAGCAGGGATCGCTGGACTTCGCGTCGACGATCATGGGGATCGGGCAGGGGCCGGTGACGTGGACGCCCCTGCACGCCGCGCACTCGTACGCGATGCTCGGCCGGCGGGGGCGCTGGCTGACGCCGCGCCTCGTGCTGGACGGGGGCGACGCGTTCGAGCGTGGCGACGAGTCGGATCGCGACCTGCCGTTGCCGGAGTGTCTGACGTCGACGATTCTGGAGGGGCTGCGTCAGTCGGTGATGGCGGACTACGGGACGGGTCATCACATCCGTCGGCAGGATCGTTCGACCGAGCCGATTCTGAACGCGGCGAACGCGACGGTCTGGGCGAAGACGGGCACGGCGCAGGCGCCGCCGTACCGGGCGGACTTCGACGGCGACGGCGTCCTCGACAAGCGGGACGATCTGGAGCACGCGTGGTTCGTCGGTCTCGTCGGGTCCGGGGCCCCGGGCGTGGCGACGCCGGAGTACGCGATCGCGGTGATCGTCGAGTACGGCGGATCCGGCGGACGCACGGCGGGACCGATCGCGAACCAGATCATTCTCGCGTTGCAGCGGGAAGGCTACCTGGCTCCGCCGGCCGGACCGTCGAGCGGCGCGTCGGGCGGGGGCGAAGGATGAGCCGGGCCGCCGCGGCGGGATCACGCCGATACACGCCGCGCCGCCTGTATGAGCAGGCGCGGCCGCTCCATCGGCCTCGCATTCAGTGGATGAACGCGGGGTGGGTGTGCGTGTTCGCGGCGGCGGGGCTGAGTCTCATCGGCGTGCTTGCGATCGGGACGACGGAGCCGGGCCTCGCGGTGCGTCACCTGATTCACCTGTGTCTCGGTCTGTGCGCGGCGACGATGATCGCGACCCCGCACTACGAGCATCTGCGTCGGTGGAGCACGCCGATCCTTATTCTCATCATCGGTCTGCTGATCTTCGTGCTGATTCCCTTCGTGCCGGAGTCGATCGTGCGGCCGCGCTCCGGCGGGGCGCGGCGGTGGATTTCGCTCGTCGTCATCGATTTCCAGCCGTCGGAGCTCGCCAAGATCGCGTACATCATGTCGCTGGCGAGCTACCTGCGGTTCCGCGACAACTACCGCACCCTGCGCGGGCTGCTGCTGCCGGCGATCCTGACGTTCATTCCGATGGGGCTGGTGCTGGTGGAGCCGGATCTCGGGACGGCGCTGCTGTTTCTGCCGACGTTGTTCGCGATGCTGATCGCGGCGGGGGCGAAGCTGTGGCACATGGTGCTGATCGTGATGATCGGGCTGTCCGCCGCGCCGGCGATGTATCCGCTGCTGAAGCCGTACCAGAAGGCGCGGGTGCAGGCGATGATCGCGCAGATTCGCGGCGACGACCGGTACGACGAGACGATCGGCTACCAGGCGGACCGGGCGATGACGCTGGTGGGCGCGGGGCAATGGACGGGCGTCGGCAAGGAGCACGCGGCGGCGCTGGTCCGCTACAACAGTCTGCCCGAAGAGCACAACGACATGATCTTCGCGGTGGTGACGTGTCGCTGGGGCATGCTGGGCGGGCTGACGGTGGGGGGGCTGACGCTGCTGCTGGCGGCGGGGGCGTTGCTGACGGCGGCGTTGTGCCGGGAGCCCTTCGGGCGTCTGGTGGCGGTCGGTCTCGGCGCGATCATGTTCACCCAGGCGACGATCAACATCGGCATGACGATCGGACTGCTCCCCATCACCGGGATGACGCTTCCGTTCGTGAGCGCGGGAGGATCGAGCCTGATCGCGGCGTGGCTGATGATCGGGCTGCTCTTCAATATTGCGTTGCGGCGCAATCGGTTCCTGCTGCGGGAGTCGTTCGAATATGATCCTCCGGTGGAGGACTGAGTCTCATGTCGACGGCGTTCACGGCCCCGCAGGATTTTCTGGATCTCGCCGGCGCGCTCGGCGTGGCGTTCGAGGGCGACGAACTCGATCGTCTCGGTCAGTTCCTCGAGGTGATGCTCGAGACGAACCGTCAGTTCAATCTGACGTCGATCACCGAGCCCGCGGACGCGTGGCGTCGTCACATCTTCGACAGTCTGACGCTGCTCCCCTACCTGGTGCAGAGCGGGGCGAAGAAGGTGATCGACATCGGGGCGGGCGGCGGTCTGCCGGGGATCCCGCTCGCGATCCTCTCTCCGGAGGTCGAATTCACGCTGGTGGAGGCGACGGGGAAGAAGGCGGCGTATCTGATCGGCGTGCGGGACGTGCTGATGCTGGACAACGTCGAGATCGTGAACGAACGGGCGGAGACGCTGGCCCAGGATCACAAGTCGCGACGGGAGCACTACGACCTCGCGTTGGCGCGGGCGCTCGGGCGGCTGCCGGTGCTGCTTGAGCTGACCGCCGCGTTCGTGCGGGAGGGCGGGCTGATCCTCGCAATCAAGGGTGAGCAGGCGGAGGCGGAGGCGGCGGAGGCGAAGCAGGCGATGCACCTGCTGCACCTGGCGCTGGTTGACTGTTCGCGCACGCCGACGGGGACGGTGGTGGTGGTGGAGAAGCTCCGGAAGACGCCGCGCATCTATCCGCGTCGGCCCGGCGAGCCGAAGCGGGCCCCGCTGGGCGTCGGCGTCGACAAGGCGAAGAAGGCGGCGCCGCCGAAGCGACCGGGGTCGCCGAAGCCGGGGCGTGCGGAGGGGGCGGATGGGGGTTGACATCGGCGCCATTCTCGCG
This sequence comes from Phycisphaerales bacterium, assembly GCA_965227335.1. Classification (GTDB taxonomy): domain Bacteria; phylum Planctomycetota; class Phycisphaerae; order Phycisphaerales; family SM1A02; genus CBDDFV01. The sequence goes on from CBDDFV010000009.1 coordinate 585,011, forward strand.
GCGGACGGTCCGCTGTCGCGTCGTATCGACGGGTACGAGACGCGTCCCCAGCAGCTGGAAATGACCGCCGCGGTCGAGCGGGCGATGGACACGCAGGAGCGTCTCCTCGTCGAGGCGGGCACGGGCGTCGGCAAGTCCTTCGCCTATCTGTTGCCCGCGATCAAGCGGATCGTTGAACATCAGGAGCGCGTCGTCATCGCGACGAACACCATCACGCTGCAGGAACAGCTGATGGAGAAGGACATCCCGCTCCTCAACGCGGTCATCCCCGAAGAGTTCACCGCGGTCCTCGTCAAGGGGCGCGGCAATTACATTTCGCTCCGCCGACTCAAGCTCACGAGCGAACGTCAGGAACGGCTGTGCAGCGACGACGAGATGCGGGGCAGTCTCCACGCGATCGAGGACTGGGCCTACGAGACCACCGACGGATCGCTCGCCACGCTGCCGCAGCTGTCGCGTCCGGCGGTGTGGGACTTCGTCCAGTCGGATTCGCACAACTGCATGGGCAAGAAGTGTCCGACCTATCAGCAGTGCTTCTACCAGGCGGCGCGTCGACGCATGGAGCACGGCGATCTGCTCGTCTGCAATCACGCGATCTTCTTCGCGGATCTCGCCCTGCGGTCGCGGGGCGTCGGTCTGCTGCCGCCGTACGATCACGTCATCCTCGATGAAGCGCACATGATCGAGGACGTCGCCTCCGAACACTTCGGGCTCCGGCTGACCGAGGGGCGCATCAGGCATCTGCTCAACCTGCTGTACTCGCCGCGCACGGGACGCGGCTTCCTCGCGACGCTCAATCTTCCCGACGGGGCGGTCGAGCCGGTCGACCTGGCGATCCAGCGGTCCCTGCATGCCCGCGACGAAGCGGACGCGGTGTTTGATCGTCTCTCGCTCTGGCGGAAGACCGGCGGCGGGGCGAACGGACGCATGCATGAAGCGGACGTGGTCGAGAACACCCTGTCGGACGTCATGGGCGAACTCGGCAAAGGGCTGCGATTGCTGCGCGACCGGGTGACCCGGGAGGCGGACCAGTACGAGCTCAACAGCTATGCCCAACGGGCGGACGACATCGCGGCGGAGGCGCGGATGCTCATCAGCCAGTCGATCGAGGGATGCGTGTACTGGATGGACGAAGCCGCCGGACCACGTGGTCGTTCACGCCGCGAACTGGCCTGCCAGCCGGTCGATGTCGCGCCGATCCTCCGCGAGCAGCTGTTCGGGCAGGAGATGAGCGTCACCCTGACCTCCGCCACGCTCGCGACCGGCCCCGACGACTTCACGCACATCGCGACGCGGCTCGGGTGTGAGGACGCCGCCACGTTGCAGTTGGGGAGCCCGTTCGATCACGGCGCCCAGATGCGGGTGATCATCGATCGCCAGATGCCGGCCCCGAACGATCGCGGGTACGTGGATGCGCTCGTGCCGCGGATTCTCGAACACGTCGCGGCGACGGACGGCGGGGCCTTCGTGCTGTTCACGGGACTGGCGATGATGCGTCAGACGGCGGAACGACTGCGGCGGGAGTTCGCGGGCGTGCGGCCGCTGCTGGTGCAGAACGAGGACGGGCCGCGGAGCCTGCTGCTGCAGCGCTTCCGGCAGGACGAACGGACCGTGCTGATGGGCGTCGCCAGTTTCTGGCAAGGCGTGGACGTGCGGGGGCGGGCGTTGCGGAACGTGATCATCACGCGGCTGCCGTTCGACGTGCCGGATCGTCCCCTGATCCAGTCGCGTCACGAGCGGATCGAGGCGCGAGGCGGGCGGCCGTTCACGGACGACCAGATTCCGAGGGCGGTGATCCGATTCCGGCAGGGCGTGGGTCGGCTGATTCGCTCTGCGACGGACGAGGGTCGGGTGGTGATTCTGGATCCTCGGGTGGCGACGACGTGGTACGGCAAGCGATTCCTCGCCGCGCTGCCGGAGGGCGTGGAGCCGGAGCTGGCGGAGCCGACGGACCTGTTCTGAGGGGGCGGCGAGGCTCTTTGCCGAAAAGTGCGGTCCGGGGGTCGGGGCGGTCGAGATGAAGGGCGGGTATGTTGACGGTTTCGGGCCCGCGGACGAGACGGGCGGGTCGTGGCTCAGGAGGTATCACGCGGCATGCTGGGCAAGGTGTTCAAGGCGTATGACGTTCGGGCGACGTATCCGAAGCCGCTGAATGAGAAGCTGGCGTGGAAGATCGGACTCGGCGCCGCGCAGTTCATGGCGGAGCAGGCGTCGGACGCGGGGTACGACGATCCGATGATGCGTCACGTGGTGGTCGGGCGCGACATGCGGAAGTCGTCGCCGGACCTGTCCGATGCGTTGATGCAGGGAATTCGTGACGGCGGGTACCACGTGATCGACGTGGGTCTGGTGGACACGCCGTTCGTGTACTTCGCGATCAATTACCTGGGGTGTTGCGGCGGGATTCAGACGACGGCGTCGCACAACCCGGCGAATTACAACGGCTTCAAGATCTCGAAGATGGGGGCGAAGCCGGTGGGGATGACGACGGGTCTGGATGACGTGCGGCGGTACGCCGCGCTGGTCGACCCGGCGAAGTACAAGCCGCGGGGCGGTCGGCTGGAGGCGCGGGACCTGTGGGGCCCGTACCGGGATCACGTGCTGAAGTTCGTGGATCCGGCGGTGCTCAGCGGGGACAAGAAGGTGAAGGTCGTGATCGACGCCTCCAACGGGATGGCGGGCACGATGGTCCCGAAGGTCTTCGCGGATATCCCCGGGCTGGAGATCATCGAGATCAACTTCGACAATTCCTCGGGCGAGTTCGTGCACGAGCCCAACCCGCTGGTGGAGGCGAACCTCGAGCAGGTGCGTGAGGGCGTGGTGAAGGCGAAGGCGGACTTCGGCGTCTGCTTCGACGGCGATGCGGATCGATGCATGGTCGTTGACGAGAAGGGCGGGATCATCGGCTGCGACCTGCTGACCGCGTGGCTGGCGAAGGGGTTCCTCAAGTCTGATTCCGGGGCGGCCATCGTGTACGACCTCCGCTCGAGCAAGTCGCTGCCCGAGATCGTCGAGGAGAACGGCGGCGTCCCCATCAAGTCGCGGGTCGGCCACGTCTTCATGAAGCAGGTGATGCGGGAGCAGAACGCGGTCTTCGGCGGCGAGCTCTCCGGGCACTTCTACTTTCGCGAGAACTTCAACGCGGATTCCGGCGCGATCGCGTTCGCAAGCGTGATCAGCGGCGTGGCGAACTCGAAGCAGCCGTTGAGCAAGCTGATCAAGCCGGCGCGTCGGTATTCGCAGTCCGGCGAGATCAACTTCGAGAACGAAGATAAGGAAGGCGCCATCGAAGCCCTCAAGGACGCGTTTCCGAATGCGAAGATCGAGGAGCTGGACGGCGTCTCACTCGAAGCGGACGGTTGGTGGTGCAATGTCCGGATGAGCAACACGGAGCCGCTGCTCCGTCTGAACCTCGAGACGACCGACGACGACATGGTCGAGGCGTGCGTCGACCAGGTGTCGAGTTATCTCGGGGAGCGGGTGGACCACTGATCCCCGGCCCGTCGGGGGACCATTCTCCGCGGGCGGGGGACCCATGGTCCGTGGTGTGCGTGTCCGGGGGCGGGGGACCGTTGTCCCGTGGTGTGCGTGTCCGCGGGCGGAGCCCGCGGCTGGGGGGGGTGACCATTGCTCCGCGGCTCAGAAATCCCGTCGCGCGAAGATCCAGCATGACAGCGCGAGGATGAGCGCCTCGAAGAGCAATGACGTGCCGATCACCCACGTCAGGGAGCGGCTGCGGTACATCTCCTGCAGGCGGGTCATCACGTCGGTGGCGCGGACGCCGGCGCGGAACATGTCGTTCGAGATGAACGGCTGCTGGGCCGGGTCCTCGTCCGGATCCTCGGGCAGGCGGACGACTTCGGTGAGCTCCCGTTCGAGGAGGCCGATCGTCTCCTGCGTCTTCGGCAGCGCGGTCTTGACGCCGACGATGATGTCGTGCCAGAACCGGATGTCCGCGTACTTGTCCCGCTGGTCCGGGAGTTTCTCTTCGGCCTCCGCCAGACGCTGAGCGGCGAGGTTGCGTTCACTCTCCGTCGACTCGGGATCCTGGCTCCGCCGCGTGTACACCTCGACCTGGTTCTCGAGCTTCTCGACGTAGATCTCCTGCGGGATCCGGATCTGGGCGATGGTGCCGTCCGCCGTGTTGAGGGCGAAGATCACCACCCAGAAGAGCACCGTCACCAGGATCGCGGCGAGCGTCGAACGCGTCAGCAGTCCGATGAACGAGCAGATCACGAACAGGTAGCTGAAGAACAGCGTGACCAGCGGGACCGCGAGAAAGACGCCGAACTCCCAGTCGCCGGTGCGTCCGCCGATGATGAGAAACGCCCCGAGCGAGAACGCGGTGACCTGCAGGGCGACGAACAGCAGACCGAAGCTGTACTTCGTCAGGTAAAGGGAGACGCGCCGGACCGGCTTCGCCAGCATGACGTCGATCGTGCCGCTCGAGATGAAGTCGGGAATGATGCTGGCGGTCGAGATCAAGGCGAGAATCGTCGCCGCCCAGGCGAGCCAGAACGACACGCCCAGGGCGACGAAGGTCATCCGCAGCAACTGGGAGAGATCGATCTGCGCCGGCAGCTGCGCGCCGAGGTTCCAGTGCAGGATCATCAGCTCGTTGTCCGGGCTGAGTCCGACCACGAAGAGCACGCACGTCACGAGCACGCTCAGGATCATCGTGATCCAGAACATCTTCTTGGCGTTCAGCTCGCGATATGCGTCGAGGGCCATGGCGCCGATGACGGTCATGCGTCGTCTCCTTCCGACGAAGAAGCGCCGGGCTTGAACGCCGCGCCGGTGTCCGGGTCCGTGATCGCCCGCATGAAGAGATCCTCCAGTTTCTCCCGCACCGGCCGCACGGCGGCGATGATCTGACCATCCGCCCGCAGGCGGTCGATGAGGCCCTGGGCGTCCGCGGCGTCGGGCCGATGGATCTCCAGCACGGACGCGCCGTTCGGCAGCGTGCGGACCTGATCACACGCCTCGCTCGCCCACGTCGGGGCCGCGCCCGGCAGGTCGATCTCGTAGCGTCGGCTGTCCGCGGTGAGGTCGTCGATCGTCCCCTGCATCGCCACCTTGCCCTGTACGAGAATCGACACCCGCTCGCAGATCATCTCGAGTTCGCTGAGCAGGTGGCTGTTGATGAAGACCGTGCGGCCCTCGTCCTTGATTCGCAGGAGCACATCCCGGATCTCTCGCCGGCCCACCGGGTCGACGCCGTCCGTCGGTTCGTCGAGGACCACGAGATCGGGATTGTTGATCAGCGCCTGGGCGAGCCCGATCCGCTGCATCATCCCCTTCGAATACTGGCCGATCCGGTGGCGACGCCAGTCGGTCATGCCGACGATGTCGAGCAGTTCGCTGATGCGGGCCTTGCGGTCCCGCCGGGGCATGCCGGAGAGGGCGCCGTAGAAGTCCAGCACCTGCTCGCCCCGCAGATACTTCGGAAACCGATGGTGCTCCGGCAGGTAGCCGACGCGGGCCAGCGTCGGCTTGTGGCCGACCGGCTTGCCGAGGACGCGGCCTTCCGCCTTCGTCGGACGGACCACCGTCATCATGATCTTGACCAGCGTGCTCTTGCCCGCGCCGTTGGGGCCGAGCAGCCCGAACACCTCGCCGCGATTGACCTGCATCTCAATGCCGCGCAACGCCTTGACCTTCCCCCGGTAGGTCTTGCGAACGTCGTGCAGGTCGATCGCGAGACCGTTGTCCCGCCCGTTCTGACTCATGGAATCGCTTCTCCGTGGCCCTCGATGGGAGGGACGAACCCGCTCCCGGGGATCCGCCACACGTGGACCCTACGATACCTTTGGATCGCGTGCACGACTGGTCCCGGATCCGGCCGGACAGGACGGGTCCGCCGCCCCGGCCTATCCTCCTGTCCATGCCCGCTGCCCCGACCTACGCCGCCCTGGGAGATCTGCTCCGCCGACTCGACGCCGACGGCGAACTCCATCGCGTCGCCGCCCCCGTCGACCCGTCGCCGGAAATCACCGAGATCATCCTCCGCCAGAACGGCGCGGCGTGCCCGACGCCCTCCCGCTTCGCCGACGCGTTCGACGGCGACCGGGCCGCCCGGGGCGGACGAGCCCTGCTCTTCGAGAATGTCCGAGGCTGCGATTTTCCGCTCGCGATCAACGTCTTCGGCTCCTACCGGCGCATGGAACTGGCCCTCGGCTGCGCCGAATCCGGCGGGTTCGAAGCGATCGCGGGCCGGATCGCGTCGCTGGTCAAGCCCGAGCCCCCGCGCTCGCTGGGCGAGGCGATCGCCAAGGCCCGGGAGTTCGCGCCGCTGCTGAAGATCGGTCCGAAACGCGTGAAGCGCGGGCCCGCCCAGGAGGTCGTGAAGCGTGCGGAGCGGGGGGAGGTCGACCTGACCCGCCTCCCGATCATGCAGTGCTGGCCCCTCGACGGCGATCCCGCCGCAGTCGGGTATCCGCTCACCGCCGCCGAGTCCGGGACCGCTGACGGCGGGGGACGGTACATCACCCTCGCGGGCATGCACACGATTCACGCGGACGACGTCGGGGTGGCGAAGCCGGCGAGCCACAACATCGGGATGTACCGCTCCCAGTTGATTGACGCGACCCATCTCGCGATGCACTGGCACATGCATCACGACGGCGCCGCGCACTGGCGATCGTGGAAGAAGCGTGGCGAGCCGATGCCGATCGTGATCGCGCTGGGCGGCGAGTCTGTCCTGCCGTACGCCGCGACCGCGCCGCTGCCGCCGGGGATCAGCGAATTGCTCATGGCCGGTTTCCTCAACGGGCGCGGCATCCCGATGGTGAAGGCGAAGACGGTGGACCTCTGGGCCCCGGCCAACGCGGAGATCCTCATCGAGGGATACGTCTCCACCGAGTGTGGTCCGATCGGCTGGGACCCGCGCGATACAGACGAGCCGCTTGGTCCGGGCGCGGTGTTCGAGGGACCGTTCGGCGACCACACGGGGTTCTACTCGCTACCGGACCGTTATCCGATCGTGACGGTCACGGCGATCACCCACCGGCGCGACGCCGTGTATCCGTCGACGGTCGTCGGTCTGCCGCCGCAAGAGGACTATTACCTCGGCAAGGCGACCGAGCGGCTCTTCTTCCCGCTGCTCAAGACGCTCATTCACGACATCGAGGACTACCACCTGCCCGAGTACGGGTGCTTTCACAACGCGGCGTTCATCCGGATCCGCAAGGCGTATCCGCTGCAGGCGCGGCGGGTGATGCACTCGGTGTGGGGGGCCGGCCAGATGGCGTGGACGAAGACGATCATCGTGGTCGATGAGGACGTCGACGTGCATGACGAGGCGGCCGTCTGGCAGGCGGTGTGCGAGCGGTGCGATTTCGCGCGGGATGTCGAGACCGTGAACGGGCCGCTGGACATTCTCGACCATGCGGCGCCGCGCCTCGGGGCGGGCACGAAGATCGGTTTCGATGCGACGCGAGCGTGGCCGGGCGAGGAGGTCGGGGGGATGGCGGTGGAGCCGCACGAGGACTTCCGCCCGCTGGCGGAGGCGGATCTGAGCGGTCTCCACACGACGAGTCCGCTGTGGTCAAAGGGGCGCATCGTCTTCGTCCATCCGGACCACGACGGGCCGCGGGCGGGATTTGATGCGATCAACGCCGTCTGGGACGCGTCGGCCTCGGTCGAGCACGCCGCGGACCTCGTGTTCGCGGTCGATCCTTCGGTCGATCTCGGCGCGTGGGAGCGGGTGTTCTTCTTCTGGTGCGCGAATGCGGACCCGGGACGGGACGCGATCCGGCGGGGTCGTCGCCTCGGGTTCGATGCGACGACGAAGTCGCGCGACGACGACACGCGGGACGAACGGGTCCGCGCGTTTCCGCCGCTTGTGGATACCGGCGACGATGTGCGGGCGCGAGTCGACGAGCGGTGGAGCGAGTACGGCTTCGCATCCGGGTGATCACAATTTCGCGCAATTCCGGAACATTCGTTTGACGCTCTGCGTTTTCGAGGCACAATCCTCGACCCTTCTCACCGAGGCCCATGCCGTGCGAGTTCTTTTCCAGCCAATGCGTATCCATTCGTTCCCGTCTGACGGAGCGATGTACCCGTGGTGGAATGAACGCACGACGCCCGCCGGCAGATCCGGTCGTCCGACCGGCTGATCGTCGGCCTGCGCGGCGCCTCGTCGCCGTTCATCCCACGCCGAAGTCCGCCCCGTATTTCGCGGCGTTGTGCGTTTGTGCGCTCATCGCCTCGTCCGGAGGCCGCGCGGTCCGCGCGGACGTCTCATGACCATGCACGACATCGACATCATGACCAACGGTTCGAACAAGAAGGACGCGAAGCGAAACGCCGTCACGGTGGCGAAGCTCGTGGCGATCGAGGACATCAAGCGCGGCGACTTCGTGGCCCCGCACCTCGAAGTCTGCGAGTTCATCTCGCCGGCGTGCTTCATGGATCTGTCCTACCGCCCGTCGCGTCGGATCGAGACGCTGTACGTGGAGCTTCGACCGGACGACGCCGGGACGCCGCTGAAGGTGCTCGGCGTGTGCGCGCCGTACGTGCTGACGAAGACGCCGGGCGGCGACGCGCGGACGATTGATACGCGGGAATGTCGCCTCGTGCGTCTGGACCCGCGGTACGGCCGCCGCGCGTTCAAGGCCCTGCGACCGCGTCCGGAGAAGGATGCATCTGACGGACCTCGCCGACGGAAGCGAAAGCGCACACGCAAGCGTCGGCGGAAGCGCAAGTGAAGATGGTCGCGTGTTGCGGTGCGCCGCCCCGGTTTCGGCCGGGGCGGCGTTTCCGTTCTGGGAATGACCGCGTGCGTCATGGCGCGCCCGGCTCCGCGGTCCGTCCCGCTCGCTCCGGATCGACTCAGGCGCGGTCCGGGCGGGCGCCGGGAAGACGCACGAGCGTGTCGGCGCGGCGGACATCCTCGGCGTCTCCCGTATTCACCACGCCGGCTGGTTCGAAGAGGATCACGTCGCACGGCGCATCGGCGACCGGCCGATGCTCGACGCCGCGCGGCACGATGATGAGATCGCCTTCGGTGACGACATCGCGTTGAACGTCGCCCCCCGGGTCGCGCCACTCCATCACGAAGGAGCCGCGATGTACGAGGAACGCCTCGTCGGCGTCGTGATGCTGGTGCCAGACAAACGCGCCATCCAGCCGCGCAATCCTGATCTGCTGGCCGTTGAGTTCCCCCACGATGCACGGCGACCAGGCGGCCTCGAGGCGGGCGAACGCGTCGGGAAGTGAAATCGGCATGTCGGAATCGTACTGCGATCCGCAACATCGCATTGCAAGTCCCGTCCTCACGGCGCCTTGGCGTGAATCACGCCCCGCCGGCGAAGACGGGACGGCGAACGAACCAGACGCGATTTCCCAACAATCCGTTTGACCCCCTCCGACGTGTGTAGTAGGTTGATCTACGACGAATGTAGTAGAGTCGGATTCGCTCTGGGAGGGGGGTGGAAAGCGGGTCCGGCGCGGCTTCGTCGTCGGGGATCAGCGGAGCGTGGCTGTTCAGGCGGCCGCGTGAATCCCCAGCGGGATCAAGGAGTATCCAGACATGGTGTTGAGTGAACGGTCGAAGCGGCGTGTTGCGAGACGGGGCCAGGCGTTGACCTGGTCGCTGGCGGTGGCGGCCCTGGTGGCGACGCCGTTGCTGGCGTGTCCCCCGAAGGCGAAGAACAAGCAGAAGGCGGACGCCGCGCCGTGCGTGCAGAAGCCGCGTCGCGCCCCGGCGTCGGCGCCCGCGGCGGAGTCTCCGGGCGCGACGACGTTTGATCGCTTCATGGAGTCACAGCAGCGTGGCGACGGCGACCTCGAACGCCGTCTGCGTGAACTCGAACGACGTATCGAGCAGTTACAGGAGCGTCTGCGTGGGTCGCGGTCCGGGGCCCTGCGGGCGCCCCGCGCGCCGCAGCCGGCGGGCCTTTCCGTTCGAGTCGCACCCGCGCCGGCGGCTTCGCCCGTGCCGGCGGTTCCGGCCGTGCGTGCGACGCCGCCCGCGCCGCCGACCCCCGCCGTCCAACCCCGCCCGCCGCGCCCTCCCCCGCGCTCGTCGCGCCGCGTGCGATTCTGCGGGGCGTCGCGTCGGACGATCGGTGCACGCCCGGGCGGGCGACGATCGTTGCGCCGGGCGCTCGGCTTCAGGTCGCGGATCTGCCGCGACAGATGATCTACGCCGTCGCGGGCCAGGATGGCGGCCTGATGGTGCGGACGTACAAGCTCGACCGCGACAAGCTCGAGGATCTGGTCGCCCTGATGGCGCGTCCTGACGTGCCGACGCTGATCCGCGATGCGGGCGAGGTCATCGAGGTCCACGCGACGCCGCACGATCACGCGATCTTCGAGGCGTTCACGCTGATGATCGACACCGACGAGTCCTCGCGTCAGGAGTACGTCCTGTCCAAAGGCAAACTGAAGGCGCTGACCGAGCTGATGGCCCGCAGCGACGTGCCGATTCTGATCGAGCGCGGCGATCGTGCGATCACCGTGCACGGCAACCCGCTCGAGCAGCGGATCTTCCGGGCCTTCGTGCACATGATCGACCCGGCTTCCAGCGGCGCGGCGTCGCGGGCGCAGCAGGCGTACGCGGATGCGGTCGATGCGCACGACCACGCCGATACGGACGAACAGCACGTCCGTGAACTGGAGCATGTCCAGCGTCAGCTCGAGAAGGAGCTCAAGGAAGCGATGCGGCAGCGTGAGCGGGCGCTCCGCGAGATGGAACGGGCCCGGGAGCAGCAGCACCGCGACATCGATCGCGAACAGCGGCAGCTGGAGCGTCATCACGAGCAGGCCCATCGGCACATGGAGAAGCTGCACGGCCGCCTCGCCGAAGTGCTCGAACACATCGACGTGTCCGAGCTTGAAGCGGCGGAGCTGGGCGCCGTCCTCGAATCGCTCGTCGCCCGGGTCGAGGGCATGTCCGATGAGGAGCGACGCGAAATCGAACGCAAGATGCACGAAGTCGGACGCGCCGCCCAGCACGCGGCGGAGCAGGTCGTCCGGTCCCTGCAGGAGCGTGAAGTGATCGCGTCCGCGCTCGCAACGGCCGAAGTCGAGATCGAGACCGTCGCCCGCGCGCTCGAAGAACTCGCCGAGTCCGGCGAACTCGTCGGCGAGGAAATCGAGGACGCCATCGAGCAGATGGAGGACGAACTCGAGGCCATGATCGAAGCCCTCGAGGATGAACTCGAAGCGGTCATGGAAGCGATCGAGGATGCGGTCGAAGAGGCGATGGACGAGGTCGACCACGACCACGACCACGACCACGACCATGACCATGACCATGATCACGACCACGACCATGATCACGACCATGAACGTGTATGAGACGTGATCGCCAGCGCGTCCCGTGCGACGGATCGGCCCGACGCCGGTCCGTCGTCCGGGACAATGCGGGACGCTGATTCGACATTTGACGGAGCACACGATGAAACGATGCGGAGGCGGCGCCGTGCTCGCGGTGGCTGCGCTGATGAGCGGCGGCGGGTGGATGACGACGCCGGTCAGCGGGGCGTCCACGAACGCAAGACAGACCCAGGACGACGATGCGGTCCGGTTGCGACGCTACTACAGCGGCAACGGTCTGCTCAATCGCGGCATGCACCGGCTGGCGGCGGACGAGTACGAGGCCTTTCTCGCCGAACACCCGGCGGATGCGAAGGCGCCGACCGCGCGGTACGGACTGGGCGTCTGTCGGTACCGACTGAACCAGTTTGACGCCGCCGTCGCGGTCCTCGCGCCGCTGGTCGATCTGCCCGATCCGCCCTTCCCGGCCGAGACGCTCATGCTGCTCGGTCGCAGTGAGATGGCGCTCGGTGAGCATGCATCCGCCGCGGCACGCTTCCGAACGCTGATCGATCGTCATGCGGACTCGACGCTGGCGCCGGACGCGGCTGCGCTCGCGGCGGAGGCGTCGTACCGCGCGGGAGAGATGGACCTCGTCGAGACGCCGCGCGCGCGACTCGCGTCTCTCGCGCCGGACTCGCCCCTTCGTGCACGCACCGAGCTCTTCGCCGGACTCGCGGCCGTCGCCCTGGAACGGGACGCCGCGGCGGTGCAACGGTTCGACACGGTGCTGGAGCGAGGCGGGTCCGAGCCGAGCCTCGTTCACCAGGCGGCTCTCCTCCGTGCGCAGACGCTGCATCGGCTCGGGCGACTGGCCGACGCGGCCGCCGCGTACGAAGCGATCATCAAGGAGGGTCCGGAAGCACAGCAGGCGGACGCGCTGTACGGGCGGGCGGCGATCCATCACGGCGCCGGCAAGCCGCGGGCCGCCGCGCGTCTGCTGGAACGACTGCTCCGACACCACGCGGACGCCGAGCCCGCCGCGCCGGCGACGTTGCTGGCGGGACGGATCGAGATCGAACTGGGGGCGTACGACGCCGGGGACCGCATGTTGCGCCAGCTGGCGGCGCGGCCGTCCGAGCTCCAGGACGACGCCCGCTACTGGCGGGCCAAGGGCGCGCTCCGGGCGGGGAAGGCGGCCGACGCGGCGGAGCAGCTCCGGATCGCCATTCGCTCCCATCCGAAAAGCAACCTGATCGCCGAGATGACCTACGATCGCGCGGCGGCCCTCCTGCAGGCGAACGAGTCGGAGGCGGCGCTGAACGCATTCGACGCCTTTCTCGATCAGCACGCTGGACATCGACTCGCTCCCGAAGCGGCGCTGGCGGCGGCGCACATCGAGCATCAGACCGGCGCCTACGCGGCGAGCCGGGAACGGTGCCGCGGGTTCACCCGCACGTGGCCGGATCACGCCCGGATGGCCGACGCCGCGTTTCTCCTGGCGGAGAACCGTTTTCTCGCCGGTGATGATGACGCTGCGATCGACGACTACCGCGCGTGGCTGACCGCGCATCCCGATCACGCTCGGGCGCCGGCGGCGGGCTTCCGACTCGGCGTGGCCCTCCATCGCGCGGGTCGAAGCGACGACGCCCGGCCGTATCTGCTGAACGCAGCCGCGCAGGTCGGCGATGATCCGAGTTTCCGTCCCGCCCTGCTCGCGCTGGGCGACGCGGCGATGGCCGACCGCGCATGGAAGGATGCGGAGCAGTGGTTCGAGGCGTACCTCGCGCCGTCCGAGGCCGGACCGGCGGCCGCGGCGGACGAAGCACTGCTCAAGCTCGGCGTCGCCGCCCAGAGACAAGGCGATCATCCCCGCGCCATCGAGGCGTTCGACACGCTCCTGGCGCGGAAGCCCGCCGGAGACCTCCGCGTCCATGCGACCTTTGAGCGAGGACAGGCGCTACTCATGATGAACCGGAATGATGAGGCGGCGGATGCGTTCGAAGCGGTCGCCAACGCCGGCGCCTCGCGCTTCCGCCCGTTTGCGCTGAATCACCTCGGCGTCCTCGCCGGGAAGGCGGGGGATCAGCCGGCGGCGGCGCGTTGGTTCGAAGCGGCGGCGGCGCGGTCTGATGATCCCGCGTTCGCGGCGGGGGCGCTTGATCGACAGGGACAGGCGGAGCTCGCCGCGGGACGCTACGAAGAGGCCGCCAGGACCTTCACGACCCTCATCAAACGAAAGCCGGGGCCCGCCGCGACGAACGCGGCGCAGGCGAGACGGGCCATCGCCTGGTCGCGTCTGGGGCGGGACAGAGACGCGCTGGAGGCGATGTCGTCGCTCACGATCGACGGCAAGCAGGGCCTGTCGGCGACCCTGGCGACGGCGTTGCTGTACGAGAAGGCGTGGGTGCTGCGTCGACTCGATCGGCCGGACGACGCCGCCGCGACGTACCGAACGCTTCTCGCCCGTCCGGGCGGCGACGAAAAGCTTCGCGCACACGGCGCCCTTGAACTCGCGGAGCTTGCGATGGAAGCGGGACGTCCCGACGAGGCGGACGAGGTGCTCGCGACCATCGAGCCCACCTTGAAGTCCGACCTCGGCGACACGCTGCGCGAAGATATCGCGTATCGCCGTGCGGTGGCGTCGTATCGGGCGGGTGATCTCAAGGCGGCCGGTGAACGGCTGTCGTCCTTCCTGGATGCGCATCCGAAGAGCCGACACGCGGCGACGGCGGCGCTCCTGGCGGGAGAAGCCTTCTACCAGGCCGGCGCGCATCGCAAGGCGATCCCGCACCTCGAGCGGGCGGCGGCGTCCACGACGGGTGAAGACCAGCGCGGCGCCGCGTTGCTGCGACTGGGCGAATCCGCCGCCGCGCTCCAACGGTGGAAGGTCAGTCACGACGCCTTCGCCGCGCACCGGGCGGACTTTCCGGCTTCGCCGCTCTGGTTCCAGGCCGCGTTCGGCGCGTCGTGGGCGTTGGAGAATCAGGGTGAACTCGACGAGGCGATCGCCGGGTACCGCGAGATCGTCGCCGGGCACCAGGGGGAAACCGCCGCCCGGGCGCAGTTCCAGCTCGGGGAGTGCCTGTACGCCCGGAAGGAGTACCTCGACGCCGCGCGGGAGCTGCTGCGGGTCGACATCCTGTACGACTATCCCGCCTGGAGCGCGGCGGCGTTATACGAGGCAGGCCGGTGTCTCACCGCCGCCGGCGATCGCGCCGAGGCTCGGACGTTGTTCCAGCAGGTGCAGGCGAATCACGGCGACACGGAGTGGGCGCGTCTCGCGGGGCGGCGTCTGGAGGAGCTTTCGCGTCCGGGCATTCCCGGTCGTTGAGCAATCGCGCACGAATCACGCAGGAAGGATCAAGGCGTGTTTGAACTGATGACGACAATGGCCGCGGCGCCGGCGGGCGAGATGGAGACGTCCGCCGCGGCGGTGCAGAACGTCTGGGACTTCGTGGTGAAGGGCGGCTGGATGATGGTTCCGATCGGGCTCTGCTCGGTCGTCGCCCTCACCGTGTTCGCGGAGCGGATGATCAGTCTCCGCCGCAGCCGCATCATTCCGCCCGGTCTCAACAAGAAGGTCGCGAACGCCCTCGACGAGTCGGGCGATCGACGCGCCGCGCTGAAGGCGTGCAAGGCGGACGGCAGTCCGGCCGCGACGGTGCTCGCGGCGGGCGTGAAGCGTCTGGGGGCGCCGGCGGCGGTGGTGGAGAAGCACATCGAGGATGAAGGGGCCCGCGTGGCCCTGCGTTTGCGCAAGCACCTGCGGGTGCTGCAGGTGGTCGCCGCGATCGCGCCGCTGATGGGTCTGCTGGGAACGATCTTCGGCATGATCCGCGCGTTCCAGACGGTGGCGACGAGCGCGGACGCCCTGGGCAAGACGGAGCTGCTGGCGGAGGGGATCTACGAGGCGATGATCACGACGGCGGGCGGCCTGATCGTGGCGATTCCCGTTCTGATCGGCTACCACATCATCAGCGCGCGGATCGAACGGCTGGTGATGGAGATCGACGCCCTTGCGGTCGAGTTCCTCGACCGTCACGCGGACCTGTATCACACCGACCTTCAGGCCCCGACCACCAACGGGGCGGCGACGCTCACCGAGGCGGCGGCCGCCGATGAACGGCCGGTCGAGGTCGCGCCATGATCCGCCCGCACGCCAACGGGGACGATCGGCTCTCCATCGAACTGACGCCGATCATCGACATGGTGTTCCTGCTCCTGATCTTCTTCCTCGTCGCGACGACCTTCCAGCAGACGGAGCGGGAGATGCAGATCGCCCTGCCCATGGCGGCGTCGGCGGGCCCGATCAGCGCGTCGTTGCGCGAGATCATCGTCAACGTCGACGAGACCGGCGCGATCATCGTCAGCGGACAGACCGTCACCGCCGACGATCTCCGCTCGATCGTCGAGACCGCGGTGGCGGAGAACCCCGAGCAGAAGGTGACCGTCCGCGGTGACCGGAGAACGGCGTACGAACACATCGTGACGGTCCTCGATGTCTGCAAGGGGAGCGGCGTGCAGGAGCCGTACCTCGACACCGTGATCGACTCCAACCGCGGCTGAGCGGGAGCGACGATGAAGCGTCTTGTCCTCATGCTCTCGGTAACGCTCGCGGCGGGCGCCATCGTGTTCGCGGCGGTCGTCGTCTGGAAGCAGCGTCCCATCCGATCAACGGTGCTCACCGACGCCGCCGCGATCAATACGCCCATCGACCAGGCCGCCCCGCGTGACATCCTGTGGACTGATCCCGTCCTTGTGATGACGCCGGCCGCGGATACACCGTGGTCCGGACCGGCGACGACGCGTCTCGGCGACCGCATGATCGTCACCCGGGGACGCGTCGGCGGCGCGGCGGACCTCTACGAGATCGAGCGGACGGCGGATGGCTGGTCCGCCCCGGTCCCGCTGGACGCGATCAACACCGCGGCCGATGAGTTCGATCCCGCGCTCAGCCGCGATGGACGCACCTTGTTGTTCGCCAGCGACCGCGTCGGCGGCGTGGGAGGCTACGACGTCTGGCGATCGGTGCGGGACGCATCAACCGGGGCGTGGTCGACGCCGGAGAACCTCGGCCCGCGTGTGAACTCGCCGTACACCGACATCGGTCCGGCGCTCACGCCCGACGGGCGACGACTGTTCTTCGCGAGCAATCGGCCGGACGATCCCGATGCGGTCCCACCGCCGCCGGACGCCGTGGGCGTGGCGACGTTCGAGGCGCACGACTTCGAGATCCACGCGAGCGATCGCGTCGAGGATGCTTGGTCGCCCGCCACGCCGGTCATCGGACTCAACACCGAGGCGGATGAACTCGGCCCCGCGGTCTCCCCCGGCGGCGACTTCGTCTACTTCAGTTCCGATCGTGCAGGCGGCGCCGGCGGCTTCGACCTCTACCGCGCCCGCATCGCGAACCGCGAAACGCTCGCCCCCGCGCGGCTCGATGACACGGTGAACTCCGCGTTCGATGAGTTCGACCCCGCCCTCAGCGAAGCGGGATTCGGCCTGCATTTCGCGTCCGATCGTCCCCGACGCGCGGCGGACGATGACGCCGAACCCGAGCAGGCGATCTTCTACGCCCAGTCGCGCGAGGTCTATCGCGTGACCCATGTCGCGCGGGCGACCGTCGACTGGCGGGGCCTGCTCGCGACGGTCCTTCCCTGGATCCTGATGGCCCTGCTGGCCGCGTTCCTGCTCTGGCTGCTGTCGCGGCTCTTCCGCATGAACGCGTTCGCCACGCTTGGACTGCTCGCCCGTTGCCTGCTGGGCTCGGTGCTTCTCCACCTGCTGATTCTCGTGCTCATGAGCTTCTGGGGCGTCACCAACACCTGGTCGGAGTGGATCAGGGAAGGCGACGGCGGAATGCGGGTCGCGATCACGTCCCCCAGCGTGGGGCGCGGCGTCGCGGAGCAGGTGCGAGGCGGACTCACCGCCATCGAGGTGACCGCGTCGGTGGAAACGAGCAGCGCATCCGCAGCGTCGACCTCCGCCGCGCCAATGGCGACCGAAGCGGTGCAGACCGAGACGAGCGCGAGTTCGATGAGCGCGATGACGACGATGGCGTCCGCGGCCGCAGCGCGGGACGCATCGGTCGAATCGAGCGTGGCGCCGGCGATGTCTGCGCGTGCGACCGCCGCGCCGGAGGCGGCGAATCTCGACGCGGAATCCGTCGACACGCCCGCCGACGGCGCGCGGGTGGCCGCATCGGAAGCGACGGGCGCGGGACCCACGGTCGCGGCCCCGAGTTCGGCGCAGGCGGCGACGTCCGGTTCGGCGAGTGCGACCGCCGCGGAGACGACGATGGTCGCCGCCGGCACGACCCCGTCCGACACGCCGGCGACGCCGATGACCGGTTCGTCCGCGACCGTGACCGACGCCCCCGTGGAATCCGTGGAGCGGACGACGGTCGCAGCGTCGGCGGCGGCGCAATCGACGCCCGCCCCGATGACGGACGCCGGACCGGACCTGCCGGCGCTGAGCGAGCAGGCGAGCGAACGCGTGGCGGAAGGGACCGTCGCCGTCGACGCGGCCGTCGGCGCGCCCGCGCTGCAGGCGGCGGTGGGGGGCGGGACGTCCGAAGCCTCGGCGGCGGGCTCGACCATGACCGACATGACGCCCGCGGCGTCGGCGGTCGGCGGCGGTTCGCTGGCCGGGGGCGCCGCGGCCGTGGACGCCGCGACGGAAGGAACAGATGCGGTCGTCCCGTCCAGCGTTAACGGCGCGGCGGACATCCCCGAACTCGACGCGTCAGACGGCGTCATGCTCGCGACCCCCGGCGAGACCGGCGCGGCGTCCGCGGCCGAAGAAGCGGTGATGAACGAACTCGTCGCCGCCGACGGCGTCGGTTCAAACGCCGCGGACGCCTCGTCCTGGACCTCGAACGACGCCAGCGCCGACGGCGCGGTGGAGACCGCCATCACAGCCAGCACCATCGACGCGACGGGAACCCCGTTCGCGTCGGATGCCGCACGCGATGCCGCCGTCGACGGCCCGGCGGCCGACGTGCCGATGCTCGATCTCGCCCTTGACGTGCCGTCCGACTCCGGCCCCGGGGCCGCCGCCATGGCCCTGCCGTCGGACGGCCTCGAGGGTGATCGGCAACTCGCCGGCGATGGAGCGTCCGGCGTCGATGAAGCGCAACTGCTCGCCGAACTGGGGGCGGGAATCGACGCGGCGACCGACGGAGGCGCTTCGACGTCGGCGGCGGACGCGGTGATGGACGCCGCGTTCGATGCGGGCGGCGCGCCGGACGACACGGCCGTCGCGATGGACGTTCCATCCGGACCGACGGGCGAGGAGGCGGGCGTGATCCTGGATGCGCCGACCGCCGACGCCGCGCCGATGGCGACGCCCGAGGTCGCACCGACATGGCTCGCCGCGGCGCCGGATCGCATCGACGTCTCGGACGTTCCGCCCGCGGCTATCGCGGGACCGCAGGAAGCTCCGGCCGCGCCCGCCTATCGACATCGCGATGCCGACGTCCGTGAGGCGTTGATCGCGGAGCTTGGGGGCTCGGCCGAAACCGAGGCGGCGGTGAAGCGCGCCCTGGACTGGCTGGCGGAGCACCAGATGGCGAACGGCCGTTGGGATGCCCGGGAAGTCGCGATGAGGTATCGCGAAGGCCGCCGCGCCCGGACGCCGAAGATGGACGTCGCGATGACGGGCCTCGCCCTTCTCTGCTACCTCGCCGCCGACCATACGCACGTGAAGCAGGGTCCGTACCGCGAGACCGTCGACAAGGCGTTGACGTGGCTCATGGATCAGCAGACGTCCGACGGCGGACTGATGCTCGGCGAGACCATGTACAGCCACGGCATCGCCGCAATCGCGCTGGCGGAGGCGTACGGCCTGACCGGCGACGAACGACTCGGGGCCGCGGCGCAGCAGGCGATCGATTTCATCGACATGGCCCGCAACCGCACCGACATGGGCGGCTGGCGCTACGGACCGGGACAGTCGGGCGACACCTCCGTACTCGGCTGGCAGGTGATGGCGATGAAGAGCGCGGAGAAGGCCGGACTGCGCCCGCGTCGCGCGGCGTTGACCGCCGCGTCGCAATGGCTCGATCTCGTCTCCCCGCAGCGCGGCCTCTATTCCTACCAGCCCGGCCAGCCCCCGACGATGGCGATGACCGCCGAAGCGCTCTTCTGTCGCGGCCTGCTGGGCGATGATCTCGAACGCGCCCGCGCCGATCGCTCCGCGGACTACATCGCCCGTCGGCTCCCGCGATGGCGCGGCGAGGTCAACACGTACGCCTGGTATTACGCGACGCTCGCGCTCCATCAACGACAGGACGAGCTCTGGGAACGGTGGAACGATCGCCTCTCGGCGGAACTGCTCGCCCATCAACGGCTCGACGGCGACTTCGAGGGGAGCTGGGACCCCGAGGGACGCTGGGCCGATGTCGGCGGACGCATCTATCAGACCGCGCTCTGCACATTGATGCTCGAAGTGTACTACCGCTACCTGCCCTCCTTCATGGCGGACGCCGAGGATCCGCCGCTCGACGCACCGGCGGGCGAGTGATTCGTCGCTACACTGCGCGCATGCCTGAGACGAACGCCCATGGCCAGCCCGTCGGCGATGCGGTCCCCGACTGGACGCCGGCGCAACCCGTCCGCATCGACGACCGGCGGGGCCGATACGCGACGGTCGAACACCTCGACGTGGAACGACATCTCGACGATCTCGCCGCGCGGCTGCCCGCGGATGACGCGATGTGGACGTACCTGGGGTACGGGCCGTTCCGCACGACAGACACGCTCCGGACGTTTCTCGCGCCCCGGGCGCGCGAGACGGATCCGTGGTGGTGCGTGATCCGCGCGGCGGACGGCGTCGCGTCCGGATTCGCGACGCTCCTCCGGATCGACCGCGAGCACGGGTGCATCGAGATCGGTCACATCGTGCTCGGGACGGGACTCGCGGGAACCCGAGCGGGATTCGAGGGGATCCACCTGCTCATGCAGACGGCGTTCGATCTCGGCTACCGCCGCCTCGAATGGAAGTGCGATGCGCTGAACCGCCCGAGCAATCGCGCGGCGGAACGGATCGGCTTCCGCTTCGAAGGGACGTTCCGCAACCACCGCGTCGTGCGCGGCCGCAACCGCGACTCCGCGTGGTACTCGATCACCGACGCCGAGTGGCCCGCCGTGCGCACGGCCCACGAACGCTGGCTCGAACCGGCCAACTTCGACGACGACGGCCGCCAGCGCACCGCCCTCCGCGACCTCACCGCGCCGCTCCGTGCGCACGGTTCGGCGTGACGCCGCCTCGGCCGCGTTTCAGGCCGCCCCGGCGGGGCCCGGCGCGGCCGGGGTGAGACCACGGCTCACCGTGGCGAGAATCACTTTCGCCAGGGTGAGAATCATTTGTGCCAGGGTGAGCGTGGCGTTCTCCCGGGTGAGAGCCGCCCGCACCGGGGTGAGAGCGCGGCTCGCTACGGCGGCGCGTGCGCGCGGAAACGCACAGAAGGCGCCCATCCTGCCGTCGGCGCCTCCTGTGTGATGATGTCGGGATGTCGGCCGCGACGAGCGGGCTCAGCCGCAGGCGCCCCACGCGGCGAGGAGGATCGCGAGGTCCGGCGCGCCGACGAGACCGTCGCCGTCCAGATCGTACTCGGCCGCCGCCGTGCCCCAGGCCGCGAGAACCGCCGCGAGATCGAACGCGTCCGTGACGCCGGACTCGTCGAAGTCGGTCGGGCAGTCGATCACATCCGTGCGCACGAACCGCAGGACGCCGATCGGGGCGGCCGCATCGCCCGGCGCGGCGAACGGGAATCCGAAGATCTCGCCGATCAGTTCGGGCGGCTGCGTGTCCTGATTGGGAGAGGTGAACGTCACGCCGCTGTCCGTGCCCGCATCGTACGGCTGGAGCAGGACCTCGATTTCATCCGCCCACGCCCCGTCGACGAAGAGGTTCACGCCGGAGACGCCGACGAACCAGTCGGGGCTCGGAGCGATCATCGTGACGACAGTCGCGTACGGAAAGGTCTGGCTCGCCGTGAAGGTGTCGACGGCGACGCCCGTGGACCCGATGATGGAGAACGACTCGATGACCTCCGACGCGAGTCCGGCGTCGATGTCCGCGAGGACGGCGTTGCGAAGCAGCGTCTTGCCGCCCGTCTCCGCCATCTGTTCGATCCCGGGCGATGCAAGGGCGCCGGCGGACCAGTACTGGCCCGGCGCCGCGTGCACCCCGCCGATCAGCGGCGAAAAATGAGCGCTCCCGGGATAGTCCGTGGGGTGCGACTGCGGCGTCCAGGCGCCGGTGAACGAGACGCGGTACTCGGCGGTTTCGGGGGCGGCGGCGACAGATGCGGCGAGCACGGCGCCGGCGGCGAGAGAGGTGAACATCAGGGCTGCTTTCGACCGGGGGAACGGGAGGAGAGAAAAAGCCGACGACGCGGAGCGGTTGCCGCGTCGCCGACCATGGGTCGCCGTTCCTGCTGATCCCTGACGTCGTTTCGCCGGGAAATGTTTCGACGCCGCGTTTCAGGCGCGGACGTCGAGTCGCCGGTCGCGTTCGGCCCGGTCCGCCGCGCGGTCCTGCCGGCGGGCGTCGGCCTGGTCCCGGGCGGCGTCGCGTCGGCTCGCGGCCTCGTCGGTCCGCCGCCGCTGGGCGGCGCGATCCGCGCGGGCGTCGGCTTCGGCCCGCTTTTGTTGCTGACTGGTCTGCGCCCGCCGGTCCGCGGCGGCCTTGTCAGCGCGTTGCCTGGCGGCCCCTCCTGTACCCAGCTCCGGGTCCGCGACCGCCTCGTGCGATCGCTCCTGAATACAGAACATTCAACGCGGATCGAAGCAGCGCCCGATCAGGCTGATTCGAGGTCAGGGTCGGGATGGCGTCAGCGGGTCCGGGAGAATCCCTCAGGACGCCGGCGCGGCATCGGCCGTGTAGACCGGTAACGTCGCCGCGCCCAGACGGCCGGCGACCTCGGCGCAGCGGGGCAGGAGCGTCGCTTCGTGCGCATCGCTCGACGGAATCACGACGTCGATCGCCCGACCGGACGCGGCGGCCTCGTCCCCGGTCATGATCGGCGTCCCCCCGATGCGGTAGCCGGACTTGCCGGCGGCGTCGTCAAGGATCACCGCGACTTCAAGCGCCGGATCATCCGGCCAGCCCGCCGCGAGGAGACGCATCGTGTGCCGTCCGGCCCCGAAGAGCGCGACCCGTCGCCAGCCGTGTGCGCGGCAGGCGTCGGCCACCGGCGCCCAACGTTCAAGCAAGGCCGCCCCCGCGGCCGCGTGCGGCTCCTCGACGTCGCGTACATCGCCGAGGAGCAGACCCACCCGCGCCTGCGCGGCGAGGCGATCGAGTCCCCGTTCCATCAGCGCTCCGACGAGCCGACGCGCCTCCCCGTTCCAGTTCTCGATCCGCACCCGCCGGCGCTCGTCGTCCGGGCCGTCGGCGAGCGACGGAGCCTCCGCGATCGCGTGCGTGAGTTGCGGGGTGAGTTCGTCGACGAGGTCGTGTTCGAGGGCGTGGGCGGCGGCGGCGAGTCGGATCCAGGGCGCCATCGGCGCATCGCCCCGGTCGCGCCACCAGTCCGTGATCTCGTCGATCGTCGCTTCGAAGCCGCGCTCGACGAGATCATCGGGGGTCCACAGCGCATCGATGCGGGCGAGCGGCAGAGGACCGGCGGCGACGAAGCCCACGCAGCCGCCGTCGACGAAGTGAGCGGGGGGGAGCAGGTCTCGCAGCTGGTACATGTGCGCCGGAAGGTAGAGCAGCCAGGAGCGAAAGTCCTGTTGCACGACGACGGCGCCTTCGAGGAGGCGTGGACCGAAGGTGCGCAGGATCGTGTGGTGGACGCCCCAGACCTTGGCGCAGTCAATGAAGAGGACGGAGACGGGCGCCTCCGCGGGATCGACAGCGCGGCAGGCGTCGGCGGTGTCGGCCCACGCCGGGATGTAGCCGACGTGCGTCGTGATGCGGTCGAGGTGGGCGTGAACGGCGAGCTTGTATTGATCGAGGTAGGAGGACCCGACCGGTCCGGGGACCTGCCGCGCATTGCACTGGGCTTCGGTGACTTCGAAGACGTCGTAGGCGTCGATGGGGGGCGGGGGCGTGTGTCGGGCGGATCCGCGGGCGAGGGCGAGGGAGCTGCCGCCCACCCAGGCGCCGAGGTCGATGAGTCGTCCGCGGGCCGCGACGTCGGCCGCCCCGACCCAATGGAGGTAGGCGACCTCGTCGGGGTAGAGGAGGGCGGGGCAGTCGAGTTCGGTGGGGAAGACGCCGGTCCGCCAGGGCGCGGCGGTCGCGGATTCAGTCGTCGTCGTTGTGGCAGGCCATGTCGATGACGACGGTGGCGGCGAGGAGGAGGACATGGTCCTCATCATCGGCAATCTCGACCCCGTAGGTGTCGGACCAGGCGAACCATTTCTTGCTGACGATCGCGATGGGGACGCCGCCGCGACGGATGGTGTAGTCGTAGTGCAGGAAATTCCCCTCCGCGACGGGATCGTTCGGCCCCGGCTCGTCGATGGTGAACTCGCAGCGGAAGAAGGTGAAGAGTTTCTTGCGCACCACGGCGGCGACGCGACCGTCGCGGATGATCTCGTACGTCGGTCCCCAGTTCAGGAGTCGTTGCTCGATCCGGGCGAGCTCCGTCCCGCCCGGGTCCTGAAACGAGAGCTTCTTCCCGATGGTGAAGACCGCGCCGTCGACGAAGTAGACGTCGCGCCCCCCTTCGTCCCGGATGGTGAAGTCATCGCCCCACGCGAAGATCCGCTGCTTCATCATGTACCGCATGCGGTCATTCTCGCCCGGGGCGGCGCGCAGCGCCAACGAGTGGGATCAGATCCCGCAGGTGCGGCCGTGCCGCTCGTTGTAGTCCTGGTGATACGCCTCCGCCTCGTAGAACGTCGGAGCCGGGGCGATCTCGGTGGTGATCGGGTGGTTCACGTAGCGGCCGGACTGCGAAAGCTCCGCCACGTACTGTTTCGCGGCGTCGAGCTGGGCGTCCGACGTCGTGAAGATGGCGCTGCGGTACTGGGTTCCCACGTCCGGCCCCTGCCGGTTCTTCTGCGTCGCATCGTGGATCTTGAAGAACATCTCCAGCAGGTCGCGATACGTCACCCGCGACGGATCGAACGTCACCCGCACGGTTTCCGCATGCCCGGTGGTCCCGGCGCAGACCTGCTTGTAGCCGGGGTCGTCGACGTGTCCGCCCTGGTAGCCGCTGGTCGCGTCAATCACGCCGTCGACCCGCTGGAACGCATCCTCGACCCCCCAGAAACATCCGGCGCCGAAGTAGGCGGTTTCCGTGGCGACCGGCTGCGCGCCGTCGGGAAGCTCGCTCCCATCCTCATGGAACGTCAGCGACACGGAGTTCAGGCAATAGCGTTGCCCGCTCGGGGGCGGTCCGTCGGGGAAGACGTGCCCCAGATGCCCGCCGCACCGGCGACAGACGATCTCCACCCGACGCATCCCGTGCGTTGCGTCCTCGCGGTACGCGACGTGGTCGGGATCGTACGGCTCGAAGAAGCTCGGCCAGCCGGTGCCGGAGTCGAACTTCGCGCTGGAGTTGAACAACGGCAGCCGACAGAGGCGGCAGAGGTAGACGCCCTCGGACTTGTGGTCGTGAAAGGCGCCGCAGAAGGGGGCCTCGGTGCCCTGCCGGAGCAGGATGCGGGCCTCCTCGTCAGTGAGGTCGGCGGCGAGTTCGCGAATCCGGTCCTCGGACACCGACGCGACGTCGTGACCGGAGGCCGAGAGCCGCGGCGGCGGACCGGCGGCGGAATCAGCGGGCATGCGGGATCTCCTGCGGAAGAACAACATCGCAGAAGGGTAGGCGCACTGCCCCGCCCTTCGCCAACGCCGACGGCGACCAACGCTCAGTCGCGATATCGCGCATGACACGCGCGGCAGGACGTCTTCACCAGGTCGAACTGCGCCGTCAGCGCCGCCGGATCCCGCTCCAGCGCGACGAGCAGATCCTCCAGACGTTGCGCCTCCCGCTGATTCGCGCGGAGCAGGCGGATGAACTCCACGCCGTGTTTCTGCGCCGCCGCGTCGGATTCGAGCAGACGGAGGATGTCGGCCAGTCGACCCGCTTCGGCCGCGGGAACGAGGTCGGGATGCGTCGCCGGGACGGTCCACGACGCCTTGCGGATGGCGAGCAGGTGCTCCCACGCGTGGCTCACCTCGACCATGCTCTTGACCAGACCCTTCGGCATGGAGACGGAGGGGAAGTCGGCGTCGACCGCCGCGAGTTCGGCGCGGCTGGCCGGCGTGGATCGGCGCACGACCTCGAAGAGGCCCGGGTAGTTCGGCGAGGTTCCCGAGACACGCATGCGGTCAAGCATGTCGTCCGGCGACGCCCAGCCGAGCGTGACCGCGGCGGCCCCGGCCGCGCCCGCCGACCGGTGCTTCCCGTGGTGGCAGTGGACGTACACCGCACCCTTCGCGCGGGCGTCGGCGGAGGCCCGGGCGAGTTCCAGCCGACGTGCGGCGTCGAATCCGTCGTACCCGATCGGCAGGTGGATGTACCGGATCCCGTGGGCGGCGGCGGCGGCGACGTCCGGCGGCGCGCCGTCCACACTGATCACCGTCCGCACGCCCATCGCCGCCAGCGTCGCGAACGAATCCGGTCCGGTCGGCACGCCGCCCGAGTAGTACGCCTCGCCGTACGCCACCACGTTCTCGAGACCCGGCAGATCGACCGGCGACGCGGCCCGCAGGTCCGGCGCGGCCAGCGGCGCGTCGGTTGACGGGGCGTCTTCGGACGGCGCTGTCTCACCGCCCGCCGCCAGCAGGACCGCCGGGATCGCAAGCGCGATCAGCGGGAGCAGTCTTCGTCGGGGAGCAGGCGGCATCATCAGAGCCTACGTTTTGATCGCCGCGGCGGCTAGCGGAACCAGCGGACGACTTCGCGGTCAGGTCTCAGTCGTCGGTGTGCGTGACGCCGGCGGGCCAGGCCTCGCTGGGTCGGCCGAGGTTCTGCCCGAGCATGAGCCGATGACCGTCGACCGTGCGGAGGGCCATCTCGCGCATCCCCCAGGGTTCATCACGCGGGGCCTTGATGATCTCGCCGCCCGCTGATTGCACGCCGGTGCGGGCGGGCTCGTGAAAGCCGTCGACGTCATCGACGACGAGATAGGCGACGTATTGGTGGTCGCCGAGGTCTGCGGCCGGGATGGCGTCGGGGCAGCGGCCGAGGTGGAAGACCACGCCGTCACGTTGCAGGAACACCCAGTTCCCGGGGTCGACCTCGTCCGCCGTGCAGCCGAGGACGGCTTCGAACCAGCGTTGAGAGGCGTCGAGGTCGGGGACGGCGAGGACGACGTGGCAGCGCTGGATGGTCGGCATGCGATGCAATCTACCGGCCTCGCGGGGCGGCGGGGGCGATAACCCGAGACGGGATGATCCCGAATTGGGCGACCTGGCCCAATTCGGTGGAGTGACGCGGGCGCTGATCCGATGCATGGAAGCGAGGCCGCGCCCCTGCGGTCCCTCCCCGAGAGAGAGGCGACATGGACGCCGCGCTGTTGATCCCGAAACCTGACCGAACGGGCGATGGTTGCGTGGGCGGGGATGGTGCGACGGATGGATGATCTGCATCCGAAGCTGCGGGCTCAACTGGGACAGCACGGTCTGACCGACCGGTCCGGTCCCGACGACACGGTCGCATGGCAGGCGTTTCTGGACGCGGTGTCGCGGGCGTACGCGTCGGACGACGCCGCGCGTTTCCAGGTTGAGCGGGCGATGGAGCATTCCGCGTCGGAGATGGAGGCGTTGCATTCGCGTCTGCGTGCGCAGAACGAGGACCTGGCCCGCAAGACGCGATCGCTGGAGCGCGAGATCCGGCGGCGTGAGAAGATCGAGCAGGAGCTTCGCCACGAAGCGAGCCATGATCCGCTGACACATCTGCCCAACCGCGCGATGGTGATGGACGAGATCGAACGCCGCCGCGCCCGTTGCGCGTCCGGCGAGGAAGCGCCCTTCGGCCTGCTCTTCCTCGACATCGACAATTTCAAGGACGTGAACGACACGCTCGGTCACGACGCCGGCGATGAGATGCTGACGATCGTCGGCCGGCGGTTGGAGCGATGCATCCGCGAACTCGACAGCGTCGGCCGCAACGAAGCGGGTCTGACCGGACGGTTCGGGGGCGACGAGTTCGTGGTGATTCTCGACGATGTCGCCGATGCGGATGACGCCGTCCACATTGCGGATCGGGTTCGCGAGGCGATCGGACAGCCGATGACCGTGCTCGGCCATCCGATGGAGGTGCAGGTGAGCGTCGGCGTTACGCTGAGCACCGGCGCGGATCGTTGCGCGGAGGGTCTCCTCCGCGAGGCGGACACCGCGATGTACTTCGCGAAGCATTCCGGCAAGGGCCGGTGCGCCGTCTTCGACGAACGCATGCAGCACGCCGCCGCCACCCGCACGGACCTTGAACATCAGTTGCGCGGCGCCGTCAGCGAATCCCAGTTCGAACTCCACTACCAGCCCATCGTTGATCTGCGCACCGGTCGATTCACCCGCGTCGAGGCGCTCCTTCGCTGGCGTCAGGACGACGGGGCCCTCATCGCCCCCGGCGCGTTTCTCGCCGTGGCGGAGGAGATGGGCCTGATCAGCGAGATGGGCGACTGGGTCATCGACGAAGCCTGCCGCCAGGTCAGCGAATGGAACGAGACGCTCCGCGATCGGGCCCCGCTCGCGGTGAATGTCAACATCTCGCCCCGGCAGTTCGCCGACGGCGATCTCGCCGCAGCGGTGGGCGAAGCCCTGGCCCGCTGGCGTCTTGATCCCGCCCGCCTCTGTCTCGAGATCCACGAGAGCGTGCTCATGACCGAGACTGCGCGTTCCGTCGCCATGCTCGACAACCTGCGTCGCCTCGGCGTCTCCGTCATGCTCGACGACTTCGGGGCCGGCCACTCGTCCCTCGGCTGTCTCCACCACTTCGCCGTCGACGGTCTCAAGATCGACCGCGGCTTCATGACCTCGCTCGCTCACAACCGCCGGTACGCCGCCGTCGTCGACACCATCGTGCAGCTCGCCCATGTGCTCGACAAGAAGATTACGTGCGAAGGCATCGAGAATCCCGAGCAGATCGCGCTCGTGCTCGCCCTCAACTGCGACTACGGCCAGGGCTTCCTGTTCTCCCCGCCGCTGCCCGCGTGCGACCTCGAACTCCTGTTCGATACCAAAGAACCGCTCTGGCTCGCCGACGCCGACGCGGCGTGATCCCGCCCGTCGTCAACCTTCATCCGACTCCGACATCCGCACCGACGCCCGCGCGGCGGTCGCCTCGATCAGCGCCTCCCGGAACCCGGCCGCGGACTCGATCGGAAGATGAACATGGAACGACGACTCCGTCGCCTCGTACGTCTCATCACGCGGCGCGGCGTTCCACGCGGATAATACGCCCTTCACCACGCCCGACAGTTCATAGGGATACCGGACGTCGACCCGGGTGGTGATCGGCGTGATGCGGATCTCGGCGTGATCCAGCGCCGCCCTCGCCGCCGCGCCGTACGCCCGGATCAACCCGCCGGTCCCGAGCTTCACGCCGCCGAAGTACCGCGTCACCACGACCAGCGTCCGGCGGAGTTCGAGGCGATCGATCTGTTGGAGAATCGGCGGACCCGCCGTCCCTGACGGCTCCCCGTCGTCGCTGAACCGCGATGTCTTCTCGTCAAGACGCCACGCCCAGCAATGATGCGCGGCGTCGGGGAATCCCGCCCGCACCGCGTCGAGCTCCGCCGCCGCGCTGTTCTCATCCGCCACGGGCGCGACATCGGCGATGAACCGTGAGCCCTTGATCTTCTCGATCTCGTAACGAAGCGGCGCGGCGACGGTGCGGATGTCCGGCATGGCGCCCGATGCTACCGCGCGCCCGCGGTCACGACGCGAAACGGGCGGCCGTTCCGAAGAACGACCGCCCGATTTGTTTGCGGATCGGGGTTGACGATCAGGAGTCGCGCGACTCGTCGAACTCGAAGTCGCCGCCTTCTTCGTCGCCTTCGATGAGCTCGATCTGCTCGAGATTCTCGTCGAACGTCTCGCCCCAGAGAATCATCTCCGGGTGATCGGGGTCGCCCTTGACGCGGAACGACTTGGTGACGGTCATGTCGTCCGCGGTGAGACGCACCTGGTACACGCCGGGCTCGACCCGCGGGCCGCGCCGGAAGCGACGACGCTGCTGCTGATTCTGCGGCGGCGCTTCGCGAAGACTCCAGCGATGCCGATGCAGGCCCGGCGACGACTCGGCGTCGTCGAACGTGTGCAGCACCTCGCCGCTCATCGACAGCACTTCGAGCGTCACATTGCGTACGCCCTCGCCGAGGGAATAGAACACCTCGGCGCCTTCCGGCGCGTTGCCGGCGATGAAACGCCGGAGGGTGTCTCCGCGACCGCGGGAGTTGCGCCAGTGGTAGGCCGTGTTCGGGCGGTAGAGCGTCGCCTTCGACGCGACGGACTCGGCGCTCATCTGCCGCACGGCGGCGACGTCGAGCACCCACAGGCTGCGGCCGTGCGTGCCGGCCACGATCTCGTTGCGGGTCGGGTGCTGAGCGATCTCGTGCACCGAGACGGTGGGGAGGTCGCCGAGCCTGGTCCAGGTCTCGCCGCGATCGATCGACACCCACGCGCCGAATTCGCAGCCGAGGTAGAGAACGTCGGGATTGACGAGATCCTCGCGCAGCACGCGGACCGATCCGGCGCTGTCAGGGAGGTTCGTCGTCAGGGAGCGCCACGAACGGCCGCGGTCGTCGGAGACGAACGCATGCGGCGCATCATCGTCGGACCGGTGTCCGTCGAACGTCGCGTACACGCGGTCGGTCTCGTGACGCGAGGCCTCGAGCGAGCTGACCCAGCGGCGACCGGGCAGCAGTTCGCTGACGCCCGGCCCGGCGGGGGCTTCGGGTTCGTCCGCGGCGATCTCCCCGCGCGTGGCGGTGAAGGGCAGGGTGAACTGGCCGCCCTGCACCACGATCTCGCCCTCCATCGCGTCGCCGGTGATGGTCCCCACGACGGAGAACTCGATTTCGTCGCGGGCGTAGTCGAAGGTGAGCCGCCCGCTCGCCGCGTCGAAACGGCCGTTGCGAACCGGACCCTCGCCGATCTCGGACGACAACTCGCCCGTGACCTTGTTCTCATCCTCGAGCTTCAGACGCAGCGTGAAGGGACGGGACGGTCCCATCTCGCCCCCGCCCGACGCGGCGTTCCAGACGCCGGTCACCGCATCGTCGGAGGTCGCATCGGACTCGTCGCCCGCGGCGTCCGCATCCTGACCGGTGACCTGCTGGTTCTCGGCGGCCTGTTCCCCGACGGCCTGTTCCCCCGCGGCTCGCTCCGCGGCGGCGGCGTCGTCCGTGTCCCGGCCCTTCTCGACGATGCGGGCCCCGAAGGCCTTCATCTCGTCTTCCGTGATCTCGCCGTCGCCGTCGGCGTCGACGCGATCGAACATCTTGTGCATGTGGGCCGGGACATCGCTCCGGGCGATGCGTCCGTCGCCGTCCTTGTCGGCCTTGCGGAGCACTCGCATGAGCACCCGCTCGATCGAACTCGGTCCGTCATCGGCCGTCTCGTCGTCGACGTGAGAGAGCACCTGCTGCACCGAGGGCGGATCGTCGCCGCCGCCGCCGCCGCGCTGGCCGCGGTTGCGACGCATGGCGTTCAGTTCGTCCTGATCGATGGCGCCGTCCTTGTTGGCGTCGATGCGGTCGAACATCGCCTGCATGCGGTCCGGCAGCTCCGAACGCTGCAGTTTGCCGTCGCCGTTGGCATCGGCGCGGGCGAGCATGCCGCCGCCCCGACCGCCCCGGCGCCGCTCGCCGTTGGGGTCGTTCGTCGTCTGCAGACGCGCCGCCGCGATCTTCTCTTCGTCGCCCGAAGCCGGCTCGCCGACCGGACCGCCGAGTTCGAAGAGATCGACCCACGTGACGCCCCCGTCCTCCGTCATCCAGAGGCCGCCGTCGTCCGTGCCCACGTAGAGCAGGTCCGCGTTGCGAGGCGATTCGGTCAGCGCGGTGGCGCTGCCCCGATCCGTCGGCGTGATCTCCGGCGAGATCGCCTTCAGATCATCGCCCTTGAACAGCGAACGGAAGACCTTGTTCCCGGCCGTGTAGTAGATCTTCGGGTTGTGATGCGACAGGATGAACGGCGTCCGCCAGTTGAACCGGTACCGCTCGCCGCGGGGCGGGCGCGGCCGCAGGAAACGCGATTCGTCCGTCCGCAGATTGGTGCGTCCCAGACCCCCGTTCTGACTCTCGTAATAGATCTGCTCGGGATCGGCCGGGTCCACGCGGCAGATGAATCCGTCGCCGCCCCCGATCCGCACCCAGTCCTGGTTCCGCGTCCCGCCCGTGTACGTGCGCGTCGGACCGCCCCAGCTGCCGTTGTCCTGCAGACCCCCGTACACCCAGTAGTTCTCGCGCGGCCCCACCGTCACGTGATAGAACTGTCCGATCGCCACGTGGTTGTAGTGATCCCAGTTCTCCATGCGATCGTGGGTCATGTAGATCCCGCCGTCGTTCCCCAGAATGATGTGACGGCCGTCGTCCGGATTGATCCACATCGCATGATGGTCGACGTGCACCGAACCGTTCTTCCCGCGGTGCCCGTCGCCGCTGAACGTCGCGCCGCCGTCGGACGACTTGTACAGGGACGTCCCCAGCACGTAGATGTAGTTCGGATCGCTGGGATCGATTCGGATCTGGCTGTAGTACATCGGCCGCGGGTTGACGGAGTTGACGCGGGTCCACGAGTCGCCGGCGTCCTCCGACTTGAAGACGCCGCCGAATTCGAAGCCGTCCTCGCCCTGCTCATCCTGAATGTTCTCCGGCTGTCCGCCCAGCCGCGTCTGGAACGGGCCGCGCTGCGGCTGGTCTTCTTCCGCCTCCGGCCGCCGGTCGAAGGTGACGTCGACCTCGACCGTCTTGCGGTCGCGCGAGACCTTGACGCGGGCCGTTTCGCCCGCCTTGAACCTGCGCAGCACACCGAGCATGCTCTGGTAGTCGTGCACGACGTGCTCGCCGATCTCGACGACGATGTCCCCGGCCTGCAACTCCGCCGCCGCGGCGGGTCCGCCCTCGGTGATCTCCGTGAGGCGGGCGCCGACCTCGACGGATTCGCCCCGCACGCCGAAGTACGCGACGTCCTCGGGTTCCTGCCCGATCTTCTCCGACTCGACGACCGCGTAGACGAGGTCCGGGTTCGAGCGCGACCAGTCGAGCCCGATGCGGCCGAGGTTGGACGTGGGCAGCCCTTCGGTGATGCGATCGAAGGTCTTCCCGCCGTCGGTCGTCTTCCACAACCCCGCCCCGGGACCGAATTTCTTGGCGGGATCGTTCGTGTCGAAACCGTCGCGCTGCCGCTCGTAGGTGGCGACAAGCAGGGTGTCGGGATCCTCGGGATGCATGATCAGGTCGATCACGCCGGTCTGGTCGTCGACGTACAGAATGCGGTCCCAGTTTTCACCGCCGTCGACGGACTTATACAGGCCCCGCTCCTCGTTCGGACCCCAGAGCCGACCCAGCGCGCCGACGTAGACGGTGTCCGCATCGTCGGGGTGAACGAGGATCTGGCCCGTCTGGAACGAGTCGTCGAGACCCAGGTGCGTCCAGGTGTCGCCGCCGTCCGTCGACTTGTAGACGCCATTCCCCCACGAAACGGAGTTCCGCGGATTGGCTTCGCCGGTCCCGACGTAGATGACTTCGGGATCGCTCTGGGCGACGGCCACGGCGCCGATGGAAACGGTCGCCTCGCGATCGAACTGGTGCTCGAACGTCACGCCGTTGTTGGTCGTCTTCAGGAGACCGCCGGAGGCGGTCGCGGCCCACCAGGTCGAGGGGTCGGCTTCGTACACCGTGAGGTCGGTGATCCGGCCGCTCATGTTGGCGGGTCCGATCGATCGCCACGAAAGCTGGCTCGCCCACGAATCGGGCAGGGTCGCGTCCGGAGCGTCGTCCGCCCACGCGTGTGCGCCCGGCGTGGCGGCCAGGGCCGCCGCGAGCATGCCGACGGCCAACCCGCCCGCCGGGGTCGCGACGAACCGTCGCCATCCGATGCGATTCCACTCGATCGCCATTTCAGTCACCTTTCTGAGGGGTCCACGACTCTGCTGCCCGACGGACCGATCGCCCTGGGCGCCGTCCGCCATCCTTCGTTATATCGCCGCGGGTGGGGGTCGGCTGCATTCTTCCGCCGGGAACGGACGGGTTCGTTATCGGTCGCGGTGAATTCCGGTATTGCATGGATGGGCAGCCGGTTATCGTTGTATTCTGAAATTGACCCGATTCGATGATTGAGGCGGGGGCGAGGGGCCTCCGGGTTCGAACGCGGGCGTTCAGTCGTTCACTGAGGAGAGAGAGACATGAAGAGGTCGTATTCGCCGCGATTGATCGCGGCTGGTGGTATCGGATTGCTGGTGGTCGGCGCGACGGCGTCGTTCGGGCCGATCATTATTACGTCGACCTGGACCGCCGGCGGTGACGGGCAATGGAACGACCCGGCCAACTGGGACTCCCCCGACTTTCCGAACAACAACATCGGCGAGACCTACGACGTCATCATCGACAGCTCGGTGAACGATGTGACCGTCACGCTCGACGGCGGGAGTTTCACGATCCGGGATCTGACCGTCGACGCCGGCGACACGCTGTCGATCGACAACGCCCACAGTCTCCGATTCGGAGAGCCGGCCGCGATCACGAACGCGGGCGAGATCGTGCTCGACAGCACCGTCAGCGTCACCTCGCTTGACGCCCAGAACGGCGAGGTGACGGTGGACGGCGGCGGCGTCATCTCGCTGCGGGCCGCGAACGCGCGGATCCAGGGCTCCACGTGGCGTTTCGTCGACCAGACGGTCCAGGGCGTCGGCAACGTGGGCCTCAACTCGGCCGGCATCATCAACGAGGCCGGCTCGGTGATCACCGCGAACGAACTGGACGCCGTTCTGATCGTCGATCCGAACGGCGACGGCGCCGTCAACGCCGGCGTCTTCCGCGCCGAGAACGGCGGGCAGCTCTCGCTCAACGCGGGTTCGTACGATGCGCTCGGCGGCGTCTTCGAAGCGCTGGACGGTTCCTCGATCAACGTCATTTCGACCGTGAACATCACGTCGGGCGCCGTCGAAACGGCGGGCGACGGCGTCTTCCAGGTGGACAACACGCTCAACATCGACGCCGTGGCGAACCCCTTCACCAACAACGGGCGGCTGCTCATTGACAACGGTCATGTACTGGAGGCCGAAGGCGACCTCGTCAACACCAACCTGATCGAGATCGGCTCCACGGTGTCGACCACGACGTTCCGATCCGGGGCGGAAGATCTGACGCTCTCGGGCGGCGGCGAGGTGTTCCTCACCGCCAACAACGCGCGGATCGCGTCCAACGGCGGCGGACGCGTGATCAACGTCGATAATCTGATTCGCGGCGTCGGCAATGTCGGCCTCAACACCGCCTCGCTCGACAACGCCGCGGAAGTTCGGGCGGAAGGCGGCCAGTTGATCCTCGACCCCGGCGGCGACGGCTTCACCAACACGGGCGTGATGGCCGCCGCGTCCGGGGCGACGCTCAGGTTCAATGCGGGCGAGTTCGACAACACCGGCGGCCTGATCCGCGCGAACGCCGGCGGCGTGGTCGCGCTGGGCACCGGCGTGGACATCATGAACGGCGAACTGACGACGGTCGGCGACGGCCTGATCGAGCTGGTGGGCACGGCGACGTTGTTCGACGTGCTGAACACGGGCGTCATCGACGTGCCCAACAGCCGCCTGCTTCTGGTGGCCGACACCATGACGAATACGGGCGACATCATGCTCTCGTCGACGGTCTCGATCACCCAGTTGTCCACGTTCGAGGGAACGGACACCGTGCTTGACGGCGGCGGTCGCATCATCATGTCGAGCGCCAACAACAACCGGTTCTCCGGGGCCGGCGTCTTCACCAATGTCGACAACACGATCGAAGGCGCCGGCAACATCGGCGTGAACAGCCTGGGGATCGAGAACTTCGGGGAGATCATCGGCAACGTGTCGAACACGCTCATCCTCGACCCCGGCCCGGACGGCTTTCGGAACGGCAACCTCATCGTGGCGCGAGACGGCGGCACGGTCCGGTTCCAGTCCGGCCTCTACGACAACATCGACGGCGTCGTGCGGGCCGAAACGGGTTCAGTCGTCCAGTTCAGCGGCATGGAGCTGTTCGGCGGCGTGCTGGAAACCGAGGACGACGGCGTCATGGAGCTCACCGGCACGCTGACCCTGGCCGGCGACGTCAACCCGCCGGTCATCGAGGGCCTGCTTGTGGTTCCGAACACCCGACTGCTCATCGTGTCCGGCGAACTCGACAACCGTGGCGAAGTGCGACTGAACTCCACCGGGTCCATCACGACCCTCAACGGCGCGACGCCGATCCTGTCGCTGACCGGCGAGGGCGTCTTGACGATGTCCGACGCCCCGAACAACCGGATCAACGGCGTCGACTCGATCGTCAACGTGAACAACACGGTCTCCGGCTCCGGCAACGTCGGGGTCAACACGGCGGGCCTCCTGAACGGCGAAGACGGCGTCTTCCGCAATTCGGCCCAACCCGGACTGACCTTTGATCCCGACGTCACGGGCTTCCTCAACGAAGGTCGACTCGAGGCGCTCGCCCCCGAAGGCGAGATCATCCTCGGCGGCGGACCGTTCGAGAATCGCGGCGAGATTCTCATCGAAGCCGGTGCGTTCGTGAATCGCGCGACGTCCGAACCGTTCGTCCAGACGGACGGCGTCACGACGGTCAACGGATCGCTCGAAACCAGCTCGGCCACGGGCGTCGTCAACCTCGAGGGAGGGATCCTCGAAGGCGTCGGCGCGGTCGAGCCGGACGTCCTCAACACCGGCGGCGACGTCGCCCCCGGAGAGAGCGCCGGACTTCTGACCTTCCAGCGGGACTACCAGCAGACGCTCGGCGGACGCTTTGACGTCGAGATCGGCGGGTACACGCCGGGAACGGAGCATGATCAACTCGTGGTCGACGGGGCCGCGTCGCTCAGCGGCACGATCCGCGTCCAGTTCCTCGATCCCTTCGTGCCGAACGTCGGTGACGAATTCGTCATCCTCACCGCCGGCGACGGCGTGAGCGGCGCCTTCCAGTGTTTCGATGAGATCACCGTCGGCGGCGGCTTCGTGGAAATCGTCTATGAGGAGAACCTCGTCAAGGCCGTCATCGTGAGACGACTCACGCCCACCGTCGTCGGCGACCTCGACCTCGACGGCGATGTCGATCCCGCCGACCTCGCGGGCCTGCTCTCCGCCTGGGGTCCGTGCACCGGCGAATGCTGCCCGGCCGATTTCGACAACTCCGGCGACGTCGGACCGGCCGACCTCGCCACGCTGCTCGCCAACTGGGGCTGACCCGCCCCGTCATCCTGATTCCGCTCGGCCCCCACGGGCCGTCACTCGCGGCGCGCCGATCCAGACGGCGCGCCGCGAGCTTTTTCTCAGCCCCGATCTATCCACCGCGCCCGCCCCGCCGATCAGCCCACCACCCGCACCCCGCCCGCCTTCACGCACGCCTCGAACCGCGTCGCAATCTCCGCCGTCAACGGTCCCATCCGCCCGTCGCCGATCGTCCGCCCGTCCACCTCCAGCACCGGCGCGATCTCGCCCATCGTTCCCGTACAGAACATCTCGTCCGCCCGGTACGCTTCCGCCAGCGTGACGTCACGCACCTCGACCCGCGGATCATCGCCGCACAATTCCAGCACCGTCTGACGCGTGATCCCCTCCGGGCACGCGGCGGTCGTCGGCGTGATCACCGCCCCGTCCGACACGAGAAACACATGCGTCGCATTCGTCTCCGCGATGAAACCCCGCGTGTCCAGCATCAAGGCGTCGTCCGCTCCCGCCGCGTTCGCCTCCAGCTTCGCCAGTATCGACGTCAGCTGATTGCAACTGTGGATCTTCTGGTCGAGCACGTCCGACGGCGGGCGGCGGTGCGCGGCGGTGATCAGCCGCACCCCCGTCTTGTCATACACGGGCGGCTTGTGCTCGGCCAGAATGAACAACGAACACCCCGCCGTATTGATCCGCGGATCGAGTCCGCTCGTGTACTTCACCCCCCGCGACAGCGTCAGACGAATGTGCACGCCGTCACGCATGTCGTTCGCCTCGAGCGTCCGGCGAATCTGTTCGATGATCTCGTCAGTCGAGGGCGAGCCGGCGTACCGCAGGGCCCGGGCCCCGGACATCAGCCGCGCGAGATGCTCATGCAGCTTGAAGATCCGACCGTCGTACACCCGCAGCCCCTCCCAGACCGCGTCGCCGTTCTGCACCGATGAATCGAACGGACTCACGCCCGCCTCGTCGCGATGGACCAGCGCGCCGTTGATGTTGACGATGAGATCGCGGTTCGCGTCGTTGAACGTCTGAAGCATGGCTCAGGTCATCCGGTGCTGATGAAGTTGATCGTACAGGGCGCGGCAGCGTTCGAGCACGGCGTGCAGATGCTCCGGCGGCGCCTCGTCGCGTGGTCGATACGGTGCGAAACCGGTCGATCGCTCGACGTTCGCGTACCAGTGCTTCGCCCAGACGCCGTCCGTCTCCCGCGGCCCGGCCGGCCACGCGAGCATCGCCGCCGTGAAGGGGACGCCGATCCGTGCGCACAACGCCCGCAGGCGACCCGCCGGATCCTCCAGCACGTCGCGCGCGTCGAGCACGGGGGGCGGCTCGCCGAGACGATCGCACTCCCGCTCGAAGAGCCGCACCTGTTGCGGCAGGCCGGTGGCGTCCGCGTCGGGGTCGTCGATCACCTTCGCGAGCGAGACGAGCATCTCCCGCGGATCGCGAATGAGAAAGCAGTTCGTCAGACCGTCGATCCAGTCGAGGTCCACGTCCGGCGTCAGGTGATGCGCCATGTGCTTCTGGTAGAAGATCGGACGGCCGTCGGGGACGGGCCCGAGGCACCGTTCGACCACGCGTCGCCAGTCCGACTCGTGGCGGGCGATGATCTCGTCGGCCCCGGGGTGGTCGAGGCCGGTCGTTTTCAGGTAGTGCGCGTAAAGCGGCTCGTCCCAGACCGCGGTGTCGCCGCGGGCGTCCCAGGCGCGCATCATCGCCGTGGAGATGTTGCGGGGACCGGACCACATGGCGACACGATGAACGACGTCGGGCATGCCCGCACGGTCGGCGACGGACGGCCGGTCGTCAACCGCCGCTCGACCAGAGACTCAGCAGGATCGCGAGATCAGCGGCCCCGACCGCCCCATCCTGGTCGAGATCGGCCGAACAGGCGGAACACGGGCCCCACGCGGCGAGGAGCGACGCGAGATCCGCGGCGTCGACGGCGCCGTCCAGCGTGACGTCGCCCCGCTGCAGCGTCACGATCTCCCCCGGGGCCACGTCGTACCAGGCGTCGATCGCACCGTCGGGCCACTCGACGGAGATGCGGTCGATCGCGGCGGCGGGGGGAAAGCCGAAGTGCGCGCGGAGGGGCGGCTGGCTCAGGTACGTCATCCGGGCGAGGACGGTCCGCATGCGAGTGGTCTCGCCGATGGTGAGCCGGATCACCGCCCCGACGCCGCCCGGCGCATTGCCCGGCGGCGGGGTGAGGTCGATCTGGATCCACTCGTCCGGACCGGGATCGAAGTCGTTCCGCCAGTGGTTGAGTTTCCCGAGATTGTCGATGATCAGGAGGTCGAGGTCCCCGTCGTGATCCGGATCGAGCAGGATCAGGCCCTTGCCTTCGCCGGTGTGGTGGAGTCCGGACGCGAGGCTGCGTTCGACGTAGACGCCGGGGCCGTCCGGATCGCCCGTGTGCAGCCACAGACGGGAAGGATCGTTGATGAAGGACGGATCGGGATTCCACGGGTCGCCGCTCGGACCGTTCGCAAACGTCAGGCCGTTGGTCATGACGAGGTCGAGCCACCCGTCGTGATTGAGATCGCCGAACTGCGCGCCCCACCCCCAGCCGCCGTCGCGGACGTCGGCGGCGTCCGTCACGTCGACATACTGATGGCGCCCGTCGTTGCGGTAGAGTCGGTTGCCGGTGACGCCCCAGTTGCCCTCGACCTCGCCGTCGTCGTCGAAGATCGACGTGACAAACCAGTCGAGATCGCCGTCGTTGTCGTAGTCGCCGAGGGCCGAGCCCATGCCGTTCTCGTCGGTGCAGGTCCCGTTGCTTCCGCCGAGGTCGAAGAAGAAGCCGTCGCCGGAGTTGACGTAGTAGCGGCTCGTTTCGAAGTCCGCCGCCACCAGCAGCTCCGGCGCGCCGTCGCCGTCCATGTCGGCGAACGTCGGAGAAAACGGCCAGAACGAAAAGGGCGGGCCCGCGAGGACGTTCCGGGCCGCGGTCACGTCTGCGAAGACGCCCGTCCCGTCATTCAGGAACAGACGCGTCCCGTAGTCGGGAGCGAAGTCCCACGACGCCGTGTAGAGATCGAGGTCGCCGTCGCCGTCGATGTCGCCGAACGCGGCGCCGAAGCACCCCGCCTCGGTCGTCGCGCCGGGCAACGCCACGCCCGCCGCCTCCGCCATGTCGATGAAGCCGTCGCCCAGGTTGATCAGCAGCGCGTTGGGGGCGCAGATCGTGCCGGCGTAAATGTCCGGACGCCCGTCGCCGTTGACATCCCCGACCGCCGCCGCGCCCCCCTCGGAGGACCAGAGATCGACGCCCCAGACGGTGCTTCGATCAACGAAGCCGCCGGCGCCGTCATTGATGAACAGCGCGGCGTTCTGATCGGTTCCACCGTGGACGAACAGGTCGAGCCAGCCGTCGCCGTTGAAATCCGCCGCCGCGACTCCGCCGAGCATCTTCGCATTGCACGCAGCGGGGGTGCTCGA
Source organism: Phycisphaerales bacterium (assembly GCA_965227335.1). Taxonomy (GTDB): domain Bacteria; phylum Planctomycetota; class Phycisphaerae; order Phycisphaerales; family SM1A02; genus CBDDFV01. The sequence goes on from CBDDFV010000009.1 coordinate 625,047, forward strand.
TGCGTGTTCGAACGTCAGCCCGTCAAATCCCATCCCTTCGCTGAGGGGCGGGACCGCGGGATCGGACGCAATGATCGACAGCGCCAGTGCGGGCGCGTGCAGGGGCAGGGCGAACGTCATGTTGCGATCATATCAGTCGCGGCCGTGCGAACGTGAGACCATTCCGGACCAGTTTCCGCTCAGAGACCGGCGGTGCTCCGATAGCTGTGCGGCAGGACGCGGTTGATGAGCTGTCGGATCGTGTTGAGCTGTTCAGCCACCGCCTGCGGATCGGGATTCGGCGCGAGCAGCACCTGGGTCTCCGCGTCAATCGCGAGGCCATGCGTGTCCGCCGCGTACTCGAGGAGCGTCTCCGGCGCCACCGTCGGATCGACGGTGTTGAGGTCCGCCCCGTCGAAGAACCCGTGCTGCATCGCGTTGTCGATCGAGACGATCGCGGCGTCGAGCAGCCCGGCGAGCTGGGTCTGCGCCGTGGACGAGCCGGTCTGGTCGATGACGGCCGCCGCGGCGGAGGCGCCTTCCAGGGCTTCTTCAACGTCTTCGAGATCCTGGAGCAGGTCCTCCAGCCAGTTTCGGCTGACCACATTCGCCACGGTCGCATGGGCGACGGTGGACGAGAGTCCGGAAGAAGCGGCCGCCGTCGGGGTCTGAGGGCCGAAGCAGGCCGCGATGAGGAGCGCGACCACGGTTCCGAGGGCATGTCGCCATCGCAGAACCCGGGTTTGGCGTCGGTTGGGGCCGGGGTTGGTGCTATAGTGGCGGAAAGAGAAAGCGGTCATGGCTGTGTTTCCTCAAAAACTGGGTCGGTGAAAGAAGGCGGGGAACATATTCGTCAGATGCGATGCTCCCTCATATGAAGCGGACCGACCAGCGGGAACGTGAGCGATTTCCCGAGAATCCGGTCCGGTAGACCCTCCGACAGGCCCCTCCGATGTCCATGTTCGATCGTTCCAACGCCCCGCCGCCCCCGGATGACGGCCCCTCAAAAGGGGCTGAGCCGCCGTTGCGGCTGGCGGGCGACGGCGCGGCGATGTCGGAGGTCGAGGTCCTGCTCGACCGCATGCAGCGGGGCGATCGGGACGCCGCCGCGATCTTCGTCACCAACTACGGCTCCAAGATCCGCCGGCGTATTCGCGGCAAGCTCAGCCCGGCCATGCGCCGGCTCTTCGACTCCCAGGAGATCATCTCCACCCTCGGCCGTCGGCTCGACGACTACGTCAATCGCGGCCAGCTCGACGCGGTGTCCGAAGCCCAGTTGTGGAAACTCGTGCTTCGCATGGCCAACAACGCCGTGATCGACAAGGCGCGTCTGTTCCGTCGGCTCGAACAGAACGAAGGCGCCGACAGCGACTTCGCCCGCGACCTGCTCAGTCAGCTCGAAGGAGCGGAGCGACGCGAACGCGACGGGGCCGTGATCGAGGTCGAGAAAGTCCTCGCCACCATGAGCGACAGCGTTGACCGCGAAATCCTCTCCAACTGGCTCAACGACACCCCCCTGAACGAAATCGCGGGGTTGCTCGACATGAATCCGGACGCCGTCCGCAAACGCTGGCAGAAGATTCGCGAACGACTCCGCGAACGACTTCAACCCCGGACCGACTGAGAATCATGCCCGAAGATCGCGCGCTGCGGCTCGAGGTTGAACGTATCTACATCGATCGTCGCGATGACCCGCCCTTTCGGGACATCGTCAGCACCGTCGTCGTCGCCGATGATGGTCAACTCGCCGAACTCGTCGAGATCGACGGACGCTATCGCCTGCAGTCCCGACGCGAAGTCCCCCTCGCCCGCTACCTCAGCGACATTCCCGATCTCCACCAACGACCCGATCCCCTCGACGCCGCCATCGATATGGCGATCCGGTCCCTGACCAGCGTCGGACGATCCGAGGATGACGCGGTCAATCAGCTCATCGGACAGCATCCGGATCTCGCGGCGGAGATCCGGGACGCCGCCGCGCTCAACAACGCCATCTGGTCGACCCAGCGGCTCCGGCACGATTTCGGCCACACGCCGGAGCACCGGGCGCTGCCGTGTGATTTCGGTCCGCCGATCGAGGGCCACGCCGCCCGCTATCAACTGATCGAACTGCTCGGGGCCGGGGCGTTCGGCGAGGTCTACCAGGCGATCGACCGCCAGCTCTCCGAAGAGGACAAGCCGGCCATGGTCGCGATCAAGATCCTTGCCGATGTCGGGGATGACGACTGGGCCCGCGAGCGCCTCTCCGAGGAGGCCACCAAGGCCCGGCGGATCGACCATGATCACGTCGTCCGCGTCATCGACCGAGGTCGCACGGACGATGGCGAGGACTTCATCGTCTACGAGTACATCGCCGGCGGCGACCTCGCGAAGTGGGTTCGGGAGCAGCCGCAGCGACCGTCGATCACGAAGTCAGCGGCCCTGATGCGCGAAATCGCCGAAGGCGTGCACGCCGCGCACATGGCCGGTCTGGTCCACTGCGACCTCAAGCCGAACAACATCATGCTGACGGAAGCGGGGGAGACGAAGGTCGCGGACTTCGGCGTCGCGGCTCGCGCGGATGAGGCGACCGATGCCGAAGACGGCTCCCGCCCGCGCGGCAACCTCGCCTTCATCTCGCCCGAACAGTACCGGCAGGAGCCCGGCGCCCTGACCCCGCCCTCGGATATCTACGCTCTCGGCGGCGTCCTCTTCTGGCTGCTCACCGGCGTCCTGCCCAACGGCGATTCGCCGGAGGCCATCGCCCGCGTTCACGACGCCGAAGACGGGCGACCGGCCCCGCCGTCCGCCCGGCTCATCAACCCGAAGGTCGACCCCGTGCTCGACCGCATCTGCCAGCGGGCGATGGCGATCCGGCCCGCCGATCGACACGCGTCCGCCTCCGCCCTCGCCGATGATCTCGGACGGTGGCTGAACCGGGAGCCGATCCCGTGGCAGCGTCCGTCGCTCGCCCAGCGCTTCGGACTCTGGGCCCGACGCAAGCCCGCCCTCGCGGCGGTGTCGATGGTGCTGCTCGTCGGGGCCGGCGTGCTGATCGGCGTCGTCGACCGATACCGCCAGGAAGCCGTCGCCCGTCAGGCCGAGCAGGAATACCGCGAGCAGTTTCGCGCCGTCGTCGGCGAACTCCGAGCGTCGCTCGGCGCGATCGGTCAGGATCGCCTGGTCGAGGATCTCCTGCCGCGACTCTGGGGCGTCGAATGGCTCTTCGGACCAACCGTGCTCGGCGTCTCGACCGATCCGGCCGTGCTCTGGGAACAACGCATCGCCGCCGTGCGTCTCCTGCTGGCCGACGCCGCCCGCGACGACGCTCGTTCCGTGGACGCCCTCATGTGGGACACGGTGCTCTGCTTCTGGCTCATCCAGAACGGCGATCCCGTCGAGGCGAGCGAGCGTCTGGCCAGCCTGCGGGCGGCGTGGGACGACCATCTCGACCCCGCGGATGAGTTGCGTGAGGTTCACGCCGCGCTCGCCGCCGCGGCCGCCGTGTATTCGGAACTGCAGTCGACGCCGCCCGATCCTGAGGTCATCCGCGACGCGGTCGGGACGCTCGAGGACGCGAACCGCCGCTTCGCCGACCGGCCCGCTCGGATCCGTTTGCGGATCCTGATTCTGGACGCCCTCGCGGACGCCTACGGACCCGCCGCGCTCGACGAGCGAGCCCTCGCCGCCGAGCGTCTCGTCGCCGCGCATGAACTCGCGGGCGATGAGAATCGCGTGCGGCCCGGCCAGCGAGTGGAGGACGGGGCGGAGTAAGCCGGCGGACGAGCGTCCCATTTTGGCGCCAGTCTCAGTATGATCGGTCGGGTCCACCCGCGCAGAATGGACGGAGAGAACGATTGATATCTTCGGAGCAGCAACGGATCCGGGGCTGGATCGAGCGCGACATCGCGCAGCGGAGTCTGCGCGCCGGCGATCAGTATCTCACGGCGTCCGAGGTCGCCTCGGTCCTCGGCGTCAGTCGGGCCACCGCCGATCGGGCCATGAAGTCCCTCGCCTCGGTTGAAGTGCTGGTCCGCAAGCAGCGATCCGGCACCTTCGTCGGGCCTCGCTTCTCCGAGACCCGCGACGGACGCGAGGCCACGCTCCGCTCCATCCACATCCTGCTTACCGAAGACTACTTCCGCTCCGGCGTCGCGGGCGGCGGCGTCCTCGTCCAGGCCATGCAGCGGGCCCACGCCAACTCCGCGGTCCAGATGCACTTCATGCCGCAACGCGACAGCGCGGCGTACGTCACCGGCATGGTCGATCGCATCCAGCAGGACGGCTCGATGGACGAAGGCGTCGTCCTGATCCGCACGCCCCGCGAGGTCCAGCTCATCATCGAGCAGTCCCGTCTGCCCGCCGTCGTCTTCGGGACGCCCTATCCCGACGTGGTCAGTCTGCCCTCGATCGACATCGATCACGCCGCGGCGGGCGAACTCGCCGCCGCCCACGCGCTCGAACAGGGACAGCGTCGCTTCATCCTGCTCACCTACGAGCACTGGCGGGTGGGCGACAATCTGCTGCACGCGGGCGTCACCCGTCGTCTCGGGGCCGCGGGCGTCCCGATGGAGCAGCTCGCCGTGATCAGCGCCGCGATGGAGCCCGGCGCGGTCGACGCCCATCTCCGCGAAATCCTGGACGCCGACGACGAACCGACCGCCATCATCTGCCGGCACGACTGGTTCGCCGATCAGGCGCTGCGGGCGGCCGAGCGATGCGGCAGACGCGACGTCATCATCATCAGCGCGCAGTCGGGCGACGGCCCGGCGCCGTACGCACGCGTCGTCGGCGGCATGGACCAGGGGGTGCAGGCGGCTTGGATCGGTGAAGCGCTCCAGCACATGGCCGGCTGTGATCTCGCCCGCTCCTCCTCGATGCGCGTCCCCGTCGAACTCCGCCGACCCGATGACGATGACGTCCCGACGCCGGCGACGGACCCGGTCGACGGCGCGGTGATGGTCTGAATCCCATGCGAACGCTGACGCTGCTTGTGCTGCCGTTGCTCCTGCTCGGCGCGGGCCCGCTGCCCCGTACGATCGACATCCCGCAGATCGATCTCGCCGATGATGCGGACTCGATCATCGTCGTGGATCGCGAAGCGGGGCAGTACCTCGGCCATCCGACCGCCGCGCTCCTCGAGGACGGCCGGACGCTGATCGCCGTCTACCCGAAGGGCCACGGGCGCGGCCCGATCCTCATGAAGAAGAGCACGGACGGCGGACGCACCTGGAGCGATCGTCTGCCCACGCCGGACAACTGGTCGACATCGAAGGAAACGCCGACGATTCACCGCGTTGTCGACCCGCGTACGGGGGACCGCCGGCTCATCCTCTTCTCCGGACTGCATCCGATCCGAATCGCCGCCTCCGACGACGACGGCGCGACGTGGACCGCGCTCGAACCCGTCGGCGACTTCGGCGGCATCGTTGCGATGTCGTCCGTCGTGACGCTGAAGGACGGGCGGCTCCTCGCGCTCTTTCATGATGACGGCCGCTTCTTCCGTGCGGGCGGGGCCGCCGGACCATTCACGCTCTATCAGATCGAATCGGCCGACGGCGGACGGACGTGGAGCGAGCCCGAGGCGATCTTCACCTCCTCGGAGGCGCACCTCTGCGAGCCCGGCGTCATTCGTTCGCCGGACGGCGGGCGACTGGTCATGCTGCTGCGTGAGAATTCGCGGCGGCGCAACAGCCACCTGATGATCTCCGATGACGAAGGCGCGACCTGGAGCGAGCCCCGCGAACTGCCCGCCGCGCTGACCGGCGACCGCCACGTCGGCCGCTACCTCGCCGACGGCCGGCTCTTCATCTCCTTCCGCGACACCGCGCACGAGTCGCCGACGAAGGGCGACTGGGTGGCGTGGGTCGGGACCTTTGACGACATCATCGAAGGTCGTTCCGGCGCCTATCGCGTCCGACTGATGGACAACCATCATCGGTGGGACTGTGCGTATCCGGTCGTCGAGGTGTTGCCGGACGGGACGATCTTCACGATGACGTACGGCCACTGGACGCCGGGCGAGTCGCCGTGGATCGCGGCGCGTCGTCTGCGGGTCGAGACGCTGGACGAGATGGTGGACGACCTGGCGGATCAGTCCCGCTGAATCCGCTCCAGCAACGCCTTCGTCCGCCGGATCCCCTCCGTTTCGGACACGCCGCCGCCTTCCCATTCGACGCCGACCCAGCCGCGATACCCGGCCCCGCGCACGATCTGCATCATGCGCCGGAAGTCGATGGTGGTCTCGTCGCCCGTCTCGTCGTCGAACCCGTAGGACTTCGCGCTGACCGCCTTCGCAAACGGCATCAGCTCCCGCACGCCGACGTACCGATCGTACGTGCGTCCGCCGCCGAGACGGAAGTTGCCGAAATCCGGCAGCGTGCCGCAGTTCGCCCGGTTCACGCGACGCATCACGCCCGCCAGCCACGCCCCGTGCGATGAATAGCCGCCGTGGTTCTCCACCAGAACGTTCATCGCCATCCGCGCGGCATACTCCGCCAGCACATCCAACCCCTCCGCCGTCCACCGCTGCTGCTCCGCGAACGTCCCACGACTGTGCGCATTCACACGCACGCTGTGACAGCCCAGCCCCTTCGCGACGTCCAGCCACCGCCGATGTCGATCGATCGCACTCCGCCGCTCCGCATCGTCCGGCGCGCCGAGCGCGCCCTCGCCGTCGATCATGATCAGCAGGCTTCGGACGCCGGCGTCGTCCGCCCGGGTCTTCATCTCTCGGAAGTACGCCGTGTCGCCGACCTTGTTCTTGAAGAACCCGTTGACGTGCTCGACCGCTTCGAATCCCCAGGTCCGGCGCGCGTGAGGCGCGAAATCGAGCGGGTCGAGGTCGCCGGCGTGGATGGTTCGGTGCAGCGACCATTCGGCGAGCGAGATGCGGAACCACGGCTCGTCCGCGGGTCGCGCGAGGGCGAGCGGTCCCGTCGCAAGGGCGGCGAGCGCGCCGCCGACCATCGTTCGCCGGGTGATCTGCATTTCCGAGGGCGGGTGCGTCATGGCGTCTCCTTGCCGCTCAGTATCCCGTACACTCGCGCGATTGTCATGGCGGAAACGCGGATCATCATCGAAGCATGCGTCGGCGGCGTGGAGGACGCAGCGCTGGCGGTCGAGGCGGGCGCGGATCGGCTCGAACTGAACGCCGCGCTCTCGCTGGGCGGGATCACGCCGTCGCTCGGATCGATCCGCCGCGCGCTCTCGCTGTCGGTTCCGGTGGTGGTGATGGTTCGTCCGCGGGCGGGCGGCTTCGTCTACGGTGCGCGGGAGCGGGCGACCATGCTCGACGATATCCGGGTCGCGGCGAACAGCGGCGTGTCGGGCGTCGCGGTCGGCGTGCTCACGCCCGACGGAGCCGTCGACGCTCCGTTCCTCATCGCCTGTCGCGACGCCGCCGCCGGGATCGAACTCGTCTTTCATCGCGCCTTCGATGTCGCCGCCGACCTGCCCGCCGCGCTCCGGGTGCTCATCGACATCGGCGTCGATCGGGTGCTCACGTCGGGCGGCGCGTCGACCGTCGAGGCCGGCCTGCCCATGCTCGGCCGGCTGCAGCAGGAGGCCGGCGACGCGATCGGGGTCGTCGCGGGGGCGGGCGTCGACGACGTCGCCGGGCTTCGGGTGATCGAGGAAGCCGGGATCCGGCAACTGCATCTGTCGTGCGCGGCGCCCGATGCCGCCCCCACGCCACGACCCGGACGTCCCGACTTCCCCGCCGAAAAGGCCGGTCGGTCGCCGGACGTCCTGCGGTCGCTCCGCTCCGCCGTCGACGCCCGGTACCATGCATGACTCCCGGGGACGATTCGAGCGATGACTCGAGAGGAGCCAGACCGATGTCCCACGATCCCACCCGCCGCGCGATGATGAAGCACACCGGGGCGTTCGCCGCCGGGGCTTTCGCCGTTGGTTCGACGAAGCTCGCCGGCGCGGAGACGACGACCATGACCGCTCCGCCGGATCTGCCGCGCCCCGCCGACCCGAAGCTGCTGTTCTCCGTCAAGATCGGCATGGTCCAGCCGGGCTCGACGCTGACGGAGAAGTTCGCGTTGCTCAAGTCGATCGGATACGACGGGGTGGAGTTGGACAGTCCGAGCGGCGTGACGCGCGAAGACGTCCGCCGCGCACGGGAGGAAACCGGGCTGCCGGTCCACGGCGTGGTCGACTCCGTGCACTGGCGGGATCGGCTGTCCTCTCCGGATGAGTCGACTCGGGAGAAGGGGATCGCCGCGCTGGAGGGCGCGATTCGCGACAGCCACGCGTACGGCGGAAGCAGCGTGCTGCTCGTTCCCGGACGCGTCGCCAACGCCGAGACGGAGAACCACGACCAGGTCTGGGTCCGCTCGATCGAAGGTATCCGGCGGGTGCTGCCGGTCGCGGCGGAGCTGGGGATTCACATCCTCATCGAGAATGTCTGGAACGGCTTCTGTTATCAGCACGACGGGCCGTCGGACCAGACCGCGGATCAGCTCGCGGCGTACATCGACGCCGTCGACAGCCCGTGGGTCGGCGCGTATTTCGATCTCGGTAATCACCGCAAGTACGGCGTGGTCGAGGACTGGGTCCGCACGCTCGGCCGACGTATCGTCAAGCTGGACGTCAAGGACTGGGGCGTTGCGAACGGGTGGTCGAAGATCGGCGACGGCGACGTCAACTGGCCGGCCGTCCGGGACGCCCTGCGCGACGTCGGTTTCCACGGCTGGTGCACCGCCGAAGTGGGGGGCGGCGACGCGGCACGGCTCGAGGACATCTTCGAACGAATGAACCGGGCCCTCCGCGGCTGACCTGATCAGCCCGGGCCCGGCTGTCAAAAATGCAGTTCCGGACGGGTCGGCTGTCGCCTCGGCGGCGGGACCGCCCGACAACCTCCTCTGGAAGCCCCGAGAACGGGGGCGCCGGTCTGGCGCGCTCGTTGCATCTCTGTCCCGGCGAAGGGCCGGTTCACCGACCGACCCCGTTCGCTCACGACAACCCGCACGCCCCAGACGCGTGTTCTTTCGGAGGTCAACGACATGAACCAGTTCTGCACCACCCGCCCGACCCGCGATCCCTTTGCGGAGATGGATCAGATCTTCCGCTCGCTCACCGGCGCCAACCTCGGCCGTCCGGCCGCCCGCCAGCGAATCGGCGGTCCGTTCATGAATGTCTTCTCGACGGAGAGCGCGTTCGTCGTCGAAGTCGAAACCCCCGGCGTGAAGGCGGAGGATGTCTCCGTCGAGTTCCTGGACGGTGAACTGACCATTCGCGGCGAGCGATCGCCGCGCGAACTCAACGACGGCGAGAATCTGCTTCGTCACGAGCGCGGTCACGGCCGTTTCGAACGCACGCTGACGTTCGGTGAGTCGATCGATGCGGACAACATCGACGCCTCGCTGTCCGACGGCGTGCTCACCGTGACCGTTCCGAAGACGGGCGTGCAGTCGCGTCGGATCGAAGTCCGCACCGGGTCGACGGCGAAAGCCCTGCCGAACGACGCGGACGCCTCGACCCCGGACGCGTGACCGCCGGCGCCGTCTTTCACGAGCATCGACCTGAATCAGAAGAGGAAGTCATTCCATGAATACTTCATGTTGCGAACCCGGAACCTCTGGGGCGGTCCGCCGACCCCGTCTTGATGTGATCGAAACCCCCGAAGCGTATCTGCTGGAGACCGATCTTCCCGGCGTCGCCTCCGACGCGGTCGACCTGCAGTTCGAGAAGGGCGTGCTGACGATCAGCGCGACGCCCGGGGCGGATAACGACGATGAGAGCCGCACGGTGCTCCGTCGCGAAACCTCCCGCGACTCGTTCCTGCGTCGCGTCCGGATCGGCGACGGCGTCGATATCGACGGTGTCGACGCGACCCTGACCAACGGCGTGCTGACCGTCACCCTCCCCAAGTCCGAAGCCCAGCGGCCTCGCCAGATCAAGGTGACCGGCGGGAAGTGACGAGACCGGAACGATCCCGGGTCGTTCCGACAATTCACCATCCCCTGAACCGGGCGCGGCGGTGTCTTCGCGACACCAGTTGCGCCCGGTCTCCTTTTTGAACGGATGCGACCGATGGCGGCCGCTCCTGGTGGGTGGGACCCCGAGGCGGGAGCGGCGCTACAATGCCGGCATGTCGACCGTCCGATCGTCTGGCCGCGACGCCGCGGACACCCGGGACCGCATCCTGGACACCGCCGCGCGGCTCTTCCATGAGCACGGCTACCACGCCACGGGCGTGTCGGGCATCCTGCGCGAGTCGGGGGTCAACAGCGGCAGCCTCTATCACTTCTTCGGCAGCAAGGAAGACGTGCTGCGGGGCGTGATCGCCCGGTATCAGACGCAGCTCGAAGCCGGACTCGCGAACTGCCGCGATTCCGAACCCGACCCCGTCCTGCGTCTCTTCTACATGCTCGACGTGATGAAGGACCGATTCAAGGCGGCCGGCTGCGTGCGGGGCTGTCCGATCGGCAACCTCGCCCTCGAACTGTCCGACACGCATCCCGAAGTGCGGGGCCTCGTGCATGCGTTCTTCGACCACTGGCGCCGCGAGATCGCCTCGTGGCTGCGTGAGCCGGGAGCCGGACTTCGCGACGACGTGGATCCTGACCAGCTCGCCGGGTTTATTCTGAGCGTCGTCGAAGGGGCGTTGCTGCAGGCGCGGGCGGCGGGCGACTGCGAGCCGGTCGAGGGCGCGATGCACCATCTGCGGACGCACGTCGCCTCGCTTCGAAACGGGGACGGCTGACGCGTATACTCCTCCCCATGACCCCCGCGCTCCACGTCAAAGACCTGTTCTTCCGCTACGGCGACGACAACCGGCCCGAGGGCTGGTCGCTCGACGTTCCCGATCTCACGCTCGAGGCGGGAGAGCACTTCCTGCTCACCGGCGGATCCGGAAGCGGCAAGAGCACGCTGCTCTACCTCATCGCCGGGCTCATCGATCCCGACCGCGGCCGCGTGACGGTCGACGGACAGGATGTGCACGGCCTGCGGGGCGCCGCGCGGGACCGCTTCCGCGGCCGGACCATGGGCGTGATCTTCCAGACCCACCAGCTCCTCACCGGTTTCACCGCCGTCGAGAACGTGATGGCGGCGCTGATGTTTTCGGAGCTGGCGTCGGGCGAGCACCGGGGACGCGCGGCGGCGTTGCTGGAGCAGCTCGGCGTGGACGCGATCGATCGGCGGGTCGACCGGCTCTCCGTCGGTCAGCAGCAGCGGGTCGCGGTGGCGCGGGCGATCGCCGTGAATCCGACGCTGGTCCTCGCGGACGAACCGACGGCGAGCCTGGATCCGGAGAGCGCGCTGGTGACGATTGACCTGATCGTCGAGGCGTGTCGTTCGTGCGGCGCCGCGCTGCTCTGCGTGAGCCACGACCCGAATCTGGCGAACCGGTTTCCGCAGCGGGCAGCGTTGGATCGCCTGGGCGGCCGGCCGGCCGGCGCGACGACCGGGTCGAGGGAGGGCGAATCCTGATGGCGCTCACGGACTTTGCAATCATCCGACGCAGCCTCGCCGCGCGAGCGTTCGCGACCGCGGTCACCGTCCTGATGGTGGCGATCGCGGCGGGACTGACGCTCGTCCTGCTGTGCATGCCGGGGGCGAGCCGCGACGCCTTCGAACGCAGCGCGGGCGACATGCACATGGTGGTCAGTCGCGATGCGAGTCCGCTCACGGCGGTGCTGAACAACGTCTTCTACGCGAACGCGCCCCGCCGCGCCCTGACGTGGGCGCAATACGAGGACATCACCCGCCGATTCCCCCTCGAGTACGCCGTCCCCGTCCAGCTCGGCGACAGCTACCGCGGCCGCAAGGTCGTCGCCACGGACGAGACGTTCTTCCAGGCGTTCCGGCCGTCCGCCGACTCGATGTGGACGTTCGCGGCGGGCCGCCCGTTCGAGACCGACTTCGAAGCGGTGCTCGGCGCGGACGTCGCCGCGTCCCTGGGGCTCGGCCTCGAGGATCAACTGGTCCTCACGCACGGCATCGTGGGCGACCGCGGCCCCGTCGCCATGCCGGACACCGTCCCCGCGCCCGTCGAGTCGGACCCGCCGGACGATCATGATCACACGCACGACGACCATGATCATGACCACGATCATGACCACGCGGACGACGAGCATGATCACGACCACGACCACGGCGATGATGATCACGCCCATGACGGGGACGATCATGGTCACACGCACGATCACGGTCCCGGCCACGTGCATGACGAGTACGGATTCAAGGTCGTCGGCGTGCTCGACCGCACGGGCGGGCCGGTTGATCGCGTCATCCTGATCAACCTGAACTCGACGTGGATCCTCCACGCCCACGACCGCATCGAACGCGAGGCGGGCGGACACATCGAACGCATCGGCGTCGACGAACTCACCGAAGCGGACCGGCTGATCACCGGCATCTACATCCGGGTCGCGGCTCGCGCCGGCGCGCAGATGTCCGGCGCCCAGCAGCAGGTGTTCAGCGCCCTGCGGACCGATCCGCAGATCATGGTCGCCGACCCCGTCCAGGAGGTGACGAACCTCTTCGAGATCATCGGGTACGTCGACGGCCTCATGTTTGCGATGGCGATCATCGTGATGGTGTCCAGTGCGCTGTCGATCATGCTCGTCCTGTACAGCTCGATGGCCCAGCGGCGACGACAGATTGCAGTGCTCCGGGTGCTGGGATGCTCGCGGCCGCGGATCTTCGGCATGGTGCTGACGGAGTCCGCCGTCATCGGCGCGATCGGGGCGATCCTCGGCGTGGCGCTGGCGTACCTCGGGGGGATCATCGTGGCGGGCTCCGTTCGCCAGGCGCTGGGGCTCAGCATCAACGTCGTCTATCCCCTTCAGTCGACGCTGCTGATCGTGGTGGGCGTGATCCTCCTCGCGGCGGCGGCGGGCGTCGTCCCCGCCATGGCCGCGTATCGCACCGCCGTCGTCCGTCACCTGCGTCCGCTCGACTGAGTCCGCGTCGGATCCGCGGAAAGGACCGGTATGAAGATCTTCTGGCTCATCGTCGCCCTGCTCGCCGCCGCCCTCGCGGTGACGACGTTCCTGCCGGAAGCAACGCCGCCCTCCGCCGCCGATTCGTCACCCGCCGCCAACGCGGTTGCGCGTTCGTCGCCGCCGGTCGCCCGCGTTCCGGAGGCCGCGCCGGAACCGGAGCCGCCGCTTGTCGACACGCTCGTCGACCTGATCGACGACCTGGACTCGTCGGCCGCGGCCCGAGGAGCGGACGAGGGGGACGTCGACGAGACCGAAACGCCCGCGACGCCGGAATGGACGGAGCTGCCCGCGCTGGACCTTGCGGAGCCGGTGGCGGACGACGCGAGCGCGGGGGATGGGCCGCGCGACTGGACGCTCAAGGGCGCGGGCACGGCGGAGGATCCCTACCGCCTCACGTGGGATATGCTCGTTTCCGCCCAGAAGGACTACCGCCCGCGCGACGGACTCAACGAGATCCCGCCTCACATCCTGCAACTGCACAACAAGTACGTCGCGATCACCGGGTACATCGCGCTGCCGTTCGTCTCCGGCGCGGTCGACGAACTGCTCGTCATGCTCAACCAGTGGGACGGCTGCTGCATCGGCATCCCGCCGTCCGTGTACGACTCCGTCGAGGTCCGGCTCCGCGATCCCGTTCGCGTCGCGGCGGGGCACGGTCGGGTCGCGCCGTACGCCACGGTCACCGGCCGCATGACCATTGACCCCTACATCGTCCGCGACTGGCTCGTCGGCCTCTATCTGATGGAAGACGCGACCGTCGACCTGGGCTTATAGGACGCCCGGGTATCATGAACTCGCGGGAGACAGACGCGGCCGGACGGCCATTCACGTCCGGGCGGCGATGACGTCGATCTGTCGGCGTCGGCCGACTCCCCCGTCCGACGATTCACCAGCCTCTGGGAGGTTCGACATGGCGCGGCGGATCACAGCTCTCGTCCTCGTTCTCGCTTTCATCGCGACCCTCGCCGCGCAGCTTCGCGCCGCCGACGAACCGTATCGCGGCGCCACGCCGGAAGTGCGCCGGCTGATGCTGCAGGCGGAGACGCTCTTCCGCAACGGCTCCTATGCCGATGCGATCGATGTCTACCAGCAGATCGCCCGCCGCGATCCCGCCGCCGACGCCGCCGCGTGGATCGAATTCCGACTCGCCGACGCAGGCTGGCGGTCGATGGCGTCGCAGGAGGCCCGGCGCGAGGGGCGTCACGAAACGCACCTCAACACGCTGCGCAACATCGTGAAGGGCGGCGGCGCCGACGAACGCGATCGGCGGTGGGCGGAGGCCAACGAGTCCCTGTTCGACTACGCCCGACAACTCGGCGGCGATGCCAACCAGCCGCTCCGCAACGCGCTGGACTGGTGGGCCGGCGCCCGCGATGTCGACCTCGCCCGGGAGCGCTATCTGAGCCTCGTCTTCCGCGCGGCGGGCGGCGATCTCGCCGATTCGCACCGCACCGTGCCCCTCGATCTTGCCCTCGACGCCAAGAAAATCGCGAAGCGGTCGGAAGATCGCGGCCGGGCGGCGCTGCTGACGGCGCGGGCCCTGGAGCGACACGGGCGCGATGTTCGACGGATCACGAAAGCCTACGAGGACGCCGCCGCGATCGACGCCGGAAATCCCGTCCACGACCTCGCGCTCTTCGAGTACGGCGTCTGGCTCACCCGGGCGGGCCGGATCGGGGTCGATCCGAACGGCGGCGAGCGGATGGAGCCGGACTTCGTGCAGGCGGTGAAGGTCTTCCGTCAGCTGATCGACCGGTACGGGCCCGGACAGTCCGCCCGGCGCGACGATGCGGAGCGGATGATCCGTGAGATCACCGAGCCCGCCGTGCAGGTCGCGGTGCATCATGCGTTCCTGCCGGAATCGATCATCGAGTACCACCTCGGCTTCCGCAATGTGGCGGATGTCGACCTGCAGCTCCGGCGCATCGACCTCATCGAGGACGTCGACTACCGCAACAAGCGCGGCAACACCGACCTTCTCCAGTCGATCGGTTCGCGCGGCGACGTGATCCAGCGGTGGTCGATCGATCGACCGGATGCGCAGGATCATGCGTGGCGCAACGAGTCGCTCACCCTCGACAAGCCGCTCGACGTCGGCGCCTACGTGCTCGAAGCGCGCGGCGGCGGCAAGACGTCCAGCACGTTCATCCTCGTGTCCGACCTCGCGGTGATCACCAAGGCCTACCCGAGCGGCATGGCGACCTTCGTCTGCGACGCGGTGACCGGCGAACCCGTCGCGGAGGCCGACGTCCGGATCTGGGATCGCATCTACCGCAACGGCTGGAATGGCGAATGGAACGGACGCGTCTTTGACGGACGCACCGATGCGGACGGCGTCTGGCGGGCGGATCTGTCCGGCAAACGCGACGGCAGCCAGCGCGGCATGGTGGTGCTCGTGCGGAGCGGCGACCGGATGACCCTCTGCGACGCGGCCAGCCATTACATCGGAAACAACGTCGGCGAACCCGACCAGTGGCGCATCCTCGCGGAAACCGACCGTCCCGCCTACCGACCCGGTGATGAGATCCGCTGGAAGATCACCGCCCGGGCGTGGCGGAGCGGCGAGGCCACGACGCCGACCGGCGAACGACTGAAGTACATCGTCCGCAACCAGCAGGGCGAGGAAGTCGACGCGGGCGAGGTCGAACTGAACCGCTGGGGCGCCGCGTGGGGCGCGTTCACGCTCGACGACGCCGCCGCCCTCGGCGCGTACAACCTCGAACTGCGTTCCGGCGGTCGCTGGATCGGGAACCCGGCGCTGTTCCGACTCGAGGAGTACAAGCTGCCGGAGTATGAAGTCACCGTGGCCCCGCCCACGACTGATGACGGGGCGCCGATGTCGGTGCGTCTTGGCGACACGATCCCCGTGACGGTCAACGCGAATTACTACGCCGGCGGGCCCGTGGCGAACGCGACAGTTGAAGTGGTCGTGCGTCGTCGGCCGTTCTGGTACGGCTGGCGGCCGCGCAACCCGTATCCGTGGCTGGAGGACGTGCGGTCCTCGCGTCGTTCGTTCACGCCGTGGGGCGAGGTGGTGCTGCAGCAGACGCTGCAGACGGACGGCGATGGCCGCGCGATCATCGCGCTCGAGACCGAACGGTTCGGCGCCAATGATGTCGAGTACGTCATTGAGGCCCGGGTCACTGACAGTTCGCGTCGTGAAGTCGTCGGAAGCGGCAGCGTCAAGGCGACCCGCCAGGGCTATTTCGTCACCGCCCACGTCGAGAGCCGACTGACGAGGCCGGGACGACCCGCCGCGGTCCGGTTCCACGCGGCGGACCCGAATGGTCGACCAATGTCGATCACCGGCAAGGTCACGATCACCCGCGAGGTCTGGAAGGAAGTCTGGCTCTCGCCCGAGGGACGCGAGATCACCGGGCTCGCCCTCGCGGCGGAACGTCGTCAGCGCCGCGTGTTCCCGCCCGAAGACCCCGGCTGGCGCTGTCGGTTCCGCGGGTACGAATCCGAGGTCATCGAGGTGCGCACCGTCGACACCAACGAAGACGGCGACGCCGAAGTGACATTCACGCCGGACCAGACGGGCTTCTTCCGACTCACCTGGCGGAGCCCCGACGAGGACGCCCCGCCGGTGACGGCGACGGGCTCGGTCTGGTCGGTGGATCGCGATGTCGATCGACTCGACTCCCACCACGAGGGGCTCGAACTCATCGTGGACCGCGACACGTTCAAGGCGGGCGACACCGCGGGCGTGATGATCGCAACTGACGGGTCCGTGCGCACCGTGCTGTTCGGCGTCGAAGGATCCACGCTCTACGATCTGCAGGTGCTCCGCCTCAACGGCGACGCGAAGCTGGTGCAGATTCCGCTCGATGCGCGGCACACGCCGAACATCACGCTCACCGCCGCCGCGCTCCGCGATGCGAACACGCGGCAGGCAAGCGAGGCGGTGACCGTCGCGCCGGTGAACCAACTCCTGACCTTCGACGTCGCAACGTCGGACGCGTATGAGCCGCGAGAAACCGGCGATGTGAAAGTCACCGTCACTGACGCCGACGGACATCCTGTCTCCGGGGTCCAGGTGTCGATGACGGGATACGACGCGTCGCTCTCGTACATTCAGGAGGATCTGTCGGGCGATCCGCGGGCAGTCTTCTTCCGCACGCAGCAGCCGCATTTCGTGGCGACGACCGTGTCAGTTCAGCAGCGACCGCTGCTCCGCCTCGCGCCGAAGGTGGAGGAAGACGAGCCGGCGGACGGGGCCCAGGTCCGCAAGGCCGGGGCCCCAGGCGGAATGCGGGGGCGACGCACGATGGCCGCGGGTCGGGGCGGGGAGGGCGCCGTCTTCGCTGACGCGGAGTCGATTCGTAGTCAGGCGCCGGCCGCCGCGCCGATGGAAGCCGCCGCCGACGCGATGGTCGCCGGACGCGAAAACACAGCCCTCGGAGTAGCGCAGAATGGCGATGACCAGGTCGTCGTGCGCACCAACTTCCGATCGGACCTGCTCTGGAGCCCTGATCTCGTCACGGACGAGAACGGCGTCGCCACGGCGCCGTTCACTACGCCCGACACGCTCACCCGCTGGACGTTTCGCGCCCAGGGCGGGACGGACGGGATGCAGTTCGGGCGGGGCGAGACGTCGATGCAGACGCGGCTCCCGCTGGTCGCCCGCCTCCAGTCGCCGCGCTTCTTCGTGGTCGGCGACACGAGCACGATCACCGGCGTCATTCAGAACAATACGGACGCGCCGCTCGACGTCGACGTGACGCTCGGCGCCTCCGGCATCACGGTGCGGGGACGCATCGTCGACGGCCGCATTCAGGGGAGTCGGCTGACCGTGCCGGTGACGATCGCGCCGAACCGGACGGAGAGCGTCGAGTGGGCGGTCATCGTTCATTCGGAAGGCGAAGCGGAGTTCACGCTGACGGCGAAGGCCGACGCGGCGAGCGATGCGATGCAACTCAAGATCCCCAAGCTCCCGCACGGCATCGACAAGTACATCGCGTCGTCCGGCAAACTCCGCGCCGATGACCGCGAACTCACGCTCGCCATGGATCTGCCGGCGGGGCAGGACCTCGATCGCGTGACGCTCGAAGTCAGCGCGGCGCCGAGCATCGCCACCACGATGCTCGATGCGATCCCCTATCTGATCGACTACCCGTACGGCTGCACCGAACAGACGATGAGCCGTTTCCTCCCGCTGGTGGCCGCAACCCAGACGCTCAGGGACCGGGGCCTCGATCCGGCCGAAGCGCTCAACCGCGTCTTCGGGGGCGTGGATCACGATAACGTCGAGAAGACCCATCGAGATCCGGCGAAGCTCCGCGCGAACGTGACGAAGATGGACGAGATCGCGGCGCAGTCGATCGCGCGGCTGATCGACTTCCAGCACGGCGACGGCGGCTGGGGATGGTGGAAGGACGGTTCGACCGATCACTGGATGACCGCGTACGTCGTCTGGGGACTGACCCTCGCTCGCGACGCCGGACTCGATGTGCCGGCCGGCGTGATCGAGCGCGGCGTCGACTATCTCGATCGCGAACTCGTCGAAGCCCGCGCGCAACCCGCGCTCGCCGCCTGGATGCTGCATGCGATCGCCGCCGTCTCGACATCGGAGGGACGCGACGACAAGGCGTCCGTCCGTCAGACGGAGGCGATGGATCGCATGTGGGAGGAACGACGCGCGATGACGCCGTACACCACGGCGCTCATGACCATCGTCTCGCACGGCCTCCGGCAGGACGATCGCGCTGCGGTCTATCTCCGCAACCTCGCGAACGGCGCGCGGATCGACCGTACGCCGGATTCGTCCGTCATCATCAACGGCGACGGCGATGCGGCCCTGCCCACGGTCCACTGGGGCGGCGGGGCTCGCTGGCGGTGGTGGGAGGACGACGTCGAGACCACCGCCTGGGTGTTGCAGGCCCTGCTCGCGATGGATCCCGGTCACGAACTGGTGGAACCGGCGATGAACTGGCTGGTGAAGAACCGGCGCGGCGCCCACTGGTCCAACACGCGCGACACCGCGTTCGCCGTGCTCGCGCTGAACAGGTTCCTCGATCGGTCCGGCGAAATTGCGACGGAGGGGTCGTTCGACGTCTTCGTCAATGGCCGGCGGGTGGGCGGGATCGAGACCTCGCCCGACGCCGCGCTCGGCGCGCCGATGACGCTCGACATCGACGGCGACCTCGTGCGCGACGGCCGGAACACGGTCACGGTGCGTCGGACCGGCGGCGACGGCGTCCTGTACGTGGCGTCCGGCGCCACGTTCTGGTCGACGGAGGAGCCGATCACGCCGGCGGGGGAGGAGATCTTCGTCCGCCGCGATTACTACCGGCTGATCCCCCGGGAGACGCTGCTCAAGGGGGTGGTGTACGACCGCGAGCATCTGCGTGACGGCGGCTACGTCGAGTCCGGCGAGCGGATCGAGGTGGTCCTGACCGTCGAGACCAAGAACGACTACCACTATCTTCTCATCGAGGACATGAAGCCCTCGGGCGTCGAATCGACGCAGGTCCGCTCCGGCGAACACGCGATGTGGCGGCGGCTCAAGCCGGGGGCGGTGGCGACGAAATTCGGCGGACCGGGCGACCCGGTCGAGAACCCGCGCGAGCCGGGCGTGCGGCCCGGCGAAGACTACACCGGCGCCTCGCGATGGGCGCACATGGAGCTGCGCGACGAAAGGATCGCGATCTTCGTCGACCGACTCGACCAGGGCTTCTGGGAATTCCGCTACGACCTGCGGGCGGAGACGCCGGGACAGGTGCACGCCCTCCCGACGATCGCTCATGCGATGTACGCGCCGGAGGTCCGGGGCAACAGCGCGGAGACGCGGCTGACGATCCAGCCGTGACCCGTCGACCGGTCCGCCGGATTGTGATCTGATTCACAATCTTGCGGAATGGGCCGAGAGTGGGTGTGATCGTGTATCGCCCTGATCGCGCTTGCGGCGTGATCGGGGCGATTGCTCACGAAAGGGCCGCGCATGATCGTGGGGGTGATTCGTGAAACCTCGCCGGGGGAGCGACGGGTCGCCCTGACGCCCGCTGCGCTGAAGCCGCTGCACGACTGTCGGGCGGAAGTGCTGATCGAGCGGGGGGCGGGGGAGCCGGCCGGGTGCGCGGATGACGCCTACGCGGCCGCCGGCGCCCGCCTCGTCGATCGGGCCGAAGTGTTCGAACGCGCCGACGTCCTCGCTCAGGTCCAGGCGCCGAGCGCGCATCGCGGCGACCCGGCGGGCGATCTGGAGGCGCTCCGACCTGGTCTGATCGTCATCGGGTGCTGCGAACCCCTCACCGCCCACGAACCCGTCCGACGACTCGCCGAGACCGGCGTACAGTCGTTCGCCCTCGAACTCATCCCCCGCATCACCCGCGCCCAGAGCATGGACGTGCTCTCCTCGCAGGCCACCGTGTCCGGCTATGAGGCGTCATTGCTCGGGGCCATGCACTGCATGCGGCTGTTCCCGATGCTCATGACCGCGGCGGGCACCGTGCCGGCCTCGCGGGCCCTGATCATCGGCGCCGGCGTCGCGGGGCTGCAGGCCATCGCCACCTGTCGCCGACTCGGCGCCATCGTCTCCGCCTACGACATTCGACCCGCGGTGAAGGAGCAGGTCGAATCCCTCGGCGCGACATTCGTCGAACTCGACCTCGATCCCGCCGGCTCCGAAGACAAGGGCGGGTACGCCCGCGCGATGGACGACACCTTCTATCAGAAGCAACGCGAAGCCCTGACCGCAGCGGTGGGGGCGTCTGACGTCGTCATCACGACCGCCGCGGTGCCCGGGCGCAAATCGCCGGTGCTCGTGACCGAAGAGATGGTGAAGGGCATGCGAAGAGGGTCGGTGATCATTGACCTCGCGGCGGAGCGGGGCGGGAACTGCGAACTCACCGAGGCGGATCAGACCGTCGAAACCGGCGGCGTGACGATCCTCGGGCCGACCAACCTGCCGTCCGCCGCGCCGTTCACGTCGAGCGGCCTCTACGCGAAGAACGTGGTGACGTTCCTGCGTCACCTGCTGAACGACGAGCACGAACTCGCCCCGGATCTCGAGGATGAGATCGTGCAGGCCACGCGGCTGACCGCGAACGGCGAGATCGTGCAGGCCCGGGTCCGCGAGATCTTCGGTCTTTCGAGCGCGGCGCCGGTCGGGGCGGACGAGGCGTCGGCATCGAACGAAGAACCTGAAGGGAGCGACGCCTGATGGAAACGCTCGTCCTCCTGCTGACGATCTTCGCCCTCGCGATCTTCGTCGGCTTCGAGATCATCACCAAGGTCCCGCCCACGCTGCACACGCCGCTCATGTCCGGCTCGAACGCGATCTCCGGGATCACGCTCGTCGGGGCGTTGCTCGCGGCGGGGTACGACAACACGCTGCTGACGACGATTCTCGGCTTCACGGCGGTCGTCTTCGCCACGATCAACGTGGTGGGGGGCTTCCTCGTGACGCACCGCATGCTCGAGATGTTCAAACGCAAGTAGGACCGGTCGATGGATCCCAATCTCCGAAACCTGTTCTACCTGCTCGCCGCGATCCTGTTCGTCATGGGGATCAAGGGCCTCGCCCATCCGCGCACGGCGGTGCGCGGCAACCTGATGGGCGCGTGCGGCATGCTCATCGCCGTCGTCGTGACCCTCATCGACGTCCAGATCATCGGCTGGCCGTGGATTCTGGCCGGACTCGCGATCGGCGCCGTGATCGGGGTGGTCGTGGCGATCCGCATTCCCATGACGGCGATGCCCGAACTCGTCGCCGCGTTCAACGGCTTCGGCGGTCTCGCGTCGTTCCTGGTCGCCGCGGCGGAGTTGCACCGGCTCGCCCAGCCGGGCGTGTTCGACGAACTGGCGCAGGCCGACCGCAATACGGTCATGCTCGCGATCGGCGCCTCCGGGCTCATCGGCGCGGTGACGACCGCCGGCAGCGCCGTGGCCGTGGTCAAGCTGCTCGAGAAGAAGTGGATCGAGAAGCTGAAGTTCCCGGGACAGCTGTTCTTCAACGGCGGCTTCGCCGTCGCGGCGGCGGGATTCGCCGCGGTCATGCTCGTCGAGGGACCGGTGGAGTGGCTCTACTGGGCCGTCGTCATCATCGGCCTCATGCTCGGCGTCACCCTCACCACCCGAATCGGCGGGGCGGACATGCCCGTCGTGGTGGCGTTGCTGAACTCCTACTCCGGACTCGCGGCGGCGGCGACGGGGTTCGTGATCTCCAACAACGTGCTCATCATCTCCGGCTCCCTGGTGGGCGCGTCGGGGCTGATCCTCACCAAGATCATGTGCGTGGCGATGAACCGATCGCTGACCAACGTCCTCTTCGGCGTCATGGCCGACGCGGAGGACGCTCCGACCGCCGACGAAGTCTACGAAGGCAAGGTCAAGTCGGCGTCGGCGGACGAGGTCGCGATGATGTTCGACTCCGCCCGCAAGGTGCTGATCGTCCCCGGGTACGGGATGGCCGTCGCCCAGGCCCAGCACGCCGTACGCGATCTCGGAAACCTGCTCGAAGAGCGGGGCGTGCACGTGGACTACGGAATCCACCCCGTCGCCGGCCGCATGCCGGGACACATGAACGTCCTCCTCGCGGAGGCGGACGTCCCGTACGACAAGCTCCAGGAGATGGACGCCGTCAACGCGGAGATGGACCAGGTCGACGTGGCCATCGTGATCGGGGCGAATGACACCGTGAACCCCGCCGCGCGTCTCGATCCGACCAGCCCCATCGCCGGCATGCCGATCATCGACGTCGACCGGGCCCGCACCGTGGTCGTGATCAAACGCAGCCTCAGTCCCGGGTTCGCGGGCATCCCGAACCCGCTGTTCGCGGCGGACAACTGCCTCATGCTCTTCGGCGACGGGAAGAAGATGATGCTTGATCTCGCCACCGCGGTGAAGGAATCCTGACGGCCCCGGGCCGTTTCAATCGCGATTCGCCCGCCGGCCGCGAACATGCGCGGCGAGATCTCTATACTTCCGGATCGGTCCGGCGGTCACGCCGGATGGACGTTCAATGACGGCCTCAGCAGGCCATTGGACCTGAAGGGATGACCCGGATGACCACGCCGACCCACACGGTCGAGGACCAGGACCTCAAGGCTGTCTCCATCCGTTTCGTCGGCGACTCCGGCGACGGCATGCAGCTCACGGGCGGACAGTTCACCAACACTTCGGCCCTGTTCGGAAACGACATCGCGACGTTCCCCGATTTCCCGGCCGAGATCCGGGCCCCGAAGGGCACCACGTTCGGCGTCTCCGGCTTCCAGGTCCAGTTCGCGTCGAACGACATCCACACGCCCGGCGACGAGGTCCACGCCCTCGTGGCGATGAACCCCGCGGGCCTCAAGACGAATCTCGACGACGTGGTGCCCGGCGGCATCGTGATCGTGAACGAGGATGAGTTCACCGCCGTCAACTTCAAGAAGTGCGGCTACCCCGAAGGCTACAACCCGCTCGAGGACGATGAGCTCGCCCGCCGCTATCAGTTCTACAAGATCCCGATGAGCCGCATGACCCGGGAGTCTCTGGCCGAATCCGGGATGGGCGCGAAAGACGTTGATCGCTGCCGCAACATGTTCGCGCTCGGCGTCGTCTACTGGCTCTACGACCGCCCGCTCGACGCGACGATCGAGTACCTCACGAACTACTTCGCGAAGAAGAAGAAGAAGCCGGAGATCGCCGAGATCAACGTCCGCGCCCTCAAGGCCGGGTACTTCCTCGGCGAGACCGCGGAGCTCTTTCCCGTCCGATTCCATGTGGCGCCCGCGAAGCTCGCGCCGGGGACGTACCGCAAGATCAGCGGCAACGAAGCGACCGCCCTCGGCTTCACCGCCGCCGCGTACAAGGCGAAGAAGCGGCTCGTCTACTGCAGCTACCCGATCACGCCCGCGTCCGATGTCATTCACCAGCTCGCGTCCCTCAAGGCGCACAATGTGAAGACCTTCCAGGCGGAGGACGAGATCAGCGCCGTCTGCGCCGCGATCGGCGTGGCGTACTCGGGCGACCTCGCCCTGACGGGATCGTCGGGCCCCGGAATCGCGCTCAAGGGCGAGGCGATCGGGCTCGCGGTGATGCTCGAACTGCCGATGGTCATCATCAACGTGCAGCGGGCCGGACCCGCCACCGGCCTGCCGACCAAGACCGAACAGGCGGACCTCCTCCAGGCGATGTACGGCCGGGCGAGCGAGTCCCCGGTCGTCATCGTGGCCCCGCGCGGCCCGTCCGACTGCTTCCACATGGCGATCGAAGCCTTCCGGCTCGCCGTCCGCTGCATGTGCCCCGTGATCTTCCTCTCCGACGGCTACCTCGCCAACGGGGCCGAGCCGTGGCGCCTGCCCGACCTCGACGGCATTCCGCCCATCGAGGTCACGCACCCCGCGGAGAACAACAACCCCGACGGCGACTTCCTGCCCTACCTCCGCGACCCGAAGACGCTCGCCCGCCCGTGGGCCGTCCCCGGCACCCCCGGGCTCGAACACCGCGTCGGCGGACTCGAGAAACAGGACGGGACCGGCAACGTCTCGTACGACCCCGACAACCACGAGCATATGGTCAAGGTCCGAGCGGAGAAGATCGCCCGCGCCACGGAGATCATTCCGCCCCTCGAGGTCGACGGACCCGAATCCGGCGAAGCCCTGCTCCTCGGCTGGGGCGGGACCTACGGCGCTGTCTCCACCGCCGCGACCGAACTCCGCGAACGCGGCCGCACCGTCGCCCACGCCCACCTCCGCTATCTCAACCCCTTCCCCGCCAACCTCGCAGCGGTCCTCGACCGCTACGACCGAATCATCATTCCCGAGATCAACCTCGGACAACTCCGCACGCTGATTCGCGACCGGTTCCTCATCGATGCGATCGGCGTCAACGAAGTGCGGGGCCGCATGTTCACCGTCGCCGGCCTCGTCCGGAAGACCCTCGACATCCTCGACCGCTGACCCGCCGATCACCTGTTCGCTCCCGCCCGGAACTCCCGCCATGATCACCGACGTTTCACTGCCGACCTACAAGCCGAAGGACTTCGCCTCCGATCAGGACGTCCGCTGGTGTCCCGGCTGCGGCGACTACGCCATCCTCAAGGCCGTCCAGATGACGCTGCCGAAGCTCCAGCGGCGACGCGAGGACTTCGTGTTCATCTCCGGCATCGGCTGCGCGGCCCGCTTCCCGTACTACATGAACACCTACGGGATGCACTCGATCCACGGGCGCGCCCCCGCGTTCGCCACCGGCGTGAAGCTCTCCCAGCCGGAACTCGATGTCTGGCTCGTCTCCGGCGACGGCGACCTGCTGTCGATCGGCGGCAATCACACGTTGCATGTCATGCGACGCAACGTCGACATCAACATCCTGCTCCTCAATAACAAGATCTACGGTCTGACCAAGGGCCAGTACTCGCCGACGAGCGAAGTCGGCAAGCGCACGAAGTCGACGCCGATGGGATCGATCGACTACCCGGTGAACCCCATGACGTTCGCGATGGGGGCCGGCTGCGGATTCCTCGCGCGCGGCATCGACATCGACGTGAAGGGGCTGGATCGACTGATGCAGGAGGCGGCGGGGCACCGGGGAACGTCCTTCATCGAGATCTATCAGGACTGCAACATCTTCAACCACCAGGCGTGGTTCTACGCCTCGCAGAAGGACTCGCGTCCGGAGACCACCATCGAGCTGACCCACGGGGCGCCGCTGATCTTCGGGGCGGATCGCGACAAGGGTCTCCGCCGGGCCGCGGGTCGGATGGCGCTGGAGGTCGTGCAACTCGGGGCCGGCGTGAGCGAGGATGACCTGGTGGTCCACGACGAGACCGATCCGGGACTGGCGTTCCTGCTCGCCAGTTGCCGGTATCCGGCCTTCCCGGAGCCGCTGGGGATCATCTACCGAGACGCATCGCACGAGACCTACGACGCCCTCGCCGAGGCGCAGATGGTCGAGGCGCGCGAGCGGGCCGGGGCCGTGGATCTGGCGTCCCTCGTCCACGCCGGCGACACCTGGACCGTCGACTGATCCGACAACGCCCGTTCTTGCCCAGCTTGAGGCAGTTGCCCAGATTGACACAACCTCGGGCGGCTGTGGCGTTTGTCGCGCGGCAATGTTTGTCGAACCGGGCGGAAAACTCTCCCTCTGAGGCAATTCATCGATATATTTAGATAGGCGGTGCTTCCGTCTGAGGAGAGAGAATAATGGCGAGCAAGACCATTCTGGGCGGCCTGGGAGCGATCGGTCTTTTGACCGTCGCGGCCTCCGCGGACTTTACCATCGACTACGTCGCGGACGCCGGCGGGAACAACCCGAACGGCCCGAGCGGTCTGTCCGCCGCGGCGACGTTCTCGATCACCGGCAACCAGCTGACGATCCTGCTGCAGAACACGAGCACCGGCGCCCCGGCCGGCGCGGAAGCGTCGGACTCGTTGCTCACGTCGATCGCGTTCAGCTTCGGCGGCGGCGTGTCGATCGTCTCCGGCGACAGTGCGATCATCGCCGCGGGCAGCACCGGACTCGGCGCCTGGTCCGACCGGTCGGCCGGCGACTCCGTGGCGGAGCAGTGGGCGTGGACCAATAACGCCGGCGGCGATTTCCTTGCCGCGTTCGATCAGGTGATCAGTACATCGAGCGGCTTCGGCGACGGCGACTACTTTGACTTCAACGGGGCCGCCAATCCGAGCCTCGGCGGACCGTTCGGGGGCATTGCGGCGAATCCGCTGACGGTGCCGCTGCCCGCTGACCAGGCCGCCGTGTCGGACGCAATCCTGTTCTCGCTGACGCTGAGCGAGTCGATCAGCGAGGCGGCGCTCTTCACGGTCGCCGAGAACGGCGCGGTCGAGTTCGGCTCCGACTTCCAGTACATGACGGTCCCCGCTCCCGCCGCGGTCGCGCTCCTCGCGCTCGCGGGCGTGACGCGTCGCCGTCGGCGCGGCTGATTCAGTTCGACTGCGTCCGCGCATCCCGTTCTCACGGAACGCATGGGACATGCCCCGGTCCGCTCGCGAGCGGATCGGGGCTGTTTTCTTTCAGAGCGTTCGTTTGAGCCGCGCCGTCGCCGGCGACTCGTCAGGTCTTGGCCTTCTGGCCCGCCTGAATCATCGCGACGGCCTGGTCCGGGTCGATCATGCCCTCCGCCACGTACGCCGCGATCTCACGCTTGGTCGCTTCCTTCGACCGTGTGGTCAGCACGGTGGTGAACGACCAGGCGATCGTCCACAGGATCCCCACGACGCCGCTGACGGCGAACAGCATGATCGGGATGAACTCGCCGTCGTCGACGATGTCGAGCACGGCATGCACCACTTCACTCTCGTTACACATCAGATCGCTCCGCCCTGAGCCTCCTCGCACCTCGCCGCGCCCCGAGGGAGCGGCCGGATGCGACCATTAACACTTTGGAATTCAGGGCCCCGGATTTCAACCGCGGCGAGACCAGGCGGGGTCAATTCCAGCATTCCATCAAGAAAACACCCGCCCCCGAGGCGAGGGGGCGGGCGTTCGCTGGTGATGCGTTCTGAATGTCGATCCGACGCCCGATCAGCCGGCGGCGGCGGCGAGGGCCCGACGGGTCGGCTTGACCGGCCGGTTCGCCGCGATCCGTCGACGGGCTTCCTCCGCCTCCGAATACTCCTCGCCGAACCGCACCAGTCGGAGACTGTTGAAGATCACGAAGAGGTAGCCGAGGGCGTAGTAGAAGGGCGTGATCCAGATGTTGATCTGTCCGGTCGCGGCCAGCGCGAGGCCGATCACCGCGAGGAACAACGACGCCGCGATGTTCTGCCCGATCACCCCGCGGGCCTTCCGCGCGAGTTCGAGCAGGAACGGCACGTGCCGCAGATCGTCGTTCATCAGGGCCACGCCGGCGGAGTTGGTGGCGATGTCCGAGCCGGACAGCCCCATCGCCACGCCGACGTCCGCCGAGGCGAGAATCGGGCCGTCGTTGATGCCGTCGCCGACCACCAGCGTCCGGTGGCCGCGCTGAATCAGATACTTGAGTTCCTGGTGCTTTTCTTCGGGCAGGCATTCCGCCTCGATCGCGTCGACGCCGACCGCCTGGCCGACCCGCTTCGCCACCGACAGCCGGTCGCCGGTGAAGATGCACACGCGGCGCACGCCGAGCTTGCGCATCTGGTCGACGACTTCCGGCGCGTTGCGTCGCAGCTTGTCCTCGAGACCGACGGCCCCGAGGTAGCGGTCGCCCTGCATCACGTGGACGCCGGACATGCCCTCGATCTTCGCTTCGACCTCGCGCACCTCGGGTTCGATCGCGGGGTTGCGCTCGATCAGCCAGCCCGCACGCCCGACGAGAATGTCGCCGCCGTCCGCGTGCGCGACGACGCCCCGTCCGTGCACTTCCTCGTACCGCTCGATCGTCTTCGGCTGAATCCGCGCCTGCCTCGCCGTCTCCAGAATCGACTTCGCCAGCGGATGGTTCGAATGCTGCTCCCCGTCCGCCGCGGCCTGCAGCAGCGAGCCGCCCTCGACGCCGTCCACCGGGGCGAGACGGCTGACCGCGAAGCGGCCGGTGGTGAGCGTGCCCGTCTTGTCCATGACAACCGTGTCAATGCTCGCGGCGGACTCCAGCGTCCGGGTCTGCTTGATCATGATTCCCAGACGCGCGGCGGCGGCGAAGCCGGCCACCATCGCCGTCGGGTGCGAGATCAGCAACGCCCCGGGACACGTCACCACGAGCACGGTGATCGCGCGGATCGCCGCGTCCTGACGGATCGCCTCGTCCGCACTCTTCGCGGAGAAGAACCACACGAGACCGGCGACCATCAGAACGATCGGGACGTAGTACGCCGCGAGCTGTTCGATGAGTTCCTGCCGCTCCGTCTTCGCCGACTCCGCTTCTCGGATCAGGTTCTCGACCTTACCGATCGTCGTCTCGCCGGCGACCGCGGTCACCTCGATATCGATCTGTCCGGTCAGGTTGGTGGTGCCGGCGTAGACGTCGACGCCGGCCTGCGCCTCGATCGGCACGGCTTCCCCGGTGAGGGACGCCTGGTTGATGTCGGACTGGCCGGCCACGATGCGGCCGTCGACGGGAAGGTTTTCACCCGGTCTCACCCGGACGACGTCGCCGACGCGGATCTTCGACAGCGCGACCTCGTACTCCTCGCCGTTCTCGAGCCGCCGCGCAATGTCGGGCGTGAGTTCGACGAGTTCGCGAATCGCCCGCTGCGCGCCCCAGGCGGTGCGGCTGAGGACGAGGTTGGCGATCCAGAGGAAGAACGCAAGGAAGCCCGCCGCGAGATATTCCCCGACCGCGATCGCCGCGAAGACGGCGAGGCACGCGAGGGAGTCGCTGGAGGGCCGGCCCTTGAGGACTTCACGCCACGCGCCGATGAGCAGGGGGATCAGGAGGACGATCGCCGCCACCGCGGCGGGGATCTTCGCGACCTGATCATGCATGTTCGGCATGAGCGACGTGATCCACGACGTCAGGAGCAGCACGCCGCCCGCGAGGGCGATGAAGAGCCGCTGTTCGAGCTTCTCGGCGCTCAGGGAGGCGGCGTCGTCCACGGCCCCGCTCGAGGCGAGCGCGGGCTCTGCGAGAGCAGGGAATCCCGAGTCGGGGGCGTGTTCCGAGCCGGAGGAGGCTGCGTCGGCCATACGTCACTCCGCGATATCGAGGGCGGTGAGAAAGGTAACCTGGGATGTCGCCGAGGCTTGCGGGAAAGAGGAGGTCGCTCGCCGCGGCGGGTGTCGCGTCAGCCGGCGTATCGTCAGGCGACGACGGACCGGGGGCGCGTCAAGATATGCACCGATTCGGTACGATCGGGGCCGTTCCGTGTTCGGTCGTTTGGCCGAAATCTCACATTTTTCCGCCCCGTCCGGGCCCGCCGCCTTCGAGACTGCCCCATGCCGGCCGACGCTCCCATCCTTCGCTCCGCCCTCATCCTCGGTGACGGGCAGATGGCCCTCGTCATGGCCGATCTCCTGGCCCACGAGCCCGCCGCCACGCGAATCCGCCTCTGGCGACCCCGGCCCGAGACCCGGGACGATGTCGATCGGACCAAGGTCGCGGCCCGCCTGCCGGGCTATACGCTGCCGGACCGGGTGGAGATCGTGACCGCGGATGACGCCGCCGCGACGGATCCGCCGGACCTCATCGTCAACGCGATCCCGACCCAGTTCGTCCGGGCCGTCTGGGGCCGCCTCCAGTGGTCCGAACCGCTGCCTCCGGTCGTCTGCGTGGCGAAGGGAATCGAACTCGACACCCTCCTGACGCCGAGCGAGATCATCGAGTCAGTGGTCCGGGAGCGGGGGGGCGCGACGCCGTCCGTGGTCGCGGTCTCCGGACCCAACATCGCCCGCGAACTCGCGAACCGACTGCCGGCCACCGCTGTCGCCGCCACGTCGGACGCCGGCCTCGCCGCGCGAACCCAGCAGGCATTCACGACGCCGTGGTTCCGCGTGTACACCCATGACGATCGAACCGGGGTCGAGATCGCGGGGGCGGCGAAGAACGTGATCGCGCTCGCGGCGGGGATGATCGACGGACTCGAGATCGGCTTCAACGCGAAGTCCGCGTTGCTCGCCCGCGGGCTGGCGGAGATCGCCCGGCTCGGCGCGGCCCTCGGCGCACGGACCGAGACGTTCTTCGGCGTGGCGGGCGTCGGCGACCTCGCCACCACGTGCTTCTGCCCGATGGGACGCAACCGAACTTGCGGCGAACGCCTCGGACGGGGCGAGACGCTGCAGGACATCCTCGATTCGACCGAGTCCGTCGTCGAAGGCGTCCCGACCACGAAGGCGATCATGGCGCTCGCACGGCGACATGACGTCGAGATGCCGATCGGCGCGGCGGTGCACGCGATCCTTTACGAAGGCCTCTCCCCCCGTGAGGCGATCGGACGCCTCATGCAGCGCGAACTGAAGGCCGAAGAGGTCGGCTGATGCATGAACGCACTGATGAAATCGCCCGCGCTGCCGCGCGGCTGTTGCACGACGGACGTGTGTCCGGCCTGCGTCGCGCGATCGAAATCGCGATGGAGAAGGCCGACGACGATGTGCACGCCCCGACGGCCGGGCGTGTGCGCCAGCATCTGCAGGCGTTGTCGATGGCCACGATGGGCGCGGCGGACTACGACGCATCCGTGCGCGCATTCCTTGAGGTCGCCGAGGAACTCATGACGGCGCTCGATCGGTGCGCCGAGCCGATGACACCCTACCTCGCCGGCCGCGCCGCGCGGGGGCTGACCGACGGCGATCACATCCTGCACATGCGGGTCTACACCGATGTGTCGCTCGAGCGGCTTATCGACGAGTTGGAGATGTATGAGTATCCGCCGCCGCAGATCCGGACGTTCGATTCGATCCACGGTCGGTTGAATCGGCTGGTGATCGAGGATGAGGAATCGGGGGCGACGGTCTATCTGACGCGCGTGCCGCGTCAGTTCGAATCGGACGCCGGCAAGAACCTGTTCAACGGCGAGTCGATCAAGGTGGCGGATCTCGACGACGTACGTGCGTTGATCAAAGCCCGCTAGCCAAGGGCTCCGCCCCTGGATGGGATCTTCCGGCGCGATCGCCGCCGTAGGTTGGGTCCACGACCCAACAAGATGCTGCAGGACCGATGTTGGGTCGTGGACCCAACCGGCCCTGATGCCTCGCCCGTTGCGTGCCTCAGAACAGGCCGCCGCGCAGGTTGTCCCCGAACTTGTCGTTCAACTGGGCGCGGAGCTTCTTCATCTGCGGGTCGTCGGCGCGATCGCCGGCGGCGTCGTCGCTGCTGGTGAGGGCCTTGATCGACAGGGAGATCCGGCGTTTCGCCTGGTCGATGTCGAGGATCTTGACCTTGACGATCTCGCCTTCCTTGACGACCTGGTTCACGCGGTTGACGCGTTCGTGGGCCAGTTCGGAGACATGTACGAGGCCCTCGACGCCCGGCGCGAGTTCGACGAACGCGCCGAACTGCGCGATCTTCGTCACCTTGCCGCTCACCGTGCCGCCGACCTCGAGGCTCTGCGCCTGCTCGACGTACGGGTCCGCCATCGTCTGCTTCATGCCGAGGCCGATGCGGGGCGGGTCGTGATTCGTGTCGATCTTCAGGATCTTGACCTGCACCTCGTCGCCGACCTTCACGACCTCCGACGGATCCTTGACCCGGTCGTAGCTGAGGTCGGAGATGTGGATCAGGCCGTCGACGCCGCCGATGTCGGCGAACGCGCCGAAGGGCTGGATCGACGTGATCTTCGCGGCGACCTGCCGGCCGACCTCGATCTTGTCCATCAACTCCTCGCGCATCGCCTCACGCTCGGCTTCGAGGAGTTTCTTCTGGCTCAGAATGATGCGGCCCCGCTGGCGGTCGAGCTCGATGACCTCGCACTTGAGCTTCTGGCCGACGAAGACGCTGAGATCGTCGATGTGACGGAGGCCGACCTGGCCGGCGGGCATGAAGGCGCGATGGTTCGCGACCTCCATCTCGAGTCCGCCCTTGTTGACGCCGGTGCACATGGCCTCGATGACCTGGCCGACGTCGAGCGCGCCCCAGTCCGCCTTCTGCGTGGCGCCGCGTCGGGAGAGAATCGCGAGATTCTCGTTCGAGTCGATGCGTTCGATGATGAAGTCGAGCACTTCGCCGGGCTGGGGCGGCTCGGGGAACTGCGTGATCGGGCAGACGCCCTGCGCCTTGGGACCGAACTCGACGAACACGTCGTCGCCGTGGACGCTCACCACCGTCCCCTTCTTGAGTTCGCGGCTCGGCTTGCCGTCGGACTTCTTCGTCGAGGCCGACAGGTCCATCATGTCTTCGATGCTCATGTCGCCGAGCGCGTCGGCGATTTCGGCTTCGAGGGCGGATTCGAGATCGTGGGGCGTCGGGTCAGACATGGGGGAGGCTCGGCGTGAAGGGGATTGAATCGCGGACCACGGTGAACGCAGCGAGCATCGTCGTGGCCCGTGGGGGTTGTCTTCGCAGGAACTCAACCGTTCAGGGTAACAAGCGGAAGCGGGATCGGCCGCGCCTGAACCTCGCCGATCATGCCGTCTTCGTGGACGTCGGTGACCACGACGTCGATGACGCTGCCGCGCGACGCGTCGGTCTCCGTCGCGATCAGGGCGTAGTGATCGCAGCGGCCCGTCACCCAACCCGGGCGGCCGCGATGGGGCTGCTCGACGATCATGCGCACGGTCCGACCGAGGAACCGGCGTCGGTACCGCATGGAGAGCCCGTCCGGCGCGGCTTCGAGATCGATCAGCGTCCGCACTCGGGCCTTCGCCGTCTCCGCCGGCACGAAGTCTCGTTTCCAGCGGGCGGCGGCCGTGCCGGGGCGATCGCTGTACGGGAAGACGTGCATGTGCAGGTAGCCGACGCGCTCGGCGACCGCCCGGGTGGCCTCGAAATCGGCCGCCGTCTCCCCGGGGAAGCCGCAGATGATGTCGGTCGTGATCGCGGGCGGAAGACCGTCGATCGTCAGGCCTTCGTTCACCTGGTCGATCATCTCGAGGTACTCGCCCACGCGATACTGCCGGTTCATCCGCTTCAGAATGGCGTCCGAGCCGGACTGGAGCGGCAGGTGAAGGTGGGGGGCGGTGACCGGGGCGTTGGCGACCATCGCGTCGAGAAGCGGGCCGGTGACGTCGCCGGGTTCCATCGACGAGACGCGGAGCCGCTGCAGGCCGGGGACCTGAGCGACGGCGTCGACGAGGTCGGCGAGCGGCTGGGCGCCGGGGACGGCCTGCCGGCGTCGGAGGGCCGTCTCGTGCCCGTACGCGCCGATGAAGACGCCGGTGAGGACGATCTCGGCGTGACCCCGGTCGACGAGCTGCCGGGCCTCCGCGACCGCATCCGCGATGGCCTTCGAGCGGAGCGTGCGTCGGATCGAAGGGATGATGCAGAAGGTGCAGTGGGCGTCGCAGCCGTCCTGAATCTTGAGCTCCGCCCGGACGTG
This sequence comes from Phycisphaerales bacterium, assembly GCA_965227335.1. Lineage (GTDB taxonomy): Bacteria > Planctomycetota > Phycisphaerae > Phycisphaerales > SM1A02 > CBDDFV01. The sequence continues at coordinate 658,795 of CBDDFV010000009.1, forward strand.
TCGGCCCGCGTTCGCCGCGAGCGGCGTCACCGGAAGAGACAGAATCGTGGGGGAACTGTCAGGGCCTTTCGGCCGTATAGGAGCGATGGCCGCCGGCCTCACGCCCGAACGGGCCAGGCGGTCAGGCATGCGAAGGGGTGGGGCAGCGTCGGAAGATTCCGGCCCGGTACAGTGACCAGATGTCGAATCGACGGGACCCGGCGGGCCTGAGGCGGCCCCCGCTCGTCGATCCAGCCAGGCGTCCACCTGACGCCGGATGCGGCCGATCATGGCCGTGTCATGCCCTGAATCGTCGTGATGAGGAATGATCGCCGCATGATCGCCAATGATCGAAGCAGCTTCCCGGGTGTTCGTCGAGGCGTAGCAGCCGGTGACGATCACATGGGGGGCGGCCTGATCGGGCCGGTCGGTCGTGCGGAGGGCGCGTCGGACGGCGTGTCGGCTCTTCGCCGCCGCGGTCGTGGTGACGGAGCAGGTGTGGACGACGACCAGATCGGGGGTTGCGCCCCGCGGCGTGCGCACGAGGCCGCGCTCGAGCAGCAGCGATTCGATCTCGCGGGACTCCGCGTGATTGACGCGGCAGCCGAGGGTCGTGATGTCGTAGCGAAGCGGACGCACGAGGCGCATGCTAGCGGCGTGGCGATGGCGGGCCAATCGTCAGGTCCGGGGGCGCGTGATCGGGTCGACCATTCGGCGTCGGCCGATCGATGGGGTATGATCGCGAGATTCCGTCAGCGCGGCTGCGTTGGCGGGTGTGGAAGAAGGCCCGCCGCGAATTCGACCGGCAGATCGAAACGTGGCGACACCATGAACCTTTCGGAGACGGTCACGCTCAGTCCGGGCGGCGTGGGAGCTGGCGTGCAGCGCCGGTCGAACACGAGCGCTGAACGGACCGGCCGTCCCGATTCACTTGCGTTCGGATCGCCCCTGATCCGAACGGTTGACCCGGCGGAGCGCCGGCGCGGACGACACGACGTCGATCCGGCCGCCGCGTCCTGCACGTAGGGAGTTGACTGCATGGCGTATCCCAAAGCAGCCTGGGGCATTGAAATCGGCGCCTACGCGATCAAGGCGATTCGTCTTGAGCGCGAGGGTGATTCGGTCAGCGTCACCGACTTCTCGGTGATCCCGCACAAGAAGGTGCTGACGACCCCCGATCTCGACCAGGACGAGATGATTCGACTCGGACTCGGGCAGTTCATCAGCCGCACGAGTCTGGAGGGCGAGCATCTGATGATGTCGGTGCCGGGCCATTCGGCGTTCGCGCGGTTTGCGAAGCTGCCGCCGGTCGAGCCGAAGAAGGTGCCGGACATCGTCAAGTTCGAGGCGGTCCAGCAGATTCCCTTCCCGATCGAGCAGGTCGAGTGGGACTACCAGACGTTCACCTCGGACGATTCGCCGGAGGTCGAGGTCGGCATCTTCGCGATCACGCGGGAGCGGATCGAGGAGCGGCTCGCGGTGTACAGCGACGTCGGCATTTCGCCGGAGTCGATGACGCTGAGCCCCGTCGCGGTCTACAACGCGATGAGCTACGACCTGACGCTCGAGCAGGAGCGGGGCAAGGGTCCCGTCGTCTTCCTCGACATCGGCACGAACGCCACCGACGTGATCATCGCCGAGGACGGCCGGTGCTGGATCCGCACCTTCCCGCTCGGGGGCACGCACTTCACCGACGCGATCGCGAACGCCTTCAAGCTCAGCTACTCCAAGGCGGAGAAGCTCAAGCAGGAGGCCGCGACCAGCAAGTACGCCAAGCAGATCATGCAGGCGATGCGGCCGGTCTTCACCGACCTGCTGCAGGACATCCAGCGGTCGCTCGGCTATTACCAGTCGCTGCACCGCGACGTCGAACTCGGCACCGTCGTCGGCATCGGCTCGACCTTCAAGATCCCCGGCCTCCGCAAGTTCCTCGGCCAGCAGCTGCAGGTCGACATCGTGCGGCTCGACGAGTACCAGAAGATCCAGGTCACCGGACGCGAAGCGGCGAGCTTCGCCGAAAACGCGGTCAACATGGCCACCGCGTACGGTCTCGCCCTGCAGGGCGTGGGTCTCGCGGACATCGAGGCGAACCTCGTCCCGGTGAAATCGCTCCGCGAGAACATGTGGCACGCGAAGACGAAGTGGTTCGCGGCCGCGGCGGCGATCATCACCCTCGGGGCCGCGACGATGCTCTATCGTCCCGTCGTCGATGACGCGGCCCTCTCCGTCGAAGACGTGCCGCCGGTGGTGACAAGCGCGATCAGCAACCACTCGAAGCTCGAAAGCCAGTTCCGTGAAATCGAGTCGTCGACGCAGGTCGGCGCGACCGCCGCGAACTTCGTGGGTCTGCTCGACCACCGCGAGGTCTGGCCCTTCCTGCTGAACGACGTGACGCAGGCGCTGCACGCGAGCGACCCGCAGCCGGAGCTGCTCGGCAACGATCTCGAGGCGATGGCCGCCATCCCCGCCGACGAGCGACGGCTCATCGTGCTGCGCGACTTCGACGCGGAGTACAAGTTCGACGCCGAATCGAAGACGCGTCGGGTCGACGTGACCATGAACGTCGAGCTCACGCATGAACTGCCGAACGAGTTCCTGAACAACACCGTGGTCGCCTGGCTCCGCGAGAACGCGGACCGCCCGGACGCGCCGTACCGCATCCTCGACGCGGCGGGCAATCCGATCATGGTCGACGTGGCTGCGTGGGACGCCTTCCGGATCAACGCGGACGGATCCACCGTGGACCTCAAGGGGGAAGGCGCCGCGGGCGGCAACAATCGCAAGGGCAAGGGCGGAACCGGCGCGCCGCCGCCGCCGCCCAGCGCGGCCCCCCCGCCGCCCTCCGGCGGCAACGAGCTCGGCTCCGGCAACAGCGGCGGACGCTCCGGCGGGAACTCACCCGGCGGCATGCGGGGCCGGCGCCAGCAGGCGAGCGGCATGGAAACCGGCAGCGGCGGCCTTGGGGCCGGCGGCAGCGGCGGAGAGGGCCGCAGTAACCCGAACCGCAACGCGGAAACCTGGGAAGACAACGACGGCGACAACCGCACGCCGCGCCGGCGCGGCGGCGAGCAGGCCCCCGACGTCATCGAACTCGACGCCATGGCCCCGGTGCCCAACCGACCCCAGATGTACCCGCCCGGCGCGGAAGTCAGCCGCCTGCCGATCCGCTTCACGATCGAACTCAAGGACCCGTCGGCCCCGGCCGGCGCGGCGTCGACCGCGGACGCGGCGAAGAACGGAAAGGACGCCCCCGCATGAACGTCTCCCAGGTTCTCGACTGGGTGAAGAGCAACGTCTTCACGGTGATCTTCGCCGTGGTGATGCTCGCCGCCCTGATCGGCATTCCGATCTTCGCCCTCGGCATGAACGAATCCGTGCGTGAGAAGGCGCAGGAACGGGCGAGCAACTACGCCAAGCTCGACAAGATCAAGACGCAGGTGACGATCGTCGACCCGCTTCCCGGCGGCGAGAACATCAGCCAGGAAGTCGTCCTGAATCAGGCGCTGCTCGACCGTTATGAGGAAGTCATGACGACCCGCAAGGCGGACGCCGAGCAGGTGCACGAGATGGCGCTGAGGCACAACCGCAAGGGGCGCGATATCCCCTCGCGGTACCAGCCGCTCTTCGCGCTGGATGTGAATGAAGGTCTGTTCCGCGAAGCGACGCGTCCGCGACAGTTCATCGAGCAGTATCTCCAGACGCAGTACGCGCAGCTGGAAATGGAGCTCGGTCTCGGCACGCCGCCGGCGAACGAGGAGCTGAACGAGGACCTTCGCCGCGCTCGGGAGGTCTTCCTCGCCGAGGTCGCGCGACGCAGCGTCGAGGAGCTTGATCCGGATCAGCTGACGATGCTCCGCGACCGCCTTTCGAGCGTGCGGCTGCAGCAGTACGCGGAGCGGGCGGAGCAGACGAACCTGTACGTCGATCGCGGCATTCTCGTGCCGCCGACGTACGATCGCGAGACGATCTACGAGCCGACGCAGCTCTTCCGCTGGCAATGGAACTACTGGATCGCCGAGGACGTGCTGCGGGCGTTGGCCCAGGCGAACGCGGACGATCCCTCCGTGATCCAGGCCCCCGTGAAGCGGGTCGTCAACATGAGCGTCTACCCGCTTCCGGAGCGGTCGGCCCCGCCCGCGGCGGCCCCGCCGTCGCGTGGTCGCGGACGCGGACGCGCCGCGCGGAACGACGATCCGCCGGCCGCCGCCGGGGCCGCGGGTCCGAACTTCGACCAGATCGTCGCGAAGCCGGTCGAGACCGACTACGCGGTCTCGCTCACCGGACGCAAGACGAACGATCTCTACGATGTTCGTCACGTGTGGCTCGAACTCATCGTCGACGCGGAGCGTCTGCCGGAAGTCATCGACGCGCTCGCGCAGTACAACTTCATGACGGTGCTTGACGTCGACATGGCCCCCGCGGATCCGTTCGATCAGATCGCCGGCGGCTACACCTACGGCTCGGGTCCGATCATGAAGGTCGACATGATGATCGAAACCCTCTGGCTGCGGGAGTGGATGACGCCGCTCATGCCGCGCGGCATCCGCACGCTCCTCGGCATTCCCACGCCGCCGCCTCCCGCGCCGACGCAGGGCTGATTCGCCCGACGGAAACGCTTTCCCGACACCGGGCCGCCGCCTCGCCCGCGGCCGCCCCGAACTGAACGGGTCTGAAGGTCATGAAGATCAAAGGCATCTCTTTCTTTGAACAGCACGTCGAGAAGCTCGTCCTCGGGGTCGCGGTGCTCCTGTTCCTCGGCTTCGCCGGATGGCAGCTGCTGCACCAGCCCAACCTCGTGCAGGTCGGTCGCGAGGAAGTCGGGCCGGGCGCCATCAACGACATTCTCGAAGAGAAGGCGAACGAAAAGCAGGCGCGTCTCGCCACCAACGCTGCGTCGCCGATTCAGCTCGCCGATCCGGTGCGGGCCGCCCGGCTCTTCGAGGAGCGACTGGACGGCGACGTGTCGCCGGTCGACCGGCTCGCCCAGGTGACGCCGGGTCTCTCGCCGCGGCTCGAGATCGTCGAGCAGGCGGACAAGCAGTTCATCGAACCGGACATCCCGGGGCCGACCGAGGTCGTCGCCCAGGGCTACTCCGACGGACTCACGGACGACGTCGTCAATCGGTACCGCGATCGGTCCTATCCGGACGGATTCCAGGGCGTCCTGAACTTCCAGGCGGGCGAGCCCGCCGACATCTTCTGGGTCAGCGTGCTGTCCGTCTTCGACATGAGTCCGGTCCTCGACCAGCTCGCGGCGGGCGGGACCGGTCCCGACGGAGAGGCGCTGGCGCCCGTGCCGCGCACCTTCTACGGGTCCGGCCTCGAGATCTTCGGGGTGGAAGTGCAACGTGAAGAGAAGGTCGACGGCGTGTGGACCGGTCTCACGACGCTCGATCCCATCCCTGGCCAGCAGACGGTACTCGACCAGCTGCCTGACAATGTGGACGCCGCCACCCGTGATGAATGGCGGATGCGGCTCGCGCAGGAGTCGTTCCGCGAGGACGTTCTGCGTCCGGACTTCTACGCGACCAAGAACGGTTCGTGGTCTCCGCCCCGCGTGATCGAGGAAACGACCGCCGAGCCGGGCGAGATGACGGAGGAAGGACGACGCGAGCGAGCGTTGCGTCGGCAGATTCCCGTCGTTCAGGCGAAGGTGGCGGAGCTGCGTGATCGTGTGAATACGCTCGCGGAAGAGATCGGTGAGGATCCGCCTCCCGCTTCGCCTCCGGCCGGCGGCGGCGGCGGCGGCGGCAACGAAGGCGGTCCCTCCGGCAGCGGCAACCAGCTCGGCTCCGGCAGCGGCGGCGGCGGTTCGCGGGGCAAGCGCGACAACGATCGTCTTCAGCTCAAGGCGAAGCTCGAGTCGCTGAAAGAGGACCTCGCCCAGCGGGAACGCCAGCTCGATCGGCTGCAGCGTGAATTCGAAGCGCTGGCGGGCGAACGCCTCGAAGACCAGGCGGCCGAACGCGCGGCGGAGGCCGAGGCGAACAAGAGTCTGTCCACGATCTGGGCCCACGACATCACGGCCGTCCCCGGCCAGACCTATCGCTATCGCATGCGGGTTCGCATCTACAACCCGTTCTTCGCCCGCAAGCTGAACCTCATGCCGTCCCAGGCGCATCTGGCGGACGAGCTGACGCTCGCGTCCGAGTTCAGCGACTGGTCGAACCCGGTGAAGGTGCCGACGCCGCTCGAGTTCTTCGTCACCGAGGCGTCGGTCTCAAGCGGGATTGGCTCGCAGGGCGGTCCGCAGGCGAATTTCGAGGTCTACCGCTTCTACGACGGGGTGTGGCGGCAGGCGGAGTTCACGGCGCGGCCCGGCGATCGGATCGGCGACCTGCGTCGTCCGCGGCGGAACCAGACGGGTCCGACGATCGACTACAGCACGTCGTGGTTCGTTCTCGACATCATCGAGGACCCGGCTCGCGGGGCGTCGGTGCTGCTGCAGAACATCGAGACGGGCGAGGTGTCGCCGCTCCGCGACCCGCGGGTGGAACAGGCGAGCGCCCAGCGGGACCTGCTGGAGCTGGAGGCGTCCGAGGCGGCCGTGTCGGGCGGTGCTCCCGGGGCCCCGGCCGCGCCGTAAGGGCGTCTGGTCTCGAATTGCACTGAATCAACCAGCGTCCGCTCGGAGCGATCCGGGCGGACGCGTTTCATTCCGGCCGTGGGGGATGATCCTTGCCTCACGGGGGCAGAGCGTGGCGTTGCGGGGCGGTTGCGAGGAGGGCACGCGGCGTCGGGGCGGGCGGTCGGCGTGGCGTTGGGAGTCGGTCGGGCGCTGGCCGGGGTGTGGATGATCTGTGGATCGTCCGGAATCGGGCAGGAAAATGTCAAAAAGCCGGACTGGTCAGGTTGACGCTGCGGGGGATCTCGGTACTATTCTTCCTCGCCAGTCAGCGGCCGCCAATGGTGCTGACGGGGTGTTGATGGGGTGGTTTCTCGGGTCCCAACCCACCTGCGAAGCCGCCTTTTCTCACGCCCCAAGGCTCTTTGACATGCGAAGAGTGATTCTGACCTTTGATGCGACGTCGTTCTGATTTCGATCGGTCTGGTTCTTCCCTGGCGACAGGGCGGGTCCGGGGTTGATCGGGTCGGGCGCGGCGGTGCATCAGAAAGGTCTGCGTAATACCGAGAACAAAAGTTCGAGAATGTCTGAGAGTCAGGCATACCGGCGTGATGTCGAGGTTCGCGGGCGTCGTCTTTGTGAGTGTCCTTTCCGGGCGTTCATGAAGTCGGGGCGTGCGGATGTCGGGGTCGGGTTGGTATGACCAAATCGAAAAGGGCATGCGGCGGATGTCTCGGCGTTGAGAGGCGATGAAGGACGTGGAAACCTGCGATAAGCCCAGAGGAGCTGGTAATCGAGCTTTGATCCTGGGATTTCCGAATGGAGCAATCCGGCCCTACGGGGTCATCACCACCTGAATGCATAGGGTGGTGAGGCGAACCCGGCGAACTGAAACATCTCAGTAGCCGGAGGAAAAGAAAGCAAACGCGATTCCGTAAGTAGCGGCGAGCGAAAGCGGACAAACCAATAGCTGTGTGAACCGTCTGGAAAGGCGGACCAAAGAAGGTGAAAGTCCTGTAGTGCAGTAGTTGGGTAGCCCTAGAGTAGTGTCGAGCTCGTGGAACTCGGCGTGAACATGGGGGGTCCACCCTCCAAGGCTAAATACTCCTCAACGACCGATAGCGAACCAGTAAGGCGACTGAACGATGAAAAGCACCCCGATAAGGGGAGTGAAAAGTACCTGAAACCGCATGCTTACAAGCTGTAGGAGCCCGGCGCACTTCGGTGCGGGCGGGTGACTGCGTGCCTTTTGCATAATGAGCCGACGAGTTACTTTCTACGGCAAGGTTAAGCCGAATCCCGGCGGAGCCGAAGGGAAACCGAGTCTTAAACGGGCGTCGAGTCGTAGGAGGTAGACGCGAAACCAGGTGATCTACCCATGGGCAGGTTGAAGATGGGGTAATACCCGTTGGAGGACCGAACACACTAACGTTGAAAAGTTAGGTGATGACCTGTGGGGAGGAGTAAAAGTCTAATCATACCTGGAGATATCTCGTTCTCTCCGAAATAGCTTTAGGGCTAGCCTCGCGTTACATCGTGTGGGGGTAGAGCGACTGGATGGGGTTGGGGGGCTACCCGCCTACCCGCCTCAACCAAACTCCGAATACCACACGACTTTGTCGCGGGAGTCAGTCCGCGGGAGATAATTTCCGCGGTCGAAAGGGAAACAGCCCAGATCGTCAGATAAGGCCCCTAAACGATCCTCAGTTGATAAGGTAGTTGGATTGCCATGACAGCCAGGATGTTGGCTTAGAAGCAGCCACCATTTAAAGAGTGCGTAACAGCTCACTGGTCGAGGAATCCAGCGCCGATAATGATCGGGGATAAGGATCGTGCCGAATCTGCGGGCTCGCAAGAGCGGTAGGAGAGCGTACCTGTCAGCCTTGAAGGGGTTCCGGAAGGAGCTCTGGAGCGGCAGGTAGTGAATATGTCGGCTTGAGTAACGATAAACGGAGTGAGAATCTCCGTCGCCGAAAGCCTAAGGTTTCCTGGGGAAGGTAAATCCGCCCAGGGTTAGGCGGGACCTAAGGCGAGCCCGAAAGGGGTAGTCGATGGACAGCAGGTTAATATTCCTGCCCTCTCATGTGCGGTTGATCCGGCGTGACGGATCTTGAAGCTCAACGGGACAGTGAAGCGTCTATAAGGCCTTTATGGCCGATGTTGGGTGGAAAGGTTCCAAGAAAAGCCGTCCGGTGACAATCATGAGACCCGTACTAAAACTGACACAGGTAGGCGTGGTGAATAACCTCAGGCGCTCGAGAAAACGGTTGTGAAGGAACTAGGCAAATTGACCCCGTACGTTCGCAATAAGGGGGCCCTCCTGGAAACAGAGGGCGCAGAGAAAAGGCTCTGGCGACTGTTTATCAAAAACACAGCACTGTGCTAACTCGCAAGAGGACGTATACAGTGTGACGCCTGCTCGGTGCCGGAATGTCAAGGAAGCAGGTTAGCCTCGGCGAAGCTTGCGACCGAAGCACCGGTAAACAGCGGCCGTAACTATGACGGTCCTAAGGTAGCGAAGTTCCTTGTCGGGTAAGTTCCGACGCGCATGAATGGCGTAACGACTGGAGCACTGTCTCCACAACCGACTCGGTGAAATAGTAGTGGCGGTGAAGATGCCGCCTACCCGCAGCAAGACGGAAAGACCCCGTGGACCTTTACTGCAGGCTTATATTGGTTACGAACCTGTACTGCGTAGGATAGGTGGGAGGCTTTGAAACTCGGATTCCGGTCCGGGTGGAGCCGTCCTTGAAATACCACCCTGTGCTCGTTTGTGGCCTAACCCCGATTCCCATGAAGCTGGGCGGGGGACCGTGTATGCCGGGCAGTTTGACTGGGGCGGTCTCCTCCTAAAGAGTAACGGAGGAGTGCAAAGGTTGGCTCAGCGCGGTTGGAAACCGCGTTTTGAGTGTAAGAGCACAAGCCAGCTTTACTGCGAGTCATACAGGACAAGCAGTCACGAAAGTGGGCTCTAGTGATCCTGCGATCCCGTGTGGAAGGGTCGTAGCTCATCGGATAAAAGGTACCCCGGGGATAACAGGCTTATCGCTCCCGAGCGTCCATAGCGGCGGAGCGGTTTGGCACCTCGATGTCGGCTCATCGCATCCTGGGGCTGAAGGCGGTCCCAAGGGTTGGGCTGTTCGCCCATTAAAGCGGTACGCGAGCTGGGTTCAGACCGGCGTGAGCCAGGTCGGTCCCTATCTGCTGTGGGCGTTGCAACATTGACCGGACTCCTCCCTAGTACGAGAGGATTGGGAGGGACCCACCCCTGGTGTGCCAGTTGGTCCGCTCGGACCATAGCTGGGTAGCTAAGTGGGGCAGTGATAATCGCTGAAAGCATCTAAGCGAGAAGCATCCCGGGAGATGAGTGTTGCACGCATTCGCGAGAGACCCCTGGTAGACCACCAGGTTGATAGGCCGCATGTGCAAGAGTTGAAAGACTTTCAGCAAAGCGGTACTAACGGTCGACGATTTGGTCATTCCAACCGGATTCCGACGTGCGTCGGACGGCCCCGCGGCCGTCCGGGCGGACCCCTCGGAGCCCCGGAATGATCCGATCGCTCAGATAGACTCGATCGAGCATGTTCTCGATTCACGCAGTCCTGTCCCCGCCCCGGACGACCCCCGCGGTCGGCCCGGATCGGAGACGGTCAGATCACCCTTCGATGTCGAATCATATCCCGGCGCGGCGGGACACCGCCGCGCCGGATTTGTCGGTGACCATAGGTTCGAGGAAACACCTGTTCCCATCCCGAACACAGAAGTTAAGCTCGTACCGCCGATGATACTGCACCGCGGGAAAGTAGGTTATCGCCGACGTATTTGACCCTCTTCAGGTAAACCTGGAGAGGGTTTTTTCATGCGCTGCACGCACCGCACGGCCCCGCCGGCGGGGCGGAAGAGCGGCCGGTCCGACCGGGCACCACGCGTCCGTCGGTCCAGAGGCGATCGCCCGAGGACTCGCGAGGCCGCGAGGCGTCCGTCGTCCCTCCGGGCTCGTCACGCCAGGGGAAGACGACGCGCCGAGGTCGCGGCCCGACGTCCGCCGGCCTGACTACGATGTCCGCATGAGATTCCTCGGCCTGTCTTCGAGACCCCACGCAGCGATCGTCGCCTCGTGCCTTGCCGCCTTGTCCGTCGCATCCGCGGCCGCCGCTCAGGACCGCGAGTTGGGCCTCTATCGACTCACGGTCAGCGATCTCGCAGGACCGACCGACGTCGACATCGCACCCGATCAGACCGTGGCCATCGCCGAACTCGACGCCGACCGCGTCCGGCGGTTCGGTCCCGACGGCGAGGCCGGACCCGCGCTCGACGTCCCGCTCCCCGTTGCGGTCGCGGTGGATCCCGTCTCGGGACGGATTGCCGCGCTCTCCGGACTCGGCGATGTCATCCTTTTTGAAGCCGACGGCGAACGGATCCGAAGCTTCCCCGTCGACGCCGTCGCCGACACGCGTCCGGGCGGGATCGACATTCGCGGCGAAACGATCGTCGTCGCCGATACGGGACGCGATCAGGTCCATCTGTTTTCGCTGCTGGGCGAGCGCCGGCTGACGATTGGCTCGCGCGGCGATTCGGAGGGGCAGTTCCGTCGCCCGGTCGATGTCGCCCTGACGCCGTCGGGCCGCATCTACGTGGTCGACCAGGACAACCATCGGATCCAGGTGTTCGGCCCGGATGGCGACGTGCTCTTTGCGTGGGGCGATCGGGGCGCCTTCCCGGGGCTGTTCGCGCGACCGGCGGCGATCGAACTGCACGGCGACCGCGTGATCGTCGCGGATTCCCTGAATCACCGCGTCCAGGTCTTCACCCTCGAAGGCGAGTGGGTGCACCAGTGGGGACAGCACGCCGTTCAGCCACGCGAAGGCGAGGGCAAGCTGCATCTGCCGAACGGCGTCGCGGTCAGTCCGGACGGGGCGTTCGTATTCGTGGTGGAGTCGTTTGAAGCCCGGGCGCAACGCTTCGATCGGGCGTCGCTCGCGGATCTGCTCGTGCCGCCGATCGGCGCCGATACATCGCAGGACTTCGGGCAGGTCTTCGCCGCGGGCGCGGATCTGCTCGCCGTGTGGGCGCCGGAGCGCGCGGGCGCCATGATCTTCGACACCACGCGGACCACCCCGGTCCTCATGAGCGAAGTGTCGCGGCCCGGAACCGGCTACGGCCTGAGCCGGGCGGCGACGAGCATCGCTTTCGATCCTGATCGCCGGCTCATCGTCTGCGATCCCGGGACCGATCGCATCAGCACCTACGAGATCGATTACACGGCGGGGGATCCGCTCCGTTTCGATCCGCGTCTGAGTCGGTTCGTGAAGTCGCTCGACGGTCCGGCCCTCGCCGCGCTGGCGGGCGTCGACGAACTCCGCGTGACGTGCGCGGTCCGCGCGCCCAACGACGTGCGATTTGTTCTCGATCAGGACGCCCGTCGCATCATCCGGCTGGCGGCCGACCTCGATGAGGCGACAATCATCAGCGACGACATCGAACTGGTGAATCCGGTGCACCTCGCGGTGAATGCTGGGGGCGATCGCCTTTATGTGGCGGATCAGTGGGCGGGGGCCGTGATCGCCCTCGATCGCGATGGCCGTGAGCAGTGGCGGTTCACGGGCGGGGATGAGCCGTTGCGACGGCCGCGCGGCGTCGTCGCCGGGACGGACGGGTCGGTCTACGTCGTCGATGAGATCGCCGCCCGCGTGCATCGACTCGCGGCCGACGGTTCGCACCAGACATCATGGGGCGGGCCCGGCGGCGAGCACGGGCAGTTCTGGCGGCCGACCGGCGTGGCGGTCGACGGGCGGAACCGCGTCTTCGTGCTCGATTACGGGAATCACCGGGCGCAGGTGTTCGAGCCGGACGGGGAATGGCTCATTACGTTTGGTCCGGGACGCGCCTACACTCGGGAGTCTGAAGCGCGGCGACGCGAGCGCGACGCCGGCCGGAGCCCCACCCCATGATCCGATTCGCTTCCACTCTGTTGTGCGCCAGTCTCGGACTCGGCCTCCTCGTCGGTTGCGACGACACGCCGGATTCCGCGCTCGCCCAGGTTCGGCCGGATGAAGGCGCAGCGGCTCAACCGGCGACGGCGCCGACGATCTCCACATCAGCGCCCGCGCAACCTCCGTCCGCGCAAGCTGCATCCGAGGACCGTGCACCGGACGAAAGCGCCGCGAACGCGACGCCGATCGACCCGCCGCCTGACGATGGTCTGGTGTTCGTCTCGAACGACGGGTCCTATCGAATCGTCTGTCAGGTGCTGGCCGATCCGATTCCGGTGAACGAACCCTTTGATATGAACGTCTGGGTGCTGGATCGGAACGATGAAGTCGCGGCGGAGTACGACGCCGTTTCGATCGACGCCGCCATGCCGCATCATCGTCACGGGATGAATCAGTATCCGGCCGTGACGAAGATCGAGGCCGGACGCTACCACGTCGACGGCATGTTGTTCCACATGCCGGGTTACTGGGAAATCTACGTCGACGTCGCCAACGGTCCCGCCGTCGAGCGCGGCCAGGTCTCGGTGGACGTGGAATGACGCGTCGTCTTCGTGCCGGCATCGGACTGGGCGTGTGCGCGGCGGCGGCCGCGGTGTCGATCGGTCTCGCGGCCGCCTCGGGGTTCGACGACGGCGACGCGGGTCTCACGACGGACGCGGTGTCGTTCACGCCGCGCGAAGTGCGCCGCATCCTGACGCATAGTCCGCTGCCGGATCCGCCCTCCGATCCGACCAATCGGGTTGCGGATGACGGCGAGGCCGCGGCGTTCGGCCGGACGCTCTTTTTCGATCCGCGTCTCTCGGGAACAGGGGAGGTGTCCTGCGCCACGTGTCATCAGCCGCAGCTCGGCTTCGCCGATGGTCGCGAGGTTGCGATCGGCGTCGGCGAACACACGCGGCACTCGATGTCGCTGTGGAACGTCGCATACAACCGGTGGTTCTTCTGGGACGGCCGCTCCGACACGCTCTGGGGACAGGCCGTGCAGCCGATCGAGCGTGATGTGGAGATGGACAGTACGCGGGTGGCCGCGGTGCGTCTGGTGGCGGGCGATCCGGAACTTCGAGCCGCGTACGAAACGATCTTCGGCGCCGCGCCGACCGTCGACCCCGCCTGGCCCGCGTCGGCGATGCCGCATCCGACGAACCCGGAACATCCGGAGCATGTCGCGTGGATGTCGATTGATGAGGCGGATCGGGCGGCGATCAACGAAACGTACGCGAACCTCGGGAAGTCGATCGCGGCGTTCGAACGGACCCTGCTGAGCCGGCGGGCGCCGTTTGACGTCTTCGTCGAGGGGATCCGCGAGAACGACCCGGCAAAGCTCGCCGCGTTGTCGCCGGCGGCCCAGCGCGGGCTTCAGTTGTTCGTTGGTCGGGCGGACTGCCGTTCGTGTCACGTCGGTCCGAACTTCAGCGACAGCGAGTTTCACGACATCATGGTTCCGCCGCGCGGCGGGGGAGTTCCCCGTGACCAGGGGCGGTACAAGGGCGCGCGGGGGCTGCTGAAGGATCCGTTCAACGCCACGGGGCCCTGGAGTGATGATCGCGACAGCGACGCCGCGCTGCGGACCGCGCGTCTGGTCCACAGTCCGGCGTTGTGGGGTCAGTTCAAGACGCCGACGTTGCGCAACGTAGCGCTGAGTCCGCCGTACATGCATCAGGGGCAGTTTGGATCGTTGGATCGGGTGATCGAGTATTACTCGACGCTCGAGGGGGCGGTCCGGATGCATCATCATCAGGAGTCGGTGCTGGCGTCGCTGGATCTGACGCCGGAGGAGAAGGCGGATCTCCGGGCGTTTCTGGAGAGCCTGACGGACGTGTCGGCGATGCCTGCGGATCTGCCGGCGGCGTCGTCGGACGGGCCGTAACGAGGCGTCAGCGGCGGGGGCCTGGAGAGGTCGTCTCGTTGGCGGCGGCGTCGGGGGGACGGGGTCCGATCGCGCAAATCGGGCCCGATAATGGCGGTTACGGCCTCATTCCGTGAAACCGATGTGGGTGTTCAGCCGGATCTTGACTAGACTGATGATGCGGATGTGGTGTCGGCGGTTGTTCTGACTGCGCGACCCCCGCGCCCCACCCCCCTCGGAGAGTGTGTGTATGAGCAAGAGCAGATCTCTGTCCTGTCTCGTGGCGATGATCGCGACGGGCGCCGCGGTGAGCGTTGCGTCCGGTCACCCCGATGACCCGAAGGCCCGCAACAGCGCGCCGACGTACGAAGGCCCCGGCTACCGGTACCAGCCGGGCGTGGAGGCGCGGATGCTGCCTCCGGGCGAGGCGGACGCCGATGCGGCGGGGGGCGAGACCTTCCCGGCCGAGGGCGTCGCCCTGCTCGGGTGGATGCCCATCAACGAGTTCCCCGGTCAGTCGTTCGGCAATGACTGCTGGGGCTACACCTCGCCGTCCGGCGGTGAGTATGCGATCATGGGTCTGTCGGACGGCAGCGGCTTCGTGGACATCACGGACCCGACCTCGCCGGTCCTCCTGGAGCTGATTCCCGGTCCGGGCAGCATCTGGCGCGACATGAAGACGTACGGCGAGTACGTCTACATCGTGAGCGAGGGCGGCGGCGGGATCCAGGTCGTCGACGTGAGCGACATCGACAACGGCAACGTGACGCTCGTCAACGAAGTGACCGACGGCGGCTCGACGTCGACGCACAACGTGGCGATCAACACCGAGACCGGCTTCCTCTACCGCACGGGCGGCAGCGGCAACGGTCTGCGGTTCTACGATCTGAACGCCGATCCGGTGGACCCGCCGTTCGTGGGTTCCTGGCTCGACCGGTATGTGCACGATTCGCAGATCGTCGTGATGAAGAGCGGTCCGTGGGCGGGACGCGAGATTGCGTTCTGCTGCGCCGGCTTCGGCAACGGCGGCATCGAGACGGGCCTGAGCATCGTCGACGTGACCGACAAGCTGAACCCGGTCGTCCTGACGCATTACCAGTATCCGATGGGCGCCTATTCGCACCAGGGCTGGCTCTCGGAAGATCAGCAGTACTTCTATCTGAACGATGAGCAGGACGAATCCAACTTCGGCGTGACGTCCCGCATGCACATCATCGACGTCTCCGACCTCGAGAACCCGTTCGAGGTCGATACGTTCACCAACGGGCTCGGCTCGATCACGCACAACCTGTATGTGAAGGGCGATCGCGTCTTCGCGTCGAACTACAGCAGCGGCCTGCGGATCTTCGACATCTCGAACCCGACGAGTCCGACCGAGGTGGCGTTCTTCGACACGCTCCCGGCCAACAACGCCACCAACTTCAACAGCCTCTGGTCCAACTACCCGTACTTCGAGAGCGGCGTGATCATCGGGAGCGACCGTCAGGCGGGCCTGTTCATCTGGGCCCTCGGCGAGAACACGGTCGGGTTCAACTATCCCGAAGGGCTGCCGACGCAGCTGGATCCCGCGGGTCAGACCGTCGAGATTTCGATCCAGGGCGGCGTCGAGGGCACGGAGATGATGTTCGTCGACACCGGCGACGGCTTCGTGGAGTCGCCGCTCGAATCGGTCGGCGGCGGCAGCTTCCTCGCGACCTTCCCGCCCGCGGAGTGCGGCTCGACCGTGCAGTACTACTTCCAGGCGGAGTCCGATCTCGGCTTCGTCATCACCGATCCGCTCGGCGCGCCGCTGCAGAGCTATGAGGCCCTCGTCTACGAAGACCTCATGATCGGTTTCGACGACGACATGGAAGACGACACCGGCTGGACCGTGGGCGCCCCCGGCGACGACGCGTCGACCGGCGTCTGGGAGCGGGTCGATCCGATCGGCACCGCCGCTCAGCCCGAGGACGACAACCCGGATGGAACCGGGACGTTCGCGTGGGTCACCGGCCAGGGTTCGCCCGGCGGCGGGGCCGGCGAGAACGACGTCGACGACGGCGTCACGACGCTCACCTCGCCGACGCTCGACGCGACGGCCGGCGACAACGCCTTCCTCGTCTACTACCGCTGGTACTCGAATAACCAGGGCGCAGGCCCGAACGAGGACTCGATGCCGGTGTCCATCTCCGACGACAACGGGGCCACCTGGACGCTTCTCGAGGACGTTGATGAGAACGCCGGGCAGTGGGTGAAGAAGAGCTTCTTCATCGGGAACTTCGTTGATGCGACCGACGAGGTCCGCGTGCGATTCGTCGCCCGCGACCTGAACGCCGGATCGCTCGTCGAAGCCGGCGTCGATGACGTCCGCATCGAGTACCTCGAGTGCGGCGACACGATCCCGGGCGACCTCGACGGCGACGGCGTCGTCGGACCCGCGGACCTCGCGATCCTCCTCGGGCAGTGGGGCCCCTGCCCCGGCTGCATCGCCGACCTCGACGGCGACGGCGCCGTCGGCGCGGCCGACCTCGCGATCCTCCTCGGCGCCTGGGGCTGATCGGGATCGTCCGGCATGAACCCCACGCGGAACGTGGGGCTGGCAGTGAACTGAACACGCTCCCGATGCTCCAGCGTCGGGAGCGTTTTTCATGCGCGGCGACTCCCACCCCCCAGCCCCACGCTCCGCGTGGGGTCATGCCTGAGCGTCCGGAAACCGACTATTCAAAAGGCGTCCCAGATCAGATCGCGGCAAAACGCGTTGGCAGTTGGCGTCGGCGATGCAGATTCCCGCTCCCGTGGCGCTGAATGCCGCCGCGAACTGGGTCGCGTGAGATCGCGGCGTGTGCTCACGCGTCGGTTGGGCCCCCGGCCCCACACGAACGAGCAAGGGCTCGGCCGCTTGATGTCCGGCCGGGGCCCAACCGACGCGTGCGACGCGAACGTCCAGACGCGGACGCACCGTCGAAAGGCGCAGCGAATGGTCGCGGCGGTGTCGCCGGGAGTGGGATGCCGTTGGGGGCTGCAAAAAAGGAATCGGCCGGGATGACCACCATCCCGGCCGATCCATCAGGACCAGCGGTCCGGGTTGACGGGTCGGGCGCGGTTCAGCGGCCGCCCCGTCGAATCATTCGTTCCCGCTGCGCGATCAACTCAGCGCGGCGGTGCATGAGGCCCTCCAGGGCGCCGCGCCGTTCGTCGAGCTGACGCATCAGCATCTCGTGCGCGCGGTGAAGCTCCTCCATCACCTGGTGCAGTTCGCGATCATCATCGTGCTCGTGCAGTTGACGTTCGATCATCTCGATCTCGCGGCGGATGTCGTCGAGTTCGTGCTCCGCGTCGACGAGCAGTTCCTCGTGGATGCGGCCCTGCTGTTCGAGCATCTCGATCTCGTGCTGCAGCATCTCGATGTCGTTATCGGGACCGGGCGCACGCATGCCGGCGCGACGGTCCCGGGTCGGACGGTCGCCCGGCTCGATCATTTCGACGAAGGCGCCGAAGATCGCCTGTTCGATCGGAGGGCCGAGCACCGTGATGCGGTCGTCATGGGGGCGGACGAGGACGGGGACGTCGTCGCGGATCATCAGTTCGGTCAGCGCGTCGAGCTTGCCGCGCGACATTCGATAGTCGCGATCCTGCTGCTTATCGCTGCCGATGATGAGGACGAACGCCTCCATGATCATGTGCTGGTCGGGCGTCGCCTGCACGAGGATGCCGTTCGGTTGCTCCGCGACGCGAATCGGCACGTCGTCCCGGAGCATGAGGTTGAGCAGTTGCTTCTTCTTGCCGCCGGAGATCTCATACACGCGTTCGACGATTTCGGCCGACGGCCCCGCCGCGCCGCGACGCGGGCGATCGCGTTCCATGGCGGCCTGTTCCTGCATCTCGCGGGCGCGACGCAGTTGATCTTCGATCAACTCGCGCTCACGCATCTCGCGGGCGGGGGCATCGCCGTGTCCCCGCGGATGCTCCCGGCCTTCCATCCGGGCGAGGATCTCCTCGAGCATGGCCTCCATGCGGTCCACCCGGGCTTCGAGATCGTCGCGTCGATCACGCTGACGCATCTCGTCACGGTCGCGACGGCGCCAGTCGTCCGGTTGCGGCTGACTCTCGAAGATGGCGTTCTGGCCCAGCAGGGCGAGTGCTTCAAGGGCGCCGGCGTCGATGGCGTCGCCGGACTCCGCGACAACCGCCGTCTTTGCCGTCGCCCCCGTCTGGCAGTCGCTCTCCGGACACGCAAACATCGGGGCTGCAAACAACGCGCCGAAAGACAGCACGCTCGCCAGTCCCGCGCCGCTCAGGGAACGTCCCGGGGCCTTCTGTTCCGTCATCACCATCGTCAGTCTCCTCGCGAAACGCTTCGTACGCCGCGTTGTCACGCCCAGCCCGACCGCGGGCGCAGCGAAATAATCCTGTGAACTCTGCGAACGCGCCGCCAGCAACGCCTCCGCATACGCGCGACGCGACTCCGGCCGCAACGCCACCACCCACGCATCGCAACTCGCATCCGCCTGCTCGCACAACTGTCGTCGCGCCCACCACACGCCGGGATGCCACCAGTAAATGACGCCCACGACAAGATCGAGCCACGACATCCAGTGATCCCGCCGACGGAGGTGCGCGACTTCGTGCGTCACCACCGCGCGGCGGCCCGCGTCGTCCAGCTGCGACCACAGTCCCTGCGGAAGCAGCAACGTCGGGCGACCCAGACACAACACCATCGGCGTCACCGGGCGCGGCGTCATGCGGACCAGCGGCGCGCTCGGCACGCCCAGTTCCTCCGCCACCGACCAGACCATACGCTCCACGGATTCCGACGCCGGTGACGCGCTCCGCGCCAATCGAACGACATGGGCGAGCCGGACGAGACCGACCAGGACCAGGGCGGCGACGCCGCTGATCCAGATCACCGCCGGCAGCGGCGGGATGGCCACGATCGCATCACGGGCCGCGCCGACCCGGGCGGTCCACTCGGACGTCCAGGTCGGACCTGCGTGTGTCACGACGGACGCCACGGCGGCGTCGCCGACCCGGTCCGCCGCGTCGCCCGAGGGGGCCGGAGGCGCGACGGGGGCGACAGGAGGCGTTGTGGCAAGCGGCGGCGCCAGGTTGATCGTCAACTCCGGCGTCGGGATCAGTCGGGGTTCAGCGTCGATCGTCAGCCGCGACAGTGACGGGGAAGACGGCGGCGGTGAGGAAAGCGGCGACGACAAGGTCCGTCGGGCCGCGGAGGGGATCATCGTCGGTGATTCGGCGATGCGCGGCGGCGTCGGCGCGGGCCCGGATTCGATCGAGACGTCAGGCAGAGGATGAGATGACGCTTCAACCGTCCGGGGCCACGCGTCCGACGGCCGCGTGAAAGAAGGAGACGGGGTGGACGGCGCCGGGGCGACGTCCGGGTGCAGTGAGGGTTCGATTGGCGCCTCGGGGTGAGGCGCGGCCGGTGGTTTCACCGGCGGGACCGCGATCGCATCGCGGGACAGCTCGGCGCCATCCGGGGTGTCGGATGGCGTCACGGCCGAGGCGGCGAGGCGGTGGAGCGACTCCGCCGCGGGTCGTCCGGCAAGACCGATGATGGTGGTGGGGACGAGCAGGAGCAGGAGGGCCACGGCCCAGAGGGCGTGCCGGGTCGACGGCCGGCTGGGCAGCCAGCGGTTCAGGGCGGCGACCGCGAGGAACAGCGGAATCGCCAGCATGGCGTTCGGCCAGACCACCGTTGAAACGAACGTCTCCAGAGCGCTCATGCCGTGTCCCCTCGACCGCGTCGACGGACGTCCCTGTCCGCCTTCCCCCGCTTATTCCGACTGCGTCGGCCGCGGTTTCGCGCCGCGTCGGCGGCGTCGAGAGATTCGATCAGTTGCTGGAGTTCGGAGATCTCATCGGCGGTGAACGATCCTTCGCGAATGAGCTGCACGACGAGCGGGCCGGAAGCGCCGTTGAAGAGGACGTCGCGGATCGACTGCAGCCGCGACCGCGTGATGTTTTCACGGGTTTCGATGGGTGAGTACACGTAGGCCACGCCGGAGCGGTCGCTCCGGACGAGTCCTTTCTGCTCCAGACGGGTCAGAAACGTCATGACAGTCGTGTAGGCGAGTTCCCGCCCCCGCTCGTGCAGCGCGTTGAGCACCTCACGAACGGTCGCGGGGCCGACATCCCAGAGGATCGACAGCACCTCGAGCTCAGCTTGCCCCGGATCGGCGTCACGCGGCGGCATGGGCGAATCTCCTTCCCTACGACAGTTGTCGTAGATCAGTTCTCTCAACCTACGACACGAGTCGTAGGGGGTCAAACTGAAATCCTCCGCCGGGGCCGAAAAAACACCGTCCCGGCGCGGGCCGGGACGGGTCAGGAGCGTCGCGAGACGGGTCGGTACGAGGCGGGGCCGGTCGCTCAGCCGCCGCTGACGAGGGCGCCGGAGAGCAGTTCGCCGAGGCCCTCGCGGGTGGGCGTGGCGTACGGGCGGAACTTCTCGATCGAACCACGCTCCTCGTTGAAGTAGATGGCGCGGTGCATGCCGAGCCGGCTCGCCATCGCGTTGTCGATGAGATTCGTCGAATCCGTCGAGCTCATCTGGAACAGGACGCGATGTTCGAATTCGCGGAGGGCGGGCCGATCGATCGTCCGCATGAGGTTGCCCGCCGTGTCGCACCAGCACACCACGTGCATCCCGAAGGTCGGACCGTCGCGGAACAACTCCGCGAACTGTTTCGCGGGCTTCGGCGGCGCATCGTCGTCGCTCATGGAGAATCCGAAGTCGTCTTCGTCGCGCCGGAGGTCGCGGAAGCGCTGGAGGCCGTACACGAAGACGTAGATGGCGGGCTCGTCAGTGAGGTCGCCAGCGCGACGACGTTCGAGCTCCGCCGCGAGTTCGGTCATCGCGTTGGGGATATCGCGCCAGCCGACCGGCTGGACGAACTGGGGAAGTCGGTCCTCGAACTGGTCGAGGTAATCAACGTAGATCGATTCTGCCGGCGCGCCGTTGAAGAGGTAGAACCGGGCCCCGGACATCGGGTCGGCGGCGGGCCCCGGGGCGTGCTGGGCGGCGGCGGAGAGCAGGGCGGCGGTGATCATCGACAACGCCGCGTCCTCGTTCTGACCGACGATCAGACCGTTCGAACCGCTCTGCCGACGGAACTGCATCGCGGTCGGATCCTTGATCGAGACGGCGTCGCCGATCCACAGCGTGGTGAGCGGCGGACGCTGGCTCCACGACGGCGACGAGAGCGCCTCCTGCAACCGCAGGTTCTGCGACACCAGCGCCGGCGCGGAGCCTTCGAACGCGATGAGCGGCTCGGAGCGTCGGAAGCCCTGTTCGTCCGCGTAGTCGTGCGCGCGCTTGAGCGCCTGCTCCCGTTCACGGTCGTCGAGCCACACGATCTGGAAGGGACTGTTGCCCTCGACCATGCCGGACTGGTCGTTGTAGATCGCTTCGCCGGGACGCGCGAGCAGCCGCGCGGCGGCGTTGTCCTCGTTGAGGATCAGGTACGAATCCGCCTCGGAGCATTGCAGGGCGATGCGGACGGTCATCTGGCCCATGGTGGTGCGGGCCAGCGAGTACGCCCCGCCGAGCGTCTGCGACCCGAGCAGCACGTGCATGCCGAACGCACGACCCTGGCGCACCAGCCGGTCGAGCAGCAGCGACGCGTCCTGCGAGAGTTTGTCGTCCTCGACGAACAGCTCCTGGAACTCGTCGACGATCAGCAGCGTCCGGGGCATCGGCGGCTGGTCGGGGATCTCCCGATAGCCCGCAATCCCCTGGACGCCCAGGGCCCGGAAACGCTCCCCTCGAATCTTCAGCTCCTCGTCCAGACGCTGGAGCACGCTCAGGCCGAATTCGCGATCGGATTCGATCGCGACCGCCCGGGCGTGCGGCAGGTCGTTGACCGCATACGTCTTGAACTCGACGCCCTTCTTGAAGTCGACGAGATAGAACTCGACCTCTTCGGGCGAGTACCAAAGCGACAGGTTCGTGATGAGGACGTGCAGCAGCGTCGACTTGCCGGAGCCCGTCTTCCCCGCGATCAGCGCGTGCTGTGATGTTCCGGGGCCGAGGACGAGGTTCTGCAGCTTCGTGGCGCCGGCGCGGCCGAGGGGAACGCGAAGTTCGCGGGTGGAGTGCCGCGACCACAGTTCGCTCTCGTGCTGCGGCGCGACGAAGTGGAACGGGACCTCGACGCGATTGAGATCGATCGCCGCCTCGCCGATCCGCTTGAGCGTCGAGGTCAGGAACGACTCTTCGGGGGCGGCATCGAGGGTGAGCGGCATCGATTCGAAGCCGTCCTCCATCCAGGTGAATCGATCGTCCCGGAACAGGAGACGCACGCTCCGCTGTTCGACGTCCTCGATCTCGACGCCGGGCGGCGCCTTCTGGCGGAGATCATGGTGGATCAGCGTGTAGACGCCGCACTTCGCGCCGGAGTTGACGACGCTCGCTAGCCGACGCGCGGCGGTCTCGGTGAAGTTCTGCGGGAAATCGGCGATCACGAGGAAGCGATACGGCTCCGCGATCTCGCCCGCCTGTTCGTTGTACTCCGCGATCGTCTCGAAGTCGTTCCGGAGATACTTCTGGATCACGTTCTCCATGTGCTCGGTGAGGTCGAGCAGACGCTGTTCGAGGTGACGCGATTCCGTCCAGATCTTGTCCGCGACGAACGCCTCCTCGTAGTCGGCGAGATGCATGAAGCCGGCGAAGTTCTGGCCGAGACCGACCGGATCGAACAGCGTGAACCGCGCCTTGCCGGGCGGCAGGGTGGTGAGGATGCGCAGCATCATCATCTGCAGCGCGGCGAGCGCTTCGTCGCGTCCCTGCTGTTCGCTCTGGAGCAGGACCGACCATTGGTCGGGGAACCGCAGCACCGCCGGCATTTCGAGCGTGTCGGGCCAGTCGCGGCGAAGTTTCTCGTGCTCCGGCGGACCGTCGGCGAGATCGGCGAGTTTCACATCGAACGCGCCGATGCGGATGATCGGCGTGAAGCCGCGGGGCGGCCGCCAGTCCGCCCACCGATCCGAAGACCAGGGACGGAAGAGCGCCGACGTGCGGGCGTCCATCTGCGAAGACAGCCGCACCGCCCGCTCCATGCCCGCATGCCAGCGTTCCTCGAGCGTCGTCCACGCCTCGCGGTGCTGCTTCTCGTTCGCCTCCAGCGTCTCGTTGCACTCGGCCTCCACGGCCGCCCGCGCCTCATTGCGGGTGCGGGTGCGTTCAGCGAGGGTGGATTCATACGCTTCGATCGTCGCGCGGCGTTCCTTCTCGTACGTCGACTTGATGTCGTCGAGGATCGCCTCGTACTTCTCGGCGAGGGCGGCGAGCTTGCTCGTCCGCCGTTCGTCGATCTCCCGGAGGATCGGCTCGTAAGTGGTCTTCGCCTTGCGGACGTCGGCGTCCTTGGCGGCCCGGGCGCGAGCTTCGTCCTCCTCGCGTCGGCGCACGAGGTGGCCGCGCTCTGCTTCGGCGCAGGCGCGGGCGATGGCGACTTCATCGGCGAGCGCCTCGGCGTCGCGGGCGAGCGCATTCCGGACGGTGATGTAGACGATGGCGAAGATGATCACGCCGACGCCGAAGCCGACGCCGGCCCCGATTCCGAGGTGGGGTCCCGGCGTGAAGCCTTCGACCCCGCCCGCCGCGGCCGCGCCGAGGGCGGCGGCGACGACGAGCAGCGAGAGCAGGATCGGCAGCCGGAAGAGCTTCCGCGCGCGACGGTTCGTGGCGGCCTCCACTCGATCGTGGCCGGAGCGGAGCGCGTTCGCGAGCGCCTTGGTGACGGTCTTTCGAGTGGTGTCGCTGAGGGACGCCGGGGCCGCGGTCGGCGGCGTCGGGGCGCGGAACTCCCGGGCCAGACTCGCCATCTCGCGTTCGAGCGCGTCGATCTCCTCCTGCTTCGCGTCGAGGATCTTGTTCGCTTCGTCAAACTGTTCGCGCGGCTGGTCCTCGGTGGCCTCGTAGACCGTTTCCGCGACCCACACCTGCTCCTGCATCCGCTTCTGCGCGGTTTCAAGGTTCTCCGCGGCCTTGTTGCGAACGTTCTCCTGCGCCTCCTCGTAACGCGACGCCGCCGTCTTGAACTCCTGGTCGAACCGCTCCCGCCGGCGACGCATCGCGTTCTCGTGCACCGCCCGCGCTTCGGACGTCACCTGTTCAAACTCGGATTCGATCGCCCCGACCGCGTTGTCGCGCTTCTGCTCCGCGTCGTCGCGCACCCGGTGGTAGCGTTCGAGCAGCTCCTGCTCCGCCGCGCGGCAGGCGCCGCACAGGTCGACGAGTTCCGCGTGGACCGATCGTTCGAGATCCGGGATGTCGGTGAGTTCAAAGGCTCGATCGGCGTGGGAGGCGCCTGCATCAGTGTTCATCGAGGGTCCTGTCCGGGGAGAGAGAAGGCGGAGGGGCGTGGGGAGGTGGGCGGAGAGCGGCGGGGTTACATCGTGTCGCGGCACGCGGCGCGGGCGCGATCGGTGATGGTCGCCATCTTGTCCATGGCGTCGACGGCGGCTTTCACGCGGGGGTGGAGGGGGGCGAGGTGCTGATCATGAAAGTCGGCCCGCATCCCGTCGTCCCAATGTTCGCCGGCTTTCTGCCACGCGGCCATCAGTTCGCGCATGGCGTTGTCGAGTTTGCTCTTTCCGACGCTGAGTCCCATGGAGAGTTCCTTCTGAGGGCCGATCGGGCGTGGTGATGGTCAGCGGCGCATGGCCCAGACGTTCTGATCGGATTCATCGAAGACGGCCTCCAGCTCGCCGCCGCGAACGACAGCCGTCAGGCCGGGCGGGAGGGCGAGCAGATCACGCCAGTCAGGTCGGGCGCGGAAGACCCATGAAAGCCGGACGGCGACGGGGGAGGTTTCTTCGGCCGGCGGCCAGGCGGCGATATGCCAGCCGGAGTCCGTCGGTCCGGCGGGCGGGGTCCGGATGAGGATGACGCGTTCGGCGTCGAGCGCGCCGGGATCGAGCGTCACGCGTGACGAGAGGCCGGCGAGATCCGGCGTGCGGTCGAGGGCGGCGCAGACCTGCCCGGGGACGCGTCCGGGCGGGGCCGGGGCGGGGTCGACGTCGGGCGGATCGAACGCGATGTCGCCGCGCTCTTCGATCGCCGGGGCGAGGTCGCGTAACGCGGGCGGATCGGGGAGTCGTTCGGCGGGCGCATCGCTGACGCCGCGCGAGACGCCGGGGCTCGCGCCGGGTCCGAGTCCGCCGCCGGTGGAGCGGGCGAGTTGTTCTGACGTGTTCGGGGCGGAGACGGCGACATACTTGTCGATCGCCTCGACCATGCGTCCGAGCTTCGCGCCGGCGCGATCCATATTGCCTTCGAGCACGGACCGCAGTCCCTGGATCTGCGCCTTGAAGAGCATCTGTTCGTGTTCGATCGTCCGGATCCAGCGTTTCACGTCGGCGACATGTCGTTCCGCGTCGTCCAGTCGAATCTGGGCTTTGCGGAGGGCGCGCTTCTCGTCGGTGCAGTCGCGGGGTTTGCCTTCGGGGTCGAGTGCAATCTGGGCGCGGGCGAGGTCGGACTGCGCCTGGGCGACTTTTTCGCGGCGCTTCTTCACCTCGCGTTGCCAGTGAAGCGTCCGGTCGTGGCGGAGCCAGTTGAGCACACGCACGACCTCGCCCTCCGACTCGGTCAGCGACGAGCGGGCGAGATCGACGAATTCGACCAGCGCCGCTTTGAAGCGGGTGATCGCGTCGACGGATCGGACTTTGGCGGCGTCGCGCATGAACGGCCCGGATCAACGCTGCTCGAGGTATTCCTCGATCCGCTCGGCCTTCCGGAGCAGGAACGGGATGTGCTGATTCGACGCTTCGGTGAACCGCTTGAGCACCCGCGTCGTCGCCTCGAACTCGTCGGTGAACTTCCGTTGCTCCTGGTCGCGCCACGTCTGACCGAGATTGTTCAGTCGGCTGTGCAGCATCGCGAGCTGGTGCTGGAGATCGTTGTTGAATCGCTTCAGATCCTGGGCGAACTTGCGAAGTTCGGCCGGATCGACAATCGCCTTGGCCATGACGGCCTCCCTGCTGGGCGTGGATCGCCGACGCCGCCGTCCCCGGAACACGTGTGGGGGCGGGAGCGGGCGCGAAAGGACCCGCGGGACGGGTCCGGATCCATTCTAGAGTCCGCGGCGGGCCGGGCGAAGGTTGCGTTCCGTTTCGGCGATCAGCCCAGTCCCGGGAAGAGATCGGGTCCGGGGGCCACGATCACCGACGCGCGGATCCACTCGGCCGCCGAGAACCCCGCCCCGATCAAGACCGCGAGCAGCCCCGCCCGCATCGCCAGCGTGTGGCAGCACCACCACGATCGAACCTCACGCCATTGCGGCGCGTGACCCGATCGCTCCTCGTACTGACGCAGATCGCTGACCCGCATCGTCAGCAGCAGACGCAGAAGAACGACGCCGATCGTCGCGCTGATGAACGTCGTCGTCGCCCAGCCCCGGTCAAGACCGAGCAGCACCTCCCAGGTCTCGTACACCCGCACCCGCGGATCAGGCGTCGCGGCGTCGATCATCGCTTCGCCGAATCCGGCCAGAGCAGGGTCCGCGCTGTCGCGATGACGCAGGGCCAGTCCGAAATCCAGCTGTTCGGCCTGTTGCGCGGCGGCGCTCGCGCCGGCCGCCGCGCGATACGCCACCGGGGCGAGGAACGCCAGGAGGATGATCGTCATGGTCGCGAGTCGGCTCCCGGTGTAGACGCGACGGAGGGCGAGGTAGGGATCGGCGTGCCGGATGCGAAAGCGTGCGCCGCGGATGTACTCGCCGTCGAGGCGGAGGCCGCGAACGCTGCGGAGATCCGCTCCGCCGAGATTGACGAACGGGCCGAGGCGGGCGTGTCGGAGGCGTGCGTGTCGGAGGGAGGCGCGGACGAACGTGGCCCCGTCGAAGGCGCCTCGTTCGAGGGTGGCGTGGTCGAGGAAGGCGCGGGTGAAGTCCGCCCGCGCCGCGTCGACGCCCCGCAGGACGGCGCGGGGCAGTCGGGCCCGGGTCGCCCGGACTTCGGCGAGGTTGGCGTCGGCGAGGTTAGCGTCGGCGAGTTGGGCGGCGGTGAGCTGGGCGCGGGTGAGGTTGGCGCCGGAGAGGTTGGCGCCCTCCAGTCGGGCCCCGGTGAGATCGGCGCGGGTGAGGTCGGCCCCGGCGAGATCGGCGTTCGTGAGATCGGCGCCGGCGAGGTCGGCGTCCCGAAGGTCCGCCCCGCTGAACGACGCGGCGTGAAGGGTCATGTCGCGAAGGCGGGCCCCGCTCAGAGCCGCGCCGTCGTAGCTGCGTCCCGCCATATCGAGTCGGGTGAGGTCGGGGGACCAGCCGGGCCGGCGCATCCGCTGGACGTTCCATTCCACGACCTGTCCGGTCCGCAGGAGGTCGAAGGCGCGGTTCATCCAGGGTTGATAAGGTGTCGAACTGGTCATGCGGACGGGCGTCGGCTCCGGTCGTCTCTCCCGGCTCATGTTTTCGGTCCTCCGGGCTCAGGAACCGGAGTTTTGATCATGGGCGAGGGCGGGGGAGGCGGGTACAATGCCAACGGCCGTTGCGCGACCAGTGTGTGTAAATCCATCATCTGCAGCAGGTTGCCCCGATAGCTCAGTTGGATAGAGCAGCGGTCTTCTAAATCGCAGGTCGCAGGTTCGAATCCTGCTCGGGGTGTTCGTTCCGGGGCCGTTTCGTTCCGGGGGGGGCTGGTTCCCCCACGGGTCTGTCCGGCGCTGCGCCACGACCGACCCAGCCGACTCAAGATTCGAAAGGTCGAGGTCACATGAGAGAAAGAACGAGCCGGACGCCTCAGGCCGCGTCGATTGCGGTGTTGCTCATCGCGGGTGCGGCGGGCGCGTCGGACGTGAACACGCGGCACGCGGACGAGATCGCCTTTCGAATGGGGCTCCGCCAGGTCGAGATCGTCGACGTCGCCGTCGCCCCGGCCCCGGTGGATGACGGCGTGGTTGTCTCGGTTGACGGCATGACGTTCGACCTCGTTCGTCATTCGGTCCGGTCGGCGGAGCGCTACCAGGTGCTGGTCGATCAGGGCGGCGGTCTGCTTGTTCCCGCCGAAGCGGGTCCGATCAACACCTATCGGGGCGTCAAGGTCGACGAGCCCGGTTCGCTCGTCGCGGCGTCAATTGATGAGCGCGGCGTGACGGCGCTGATCCGCACCGCGGACGGCGACCGCCGCTGGCTCGAGCCCGTCGACGGCGGACATGTGCTGTATACCGACGACGATGTGCTTGATCTCGGGCACACGTGCGGCGTCGATCACGCCATTGAGCCCATCGCCCGCGCCATGCCCATGGACGGCGCGGCGGCGGGAGCGGGGCAGGTCTGCGTCACCGAGCTCGGCATCGACGCCGACTTCGAATATCTCCAGGCGTGGGGCGACGTCGCGGGCGTCGAAGCCCGCATCAACCAGGTCATCAACGTGATGAACGTCCAGTTCGAGGACCAGGTCGACATCACGCACGAAATCACCACCATTCTGGTCCGGACGGTCGAGGGCGAGCCCTACACCGCGTTGGAGCCGGGGGCGTTGCTCGAGCAGTTCCGTGACGAGTGGTTTCAGAACCAGGGCGACATCCAGCGCGATGTGGCGCACCTGTTCACCGGCAAGGAGCTGGACGGGAAGGTGATCGGCGTCGCGTTCTTCCGTTCGATCTGTTCGGACGAGTCGTCGTACGGGTTGTCGCAGTCGGATTTCAACGGCAACTTCGCCTGTGCGACGGATCTCACGGCGCACGAACTCGGTCACAACTGGGCGGCCGCGCATTGCGACTGCCCGAGCTTCACGATGAATCCGTCGCTCACCTGCGCGAACACGTTTTCGGCGGAGACGATTCTGTCGATCACCGGGTACCGCGACACGCGTCCGTGCCTCGACTGCCAGACGTTCGAGCCGCCGCAGACGCCCCTCGCGCCGTTCCCGATGGTCGGGGCGACCGACGTCCCGGTCGACGTTCAGTTGACATGGGTGGACGGCGGCGGGGCCGATGAATTCGAGGTCTACCTCAGCGTCGACAACGAAATCGGACCGGAGGACTTCGCGGGGATCGTCGTGAACCCGGTCTTCCAGCCAGATCCCGTGCTGGAGCCGCAGACGACGTACTTCTGGCAGGTCGTCGCGACGAATGGGATCGGGTCTTCGTTCGGTCCGGTCTGGGTCTTCACCACCGGCGGTGAAGTCCCGCCGCCCGCGTGCCCCGGCGATTTCGACGAGGACGGCATGGTCGGATCGTCGGACCTCGCGACCCTGCTCAGCCAGTGGGGGACCGCCGGGCCCGAGGGCGATCTGAACGGGAGCGGCGTCGTGAACGCGGCGGACCTCGCCATCCTGCTCGGCGCGTGGGGCGGTTGTCCCGACGCCTGATCTGAACTCCTGGAAAGAACACATCTGAGGGCGGGGGACTCGAGAGCACCACCACCACCCTTGAAGACCCCTGGCCACCCCCATGATCACGCCCGACTCCATCCTGCCGCCCCGCGGTCGGATCGGTCCGGGGTCGACAGAAAGGACCACGATGACGCCCCACTCTGTTCGTTTGAAGAACACGTTCCGCGGGACGTGTGTCGGCCTCGCTTCGGCGATGGTCGCCACGAACGCCTCCGCTGAGTCCGCCGCGAGCCAGGCGGACGAGATCGCCTTCGCCATGGGACTGCGGGAGGTCGAGATCGTCGACGTCGCCGTCGCCCCGACGCCCGTCGGCGACGGGATGGTC
The DNA here is from genome assembly GCA_965227335.1 of Phycisphaerales bacterium. GTDB lineage: Bacteria > Planctomycetota > Phycisphaerae > Phycisphaerales > SM1A02 > CBDDFV01. The sequence goes on from CBDDFV010000009.1 coordinate 688,836, forward strand.
GTCGCGGCCGGGGAGATGATCCTCGACCTCGCGCCGCATTCCGTTCGTTCCGCCGATCGGTACGAAGTGCTCGTGGACACCGGCGGCGGCGTGCTGGTTCCCGCCGCGCCCGGCGCGGTGAACACCTATCGCGGCGTGCAGCTCGACGCACCCGGCTCGCTGGTCGCGGCGTCGGTTGATCCGCGCGGCGTGACGGCGTTGATTCAGACGGCCGACGGCGAACGTTTCTGGCTGGAGCCGTTCGACGGCGTGCATATTCTGTACAACGACAACGACGTGCTCGATCCCGGCGGGACCTGCGGGTTCAATCCCAAGGCGGAGCCGATCGCGCGGGCGATGCCGATGGACGGCGGCGCGGCGGCGGGGGCCGGCCAGGTCTGCGTGACTGAACTCGGCATCGACGCCGACTTCGAGTACTTCCAGGACTGGGGCAGCGTGGCCGGCGTCGAGGCCCGCGTGAACCAGATCATCAACGCGATGAACGTCCAGTACGAAGAGGACGTCCAGATCACGCATGAGATCACGGCGATCATCGTGCGAACGTCGGGCGGCGCCCCGTACACGTCGACCAATCCCGGGACGCTTCTCAACCAGTTCCGGAACGAGTGGCTCAACAACCAGGGCCTCATCCCCCGCGACGTCGCGCACCTCTTCACGGGTAAGAACCTGCAGGGCAGCACGATCGGCATCGCGTGGGCGATCGGGTCGATCTGCTCCAACGCCTCGTCCTATTGCCTCTCGCAGTCGGACTTCAACGGCAACTTTGCGTGCGCCACCGACCTGAGCGCCCACGAACTGGGCCACCTCTGGGACGGCTCTCACTGCAGCTGTCCGGGCTTCACGATGAACCCGTCGATCACCTGCGCCAACGAGTTCTCCAACGGGACGATCAACTCGATCATCGCGTATCGCAATACGCGTCCGTGTCTCGACTGCGGCGTGATCAACCCGCCCGCCCCGCCCTTCGCGCCGACGCCGAGCGACGGCGAACTTGACGTCGAGGCGGACGTGCAGCTCCGCTGGGTCGACGGCGGCGATGCGGAGTCGTTCGAGGTCTACCTGAGCCTTGACAACACGATCACCCCGGACGACCTCATCGCCGTCGTGGCGAACCCCTTCTATCAGCCTGATCCGATTCTCGAGTATGAGACCACGTACTTCTGGCAGATCGTGTCGGTGAATGAGCTCGGCGAGACGCCGGGTCCGCTCTGGTTCTTCCAGACCGGCCCGAATCCGACGCCGCCGTCCAACGACCTCTGCGAGAACGCCGCGCCGGTGACCGAAGGCCTCGTCGCCTTCGACACCACCTTCGCCCAGACCGACGGGGATGATCTCCCCGGGGCCTGCGACGACGGGGCCGGCGTCGCCGTGCAGAACGACGTCTGGTTCGAATACACGCCGTCGTGCTCCGGCGACGCGCTGCTCGCCACCTGCGGACTCGCTTCGTTCGACACCCGTCTCGCGGTCTACGCGGGCGGCGCGGCGTGCCCGCCGTCGAACGACGATCTCCTTGCGTGCGCCGACGACAGCGTTGACTGCCCCGGCGGCGGCGCCTCGATCACCGTGTCCGTCACCGCGGGTCAGACGTACCTGGTCCGGCTCGGCGCGGCCGCGGACGACGGCGGCGCGGGCTTGCTCGCCATCGCCTGCACGCCCGTCAAGACCCCGCCCTGCCCGGCGGACTTCGATGACGACGGCATCGTGGGCTCGGCCGACCTCGCGACCCTGCTCAGCGAGTGGGGCACGCCCGGCACGGTGAGCGATCTGGACGATGACGGCACGGTCGGTCCGTCCGACCTCGCCATCCTCCTCGGCGCCTGGGGCGACTGCCCGACGCCGTAAGAACCCGTCATCACGCGAAGCAGGGCGCCGGATCGGGACCTTCGAGGGTCTCGATCCGGCGCCTGTCGTTCGGTCGCCCCGGAATAGACCGCCGCGGGCCGGGTCTTTGGGCGGGGGACGGCGCGGTCTCATCGCCCGTCGGACGGATTTGGCTTAGGCTATTGGGCCCCCCTCGGTACGCGAGACGGGGCGTCCCCACACGAACCGCAGGACGCCGCAGGGCGTCTTCAGATCGAAGGAGCGAATACCCATGATCACCCGGCGAACCCTCACCCGGCGGAACATGTCTCTGGCCGCGGCGCTGACTCTCTTCAGCGCGGCGGGCGCGATGGGTCTGATGCAGGCGACCGGCGACGACGGTCCCGATTACGAGTCGATTCCCCCGGATCCCGCCGCCGTGCAGGCGGAACTGAACGGCGCCTCGGTGTCGCTGCGTGACGCCGTGAAGGCGGCCGAGACCGCCGCGAACGGAACCGCCACCGGCGCGCGGCTGCTCGAGGGCGGCGCGGCGTACGAAGTTCTTGTGGCCTCGGACGGGCTGATCCGCACCGCGATGGTCGACGCGTCCAGCGGCGACGTCTCGCTCGCGTCGCTGACTCTCGCCGACGCCATGGCGAAGGCGGAGGAGGCCGCAGGCGGCAGCGCGCATTCCGCGCAGATCTCGCTCGTCGGCGATCAGCCCACCGCTCAGGTGCTCGTGTACGCGGAGAACGAGGCGTACAACGTCACCGTCGACGCCATGAGCGGCGCGGTGACCGCCACGGACTTTGTGCCCCGCTTCCCCGGCGAAGCGGTCTCGGGTCAGTGGCAGGAGACGGATTCGGGCCTGAAGTACTACGACCTCGTGGAAGGCGACGGCCCCGAGCCGCCGCGCCCGGCCAGCCAGGTGAAGGTGCACTACACCGGCTACCTCGTCGACGGCACGAAGTTCGACAGTTCGTACGACCGCGGTCAGCCCGCGACGTTCCCGCTCAACCGCGTGATTCGCGGCTGGACGGAGGGGGTCGGTTCGATGAAGGTCGGCGGCAAGCGCAAGCTGATCATTCCCTTCGATCTCGCGTACGGCGAGATGGGCCGGCCGGGTTCGATCCCGCCGCGGGCGACGCTGATCTTCGACGTGGAGCTCATCGAGATCGTCAAGGAGTAGGACCATGCGTCACCCTCATCCGACGGCCGCGGGCCGTCTTCTCGCGGCCGGGCTGGGGATGCTCGGCCTGACCCTCGGCGCCGGCGCGGCGTTCACCTGCGAGCATTGCGCCCCCGCCTCGCATGAAGCCGCCGCCATGACCGCCGCTCTTGTCTCCGTCACCGTGCGTCCGTCCGAACGCGACGTCGTCGAATCCGCCCTTCATGCGGCGCAGCAGCGACTCGACGCGATCCTTGCGGTTCCCGATCGCGAGCGCACCTTCGACAACACCGTCCGCGCGCTCGACGATCTGCTCGCTCACCTCGAACTCGACACGAACTTCACCATGTTCATGGCGTACGTGTCGACCGACGCCGACGAGCGCGACCGCGGCCAGGACGCGGAACGCACCGTCACCGCCTGGCTGATCGACCTCGGGCAGAACGAGGACCTCTACCGCGCGGTCAAGTCGTACGCCGACCGCGGCGAAACGCTTGATCCCGTCGACCAGCGGCTCCTGGATCACATCATGCGCGACTTCCGACGGGCCGGCATGATGCTGAGCGCGTCGGACCGCGCGCGACTCGCGGAGCTCCAGAAGGAGATCTCCGAGCTGCAGATCGAATTCAACGCCAACATCCGCGAGGACGACAGCCGCGTGCCGCTGCTCCGCTCGGAGCTCTGGGGCATGTCGGATGAGTTCATCGCCGGACTCGAGGAAAGCAACGGCGTCTACCTCGTCGGCTTGAGCTACACGCAGTTCCTGCCCGTCATGGATCAGTGCGAGAGCGAGGCCACGCGTCAGAAGCTGTGGATCGCGTACAAGCGGCGGGGCGGGCAGGCCAACGTCCGCGCGCTCGAGGAGATTCTCGAACGACGCGCCGAAGCGGCCGACCTTCTCGGCTACGACCACCCCGCGGACTACGAGATCGAGGTCCGGATGGCGAAGGAGGCGGAGAACGTGCTGGCGTTCTACGAGCGTCTCCGTCCGATGGTCCGCGAGAAGGCGAAGCGCGACTACGCCGAACTCGTCGCCGCGAAACGCGCGCACGTCGACGATCCGGATGCGACGCTTCATCCGTGGGACACCAACTTCTACGAGAAGAAGCTGATGCGCGAGAAGTACGCGGTGGACAGCGAGAAGGTCCGCGAGTACTTCCCGATGGAGGCGGTCACCGAAGGCCTGTTCTCGATCACGCAGTCGTTGTACGGGCTCGAGTACCGCAACGTGACGGATCGCGCGGCGTCGAAGGGCGTGCCGCTCTGGCATGAGGACGTCGAACTCTACGAGGTCTGGGACAAGGCGGCGAGTTCGCTGCTCGGCATGTTCGCGGTGGATCTGCATCCGCGGGCGAACAAGTACTCGCACGCCGCGCAGTGGGGACTTGCGCAGCACAAGGTGTGGGCGGACGGTTCGGTGAACCTGCCGTTCGCAGCCCTGGTCTGCAACTTCACGAAGCCGACGGCGGACAAGCCGTCGCTCATGTCGCATGACGAGGTCGAGACGTACTTCCACGAGTTCGGCCATTGCCTGCACACGATCCTCAGCGATTCGAAGCACTGGCGATTCGCCGGCACCGGCGTAGAGCGGGACTTCGTCGAAGCGCCCTCCCAGATGTTCGAGAACTGGGTGTGGGACGGCGACGTCCTGCGTACTTTCGCCCGGCATTACAAGACGGGCGAGGCGTTCCCCGACGCGCTGCTTGACGGCATGCTGAAGGCCCGCAACCTCGGCTCCGGCATGAAGGCGGAGCGGCAGTTCTTCTACGGTCTGTACGACATGTCGCTGCACGTCGATCCCGAGGGCGATGTCGACACCACCGAACTCGCCCACCGGCTGTGGGCGGAGGACGGGGAGAACGTCGAGTTGTACGACCCCGTGCCGAACACCTGGTTCCAGGCCGCGTTCGGACACCTCATGCACTACAACGCAGGCTACTACGGCTATCAGTGGTCGCTCGTGTACGCGTGCGACATGTTCCAGCGGTTCAAGGAGCTGGGCATGCTCGATCCCGCCGCGGGGCGCTACTACCGCGAGAAGATTCTCGCGGCGGGCGGCACGCAGGATGGGCTCGATCTTGTGCGCGGCTACCTCGGACGCGAGCCGGACATGTCCGCGTATCTGCGGCACCTCGGTCTCGACGAAGAGTAGACGCACATCACTGACCTGATTCCGTCAGCGCCCCGGTCCGATGCGACCGGGGCGTTGTTCTGCGCGCGGATCGGGATTCGCTATCCTGTGCCCTCGATCCGCCGGGCCGACGTGGGCGCGGCGGGGGTGGTGGACATTTCACGCCCGACCTGTGAGGGCCGGTCGGCTGATTCTTGGGAGTTCATGACATGAGCACACGACGCCTGTGGACGGTCGCCGCGCTCGGCGCGGGTCTGGCCGGGACGGCGGGAGCGGGGGATCTGACGCTGGTCAACGGCGACCGGTTGTCGGGTCCGATCATCGAGCAGACGGCGGACACGGTGGTGATCGACCACGCCGCGCTGGGTCGCCTGGAGATCGCCCGCGACCGCATCGATCAACTGGCCCTGAGCAACGACGAGCGGGTGTCGCTCGGCATGGTGCAGGACGAGTCGGCGGATCCGCCGGCGGAAGCAACGAAGACGCCGTGGAAGACCAGTTTGCGGATCGGTCTCGGCGCGAGTTACGGCAACACGGACGACCAGAGTCTGAACGCGGGGATCAAGAGCGTTCGCAAGAACGATCGGATCCGCACGGCGCTGGAGCTGGGCTACTTCTACGGCGCCTCGGACGGCGACCGCACGGAGAACCGTCTGCTTGCGTCGGTGAAGAACGACTGGTACGTGCCTGAGTCGCGCTGGTTCTACTTCGCGCAGGGCCGGTACGACTACGACGAGTTCCAGGAGTGGGAGCACCGGCTCGCGGTGCACGGCGGCGTCGGGTACCAGTTGATCCAGAAGGATGACTTCACCTTTGATCTGCGGGGCGGCGCCGGTGTGACGCGGGAGTGGAACCGCGATGCGACGCGTCCTGAACTGCTGGCCGGCTGGGACCTCACATGGGACATCACGGATGCGCAGGCGCTGACCGCGTCGAGCACGATCTACTTCGATCTCGACGAGACGGGCGAGTTTCGCACCGTGACGTCGGCGGAATACTCGGCCAAGATCGGCGACCAGTCGAACCTGGCGTTCAACGCGGGCGTGCTCCACGAGTACCAGTCGGATGTCACCGATCCGACGGACAAGAACGACGTGCGGATCTTCGCGGGGATCCAGTGGGACTTCTGAGTCCCGCCCCCGCACGGCGACGGCCGTCGGAATCGCCCTGATTCACCCGGACCCGGTCGTCACGAGGCGGCCGGGTCCGTTGTTTCGGCCGGGATCTTCCCCCGCCGCGCGGCGGCGTTTTCCGGTCCGCGGGTTGGCCCGGCGGCGACCCCTTGACGGGCCCTCCCCCCGGGGCTACGCTTCGGAACTCGGCGGGGCCTCGCCCCGGCGTGTCATGGGCCATTGGCGCAGTTGGCTAGCGCGCTTGTATGACACACAAGAGGTCACTGGTTCAAGTCCAGTATGGCCCACTGATGACAGCCCTCCTGATTCGGGAGGGCTGTTGTCTTTGAGGCCTCCCGGTCGTACCGTCGTCGTGAGGAGTTCATCGTGGAATCCATCCCCCGCCCGGACCTCGCGGCGCGCCCGCTGCAGATGACCTGCGAAGCCACGATTCACGCGGCGCCGAGCGCGGTCTTCGCGGCGTGGACGGAACGGTTCGACGCATGGTTCGCCCAGCCCGGCACGGTGTCGATGACGGCCACGCCCGGACAACCGTACTTCTTCTACAACCGCAACGAATGGGGCCGGCATCCGCACTACGGCCGCTTCCTCGAGGTTGTCGAGAATCAGCTCGTCGAGATGACCTGGATGACCGGCGACGGGACCGCGGAGGGGACGGCCGGGGCCGAAACCGTCTTGCGGATCGAACTCACGCCGCGCGGCGGAGCGACCGAGATCCGGCTGACCCACTCGGGATTCGTCTCGGCGGCGTCCTGCCGCGCCCACGAGGAAAACTGGCCGCTCGCGCTCCACGAGCTGGACGAGGCGCTCCGGAATCCGGGCGGGGCGGATCGATCGTGACCCGAACCCATGGATGAACTCGCGAGTTACGTCTGCCCCTCGTGCGGCGAAGTCATCGACGTGCGGGTCGATCCCAGTGCGGGGACGCATCAGGAGTATGTCGAGGACTGCCCGGTGTGCTGTCGCCCGAACGTGCTGACGATCGCATTCGGGGACGAGGTCCGGATCGACGCGCGCGGGGAATAGCGCATCCGTGCCGAGGGAAACCCCTCGCGACGCGTTGATCGGGGATTCACCACCGTTTCATCCTGGTCTCATTCGGCGTGCGGATCATACCTGTGAACCAAACGCAAGGAGACCAGTCCTCATGACGAATCGACTATCCAACAAGTCTGTCGCCATTCTCGCCACCAACGGCTTCGAGCAGAGCGAGTTGTTCTCACCAAAGGAAGCGCTGGAGAACGCCGGCGCCAAGGTGGACGTCATCTCCCTCGAGTCCGGCGAGATTCGCGGCTGGAGCGGTGACAACTGGGGCGACAGCATCACGGTCGACAAGGTCGTGACCGATGTAGACGCCGACGCGTATGACGCACTCATGCTGCCCGGGGGCGTCGCCAATCCGGACCGGCTCCGGCAGAATGAGGACGCCGTGTCCTTCACACGCGACTTCTTCACGCAGAGCAAGCCGGTCGCCGCGATCTGCCACGCGCCGCAACTGCTGATCGAGGCCGATGTCGTCCGAGGCCGTCGCGTCACCTCGTACTCGTCGATCCGGCGCGATCTCGAGAACGCCGGCGCGACATGGGAGGACGCTGAATGCGTCTGCGATGAAGGTCTGGTGACCAGCCGGAATCCCGATGACCTCCCGGCGTTCAATGACAAGATGATCGAAGAGATCGCGGAAGGACGTCACGCCGCGCAGACCGCGTAAACGATCCCAGATGCGTGGCAGGACGCTGAACTGAAACGACCCGGCGAGGATGCAACCTCGTCGGGTCTTTCTGTACACGGGTCATCGGAACTCCGCGCGCTCCGTCAGTCCGGCTGCGGTCCGACCACGCGAATCAGCCACGCGGCCGTCATGTCGATCAGGGTGGGATTCATCTCGTCCGTCAGCTGACCGTACTCCACGATGAGTCCGGTCTCGGCGGTCTGGAACAGATGATTGCTTTGCTGGAGCACAAGCACCGCCGACTGCGGATGGCCCGCCGCGCGAAGCGCCGCCGACATGGGACCGACGTTCTGGTCCGGCGTCACCTGCAGATCGAGTCCGCCGTACACCGCGAGCACGGGCACGGTCGACGATTCGAGGTCGGCGCGCGGATCGTAGCGCAGGAAGAAGGCGATCCAGGTGTCCTGCAGAGACACGGTGGCCTGGGCGATCGCGGCCGACATCTGCGCTTCGGTCAGCGCATCCGGATCCACGCCGCCGAAGCCCAGATTGAACCGCACGATCGCCTCGCCGGCCGCCCGGAGCCGCTCCGCATCGTCCGACGCGGCGGCGTAGACGAGTTCCTGTTGCAGTTCGTTGGACCGGCCGAGCTGTTCATCCGTCAACGGCGATCCCTGATGCTCCTGCGTGGCGAGCGCGATCACCTCGAGTTGGTTGGCGAGCAGGGCGTCGCCGCGCACGGACGGACTCGCCAGCAGCACCGCCGCGGCGGGAACCCGGTTCTCGGCGAGCAGCTTCGCCGTCACCAGACCGCCGGTGCTGTGGCCGCACACCACGACGCGGTCGGAATCGACGGACGGATGGCCCGCGAGGAATTCAACGGCGGCCGCGGCGTCGACGGCGAAATCCTGCGTGGTCGATCCAGCGAAGGACCCGGTGCTTTCGCCGATGCCGAGCGCCTTCGTGCCTCGGTCGTCGTACCGCAGCACGGCGAAGCCATGGTTCGTCAGTCCCTCCGCCAGCACCTTGAAGGGCTTGCGACCCATGACCGTCTCGTCACGATCCTGCGGGCCCGAGCCGGTGATCAGCACCACGCCGGCGACTCGATTTGTCGGCGACGCGTCATCGGGCAGGAGCAGTTCGCCGGCGAGCGTCACCTCCGCGGCGGGAACGGGGATGGCGACCTCGAGCGCGGGCGCCGCGAGTAGCGCCGGGGCGGACAGCAGCAGCGTCACGCAGCAGATGGCGACGATTCGTTTCATGCTCGCAGCATACTCGGTCCGTCGTGGTGCGCGTCAATCGAGCCATGCGGCCGTATGATCGTCGCCGATCCGGGCGATCCGCCCCGGCCAGGAGCCTGATGTGTTCGGACCGATCGCCTCGCAGGCGTACAACGCACTGACCGCCGAAGATGATGGACGGGTCTGCCGGGATATTCCGGATGAAGCGTGCGAGGAGCAGCCGCGCCATTTCGCCACGCATGTGCTGAGCCTGGCCGCGACGAAGACCGGCGACGGGCTCGCCGATCCGAAGCTCGTGCTGAGCTGGCTGCTCACGACGCTCGGCGCGCCCGCGGCGGCGGTGGGGGTGCTCGTGCCGGTGCGCGAGTCCGGCGCGCTGCTCCCGCAATTGCTGATCGCCGACTGGGTGCGCCGGCGGGCGCAACGGAAGTGGGTGTGGGCGACCGGCAGTCTCGTCCAGGGCGTTTCGGTCGCGGCCATGGGGGTCGCGGCGCTGCTGCTCGACGGCGCGGCGGCGGGCTGGACGATCGTGGCCTGCCTCGCCGTCTTCGCCATCGCCCGCAGCTTCTGCTCCGTCAGCTACAAGGATGTGCTCGGGAAGACGATCGGCAAGTCGACGCGCGGCACCACCACCGGAACCGCCGCGACCGTCGCCGCGTGTTTCGTGCTGACCTACGGCGTCCTGCTTGCGGTCGGCGTCCTCCCCCGCACGGTCGAGGTGGTCGCGATCGGCCTGTTCGTCGCGGCGGGTCTGTGGCTCACCGCCGCGGGACTGTTTTCGACCCTGGTCGAGAAGCCGGGATCGACAGAAGGCGGGAGGCGTCCGATCGATATCGTGATCGAACAGTTCGGCATGCTGCGTCGTGATTCGCAATTGCGTCGATTCATCGGGGCCCGGGGGTTGCTGACGGCGACCGCGCTCGCGCCGCCGTACTTCGTCGGCCTCAGCGACAGTCTCGGCGGGACGGGGGAGCTGGGACGCTACGTGTCCGCCGCCGCGCTCGCCGCCGTGCTGAGCACCTACGTGTGGGGTCGACTGTCTGATCGATCGAGTCGACGCGTCCTGATCATCGCCGGCGCCGCAGGGGGGGTCGTGCTGCTTCTGACGGCGGGCGCGGCGTGGATGGATCTTGCCCCGTCCGTTCGCGGCTGGGTGCTCGCCGCGCTCCTGTTCCTGCTCATGCTCGCGTACCAGGGGGTTCGGCTCGGCCGATCGACGCACCTTGTCGACATGGCCGACGAAGACACCCGGGCGCCGTACACCGCGATCTCGAACACCGCGATCGGACTGCTCCTCCTGTGCGCGGCGGGGTTCGGCGCGGTGGCGGAAATCCTGGGGCGGGAGTGGGTGCTCGTCCTGTTCGCCGCGATGTCGTTCGGCGGCGCGATCGTCGCGGTCGGACTGCGGGAAGAGCAGGCGTAGGTCTGCACGCGCCCACGCGCCGACCCGCTACCATGTCGACGTTCATGTCGCCGGCCTCGAAGCAATCCGCGCGTCACTGGTCTCGCCTTCGGCGCGAGGCGTTGCTCGACGTTCGAATGTGCGACCTCGATCTTCGTATCGAGGGGACGGAGATCGAGCCGCGCGTGGCGCGTTTGTACGAGGAGCTCGAATCACGCGGGATGCGGTATCGGCCGCCCGTCTGGCTCTCTGACGAGTGGTTCGCCAGCAAGGACGCTCCGGGGATCGCGGTTCCGTTCTTCCTCGCCCATCCACGGCTGAAGAAGCTGGAGCGGGCGATGATGCTCGACGTCGAGGGCGGCTCGGCCCGGAACTGCATGCGGCTGCTCCGCCACGAGTGCGGGCATGCGTTTCAGTTCGCGTACCAGCTCCACCGGCGGAAACGCTGGCGGGAGCTGTTCGGATCCTCGGCGGAGCCCTACCCCGAGGCGTACCGGCCGGAGCCGTACAGCCGGGACTTCGTCGTCCATCTCGACAACCACTACGCCCAGGCCCATCCGGACGAGGACTTCGCGGAGACGTTTGCGACGTGGCTCGAGCCCCGCGAGACCTGGCGTCGACGGTACGCCCGCTGGCCGGCGCTGGCGAAACTGGAGTACGTCGACGAGTTGATGCACGAGATCGCCGATCAGCCGCCGAAGGTGAAGTCGCGGCGTCAGGAGCGCCCGCTGCGACGCCTGCGGGTGACGCTCCGCGAACACTACGACGAACGACGTGAACGCTACGGCCTCGACAACGTGGACATCTACAACCGCGATCTGCTGCGAATCTTCGATCGACGTACCGAGCCGGACGCGCGACCCGCGGCGTCGACGCTGCTCCGGCGGTGGAGACGCGATCTGCTGAAGATCGTCGGCGCGTCGACCGGACTGTATCCCTACACGATCAATGAGGTGTACGGCCTGATGATCGAGCGAAGCCGTCAGCTCAACCTCCGGGCGCCGGACGACCGCACGGAGGAAGAGCTGAAACGCGACACCGCGGTGCTGCTCGCGGTGCAGACGATGATTCACCTCCAGCGCGGCGGGCGCTGGATCACGATATGATCGCGCCGCCGATCGGTGTCCGCGTGACGCGCCCGGAGCCGAGACGCGGAGGATGTCATTTCATGTCTGAAGACCGCGGCGGTTCGCGTCGGACCCGCACCCGCATCGGGCAGAGGCCAACATGAAGAAACTGCGTGTCCTCGCCCTGACGCAGCGCGAACTCGTGCCGCCGGACGAGCCGGTGACCAGTGATGAACTCGCCCGCGCGCGGTGGAAGACGGACTTCTACGTACGGGAGGCGCTGCTCCAGCTCGGGCACGAGGTGACGTTCCTCGGGGAGGACGACGATCTGCTCGAGGTCCGACGGGCGCGGGAGGAGATTCGGCCGCACGTGGTCTTCAACCTGCTGGAGCTGTTTGCGAATCGGCCGCGCTTCATGCCGCACATTCTGGGGTACCTGGAGCTGCTGGGACAGGCGTACACGGGGTGCAATCCGGTGGGGATGATGTTCTCGCTGGACAAGGCGTTGCAGCGAAAGATCCTGCGTCACCATCGGATCGCGACGCCGGAGTTCGCGATGGCGCCGCGCAAGCGGGTGTTCCGGCGGCCGCGCCGTCTGCAATTCCCGTTGATCGTGAAGTCGTCGGAGGAGCACGGATCGCGGGGCATCGCGCAGGCGTCGGTCGTGACATCGGACGAGAAGCTCGCGGAACGAATCGCGCACATTCACGACTCGCTGGAGACGAATGCGATCGTCGAAGAGTACGTGGAGGGACGCGAGATCTACATGGGCGTCCTCGGCAACCGGCGGCTGCAGGCCCTGCCGGCGTGGGAGCTGCTGTTCACGAAGCTCACGGAGGGCGCGCCGAACATCGCCACCTACAAGATGAAATGGGATGTGAACTACCAGGAGCAGATCGGTCTCGAGATGGGCGCGGCGGAGCTGGACCCCGCCCTCGAAGCCCGGATCGCCCGCACCTGCAAGCGGGCGTACCGCGCGCTGGAGCAGTCCGGCTACTGCCGGTTCGACCTGCGGCTGCGTCCCGACGGCCGCCTCGCCATCATCGAATCGAACCCCAACCCCGATCTCGCCCTCGACGCGGAGTTCGCCGACTCCGCCCTCGCCGCGGGCTACACGTTTCCCGAGCTGATCCAGCGGCTGCTCATCCTCGGCCAGGGGTGGATGCGCCGGCTGAAGGCGGACGGTTGATCACGGACGCATCGCCGGATTCGTCGGCCCCGACGCAGAGACGCTTCGCGGCTGGTCATGGCGGCTGGTCATGGCGACGGTTCCCGGCGACAATGCGTAACGTATGCAGGCTGTCATCGACTGGGTCTCCGCCAATCTCGTCAACGCCCGGGTGATCAGCACCCTGGCGTTGCTGCTGATTCTCATCACGGTCCGCGCCGTCACGCTGTCGCGGCTGCGTCGGATGGAGGGTCTTTCGAACGATCTCCGCCGCCGCTGGTCCTCCCAGATCCGGTTGTGGGCGCTGCTGCTGCTGATCCTCGGGCTGATGATCATCTGGGGGTCGGAGCTGCGGGCGTTTGCGCTGTCGGTGGTCGCGATCGCGGCGGCGATCGTGATCGCGACGAAGGAGCTGATCATGTGCGTCAGCGGCGCCCTCCTCAAGACGGGCGGGCGTTCATTCGTGATCGGCGACCGCATCGAGATCGGCGCCTTTCGCGGCGACGTCGTGGATCAGACGCTGCTCACCACGACGCTGCTGGAGATCGGACCGGGGCCGAACATCCATCAGCACACGGGCCGGTCGGTCGTGATTCCAAACAGCCTGATGCTGACCACCCCCGTGATCAACGAGACGTTCTTCGACGAGTACGTGCTGCACGCGTTCGCCGTGCCGATCGGCAGGGAGGACAATCTCAAGGCGGCGGAGTCGGCGCTGCTCCAGGCCGCGCGGGACGAGTGCGCCTCGTACTTCGACACCGCGCGCGAACACATCGAGGAACTCGTCCGACGGGAGGGTCTGGAGCCGCTGTCGGTCGAACCGCGGGTCACCCTCCGGATGGACGAGCCGGGCAAGACCGTCATGCTCGCCCGCATTCCAGCCCCCGCGCGGCGGAAGGGCCGTATCGAACAGGCGATTCTGCGTCGGTATCTCGCCCGGATGGAAGCGGAGCGGTCGACCGGCGACGACGAGCACGACGCGGGATCCGGCGAACCGATCCGGTGAGCGTCGCGACGGCCGTCAGGCGGGGGGGCGAACGGGCGACGCGAGCACCCGGGTTTCCTTCGCGATGTTGCTGAGGTAACGGAACGGACTGTCGTCCGCGCGGCGGACGGCGCCGATCGCGCGGGCCCCCGCCAGGGCGGCGAAGCCGATGGCGAGTCCCGCCCCCGCGCCGACCATCAGGAGGGAGCTTGTGCCGATGAGGGTCCCGACCACGGCGGGCGCCTTCCAGTCCGCGACGTCCTCGATCGCTCCGAGTCGTTTCCACCAGGCATCCTTGCGGAATGCGTCCCAGCGATCGCGGACGGCCGCCGCGCGTTCGCGCAGGCGTCGCTGCAGCTCTGCGGGATCACTGATCTTCGGGAGCGGCGCCGCGTCAGACGAGATCTCGTTGAGAAACGCGGAGAGCGGCGGGCTGTCCTTCAGGATGCTGGCGATGTCCGCGGCGGTGAGCTGGTCGAGATCAAAGGTGGTCTGCATGAACACCTGGGCGAGCAGCGCGGTCTGATCGGGCTCGCCGGCCGGCGTCTGCGGACCGGGCGTCCTGAGCAGTTCTTCGAGGAGCATCTTCGTCTTGAAGGTCGATGCGGCGCCGTGAACGCGCCAGTCCGTGGTGACGGCGTTCAGCCCCTTGTGTTCGGCGAGGGCGATGGCGGTCTGCGACATGATGGCCTCGCCGAGCAGGGGGTGCACGCAGACCCACTGTTCGGGCGTCACCGTCCGTTGCGTGCAGGGCCAGGCGAGCCCGCGCGATTCGAGGAACTCGATCAGCTGTTCCGCCTTGCCGCGATGAATCTGGAACGCCTGATCGGACTGATACGCGGCTTGCGCACGCTCTCGGGTGAGATCCGCGAGCAGTTCTTCGTGCTCGCCGATCTTCCGGCCGATGGCCGTCTGCTCCTTGTACACCTCGTAGTCGTGAGGACTCTCGGCCCCGAGCAGCGGTTCGCCGTCGGGTCCGCAGGCTTCCGTGAACGGCCGCACCGCATCGGGGTCGTGCAGCGCGAAACCGTCCGGCACGATGCGTCGGACCGATCCCACCGACAGCAGGGTGGCCTTCAGCCAGGCGGCGTCCCGCACGTGGATGTATGGGTAGTACAACGCTGGTCGGAGGACGGTGGATTCGGCCATGGCGCATCAGCCCCGGTTACTTGCACGTTCCCGACGACGCCAGCAGAATCGCCGGGTCGCCTGCGTTGACGTCGCCGTCTTCGTTCAGATCGGGGGGGCACGGCGCAGTTCGCATCGACAGCATGATCAGCCCTTTCCCGCTGAAGGACCAGCATGCTGCGGCCAACGGTCGTTCGTCAAGAAAAAACGCCGGCAGGCCGCCCCGCTCCTCACCAGGGGATCTCGCTCCCGTTGTGACTCCAGAATCGCCCGCTCTTCTCCGCCGTCAGACCGCCGATCACCTCACGCATGCCGCCGATGCTCTGCTCCGGCGTCAGCGGCGCGCCGGAGCCGCCCATGTCCGTCTGCACCCAGCCCGGACTCATCGCGATGCAGATGAAACCCTCCGGGCCCAGCTCGGCCGCCAGCGACCGCATGAACATGTTCAGCCCCGCCTTGCTCTCCCGATAGCCGTAGTAACG
Organism: Phycisphaerales bacterium; assembly: GCA_965227335.1. Lineage (GTDB taxonomy): Bacteria > Planctomycetota > Phycisphaerae > Phycisphaerales > SM1A02 > CBDDFV01. The sequence goes on from CBDDFV010000009.1 coordinate 704,213, forward strand.
GGCGCCGGTGTTGTTCGTGATCGAGCCGAGCCCGCTGCTGATCGAGACGATCGTCTTTCCGTTCCCCTTGCGCAGATGAGGCAGCAGCGCCGTCGTGACCCGCATCGGACCGAGCAGGTTCACATCCAGCACCCGCGCGGCCCGCTCCACGTCGAGATCCTCAACCGACGGCAGACGTCCCCCGATTCCCGCGTTGTTGATCAGGAGATCGATTGGCCGACCGTCCAGCGTCTTCACCATCGCCTCGACCGATGACGCATCAGTCACATCCAGTTGCACGACCATGACGCCGGTCGCCTGAAGCTCGGTCGCCTCGGCGGGGGTTCGCGCCGTGCCGATGACACGCCAGCCCGCCGCCGAGTATTGCTTTGCGAACTCAAGGCCGAGTCCGCGATTGGCGCCGGTCACGAGCACGGTCCGGGCGTCCGGGTTGGCCTCGCCGGTGGCGGCGGGCTGTTCCGTCGCCCAGGCGGCGACGCCGAGGGTGGTCAGGACGAGAAGGGCGGCGCTGAGCAGGGTGCGCATGATCGGTCTCCGGGTCAGACAGAGGAAGTGTGTCAACACATGATGGTATCAGGCCGCCGACGCGGATTCGGCCGGCGGGCGGAGGCGATTCACCAGCGTCAGCCACGCACGCCGGCGAGGTAATCCGCGGTCACCGGCGAGCGGGGGCGGCTGAAGACGGTCTTTGCGGCGCCGCGCTCGACGATTTCGCCGGCCCCGTCCCGCATCCAGAAGACGGCGACGTCATCGGCGATCCGTCGCGCCTGGGCGATGTTGTGCGTGACGATCACGACGGTGAATCGGCCGCGAAGCGATCGAATGAGATCTTCGACCAGGCCGCTTGCGCCGGGATCGAGCGCGCTGCACGGTTCGTCGAACAGGATCACCTCCGGCTTCAACACGAGCGTCCGGGCGAGACACAGTCGCTGCTGCTGTCCGCCCGACAGCGTGTGGGCCGGAGCGTCGAGGCGATCCTTCACTTCGTCCCACAGTCCGACCCGTTGCAGGATCTGCTCCGCCGCGGCGTGCCGCTTCCGGCGGTCGCGCATCCCGTGCTGTTTGAGCGGGAACGTCAGGTTGCGCCGGATCGAGAGCGGGAACGGGTTGGGCTTCTGGAAGATCATGCCGACCCGTCGACGCAGCGACAGCAGATCGATCGGCGCGCCGACGATCTCCTCGTCGTCCACGCGGATGCTCCCCGTCACGGCGCAGCCGGGCGACAGATCGGTCAGTCGATTCAGACAGGTCAGGAACGTACTCTTGCCGCAGCCGGATGGCCCGACGATGGCGGTCAGGCAACCCTTGTAAATCGGCAACGTCACGTCGCGCAGGGCGAGCGTTCCGTCGTACGCAGCGGACAGACGCTCCACGCTGATGATCGGGTCGCGATCGAGACAGCACGGCGCGTCGTCGTCATCGCACGGCGCGGCGGGGGGCGAGGCCTGCAACTGGAGTCGCTCGTCGGTCACGATTCAGTGAGTCTCCGTCTGAGCCAGCCGTCCGCGGCCCAGCGTGTGATGACGTTGGCGAGGAGGACGAGCCCCGTGAGGAGCAACGCCGACGCCGCCGCGCGAGCCTCCCCGCCCGGCACGTTCATTGAGAGATCATAGATGTGCAGCGACAAGGCGCGGCCGGAATCGAGCAGACTGCCCGGCGTGCGGGCCACGTAGCCGCTGGTGAACATCAGAGCGGCGGTTTCGGCGAGGGCGCGGCCGACCCCGAGGATCAGTCCCACCGCCAGCCCCGGCGCCGCCGCGGGGAGAACGATCCGACGCAGCACCGCGCCGTGCGAGAGTCCCAGCGCCGCCCCCGCCGTGCGGTACGACGCCGGCGTCGATCGCAGGGCCGCCTCCATCGTCCGGACCATGATCGGCAGCGCCATGCACGCCAGCGTCAGTCCGCCCGAGAGAATCGAGAAGCCCATCCCGAGTCCGATGCAGAACACCGCGTTCCCGAACAGGCCAAACACGATCGACGGCACGCCGGCGAGCACGTCCAGCGAAAGTCGGACCAGATGGCCGAGCCGCCCCGGTCGGCGCGTGAAACCGGACAGCATGATCGCGGCGGCGACAGCGATCGGAACGCTCGCGCCCAGGCACACCAGCAGGATCAACGCGGTCGACAGCAGAATCGGCCCCACCCCGCCCGCTCGTCCGGCGTCCTGCACGGGCTCGATCAGGAACGACAGCGACAACTCCGGCAGCCCCCGACGCGCGAGATCCAGCACGATCCACCCGAAGGCCGCGCACACGAGCGCGGCGGTCGTCCAGCTCGCGACGGCGAGGATCCGATCCGGGGCGGACGGGCGTCCGCCGCCGATCCACGCGGCGACCGGGGTCGGGTCGTGTCGATCACGCATCGCGGCGCTCCGGATCGAATCGCCCCGCGGTCAGGACCAGCGCGCTGATGATCACCATGAGCGCGAGGCCGCTGACGAACAACGCGGAACGATGAATGTCGACGGCGTACCCGAGTTCGAGCGCGATATTCGCGGTCAGGGTGCGGACGGGGTCGAAGACGCTCGACGGCGTCTGGACGACGTTGCCCGCGACCATCAGCACCGCCATCGTCTCGCCGATGGCGCGTCCCGTCGCAAGCAGGACGCCCGCGAAGATCCCGCCGCGGGCGGTGGGAAGCACGACGCCCCGAATCATCGCCCAGCGTGACAGCCCCAACGCCGCCGCGCCGCGGATCGACGCTCGCGGCGCGCTGCGGAGGGCCGTCTCGCTGAGCAGCGCGATGGTGGGGAGGATCATGATGGTCAGGATCAGCACGCCCGCGAGGAGACTCTGTCCGGGCGGCCGCCACATCCGGATCAGCGGGGCGAGGACCGTGACGCCCCAGAAGCCGTAGACGACCGACGGCACGCCGGCGAGCAGTTCGATCACCCGACGATACAGCCCCGCGATCCGAGGCGGGGCGACGAAGACGACGAACGCCGCGGACAGCAGGCCGAGCGGCGTCGCCAGGGCCACGGCGCCGATCGTCGCGGCGAGTGATCCGATCAGCATCGGCGTCAGATCAAACCGTCCCTCGATTCGGCCCGCCGACGGACGCCACGCATCGTCGGTCAGGAAACGGCCGACCCCGACCGCACGCAACGCCGGCGCCGACTCGACCAGCAGAAACACCACGATCAGCAACGCGATCAGACCCGCCGCGAGCGCAGCCGCTCGCACCGCGCCGTCGAGGACGTTGTCACTCCGCAATCGGAACAAGGTGCTGGGCCTCGATCAGGTCGTGCACGCGCTCCGAGCGGGCGAACGCGATGAACGCGGACGCGAGCCGACCGGAGTCGCCGTGCGTCAGCAGATTGAGCGGTCGCGAGAGGGGGAACACGCCCGTTCGAACATGCTCCAGCGTCGGCTCGACGCCGGCCAGCGGAAGCAGACGCACGGTCCCGCCCCGGTCTGCGGCGGAACGCGCGGCGCCGATCGAGACGTATCCGATCGCGTGCGGATCACCGGCGACCGTGAGCACGCCGTGCTGGTTGTCGCCCACGATGATGTCCGGTCGAACCGTCGCCGCGTCGAGATCGAAGTGCCTGAGAAACACCTCGAGCGTCGAGCGTCCGTCCGCCTTGTGCACCACTGTGATCGGCGCATCCGCCCCGCCGACCTCCCGCCAGTTGCTCACGGCGCCCGTGTAGATGGCGGCGATCCGGGTGTCGGTCAGCCGGGCGACGGGGTTGTCGGCGTGAACGATGATCGTGACCCCGTCGAGCGCGATCGGATGGGCGGTGAGGTCGGTTTCGGCGTCGGTCAGCGCGCGCGAGGCCATCCCGATGTCCGCGATCCCGCGTCGGACGTCCGCCATGCCGCGCGAGGAGCCGCCGGTCTGCACATCGATGCGCACGCCGGGGTGGAGCGCTTCGAAACGGCGGCCGATCTCCGATGCGAGCGGAGCGACGGTGCTCGACCCCGTGATCACAAGGCGTCCCTGCAGCGCATCGGTCGACGCGTCGGCCGGGGACTCGGCGCACGAGACCCCCAGCAGGGTCGTGAGGAGGGCGAGGCCGACGGCGAGGGGGCGGATCAGTTCACCAATCATCAGGACGCTGACAACGAGAAGAGGGGGAGCGGAAGTGCGAGTTCAACCGGGCGGCGACGGCTTCTATTGCCCCGCAGACGAGCGTTTCCGGGGGAAGCGTCGTCGGACCGGGCGGGCGTCAATCGGGGATCGTGCTTGATTGCCGTCGGCCGCCCGTCGAGAATACCCGGAGATGCCCGTCGCCACGTCTATCCCGACGCTCTTCACGCGCTGCCGCCGGGGCGACGCCGACGCCTGGTCCGACCTCGTCACCGAGTTCGAGTCCCTCGTCTGGTCGATCCCCCGCCGGCTCGGACTCTCCGACGACGACGCGGCGGAGGTCTTTCAACAGGTGTTTCTCGCCCTTCACCAGCACCTCGACGACATCGAGGATCCAGCCCGCCTGCCCGGCTGGCTCGCCACCACGGCCCATCGCGAGAGCTGGCGGATTGGTCGAAAGGAGAAGCGCGCCCGAGGCGTGAATCTCGACGTCGACGCGTTTGACGACGATGGAGTTCCAAAGGAGGACGCGGTCGTGGGCTGGGAACGACGCGATCTGGTCCGACGCGCTCTGGCCGAGATCGGCCCCCCCTGCGAACCGCTTCTCCTGGCGCTGTTCTCCGCTCCGGCGGATCTGAATTACGAGGCCGTGGCGGACTCCCTGGGGATGGCGGTGGGGAGCATCGGTCCGACGCGGGCCCGATGCCTTGAGAAACTCGAGCGATCGCTGGCCGCTCTGGGCTACTCGCCGGAGGCCTGACGAGCGGTCGGCGTGATTTCGTGGGAAAAGTGTCGAACTGGATGGTATTTCCAGGCCCCCGTCCCGCCTCAGGGGGGTGAAGACGCCGTATTGGAGTATCCCATGGCCCAGCCCGTGACCATCGCCGACCTGCTCGACTTCGCCCTTGGCCGACTCTCGCCCGATCGGAGCGAGGCCGTGGCGGCCCATCTGACCGCCGACGCGGAAGCCCGCCGTCGGGTGGATCTCTTTCGCGACCTCGCTCGCGTGGTGAAGGCCGCCCCGATGGAAGCCGCCCCGATCGGTGCGGTCGCGGCGGCGAAGGCGATCATGGCGCCCGCTGCGACCCGGCCGTCCCTGGCCGCTCGACTCGGGGATCTGCTCCGCGACATCGACGCGGCGGTGGCGTCGCTCCTGTTCGACAGCCGCGCTCAGCCCGCCCTGGCCGGCGTGCGAGGCGCCGGCGTCGCGTTTCAGCTTGCCTACCGGACCGACCTTGCGGACATCGATCTGCATCTCGATCCCGAGGCGGGACTGAACGACGACGGCGCCGCCATCCGGTGGCGCATGATGGGGCAGGTCTCGTCGCCGGATGGCGCGGGCGGCTTTTCGGTCGTGCTCACGCCGGCCGGCGAAGACACCATCGTGACGGATGCAACCGCAGACGACCGCGGCCGCTTCGAACTCGATGTCGCCCCCGGCTGCTTTGATCTCTACGTGACGTCGGACGCCGGCGTCATCGTGCTTCGCGCCGTGGACATTCCGTGAACGCATCCGCTGACAGCCCGGAACGCCTGCTGGAGACGCTGCTCGCGGCGCCGGCGGGCGATCGTCTGCGCATCCTGCGCGATGCGGGCGACGAGCCGGAGCAGACGCTGCTGGCGGTGGGCGAGGTGGCGGCGCGGATGGCGGCGAGCGATCCGGGCAAGGCGATGCAGGTCAATGACATGTACGCCGCGCTCGCGGACGCCGCGGACTCCCGCGCCGCGCAGGCCCGAGCGCGTTGGTCGCGTGCGCGTGCATCGGCGCACGCCGGACGTCTCGAGGATTCGCTTGCTCAGAGCCGCGACGCGATCGCCTTTGCGGAGTCGAACGGCGAGGTCGTGGAAGCGGCGCGGGCGCGACTGGCGTCGATGCAGCCGCTCGGCGAGATGGGTCGTTTCGACGAAGCCATCGCGGCCGGCGACGCCGCCGCCGGGGCGCTCCGTGACGCGGGCGAGAACCGCCTCGCCGGACTCGCCTCGATCAACCTCGGCATGATCGCGTTGCGGGCGGGCGATGCGGATGCCTCGCTCGACTACTTCGACCAGGCGGAAACGCTGCTCGGCGTCGACTCCGAGTGGGTCGGCCACCTCGACATCAACCGCGGGGAGACGCTGGTCGTCCTTTCCAGGTTTCGCGAGGCGCGGGCTCGATTCGAAGGCGCGCTGGCCCGGTTTGATCGGGACGGCGCGGCGTGGCTCGGCGCGCTCGCCGAGGGCAACCTGGCCGATCTCGCCCAGCGCGAAGGTCGACCGGCCGAAGCCCTGTCGAGATTCGAGCGGGCCCGCCGACGATTCGAAGCCCAGGATGCGACGACCCAGCTTGCGCGACTGCTCGCGGAGCAGGCGGAGGTGAAGGCGAAGGTGGGCCTGACCGCCGAAGCCCTCTCGGATTTTCGCGCCGCCATCGCGCAGATGGATGAGCTTGGCCAGGCCGTCGACCTGCCTCGCACCCGCGTCGCCTACGGCGATCTGCTGATCGAACAGGGACGCGGGGAGGAAGCGCGTCGGGAGCTGACCGCGGCGGGCGAAGCCTGGGACGTCCTCGGGCGCACCCGCGACGCCGCCCGTGTCCGACTCCACGAGGCTGAGGCGCTCGCGCTTGATGATCGCCTCGATGAAGCATGGGCGATGGCGATGGACGCCCGCGAGACGCTGCGCGGCCGGCCGCTCGATGAAGCGGATGCGGCCCGCCTGTGCGCGCGAATCGCACTTCTGCGCGATGATCTCTCCCGCGCTCGCGAACTGCTGGACGATGGACTGGCGATCGCACGCGATCTTGACGTGACGCCGCTCGTGGCCGAGTGCCTTGCGTTGCGCGGCGATGTCGGGCGGCAGTCGGGCGATCTCGACGGCGCGATCCGTGACTACGCGGAAGCGGCGAATCTGATCGAGCGTCTCCGCGACCTGCTCCAGGCCGAGCGGTTCCGGACGCACTTCTTCCGACGCACGGCGAGCGTGTACGAATCGTGGCTGACGGCGGTTCTGCAGCGCGGCGGTGATTCGGCGATGGCCGAGGCGTTCGAGATCTCGGAGCGGGCCCGAAGTCGATCGCTGCTCGACCTGGTCAGCCGCGCTCTCGACGCCCGATCGGAGGCGCTGGGACCGGACGATCCGGCGGAGGCGAAGATCCGTTCGGAGATGGAGCGACTGCGGGCGGACATCAACGCGCTCTACAGCCAGCTCGATGACGATACGCAACCGGGTCTGCGGCGGGCGTCGCTGCGGATCGCGGCGATCAACGAGTTCGAGACCGCGCTGCAGGGCTTCGAATCCCGACTCGCGGCGCTGGAAGGGCCGACTGGCCTGCATGCCGCGCCGGCGACGCTCGACGACGTCCGGGCGGCGTGTGAGCCGGGCGAGGCGTTGATCGACTACTTCTTCGCGGGCGACGAACTGATTGCGTTCACCCTGACGGACGGCGTGTTATCCGTGCATCGGGGTCTGGCGGATCGTCACGCGGTGGCCGACCTGGTGCGGCGCGTCCAGTTCCAGATCGGGCGGGCGATGCGTCCGGGCGGTCTGGAGGGCTGGCGGGCGGCGCGTCTGATCGAGGATGCGTCGGCGGATCTTCGGGAGGCGTACGATCTTCTGCTGCGTCCGCTGGCGTCCGTCTGGCGTGGTTGCGAGCGTCTGATCATCGTGCCGCACGGGCCGTTGCACGGCTTTCCGTTTCACGCGGCGGAGGGTGATGCGGGTCCGATCGTGCGTGAGATCGAGACGGCGTACACGTTGAGCACGAGTCTGGCGACGCGGATCGCCGCCACCCCGCGCCGACGCGATCTCGAGGGTCCGGCGGTGATCGGCGTGCCGGACGAGGCGGCGCCGTTCATCGGGGCGGAGGCGCGGGATGTCGCATCGAAGCTCGGCGCGACGTCGGAGCGGACGTTGTTGAACGGCGACGCGGATCGTCGGCGGATTGCATCGGCGGCGCGTCGCGCGTCGGTCGTGCACTTTGCGTGTCACGGGCGTTTCGCGCCGGAGGCCCCGCTCGATTCGGGACTTCGACTGTCGGACGGCTGGCTGACGGTGCGCGACATTCAGGCGATGCGCTGGGAGTCGGACCTCATCACGCTGAGCGGATGTGAGACGGGCCGGGGGCTCGCGGATCGCGGCGATGAGGTGGCGGGGCTGGCCCGCAGTTTCTTCGCCGGCGGCGCCACGTCGCTGCTCGTCAGTCTCTGGCAGGTGAGCGACGTGCTCACCCGGGACCTGATGGAGCGTTTTTATGGGTACTGGCGCGCCGACGGCGACAGTGTCGACGGAATGCGGAAATCCGCCGCGTTGCGACAGGCCCAGCTCGATATGTTGGAACGGAATGCTCACCCCGCACACTGGGCCCCGTTTCTGTTGATGGGGAGACCCTGATCATGAATCCGCTGAACACCATCACCCGCCTGGTCGGCTCCGTCGCGCTCTTGGCGCTGGCGTGGACATCGGTCGCCGCCGCGCAGGTGTCGGACCCCGCCGTGGTCGGGCGCGCCGTTGTGCGCACGCCGGATCTGCCCGGCGGCCCGGACGATCTTGACGCCTTCCTCGCCGCCTTCCTAGCGAACGAGGGCATCGTTCTTACGCCGGTCGACGCGATCGAACGGGTCGAGCCCGATCCGATTGGTCCGGTGGCGATCTACCTGCTCGAGTTCGACGCTGAAGCGCAGCTCGAGGTGGGGATGAAGCTCGATCCGGAAGGTCCGGGCGGCGGCGCCTACGTCATGTCCGGCGCCCTGACGTGGGGCGAGCTGCTCTACGCGGGGGAGGCGTCGGAAGGCAAGACGGGCGGCGCGTGGGTGGCGTCGCTGGAGGGCGGGGGCTTCTTCAACAACCAGTACGCGGGGGAGGCGATCAATCTCGACGCCGCGCATGAGAACGCAGACGGGACCGGCGCGGTGGTGGCGGTGATCGACACCGGCGTCGACTCGACGCACCCGGGGCTTGCGGGTCTGGTGCTGCCGGGCGGGTACAACTTCGTCGAGAACTCGACGAACACGCTCGACCTCGCCGACGGGCGTGACAACGACGACGATGGTCTGGTCGACGAGATGTGGGGGCACGGGACGTTCGTGGCGGGGCTCATCGCGTACACGGCGCCGGGGGCGAAGATTCTTCCGATCGTCGCGCTGAACAGCGACGGCGTCGGCGACGGCTTCGGCGTGGCGAAGGCGATCTTCTTCGCGATCGATCAGGGGGTGGAAGTCATCAACCTGAGTCTCGGGTCGACCTATGACTCCGCGGCGATCGAGCTGGCGATGGAAGCCGCGATCAGTCGGGGCGTCGTCCCGGTCGCGGCGGGCGGCAACCAGAACCAGGGGGAAGGCGACTTCGAGGAGTTCCCCGCCGCGAAGTCGGACGGCTTCGGCGTCGCGGCGGTCGACGTGAATGACGTCAAGGCGCCGTTCAGCAACTACAACGACAAGTTCCTGATCAGTGCGCCGGGCGACAGTCGTCCCGACGCCGCGTTCCCCGACGGCTTCGATCCCGCCGCGTCGATCTACTCCATGCTGCCGGGGGGCGGCTACGGCGTGTGGGAGGGGACGAGTTTCTCGACGGCGTTCGTGTCCGGGGCGGCGGCGGTGATTCGGTCGCAGCATCCGGAGTGGCAGCCGACCGAGCTCACGTACAACCTGATCGAATCCACGCTCGCGCTGACCGCGACCGACATCTACGGTCAGAATCCTCAGTATGAGGACGATGAGGAGCTGGGGGCGGGCCGGTTGGATCTGGGGGCCGCCGCGTCCCTGGGCGGGCCGGCCCCGACGCTGGGCGATCTCAACGGCGACGGTTCGGTCGACTCGAGCGATCTGGCCGGGCTGCTTGGCGCCTGGGGCGAGACGCACTCATCGGCGGATCTGAACGGCGACGGTCAGGTGGGGGCGGGGGACCTGGCGATTCTGCTCGGGGCCTGGACGGGCTGAGCGATCGCGGCCGAATGACACGCGACGCGGACGCCTCCGACCCGGGGGCGTCCGCGTTGTTCATGCGCGGGCGCCGGGCCTGCGACGGATCCGGGACCGAAAATGTCGCAAAAGGGTGTATCGGAGGGGTTCCCGTCGGTCTCTGCGGGGTGAGCGGAAAGGGCTCACTTCGATTCGACTCCCGAAAGGACACCTGAAGATGACTCGCAAGAACGGACACCTCACCTGCTTCATCGCCACCGCGGCGGCCCTCACGGCCGCGTCCGCGTACGGCCAGTTCGATCCCGGCGTCAGCTATGCTTCCGGCCAGCAGCCGGACGGCGCGGCGATCGCCGACTTCAACGGCGACGGCATTCCGGATATCGCAGTGACGGGCGACCAGAACGCCGCGACCGACGATCTCGCCATCCTGTACGGGGCGGCGGACGGCACGTTCGCGGCGCCGGTCTTCATTCCGCTGCCGAACTCGTCGAGCCCCGGCGACGTGGTGGCGGGCGATCTCGACGGCGACGGCGACATGGACGCGGCGGTCGGTCTGAAGGACAACAGCTCCGTGCTCATCCTGCTGAACGCGGGCGGCGGCGCCCTCGTGCAGAGCGGGACCGTCCCCGCCGGCCAGGAGCCCCGCGGGATGGACATCGGCGATGCGGACGGCGACGGCGATCTTGACATCGTCGTGGCGAACCGTGACGGCAACTCGATCTCGTTCCTGATGAACATGGGCGGCGGGACGTTCTCGTCGACCACCATGGCCGCGGGCCAGGATCCGCGCGACGTGGCGTGGGGCGATTTCGACGGCGACGGCGACCTCGACGCCGCGATCAGCAACCACGACGACCGCACGGTCGGCCGCTACACCAACACCGGCGGCGGCTTCGTGTCGGCCGGCACGGTCTCGGTCGGCCCGCAGTACCGTCCCGAAGGCCTCGACACCGGCGACCTGAACGGCGACGGTCTCGACGACATCGCGGCGGCGGTCGGCGACGACGAAACGGCGTTCGAGAACGGCGTCATCGTCTTCACCGCAACGGGCGGCGGCGCCTTCAGCGGGCCGGCGTTCGTCTTCGCCGGTCCGAACGCGATGGACACGGGCGATGTGGCCATCGGCGACTGGGACTGCGACATGGACCTCGACCTCGCCACCGCGAATGAACTGACGAACAACGTGTCGATCATTCTGAACGGCGGCGGCGGCGTCTTCGGCGCCGCGACCCAGACCGCGGCGGGCGCCAACCCCGACGGTCTCGTCACGGGCGATCTGCAGCTTGACGATGACGTCGACCTGGTCGCGATCAACCGCAATTCGAACAACGTCACCGTGTATCTCTCGACGTGCGGCTCCGGCGGTCCGGTCGATCCGGTCTGCGGCAACAACGTCTGTGAAGCGGGCGAGGACAGCATCAGCTGCCCGACCGACTGCGGCGGCGGCGGCGATCCCGGCTCCTTCGTCTTCACGCTCGCCACCTTCCTTGCCGGCGATCAGCCCAGTTCGGTCGCGGCGGGCGACTACAACGGCGACGGTCTCGCCGACCTCGCCGTGGTGGCGGACCTCAACGCCAACGCGGACAACGTCGCGATTCTGCTGGGCACGGGCGGCGGCGCCTTCCAGGTGCCGTTCTTCGTCGTGCTCCCGAACTCGTCGAGCCCCGAAGCGGTCGTCTCCGGCGACCTTGACGGCGACGGCGACATGGACCTCGCGGTCTCCCTGAAGGACAACAACGCGGTCGTCGCGGTGATCAACCAGGGCGGCGCGAACTTCACGCTGGGCGCCAGCGCGGCGACGGGCGCCGAGCCCCGCGGCATGGACATCGCGGACGCCGACAACGACGGCGACCTTGACATCGTCGTGGCCAACCGCACCGGAAACTCGATCACGTTCCTGACGAACAACGGCGCCGCGACCTTCGCGTCGACCACCATGGCGGCGGGCGCCGATCCCCGCGACGCGGCCTGGGGCGACTTTGACGGCGACGGCGATCAGGATGCGGCGATCAGCAACAGCGACGATCGCACGATCGGTCTGTACACCAACACGGGCGGCGGGTTCATGGCGGCCGGGACCATCTCGGTCGGCGGTCAGGATCGTCCCGAGGGTCTCGACACCGGCGACCTCAACGGCGACGGTCTCACCGACATCGCGACGGCCAGCGGCGACGACGGTCCCGCGTTCAACCGCGTCATCGTGTTCCTCGCCTCCGGCGGCGGCGCCTTCGGCGGTCCGGCGTTCTATCCGAGCAGCGGTCTGAACACGTCGGACGTCACCCTCGCCGACTTCGACTGTGACGGCGACCTTGACGCCGCCGCGAGCAACGAGAACTCCAACGACGTCTCGGTTCTCGCGAACAACGGCGCCGGCGTCCTCGGCGCGGCGACGCTCTATCCGACCGGCGCTAACCCCGACGCCATCACCGCCGCCGATCTCGATGGCGACGGTTCCGCGGACTGGGTCACCGCCAACCGCAACTCCAACGACGTGACCGTCGCCATCAACGCCACGGAAGGCTGCATCACGGGCGATCCGTGTGCGACCGACCTGTCCGGCGACGGGGCCACCGGCGCCGACGACCTCGCCTCGCTCCTCGCGGCGTGGGGCCGGTGTGCGGGCTGCCCCGCGGACTTCGACGGCGACGGCATGGTCGACTCCGCGGACCTCGCGACGCTGCTCGCGGCCTGGGGTCCCTGCCCGTAACTGGTTCGTCCCGCCGGGACGGATCCTGATCCCTCGCTTTCCCTTTCCCTCGCCCGCCGGAGTCGTTCCGGCGGGCTTCTTCGTGCGCCGATAGAATCCGCGCGAGCACGAGGCGCGACATGGCGGTGACCTTCGACATCCGACGCGACGATCTACGCGTGTCCGAGATCGCGGCCTTGTTGCGCGAGCACATCGCTGACGTCACCCGCCACGCGCCGCCTGAAAGCACCCACGCCCTTGATCTCGCCGCCCTGCGACGACCGGATATCGCGTTCTGGTCGGCCTGGCGTGAAAGCGACCTGGTCGGATGCGGCGCGCTTCGTGAGCTGGACAGGGAGCACGGCGAGATCAAGTCGATGCGCACGGCGCACGCCTGGCGCCGGCGGGGGGTCGGAGCCGCAGTGCTGCAGCACCTCATCGGGATCGCGGTCGAGCGCGGCTACACGCGGCTCAGTCTCGAGACCGGCGCGCAGGACGCGTTCATTCCCGCCCGCACGCTCTACGCCCGGCACGGCTTTCGCCCGTGCGGACCGTTCGGCGATTACGTCGACGATCCCAACAGCGTGTTCATGACCCGGCGTCTGTGACCGGCGGACGAGCGGGCGGCGGCGCATCGGCCACACAGCGGAAGCCGAGGTGGCTCATTCCCGAGTCCGGCGGCGTCGCCATCTTCGCGCTGGGCCGGTAGCTCTCGCAATAGCTCGCGTGACAGAGGAAGGAGCCGCCCTTCTGCACCCGCGACACCGACGCGTACGGATTGCGGGGATCGGCGCTGGTCGCGGGCCCGGTCGGATTCACGCAGCAGCCCCCGGGCTGGAGATCCGCGGTCCGCTGCTGGTACGCGTCGGGTCGGAACTGATCGGTCGTCCATTCCCAGACGTTCCCCGCCATGTCGTACAGACCGAGTTTGCTCGGCGGATATGACCGGACCGGGGCCAGCCCCGCGTAGCCGTCCGCCGCGGTGTTGCGATGGGGGAAGACGCCCTGCCAGATGTTCGCATGGTGGACGCCGTCGGGCGTCAACTCGTCGCCCCAGATGAACTTCGCGCTGTCGCGCCCGAACCGCGCGGCCCGCTCCCACTCCGCTTCCGTCGGCAGCCGCTTGCCCGCCCACCTCGCGTACGCCGCGGCGTCGTTCCACGAGACGTGCACGACCGGGAGATCGTCCTTCCCGTCAATCGTGCTGCCCGGTCCCTCCGGGTGACGCCACGACGCGCCGGGAACCCACGTCCACCACTGCGCATGGTTGCGAACATCGACGGCATGGTCCGGCGGCGTGAACACGAGCGAACCGGCGACGAGAACCTCGTCGGGCGGCTTCGGCGTCCCGGGAGGAAGCTGCTGCTTGAGATCTTCCCATTGCGGCGCCCGCTCCGCGGTGGTGACGTAGCCGGTCGCCTCCACAAAGACGCGGAACTGGGCGTTGGTCACTTCCGTGACGTCGATCCAGAAACCGTCGACCCGGACCGGGTGGGCCGGACGTTCGTCAAAGCGACCCTCCGGTCCGTCCCAGCCCATCTCGAATTCGCCGCCGGGAACCCACGCCATGCCCTCGGTCGAGGTCTCGATCACGTCAGGCGCGGCGGGGTCGTCCGCGGAGCAAGGGACGGCCGCGAGGAGGGCGGCGACAATCGTCAGGCTGGCATGGGGGATGGATCTCACGCCTGACAGTATAGGTCCCGCCCGCGTGACCGGGCCCGTCAGTCGGCGAGGACCCAGTAGTACCGCGTCGCCTGCAGTTCGCGGAAGGCGCCGGTGGCGAGGTCGCCGTCGTCGATGATGGCGTCGACCTGGGTCATGTACGCCGCGCCGGGGTCGGAGCCGTCGTTGAAGTGGACGCCGATGGCGGAGGTCACGCCCATCGAGTTGAGTTCGGTGTCCCAGACGCCGCCGAGGGGCGTGGGGCGTTCGTAGTTCGACTGCAGGATGTATTCGTCGAATCCCGCGGGGATCACGCCCGACGACGCGTCCTCCGGGTAGGTCCCGTTCTCGATGCGGAATCTTTCGACCGCCTCGGCGAACTTCTTGACGCTCGCGGCGAAGGAGCTCCGGCGCGCCTCTTCGGACATGCCGGCGATCTGCGGAATGACGATCGCGGCGAGGATGCCGAGAATGACCACGACGATCAGGATCTCGATCAGCGTGAAGCCGGCTCGATCACGATACAGCGTGCGATGACTCATCCTGTCGACCCTCCCACAGGTCCCGGTTCCCGTCCTCAACCGTCGGATGCCGCCGGGGCCGATGCGCGGATCCCGGGCGTCGGATCGTGGGATCCAGGCGGGGGCGGTCGTACAAACGGAACCGGCTGCGGGCCGGAGGTCCGAGAACCGGACGCGCGGCTCAGGCGCGTTCGACCAGACGGTCAATGAGGAACGATGACTGCTCCATCGCCTGCAGCGTGAAGTCTCCGAAGTACGCCCGCACCGTCTCGAAGGTCTCGTTGAGGGCGGCCCGGTCGCCCGCGTTGACGATCGCGTGCAGCCGCTCCGCGGCCTGGCGGACCGCATCCGTCACCGCGGGGGTCGACGGGTTCGACATCTGGATGGCGCCGTAGAGATCCGCGGACTGTCCGAAGTGACGCGCGGTCATCAGCAGCTCCATCAGGTAGACCGGTGAGGAGAACGCGAGCGTTTCCTCGAGCGAGTGATCGAGCGTCGCCATCGCGAGTCCGGAGACTTCGGTCATGAAGTGCGTCAGCACCTGCACGACGGCCATCGCTTCGTCGTGCGCCTCCGGCGTGGTCCGGACGATCTGCAGGCCGCGGGCCCCCAGCATCTGCTCCATCCACGCCGCCCACGCCTCGCCCCGACCCGGCGTGAGCGCGACCCGCTGCCCCTGCAGCGAGTGGACCGACGGTCCGAACAGCGGGTGAAGTCCGACCACCGACCCGCGGCTGTGTTCGAGCATCGCGGCGACGGGCGCCGACTTCGTGGAAGTCACATCGGCCAGGAGCGCGTCGTCTCGAACGTGCGGCCCGATCTCGGCGATCACACGGACCGTCTCGTCGATGGGGACGGAGATGATGACGACGTCCGCCGCGCCCGCCGCGTCGACTGGACGCAGCGAGGTGTCGACGTCCGCGATCATGACGGGATGGCCAAGGTCGCCGAACAGTCCGGCGAGGCACCGTCCCATCTGGCCCGATCCGCCGATGATCGCCACGGAACGGGGCTCGATGTCGGGCGGGACCTCGGCCCGAAGCGCGGCTTGCCGGTCGCGACTCGCCCAGAGAACGAGACGCCACATGCTTTCGATCGTGTCGGGATTCAGCCCGAGCGGGGTCGCACGGGCGCGTCGGTCGTCGAGCACCTCCCGTTCCCGCTGGTGATCACGGATCCGACCGCGGTGGGCGCGCTTGTACGCCGCGACTTCCGCCACGATCGCATTCCGCTGCGACAACAGCTGGAGCACCTCATGGTCGACGGCGTCGATCATCGCCCGCAGGACGGGCAGGGGACGCGGGGCGAGCGGGTCGTTCGGAGCCTCGGACATCGATGCGCCTTTCCTCAGTCGCCGGACGACGACGTGATCGACGCGCGGCGGAGGTCCGCCGCGGCCCGGTGTCCGGCCAATCCCTCCATCATCGCGATTCGCGCGGTGTCGGCCACCATGCCCGCCGCCGCGCCCGGATCATCGACGCGGAGCCACGTACGCAGCCGGAGGAAGTGCATCACCGAGAGGCCCGCCTCGAACCGGGCGGAGCCGCCCGTGGGGAGCGTGTGATTCGGGCCGGCCCCGTAGTCGCCGAGCACCTCGGCGGACCCCGCCCCGATGAACACGCCGCCTGCGTTGCGAATCCGGCCCGCCGCCTGCGCGGCGTCGGCGGTCATGACTTCGAGGTGCTCCGGCGCGAGCGCATCGACGACCGTGAGACAGCGATCCAGATTCGGATCGATCGTGACGAACCCGTTCCGCAGCGCGGCGGCGGCGGTGTCGCGGGTGGTCAGCGTCTCGAGTCGCCGCGTCAGCGCCTCGTCGACGGCGGCGGCGAGACGCCCGCTCGTCGTGACGAGAATCGGAATCGCGTCCACGTCATGCTCCGCCTGCGCGAGCAGGTCCGCGGCGACGAGGTCGGGATCCGCCGCATCATCGGCGAGCACGACGAGTTCCGAAGGCCCCGCGAGCATGTCGATGCCGACGTCGCCGCTGACGAGTCGTTTCGCCGCGGTCACCCACCGGTTGCCCGGACCCGCGATGACGTCGCAGCGGGAGAAGTCGTCGAAGCCGTACGCGAGGGCGGCGATCGCGTGCGCGCCCCCGATCGCCAGGAACTCGTCCGCATCGGCCAGCGCGGCGGCGGCCAGCATCACCGGATGGGCGCCGGGCGAGGCGACCACGACCCGACGACAGCCGGCAGCGCGAGCGGTGATCGCGGTCATCAGCACCGAGGAGGGAAGCGGATACCGACCCGCGGGGGCGTAGCAGCCCGCGGCGTCGACCGGTTCGATCGTGTGGCCCGCCGCGCCGCCCGGCACGGGAACCTCCACGGGCCGGACGGCCTCCCGCTGCGCCTCGGCGAAGGTCCGGATGCGCTGGGCCGCGCTTTCGAGGGCGGCGCGGTCATCGGGGTCGAGTCCCGCGAGCGCGGCGTGCATCGCGTCGCGTCCGAGGACAAGCGGCTCGCGGTCCGTCCGCTCGTCGAACATGGACGCATAGGTGCGGAGCGCGCGGATCCCGTCCCGCCGGACGGCCTCGATGATCACGCGGGCCTGGGCGTCGGTGTCGGCGGCGACGACAGGGACGTCGCGCCGGAGGGCGTCTTCGGCGGAAACGCGGCGTAGTCGGGTTGTCATGAGACGTCTCCGGTCACGGTCGGCTTGGCGTCGCCGGGACGACGCGTGATCTTGCGGGCCCGCTCGCGCAGGCGGGCTTCGATATCGGTCAACGCGGCCCCACGTCCGAGCGCGGCGACCAGTGCGAAGTACAGCACGTCAGCGGCTTCCCAGGAAGCGTCGCCCGCGTTGTCCGCCGCGGCGAGCTCCGCGGCCTCCTCGATCAACTTGCTGCGAAGAAGCGTCGGATCGTCCAGCAACCGCCGCGTGTACGAGCCGGCCGGCGCGTCGGTGATCCGGGCGCGGATCGTTCGCTCCAGCGCGGCGAGTGTGTTTGGTTCTTCGCCGAAACAGGTGCGGGTGTTGCGATGACAGAATCCCGGATCCGCCTGACGGACGGTGAAGCGGAGGGCGTCGCGGTCGCAGTCGGCGTCGACGGCGAGCAGGGTCTGAACGGCGCCCGAGGTCTCGCCCTTCGCCCAGCGTCCGCCGCGCGAGCGGGAGTGATACACGCCCCGGCGGGAATCGATCGCTTCGGCGAGGGTGGCGCGGCTGGAGTAGGCGAGCCCGAGGGCGACGCCGCGCTCGTCGGCGACGATGGTCGGCCAGAGCCCGTCGGTACGATCGGTCGTGAGCGGCGCGGCGAAGGCGTCGGCGAGGGAGATCGCGCCGGTGTACAGCGCCATGCCGACCTGGGCGTCGGCCCCGGCCTGGTCCGCGGCGGCGATATCCTCCGGGCCCTGCACGCCCCCGGCGACCGTGAGTTCCGCCTCGCCCGCGAGTGCGCGGAGCGCGCGAATGCGTTCGACGGGAAGACCGCCCATGCGGCCCTCGCGTTCGACAAAGGTCACGAGGAAGCCGCCGACGTACTCGCGGAGTTCGGCGATCCGGTCGTCGAGCCGAGCCCCCGCGCCCCTGGTCCAGCCCTCCACGACGACCTCGTCATGGCGAGCATCGACGGCCGCGATGACCCGGTCGCGCGGCAGCTCGCGCAGAATCTCGGGACGCGCGGCGGTTCCGAGGATCACCTTCCGGGCTCCGGCGTCGAGCCAATCGATCGCGGTCTGCACATCGCGGATCCCGCCCCCGACCCGGCATGGCGCGCGGGTGAGCAGGTCGCGGATCACGTTGCGGTTGTCGCCCTGTCCGAGCGCGGCGTCAAGGTCGATGACGGCGATCTCGCCCACCACGCCGAACCGTTCCGCCAGCGGACGCGGATCGCCGGCGTCCAGGACCTTCTCGCGGCCCTCCACCAACTGAACTGCAGCGCCGTCCATGAGATCGATCGAAGGAATGATCATGTCGTGCGAACCTCCACGCCGGCGGCGGCGAGACGAGACTTGACCGCGCCGACAGTAAGTTCGGCGTCGTGAAAAATGGACGCGGCGAGCACCGCGTCCGCCCCGGCGCGGAACGCGTCGACCATGTGGTCCGGCGACGCGGCGCCGCCGGAGGCGATGATCGGAACGGCGACGGCGCGGCTCACGGCGGCGAGCAGATCAAGGTCGTACCCCGCGCGGGTGCCGTCGCGGTCCCAACTCGTGAGGAGGATCTCGCCTGCGCCATGTTCGACGCCCGCCCGCGCCCAGTCGACCACGTCGATCCCGGTGCGATGCGCGCCGGCGTGAGTGACGACCTCCCAGCCGGGGGACCCGTCCGCACGTTGGGCGGCGTCGACCGCCAGGACGACGCACTGCGCGCCCACCCGCGCCGCGAGGTCGCCGATGATCGCCGGGCGTGTGACCGCGGCCGTGTTGACGGCGACTTTGTCCGCCCCCGCGGCGAGCAGGGCGAGCGCGTCATGCAGCGTGCGCACGCCGCCGCCGACGGTCAGCGGAATGGCGAGCCGCTCCCGGACGGCGCTGACGGTCTCCCGCGCCGCGGTGCGGTTCTCGCCGGTCGCCGCGACGTCGAGGATCACGAGTTCATCCGCCCCTTCCTGTTCATAGCGCACCGCGTTCTCGACGGGATCGCCGGCGTCGCGGAGGTTGGCGAACTGCACGCCCTTGACGACGCGCCCGTCGCGGATGTCGAGACACGGAATGATGCGTCGGGTCAGCATGGGGCGGCCTCCACGGCGCGCACGAGCCAGCGGTCGATCAGTCCCGCGCCCCATCGTCCGGAGAGTTCGGGGTGGAACTGGCAGGCGAGGACGCCGCGCCGCTCGAGCGCGGCGATGAACGGTCCGCCGTGATCCGCGCGGGCGACGCGCCAGCCGGGCGGGGCTTCGACGAGTCGGTAGCTGTTGGCGAAGTACGCGGCCCCGGTCTGCAGCAAGGAGCAATCCTCGTCCGCCGTCACGGTGTTCCAGCCGAACTGCGGTCGACGAACGTCGTCTGGGAAGCGTTGCAGGTCGGCGTCGATCACGCCCAGACCGCCCACGCCGGGCGACTCCTCCGATGCGCGGCAGAGGAGCTGCATGCCCAGGCAGATCGCCAGCGTCGGGCGACCCTGATCAAGGCGATCACGCAGGACATCGGCGAGACCCTGGTCGCGCAGCCGCTCCATGCCGGCGCGAAAGGCGCCGACGCCGGGAAGCACCAGTCGATCGGTCCGGGCGGCGGCGCCCGCGTCCGCCGTGAGCGTCACGGCGGCGCCGGCCCGGCGGAGCGCGGCGGCGACGGACGCGGTGTTGGCGACGCCCGTGTCGATGATCAGAACTCCGCTCATGTCAGCGTCCCTTTGGTCGAGGGGATGTCATCGGTGTCGTTGCGGGCGACGGCGGCGCGAAACGCGAGCGCGGCCGACTTGAACGCGGCTTCCGCCCGATGGTGGTCGTTCTCGCCCCGCAGAACGTCGACGTGCAAGGTGGACCGCGCGCCGACGGCGAGCGACTGGAAGAAGTGGTTGAGGTTCTCCGTCGCGACGTCGCCGAGCATCTCACGCCGGAACCCGAGATCGACGCACGCCGACGGACGACCGGAAAGGTCGAGGACCGTCCGCGCGAGGGCCTCGTCGAGCGGGGCGTAGGCGGAGCCGAAACGACCGACGCTCCGCCGGTCGCCGAGGGCTTCGTCGATCGCCTGGCCGAGGGCGAGTGCGCAGTCCTCGACGGTGTGGTGATCGTCAACCTGGAGATCGCCGGTCGCCGCGATGGTGAGATCGAACCGGGCGTGTCGGGCGAGGGCGGTGAGCATGTGGTCGAGGAAGCCGAGGCCGGTGCGGATGTCCGCGGCCCCGGCGCCGTCAAGCGCGAGTTCGACGGTGATGTCGGTCTCGAGCGTGGTTCGCTGCACGCGGGCGGTGCGTCGGGGGAGCGTCATGGGTGGGCCTCCGGTTCGGGCAGGCAGGCGTCAAGGGCGGTGGTGAGACGAGCGAACGCGTCGTCGTCGCCGGGGAGGGTGATGCGGAGTCGGTCGGCGAGCGGCGCGCCAGCGCCCCAGACCCGCACCGCAACGCCGCGCTCGGCGAGGGCGGCGGCGATGACCCGGGGATCGGCGGGCGGCGCGATGCGGGCGGTGACGAAGTTCGCGGCGGACGGGGCGGGATCCACGCCGGCCCGGGCGAGCAGATCCATCAGCGTCGTCCGCTCCCGTCGCACCCGGTCGATGAATGAGGCCCGCTGATCCCGTCGTCGCCACGCTTCGGACGCGACGGCGAGGGACAGCGCGGACACGGGGAACGGCCCGCCGACGGTGCGGAGCCACGTCGCGATGGTCGGCGTCGTCAGGGCGCAGCCGACCCGCAGTCCGGCGAGACCGAGCGCCTTCGAGAAGGTGCGGATGACGACGACATTGGGGCGCTCGAGCAGCGCGGCGGTGGCGTCTTCATCCATGAACTCAACGTAGGCGAGATCGATCAGCGCAACGGCGCCCACGCTCTCCGCCGATCGAGCGAGATCGAGCAGGACGTCGGTTCGAATCGCACCGCCGGTGGGATTGTTCGGCGTCACCAGCGCGATCAGTCGCGTGCGTTTGTCGATCGCATCCTGAAAGGCGTCGACAGGAAACGCGCCGTCCTCCCACGGCGAACGACGGACCTCGGCCCCGGCGAGTCGCACGCTGCGGTCGATCATCTCAAAGGTCGGCGTGTGCAGCAGGGCGACATCGCCCGGCCCGAGGACGGCGCGGCAGACGCGATCGATCGCCTCGTCCCCGCCGTTGGTCACCACGACGCCTTCCGGCGCCATGTCCCACGCGGCGGCGATCTCGGCTTCGAGCGGACCGGCGTCCGGGTAGCGACAGAGGGCGTCGGCGTCGATTCGTGCGCGGGCGGCGTCGAGGACGTCGGGATCCGGCGCGCCCTCGTTCAGATCAAGCCACAGCCGCGCCGGACCGCTCCGGTCCGGCGGCTGGTACGGGCGCAGGCCCTGCAGCCGCGCGGCGGGCTGAAGCGGGGGGGCGGCGGTCGCGCGTTCGGCGGCGGTCATGGGACGATCTGCTCGGGCGTATTGACGACGATGTCGGCGCCGCCGGCGGCCTTGATCGCGGGGATCAGGGTCGGCAGGTCCGCGCGAAGAATCGCGGCCTTGACCGCGTAGCCGCCTTCGCCATGCATGGGGGCGACGGTGGGTTCGCGCATGCACGGGAGGATGTCGACGACCTCGGCGAGTTGATCCGCGGCGACGTTGATCTCGACCATCACGCGACGCCGCGCTTCGAGGACCGAGTTGAGGAGCATGGCGAAGTCCTCGATGCGGGCGCGGGTTTCGGGCCGATCCATGGCGGCCCGCGACGCGTAGAGGCGAGTGGTCGACGTCATGAGTTCATCGATGATGTCGAGGTGATTGGCGTCGAGCGTGGCGCCGGTCGCGGTGTTGTCCACGATGCAGTCGGCGTCTTCGGGCGGCAGCACCTCGGTCGCGCCGAACGAGCGAAGCAGCGTGGCGTCAAGGCCCCGCCGCTCGGTCCACGCGCGGGTCAGGTTCATGTATTCCGAGGCGACGACCAGCGGACGATCCGGCAGGGCGCCGTTCTCGAGGATGGCCTCCGGCGCGGCGGCGACGAGGCGGACCCGATCGAGTCCCGTATCGAGGATCTCGACCAGATCGGCGTCGTCCTCCGCGACCCAGTCCGCGCCGGCGAAGCCGAGGTCGCGGGCGCCGACATGGAGCATGCCGATGATGGCGCGAGGCTTGAGGATCTTGACATCGCAGTCCGGCCAGGCGATCGCGGGCCGATACCCGCGCGAACTCACGCGGACGCCGACGCCGGCGTCGCTCAGCAGGCGCACGACGCCGTCGGCCATGCGTCCCTTGGGGATGGCGAGTCGGAGGATGCGGGGATCTGAGGCGGGCGTCATGGGCCGGCTCCGGCGGAAGGGGCGTCCGGCTCGAGCGGCGACGGTTTCGGGAACGCCCAAAAACCGAAAACGCCGGCTCGAAGCCGGCGCGGGTGGTTCAGGGGGTCCGATCAGAGATCGATCAGCCGCCGTGCCATCGCCGACTCCCGCGGGGGAGGTGGTGATGATGGTGGCGGTGATGGATGGCGATCGAGAACATGTCACGAGATCCTAGATCGCGATTCCCGGCGGTCAAGCGTGTCCGTCACGAAATATTCACTCGCGCGAGCCGGTTCGCAGCCCGGAGCGATTACTCCGGAGTCCCGCATGAAACCGACGCTTCCTCGTCTGAAATCCCGCACGGTCCTCGTGACCGCGATCCTCGTCTCGCAGGCGATCATCCTGACGATCGGCTGGCTCGGGACCTTCCGGATCGTGCGTCATCACATGGCCCAGCGGATCGCCGCGCGGGTGATCGAGGACAACGTCAACTTCGCGGAGCGGTACGCGGGTCTGATCGACCGACTCGAAATCATGGAGGCCGCGTTCGGCTCGGAGAACTGGTCGCAGCTGCAGACGCTGGTCGAGGACGCCGAACTGGAGGCGGCCGGCTTCATGTGCATCCTCGATGCGGACGATCGGATCCTCTGTCATCCGGATCTGGATCAGGATCCCTCGCTGCGGGGCGTGGATCTGAGCGACGTCGCCTTCCGCGATCTGGGGGGCGAGGCGGTCGATCTTCGTGATACCCCGCGGGAGCGGATCATCGGCGGCGAGATGAGCTTTCTTGCGGATGGCGTGCATTACATCGCGACGGCGCCGCTGCCGAGTCTGGGAGGGCGCCTGCTCGTGCATCAGCCGGAGTACGGGCTGCTCAGCCGGGCGGAGACGATGACGCGTCCGGTGCTCATCGCGAGCGGCGTGGTCGGTCTGCTGACGCTGGGGGTGACGGGGTTTGCGTGTTTCTGGTTGCTGGGTCGGTACGACTCGGTGCTGGAGACGGCGAATCAATACTTCGATCGCGAGGTGGAGCGGATCGGTCGGATTCAGCGTGCGCTGCTGCCGTCCGAAGCGCCCGCCGCGCACGGACTCGACGTCGCCGTCAGCTACGAGACGTTCGATCGGGCGGGCGGCGACATGTACGCGTTTCTTGCCCCGCCCGACGGCGATCCGCGGGGGCGGTGGGGGGTTCTGATTGCGGACGTTTCGGGCCACGGTCCGGCCGCGGCGGTCGTGATGGCGATGCTGCGGGGCGGGCTCTGGAACATTCCCGGCGGTCATGACGATCCGGGGCGCGTGCTGACGGAGCTCAACGGGCAATTGTGTGCGACGCCGATTGAACGGAGCTTCGTGACCGCGACGATGCTGGTCTTCGATGCGACGGCCCGGACGATCGAATACGCGACGGCCGGCCATCCGCCGGCGCTCGTCCGACGCTCCGGAACGCTCCTGGAGCTCGACGCGGTCGGCGGCGTGCCGCTCGGCGTTCTTGCGGATGAGCGGTACGAGAATGCAACACATCGCTGCGCTGATGATGAGCTGATCGTCCTGATCACCGACGGCGTGCTCGAAGTGCGGCCGATCGGGGGCGAATTATTCGGCGCGAACCGGCTTCAGGCGGTCATCCGCGACGCCGGCGACGACGCCCGGGCGGCCGTCGACGCGATCCTAAGGGCGGTCCGCGATCATCTGGACGGAGCGCGGCCGGAGGATGACCAGACCCTCGTCGCGCTGCGGGTGCGCTCCTCCATCCCCGAGTCCGGCCCCGCGTCGTAAGATGACGGCGTGAGCGATACGCCGACCGACTCTTCTTCGTCCCGCACGACGATCGCCGAGGCCGATCATCTTCGGGCCGTGCTCGACACCGTGATCGACGGGATCATCACGATCAACCGTCGCGGCGTCATTCAGGATGTGAATCCGGCCGCCGAGCAGATCTTCGGATACGACGCCGCGGAAATGATCGGCCGCCGGGTCGAGATGCTGATGCCGGCGCCGTATGCGGACGGACACCAGGGGTACGTCGACAACTACCTGAACACGGGCGACGCGAAGATCATCGGCATCGGGCGCGAGGTGACCGGCCTGCGTCGCGACGGCAGCACGTTCCCGATGGACCTGGCGGTCAGCGAAGTGGACCACCTTCATGTGTTCGTGGGCGTGGTCCGCGATCTCACGGAGCGGCAGCGGGCGGAAGAGCGGCTGCGACAGGCGGACCGACTGGCGTCCATCGGTTCGCTCGCGGCGGGGCTCGGGCATGACATGAACAACGTACTGCTCCCGCTGCGGGCGCGGCTGGACGCGCTGGAGGCGGCGTCATTGCCCGAGGCGGCTCAGCGACACGTACGGGCGATCCGTGATTCGGTGTCCTACCTTCAGCAATTGACCGACGGGCTGCATCTGCTCGCCCTCGATCCGCGGGATGCGCAGGCGTCGGGAGGACGAACGGACCTTGCGACGTGGTGGGACCAGGTCGGTCCGCTGTTGCAACGCAGCCTGCCGCGCCACGTGCGGCTGGCGGTGTCGATGCCCACCGACCTGCCGCCGATCACCGTGGCGCCGCACCGGCTGACCCAGGTCGCGTTGAACCTCCTCGTCAACGCAGGCGACGCCGTGGGCGAGGACGGACGCGTGCGGATCGAGGTGGAGCGTGACGCCGCCGGAGACCGCGTGTCGTTGAGGGTCGTCGACAACGGGTCCGGCATGCCGGCGGACGTCCGGGCCCGGGCGTTCGAAGCGTTCTATTCGACGAAGGACCGGGGTCGGGGCACGGGGCTGGGACTGGCGCTGGTGCACGGCATCGTGTCCGCGGCGGGCGGTGAGGCGATGATCGATTCGGCTCCCGGACACGGAACGACGGTCACGGTGCTGTTCCCGGCCGTTCCCGACCGGGAGGAGGGGGGGCTGAGCGATGACGGCGACGAAGGTCCGCCGGTCGTGATGATCTCGATCGAGGATGATCGTATTGCGACGATGATGGCGACATTCTTCCAGCAGGCCGGTCTGCAGGTGCGACGGGGCGCGACGGGCGATCCGGCGGAACATCGCATCTGGGCGACCTCGCCGTCGGGGACTGACGTGAGCGCGGTCCAGCGGTTTCTCCAGCGGTCCGGCCGACAGGTGATCGCGTGCGGACCGGACGCCCGCGCGTGGAGTCGACTCGGCGCGATCGTCGTCGATGATATGTTCGACTTTGAACTCGTCCGTGATCAGGTCGGCGAGGCCGTCCGCCGGCTTGACGTTGAGCGTTCCTGACCTCGCGCAGGGTGAACCGGGTACAATCAGGAGTAGGGAGGACGCTCATGTCCAACGCCATTCGAGTGCTCTGTGTCGACGACCACGACCTCCTCGTGAACGGGCTGCGGGCGCGGTTCGATCTCGAACGGGACATCGAGTGCATCGGCCACCTCACCACCGCGGACGATCTCGTCCACGTGGTGCGGAGCGAATCGCCGAATGTGGTGCTGCTGGATATCGAGATGCCAGGCCCCGATCCATTCGAATCCGCGGACGAGATCCGGCGGCTGGACCCGGAGGTCCGGGTGATCTTTCTCAGTGCGCACATCCGCGATCACTACATCAGCGCGGCAGTGCGGGCGGGGGCGTGGGGGTACTTCTCGAAGTCCGACGAGACGGACGATCTGGTCGAGGGCATCCGGGACGTGACGCGCGGGAAATTCGCGTTTGGTCCGAAGGTGCAGGCCCGCTGCAAGCCGGCCGGGCCGCGTCCGCGGGGCGCCGCGCCGGCCCCCCCGACGACGCGGCTCGATGATCTGACGGATCGTGAGCAGGAAGTGCTGCGGATGATCGGACGCGGGATGACGAGGAGCGAGATCGCCGAGGCGCTGTGCCGCAGTCCCAAGACCGTGGACGGTCACCGCGAGAAGATCATGGCGAAGCTCGATATCCACGATCGAGGCGAACTCGTGCGCTTTGCGATTCGCGAGGGCCTGGCGGAGGCCTGAGCCGCGGATCGCGCCGGGGCCGGGGACGAACGGGGTCGATTTCCCATAGCGACGTCGTCCTGATCGGGGCGAAATATGTCACGTGGATATTCCCGTTCAGGTGACATTTCGGGACATGCGTGTGTGCGACGTGATCGAGTCGCTGTGCTGGGCGGAGGCCGCGCGTCTGGACGGCGGTCTCGGTCTGATCCGCGACTGCCGGGTGCGCGTGGACGCCCGCGGCGTCGACGGACCGTCGCCGGCGTGCCGGGTCCGGGTGGATGTGATGCTCGCGACCCGGGAGATCACCGTGTCCGATTCGGTCGGCGGCGGCGAGAGCTGCCGCGCGGTGATCGAACGCGCGATTCGCAGCGCCTTCGGGAAGGCCCGTGATGAAATCGACAGGATTGCGCGGCTGCACGAACGGGGCGGTTTCCCCATGCCGCGTGTCGAGCCGTTCGGTGATCATCCGGACGGTTCAACGGACGGGAAACGGGCCTGGCGCTGACGCGTGCCCGTTTCCGTTCGAGGTGACCCGGCCCCCGGGCCGGGTGAGGTTCGAGGCCCGCAGAGACGGGCGGTCCAATCGGCGCCAGACGCCGACCGTTACGTTGAGAGGTTCGGATGAGCGATACGACTGTCACCACCGACGCCGCGCCGGCGACGAGGCTCGATTCCTTCGTCTACGACGACGCGATCGTGCGGAAGTTCACGGCGGCGACGATTCTGTGGGGCGTGGTCGGGATGCTGGTGGGCGTGATCATCGCCCTGCAGCTGGTCCTGCCCGCCCTGAACATTGACCCGAAGACGCTGGCCTTCCTGGACCAGCCCTGGCTGACGTTCGGGCGGCTCCGGCCGTTGCATACGAACGCCGTCATTTTCGCGTTCGCGGGCAACGCGATCTTCGCGGCGGTCTACTACTCGACCCAGCGTCTGCTCAAGACCCGGATGTTCTCCGACAGGCTGAGCGGGTTCCACTTCTGGGGCTGGCAGGCGATCATCGTCGCGGCCGCGATCACGCTCCCGCTCGGCTACACGCAGGGCAAGGAGTACGCGGAGCTCGAATGGCCGATCGACATCGCGATCGCCGTGGTGTGGCTCGCCTTCGCGTGGAACTTCTTCGGGACGATCATGCGTCGGCGCGAGCGGCACATCTACGTGGCGATCTGGTTCTACATCGCGACGGTCGTGGCGATCACGGTGCTGCACGTCTTCAACAACCTGTCCCTGCCCGCGACGTGGCTGAAGAGCTATCCGATCTACGCCGGCGTGCAGGACGCGTTCATGCAGTGGTGGTACGGCCACAACGCGGTCGCCTTCTTCCTGACCACGCCGTTTCTCGGCATGATGTACTACTTCCTGCCGAAAGCGGCGAACCGGCCGGTGTTCTCGTACCGGCTCTCGATCGTTCACTTCTGGTCGCTGGTGTTCATCTACATCTGGGCCGGACCGCACCACCTGCATTACACCGCGCTGCCGGCGTGGGCGTCCACGCTCGGCATGCTGTTCTCCGTCATGCTCTGGATGCCGTCGTGGGGCGGGATGATCAACGGGCTGCTGACGTTGCGCGGCGCCTGGCGGAAGGTCCTTGACGACCCCATCCTCAAGTTCTTCCTCGTCGGCATCACCTTCTACGGGATGTCGACCTTCGAGGGTCCGCTCCTGTCCATCAAGAGCGTCAACGCCCTGTCGCACTACACCGACTGGACGATCGCCCACGTCCATGCGGGCGCGCTCGGGTGGGTCGGCTTCATGACCTTCGGCATGGTGTACTGGCTGGCCCCGCGTCTCTATCAGGCGCCCCTGTTCAGCAAGACGCTGATGGCCGCGCACTTCTGGATCGCCACCGTCGGCATCGTGCTGTACATCCTGCCGATCTACGTGGCGGGCGTGACGCAGGGTCTGATGTGGCTGGCGGCGGACGACAAGGGCATGCTCGCCTTCCCCGACTTCGTCGAGACCGTCCAGCGTCTCATGCCCTTCTACTGGGTCCGGGTGCTTGGCGGGACGCTCTACCTCGGCGGGGCTCTGCTCTGTGCGTACAACCTCGTCATGACCTGGCGGGCTCGTCCGGCTGAATACGACGAGCCGGTCCACACCGCGGCGCCGCTCGTGCACGAACCCCGCGCGCCGAAGCCGGCCCGCAGCCGACTGGAAGACGCGGCGGTCATGGAGGTCGCGAAGAAGATCGACGTCTTCGCCCAGCTCCGCTGGCACCGCGCGTGGGAGGCCTTCCCGGTCAAGCTCACGTTGTGGACGATCGTCGCGGTCGTCGTCGCTTCGCTCTTCGAGATCATTCCGACGTTCGTCATCAAGTCCAACGTCGCCACCATCGACACGGTCAAGCCGTACACGCCGCTCGAGCTGATCGGGCGCGACATCTACGTGGCGGAGGGCTGCTACAACTGCCACTCCCAGATGATCCGTCCGCTCCGGGCCGAGACCGATCGCTACGGCGACTTCAGCCTCGGCGGCGAGTTCGTCTACGACCGTCCGTTCCAGTGGGGCTCCCGGCGCATCGGTCCCGATCTCCAGCGGGTCGGCGGAAAGTACTCCCACGTCTGGCACATCCGTCACATGGTGGAGCCGAAGTCGATGACCAAGGGCTCCATCATGCCCAACTACCCGCACCTCCTCGAGGAGCCGCTCGACTACGACGCGATCGCGGGCCGGGTCAACGCGATGGTCATGCTCGGCGTGCCGTACACCGAGGTCGAGCAGGCGGACGCGGCGGCCGTCGCCCGCGCCCAGGCGGACGCGATGATCGACGAGATCCGCACCCAGGACGGCGTGGACGCCGTGCCGGAGGGACTCGCGGACGTCAAGATGATCGCGCTCGTGGCTTACCTCCAGCGGCTCGGCGTCGATCTCTACGCCGATCCCGATGCGGCCGCCGAGCAGGTCGCCCGCGCGTTTGAAGCGGACGAGAAGGAGCCGACGCCATGACGTGGTTGACGATGCTTCTCGCCGCCGCGAAGTCGAGCGGCGAAACGCCCCCCGGGGCGCTCTCGTTCGTCGAGATCGCGCTGATCATCTTCTTCGTCGTGTTTCTGTTCGTGGTGGTCTGGGTGCTGATGAAACGGCGCGGCTACTTCGACAAGGCGGCGCAGATCCCCCTGCATGACGACCCCCACGCGCCGCTCACGCCGCGCGAAGACCGGAAGGAGTCCTGACGTGACCGCCCCTGCCCCTGACGTCCGTCCGGACGCGGCGACTGATCCGCACGCCGACATGCTGATGGATCACGAATACGACGGGATCCGTGAGTACGACAACCCGCTGCCCGGCTGGTGGACGTGGCTGTGGATCGCCTCCATCGTGTTCTCCATCGTCTACTACCCGTACTTCCACTTCGGCGCGGGTCCGACGATCGAGGACGAGTACCAGGCGTCGGTCGCGAAACACGTGGAGAAGCTGCTCGCCCAGCTCGGCGACATCCAGGGCGACAACGCGACCATTCTGCAGTACATGACCAACGACGAGTGGATGACCGCGGCCGAGGGCATGTTCGTCGGCAACTGTTCGCAGTGTCACGCCGCCGACGGCGGCGGCAACGTCGGGCCCAACCTGACCGACGACTACTACAAGAACGTCAGCGAGCCGGCGGACATCTTCACCGTGATCACCGACGGGGTGACCGGCACCGGCATGAACGCGTGGAAGGACCGCATGAGCGAACCGCAGCGGATTCTCCTCTCCGCGTACGTCGCCCGCCTGCGGGGCCGGACCGCCGCCGTCCCCAAGGAGCAGGAAGGCAGCCGCCTCCCCGCCTGGGAGACGTTCGCCACGTCTGATGCGTCGGAGGCCCCGTTGTCCAACGAGTCCGGCGCGGACGCCGACCCGCCCGCGTGAGTCGATCGCGCGCCACTCGCCCGTGTTGTCTCAACTGATCGCATCGTCATGTCCGTCCCGACCGCCCAATCCGATCCCGCCGACCGTGTCCTGTCGACGCTGAACCGCGACGGCTCCCGGCGCTGGCTGTATCCCCGCGTCTCGCCCGGGCGGTTCCTCACGGGACGACGGTTCGTCGCGTACGCGTTGCTGGCGATCTACAACCTGCTCCCGTGGATCCCGATCAACGGGAAGCCGGCGATCCTGCTCGACCTGCCGCAGCGCGAGTTCACGTTCTTCGGCGCCACGTTCCTTCCCACCGACACGCTGCTTCTGATGCTGTTCATGGTCGGCGTGTTCGTGGCCGTGTTTCTCGTGACCGCGTTGTTCGGCCGCGTCTGGTGCGGCTGGGCGTGTCCGCAGACCGTGTATCTCGAGTTCGTCTATCGGCCCATCGAGCGACTCTTCGAAGGCGCGCCGGACGCCCGCGGGCGGCCGGGGAAGAAGCGGGGCGGGTTTCGAACGGTGCTCAAGTACGCCGTCTACTTCATCGTCTCCCTGCACCTCGCCCACACCTTTCTCGCCTACTTCGTGGGGGCGGACAGCCTGTTTGAGTGGACGACGCAGTCGCCGTTCCGGCATCCCGGCGCGTTTCTGCTCGTGTTCGCCGTCACCGGCGCCATGCTCTTCAACTTCGGCGTGTTCCGTGAACAGACGTGCATCGTCGCCTGTCCGTACGGACGACTGCAATCCGTCATGCTCGACCGGCAGTCGCTGATCATCGGCTACGACGAGGAGCGGGGCGAGCCGCGCGGCAAGGCCCGGCGGGCGAAGACGGGCGACGACGTCGCGCTCCCGCAACTCGGCGACTGCATCGATTGCAGGATGTGCGTCACGACGTGTCCCACCGGGATCGACATTCGGGACGGTTTGCAGATGGAGTGCATCGGCTGCGCGCAGTGCATTGACGCGTGCGACGTCGTCATGGAGCGCATCGGCCGCCCGCGCGGACTCATCCGGTACTCCTCCCGCGCCGCGATGGAAGACGGACGAACCAGCCTGATTCGTCCCCGCGTGTTCATCTACCCCGCCATCCTCGCCGTCATCGCCGGGGCGTTCCTCTTCGTGCTGCTCAATCGACAGCCGGCCGACATCACGCTCCTCCGCTCCGGACCCGACGCCTACCAGACGGTCGCCGACGGCGCCATCCGAAACGATCTCCGCGTCAAGGTCGTGAACCGTTCGGAGGAGATGCGGACGTTCGCGCTCGGCCTGCGGGGCGTCGACGACGCATCCCTCGCCGGCGACACGCGGTTCACGATCGAACCCGGAGCCACCCGCGTCGCGAACGTGCAGATCTTCACGCCGGCGGCGATATTCGAGCGCGGCACGGCGTCGATCGATCTGCACATCGCCGATGATCACGCCTTCGAACAGACGATGACGTATCGCATTCAGGGCCCGTGGAGCCCCGGCGCGTCCAACACGACTGACGGCGCCGCCGAGACGGAGAAGGACCAATGAAACGCATCGCACGATTCCTGCTCTGGCCGGGGGCCCTCATCGGACTCGCCGTCCTGAGCCTCGGCGTCAACATCACGTTTGTCGTCATCGCACATGTGAATGCGCCGGAGGTCGTCACGACGCCCGCGCCAACCACTCACGTCGTCCGGGAAGAACCATGACGACCCTCCTCGTCGCCGTCTTCGTCGCGAGCCTCGCCGGCTCGCTCCATTGCGCCGGCATGTGCGGCGGGATTGTGACACTCTGCGTGAGCGGGCAGCCGGTCGCGGGCCGACGACCCTGGACGCCGCATGCGTTGTACAACCTCGGACGTCTCGGCGCGTACGCGACGCTCGGCGCCGTCTCCGGCGCGATCGGAGCCGCCATCGACCTGGGCGGCGGCGCGCTCGGCTGGGGACGCGTCGCGGCGGTCGTCGCCGGATTCGCCATGATCGCGATCGGCGTCGCCGCCCTCCTGCGGTCGGCCGGCGTCCGCTTCGGCTGCCTTCGCCTGCCGCGCCCGGTGCAGCAGATCTTCCAGACCGGCATGACGACCGCTCGCCGTCTGCCGCGCGGCGTGCAACCGCTGGTCATCGGCGGGCTCACCGGCCTCCTCCCCTGCGGCTGGCTCTATGCGTTCGTCATCAGCGCCGCCGGCGCCGGCGGCCCGGTTCCCGGCGCCCTCACCATGGTCGCCTTCTGGGCCGGGACCGTGCCGATCATGCTCGGTCTCGGGCTCGGCGTGCAGCGTCTCGCCGCGCCGCTCCGACGTCACGCCCCGCGTCTCACGGCGGCCTCTCTGGTGATCATCGGCGTCCTCACCGTGTTCGGACGCGTCCGGGCGCCGGCCTACGCGGAAACGCTTGATGTCCGGGACCAGACCGTCGAGGCGAACGCCGTCGAACGCGTGCGCGGGCTCGACGCCGCGACGATGCCGTGCTGCGCCGAAGGCGACGCCGGGGAGTGAACGGATCGCCATGACGAGTCTCGACGCGCCCATCTCCGCCGTGTCTCGCGCCGCCGGAATGGCCGCGTGCGCGCATTGCGGCGCTGATGTGCCGCGCGGCCTGCTCGACCCGTCGGCTGCGCAACAGTTCTGCTGTCACGGCTGTCAGGCGGTGTACGCGACGATCCATGGCTGCGGACTCGATCAGTACTACGCCCTCCGCGAGGCGGCCCTCGATGGCGCCCCGGCCCCGGCGGTCGCGTCGGCGGATCGACGTTTCGAGGAGTTTGACGACGCCGCCTTTCGTGCGCGATTCGTGCGAAGCACAGGGACAGGCGTGTCGCAGGTGGAGTTCGCCCTCGAGGGCGTCCACTGCGCGGCGTGTCTCTGGCTGATCGAGCGTCTGCCCCGGCTTGTCCCCGGCGTCGTCGACGCGCGGCTCAACCTCGGACGGAGAACTGTTCGTCTCATCTGGGACGACCAGACCGTCACGCTCGCCGAAGTCGCGCGACGACTCGCCGGTCTCGGCTACACGCCGCACGCCCTGACCAACGACCGCGCCGCCGCGCTCCAGACGGCGGAGGATCGCGGGTACATGGTTCGCATCGCGGCGGCGGGGGCGATCGCGGGCAACGTCATGCTGCTGGCGTTCGCACTGTACGGGGGCATGTTCCACGGCATCGAACGCGAGTTTGCGGAGCTGTTTCGCTGGACGAGCGCGGGGTTGACCCTGGTCGCTCTGCTCTGGCCCGGGCGGGTCTTCTATCGCAACGCCCTGCACGCCGTGCGGGCGAGGACGATCAACATGGACGTGCCGGTCGCCGTGGGCCTCACGGCGGGCATGACCTGGAGCCTGCTCGCCACGGTGCGGGGCGTCGGCGAGGTGTACTTCGACTCCGTCACGCTCCTCGTCTTCCTGCTGCTGGTCGGACGATGGATCCAGCTTCGGCAGCAACGCAGGAGCGCCGACGCCGTGGATCTGCTCTACGCCATGACGCCCCGCCATGCGCGACGCGTCGACGGCGACCAACGACGCGAGGTTCCGATCGAGTCCCTGCCCCACGACGCCGTGGTCGAAGTCCGGGCGGGCGAGACCGTGCCGATCGACGGGGAGGTGATGACGGGCGTGTCGTCGATTGACGCGGCGTGGCTGACGGGAGAATCACAGCCGTTCGGCGTGGCCCCCGGCGCGCGGGTGTGCGCAGGTCATGTGAATCTCGGCGCGCCGATCCGCGTGCGGGTGGAGTGCGCGGGGACGGAGACGCGAGCGGGACGCCTGATGCAACTGGTCGAGGACTCGGCTCGTCGACGGGCGCCGATTGTTTCCCTCGCGGATCGAATCGCGGGGGTGTTTGCGATCGCCGTCCTCGTGCTGGCGGGCGTGACCGCGCTGGCGTGGTCGCGCGTCGATGGCGATCGTGCGCTCGAGAACGCGCTGTCGCTGCTGATCATCACCTGTCCGTGTGCGCTCGGCCTCGCCACGCCGCTGGCCATCGTGGCGGCGATCGGCCGGGCGGCGCAACGGGGCGTCCTGATCAAGGGCGGGGCGGTGGTCGAATCGCTGGCCGGACGGACGGGCGTGGTGTACCTCGACAAGACCGGGACGATCACCGAGGGACGGGCGGTGGTGCAGATGTGGCGGGGCGATGAGACGCTCCGCTCCCACGCCGCCGCGCTGGAGTCCGGCAGCGCGCATCCAGTGGCGCAGGCCCTGACCCGCGCCGCGGACGAATCAGTCTGGTCGCAGCATCTCGTGTCCGAGGCGGCGTCCTCCGCCCGCGGGATGGAAGGCGTGGTCGACGGTCGCCGCATCACCGTGGGCTCGGCGGACGGGGTGCAGGCGTTCGGCGTGGCGATTCCCGAGTCACGGCAACGAGACGCCGTCGATATCGCCGCCACGGGGGCCAGTCCGGTGTTCATCGCCTGCGACGGCGTGGTCGCGGCGGTGGCGGGCGTCGGCGACGCCGTGCGGGCGGACGCGGCGGCCTCGATCGACTCCATCCGTCGGCTGGGCTGGCGGGTCGAGATCCTCTCGGGCGATGCGCCGGAGATCGCGATGCGAGTGGGGGCGGCGGTCGGCGTGGAGCCGGCGGCCTGTCGCGGCGGGGCGTCGCCGGAAGACAAACTGCGGGCGGTGGAGGATGCGGCGGCGCGGGGGCCGGTCATCATGGTCGGCGACGGGGTCAACGACGCCGGGGCGCTCGCCGCCGCGACGATCGGCGTCGCGGTCCGGGGCGGGGCGGAAGCGAGCCTCGTCGCGGCCGACGTCTACCTCAACCGGGACGGACTCGCCGCCCTGCCGGTGCTCCTGAACGGCGCCGCGCGGACGATCCACGTGATCCGCCGCGGACTGCTGGTCTCGCTGCTCTACAACGTGGCGGGAACCACGCTGGCGATGGCGGGGATGATCAATCCCCTGGTCGCGGCGGTGCTCATGCCGGCGAGTTCGCTCACCGTGATCACGCTCGCCTTGCGGGCGCGGACGTTCGGGGGCCCCCGATGTCCGTGATCTACGTCGTGCTGCCGCTGGCGTTGCTGATTGCCCTGGCGGCGTTTCTGGCGTTTGCGTGGGCGGCGCGTTCGGGTCAGCTTGATGATCTGACCACGCCCGGCGTCCGCATGCTGCTGGACGATGACGACTCCGATGTGAGAAAAGACGCGGACGAGCCGGAAGATCCAGCCCGCCCGCGTCGTGAGTAGATACTGATGCAGATGAGAGAGTGAAGGTGGGTTACGGGCAGGCGCCCCACGCCGCGAGCAGGACCGCAAGGTCGCCGGCGTTCACCACGCCGTCGTTGTTGAGGTCGGCCGGGCAGGGATCTTCCATGACGGGGGCGTCGACCTGAGCCTCGATCGCGCCCATGTCGATGGCGCCGAACGCGGGGACGCCGCCGTCGGCGATCTCGGGCTGGTCGACGACGCGGCACTGGCCGAGGAGATCGGTGGAGGCCATGAGGCCGACGCCGGCCAGCGTATTGCCGCCGTCCACCGTCCCGTCGCCGCCGATCACGAGACGGTAGTCATCGTCATCCGTGCCGGAGACGTTGTCCGCTCCGTTGGGGTCGACCCACGGACCGTTGTCGTTGATGTTGCCCTCTCCGGGCCAGCCGTCGTGAATGTTGCTGTAGGTCGCGTTGATCACGCCGCCATCCTGTTCGGCGAAGATCGGCAGGGTGCCGATGGGGCCACGGCGGGCGATGGAGTTGACGACGGTGACCGTCGCCAGACCGGTGGCGCGAATGGCGGCGCCGATCGCCGCGGGAGGTGCGGCGCAGATGTCGCACAGCTTTGCGGCCTGGTCGGCGCAGAGCTGGTCCCACTGATTGTTGCAGCAGAACGGGTCCTGGTCGCAGACCACATTCTGGCACTCGGCGTCCTCACAGCCGGGGGTACCGTTGGGGGCGCAGCAGTCCCCGGTATTCGGAGCACAAACGTCGCATACCTCGGCGGCGATATCTGCACAAATCTGATCCCACTCGACCTCACAGCAGAATGAATCCTGCCCGCAGACCTGCGCCTGGCAAACCGGGACATCGCAGCCCGGCGTCCCATTCGGCATGCAGCAGTCCGACATTCCAGCGAGGGCGCCGCCTGAGCTGACATTGTCGCCGAATGAGCAGTTGACGACCTCGATGTTCGCGCCCTCGCCCTCGATGTCGACGCCGCCGGACCCCAGGTTGCTCTGGTTGGCGTTGAAGAGACAGTTGATGAACAACGCCGACGTGGGCGGGCTGCCGATTCGTAGCGCCCCGCCAAGACCATCGGCGGTGTTGGCCGTGAAGCGACAGTTGACGATCACGGCGTCCACGCCCTGGATGCGGGCGCCGCCGCCGCCTCCGTTCGAATGGTTGTTTCGGATGATGCAGTTGCTGATCCGGACGCCCGCGGCCGCATCGCTGATCTGGAAGCCGCCGCCCGCAATGGTGGCGTTCCCGCCGGTCAGCGTCAGGCCGTCTAGGACTGAGTCGGCGCTGCCGTTGGCGAAGGTGATGATCCGACCCCCGACGCCGCCGCCGTCGACGATCGTCGCCTCGGGACCGTCCGTGCTGCGGATCGTGAGCGTCTTGTTCACGGTGATGATGTTCTCGTTGTACACGCCCGGAGCGATGATGATCTCATCGCCCGGCGCGGCGGCGGCGACGGCGGCGCCGATCGTGGCGAAATCGCCGGGGACGTTGATATCGGCCGCGAGGGCCGAAGCAGCCGTGAAAAGGAGCGTGGTCGCGGCGAGGACGCCGGTCTGGTGCTGGGAAATCATGGTTCTCTCCTGAGTGGTGTCGTGCGGGTGGGAGGGGGTGGAAAGCCCCGCTCTGCTCAAAACACACCGGACCGCGTCGGGCCGCGCAATGACCCGTGAGATTTTTTTCGGAGCGTTTCGCCGGCTCCGCTCCCATGCCGCCGGGCTCGCCGGCCACGCCCGGCGTCCGCGTGCGGCTGGACGATGACGACTCCGATGTGAGAAAAGACGCGGACGAGCCGGAAGATCCAGCCCGCCCGCGTCGTGAGTAGATACGGATGCAGATGAGAGAGTGAAGGTGGGTTACGGGCAGGCGCCCCACGCCGCGAGCAGGACCGCGAGGTCGCCGGCGTTCACCACGCCGTCGTTGTTGAGGTCGGCCGGGCAGGGGTCGACGGCCGGGGTCAGTTGGGCTTCCGCGGCGCCCATGTCGATGGTGCCGAAGACCGGGACGCCGTTGTCGACGATGTCAGGCTGGTTGACGACGCGGTCGCCACCGTAGAAGTCGTTCGCGACCATCAGGCCGATCGCTGCGCTGGTGTCGCCGCCGTCGACGGTGCCGCCGCCGTTGATCTTCAGGCGGAAGTCATCGTCCAGGGTGCCGATGATGTCGTCCGGACCATCGCCATCGACAAAGGGTCCGGGGTCGTCGATGTTGCCGGCGCCGGGATAGAAGCCCTGGATGTTGCTATAGGTGATTGTCAGCGTCGCGCCAGTGCTCGGGTCCACGACCTGTTCACCTCCGCTCCCGCCGATGCGCACGATGCTGTTCGCCACGGTCACGGTTGACTCGAAGACGGCGTTGATCGAACCACCGGAGGGACCGCAGGCCCCGCAGAGGTCGATGGCGTGGTCAGCACAGAGCTGGTCCCACTGGGTGTCGCAGCAGAACGGATCCTCATCGCAAACGGTGTTCTGGCAGGATTGCCAGTCGCAGCCCGGCGTGCCGTTTGCCTGGCAGCAGTTGGATACGCCGACGTTGGAACCGGCGTTGCGGGTAAACGTGCAGTTGATGACCTCAACGGACGTGCCGTCGCCGCTGGCCTCGAGCCCGCCGCCGCCGTCAATCGCCTCGTTGGCGTTGAAGATGCAATTGACGAAGAGCGCCGAGGCGGGAGGGTTGGCGACGCGGACGGCTCCGCCGCCGGTGCCGGCGGTGTTCCGAAGGAACAGGCAGTTGAGGAACCGGGCGTCCTCGCCGCGCACTCGGGCTCCGCCGCCGTTTACGTTCGAGTTGTTGTCCCGGATGATGCAGTCGGCGACAATGACGCCTGCGGCGCCGTCGCCGATCTGGAGGCCGCCGCCGCCCTGGGTCGCGTCGCCGCCGGTCAGGGTGAAGCCGCGAAGCTCCGAGTCATCGCCGCCCGAGATGAAGTTGAAGCATCGGCCGGATCCGCCGGCGTCGACGGTGGTCGCCGCCGCGCCGCCGGTGCTCACGATGAGCAGCGTCTTGTCGATCGTGATTCCATTTTCGTTGTACACGCCAGGGCCGACGATCACGGTGTCGCCCGCCGTCGCCGCGGCGACGGCGCCCGTAATGGTCGCGAAGTCGCCCGGCACATTAAGGTCCGCCGCGAACGCCGAAGCGGCGGTGAACAGAAGCGTGGTCGCGGCAAGGACGCCGGTCTGGTGCTGAGAAGTCATGGTTCTCTCCTGAGTGTTTCGTGTTCTTGGGGGGCGGGGTCGGAAAGCCCCGCTCTGCTCAGAACACACCGGACCGCGTCGGGCCGCGCAATGACGATCACGAGTTTTCTCGTCGCGTTTCGCCGGCGCCGATCGCAAGTGTCCTGGTCCCGGGCGCTTCGGATCCGTCGGTTCAGACCGTACAATGTCGCCGTGAGTGGAGAGGTCACCCAGGTGCTCGAGGCGATGGCCGCGTCAACCGACGATCCGACGGAGGCGTCGGCCCGGCTGTTGCATCTCGTCTATCCGGAACTCCGCGCCCTCGCCCAGAGCTACTTCGGCGGGCAGCGGTCCGATCACACGCTCCAGGCCACGGCCCTTGTGCACGAGGCGTTCATCAAACTCGTCGAGTCGCCGACGGCGGCGGACCGCGAGTGGTCGGGGCGGGGGCACTTCTTCGCCGTCGCCGCGAAGGCGATGCGGCAGATCCTGTCCAATCACGCCCGGGACCGACAGGCGCAGAAGCGGGGCGGCGGCGCGCCGATCCTGAGCATCCAGACCGACCAGACGCCGCACTACGAGGCCCCGATCGATCTGATCGACCTCGATGATGCGCTCGACGAGCTGGAAACCCTGGATCCGCGACAGGCCCGGATCGTGGAGATGCGGTTCTTCGCGGGCATGAGCGTCGCCGAAACCGCGCGTCTGCTCCAGGTGTCGGAAAGGACCGTCACGCTCGACTGGCGGATGGCGTCAACCTGGTTGCGTCAGCGTCTCGACGCCGATCCGGAATCGGGTCCGTGACGCCCGAGGAATACCAGCGGGCCCGTGCCGCGCTTCACGAAGCGGCGGACCGGCCGGCGGAGGAGCGGACGGCGGTGTACGACGCCCACGCCCTCGATCCCGAACTCCGCGACTATGTCGAATCGATGCTCACCGACGAGAGCGTCGCGGCGGGACGCGCGCTCGAGGCGGACTTCGGGCAGTCGCTCGAGACCACGCTCCGTGATCTCGGCTTCGAGCGCCCGATTCCCGAACGCGTCGGGCGGTATCGGATCATCCGGAAGATCGGCGAAGGCGGCGCCGGCGTGGTGTACGAGGCGGAGCAGGATACGCCGCAACGCACCGTCGCCCTCAAGCTCCTGCGGTTCGGATTCCAGAGCAGCGCGGATCGACGTCGCTTCGCCCGGGAGGCGGAGATCCTCGGACGCCTCCGCCATCCGGGCGTCGCCCACATCTTCGAGGCGGGCGTGGTCGA
This sequence comes from Phycisphaerales bacterium, assembly GCA_965227335.1. Lineage (GTDB taxonomy): Bacteria > Planctomycetota > Phycisphaerae > Phycisphaerales > SM1A02 > CBDDFV01. The sequence goes on from CBDDFV010000009.1 coordinate 744,183, forward strand.
ACTGGGCGGCGTGTCGACGGCGTTTCTCGCCATGGAGTTCATCGAGGGCGAGCCGTTCGACGCGTATCTCAGACGGAAGCGGCCCGATCGCCTCGCGATCGTCGAACTCGTCGCCCGCATCGGCGACGCCGTGCACCATGCGCACCAGCAGGGCGTCGTGCATCGCGATCTGAAACCCGGCAACATCCTTGTCGAGGACGAGGCGGACGGACCCGGACGGCCGCGGGTCGTGGACTTCGGCATTGCGCGGCTGGTGGAGGGCGACGCCCCGGCGGTCACGATGACCGGACACGTCATCGGCACCCTTCCATACATGAGCCCGGAGCAGCTCAAGGGCGGCGGCGCCGCGGCCGACGTCCGCATCGACGTCTACGCGCTGGGCGTGATGCTGTACGAAGCGCTGACCGGACGCCATCCGTTCGGCGATGTCGCGGCCCGACCGCTGCCGGAAGCGGCGCGGATCATCTGCGAGCAGGAGCCGCCCCGCCTCGGGAGCGTGGACCGCCGGCTCCGCGGCGACCTCGAGACGATCGCCGCCGCGGCGCTCGCACGCGACATCGACCAACGCTCTCCGTCCGTCTCCGAATTCGCGGGCGATCTGCGTCGGTTCCTCAATGATGAACCCATCATCGCGCGGCCGGCCACCCGGCTCTACCAGATCCGGAAGTTCGTGCGTCGCCACCGGCCGCTCGTGGCGAGCGTGGGCGCGATCATGACGGCTCTCACCGCGGCGCTGATCATCGTGACCATCACCCTGCGCAGCGAGGCCGCCCAGCGGCGACTTGCGGAGACACGTCTCGATGAAGCGGAGTTTCGCGCGTACGTGGCGGACGTCGCGCTGGCGTTCGCGGCCGTGGAGTCGGGCGACGTGCGCGAGGCGAGTCGACGCTCTGAGAAATGGCCCGAGCGCTTTCGCGGGTGGGAGGCCGATCATCTCGCAGCCATGCTGGACGAGAGCATTCTGACCATCGACACCGGCGTGTACGTCGACGGCGCCAGCCTGACGGCGGACGGGCGAACGATCTGGGCGCGGCTGCGGGAAAATCGCGAGGCGGAGACCATGTTCTTCGGCGCCTGGAACGCCCTCACCGGCGAACCCGTGCCGGCGAATCCGGCGGTGATCAAATGTCCACGCGGCGTGTGTACGAGCACCCAGGATGGCGAGGCGCTCGTGTGTTGCGATCGCAAGACCGGGGTGGTGACGCTCATCGATCCGTTGGGACGGCGGCCCGATCGGGTCCTCGCGCCTGATCCGGCGCTGACTGCGAGCCCGGGGGGCGCCGCCGGCGTCGGGTCGCCGACGGACGACCTCACGTTCTGGATCGCCTCGCCCGGGATCGCGGTCGTGCGTCAGGCCGAGCGATGGCGGCTCGCCGGCGCCACTCGCGGGCTCGATTTCAGCGAACACGGCGCCTTTCTCGCGGCGGCGGAGACGAGGCGGTCCAAAGGCGGTCAGGTCCGGCTCTGGACGACCTCCGACGACGCGCCGGTCGCCCGCTGGACGGCGGAGCGCTTCGGCATCACCGCGATCGTCGCCTGCTCGGACGCGCGCTCGATCCTGCTTCGTTCGAACAATGACACCGTCATGCGTGTCGAGTGGGACGGCGACACCGCGAGCGTCATGTGGAAGAAGATGGATCTGGTGGGCGGCCCGGTGCGCGGCGCGATGCGGCTCGCTCCGGACGACGCCTTCGCCATCGGAGTCAACGGCGATGTCATCAACACCTGGGATCCGGAGACCGGTGACCTCCTGAATCAGTTTCGCGGTCACGAGACGGCCGTCGCCGGGGTGAGCCGCCCCCGGTCCGGACGTTTCGCGTCGTGGTCGCGCCAAGGGATCATTCGGCTGTGGGACATGGCGAGCGTGGATGATCCCACGGTGCTGCGCGGGCATGGTCGATACGTCTACGCGACGACGTTCTCGCCGGATGGTCGGATGATCGCCTCGGGCGGATGGGATCGACGGGTTCGACTCTGGGATGTGGCGAGCGGGCGCGAGATCGAGTCAATCCCCTTCACGAATATTGTGCTCAGCGTCGACTGGAGTCCGGACGGGCGACTGATCGCCGTCACGACCGCTCCGCTGTCGACCGCCCGCGCCGCCACGCTGACCGTCATCGACGTGACGACCGCCCAGACGCGTTTTCGGATCGACGGCATGCCCGCCGCCGCGTTGGCCCGGTTCGCCCCCGACGGCGAGATCATCGCGGTCGCGGGTCGGAAGAGCCGCCGACGCATCGAGCCGCTGTGGTTCGTCAACGTCGCCGACGGGTCGGCGCGGCCGGCGCCGGCCCACCGCGGGGGCGCCGACCTTCGGTCGGTCCGGTGGTCGCGGGACGGATCGCGACTGTTCGTCGGCGCCGCGAACGGACAGGTCATCGTCAGCACGCCCTCCGAGGCGACGACGCTCACTGGCGACGACGCCGAGGTCGTCGGACTGGCCGTGAACCCCGAAGGCCGCCTCGCGTCGGTCGATCGGAGGGGACGGCTGTGGCTCTGGGACGTGGAGCGCGGCGAGGGCCGGCGTCTCGCGGAGATCGACGGCGGATGTCACGACCTCGTGTTCGCGCCGGACGGATCGCGTCTCGCGACGGCCGGACGCGACGGGGTGATCCGACTCTGGGAAACCGAATCCTGGCGCGAGGTCGCGCAGTTACGCGGACATCGACGGTACGTGCACAGCATCGACTGGAGTTCGGACGGCGCGGCGGTGGCGTCAGGGTCGGGCGACTTCGACGTTCGTCTCTGGGATACGAGGCCGCCCCGAGCCCGCAGCCTGGCGGACCGGCGGCGCGAGGCGAGGCAGGGCGAGATCGCGCCGCTTCTTGAGTCGTGGTGCGCCGACGCCGACACCCTCGAACAGGTCACCGCACTCGTCGAGGAATACGCCGGATGGGATGAGGCCCATCGTCAGCTCGCGCGCCAACTGGTCTTCGCCATCGGCGCCAGCCGGATCGCCGATCCCGGACACGATCCCGACGACCCCGAGCCGGCTTCGGACGCGGCGGACGCCGAGGAGATGTGGCCGGCGACTGACGATCCGCCTACAACTCACCATCATTGACTTCACGCGTTTTCATTCCGAGACGATCGCCGACTTCGAACCCTGTTCGACGCCGCGCCGGGAGCCTGATTTCATCAGTGCGTCGCGCTCCGCCTACTGGGACGAAGGCGATCGGGTGATTCGGTGTTCCGATCACTGGGGTCAGGTCGGATCGTGCTGGTGGCTCTTCGGCGGCTGTCGTCGTCAGGGGCCGACAATGACGGGCGTGTGCCGGTACGCGGACTTCCTGGTGCGGGCGCCGCTGACCCTGCGGGGCCGGCGGCTCCGGCTGACGCAGGCGGACGGCGGCCCGGTTCGTCGCGGCGGCTGGCGCCGCCCGCTCGGCCCGCGTCCGTTCCGACGCCGGCGACGGGTGTGAGCAGGCGCGATCGAGAACGTCAGCGACCAGTTCATCGGCCGCGACGCAGGGGCCGGGGTTGCGTGAGCGGGGATCGCGGCAGGCGGTGGTCAGGCGGCGTCCCGGGCGGAGGCGGACTCCGCTTCGACAATGCCCGCACCCGGCCGATCGGCGTCGACAAACGCGGCTTCGAGGCGGTGTTTCCCTGCCTCGCAGAGTTCGCACCGGGCGATCCTCGCCACGCACTTCGGCTCGCCGACCAGCGTGGAGAACTGGATGAGGGCGGTCGACTGCGGGTGGATGAACGCCTTGCAGATGAGGCTGCAGTCTGACTCGGACAGCGAGGTCACGACGGCGTTGAGGGTGCGCAGCGTGTCGTTGCGCTCCTTGATGACGATGGTCACCGGCGTCGTCCACTGGAGGGCGGGGTCGTCGCCCGGGGCCTTCCCCTCGGCCTCAAGATGCTCGCGGGCCAGCGCGAGCAGGTCCGCCGACGTCATCAGGTCTCGTGAATCGCTCACGGTCAGGTCTCCACCCGGTCCGGCCGTGGGTCGGCCGCGTCGGCTGATCGAACGCAGGTGGAATCGACCGGTTTCAGGGGCGACTTGAACGGCGTCCCGGATCGCACACGGTTCTCGGACCTCACGCCGTCGCGGCTTCCGCGGCGAGGTCGAAATAGTCGGTCACGGCCGTCGCGATATCGTCGGTGCGGGTCAGCTCCACGACATCAAGCAGTCGGCGCAGATCGCGCTGCCGCTTGGCCGCGATCGCCTCCGGATCAAGCTCCTCCTGACGGAGCGGCCGCTCGAACCGCCAACGGTCGGGCGCGGCGGGTTCGAGTACGCCGAGTTTCTCCAGCGTGATCAGCGCGTACTCGATTCGTCGATCGCCGCGATCACGTCCGACGGTCGCCTCCCGGAGGTCATCGGCCGTGAGGGAATCGTGCGGATCCGCCTCCGCCGCGTGCGCCGCGCGCACGAGCAGATCTGCCGACGGATTCATCCACTCCACGAACTGCTGCTGAATCGCGAGATCATCCTGTGCGTAGAGCAGATCGCAGGACGCCGGGGCGCCGTCGCGTCCGGCCCGCCCGACTTCCTGGTAGTACGCTTCGACGCTGCCGGGCATCTGGGCGTGGACGACGAAGCGCAGATCGGGTTTGTCCACCCCCATCCCGAACGCATTCGTCGCGAGCATCACCAGGCCGTCGTCCGGCTCGGCGTCCATGAAGCGGTCGTACGCCTGCTTCTTCTCGCGAGGCGAGAGCCGGCCGTGGTAGATCTCGAACGTCCGGTCGGGCAGCGCCGGGCGAAGGAGATCGGCGAAGCGTTCGAGGGTCTTGATGAGGGCGAAGTACACGACGCCGACGCCGCCGGCCTCCGCCGCGCGATTGATGACCCGGCGGATCGCCTCGACTTTGTCGCCGTCATCCCAGACGGCGGTTGCTTCGAGCGTGAGATTCGGTCGGTGGAGGGGGGTGGCGAAGAGCGGCATCTCGTCCCGTGTCCGTCCGAGCACGGCGCGGATGTCGTCGCGCACGGCGGGGGTGGCGGTGGCGGTGAGCGCGATCGTGACGGGGGCTCCGAGTGCGCGGCGAAAGGCGCCGACCTCCTGGTAGGCCGGCCGCAGATCGTGGCCCCATTTCGTGATGCAGTGCGCTTCGTCGACCGCAAGCAGCGTGACGCCGCCGGGAACCTGATCAAGCGCGGCCCGAAAGTCGGGCTTGTGCATTCGTTCGGGCGTCGCGTAGATGAGTTCATACTCGCCCGCGGCAAGCGCGACGTAGCGCCGCTCCCGCTCGGATCGGCGGAGGGTGCTGTTGACATACGCCGCTCGCACGCCCTTCTCCGTCAGCGCCGTGACCTGGTCTTCCATCAGCGCAATCAGCGGACTGAAGACGAGCGTCACGCCGTCCGCGGCCCGGGCGAGGGCGGGCAGTTGGTAGCACAGGCTCTTGCCGCTCCCGGTCGGAGCGACCACCAGGGCGTCGCCGCCCGCCATGATCCGTTCGATCACCGGGGCCTGTTCCGGCCGGAGGCGTTCGAATCCGAAGCGGTCGCGCAGGACGTGGTGGAGACGGTCGTCCATCCGAGCAGCGTAGGCGGAACGGGACGCGCCCGTCTCGTCTTGGGCCTACGATTGTCGTCGGCGGGTCGCAACAACCGATGGAGTCATCATGGCGGCGATCGTGCGCACTCTCATCATCGGACTCGTTCTCGCCGGCGTGGCGGGCGTGTTCTACTGGCAGTACACGCAGCATCTCCAGCTGCGCACGGAGGCGGAGCTGCGGGAGCTGCGGGAGGAGATGGCGGCGGAGATCGCCGCGCGGGAGGCGATGATCGAGCGGCTCAGCCGGTCCCGCCGGCTCGGGCGGGTCGACGTGACGGACCAGACCCGCGCCGACGACGGCGAGGTCATCGACACGACGGTCCGGCTGATCGAACTCGACGAGAAGGGGGCCGAACTCGCCCGCCAGACCTTCACGGTGCCGGGCGACGTCGTGTTCATCGACGCCCTGACGGTCAAGTTCGATCGGGAGGCGGTGGCGCTCGGCCATCCGCTGATGGCGGAGACGATCGTGCTGCTGCAGCGTGTCTATTCGGACCGTCTGCCGCCCCGGGAGGGACGGCCGATCGACATGCCGGGCGCGGTCCCCGCCGGATACGCGGGCACGGAGATCGGGCAGTTCGAGCAACGGCTCTGGTCGCAGTTCTGGACGCTGGCGACCGACTCGCGGGCGGCGGCCCGGCTCGGCGTGCGGGTGGCGCAGGGCGAAGCGGTCTACAAGCCGATGCGGACGGGAGAATCGTATGATCTGGAGGTCGACGCGGCGGGCGGGGTGAACCTGACGCCCCGCGACCGCGAGGCCGATCCCGCCCGGCACGCTCAGGAGTCCGCCGATGACCCGCACGCGCGCTGACGCCGAACCCATGCAGACCATCGGCGATCTCCGACGCTCGTTCCCACGCACCGGCGAAGTGACGTGGATCGGCGTGCGCCCGGAACGGCTGGCCCCGGTGGTCGAGGTCGACGCCGTCGACGCGATCGCGGAGCGCGGGCTCGACGGCGATCGCGCCGCCGCGTCGGGACGCACCGGCGGCAAACGGCAGGTCACGTTGATTCAGCACGAGCATCTCGCGGCGGTGGGGGGACTGCTCGATCGCGATCCGATCGATCCCGGTCTGACCCGTCGCAACATCGTCGTCAAGGGCGTCAACCTGACGGCCCTGAAGGACCGGGTCTTCCGCATCGGCGAGGCGGTCCTCGAGGGCACGGGCGACTGCCCGCCGTGCTCGAGGATGGAGCAGAACCTCGGTCCCGGCGGCTACAACGCGATGCGGGGGCACGGCGGCGTCACCGCCCGCGTGCGGACAGGCGGACGCATCGCGATCGGCGACACGGTCGCGTTCGTCGACGAACGGGAAAACGCCGAAGATGATTGAGGCCGTCCCGCCCTTCGGCTAGGTTGGGTCCGGAGACTCCCCCATGCACCGAGATCGTCTGCCCGCCCGAATCACATTCGCCCTCGCCGTGGTGGCTCTCGGCGCGGCCGGGGCGTGGCGTCACGCCGGACCGGGGACGACCGGGTCCCGCGGCGCGCTCGCGGAGGGCCAGCCCGAGGTGCGCGGCGTGCTCCCCGGCAAGTGGATCAACGGCGCCGACTGCGAGACCGAGCCCGACTATCAGGTCCACGCCTACAGCGACGACTTCTTCATCATTCGCCAAAGCAAGTGTCTGCATTTCGAGGCGCCGTTCCTGTACCTGATCTTCGGCGACGACCGCGCCCTGCTGCTCGACACGGGTTCAATCAGCACCGCGCCGCTGGCGACGACCATTCGCAGCGTCATCGACGGCTGGCTGCAACGCGAGGGGCGAGCGTCGATTCCCCTGATCGTCGCCCATACCCACAGTCATTTCGATCACGTGCAGGGCGACGCCCAGTTCGTCAACTTCCCGGATCTGGAGCAGATCGTCGGTCTGTCCCAGGGGCAGGTCGAGGCGTTCTGGGGATTTGCGGACTACCCGAACGACACGCCGACCATCGACCTCGGGGGACGGGTGCTCGATGTCATCGGCACGCCCGGACACCATCCCGCGTCGGTCACGCTCTACGACCGGCGAACGCACCTGCTGCTCACCGGCGATACGGTGTATCCCGGGCACCTGTTCACCTTCGCGCCGGGCGATGTGGCGGTCCTGAAGGAGAGCACGCAGCGGCTGATCCGTTTCGCGTCGCGGAACCACGTCCAGTGGATTCTCGGGTGCCATATCGAATACTCGAACGTCCCCGGCGAACCGTTCCCGTACGGCGAGACCGTGCACGTCAACGAACATCCGCTGCAACTCGAACCGTCCATCCTCTTCGAGATCGAGGCGGCGCTGAGCCAGACGGGCACGACCGGCGGCTGTCGCATCTTCGACGAATTCGTGATTCACCCGGTCGATCAGTGCGGCATCTTCTGGAACGGCTGACGCGTGTCCATACTCGCCGGGCTGCTCCTCTCCGCCGTCGGCGCCCTCCATCCCGATTCGCTGACCACGACCCGTATCGATGTTGACGCCGACGGCGGCGTGACGATTCAGCAGCGGGGGCAGGTCCTGTCGCTGCTCGAGGTGATTCCCACGCTCGACGCGGACGGGGACGGGCGGGTCAGCGCGGCGGAGTTCGAAAGCCGCCGCGCGGACGTGCTCGCGTACGTTCTCGAACACTACGAACTGACGCGGGACGGAGCGGCGCTGAGCCTGTCGCCGGAGGACGTGGTGTTCTACCCGCCGGGCGAGATCGGCGGCCCGCTCGACCGGATGGGGACGGTCGATTTCAGATTCCGGACGTCGATTGAGCCGGAGCGGGTCCCGGTGGACGTGAAATCGACGCTGTTTCTCGAGACGAGTCCCGGTCATTACGACATTCTCGAAGCGCACTGGATGGAGCGACCGCCCGAACGTCGGGTGCTGAGCGCGCGGCAGACCGAGGCCACGATCTTCGACGGTCGGCGCGGTCCGGCGTTCTTCGGCCTCGGCGTGGAGCACATCCTGACGGGGTGGGACCACGTCGCGTTCGTGCTGCTGCTGGTGGTCAGCGCGGGGCGGATCCGCGGGCTGGTGTGGACGGTGACGGCGTTCACGCTCGCTCATTCGGTCACGCTCGGTCTCGCCGCGCTCAACGTCGTCGATCCGGCGCCCCTCGCCCGCTTCGTGGAGATGGGGATTGCACTGTCGATCGTGTGGTTGGCGGGCGACACGCTGCTGACGGCCTCGTCCCGCCGGACGCGGGCGCCGGAGGCGTTCATCTTCGGCCTCATTCACGGCCTTGGGTTCGCGTCATTCCTGCGGGCGTCGCTTCTCGCGGCGGAGAGCCGGATCGTCGCCCTCGCCACCTTCAACCTCGGCGTGGAGGCGGGCCAGCTTCTCGTGGTCATCGTGGCGGCGGGGGGACTTCGTCTCCTGCCCCGGCGGCCGGACGGTCCATCGACGAGCGAGTCAACGCTGGCGCCCCGGCCGGTCCGGATCGCCGTGGCGGCGCTCATCCTCGGGCTCGGGCTGCTCTGGTTCTTTGAGCGATGGTAAGGCGGCGGCCGGATGCATTGCCGCCTCGACGCCGGGTCCGTACGATCGGAGTCTCGTCAGGCGGAGGGTTTGCGCGGGTGTGGACATCGTCGCATAAACAGGCGGTTCGAGCGTCGGGGCTGTCGCGGTGAGCGGGCCGGGCCTGGTGCGTCCGACGCTGCAGACGGACCGGCTGCGGATACGTCCGTTCACGCTCGATGACGTGCCGGCGATGGTGGAGGGTTGTTCGCCTCGCGCGATCGCGGCCACGGCGCTGGCGATCCCCCATCCGTACGCCGAGTCCGACGGGGTGGCGTGGGTCGAGTCGCATGCGGGCCGGGCGGAGCGGGGGGAGTCGCTGGAACTGGCGATCACGGATCATGAGAGAGGCATGCTGCTGGGCGGCTGTTCGATCCGGATCGACGCCGCGCATCGCTGCGGCGAGATCGGCTATGTCGTGTACCTGCCGCACCAGGGGCGGGGAATCGCCACGGAGGCGGCGCGGGCGTTGACCGCGTACGGGTTCGACGTGCTGGATCTGAATCGGATCGAGGCGCACTGTTTCGAGGAGAATGCGGCGTCAGCCCGCGTGCTCGAGAAGTGCGGGATGCGGTTCGAGGGTCTGCTGCGTCAGAAGATCATCAAATGGGGCGAGCCGAAGGACCTGCGGTTCTACGGCGTGCTGCGGAGCGATCGTTCGGCGTGAGCGGAGATCAGGCGTGCCGCCGCGAACGCCGATCGCGACGGCGGTGGCCTTCATCATCATCTGGGCGGCGAGCCTCACCCGCGACGGTGCGGACCTCGGAGACTGATTCGCAAGGAGACGACATGACGGCGACGATGACCAATATGCGGCTGGCCCTGATCGCGCTCATGATCGGCGGCTCGACGACCTTCGGCGCGATGCAGGACGATCGCAACGGCGTCCCCCTCGAGCCGGGACTGACGTTTCGCATCTACGACATCGGTCGCCCGCTCGACCGGCTCGCGCCGCTCCGGGCGGACCAGACGCCCAACGTCGATCGCCGCCTTGATCAACTCGATCTGCCTGACAACGCCGCGTTCGGGGGACCGGCGGATCACTTCGTGGTCGAAGCGTTCGGCTACCTGGAGATCGTCGTCCCCGGCGACTACACGTTCGCGCTCACCAGCGATGACGGCTCCCGGCTGATGATCAACGGAAACGAGATCATCCGGCACGACGGCGTGCATCCGGCGACGACGAAGGAAGGCGCCTGCGCGCTGGAGGCGGGACTGCACCCGTGGCGGGTCGAGATGTTCGAGAACGGCGGCGGGGCCGCGCTGTCGCTCGCCTGGCGTCCTCCCGGCGCGGCGGAATTCACGCTCGTCCCGGCCGACGCGTTCCGCATCGAGAAGGGCGTCACCCGCGTGGTCTCGCCGGGAAGGAAGATCCTGCTCGACGGACGCGAACATCTGAAGCCAGGCGACGGGATGCCGCTGGAAACGGTGCATCCGGCGTGGACGCTCGAGACGCTGCGCCCGGACGGCTTCGAACCGCAGGTCGGCGGGATGGCGTTTCTTCCCGACGGCCGGCTCGTGGTCAGTTCGTTTCCGCCGGTGAACAACGGCGTGTTTCGGGAGCAGCCCAACGGCGTTTTGTACGTGCTCGATCATCTTGACGACGCGCCGGACGGTCTCACGATCGACGTGATCGCCGACGACCTGCACGATCCCTGCGGGGTGGCGGTCGTGGACGGCGACATCTATGTCTCGCACCGCCCGGACATCACGCGGTTCATGGATACCGACGGCGACGGCGTGTTCGAATCTCGCGAGGTCTTCGTCGCGCCGTGGGTCAGCGACAACTACCACCATTTCTCGTTCGGGCTCGTCGAACACGACGGTTGGCTGTACGGGACGTTGTCGACGTCGATCTACTTCGAGAACACGCTGAAGGCCGACAATGTCGAGGGCGAGGTCGTCTCGATGAACGGGCCGAACCCGGCGCATCGCGGGACGTGCTACCGCGTCAACCTCGAGTCCCGCGACGTCGAGTTTCTCGCCGGCGGTTTCCGCACGCCGAACGGGATCTGGGTGACCGACGACGGACGGATCCTCGTCTCCGACAATCAGGGAGCGTGGCTGCCGGCGTCGAAACTCGTCCAGGTCGAACCGGGCGCGTTCTACGGGCATCACAACGGGACCCAGTCGAGCGAGCGCTATCCCGACGGCGGAGTTCCCGCCCTCCACGCGGATCAGCCGCCTTCCCCGCCGGCGCTGTGGTTGCCGCAGAACGAGATCTGCAACTCGCCGACCAACCCGTTGCCGATCACCGACGGCCCGTTCGCCGGCCAGTTCTATCTCGGCGAACTCACGATGGGCGGGATCCGACGATTCATGCTCGAAACTGTCGACGGCGGCGTCCAGGGCGCCGCGTTCCGTCACACGCAGGGATTCGAAGCGGGCGTGAATCGCATCATTCATGGACCCGACGGCTGCCTGTATGTCGGCGGGACCGGCGCGAACGGCAACTGGACGTGGCGCGGGACGCAGTTCGGACTGCAACGGCTGCGCCCCACCGGCGCCTCCGCCTTCGAGATGCACGCGATCAACATCCGGCCCGACGGCTTCCTCGTGTCGTTCACCGACCCGATTGACGACGAGACGCTGCGCGATCCGGCTCGCTATACGGTGACGCAATGGCGGTACCACCCCACGCCGCAGTACGGCGGTCCGAAGTACGACCTGCAGCGCCTGCCGGTGGCGTCCGCGACGCCGAACCGAACCGGCGAGACGGTGCACCTCGCCGTGCCGGGACTGCGGGCGGGGTCCGTCGTGCATCTTCGAACCGATCTCCGACGCAAGGCGGACGAGGCTGAACTCTGGTCGAAAGAGGCGTGGTACACGCTGAACCGATTCCCCGGCGGTCGCGCGATGAGCGAGGCGACGCGGATCACGCTGCCGCGCTCGGACGACGTCGAAGACGCGTTTCGCACGCCGTTCGGAGCGTGGGCGGTGGTTGATGATGTGCGGATGGATCCGTCTGCCCCGCGTCGACTCGCCGCGCAGGAGGAGACGGGGATCGCGGGCGGGAATCGCGGCGTGCTGTGGAACGGCCCGGACGGTCGGGCGCCGGATCTCATGACCCACTTCGAGCATGGCGACGTCGAGGTGGACGTCGAGTTCATGGTGCCGCGCGGCTCGAACTCGGGCGTGTACCTCATGGGGCGGTACGAGATCCAGATCCTTGACAGTTTCGGCAAGGACGCGCCGCAGCACGACGACTGCGGGGGCAAGTACCAGCGGTGGGACCCGTCGCGCGGGCGGGGGAACGAGGGTTTCGAGGGCGTGCCGCCACGCACGAATGCGGCGCGTCCGGCGGGCCAGTGGCAGCGGTATGAAATCCTGTTCCGGGCGCCGCGTTTTGATGAGACCGGACGGAAAGTCGAGAACGCCCGGTTCGTGCGGGTGGTGCACAACGGGCGGGTGATTCACGAGAACGTGGAGCTCACCGGTCCGACCCGGGCGGGATTCGACGACGAGGTCCCGTACGGACCGCTGCGGCTGCAGGGCGACCACGGGCCGGTGGCGTACCGGAATCTTCGCGTGCGGCTGCTCGAGGACGCTTCGGACGCGTCTTGGCGGTAGACGGGAATCAGCCTTCGGCGCAATCGCCCCACGAGGCGAGCAGAGTGGCGAGATCGCCGGGGCCGACTTCGCCGTCGCAGGTGAGGTCGGCCGGACACGCGGCGTCGCACTCGCCCCACGCGGCGAGCAGGGCGGCGAGATCGGCGGGATCCACCGTGCCGCTGAAGTCCTGATCGGCGCGGCAGGTCGCGCGGGCCCATCCCATCCCATCCGCGAGCGCGTTCGACGGATAGCCGATATCGGCGAGATTCACGACGAACGTGGCGAAGGCGACATCATCGACGATATCGACGATGTACAGGTTGCGGGCCGTGCAGACCATGTAGAACACGTCGTCGTCACGGTCGTAGGCGAGTCCGGCGCAGGATCCGCCGGCCGGCGCGGCCTTCGGATCGAACGGAATCGTCACCGGCGTTGCGGTCGATCCGTCGAACGCGATCCGGGCGAACACGCCGTTCTGATAGTTGGACACGTAGAGCGTGCCGTTCGCCCACGCCAGGCCGACCCAGCCGCCGCCGACGTTGTAGGTGTTGACGAGATCGCCGCTCGTCGTCGTCTCATGCATGAGGCTGCTGTAGGTCATTCGCCAGAGCGTGCCGGTGTCCGGGTTGTACGCGCCGTCCTCGCAGTGACCGCTCAGGTTCTGCGGATAGTCGCCGTCATCCAGAACGACGCCGGTCGTGGCGTCGCACACGACGAAGTTCTGCGTGGTCGGGTTGCCGAGGTACAGATGGCAGTCATCGGCCGCCATGTTGTTCCAGTGGTCGCCGCCGGCGTGCGACATCGTGAGATCGATCTCGCCCGTAACGATGTTGTAGCGGTAGTAGTTGCCCTTGCCGCCGTACTCGGCGCCGATCCAGAGATACCCGCCCGCGTGCGCAACGGCGCCGACGCCGGTCGCGATGATTGTCGCGGCCAGGCTCGTGGTCAATGTGGTCATGATGCACCTCCTCAGGCCTTCGATCGTATCATCGACTGCGGCTGATACAAGAAGGGCGGAGGGAGATCGGCGGTCAGACGCTCGAAGGACGTCTGCCGCGGTTGATCAGGCGGATTCCCCAGGTGACGCCGACGCAGCTCGCCAGCCAGACGATCGGTCCGACGACGAAGCCGAAATCGAAGAACCACCAGATCGCGACGGCGAGGCCGATGTACACGGCGAGCATCACGAGCGCGACGAGGCATCCGCGGGCGCCCTTCGTGTCGATCCCGATGTAGAGCAGGTCACCGAGAAAATCGAAGAGGCCGTCGAAGAGGCCGCCGATGTCAAGCAGGTCGTCAAGGGGCATGGCGAGAGCTTATTCGAAACGACACGCAATGGCTTTCAGCGGGGTCAGACCCGCTCGACCGCGCGGGCCTTGCGTCGCCGCCGGCGGACGATCGGCTCGATCCACAGCCACAGACCGGAGAAGACGAGGAACAGGAGCACGAGGGCCACGATCGGGAAGACGTACGCATGCACCCAGTCGCCGAAGAAACTGCCGTCGTGCAGATTCTCGAGGAGGTCGGACATCCGCGCCTGCACATGGAGCACGTCGCCGGTCACGGCGTCCACCTGCATCTCCATGTAGTTGTGTTGGGACTGCACCTTGTAGATGCGCTTGCCCGGTCGGAAGTCGACGCGGTCGACGTCGTCCAGCGACTGGAAGTCCGGATGGTCCTCCGCGAGGACGATGTCGAACAACGTCGCGGCGGTGATGAAGTCCGCCGGCTCGCCGGGCGCGCCCTTCATCGTCGGCGGCTGAATCCACGCGTACTCCTTCTTGAGCAGCAGCAGAAAGCCCGTGCACGCGATCAGCACGAAGATGACGGCGGCGATGATGCCGGCCCACTTGTGCGTGGTCCAGAAGAATTTGAACGTCTTGACGGCCATGGCGGGACAGGATAGCCCGGCGGGGCCGAGGTGTTCCACCCCCGTCGGCGGGGATCACGAAAGCGGCGTTCGACGCGGCGGCCGCACCCTGCGGCGGGATCCCGCGGCTTTCGCCGCCGTCCCCCGCATACGATGACCCCATGACCTTCGTCCTCCTGACCCTCTTCCGGGTCGTCATCGTCGGCGCGCTCGCCCTGCATGTCGCCGTCATGTACGGCTTCGTGCGGGCGATGGATCAGGAGTTCGGACGGTCGACCGGCGAGGTCGTACTCGCGATGATCTTCGGCGCCGCGATGCTCATTCCGCTCGTCTGGGCCGTCACCATCGCAGACGCGCCTGAAATCTGCAGCCGACACATTCGCGGGAAGCGACGCTGGGATCGCGGCGACTGCCCGGATTGCGGCTACCGACGCCCCGAGGACGCCGAAGACCAGCCGTGCACCGAATGCGGCGGCGTCCTCCGTCCGCCCCGCGTCTACGCCCTCTCCCGCCGCACCGTGTCCCGGTACCTCGCCATGAACCTCGTGGCGTGGGCGATCGGCGGCGCCCTGGCCGAGGTGCTGGTCACGCTCGACGAACGTATGTTCGCGGCGGAGGTCGAGGCGACCGCTCCGCTCGAATACGACCGCCCGCGGGCGTGGCCGTTCGACTCCATCCGGTTCGTCTATCGCGAGGGCGAGGGCAGCCGGGTCGTCAGCGGCCTGCATCCGGACGCCTCCCAGATGCGCCCGCCGCCCCGCCGTCGTCCGAGTCGTCCGTCGCCGCATGAGGAGAAGTGATCGTGGGACGAATGACCTTGACACGCACCATCGACGCTCCGGTTGATCGCGTCTTCGAGACCGTCTCGGACATCTCGTCGTTCTCGGAGGCGATCCCGGAGATCGTCAAGGTCGAGATGCTGTCCGACGTGCATGTGGGGGTCGGGGCCCGGTTCCGCGAGACGCGCCGGATGGGCCGACGCGAACACACGGTCGAGCTGCACGTCACCGAGTACGAGAAGAACGACCACGTCCGGCTGGTGTCGGACGCCGGGGGCACGATCTGGGACACCGTGTTCACCGTGCGACCCGCGGCCGACGGCCCCGGCGCCGAACTCACCATGGTCATGGACGCGCGGCCGTACAAGGTCGCCGCGAAGGTCTTCACGCCCGTGGTGAGTCGTCTGATCCGGAACGCGGTCGAGCGCGACATGGATGCCGTGAAGGCGTACTGCGAACGGGGTCGCGCCGCCGACGACGCCTGAAGAAGGGAGCAGCGCCCGCACGGGCGCCGACTTACCGTCGCACGTACCGTTCCGGCTTGAGCATGAAGTAGTACAACTCGCCTTCGGCGTACTGCCCGCCGGCCAGGATTTCGGCGGTCGGACCGATGCCCATGAAGATATCGGCGCGTCCCGGAGCGCGGATGGCGCCGCCGGTGTCCTGGTCGAGCATGAAGCGCTGAAACGGCTCCTTGCCGCGGGTCAGGCTCACCGCCTGCGTGTCGACCAGCACGACGCCGCCCCGCGGGTAGATCTTCTTGTCGGTCGCGAGCGTCGCCTCCGTCGTCACGGGCACGCCGAGGGATCCGGACGGCCACGCGTCGCCGTCATACTCGGTGAAGAACACGTAGCTCTCGTTGTCGAGAATGAGGTCATCGATGGTCGCCTGTTGCGTGCGGTACAGCTTGCGGATGGCGGACAGGCTCAGCTCGTCCTCGGAGACGACGCCTGCGTCGAGCAGTCGTTTCCCGAGGCCGCTGTACGGCCGGTCCGTCTTGCCCGCGTAACCGATGTACCGGGCGGAGCCGTCCGGCATCCGCAGTTTCGCGCTGCCGTTGACGTGGATGATGTACGCGGACAGCTTGTCCTCCACCCACACGAGTTCGTTCCCCGCGAACATCCGGGTCGATTCGATCGTGCGCCGGGTCGGCCACGGTTCGATACGCCCGCTCGCCACGCGTCGCCCCAGCGGCTCCCCGGTCGTGGGATCGGTGACGAGATCGTCCGGACGGGTGTACAGCGGGGCGGTGAATCGACTCGTCCGCACCGGGCTCGCATCGAAGACCGGCGAGAAGTACCCCGTGAACAGCACCGTCCCCCGTCCGTTCCAGCCGACCGACTGGTACACGTCAAAGCGGCGATAGACCTCGCGCTCGAAGTCCGCCGCGGTCGCCGCCGAGTCGAGGATCTCCCGGAACGCCACGAGACTCTCCCGCGCCTGGTCGTGGGTGAAGCCCTCGAACGGGAAGAACTGCCGGCTGGAGGGCGCCGCGAACCAGCTCAGGCTCTGATCGATCGCCGTCCGCACCCGGTGATCCGCGTCCCGAAACGGCCCCTCCAGATCCGGGTAGTCCATCCGATCGAGCCGGCGGAGCGCACTCGCGCCGGGGGGGAGCTCACGCCCGTAATCCGGGCCGCGGGTCTGGACGAGCGGCTCGGCCGGCGCCTCATTGGCGCGACAGCCGACGAGCGACGCCGCTGTGAGTCCGAGAACGAGCAGGACGAAACCAACCGACCGAACGTGGGGGAAGATCTGCATGAATCCACCGTAGAACTTGGGAAAACGCCGTCCGCGCGACGGACGCAACCGCCGGCGCGGGAATCCGAACAAGATCCCCGGATGTCGCCATTCCATCAGGGATCCTCGAAAGGGTCGGCCGACGGCGGGCCGATGCATGATATTTGGCCCCGGCCCGGCTACACTAGGGGTGCAGACCGCAGCCGGGTCGAAATCGGCGCGGCCGCCCTCGAAGGACCTCGATATGGACACGATGATCATGATGATCTGGCCCCCCGACGCCGCGACGCTCGCCTTCGGGCTCCCCGGAAGCACGGAGTGGATCGTGCTGCTGGTGCTGGGCCTGCTGATCTTCGGCCGCCGGCTGCCCGAAGTGGGCCGCAGCCTGGGCCGGGGCATCGTCGAGTTCAAGAAGGGCATCAAGGGCATCGAGGACGAAATCGAGGACGCCTCGTCCTCCAACCAGTCGCTGCCCGATCGCTCGCGCGAAGGAAGCTCGCTCGACTCCGGCGCCGGCGATCCCATGATGTCCTCCACCACCAAGACAACCAACGAGGGCGTCTGATCGGACGCCCGCGCCGGGTTCACGCCCTCCGGCTTCCGGCCCCCCGGCTGATCATCGCCCATGGCCGTCGCTGACCCCGCCGCCGCGATCACCCACCGCGACCGCATCGCGGCCGACGCCGTCCGCGCCCTCGCGCGACGCGACGGATTTGACGCCGTCTACCGCGACGCCGCCACGCTCGACCTCGACGCGATCGCCACCCCGGAGGCGCGAGTCGTCTGCGCCTCGCTGGCGACCGCCGCCGCGCCCGACGTGGAGCAGGCCGCCTCGCGGATCCGCGGAGGCATCCGACTGCTGCTCGGGCTGGCGTTGGTCCTGGCGGTCGTCTTCGGGGCCGCGGCCGCCAACGCCGCGCTGACGCCCAGCCGCGAGGAATACATCAACGTCTTCTGGGCGCTGCTCGGACTGCTCGGCGTGCAGACGGTGGCGCTCGCGGCGTGGCTGCTGGTGGCGCTCTGGCCGTTCGGGACCGTGCATCTCGGCGTGGGGGCGGCGATGATCGCACTGGCCCGACGCGGCGCGCAGCGGCTGTACGGCGCCGGCTCCGCCGCGGCCGCTGCGGGTGAAGCGCTGGGGCGGGCCGAGACCGCCGGGGCCGGGGCTCGCTGGTCGCTCGGGGTCGTCACGCACGCCTTCTGGCTGGCGTTCAACCTGGGCGCCATCGGCGGACTGCTGCTTCTCCTCAGCACCCGGCAGTACTCGTTCGCATGGGAGACGACGATCCTGTCGACCGATGCGTACACCACGCTGACTCGCACGCTCTCCGCCGCGCCCTCGGCCGTCGGCGCCCCCGCCCCGGAACTCGATCAGATCGTCGCGGCCCGGTGGCCGGACGTGAAGGACCATCCCGAAGCCGCAGCCCAGCAGGCGTGGGCGGGACTGCTGGTGGGATCGCTGATCGCCTACGGCGCGGCGCCGCGCGTGGCGCTGCTTCTCCTGACGCTGCTGATCCAGCGCCTCGCCCGCGCCCGGTACCGCCTGGACGTGGACGATGCGATCTCGATCCGGCTGCTCAACGCCCTTCGACGCGACGCGGCCGATCCGGGCGTCGTCGATCCCGCCCCGGAGCAGGCGCCGACGCCGCCGGCGGGACGCGCACGCCCCGCGTCGCACGCCCGCGGTTCAGTGGCGCTGGTCGGCGTCGAGTGCGACGTCGACGCGCAGTGGTGGCCGCCGGGCCTGCCGGGCGTCGACTGGCGTGATCTCGGCGGCGCGCTGGACCGGCATGATCGGCGCCGCATTCTCGCCGCCCTGAGCGAGCCGGACGCCGCGGCGTCGCGCCTCGTCCTCGTCGCCGATCTCAACACGACGCCCGATCGCGGTCTCGGTGCGTTCATCGCCTCGCTGCTCGGGGTCGTGCGTTGTCCGACCGCCCTCATCCTGACCGGCGGTCAGGCGTTGCGCGAATCGCTCGGCGCGACGGCGGACGTCGACCAGCGGATCGCGGACTGGCGAACGCTCGCCGTCTACGCGGGTCTGTCGAGCGAGGCGATCATCGAAACCGATCTCGCCCATCTCACCGACGCCTCCCGGGCGGCGCTGCGCGAACGACTGGGCTTCAGCGCCGCCGAATTGAAGGACGACGACGCCCCGCAGCTCGCGCTGACGCCCGCGCCGCCCAAGTCGCAGCTCAGCGCGGCGTTCCGGCTGATCGTCGACGCCGCGGAGCGCTGGGACGATGCGCCGTCGCTGCTCAGTCAGGCGGAACTGCATCGCAACATCGCGAGGGCGTACGAGGCTGACCGCGACACGAGCATCATGACGCGGTTCCAGCGGATCGCATCGGACGTGAGCGGTCCGGGCCTCGGGGCGAAGCTGCGCGACGGCATCGACGACGTGCAGCGACTGCTCCCGCCGCGTCTGAAATCGAACACCCGCTGGATGGCCGCCGGGGGCCTGGCCGGCGCGCTCGGATGCATCGCGGCGGCGACGCTGGCCAGTCCGCTGGCGATTTCGGCGCTGCCCGTGTGGGCGGGAACGGGAGCGGCGATCGCCGCGGCGATGGGATGGAGCCGCACCGGCGATACCGAACGTGACGACGCCACGGGAACGGCCCGCCGCAACGGGCCGGAGACGACGGAAGCCGTTCGCGCCGCCGCGCTGTACGCGGTGCTCCTCGATCTGCAGGGCGTGGCGGAGTCGTCGATCACCCGAGTCCTCGACCGGACGTTCGGCGAGGCGCCGGAGCTGACCTCCGGCCGTCCGGACGCGACGAAGGCATGGCTCGACGAGGTGCTCCACCAGTACGAGCTTGCCCGGACGGCCGTGGAGTCGCGGGCATGAGCGGCGCCACGGTGCAGATTGCGGTGGTCGGCCACACCAACACGGGCAAGACGTCGCTCATGCGGACGCTGACCCGCGACGTTGACTTCGGCGAGGTGTCCAATCGACCCGCCGTGACCCGTCACGTGGAGGGCCGCACCCTCACCGTGGGCGGCCGGCCGGTCGCCGAACTCTACGACACGCCCGGACTCGAGGACTCGATCGGCCTGCTCGATCTTCTTGACGAACTCGGCGGACGTCGGGCCGACGCCGAGACGATCGATCGTTTTCTCGCCAGCGACGCCGCCGTCCTGCGCTTTGAGCAGGAGGCGAAGGCGATTCGCCAGGTGGTGGCGAGCGATGTCGCGTTGTACGTCATCGACGTCCGCGATCGCGTCCTCGGCAAACACCACGATGAACTCGAGATCCTCCGTCGCTGCGCGACGCCGGTGGTGCCGGTGCTGAACTTCACCGCCTCGGAGGGGGCCCGCACCGATGCGTGGCGGGAGGCGCTGAGCCGGGCGGGCATGCACGCGATCGCGGAGTTCGACACGGTCGTGCTCGACGACGACGGCGAGCGTCGGCTGTTCGAGAAGATCCGCTCCCTCGTCGATGCTCATCGCGACCTCTTCACGGCGTTGATCGAGGAGCGCACGCGGGAGCGGGAGGGACTCGTGCGATCCGCCGCGCGTCTGGTGGCC
>CBDDFV010000010.1:0-393850 GCA_965227335.1 Phycisphaerales bacterium
CCATTCGCAGAACTGCGTGATCGCCTGCTGGGGCGAGACGTTCATGTTGGCGGTGGTGAGATCGATGGCGAAGTCGATCGGGTAGGTGACTTCACGTTCGCGGTACTGATCGCGAGCCGCGTTCATCAGCATCTCCGCCGCGTCGAGCGGCGAGTCCGCCTTCGCGAGTTCGGTCGGGTCGAACTCGCCGTCGAACTTCGTCTTCGCCCACCGGGCGAGCTCACGCGCGCCGTAGTCGGGCACGAGGTACTGATCCAGCGGGGCGAGATCGACCTCATCGATCATCACGTCCGCCTTCACCTCGATCATGCGGGCGATCTCTTCCGCGGATTCCCCGTGCACGTCGGCGATCTTGAGGTCCGCGTGGAAGTTCGCGTTCGCCCAGTTGACGAGCGCCTGGTAGTCCCAGTCGGCGGGATCCACGTCGTCCGGCGCGTACTCCCCGAGCGTGATGCGAATGACGTTCGCCGCCTCCTCCTTGGCGTCGATCCGCACGAGACGGTGCAGGTCCTCGCGATCCTTGCCCTTGATGCGGTCGGCGTCGATGCCGACGTTCATGTTCTCCCGCACCCACTCCGCGATGCAGTTCGGGGCGTGCATGGGGTCGAGATACGTCAGCGCGGCGTCCTCGATCGACGTATCCAGTTCCTCGAGCACCACCTTCTTGACCTCGCGTCCTTCGAGGATCTGCTGCCGGCGGCCGTAGAACTCGTGCCGCTGGATATCCATGACCTCGTCGTACTCGAGGATGTTCTTCCGCCAGAGGAAGTTCCGCTCCTCGACCTTCCGCTGCGCCTTCTCCACGGAGCGGGTGAGCATCGGATGCTCGATCGCGTCGCCCTCCTTCATGCCGAGGCGGCTGAGCACCTTCAGCATGGTCGGGCCCGCGAACATCTTCATGAGGTCGTCTTCGAGGCTGAGGAAGAAGCGCGACGAACCGCGGTCGCCCTGGCGTCCCGCCCGGCCGCGGAGCTGGTTGTCGATCCGGCGTGACTCGTGGCGCTCGGTGCCGATCACGTGCAGACCGCCCAGCGCCTCGACGTTGTCCCACAACTGCAGACGGTGCCAGAGACACGCCCCGACGGCGTCGAGCTCGTCGCGAAGTCGATCCGCGTCGAGTCCGTTGATCTTGCCCTCGCTGAGCATCGTGGTCTCGCGGGCCCAGTGCCGGAGCAGTTCGAGTTCGATCTGATCGTCCGACATGTCGGCGAGCGCCTCCCGACCGAGCGGCAGCTCGCCCTTCTTGACGAGTCCCTCCGCGAGGTGCCGGTAGCAGGCGGCGATGATGACGTCGTCCGGACTGTCGGGCTGGATGTTCTTCGGACAGACGCCGCGGAGTTTCCAGTGGTTGAGCAGATCCTCGCGGCTGACAGGACCGAGCTTGATGTCCGTGCCGCGCCCCGCCATGTTGGTGGCGATCATGACGGCCCCGAGCCGGCCCGCCTCGAGGATGATGTCCGCCTCGCGTTCGTGCTGCTTCGCGTTGAGCACCTCGTGCCGGATGCGGTGCTTCTTCGTCAGCATCTCGCTGAGCTTCTCGGAGTTCTCGACCGACGTGGTGCCGACGAGGACGGGACGGCCGACGTCGTGGAACGCCTTGATCTCGTCGACGATCGCCTCCCACTTGTCCTTCTCGGAGATGAAGACGAGGTCGTTGTGGTCGTTGCGAATCACCGGCACGTTGGTCGGGATGACGACGACGTCGAGCTGGTAGATCTCGTAGAACTCGGTGGCCTCGGTGTCCGCGGTGCCGGTCATGCCCGCGAGCTTGTCGAACTGCTTGAAGTAGTTCTGGATGGTGATCGTGGCCATGGTCTGCGTTTCCTGCTTGATCGGAACGCCTTCCTTCGCCTCGACCGCCTGGTGCAGACCGTCCGACCACTGCCGGCCGATCATCTTCCGCCCCGTGTTCTGGTCGACGATGACCACGCTCATCTGCCCCTCTTCATCCGGGGCGACGACGTAGTCGCGGTCGCGCTGGTAGACGGCGTGGGCGCGGATCGCGTTCTCGAGCAGGTGCGGAATGTCCACGTTCTCCCCGACGTAGAACGAACCGAGGCCCGCCTCCCGCTGGGCCGCCTCGATGCCCTCGTGCGTCAGCGTGGCCCGCTTCTTGTCGAGTTCGACTTCGTAGAACTGCGTATACTGGTCCCGCGCGCTCTCCAGGCGGGCCAGCGCCTCCCGCTTCTCCTCCAGCGCCTTCTTCAACGCCGGCACCTTGTCCTTGTCCCGCGCGTTCCGGATGTCGCCCTCCAGACCGGAGATGTCGACCAGGCACGACTGCACCTTCTGGTCCGCCTCGTTCCACTCCTTCTGGATCTCCATCAGGTGACGGGCGAGACGGTCGGCCAGTTCGTAGCGCGGCTGCTCGGAGTGCGCCATCCCCGAAATGATCAGCGGCGTCCGCGCTTCGTCGATCAGCACCGAGTCGACCTCGTCGACGATCGCGAACTCGCGACGCTTCTGGAACTGCTCGTGCGGGGCCAGCTTCATGTTGTCCCGCAGGTAATCGAAACCGAACTCGCTCGTGGTGCCGTAGACGACGTCGCATTGGTACGCGGCGGTCTTCTGCGGCGGCGACTGCATGTGCTGCGGATGAATCGCGCCCACCGTCAGTCCCAGCGACGCAAAGAACGGGAACGTCCAGTCCCGGTCACGCTGCACCAGATACTCGTTCACCGTGACGACGTAGACCTTCTGACCCTCCAGCGCCGCCAGATAAGTCGCCAGCGGCGCCACGATCGTCTTGCCTTCCCCCGTCTTCATCTCCGCAATCCGACCCTCGTAGAGGACCATCGCGCCGATGATCTGCACGTCGAACGGACGCGCCCGGAACGGCGGCTTCGACTCGGGATAGAGCTCCCGCACCGCCTCGTAGAGATCCGACGGAATCTCCACCTGACGCCACCCCGGCACCGGCGCCTCGCAACCCTGGTACAGACCCTCCGGCGGCGCGTCCTCGATCTCCGCGATCTTCGCCTGCGTCTCGTCGTACAGCTTTCGCGCGGCGTCGGGCAGACGCGACGGATCGAACTTCAGCTCGGGATCGAAAATGTTGCGAATGCCGACCGAACGATCCATCGCCTCCCGCGCCACCGCGAAAACCTCCGGAATCATGTCCGTCGACTTCTCGCCGTTCGCGATCCGCTCCTTGAACTCGTCCGTCTTCGCCCGCAACTCCGCGTCGCTCAGACAACGCATCGCCGCATCGAACTCGCCCACCTGGTCCGCGATCCCCAGATAACGCTTCACCATGCGCTCGTTCTGGGAGCCAAAGACCTTCTTCATCACCTTACCGACGACAGGAATCGCCATCGAACACCTCGGTATTCTCGATCGCCCGCACCATCAGCGGAACTCAACCCGGGACGCGGACGCGTTCAGTTGCATTTCATCAGACAGACATCAGAGATCCGGCGGCGGAGACGCGACGTGATGAAATCCGATCACGCCCGAAGCGCGGCGGCCGGATGACGCCGCGCCACTTCACCGTCTCATCCCCGCGCCGGCGGCGGCAGGTTCAGATGTCGAAGATCCACCCCCGCGTCCGCTCGCACCCGATCGACGTCGACCGGACACGATGACACCGACGCGGCGCACGTGCTCGTCCGACCCCCGCCCCGAACCGCGGCCATCAGCGCCGCCGAGGCGTCGACCGTCAGCAGGTCGAACGCCGCCGCCATCGCCGCCGCCATCCGCATCGAGGCGACCTCGCGACCCGCGCGCGGACCCTCCGTCGGCGACCACAGCGGCATTACCGCCGCCATCGTCGCGAGCGTCAGCAGGGTCGACGCGGCCACACCGGAGCGGGCGCCGACACGAAGATGTCCGCCTATGCTGTGCATGGGAAGAGAGAACAGTATCGTCCCCCCAGCCGCGTCGGACAAGCCGACCCCCCGCTCCTCGCCCGGAATCCGACCGGATTTTCCGCCCGAATGGACGCCCCTTCCCCATGACCCACGCCGCCCCGACCGCAAAACCGCCCCGCGAGGTCGAACTCGACGTCGGCGGGATGCACTGCGCCGGGTGCGCCGCCGCCGTCCGACGAGCCCTCGAAGACAACGCCGGCGTCCAGACCGTCAACGTCAACCACCAGACCGGCGAAGTACGAGTCACCGGCGACGAACTCCACTCGGATGACCTGATCAGGTCTGTTGAGGCGGCGGGGTTCGAAGCGGCGGTGGCGACGCCTCGCGAGAGTGCGGCGGCGCGTCGGGTGGCGATCGAGGCCAGCCAGCATGCCCACGCCGCCGCCTGGCGACGCCGCGCCGTCATCGGGCTCACCTGCTGGATCATCCTCGCCACGCTCCACTGGTTCTTCCACGGCCCGTGGGTCCCCTGGGCCCTCTTCGCCGGCGGGACCGTCGCGATGATCGTGGCCGGCGGCGGCTTCTACCGCTCCGCCTGGAACGCGGCCCGGCGCGGGCGGACGAACATGGACACGCTGATCTCCATGGGGGCGACCGCGGCATATGTCTTCTCGACGGTGACGCTCTTCGCCCGTCAGTGGGGCGCCCTGGTGGAGCAACCGCTGTATTTCGGCGAGGCCGCCGCGCTGCTCGGCATCATCAGCCTCGGTCACTGGCTGGAGGCGCGGGCCGCCGCTCGGGCGGGGTCGGCGGTGCGGGAGTTGCTCGAGCTCCAGCCGGACACCGCGGAACGACTCACCGCCGACGGGGACACGGAGGCCACCCCCACCGCCGACATCCGTCCCGGCGACCGCCTCGTCATCCGCCCCGGCGCCCGCATTCCCGTGGACGGCGAGGTCGTCGAGGGCGAGACGGAGGTCGACGCGTCGATCGTCACGGGCGAGCCGCTGACCGTGCTGAAACAGCCGGGCGATGAAGTGATCGCGGGCAGTCTGAACACGACCGGGCGCATCGTGCTGGAATCCACGGTCGACGGACGCGAAACCACCGTCGCGCGGATCGCCGACCTCGTCGAACGCGCGCAGACGAGCAAGGCGTCGATCGAACGCCTCGCGGATCGCGTCTCCGCGGTGTTCGTGCCCGTCGTGCTGATCATCGCGCTCGGGACCGTGCTCGGCTGGGGACTGATCGGCGGCGACTGGCCGACCGGCGTGATCTCCGCGACGACCGTGCTGGTGATTTCCTGCCCGTGCGCGCTGGGACTCGCGACGCCGATGGCCGTGATGGTCGGCGCGGGCGCGGCGAGCAAAAGGGGCGTTCTCGTCAAGGGCGCCGCGTCGCTCGAACGGGCCGGCGCCCTGCGCCACGTGATCTTCGACAAAACCGGCACCCTCACCGAAGGCGCGCCGCAGGTCGACGACGTCACGCCCCGCGGCGACTGGAGCGAGGCGGAGGTCATCCGACTCGCCGCCGCCGTCGAGCAGGCGAGCGAACATCCGCTCGGTCGCGCGATCGTCGCGGCGTCGGACGGCGCTCTTCCCGACGTGACCGACTTCGAAGCGACGCCGGGACAGGGCGTGAGCGGGACCGTCGAGAACGCGGCCATCGAAGTTCGACGGGCGACGGACGCGAGCTGCGAGGTCGTGCGCGACGGCGTCGTCATCGGGACGATCGCGATCTCCGATGCGGTGCGTCCGGAAACCGCTTCGATCGTGCGCACGCTCCGCGACGAAGGCATGCAGGTGTGGATGCTGACCGGCGATCGCGACGCCGCTGCGCAACGACTGGCCAGGCAGATCGACCTCCCGACGGATCACGTGAAGGCGGACGTCACCCCCGAGGACAAGCTCGATTTCGTCCGGGAGCGCGGCGAGGGGACGGCGATGGTCGGCGACGGCGTGAATGACGCCGCGGCCCTCGCGGCGGCGGATCTCGGCGTCGCCATCGGGACGGGGACCAACATCGCGATGGAGTCCGCGGACGTCGTGATCCGGCGGGTGGCGTCCGTGGTCGACCTCGTCCACATCGCGCGGGCGACCCTCCGCACCATCCGGCAGAACCTGTTCTTCGCGTTCTTCTACAACGCGGCGGCGATTCCCGCGGCGGCCCTGGGGCTGCTGGGGCCGATGGGTCCGTTATGGGCCGCGGCGGCGATGGGCCTCAGCGACATCTGCGTCATCGGCAACGCCTTGCGGCTCAAACGCCGGCTCGCCCGCTCCGGTCCGTTCACGCCGGATGTTCCGGACGCGACGGCGCAACGCGGCTGACCTTCCGCCCGACACGCCATCCCGGCTGGCCCGCCGACCCCGCCGATCCGATGGAGTGGACGATGAGCGCCGATCCCGCCGCCAATCCGGACGCCGCCCTCCACTACGGTCCGACCGAGGACCACGAGGATCACCGCCGCGCCGGCCGGCTCGAGCAGGACGGCGTCCGCTGCGACCTCGGGAAGGTGATTGATCTGTCGGCCACGGGCATGCGGATCGAGAGCCGGCGCGGGCATCAGGGCGTCATCGTCACCCGCCTCACCGGCGACGGCTGCTGCATCGCGGTGGCGGGCGAGGTCGTCTGGTCGCGCAAGATCAGTCTGTTCAAGCACCTGCTCGGCATTCGCTTCTGCGAGATGGAGCCGGAGGTCACGCAGCACATCGTGCGAATGGCGATGTTCAATCACAAGCGCCGCGTGATCGACTGACGCCCGCCGCGTCCGCCGCCCGGCGTGAACATCACAGTTCGTTGATCGCCTCGAGCACCGCCTCGGCGTGACCGGGCACCTTCACCTTGTCCCAGCGCTTCGCGACCTTGCCGTCGGCGTCGATGAGATACGTCGTGCGGGCGACGCCCATGTACGTGCGTCCGTACATCGACTTCTCCTGCCACACGCCGTACTTGTCGCACACCTTCGGCGTGCCCTTGCTCTCGCCGTCCTTCGGTTTGCCCGGCGGATCCGCAAGCAGCGTGAAGTTGAGGTCGTGCTTCGCCGCGAACTTCGCATGGCTCTCGACCGAGTCCGGACTGACGCCGAAGACCGCCGCCTTGGATCGCTTGAACTTCGGCCGCAGATCACGGAACTGACACGCCTCCTTCGTGCAGCCGGACGTGTCGTCCTTCGGATAGAAGTAGAGCACCACCGGCTGACCGGCGTAGTCCTTGAGGGCGTGCTTGTCGCCGTTCTGATCAGCGAGCGTGAAGGCGGGGGCTTTCTTCCCTTCGTCGACGAGCGGCATCGGCGGAATCTCCTGGTCGGGTTTGAAATGGATTGACGCTGGCGGAAAGGAGTTCGACGCTCACGCCGCGCCGGATTCCGACGCGTCGGCCGGACGACGGTGCGTGAGCGAAGGGCGACGGCCGGCGTGTTCGAGCGCGGCGGGCGTCCGCCAGCAGCCGACCCAGTGCTCCGGTTCGACTTCAGCCGTGACCGAATCCACGCCGTCCCCATCGGGCGACGCGTCCGCCGGTCGCGTGTGTGTCGGCCACCACGGACGCAGACTGTCGGGGAGTCGGGTGAACTCCGCCTCATTGTTGACCACATCGGCGACGGTGGTGAGCCGGTCGCGTCGCTGATCAAGCCGCGGGATCGAACTCAACAGGCCGCGGGTGTAGGGGTGCATCGGCCGCGCGAACAGCGTCTCCACCGCGGCGTACTCGACAACGCGTCCCGCGTACATCACGCAGACCACGTCCGCGTTCTCGGCGACGACGCCGAGGTCGTGCGTGATGAACACGACGCCCATCTCCCGCTCGCGCTGCAGACGACGGAGGAGGGCGAGGATCTGCGCCTGGATCGTGACGTCGAGCGCGGTGGTCGGTTCGTCCGCGAGGAGCAGGCGCGGCCGGCACGCCAGCGCCATCGCGATCATCACCCGCTGACGCATGCCGCCGGAAAACTCGTGCGGATACGCGTTGATGCGACGTTCGGGTTCGGGAATGCCGACTTCGCGCATGGCCTCGACGGCGATCTGACGTGCGTCGCGCGACGACCCCGCCTGATGCAGGAGGATCGCCTCGGTGATCTGGTCGCCGATCGTGAAGACCGGATTCAGCGACGTCATCGGCTCCTGGAAGATCATGGCGATCTCGCCGCCGCGAATCTGGAGCATCTCCCGGTCGGGAACCTGCAAGAGGTCGCGGGCCCCGAAGCGGATGACGCCGCGATCGTAGTTGGCGGGCGGACGGGGGAGCAGGCGCAGGACCGACATCGCCGTCACCGACTTGCCGCACCCCGATTCGCCGACCACGGCGAGCATCTGGTTGCGGTGCACGGTGAAGGACACGCCGTCGACCGCCTGCACGGGACGATCGCCGCCGACATCGAACGAAACCGCGAGGTTCTCGACGTCGAGGAGCGGCGCATCGGAATCAGTCGCGCCAGGCGCAGCCGGCGGCGGGCCATCGGTCATGCTGCGAGTATAGACGCATCGCCCGGGAACCGGCGTGACGTCGTCGGGTCAGCGGCGCTGGGTTCCCGTCGACGCACCGGCCCCGGTGGTCGCTCCGGTTCCCGTCCCGGCGCCGCCGGTCGAGGTCTTGAACTGATTGATGATCTCGCGGATCGTCCGCAACGCACGCGCCCGCATCGACGCATCGCTCGACTGCTTCGCAAACCCCGAGAGCACCACGAACGCCTCCCGCGCCTCCGCCGCGGTGGCGGCGGCGACCCACGAGAACGGCGCGGCGCCGTCGATGTCGAGCGCGCCGGTCGTCTGCGTCGGATCGCCCGCCTGCGCGATGTTGTTCTCCATCGCGCCCGTGCGCTGCGTCCACTGGATGTCGCCCGGGCCGACGCCCAGATTCTCCAGTTCCTCCGCCCCCTGTTCGATGTCGTCGAGCAGTTGTTCGAGGCTCATGCCGATGTCCCCTCATGGCTCAGGCAGGACGGCGCGCCGATCACGGCTGGTCCGCGGCGCCGTCGATCTCGGCGAGCAACCTCGATCGTGCTTCCGATGATATTGACGGCCAGAGATATCTCAAGATGTCCTCGGTCACCGCCCGCTTAAGATCCGCCGACGCCTCGGTCGCCTCGTCCAGACGGCCGTCGACCGACGCCATCGTCCGGCCGATCGCTTCGAGGGTCGCGGCGGCCTCGAACGCCCCGCGGGTCCGCTTCGCCTCCCCCACCAGCTCATCCGTCGCAAACGCCATCAGAAACGCATCGTCGAGCCGACCGAAGTCGCCGGAAGCGCGGGCTTCTGTGTAGGCCCGGATGAGATCCGCCTGGCGATCCAGCACCCGTTTCACCGCGCTGGCGAGCGTGTCCGCCCGTTGCTGTTCGGCCGCGGCGAGACGCTGCTGGGTCGCGGCGAGCTTCTGCCGCGCCTCCTGGGCGTCGAGCCAGCTCCCCACGCCCACCCCCACCAGGAGCATCACCACGAACGCCAGACCCGCCGCCCACAGCCCCGGATGCCGTCGCAACGACTGCTTCACGACCTTGATCGGGCCCGGCTGTGTCCACTCCAGCAGATCCCCCCGCAGCCAGCGTTCGAGATCGTCCGCCATCGCCTCCGCCGTGTGGTATCGGGCGTTCGGATCCGGATCGACCGCCCGCTGCAGAATCGCCGCGAGATCGCCGTCGAGCGATGGATCGATCGACTTCGGATCGCGCGGCTGGCGACGACCGACGTGGTGGATCGCCTCCAGGATGCTGCCCTCCAGCTTGTGAGGCGTGTCGCCGAGCAGGACGGCGTACGCCGTGGCGCCCAGTCCGTACACATCCGACCGGATCGAAATCGCGGCCCGTTCGCCCCGCGCCTGCTCCGGCGCCATGTACGCCGGACTGCCGATCGCATCGCCCTCGGCGGTGAGCGTCGTCGTGGGATCGTCGCCGAACGCGGCGGCGATGCCGAGGTCGATCACGACCGGCTGACCATGCTCGTCAATCAGAATATTGGACGGCTTCACATCCCGGTGCAGCACGCCGCGATCATGCAGCTTCTGCATCGCCCGCGCGACCCGCGCGAGCAACTCCACCCGGGCCCGCCGATCGAGACCGTTCGTCTCGCAGTGCGTCTTCAGATCCGCGCCCGCCACGTGCTCCGTCGCGATGTAGAGCCGACCCTCGTGCACGCCGTAGTCAACGAGGCGCGGCACGCAGTCGAGACGGACCTCCGCCAGCAGGTCGAGTTCCCGGTGCGCCCGTTCCGACGCCTTGTCGGGACCGAGCGGACGCGAAAGCAGCTTGATCGCGAGCAGCCGATCCGACCCCTCCCGCACGCCGCGAAACACCCGGCCGCCTCCGCCCCCGCCAAGAACGCTCTCGATGCGGTACCCGGGGATGTGCGGCAGGCCCGACAACTCGTCGAGCGCGCGGGTGTCGGCGAACGAATCATCTCCGGACGAGAGCGCCGGATTCTCGGACGTCTCGCCGGGATCCTGACCGGCGGCATCATCATTCAGCAGTTCGAACAGCCGGGCGGCTTCACGCACGCCGAGGCGGTCGTACGACGCGCCGGTCTCGGTCGTCGACGGGTGCTCGATGGGTTTGTCGTCCTGGTTCATGGGCTGGATTCCTTCCAGACTGGCGGCAGCCTCCCCGCGGCCACCGTCCTACACGCACCCGCCCCCCGCCTTTTTTCCGCCGAATCCCGATTGCCTCACATTTCCACCCGGATCCATGCGTGTTAACCCTAGGATAGCTACGGAAACGGCCGATCCCCCCCAGTCCGCCTCGTTTTCACCGTTTCGCGCGTCGCCCGCCCTCGCGGCGTCGCCACTGAGGTCCGACCCATGATCTCGTCCCTCAACCAGACCAACGCGTACTTCGAAACGACCTCCTGGACCCTCATCCATCAACTGGACGAGGCGACGTCCGACGAGGCGAAACGGGAGATCAGCGCCGCCATCGTCAACCGTTACTGGGCCCCCGTCTACGCCTTCCTCCGACGGCAGGGCCGACCCCACGCCGACGCCGATGACCTCACCCAGGGGTTCTTCACCGACGTCGTCCTGTCGCGCGGCCTCTTCGAAGGGGTCTCCGAAAACGGCGCCAAACTCCGCACACTCGTCCTCCGAGCCCTCAAGAACTACACGATCGATCAGTACCGCAAGGCCGCCCGCCGGCCGTCCGGCGTCTCCATCGACGCCGCGACCGTCGACGCCATCGAAGCCAGCATGGCCGAACGCCCCAACGACACCGGCGAGGAGTTGTTCGATCGCGAATGGGCGATCTCCCTCTTCCGCAACGCGGCGGCGAAGTGCGAGAAGCACTTCGTGTCCGCCGGTCGCGAAAAGCACTGGCGGGCGTTCGAGATGAAGTTCATCCATCGCGCGTTCAACAACGTCGACCCGACGTATGAACAGATCGCCAAGGAACTCGGCTTCGAAACGAGCGAACGCGCCTCGTCCGCCGCGCACTCGGTGAAGAAGCGCTTCCGCATCTGTCTCGAACAGGAGGTCGCCGGCACCCTCGCCGAAGGCGCCGCGTTCGAACAGGAGATGGCGTTCGTGAAGTCGGCGCTGGGCGTCGGGTGAGCGACGACTGATCTCCGAGCCGGCGATTCCGGAGTCGGCCGAGACCCTCAATCAGGACGACGAGCGCCGCCCGTCACACCGCCGGCGCGCGATGGCCTTCGCGTCGCCGCGGGTCCCACCGGTCGCGCAACCCCTCCCCCACCATGTTGAGGGCGAGCAGCGTCAACGCGATCAACGCACACGGAAACACGAGCAGCCACCAGCGGCTCTTCACGGTGTTGAGTTCGTTCAGACCGTCCGCCGCGAGACCGCCCCAACTCGGCAGCGGCTCCCGCACGCCGATGCCGAGGAAGCTCAGGAACGATTCCGACAGGATCGCGGCGGGCGCGGTCAGCGTCGCGTAGACGACGATCGGACCGATCAGATTCGGCAACAGATGACGACGAAACTGCCGCCGCCGCGGCACGCCGATCGCGCGGCTGGCCTCCATGAACGGGCGACGCATCAGCGACAGCACCTGCCCGCGAATCACCCGCGCCATCGTCAGCCACGACAACCCGCCGATCGCCACCACGAGCAGCGCGACGTTCAGCACCTGCTGGATGCCCGGCCCCCGCAACTGCACGCCCGCCTGCTCCGCGGCGGGGGCGAGGCGTTCGATCACGCCGTCCGCCGCGACCGCCAGCAGCACGACCAGCAGCATCGCGGGCAGCCCGTAGAGCACGTCGACGATCCGCATCATGAACCCATCGATACGTCCGCCCGCGGCGCCGGCCGTCGCGCCGTAGAGCACGCCGAGTCCGACCGCCAGCAACGCCGCGCTGGCCCCGATGACCATGCTCACCATGCCGCCGGTCAGGCAGCGGACAAGGACGCTGCGCCCGAGACGATCGGCGCCGAGCAGGTACCGGGGCGGCGTGTCGTCAGCCGCCGTCGCCGGCCCCGGCGCGTTGATCCAGAACGGCGGGGCGAGCGCGTGGTCGAGGTTGGCGGCTTCGTACCGGCGCGGCGAGGCGGCGTCGACCGCGCCGTCACGACTCACGCGACTCAAGGTCCATGGTGCAGCGCCGAAGCAGGCGACGATCATGATGATCAGCACCGCCGCGCCGATCCGGATCGACCATTTGCCCGCGACAGGTGTGCGTCGCATCGGAGCGACGACGGCGCGCGAGGCGGATGGCGAGGCGGCGCGAGTCGGCATGGCGCGATCATAGATGAATCGCGCGCCCGCGCGTCGGCGGGGGCGGGACTTCCGCGGTCGTTAAGAAACATCGCCGCGGCGCGAGCCGGCGGCGGTGCTGTGGGAGTGATGGATATCCGTACGCCGCGGTTGCGTCGGCGTCCTCAGTCGTTCTTCGTCGCGCCGAGGTCTGGTCCGCCGACGGGCAGGGCGGCGCGGCCCTCGACCTTCTCGCGATAGACGCGGGCGACGGTGCGGGCGACGTTCAGTGCATCGCGACGCAGCTCCTCCCGGGCGGCTTTCACGTGGTTCTCGAGCAGGATCAGCTCCTGGGTCCGGACGAGAATGGACTGGTTGACGTAATCCTCGATCAGATCGCGGGCCTCGCGTTCGAGGGCGGGCGCTTCGGCGGAGCCGGCGGCGCGGGCCGCGCGGGCCTGGGCGGCGATCTGGTTCATCTCGATTTCCATGCGGAGTTCGTCGCGCTTCAGGCAGAAGAGCGCATCGTTCGTCTCCTGCAGGGCGAGCAGTCCGAGCAGGCGTCGGCCGCGCAGAAGGACGGCGCGTTCGAACCCGGCCGGGTCACGTTCACGCAGGGCCCGAAGCGCGACGCCGCGATCCGGGTCGATCTCGTCGACGAGCTCGAAGAAACGCTCGACGGTCTCCTCGTCCAGCCGAGTCAGACCGAACGTCTCCGGCGCGACCGCCGCGAGGTCTCCGGTGGGCTGCGCCGCAGCGGCGACCATCTCCCCGGCGGTCACCACCGCGGTGTCGGTCGGAACGGGCGGCGGGGCCTGGTCACGCACGATCGCGGCGGCGACGACAAGGCTCACGGAGCACAGCGCGGCGGCGGGGAGGAGATTCACCACCCGCACCCGACGATCGCCGTCGCCGGCTTCGTCATCAATGCGATGCTCAGGATGCCGCGGTCGCGTGTCGGTCATCGCGGACTCAGCCTTCCAGTTCGCCCCAGATCTGATCCAGTTCGCTCACCACGGAGTCGAGGCCGACGTCGCCGGAGCGACTCAGGTACCCCATGGCGTCGGCTCGCACGACGGCCTGATCGGCCGCGTCGAGACCGTACAGTTCCGCCGACGCATCGGCGTCATGCACGTCGTAGCGCGACTGCTCCCGCAAAAGGAACTCGATGACATGGTCGGACGCCCAGCGATCATTCGCCGACGCCACCATCGTCACCTCGCCGTCACCCAGCGTGGCGTGAACGAGTTCGGCCACGTGATCCCGCAGGCCGGGCTCGGAAGCGTCTGCATCGGCGAGTCCGTCGGTGAGGCCGCCGGGACCGCTCGGACCGAGCGTCACCGCGACCAGGGCCGCCAGACCAACGGACGCCGCGAGCGCGAAACGACCGGCGCCCGCGAAACGGGAACGCCACGTCGGCGCCGTCGTGAAGACCAGCGGCGCCGCCTCGGGCAGATGCTCGACGGACGCCTCGAAGACCCGGTCGCGAAAACCGGGCGGCGACTTGAGCGCGCCACGCGTCAGTTCGCCGGCGAGCAGGTCGCCGAGCGCGGCGTCGATCGACGCGACGTCCTGCAGATCGCGCGGCAACGGCGCCGCTCGTCGGACAGGTTCGTTCGCAGGATGTTCGGATCGTTGGGTCATGGAGAGCCTCGCTGGGAGTCGAACGTGCGGGCGGGGTCGTTCATTGCCGTCAGCCCCGGATTTGCCGCGACCGCCGGCGTCATCCCGCGCCTCGGGTGCACCCGTGCGACTTGTCCGAAAGTCAATCCGCTCTCGCGACGCCGAAAAGGCCGATTATTGGTCACGACATCCGAGATCCCGACCCTCCACGGCGCCCCCGCCCAACTTCGAATCGACCCGGCCGTGATTCCCCGGCGCCTGGGAGCCCTGTCGGCGAGGCGCCTTCGCGTGGCGGGGACCTGGCCGATCGAACGCGGACCGGTGGCCCGAGTCGGCGCGACGGCAGCCCATGAGGCGGACGCCGCCGAGCCGGCAAACGACTGGATCGCTCTGGTGGGAGGGGCGGCTGACGGCGCGAGCCGCGCGGCGGGTCCGGACGCGCTGACCCTGGACGCGACGACCCTGGACGCGACGCCCCCGGACGCGGTCGGCATGACCGGGTCAGTCCTGTCAGCGCCCGAGCCCGCCGGCTCGGCGGCGGATGATGCGATGAGAGGCGGCATGGCCAGCGGTTGGCGGAGTGGAGTTGGGCGGCGAGGCGGAGGGTTCGCCTCGCCCGCGGCGGTGACTGACGGGGTCATCACGCGTCCTCCCGGGTAATGCCGTAGAGGTCGGCCGCGAGATCGCCGAGCTGGTCGCGGAGCTTCCGGAGGGCGCGATGGTGTCGAGCCAGGACGGTTCCCATCGGCTGGTTCTGGACGTCGGCGATCTGTTTGAAGGAGAGCCCCGCCACGTGTCGCAGATAGACGGTCTTGCGGTCGGCTTCGGAGAGTTGTTCGATCGCGCCGAGCAGTCGGGCGCGGGTTTCGGGGTCGAGTCCGGGCTCTTCGCGGGGCGGGCCCGCATCGGCAGGGGCGGCGTCGGCGGTCTGGGCGTCGATCAGCCCGGTGAGGGTGTCGTCCTCCATCGCGCGTGCCTGTCGTTTGCGGCGGCGCATCTCATCGCGAAGGCGGTTCATGGCGATCCGGAAGAGCCACTGCTCGAACCGTCCGATCTCCGTGTATTCGGGCAGTTTCTCGGCGATGGTGCAGAAGGTCGACTGCGTGATCTCCTCGGCGAGATCGCCATTGCCGCACTGGGCTCGGAGGAGGCCGTAGACGCGACGCGAATAGGCGTCGACCAGCGCCCGCCACGCGGACTCGTCGCCCTGGGCGGCGCGTCGGAGCGTGTCCTGCAGGTTCTGCATCGCATCGGACTGGTCGGGTGATTCACGCACGGCGGCTGGCGAAGTGTAGTCCAGATCCACCGCCATCGTGCCTCCGCCCCTCCGTGTCCGTGCCGTCGTCCTCGGGCCTCCACGTCCAGCGCGCCCGTGTCCTCGCCGCCATCCTCGGGCCTGCCCGTCCCGCGTCCCCCGCCGTGCGCCCGGACCCAGGCCTCCGCGCCTCCGGTCCGCGGCTGTGTCTCCGGCGCCCGGACCCGGGCCTCCGGTGATCCGCGTCCCGGCCGCGGACCATGCCTCCATGCCGGTCGATCCGCACCTCCGTCTCCGCGTCCGCCTCCACGTCCGCGTCCTCGTCCGCGTCCTCGTCCGCGTGCTCATGTCCGTGCCCCGGATCCATGCCTCCGTGTCATTGTCGCCGCAACCTCGATTCCGTGTCTCTGCGCCAGTGCCTCCGGCGATCCGTGTCCGCGTGTCCGCGCTCCGGATCCATGGCTCTGGGTCGGTATCGCCGCGTCTCCGTTTCCGTGCCCCTCCGCGCCCGCGCCCGCGTCCGCCTCCTCGTGTCCGTCCCCGGATCCATGCCTCGGTGTCGGCGTATCCCCGTCTCCGAATACGGCACGCCTGTGAAGGCGCCTCCGTTCCCCCGATGTGCGCGATCCGGATCGGCGCCTTCGTGTCGGAGTCGCCGCGCCTCCCTTCTCGACGCCCCCGGTGAGAGTGCCTCCGTGTTGACGAGTTCGTGCTCCGGATCCACGCCTTCGTGACTTCGCACTCCACTGTTTCCTGGCCGCCATCTGCGTGCCTGCCCGTCCCGTGTCTCCGTGTCTCCGTGTCTCTGCGTCTCCGCGTCTCCATGTCTCCGTGTCTCCGCGTCTCCGCGTCTCTGCGTCTCCCTGTCTCCATGTCTCAGTGTCTCCGTGTCTCCGCGTCTCTGCGTCTCTGCGTCTCGGCGTCTCAGTGTCTCCGTGTCTCCGTGTCTCAGTGTCTCCGGACCTGCGCCTGCGGCGCCGTGGAACGCGGGAGTCAGCCATTCCTCTCGGGCCGCTCAACCGCATCATCGGTCATTGAAACGCCCCGCCACCGACCATCCCGGACGTGCCCACCGCGCGAGCACGTCACCCCGCAGCCAACGCGCGCCGCCCGCCTCAGGGTCGCCGCCGCCCGCCCACGCCTTCCATCCGACCGGAAGCCACGGCGCCGCACACTCATCACGCCAACCCACCCACCGCCGCCAACGCACGCGACGCACCGCACGCACCCATCCGCCCCGCAATGAACCCGCCCCGCCATGAACCCGCCCTGCCATGAATCCGCCCCGCTTTCGCACGAGACGACCCGCGCCTCGCGCACCCGTCAAGCCGCACCCATGCGAACGAGCGGAGATGGTCGACCTCGCTCCGTCGCTCTCCTTCCACCCTTGGCGTCCGCCGTCAGCGTCGTGTGGCGCCGACATTAAGGGAAGCGAGAAAAGCGACCGCGCGCCACCCGAGAACATGGAGAAAGCGGCTCAGGAATGCAGCGTCACATTTCTCCGGATTTCGGGTGGCGCGCCGTCGTGGTTCTCGCTTCTCCTGGTAACGCCGCGTCATCCCGCACGGGCCGGGCGACGCGGTTCGATCGCCTCATGCGGTGGTCGGTGGAGACGTCGGACGGGTCTGTTCCGGGGGACCCGTTCGGCGTGCTCCCGACGCCGTCACCCGATGGAGCGGCATGGTCTTGCGCGCCCGACGCCGGTCGAGGATGTAGCCGCGCCTGCAAAGGACATCATCTGTCCTTGTGAGCCGTGCCTCGAGCGACGGGGCGAGCGGATGCGTGAGTTGTGGCGGCCGGTGTGGGCCGCAGATGTCGAGGCGGAGGCCCGTGCGCACAAGCCCGCCTGTGCAGGCGGGTAGCGGATGCGTCCAGGCAGGATGCGGGCACACGGCGGTTCGCGCGTGCGGTGGAGGGCAAAGTGGGACGGACACGCGACGGTGACGGCGCCGGAGTGCGGGGACGGGGGCGGGGACGGGGGCGTGGACAGGGGCAGATCCGGGGGCGGGGGCGGGGTTGGACAGGCGCGCCGCTGGCGGAAGAGGGCGTGTGCGACGTCACGACGGCAGACGCGCGCTCGGACGCGGATCCTTGGCTCGGGCCCGGCGCCGACGCGGTGGGAAAATACGCAGACGTCACACAAGCGCGGGCGTGGATGGGGATGATGGCGGACGGAGGGAAGCATCCGCGCGGGCGCGAGCGCGGGGGGCGCCGGGGGTGACCGGGCGCGAGCGAGGACTGGGCGGACGGGACCCACCCGCGCAGGGGCGGGCGCGGGGGCGGCGGAGGTCCGGACGCGGGCGTGGACCGGCGCGGAAGGGACACACCCGCGCAGGGGCGGGCGCGGGGGCGCCGGAGGTCCGCACGCGGGCGGGGGCCGGGGCGACATGGATCTCACGCGCCAGTGCGAGCGCAGGATGCGCAGTTGCGGGCGCAGGGCGCGCCGGAGGATCGGGCGCAGGCGGGGACCGTCGCGAAAGGGACCCACCCGCGCGGGGGCGGGCGCGGGGCGCCGGCGGAGGACCGAGCGCAGGCGGGGACTGGCGCGAAAGGGACACGCCCGCGCGGGGGCGGGCGCGGGGCGCCGGCGGAGGACCGGGCGCAGACGGGGACTGACGCGAAAGGGACACGCCCGCGCGAGGGCGGGCGCGGGGCGCCGGCGGAGGACGGGCGCAGGCGGGGACTGGCGCGAAAGGGACACGCCCGCGCGGGGGCGGGCGCGGGGTGCGCCGGAAGACCTGGGAGCGTGGACCGGGTCGGAGGGGATCGCCCGCACAGGTTGCGGGCGCAGGGCGCGCCGGAGGACCGGACGCCGGCGTGGGCCGGGGCGGAGGGGCGATGGGCGGCGGAAGTGGGCGTGTCCGCGGGCTCGCGTGACGACGAGCGCACGCGGCGGCACGCACCGGCGGCGACGCGCGCGCGTCAGGACGGCAGGCGTCGGGCGGGATGGAAAGGGCCTCGCGGAGACGCTGACCCGCGGACGGTGCGCGAAACGGGGCCTGCGCCCGTCCGTCGGACCGGCCGCCTACAATCGCCGCCCCTTCATGCTCGATCTCCTCACCCAGTTCGCCGCGCTCATCGACGGCCTGCCATGGCCGGTGGCGCTGCTCATCGGGGTCGTGGCGCTGATCAAGGGCGGGGAGTGGCTGGTGCGGGGCGCGGTGTCGATCGCCCGGACGCTGGGCGTGTCGACGCTGCTCATCGGTCTGACCATCGTCGCGTTCGGGACGTCGGCGCCGGAACTCGCCTTGAACGTCAATGCGGCGCTGGCGGGGTCCACCGGCCTGAGCTTCGGCAACGTCATCGGCTCGAATATCGCGAACATCGCGCTCGTGCTCGGCGCCGCGGCGGTCATCGCACCAATCGACGTCCACCGCCACGCCGTCTGGCGGGAAATCCCCAAGCTGATCGTGATCTCCATCGGCCTGCTCATCCTCGGTCTCGCCTGGCCGCCGATCGGGATTCCGGATCCGACGGTCGCCGGCGCCACGATCAACGCCCCGGGCTTCGGCCGGGCCGACGGGGTCATCCTGCTCTTCGTGTTCGTGATCGTCATGCTCGACTGGGCCAACCGCGCTCGGCAGGACGCCAACGGCAGCCCGGCCAGTGAACTCGTGCACGAGGCGGAAGCCGCCACGCCCGATCCCGCCCCGCTCGCGATCCTCTTCCTCGTCCTCGGACTGATCGGACTCTTCCTCGGCGGACAGCTCACGGAGCGCGGCGCCGTTGCGGCCGCCGCGGCGTTCGGCGTTTCCGACACCGTGATCGGCCTCACCGTCGTCGCCATCGCCACCAGCCTCCCCGAACTCGCCGCGTGCGTCGCCGCCGCCCGCGCCGGACACGCCGATATCGCGGTCGGCAACATCGTCGGCTCCAACCTCTTCAACATTCTGCTCGTACTCGGCGTCACCTCCACGGTCGCCCCCATCCCCACGCCCGCGTGGGGCGACTGGGACCTCGCGATCATGCTCGTCCTGACGATCGCCCTCCTGCCGCTCGCGGCGACCACCGGACAACGCATTCGGCGGATCGAAGGCGGCGTCCTGCTCGTCCTCTATGCCGCGTACCTGACGTTCAGCGTCGCGCGTGAGCTGATCTTCTGACCACGACGCCGCCGTGCCGCGACGACCCCGTTCGAAGATCATCCCCGCGACTCAACCATCGCCTTTCGCGTATCAGATGTCGAACCGCGCCGCCTGACCTCGCGTCGCGCCTCAGCGGGGTGCGATCGACGCCGCGCGATCAACGCCGCGCGAGGAGCGCGACGCGACCGTCGCCGC
The DNA here is from genome assembly GCA_965227335.1 of Phycisphaerales bacterium. Taxonomy (GTDB): domain Bacteria; phylum Planctomycetota; class Phycisphaerae; order Phycisphaerales; family SM1A02; genus CBDDFV01. The sequence goes on from CBDDFV010000010.1 coordinate 19,594, forward strand.
CCGATCAACGTCGCGCGATCAACGCGTTGACGACTGCCTCGAGGACATCCGACGGTGCAATCACGGTCCAGATGACCTCGCCCGCATCGATGCGGGCCGCGAAAGCGAGCGCCGGCGCCCGCAGCTCCACCTCCGGAATCACCAGATCCGCCGGCAGCATCGGCGCCCGATCCGCAATCGCCCGCACCCACGCGAGCACCGGACCGGCGCTGATGAACGCCTCCGCATCGCGTGGCGACGGCAACCACGCCCGCATCGCCCGCAGCATCGGATGATCAGCCAGCGTCCCTCCCGTCGGACCCGCCGCGACCGGTGAATCCGGACGCAGGGTCAGCGACACCTCGTCCGGCTGCGTCCGCTGCGCCTGCAAGGTCACCTCGCCGGCGCCCAACGCGAGGGCCAGCAGCGGACCGTACGGCTGCAACTCCCGCGGCAGGTCGGACAGCGTGTACCGACGCGGCTGCTCCGGATCACGCATCACCCGCTCCACCGCCGCCGGGTCCGCCGTCCGAAACCGCACGACCGAACGCGACAGCAGACCCGCCCGTCCCGGCGCACGCGGCGGAACGTACGACGCGGCCTGGACGCCCTGCACCGATGACGCCCACGCGGGCGGACCGCCGATGCCCAGCCACGTGAACGCCTCGCGAAACGCCGGCGACTGATCAAACCGCGAGACGTCCGCCGACGCCGCGGCGTAGAACGCGTCGTCCGACAATCGATCCATCCGCAGTTCGCGCCCCGGCGTGCGCGGCGCCGCCGCCAGCCACGTCTTCGAGAACACGCCCACGCCCCGCACGACCAGCGCGAGCGCATCGAAGTCGACGCCGATCAGTCCGGCCTCCTCCCGCTCGCCAAGTCGACGCACCACCGTGCGCACGACCGGCGGCAGATCCGACAGGAGCGTCGTGTCGAGCGTCGCGGCCAGACGCGCCGGATCGCGACCGATGATCACGACTTCACTCTGCGTTGCAATCGTCGCGGCATCCTCCGGCAGGGTCTCACGCCACGTTCGCCAGACGTCGGCGGCCGGCGCGTACGCGTCGAGCCGCGCGGCGTCGGTGCAGAATCGCACGAACGGCGCCTCGCCCGTTTCGTCGATCACATAATGCAGAATCGTTCCGTTTCGAGCCCGCACGGCCCGCGGACCGACGTCCGGCATCGGCGTGAAATTCGCCTCGACGAACGCGACAGGGTTCTTGGTCGGTGCGATGAAGACCGCCGGACCGAGGCCCTCGTCGGTTGGCTTGTCGTTTACGTCATCCGGGCCGTCGCCGGCGGACGCCGGGCCCCACGCCACCGCCGCGCCGCGGAAGTCGTCGAGATGGCTTGACACGCCGAGGAACGCCTTGACCTGGTCGAGCGGTCGACCGGCGAACAGCAGGTCCTGCCGCTCCATCGATTCGAGCATCGCTTCGAGATCGCCGTTCAGCGTGCGCAGGTTCGGAATGACGAGGGCGGCGGCGACGTCGGCGTCAAGTTGCCGGTAGACGTCCGCATCAAGACGTGGCGAGACGTCGGCGCGGGTCGGCGCCGTCAGCGCCGCGACGATCGCAATGCCTCCGACGCACATCCGGAAGATTCTCGTGTTCGACATCAGTGATCTCCGGCGCGGCTCGAGTGGGACGTCCGTGGTCGCGCTGCGCAAGGTATCCTGATCATATGCTTCTTGCGTCCGGCGTCATTTTGATGGTCGTGATCGTCGCCGCGCTGGCGGCGCGGCTGCTGCGATCCGCCCGCACGCCCGCCGCTCCGCTCGTCGCGGGTCTGCTCGTCGGCGCGTTGCTGGGGCCGACGATCCTCGGGCGTGACGGCATGTTCGGGGCGTCGTTCTCGACGTGGTACGAAGACACGATCATCGGCGGACGCGCGGAACGGGAGACGCTGGAACAGGCGCGGAGCGGGCTGGGCGGACTCGAATTCGCCGCCCGACGCACCGCCGCCGCGCCGCCTCGCGATGAGGTCGACCGCCTGCAGCGGGCGGTGGATCTCGCCGCGGCGGATCATCGCGCGGCGCGGATGGCGCACGACCGGGGATTCCTGCCGATGATCTGCGGACTCGCGGCTGCGATTCTCGTGCTCGCGGGACCGCTCGGTCGGCCGCGCGATCCGAACGCGCCGCCGGCCGGATTCATGGCCCCGCTCTCAATCGGCCTGTGGTCCGCCGCGCTGCCCGGCGCGCTGGCCTACGTCTGGCTGCGAGGCGTGGGGGCGGACGGCCGGGCGGCGTGGCTCGGCGCGGCGGCGGCCGCGATCGGACCGTGGGTGCTGCCCGCGCCGGATGAGCAGACCTCGGATGAAGCCGAACAGGGCGGGGCGCATCTGCTCGAACTGGCGGGGCGTGTCGCGTCGGTCGTCGCGATCATCGCGGCGGGGGTCGGCTTCGGGTTCGACCACGTCGGGGAGTGGGCGGTGCTGCTGCTGCTGCCGATCGGCTGGTTGCTGCCGCGCGGCCGCTGCCCGAGCGGTCGCACGTTGGCGGAGTCGGTGCTGATTCCCGGTCTGACCGCGGCGGCGATGCTGCGGATCGATGCGATCGCGCATCTGTGGCTGGGCACATCGATCGTGCTGATTCTGCTGACGGCGGATGGTCGCTGGATCGCCGCCGCGCTCGGCGCGATCCTCGGCGCGGGTCGTCGACCGTTGCGTGCGTTGCGTCTGGTCGGCGGCAGCGCGGCGGCGGGGCCGACGCAGATGTCGGTCGCCGCGCTCGGCGTCTGGACGAGCGTCATCGCGCCCCCGATCGCCCTCGCGTTGCTGCTCGGGGCGACGTGGGCGACGGCGAGCGAGAACGCGCGTCGGTGGGCGGCGAAGGAGCTCGAGGCGACCGAGGAGGAGCTCGCCGCGATCGCGGCGGAGGACGACGAGGAATGAGGGCGGATCCGTGGGTCGTTCAGTCAGCCTGATTCAGCACGGCCCCCACGCCGCGAGCAGGATACTGAGGTCCGTGCTGTCGACGGCGTTGTCGCCGTTGAAGTCCGCCGGGCAGTCGTCGCACGGACCCCACGCGCTGAGGAGGACGGCGAGGTCAGCGCTGTCGACTCCGCCGTTGTCGTCGAGATCGGCGAGGCAGTCGGTCGCGATGCGTCGCGCGATCGGACCGTAATTCCCGTCGGGCCCGATCAGCGGCGTCGAGCCGATGAAGCCGCCGGACACATCCAGATGAAACAGCGTCACCGCGCCGCCCTCAGGGAACGGGGCGCCGATGGCGTAGATTCCATCGTCGTTCCAGACGAGATCGACGAAGGCGTGGAAGTCGCCGGCGGTGAACTCGGCCGGCGTGTTGATCACCACGTACGTCCCGGGATGAAGCTGGGCCGATACGAACTCGACGGCGTTGAGGTCCGAGTCGGGCCCGAAGTAGAGGGAATTGACGATGCGGAAGTCGCCCCCCATCGGTCCCACGGCGAACGCGTCAATGTCGACGCCGAGGTCGCAGAGGTCGGTCTGGGGGTAGACCACCAGCGGCGACAGCGTCCCGTCTTCGAGATCGACGGCGGCGATCGCATCGGCGCAGAAGCGGGCGGCGACCGGGTCGGATCGGTACGCGGCGTAGAGCGTCTTATCGTCGCTCGCAATGCCGTCGATGAGCGGCGTCTCGCCGTTCAGTTCGAGTCCGACCGCGAACTCGACCGCGCCGCTCTGCGGGTCGAGCCGCACCAGGTAGCGGGCCGATTCGCCGAGCACGAGGCCGTAGAGTTCGTCGCCGTGCGCGGCCAGGCTGACGAGGCCGCCATCCTCGGGGAGCACCGACGTGCCGAGCACGGAAACCTCGCCCGTCCCGGCGTCGACCGCCACCAGTTCACTGGTCGTTCGGTTGAAGCTCAAGACCGAGTCGGTCCGGGCGGAGGCGACCGCGACCGTGGCCCCGGCCAGAGCGATCGCGGCGAGCAGGGTGCGGGCTCGGGTCATGGGGGACGCCTCCTTGTGGCATGACCCATCGTGGAACATCGGGGTCGGAAACACAACAGAAATCCCGTCCCCGGCACGGTTGCGATACATTAGGGTCGGAGCGGCATGACGCCGCCGACCGCCGCGAAGGACTGAGCATGGCCAAGAAGAAGCGATCCGCCGCCCCGCGTTCGAAGAAAAAGAAGACGACGACCACGTCGAAGAAGACGACGACGAAGAAGTCGTCGACGCGGAAGAAGACCCCGGCCGCAGCGGGCGGATCGGTCGTCAGCGCCGAGCGCGACAAGCGGACGAAGAAGAAGATCCACGAGATGGCGTCGAAGGTCGTCAAGTCGGGCATGGCGTCGCGCGATCCCTACTTCGACATTCCCACCCGCTCCGTCTCCAACACCCGCTTCAACAAGACGAAGCGGATCCTCGAAATGGGCGGCAACACGCAGCGCCGCAACCTCTTCAACCTGAACCAGGCGAAGAAGTTCATGCAGACGCTGCTCGTGGCGAAGGGCTGCCGCGAACTCATCGATCGGGGCAAGACGACCAGCCTGCGCGGCATGTTCTACGCCTCGCTCCACGACATCGCGGGGACCAAGGGCGAGAAGACCTTCAACGAGCAGTCGGAGTCGGACTCCGTTCTCGAAGACCTTGAAGTCACCGTCGACGCCCTCCGCGAAGAGCTGCACATCTTTGCGAAGAAACGCGGGGCCATGGTCGGCAACATCACGCTTGTCGATCGCGGCGACACGATCGACTGTCGACGGATGGGCTCCGGCGGCTACGCCATCCCGTCGATCACCGAGCCGGATGCGATCCAGTTCGGCAAGTGCGATGCGGACTTCATCCTCCACGTCGAAAAGGACACGGTCTGGCAGCGGTTCAACGAGGACCGGTTCTGGGAGACGCACAACTGCATTCTGACCGAGGGGTCCGGGCAGCCGCCGCGCGGCGTGCGTCGGCTGCTGCATCGCATGCACACGGAGCTCAAGCTGCCCGTCTACTGCCTGCTCGACTGCGATCCGTGGGGACATTACATCTACTCGGTGATCAAGCAGGGCTCCATCAACCTCGCGTTCGAGAGCCGGCGGATGGCGGTGCCGGAGGCGAAGTTCCTCGGCATCCGGGCGGAGGATTACGAGCGGTGCGAACTGAGCGACGATGTGAAGATTTCGCTGAACGAGCGGGACATCTCGCGGGCGAAGCAGATCGCGTCGTACCCGTGGTTCGAGAAGAACCGACCGTGGCAGCGGGAGATCAAGCGGCTGCTGTCGAACGGCTTCAAGATGGAAGTCGAAGCGTTGATCACCAAGGACATCTCGTACGTCACCGAGGTCTATGTGCCCGAACGACTCAGAGATGCGGATTTTCTTGACTGATCGCGACGAACGCGACGTGAGTATTTGAGGATTTCTGACCGATTCGGGCCCCGGGCGGCCGGGGCGCGGGTCGGCGATTTTGTCATAATGCGTGATTCCCCGGGCCGTTGCGGCCTGTCTTGTGTGTCGGCCGTGATGCTGACCCAACGCAGAATGACTGTGAGTGAGCCGCCCGGCGGGCGGAGTCTGCCATGACCGCCAACGTGACGATTGAACATGATCTGCCGAGCCGCCCGTCCCGGATTCTGATCGCCGACGACGAGCATCTCGTCGCGGCGGGTCTGGCGACGCATCTCGGCGAGCTGGGCTACCAGGTGGTGGGGCCGGCCACGGACGGCGACGTGGCCATCGAGATGTGCCGCGAGCAGCGCCCGGACCTTGCGCTGCTCGACCTTCGCATGCCGCGGACGGACGGCCTGCAGGCGGCGGACATCATCTTCAAGCAGATGGCGATCCCGGTGGTGATTCTCTCGGCGTACTCCGATCCCGAGTTCGTCCGCGACGCCAACCGGGCGGGCGTCTTCGGCTACCTGCTCAAGCCGGTGACGCTGGATCAGCTGCGGGTCGGCATCTCGGTCGCCTGGGCGCGGTACCTCGACTTCATCGAGCAGAACGGCGAGATCAAATCCCTCAAGGAGCGGCTCGAAGCCCGCAAGATCATCGAGCAGGCGAAGTGGATCATCGTCAAGCGGAAGGACATCCCCGAGCCGGAGGCGATGAAGCTCCTGCAGAAGCAGGCCCGCAACAACCGACGCACGCTCGTCGATGTCGCGCGGGCGATTCTGGAGAACGAGGAGCTGTTCTCGTAGTCGACGGCGCGGGCGATGTGTCCACGCCAGCCCATGGCTTTGCCATGGGTTGATGGTCATCGCGTGCGGGCGTCTGACACCCACGACAGCGGCCGCGCGGACGGTGAGCGCCATGGCGAGCCCAGGGGCCAGATTCATGGCAGAGCCGATGGTCGATCTTATGGTCGAGCCCGTGGTCGATCCCGTGGGCGATCCCGTGGCAAAGCCCGTGGTCGATCCCGTGGGCGAGCCCGTGGCAAAGCTCGTGATCGATCCCATGGGCGATCCCAGGCAAAGCCCGTGGTCGATCCCGTGGGCGATCCCGTGGCAAAGCCTGTGGTCGATCCCGTGGGCGATCCCATGGCAAAGCCTGTGGTCGATCCCGTGGGCGATCCCATGGGCGATCCCGTGGCAAAGCCTGTGGTCGATCCCGTGGGCGATCCCATGGGCGATCCCGTGGCAAAGCCTGTGGTCGATCCCGTGGGCGATCCCATGGCAAAGCCATGGGCTTGGGGGCGGGCGGGTCGTTTACGAATCGCCCGCCTGCAACTTCGCCACCACCGAGTAATCCTCGAGCGTCGTCGTGTCCTGCGTGACCTCCGTCTCGCCCTTCGCGATCGAACGCAGCAGGCGACGCATGATCTTGCCGGAACGCGTCTTCGGCAGCGCATCGGTGAAGCGGATCATGTCCGGTTTCGCGATCGCGCCGATCTCCTCGGCGACGTGCGCACGCAGCGCGTTCCGCAGGTCTTCCGACGGCTCGTGACGCGAGTCCAGCGTGCAGAACGCCGCGATCCCGTCGCCCTTGATCTCGTGCGGCATGCCGACGACCGCCGCCTCGACCACCGCCTCGTGACTCACCAGCGCGGATTCGACCTCCATCGTGCCCAGTCGGTGGCCGGAGACGTTGATCACGTCGTCGACGCGGCCCATGATCCAGAAATAGCCGCGCTCGTCCCGGCGCGCCCCGTCGCCCGCGAAATACATCCCGTCGATCGTCGACCAGTACGTGTCGATGAAGCGGGGCCGATCCCCGTGAATGCCCCGCAGCATGCCGGGCCACGGCTTGCGGATCGCGAGCAGTCCGCCGGAATTGGGCGGCTGCTCGTTCCCGGCGCTGTCGACGATGGCCGCGTCGATCCCGAAGAACGGCAGCGTGCACGAGCCCGGCACCGTCGGCGTGGCCCCGGGCATCGGCGTGATCATGTGGCCGCCGGTCTCCGTCTGCCACCACGTGTCGACGATCGGGCATCGTTCGCCGCCGATCACCGTGTGATACCACATCCACGCCTCGGGGTTGATCGGTTCGCCCACCGTCCCGAGGACGCGGAGCGACGACAGATCGTGCTTCCTGGGATGTTCGTCCCCCCACTTCATGAACGCCCGGATCGCAGTCGGGGCGGTGTAGAACTGCGTGACCTTGTGCCGCGCGACGATCTCCCAGAACCGATCCGGCGACGGATGGTTCGGCGCGCCCTCGTACATCAGCGTCGGCACGCGGTTCGGCAGCAGGCCGTAGATGATGTAACTGTGCCCGGTGATCCACCCGACGTCCGCCGTGCACCAGTACACCTGCCCTTCCCCCGGCTGCAGGTTGAACGTGATCTTGCTCGTGAGGTACGTGTAGACCATGTACCCCCCCGTCGTGTGCATGATGCCCTTCGGCTTGCCGGTCGACCCGGACGTGTACAGCAGGAAGAGCATGTCCTCGCTGTCCATCGGCTCGCACGGACATTCCTCGGACTGACCCGCGACGAGATCGTGCCACCAGAAGTCACGCTCCGGACGCCAGTCGATCTTCGTCTCGACCCGCTGCACGATGATCACCCGCTCGACGCGGTCGTCGCCGTCCGCCAGTTCATCACACGCAGCGTCGACGTTCGCCTTCAGCGGCACCACGGCGCCCCGCCGCCACGCCCCGTCGCACGTGATGATCGTCTTCGACTTCGCGTCGATCACCCGGTCCACGATCGCCTTGCTCGAAAACCCGCCGAAGATCACCGAGTGCGGCGCCCCGATCCGCGCGCACGCCAGCACCGCGATCGCCAGCTCCGGAACCATCCCCATGTAGATCGTGACGACGTCGCCCTTCTTCACCCCCTGCGACTTCAACGCGTTTGCGAACTTCGACACCTCCGCCTGCAGGTCGCGATACGTCAGTCGACGCACCTGCGGCCGATCCCCCGGCTTCGGCTCGCCTTCCCAGATGATCGCCGTGTCGTCGCCGTGCCCGCTCTCCACCTGGCGGTCCACGCAGTTGTGACAGATGTTCGTCTTCGCTCCCACGAACCACTTCGCGTCCGGCAGATCCCATTCCAGCACCCGTTTCCACGGCTCAAACCAGTCGAGCTCGCCCGCCACCTCGCCCCAGAACCCCTCCGGATCGCCGATCGATCGCTCGTGCGCGGCGAGATACGCGTCCATGCTCGCCACGTGCGCGCCGCCGATCCGCTCCGCGAAATCCGCCGGCGGCTCGAACACGCGATTCTCATGCAGGCCGGATTCGATCGACTGGGACGTGGGGTCGGACATGGCGGGGCTCCTTCGGGACCACGAGGACATCGTCGACCCGTCATGCTACCGCGCCCCGCACCGGCGCAAAGGCCGCCCGAGGCCCCGATCCCGCCCGGCGTCGGCCTACGCCGAAATCTCGTGCGACGGTCCCGCGTGGTCCGGCAGCCGGATCTCCTCCACCATCGCCTGGATCTCCGCCGAAGGCGGCGGCGTCAGCAACCCCACCACCGTCGCGACCGTCGCGTTGATCACCATGCCGATCGTCCCGATCCCCTCCGGCGACACGCCGAACCACCAGTGCGCGGCGTTGTTCAGATCAGGCCGCATGAACTTGAAGAACACGATGTACGCCGCCGTGAACGCGAGGCCCGTCACCATCCCCGAGACCGCGCCGTACACATTCATGCGCTTCCAGAAGATCCCGAACACGATCGCCGGGAAGAAACTCGACGCCGCGAACCCGAACGCGAACGCCACGACCGCGGCGACGTAATCCGGCGGATTGATCCCGAAGTACCCGGCCACGATCACCGCCGCCCCCGCCGCGATGCGGGCGATGATCAACTCCTGCTTCTCCGTCAGGTCCGGCTTCAACGTCTTCTTGCCGAGATCGTGCGCGACCGATGTCGAGATCACGAGCAGCAGGCCCGCGGCGGTCGACAGCGCCGCGGCGAGTCCGCCCGCCGCGACCAGCGCCGCGACCCAGTCCGGCAGTCCCGCGATCCGCGGGTTGGCGAGGACCATGATGTCGCGATCGATGTACAGCTCATTCGCGTTGTCCGTGGGCTCGTTCGCGATCATCCGTTGCCCGTGCTGGCCCATCTCCCCCGTGAAGACCGGCTTGCCGCCGGCGAACGGCGTCCCCGGCGCATAGTCGATCTGGCCGTCCTCGTTCTTGTCGAGCCACGCGACGAGATCGTTGTTCTCCGCCTCCATGAACCACGCCGGCGACTCGATGTACGCCTGGTTGGGAATCGTCTCCAGCAGATTCGTCCGCACGAAGACGGCGATCGCGGGCGCGGTGGTGTAGAGAATCGCGATGAAGACCAGAGCCCAGCCCGCGCTGACACGGGCGGCCGCCACCTTCGGCACCGTGTAGAACCGCACGATCACGTGCGGGAGCCCCGCGGTGCCCACCATCAGCGCCGTCGTGATGCAGAACAGATCGAACGTCCCGAGCGATCCGTCGGTGTACTTCGGCAGGCCGAGATCGACGGAGATCCGGTCGAGCTTCTCCAGCAGGTGCAGTCCCGACCCGTCCGTCAGCGTCGAGCCGAGCCCGAGTTGCGGGATCGGGTTGCCCGTCATCTGGAACGAGATGAAGAACGCGGGCGTCATGAAGGCGAAGATCAGCACGCAGTACTGCGCGACCTGCGTGTACGTGATGCCCTTCATTCCGCCGAGCACTGCGTAGAAAAAGACGACGCCCATGCCGATCAGGACGCCGTAGTTGATGGGGATCTCGAGAAACTGCGAGAAGACGATGCCGACGCCCCGCATCTGACCCGCGACGTAGGTGAACGACACGAAGATCGCACAGATGACCGCGACCACCCGCGCCGTCGACGAGCCGTAGCGATCGCCCACGAAGTCGGGCACGGTGTACTTGCCGAACTTGCGCAGGTACGGCGCCAGAAGCAACGCGAGCAGAACGTAGCCGCCCGTCCATCCCATGAGGTAGCGGGAGCCGTCGCGTCCGGCGAAGGAGATGATGCCGGCCATCGAGATGAAGGACGCCGCGCTCATCCAGTCCGCGGCGGTGGCCATCCCGTTGAGCAGCGGCTTCACCTGTCCGCCCGCGACGTAGAACTCGCCGGTGGTGCCCGCGCGGGACCAGATCGCGACGCCGATGTACAGGGCGAAGGTGAGCCCGACGATGACGAAGGTCCAGGCCTGGAGGTCCATCAGTCGCGGTCCTCCGGCGCGGGTTCGGGCTGATCGTTGTTCTCCAGATGATGCCGACGATCTAGCCGGTTCATCAACACCACGTACACGAAGATCAGGATCACGAAGACGTATATCGACCCCTGCTGCGCGAACCAGAAGCCGAGCTTGAACCCGCCGATCCGGATCTGGTCGAGCGCATCCGCGAACAGCACGCCGCACCCGAGGGAGACGACGAACCAGATGACGAGCAGGATCGAGACGATCGTGAGATTCCGCCGCCAGTACGCGCGGCGTGACGCGTCGGAGGATCGCGATTCAGGCGTGCGTGGGTCGGGCATGCAGCGTTTGTAACGGATCGACGCCGCTCCGGCCAACCCGACGTCCTCACCCCGCCCAGTCCATGATCGCGTCCGCCAGCGAGAAGCCGCTGATCATGATCCACAACAGGAACGCGATGATCGGGATCGCGAAGAGCCAGAGGAGGACGGCCGTGATCATCGCGAACGTGCGTTCGAGGTCGGTGCGGTCCGGGTCACGCCGCGCCGCGATCGCCCGCCAGGTGGCGAGCGCGGTCGCCACCGACATCGCGACGATCATCACGCCCTGGAGCAGGCGCGGCCCCTGATCCTGCAGCCACGGCGGCCCGAACACCACCCCGTACGACAGCACCGTGAACGCCAGCATCAGCACCACGCTCCCGACGCCCCAGATCGCCGCCTGCTCCGCCATCGATCGTTTTCGCTTCGCCATCACCCCCGATTCTCCCACAAATCCCCGACTTCCACCTTGACCCCGCCCGAACACGTGTTAGGTTACTGGTCGGGGACCGGCGAAATCAACGTCGCGGGGAGAACTCGCGCGAGGACTGAGGAGGCGTGTCATGGTGAATTTCGTCCCGGACGGGTGTCACACGGTGATGCCGTACCTGTCGCTGAAGGACGCCGCGACGGCGATCGAGTGGTACAAGGATGTGTTCGAGGCGGAGGAGGTGACCCGGATGCCGGGTCCGGACGGGACGGGCGTCCTGCACGCGGAGCTTCGGATCAGCGGGTCGATGATCATGTTGTCGGATGAGTGTCCGGTGATGGAGATGGCCTGGCGGTCGCCGCAGACGCTGGAGGCGACGACGGTGGCGATCTTCCTGTACGTCCCGGATGCGGACGCGATGTTCGACAAGGCGGTCAGCAAGGGGGCGCGATCGATGGAGCCGATGTCGGAGCGTTTCTGGGGCGATCGGATGGGGCAGTTGAAGGACCCGTTCGGCCACCACTGGACGCTGGCGACGCATGTGAAGGACCTCTCGCCCGAGGAGATGCAGAAGGCCGCGGCGGAAGCCATGGCCGCGATGACGGAGGGCCAGACGTAAGACGCCGAGGACGCCTCACGGCCCGGCCCCCGGTCTCGGACCCCGGTCTCGAACCCCGGTCTCGGACCGCCGCCGGCCAACCGTTCCGCCATCGGCGCCGCCCGTCACCCGGACCCGGGGGGATCAGCGCAGGCCGACCGGTCAGACGGCCTGACGCCCCCTCGGGCGCCCGTGGTGTGAACGATGGCCGACCGTCCGACTCGCCGTCCGTGACTCACTGCCTCGCGCCGCGGATCCTGGTGTCCTCTGTGGTGAAGCGGGTGAATCACGGATCTGCACCATCGGGCAGGAGGCCTCGAGGGCGCGGCATTCCTGGTGGTCGCGCAAAAAATCTCTGGAGAAACAGTCAGTCCGGTGGTAGTCTGACCTCGCGGAGGGAGTGGCGTCGCCGGCGCCCGTGGGATGACCCCCGGCGAACGGCGAATCCGGACTCTGGAGCCGCGGCGTGCCATAGGCAGAGGGGCACGCCGCGCTCCGTTTTTCAAAACACCCGCCATCCCCGCCAACCGCCGCCCTCGTGCGTCGAGTGTGATTTCATCCCCCGAGCGCGGCGTGCTTTCGAGGCGTCGCGTTCGTTTTCATACGCACGCCCCTCCACCTCCGTCTCCAGGACGCCATCCTCCACTCCGGGTCTCGTGACGCCGGGCGCGCGACCCGCTCATCGCGACGGTGATGGACGCCGGCCGCTCACGCCCGTCCCCACCGTCGGCGTCCGATGCAGTTGACGACCCCCGGCCGCCTCGGTATCGTCCCGCCCTTCATGTTCGACGTCACGCTCCATCCCGCCCGCTCCCACGCCGCCGACGCCGCCCGGCCCGGCCGCGTCCGGTGCGCGCCTGATGCGTTCGTCGTCCTGAAACAAGCCGCCGCCAAAAAAGCCGACGCTTCGTGCGACGGCCGGCGACCGCGTGCTGACATCTGATCCGAATTCCGCGATCATCTCAGTCTCACGTTCACCCGGACCCGTCGCCCTCGCGTCGGGCCCGTTGTCGTTTTCGTGACGCTCTCTGCCAACCCCCTGAACAGGAACCTCCAAGCCATGGCCACCGTGATCTGCCCCGAGTGCGGCGCCTCCGTCCCGATGCCGCCCAACGCCATCGTCGGCGAAATCATCCAGTGCCCGGAATGCGGCGCTGAACTCGAAGTGCGGGGCGTCGATCCGCCCGAAGTCGAAGTCGCCCCCGAAATGGAAGAGGACTGGGGCGAGTAAACCCGGTTCGCCGCTCCGTCGGGACCAACCCGACCGCTCCCGCGCCTTCTGTCGTTCGCCCGCCCCGTGTCTCCCTCCCCCAAGGACTTCCGACCATGCGCGTCGCCATGCTCGTCGCTCACCTCCGCATCGAAGAGAAGATGCTCGTCGAGGCGTTTCGCGCCCGCGGCGTGGACCTCCAGCTCATGGACGTCCGCTCCGCCCGGCTCGACCTCCACAACCCCGGCCCCTGGGCCGAGTTCGACGTCGTCCTCGAACGATGCATCAGCCACTCCCGCGCCCTCGCGGTGCTCCGCGTCCTCGACAGCTGGGGCGTCAAATGCGTGAACCCGTTCGCGGTGGCGGAACTGTGCGGCGACAAACTCGCGACCTCGCTCGCCCTCATCCGACATGACGTCCCCACCCCGGGCGTCCGGATGGCGCTGACCCCCGAATCCGCACTCGACGCGATCGATGAACTCGGGTACCCCGCGGTGCTCAAGCCGTCGGTCGGATCGTGGGGCCGGCTCATCGCCCGCATCAACGATCGGGACGCGGCCGAGGCGCTGCTCGAACACAAGGCGACGCTCGGCACCTACCACCACTCGATCTTCTACATTCAGGAACACATCGAGAAAGGCGGCCGCGATCTGCGCACCTTCGTGATCAACGACGAGACGATCTGCGGCATCAGTCGCACGAGCGAACACTGGATCACGAACACCGCGCGGGGCGGAAGGTCCGCCGCGCTGGAGATCACGCCCGAGATCGACGCCATCTCCCGCGCGGCGGCGAAGGCGGTCGGCGGCGGCATCGTGGCCATCGACCTCTTCGAGACCGCCGATCGCGGCCTGCTGGTCAACGAGGTCAACTACACGATGGAGTTCCGCAACTCCATCGAACCGACGGGCGTGAACATCCCCGACAAGATGATCGACTACGTGCTCGCCGTCGGCGCGGGCGAGATCGAACTGCCCCGACTCGTCGCGGCGGGAGGTGTCGCGTGACCGACGCCGCCCCGAACCCCGCGACGATCACCGCGAGCATCATCGGCGCGTCCGGCTACGGCGGCGGCGAACTGCTGCGTCTGCTCCTCGGCCACCCGCACGTCGAGGTGCAGCAGATCACGTCGCGCACGTACGCCGGCAAGTACGCCCACGCCGCGCACCCCAACCTGCGCACGCGGACGATGCTCCAGTTCACCACGCCCGACCAGCTCGAACCGTGCGATGTGCTGTTCGTCGGCCTTCCCCATGGCAAGTGCGCGGCGGACATCGAGTCGTACGCGAAACTCGGCGCCCGCGTCATCGATCTTTCCGCCGACTTCCGACTCCGCGACGCCGCCGCCTACGAGCGCTGGTACGACTGGACCCACCCGACGCCCGACTGGCTCGACAAGTTCGTCTACGGCCTGCCCGAGACCAACCGCGACGCCCTGCGGGGCGCCGCGCACGTCTCCGGCGTCGGCTGCAACGCCACCGCCACGATCCTCGCCCTCCTGCCGCTGGCGCGGGCGGGCCTGATCGAACGCGCCGTCGTCGACCTCAAGGTCGGCTCCTCCGAAGGCGGCGCGTCCTTCAGCGCGGCGAGCCATCACCCGGAACGCTCCGGCGCCATGCGGACCTTCGCCCCCGCCGGACACCGACACGAAGCGGAAGTCCTCCAGGAACTCAGCGAACTGAATCCCGGATTCGACCTCCACCTGACCGCCACCGCGGTCGAGATGGTGCGCGGCGTCCTCTGCACCGCCCACGTCTTCACCACCGAACCGCTCGAAGACAAGGACTGCTGGAAACACTATCGCGCCGCCTACGGCGAGGAGCCGTTCGTCCGCATCGTGAAGGAACGCACCGGCCTCTACCGATACCCTGAACCGAAACTGCTCGCCGGCGCCAACTTCGCCGACGTCGGCTTCCAGGCGGACGCCAGGGGCAAGCGCGTCGTGTCGATCAGTGCGATCGACAACCTCATGAAGGGCGCGGCGGGCTCCGCCGTCCAGTGCATGAACCTCATTTGCGGCTTCGACGAAGCCGCCGGCCTCGGCTTCACCGGTCTCCATCCCATCTGATTCTGTCTGGAAGGCGCCCATCACCATGCTGGTCATCAAAGTTGGCGGAAGTGAAGGCATCGATTACGACGCCGTCGCGGACGACGTCGCCGCCCTGGTCAAGGAAGGACAACCGCTGGTTCTCATTCACGGCGGCTCGTCCCTGACGAACCAGGTCGCGGAGCAACTCGGCCATCCCCCCCGCTTCGTCACCTCGCCCTCGGGACATACGAGTCGACGCACCGATCGACGCACGCTCGAGATCTTCGAGATGGTGTACTGCGGACAGATGAACAAGGGCGTGGTCGAGAAGCTCCAGCAGCGCGGCGTCAATGCGATCGGTCTCTCCGGCCTCGACGGCCGCATCTGGGAGGGCAAACGCAAGCCCGCCATCCGCATCGTCGAGAACGGCCGCCAGATGATCCTGCGCGACGATTTCACCGGGAACGTCGAGCGGATCAACACGACGCTGCTGCGCACGCTGATGGACGCCGGCTACACGCCGGTGCTGACCCCGCCCGCCATCAGCACGGACAGCGAGGCGATCAACGTCGACGCCGATCGCGCCGCCGGACTCACCGCCGTCGCCCTCGAAGCGGAGACGCTCCTCCTGCTCTCCAACGTCCCCGGCCTGCTCAAGGACTTCCCCGATGAATCATCGCTGATCACGCACGTCGCGCCGAATGAGATCGACCGCGTCGCCGAGTACGCCGAGGGCCGCATGAAGAAGAAGGTGCTCGGCGCGCAGGAAGCGCTCGACGGCGGCGTGGCCCGCGTCGTGATGGGCGACGCCCGCATCGCCCAACCGATCCGCACCGCCCTCGCCGGACAGGGCACGGTGTTCGGCGCGCCGGCGGTCGCCTCATGACCGCCCCGTTTCCCATCCAGACGCGCGACGAATTCAATCCCGACGCGCTGATCCACGCCATGGTCGCGATCCGCTCCGAGTCGCGCGAAGAAGCCGCGCTCGCGGCGTGGCTCGTGGAGCAGATGCGTGCGCTCGACTACGACGAGGCCTTCGTCGACGAATCCGGCAACGCCGTGGGCGTGCGGGCGGGCGAAGCGGCCGTCGGCGCGCAGCAGGACGTCGTGCTGCTCGGCCACATGGACACGGTGCCGGGGGAGATCCCGGTGCGGGTGGATGACGACGGCGTGCTGCACGGGCGGGGCGCGGTGGATGCGAAGGGCCCGCTGGCGACGTTCATCGCCGCCGCCGCGCTCGCGACGCCGCCCCCCGGCGTGCGGTGGATCGTGATCGGCGCCGTGGAAGAAGAGATCGCATCATCGAAGGGCGCGCGGTTCGTGCGTGACCGGTATGCGCCCGCCGCGTGCGTGATCGGCGAGCCGAGCGGCTGGGAGGGCGTGGTCCTCGGCTACAAGGGGCGCATGCTGGCGCGGTATCGCGCGACGGCCCCGGGCGGTCATTCGGCGGGACCCCTGGGCGGCGTGGCCGAGGCCGCGACGGCGTGGTGGGAGCGGGTGCGGGCGCACTGCGCCGCGTACAACGAATCGAACGAGAAGCTCTTCGACCAGATCCTGCCGGCGCTGCTCGATATCAACACCGCCAGCGACGGGCTCTACGACGTCGCCTCGGCCACGGTCAGCCTACGTCTCCCCCCCGCGTGTGATCTCGGCGCCCTCGAGCAGGCGGTGACGGACGCAGCGGGCAAGACCGGCGAGGTGACCTGCGAGGGACGCGAACTCGCGTATCAATCGTCGCGCACGACCCCGCTCGCCCGCGCGTTCGTACGCGCGATCGCGGCCCAGGACGGCCGGGCGCGGTTCAAGGTGAAGACGGGCACCGCGGACATGAACGTCGTCGGCCCCGCGTGGGATTGCTCGATCGTGGCCTATGGCCCCGGCGACAGCACGCTCGACCACACGCCGGAGGAGCGGCTCGATCTCGCGGAGTATCGCCGCGCGATCGACGTGTTGCGCGGCGTGCTCGAATCGCTCGAGTTGTAAATCACGAATCCCCGTCGCGCGTCACGCGTCCGCCAGCCGGATCACGAAGTCGCTGCCCCGCCCCACCTCCGAGTACGCCTCGATCCGGCCGCCGTGCTCTTCCACGATGCGACGGGCGGTGGGCAGACCGAGCCCCGTGCCCGTGCGTTTGCCGCTGACGTAGGGATGGAAGATCGACTCGAGCTTCTCGGGCTCGATGCCGGGCCCCGTATCGATGACGTGGATGGCGACCGGGTGCTCCGCGTCATCATCCGGCGCGTGCTCGACCCGCACCATCAGTTCGCCGATCGTCGCGTGCGGATCGTCGGTGGACTTCGCGTTGTGCGCCGCCATCGCTTCCGTGGCGTTGATCATCAGGTTGAGCAGCGACTGCTTGAAGTGGCCGACGTCGATCGACACGAAGAGCGGGGACGACGGGAGTTTCGTCCGCAGGGTGATGCGTTGCCGGTCGCACTGGGCGTGGTAGAAGTCGGCGAGTTCCTCGATGACCCGGACGAGGTCGACCCGCTGCTGGTCGAGCTGGAGCCGACCGGCGAACTGGAGGAAGTCCTCGAGGATGCCGCGCAGACGATCGGTCTCGCGCGACAACGCTTCGATGCGTCGGAGCAGGCGTTCGCGCACGGTCTCGTCGAGATCCGCGTCACGGATGCCTTCCGTGAGCAGTTGCGCGTTCAGCCCGACCGTCGACAGCGGATTCTTGATCTCATGGGCGAGCCCGGAGGTCATCGATCCGAGTTCGGCGAGCCGCTCCACCTGCCGGGCGCGTCGTTCGGCGTCGCGGGTCTGGCGCACCTGGCGACGCACCCGCATCCGCATCACGGGAATCAGCGTGGCGGCGGCGACCGTCGCGCCGACGAGAAGCCCGAGGATGACCGACCATGGATCCATGGGCCGCCATCCTCGCGAGTGAACGCGAAACGGGCAACCGGCCCCCGTTGCCCTGAATTTCGGGAATGGACGGCGGTCAGCCCCCCTGGCCGCCGCGTTTGAGGATGTCTCCCGACCGGTCGGCGGCGTCCGGACGCAGAAAATCCGAACGCGGCTGAGAGAAACAGCGACCGGCCGCGGAATGAAGGCGTCACGACGTTCGACCGATGACGGCCTCGCCCGACCCGCTCGCGGCATCACGCCCCGCGGCTCCGGCGAACACGAATCCGTCGGGCCCCGTGGCGGCGACTCGCCCCTCGCTCGCTCACCCCCTTTTGTCCGGCGCCGCGTCCCGGATCATCCAGCCTCCCCCCGGAGCGTCGACACCGTCGTCGGCGCTCCGGTTCACATTCGGGGGCGGGGTTGACCCTGGCGGTGGACAAAAGAAAACGGAGCGCGGCTGTGCACCAGCCGCGCTCCGGTTGATCTCATCTTGACGCCTCAGGCCCGGGGCCTGACATCCGGCGTCTCGGGGTTACTCCGCCGACGCGGTTTCCTTTTCCTTGTTGCCGCCGCGCCGTCGACGTCGGCGTCGGCGCTTGCCGTCGCCTTCTTCGTCGCCGTCGCCATCGCCCTTGCTGCGGCGGGAGCGATCGTCGCCGCCGTCGCCGTCTTCATCGCCGCCGTCTTCGGGCTCCATCGCCTGACGGCGGGAGAGCTTGATGCGGCCGGTGTCGTCGACGTTGATGACCTTGACCTTGACCTCGTCGCCGATCTTGACGACGTCGTCAACGGACTGGACGAAGCCGTCGGCGAGTTCGGAGATGTGGCACATGCCGTCGGTGCCGGGGGCGATCTCGATGAAGGCGCCGAAGTCCTTCACGGAGACGACCTTGCCGTTGTAGAGCGCGCCGACCTTGACTTCGGCCCCGAGGGCTTCGACTTCCGCCCGGGCCATTTCGCCCGCTTCGCCGTCGGTCGCGGCGATGAAGACGGTGCCGTCCTCTTCGACGTCGATCGTGGCGCCGGTGCGCTCCTGGATGCCGCGAATGGTCTTACCGCCGGGCCCGATGAGCTTGCCGATCTTCTCGGGATCGATCTTGATGGTGATGATCCGCGGGGCGTACTTGGAGATGTCCTCGCGGGGGGCCGGGATGACTTCCTCCATCGCGTCGATGATCTCGAGGCGTCCGACGCGGGCCTGTTCGAAGATCGTCTCGATCTCGTCGAACCAGAGTCCGCGGGCCTTGAGGTCGAGCTGGATGCCGGTGATGCCTTCACGGGTGCCGGAGACCTTGAAGTCCATCTCGCCGAAGAAGTCCTCTTCGCCGATGATGTCGGTCACGTGGACGACATCGCCGTCGGGCGAGGAGAAGCGGCCGACGGAGATGCCGGCGCAGGTGCCCTTGATCGGCACGCCCGCGTCCATCATCGCGAGGCACCCGCCGCACACCGACGCCATCGAAGACGAGCCGTTCGACTCGGTGATGTCGCTGATGATGCGGATGGTGTAGGGGAACTCCTCGGTGTCGGGGAGGATCGCCATGAGCGATCGTTCCGCGAGGGCGCCGTGACCGATCTCACGCCGGCCCGGGCCCATGATGCGGCCCGCTTCGCCGACGCAGAACGGCGGGAAGTTGTAGTGCAGGTAGAACTTCTTCGCGTACTCCGGCATCAGTCCGTCGACGATCTGTTCGTCGCGGGAGGTGCCGAGCGTGCAGCTGACGAGCGACTGGGTCTCGCCCCGCTGGAAGAGCGTGGAGCCGTGGGTGCGCTCGAAGATCCCGACCTGCATGGTGAGTTCGCGGATTTCCTTGGCCTTGCGGCCGTCGGCCCGCTTCTTCTTCTCCCACACGAGTCGGTGGGCGGTCTTCTTCTCGAGCTGGCGGAAGGCTTCCTTCGCCATCTTGAGTCGCTTCTCGCCTTCCGCCGCCTCGGCGACGGTGGCGTCGGCGGGAATCGCGAAGTGCTTCTCGAGGACCTCGTCGCGGAAGGCGCTGATCGCCTCGTTGCGTTCGGCCTTGCCGGGGATGAGCCGGAGCTCCTCCATCTTCTTGCCGGCGACCTTCTTCATCGTCGCGGTGACATCGTCGGACGGCACGGAAAGTTCGCCGACACGCTTCTCACCGGCGTCGGACTTCTCGACCAGCTCCTCGATCATCTCGAGGATCGGCTTGACGCCTTCCTCGTATCCGAACTCGATCGCGTCGAGCATCGCGTCCTCGTCGACCTCCGCCGCCCCCACCTCGATCATGTTCACGCCGTCGGCGTGACCGGAGAGGACGAGGTCGAGATCGGAGTACTCGAGCTGGGCCTGCGTCGGGTTGAGGATGAACTGCGGGCCGTCGTCGGTGAAGACGCGGCCGACCCGGACGGTGGCGACCGGGCCTTCAAAGGGCGCGTCGGTAAGCGAGAGCGCGGCGGACGCCGCGCAACACGCGAGGACGTCGGTGTCGTTCTGCCCGTCGTGCGACATGACCCACGCCTGGATCTGGACTTCATCGATGAAGCCGTCCGGGAAGAGCGGACGGATGGGCCGGTCCATCATCCGCATCGTGAGGATTTCCTTCTCGCTCGGCGGCCCTTCGCGCTTGCGGAAGCCGCCGGGGAACTTGCCGCCGGCGGAGAGCTTCTCGCGGTAGTCGCACTGGAGCGGGAAGAAGTCGAGACCGGGCCGCGGGTTCGCTCGAATGGCCGAACAGAGCAGCGCGGTGTCCGCGTAGCGGGCGATGACCGCCCCGCTCGCCAGACGCGCGACTTCGCCGGTCTCGAACGTCATCAGACGACCGCCGATTTCGCGTTCAACTGTGATTTTCGTCATTGGGTGATTGCCTTTGTTCCTCGACGCGTCACGCGCCGAAATGTCGTTCCGTCAGGCGGGATGTCGCGGAGATGGACGGACGGCGCATCGTCGCCGGGCGACGCGACCGTCAGATTCCGTCGTCATGTCCATGAAATGACATCACGCCCCCGACCGAGGAACGAAGGGGCAGAAGGCAAGCCACAGAGGCAGGACCGGGATGTGGGGGGAAATCCGTGAGTCGAACGACTGTTGCTTGCCCACTGCCGCTTCACAACCGCGGTCGGGCAAGAATGAGACCGCGGCTTACTTCCGCAGACCCAACCGTTTGATCAACGCCTGATACGCCTCGCGATTCGTCCGCGACAGATACTTGAGCAGACGGTTGCGCTTGCCGACCATCATCAGCAACCCGCGCCGCGACGCGTAATCATGCTTATGCTCGCGGATGTGACCGGTCAGTCCCTGAATCCGCTCGGTGAGAATCGCAATCTGAACCTCCGGCGAGCCACAATCCGTGTCGTGGCGCCGGTGGTCGCCGACGATCTCCGTTTTTCGTTCCGCAGAAACAACCATGCCTGGCTTTCCTCTCGTTTCGTTTCGAATGCGGGATCGTAGCACCATCCGGGCGCCGACGCAAAGCACCGAACCCCCCGATTTCAACCCCGTCTGATCCCCCCGAACATGCCACGAACGGGCCGTCAGCCCGCCGCCGTCCGCTCGACTTCCACCAGGGCCAGCCCCCGCTTGAACCGACCCATCAGCCCGATCAGGCCCAACGCGTAGAAAAAGAGGGCCACCACCAACACCCCGCCGAGGCAGCCCACGACCAGCCCGACGCCCTGGATCCACGGCTCCAGAACCGTCCCCGCGGCCGCCTGGGTGACCTGCAGATCGGACGCCACGTCGATCGCCACGACCGTCGGAAGCAGCCATCGGAAGACCCCCGCCGTCTTCTCGCCCCGCCGGACGAGATCGGCGTCCGGAATCCGCCGCGCGTAGCCGGTCAGCACCCGCAGCGACGCCACGATGGCGAGGGTGAACGCGACGACCGCCAGGAGTTTCAGCAGCGGGGTGAGCCACGTCGCGACCTCCACCGGAAAATACCGCGACCCGAACCAGAATCCGCCGGCGACGAAGGTTGCGATCATCGCCCCCCGGGCCCGCATCCGGTCGGAGGTGACTTTCTCCGTCTCCGACTCGCGCGGCTCGAGCGACGTCACCATGAACGCCCCCGCCACGGCCGACGCCAGACCCGCCAGCATCACCCCGAGCGTGATCCACGACACCACGTCCTCGACCAAACGAGGCACGGTGACGTTCCCCTGCGATTGAATGATCGAAATGGCGATCATCAGCGCGATGGACCCCACCGCCATGAGAATCGGCGCCGTCATGCCCAGCGCGAGCAGCTTCTGGCCCCGCACGATCCGCCGCAGCCAGTCAAGATCCGCATCGATGAGCCGGTCGCCGACGAGGGACGGGCCGACGTCGTCGCCGCACTCCGGACAGACGCCCGACGGCGTCATGCCCCGCAGGTTGTAGCCGCAGCGGATGCAGCGGACATCGATGTCGATCGGCGTCTCGGGGGCGTCGGCGACGGGCGTGGCGTCGGGGTCGGTCACGCCTCAACGGTGGCATACGGAGCGCCCGCACGCAAGCGGATCGATGGGCGGAGCCGCGAGCGCCGTGGGAGAACGACGCCGACGCGTCGGCGCTCAGGCGCGTTCAGGCCATCTTCTCGAGCCACGTGCGGATGCGTTCACAGCCGGTGCGGATGAGCTGGTCGCTCGCGGCGAAGCTGAGGCGGACGTGTCCGCAGCCGCAGTCGCCGAAGTCGTCGCCGGGCACGACGGCGACGTGGGCCTCGTCGAGCAGGGCGGCCGCGAAGTCGACGGCGGTCTTCATCTCGCGTCCGCCGGGGCTCGTCCGGTTGAGGTACGCGCTGATGTCGGGAAAGACGTAGAACGCGCCGGTCGGCTGCGGGCAGCGGACGTTCGGCCACTGCCCCACCGCGTCCCGGATGATCTTCGCTCGCGCCGCGAAGGTCTCACGCATCAGTTCGACCGCGGCCCCGGCGTCGTTCAGTGCGGTGACGATGGCGGGATAGACGAACGACGTGATGTTGCTCGTCATCTGGCCCTGGAGACGGGTCACGGCCTTCGCGATCTCGCCGTCGTTCCCGGGGGCGCAGAGATACCCGATCCGCCAGCCGGTCATGGCGAAGGCCTTGGACAGACCGTTGACGGTGACGGTGCGGGCCGCGAGATCATCACGCGAACCGAGCGAAAAGTGCTCGACGCCGCCGTAGATCAGTTTCTCGTAGATCTCGTCGGTGATGATCGTGACGTGGGGATGCTTCGCGAGGACGTCGCCGAGGGCGTTGAGTTCGTCCGGCGTGTACATCGTGCCGCACGGATTCGACGGCGAGTTGATGATGAACGCGGCGGTGTCGGGGGTGAGCGCCGCTTCCAGTTGGTCCGGCGTGATCTTGAAGTCGTTGTCGACCGCGCCGGGAATCTCATCGACGATCGCGCCTGCGAGTTCGGCCATCGGCTTGTAGCTCACCCACGCCGGCGTGGGCAACGCGACGCGCTGACCCGGGTCGATCAGGACCTGCAGCACTTCGTAAAGGGCGTGCTTCCCGCCGACCGTGATGACGATGTCCGACGCCCGGCAGTCGATGCCGTTCTCGCGCCGGAGCTTGTCGGCGATCGCCTCTCGCGCCTCCGGCTCGCCGGGCACCGGCGCGTAGTGCGTCATGCCGCTCCGCAACGCATCCATCGCGGCCTGCCGGATGATGGTCGGCGTATCGAAATCCGGCTCGCCGACGCCGAAGCCGATCACGTCGACGCCCTCCGCCTTCAACGCCTTGACGCGGGCGGAAACCGCGAGCGTGGAGGAGGGTTTGAGCAGTCGGACACGTTCGGACAGACGGGATGAGGCGGCGGCGGTGCTCATGGGGGGAGGATAAAGGGCGCACGGGAACGAGGACAGGCGCCAGTCGCCGCCCAGACGTGTTTTTTTGTCGCGCCCCGGGGGCGTGACGCCCCCGCGCCCCGTCCGGACACGACGAATCGACGAAGGCACGGGTATCCTTTTCGGTCCAACGGTCGCACGGGGCGACCGACGACTCCCGGAGCCACGCCCATGTCCGCCCCTCGAATCATCGCTTTCGCCGGCAGCCTGCGCCGCGACTCGCTCAACAAGAAGCTCGTCCGCGTCGCCGCGCGAGGCGCCGAAGCCGCCGGGGCTGAGGTCACGCACCTCGACCTCAGCGACTACCTCATGCCCATCTACGACCAGGACATCGAGGACAGGGACGGCCTGCCCGACGCCGCGAAGACGCTCAAGGACATGTTCCGCGCGCACGACGGTCTGTTGATCAGCTCCCCCGAATACAACAGCGGATACTCCGCCGCGCTGAAGAACATGATCGACTGGATCTCGCGCCCGGAAGAAAACCACCCGCCCCTCAGTTGCTTCACCGGCAAGGTCGCGGGGCTGATGGCCGCGTCGCCCGGCGGCCTCGGCGGCCTGCGGGGCCTCGTCCAGGTCCGCATGCTGCTCGAGAACATCAGGGTCACGTGCATTCCGTCGCAGATGGCCGTGTCCAAGGCGCACGAGGCCTTTGATGACGACGACAATCTGAAAGACGACAAGCAACGCGAGACGGTGGAAGGCATCGGCCGACAGGTCGCCGAGATGCTGAGCCGGCTCGCCGACTGACCCCCATGGTCCGGCGTCGCGACCGAACCCGCACGAAGCACCAGGAGACCGCCCATGACTCGCACCATCATTCGTTCCGTCGCCGCCGCGAGCGGTCTGTCGCTGGTCCTCCTCGCGGGCTGCGCATCGAGCGGATCGACGAGCCAGCCGGCGTCGCAGCCGACCACCCGGGCCGCGGCGTCGACGCAGTCGGCGCGAGCGTCGAGCGGGCTCGCCGCCCGGGTCGCCCGGACGCACGGGGAATCCCGGTGGGATGCGCGGCCGGCCCTGCAGGCGGACATCGCGATCGACTTCGGCGGCGGCCGCATCCTCGACGGCACGATGCTCTTTGACACCGCGGTCGGACGCGTGCGGATGGAATTGAACAACGGGAACGTCCTGGTCTTCGACGGCGAACGGGCGTGGATGGCCACGCCGATGCCGCGCGCCCGGTTCCATCTGCTGACGTGGCCGTACTTCCTCGCCGCGCCGTTCAAGCTGGACGACGGCGGGGCGAATCTGCGGCCGACCGGGTCCGTCCCGCTGACGGACGACGGTCCCGCCTACGACACCGCCCGGCTGACGTTCGACGTCGGCGTCGGCGACGCCCCGGACGACTGGTACGAACTCTACGTCGACGACGCCGGTCGCCTCGCCGCGATGGGCTATATCGTCACCTACGGCGGGACGGATCCCGAGGCGGCCGAGGACGAATCGCACGCCATCACCTACGACCGGTTCGTGAACGTCGACGGCGTCGCGCTGTCCGACCGGTGGACGTTCTGGAACTGGACCCGCGAGGACGGCCTGACCGGCGCGCCGATCGGCGCGGCGGTGCTTTCCGACCTCCGTTTCGTCACCCCGGCCCCGGACGCCTTCACGAAACCCGCCGGCGCCACAGAAGATCCTCTCCCGTCCGGGTGACGCGTCGTCGGCCCCCCGCTACAATCCCCGCCCATGCATTACGAAGCGCACCAGCCTGTCATCGAGGATCTTGAGGCGCGGATCTTGACCATCCGCGACTCTCTTTGACTACGACGCGAAGGTCGAACAGCGCGAAGCGCTGCAGTCGAGAATGAACGATGCGGACTTCTGGAACGACCAGGAGGCCGCCCAGAAGACAATCGGCGAGTTCAAGCTCCTCAAGGCCCAGACCGAGGGCCTCGAGGACGTCATGTCCGCGTTCGACGACGCGAAGGTCGGCTACGAACTCGCGCGGGAAGCGGACGACCAGGAGCTGCTCACCGAGACCGACGAGCAGCTGCACAAACTCGTCAACCGCATGGAGAAGGTCGAGCTCCAGTCGCTCCTCTCCGGCAAGCACGACCATCGCAACTGCTACGTGTCGATCCAGTCCGGCGACGGCGGCACCGAAGCCGACGACTGGGCCCAGATGCTGGAGCGGATGTACCTCTACTACTGGGAACGGATGGGCTGGAAGGTCAACGAGATCTCCAAGACCCACGGCACCGAAGCCGGCGTCAGCGAAGTCTCCTACCACATCGTCGGCCCCATGGCGTTCGGCTACATGAACTGCGAGCGCGGCACCCACCGCCTCGCCCGCGTCAGCCCCTTCAACTCCCAGGGCAAGCGGCAGACGAGTTTCGCGACCATCGACGTCACCCCGGAACTGGACGAGAGCGACGTCGAGATCGACGAGAACGACCTCGAGATCACCACCTTCGCCCGCTCCTCCGGCCCCGGCGGCCAGAACGTCAACAAAGTCGCCTCCGCCGTGCGCATCGTGCACAAACCGACCGGGATCATGGTCGTCGCGTCGACCTACCGCGAGCAGCCGCAGAACCGGCGCCAGGCGATGCAGGTCCTGCAGTCGAAGCTCGACCAGCTCGAAGAGGAGCGCCGCCAGGCGGAGCTCGACGAAGCCACCGGCGGCAAGGTCGATCGCGGCTGGGGCACCCAGATCCGCAGCTACGTCCTCTACGACAACCGCGTGAAGGACCACCGCACCAACTTCGAAATGGGCAACCCCCAGACCGTCCTCGACGGACACATCGAAGGATTCATCGACGCGGAGCTGCAACGCCGACGGGCGGAACGGGAGTAGGATCGACACGCGGGCTACCGACGCTGGAGGTTGGGATCGCATCCCGACATCGGCGACGTTCATTGCCGATCCGTGTCGGAATACGATCCCGACCGACGCCGGCGCGCGGCCCGGCGGGCCACGCCCGGGTCGTCAGCCTGATCTTCTACAAGCCCGACGACAGCGGCATTGACGTCGTCCGCGTCATCCACGGCGCGAGTGTGCTGACACCCGGTGTGTTCGACGACGAAGCGTCGGTTGGGTCCACGACCCAACACCGCCTGACCTGAGTCGCACATCCGCGTTGCACATCCGCGTTGGTTCGTGGACCCAACCGACGAAGATCCGTCGGATCGCTCACACCTTCAACGCCGTCGCCGCAAGCCCGCCCGTCGAATACTTCACGCGAATCGGCGCCACGACGTCGGCGATGAACGCGTCCACCTGCTCCGGAGCGCGGCCGACGTACCCGCTCGGATCCAGCACCGCGTCGAGATCGACGTCCCTGAACATCGACTCGCCACGCAGACGATCGATCAGATCGTTCTCGCCCGCCTCCGCCTTCACCTGCTGCGCCGCGGCCTGACTGTGCACCCGCACGATCTCGTGCGCCTCCTGCCGATCCGCCCCCTGCTGCACCGCCGCCATCATGATGTTCTCGCTCGCCATGAACGGCAGCTCCGCCATCAGGTTCTTCTCGATCGTCGCCTCGTACACCACCAGCCCCGACGCCACGTTCCGCATCACGTCCAGCGCGCCGTCCAGCGCCAGACATGACTCCGGCAGCACCAGCCGACGATTCGATGAATCGTCCAGCGTCCGCTCCATCCACTGCGTCGCCGCGGTGTTCAACGGACTCTGCGCCAGCGTCATCACGAACCGCGCCATGCCGGTGATCCGCTCGCAACGCATCGGGTTGCGCTTGTACGCCATCGCGGAGGAGCCGATCTGGTTCGACTCGAACGGCTCCTCCATCTCCTTGCGATTCGCGAGCAGACGGATGTCGTTGCAGATCCTGTGCAACGCCGCCGCGACCGTCGCAAGCGTGTTCACAATCTGCGCATCGACGAGCCGCGGATACGTCTGGCCGGTCACCGCGAACCGGCGATCCACCGGCCAGCCCATCTTCTCGGTGACCATCTCGTCGAGACGCTCGACCTTGTCCGCCACGCCGTCGAAGAGGGCGAGGAACGACGCCTGCGTGCCCGTCGCGCCCTTGACGCCGCGAAAACGCAGCGTTTCCAGCCGGTGCTCGACGTCGCCCAGCGCGAGGGCGAGGTCGTACGCCCACAACGTCGCCCGCTTGCCGACCGTGGTCGGCTGGGCCGGCTGGTAGTGCGTGAAGCCCAGCGTCGGGAGATCGCGATACCGCGCGGCGAAGGCGCCGAGGGCGTCAATGACCGCCGCGACCTTCTGCGCAATCAGCTCCAGACTGTCCCGCAGCAGGAGCAGTTCCGTGTTGCAGTTGACGAACTGACTCGTCGCGCCGAGGTGGATGATCTTTCGGGCGTCCGATCCCACGATGTCGCCCCACGCGTGGACGTGGGCCATCACGTCATGTCGCAGCTCCCGCTCGTACTTCGCGGCGGCGTCGAAATCGATGTCGTCGATATGTGCCCGCAACGCCTGGATCTGGTCGTCGGTGATCCCGATCCCGAGGGCCTGCTCCGACTCCGCCAGGGCGACCCACAGCCGTCGCCAGGTCGAGAATTTCCGGTGGGGCGACCAGATCGCCTTCATCGCGTCCGACGCGTACCGGGATTCGAGCGGCGACTGATACTGATGATGAACGTCCGACGGCGATGTCATGCGGATCCTCAGGGGGACGGGGACAGGGGGCAGGAAAGCGGGCGAGCAGGCGGAGACAGGGCCGGGTTTCGCGGCGAATCTCAAGCCACAGGGCCCCGACATCCGATAACCCGCGCGAGGGCGAGACCTGCGAGCCGTCGCGCGCCCGCTGCACGCGCCGATTTCGGGCTCGGACGAAGGGAGCCCGGCATCGTACACTTCTCTGAAGAACCCTTCCCGCTCGCCCGACGGCCCCGCCGCGCCGACGCGGCCCGACGCGCCGTCCGGGCGTCCCGTTACGCCGCCGCTCCGACCCTGCAAGTCGAGACCCTCCCCGTGGCTCACGCCGGCGCCTCGCCATCCTCGCCCGCGCCCGATCCGGCCCCCGGGTCCGGCGATCGGCCCGAGCTGACCCCCCTGCGAGAGCTCCAGCTCGTCGAGGCGGCCCGAAACGGCGATCGCGACGCCTGGAGCGAGCTTCTGGAGAATTATCACCCCCGCGTCTACGGCGTCTGCCGACGCATGCTCCGCAACCCGGAACTGGCCGCCGACGCCACGCAGGACGCCCTGATCCGGGTCATTGAGGGCCTGCCCTCCTACCAGGGCGACGCGAAGCTCTCGACGTGGATCATCCGGGTGGCGATGAACGTCTGCCTCAGCCTCCTTCGTCGGGAGAAGATCCGGGACCACGCGAGCCTCGACGACACCAGCCCGGGCGCCCCCGTTCCCCGGCGCGATCGACTGGAGGATCCGGGGGAACTTTCACCCGCCGGCCGCGTCGAACATCGTGAGCGTCAGACCGCCGTTCTGGATGCCTTGAACGCGGTTGACCCCGAGGTCCGCGCCCTGCTCGTCCTGCGGGATCTGCAAGGCCTTGAGTACCAGCAGATTGGCGAGGTCCTCGACCTGCCGATCGGCACGGTGAAGTCTCGCCTCTTTCGCGCCCGCCAGGCCCTCCGACAGGCCATCGAGTCCAACGATTCGAACGAACACTAGCCTCGTCGTGCCTTGCTTCCGATCATCGCTTCCGATCATCGCCCCCGACCCGTTCCCCCTGACGCCCCCGAAAGCCGACCCCGTGCCCATGCGTGGATCGAACCCGCCCATCCCTGACGCCGACCTCCTGGCCCTGATCGAGCGCGAACTCGATCCGTCGGCCGAAGCGGCGTTGCGTGCGCGGCTGGCGTCCGACCCGGCCCTGCTCCGCATGGTCGATCAGCTCATCGAAGACCGCACCGCGCTCCGCAACGCACCATCGCCGGCGACCCCCCCACTGTCGCCCGCCGTGCTCGAACAATGCGAAGGACTCGCCGCGCGTCCGATGCTGCTCGACGACCCGCCCCCGCCGCTGACCGTCGACGCCCCGCGCCGACGCGCAACGACCCGCCAACGCCGACGCTGGGCCGGACCGCTGCTCGCCGCGGCATGCCTGGGATTCGCGGCGGCGGGCGCCTTCTGGTTCGGCGCCAGTCCCGCCGGCGATCGCATGATGGCGATGATCACCGGCGCGTCGTCGACCGACACGCCGGACGACCTGGATGCGGTGCGTCCGACGCCCGACCCGTCGATCGATCGTGCGGACGATTCGGAGACCATGATCGCCGCCGCGCCGATGACGCCGACGGATGTCGACCGTCACCACGTGCAGCCGACGTTGACGCCGGCGCCGGATCGCGCCGCGGACCCGATGATCGCCCGCGCGGGCGGACTCGGCGCGCCGCAGGCGTTGTCGTTCAAGCTCGTCATGCAGGGCGCATCAGAAGATGCGGCGCGGGCGGCGATTGAGTCCGCGACGATCGCGCTCGTCGACGCCCGCAGCGACGTCGCGGCGGTCGTCTCGAACTTCTCCCTCGAGGAAGCTGCAAAGCTGGCGGAGGCGCGGCAACGCGTGCTCGCCCGACGCGCGGCGTCGCAGCGGGAGGCGATTGCGAACGCGAACGCAAATGCGAACGGCGACGATCGCGTCGTGCCGACCCCCCGCGGCCGCAGCGAGCGGGCGATCTTCGAAGAGGCGATGCGTGAGGCGTTCGGTGATGACCGATCGTCGATGAGCCGCCGGCTCGCGGGCTCGAAGCGTCTGGCCGCCCCGGCGGAAACGCAGCTTGATTACTCGCAGCATGGCGCGGCGTACACCCTGACGATTCCCGCGGGCGAGCTGGCGAACGTGCTGGCGTCGCTCCGTGACGCCGCGCTCCGCGACGGTCTGTCCTCGATGCTCGCGCCGCTGGAGACGACGCCCGCGACGGCGTCGGATGCGGTGGCCCAGTATCGCGCCGTGCAGGCGGCGATTCAGGCGTTGCGTGAGCAGGATCCGCGGACGCCGGTGCTGCTGCCGATCGCGATCGTGTCGGACGCCGACCGTTCGCCCTGACTGACCTTACTCTTGCGCCGCCGACACCGTGCGTCGGTGGACCTGGACGTACCCCGCCCCGCCTCGTGCGGGGCGGCGGTCGTTATTGAACCACGGACTTTCGTAAATGTTGTACAATTTGACGTACAACATTGTGCCATGTTGGGATGCGGGCGGAGCCGGGCGGACTTCCATGATTCACAGCGACGACATCACGAGCTTTTCCAAGCACCGAAAGCACCTCCGTTCGCACGTGCGGCGGGTACAGGAGACGGGACGGCCGCTGTTCGTGACGACGTACGGCCGGACCGACGCCGTCGTGCTGAGCCCGTCGGCTTATGACGAGCTTGTCGCCCGGGCGGAGCGGGCGGATCGACATGCTCCGACGACGCTTGGCGAAAGCGCACGAGTCGCCGCCGAAGTGGATCGCGCGTTGGCGCCGCTGAAGGGACAAATCGAACTGGCTGTCGTGTTTGGTTCGATCGCGGCGGGCGTGGCGGACGCCGATTCAGACATCGACCTGCTGATCGTGACTGACCTCGATCCAAAGCGCCTCGCGCGTCCGTTACTCGATGTCGAACGGGCGTCCGGCCGATCGATCGACCTCACCTGCTTGACGCCGTCGGGCTTTCAAGACAGGATCGCGACCGGAGACTCCTTTCTCACGGAGATTCTCCGCTCGCCGTATCGCCTTGTCCGGGGGAATCCTCTTTCCGGGGAGACCGATGCACTGGACCGACCTGCTCGATCGTCGGCGCGTGACGCCGCACGAGATCTGCCGCGCGGACGTTGACACCCAGTTCGCACTCGTCGATCGCAACCTCAGTGACGCGCGAGCATCCTGCGTCTCGCTCGATAACCGCTTCGTCATCGCCTACCAGGCGGCGCTGCTGCTCGCGGCGATTCCGGTGTGGGCGAGCGGCTACCGAACGTGCGGCCGCGACCGACACGCCACGACATTCCTGGCGCTCGAAATCGCAGTCGGCGCGTCGATCGTCGACACCGTCAACGCTCTGCAGACGATTCGACTGCAGCGACATGACTTGTCGTACGGCGCGATCGACGCGGTCACGGCCGATGCGCTTGACGCGCTGCTGACGCTCATCGAAGAAGAACTTCGGCCCGTCGTGACGTCGTGGCTCCGCGACCACCGCCCTGACCTCGCCAGTCCGACGGATCCCTCGAACGACAGATGACGAGGCGAGCGCGGTCCAGGCCCACGGCGGAGCCAACCCCAACCGCAGAGCGGTGGGCGAGAGCAACCCCGGCCCATATGTCGCGGCCGATGAACTGGCCGCGAAGTGCAGGAAGCGAGTATGCGGGCGGCCAGCCGCTGCGGAGTGGTGAGAACCAGCCTAGGCGGGCGCGAGTTCGATCACCTTGCGGCGGCCTTCAGCGCGGGTGACGACGTGGCCGGCGAGGATGAGACGTTCGAGGGCGGAACGCAGGCCCGCCCGGGTCACGCCGCAGGCGCGGGCGAGGGCGGATTCGCTCTTGCCCGCCGCGGGATCGTTGCGCAATGTCGCGAGAATGCTCGAACGAAGGTCGCCTCGCATGTCCGCCCGACGGCCCAGCAGCGGATTCGTGCGCACGACCCAGCCCGGACGACGCAACGCGTCCGGCTTCAGATCCATCGGCGGCGCCAGCCAGTTCCACGACCTCGCAACGTCGGTCGCCTCGCGTTCCAGTCGGCGACGCGCGGCGGCGTGCGTGTCGTACACATCGAACAGCGGACACGCCGGACCGTCAAAGTGACCGCCCCGACGCGCGACGTCTCGACACGTCTCGATCACACGCCGGAACGACGGGCCACGCTTCGGACCCGCGTCCGCCGCGAGTTCGAGCATGAGTCCGAGCGTCGCGGCGTCGGCGGCGTCGAGTTCGTCGCGCACGAGTCGGCGCAGACGATGTTTCGCGACCGTGCGACCGTAGGCGGCGAGCCAGGTGGCGGCCATGATGAACAGACGCGCTTCACGACGACCCGCGCGGGCGGTCGACAGGAGCAGACGTTCGAGATCCGGCGTCTGCGCAGCCGGGTCGACGTTGAACGCCGCGCCGACCCGCGCCCACGCGGCGGGAAGCGGCGCGTCCATCTGCACGGGCGGCCCGGGGATCGGACGGGTCATGCGGCGCCTCCATCGCGATCGTCGTCGTCGATCTGTCCGAGGAAGTCCGCGACGGTGTCGAGCGCCATCGCGAGGACGGAGTCCGGCCAGTGGTCCCACGGCCAGTTCTGCAGGTGCGTGCGTACGTCGAGCCACTCGTCACGCTCGATCGCCATCGCGACGAGGTCCTCGAAATCCTGGACCCGCCCCGCGACGACCTTGGTGATGATGAAGTCCCGACGCGCGGGGACGAAGACGCGAAGGCCGCCGGATTCGAGCACGAGTTCGCGGCGGTGACGCCAGTCCGGCGGGAGCGCTTCGTGGAAGGCGTGCGCGCCGTTGTTGAACCACATGTGGGAGAGGCCGTGGTCCGCCGCGAGCTCGTCCGCGGCGGTCTTGATGCGCGGCCAGTCGTCGCGTGGGGCCCAGATCATGACGTCGCAGTCAACGGTGGTGCGTTCCGCCTTGAGTCGGCCGGCCAGCATGCCGCCGGCGCCGCCGCCGAGGAGGATCTCGATCACGGGACCATCGTCGTCGCCCAGCCGTGCGCCGAGGCCGTCGAGCAGGTCGCGGATCGACGGCGCGTCGAGTTGGGTGTCGGCCGGGGCGTCGGGACGGCGGTCGGCGGAGGAATTCCCAAAAGCACGATGCTCGTCCGAAGAATCGGCGGGTTCAGGCGACTGGTGGTGCGGAGCGTCAGGCATCGGCGACACCTCATCATGGTCCGGATCACATCATCCGGTTCCGCGCGGGCCCGCGGCGGACGGCGATCTCACCGACCGGCCGACGGGCGGCGCGATCACGGGGCCTCCGGTCTCTTCGTCACACGAGGACCGGCGGTTGCTCTCGATTGTATGATATTCGTATACGAAAATCAACCGAACACACGTCGGGACAACAAGATACCTCACAGGCCATCACCCGGCAGGGGTGGCGCGCGAAGGGTCTGGCGACGGGGGTGAGACGCGGGGCGCCCGGGGCCGGTGGTCAGGGACGGCGGGGTCGGTCGCCGGGGCGGCGGGGGCGATCGCCGGGACGTCGGGTGCCCGTTCGTCCCACGGTGAGGGACGTTTCGCCGGGCTTGCGTCGGAGGTGCTCGGGGGCCGTGTGGCCGGTGAATTCGAGCTCCAGTTTCGCCACCTCGCTCATGCGATCGGGTGTCCAGGCGGGCTCCCAGACCAGTTCGACGGTGACGGGGCCGACGCCCTCGACCTGCTCCACGGCCGCCTTCGCCTGACTGGGGATCATTTCGGCGACGGGGCAGTTGGGGCTGGTGAGGGTCATCCGGACGTGGACGGCGTGGGCGTCGCCGATCTCGAGGTCGTAGATGAGGCCGAGATCATGGATATTGACCGGGATCTCGGGGTCCTTGACGGTTCGGAGGGCCTTGACCACGCGATCGCGCAGGTCGTCCGTCGGGGCGGCCGCGGGGTCGGGGACGTCAGTCATGGCGGGATCTCCGGCGGGGGTCAGCGAACGAGAACAGGGTAGGCGACGGGAACCCCGGAGGCGACGGTGCGAAGGAATTCACATCCGGGATCGGCCTCGTTACACTGACCGGTTCAGCCGGTGTGGAAGCGGGTCGATCGATCTGCGCGCCCGCCGCCGCGCCACGCCCCCTGAGGCAGGACACTTCAGAAAGCAGTCTGACGCATGACCGAGATGATGAATCGATCGACCGCCCCCCGCCGGACCCGTGTGACGTGGTTCGGTCCGATGGTGGGCTCGACCCTGCTCGCCGGCGCGATGCTGGCGGGCTGTGCGGACCAGGAGGCGGCGGATCGCGCCGCGGCGGCGGATGCGGTCGAGGCCGCGGCGGCGAAGCTGCAGCTCGCGGTCGGCGGCGCGCCGGCCGAACGACGCCAGTTGCTCAACGGCGCGATCAGCGCGGCCCGTTCGGTGACGCACCAGAGTCAGACGTCGGCGGCGGCCCTCGTCAGTTCGTCCGCCCGCGTGGAGCTCGGCGCCGTCGGCCTGAACGAGGCCGCGATCATCGAAGCGCGTCGTCGCTCGGCCCGCGACGAACTCGGCGGTTATCTGGACGCGATCACCATCCTCGAACTCGGCGTGCGCAAGCAGGGGGCGCAGAACGGCGAGACCGCCGTCGCCGCGCTCGAACAGACCGGACGACTCAACGAATCGCGGCTGCAGCAACTGGAGAGTTTCCGTTCGCAGTTGCAGACGCAGATTGATCCGCTCGTCGCGGCGAACGACAAGGATCGTGCGCAGGTCGACGAACTGCTCGATCGGGCGAACGAACTCTTCGGTCGTTTCAACGAACTCGGTCCGGCCGACGGTCTCGCGAGCTTTGAAGAGGCGATCAAGACCACCCGGGCCGCGGACCGGCTGGAGTACGAGATTGCGCAGCGGGAGAACAAGCTCGGGGAGCTCGAGCCGAACCGCGACATCCTGACCGCGCAGATCGACGCGACCCAGAACGAACAGGCGGCGCTGGAGGAGACGCGGAACGCGATCCTCGCCCGCGCCAATGAGGCGGCCAGTCGCGCCAACGCGATGCGCCAGCGGGCGGACGTGATGCGGAACGGCGACAGCAGCCGCGCCGGTCTGTCCGGCGTGCTGCAGCAACTCGATCGTGAGGCGACGGCGGAGCTCAACGCGCTGTACCAGACGACGCTGACGGAGCTGCAGACCGCCGCGGACGAGGCGACGCGGGCCTCGAGCGGGCTCGACCGGGACGGCAAGAACGCGGCCGTGCTCATCGCCGGCGCGGCCCACCGTCGCATCGGCGACCTGCACTGGATGCAGGCGCGGGGTCTCGCGGATCACGCGGCGGTGATGCGTCGCATGCAGATCATCGGCGACAACGGCGCCGGACTCGACCCGGTGACCAACGCGTACCAGGACGCCCGGACGAAAGCGGTCGCGGCGTACCAGCAGGCGATGGCGCAGTACGGCCAGGCGGGCGCCGCGGACGCGAGCCTCGCCGTGCAGAACGTGCTCGATGCCCTCGAGGGCGCTGACCTGCCGACGCAGCCGGAAACGACCGCCGCCGCGCGTCCGATCGTCACCACCATCACCGGCGGCGCCGGCGACGGCGACGCGCCCGAGAAATGAACCGAACCGTGGTTCGACGACGTCGGCGTCGCACCGTCCTCGCGGCGGGCGCGGCGGGGTGTCTGCTCCTGATCGCGTGCAACGGCGGGAACGGCGGCGCCGCGGACGCCGGCGCGGCGGAGAACGTCGACGCCACGGCCGACGCGGAGGCGACGGACGGACCGGAAGCGGTGGTCGAGCAGTTGCGGACCGCAGCGCAGGCCGGCGACTGGCTGACGATCTACGACCTCATCTACACCCGCACCCGGGTCGACGAGGAGACCGTCCGGTGGCGGCAGAGCGGCGTGCGGGCCCGGAACGACTATCACGCGGCGATGCGCGAGGCGTTCGGCGATGCGGCGGCGCCGTATCTCGCTCGCGATCCCAACGACGCCCTCGGTCGACTCGCGGCGGCGCTGGAGACCGCGACGCTGGAAACGCTGTCCGGACGCAAGGCGGAGGTCCGCGGGGCGGACGCGCCGGGCGATGCGCCGCCCCTCGTGGCGCTCGTCAAGGTGACGGGCGAGTGGCGGATCGAACCGGCGTTCCTGAACAACGGCGAGCCGCTCACGGAGCCGGGCTTCTTCCAGGTGCAGGGGCGGTACCGAGCGCAGGTGAAGTATCCGCGGGACGTCGCGGCGGCGATTCGGGCGGGCGAGTTCGCGACCGCGGACGAGGCCGCGGCGCGTCTGCAGCAATTGATGACGGGTCCCCCGCCGCCGCTGGGGTCGGTGACGCCGGACTGAACGTGACGACGGACAGCCTTCGCCGGACCGGATTCCCCGGACTAGGATGACCGCATGAAGAACGAACGTCTGATGATCGTGCTGACCGGGGCGGCGGGTCTGCTGCTGCTCACCGCGTGCAAGCCCTCGACCCCGGCGAACACGCCGCCGGCGAACCAGCCGGCGACGCCGCCCGCAGCGAGCCAGCCGGACACGCCGGCGCCGACCACGCCGCCGCCGGCCTCCCAGCCCGCCCCGAATGCGTCGAATCCGCCCGGCGCGCCGGACGCTCCCCCCGCCGCCGCGCCGGACGGCGAACGATTCGTGAGCGGCGGCGTCTCGTGGGTCGTGCCCGAGGGCTGGGTGATGTCGGACCAGAGCAGTCAGTTCATCGCCCATCGGATCCTCAACGAGTCGAACCCCGATCTCAACATCGCGGTGTCGCGGCTGAGCGGGACGGCGGGCGGTCCGGTCATGAACTTCAATCGATGGCGTGGGCAGGTCGGCCTGACGAACCTGCTCGAACCGCAGGTGAATGAACAGTTCGCCCCCCTCGACGGGGCGGGGCTGCCGGGGATGCGATTCGGCGATATTTCGAACGGTCCGGACGGGCCGCGAATTCTCATCGCGGCATGGTTCGGACAGCCGGCGTCGTGGTTCTTCAAGCTCGGCCCCGCGACCCATGAAGAGCTCGAACCGCACGTCGAGGCGTTTCTCGACCTCGCCCGCTCGGTTCAGGTCAGCCCCTGAGACCCCGGACCGACGGGTTGAATGATCGCGCGGCAACGACTACACTCATCGCTTTATCCGATCATCCGGATAAACGAATGAAACAGTGACTGACGGATCGAGCGGCAGGCGTCGACGGCGGCGTGGGTCGGGCGGTTCGTGACAGGAAAGGCACAGGCGACACCATGGCCATGGGCACGCACCTCTTCACGTCCGAGTCCGTTTCGATGGGTCATCCGGACAAGCTGGCGGACCAGATTTCCGATGCGATTCTCGACGCGATGCTCGCGGTCGATCCGAACTCGCGTGTCGCCTGCGAGACGATGGTCACGACGGGCATGGTGGTGGTGGCCGGCGAGGTCACGTGCGACGGCTACGTCGACATTCCCGCGATTGTGCGCAAGAAGGTCCTCGAGATCGGGTACACGGACGGCGCCATCGGGTTCGACGGCGAATCGTGCGCGGTGCTGGTGTCGCTGGATCAGCAGTCGCCGGACATTGCGATGGGTGTGAACACGGGCGAGGGTCTGCACGCGGAGCAGGGCGCGGGCGACCAGGGGTTGATGTTCGGCTTTGCGTGCCGCGAGACCGACTCGCTGATGCCGCTGCCGATCGATCTGTCGCACAAGCTGGTCGCGCGTCAGGCGGAGGTCCGCGAGGCGGGGACGATTCCGGGTCTGCGTCCGGACGCGAAGAGCCAGGTGACGGTCGAGTACGACGGTCTGACGCCGAAGAAGATCGATACGGTCGTGATGTCGACGCAGCACGGTCCGGAGTGGAACGACAAGCAGGACGAACTCAAGGCCGCGGTGGTCGAGCACATCTTCAAGCCGGTGCTCGGCGAGTGGTGGCACGACGGAATCACGGTGCACGTGAACCCGACGGGCAAGTTCGAACTCGGCGGTCCGCTGGGCGACTGTGGTCTGACCGGGCGGAAGATCATCGTCGACACCTACGGCGGGCGCGGCCGTCACGGCGGCGGGGCGTTCTCGGGCAAGGATCCGAGCAAGGTCGACCGTTCCGCCGCGTACATGGCGCGGTACATCGCAAAGAATCTCGTCGCGGCGGGTCTCGCCGACGTGTGCGAAGTGCAGCTGAGTTATGCGATCGGCGTGCCGGCGCCGACGTCGGTGAACGTCGACTGCCACGGCACGGCGACGATCGACGAGAGCGCGATCAGCAAGCTCATCGTCGAGCACTTCGACCTGACGCCCGCCGGCATCGTGCGTTCGCTCGATCTGCTCCGTCCGATCTACAGTCCTTCCGCCCGGCACGGCCACTTCGGCCGCCAGCCGGGCGAGGAGGTCGACGGCTCGTTCAGCTGGGAGAAGACCGACAAGGCGGACGCCCTGAAGGCCGCCGCGGAGTCGATCGCCGGCGCGACGGCGTAGGAAGCAGGCGTGGGGCGGTCGGCGCCCGAACGAGCGGCTGGAGTTTCCGCACGAATGTGCGGAACGTGCGTTGCGATCGCACACTGATCGGCGATCGCCCGACATCGCTTTCTTCTTCCCCACCGCCCGATGCCTGACGCCCAACGCCCCATCCAACGTCTTCACGCACATCGCGGCTGGTCGCATGATCAGTTGCTCGAGGTCTGCCGCGCGTTGACTGACGAGCAGTTGCGTCAGTCATTCCCGATCGGCATGGGGAGCGTGTGGGCGACGCTGGTGCATCTGATGGCGGCGGAGGAGGCGTGGCTCCGTGCGATCGAGGGGGATGAATCGGGGTCGATGCTGACGGAAGCGGACGTCGCCGACTGGGCGTCGCTCGAGGCGCGATGGTCGGAGGTGCGTGCACGGTGGGACGAGTTGCTCGCGGGTCTGACCGAGGACGATCTGTCGCGTCCGGTGTCGAAGCGTCGGGCGATGCCCGGGCGGGCGTCGGAGGGCGTTTACACGACGTCGCTCGAGGACGTGCTGCTGCACGTCTGTACGCACGCCGCGTACACGAGCGCGCAGGCGGTGAACATGCTGCGTCAGCTGGGGGTGGAGGGATTGCCGGATCTGCAGTTGATTCGGATGGCGCGGGGGGCGGGGCGGTAGCCGTCGGGCGCTGGACGGCAGGCGGTCGCTCGATGACGTCTCCGGTTCTGGTGATCACGGCCGGGCGCCCGCTCAACCGGGGCGAATTCCCTGTACGCGCGGGCGACCGCGGCGGCTCTGATCGGTGTGGACGGGCGTTTCCAGCCTGTCCCGTACTCTTGACGGAGCAGAGAGCATGCAAGCGATTCGAACGACAGTCATGGCGGCCGGTCTCACCCTGATCACCTCGTTTGGTCAGGCGGATCCGGGGGACCAGCTTCTGAAGCTGCTGCCGGCCGACGGAGCGGCGGAGGACGGCTTCGGCGCGGCGATCGATATGGCCGGCGGCGTCATCGTCGTCGGCGCGCCGGGCGACGACGACCGCGGGGTGGATTCCGGGTCGGCGTATCTCTTCGACGCCGACGGCGTCCAACTGGCCAAGCTGACGGCCGAGGACGGCGCGGCGGGCGATCAGTTCGGCTGGTCGGTGGCGATCGACGGCGATCTCGTCGTCATCGGCGCGATCGGAGACGATGACCGCGGCGCGGGCGCCGGGTCGACGTATCTCTTCAGCGTCGCCACCGGCGTGCAGTTGATGAAGCTCACGCCGAATGGCGGCGCGGCCGGGGATGAGTTCGGCTTCTCGGTCGCCGTCGAAGGCGATCTTGTGATCGTTGGATCCAAACGCGATGACGACCAGGGCGCGGATTCCGGCGCCGCGTATGTCTTTGACGGTTCCACCGGCGCTCAATTGCACAAGCTGCTCCCCGACGACGGCGTCGCGAACGACAACTTCGGCGGCGCAGTCGCGATCGACAGCGGGGTGGTCGTCATCGGCGCGCACGGCAAGTGGAACGGTCCGCTCTTCCTCGCCGGCGCCGCGTATCTGTTCGACGCCGTCGCCGGAGAACAGCTGCACAAGCTGCTGCCGGACGACGCGGCGGTGAGCGACTTCTTCGGGGCCTCCGTCGATATCGACGACGGGGTGGTCATGGTCGGGGCGTGGGCGAAGAACATCGTCTTCGATCATTCCGGCGCCGCGTACCTGTTTGACGCATCGACCGGCGACCAGTTCGGTCCGCGTCTCGCTCCGGCGGACACCGCCGATCGCGACAACTTCGGCTACGCCGTGGCGATTGAGGACGGCCTGGCCGCCGCATCAGCGCCGGGCGACAGCGACGGCGGGCTCTCCGAGGCCGGTTCGGCGTATGTCTATTCTGCGCCGGACGGGCAGGAGATCATGGAAGTCCGGGCCGACGATCGCGCGCCGCTGGACAACATGGGATCAGGCATCGCCATTTCAGACGGGTTCCTGGTGGTCGGCGTGGACCGCGATGATGACAACGGGGCCAACTCCGGCTCCGCGTACGTGTTCGATCTCGGCAAGAACATCTGCCCGGCGGATCTCGACGACGACGGGGTGGTCGGCGGATCGGATCTGAGCATTCTCCTCGCGAACTGGGGCGGGCCCGGGGACGCCGACCTGAACGACGACGGCGTCACGAACGGCGCGGATCTCGCCATGCTCCTCGCCGCCTGGGGCGGCTGCTCGAAGTAACCCCGCCCGTGGGTAGCGGTCGATGAGTCGGCCGCGAAGTGCAGGAAGCGAACGTGCGGCGGGCGAGCCGCGACGGAGCGGTGAACACCGGTCCAGGCGGCGTCGGCGATTGGCCTCGGCGTCCGGAACGGGCTGGGCGCCGGGCCGGCGCCGAGCCCGCTTCCGCACGTCGGCGCCGCGTGCCGCCCGACGCCTGACTCGCCTGACGCCGATTTTCTCTGCGAGATTCGGCCGACTCGTGCGGACTCTTTCCGGACGCCCGGGATTCATCTTGAGTCCGCCCCGGGCCGCTGATACCGTGCAACGAGAGGCCTGTCCGGGCTGGGGTGTTTGTCGCCGCGATCGGAAGGTCGGGAGAGAGAACAACATGTCGCGTGAGAAGCAAGTGATCGTGGGTCTGGCCGGCGCTGCAGCGTTGCTGCTGTCGTCCGTTGCTCTGGCGGGTCCGGAATGGGAAGAGGACACGCTGGGGGATGCGGGCCCGCTGCCGGATTCCGCGCAGACGCCGAATCAGTTCGGCCCCCTGAACACCATCTACGGCGAGTTGAGCGGTTTCGCCGGGGCGGGTCCCGGCGGCGACTTCCAGGACATGTTCAAGATCTCGATCACCAGCACGTTCTTCGAGATCTTCACCGACGCCACGCCCCATCCCGACGGCAGCATCCCGAACTTCGACACGCAGCTCTTCCTGTTCGACGAGAACGGGTTCGGCGTCCTGGGCAACAACGATGTC
Source organism: Phycisphaerales bacterium (assembly GCA_965227335.1). Taxonomy (GTDB): domain Bacteria; phylum Planctomycetota; class Phycisphaerae; order Phycisphaerales; family SM1A02; genus CBDDFV01. Next base: position 61,114 of record CBDDFV010000010.1, read on the forward strand.
GCGGGGGCCGGGGGCTTCTCGAAGATCCTCGGCCCGATCCTGCCGGGCACGTACTTCCTCGCGATCTCGGGGCTGGGCAGCGATCCCGTCAGCGACACCGGCCTGATCTTCGACTTCGCAACGCCCACCGAGGTCTCCGGACCGGACGGACCGGGCGGCGCGGATCCGATCGTCGGCTGGTCGGGGCCCGGCGAGACCGGCTTCTACAGCATTCAGTTGATCGGGGCGGAATTCGTGCCCGGGCCCGGCGCGTTCGGGCTGTTCGCGGCGTGCGGTCTCATCGGTCGGCGTCGGCGCCGTCGTCAGGCCTGAGTTCGGGACGCAGCGCACGAATCGCATCGATCACGGCTTCCGGATCGTCGCTCGACACGAAGAAGCGACGGTCGTCGCTGTACGTGAACGCGACGCCGCGCCCGCCCATCGTGTACGACCACCCGGTCCCCGGCCCCCAGCGTACGCCGACGCCCATGTTCGGATCCTGCTGCGCCCGCACGGTGTCGATCTGGTCCAGCGGGATGCGTCGTTTCGCGAAGGGGAAGAACGACGCGAAGACGTGGTCGTCGTGGACCTCGAGCGTGACCTGGGAGAGGTAGCCGATCACGGGCATGAAGAGCCCGAGTACGACGGTGAGCAGCCAGAGGAGCACATCGGGCATGGCCGGTCCGCCGCCGAGCCGTCCGAGGCTGGCGTTGAGGCCCCAGATGCCCCACGCGATGGCGAGTCCGCCAATGATGAAGAACGCCCGCCAGCCGCCTCCCATGATCTGGACCTGTCGGACGCGGGGCGGCGGACCGGGCCTCATGACGGGGCGTTCCAGACGAGATCGAGCGTGGCCCCGGTCGCGTCGGTGTACCCCTGGACGTATTCGATCATCCCGCCGCCGATATCGAAGTACGGCGCGGCGCCGGTCGGTCGGAAGCCGAGCGACTCGAGTCGTCGGAGGCGATCGGCGTCCATCGGATCGCACGTGATGGACACTGCATCAAGATCGCGCGTCTGCGCCTGGTCGAGCAGCGCACGCACGAGGTCGGCTTCGCAGTCGGGTCCCGCGTCCGCGGCGTCGACGACGATGGCGGGACGTTCAGGGGTCACCGGCGTGCCGAGGGTTCGGAGTGCGGCGACGGCGCGGGCGTCGGGCGTCATCACCGCCGCGATCACGCCGTCGCCGACGGGATTGACGCCGAGGCGCGACGTCAGCGTGTCGGCGTCGTCATCGGGACGCACGGGTCGGACGTCGGTCACGTCACTCGCTCCCGGCGACGCGGTCGATTTCGTCCATGGACGTTTCGCCCTGGGCGACGAGTTGCGCGCCGAATTCCTGCAGCGTGGTGAACAGTCCCTGTTCGAGGAGGCCGCGAATCTTCGAGATCGTCGGCTCCTTGAGGACCGTGTCCCGAAGCGGGTCGGTGACTTCGAGCAGTTCGAAGAGGGCGCGTCGTCCGGTGTAGCCGGTCATGAGGCACTTCTTGCAGCCGGAGGGGGCGAAGATCTCGCCCACGCCGTCGAGGCCGCGCCCCATCTTCATGTTCTGCGACGGCGTCGGGGTGATGGGTCGTCGGCACGTCGGGCAGAGCACGCGGACGAGTCGCTGGGCGAGGATGAGGTTGAGGCCGTTCGCCACGAGATACGGTTCGACGCCGAGGTCGAGCAGGCGGAAGATCGCGCCGATCGAGTCCTTGGAGTGCACGGTTGAGTAGACGAGGTGACCGGTCATGGACGCCTGCATGGCGACCTTGGCGGTCTCGACGTCGCGGATTTCGCCGACGAAGATGACATCGGGGTCCTGCCGCAGCACGGAGCGGAGGATCGCGCCGAAGGACGACCCCTGCTTGGAGTCGACGGGGATCTGGGTACAGCCTTCGAGGTAGTACTCGACGGGATCTTCGATGGTGATCGCGTTGCGTTGTTCGACGTCGATCTCGCGCAGGCAGGAATACAGCGTGGTGGTCTTGCCGGAGCCGGTCGGGCCGCAGGCGAGGAGGAGGCCGGCGTCGCGGGTGGCGACGTGGCGGAGCTTCTCGTACATCCACGGCAGGAGGCCGAGTTCGTGCAGGCGGCTGGGGGCGTTGGCGGAGTCGAGCACGCGGATGACGAGCTTCTGCCCGTGCATCGACGGCGTGAGGCTGACCCGGTAGTCGACGCGTCGGTTCTTGACGATGACGGAGAAGTGGCCGTCCTGCACCGTGTTCTTTCGGCTGGTGTCGATCTGGCAGAGGATCTTGACCACGCCGAGGATGCGGTTGAACAGCGACATCGAGAGTTCGACCGCGGAAAGCATGTAGCCGTCGACCCGGAGCCGGATCGCGGCGTTGGCCACACGGGGTTCGATGTGGAGGTCGGTCGCGCGGGAGCGGAAGCACGCCAGCAGCATGAGGCGGAAGACGCGGATGCCTTCGCCGATGTCCTCGTCGGAGCCGGTCTCGAGTCCGTCGGCTTCCGCCTGGTGGATCGTCACGCCGCGCGAATCGACAAGCGAGATGTCGCGTTCGGTGAACGACTTGTCGAACGAGTTGTTGATGATCTCGCGGAGTTTCTTCTCGTAGTCGGTCGAGGCGTCGCCGACTTCGGCGTTGGGATCGACATCGAGGGTGGCGAGGTTGGCGAGCGGGTCCTCGAAGACGGGCTGGGCGGGGCCGGAGCCGCCGAAGTCGGGGGTCTTCCGGGGGCCGCCGTTTTCGGAGGGCGCGGCGGACTTCGGGGCGGGCGTCGTCGGCGACGCCGCGTCCGGATCGATGAAGCGGATCTCCGTCGCGCCGATCTTGACGACGTCGCCGTTGTTCAGGGCTTCGGAGGCGATCCGCTGATCATTGAGCTTGGTGCCGTTGCGGGAGCCGAGATCGCGCACGCGGTAGCCGCGCTCGAAAGGCTCGATCACGCAGTGCTGGCGGCTGCTGCGATCATCCGAAAGGACCAGCGTATTGCCCTGCTGACGACCGATCGTGACCGGTTTTTCCGACAGCTTGAAACGCTTGCGGCCCGCTTTGGTCTGGACCTCGAGAAATGGCATCCCGGCTGCACCTCCGTACTCACCTGACCGGTCGGCCAAGTGTAACATTTTGTCTTCGCTCGGCGTACGGCCTAGGCTGGGATCGACCCGCGACGCCGCCCTCGGCCCGGCGCCGGCGTTCGTCTGATCCTGTCTCCTGCTTTCCCGTCCATCCTGCTGCGACGCTGCCATGACTCCCAACCTCCCTGGTCAGTACGACGTGATCGTGATCGGCGGCGGCCACGCCGGCGTGGAGGCCGCGTGGGCCGCGGCGTCGGTGCTGCGCGGGTCGGACGGGCCGGTCGGCCCCGGCGGGCGGCGGGTCGCGCTCGTGACGATGGACCCGTCGCGGATCGGCGTCATGAGCTGCAATCCGGCGATCGGCGGTCTGGCGAAGGGCCAGATGGTGCGTGAGATCGACGCCCTCGGAGGGCTGATGGGGCTCGCCATCGATCGAGCGGGCGTCATGTTCAAGATGCTCAACACCTCCAAGGGGGCCGCCGTCCGCGGGCCGCGAGCCCAGGCGGACAAGTATCTCTACGCCGCCCACGTCCAGTCCCTGCTCAGCCGCGCAGAAAATCTCGACGTCATCGCGGCGTCCGTCGACGACGTGATCGTCGAGCGCGGCGAGATCACGGGGGTTGTGCTCCCGGCCGGGGCGGGGATCGTGCGATCCGATCCCGACGCGGACGCCCGACTCGCGGACCCGCTCGCCGCGCCCGCTCCCGTTTATCCGGTCCAACCCGAAACGCCCGCCGACACGCCGATCCGACTCCACGCGCCCGCCGTCGTGCTCACCACCGGCACCTTCATGCGGGGGCTCATGCACACGGGCGAGGCGACCACGCCCGGTGGACGCGTCGGCGAGGGCGCGGCGGTCGGGATGTCCGCCACCCTGCATCGCCTGGGCTTCGAGCTCGGTCGCCTCAAGACCGGCACCCCGCCCCGCCTCGATCGCGCCACGATCGACTGGGACGGTCTTGACGCCCAGCGGGGCGACGACGAGCCCGTTCCCTTCAGCGACCTGACCGATCCTGATGATCGCGACCGCTTTCCGCACCTGCCGCAGATCGAGTGCCGCATCACGTCGACGACCGAAGCCGCGCACGAGCTGATTCGCGCCAACCTCCACCGGGCGCCGATGTACGACGGCCAGATCAACGCGGAGTCCGGGCCGCGCTATTGTCCGTCGATCGAGGACAAGGTCGTGCGGTTCGCGGATCGCGCCTCGCATCACGTCTTTCTCGAGCCCGAGTCGCTGCACACGAACGAGATCTACTGCAACGGCGTGAGCACATCGCTGCCGGAGGATGTGCAGACGGAGCTGATCCGACGCATGCCCGGCTGCGAACACGCCCGCGTGCTGAAGTGGGGCTACGCGGTCGAGTACGACATGATCCGTCCGCACCAGATCGATTCGACGTGTGAGACGAAGTCCGTGGCGGGACTGTTTCCGGCGGGCCAGATCAACGGGACGAGCGGGTACGAAGAGGCGGGCGGACAGGGGTTGATCGCAGGCGTCAACGCGGCGCGTCGGGCGTTGGGGGCCGAGGGGGTGCGTCTCGGACGTGATCAGGCGTACATCGGCGTGATGCTCGACGATCTGGTCACCAAGACGCCGCGCGAACCGTATCGGATGTTCACGAGTCGGGCCGAGCATCGTCTCCTGCTGCGGGCGGACAACGCGGACGAACGTCTGACGCCGTGGGGCCGCGACCTCAGCCTCGTGGACGATGCGCGATGGCGGGCGTGGACGGCCCGGGCGGCGGCGCTCGACACGATCCGGCACGGGTTCGACGCCACGCGGGTCGAGGGCGGAAAGACGTTACGGGAGTATGCGCGTCGGCCGGACGTGACGGTCGGCGATGTCGCCGCGCATCTCAACGGCGGCGCGCCGCCGCACCGGCTGATCGATCGCGTCATGACCGAAGCGCGGTACGACGGTTACATCAAGCGACAGGCGGCGGAGATCGAGCGTCAACGCGAGGCGGATCGGCAGCCGATTCCCGACTGGTTCGATCCGCACGCGGCGGCGGGGTTGCGGTCCGAGGCCGCGGATGTGCTCGCGAAGTTCCGGCCCGCGACGATGGGTCAGGCGAGTCGGCTCGCGGGTGTGAATCCGGCGGACCTCACGGTGCTGGCGGTCGCGATCCGCCGCGGGCGGGGGGCGGCGGCGTCCTGAATCGCGGACGTCGTCGAGGATCGATCCGGTCATCTCCCCCGCCACGGCCGCGTGGTTCTCCGCCGACGGGCGTTCTGGCGACCGCGCGGTTCGCGGCGGATTCGGCCGCGGAAGTTGCGTTCCGCCCGCCGTTTCCGCCGATGAGAACCGCGTTCGTGACCCTTGCCGGCGGGTCCGGCGCCGATTTCCGATCGGGGCGGCTTGTCCGGCGTGCGAACGCAAGGAATGATCGCCCACCATGGCCAATCCTCCCAAGCCCGTCATCGAGAATCTCCCCGAGCCCGTGAAGAAGCCGGTGCTGGCGGTCACGGTCACGTTCCAGCGGTTCCTCGCCTGGGAAGCCGCGGGCGGGATTGTGCTGCTGGTGGCCACGGCGCTCGCGCTGATCGCGGCGAACTCGCCGTTGCGCGAGGCGTTCGCGGACTTCTGGAAGATCAAGATGACGGTGGGCGTCGGCGACTTCGAGATCGACAAGGGGCTCTACCTGTGGATCAACGACGGGCTGATGGCGATCTTCTTCTTCCTGATCGGCCTGGAAATCAAGCGTGAGTGTCTGATCGGCGAACTGAAGTCGCCGCGCCAGGCCCTGGCGCCGATCTTCGGCGCGGTCGGCGGCATGGCGGGTCCGGCGTTGATCTTCGCGGCGATCGCGTGGAACGACAAGGAAGCGATCGGCGGCTGGGGCGTGCCGATGGCGACGGACATTGCGTTCGCGATCGGCCTGATGGCGTTGCTCGGGTCGCGGGTGCCGATCGGGCTGAAGGTCTTCCTGACGGCGCTGGCGATCGTCGACGACCTCGGGGCGGTGGCGGTGATCGCGATTTTCTACACCGAGTCGATCAACATGACGGCGCTGGGGACGGGCGGCGGACTGCTCATCGCGGCGTTCGCCCTGAACAAGCTCGGCGTGCGAATGACGTTCCCGTACGCAATCATCGCGGTGGCGATGTGGGTGGCGGTGCTGAAGTCCGGCGTGCACGCGACGGTGGCCGGCGTGGCGATGGCGATGGCGATTCCCGCCACGGGTTCGAAGGGCGAGACGGGCGAGCATGATTCGATGCTGATCCGTCTGGAGCACGCGATCGCGCCGTGGTCGGCGTTCATCATCATGCCGATCTTCGCCCTCGCGAACGCGGGGGTGACGTTCTCCGGCGAGGCGATCGCGAGCATCACGAAGCCGGTCTCGCTGGGCATCGCGCTGGGCCTGTTCTTCGGCAACCAGATCGGCATCATGTTCATGACGCTGCTGCTGGAGAAGACGGGCTTCGGCCAGCGACCGGAGGGCGTGACCCTGCGTCAGCTGCACGGCGCGAGCCTGCTCGCGGGCGTCGGTTTCACGATGTCGCTGTTCATCGCGAGCCTGGCGTTCGAAAGCGAGATGCTCGAGAACGCGAAGATGGGCGTGCTGCTGGGTTCGTTCGTCTCCGGCGTGGCGGGTCTGATTGCACTCTACACGGCGGCGAAACCGGCCGTCCAAGCCCCCGGCTCCGCCGGGGGTTGACGCCCGACCGTTCCTGCGTTCACCGCGACACGAGACGTAGTCGTAGGTTCCGCACGAACGTGCGGAACGTGCGCAGCGGCGCCGGACACCCACCGCGGTCGTGGCTTGCCAGGTCGGTCGGGATCGTAGCCCGACATCGCACTGGCAAACACATCCAACATGTCGGGCTACGATCCCGACCTACGGCGATGGGCGACCGCGTTCCGTTCGTTCGATCGCGGAGCGCGTTCCGCACGTTCGTGCGGAACCTACTTTGATTCGCATCGCACACGCAACCACACTCGCGGGTCAACCCCCGGCGGAGCCGGGGGCTTGGGGTGGGCGGTGACTCCACTATTGCAATGACCCCCGGCGGAGCCGGGGGCTTGGGGTGGGCGCTGACTCCACTATTGCGGTGACCCCCGGCGGAGCCGGGGGCTTGGGGTGGGCGGTGACTCCACTATTGCAATGACCCCCGGCGGAGCCGGGGGCTTGGGGTGGGCGGTGACTCCACTATTGCAATGACCCCCGGCGGAGCCGGGGGCTTGGGGTGGGCGGTGACTCCACTATTGCAATGACCCCCGGCGGAGCCGGGGGCTTGGGGTGGGCGGTGACTCCACTATTGCAGTGACCCCCGGCGGAGCCGGGGGTTTGGGTGGGCGCTGACTCCACTATTGCGGTGACCCCCGGCGGAGCCGGGGGTTTGGGTGGGCGCTGACTCACCGTGGCAAAGGGCGCCCTACCCCTCTGCCAGAACTTCCCGCGCGTGATCACAGATTTCCACGACCACGGGATGCCGCTGGCGGGTCTCGGACGTGATCGCGTAGAACTGCTCGCGGAGATCCGGGACGACGCCGATGAGGTCGACGTCGTAGAGACGGCGGAGTTCGTCGGTGACGAGGCGGGGCGCCGCGAAGATCCCCGCTCCGCGTGCGCCGTAGGATTTCATCAGCGCGCTGTCGTCGAACTCCGCCACCAGGCGAGGCCGGATGTTCGCCCGTTCGAACCACGCCTGCAGACCGCGGCGCAAAGCGGACTCCTCGTTCGATGCGAGCAGCGGGGCGTCGTCGAGCGAATCGGGGAAGCCCTCCCGCAGCGACGCGGCGAGCGCCGGGGCGCCGAAGAACGCCACCGGCGATGACCCCAGCGCATGGTTGAACACCCGCCCGGTGTCGACCGCCATCGGATCGTCCGCGAGGACGAGGTCGAAGGTGTGAAGGGCGACCTCCTCCAGCAGACGCGACGCCTTGTCGGTGCGGCAGCGGAGGCGGATGAACGGCAGCATCGCGCGGGCGGGGTCGAGCAGGGCGCCGACGATCGAGCGGGGCAGGGTGTCCGCGACGCCGATCCGGATCTCGAGGGGGGCGTCGCTGGTCCGGTCCGCGAGGGCCTGCTTGAGGGCTTCGCCGGTGGTGAAGATCCGATCAGCGTAGGCGTAGACGAGTTGGCCCATTTCCGTCATGACAACGCCGCGACCCTGTCGTTCGAAGAGGGGCGTGCCGACGGATTTTTCGAGTTCACGGATCTGTCCGGAGACAGTGGGCTGGGCCAGGAGGAGTTTTTCGGCCGCTTTCGTGACGCTCCCCTCGCGGGCCGCGTGCCAGAAGTACATGAGATGGTGGTAGTTGAGCCATTCCATGCCAGATTCTATCGGGATATCCGATGGATCGCATCGAAACAATCTGTTTGTCGATAGCTTCAGGGGAGACGATAGTGATGACGTCACGTCGCCCGCCGTCGTGGGGGCGCGGGTGACGGACGTTTTCTTCTTCTTCTCTGCCTGCTGCCCGCCTGATGTGAAGAGCTGGGAAAGGAGCCGACCGAATGCAGTTCGAGATCAGCAAACACCATGTCGATTACAGCACGACGTTGGGCGAGCATGCGAAGGATCGGGTGATGTCATCGCTGCGAGGCGTTGTGGACCGCATCGAGCGAGTGGCCGTCCGGTTCGCTGACGCCGGGGGACCCGAAACGGACCGCCAGGTGCGTTGCCTGGTGGAGGTGCGGCTCGCCCGCCGTCCGGAACCGATCATCGCCGACGCAACCGGGACCGATGCGTACGGCGTCGCCGAGACCGCCGCGTCTCGGATCGGGCGGCGGGTGCGGGATCTCTTCGACCGACGTCGTTCACTCCTCCGACGACCCGGTTGACCGCTGGGATCCCGAGCCGGCCACACACACACGACACCCGCGACGACACGTCTCTCGTCGCGGGTGTTTTTCGTGCCCGCAGGGTTCACGCGGGCGGCGTTTGCCCGCCCTCCGCCGGGACCTTCGACTCGATGGATATCAGCCCGCCGGACGCATCCCACGCCCGGGCGAGGTTGAACTGAATCCACTCGGAACTGAGGTGGATATCGAGCGAATCGAGTCGACCCGGGCCAAGGTTCTGGTAGCCGTGCGGCACGTTCGCCGGACCGAAGACCACGTCGCCCGCTTCGGCGTCGATCACCTGGTCGCCGACGGTGAACCGGGCGCGGCCTTCCTGAATGGTGAAGATCTCATCGTACGGATGGACGTGCAGCGTCGGTCCGTCGCCGACGACGTCGGTGACGAATCGAATGAGCGTGACGCCGGTGTTGATCGACTTGCCTTCGAGGAGGCCGCGCAGTCGCTGACCGGGATTCTGCCATTCTCGGGCGGAGACGACTGTCGGCGAGGCTTTCGATTGAATCGGCATGATGCTGTCCTTTCGCGTCGGCGGCCGATAACACCCACGGCATGTCATCGCCTGCCGGAAGGAGCGCATCCTACGTCATGCGATCCTCGGACCAGCGGATTGCAAAGACGTCCCCTGCGACCGCACGTCGCGACCTCGTCGATCTGATCGAGAAGGGCGCCCTGTCGCGTACCGGCGAGCGTCGCCATGCACGATACCATCTGACCATCCCGCTGCGGCCGGTCGAACCCGTGACGATCGACGAGGACGGCGCCGTCATCCGCGGTTAGTCCCGCGACCGAAACCTCACACCTCGCGGGCCCGCGTCCGCTCCGCCACGCCCTGCACCTTTTCGCGGACGCGACCGTGCGCACGGGCGGCGGCGTCGATCGCCTTCTCGCCCGCCGCCTTCAACGGTCCCTTCGCCTTCGCGGCGACCTCGCGGACACGATCCGACCATGTGATGTCGCCGGGGGTGAGGTCGGGCGTCGGCGCGGCGTCGGGGGCGTCGTCCGCATCGGGATCGAGGGAGAAGCCGAGGCCGGGCGCCGGGGCGGCGTCGACGGGGTCGCCGGGATCGACGAGCGGGGTCTGACGCATGCGCCGGAAACGCCACGCCGCGCCGGCAGCGGCGGCGACGCAGCCGCCCGCGACGATCGCGGCGCCGGGATGCCCGGTCGTCGCGGCGAGCCAGGCGAAGTTGCCCGCCCACCACGCGGCCCAGGCGAGCACGATGCCGCGCCCGAGTCGGGCGAGTCGGCGGAAGGGCGTGAGGGTGCAGACCGCGGCGAGCCCGACGATGATGAACTGCAGGACGCCTCGCAGCATGCCGGTCTCGCCCGCGTAGGTCAGTCCCGGCGGGTGGTGGGTCGCCCCCGACCCGCTCACGCTCGCCACCCCCACGATGCGGCTGAGATCGCCGTCGATCTGCACGATCGCCGAGAGCAGCAGGCCCATTGAGACCACGAGGAAGGCCCACGTGGCGAATGCAGCGGCCTGATCGAGCCGCTGGGTCGTGAAGCGTCGAAGTCGGACGAGGGGATGATTGAACATGGCGGAGGTCTCCGGCGACGGAGGGGGCGGAAGAAGGCCGTGGGTCTCTCCCTGTGGTTCCGATTCCGGCCGCCCGGTTTTCGCCGCTCCGGCCCCGGGGCCCTTTCCGGGCCCGGTTTCCCCGCCCCGGGGCCGCCCGAGGGTCGTACCATTTTCGGTATGGCGTCGGCCCGGTCAGTTTCGCGTCCGATTCGCACGATGGGCGTTCTGCTCGCGGGGGCGGTGCTGACGGCGGGGTCGGGCTGCATGACCCGCCAGCCCGCGTCGCAGACGCGACTGACCGGGAGCGCGGCGCCGCCGACGGTCGACTGGCCGCAACGGATGCTCGAGCCTCGCACCGACGGCGAGTTGTTCCTGCTCGACCAGAAGTACACGCTGTCGCTGGATGATGAGCCGGTGGAGACGCCGGAGCGCGGGGCGTACGGCGTCGGGACGTTGTCGAGCGTGCGCATGGATGAACTCGAACCGGGCGTGCCGCCGCCGGCGCCTCGCGGTCCCGCACGGCTGACGGAGTGGCTGATCTTCCGCAGTCTGTCGGAGGACACGATTCACATGAGGGCGTCGGGGGACGACGAGTCGGTGGACGTGGTCATCGCCGCCGCGCGGTATACGGAGTTGCGGTGTTACGAGCCGACGGACGGCGTGGTGCGTGGTCTGGTGGTGCATCTGGCGTCGTTGAAGCGGTGGACGAGCGCTGAGGATCATCTCGTCAACGCGTTGTGTGCGGACGGGTGGATGGTGTTGTCGACGTCGTTGCCGTATCGCGCGTTGCTGGACGGCGGTCCGGTGATCGACCGGACGCATCTGGATGACGAGGGGGCGGGTCGGGTGCTGGCGTCGGCGATTGACGATCGGATTGCGGACTGGGCGTACGCGGTGGAGGGCACGTTGTCGTATCTGCGGGAGACGCGTCCGGCGGTGCGGGAGGGTCCGCTGGTGCTGGCCGCGTGCAGTCTGGGGACGTTCGCCGCGCCGGCGGTGGCGGCGCGTCTGGGGGACGAGATTGACGCGGCGGTGCTGATCGGCGGCGGCGCGCATCTGTTGCGGGTGTTGCGGACGTCGAGTCTTCGGCAGGAGGAGTTCACGGTGCAGTGGCGTCCGTCGCCGCCGGACGGGCGGTCGTGGCCGATCATCGAGGCGTCGTATCTGGACGCGAGTCAGTTCGACGGCGCGCGGGCCGCGGGTCATCTCCACGACATCCCGGTGCTGATGCTGCATGCGCGATGGGATGCGATCGTCCCGGCGTCGACGGGCGAGTTGTTGTGGGAGGCGTTGAATCGTCCGGAACGCTGGGTGTATCCGGACGGGCATCTCGGATTGTTCTGGAAGCTCGGCGGGCAGTCGAAGCGGATCGTGGCGTGGATTGATCGTGCGGTGGCGACGCCGCAGGATTGAGCAGCGGCGATTAGAATCGTTCGCATGCTGGGACGGGGCACGTATCGAAGTTGCCTGATCATGGTGATGTGCGGCGCGTCCTTGTGCGTGTCGGCGGGATGCATGTCGCGTCAGGCGGCGGTTGAGGATCGGGCGGCGCTGGCGGCGGCGCGGCCGGTGATCGAGTGGCCGGAGCGGTACGCCACCCCTTTGGCGCTCTCGAAGGCGCATCCGACGGGAATGTTCGTCTTCGAGAACGCTTCGTACACGCTGACGGTCAACGACAAGCCGTTCCCACTTCGCGAGCGTGGCGTGTTCGGCGTCGGCGCCGTGCGCAGCGCGAGCATGTGGGACTTCGTCGAAGCGCGCCCGGACCTCGCGGCCCGCGCGAAGGACCTCGGCTGGGATGGTTCACGAGACCACCTGCGGACGATCAGCGACTCCGGCGTGTGGGAACTGATTACGTTTGCGTCGTACGAACTGGCGCCGGCGACGCACGGCGGACCGTCCGGGGCGGCCGCCGTCAAGGCGACGGAGTTTCGGGTGTACGGGACCGGCGCCGCGCCCTGCCGCGGTCTGGTCGTTCAACTGGGATCGCTGGTGCGTTCTTCGGCGCCGGAGGAACGACTGTCGCGATCACTGGCGGCGGCGGGATGGATGGTCCTCGCGACCTCCTCGCCGATGATCTCGGAGCACCGCACCCGACTTGCGATTGATCGGACGGAGCTGACAGACGCGGCGGCGGGCGCGCGGATCGCCGCGCACCTTGACGGCCAGATCGCGGACTGGGCCTTCGCCGTCGAGGGTGTTCTGGCGTATCTGGAGGAGACCTACCCCGAACTGCGTGATCGGCCGCGGGTCGTGGTCGGCTGCAGCCTCGGGTCGTTCGCTGCGCCGGCGATCGCGGCTCGTCTCGATCGTCCGCCTGACGCTGCGGTTCTGGTCGGCGGGGGCGGCTCCTTCCTGCGTGTCATCCAGACATCGAGCATTCGTCAGAACCTGTTCACGGTTCTGTGGTCGCCCGAAGCGCCGTCGCGTGAAACAGCGATGGCGATCGAGGCTGGATACCGGGACGCCTCGAAGCTGGACGTGTTGCACGCCGCGCCTTACCTCCACGACATCCCGGTGCTGATGCTGCATGCGCGATGGGATGCGATCGTCCCGGCGTCGACGGGCGAGTTGTTGTGGGAGGCGTTGAATCGTCCGGAACGCTGGGTGTATCCGGACGGGCATCTCGGATTGTTCTGGAAGCTCGGCGGGCAGTCGAAGCGCATCGTGGATTGGATCGACGCGCAGGTCGAGACGATCGGCGTCAGCGTTCCCGCCGCAGCATCGCGATGAACCAGGCGAGGGTGGTCGCGCCGGCGATGATGAGCCAGATGTCGACGATGATGGCGCGAACGGCGGGCGTCCAGGGCATGACGCCGGTCACACCGAGCGTGATGAGGCCGGGCGGGGCGATGAGCCAGACGAAGACGACGGCCCAGAAGAGCGTGCGCCGGATGCGGTCCAGGCGGGCGTCGCGTTCGTCGGGCGGGGTTTCGTCGTGGAGGACGAGGTCGTCGCCGGCTTCGGGGGTGAATCGTCGAAGTCGTCGGCCGTCGACGGTGGCGCCGCACTTCCAGCACGCGCCGAACTGTCGTTCGATCGCTTCGCCGCAGCGGGGGCAGGCCCAGAAGTCGTCCGTCTGATCGGGCGTGCGCCGGCGGGCGTCGGACGAATCCGGCGCGTTCACGAGATCACGCGATGCCTTCTTCGCCGAGCCAGCGTTCGGCGTCGAGAGCGGCCTGGCAGCCCATGCCGGCGGCGGTGACGGCCTGGCGGTAGATCGAGTCCGCGACGTCGCCGGCTGCGAAGACGCCGGGGATGTTGGTGCGGCTGGACCGGTCCTTCAGTTCGATGTAGTCCGCATCATCGAAGTCGAGTCCGGAGTCGAGGAGGAACTTCGTGGCGGGGGTGTGGCCGATGGCGATGAAGACGCCGCGCACCGCGAGGGTGGACGTCTCGCCGGTCCGGGTGTCCTGGAGCTGGACGCCGGTGACGTGATCATCGCCGAGGACGTCGGTGACGGTCTTGTTCCAGTGGACCTTGACGTTGTCGAGTCCGAGGGTGCGTTCCTGCATCGTCTTGGACGCGCGGAGTTCATCGCGTCGATGGATGACGTGCACGGTGGAGGCGAACTTCGCGAGGTAGTGGGCTTCTTCCATGGCCGTGTCGCCGCCGCCGACGACCGCGAGTTCCTGGTCGCGAAAGACGGGGAGCGCGCCGTCGCACACCGCGCAGGCGGACACCCCGCCGCCGGACGTGGCGAGTCGGAGTTCGTTTTCGAGTCCGAGCCAGTTGGCCGTGGCGCCGGTGGCGAGGATGACGGCGTGGGCCTTGATCTCATCGCCCTTGTTCGTGGTCAGCGTGAAGGGGCGCTGGGAGAAGTCGACGGATTCGACGTCCTGACCGACGACGCGAGTGTCGAAGCGTTCCGCCTGCTTCTGGAACATCTGCATCATCGACGGGCCGTCGACGCCGTCCGGGAAGCCCGGGTAGTTCTCGACCTCGGTGGTGAGCATGAGCTGACCGCCGGGGAGCACGGGGGCGGGGTTCTGCTTGGGGACGCCGACGTAGCAGACGGGGTCGAGGTTGGCGCGGGCGGCGTAGATCGCGGCGGTCCATCCCGCCGGGCCGCTGCCGATGATGACCACCTTTTCCACGGAACCGTTTGTCGTCGCGTCAGCCATGACGAAGCCTGCCTTCTCTCTTGATCGCTCGCTCCCACCCCGGGGAGCCATGTGGGGGCCGGATCTGCCAACCCGGCCGTCGTCTCGAGTATTCCACCCGGCCGGGAGAGGCCGCGGGGCGTCCCGAGGGGGGCGGCCATGGTACCGATGCAAACGCCCGCCGGGTGAGCGGCGGGCGTGGTTTCGATGCGATTCGGGCCCCGGGGGCCGGGCGGGTCCTACTCCGTGAGACCCTGCTCGCGGGCGAGCGCCTTCATGGGCGGCCAGAAGACGAGGTCGCTGCCGGGGCCGGCGTCCTCGAAGTGCGTCTCGCCACGCGCGTCCGCCTGATCCGTGCCGATCGACCAGAGCAGGCCAGTGTCGGCGGCGACCCAGATGCGTCCGTCGGTGGTGTCGACGGCGCGGCGGTCGCGGGTCTTGAAGTACTTGAAGGGTCCGTACTGCAGATCCCACGGATCGGTGTCCGCCGTCTTGCGGGCGTACTGGGCGTAGATCTGCTCGATGTCGTTCGGATAGGAGCCGAGGTCGTGGTAGTGCGCACAGAGCCCGGCCGCGAGGGCGCAGCCGTTGACTTCCGCGATGAGACGGTTGCGGATGGCGAAGATGTCGCCGACGTCCTCCATCGGGAACGTGACCGCCGCGTACCGGACGGGGTTCGTCCGGTCGAACTCGGTCGGGTCCTCGAGGATCGGGTCGTGCTCCTTGATCCGCCAGCGTCGCCACCAGTCGTCGTAGATCAGCGTGAGTCGTTCGAGCGAGGCGTCGAGGCTGGAGTGAACGAAGGAGATGAGGGTCCAGCGACGGGCGGCGCCGAATCGGGTGAGCGGCTGGTCGGCGGCCTGGAGCGCGCCGAACGTCGCGCCGAAGGCGTCTTCCTTCGCCTGGCCCATGTCGTCGAAGACGACGCGGAGCAGCGCGCCGGTGAGCACGCGGTCGCCCTCGGGCATTTCGAGGCGGTCGGCGGAGGGGCGGAGGCCGAGGATCTCGAACCAGGCCATTTCCTTGAGGGTCTGCGTGGCGAGATCGTCGCCGTACGTCCACATCATGTCGCGGATATTGGCGAGCGCCTCGGAGAGGCGGACGATGCCCCAGCGTTTCTCGGAAGTGAACTGCCGGTCGCAGTACTGCCGCAGGTGATAGCAGTTGGCGACGGCGAGGCGGATGGCGTCGCCGGGCCGGTCGGCTTCGAAGAGGCGGTAGCACTCCGCCGCGACGTAGGCGAGGATCACGTCCATCGCGGGCTGATAGCCGAAGTCGTTCTTGCGTTGCCCGGGTTCGCCGAGGAGGAACGCGCCGAGGCCGGCCTCGGCGTATTTCGCTTCGATCGACTCGCGACCGTAGGGAAGGCCGGTGGCGAGTCGTTCGCGAGACTGGATGATGACTTCGGCCATGGAGGCGTTGGCTTCGGCCCACGACGCGACGTTCTCCCAGCCGGGCATGCCCGGCCAGATGGTGCGGTGGTTGAAGAACTCGCCGATCTCCATCGGCGGCGGCGACATCTCGAGGTACGCATCGAAGACGATGCGGTAACTCGCCCGGGCGGGCGTGACCTCGACCGAGGAGTGCCGGTTCAACTCGTTGATCGCGTCGTCGATCGGGCTGGCGCCCGCCGGGGCCGTCATCGTCGTGACGAGCATCGTCGACGCCAGCGTGACTGCCCCGATCATGCCTCTGAGACCCATGCTGTCTTCGTCCTTCACAGTGCCGCCAACCCGGGCGGGAGGCGATGTTTACCGAGTTGCATCAGACGGGAGACCGCGGTCGTCCGCCCCCCGGCGGCCCGCCCCGCGAATCGACCGCGATTGCGGCTCGAATCCTAGCATATTTCAACCGTCCCCGGCCCGGCTCAGGTTCGGTTGGACGCCCGAGCCCGCGTCGGGTTCCGCGAATCCCGGCCGACCGTCGGGGGGCGGGCTGGACAGGGGGCGCGGCGCCCGCCATCCTGCAGCGTTGGCCCGCCGCGCTCCGCCGGCCGCCTTTCGAATCCCGGCCTCTCCGTCCCAGGACCCCGCCATGACCCACGCCCCGATTCCCGTTTCGCCTCGCGCCGTCGTCCCGGCGGCCCGGACCCACAAGATCACGTACGCGGTGCGGGATGTGGTGCTGCTCGCCCAGGCCGCTGCGGCGGAGGGTCGGGAGATGCTCTACCTCAACGTGGGGGATCCGAACCTGTACGGCTTCGCCCCGCCGGCCCGGGTGCTGCAGGCGACGATCGACGCGATGCAGCGGAATCTGAACGGCTATGCGCCGTCGTCGGGGATCCCCGCCGCGCTGGAGGCGATCAACCGCGAGGCGGCGCGGAAGGGGATCACGGACATCCGGCACACGTACGTGACGTCCGGGGCAAGCGAGGCGATCGAGCTGGCGATCGCGGCTTTGGCGGATCCGACTGACAACATCCTCACCCCGTCGCCGGGGTACCCGCTGTACACGGCGGTGCTGGACAAGTTCAACATCGAGAACCGGCCGTACTACCTCGACGAGGGCGCGGGGTGGATCCCGAATCCGGACGAGATCGCGGACCTCATTGATGAGCGGACGCGGGCGATCGTGCTGATCAACCCCAACAACCCGACGGGGTCGGTCTGTCCGACGGACGTGCTGGAGGCGCTGGTCGAGTTGGCGATCGAGCGCAACCTCGTGCTCTTCAGCGACGAGATCTACGACAAGCTGTTGTTCGCGGGGGTGAGTCACACGTCGACGGCGGCGTTGTCGGCGGAAGCGAAGATCATCACGTTCAACGGGCTGTCGAAGTCGTACGTCGCCCCGGGGTTCCGGATGGGCTGGGGCATCATCTCCGGACCGGCGGACGAACTCGGCGACTACTGCGAGGCGATCCAGAAGATGGAGCGTGCGCGGCTGAGCGCGAATCATCCGGAGCAGTACGCGATCGCCCCGGCGCTCGAAGGCGAGGGGGATGAACTCGAACAGATGATGGCGCGGCTCACCGCGCAGCGCGACGTGACGTTCGAACGTCTGAACGCGATGAAGAACGTGAGCTGCGTGAAGCCGCAGGGGGCGTTCTACGCGTTTCCGAAGATCGACCTCGGCGTGACGGACGATGTGTTCTGTCGTCGGGTGATCAAGGAGACGGGCGTGGTGATCGTCCCGGGCAGCGGCTTCGGCCAGGCGCCGGGCACGCAGCACTTCCGCGTCGTGTTCCTGCCGGAGGTGGAGACGTTGCACGCGGCGTACGATCGGATCGAGGGGATCGTGGACGCGTTGGCGTGACCTATTTCTGATTCGAATCTCGCTTCTCTTCGTATCGGATCTGCTACTTTCGAACGTGAGATGGGCGGCCCGAGCCGGCCGGCCGGATTCGCTGCTGCATAGGGACCGTTTCTGATGACACACATCACCAACGAACAGATCGAAGCCACGATCGCGTTGGCGCGAGCCGCTGCATCGCGTGCCTACGCTCCATATAGCAATTTCGCGGTTGGGGCAGGGCTACTCACCACAGACGGCCGCGTGTTCTCCGGCTGCAATGTTGAGAACGCGTCCTACGGCCTGACCATCTGCGCCGAACGGAACGTCATGTTCCATGCTGTTGCCGAGGGCCCGCTCGACATCGCATTGATCGCGATCTATACACCGACCCCGCTGCCAACCGCGCCATGCGGCGCATGTCGTCAGGTTATTCGTGAATTTGGCCCCAACGCGCGTATTGTGTGTGTGTGTGACGGGTCTGACGTCGTCAACACGACGCTGGCGGAGTTGCTTCCGGCGTCATTCGGGCCAGATTCACTTTAGACACACCTCTGGGGTGCGACTATGGAAGTGCGAGACACCAAAGACACTGCACAGACAGAAGACGGCGCCTCACGACAAAAGCTGTCACTTCCCACACTGCTAAGGAAAGTGCCCGGCACTGGCTTGCTCGAAGGGCTGATTCGGACTGTGTTGCCGGGGCTGCCCGCCACATGGGCGATCTTCTTGGTGGTGATGTTCGCTATCTTTCTCTTAGTTGGCGTTGTCACCACTGTCTTGGCAACGAAGCAGCAGAATCCTGCCTGGCTGATTGGCTGGACCGGGTTCGCCGTATTGGCACTTGCGATGTTCTTCGTCAAGACACTGACGCTTCACTCGGATGGCGCCCCGATGCCCGCCAAATCAGATCCTCTGGAGGCGGACGGAACACTCATTCAGTCTTTTCGAGTGCCGCAAGACTTCGACCCGGTAGGGCGAGACGATCTACAGAGCGGGCTCCGGCGTCTTGTAAGTGCAATCAAACAGTCACTCGTGCAACAAGAAGTGGACGTTGACGCCGCCTCGTTTCAAGCGAATATCTTCACACCCGTTGTTGGGCCACACACGGGCGCCCCGGCGACCCTTCGCATGGCTGTGGGCCATCAAGTCAGCCCCGGCCTCGACAAGCTCAGTTTTCGCCCGAACCAAGGGCAAACTGGCGTGGCATTCAGCCAGCGAGAGGAGCTGTGGGTGCGAGTTGTAGAATGGGATGGCGATCGCCGAGTCTGGCGAGGCCGAAAGAACCTTGACGACGAGCGCTACCAGATGGAACTCTGGCAGGAGAAACTACTGCCGAAGTCCTTGTCATGGGTGATCTCCTTTCCAATCATCTTTCCTGATCCCGCCCACGTGCGACATGTTCTTGGCGTGATCAACGTAGATGGGCACGATCTACCTGTAGAGGATCATCACCTCGAGAATCTCCTGAAAGATGAGGCGGTCGTTGACAGTACGTCGCGAATCAGTGAGGTCTTTGCACGACACCAACACGCCGTCGTCAGCGTCACCCTCGCTCCTGTGTAAGTACACTCGATGCCGCACCTCTGCATCGACATCGACAACGTGATCGCTCGTACCGACGATGTTGTCAGAGCGATCATTGCTGAAGTCACGAACGGCGAGGTCAACCTCAAGTACGACGATATTACCACGTACAACTACTATGAATGCCAGTGCGCCGGACCCGATGGCGGGACGATCGGCATATCGCGTGAACAATGGCGCACTGTACACGACCTGCTCTCACAGCGGTCGCGACTACTCAGCCTGAAACCAATGGCGCGAGCGGCCGAGGCGCTCAACGAACTCGCCTCGGGGTGCGATATTCACTTCGTGACATCACGTCTCCGGCACTCGCATACGCGCACCACTACGATCGAGTGGCTCCACCGGCATGGTTTTCCTGAGCATGACCTGCACTTCGTTTCACACATGCGAAAGCACGTCGTCATGGGCCCGTGCCTGATCTGGGTTGAGGATCATTATGAGCAGGCGGTGGAAGTCGCCTCCTATTCTCCTTGCATCCTGTACCGACATCCGTGGAACAGCGATCGAGAACAAGTGGACGGCCTGGAGTGGGCGCGCGATTGGGACGAGATCCACGGTCGCATCGAGCATCTGATCCGATCAGCCTGAGCGCTCCGACCGTGGGGCGGAGCACTGCAACGAAGAACGCGGCGGACGTCGAACGCCCGCCGCGCGGTGGAGATGGATCAGGCCGTCGGGTGACGCCTGTTCGAAAACTCAGTCGCAGTCGACCCAAGCGGCGAGGAGGATGGCGAGGTCTTCGGCGTCGACGCTGCCGTTCGCCGGGGCGCCGGCGATGTCGCCGGGGCGCGGGGTCAGGCCGCTGATGTCGTAGCGGAGGAACGCCTGGCCGACGTTGACGCCCTTGGCGTTGAGGGTGGCGGTGAGGTAGAAGACGCCGTCTTCGGTGAGGAAGCCGCCATCGTTGTTGAAGACATCGATGGTGTAGCCGTCGTCGTACGTGCCATTGCCGTCGAGGTCGACGGGGTCGCCCTGACGGGCGATCACGGTGTCGCCGTTGAGGACGAGCACGGCGTCGGCTTCTTCGGAATCACCTTGTTTCGCACGGCGGCGTCCGATAGGTTCGGGCGTGGGCCTCGTGTGCGCCCAATCGGAACCGAATGGGAGGAGCGGAGCATGATGACGACGCGGGCGTGCGGCATGGCGGGAATCGCAGCGTTGTGGACGGTCGGGACGGCGTTGGGCGGCGGGACGCCGGTCGAGTTGTTCCTGATCGACTTCGAAGGCTTCGCCGAGGAGACGGAGATCAGCAACCAGTACGCCGATCTCGGCGTGACCTTCGAGATCGAAGGCGACCCGACGCTGCTCCCCATGATCGCGCTCGAAGGCAACCCGCGTGTGGCGTACTTCGCCGGCGGGAGCGACCGGCCGATGTCGAGCGGCATCGCCGGACTCACCGACCCCATCGTCGATGGTGATTTCGACATCCCGAACGACATCCGCATGAATTTTGATCCGCCGGCGACGAGCGTGCGGTTCTTCTTCATCGATCTGGACAACGGTCCGGTGACCGCGACCGCATTCGATGCGGACGGCGCGGTGCTGGACACGAAGACGATCGCGCCGGGCGACCCGGAGATCATGGGACCGTCGGTCGAGTTCGCGCTGGCGGGCGGCGAGATCGCGTCCGTGCTCGTCGACGTGCCGGACGTGGCGCCGGTGCAGTACGCGATCGACTACGTCACGTTCACGCGGCCGTGCCTCGACGGCGACTGCGGCCAGACGATCGAAGTTGCGCAGGAGAGCGCGCCGGGCGTCGGCGACTTCGATGACAACGTGCTCGGCACGCTCCTCGCGTATCCGACGACGGTGAGTCCGATCCAGTTCTATTCGTACAACGTGCCCGAAGGGGATTCGTGGAACGGACCGTCGCTGACGCCGGTGGCGGACCGCTCCCATCTCCTCCTGGCCCAGGGACCGGCGGACCTGACGTTGTTCATCGTGCAGGACCGGGCGGTGCCCAACGATCCCGACGGCGGCGAAGCGGAGATGAGCTTCGAGCTTGTGGGCGATCCCAACGGCGCGTTCATCTCGGTCCGCGACGACCCCAGCGGCGAATCCGCGGCGGGGTACATCGAAGCGTCGCCCTACCTCATCCTCGCGGGCTGGAGCTGGAACACGTGCTGCACCGACGGACTCGCACTGAGCGGCATCGACCAGGGGACGACGATCTACGTGCAGTTCACGAACTTCGACAACATCGCGTCCACCGACACGATCAAGGGCCTGACGGAATGGGTCGCCTACTCCGCCGACGGAAACGAGGTCGCGCTGGCGCTGGAGGAGGACCGGCGGGTGCGGCTGCAGGTCGCCGCGACGGATCCGTGCGCGGCGGATCTCAACCGCGACGGCGTCGTGAACGCGGGGGACCTCGCGATCCTGCTCGCGTCGTGGGGCGCGTGCCGCTGATCGCGACGGCCCGCCGGCTCGGACGTCATTCCCGACGTCGCGGGGGGACGCGGCCCGGTCGCCGGACCGCGGTGCGGGTTTCGATTACCATGCCCGCTCGCTGCCGAACGCTCTTCGTGCGCACGAGGTTCCACCATGCCTGATTCACCGCCCAACCGCGACGGTTTCCTGCAGACGCACTACCGCGAGATCACGCTGTCGGCGGTGATCTTCGCGATCGTCATCGGCGTCGTGATGAACGCCGCGATCACGTACGCCGGCCTGAAGATCGGCTTCACGATCGGGGGCTCCGCGATCGCGGCGGTCCTCGGCTTCGGGGTGCTGCGGGGGATTCTCCGCAAGGGATCGATCCTCGAGACGAATGTCGCCCAGACCATCGCGTCCGCCGTGAACACGTCGAACTCCGGCGTGATCTTCACGGTGCCGGTGCTGTTCCTGCTCGGGTACCAGTTGAAGGGCGGTTCGGTCGACTTCTGGCTGATCACGCTCGGCTGCGTGGCGGGGGCGTATCTCGGGGCGGCGTTCATCATTCCGTTGCGCAAGCAGATGCTGGACATCGAGCGGCTGCGGTTCCCGAGTCCGACCGCGGTGGCGTCGATCCTGAAGTCGCCGGGGGCGGGGGCGGCGAAGGCGGTGGTGCTGGTGATCGGCATTCTCGTCGGGGCCGCGATCTTCCTGCCGACGCAGATCGAGACGCTGACCGGCGCGTTCGGGGCGGAGGGCTGGGGGCTGCAGTACACGCCGCTCATCGGGGCGGGTCTGGACAGCGGGCTGCAGGTGCTGGGCAACGAGACGTTCGACCTCGGCCGGCTGCTCGGGATTCCGGTGCAGGTGGAGGTGATCTTCGCGATTGCGCCGTTCGCGCTGGGGGCGGGCTACCTGACGGGACGGGCGGGGCTGTTCGTGCTGGCGGGCGGCGTGCTCGCGTACTGGGTCCTGAACCCGCTCGCGTACGAACTGGGCTGGATGCCGGGCGTCGAGGCGGAGGCCGCGGCGGGATACGGGTACAGCGCGTTCAACAAGCCGCTCGGCATCGGTCTGCTCCTCGGCGGGGCGTTGATGGGCGTGCTCTTCGCGTTGCCGGCGATCAAGGAGGCCCTGAAGTCGATCGCGGCGGCGGGCAAGGTGGTCGGCGGCCGGGACGAGTTGAGTCTGAAGCCCGTGGCGGCGGTGATCATTCTCGGCGGTCTGATTCTCTTCGCCGCCGCGTACGTGATGGGCAACCGCCCGATCAACACCGTCGACCCCGTCACGCAGACGGCGCTGGCGACGGTGGAGTCGACCGAGACGATTTCGGTGAACGGCTACACGCTGGCGTTCGAGTCCGCCGCGTCGGTCGAGGCGTGGAACGCGCTGGACGACGACGTCCGGGACGCGAAGCTCGATGCGATCAATGCGAATCCGGGTCTGCTGGCGTCGATGTCGCCGGTGGTGCGGACGATCATCATCACGCTGATCGGTCTGGTGTGGATCTGGTTCGCGGGGATCATCATCGCGCAGTGTGCGGGGATGACCGACTGGTCGCCGATTTCGGGACTGGCGTTGCTGACGGTGGTGCTGGTGATGTTCCTGGCCGGGACGGGGGCGGTGGTCGGGGCGGTGCTGATCGGGGCGGCGCTGTGCGTGGCGATCACGCTCGCGGCGGACATGATGGGGGACCTGAAGACGGGCTATCTCGTCGGCGCGCAGCCGCGCCGTCAGCAGATCGCGGAACTCATCGTGGTCGGCATCGGTCCGGTGGTGTGCATGCTGACGATTCTGCTGATCGCCTCCGCGAACATGCAGGAGTTCGGAGTGGCGATGGGCGAAGGGACGCCGACGCGGGCGCCGCAGGCGCTGGCGTTGCAGTCGGTGATCACGGGGGTGCAGGGCGGCGACATGCCGTACTGGCTCTACGGCTTCGGTCTGCTGCTGGGGGCGTTGCTCGGGATCGGTTCGTTCCCGGGGCTGGGGGTGCTGGTCGGTCTGTCGATGTACCTGCCGTTCATCTACATCTCGACGTACGGCCTGGGCTGCCTCGTGCAGATGGGGGTGGCGAAGGTCAAGGGGCAGGCGTGGGCGGAGGACTGGGGGGTGCCGTTCTGTGCGGGACTGATCGTGGGGGAATCGGTCCTGGCGTTGCTGATCAATGGTCTGCTCGTGGTGATGGGGTGACGTGATGAAGCGACTTGCGGGAATCCTGATCATTGTCTCGGTCGTGCTCGGCACGATCGGCGCCGCCACCGCGTACACGCCGCTCGTGCAGACGCTGTACTCGTTCGAGCCGGAGATCCTGCCGACGCTCGCCCGCCCGGTGGAGATGTCGGTGGACCGTCTGGAGGACCTGCCGACGGCGGAGCGTCCGACCCTCGGGGGACCGGTGTACGCCGCGGGCGACGAGGAACCCCTCGCCGTGCCGACGATCACCGGCCCGCCGGACTACCTGCAGGCCCGCCCGCTCTCCGACGCCGACTTGCGTCGGTTTCGCGCGGCGGGCGTCGACCGGGTTCCGATCCTCGTCCCGCCCGCCGACGGTCGTCGGATCACCGAGGAAGAGATCATCATGCTGCGCGACCTCGGGGTCGAGCGCATCGTGGCCAAGAACTTCCGCTTCGAGCACTGGTCGGGCCGCTGGTGGTTCATGCTCGGTTGTCTCGGCCTGCTCATCGGCGGACTGATCCTGCGGCTGGAGTCGGCCGAGACCACGGCCCCGGGTCCGGGCGTGCGGGCGCCCGGCGGCGAGGCGGCGTTGCGTGACGCGCTGGAACGGGTGCGGACGCTCATCGCCGCCCGCGACACGCCGTCCGACACGCCGCGCGTGGCGCAGATCCTCGCCACGATCGACCAGGTGCATGCGGACTGTCTCGATCCGTTCGTCGCGGGACGGACGAAGATCATCAACACGGCCGGCATGGCGGGGTACGCGCAGATCATGGACGTCTTTTCCGGCGCCGAACGCCAGCTCAACCGGGCGTGGTCGGCGGCGGCGGACGAGCAGCTCGACGAATCGGAGCTCTGTCTCGAAGAGGGCGCGGAGCGGCTGGAGCAGACGTTGAAGAAGATGTCGGCGGTGCGGTGACGGCGAGGCGCCCCGTCAGGTGAGTTCGCCCGCGTACCCGGCGGAGAAGCCGGGGGCGTCGCGTTCCGTCAGTTCGACGATGCGCTTGGCGATCTGACGGAGATGAAGCTGGTCGTGGGCGACCCACGCCGCCAGAAGATCGCCGGCGCGAAGCACGCCGAGTTTCGGGTGCTGGTGGGCGGCGGACCAGTTGGCGTCGCGTTGTCCGCAGAGCCACGACATCTGGTCCTTCCGCGCCGCCGCGAACGTGGCGAGCAGCGTCGACAGTTCGCTTTCGCGATGATTGCGGGCCTCGACGGTGCGTTCCGGATCGATCGGCGGCCAGGGGGCGACGGGATCCGTGAGCGTGAGACGGATGCGGACGGGGAAGTCGAGCTCCTCCTCGTCGACGAGGTGGCCGATGATCTCGGTGATCGACCAGCGTCCGCCGTCGGGCCGCCAGCGGGCTTCGTCCGCGTTGACGCCGGCCACGACGGCGTGGAGCGCGGCGGGGAAGACGTCGAGTCGCGTGATGAGGCGGTCGATCTTCATCGGGTGGGCGCCGTTGAGCGTTCGTTGAGGTTGAGGATCGCGTCCGCCGCGTCGTCGGCGGGCCGACGCTGGGAGAACCGCAGGCAGACGCGGGACAGGGCTTCGCGCTGCCGCGCTCCGTGGCGGGAGTCGGAGAGCAGGCGGGTCATCTCGCGGATGACGGGATCCGCGCCGCCGACGTGGGGCACGAACTCGGGGCAGATCTCTTCTTCGGCGATGATGTTCGGCAGCAGTCGGAACGGCGTTCGGAGCATCACTTTCGACAGGAGCCACGCGATGGGGTTGACCTTGTAGACGCCGATCAGCGGTTTGCAATGGCGGGCGATGTGCAGCGTCACGGTGCCGGAGACGGCGAGACAGACGTCGGCCCACGCGATGCAGGGGTCGATGTCGGTCGACGTGATGTGCAGGCCGGTCGGGAAGACGGGCAGCTTCTTGCGGATGAGTTTCGAGACCTCCGGCCGTTGCGAGACGAAGACGCCGGTCATGCCGGAGTTCCGGGCCTGCAGTTCCGCGTACGTCTTGACGAGCAGCGGCAGGTTGGCGCGGACCTCGTGCAGACGCGACCCCGGAAAGATCGCGACCCGGGGCGCGCCCGCGGGCAGGCCGTGCATCCGTTCGACGATGAGATCGCGGTCGAGTTCGCGGTTGATCGCCGGATGCCCGATGAACTTCGCCGGGACCTGACGCGAGTTGAACCAGCCGTCCTCGAACGGGAGCACGCAGAGCACGAGGTCGGTGAGCCGACGCAGCTTGCGGATCCGCCAGCCCCCCCACGCCCACAGTTGCGGCGCGACGAGGTGCACGATCTTGGCCCCGCGATTCCGCATGATCTTGCAGATGCCCCAGTTCGCGGCGGGGGAGTCGACGGCCACGTGCGTCACCACGCGGTACTGCATCGCCCACCGCTTGATCCGCTTGTGTTCGCGTCGGACCGCGCCGGCCCGGGCGATGGCGCCGAGACCCATCGCGCCGGAAACGGCGGTCTCCTCGATGAGCGTCGCCCCGGCCTCCGCCATGCGCGGCCCGCCCCAGGCGTACACCTTCATGTTCGGGCGACGCTCGAGCAGGGCCCGGATCACCGGGGCCGCGACCTGGTCGCCGCTTGGTTCGAACGCCGTGAAGAGGATGGCGCCCCCGAGCGGGTCATCGGCGGCGGAGTCGGGCGCGGCGGCGGGAGCGGCGGTGGTCATGATGTTCCGGGCGGCCCGTCGAGGGCGACGGCGACAGGCAGGATCGTGAGCGACAGCACGAATACCATACCCGCATGGAGGCGTCCAACCCCACGCCGTCGTCCGCATCGCCGTCCCCGCCGTCGGCGGACGCGCCGCCGCGCGCCCGGCGGGCGGCGGTCTGGCAGGTCTGGGGGCTGATCGCGGTGATCGCCGCCGTCGCCGCGGCGTCGTGGGTGGTCGAAACTGATTCCGGCGCGCGGCCGCCCGGTCCGCCCGTCGCCGCGACCCGCCCCGGCGCGCCGGCCCCGCCGCCCGTCACCCCCCCCTATCTCGGCGTCGCGCTCAACTGCCATCACATCGGCGACCTCGAACTGTATTTCGAATCGGTCGACCACATCGCCGCGATGGGCGCCAACGCGCTCGTCCTCGTCACGCCGATGTTCCAGCACGACGTGCGTGCGAACGAGGTGCGGCTGCTTCCGGCCAGGTGCCCGACGGATACGCAACTCGTCGCGATCCTTCGACGCGCGGAACAACACGGCCTCGACACGACGCTGCTGCCGATCGTGCTGCTCGAGCACGCAGCGGAGAAGGAGTGGCGGGGCGTCATCGACCCGGAGGACTGGTCGGCGTGGTGGGCGAGTTACGATCGGTTCATCGCGTACTACCTCGACATCGCCAACCGGGCGGGCGTCGACCGGTTCATCGTCGGGAGCGAACTGAACTCGACGGAGCCGCAGATCGAACAGTGGCGGCGGATCATCCGTCGGGTGCGGGGCTCGTTCCGGGGCGAGGTGGCGTACGCCTCGAACTGGGATCGCTACGACCTCGTCGACTTCTGGGATGAACTCGACCTGATCTGCGTCAGCGCGTACTTCGAACTCGTCGACGAAGGGGAGACGCCGACGCCCGAACGGCTCCGCGAACGCTGGATCCACGAGCGGGATCGGATGCTGCGGATTGCGCGTCGATTCGACAAGCCGCTCTATCTCACCGAACTCGGCTATCCGTCGGTGCCGTGGTCCGTCGTCTATCCGTGGAACTATGTCGCCGCCGAGGACACGCCGGCCGATCACGCCGCCCAGGCCGCCGGCTATCGCGCGTTCTTCGAGGCGTGGGCCCCGGTGCTCGCGGCGGCGGACGAGACGGGGGCGATCGGCGTCGCGTGCTACCACTGGGATCCCTACCGGCGGGGCGACGACTGGGATCGCGGGTACGGGCTCCGGGGCAAGCCGAGCTACGGCATTGTGAAAGACGCGTTCGCGATGATCCGCAGCGGCGACACGCCGCCGATTCCCGAGGCCGCCGCGTCGCAGCCCGCGGCCGACGCCGGCGGGAACCGGCCGATTTCCTCCGAGTGACGCCCGACGCCGCGGGCTCGCCCCGCTACGATGTCCGACTTTCCCCGAGTCCGGCCCGGGCGGCGGTCGACGGTGCGTCGACGACGGCGGGCGGCTCGGATTCTGTGCTCGAAAGGCGTCCGGACTCCGGACGAAGGCGGATTCCATCATGAAGTTCAAGCGGACCCACATGTGCGGCGAACTGCGTGTCACACACGCCGGTCAGGAGGTCGTCCTCGCCGGCTGGGTGAATACGTACCGCGACCAGGGGAAGGGCCTGATCTTCATCGACATCCGCGACCGGGAGGGCGTGACGCAGATCGTGTTCGATCTGGAGGACGCGCCGGAGCACGTGGTGAACGCCGCGCGAGCGTTGCGACGCGAGGACGTGGTGGCGGTCAAGGGTCTGGTGCGTCAGCGTGAGGGGGAGCCGAACAAGCGTCTCGCCACGGGCGAGATCGAGGTGATGGCGACGGACGTCGACGTGCTGAACAAGACGGAGACGCCGCCGATCCTGCCGGACGAGCACGAGGCGGAGAAGATCGCGGAAGAGAAGCGGCTCCGCTATCGATTCATCGATCTCCGGCGGGCGAAGATGCAGAAGATCCTGCGGACCCGTTACGAGGCGGCGCGGATCGCCCGCGAGTACTTCGGCGGGCACGGTTTCCTCGAGGTGGAGACGCCGTTCCTGATCAAGACGACGCCGGAGGGCGCGCGGGACTTCGTGGTGCCGTCGCGGATGTATCCCGGCCAGTGGTACGCCCTGCCGCAGAGTCCCCAGATCTTCAAGCAGATCCTGATGGTGGCGGGGTGCGACCGTTACCTGCAGATCGTGCGGTGCTTCCGCGACGAGGACCCGCGGGCGGACCGGCAGGCGGAGTTCACGCAGATCGACCTCGAAATGAGCTTCGTCGATCGCGACGACGTCATGACGATGATGGGCGGCTTCGCGCAGCGGCTGTGGAAGGACGTCCTCGGCGTCGACATCGGTGAGATCGCGGTGATCTCGTACGCCGACGCCATGGAGCGGTACGGGATTGACCGGCCCGACCTCCGTTTCGGCCTGGAGCTGGAGGACGTCTCCGATCTCGCGGCGAAGACGGACTTCAAGGTCTTCACCGGCGCGCTCGCGAAGGATCGGGGCGTCGTCAAGGCGATGCGGGTCCCGGGCGGGGCGGAGTCGATGTCCCGCAAGGTCACCGACGGCTACTCCGAGTTCGTCAAGACGTTCGGGGCCGGCGGCGTGCCGACGGTCAAGTACACCGCCAACGGCTTTGAAACCGGGATCGCCAAGTTCCTCGATCCGATTGCGGATGAACTGAAGGAGCGCCTCGGGCTCGAGGTCGGCGACATCGTGTTCTTCGGGGCGGACACGTGGTCGGTCGCGACGAAGGCCATGGGCGAGCTGCGGAACAAGGTGGCGCGGGATCTCGACCTCATCGACCGCGACGCATGGAAGTTCGTCTGGGTCGTCGATTTCCCGATGTTCGAACGCGACGAGGAGAACGGCCGCTGGGTCGCGCTGCACCATCCGTTCACCGCCCCGATGCCGGGCGAGGTCGACCGCATGGAGTCCGCGCCGGACGCGTGCATCTCGGCGGGATACGACCTCGTGTGCAACGGGTCGGAGATCGGCGGCGGATCGATCCGTATCCACGACCAGGAGACCCAGGCGAAGGTCTTCGGTCTGCTGGGACTCTCGAAGGAGGAGGCCGACGTCAAGTTCGGCTTCCTGCTCAACGCGCTCAAGTACGGCGCCCCGCCCCACGGCGGCATCGCCTTCGGACTCGACCGGCTCGTGATGCTGCTGTGCGGCACGGAGAACATCCGCGACGTCATCGCCTTCCCGAAGACGCAGACCGGCCAGGACCTCATGACGGACGCCCCCGGCCCGGTCGACGATGCGCAGCTCGAGGAGCTGCACGTCCGCTCGACGGCGGAGGCGGAAGTCACGACGTGAACCGATGTTGACGGCGCCGAAGCCGCGCTGATCGATGAGGGCGGTCGGCCCGGCATCTCGTGGCGAATGCCGGAACGCCGCGCGATCCGGGCGTCCGATCCCGTACACTGCGTCTCTCGGGCGGTCCGGATCGCCCGAACGCGGGATCATCCGAATGCGTCGATGGAGCCATCTTTTCCGTCGGATCATGTCCGGTGTGGCCGGCGTGCTCGTCGTCGCCGTGCTGACGCCGTCCGCCGCGGGACAGACGCAGCTCCGACGATGGTCCGTCGCCGACGGCCTGCCCCAGGGCTCGGTGTACGACATCGCCCAGACGCCCGACCGCGCGGTGTGGGTCGCGACCTTCGGCGGCGTGGCCCGCTTCGACGGCGCGGCGTTCATGCGGTTCGACCTCGGCTCCACCCCCGCCCTTCCCTCCAATCGCATCGTTGCTCTCGACGTCGATGAAGAAGGCGCGATCTGGGGCGGCGCAGAGGACGGCGCCTTCTTCCGTCTCGAATGGACCGCCGGCGAGGCCGCCTGCACCGCGTGGTCGCTCCCGGTCAAGACCACGATCTGGTCCATCACCACGCACCAGGGCGCGGCGTATCTCGCCACCGATCTCGGGCTGTGGACGTTCGATCCGACCCGTGATCCCGCCCCCGCCCGCATCGCCGGCGCCCTCGACGCCTCCGTCATCTCCACCGCCCGCGATGTCGTCGGCGACTGCGTCTGGGCCGGCGGCGATGACGGCATGGTGTACGAGGTGCGCGGCCGAAACGTGATCGCACACCCGCTCGCCGCCGACGAACCGATCCAGGTGAGTCGCACGGACGGCGTCGTGCTCGCGCTCACCCGCACCACGATCTTCGTCCGCACCGACGACGCCTTCGCGCCGCTCATGCTGCCGTCCCGCCAGTTGGGCGAGCCCCGTTTCGCGGCGGCGCTGCCGGAGGACGAGTTCGTCATCGTCTACGACGCGGGCGTCCGTCGGATTCGGGGCCGCCTGACCGATCCGGAATCGCTCACCGATGACGTTGAGGTGTTCGAAGACGTGCTGGGCGAACTCCGCAGCGGGTTCGTCGACGGCCACGGACAGGTGTGGCTGGGATCGCTTCGCGCCGGTCTGGCCCGACTCGCCCGGCGTCTGGTGCGTCCGATTCCACTGCCGGGCCCCGGACGCAACGAGCCGTCCAACTCCATCATCGTCGCGCCCGACGACGCCTTGTGGACGGGGAGCGCGGGCTATCTCGCAACGGTCAATCCCGGCGGCGTCAGCACCGCGTGGGAGACCGCGGGCAATCTCGCCGCGCTGCACGTGCGTTCGGACGGCGCGGTGCTCGCGGCGATCGAGGACACCGTCTGGCTGGCCCGGTCGACCGGCCTCGAACCGATCCTCGTCACCCGGACGGTCATCAACGACATGCTTGAACACGACGGCGCGATCTGGATCGCCGGCGAGGACGGCCTCACGCGGCGGATCGGAGAGCGGGTGGAGACGATCGAACTGCCCGATCCGCCGGTCACCGAGCTGGCGGCCGGATTGAACGGCGCCGTGTGGGCGGCGTCGCCGGAGGCGGTCCATCGCATCGACGGCG
The DNA here is from genome assembly GCA_965227335.1 of Phycisphaerales bacterium. GTDB lineage: Bacteria > Planctomycetota > Phycisphaerae > Phycisphaerales > SM1A02 > CBDDFV01. The sequence goes on from CBDDFV010000010.1 coordinate 92,427, forward strand.
AGGACGTGCGCACGGTGCGCTGGGGCGCGGCGGTCGGGCAGGTGCGCACGATTCAGGCGCAGCCCGACGGGGACGCCTGGGTGGGCACGTACGGAGGCGGCCTCTTCGTGATCGATGACGCGGGACCGCCTCGCCGGTTCACGACCGCCGATGGTCTGCCGGAAAACATCGTGACCGAACTGCTGATCGATGCGCAGCGTGAACGCGTGTGGATGCTGGGGAATCGGGGCGTCTACGCGTTCGCCCTCGACGCCTTCCGGGCCTGGACCAACGGTGAAGGACCCGCCCCCCGGTACCGCTGGTATGACCCGGACGACGGGATGGCGGAGGGCAACTTCGGCAACCCCGCCGGCGCGCTGCGGAGCGACGGTCGTCCCGTCTTTTCGACGATCGACGGTCCCCACGTGATCGAGCCGAGCGACACGCCGCGCTCGATCGGTCCGCCGCAGGTGCTGCGGGTGCTGATCAACGGTCATCCGACGCCGATTCGCGACCATCGCATTGACGTGCCGGTCGGTCCCCGACGCGTCACGATTGAGTTCGGGGCCGTCAATCTGGTGCATGCGCAGTCGACGCACTACGCCTGCCGCGTCCGTCCGGGCGACGACGACTGGCAGGATCTCGGGGCCGCCCGCCGCATCACGCTGACCCGCAGCGACCCCGGCCCCTTCGTCTTCGAACTCCGCGCGTCGTTCGGCAACGAGCCGTGGGTGACGGCCGCTCACCCGCTCAACGTCGTCTGGCGGGCCGCGTGGTGGGAGACCGACTGGTTCCGGGCGGTCGCGGTCGTCTTCGTGCTGGCGATCGCGGCGGGCGTGTTCTGGCGCCTGCGTCATCGGCAGCGTGTGCGTATCGAATCCATGCGCGACGTGATCCGCACCCGGGAGGCGGCGTTCGAGCGTGAGCACCGGCTCATCGCCGAGGTGAATCATCGCGTCCGCAACAACCTCGCGAGCGTGCTGTCGCTGATGGACGTCGACCGCCCCGACTCCGCCGCGGGCATCGCGCGTCACTTCCACACCACGCGCGAACGCATCCACACCATGGCGCAGGCGCACTCGATGCTCTCGCGTCGACAATGGTCGGACATCGGCGTGCGGGAGCTGCTCAACAGCGTGCTCAGCGTCGATCTGGAACCGCACCAGTTCGAAATCCACGGCGACGACCTCCGTATCCACGCCTCACGCTGCCAGTCGCTCGCGCTGGCCGTGCACGAACTCGCGGCGAATGCGCGCGAACATGGCGCGCTGCAGGATCCGGACGGGCGGATCGTGATCGAGGTCGAGGCGACGGCGCCGGACGCGGTGCGTATCGCGTGGGCGGAGCGGCACGGACCGCCCACCCAGCCCCCCCACGCCCTCGGCACCGGGCTGCGGCTCGTCAACGGATTCCTCGTGCACGATCTCGGCGGACGCTTCGTGACCGACTTCGACCGCCACGGCTTCCGGTGCGAGATGACGTTCGCCCCCGCCCCGGCGCCCTCCGGCCTCCATGACCGCGGACCCACGCCGTGACGCCCGGTCACGCGCGAATGAGTTCGTCCGTGACGGCGATCGCCGCCCGCACCGAGTCCAGCATGACCGTCTCCTGCGGCGTGTGGTAGCCGGTGGTCGGAAGCTGAAACGTGGCCCCGGTGATCGCGCCGTCGCTGGCGGCGATCAGACGGCCGAGTTCGGTGCGCCCGAGCGAACGGGGCGGCAGGCCGTCCGCCGCGCGGCTCTCGTTGGTGCGCTGCACCTGCTCGTCCTTGAATGCGATGGTCGCTCCGGCGTTCGCGCAGTGTGATGCGATCTCGTCGACGAACTCCGCCGCGAACGCGCCGTTGGCGTCCTGGCGACGCAGGACGACCTGCTGCTGACGGGCGGCGGCCGCATCCGGGTACGGGCTCGTGTCCATCACCAGCAGCCGCCGCGTCTTCAACCCCCGCCGACGGAACCACTGCAGCAGGTACCGCCAGCTGCGTCCCGCCTCCTCCTCCACCGAGAAGAGCGCAGTCCCCTCGAATCCCCGCCGGAACATGTCGACGACGAGGGCGACGGTGAGCACGTTGTCGAGTTGCGCGGCGAGCCGGTCGGGGTGGATGATCAGCGGCTGGAGATACGCCACGGGCGTCCCGGGCCGAAGCCCATCGAGACCATCGATCTCGAAGACGAGGTTCATCCGCCGCTGGCAGTAATGCGTGTCGGCGACGGTCCCCTGCCCCAGGTAGCCGCCGTGCCAGGGGTCGTACGCCTCCACGGGGGCGTCCCGGAAGCGATCGGCGATGGTGGAGACGGTCTGCTCGGAGACGGAGTCGCCGTCGAGGTCGCCCTGGGCGCGAGTGACGAACGCGGCGTACTGGAACTCGTTCGGCCCCGTGCAGAGGATGCCGTGCCGGTCGATGTGGGCGGAGATCGTGAGCGATCCGGGCTTCGACCCGCGGGCTTCGAGCACGCCGGAATACGCCCGCACCTGCACGCCGAGGAACTCGAGTTCGCGCTGGAGGACGCTGAAGAACGGCGCCTCGCACCCGACGACAGACGGCGAGCGCACGAAGTTGTTGAGGATCTGCAGGAAGGGCAGTTCGGGTCGGGCGTCGGTCGCGGTGTCGGCGGGCTGGATCATGGGGGCGAGTTCCGGGAGGGTGACCGGCGCGGCAGAATACGCCTACGCCGCCTCCCCGGCCACCGGATCCGGCGCGATCCGCGTGATGATCTTCGCCCCCACCGCGTCGCCCCAGACGTTGACCATGGTGCGGCACATGTCGACGATGCGGTCGATGCCGATGATCACGCCGATCGCCGCGAGCGGGAGCGCTTCCACCGTCCCGCCGAGGCTCGTATTCACGGCGTTGATGACGATGACCATCATGACCAGCCCGGCGGAGGGAATCCCCGCCGCGCCGATCGCGGCGAGCGTCGCCGTGACCACGACCACGACGAGCTGGGCGAACGTCAGGTCGATGCCGTACAACTGGAAGAGGAACACCACCGCCACCGCCTCGTACAGTGCGGTGCCGTCCATGTTCACGGTCGAGCCGAGCGGCAGGACGAAGTTCGCGGCTCGTTTGGAGCAGCCGCCTTCGCCCTCGGCGCTTTCGATCGTGACGGGCAGCGTGGCGGAGCTGGAGTCCGTCCCGAACGCGGTCAGGAGCGCGCGACGCATCTGGTACATGAAGCGGAACGGGTTGGTCCGGCCGAGCAGGAACAGGATCAGCGGCAGCACGATCACGCCGTGAATGAACAGGCCCGCGAGCACGACGAAGACGTACTTCGAGATCGGCCCCAGCAGGTTGAGCAGTCCGATCTTGCCCACCGTCCACATCATCAGGAAGAAGACGCCGATCGGCGTGATCCAGATGATCCACAGCACGAGACGCATGATGCCGTCGAAGAGCGCCTCGAAGAAGATGACCGCGGGCCGGGTCTTGTCGCCTCCCGCCGCGAGGGCGAGCCCGATCGCGAGCGAGAACATGATGATCCCGAGCGTGCGTCCCTTCGCCATCTCGTCGATGATGTTCGACGGCACCATCTGGTTAATGACGTTCATGAAGACGCGGCCGAGGCTCTGGTTCTTCGCTTCTTCGACCGTTTCGACGATGTCGGACGTCGCGTAGTCCTGCTCCCCCTTCGTCGTCATCTCCAGCCGGACGTCGTCGGGCAACTCCCCGGGCTGCACGATCGACACCAGCGTCGCCCCCAGCGTCACCGCAATCAGCATCGTCGCCATGTAATACAGCACGGTCGCCCCGCCGACGAGACCGAGCTTCGACGGATCGCCGATCGAGCACACCCCGACCACCACGCTCACGAAGACGATCGGCACGATCATCAGCTTGAGCGGCTTGATCAGCACGAGATCGCCGACCGCCTTGCTCCAGTGCGCATCGGTCAGCCCGGCCCCGGGCTCGTAGAGGATCTCGCCCACGATCGCGCCGGCGATCAGCCCGATCACGATCAACACGGTCAGCCAGCCATGCTTGCTCATGCGGGACAGCCTACCCCAACCCGCGACGTTTCGCAGGATCCGCAATCAGCGGTCCCGCCCCGCCCAGATTGACAGCGTCAGCAGCGCGAACAGCCGCTGACCATGCTGGATCCCGTCGTCGAGATGTTCGGTGAGCAGCGTCTCGACCGCGTCCTGATTGATCGGAATCGGCCCGAACGGGTCCGACCCGCGCAGCCGGTCCAGCAGCAGCGTGCGCATCCCGCCGGTGTCGTCGCGGAACCAGTCGTCGATCGGGATCGCGAAACCCATCTTCGGCCGGTCGATCACTTCCGCCGGCGCGTGCCGACGCGCGACGGCGCGGAGCAGCCCCTTGCGTCCCCCGCGGGCGAAGGCCTCCGCCGGCCAGGTGAGCACCGTCTCGCAGAGGTCGCGGTCCAGAAACGGCGCCCGCACCTCCAGCGCGACGGCCATCGACGCCGTGTCGACCTTCGTCAGCAGATCGAACGGCAGATAGCTGCGCAGATCCGCCGCCCGCAACGCCTGCCCGACCGGGCCCCGCGTCGCCACTCCCGGGGCGGACCACGCCTCGTTCGCATCGGTCAGCGCGGCGACCCAGTCGTGGTGAAAGATCGACTCCAGAGCGAGCACGCCGGAACGCGGGAAGTCGCGGGCCATCGCCGCCGCGCGTCCGAGCCGGTGCGTCCGGCTCTTCGGATGCGCCGACGCGCCAAACCCGTCGGGCAGCCAGCCGAGGAGCCGCCGGAACGCCTTGACCACCGTCGCCCGCTGGTAGCGTTCGTAACCATAGAAGAGTTCGTCGCCGCCGTCGCCCGAGAGGGCGACCTTGACGTGCGTCCGGGCCGCGCGGCAGACCCAGTAGGTCGGCAGGATCGAGCTGTCGCCGAACGGCTGGCCCAGCGTCTCGATCAGATGAACGAGATCCGCCGCGGGATCGGCCGCGATGTCGAGCGTGGTGTGATCCGCCCCGAGATGCGTGGCGGCGGCCTCGGCGAAGGCGGATTCGTCGTACCGTGGATCGGGCATCCGCACGCTGAACGTACGCAGATCCGGAACGTGTCGTTTCGCCAGCGCGGCGATGAGCGTCGAATCCACCCCGCCGCTCAGAAAGCACCCGAGCGGAACGTCCGCCTCGAGCCGACGCTGCACCGCCTGGTCGAGCAGTTGTTCGACGACGTCTTCGACATGGCGCGGCGGCTTCGTCGTGCTGAACGCGGGCAGATGCGCGGGCAGTTCGATCGGCACGCTGAGGACGGAGGACGGCGTGAGGCGTTCGCAGTGGTAAATCGTTTCGCCGCGCCAGCCGTAGCCGAGTTGCAGGTAGCCGCGCACCCATTCGATCTTCGGCGGGTCGAAGTCGCCTTCGCCCGCGAGGGCGGCGACATCGGCGACCGCGCGGGCGTTGCTGGCGAACACGATGATCTCGCCGTCATCGGTCTGGTGCTGCGCGATGTAGAGCGGTTTCTCACCGAACCAGTCGCGTCCCAGGGTGACGGTTCCGTTGGACGCGTCCCAGATCGCGTAGGCGTACATCGCTTCGAGCTTCTGCGCCAGTTCGGGGCCCCAGGCGCGATGGCCGTGCACGAGGACCTCGGTGTCGGCGTGATCGGACTCGAAGAAATGGCCCGCGGCTTCGAGTTCGGCGCGGAGGTCGCGGTGGTTGTAGATGCAGCCGTTGAAGACGACGGCGATGGTCGAGGGTTCGTCGGGGTCGTTCGGATCCGGGGCGAGCCGGGAGACCATGGGCTGGGCGCCGCCCGCGTGGTCGATGATGGAGAGGCGGTGATGGGTCAGGGCGACGGTGATGCGTCGGGGGCCGTCGGGTCGGGGGGCGTCGACGGCGTCGCGGAAGCGGCCGTTCCCATCGGGACCGCGATGGGCCAGTCGATCGTCGAGGCGATCAAGCCAGGAGTCGGGGATCGGGCCCCCGTCGGTTCGCAGAACGCCGCCGATGCCGCACATGGGGGCTGAGGATAGCGGGCGGTCGGTCGCGATGTTGCATGGGGCGAACGGCTCGGCTAGGTTCTGTGGGATTCGCGACGCCGGGGGAGGCTGACCACGCCGCCTGAGAGAGGACCCCACGATGCCTGACGGAACCGACGCGCCGACTTCGACCGTGCTGCCCGCCGATCACGATCGCATCTACGTGCCGCACCCGGGCGAGAACCAGCTCACCGTGCGGGCCGTCCTGACCGGCTGCGTGATCGGGGCGGTGGTCGGGGCGATGAACATCTCGATCGGGCTGAAGATCGGCTGGTCGTTCGGCGGGTCGCTGATCGCGGCAATCCTCGGCTACGCCTTCTGGGCGATCATCAAGCCGAAGTCGTTCTCGGTGCTCGAGACGAACATCGCGCAGACGTCCGGCTCCGCCGCGGGCTCCATGGCGTCCGCCGCGGGGCTGCTCGCGCCGATTCCCGCTCTCGTCATGCTCTGGCGTGAGGGGAGCGAACACGGGATCAACCTCGGGTACGTGGATCTCACGCTCTGGTCGCTGTCCGTCGGGTTCCTCGGCGTCTTCTTCGCCGTGCCGCTCCGGAACCAGTACGTCGTGGTCGAGAAACTGCGGTTCCCCACCGGCACCGCGACCGCCGAAACCGTCGTCTCGATCTTCGCCGAAGGCGCGGAGGCGATGCGGAAGGCGAAGGTGCTGTTGTGGTTCGCGGTGTTCGCGGCGTTGTTCGTCTTCGTCAAGTACGACTGGGGCTTCCTGCTCGGCAAGGCGGGAGTCGAGATCGATTATCCGGGGCATTACCTCGAACATCCGCCCGGGGCGTGGCTCTTTGGCGCGACCGCGGCGGGCTTCGTGACCGCGTGGGGGTTCCACCTGCTGATCAGTCCGGTGATGACGGGGGCCGGTCTGCTGATCGGGCCGCGCATCGGCTCTTCGCTGCTGCTCGGCGCGGTCGTCTCGTGGCTGGTCCTCGGCTGGGGCGTGGTGGAGAACGGCTTCGGTCTGCGGGCTGACGATGCGGAGCCGTGGGTGACGGGGCCGATCATGGATTACTCCGCCGGCGTGCGGGGCTGGATCCTGTGGCCGGGCGTGGCGATCATGGTCGCGGACGCGCTCACGTCGCTCGCGCTCTCCTGGCGCTCGATCATCAACACGTTCACCGCCGGCGCCTCGCTCGACGGCGGGGACGACACGGAGCAGGTGCCGAACTCCTGGTGGATGGGCGGCCTCGCCCTCGGCGGGCTGGCGTGCGTGCTGGTGTCGCAGTTCGTCTTCGGCATCGCGTGGTGGATGACGATCATCGCGATCGCCCTGTCGTCGGTTCTCGCCGCGATCGCGGTGCGTTCGACCGGCGAAACGGACATCAACCCCGTGGGCGGCATGGGCAAGGTGACGCAGCTGGTCTTCGGCGGCGTGGCCCCCGGCCAGGTGACGACCAACCTGATGGCGGCCGCGGTGTCCGGTTCGGGGGCGTCGCAGGCGGCGGACATGATGCAGGATCTGAAGACGGGCTACATGCTCGGCGCGTCGCCGCGCAAACAGATCATCGCGCAGTGCTGCGGCATCGTGGCCGGCATCCTGGTGGTGGTGCCGATCTTCGCTCTGTTCAACCGCGTGTACGAGATCGGCGTGAGCACGGACTACCCCGCCCCCGCCGCGCACGCGTGGAAGGCGATGGCGGAGCTGCTCTCGCAGGGCTTCGGCGCGATTCCGACCAACGCGGAATGGGCGGTGCTGGGCGGCGTGATCTTCGGCGCGCTGATGCCGATCCTCCGGCGGACGGTCAAGCCGCTGGCCCCGGTCATTCCGAGCGGTCTTGCGGTCGGCATCGCGTTCATCGTGCCCGCGTACTACTCGGTCTCGATGTTCATCGGCTCGATGATCCTCGTGGCGTGGAAGACGCTGAAGCCGAAGCAGTGCGCGGCTCTCGTCTTCGCGGTCGCCTCCGGACTCCTCGTCGGCGAAGGTCTGATGAACGTCGTCACGGCGCTGATCACGCTCGCCGAGAGCTTCATGCAGTAGGTCGGGGCAGACACGCTCGACGCGGGATCACGATGCAGTCGACGGACGGTCGGCCGGGCAATGGCGTCAGCCTTCGTCGCCCGGTCGGACGGTGAGCACGGAGCACGGCGTCTCGCGGAGAACCCGTTCGGCGGTGCTGCCGAGCAGCATGTACCGGAGGTTGGTGGTCCCGAGGGCGCCGAGGACGAGCAGGTCCGCATCGTGCTCCGCCGCGTATTCGATGATCCCTCCGCCGTAGCTCTGGTGTTCGTGCAGCACGCCCTGGATCCGGTCGCTCGGCAGGTCCGACGCGAACGGCTCGATGAAGGCGTTCAGCAGTCCCTGGAGCCGCCCGCAGTACTGCCGCCGAAACTCCGGCGTCGCCTCCGGGGTCGGCGATCGGTAGTGGAGCTTGTTCCACGGACCGAAGTAGACATGGAGGACGTGGACGCGGCTCTCGTCGCGTCGCGCGCACTCGACGGCGCGGGCCAGCGCCCGCTTCGACGTGTCGGAGAAGTCAACGCCCACCACGATCGTCCGGAACGGCCCGGTGTGATTCTGATCCACGAGCAGCACGTCCGACTTCGCCTTGCGGATGCTCTTGGTCGCGAAGGTGCCCGCCCCCCGGCTGCGACCCGAGTCGTCTCCGGTGACGCCCAGCACCAGCAGATCCGGCCGCCGACGCTCGACCGCCTGGAGCGTCTCGTTGAGCGGCGAGCCGATGGCCACGTCGACCGACACCCGGTCGCGACTCAGATCGGCCGGCAGCAGGTCCTCGAGCTGCCGCCGGACATCATCGGTGAGCTCCTTCTCCAGAGACCCGGCGGACCGCCCGAGGGCGTCGGCCAGATCGGAAACGACGCGGCCGGGCACCACGTGAAACAGCTCGAGCGAGGCTGACTCCGACTCCGACATCCTCGCCGCGTGCTTCAGCGCCGCGGCGGAGCCCGCGGAAAAATCGATTCCCACGATGATCCGGTCCATCTGGTCGCCCTTCTGATGATGTCGCATCGATGATCTCCGGGCGCTCCGCCCGAACGGACATGGCATTGTAAGTCGGCGACGCCAGTCCGTCAGGCGCGCTCGACGCCGGCGCCGCCGCGCGATTTCAACGCCAGACGACGACGCGCGTGGCCGGCCAGCCGGAGCCCGACCAGCTGCTCCTCGTTCACCGTCGCATCGGCGCCGGCGACGCGAAGCTCATCCGCATGTCGATGGTACCGAACACGGGCGATGATGAAGACGTCGGCGTTCATCGATCGGATCAGACGCACGATCTCGACCGCCACCCGGGGATCCGGCACCGTGACGATCACGGTGTCCGTCGACGCGATCCCGGCCGACCGGAGCACGTCCGCATGCGACGCGTCGCCGAGACGAGGCTCCAGCTCCAGATCGCGGGCGCGAGCCATCGCCCGGTGATCGAGATCGAGGACGGTCACCGCATCGCTGCGTCGGGACAACGCGCGGCCGACCGCTTCGCCCGCGGGACCGAAACCAATGATCAGAATCCGGTCGGTCGGCGCCGTCTCCACCTGGACGTCGCCGGCCGGCGACTCGGCGATCAGCCGCGCACGACGCAGACCGCCGACCATCCAACGCGCGGCGCCCGGCGCGGCGGCCACGAGATACGGCGTCGCGAACAGTGAGACGATGGTGACGGAGATGATCAGGCGGAACAGCTCGTCATTGATCAGTCCGCCGCGCGCCGTCGCCGCGAGAATGAACGAGAATTCGCCGATCTGCGCCAGGCAAAGGCCGGCGGCCAGGGCGTGGACGTGTGAGAGTCTGAAGGCGCGAAGCACCGCCCAGACAATCAGCGTCTTGCCCACGATGACCGCGGCGACGAGTCCGAGCACCAGCGGCAGATGCGCGACCAGCCACGCGGGATCGCCCAGCATGCCGATCGAGCCGAAGAAGAGCGTGACGAGCAGCGTGCGCACCGACGCGATGTCCGCCCGGATCTGCACCGCGAACGGCGACGCCCCGAGGATCATCCCCGCCACGAACGCGCCGAGCGCGGGCGACAACCCCAGCTCGTGCGACGCCCACGCCGACCCGAATCCGATGACGACCGCCGTCAGCACCGGCAGATCACGATTGCGCCGGAGCGCTTCCAGATGCAGCAGACGGGGCAGCAACCGGGTCAGAAGCAGCAGCAGGAGCGCCGCCAGCAGCACGGCCCCGCCCAGCGCCTGCGCGATCGCCAGGCCGGCGTCCGCCAGGTCGCCCTCGCCCCCGAGAATCGCGACGAGCAGGACCAGCGGCACGACCGCCGCGTCCTGCACCAGCAACACCCCCAGCGCATGACGGCCGTGCACCGATTCGATCTCGGCCCGCGACACGAGCAGTCGCAGCACGCACGCCGTACTGCTGAGGGCGACGACGGCGCCCATCGCCGCGGCGCTGCGCAGGGAGAGACCGGACGCCGCCGCGACCGCGGCCCCCGCGACAAGCGTGATCGCCACCTGGGCCACGCCGCCGCCGATCGCGGCGGAGCCGAGGTCCATCAGCCGTCGCCACGAGAACCCCAGCCCGATCGTGAACAGAAGCAGGGCGACGCCGAGCTCCGCCAGCATCTCGACCTCCGCCCCCGAGGACACGAACCCGAGCGCGTTCGGACCCAGCATCGTCCCCGCCGCGAGGTAGCCGATGATCGGGCTCTGACGCAGACGCTCGCACACGATGCCGAGCACCAGCGCCACCGAGAGCAGCACCAGAATGTCGAGCAACACGACCCACGTATCCATGACCACATCGTACGGATCACACCGCGGTGCGTCCGGGACGACGCGATGCCGGTCCGACGAAAGAGGACCGCTCCCGCGCCGGACGCCTCGGTTCCGACGCCGCGTCATTTGACCTTTCCGCTCCGCCCGCGAAACATCCATCCTGTGAAACCGCGCGAACTGCGAAATCTCGGCGTCCCCAAGGACCTCATCCCGCTCGCCGGCCGGTGCGCGGCGGACGCCCTGCGCAGCGGCCATTCCAGGGCCAGCGTCCGCTCGATGGTCCGGGCGGTCATCGCGGATCACACCTCCGATCGACTCTCCCCCCACCTCCAGCCGCTCGCCGACGCAATGGCCGCGCAGAAAGCGAAGGGCGAGTTGCGCAAGCAGTGGATCGAACCCGAAGAACCCGCGCCGTGGAAGCAATGGGGCGAGGATCTCGATCCGAAGTCGATCGACCAGCTTCGCCACGCGTGCCGTCTGCCGATCGCGGTGCAGGGCGCACTGATGCCCGATGCGCACGTCGGGTACGGCCTGCCGATCGGCGGCGTGCTGGCGACGGAGAACGCCGTGATTCCCTACGCGGTCGGCGTCGATATCGCGTGCCGCATGAAGATGACCGTGCTCGATACGCCGGTCAACGCGATCGAAGGACAGACCGACCGGCTCGTCAACGTCCTCAACGAAGAGACGCGATTCGGGATCGGGGCGAAGTTCACCGATCCGAACGACCATCCCGTCCTCGATGCGGACTGGACGGTGAGCGAGGTCGCGGCGAAGAACAAGGACAAGGCCCGCGCGCAACTGGGGTCGAGCGGGTCGGGGAACCACTTCGTGGAGTTCGGCGTGCTGACGCCGCGCACGGCGGAGCTGGGCCTCGAGATCGACCGCCCGTACCTGGCGGTGCTGTCGCATTCCGGTTCGCGGGGCGTCGGGGCGGCGATTGCGGATCATTACTCGAAGCTGGCGATGTCGATTCGTCCGGAGCTGCCGCGCGAGTTGAAGCATCTCGCGTGGCTGAGTCTCGATTCGGAGGCGGGCCAGGCGTACTGGGCGGCGATGAACCTGATGGGCGACTACGCGGCGGCGAACCACGAGATCATCCACCGCCGCGTCGCGCGGGCGTTGAAGGCGGATGTTCTGGCCGACGTCGAGAACCACCACAACTTCGCGTGGAAGGAAGTCCACGACGGCCGCGAGGTGATCGTGCACCGGAAGGGGGCGACGCCCGCGGGCGACGGCGTGCTCGGCGTCATTCCGGGGTCGATGGCGGATCCGGCCTATGTCGTGCGCGGCCGCGGCGAGGCGTCATCACTGGCGTCCGCCTCGCACGGCGCGGGTCGGGTGATGAGTCGTCGTCAGGCGAAGGCGTCGTTCCGCTGGTCGTCGGTGAAGAAGCTGCTGAGGGAGCGTCAGGTGACGTTGATTTCGGCGGGTCTGGACGAGGTACCGGGCGTGTACAAGAACATCGACGAGGTGATGGCCGCGCAAACGGACCTGGTGGACGTCGTCGCGCGGTTTGATCCGCGGATCGTGAAGATGGCGGATGCGGGGGAGCGTCCGGAGGACTGAGGCCGTCCATCCGTGCGCGACGGCCAGGAAGCGCACGCCGGTCAGGCGCCCCCGCCGTCCCCAAACTGACGACTCGCCTGCTGGACGATCGCGTGCGCAATCCGTTCAGGGTTATAGCCCGCCTTCAGCAACACGCACGTCCGGCCGTGATCCCGGGCGGCGCGGCGGCCCTTGTTGATGTGATCGTGTCCGCTCAGCTTCACCATCAGCAGCACCAGGTCCACGTCCGGCCGGGCGATCGCGTTGACCAGCGGATTGGCGGACGCGTGTTCGGACATGGCGATCCATCGCAGGTCCGCGAGGTCGAACGCGTCGCGAATCCGGTCGGCGTGCTCCCGGCGCATCTCCCCTCCCGACAGCACCACGACGCGGCCCGCGAGCCACCCCTTCACACGCTCGACCTGCGCGCTCCAGAGCGACCCGTCATCGGGCTCGTCGGCCTCGTCTTCGCCGTATCCCAGCCGCTCGAGCACCTCCTCGACCTCGGGCGGCCGCGGTTCATCCGGCAGTTGCACGACGGTCTCGGGATCGAAGATCTCTGCGAATCGCGCGTCGGCGGGCGAAGCGCCCATGTGCTTCATCTCGACGATCACCTCGAACATGCGCTGCTTCTGCTGGTCGTCCTTCTCCGTGTACTCGTCGAAGCGGTGGGCCCGTTGACTCACGAACTGATTGCGGTGGTACTCGAGCTGCCGGAACTTCTGACGTATCCGCTCGGCCCGCTGGAGACGCTGGTCCAGGCCGCGGTCCGCGGACTCGATCCGGGCCAGGAGATCCTCCGCCCCGGTGAGATCGGCGGCCGCCCATCGAGGCATGTGCTTCGGCCGATCCAGACCGCGGGTCATGACCTCCGCCTCCAGACGCTTGTGCAGGATTCGTTGCTCATCGTCATCCGTCGTGAGCCACGTCTCCTCCATCGCGGACATCACCATGGACTTCGCCTCCGCCGCCAGCGCGACGCCGAGCTCGATTTCGCGCGGCGTGGCGCCGATCGCGTCATCGTCGACACGAATCAGGAGGAGCGTCGCCGCCGCCGCCGCATCGTACGTTCGTGCGATGCGCGTCAGGGCGTCGACGTCGGGCTGCGCCTTGTCCCGTCGGAACATCCACAGGTGACAGTAGTGCGGAAGGTCGTTGGCCTGACTCATCATCCGGTGCATCTGCCGGAGAAACGCCGTCTCGTCGATCGGGTCATTCGTCGATCGGCGACGAACCTGCAGCCGGCACCCTTCCGCCTTCAGGCGGAAGCCCTCGACGAGATCGCGGAGATCGACGATTTCGACCGGCGCCCCGATGAACGACGACGCCGGCGCCGCGAGCGTCTCGTCCTCCTCCATCCCCGGGTCATCGTCCTCCGCCAGCTCCAGACCGTCCGCATCATCCGTCGCCGGCCCGATGTCGAGATCCAGCACCGGAGACTTCGGCGACGCCTCGATCAGGGCGCCGTCGGCCGCTCCGGTGCGGGCGGGCGTTTCATCCGTCGGATCCGCCGGGGCCGCGGTCAGCGATGCGCCGTCCCGCCCGGCGCGGTCCGCCTCTTCGATGAGCAGTCGCCCGAGCGCTTCGGCGAGTCGACGCAACGGCGCCGAACGTTCGAGGTGCGGCCGCGCGAGCTCGCGGAGCGCTTCAACGATGGTCGCTTCGGTTGATTCGGGCATGAGACCCCCCTTGTCTGACGTTCATGGTCGCGTATCGGACGCCGGTGTCAAACTGGGCGCCCTCTCCCGATCACCCCGCACGGACGCGCGTCATTCCGGCCCAATCCGACCCTCCGTGATCGCGTCGCCTCGAATCCGCGGCATGGTGTGAACATCGATGCGACCGGCGCCCCTTTGAGCACCCCGCCCCGATGTGACACCAACTGAAGATCCGGAGTTGAACCCCATGAAGACCACGCATGTCCTCGCCCTCGCGACCGTCGCCGTCATGGCCGCCGCCGCGTCCGCTGATTACACCGGCCTCCTCGTCGAGGAATCGACCGACGCCGCCGCCGACGCCCTCGGCCTCGCCGTCGTCGATGTCTACGCCACGTTCGATAACGCGGCGGACGAGATCCTCACCGCGACCGCGCTCGGCGTCACCACCACCGACCTCAACGGCTTCTGGCAGCACCCCCTGGGCTCCGACCTCGCGCCGCTCGACAGCCTGATCGCGCTGGACAGCACCCTCGCCTACGACAGCTTCGTCACCGTCGGCGCCGCGAGCACCAGCCTCATCCCCGGCGCGTTCACTGTCGATGTCGACAGCCTCGCGTTCAATAATGTCGGCCTGCTCAACGGCACCTGGGCCTCGCTGCCCGGCAACCCCGACGCCTTCGCCGGCGGCGACTCCCGCGTCCTCCTCGCCCGACTCACTGTCAACCAGGGCGAAGACGTCAGCGGCATGATCAGCGTCTCGTGGGCCAACGGCGGCCCCCCGAGCATCGAGATCCCCGAGTCCTTCGCGTACAGCACCGTCCCCGCCCCCGGCGCCCTCGCCCTGCTCGGGCTCGCGGCCGGCCTGGGCCGCGGACGCCGTCGACGCGCCTGATTCATCCCCGCTGATCCAATCCCTGATTACCCCCCCGATCCTCCCCGTTCAAACCCGAACCCACCCCCCCGCCTGACGCCCGCGGCAATCCTCGCCGCGGGCGTTCCCTTTTGCGCACGCCGCGCAATGAGCCGCGGTTCGCTACGCTATCGGGCCTATGCGCGACCATCTCCTCCAGCGACTCGACCTCACGCTCGACGCCCTCGCCCACGTCCGCGAACAGATCGACGTCGTGCACACGATCGGCGAACGGCTCTGCGCGTCGATCCGGGAGGGCGGCGTCATTTACGCGGCGGGCAACGGCGGCTCCGCCGCGCAGGCGATGCACTTCACCGAGGAGTTGATCGGGCGGTACCGGGGCGATCGTCCGGGTCGGGCCGCGATCTGTCTGAACGCGGATCCGACGGCCCTGACGTGCATTGCGAATGATTTCGGGTACGACGAGGTCTTCGCCCGTCAGGTGCGTGCGCTGGCGGGGGCGGGGGACGTGTTCGTCGGGTTCTCGACGTCCGGGAACAGCGCGAACGTGGTGCGGGCCCTGGAGGCCGCGCGGGACGCGGGGGCGGCGACGTTCGCGCTCCTCGGTCGGGACGGCGGGCGTTGCCAGGGGATCGCGTCTTCGTCGATCGTGATCCCGCTGGAGGACTCCGCCGCGATCCAGGACGCCCACCAGTCGGTGCTGCATCTGTGGTGCGAGATGGTCGAGCTCGACGCGTCCGCATAAGTCGATCGAGGGGGCGAGGTCGGGCGCCGTCGTTTATCGGGGTCAATTCAGCGAACCGCGCGGAGACGGCGGAAGTCTGGCGCTGACGTGCGGTCCCATAGGCTGAATCAGGCTCGGATCGGGTCCTCCCGTCTTGGAATGTCGCATCGGCGTGTCACACTTGAGGTGCCGCGGGCGAGACCTCGCCCCGGTTCCGGCGGGGCGCTCCCGCACGACACGATGCACGATGCGTCACGACTCGACCCGGCGAGTCGGCGGCGTTTCCTGACTGGTTCCGGGGTCCAATTGCAATTCGGAGAAAGACACATGAAGAAGCAGACTCTGCTCGCCGCGGCCGGGATCGCAATCGCCGGCATGGCCGCGTCGGCCCAGGCCGGCAAGGTGGTCGTCGACGGCATCGGCGGCGCCGTGACGATGGAAAGTGCGACGATCCCGGGCGTGTTTGACGCCTCGTCGCCCGTGTTCACCAACTCCGCCCTGTCCGCGATCCACAACGATCTCAAGGGCAAGGGCATCACCACCGACGGCGTCGTCACGTTCATCCTGATGGACACCACGGACGGCCTGACGTTCGCCGCCCTCGTCGACGACGTCACCCAGCCGGGCGGCTTCAACGGCTTCACGGCCAGCCTCGGCATGAGCACGACCGCGCCGATCACGGGCGTCGACTTCATCAACGACGCGAACGGCGACATCACCCAGCAGCTCAACCCCGGCAACGGCACGATCACTTCGGCGGGCCTGTTCGACTGGGACGCGGATCACCTCGGCGACGCGTTCGCCTGGGCGAACCTCGACGCCGGCGACTTCGTTTCGTTCAACTTCACCGAACAGGACGACACCTCCGCGGGTCTCGCCAGCACCGACACCTTCCAGTTCGTGAGCTGGAACGGCGCCGAGTGGGAAGTCGTCGCGAACGGCGACTTCACGAATGACGGTCAGTTCGCATTCTCGTTCACGGTCCTGCCCGTTCCCGCCGCCGCGCTCATGGGCGTCGCCGGCCTCGCGGGCGTCGTGATCCGCCGTCGCCGCCAGGCGAAGCGCGCGTAAACGACCCGCTGATTCACCAGCATGCTCCTAGCTCCGGGTCCGGGTTGACTTCGGTCTTCCCGGGCCCTTTTCTCATGGGGGGATGAACCGCGGGCGGCGCGGTCCGCCGCGGGCTCACGCTGACTGCCGGCGCTGTCCGTGCTTCAGCGGACGCCACCACGATTCGTGGTCGACGTACCACTGCACCGTCGCCTCCAGCGCCGCCGGCCACGCGCTCCGCGTCGGACGCCAGCCCAGCTCCCGCTCGATCTTCGAGGCGTCGATCGCGTACCGGCGGTCGTGACCGAGGCGATCCGCCACCGGCTCGATCATCGATTCGTCGCGCCCGAGAATCTCGAGAATCGAATGCGTGAGTTCGATGTTGCTGCGCTCGTTGTCGCCGCCGATGTTGTAGACCTCGCCGACCCCGCCCCGCTCCAGCACCGCGAGAATCGCCTCCACGTGGTCGTCCACATGCAGCCAGTCGCGCACGTTCAGACCGTCGCCGTACAGCGGGACCTTCGCCCCGTCGATGAGGTTGCTCACGAAGAGCGGGATCACCTTCTCCGGATACTGGTACGGGCCGAAGTTGTTCGAACACCGCGTGACCATCACCGGGAAACCGAACGTCTCCGCGTACGCCAGCGCGATCAGATCCGACGCCGCCTTCGACGCCGCGTACGGACTGCGGGGCGCCATCGGCGTGGACTCCGTGAACTTCAGCTCCGGCTGGTCGAGCGGCAATGACCCGTACACCTCGTCCGTGCTCACGTGCACGAAACGTTCGATCGTCCCCGCGTCGCGGCAGGCGTCGAGCAGCACCTGCGTGCCCTGCACGTTCGTCGAGATGAACGGGCCCGAGTCGTGAATCGAACGGTCGACGTGGCTCTCCGCCGCGAAATGCACCACCGAATCACACCCCGCCAGCGCATCGAGCAGCGGCTCGCGGTCGCGGATGTCCGCGTGCACGAAGGTGTAACGCAGGTTGTCCCGCACCCCGGTGAGACTCTCGAGATTCCCGGCGTAGGTGAGGGCGTCGTAATTGACGACCTCGACCTGGGGACGTTCCCGCAGGATCATCCGCACGAACGCGCCGCCGATGAAACCCGCCCCGCCCGTCACCAGCACGCGGCGCGGCGTCCATCCATCGTTCGTCGTCGTCGTCTTCGTCATCGACCGATCTCCAGATCTCGTCCCGACGTCGGCGTCAGGCCGAACGTCGCAGCGGGGCCGCGGCGGCGTCCGTCACGTTGTTGGCGCCGCCCGACGCCACGAGCTGACTCGCCCGGTACAGACTCTCGAACGTGCCGGCGTCCGTCCACCAGCCGTCCAGCACATCGTAGGTGAGGTCGCCCCGCCGCAGATAGGCGTTGTTCACATCCGTCACCTCCAGCTCGCCCCGATCGCTCGGCTCGAGCGTGCGACAGATGTCGAACACGTCCGCGTCGTACATGTAGATGCCCGTCACCGCGAAATGCGAGGGCGGATCCGACGGCTTCTCGATGATCTCCGCGATTCGCTCGTCCTCAAAGCGCGGCACGCCGAAACGCTCGGGATCCGGCACTTCCTTGAGCAGCACCTTCGCCCCCGACGGCTGCGTGAAGAACCCGCCCACGGCGCCGCGAATGTCGCGCTCCAGCAGATTGTCGCCGAGCACGACGCAGATCTTCTGCCCGTCCGCGAAGTCCTCCGCCAGCGCCAGGGCGTCCGCGATGCCGCCCTCGCCCTCCTGGTAGGTGTAGTGCAGGTCGTCGACGCCGAGATGCTTGCCGTTGCGCAGCAGCTTCAGGAAATCGCCCGCGTGCTCGCCGCCGGTGACGATCAGGATCTCCTTGATCCCGGCGTTCACGAGACATTGAATGGGGTAGTAGATCATCGGACGGTCGTAGACCGGCAGCAGATGCTTGTTCGTGACCTGCGTCAGCGGACGAAGCCGCGTGCCCAGACCGCCGGCGAGAATAACGCCCTTCATCGCATGCACTCCCGCGCGGCCCACGCCGCGCCGTTCCTGAATCGCCGCGCCCGAGCCGGTCCCGCCGACTCACGCCGCATCAACACGACATCGGCCTGTCGAACCTGCGACTCCGGTCGAATCGCCGGCCGACGACCGCAAATCACTCCTCGCCCGCCGCCGTCGTGCGACGCGCCTCCGCCCGACGACGCAGCGACGCCAGCCGGGCGTCCAGGCCCGGGGCCGGACCGGCGAGGGCCAGCAGACGCGCCGCCTCATCCAGCGTCTCCCGCGCATCATCCACCCGCCCCGCCCGCAGCAGCACGTCCGCCCGCGTCAGGTGCATCGCCGCGTCCTCCGGACGCGACGTCAGCGCGGCGTCGACGGTCTGCAGCGCCTCGTCATGACGCCCCAGTCGCGTGAGCGCCTGCGCCTGCGTATCCAGCAACGCCGGCTCGTCGGGCGCCGACTGCAACGCCCGCTCGATGTACGACAACGCCCGCGTCGCCGCGTCAGACGATCCGGGTCCGCCCGCGGCCGTGGCGTTCAACTCGACCATCGCCAGGTTGTTCAACGCCGCCGCGTACGACGGCCGGATCTCAATCGCACGCTCGTACGCCTGTCGCGCGGCGTCGAGATCATCCTCGATCTCCGCCGCCACGCCCCGGGCGAACGACGACGCCGCCGCCCGGTCCGGAGCCGCGTTCTCGAGGCGAGACGCCATGCGACGAACGCCTTCAACAAACGGCGCGGCGTCGTTCGTCGTCTCCGACGCCAGCCGCAGCCATTCCTGCATGACCCGCAGCGTGTTGATCTCGTCACCCGCGGTCAGCGGCTCGACCGCCTCGAGCAACGTCGCCGCCGCCTCGTCGCTGGTCGTCCACGACGCGAGTGGAATGAACGCGAAACGCCACGAGCGATCCGACTCGAGGGCCGGGCCGAGCGTCCGGAGCACCTCCGCGTGACGACCCGCCGCCACCATCACCCGCGCCCACGCAAGCGTCTGTTCGGGCGTTTCGAGCGGACGGGCGGTGAGCGCGGCTCGGTGCGCCGCGATCTGCGCCGCCGCGTCGCGCGGCCGATCCAGCTTCAGCAGGAGCGACGCGATCATGAGATCCGCTTCGAGCGGTTCGTGCATCGTGCGTCGCCGCCACTCCTCGGCCGCGATCTTCGCCTGATCCCACGCTTCGCTCGCCACGAGGAGATCGACAAGCCACTGCGCCGGCTCCGGAGCGGTGGGCAGGCGATTCGTCGCCGCGCGGGCGAGCCGTTGCGCCTCGTTCCCCCGGCCGGCGTCGCGATGCATGAAGACGGCGAGCCGCCAGGCGGGAAGGAACTGCGGATGGTCCTCGGTGATCCGACGTGCTTCGTCGAGGTCGTCGTCGGTCGGCGTCATGCGTCCGTCGCGGACGGGAACGCGTTCGAGGAGCGAGAGCGTGGCGGTGAGACCATCGGGCGTCTGGTCGGCGTCCGTCTCGGCCGCCCCGCGAATCGCTTCGATGAGACGCCCCCGATCCGACTCGCCCGTGGCGAACATCGCGAGCGCGAGCACCGCGCGAAGGGCCGGATCGTTCGGCGCGATGCGGAGCCCGGCCGTCGCCGCCTCCCGCGCGCTCGCGGCGTCACGCGCCTGGAGCAGCGTGCGGGCGAGTTGATGATGGACGTGCGCCTCCTCCGGCGCCGCGGCCACCGCCGCGCGAAACGCCTCGATCGCGCGGCTCACATCACCGAATCGTCGTTCGAACTCGCCGCGGGCGAGGGCCGCCGCCGACGCATCGCCCGCGAACGACGCCGCCGCGAGCACCGCCCGTCCGCCGTCGACGTCGCCCGACATCGCCCGGTGGGCCGCCGCCTGCAGGACCGCCAGATCGCTTGGTTCGTCAGACGCCAGCAACTCGTCGTAGATCGCGCCGGCCTCCTCCATCCGGCCCGCCCGCACGGCGAGCTGCGCGGCGAGGAGCTGGTCCATCTCCGAATCCGGATCCGCGAGCCGCTTCGCCTCGTCCGCCGCCGCCGCGAAGTCGCCCTGGGTCGTGAGCAACTGCAGTTGCAGCTGACGCAGCGTCGGATCATCGGGCAAGAGCTGGTCGAGCTTGCGGAGCCGACGATCCGCCTCCGCGAAATCGCCGGTCTGCTGAAGCAGCGTGATCAGCTGGGGATAGAGTCCCGTGCGGTTGGGGTAGAGATCGACCGCCCGGGCGAGATACAGCGCCGCCTCGCGCGGGTTCGACTTCAGACCGGTCAGGTTCGCCTCCGCCATCAGGGTCAGGGCGGGCAGGGAGTCCGGCGCTTCATCGAGAATCCGCGTCACGTCGAGAATCGCTCCCGCCAGCGCGACTTCATCGTCGGCGTGGAACCGGATGCGACGGGCCGCGTCGGCCAGACGAACCTGGTGCGCCTCGCCGCCGAGACGCTTGCGCAGCGCATCGGTCGCCGCCCGCACCGCGGACTCGTTGCGCCAGAACGCGGACTGATCAAGCGCGAAGGACAAGGTCTCCGTCGTCGGGAACCGGTCGACGAGTTGCTCGAGCGCCGCGGTCGCCTCCGGTCGCCGGTGGCGAACGAGGAACCCCGCCCGACGTCGCGCCAGCGTCTCATCCGACGCGGCGACATCATCGAGCGTATTCAGCAGATCGACCGCCTCGTCCATCCGGTCCGCCGTCGCGAGCCGCTCCGCTTCCAGCAGTGTCCACAACGGCGTACGACCGCCGAGCGAGGCGGCCCGGTCCATCAGCGCCTGCGCCGCCGGCATGAGATCCGCCGTCAGGCACGCCGACGCCAGCCGGAGCAGACGCTCGTCCGTCGCCCCCGGGTCATCCAGCAGTTCGTCGACCAGGCGTTGCGCGTCGCCGAGACGGTCCTCCGTCATGTACGCCTCGAAGAGCAGCGTGTCGAACTCCGCGAGGTCGGGCAGTTGGGTGCGCAGGCCCCGAAGCAGCGGGATGAGATCGATGTCCCCCCCTTCCGCCGCCGCGCCGTCGCGTCGGGCCGCCGCCGCTGCTCGTGCGTACATGACATAGGGGGCGGGTTGTCCTTCCGGCGCGCGACGCAACGCCTCGCGGGCCGCCGCTCGTGCTTCGAGCGACTGCCCGATCGCGAGCAGCGCTTCCGCGTGGGCGAGTCGGGCCCCGATCCAGTTCGGGTCCAGCGCCGCGGCCTGACGGAAACTCCGTTCCGCCACCGCGGCCTCGCCGACCCGGCGGGCCGCCTCGCCGCGCAGGAAGTGGAGGAACGCATCGGTCGGCGCCGCCGCGATCGCGTTGTCGTACACGCGTCGGGCCTGCGGCCACGGGGTCGGTTCGTCCGATGTGCGCAGGGCGAGCGCATCGAGACACGCGGGCGCGAGTTCATCCGACGGATCCGTTTCCGCGGCCACGGCGTTGCGCAGGGCGGCGAGGGCTTCCGCCGCGGCGGCCGTCTCGCCGCGGGCGATATGGATCATCGTCGACCATCGTCGCAACTCGGGATCCATCGTCGTGAGCGTTTCGTGCGCGCGGTCCACCGTCGCCGCCGCGTTGACGAGTTCATTGCGTCGCCAATGGCGTCGCACCATCGTGGCGTAGACGGCCGGATCATCCGGCGCCGCCGCGATCTTGTCCTCCAGCAACTGCTCCGCCGGTTCGTCGAGTCCGAAGAGGTCGAGCATGGCGACGAGCTGCTGCAGCGTCTCGGTGTCGTCGGCGCCGCGCGAGGCGGCCGTCATCAGCAGATCCCGCGCGTCGGTGTTCCGGCCCTGCTCCGACGCCCACGCCGCCGCGAGAACGTGGAACCGCCCGTCGCCGTCGAACGCCTTCGCCCACGTCATGGTCTGTTCGAGCAGTTCATCTCCGGAGACGCCGAGCCCGCGTTGCGCCTCCAGATGCAGATGTCGCCAGCCGACGTCGTGCGGCTGCAGTTCGATCAGGCGGGCGGCGACGGGCTCGACTTCGTCGAATCGTCGTTCGACGAAGAGGATCGTCGCCTTCGCCTCCAGCGCGTCGATGTCGTCCGCGTCGATCTCGAGAATCCGCTCCGCCGCGCTCAGCAGTTCGAACCGATGACCCAGCTGGCGCCGGAGATCGATGAGTTCATGCAGGATCTCCACCGTCCGGACGTCGGACGCGTCGTCGCGGGGGCCGGCGTCGAGCGTATCGAGGGCGTGCATGTAGTAGCCGATCGCCTCGAGCAGGTGCTCGTTGTTCACCTTGGGCCGTTGGGCCCGCGCATCGGCGAACGCGGTCAGGGCCTCGACGTCGTCCCGCTGGTACTGCAGGTAGTAGCTCAGCTTGGCGAGCGTCTCGTCGTAGTCGGCCGCCGCGTACGCGGCCAGGCCTTCGGTCCGACGCTCCGCGATCAGACGCTCCTGCTGCACGTGACGGACGTACTTGACCGTCGCTGCGCCGCCGATCGCCAGACCCACCACGCCCGCCGCCGCCAGCAGGCGACGCTTTCCACGCTTACTCAGACGCATGACGTCGTCTCCCGAAAAGAATCATCCGCGCGGTCCGGACGAGAATCCGGAGGTCCAGCACAAAGGACGCGCGGCGGACGTATTCGATGTCGTACTTGATCCACTCCTGGAAGTCCTCGCCCGGCTCGCGCCGACGCTTCAACTGCCAGAGCCCCGTGATTCCCGGACGCACGCTGAGCCGCAACTCGCGCCACGCGGGACAGAACTGATTCTCGCCGTCCGGACTCGGACGCGGCCCGACCAGACTCATCCCCCCCGTCAGCACGTTCCACAACTGCGGCAGTTCGTCGAGATTCGTCTTCCGCAGAACCCGACCCACCCGCGTCACCCGCGGATCATTCCGAATGAAGACCTGCGGACCGTCGCAGACGTTCTCCTCGCTCAGATTCGCGACCATCCGCTCCGCGTCGCGCCGCATCGTGCGGAACTTCCAGCACCGGAACGAACGACCGCCCCGCGTCTGACGCGTATGCCCGAAGAAGACCGGCCGGCCGTCGTCGATCATGATGACCAGGGCGATCAACGCCAGTAGCGGCGCGAACACGATCAACGCGATCGCGCTGACCGCCACGTCGAACAGTCGCTTGGCCGCGGGATACCACCCGCTCGTCGCCGCGACCGCGGCGTCGTCAGGCGTATGAGCACGGTCGGCCGGCGCCACGTCGGTGATCGGACGCACGAACACCGCGTGCGGCGCCGCGGCCTCGCCCGCCCCGTCCCCCACCCACGCCGGCCCGACCAGCGCCGCGTCGTCGAGCGACGCCTCCCGGTCCTCGTAGCCGAGCCACAACGGCGCCACGCGAATGGCGCCGGGCAGATGCGTCGCCCCCATCTCACGCCACACGCCCGGCTCGACCTCCTCCAGACCGGCGATCGACTGGTCCGGCGTCGGCCACCGGCGCACGAGTTCATCGATGAACCGACGCTCCTCGGCGAGACGACCCGCGATGAAGGCCGCGCCGGGACGTCGACAATGGTCGACCTCCGCCCAGCTCACCGATCGACGCACCGCCAGCCACGCGGCCCGGGCGGACGTCGCGTTCATCCACCGCCGCGCAAACAGACGCGAGGTCGTGAGCACGACGCGATGCGACGCCCAGTGCGCTGATTCGTAGCGTCGTTCGATGCGTCGGACGCGCCCGTCGTCATCAGCGACGATCTGTTCGTGATAGGGGTACGCCGGCTCGATGAGTCGCAGCCGCGTCACGCGGGCGTTGTGCCAGATGAGACGGTCGACGAGCGCCGGCAGATCGAAAAGGACGAGCTGGCCGGGATCGAGGAGCAGATAGGCGTCCGCCGCGCGTTCGAGTTCGCGCGGCTCTCCCCACCGGACGACCTGGACGCCGCGGGCGCGCCAGAACGCGTCGTGAAGTTGATCGGCGCTGAGGCCCCAGATCCGCGACGCCGCCGCGCACGTCTCGGCGGGCGGGGTCGTCGGCTGGAGGTCGGGCCGGGTCGCGACAGTGGTCATGGTCAGGCGGCTCCGCTGCGGGGCTGATCGTCGCTCCACGTCGACGGACGCGTCGACATCGCCCGCACCAGCGCGTTGTCGGAGCCGGCGACCCGTTCCTCGCCCGGGGGCGGGGCGGGCATCGAGGTCTCCGAGACGTACCGGTCGACTTCCGAACGCGATGCGCAGTTCAGGACGACGCCGAGACAGCGACCCCCGTTCGTTTCGATCCGCTGGATGCATTCCGGGAGACGCGTGCAGGACCGCCCGCGTCGCACCGACAACGCCACCGCGTCCGCCGCGGCGGTGATCGGCGTGCACTCGAGACTGCCCAGAATCGGACCCGTATCGATCAGGATCACATCGAAGCGGTCGCGCAATGACGACAGCGTTCGCTCCAGATCGAGCCGGCGGACCTGCGCGGCCCCGAAGGGTCCGTCGGCTCCGGTCGGCAGGACCTGCAGACCATGATCACGCTCGATAATGTGCGTCGGGTCCGGCGGGCCGGAGCGCAACGCCTCACAGAGACCCGGCTCGCCCCGCAATCCCATCTGGCGCGTGAGACTCCGGCCCACGAGATCGCCGTCGATCACAAGCGTGCGATACCCCGCGGAGGCGTAGGAGAGCCCCAGGGCAAGCAGGATGCTCGTCTTGCCGTCGCCCTGGTACGGACTGGTCATCGCGAGCACAAAGGCGCCATCGCCGCGGGCGCGACGCGCCTCGATCTGGTTCCGCAACGCGTGCATGCAGTGCGCGGCGGTCTCGGCTTCGTCGTCGTGCTCGCCGTCGAGATTCGGCGCGACGCCGAGACACGGGGCGCCGGCGGCGGCGATGAACCGTTCGAGCTGACGAACGCCGAAGGCGCGGCGGTCGACCGTCCCCAGCAGAAAGAACGCGCCGAAGCTCAGCGCGAAGCCGAAGCCTCCGCCGAACACCGCCCGCTTGAATCGTCCGTCGCTGCTCGCCGAATGCGGACGCGATCCCCACTGGGCGACCGTGATCCGTCCGTTCTGCACCGCGCTCTCTTCGATCTCGAGCTGCTTGATGCGGCCCTGAGCGAGGGCGAGGTCCGTCTCGACGCCCGCCGCGCGGTCCTCGATCTCCTCCAGCGTGCGGAGGTCGGCGGCGAGTTGCGTGGCCTCGGTCCGCACCGTCGCCATCCGATCCTCCATGAACGTGATCTGCTCCCGCACCTGATCTTCCGACAGGAGGCTGACCACGCTCGACACGTCGAGGGCGAAGATGCGTCCGGATCGGCTCCAGGTCTGCAGGGCGTCGAGGAACTGGGTGCGGTAGATGCGTTCCGCGTTCTCCTTGCGTCGCTTCGCCCGCAGGTAGAGCGAACTCTCGGGGCGGTAGCGGACGCGGGCGAACTCGAAGTCGGCGCGAGCGGCGTCGCGGACGCGTCGGAACTCCGCTACCGCGGGGTCGATCGCCTCCAGCTCCTCGAGCGTCGGTTCGACCGCCATGTCGTCCGCCACCCGCTCGCTGTTCATCGCCTCGCGCTCCGCGAGCAGACGCTCCGCGGTCTCCATCCAACGCTCGGTCTGCTCGATCTCGGTGAGCATCGACGCCCGCAGCGCGTGCATGTCGACGGTGTCGTAACGCGCGCTGAGCGTCTGCATCTCCGTGCGCAGGGAGCGAAGCTGTCGACTCAGCTGCGTCTCGAGGTCCTTCAACCGCTGGAGGGTGCGGGCCATCTGGTCCGCCCCGGCCCGACCGTAGATGTTCTCGTACGCTTCGATCACCGCATTGACGATCGCCTGCGCGTCCTTCGGCTCGCCGCACTCGTAGGCGACGGTGATCAGTTCGCTGTTCCGATTCGAACGCACGTCAAGCTGTTCTTCAAGCCGCGTGAGCGGATTCGCCCCGCCCCAGTCGATCGACTTCAACGCGTCGCTGCGCAACGCCTCCTCCAGCACCCGCTGACCCTGGATCAACTGCACCTGGGTGTTGACGAACGAGTTGAAATGATCGAGCTCGCCCGTCTCGGGAATCTCGGTCAGCGTGACGGACAGGCGCGGCGCCACGTGAATGGCTCCGGCGCTCATGTACTTCGGACCGGTCGAGAGATACCCCAGACCGCCGAACAGCCCGGCGGCGACGGCCCCGACCACGACCATCGGGAGCCACCGACCCTGCAGACGGTCGTTGATCATCGACCAGAGCGGCTCGCGCTCGACGTCGCCGGCGGGATCGTCGAACATCGCGGCGGCCGCGTCGAGATCAGACATGGACGGCTTCCGGCTCACGGGGAGTCTCCTTCTGCTGACGCCGCGCGTGGCGACGTCCGATCCGGACGCATCACGTCGAACACGGAGCGCAGTCCGTCGAACACCGACTCCGCCGCCGCCCGCGCCGCGTCGTCGTCAATGCGGGCGGGCGTGATGAACTGCACCTGCGCCACGCCCCGCACCGAGACCGCCGTCCGCTCCGACAACCGGTGAATGTCGTCGATCTCGCAGGTCAGCACCCCGTCGGGCAGAATGAACGAACTGTAGATCCGCATCGCCTCCGACCCCCCCGCCGCCGTGTTCAGACGATCGAATCGATACTCGCGGAACGGACGGGGCTGACGGTCGATCGTGAGCATCAGGTCGCGCGGCGTATCCGTCATCGTCCAGCCCGAACTCGGGTAGCAGATCGGCGGATAGTGGCCGATCATGTCGCGGGCGTCGTTGCAATGCACGATCAGCACGTGCACCGGCGGGTGATCCGGCTTCGAATACGTCCGGCTCAGCACCGCGTTCGGACGCAGCATCTTCTGCGCCTCCGGCGGCACCGGGGCGTCGACGCCGGTCCAGCGGTCAATGAAGCGCGGCGCCGCCTTCAACACCGCCGCGATCCGGCCCTTGTACGCGCCGTCGTCCGCCGCGTGCGACAACCCCACCGGCGCCGCCCGCGGCGCGATGAGAATCGCAAGCAGCGCGGCCCACGGCGCAGCGCCGGCCAGGAGCGCGCGTTGACGTCGCGAGATCGGTCGTCGGTCGCTCATGCGGTCGCCCCCGCAAGTCGGAACGACACCACCGGGAACTCCAGCCACTTCAGCCCCCGCAACAGTCCGGCCAGCGCGAACAGCGCGACCGGCAACATCACCCAGCCGGCGAGATCATGGAAGGTCTCGGCGAGTTCCGGATCGGCGTACCCGTAGAGCAGGCTTGTCGGCGCCAGGCGGATCGCATTGCAGATCAGCGCGATCACCGGACTCAGGACCAGCAGACCGATCCGCACGCCCGGACGCAGCGGCGCGCCGAACGCGAATGCATACACGATCAGCGCCAGGGCGAAGACCATGCGCATCCCGTTGCACGCCTCGCCCACCGCGACCTGTTCGCCGTTGATCACCAGGACCGCCCCGCTCTTCACCGCGCTCACGCCGATGATCTCCAGCACGCCGTGCGTCACGGTCGTCGCCATGTGCTGCAGCGGCAGCGCGATCTGGTGCCGCACGCCGCCCGGGGCGGGCAGCAGGAACAGGAGCACGAAGAACACCGGGGCGAGCACGCGGAGCGGCGTGAGACCGGTCATCGAGATCAGGGCCCCGACCAGCGTGACCAACGCGCCCCCATGCCACGCAATCTGCACGCCCGCTTCGAATCCCCAGGCGCTGAGCAGCACGCCGCCGAGGGCCACGAGCGGACCAATCCAGCTCGGCTGGACCCGCACGAACCGAAGTCGACTCCGCCGCAGCCACAGCAGCCACGCCGCGACGAGCGGGGCGAGGAAGATGTGCGACTGCTCCTCGTCGCGTCGACCGATGGCGATGATGTCGGCGATCGCCTGCCAGTGCACGCCCGCCGCCGCGCAGAGCAACAGCGTCAGCAACGCGACGTCGCGGGCGCGCCAGACTCGGATGGACTTGCGGATCTGCATGCGTGCGAATCTCCCCCCGCGCCGTCAACCGGCCGCGCGGGTGGTCTCCAGAGCGGTTTCAGGATCCGCGGCGGCGGCCACGCGCCGGCCGGGGAGAATGGTCTCGGTGATCCGGGCGTCCGGGTCGACCACGGCGCCAGGTCCGACGACGGCCCGGCTGACGACGGCCCCCGCCCCCACCCGGGCGCCGCGCATCACGACCGACTCATACACCACGGCCCCCGCCTCCACGATGGCGTCGGTTTCGATCGCGAGGGCGTCGGCGGTCCAGGCATCGGCGTGGACCGCGGCCCCGGTCGAGATCGCCGGTCCGCCCAGTCCGCGGGCGCGGCAGGCCTGCACGGCGGCCAGATAGGATGCGCGGTCGTAGCCGCGCCACACCCACGGCGCCGCCTCGCACACCCGCACATCGCCGCCTCGTTCGTGCAGTCGGGGCAGCAGTTGCTCCTTGAGATCGAAGTACCCGATGTCCGGCGTCAGACGCAGGGCGGGTCGACGGAACGCGGCGACGCCGGAAGGGCGACCATCCGCGGTGGCGGCGATCACGCCGCCCAGGGCCGGCGCGCCGGCGACGCAGGCGGCGACGACAGCGAGATCCGTGGCGGGAAACGCAGAACCTTCGATCGCCAGCACGAGATCGTCGTCGCCGAGGTCGTCGGAGACGTCGCGTAGGATTCCCGCCGCGCCACGCCATGACGCCGGCTCCACGATGACCGTCGCCCGGGGTCGCGTTCCGCCGGCGAGGTCGCCGAGCGCGTGACGGCAGGGGGCGGCCTCGTCGCCGTCGTTGACGACGATCCGCGTCTCGTCCAACTCCGCAACGTCGCGTAACGCGTCGATCCACGCCCGCAGGACCGAGACGTCGCCGCCGAGCGGCAGGCAGATCGACGGCGCGGCGACGGCGCGTCGAAGCGCCGAGGGCTTCATCGATCCGGCCAGAATAATCGCGCAGACGCGGGGCATTCAGATCCTCAACCGTGCTGCACCGCCCACGGAAACCCCTCCACGCTGTCCCACGGACGACGTTCCTCGTCCGGAGCGGAAGGGTCGTAGGCGTTGGTGACGTAGTACAGAAGTCCCGCGGGGTCCGGTCCGGCGGTCGCGGCGCCATGCCAGAGCGTCGGGGGGATGATCAGCACGCCCGGCCGCTTCTCCCCGATCACCAGCATCC
Organism: Phycisphaerales bacterium; assembly: GCA_965227335.1. Taxonomy (GTDB): domain Bacteria; phylum Planctomycetota; class Phycisphaerae; order Phycisphaerales; family SM1A02; genus CBDDFV01. The sequence continues at coordinate 121,802 of CBDDFV010000010.1, forward strand.
ACGCGCGGTCGTCCGCTTCGGAATAGACGCCCGCCTTGAGCGCGCCGTGCGCACACAGCCAGAAGTCCGTCTGACGCTGATGCCGATGCCACGCCTTCACCACGCCCGGGAACTGCGTGGAGAAGTTGATCTGACCTTCGGGAGCAAGGACGCCGGTGAAAAGATTCATCAGCGACCAGCCGCGATCATCCGCGTAGTGCGACACCGGCACGAACACGGGTTCGACAATCGACTCCGCGTGGGCGCGGGCGGCGGCCCAGTCGCCGTCAAAAACGGCGGGGCGTTCGATCGTGAGCGAGCGAGTCGAGGAGAGGTTGATCACGGCGGGCTCCTCCGTCCGAGAATCGCGGGCGGCGAACAGGCGTTCCGCACCCGGCGGCGGGCCGGGCGCACGCGGTCGACATCGGCGTTTTCAAGACGGCCTTTCAGCCCGATCGCCGTCCCGCCTGCGGTTTCCCGGAACTTCCCGGTCGTGGCTTCACATGACGACGGGGAACGCCGATACCTCCTCACGCCGATCTGCGCCCGCGAGCGCGTCGGCAGGGGTCATCCGCATGAGCACGCACCAATCGAAGTCGACGTCGTCCGCCCAGGACCGACGCACCGCCAACCGCAACGCCGATCCTGCGTTCAAGGCCCACCTCGATATCGTTTACACGCTCGTGCGGGCCAGCGCGGAATTCGACAATGAGACCGGAGCGCACCTCGTGCGCATTCGCGGCATCGTCACCGCCATCGCCCTCGCCCTCGGGTACGACGAGGAAGACGCCGTGCGTCTTGGCTATGACGCCATGCTCCACGACGTCGGCAAACTGCTCGTCCCCGCTCCCGTCCTGAAGAAGCGCGGCGCCTTCACGCCGGCCGAGCGACGAGCCATGCAGGCCCACACGATCGCCGGCGAACGACTCCTGCTCAGCCGCCCCAATCTCGAACGCGCCGCGCGGATCGCACGGTCACACCACGAGGCCTGGGACGGGGCGGGCTACCCCGACGGCCTCGTCGGCGAGGCGATCCCGCTCGAAGCCCGCATCACCACCGCCGCGGACATCCTCGACGCCCTCATCGCGGCGAGGTGCTACAAGGACGGCTGGAAGTTCGAGTCCGCCCTCGAGAAGGTGCTCTCCATGGGCGGGACCGCGGTCGATCCTGACGTCGCCGAGGCGCTGCGCGACATCAACGCCAGCGGGCGACTGAGCGAGGCGATCGGCGTCGCCACCCGGTGCGCCATCGTGCCCCCGCCCGCCGACGCGGCGTGATCGAACCCGCCGACCCCACGGGGGCGTCGTCGGCGGCGATAGGCTCGATGGCGCCGCATTGCCAAACCGGCGGAGAGCCCCGCGCCCCCACATCAGGATGGCGATGGACATCGCTGCGGATCGGCCGGTGTTCGAGGCGGCCTGCAAGCGCGCGCCTGATCGCCATCGCCCTGAGCGTCCGTGTAGAAGACGTAAAGCGTGAGACATCATGCCGCTGCCTCACCCTGATTCTTATCAATGCGTTTGACAGGCCCCTGGACTCCTTCCATAGTGCTGTTGGTGTGGCAACAGGATTCGTTCATCTGAGGATTTACCGCCGACGGTCGGTCGGCGTTCGGCGAGGCGTCCTGCGGGACGGATCGCCAGACGCCGACCCGTGACGCGTCGTGATCGGTCGTAACCCTCCGCGGACGGACTCGCCCCGGCGAATGACCGTCCAACGGCCTGAATCGACGCATCAACGCCCCGGACCAGGACTGTCTCGGGGCGTTCTTTTTGCCCCCTCATCGCAGTCGAACCGGGCTCAGTCGCCGCTCCCCTCGGCCTGACGGGCCCGCCACTCATCCGTGAGCATCCCGGCGTACCCCCAATCGGCCTCCTCGATCTCATCGATCACGATGTGGATGTGCTCGGGCTGTTTGGCGAGGTGGTCGACGAGCAGGTCGGTGACGCCGGACACGAGGGCGCGCTTCTGGTCGCGCGTGGCGCCTCGCGTGATCCTGATGTTGACGTAGGGCATGCCAGCCGTACGGCCGGGACGGCGTCCGGGTTCGAACCGGCCGGGTCAGAACGGGGGCAGATCATCCGCGATCGACGATGGTCCGAAGTCGTCGCCCCCGAGTCGTCCGCCCGGCCCGCCGCCGGCGTCGCCGTTGCCGGGGCCGCCGCCGTACGAATCGAATCCCGGCGGCGGCGCGGCGGGCGTGTAGTCCTTGAACCGCGTCGATCCCGGCACCCACGTCATCTTCACGACGCCGGTCGGCCCGTTGCGTTGTTTGGCGATGATCAGTTCCGCCACCCCGACCTTGTCCGGGTTGAGATCCGCCCAGTCCGGGTCCGCCTGGTGGTAGTACTCCTCGCGATGGAGCATCGTGACGACGTCGGCGTCCTGCTCGATCGACCCCGACTCGCGCAGATCGCTCATGCGGGGCCGATGCCCTTCGCGATTCTCGCTGCCGCGATTGAGCTGGCTCAGACAGATCACCGGCACGTTCAGCTCGCGGGCCAGCGCCTTGATGCCGCGACTGATCTCGCTGACCTCGACCTGACGCGATTCAGCGCGGCGGCCGGACGTGAGCAGTTGCAGGTAGTCGATGACGATCGCGTCGAGCCCGTGACGCACCGCCAGCCGACGCGCCTTCGCCCGCAACTGGAGCAGCGACAGGCCCGGCGTGTCGTCGATGTAGATCGGCGCATCCTGAAGCTCGCCGCACGCGCCCATCAGCTTCTGGAAATCCCGGGCCCCGAGCTGGTTGCGACGCAGACGCTGGCTGTCGATCGCGGCGCGGCTGCAGAGCAGACGCTGAACGAGCTGCTGCTTCCCCATCTCCAGACTGAACACCGCCACCCCGTGACCCGCCAGCGCCATGTTCTCCGCCACGTTCAAAGCAAACGCGGTCTTCCCCATCGACGGACGCGCGGCGACGATGATCATCTCGCCGTGCTGCAGCCCGCTGGTCATCTCATCGAGCTCCACGAACCCCGACGGCACGCCCGTGATGTGCTGACCCTCGCGTGACTCGAGGATCTCCATCGCCTGCTCGATGAGTTCCTTCAGCGACTCCGCCTTGGTCTGCTCCGACTGCTGCGCGATGTGGAAGATCTTCTGCTCCGCGATGTCGAGCAGGTTCACCGCGGCGTCGGGTTCGTGGTACGCGTCGTAGAGGATCTCGCTCGCGGCGCCGATCAGTTCGCGGAGGACGGCCTTCTCGCGGACGAGCCGCGCGTAGTGCATCGCGTTCGACGCCGACGGCGTGGCTTCCGCCAGTTCGACGAGGTACGCCTGGCCGCCGATCTCCTCGAGGAGCTGGCGGTCGGCGAGCAGCTGGTTGAGCTGGACGAGGTCGACGGAGGCGTGGGTGTTGTAGAGGTCGACCATGGCGGCGTAGAGCGCGCCGTTGGCCGGGCGATAGAAGTCATCGCGGCTGCGGATGATCTGCACGACGTCGCCGATGACGACGGGGTCGAGGATCATGGCCCCGAGCAGGCCCATTTCGGCCTCGACGGCGTGCGGGGGGAGCCGGTCGAAGAGCCGGCCCACGAGGTGCTGATCACGTCGCCGGGCCTCGGCGTCGCTGCGCGTTCCTTCGCGTCCTGACGGCTTCCGTGCGGTGTCGTTGGTCATGGCCGGAGCATAGACGCCGACGGGCGTTCCGTCGGCGTCGCGAAAGGTTGTTCACATGTCGAGTTCGAGCCGGCCGTGGTCGCCGACGGGCGTCACTGACGGGCGCCGGCCATCGCGTTCCGGGTGTTGATCGTCTCGATCTCGGCGTTGCCGGCCGTCCCGTTCATGCCGGCGCGTTCGGCGGCGTCGTCGAGCGCCTCCTTCATGAGCCGGCCCACCTTGAACTTCACCGTCTTCTTGGCCGGAACGGGGACCCGCTCGAGGGTCTTCGGATTCTGGGCCATCCGAGGCGCCCGGTCGCGGATCTCGAACACGCCGAAATCGCGGAACTCGAGCCGGTTGCCCTGGCCGATCTCCTTGATCACGTTATCGAGGAAGGCCTGAACCGTCTTCTTCACCACCGTCCGCTTCTGTTGGGTCTCATCCGCGATTCGGTCGATCAGGTCCTTCTTGGTCGTCGTCGCCATGGAATTGCACCCCGCTGCCTTCACTGGTCCGCCTGAATTGACGCGACGCCCATTTGCCAACGCGGGCCGCCCCACGCAATCGCGTCCTCAAGCGCACTTCCCTTGCCGTTCACAAGTATCAGGCGGACCGTAGGTTCCGTCAAGCATCGAATCAGAAGCCGTTCGGCCTCGACCGGGTTGACCAGCGGAACGTCGAATACTCGCGCGGGCGTCCATCCAGTATCGACAAACGTTGCCGAGACTCTCGAATCGCGAACCCCTCGGCCGCCGTTGCCGGCCGCCGGGCCCCCAGTTCCTCATCCCGCCAGCCCGCCTCCGGGCCGTAAGGACCGGCGATCAGGTACTCCAGACCCGAATATCCGCCGCTCCAGGCCGGAACGGCCACCCGACGCCCCTGCGCCTGACGCGTCTCCGCCACCCCCGACGTCGTCTCGATCGCCCATCCGGAGTCCGCGGCGGGCCCCCCGCACCCCGCCAACGCCGCCGTGACCAGCGCGCCAGCGACCGCCACGAGTCTCGCCCGAAGACCCGTGCCCGCCCGTCGGCTGCCTCTCGTCAATGTCGCAGACACCATGGCCACATCGTAGCCGACCGTCCCGACGCCACGACATCAAAAATACAGCAAATTACGCAGCACCAGTATGTTGCGTTTCTTTCCGGACGGATGGCGCCTCGGCGGCGGCGGCCGAGGGACCCGTCGACTTCGTGGCGTCCGCCGGCCCGGACCCCTCATCGCCGGCCGCCTCGTCCTCGGTCGGTCGGCGTCGACCCCGTCGGAACCGCCGCAGCCAGGCCATCTTCGCCCGCGGCGGTCGCTCATCGGATTGCCGACGCTGTCGCCACCAGTTCAGGCCGAACAGCACCGCCATCACGAACACCGCGACACCCAGCAAGGTGAGAATCAGCTCGCCCGTGCTCTCCGTCCCGATGTTCCTCCCGATCAGATAGCCGATGCCGAGCTGGATCGACACCGTCGCCGCGACACAGCACGCCTCGGCCAGGAAGAAGTGCAGAAACCGCATGTGCAGCAGGCCCGCCATCGTGATCGCCGGCGTGCGCGAGCCCGGAATGAACCGCGCCATGACGATCACCCAGACGCCCCGCTTCTCGATCTGGTGCTTCGCCTCGAGCAGCCGCCGCGGGTGCGCGGCACGCTTGAACCATCGCTTGTGCAACAGCGGCGTCCCGTACCGGGAGCACACCGTGAACCACACCAGATCCGCCCCGAGCACGCCCGTGTACGCCATCAGCCACGTCAGCGGACCGTTCATCAGGTCCTTCGCGATGAGCGTGCCGGCCGGAATGAGGATGATGTCCTCGCCGAGCGGCACACCGACCCCCGACAGCATGAGCAGGCCGAACACCGCCAGCGGTCCGAGGAGGTGCATCGACTCAAGCACGAATTCCTGCATTGCGGTCGATTGCTCCGTCGTCGGTCGCGCCGGGTGATCCCGGGCGGAAGGACCTAGTCTATGCGTCACATCGGTCGCACACCGCGGTCGTCCGATGTGATTTCCGAGAATCGACGACCGTCGCCCGCCATGCTCCTCATCGCCCCCGACAGCTTCAAGGGAACCGAACACGCCCGCGCCGTCGCCGCCGCGATCGACGCCGGCTGGCGCGACGTCCGACCACACGCGACCACCGTCCAGACGCCCCTCAGTGATGGCGGCGAAGGTTTCCTCGACGTTCTCTGCGAACCCCTTCAGGCCGGACGGCGGGAGACCCCCGTGCATGACCCGTGCGGCCGGTCATGTCGCGCCGCATGGGGATACGCGCCGGTCCAACGCGTCGCCATCGTCGAATTCGCATCGGCGTCCGGCCTGACGCTTGTGCCGCCCGCGGAACGGACGCCGCGCCGTCTGACGAGTCGCGGGACCGGGGAGTTGATCCGAGCCGCGCTCGACGCGGGCGCGCGGGAGGTGCTCGTCGGTCTGGGCGGGAGCGCGACGGTCGACGGCGGGATCGGTCTGCTGCAGGGGCTCGGAGCGACGCTGCGCGATGGGGCGGGACGGACGATCGACGAACCCGTGACGCCCAAGGAGGTCGACCGGGTCGTCGCGATCGATCCGCCGCGATTGCCGACCGGGACCGTGATCCGGGTCGCGTGCGATGTCGAGAATCCGCTGCTCGGTCCGAACGGCGCGGCGGCGGTCTTCGGCCCCCAGAAGGGCGCCGCGCGGGACGATGTCGTCTGGCTCGAAGCCCGGCTGCGTCATCTCACCGAGGTCATCGGCGAGGCGGGGGTGCACGCGGGCGACGGCGCGGCGGGCGGCGCGGGGTACGCCTTGCGCACGGTCGCCGGCGCCCGGCTCGAGCGTGGGGCCGACGTGGTGCTCGACGCGATCGACTTCGACGCCCGGCTGGAGGACGCGACGCTGGTCATCACCGGCGAGGGCCGGGTGGACGGGCAGTCCCTGATGGGGAAGGCGTGCGTCGCCGCAGCGCTGCGAGCGGCGCGACGGGGCGTGCCGACCTGGCTGCTGGCGGGTGAGATCGCGCCGGGGGTGCGGGAGGATCCGCGGTTCGACCTCTTCGTCGAGATGATCAGCGTCGCCGCGACGTGTGGGGCGGAGCGGGCGATCAGCGAGCCCGCGGCGGCGATCCGGGAGACCGCCGGGCGTCTGGCGGCCCGGCATCGGGCCTGAGGGGGTTATCGGGATGGCGGGCGGGGGTTGCGGGTGAGGATCGGGGCCTGAATCGGGGATCTGCTGCAAGACTGGAGGGGGGTGAGACGTCTGATCCTGTGAGAGGACCGCGGTGCGCTGTTGTTGTCGCGTGGCGGTTGCGATTTGCGACGATGCGGCGGGACCGTTGGTTCGGTCAGGCTGCGAGGAGACGAGTGCATGGCCCTTTTCACCGGCCCGACCGCGAACAAGATCGGTTTTCTGCTTTGTCGGGTGATCGTCCCGTTGTGGGTCGTCACGGGGGCGCTGTTCAAGCTGTTCCACGCCTCGCCCAAGACATTGCCGAAGGGCATCGTCGAGGTCTTCTTCAAGAACATGGGCATGGACCTGGGGCATCTGCTGGCGACGATCCTCGCCCTGGAGTTCTTCGCGGCGGCGGTGATGTTCTTCATCCGTCCGCTCGCGCGGGCGATGGCGATCTGGATGATGACGTGCTTCATGGGCGTCCTGATCTGGGAGATGGTCACCGGGAACTTCGCCAGTTGCGGCTGTTTCGGCAAGGTGACGGTCAGCCCGTGGATCACCTTCACGGTCGACATCGTGCTCTTGCTCGGCGTGCTCGCCTTTGGTCAGCGGGCGCTGCGTGACGACGAGACTCCCGCGAAGTGGCCGCTGCTGGCGGCGACGCTCATGGTGCTCGTGATGAGCGTCATCGTCTACGTCCGGATCTGGAATCTCACCGGGACCATGGTCGACCCGAAGCCGGACCCGACCCCGCCGGTCCAGACGAACAATGACGGCGAGAACGGCGGCGAGAACGGCGGGCGGGCGGCGGCGACGCCGGACGGACCGTTCGTGGCGCGGACGCCGGATCCCCTGGGCCGGCTCGTCATTCCCGAGGTCGACACGTGGGTCGGCAAGCGCTGGGATGAACTCAACATGGCCCGGGTGATGGATCAGTGGCCGAAGGACATCACCGAGGGTCGCTGGTACGTGCTCTGGTACAGCGAGACGTGCGAGCACTGCCACGAACTGCTGCTCTACTGGTTTGCGGACCAGACGCTGCCGGCGAAGACGCTGACGGTGGCCGTGCCGCAGTCGGTCGACGGGTACGAGGTCGACGGTCTGCTGCCGAATCCGTGTGATGATTGTCTGCAGTTGCGGATGCCGGTCGGATCGGACTACTTCTTCACGCCGCCGATTCTGATCGCGATGGAGGACGGCGTCGTTCAGTGCGCGTCGGAAGCGGAGGACGCGGGCGAGGTCGGGTGCAAGATCTTCCACGGCCTCGAAGAGGACGCGGCGGAGGATGATGCGCCCGCCGGGGAAGCGCCGGCGCCGGAGGCCGCCGCGCCGGCCCCCGCGGTCGACGAAGGTCCCTGGGCGTCGCGGACGCCGGATCCGATGAAGAAGCTGATCGTGCCGATGCCGGACGAATGGGCCGGACAGCGCTGGGACAGCCTCGAACTTGCGCGGATCCTGCCGAAGTGGCCGAAGGACATCAACGAGGGCGAGTGGTACGTCATCTACTACAGCGAGACGTGCGAGCACTGTCACGAACTGCTGGAGTACTGGTTCTGGGGCGATGACCTCGCCGCGAAGACGCTGACCGTCGCGATCCCGCAGTCGGTGGAGGGCTTCGAGACCGAGGGCCTCATGCAGAATCCGTGCACCGGCTGTCTGCAGATGCGGGCCCCGGTCGGGGCGGACTACTTCTTCACCCCGCCGATCCTGATCGCGATCAAGGACGGCGTCGTTCAGTGCGCATCGGAAGCGGAAGGCGCGGATGAGCTGGGGTGCAAGATCTTCCACGAGTAAACGCGGAAGCGTTCGACCACGGCGTTCTGCGCGGTTCTTCGATGGAGCGTGACCTACATCGTTTCCCGGCGTTCCGGTCTCATGGCGGAGCCATGGGCGAGAGCAACGCCGGCCCATCCGGAGCGGCCGGTGAATCGGCCGCGAAGTGCAGGGAGCGAGTGTGCGGCTGGCCAGCCGCTACGGAGCGGCGAAAACCAGTCTAGCGATCCGTGGGCGCGAGGGCGCACACGACATCGAGCGCCTCGCGGTGCCCGCGGACGTCGTGGACGCGGAAGAGACGGATGCCGGCGAGCGCCTGTGCGACGGTGACCGCGATCGAACCGGCGACACGCTCGGACGGACGCTTCACGCCGGTGGTCGCGCCGATGAAACTCTTGCGGCTCGCGGCGGACAGGACCGGACAGCCCAGTTCAAGCTGCATGTCCGGGGCGCGGGCGATCAGCGTGTAGTTGTCGTCCACCGACTTGCCGAAACCGAGGCCCGGGTCGAGCACGATCGCGTCCGCGTCCACGCCGGCCTCCAGCGCGGCGTCGCGTCGACGGGCGAGGTACGCGATCACGACCTCCGATACGTCCCCGTACTCCGGGGCGTCATCGTACTGGTCGCTGTAGGAATCCTCCGTCGGATCAAAACGTCGATGCATGAGGATGACGCCCGCGCCGCGCTCCGCCGCGAGCGCGAGCAGGTCGGGCGACTCCTCCCCCGCCGCGATGTCGTTGACGAGATCCGCCCCCGCCTCCAGCGCGGCGTCGGCGACGGCGGTGAGTGTCGTGTCCACCGAGATCGGGGCGTTCACCCCCGCCGCGCGAAGTCCCTCGATCACGGGGACGACCCGTCGGATCTGCTCGTCCGCCCGCACGCGTTCCGCGCCGGGGCGGGTCGACTCGCCGCCGATGTCGATCATCGCGGCGCCGTCGTCGACCAGTTCGATTCCCGCCGCGACCGCGTCATCGGCGTCGGCGAACTGTCCGCCGTCGGAGAAGCTGTCGGGCGTGACATTGAGAATGCCCATCACGCGGGGGCGGATGAGATCGAGCGAACGGAGTCGGGAGCAGCGGAGGATCACGGGCGGGCGTTCTCCGGCCGGGGGAGCGGCGCGAGGTCGGGTTCGACGAAGGTCGTCTTCGCATCGGGATGCAGACGACGTTCGGGCGAGTAGAAGAACCGCAGGACGTGCTTGTGCATCAGTTGCGGATGCGTCTCGCAGAACGTCTCGCTGTCGGGGGCGGGGAACGCGGGTTCGTAGGCGGTCATGACGGCGTGGATGAGACGCGCGAAGGCGACGGTGGTCGTCTCGTTGTAGCCCGACTTCGGACCTTCCGGGACATCGTTCGCGGCGTTATAGCGCTGGATGCCGGCGCGAAGGAAGTCGACGCCGCGCTCCCAGCCCCAGCGTCGGAGGGCGATGAACGCGACGCGGACGTGGGCCCGGTGGGTCCATTCCTCGAAGGGAAGGGCGCACGATTCGAAGGCGGAGATGAGGTCGTCATCGGATCGAGTCATGCCGCGCCTCAGTACTGCAGATCCTGCCAGCTCTTGGTGAGCATGATGCGTCCGTGGATTCTTTCGAAGACGGGGGCGTAGGGTTCCAGCGGCGTTTCGGATTCGTCGAGTCCGGAGACCGCGAGGCCGACGAACGTCACGTCGGAATGGGCGGACGTGTCCGCGATGACCTCGAACGGGGGTTCGGCGGAGACGATCACTTCAACGCGGGCGACCACGCGGAGATCCTCGACGATCGCCTGGGTGCCGGCCCGCGCCTCGTCGATTCCCGCGGGATCGCGAATGATGCGGAGGACGCGGATCTCGTGCTCGCGGAACGTCGGGTTGTTCTTCAGCAGCCACGCCAGCGTGAGCATGAGGGAGCCGTTGTCGCGGGCGTACCACCAGACGTCGATCCGTCGGTGGAGGCGTCGTCCGTCGGGACGGGCCTGCCGGTAGACGATGAGGTTGCGTTCGAGTTCGAGCGTGCGACGGACGGTGCGGGCGAAGTCCGCCTGTCGGGTGGCGTCGTCGCTCCAGCCGACGAGCACGGTGTTCGGGGCGAAGTTGCTGACGCCGGTGAGCTGAAGCAGGGTGGAGACGCCCTGCTCGTAATCCTCGGCGACGACGGTGCGAGCCGCGCCGCTGACGCCCTGGTCGCGAATGAAGGTTTCGAGCTGCGCCTGCGTCGACGCCTGCAGCGGATGCATCGCCTTCCATTCGCCCTTGATCACCTGGGCCATGAAGAGGAATCCGCGTCGGGATTCGAGCCAGTTGGCGATGGTGACCAGCGGCAGCCAGTCGTCGGGCCGGGTGACGAGCACAAGAACGATCGGCCGCCAGTTACGCAGATGCTGGCGCGACATCACGAAGCGGCGGAGCCCGAACCGCGCGAGCGAGAACCACACCCCGCTTCGCACGTCGCCCCAGGCGACTTCCAGTCGGCGCCGGGTGAGCATCGCGTAGATCGCCGCGATCACCACGACGGCCACAATCGTCGCGATGACGTTGATCAGGAGCATGACCGCCAGACAAGCGACGCCGCCGAGGAGCGACGGCGCCCAGTGCGTGCGGAACGAGGGACGGTACGAGGGGTCGCTCACGAGCCGCTCGATGCCGGCCACGAGGTTGAGCGTGCCGTACGTCGCGAGGAAGAACATCGTGATCACCTGCGCGATCGCGTTGATGTCGCCGAGCAGGATGCAGATCTCAGCCACGACGACCGTCACGATCAGCGCCGCCCGAGGCTCGCGCGATCCCTTCGAAAACGTGCGGGCGAGCGCGTGCGGCGCGACGCGATCGTGCGCCAGCGCCTGCAACGTGCGCGGCGCCGCGGCGAGACTCGCCAGCGCCGAAGACAACGACGCCGCCCACAACCCGACGTAAATCAGTTGCGGCACGCTTGAAATCTGCAGCAACGCCATCTGGTCGGTGAGCAGCGTCTCGCGATCGACTCGGGCGGCCATCCAGATCATCTGCGCGGCGTAGACGACCATCGTGATCAGCACCGCCGCGATCGTCCCCCGCGGAATCGACCGTCCCGGATCCTTCAGATCGCCCGACATGCTGACGCCGGCCATGATCCCGGTGACCGCGGGGAAGAAGATCGCGAAGACCGCGAAGAACTTGATGTCGGGATCGCCCGCCCCGCCGAGGTTCGCCTCGAGCTGGTTCGCCGGCCCGACGCCGGTGAACATGGAGATGATGGACAGCGTCAGGAGCCCGAGGATGAAGTACTGCGTCTTCGTGATGAACCCGGCGCCGAACCACGCGACGACGAAGAAGAGCCCGAGTCCGGCCGACGCGACGAGACGCACGTCGACGCCGGGGACGAGTCCGGTGAGCGACTCCGCGAAACCGACGAGGTAGAACGCGACGGAAATCGCCTGGGCGAAATACAGCGGCACGCCGATGCTGCCGCCGATCTCGAGCCCGAGGCTGCGGGAGATCAGGAAGTAGGCGCCGCCCGCACCGACGCGGGTGTTGGTCGAGATCGAGGAGATCGACAGGCTGGTGAGAATCGTGATCGACTTCGCGAGCAGAAGAATCACGAGGGCCCCGGCGAGACCCGCCGCGCCGACCACCCAGCCCGTCCGCAGAAACATGATCACGCCGAGGATCGTCAGCACGTTCGGCGTGAACACGCCGCCGAAGGCGCCGAGGGTTCCGGCGGCGCGGCGGTCATCGGCGCTGGTCGGCATGCGTCAGGGCGTCTCCGCAGGGATCACGTCCCACGTCCGACGGACGCGGGCATCGGCGTCAGGATACCGCTGTCCTTCGTCCGGCGAACGACCCGACCGGGCGACCGGCGGGCCTCGACAGAATTTTTCCCCCGCCGTGAATCCGGCCGCGAGCGGGCGTCGAAATTCTGTCCGGAGGGCTTCGAAGAGGTTCGTCGTGGGGTGGCCCCGGAACACGACGAGTCAGTGTTCTTCGGATCGCAAGCTCATGCACACCATGGACTTGCGATCCGAAATGACGCCTCGCAGCCACCCCCGAGGACCTGTTGGCGGGAGTAATCCCCCTCAGTGTCCTCGGTTTTTTCCCCCCGGCCCGTCTCGCGACCGCCCGGCCGGGGCGTCAGGTTCGCCGCCAGCCCCGATGAATGACGACGAGGACGGGTCTCTCGACCCGCCCTCGTCGTGCGTTTTCAGGCGTGTGGGAACGGAAGCCGTCGGGTCGGATCAGCCGCCGGTCGCGCCCGATCCGGTCGACTTCTCCTCATCGGTCGTCGCGTACTTCACGGAGCAGCCCCACGGCTTCACCTGATCGGGCGTGACCGTCTCGCCCGCCGCCAGTTGTCGCAGCGCGTTGATGACATAGTTCTTCGCCACATCGCCCTTGCGGAAGTTCGGGTCATCGGTGAACGCGCCCTGGTAGCGCAGGATGCCGTCCTTGTCGATCACGAACATGTGAGGCGTGGTCTTCGCACCGTACGCCTTGCCCATGCGTCCGTCGTAGTCGATCAGGACCGGGATATCGATCCGTTGCGTCTTGAGAAACTCGGTGCTGAGCGTGACGACATCGTCCTTCGATCGATCGGCGGAGCTGTTGACGGCGATGTACACGTAATCCTCGCCGAGGCCCTTCATCGTTTCGAGCGTCTGCTTGACGACGCCGCGCTGATACACGCCCACGCAGTACGGGCAGGCGGGGTTGAACCATTCGAGCACGACGGTCTTGCCCTTGAAGTCGCCGAGTTTGTGGGTTTTGCCGTTGTGGTCGGCGAGCATGAACGCGGGGGCGGGGGCGCCGACCTTGAGTCCGTTGTCCGCGTCGGGTTTGTCATCCGTGGGCGGGGCGGTCTGCATGGCGACCGCGGTTCCGAGCACCGCACAGGCGGCGAACATGGCGCTGATCGAGCGCGTCAACGTCTTCATGGTGGTTGTCTTCATCGCAAAGCCTCCTGCTTCGTCCTCGAAGCACTTGCCATTGAGCGTCAGGTTGCAATCGCCGACCCGCCGTGAGCCGGCTCAGGGCAAGAGAGGCGTTCCGTCGCGGCCTGCGCGCATCAAACTCGTCGACAAATTGCGGTCACCAGCCGATCCGGGGCGGCCGGTCCGTGCCGGAAGAACAGGGACGGCTCGACGAGTTCGAGTTCATTGACGACGGGCTGATCGTCGTCGTTCGTGAGCCAGTCGAGCCGCGCGTAAGGAAGCGTCGTGTCGAATCGTTCACGCAGGTGCGTGTTGACGGCGTCGATCAGACGGCGCTCCGCGTCGTTCGGATCGACGGGTTCATCCGAGGCGCCGAAGTCGTCCTGCACACGGTAATCGCCGGGGACGGGAATCTTGCGTACGCAGTGGGTGACGTCGCCGTCGATCATGATCGCCGAGCACTCGCCGCGCGTTTCGACCGACGCGAGGTACGGCTGCAGCAGCAGATCCTCGTCGGGCGCAAGTCGGTCGACATGCTGCTGCGCTGCGGCGAGATCCTCGTCGGTCGCGTGGAAGCGCATGGTCTCGCGGGCGGTGGCGCCGACGGCGGGTTTGAGGAAGCCGCGGGTCCAGCCGCGCTCGTGCATCAGCGCTGCGATGCTCCGGCCGCCGCCGCGCTCGAGCCAGACCGTCGGGGCGATGGGGAGTCCGGCGTCGTGGAGATCGCGCAGGTAGAACTTGTGGGTGTTCCAGCGGATGACGTCGATCGGATTGAAGATCGGCAGGGTCGCCGCCGCGCGTTCCGCCCACGCCATGAACGCCTCGATGCGTTCCTGGTAGTCCCAGGTGGTGCGGATGAGGCAGGCGTCGCAGGTCGACCAGTCGAAGCCGTCGTCGTCCCACGCCGGCCGCGCGATCTCGACCCCCGCCGCTGCGAAGGCGTCATGCAGGGGCGTGTCGTCGACTTCCCAGTCCGGCAGGTTCGAGCAGGTGGCGAGGGCGATCCGCATGGCGACAGGGTAGCGCCGGGGCTGACGCCGTCAACGCCGCCGCGCGATCGGATCTACCATTCCGGCATGCCCGCCGTTCTCGACGCCATCCGCCAGCATCTTGACGACCTCAACGTCGCATACCGCACGTTGCATCACGAGCCGACGCCCACCTCCGAGGACTCCGCCCGCGTACGGGGCGAGCCGCTGGCCGTGGGCGGCAAGGCGCTCGTGATCAAGGGGAACCAGGCGTTCCACCTCATCGTCATCAGCGCGGCGTGCAGTCTGGACTCCGCCGCGCTCCGGCGAGCCCTTGGCGCGAAGAAGACGCGTTTTGCCACGGCCGAGGAGTTGCGTGAACTGACCGGCCTCGTCCCCGGGTCGGTCCCGCCGTTCGGCCGGCCGATCCTCGACCTGCCCCTCCACGTCGACCGCTCCATCCGCGCCCAGCCCCGCATCGCCTTCAACGCGGGTTCGCTGACGGACTCGATCATCATGGCGATGGACGACTACCGGCGCGCGGCGGTCATCGAAAGCGAGATCGATGTCGCGGCGCGATGATCAGCCGACCCGACCCACCCGCGGGGCTGCGATCGTCGCGCCGCCCCCCGCCCCCGGCGCGCCGGGCCTCTGCGTCCTGCACGTCGATCCGGACTATGTCGTCATCGTCAAACCGCCCGGCGTGCGGGCGGTCCCGGGGCGCGGCGACGACGCGTCCGACTCCATCGAAACCCGCCTCCGCGCCGCCCTGCCCGACGCCGACGGCCCGCTCACCGTCCACCGGCTCGACATCGAGACGAGCGGCGTGATGGTCTACGCCCGCAACCGCGACGCACATCGCTCGCTGTCGCGCCGCTTCATGCAACGGAAGGTCAGCAAGACGTACGTCGCCGTCCTCGACGGGCGCGTCGACGACGACGAAGGCGCGATCGATCTCCCGCTCCTCGTCGACTGGGAGAACCGGCCGCTGCAGAAGGTGGACCACGAAGACGGCAAGCCGGCCCGCACGCTCTACCGGGTGACGGAACGACGCGACGACGGGACGACGCTCGTCGAGTTTCGGCCCGAGACGGGACGCACCCATCAGCTTCGCGTGCACGCCGCGACCGCACGCGACGCCGGCGGGCTCGGGTGTCCGATTCAGGGGGACACGCTGTACGGCGACCCGACCACGGCGCCCCGCCTGATGCTGCACGCGAACTTCCTGGGATTCTGGGGTTCGGGCGAGCGCGGCTGGCTCAAGTTCCGATGCGATGACCCGGCGTTCGACGCGTCGTGATCACGTCGTCGGGGTGGACGTCGCAACGGACAGCAACCACAGGGCGACGACGCCTCGCGCCGTCCACGCGATCGTGCGGATCCAGTTTGTGTTCACCAGTTTCGTGATCTGGTCAGGATCGTGCGTCTTCACCAGCACGTTGTGGGCAGGGACCTGAAGGAGCCAGGTCGAGCCCCACACCACGGCGAGCAACGCCGCGCCGACGATCACAAGCCCCGGATTCGTCTTGAACACGGGCAGCGCGAAGATCGCGGCCACGCACGCAATTTCGGCCAGCATGAACGGCCCCACCACCCAGCCGGTGCGCTGGACATGGCCGGTCTGGTACGCGATCCACGCGTCCGCGGGCACTTTCGCCATCAGCGGGTAGTGAACCACCTGCACGAACCAGATGAGTCCGACCATCGCGAGCGTCGCGAACGCGTGGATCCACAGGACGGTCGCTTGCAACTGGTTCATCCGAAAGACCTCACCCGGCGGCGGCCTGGGGGGCGGGCGACGCCGCGAGTTCGCAGTAGTCGGGTCGATCGCCGGCGGAGTCGTGTCGGAAAGCGCGGACGATCTCACCGTCCGCGACGAGGAAGGCGCCGGGCATCTGGAAGCCGTCGCCCTGGAGTTTTCCGGCCGCGTGCCCGCCGAACGTCGCCGCGACGCCGCGCACGAACGAGCGCCAGCCGAAGAGCTGCGTGAATCGTCCGCGCTGGAGTTCGAATGCGCGGTAGAGGCGGCGGTCGGGGTCGCTGAATCGGGGGACGTCGCCGAGGTCGTAAGCGGCGAAGAACGCCGCCGCGTCGGATTCGGGACTCATGTGCACGCACGCGATCCCGACGCCGTCCGCCTCGATCGCGGCGCGTTGCTGTTTCAGATCCGCGAGCGCCTCCTTACAGAAGGTGCACCCGAAATGACGCAGGAAGACGACGAGGTGCGGCCGTTCGCGCGACCGTTCGGCGAGTGAGCGATCGTGCTGGTCGGTCGCGTCGGTCATCGCGTCGCTCGGCATCAGGCCGGGGTCGTCGGCCGAGACGCGCATCTGCGCGGCGGACATCGCCGACCAGAGCAGCACGCCGAAGGGCGCCCACCAGATCAGGTCGTTGAAGATGATGGTCCAGCCGAAGGACCAGGGGAGTTCGCCGCGCGTGGCCGTGATGACGAATCCGATCGGGCCGAAGATCTTGCCGAGGAGTCCGACGAGGACGATCGGCCAGTGGCGGTTGGGATCGCGGGCGGCGACGAGGTAGCCGACACCGTAGACGCCGACGATCATGCCGACGCACTGCCAGATCGAGGGGTAGGTCGGTTCCGGCAGGTCGGCGAGCCGGAAGAACGCGAGCGGAAAGAGGATGACCGCCGCGCCCCAGATCAGGTTGTACACCCCCGCCGCCCGCAGCGCAAGCACGGTCCATCGCGGCGGTTGCGGGGCGAGATGAGTCGATCGTCGGCTGGTCATCGAGTCGGCTCCTGGCGGGGTTGGCCCATGGCCTGAACTGTCTATCGTCGCGAGTTCGCGTCAGGGATGAGTTCGGATTCGGGCGGGAGGCTCTCGGAGGTTTTCTCAGTCGGCTTTGAATCCGACCGCGGTCGACCCCCGAAGTCAGGGCGTGAAGCGGATGCACGTTCAGCATCCCTGCGGCCCCGCTGGAACGCCGGCGACCGCCGCCTGCTTCAGGACCAGATCGTCTTTCTCCCCCACGTAAGGAGGTTCCTGATGAACCGTATCTCCGCTATTGCTGCGCTCACCGCCGCCGGTCTCACCACCGCGGCCCTCGCCTGCCCGAGCTCGTGCAACTCGAAGTCGATGAACACGACCATGACCGCCAACGCCGGAAACTCGGCGACGGTCGTTGATCAGAATCGCGGCGACGACATCGTCACGACCGCCGTCAAAGCGGGCAGCTTCAAGACGCTCGCCGCCGCTCTGAAGGCCGCCGACCTCGTGAAGCCGCTCCAGGGTGATGGTCCGTTCACGGTCTTCGCGCCGACTGACGAGGCGTTCGCGAAGCTCCCCAAGGGCACGATCGACGCGTTGCTCAAGCCGGAGAACAAGGGACTGCTGACGGCGATCCTCACGTACCACGTCGTCCCGGGCAAGGTGATGGCGAAGGACGTCGTCACGAAGACCGGCGCCACGACGCTGAACGGTCAGCGGATTGACATTGCGACCTCGCGGGGCGTGATGGTTGACAACGCGAAGGTCGTCAAGACGGACATCAAGTGCTCGAACGGCGTCATTCATGTGATCGATTCGGTGATCATGCCGTCCACCAGCACGATTCTCGAGACCGCCGCCGCCGCGGGTTCGTTCAGCACCCTCGCCGCCGCGCTCGACGCCGCCGGTCTGGTTGAAGCCCTCCAGGGCAAGGGACCGTTCACGGTCTTCGCGCCGACCGACGCCGCCTTCGCCGCGCTCCCGGCGGGCACGGTCGAAACGCTGCTGAAGCCGGAGAACAAGCATCAGCTCGTGGACATCCTGAAGTTCCACGTCGTACCGGGTCGGATCTATTCGGAGCAGGCCCTGGCCGCCCAGACCGCGAAGACCCTGCAGGGCGACCGGGTCACGATCTCGCTCGAAGCGGGTCAGCTGATGGTCAACGGCGCCCGCGTCATCAACGCGGACATCGAAGCGTCGAACGGCGTGATCCACGTCCTCGACGCCGTGATCCTCCCGAACTGATCGTCCTTCGTTTCGACAACCCCTGATGTTTTTCGCGGACGGAGCAGCCACCCGCCACCCAGGCTGCTCCGTCCGTCCTTTCGTTTTGCCGCACGTCATGCTGCGGGACGGGATATGATACGCCTCGCATTCGCGTTTCCCGTTCCGTCCCGCTCCGCATATCCGGCATGAACGATCTCGATCGCATCACCAGCGTCCAGCTCGAACGCAGCGCCCGCTCGCTCGCGCAGTGGACCGTCGACCGGCTGCTGGAGAGCGACAGCCGGTCCACGATCGACGGCGACGGACGACGACTCTGGACCGGGGCCATCGAGACCCAGATCCGGTTCCTCGCCCAGGCCGTCGCGATGAACGAGCCGCTCGTGCTCGCCGACTACCTCATCTCGATCCGCAACGCCCCGCAACTCGACCGCGGCATGGATCACTATGTGATTGACGCCCTGACCGCACTCCGCGACGTGCTGGCGGAGGAGTTCGCGACGGACGCCGCGGACGGCGCGGCGGCGATCATCGACCGGGCGCTCGACGCCGTCGATCATCCGGATGAAGTCTTCCCGCCGCCCCCGGAAGCTCCCGCGGACCTCCGTCGCCTGCAGCTTCAGTACCTCGAGCGGATCCTCAGCGGCGAGCGCCGCGAAGGGCTTGACCTCCTGCTCGACGCGGTGAAGAACGGCGCGGCGATCCCCGATATCTACCTCCACGTCCTCGCGGCGTCCCAGCGTGAGATCGGCGACCTGTGGCATCGCGGCGAGATCTCCGTCGGTGAAGAGCACACCGCCACCAACGCCACGGAACGCGCCATGACCACGCTGCTGGACATGACGTCGAGTGAACGGCGACAGGACGCGACGGTCGTCACCTGTGCGGTGGGCGGCGAACTCCACGCCGTGGCCGTCCGCATGGTCGCCGACTTCTTCGAAATGGACGGCTGGCGGGTGATCGATCTCGGCGGCAACATGCCGGCCCCCGATGTCGCCCTCAGCCTCCACGACTTCGAGGCGGACCTGCTCGCGATCTCGATCACGTCGTCGCTCTGGCTGCGCGAGACCGCCGATCTCATCACGACCATCCGCGGGGAGCGCGATACGCCCGTCCTCGTCGGCGGACGCGCCATCGTCCGTTTCCCCGATGTCTGGCGCACGCTCGGCGCCGACGGCTTCGCGACCACCGCCGCCGAAGCCCCCCGCGTCGCCCGGACCCTGCTCGAAGCCCCCCGGCCCACCTGACCGCCGCGCTACATCACGCGTTCCCGCCGCCGGACCGGCTCCACCAGACGCGTCACCTCCGCCACCCCGCCGTCAACCAGCGCGAAGATCCGATCCGCTTCGTCGAACGCCATTCGCGCGCCGCCCGTGAACGGTCCGAACGCAGGCAGGATCAGCCGGGCCCGTCCCGCCACGAAACACCGCGCCCGCAGCCGCCCGCCGGGCAGTCGCACGGCGACGGATGGATGGATGTGCCCGCACATCGTCGGCGACTCGGCGCCCGCGCTTACAACGGGATCGTGCGCAAGCCGCCCGCCCGTCGCGTCATCGACCCACGGTTCATCGACGCAATCGATGTTCGCGTCCGGGGGCGGATCGCCCGCCCCGCGATCGTGATTGCCCCGCACCAGCGTCATCGCCACCGACGGCCATGAGCGGCGCCAGGCGACGAACGCCCGGTCGAGGTCCGGCGTGCGTCCGGCCCGGGCGTGGAAGAGATCGCCGAGGATGATCAGACGCACGGCCCGCGTCGCCTCGAGCAACGCGTTCAGTCGCGCGAAGCCCGCCTCGTCCACCCCCGACGGCGCCGCGACGCCCGCCGCGCGGAACGCCTCCGCCTTGCCGAGGTGAACATCCGCCACGTAGGCCGTCGCGTGATCCGGCTCGTGGATCGATCCGTCGCCGCGCAGCACAAGCCGTCGCCTCGCCCATTCGATCGTCGGTTCAACGTGCGGGGCCGACATGGCTCGCCGTCTCCTTCTCTTCGGCCTCGCGATCCGCGGCCGCCTCGAGCGACGCGGCCATCCGTTCGATGCGTTCGGACCACGACTCCGAACTCGTCTGCTGGGTGCGAATACTCTCCGCCCAGAGCGGAAACGACAAGGGGCTGATCCGGGCCGGCTCGATGAGCACCAGCCGCTCCGCCTCGATGCGGGCGAGCACGTCCTCCAGACGCGTGAATTCGAGTTCACGCTCCAGCACCTCCCGCCGCGCCTGGTCGAGCAGCCGATTCCCGGGATCGAAATCGAGGAACACGTCGAAGAAGAGGTTGCTCGACGCCTGCAGGTGTCGCGTCGACTTGCCGTCGCCGGGATACCCGGGATGGATGAGCCCGGCGATCTGTGCGATCGCACGGAAACGCCGGCGGGCCAGCTCCGTATCGTTCACGCAGGCGAGCAGGTCGTCGAGCAGCCCCGCCGTCGACAACACCTCCCGCCAGGCGGACTCGCCCAGATCGAGCGGATCAGACGACGTCAGCTCGACGCCGTAGTCGTTGCCGTTCATCATCACGGAACAGGCGCGGCGGTCGGTGATGCGCTTTCCGAACAACGCCGCGAGCCCCTCGTTCGCCAGCCGGCCCGCGAACGTATAGATGAACACATGCCAGCCGCGTCGGTCGTGCACGCGTTCGATCATCGTCTCATCCGCGGCGGGGATTCGCGACCAGCGTTGCTGCAGTTCGAGGATCGGGCGGACGAGCGCCATCTCTTCGTCGGCGTAGATCCCCCGCCGCGCTTCATCCAGTCGCGCCCGCACGCCCGTGGCGAGTTTCGTCGAGAGCGGGCTCCGTCCGCCGCCCCAGCGCGGCACGGCGCCCTTCGCCTTCTTCGTCGCCCGCCGCACGTATGCGGTCAGCCCGCGCGACCGGACGAACTCGAGCCGTCGACCCGCGAAGAAGAACTGGTCGCCCTTGCGGAGGCGTCCGATGAACGTCTCTTCGATCGTCCCCAGCGTCGCCCCTTTGATGAACTTCACCTTCATGGAAGCATCGCCCGTGATCGTACCGATCGAAAGCCGATGCGTCCGGGCGATGGTCTTCGACTCCACCCGCCACCGGTCGTCGTTGCGCACGACGCGGGCGAACTGGTCGTACGCCTTCAGCGATGATCCGCCGCGCACGACGAAGTCCATCACCCACGACCACTCTTCATCGGACAGCGCGGCGTACGCATGGGTCGTGCGCACTTCATCGCGGAGCCTCGTCTCGTCAAACCCGTCGCCCATCGCAATCGTGACGAGATGTTGCGCGAGCACATCGAGCGGGCGGTCGACCGGCCGCCGCGCCTCCAGACCGCGATCGTCGCCGTCCGCCCGCAGAGCCCGCAGTCCCGCTTCCCGCGCGGCGGAGAATTCGACCAGCTCCATCGCGTTCGTGGGCACGCCGACGATCCGGCTCTCCGCCCCCGGCTGATGTCCCGATCGACCCGCCCGCTGCAACATGCGGGCGATCCCCTTCGGACTGCCGACCTGCACCACCTGCTCCACCGGCAGGAAGTCGACGCCGAGATCGAGACTCGACGTGCAGACGACGCAACGCAGTTCGCCCGCGTCGAGCATCCGCTCCACCTTCTCACGCACCTCGCGATCGAGCGAGCCGTGGTGGATGGCGAGTTGATCCACCCACGCCGGCGCGGCGGTCACCAGCGCGTGGAACCACAGCTCCGCCTGCGAACGGGTGTTCGTGAACAGCAGCGTCGTCCCCGCCTGCTCCACCACGTCGATGACCTGCGGCAGCAGTTTCAGGCCGAGGTGCCCGGCCCAGGGAAAGCGATCCATGGTGGCGGGGCGGACGGTGTCGACGCGGACCGCCTTGGTCATTCGGCCGCGGACGAGTCGTCCGGTCGACGCCCGTTGCGGACCGAGCAGAGCGGACATCGCCTCGTCGAGGTTGCCGAGCGTGGCGGAGAGTCCCCAGGTGCGCATCTGCGGCGCGATCGTGCGAAGCCGGGCGAGGCCGAGTTCGGTCTGCACGCCGCGCTTCGAACCGAGCAGCTCATGCCACTCGTCGACCACGACGGCGCGAAGCGATCCGAACCGCGCATCTGCGCCGGGATGGGAGAGCAGCAGCGACAGGCTTTCGGGCGTGGTGATGAGCGTGGTCGGCAGGCGCTGCAGTTGTTTCCGTTTGAGCGTGCCTGACGTATCGCCGGTGCGCAGCTCGACCCGCCACGGCCAGTCGAGCGCTTCGATCGGCGCGCGGAGGGCGTGGGCGGTGTCGTTGGCGAGCGCGCGCATCGGGGTGATCCACAGCACGCGGAGCGGCGGCGCCTCGTCAGGATCGGGGGACTCCGCCTCGTACTCGAGCAGCGGTCCGATCCACGCCGCGAGCGTCTTCCCGGCCCCGGTCGACGCATGGAGCAAACCGCTGTCGCCGGCGCGGTAGGCGTCCCACGCGTCGCGCTGGAAGTCGAACGGCGCGCGGCCGTCCGCTTCAAACCATTCGCGGACCCGACTCACGAGGTCGTCCTTCCGTCGATGAGGCTGCGGAGGGCGTCGATGGTGTCGGCCTCGCGCGCGGACTTGTCCGGCCGCGCCCGATGGATCCGCGGAAAGCGGAGGGCGACGCCGGAGCGGTGGCGGGGCGAGGTCTGCACGCCTTCGAACGCCAGTTCGAACACGCGCTCCGGGCGCACGACCCGGACGGGTCCATGACGCGAGACGGTCGCGGTGCGCACGTACTGGTCGACTTCGCGGATCTCCGCATCGGTCAGCCCCGAGTACGCCCGCGCGATCGGCGTGAGTTCATCGCCGTCCCACACCGCAAAGGTGTAGTCGGTGTAGAGGCTCGCCCGCCGGCCGGAGCCCGGCAGGGCGTTGATCAGGACGGCGTCGATCGTGTAGGGATCGACCTTCCACTTCCACCAGTCGCCACGCACGCGTCCGACGTGATACGTCGACGACGCCCGCTTGATCATCAGCCCCTCGGTCCGCATCCGACGCGCGTCACGCTGCCGGACCGCCGCGTCGTCCCAGGACGCGGGCGTCAGCCGCGTCGAGAGACGCAGGGCGTCGTCCGCGGCGTCAAGGACGATCTGTTCGAGGGCCGCGCGGCGTTCGTCGAAGCCGCGTTCGCGCCAGTCCTCGCCGTCGCGTTCCAGCAGATCGAACGCCTGGAACACGATCGGCGTGTCGGCGAAGAGCATCGGCTCCACGTTCCGGCGGCCGAGACGGCGCTGAAGATCATGGAACGAGAGCGGGGCGTCGTCATCCCACGCGAGGATCTCGCCGTCGAGCACGACGCCGTCGGGGAGCAGATCGCCCACGCCCCGCAATTCCGGGAACGTATCGGTGATGAGTTCCTCGCCGCGCGACCAGACGACGGTCCGGCCCGCCCGTCGAATGAGCTGGGCCCGGACGCCGTCCCACTTCCATTCGAACCGCCAGTCGTCGATCGGACCCAGCGACGCCGGCTCTGCTTCGAGCGGGGAGGCGAGGGCGAAGGGGTACGGGCGAACCGGATCGTCCGATTCGTGGGCGGGCGCGATGAATGCTTCGAACTGCGTCGCCGTCGGCGTCCACTGGCCGATGAGACGGTGGGCCATGACGGCGGGCTCGACATCCGCCGCCTCGGCGAGCGCCCGCGTGACGAGCTTTGTCGCCGCGCCGACCCGAAATCCGCCGAGGACAAGCTTATGCCAGAGATAGCGTTCGTCGCGGGCGAGTTCGCGCCAGGTCTGTTCGACGCGGGCCCGCCGCTCGGCGTCCGGCAGATCGCGCAGGGGTTCGACGCGTTCCGCGACGATCCGGTGCAGCGGGAGGTCGACCGCATCTTCCGGTTCGGGGAGGAGCAGGGCGAGCGTCTCGGACAAGTCACCCACCGCCGCGTACGACTCATCCACCAGCCACGCCGGCAGTCCGGCCGCCTCCGCCGCCCACGCCCGCAGCGTCTTCGATGAAATCGGGCGACGGAACCGCCGTCCGGTGAGAAACGCCAGCGCCCACGCCGCGTCCTCGGGCGGCGCTTCAGCGAAGTAGTCTCGAAGCGCGGCGACCTTCTCCGTCGTCCGCGTCGTGCGATCCAGGGCCGCGTAGAGTTCAGTAAACCGCTTCACGGCGCCGCCTCCGCGACGTCCTCCTCGTCATCCGCCGGCGTGTCGAGTTCGCCGGCGAAGCGCGTGCGATAGATGTCGACGTCGCGGCCCTGCTCGCGCAGGAACCGGGCGAGCGGATCGACGTAGCCATGGGTGACGCCGATCCGCGCTGCGCCGGTCGATTCGATCGCATCATGCAGGCCCGGCCAGTCGGCGTGATCGGAGATGACGAAGCCGCGATCGAGACTCTGCCGGCGACGCGTCCCGCGAATCTGCATCCAGCCGGAGGCCATCGCGTCGGACGTGTCGCCGAACTTGCGTCGCCACGGCGACGTCGCGACCGACGGCGGTGCGATGACGAGGGCGCGGCCGCGCGTCGCCTTCGCCGTTTCGGCGTTCGCATGTTCCGCCGGGGGGAGGTCGACGCCGGCGGCGCGATACGCCTCCGTGAGCGGGACCGCCGCGCCGTGCAGTAGAATCGGACCGCAGGCGGGATCAAGTCCCGCGAGCACGCGCTGCGCCTTGCCGAGGGAGTAGGCGTAGACGATGCTCGTGCGGCCGTCGGCCTGGTTGGCCCGCCACCAGTCGTGCAGTTCGGCGAAGACGTCGGCGGCGTCCGGCCAGCGGTAGATGGGGAGGCCGAAGGTGCATTCCGAGATGAACACGTCGCAGGAGACGGGTTCGAACGCGGCGCAGGTGGCGTCGGCCTGGACCTTGTAGTCGCCGCTCACGACCCAGCGTTCGCCGTGGTGTTCGACGCACACCTGGGCGGAGCCGAGCAGATGTCCCGCGGGATGCAGCGAGACCGCGACGTCGCCGATGGTCGTCGTTTCACCGTACGGGAGCGTCTCGATGACGGCGTCGGCCCCCATGCGGATGCGAAGCACGCCGGCGCCGTCCGCCGCGCAGAGGTAGGCCCGCGAGCCGCGCCGGGCGTGATCGGCGTGCGCGTGCGTGATCACCGCCCGATCGACGGGCCGCCAGGGGTCGATATGGAATCCGCCCGCCTCGCAGTAGAAGCCGGCGTCGGTGAGTTGGATCAGCGGGGTTGAAGGCACGACGGGGGATGGTAGGTCGCTCAGTCGAAGAGCGAGGCGCGGCTGACGGGCAGATCGAGCAGATCCTGCAGCCGTCGGAGCGTGGCGGGCGCGTGACCCGCGTAGGTGTTGCCCACGAGACCGAAGACCTCCCCGATCGGTCGACCCGTCGCGGCCGATCGGGCCCGCTCGCGGCCGAGCCGATCGACCCACCACGCGAGCCGGGCCGTCGGATCGACGACCTCCTCGCTCGTGGTCTCGTACTGATCGTGCCGCCCGACCCAGCGGACGTACAGCCAGTCCGTCGTCGCGACCACCCGTCGGGGCTGATACGCGTTGGCGTCGTTGATCTCGGTCGGCGCGAGCGAAGCCACCCCCGGCGTCGGCTCGTCGCCCGCGACCCACGCCACGTCGTGCGCCCGGAACAGCGCGGCGGTCTCCGGGGTCCACCACGAATCGTGCCGCAGTTCGACCGCGTATCGCGCCGCCTCGCGCGGCAGACGCTCGATCCAGCGTTCGAGATCATTCCGCGCCGACGCATCGAACGTTGGCGGAAACTGGAAGAGGATCACCGCCAGCTTGTGATCGAGACCCTGGGCGACCTCGAGGAACGCATCGAAGCTGCGCGCGGCGGCCCCCCCGGCGAGTTCGGTCGCGTTCTCACGCGGCCGCGGACCGGGCCAGTCGACGCCGAGGGCGACGCCGTGGGTGATGTCGCGCGGCGCCTTGAGACAGAACGTGAAGTCGTCCGGCGTGACGTCCCGCCACCGTTCGACCACGTGCGGGGCAGGGATCGCGTAGAACGTGGTGTCAAGCTCAATCGTGTCGAAGTGCCCCGCGTAGAACTGCAGCCGCCGTGGACCATCCACCCCCCGGGGATAGAACGGCCCGTTCCAGCCCGGATACGCGAATCCGATGGAGCCGAGGCGCCAGCGCGGCGGAACGTCCGATACGGACGAGTCAGACGGCGATATGTCGCTGGCCGGCGCCATGGAAAGGCCATCGTACCGCGTAGAAAACCGAGCGAATCCGCCGCCCGGGGCGAAACGAATACACACCGAGATGCCACCCATGACGACCACCACCACCGCTCCCGCTCCCGCCGCCGCCCACGACGTGTCTTCCGAGACGACGCCGGAGTTCACCGTGCTCATCGACGGGGACTGCCCGCTGTGCAAGCGCGAAGCGAAGTTCATGCAGAAGCTCGACAAGGGGCGCGGCCGACTGTGCCTCGTGGACATCACGGCCGACGACTTCGACCCGACCATCTACGGTCGCACCATGGACGACGTGATGGGATCGATCCACGGTGTCAACGAAGACGGCGAGGTTGTCGACGGGATGGAGGTCTTCCGCGGCGCCTACCGGGCGGTCGGTCTCGGCTGGCTGCTCGCCCCCACGGGCTGGCCCGGACTGCGTCCGATCTTCGACGCCCTCTATCGATTCTTCGCCCGATACCGGCTGACACTGACGGGCCGGAGCGACGCCGCGTGCGAGGATGGACGCTGCAAGGTCGGCTGACTGGCGTGATTTCGAGATCATCGGGGACGTCGGACCGCCGCGCGTCGTAGGACGGGCGGAGGTTGCGTCATGCTTGCATCTGCGCTCATCGGGTTGACGACGGCGACGGTCGGACCGAATTGTCTGATCGATTTCACACTGATCGACGCGTGGCTCGCGAACGCTGTGACGGCGGAGACGGTGGTGACAGAGACGCCGATCGCCGGCGCCGCGCTGCTGATTGCGCGCGACGGCGAAATCGTGCATCTCATTGCGGTCGGCGATTTCGCCTCCGATACGCAGGTTCGGATCGCAAGCGCGACGAAGTGGATGAGCGGAGCGACGGTGATGACGGCGGTCGACCAGGGGCTCCTCACGCTCGACACGCCGATCAGCGTGCACGTGCCGTCGTTCGACACGCCGGACAAGTCCGCGATCACGGTCCGGCAGGCGATGAGCCACACCGCGGGGCTGCCGGGGAACGTGGGGGTCATTTATTCGCCGCGCGTCGATCTGCAGGGCGCGGCGGCGCAGCTTGGTCAGACGCCCCTCGTGTACGAACCGGGCGTCATGTTCGGCTACGGCGGCGTGTCGATGCACGCGGCGGGCGCGGCGGTGGAAGTCGCGGCGGGCGTCCCGTGGGCGACGTACTTCGAGACCCACATCGCGTCGCCGCTCGGACTCGAAGCCACCGCGTGGACGGTCGCCGGCGGTCCGGACAATCCGGGGATCGGCGGCGGACTGCGAAGCACGCTCGACGACTACTACGCGTTCCTGCAGATGATCGCGGCCGGCGGCGTCAACGAACGCGGCGAGGCGGTTCTGACGGCGGATGCGATTGACGCGATGCTGTCGAACCAGTCCGGCGGCCCGCCGATCTTCTCGACGCCGCTGGAGGGCGTGTCGGACTACGGCGTCGGCTGCTGGCTGGACAACAGTCCCGTCCCGGGCGCGCCGGCGACGATCTTCTCGAGTCCCGGCGCCTTCGGATTCACGCCGTGGATCGACACGGAGCGCGGCCTCGTCGGGATCTTCGCGGTCGAGGACACGCGTCAGAACGTCGAGGGCCTGGTGGCGGCGATTCGCAGCGAAATCAACGCCCAGATCGACGGGTGCGTCTGTCCCGCAGATCTCAACGGCAACGGCTGGGTCGGTCCGCTGGACCTCGCGGTCGTGCTGGGCGGCTGGGGCGAGTGCGGCGCGTTCTGCCCCGGTGATCTCAATGACGACGGCGCCGTGGACGAGGCGGACCTCGCCACGCTCCTCGCCGCATGGGGCGCCTGCGACGACGGTTGACCTGATGGACGTCCATACACGCCGGCGATTCGACGGAGGAGCGGATCGTCGGCGTTCTCGTTCAGTGGTCGGTCGGAGCAGCGGCGGGGGCGGACTCGATCGACGCCAGGTAGGCGAGCATCTCGTTGCGCCAGCGTTCGCGGCGGGCGCCGATCACCGTGCCGTGATCGGCCCCGGGGACGAGCCAGATGTAACCGTCGCCCGGCGCTCGGTCGGCGTCGGCGTCGGCGCTGCGGCGGGCGATGACGGCCTGCAGCCTCGCCACCGCCTCGTTGAGGTAATACGAGTCCGCGTCGCCGCACACCAGACGCACCCGCTCCTGCATGATCGGTCCGAGCGTCGCCCAGTCCGCGTCCACGCGTTTTGCGATGTCGAACGCCGACCAGTGCTGCTCGACGATATCGCGGTCGATCACGCCGGTGACGCGATCGAACATCCGGGCGGGGAGGCCGGTGGCGGGATCGGGCGGCGAGAACATCGCATCCCACGTATCCCACTGCTCGCCCGAGGCGCCGTCGGGATGGATCGCCCATTCCATCCGGGCTTCTTCGCGGACGGTCATGCGCACTTCGCCGCGCCGGCGGTAGGACGGGGTCGGGGCCCCGTCCGGGGCGACGTACATCGAGTCATCCGTGTAGATGTTGGTACGTTGGAAGGCGTCGAAGCTGACCGGGTCCGGCGCGCTTGACCAGCAGGCGCCGAACACCTCCGGCCACGCGAGCTGCAGCCATAACGACGACCAGCCGCCGGAGGAATGGCCGGTGACGATCCGCGCGGCCGGCCTCGCGTCGAGCCGGAACGTCGCCTCGAGGTGCGGGATCAATTCCTCGACCAACGCGCGGCCGCGCGGACCGTGCAGGGCGTTGTCGACGAATGCGTGGTGCCCGAGGCCGTTCTCGGGATCCAGCACGACGGTGACCACGGGCAGCGCGGCGTCGGGATTGCGTGCGATCATGCGGCCGCGCCGGGACGCGCCGCGATGGGTGCCGCCGAAACCGGGAATCTCGTACACCGTCGGCCACCGTCGCTCGGCCTGGGCGGGATCGTCGTACCCCGGCGGAAGCACCACGCCCGCGCGATGGACGGTCGGTCGACCGAGGACGTCGCTGAGCATCGGCGATTCGAGCTCGACGTACCGCACGCCCTCGGCGTCGCGGGGCGGCCGGACGGTCACGATCGAATCGAGCGTGAGACGGACCGTGTCGTCGGCGTCGCGCCGGACGTTCTCGAGGACTTCGGCGGACCACCGATTCCCGGGGCCCGCCATGCGGTTGCGTTCCGTGTCGTCGACATCGAGGAACGCCTGCACGCGGATCGCGCCGTCGAGATCGTCGAGCCGGCGGGTCGCGGCGCCGCCGGGCGTCTCCAGGGGACGGACGATCTCGATCGTCTCGCCGGGCGCGATCGGGCCGGTCGGGATGGAGGCGATGGGCTGAGGATCGGAGAAGAACGGCGCATCGACCGGCTCCCGCCGCGGGTGAGCGTCGTCGAGGATGAAGAAGAGGATGAGTCGTCCGGCCCGCTCGACGGGCGGCGCGTCGGGAGGCAGCGTCACGCGGTACCGGTCCGCCGCGCCGACCGGAGCGGCGAGCATGAGCACGAGCGCGGCGTGGCGGGCGGCGGCGGGAATCAGCGGGAGACGGGGCATGACAGACTCCTGGGGCGGAGGGGATGTCCGCCACGCGAAGGATACCGGCGACGCCGGCCGGCGATTCGCCCGCGAAGGTGGCGGTCATCGTAGAATCCGCCGATAGAGCACGGGTCCGGTCCCGCTCTTCACCTGGCCTTCGATCGAGGATTGCCGCAGATGCCTTTGCGTCTTTCGTTCCCGACCGTCCTGTCCGGCCTGCTCTGCCTGCTGTTCCTGAGCGGGTGCGGATCAATCACGCGGACCGACGATCCCATCGCGTTCGCCGCCACCACCGCCCAGCCGCTCGCGATCGACGTCGAGTCCTTTCGCGGCGACGTGATCATCCGGGCGAATCCGAATCTGGAGAAGGCGGAGGTCGTCGTCACACGGGCGTTCACGAACCCGGCGCTGCGCGACGATGAGGGACGGGATTCGCTCGACCGGATCACGGCCAGCGCCCAGATGGTCGACAGTGAACTTGGTCCGACGCTGATGGTCCGGGCCGGCACCGATTTCGCCGAGCCGCACTTCCAGCGGGCCCATGTGAAGATCACGGCCCCGGCCGTCGGCGACGTGATGGTCCGGACGAGCCACGGGAAGGTCTGGGTGATCGATCACCAGGGTCCGGTCGACATCGCCAACCGCTTCGGCCACGTCCGAGTCATGACGCACTGGCCGATGCTGGAGCCGTGCTCGGTGCAGAACATGGACGGCGACATCGACTTCCGCGTGCGGGCGGAGTCGCAGGGCGCGTTCGACTGCGCGGCGGACGGCGGCAAGGCGCTCGTGCGCGCCCTGTACGGTGAACTGCTGATCCACGCCGGCACCCGGGTCGATCGGCTCTACGCGACGCTCAACGGCGGCGACAACGACATCGTGCTTCACACGACGGACGGGAACGTGCGGGTGGCCGTCGTGCCCAACCCGACCGATGTGGGCTACAAGATCGTCGATCCCTGATCAGGCGCCACGTCGCCCCCACACCGACGTATCATCCGGCCTCCTTTCCAGCGACTTGGAGGCCGTCCGGTGATCCAACATTCAGACCATCGATTCCAACCCGCATCGGCGCGTGGGCTGCAGCTGACGATCGCCGCGGCGTTGCTTGCGACGGCGCTCGTCGCCTGTCGAGAGGAATCGACGCCGAGTCCGCCGCCGCCGCCGGGCGTGCGGGTCGAGACGCCGCGCGTGGACGAGGTCACGACGTACTTTCGGTACAACGGTTCGCTGGCCGCGTCGGAGGAGGCGGAGATTCGGGCGCGGGTGCCGGGCTACCTCGAGAAGATCGAGTTCCAGCCGAGCACGGACATCGAGGCCGGGACGCCGCTCTTCGTGATCGAGCAGGATCCCTACCGGATCGAGGTGGAGCGTACGAAAGCGGCGAAGACACGGGCGGATGCGGAGCTGGCGAAGGCGGAGGCGCGGCTGAAGCGGGTCGAGGACGCCTTCGCGAAGAACGCCGTGAGCGAACTCGAACGGATCGAACAGCTCGCGGAGGTGGCGGAGCGGAAGGCGGACGTCGACGTCGCGGCCGCGGCCGTGGCGGACGCCGAACTCAACCTGTCGTATACGGTCGTCAACGCCCCGATTCGAGGTCGGATCGGCGAGGCGAACGTGGACGTCGGCAATCTCGTCGGGGCGAAGGAGGACACGCTCCTCGCCACCATCGTGCGGATGAACCCGATTCACGCGTACTTCGACGTCAGCGAGCAGATCACGCTGCAGTACCTCAAGCGTGGCGATCGCGGCACGATCCAGGAGGACGTGATCCCGGTCGAGATCGGGCTCGCGAACGGGACGGACTATCCCTTCCTCGGCCGCATCGATTTCGTCGACAACCAGCTTGATTCGACGACCGGGACGCTGCGGGTGCGGGCGGTGATCGAGAACGCGGATCGCGATCTGTACCCGGGCCTCTTCGTCCGCGGACGCGTGCCGTTCGAAACCGTGCCCGACGCCGTCCTCATTCGGGAGAACGCCGTGGCCCGCGGGCTCGAAGGCGAGTACGTGCTCGTGCTCAACGAGAACAATGAAGTGGGGCGACGGCCGGTGACGCTCGGCGATCGCCACGACGGCGGGTGGGTGCACGTCCTGGAGGGACTCGTCGGCGACGAACGGTATATCGTCGAGGGTCTGCAGCGGGCCCGCCCCGGTCGTCCGGTGACGGTGCTCGAGCCCCCCGCCGACGACGCGCCGCCGGCTGACCCGAGCGTCGACGACGCGAACCCCGGCGACGGAGACAACTGACGTGTTCAGTCGAATCTTCATCGACCGGCCCGTCATGGCGTCGGTCCTCGCGATCGTCATGGTGCTCGCGGGGACCATCGCCTCGATCGTGCTGCCCGTGGAGCAGTATCCGGAGATCGCGCCGCCGACCGTGCAGGTCTCGACCGTCTATCCCGGCGCGAGCGCGGCGACGGTGGCGGAGACGGTCGCGGCGCCGATCGAACAGGAAGTCAACGGCGTCGAGGACATGCTCTACATGTCGTCGACGAGTTCCGACAGCGGCCGCTACGTCCTCACCGTGACGTTCCGCATCGGCGCGGATCTCGATCTCGCCTCCGTTCGCGTGCAGAACCGGGTCGCGGTGGCGGAGGCGAAGCTGCCGGAGGAGGTCCGGCGCAACGGGATCACGACGACCAAGCAGTCGACGAGCCTGCTGATGGTCATCTCGATCTTCTCCCCCGACGGCGCCCGCGACCAGTTGTTCCTGAGCAACTACGCGACGATCTCGATCCGCGACGTGCTCGCCCGCGTGCCGGGCGTCGGAGCGGTGCAGGTGTTCGGGGCGAAGGACTATTCGATGCGGATCTGGCTCGATCCGGATCGGCTCGCCGCCCGGGGGCTCACCACCGGCGACGTCGTCTCGGCCCTCCGCGAACAGAACGTGCAGGTCGCGGCGGGCCGTCTGGGCCAGGCCCCGATCGACGACCCGGCCGGCTTCCAGCTCTCCATCAACGCGCTGGGGCGGCTCTCGACCGTCGAACAGTTCGAGAACATCATCATCAAGATCGGCGAGGACCAGCGCACGCTGCGGTTGCGCGACGTCGCCCGCGTCGAACTCGGGGCCCAGGACTACGACTCCGAATCGACGCTGAACGGCGCGCCGTCGCCCGCGTTCGGCATCTACCAGCTCCCCGGCACCAACGCGCTGGACGTCGCGAGCGGCGTCCGCGCCGCGCTGGAGGATCTGCGGCCCGAGTTCCCCGAGGGCGTCGACGCCAAAGTCACCTACGACTTCACGACCTTCGTCACCGCGTCGATTCAGGGCGTGGTGAACACGCTCATCATCGCGGCGATCCTCGTGTTCCTGACCGTGTGGTTCTTTCTCCAGGACTTCCGCGCGACGCTGATCCCGGGGGCGGCGATTCCGGTGTCGATCGTGGGCACGCTCGCCGTGCTCTACGCGCTTGGTTTCTCGCTCAACATGCTGACGCTGTTCGGCCTCGTGCTCGCGATCGGCATCGTGGTCGACGACGCGATCGTGGTCGTGGAGAACACGTCGCGTCTGATCGAACAGGAGGGCCTCGAACCGAAGGACGCCGCGCGTCAGTCGATGGAGGAGATCACCGGGCCCGTGATCGCGACGACGCTGGTGCTGCTCGCCGTCTTCGTGCCCACCGCCACGCTGCCGGGGATGACCGGCGAGCTCTACCGGCAGTTCGGCGTGACGCTGTCGATCGCGACCGTCCTGTCGAGCGTCAACGCGTTGACGCTCAGCCCCGCGTTGTGCGGCGTGCTGCTGCGGAAGGAGAAGAAGCGTCCCTGGGCGCCCTTCCGGCTGATCAACCGCGTGATCGACGCCGCGACCACGGTGTACGTGGGACTCACGAAGGTCGCCCTGCGGGTGAGCGTGCTCGCTCTGCTCGTGATCGGCGGGCTCGGGGCGGCGAGCGTGTGGGGCTTCCTGAATCTCCCCTCGGGCTTCATTCCCGACGAGGATCAGCGACTGGTGTTCGTGAACGTCCAGCTGCCTGACGCCGCCAAGCTTGCGCGAACGAACGCGCTGGTGAACGACATCGAAAAAACGGTGGTCGACACGCCCGGCGTGACCGACGTGGTGTCGATTCGAGGCAACTCCATCATCTCCGGCGTCCTGCAGCCCAACGCGGCGACGCTCATCGCCACGCTCGATCCCTGGGAGGATCGCACCAGCCGCGAACTGCAGATCGAAACGATCATGGGGCGGATCGGACGGTCGATCGGCGGGCGTCCGGAGGCGATCATGTTCCCGTTCCGTCCCCCGGCGATCCAGGGCCTCGGCATCGCGGGCGGCTTCGACCTCCGGGTGCAGGATCGCTCCGACGCCGGACCGATCGTGCTGCAGCAGGCGACGGACGATCTCATCGGCGCGGCGACGGCGGATCCGCGAATCGCCAATCTCTTCTCCGGCTTCCGCGCCCAGTCGCCGCAGTTGTTCATCGACATCGACCGCACCAAGGTCAAACGGCTCGGCCTGCCGCTCACCACCGTCTTCGAGACGCTGCAGACCAACCTCGGCTCCACCTACGTCAACGACCTCAACCTCTTCGGACGCACCTACCAGGTGCGGGCGCAGGCGGACGCCTCGTTCCGCGACGAGATCGACGACCTCCGTCGGCTCGAGATGCGCAACCGCGACGGCGGGCTGATCCCGATGAGCGCGGTGGCCGAGGTCCGCAACACGGTCGGACCGCCGGCCGTCTTCCGGTACAACCTGTATCCCTCCGCTTCGGTCACCGGACAGCCGGCGGCGGGAGCGTCGTCGGGCGAGGCGGTGCAGGTGATGGAGCAGCTGTCGGAACAGCAGCTTCCCGCGGGCTTCGGCGTCGAATGGACGGGCATGACCTACCAGCAGCAGGAGACGGCCGGACTCGCGCCGTTCGTGTTCGCGCTGGCGGTGGTCTTCGCGTACCTGTTCCTCGCCGCGCAGTACGAGAGCTGGATCACCCCCGTCGCGATTCTGGCCACCGCCCCCGTGGGCGTCGCCGGCGCGCTCGGGGCCACGTGGGCGTTCGGCCTCGACATCAACGTCTACACGCAGATCGGCCTCGTCCTGCTCGTCGCCCTCGTCTGCAAGAACGCGATCCTGATCGTCGAGTTCGCGGAGGAGCGACGGAAGAGCGGCGAATCGGTCCGTGAGGCCACGATCGAAGCGTCCCGCCTTCGTTTCCGTCCGATTCTCATGACCGCCCTCTCGTTCGTGCTCGGCACCGCGCCGCTCGTGATCGCGACCGGGGCCGGGGCGAACAGCCGGCAGGCGATCGGCGTCGCCGTCTTCGGCGGCATGGTGCTCGCCACCGCGTTCGGCGTGCTGCTGATTCCGATGAGCTACCACGTCATCCGCGAATTCGTGGCGCTGTTCCGACGGAATTCACGTCCGGCGGGCTGACGTCCGGACGGGCCGGTCAGCTCGTCAGCTTCGCCCGCAGCCGGGTGATCGTCGCCACGGTCGTGCCGCAGCAGCCGCCGATCATCGAGGCCCCGGCGTCACGCCACTCCTGCGCGTACGCCGCGTACCGGTCAGGATCGACCGCGTCGGTGTTCACCCACCCCTTCTCCGCGTCCGGGCGCCCGACGTTGCCGTACGCGAGCACCCGCTGCCGCGACGCCGCGCGATCGGCCAGCCAGCGGACGTGCGGCGTGATCGACGGGGCCGCCACGCAGTTCACGCCGATCGCCGACGCCCCGTCCAGCCCCGCCCCCACCGTCTCGACCGATTCGCCTGACAGCAACACGCCCGGCTCGCCGTCCGCCCGCAGACAGAAACTGATCATCCACCGCCCCGGAGCGAGCCGCGCCGCCGCCGCCGCCGCGGCCCGGGCTTCGTGGGCGGCGTTCATCGTCTCGATCAGCACCGCGTCCACGCCCGCCGCGAGCAGAATCTCGATCTGTTCCGCGTGCTCCCGCGCGCACGTCGCCTCGTCCGGCGCGCGATCCGGCTCGTAACAATCCTCCAGCGGCGCGATCGACCCGACCACCTGCGCCGACGGCGCGGCCTCGTTGCGCGCCGTCCGGGCGATCTCCACCGCGCGGGTGGTGAGATCCGCGGCGTCGAGCGTCGGATCTGCGCGACCAATCGTGCGCGGCGTAGTGCGGAAGGTGTTGGCCGTGATCACCCGGGCCCCCGCCCGCAGGTGATCGATATGGATCGCCCGCATGACGTCCGGAGCATCGACGACAGCGCGGGCGGACCAGAGGGGCAGCGTCACGTCGACGCCGCGCCGGTCCAGCTCCGTCCCCATCGGACCGTCGAGAATGATGAGGGGCGGTCGGCGCACGTCAGTCGGCTCCGTTTCGTGGGGGCGCGTCGTCCGCGCCGTGGCGGACGGTGAGCAGGGCGATCTCGCGGGGCACATTGACGCGGAGCGGGAACCACGATCCGACGCCGGCGGTGATGTACAGCCAGCTCCCCTCGTGTTCGAAGCAGCCCATCGAGCGTCGGTGTGCGAACGCGAGGTTGGCGTCGGAGCCCTCGCGCCACGCGACCTGTCCGCCGTGCGTGTGCCCGGCGAGCGTGAGGGGCGTGCCGTGGTCCGCCGCGGCGCGGAACGCCTTGGGGTTGTGGGCCAGCAGCAGGTCGACGGGCGGACCGTCGTCGGCGCTGTGCTCGGCCCCGCACAACTGCTTCATGGCGCGGCGGGCCTGGCGGGCGGACTTCGTCCATGCGAGTCCGCCGATGAGCATTTCGTGTTCGCCATGCACGACGCGGACCGCGTCGTTCTCGAGCACGATGCAGCCGGCGTCTTCGGCGATGCGAGCGAGGCGTCGTCCGTTGAGCAGTTCATCATGGTTGCCGAGAACGACGAACGTGCCGAGCGACGCGCGGATGTCGGCGAGGGCGCGAAAGAGATCCGGCGCGCCGCGATGCTCGAGGTCCACGGTGTCGCCGGTGACGGCGACGAGGTCGGGTTCGAGGTCGGCGACCTGTTCGGCCACCGCGAGGGCGCGATCGAGCGGGAGGAGGTGGCCGAGGTGGAAGTCGCTCACGTGCGCGATCCGGACGCCGTCGAGTCCGGCCGGCCAGCGGGGGGAGGCGATGGTCAGTTCACGCGTGTGAACAACCTCGTTCGCGTGCCGACGCACGAGGCGGCCGCCGCTCAGCCGATCGGGACCGACCGTGAACAGCAGATGACGGACCCGCGCGCGACGGAGTTTGCCGCGGGCGCGGCGGCCGGACCGGGATGACGAGGAACGGGGGTCGGACGGCATGGATCGAGCGACGGAGCGGACGAAAAGAACGGGTGGGGCGGGCGGGGCCCGGCGAACGGCTCAGAATTGAATGCTCGCCGCGATGAAAAGTCCCTGCAGGCCGCCGTCAAAATCGAAGCCGTCGTTCTCGACGTCGACCTCGGTGAGTCGGTAGCCGACGAGCACGCCGACGTTGGGATGGAACTGGAGGGTGACCCCGCCTCGCACCTGCCAGGCGGAGCCGCCGTCGCCCCCGAGGGCGGGTCCCGCCGCGACGCTGGCGTGCATGCGGAATTCATCCAGCAGCGGGATGCGGCCGTCCGGTCGGTAACGCATGTCGACCCCGACGCCGAACATGGGCGCCCCCCACGACCCGCCGGTGTCGACCGACGCCCCCCCGACCTCGGTCAGCGCCATCTCGACGTCGACATAGCGCCAGCCGATGAGCGGGTTCAGGGTCATCTCAACCCGGGGTCGCCCGTCCGAGATCGGAGGACCCGTCACCAGCGGATACTCGTACTGCACATCGAAGCTGAAGGAGTCCATCTCGAAATCCGAGAGGTACGCATCGCCGGAGGTCAGGTTGACGGGCCCGAAGGTCGCGGCGGGTCCTTCGAAATCGCCGCCGCCGGAGGTGTCGAACGTGAAGGCGCCGAGCGTGATCCGCCAGCGGTCGCGGGTGATGTCGATCTCGCCGTCGAAGATCGTCTCCGACGAGCCGAGATTCAGCTCCGGCTTGAGATCCAGGGGACGCACGGCGCCGCCGGATCCCGCGAGTGACGTCTTCCCCCGGGCGCGGGCGAACCAGGGCCCGGCGAGCACGCGGAACTCGAAGTCATCGGTCAGCTGGAATCCCGGGATGGAGGGCGAGTCCGCCGACTCGTCATCCTGCGCCGTCGCCGTGACGGCGATGGCGGCGGCGAGTCCCGCGGCGTACAGGCGAATCCACGCGGATTTCCGGATCGATCGACGATGTTTCACGCGGTGTCCCTTCGGAAGGACGTACAGTGTCCTGAGCACAGTTGCTCGCGCCGCATGATACTCGACCACGCCCCGCGCCCGCCCGCCGCCGATGTCCGAACTGATCCCCGCCCAGCCTGATCCGGAGCCGAACGTGATCGCCCTCGCGGGCGGGGTGACCGTTCGCGACAACACGCTGGACTTCACCTACGTCCGCTCGTCGGGACCGGGCGGACAGAACGTCAACAAGGTGAATACCAAGGCGATCCTGCGGGTCAGGATCAACGACCTTGACGGACTGCCCGAGGACGCCGCGACCCGGCTCCGCAATCAGGCGGGCCGGTACCTGACGCAGGACGACGAACTCGTCATTCAGGCGGACGACGCCCGCACCCAACGGCAGAACCGGGCGTCATGTCTGGAGCGGTTGCGGACGATGATCGCGGCGGCGCTGGTGAAGCCCGTGCCGCGACGCCCCCGACGCGTCACCCGCGCGATGAAACGTCGGCGCAAGGAAACCAAGCAGAAGCAGTCGGAGAAGAAGCGGCGTCGGCGCTGGCGGCCGGAGTGACGACGGGGCGCGGCTCCGCTCAGCTGACCGTCATGAACTGCGTCAGATACCGGATCGTCTCCACCTGGACGTCCCGCTCCACGCGATTGAGGTCGCCGATCGAGATCATGCCGATGATCCGGTCCCCGTCGACCACCGGCAGGTGACGGATCCGCGACTGTCGCATCACCGAACGCATTTCGTCCACCAGCGTGTCAGGATGGGCGCAGGCCACGTCGGTGGTCATGACCTCCTTCAAGGTCGTCGCGGCGGGATCCCGCTGCGGCCCCACCACCCGCATCAGCACGTCACGCTCCGTGAAGATGCCGGCGAGACGACCCCCCTCCACCACCAGGACGGAGCCGATCCGTCGGTCGTTCATCAGACGCGCGGCGTCCAGAACGGTCGCATCCGACCCCAGGGTGGCCAGTGATTCGTTCTTCTCGGACACAATCGAAGCGGCGGTCGCCATCAGGGACTCCTTTCCGGACCGACTCGAACGGCCGGTCCCGGCGCTCTCGCTCCTCCGGGCGGGGCCCCCGATCCCCACGCCATCACCAAACGTGAAGCAGAATCGGCCGCGCTGCAAACAGAAAGCCGCAAAAATCGGACTCCGTCCAGCCCGAACCGGCCACGCGAAAAACGGGGAAAAGGTGATTCGGACCGCCCGGGGCCCCCGGTATCATGGGGTTCAGACGCCCGCGACGGCGTAAAGGACACAGAGAGGAGTCAATGATGAAACGGGATGCCGGTGTGTCGCCGGCACACGCAACGGATGACTCTCACACTTGTCCGCGTTTCCCTTCGACATGGCTTGCTCGGGGCTCAACCTCCGCAGCTCTCTGTGTTCCTTACGCCGCCGCGCCGTCCGCCATCTGACATTTCGTCGCGCCGTTCATCTCTGAGCTCGACCCGACGGGTCGATCGCGACGATGAACGTTGAGGTGACGATGTGCCCGACCACCCCGCTCTCATGACCGTGCTCGCGATCGGCTGGCTTCTGGCCATGCTCGGCGCGATCGCCGTCCTCGTTCGCGGACTTCGTGGCGATCGTCAGGGCGACACGCCGTGGTGCGCCGCCTGTGGCCACAATCTCACCGGACTCTCCCTCATCCGACGCGCGTGCTGCCCCGAATGCGGCGCGCACCTGCACCGTTCGCCCGGCGTCCGGCGGGGCGGGCGACGCCTGCGACGCGGCGATCTGATCGTCGGCGTCCTGCTCACCATTGGACTGCTCTCGCCGCTCGCGTGGCTCCGACCGCCCGCGCCGCCGCTCCCGCCGCCCGCCATCGCCGTCGTCCCCGCCCCCGCCGCCGTCCCCGCCCGACGTCGCGCCGCCGCCCCGCCCGCGATCCCCGAACGCCGGAGCTGGCGCCGCCTCGACGACCCGACGGACCGCGCGGACCAAAGACAACCCGATCCCCCCGCCCGACTCGCCGATCTCTTCGATCGCGGCGCCCGCAACCGCTACGTCTCGACGTGGTTCGCCCCCGAACACGTCATCGATGACGTCAACCGCACGAAAACGCCCCTCCGTCTCCGTCCGCGCTGAGCGCGCACGCAGAACGCCTGCGTTCGAGCAACCCCGGCCCATCCGCCGCGAAGTGCAGGAAGCGAGTGTGCGGCTGGCCAGGCGCTCCGGAGCGGTGAAAACCAGTCCGGCGGCGACGCACGGCGGTCAGAACAGAATCACATCACACGCTGCGGCTGGTCGAGCCCGATGACGCCGCTTCCGTGGCGGGCGCCTCGTCATCCACCGCGACGTGCTCGCCGCGAATCGCGGCCAGCTCCTGCGGATCGAGGAAGTCCGACGGCTGCAGTTCATCGAGGTCCAGGCGCATCAGCTTGTCGCGGTACAACTGGCTGATCATGTATTCATAACTGGCCATCAGCATGGCCAGATGCCAGCCCGCGCGACCGTCAAGGATGCCGAGCCGCGCAATGTACATGTACAGGAAGCGGAAGAGCGGACGGAACGGCGTGCGCGGCCAGATCTTGCGGCGCAGCCACTGCCGGTACCGCAGCATGTCCTGAAAGAGGGCCTTCGCCTCCGCCCCGCGGCTCTGTCCGAGCCGCTGCTTCACCCACTCGTCGCTTTCCATGTCGGCGTAGCGGATGTGCTTTTCGAGATACTCCGTGATCGACTCGCGTCGGATGTGAAGCATCTCGTGACGCAGGTACTTCGTGGGGCCGTCGCACACCATGTGCTCGTGGACGGAGCGGTCTTCGTACCGGCACTTGCCGCGCCGGAAGAACCGGAGGTTCCACGACGGGTACAGACCCCCGTGGCGGATCGGTCGCCCCATGAAGAGGACGACGCGGTTGACGTAGAAGCCGACGATATCGGGATCCTCGTCGACGACTTCCTCGATCTCGCGCCGCAGTTCGGGCGTGATGCGTTCGTCGGCGTCGAGGATGAAGACCCAGTCGCCCTGGAAAGGCAGGTTGTCGAGTCCCCAGTTCTTCTGACGCGAGTAGTTCTCGAAGGGATGCTCGACCACCGTGGCCCCCGCCTCGCGGGCGAGATCCTGCGTGCCGTCCGTGCTGTAGGAATCGAGGACGTAGACCTGTCCGACCTCAAGCGCGTTCTTCACCGTGTCCGCAATGTGAAAGGACTCGTTGAAGGTCGGGATCATGATGTCGACGCGGCCTGCGCTCATGCCGCCGGATCCTCGAGCATCCGCTCCGTGAGAGCAAGCGTTTCCTCCGGCCACTTCGACCGCAGCTCCCGACCCTTCAGCTCGATCCAGTACTCGTACATCGACACCATGCAGGCGTAGTGGAAGCCCGCCCGCCCGTCGAGGAAGCCGAACTGGGCGAAGTACATGTACAGGAACCGGATGAAGCCGCGGAACGGAAGGAAGAAGCTCAGGTTCTTGATCGCCCGACGACGCACCGCCTTGTCAGGGCTTCGCGTCGCCCGCATCTCGTCCGCGAAGGATCCCGAAAGCACCCGCAACGCTTCGTGCGCCTCCATCTGGGAGTAGGAGTTGTGCTTCCGGAACCAGGGGACGAGGCCCTTGTTGAAGGAGTAGTGAATGAAGTGTTCCTTCATGTCGCCCATCTCGCCGTCGACGACGGGGTGAGCGTTCACTTCTCGATCCTCGTAACGAACCTTGTCCGGACGGAAGAGGCGGATGATCCACACCGGATAGACGCCGCCGCGCCGGATCCAGCGATTCATGAACATGTTCTTGTAACGCAGTCGCCAGGCGACCTCGCTGCGTTCCGGATCATTGGTGAGCGTCAGGATCTCTTCCCAGAGCTCCGGCGGAACCCGCTCGTCGGCGTCCGAGTAATAGACCCACGGGTGCTTGAAGTCGATGTGGTCCAGCGCCCAGTTGGAATGCTGCGACCAGGTGTCGAAGACCCGCTTGATCACCCGGACGTTGGAAAACTCCTCGGCGATCTCACACGTGCGATCGTCCGAATAACTGTCGAGAACCACCACGTCGTCCGCCGCCCGAAAGCACTCGAGACACGCCCGGATGTTGAGCTCCTCGTTCTTGGTCAGAATGAGAATGCTCGGCGGGCGACGGCCGCCGTTGGGATCAGCGGCCGGCGCGGCGTCGGTCTCGGGCTGGACGGGGGACTCGGGCATGGATCAATCGGTACGCGGGGATCATCCGGGAGTTCTTGCGATTCCGCCCGGGAACGCGGGAAACCCCCACGCCGCGAGCGGGCGATCACCCTAGCGAGGATCGACCGGCGACGCCACGGAATCCACCGTTCCGACCGTTTCCCGCGTGAATCCTGCCCCGGCGACTACTCCGGCGACCCGCCCGACGCCGGACCCCCCAACGCACCCCGCTCGTACGCCCGAAACGCCTCGATCGTGAACCCGCCCTCGAACGAACCCGAAACGTCCCCCGTCGGCCAGTGCACCCAGTCCACCGCCTCCGAGACGGGAAAACTCACGAGGTCCCCCTGCTCGTGCGGCGGATCGTGCTCGTCCACCGGCGCGTTGGTCAGCGTCCCCTCGATCCGGAACGCCGTCCACCGCACCGGCGTCACCCACACGTATTCCGTCCCGCCCCCCACCGCCGGCCACGCCCACTTGACCGACCAACGCTCCTGCATCACCGGAGACTGATCCGCCCAGCGGGCCTGCGCGTCCGGCAACGTCGCCCGCCCCTGCTCCATCGCTGCATCCATCGCCGTCGCGAGGGCGTCGGTGGCCGACGCATCGAACACGCCGTTCTCCGCCGCGCGTGGCGAGGGCTGGACATCCTCGGGCGCGGTCGACGTCCCGCCGGATCCTGATCCCGCAGGCGGCTCGCACCCGAGCAGACCGATCCCGCACAGCACACCCAGTCCCAGCCCGCCGCGTCGTCTGTTCATGCCCGACAGTCTACTTGTCCGAGCGATCCTTCCGGTCGCGGACGTCCCGGACCGGGCGATCATCCGCGGCGTCGGTCGCCTCGCCGGGGTCGGGCAGCGTGGCGTCGTCGACGTCGAATTCCTTGAGCAGCCGGGCCGCCTCGCCGAGCAGATCGGCGGGGAGCGAAATCCCCTGGGCGAGCTCCGATCGCGTGTCGGCGGCGTCCGGTCCCGCCATGGCCGCGTCGTCACTCTCCTCGGACGCGCCGTCCGCCGCGAGCGCGGCATCGTCTCCCACCCGCGCGGCATGGTCTTTCGCCCGCGCGGCGCCGCCTTTCGCCCGGGCCGCGTCACGCCCCGCGCCACCGGCGGCCCTCATCGCCTTCGCCGCCATCTTGCGAGCTTCCGCCTCGATCTGGGACGAAAGACCGCCGATCTCACTCCCATCAATCCCGAACTGCTTCATCCAGGAATTGACCTGCTTTTCTGAGAGCGGCCCTGGACCCCGTTCGTGGGCGGGCGCCTGTGATCCGGGGCGGATCGTCTGGACTTCGTTGTCGCGGGCGAGCGTCTCGAGGAAATCCACGGAGGAGACGGTCTTGCACTTCCTGGTCTTCGCGTGCCGGATGACGGCCCCGTCGGAGGAGACGACCGTCAGGCGGCGGGGGTCGGTCGAGGTCCGGACGATCTCCGCGATGAGGTCGTCGGCGGAGTTCCCGGGTCCGGCGTAGTGGACGGAGAGGCCGCCGGAGACGCGCCCCCGGGGCTGGTTGTCGGGTCGGGTTCCGTCGCAGATCAGGCGGACATCCTCGGCTCGGTAGCGGGACTTGAGGATCAGGGCCGCGAGTCCGGCGGTGTCGACCCCCGCCAGCGCGGGCGGCAGCACCCCGACGGTCTGGAGGACGTTGTAGGTGTCGACGAGGACGGGCATGGGGTGGATGGTAGGGGCGCCAGCCCGGCTCGCCGAAGGCATCGCGGCGGGTTTTCGCCGGATTCCGGGACGCGGCGATCGAAGCGGCGTCAAAACGAGCGGGCGAGACGCATGAAGATCTCATGCGTCGGCTTTCCGTGTAACGGCCGGATCGGCCACGTTGGGGGCTCCCGGGGTGTGTATCTATCTGACTTTCGTGGACGTGATGAGACTTCACGCGGACGGCATCGCCGAGCCCGGCGGTGATTCCGGGCTGCCGAACGCGGGGGCGTTGGCGTCGGCGATCGCTCAGCCGCTGGCGTCATTCGGTGGGGTGCAACGGCACGATCTGGCCGCCCGGGCCGCCGCGTAGCTCTTCTTCCTCGCCAGGGCCGATGCCTTCGCGGGCGGGGACAAGCGGGTGGCGGCCCGTTCGGCGCTGGTCCTGCTGGATATCAATGGTTTCGCCGTGCCGCCCGATCCGGCGTTGTACGATCTCGTCATCGGGCTGGTCATCGATGAACGAACGGTGGAGGACGCGGCCTCGTACTTCCGGCGGGTCATGGTTCCGCGGGCCCCGGACCCCCCGCCGTGACCCCACGTCCCTCGCCCGGAATCCGGTCGGGCCGGGGCCCGGATCGACTTGCCTTCCCGGGCGAATCTGTTCTAATACGCGGCTCAACCGACCGCGACCCCGACGGGCCGTGGCTGCGGCGTTTTATTCAGTGATCCCTGGCTGTTCCGGTCGGTCCCTCGCGGCCCGAACGTGCGGGATGGCCCCCTCGCGAAGGCGATTGACCGTATGGCGATTCGAATCAAGTCCCGGAGCGGCGAATCGGTGCAGCAGATGCTTCGCCGCTTTAAGAAGCTGTGTGAGAAGGAAGGGCTGACGAAGGACGTCAAGCGTCGTCAGTACTTCGAGAAGCCGTCCGAACGTCGCCGTCGCGCGGCCCGGAAGGCGGCCAATCGGGCCAACCGGACGCCTCGCGCTCGCAAGTAAGACCGACCACCGCCGCGGGTGGATGGACCCCCCGGCGTGACGGCCTCGAGGCGGGTGATGCGCGGCCGATGCGCGAGCGTCCCCTTCCTC
Organism: Phycisphaerales bacterium; assembly: GCA_965227335.1. GTDB lineage: Bacteria > Planctomycetota > Phycisphaerae > Phycisphaerales > SM1A02 > CBDDFV01. Next base: position 166,591 of record CBDDFV010000010.1, read on the forward strand.
AACGAGACCTTCGGCCTTCCCGTGTGCGATCGCTTCGGCGAACCCGGGTCGGCCGTCTCTGTTTACCCCCGAAACCGTTCCGTCTGAGATGGTCCGCCCGAAGCGGACCCGCCGGAGACTCCCGTCGTGACTTCGATGACGCTTGCCGTTGACACTGCCCTGCCGTCGCTCTTCTACCTCGCCCCCGCCGGCGCGATCGTGGCGCTGGTCGCCGCGTTCCTGTTCAGCCGGACGGTGATGAGCCGTTCGGAGGGCGACGAGAACATGATTGAGATCGCCCAGGCGGTCCGCGACGGCGCGATGGCGTACCTGACCCGTCAGTACAAGGTCGTCGCCATCGTCTTCGTGATCCTGATCGCAGCGTTGATCGCGCTCTACTTCCTGGGCATCCAGGCGTGGGCGACGCCGATCGGCGTCACGGTGGCGGGGATCTTCTCCGGTCTGTGCGGCTGGTTCGGGATGAAGATGGCGACCAACGCCTCCGCCCGCACCACGCACGCGGCGAAGGAGTCGCTGAACGAGGGCCTGACCGTCGCGTTCCGCTCGGGGGCGGTGATGGGTCTCGTCGTGGTCGGCTTCGCGTTGCTCGACGTCTCCATCTGGTTCATCCTCTGGAACATGTTCCTCGGCGAGGGCGTCGGCCTGGTGGAAGTCACGTCGGTGATGCTCAGCTACGGCATGGGCGCCTCGACGCAGGCCCTCTTCGCCCGCGTCGGCGGCGGCATCTACACCAAGGCCGCGGACGTCGGCGCCGACCTCGTCGGCAAGGTCGAGGCGGGCATTCCGGAAGACGACGCCCGCAACCCCGCGACCATCGCCGACAACGTCGGCGACAACGTCGGCGACGTGGCGGGCATGGGGGCGGACCTCTACGAGTCCTACTACGGCTCGATCCTCGCCTCGATGGCCCTCGGGGCCGCGGCGGCCCTCGCGTTCGGCGCGTCGGTCGCCGGCGAGATCGGCATGAAGCTCGCCGTCGCCCCGCCCGTGCTCGCGGGCATCGGCATCTTCTGCTCGCTCGTCGGCGTGTTCCTCGTGCGGGCGAAGGAAGACGCGACGTTCAGCCAGCTCCTGAAGGGCCTCCACTTCGGCGTCTACGCCGCGTCCGCCCTCATCGCCGCGGCGGCGTTCGGCCTCTTCTGGTTCCTGTTCAGGGACGTCCCGCAGATCAGCGGCGTGGGCATCTGGGGGGCGATCGTGACGGGCCTCGCCGCCGGTCTGATCATCGCCTACGCCACCGAGTATTACACCAGTTACGAACACAAGCCGACGCAATACATCGCGGAGCAGGCCGAGACCGGCGCCGCGACCGTGATCATCGGCGGCATCGCGGTCGGGATGATCTCGACGTGGGTCCCGATCGCCGTGATCGTCGTCGCGATCCTTCTGGCGTTCACCTTCGCCGGCGGCGGCGAGAACTTCCTGCTCGGCCTGTACGGCGTCGGCATCGCCGCGGTCGGCATGCTCTCGACGCTCGGCATCACGCTCGCCACCGACGCCTACGGCCCGATCGCGGACAACGCCGGCGGCAACGCCGAAATGACCGGCCAGCCGTCCTACGTGCGCGACCGCACCGACATGCTCGACTCGCTCGGCAACACCACCGCCGCGACCGGGAAGGGCTTCGCCATCGGCTCGGCGGCCCTGACCGCCATGGCCCTTCTCGCGGCGTACGTCTCCGTCGTGCAGACCAGCCTCAACAATGATCTCGAGGGTCGCATGGACGACCTCGCGGCGCCCGCTTCGGGCGTGGTCGCGGTCTACCAGGGCCACGGCGGCTTCACCATGCACGACGGCGAGCACCAGTTCGGCGGCTTCGCGCTTGCCAACGAAGCCGTGCTCAACCGCATCGAACGCGACCTCCCCGTCGGCGAAACCCTCGCCATCACCAGCCCGCTCGACGATCTCTCCAACTCCTACCACGTCGCCCGCCAACTGGGCGACCGCACCGTGGAGTTCGAACTCATCCCCGCCGACCGGGCCCAGATCCGACAGCTCCTCGCCTACTACAACGTCACCCTCATGAACCCCCGCGTCCTCGGCGGCATCTTCATGGGCGTGCTCCTCGCGTTCGTCTTCTGTGCGATGACGATGAATGCGGTGGGACGCGCGGCGTACCGCATGATGGGCGAGTGTCGCCGTCAGTTCGCGGTCATGAAGGAAGCGTTCCGAAAGCAGGGCCTCTCGGAAGAGCAGATCGCCGACCCGATGCAGTGGCCGAAGAAGGTGGACGTCGACGGCAAGCAGTTCCCCGACTACGCCGAGTGCGTGGCGATCTCGACCGCCGGCGCCCAGAAGGAAATGGTCGTCCCGTCGCTGCTCGCGATCATCGTGCCGATCGTGGTCGGCCTCATTCTCGGCGTCGGCGGCGTCATGGGCCTGCTCGTGGGCGGCCTGACCTCCGGCTTCGCGGTGGCGATCTACATGGCCAACGCGGGCGGCGCCTGGGACAACGCCAAGAAGTACATCGAGAAGGGCCACTTCGGCGGCAAGGGCTCCGACGCGCACAAGGCGGGCGTCGTGGGCGACACCGTCGGCGATCCCTTCAAGGACACTTCGGGTCCGTCGCTCAACATCCTCATCAAGCTCATCGCCATCGTCTCCGTCGTCTTCGCGGGCTTCATCGTGAAGTACAGCCCGGCGATCGGTGCGATGATCGGTCTCGGCTGAGCCCGATTCCCCCCCCGGAGACACGATGTCGAACGAAACGCAGACACGAGCCGACCTCCAGCAGTTCGTCGAACAGACGGCGCAACTGCTGGAGGACCGGCACTGCACCGACATCGTCGTGCTCGACGTGCGGAAGCTGAGCCAGGTCTGCGACTACGTCGTGATCGGGACCGGCACCTCCGACCGACAGATGAAGTCGGTCGCGGGCGAGGTCGAGGATCTCGGCGAGTCGCTCGGACACGGCGCGTTCCGCTCCAACCGCGACACCGGCGTGACGTGGATCGTGATCGACTTCGTCGACGTCGTCGTCCACCTGTTCGAGCCCAACCAGCGCGACTACTATGACCTGGAGGCGCTCTGGTCGGACGCCCCCCGCGTCGACGTCGCCCTCCGCGGGCGCGCGAACGACGACGACTGATCCGTCCCCCCGCCCCGAGCGACGCCATGCTCCGCGAGATCCTCTTCGCCAAGATCCACCAGGCCGTCGTCACCCAGTGCGACCCCGATTACGTCGGCTCCATCACGATCGACCGCGATCTGCTGGACGCCGTCGGTCTCGTGGTCAACGAAAAGGTCCTCGTCGCCGACTGCAACAACGGCTCCCGATTCGAAACCTACATCTTCGAAGGCGAGCGGGGCAGCGGGATCATCGGCGTCAACGGCGCCGCCGCGGACCTCACCGGCGTCGGCCACAAGGTCATCATCATGGCCTTCTGTCAGCTCACGCCCGAGGAGATGGAGCACCATCGCCCCAGGGTGATCGTCTGCGATGCGGACAACCACATCGTCGAGCGCATCGAGTACGCCCCCACGCCGCACGTCGAATCGCCAGCCTGAGCCGACCCGGGACGCCCGTTTTTTGCGGGATTTTGCGGGTTTCACGTGAGAACGACGTTTCGGTTGAGGAAAATCCAGTCTGGCTGGATTGCGTTTCCTCGCGCAGCCGTCCGCTGCGCCGCTCACGTGGGAGAAGACCATGACACGCTCAATCGCCCCTGTCGTCGCGACCCTGGTGGTCGCCGGCGTCGCGCACGCCCAGACCCTCGCCGACGAGGACTTCCAGGACCAGATCTCCGGTACGTTCCCGGATTGCCCGTGGCTCGACACCGCGGCGATCCAGACGCCGCCGGATGTCATCCTGCCCTCCGCCCTCGTCTTCGTCACCGATGACGCGGACGGGATCGTGACCCGCGCCCTGCAGACGCGTCAGACGGACTGGTTCGACGGCATCTACGCCCCGCTGCCCGTCGCCGATCGCTACCTGGTCCGGGCCGACGTGCGGGTCGATGTCTACGACCCGGACGCGAACCCCGAGTTCCCCGCGGCGAACTGGGCGATGTACGTTTCCGTGTCCCAGTTCAGCGATCTGTTTCCGGCCGGCGGCTGGGCGGGCGTCGGGGTGTACGCGTCCGCGGCGACCCAGGGCTGGCGACTCTACGTCGTCGGCACGGATCCGAAGGCCCCGGTGGCCGCGGAAATCGATCTCGAACTGCCGGCCGTCGCGGGCGTCTGGTACCGCGTGGAACTGGAGGTCCTCGCCGGGACCGAATCGATTCACACCCGCATCCTCGACGGCGCGACGGACGCGGTGCTCCTCGATCGCGTCGATGTGATCCCGGGCCTGACGCCGGCCCAGACGCAGTTCGACGCCCTCGCCTGCTTCGACGGCGACGACCCCGAAACGCCGGTCAACAACCAGGCCACGATCGACAACATCACCTACGAAGTCGGCTACCCTGCCCCGACCGGTGATCTCGACGGCGACGGCGTCGTCGGACCGGCCGACCTCGCGATCCTGCTTGCGAACTGGGGCTGAACCGCGGCCGCGGTCGTCACGCGGGCGCCCATGAAGGAGCCCGCGTGCCCGATGCGTCCACCATCGCCCTGATCGCCCTGATCCTGTGCGGCGGCGCGGCGCTGCAATCCGCGGCGGGGTTCGGCTTCGGCATGTTCGCCGTCCCGCTCCTCATCCTCGCCGGACGACCCTCCGGCGAAGCGATCGTCATGGTCGCCACGTGCGGCGGATTCCAGCTCGTCACCGGGCTCTGGACCGTACGCCGACACATCCAGTGGCGCGATTCGTGTGCGCACATCGCGCTCACCGCGTGCGGCGTCCCGATCGGGGTCGCCCTCCTCGGCATGGCCGCGGCGGTCGGCGCCGATCGCATCAAGCAGCTCATCGGCGGGGTGCTTCTCGTCGCGCTGATCACGCAACTCATCTGGCGCCCGACGCCCCGTGAGAAACTCCATCCCGGCTGGGCGTTCGGCGCCTGCGGTCTCGGCGGGATCATGGGCGGTTTCGCGGGGATGGGCGGACCGCCGATCGTCCTGTGGATCATGGCCCACGACTGGTCGACCCATCGCGCCCGCGCGACGATGTGGATGATCTTCCTCGGCATGCTCCCGTTCCAGGCGTTCTTCCTCGCCCGCGAATTCGGGAGCGAGGTGTGGACGGCGGCCGGTCTCGCCGCGCTGATCGCGCCGCTGACCTTCCTCGGCGTCATTCCGGGGTTGTGGATCGGCCACCGGATGTCGCGGGTCGCGTTGCGTCGGCTGGCGCTGGGGATTCTGTTCGTGATTGCGTTCGCCGCGATCGCCGGGCCGTGGATGTCCTGACCGTCGCCGGAACGCAACGCCGCCGTCGACTGCGTGTCGTCTTCACGCGCGGCCCGGGGACCGTGCGACGGAGCCGACATTCTGCGCCCCACGGCGTAGACTGACGACATGACCCGTCCCGCCCCCGCTCTCGAATCCCGCCGACGCCGCCGTCCCCGCTGGCTCGCCACGGGCGTGGTGCTGCTCGCGATTCTCGTCCTCTTCGTCTACGACCGGCAGCGCGGGCAGGCCGATCGCGCCATCGTCGGCCAGGAACTCAGCGAGATCATCCGGAGCGACGTCCGACTCGGGACGCCGACCGCCGACCTCACGCTCGACCGCATCCACGCCATCCCCAACGACGGCGGAGGCTGGTCCCTGGAGGTGCGGGACGGCGACCTCCTCGACGGCGGCGGAGCCAGCCACACCGCAGAGCTTCGATCCGAGCCGGATCATCGACTCCGACTCCTGATCCGCGTGTATCTCCGGCGCGGCGCCGCCCAGCCGATCGAGATCCTCGGCTATCTTGAACCCGAGGCCGCCGACACGCCGACCACGGCGCCCGACGCCGCACCCCCTTCTCCCCCCGCTCCCTGAGAGGCCCGATTCATGCAGGTCTGGTTGAACGGCGCGTTCGTCGACGCCGCCGACGCGAAAATCTCCGTGTTCGACGCCGGGTTCCAACACGCGGTCGGTCTGTTCGAGACCATCAGCGCCGCGAACGGACGCGCGTTCCGCGCGCACGATCACATGCAACGCCTCGTCGACTCCGCTCGCGACCTCGCCCTCACCGAACGACTGCGCGTCCCGCCGCTCGTCGATGCGATCAACCTGACGCTGAAGAAGAACAAGCTCGAGCGGGCCCGGGTGCGGGTGACCGTGACCGGCGGCGATCTGAACCGGCCGCTGCAGGAGTCGACCCCGAACGATCCGACCGTGCTGATCGTCGCCCAGCCGCCGACGCCGTATCCGCGCGAGATGTTCAACGAGGGCGTGCGGGCGATCGAGGCGATGGAGCGCGACGCGGCGGTCACGCCGATGGCGGGTCACAAGACGATCAACTACTGGGCGCGGATCCAGACGCTCCAGCGCGCCGCCGCGTACGGCGCCGGCGAGGCGATCTGGTTCTCGGTCAGCGGCCAGTTGTCGGCGGGCGCGGTGAGCAATGCATTCATCGTGAGAGACGGCGTCCTGCTGACGCCGTTCGCACGGGGCGAGGAGGAGCCGGGCATGTTCCCGTCCGCCGCGCGTCCGGGCGTGACCCGCGCGGCGGTCATCGAACTGGCCGACGCCGCGGACATCGAAGTCCGCCGCGCCAACATCCAGCCGGAAGAAGTCGTCCACGCCGACGAGATGTTCCTCACGAACGCAAGCTGGGGCGTCCTGCCGGTGGTTGGCGTCGGCGAGGACATCGAGATCGGGAACGGGAAGGTCGGTCCGGTCACGCGTCAGATGCGCGATGCGTGGCTCGCGCTGGTCGAGACCGAGACGTCGGCGTGAGCACCGACCACCACGGCGGAGAACGCAGGCATCAACGGCCGCGCCCATGTCGGCCCCGAGCGGCGACGTGACCATCCCCCCCTGGATCGACTTCTGGCGCTCACGCGACGATCGAGGCGCGCCGTGTCGACTGCGCGGCGACAAGGCGACGCCGCGCTCTGAACGCAGACGCCTCGGCCGGATTCTCGCAACCCTGTGGCCGGAGATGGCGTTTCAACTCGTCGTCCTCGTCGGTGCGTGGTACGTCGGGATGCGGATCATCTGGATCGGGCTGCAGATGGTCGTGCCGCCTTCGAGTTCGATGTGGATCGGGGCGTGGGTCGTCGGCTGGGCGGCGACGCTCTGGCTGTTCACGTGGCTGATCCTGCGTACGGTGCAGCATCGAGCGGTGCGGCGGTTGCTGTTGCTCGGTCGATGCCCGGCGTGCGGACACCGGATCGACCTCGGACCCCTCGAGGATGATGTGTATCGCGTGTGTCCCGAGTGCGGCGCGGCGTGGCGATCGGCGTGCAAACTGCGTCCGCCGCGCCGGAGTGGGGTTCCCGGCGCGGCGGACGTGAGAGAATGAAAGCCTGAGTCGTCGCGCCGTCCGCGATCAGGGCGTCCGGTTCGCGCGCAGCGACGCCAGATCGCCCGTCCTGCCGAAGCCCAGTTCAGGTGGTCTGGCCGAAACCCGCCGTCCCCGGGTGGGGTTCGCCGCCGAGGCCCAGCGACGCGGTGAGAGCGAGCCTCAGCAGGGAGGATCGCCTGACGGAGCGGGGGCAGGCGCCGTGTGCATGATGTCGCGTCGAACGCCTGTTCATGCATGATTGTCCGGTTTTCCCCGGGGCGGGGGAAGGTCCTACCATGTGGCCAGCGCCGCCGCATGCATGATCCGCCATGGTCCGACTCGTTCGTCGCAAACTCCGTGAGATCCGCTACTACTCCGCCCCGCGTCGCCGGACGGCGTGGGGTCGCGTGTACGAAGCGTCGCTGATCGTCGCCGTCGTCCTCGCCCCGCTCGGCGTGTTCCTGTCCGAGCGGTACGTCGTGAGCACGGACGTGATCGCGATCGTGAACGGACGACTCGGCCGCTCGGAGTTCGGACGCCTTGAAGCGTGGACCATCGCCACCGAACCCGCCGGCACGCCGTGGCGCCACCCCCGACCCCACGGCGAGTTCATCGCGAGCGTCACCCGTGAACGGCGCGGCCTGTTCACGCACTCCACGATCATCACGCATCCGCCCGACATCACCCTCCGACGCTTCACCGAGGCGAAGCCGATCCCCGGACTCCCGCCTGACGCGCCGGAGTCGCCGCTGGTGCTGGAGGCCCTGCAACGCGAAGGCCCGCCCGCGCTCCGGCGCGTCCGGACGGATCCGGACGTCGATCGCAGCGTTCCCGCCTGGCTGCTCGCCGCCACGGGCTGGTGGGTGGTCCTCGCGGTTGCGTTCGGGATCGCGTTGTTCCTCGTCCGCATCGCGGTCTTCCTCGCGACCGACGTGAAGGCGGATCGGGACGACAAGCTGCGTCGGCAGAACAAGTGCGTGAACTGCGGCTACAACCTGCGGGGCCTGGAGTTCAATGCGAACTGCCCGGAATGCGGCGTCCTGCTGGACTGAGGACGGCCGGCGGATTTCGCTCAACCGGCGGGTCGGTCTGTCCGATATCGCGGACGTGACCACCTCCCCCTCGACATCCCGGGCTCGATTCCTTCCGGTCGCGGCGGCGGCGGGTCTGCTGGTCGCCGGCGCCGTGTGGGTCATCAAACGCAGCGTCGGACCGAAGCCCGTTCCGGCCTCGGAAGTCGTCCGCACATTGCGCGGGCTGGCCCTGCAACGCACCGCGGACGGCGTCACGGCCAACGGCGGTGAAGTCGGTCCGTGGTGGATCTGCGCGGGAGACGTCGATCGCGACACGGGCGACCTGTTGAACTTCCACGTGGAGAGCTTCAACGTCCGCATCGGCGCCGCGCGGGCGCGGGTCGAGGTCGACCCGATCGACGACACGTTCAGTTTCATCATGACCGACGTCGTCTACACTGCGATTCCAAAGAAGCCCCGGTATGCAACCGACGGCGGGTCCGAAGAACCCGCCGTGGAGGCGACGTTGCTTGAGATGAAGGAATACGTGCTCGGACCGGCCCCCTGGCCGGGCGACATCGTGGCCGACGCCGCGGGTCCGGCCCTGCCCTCGCGTCGGATCACCGATGCGACGGGGACTGAACGCTGACCGTCTTGAGCACGCGAGCGGTGTCGTATTCGTCCGGGGCGCCGATCCATGACAACGTGACCGATCCGGGATCGTCCGTCTCCGACGGGCCGAGGTAGATCACGCCGCCGTACTGGTGCGCGAGCAGCAGGTCGCGAAGGCGGTCGGACGCGGCCCGGCTCATTTCCAGCGACGCCGGGCCCGGGATCAGCGTCCGCACCTGGGCGTCAATCGTGCGATCCGGCTCGAACGCGACCCAGCCGTAATCCGCGTACGCGTCGGCGAGTTGCTCCGCGACTTCGTCCGCCCGCTGCGGATTCGGGTGATCGTTCACGATCAGCAGCGGCATCGGCGTCTGCAGCTCCGCCGGCGGCGCGAAGACGTCGAGGAACGTCGAGGCGTTCTCCACGTTGAGCACCGCGGGCGGTCCCTCGTAGTACGAGCCGCCACGTCGGGTGACGGCGAACATCGCCACCGCCGCGACCGCCGCCACGGTCACGAGCACGAGACCGACCACGAACGGCGTCGGCTGACGTTCCGCCCGCGCCTGCGGACCGGCGGCCGGCCGACGGCGACGCGCGGCGTGCACGCGTCGGCGCGCGGCCTGGGCGCGGGCTCGCGCCGCCTTGACCTGCGCCTTCGCCGCCTTTCGCGCCGACAGACGCCCGTCCGCCACGTCGTTCTCGATCGCGCGGAACGTGTTCGCCATCGATGCGAACTCCTCGCGGAGCACCTGGTGCGCTTCCTCGTTCTCATCGTCACGACGCTTCGCCGCCGGCGGAGCCGGGGGCGAAGCGGTCGCCACGCCGCCGCCCGCATCCTCGACGTCGTACTTGCCGGTCCACCAGTTGGTCACGCGGAGACGAGGCCGACGGAACGGCGAGAACGTCGCGACCGCCGCCGCGACCGCCGCGCCCTCCGGCGGCGCGGACCAGCCGCGGCTCTCCCCGTCGTCGTCGCGACGCGACGCGAACGCCGCGGCGGGCTCGGGCTCGGGATTCGGGTTGTACAGCGGCGGCGTCGGCGTCGACGCGACCGCAGGATCGCCCCCCATCGACGGCAGTTCAGCCGGCTTGAGGGCGTACGCGTCCGACGACGCCGCGATCGCATCGAGATCGCGCAGCATCGCGGCGGCGGACTCGTACCGCTTGTTGTAATCCGCCATCGCCCGGCGGATGACCCAGCGGACCGCCTCCGGCTGCTTCTTGTCGAAGCGGCTCAGACCACCGTGGGCCGGGAACGTACCTTCCGCGAGGAAGTACAGCACCGCGCCCGCGGCGTAGACGTCGAACTTCGCGCCGTCGACCTCGTGCACCTTCACGCCCCGGAGAGCCTGGCGGACCATCTCCGGATCGCGGAAATACTCGGTGCCGTGCGTCGTCAGCGTCATCGCCGAACGCAGCGGCGTCACGAGACCGAGGTCGACAAGGTGGGCGCGGCCGTGGTGCACGATGATGTTGTCGGGCTTGACGTCCTTGTGCCAGAGGCCGCCGTCGTGATACGTCGCCAGGGTCGCGACGAGATCGCGTACGTAGCCGATCGCTTCGTCCATGCGACGCCGATCGAGCCCGTCCTGACCCGACACGCCGTGCATCTGCTTGGCGATGACGCCGAGATGATCGCCGTCGTGGTACGGCATGACGTAGAAGAAACGATCCTCGTCCATGCCGTGCTCGAGCACGAGGCCGAGCTGCTTCGCCGCTTCGAGCGCCCGGGATTCCCGGATCACCTGCGGCAGCGAGGAGCCTTCCGCGAGAGCGAACACCTTGATGACCACACGGTCGGGCAACCGGGCGGCTTTCTTCGGATCGATCGGACGCGCGATGTAGAGCTTCGCCCCCGAGCCGCCGCCGCGCAACGATCCGACGATCTCGTACCCGTCGAACGCCCCGACGCGTCGGGAGGGCTTGTCCCGGGTCGGCGCCGCGGCCATCGCCTCGGGAACCCGCTGCTCCACGCCTTCGAGGAGGCCGTGAAGGAACACGAGCTTGAGGGGACGACGCAGGAGCACGCGGTAGAGGCAGGCCCCGGCGACGCCGAACTCGCGTTTGGCGGACGCGGCGAAATGGCCCGCCGCGGACCACCGTCCGATCGCCACGTTGAGCAGCGTCAGCGGGAGCAGGACGAGGAGGGCGGGAATGGCCCCGATGAATCGGATCACGTCGCCGAGCACGCCGCCGATGAACTCGAAGACGTGCAGGAAGAGGAACCCGATCCCCTTGAACAGATTGGCGATCAGCCAGCCCACGCCGCGCAACACCGGCACGAGCACGTACACGAGCACGAGGATCGCGGCGGTGGCGGCGAGCAGGATCAGCAGCAGGGCGAGGAGCAGTTGAATCACGGGTCAGACTCCCGCACGCACGCCGTCGCCGGCGTGCGTGTCAAAGGTCAGGCGTCGAGTCGGGCCTCGTCCTCCATCACCAGCCGCGCCTGCGAATGGTAGATGTCGGCGAGGGCGTCATCGAACATGGCGTCGTCGGAACCCAGGCCCGCCGCGACGGCTTCCGCTTCCTCCTCGGGCGTGAAGCTGTACGTCGCCATTGTCTCGGAGAGACGGCGCCGCAGCTGCTCGCGCACCTTCTGGAGGTAGCGGCTGACGGTCGGCTCGCTCACGCCGAGCTGCTCCGCCACCGACTTGCCCGGCATGCCGTCGAAGACACGCATCCGGAAGACCTGGAAATGCAGGAACTCGGCGTCCGTCTCGACCTTTGAGATCGCGGCGTACACCTTCGCCTGGAACACATTGCGCTCGTACACCTCGTCGGCTTCCGACGCGGCGGCCTGCGCCATGTAGCGTTCGTCGAACTCCGTCGGCTTCCGACCGCCCCCCCGCTTCAACGCCATGCGACGATCCATCTCGTCGCCCAGCGCATGCTTCGCAATCGACAGCAACCACGTGCTGAACCGCGCGCCCCGCGTGGGGTCGTAGCGGTCGATCGAATGCGACAGCGCGGCGAGGGTCTCCTGGGTGAGATCGCGAACGGTCTCCGCCCCGATCCGACCCTTGCCCCACTTCGCCAGCTGCGCACGCAGCACCGGACCAAACACGGCCCAGAGCTCGAACCACGCGGCTTCGTCACGTTCGCGGAGTCGTTTGACAAAGGATGTCGTCAGGGTGTTGTTCATGGGCCTCTCAGACCGTCCGAACGCCGACGGGCGTCCGCCTTTTCTTGGGGAGAGCCGCGCTCGCGTTTCGCGCGGCGTGATTCGCGCCGTCCTCCGTTGTGCCGCGCGAGATGAACGCCACGCCCCCGACACCCGGGGGGATCGAGGCGGCGTCGAACCGTCAACTCGCTCTATCAAAGGAAGGCGGGAGTCCATTGCCAGTCTACGGTCCGATTCCGCCGGTCCACGTGTCGAATCAGACGCAATCACGGCCGCCTGAGGCAGGTGTGACACGAAGCGGTCATAACGGGCCTGATATCGGGGTCATGGCGCGGGTTGAACCGACGGCGGTGCGTCCGAGAACCGGGCCTCCGTCGTGATTCGGCGGTCAGATCATCATTCCGCGTGAAAACACGGACCGGGGATCCCCAAGAACTGAGCGACACACGAAACGACCCGCGAGTCGGCCGCCCTTCACTCCACCCCGGCGGGGGCTCGCGACAGGAAAGGAATGAATCATGAGCTGCATCGGAAAGTGCGTCGTCAAGTGGGGACTTCTGACGGGTGTCGCCCTCGGCGGAGCCGCGGTGCTGTTCCCGGATCACGTCGCGGCCGGTCTCTACCAGGTGAAGTCGACGGCCCAGGACATCGCCGACCAGGTCGTGGATGACCCCGTCGCGTTGCGTCGCCAGCTCGAGAAGCTCGGCGATGAGTATCCGGATCGGATCGCGGCGGTTCAGGGCGAGATCGCCCAGGTCAACCACGAACTCTCGCTCGTCGCCGAAGAAGCCGACACCGCCCAGCGGGTCGTCGCCATCACCACGCAGGACCTCTCGGAACTGCAGGGACTGATCGCGAAGGCCGAGGCTCGTCAGCAGGAAGTCGCGGGCATCCGCACCGTGGCCGTCCGTTTCGACGGAGCCCGCTTCGACATCGACGGCGCGTACGAAGAAGCCCGCCGCATCAACGGCGTCCGCCTCTCGTATGAAGATCGTCTCGCCCTGGCCGAACAGCAGGCGACGTTCCTCAACGAGCAGAAGACCCGCCTGCACGAGATCCTCGCCAACCTCACCACCGAGTTCGAGACCTTCCAGTCGCAGATGTGGCAGCTCGATCGTCAGATCGAAGCCGTGAAGCGCAACGAGCGTCTCATCGAGATGGTCAAGGAACAGGAGTCGACGCTCGCCAGCTACGACAAGTTCGGCAAGGTCGGCAACCTCGGTCAGCTGCAGTCGAAGCTCAAGCAGCTTCAGGTCGAACAGCAGGCCCGTCTCGAAGCCCTCTCCAAGACCCGCATGTCCATCACCAAGGACTACGAAGCGCGGGCGAAGCTCGAGAAGCACCTCGAGAACCAGGGCGACGACCCCTTCCGCGATCTGATCATCGAAGAGGATGACGCGGACGAGGACGACGAAGAAGCGGCCCGACCGATCGCCTTCCTCGAAACGGAAGTCATCAGCAACTGATCGGACTGATCCCTTCTGCCTGAACGGATTCAGCACCCCCCACGAACGACGCCGCCCGGAGCAATCCGGGCGGCGTTGTTGTTGATCGGAAGCAGACTTCTCCCCCGCCTCACCTTCCAAGTGGGGTCGACGCCCGGACGTGCGGCGGCGCCGCCGACGGCTTACCCGCACGCGCCCCACTGCGCCAGCAGATCCGCGAGGTCCGCCGAATCGACGATCCCGTCACAGTTGAAGTCCGCCGCGCCGCCGGGGCTATCGCCCCACGAGGCGAGCAGGATGGCCAGATCGCCGCTCCCGATCAGGCCGCTCGAATCGAGATCCCACGGACAGGCGGACGACGGGACGGGCTCGGGATCGGCGGGGATGAACGGCGGGAAGTACTCGACGTCGTCATGGAAGAACTGCAGGCCCCGCACCACGACATAGCCGCTCGGTCCCGTCTGGAGCTGGAACCGCCACTGGTCGGACGTCTTCGGCGCAAACGACACCGTCTGATCGGGAGTGTTCAGTTCGGCGATGACCCCGATCTGCTCGACCTGGTTCACGACCGCGGTGAGAATCAGCGCCTCCGCCGGATGGAACTCGAGACTGTGCCGCGAGTGCACGGCGACCGCGTCCAGCGTGACCGGACAGGGAAACTCCAGCGTGACGTCCACCCATCCGCCCGGACTCGTCTGGGCGGAGTGCCACATCGTGTTCGGATCGAACGTGATGCCCGGACCGGCGTCCGGCTTGATCTGACCCTGCGCGACGTGGTCGACGGAGGAGCCGAACGCCTCCCCCGACGGCGTCGACGCATCCACGTCATACGCCAGTTGCCCGGGGATCGTCATCGGCCCCAGCCACACGGGATCCTGGATGACGTAGCCGTCGGGAATGTCCGACCACGGATCGAAGGCCAGATTCGGGAACACGCGATCGTTGAACCCGAGACCACGGATGTCCTCGGGAATCAGGATCCCCGGCGTGTCGCTGGGCTCGAAGAAGGAGGTGTGATGATCCGGGTTGTACGACATGATCGAATCGTTGAACTGCATGCTGTAGCCGTACACGTTGACGTGCGGCAGCCCGAACGCATGTCCCAGCTCGTGCTGCAGCGTCGACTGGAAATTCGGAACGAAATCCAGCGCGTACGACGACATCACCAGCACGCCCGCTCCGGTGTTGTATCCGCCGTTCAACGGACGCCCGCCCCCGGGCGGCCAGTCCTCCTGCCCGTTCATGACGATCGTGACGTACACGTGCGGCGAATTGAATCGATTGACCCCGAAGTGCGCCAGCAACTCGCTCGTGATCTGCGGCACGCCGCCCTCGAACATCCCCGCGTACGTGTTGTTCGCGAACAGACCCTGCACGATCTGCACGCCCGCCGGGTGAATCGTGAACGTGTCGCGACAGCCGAGCATCTCCGCGTACCGCTCCTGCGCCCATTCCAGATGCGCGATCAGCTTCGCAATCTGCGCCTCCGTCGGCGCACTCTGCCCGGATGTGACGAAGAACACCGGCCGCACCGTCACGTGCTCCGGCAACGCATCCGTCGTCGCCGAAGCGGACGCGGCCAGACTCAGACATGCGACCGCCAGACCCAGAACTCGAATCATCGGGACGTCTCCTGCAGTGGTGATCTTCAGCCCCGGACCCGCCGGGGCTCACGAAGACAAACGACATCGGGGCGCAAACAGCGCAAGAAAACTGCGTCTTTCGTCAACGCATCGCCCTGAGTCTTGGGCGACATGCGTCGAGGTGGGGCGGACAGGCAGTCTCAATCCCATGACGGAGGCAGGGACTGCGGCAGCGCGGCCGCAATGTCGCGCACCGCCGCCGCGACGTCCGGCGCGCCGCACGCCGCGCTGCTCACCGCCACGCCCCGCCCCCCGGCGGACGCGATCTCCGCCGCGCGATCCGGATCGATCCCGCTGATCGCCAGGTGCGGCAGCTGTCCCCACGCGACGTACTCGCGCAGATACGCCAGACCCGCGAGCGTCGGCTTCGCCTTGGTGCGCGACGGGAACATCGGGCCCACGCCGCAATACGCCGCCCCGTCGGACTGCGCCCGCTTCGCCTGCTCCAGATTCGCGGTGCTGACGCCGATCAGCAGCTGGTCGCCCGCGATCCGGCGCGCCGCGCGACACGGCAGATCGTGCTGACCGAGATGCACGCCGTCCGCCCCGCTCGCCAGCGCGATATCGACGCGATCGTTGATGATGACCGCCGCGCGTCCGGATGCGATCTCGATCATCTGCCGCGCTCGCGTCAGCAGTTCGCCGCCGTCAAGGTCCTTTTCCCGCAACTGGAGACAGTCCGCGCCCCCCGCGACGGCCTGCCGCGCCACATCGCGCCAGTCGCGCCCGGCGCACAACGACTCGGTGATCAGCACGCACAGCCGCCACTGCGGCGCCCGCCGCCGGGCCGTCATCGCGTCGTTCATCCTCTGCTCGAGGTCATACCCCCGGTAGCGCAACTGCTCGATGGCGCGGGCGACGTCGGGATCGATCGTCTTGGCGTACTCCTCGAGCGACCGCAGCGCCTCGGAGAGCCGCTTGCCGGACGCGATCACGACCTCCCGCGCAGAAGCACGGTCGGATTCGGCGGCGGTGGCGATCGCGGTCCCCACGTCGCCCGGCGTATCCCGCGCGGCGGGCTCGATCGGCAACCCCGCCAGCGCCGACGCCAGATCGTGACGAAGCTGCTTCAATCCTCCGCTGAGCTCCGCGTCGTCGAGGATGAATCGCGCGGCGTCCTCCATGACGCGGATCGCCTCCCGCCCGCGGTTGGCGGCGGCGTCGAGCAGGCGATGGACAGGATTCAACGCGTCGGAAGACATCCCTCCATGATTGCCGGCCCGACGCAACCCGGCCAGTCAGGATCTGAATTAGACTGTGGGGCTCGGACCCGTCGGGTCCGGTGTGGATGGCCCTGTTTCTGAGGAGCAGCTTCGTGGCGACGACGATCAAGATCGGCAGCCCGCGTCGGTCGACGCTGGTGGTGGGTGTGTTCAAGGACTCAAAGTCGACGCCGCGCGGCGTCAGCGACCTCTCCGACGCCGCCCGCAAGGCGGTGAACGCGACGATCGCCCGTCCGGACTTCCGCGGCGAGGTCGGCGAGGTCGCCGCCGCGAACGACGAGACGCTGATCGTCGGCCTCGGGTCGAAGGGCGATCTGAAGGCGGCGACCTTCGAGACCATCGGCGCCCGGCTGGTGAAGGCGTTGCAGCGGATGCAGATCGGCGGCGCGACGCTGGCGATCGCGGAGGTCGTGCCGGCCCGCATCGCCGATGCGACGACGATCGGACGCAACCTCGCCATCGGCATGCAGCTCGCC
The DNA here is from genome assembly GCA_965227335.1 of Phycisphaerales bacterium. Taxonomy (GTDB): domain Bacteria; phylum Planctomycetota; class Phycisphaerae; order Phycisphaerales; family SM1A02; genus CBDDFV01. Next base: position 183,442 of record CBDDFV010000010.1, read on the forward strand.
GCGTGGAAGGTGGACTTCTACCGGGGGGCCGGACAGAAGGATGACGGCGGGAAGAACGGCGAGTTGAAGACGCTGACGGTGACCGCCGCGGACAATGACTGCCGCGCGGGCCTGAAGGACGGGCACGCCCTCGGCGACTGCGCGAATTACACCCGACGAATCGGCGCGACGCCGCCGAACATCTGCAATCCGGCGTGGATCGCGTCCGAGGCGAAGAAGATGGCGAAGGCGGTCGGTCTGACCTGCCGCGTGATCTCGTACGCGGAGGCGCAGAAGCAGGGCATGGGCGGCCTCGTGAACGTCGGCAAGGGATCCGAGGTCAAGCCCCGTCTGATCATCCTCGAGCACAAGCCGGCGAAGGCGAAGAAGGACGTCAAGGTCGCGCTGGTCGGCAAGACGATCACCTACGACACCGGCGGTTACTCGCTGAAGATCAGCAACAGCATGAAGGGGATGAAGTACGACAAGCTCGGGGGCTGCGCGATCCTGGGCGCGATTCGGGCGATCGCCATGCTGAAGGTTCCGGTGCACACCGTCGCCCTGCTGCCGGCGGCGGAGAACATGGTGAGCGGCGACGCCTACCGTCCGGACGACATCATCGAGATGTACAACAAGGTCACGGTCGAGGTGACCAACACCGACGCGGAAGGCCGGCTGGTGCTCGCGGACGCGCTCGCGTACGCCTGCAAGACGATCAAACCCACGCACATCATCGACGCCGCGACGCTGACCGGCGGCGTGGTGGTCGCCCTCGGGCACTTCTGTGCGGGCGTGTTCTCGACCGACGACGGGCTCTTCAGGACGCTGGAGCAGGCGAGCGAAGCGTCGAACGAGAAGATCTGGCGGCTCCCGCTGTGGGATGACCACCGCGACTTCATGCGGGCGAAACACGCGGACATCTGGAACTCGGCTCCGTCCCGCAATGCACATCCGATTCAGGGCGCGGCGTTCCTCGACTACTTCGTCGACAAGGACGTCCCGTGGGCGCACATCGATATCGCCGGCGTGGGCGACGTCGAGTCCGACAAGGAGCCGTACGTTCAGGGACCGACCGGCTGGGGCGTGCGGCTGATCACCGAAGCCGTCCGCTCGATGGCCTGAGGCGCCGCCGATGGAGCTTCTCTTCGCGACGTCCAACCCGCACAAGATCGACGAGGTCGACGCGATCCTCGGCGAACTCGGGATCACCGTCATCGGGCTCGACGCCCTGCCCGTGCGTCCGCCGGAGCCGATCGAGGACGGCGACACGTTCGAAGCCAACGCGCGGAAGAAAGCGATCGGCTACGCGCAGGCGACCAACCGTCGGTGCCTGGCCGATGATTCGGGGCTGGAGGTCGATGCGCTGGGCGGCGCCCCGGGCGTGCATTCTGCGCGGTACGCCGGCGTCGGCGCGACCCGCGAGGAACGCGACGCGGCGAACAACGCGAAGCTGGTCGCCGCGCTGCGCGACGTCGGCGGCGCATCACGCACCGCGCGGTTCGTCTGTGCGATGTGTCTGGCGGATCCGGACGGAACGATCGTGGCGGAGACGCGCGGCGAATTCGAGGGCGTGATCGTCGACACGCCGCGCGGCGAACACGGCTTCGGCTACGACCCCCTGCTGCTCGTGCCCGAGATCGGACGCACCAGCGCCGAACTGGCCCCGAACGAGAAAAACGCCCGCTCCCACCGGGGCGACGCGGCCAGGAAGCTGGCGGCGACGCTGCGGGGGAGCGGACGAGGCGGGTGAGAGAGCCGGAGAGCAGGGAAAGAGAAGAGAAGAACGGGGACGTCAGTTGCAGGCGGTGTTGGCGAAGAAACCGATGCAGCGACCCGCCCCGCCGCCCGGGCACGGCCAGGAGCGAGTGACGAAACTGGGACAGTCGGCGGTCGTGTCGCAGCCGAACTTCGAGCGGTACACCAGCGGAACCGCGCCGGCGCAACCGCCGCAGAAGAATGACCGCTGTCCGAACCGTCCATAGAGGCACGTCTTGGCGCCGGGGGCGAACGCATGCGCGGCGCCCGCCTGGGCGAAGAACCCGTCGCCGCTGATCGGCGAGGGCGGCGCCGCCTCGCCGGCGACGGGGAAGATGTCGAGGAACACCGGCGTCTCGTCACAGCCGCTCGAGCAGACGAGCGCGCCGTCGACGGGCGGCGTCGTCGACCACGGGTGACCGCCCCACTGCAGTTGCACCGGCGGCCATCCCTGCTGGGCGTAATCGAGGATACGGACGTCCACGTCTTCAGGATCAAGATCGCCCGCCGCCGCCGCCGCGACCTCGGACTCGCGAGCGAACGTGAACACGGGGAGCACCGGAACCTGCGCCTGGTACTGGCCGCCGTCCGGTCCGAACATCGTCGCCTGGAGCTGACCGGGCGCCTGTTCGCCGCTGAGCCCCATCGACACGAGCCACGCCTCGGGACCGTTCGGCGTCTCGACCATGATCGGCTGCACGCCGGTCAGCGACAGCTCCTTGATCTCGATCTCCACCGGCTGGGACGGACGGGGGAATCCCTGGCCGGGGAAACAGACCGGTCCGTCGAGCTCGATGAAGAGATCCGCCGTCCCGAGGAGCGTGTCGTCGATCGCATTGCCGACGAAGTCGACGTCGCCGAAGAGCGGCGGGGAATTCGGGAAGAAGAAGTTGTCCGGAATCGGCGGGAACTGCGGCGACCCGAACTGCACGACGGCGAGACCTTCCGTGGACATCGGCAGACCGAACGTCGGGCATTCCGGCGGACAGGGGCCCCACGCCCCGAGCAGTTGGGCGAGGTCCGCCGCGTTGACGAGGCCGTCGCCGTTCAGATCGGCCGGACCCGAGTCGGGACCCCACGCCCCGAGCAACTGGGCGAGGTCCGCGGCGTCGACGATGTCGTCGCCGGTGAGATCGGCGGGACACGCGGCGGCGGCGAGGGACGAACAGGCGGCGACGGCCGCGATGGTGAAGAGCTGAGTGAGTGAACGTTGCATGTCTGAATCCTCCTGAGTCGGTCGGCGTCGCACGCCGGGGTTGACGAATGGCTGGAGGTCAATGCGTGCCGGTGACCGGAGGGGGCCACGCCCGACCAGGTTCAGCGCAGAAAAACGCCCGCGACACGCGTCGCGGACGTTTCAGGAAGATGCTTATCGGACAAGAGGAAGAAGCGGTCGGTCCGGGTTACGGGAGATCGATGCAGATCACGAGGTTGCCGGCGCAGACCGCGTGACCGGGCGTCGTCATGCAGATCGTGATGCTGCCGTCCGCGTTCGCGGTGACGGTGATCGTGGGCACGACGCCGCCGGCCCCGGGACAGCTGGCGACTTCATTGGCCAGCAGTTGCTGGATGATCTGGGCCAGTATCATCGGCGAGATGTCCTCCACGAGCACGAATTCGATCGTGCCCAGGTCGCGGACGTACCAGCCGTCGCAGTTATGGAAGCGCGGCCAGACCGAGACCGTGGTTCCGGGCGGGTACACGCCGGGCAGCGGCGGAATCGTCACGCAGAGGCTGTCGCCGCTGATCGAGCCGACGTACGAATGGTCGTAGAGCGGGCCGCACGCGCCGTCGCCGCCGCCGCTCACGTTGAAGATGATGTTCGCCCCCGCCGGCTGCATGTTGCCGACGCACGCGCCCTCGGCGATGAGCTGGACCTCGTTGAAGGGGTTGTCGATGCCGACGGGCTGACCTTCACCGAGATGCACCTGCAGGAGCCCCGGGCCGTCAAAGTGCACCGGACCGAGCTGCGCCCGCATGATCTGATTGCCGGCCCCGTCGTCGAGGATGTCGATGACCTGCACTGGCGCGAACTGCTGCGGCCCGCCCCCGGGCTCCGCGATGACCACACAGTAGTCGTAGGGGTCATTCGACGGGAACTGACCGATGAGCTGGATCTCCGCCCCCGGTTCACCCTGGGGCGGGAAGACGTCGAAGATCTCGACGCCCGGATCGGGGCAGTCGCCCCAGGCGCCGAGCATCATCGCGAGATCGGCGGGACCGACGACGCCGTCGCCGTCGAGATCAGCCGGACCCGTCCCCGGACCCCACGCGGCGAGAAGCTGAGCGAGATCGCCGGAGCCGACCACGCCGTCGCCGTCGAGATCCGCCGGGCAGTTTGCGAGCGCGGCGCCGGCGATGAGGGAGGTACAGAAGACGGAACAGATCGTAAGGGTGGAACGACGAAGCATTGTTTTCTCTCCATGTCGGAAGCTGTGGTTACGGAACCATCCATCGCCCACGCGGCGACAGATCCCAATCGCTTCCGCTTCCGACCCCAATGCGAGAGAATCCGGAGGGGGGGACACGAAAAGAACAAAAACCCCAGGGCTCCGCCCGAGGGCGCCCCCGGACAGCAACGCCCGTCCGACGACACGACCATCAAAACCGTGCAGGGCTGGGTCCACGACGACCCGACATCAATGCACCCGCCCGCCGCGCGAAAACAACCCCCGGTTGAACCGGGGGCTGGGTGGCGATGCAGATGGGATGAGTCTCAGCTCGTCGGCGTCCAGCCCGCCTTGAACTCCTTGATGGCGTCAGCGACTTCGTCGCCGATCTTCTTGAAGGAGCGTTCGGCTTCGAGCTTGTCGCGGACGGCCTTGGCGGTGGTGCGGAAGTACTCGAGCATGTCCTGCTCGAAGGCGTGCACCTGGTCGAGCGGGAGGTTGTCGAGGAAGCCCTTCGAGCCCGCGAAGATCGACAGGCACTGGTCGATGACGTTCACCGGCTGGTACTGGCCCTGCTTGAGCAGTTCGACCATGCGGGCGCCGCGGTCGAGCTGGCGCTGCGAGGAGGCGTCGAGGTCGGTGCCGAGCTGGGCGAACGCCTCGAGTTCGCGGTACGCCGCGAGGTCGAGACGGAGCGAGCCGGCGACTTCCTTCATCGCCTTGATCTGGGCGTTGCCGCCCACGCGGGAGACGGAGATGCCGACGTTGATGGCCGGACGCACGCCCGCCGCGAAGAGTTCGGGCTGGAGGTAGATCTGGCCGTCGGTGATCGAGATGACGTTGGTCGGGATGTACGCCGACACGTCGCCTTCCTGCGTCTCGATGATCGGGAGGGCGGTGAGGCTGCCGCCGCCGTTGGCGTCGGAGAGCTTGGTCGCTCGTTCGAGCAGACGGGAGTGCAGGTAGAACACGTCGCCCGGGTACGCCTCGCGGCCCGGCGGACGTCGGAGCAGGAGCGAGAGCTGGCGATACGCCACGGCCTGCTTGGAGAGGTCGTCATACACGCAGAGCACGTGCTTGGGCGTCTTGCCGTCCTTGCCCTGCCACATGAAGTGTTCGCCCATCGCGGTGCCGGCGTACGGCGCGATGTACTGCATCGGGGCGGGGTCGGAGCTGCCCGCGTTCACGACGATGGTGTAGTCCATGGCGCCGTGCTGCTTGAGCGTTTCGACGACGCCGGCCACGGTCGATTCCTTCTGGCCGACCGCGACGTAGATGCAGACGACCGCGTCTTCGGTGCCCCAGAACTCGCGCTGGTTGATGATGGCGTCGAGGCCGACGGCGGTCTTGCCCGTCTTGCGGTCGCCGATGATGAGTTCGCGCTGGCCGCGCCCCACGGGAATCATGGAGTCGACGGCCTTGATGCCGAACTGCATCGGCTCGGTCACCGGCTGTCGGGCGGCGATGCCCGGGGCGACGATGTCGAGCTTGCGGGTCATGCCGGTGTCGATGGCCGGACCGCCGTCGAGCGGCTGGCCGAGCGGGTCGACCACGCGTCCGAGGAGGGCGTCGCCGACGGGCACTTCGAGCAGTCGGCCGGTCGACTTCACGGTGTCGCCTTCGCGGACCGAGAGGTAGTTGCCGTAGATGACCGCCCCGACGGTGTCGAGTTCAAGGTTCATCGCCTGGCCCATGACCGCGCCGTCGCGGGTGTCGAACTCGATGAGTTCGCCCGCCATGCACTTGGAGAGGCCGTACACGCGGGCGATGCCGTCGCCGACCTCGACCACCCGCCCGATCTCCGAGATCTCGAGCGAGCTCGAGAACTGTTCGATCTCCTGCTTGATGACCGAGCTGATTTCGTCTGTCTTGATCTTCACCGAAGTGTCTCCCGGCGTCGCCGCCGCTGTTCGAGTCACACTGAAGTCGACGCCCGCCGTCTCCGTCGGGCGTCGGAAGTTTCGTCCGTCCGCCTCAGCCGGCCTCGTCCACGAACCGGGACGCCTCCGACCGGACCTTCACCGCCCCCGGCCCGGTGAGCTGCGAACGCAGCCGACGCAGACGCGTCGCCACCGAACCGTCGATGAGCTGGTCGCCGATCCGCAGCTTGACGCCGCCGATCATGTCCGGCGCCGCGTACGCGTGCAGCACCGGATCCTTGCCCAGCGCGTCGCGGATCCGATCCTTCAGCATCGAGAGCGCCTCGTCGCCGAGCGCCTCGACCGTGAAGACGTCGACCTCGATCCGGCCGAACGCCTTCTGCATGAGCTGGTCGTACCCGGCGTTGATCGACTCGAGATGTCCGAGCCGGCCCTTGTCGCCGAGGACGAGCAGGAACCGCAGCGTCAGGTCGGTGACCTTGTCGCTGAAGATCGCCCGCAGGGCCTCGCCCCGCTTGCGCTCATCGATGATCGGCGACGCCAGGAACTCGCGGAACATCGGATCCTGACGGGCGAGTTCGCAGATCTGCTCGAGTTCGTCGCCGACCTCTTCGATCTTGTCGCGTCCGCCCGCCTGCTCCGCAAGCTCGTAGAGGCTCTTCGCGTAGACCTGGCTGAGGGCGTCGGTATGCACGGCCATGAGGAAGGTGCTCGCTGAAGTCGAGGGAAAGGTCAGTTGCGGGCCGAGGCGAGCTCAGCCACCGACTCGTCGATGAGCCGCTGCTGGTCGTCGACCGAGATTTCACGCTGCAGAATCTTCGAGGCCATCGCCGAAGCGAGCATCGTCGCCTCGTGGTGCAGTTCAGCCACCGCCGCCTGCTTGGCGGACTCGATGTCCTTCGTCGCGCGTTCCTTCATGTCCGCGAGTTCGCGCTCGTTGCGGGCGCGAAGCTCGTCGGCCGTGGTCTTCGCGGCGGACTTCGCCTTGGCGATCATCGCCGTGGCCTCCGCCCGCGCCGCCTTGAGGCTTTCCTCGTACTCGGCGAGGGCGGCGGTCGCCTTGGCGTTCGCCTCCTCCGCCGCGCGAATCTCGTCGCGGATCTTCTGCTCGCGTTCATCCAGCCCGCCGAGGATCTTCGGCCAGACCTTGGCGCCGAGAATGAAGACCGCACCGCCGAAGACGACGATCGCAGTGAAGTACGGCAGGAGATCCGGGATGTGAAGGGCGGGACGCGCCCCTTCGTCCGCCGCGAGAAGCAACGTATGCATCATGGCGCAGATTCCAGACAGGGAGACGACGGCGAGCGCGATGGCGCGCCGACGCGATGGCGGGAAGGACACGCCGGCGAACCGGACGGCGGCGCGTCAACGCGCGGCCCGTCCGGCTCGCCGACGAAGAACCGGATCAGAGGACCGCGAGCAGGCCGACGACGACCGCGAACAGGGTGGCGCCTTCGACGAGCGCGGCGGCGATGATCATGTTCGTGCCGATGGTGCCGGCCATCTCGGGCTGACGGGCGATCGCCTCGACCGCCGAACCGCCGATGCGACCGATGCCGATGCCGGCGCCGATGACCGCGAGACCCGCAGCGAGACCGCCGGCGATGCCGCGACCCCAGTTGTTGGCCTTGATCTCGGCGATGCCGTCCTGCGCGAGAGCCGCGTCAGGACCGAGAAGCGCGAGACCGGCGAACATCAGGACCGACAGAAGAATGAGCCGTTTCATGGATCCAAATTCTCCAGAACTGGATGGGGGCGGACGCACGCCGCCCGGTTGGGTGATTCAAGGACGCCGGACGGCGGGCGGCCGACCGGGTCGAACATTCAGAAGGAAATCAGGCCGGCTGCAACGCGCCCCGCTCCGCGTCCTCCGAACCGCCGGCCGGCTCGGGCATGTGGTCGTGCGCGTGATCATCATCGTGATGATGCGACATCTGACCGATGAACAGCGTCGTCAGGAACATGAAGATGAACGCCTGCAGGAAGGCCACGAAGATCTCGAGGAAGTAGATCGCCACCGCGAACACGATCGACACCACCGACACCCCGGCCGCGCCGACGCCGCCGAGCCCCTGGTACGCCATGTAGCCGAACAACGCCAGCATCGCCATCAGCGTGTGGCCCGCCAGCATGTTCGCGAACAGACGAATCGCGAGCGCGGCGGGCTTGATGAACAGCCCCGCGAGTTCGATCGGCACCATCACCGGCGCGATGTACCACGGCGCCCCGCCCAGCAGGTGATGCGCCCAGCCGCCCACGCCCAACTCCCTGAACGCGTGGACCTGGATCACGATGAACGCAATCGTCGCCAACGCCAGGGTCACGGCGATGTTGCCGGTCGCCGTGCCGCCGATCAAGGCGAAGTGGGAGTTCCCCCAACTCGCGCCGATCAGGTGCTGCAGATCCAGCAACGGGATCAGACCAAAGACGTTGCAGAACAGAATGAAGAAGAAGAGCGACAGCAGGAACGGCAGGTACTTCTTCGTCCCCGCTTCGCCCAACTGCGGACGCACCACGTTGTCACGGAGATAGAGGACGATGACCTCGATCAACTGCGCGAAACGACCCTTGGTGAGGTAACGGTCTACGCCGTCCTCGGATCCCGTCTGAACGCGTCTCGCCACCGTGATCATCGCCCAGACGAGCAGACCGAGCACCACGACCATCGTCAGCATGTGCATGGTCAGCCACGCAAAGCCGTCCTCGGTGTAGAGGAGACGCAGGTCCGTCACGTGACCCATCGCTTTGTCGCCGACGCTTTGCTTCGCCTCAGCCGCCAGAAAGAACATCACCGTCGGTTACTCCGAGGGCGCCGCCGAAGGCGCCGGAAGAAACTGCCTCATGTGGTTCGCGTACGCCCGCGCCTTCGCGAGCAACACCGCAAAATAGGTCGCCGCCATCGGGATCCAGAGCCAGTCCGAGCCCAACGGGGTCGCGGAGTATAGCAGGTAGCTCCCGCCGATGGCCGCGAGGAACGCCAGCCCGGAACCCGCCAGCCACGACAGCGGCCAACGGACAATCGGACGCGCCCGCCACGGACGAATCGACAACAATCCCACCATCGACGCCGCCACCGCCACGCCCGAACCCGCCAACGCCGCCGCCAGATCGCGCGGCGTCCCCATCGCCCACGCCGCGCCCCCCGCCAACGCCGTCGTCACCACCCCCACCGTCGCCATCACCCGCAACAGACGCCCCGTCGGCAGCGACACCTTGCGCAACGCGGCGTTGGTCGGCGGTGAATCGGTCATCGGGGCGGCGGCGGCAGTCATGGTCGGACAGGTTCGGCGTCAGTCTCGATCGTGGTGCTCAGCAAGATCCGTCTTCACAGCGTCTTGCGCGGCCTTCCGGGCCCCGCGAATGAACATCAGCATGCCCGTGATCACGCCGAGCACCAGCCCGACGATCACTCCGGTCGGCGTCGTCCCGGCGAGCCAGTCGACCAGCCAGCCGATCAGGCCGCCCGCCACGATGTGCGAGGCGAGCTCGAAGCCCATGGCGCTCAGCCGCCAGAGCTGCCGCGACGCGGCTTCATCCCGCGTCGATCGGCCTTGCGATCCGGAACTTCCGGCCATCGCCGCACCACCTCGCCACACGGAACCCCTTCCACCGGCCTCGAACCCATCCACCTGATCCGGTCATCACCGACCCAGGTCATCCGAGACGCCGCCTGACTGCCCTACACAGGCTGCCGGACTTTGTGAAAAGTTTCCCAATCGGGCGCGTACACTGTACGGTTGAGCCGAGGCCGATGCAAGGCGAGCCGGTCGCCCGATCGTTGGATTCGGGCCGGTTTCCGCCCTCCCCCGGCCCCCGCCCGCGCCCGCCCGGCTGGAGCCGGTCCCCCCGACCGACTACCATCCCCTCGATTCGCCTCTGGAGCCCCCTCGATGCCCATCCCCGACCGCGAAATCGTCGACGTCACGCCCACCCGGCTCAACCGGAACGAGTCGCTCTTCCTCCCCGCCGTCGTGCAGGGCCTCGGCACCACGCTCCGACATCTCTTCAAGAACGTCGGACGCGACCGCTCCAAGACCGACACCATCTGGGTCGTCCAGTACCCCGAGGAACGACGCGAACAGCGTCCCGTCGAGCGCGGCGGGATCGAGCCCTCGACCTTCCGCGGCGTCCACCGACTCAACCGCGACGAGGACGGACGCGTCCGCTGCGTCGCCTGCTTCATGTGCGCCACCGCCTGTCCCGCGAACTGCATCCACATCGTCGCGGAGGAATCCCCCTGGGATGACCGCGAGAAGTACCCCAAGCAGTTCGACATCGACGAACTTCGCTGCATCTACTGCGGCATGTGCGAAGAGGCGTGTCCCTGCGACGCCATCGAGCTGACCCCCCACTACGCGATCACCGGCCTCACCCGGAACGAGATGATCTTCGACAAGACGAAGCTGCTCGAGGTCTACGACCGGACCATCGATCAGAAGCCGATGTGAGCGGCCTCCTCGCGGCCATCGGGCTGATGCTCGCCAGCGTCACGGCCCCGGGCGCCCTGGTCCCGGGGGTCGACGTGCGCGAGTACGGCGCCGTCGGCGACGGGACCACGGACGACGCCGCCGCGATCCAGCGGGCGCTGGATCAGGGCGGTCACGTTCATATTCCCGCGGGCACGTTCAAGGTGTCGCGCCAACTCACCGTGCCCCCGAACACCGTGGTGACGGGCGCCGGGCCCGGGGTGAGCGTGATCACCGCCGCCGGCGCCGCGCCGGATACGAAGGCCTTTCCCGATCGCGCCGTCCTTTTCGTGAAGGGCGGAACGTTCCGCGAGATCGGCCCGCTCCAGCGGCATGCGAACCGTTTCCAGACGGAGATCGTCGTCAACGACGCGGGTCAGAAGCAGCCCGTCGCGGCCGGCAACCTGCTGGTGCTCGTGGATCCGCGTCCCGGCTCGTTCAATCGCGCGCGGCCCGAGTCCTATCGCGCCGGCGAGTTCGTCCGCGTGGCCGCGGTCGTCAGTCGGGGCGTGCTGGAGCTCGCCGGTCCTGTGCAGGGCTGGCGGTACGACGCCGACCACGCGGCGGTGTGGCGGCTCGACAGCCCCTCACGGAGCCGCGTCGAGGACCTCTCGATCATCGCCACCCAACGCGCCGACGATGATGCGGTCGCCTGCCTGCGAGCCCACGGACAACGTGACCTCGTCATCCGCGACGTTCACGTCAGCGGCGCGCACGGCGTGCTGCTCGAACTGCGCCGATGCGTCGACGCCGTCGTCGAGTACGTCACGGGGGAGCAGCTCTTCCCGGTCAACACCCGCTCCGGCACGAACTACGGCGTCGGGATCGCCAACTGCCAGGACGTTCGCATCGAGAACTGCCGCATCACCTCGCTGCGACACGCGATCTCCGTCGGCGGCGCCGCCGCGCCGCCCGCGCCCGTCAACCGCTTCATCACCGTGCGCGAATGCGACCTCCGCATCCCCGGCGGCCCCGGGGCGACGCAGGCCCTGGACACCCACGGCAACGCCGACCAGTTCACGTTCGAGAAGAACATCGTCCACGGCGGCGTGATCTTCGGCGGATCGCGCGGCCGCATCATCGACAATGACATCTTCTCCGTCGGCAAGGGGCTTCCCAGCATCGCCGTCTACGCCCGCGAATGGGCGTCCACCGAACACGAGATCCGCGACAACCGCATCCGCGGGTTCGCCGCGCCCGACGAGTCCGGCGAGCGCGGCGTCGTGCACCTCTTCAAGAACAAGCACACCCGAGACGGCGGACCCACCATCGTCCGCGGCAATCACATCACCATCGAAGGCCGCGCCCCCGAAGGCGTGCGTGGGATCATGGCCCGCGACGCCGGCGCCCCCGAGCCGTGGCGCCTCTTCATCGAAGAGAATCACATCTCGGCCGATACCCGCGGCGTGCTCATCGACATCGACAACCCCGACCCCCTCCGCGACGTCATCTGGATCCGCTGGAACATCCTCGAGAACGGCTGGATCGCCGACGCGTGGGCGCGACAGATGCGGCACGTGCGGATGGAAGGCAACGTCGTCACCCCTCGCGATTCCTGACGACGGTTGCACCCGCCCGACTTGAATGCGACCCTGTTCCTCGTGACCCTCGCCCCGCCCTTCCTGTCGCTGATCGTCCTCCTCGCCGCCGCCACGCTCGTGGCCGGAATCGTGCTGATCATTCGCGGCCGGCCCCGAGGACTCGACCAGGGCGTCGAGGCGTGCGCGAAGTGCGGCTACATCCTGCACGAAGCGGCGGACGAACGCTGCCCCGAATGCGGACGCGACGTAAGCGACCCGAAACACCGACGGCGCGGCCGCGGCCCGTTCACCCGCAGCTTCCGCTGGGGCGTCCTGCTGTGCGGACTCGCGGTCGGCCTGCCCGTCGGCGCCGTGCTCGTCGACACAATCGACTGGCAATCAATGAAGCCGGTCTCGTGGCTGGTCCACGACGTGGAGCGCGGCGGCGGACGGAGCGTCGCGGCGCGGGCCGAACTCGAACGACGACTCGACCTCGGTCAACTCACCGCCGCCGAGATCGCGACGATCCTCGACGGTCGACTCCCGCCCGACCCCCCGGTCCCCGGCTGGACGCCCGATCCGGCCTGGTCGCACTTCATCGTTCGGGCGTGGACGCTCGGCGAAGTCGACCGCGACGACATGCGACGCTGGACGCGGACCGCCTTTCCCCCCCCGTACCTGGTGCTGCCGGAGGCCGCGGCGGCGGGCTATCCGTTCAACATCGAGATCCACGCCGGAGCCCCCGTCGCCGGTCCGCAGGTCGTGCATCGGAATCCTGACTTCACCGTCATCCGCCGCGCACGCGACGCTCGCATCGGCGATCAGCCGCCCGACGTCGGGACCGCGACGATCACGAACGGCTTCTTCGCCGGCCGGCTCGACACGGTGGCCACGATCCCGAATCTCTCTCTGGAGCCGGGCCAGTATCCGATCTCGGTCGTGATCGACACCTTCGTCCTGGAGGGCCCGCCGTCGGTGTGGATGGGCGTCCCCGAGATCGATCCGAACACGGCCTTCCTCGCATTTGCCGTGACCGCGACGTCGATCATGACGATCGTCGAACCGGATGAAGCGCTGGACGCCATCCGGCTGGAGTCGGATCCCGCCGCGCTCGCGGAGTTGCGTTCGCGCCTCGCGCCGCTCGAACTGAACATGGTGACGGATCGCTACATCTACCCGACCTTTGATCCGCAGGCGTCATCGCCCGTACCGGTTGCGTTCGAGATCTACCTGCAGACAGACAAGGGCGAGTACCGGCTCGGCGGCGTCACGGGAGGTCCGTCGGGAATCGAGTTCCAGCCGATCGGCATCGACAATCTCGACGTCTCGATCACGCGCGGCGACCTGATCTTCACGCCCAACCCCGCCCGCGGTCTCGGCTCGCCCTTCGTCAGCGACGTCATGTGGGGCGATGAGATCGTGTTCGAGGACTTCGAGATCATCGACGCCCGGTCGGACCGGTAGAATCGTTCCCCCGCGACAGGATCCATCGGAGGTTCGTCATGACTCGCAGGACACCCCACGCTCTCGCCGTCTCTGCGTTCGTGCTGGCGTCGACGCTCGCCGCCGCCGCGCCGCCGGAGACGGACGCCCGCCTGCACGAACTCGGCCAGACGCTCAAGGCGGCGGTGGCGTCCGGCTCGATGTCGGGCGATGAGGCGATGAAGCTGTGGGAGGTGCTGTCGGAACGCATCCGCGGGCGCGAAGACGCGGCGAAGGATGACGACTCGAAGGAGAAGGAAAAGGAGAAGGCGAAGGCGAAGGCGGACGACGAGGTCGGGGCCTCCTTCTGGCTCAACCCGCTGCGACCGGGCGACGTCAGAACGCTGTTCCGTCCCGAGTTCACGTTGCGCGATGTCGCGCGACTCGACGCCGCGCTGAACTTTGACGACGCGTTCGCCCCGGTGATCGAAGTGCTGTGGCTCGATTATCTGGAGGCGTTTGATCTCGCGACCCAGCCGTTGCGTGAAGCGCTGGCGCAGTTCGAGCGCGGCGAGGAGGATCGCTGGATCGCCGCGACGCTGGCGAAGATCAACGCGCCGGAGGTCGAGGTCGCCGTCGATCGAACGCAGGCCGCCGTCCGCAAATGGAACGACGACGCGGCCACGAAGGTGCGCAGCAAGGACACGCCCGAAGCCGCGCGACGACGGGCGGAGATCGAAGCAAAACGTCAGGCGTGGGCCGATGAACTCATCGCCGTCTCCGCCGTCATGCAGGAACGCCTCGACGCCCTCCGTCGTCAGGCCCGGGCGGATCTCGACGACCTCGCGGCGAAGGGCGCCGACGTCACGACCGACGACCTCGTGCGTCTCGCTCACGAACTCCGAGGGACCCGCCGTCAGCTCCGCGCCGATCTCGAAACATCGCTCGCCGCCATCGTCGTCGCCCCGGGACGCACCGATCGCCACGAGTTCGACGCGGCGATGACGGCGCTTCGGCACGACCGACTGCTGCCCCACGGCGTGTTGTCCGGCGAGTCGCTGGCGCTGCGCACGGCGCTGGCGGAATCCGTCCCGCCCGATCACCCCGCCCACGACCTCGCCCCGACGCTCCCGGACCTCACGGCCCGGCTCGAAGCCCGGACCGAGGCGGTCATCGACCGGGAGATCGCGGGTCTCGTCGCCCTGGACGACGCCCCATCGAACCGCCCCGCCTTCGAACAGGCGTTGCAATCCGAGTTGGCGATCCGGGTGGAGATCCGCGACCTCCTCGTGCACGCGCTGTTCGACACGCGGGATCAACTCGCGGCGGACGACGCATCAGTCGCCGCCCTCGACGACGCGATCGCCCGCGCCTTCCCGACCGTCGGCCGACGACGCTGGGCCGAGGATGCGCTGGAAGCCGCGGCGGTCGCCGCTCCGGACGGCGCGGCGGGGGACGCCGTGGCGGCGCTCGTCGACGAGATCATCCCCCCGCTCGAAGCGCAACGCCGGGCCGCGATTCTCGATCGAATGGTCTGGCAGGAGCGCGTCTGGCGCGCCATGCACGATCCGTCCCTCGGCGACGATCCGAAGAAGTCGCTCTGGACCGACGCCGAAGACCATGCGTTCGCGGCGGTCGACGACCACGTCGAGACCTCGCTCCGCGACCTGCTGACCGACGCGCAGTTCGAAGCGCTGCCGCCGCGGAGCCGACGGCGCAAGTAGAGCAACCCCTGCTCATGCGGAGCGGCCGATGAACTGGCCGCGAAGTTCAAGGAGCGAGTGTGCGGCTGGCCAGCCGCTCCGGAGCGGTGGAAACCAGTCCAGCCGTCCGTCAGCGGGCCACGCTCACCACCCGCGGCTGCGTGAACTGCCGGTGTCCTTCGGGACCGGAGTGATATCCGTAGCCCGACTGCTGGGCCCCGACCCACGGGCTCCCGCTGGCGCCGCCGCAACTCTTGTTGATCCCGATCATGCCGGCGGTGAGACGACGGCCGACCGACGCCGCGCGATCCACGTCGCCGCCGAAGACCGCCGCTCCGAGTCCGTACGGCGTGTCGTTCGCGAGCCGGATCGCCTCGTCGTCGTCCTTGAACCGCTGGATGCACGCGACCGGCCCGAAGGTCTCGTCGCGCATGATGTTCATGTCGTGCGTGACGTTCCCGAGCACGGTCGGCGTCACGAAATTGCCGTGGTGGCCGTCGCCGCCGAAGAGCACGCGGGCGCCGTCCCGGATCGCCTGGTCGAGCTGGTCGAGCACGTGGTCGCGCTGCCGTTCGCTGATCATCGGACCGACCGCCACGTCGGCCTCCATGCCGTCGCCCTGCTTCATCGCCCGCGCCTGCTCGACGACCTTCGCCTCGAACTCGTCCGCGATCGACGCCGCGACGTAGATCCGCTCCGTGCTCACGCACACCTGACCTGCATTGCGGAAGCTGTTCCGCGCGGCGAACGCAGCGGCTTCCTCGACGTCCGCATCGTCCAGCACGATCAGCGGATCCTTCCCGCCGAGTTCGAGAATCACCCGCTTCAGATCCGCGCTCGCCGCACTCAGGATGTGCTTCCCCGCCTCGCCCGACCCCGTGAAGCTGATGAGGTCGACGTCGCCCGCGACCACCGCCTTGCCCGTCGCATCACGCCCGTGCACGACCACGAGGACGTCCTTCGGCAGAAACTCGTTCAGCACATCCGCGTACGCCTGCGCGACGAGCGGCGTCTCCTCCGACGGCTTGAGCACCACCGTGTTGCCCGCCATCAACGCGGGAATGCACGTCCAGTGGGGCATCGACACCGGGAAGTTCCACGGCGTGATCCCGGCGCAGACGCCGAACGGATCACGGTAGATCGTCGACGACACGCCCTCGCTCTCCAGCGGCGTCGGCTGGAGCGCGGCGGCGATCTCCGCCAGCGTCTCGTCCATGCTCTCCCCGCAGTGCTTCACCTCGCCGATCGCCTCCGGCAACGGCTTGCCCATCTCACGCGTCAGCAGTTCGCCGATCTCGTCCGCCTTCTCGACCAGACGACGGCCCGCCTCCGAGAGAAACGCCGCCCGCTGCTCGCACGTCAACGCCGCCCACCCCGGCTGGGCGCCGCGGGCTCGCGCGATCGCGTCGGGAACGGCGTCGGCCGGCGTCACCGGAACCTCCCCCACCGGCTCGCCGGTCGCGGGGTTGTACGAAACGAGCGGCTCGCCGTCGGCGGACGTGGTCGAGGCGGGGGCGGGGTTGAGCGTGGTCATGACAAGGGCTCCGATCAGACACCAGACGGGGGGGCGAAGGACCCGTGACGGCGGCGGCCGGCGCGGGTCGACGAAGACCCGATCCTATACCGGTTTTCGCCGCTCCGTCGCGGCTGGCCAGCCGCACACTCGCTCCCGGCACTTCGCGGCCAGTTCATCGGCCGCTTCGCATGGGCCGGCGTTGCTCTGACCGTCCGCGACCGGATCGCACGGGATTTCGACGCCGCCGCGAATCCGAGGAAACAATCCGGGCCGGATTGCCGTTGAAACAGGTGTACATCTGGTCGGGGTCGCAGCTGTGCGGTCCGACGAATCGAACGCGTTTCTGACGCAGAGGAGAGTTCCTGTCATGTCCATCCGCATCACCGCCCTCGCCGGCGCCGCGCTGTTGTCGATCGTCGCGATGGGCGGTCTCGCCGCCGCCTTCGATACGTCCGCCGTCTCCGGACAGCCGGACGAGACCGCGATCACCGCCCCCGCCGGCGAGTACCGGATCGACCCGGTGCATTCCGCGCTGATCTTCCGCATCAAGCACATGGACGTCGCCTGGTTCTACGGCCGCTTCAACGAGATGTCCGGCGCGTTCACGTACGATCCGGCGGATCCGACGAAGTCGTCGATCACGATGACCGTCCCCGCCGCGTCGATCGACACGAACAACTCCGCCCGCGACAACCACGTCAAGAGCGCGGACTACTTCGACGTTGAGAACCATCCTGACATCACGTTCACGTCGACCGCGATCCGGCCCGCCGGAAACAACATGTACAAGGTGCAGGGCGACCTGACGTTCATGGGCCAGACCCGATCGATCACCGCCGACGTCGAGATGACGGGCGCGGGCGAGGGTCGGGGCGGCGCGATCCTCGGTCTCGAAGCGATCTTCACGTTCAAGCGCAGCGACTTCGGCATGAAGGTCAATCCGAAGGCGCTCAGCGACGAAGTGAAGATCATGGCCGGGCTCGAGTGCCGGCAGCGACGCCAGTAAGTCAGACCGATAGGCCCCCAAGAACCACCGCCCCCGACGCGGCGTGCGACGGGGGCGTTTTCGTGCGCTTCCGGCAAAACCGGTCAGTCCACGATGCGGAAGTCGATCGTCGTCTCCGCGACCTCCCCCGACAACTGGTCCGTCACCCGGATCTTCATCGCGTAATAGTCAATGCTCAGGGCGTCCGGAATCGTGAAGACCATCGCCTGGAAGTAGTCCTTCCGCTTCGCCTTCGCCACGTCCTCCAGCACCTGCGGACGCGCGGCGTGGATCGGACGTGACTCGTTCCCGCGGTAGATCTCCACTTCCTGTTTCAGACGCGTCACCCACTGCCCGGAGGGGTTCTGCTCGCTCTCGAAGTTGGCGACCTCGACGTACACGACCACCTGCTGCGCCTGCCGCGCCCGGAAGTCGTTCGATCGAAACGGCTGGAAATCGCCGAACCCGTTGACCTGGGTGCACAACACCGCGTTGGGCAGGGCGAGCAGCGGCTCGCCTTCCAGCGTCGCCCGCAGCTTGTCGAGGGCGGCGGGCATGACCGCATCGACATCGCCCACCGCCGCCATTTCCCGACCGAGATCGCGATAAAACGCGTGCCATGCCGTGAGCACCTGACGTTCGCGCTCGGTGAGATCGGTGAACTGATCCACGTTGAGCTGGTGATCGGGATCGACGAGGGAGGTCGCCGCGATCAGCATCAGCTCTCGCGCGGGCATGTCGCTGCCCGCCGCTTCCTTGGTGAGGCGACCCGACAGATCGCGAAGCAGCGTGTCGAGGTGGACGGGGGGCGGCGTCGTCAGGGCGAGCGTCTCCCGCGCCGCCGCGCTGTCCGTCGCCTGCCCCAGCGGCATGACGTCGTCGAGTTTCCAGGCGTTGTTGACGGCCGGACGAACGGCGGACGGTGTCGGCTGGGTCCGCTTCGTCGTCATCGACGCGGGTCCGTCGTTGGTCCGCCAGTCGATCGCCGGGCGGGCTTCGGCCAGGTCGGGCGCGTCGGGTGTCGGCGCGGCGGCCGCGTCGCGATCGAGCGGCACGGGGTCGAAGTCGAAGGCGGCCAGTTCGTCCCGAGCGGGCGGGTCGGCGGTCGGCGCGTCGGCCAGCGTCACCTCGCCGCCGTGGGCGGCCGCGAGTTCGTGATTCCGACGCAACGCCTTCACGAGCAACTGCTCATCGGGGGCGAGGCCCGACAGGTCGGGGTCCTCGGTTTCCAGCGTCGGGCGCCGGGCGGTCGAACCGTCGCCGGCGACGGGGCCGCATGAGATCAGCATTGAAACCGCGGCTCCGGCGCCCACGAGCGCCGCGACAGTGAACGAACGGATCAGTCCGTGTCCTGTCGTCCAACCTCGAACCGGATGCGGGGTGAATCGCATGCGCGCCTCCTGCGGGGTCCGGGCCATCCTGGCGTCGCCTCGGGCGCCCGGAGCGGGCGGAAGGCGGGACCGTGCGAAACTGATGAGTCAACGGACGCTATCGGTCGTCTCGATGGTGAGAACTTCAAGAGTTCGACGGCTTTCCGCCCGGCCCGACTTGCGGGCCGCGTCCGCTTCGACCGCATGGTGCAGGAGTTGCGCGAGGACGCCCGGCTCGAGCCGGCGGGCGACGTCGAGCATCCGCTGCCCGTCCGCCCCCCACAGCCGCGCCTCCTTCATGACCGTCTGCGCACCCGCGCCCTCCCGGAGCATCGACGACGCGAGGTGAAGCTTGCGGAGCAGGTCGAGGATCGACCAGTAGACCAGTTCCTCCGGCTGACGCGCGACGTCGAGCAGATCCTCCAGCAACTGCATCGCCCGACGCGGATTGCCCGACGCGATCGCGGACTGGATCGCCCACGCCTGCTCGTCCCGACTCGGCGGCGTCAACGCCTCCACCGCCTGCACCGTGATGATCGAATCCGTCCCGACGAACGCGGCGAGCTTGTGCAGCTCCGAAATCAGCCGCGTCAGCTCCGTGCCCGCCCGCTCCACCAGACGGCTCGCCGCCGCCGGCTCGATCGGGACGCCGCACTGCGACTCCGCCCGCTGCACCAGCGTATGCGCGGCGTCGGCCTGTCCCAGCTCATCGCATTTGATCTTGGTCCCGCACTTTTCGACGAGCTTGTCGAGCTTCCCCGGCCGCCACGTCTCCGACCGCAGCACGAGCGACGCGTCGGGGGCGGGATCGGTGAGGTACTTCTCCATGAGCTGCCGGGTCGAGGTCCCGGATTCGCCGCCCGCCTTCAGGAACTTCTCCGCCTCGTCGACGATGACAAGCTTGTGACCGCCGAGGAGGGAGTAGGTGCGAAGCTCGTCGAGGACGTCCACCGCCGCCGCGCTTGCTCCGTCGACGGTGACGGGATCGACATCGCCGAACTTCTCCCGAAGGGCGTCGACATAGCGTTCCGTCCACACGCGTCGGAGGAACCCCTCCTTCCCGTGCAGAATGACCGCCCGGTGCTCGGCCGAGACCGAGGCGGGGGCGGATCGTCGACCGCGGGATGTGCCGCGCTTCGCCATGGCTCCCGATCATATGTCGGCCGGACGGGCCCGTGGTGTCGAACGAACGTCCGGGGCGTAGGATGGACGATAGCAATCGGGCGGCCGGTCGAGCCGCCAGCAAGGAGACGGCGGTCGGTGCTGGTGCTGCACATTCTTCAAGGTCCTGACCGCGGCATGCGGTTCGAACTGCCGGCCGACGAGCCGCAGCTGATCGGGCGTTCGTCCGAGGCGTTGCCGATCACCGACACCACGGTCTCCCGCCGGCACGCCGAGCTGACGCCCGACGACGGCCGCTGGTTCGTCCGCGACCTGGAATCCGCCAACGGCACGTTCGTCAACGGCGAGAAGATCACCGGCCGCATCGAACTCGCCCCCGGGGACCAGATCCGGTGCGGGGCGACGCTGCTCATCTTCGCCACCAACCCCGACGTCAAGAAGCACAACCCCGTCCAGGTGCTGCCGGCCGGGCTCATGGACGTCACCGTGGAGGGACGCGTCGACCCCAACGAGGAGTCGATGATCCTCGCCGCCCCCGACCCCCTCGCCGCCGCCCGCGAACACCTCCGCATCATCTACGCCATCACCGCGATCACCACCTCGACCCTCGATCGCGACGAGATGCTCAACCAGATCATGGATCTCGTCTTCGACGAGTTCCGCCCGGAGCGCGGCTTCGTGCTCGTGCGCGACGACATCACCGGGCAGTACGAACCCGCCGCCGTTCGCTACAAGACGCGTCCCAAGAGCCTCGAGGAAGGCCAGATGCCGATCAGCCGGACCATCATCCGGCACGTCGTCGAGGGCCAGGAGGGCGTCCTCTCGACCAACGCGATGACCGACACCCGCTTCGGCTCCGGCGACTCCGTCCGGGAGTACGGCATCCGGTCGGCGATCTGCGTCCCCATCCGCCAGGGCGACGACGTCTTCGGCGTGATTCACATCGACTCCTCGATGGCGAACTTCACGTTCACCGACGCGCAACTGCGGCTGATGAACGCCGTCGGACAGCACGCCGCGCTGGCGATCAAGGCCTCCGCCCTCGCCAGCGCAAAGATGGCCACCGCCCGGCTGGCGGCCGTCGGCGAGACCGTGGCGTCGCTCAGCCACTCGATCAAGAACATCCTGCAGGGTCTGCGGGGCGGGGCGGACGCGGTCGAACTCGCGCTCAACAAGGGCCAGGTCGATCTCGCCATGGAAGGCTGGCCGATCCTCTCCCGCAACCTCGACCGCATCTACGCGCTCACGCTCAACATGCTCGCGTACTCGAAACCGATGAGCTTCGACTTCGAGTTCGAGCCGGTGGACGACCTCATCCACGAGATCGCCGCCCTCGTCCAGCCCCAGTGCGACCGCAAACGCATCGGGCTCATCCTCGACCTCGCCGAAGACATCCCCCTCACCCCCATCGACCTCAACGCCATGCACCAGGCGCTGATGAACCTCGTCACCAACGCGATCGAGGCGGTCGAGGAGAAGAAGGGCGTCGTCACGATCCGGACGCGGCTGATCCCGGTGGAGAAGAAGGTCGTGATCGAGGTGGCCGATAACGGGCCCGGCGTGCCGAAGGAGCTTCACGAGCAGATCTTCCAGGCGTTCCGGACCACGAAGGGACAGCGGGGCACGGGCCTCGGTCTCGCCGTCACCCGCAAGATCGTCACGGCGCACCAGGGCGAGGTGCAGCTCGAATCCGCCCCGGGACAGGGCGCGACGTTCTCGATCATCCTGCCGACCGGGGAGGCGACCGAGGATCCCTCCGCGACCCGACTCCCCGACGCCGGACCGACGCCGCGCCGCAGCTCCCGGCTCGACGAGGAGTTCTGATCCGGGGCCGTCGGCCCGCTTCGCGCGAGAAGAACGTCGACGTGGCGCCGATACACGGATTCGTTCACAGGCCCCGTCCGGTCTTGCCGATCTGCCCTGCGGGCCTATGATTGCCCACCTGTCTCATCTTGCCGAGACTATCGGACGTTACACCGCGAACCCTTCCGTCCGGCGCGGGCCGGACGATGAAGTTCGAATCGGAGCCGTTATGACGATTCCCGCCTCTCGTTCCGCCGCGTCGCCGTTCCCCGGCGTCAATCCTGCGGTTGATTTCTCCGCCGATCCGGTGCTGGGTTCGCTGCCGCCGGGCGTGGATCTGGCGCGGCTGGCCGGGCTCGAGCCCCGCCTCGCGACGTCGTACCAGCGGACGCGTGAGATGACGCTCGACGAGCTGATGCTGGAAAAGCGGGTGGTCTTCCTCATCGGGGAGATCAACTACGCTTCCGCCGCGCGAATCATGATGCAGATGCTCTACCTCGAGGATCAGAAGCGCGGCCAGACGATCAACTTCTACATCAACAGCCCGGGCGGGGCCGTGGACGACACGCTGGCGATCTACGACACGATGCAATTCATCTCGTCGGACGTCTCGACGGTGTGTATCGGCCGCGCGTATTCGGGCGGCGCGGTGCTGCTCGCTTCCGGCGCCAAGGGCCAGCGTCGCATTCTCCCTCACGCGAAGGTGATGATTCACCAGCCGTACGGCGGCGTGACGGGACAGACCACCGACGTCCAGATCCAGGCTGAGCAGATCATCAAGATGAAGCAGACGCTCAACGGCATTCTCGCGAAGCACACCGGCCAGTCCGAAGAGCAGGTCGCGAAGGACGGCGAGCGTGACAAGTTCTTCTCCGCCGACGAGGCGAAGGAGTACGGCCTCGTCGACGAGGTCTTCCGGCCGAAGGCGAAGGACGACGCCACGTCCTGATCCGCGTTCGCTTCTCCCCTTTCCCTCCCCGATACGCCTCTGTATCCAGACCCCAGGGATCCGACATGACTCTTGTTCCGATCGTCATCGAGAAGACCGGACGCGGCGAACGCGCGTACGACATCTACTCCCGTCTCCTTTCCGACCGCATCATCTTCCTCGGCGGGCCGGTGATGGACGACTCCGCGAATCTCGTCGTCGCGCAGCTGCTGTTCCTCGCGAACGAGTCGCCGGAGAACGACATTCACCTGTACATCAACTCGCCGGGCGGATCGGTGACCGCCGGTCTCGGCATCATCGACACGATGAACTACATCCCGTCCGACGTCTGCACGTACATCATCGGACAGGCGGCGTCGATGGGCTCGCTCATCGCGTGCTCCGGCGCGCCGAAGAAGCGCTACTGCCTGCCGAACTCGAAGAACCTCATGCACCAGCCGCTGCTCTCCGGCGTGCTCGAAGGCCAGGCGACCGACCTCGAAATCGAGGCCCGCGAGATGATCCGACTCCGCGACGTCCTCTACGGCATCTACGCGGATCGGACGGGCCAGTCGGTCGAGCAGGTCGCCGAGGACTGCGAACGAAACAAGTGGCTCGACGCGAAACAGATGGTCGACTACGGCCTCGCCGACACGCTGCTCGAAAACCTGCCCGGCGTCACGAAGTAACACGCGACGGATTGACCTGAGAACCCACGAACGCACCCGCCGACACGCGGGTGCGTTTTCGTAGGTTCCGCACGAACGTGCGGAACGTGCATCGACCTACATCCGATGCGACCAGTCCGGATCCCCGCCCTCGTCCTCCTCCGGCGGCGTCAGATCCTCCGGATCCCCCACGCACCGGCTCGCATGCTCGACCGCCTCCCGCGCATCCCCGCCGCACGGCAGACCCGGACCGCACCAGCGCGATCCGTCATGCACGAACGCCACGTAGCCGTACCCCTGCCGCTCCGTCAGGTTCTCGAGAATGATCACCGGCACGAAGCCGAGTCGGTACCCGTTCACGTTCTCGGTGAACCGATCGCGTCCACCGTCACGATCCGGACGAATCGAGTACCGGTACCGCATGTCGCGCAGCTTCACGCTGGTGCCGCGAAGAAGCGCCATGATGTCCGACTCCGCAAGATCCCGGATGTCGTCGTGATCGATCTGCCCCGGCTCGGGGTGCGACTGGATGAGCATCGCGAGCACGATCCCCGCCAGTCCGATCCCCAGACCGCCCCACCCCAGCATCGACTGAAACAGCACCGCGCCCATCAGCGACGTCGCGGCGAGAAGCATGAACGCAAGGATGACGACCACGCGGAAAGGCACGCAACGATCGTCGCAAGGATCCCGCCTGAGGGCAACGTTCGCCCGCGGCCCCGCCGTGGGGGCGCCCCGATTTGATCCCGTTTCGCTACGACTCGCGTGCCGCGCACAACAACGACCCGGTCGCAGGGACCGGGCCGTGAGGTGATCATGTGTCACGACCGTCTGGCGGCGACGCCCGAAATCGACCCCCGGCAAAGCCGGGGCTAGGCCAGTTCCGGGAACGTCTCCTGCACGACCTTCACCAGGTCCTTCACGTGGCTCACCGATTCGTCCATCAACGACTTCTCGTCATCCGTGAAGTCGATCTCGATGACCTTCTCGACGCCGTTCGCGCCGAGGATGCACGGCACGCCGACGAAGTAGCCGCCGACGTTGTACTCGTTCTCGCAGTACGCCGCGCACGGCAGGATGCGCTTCTTGTCCTTGATGATCGCCTCCGCCATCTGCACCGAACCGGACGCCGGGGCGTAGTACGCGCTCGTGCCCATCAGCTGCACGATCTCGCCGCCGCCCTTCTTCGCCCGCTCCACGCACTTCGTGATCACGTCTTCCGGCAGGAGCTGCGAGACCGGAATGCCGTGCACCGACGTGTAGCGCGGCAGCGGCACCATGTCGTCCCCGTGCCCGCCCAGCAGCAACGCCTGGATGTCCTCGACCGAGACGCCCAGTTCCATCGCGATGAACGCCCGGAACCGCGCCACGTCCAGGCACCCCGCCTGGCCCACGATCTGGTTCGTCGGGAAGCCGGACGACTTCCACGCCGTGTACACCATCGCGTCCAGCGGGTTCGACACCACGATCATCACCGCGTTCGGCGAGTGCTTCGCCACCTGCTCCGAGACGCTCTTCACGATCTTCACGTTCGTCTGGATCAGATCGTCCCGGCTCATCCCCGGCTTGCGGGGCAGACCCGCGGTCACGATCACCACATCCGAATCCGCCGTGTCCGCGTAGTCCGCGGTGCCGATGATGTTGCAGTCGAACCGCTCGATCGGGGCGCATTCGTACAGGTCGAGCATCTTGCCCTTGACCGTGTTCTCCGCGTCCGGAATGTCGAGGACGACGATGTCCGCCAGCTCCTTCGTCGCGGCCCACATCGCACAGGAAGCGCCGACGTTCCCGCCGCCGATGATCGAGAGTTTCGCACGTCGCATGATGATGACCGTCCTTCGTTCGGGATCCGGCCGGGAGGGCCGGAGGCTGGAAGAAAGGCGACCATCATAGAGGCCGACGCGAAACCGGCAACGGGCGCGACGCCCCTCTCCTCGACCCTTTCCACGCTCCAGGCTCCACACACGACGCTCCGGATCCGACCCGCGTCAATCGGGGGCGGGGAGGACGCGCGGCCGCCTCAGCCGCGCGCCCGCCGCCCCCTTGCAGAGGTGTGCGCCATGACGCCCCCCGCCGTCATTCCGGCCGGACAGCCCGGCGCCGACGGAAAGGTCCCCAGGTCGCCGACGCCGAACCGCCCGACCGCCGCCGTCACATGACGTTCCGCCCTGCCCCCGGAACAAGGCGATCCATCAGCACGCGGAGACGCCGCGCATCGATGAACCGATCACAACGCCGCCGCGGACCAACTCGCGCGATCGCAACTCGACCACGATCCGGTCGCCTCACGACGTCGACGCACTGCACAGTGCGCGCAATTACATCGGACGCCCCGATTCATTCAGTTTTGCCGACCAGTGGTTGCGCTCCATGAGAGCGCGAAGAAATGTGTACCCAAGTACTACCTTGAGAATGACGGAAGTCAAACAGGTTTTCGGACGAAAGTGTCGGATCTAACCCGACGCGCGATCCGTGTGCGCCAGCGCTTCGCGACACAACCGCTCGAACGTCGACTTCGCTTCGTCTGACGATGTCTCGCCCGATGCGAGTGATGACTGCAGGTCCGCCAGCTCGTCCGACCATGACGACGATGACGGCGCATCGACCGACGCCCCGGCCAGCGCCTCCGCCGCTCGCTCCGCCACGTCCAGTTGCTGCGCCGCCTCGAGACGCGTCCGCGTGTCGCGCTTCAGGCGATCGCCGAACGGATTGTGCGGCAGCGCCACCGCCCCCGACTCGATCGCCCCCGCGCCGACCAGACGCTGATGCTCCGCCTCGATTGACAGACACACCGTGTCAAAGGCCTCCGCGAACGCACGCAACGCACGCGTCCCGCCCGTCTGCGCGTCCATGAACAACTCACGCGCGGCGGCGACCGTCTCCTCCAGTTCGCTCGCATCCGTCGTCCCGCCGCCCGACATCAGCGGACCGAACGTCTCATGCGCACGATCAAGATGCCGACGCCAGCCGTTCGTTGTCGCGTCCGCCGCTTCCTTCGCCAAGTCCCGCGCCCGCTGCGCATCACGCAACAGCGACGCCGCGGAACGCCGATCCTGCTCCATCCCGCGTTCGACCCGCGCGATCAACCGCGTCGCCTCAGCGTGATCCTCCTCCAGCGTCGCCACCGCCGCGCGATACTGCTCGACCGCCCCTTCCATCGTGTCGAGGCGACGACGCACCTGCGCGGCCCGGAGGCGGTCGTCATCCGCATCGGTCGTCGCCGCCGGCAGCCGCAGCGCTTCGGGCGTCGTCACGAGGCCGTGCATGAACAACGACAGACGCAACGAGGCGACGTCGTAATGAAGACCTTCGTACCGACCCGCCCGCAGTCCGTCCGGGCTGCTCGCAAACGACGCCACGCTCTGCATCGCACGATCGATCTCATCCAGTTGCGCCCGCAGCGGCTCGATCACCGTCGCCGCCCGGGCCGCGGCGTCCTTCGCCTCGGCGACCATCGTCCGCATCTCGACGTGGCCGTCCGTGTCGTCCGCGGATCCGCCGCCGCCCGACGCCGGCGTCAGCGCCTCGGGATCGACGTTTCGTAACGCGGTCTCGATCGCCCGTTCCAGCGCGGCGCCGCGCACCTGGTCCTGCACGCACACGCCGTCCGGACCGACCACCATCATCCGCGGGATCGACCGGATCGAGAACTTCTGAGCGAGGCGGGTCTTCCAGCCGCCGCCCTCGATCGCATGCTTCCAGTCCATCCGCTTCGACCGAATGAACTGCCGGCACTTCCCGGGATTGCTGTCGAGCGAGATGCTGATGATCTCAAGCCCCTGGTCCTTATATTTCTTGTACGCCCGCTGCACGTTGGGCAGCTCCGCGATGCACGGTCCGCACCACGTCGCCCAGAAGTCGATCACGACCGCCTTGCCGCGGAAGTCCTCCAGTGAGTATCGCTTCTTTGTGATCGCGTCCGTGAACGTGAAGTTCGGCACCGGCCGGCCGGTGAGCCCCGAGCTTCGTCCCTGCGCGACCGCGCTCGACGACGCCACGCCGATCACCGCCAGCGTCGCCAGCGTCATGAACATGACATGAGAACGGAACATCCGCCGCAGAGGCTGACGGAACGACAGGGGGCGCATCATCATGAGTCATCCTCCGGGACTGACGCCAGCCTACCGGAAACGCCTCCGGCCCACGACATGATTTCATGACAACCTCGGCGAATCCGGCGGCGACGGGCGAACGCCCGTGTTCAGGCGCGGGCTCGGGCGGCCTCGATCGCGGCGCACGTCTTCTCGATCGCCCGCTCCAGATGATCGTTGACGATCTCAATGTCGTAGGCGCCGCTCTCGCGGGCGAGACCGATCTCCCGTTTCGCCTCGTTGAACCGCCGCTGGATCGCGGCTTCATCCTCGCGTCCGCGGTCGCGGAGCCGACGCAGCAGCTCCTCGTCGCTCGGCGGACTGATGAACACCATGAAGGCGTCCGGCATCGCCGCCCGCACCTGCACCCCGCCCTGCACGTCGATCTCCAGCAGCACGAGACGACCCGCCTTCAGATGCGCCTCCACCGGTCCGCGCGGCGTCCCGTAGCGGTACTTGCCGAACACCAACGCATGTTCCAGGAATTCGCCCCGCTCGATCCGCGCGGCGAAGGCGTCATCGGTGAGAAAGTAATAATCGCGCCCGTCCACTTCCTTCTCAGTCTGCGGACGTGTGGTCGCGGACACGCTGAAGACGGCGTTGAGACGCTGCTCCACCGCGTGGGAGATCGTCGTCTTCCCCGCGCCGGACGGACCTGAGATCACCACCAGCCTGCCGCGCCCGTCCGTCGTCACGATCCGCCTCCCGCCGACGCAAACGCCGCCCGCAGCACCGCCATCCGCACCGCCACGCCGTTCGTGACCTGACGCAGGATCCAGCTTCGATCCGGATCGTCCGCCGCCGCGCCGTCAATCTCGATCCCCCGATTCATCGGCCCCGGATGCAACACCGGCGCCCCGTCCCGCAGCCGACCCAGACGATCCGCCGTCAATCCGTACCGCGCCCGGTAGTCCGGCGTGATGTCGCTCCCGCGCTCGAACTGCACCCGCAGCATCATCACCGCGTCGAGCGTGTCGAGCGCGGCGTCGAAGTCGTCTGTGATCTCGACCCGCCCCGGACCCGACGCGATCGATGTCAACGCCCCCGGCGTCAGCGTCGGCGGACCGATCAGCACCACGTCCGCCCCCAGCGTCGTCAAACCGTGCAGGTTCGAACGCGCGACCCGGCTGCCCGCGATGTCGCCGACGATGCCGACCCGCTTGCCCCCGAGATCACCCAGCGCCTGACGCAACGTCAACGCATCCAGCAGCCCCTGCGTCGGATGCTCGTGCCGACCGTCACCCGCGTTGATCACCGGACACGCGACGTGCCGGTCGATGAGGTGCGGCGCCCCCGCGGCGGACGCGCGGATGACCAGCACCTCCACCCCCATCGCCTCGATGTTCAACGCCGTGTCGACCAGCGTCTCCCCCTTGCTCAGACTCGACCCCTGACCCGTCAGGTCGATCACCCGCACCCCCAGCCGCGCCGCCGCCGCGCTGAAACTGCACCGCGTCCGGGTCGAATCCTCGAAGAAGAGGTTGGCGACGAGGCGATCGCGAAGCGGCTGCTCGCCGGGATCGATCGGGCGGGCGACGAGCGGACGCATGGCCTCGGCGTCGTCGAGCAGCCGTTCGATCGACGCCCGATCAAGGCCGTCGAGACCAGGCAGACTTCCGGGCTTGCCGGTCATCAGGCCGGCGTCGACGGTCGGAACCGGAGACGGGGAGGGCGACATGGCGGGTATGGTATCGAATCGCGCCGCCGACCGACTGACGTCACGCGGGGCGGGGAGGAGCCACGACGAATGCCGCCCTTCTGGCAACTGCTGCTGCTGGTCTCCGGCGTGATGAGCGTGGTCGCATTCGGCGCGATGGGGCTGGACAAGCGGGCGGCGCGGCGGGGTCGGCCGCGCTGGCGGGAGTCTCGTCTGCACTGGCTGGAGGGGCTGGGCGGGGCCCCGGGATCGCTGCTGGGACAGCAGGTATTTCGTCACAAGACGAGGAAATGGGGATACCAGGCGGTGTTCTGGCTGATCGTGCTCGGTCACGCCGCGCTGTGGTACGCCGTCTGGCGTCTGACCTGACGGGGCGAGGGCGCGACCGGCGTCGCCGCCGCCTCCATCGCGCCGGACTCCCGGTGGAATGAGAAGCGCCGCCGCCGGTGGGAACCGGGCGGCGGCGCGGAGGAGAGAAGATGCTTCGTCGGGCGGCGTGAGGGGGAGGAGGAGAGAGAAAGGGGCCGCCCGACGGGCAGAAGTCATACGCCATTGGCATTGACTTCGTTCGATCTTTTCTTCGTGGGACGGGTCGGGTGATTTCGGGACCGGCGTTGGCGTGCCCGGGAGGGCGGCCCGACGGCCGATCAGGGTCAGCCGCGCGACCTCGCCGCTTTTTCTGATTTCCCGGGTGGCGCGCCAGCCCTCCTTCTCGCTTCTTCTGGTGTCGGGACACGG
Organism: Phycisphaerales bacterium; assembly: GCA_965227335.1. Lineage (GTDB taxonomy): Bacteria > Planctomycetota > Phycisphaerae > Phycisphaerales > SM1A02 > CBDDFV01. The sequence goes on from CBDDFV010000010.1 coordinate 213,435, forward strand.
TGCTCCACTCCTGGGCAGCCACCCCACGCACGGCGTCGCCGGCCCTCCCGGCGGCGCTCATCGTGTCTCGCGCGGGGACGTTCGTCGTTCGATGCCATGGTCGATTTCGGCCCGCCTGTTCAGGCCGCGATCGGAGCGGGCCGGCGGTCCGACCGCTGCGTCGGCGGACGTTCCCTTTTTTCTGACCCACCGCGTCGGCGGCGATGGTCGGCCTTGGGGGACGCCATCGATTCCGCTCGTCCGTCGGCCCACGAACCGACGTGGCGAGCGGTCCGCCGCACCGGTGCCGGACCGTGGCGACCGATCGCTCCGGTGCGCGGCTTTCACATCCGTTGACCTGACGGCGCCCGACGCAGGCCGCGCCGGATCACGGAGCGACCGACGACCCGCGACCAGCCACGCTCCACCAACCACGACGGTCCACGACCGACTGACCACAGCGACTGACCATACGCCACTGACCACACAGGACTCGCCAGCCACGACTGGCCAGCCAACGACCCCTGACGATGACTCCCGCGACCGACCGATCTCACGTCAGCCTGATCGCTGATCTCTGCCTTCCGTGTTCCCTGCGGCGTGCGGGGGGCGGTGCATCCTCCCGCCCGAGGCCCGCCTCCCGTTCACGCCCATCCGAATCACCGGGGACCGCGGCCCCGGGGCGTCCGGCCGTCCGTCCGCGTGGCGGCCTGATGTCTGCCGGGCGCCTGACTGCATCCCGGACGGCACGACGGCCGGGCGTGCCGTCGGCCCGGGTCTCGGCTGGTGTGCCTCGTAAGCGGTCGATCGTGCGAGGTGTGGTTCGCATCATCTTCGCCAGGCCGCCCGGTGTGCATCGGATTCGCTTCATGCTTCTCTTCCGTCGAGCGCGCTCGAACGACCCGGCCGGTTCGCTGGTCGGCCGCGGGCGTGCTCGGCGTGCGGCGGACCGCCATCCGGAGGGCTCGATCCGACATCCGGTCGGATCGGGCAGGTCCGTCGCCCGAATCTGTTCTCGCCGTTCGTGCCTGTTGCTCGATCCGAGCCGCGAACGGCGCTCATGTGTCGCGCGGGAGACCGCGTCGGAATCGAGAACTCGCCACCTGCGGCGACGCGCTTCAGACCCTTTCCTCGCGGCGACGTCGTCGCCGGTTCCGACACGTCCGCTCCGACGACGAGTCGCTGGCTCGCGCGGCGATCAGCCCGCGCCGGGACATCCCCCGGTCGGCTCGGACCGCCGTTCCCCCCCGAGGCGGGACGATGACCGGCCGGTCCCGGCGTCGGCTGATCGCCGTTGACCGCCCACCCGGCGGATCTCGCGACCAGCCGCTCGCTCGTCGGAGCGCCCGCGGGCCCCGATCGGGGGCCGGACATCGCAACTCGATGCGCCGGCTGAACCACACCCCCGCGACGCGGACACGCCTCGAACCGGACACGCGCCTCGAACCAGAGACGGCCTCGAACCAGAGACGGCCTCGAACCCGAGACGCCTCGCATCGGAGACAACCTCGAATCGGACCCGCCTCCAATCGGACACGCCTCCAATCGGACACGCAGTGAAGCGGACACGCAGTGAAGCGGACACGCCTCGAACCGGAGACGCCTTGAGCCGGCATGACTCGACGCAGCCACGCAGTGCACCGGCGACGCAGCGAACCGGACATGCAGCGAACCGGACACACCTCGAAACCGGACAGGACGCGTGACGGCCGGGTGAGATCATGGCGGACGCGAAGCGAGCGGCAGACCCGGGCCGGCGGATCGGAGAGCGAAGCACGACGTCGCGATGCGACCAGGAGGCGGGACGCATCGGTCCCGCGGCAGGCCGCGCGATTCCCTCGTCAGGCCAGGATGGCCGCGGTCAGCAGCCACGACGGCGCGTCAGGGCGCGACGCCGATGGATCTGCGGTGGGTTTCGGGGACGACCGCCTTACGCGGCGGCGCGGGCGGGGGGCGTGACCGAGCCCGACCCGCCGTCGGCCTCCGCGGCGGCGGCGGCGTAACGGGGATCGTCCGACTCGATGATCTCGAAGTTGTCGCCGTCGTTCTCCGCCCGCAGCCGACGCACGTACTCGAGTTTGAGCGTCGCCGCCTGCACCAGCAGATCATGCGCTGTGACACGCTGGTCACGCCAGTTGCCAAGCGTGCGGAGAATGTGAAGCACCATCCACCCCGCGGCGGCGTTCACGAACACCCAGAACTCAAACGGCAGACTCGGCCACATGCCCGACCTATCGGCCGCGATCAGACCCGACTTGAAGGGGATTGGACGCTCCGCGCCCGTCACGAGGCGTCCGGCGCCGACGGTCGAGACCGCCGCGACCACCCCCCCACGGCCCATCCAACGCCCGGCGCCCATCACCGAGCGCCGAGCGGCAGCCGCCTTCCGCCTACCGCCCCACCCGCTCGAACGCCGGCAGCATCGACGCGTGCGACTTGATGCCGCCCCGCAGGCACGCCAGTTCGAACTTCTCGTTCGGACTGTGCACGCGGTCGTCGTCGAGGCCGAAGCCCACCAGCAGCGAGTCGAACCCCAGGATCCGCTCGATCTCGCCGACCACCGGGATCGACCCGCCCGACCCGATCAGGACCGCCTCCCGTCCGTAGACCGACGACAACGCCTCCCGCGCGGCGGCGAGGAACGGCGAATCCGTCGGCACCCGGATCGCCGGATTGCACCCGTGCTTCTCGAACGTCCAGCGCCCATCCGGCGGCGTGCGCGCTTCCAGGAATCCGATCAACGAATCCTGCACCTTCGTCGGATCCTGATTCGCCACGAGCCGGCAACTGATCTTCGCCCGCGCGCTCGAACCGATCACCGTCTTCGCCCCCGCCCCCGTGTACCCGCCGATGATCCCGTTGATGTCGCACGTCGGACGCGACCACGTCCGCTCCAGCGTCGACCGGCCGGCCTCCCCCACCGGCGTGGTCAGCCCCGCGCTCGCGAGAAACGCCTTCTCGTCGAACCCGAGCGACGCCCATTCCGCCCGCTGCTCATCCGACACCTCGGCCACGTCGTCGTAGAAGCCGGGAATCTGCACCCGGCCGCGCTCATCGTGCAGCTCCGCCAGAATCCGCGTCAGCGCGTTGATCGGGTTCAGCACCGCCCCGCCGTACATCCCGGAGTGCAGATCCATCTCCGGCCCGTGCAACGTCGCCTCGATGTACACCATCCCCCGCAGCATGTACGTGATCGCGGGCGTTCGGACATCCCACATCCCGGTGTCGCAGACGACACAGACGTCGGCCTGAAGCAGTCCGCGGTTCTCCTTCAGGAACGGCTCGAGGCTCCCGCTCCCCGATTCCTCCTCGCCCTCCAGCATCACCGTCACGTTGACTGGCAGCGACCCGTGCACCGTCTTCCACGCGCGGAACGCCTCGACGAACGTCATCAACTGGCCCTTGTCGTCGACGGCGCCGCGCGCCACGATCTTCTTCCCGTGGGCGCTGTCCCGGATCACCGGATCGAACGGCCCCGTCTCCCAGAGATCCAGCGGATCCGGCGGCTGAACGTCGTAATGCCCGTAGTACAGAATCGTCGGCGCGTCGGGACCCGCCCCGTGGTCACGCGCGACGACCATCGGGTGACCCGCCGTGTCGTGCACGCCCGCGTCGAATCCCATTCCGCCAAGATCGTCCGCGAGCCACTGCGCGGCGGCGCGCACCTCCGCCTTGAACGCGGGGTCCGTACTTACGCTGGGGATTCGCAGCAACGCGGACACACGCTCCACTGCGTGATCAAAATCATCGTCAATGTGCTGCAGCACCGCGTCCAGTGATGCGGACGTCACCGCCATACCCGAACCTCCCGGCGGCCGGAACCGCCTTCTTCGCCAACCACGACCGAACGTCCCGACGCCACGCGCCGGACCGAACGAGACAGACGCCGACCCCGAGCGACGGCGACACACAATCGTACGAGTTTTCAGGCGGCCGCGCCGATGATCACGAGGCGAAGGACAGCGTTTCCAGCGTCAGATACGCGGCGGCGATGAAGCCCAGCAGCACGAAGAACAGGAACGTCAGCCAGCGGTGAATCAACCGCTCCTCCCGCACCTGCCGATGTGTCGGCTCGACGATCTGCTCCGGCTGACCCAGAAGCCCTTCCATCTCCGCGTAGCTGCGAGCGGGACGATGCCGCAGGTCGATGCCGCACCGCGCACAACGCTCGGCGTGACCATTGCGCAGCAACGCGCCGTCATAGCCGCATGCCACGCATTTTCGCTTGAGAAGGGGGCTGTCCGCAGTCCGCAGATGACTCATCACTACGCCTCAGACTACCATCAGTGGGTTTGATCACGCACAGGAAAAACGCCGCGCCACGGAAAACGAGACGCAACGAACGACGCCCGAACCCAGCCGCCGCCCCCGTTGGCGCCGACCCGTCCGGGCTGGTTCAAGCAGGGCAATCTGAGGTGAGTCCATGTGCTCTTTTTCGCGTCGCCCCCGCCAACGGATGCATGCATGAACGTCACGCCCGATATTTCCGCCTGGGTTCGCCATCTGGACGCGATCGCCGACGCCATGATCGCCGATCGACCCGCTTCCGACGCCGAAGGAGCGATCGCCCCCGCGTTCGCTGACGCCGTCGATCCCCCCGCGACACCCGCTGACGCCGCGGATCGCACGGGCGGCCCGCTTCGCGCGGCGGACCTCAGCGGCGACATCCGACTCTGGCGGGCCCTCCGGCTGCCTCCCGACGCCGCCTCGACCGTCGTCGACGAGATCCTGCGGGCCGCGCCGGCGCCGACGTGCGGCCCGATGTTCGACCAGGGGCTCTTCACCGCCCTCGAGGTCTGGACCGCCGCGGAACTCGCCGCGCTTCACGCCCTCTGGCGGCTGACGCGTGAGCATGACCGGGCGGACTGGCGGACGCGTGTCGCCGCCCATCGCGACTGGTTCCTCGACGAACTCCAGCCCGACAACGCCACCAACCGCCCGTGGGCGATCCACGTCTTTCTCCTCGCCGACGCCCCCGAGGCGGCGTTCTACGGCGAAACCCTGCTCCACAACGCCCAGACCGTCGGCGACGACCTCCTGAGCGGCTGGATTCTGCGGGACGCCGCCCGTGAGCTTGCCCGCGCGGCGGGCTCATCGCCGACGGCGTAACCCCGCTGCGATCATCGCGAAACCGGGTCGGATCGAGGACTCGCGCGAATCCGGACCCCCGCCTCGCTGGAATGCATCTTCGGGTGGTTCACGAGGGAGCGCGGCGGGTGCGCCGCCGGCGGCTCGAACCCGTCATCGGTCCTCATCGCCGGCGCCGTGGCGAAAGCATGCGACGACGCCAGGCGTCGATCCGCCGACCCGCCACGGGAACCTCACCCCGATTTGCCCGACCCTTCGGCCCAGCCTAGAATGAGTCTAATCTAGGTTTTCAGAGGCCAATGACACGACAGCCGCCCGCCTCGCTGCGGGACGGATGTGTGAGGAGTACGCCCCGATGTCCACCGCTGACGCCAGCACCGCCACTCTCGACCAGTGGGCCGGATCCGAATACAAGTGGGGCTTTTCGACCGACATCGAGTCGGACACGTTTCCCCCCGGTCTCAACGAGGATGTGATCCGTGCGATCTCCGCGAAGAAGGAGGAGCCGGAATGGATGACCGAATGGCGGCTCGAGGCGTATCGGCACTGGTGTGAGATGGCGGAGCCGCGATGGCCGAACGTCAAGTTCGAGCCGATCGATTACCAGGCGATCAGCTACTTCTCCGCTCCGAAGAATCGTCCGAAGAGCCTCGACGAGGTCGATCCGGCGTTGCTGGAGACGTACGAGAAGCTGGGCATTCCGTTGGAGGAGCGGGCGATCCTCGCCGGCGTCGCCGTGGATGCGGTCTTCGACTCCGTCTCCGTCGCGACGACGTTCAAGGACAAGCTCGGCGAAATGGGCGTGATCTTCTGCTCGTTCTCCGAGGCGGTGATTGAGCATCCGGAGCTGGTGAAGAAGTATCTGGGGACGGTCGTCCCGAGGCAGGACAACTTCTTCGCGGCCCTGAACTCGGCGGTCTTCACCGACGGCTCCTTCGTCTACGTTCCCAAGGGCGTGAAGTGCCCGATGGAGCTGAGCACCTACTTCCGGATCAACGCGATCTCGACCGGCCAGTTCGAACGCACGCTGATCGTCGCCGACGAGGGCGCGTCCGTGAGCTATCTCGAGGGCTGCACCGCGCCGATGCGGGACGAGAACCAGTTGCACGCGGCGGTGGTCGAACTCGTTGCGCTCGACGACGCGACGATCAAGTACTCAACGATACAGAACTGGTATCCGGGCGACGAGAACGGCAAGGGCGGCATCTACAACTTCGTCACGAAGCGGGGCAAGTGCGTCGGCAAGCGGAGCCGCATCTCGTGGACGCAGGTCGAAACCGGCTCCGCGATCACCTGGAAGTATCCCTCGTGCATCCTGCAGGGCGACGACAGCGTCGGCGAGTTCTATTCCGTCGCGCTGACCAACCGCAAGCAGCAGGCCGACACCGGCACCAAGATGGTGCACATCGGAAAGAACACGAGCAGCTACATCGTCTCGAAGGGCATCTCGGCCGGCAACGGGCAGAACACCTACCGCGGCCTCGTCAAGGTGCTGAAGTCCGCGGAGAACGCCCGCAACTACACGCAGTGCGACTCGATGCTCATGGGCGACCGCTGCGGCGCGCACACCTTCCCCTACATCGAGGTGAAGAACGAGTCCGCCCAGGTCGAACACGAAGCCTCGACGAGCAAGATCGGCGAAGACCAGATCTTCTACTGCAATCAGCGCGGCATCCCGACCGAGGACGCCGTCTCGATGATCGTCAACGGCTTCTGCAAGGAAGTCTTCGCCGAACTCCCGATGGAGTTCGCCGTCGAAGCCAAGAAGCTCCTCGAAGTCAGCCTCGAAGGCAGCGTGGGCTGACCCGTCGCCCCGCCGAACGAACCACCCCCCGCTCCGTTGGAAACACACTGAACCATGCTTGAAATCAAGAACCTGCACGCGAAAGTCGACGGCGTCGAGATCCTCAAGGGGATCAACCTCACGGTGAAGCCGGGCGAAGTGCACTCGATCATGGGCCCGAACGGCTCCGGCAAGAGCACCCTCGCCCGCGTCATCGCCGGGGAAGAGGCGTACGAGGTCACCGAAGGCCAGATCCTCTACCAGGGCAAGGACCTGCTCGAACTCGAAGCCGACGAACGAGCCTGCGAAGGCGTCTTCATGGCGTTCCAGTACCCGGTGGAGATCCCCGGCGTCTCGACGAAGTACTTCCTCAAGGCCGCGATCAACGCGATCCGCAAGTACCACGGCGAAGAGGAGCTCGACGCCTACGACTTCATCCAGATGGTGAGCGAGAAGGCGAAGCTCGTCGACCTCGACACCTCGCTCCTCGATCGCGCCGTCAACGAAGGCTTCTCCGGCGGCGAGAAGAAGCGGGCGGAGATCTTCCAGATGGCGATGCTCGAGCCCACGCTCGGCGTGCTCGACGAGACCGACTCCGGCCTCGACATCGACGCCCTCCGCATCGTCGCCGACGGCGTCAACAAGCTCCGCGGACCGGAACGGGCCTTCGTCGTCATCACCCACTACCAGCGGTTGCTCGACTACATCGTGCCCGACGTCGTGCACGTGCTGCTCGACGGCCGGATCGCGAAGACCGGCGGCAAGGAACTCGCCCTCGAACTCGAGGACAAGGGCTACGCCTGGGTCGTGGATCACCTCGAACCCGCCCCCGCCTGACGTTTCACCGACGCCGACGCCTGACGACCACCATCTCCCTCTCGGACTTTCCGACCGATGACCACCGACGTGCTGACCCCGCCGACGACCTTCGCCGCCGCGTTCGACCGACTCGACGCCGTCTCCCCCGTGCATGACCTCCGTCAGCGCGGCTACGACGCGTTCGTTCGGCGCGGCTTCCCGACCCTCCGCGACGAGGCGTGGCGTTACACCAACGTGAAGCCCATCGCGGAAGGCGACTTCCGCCACGCCGCCGAGGCGCCGCGCGATGTCGCCCTCGACGACCTCGCGCCCTTCCTCTTCGAGGACGACCGCACCTGCCGGTTCGTGCTCGTCAACGGCGCCGCGTGTCCCGAACTTTCGCGTCCGGGCACGCTGCCCGAGGGCGTCCGCGTTGAGTCGCTCGCCGCCTGCATCGCGTCGGGCGACGAGGCCGTGCTCGCCCGCCTCGGGAAGGAGTTCGATCTCGCCGATGCGCCCTTCGCCGCGATGAACACCGCCCTCATCGAGGACGGCGTCGTCATTCGACTGCCGAAGAACGTCGCGGTCGACGCGCCGATTCACGTGCTGCACATCGTGGCCCGCGATGCGGATGACATCGCCGTGCACCCGCGTACGCTCATCATCGGCGAGAACGGCTGCAAGGCGACCATCGTTGAACAGTACATCGGGCTCGGCGACGGCGGCGGGTTCACGAACGCAGTCGTCGAAATCCACGCGGAGGCGAACTCGAACGTCAAGCACACCCGCGTCATCCGCGAACGTGACGCGGCGAACCATGTCTCGATGGTCGCCGTCCACGAATCCGGCCCGTCCCGCGTCACGTCCAACGTCGTCACGCTGACCGGCCGCCTGGTGCGTCACAACATCTTCGCCGCGATGGACGCCCCGCAGAGCGATGTCACCTTCAACGGGCTGACCCTCGGACGCGACGAGCAGCACGTCGACCACGCGCTGAACATCGAACACCGGCAGCCGCACTGCACAAGCTGGCAGTTCTTCAAGAACATCATGAACGACCGCTCGCGGGCCGTCTTCTCGGGACGCATCTACGTCGCCGAAGACGCCCAGAAGACCGACGCGAAGCAGACGAACATGAACCTGCTCGTGTCGCCCGACGCCAGCGTCGACACCAAGCCGCAGCTCGAAATCTTCGCCGACGACGTCAAGTGCACGCACGGCGCCACCATCGGCCAGCTCGAACCGAGCCAGCTCTTCTACCTGCGGGCCCGCGGCATCGACCGCGACACCGCCCACGCGATGCTCGTCTACGCGTTCGCGGCGGAGGTGCTCGAGGAGATCGACGTCGAACCGCTGCGCGACCAGCTTGTCGCCGCCCTCATGGAGCGACTCCCGACCGCCGTCCGCTGAACCAACGCGGACCGGAAGCGGGACCCCACGAAAGGACCTGCTCATGACCGCCTCCACCCCGTCGACGACCGCGCCCGACGCGTCGACGTTTGATGTCGATCGCATCCGCGCCGACTTCCCGATCCTCTCCCGCACGATCAACGGCAAACCGCTCGTCTACCTCGACAACGCGGCGACGTCGCAGCACCCCCGGGCGATGATCGATGCGATCACCAACTACTACGAAAACACCAACGCCAATATCCATCGCGGCGTGCACACGCTGAGCATGGAAGCCACCGACGCCTTCGAGCAGGCCCGCGATCGCGTCCGCGGCTTCCTCAACGCTGAACGACCCGAAGACGTCATCTTCGTGCGCGGCGCCACCGAGGGCGTCAATCTCGTCGCCCAGGCCTGGGCCCGCACCACCATGCAGCCCGGCGACGAAGTCGTCATCACCACCATGGAGCACCACGCCAACATCGTGCCGTGGCATCTCCTCCGCGAACAGCACGGGGTCGTGGTCAAGGTCGCGCCGATCGACGATCGCGGCGTGCTCGACCTCGACGCCCTCGATCGGCTCATCACCGAACGCACGAAACTCGTCGGCGTGGTCCACGTCTCCAACGCTCTCGGCACCGTGAATCCCGTCAAACAGATCGCCGAGATGGCCCACGCCCGCGGCGCGAAGGTGCTCGTCGACGGCGCCCAGGCGACCCCCCACCTGCCCGTCGACGTCCGCGAGCTCGGCGCCGACTTCTACGTCGTCTCCGCCCACAAGATGTTCGGCCCCACCGGCGTCGGGGCGCTCTACATGCCGTACGACCTTCAGGACGAAACGCCCCCCTACCAGGGCGGCGGCGAAATGATCCTGTCCGTGTCGTTCGATGAGATCGTCTACAACCGACCGCCCCACAAGTTCGAAGCGGGCACGCCCGACATCAGCGGCGTCGTCGGCTGGGGCGCGACGATCGATTACCTCAACGAGATCGGCATGTCGAACATCGCGGCGTACGAGCACGATCTCGCGGAATACGGACGGACGCAGCTCGCTGAGGTCCCCGGCCTCCGCTTCATCGGCGAGGCGCCGGACCGTGCGAGCGTGCTCTCCTTCGTGATGGACGGCGCGCATCCGCACGACATCGGCACGTTCCTCGATCAGGACGGAATCGCGATCCGCACCGGCCACCACTGCGCGCAACCGGTGATGACGCGGTTCGGCATCCCCGCCACGGCGCGGGCGTCGGTCGCGTTCTACAACACACGGGCGGAGCTCGACACGCTCGCCGCGAGCCTCCGCAAGGTGGCGGAGGTGTTCGGCGGATGAGCAATCTCGGAGACCTCTACCAGGAGCTGATCCTCGACCACAACAAGCGGCCCCGCAATCGGGGCCGGCTGGCGTCGTGCGACTGTCACGCCCGCGGCCACAATCCGCTGTGCGGCGACGAGGTCGACATCGACGTGGATGTCGAGGACGACATCATTCGGGATGTGAAGTTCGACGGCTCGGGCTGCGCAATCTCGACCGCCTCCGCCTCGATCATGACCGAGACGGTCAAGGGCAAGAGCGTCGACGAGGTGAAGGCGCTGTTCGAACAGTTTCACGACGTCGTCACCGGCGAGACGGAAGGGGACGCCGCCGCGATGGGCAAATTGTTCGCGTTCTCGGGCGTCGGCGCCTACCCCGCCCGCGTCAAGTGCGCGACGCTGGCGTGGCACACGCTGATCGCCGCCCTCGCGGGACAGGACCGGGTCAGTACCGAGTAAGGTGCATTCCGTGCGCCGACGGCGTCACGCGGACTTGCGATTCATCGCCGCGTCGCGTCGGGCGTCGAGCGTCAGACCGGTCCACGGACCTTCCTCTTCCGGCGGACGCTGTCGAAGACGACGCGCGCATTCGTACACGTCGCGCGGCTCGTTGAGCTCCATGAGCGGCTGCTCGAGATACACCGCCCGCACGGACGTGAGGTCGCAGGTGTGCCGGTGGCCCGCCGCGTCCGTGTACGCAAACGCCTCCGCCGCCCAGTCCTGCGGCGTGAAGAACTCGCCCTGCGTCGCCTCGAACTGATGCACGAGCTTCGCCAGCTGCGGACGCAGATCGATCCGGGCGCCGATCATGAAGCGATCCGCGCCAAGATGCGCGGCGAACACGTCGCCGTTCGACATCAACTGGAACTCCGCCCGCAGCAGACCCACCAGCCGACGCAGCATCGCATCTCCCATGTCCGCCCCGTAGGCCAGGTTGTACCCGTCGAAATCGCGCAGGTCGACAAACCCGAGGTTCATCGGCGTGCGCACCCGCATCTGCTCCGCCAACCAGCCGTCGGCCCGCACGCGGGTCGGCAGACCGGAGATGGGAGCCGTGTGCGGAGCGACCATCGACTGGAACGACGATGCGGCGCTCAACAGCCGGCGCACCGTCACGATTCCCTCGATGACGTCCCGTCGCTGCACGATGAGCGGGGCCGCCATCGCTTCCTCCGGACGTCCCGCCGCCACCTCGAGCGCTTCGGCCAGCGTGACATCCACGCCCAGGATGGGGCCCGGAATGATCGGCAGGCTTCCGATCTGACGATCCGGCTGCAACGTCGCGGCGTCGCTCAGGACGCTCCCCGCCATCCAGCCGCGACACCGGCGGCGATCCAGAACGACGGCGCCTTCGCATCCGGCGTGTGCGCACAGCGCGGCCGAGGCCTCCCGGGCGGTCGCCGAGGCGTCGAGCGTCAGGGCGGGCTTCAGCAGCGAGGTCACGCGGATCGTGTGCGGATCCTCGTACCGCTGCGCGCGGAGCGACGCCCCGATGCGGGCGATGCACTCACGCGGCCCGGGCGGCGCCTCCTCCGGCGTCGCCCGCGGTTTGCCCAGGAAGAACCCCTGGCCATGCGAGAGCCCCAGTTCCATCAACGTGCCCAGCTCCGACTCCCGTTCGATTCCCTCCGCAATCACGCGAATGCTCGTGAGCTTCGCGAACCGTGTGAAGAACCGGATGAGGTTCTGCTTGAACGGATCGAGATCAAGATCCTTGATCAGCTCCCGATCCAGCTTCAGCCAGTTCGGACGCATGCTCGTGATGCGGTTCAGCCCGCTGTCGCCCGCCCCCACATCATCCAGCGCGACCTGAAACCCCATCTCCCGCAGATACAGCATCTGCGCGCTGAGATTCGCAAAGATCGGCGTCGACGTGCGCTCCGTGACCTCCAGCACCACGTGCCGGGTCGGCAGCGGCTCGCCCGCGGCGGTGAGTTCGTTGGACAGCGTCAGAAAGAACGTGTCGTCGGTGAAGACCTCGGGACTGTTGTTCAGAAACAGCATCGCCCCGGCCGGCCAGTCGGTCATGGATTCAAAAGTGCGCCGTCGGGCCAGCGCTTCGAGGTCGCGGGTGACCCCGCACCGCGCCGCCGCGTCGTAGAGCTCGCCCGCGTGCCGGAACCCGAACGTGTCGACATCGAAACGGGTGAGCGCCTCGAAACCGGCGACCTCGCCCGACTGAAAGTCGACGATCGGCTGGAAGTGGATCTCGATCGCCCGCTGGTCCAGCAGGGCGCGAAGCAGCTCCTGCTCCTCGGCGATCGTTCGAGTTGGCGTGACGTCTTCAGGCGGCATGGCTCATGGTCGGGGGCGCAGGGATCCGGGCGCCGGCTCGATGCTCGATCGCCGATGGATCGATGCCAACGACAAAGGGCGATATCGGCCCGCGTGAGGCAGGGCATCAGCCCAATCACATAAACCCACGGCGCCCCGGCCCCCGCCGACCCATAAGATCGCCTCGCCCGACCATGCATCGACCTGAATCAATCCTGCGTCGGCCGCACGCCCCTTAGTAGACCTCGATGCAGAGCCGCGCCGTCGGCCGGATATGGCGTCGCATCTGGTCGCGGGTCCACGCGGCCGGATCGACGTCCTGCAACGCCTCGCCGACGACGAAATACCCGTCACCCAGGCCCGCCGTCGCGAGGACCTGGTAGAGGCCGAACTGCATGCCGATGAGCCCGCAGATGTAGATGATCGTCCGCGGGTTCTCGAGCATCGGCCGGAACGCATCGAGCCGCTGCTCGATCAGCTGGTGTACATACCAGCCCCGCCCGCCGTCAGGTCGCGCCTCGCGGCTGATCGCGACGTCGTACGTGAAGTTGTCGCGGGTCTTCGCGTAGTTGGTGAAGAGATCGTCATAGAGCAGATCGGTCGTGTACGGCGTCCCCATCACGAGCCGCACGTCGCTCCCGGTCGGACCCGCCGGTCGATCGAAGAGCTCCATCGCCATGCCGCGAAACGGCGCGACGCCCGTTCCCGTGGCGAGGAAGAGGTAATCATGCGCTTCGGTGTCGACGGGCAGCAGGAATCGCTTGCCGTTCGGGCCGCTTACCTGGACCTCATCGCCGACCCGCAGGTCGCAGAGATAGTTGCTGCACACGCCCAGGAACAGGCGGTGATCATCGGGATCGTCGCCGTCCTTCTGCGGCGTGCGTTCGTCGATCACCCGCTTCGGCGTGGTGGCGATGACCCGACCCTGACCGTCCTCGCCCCACGACGGACTCGAACAGGAGTAGAGACGCACCGCATGCGGCTTGCCGTTCGCCGCCACCCCCGGGGCCGTCACCCCGAACGACTGACCCACCTGCACGACGCCTTCGAGCGGCGTCCCGCCGACGTCGATCGCCACGTGCCGGATGAAGCTCGCCGACTTCCCCTTCATGCAGCGGTGTGTCGCGACCACTCGCCCCGTCACCGGCGCCTTCGGTTTGACGACGTTCATCTGCACGTCGGGATAGACAGGATCGTGCTCGGTGGTGACGTGGCTCATCGACCCGCAATGTACGGGAGGATGCGTCGATCCGGGACGTCGCCCTGGAAAAATCCGATGCGATCGTCGCACCAGAGACCCCGCCGCGACGTATGAACCAGCGAACGACCGCTCGCGGGAGGGCGAACGGTCGCCGGCGGAGACGCATCATGACCGAACCCGCGACGGACGCCCTCGCCCCATTGACCCTCGACCTGCTCGCGTGGATCGCCGAGAACCCCCGCCCCTGGCCAGAGGTGATGGAACGCTGGCGAACGTCGTGCCCGCAGCTCACCGTCTGGGAGGACGCGCTCGCGGCAGGACTCGTCGCCCGACGGACATCCCGCGACGCCGACGGCCGCATTGTCGTCACCATCGCCACGACCGAAGCCGGCGCCGCCGTCCTCCGAAACGCCGGACGATGAACGAAAAAACCGCCGACGCCCGGACGAGCGTCGGCGGTGAAGTTTCGGGTCGAGAGGCCGGGCGACGCTGGACGCCGCGCGTTTCCGAAGCCGGTCCTCCCGGGATGTGACGCCAGCGGTGGCCGGGTCGGACCCGGGGCCGGCGGGGCGACGATCAGATCAGTCGAACGCCGCCGAGATCGAAGGCAGCTGAACGCTTTCGAGCTGCAGGTTGGTGACGATACGGAAGTTCGACTGCGTCCGGTGACGCTCCGCGAAGAAGAATGACAGGTCGTAGCTCTCGCCGTCGGTCAGACCGAGACGGTTGAGGTCCACGTACTGCGAGGTCGCGCCGTGAACGCCGCCGAGGTCGATGACGAGCTGGCCGTTGATGAAGACCCACACGTCGTCGTCGCCGACGAACTTGAAGACCTGGTCGCCATCCGCGTCGTACGTGAACTCCGTGTGGAGTTCGAACGTGAAGTGGAAGTTCCGGTCGGGATTGCCGCCCGGGTTCCCGAAGAGCTGATCCTCGATCGGGAAGAAGCCGTTGAGCGGATCGTAGACCGGGTCCGTCTTGTCGTCGAAGACGTACGAGCCGTCCGCCTGCCGCGTGAACCGCAACGCGAGCGGCTTCGACATGTTCACGCCCGGCACGTCGCGGAACCACTGGGCGTAGGACTCCGCCGACTCGATCGCGCCGCTGTCCGCCGCGCCTTCCTCACCGGCCGAATCGCCCAGACCCGAGTCGTACAACGCGTAGCAGATCGGCCGGTTCGCGCTGTCGCGCCACTGGCTCTTGACCTTGAAGCCCTGGCCCGTGAAGACCGGCTTCCCGTCCTCGCCCAGCTGCGAGGCGATGTTCCCGCAGTACAGACCGAAGCCGTGGTCCGGCTGACGCTCGAAGTCCGGATGGCCGTTGTCGTGCGACCGCTCGTGGAAGTCGCGGACAATGCCGGTGAGATAGATGAAGTCCGGCGCGGCGACATCGGCCCCGCCTTCGTCCGCCGCCGAGGCGCCGCCGGACAACAGCAACGCACTCGTCATGATGAAGCCGGCGCTCGCCGCCGTGATCCGCTTCCGATTGGATGTCCTGGTCATGGTTCGTTCCTCCCGACTGAAAGACATCGAAACTACACCGTCACCGTCCGTTTCCGATCCGCCCCCCGCAACCCGGAAGCCCGCCGCGTCGCCCCCCGCGCCCGAACACGCCGGACAGCGAAACTGGGGGGATCGCATCGGACCGGCCGATAGTCCCCCCGGGGACCCCGCCCGACGACGTCCGGCCCCCGCCCGCCGCCCGCCGCCCGCCCCTGATCAACGCTACTATCGACCCCGCACCACGCTTATCCCCTCCCGCGGACCGGAGACCGGAACACCATGGACGCATTTCGAATCCACGGCGGGGCCCGACTCCGCGGACGCCTCACCGTCGACGGCGCCAAGAACGCTTGCCTCCCCATGATGGCCGCCGCCCTCGTCGGCGATGATCCCGTCGTCCTGCGCGGCGTCCCGGACCTGTCCGATATCCGCAACATGGGCCGACTCCTCGACGAACTCGGCTGCGAAACCACGTTCGAACCCGGACGCATCACCCTTCGCAACACCGACCTCGACGCCTCCCACGCCCGATATGACATCGTCCGCACCATGCGGGCCTCCATCTCCGTCCTCGGGCCCCTCCTCGCCCGGCGCGGCGAAGCCCGCGTCTCCATGCCCGGCGGCTGCTCCTTCGGCGACCGACCCGTCGACCTCCACCTCCGCGGACTCCGCGCCCTCGGCGCCGACATCCGGCTCGAAGGCGGCGACATCGTGGCCACCGCCGACCGCCTGAAGGGCGACACCATCTTCCTCGGCGGCCCCTTCGGCTCCACGGTGCTCGGCACCGCCAACGTCATGACCGCCGCCACCCGCGCCGAAGGCGTCACCGTCATCGAGGCCGCCGCGTGCGAGCCGGAGATCGTCGACCTCGCCAACCTTCTCAACGCGATGGGGGCCCGCATTCGCGGGGCCGGCGGGCCCCGCATCACCATCGAGGGCGTGGAGCAGCTCGGCGGCGCCGAACATCACGTGATGCCCGACCGGATCGTCGCCGGCACCTACGCCATCGCCGCCGCCATCACCAACGGCCAGGTCACCCTCGACAACTTCCCCTACGACGCCCTCCTCGCCTTCACCGACCGCATGGAGCAGATCGGCGTCAACATCGAACCCGTCAGCGGCTCGAGCGGCGCGACCCGAACCGTCGAAGTCACCTCCGCCCGCACCCTGAAGCCGACGATCGTCACCACCCAGCCCCACCCCGGCTTCCCCACCGATCTCCAGGCCCAGACCATGGCCCTGCTGTCGCTCGCCGACGGTAACTCGATCGTCACCGAAAAGATCTACCCCGAACGATTCATGCACGTCGCCGAACTCACCCGCATGGGCGCCCGCCTCTACCGCCAGGGACCGACCGTCGTCGTCTCCGGCGTGGACGGACTCGTCGGCGCCCCGGTCATGGCCTCCGACCTGCGGGGCAGCGCCTGCCTCATCCTCGCCGGACTCGTCGCCGAAGGCGAAACCATCGTCTCCCGCGTCTACCACCTCGACCGCGGCTACGCGAAGATGGAACAGGTCCTGCAATCACTCGGCGCCGACATCGAACGCTTCAACCCCGATCAAGACGCCAGGTCAGACGAAGCCGGCCCGTCGCTGCAACTGGGCTGACGCCCCCCTGCCCTTCTTCCCCTGCTCCCCTGTCCCCCTGCTCCACTGCTCCACTGCTCCCCGCCCAATCCCCCCGACCAGCCCACCCGACCACCCGCGACCGTCCCCCAGGAACAGTCGATCAGTCGGCCTGGACAGCGATCACCACCGCCCGCCACGCTTGCTCGCGCCGCGTGACCCGCCGAGACCATCCCGCCATCACGGCCGCAGGTCCTCCACACTTGTGACATCGCGGCTCCCATGGATCACCGAGTCAACGACCACGGTGTCTTCCAGGATCCGAAACACCACACGGTAGTTCCCCACAAATCGCCTTCGATACTCGCGCCCGCGCAGTGCCGTCAGGTCTTCCTCGACGGCGAATCGATGTGGCGACCGACCGAGATCCCGGATGGCGGCCGCCATCTCATCGAACCATTGCAGCGCAGGGATCGCGCTGCACGCCCGCTCGGCGACATACGACGCGATCGCCTCAAGATCCCGTTCCGCCCGCGCCGTCACCTCCACCCGGAAGACCATCCGATCACGCCGACTCGCGCCGCCCTCCTGCCGAGATCCGCTTCCGAATCGCCTCGAACGCCTCGTCCGCCGTCCGCACCCGCCCCGCCGCGCGATCCTGCTCACTCTCCGAAACCGCCAGACACAAATCCAGCGCTTCCGCCTTCCGCACCATCTCGTCAAACAGCGCCGGCGGAACCAGCACGAGCGCGGCCCGGCCGTTCACCGTCATGATCTCCGGCCGACCACGCGTGTTGATCCGCTCCGCGTGCTCCGCCGGCGATTGCCGGAAATCGGTCGCTGATCTGATATCCGTCGCAGCCACGGCATATCGCCCCGGAGGGCCCTCCCATTGATCCGACATGGCGATACTCCCATCCCCGGAGTGTCGTCATTATTGTGTCATTATCATGGCACTATTGCTGCTTCCAGTCAACCCACTTTCTACCACGCTGCTATTCCCTCCCCGGACAACGCCCACGCCACCATCCCCTGCTCCACTGCTCGACTGCTCCCCGCCTAATCCCCCCGACCAGACCGACGCCCACCCGACCACCCGCGACCGTCCCCCAGGAACAGTCGATCAGTCGGCCCACTCTCCACGCCCCCCTCCCCACTCCCCACTCTCTACTGTCCTCTCCTCTCCACTCTCCACTCTCTACTTTCCTCCCCTCTCCACTCCCCACTCTCCCCGGACGCCGCATCACCGCCGTCGCCCCGCTTCGTACAGAAACACCGCCGCCGCCCCCGCGACGTTCAGCGAAATGCCATCCTCCGCCATCGGGATCTTCGCCACGACGTCGCACGCCGCGAGCGTCGCCGCCGACAGCCCGTGACCCTCCGATCCCAACACCACGGCCGCCTTCGACGCCGCGGGCCAGTCGTGAATCGAAACGGCGTCCGGCGTCAGCTCCGCCCCGATCACCGTGACGTCATCTGCGCGCATCCGCGACAACACGCCGGGCAGATCGTCTGTGACAATCCATGGCACGTTGAACACACGACCCATCGACACCCGGATCGCCTTGCGAAAGAGCGGGTCCGCGCACGCCGCATCGAGCACGACGGCGTCCGCGCCGAACGCCGCCGCGTTCCGGAAGGTCGATCCGATGTTGTCGACATGCGTCACCCGCTCGAGACACACGACCACGGCTGACTCGCGGGCGGCGATCGCGTCAAGGTCCGCTCGACCCGCCGCCGCGCGATCCCCCACCGCCAGCGCGCCGCCGTGCACGCGGTAGCCGGCGATCTGACTGATCTCCTCCCTCGGCAGCAGATACACCGGCGTCTCGCCCGGCGGACGGACCGCCAGCGCGGCCCACTGCTCCGGACTGAACAGACACGACTCACACCCCCACCCCGACGCGAAGAACCGCTCCACCACCCGACGCGACTCCACCAGGAACCGACCGTCCCGCCCGCGCAGATCCGCATCCCGCACGTTGCGATACGGATCGAGACGCGAATCATCGAGCGACGCGATCGCGATCGGACCGCTCACGGATCGTCGTCCGCCTCATCGCCGCCCTCGTCATTCACCTCGCGCGGCAGCGCCCAGCCCGTCGCCGCGAGTTCCTCCAGCACGATCGGGATCGACGGGGGAACCGTCTTCGAGTTCGGCAGCAGATTGACGACCATGCTCATGTGATCGGCCTCGACGATGTGCAGCGCCGCCCCCGTCAGCCGCGCCGACTGCACCGTCACCACGCCGTCGCCGACCGAGTCCGACAGTTCCTGCGCCGCCTCACGGTGGTCGTCGCCGTTCAACAGTCGATTCGCCCACGCCGGAAGCTCCGTGTCGCCGACGAGATCACGCACCTCCTCCAGCACCGAGTCGAGACGATCGGTCTCAATCGTCGTGAACCGACCGGCGATCACGGTCAACTTCACGCCGTCAGGATGCGGACGTGCGTTGAGCGCGCGAAGAAACGACGAGCCCGGCTCGAGATCCTGCGCGGCTTCCCCGGACCCGTCCGCCTCCGCCCCGCGGTAGCCCAGCCCCTCCTGCCACAGACGCACCGCCTGGTCGCGCAACTCGGTCACGATCCGCAGCCGCGCCCACGCGGAGCCGCCGTTCGGCGTCCCCAGCATGATCAGTTGACGCACCGCCGGAAACCGCTCGCCGCCCGAGCCGTCGCCCCCGTAGTGGCGGGGCCGCGTGAGCAGATCGCGGCTGACGAGCCCGCCCATCGAGTGCGCGACGATGACGATCTCCGCCAGGCCGCGATCATGCAACAGTTCGAGTTCCGCCGCGAACCGATCCGCTCCGCTCGCGATCGGACCATCGTCGGGATAGTCGAAGAAGAGCACCTCGTAACCCGCGTCGACGAGCGCCGGGGCGAGTTCGCGCCACTGCCACGGCGGGGCGTCGAGTCCGTGCACGAGGACCACGGCCCGCTCCGGCACGAGATCGTCATCGTTCCGCGGCGTCGGATCGCCCGACGCCGTGGACGCGAACACGCCGTGCGCGGGCGGCGCGTCGCCGGCGACGCCCGCCTCGTCCGCCAGCCATCGGCGCAGGGCTGCGCCGGCGTTGGGCTCATCGGCGATGTCGATCGCCAGTTCGTCGCCGCGGACGGTGAAGCGGAGCACGTGATCGGAGCGATGTTCGAGATCATCGAGACGAAGCCGTCCCGCGTCGGTCCGCAGGTCGATCGTCGGCGCGAACGCCGCGAGACGGACCGCCAGGCGATCTGATCCGACCAGCCGCGCAACCGTCCGGGTGAATTCACTGCGGTCCAGCCGACCATCGGCGAGCGTGATCGTCGCGTCCGCGTCATCAGGGGTCGCGCGGGCGGCCGGCGTGAGCACCGCGGCGATGATCAGCAGGACAGCGGCGACGACGGCGCGGCTCATGGCGCGCCGGGTTCGACGAGCAGGACGTCGAGCATCCGCTGCTGCGCACGCTCGTAGTTCTCGAACCGTTCCTCGAGGTGGTCGCGCACCGTCTGTAGAACGGCGATGTCGTCGTCCCCGCCGTGCAGTTCGAGCACCCGCTGCATCGACGCGACCGACGCCTTGAGATCCGCGGTCGCCAGCGCGAATGTGCGCACGGCTTCGTAAAGCAGTTCGTATTCGAGTTCTTCCGTACTCGGACGGTAGAGGAGTTTCCACGGGCTGCGTCGGACCTCGACGGTGGTCAGCTTGAGTTGCTGACCCGCCAGTCGCGCGTCCGCGAGCAGTTCGCGGACGCCGGGAATCTGTACGTCGTACTCCTCGTTGACCTTGTCGAGCACGGCCGCGAAGTCGTCAAGTCCGGTCTGGGCGGTGTCGAGACCGCGGTTGAGTTTCGGGACGGTGACGTCGCGGAAGTCCTGCAGGGCCGCCCGGCTCTCCTCGGACAGGGCGAGGGCGTTGTCCATGACCTCGTCGAGTTTCGGGCGGTTGACGTCGACCGCCTCGCCCATGTTCGCCACCGCCTCGCGGATGATCGGCCGATTCTCCTCGACGCCGGCCCGGACATCCTCCATCGCGACGGAGAACGCCTCGACGCCTTCGAACCCGCGATCGATCGCCGCGTTCACGCGTTCGGCCCACTGACCATAGTCTTCACGCGCGTCGCCCACGATCGCGCGGGCGTCGGTGAGGGCGGGCCGGACCAGCTCGTCATAGTCGCCGGGGACATCACGCAGGAATTCGGAGAACTCCTCGACATTGTCGATCGTCCGCTGCACGCCCGAGACGATGTCCTTCGCGCCGCCCGCCGTGTCGTCGCCGAGGAACGTCGCGAGAATGCCGAGGTCCGGCGCGGCGGTGAGTTCGCCGTCCGGCGGCACGACCGCGCCCGTCGCCGGATCGCCCACGCTCGAGAAATTGATGATCGAGATATTGCCGAGCAGCGGCGCCACCCGTTTCGCCACCGCATTGTCGTAGAGCGTCACATCGCGGCTGAGGGTGAACGCGACCTCGATGTGATCGACGACCCCCGCCTCGTTGGCGACCGTGCGGACGCCTTGCACCTTGCCCATCGGCACGCCGCCCACGCGGACCTCCGACCCGTTGGTCAGGCCCTCGACGCCGTCGTCAACGGAAAAGATCAGTGTGTAGTCGTGACTCGATTCGATCCACGTCCACGCCTGCTTCAGCGTCATCACCACGCCCAGACCGAGCAGGACCGCCACCGTGACGAAGATCCCCGCGAGGACGTTGTTCCGGGTTCGATCGTTTCGACTCGCCATGTCGACCGTGCTCCGCGTGCGTCCGTGTCTTCAGTCGTTCCAGTGTATGACGTTCCCGGTCAACGCGTGGACTCGATCGCCGGGGCCGCCCCGAACGCGCCGCCCTCGTCCGCGCCGCCGAGCAGTTCGTCCGCGTAGCTCGTCGCCGTGCGTCGTTTCGTGATCGGGCCCTCCGCGTCGCCGCGCAGGAACTGACGGATCAGCCGCTCCCGCTCCCCGAGTTTCGCCGCCGCGTCCGGATCGAGATCGCGGAGCGCCTCGAACCGCTCTCGCTCGGCGATCATCAGCATGCGTCCCTTGTCCAGCATGGCCATGCGATCCGCGATCGTGAAGGCGGAGTCCATCTCGTGCGTCACCACGACGCTCGTCACGCCCAGCTTCTTGGTCAGATCGACGATCAGCCGGTCGATCTCCGCCGATGTCACCGGGTCCAGACCCGCCGACGGCTCGTCGTAGAACAGGATCTTCGGATCCAACGCGAGCGCGCGAGCAAGCCCCGCCCGCTTCTTCATCCCGCCCGAAATCTGGGCGGGGTACTTATCGGCATGTTCACGCAGGCCCACCAGCTCGAGCTTGATGATCACCTGGATATCAATGATCGACTGGTCCAGCGTCGTATGCTCCGTCAGCGGCAACGCGACGTTCTCCGCGATCGTCATCGAGTTGAACAACGCCCCCGACTGAAACAGGATGCCGAACTTGCGGCGGACGTCGTTCAACTCCTCTTCCGTGATGTGGTTGATGCACCGCCCGAACAACGCCACCTCGCCCTCGTCCGCGGAGATCGCGCCGATCATGTGCCGCAACAGCGTCGACTTGCCCGAACCCGAACCCCCCATGATCACCATCGTCTCGCCCGGATGAATGTCCAGCGTCAACCCGTCCAGCACCGTCTGCGCGCCGAACCGCTTGACGAGATTCCGAACCTCGATGATCGGCGCGCCGCCGGGCGATGAAGCGCTCGCGACAGCCGGTTGATCCAGCGCGGCGGCGTCAGGTACATCGGACATGGGTCACCGTCCAGCCTCTCAGGGCGTCTCGGGCGACGCCCCCCCGCCGGCCTCGTCATCAGCCGACGTCGACTCCGGAGCATAGCGATCCGCCGCGCCCGGCGGCAGATACAGATCGCCCTCCACGGGATCGAACACGGCGATCGACCCCCAACGGAGTGTCATCGGCAAGTCGCCGCCCGCCGCCTGCACAAACACCGCATCCGCATCGAGCGTCACACCCTCGAAATGCAGCCGGTACGGGGCCCGCACGATCCCCCGCTCCAGCGTCCCCGCATCAGCGTCCGACAGGCCTGTCCGGGCCGGTCGATCATCCTGCGTGATCATCGTCAGACGACCGTACCGCCGTCGGAGGGGCTCGAAGAACGACCCGAGCTGCTCGTCCGTCAGTTCCGCCGCAGGCCCGTGGAATTCCGCCCGGACGAGGTCGTAATCGCCCCGCAGGCCCGCCTGGAGGGCCACGATCGGGCCGTCCAGGAGCGGCTGCCGGACGTTGACGTTCCACCACCACGCGACGCCGCCGTAGATCGCGAACGTCACGACGCTGATGCCGAGCGCGATGCGGATATGGCGGCGGCCGGTCCGGTGCGGGTGGCGCCGGAGATCCCGCATGGCCATCAGGGCGAGCACCGGAGCGACAATCGCGAAGGGCGGGCAGAGGATGAGGAAACTGCACATCAGGGCCGCCGAGGCCCACGGACTCCTCCCGCCGCGCACGACCGGCGCGGGTCCGCCTGGCCGGCCCGTCGCGTCACCCCCCGCCGATGTCGGCTTCGGCGTCTCGGGCGCGGTCATCCGCCCGCCGCGCCGTCGGCGCCGTCCTCACCCGATCCGTCCGCGCCATCGGCGCCGTCGGTTCCGTCCGCGCCGCCAGCGGGCGCCGGGGCCACGCTCGAACCGCCGCCGGGCGGGAACACCAGATCACCGAGCGTCGGATCCACAATCACGAGCGAGTCCAGATTCTGTGCGCCCATCTGCGTCGGAAGGACGAGCTGACCCTCGAGCGTCTGGCTCGGGAACACCAGGTCGTACTCGATCCGGCCCGCCTGCCCCACCTGCGTGAAGCCGGTGATCTGCGAACTCTGGATCGAGCCGTAGCGGCCCTCGACCTCCGTGATGAACGCGCTTGCTTCGGCAGTCGTCGATCCGAACATGCCCGCCATCGCGTTCGGATCCCGCAGCGCCATCGCCGGCATGTTGTTGTAAAGCTGGTAGCCGCCGTACACCAGAGCGCCCCACGCCACCGTGAAGATCAGCCCCAGAATCAGGCCCGCCACCGCAAAGCCCTTGCCCTTCACGCCCGGCTTGCGAACCATCAGCGCGATCGCGCCCAGCAACGCCCCGATCAACCCGAGACCGGGAATGCAGCAGATCAGGCTCGTGACGAACGAGGCGACCGCGAGACCGCTGGTCCGCTCCTCGGTCTGCCCCGCCCCCATGGTGTCTTCGAACGTCTCGCCAAACTGACTCATCTCGGTCTCCTGCCTGCGCCCGCAGATCGACGACGCCGATCGCGTCCGGGCCTGATGGGATCATCGCATGGTAGACATCACCCGCCCGACTCGCCATCCGAGGGCGTGTCCGACTCCGGCCTTTCGGAGACATCCGACGCCGGCGACCCCGGCGAAGCAACTTCGAAACGCATCTCGCCCGACTGCTGGTCAATGATCACCAGTCGCAGCAACTCGCCCGATGTGTACGACAACGTCGGCGACAGCGACGCCCGCAGACGAGCCGCGCCCGGACGACGACCCTGCTCGAACTCCAGGAACAGCGCGGCGTCGAACCGGCTCGGATCCTGCGTCCCCCCGACTTCGATGTTCTCAACCGTCACCGACAACAACCGGCCGTACCGCTGCCGCGCCGTCGTCGCGAACGCCAGCAGCGACTCCCGTTGCGCGGCGTCCATCGGCGGCCACGAATCCAGCCACAGCGTGCGCGTCTCCGGTGTCGCGTCGAGCGTCACCTGCACCGCCTCGGCGAACATCGACTCCATCACGACCTGCTGCCGGGCCCCGTGCCAACTGATCAGAACATACCACCCGATGAGCGAAACGCTCCCGATCGTCATCGCGGCGAGCGCGATCCGTCGTCCGCCGAGGCGTCCCTCAGAGAGACGAATCCGCCGCAACGCGGACCAGGCCAGAATGAACGACACCGCCCCGGAGAACGGGCAGCACACCAGACACGCCGCGACGAGGGCGGCGACCGCCAGCGTTGACCGCCCCTCGGGGGGCGGACCGCTCGGGCCCGGCGGCGGAGGCGGAACCGGCGTGGGATCGACGTCGGGCGGGGTCATGGCCCGCCACCCTACGCCCGCCCCGCATGCCTGACCACCCGCGGACGGGCCGGGGCCCGCCGAAAACCGGTCCCGGCGCCAGCGTGGACGAAAGAAACGCGAGCGTCGGTCGTTGCACCCCTGATGCACCGCGGCCCGACCATGCCGATCCTCGCCATCCCGCTCCCCTGCCCGGGCTGTGCGTACGACCTCGCCGGCGTGCCGGTCCTTGCGTCCCACGTGAAATGTCCCGAATGCGGCTGTGTCGCGCCGGAAGCCGCGATCCGCGACGATGCGACCCGGCGTCTTCTCGTGCAGGTCCGTGGCCGACAGGACTTCTACATCGCGACGCTGCTCTGCGCGCTCGTGCTCCTGACCGCCGCGGCGTGGGCGCGGATCGACAACGGCGTCACGGCGCTCGACCTCGGCCTGACCTTTGGTCTGATGGGCCTGGCGTGGGCTGCGTCGCGTCGCTGGACCGCCGCCCCGACCATGGTCCGCGCGACGTTTGCGATCGGCGTCGGCGCGTTCGTCATCGGGGCGGAGGCGCTCGACCGCCACGGCGTCATCGGTCCGATGGTGTGGCTCGCGACCTTGTGCGGCTGGCTCGTCACGTTCCAGGTGTGGGCGATCCGCAACCGATGGACGCGGGCCCCGTTCATGTCGCCGTGACGCCGAGCGCCTCGCGAGCGAGCCGGGAGAACGCCTCGCCGCGCTGTTCGTAGTTGTCGAACTGATCCCAGCTGGCGCACCCGGGGCTGAGCAGGACCGTTTCACCGGCGCGGGCGGCGACGAACGCATCTCCCACCGCGGCCGACAACGTCGCGCTCGGCTTGGCGCGCCCCTGCGACGCCTCCACGATCGCGGGACCGACGGCGCCGATGGCGTACATCCCGGCCACCCGCCCGGCCATGGCGGCGAGCGGCGCGAGATCGACCCCCTTGTCGTAGCCGCCGACGATCACCCGGACGGAACGGGGATCGCCCATCGCCTCGATCGCGAGCAGCGTCGCCTCCGGCGTGGTCGATTTCGAATCGTTGACGGCCCGCACGCCGTGCGCCTCAGCGACGAGCTCGAGCCGATGGGGCAGGCCGCGAAACGTGGATGCGACGTCGCGTGCGACCGCGAGGTCAACCCCCGCCGCGTGCGCCGCCGCGATCGCCATGCTCGCATTCGCGCGATTGTGCACCCCCGGCAGAGCGAGCGTGTCAGGTCGAGGCAGACCGCCGAGATCATCGCCGGTGATGATCACATCGTCCTCCGTCTGGAACGCTCCGATGTTCTGCTTGCTCCGGGCGTAATGGTCCGGATCGCCGTGCCAGTCGAGATGATTCGGTGCGATGTTGGTCAGCACCCCGATGTGGGGCGACCAGCCGTCGGCGTCGGGACGCCGGGGGCGTCGGGTCGTCGCCGGCGCCTCGGGTCCCAGCCAGTAGAGCATCGCGCTGGAGAGTTCGAGCACGATCCACTCGTCCGCCCCGACCGTGTCGATCACATCGAGCAGCGATCCGCCGATGTTGCCCCCAAGCCGCGCGGACACGCCGGCTCCGCGGAGGATGTGATGGATCAGCGCGGCGGTCGTCGACTTCCCGGCCGTTCCGGTCACGCCGATCACGCGTTCGTGACTCGGGCGGGCGAGCCCCAGCCGCTCGATGACGAGCCCGATCTCGGTCAGCAGCGGGACGTTCGCTTCGCCCGCGGCCTGAAGATGGGGGTGGTCCCACGGATGCGGCACGGCGGGACTGACGACGACGGCGTCGGCGGAGGTGAAGTCCTCGGCGCGATGTTCACCCAGACGGAGCGTGACGCGTCCGGCGTCGACATCCGGGCGGAGGTCTTCGAGGGCGGGGGCAAGGGCCTCGGCGTCGAGCAGGTCGGTGGCGAGGACCGACGCGCCGTTCGCCGCGAGCCAGCGGATGACCCCGACGCCGCCGCCGAATCGTCCGATTCCCATGACGGTGACGGCGAGTCCGGCGGGATCAAAGGCATCGGAGCGATCAGGCATGCCGGCATGGTATCGATCGGCGGCGGATGTCGGCTGATCCCGAGGCGGGCGTCCTTCGTCGACCGGAGGCGTGCCGCGGCGTCCGCACGCGGGCGCGGCGGGCGTTCGGCGGGTGGAAGAGGAAGGAGAGGAACAGGAAGAGGGAAATGCAGAAGAGGAGAAAGAAGAACGCGGGCGCCCGTCTCCTCCAACGGGCGCCCGCGATGGGGGCTGCGTTCAGATCGCGGACCGACGCTCGGGGCCGGTCCGGGCCGGACGGGGCTCAGCCGCCGTCCGTGCCCCACGCGGAGAGCAGCAGGGCGAGATCGCCCGCGCCGACGACGCCGTCCTGATCGAGGTCCGCCAGGTCGAGGTCGGTGCCCCACGCGGTGAGCAGGATCGCGAGGTCCGCCGGGTCGACGACGCCGTCGCCGTTGATGTCGGCCGACGGCGCCGGCGGGATCAATTCGCGCGGCGTGATCTCGAGGTCGATCGTATCGGTGCGGACTGACCCGCCGCTGTCCGTGGCGGTCAGCGTGATCACATGGTCGCCCGGCGTGAGGTCGGCGAAGCTGAGGATGCGGCCCGTGCCGAACTCGCCGTCAATGCTTGACGACCACACGAGGTTGCCGCCGTCGAGGCGGAGGTCCTCCGCATCCCACACCGCCGCGTGGAACGGCACGGACGCGTGCTGCGGGAAGCTGTCGCCGTCGTTCGGCGTGATGAGGAACGTGTTCGGCGGGAGGTTGCCGCCGAGGGCCATCGGCATGCTCTCCTCGATGGTGTTGTTCAGACCGTCGCTGGCGACGATGCGAAGCACGCCGTTGGCGCCGGCCGAACCGGGAACCTGGCTCGTATCGAAGGTGAAGGCGCCGTCGACGTTGTTGAGCGAGAGCGGGAGCCAGCCGTCGCCGCCGTCGCGGCTGTAGAGCAGATTGACTTCGACGGGGTCGCCGTCGACGTCGAACGCCGTCCAGCTGACGGTGATCTCGCCGGTGATCGGACCGCCCGCCGCCGCGCGACCGCGGGGCTGGGGCTGGGCGCCGACGATCGCATCGAGGCTCACTTCGGGCGCATTGGCGCTGCGTTCACGGACGGCGAGGATCTCGCCGGTGGTGGTGTCGACGATATCGATGCGATGCACCGGTGCGCCGCCGACCGTCGCGGGCAGCACGATGCTGAACGGCGAATCGTGGTAATGCTCGCCATGCTCGTCATGACACGGCGCCGCGGTGGTGCCGGAGGCGTACCGCAGGTCGGTCAGCAGGTCGCCGTCGACGCTGAAGGTCTGGAAGGCGATGTCGCCGTCCGGCGTCGTGCCGGTGACGTCGCCGCGCGGCAGCTCGAAGACCGGCTCCCAGTCCAGCACCGCGCGATCAACGTGGTCGAGGAGGCCCGTGATCGTGATCACCGGATCCTCGTACCAGCCGCCCTGAGCGTCGCTGTCGCCCGAGCACACGATGTGCACGTTGTCCAGGAACGCCTCGTACGTCGCTTCCCGCACGAAGGCCGAATTCGTGAGCTGACCCGCCACCATGATGTCATTCTTGCTCGCGGGGAACAGCTGCGCCAGGTTCTGCGTGTCCGCCAGATGATGCTCGACGTCGATGCCGATCGTGCCGATCGACGAGCCGTTGTGCGGCAGGCCGACGAGGTGACCGATCTCGTGCGCCATCGTCCGCTGGTGCCGGACCAGCTGCGTATTGCCGAACCCCGCCGTGCCGGGAATGCCGTTCGCCTGCCCGTTCCCGTTGAACGGATTGCCCGGCAGCCAGCCGTAGATCCACGCCGGCACCGGATAGCCGTTCGACGGCAGCGTGTTGTTCCGGATGTTCGCCAGCGCGTTCAGCAACGCGCCGTTCGAGTTGTTGATGTTCGACGTCCACGTGAACGTCGGCAGGGGCGAGATGTGATAGTCATACTCGCGCGGCGAGGAGATCGCCCGCAGAAAACCGTCGCCCACGCCCGGCTCGATCACCGACAGGTTCGGCAGACCGCCGCCCGGCGTGTAGTTGATCGGGACGTACACGATCTCCGTGATGTCCTTGCACTCGAACGTCAGGTTGTTGCGGAACCGGAAGTTGTTGTCCGGGTTGGTCTCCGGCACCGCGCCGTACGGATTGACCTGGAGTTCGAAGTCGACGTCGTCGCCCTCCGGAACGAGCACGATGAAGTTCACCGTGTGGTTGAGCACCGACAGGTTCGGCGAGGACGGTGCGGTGATCGGACCGTTGATCGAGTTGAAGGGCGAACCCGCCATCTCCACCCCGTCCACGTAGACCCGCAGGATCACATCCACGTCCGGCACGCTGCCCGCGCCGTTGGTGTCGATCTCCGCCCGCACAAAGGTGAAGTTGTCCGCGACCCGGGGCGTGAGCCCGAGATTGACGGACTGATTCACCACCACGGTGTCGATCGACAGATCGACGTCGCCGGCGGTCGCCGCCCCGGTCAGGGCGATCGCCCCCGCCGCCGACAACACCACCGACGTCAGGCGACGTCGCTTCATGCTCTTCTGATTCACTGGGCACACACTCCGCTCGAAGGGAAACGCGAACCGGCGACAACCGCCACGCGTCGGGAAGGCGACACGCCGTCGTCCGGCCGGATCCTGATTGGCTCCACTCACAGTAGCGGGAACGAGCGTGGATGATCACCGAAAAAACGCGACGGGAATCGCGAATCGCGACGAATCACCCCCCTGAATACGCAGGTTTCACCAGATTGCCGCGATGAGACGCCGCGACCTGTGAGGCGGAGCCGGAACTGCTCTCACGCTTGAGTACGGGAGAGCCCCCGGCCCGGATGCGACGAACCCGGGAGCCCGACCCGGATTGGTCAGCGTCCCGTCCGCCCGCCGCCGCCGTCGCCGCCCCCGCCGCCGCCGCCGCCGCGACCGCCCGTCCCGCCGCCCGTCCCCCGACCCGTCCCGCCGTCCGCCGGATCGCCCCCCGTCGCCCCGGGCGGGGCGATGAACTCCGACGCCTCGAACGCGAAATCGAACTCCGCGTACGGCCCGAGGAACGGCGGCTTGTCGAACACCCCACGCTCCGCCCGGTTGCGATTGAAACGGACCTGCGGCACGAGGCGACCCGTGATGTCCCAGGTCGTCACGCCCGGATGCTGACGCTCGGCCAACTCCAACCGACGCTCCAGCACGCGAGGCACCGTCACCAGGAAGGGCTCGCCCAGCCGCGCCCCCGACACCGGATCGACCGCCTGGCCCCGCAGCCGAAGATCACGCCCCCGTCGCTCCCGATCGAGAATCCGCACCCGCCACGTCACCTCCGCCCGATGGTCACGGTTGAACCGCCCGATCCACGACCGGATGTCCCGCACGTCGCCCCCGCCCGGACGCGCGGCCCACGCCTCCGCCGCCTTCTCATAACTCGCCCGGGCCGCCTGCAACAACGCCCGCGGACTCGCCGTGGGGACCGATTCGTCGATGGTGACCTCCGGCGCGGCGGGCGGCGCGGGCGGCGGGACCGGATCCCGCCCGCTTTCGGGCCGGGACAGCAGGGCCGCCCGGAGCCGGTCGTTCTCCTCCTCCAACGCCTGGATCCGCAGCCGAGCCGCCGCCAGATCCGCCTCGAGATCTCCCACCCGCGACTTCAGCCGCTCGTTCTCCGCCCGCAGCTGGGCCGCGCTCTGCCCCCACGCCGGTGTCCCGCCCGCCGCGATCAGGAAGAGAACGAGAACAAAAACGGGCCGGAGATGGTTGTTTCCAAGCATCGACATGACATGCTCCTGCAGAGCCCCGGCGGGACGTGAACCGGGGCGACGCCTTCATCGGATCTGGTCAATCACCCACTCCCGGGACTAGCGCCCACGCAACCGGGGATCCACCTTGCCTACCATACGGATGTATCCGATCCTCGTGGTATTCGACCATTGCGCCTGAAACGCCGATGACCTCTTCAGGCCTGTTCGGCATTTCGGGGGAGTCTGGATCCGGATCGACCGCCTCGCGACTGTGAAAAGGAAGGACGAACTTCGATGAACGACATTCGCACGCTGCTGCGGACCGCCGGTCGTCGTCTGGGCTGGAACGCGTTTCTGCGTCATGCGCATCTCGCCGCGTTGATCGCGGCGTCGATCGCGCTCGGCCTGATGCTCATCGATCGCATTCCCGCGTCGTCCTTCGTGCCGTGGCTGATTGTCGGCCCCGCGCTCGGCGTGGCGGCGTTGTTCAGCGCCGCGGTCGCCGCGTGGGTCTGGGCGCAGCGTCGCCTGGGCGGCGATCACGTGGCCCTCGCCGTGGACGAACGGCTTGATCTGCGTGAGAAGCTCTCGACCGCGCTTGCGGTGGCCCGTGATGACGATCCCTTCGCCCGAGCCGCGGTCGCGGACGCGGTGAAGGTGGCGCAGGATGCGCGAACGCGGGAGCGGGTGCGTCGATCGTTCCCGATCGCCGCGCCGGGCAACTGGTGGATTTCCCCCGCACTCGTGATCGCCACGCTCGGGGCGTCGTTCCTGCCGCAGGCGGATCTCTTCGCAGCGGACGAGCCGGAGCTGGTCGCGGCGAACGAGCAGTCGCGTGAGACCGTGCAGTCGGTCGAGGCGGTGGTGGAGGCGATCCAGGAGGATCCGCAGCTGGCCGAGGCCTTGTCCGACGTCCTCGGCGATCTCGCGAACGAGCCGCTCGACGGCGACGAGATGGACAAGACGCCGGAAGAACTCAAGCGTGACGCGATCAAGAAGATCACGACGCTCAACAAGCGGCTGGAGGACATCCTCAGCGGCGAGAAGGCGATGACCGAAAAGGCGCTTGAACGCGCGTTGAAGGGTCTCGAACTCCCTGAGAACGGTCCCGGCAAGGAGTTGGCGGAAGCGCTGGCGAAGGGCGACTTCAAGGCGGCGCAGGAAGCGCTCAAGGCGCTGATGGAGGAAGCCGCGGCCGGCATGAACGAAGAAGAGCGTGAGCAGCTCGCGAAGCAGCTCGAGCAGATGGCCGAGCAGATGCAGGCCGCCGCGCAGAAGCAGGACGCGCTGGAGCAGGCGCTGAAGCAGGCGGGTCTGAACCCGCAGCTCGCGAACAATCCGCAGGCGATGCAGCAGGCGATCCAGCAGGCGCAGAATCTCAACGAGCAGCAGAAGCAGCAGCTTCAGCAGATGGCGCAGGCGTGTCAGAACGCGAACCAGATGTGCCAGGGCATGGGTCAGGCGATGGCCCAGATGGCGCAGGGCGCGCAGCAGGGCCAGATGGGGCAGATGCAGCAGGGCGGCCAGCAGATGCAGCAGATGCTCAACAACGCGGAGATGCTCCAGCAGTTGATGCAGCAGGCTCAGGCCGCGCAGAACGCGTGTCAGGGCCAGTGCAACGGGCAGGGGCAGGGCCTGCAGGCCGCGCTCCAGCAGTTCGCCCAGCAGAAGCAGGGCGGCGCGATGGGGCAGCGTGGCCAGGGTGCGGGCGGTCAGGCCCCGCGGGCCCAGACGCCCAGCGGACTCAAGATCGAACAGGCGAAGACGCCGATCACGGAAGGCGCCGTGATTGCGCGGCAGCTCATCCAGGGCCAGCAGGTCGTGGGCGAATCCACCGTGCAGCTCAAGCAGGTGATCGCGGAAGTGAAGCAGTCGCTCGAGGACGGCGTCAACGATGCGGACATCCCCCGTAAGTACCACGATGCGCACAAGCATTACTTCGGGGAGCTGGTGAAGCTGACGGAGACGATCCGGCTCGAGGATCCGCCCGCCGCGCCCCCCGCGAGCGCACCCCCGGCTGGCGATCCGCCGGCCAGTCCGCCCGCGGACCCGCCCGCGAACGAAGGCTGATCTATGATCGTCAGCGATGACGAACGATCTGCCCGACACCGCCGCCTCCGAATTCCCTGACACGAGCCGTTCCCGCCCGGGGCGGTTCGTGATCGCGCTGGCGGTGGTGCTCGTCGCGCTGGTGTCGCTGGCGATCGTCGCCTCGGGCGATGACCGGCCGGAGGTCGTGCTCTACGTTTCCGCCGACGACTACGTCGCCCGTGAGATCGTGAACGCGTTCGAGGATGCGCACGACCTCCGCGTGCGGATGGTCGGGGATCTCGAAGCCCAGAAGACCACCGGGCTCGCCCAGCGGCTGCTCCGCGAGGCGGATCGTCCGCAGGCGGACGTGTTCTGGTCGTCTGAAGTCTTCGCGATGATCCAGCTCGCGCAGGACGGCGTGCTCGCGCCGCATGACTCCCCCGCCGTCGCCGACTGGCCCGCCTCCCTCCGCGGACGCGACGGGCTCTGGCACGGATTCGCGGCCCGGGCGCGGGTCATCGTTTATGCGCCGGACCGCGTCCCCGCCGACGTGCGACCGATGCGGTGGCTGGATCTCACGCACCAGCGCTGGCGGGGACGGCTCGTCATGGCGGACCCGCGGTACGGCACGACGCGCGGCCACATGGGGGCGATGAAGGTCTACTGGGATCGCGCGGCGATGCCCGGTTTCTTCGAGGCGTACGTCGCGAAACTCGCCGACAACGAGGTGCGGATGCTCCCGAGCGGCAACGCGGGCGTCGTCGAAGCGGTCGCCCGCGGGGAAGCGGATCTCGGCATGACCGACACCGACGACGTCTGGGCCGCGCAGGCGAACGGTCTTGACGTCGCACTCATCTACCCGACGCATGATCTCGAACCCGATCGGCCGGGGGCGGGCACGCTGCTCATCCCGAACTCGGTCGCGCGGGTCAAGGGCGGACCCAACCCCGACGCCGCCGCGATCCTGATCGACTTCCTGCTCTCGGCCGAGGTCGAACGCCGGCTCGCGGAGACGGATTCGCACAACGTGCCGACGCGTCCCGAGGTCGCGGCGGCGTACCCGCAGTACGCCGTCGACAACCCGCTCGACGTCGACTTCGCACGCGTCGCCGCCGTGATGGACGAGGCGGTCGCGTTCACGGTGCGCACGCTGACCGGCGCGGCGGACGACTGATGGGACCGATGCGCCCGGCGGACATCGCGACGCTCGGGGCGCTGATCGTGGTG
Organism: Phycisphaerales bacterium; assembly: GCA_965227335.1. Classification (GTDB taxonomy): domain Bacteria; phylum Planctomycetota; class Phycisphaerae; order Phycisphaerales; family SM1A02; genus CBDDFV01. Next base: position 247,273 of record CBDDFV010000010.1, read on the forward strand.
TGGCTCGTGACGGTCGGCGCGCCGATCGGCGGGTTGCTGCTGGCGTCGGGCGAGGCGCCGGGCGTGGACGCCGCGCCGCTGGAATCGCCCGGCGGCGACGCGTGGACCCTGGCGGTACGGTCGTCGATGTGGGCGGGGGCGACGGCGATGCTGGCGGGCGTGCTGGGCTGGCGGGCGGGTCGGTGGCTGGGGGCGGCGGGTCGAGGTCGGCGCGGGGCGTGGATTGCGGTGCTGGCGCCGATCGCCGCGCCTGCGTACGTGATGTTCTGGCTGTGGTGGCAGTCCGTGCCGCCGGATTCGGCGCTCGCGGCGTGGGCGGCGCGGACGGGGCGTACGACATTGCTGCGCGAGGGTCTGCTCGCGGCGAGCCTCGTCGGCTGGTGCTGGCCGATCGTGGCGTGGACGGTCGCGGCGCACCGGGCGGGTCGGGGCGGGACGGACGAGGCGTTGCTCGGCCTCGATGGGGCACGCGGCGTGACACGCTGGCGGCAGGAGGCGCGGGCCGACGCGACGCCGCTCGGTCTGGGCATGCTGTTCGTCTTCATCGTGACGCTCGGCAACACGACGGCGTTCGATCTCGCCCAGGTGTACACGACGGGCAATCAGTTGCGGTTCCTGCGCGACCAGGGTGGAGCGGGGGCGACGCTGGTCGGCGCGGCGGGACCGACGCTGCTCGTGCTGGGTCTTGCGATGCTGGCGGCGTGGGGGCTGGCGGGCCGGGGGGAGCGTCGGGCGCGGGACACGCCGGCGACGGCCCGTTCGCTTGACGGCGTGATCGGCGCGATGATCTGGGCGGCGGCGGTGATCGTCCCGGTGGTGGTGCTGATCGTCCGGTGGCCGGCGTGGTCGGCAGTGGGTCAGTTCGTTGACTTCTACGGGCGTGACTTCGTGAACACGTTCACGCTGGCGGCGATCACGGGCTTCATCGGCGCGGCGGCGACGGTGGGGCTCGCCTGGCGGGCGGCGGGACGCACGCGAGGCGCGACGTGGCTGATGCGGGGGTTCGCCGCGGGCTGGTGCGTGACGGCGGTGCTGCCGGCGACGCTGATCAGCACGGGGCTGGAGGCGGCGTTCAACCGGCCGGGGCTGGGCTGGGTGTACGGGTCGGCGTCGATCGTCGGCGTGGGGCTGCTGGGTCGGTTCCTGATCGTGGCGGCGTTCTTCGGGCGGGGGGCGGCGTCTTCGGAATCACGATCGGTGCGGGATTCCCGACGTCTCGATGGCGGGGACGGATTCGTTTCGTATGTTCAGAGCATGGGTACGAGTGTGGGTTCACCATTGATCGCGGGCTCGGTCGCTGCGGGGGCGACGATGCTGACGCTGGGCATGAGCGAGATCCACGTGACGGCGCAGGTGCAGCCGCCGGCGTTCCGCGCGCTGGCGGGCGGGGTGTTGAACGCGATGCACTATCAGCGGCCGGACACGGTGATTCTGGCCACGGCGTTCGTGATGGGGCTGGCGATTGTCGCCGCGACGGCGATCGCGACGGCCCTGTGCGTGCGGGGGCGTGTCGGCGGTCGGACGGGGTGGGCGGCGATGGTCGCCCTCGTGGCGATTCTCGCGCCGGGGTGCAGCGACGGTCCGGGCGAACCGGGCGGCCGGCTGGAGCCGACGCTGGTGTTCGGGGCGAACGGAAGCGGGCTGGGGCAGTTCTTCTATCCGCGGGGGATCGCGGTCGATGCGGAGCGGGAGTACGTCTACGTCGTCGACAAAACCGCGCGGGTGCAGCGGTTCGGGTTCGACGGGATGCCGCAACTCGCGTGGTCGATGCCGGCGAAGGAGAACGGAAAGCCGACGGGTCTGAACGTGGCGCCGGACGGGCGGGTGTTCGTGGCGGACACGCACTACTGGCGGATCATCGCGTTTGATCCCGAGGGGCGGGAGGTCATGCGTTTCGGCGGTTACGGCGAGGGGCCGGGGGAGTTCATCTATCCGACGGACATCGAGTTCGGCGCGGACGGCACGATCTACGTGTCGGAGTACGGGGGCAACGACCGGGTTCAGGCGTTCACGCCGGAGGGGGAGTACCTCTTCGAGTTCGGAAGTCTGGGGGAGGGTCGGGAGGAGTTCCTGCGGCCGCAGTCGATGGCGTTCAGCCGCGACCGGTCGGAGCTGTTCATCGCGGACTCGTGCAATCACCGGATCGTGGTGGTGGATCCGCGGGGCGAGGTGCAGCGAATCCTCGGAGGCCAGACGGATCAGGGGCCGGGGCCGCTGCGGTATCCGTACGATGTGGACGTGCTGGCGGACGGGTCGCTGCTGATTTCGGAGTTCGGCGGCAACCGGATCCAGCAGCTTGATCCGACGGACGGTCGATCGCTGGGGACCTGGGGCGTTCTCGGGGCCGCGCGGGGGGAATTGAAGTATCCTTGGGGGGTGGACGGTGCGGGCGGGAGGACGTTCGTGCTCGATTCGGGCAATCACCGGGTTCAGGTGATCGCCACGCCGCGGTAGGCCTGGCGGTTCGAGGGCGGATTCGGGGACGTGGTCCGGTTCGCTGGTTTTGGTTCGCCGGCCGGCCGGCTGAATTCGATGGTTGAGGGTCGCGGCAGACGCGGCCATGCAGACCGACGGGCAGACCCGCCGTTCAGAGACGTCCAGGTTCGCAGGTCCCTCATGTTCGACTCCTACACGCTCGACTTCGAGAAACCCGGCTGGCTGCTGCTGTTGCTGCTGATCGCGCCGTGTTTCTATCTCGCGTGGAAGAGCGTGGGCGGGCTGTCGGCGACGAAGGCGTACGTGAGCTTCACGCTGCGGACGCTGGTGATCACGTGCCTGGCCGTCGCGATGGCGGAGCCGGTGTGGTCGAAGCGGGGCGAGGGGCTGACCACGGTCGTGTTGCTCGACCGGTCGAACTCGATTCCGGGACGGCTGAAGGAGGAGTCGCTGGAGTTCCTGCGGGCCGCCGCGCAACAGAAGCCGGAGGACGAGGACCGCGTGGCGGTGATCACCATCGGCAAAGAGGCGTCGATCACGGCGATGCCGGATCGGTTCTCCGACGTGACGCCGGGGCAGGATGCGGGGGATCGGACGGCGACGAATCTCGCGGCGGGGATCAAGCTCGCCCTGTCGATCGCGCCGACGGACACGGCGAACCGGCTGCTGCTCGCATCGGACGGGAACCAGAACATCGGTTCGGTGAGCGAGGCGGCGGACATCGCGCGGGCGAACGGCGTTCCGATCGACGTGCTGGTGATCGAGTACGACTTCGCAAACGAGGTCATCTTCGACAAGATCGTGACGCCCTCTTCGCGGGCGCGGGTCGGTCAGCCGATCAATCTGAAGATGGTGCTCCGCAGCCAGGCCGAGGCGTCGGGCACGGTGTATCTCTATATCAATGACGAGCGGGTGGCGTTGAGCGGGGCGCCGGGCGGCGGCTATGCGGTGGATCTGCAGGCGGGGGTGACGCCGCTCACGGTTCCGGTGACGCTGGAGACGTCGGGTCCGCATCGATTCCGGGCGGAGTTCGAGGCGGACGATCCGGCTCAGGATCGGATCGAGACGAACAACACGGCCGAGTCGGTGATGTTCGTGAGCGGCGAGGGCAAGGTGCTGATCGTGGACGAGGGGTTCACGCAGTCCGCCGCGCTGGCGCAGGCGTTGATCGAATCGGGCATCGCGGTGGACGTGATGGGTCCGGAGGCGATCGACAGTCCGGTGTTTCTGTCGGGGTACGACGCGGTGGTGCTGGCGAACATTCCGCGGTGGTCGTTCGACGATGACCAGGATCTGATGCTGCATTCGTACGTGCATGATCTGGGGGGCGGTCTGATCATGCTGGGCGGCGACACGTCGTTCGGGGCGGGGGGGTGGATCGACTCGCAGGTCGCGCGGGCGTTGCCGGTGAAGCTCGACCCGCCGCAGACGCAGCAGATGCTTCGGGGCGCGCTGGCGTTGATCGTGCACTCGTGCGAGATGGCGCAGGGGAATTACTGGGGCGAGCAGGTCGCGATCGCGGCGATCGAGGCGTTGTCGCGTCTCGATTACGTCGGACTCTACGAATACGGCATGGGGGCGACGTCGCGGGCGTTCCCGATGCAGGTGGCGGGCGACAAACGGGCGGCGATCGCGGCGGCGAAGAAGCTGGTGATGGGCGACATGCCGGACTTCGGCTCCGCCATGCGGGACGCCCACACGGACCTCGTCAACACCGACGCGGGCCAGAAGCACATGATCATCATCTCGGACGGCGACCCCTCGCCGCCGAGCCAGGCCCTGGTGCAGAAGTTCATCAACGCGCAGATCTCGGTCACCACGGTGATGGTCGGCGGGCACGGCACGGGGATGGACCGCACGCGGATGCAGGCGCTGGCGAACGCGACGAACGGTCGGTTCTACAACGTCAACAACCCGATGAACCTGCCGCAGATCTTCATCAAGGAGGCGCAGGTCGTTTCGCGTTCGCTCATCGTCGAGGGCGATCTCTTCCAGCCGCAGGTGATCAGCGGGCTGCCGGGACCGGTCGAGTCGTTCCGGGCCCTGCCGCCGATCGAGGGTTACATCCTCACCGCGGCCCGCGAGGGACTCAGCCAGATCCCGATCGTGGTGACGAATTCCGAAGGCGCCGATCCGATCTACGCGTTCTGGAACTACGGCCTCGGCAAGTCGGTCGCGTACACGTCCGACCTCACGGGCAAGTGGGGCGCGGCGACGGTGAGCTGGGCGGACTTCCGTCCCTTCTGGGAACGCACCGTCCGCTGGGCGATGCGTCCGAGCGGACCCGTCAACATCATGGTCAACACGCAGCGCGACGGCGAGCGCGCGATCGTGGAGATCGAGGCGGTTGACGCGGAGGCGTCGTTCCTGAACTTCCTGCAGACCCGCGCGGTCGTGCTCTCGCCGGGCGGCGAACCGCAGGCGCTGAGTCTGCAGCAGACCGGGCCCGGCAAGTACCGCGCCGAGTTCTCGACCGAGGAGACCGGGGCGTACCTGATCAACGTGAACTACTCGGGCGGCGAGGGCGAGAACGAGGTGCGGGGGTCGGTGCAGGCGGCGGTCGCGGTGCCGTATGCCGAGGAGTACCGGACCGTCAAACATAACGCCGCGCTGCTCAACGAACTCGCCGAGCGCACCGGCGGTCGTCGGATCCAGGCGACCGATCCGCAGCTCGTGAACCTGTTCGAGCGCGAGGGTCTGGAGCCGCCGAAGAGTCCGAAGCACATCTGGGATTTCGTGCTCGTGCTCGCGGCGTCGCTGTTCATTCTCGACGTGGCGTCCCGGCGGCTCGCGTTTGATCCGCGGGCGATTTCGCGGATGTTCAACCGGCTCGTGGGCTCTCGGGAGGCGAAGGGCGACGCCACGCTCGAGGCGTACAAGCGGGCGCGGGCGTCGGCGAAGACGCGTCGGGGCGAGAAGGATGACGCCCCGACGGCGGCCCCCGCCGATCCGAGCGTCCGGTTCGATGCGGACGAAGCGGATCCGTCGGTGCGGATGGACGTGAGCGGCGAGGCGGACGCGGCGGCGACGGGCGATCGTCCCGCGCGGGTGGAGCGACGTGCGGCGCCGAGCGAGAAACCCGCCGCGGACGACGAAGGCGAGAGCGACTACACCTCGCGTCTGCTGCGGGCGAAGCGTCGGGCCAAGGGCGAGGACGGCGGCGGGGACGGGGATGATCAGACGAAGGGCGACGGCGATGCCTGAGGCGACCGCTCCCGACGCGACGCTGACGCTGCCGCCGCTGGGGGCGGGCGGGCTCGAGGACGTCGAGGCCGCCCGCGAGGCGTGCGAGGCGTTCCGGACGATCTTCAACGCGTTGCGGTCGGAAATCGGGCGGGTGCTGATCGGCCAGGACGAGGTGGTCGAGCAGACGCTGATCGCGTTGTTCTCGCACGGCCACGTGCTGCTGGAGGGCGTGCCGGGTCTCGGCAAGACGCTGCTCGTCCGGACGCTGGCGCAGTCGCTGCATCTGCCGTTCTCTCGGATTCAGTTCACGCCGGATCTCATGCCGGCGGACATCGCGGGCACCACGATCGTGGTGGAGGACGGCGAGTCGGGTCATCGGTCGTTCAAGTTTCGTCCCGGCCCGATCTTCAGCCAGCTCGTGCTCGCGGACGAAATCAACCGGGCGACGCCGAAGAGCCAGTCCGCGTTGCTGGAGGCGATGCAGGAGCGTTCGGTGACGGTCGGTTCGGAGACGCACCGGTTGTCGGAGCCGTTCTTCGTGATGGCGACGCAGAACCCGATCGAGCAGGAGGGCACGTACCCGTTGCCGGAGGCGCAGCTCGACCGGTTCATGTTCAAGGTGCAGGTCCCGTTCACGACGCGGAAGGAGCTGAACGAGATCATGCGGACGACGACGGTGACGAAGGCGGCGGAGGCGCGTCGGATTCTCGACGCGGACCGCATCCTTGATGCGCAGCGGCTGGCGCAGCGGATCATCGTGGCCCCGCACGTGCAGGATTACGCGATCCGTCTGGTGCTGGCGACGCATCCCGGGGGCGAGCACATGCCGCCGGGGATCGAGCCGTGGGTGTCGATCGGGGCGAGTCCGCGGGGGGCGCAGGCGCTGATTCGGGGGGCGAAGGTCGCCGCGCTGATCCGGGGCCGGTACGCGGTCGCCTTCAAGGACATTCAGGCGGTCGCCCATCCGACGCTGCGGCACCGGATCCTCCGGAGTTTCGAGGCGGAGGCGGACGGGATGTCGACGGATGCGATCATCGATCGGCTGCTCGAGGGCGTGCCGACGGAGCTGGAAGACGAGTAAGCGACCCACGCAGGACGGCGGGATGAATCCCGCTTAACGAATAATGTCACGATTCGGTGTTTCAACCACGCCTCCGCCCAAACGCGTCGACGATCTGATCGGCAGCGATCTGCTCGCGCGGCTTGATCAGCTCGACGTCGTGTCGCGCAAGATCTTCGCGGGCAAGCTGCAGGGCGAACGCCGCAGCAAGAAGCGCGGCATCAGCGTCGAGTTCGCCGACTATCGTCATTACACCCACGGCGACGACCTCCGTTTCGTCGACTGGAACATCTACGCCCGGCTCGACAAGCTCTTCCTCAAGATGTTCCTCGAGGAGGAGGATCTCTCGCTGATTCTCGCCGTCGACTGCAGCGCCTCGATGAACTGGGGCGAGCCGAACAAGTTCCACTTCGCGCAACGGCTGGCGATGGCCCTCGGCTACATCGGCCTCATCAACCACAACCGCGTCACGCTCTACGGCTTCAACGAGCACGAGGTCCGTCCGCTGTCGAGTCTGCGGGGGCGGCGCCGGACGCAGGAGATGGGATCGTGGCTGCTCGACCTCGAACCGGGCGGCGGCTCCGGGTTCGAGGATGGGATGCGTTCGATTGCGCTCGGCCGGCAGGGCAAGGGCGTGATGGTGGTGCTCTCCGATTTCATGCTCAAGGAAGGGTACGAGAACGGGCTGCGGTACCTCGGCGGGTCGCGGGGCTTCGACACGTTCTGTCTGCAGGTGCTCAGCCCGCAGGAAATCGATCCCGGCAAGCACGGCCTGTCGGGGGACCTCAAGCTCACCGACATCGAGGATGAGGACGTCGCGGAAGTGACGGTCTCCGCCCCGCTGCTCAAGAAGTACAAGGACAACCTCGACGCCTACTGCGGCGCGCTGCGCGAGTTCTGCGTGCGGCGCGGCATGATCCACGCCCTCGTCGACACCGGCGTCGACATGAATCAGCTCCTGCTCGAGTACCTGCGTCAGCGGGGGCTGCTGCGATGATCAACTGGCTGACGTGGATGAACGGCGCCATTCTCGCGGCGGCGGTGATTCCGCCCCTGCTGCTGCTGTACTTCCTGCGTCTGCGTCGGCGCGAACATGTCATGCCGTCGACGCTGCTGTGGCGGACGTCGGTCGAGGACCTCCGGGCGAACGCGCCGTTCCAGCGGCTGCGTCCCAGCATTCTGCTCTTTCTGCAACTGCTCGTGCTGGCGTTGATCGCGCTCGCGGTGATGCAGCCGCAACTGCAGGGCGGGGCGCCGCTCGGCGGCAAGACGGTGATGCTGATCGACATGTCCGCCTCGATGAACGCGACGGACGCCGAGGACGGACGCACGCGTCTGGAGATCGCGACCGAGCGGGCGCGGGAGCTGATCCAGGAGCGGTACGGGGGCGGGCTGTTCACCGATCCGTCGGGCGAGACGATGATCATCGGATTCCATGATCGCGCCGAGATGCTGGTGCGGTTCACGAACTCCCGCCGCGAACTCCTGGCGGGCCTCGAGCGGATTCGTCCGACGGACGGCGAGAGCCGGATCGAGGATGCGCTCAAGCTGGCCCGGGCGTACACGACGAACGTCAACCCCGACAGCGCGCGTCCGGTCGCGGAGGCCGCGACGCTGGAGCTGTTCAGCGACGGTCGGATCCAGGATCTGGAGGAGCAGGTCATCCGGCGGGCGCAGGGTGAGTCGATGACGTTCTATCCGATCGGAACGGCGGACGCGGACAACGTCGGCTTCGCAACGATCTCGGCGGAGCGTCCGTACGACAACCCGACGGAGATCCAGGTGTTCGCGGCCCTGGTGAACTTCAATCCGACCCCGGTCGAGTGCGATGTGCAGTTGTCGGTGAACGGCGACATCCGGGCGGTGACGCCGGAGCCGGTGCGGGTTCCCGCGGCGGAGACGGACGAGACGTCGGGGCTGATCCTGGCGGGCCGGGCGACGGTGGTGTTCACGCCGTTTGCGCAGCCGGCGGGGGCGGTGATCGAGGTGACGAATCTGCGCACGGATGATCTCGCATCGGATAACGCCGCGCGTCTGGTCGTGCCGCCGCCGAAGGAGCTGCAGGTCGCGCTGGTGACGTCGCGTCCGAATCCGTATCTGCGGGCGGCGCTGGAGGGGATCCGGATGCAGCCGGTGGTGGCGATGTCGCCGACGCGGTTCGAGGCGCTCGGGCGGGAGAACAGTCTCGACGAGTTCGACGTCATCGTGCTCGACGATCACGCCCCGACCGATCCGCCGCCGGGACGGTACCTGAGCTTCGGGGCGACGCCGCCGCTCGAGGGGCTGACCGAGTACGGCGAGGGCGGACCACAGCTGATCATCGATTACGACCGCGATCATCCGATCATGCGGTTCGTGAGTCTCGACGACATCGTGGTGCAGAAGTTCCGGCTCATCCAGCCGGGCGACGACGTGACGGCGATCGCGGAGATCAACAACGACGGGGCGATGACGCCGGCGGTGGTCGAGATTCACCGCGGCGGGCTGCACGTGATCCACTTCGCGTTCGATCTGCTCGACAGCACCCTGCCCATCGACCGGACGTTTCCCACGTTCGTCGTGAACACGATCGAGTATCTCGGCGCGTCCGGCCAGACGATCACGGCCCGCGGGTTTCAGCCGGGCGGCGTGATCACCGATCGTCTGCCCCGCGAGGCGTCGAACATCGTGGTGACCACGCCGGACGGGCGGACCGAACGTCCGTCCGTGCTCGATCCCGCGGCGTTCAGCTGGGGACCGATCCGGCAGGCGGGCGTGTACACGATCAACTGGGACGAGAACACCGACGCCCCGCCCCGCGCGTACGCGTCGAACCGTTTCGCCGATCGCGAGGGCCTGATCCAGACCGCAACCAACGTGGTGCTGAGCGAGGATCAGGTCGAGGGCGAGGTCGGAGCGGGCGACACGTACATTCCGCTGTGGCCGTGGGCGGTCGGGGCGTGCCTCGCGTTGCTGATGGCGGAATGGTGGGTCTACCACCGGAAATCGCTGGTGTAGCGCGACGCCCAGCCCCCGGCGCCGCCGGGGGTTGCGCACCACATGGCAGAACGCTCGGCGACACCGAGCCGCGTTGAACTGACCGACGCAGCGGGCGGCGCACGTGTCAACCAGCGTCGAAAGACGCTCGAGCGTTCCCACGATCGCGGTGGACGGCGTGGCCCTTGCGTCTCGTGGTCGCGGCGGACGGCGGATGGTCGTGGCTTCACCCTGGTGTCGAGGTGGACGGGGGGTGGTCGTGGCTTCACCCCGGGGTCGAGGTGGACGGCGGGTGGTCGTGGCCTAACCCCCGGCGGAGCCGGGGGCTGGTGCGTGGTGTCGGCGGGATCACGCGGCGGCGTCGATGACCTTGTTGATGACCGCGTTCACGAACGCGAAGCGTGAACCCGCAAACGCACGGTTCACCTGCGACGCCGTCTCCATGCGACGACGCTCCAGGTCCTGCATCGCAACCCGCCGACGATCCGGGGCGCACCGCTCATGATGCTCGACGATCGCCTGCAGACGCTCCAGCTCCAGGTGATCCGCCCACATCGCGCCGCACTGCTCGCAGCGATCGAGATAGACGTTGGTGTCGCCGCCGTAATTGACGACCTGCATCGCCGACGTGCAGCACGGACACGTGATGTGCCGGTCGGACTCCTCGACGGGAACGCCCATGAACGGCTCGTGCGCGGCGGCCTCCGCCAGCGCGTCCGGCGGCGGCGTGACTTCCTTCGTCACGGCGATGTGGCGAAGCTCATCCGGACAGACCAGCTCCCCGCCGCACGATTCGCACGTGTGAATGACCACGCCTTCGTACGTGATCTCGTTCAACCCATCGCCGCACGACGGACACTGCATCATGACGTTGCTCCTCGCCTTCCCGCGCGGAAGGACCAGCGGAAGATCGACCGCATCGAACCGCAACCCCACCCGAACCCCGCGTCCGGCGATTCCCGCGGGCCGGATATGCGGGTCAGCGCGCGACGCCGCGAACCGGTCCGGGAAGATCACGCCTCGACGGCGCCCACCAGCTCCGTGATCGACGCCGCGCCCTGACGCGCGGCCCAGCGGTCGAGTCCGCGAATCACCTTGAGGGGAGCGCGGGGATTGACGAACAGCGCGGCGCCCATGGCGACGGCCGTCGCGCCGGCGAGGATCATCTCCGCGGCGTCCGTCCAGTTCATGACGCCGCCCGCCCCGATGATCGGCGTCCCCGCGTCCCGCGCGACGCCGCGATAGACGTCATGCACCATGCGCACGGCGATGGGATGGATCGCGGGTCCGGACAACCCCCCCTTCCCGACGCTGATGCGGGGCGTGCGGGTTTCGACGTCGATCGCCATCGCGGTGACGGTGTTGATCAGCGTAAGACCATCGGCCCCGTGCGAGACCGCCGCGTCCGCCATCCGCACGATGTCCCCGACGTTGGGCGAGAGCTTCACGAACAGCTTCGTCCGGGGGAGGGCCGGGCGGACCTCATCGAGCAGGGCGCCGAGCGCATCGGGCGACTCGCCGAACTGGAGGCCGTCGGCGGTGTTCGGGCAGGAGACGTTGAGTTCGACAATCGGCAGTTCCGGCGCGGCGTCGAAGGCGGCGGCGACGGCGACGTAGTCCTCCACCGAGTGTCCCGCGATCGATCCGATGACGATGGTGTCGAGATCGCGCGCGGGCGGCAGCTTCTCGGCCAGGAATCGGTCGAGCCCGACGTTGGCGAGTCCGATCGCGTTGAGCATCCCGGCCGGGAGGTCGATGATCCGCCAGGGATCGTTGCCGTCCCGGGGCTCGCGGGTGATGGATTTGGTCACGACGCCGCCCACGCGGGCGAGATCGAGCACGTCGTTGAGCTCGTCGACGTAGCCGCCCGTCCCCGCCGCGGTGACGACGGGGTTGCGGAGGGCGACATCGGCGAGTGAGACGGCGAGATCCGGCACGTTGGGGGCCTATGATACGGGTCCCCGCGCGGGGGAGCATCCTGACGACCCGATCACTCCCGGAGTTTCCATGAGCGACCTGAATCAGCGCATCGCCCAGTTCGAGAACATGGCCCAGGCCGATCCCGACAACGAGATGGCGCATTTCAGCCTCGGCTCGGCGTACACGCAGGCGGAACGCCATGCGGAGGCCGCGCAGAGCTTCGAACGCTGCATCGAGATCAACCCGGACATGAGCAAGGCCTATCAGCTCGCCGGCGAGGCGATGATCAGGGCGGGCTGGACAGACAAAGCCGTCGAAGTGCTGGAGAAGGGCTACGAGGTCGCCGCGAGCAAGGGCGACCTCATGCCGAAGAACGGCTGCGCGGAGGCGCTCCAGTCGATCGGGCGGACGCCGCCGGCGTTGTCGGAGGAGGTCACGAGCGCGGCGGAGCGTCTCGAAGCCTCGGGCGCGTTCATCTGCAAGCGGACGGGTCGTCCCGGCACGCAATTGCCCGATCCGCCGATGCGGGGCCCCATCGGCGCCTGGATCCACGAGAACATCTCCGCCGAAACGTGGGCGGAGTGGATCGGCCAGGGCACGAAGGTCATCAACGAACTCCGCCTCGATTTCTCGCGTGAAGAGGATCAGGCGACCTACGACCAGCACATGTACGAGTACCTGGGCATCGATCCCGCCCTGGTGAAGCAGGAGACGGCGTAGGTCCGCGGCGAACCTCGGTCCGGCGTTGGGCTACCATTTCGCCATGTCGCTGCTCATCCATCTGCACATCCCGAAGAACGCGGGGACGACGCTGAGCCGGATGCTCAAGCTGAAGATGGGCGTGTGGCCGCCGCATAAACTGATCCGGCATCGCGTGCGTCTCGGTCTGTACGACGTTGACGGACTCGATGAACGGATCGAGGCGATCAACGCGTTGCCGGCGGCGCAGCGTCGACTGGTCTGCTTCTTCGAGGCCCATTGCGGGTACGGCGTGCACGAACGACTGCCCGGACCGTGCGAATACATCACGGTGCTGCGGGAGCCCGTCGATCGCGCGTTGTCGGTGTACTACCACATGATCGAGGAGGGGCATCTCGCGGCGGACGTGCCGCTCGAGACGTATATCCGTGAAGGCGACCCGCAGCGGGTGTGGTGGGTCGACAACGCCCAGGTGCGGTACCTCGCGGGGGAACGGGGCGACATCGTGGACGCGCCGCACGGGACGGTCGATCCGGGGCTGCTCGAGGTGGCGAAGCATCGGCTGGAGACCTTCGCGTGGGTCGGCGTGATGGAGCGTTTTGACGCCAGCCTGCTGTTTCTGGCGAAGCGGATGGGCTGGCCCCGGGTGCGCTACGGACGCTCCAACGTGACCCAGGTCCGCAAGCGTCGGCACGAGGTCGATCCGGGGATCGTCGAACTGCTCGAAGAACGCAATCAGCTCGACGCCGCCCTGCATCAGTGGGCCGCGCACCGGCTGGAGCGCCAGATCGAAGCCGCGGGATCGGGCTTCGATGCGGCTCTGGCCCGCTTCCGACGGGCCAACGCCCGCTACGACGCGACTGTCGGACGCGCCTACGACCTCCTTCCCGCCGCACGTAATGTGCTTACTGGCAGAATCTTGCGGCGATAGTCGCTCCGGATGGATCATCCGGGGGCGGTTATCGGACGGCGGGCGAGCCATCGAGAAAGGCGAATGTCGCCCCGGCGGTCGTGCCGACATCGCGGGTGCGTCCGTTCGTCGTGGCGGGCGCGTTGATGATCCGTTCGCTGGAGATTCCCCACATGGCTCGCTCGACGATTGAATTGACGATGCAGGCCGCGCGTTTACAGGTCGCCGCTTTGCTCCTGGCGGCCGGATTGGCGAGCGCGGCGCGGGCCGAGTCGGAATGGGCGGTGAACGGCGCGGCGGCGACGGCGGCGGTGCAGGGCGACGTGGCGGCGATGTTGATCGCGGCGGGCTGGGCGCATGAGGCCGCGCCCCGCCCGGACGTGTCCCGGCCGGCGACGACGCTGGACCGGATCGTCGACATGCGATCGGATCTCGAACGCCTTCTGGGCGTCTCGGCGGATCGGGCGGCGGCGTGGCTGGAGCGCGGCATGGTGGCGACGGCGGGCTGGATGGAATGCGGTCTGTACGTGGATGCCTCGGCGCCGTCCCGCGACGCGGCGTCCCGGCCGGGCGACGAATTCGTCTCGGATCTGGAGCGGCTGCTGCTGGACGCGGGCGAGCCGGTATGGCCGCGGGTGGAGACGGTGCGGGCGATGTCGTCGGCGATGTCGGCAGACTCATCGTCGTGGATCACGGAACCGGAGATCACGCTGGCCGTGGTGCAGTCGCCGCTGGCGACGCCCACGCCGACGCCGCGTGCGTCCGAGCCGGCGGCGGGCGTCTCGACGGAGCCGATGGCGACGTTGCTGCCGATCATGGCGATCGCGTTCGGCGTGTTCATCGTCTTCGTGCCGGCCATCGCGATGTGGCTGATGCGGGGGGCGGCGCGGCCGAGCGCGACGTCGACGGAGATGAAGACGACGGCGGGACGGGTTGCGGGCGAGGTGGAGACGCGGCGGGCCGCGTGAGGCCGCTCGCGTCCCGCGGAGGACGATTGCGTTCGTCGCCGGTCGGCCGGTGGGACCGACCGCGGCGGACGCGCGACTGACACGGCGCCTGGGGGCGTCGGGGGCGGATTGAAGTGAGAGCCATCCGAGTCGTCGCCGTCGGCGTGGAGTCGCCGACGGCGGCGTCATTTTTGGCCCGCGGAGGCGGAAGGGGTCAGCGGTCGGATTGGTCGGCGTCCCCGGCCGCCTCGTCGGAATCAGGGTCGTGCGTTTCGTAGCGGGCTTCCTGTCGTTCGAGAAGCCGCCAGACGAGCACGCCGATCGCGACCATGCTGAGGGTGACGAGGACGATTCCGAGGCCTTTGAGGATCATGGGTCTGATGATAGCGCCGCGGCGGGGCACGGCCTGCTTCGGTCGTGATCTGCAACGCGAGCCGGTCGACGGACTATCATCTGGTCGCGGTTCCGACGGGTCGGGATCGCAGCGGACGGCCTGTTCTGATCAGGGCGGGGGGTCGTTGCATGGATTTCGAGAGCTGATGACTGACTGCAAGAAGGAGTTGATCGTGAATCACCGATCTGGACGGATTCGCGGTCTGGCGGCGACCTCGCTGCTGGGCGCCGCGTGTATCACGGGTCTCGCCGCCGCCGATGAGGATTTTCAGAAGGCGGTGCAGGAGCGTCAGGCGGAGGTCGCCGAGTGGCAGCAGGGCCTGACCGCCCGTCCCACGCCGGAGGAGATCACCGCGGTGATGTCCGAGATCTTCGGCGACCTGAGCTTCGAGAACGCCAGCGCCGAGGAGATCATGCCGATCGCCCGCGAGTTGTCGATGGCGGGCGACGCGGGCGACCGGGCGCGGACGCGTCTGGCCGAGCTGGCCCAGGCCCCCGATCGCGACGGCGCGAAGGCGGCGGTGGGCGTGCTCATGATGGAGCGCGGCGAGGACATGGAACAGATGGCGGCGTCGCTGAAGATGCTCATCGGTCACCCGTCGTTCGGCGAGGAGCTGCGGACGGGCGACGGCGGCATGGCGTTGCAGTACCTCGACTACGTGCCGGAGGAGTACCTGCCCGGCATGAAGGAGGAGATCCTCGGTCTTGCCGACCACCTCACGACGGATCTCGAGCCGCGTCAGCGAATGTCCGCGATGGGCTACGTCATGGCGCTGAACAAGATGAAGGACATCGACCCCGCGGCGAAGAAGGCCGCGCGGGCGAAAGTCGTCACGCTGTTCGAGAAGTCGATGGAGGAAGCGACCGACGACCGCATGAAGACGGCGTTCGAGAACAACCTCAAGCTGCTCAACGGTCCGTACGGACGGGGCGAGCTGATCGATCACGCGGCCCCCGCGGTCAACTTCAAGTGGAACAGCGGCGACAAGACGTACGCCTCCCTGAAGGACCTCAAGGGCAAGGTCGTGGTGCTCGATTTCTGGGCGACGTGGTGCGGTCCGTGCATCGGTTCGTTCCCGCAGGTGCGTGAACTGCAGAAGCGGTACGAAGGCTACGACGTCGTCGTGGTCGGTGTGACGAGTCTGCAGGGCAGTCACTACCCGGGCGACGGTCCGCCCGTCGACACCACGGACAACCCGGAGAAGGAATACGAACTCATGGCCGAGTTCATGAAGAACAAGGACATGACCTGGATGGTGGCCTTCACCGAGCAGGACGTCTTCAATCCCGACTTCGGCGTGCGAGGCATTCCGCACGTGGCGATCGTCGATCCCGCGGGCAAGGTCCGGTACAACGGGCTGCATCCCGCCGTCGAGCCCGAGAAGAAGTACGAGAAGATCGACGGGCTCCTGAAGGAAGCGAACCTCCCCGCGCCGGCCCCGGTCGGGAAGGCGGAAGAGAAGACCGGCTGAGCCGGGCGTCTCTGACCCGAAACCATCAGCGCGGCGGCGTCTTCGGGCGCCGTCGCGCTGTCGTTCGGTCTTTTCCCGTTGAACGGTCGGTTCCGCCCGATAGACTCGATCCATCGACCCGGACGCGTCCGGGGAGGAAGGAGTGCGTGTGAGAGAGTTCATCTGGTCGGTGATGCTCGCGTCCGCCGCGCTGCCGGCGCTGGCCGGCGACGGCGCGTTTGAGACGATCGTCGAGGCGGCGGGTTTCGATCGTCCGGTCGCGGTGTCGGTCGCGCCGGACGGACGGCTCTTCGTCGCCGAGCAGCGTGGCGTGGTGTGGGTGATTGAAGACGGGGTTCGTCTCGAGCCGCCGTTCATCGATCTGCAGGATGAGATCAACGGCTCTTTCGAGCGGGGCCTGCTGGGGATCGAGGTCGATCCCGACTTCCTCACCAACGGCTGGGTCTATCTCCTGTACGTGGTCGACCCCGAGTTCGGGGAGCCGGACGAGAGCGCCTTCTTCGGCACGTTCGGTCGGCTGACACGCTTCCAGGGCAGCGCCGCGACCAACGGCGCGGTCGCGGACCTCGCCACGCGTCAGGTGCTGATCGGCGTGCAGCCCCACGAGGGCATCCCGGTCTGCTACGCCTCGCACTCGGTGGGCGATCTCGAGTTCGGACCGGACGGATCGCTCTTCGTCTCCACCGGCGACGGCGCCAACTACGGCTTCGTGGACGACGGCGGGAGCGATCCCGAGTGCTTCGTCGAGGGGATGTTCCCGCCGGAGCAGGACATCGGCTCATTCCGCGCGCAGATGCTCGACTCGAAGTCGGGCAAGGTGCTGCGGATCGACCCCGCGACCGGCCTGGGGCTTCCGGATAATCCGTACTGGACAGGAGAAGGCGCGGCGACGGCGTCGATGGTCTGGACCTACGGCTGCCGCAATCCGTTCCGCATCGCGGTGCGTCCGACGCCGCCGCTGCTCGTTGCGGTGTCGGACGTGGGCAACGGTCAATGGGAGGAAGTCAGCTTCTCCCAGGGCGGCGAGAATCTCGGCTGGCCGTGTCGGGAGGGTCCGATCGTGAGCGGCGGGCACGAGATGGCGGACCCCGCCGCGTTCGGGTGTGAGACGCTCGAGACCCCGATCAATCCCGGCCCGCTGACGCCGCCGGTCGCCTGGTGGCACCACTATGATCCGCAGGCGCCCGGATCGATCAACGCCCTCGGGAGCGTGGCGTCGGCGGTCGTCTTCTACGACGGGGGTTCGTTCCCGTCCGAATACGACGGCGTGCTGTTCTTCTCCGATTTCATCGGCTTCTGGATTCGCAGCGTCGATCCCGGCCCGGATCCGCCGCCGGGCGAACCGCTGTCGGGAACGAACTTCTTCGCCAACATCGGCTGGGTGGTTGACCTCGACGTCGATCCGACGACCGGGGATCTCATCCTGCCGCTGCTCTTCGACGGCGAGATCCGGCGAATCACGTGGGACGATGCAAAGAACCCCATCGGCGATCCCGACCTCAACGGCGACGGATTCGTCGACGCGGCGGACCTCGCCCAGTTGCTCGGGGCGTGGGGAGACTGCCGCGAATGTCCCGCGGACCTCGACTTCGACGGCGTCGTCAGTTCGTCGGATCTCGCGGTGCTGCTCGCGGCGTGGTCGTAGTCGGTCGCGGGCCGGACGCGGTCAGGCGCGGGGCGTGATGCGTTCGATCCCGCCCATCGCGTCGCGCAACGCCTGCGGCACCGTCACCGAGCCGTCCTCGTTCTGATGCATCTCGAGCAGCGGGATCAGGATCCGCGGACTCGCCACCACGGTGTTGTTCAGCGAATGGCAGAAGACGTTCGAGCCGTCCTCGTCGCGATAGCGCATCTTCAGCCGGCGGCACTGGAAGTCGTAGAGGCGTGAGGCCGAGTGCGTCTCGCCGTACGCCCCGGTCGGAACGCCCGACGCGTCATCATCGCCCCGGCCCGGCATCCAGCATTCGATGTCGATCATGTCCGCGTTCTTGGGGCCGAGGTCGCCGGTGCAGACCTGAAGGAGGCGGTGGGGCAGTTCGAGTCGCTGCAGCAACGTCTCGACGACGCCGATCATCGCACGATGGTGTTCGCGACTCTCCGCTTCGTCGGCGCGACAGATGACGATCTG
This sequence comes from Phycisphaerales bacterium, assembly GCA_965227335.1. GTDB lineage: Bacteria > Planctomycetota > Phycisphaerae > Phycisphaerales > SM1A02 > CBDDFV01. The sequence goes on from CBDDFV010000010.1 coordinate 265,400, forward strand.
TTCGACCTTGTCGAACTGATGGACGCGGTAGAGACCGGCGGTGTCCTTGCCCGCCGCGCCGGCCTCACGCCGGAAACAGGTCGAGACCGTGGCGTAGCGTCGCGGCAGCGTGTCGGCGTCGAGGATCTCATCCTCGTGGAAGCCCATGAGGCCGACTTCACCGGTGCCGGTGAGGAAGAGGTCGTGGCCGGAGCCGCGCTTCGACTCTTCGATGTGATACGCCTGGTCGCGTCCGGAGGGGAAGAAGCCGGTGCCGACCATGCACTCCTCGCGCACGATCACCGGCACCGACACCGGCGTGAACCCGAACTCGTTCGTGATGAGGTCGAACGCGAAGCGGAGCACCGCCTGGTGCAGCCGCATCCCGTCGCCGACGAACGCGTAGTGGCGGGCCCCGGCGATCTTGACCGCGCGTTCGAAGTCGACGAGGCCGAGATCGTTGATCAGGTCGACGTGCGACTTCGGCACGAAGCCCCGGTTCTCCGCGAACGGCTTCTCAGGATCGAACCCCTCGGGGTTCCAGCGGCGGATCTCGACGTTGTCGTCCGCGGTCTCGCCGCGCGGCACGTCCGCGTCCGGCGGCTGCGGCACCTGGAGAAGCAGCGCCTCGAGTTGCGGCGTGATCTGGGCGAGTTCATGCTCGAACGCCTGGATCTTCGTCTTGAGCTGGACCGGACGGTGCTCAAGCTCGCGGATCTCCGTCTCGAGATCGTCACGCGCGGCGCCCTCCGCCTTCTTCAACTGCCCCTTGAGACGACCGATCTCCGGACCGATCGCCTTCGAGATCTTCTTCTGCTCGGCGCGGCGGGTCTCCATGTCCGACAGGAGCTTGCGGCGACGTTCGTCGAGGCGCAGGACCGCCTCGATGTCGACATCGATGTTCTTGTCCCGGGCCCCCTGCTTGTAGAGGTCGGGCTCCTCGCGCAGCCGCTTCAGATCGATCATGGGGCGGATGGTAGGTGGGGCTCGGAACGGCGGCAAGGTCGCCGGACGGGGGAGCGTGTCTCCGATCCGGAAAACGCCGACACGTTGCAAATCCGGTCGTATTGCATCTTTCCCCTGTCACCCTGCGTCAACAGATTGGATCCGACGCCGCGCTGACGGGACCTTCAGGGCCCGGGGGGTGGGACGTGCGCGGCGGGGGAAGAGGAGCGTGCCTGTGCTTGACATTCTTTTCAGCGGCGATGTGTTCGCCTTCAGCGTGCCGGCGATCCTGGGCACGCTGGTCTTCCTGCTCAAGCTCGCCGCGATGTTCGCGGGCGCCGACGGCGGCGACGCCGACCTCGATGTCGACATCGACGTGGACGCCGCGGACGCAGATGGGTCGACCGATGCGTTCAGGATGCTGTCGCTGCAGGCGATCGCCGCGTTCATGATGGGGTTCGGCTGGGCCGGCCTCGGCGCGCGGCTGGGCTTCGGCTGGGAGCTCATCCCGAGTCTGGCGGTCGGGGCCGCGGGCGGGATCGCGCTCGTCTGGCTGCTTGGTCTGTTGCTCAAGGCGATGTACGACCTCGAAGGCAGCGGCGCGGTGGATCTCCGTCGCGCGGTCGGCGTCGCCGGGACCGTCTACGTGACGGTGCCCGGCCGCGGGGAGGGACGGGGCCAGGTGCGGGTCGTCATCGACGGACGCGATCGCACGCTCACCGCGGTCACGGAAGGCGAAGCGATTCGCTCGGGCGCGGCGGTGATGATCACGAATATTGACGCTCAGCGGACGGCGACGGTCGCCGTCGTGTGAACCGCCGTCCGCGGACAGAAATCAAGAAGTCCGCCTGACGCCGCGCCCCGAGGGCGGGGAGCCGGGGGTCGGTGCGGCGCGAGTGAAAGGAAGATTCCATGATTCATCAACTCATGACCTCGGATCCGATCGGCGGGTCGTCGTCGATGCTGGCCCTGGCCCCGCAGTGGTGGCTCGGCTTCATCGGGGCGGCGGTCCTGCTGCTCGTCTTCACGGTCGGCTTCATCGCCACCCGCTACAAGCGCTGCCCGAGCAACCGGGTCCTGGTCAAGTACGGGCGGGTCAGCGGCCAGAAGGCGGCGGAGTGTTACCACGGGGGCGGGGCGTTCATTCTCCCGCTCATCCAGGACTTCGCGTACCTCAGCCTCGAGCCGCTCGTCATCGACATCCCGCTCGAGGGCGCGCTCTCGCTCAACAACATCCGCGTGAACGTGCCCGCCACCTTCACGGTCGGGGTCTCCACGGATCCCGTCCTCATGAACAACGCGGCGGAGCGTCTGCTCTTCCTCGACGACCGCAAGATCCGCGAGCAGGCCCAGGACATCATTCTCGGCCAGCTTCGTCTGGTCATCGCGACGTTGTCGATCGAGGAGATCAACAAGGACCGTGAGAAGTTCATGGCCCTGATCAACGAGAACGTCGGTCAGGAGATCAACAAGATCGGCCTCGAGCTGATCAACGTGAACCTCCGCGACATCACCGACGAGTCGGGCTACATCCACGCGATCGGCAAGCGAGCCGCGGCGGAGGCGATCAACCGGGCGAAAGTCGAGGTGGCCGAACAGGAGCGCGACGGCGCCACCGGCGAAGCGATCGCGAACAAGGAGAAGGTCGTCAACGTGGCGGCCGAGAGCGCCGGCGCCGCCGAGGGCGAGAAGCAGGCCGAGCAGCGGCAGCGGGTCGCGATCGCCGCGCTCGAAGCGGAGGCGATCACCGGGGAGGCGGCGTCGCGTCGGAACCAGGAGATCGCCATCGCCCAGCGCGACGCGGAAACCGCCGTCGCCCGCAAGGAAGCGGAGCAGGCGGAGCGGATCCAGGTCGCGTCGGCGGAATCCCGCGCGGTCGACGGTGAAAACACGTCCTCGGCGGAGATCGCGGAGTCGAACGCGAAACTGGCGGAGATCCGCGCGGAAGCGCAACGCCGCTCGGACGTCGCCCTCGCCGAAGCCGCGGAAGCCATCCTTCGCGCCGAACGAGAACAGGAACTCGCCCGCCTCGCCAAGGAGGTCGTCGCGCCGCAGGAGATCGAGAAGGAGCGGATCGAGATCGCGGCGGAGGCCGAAGCCGAGCGCGTCCGACGCGAAGCCCGCGGCGAGGCCGACGCGATCCTCGCGAAGTACCAGGCCGAAGCAGACGGCGTCCGCCAGGTGCTCGCAGCGAAGGCGGACGGCTACGAACGTCTCGTCAACGCGTGCGGCGGCCGCCCGGAACTCGCCCCGACGCTCCTCATGATCGAACAGCTCCCCGAGATCGTGGCCGAACAGGTCAAGGCGATCCAGAACCTCAAGATCGACAAGATCACGGTCTGGGATTCCGGCGGCGGCGACAGCGGCGGCGGCGGTTCGACGGCAGGGTTCCTGTCGGGGCTCATCGGCGCGCTGCCCGCGATGCACGAACTCGCGACCCAGGCCGGCGTCGAACTGCCCTCGATCCTTGGACGCGTCGATGACGCCGGCGCCGGACGCAACGGAAGACTCGTCGACGCCGCGCCGGTCGCCGTGGCGGCGAATGACGACGACATCGACGATCTGGAGACAGACGACGTCGACGCCACCGCCTGATCGACCGCGACATCACGCACCCCCCCGCGCCCCCGCCTCCGGCGGGGGATTTCTTCTGCGCGACGCTCGCCACCCCACACGTGACGCCGATCAGCGACGAACGCCCGTCGGAGAGGGGGCCCGGGCGGCGGATACAATCCGCACCGCATGACCGAGACCTTTCCCGACATCCGCTTCACCGGGACGCTCCGACCCGCGCAGGACGCGGCGGCGAAGGTCATGCGCGCGCAACTGAAACGGGGCGAGCGACGGCTCCACATCGTCGCCCCGCCGGGATCCGGCAAGACCGTACTCGGGCTCTACGCGTGGGCCCATCTCGTGCGCCGACCCGCCGTCGTCCTCAGCCCGACCTCCGCGATCCAGTCGCAGTGGTCGGCCCGACTGTCGCTCTTCGACCTCGCGGGACATGGCCACCGCGTTTCCGATGACCCGCACGCCCCCGGCGTCTTCACCAGCCTCACGTACCAGTCGATCTCGCGACCCGCCCAGACCGGCGACCTTGACGACGACGCGATCGAAACCTGGTGCGAGCGGCTGATGGACGCGGGGGAGGCGACGAGCCTCGACGAGGCGATCGCATGGATCGAGGATCTGCGGATCCGAAATCAGCCGTACTTCGAGGCGCGGCTGGCGGTGTATCGCAAGATGGTGCGCGACGCCCGGGCCCTCGAGGGCGACGTGCTCGGCGCCGTCGACGAGAACGTCCGGCGGGCGGTCGCGGCGCTGCGGGAGGCGGACGTCGGCATGCTCATCCTCGACGAGTGTCATCATCTGCTCGGCCACTGGGGACGCGTCGCCGACGCCGTCGCGGACGCGCTCGACGATCCGGTCGTCCTCGGCCTCACCGCGACGCCGCCGGACGTGCGCGGCCGCCGGCGGGAGGATGTCGACCGCTACGCGCGGTTCTTCGGCCCGATCGACTACGAAACGCCGACGCCCGCCCTCGTCCGGGCCGGCAATCTCGCGCCGTACCAGGACCTGTGCCTCGTGGTGCGCCCCCGGGCGGCGGAGCTGAAGTACCTCGCGGAAGCGGACCGGTCGTTCCGGGCGATCGTGCGCGAACTGGAGCGGCCCCGCGAAACCACCGAGGCGACCCGCGTTCCCCCCCTCGCGGCGTGGACGGCGCGGCAACTGGCCGAACGTCGCATTGTCGACCAGCCCGCCGCGAACTGGACGACCTTCGTCCGACGCGACCGCGCGCTCGCCGACCACGGCCGACTCTACCTCTACGACCGCAACCATCCGTGGCCCGACGGCGTGCCGGAACCGCCCCCCCTGCTGCTCACCGATCGCCCGACGCGCTTCGACTGCCTCGTCACCGTCCTCGACCGCTACGTGCGCCACGGACTCCGACGATCGACGAGCACGCTCGATCACGCCCTCGCCGATGAGACCACCGGACGACTGCGACTGCTCGGCCTGCAGATCACCGAGACGGGCGTGCGTCCGTGCGCGGCGCCGGTGACGCGGGTGCTCGCCCACTCCGACGCCAAGACCCACGCCCTGCCCGACATCCTCGCCGCGGAAGAAGCCGCCCTCGGCGAACGCCTCCGCGGCGTCGTGGTCTGCGACTACGAGAAGGCGTCGTCGCGCACCGCGGAGACGAGCGTGCTCGATGCGGAGGCGGGCGGCGCCGTCGCGGCGTTCCGGACCCTGCTCGAATCAGACGTCGGGGATCGGCTTGATCCGATTCTCGTGACGGGCGCCACGGTGCTGGTCGACAGCGATCTCGCCGGGACGTTCCTCGAGGAGGCCCGGACGTGGCTGGACACCCGCGGGCTGGCCATCGAACTGACCGCGACCGCGGAGGACGGGCTGCACGTGATCGAAGGGCGGGGCGGCGACTGGCGGCCGCGCACCTATGTGGCGCTGATCACGGAATTGTTCCAGCGGGGCGTGACCAGGTGTCTCGTCGGCACGCGGGGGCTGTTGGGAGAGGGCTGGGATGCGCACCGGATCAATGTGCTGATCGATCTCACCACCGCCGCGACGTCGATGACGGTCAATCAGTTGCGGGGCCGCTCGTTCCGGATCGACCCGGACGACCCGAAGAAGCTCGCGGACAACTGGGACGTCATCTGTGTCGCGGGGGAGTTCGCGAAGGGGCTGGACGACTACCACCGCTTCACGGAGAAGCACGAGAAGCTCTACGGCGTGACGGACGACGGCGTGATCGAGCGGGGCGTCGGGCACGTGCACGCGGCGTTCACGGAGATGCAGCCGGAGGACGTCGAGGGGCTGATGTCCGCGATCAACGCGGACATGCTCGCCCGTGCGCAACGACGGGACGACGCCCGCACGCAATGGCGGATCGGGACGCCGTTTCGCGGCGTGGAGTCCAGCGCGATCGAGGTCGGCGGCGCGGGTCCGTTGCGCGGCGTCGCGGCGGGCGGGGCGCCGACGCTCGCCACGGTCGAGGACTCTCTCGCGTACGCCGTCAGCCGGGCCGTGATCGAGGGGCTGATCGACGCGGATCGGCTGGAGAAGCGGGTGAAGCTGGAGGCCCGGGTGCGCGACGGCGGCTACGTGCGTCTGTTCCTGCGGCAGGCGTCGGAGGCGGACTCGGCGTTGTTCGCGGAGTCGGTGGCGGAGGTGTTCGGCCCGCTGGATCGGCCGCGCTACGTGATCCCGCGCTTCGTCACGATCGAGCACGACACCTGGCTGAGCCGCCTGTTGCCGGAGGTGATGGGTCGATACTTCCGGCGGGAGCGCCGCCGGTACGCGATGCTGCATGCGGTTCCGTCCGCCCTCGCGAAGACGAAGGACCTGGCGCTGACGTACCAGCGGGCGTGGAACCGGCGGGTGAGTCCGGGCGAGGCCGTGTACGCCCACCACGGCAAGGGCGAGGAGATGGTGGAGCAGGCGCGACAGCGCGGCCTGACGCCGCGCGTCCGGGTGCACGAGAAGACGATGTACGAGTGAGCGGATCGCCGTCGGTCGACATGGTCAGTCGACGTCGATCCAGCCGAACTTCTGGCCCATGATGAACAGGTTGATCGGCGAGGTCGGATGATCGTCGTCCCAACTGAGGTAGGCCCGTCGTTCGTCGAGCGTGTCGAAGGCGGCCTCGAGCAACTCGACCTGTCGACGCTCGCCGCAGTCGCGAAGCGCGAGCTTCGCCTCCACGAGCGCCATGTCGGCGTCCATGACGACCGACTCGTACCACTCGCAGACACGCTTCGCCCACCCCGGATTGGCGTTGAGCACGTCGAGGAGGGCGTCGCTCGCCGACCGCTGGCGGTCGACTGCATCCGTGAAATCGGCGAAATCCGCCTCGTTCATGTTCGGCCAGTCCGCGCAGGCCTTCACGACGACGCGACGCTCGGCGTCGATCGCGGCCGCAAGTTCGCGCATGACGGCTTCGACATCGACCGTCTCCGCGGGGGCGGCGACGGTCTCGGATGGGGCCGGTTCGGCGCCGGCCCCGCATCCGGCGAGCGTGAGCAGGGCGATGGTCAGAACGGGGAGAGCGCGTCGGCGGCGGATCATGACGGGTCCTTTCCGGAGGATCGTGTCCTCCAACCTTAACCGCGTATGAACGCCGCCGATCTGCTCGTCTCGTTTTCAGGAATTGCGGTCACGTCCCCCAGTTGGCCAGGAGGATCGCGAGATCCGCCGCGTCGACGTCGCCGTCGCCGTCAAGATCCTCCGGACAGCCCGGGCAAGGGCCCCAGTTCGCGAGCAGCGAGGCGAGATCCGCGGCGTCGACCACGCCGTCGTTGTTGAAGTCGGCGGGGTTCGGCGGCGGCCCGCCCGCCCCCACCACGGTGTCGCCGATGGACAGGAGCTTGGCGGACTCGCTGGTGCCGCCGGCCGACGACACGCCGCTGGCGAGAATCGCCCCCTCGCCGAACGCGCCGAAACTGAAGACCCGCAGATGATCGTCGAACGAGTCGAGCACCACCGCCTGGTCGCGGACCGTGCTGTACGTTCCCGCCACCTCGCCCCCCACGCCGAAGTACTCGCTCACCGCATAGGGCGTCGCGGTCAGGTTCACCGGATCGATCAACTGCATCCGCGCCTGGGCGGAGTTCGTGTTGTCGTCGATCTTGTAGAAGATCGTCCCGTTCGGGCCCGCCGCGAGCTGCATGGGATCGTCGTAGTCCGCGTCCGTGCCCGCGAAGATGAACTCGTCCGCCGGTCCCAGCGCCTGGTCGCCGTCGGCGTCCAGGAGAAACCGACGCACGTGCGTCTCGGGAATCGCCCGCGTGATCACGAACAACGCGTTCTGGCCGGCGTCGAAGATGATCCGCGCGGCGCCGCCCGGCGTGATGAGCGGATCACCGAGGTGGTCGAGCACCGGCTGCGACTGACCGTCCGGCGTGAGCATCCAGTGGGCGGCCTGGAACTGCGGGGCGGCGAAATACAGGCGTCCATCGCCCGCCGACGCGATGTCCGCGGGCGTGAACGGCAGGTTGATCGGCAGCTCCGTCTTGTTCCCGAGATCATCGATCATTCGGAGGAACGTCGGCTCGAAGTTGATCACCAGAATGATGCGATCGCGGAAGGGATCGTAGGTCGCGGGTCGGCCGGCGTAGCTCTCACCGTCCGCGAGCGTCGTCACCGCCCCGCTGAACGGATCGATACGAAGGACGGCGGGACCGCCGGGGGCGGCGGCGGTGCAGAGGTAGAGATCGCCGGTCGTGAAGTCGGCGGCCGCGAAGCCGGCGTGACACAACGTGGCGAGCACGATCAGACGGATGAGATTCACACGCATCGGGAGGCTCCTGCGCAAGGGGTCATCTCCAGACACGACATCCATGTCCGACCCGCGCAAGGAAAATTCGCCGAATGGCGGGCCTCAGTCCGACCACGCAGCCAGCAGAACCGCGAGATCGATCGCGCTGACTTCGCCGTCGCCGTTCAGGTCGCCGGGGCAGACTCCGCCGCACGGACCCCAGCCCGACAACAGAATCGCCAGATCGGCCGGCCCGACCGCGTCGTCGCCGTTCAGGTCGCCGAGCACCTCGGTGAAGATCGTCATCTGGTCGAACGCCCGGGTGAAGCCGTCCGTGAGGTTGCGGGCGCTGACGGTGACCGTGAAGACGCCGCCGGGCGTCGGACCGCCCACGATCGCCGCCGCCGCGTCGAAGACCTCGCCCGGCCCGATCACCGGCGTCTCCGCGGGCGAACTGTTCACCGGGATCGGCGTCAACGCGGGTTCGAGAATCACGGCGTAGCTCGTCCCCGACGGCTGCTGATTCAGGATCGGCACGCCGATTGATACGATCGCCCCGCTGGGCGCGGCGAGCCCGTCGGGCAGAAACACCTCCGCCCGCGGGTCCGACGTCGTGAACACCTCGCCCGGCGCGTCATTCAGCATCGGACCCCACACCCGCATCCAGCACGATTCCTCCGGACACCCCGGCTCCGGACGCAACGCGAGAGCCAGCGTCTCGGTCAGCACCCGACGCACGATCGCCCGTTGCGCGGCCCCGCTGATCGAACCGCTGTCGCAGAACAGAATCGGCTCGTCGATGAAACCGCAGTGGTACCCGCCGGGAATCGTCGACAACTGACGCGCAACCGGAACCGAGGCGTACATCGGCGCGGCGTTCGTCGCGGTCGGTGTGATCGCGTCCTCGTCGCCCACGATGAAACGCACCGGCGCGTTCACGGTCGACGACGCCTCGATCGCCGATGGATTCGTCTCCGCCGGCGCGAGCGGCAGCACGAGACGGAACCGGTCGTCCGCCGCGGCCGCGAGCAGCGCAGCGCCTCCGCCCATCGAATGCCCGCCGGCCGCGACGCGTTCGACATCGATCAGACCGAAGAACCGGGAGGTCCGGGCGTCGTTCTCGAGGGCGAGTCGATCGAGCGTGGCGCTGAGATCGGCGGCGAAGGCGGCGTGATCGGGGAAGAGTTCGAGCGCGGAATCCGGCGACGCCACGAGAAACCCCCACGACGCCAGATGATCGAGCGTCGAGTCGTACTGGAACGACGGCTGGAGATAGCCGTGGGCGAAGAGGACGACGGGGAACGGCCCGGCCGCGACATCGGGCGGCGCGGCGGGATCGCTGGTGGCGGCCGGATAGCGGAGCGGAACCTCAAAGGTCGTGCCGTCGAGTCGGGCGACTTCGAGGGTCACCATGCTGACGGCGAACGGACCGGGATCCGCCAGCTCGGGCGGACCGCCGCCGAAGCTGGCCGTCGCGCTGGCCGCCGCAGTCGCCGCCGCGCTGATGGTGATGACGGACAGAAGCGTCGCCATGGGCCTTTCTCCTCGGCTCCATTCTACGGGGCGGATCCGGTCGAACGAAGCCCGGACCTCTACAATGCCGGCTGGCGCCGGTCGGGTTTCGGCTGGTCCGGGGTTCTCAGACGTCCTTTCGGAGTCGCCATGTCCGCTCCCAGATCCGGTCAGACCAGTTCCCACCGCCCGAGCATCGCGTTGCTCGCCAACTGCCAGCGGCCCGAGGTGGCGGCGCATTACGACGAAGTTCGGGCGTTCGTGGCGTCGCGGGGTGAGATCGTCGCCGAGTGCCGCGACATCCGGTGCGAACCCCCCCCGGACGTGGAGGCGGATCTCGCGGTGGTGCTCGGGGGCGACGGGACGCTCCTCGGCGAGACGCGTCGGCTGCTCGGACGCGACACCCCGCTCGTGGGCGTGAACTTCGGCCGCCTCGGCTTCCTCGCGGAATTCGACTGGACCTCGCTCCGCGAGCACGCGGATATCGTCTTCGGCGGCGACCCGCCCATGCACGAACGCTCGATCCTGCGCGCCCGCGTCCGCAATGGCGAGGATGCGTACCGTTTCGAGGGCGCGGCGGTCAACGACGCCGTCGTCACCGCCGGGCCGCCCTTCCGCATGATCCGACTCCGCATGACCCTGAACGGGGCCGAGGGCCCGACGCTCAACGGCGACGGCGTCATCGTCGCCACCCCGGTGGGCTCCACCGCGTACAACGTCTCCGCCGGCGGACCCATCGTCTATCCCGGCGTGAGCGGCGTGATCATCACGCCCCTCGCCCCCCACAGCCTCGCGTTCCGACCCGTCGTGCTGCCCGACGACACGACGATCGAAATCGAAGTCGCGGAAACCAACGAAGGCACCACGCTCGTGCTCGACGGCCAGGAGTACGCGAAACTGCACGCCGGCGACCGGGTCGTCATCGACCGCGACCCGCGCACCGCGCGGCTCGTCGCCAACCCGTCGACCGGCTACTGGCGCATCCTGCTCGACAAACTCCGCTGGGCGGAACCCCCGAACTACCGTTAGCCCACGGCTCCGCCGTGAGGTTGGCCGGCCGGGGGCCCAACCTACGCCATGAGGTTGGTCGAACCAATCCCTACTTCACGACCAGCAGTCTGAACTGATAGTCCTCGAACACGACGTCCACGCGGTCGAACGGTGTCTGAGACGCGACCCGCGGATGCAGGTAGATCCGCGTGATGTTGTTTCCGATGCTCTCGATCTGCACGTCCTGACCGTACAGGCCCAGCGTCATTCGGTTCAGACTGGCGAGCAGATCGCGCCGGTTGCGGGTGGCCCAGTCGATGAAGACCGCCTTGTCCTGGCCGCGCTCGCGCATCGCGTGTTTCGTGCGCTCCGAGACGACCTGCTCCCACAGGAGTTCGTACTCCTCCGCCTGCAGACACCCGATCAGGTGACTCAGCACGTGCTCCGGGAGCTTGGCCCGCAGGACGACCTCGCCGGAATCCGCTTCGTCGCGGGTCCGGAACGCGGCGGCGCCGGTCTCGTCCGTCTGCTCCGCCGCGCGTCGCAACGCCGACTTCCGCTTCGCTCCGTCGATGTACACGATCTTCGTGCCGTCTTCGAGGATGACCTCGTCCGGCAACTCCGTCTCCGACGCGGACTGGTAGTAGGCCGGACGGTGACGGTACTCGACCCGGTAAGTCTCACACCCGAGGCACGTCGTCACGACCGCCCCCCCCGACGCGGCGAGCAACGATCGCATCAGCATCGTCCGACGAGTTCGCTTCATGAGTTCAACGCCGTCTCCGCCGCGCGGCGGACGGGCCGTCGGCGCGGCTCACCCGCCCCGACCGACCATGAAGCATGTACGAGCCAGTCGTCCGACGGTTCCGGGAAGTCCAGCCGCGTGTGCACGCCGCGCGACTCCGTCCGCTGTTTCGCGGCCCGTGTGATCAGGGCGGCGACGGTGATGAGGTTCTGCACTTCCCAGCCGGTCGGATCATCGAAGATCTTGTCCATGGTGTACCGGCCCCAGAAGTCGAACATGTCTTCGGCGTCCGCCATTTTCGCGCCCGTCCGCTGGATGCCGACGTTGCGCCACATCGCGCTGCGCAGACTGGAGCGGACGTCGCTGAGGTCGAGTTCGCCGTGTTCGGAGATCCGGATGTCGCTGATGATCCGGGCCGGCCCGACGGCGCCGTTGGCCATCTCGCCCGCCGCGCTCCCCGCCCGTTTCCCGAAGACCATCCCTTCGAGGAGGCTGTTGCTGGCGAGTCGGTTGGCGCCGTGGAGTCCGTTGCACGCCGCCTCGCCGCACGCGTAGAGACCGGGGACCGTCGTGCGTCCGTCGAGGTCGGACCAGACGCCGCCGATGGTGTAATGCGCACACGGGCGGACCGGGATGAGGTCGACGGCGGGATCGAGATCGAACGCCGCGAGCGTCCGCGCCAGCCCCGGGAACCGCGTGGAGAAGAAGTCCGGCCCGAGGTGACGCACGTCGAGGAACACGGAGGGATCGCCGGACCGCGCGAGATGCTCCACGATTGCGCGGCTGACGACGTCGCGCGGCGCAAGCTCCGCCATCTCATGCGCATCAACCATGAACCGCACGCCCTGGCGATCGACCAGCCGCCCGCCCTCGCCTCGCACCGCCTCGGTGATCAGCGTCCGCGTCGCGCCCGGAACGTACAGCGTCGTCGGGTGGAACTGCATGAACTCGAGATCCGCGACCTCCGCCCCGGCCCGGTACGCCATCGCGAGACCGTCGCCCGTCGCGACCCTCGGGTTCGTCGTCTCCCGGTAGACCTGGCCCGCCCCGCCCGTCGCGAGAATCGTCGCCCGCGCCCAGATGATCTGCAGACCGTACCGCGGGTGGTGCGTGATCGCGCCGAGGACCGGCGCTTCACCTCGCGCGGCGCCGTTCGTGAGCAGGTCCAGCGCGAAGCAGTGATCGAACACGCGGATCCCGTCGTGACCGCGAACGACCGCGGACAGCACGCGGATCAGCTCCGCGCCCGTCGCCGCGCCGTCGGAGTGCACGATGCGTCGATGCCGATGTCCGCCTTCGCGGGTGAGGTCGACGGCGCCGTCGGGCGTGCGGTCGAGACGCATGCCGCATTCGAGCAGTTCGTGGATCGCCTCCGCCCCGTGTTCGACGAGGGCGGTCACGGCGTCGACATCACAGAGTCCCGCCCCGGCGTCGAGCGTGTCCTGCACATGCGATTCCAGGGAGTCCTCCTCCGAGAGCACCGCCGCGACGCCGCCCTGCGCCCACGCGCTGGACGACACGTCGAGTTCATCCTTGCCGAGCAGGATGACGTCGCCGTGGGTCGCCGCCTCCACCGCCGCCCGCATGCCGGCCACGCCGCCGCCGATGACCAGCGTGTCGGTGAAGACATGCGGCAGCAGCAGCGATCGGAACGGGATGAGGTAGCGGCGTTCGCCGAAGAGGAGGTCCAAGGGCGTCAATCCATCGGTTTGACGAGTTCCGCGACCCAGACCTGCGACGTGCCGGACGCATCGCGCTGGCTCGTCCACATCAGGTGGTCGCCGGTGGAATCGAAGACGGGCAGGCCGTCGAAGCCGCCGGCGTGGGTGATGCGTCGCTTCGACGCCTCGTGTCGACCGCCGGGCGCCCTGGTGTTGATTGCGTAGACCTCGTAGTTGAAGTGGCCTTCCTCGCTCGTCGCGTAGACGAGCTCGCGTCCTTCCGGATCCCAGAACGGCGCCCAGTTGACGTGCTCGTTGTCGGTGAGCGCGACTTCGTTGGTCGTCCCGGTGATCCGGCCGTCGCGGTCGTAGACGAGTTCGGCCATGAAGAGCTGGAGTTCGTTGTTGCCGCGCCGGTCGGAGCGATAGCAGATGCGCTTCTCGTCGGGCGAGAAGAACGGTCCGCCGTCGTAGCCTTCGGCGTCGATCAGCGTGGCGACCTGATCGGACTCGAGATCCTTCACGTAGAGGTTCCCGCCCGACGGATAGTCCTTCTCCGCGTAACGACAGAAGAGCAGGTGTCGGCCGTCCTTGGTGAGCGAGCATTCGGCGAGGTACGCGCCGGAGTCCGAGAGAATCGGCTTCAGCGATTCGATCGATCCGTCCGCGGTGTCGAGATTGCACTCGACGATCGTCATCTCCTTCGGAAACTGCCACTTGTAGCGGGAGCTGCCGCGCTGGTAGCCGGCGACGTCGGGATCGGTCGGCGGGACGAGCGTGGACCCGAAGATGACGGTGTTCGGCTTCGTCGGGTGGAACCAGCCGCACGTGTTGGACGACCCGGGCGGGCTCAGTCGCTTGTGGTTCGCGAGCCCCGTGATCTTGCCGTTGCGGTCGCGGACGACGTCGGCGACGTACATCTGGTAGTAGCGTTCGGCCGGCTCGCCGATCGCGGGAACCGCCACCGCCTGGAAGATGATCTTCGAGTCGTCCGGCGAGAAGTAGGACTCGCCCGCCTTCAGGAACTGCTCCGGCAGCGTGAGCTGGACGTGGTTGCGAAGGAGCGGCGACTCCTCCCGCTTCCAGTCGATCACGCCGCCCGGCTGAGCGAACGTCGGAGCCGCGAGAACGAGCGCGACGAGAAGGGTGACGAAGAGCAGCGAGAGGCGTGGAACGGCACGAACAGCGGATGCAAGCATGGCAGGGCCTCGGCAGGTGTCGTGGGGGCGCGGCGGCCGCCGCGCGGAAGAAAATGATGATAGCCTGCCCGACCCGAGAGGACGCCCCTGCCGTGACCGAACCCGCCGCCACCCCCTCGCCGGGGCCGTCGTCGCCGCCGCCGACGCCCGTGATCGCCCGCCACGACGGCTTCGATGTGCTCCACGTCGACGAACGCCTCCTCGTCCTCAACAAGCACGCCGGCCTGCTCAGCGTCCCCGGCATCGGACCGGAGAAGGCGGACTGTCTCGTCAGCCGGGCCGCATCGATCTACGACGGGGCCCGAATCGTCCATCGCCTCGACCGCGACACGTCCGGCGTCATCGTCCTCGCCCGCGACGCGGAGGCTCACCGCGAACTCAGCCGCCAGTTTCAGGATCGCGAGACGGAGAAGACGTACCTCGCGGTCGTCGGCGGCGTGGTCGAGGCGGACGCCGGCGAGATCGACCTGCCCATGCGGAAGGACCTCGACGACCCGCCCCGGCAGATCATCGACCACGAGCACGGACGCGCGGCGGTCACCCGCTGGCGGGTTCTCGAACGCCATGACGACCGCACCCGTCTCGAACTCACGCCGATCACGGGACGTTCGCACCAGTTGCGTCTTCACCTGAAGACGATCGGCCACCCGATCCTCGGCGACAACCTCTACGCCCCGCCGCGCGAACTCGCGATGGCGGATCGTCTGCTGCTGCACGCGTTGCGGTTGTGGTTCGTGCATCCGGGGACGGCGGCCCCGATGGCGGTGGTGTCGGAGTGTGCGTTTTGAGGCGCGTGGTCGGCCGCGGTGCTCGCCAGACCTGAACGCGTTCGCGGAACGGGCGATTCAGTGACGCAAGCAGGGGCGCATGGACCGGGGTTGCTCTAGCCGCACGCGCCCCACGCGGCAAGCAGGACCGCCAGGTCGTTCGCGTCGACGAATCCGTCGCCGTTGACGTCGCCGGCGCAGCCGGGCCTGACCGCGAGGATCGCAGCATCGCTCACGATCGAACTGGCGCCGTTGCTGATCCAGCAGGTGTAGGCGCCGATATCGTCGGCGTCCGCGGCGGCGATCACAAGCGTCGCGGACGTCGCGCCGCTCGTCCCGCCGCCATCGACCAGGTCCACGCCGTCGCGACGCCACTGGAACTCGACGCCGCCGGAGACCACGACGGACAGCGTCGCCTCGGCGCCGGCGTCAACCACGATCGACCCGGGCTGCTCGAGGATCACGGGTACGGGCACGCACGTGCCGACGTCGATGACCTCGAGGCCATTGTCGAAATCGGCGACGAACAGGAGTCCGCCCTGCGCGCGCGTGCCGCGCGGATCGCGGTCTTCGTCGATGGCCGTTTTGCCGAGCAGCATCAGGTCCGACGGCGCGCTGATGTCGATGACCGCGATCTGATCGAGCGTCTCCGAGACGTACAACCGATCGTCCTGGGCGGTGAGGTTCTCCCCGTAGTCGCCCTTCAGCGCCACCCAGTCGAGGATCTGCGGATTATTCGAATCGGTGATGTCCACCGCGTAGACCCGCTCATTGGTTGAGCTGACGTAGACCACGTTGCCGGCACGGGCGATGGCGGCGCAGTTCCCCGGGACACTGAGATCGCCAACCTCGATCGGACTCGGGATGGTGAACGGGGCGTACACCCGCAGATCACCATCCATGGCCGCCACAAAGGCAATTTCGTTCTTCAGCACGACGCCGCCCTGACGGTCGTCGACCTGCCAGGGTCCGATGGCCTCGGTGTACCACTCGCTCGGCGCCGTGGGGTCGTTGAAGAACACGGCCGAGAGCGTCGCCGCGCTGTCGGTCCGTCCGAGCACGATCCCCGCGTTCGAGAACTTGTCGAAGCCGATGATCTCAACGGTCGGGAGCGTGACGGACCCGATGACCTGCGGCGCGGACGGGACGGAAACGTCCCAGACCTCGATGAGGTTGGAAAGGTTCGCCGTGTAGGCGAGTGCGCCTTCGACCAGGATGTGCTCCAGGTTCAAGCCGGGCGTCATGAGGGGCGTCAACCGCATCGGGTTGAGGGGATCGCTGATGTCGTAGACGTGGAGACCGAAATTCGTGGCCGCGAACGCGAAGTTCCCGCTGATCGCAACGTCGTTGTGCTTCTCGACGATATCGCTGTTATAGACCGATTCGGGCTCGCACTGGGCGTGCACGCCCGTGGTCAGGGTCAGCGCGGCGAGGCATGAGATGGCGATGGCGATGGCGGTCGATCGCATGGTCATGCTCCCTGGCGGGCCGGGGATCGAATCCGAATCGGCGACGCCGGACCTGACGCCAACCTCTCACCACACCCCGGGGACCGGCCTCCTCGAACGCGAGTCTATCACGCCGCTCACTCCGTACGGCGGGAATCCCGGCGAGTTCGAAAACCGGAGTGGATCGCAGTTCGAGTCGCGAGGGCCTCCCGCCGATCTGGCCGCCGCTCCTCACCCGTCTGCTGCTGCACGCGTTGCGTCTGTCGTTCGTGCATCCGGGACCGCCGCGCCGATGGCGGTGGTGGCGGCGGCGCCGTTCTGATCCCGATCACCGCCCCCGCCCCTCGGCCGCGCTACCATGCTCCCCATGGGAGAAACCACGCCGGAATCCACTGTCTCCGGGAACGCCCCCGCCGCCGCGGCGATCAGCGGGCATCTCGACACCCGCACCGCGGCCACCGAAGCCGCGGACCAGGTCTACGACGCGATGGGGCCCGGCGGGGCGGATCTCGTGGTGATGTTCCTGAGCTTCCACCATCGCGCGGCGGCGACGGAGGCGGGCGAGATCGTCCGCCGCACCCTGAACGCAAAGCACCTCCTCGCCTGCACCGCCGAAGCCGTCATCAGCGGGGCCGAGGAACGCGAGGGACGGGCGGGCGTCTCCGTCATCGCCATGCGGCTGCCCGGGGCGAGGATCACGCCGTGGTCCGTCAGCCTGAACGACGGCGCGACGGAGATCGAGAAAGACGCCGACTTCCTCGCGGAACGACTCGGGCGCGGCGACGACTACCGCGGAACCTTCGTCCTCGCCGATCCCTTCTCGACGCCGATCACCCGGCTGATGAAGGCGTTCGAGTCCGCCGCGCCGAGCATCGGACCGGTCCTCGCGGCGGGCGGCATGGCGTCCGGCTCCGCCCGGCCGGGCCAGAACGTGCTGTTGCTGGACGATCGCGTCTATTCGGCCGGCGCCATCGGCGTTTCGTTGTCGGGGGATGTCGACATCGACTTCGTGGTGAGCCAGGGGTGTCGTCCGATCGGCAAGCCGCTCGTCGTCACCGGCGCGACGGGCAACATCGTCAACCAGCTTGGCGGCCGCCCGCCGCTCGAGGTGCTGCGGGAGATGGCCGGCGACATGAGCGAGGCGGACCGCCAGCTGATGTCGAAGGGCGTCCTGCTCGGGCTCGTGCTCGACGAGTACAAGGACCGCTTCGGGCGCGGCGACTTCGCGGTGCGAAACATCCTCGGCATCAACCAGGAGAGCGGCGCGGTGGCGGTCGGCGATCGACCCCGCGTCGGACAGACCGTGCAGTTCCACGTCCGGGACGCGGCGACGGCGACGGAGGATCTGCAACTGCTGCTCGATGCGCAGCAGCTTCACGATCCGCCGCTCGCGGGGCTGCTGTTCACGTGCAACGGTCGGGGGACGCGGCTGTTCGATGAGCCGAATCACGACGCCTCGATCGTGTCGACGCGTCTCGGCGGGCCGCCGCTCGCGGGTTTCTTCGCGGCGGGGGAGATCGGTCCGATCGGGCCGCGCACGGTGTTTCATGGTCAGACGGCGAGTCTGGCGTTGATCCGTCGCCGACGTCGCCCGGGCGTGGCGGACGCCTGAGCGGAGCGTCGGGGTCTTGACGGGAAACGAAAACGCGGCGCCGGGAAGGTCCGACGCCGCGTGGATTCCGTGGTGAGCCGCCTCGTCGAGGCGATCAGGGGCTGCAGGGGCCCCAGTCGGCGAGGAGGATGGCGATGTCTTCGTTATTGATGACGAAGTCGCCGTTGAGATCGCCGCCGAGGCAGTTGTACTCGACGCCCCACGCCGCGAGCAGCTGGGCGAGGTCCTGCGCGTTCACGCCTCCGTCGTTATTGAGATCGTTGGGGCACGGGTTCGGCGCGGGTTGCTCCGGGAAGTCCTTGCCGTTGCCGACGAAGAGGGTGCTGGTGATGTCGACGCGATCGCCCGGGGTCAGGATGAAGTCGACCTTGATGGCGGCCGGTCCGGGGTTGAGTCCCGGCGCGGGTTGCGACGGGAAGGGCGCGCCGAAGATCTGGCTGGTCTGGATGATCGACTTGCCGGACGCGGTGAGCTGGAACGGCGCGCCGAACTGGGTGGCGGCGATTTCACTGTTGAACGAGGCGGACCAGACGTCGCTCTCGAAGTTGGTGACGGCGCCGCCGTCGGAATCGGAGACGAGGGCCATCGTGACGACGCCGCCGACGAGGGCGTCGACGGTCTCGGTGCCGCAGGCGGGCTGGGCGACGACCACGGTGAACCGCTTGGGCAGCAACGTGAAGTTCTCGGCGGTGATGCTGCTCGTGAGCACTTCCTCGCCGCGCACGTTGTCATTGGTGTTGAGCGTCCAGTCGACCCGCCAGGAGTTGTCGGGCGCGACTTCCTCGCCCGCGAAGGTGACGCCGTCGATCAGGTTGATTTCGGTGGGGGCGAGGTCGAGGTACACCACGGAGTCGGCGTCCACCAGCATGGCGACGCTCGTCTGCGGTACGACATCGGCCTGACTCACCCCCGCGATGACCGCGATCGCGGCCGTACCCACCCGGCGTGCTCGATCGATTCTCGATGGCATGGTGACGAATCTCCCGCATAAAGATGACCGATGAGTCCGCGTCGGATCTCCGCCGACGAACGTCTCACCGGACACGGTCCGCGACCACCCCTGGCCTCCGCCCCCAGCCGCGCTCGGACCGCTCCGAACAGATAGGCAAAATAGCCGCCATCGGACCAAAAAGCACGGAAAGGTCATGGACGGCGTTATCGGACAGCATAGTGAATCGGGCCGCCCGAATCGATAGGAATTGATTGGTTCCGGGATCGACCCGCGTTTCCGCCGTCGTGACCAGCCTCCACGGCCGTAGAATGCCGCCATGGGCATCGGAAGTATTCTCGTCGAGCGGGGACTGATCTCGCGGGATCAGCTGACGGATGCGGTGGAGGAGCAGAACCGCACGGGCGAGCGGCTCGACCGCACGCTCATGCGGCTCGGCTATTGCCGCTCCACCGATGTGCTTGAGGCGATCGGCCAGCAGTTCGCCATGCCGATCATCGACCTCAACGACCTCGAGGTCGACGACGACGTGCTTCGCCTCCTGCCGCCCAAGCTCGTCTTCAAGCAACGCTGCGTGCCGATCGGACGGTCGAACGGCGCGCTGCGGGTCGCGACGTCCGATCCCTTCGAACTCACCGCGTTCGACGAACTGCGTCTGCTCACCGGCATGGGCATCGAACTCGTCCTCGCCGATGAGGCCGACCTCACCAAGTTCATCCGGCGCCACTACGGCGTGGCGGGCGACACGCTCGACGCCCTCTCGGCGGACGGCGCCGAACCCGCCACCGCCGACCTCGACGCGGTCGGGGCGGAAGAACTCGAACAGGCGCAGGAAGCGAGCGTCATCAAGCTCGTCAACGATCTCCTCATCGAGGCGATCCAGGAACGCGCGACCGACATCCACATCGAACCGTACGAGGATCAGCTCGCCATCCGCTACCGGATCGACGGCGTGCTCTCCCTCGCCGGCGTCCCGTCCACCGTCAACCGTTTCCGCAACGCGATCATCAGCCGCCTGAAGATCATGGCGAACATGAACATCGCGGAGAAACGCAAGCCGCAGGACGGACGCATCACCCTCCGCCACAAGGGCAAGGAGTACGACCTCCGCGTCTCCGTGATCCCGATGCTCTTCGGCGAAGGCGTCGTGCTCCGCGTGCTCGACAAATCGACCGTTCAGCTCGAACTCGAGGATCTCGGCATGCCGTCGAACATCCTTGAGCGATGGGACGACGCGATCAGCCGACCCCACGGCATCATCCTCGTCACCGGTCCCACCGGCTCGGGCAAGTCCACCACGCTCTACGCCTCCCTCCGACGCATCGTCTCCGACGAAGTGAAAGCCATCACCGTCGAAGACCCCGTCGAATATCACGTCGACGGCGTGAACCAGATCCAGGTCAGCCCCCAGGTCGGCCTCTCCTTCGCGGCGGGCCTCCGGGCGATCCTCCGTCATGACCCCGACATCATCATGATCGGCGAAATCCGCGATATCGAGACCGCCGAAGCCGCGGTGCAGGCGTCCCTCACCGGCCACCTCGTCTTCTCGACCCTCCACACCAACGACGCCGCGGGCGCGACGACGCGATTGCTCGACATGGGCGTCGAACCGTTCCTCGTGGCGAGTTCGGTCGAAGGCGTCCTCGCCCAACGCCTCGTACGCCGCATCTGCCCCGAGTGCGTCGAAACCTATCGCGTCGACGACGCCGATCTGCCCGGCGACATGGCCCCGCCGCCGGACGGCGTACTCAAGCGCGGCGTCGGCTGCCGCGAGTGTCGCCAGACCGGCTACCGAGGGCGCATCGGCGTCTACGAGATGCTGCGCATGTCCGACGCGGCCCGGGAGATGATCATGAACCGGGCGAACGCGACCGCGATCGCCGCCGCCGCGCTCGAAGCCGACGACCTCACGCTCCTCCGTCACGCCGGCTACGACCTCGTCCACGCCGGCGTCACGACGATCGCCGAAGTCATGCGGGCGGCGAAGGCGTAAGGACGACGGCGGAGCGCCGTCGGTTGGGTCCCCGACCCAACATCAGACCATCCGCGATATGGGATGATCCCCATATGTCGGACAGCGCGAATCGGGTCAGCCTCGATGCCGGTCGACTGAAATACGGTGTAGGTTGGGCCCCCGGCCCAACACGGGAACGCTCGTGGTGTGGGTTCGTGTTGGGCCGGGGGCCCAACCTACTCGTGATATGCTTTCGTCTCGACGATATCGACCTTCGGCTCGCGCCCGCTGCATGCACATCCCCACTCCCGGTCATACAAACCCGCCGCCACGAACCGGTGAAACGACGACCACGGCCACGCGTGCGGACACTCGACATAGCTGTGCTTGACCGGGTTGTAGTGGATGTATTCAACGGCTCGCTCGAAGTCCTCCTCATCGCGGATCATGTGCTCCCAGTAGCGTGGCTGCCAGACGCCCCGGTAGCGTTTCCTCCGATAGCCGGACGAGACAGGGGCGTCGACGCCCTGCCATCGCTTTGAGAACGCCCCCTTGATCCATCGCCAACGCTTCGCGAAGTCCGCGTCGTCGGCCGGCAGGCGCCAGATGCAGTGAAGATGATCCGGCAACAGGACCATCGCTTCGATCTCAAACGGATAAGCCGCGCGCACCGTCGAGACGACCTCGCGCAGAAGACATCTCGACCTCTCTTCCCGAAAGATCGGGCGACGGTGTGCGGTGACGAGCGTGAATGCAAACGTACCGCCCGGAATGAATGCACGTCTGTACGACGGCATGCGCGGAGGATACCGTCGGTTGGGCCCCGGCCCAACATCAAACAACCGGCGGTGTGCAACGGCGTTGGGCCGGGGGCCCAACCGACGGGTACCATGCTGTTCATGCCGCGCGCCGCCCGATCCCGACCCCGCCTCACCCGTCGTCGACGCGTCGGCATCGCATTGACCATTCTCGTCCTGACCGCGCTCGGCGTCGGCGGCGCGATCCTCTGGCATCGCTCCACCATCGCGCCGGCGTGGTACGCGCCGCCCGTCGCCGCCGACCCGCTCGTGCAGCAGACCGCGGAGACCGTCGAGTACCGACTCGTCGAGGAAGCCCATCGCGCGCGACCGGTGGACGATCCGTGGGCCGTGCGCATCACCGAGGAACAGATCAACGCCTGGCTCGCCGCGCGGCTGCCGGAGTGGGCGGCGCACCAGAGCGGCGTCGCCTGGCCGGACACGATCGGCGCGCCGCAGGTCCGCGTCACCGACGCCGCACTCACCCTCAGCCTCCCCTTCGGCGCCCCCGACGCCCGACGCTACGCCATGGCGGAGTTCCGACCCGCCGTCGTCGACGATCGACTCCGCCTCCGACTCGAACGCGTCGGCGTGGGCGACATGTGGCTCCCCGGCGCGCCCGTACGGTTCGTGATGGGACGCATTCTCGCCGTCGCGCCGGACGCATTCGCCGAAGATCCCGACGTCATCGCCGCCATCAACGTCATCAGCGGGGACGACGACCTCGACGCCGTCCTCGAACTCGCCGATGACCGGGTCGTGCGGGTCCGCCGGATCGGACTGGAAGACGGCGCGGCGGTGCTGGTCTGCGACACCCAGGCCGGACGCGATCACGCCGCCGCCGCCCTCGATGAGGAACTCGGACGGACCGCCCGCGACGAGTCCGGAAATCCCCCGCCGCCCGGACCGGACACAGAGTGAACGACAAACTCGGAATGCCGGACGGGTTGGACGTGTCCCTTCCGAGACACGTCAACCGCGACATCGCGCCGTCGCCTCACCAGGAGGTTTCCCATGACCGGCCGTCCCCAACCGACGCCTCGATCCCGCCTGATCCCGACCGCCCGATCCGCCCGACGACTGACGCTCATCGGCGGGCTCGCCCTCGGCGCGCTGACGCTCGCCGGCTGCCATCGCGGCGTCTCCTTCGCCGTGCACCACGGCTACCATCATGGCCATCATGGCCATCATGGCCACCACGGCCATCACGGCCACTACGGCCATCACAGTCCATGTGATTACTGACGGCGATCACGCCGACGCTCGAACGCCCACGCTCATCGCCGCGCGAATTCGACGCCAGCGCGCATCGTAGGTGTGATCGCGCAACACGCGGGCCTGGCCCGCCACGGCGACCGCATCCCGCCGCGCCGAATCCCGCAGGAGATCCGCCACGAGGTCGGGCGCCTCGTCGATGGAGGCGAACGCCTCGACTTCGCGCCCCACGTCGAACGCCTCGCCGAGGCCGGGGCGATCGTCCGCGAGCAGACATCCCCCCACCGCCGGCACGTCCAGCGCCCGCATGTTGATCGCGTGCGGCGCATTCAGACTGCAGACGTTCAGGATGACGCGGGCGTGCCGGTACGCGGCGGGCGCTTCCGTCCGGTAGTCCAGCGGCCCGCGATACGCGGACGCCGCCGGCGTCCCCTCGAGCGCCTCCACCCAGCGGGCGTCGCCGTGAATCCGCACGTTGAAGCCGGCCTCCACCAGCGCGATCGCCGCCCGTCGTCGCCGATGGGCGGTCGCCGCGAATTCGACGGCTCGCGCGAACGCCCGCTCCGGCGTTTCGCGGTGCGCGAGCGGAGACGCCGCGATCAGTTCGTCCGAGCTCGTTCCGTCGCCGCTGCGATCCAGCGCCTCGCCCAGCGCCTGCAGCTGTTGCAACGTTGAACGCTCCACCGACACCACGGCTTCGGGACCCGCGAGATGACAGACCATCGCCACATCGCATCGCCAGAGGTGCGCCTCGTCGTCGCGGGTGTCGGCGTGATTCAGCGACGTCGCGAGAGGCAGGACCGCGGCGTCAACGCCGCGCGATTCGAACGATGACATCCACGACGGGTCCGCCACGAACACCCGATCCGTGCCGTTGAACTGCGCCTCGTCCAGCCGGTAGCGTTCCGGGTCCGACGAGTAGTACGTCGCCGCCGGCACGTCCGCGGCCAGACCGCCGAAACAGCGATGCTTCGACGTCACGAACAACAACAGAAGATCCGGGTCGGCATCCGTCAGCACGCGGGCGCGGCGATGCATGAGGAACGGATCTTCACGATGGTCCTCGAGCATGAGCGTCGCGTCGCATCCGTCCCGACGCGCGGCGTCGATCAGGTCGGACGCGATGTGACGGATCGCCGTCGTCGACACATCGCTCAACGCGAGCACCCGCGGCCGACGACTGGTGGGCGCCGGCCAGCCCGGGGTCCGGGCGGTCACCTTCGCGCGATAGGCCTGAACGCGGGCGTCGAATTCGGCGATGATCGTCTGAAAGGCGTGCTGCAGGGCTGCGATGACGGGCATCCAGCGTGGGTCCCGGGACCCGCCGGCGTCGAAGCCGTCCGCCCCGGGGCACCCCGCCTGCACGATGGCCTCGTGCAGCCAGAACGCGTCGTCATCGTCAAAGGCCCGGCGGCATGCCGCGATCGGATCCGCCCCGACCGCGAATCGAAGCCGGTCGTCTGATTCGATCAGGTCGCTCCAGTCGTCCGCTTCGAAGGTCGCGCGAATACGGGCGACGTCAGGCTCGATGATGACCACGGGACGTCGGATCTCGGGGCCGAAGTGACGACGCAGGAGCATCGCCGCGCGTTCGCCCCGGCCGGCGCCGAGGAGGTACACGGGCGCCTCCATGCGTTCGGGCGTGGGCTGGCGGGTGACGCCCTGGACGGCGAGGAGCGCGGCGTCGAGGTCTTCGGGCGGGGGAAGCGTCCCGTGAGAAGCGTCCGCCTCGCGGATGCGGGCGGCCATGTCGGGCTGTCGCGCCGCGAGCGTTCGGCAGTTCTTCTCGAAACGCGCCCGCCGGGTCCCGTCCTGAAGCTCGATCATGCTCTGCCTATCGGTTGTGCGCGGCTGGTGTTCAACATTGGAAACGGCCCCGCGCGCAGAAAAAGACGATCGCTCCCGCGTGGGGAGCGATCGTCGGGCGGCGAGCCGGAGCACGCGTGTCGTCAGCGACACGCGGGGCGTCACCTGATGCGCGAAGAGTGCGCACCGGGCGATGCGGGAGGATCAGTAGCGGTAATGCTCCGGCTTGAAGGGGCCGTCCACGTGGACCCCGATGTATTCCGCCTGTTCAGGGCTGAGCTTCGTCAGCTTCGCCCCGAGCTTGTCGAGGTGGAGTCGGGCGACCTCTTCATCCAGCTTCTTCGGCAGGGTCGTGACGGTCTTGCCGTACGCCTCCGCGTTCGCGTGCAGCTCCATCTGGGCCAGCACCTGGTTGGAGAAGCTGTTCGACATCACGAAGCTCGGGTGGCCGGTCGCACAACCAAGGTTGAGCAGACGACCTTCGGCGAGCACGATGATCGAGTGGCCGTCGGGGAAGACCCATTCGTCAACCTGCGGCTTGATCTTCACCCGCTTGACGTCGTCGCGCTTTTCGATGCCGGCCATTTCGATCTCATTGTCGAAGTGTCCGATGTTGCCGACGATCGCCTTGTCCTTCATCCGCGCCATGTGATCGGCGGTGATGATGTTGAAGTTGCCGGTGGCGGTCACGAAGATGTCCGCGGTCTCGACCACGTCCTCGAGCGTGACGACCTCGTAGCCGTCCATGCACGCCTGCAGGGCGCAGATCGGGTCGATTTCGGTCACCACGACGCGGCACTTCTGACCGGCGAGCGACTGGGCGCACCCCTTGCCGACGTCGCCGTAACCGCAGATGACCGCGACCTTGCCCGAAAGCATGACGTCGGTCGCCCGCATGATGCCGTCGACGAGCGAGTGACGGCAGCCGTAGACGTTGTCGAACTTCGCCTTGGTGACGGAGTCGTTGACGTTGATCGCGGGGAAGAGCAGCTTCTGCGACTCCGCCATCTGGTAGAGACGGTGCACGCCGGTGGTCGTCTCTTCCGAGACGCCGCGGATGCTCTCGCCCATCGGACGCCAGAAGTTGTCGTTCTGTCCCATCACGTCACGAAGGACGTTGTAGACGCACTTGAGTTCAGCGTTGTCGGTGGAGTCTTCGCCCGGCACGGCGCCCGCATGCTCGAACTCGACGCCCTTGTGGACCATCAGCGTCGCGTCGCCGCCGTCGTCCAGGATCAGGTTCGGACCCTCGCCGTCCGGCCAGTTCAGCGCCTGGAACGTGCACCACCAGTACTCGGGCAGCGATTCACCCTTCCACGCAAAGACCGGAACGCCCTGCGGGTTGTCGACCGTCCCGTTCGGACCGATCGCCACCGCCGCCGCGGCGTGATCCTGCGTCGAGAAGATGTTGCAGCTCACCCAGCGCACTTCCGCACCGAGGGCGGTGAGCGTTTCGATGAGCACCGCGGTCTGGATCGTCATGTGAAGAGAGCCCATGATGCGGGCGCCCTTGAGCGGCTGACGCGAAGCGTACTTCTCACGGATCGCCATCAGACCGGGCATTTCATGCTCGGCCAGCTCGATCTCCTTGCGCCCGAACGCCACCGTCTCGGGGGACAGGTCCGCGACCTTGAAAGGAAGGTCCGAGAAAAGCGGCAGTCCTGTATCCATGAACGTCGTTGAAGTCATCGTGGTCACGGCGAAGAAGCTCCTGCAGTCGAGGTGCGAAAGATCAGTCGAATCGGCAGCGACGGACCGACCCGTCGAGACCCCGTCGCCTCGTTCCGGTCACTCGCCATCTGCTTTCATCCGTTCATCCGGATGAACTGATCTATGGTAGGGCCGCGGGTCGGGCCAGTCAACCAGATCGACGGTCCCGGGCGGGGGCTTCAGGCGGCGGTCGAAGGCGGCGGCGGATCGTCGTCCGACCCCCGGATGCCGCGGGCGACCTGCTCGAATTCCGGCTGCACCGAGGCCATGACCGCGGCGAACACGACCACCGCCCACGCCACGGAGATGACCAGCTGCAGGCCCACGAGGAGCCGGGCGCTGTCGCTGGCGGGCAGGATGGCGTTGTAGTCCTGGGCGGTCGCGTTGAAGAACGCGAAGAACAGCCAGTCGACGATCGAGGGCGGTCCCGCCTCGGCGCCGACGAACAGCGGATCGTCCGGCCACTGGCTCCGGCCGAGGCGGTCGAGCGCCCCGTAAAAGCCGGCGAAGATCGCGATGATCGCCAGGTACCCGATCGCAAACGCGCTCATCGGCGCCCACATGACGCGGAAGAACGGGGTCAGCCGGCGAAAGATCCGCATCCGATCGCGCAGCCACATGAGCAGCGTGTGGGCGCCGACATAAAAGACGACCGGCACGATGAACGCCGTGATCACGGCCCCGAGCGCGGCGGACGGGACGGTCATCCGGTCGGCATACAGCAGCACGACGAACACCACCACGACGAGGCCGACCACAAGGCCCAGCGCTGCGAGCGGCGGCCGGCGGAGGCCGGCGAAGAACGTCCGCTCCGGATACCGGCGGCTCGCCCCGATCACGCCGGCGATCCCGCCGATGAAGAGCCCGCCGAGAACCGCCAGGATGCCGTACTGCGAACCCACGCCGATCCCGATGCCCACGCCGAGCCCGATCGCGCCGCCGATCAGGACTGAACGCCACCAGCCGCGCATTGGATTGCCGAAGACGTCGACTGACGCCACGGCCACGGCGGTCGCGGGCGGCATGAGCACGCCGACGCCGGCGTACAGAAACCCGGCGCCGACGAGGGTGGCGACGACGGCGGTCACGAGACCGCAGATGACGCCGGCTCGTCCGCCCCCTTCCCGACGCGAGATCACCACTCCGAGCGCGACGGCGAGTCCCGCTCCGAGGCCGAGGGCGATCACATCAGATCGATCGGTGACGGCGAATGCGAACGGCGCGCCGAGCAGGCCGAGGAACAGGACGACCAGCATCACCGCGCCGATCAGCCGTCCGCTCGCCCGGAGTCCTCGCTGGAGTACGACATCGCGCGTCATGGCGCCATCGTACCGCGACGCGCGACCGAATCGGGGCCTACATCGACGCCGGCAGCACGCGGAAGATCATCGGATACCGATACGGCGGCGACCCCGGCGAGGCGCCGATCGTCTGGATGGCCCCGATCAGAGACGTGATGATGACGAAGATGAACAGGACGGCGAGGATGAGGAACCCGATCAGGACCAGCGTCAGGACGACGCCGATCAAGGTCATGATGAACGTGAAGATGAAGAAATTCAGCCCTTCCTTCGCATTCTCGTAGACGAATCGATCCTCTTTCCCCGTGGTCAGCATCAGCACCAGCGGGCCGATCAGACCACAGAACGGGATCACGAAATTGCCGAGCTGCGACCAGTGCGCGATCGACGCGGCGACCGCGTTGGGCTCCTTGCCGCCGTTCGCCGGCGGGTGTGGCGTCTGCGTCATGGGTGTCCCCCCCTCTTCATCAGATGATCAGCGATTCGGGTGTTTCACGCGTCTTTCTTCGACGCCGCAACGAGCTTGTCCGCCTCGTCCTTCGTGACTTCACGCACGCTCTCGATGACGACCGGCTCCACCGGCACGTTCTGGTGCTGCCCGACGCGATGTGTGTCGACGTCCTTGATCGCATCGACGGCGTCCATCCCGGCGACCACCTTGCCGAAGACCGCGTAGCCGGGCTGCCGGGGCCCCATGTAGTCGAGCTGGATGTTGTCCTTCACGTTGATGAAGAACTGGCTGGTGGCCGAGTTCGGGTCGCTCGTGCGGGCCATCGCGATCGTGCCGCGACGATTGGAGAGGCCGTTGTCGGATTCAATCGCGATCATCGCGTCGGCTTTGCGACGATTCATCGTGGAGTCGAAGCCGCCGCCCTGAATCATGAAGGTCGGGATCACGCGGTGGAAGACGAGGCCGTCGTAGAACTTCGCGTGGGTGTACTGCAGGAAGTTCTCGACCGTGACGGGGGCCGCCTTGCGATTGAGCTCGAGCACGATCGGGCCGTGCGTGGTCTTCATGTGGACATAGGCCATGTCGGGCTTCTTCTCCGGCTTGGATTCGGGCTGCGACGCGGGCTGGGCGGCGCCGAGCAGGCAGACCATCGCGAGGGCGGCGGCCGCCGCGGTCACGCCTCGAACCAGATCGATCTTCAACATCGTGAGACTCCTGTTGGCTTCCTCGTGGCGCCTCAGGACTGAGGCGGAAACATCATAGAAGCCCCGGCCGCCGCCTTCACGACGACGCGGGACTTTCTGGAGGTCTGGTCCGATCCGGCCGATCTACCGCCGCCCCCGCCCCCCGCTCCCCTCACCGGAAGGCGCAAAAACGATGTGCGGCATCCTCGGCGTCCTCACCACCCGCGACCGAACGCTCTCCGTCGGCGAACCAGACCTGCGACGCATGCGCGATCGACTCGCCCATCGCGGCCCCGATGACGCCGGACTATGGATCCGACCCGACGGCGCCCTCGCCCACCGCCGACTCGCCATCCTCGACCCCGAACGAGGCGGCCAGCCGCTCGTCCTCCCCCGCCCCGGCCGCGGCCCCCTCGCCCTCACCTTCAATGGCGAGATCTACAACCACCTCGACCTTCGACCCGAACTCGACGCCGAACGACCCTTCGCCACGACCTGCGACGCCGAGACCCTGGCCTTCGCCCTCAGCCGCTGGGGACCCGCCGACGCCTGCCGCCGCCTGCGCGGCATGTACGCCTTCGGCGCCTGGTCGCCCGACGAGGGAACCCTCACCCTCGCCCGCGATCCGCTTGGCATCAAACCGCTGTACTACGCGATCGTCGACGTCGACGGCGGGGCCGAACTCGTGTTCGCGAGCGAACCCGTCGGCATCCTCGATCACCCGCACGCTTCCGTGCAACCGGACTGGGTCACCGTCAGCGCGTACCTGACGACCATCCGCACCACGCTCGACGACCGCTCGCTCTTCGCGGGCGTCCACGTCGT
The DNA here is from genome assembly GCA_965227335.1 of Phycisphaerales bacterium. Lineage (GTDB taxonomy): Bacteria > Planctomycetota > Phycisphaerae > Phycisphaerales > SM1A02 > CBDDFV01. The sequence continues at coordinate 295,222 of CBDDFV010000010.1, forward strand.
CCAGCCCGGCGAGATCCTCACGTTCGATCTCAAGGGCGACCGCCCGCGGCTGATCGAACGCGACGTCATCGAGCCGCCGCTCGGCGTCGATGAGGACCCGCTCGTCGATCTCGATGAGGCGATCGCCCGCACCCGGGCCGGGCTGGAGTCCTCGGTGCAGGCGCATCTGCTGAGTGATGCGCCGTTGTGTTCGCTCCTCTCGGGCGGACTCGACAGCACGATCATCGCGACGCTTGCGCACGATGCGATGGCGGATCTGCGGACGTACGCGATCGGCGCGGCGGACGATGCGGACGGCGATCGCGTCTTCGCCGAAGAGGCCGCCGCCGAGCTGGGTGTGGCGCACACCGGCGTCACGATGGATGAGTCGCTCTTTCACGAGCTGTGGCCGCAGATGATCGGCGCGATGTTGTCGCCGTTGAGCACGCCGAACGAGACGGCGATTCATGCCATCTGCCGCGTGCTCTCGAAGGACGCCAAGGTGTCGTTGAGCGGGGAGGGTGCGGATGAGTTGTTCGCGGGGTACGGGCCACCGTTGCTCGCCGCCGCGCGATATCGCACGCACCCGTTCGATGAGCACGGGGATGCGTTGTCGCCGGGATCGTTCTATCTGCAGACGGTGAGCTGGACGCCGGTGGGGGCGAAGCTGTCGGTGCTGACGCCGGCGGTGGCGTCCGCCGCATCGTGTGATGCGGTCCTTGTTGATTCGATCGACCGCGCGTATGAGACGTGCGGCGGGGACGGCGGCGGGCTGGCGACATTCCTGCATCTGCAGCGTCGCCTGAATCTCACCGGACTGCTGCAGCGACTCGATTCGGCGTCGATGCTCGCCTCGGTCGAGGGTCGGACGCCGTTCGCGGACATCGAGATCGCGCGGCTGGCGGCGTCGTTCCCGATGCGCGCGCACATCGATCTCGACGCGGCGGCGGCGGCGACGGACGACGGCGGCGGCGCGGCGGTCGCCACCGCGGTCGAGACCAAGCGACTGCTGCGAGCGGCGTTCGCGGATCGGCTCCCGTCCTCGATCGTGCGTCGGCCCAAGGCGAGTTTCCCGCTCCCGTTCCAGACGTGGATGGCGTCGCACACCGCGGTGCTGCGCGAAAGCCCGACCGCCCGGGAGGTGTTCACGCCGGGGGTGATCGACCTCGTCGCGGCGGACCCGACGTCGAACTGGATGGTCGCCTGGCCGATCCTCAACATCGCGTACTGGCTGCGGGCGATCTGGGACTGAGACGCGGACCACCCGCGACATCGGGGTCGGCGCGTCGGATCTCGCCGTCCTGCTCGCCGCGTGGGGTGCGTGCGACTGACGATCCGGCATTTGTCGTTGGCGAGGAACGAGGTATCGTGACGACATGTCGATGCCGCCGGTCCTGCGTCTTGTCTCCGCCATCTATCGTCGCCTGCCCGTGATGGGCGGACATCTGCGTCTGGCGAAACCGTGGCGGGGTCGCATCGAGCGTCTCGACGGCGATGTGACGGCGGTGCTCCGCAACGGCGATCGGATCCGCGTCGATCCGCACGATTACAACGGCGCCGAGCTGCTCCTGTTCGGCGCGCCCGACCGGCGGGTGGTGGAGATCTGCCGACGTTTCCTCGACGACGGCGACAGCTTTCTCGATCTCGGCGCCAATCACGGGGCGGTCGGGCTGCTGTGTCGACGGAAAATCGGGGCGGGCGAACTGCACTTCGTGGAGCCGCAGCCGGAACTCTGCGCACGGATCCGCGACTGCCTGGAACGGAACCGCGTCGAACGGGCGGAAGTGCACCAGATCGGCCTGTGGTCGGAGGCGGGAACCCTGCGGCTGGCCCGACCCGCCGCTCACTCCGGCGCGGCGAGTCTCATGAGCGACGCCGATGACAGCGGCGATTCGATCGAGGTCCCCGTGGCGCGAGTGGATGCGTTCGTGGAGCAGACGACCGGAGGACGACCGTTCGGGGCCAAGGTGGATGTGGAGGGCGCCGAGACCGTGGTCGTGCCCGCCCTGCTGGCCTGCCCGGGCCTCCGATTCGTGGTGTTCGAGTGCAAGAACGACGCGGCCCTGGACCCGATCTGGTCCGCCGCAATGGAAGAGGGCTTCCGGGTCGCCGGGGTCATCCCCACGATCCGCCGGCCGACCCTTCGTCGGATCGAGTCGCGAGAGGCGTTCGGCCGACAAACGGACTATGTCGCGTATCGCCCGGATCTCACGCCGCGCGGCGTCCGGATCGAGCCCTGATCGTCGATCGGGGCGTTCTGACGTCTCGACCCCGGGCGCTGAATTGTCGCCCTTCGCCTCGCCACGTCCGCCCAGCCGTTCTATCATATCGCGCGTTGTTGAGACTCAGTCTCAATTGGCACTCCTCCTCCTGCCTGCGAGCGTTGTCATGGACCGTCATTCGTCTCTGCCGTCGTTCCGTCGTCGTGTCCGTCGCGGCTTCAGTCTGCTCGAACTGATGGTTGCGGTGGCGATCACGGCGATTCTCGTCGCGGTGCTCGTCCCGGCGTTCGTTCATGTGCGGGCGCAGGCGGGGCTGGCGGAGGAGTTGTCGCGGGGGCGGCAACTGGCCGCGGGGTATTCGAGCTACGCGTCGGACAACGACTTCCGGCTCATGCCGGGCGTGCTCGCCAACAACAATCTGGACAGTTACAAGGTGTTCGACGACAACGGCGACGAGGTCACCGGGGAGTCGAAGCAACGCTGGCTGTGGCGGCTGGCCCCCTACCTCGACTTCCAGGTGACGGAGATGATTCAGGACGATGGGATCATCCGACGGATCGAGACCGCGACGCCCGCCGACCGGCAGTACCTGCTCACGCTCGTCCCCGGGATGGGAATGAACACGGAGTTCGTCGGCGGAAACGAAGACAGCGGCGCGCAGATCGACGCGGGACTCGAGAACCTGCTGCAGAAGAAGCTGGTGGTGCGTCGGATGTCGCAGGCGCGGCGGCCGGCGGAACTCATGACCTTCGCGTCCGCGCGATCCAACAGCGACACGCTGACCGACTTCATCGGCGGCGAGTACGCCAACGAGATCAACGGTTATTTTCGGGTGACGCCGCCGTACTACGCCTCGCGGGCGTGGGCGGACAGTTATCCGGCGGAGTTGACCGATGATCCGGATGCGCAGTCGTTCCAGTGGGGCAATATCGCGTTACGTCACAACGGACGGCAGGCGGCCGCCGCGTTCCTGGACGGGCACGTCGATTCGATCGACGAGGGTCGGAGTCAGGACATGCGGATCTGGGCGGACGGCGCGGACGGTCCGACGTGGACGATTACGGACTGACGATCACGGGGCGTCGCTCACCGTTCGGCGTAGGGCGTGCGATCGATGCGCCACTCGTTCGGGTCGAAGTCGTCGATCCGGAGCGAGGCTCGTTGCTCGGGCGTGAACGCGGGGTTGCGCTCGACGCTGGTGAGCAGGGTGAGTCGCTGGTCGTAGTTCTCGCCGTCGCCCTGGTTTTCGACCACGATGACGCCGCGCGGCGTGCGGGCGGCGCGATCGTAGAAGATCTGGACTTCGCGCAGGTCCTTCGCTTCCGCCGTCCCGGGCTTCGGGGTGAGTTTCAGACCGTGGACATTGGGATCCTGGCCGAGCGCGCCGAGCACGCCGGTTGCGGGGGGGTCGACGGTGTCGACATTGAAGCGTCGGGCGACTTCGACGGCGGACTGCCCGATCGGCATGGGGAACGGCCCCTCGCCGAGCTTGAGCGGGTCGAACGTCTCGCCCTCGGGGACGATCTGACGCAGGATCACCTGCTTCGCGTTGTGGTTCACTTCCGCGAGCCACGCGCCGTCGAAGATGACGTGCTCGTTGGCCTTGCGTCCCGCGCGGCTCGTGAAGTCGATCAGGAACGCAAACTGGCGGTTGTCGGTGTCGGGATCGATGCGGAGCAGGAACGTGCCGCCGTGGATCGTTCGTTTGCCGAGTACGGCGTCGAGCTTGTGGGTGGCGACGCGGGCGCGGAAGGTGCGAAGGTCATCGCCGCTGCGTTCGAGTTCGATCAGCAGTTCGCGGGCGTCCGCCGACATCGTCCCGAGCAGGGGGTGGAGGTCGGGCGTGGTCTTCGGACGGATGTCGTCCTGAGGATCATCCGCGGGAACGGGATCGCCGGCCGGTCGAGTCGTGGACGGGCGCGTCGTCGTGGTGGGTGGAAGCGACGACGCATCGTTCGACTCGACCGGCGGACTGAACCGGGCTTCGGGCGCTTCGTGGGGGAACACGAGAAGCGGCCGACTCGCGGCAGGGCGGATCCCGTCGGAACCATCTCCGCAGGGGAGGATCCCGTCGGACAAACTCCAGGGCAGTCCCGCGCTCGCGAAGACGCCGCCGATGATCAGGGAGCGAAGAACGATCTCGAACATCAGCGATGAGCCTCCGTGGCGAGCAGACGGCGGGCGGGCCGTGGTCAGGATCAGGCCCGGCGCCGACGCGGGCGCCTCCGAAGAAAAAGACCCGAAGGCCATCATCCTATTCCGCAGTCAGCCGCCGATATTTCCCGTCGCGTCATCGGACGCCGACAGATCCGCCAGAACCGCCCTGACGTGCGCACAGGCGGGCGCCAAAACGGGATCATTCCCGGCCAGCGCCAACGCGCGGCGGACTTTGGCGATCGCCTTCGACCGCCGCCGCGCCGACGCGTCGTCCAGCAGGTTGTCGAGCGTGTCCGCGAGTTTGATCGCCCGCGCCTTCCACGATGCGGCGGCGAGTCCGGCGTCGTAGGCGGGTTCGCGTTCCGCTTCGGGGAGACGCATGTCCTTGGTCATGGCCGCGACGAGGTCGGCGGTCTCGATATCGCACGCTTCGACGATGTCTTCGTAGTCGAGGGGCGTATCTTCGATGACGTCGTGCAGGAGCGCCGCCGCGAGGAGGGCGGGATCGCTGAGGTCGAAGACGTCGCAGAGGATGAGCGTGACGCGGACGGGATGGGCGATGTAGGGCGTTTTGCCGTCCTTGCGAGGCTGCCCGGCGTGGGCGCGGGCCGCGAGCGCCGCCGCGCTTCGCCACATCGGATTGAACGCCCGCGTGCTCATGGGTCAGTCCGTCTTTCGCAGGGCGAGGGCGACGGCGTGCGTTTCCACGGCGCGGCCTTCGCCGACGGCGTCGACGCCTTCGTGCGTTTTCGCCTTGATGTTCACCTGGTCGAGTTCGACGCCGAGCAGCGCCGCGAGCCGGGCGCGGATGGCGTCGCGGTGCGGTCCGAGTTTCGGGCGTTCGCAGATCACGGTGGCGTCGATGTTGGCGAGACGCCAGCCCGCGGCGTCGAGACGGCGGGTCGCTTCGGTGAGGAAGACGGAGGAGTCGGCGTCCTTCCACTGCGGATCGCGATCGGGGAAGAGCGTCCCGATGTCCGGCGCGCCGGCGACGGACAGCACGGCGTCGGTAATGGCGTGGAGCAGGGCGTCGCCGTCGGAATGGCTGACGGGACCGCGATCGTGCGGGATCTCGACGCCGCCGAGGATGAAGGGACGGCCGTCGCCCGCGGGCGGACGGGATTCGAGTCGGTGCAGGTCGTAGCCGTGTCCGATGCGTACGTCCGCGGGCGTCGGAAGCGGGCCGTCAGACGGCATCGCGTTCATCCTCGTCGAGGGAGCCCGTGAGGCCGAGCGAGATCTGGAAGGCGAGTTGTTCGAGCGCGACGGAGAAGTCGACGCTGGTGACGGCCACGGCGTCGTGCACATCGAGACGCACCGGCGCGAAGTTGAGGATGCCGGTGACGCCCGCCTCGATCAGCTCGTCGGCGACGTCCTGGGCGACCTCCGCCGGCACCGCGAGCACGCCGATGCGGATCTCGCGTTCGGCGATGATCTCAGTGAGATCGCTCATCGGACGCACGCGATGGCCGGCGATCTCGCGTCCGATGATGTCCGGGTCGGCGTCGAAGACCGCGACGACTTCGAAGCCCTTGCGCTGAAAGCGGCCGTAGGCCATCACGGCGCGGCCGATGTTGCCGGCCCCGACGACCGCCGCGTTCCACTTGCGGTCCGTCCCGAGGATCTTCCTGAGTTCGCGGATCAGTTCCGCCACGCGGTAGCCGACGCCGGGGTGGCCGAACTGTCCGAAGTAGGCGAGGTCCTTGCGGACCTGGGCGTCGGTGAGGCCGAGGGCCTGGCCGAGTCCCTTCGAACTGATCGTCTCCTGCTGGTGCGCGCTGCGTGACTCGAGTTCGCGCAGATACAGACTCAGACGCTTGACAGTGGGACGCGGAATGCGGGGGCGGGAGGACATCGGCGATGGGACCGGAGGGGGCGGGCCGGGCGACCCGGGAAAGCGGGGAGTGTAGCAGACCCGGCGGGCGATCGATGGCCCCGAAACAACGCCGCGCCCCGTCCGGCACGGGGTAGGATGACGTCATGGTCGACCCCGCCGCATCGGATGATCGCCGCCGGCTCTTCGACACGTGGTCGGCGCAGTATGACGCGGCGGTCCGGGCGACGGACGGGGCGGGGGACTTTCCGTTCGCGGGGTACGACGAGGTGCTGGACTGCATCGTGGCCACGAGCGGCGCCGGGTCAGGGATGGACGTGCTGGACGTGGGAACCGGCACGGGCAATCTCGCCGCCCGTCTGACGACGACCGGGTGTCGCGTGTGGGTGAGCGATTTCTCGCGGGCGATGCTCGACGCCGCGCGATCGAAACTGCCGGACGCCCACGCGTTCGTGGAGGCGGATCTGCTCGCGGCGTGGCCGCCGGTGCTGGACGGGCCGTTCGATCGGATCGTTTCGGCGTACGTCTTTCACGAGTTTCCCGACGAGGAGAAGCTGCGCATCCTCGCCGACGCCGCGCACCGACTGACGCCGGACGGGCGGATCGTGATCGGCGACGTGGCGTTCGACGACGAGGACGCCCGCGGGCGTGCGCGCGAGCGGTGGCGGGACCAGTGGGATGACGATGAGCATTACTGGAGCGCGGCGTGGGCGGCGGCGTCGGCGTCCACGATCGGACTGACGGTCGCGTGGACGCGGGTCTCTTCGTGCGCGGGCGTGTTCATCCTCGAGCGGGCGGCGTCGGCCTGAGGACGGACGCGGCGGGTCGGCCCCGGGCCGTCGTGCTAGGATGGACGACGATGCACATCGCCGACATTTTCCAGCGCGACCGAACGACCTTCAGCTTCGAGTTCTTCCCCCCGAAGACCGACACGGGCTGGGATGCGCTGCACCAGCGTCTCCGCGACTTCGAACGTCTCGCCCCTTCGTTCGTATCCGTGACCTACGGGGCCGGGGGGTCGACCCGGGACCGGACGCACGGACTGGTGGAGGATCTGCACCGCAACACGAAGCTCGATCCGATCCCCCATCTCACCTGTGTCGCTCACGGCGAGGGGGACATCAATGCGATTCTCGAACGATATGCGAAGGCGGGCGTCAGCAACATTCTCGCCCTGCGCGGCGACATGCCGCAGGACGCGGACTACGACGCATCACATGATGCGTTCCGGTACGCCGCCGACCTGGTTCGATTCATTCGACAGTTCAACGAGCGGGGCGTGCACGCGGATTCGCGCGGCTTCGGCGTCGGCGTGGCGGGGTTCCCCGAGGGGCATCCCGAAACGCCCAACCGACTGCGGCAGATGGACCATCTCAAGGCGAAGGTCGATGCGGGCGTCGATTACATCTGCACGCAGATGTTCTTCGACAACAACGCGTTTCACGACTGGCGCGAGGTGTGCGAGGTCCACGGCGTGACGCAGCCGATCATCGCCGGGGTGATGCCGATCACGTCGATCGCGGGAATGAAGCGGATGGCGGAGCTGGCCGCGGGCACGAACTTTCCGGCCCGGCTCCAGCGGAAGATCTATCAGGTGCAGGACGATCCGGAGGCGGTGCGCAGCGTCGGCGTGCACTGGGCCACGGAACAGTGCTGGGACCTGCTCGAGAACAACGTCTCGGGCATCCACTTCTATACGCTCAATCAGTCGGAAGCGACCCTGCGGATCTTCGAGACGCTCGGGGCCAAGGACGCGACGTCACTCCGTTCGTGACGCGGCGGGCTCGGCGGGTTCGACCGGTTCCGACGCAACCGGAGCGCCGGCGCCCGACGAGTCTTCCTCATCGTCCGACGTCGGCGCGGCGGCCGCCCGTTGCTCGGCCGCGGCGGACGCGGGACGCGCACGCTCGGCCCGCTGCGTTCGATCCGCATCAGCCGTCGACGCGTCAGCGGCCGGCTCGGCGTTGGCGACCCGGGCCGGGGTGTTCGCGGTCGGCGGACGCCGGCGGGCGACCGCGGGCGTATCAGCGGGATCGAGCGTGCTCGTGATCTCACCCGCGCTCGGCTCGCGGAGCAGCACCGCGTCGCCTTCGGACAGTCCGGCGATGATCTCGATGGACGTTTCGGATGCGCGGCCGAGCTCCACCGCCTTCTGGGCGTAACCGCCGCTGTCCGGCACGTACACGAACGCCTGCGGACCATTGCGGAACACGCTTTGCACGGGCACATGGATCGCGTTCTCGACCCGATCGACAAAGATGTCCGCCTTGCAACGCATCGACGGCTTCAGGCCGAGACCCCTGGTGTTCTTGAGTGCGACGCGGACCGTGTAATCGCGCCGGTTGGGATCGCGCCAGCCGCCGGACTCCGCGAGCACGCCGACGCCCAGGACTTCGCCCTCGAGGAACGTATCGGGCAATGCATCGGAACGGACGATCGCCCGCTGGCCGGGCTCGATCAGACCGCTGAGCGCCTCGTTGACCTTGACGTTGGCGATCATCTCGGAGGTGTCGGGCAGCACGATGACGGTCTGGTTGCGACGGATCTCGCGGCCGACTTCCAGCGTGTCGTCGTCGCGACGACGGTCGCGGTCGAGACTCGAGGCGTAGACGACCAGCCCCTGCGACGGCGCGGTGACGACGCAGTGTTCAAGCTGCGACTGCGCTTCGGCGAGACGCTCCTCCCGAAGTTCGACGCGATCTTCCTTGGCGCGCACTTCCGCCTGCTCGCGATTCGTTTCGATTTCGTTCTCACGGACGAGCTGGTCGAGAAACGCCTCGGCCTGGCGCAGCGCGGAGAGACGAATCTCGCGTTCGCGTTCGCGGGTGTACTCCTCGTAGACCTTCTCAGCAAGGATCGCCTGCTTGAGTCGCGACTCGGCTTCGATCATCGCGATCCGGTCCCGTTCATACTCATCGCGGGAGATGAACTCCTGCTCCACGAGTTTCTGGGCCTCGTCGAATTTTTCCTTGAGACGATCCCGGTTGATCGACGCGGTTTCCTTGTCGAGGGCGAGCTGCTGACGACGGCTGACGTCGTCGCCCTCCTCCCACGCCTTCAACGCGAGCTCGGCGAGCTTGACCTCGAGTCTCGCGTCTTCTTCAGAAGTGGCGGCCTTCTTGAGCTGGATCTCCAGCCGCGCTTCCGCGGAGACGAGGTCGAGCTGGGCCTGGCTGAGGGCGTCTTCACGATCCTTGATCGTGTCGATGATTTCCTTGTCGGCGAGACGGAAGAGGACGTCGCCGGTCTCGGCGTACGAGCCCTCCTCCACGATCTCGGTGAGGATCGAGCGGGATTCGAGTTGATTGCGGACTTCGATCTTGCGGAGCGCGTCGAGTTCGCCCGTCATGGGAATGACGACATCAAAATCGCCACGCGAGGCGACGGCGAGATCGGCTGCGGAGACCGAAACACCGTCCCCATCCGACGGCCGCATCCACAGCAATGCCGCGCCGACCACCGCGATCACACCCAACACCACCAGCACAATCGTGCCGGCACCGCCACGACAGGGGTGGCCCGCACGCCGACTGGTCATATGTCTTCGAATCCGATAATGCACGATCTCTGCCTCAATATTCATGATCTCGTCCTCTTTGCCACCGATCTTCCGCCTTCCCTGGCGGGGATCGAGATCTGCGCAATGGATCGCCCGTTGGCAATGTCGGCCGTCCCACTATTCTAACGCGACTACGACCCTCAAGATTCGGTGGATTCAGCCGATCCGTCGGGGTTTTGCGGATCGGGGTCGCGTCCGGGCGGATCGGGGACGAACGGCCGGAGCGGATTGGCCCCCATGCCGGGGAGGGGCTGGAGCTGGCCGTCGGGCTGGACGCGGAGCTGACCGGTGGTGAGCAGGTAGTCGAGGATGGCGACCTGGAGATCGCGAGCCGCGCGATCGCGTCGGTCGCGTGCTTCGAGGAGCTGGTCGGCCGCTTCCGAGCGGTCGCGTGCGGTGGAGCGGTCGATCGCGGCGTTGATGGACTCCTGGCGTCGCTCGGAGACACGGACGTTCTCCTCCTGCACCTGGAGGCTGAAGCGGGACCGCTGGATGTCGCGGACGGCGGCGCGCACGAGGACCGCGACGTTGTCGCGAAACTCCTCGTAGTTGCGGATCGACTGTTCGAGCCGGATCTGCTGTTCGCGGAGGGAGAGGCGTTCGATCTCCCGGTCGAGCGGCAGGCCGAAGGTCACGCCCGCCTCGAACTCGACCTCGCCGGGATCAAAGCGGAGGCCGGCGCGTTCGCGGTCGGGGTCGGTCGGCAGTTCGATGGAGCCGGAGAGATCGAGGTCGGGGAGGAGTTCGTTCTTCGCGATCTCGAGTCCGCGGTAGGCGTCCTCGACGCGGTCGCGCTGGGTCTGCAGGTCGAGCCGGTACTGGAGGGCGAGCTTGACGGCGACGTCCTGACTGATGTCGGGCGACGGCAGGGTGGGCAGCGTGGTGTCGATGTCGAGGTCGACGTCGGGGGAAAGGCCGAGCCGGATCTTGAACGCATCGAGCGCGATGCGGAGGCTTTCGAGCTGTCCCGAGAGGGAGTCGCGCTGGAAGAGGACGTTCTGCTCCGCGCGGATCGCCTGGAACGGATCCTGCCGGCCTGAACGCACGAGCGCGCGTTCCCGGGCTTCAAGGTCGATGAGGGTTTCGAGCTGGCGGCGGCCGTTCTCGACCTGCTGCTTCTGCACGACGAGGGACAGGAAGTCGCGGGCGATGTCGAAGATGAGTTCGCGTCGCGCGCGCTCGAAGCGGCGGGCGGCGTAGACAAGGTCGCGCTCCGTCTGGATGCGGGGCTCGCGGGCGGAGATTCCGGCCCCGCGCAGCAGCGGCACATCCGCTTCGAGGATGATCCGCGCGCTTTGCGCGTTCTCGCCGGCGACCCGCTGGTGGAGATCCTGGCTCGCCTGGGCGAGCAGCCGCGCCGAGACGTTCCCGCCGTACGGCAGCCGCTGGGTGACGCCGAGATCGTTGACGACGGTGGCCGTCGAATCGAAGAGGTAGTCGTCGCCATCCGCCGAGACGTTGGCGATGACGTCGTTGAAGAAACGGGGCCCCCACCGATGCCGTTCGATCAACAGGCGGATCGCGGCGAGGACGTATTCCTCCTCGGCGAACTTGTATTCGCGGCTGTTCTCGAACGCGAGTCCCCAGGCGCCTTCGAGATCAAGCAGAACGACGTCGTCGGTCGGATCCTCTTCCTCCAGTCGGAGGGAGACCTTCTCGGCCTCGTCGACGGGGTCGAAGGTGAGTTCGCCGGGACCCGGATTGACCGACGACGGCGATTCGGACGCGTAGCCTTCGAACGACATGCCGGGCGGGGCGTCGGGATCGCCGAGTCGCCAGCGTTCGTTCCGAGGCGTGACGGCGTCGCCGGCGAGATCGTCGGTCGTGTCGTCAAGCAGCGCTTCGATGCGTTTGTCGACGCCGCTCAGACCCGATTCGCAGCCGGCGAGGGTCCCGAAGCCCAGGCCGAGCGTGAGGCCGGCGACGGCGGGGACGACGTGGCGCCGCCGGGAGCGACGGGGGTCGGGACAGCGACGGGGATGATTGTGATCCGGGGGCGCGCCGTGGTCTTGCATAGCCACACAGTAGGCCGTCCCGGCCGGCCGGGTCCGGCCCGCCGGAGGAGGAAAATCGACGTCGGCGGGGGCGCTGTCGCTGACTCCGGGGGGCCGGTACACTCGTGGCGATTCCTGAATCCGCCGCCGCGCCCGCGCTCGAACTCCCTTTCCCGGGCTTCGATTCGGGGGATTTCCGGGGAGTTCGCGGCGTCAGGCGGATGTTTGCCGGCGCTCTCGCCCAATCCGGACGGACTTCGTCCGCATGATCAGTCAGAAAGACCTTTCCTCATGCCGACCCTCGGCTACGACGCGCTGACCTTCCTGTCCGACAACCGTCGCCTCTGGCTGCTCGGGGGAGAACTCCATTACGCCCGCATTCACCCTTCGGACTGGGCGGCTCGGATCGCGGATGTCCGTCAGGCGGGCCTGAACACGGTGGTGGTGGTGTGCCCGTGGATGGTTCACGAGCCGCGGGCGGACCGCTTCACCTTTGACGGCGGGGCGGATGTCGCGTCGTTCATCCGGATGTGCGGCGAGGCGGGTCTGCAGGTGGTGGTGCGGGTCGGTCCGTACGTGGGCGGGGCGTACAGCGGGGGCGGTCTCCCGAACTGGTTCACGGACGACCCGGCCCTGCGCCCTCGCGAATCGAACGAACTGGGCGTGGAGCGGGTGAGTCGGTACCTCCACGAACTGCTGGGCCAGATCGTGGATCTGCAGGCGTCGGACGGCGGCCCGATCGTCCTCGTGCAGGCGGAGCACGGGTGGACGTGCGGCAACCAGGCGGAGGCGGACGTCTACCTCCGTGAGATTCTGCGAATGATCCGCGAGGCGGGATTCGAGACGCCGATCATCAACGCCAACGATCTGTGGCAGCGGTTCCCCGACACGATCGACACCTGGCGGGGCCGGGACGACCTCTTCTCGTCGATGCGTCAGTTGCGGGAGGTGAGTCCGGAGTCGCCGATCCTGCTGTCGGTGTACGACGTGGCGTCGCCGCTCTCGTGGGGCGACGCACCCGAGCGCGCCCTCACGCCCGAGGGCGTGATGCGGGGGCTGGGCGAGGTGATCGCGGCGGGCGGCCAGGCGTTCATCACGCCGTTCCACGGCGGCGTCAATTTCGGCGTGCTGGCGGGACGGGGGCCGGGCGGGCCGGACGATTTCCTCACCCCGGCCGGGGCCGCGTTCGCGCCGCTGGGCGAGGCGGGCGCGCGGGGGCGAACGTACCGGCTCATCAAGCGGCTCGCCACGTTCGCGACGCATTTCCAGCATGTGCTCGGCGATCTCGATCCTGACTTCCAGCCGGTGACGCAGGACCTCGACGCGATCGACGAGGCGCCGGGACGGGTGGTGGTCGCCCCGACCCGCGGCGCCCAGGGGTCGGTGGTGTTCGTCTTCGCGGCGAAGGACGCGACCGACACGAAGACGACGCTGCTCCTCACCGACGGGGCGCGGATGCCGATTCACTTCGCGGACCAGCCGGTCGCGTGGTATCCCCTCGACGTGGACCTGCACGGGGCGGGTCGGCTCGATTACACGAACGTCACGCCTTACGCGCTGGTCGATCGGTCGGTGCTCGTGCTCTACGGGCCGGAGAAGTCGACCGCGCTGCTTTCAATCGACGACGCGCCGATCGAAACGACGATCCCGGGCGGTCAGAAGCCGGTCGTGATCGAGCATCACAACCTCAAGGTCGTGCTCTGCAACCCGAAACAGATCGACGCGTGCTACGTGGACGAGACATCGGTGTACGTCGGCGCCTCGGGCATCGACGCGGCGGGCCGGCCGCAGCCGCACGACGACTTCTCGCGGATCACGACGATCACCCGCGACGGGGTCTCCACCCGCAAGCCAAGCGGGGATCCGCCGACGATCGCGATTGATCCGGACGTCATGCAGCCGCGCGACTGGGAGATCTGCGCGGCGGACGGCTACATTGACGCCACGGGCCCGCGGTTCGCCACGCTGGGCGGCCCGGCCTCGCTGGTCGAATGCGGCGCGCACTCCGGCTACGGCTGGTACCGGGTGCGGATCCGGGCGAAGTCCGCGGGGAAGAAGACGGTGTGGCTGCCGGTGAACGACCGGGCGTCGCTCTTCCTGAACGGCGAAGCGGCGGACGTGATCGGAAGGGGTCCGGGCGGCGGTCCGCTGGTGACGGAGCTCAAACTCAAGAAGGGCGACAACGATCTCGTGCTGCTCGTCGAAGCGCTGGGGCGTTTCACGAGCGGGGCGGACGATATTGATCGCAAGGGTCTGCTCGACCATCCGTACGTCGTCAAGCCGTTCAAGGTCAACAAGCCGAAGCGCGTCGAGGCGGACCCGATCAGTCCGTTCCTCGTCAAGCCGTACATCCCGAACATCGCGCAGGGTCAGCTGACCATGGGCGATCACCTCGAATGGTCGTTCACGCACGCCCGAAAGAGCCCGATCCTGGTCGATCTGCGCGGCGACGCGAGCGGCGTGCTGCTGCTCAACGACGAGCCGTTCATGTACATCGGCGGCCGGCACGGAGCGGGGCATGTGCAGTTCCGTCTGATCCCGGGCGAGACCGAGGTCATGAAGCGTGGACGCAACGTCCTGCGTTTCGCCCCGGATCCGGACGTCGTCGACGATCCCCTCGGCGACATCGAGGCGGGCGCGACGTTCTATGAGTGCGCCGAGCCGCTGACAGATGATGACGCCTGGTGGTTCGCGCGATGGGAGACGCCGGGCGACGATGATTTTCAGGCCGCGCCGAAGGCCGCGCGTCGATCGAAGAACGGCGCGCCGATCTGGGCCCGGGCCGCGTTCGACACGCCGGACGGCCACGACGCGGGCGGACTGTGGTTCGACGCCTCGGGTCTCGGCAAGGGGCGGGTGATCGTCAACGGTCTTGATCTCGGACGTTACTTCGTGACCGACGCGGACGGCCGGAGCGTCGGGCCGCGCATCCGTTCGTACATTCCGCGGGGCGTGTTGCGCGACGATTCGCCGAACGACCTCGTGATCTTCGACGAGTACGGGCGGTCGCCCGTGAAGACGAAGATCGTCATCGCGCCCACCGGGGACCTGGACGACGCCTGATGCCTGATCCCGCCGCCGAATCACCGTCGCCCGCCGCCGCGCCTGATCCGGCGTCGCTGGCGAATCTGCACGTCTTCGAGCATCCGCTCATTCAGCAGAAGCTCACGCAGGTCCGCGCGGTCGACACGGATTTTGCGCACTTTCGTCGGCTGCTCAGCGAGATCGCGGCGTTGATGACCTACGAGGTGTCGCGCGACTTCGCCACCCAGCCGCGCACCATCACCACGCCGCTGGAGACAATGGACGGCGTCGCGCTCGGTCATCCCGTAACGCTGATCCCGATCCTGCGGGCGGGCATCGGCATGACGGACGGCATCCTCGATCTCATTCCCGACGCGCGGGTGGGACACATCGGCGTCTACCGCGATGAGAAGACGCTGCAGCCGGTGCACTACTACGAGAACTTCCCCGATGATGTCGCCGCCGGCCCGGCCCTGATCATTGATCCGATGCTGGCCACGGGCGGCTCCGTCTGCCATGTCGCGTCCCACCTGAAGGCGCAGGGCTGCACGGACATTCGGTTGATCTGTCTGATCTGCGCGCCGGAGGGCGTGCGGCGGCTGAACGCGGAGCATCCCGATGTGGGGATCTACGCCGCGGCGCTCGACCGCGAACTCGACGACAACGGCTTCATTCGGCCCGGTCTCGGCGACGCGGGCGATCGGCTCTTCGGCACGACCTGAACCCGGGCGACGCGGCGTCTCAGCCGGCGTCCGACTCGGATTCCGCGGCGCGGCTCATGAGTTCGCGAATGCGGCTCCGCCGGTAGGTCTCGTTCGACAGAATCGCGGGAGGCTCGGTCTCCGGACCGGTAAACGGCGTGATGATCGCCGGCGCGCGTCGGTCGCGGACCACGTCGGTCGCGGCCCGCCGGGACGTCGTCCCGCGCCGCGGCGGCGAGGGCGACGCCCCGTCCTCCACAATCCGCGTGTCGATGCGAGGCGGCGCGATCGCGTTCGGCGACGGCTCGTAGGTGGGCAGCGGGTTCATCGCATATTCGCGCGGCGGATTGAGATAGAACACCGTCCCCGGCGGCACCAGCGGCGCCCCCCGACCGCTCGGCGACGCGTACACCGACTGCGGAAACAACGCATACAGCCCGCCGTTCGCGCGCGCGTACCGATTCTCGACCCCCTGCAGCACCAGCACCTGCTCGAACCCGATGGGCGTCGCCGACTGCAACTGCACCTGTTCGAGACCCGCCGCCATCGGCGACACGTCCTCGACCCCCGCCGCGGCGGCCCGCTCGATCTTCACATTCTGCTGCTGCTCGTACGCCGTCGGCGCCCGACCCGGACGCTTCGGTTGCGCCCACGCCGGCGTCGCGGCGGCGATCAGGAGGCCCACCGTCATCGCCCGCATCGCTGCGTGCACGGCACGTCGTCGAGCCCCCGTCAAGCCCCAGCCGTCGGCACGGTCATGGACCATGGCCCGCCTCCCTGTGTGAGACCGCCGGCGGTCGTGGCCGGCCCGCGTCGGATCCCTTCGTCCGATGCGTGGATCAATCCTACCCGACGATCCGCGCGCCGGCGCCGGGAATCCAGACCGATTCAACGCTTCCGGGCTCGCGCCAGCGAAGACCGCGCCCGGGGTGAAATCCATCGATGAATCCCGTCCGTTCCGTCGCGCCGTCGTGGAGCGTGACGAGCCGGCCGGTCCACGCGTGACGCGCTTCGAAGACGCGGGCCAGCGCTTCGTCATCGAGTTCGATCATGCGATGCAGCGCGGGCAGCACGGCGGACATGACGTCGAGCCGGGTCGGGCAGACACGTTCCTCTTCGTCGCACACCATGCGGAGGCTGATGGCGGCGGCGGCGATCTGATCCGGAAACGACGACTGGCCGACGTTGACGCCGATCCCGACGAGGGCGACGCCGTCCGCGGATTCGATCAGGATTCCGGCGAGTTTGCGATCGCCGACGAGCACATCGTTCGGCCACTTCACGCCGATCGGCGTCCGCACGAAGGTTGACGCCGCGTCGGCGACCGCGAGGCCGGCGGCGACGGAGAGCCGCTCGACCGAGGTCATCTCCATCGCAATCGTCATGGCGACGCCGTCCGCGGCGGTGTCCGCCCAGAGCCGGCCGCGCCGGCCCCGGCCCGCCGTCTGACGACCGGCCACGACGAGGTCGCCGGGGTCGAGACCGAGTCGACGGGCGGCGTCCATGGTGGACGGGGTTTCCCGCACCACGTGCACGGTCCTGAAGAACCCGGTCGCCGCCGCGACGGCTTCGAGCGTCTCCGGCCAGGCGGCGAGTTCATCGGCGGGCGTGTTCATTCGAGATCGAGTCCGACGTCGAGGCTGGGCGCGGAGTGCGTGATCGCGCCGACGGAGATGCGGTCGACGCCGGTCTCGGCGACAGCGCGCACCGTCTCCAGCGTCACGCCGCCGGAGGCTTCGAGTCGCCAGGCGGGTCGTTCCGCGTCGCGTCGGGCGACGGCCGCGCGAAGGTCGTCGGGGCTCATGTTATCGAGCAGGATGATGTCGATCGTCTCGGGCCGACAGGTCAGGACGCGATCGAGTTGTTCGAGCGTGTCGACCTCGACCTCGACGAACGACAGTCGGTGCTCGGCGCGGGCCTTCCGGGCGGCGGCGTCGAGTCGGGACGGGAGTTCATCCAGCGGCGCGCCGGCGAGGTGATTGTCCTTGACGAGCATGGCGTCGAAGAGGCCGAAGCGATGCGGATCCGCGCCGCCGCACGCGACGGCGTACTTCTCGAAGACGCGGACGGACGGCGTCGTCTTGCGGGTCGCGCAGATGCGGGCGCCGGTTCCCTGCACGGCGTCGACGTACGCGGCGGCGGCGGTGGCGACGCCGGAGAGCCAGCCGATGATGTTGAGCATCGTGCGTTCGATCGTGAGCAGCTTTCGCCGCGGGCCCGCGAGCCGGGCGATGATCGCCCCGGGTTCAAGCCGATCGCCGTCGACGGTTTCGGTGCGGGCGTCGTCGAACCACTGATCCGTGAATCCGGGCAGGGCTTCGAGCAGCGACCAGCCGCACGCCACGCCGGCTTCGCGGGCGCGGATCACGCCGCGGCCCGTGGCGACGCCGTCGACGAACGCATCGGTCGTCACGTCTCCCGCGCGATCGAGATCCTCGCGCAGCGCCGCGTCGAGCAGCTCGTCGAGTCGGCCGTGCGTGAGAATCGTCCGACGCAGGTTCTCCACTTCGCGGGCGAACATGGCGGGCAGTCTAGACTGTTTCTCGCCGCTCCGTCGCGGCTGGCCAGCCCCGCACGCGCGGCGTCCGGCCGGAGGCGGGGTGTCGTGCTACCATCCCGCCATGGCGGAAGGCACGAAGCTGCATCCGATCGAGGCCTCGCACCTGCACGCCCGACGCGAGCGGGTGTTTCTCATCATCGCGGGTCTGTTCCTCGGCTCGATGACGATGCTGAACATTCTCGGCACGTCGCGCTTCATCGATCTTTCCTTCACCGTGCTCGGCGTCGACGTGCCGTTCATCCTCGCGATCGGCGTGCTGCCGTACCCGATGACGTTTCTCTGCACGGACTTCATCAGCGAACTCTACGGCCGGCGACGCGCGAACCAGGTGGTGTGGGTCGGCCTGCTGCTGAACATCTGGGTCATGTTCATCATGTGGATCGGCGGAAAGCTCGACCCGCCGCCGCTGACGAACGGCGTGCCGTCGACCGACGATTATCAGTACGCCTTCTATCAGATCCGCAAGCTCTCGCTGGCGGCGGTGTCCGCATCAATGATCGCGTACCTCGCCGCGCAGTTCTGCGACGTCTACCTCTTCCACTTCTGGAAACACCTGACGCGGGGCCGGCACCTCTGGCTCCGCAACAACGGGTCGACGGTGGTCAGTCAGTTCGTCGATTCGTTCGCCGTCATCACGATCACGCACTACTTCGCCCGCGGCCTGCCCCTCGAAGAGGGCCGCACTCTGTGGCCGCAGCTGTGGGCGTTCATCTTCAGCGGCTACGTTTTCAAGATCGTCGCGGCGCTGATCGACACGATCCCCTTCTACATCGGCGTCGGGATTCTGGGTCGCTACCTCGAGATCGATCCCCACGCCGAGCACTCCCGCGATGTTGAAGCCGTGATGTAAGGAACCAAGTCATGTCCGAGCCGACCATCTTCGACAAGATCCTCGACGGCGATATCCCGTGTCATCGCGTGTACGAAGACGATCATGTGCTCGCGTTCCTTGACATCATGCCGCTCAGTCCCGGACACACCCTGGTGATTCCGAAGGAACGCAAGGCGCACCTGCACGAACTGTCCGATGCGAGCGCGGCGGCGATCGGCCGCGTCCTGCCCCGCCTCGTCCGGGCGATCCTCAAGGTCACCGGCGCCCACGCCTACAACATCCTGCAGAACAACGGACCGGAGGCGCACCAGGCCGTGCCGCACGTCCACTTCCATATCATCCCCAGGCACGGCAGCGCCGGACTCGACCTGCACTGGCGGGCGGATTCGCTGGACCACGGGGAAGCGAGCGGCCTGCTCGAACAACTGCACGCCGTCCTCGGCGACTCGACCGCGTCAGCCTGATCGAAGCGCAACGGCGACGGCTTCGTCGTGTCCGCACGAATCATCCAGACCGCCCGGACGACATCGCGCCAGCCAGCACTCGCGGTGCGATGCGATGAGATCATCAATGCGACCCGCCAGCGCGGCCCGGGCCGTGCGACCGACGCCCGTCCGCCGCGCGACCGCACGATCAATCGCAATCCGCGCCGCTTCGATGGTGTGTTCGAGTTCCCGCGCGATCTGGTCATCGTCGACCGTCGGGCGACACGTCGCGAGATCCTCCAGTCGATCGCGCATCCCGCGCCATTCGGCGGCGTCGCCGCGCTCCTGATCCTCGCCCCACGGCCGGTGATAGTCGGTGAAGACTTCCGTCGCATTCTTCAGGCCGGTGCGAACGCGGAGTTCGCGGTCGAGATCACCGAGTTCATCGAGCCACGGTCCGAGGGCCGGCGCGCCGAACGCTTCATCCGCGAGGGTGGGACTGAGCGTCTCGTCGACGCCGTCCGGACCCGACCACGCGGCGCTCGCCCCTTCGGCGAGGGCGTAGAGTTCGATCGGCCACTGCTGACGATGTCCGAGATCGCCCCAGTTGGTGACGAGGCATCCGGTCGCCCCGCCCGCGACGCCGTGGCTCGTCGCGGCGCGGAGGTTGCCCCGCCGTTCGGTCGTGCGCCCGGTGATCGATCGCCATGTGCTCGTGCCGGGACAGACCCAGAAATCGAACCCCGCCGCCGGGAGCGCGTCGCGCCACTGGTCGAACGGCGAATCGGGTTCGTAGCCCCAGGCGAGGGCGAGAAGGGAACGGTCGAGTTCGTCGAGGCCGCGCGGGTCGCGGAGTGCGATGTCGGCCCAGAACATGGGACGCCCGCCGCGCTGATTCACCGCCTGTGCAATCCCGTTCACGAACGACGCGTAGACCGACGCCCGGCCCTGTTCGGCCACGACCTCCCGCGAGCGTCCCTGGCCGACGTCGAACGTCTCGTCGCACCCGATGTTGATGCGCGGCGACGTGAAGCACGGCATGAGCTGATCGAGCAGCGATTCGATGAAGGGCGCCGAACGGTCGTCGATCGGGCAGATGCTGAAGCCGCCGGCGCGAGGCGTCCCGTCGAAGTCCCAGTCGCCGAGGGTTTCGGCGAGGTCGCGATACGGTTCGTGGCGGAACCAGCGGTGGAGGTGGCCGAAACAGTTCTGGTTGGCGGCGAGTTCGACGCCGCGCTGCGCGCAGTACGCGTCGAGCGTGCGGATCTCGTCGGGCGTGAAGGGGTCGCCGCCGCGCCAGACGATCTCGTGTCCCGTGTAAGCGAACATGTGTTCGGTGTAGAGCTGGAGGTGGTTGATCTTCCAGGCCGCGAGTTGATCGACGATCGCCTGCAGATGGTCCATCGTCGGCGCGCGATCGCGCGAGACGTCGAGCATGACGCCGCGCACGGGGAAGGCGGGACGATCGACGATCTCGAGCCCGGGCCGGCGGCGGCGTTTCGCCAGCCTCGCGAGCGTGACGAGCCCCGCGCGGACGCCGGATTCATCGCCCGCTTCGAGTCGCGCGGCGTCGGCGGCGAGGCGGAGTCGGTACCCGCCGGGCGGATCGGCGTCGGGGCGGAGCGAGACGATCGCCCACGCGTCGTGTGCATCGACGCGTGCGAAGCCGTCGGGCGTCCACGCGTCGGGGACGCCGGCGATGGTCGGGCGTTCAGGGATGCGGGCTTCGCCGCCGACGGCGCGGCAGCGGGTCGGGCGGGGGAAGAGTCCGAGGTCGGCCGCGAGTTCAGACATGAGCCGCCTCCGGCCGCCGCGCGCCCGCGAGGCAGACGATGAACGCCGCGCCGACGCTGATCGCCATCCGCCACGGGAACGCCAGCCACGATTCCGTGACGCTGAAGATGACGATGCTGGCGGTTCCGACCGCGAGCGCCGCGATGGCGCTCACGTTGTTGCCGCGCTTCGTGAAGATCGCGGTGAGAAAGACGCCGAGCAGTCCGCCGTAGGCGAGGGTCATGACGCCGAGGGCGAAGTCGATGAGGGAGGTCTTCTCCGGGTCATGGATGGCGACGCATCCGGAAGCGACCGCGCCGAGCACCACGGCCCAGCCGAGGACCGCGCGTCGTCCGATGCGGACTTCATCTTCGGGGGTGGTGGTCCGGCCGCGGAGGGGGATGTACCAGTCGTTGACGAAGGTCGAGGCCATCGCATTGAGGGCGGAGTTGAGGCTTGAGAGTCCGGCCGCGAAGAGGCCCGCCATCATCAGGCCGCGCAGCCCGGCGGGGGTTTCATTGAGTATGTAGTTGAGGAACGTGGTACGGGTGTCGTCGGGCGAGGCGAGGGGCGCGGCGTCGCCCATGAGGTCCGGCCGCTGATAGAACACGAACAGCAGCAGGCCGATGATCATGAAGAGGGCGGTGATCGGGATCCCGATCAGGATCGCGCCGATCGCCGACGCCCCGCCGCGGGCCGCCGTCTTGCACGTGAGCATGCGCTGGGCGAGGTCGTGATCGGCGCCGTACGCGGCCATGTTGAAGAGCGTCCAGCCGATGAGGGCGGACCAGAGCGTGTAATTCTTCGTCAGGTCCGGCGCGACGTCGATGACGGTGAGTTTGGACGCCGCGTCGGGGGCGGGTTCGCGCAGCCCGTCGAGGATCTCGGAAACGGGGGCGGGGATGCGGTCGAGCAGCAGCCAGATCGCCGCCCCGGCGGCGCCGACGAAGACGATGGTCTGGATGACGTCGGACCAGATCACGCTCCGCACGCCGCCGAAGAGGGTGTACGCGACGGCGACGACGGTGAGCATGGCGACGGCGCTGATCATGCCGGACGTGGTGAGGTCGCCGTAGAGGAGCAGGGCGAGCGGGATCGCCGCGATGTAGATCCGGGCGCCGCTGGCGAGTATTCGTCCGAGCATGAACATCGCGCTGGACGCACGTCGGGCGCCGACGCCCATGCGTCGTTCGAGCAGTTCGTAGACCGTCGTCACCCGCTCCCGGTAGAACGCGGGAATGAAGAAGATCGCCACGGCCCCGACGCCGAGGAGACCGCCGATGCTGGCGGAGAGATAGGTCAGGTCCCCGCGAAACGCCTGCTCCGGTCCGCCGATGAACGTGGCGGCGGAGAGCGCGGTGGCGACGAGCGACATCGCGGCCGCCCACGCGGGAATCGAGCCGCCCGCGAGGAAGTAATCACGTCCCCCCTTCTGCGCACGCAGGGACAGCCACAGCCCGCTCCCGATCAACACGAGCGCGTAGAGGGCGAGGACCGCCCAGTCCCAGGCGGTCAGCGCATCAGGCATGCATCCCTTCGATCCGCCGGGCGGAAGTAACGTGCAGGTTCGACATCAGTCGCCGCTGACGAGATCCCAGACCCCGCCGAGCACCGAGCCCTCGCCCTTCCGCGAACCGCCGGTCTGCGGCGCGGCGGCGTAGATGCGGTTGGCGAGACGGCTGAACGGCAACGTCTGCAGCCACACCGTGCCCGGTCCCTGCAGCACCGCGTAGAAGAAGCCCTCGCCGCCGAAGATCTTGTTCTTGATCCCCTTCACGAACTCGATGCGATAGTCGACCGACCGCTCGAAGCCCACCAGGCAGCCGGTGTCGACCCGCAGCGTCTCCCCCGCCTGAAGCTCACGCTTGATGACGGATCCGCCCGCGTGCAGGAAGACCTGCCCGTGTCCCTCCGGGGCGTGGATCCGCTGCAGGATGAACCCTTCGCCGCCGAAGAAGCCCACGCCGAGCCGCTTCTGGAACGCGATGTCCACGTCGACGCCCCGGGCGCCGCAGAGAAACGCGTCCTTCTGACACGTAATCTCGCCGCCGTGATGCTGCAGTTCAATCGGCACCACGTGACCCGGATACGGCGCCGCGAAGCCGACGTCGCGTCGGGCCGCCGCCTCGTTGGCGAAGATGGTGATGAAGAAGCTCTCGCCCGTGACCAGCCGCTTGCCGGCCTTGAACAGCTTGCCGAAGACGCCCGCCCCGTCCTCACGCATGGAGAGCGAGGTCGCCATTTCGACGCCGTCCTCGAGGTACATCATCGCGCCGGCTTCGGCGACGACGGCCTCCATCGGATCCAGCGTGATGATCACGGCCTGCAGGTCGTCGCCGATGATCTGGTAGTCGATGATGTCAGGCATGCGGAAAACCTCCTCGGGATGCGCCGGCCCGCGAGCGCGGACCTGATGATCAAGCAGACCTTACGTTGTTCGGCGTCGCCTGTCTCGGTTTCCGGCACGTGAGACATCTGATCATCCGGCCGGGTTGCCCTCCCGGACGCGGGGACCGATGATCCCTCCGTGCCCGCCGATCCCCGCCGACCATCCCTCGCCCTGTGGCGCACGCCGACCGGCGTGCTCGTGATCGCCGCCGCGCTCGTCATGGTCGGTCTCGCGGCATGGCTGACGCCGGAGCGGTGGCTGGCGATCGCGCAGCATCCCGACCCCGCCCGACTGCGCACGCCGGAGCCGCTCCGCCAGGGCGCCTCGTGGCTCCGGGTGATGCTCGTCGTCGCCGCGCTGCTGACGCCCGTGGGCGTCGGACTGATCGCCCGGTTCGCCCGCCGCTCCGGACCGCCCGTCCGACTGCCGGCGTGGCCTCCCTTCGGCCGCCGGGCGGCGCTCGGCGTGATCGTGCTCGCCGTCCTCGCCCCCCTGCTGCGTCTCAACGAGGGCGTCTGGTACGACGAGGTCGCGGCGTGGACGTCGTTCGGCATCCACGGCCCCGGCGTCGTCATCGGCAACCTCTTCGACCTGGCGAATCACATCGGCCATTCCCTCGCCGCGTGGGTCAGCTTCACCCTTTTCGAACCCTTCATCGGCTGGATCCTTGCGACCCGGCTGCCGTCGTGGGTCGCGCATGTCGTCACCGTGTGCAGTCTGATGGGGATCGGACGCGAACTCGACCGGCGACGCATCGCCCTGATCGCCGGCGCCCTCGCCGCCCTCGCGCCGGTGATGATTCTCGAAGCGGCGGAAGCCCGCGGCTACGCGATGGTCATGGCGCTCGGCGCCGCCGCGACCTGGGTGAACCTCATGCGGACACGCCGGGGGGACGTCGGGCTGCTGTTGCTCTACGCCCTGCTCGCGACCCTCGCGGTCTGGACCCACTTCGTCGCCGCGATGTTCTTCATCGGCCACGGCGTCGTGCATCTCCTCGCGTTGCGGGACCAGACGACCCGCCGACACGCGACCGGCTCGCTGATCGCGCTTGGTCTCGCGGCCGTCTGGACGCTCACGCTCTACGCGCCCGCGCTGCCCGATCTGCTCGCCCGGCGGGCGATGCTGCAGAACGCCGACGAGGGGACGCCCGGTCTCTTCGGCGCCGAGGGCGTCCGCCTGTTCTGGCAGTTCGGCGGCGCATGGACGGCGTGGGCCGCCGCCCCCGGCCTGGCGTTGTTCGCCGTCGGATTCGTCGCCGGCGTGCGCACGTCCGGGACGCGGCGGGCGCTCGGCCTCCTCCTCGCGGGACTGCCGGTCCTCATCGCCACCGTGCTCATCGCCGACGTCTGGGTCTACGCGCGATTCGCTCTGTTCATCATGCCCGGCGCGCTGTTCGCGATCGCCCTCGGACTCGTCACACTCTGGGGACGCGTGCGGCCGGTCTCGGTGCTGGCGGCGGCCGCGCTCGTGGCGAGCTGGGGCGCGGACCTCGCCCTGCGTCCGCCGAAGCAGCCGCTGCGGGAGGCGATGGCGATCGTCGACGAGCGGCGGGAGCCGGATGACGAAGTCCTGGCGATCGGGCTCGCCCACGGCGTGCTCGAGGCGTACCGCCCGTCGGACCTGGTGATGGTGCACAGTCTGCGGCACGGCCGGGATCTCCCGGAGCGTCTGCCGCGACTTGATCCGCCGCCGGCGTGGGCGGTGATGCTGTATCCGCACGCGGTGAGCGACGAGACGTTCGCCACGCTCGACGAGGCGGGGTACGTCGAGGTGGAGCGACTTCCCGGCTGGGTCGACTGGGGCCGGGGCGAGGTGGTGATCTATCATCGTTCGCTGCTGTACCGCTGAACGTCTGTCTTTCGAATGGAGTCATCGAGATGAGAATCGTCATCTGCGCCGCCGTGTCGTGTTCGTTCGTTCTGGGGGCCGGGATCGCGATCGCGCAGCCCGCGTCACAGCCGACATCGCGTCCGGCGGCGTCGCAGCCGGCCCGGGAGGCGAATCCGGCGGCGAAGGGATTCCGGGCGGAGGCGTCGGACGAAAAGGCGATCGCGCTGGCGGATCGGACCATGGCGGCGATGGGCGGCCGCCGCGCGTGGGATGAGACGCGGTACCTGCGGTGGACGTTCTTCAGCGGGCGGACGCACACGTGGGACACGCACACGGGTTGGGTGCGGGTCGAGTGGGTGAATGACGGGGAGCGTCAGGTGGTCGCGTTCAATCTGAACACGAAGGAGGGGCGGGCGTGGCGGGACCTGGCGCCGATCAACGATCCGGAGGCTCGCGCGACGATGCTGGAGCAGGGGGAGCGGGCGTGGATCAACGACGCCTACTGGGTCTTCGCGCCGTACAAGCTGAAGGACTCGGGGGTGACGCTCAAGTACGTCGGCGAACGAACGACCGTGGACGGCCGGGACGCGGACGTGATCTCGGCGACGTTCGACGGCGTCGGCGTGACCCCGCAGAACCGGTACGAGTTCTACGTCGCGAAGGCGTCGGGTCTGGTCGAGCAGTGGGATTTCTTTGCGACTGCGACCGATGAGCGGCCCCGCTTCCAGGTCCCGTGGCGGAACTGGACGAAGGTCGGTCGGATCATGCTCTCGGGCGATCGCGGGCGGATGCAGATCACCGGGATCTCGACGACGCAGGTCCTCCCCGACGGCATGTTCACCACGGCCGAGGGCGCCCCCTGGCCGGAGGACGCGCCGTCGACGGGATGACCGCCGCACGCCTCACGACGCGTCTTCGGGGCGCAGCGTCGCGGTGACCATCGGCGAGAACGGGAATGCGTCGTACACGGCCCGCAGATCGGCGAGCGTCACCGCGTTGATCTGCTCGAGCTCCCATTCGAGCGGCCGGTACTCGCCGAAGTACGTCCACTGCCGACCGAGCCGCTGCATGCGGCCGGCCGGGCGTTCGCTCGCGAGCGTCGCGGCGGTGGCGACCTTGCTCCGCTGGCGTTCGAGGTCGTCCTCGTCAAGGGAATCGACGAGCTTCGCGAGTTCCTCGTGGACGACCCGCTCGACCGCCCCCGCCTGATCGGGATCGCACGAGAAGTAGAGCAGGTAGTCGCCGACGCCGTCGCGTCCGTCGAACTGCGCCTGCGCCTCCTCCGCGAGCCCGGTCTCGACGAGGGCCCAGTAGAGACGCGACCCCTCGGCGTCGCCGAGGATCTGGGCCAGCATCCCCGCCGCGAACCGACGATCGTCCTGCAACGCCGGGGCCGGCGTGATCATCAACTGGTAGTGCCGGTTCACCTGGCTGGACTTGACGTCGACCATGTCGTCGGCCGGGGTCGGCGGCGCCTCGTAGGCGCGGGCGACGTCGGTGCGGGGCCACTGTCCGCAGTGATCGTTGATTCGTGCGACGAACGCGTCGAAGTCGATCGCGCCGGCGCACGCGACGACCGTGTTGTCCGCCGAGTACCGGTGATCGAAGTACGACTGCATCTGGTTGCGTTCGAGGGCGGTGATCGTCTCGCGGGTTCCGAGCACGCGGTGGCTGAGCGGATGCTCGCGGTAGTACGCCTCCATCGCGCGTTCGTACAGCACCCAGAACGGATGGTCGTCATACATCGCGATCTCTTCGAGGATGACGGACTTCTCTTCGGTGAAGTCCTGCTCGCGGAGGGCGGGGCGCATGATGTCGGAGAGGATCTCCTCCGCCGCGGGCAGATGCTCGGGCAGCGTGTGGGTGTAGAAGACAGTCATCTCGTTGGATGTGTAAGCGTTGTGGACGGCGCCGAGGTCATCGAAGTCGCGATCGACCGCCGCCGCGTCACGCGTGTCGCTGCCCTTGAACATCATGTGCTCGAGGAAATGGCTGACGCCCATGAGTTCGGACGATTCGTCGCGGGCGCCCGTCTTGACGAAGAAGCCGAGCGCGGCGGTATGGAGATTCGCATCGACCTCACCGATGACGGTGAGTCCGTTGTCGAGCGTCGCATGTCGGTAGGTGATGCTCATGCAGGCAGTGTACGCGTGATCGCGACGCGTTCGCGCCGGCCCGTGCGTGGACTGCCTCACGACTGAGCAAACAGAATCGACTCACCCGGAACGCTCGCCCGCGAAGGGACGCCGCCCGAACTCGATCAGCGCATGAAAAAAGGACTAGGCCAGCCCCCACTGCCAGCCCAGCCCCGATGTTGTCTTTTCGGCACCCTTCTCCGTTATGAGAGAATAACACGAAACTCAAACGCAGCAAAGAAAATCTCCCTTTTCCGGACCGACCGCCGCAACCCTCTTCCAGTTCGGAGCTTACCCGAATAACATTCGAACATGCAGGGGCCTGGCGGACGCCGAAACCGGGATTGGGGGGACATGACGTGACGGCCGCGACACGCCATTTCGTCGAATGGGACCGGCCGCTGCTGTCCGCCGCGACCGCGTTCCTCCTTGAACGTGCATCGACGCCGGCGGCCGCCGTCGTCTCGACCGACCCCGGCCCCGAGGCGATTCCCGACAGCCTCTTCGATCCGCCCCCGGCGCCGCCCCGGTTCGGCGCGGCGACCCCCGCCGACGTCGCGATCGACCTCGGACGCGTCATCTGCGTCACGCCCGGTCGCCGGGCGGGTCGCATGCTGCTGCACGGTCTCGCCGAGGCCGCCGAGACCCGCGACGTCGCCCTCATCCCGCCCGCGACCCTGACCCCCGGCGTGCTGCTCGAACGGCTCGTCGATCCCTCACGCCCGCTCGCGACGGAAGCCGAGGCCTTCCTGGCGTGGCGGGCCGCGCTCCTCGACGTCGCACGCCCGGACCTCGATCCCGCCCTCGCCCGACGGCTGCACGAGATCGATCTTGAACTCAGCGCGGCGATGCGCACCTTCGCCGACGCCGCCGACGCCGCGACCACGCTCGGCGCGCCCGCCGCCGACGTCGAGCGCTGGCGCGCGCTCGCCGACATCCAGCGCGACCAGCGCCGCCGACTCCGCGAACACGATCGACTCCATCCCGCCGAAGCGCTCGCCGACGCCCGACACCACCGACGCGGGGCGTGGGATGATGTCGACGCGGTGATCGTCATCGGCGCGGCGGACCTCACCACCGCGCAGGAGCGTCTGCTCGATCTGCTCGGCGATCGCGTGACCTACATCGTGCACGCACCGCCCGAGTACGCCCCTCACTTCGACGCCGCCGGTCGCCCGCTGCCGTCGTACTGGAACGACGCCCGTCTCGATCTCGAACCAGACACGGTGCACTTCGTCGATCGGCCGGCAGACCAGGCGCAGCGAACGCTCGATTGTCTGGCGACCGTCGCCCCCCACGCCGCGGTCCACGACGTCACCATCGCGCTGGCCGACGAGGCGCTCGGTCCGATCGTGCGCCGACATGCCGCGCGGGCGCGTGTGGACGTGCATCTCGCGGCGGGTCGGGATCTTGCGCAGACGCGTCCGTACCGTCTGCTGCAGACGCTCGTCCGCTGGCGGACGGAGCGGCGTTTCAGGGACCTCGCGGCTCTGGTGCGACATCCGGACGTGGAGCGTCGGCTGGCGCGGCGGGCGGATCTGCGACGCGACTGGCCCGCCGCGATGGACCGGTACTTCAACGCCGCGCGTCCGGATCGGGTGGCCCCGGACGGCTGGGTGGGCAAGGACCGGCTGGCGGATCCGTTGCGTGCCGTTGACGCCGCGCTCGACGACATGCTCGGCTCGTTTGCGCGTGGCGACGGGGCGTCGTTGTCAACGATTGCCGGCGCGTCGGGAGCGGCGCTGGCGTCGGTGTATCGGGGCGTGCGCGGGCTGGACCCGGAGACGGCCGCGGCGTGCGAGACGCTGGGGCGACTGCTGAACGCGTTCGCCGACGCCGCGCCGATCGATACGGCGGCGACGCACCCGTGGACGGACGGCGTGGAGTTGCTGCTGGGGTTTGCGCGGGGCCGGGGCGCGGCGTGGGGCGCGTCGGACGGCGCGATCGACGCGGTGGGCTGGCTCGAACTGCATCTCGACCCGGCGCCGTACGCGGTGCTGGTGGGAGCGAACGAAGGCCGGTTGCCGGCGGCGGCGCGGACGGACGGTTTCCTGCCGGAGTCGATCCGCGGTCGTCTTGGTCTCGCGGACCATGCGCGTCGTCTGGCCCGGGATCGGTATCTGCTGGAGGCGACGGTGCGTTCGCGTCGGCGGGTTGACGTGATTGCGGGTCGTGAGAGCGGGCTGGGGGATCCGTTGCTGCCGAGTCGTCTGCTGATGTGGGGCGAGGATGGCGCGACGTGCGACCGGATGAAGGCGTTCGTGGACCCGCCGGCGGCGCCGCTTCGTCGCCCGTGGGGCGCGCCCGCCGCGCCTTCGGCCCCGGGGATTCCGATTCCCTCGCTGCCGGACGACCTGCCGCCGGTGACCTCGATGCGGGTCACCGATTTCAGGGCGTATCTGACGTGTCCCTACCGCTACGCGTTGAGTCGTCTTTTGAGTCTCGAGCAGATCGAGCCGCCGGATCCGGAACTGCCGCCCCGCGTGTTCGGCACGCTGACGCACGACATTCTCCAGGCGTTCGGCGAGACGGAGGCGATGCGAGACGAGACGGATGCGCAACGGATCGAGGCGTTTCTGTTCGAGACGCTCGACACGTTCGCGGCGGAGCGTCTCGGCGGGCAGCGGTCGCCGCTGGTGCACATTCAGCTCGCCCGGCTCCAGCAGCGTCTCGTCGGATTCGCCCGGCAGCAGGCGGATCTGCGCCAGGCGGGGTGGCGGATCATCGAGATCGAGGCCAGCCTTCCGGAGAAGACGACCCTCGACATCGGGGACCAGCCGGACATGCCGATTCGCGGCAAGATCGACCGCATCGATCAGCACGAGCAGCTTGGGTACCGACTCATCGATTACAAGACCGGCGAGACGGACACCTCGCCGGACAAATCACATCGCGAGCGCGGGGAGTGGACCGACCTGCAGTTGCCGCTGTACGCCCATCTCGCGCGGCGGGCGGCGCTGGTCGGCGACGGCCCGATCGATGTCGGCTACTTCCGGCTTGGACGAGCGATCGACCAGGTGCGATGGACCTCCGCCGGGTGGTCGCAGGTCGAGATCGACGAAGGCGTCGAGCGGGCCCGCGCGGTCGTTCGGGCCATTCGCGCGGGCGACTTCGAGATGAACGGCGACTACTCCAGCTTCTTCGACGAGTTCGCCCGCATCTGCCAGGTGAACGTGCGCGGCGGCGACGACGACGAGGGAGGCGACGAATGACGATCCGACTCGACAACCGCCTCCAACTGCGCCACGAACGAATCCTCGCGTCCGCCGGCTCCGGCAAGACGTTTCAACTCACCTCGCGCTACCTCCAGCTTGTCGCGGCGGGGGCGGCGCCGGGAACGATCTTCGCGTCGACGTTCACACGGCTCGCGGCGGGCGAGATTCGCAATCGCATCTTCACCCGCCTCGTCGACGCACGCGAAGACGCGGACGAACGCCGATCCCTCGCCGATGCGCTCGGCGTCGCCGATCTCGACGCACGCGACGTCGAGGCGACGCTCGCCGAACTCGCGCGGCGTGCGCACGAGCTTCGCATCGGCACCCTCGACGGCTTCTTCGCCGCCATCGCCGGCGCCTTTCCCGCGGAATCCGGCGCGCCGCCCGATGCGACCATCATTGACGAGGAAATGAGCGTCAACCTGCAGCGCGAGGCGTTGACGGCCGCGCTCGATCGCGGCGATCCGGACGAGTTCGTCGAACTGCTTCGCCGGCTCACCCAGAGCGCCGGACGCAGCATCCTGTACACGCTGCTCGGCGAAGTGGAGAAAGGCCATGTGCTGTGGCGCGACACCGTCTCCGCCCGGGCGTGGGACATGCCGGTCCCGCCCGGACGACTCGAACCGGCCGATCTCGCCCGCGCGATCGAACATCTCAGCCGCACGCCGCCCACGCCGAAGGGCCAGGTTTCCGCGTGGACCAAGGACACTGAAGCGGCCCTCCGACACGACTGGCAGGCGTTCTTCACCAACGGCATGCCGCCGAAGATCGCCGCCGGCGCGACCGAGTTCAGTCGCAAACCCATCGAGCCGCGGGTGCTCGACGCCTATCTCCCCGTGATCCGACACGTGCAGGCGACGGAGCTGGCGGCGTTGCGGGAGCAGACGATCGCGGCGTACGAACTCCTCACGATCTACGACGACGCGTTGCGGCGTCTGAAACGCGAGCGCGGCGTGATGACGTTCGATGACCTGCCGTACTTCGTCCGCAGTGCGTTCGCCGAGACCAGTGCGTCCGCCGTGGGGTATCGCATCGACGGCCAGCTTCACCACCTGCTGCTCGACGAGTTCCAGGACACGAGCCGCGCCCAGTGGCAGGCGCTGCGTCCGATCGCGGAGGAGATCGCGAGTCAGGACCCCGGCGACCGCTCGCTGCTCTGCGTCGGGGACGTGAAGCAGTCGATCTACGTGTGGCGCAACGCCGCCCCGGACATTCTCGACACGCTGCCCGCGCGGCTCACCGGCGATGCACACGGCATGAACACGCGGGCGCTGACCAGCAGCTGGCGATCGTCGCCGGTCGTCATCGGCGCGATCAACGAGATCTTCGACGGCATCGGCGACTCCGAACAGCTGGAGAAGTACGAGACCGCCCGGGAGGACTGGGGCCGCTGGTTCCAGCCGCACTCGACGGAGAAGACGACGCTCCCCGGCTTCGTGGAGCTGCGGGCGGTCGACGCCACGGGACGACGCCGCAAGGACGCGATGGCGGACGCGGCGGTCGCCTGCATCGCGGATCTCCGCGCGCGAAACATGCATCTGACCATCGGATGTCTGACGCGTTCGAACGATCTCGTCGCCGCGATCGTGCATGACCTGCGGGCGCAGGGGATCGATGCATCGGGCCGCGGGGGCGGGGCGCTGACCGACTCCGCCGCGGTGAACGTGGTGCTCGATGCGCTGCAGCTGGCGGATCATCCGGACGACAGCGCGGCGGCGTTTCATCTCGACCACACGCCGCTCGGCCCGGTGCTGGGGGACGGCGCCTCGCTGCGGGATGACGCCTCCGCTCGTCGCGCCGCCGCCCGGGACGTACGTCGCCGGCTGACGGCGGATGGGTATGGGGATACGGTCGCGTGGCTGGCGGGTCAGCTGGCGGCGACCTGCGACGACGCCGCGCTCGCGCGTCTCGACCAGCTCATCGACCTCGCGGGTCGCTACGACGATCTCGCCACGCTGCGTCCGGCGGAGTTCATCTCGATCGTGGAGCGGGTGAAGATCGCGCCGATCGCGCGTTCGCGGACGGAGGTGATGACGATTCACCAGGCGAAGGGCCTCGAGTTCGACATCGTCGTGCTGCCGGAATTGCCGACGCTGGGCCGCGGCCGGGATTCGAAGTTTGTGGCGGAGCGTGGTCCCGACGACGAGGTGACGCGGGTCTGCCGCCGGCCGCGCAAGGAATTGCAGTACGCCCGGGAGGCCGAGGGCGGTCTCGCGGACCTCATCACGGCCCGCGCCAATGAGGCGGCGCGAGAACAGATCTGCATGATGTACGTCGCGCTGACCCGCGCGCGACAGGGGCTGTACATCCTGGCCCCGTCGAACGCGGCGAAGAACGACACCGTGCGCATCGTCCGCGATGCGCTGGCGCCGAACGCCGGCAAGGACACGCTCGGCGTCCTCGCGCAACGTGGCGACGACGCATGGATCGACGATCCGCCGGATACGGACGAGGCGCCGCCGCCGAATCCCGTGGACGCTGAACCCCGGCCGGCAGCGCTCGTGTTCGATCGGGCGGGCGATGCGCGGCCGGGACGGGCGCGACCGCCGGCGACCATGGGCGACATCGGACGACGCGCCGTCGAGGCCCTCGCCGGACAGGACCGCGACGCGATCGACCGCGGACTCGCGACGCACGCGGTGCTGGAGCAGGTGGAGTGGATCGAGACGTTCGAGGCGAAGCGCCAACCGCTCCGAGCGGCGGTCCGCCGGGCCACGCCGCGACGCCCGGACGCGTGGATCGACGCCCGCATCGACGAAACGCTCGTCTGGCTCGAACAGCCGACGCTGCGACAACTGCTGTCGCACGGCGGCGACCCGGCGCGCCGGCGCGTGCGCCGGGAGCAGTCCTTCGCGCGTCTGGACGACGGACGAGTCGTGCGCGGCGTGATCGACCGGATCGACGCCACGCTCGACGAAGACGGGCGGGTCGTCTCGGTCCGGGTGGTCGACTTCAAGACCGGCCTGCCGGCGGACGCCGCGGATCGAGCGTCGAGCCTGGAGAAGTACGCGGGTCAGGTGCAGAGCTATCTCCGACCCGCGGCGCGTCTGCTCGGGGTCGCCCCGGAGTGTGTGACGGGGGTGATCGCGGCGGTCGACACGGGCGCCGTGATCGAGATCTGACCGTCCGAGGTCACGGCGTCGGGCGGGAGTGTGGGGTTTCCGGGGGCGGGCGGAGCCGCGCGAGCCCCGTCGCCGCCTTCGTGATAAGATTCACAATCTTCGTTCGGGACCGGGGCGGGGTCGGCAGGCGGTATGCTCTCGCCATCGCCCGACGCCGCGGCGGTCGTTTCGGACCTTCAGGAACTGCGATCTCATGCCCACGCTGACGATCAACGGCAAGGAACTCGACTTCAACCAGGGCGACACGATTCTGCAGGTCGCGCTGGAGCACGAGATCGAGATCCCCCATTACTGCTATCACCCCGGCCTGTCGATCGTGGCGAACTGCCGCATTTGTCTGGCCGAGGTCTGGGCGCCGAATCCGCGGAACGACAACAAGCTGGAGCCGATTCCGAAGCTGCTGCCGACCTGTCAGACGCCGGCGGCGGAAGGTCAGGTCGTCTACACCGACAGTCCGAAGGCGATCGCGAACCAGAAGTCGGTGATGGAGTACCTGCTGATCAACCACCCGGTGGACTGCCCGGTCTGCGACCAGGCGGGCGAGTGCCACCTGCAGGATTACTCGTACCAGTACGGGCGGGGCAAGGCGCGGTTCCAGGAGCAGAAGATCAAGCAGCCGAAGAAGGACGTGGGTCCGCACGTGCTGCTGTATTCCGACCGCTGCATCATGTGCACCCGCTGCGTGCGGTTCACGCACGAGGTGACGGGGACGAAGGAACTGATGGTCGACGGGCGCGGCGCCTACGAGCAGATCGACGTCTTCCCCGGGAAGGCGCTCGACAACGAGCTCTCCGGCAACGTGATCGATCTCTGCCCGGTCGGCGCCCTGCTCGACAAGGACTTCCTGTTCCAGCAGCGGGTCTGGTTCCTGCAGAAGGCCGCATCGATCGACGGCATGACGTGTTCGGGCGACAACATCTCGATCGAGCACAACAAGGGCGAGGTCTATCGCATCAAGCCGCGGGTGAATCTCGATGTGAACCGCTACTGGATCACGGACGAGGTGCGCTACGGCTGGAAGTTCATCCACCACGAAGACCGCATCCGCCTCCCGCACGTGCGGGGCGAGAAGCCGCTCCCCATGGAAGAGGCGGCGACGGCGTACGACACGGCGTACGACGTGGTGAATACGCGGCTGACGGACGCCTCGTCGATCGGCGTGATCGTGAGCCCGATGTTGTCATGCGAGGATGCGTATCACCTCGCGTTGCTCGCGCTCGAACATGATTCGAACGCGGTGTTCGCGGTCGGGCCGGTCCCGACGGAGGGCGAGGACAAGACGTTCAAGGACGGCTTCACGCTGTACGCGGAGAAGGCGCCGAACGCGCGGGGCGTGCGTCGGGTGCTGGAGGGCGTGGCTTCCGGCAAGGTGCTCGACGCGGACGCGATGGTGCGCGAGTTGAAAAAGGGCGGACCGGACGCGGTGATCGTCACCGGCAACTACCCGAGCGAATGGGTGACGTCGGATCTGAAGGACGCGATCGGCGACGATCGATTCCTGGTGTTGGTCGACACGCTGCCGAATGCGTTGACGGAGCGGGCGGACGTGTTCCTGCCGGGCGCGACGTGGGCGGAGAAAGCGGGCGTGTTCGAGAACGTGAACAATCGTCTGCAGGCGTTCGAACGGGCGATCGAGTCGATCGACTACTGCAAGAGCGAGGCGCAGATCGCGATGGATCTGCTGGCCCGGGCCCGCGGGGAGTATCCCGCGGCGTTCAACGCCGCGAACACGCGTCAGGCGATGTCGTCGGACCACGGTCTGACGGCGTTCACGTCGGACGTGCATGTCCCGGCGGGCGCGCAGACGGTGGAGTCGGACATGGAGCTGGTCGAGCTCTGAGTCAATCGTCGGCAAAGCCGACGTCTTTCCCGGACCCATCGCCACTCGGGACCAGAGTCACGTGGATCCGCGACCTGCCGGCGTCGGCCGCCGCCGCGCTTCCGGGGGATGGGCTCCGCGCGTTGACCGTCGCGTCGGGGGCGACGACAGCACCCAGGCGCGGGATCCGACTGCACAACGACCCGACGGGCCTCACCGTCGGGTCGTTGCTGATCAGCCCCCACAGATTCGTCAGCGGGTCGGGTCCGTGCGGCGCGGCCCGCCGCGCGATCATTCCTCGCTGGCGCCCGCCACCTGCTCCGATGACGACGGCGTCGACATCGGCGCGGCGAATCGTTCGTACGTGAAGGGATCCTCGCCGTTCAGGGCCGCGAACGCGGCGGGCGTGAAGGCGAAATCGGTCGAACCTTCCTGATGCGGGACGCCGGTCGGGTTGTGCATCGCGACGGCGTTGCCGTGCTGCACGAAGGGCCAGGGCGTCTGGAAGAACACCACCGTCGGCGTCTGGCGAAACGTCGTGCGTCCGGCGGGCAGTTCCAGACCGGAGCGCCAGCGGCCGTCCTCGAACCACCACCACTCCTGCGAGAACGGCTCGAAGTAGACTTCGGCCCGCGGGTAATAGACGAACTGATACGTCCACCAGTCGTGACGCGCATCAGCGTGCTCATGGTGCGGCACGCCGTCGGATCGCCACGTGACGGTGCGATCGCCCGTCCGCGGGGCGCAACCGCCCGCGGTGAGCAGCGCCGCCGCAAGCAGCGCGGCGCCGGTGAGCGAGGCGGAGTGAATCGGAGACGGACGCAGCAGCTTGTTCATGCAATCAACCCTTCCCTGGTGATCGGCCGGAGACCCCGTGCTTCGGATGACATCGGCCGCGCCGGGACGACCCGCCAGTCGGGATGGACAAACCCCGCCGCCCGCCTGTGGAACGGCGCGGCGTGCGCACGGAGGTCCGGGAAAAGGCTCGCCCTGACGGACGGCAAAACGAACGCCGCCCGGATCACGCGGATCCGGGCGGCGTCGGGCGTTCGTCAGGGACGGAGAACGGGTCGCGCGGCTCAGCGCGGCAGTTCGATCTCGTCCCGTTTCGGCGCTTCGAGACCCGCCATGCCGCGCGGCGGGTTCCAGTTCTGAATGATCGTGGCGAGGTCGGCTTCGAACACGAGACCGTCGATCGTGAGGTCTGCGATGCAGCCGGGGCCGGGGCACAGGCCCCACGCCGCGAGCAGGATCGCGAGATCGCGCGGCGCCACGTAGCCGTCGCCGGTCAGGTCGCCGAGGACGGTCGGGAATTCGACGGCGCCCATGTCGGTGATGTTTTCCTTGCCTTCGCCCTGGTCGGGGGTCTTGAGGTTGTCGACGAAGCGGAGTTGGTCGTGGAGGTCGAGGGGGACCTGCTCGGTGAAGCCGCTGCCGTCGAAGAAGTCATGGTCGAGGTTGCCGATGTCGAGCGGCACGAGGCTGTTGGAGCCCGCATCGATACACGGCGAGATGGGGAGCAGGCCGAGGTCGATTTCGCCATCGCCGCCGGTGAGTTCGCCGCCCGGCTGGAAGGGCGGGTTGATGAAGCCGGGGGTCGACGCGATGTTGCCTTGGCCTTCGGGGAATGATCCCGCGCCGTCCTGGACGTTGGAGTAGTCGACGAAGATCGTGCCGCCGGAGACCTGGGCGGTCACGGCGTCGCCTTCGGCGTCTTCGTTGCTCCAGAGGATCGAGTTGACGATCTGGACGCCGCCGAAGGGGTTGTTGCGGACGCCGCCGCCGACGGCGTTCTCCGCGAGGTTCCACCCCACGGTGGAGTTGGCGAGCGTGATCAGGCCGCCGTTGAAGATGCCGCCGCCGGCGCCGAGGAAGCTCGTGCCGCGGGCGGTGTTCGAAACGACGACCGTGTTGACGATCGTCGGCTCGCCCATGTTGTAGATGGCGCCGCCCCGGTCGGAAGCTTCGTTGTTGTCGAACCAGAGGTTGTAGAGGAAGGGGCGTGCGGCGCCGTCGGGGCCTTCCGTCTCGATGGCGAGGGCGCCCCCGAGGGCTCCGGTGTTCTGGGTGAAGACGACGCGTCCGACGCTGGCGTCGCTGTTGATGATCAGCATGCCGCCGCCCCCGGGGATCTCGGCGTCGTGGGCGTCGCCGCCGGTGAGGGTGAAGCCGTCGAAGACGACTTCGGGCCCCCCGCCGATGATGGTGACCACGTGGTAGGCGTTCGAGGGTCCGGGCAGTTCACAGAACACGCCCGCGAACTCCGCGCACGCGAGGTCCCATTCCACATCGCAGCAGAACGAGTCGAGGCCGCAGACCAGGTCGCAGCATTCGGTGTTGTCGCAGCCGGGGGTGCCGTTCGGTTCGTAGCAGTCGCCGTCGCCGTCCTCGCAGACGTCGCCGGCGAGAGCGGACCCCGAGGGGGCCACGCCCGCCAGCCCGATGGGGCCGGTGTTGATGTCCAAGGTCCAGTCGCCGTTGAAGCCGGTCTGCCCGAGGTTGAGGACCACGCCGAAGTTGGCGCCGACCCCGCCGAATCCCGGCGCCAGATCGCCGGCGACGACCTTGCCGAGAAACTCGAGCACGGTCCCGCCGTTGTCTTCGAACCCCATGAGGACGAGTTCGCCCTCGAGCAGGACCGGGCCGCGCCCGTCGACCCAGCCGCCGAACGACACCTCGCCGCCGGTCAGGACGCCGTCGTTGTCGATCGACGCCGAGAGCAGCATCGTCCCGCCCGTGATCGGCAGGGGCGTCGGTCCGCCGAGATCCAGCTCCAGCGCGACGCCCGTCGCGGTGAACACCTGCGTCGCCGCGTCGTAGTCCGCCGAAATGAAGCCCGACAGAATGTCCGGGACGTCCGCCAGCGGCAGGTTGAGCATGCCGACCGTGGTGACCGGGCTTTGCGCGGCGAGCCCTTCCGAGGGCTTCGGCGCGCCGTCGATGATCGTCGGGAACAGCACCGGCTTGCGCCAGTCGGGATGCGGAAGTCCCGGTCCGGCGTAGCCGCCGAGGACTTCGACATCGGGCTGGTCGATCAGAATCGTCCGCGAGCGCGGATCCTTCGGGTCCGTCAGCGTTCCCGGAACGTAGGTTCCCTGGGCCACGCGAATGATGTCCGGCACGGGCGTTTCCGCCGCGGCCGCCAACGCATGGTCGATCGTCCGGAACGGATCGCCCCACGAGGTGCCCTTGCCCGAATCATCCGGCGCGTCATCGTCGACGTACCAGATCGCCGGCTGAACATCGCCCGCGGACGCAACGGACGCCGTCAGCAGAAGGCCGCCGGTGCACAACAAAGCAGCCGTCCCGAAGGACGTACATCTCTCCGTGATCATTGTCGCCAATTCCTCTCTAGTAACCCATGTTCGCCGCCGCGCCGAACCGTCCGGTCTCCAAGCGGTCCCCAGTCGAACGACCACGGCCTTTTTCCGCCCGTATCCGTTCTGAACGTACTTCAGGGGGACTTCACGTCAAGGGCAAATCGGCGGATCCGATGCTGGTCGCCGCTGAAATAGTCGGAGATCGCCAGAGAATCCACGCGTGCAACGCCGGGATCCGGGCGCAATCATGAAATCCCGCCCACATCAGGTCCGCCGGCCATCGATTATGATTCCCTCGTCGATGAACACGCCTGTCCGACACCACGCCACGCCGCGCTCCATCCCGCCGGGACTGACCCGCGTCGCCTTCACCGGCCGCTTCGTCACCACGACGCGTCGTGATCTCGCGGAACTGGTGCGCGGGCTCGGCGGCGCCGTGGCCGGCTCGGTGTCCGGACGCACCACGATGCTCGTGGTCGGGCTCGGCGGCTGGCCCCTGCACGCGGACGGGGCGATCAGCAACAAACTGAAACGCGCCGAAGCGATTCGCGACCAGGGCGGACGCATCGAGATCCTCTCCGAGGACCAGTTCTTCGAACGGATCGGACTCCGCAAGGCGCGGACCGGATCTGAGGGGCGAGGCCGCCAGTTCACGGCCGAACAGTGCAGCGAGACCCTCGGACTCCCCGCCCGAATCATCCGACGCTGGGAAGCGCTCGGACTCGTCCGCTCCGACGATGGACGGTACGACTTCCAGGATCTCGTCTCGCTGCAGGCGATCGCGGAGTTGACGGAGCGCGGCGTCGCGCCGGCGGACATCGCCGGCACGATCCGCCAGCTCTCGAGTGTTCTGCCCGACATCGAACGCCCGCTCGCGCAACTGCGCCTCGTTCGCGAGGCGGGCATGCTGGTCGCCGAACATGGCGCCGCGCGAATCGCGCCGGACGGTCAGTTCATGCTGGACTACGAAGCCCCCGCGCCGCAAATCGACACCGCCGCGACCATCCGGTTTGACGAACCGTCGAACGCCGACGAGTGGTTCGCGCGAGGCGTGGATCGGGAGGCGCTGGAGGACGTCGACGCGGCGATCGCGGCGTACGAATCCGCGCTCACCGCTCGTCCCGCGTTCCCCGAGGCGTACTTCAACCTCGGCAACTGCCTGCGGACGGCCGGCGATGCGGCCGGCGCCGCGAAGCAGTTCCGCCGGGCGGTGGAGCTGGATCCGACGCTCGCCGCGGCGTGGTACAACCTCGCGGACATCGAGGAGGAGGCGGACGACCTGGAGCAGGCGGCGCAGAGCCTGCGGGCCGCGATCGCCGCCGCCCCGGACTTCGCCGACGCCCACTTCAATCTCGCGTCGTGTCTGGACCGGCTGGGTCGGCGGGAGGAGGCGTCGGGGCACTGGCGCCGGTATCTGGCGCTGGACCCCGATTCCCGATGGGCGGATGCGGCGCGGCGTCGGCTGCAGGGGTGAGCGACAAGCGATCGTCAGGATCAGGAGGACGGCGACCCTCCAGCCCGCCGCCCCGGTTCGCTGGTCATGGCCCGCCCTGTCTCGCCCGGTCAGCGGCGCGGAGGATGGCGATGAGCCACGGGATGGCCACGAGCAGGATCGCGGCGTGGAGCGTCACGAAGATCTGGTCCGGCAGACCGAGCGCCCCGAGGCGTTCCGGGATGACCAGCAGACCGACGAGCCAGAGCGGCGTGAGGGTCAGGGCGATGAGGAAGGGCATGGCGGTCGGCTGGGCGGGATCGGCGACACGACGTCGAGGCCAGCCGACGAACGCCGCGACCCCGGCGAGGGCGGCCAGGGCGAGAAACATGACGACAACAGCGGCGATCGCCCCGGGCGGCGGATCGGCGGAGCGGGCGAAGCCGCTGGCGAAGCTGTCGGCGACGGTGGCATCGAGCATCACCCACGCCATGAGCTGCGTGCGCTGGAATCCGACCACGGTGGCCAGGGCGACGGTGATCGCCCAGGTGGAGTCGCCGAGCCCGCGCCGGCCGATGCGGATCGCCCACGCCGCGAGGGCGCGTCCGGTGAGCAGGATCAGCGTCAGTTCGAGCAGGAGGCTGACGAGTTGCCAGGCGAGGTGGAGTCCGGAGACGCGGTAGATGAATGCTGCGAGGGGCGTGGGGAATACGAGTGCGAGTTCAAGAACGAGGAACACGCCGCCGAC
Organism: Phycisphaerales bacterium; assembly: GCA_965227335.1. Lineage (GTDB taxonomy): Bacteria > Planctomycetota > Phycisphaerae > Phycisphaerales > SM1A02 > CBDDFV01. The sequence continues at coordinate 336,292 of CBDDFV010000010.1, forward strand.
CATCAGCGCGGCGGGCGTGAGCGCGTGATCCCCCCGCGCCCACGCCGCGAGTCCGGCGACGCCGACGAGCAGGAGCGGTCCGAGGTAGACCTCGAGATGCGCGACGGTCCACAGCAGTCCGCCGCCGCCGGGGAGCGATCCCGCGATCCACGGCAGAAACGCGACCGCGATCACGAAGAGCAGCGTGATGGCGGTGATGGTGATGGGCCGGGCGGTGGCTCGGGCGTATTCGGCGCGGGCGCGGCTGTGCGCCACCGCGACGCCGCACTCCGGGCATCGGGCGTCGTCGGCGAGGCCGCGCAGGTCGTAGCCGCACTGGCAGATGAGGGTGGGGGCGTCGGTCGTTGTGTCGGTCATCGCGCGGCGCCTCGGAGCGACGCCTGCATCACGCGGACGCGGATGGTCTCGGCGCGCAGTCGCCAGCCAAGGATCGCCGCCGTGGCCACCGCCGTCAGCCACAGGACGCCGCCGGCGATGGCGATCCAGTACACGGGGACCCCGCCGCCGGCGAAGACGGGGATCCAGCTGAGGCCCATCGAGAGGATGTAGACCACCGTCGCGGCAGGCATCCAGTGCCGAAGTCGCGGTCGGCGGAATCGGGCGGCGAGGCCCCGGGCGCGAAGCATCACGAACACCGCCACCACGCCCATCCCCACGGCCAGAACGATGTGGATCCAGCGGATCAGCGCGCCCGCGTCGCCGCCGGTGACGAGGCGGACGAGGAGTCCGGCGAGGTAGAGGGCGATGACCGTGGTGACGGCGGCGCGTCCCCATCGGGCGCGGCGGGCTTCGACCTCGATGTGGGGCGCCTCCGTGCGAAAGAGGCCGTGGAATCCGAGCAGGAGCAGGAGAAAGCCGCCGATCTCGGGGATGATGACCACGTTCTCGAGGATGGCGTCGAGGCCTCGCCACGCGGGTCCGCTGAGCAGAAGGGACCCGCCCCACTGGATGACGCCGACGCCGATGAGGAGCGCCGCCCCGATCACGCCGCGAGTGAGGGCCTGCCGGAGGCCGTCGAGCCAGTGGGCGGGGGCGAAGACGGGGTGGTCTTCGAGGGTGTCAGCGACGGGGAGGCCGCACTCAGGGCACGATCCGGCCGGGTCGCTGCCGCGAAGGGCATAGCGGCAGCCTCGGCACTCGAGATCGGCGTCGAGTCGGCCGTCGGCGCCCACGGAAGCGGCCCGGTCGGGTTCCATCCCCTGAGAATAGCAACCGTTTCGGGCGGGGGCCCGTAGAGATCGGGGGTGAGCGGGCGGGGTGGTCGCCTTGACTCGGCGGGCCCGACTCCCGACACTGCACGATCCGGATCGTCGCGGAACGCCCCGCGGGCGATCCGGATATCGAATGAGGTTTGATCCTCGGAGGCTGAGCTTATGGCTGCGCGATCTGGCGCTGGGACTGGAGTCATTGTTTCGCTGGTGGTGTTCGTCATCGTCAGCATTGGCCTGCTCGTGCTCTCGATCGCGTTGTACGCGAATCTGACAAAGGCCCTGCAGGCCGAGTCGGACATGCGGAACACGCTCGAGACGTACGTGGCGATGTCGGAACAGAGCGGCGATCGCATGCAGCGTCTCGAGAGCGAGGCGAGCGGCGCCCGCAAGTCGGTCGCACGCTACCTGCTCGATTCGCGGGCGGAGCTTGCGACGGCGGCGGTCGGCGATCCGAATGCGACGGCGTCGTCGGTTCGTGCGCAGCTCGAGTCGATGGGGGCGACGGACTCGAGCAGTCTGCTCGGCGCGTTGCAGAAGGCGCAGGGCGCGGAGCGTCGGGCCCTCAACGAGGTGCAGACCCTGCAGACGCGTCTGGGCGAGCGGAACAACGAGATCGCGTCGCTCGACGACCAGATGGCGCAGATGAAGACCGAGCACGCGGACGAGATCGCCGAAGCGATGGCGACGATCGCGCTCTACCGCAACGAGCATGAACAGTTCCAGCAGGATCTGGCCAACACGCTGCTGCAGATCGAGGGTTCGAAGGACCGGCTCACCGACGACTACGAGGATCGCATCGACGACCTCGAGGCGGAGCTGGACGACACGACGAACACCAACGTCGTGCTCGCGGACAAGATCAAGGAGCTGGAGCGGCTTCGCAACGAGGCCCGCATCCGGGCCACGAGTCCGGACATGCTGGTCGACGCCCGCGTCATCGACGTGGCGGGCGAGGACCAGGTGTTCCTCGATCGCGGCCGCGACCACCGCATCGTCCTCGGCATGACCTTCGAGGTGTACGACACCGCGAGTGCGATCCGTCCCAACGCGCTGGGCGACCTGCCCCGCGGCAAGGCGTCGATCCAGGTGATCAAGGTCGGGCAGACGACGTCGACGGCGAAGATCATCCGGGCGATCCCGGGTCGTCCGATCGTCCGCGACGATGTGCTCGCCAACGCGGTCTACGATCCGCAGTACCGGTTCAAGTTCCTCGTCCACGGCAAGTTCGACGTCGACAACGACGGTCGCCCGACCGAGGTGGAGGCGGACATCATCCGCAGCCGCATCGTCGAGTGGGGCGGGACCGTCGTCACCGGCGATTCCCTTCCGGGCGACCTGGACTTCCTCGTCCTCGGTCAGCGTCCGCCCCAGCCGGCGCCGCTCCCGCCGGGCGCCACGAGCCAGGCGGAGATCGACGCGTTCCTCGAGAAGCAACGTCTGTACGACACGTACCAGCGTCTCTTCGACCAGGCCCGCGAGGCGCAGATCCCGGTGCTCAACGCGAACCGGTTCTTCATCCTGACCGGACAGGTCGCACGCTGAGGCGACGACATCCCTGAACCACCCCGCGGCCGCCGGACCTCCGGCGGCCGTTTTCGTGCGCCGCCGTCCGCGTCGACGCCCCGGCGCAGCGGCGCCGTACAATCCCCTCCGCATGGCTGTCCCCTCCCCTCCCGTCGCCTGGGCCCAGTATCTCGCGTTGCGCGGCTTCGCGGGCTTTCTCGGCTGCTTCAACGTCGACCAGACGCTCGAAGCCGCGTCGATGGTCGGGTCCGCCTACTGGCGTTTCAGCCGCAAGCATCGGGAACGCGCGAAGGAAAACATCCGACTCTCCTTTCCCGAGATGACGGAGGAGGAGGTCGAACGCACCGGCGAGCGATCCGTGCAGCACACGCTGCAGCTGTTCATGGTCGACGCCCTCGTGATGCCCCGCCTCCTGACGCCCGCCTCGTGGACCCGCTACGTCAGGCTCGGCAACCTCGCCCCCGCCATCAACCGCGTCCTGCTCGGCGAGCCGACGCTGCTGATCACCGGGCACTGCGGCAACTGGGAGCTGCTCGGCTTCATGCTGTCGGTGCTCGGCTATCCGATCGCGGCGGTGGCGCGCCCGCTCGACAATCCGCTCGTCAACGACTGGATCCTCGGCATGCGTGAAGCCCGCGGCATGCAGATCATCACCAAGTTCGGCGCCACCCCGGAGCTGCTCGACATCATGCGGCGGGGCGGGCAGATCGGGTTCATCGCCGATCAGAACGCCGGCGATCGCGGTCTGTTCGTGCCTTTCTTCGGACGCCTCGCGTCCTCCTACAAATCGATCGCGCTGCTGGCGAAGAAGTACGAGGTCCCGATCGCGGCGGGCACCGCGGTCCGCCGCAACCAGAAGTTCGAGTATGAACTCTTCGCCACCGACTTCATCACGCCGGACGAATGGGAGGATCAGCCCGATCCGCTCTTCTACATCACGGCCCGGTACAACCGGGCGATGGAGGCGATGATCCGGACCGCCCCGGAGCAGTACCTCTGGATGCACCGCCGCTGGAAGAGCCGTCCGAAGTGGGAGCGTGAGGGCAAGCCGATGCCGGGCAGGTTCCGCGACAAGCTGGCCACGCTGCCGTGGATGACCGAGGGCGAACTCGAACGCATCGTCGCCTATTCGAACGGCGACCTCGACGCCTTGTCCGCCCCGGCCCGCGGAGAAAGCGGGACCGCCACGCCCGGACCGACGGCGGACGGCGATACAATGGAGACGACGCCGGCGCCGGTCGGCGAGGCGTCGCGTTCCTGACCCGTCGACGCGGGCGCGTCGAATCCTGATGAACGGTGGACGGATGGCCCGGAAGCGCCTCGAAGGCAAGCGGATTCTGATCGTCGATGACGATCCGGACATCCTGAGCAGCATCGATCTCGCGGTGCGGGGCGAGGGGGCGGAGACGGAGACGGTCGCCGACGGCAACGCCGCGGTCGCCGCGTACATGGCGCACGGGCACGACGCCCTCGTGCTGGACATGATGCTGCCGAAGCGTTCGGGGTTTCTCGTGCTGGAGAAGCTGAAGCAACTGGACGAGCCGCCGATCATCGTGATGGTGACGGCGAATCAGGGTCGTCGACACAACGCCTACGCGCAGTCGCTGGGCGTGGATGCGTACCTCAACAAACCGGTGCCGCTGCACCGACTGGTCGAGACGCTGGCGACGCTGCTGGACGATGCGTCCGAAGAGGAAGAGGTCGACGATGCCGCGACGTGAGTTCATCATCCAGTCTCAGCAGGAATCGTCCGACGGCGGGCTCACGCCCCTCGGCAAGCGTGATGAACTGCTGGAGACGCTCTACGACTACAACACGGGTCCCGATCACGAGGGCGGCGACACGCTCTACGGACCGGGCATCCGCATCGAGATGCCGCCCGGCATCGACCCCGTCACCCAGATGATCATGAAGATGACGGAAGAGGAGATCGCGTGGGACGTCGTGCGGCGTCTCGCGACGGACCTGCACTGGAAACTCGTCGACGTCGAATCGGGACGGGCGCTCACGCTCTGAGCGACGCCACGCACACGGAGCCGTCATGGCGCGCGGGAAACGCAAGAAACGCAAGGGCGGCGGGGGATATCAGCCCCCGCCCGAGACCGACCCGCGGCCGGAACTGCGGACGATCGTCGATGAGCTCGGCGCGGCGGACCCGGCGGCGGCCGGTCCGCTCTGGGGCCGCGCTCACCAGACGCTCCTGAAGGCCCACGTCGATCCCGCCGCGATCATGCCGATCATCGCCGCCCGCGACCTGGATGCGCTCACACAACTCGTCGAGCGGCTCGAGCGCGGCGACGACGCCCCCGAACCCGACGCCCCCGCGACCGAAACGGACGTCGCGCACGACATTCCGGCCGATGAACTGCGCAAGGCCATCCGCGCCTTCAAGAAGCGACTGAAGCTGATCCGTCTCGATCACGAATCGCGTCTCAGCGTGAGTCCGCTGTCGAGCGGCAAGTCGGCGGACGTGGACGCGATCATGCCGCCCCGCGAGTTTCCGGATGCGGTCTGGCAGGCGCTGGTCGCCGAGGGCCGCCTTCGTCCGGCGGGCAAGGGCTTCTACGAACTCGTCGAATGATCGCCGCCGCGCCCCTGGGGGGGCGCTTCTGAACGAAGCCAAGGACGCCCGGCCGAGTCACCAGCCGGGCGTCGCGTCATGGCCGACGCATCGGCGCCGGGCTACGGCAGGTCAATACAGATCACGAAGTTCCCCGCGCACGCCGGCTTGTCGGGGATCCGCAGACAGATCTGATTGCCGTTCGCGAGTGCGTTCGGGCCCGCGGGGCCCGCGCAGCCGTCGATCTCGATGTTGGTGAGCGCTTCGATGATGCCCGCCAGCGCGCTCGTGCCAAGATCAACGTTGAGCGTGAACCGCAGGGTCCCGCAGTCGAGGGCGAACGTGCCGTCGCACGAGTGGTAGCGTGGCCAGACCTCGATCTGGGTCCCGGCCGGATACGTCCCGCCCGGACCCGGGCCCGGCGGCAGCGTGACGCAGATGCTGCCGTTGATCAGGACGCCCACCGCCGAGAGGTCGAAAGCGGGGCCGCACGCCCCGCCGCCCACGGCGGCGCCGCCGAGGTTGAAGATGATGTTGGCCCCGCCCGGCTGCGGGTCGCCCCAGCACGCGCCGTCATCGGTGAGGGTGACGAACTTGAACGGACTCTCGAGTTTGATCGGCCCGCCCTCGCCGGGGACGATCTCGAGGATCACCTCGCCCTGGAAGAAGTCGGGCACGGGCCCGATCTGGGCGATCATCTCGGCTCCCGGTCCGCCCTTGTGCGGCAGCAGGTCGAGGACCTCGATCGGGGCGAAGATGACGCCTTCGCCCTCGGCGTCCGGCTCCCGGAGCACGACGCAGAAGTCGAACGGGTCGTCGGACGGGAACTCGCCGAAGATGACGATCTTGTCGCCGGGTCCGCCGATGGGCGGGAAGACGTTGTCGATCACGACGCCGCACGGTCCCCACGCGGCGAGCAGCTGGGCGAGGTCCGCGGCGTTGACGACGCCGTTGTTGTCGAAGTCGGCCGGACAGTCGTCGCAGGGCCCCCACGCCGCGAGCAACTGGGCCAGATCGCCGGGGCCGACGGCGTTATCGCCGGTCAGGTCGGGGCATGAGCCGCCCGCGAGGGCGCCGGCGGAGATGGAGATCACGAGGCCGGCCGCGGCGGCGCACACAGATCGCGCCCGAACAGAACTGTTCATTGTCTCTCTCCTTGGTTGGGAATCTCGAATCGCCCGGCCAGCCCCGGGGGGCCATCCGCCCCGACACATCGGCGCAGGTCAGGAGGGTCTCGCTCATCGCGGCGTCGAAGTGCGATCGACGCATTACCCAGTTTAACTCGCGTTTCTGCATGCGGTCGGCGGAATCCGCCCGCAACACACAGACGCTGAAGATTGGGCAGATGTCCTCTCACCGTGACGTTCCGGCGTCAGAGGCGTCAGCGGTCGTGTTGGCTCCGGGTTTTGTCAGTGGGCAAATCCCCGTCGAACCGATGAATTCAGGGATGCGGGGGCCGCTCCGCTGCGTATCGTGAATGAAGCGGGTTGGTCCGCGAGCCCGGATCGGCCCGACGTTGACGCTTTTCGCGACCGTATCGGACTCAGGAGGACGCACGATGGCGACCCCCTCGCTCAGACCCATTCGCAACGACGCGTTCGACTACTGGGCGGCCCAGCACCTGCTGAACCGCGCCGGCTTCGGCGGGACGCCCGCCCAGATCCGGGCGCTGGCCGACATGGGGCTGAGCGCGGCGGTCGATTACATCGTCAACTACGACCGCGTCGCCGCGACGGCGGTGCGCGCGGACGACTTCGACGGCGAGGTCATGGTCCCCGCCACCGACGCCCAGCGTCAGCAGCTTCGCCAGGCGCGTCGGCAGGGGAAAGAGGTGGTCCTCGAGCAGTTTCGCCAGGAGCGTCAGCGTCGACAGCGTCGCGACCGGCAGCAGATCCGGGAGATGCAGACGTGGTGGCTCCGGCGGATCATCGAGACGGGCCGCCCCCTCGAAGAGAAGATGACGCTCTTCTGGCACGGTCACTTCGCGACCGGCTACCGGACGATCGAGAACAGCTACCACATGTTCCTGCAGAACCAGATGTTCCGCCGGAACGCGACCGACTCCTTCGCGAGTCTCGCGTTCGGGATCATCCGCGATCCTGCGATGCTGCGGTACCTCAACAACAACCAGTCGAACCGGCGTCGTCCGAACGAGAACCTCGCCCGCGAACTCATGGAGCTGTTCACCCTCGGCGAGGGCAACGGCTACACCGAGCGGGACATCAAGGAAGGCGCCCGCGCGCTGACCGGGTACACGTTCTACGGCAACGAGTTCGCGTTCCGCCCGAACCTGCACGATCCGGAGCCGAAACGCATCCTCGGCAAGACCGCCGACGACGGCGAAGACTTCGTGCGCATCATCCTGCAGCGCAACGAGCCCAGCCAGTTCATCACCTGGAAGCTGTACCGGTACTTCGTGAACGACCGCCCCGGCGATCCGGATACGAACACGAAGAAGGTCGTGATCGAACTCGCCAAGCGATTCAAGAGCAGCGGATACCAGATCCGGCCGATGCTGGAACGGCTTTTCAAGTCGGAGCATTTCTACGATCCGGAGAACCGGGCGTCGCTGATCAAGCATCCCGTGCAGTTGCTGGTGCAGGCGGTGCGTTCGCTGAACACGCCGGTGCGCTCGTTGCCCGCGCTCGTGAACGCGACCGATCTGATGGGGCAGAACCTGTTCTTCCCGCCGTCGGTGAAGGGCTGGGACGGCGGCCGCGCGTGGATCAACACGTCGACGCTCTTCGTGCGTCAGAACGCGCTGGTGTACCTGCTGACCGGCCAGCGGCCCGACGCCCTCCCGTGGGAAGCGGACGGCCAGCCGTACGACGCCTCGCACCTGATCGATCACCTGCAGTCGGCGGCCGGCACGGCCGAGCCCCGCACGGTGGTCGAGTACCTCCTCCGCTTCACGCTGGGCCGGCCCGCCAGCCCCGCCCGCGTCGAGACGCTCACCGAATTCGTCGATTCCCACGGCGGACGCATTCACAACGACATGCTGGTCGCGCTGCTGTCGCTGATCACGGCGATGCCGGAGTACCAGTTGTGCTGACCCCCTGACGCGGCGGACGCCTGACCCGCCGCGCTATGATCCCCACGCCCGATGATCCGACCCCGTCCGGGTTCCGATCGGAGATTCCCATGACCACGCCTTCCCCCGAGAACTCCTATACGCGTCGCCTGTTCCTGCAGCAGGGGCTGACGCTCGCTTCGATGGCGACCACCGCCCCGCTGTTCATCCAGCGTTCGGCGATGGGGATGATGCGCCCGCTCGGGTCGCTCACGACCTCGCAGCCGGGCGTGCCGGAAGATCGGGTGCTGGTCGTCGTGCAGTTGGGCGGCGGCAACGACGGTCTGAACACGGTCGTGCCGTATTTCAGCAATGAGTACTACCGTCGTCGTCCGGGGCTGGCGGTGCAGGCGCCGGGCCGCAACCAGGACGCCGCGCTGGAACTCGACGCCGAGGCGGGCGTCGGTCTGAACCCCGCGTTCGAGGCGTTCAAGGAGTTGTACGACGACGGCGTCGCCTCGGTGATCCAGGGCGTCGGGTATCCCAACCCGAACCGATCGCACTTCACGTCGATGGACATCTGGCACACCGCGTCGACGGACGCCTCCGGCAACGGCTGGCTCGGGCGGTACATGGACAACCAGTGCAACGGCACGCCGCACCCCGAGGCGTCGATCGCGATCGGACGCACCGCGCCGCTCGCCATGCTCGGCGATGTGCAGAAGCCGGTGAGCTTCGAGTCGGAAGAACTCTTCCGCTGGCTCGGCGAGTCGATCCATCCGACCCTGGAGGATCCGTACCACGACATCACCCGGGCCGGCGCGATCGACGATGTCGATCCCGACAGCCAGCTCGGCTTCCTGATGCGGACCGCGCTCGATGCGCAGGTCTCGTCGGACCGCATCCGCGAGGCGGTGAAGCGGCAGCCGCTCGCCCCGTACGATCGCAACAACCTCGCCCAGCAACTGCGAGTCGTCGCCGCGATGATTCGCGACGGCATGGCCACCCGCGTCTACTACGTCTCGATGGGCGGCTTCGACACCCACGCGAACCAGGCCGGGCAGCATGCGCGGCTGCTCCGCGAGGTCGGCGGCGCCCTGCGTTCGTTCCATCGCGACCTCAAGGCGCAGGGGAACTCGGGTCGGGTGATGACGATGGTCTTCTCCGAGTTCGGACGTCGCGTGGCGCAGAACGCCTCCGGCGGAACCGACCACGGGACCGCCGCGCCGATGTACCTGGTCGGCGACATGGTGCGTCCGGGTCTGCTGGGCGATCATCCGTCCCTGACGGATCTCGACGGCGGCGACCTGAAGTACAACGTCGATTTCCGTTCGGTGTACTCGGCGGTGCTGAAGAACTGGATGGGGGCGGATCCCGTCGCCGCGCTGGGGCGCGAGTACCCGATCGCCAAGGTGGTCAAGGGGGCATAGCGGCGCTGATCTTTGGACGATACGCCGGTCCGAACGTGTCCACGGGGATGTCGGTGGGTCGGTCGGTCGACGGGCGTGTCGGTGGGTCCACGGGCGGAGCCCGTGGCTTGGGCGTGTCGGTAAGGTCCACGGGCGTGTCGGGTCCACGGGCGGAGCCCGTGGGTTGGTGAGACGCGAATCCCATCGTAGAGTCCTGCCATGGGCGGTCCGTCTCTCAACCTCGCGGCGTTCTCGATTCTCGTCATCGCCTGCACCCTCGTCGCGGCGACGATCGCCGTGTTGATGATCCGACGCGGTCACCGACGCACGACCGACGGGCCGCCGCTGTGCGGACGGTGCCGGTACGAGGTCACGGGACTGCCGACCGCGTCGTGTCCGGAGTGCGGATCCGACCTGGACGAGGTCGGCGTGATCCGGGATCGGCGGGCCGCGTGGCCGGGCTGGGCGAAGCTCGTGCTGATGACGGCGATCGTCCTGCCGCCGGGCGTCATCGCGCACACGATGATCACGGGGGCGATTCCCCGGCGGGTCGACGGGGTGTGGACGATCATCCTGCCGCCGCCCGCCGCGTCCACGCACGGCGGTTTTCGGATCACCGGCGTCGACGGGGCCCGCCCTGGCGACTTGATCGGTCCGACGACGTTCGACATCGAGTTCCGGCAGAACGGGAGGGGAACCGTCGTCGGGCGGCTCGACCTCTCGGAGGGTCGGCCCGCGATCACCGATGTCGAAGGACGCCCCGTGGACGTCTCGGCGGCGCCCCTCGGCGGGTGGCTGGGGCAGGTGAGCGCCGACAACGCACCGGAAATCAGCGACCAGGCGGCCGGCCTCGCCCAGATGCTCCAGCGTGGCGACACGATGACCATCGGCCTCAACGGACAGCAGTACACGTTCTTCGACCGGCATCCCGCCGGCGCCATCGATGTGCGCGGCATGCGAACCTACAACCAGGGCGTCGTCCACACCCGGATCGCGACCACGCCCCGCCCCATCGTGCCGCGCCAGGCGTGGTGGGTCATCTGGCCGCTCGCGTGGCTCGCGATCGCGGCGCTGCTGCTCCGACGTCGTCCCGCGCGGCTGGCGAGGCCTCGGACCGAATCGTAGAGTGCGGACGTGGGTCCCTTCCTCCTTGTCATGCTGCTCGCCATCGTCGCCGCGATCATGACGTCGCTGGTGTCGCGTCGCCGCCGCCAGCACCGCATCTTCGACTTCCCCACGTGCGGGCAGTGCGCCTACGACGTGACGGGCCTCACCACCCGCATCTGCCCCGAGTGCGGCGGCGATCTCGACGTCGTCGGCGTGCTGCCCGCCGGTCAGGCGCCGCCCACGCCATGGTGGCGGTTGGCGATCACCTACACCGCGGTGCTCATCCTGCCGTTCCTCGTTTCGTTCCATCTCGTTTCGCGGCTCGGACCGAAGGAGGTCCTCACCACCTGGTCGGCCAGCTTTGCCCAGCCCGCGGCGGGAACGCCGGGCGGTTCGGTTGTCATCTCCGTCGCGATGTCGTCGACGGAGGCGAGCTTCCCGACCGAAGCGCGCGGCCGGATGACGCGTCTCGATGCGGCGGGCGTGTCGACCGGACCGTCGATCAACGTCGACTTCGACGAACGGAGACTCATCGCCGCCGATGGACAAGTGCAGCGGCTGCGCACCGACACCCTCGCGGCGTGGCTGCAGACGACGGATCCGAACCTGAGCGCGGCGGAGGCGGACGCCCAGGCGGACCAGATCATCGAGACGCTCACCGACGCGGCGACGCTGCGTCGCCCGACGGTCGTGTTCGGGTCGGGGACCTCCTCAGCCACGTGGAGCGGCACGGATTCGTCCGCCGCGTTCCGCGCGGTGCAGTTCACCCGCCGGGCGTCGACCCGCTGGCCGTTCTGGGTGACGGGGGCCTTCCTCACCATCTGGAGCCTGATCTGGCTCGTCGGGCTGTTGCTGATCCGGAAAGGCCGGCCGACGGTGGCTCGTCCCTGAAATCGGGGACGTCCAAGGCCTATCATGATGATGGACGGTCTTCGCCGTTCCTCAATCCGGACCTGACAGGAGCCCCACCATGGACCTTCGCCCGCTCGCCACGACTGCTCTGTTCGCCGCCTCAGCCGTGCTGTTTGGCTGCGAAGGTACGTCGACGCCCGAAGAAGCCTCGCCGGTCGACGACACCGCCGCGCCGGTCGAAGACGCCGCGCCCACCACCCAGGGCGCCCTGCCGGTGGAGGACGCTGACGCCACGTTCCTCGCCGCGAGCGGTATGCATTTCAAGATCGACGGCATGTCGTGCGGCAACTGCGTGAACGCCATCGAGACCGCGGTCGCGCAGATCAACGGCGTGAACCACGTCATCGTCTCGCTGGACCGCAAGGAAGCCGTGATCGACGCTGACGAAGCGCTCGTCGAAGAGATCATGCAGACGATCACCGACAGCGGCTTCACGGTCGAGAAGATCGACGCCTGATCCGTACGATCCGAACGCCCGCGCCTCCCACCGGTATCATCGAGCGATCCTTGATCCCTGGGAGGCGTTTTCGTGCGCACACCTGTCCTGCCGCTGACGATTCTGCTCCTGACCCTGCTCGTTCCCGCCGCGCCGACGGCCGCGCAGAACGATCCGCTCGCCGAGGGCGAAGTCGTCCTCCGCGACGGTCTCATCGCGCCGCCCGTCGGTGAATACGGACGCAATCCCATCCACATCGATCCCGTCGAACATGCGCTGGCGACCGACGCGTGGACGCGTCCGGAACGCGACGCCCGCGTGCTCCCCGACGAACCGAACGTACGCTGGCGGGCGATCGAAGCGGACGAGAAGGGCTGGTTCCTCGATCAACGACTGCGGGGCGGATACCTCTTCTTCTCCGTCCCCTCCGCACGTGAACGCATCGTCATCCTGCACGTCAGCGGGCATTCAAACCTCACGGTCAACGGCACGCCCCGCGCGGCGGACCCCTACCGCTACAACTTCGTCCGCCTCCCCGTCCGACTGCAGGCCGGCGACAACGACATTCTCGTCCGGGTCGGGCGCGGCCGGTTCCGCGGACGCATCATCCCCGTCAACGCCGAAGTCGACATCATCGGCGCCGATGTCACCCGCCCGGACGCGGTCGTCGGCGAACCCACGGACGCCTGGGCCGCCGCGCCGATCGTGAACCTGACCGATGCATGGCGACGCGATCTCATCATCCGCTATGACGTGGGCGAGACGCCGGGACCCGCGACCCCACTCGACCTCCCGCCGCTCAGCGTGACCAAGTCGCCCTTCCGGATCACGTCTCCGGCCCCGGCCGAGACGGGCGAGATGGAGGGCGTGATCCGGGTGATTCGTCCGGACGGCGAGGTTCTCGCCGCCGCGCCGATGACGCTCCGAACGCGGGCGCCCCAAGGCGCGCGTCGGGTGACGTTCCGCTCCGCGATCGACGGATCGATCCAGTACTACGGTCTCCGCGTCGCCGCGCCGTCCGATGATCCCGAAGCCGCGCCGCCGGGCCTGCTGCTGTCCCTGCACGGAGCGGGCGTCGAGGGGATCGGACAGGCGCGCACGTACCAGCCGAAGGACTGGCTGCACCACGTGGCGCCGACCAACCGGCGCAAGTTCGGTTTCGACTGGGAGGACTGGGGCCGCTGGGATGCGATCGAGGTCCTCGAGCATGCGCGGGCGCGACTCGATCATGATCCGCGCCGGAACTACCTGAGCGGCCACTCGATGGGCGGGCACGGGACGTGGCATCTCGGGACGACGTTCCCGGATCAGTTCGCGGCGGTCGGTCCGAGTGCGGGGTGGATCAGCTTCTGGTCCTACACCGGCGCCGCGCGGTACGACGATCCGAGCAACGTCGAAGGCCTGCTCGCGCGGGCGGTGTCGGCGAGCGATACGCTCGCACAGAAGTCGAACCTTGCGCAACTGGGCGTCTACGTGCTGCACGGCGATGCGGACGACAATGTCCCGGTCGGTCAGGCGCGGCAGATGCGCTCCGTCCTCGCCGGATTCCACCCGGACTTCGCCTACTACGAGCGTCCCGGGGCGGGTCACTGGTGGGGCAATCGCTGCTGCGACTGGCCGCCGATGATGGATTTCTTCCGCGCGCACGAACGACCGGAGGATGTCACGCGGGTGACGTTCACGACCGCCGCGCCGTCGGTGTCCGCGTCGAGCGACTGGGTGCGGATCGAGCAGCAGGTCGAGGCGATGCGTCCGAGTGCGGTCGACCTGTCCTTTGATTCGGACGCGAACACGGTGCGGGGAACGACGTCGAACGTGCGTCGGTTCTCGATCGACGCCGCGCGTTTCGTCGGCGATACGCCGTCGGTCGTCGAGGTTGATGGCCAGTCGGTCCCGGTGTCGGTCACGGCGCGGGGTCGGGCGTGGCTCGTCCGGGACGAAGGCGGCGTCTGGACGATCGTCGGCCCGACGCCGGCGTCGGAGAAGCGTCCCGAACGGAGCGGCCCCTTCAAGGACGCCTTCCGCAACAATGCGGTCTTCGTCTACGGCACGCAGGGCGACGCCGAAGAGAACGCGTGGGCGTACGCGAAGGCGCGGTATGACGCGGAGACCTTCTGGTATCGCGGCAACGGATCGTTCGATCTGCTGCCCGACATCGAGTTCGACGCGGCGACACACGCGGATCGGAACGTGATCCTCTACGGCCACGCGGACATGAACGCGGCGTGGGACGCGGTGCTGGACGACACGTTCCGTCTCACGCGCGGCGGCGCGGCGCTCGGCTCGCGCACCTGGACGGGCGACGATCTCGCCGCGCTCGTGATCCGGCCACGGAAGGACAGCGACCTCGCCGCCGTCGGCGTCGTCGCGGGTTCGGGTCTGACCGGCATGCGGGCGACGAATCGGATGCCGTACTTCGTCTCGGGGATCGCGTATCCGGACGTCTTCCTCAGCCGGGCGTCGATGTGGCGCGACGGAACGGCGGCGGTCGAGTGCGTCGGCTTCTTCGGGAACGGGTGGGATGTCGAGGGCGGCGTATTCGCGCCGGAGTGACGATCAGTCGTGGTCGTCGTCTTTGTCGTCATCGGACGGCGCCATGAACGCGGCGACATCCTCCGCCACCCCGTCGATCAGCGCCGCCAGCACCGCCTCGCCCTTCTCCGCCGTCGCCAGCGTCGGCGCGCCGATCACGCCGGACTCCGTATACGCGGACATCCCTTCCAGGTGCAGACGCGAGCGGTCCGGGGCGACGACGTCGTCCGCGTTCGACATGTCCACGAGGTCGGGACGGACGGCGAGCATGATCGATGTCTCCAGTTCGCCCGCGTGCATGTCGTCGGTCGAACTCGAGGTCAGGCCCGCCGACTCCCGCGCCGTCCGCCAGTGTTCGCGCTGGGGCAGCAGCAGGATGCGCGGCTCGTCGACGTTCGCCTCCTGCGCGACGCTCGCCAGCACGTGGTTGCCGCCGTGCGCATTGATCAGCACCAGACCGGACATCCCGTGACGCTCCGCCGCGTCGAGGACGTCCCAGATGATCGAATCCAGCGTGTCGAACGTGATCGACAACTCGAAGAAGTCCGCGTGTTCGTGCGAACAGGACATCGGAATCGCCGGCGCCAGCAGCCCGCCGTACCGCGCGACGAACCGGGCGGCGATCGTCTCCGCGATGATCAGATCCGTCGACACGGGCAGGTGCGGACCGTGCTGCTCGATCGCGCCGATCGGCAGGACGGCGAAGTCCGGCGCGGCGGCCTGCACGGCGGGCCAGGGCTGATGCATGCTCACGATGGATCCTCGCGTCGGCGGAGTATGAGAACGACATCCGACTGCGAACCGTCGAAGGCGATCGGCTGCTCGATGTCGTGGTTGAAATCGTACGTCGCCACGTGCTCGAACGCCGGAACGGCCCGCAGCGTGCGGCGAAGCTGGGCGAGATCATAGGTGCGGAAGTTCCAGGTGGTTTCGAGCCGCCCCTCCGGTCCGCGCGTCGGCCGGATGATCAGCCGGGAGCGGGTGCGTTCGGTGCGGGTGGTTCGATCGGGCGGCCACGCCTGGATGTTGCAGGTGACGTGGACGCCGCCGCGCGACCCGAGCCAGCGTTCACGGGCGCGTTTCGTGGCGGAGTAGTCGCTGAGATGGACGCCGAGGATGTAGACGCCGCCCGGTTTGAGGGCCGCCGCGACGGAGCGGAGGTGGGCGCGGGCGTGATCTTCACGATCGAGGAGTCGGAACGTGCTGACGAGGCAGTGGGCGACGTCGAAGCGGGGTCGGCCGGCGTCGTAGGTCTCCATGCGATCCTTCGTCAGGGTCGCGCGAAGGCCGAGTTTCTTGAGGCGGGCGCGGGCGAAGGCGAGGCTGCCGTCGGAGAGGTCGAAGCCGGTGACCCGCCAGCCGCGCTCCGCCAGCGTCCGGACCAGCCGTCCGCTGCCGCAGGCGGGCTCGAGGACCTGTCGGCCGCGGGTTCGGCCGTGTTCGTCGACAACGGCCTCGATGAAATCCGCCTCGCGTGGGGTGTCGACGTCGAAGACGATGTCGTAGTACCGGACGTCGTCGTACCAGTCGAAAGGCTCGTAGCGGGGCATGAGGCGGGATCCGGGGGCGCCGACGCGGGGAAAACGGGGGAATCGCCGGGAATGATCGCGAGGCTCCATTTCCCGACCGACATCTCGTATCAGCGCCTCGCAGCGCCTATCCTACGGATCTCGCCTGATCGCATGCGAATCCGGCGGCCGACCCGGTCGACGCCCCCCCCACCCCCGCCCCACGATGCCAGATCGCCACGCCAACGGGACGCCGTCCCACGCCCGACCCGACTCCGCCGCCGGCGGGGTCGATGCGTCGTTCGCGGTGGACTTCGCCCACCGACTGCGGTTCACGCAGGACGCGTTCGATCCGGACAATCTGACGCTCCGGGGCGTGCTCCCCGCTGACGGCCGCCATCGCCTTCTGGTCTTCATCGACGACGGCGTCACCAACGCCGACGCCGGACTCATCGATCGGATCGACGCCTACGTCCGCGCCCACGATGATCGCATGTTCCTCGCGGGCGAGGTTCGAATCACGCCGGGGGGCGAGCGGGCGAAGAACGACCTCGAGACCTGGCTCGACGCCGCGCGAGCCGTCGACGAGACGGGCGTCTGCCGGCATTCGTTCGTGGTCGCGATCGGCGGCGGCGCGATGCTGGACGCCGTGGGCTTCGCGGCGGCGACGGCGCACCGGGGCGTCCGCCTCATTCGCTTGCCCACGACCACCCTCGCCCAGGACGACGCGGGCGTCGGCGTGAAGAACGGCGTCAACGCGTTCGGCAAGAAGAACTTCCTCGGCGCGTTCGCGCCGCCGTGGGCGGTGATCAACGATACTTCGTTCCTGCGGACGCTGAGCGATCGCGATTTCCGCGCGGGATTGAGCGAGGCGGTGAAGGTTGCGCTGCTGAAGGACCCCGTGTTCTTCGAGACGCTGGTGCGGGAGGCGCGGGTGCTCGCCGCGCGGGACGAGGCGGCGATTGCGCCGGTGATCGAACGGTCGGCGGCGTTGCATCTGGCGCACATCGTGGAGGGCGGGGATCCGTTCGAGATGTCCGCCGCGCGTCCGCTGGACTTCGGCCACTGGTCGGCGCACAAGCTGGAGCAGCTGACGGATTTCGAGGTTCGTCACGGCGAGGCGGTGTCGATCGGTCTGGCCCTCGACCTGCTGTACTCGGTGGAGAAGGCGGGCCTGGCCGAGGCCGAAGCCGTTCGCGCGATCGGGTGCCTCGCCAATCTCGGCCTGCCGGTCCATCACCCGCGGCTGCACGAGGATGCGATCTTCGAGGGGCTGGACGAGTTTCGCGAGCATCTCGGCGGCGCGTTGACGATCACCCTGCTGCGAGACGTGGGGGACGCCGTCGACGTGCACGAGATTGATCGCGACGTGATGCGGGCGTGTCTCCGGCGATTGTCCGAGTTCGACGCGACCGTGCGCACGTCATGACGCGCCGAGCGTGAGCCCGTCGTACCCGAGATTCATGCCGTCGGGAAGTTTCGCGTCGAGATCGGCGTGCAGGATGTCGTGCGTCATGTGGATGAAGAACGTCCGCCGGGCTCCGATCTCATGCGCCGCGTTGACCGCCTGGTCGACGGTGAAATGCGTCGGGTGCGTCCGGTAGCGCAGCATGTCGAGAAAGAGCGTGTCGAGCTGCGTCAGACGCGGCCACGTCTCGGGCGGAATGGCCGAGACATCGGTGCAGTAGGCGAGCGGGAGCGGCGGAGGCTGCACCGACGCGACGTCGCCGCGCTCATCGAGCGCCTCGATGCGGTACGCGGCGACCGGCAGTCGGCCGTGCAGCATGCGGAGCGGCGTGAAGCGGAGGCCGAAGCGGTCGATCGGCTGATGAATCGCGACTTCGCCGGGCGTGAGTCGGGCGACAAAGGAGTCGTTGATGTTCTTGTCGCGTTCGAAGATGTGCTTATAAACCCGTCCGAGATGTTCGAGCGTGTGGGGTTCGGCGAGAACCTCGATGGGGCCGTCCATGGCGACGTTGAACCGCCGGGTCTCGTCGAGCCCGAACGTGTGATCGACGTGATTGTGAGTGAACAGGATCGTGTCGCAATGTCGCAGGTCGTGCCGGAGCGCCTGGGCGCGAAGGTCGGGCGAGGCGTCGATGAGGATGGTGCGGGCGCGTCCGGCGGCGTCGACGAACCGCAGGCACGCGGCGGTGCGGAGCCGGGAATCGCGGGGGTCATCGGAGGTGCAGACCGCGCAGTCGCAACCGATGATCGGCACGCCGGCGGACGTGCCGGAGCCGAGGAGGGTGAAGGTGAGGTCGGTGATCACGGAGGGAGTGTAGTCACAGAGCACGGACAGGTGAACACGGATAGTGGTCCTCGACGTCGTCGGTGCGCGCGGTGATGGATCACGGCGCGGGGATGATCAGCGGCGGGCGGCCGCGCGTGCGACGGAGCCAGTCGATCGGCCGGCGGACCACGCGTCGGGCGACGAGCCATTTCTCGAAGCGGTACTTTCCGGGGCCGTCCATCAGCATGAATCCGATGAGGATCGTGAGCACGCCCTGACCGGGAATCACGAGCATGACCAGGCCCGCCGCGATGAAGATCGCGCCGAGCAGGTTCTTGCCGACGAGGATCACGAGCCGGATGACGGGATGTTCAGGCGCCCAGCGCGGCGGCGGACGCCGGTCATGGGCGAAATAGTCGGTCGGGATCCGCACGACGATCACCGGCATCAGGGCCAGCGTGCCGAAGAACATCACGACCGACGCGACCGCCAGACCGGTGATGACCAGGGGATGGGACTGGATCCACTCGAACACGGCGAGACCATACCCCCAAGCCGCGGGCTCCGCCCGCGGACCGCCCAACCCGCGAACCACCTCCCGACCCGCGGACCGCCTCACCCGCGAACCACCTCCACCCACCGACCGCCTCACCCGCGGAACCACCGCCCGACCCGCGGACCGCCTCACCCGCGAACCACCTCCACCCACCGACCGCCTCACCCGCCGACCGCCTCCACCCACGTCTTCCCTCAGCCGCCGGAGATGCTCCGGAGCAGGAGAACAGGCGATCAGGAGAGCGGACGTCGGCGGGGCCGCGTCACGCGTAGCTGTGCAGACCGCTGATGTAGAAGTTGATGAAGATCCAGTTGAAGAGCATCGTGATCGCGCCGAAGACGGCGAGAAGCGCGGTCCAGAGACCCTTGTCCTTCACCTTGAGACGGACATGGACGAGGATCGCGAACACGATGAACGTGTTCAGGGCGAAGACTTCCTTCGGGTCCCAGCCCCAGGGGCGTCCCCACGAATGGTCCGCCCAGATCGCGCCCATCACGATGCCCGCCCACAACAGCACGAACGACAACTCCATCAGCACCATCGTCGCGCCGTCGAGCACCATGCCGATCGAGGTCTTCTCGGAAGCGAGATACGCGGATCCGTCCGGCCGCTTCGCGATGAACGACCCCGCCCCGCCCACGCGGGCGTAGTCGTCCTTCCCGCCCGCGAACAGGCGGTAGATCACGTAGCCGATCCCCGTCACCGCGGCCATGAAGATCAGGCAGTACGAGAAGATGATCACGTTGGTGTGGATGTACAGCCACACATCGTGCAGCACCGGCATCATGTTGCGGATGTTCGCGTCCAGCTGCAGCGGCAGGTAGTACGCGGCCATCAACGCCGTCATCGACGCCGCCGCGCTGCCCAGCGCGAACAGGTTGCGCATCGCGGTCTTCCGCAGGAACAACTCCAGCGCGACGGCGAACGCCCCGCCGAACCACGCAGCCGTCGTCACCGCCTCGAACATGTTCGAATTCGGCCAACGCTCCGCCACGTACCAGCGGAGACCGATCGAGAACGTGTGGAACCCGAACGCGATCAGGAAGATCCCCAGCCCGATGAACCGCGCCGTGTTCCACCGGTAAATCACCGACATGACGAGAAACACGATGCTGAACATGTAGATCAGCCAGACCCACGTCATGTTGTACGACTTGAAGTACCAGCTCTCCCACGCCAGACGCGACTCCTCCGGATACAACTCCGCGTCGAGCTGCTTGATCTGCGCGATGAGCGACGGCGCAAGCTCGTTCACCCGCGCGGCGTCCTGCGCCGACCACGCCAACCCCAGGCTCAGCCACGTCTTCGCGATCTCGTCCACCGCCGATCCACGCTCGCCGTACGTCGCCTGATTCCGCGCGGCGTCGAGGATCGTCACCCACGGCGACTCCCGGTCGCCGTCCGCCGGCGGAACCACCCGCAGCTGCGTCCGCAGCACCTCGGGATCCGCCACTGTCAACGCATTCTCGATCTGCTGCACCGGCTTCGCCGTCCGGATCAGGTCGTCGCCCAGCCGGGTGAGCAACGCGATGACCGCCGGCTCGTCGAACCACGCCCGACGAAGCAGACCCGTCTCCATGAACGTGTCCATCGCGTCCGTCATCTGCGCGGGAGGCATGGCGCTCCGCAGCGTGCCCGCGTCCGCAGAGAGTTCAATCGCCTGGCGAATCTCCGCCCGCACCAGCTTCTTCTTCACGAAGATCAGCGGGCGATTCTCATACGCCGACGGACGGAACATGAAGTCGAGGTACGTGAACCCCTTCGACTGATCGTCGATGCGATGCGGACCGGTCACGAACTGCATCAGCTCGCTCGCGTGCGAATCGAACGACTTCAGCCGGCCGTCGCGGAAGACGGCGAGCGTCGCAAAGGGCGACAGGTCGACCGTCTCGCGGAACGCGGCGGACGCCTTGTCATCGAGCACCACTCCCGACTGGGCCGCGGCCGGAGCCGCGAGACACAGGAGGGAGAGCAGCATGGTCAGGATGCGGGTCGTCGAAAGCATGGGGGTCGACCTCACGATTCGTGGCGAGCAACGCCGTCGGCGACGGCGGCGGGTTCGAGTTCAGGTTCCGTCGCGGGCGGGGCGGCCTGGTTCGACGCCGCGCGGGCGGCGACGGCGGCGTAGACCTCCTGCTGCCGGCGCCGCTTGAGAATCGGCTTGACGTAGAAGGCGTAGATCATGCCGAAGACCGCGATGCAGCAGCCGGCGAGCTGGGTGATCACGCCCTGCCGGTTGCCGACGCCGAGCACGGTGTAGTTGAGTCCCTTCGACGGCGGATCGCCCTCGAAGCGGGATTGCGTGGGGGCGTCCCACTGCGCCTGGAAGTACGCGTAGCCGCCGAAGTACCCGGGATTGTTCACGCTCACCTGCACGGGGCCGGTCGGTTCGCTGTCCTCGGGATCGAATTCGATGATGCTCGTCCAGTCGCGGATGCTGCCCATCGCGCCCGAGAACCCGCCGACGTGCGATGTGATCTCGAAGTCGCTGAGCACCACCGGCGCCGGGAGCGGCATGCGCTGACGCGAGAGGATCATCTCGAACGCCCGCCCGTCCGCCGTCTGAAACACCGTCGGCCGGTACGGGAACCGACGCAGATTGTGGTTGGCGTCCGGGAACGGGTAGTGGTGGTAGTGCACCCACTGCGCGCCGGGCAGCAGGTTGGGACCCGTCACCCGGACCATCGCGTTCTGGATGTCGAGGTCCTTGTTGCGTCGTTCGCGCGGCACGATCGCGGCCCGCGTCTCCCGCCGCGTGTGGGAGGCGATGCGGTTGATCGTGAGCGTCGCGACGTTCGCGATCGGGATCGCCTGACCGAGCTTCGCGGGGATGTACTCGCCCTCGGGCGTCGCCGCGGTCGAGATGATCACGCCGAGATCGTCGACGGTCGGACCGGCGACGACGGTCACCGGCGGCGGCTGGTAACCGGGCGTGTAGACGGCGGTGATGTTCGTATCGAGCGGCCGCTGCGCATCGTGCATCGCCTGGCTCGGCGAGGCGCCGGCGTTGAAGTCGCGGTTGGGCATGCTCTCGTCGGAGAAGACCCAGCGGCGAAAGACGTCATCGCCTTTCTTAAGGTCGATGATGGCGAGCCAGATGAACGCGCCGGGGCTGATCTCCATGCCGTCCTGCACGGATTCCACGCGGAACGAATAGTCCGTGCCGGGAATCGGCTGGAACGTCGCGTCCGGGTTCGTCCGCAGCGTCTCGGTGATCGGCAGCGCGACCGCCTCGTCGCCGGCGGTGAAGGTCAGCGACGCGGGTCGACGCTGACGCAGCGGGTCGATCTCATCCGCCGAACGCGCCCAGTGGAAGCGGATGCGTCCCTCTTCCGCCACGCTCTCCTCGGGCACGAAGGCGGACATGTCGTACGAACGCTGCCGGCCGTCCAGCGACGTCAGGGCGACGGAGACGACGGGATTGAGCGGATCGACGCCCTCCCGGCCGCGCACGACCCGCTCCTCGACCATCGCGTACCGCAGGTAACTGTTGATCGTGAACGTGACGTCCGCAAGCGGATCGTCATCGGACTGCGCGGGAGCGTCGATGCTGAGCGGGCGGGGCCGGATCGTCTCCTGCCGCGCCGTCCAGACGGTGTCGATGTCGGCGACGTAGTCGTTGTAGCGGGGCAGATCGTCCAGCGGCCGCTCGTACCACCGCTCCGTGCCCAGCTCCCGGAGATACAACGCCCATGAATGCACGATGAAGAACTCATCCTGCTCGTGCAGCGCGAGCGACATCGAAAGATCCTCGGTCAACAGCGGCGCGCCGAACAGGTTCTTCGCCCGCTGCATCGGCTGGTTCGGGTCGTCGGTCTGGATGACGTCCTCGGTCAGCTCCGGGTAGCCGTCGATCATCTGGCGGAGGAACGTCCGCTCCGGCGACTGCACGAGCACCTGCACGCTGTACGCACGTTCGCCCTTCGCGTCGCCGGTGAGCAGCTCCCATTCGGGATCGACGTTGAACACCGCGAACTGATACTGCCGACCGTCCTGGTCCTGCACCGTCCGCCGCGCTCCGGGAATCGCCGGCAACTCGACCGCGCCGCCCGCGGGCATGGTGATGTTCACCGCGCGTCGGATGACGGGCGTGTCGCCTTCGATCTTGGTCGAAAAGTAGATGACGCTCCCGATCGCCAGCACCACGATCCCGGTGTGGATCATCCACACGCCGAGGTTGATCGTGCTGAACGGAATCCGCCGGAGCGTCGTCACCGTCAGGTTCACGCACAACAGCAGCACCATCAGGTCGAACGGCCACCAGTGGAACCACTCGAACTCCGTCATCTCGAAGGCCGGCAGCTGACGCAACGGCGGCAGGGCGCTCCCGAGCGAACTGTAGATGAAGAGCAGCGTGAGCAGCGTCACGCCGAGCCAGACGCTGCTGAAGACTTCAAGCAGCAGGCGCAGCGGACCGGCGGGGGCGGCGTCGGAACGGAGGGCGTCGCGGCCCGCCGCGGTGGTGTCGGACATCGTCGTCATCGTCGTCTCTCACAGACGGAAAGGGGTCCCGTCGAATCGGCGGAGGATCCCGCTTGCGACAGCGAAAAGCGGGGAGCGCCGCCACATCCGCGAAATCATAGGAAGGCCGATCCGCCCGCCCTCAACCCCTTGTGAAAAATCTCTCAATGTTTCTGGCCCGATCAGACTATCCGCGTGGCCGTGATGAACCATCATCGGATGGTCAGGGCTTCCGTGAACCGGTAGATGTCGCGACGGCCGACGCGGATCGCGGTCAGCGCGGCCCGGTCGCCGGGATCCACATACTCCAGGATCAGCCCCAGCTCATCCAGAGAGTGCGTCGCGTACCGCCCGACGCCGATCACGATATCCCGCGTCCGGATTCCCCGTCGGGCCGCCGGGCCATCCGGATCCACGCCGACCACGAGCAGGCCCGCCCCCCCCGGCAGGCGCAGTTCCTGCGCGACGTCCTCCGGCAACGGTCGCAGGTCCAGTCCGAGTCTGCGCCAGGCGAGGGCGCCGCCGTCGGGGGCCGGACGCGCCTCGATGATCAGCGTCGCCTCGACCGGCTCACCCGCCCGCTCGAGGTCCAGTCGCACCATATCGTCCGCCCGCCGTCCGATGAAGGCGATGTGGTAGTCCAGGCCGCGCCGGATCGGCTGGCCGTCGATGCGCCGGATGACGTCGCCGGTACGCAGACCCGCCCGCGCCGCCGGCGAGTCCGGGGCGACGGTCCGCACCACCACGGGCGCCTGCGGGGAGACGCGGAGTCCGGTGCGCACGCGGTAGCGTCGCTCCACATCGAGGAGTTCCGGCAGCAGGTCGCGGAGTCGATTCACGGGAATCGCGAACCCGATGTTCTGCGCATCGGCGCGGATGGCGGTGTTCACGCCGATCAGTTCGCCCAGCACGTTGAGCAGGGGTCCGCCGGAGTTGCCGGGGTTGATCGAGGCGTCGGTCTGGATGAGTTCTTCGAGCGCGCCGCCGGGCGTCTCGATCGTCCGGTTCGCCGCGCTGACCACGCCCGCCGTCACCGTGTGCTCGAAGCCGAGCGGGTTGCCGATCGCGACGACCGTCTCGCCGATCATGAGGTCGTCGCTGCGTCCGAACGGAAGACTCGGCAGGGGACCGTCGGCGTTGATCTTGAGGACGGCGAGGTCGTTCTCGGAATCGACCGCGACGACCTCCGCCGCGTACTCCGCCCCGTTCGCGAACATCACCGTGCGATCCGCGGTCCGGTCGACCACGTGGGCGTTCGTCACGATGTAGCCGTCGGGATGGATCACGAAGCCGGAGCCGACGCTCGACACCCGCTGCCGACGGCGGGGCGACCGCATGAACATCTCGTCGAACCCGAACGGATCGCGGCGTTCGATGATCCGCGTCGACGCGATGTTCACCACCGCGTCCTTCGAGGCTTCGAACACCTCAACCACCGGGGTCCGGCGCCGGGCGAGTCGGGAGGACTCGTCCACACCCTCCGCGACGGCGGCATCGGACGGCGGCGTCTGCGCCAGGACCGGCGCGGCCGTCAGGAGCACGACAGGAAATACAGCACGCAGGAGCAGATTCTGGACACGCACGCGGCGACCTCCAGCGGGTTCGGGGGATCGGGCGATGCGGACACGACCATGGTCCGACCGGAACAGGACAGGATAGACCGTTCGACGCCCCGAGCCACCCCCCGGCCGGCGCATGCCTAGAGCCGCAACCGCGGGCGGCGCGGCTCATCCCACGACGCCGGATCGAGCAGAAAGAAGCCTCGCAACAAGTCGTACAGCGCCGGCCGCGTCGTCGCGAGCGCGTGCGACGCATGAAAGAACGCCTCGACGCACACCGCGAAGAACTCCGCCGGATTCTCCGCCCCGTACGGATCGATCACCGTCGGCCGGCCCGCGTCCGCCGCCTCGCACAACGCGTTGTACGCCTCGAGCATGACCGCCCGCCAGCGGGACGCCACATCGGGATCCGCCACCCGCGGGGCGCCGTCCTCGTCGCCGGTCTCGCCGTCGAGCTGATGCGCAAACTCGTGCATGATCACGTTCAGCCCGTCGTGCGGCCTGCGCACATCGTCCAGGATGTCCCGCCACGAAAGCACGACCAGACCCTCGCCCCACGACTCCCCCGCCCGCTGATCGTCGCCCGCGATCACCGTGCCGTCGTCCAGCTCCTGCTCGAACGGCGCGATGTACGCATCCGGATAGACCAGGACCGTCCGCAGATCCTTGTAGTACGTCGGCTCCTCCCAGCCCCCGAGCATCAGCGCGGCGGAGAACGCGATCGTCACGCGATGCTCATCCGTCAACTCGAGCCCGCCGCACCCCTCGAAATGCTTCTCCGCCAGCAGCACCTGCATATGACCAAGCGTGCGTGCGCGAACGTCGTCCGGGAGCGTTGCGTCCCGCGGCGCCCGCTTGCGCAGAATGGCGTCCCATCCCTCCGGCGCCGGCGTCTCGCGCCACTTCGCCCGCCGGCGGCGACGACCGAAGAACATCACATCAACCCCAGGCGATCGAGGATCACGTCGCGCACCGCCGTCATCGGCGCGGCGGACCCGGGCGATCCGTCCCGCGTGATCAGCACCGGCTGATGCGCCTCCCCCATGTCGACCCGACCGTGGCTCCCCTGCACCAGCGTCGGATCCAGCGGGATCACGTCCATCAGCGTGCGGAAGCCGAGCTTCTTTCGCAGGAGCTTCGCGGCGAGCTTCAGTTTCGGGGCCGCGATCGCGGGATCAATGAACAACTCGCATGGGTCGTACCCCGGCTTGCGGTGGATGTCGACGGTGCGGGCGAAGTCCGGGGCGCGCCGATCGTCGAGCCAGTAGCGATAGTGGAACCAGGCCCTCGCCGACGCCACGACGAGCAGCTCGCCGGAGCGATCGTGGTGCAGGCCGCGCTCCCGCTGCGCGTCGGCGTCGAGGACCTCCGCCACGCCCGGCTGATCGCACAACAGCGCGGCGACCTCGGCGATCCGGCGGGGCGTGCGCACGTACACGTGCGCGACCTGGTGGTCACACACCGCGAACGCCTCGCTCGCCCCCGCGTCGAGCAGCTCCGTCTCGTCCTCCACCCGCACCCGCAGCAGCTCCGCCCGACGCAGCACGCGATTCAGCTCGACCGGCGTGTCGACCGGCTCGATCCCATACTCGGACACGATGATCGGCTCCACGCCGTCCCGCTCGAACGCCTCGAGCAGATCCCCCACCACCGCATCGACCTTCGCGACTTCAACGGGAATGTCCGGATGGTCCGGCCCGAGCTTCTGGAGCGGGTAGTCCAGGTGCGGCAGGTACACGAGCATCAGCGTCGGCTTGAAGCGGTCGTGGACGATCAGCGAGGCGTCGGCGATCCAGCGGGTCGACTCGATCGACGCCGCCGGACCCCAGAATCGGAACAGCGGGAACTGCCCCAACTCACGCTGCAACGTGTGGCGCCACTCGGGGGGATCGCTGTAGCAGTCGGGGATCTTCCGGCCGTCCGCCTTGTACATCGGGCGGGGCGTGACGCTGACGTCTGCGCGCGAGTACATGTTGTACCACCAGAACATCTGTGCGCACGTGAACGATGCATCACGCGCGCGGGCCGTCTCCCACACCTTCGACGCCCGGACGAGATGGTTCGATTGCTTCCAGAACTTCACCTCGGCGTCTTCCCGGTCGTACCACCCGTTGCCGACGATTCCGTGGACTTCCGGACGCACGCCGGTGAGCATCGTCGACTGCGAGGTGCAGGTGACGGCGGGAAGGTCGGGCGTCAGCCGCGTCAGCGAACCGGACTGCAGAAACGCGCGGATGCGCGGCGACGCGTCGCCGATCAGCGACTCGCTCAGCCCCACCACGTTGATCACCGCAACCCGCTTCGCCATGAACGCCATTCTACGTCACGATGACCTGCGTCACGACGACCCGCGTCACGAACCCGCGATGCGGGTGTGACCGATCACCGTCACGATGAAACACGCCAGCGCGACGGCGAGGCCGACGAGGTCGTTCAGCGCGGCGAGCCAGACCGCATCCACCAGACAGATCCCCGCGAGTTGCGTCATGATCGCGCCGGGAATGAACGGCGGCGTCCGGCGCACGAAGCGCACGCTGGAGAGAACCCAGAGCGACATGCCGATCGCGGCGAGGATCGGGGCGAGCCACGCGTCCGGCTGGAGCGCCGCGAGGGGGGCGAGGGCGATGAGCGGGAGGAGCAGGATCAGTCCGCCGCGCGGCCCGACCCCGCCCCGGGATTCGACCCGGGCGATGAACGTGAGGACGACGATATAGAGACCCATCGCGCCGGCGCACGCCCCCAGGGTGCTCCATTCGAACGGTCCGACGATCGCCGCCGCCGCGACGATGTAGACGAGGCTCCGGCACGCGCCCATCACGAGGACGGACCACGCGGTCTGCTTGTGGATGAGGTCGTAGAGCGCGACGGCCGCGACGAGGCCGATCCCGATCTGGAACGCGCGCATCGACACGATCGCGAACAGGGCGAGGCCGACGATGAACGTCGTGGTGACGAAGATCGCGGCGGCGCGGGGCGAGATGCGACCCGAGGGGATCGGTCGGTTCGGGCGCTCCTCCTTGTCAATCCGCGCATCGACGAGGTCGTTCATCGCCATGCCGCCGGCGTAAAGGATGACGACGCCGAAGGCGATGATCCCGACGTCGAGCCAGTCGCCGCCGCCGTGCACCTGGCGCATCAGGGCCGCGCCGACGATGACGTTGGTCACGCAGGTCGGCGCGTTGGAGAGGCGCATGAGTTCGAGCCAGGCGCGGAGGTTCACGAGGCCGGCTCCGGCGTGTAGTCCATGCGTTCCCACAGCCAGGTAAGTTCGCGGGCGATGTCCTCGGCGAGGTCGTCGCCGCGGGCGTCGGGGGGCAGGACGTCCCAGGCGTAGGTTTCGACTTCGTAGTGTTCGATCTCCTCACGATCGCGGAAGAGATCGAGCGCCTCGTGGATCATGGCCTGGGTCGTCCCGAGGGGGCCGAGGGCTTCGGCGAAGATCGGCACGTGGAAGTGGACCCGCCATTCGCCGCGCGGCTTGTCGCCGTGCGCACGGAGGGCGTCGGGGAGGTCGTCGAACTGCTCGATGGTCCCGTCGTCGAAGCGGATGACCGTCTGGTGCAGGTAGCGCGGCTCGTCGAACTCACGGAGTCTGCGCATGGCGTCGGCGCGGGTGACGTCGTCGTAATCGTCGAACGTGGCGCGAACGGCGGACGAGACCTGCACCTTGCCGATCCTGATCCCCGCCGCGTCGTAGTTGGCGAGGATCTGTTTCTGGTCCTCGAACATGACGGCGGCGTGGCAGATGTCGTGGCAGACGCGGATCTTGTTGAGGACGTCGTCGCGTGCGCCGATCGGGAGCAGATGCTCGGCAAAGAACCGCACCACGTCTTCACTGCGTTGCAGATAACACCCGGGTTCGGGCTCGAGATCGAGGTGGGTGACCTGATCCGTCGGCAGAATCGGGATCAGAAAGAGCCAGTCCCCGAGCCGGCGGGCCGCCGCGTCCGCGTCACCGTCATCCAGATCGGACGGCCAGCCCACCGGCAACGTCGAGATACTCGTCGCCGTGGCGACCCGCGCGGCCAGGCCGAACGTGTAGACCGCGCGCCGCGAGTCCGCCCAGTTGGGTCGATACACCTCGTGCTTCACGACCTCCCGGTGGAAGTCGCCGTACGGAAACCCGTTGACGGTAAACGCCGTCAGCCCGAGATCTCGAAGCCGCGCCTCAAGATCCAGGTCCGCCTCGCCCAGCGCTTTCGACGCCGACGCCGACAGCCACAACCCGATCGGCAACAGCGCGCCCGGACACGCCAGCTCCCGCACCCGCGCCGAGTACGTCTCCAGGTTCCTCAGCGTCTCGTCCAGCGTCGCGCCGGCGTGGACGTTCGTGCAGTAGCCGACGGTGACGGGCATCGCGTGATCAGTCGATGGTGAAGTTCGACGACTGACTCAGGAACGTCAGCGGGTTGCCGAAGGAGATCTTCTCGATCATCTCGGCGCTGTGGCCGCGCCGCTTGAACTCGACGCGGGCCTTCGGCACGGAGAGCGGATCGGAGGGGCCCCAGTCGCCGGCGGAGTTGATCCAGATGCGTTCGTCGCCGTAGGTCTCGACGATGTCCGCCGCGCGTTGGGGCGTGCACTTCGAATCGGGATAGAGCGTCATCCCCGCCCAGAAGCCCTCGTTCAACACCATTTCGACGGTGTGCTCCTCGACGTGGTCGATCAGCACGCGTCCGGGATCGATGTTCCCATTGCGTTTGATCGCGTCCATGATCAGCCGCGTGCCCTTGAGCTTGTCCTCGAGGTGGGGCGTGTGGACGAGGATCAACTGGTCGTGCGCATCGGCGAGCGCGATGTGCTCCTCGAGGATCGTCAGTTCGTTGCGGCTGTTCTTGTTCAGGCCGATCTCGCCGATGCCGAGCACGTTCGGCTTCTTCAGGAAGTCGGGGATCAGCGACATCACCTCGCGGGCGAAGCCGGGATCTTCGGCCTCCTTCGGGTTGATGCACATCCACGTGTGGTGGCGAATGCCGTACTGGGCCGCGCGGGCGGGCTCGGTGGTCGTCAACTGGGTGAAGTAATCGAAGAAGCCCTGGGCCGAACTCCGGTCGAAGCCGGCCCAGAACGCGGGCTCGGTGATGGCGACGCAGCCGGCCTGGGCCATGCGGGCGTAGTCGTCGGTGGTCCGGGAGACCATGTGGATGTGGGGGTCGATATAGCGCATCGGGTCAGGCGTCCTTCCCCGGCTCGACGACGCCGTGGGCGCCCTTCATCGGGGCCTTGTCGATGGGTTCGGTCGAATGGTCGCTGAAGGCCTCGAGCATCCGCCTGGCGCGGTGAGGTTTGCCGTCGGTGAGGATCGCGGCGGCGTCCTTGAGGGCGGTGACGCGAAAGTCTTCGGGGAGGTCGGCGTCCGCCGCGGCGCGATCGACGCGATCCAGGAACGCGGCGATATCGATGAGCTTCGCCCGGTGCTCCATGAAGTAGAGGTCGACCACCGCCGTCTTCTCAAGCGGGCAGGTGGGGTCGGTGGGATCGCACGAATCGGCCATGGGATGCTGCTTTCGAGGGGACTGCGAGACCCGACAGTGTACGGGCGGACGGCGAATTCGGGGATCGGGGTCCCCGGTGCGGGCGGCCGCGCGGTAGGCTTTCCGCGGAAGGACAGGTCACGTCGGCGCGTGCGCGTCGGCGGGACGTGGAGAAGGGAGCAACGCCATGTGGTGGAGCGGTGTGCGCACAGCGGCGATCGGGCTGGCGATGATCGCCGGCGTCGCGTCGCATGCGGATTTCACGGGGCTTGAAGTCGAACACACGGAGAACGTCTCCATCGGCTTCGATACGGACCTGGCGGTGTTTCGCATCTATGCGACGTTCTCGACCCCGACCGATCAGGTGCTGCTCGTGGGCGGATCGTCGATCGTGACCGACGCGGCGGGCGGGTTCTGGAAGGCGCCGGCGGCGGCGGGGTGGACCGCGCCGAGCGCGGCGGTGGTCAATCTCTTCCCCGAGACCGCCTACGACAGCTTCGTCACCATCGGTCTCGGCGTGGATGACGGCACGGACTCGACGGCGCTCGATCCCGACTGGGCGACGGGGCCGGGGTGGGTGAGCGGCGGCTGGTTCAATGCGAACCCGGGCAACCCCAACGGCCAGATGTTCCCTGACGGCGACGGTCGGGTGCTGCTGATGCAGCTCACGGTGGACGCCTCCACCGGGTCGAAGACGGCGGGAGAGATGCTGCTGTTCTGGAAGCCGGAGGGGCCCGGCGGCGCGACGTTCGAGGCGCTTGCGTTCGAGTTCGAGGTGATTCCCACCCCGGGCGTCGTCATGGCGGTGCTGGCGGGCGGGCTGCTGGCCGGCCGACGCCGGCGGCGGGCCTGACGGGGGCGTGAGGGCGAATCGGCGGGCCGGGCCGGGGGCTCGGTTGGACCTCGGGGGTCGGATCGCTACACTACCTGCCCTATGGCCCAGATCCGCGAACTCAAGAAGCGCATCGGCGCGGTCAAGACGATCCAGCGCATCACCAAGACGATGCAGATGATCGCCACCGCGAAGTTCACCCAGGCGTTGCAGCGCGCCAAGGCGACGAAGCCGTACACCGAAAAGGTCCGCCAGTTGGTGGGCGAGGTGTCGGCGGCGGCGGGCGACATTGCACACCCGTTGATCGACGGCCCGAACGAGTCGCCGCGCCGGGAGTTGATGCTCGTCCTCACGTCGGATCGCGGCCTGTGCGGCGCGTACAACGCAAACATTCTGCGGCTCGCGCTCAGGCAGGTGCGGGCGGCGGAGGAGCGTGGCGCGGCGGTGGATCTGCACACCGTCGGCAAGAAGGCGCAGGCGTTCTTCAAGTTCCAGCGGATCGCGGTGGCGGAGCGTCATCCGCTCGGCGACAACCCGAGCTACGAGGACGTGGAGCGGCTTGCGAACCAGTTCATCGACGCCTTCACCGCCGGCGCGTACGACACCGTGCGGGTCGTGTCGATGAAGTTCATCTCCAACGCGCGTCAGGAGGCGACGGTCACCGATCTGCTCCCGCTTCGCGACGAGGCGGAGGCGGGCCCGGCGACGGCGTCGGTCGGCGCCGCGGCGGTGTACGAGTTCAGTCCCTCGGCCGAGGAGCTGCTCGCCCATCTGCTGCCGCTGACCGTGAAGTCGACGCTGTTCCAGGCGGTGAACGACGCGATCGTCAGCGAGCACGTGATGCGGATGGTGGCGATGAAGGCCGCGTCCGACAACGCGTCTGATCTCGGGCGGTCGCTGAAGCGCGACTTCAACCGCGCCCGCCAGACGCAGATCACGACGGAGTTGATGGAAGTCATCTCCGGCGCCGCGGCCCTCGAGTAGACGATCGGCGCCGACGACCCGCGTCGGCGGGGCACGAAACAGCAACGGGCCGCCCCCGCGGGGACGGCCCGTTTTCTGTTCACGCCCGCCGCCTCAGAGGGCAGGGGTTCAGTCCTTCTCCAGCCAGTAGCGGCTGACCACGCCGTTCTCGACCTCGAAGAGCGTCGAGTGGGTGGTGCGGGTCCGGGACGAACTGGCGAAGACGAAGAGCAGCGCGCCGGAACTCTTCCTGACGGTGACGTGCTCGTACTTCCAGATCTCGACGCCGGGACGGTCGGGCTCGGTCCACTTGGCGGTCGGGGCGCCGAGGCGTTGGACGAGCCAGTCCGAGGATGTCTCGCCGGGGGTGACCTCGGCGAGGGCGCTGGACGACACCGGGGCGCCGAACTCCTCGACCGATGACTTGCCCATGATGAGACAACCGGACGCCGTGGTCAGGATCGCGCCGGCGACGCCGAGCGCGGCCAGACGGGCGGGCAGAGAACGCAATGTCATGGATACTCCTCTCAGGTCCGTGAGACCGAATGGTCAGTGTCGTCGCACCGGAGCGGGCGACGATCCCTCATCGGGGGAGACCCGGGCGCAGGACCGGTATTCCCCCCGCTTGTTCCGGAATCGGCGCGGGGGGTTTCGGAACCCGACCGGGCGGACGGCGTCAGATTCGGCGGGTACCCTGTCCGCATGAAGCTGTACACACGAACGGGCGATGACGGCGGCACCGGGCTCTTTGGCGGCGGACGCGTGGAGAAGAATCACCCCCGGGTCGAGGCGTACGGGTCGGTGGATGAACTGAACGCCGTGCTCGGCGTCGCGGCGGCGATGTGCGGGGAGGATGATCCGTTCCACCCCATCCTCCATCACATCCAGTCGCGTCTCTTTGATCTCGGGGCGGACCTCGCCACGCCGCCGGATTCAGCGCACGCAGACAAGATCGCGCGGCTGGACGCCTCGGAGACCGCCTGGCTCGAGCAGCAGATCGATGCGATCGACGGTGAGAACGAGCCGCTGGCGAACTTCGTGCTCCCGGGCGGCGAGGCGGCGGCGGCGTATCTGCATGTCGCCCGCACGGTCTGTCGCCGGGCGGAGCGTGACACGGTGTCGCTCGCCCATCTCGAGACGATCAACCTCGAAACGATCCGGTACCTGAATCGGCTGAGCGATCTGCTGTTCGCGATGGCGCGTCGGGCGAACGGCCGGTCGGGACGCAGCGACGTCCCGTGGATTCCCGCGAAATCCGCGGACGCATGACATGAGGAGGGACCCGGGGGGCGGGGGACCAGGAGGCGTCAGAATCCGGTCGAGTGTCCGCCGTTCTTGTTCTCGGAGATGAGGGTCCAGATCTGCGAGAAGACGTTGGTGGTCGGGTTCTCGGAGACCGGGATCAACTCGAACAACGCGCGGTACTGATCCTCCCACCACGTGACCGAACCGTCCGACCGGAGCACGTTCATCCCGGTCACGTGGTTGAAGTCGGGGCGGGTGCGCATGCCGTCGGTCAGCAGCACGATGTCGTCGCTCAGCGTCTTTCGGCGCGGCGGTTCGGTGCTGTCCTCGTCGGGATACTGCAGATGGCCCGGGAAGTGGTAGTTGGTGTAGATCCGCACCAGGGGATCCGGGTTGTTGTAGAGGGCGGCGTACTGCTCGTATCCGTGATGGCCGTGGTGGCTCGGGCAGTAGGCGCATTCCGCGGAACAGTATCCGCCGTGGATCAGCACCCCGATGCCGTCCCACTGCCGCATGATGGGCTGGTTCTCGCCATCGCCGCGGAAGGAGGCCATCTGTTCCTGCTGTTCGTTCTGGTCAAACGCGGATTCGGGCAGGCGGTCCTTGTTGGAGCGTCCGTAGTCGGTGAACGCCATCCCCATCTGACGCATGTTGGACGAGCAGACGACGCGGTGCGCGCCTTCGCGAAGACGCGCCATCGCGGGCATCATGATGGAGGTGAGGATGAGCGTGACGGAGATGACGACCATGAGTTCAAGCAGGTTGAACCCGCGACGGGGCGTGTCCGCCGGACGCGCACGCAGGGCGCGGAGACCACCCGGCCGTCCCCGGGATCGCATCTTGTCGTGGTTTCGCGTCACCACGTTCCGCACGCCCCCTGTGCCGGAACAATCCACACTCAACGAGTCCATCGCACGAGGATGCACTCCAGCCGTCCGTCGTGGCGACACACGGCTTACTCATACTACTCTACCCCGTCTACACACGTGATACGACGAAAAAACAAATGAACCTGACGCCCCGCGAGGCGAATGGGCTACACTTTCTCCGGCCCATCCGCCAACCCGCCACTTGGTCGCGCCGACCCGCAATGAGCCTGATCAGGCCAATCAGAACGGCGGCGAGGGAAACGGCCTCATGGCCCATAAAGGCCACGCCTGCACGGGCGAGGGCGGGATTGGTCGCCGGATGGGGGCCGGCGGGTCGGGAAGCGTGCCGAAGGCGCCATGAATCGTGGAACCTTCGGAGCCACAAGGACGAACAGAATCATGCCAGAACGTTCCGACATGAGCCACGACGACTGGTCGCTCATGCAGCGGGTTGCGTCTGGTGACGAGGCGGCGGTCGGCGAGTTGTACGACCGTTTCTCGTCTCTGGTCTTCAAGGTGGCTCGTCAGATTCTTCCGACGAGGGCGGAGGCCGAGGACGCGGTTCAGGAGGTGTTCATCCGCCTCTGGCAGACCGCGGACCGGTATGACCCGAGACGGGCCAAGCTGGTGACCTGGGTGATGCTGATCGCCCGCCGGCACCTGATTGACCGTCTTCGCCGCAGTGCGGTTCGTCCGGGGACGAGTGCACTGGACGAGGATCGAGGCGGGGCGACGGCGCCCCCCGAACGGCAGGCTTTCGGATCGGAATGGGAGGAACGGAACGACCATCTGCTGAAACGGATCAAGGAACTTCCTGAACTTCAGCGTGTGGTCATCGAGAGAGCCTATTTGCAGGGATACACCCTGCGTGAAGTGAGTGAGCAACTCGGCGCCCCCCTGGGCACCGTCAAATCAGCCCTGAGTCGCGGACTGGTCCGCCTGCGAGAACGAATCTCTTCCGACTGGGCGATTTGAGAAACCCCCCCCACATCTCTCCAAGGCGTTGACCGACGAGAGACCGTCCGACGAAAGTACGCGCCATCATGAACTCCCCCAACCTCCTTGACCGATCGGAACTGCTCGAGCTTGCCGCGCTTGATGTGTGCGGCCTGCTCGATGAGTACGAGTCGGCCCTGTTCACGCGTTCGTTCCATCACGCGCCGGCCGCCGTGCAGCGTGAGATCATCGATCTGCAGGCGGAACTCGCCGCCGACACCACGTTGCTTCCGGACGAATCGCCGGATCCGGCGCTGCGTCGTCGCGTCCTCGACGCCGTCAGCCGCGCCATCGAGAAGGAACAGACCGAACTCGCCCCGCTCGCGACCATCGGCGGACACGCCGGCGGGCCGCTCCCGACAGGACGCGTCATCGCCGGCGCCGGCCGCAACGAAACCACCGCCCCGCTCTGGCGGGCCGCGGCGTTTGCGCTCGCGGCGTCGCTGGTCGTCGTGGCCTACTTCTGGATGTCGGCCAGCCAGAACGCGCACAACATCACGATGATCGCCATCGACAACAAGATGCAGGATCAGTTCGAGCGCGTGCTCGGACCGACCTTCGGCGAACTCGTGCTCGACGACGCGACCGACCGCGTCACGCTCGTCGCCGCCAGCAACGGCCCGCAGCGCGGCACGCTGCTGATCAACGGCGAAGGCGACCTCGGCTACATCGCGTTCGACGGCCTCCCCGCGGGCGACTATGTCCTGACCATGACCCCCGACGAAGGCGTGACGCAGACCTTCGCGATCGCCACCAACGGCGGTCTCGACGGCGATCGCTTCGAGATCGGCGGCGGCCTCCCGTCCGCCACCGTCGCCGCCGCGTCGTGGACGCTCGCCACCATCGACGGCGCCGTCCTGCTCACCTCCGGCTGAGCCCTGATACAACCAACCCCCCCGCCGAGACCGGCCGACTCGTTCGGCCGGTCTTGTCATTACAGGAGACGAAGTCTCCTGCCCTACTCTCCACTGTCCACTTTCCCGGTCCGGCAAAAAACGCTCGCGCGACAAGCGTCGACCCACGGACAAAGAGCGGGTGGCGGGTGGACAGCTGTCGGTTGGGCCCCCGGGCGGCGTCAGGTTGAAGACGACCGCATGGGAAGTCGACCCGAGGGGAAGACGCTCCCGTGGGACGGCGGTCCCATGGGAAGGCGGTCCGATGGGAAGGGCGGTGCCATGGGAAGACGGTCCCATGGCGGAGCCATGGGCTATGCGCGGCTGGTCCACTCCGCTTCCAGCGGCGCGATCTCGCCCGCGATCGCGTCACGACGCGCCTTGATCTCGTTCAGCTTCGCGGCGTCCGTGTAGACGTCCGGGTTCATCATCTCCATGTCGAGATGCTGACGCTCCGACTCCAGGGCCTCGATCTTCGCCTCGAGATCCTCGACGCTGAGATGGGAGAACGACGACGCGCCCTTCTTCCCACCTGACTTCGCCTTGTTCGACGACTTCTTCTGCGTCTGCCGCGCACGCTCCGCCTCCGCTCGCGCGGCGGCTTCCGCCTTCTCCTTCGCGGCGGCCGCCTCGCGTTGCTGGCGCTCCACCCATTCGCTGTACGTCCCCGTGAACTGCCGCACGCGGCCGTCGCCCTCGAAGATCAGCAGCCGATCGCACGTCGCGTCCAGCAGCGCCCGGTCGTGCGTGATCAGCAGCATCGTGCCCTCGTACCCGCCGTCCGACGACAACGCCTCCTCCAGCCGCATGGCGGACGGAATGTCCAGGTGGTTCGTCGGTTCGTCGAGCACCAGCAGGTTGTGCGCGCCGGCCATCAGGCCCGCCAGCACGGCCCGCGACCGCTCGCCGCCGGAGATCTCGGTCAGCGTCTTGTCCTGCTCGGCCCCGGTGAACAGAAACGCCCCGGCGAGGTCCCGGGCCTGCTGCTCGGACGCCTTCGCCGCGCCGTCGAGGCTGACGATCACGCTCTGCAGGTACTGCCAGACCGTGAGCGACATATCCAGATGCTCGTGGAGTTGCCGGTAGTAGCCGACGCTCACCCGCGAGCCGAGCCGCGATTCGCCCGAATCGGGTTCGAGTTCGTCGAGGAGCATCTTGACCAGCGTCGACTTGCCGACGCCGTTGGGGCCGATGATCCCGACCCGCTCCCCCCGCATCACCGCCAGATCGAAGTCCTCGACGATGGTCAGGTCGTCGTACTTCTTCGTCAGGTGCTCCGCGACGATGACCTGGTCCCCGGAGCGCGGCGCCGGCGGCAGCTTCAGCCGCATCACCTTCAGCTCCTGCGGCCGATCGACCAAATCCTGCGCCTTGAACCGGTCCAGACGCGACTGCCGACCCCGGGCCTGCTTCGCCCGCTGACCGCCCTTGTACTTCCGGATGAACGCCTCTTCCTGCCGGATCTTGTCGAGTTGTTTGTCGTGCACCCGCGCGGCGGTCATCATCCGCTCCTCCCGCAACGCGAGGTACTTCTCGTAGTTGCCGGGATACTCGCGCACCATGCCACGCTCGACTTCGACGATGCGGCTCACCACGCGGTTGAGCAGCCAGCGGTCGTGCGAGATCAGGATGACGGCGCCCTGATACTCGTCCGCCAGGAAGTCCTCGAGCCACTCGCGGCCGGCGATGTCGAGGTGGTTGGTCGGTTCGTCGAGGAGCAGGAGGTCGGGGGCTTCGAGGAGGAGTTTCGCGAGGCCGAGTCGTCCCTTCTGTCCGCCCGAGAGCTGGTTGACGGGTTGGGCGAACTGGTCGTCGGTGAAGCCGAGTCCGTGGAGGGTGGCGTCGATCTTGTGGTCGATGGCGTAGCCGCCGGCGACTTCGATCTCGGATTCCAGCCGCGCCTGTTTCTTCATGAGGCGGTCGAGTTCATCGCTGTCGGCGGCGCCCATGGCGTCGTAGACGGCGTTCATCTCGAGGTGGAGTCGGTGAAGGTCTTCGAAGGCGGCTTCGGCGGCGTCGCGGACGGTGTCGTCGGGGTTGAGGTTCGGGTCCTGGGAGAGGTAGCCGAGCCGGGCGCCGCGCCGGAACTGGAGGGATCCCCCCTGGGGTTCGAGGGTTCCGAGGATGGCCTTCATGAGGGTGGTCTTGCCGGCGCCGTTTCGTCCGACGAGGCCGATCTTCTCCCCGGCGTCGATGGAGAAGGTCGCGCCGTCGAGGACCTGGTGGGTCCCGTAGGCGTGGGCGAGGTTGGAGACGGTCAGGAGGGCCATGGTGAGCGGGAAGTGTAGCGGCCGGGGCCCCCTGAATCGCAGGAATCTGTGTTCCATTGCATGACCCATCTGTCAGACTGGGGACGGCGGTCGGCCGGGCCGGCGGGCCGCGGAGAGGAACGAACGATGAAGAAGAGCCTCGCGATTGGCGCCCTCACGGCGTTGACGATGTGCGCCGGACATGCGCACGCCCAGGTCGTCCCCTACTGCGAGCCCGGGCCGCTCGGCGGCTTCGTGACGGAGAGCGCGGCGTACGACGTCGAGATCGTCGGCGACCTCGCCTACGTCGCGGACTTCGGGGCCGGTCTCAGCATCTACGACATCAGCGATCCGGGGTCGCCGACGCTGCTCAGCTCCACGGCGCTGGGTGGGACGGCGCAACGGGTCGAGGTGGTCGGATCGATCGCCTACGTGGGGAACTTCTCGCTCGGCGTGCAGACGCTCGATGTGATCGACCCCGCCAATCCCCTTCTGCTCGACACGTTCACCGCGTGGGGGTTCACAGGCGACATCGCCGTGCAGGACGATGTGATCTACATCGCGGCGAACAATGACGGGGTCTTCACCGTGGACGCCACGGACCCCGCCAATCTCGTCCAGCTCGACTCGATCAATCCAGGAAGCGTGTTCGGCGTCGCCGTCGAGGGCGATGTTCTCTACGCGGCGGCGGTCCTCTCCGGACTCCGCACGATCGACATCTCGGATCCCGCGAATCTCGCACTGAACGGTCAGACGCCGCTCCCGGGAAACGCTGTCGGCGTCAGCGTGACGGACGACCTTGCCTACGTCGCGACGGCGAACGAAGGGCTGCAGATCGTGGACGTCGCCGATCCCGCGAACCCGGTGCTGCTGGGCGGCGTGGATTCGCCCGGCGCCGCGACCGTGGTCGCGCCGATCCCCCCGCTCGCGATTCTCGTCGACGGCGCCTCGGGGACTCGGGTGATCGATGTCACCGATCCGTCCGACCTGCCGACGATCAGCGTCATTCCCAGCGGACAGCAGGCTCGGAACCTTCGGGTCGTCGACGGCGTCGCCTACATCGCCGACGGTCTCGCGGGCGTTGCGATCTTCGATCTCAACCCGTGCGCCCTGCGCGGCGGGTGCTGCTTCCAGGGCGTCTGCCTCCCCGACATGACCGAAGAAAACTGTCTCGCCGTCGGCGGCGTCTACCTCGGCGATAACAACGCCTGCGGCGAGGGGGCCTGCCCGAAGGTCGAAGTATGCGCGGCAGATCTCGACGGCGACGGCGCGGTCGGAGCGTCGGATCTGGCGCAATTGCTGGCGGCGTGGGGAAGTTGTCGCTGATCGCCGACACTTTTCCGACACCGCCGCGCCTCTTCCGCCGAATACACTGAGGAACCCGTCCCGCCCTCCACGCCCGGACCCTCCTCATGCTCTTCGCCGGCGATGTTCGTTACTGGGTCTACCTCCTCGGCGCCGTGGTGCTGCTCGCGCTGTGCGTGTGGGCGATGTGGTGGGGACTCTTCGCCGATCGCGCCCGTGGACGGCGACGCTGCCCCGCGTGCTGGTACGACATGTCGAAGACGCCCGGGTTCACCTGCTCCGAGTGCGGGCACGAAGGCGCCGATGAAACCGACCTCCATCGCACGCGTCGGCGGTGGACCCTGGTCGTCCTCGCGGCGATCGCGGCGTCGCTCGGGTCGTCCGTCCAGCTCCACCACATTCTCGACGAGGGGTGGACGTCCATCATGCCCACCCGCGTCCTCATCGCGTGCATCCCGTGGACCCGCGACGCCGACGGCGAACTCGCCACCGAACTGTTCGTCCGCGACAACCAGGGACTCGTCTCGCCCGAGCAATGGACGCTCGTGATCGATCGCGCGCTGCGCGGCGACGCCGGTGCGCGACCGGGCAGCGTCCCGTGGCGACGCAAGTACGCCCCCTACCTCCAGCGCCGACCCGCAGGACTGCCCGCCGAATTCGACGAACGACAATGGGCCCTGCCGCCCGTACTCGTCGCGCGAGCCGCCGATCCCGGCGACGCGGCGGGCGACGGACGCGCGTGGCTGCGGGTCGACTGCGCAACCTACTGGCCCGGCGCGGCGGACTGTCGCCTGATCGTCACCGGGCCCGACGATCAGGTCGTCGTGCGCGCGCTTCGTCACGCGGACGGGCGGGGCGGACCGCTCGGCGTCTCGATCGACGGCGGGCTGATCCCGGACGATGTCGACGAGGTGACGTGGACGATCGCGACGGAACGCCGCGCAATCGAAGGCGCCGGCTCGCTGGCATGGGAGGCGGTCGACGAACGGGAGGTCGCCGTCGCCATCGCGCGGCACGACGATCTGAAGCCGATGGAGCCCTCGCCCGAAGTCGCGGCGGCGATCGAGTCCGCGTTCGACGCCGGCGTCGTCGTCTGGAAGACGGGTGAGATTCCCGTGCAGTTCCGCTTCGACATGTCGGAGACGGAGACGACCGAGTTCTTCCGCGCGTCGGTCGGCGTGCGGATGCAGTTGCGGTACGACGATCAGATCGCGCGCGAACTCGCCCTGTGGTGGCCGGGCGGCCGCCAGCCGGGGCGGGCGCCGTACGGTTTCGAGGTGCGGTACGAGGACGTTCCGTTGTTGCGGACGTTCGAGCCGGGGGCGCCCGGATGGACGCTGGTGGTGATCGGCGATCCGGCGATCGCCGCGCGGGTGTCGGATGATCCCGCCCCGCTGCGATACTGGGCGGGCGAGATCGAGATTCCGATCACGCCGGTGCGCACACGGGTGAACCAGACATCGGCGGGGAGGCCACGCTGGACGATCGAGTCGGTCGCATCAGCGGAGGATGCGGAGTAGCGATCACTCGCGGGCGAGTTCCGCCAGCTCCACGACGAACGTGCCCCACGGCAGGTCGATTTCGGAGCGGACGGGCAGGCCGTCGGCGGTGGACCAGATGCGCTGGTTCATGGGGCCGGACGGGGTCTGCATGACGCCTTCATAGACGTAGACGCCTTCGACGCCGGCGGGCGTCGTGACGGGCGGGTCGGCGTCGGCCCGCACGATTCGCCACGGCATGGTCACGGGCGTCCAGCCCTGGACGCCGAAGGCGATCATGGTGCGCTCGGCCGCGATGTCGGTGATCATCGGCAGGACGAGAAAGTCCGCGGCGTAGGAGGGGTAGACGATCATCGCGTTGGAGTCGATCTCGACGGCGGCGGCGTCGGAATCGGTGCGGCCCCGCAGTTGATCGCCTTCAACGACGAAGCGGGCGGTTTCCTGACCGTCATCGGTGAGGGGGTCGTAGACGGCGGCGACGAGTTCGCGGTCGCCGTTCGTCTCGACGACGAGGTGAAACGGATCCTGGAAGCCGCCGGTGGGGATGTTGCGGGCGACGACATGGAGGTGGCCGTTGTCGGTGCGGGTGATGAGGAAATCCTCGTGACCGGCGGGCATGTCGTTGAAGGCGGAGCGATACACGCCGCGATAGACGACGTCGCCCGTCGCCTCGAGCGCATCGTCCGCCCCGTCGCCCGCGTCGGCCAGCGGGTTGCCCGCGGCCTGACGCGCGGCGTCGAGCAGTTCGTCCAGCGCCGCCCGGTCGTACACGCGTCCGCGATCGATCACCATGTCGATCTGCTGCGTGTTCGCGATGTCATCGAGCGGATTCGCGGCGAGCACGACCATCGACGCCGCGTATCCCGGGGCGAGGCGTCCGATCTCGTCATCGGCGCCGCAGAAGGCGGCGGGGACGGTCGTCGCGGCGCGGAGGATATCGATCGGGGCGACGCCCGCCTGCTGGAACATCGCCATCTCTTCGTGGACGGCGAAGCCGGCGTAGACGTAGGGGTTGGCGACATCGGTGCCGACCATGAGCGGGACGCCCGCGTCGTGCATGAGTCCGATCAGGCGGATCATCTGCGGAAGGGAGGCGCCGAAGAGTCGGCCGACGTTGGCGTAGCCGGGCATCGACCAGAAGCCGCGCAATCCTTCGGGGACGTACGCCATGCGGGGGTCGCGGGCGGCCTTCTCGGGATCGACGGCCTGGGAGATGCCGTCGTAGACCGCGAGCGTCGGGCACTGCGTCATGCCGGACTCCACGAGGGGAATCAGGGCGTCGCGCAGGACGTCGTCGGAGAGTTCCTCCATGCGCGGCCAGAGGCCGTACTCGCTGAACCGACCGACGCCGCGCCGATCGCCTTCAGCGGCGGGGAGCAGGTCCTGAAAGAGCGTCGGCATGCGCTGCAAGTGTTCGTTGCAGTCCTGGCCCGCGGCGATGGCGTCGGCGACGGTGGCGGATTCGGGGATGTGTCCGGTCGCCATGAGTCCGCGGGCGTGGGCCTGGGCGACGATCGCGCGGTAGGCGTCGTAGGGCAGGCCGGAGTAGACCTTGATCATGTCGACGCCCGCGTCGGCGAGTTTGTCGACCGCGGCCCGGCCTTCCTCGGGATTCGTGACGGGTTCGGAGAAGGGCCAGATGGGCGGGTCGCCGTCGATGATCGCGCCGGTCACGAACATGCGGGGCATGGTGTTGGCGGGATCGGCGGCGCGGGCCCGCATCGCGAGCGCGGCGCCGGTCGGCGCGCCGAGATCGCGCACCGCCGTCACCCCGTGGGCGAGCAGCATCGGGGCGAACGTCGTCGGCGACGCCGTGAAGTGCGTGTGGGCGTCGAAAAGGCCGGGGATCACCCAGCGCCCGTCCCCCTCGATGACGGTCGCGCCGGCGGGAATGTCAGCGAGCGCGGCGTCGACGATGTCCACGATCCGACCC
The DNA here is from genome assembly GCA_965227335.1 of Phycisphaerales bacterium. GTDB lineage: Bacteria > Planctomycetota > Phycisphaerae > Phycisphaerales > SM1A02 > CBDDFV01. Next base: position 379,568 of record CBDDFV010000010.1, read on the forward strand.
TCGTCAATGATCACCATCCGTCCCGGCTGCACCTCGCCCGAGACGACGTCGATCACACGGACATCGACCAGCGCGGTCGGCTGCGCGCCGGCGAGGGCGGCGAGGAGCAGGGCGAACAGGGCGGCGGCGGCGGCGCGGCAGGGGGCGGGAATCATGGGCGTCCTCTCTCCAGCGTGACGGTCGGCCCGAACGGACCGGGTACCATGGGATTCTCCGATCTGAACCTGACCTTCGCCACCCGTATTCGCGGCCCCGCCGCACCTTCAACCTGATCATGGCACACGACAACCTCTGGGCCCCCTGGCGAATGAGCTACCTGCGCGACCTCGATCGCAAGGCGGAACGTATGCGCGCGGACGGCGGTCCGCTCGGCGATGACGATCCCGTCTGCTTCCTTGGTCGCTACTGGCGGGAGCCCGACCGCGATGTCGACAACCTCGTCGTGCACCGCAACGCACACGGGATGGTGCTGCTCAATCGCTTCCCGTACGCGAATGGACACCTGCTTGTCGCCCTTGGCGACGCGCGGCCGACGTTGCGCGACTACACGGCGGAACAGCGGCAGGCGTTCTGGGGGTTGATCGAGTTCGCGGGGGATCTGATTCACCGGACGCTCCATCCGCAGGGGGTGAATTACGGGATCAACGAGGGGGCGGCGGCGGGGGCGGGGGTACCGGAACATCTGCATGCCCATCTGGTGCCGCGCTGGGCGGGGGACGTGAACTTCATTTCCGTGGTGGGCGAGGTGCGGGTTATTCCGGACGCTCTGGAGGCGATGGCGGACCAGTACCGGGCGGAAGCGGAGGCGATGGCGTGAGCATCTCTCGCGGGAAGATGATCGACGAGCTGCCGCGAGGCTGGGTGGATTCGGCGATCACGCCGGTGCTCGTGCTGCGGATGCCCGCGATCCGCAGGAACATCGCAACGGCGATCCGGGTGATCGGGGCGGTCGATCGCTGGCGACCGCACGTGAAGACCCACAAGTGCGGCGAGGTCGGTCACACGCTGCTGCGGGCGGGGGTGCGTCATTTCAAGTGCGCGACCACGCTGGAGTACGAGCGGGTGATCACGTGGATCCGCGAGGCGGAGGTGCGGGACGCGACCGTGGTGATCGCGAACGCGTTGCGGGGGCCGTCGCTCGAACGCGCGGCGGTGATCGCCAACACGCACGCGGATATCCCCGTCGCGGTGCTGGCCGAGACCCTCGAGGACCTCGAGGCGATCCCGGAATCGCTCGGCGTGATGATCGATCTGAACACGGGGATGGATCGCACCGGCGCGCCGATGGATGATGCGGACCCGATCGTCGCCATGTGCGAGGCGGCGGGGGAGCGGCTCTGGGGACTGCATGCGTACGACGGGCACATCCTCGACGTCGATCTCGACGTGCGTCGGACGAGGGCGCACGCGATCTACGAACGGGTGGCGGCGATCGCGCGGCAGGCGATCGACGCGGGCGTTGAGATCGGGGAGGTCGTGACGAGCGGGGCGCGGACTTTCGTGCCGGCGGCGGAGTTCGGGGGGCTGCAGGCGTTGCCGGGCGTAACGCACCGGTTGTCGCCGGGGACGATCGTGCTGCACGACGCCCGGACGGCGTCGATGGTTCAGGAACTGGATCTCGAGCCGGGGGCGCTGGTGCTGGGTCGGGTGATCAGCCACCCGCGTCCGGGGCTGGTGACGGTGGACACGGGGTCGAAGGCGATCGCGGCGGAGATGGGGGATCCGGTCGCGTCGGCGATCGACTGGCCGCACCTGACGGCCCGACGGCCGTCGGAGGAGCATCTGCCGCTGGAGACGGGCGACGGCCCGGTTCCGGCGCGGGGGGAGGCGATGCTGTTGTTCCCGGCCCACGTGTGTCCGACGGTGAATCTGGCGTCCGGGGCGGTGGTGCTGGAGGCGGACGGGCGGGTGCGGTCGACGACGATCGACGCGCGTGGCCACCACCCGGCCTGACCTTTCGGGGCCAGGGCGGGAGGACGTGACGGTCCGGGGCGGCGGGTGGAGGGCGTTCCGCCCCCTCCGGGTCCTTGAGACGCACTCTCGCGTGTCTCGCGGGGATTGCTCGAACCCCGAAGATAGGTGGGCTCGCGGGTCATCGTTCCCGACCTTCCACTCTGAGGAGGCCTGGCCATCGACGCGACCAATCAACGATCCCTTCGAGGTTCTTAGGCTCGAGCAATGACACCCGCCTTGTCGACCCGGCGGGGGCGGAACGTCGTCGGGTGAAGCGTATTCCGGGAACCGCCGGATGTCGATGGTCGGATGGGTTGATTGACGACCCCGGTTGCGATTGTTCTAATGGGTCGGCTTTGACGCCCCCACCGGCCGATGTTTCCCGGCCATCAAGAGAGGCACGACGAATGGCTTGTGTGACGAAGAAGACGGCGACGGCGATTTCCACCGGCATCGTGCTGGGCGTGACGGCCCTGCTCGCGGGTTGCGGCTCGAACGATCCGCTGGATGTCAGCCGATCCGCGGTGCTGAGCAACCCGACCCCGGAGCTCAAGGGACTGTCCAACCGCGACGCCGATATCGATAACCAGATCGCGATCACGAACGATTCGAACTGGCGCATGATGTGGGACGATCTCGGCCGGGTCTTCTACACCGATCACCCGAGTCGTCTGACCCCGAACAACCTCACGTACACGAACGGCAACCCGCGCTGAGCGGACCGCCTTCGTGCGTGATCGAAACACCAACCGCCCGACCGTCTGGTCGGGCGGTTGTGTTTTCGAGGCGGGCCGCGGGTCGGACTCAGTCGAAGCAGGGACCCCAGCTGGCGAGCATGATCGCGAGGTCGGCCACATCGACGACGCCGCTGCCGTCGAGATCGCCGGGTCCGTCGGTGGTCCATGCCGCGAGCATGATGGCGAGGTCGGTCCCGTTGACGACGAGGTCGCCGCTGAGGTCCGCGGGGCATGTCGGCGTGAGGATGCCGGAGAACTCGCCCTCGACGGCCACGGTTTCACCCGTTTCGCCGTCCAGGTATTCGAGGCTCAACTGACCTACCACGGTGACGCCGACGCCGTCCTCCTGACTGAGTTGCGCGATCACGACGCGTCCGTCCGGGTCGGGGAAGCCCTGCCCGAACCCCATGGCGGGCTGGCTGTTGAACCACCCGCCTTCGATCGAACTGTCGTTGAACGCGAAGTCCGCCCCCAGCGCGGTGACGTCTGACCCGTCGTTGACGACCACGCCGGCCGTGACGAAGGTGTCCCACTCCGTTTCGGGGAAGAGCTGGACGAGCGGCGCCAGGGGGGCCGTGTCGCCGCCGAAGGTCGCCTGCCAGAACGGCGCGCCCTCCGTGTTGAACACGTCGATCGCCCCGACGTTCAGCAGTTCATCCGCGGGATCGTCGAAGTTGGCGTACACCCGGATGGTCTCGACGTCCGGGAGGTCGTTCTCGACGGACTCGACCGAGAACCCGGTGAAGTCGGCGGCGACCGGCGCCGAGGCGGCGGCGGCGAGCACGAGGGCGGCGGCGATCCGGGGCGACTGTCGCATGGCGATGCTCCTGACGAAGGTGGCTGAAGAATCCAGCGGGCGCCGGCATACCCCGGCTCCGGCCATTCCACGCGGGATCCATGGTCAGTGGCGGGAAATCCCGCGGAATTCCCTCGCCCGATTCGTCATTCCCGCTCTCCCGGCAGCGCCAGCGGCGATCGGGCCCTCCCGGTGGGCGGGCAGCCACGCGGGCAATCAGCCGGATGCGCCGTCGATGCACGGTCCCCACGCGGCGAGCAGCGCCGCCAGATCGCCGGCGTCGACCACACCGTCGCAGTCGAGGTCCGCCGCGCCATCGCCGCCCCAGTTCGCGAGGAGGATCGCGAGGTCGGCGGCGTCGATGACGAGATCACCATCGAGGTCTGACGGACAGACGGGGATGGCGAGGATGGCGAAGTCGGCCTCATCGATCTCGGTTTCACCGGTGTCGCCGCGCACATAGGTCACGCGGAGCCGTCCCGCGATGGCGGGGATGTCGGGCGTGCTCAACTGCATGACGACGACTTCGCCGTCGGCGTCGGGGAGGCTCTGTCCGTTGGGGTTCTCGGGCTCCGCGTTGAGCCAGGCGCCGCGGAGGCAGCGGGGCCCGAAGTTCAGATCCGGCGCGGTGACGGTGGTGTCGGACCCATCGTCGACCACGACGCCGACGGTGACGAACGTGTCGATGGCGAGTTCGGGAAAGAGCGTGACGAACACCTCGTCGGGAGCGGTGTCGCCGTCGAAGGTCGGATGTTGCCACAGTTCAGCCGTGCTGGCGAAGTCGACGACCTCGACGCTGACGAGTCGGTCGCCGGGATCATCGAAGACCGCGGCGACGCGGAACGTGTTCGCGATCTCGGGGAACGGCGTCGTGTTCTCGACGGTGAAGCCGACGAAGTCGGCGGCGGCGCTTCCCGCGCACAGGGCGGCGGCGGCGAAGGCGAAGCATCGGCAACGGGCGGTCCGAGTCGGCATCGTAGTTCTCCTCGGAGGATGGGGTTGATGATCAACGGTCCGGACCAATGCGTGCGCGAGTCGTTTCGAGCGGGCATCGGAGCGAACGCAGCGTCCGATGAAACGCGCCGTCTTCGCGTCGGACCAGCGCGTGCACGCGTCGCGTGCGTTAATCCGGGCGGTTTCCCTGCGCAAAACCGCGCTGATTCGGACCATTCGCTTGTTTCTTGCGACCGACCGGCCTACTGCTGACACGTGTCCCCCCGCCGCATCATCGACGACGCGATCGGTTCCTTCCGGCCGGCCGCGATGCCGCACCTGTCGCGGGGGCATTACTTGCGGGAGCTTCCCGCGTGGGCCTTTCTGCCGATCATGATCGGGGCGGTCGAGGGCGGCGTGGTCGGGGTCGTGGCGAACAACGCCTTCGCCGACCACGTGCCGAAGATCGCCCTTGAGTACGCCGTCGCGACCCTCGCGGGGGCGGGGGCGTTTGCGAACATCCTGAGCTTTGCGTGGGCGCGATGGGCGCACGGGCGGAACAAGATCCGTTTCCTCGTCGCGTTGATGCTGGCGGTCTGCGTGATGGTGGGGATGATCGCCGCCGCGCCGCTGAACACGGCGGGCCTGGTGCTCCTGGTGGCGGGGGTGGTCGGGGCGCGGGTGTGCTGGTCGGGGGTCGCGATGCTGCGGTCCACGGTGTGGCGGGCGAACTATCCCCGGGCGGACCGGGCGCGGATCGCGGGCAAGTTCGCGACGATCCAGTCCGTGATGACGGTCACCATCGCCTTGCTGATCGCGAGCGTGATGGAGAAGAACGAGCACCTGTTCCGTTTCATCTATCCCGCCGCCGCGGGCCTCGGCGCCATCGGCGCAATCTTCTACTCCCGGATGCGGGTGCGAGGGCACCGGGCCCTGCTGCTGGCGGAGCTCGACGCCCCGCTGACCCAGCGTCCGAGCTTCAATCCGCGGGGGGTGCTGCGGGTGCTCGCCGACGACCGACGGTACCGCCGCTTCATGACGAGTCAGTTCGTCTTCGGCGTCGGGAACATGATGACGATGGCCCCGATCATTCTCGTGGTCAAGGATGTCTTCGGCCTCGGGTACCTCGGGGGGATCCTGATCACGTCGATCATTCCGTTTGCGTGCATGACGTTCGCGATCAGCGGGTGGTCGCGATTCATGGATCGGATGCACATCATCCAGTTCCGCGCGATGCACAGCTGGGTCTTCGTGGTGACCGCCGCCCTCCTCGCCGTCGCCACCCTCACCCAGACCGCCGCCCTCCTCTTCGGCGCGGCGGCGCTCCGGGGGATCGCGTTCGGCGGCGGCGTCCTCGCGTGGAACCTCGGCCATCACGACTTCGCGCCCCCCCATCGCGCGTCGGAGTACATGGCCGTGCACGTCACGCTGACGGGGCTGCGCGGGCTCATCGCGCCCTTCCTCGGCGTCTCCCTCTACCGCCTCCTCGAAGCCAACGGATTCAACGGCGGCTGGACCTTCGGCGTGTGCCTCGTCCTCAGCGCAATCGGCGCCTTCGGGTTCGTGCTGATGTGGCGCCAGGAGCGCGGCGGAGATGACGTGACGCTGCGGGATTGACGGTTCGGCCGGCCCCTCCACCACTTTCCACTGTCCACTTTCCCTGTCTGCGACGAACCCTTGCACTGGCGCGGCACGGAAGGTCCCGTGCGGCCGCGACGCGTGCGGATCGCCGTCGGTTGGGTCCACGACCCAACACGAACGTGCAACCCGGGTGATTCGATGTTGGGTCGGGGACCCAACCGACGCGTGATGCGACCGCGCCATCGGGAACAACGGGAATCACGGGCGGCGGGATCGGTTCCTTCTTCCCACTTTCCACTGTCCACTCTCCCTGTCTGCGACGAACCCTCGCATTGGCGCGGCACGGAAGGTCCCGTGCGGCCGCGACGCGTGCGGATCGCCGTCGGTTGGGTCCACGACCCAACACGAATGGGCAACCAGGGTGATTCGATGTTGGGTCGGGGACCCAACCGACGCGTGATGCGACCGCGCCATCGGGAACAACGGGAATCACGGGCGGCGGGATGCGATCCCGCCCTACGCCTCCCGGCGATCCGCGGCCGCGCCGCCCAGCAGCTTCGGCGCGATCCGTCCGTAGCCCACGCTCACGGCGAGGACGAGCAACCCCACCACCACCGTGGACATCACCCGCCAGATCTGCCCGACGCCCGCCATGTCGATGATCAACACCTTCACCACCGTGATCGCCAGCAACGCGAGACCGGCGTACCGCGCAGGCGCGACCCGCAGGCGGAAACCCATCACCACCGCACCCACGGCGAAGACGCCCCAGTAGACGGAGAGCAACGACAGATTCAGCCCCGTGTCGTGGAAGGCGCGATGGATCTCCAGCGAACCCGACCACAGAACGATCAACGCCAGACATAACCATGACGCGGGACGGAACAACCGCGCGACGACGCGTTCGCGAGGCGTCGACGGGGTGGGCAGGGGACGCGGGCGGCCGATCAGGAGCGCCGCCGCGCCGAGCGCGAGTCCCGACAGGGATTGCAGATTGATCACTGCGCCGGCGTCGAAGAAGCCCTCGCTGGAGATCGAGAACGGGCCCGTCGCGAGCCAGCCGACGGCGCCGATGAAGACGAACCCGCCCGCGGTCGCGGCGAGACGCGTGACGCCGAGATGCGCCGCCGCGAACTGGCTGGCGACGCCGCCGGCGGCGAGGACGATGCTCGACCAGAAGAACCACGTCAGGCCGCGCGGCCAGACGAAGGCGGCCGGATCGCCCTGCCGGAGCACGATCTCGATCTGGATCGCGACGGCGAGCACAAGCAGCGCCCAGGCGGCGATGAGGAGGCTCTCGCCGATCGCGTTGACGCGGACCCACGCGGGACGATACGCCGCGCTCCGATCGAGCCGCAACGCGGAGATGCGCACCGCCGCCCACCACGTCAGACCGAGCGCGGCGAGCAGCAACGCGAGGCGGTCGAGACCGAGATCAGGACGCGCGGCGGCCTCGACGGCGGGCACGCCGATGAACCACCACAGCAGGGCGAACCCGATCAGGCCGAGGGCGATGACGGACTCGCGGGCCCGGGCGGCGAAGCGGTCGACCAGCAGGAGCGCCGCCGCGCCGATCAGCCAGCCCGTCGCGGCGGCGAGGCCGTCGGGCAGCGCGGCGACGCCGCAGATCACGACCCACGCGAGGGCGGCGATCGTCGTCAGGACAACCCGCAGGGCGAGGGGCGCGCCGTGGTCGGAGACCGCGATGCGTCGCGCGGCGTGGATCGTGACGCCCATCCCCGCCGCCGCGAGGAGCGTCCACGTCGTGATGGTGAACGCCCCGAGTTCGACGATCGTTTGCAGGAGGACGGGGTTTGTGGAGTCGATCGCGACGATGCGGAGGCCGGCGAGCGCGCCGACCGCGAGACCGAAGATGCTGACGCCGGTCGAGCCGATGCGTCGTCCCGCTTCGATGGCGACGACCGCCATGGCGAGCCAACTGATCGTCTGACCGACGCCGTCGAACTGCAGGGCGGCCGCGATGATCAGGAGCGCGCCGGCTTCGAACCAGTGGGCGGCGGCGAGGATTTCCGAGGCGCGTTGCGGGCGTTGCTGGAGGGCGGCGAGTCCGCCGCCGAACTGGAACGCGAGCGCCGCCGCGAACACGCCGACGGCGAGGGTGAAGAGTCCGAGCCACGGATCGCCGGCGGGGAGCATCGTCTGGAGGATCCAGCATCCCGCGGTGACGAAGGCCGTGGTCGTGAGGATGGAGATCGCCGCGTTGGCGACGCCGCTCCGTCGGTGGGAAGCGGTCCAGACGCCCTCGACGGCGAAGAGTCCCCACCAGAGCGCGGCGAATGGCAGCGCGATGCGGGCGACGCCGGCCGGTCCGCCGAGCAGCCAGCCGAGACCGAGGAACGCGGAACCCGCGAGGACGATCCAGCGGAGCGGGCTGAACGCGCGGGGGTCCAGCCCGGCGAGACCGAGGGCGACGACGATGAGCATCGTCACGTAGAGGGGAATCGACATCACGCCCGCGACGGGGTCGCCGAAGAAGATGGGCGTCGCGAGCGCGGCAAGGAGCGAGAGCACCCCGATGGCGGTGGAGCGAGCCCGCCAGGTCATGGCGAACGACGCGACCGCGACGAGGCTGAGCAGCAGCATGCCGCCGCCATGACCGACGAGGCCGAGGGCGAACGCCGCGTAGGACGTGAGGTACCACACGCCGAGGCCCGCGGCGAGCAGACCGAGGGCGGCGACGCGGCCGAGTCTGCGACGGGTGATCTCGCCGGTGATGACGAGGGCGAGACCGAACGCGGCGGAGAGAAGGCAGCGGGCGGTCGGGGAGATCAGTCCGATCCAGCCCTGGTCCCAGGCGTACTTCACGCCGACGCCGACGCCGACGAGGACGACGATCGCGCCGATGACCGCCGCGACGCGTCCGCCGAGGAGGACTTCGAGGGGGGTGTCGGATGCGCGGGCGGCGGTGCGTGGGGGGGCGGCGGGAGGCGGTCCCACCCTGGCGGGGGCGGCGGTCGGTCGGGTGGGCGGCGTCGCCGCGAGCGCGGGAGCGTCTGCCGCGCTGGTGGGAGCGTCTGCCGCGTGGGTGGGAGGCGTTTTCGGGGGCGCGGGAGGGGATGCCGCGTCGGCGGGGGTGTTCGCGGCGTGTCGTCGGGCGTGTGCCGCGTCGACGAGGCGGGACGCGAGGGTCGTGCCGGGGGTGTGTTCGGGGGTGGGATGGTCGGGGGCGGGGGGCTGATCCGTCTCCGGGAGGACGGGGGTGAGATGGAGATGACGTTCGATGCGGGCGAGTCTTGCCGCGAGTTCATCGAGTCGTCGCTGGAGGTCGGCCGGCTGATCGGGCATGGTCGGGTCCCCTCGGTGGTGCATGGTACCGGGGGGCGGGTTGGGGGGTGGATGGCGGAAGTTTCGCGCGGGGGGCGTTGTCTTGCTGGCCGGGTTCGGCTATCGTCGCCGATTCCCCCTCGGGCGGTCCGGGGGGGGTGGTTTCGAATGACTGCGAGGTCGCGGTGCGTTGCCGCGAGTCGCCCAGGTTCAGGGTCTTATGGTTAATCACAATCTCATTTCGGATCTCGGTACGGACGTCCTCGAGGGCGTCGACACGATGTTGCGTGACGCCTTTGGCGAGACGGTCGCCGAGGGGAACATGGATCCTCTGTTGAAGGAGGACATGAGTCAGCTCAAGCCGGGGTCCATTCTGCAGGGCAAGGTCGTGGGCAAGGCGGGCGATGACGTGGTCATCGAGGTCGGCCTGAAGTCCGAGGGTCTTGTCAACAAGGGTGAGTTCGACAACTTCGAGGATCTCGAGGTCGGCGACGCCGTGGAGGTGTTGCTGGAGGACATCGAGGATTCGTCGGGGATCATCAAGCTGAGCAAGCGGAAGGCCGACCGCATTCGCGGGTGGCAGAAGATTCTCGAGACGAAGGCCGAGGGGGACATCGTCGAGGGGACGTGCATGCGGAAGATCAAGGGCGGTCTGCTCGTCGACATCGGCGTGCCGGTCTTCCTGCCCGCATCGCAGGTGGACATTCGTCGCCCGCACGACATCGGGGCTTTCATCGGGAAGACGATTCGCGCGGTCATTCTGAAGATCGACGAGGGTCGTCGCAACATCGTGATCTCGCGGCGCAAGCTGATCGAGGAGGAGCGCGAGGAAGCCAAGCGCAAGCTGCTCGAGAAGGTGAACGAGGGCGACATCGTCACCGGTACGGTCACGAACATCGCGGACTTCGGCGCGTTCATCGATCTCGGCGGCATCGACGGTCTGCTGCACATCACCGACATGAGCTGGGGTCGCGTGAACAACCCGCGCGACGTCGTCTCCATCGGCGATTCGATCGAGGTGAAGATTCTCAACATCGACTACGACAAGGAGAAGATCGCCCTCGGTCTGAAGCAGAAGGAGCCGTCCCCGTGGGAGTCGATCGAGGAGAAGTACCCGGTCAACTCGCGGGTCAAGGGGAAGGTGGTCAACCTCGTCTCGTACGGCGCGTTCGTGCAGCTCGAGGAAGGCATCGAGGGTCTCGTCCACATCTCCGAAATGTCCTGGACCAAGCGGGTCAACCATCCGAGCGAGATGGTCAACGTGGATGACGAGGTCGAAGTCGTCGTCCTCGACATCAACAAGGACAAGCAGGAAATCAGCCTCGGCATGAAGCAGATCGAGGTGAACCCCTGGGAGCTGGTGGCCGAGCGGTACCCGGTCGGCACGGTCATCGAGGGCAAGGTCCGGAACCTCGCCAACTACGGCGCGTTCATCGAGATCGAGCCCGGCATCGACGGCCTGCTCCACGTCTCCGACATCTCGTGGACGGAGAAGATCTCCCATCCCAACGAGAAGTACAAGAAGGGCGATCAGGTCACCTGCATGGTGCTCGACATCGACCAGGAGAAGCAGCGGGTCGGTCTCGGCGTCAAGCAGATGTCGGAGGACCCGTGGCTGAACGCGATCCCCGACGCGTACAAGCCGGGCCTCGTCGTGCACGGCACGGTGACGAAGATCACCAACTTCGGCGTCTTCGTCGAACTCGAAGAGGGACTCGAAGGCCTGCTCCACATCTCCGAGCTGTCCGACCAGAAGGTCGACAACCCGCAGGACGTGGTCAAGGTCGGCGACGAACTCGACGTCAAGATCCTTCGCGTCGACACGCAGGACCGCAAGATCGGTCTCTCGCTCAAGCGGGCCCAGTGGGGCGACACCGCCCCGGACGGCACGTACGAGACGTCCGGCGACGAGGATCCGGACAAGTTCAAGCCCACCCGCGGCGGCATGGACGATCACGGCGCCCTCGGCACCGACAAGATCGAACTGTGATCAGCGCGGCGTAGGCCGGCCGCGGCGCTGTCCGGCGTCGCGATCAACGAATCCGATCAGCGGCTCGTCCTTCGGGACGGGCCGCTTTTTTCGCGCCCCCCGCCCGGCCCCCGCACCCGCCGCGCGCAACAACGTGCGCCCGCCGGAAGCGGCGGACGCACGACAGGGGGTTCAGCGTCTATCATTCATGCACGCCGCCGACACCGGGCAGGGCGTCGTCGGAACTGGCTTTCACCGCTCCGGAGCGGCCGGCCAGCCGCACACTCGCGTCCTGCACTTCGCGGCCAATTCATGGGCCGCTACGCTCGGGCCGGCGTTGCTCTAGCACAGCGCCATGAACGTCAGAAGCGTCAGCACGAGCATCCGCTTCCGGTTCGCCGTCATCATGACCACATCTGAAATTCTCATGTCACAAACCGCCCTTCAGAGTTCTTCAATTGTACAGGGGAAGAAGGATCAACCGGCGCGCCAAACGCCGCGCCTGATCCCCGACGCGGCTCGCCATGACGCCCGCCCCGATCTTCCCGGACCCGGGTCCGGCCGGTTGCGCGGGATGTTGCGGAAACGCATCATGACGCGCGGCGTGAACGCCACGGCGTTCGCGTTGGCCGTCGCGCTGCTCACGTTCATCCCGGGACGCGCGGCCCTCGCCCAGGGGGTCGACGCCGCCGCCGCGCCGGACGAGGGCGACGCAATCGCCGCCTACCTCAAGGCCCGGCGCTGGGTCGATGCGTTCGACACGCCGCAGGCGATGGAGCCCGGCGCCTCCGTACCGCTGCGGAACACCAGCGCCGTGTGCGTGATCCTCCGTCATCGCGGCCGGATCATCAGCATCGGCGAGGGCGATCGCGGGGCGCGGATGCTGCGGGACGCGGTGTCCGATGCGCTGGGCGCCGCGCTCGGCGATGAGATCGTGCAGTCGTTCCCGGCGGAGTTTTCTGATCAGCTCGGTCGGCGGTTCACGCTCGAGATCCAGTTCGCGGGTGATCCGGAGCCGCTGCCGGGACGCACGTTCGCCGAGATGGGACGGCAGATCCGGCCGGGACTCGACGGCATGGCGTTCCGTTCGGCGGTCGGGCGCGGGCCGGATGCGCAGGAGCGCTGGGTGCGTCAGTGGCCGTGTCGGGCGCTGGCGTCGAACGCGGCGGCCGAACCCGCCCGACAGGCGCCGGCGATCATCTCGCGCTTCGGCATGCCCCCCCATCGCGCGGAGGCCGCGGTGCAGCGGGGCGATGTCGGCGTCTATCGCTTTCGCACGTTCACGCTCGGGCAGACGACGGCGGATGGCGCGCCGTACGAAACGGTGCGTGGTGATACGGTCGTCGTGGTGCGTGATGAGGAGGCGGCGATCCGGGAGACGGGCAAGGCGATCGCCGCGCGTCTGGTCGCGGCCCGGTGGCCGAATGAGACGTTGCCGGGGCTGGGTCTGCGGGGGACATACTTCCCGCATTCGGATCGGTACGACCCCCCCGCCGCGCCGCCGACTGAACAGGCGATGGCGGCGTTTGCGTTGCGTCGGTACGCGCGTCTGGCCCTCGGCGAGACGGCGGGGGCGGAGCGGGAGCTGCTCGACGCGACGGCGCGTGCGATTCTCGCGGATCTCGCGTTGGTGACGGAGACGGAGGCGGATCCGTACGAGCGTGAGATCGCGTGTGCGTTCATGGTGCTCGCAATTCTGGAGGTCGGTCCGAGTCGTCGGGCCCCGGTGGAGGCGGACATGCTGAAGCGCGCCGCCGCGACGGTGCGGGCGGCGTTCACGGAAGCGGGCGAACTCGCGACGAGCGGGGGCGTCCGGGCCCCGGTGTTCCAGCGGTCGCCGGTGTTGCACGCGGCGGGGGTGGCGGCGTTGGCGCGTCTGGCGACGACGGGTCCGGAGCGACTGCGTCCGACGCGGGCGACGGTGGCGGGCGCGATGACCGCGGTGATGGCGCGGGCGCCGGGCGGCCAGGTGGTCGGTCTGTTTCCCTGGCTGGTGCTGGCGACGCAGGAGGTCGCGCCGACGGCGGCGCAGGCGAAGACGATCGCCACGGCGCTGGATGCGGTCGTCGCGGCCCAGGCGGACTTTGTGGATCTCGGGCCGCAGGAGCAGGATCTGGCCGGCGGGTATCGGCTGAGCGGGACGCGGGCGGACCAGCGTCCGACGGCGCAGTCGCTGCGTCCGGCGACGGCGATCGCGGCGGCGTGGGGAGAGGCGTCGCTCACGCCGGCGGCGGGGCGGGAATCCCGGGCGGACTCGATTCGTCGGGCGGTGCGGTTCGTGCGTCAGTTGACGGTGCGGGAGGCGACGGCGGCCCGGACGCCGGACGCCGCGCGTGCCCGAGGCGGGGTGCGTCGATCGACCTGGCAGTCGGAAATGAGCGTGCCGAATCAGGCGCTGGCGTTGCTGTTCCTTGCGGAGGCTGCCGCCCAGACCCGAACGGAAACCGATCAATGAGCCCTGTCCGACCGGAAAAAGGGAACCGGAACGGGTCATGGATCGAACTTCTCGGATGAAGGATTCGAAACGCCGACTATACTGTTGGCGATAGATATCCACGGAGCGCCCGGATGTCGTCCTGACCTTGGAGCCTATACACCATGAAGCGACTCGTCTTTGCCGTCGCCGCCTCCTGCACCCTGATTTCGACTGCGACCTACGGCCAGAGCCTGGCCGATCGGATGGACGCGGTTGCGAAGCGTCGCGCGGCGCGCGACACGCAGGGCGACACGACGCGGCAACTGCTCAGCGTTCTGTACTACACCCCGGTGACCGTTGAGTTCAACGAGACGCCGTTGCGTGATGCGCTGACGTACCTCAAGTCCGTGCTCGGCGTGCCGATCATCACGCGCTACAACGACGACATCACGGGCGAGGGTCTGGATCCGGAAACGCCGATCACGCTCAGCGCGGACAACCGTTCGGCGCTGTCGGTCATCGAGATCATTCTCGAGCAGGCTGAAGCGGACGCGTTCGCGGAGACCACCTGGCAGATTCGCAAGGGCTTCATCGAACTCGGCACCAAGAAGCG
>CBDDFV010000011.1:0-7956 GCA_965227335.1 Phycisphaerales bacterium
CCCGACGTCCCGACCACGCCGTTCATCGCCGACCTGATGTCCGGAGCGGACATCTACGGTCGTCCGGCCCTGGCCCCGGATGCGTTCGCCGCGTGGCTCGCCGACGCGCCCGCCGAGGCGACCGGCGCGTTGATCCGACTCGACACGATGCCCGGAGGTCCGGACGCGGCGTACGCCGATCATGACATCGTGGTGTTCGTGAGTCTGCTCGAGGAGCCGCTCGTCGACCCGGCGTTCGGCGTGGGCGGCGCGGAGTCGGCGGTTGCGTTGCTCGAACGGGGGACGAGTCGCAATCCGGCGTTCGGCGGCGCCGGTCCGGTCGTGCTCGAGGCCCTGGGTTCGGACGAGGTGTGGATCACCCTGATTCCGGACGACGCCGCGACCGTGTCCTTCGCCGGCGGCGGCATGATGACGACGGCCGCGCTCGGGCTGGACGACGTCGTGTTCCTCGGGGCGGGCTCGACCTGTCCGGACATCACGGGCGACGGCGTGGTGGACGCGTCCGATCTCGCGGTGATGCTCGGGGCGTGGGGTCCGAACGCAGGTCATCCCGCGGATCTGGACGGCGACCGGATGGTCGGCGCCTCTGATCTGGCGCTGCTGCTGGGCGCCTGGGGCGGCTGTCCGTGAGGTTCGCGTGCGTCTGATGTTCAGTTGATGGATCGTTGATCAGGACAGGGCGGCTCTCCCCGGGGCCGTCCTGTCGATCGTGTTTGGGAACGTCTGCGGGCGCCGGGCCGCGCGAGTGCGTTCACGTCCAGGCGGGCGGTGCGTTCGACGCCCCGAGGTCGAGCCGGTCGATGGCGACGACCCACATTTCGAGCACGGCGAAGTTGGCGCGACCGGAATCGTCCTCCCCGCCGCGGCGTTGGGACTGGGCCCGGGTTTCGAGCCGCGGATCCCGGACCGGGTCCGCCGCCCCGGGCGGCGACGGCTGACCGTACGCGAGGCGGACGCTCATTTCGGTCTGCTCCCAATGGTGATCCGCGACGACGTCGTCCGTCCGGACTCGGATCTGACCCTGCGCCCGGAGTTGCACGCCGTCGCGGGCGTCCCACGTCACCAGGCTCGCGTCGGAGCACGCGAGAAGCTGTCGGACCTTGGGGGAACGACGATCGGTGTGGAACCAGAGGCACCGGGTCGCGGCGTCGGCGCCCCGGAGCACAAGGAGCCGCACATCGGGCCCGCCGTCCTCGCGCGCGGTGGCGACGGCGCAGAGGCGCATGCGATGTCCGCGATCCGCCGCCGCGTCCTCGAGCCGGCGCCACGCGTCGAGATCAGGATTGTCCTCGGTGATGTTCGGCATCGGTGTTTCTCAGAACGTGAACTGCAGTTGCAGGTAGGCGAAGTCCATGTCGCGGCCCGCGCCTGATTCATCGATGAAATCGCCGGCGAAGAAGCGACTGTAGCCGAGCAGGCCGGTGAGGTGGGACGAGAACCGGTAGCTGAGCGTGACGTCGACCTCCTGGCCGATCTCCTCGGACAGCCCGACGCCGCCGGGACGGACCACGCCGCCGCCGGCGTTGTAGAGCGCATCCGCATCGCTCGCCCGCCAGAACGCATGGCCGGCGATGGCGACCGTCATCCGGTCCGTCGGCGAGAACTTCACGCCGAGGTTCAGATCGATCACGTTCTGCCGGCCCACGAAGTCCATGTAGCCGAGGTACGCGTGTCCGAGCGGGAACAACTGGTTGAAGGTCTCGA
This sequence comes from Phycisphaerales bacterium, assembly GCA_965227335.1. Taxonomy (GTDB): domain Bacteria; phylum Planctomycetota; class Phycisphaerae; order Phycisphaerales; family SM1A02; genus CBDDFV01. The sequence goes on from CBDDFV010000011.1 coordinate 1,705, forward strand.
CGTCGCCGCCGGCTTCGTCGTCGCCGGAGCCGTAGTCGACGCCGAGCGACAGGCGCGGCGACGACCAGACATCCTTCAGCTTCCACCCGACTTCTCCGCCGAACATGTACGCGGTCACATCGCCGGCCCCCACCTCTCCGAACTGGTACGCGCCTTCCACGTCGTAGTCGAGGCCCGCGTCGCCGAGCGGTCCGAACAGGCGTGCGCCGAGCGTGTAGCGTTCCTCCGGTCCGGTCGTGCCGTTGACGGTGATCGGGTCATCGCGATCGAGCGCCAGGGCGTAGAGATCGAGCCCCGGTCCGTCCCCGAACTTCGTCGTCGCGTAGACGCCCCAGAACTCGGTCTGGGCGTCGGGGTCGTTGAAGTCGTACTTCTGCACCGGCGCGAACTGGGACCAGAAGCCGTGCACCCGCCAGCCGCCCGCGTCAAGGATGGCGCTGACGCCGTCCCAGTGCCGTTGCGTGTTCGCCCACGGCAAGGGACTCACCAGCCGCTGCTTGCCGAACAGGAACGATTGCCGGCCGGGGCGCAGCGTGAGCGATGCAGCGTCGCCGATCGGAATCCGCACGTCCACGAACGCCTGCTGCAGTTCGGCCGCGTCGACGTCGAGCGTCCGCCGCCCGCCGGGGAGATCGCGATCGGTCGAGAGCGCACTCTTGCCTTCCACGAAGAGTCGCACGTTCTCGCCGAAATGCACGTCGCCGTGAAGGAGCAGTCGCCACAGGGCGAAGGTGTCGTTGTCGTCGGCGGGGGCGCCGAACGCGAAGTCGTCCCACGACTCGATCCGCAGCCGCGCCTGACCGCCGAAACTCGCCCAGATGGCGCCGTCTTCGGAGAGCGGGACGTACTTCAGCCGGTCGAACCAGTCGCCGGTAGCGCTGGTGTCGCGTCCCTTCAGGGTCGACCAGTCCTCGGTGAAGCGAAGAGGCGAGTACGCGGGACGGCTGACCGTCTCCGCCGCGCCCTCGTCCGGGGCGTCGCCGCTCGCCGAGGCGACGACGAGCGAGGCGCTGATACCCACGGTCATCCACCATTGCGTCATGTCGGGTTCTCCTTCTCGTCAATCACCCAGTCCTGACGAAGACGCACGAGTCGCACGCCGCCCTCGACGGACTGCAGCGTGTCGCACCACAGGGCGTCGTCGTGGCGATAGCGCACCTGCACGGCGGGCGTCTCCCGGCGTTGCAGTTGATCGAGCGCCTCGTCGAGCGAATACGAACGTCCCGGCGCCGCGCCCCGGACCCGAACCTCGATCACCGACGCGACGGTCGTCAGATCATCGCGCAGCTGACGCACCTGAGCGTCGTCGAGCACGCCCTCGTACATCGGCAGCGTCGGCGGCGGCGTGGGATCAGGCATCGGATGCTCCCGACGTGCGCGGCGGACGTTTCAGGGTCGGCATCAGCAGAATCGCGTTCTCGGGAGCGGGACAGACATACCGGCAGACCCCGCACCCCGTACACGCCGACTCCACCACCCGGGGGCGTCCGTCGACCACTTCGATGGCGCCTTCCACGGGACACTGCTCGGAACAGACCGTGCAACCCGGGCCCGGCTGGTGAGCGAGACAGGTCTGCGGCGTGATCCGCGCGGTTCCCATCAGAACCGGCGCCGCGAGCGAAAGCACATCCGGCTCGCACGCGGCGACGCAGGGCAGGTCGTCGCACATGCGACAGGGACTGCGGTCCGGATCAATGACGGGCGTGCCGGCAGCGCGGCGCAGACGTTCGGGCGCCTGGATGACGGCCTCGTGCGGACACGCCTCGATGCACGCTGCGCATCGCGTGCATTCGTCGAGAAACGTCGCCTCGTCGACCGCACCCGGCGGGCGGAACACCGGGATCATCTGCTGGGGGCGGGGCGCGGCGTCGGCGCGGCGCTGCGGGTACCGCATCACGATGGTGTCCGGGGCGTGGCCGGGCGGCACGTCCGCGCGCTGATCCGTCGGCGTGGGCTTCGGGGCGGGCTTCGGCGTGAGGAAACCGCCCCGCAGCATGGCGCGTCGGGAGATGACGCGATCGTCACTCATCGATGATCACCGGCTCGGGCAGGAAGTCGGCGGTCCAGAGTTCAACCGGGCGCAGATCGAGCACCGATGACGGCGCGTGGCACTGCTGACAACTATCGCGCCACGGGTGGGTCGTCTCCATACCGGGCCAGCCGTCCGGACCGTGGCAGGCGAGGCAGTTGTCGCGCATCCACGTGGTGTGGGGGATCACGGGCGGCGCCCCCGTCCACGCCCGCGCGCCCTCGAGCGGCGCCTTCACGCCGTCGAAGAAGTTCGCCGCGAACACCGTCTCGGTGAAGATGTCCGGAGGCGGCGGGGCGTGGCACTGCACGCAGTTCTCATAGTACGGATGCGACGCCGGACGCGCGGTCACGCCCTGCAGACGGACGCCGCCGCCGTGACACGCGAGACAGGCGTCGGTCCCGAGCGTGTCGACCGCATGCGGAATCACGGGCGGCGCGCCGTTGTACGCCCGACGCTCCGACCGCAAGGCGAGCGAGACGAGCTTCGCGTCCGGATCCGGCGTGAACTCCCGAAACAGATCCGGCGCCGGTCGCCGCAGACCGTCCAGCGTCTGCACATTCGAACGGTTGCGTTCGCGCCGCAGTTCGGGGATCGCGGCGTACGCGAGGGCCGGCCGCGGCTGATCCGGCGCCGTCGCGGCGTCGAACGGCGGCGACGACGGAGGCGGTTCGATCTCAGGCTGCGGCGATCCGTACTCGATTCCCACCAGGAAGCCGACAAACGCCGCGCCAATCGCCCCGGTGAGAATGAGATTCACGCCGCGGCGGGCCACGACTTTTCCTTGGTCGTTACTCACGCCTCGCCCCCCCGCTTGCGGACGCGCACGGCGCACTTCTTGAAGTCCGGCTGCTTCGAGAACGGATCGAACGCCTCGAGGGTGACGTCGTTGATCAGCTTTGATTCGTCAAAGAACGGCGCGAAGATCGTGCCGCGCGGCGGGCGTCCGCGTCCGTTGATCCAGACGGGCATTTCGACCTCGCCGCGCCGGGACTCAACGATCACGCGTTCCCCGTTGCGGATACTGAGCGAGGCGGCGTCATCGGGGTGCATCTCGATGTACGCCGACGGCGCCGCGCGATTCAGCTGCGGGATCCGCCGGGTCATGGAGCCGGAATGCCAGTGTTCGAGGATGCGTCCCGTGCTGAGCCAGAACGGGTACGCTGCGTCGGGGACTTCGGGCGGCGGCTGGTAGTCATGGAACCAGATCTGGGCGCGTCCGTCGCCGGAGGTGGAGTGGTAGAAGTCGAAGTCTTCGCCCTCTTCGACGAACGGATCGTCGAACCCGGCGAAGCGGAACCGTGTCTCCCGCCACTCGCCCGGGGCGGTCTCGACCACGGGCCACCGCATGCCCCGCACCTTGACATACTCGTCGTAGGGGGCGAGGTTCTTGTGCTTCATCGTGGTGAACTGGCGATACTCGTTGAAGAGCGCCCGGTCGACATTCATGTCGTAGTAGCGGGACCAGTCCCAGATGGGGACGGCGTCGCCCGCCTCGTCGGCGACGTGAAAGATGAAGCGGCCGTCGCGGTCCTTCATGCCGGGATGCCCGAGTTCCATCAGTCGGTGAGCGACGGCGATCGTCATCCAGCAGTCGTCCCGGGCCTCGCCGGGCGGATCGACCATCCGGAACCACTGCTGCGTGCGTCGCTCCGAGTTGCCGAAGACGCCGTTCTTCTCCACCCACATCGCCGCGGGCAGGATCAGGTCCGCGAGCTGCGTGGTCGCGGTCGGGTACACGTCCGAGACGATCATGAACTTGTCCGCCTGGCCGCGCTTCCGGTTGAACAGATGATTGAGATTCGGCAGCGTCTGGCCGGGATTCGTCACCTGCACCCAGATCGTGTCGATGTCGCCGCCTTCTGCGGCGGGCGTCGTGAACTGCTCCCACATTTTCACCGTGTGGTGGCCGGGCGTCGGATTGATACGGCCGGCGGGCAGATTCCAGAAGTCTTCGGTCTGCGTGCGATGCGTCTCGTTCGCGACGACGCGACCGCCCGGGAGCGCGTGGGCGAGCGTGCCGACCTCGCGGACCGTACCGCACGCGGACGGCTGGCCGGTCAGACTCGTCGGCGCATCGCCCGGCCGTCCGAAGTGCCCGCTCAGCAGATGCACGCCGTGCACGAGGGCGTTGATCGCCGTGCCCATCGTGTGCTGGTTCATCCCCATGCACCACAGACTCGTGATGCGACGGTCGCGATCCGCGAACAACTCCGCGAGCAGATGGATCTTCGCCGCCGGCACGCCGGACAACGCCTCCACGTGCTCCGGCGTGTACGGCTCCAGTCGTCGGACGTACTCCTCGAACGAAATCGCCTCGCCCTTCAGCGTCGGCGACTCGTCCTCCAGGGCGCGGAAATTGCAGTGATTCTCGACGAACCCGCGATCCCACGTTCCGTTGCGGATGAGGAGATGACAGATCCCGAGCGCGATCGCGACGTCGCCGTGCGGCTGCATGAGGAGGAACTCCTGCGCATGCTCCGTCGTGCGGGTCCGACGCGTCCCGATGTCGATCAGCATGACGTCCTCGCCGCGGGCCCGTCGATCGATGACCCGCGAAAAGAGGACCGGGTGCATCTCCGCGGGGTTGTTCCCCCACATGATCAGGACGTCGCACGCGTCAAGATCGTCGTAGCAGCCGGCCGGCTCGTCGACGCCGTACGTGGCCAGAAAGCCCGTGACCGCCGACGCCATGCACAGCCGCGCGTTCGGATCGATGTGGTTGTTGCCGAGGCCGCCCTTCATGAGTTTCTGCGCGGCGTACCCTTCCGGGATCGTCCACTGACCCGATCCGTAGATCGCGAATCGCTCCGGCGCCTGCATGATCCGCCGCGCGACGATGTCGATCGCCTCGTCCCACTCGATCGGACGGAAACCGTCGCCGTCGCGCAACAACGGGCGGGTGAGACGATCCTCGCCGTAGAGGATCGAACCGACGTGATACCCCTTCACGCACAGCAGACCCTTGTTCACATCGGCATGCTGATCGCCGGCGATCGCGACCACCCGTCCGTCCTCGACGCCGACCTGCACGTGACAACCCGTCCCGCAGAACCGGCACGGCGCCTTCGCCCAGGTCAGACCGCCGTCGCCGGCCGGCTCCGCCTGAGGCAAGGCGAAGCTCCGCTCGCCGCGCACCAGCGCGGCGGTCGCGGCGGCCATGGCGGACTGTTTGAGAAACTCCCGTCGATCGGCCTGCTGCATGGTCATGTGAGGGTCGCCTCCCCAGTGCGGGCGGCCGGTTCGGTCCGCGTCGCGTCCGTATCGTGATCGAGTGAAACAAACGTCACGTCGATGTGCTCGACGCCGTCGAGATCGTTCAGTCGGCGCCAGTCACAGCGGTTGGCGTCTTCGTCCACGGTGTCGAGCACCGCCGCGACGCGCCGCCCGTCGCGCGGCCCGAGTTCAATCGATGGCATCTCCGACAAGGTCCGCCGGGCGTCCGCTTGCCTCGCCGGATCTGACGAGAGCGTCAGGACCAGACCGCTCACAGGCATCGTCGTCGCTCCTTTCCCACGCCCGGATCACCAATCCCGAATTCACGATCCGAAACTCTTGACATCGGACGCCCGGATGGTACCGTCGATCGCCGACGCCGGCAACGGGTTCTTTGCCGGCCGCCGCGCCCCGATGCACGGAGGGTGGACGACGATGGCGAATGGGCGTCGAACGCGACCGATCCTGCTGGGCGGGCTGGTGGTTGGGGTGGTGGCGATCCCGCTTCTCGGCGCGCTGGTGCCGGGGGGGCCGGAACCCGACGCCGCGCCCCGGTTCGTTCCCGCTTCGGACGACGCTCCCGCGGCGCCCGCCGACATCTTCACGGTCCGCATCAACCGGCCCGACGGCCCGCCCGTCGCGGAAGTGCGGGGCCCGGACGGCGGCGTGGTCTCGGTCTCCTGCGTCGTCTGCCATTCGCAACGAGCGTCGAACCCGGCGAATCGCGCGGCGGCGGATCTGGACGAATTTCATCGCGGCATGACCATCGCTCACGGCGATCTCACCTGCGTTTCCTGTCACCATCCGGACCACGCGGACCGGCTGCGTCTCGCGGACGGCCGCGCCCTCGACTATCCCGACGTCATGACCCTGTGCGCGCAATGTCACGGACCGCAGTTCCGTTCGTACGAGCGCGGCGCGCACGGCGGCATGAACGGCTACTGGGATCTCACCCGCGGGCCGCGTGTTCGCCACAACTGTGTGGACTGCCATGATCCGCACGCCCC
>CBDDFV010000012.1:0-764791 GCA_965227335.1 Phycisphaerales bacterium
GTCCGGACATCAACAACCCCGGCAGCCGCCCGCGCATCTTCGTCGGTCCCATCGAGAACCGCACGTCGCAGCCGCACCAGAACCTGCAGATCTTCCTCGCCCGACTGCGGAGCCAGTTGAACCAGTCGGGAGCGCGGCACGGGCTCGAGTTCATCGCCGCCAGCCAGCGGGTGCGCGACGCACGAGCCCTTGAGTACGGCGCCTACCAGGCCGAGGCGTACCAGTCCAACGCGGACTACATGCTCACCTGCGAGATCTACGACCTGCCGAACCAGGGCGCCAACTACTACCTCCTCGACTACCAGTTGATTCAGCTCCGCGACGCGGCGTCGGGCCCCAACGTCGGCTCGGGCGTGATCGTGTGGGAAGACGCCTACGAGGTGAAGTTCCAGTGAGTCCGACGGCGGGGCGGGCGCTGGCGATGCTGATCGCGGTCGCGGCCCTCGTCGGCTGCGGCGGGCCGCCCCGCGCGAAGACCACGTTCCTCCGCAGCGTCGACCTGCTCGAGATGACATCGCAGATGAGCCGTTCATTCGCCGGCGATGAAATCATCGCGGAGGCCGCCCGCGACGCCGCGCAGAACGACCCCTGGACGATCTCGATCGATCGCGTCGTGAACCATACGAACCAGCTCATCCCGGAGCGTGAGAAGTGGCTCTACGTCGCCCGGCTTCGCGCCCTGCTCGCACAGAGCGACATCGGCGACCGGGCGGGGATTCGCTGGGTGATGCCGGTCGAACGGTGGCGGCTGGTCGCGGACGAGATCGGGGGCTCGCCGACGCCGTACGGGATCCGCGTCGATCCGACGCACCAGCTCTCCGCGACGTTCGACGCCCTCACGATCACGAGCGGCGGCGGACGGAGCGACACGTATCTCTGCGCGTACGAACTCGTCGACCTCCGCACCGGCGTCGTCAAGTGGCAGGACGACTGGGAAGTGAAGCGGGCGCTCTCCGGCGTCACCTGGGACTGATTCGACTCCGCCACGATCCCCCCCCCGATCCAAATGATGCGACGGCGAACGAACAACCCGAACCCACGACGATGCGCGGCAGGTCTGATCCTCGCCCTCGGCGTCGGCGTGGTCTTTGGTTGCGAAGCGGCGCCGCGCAACTTCGCTGCGATCTCCGGCTACTACGAGTATGACTTCACTTCGGCGCGGGAGTCGCTCCGGGCGGGGGCGTACGCGCGAACGGACGAGCAGAAGGTGTTGAATCTCGTCCGGCTCGGCGCGGCGTCGCTGGCGGACGGCGATCGCCTGGAAGCGGAGCGGGCGCTGGCGGAGACCTTTGATTTCCTGAGCACCGCCGGTCTCAACGAGGATCGAACCACGGCGGCGGTGCTCACGCACGAAGGCGTGCGGATCTGGAAGGGCGAACCGTTCGAGCAGGCGCTGGCGTACTACTACGTCGCCGCCGCCTACGCCGCGCAAGGCGACTGGGAGAACGCCCGGGCCGCGATCGCCAACGCGCTTTTCCGTCTTCGCGACTTTTCCGTCGGCGAGAAGGGCGAGGCGGGAGCGGTGGTCGACACCAACTTCGCGCTGGGCTACCTGTTCCAGGCGATCGCCGCCGATCTTTCCGGCGCATCGGGCGGGGGGGCGTTGTACGACGCCGCCCTGGAGCTTGATCCCGGTCTGGAGCCGATCATCGGCGTGTTGAAGACGCGTTCGTACGATGCGATCGTGCTCGTCGACTACGGCAAGGGTCCGACGAAGCTGAGCTTCGGGCCCGACAACGCCCGGACGAAGTGGTCGCCGCAGGACGACGCCGATCTGCCGATGAACGTCTTCGTCGACGGCGTGATGCAGGCGAGCGTCGACCCGATCACGGACGTCAACGCGATGGCGATCGATCACCGCTGGAATCACTTCGAGAGCGTGCGGCTGGCGAAGAGCGCGATCGGGGAGGGGCTGATCGTGGGCGGCACGGTGGTCGCGGCCACGGCGGACGACAGTACGGAGCAGGCGTTGATCGGGCTCGGCATGATGCTGATCGGCGCGCTCACCAAGGAAGGCGCGAAGGCGGACACGCGGTACTTCGAGTTCGCCCCCGCCGCGATTTACCTTGTCCCCGTCACCGCTGACTCGGGCGCCGTGCTCGAGGTGGAGGTCGCGGGTCATTCCGGCGCGCGGGTGGTGCTGCCGGAGGTCGAGCCGCGCGGCGACCGCGGGTTCCCGCGTGTCATCTACGTCCGCGTCCACGGGCCGGACAGTCCGAGTCCGCCGTGGCTGGTCTCCGACTGGCTGCGGTACGGCAACGACGCCTCCGGCGTGCGACCCGGCGACTTCCCGTGGATCCTGGGCGGACGCGATGTATCGACGCCGAGCGCGTCGACGCTCGCGGCGTACCAGGCGGGCGGTCGCCTGCTCGGCTGGACGGTGCAGGATCTCTTTGATCTCTACGCGGCGGAAGACATCCTCATCGGTTCGGGCGCGGAGACGCGTCCCGACCGGCCGAAGAATCCGTCGTATCGACACATTCTCGAAGGCGGGACCGGGCTCTTCACGCCCGACCCCGCATCACTCGGATACAAGCGGCTGATGTACGCGGATCACCCGCCGTACCAGCCGAAGTCGGACCGTGCACGCGCGGCGGCGGCGGCGATCGGATCGTCCGCTCCCCCGTCCGCCGACCCCGGCCCGGTTCAGGAAGGAGCGCCATGATGAGCGCACACACGCGAACGTTCTCCCCGCTGCGCACGGTGGCGGCGATCGGTTGTCTCACCGCCCTGCTGCTCGGCGGTTGTCAGACCACGAGTCCGGCCCCGAGTCCCGGCCGCGCCGATCCCGTCCCGCCGCCCGGCAATTCACCGCAGATCAGCGTCCTGAGTCCGGATCTGCAACCGTGGATTGCGTTTGATCCGGCGTACATCGAGCGTCCGGTCGACGCCCCGATGCAGGTGCAGACGCCGATGCGCAATCTGACGAATTACCAGTACCTCGTGGAGTACCGGTACCTCTTCTACGACGAGAACGGCATGGAGCTGAACCCGCCGATGGACTGGGCGATGGTTCCGGTCGATCCGAAGCAGCAGGTGCGACTGCACGGGCAGGCCTTGAGCATGGACGCGGCGGCCCACCGGCTCGAAGTGCGCTGGTCGCGCTGAACCGCCTTCCGATTCAGGCGAGTCGTTCGCGCCAGGACGTCATCCGGGCGTGATCGGTCAGGTCGTACGTGAGCGGCGTGATCGTCACGCACCGTTCGAAGAGCGCATCGACATCGGAGCCCGGCGTGGTGTGGGTGAACTGCAGTCCGCCGCCCGCGGCCCAGTAGTAGACGCGTCCGTCGGGGGACGTGCGTTTCTCGTACGCGTCGCGCCACGGGCCGATGTTCATGTCGACGACGCGGATCTCCGGCATCGGCGCATCGGGCGATTCGGTCCGCGGGATGTTGACGTTGACGACGGTGTGCGGTTCGAGCGGCTGTTCAAGGATCCGGTCGATGACGGTGCGTGCGATGGCGGCGGCGCGGGGGTAGCAGATCTTCGATCGATCGCCGAGGTGCAGGCTCACGGCGATGGCGGGCACGCCGAGGAAGGCGGACTCGACCGCCGCCGCGACGGTGCCGGAGTAGATCACGTTGATCCCGACGTTGGCGCCGCTGTTCATGCCGCTGATGGTGACGTCGGGTCGCGACTCCGCGCCGAACCGGTCGGGCCAGAGTTCCTGCAGCGCGAGTTTGACGCAGTCGGCGGGTCGTCCGTCGACCGCCACGCCGCGCATCGTCTCGGAGACCTGGATCGCCTCGGTCATGAGCGGTTCGGTGAAGGTCACGCCGTGCCCGGTGGCGGACTGCACGGTGAGCGGCGCGATCGGGAGGATCTCGCCGAGACCATCGAGCGCATCGTGGAGGGCGATGATGCCCGGCGCCTCGATGCCGTCGTCGTTCGTGAGCAGCACTTGCATGCGGACACGCTAGCAGGTTCAACGCGCGGCGGCGGCGGGTCGGCGTTCATTTTTCGCCGGCGGATCAGCGGGGCGTGAGGACGTATTCGCGGCCGCCCCAGCGGATCGGCCGGCCCGCCTGCAGGTCCGACGCGGCGCGCCACATCAGGCCCGCCGCGACCGCCGAACCCCACGGGTGCCAGAGCGTCGCCGCCCACGGCGCGCCGCTCCGTCGGCCGACCCAGCGCACCGTGCCCACCATCAGTCCGAACGCGATCGCGCTGACGAGCGTGAGCGCCACGCCCTGGGCGGTCGTCACGCCCGAGGCGTCGCCGCGCACGAGACTCGCGAGCCCGAACGCGAGTCCGATCACGATGAACAGCGGCAGCAGCGTCCCCGCGACGCCCGTGCGTACGGCGTTCGACCGCAGACGTTTGACCTTGCGATGGCACGCCTCGGTGTAGATGCGTTTCCAGCCGCGCCGGAAGGACCCCACGTCGCCGTACATCGACACGACGAGCATCTGATCGGCCATCGTCAGGCGGACGCGTCCGCCCTGTTCCTTCACGCGGCGGGCGAACGCGAGGTCTTCGAGCAGGTCGTCCCGCACCGCCTCGTGGCCGCCGATCCGCTCGTACGCCTCGCGTCGGAAGAGCAGGAACTGGCCGTTGGCGAACGGCCGCGAACGATGGTCGCGATTGACGCGCTCGATCGGGTACATGCGCATGAGATGCATGCCGGCCGGCGTCTGAAGACGGCGTTCGAAGCCCTCGCCGTAGGTCAGCGTGCTGAGGAGACTGAGAAGATCCGCCTCCCGGGCGGCCGCGTAGTTCGTCGCGGCCCGCAGCAGGCCCGGATCGAACTGCGTGTCGGCGTCGGTGAACAGGAGCCAGTCGCCGGTCGCGAGCGCCGCCCCGCGGTGCGCGGCGTGACACTTGCCCGCCCAGTCCTCCGGGCAGTGATCGAGTTCAACCATGCGGATGCGATCATCCTCCGCCGCGTGTTTCGCCACGATGGCCGCGGTGTCGTCGGTGCAGCGATCAAGCACGAAGATGAACTCGGCGTCGGGATGATCCTGGGCCCGCATCGTCCGCACGCACGCGTCGATCACGCGGGCTTCGTCATGGGCGGGCGTGACGACGGTGACGCGTCCGGTTGCGAGATCCCCGCCGAGCCCGTCGCGTACCGAACCGGCCGAGCGCATCGCACGGTTCACCCGCGTGAGCGCGATGAGCCAGTACAGACCGCCCGCGCCGGCGGTGATGAGACTCAGGAGCCAGAGGGTGAACATGGAGGAGAGAATCCGCGCTACACTGGTCGTGTGGATGATGTGACTATGAACGATACCGGATCACACGCACCGCGTTCCTGCACGGTGGCGGAAGTCCGCGAGATCGACCGCCGCGCAATCGAGGATTTCGGCGTCCCGGGGGTCGTTCTCATGGAGAACGCGGCGGGCGGACTGGCGGATGCGATCGAGGACGTGGCGGCGGCGCGGGACGCGCGGGACATCCTGATCATGTGCGGCGGGGGCAACAACGGGGGCGACGGCTACGCGGCGGCGCGGCTGCTCGACAATCGCGGCCGGGACGTCCGGCTCGTGACGCTGAGCGAGCCGCGGGAAGGCTCCGACGCCGCCGTCAACGCGCGGATCTGCGAACGGATGAAGCTCCCCCGCGCGATGTGGGATCCCGACGACCCGCCGTCGATCGGCGCGGACGCCCTGATCGTCGACGCGATGTTCGGGACGGGGCTCGATCGGGGCCTTGAAGGCGCGGCCGGGGCCGCCGCGGCGTGGATCAACGACGCCGGTCTCCCGGTCATCGCCGCGGATGTGCCGTCCGGCCTCGACGCCGACACGGGAGCGCCGCTCGGGGCGACGGTGCGGGCGACGGTGACGGTCACGTTCGCGGCGATCAAGCGGGGTTTCCTGCGGCCGGAGAGTCGACCGTATCTCGGTCAGTTGCGGCTGGTCTCGATCGGCGCGCCGCGAGCGGCGGCTGCGGGTCTCGGCGCGCCGATTCCGCCGGACGTGCTGGCGGGCCTGTCGCTGGCCGCCGCGACCGAACGCGGCCGATCCGGTCTATGATCTTCTTCGCCTGATCCGCGGGAATGCGGCCGTCCCGGTCGTGTCCCGAACCGCATCGCCTCCGCCCGAGCACCGCCGCATGTACTACACGCTGTTGAGCAATCGCTACCTGACGTCGCGGATGATCCCGTACATCGCGGTGGCGGCGGTCGGTCTGTGCGTCGCGCTGGTGATCGTCGTGGTCTCGGTGATGACGGGCTTTCTCAACATGGTGAAGACGGCGGGGCAGACGATGATGGGCGACGTCGTCATCTCGCATCCCGTGGTGGGGATCCCGCATTACGAGGAGTTGCGCAAACGGATCGAAGCATTGCCCGGCGTGGCGGGGACGACGCCGGTGGTGGAGAGCTGGGGCCTCCTCAAGATGCCGTATCCCGACGGCCCGGACAAGGACGTGCGGATCGTGCAGGTCTGGGGCGTCGATCCGGACAGCTTCGGCGACGTGGTGGATTTCGACGCCATGTTGAAGTGGCCGGAGGTCCCCGCGTGGGATCCGCAGCAGACGGATCTGCTGCACGGGGAGATGCTCGACGAAGCGATCTACCGCGTGCGCGACGCGGTCCTGCCGACGCTCACCGCGGCGCAACGGGACGAGTTGATGGCGCTGCCGGCGAATCGTCACGTCGCGGAGGAGTACCGGCGGATCCTGACCGAGGCGCAGTGGAGCGCGATCGTGAGCGCGGATCCGCGGCTCGATGATCCGGACCTCGTGCGACAGGACGGGCTGGCCCTGGAGCGCAACGGCGACCCGGCGATCGTCCTCGGCCTGCATGTCTCGCAGGCGAATGCGAGGACGGAGACCGGCGGCTACGAGATCGCGCGGAGCGGGTACTGGTGGTCGCCGCTGCATGAAGTCACGCTCACAACGATGCCGATCTCGCGGGACGGCGGCGTCGATACGTCGAAGAGCTACATCTTTCCGATTGCGAACGAGTTCGCCTCCGGCGTGTTCGCGGTCGACGAGAAACGCGTGATCATCCCGCTGAGCGTCGGCCAGGAGCTGCTCGGCATGACCGCCGGCGAACAGGTGTCGGACACCGAATTCGGGCCCGACGGTCTGCCGCGCGTGCTCGGCGAAACCTCCGCCCGGGCGTCCCTCATCCTCGTGCGGGGCGAACCGGGATCCAATCCCGATCAGCTCCGCGATGCGATCGAGGGCGTGTACGAACAGTTCTACTACGACTTCGCCGCCCGCCTCGACCCGCCGGAGCCGATTGGTCTCGGCGTCAGCGTGCAGACCTGGGAGCAGCAGCAGGCGGACTTCATCGGCCCCGTCGAGCAGGAGCGTCAGCTGATGCGCACGCTCTTCTGGTGCATCTACCTGGTGTGCGCGGGTCTGGTGCTGTCGATCTTCTGGGCGATCGTGTACGAGAAGACCCGCGACATCGGCATCATGCGCAGCTTCGGGGCCTCGCGGCTCGGCGTGTCGTGGATCTTCGTCCGCTACGGCTTCGTGGTCGGCGTCCTGGGCGCGATCGTCGGACTCGTCCTCGGCTGGCTGATCGTGCGTTACATCAACGACATTCACACGCTGCTCAGCAATCCGAAGCTGGCCACGGTGCTGACGCTCGGGGCGCTCGCGGCGGTCGCCGTCGGCGTCACGATCTGGAAGGCCACGACCGGGCGGCTGCTGCCGGTCGTCGTCGGCGTGCTGGTGGCGACGGGGCTGCTGGCCCTGACCGCGGGCGCGATCTTCCTCCTGTACAACCCGTTCATGATCTGGAACCCGCGGGTCTACTATTTTGACACGATCCCGAACGAGATCGATCTCCCCAACGCGATCGGCGCGATGATCGGGGCGGTGATCTTCAGTCTGATCGGCGCGCTCGTGCCGGCCGCGAAGGCCGCGGACACCGACCCGGTGAAGGCGTTGCGTTATGAGTGACCATCTCGACGCCGTCACCGAGACCCCCGTCGAAACGTCCGGCCCGGACGTCCGTTCGGACGCCGCGCTGAATCCCGACGAAGTCAGTCCGGGCGACGCGATGCTCGTCGCCCGTCACGTTGCGAAGACCTATCGGCTCGGCCGGGTCGACGTGCCGGTGCTTCGCGATGCGTCGATCGCCGTGCAGCCGGGCGAGTGGGTGGCGATTCTCGGCGCGTCCGGCTCCGGCAAGAGCACGTTGCTCCACCTGCTCGGCGATCTCGACCAGCCCGATGCGATCGAGCGTTCCGGCAAGTCGATCGCGGCGATCCGGCGGGATGTGCGCCGACGCGTCGCCCGCGGCGAGACGCCGGATGGACATGTCTACTTCAACGGCGCGCCGGTCGCCGCCGGCTCCACCCGCGAACGCAACCACTACCGCAACCGCACCGTCGGCTTCGTCTTCCAGTTCTATCACCTGCTGCCCGAGCTCTCGGTGCTGGAGAACGCGTTCGCCCCGGGACTCGTCGGCGTCTCGCCGCTTCGGTACGCGTCGAAGATTCGCCCGCTGCGCGCCCGGGCGACCGATCTGCTCGAGTCGTTCGGCCTCGGCCATCGGCTTCACCACCGGCCGCGCGAACTCTCCGGCGGGGAGCGTCAGCGGGTCGCCATCGCCCGCGCGCTCGTGAACGAGCCCGCCGTCCTGCTCGCGGACGAACCGACGGGCAATCTCGACGAGGAGACGGGGGCGGAGATCCTCGATCTGCTCGCGGCCCAGCACGCGGCGGGCCTGACCATCGCCATGGTCACCCACGACACCGCCATCGCGGCTCGGGCGGATCGGATCGTGCATCTGCAGCAGGGGCGGATCGTGCGGGGGTGAGCGGCGCCCCGAGGGCGTCCGCCGCGCGGTATCCTGTCGCCGGACCAGTTCACCCCCGGAACCCGCCATGGCGACGGTTCGATTCACCGAGAACATCCAGCGTCACGTCGCCTGTCCGACCCGCGAGGCGTCGGGCGCGACCGTGGCCGACGTCCTCGCCTCGTACTTCGACGCGATGGCGGACGCCCGCGCCCGCGATTACGTGCTCGACGAGCGCGGCGCCGTGCGCACGCACATGGTCGTGTTCGTGAACGGACGACCGGTCGCCGATCGCGCGACGCTCTCGGATCCGATCGATGATGATGCGACCATCGACGTGATGCAGGCGTTGTCGGGCGGGTGAACGCAGGGCGGCGGAAGGCAAAGGAGCGACTGAGGTGGCGGAACGACTGCACGTGGGCACGCGCAAGGGCGTCTTTCGCGTCGAGCGACGCAACGGATCCTGGGACGTCTCGGACGCGTGGTTTCTCGGGGACAACTGTTCGATCTTCACGCGGGACACGCGGGACGGCGCGATGTACGCCGCGCTGAACCATGGTCACTTCGGCTGCAAGCTGCACCGTTCGCGGGACGACGGCGCGACGTGGGAGGAGGTCGGGTGTCCGGAGTATCCGACGCCGCCGGCGGGCTATGAGGAGCCGCCGAATCCGATGACGGGCAAGCCGGTCGCGTGGAAGCTGCAGATGATCTGGTCGATCGTGCCGGGCGGCCCCGACCAGCCCGGTCTGCTCTGGTGCGGAACGCTGCCGGGCGGGCTGTTCATCTCTCAGGATCACGGCGACTCCTGGACGATGGTGCGATCCTTGTGGGACGATCCCCGACGGATCGAGTGGTTCGGCGGCGGCTACGACGTGGCCGGGATCCACTCGTTGTGCGTCGACCCGCGTGATTCGAACACGGTGACGATGGCGGTCTCGTGCGGCGGCGTCTGGCGCACCACCGATTGCGGCGAGACGTGGGCGTTGCGGGCGAAGGGTCTGCGGGCGGAGTACATGCCGCCGGAGCGGGCCTACGACGAGAACATCCAGGATGCGCACCTGATCGTGCAGAGTCGCGGCGCCCCGGACTGCTTCTGGGTGCAGCACCACAACGGCGTGTTCCGGTCGACCGACGACGGCGCCACGTGGACGGAGATCGAGGACCTCTCGCCGTCGGCCTTCGGCTTTGCGGTCGTCGTTCACCCGAACGACGGCGGTACGGCGTGGGTCGCGCCGGCGATCAAGGACGAGAAGCGGATTCCCGCCGACGGGGCGGTCGTCGTCAATCGCACCCGCGACGGCGGCGCGTCGTGGGAGACGCTGCGGAACGGTCTGCCCCAGACGCACGCCTACGACCTGGTCTTCCGGCACGCGATGGACATCGATACGGACGGCGTCACGCTCGCCATGGGTTCGACGACGGGATCGCTGTGGATCAGCGAGGATCAGGGCGATCGCTGGACGCTGGCTTCAGCGCATCTCCCGCCGATTCATGATGTGAGTTTCGCCTAGAGCAAGCCCTGCCGCTCCCTAGCGGCCGATGCAAACGGCAAACGGGCAGGGCGCGATTGTGCGACGTGGACAGCCGCTACGGAACGACGAACACTGGGCTACGCTTGGGCCTTTGACACGTCGCGTACGGCGAAGTGCCGGGCAGAACGAAGATCCGTGCCGATGTCACCCGGCAGCAGCGAGCACAGCCATTTGATCACGGCATTGCGGGCCACACCGACGCCTTCGACGTCACTGAAATCCCACGCGGGATGATCGCTGTCGGACGAGGCGGCAAAAATAATGATTTTGTCGATGAACTGTGGCATCGTAATTACGCCTTCTTCAACCGCCTGTTCGAGCCGAAGGTGGACCGCGACTTCGAAGTCCAGGTGGACCGCGCCATCGACCTTGAGCGCGCGGAACAGCAGCAACTCCGTTCCACCGGAATACCGCCAAGTCGTCGCCTCCTCAAGGTTCCGAACGGATTGATTGAACGACTCTTCGTCAAAGGTGCCGTCACTGACGAAGCCGAGGCAGAACAGATCCAGCTTGTCCGCCGATCGGTAGTGCCAGTGACGAAGATGGGGAATTACGTGCTCTCGCGCCATCTCAAGATCAGGGCGACCGACAAGCAGACCCACGAGCACCGCGCTCCGATCGCCTTCCTCAAGCCGCGTGCGGCAATGGCTTTCGATCTCGTTCAATCCGCATCCCGGCTCTCCGTCGACATGACGTACAACATTTGTCTTGGAACGGTTACCCACGGAGATCTCCTTCACAACACAGGACAGCGCATGCGTGAGTACGCGATGGGCTTCTTGAAACTTGAGGCCATCGAGTACGACCTCTGACGGATGATCTTCGCGGGATACTCGGCTCGCCGCAATGATCGCACTGGCCGAGCTCTGATCATCAAGTACGCCGGCGGATTGAAGACGGCCCCGGAGTTCTCGCATCGTCCGGGAGGATTGGACCGCCATGCCTAAGGCGGAGCGGGGGTCGAGGCGGGCGGTGTCTTGCCTGAGATCAAAGCGAACGCCCCAGCGGATCACGCCGCGGATGAACGACTCGTACCCCAGATCATGGGTATTGATGAACGTAAGGTAGTAGCACCGCTGTAAGCACTGCCGATTCACGCGGGAGCACCGATCCAGCAGCTCAGCGAGCACGCCTTCCACTTGAACGGGACCGTCCAGGACCGGGATCCCGTGCACGCCCACCGTCGTCAGGAGTCGTTCACACTCGATACGCCAACCCCGGGCCGCCGCCTCGACTAGGACGGCGCACATCGTCTCCCCCGTCGCCGTCAGGCAAACCGCATCTCTCAGTCGGTCGCGAGGAAAACTGATTAACCGCGGGTACGGGTACTCCGGTTGATGACCAGAGCAATACCCCGCGCGCTCGGCAGGACGTAAGCAACCGCGCCCCTTATCGTCTCGGAACATGCACGAGGACCAGTCGCCCATCGATTCGCTGCGAATCCGATCCCAGAATTCACGAACTCGGGTTTGATCGTACTCAAGTTGTTCGGTCCCGCCCCGTCTCATCCCTCCGCCGGCGCCAGCACCGCCGCGCCTTCCTCACGGAACTTCTCCGCTTCCTCCGTCCGCCCGACGGACTCCAGCGCGGCGAGGAGGTTCGTCAGCGTCTCGCGGCGCAGCTCGACCGGATCCTCGTCCGTGAGCAGCTCCCACGCCTTGCGGTAGTGGCCGACGCCCGCGTCCGGCAGACCGAGTTTCCCCCGCGCTTCGCCGCACGCGAGCAGCGCCGCGACCTCGGACCGACGGAGCCGCAGACGCGAGTTCAGCTGGATTGACCGCAGGGCGGCCTTGTTCGCCGCCTCGTAGTCGCCCAGCGCCAGGTGCGCACGGGCCATGCCGCCGTACGCCATCGCCGATCCCCACGAATCGAGCAACTGGTCCGCGAGCGCGGCGGATCGTTCGAAGTGCTTCAGCGCCTGGGCCGGGTCCGCCATCGCCTGGCGGCCCGTTCGGTACTCGGACTGTCCCTCGCGGAACATCGTCTGCTCGATCGGGCTCCAGCTCCCGAAGCTGGCGCCGTACTCGAGGAAGATCGACTCCCGGAACGCCTCGTCGGCGAGTTTCGCGAACTGCACGCCGATGCGGTAGGACGCATTGGCGTCGTTGAGGGAGCCGCCCTCCTCGATCATCTTCAGGCCGCCTTCGAAGTAGCTGTCGATGAAGGGGAGCGTCTGGTCGGGATAGCGTCGGAACGTCTGGACGATCATGTCGGTGTCGCCGGCGTCGAGCATCGCCTCCATTCGGGGCCGCTGGAAGACATCCTCCGGCGGCGCCGCGACGGCGGCCGACACAACGACAGCAAGGACGACGAAGAGCGACGGAAGGAACGGTGCGCGCATGGCGGCGACTCCAGATCGGGCGGAACGCGGATCGTGAATACGGTTCCGCGTACTGTACCCGTCCGGGCGCGCCGGGGCGACGGGGGGGGATCAGCCGGGGCAGACGCCCCAGAGGCTGAGCAGGGCCGCGAGATCCTGTCGACCGACCGTGCCGTCGGCGTTGAGGTCGCTGACGCCGGGTCCGCCCCACTCGCCGAGGAGCACGGCAAGGTCGGCCGCGTCGACGAAGCGGTCGGTGTTGAAGTCGCCGACACAGCCCTGTCCGTCGGCGGGCGTGAGCGTGATGCGGGCGTTGGCCTCGACGCCGTAGACGACGGAGTCGGTTCCGTCCGGCCAGTTGACGACGAGGATGTCGACATCCGTCGCGTCGCCGAGGCCGAAGTGCACGACGTTCTCGCTGGTTCCCATGTAGCCGGCCCCGCCGTCGAGCCAGCGGGTCATCGGCAGGTTGTCGCCGATCTTGGCGATGACCGCCGCGCCGATGCCGTCCGGCGCGCAGCCCGGATGTCCGGTCGTGTCGAGCGTCACGCGAAGCCAGTTCGTCGCGGGTCCGGCGATCTCGTTGCGAAGCAGGGTGATGGGGCTGGAGTTCGCGGTGATGACGACATCCTGGTCGCCGTCACGGTCGTAGTCGACGTGCAGGATGGCGCGTCCGGGGCCGGTGTGGACGAACCCGTTCTTCATCCCCACCTCGACAAAGTTATTGTCGCCGGTGTTCATGAAGAGGTATGACGGTTCATTGGAGAACACGCCTTGGAACTCGGCGTCGCCGCCGTTGGTTTCGGCGAGGTCGAGTCGCCCGTCATGGTTGAAGTCGACCGCGATCGCGCCCCATCCGTAACCGCCGACGTCCACGCCCGCGTCGACCGCGACTTCCGTGAAGCGTGCGCCCGCATCGTTCAGGTAGAGCTTGTTGCCGGTCCAGTTGATGTCGGGCAGATAGATCGACGTCGTGTACCAGTCGTTCCAGCCGTCGTTGTTCAGGTCGCCGCGGGCGTGGCCCATCCCGTTCTCCTCGAGTCCGACGCCGGACTCCTCCGTGACGTCGGTGAACGTGCCGTCCTGGTTGTTGAGGAAGTAGCGGCTGCCGACGAAGCCGTTGACGTTCTTGAAGTCGCCGACGAGCAGCAGCTCGGGGTAGCGGTCGCCGTTCATGTCGTTGAACGAGGCGGAGAGACACGCGATCGGGCCGACGCCGTCGAAGAGGCCGATCTGTTCGGTGACGTCGACGAAGACGCCCTCGCCGTCGTTGCGGAAGAGGCGGTTGCCGTCGTTGCTCGGGCTGATCAGCATGAACCCGCCGATGAAGAGGTCGAGATCGCCGTCGAGATCGTAATCGCCGAACGCGCACGTCCAGGCGTCGGGATAGTCGGGATTCGTCTGTGCGACGCCGGCGACGTCGGCGATGTTGACGAACGACTGTCCGTTCACGTTCCGGTAGAGCTTGTGACTCCCGACTTCGGGCGAGGACCCGGCGGGTCCGGTGGAGAGGACGAAGAGGTCGATCCAGCCGTCGCCGTCGTAATCCGCGGCGGCGGCGCCGGTGGCGCGATGGATGTCAGTGAGTCCCCATTCATCAGCACGATCGGTGAACGTGCCGTCGCCGTTGTTGATGTAGAGGTAGTCGCCGCGCCCCAGGTCGCCGCCGGAGGCGACGAAGAGGTCGGGCCAGCCGTCGCGGTTGAAGTCGCCGACCGCGGCGCCGGCGGCGTAGTCGTCGTGATAGAACCCGGAGGTCTGGTGGACGGCGTCGAGACCCGCCGCGACGGTCTGATCGGAGAACACCGGCGGGCCCGCGTGCGCGCACGCCGCCGCCGCCCCCATCCCCACGGTCGTCAGCCCCCGAAGCGCATTCTTCTTCAGCATCATGGCAATGCCCCTTCACCATTCGATAGTGCCGGGGCGATGAAGCTGATTCAATACATTGCATGTGAAATTGGGCAAGCGCGCCCGCATAATCGGAACGGGAGATGCGGGCAGTGAGATCGGCGCGATATTAGCGGACCCAAGCCGCGGGCTCAGCCCGCGGACCCGCCCGACCGTGCGTTACTCTTCGAGTGACGTCGCCGAGGAGTCCGCGGACCCGCCCGATCGTGCGTTACTCTTCGAGTGAACGTCGCCGAGGAGCCCGCGGACCCGCCCGACCGTGCGTTACTCTTCGAGTGACGTCGCCGAGGAGTCCGCGGGCGGAGCCCGACCGTGGACTACTCTCCGAGTGAACGTCGCCGAGGAGTCCGCGGGCGGAGCCCGACCGTGCGTTACTCTTCGAGTGAACGTCGCCGAGGAGTCCGCGGACCCGCCCGACCGTGCGTTACTCTTCGAGTGAACGTCGCCGAGGAGCCCGCGGACCCGCCCGACCGTGCGTTACTCTTCGAGTGAACGTCGCCAAGGAGTCCGCGGACCCGCCCGACCGTGCGTTACTCTTCGAGTGAACGTCGCCGAGGAGTCCGCGGACCCGCCCGACCGTGCGTTACTCTTCGAGTGACGTCGCCGAGGAGTCCGCGGGCGGAGCCGACCGGAGGTTACTCGTTGAGTGAACGTCGCCGAACGGTCCGCGGGCGGAGCCCGCGGCTTGGGTCGTTGTCCGCGTCGGTCCGCGGCGGGATGGATCCCGCCCTACCGGCAGGCGCCCCAGGCGCTGAGCAGGACGCTCAGATCTTCCGGGCCCACGGCGCCGCTGGAGTCGAAGTCGGCGGTCCCTGGTCCGCCCCACTGCGTGAGGAGGGCCGCGAGGTCCGCCGCGCCGACGGCGCCGCTGGAATCGAGATCGGCGGGACAGGGCGTGGTCGATGCGATGGTCAGGTGCTGGTCCGCCGCGACATCGGTGAGCACTGTCACCTCGCCGTTCGTCCATTCCACGATGAGTTCATCGACCATCGTGGCGTTGCCGAGACCGAAGTGAGCGACGAGTTCGCTGTTGCCGAGGTAGCTCGCTCCCGCGTCGATCGCGCGGGTCATGGTGACCGCGCCCACCGTCGCCCGCACGACAGCGCCGATCCCGTCCGGGGCGTTGTCCGGATCATCGTCGGTGTCGAGCGTCACACGGAGCCAGTGGGCGTCGTCGGTTCCCGCGACCTCGTTGCGGAACAGGAAGAGCGGCTCGTTGTTCGAGCTCACGACCAGATCCTGATCGCCGTCAAGGTCATAATCGAAGTGCAGAAGGGAACGCCCCTTGCCCTCGTGGACGAAGCCGGAGGCCAGCGCGGTCTCGGTGAACGTGCCGTCGCCGTCGTTCAGGTACAGGTAGGACTGCTCCTCGTGGAACGTCCCGCTGCCGGCCCCGTCGCCGTTGGTCTCGGCGATGTCGAGGAGCTGGTCGTGGTTGAAGTCCGCCGCGCACGCGCCCCAGCCGTACCCGCCGTCCTCGACCCGGGCGAGGACGGACTGTTCGCTGTACTGGTGGCCGCCGAGGTTGATGTACAGCTTGTTGCCGGTCCATCCGATCTGCGGGAGGTAAATCGACGTGACGTACCAGTCGAACAGCCCGTCGTTGTTGAAGTCGCCCCGCGTCTGGCCCATCCCGTTCTCTTCGTCGCCGGTGTCGGAGGCGTTCGTCAGGTCGGTGAACGTGCCGTCGGTGTTGTTGCGGAAGTAGCGGCTGCCGATGAAGCCGTTGACGTTCTTGAAGTCGCCGCCGAGCAGCAGTTCGGGGTACCGGTCGCCGTCCATGTCGAGGAACGCGGCGGAGAGATTCGCCACCCCGCCGGGAACCCCGTCCCACAGGTCGATCACATTCGTCATGTCGGAGAAGACGCCGTCGCCGTTGTTGCGAAACAGATGATTGCCGTCGTTATCGCCGGAGCCCTGGAAGCCGCCCACGTAGAGATCGAGATCGCCGTCCAGATCGTAGTCGCCGAAGCAGGCCGTCCACCCGGAGGGATAGGTGAAGTCGGCGATGTCGACGCGGGCGGCGACCGCCACGTTCGTGAAGGTGTCGTCGCCGTTGTTGCGGTAGAGCTTGTGATGACCGATCGCCGCGCTCTGGCCGGCCGGACCCGCCGACAGGACGTAGAGGTCGAGCCGGCCGTCGTTGTTGTAGTCGCCGACACAGGCGCCCTTGCCCTTGTGCGCTTCGATCAGACCCCACGCGGCGGCCTCGTCCGCAAACGTCCCGTCGCCCTGGTTGATGAAGAGATGATCCATCGACCCGAGGTCGCCGCCGCCCACGACGAAGAGATCAGGATACCCGTCGTCGTTGAAGTCGCCGATGCACGCGCCGCCGGCGTAGTTCGACTGGGAGAAACCGGAGGTGTCGTGCGTGACGTCGACGCCCGCCGCCGCCGTCTGGTCGGTGAACGAGGCGGGACCGGCGAACACGCCGACGCCGGGCGCGGCGGACAGAACGGCGCAACAGACGATATATCGCATGATCAACTCTCTCGGCTCTCGCATGATGAGGACCCGGCCTCACGTGGGGATGAACGACCTTCATGGTCCCCGCAAACCGCGGCGGGATCAATCACAAACCGCCCAGGCGATCCCGGTAGAATCGCGGGCGATGCGTTCCACGCCGCAAGGAAGTCAAGACCCATGGAGCATCCCGTCCGCACCGTCGCCGGCCGGCTCAGTTTCATCTGTTGCTGGCTGGTCGGGCTGATCCTGAGCCACGCGGCCGCGGCGGACGCGCCGCCGAACGTCGTGATGATCATCAGCGACGATCAGGGCTGGGCGGACATCGGCTACAACAACCCGCGGGTCTACTCGCCGAACCTCGACCGTCTCGCCGCCGCCGGCGCCGTGTTCACGAACCACTATGTCATGCCGCAGTGCACGCCGACGCGGGCGGCGCTGATGACCGGTCGGTATCCCAGCCGGTTCGGCGGGGCCGCGCTGCAGGCGAGCAACGAGCCCGCGTTCCCGCGCGGCACGTCCACGCTCGCCGGGATGCTCCGGGACCACGGGTACAGCACGTTTCTCGCCGGCAAATGGCATCTCGGATCGTCGCCGGAGCACGGGCCGAATCACTTTGGATTCGATCACAGTTACGGCTCGCTCGCGGGCGCGGTCGGCATGTACGACCACCGCTACCGCGAAGGTCCGTTCGAGCACACCTGGCATCGCGACCACGAACGTATCCCGGGCGCCGAGAACGGGACGCACGCGACCGATCTCGTCACGGCCGAGGCGGTGCGGGTCATCGAAGCGGAGCATGAAGGCCCGTTCTTCCTCTACCTCCCCTACCACGCCGTGCATACGCCGCTCGACGAACGGGGCCGATTCGTCGACACGCCGATGACGCTTGATGAACAGACGAACCGATGGCGGAACGAGGACGAGATCGAATGGTTCAACGATCCCGCCGGGCTGATCCAGTCGGAGCCGGATCCGGAGAAGCGTCTGTTCCTCGCGGCGGTGCATCACTTCGATCATGCGGTGGGTCAGGTCGTCGCCGCGCTCGAGCGCACGGGTCAGCGCGAGAACACGCTCATTCTGTTCTCGTCCGACAACGGGCCCGAGGTCACCTGGACGGCGGTCGACGCGTACCCCGATACGCTGGCCCTGACCGACTTCAACCAGCCGTCGCCATGGCGTGGCCGCAAGCTCGACGTCTGGGAGGGCGGGATCCGAGTCCCGGCGTTCGCCAACTGGCCCGGGCGGATCGAGCCGCGCGAGATCGACCAGCCCGTCCACATCATCGACTGGTTCCCGACGCTGGCCGCGATCATCGGCGCGGCGGCGCCGGACGACCTCGACGGCATCGACATCTCAGCGATGGTGTTCGGCGGCCCACCGCCGGCGGAGCGGGATCTCTACTGGACGTGGGGTCGCACGATGAACCGGTGGGCATTGCGCCAGGGTCGGTGGAAGATCGTGAAGTACGGGCGCGGGGCGCCGGCGGACGCGGACGCGTGGCGGCTGTTCGATCTCCAGGCGGATCCGGCGGAGACGACCGATGTCGCCGCGCAGTATCCGGATGTGGTGAGCGAGTTGCGCGCCCGGTTTCTCGCCCAACGGGCCCGGAACGCCGAGTGATCCGGATCAGGATCGCTGTTGCTGCTGAATCCGCCAACGGAGGGTCGCCACTGCGATCGCCCTGATGGTCCTCGGGCCCGGCGGGGCGATGTTTTGCGGACGTCGCCGAACGCCCACCCTGAAACCGGGTCCCGACTGAGCCGGGAACGGCGCCCCGTGTGGACGCCCCGGCCCACGTCGGGACCCCGGGAATCCCCGGGCGGACGGCGAGATCGCGGTCGGCGATCGCCCGGGGGCGTGCTATACTCCGGGCACGGGGAAGCCGCGGCGCTCGCGCCAACGCTTCAATGGACAGGTGGCCGAGCGGCTGAAGGCACCGGTTTGCTAAACCGGCGTAGGGTTAAGGCTCTACCGCGGGTTCGAATCCCGCCCTGTCCGTTTTTTCTTGCGCCGGCCCCGGCCGGACCGCCAGAGGGGACCCCATCGTGCGCACGCTCGTTCTCTTCGCGATCGCCTCGCTCGTCATCGGCGGATTCATGACCAACGAAGTCGCACGCTGGTGCGCGGCCGAGAAGGGTCGCCCGGGACAGACCATCCGCCAGCCCGGCCTCAACGCCTCCGCCGACGAGGACGCCCTGCGACTCGACCTCGACATGGACTTCGCCATGGAAGCCGGCCTGCCCCTCCGCTCCCACCGCTGGAGCGCCGATGTCGATCTCGATCTCGCCAACCTGAACGACCCGCAGCTGGCCGTGATGTCCGGACCGAAGATCATGCCCGTCGGGTTCGTGGCGAACACCGTGGTCTACGCCGCGCTGCTGTTCGTCGGCTGCCTCGGCGTCATGCGGCTGACGGGCGGGAAGCGCCGACCTGCCGACTGATCTTCGCGGTCACGTCCACCACAGACGCTGGCTCGCCACCTCGCCGAAGAACTCGCCGCCCGGCGCACCATCGTGAAAGAGCGGGGAAACAACCACCAGCGCGGCGGTCACCATCATGTTCCCGATGGCGATCACCATCGGGTCGAACCAGTACGACCAACCGATCAGCACGTCCGCGTCCGACGTCGGCATGCCCCAGATCGCCCAGCCGATGTGGTTGGAGATCATGACGAGCAACGTCAACGTCGCGGCGAGCCACGTCACGAGACCGCCCGTCATCCCCGCCGCACTCTGGACGATCCCGAACATCGCCCACGCGACGGCGACGGTGATGAAGAATCGAAGGACCGCGGACCCGACGACCATCGGGGCGAGGACCGCGGCCGGGGTGAGCAGGACGGCCAGGGCGAGCGCGAACAGCCCGCCCCAGACGATCGCGCGGCAGAGACCTCGGGCGGGCGTCCAATGACTGGCATGACTGGCGGCAGGACGGGTCATGATCTCACCGTCGAATCCGCGACGGAGATTCTCGTGTCCCGATGCCGTGCTGCCGGGACCAGCGCGGCCGGGCCGGCCCGATCCGGCCCCTCGGAATCCCCTTGCCTCCGCCCCCGACCGGCCGGTATCACTGAGTGACCGGAGCGCGGCGACCGCTCGCCGCCGCCCTTCTGCCGCCAAGGAGAAAGAACAATGCTGTATCTGCTGACCGCGTTCCTCGCCGCCGCGCCCTCGTCCGGCCCCCTCGCCCCGGTCGACGCACCGGTCACGGTTCGCGCGGCGGAGATCGAGACGATCCACCCCGACGCCGACCTGAAGCGCGTCGCGGCTGACCAGCGTGTCCTCGTCCAGCCCGCCAACGCCGCCCAGAGCCGACCGAGCGGCGTCGCGGGCTTCGGCGGCGGCGGTCCGTTCACGTTCCTCTTCTCCGGCGACGATCCCGAGGGCGATGCGCCGTCCGGCGCGGCGTACACGCCTGACGGTTCGACCATCGTCGTCGCCCATCGCGAGAGCCGGAACCTCATTCTCTGGGACGCGGTCACGAAGGCCTTCATCGCGGACATCCCGCTCTCAGGCGCGCCGCAGGGGATCGCGATCTCGCCGGATGGTCAGACCGCGGTCGTTGGTCTGCTGGATGTCGAGGGCGTCTCGATCGTCGACCTGGCCGGCCTGAGCGAAACGACAGTGGTTCCACTCGCGGGCAAGTCGACGGGGGCGAGGATCCTCGACGCGGGTGATCTTGCGGGCGTGGCCCGCCCGTTCGACAGCGCGATCGATGTGATCGACCTCGGCACAAGTACGGTCATCCGGACGATCGAGGACATCAACTTCTCGCAGACGCTCTCCTTCTCGCCGGAGCCGCCGGCGGTGAGCGTGTCGTACAGCGAGTTCGAGGTCATCGACGCCGATCGCGTGATCAACGCGGACGCCTTTCTCGACGAAGCGCAGCTCATCGATCTTCGCACCGGCGATGTGATTCGTCTTCCGCTCGCCGACAACCCACGGACGGTCGCGGTGTCGGCGGATCGCACCCGGGCGGCGATCGCGCACACGTCGTCGACGCAGCTCATCTCCGTCATCGACACGGCGACGAGCAGCGTCGAGTTCACGGTGAACACGCCGCAGAACCTGACGGGTCCGATCGCGTTGAATCCCGACGGGAGCAAGGCGGCGGTCGGGATCCAGAACGCGTCGCTGATCGTCACGCTCGACACGGGCGTGTCGAGCCCATCGATCAACACCGCGAGCGGTTCGCAGATGCTGACGACCGCGGACGGACAGTACGCGTTGCTGGTGGGTTTTCGCGGCGCGCTGCTGAGCTACGCGACGGAGAGCCTGGTGCTGGAGACCAACAACGCGGTGTCGACCTCTCTCGGCGCGGTGTCGCCGACGGCTCCGCAGGCCGCGCTGTTCTCGACGACGTTCGGCGACGACATGGTCGTCGTGAACACGAACGGCGGGGCGGGCGGGCTCGAGACGTTTCAGCTGTCCGGACCGATCGAGGAGGGCGACCGTTGCCGCACCGTGGCGATCACGCCGAATGGCCAGCGGGCGCTGGGCGTGTCGATCTTCTCCGACAACGTGGCGATCGCGGACATCAGCGGGGCGTCGGTCGAGAACCGGGCCCCGGTCGGTCAGCGGCCCAGCGCGATCGCGGTCTCGCCGGACGGGTCGACCGCGGTGGTCGGCAACCTGGACTCGACGTTCGCCACCGTGATCGACATCGCGAGCGGGACGTCGACGGACGTGCCGATCTCGCGTCGGGCGGGCTCGGCGGCGATCTCGCCGGACGGCCAGTTCGCCTACCTCGGCGTCGTCGCGGACGGCGACGGCGTGTGGCGGATCAACCTCGACACGAACACCGTGCAGGGCCCGAAGCTCCTCACCGGCAACATGGGCGGCGTCGGCTACAGCTACTCGCAGACGAGCGAGATCGAGCTTTCGCCGGACGGAACGCTGCTCGCGGTGGCCGGCAGTTTCACCGACAACGTCACCTTCGTGGACGCCGTCAACTGGTCGGTGATCACGTCGACGCCGACGCCGGGCTTCCCGACGATCCTCGAGTACTCGCCCGACGGTTCGCGTCTCTACGTCGCGTGTCGCAACGCCGATGTGGTGCGCGAGATCGACACCGCGACATTCAACGTCGTGCGCACGCTCAACGTCGGCGATCAGCCGTGGCACCTCGCGGCGACCGACGACACGCTCTACGTCCACAACTGGGGCGGTCAGAACATCCAGCGCATCGATCTCTTCAGCGGACTCGTCACCAACACGCGGAACCTCGTGCAGACCGCGGCGGCCGTGGCCCTCGACGACGTCGGCGGACGCGTGCTGGTCGGGCGCGGCGCCTTCACGACCACGGTCGGCGGCGACGTCGGTTTCGAACAGACGCAGGACGGCACGCTCGAGATTCTCGACGCCCTCGATCTGACGCTGATCGAAGCGCTCTCAATCGGCAAGGCGCCGTCGGCCATCGCGGTGAGCGCGTCGGGCGGAACCGCCGCCCTCGCGGCGCCGAACGGCGACGGCCTCGTCCTCGTCGACCTCGGCGGCGAGAAGACCAAATGCGTCGGCGACTTCTCCGGCGACGGCGAAGTGGGACCGGACGATCTCGCAACCCTGCTCGCCCAATGGGGCGGACCGGGCGACGCGGACCTTGACGAGAGCGGCGACGTCGGCGCGCCGGATCTCGCGATTCTGCTCGCCGCGTGGGGGGACTGTCCGTGAGGTTCAGCCGCCGCTGAGCAGTTCGAACACGGCCTTCGGACCCGCCTCGACCGGCGCCGCGCCGGCGAGGCGTTCGACCGCCTGCACCCGCTCCGTCGCGAGTCCGCTCTGCTCGGTCAGCACCTGCACGACGCGCTCCGCCCGCTGCCGGGCGAGCTGCGGGAGCGCATCGTCGGCGAGTTCGATGGAGGCGAGCAGGCGTTCCCGCATGACCGCGGGGTCCGCCGCGGCCTGGTCCGGCCGGCCGGGCGGAATCGGCACGCGGACCCGGGCCTCGTCGGGGAATCGGGTGGCGAAGAGGTCCTGGAGCGCCGCCTCGATCGTTGCGGCGCCCTGACTGCGGCGTTCGTCGATCAACGTCTGCAGCCGCGCTTCGCGCAATGCAACCGCGTCCGCCTCATCGGTCACGCCCTGGACGACGAGGCGAAGCGAGGGCCGCTGGTTGAGCGCGCGGGCGAGCGTATCGATGCGATCGGCGGACCCCGGCGCGAGTTGCGCGAGTCCCGGCTGGAACGCGACCTGCGAGAGATCAACGTCGTCGCCGGCCCCGACGAGGTTGCCGATGAGTCGGAACGGCGCCTTCGCCACGTTGCCCACGACATTCCCCACCGCGGACCAGATGACATCGCCGATCGAGAAATTCGGGTCGTTGACATCGCCCGACAGGCCGACGTTGATCGCGATCACGTCGTCGCCGTCGCGGAGAAGATCGAGGCCCAGTTTCACCGGCGCCTTGATCGCGCTCGGGCTCTGCACTTTCGAGCCCAGACGGAATGAACGGAGCTTCGCGTCGATGCGACCGTCGAGCCGGCCCTGCTCCACCTTGACCGGCATCGACAGCGACAGGCGCCCGCTGTCGATCGCGTAGCCGAGTTGCGGCGCCGCCCGCGGACTGAAGGGGCGCATCGGCAGATCCTCGACGGACACGTTGACGTCGACGAACGGCGTCGACCGAAACGCATCCACCGCGCCGGAAACGCCGACCACGCCCACCTCCGCCACCTGCGTACGCACGTCCACCGTCGCCGGCGCGCCCCCCGCGGTGTCGAAATTCTCGACCGTGAGCTCGAAACCGGTCCCGCTGACGGCCAGCACGGGATCGATCGTCCGATCCGTCACGTCAAAGGCGCCTTGCGTGACCTTGAGCGTCCCCAGACGGATCGCGAGCGGCGGATCAGACACGCCCCCGCCGTCCCCGGACGCCGCCGGGGACCCGTCCTCGCCCGCCGCCGGCGTCGCCGACGCCGGAATGGTCGCCTTGATCACCGGGCTTTCGAGCGCGATCAGCGCGGCGTCGAACGCCCGCGTCGTGTCCGACCACTCGAGTCGGCCCGATTCCAGCCGCGCCGACCCGAGGGTGGCGGTGGAATCCCACGGCGCGCCCGCCTCGGCGGAGACGCCCGCGGCGTTCATGCCGCCGCTCCAGGTGAAGCGAGGCGTCTCGTCGCCGTCGGCTCGCGCCTCGAGCGCGCCGTCGGTCGTCAGTTCATTGAGCGAGGCGTTGAAATCAGCGTCGTCGAACGTCATCGCGCCCTTGAAGCCGCGCACCGCGACGCGTCCGTCCCACGTCGCCGTCACGCCCGGGCCCTCCTTCGGCGTCCGCACGACCGCGTCGCCGTCAAGGGCGAGTGACGTCACGGCGAGCGGCGGCGGGCCCGCGTCACGGCTGGTCGCAAGCTCGGTGAGCGCCACGCGGCCGCCCCACGTCGCTTCGTACGTCGTCTCGCTCGCCTTGAACGCCGCCGTCCCGTCGAGTTCGAGCACGCCGGACGTCAGGGTCGCGCCATTGAGCGTGTCGGAGATCTCCCGGGGCAGATACGCCCGGAACGTCGGAATGTCGAGCGTTTCGAGCTTCAGATCCGCCGACGCCCAGCGTTCCGCGGGGTCGAGTTCAAGACTGACCGAAACCGTCGCGCCGTCCGGGGTCGACGCGGAGAAAGTCGCCGACGTGGTCCGCGTGTTCTCCGTCTGGAAGGGACCGGCCTGCAGCGCGACATTGGTCAGCGTGACCTCAACCGGCTCCGACGTGGACTGATCATCAAAGAAGATGGTCGACTCCGACACGTCGACTTCGGTCGCCGCGATCGACCAGCCGGCGATGAGGTCCTGCGCCAGGTACTCCAGCGCGTCGACGAGTCTGGCGAGCGGGTACTCGACGCCGCCGGAATCGGCGTGCGGGTCCGGCGCGGCGTCAGGGTCGCCAGCGGGGGCGACGGCCACGAACTCGAACCCGCCGTCCGCATCTCGCCGGATATGGGCGGCGAGGCCGCGCACCTGCGCGCGTTCAAGCGTCAGGCCCTGTCCGTGCAGGTCCGCATCCAGGCCGCGCACTTCCAGACCGTCCAACTGCAGCATCGTGCGATCCCGCAGAACGAGATGAAGATCGTCGATGTCGGTCTCGACAAGCGCAACGTTCAGGCGCGGCTCATCGTTGAACGGCGCGAGTTCGTAGTCGATCTCGACGCGGGCGGCGCCCTCGCTGAGATCCAGTCCCGCCGCCTGCCGGACATACGGTGAGAACGCGGCGAGCGCGAGCGTATCGAGCGTGATGCGTCCCGTGGCGGTCAGCGGATCGAGGCGGAGATCGCCGCGCCACGTCACATCGCCGCCCGAGGCGAGTTCGGCGGTGATCTCGTGCTCGTTGTCGTGGTCCGGCGCGGTGTCGAACTGGTCGATCGTGAAGTGCAGATCCTCGACCGCGGTCTCGAACGTCGGCGTCACCGCGCGATCGCGCACGTCGGCGGAACCGTTGACGACGGCGAAGTTCTCAATGATCAGACGAGGGATCTCGCGGGCGGACTCCCCTCCGCCGGCGTCGTCCGCCGACTTCACCCGCAGGGTCAGCAGGTTGATCGCCCCGTCCTCGCGACGCTCCAACCGCACGTACGGATCGGTCGCCCGCACGTTTCGCAGACGGATTCCGGGGGAGAAGATCGTGCTGATCAACTGCAGATCGCCTTCGCCCCGATCGATGCGGGCGACGAGTTCGCCGTCGCCGTCGACAACCTCGAACTGTTCAAGCGCAAGGCGAAGCGTGAAGGGGTTGAACGACACCCGTCCGATCGTGACGGTCCCGTTGATCTGCTCCGACGCCATCGTCGCGCCGGTGGTGCGCACGAGGTACGGGACGCCGAAGAAGCCGATCAGCGTGTAGGCGGCGAAGAGCAACAGCGCGACAATGAGCAGTCGGCGCGGCCAGCGGCGACGACGGGGCGTCTCGGCCTGCTTCGAGTTCGTTTCCTCGGCGGTCTCCGGGGCGTCGCTCACGGGGAGGCTCCTCCGTCTGCGGCGGTTGACGCCGACGTGCCGGACGGGATCACTTCCAGAAGGTCGATTTCGTAGACGAGGGTGGCGTCGGGTGGAATCGGCGCGGCGCCGCCCTCGACCCCGGTCGCCCCATACCCGAGCGCGGGCGGAATCGTGATCCGCCTTCGTTCCCCGACCTTCATGCCTTCCAGGCCGCGCCGCAGACCCGCGACAAGCTGGTCGACCGGCCACGGACCCGTCGGCTCGGTGAATCGCTGAAAGACGGCGCCGTCGGCGAGCCGTCCGGTCATGCGAACGACGACGGCGCCGTCGGGGTCGACCACGGCGCCGTCGCCGGGACGCAGCGTGTCGAGGCTGAAGCCGGGGGCGTCGGCGGACGGCGTTGGGTCCGCGGCGGACGCGGCTTCGTCGACGCCGGTCTCGACATCCTCGGACGCCTCATCGACGGACGCTTCATCGACTGGCGCTTCATCGACTGATGATTCCTCGACGGAGAGGTCGTCCGCCGTCGGGTCGTCACTCGTATCCTCGCCGCGGTCCGCCTCGGGTGGAGTCGTCCCATCATCATCCGCGGCGGCGTTGGTCGGAGTGGGATCGGCGGACGTCGCCGCCCCGAGCACGGGCGCTGCGTCGAGATCGGCGGGCGGCTGGATCGGGGTTTCGGGGATCAGCGCGCAGCCGGCGCCGGCGAGGGCCGCGGCCGTCGCGCACAACATCAGGATGGGGGACCGGCGTGCGGGCATACGGCAATCGTATGCGCCCGCAGTCGTCGTCGCGACCGCACCCGAACGAACGCCGAAGGGCGGCGGGCCGGACTGATCGGAATGGGCTGGGTCGGATTCGAACCGACGTCTGATCGATTATGAGTCGATTGCTCTGGGCCGCTGAGCTACCAGCCCCGGGTGGCGCGATGACCGCGACCGCCGTATCGTAGTGCCGCGCGGACGCATCTGTCACCGAGCGTCCTCGTGGATAAGCTGTCGGCGGCGCATGGCGCGGCGGACGGACGGGAGACTCGTCGCATGGCTGAGTACAAGAACACGGAGTTCGATCGTCCCGGCGGCTACGCCATGCCGAAGGGGGCGACGCAGGTGCAGCGTCGCGCCGCGGATCTCATGCGGACGGCGGATGTCCGTCTGCTCGGCGACGCCGCCGCGCGGCATGAACCGTCGGTGATCGAGAATCTCGCCCCGGCGTTTCAGGCTGATGATCCGGACACGCGGCTCTATGTCGGCGACTGTCGGGACGTGCTCGCCAATCTGCCGGACCGGGGCGAGGTCGATCTGATTTTCGCCGACCCGCCGTTCAACTGGGACGTGCCGTACGACGAGTGGCACGATGGGATGCCGCGCCCCGCGTATGAGCGTTTCACGTTCGACTGGCTGGACGGGTGCGTGGATGCGTTGTCGCCGACGGGGAGTCTGTGGGTGAACATTCCGGACGACACGGCGGCGGAGATCGTGGTGCATCTGAAGCGACGTGGGTTGACGATGATCAACTGGTGCGTGTGGCACTTTCGATTTGGTCAGAACCGGACGAGTTCGTTCATCATGAGCAAGGTGCACGCGTTGTATTTTGCGAAGGATCCGGATGCGCGCACCTGGAATCCGGACGCGGTGCTGGAGCAGTCCGACCGGGCGAGCATTTACGGCGATGCGCGGACGATGGCGAAGGCGAGCAACCGGGGGATGCGGGTGCCGATGGACGTCTGGTACGGCAAGTACTGGGGTCGGATTCAGGGGAACAACAAGGAGCGTCGATCGCGTCACCACAACCAGATTCCGGAGGTCTATCTGGAGCGGGTGATTCTGGCGTGTTCGAACGCGGGTGATCTGGTGCTGGATCCGTTCGCGGGGAGCGGGACGACGGGGACGGTGGCGCGGGCGTGGGATCGTCGGTCGATCGGGATTGAGTACGGCGAGGGGAACGCCGCGAGCGCCTGGGAGCGGATCACCGAGGTGGGGATGTTGCGCAAGGGGGCGAGTGTGGGTCAGACGTCGGCGATTTTTGAGAAGCGGCGGTAGGGCGAGGCGTCGCCCCGGCGGTCCTCGCGGCCTAGAATGATCGTTGTACCGGAGGCTTCGCGGCTTCCTGCTCTTTGACAACTGGGGCCGAATGGCATCGACCGGACGGGGAAGGTTCGTTGTTGCGCGTCGTGGAGCATCCCGGCCACGTAAAAAGGATGCAAATTTCATACCTGCCAACCAGCAGTATGCTCTCGCGGCCTAATTGAGTCGCGCGATCGTCGCCTGACGCCCGATGGGGCGACGATCGACAATCATCGGGCTGGCGAGACGGGGCTGACAGTCACTCGTCTCGTGAGAAAACAGGCTGTCTTGGTGACGGCGGGCAGGGTTGCTCGTGGCTGCCCGAACCGAGATGAATCGAGCAACTACACGCGTAGACGCGACGTACTGACCGTTCCGGCACGGGGGTTCGAATCCCCCCGGCTCCACTTCTCGGCGGGTTGTCGTCGTTTCACGTCAGATGACGTCAGACGATGACAACCCGCTGTCTTTTCAGACGTTTCCGTTTCATCCGGCCGCGTCCGGTCCGCGTCAGTCGACGACACGGAACGACGTTCCGCGACCGTCTCAACTGTGTCTTTTGCTGTGTCAGCTGTGTCAATCACTGTGTCACCCGACCGCAGCGCCGGGAACCGCGACATCGACTCCCGCACCGGAAGGCGCTCGGGGTCGAGGTAGTTGTTCGCGGTGAGGCGCGGGTCGGAGTGCCGCATCAGATGCTGCGCGTGACGCAGCGGCGTCCCCGACTCCTGCAGCAGCTGGTTGAACGTCATCCGGAGGCCGTGGAACGTCGCCGCCCGGTTCTCGGCGTCGTGCTTCGCGATCCCGGCCCGAGCGAGATCCTCGTCGAACGTGTGCCGACCGATGCCGCGATCAAAGATCCGGTCACTCGCCAGGGCGTCGACGGGACGGAACGCCCGCAGAGACGCGACGGTCCCAACGGGCAGCGGCACCAGCTGCGTCCGTCCGTTCTTCGCGTGTTCGCCCCGGAACGTCACGGCGCCCGCCTCGAGGTCGAGGTCCGCCCAGCGGAGCGTGAGCAGCTCGTTCAGGCGTCCGCCCGACGACACGGCCAGCTCGTACAGCATCGCCCGACGCGGGCACGGCGTCGCCGCGATCAGCGCCCGCGCCTCGTCGAGCGTGAGCGGGCGGCGCGGCCGGGTCTGCTTCTTCTTCGCCTTACGCACATTGGCGAGCGGGTTGGACTCCAGCGCGCCGCGATCGACCAGCCACGCCGCGAAACGACGGGCGGCGTCGAGGTAGTCGTTCTTCGTCTTCGGCCCCAGGTCGGACCCGGCGCGCCAGTCTTCGAAGCTCGCGCCGCTGATGTCGACCGGACGCGTCCAGCCGCAGGCGGCGAACAGCTTCGGCAGGCGCTGCTTGAACTTCCGCCGGTAGTCGCGGCTCAACTCGCACGCCGCGAGGTCGGCTTCGAACGCCTTGAGGTACTCGGTGAGCGGGCGCGACGTCGCGGCGACCTTCTCCGGCGCCGGCCGCAGCCCTTCCCGGACGGCGTGCTCGTCTTCGATCAGCTGCCGCAGCTTTCGCTCCGCGGATCGGCGGTCCTTCGTCTGCAGATTGACGCGGCGGAGCGCGTCGGGCCCCTCGTCGGGGAACCGGTAGAACCCGAACCACGACCCGTAGGGCTTCCCGTTGCGTTGGTGGCGATGCACCCAGCTGGCGGCGGCGAGCGGGCTCAGTGACATAGCCGCCCCCGCTTCGCCAGGTCGATCATCGTCTCGACCGCCGACACCGGATAGACCCGCTTCCGCCCGATCTTCACCGGCTGGGGCACCTTGCCGTCGGCGATGAACCGCTCCAACGTCCGCACGCTGATGGCGAGCAGGGCCGCCGCCTCGCGCAACGCAACCATCCGATCGAGGTCATCCATCAGGGTCCCCCTTCTTCTTCGCGGCCTTCCGCCGGTCCGCCTCGGCCCGGATCTTCTTGAGTTCGTCGGACCGGTCGTCGACCTTCTCCGGCGGCATCTCGCTCGCCAGCAGCCGGGCGACCGTCCGCAGCAACTTCTTGTTCCCGGTGATGTTGTCGAGGATGGCCGCGGTGAGCGGCGACTCCCGCTCCATCTCCTCGATCATGCTGTCGAGGTTGTCGAGGGCGTAGAGGACCGCGCGCTCGATGTACGCGGTCCGCGTCTCCCCGAGGATTTCGACCGCCTCATCGACGCGGCGGAGGGTGTCTTCGTCCAGCTTGATGGAGATCTGGGATCTTGGCATCGTGATACGACTGTATCACGATGTATCCCGAAGTCAAGCACTTCGCGACTTGAAGTTGGGTCCCGCGCCTATCGGAAGGAAGGACGGTGCCTACCAAAGCCCCAACTGCGCTCATTGCGGGCGTACTCGTCGTCAGTTCCGAGACGCGCTACATGGGCAAAGAACATCCTGCTGGACAGTCGCTTGATCGGAGCAACCGCTAGGGCGATTCCAAAGAACAACAGACCGCAGATGCTGGTGAACGCCAACGCTCCGATTAGCTTCCCCAAGCGATGTCGGGCTTCTCGAACGGGGCCGGCCATCGCCGAGTCGTCAGTTGGAATCGCCGCGGTAGCTGGCGGATTGCCGCGAAGCCAGAAGAAGGTAAACAGAACCAGCATCCGAACGCCCGTAAAGTCGTCCACCCACCGAAGGAGCCCGTTTATCTGCTGTCGCATCGCCCGATAGGCCTCGTCGTCGAGGCAATCGCGTTCTACGGCCGCGTCAAACAGGTCTGCACGGATCTCGAAGGCACGTTCTCGGACCCACAAGATCATGGCCTGGCGCCAGAGATTCAGCGCCAAAATCAGGCACGACAGGCCAATAGCAAGCGATACACAGAACTCGACCATCTCGCTACTCATGGCTCTCACTACCTCCAGGTGGAGTTCCATACGCAGAAAGGCCGCTAGATGTTCGGTTAGGGTCCAGCCGTTCCTCCAACGCCTTCTCTCGCTGCCCTCTCCGTTTCACGTATCGGCGATGGGCAACCCCCTGCACAATATTCCCGCCAGACAGGATGAAAATCGCGAGCCAATAGACCCATTCGTTCACCCGAAGGTCCATGAGAACATTGAGAATTGTATGCTCTCCGCTCAAAGCAGTTAGCGGCAGATAGAGGGCAAAATAGCCCACCAAGCTCAGACCGATGTACGTCCCGAGCTTGTCAATGATGAATGGGGGCAGCATCACCAAGGCAATTCCGGCCTGCGTCAGCTGACTCCGACGCGCCGACTGTGCCTCTTGCATGCGCCGCTCGAACTCCCGGTTCGTTTCGCGTTTCTTCCCGGAACTACTCTTCTTCTTTGCCATCTACACCCTCACGACGGCGGATCGAAGTAATTGAGTCTACTGACCCAAATGGAGGAGCGTCAAGGTCGACCATGTGCGCACCCGGGGGGTCAAGGATGGTCCCCCCGGGTGCGGGAACCATCCCCATCACAGACAACCGCGGGCTGCCGACTGAGTCGGCGCCGGCGCCGATCTCAGTCGGCAGCCAACCGCGCGGCGTCAAACGAGGGCGAGAAGACCAGGTCTCCGCCCTTCACGACGTACTTGGCCACGTATCCAGCGACGTGGTTGCAGTTCTTCGGCGGGACGACCCGGTTGAGACCGTGGCCGAATCCGCCCTCGGACTTCGGATTACGCCAGAGCTCATGCCCGAGTCGCCATCGCAGATCCGGCAACGCCCGCGACCAACGAATGATCGCGTGAGCGTGGAGCAGGCCAGATCGATGAGCCTCGATGCCAAGAACCCAGGTCGGGAAGGCTCGACCAGCGCGGTAGGCGTTCCACCACGTACCCCGCCGCTTCGCCGTCTGACCGACGACCCGGCCGTACCCGTCCGTCCGGCGGCGCCAGGACACCGAGCACATGCACCGTTCCTCCGCGGTCTGCTCCTGCCATCGGAAGATCCACGACCGGAAGTTCCGTTCGACCTTCTCCGGACACCACACGCGCCCGCCATAGGTCAGCGTCGCGAACACGTCCCAGTCGTATCGACCGAGCAGCTCGGCGTACCCCTCGCGGACGGCGGCGTCTGTGATCGGAACGCACCCGACCGTTCGAACATCTTCGGCGCGAACGGCGTCACCCGCGGCGTTGTCGCCGTCTGCTCGGGGTGAAGACGCCGACAACGCCGCGGGCGCCGCCTGGGCGGTTGGTTCATTGGGGCGGCAACGGACGACGGCCGGTCTCATCGGTCGCCTCCTGCGCGATACGCACGCACGACGGCGAGCACCGCCGCCCGCGCCGCATCCCCGAGATCGGGCCATTCCGCCACGATCTCACGCAAGGCCGCGTCCGCGACTGCGTCTATCGCTGTGTCATCCCCCGCTGCCGCATCCGTGACGCCCGATTTGGCGGGGTTCGAATCCCCCCGGCTCCACTTCTTCGACAGGTTCTGACCTGACGTGACAAGGCGTGCATCTGCACGCCTTCTGTCATGCGCCGCCCTGCGGCCGATGAACTGGCCGCGAAAAGCAGGAAGCGAGTGGGCGGCTGGCCCGCCGCTACGGAGCGGCGAAAACCAGTCTAGGATGACCGACCGCGGTCGCCGACTCGGCGGCTTCGTCCCTCACGAACCGGAGGATCGACCCATCTCCCGCGCTCAAGGCCCCATCCTGAAATCCGTTCCCGAAGATCGTAACGACGCCGCGTCGCTGTTCATGGCGATGCTCGACGCGTGCGAGCAGGCCGGGATCGAACCCTACGCCGAACAGGAACAGGCTTTCGAGGCCCTGGCGGAAGATCACCACGTCGTGCTCGCGACGCCGACCGGCTCGGGGAAATCGCTGGTTGCGCTCGCCGCGCACTTCTTCGGCTACTGGCGGGGCTGGACCGCTCCGGAGGGTTCCGTCCCCCCCCACCGCCGACGCTCCGTCTACACCGCGCCGACCAAGGCCCTCGTCAACGAGAAGTTCTTCAACCTCTGCGACGCCTTCGGTCCTGACAACGTCGGTCTCATGACCGGCGACTCCACCGTCAACGAAGACGCCGCGATCATCTGCTGCACGGCGGAAATCCTCGAATCCATGGCCCTGCGCGGCGGCGCGAAGACGCCGTTCGGATGGGTCGTCATGGACGAGTTCCATTACTACTCCGACCCCCAGCGCGGCACGGCCTGGCTCATTCCCCTCGTCGAGATGACCGACGCACGCTTTCTCCTGATGTCGGCGACGATCCGCGACCCGAAGGCCGTCTGTGACGACCTCGAACGACGCACCGGCGTCCCCGCGGTCCTCGTTCACTCGACGACGCGCCCCGTCCCGCTCGAGTTCGAATACAAGGACAACCTGCTGCTCGAATCCGTCGAGGACGTGCGCCGGCGCGGCCTGACGCCGTGTTACATCGTCTCGTTCACCAAGCGCGACGCCGCGAGCCTCGCCGAACAGTTGCGCAAGACGCCCGTCCCCGACGAACTCAAGGACGCGGTGAAGGCGCGGAGTCAGCAGGTCGACGATCGACTTGCGGGCCTGCGCTTCGAGACGCCGTTCGGACAGAAGCTGCGCAAACTTCTGCCCCGCGGGCTCGCCGTGCATCACGGCGGGATGCTGCCGCGCTATCGACGACTGGTCGAGAAGCTCGCGAGCGAAGGACTGACGGGTCTGATCAGCGGCACGGACACGCTCGGCGTCGGCGTGAACATGCCGATCCGCTCGGTCATCTTCAGCCAGCTCTACAAATGGGACGGACGGGGCTCGCGTCGGCTCGACGGCCGGGAGTTCCATCAGATCGCGGGCCGCGCGGGGCGCAAGGGACACGACGACGTGGGGACCGTGCTGGTCCAGGCGCCGGAGCATGAGGTTCGCAACGCCCGCAAGAAGGCGAAGGCGCAGGCGAACAACAAGAAGTTCCACCCTGAGAAGGAGCCGCGCGGCTTCAAGGGGTGGAACGAGGAGTCGATGCAGAAGATCATCGAGGCGCCGGTCAAGCCGCTGGTCACGCGTTTCGAGGTCACCGGTCCGCTCGTCCTCCAGATCCTCCATCGCGCGGGCGACGGCCGCCAGGCGCTGATGGACCTGATCGAGTCGGTCGGCGACGACGTGGAGAAGCATCGCGAGCAGGCGGAGACGATTCTCGCCGCGTTCGAGGAGAAGGGGATCGTCCGGCGTCTCGACGCCCCCGACGAATCCGGCCGCATGTACGACCTGTCGGGGGCCGAAGGCCTGACGACGTCGTTCGACCGACCGTTGATCCCGTTCGTGCGGGCCGCGATCGACGCCCTCGATCCGGACGAGCCCGACTACGTGCTCAACGTGCTGAGCGTCGTGGAGTCGATGCAGGACGACCCGAACGCGATCATCCGCGCGCAGACCCGCAAGCGTCGTGATGCGAAGTACCACGAGATGAACGAGCCGGGACAATCGATCGAGGACCGGCACGCGATGCTCGATGCGCTCGATGAAGTCGAGCATGAGCAACCGCTCAAGGAAATGATCGAAGGCGCCTTCAAGGTGTGGGACGAGGCGCATCCGTTTATTGCGTCGGACGGGCCGAAGCCGAAGTCCGTGACCCGCGAACTTCTCGAGCGCGGCGACAGTTTTGTCGACTACGTCAAACGATACGACCTCATCAACGATGAGCACACGCTGCTCTACTACCTGACCGACAGCTACAAGGTGCTCACCCGCGTCCTGCCCGAGGGCGAGGCCCCGGAAGCGGTCGAGGACCTGATCGAAGACCTGCTCGTCCTGATCGAACACATCGATTCGAGCGTGGTCGAGGAGTGGGAGCATTACGGCGAAGTCTCCGCCGCGACCGCGGAAAAGAGCGACGACGAATCGAAACGCACGACCGCCCGCCAGTTCGAGCGTCTGCTCACCCGTCTCGCCCGCAACCGCGCGTTCGAATGGGTGCGGCGTCTCGCCGCGCGGGATTACGATGCGCTGGTCGGCGAGTACCTCTCCTACGACGACCTGCGCGAACAGATGGCCGCGTACTGGGAGGCGCACGAGGAGATCCTCATCACCCCCGATGCGCGTGGACCCGAGTACTTCTCCTTCGAACCCGAGACCGGCGTGATCGAACAGACGCTGCTCGATCCGCACGACGAGCGGCAGTGGGTGCTCGTCGGCCAGGTGAACATGGACGCCAGCCGCGCGGCGGGCGGCATCGTCGCCCAGGTCATCAAGGTCGAGCAGCGCGGGCACGACTGGGCCGAGTAGGCGAGCAGGGTCGGCACCCCGTGCGGACCCTACGGCTCTGCCGCAAACCAACGCCCCACACGGTCCGCACGGGGTGCGGACCCTACCGCTCTGGAGCAAACCAACGCCCCACGCGGTCCGCACGGGGTGCGGACCCTACCGATCTACCGCTCTGTAGCAAACCAACGCCCCTGGCGGTCCGCACGGGGTGCGGACCCTACCGCTCGAAAGCTACCGTTCGAACGCGAGATCCATCACCACCGCCGAGTGATCGCTCGGGAACGCCCGGTCCGTCTGCGCACGCTCCGACGGCTCGGGTGTCAGCGGAATCACATGTGCGGCGATGGGAACCAGCCGCGCGGTCCGATGCACGTAGAGCCGATCGATCCGATCGGCCGTCTCCGGCGTCTCCGCGTCGCCCCGATAGAGCGGCGACCACGTGATTCCCGGCTGATTCACCGGGTCCGGATGCACCGTCCGCCATGCATCCTCGAAGCCCGCGGCCGCCATCGCGCGGCTCACCGGCAACGGCAGGGCGCGCCGGAACCGGTACACCAGCGCGGCGTCCTCGGTCCAGTCGAGGTGCGATGGGCAGTTCCAATCGCCGCCGACCAGCAGCGGCAGGTCGCCGTCGAGATGACCTTCACTCCGCAGATGCTCGATGATCGCCGTCGCCTGTCTGAACCGTTCCGACCGCTCCGTCTCGCACCGCAGCAGATCGCCGTCCGAGATCGTCGGATCATCGCGCAGCGCGTGCGGCGTATACTCGCGCCAGTCGATCCACGTCGAGTACACGACGTACTCTCGCCGCCGATCATCGCGGACGCGTGCGCCGAGCGCGTGCCAGGGCTCGTGAAAGAAGGTCTCGCGGATGTCCCACCGCGTCAGTACGCAGAGGTGCGGACTCTCGCCCTGCCATTGCTTCCAGCCGAGGTTGGCGGCGAGCCACGCGCCCAGTTCCGGCCGGTCGCCGTCGATGTCATAGCTCTCCTGAAGGAGACACACGTCCGGGTCGATCCTGCGAATGACTTCGAGCGCCTTCTCCGGACCACGATCGAACTCGTTTCCGCCACGCTGGATGTTCCAGACCAGCACCCGCACGTCCGTCTTCGGATGGCGCGGCGTATCAAGCCAGTCCGGCGCGCTGCGGCCGGACTGACCCGGCGATGAACAGCCCGTGAGCAGGGTCGCGGCGATCAGGAGAAGCGTAATGACGTGATTCATGCGAACATCCTACGGTCGGGGCCGGGCGGAAATGTCGCAACCCGGCCGCCCGCCCCGGGTATCTGTTCGGAACACCCGTCGCCCGTCCGCTGACGGCGTCGCGCCCGGAACCGTCCCAGCCCCCTGCAGCCACGGAGCTTAAGATGACAACATCCTCCTCTCGACGTGAGTTCATCGGCATCGCGGCCGGCGCCGGCGCGGCGATCGGACTCGGCGGCGCGACCAGCGCGACGGCCGCCGCCTCCCGCCGCGCATCGCAGGACATCCCCGGCCGGCTCAAGATCCTCGTGCTCGGCGGCACGGGTCAGACCGGCCCCCACTTCGTCTCCAAGGCGCTCGCCCACGGACACGACGTCACGCTGTTCAATCGCGGCAATCGATCCGACGAGTTGTTCCCCGGCGTCGAGTGCATCGTGGGCGATCGAATGGCGGAAGGCGGTCTCGACGCGCTGCAGAAGGAGATCGACGCCGGTCGCAAGTGGGACGTCGTCTTTGACATCTGGCCCCACATCCCGAAGGTCGTGGAAGCGACCGCGGAGCTGCTGAAGAACAACACGAAGCGGTACATGTACGTCTCGTCGGTCTCGGTGTACGTCGATTCATCGCAGCCGAATCAGGATGAGAACGCCGAGGTCGGCGCCGCGCCCGACGCCGACGACATGGAGTTCGACTTCTCGCTCTTCGGTCCGTTCAAGGCGGAGTGCGAGAACCGCGTCCGTCGGATCTACCCCGGCCCGCGACACACGGTCTTCCGTCCCGGCCTGATCGTCGGCCCGCGCGACTTCAGTTTCCGCGGCGGCTACTGGCCGGTCCGGGTGCGCGATGGCGGCGAAGTGCTGGCTCCCGGGGACGGCGAGACGCGCATCCAGATCATCGACGCCCGGGATCTCGTCGCGTTCCAGTTGCTCGCGATGGAGCAGAACGTCGCGGGGACCTTCAACGTCACCGGCCCGCATCCGCACAACCCGCTCACGATGAAACGCTACCTCGAGACGTGCGAACGCGTCTCGGAGTCCGACGCCGAGTTCACCTGGGCGCCGGCCGAGTTCCTCTCCGCTCATGGCGTCCAGCCCTGGATGAACATGCCGTGCTGGCTGCCGGCCGAGGGCGAGTACGCCGGCTTCGGCACGCGCAGCATCGCGAAGGCGGTCGCGGCGGGCCTCACCTTCCGCCCCCTCTCC
Source organism: Phycisphaerales bacterium (assembly GCA_965227335.1). Classification (GTDB taxonomy): domain Bacteria; phylum Planctomycetota; class Phycisphaerae; order Phycisphaerales; family SM1A02; genus CBDDFV01. The sequence goes on from CBDDFV010000012.1 coordinate 37,434, forward strand.
GAGACCGTCGAAGACACGCTCACGTGGTTCGACGGACTCAGCGAGGAAGGCCGGCAGGGCGTTCGTCAGCGAGCCGGCGTCCCGGCCGAGCGCGAGAAGGAAGTCCTCGCGGCGTTCCATGAGTGGATGCGCGAGCAGGACGACGGCGATGACAACGCGATCGGCGCCGCGGAGGTCGCGTCCGACGGCGTCATCGTGTGACGGCCGCCGCGCCGAACGCGGACCTCGCTCGGGACGCGATCATTGATGCGCTGCATCGCGCGTTCGAGGCGAAACCGCGCATGCTCGCGCTCCATCTCGGCGGCTCCGACGCCAGTGGACGCACCGATGACGCCTCCGACATCGACGCGTGCGTGACAGTGGAGGACGATGCGGTCGAGTCGGCGTTCGAGATCGCCGAGCACGCGCTGGCCGCGCTCTCGCCGATCCGTCATCGCTTTCGCCTGCCGGAGCCGACGTGGCACGGGCACGCGCAGTGCTTCTACGCGCTGGCGGACGCCGATCCGCGTCACATGATTGACCTCTGCGTGATCAAGCGGTCCGCGTCCGACAAGTTTCTGGAACGAGAACGGCACGGTGAGCCGCACGTGTTGTTCGACCGCGCGGATCTGCTGACCCCGATCCCGCTCGATCGCCTCGCCCACCAGAAGAAGGTCGATGCGAAGCGCGAGACGCTCCTCGCGCAGTTCCCGCTGTTCCAGCCGCTGGTCACCAAGGCCCTCGATCGCGGCCACCTCGCGGAGGCCGTGCACTTCTACCTGGCCCTCACGTGGCGTCCGCTCGTCGACGCCTGTCGCATCCGGCACTGTCCCGAGCGTTTCGACTTCGGTCCCCGCTATCTCGACCGCGACGTCCCCGCCGACGTCCGCGCAACACTCGAACGCCTCGCCTGCGCCGCCGGACCGGCCGAGTTGCGTGCGCATCATGCCAAGGCGCAACGACTGTTCCACGACGCGATCGCGTAGGGCGGGATTCATCGCGCCGTTCCTTCTTCCCCCACTCGACTTCCTTCTCTCCCCACTTTCCACGTTCCACTTTCCACTTTCCACTTTCCACTTTCCTTGTCTGACGCGGCCGCTTCACAGACAGAGAGAGTGGAGAGTGGAGAGTGGAGAAAGTGGAGAGTGGAGAGTAGAGAAAGTGGACAGTGGAAAGTGGGGATGAGAGAGGGAAGTGGAGAAGTGGAAAGTGGAGCATGGAACGCGCGGCGAGTCCGGAGGCGTTCGATTCGATCCATCGTTTTTTCCAACACCGCCTTGAGTCGTGAGAACGCAATTGTAATTTGTTCCGAGATCGCTTCAGTCATCGACCGGAACGCCTGGCCCCTGCCCCGCGATCCACCGGAGACCGCGCCATGCCGAAAGACATCGAACGCATCATGACGCTGCACCCTGAGGGCAAACAAGGCGTCAACATCGAGCGGCCCAAGTACGACGAGATGAAGAAGGCGCTGCTCGAGGTCATCCCGAAGAACGAGCGCGGCGTGCCGTTCATGGAACTCGGCGACCTCGTCGAGGAGATCCTCGATCCCGAGGTGTACCCCGGCGGCAAGAGCATCCTCTGGTATGTCACCACCGTGAAGCAGGATCTGGAGGCTCGCGGCCTCATCGAGCAGGTTCCGAAGGCGAAACCGCAACGCCTCCGGCGGGTCTGACGCCCGCGCCCCTGCTCATCCCCCCGCCGCCTTCGCGGCATATCCATGTCCGAGAAGATCCTCGATCACCGCGTCCCGGTGATCACCCTGGAGCTCGAAGCCGTCGTCGGTCGTCGTTCCGCCGCATCCGAACCGGCCGCGGTACGCCTTGAGCATCGCGTCAAGATCGGTCGCCACGGGATCGAAGTGGGCGGCGACGGTGGTCCACTTCCCCCGCCGCTTTTCCCGGCGTACGCGGACCGCCTGGTCCTGCGGCCGACAGACGCGCCCGGCCGCGTCGCAGGGGCACGCGCAGTCGTCGAGCGTCTTCCCGCAGTGCTCGCAGGTGACGGGTTGTTCGAGCGAGGTGCCCGCGAAGAGTCCGGACATGGGCGCGAGGATACCCTGTCTTCACGCATTCATGCGCATTACCGGCCGCCCGCGGGCCACATTTGCAAGCAAACCGCGAAGATCACAAAAACATGCGTCGCGCCGGGATCTTCGTTCTTGACCCGTCGATCCCAGAGGCTACTTTAGACCTGATGTCACAGTCTTCCCACGCCAACCTCCTGACGACCAGCTGCGCCTGTACGTGCATCTGTTGTTGTCTCTGTCCCTGCGGACAGGACGGTTGGTGCCGTGCGGAGGCGCAGCCCCAGGGCTGATCTTCGACCCGAATCTCAGGAACCACTGAGCACCACCGTTCTCGCAACGGTGGTGTTTTTTTCGTAACGGCACCCCGATCGTGCTCTCGCCGGCTGAACAGGCAGATCAACCGTCCAGTCGGCCCCTCAACTGAGTCAAAAACGCGGGTCAGACCCGAGGCGCGATCGATGCGCGCCGATCGGTCTCCCGTGGGACACACACGCTCTCTCTCCTCCTTTCACACGCCTCCGACTCGTCGACGTCCGGAAAGGAAAGTCCGAATGACCGCCGCGCCGCCTGTTCCCACCGCCCTCACCGTCTCCACGTTTCCGCTCCCGCCGGGGCTGCCGCCCACGCGGATTCCCTCGCCGGTGGAGGGCGAATCGTCGCCGCAGGACGTGATGCGGTGGACGCTCGCCCGCTTCTCGGGGCGCACCATCGCCGCCACGACCGGCTTCGGGATGGAAGGCTGCGCGATGCTGGACATGCTCTCCCGACTCGGCAGGCCGGTCCGCGTGATCTACATCGACACTCAGTTCCTCTTCGAAGAGACCTACACGCTCCGCGACCAGCTGATCCGACGTTATCCGACGCTCGAGTTCGTCAACGGCGGGTCAAAGCTGACGCCCCGGCAGCAGGCCGCGCGGTTCGGCGACGACCTCTGGGAGCACAACCCGGACCTCTGCTGCCGCCTCCGCAAGGTTGAGCCGATGCGCAAGGCGCTCGCCGATGTCGACGTCTGGTTCAGCGCGATTCGGCGCGAACAGTCGCCCTCCCGTGCGAACACCCGCTTCGTCGAATGGGACTGGGGCTACGAACTGATCAAAGTCAACCCGCTCGCCTACTGGTCCCGCCGGCAGGTCCTGGACTACATCCGGGCGCATGACGTGCCCTTCAACCCGCTCCACGATCAGGGCTATCCGAGCATCGGCTGCACGCACTGCACCGCCTGCGTTCCCGGCGCGACCGCCGCCGACTACTCCCGCGCCGGACGCTGGGCCGGAACCAACAAGACCGAATGCGGCCTGCACGACGGGGCCCGCCGCGTGGCGGAGACCGCGCAGGACGAAACGCCTTCCGCCGGGAACGCCGGCGCCGAGGAGAACGCGGCGTGATCACCAATCAGCCCACCCCGCCCGATCCGGACAAGATCACGAAAGCCGAAGCGGCCAAGCGTGATTCGAAGCACCTGCGCGGCACCATTGAGGACGTCCTCGCGGATCCCGACGCGGTCGCCTTCGAAGACCACGATCTCGCCTCCCTCAAGTTCCACGGCGTCTACCAGCAGGACGACCGCGACACTCGCATCCAACGCCGAAAACAAGGGCTCGAAAAAGACTATTCGTTCATGATCCGCATCGGGCTGCCGGGCGGACGCTGCTCCGCCGCGCAGTATCTGGCGATGGACGATCTCGCCGGGACCTACGCTTCCGGCAGCCTGCGTCTGACCACCCGCCAGGCCTTCCAGCTGCACGGCGTGATCAAGTCGAACCTCAGGACGACGATGCGCTCGATCAACGAGGCGCTGATGTGCACGCTGTCGGCGTGCGGCGACATTCCCCGCAACGTCATGGCCGCCCCCGCCCCCTTCGCGGACGAGATCCACCACGGCGTCCAGATCATGGCTCACCAACTCGCGGCCGCCCTCCGCCCCGGCACCGGCGCGTACCACGAGATCTGGCTCGACGGCGAGAAGGTCCTCACGACCGAGAACGAAGAGCCCTTCTACGGGGAACAGTACCTGCCGCGCAAGTACAAGCTCGGCGTGGCCATCGACACCGACAACAGCGTCGATGCGTACACCTACGACACCGGCCTCGTCGCGATCACCGAGAACGGCGCGATCCTCGGCTACAACATCATCGCCGGCGGCGGCATGGGGATCACGCACAACAAGCCGGAGACGTACGCCCGGATCGGGTCCCCGATCTGCTTCGTGCCGACCGAACATGCGGTCGAGACCGTGCGGGCGATCGTTGCGATCTACCGCGACTACGGCGATCGCCAGAACCGCAAACACGCCCGACTGAAGTACATCGTCGAGGAGTGGGGCGTCGAGAGCTTCCGCGCGGCGATCCGCGAACGGGTCGACTTCGAGATCCATCCGCCCGCCCGGCTGCCCACGCCGAAACAGCTCGACCACCTCGGCCGCTTCGAACAGGGCGACGGGAAGGAGTTCCTCGGCGTCTACATCCAGAACGGACGCATCCGCGACGATGACCAGTCGCGGATCCGGACCGCGTTCCGGCGCATCGCCGAAGAACTCGAACCGACGATGATCATCACGCCGATGCAGTCGATGCTGCTCGCCGATCTCGAACCGGCGCACGTCGATCGCGCAATCGAGATCCTCCGCGAGCATGACGTCGACCTCGTCGAGTCGATCTCCAACGCCCGCCGCTACGCGATGGCGTGCCCCGCCCTGCCGACGTGCGGACTCGCCCTCGCGGAATCCGAACGCGTCCAGCCTGATCTCATCGCCGGCTTCGAGGCGGAGTTCGAACGACTCGGGCTCGAAAACGTCGAACTCACCATCCGCATGACGGGCTGCCCCAACGGCTGCGCGCGACCCTACAACGCCGATATCGGAATCGTCGGACGCAAGCCCGGCGTGTACCACGTCTTCGTGGGCGGCGGGCTGCGTGGCGACCGTCTGGCTGACCTCTACGCCGCCGACGTGAAGTTCGACGACATCATCCCCACCCTGCGTCCCCTCTTCGAACGCTTCCGGACGGAACGCAGCGGCGACGAAGGACTCAGCGACTTCTACCGCCGCGCCATCGCCGATGATGACGAACGCACGATCCTCACCGGTCGCGAGGAGCCGGCGGTCGAACGCTACTCACTGCCGGTGCTGCCGTCATGACCGACGCGGCCCCCGAGTTCGTGCAGATCGCCTGGCGCCGGACGTCCGCTGCGGACCCGCGCTGGGCCGCCCGCGCCTCCGGACTCGATCTGTCGCACCTTGCGCTCGGGCCGGTCGGCGCGCATGCGCAGGAACTCCTTTGCCTCTGCACGTGCGAACGACAGGAGATCTACTTCGTGCCTCGCACGTCGACGGCGGACCTCCTCCCCGCTCTCGACGATGCACTCCAGGTTCTCGGCGCGGCTCCGGCCGCCCGACGCGTTCGACGCGGACTCGACGCCGCGCGTCACCTGCTCCGCGTCGCCGCCGGACTCGACTCCCGCATCCTCGGCGAGCCGCATGTCACCGGACAGGTCCGCACCGCGCTCCGAGCGGCGGAGACCCACGGGCTCGCCGGCGACGTCATCGACCGACTCGGCCGACGCGCCATGCGGGCGGCGCGCACGGTGCGCACACACACGCCCATCGGTCGGCTCGGGCACAGCTACGCGACCGTCGCGGCGGATCTCGTCACCGGCGCACTCGCCGACCACCACGACCCCCGCATCGGCGTGATCGGCTCCGGCGCGCTCGCAGGCGACGTCGCGAACGCCCTGCGCGAACGCGGCGCGGGCTCCACCGCGATCTACGCCCGCCACCCGAAACCTCAGTCGGTCCCGGTGCGTCATCTCGACACGCTGGCCGGCGACCTTGCGGATCTCGACGCCGTGATCGCGGCGACCTCCGCTGCATCCCCGCTGCTGACCGACGTTCACCACGTCCGCCTCGGTCACCGCCCGTTGCTCGCGGTCGATCTCGGCGTCCCCGCGAACATCGCTCCGGCCTTTGGCGACGACGCTCGCGTCACGCGTATCGATGTGGACGATCTCGACCCCGCCGGCGATGTCGAGTCCGCCGCGCTTCGCGCCGCCGATGCGCTGATCGAGCGCCAGCTGCGCCGACTCGCCGAAGAATGGTCGGCGCTGGCCGGCCATTCGCCCGCTCTCCTCCGGGAGGCCGGCTGATGACGACGAACGCCCACGACCACCCGACGCCGCCCGAGGTGATCCTCGCGGCGCACGGCTGGGGCGACGACTCGGCCGCCAACGCGCTCGTGACGCGAATCGCGGCGGAGCTTGCGGCTCGGATCGGCGGGCCCGTGCACCCGGCGTTCAACATGGGCGATCCCGGCTTCGCCGACGCCGCCCGACGATGGCCCCGCGCCGTCACGCTGCCGCTCATGACCAGCGATGCGTTCTTCGTCCGCACGCGGCTGGCGAAGATCATCGGACAGACGACCGCCGAGCCGGGCGGGGGGACCGTGCCGCTGGTCACCCCGCCCGTCGGCGTCGATCCCGCCGCCCGCTCCTCGTTCGCCGCGTCCGTGCTCGCCTCGATCGCCGACGCCCCGCAACCCGGCCTCGTGCTCGTGATCGGCCACGGCACCCGCCGACACGCGGCGAGCGGCGCCACGACCTTCGCCCTCGCCGACCAGATCCGCGCACTCGCGCCCCGCTGGCGGGTGGAAGCCGCGTTCCTCGATCAGGACCCCACGATCGAATCGATGGCCGCCCTCACCCGCGGGCCCGGCCGCCCGCTCGTCGTCGCTCCCTGGCTGATCGGCGGCGGCGGACATGAACTCGAAGACATCCGGACGCGTCTCAATCTGCCGGAGACGCTGCCGACGGGCGCCTGGACCACGCCGCCCGGCCTCGGCCCCGTCGTCATCACGCCGACACTCGGCGCGGGCGATGCGATCGTGGATGGACTGGAAGATCTCTTGCATCGCGCGGCGGAGCGTGGTCCCCTTCGCCTGGGCGCCCGTCCCAGCACGCTCGCTCGCTGGCAGGCGGAGCACGCCGCCGCGCGTCTTGCCGCGTTCAGCGTCCCCACCGAGATCGTCGAGATCGTCACGCGTGGCGATCGTGACCGCACCACGCCGATCGAGGGCCTCGGCGCGGGCGTGTTCACCGACGAACTCGAGACGGCGCTCTTCCGCGGCGAGATCGACGTCGCCGTCCACTCGCTGAAGGACCTGCCGCACCGCGGCGGCGAGTCGGGACGACGCGTCATTGCGGCCGTCCTGCCGCGCGGCAGCGTGGAGGAGACGCTCGTGTCGCGCACCGGCGTCCGTCTCGCGGACCTGCCGTCCGGAGCGCGGGTCGGCACGAGCAGTCGGCGTCGTTCACGTCAGGTGCTCGCCCTTCGGCCGGACCTCGACATCCGTCCGATCCGCGGACCGGTGGACGCTCGCGTCGCCCAGGTCATGAACGGCGACTTCGACGCCGCGATTCTCGCCCGCGCCGGCCTCGAGCGCATCGATCTCGACGGCGTTGTCGCCGAACAGTTCCCGCTCGACGACCTCGCCCCGGAAGCCGGACAGGGGGCGATCGTGCTGCAGACGCGTCCTGACGACTGGTACGCCCACAGTCTCGCGGCGCGGGCTGACGATGTGGCCGCGGCTCGAGCTGTCGAGACCGAACGACGGTTCGCGGCGTTGGTCGAAGGCGGGGGCGACGAACTCGCCGCCGCGCACGCCGTTGTGGACAAGGACGGGCGCGTGACGCTGCACGCCCGGATCATTCCCCACGATTCAACCCTGCCCTTCCGGAGCGGCGTCTTCCACGGCGAAGACGGCGCGGCCCTGGCGACCCGGGCCGCGCTCCAACTCACTTCAAGCGGGGCGGCGACGACGAGTCCGGAGCGGGCGCTCGCATGATCATGAACGGGACATCCAGCGGCGCCGTGTGGCTGGTCGGGGCCGGACCCGGCGCAGCCGATCTCATCACGGTACGCGGCCTCGCCGCGCTGCGGACGGCCGACGTCGTCGTGCACGATCGTCTGATCAGTCACGATCTCCTCGCGGAGGCGCCCGCACACGCGGAACGGATCGACGTCGGCAAAGCCCCGGGCGCCCATCGGGCGACCCAGGATGAGATCCACGACCTCCTCCTTCGCCACGCGGGCGCGGGTCGCCGCGTGGTGCGCCTCAAGGGCGGAGACCCCTACGTCTATGGACGCGGCTTCGAAGAGCGCGATGCCCTGCTCCGGGCCGGCGTCGAAGTCCACGTCGTCCCCGGACTCACCGCCGCGACCGCTGTCGCCGCCGCCGCCGGCGTTCCCGTCACGTTGCGTGGCGTCGCGCGGACATTCGGCGTCCTCACCCCCGCGGTCGGTTCCGGCGCCGGTCTGACCGACGACGACTACGAAGCCGCCGCGTCGCTCGACACGGTCTGCATCTACATGGGCGTGCGCGATCTGGCCGAAGTCAGCGCCCGACTCATCGCCGCCGGCCGCGAACCCCATACGCCGGTCGCCGTCATCGAGAACGGCGCGACGCCGAGCCAGCGGGTCACCCGGGGCGAACTCACCACGATCGCGGCGATCGCTGAACAGCGCGGCGTGCGTCCGCCGGCGCTCATCATCATCGGGCCCGTCGCCGCGCACGCGGACGACGCCGCTCCGGCCGACCACATCGCCCGCGGCCCGTTACAGGGACGCACGATTGTCGTGACCCGTCCGATTCGCGCCGGGCGTCGGATCGCCTCCGCCCTGCGGGCCGAGGGCGCGAGCGTGATCGAGGCGCCGCTCATCCGCATCACGTACGAAACACCTGCGCTCCCCTCCGACTTCGACGACATCGACTGGTTCGTCTTCACGTCGCTCCACGGCGTGATCGGATTCAAGCGTGCGCTGGACGACGCGGGACGGGATGTGCGATCGATCGCACACGCCCGGTTCGCCTGCGTGGGACCCAAGACGGCGACGATGCTGCACGAGGAGCTTGGCGTCCGCGCGGATCTCATGCCCTTCGAGCATCGCGCTCGGGCGCTCGTCGAAGATCTCGCCGCCGCCGTCGATTCCGATTCGCGAGTCGCCTTCCCCTGCGGAACCCTCGCCCTGGATGAACTTCCGGACGGACTGGCCGCACACGGCGTTGAGGTCCGTCAGCTCCGCGTCTATGACACGCTGCCCGCCGCGCTCGACTCCGCCGCTCTTCGCGCAATGGAAGCGGGCGTGGATGCGGTGCTGCTGTACAGTCCGACTGCGGTTCGAAGTCTCGCCGCGCATCGGCTGGTTTTGCGCGATGCGGCGCTCTTTGCGATCGGTCCCACCACCGCCGCCGCCATCGATGACGCCGGTCTTCCCGCCAGCATCATTCCCTCGACGTACAGCGACGAAGGAATGCGGGAAGCGGTCATCACCGCGCTGACGACGGCCGATATCAGGCAGGGATGAACCAGACCGCTGATGATTCCATTCTCAGTCGACTGCGGCGTACGCCCGGTCTGCGTCGACTCGTGCAGGAGACGTCGTTGTCGCCGCGCCAACTCGTGGCGCCCCTGTTCGTCGCCGCCCGCGACGATGACGCAGGCCCGATCGAGGCGCTGCCGGGCGTGGTTCGGCATCGGCCCGAAGACGTCGGGGCCCTCGCGACCACGCTGGTGGAGCGTGGCGTGGGCGGCGTCCTGCTCTTCGGCGTCCCGGCGTCGCGCGATGCGATCGGGAGCGAGGCGGATGCGACAGACGGGCCCGTTCAGCGGGCGATCCGGGTCATCCGGCACGCGGCGCCGGATCTCCCGATCGCCACCGATGTCTGCCTCTGCCAGTACACCGCGACCGGCAGTTGTGATGTCGGCGACGCGACCGGCGGGCCCGATCACGAAGCGACGCTCCAGCGGTACGCCGCGATCGCGTGCAGCCACGCCGCGGCGGGGGCTGACATCGTCGCGCCGAGCGGCATGGCGGACGGGCAGGTCGCGGCGATCCGTCGCGGTCTCGACGCGGGCGGTCATGCCATGACGGCGATCCTTGCGTACGCCGCGAAATTTGCATCGTCCCTGTACGGTCCGTTTCGAACGGCGGCTGACAGCGCGCCGACGGGGACCGGCGGGCGCGCCCACTGTCAGTTGCCGATCGGCGCGGCGCGGGAGGCGCGACTCGAAGCGTGTCAGGACGAACGGGAGGGCGCGGACATGATCATGGTGAAGCCGGCGGGAATGTATCTCGATGTGATTGCGTCGGTCCGCGCGCAGGCGACGCGTCCGGTGGCGGCGTATCAGGTCGGCGGGGAGTACGCGATGCTCCACGCGGCGGCGTCGCGCGGCTGGCTGGATCTGCGACCGTCGGTGCTCGAGTCGCTCATCGCGATTCGTCGTGCGGGCGCGGATGTCATCATCACGTACTTCGCGGCCGACGCCGCGCTGTGGCTGGAGGACGGCCCATGATGTCGGACGCATCCCATTCCGATCGTCCCGCCTCACATCGTCTGGCCGAGCGCGCCCGTCGCCTGATGCCCGGCGGCGTGAGTTCTCCCGTCCGAGCGTTCGGCGCGGTCGGCGGCTCCCCGGTGTTCATTCGTTCCGCCCGCGGGGCGATGCTCACGGGAGAGGACGGCGAATCCTACATCGATCTCGTCGGCGGCTGGGGCAGCGCGATACTCGGCCATGCTCACCCGGCGGTCACCGAAGCGATTCATCGCGCCGCCGCTGCGGGCAGCGGATTCGGCCTTTGTTCCGCGTGGGAATCAGAGCTTGCAACGCGGATCGTCGAGCGGGTTCCTTCGGTAGAGAAGATCCGCTTCGTCAACTCGGGGACGGAAGCGGTGATGAGCGCGATCCGTCTGGCCCGCGCGGCGACCGGGCGCGATCTGATCGTCAAGTTCGACGGCAATTACCATGGTCACGCCGACGGTCTGCTGGTACAGGCCGGGTCCGGCGCCCAGACGTTCGGCGTCCCGGATTCGCCGGGCGTGCCCGCGCGCGCAACCGCGCTTACCCTGACGGCCCCGTACAACGATGCGACCGCGGTGGAGCAGTTGTTCGCGGCGCACGGATCCGACATCGCCGCGGTGATCGTCGAGCCGATCGCCGGCAACATGGGCCTGGTCCTGCCGTCGCCGGGCTTCCTCGAGCGAATCGCGTCGGCGGCGCGGTCGGCGGGGGCCTTGCTGATCTGTGACGAAGTGATGACGGGATTCCGCGTCCATTCGGGCGGCGCCCAGGCCCTGCTCGGCGTCGCGCCGGATCTGACGACGTTCGGCAAGATCATCGGCGGCGGGACTCCGATCGGCGCGTACGGCGGATCCGCCGCGCTGATGGATCACATCGCCCCGGCAGGGCCGGTGTACCAGGCGGGAACGATGTCGGGGAATCCGATGGCGATGGCGGCCGGCGTGGCGGTGCTGGATCGACTCGACGCCGCCGCGTACGAGCGGTTGGCCGCATTAACGTGGCGCCTGGCGACAAAGCTGTCCGGCGCCTTCGGCGTGCAGCCGCCGGCTTCGATGACGGCGTCGGCCGGGTTCTCGTCGACCATGTCCCGAGGGTCCGACGCTGCGTTCGCGGCCCGGGCGGATTCCCAGAGAATCGAGGCTTCGCCGGTCGTAGCGAATTCAGTGTCGGCGACGAATCGCCATGACCCCAGAGACGACGGACCGCGTTCCCCGCACGCTGGAGATGAGAGTCACGCGACCGGGTCCAGTCCCAAGCACAACGATGATCGCGGCCATCGGGGCGAGTTGCACACTGGCGAAGCCGAGAGACAGAGACGTGATCGTCTTGAGCGTTCACTTCGGGAGCGGGGGGGCGAGGCTCTGGACCGCCGCGATCTCGACTACCGTCCAGCGCGAACGTCTGACCCAACGCGCTCGACGGCGGATGACTTCCTCGCCCACGAATCGCAGCGAACCACCAGGGGTGACACCCTTCGAGAGGTCCATCCCCAGACGCCGGAGACCGCGATTCTCGGCGAGGACGACGCCCGGCGCGATCACGACCCCGTCCAGATCGCGGCCGTTCCCGGCATGCTCGGTATCTTCTTCGGGGCGTCGTCGCCGATCACCGACCGCGCCGCCGCCGCCGCGAGTGATCACGACGGCTACGCCGCATTCTTTCGCGGCATGCTCGACCGCGGCGTGCATCTTCCACCGAGTGGTTATGAGGCCTGCTTCATCTCACTCGCCCACACCGAAGAGCACATTGATCGCATCGCCGCCGCAACGTCGGCCGCATGGGCCGCGATTCAGTCCGGGACGTGAGTCGCCGTCGACAACGGCCCGTGTTTCTGACATCTTGGCGCATTCGGTCCTGCGCACCGTCGCCGCCGCGACCAAACCATGCCCGCGCCGGGTCCACGCCCCGGACAATCCCGGGTGTCGAACAATCGATCTCCCGACGAAGCCGTACCTCGATCGCCCTGGCTCGCCGCCGCTGGTCTGAGATCGCGCGAGCCGACCTCACGAATCTGGCGGAGGCGGGGCGCCGTTGACGGACCGGTAGATTCTGCTGCGCACAGTCCGAACCAAATGCCGATTGTGAGGACTCACACTCGGATGGTCCATCAGTTCGTACGCCTCTTCAATCGCATCACATGCCTCATGGATATAGCCGCACTCAACAGCCGCCCTCGCGTATGATTCCAAACGCAATACATAGTTAACTCGATAGTGATCAATCCACGCTTTGGCATCATGGACTGCCTTCGCAGCCCATTCCATAGCTTCTTCGAACTGTTGTGCTTCGCGAAGAAAGACCTGAAGCCGCCATTCCGCCTTACCTAATATATGGGTTCCCATAATACGGCTTGATGCGTACGCAAGATTGGCTTTCAACACGTCGACCGCGCCAGGGGCGCCTCTCCGCAGTTGCAGCATCGAGTAGTTCAACAGCACAAATGAATAATCTCGGTGAGCGTGCTCGAGATCTTGAACCGCCCCCAGGCTCGATTCATATATCTCAATAGCTTCTTCATCGCGATCCATCAGACTCAGGTGGTTTGCCAGATTGTTCGCCGCAACCAGTGTCTTGGCTGCTTCGCCGCTATTCAATCCGATCTGGAAGGCGAGCGCCGTCCGAAAGTGTGCCTCTGCGTCCTCCATCAAGCCCGCACGCTGACAGAAGATCGCCAACTCGGTGAAGATCTGGGTTTGCCCAACGCCCAGCGAATCCCCCGCTTCAGAGCAATGCCTCGCGAGCGCCAGTCCATCGGCGAGCATGTCAAGATTCTCGTAGGCAGCCAGAAGGGTCAGGACTGCTCTACCATGAAGCGCGCCGCCACGAAGCGATTGCTCCAATGGAATCAGAAGGTCGCACGCCTCTCTTGCATGCCCCATCGACATCAGCCAACCAGCCTGTTCGAGCTGCAGCGGATGTATTTTCACGCTGGCGACGCGGCGAGCCTCTTGAGTGTCTTTGATCGCCTTCTGCAAGGTAGACATAGCGCGAGCAGGATCTCCCGATCGGAACAGCGCTTCAACGTAAGCCATGTCGTCGCCGATCTCATTGGGAGTCAGGAAGCGATGATTCTCCTTGACCGTCCTCGCAAGTTCCAGGACGTCTCGAGCATGACTCCACTTGCCCTCCGCCAGAGCGCATCGCGCCAGCTCCTGCAAGCTCGAGTACTCGAGGGGGGCGTTGCCACAGATCCTCGCCCCAGCGATCGCCCGGATGAGAAAATCACGGGCGACGTCGCGGCGGCCGAGACGGCGATAGGTGCGACCGATCGTCGCCTGCAGTCGGGCCAGAAGAAGGGGGCGTTCACGCAGTGTCTCCTGGATCCGCGGCGCCGCGCGGTCGAGGACATCCACGACCTTCACGTCCTCACCCAACTCCTCCCGACGCACGGTCGAGATGACGCCGGAGAAGAAGTTCGTGACCTCCTCCGTCTCGAGTTGAGCGAGACGGGTTTCCTGCTCACGAACGAGGGAGGATGCGAGCCGCTGCTCGGCAAGGACCCGCTGACGGGCCGCCTCCCGCAACCCGATCGCGGAGAGGGTGGATCCGACCACGAGGGCCACCACCGCCGCGCCGACGCCGGCCAGAGCGATCCGGTGACGACCGTAGAGCCGGCGGGTGCGACGCCACGCGCTCTCCGGCCGGGCCAGAATCGGCTTGTTCTCCAGGCAGCAGCGGAGATCGTGGGCGAGGTCCGCGGCGGAGCGATACCGGTCCGATTTGTCCTTCATCAACGCCCGTGACACGATCGTCTCGATATCGCCGCGGCACCCGGGCGAAGCAGCGCTGAGGCGCATCGGTTGATCCTCGCGGATCATTCGAAGGACCTCGTGCAGCATCTTGCCTTCCACCGGCATGGGAAGACACCCCGTCAGGACCTCGAACAGTATGACGCCAAGTGAGTAGACATCGCTGCGCAGATCAATCTCGGCCGGGTCGCCGGCCGCCTGCTCAGGACTCATGTACGGCGCCGTGCCGATCAACTGGCCGACTTCGGTGTGCATGGTGGAGAGACGCAGGTCCTTCTCGCTGATGCAAGCAACGCCGAAGTCGAGGACCTTCAACTGACCATCGGGACGAACAAGGATGTTGTCGGGCTTGAGGTCACGGTGCACGACGCCGCGCTGGTGGGCCAGATCGACGGCGCTGCACAGTTCAATGAGCAGGCGGAGACGTGCATCGAACGGGAGGCGTCGAACCGCGACGAATTCTGTGAGCGGAAGGCCCTCAACATACTCCATCGCAAAGAAGGGACAACGGACGCCGTTCGACTCAAAGGTCGACGCCTCATACACCTGTGCGATGCCGCGATGGTGCAACTGCCCGAGAATCTCCGCTTCGATGGTGAGCCGGCGCCGCACCGTCGCCGAAGACATGCCGGGCCGGACCACCTTGAGCGCCACGACGCGGCGTGGCTGGACCTGCATCGCGCGGTACACCCAGGCCACGCCGCCTTCGCCAATCAGCTTGAGGACCCGGTACGATCCGATCTGGAGGCCGATGAGAGACTGCGGATCGTCCTCCCCGGGGGCAATGATGGACGCCGGCTGGGGCCCCGGAAGGGGCTCGCCGTCTGGACCCGCCACCACAAGATGTGGCGGAACGGCGTCCCCTGACGAAGGGAGAATCGAAAGCGGTGAAGCGTCGTGGGCGAGCAGGTCCTCGACATCGCGCCGCAGGGTTTCATTGCCGGAAGTCAGGGCCGATAGCGCCGCCGCACGCGCCGGACCCTCCAGTTCAACCACGGCGTTGAAAACCTCCCAGACGTTCGTTTCGACTGTCGCTTTTCCAGGCAAGGGCGTCGACGTTTCGGCAGGCCCATCTGCCTTCCCTGGCATCGCATCCCTTGATGCTGGACGAGCGCCATCGCTCCCCGACGACTCCGAGCGAGCCTCCTCACTCTTCGCCGCATGACTCGGGCGCGTGGCCGTGTCGCCGGATTCGGTGGATGAGCGTTCGGGAACCCCGCCGGTTGACCGAGCCGCCGCATCCTCCTCGCCGACGGCGTCCTCTGTCGAGCGAACTGCATCTCGACGAGGGGGCCCGGTCCCCTTCTCATCGGGCTGACGGCCGGTCATGCCGCAAAGTCCCCCCGCTCCAGCGCCCGTGCCAGCCAGGCGCGGCCGTATCGAAGGTCCGCCGCCGCCGTCTTGCGCGAGACATGCATGACGCGTGCGAGCTGCTCGACCGTCAGGCTGCCGAAGACGCGAAGCTCGATCACGCGCGCGGCCCGTTCGTTGTGCGCGGCGAGCGCCTCCAGCGCAGCATCCAACTCCATCACAGAGACGGCGGCCTCTCCAGACGGCGACGCGGCCGCGTCAAGGTCCGGTGTGAGGGGCGCCAGACACACGCCGCCCCCACGCTTCTCGGTCCGCCGCGCCCGCGCATGATCGACCAGCACCCGACGCATCGTCCGAGCGGCGACGGCCATGTAATGGTCACGATCCGAAAACTGCACGCGACCGGTCTCCATCAGTCGGAGAAACGCTTCGTTGACGAGCGCTGTGGCCTGCAAGGTGTGCCCGTCCCGCTCCCGCCGCAGATATCCCGCGGCGAGCCGACGCAGTTCGTCGTACAACCGGCCGACGCCATACGTTTCGAGCTCCGCCATCAGGACATCATGGTCGCTGCCCTCGGGCGGCCCGTCCGACTTGCCGATCGGAGCGGCCGATGCGCTGTCTGACGCTGGTGTCGACCCTCCCGCACCGGCGCCCGCATCCGTACCGACCGACACGTTGGACGCCGCTGAAGTCGGAGACGCAGGAACGGCCGCCGCGCCCGACGCCTTCCCGGTCAGCGGGTCGCCAGCCGTCATGTCATGCGTGGCCCCGCGATCGTCTGCTTCACCATTGCACGCTTGCCGCCGCACCATGTTGCACCTCCACTCCATCGATCGTCCGACCGGCGGGCATCTCTGATTCGCACGCGGTCGATCTCGAACGCTGAACGGCACTTGCATTGTTCAGCCTACTGAGGGAAGCGAGAAATCAAATCACCCGTCACCCGGAATCTGCGTTGCTCGACAAAAAGATTGCCGAGTGATCGCGGGCGGGACGCCGACCCGTTAATCCAGTGAATCTTTGTCCGATCAGATTCGTCAGCGCCAATGGATCGCGATCCGAGCCCGGGCATCGTGCAGAGTTTTCTCGAGATTCCTGGTGGCGCGCCGCCGTGGATCCCGCTGATCTCAGTGACGTCGGCGCCGTCTGTTCGCCGCGATGCTCATGGTCGGCTCAGACCCGCCCATCGGCTGTCCCGTTCAAAACGCGGTTGCGGCCGGAGCGTCCTAACGATGAATCGATGCCGCCATGGCCGTCGTGACCGAGAGCAACGGACGCTGCAGGATGCGGATGTCCGGAATCGCGGCGGCCGCCATGGGAAGCCGCGCCGGTGAGTCGTCCGGCTCATGCCGGTCACGCTTTCCAGCCGTCGGCGCGCCGGCTGCGCCTCGGCTCTCCTCGATCGGGGTCGCGTCGGCCGCCGGCGGTCTCATCGCCCGTCGTTCTCGGGGACGCGATGTGCGGCGGGACTTGAGCACATGGAGGTCCCGACGGGCCGCCGGCGTTGATGGGCGGCCGAAGTCTCTTCGCGCCGCGCGGCATCGACACGAGGGAGCGGCGTGTCAGCCGGACGTTGGAGGGCGGCCAGGCACGGTCGCGGGAGAAGAAGTCAGGACGTCAGGAGATCAGGGAGACAATGATCCGGACGACGGGTGATCCGGCGTCAGTGAATCAGGCGTCGGGTGACCAAGGCGGCGGGTGACCAGGCGGCGGGTGATCAGGAGGTCAGGTCGTCAGACCGCCAGAAAGTGAGAAGCCAGGACGGCAGGCCGCGTCGCATTCGACCTTGGTTGTGCACGGGAGTGGCGGACCGGGCGACGGCCGCGAGCGGCGCGGCTCACGCGGGGAGGGACACACCGTGCAGCGAGAGCCCGCCGGCGCTGCCCGGAAGACGTCCGCCCCGGGATCGATGAGGCGGCGGGATCGGATCCGGGCGCGTTGCGTGCACGACGTCGCCGGGTGAGCGCTCAGACGACGCCCTCGCGACGGTGTCCGCTCACCAGTCGCCTGAGGCCCGGCGCCCATGCGGCCGCCCGATCCGACCCGTCGCGTGCCCAAGGAGGGCCCGGGTGTCAGCGGCCCAGTGAGGGTCTCTCGGTGGCCCGTTCATGGTCCGACCGTGCTTCCGCCATGCTTCCCAGCGAGCACGCAACGGCCGCGTCCGACCCGGACGACGCTGGCGTCGACGCGGGCCCGACGGATCCGATGACAGACCCCACGCGTCGGTCGAAGCGCCCCCACGGAAGAGATGTGGATCGTGATTGCCGCCGGTCGCGTTCCGACGGACGTCGCGCGATGACCCGCACACCGCACCGCGACCGCAGCCGCGACCGGGGACTCCGCTGCGGACATGGAAGCCGGCCGTCAGTTCGACAGCAGCAACGTGAACCGCAGCTTGAGGGTCTGACCGGGGCGAAGGGCGTCGATGCGCGGCCCGCGGGCCGTCCACCGATACAGACTGTTCAGAATCGGCTCGTCGACTCCCGCGTCGCCAGTCGAGCGCAGCAGACGAATCGGGTACTTCGGTTGGCCGTCCCGCTGAAACTCGATCTCGACCTGCGGGTTCATCGGTCGCGCGAACACGAGCGCCCGCGGCAGATATGCCGGCTGACTCGTGGTGATCTCGATCCCCTGGTCGACAATCGGCTTCCCCTGCTTCCACTGCTCCGGCGGCACCTTGATCAGCGAGGTGGCGGCCGACGATCGATTGGACGCGTCGCCGGAGGCCCCGGCGTCCGAGGCGGCCGACGCCGGCGACGCTGGCGAGCCGACGGCGCCCGCGGCGGCGGAACCAGCCGGCGCTGCCGCCTGCAAACGTCCCGCCGTGTCACCCGCCGGTTGATTCGCGGCGGCCGGACCCGCCCCACCGGACCCCGGGGAGACGCCGGCCGGATCGGCCCCCTCCCGGGGATCCGCGGCGGCCAGACGTTGCGCGTTCGCCGCCAGCGCGGCTTCACGAAGGAACGGCGCATCCAGCGGACCGGAGCGGAGGGCGAGACGATTGGCGTCGACGCGCGGCGCCGCGACCGGCGCACGCTCAGCCGCCGCCGCCGCCGGATCCAACGCGGCGGGCGCACCGGATGCATCAAGGGCCGCCGGTCCTTCCGTCGTCGCCGATGCGACCGGGTCGGTGCGCGTCGCGATGAGCGGCGCATCTCCCGACGCGACGCCCCGATCGCTCCCAAGACCGCCGGGCTCGCCGGTCTCCGCGCTGCCGAGCGGATCGCCCCCCGGCCCCGCGGGCGTCGCGGCGTCGATCGGCGCGGCCGGTGTGGCCTCGGTCGCGCCATCGGCCCCGGTCGACCGGGCTTCAATCACCTCGCCGGCGGCGGTCGCGCCATCCGTCGCCGCGCCGACGGCGCCACGGGACGCGCCGTCGGCGGTCGCGACCGGAGCGGCTTCACTGCGCTCGGCCCCATCGTCGGCCCCGGCGGCCGCGCGCTCGGTCGACGCGAGCTCCGACACGTTCTCCACTGATGCATCGCCCGCGGGGTCGCCCCCGTCGGCGGATGTGGACGCCGCCTGCGCCTGAGCCTGCGTGGGGGTCGGCTCCGACACGGCGCGAGGGGCGGCTTCGGACGTCGGCGTTTCGGTGGGCGCATCGGCCCGCACCACGGATTCGGGCTGCGGCGGCGTCGGCGTGGATGATGCGGCCGGCTCGGCGCCGGCGTCTTCGGTGAACGCGGCCTGCTCGACCTCCGCCTGCTCTGCGAACTGCTCCTCGTAGGTCGTATGCCCGATCCACGTGAGCGTCGGACGGCGCGATGCTTCCGGCGCGCCGAGGATGATCTCGGGCGGCGGCGGCTCCGACGTCATCACGTCCGGAGCCAGCGCCTCGCGCAACGATCGATGATCCACCGTGTCCACATGCAGCAGCGCGACGAATCCCGGAAGAATCACGACGCCGTTCACGAGCAGTGACGCCGCCGCCGCGCCGAAGAGCGGGAGATTGTCGTGACGCGTCGACGTCATGCCTTAACTATAGACCCCGCCGGAACGAGAGACCGTGCCGGAATGGTCGCGCCCCACCGCCTCGGCCCCCATCGGTCGACGGATCGGGGGCCCCGGCGTCGCCGCGGGCGAACCCAGCGCGTTTCAGACCATGCGGGCGCCGGCCCCGCGTGCGGCGTCGACGATCCGCTCCGCCGTGCGCACCGCCGCGAAGCCTGCGTTGGCGTCGACCATCGGACGTCGACCGGTTCGGACGGCGTCGAGAAAATCGTCGATCTGGAGCCGCAGCGGCTCGTCCTCTTCGACGTGGAGCGATTCGACGTTCACGAGTTCGAGGTAGTTGACATCGGAGAGGTCCGCGCCGGCCGCGAGTTGTTCGCGGACGTCGGCGAGTTGGGCTTCGTTCGCTGTCTTTCGGACGATCGTCGCCTCGCGCTTGACGAAGTCGGCCGAGACGTACGCGTCTTCGCTGATCACCCGCATCTTGCGTTCGGTCTTGAGCGCAAGACGAGACGCGGTCACGTTCGCGACGCACGACACGCCGTCGTCTGACGGCGGAAACGTCAGCCGCGCGTTGCAGACATCCTCGGCCTCGCCCATCACGCAGACGGCGTTCGCCTGCACGTCGACCGGCTCGGCGCCCATCAGCATCATGAGCAGATCGAGGTCGTGAATCATCATGTCGAGCACCACGCCGACGTCGACGCTGCGAAACGTCATCGGACTGATGCGGTCGACCACGATGAAGCGTGGTCGGAGTCCCTCGAGGTTTCGGATGGCCACCATCACCGGGTCGTACCGGAGGATGTGACCGACCTGCAGCGTCGCGCCGGAGGCGGCCGCCGCGTCTGCGATCGCCGACGCCTCGTGCACGTCCGGGGCCAGGGGTTTCTCGATCAGGCAGGCGACCTTCGCGCCGAGCAGACGCTCCGCCGCGCTCCGATGATGCACGGTCGGCGTCGCGATCGTGACCGCCTGGACGCCGGCGTCGATGAGCGCATCCACGGAGTCGTAGACCGCGCCGCCCCATTGCTCGATCACCTGCGACGCCCGTTCGGCGTCCTGGTCGACGACGCCAAGGAACTCGACGTCGTCCCGTTGCGCGTAGACGCGGGCGTGATGCCGACCCATGCGGCCGACGCCGATCACGGCGCAACGAAGCGGATCAGAAGCGGCGGACATGCATCAGGCCTCCATCTCGAAGAACAGAACGGACGGCGCGAGCGAACGCCCGCGGCCGCGCGAGCCGGCCGACGGCCGGCGGATCGCTCACGATAAGGGAATGTCGCCCGACGTGTCGTCCCGCGACGACGACGGGCCCAGCGGCGGCAGCGTGGCGGGCGGAAACGCGGCCTCCGCCGGCGAACCGGGGATCGGCGCCCGGCGGTCGGTCGTGTCGGCGTCGGCCCGCTGCATCCGCGCGGAAGCCTCCTGCTGTTGGGCGGCTTTCCGTTCCAGCCGCCGCGCCTCCCGCTCCACCCGTTCCTCCGCATGATGCACCGCCCACGCCAGCGAGCCGCTCATCGAGAACAGTCCGTACGGGAGCGCGAAGACGCACATGATCGTCAGCCCCGCGAACAGCAGGGCGGCGACGCCGATCTGCAGCACCGGGATCCACACCTCGGTGACGGCGTTGAACACAATCATGATCGGCGCCCCCCACGCAAACAGTCGGAACGCGCGCTCCGCCGTATCATCACGGGTCCACAGGGCAAAGTCCTCGAGATGCAACGCGATCGCCACGAGACCGGCCGCGCCGACGATCACCCCCCCGAACACCATGGCGGTCGCGATCGCCGTCGGCAGACCGATCGCGACGCTCGACGCTCCGACGGCGAACAGGAGCCAGCCGGTCTGCAACGCCCGGGCGAGTCGACGACGGACGCTGCCCGCCCCGAAGCCGTGTACGACGGCCTGCGGCTCGGGATACGCCCGCGTCAGCAGCCATGCACCGACGAACCACATCCCCGCTCCGGCCAGCACGACGATGTCGCCGCCCGGACCCGGCGGTGTGAACAGGGCCGCCCAGAACGCCGCCATCAGCCCGAGCATGCCGACCATGCCCGCCCAGCAGGCGTGCCGGAAGCGGCGCACCTTGCGTGGCGGCAGTTCCGAAATCGAATCCGCCCAGATCTCCTCACGCCCCGGCGCCGCGATCGATGCGCCGCACTCCGGACAGCGCGTCCCGCTCAGTCCGACCAGCGAGTATCCGCAGCGATCACACTCGCCGCTGACCCGGCCGTCCGGCGGCGCGGCTGACGCTGGTGAACTGACAGACCCGGGGTGAATCGGCATGACACAGTTCCGAGGACGTTTCGTCGTAGTGTACGCGCTGAAGCCCGTCGGCGACCATCCGCTATCGCGACGCGGGCGACCACGGCTTCACCCCTCCGCCTGCTCCCGTCGACGACGCTCCATCAGCCGACGGTCGCGCTCCGCCTGTTCGACGCGGCACGTCACCGCCCAACTCGCCGTGCGCCAGAGCGAACCAAGCGCGATCGAGAACGTCACGACGCTCGCTACCAGCGTCAGCGGAAACAGGATCGACAGGAAACACGCCGACGCGGGCGCGAGGATGACGAGCGCGGCGAAGAAGGCGAGCACGCCGTAGCACCAGGCGGCGCGGCTGAACATGTTCGACGCGAACTCGTCGGTGGTCCACAGGGCGAACCGTTTGAGGTACGCCGACAGCAATACGATCGACACAAGCGCCGCCACCACGCCGAGCAAGGCGCCGACGAGCAACAGTTCGTCGAGCGGACTCGGCGGGGCGCCGGGGGCGCGAAGCGTCAGGGTCGCCTCCCGTGAAATCCACATCAGGAAGAAGAACGGCCAGGCGAACTGCGACGCCCCCGCCGCGCGACGCAGCACGCTTCGGCGGGAGAGTCCGAACCGCGCGGCGTCGGGCGTGTCGATCGGCCCGGTCACCACGACCATCGCGCCCGCCCACACCAGCGTCACCAGCGCCAGCCCGATGAGCAGCAGCAGGCCCGCCGCCGCCGTGGTCGGACCGATCACGACCGCCGCGACGATCGCCGGCAGACACAGGAACGCCGTCGTGTACCCGACGCGGAGGCGTCTGAGATCGGTCAGGGCGAGTTCCATGAACCGCCCGCCCGAGGTCACGCGAGGCGGCGCGCCGCCGCATTCCGGACACCGCCCGCCCGCCGGCCGGCCGCGCAGGTTGTATCCGCAGTCCGGACACAACACGTCCTCGTCGATCACCTTCGGCGTCGACGCCCCGTCCTGCTGCAGGCGGTCTTTATATGCGAGGTACTTGTCGGACAGGTACTGCGACATCACCCCAGCATCTCATTAACACCGGCGCGGCGACAGTCCCGGATTCCGAATCGGGAGACACCCGGATCTGGAAACGGGCGAACGCTCGGCGTGGCCGACCGGCGGGAGGGCGACGCGCGGCCGCCGCCGGCGGATTCACACCGCCATCACCTGCATCGCGTGCTCGACCGCATTTCGGAACATCTGCAGCCCCGGCGGCGTCGATTCGTGGCGCGACGGTTCGAGCCGCGTCCACCACGGATGCTGGGTCCACCGCAGGTACCGCTCCGGGTGCGGCATGAGACCGAAAACGAGTCCGCTCGCATCGCACACGCCGGCGATGTCGTGGAGCGAACCGTTGGGGTTGTCATCCGCCGCGTAGCACACGGCGATCTGGCCGTCGCGTTCAAGACGGGCGAGAAGTTGATCATCGGCGACCACCCGGCCCTCGCCGTGCGCGATCGGCAGCAGCATCGCACCGGCGTCCGCCTCGATGCCGCGCGTCCAGATGCACTTCGTGTCCGCCGGGATCGTGATCCGGGTCCAGCGGTCGACGAACCGCGCCGATTCATTCTCCGCCAGCGCGAGCGTCGGCGTCGGCGGCTCGTCCGGCCACGGCTCGCCCGGCGCGGGACCGGGGAGCAGGCCGATCTGCGCGGCGATCTGGAATCCGTTGCACGGGGCCGCGATCGGCGTCCCGCGCTCCACCGCCCGCACCAGCGCCGGATACAGCGCCCGCCGCATCAACTGGGCCGTGATCCGTCCCGCCGCGACCGCATCGCCGTAGCTGAACCCGCCCGGCAGACCGATCAGGTCGAAGCCGTCGATGATCGACGGATCGCGGAGCAGTCGGTTGAGATGCACGGCCTCGACCGTGGCTCCGGCGAGTTCGAACGCGCGCGCGAGTTCGAGGTCGCAGTTGATCCCCGCGGCGGTCATCACCAGTGCGTGCGGCATGCGTCGTCCTCTGCTGCTCATCCGACGTACTTACCAATCGAGCGGCGCCCGCCACGCGGCGAGCAGATCCGCCAGGGAGACATCCAGATCCGCGCCCGCCAGCGTCAGCCGATCGTGGGCGGCGAACGAACCGATCACCGCGTGCGGCGTCCCGCCGAGTACGCTCGACAACTCACCGACCCGCTCCGGCGCGACCTCCAGCAGGTAGCGCGACGGCGACTCGCCGAAGCACGCCGCGCGAAAATCAACGCCGTCGTCGATGATCGGCGCGAGATCCAGGTCGAGCCCGATACGTCCGCCGAAGGCCATCTCCGCCGCCGCGACCAGCACGCCGCCCTCGCTGCAATCGTGCGCCGACCGCACAAGGCCCGCGTTGATCGCGGCGTGAATCGCCCGCGCCGTCGCCGGTCCCGCCGCGAGATCGACCTCGGGCAGCCCCGTGTCCGTTGCATCATCGAACAGCATCGCATAGTGCGACCCGCCCATCGCGGTCTGGGTCGCGCCGACCAGCACCAGCGCTGATCCGGCCTGCTTCGCGTCCATCGTCACGCAGCGCGAGAAGTCCGCGACCGGCGCGAAGCCCGAGATCAGCAGCGTCGGCGGAATCTGAATCGTCCGCCCATCCTCGGTGGTGAACTGGTTGTTCAACGAATCCTTGCCGGAGATGAACGGCGTGCGGTAGGCCATGGCGCCGTCGTAGCACGCGGCGGCGGCGCGAACGAGGTCGCCGAGATTCGACGGATCCTTGCAGCTCGGCCAGCAGAAATTGTCGAGGATCGCGATGCGCTCGGGATCGGCGCCGACGCAGACGAGATTGCGCACGCACTCGTCGATCGCCGCGAGCGTCATGCGGTACGGATCCGCCGACCACCCTGTCGCCAGTCCGTTCGCGATCGCGAGGCCCTGCATCGTCTTCGGGTTCGGCGCGATGACTGACGCGTCCGACGGCGCGTCCGCTCCCGGACCGACCAGCGGATTCACCACCGACCCGCCCTGCACCTCGTGGTCGTACTGCCGGATGATCCAGTGCTTCGACGCGATGTTCGGATGACCGAGCAACGCCGTCAGCGCCGCTTCGGTCGACGCGGGCCCGCCCGACGCATCCGTCGTCGTGCCGCGCGACGACCACGCCGCCTCGCGCACCACATCCGGCAGGCCGTCATGCATGAACGACATCGACAGCCGGCCCACCTCGGCGCCGTCGTACTTGAGGACCAGTTCGCGATCGTCCGTCCCGAACGTTCCCAGGTTGCACAACTCGACGTCATGCTCGTCGCAGATCGCCTGCAACTCCTCGAGCCGGACGGCCGGAACCGCCAGCACCATGCGCTCCTGCGCTTCGGAGATCCAGATCTCCGTCGGCGTCAGGCCCGCGTACTTGAGCGGCGCGCGATCGAGATGCACCTCCGCCCCGAGCGTCTCGCCCATCTCCCCCACCGCCGACGAAAAACCGCCCGCCCCGCAGTCGGTGATCGCCGTGAACAGCGGACCGTCCGGCTGATCCCGCGCGACGAGAATAGCGTCGAGGACCTTCTTCTCCGTGATCGCGGCGCCGATCTGCACCGCGTGCGAGAACTCGTCCGCGTGCGAATCGGTCAGCTCCGCCGAACTGAACGTCGCGCCGTGAATCCCGTCCCGACCCGTCCGCCCGCCCAGCGCGATGATGCAGTCGCCGGGCTGCGGGTCGCCGCTGATCAGATCGCGCGGCATCACGCCGACGCACCCGCAGTACACCAGCGGGTTCCCGATGTAATTGTCGTCGAACCACACCGCGCCGTTCAGCGTCGGAATGCCCATCCGGTTGCCGTAGTCGCGGACGCCGGCGACGACCTGCGTGAGGATCCGACGCGGATGCAGACAGCCGTCCGGCACGACCTGCTGGCCGCCCGACGCCTCGCCCCGCGTCCAGTGATCAGGCCGCGCGACGCAGAAGATGTCGGTGTTCGCGATCGGCTTCGCGGCGAGACCGGTGCCGATGATGTCGCGAATGCAGCCGCCGATCCCCGTGGCCGCGCCGCCGTACGGCTCCAGCGCGGAAGGATGGTTGTGCGTCTCCACCTTGAAGCAGACCGCGACCTCGTCGTCGAACGCGACGATGCCCGCATTGTCGACGAACACGGAGAGACACCAGTCGACGCCGTCGTTCATCAGTTCGTGCGTCGCCGCCGCGACCGTGCGCTTCAGCAGATTGTCGATCACGATCGCGCCGTCGTCCTCGCGCGACCAGCCCGTCCGTCCCGCCGCGTCCAGCGCCGGCGACGCCGACCCATCCTCCCGGTATCGCACCCGCGCCTTGAGCGTCTTGTGGACGCAGTGCTCCGACCACGTCTGGGCGAGCGTCTCCAGTTCGATCTCGCGCGGCTCGCGTCCCTGACGCACGTACTCCGCCTGAATCGCCCGCATCTCATCGAGACTCAGGAAGAGATGCCCGTCGCGCGACAGCCGCTCCAGCGCGGCGTCGTCGAGATCGCGGATCGGAACCTCCGGCATCGCCATCGAGCGCGGCGCCCCGTGGGGGAACGACTCGGGGTGGAACGGCTCGTCGTGAATCGCGTGCACCACCGTGTTCGCCAGGATCCGCTCCGCGAGCCGATGTGCGTCCGCCGCGCTCAGCCCCGCGAAGTCGTACCGCATCCCTGTCTGGACGTCCGCCTCGAACCCGAACGCGACGCGGATCGCGGTTTCGATCGCCTCCGCGGCGGGATCCATCACGCCCGGCAGCGGATGCACCTCGATCAGACAGTCCGCCTGCGGCCCCGTCGCGCCGATCTCGTACGTCTCCGTCACCGGATCCGCGAACAACGAGGACGCCAGCGTCTCCACCTGCGCCGACGTGAGCGACGCCTCCAGCAGGTAGACCCGCGCGGCGTGGACCTCCGCGGGCACGACCTCGACCCCCGCCGCTCGCGCCTGACGCAGCACGGCCGCCGCGGTCGGGTCCGGCTGACCCGCGCGGCGACGGACTTCGATCCGGTGGACAGCAAGCGACGGCGCGGCGGCGGCGGAGGTGGACATATCGCGAGGAATCGGGGGCCGACCGGGGTCAGCCGAGGGGCGCCGAGGACGACGGCGGATCGGGAAACGACGGGGGACGCGACGATCGGAGACGGTCGCTCCGATCATAAGAACGGCCGCGCCCGTCGACCACCGCCGTTGTGCCCCGACCCCGAACAAACGCACGAAAACGGCTAGGATGCGCACCCGCTGAAGGGATCCCGCCCATGTCCGATGCTGAAGCCCGGTCCGACGTCGACTACCGCCCCGCTCCGCTCGCGCCGGTCGAACCGCCGACGCCGCTCCCGGCTGATCAGCTCCGCTGGCGGTGCGACCCCGACGCATTCGGGTTCGAGACCACGGACGAGATCGAGCCCGAAACCGGCATCGTCGGTCAGGACACCGCGCTCGCCGCCCTCCGCTTCGGCCTCGAGACGATGGCGCCCGGGCAGAATATCTTCATCAGCGGTCTCACCGGGCCCGGACGCGTGCGGCTGATCGAGCGGCTGCTCGACACCATGAAGCCGGCGTGTCCCCTCGCGAAGGATCGCGTTTATGTGCACAACTTCGACGACCCGCCCCAGCCCACGCTGATCACGGTGCCCCGGGGCCGCGGCCTCGCGTTCGAGCACACCATGCAGCGGTTCATCGAGTTCATCGAACATGACCTCGTCGCGGCCCTGCAGTCGGAGGCGTTCGAAGCCCGCATGGGCGCGCTGCAGCAGCAGACGCAGGCGGAGATCGACGCCGTCACCAAGCCTTTCGCCGACGAACTCACGACCACCGGGCTCGCCCTGGTCACGGCCACCAGCGGCCAGAGCGCCCGGCCGGCGATCTTTCCCACGATCAACGGCGAGCCCGTGCCGCCGGAAGTCTTCGAACAGGCCCACAAGAAGGGCGACGTGAGCGACGAGGACTACCAGGGCAAACTCGACGCCATCCAGGCTGCGACGCCGAAGCTGCACGCCCTCGCGGAGCAGGCGCAGCAGATCATCAACTCGCACGGCGAGATCGCGGAGGCGCTGTTCGCGAAGGAAGTCGAAGAGATCGTCCGGCCGCGTCTGAACACGATCCGCTACCAGTTCGATCAGCCCGACGTGCACGCCTTTCTCGACGCGGTGCAGAACGACCTGATCGAGAACCGGCTCGATGAACTCGATGAGAACATGCCGTTCACCGTGCTCTACACGGTGAACGTCGTGTCGCCCCACGGGCGTCAGGACGGATGTCCGGTGATCGTGGAGCGCACGCCGACGGTGACGAACTTGCTCGGCGGCGTGGAACTCCGGCCGGGGACGGAGGACAAGCCGCAGCCGCCGCACGTGATGATCCGCGCCGGCTCGATGCTGCGGGCGGACGGCGGCTACCTTGTGATGGAGGCGCGGGACGTCCTGTCGGAACCCGCCGCGTGGCGGGCGCTGATGCGGACGGTGCGGGCGGGCAAGATCGAGTTCGCCCCGCCCGAGGCCGCCCCGGGCATGGTGCGCCCCGTCCACATCAAGCCGGAGCCGATCAACGTGTCGGTCAAGGTCGTGCTCATCGGCGAGGCGGGGATGTTCTACGTCCTCGACGCGGCGGACCCGGACTTCTCTGAACTCTTCAAGGTCCTCGCCGAGTTCGACTCCGTCGTCCCCCGTAACGACGCCAGCCTGAAGCACTACGCGGGCGTGCTCCGTCGGATCCAGGCGGACGACAACCTCCCGCCGTTTCGCGCTGACGCCGTCGCCGCCCTGGCCGAACATGGCGCGCGAATCGCATCGAAGGCGGAGTCGCTCAGCTCCCGGTTCAGCCGGCTCGCGGACATCGCGCGGGAAGCGGGGTTCGTGGCGTCGAAAGCGAACCGAAAGATTGTCGAGGGCGACGACATCCGCGAGACCGTCCGCCGCACGAGGATGCGGGCCAACCTGCGGTCGCGCAAGTTCCGCGAACTCATGGCCCAGGGCGTGATCCAGGTCGCCACGCGGGGCGGCGCGGTCGGACAGATCAACGGACTCGCCGTCATGTCCGCCGGTCCCCTCACCTACGGCTTTCCCGCCCGCATCACCGCCACCCTCGGCCCCGGCGCGGCGGGCCTCATCAACATCGAGGGCGAATCCGAACTCTCCGGCGCGATCCACACCAAGGGCTTCCACATCCTCAGCGGCCTCCTGCGCACGCTGCTCAAGACGGACCATCCCCTCACCTTCGACGCCTCGATCGCCTTCGAGCAGAGCTACGGCGGCATCGACGGCGACTCGGCCAGCGGCGCCGAGACATGCGTGCTGCTCTCCGCGATGACGGGCATCCCGGTGCGCCAGGACCTTGCGATCACCGGCGCGATCGACCAGGTCGGCGCGTTTCTCGCCATCGGCGGCGTCAACGAGAAGATCGAAGGCTTCTTCGACGCCTGCGTCGACCAGGGCCTGACCGGCACGCAGGGGGTGATCATTCCGGCGAGCAACGCGGGTGAACTCATGTTGCGCCACGACGTCGTCGAAGCCGCGTCGCAGGGAAACTTCCACGTGTACGCCGCGCGTTCGATCCGCGAAGCGATCACGTTGATGCTGCACACGCCCGCCGGCGTCCCCGGCCACGACGACCCCACCACCGTGATCGGCCAGGCCCGCGCCCAGGCGAAGATCATGTGGGATGCGTCCGCCGCGGTGCGACGGTAGGCCGCTGCGAACGCACCTCGGCCGGCGGTCGTCCGGCATCCGGAGGTCGGGATCGTATCCCGACACCGATCGAGCACATACGACACATGGCGGGATGTGATCACGACCTGCCGGTGCGCAGATGACGTGTCGGTTGGGCCCCCGGCCCGACATGAATGTGCAACACGGGTGCAGTGGCGCTGGGTCGTGGACCCTACCGACGGCGTTTCGACGACCTCGACCGGCGGTGGACGCCCAGCAGCGCCACAATCGTGCAGCGCGGGCCATTTGAAACTCTGGGCGGGGGCCTCACCGAACGGATTCGATCACTTTCCGTGCGTTTTTGGCGCCAGACAAACCTGATCGACGCGTGATTCAAATAGGTCGCCAGTTCTTCGCCACGGGAGTGACAGTGATGAGAATGACCCTCCGGTTCATGTTCCTGGTCGCGTTCGTTACCGCAGTCGCCGCCGCGACGCAGCCCGGGCATGTTCGCGATGTCGCGCAGTTCCGCCACGCGAACGTCGTGCAAGTACACACTGAGAACACACAACGCGCCCCGCTCTGGTGCTGGGCCGCGTGCATCCAGATGTGCCTCCGCGCCGAGGGCATCCCCGCAACGCAGGAGGCGATCGTTCAGCGGAACTACGGCGCCCTCGTCAATCGTCCGGCCGTGAGCCTCGAGCAGATCGCCATGAACCTTGTGATCGACTATCCGACCGCAAGCGGCATGATCCGCGTCCGGCCCACCGTGCTGAGGCGAGGCCTGACGAGCGCCGAGGTCAAGAGCTACATCGACCAGAACAAACTCATCATCATGGCCGTGGGGGAGGGAAACCCCTTCACTCTGCCTCAGCATGTCGTCGTGGCCTACGGGTATCGACAAGCCCCGGGCTCTCCGCTGCTGATGCGGATCTTTGACCCATGGCCGCGGCAGGCGACACAGCTTCATGAAGTCGCCGTCGACTTCACATCAGCCTGGGAGCAGACCATCGTCGTCAACGTCGAACGGCCTCGCGCAAGACAAGTTGACGGACCGGATGGCTCGTGCGTCAGGTGCGGCGGCTCGGGATGGCGCCCGCATGACCGCTGCGGCGGCCGCGGCCGACTCGCCTGCGGCCCGTGCGGCGGCCAGGGCGGCATCGTCTGCCGAACCTGCGATCCCCGTGGACTGGTCCGCTGTCCCGGGTGCGGCGGCGCGGGGTGGCAGTGGTGCGCCTTCGGGCCGTGCCGCGGCTGCGGCTTCTCCGGACGCGTCCCTTGCAACGCACGCTGCATGAATGGCGCGCTCCGCTGCCCGACGTGCGGAGGCCAGAAGACTGCTCGGTGCAACGCCTGTGGCGGGGCTGGACATCAGCCGTGTCGCTGCAACAACGGACGCGTTCGCTGCAACCATTGAACCGCGCGCACACCCTGGTTGGTTGGCCCGGGCACATCGAAACGGCGGTGGGATTCACCTCGCCTCCTTCGAGCG
Source organism: Phycisphaerales bacterium (assembly GCA_965227335.1). Classification (GTDB taxonomy): domain Bacteria; phylum Planctomycetota; class Phycisphaerae; order Phycisphaerales; family SM1A02; genus CBDDFV01. The sequence goes on from CBDDFV010000012.1 coordinate 68,139, forward strand.
AAGGAGCGAAGTAGGTTCTGCACCCGCGGAACCCGCCGCGCCGCCCTGCGATCCCGACCTACACCTCGACCGGCGCTTCCGCCTTCACCTCGACGACGGCGCTCGGGGCGACGGTCGAACGACCCCCGCTCCGAATCCAGCGGGTCATCGCCTCGCGATCCTGCGTCCATCCCTCGCTCACGCGGCGGTCGAGGAACATCTCGTACAACGACATCCACGTCTGCTCGAACGAACGCTGACTCGCCAGCCGGTACTCGATCGTCTCCCGTCCCGGCGCGGGCGGATCTTCCGGCTTCGGAATCCGCAGGCTCGACACGTTGAACCGGTCCGCCTGGATCGTGAACGACCACTGCTCCCCGTCCGCCGCGAGCGTCAGACCCGCCTTGCGCGGCAGCTTCCCCTGCTGCAGCGCCATCATCGCCTCGGGTCGACGCGTCGGGCCGTCCGCCTTCAGCGACTGCGACCCCGTCGCCCCCCACGCGCAATCGGTGTCCAGCGATTTCTCGAACACGAAGGCGACCTGCCGCCCGCCGGCGCCGTCGATGAGACCCTCGTCCGTCGTGGCCTTCCACCAGAGCCACAGCAGGAACTCGTTGCCAAGAAAGTCGCTCGGTTCGGGGCCGCCATACGTCCACGGGATCGGCGGCGGACCGGTTCGGCTCTCGGCGTCAGCATCGGGCGGGGCGGCGACGAACGCCGCGGGCCGCAGGTCTTCGTAATCACGGGTCCTTCCCTGACCCGCGAACCGCTCGCGCGCCAGCACGCCGGCCGTGGCGGGCTCGATCACGCAATCAAACGTGTTGCGAAACAGATCACGCAGCGCCGTCATGGGCGCATCCGCGAACGCCGGGGCGTACACCATGCCCCGTTCCAGATCCCACAGCACCGGCACGAGCTTCGACTTCCGGTGCGCCCCCTGGGCCAGCTCCTCGTGAAGAAGACGCTCCGCCTCCTCCTTCGCGGCGAGCCGTTCAGCCCGATTCAGAAACCCCGTCGGACTCGCGGCCCGACGCTGCCCCTCCGCCATCGCGCGATACGCCCGCTTCACGTCCGCCGGCGCCTTGTTCGTGTCCAGCCGCATCCCCACGAGGACGTCCGAACCGAAAAGAAGCTTCTGCGGCTGAAAGTCCGTGTCGTAGATGTGCTCGCCCGTCGTCCAGCCCGCCTCGACTTCCGGCGGCGCGCCGATCGTCGTGGGCGTCAGGACGCCGTCGGAAAAAGCCTGCAGAACATCGTCATCCACCCGCCGCGGGGCCGGACCGGTGACGAGGAAACGAGCATACGACATGGAGCCGGATCGGAAGGGCATCGCGGCAACGTACCGCCGTCCCACGCATCGACGCGGGTCGTAACAGGTTGTTCACAATTGACGCCCGGACGCCCGCCCGAGCCTCGGAACACCTTCGAAACGCCCTCCCGTAGAATGCCCCCCATGCCAGACGCTCCCTCCCGACACATCGAGCTCTACACCGACGGCGCCTGCTCCGGAAACCCCGGGCCCGGCGGGTGGGCGTACATCCTCAAGGAACCCGCGAAGGGCGCCGTCGAGGAGAACTCCGGGTTCGAGCCGAGCACGACGAACAACCGCATGGAAATGCTCGCCGTCATCAACGGTCTGGACCGGCTCGACGAACCCTGCCGCGTGGATCTCTACTCGGACAGCCAGTACGTCATCAAGGGCCTCTCCGAATGGCTGGACGGCTGGATCAAAAAAGGATGGAAGCGAGGCAAGAATCAGCCTGTCCTGAACAAGGAGCTCTGGCAGCGGCTGGACGCCCTCCGGACCACCCACGACCTGCATTGCCACTGGATTCGAGGCCACAATGAACATCCCGAGAACGAACGGTGCGATGAACTCGCCGTCGCCGCGATCCAGCAGTACCGCGACGCCTACGGCCGTCAGGTCCAGTAGACACCGACGATCCGGTCCGGCCACTCCCCTTGCGCGGCACGGGGAAGCGGGGCGCCCGGCCCTCGCGTTGCCCCTGACCCTCGCCCTCGCCCTCGCCGCCGGCGCCCTCGGTCAGACCCGAACCACCCCCCAGCCGCCCGCCGACCCCGACGCCGGCGGCGCAGCCGCGCCCCGGCCCCCCGTCACCGCGGTCACCGTCTTCGAGGACGCGGCGATCTTCTACAACGAGGATCTCACCAACCCCGTTCCCGACGGCCCCCTCGTGCGGACCGACAACGGCCAGGCGCTCCTCCATACCCTTGACCTGCCCGACCCCCCGAGCAACCAGCGCGATGCGCGACGCATCGTCCTCTCGGTCGAGGTCCAGCCCGTCATCACGAAGACGGACGCCGGCCCGACGCCCGCCGACATCTGGCCTCGCCTCGGCGCCATCACCGTGCTGCTCCCCGGGACCGAACCCGACGATCCGCCCCGCCGGCTCGAACTCATGCGGTTCGTGACGGGATTCGGCGGCCCCGGCCTCTTCCAGGCGGATGTCACGCCGTTCGCGCCCGTCCTCTTCGGCCGACGCACGATCGAGGCCAAGATCGACACCTACAACGAGCCCGGCTGGCGACTCACGGCCCGCCTCCGCTACGACCCCGCCGGGCGGGGCGCCCGTCGACCCGTCTACGCGACGCCCGTCCTGTTCGGTGAGGAGATCACCGCCGCCCAGCCGACGGTGCGCGGCATCGTCGAGATCCCGGAGGGCCTCGCCCAGGTCCGGCTCCGCATCATGACTACCGGGCACGCCACCGACGGCGCCGCGGGCGACGAATTCACGCCTCGTGCGCACGTCATCCGGGTCGACGGACTCGAGATCGCCCGATTCTGGCCGTGGAGCGAGACGGGGGGCGTGAACCGGCGGGTGAACCCGACCAGCGGCCGCCGCGTCGTGGACGGCCGGGAGGTCTGGTCGAGCGACTTCGACCGGGCGGGCTGGGCCCCCGGCGAGCTCGTCCGTCCGGTGACCATTCCGCTGCTCGGTCTTCAGCCGGGCCGGCACGAGGTGGAGGTGACGATCCAGGGGATTCGCCCGCGGGTCACGCCGGAGGCCGGAATGGGCTATTGGCGGACGAGCGTGGCCCTCGTGGCGGACGAGCCCTGGCCGTGGCCGGAGGCGGCGGCGGCGGCGGACGAGCCCGGGTCTGACGGCTCGCCGTGAGACCCGGTCGGGAACCCGAATTCCGCCTCCTGCGTCCCCTTGGCGCGGGTCGCGGGCGGTGCTACACTTCGCGGCTCGCGTTTTGATGAACCGGAATCCGGCCCCGGAGCCTTTGTCGCCATGCCGACGATTAATCAGCTTGTCCGAAACCCGCGTCGCTCGCCGAAGCCGAAGAGCAAGGTCCGCGACCTCGACGCCTGTCCCCAGAAGCGGGGCGTGTGTCTGCAGGTCCGCACAGTGACGCCCAAGAAGCCGAACTCCGCGCTCCGCAAGGTCGCCCGTGTTCGTCTCTCGAACGGCAAGGAAATCACCGCGTACATCGGCGGGGAAGGTCACAACCTGCAGGAGCACTCCATCGTGCTCGTGCGTGGCGGCCGTGTCCGCGACCTTCCGGGCGTGCGTTACCACGTCGTCCGCGGCTCCCTCGACACCCTCGGCGTCGACGGACGCAAGCAGGGTCGTTCGAAGTACGGCGCCAAGAAGGGCAAGTAAGCCTGATTCCCGCGTCCGCCGCTCGGCGGGCGTTTTCGTTCGTCACGTTTCTGAAGAACACCATCGGCAAGTAATCGTCGCCCCTGCTTTCGGCGTGGAGCTCAGCCCGCCGGCGACGGTGAACGAAACCTCCGAACCCCGGAGGGTCGAGCCACAGGAGGCCTCACATGGCTGGTCGCATCACCAACTCGGAAAAGCAGCTTCGTCCCGACCCCCGCTACGGGGACAAGACGCTGGCGAAGTTCATCAACTGCATCATGCTCGACGGGAAGAAAACCCGGGCGCAACGCGTGGTGTATGACGCGCTGGACATCATCCAGAAGCAACTCGCGAAAGAGACCGACGAGAACGCCCCCAAGGAGGCGCTCGAGGTCTTCCATCGCGCGATCGACAACGTCAGGCCCAACGTCGAAGTGCGCTCCAAGCGTGTCGGCGGCGCCAACTACCAGGTGCCCATGCCGGTGAAGGACCGCCGCCGCCTCAGCCTCGCCTTCCGCTGGATCATCCAGTCGGTGCGGGCCGAGTCCGGCAAGCCCATGGCCAACCGGCTCGCGAAGGAACTCTTCGACGCGGCCCGCGGCGAAGGCAAGGCGATGACCACCCGCGAGAACACCCACCGCATGGCGGAAGCGAACAAGGCGTTCGCCCACTTCGCCTGGTAACCCCCCGCGACGCCTCCCGAATCACGCGAGTTCGCTCGCAGATCAGACAACCGCCGCGACCCGGCCTCCTCCGGATCGCGGCGGTTGTTGTTCCGACGACCGTCGGCAAGGCGGGATTCCCTGACGGCCGGCCCCGACGGCCGCGGTCAGATCGATCGCCGGAGGCGTCGGCACGGGCGGTTCCCTACCATGAACATGTGGAGATGATGCCGACCCGACCCGCCCTGCTGCTGACCGTGGTGCTCGCCGTCGCCGTGGGCGCCGTCGCGCCGGAGACACACGAGGCGTCCGACGACGCCCTGACGCTGGGACAGGCCCGGGCGGCGCTCATCGGCGACGCGAAGGCGATCCTCGCCGGGACACGCCCGATGCCGCGCCGGGCCGGCGACCTGCCGTCGCTCAAGATCGAAGCCCATCCCGTGCGGCTCGGTCAGATGCTGCTGCGACCCGTCGATCGCGATCCGTTCGTCGACGCCTACGTGCGGTGGCGACTGAGCCTCCGATCCGACGCCGCGCCGCCCGAACTCGACGATCGCGCATTCGCCCGATTCGTGCGGCAGTTGCCGCCGGTGACCTTCAACCCGATGGCGGACCCCGATCTGCTCCAGCGAGCGATGCAGGCCGCGAACAGCGACGAGTCCCTGCCGCCCGAACGCGTGGCCGAGATCAACGCCCGGGCGGACGCGATGACGGTCGAGCAGGAGCGGGCGTTCGCCCGGCGGCTCGCGGCGGTCGGCTTGCGGCAGTCGCTGATCCGCCGCGCTGAGCAGGATCGTGCGCACGGTCGGGCCCTGCTCCTCCGCATTGAACTCGCCGTCGCCATGGTGAAGGGGGGATGGACGTCGGATCAGGCGAAACGGGAGGTCGGCGCGGCGTGTGCGCGGGCGGCGACGGAGCAACTGCTGACGCCGGCCGAACTGGAGATGGTCGCCGACGCGGCGCAACGGGCGGTCGGCGTTCGCACGCCCTACATCGCTCGGGCGCGGGCGGCGGCGGGCGGTTTCCAGGTGCAGATCGGCGAGACGGCGATCGACGATTTCGAAGTGCGCGACTGGCTCCGCCCGTTCCGACGATGATGAAGACCGCCCCATGAACGACCCCGTGGATCGATACCACCGACAGACGCTGCTGCCCGGCGTCGGCGTGGACGGACAGGCGCGGCTGCGCGAATCGCGGGCGTTGATCGTCGGCTGCGGCGCGCTCGGGACGGTCATCGCCGACGCCCTCACGCGGGCAGGCGTCGGCGCGCTCACGATCATCGATCGCGATGTCGTCGAATGGACGAACCTGCAGCGACAGACGCTGTTCGTGGAGGACGATGCGCGGCACGGCGCGCCGAAGGCGATCGCCGCGAAGACGCGTCTCGGCGCGGTGAACGCGGACGTCACGATCGACGCCCATGTCGACGACTTCAACGCCCGCAACGCGGAACGGTACGCGGCGGGGGCCGACATCCTGCTCGACGGGCTCGACAACTTCGAGACCCGCTACCTGCTCAACGATCTCGCGGTGAAGACCGGACGTCCGTACATCTACGGCGGAGCCGTCGCGACGACGGGGATGTCGATGACGATTCTTCCGTATCCCGGGCATGAGGACGGAGCGGCGGGCGCCGGACGGATCACGTGGGACGCGGCGGACGCGACGCCGTGCCTGCGGTGCGTGTTTCCCGAAGCGCCCCCGCCCGGGGCGGCCGCCACCTGCGACACCGCGGGCGTTCTCGGACCCGCCGCCATGATGGCCGCCGCGTTCCAGGCGGGACAGGCGATCAAGCTGCTCGCGGGCGGCGTGGGCGCGGCGGACCGTTCGCTCTATTCGTTCGACCTCTGGTCGAATTTGACGCAGCGGTTCGACTTCAGCGGCGCGCGGAGCGACGCGTGTCCGTGCTGCGGGGCGCGGTCGTTCCCGTATCTCGCGGGGTCGGCGGCGAGTCGGGCGGTGTCGTTGTGCGGACGAAACGCGGTGCAGATCGCCCCGCCGGAGGGGTGTCCGGGCGTGGATCTCGCGACGCTCGCGACGCGGCTCGCCCCGCACGGCGCCTTCGAGGTGAACGCGTATTTTCTGCGGGGTCGGCTCACGGGGGAGACGGCGGGGCCCGAGGCGACGCCGCTGGAGCTGACGATCTTCCCGAACGGCCGGGCGGTGGTCCGGGGCGTGGATGAGATTGAGCGGGCCCGGGCGATCGTGGCCCGGTACGTCGGCGTCTGAGCGGCGGCGGGCCGCCGGAGGGGCAGAAAATCCCTGCGGCGGAGCGACATCCCGCCGGTTGAATGAAATACTTCCCTGTCGGCTGCGGGCGATCGCCGCCCCCCGGCTGATGGCGGACGGTGTCATGATGCTGAGAGGAGTCCCTCGTGGGTGAGGTCCGGAGCCGGAATTGCGCGTCCCGTGAAGCTGCGTCGCCTCGACGCTGGATCCGAAGCCGCCGCTGGTGGCTGGCGGGGCTGGTGGTGATCGCCGCGTGGCTGGCCCCGGCGGACACGGCGTCCGCCCAGGGCACCTTCGGCGCGACGCCGGAGCCGATCACGTCGGGCGACCTCGAGTTGATCGCGGAACGGCTCTGGATGAGCGAGTCGCAGATCCTCGAGATGATCAACGCTCATCAGCTCTACAAGCAGGAGTTCCGCAAGCTCCGCGAGGGCAAGGTGCAGGAGCTGATCGACCGGGTGAAGGACATTCGTCCCATCGACAACGGGATGATGCCCGAGTTGCCGCCCCGCAGCGAACTCGAATCGCTGGTCGAACTGCACGAGTCGATCTGCCGGCGGGCGAAACAGCTCGACGAACAGTTCTTCAATGTCGTCCAGGGCCAGCTGAGTCCGGAGCAGGCGGCGGAGGTGACGCGGGTGCGTCGGTTCCGGGCCCGCCAGCGGTGTCATGACATCGTGGTCATGCAGTTCTCCCGCGGCTCCGGCGTCGACTTCATCACGATGCTCGAGGAGATCGAACTCGAGCCCGAGACGCGGACGATCATCGAACCGATCCTCGCGTCGTATGACGTCTCGCTGACCCGGCGGACCGAAGCGCTGTACCAGTCGACGATCGATCTCGTCATGCTGATGTACGACCAGATCAACGCCTCCGGTCTGCTCGACATGGATCTGATGGATATGGATCCCATCAAGATGATGAAGGCCGCCGCCGCGGTCGAGATGTCATGGCAGAACGCGAAGGGGCAGTACCAGGACGATCTCGACAAGATCACCAAGCTGAATCGCCGCACGCATCAGCAACTCGCCAGCGTGCTGCCGGAGAAGCCGAAACGGGAGTTGCGCCGGACGTACAGCCGCGCCGCGTATGGGCGCGCGAATCCGCGGGGCGTGCTCGCCGACCGATTCTTCGATCGCGCCCGGGATCTCGACGGTCTCACCAGCGAACAACGCGAGGCGATCGACGCCCTCGCCATGCAGTTCGACATGATCGACGCCCGCATCACCGAGAAGATGATGGACGCGATCGATCAGTACCGCATGACCCGCAAGCTCATCGAGATGGACGGCACGGACCGCACCGCGATGCGGGAGTCCGTCGACAAGCTCCGTGAGGAACGGGTGACGTCGAGCGACCAGATGATCGCCCAGCTCAAGGACATCCTCGGCGAGACGCTCGCCGCGAAACTCGGCGAGGCCGAATCACAGGACGTGGGCGTCGCCGGCGAGATCGGGGTGGTCCGGGGGGACGACGGCGCGGTGGCGACGATCGACGTGGTCGGGACCGAGGCCGTCGTCCTCGAGCGGCCCGACACGTTCGTTCCCGGCCCGATGGACGAACGCGATCTCCGCTGGTACGAGAGCGTGCTCGGCCTCTCGGACGACCAGATGCTGGTCGCCCGCACGCTGCACAGCGACTACATGGAGAAGTACCGCACGCTCGTCGACGAACGCATCGAGGCGATCCAGACGCAGGCGAACAACATGAACTGGCGCACGGACCCGCCGCCGACGCTCGAAGGCGTGGCGAAACTCTACGACCAGCGCCTCGCCCTGCGGGAGTCGATCCGCGGACTCGACAACGCGTTCTTCGCGGATCTGGAACTGACCATCCTCGACGAATCGCAGGCCGGACTGCTCCCCGCGGTCAAGGCCGGTCGGACCCGCATGGTGCTCACCGGCGGCAAGGACGACCCGCAGTACTCGTGGGGTCAGGGCGACGCCACCAGAATCAACATCGATCTCCACGATCTCGTGCAGACATTCAACCTGACGAGCGACCTCCTGCGGGAAGCGCAGCAGATCATCGCGCGAGCCGATCTCGAAGGCGTGCCGGCGTATCGTGCGTACGACGAAGCGCGGCGGGCGCGGACCCGCAAGATCGATGAAGTCATGGTCCTCATCCTGCAGGGCGGCGAACGAAACTGGGAGCTGTTCCAGGACGTCCAGCCGTTCCAGAAGGCGCTCGGGGACGCCAAGGTCGAAGTGGCCAAACTTCAGGAGAAGGCGGTGCGGGAAATCGCGTCGAAACTCGACGCGGGAACCGGTATGGCGTTCGAAGACGAGTACTACCGCCGCGCCTATCCGGAAATCTACAGCGACGGCGATTCCGCCCGCGACGAGTTCCGGGCGGCGGTCCGCCTGCCGGACCTCTCGATCGTGCAGAAGTCGCGCATCGAAGCGCTGGCCGCCGCGTACCGCGACGAATACCACACGATCAGCCGCAAGCTGATCGATTACGCCCGCGAGGGCGATGTGCCGCCGCCGGACGCCGAACGCGCGGCTCAGAACGACTTCATCGACCGCCAGCTCGCCAAGACGCTGCTCGAGTTCGACCGCGAGGAGCTGAGCCTGTCGTACATCCTCCGTCTCCGCGCGATCCTCGACGAGGACCAGGCGGCGAAGGTGCTCGGCAAGGTGAGCCGCGACATCGGGTTCTCGTTCGACTTCTGATTGAGCCCGACAACACGTTCTTCGGTGCAAGACGATTCAGAATGTCGGGATGCGACCCCGACCGACGGCGAGGGCGATCGCGGGACGGGCGGCGCGTCGCGGAGCACGTTCCGCACGGGCGTGCGGAACCTACCGTCTATCCAGAGTGTCGGGATGCGATCCGGACCGACAACGGAGGGGCGAACGCGTGACGAGCGTTCCATCGCCGCGCACGTTCCGCACGTTCGTGCGGAACCTACCGTTCCATCAGTACGACTTGCCCCACACCACGCGGCGTTCGCTCGGCTCGCCCGAGAACGGACATGTGCCGGGCGACGACTCCAGCTTGTCCGGAATGCATCGGATCGTGACCTTCAGGTCGTTCTTGATCTGCTCCTCGACCTCGGAACTGCCGTTCCAGTGCGTCATCGCGAAGCCGCCGTGGATCTCCGGCTGGTCCGCGTTCTTCGGCGTGAAGAACTCGTAGAACGCATCCTTGTCGTCGATCTCGCGCGTGTGCTCGTCACGGAACGCCTTCGCTCGCTCGAACAGGTTCGTCTGCATCTCCTCCAGCGTCGACACGAGATTCGCCAGGAATTCCTCGCGCGGCACGCCGCCCTTCTCCTTCGGCGACTTGTCGCGCCGGCCCATGAAGACGGAGTCGTTCGCCATGTCCCGCTGACCGACCTCGAGCCGGATCGGAATCCCCTTCTTGATCCACTGCCACACCTTGTCGCCGCCGCGAATGTCGCGGTCGTCGAACTCCACCTCGATCCGACGACCATGGAACGACAGCGCCTGAATCTCGTCCTGCAGCTTCCGGCAGTACGCGACCACCGCGTCCGGGTCGTCCGCCTTGAACGTGATCGGCATGATCACCACGTGGGCGGGGGCCAGGCGCGGCGGAAGCACGAGACCATCATCATCACTGTGCGTCATGATCATCGCCCCCAGCAGACGCGTCGACACGCCCCACGACGTCGTCCATGCGAACTGCTGCTCGCCCTGGTCATCCAGGAACTTGATGTCCGACGCCTTCGAGAAGTTCTGCCCGAGGAAGTGGCTCGTCCCCGCCTGCAACGCCTTGCGATCCTGCATCATCGCCTCGATGCAGTACGTGTCGACCGCACCGGGGAATCGCTCGTTCGCGGTCTTCGCCCCGGTGATGACCGGCATCGCCATGTGCTCCTCCGCGAAGGTCGCGTAGACGTCCAGCATCTGGAGCGTCTCGTCGACCGCCTCCTGTTCCGTGGCGTGCACGGTGTGGCCCTCCTGCCAGAGGAATTCGGTCGTGCGCAGAAAGATCCGCGTGCGCATCTCCCAGCGGACAACATTCGCCCACTGGTTGATCAGCAGCGGCAGGTCGCGGTAGGACTGCACCCAGCGGGAGAACGCGGCGCCGATGATCGTCTCCGACGTCGGACGCACGACCAGCGGCTCCTCCAGCTTGCCCGCCGGCACGAGGCCGCCGTCCGGACCCGCCTCCAGCCGGTGGTGCGTGACGACCGCGCACTCCTTGGCGAAGCCTTCCACGTGCTCTGCTTCCTTTTCGAGGAAACTGAGCGGGATGAAGAGCGGGAAGTAGGCGTTGCGGTGACCGGTGGCCTTGAACATCGCGTCCAGATCGTGCTGGACGTTCTCCCATATGGCGTAGCCCCACGGCTTGATCACCATGCAGCCGCGCACGTCGGAGGACTCGGCGAGATCCGCCGCGCGAACGACCTGCTGGTACCACTCCGGGTAGTTCTCGTCGCGGGTCGGGGTGATGGCGGTCTTCGGCTTGGACATCTCGCACCTCGTGAGGATCGGGCCCGTCCGCGGACATCCGCGTCGGGGGGGCCATTCTCGGGAACCGCAGCGCTTTCGCAAGTACACTGCCCGCATGACGCGGCCGACCCTTCGCCAGACCCGCTCCGCCGCCCTGCTCGGGCTGATCACGCTGATGCTCGCCGCCTGTTCAGTCGGGTCGCCGGCCCCGATGCGGGTCGAAGTGCGCGACGCCGCGACCCGGAAGCCGGTCGCCGACGCCACCGTCCGGGTGCACCTCCTCAACTTCTTCCTGCCCATCCCGCCGTACGAGACGCTGAACACGAGCCCCCCGCCGCCGGTGGTCGGTCGCACCGACGCGTCCGGACACGCGATCATCGAGAGCCGACGGGGCGCCCCGGTCGAACTCTTCATCGCCGCCGCCGGGTATCCGCCGATCGAGATCACCCTCGAATCCCACCCGCTCGACACGCCGTCCGACGTGTGGCGACGAGATCCCGACGCCGTCGACGTGATCCCCGCCGCGGGCGAACTGCTCGAAGTGCGGCTGCGACCGGCGACGGACGACGACGACGCCGACGACTCCTAGGATGACGGCATGACCGCCTCCGCCTCGACCGCCGCCACGCCCGGACTCGTCGCCAACGTGCGCACCATCGCGGCGGACATCAAACTCGCCCACAGCCTCTTCGCCCTCCCGTTCGCCGTGCTCGCGGCCTTCCTCGCGGCCCGACCGACCGCGGCCCCGATCGACTGGCGGACCTTCGGACTGCAACTCCTGCTCGTCGTCGTCGCCATGGTGATCGCCCGCACCGCGGCGATGCTGTCCAACCGACTGCTTGACCGGCGCATCGACGCCCGCAATCCCCGCACCGCCGGACGGGCGATCCCCAGCGGGCGACTCTCGCCCCGAACCGCCGCGAGCGCGATCGGCGTCTGCACCGTCCTCTTCCTGCTCGTCTGCGCCGGCTTCTGGTTCGTCGACGCCAACCCCTGGCCGCTGATCCTCGGCCTCCCCGTCCTCGCGTGGATCTGCGCCTACGGCGTCTTCAAACGCTTCACGATGTGGTGCCACGTCTACCTCGGATCAAGCCTCGCGATCAGTCCGCTCGCGGCGGCGCTCGCCGTCCATCCCCCGGCGATCGTCGAACAGCCCGCCCTGTGGCTGCTCAGCGCGATGGTGCTCGGCTGGGTCGCCGGGTTCGATGTGATCTACGCCCTCCAGGACGTCGACGTCGACCGCGAGGAAGGCCTCCACAGCCTGCCGAGCCGACTCGGTCCGACCCGCGCGATGTGGGTGAGCCGGATCCTTCACACGGGCGCGGCGGCGTGTCTCGTCGCCGCCGCGCTGATCGACCCCCGCCTCACCTGGCTCTTCGGCGCGGGCGTCGCCATCGTGATCGGTCTGCTGCTCTACGAACACCTCACCGTCTCGCGCTGGGGGACGACGAAGATCGCGCTCGCGTTCTTCACGATCAACGGCGTGATCAGCTGCGTGCTCGGCGGACTCGGCGTGCTGGACGTGCTGGTGTGACATGTACCGCCTGGATTGCGGCTACAACCTGCGCAACGGCGCCACGACGATCTGCCCCGAATGCGGACGGATGTTCGATCCGGACGATCGCGAGACCTATGCGCGGCGGCCCCTGCACGGGTCGGCCCGGCGGCTGAAGCGGCTGCTCGGCGTGATCATCGTCGGCATCGGACTACCGCCGCTCTTTCTGCTGTATATGGCGATCCACGCAGCGATCTTCCGCGACTGAAACATGGCCCGGAGGCTCCGGTATAGTGATTCCGACGCCGCGCACGAGCCGCGCGGCAGGAGGACATCACCGTGCGCACGACCCGCTGCTTCGCTTTCGTTCTCGGGGCTCCCGGGCTCCTCTTCGCGTCGACGGCCCTCGCCGCGAACGACCTCGGCTACTACCGCATGCCGACGCTCCACGGCGACACGATCGTCTTCTCCGCCGAGGGCGACCTCTGGCGGGTGTCGACGGACGGCGGCGTCGCGCAACGGCTCACGACCCATCCGGACGAGGAGACGCATCCGAACTTCTCGCCTGACGGGACGATGCTCGTCTTCAACGCGGCGTACGAAGGGCCGACCGAGATCTACACGATGCCCCTCGCGGGCGGCGCGCCGATGCGACGGACGTACGGCGCGGACCGGGCCGAAGCAATCGGCTGGACGCCCGACGGCGCCTCGATCCTCTACTCGACCCGCGCGTTCTCGACGCTCCCGGATCAGCAACTCGCCCTCGTCGACATCGCGACGAACACGACGACCCGCGTCCCGCTGCACCAGGCGAGCGACGGCGCGTTCGGTCCCGACGGCGAGGTGCTCGTCTTCACACGCCTCCCGTTCCAGGGCAGTCACACCAAACGCTATAAGGGCGGGACCGCTCAGCAACTCTGGCGCTACGCGACCGGCGAGGCGGAGGCGACGCCGCTCACGACCGACTACGACGGAACAAGCACCGCCCCGATGTGGTGGGACGGCCGGGTGTACTTCATCTCCGACCGCGACGACACGATGAACATCTGGTCGATGACGCCCGACGGCGATGATCTCCGGCAGCACACGATGCACGCCGCGTTCGACGTCAAGGAGCCGTCCCTCCACGACGGCCGCATCGTCTACCGGCGCGGCGCCGATCTGTGGCTGTACGACATCGGCGCGAATGAATCCCGCGAACTTGACGTCACGCTCGCATCCGATTTCGATCAGACCCGCGAACGCTGGCTGCTGAAGCCGATGGAGTACCTGACGAGCGTGCACATCGCGCCGGACGGATCCGCCGCGGCGCTGACCGTCCGCGGCGAAGTCTTCACCGTCCCCGTCGACCCCACCCGTCGACGCGTGCGGGCGACCCGCTCGACGGACGTCCGCTACCGCAACGCCCGCTGGATGCCGGACGGCGAGACGCTGGTTGCGGTCTCCGACGAGAGCGACGAACTCGAATTCTGGACCTTCCCCGCCAACGGCGTCGGCGATCGCGTGCAACTCACCGATGACAGCACCGTCTTCCGCAACGAGCCCGTGGTCTCGCCGGACGGGACGCACATCGCGTACACCGACAACGACTGGACGCTCTGGATTCGCGACCTCAACGGGAATCAGACGATCCGCGTCGCGCAGTCCGCGGCCGATCAGATCGTTGATCTCGCGTGGTCGCCCGATTCGCAGCGGCTCGCCTTCGTGTTCATCGAGTCCAACACGCTGGGACGGATCAAGGTCTACGACCGCGCGGACGGTTCGGTCACGCCGGTGACGAGCGAGCGGGTGCACAGCTTCAGTCCGCAGTGGACGACCGACGGCGCGTGGATGTACTTCCTCTCCGAACGCGACCTGACCACCAGCGTCGCCAGCCCGTGGGGACGAAATCAGCCCGATCCCCACCTGCACAAGACGACCCGGATCTACCTCGCCCCCCTCCAGGGCCAGACGCGTTCGCCCTTCGTCACCGACGATGAACTTGACCTCGCCGACGCGAAGGCGAAGGACGAAGACGAAGACGACGACGATGCGGACGGTGATGAAGACAACGACGATGACGCGGAGGCGGCCGGGGAGGCGGACGCCGATGGCGAGACCGACGACGAAACAGAAGACGACGCCGTCGAACGCATCGAGATGGACTTCAGCCGCGCCATCGACGACCTGATGATCGCGCCCGTTCCGCGGGGCGAGTACGCCAGCCTGCGGGTCGCGAAGGACCGGCTGCTCTGGCTCGCCGCGAATCCCGACGGTCCGGGCGCGACGCTGCAGTCGCTGGCGATCAAGCGGGACGCGAAGCCGGAGGTGAAGACGGTGATCGCCGGGGTCTCGGACCTGCAACTCTCGGGCGACCGCACGCATCTGCTCGTCCGGAAGGGGAGCGGGATCCATATCGCGAAGGTCGGCGCCGACGAGAAGGCGATCGGCAAGGGCGCGCTGCCGCTCGGCGGCTGGAAGTTCGCCTACGACCCGCGCGAGGAATGGCGACAGATGTTCAACGACGCCTGGCGGATGGAGCGCGACTTCTTCTACGACCGCGACATGCACGGCGTCGACTGGACCGCGATGCGCGACAAGTACGCCCCCCTGGTCGACCGCGTCACCACGCGGGGCGAACTCAGCGACATCCTCCAGCAGATGGTCGGCGAACTCTCGACCCTCCACATGTACGTCTTCGGCGGCGACTTCCGCGACGGCCCCGAACAGATCGCCCAGGGCGACCTCGGGGCGCGACTCGAACGCGTCGCCGACGGCTGGCGGGTCGCGCAGATCTATCGCGGCGACCGCGACCGACCCGATGAACGCTCCCCCCTCGACCGACCGAAGTCGCGGGTCGACGTCGGCGAACTCATCACCCGCGTCAACGGACAGCCCGCCGCGGATCTCCCCCACTTCGGCATGGCGCTCCGCAACACCGCGGGACAACCGGTGCTGCTCCACGTCCGCGACGGCGAGGGGGAGGAACGCGCGGTCCTCGTGACGCCGATGTCGACCCGCGCGGCGTCCAGCCTGCGCTACGAGCACTGGGTCGAGGAGCGCCGCCTCATGGTCGAGACCGAAGGCGACGGCGAACTCGGCTACGTGCACATCCGCGCGATGGGACAGGGCAACTACGCGCAGTGGGCGGAGCAGTACTACCCCGTCTTCAACCGCAAGGGACTCATCCTCGACGTCCGCCATAACAGCGGCGGCAACATCGATTCGTGGATCCTCTCGAAACTCATGCGCGAGATCTGGATGTACTGGCAGGGCCGCAACGGCGACCCGACCTGGAACATGCAGTACGCCTTCCCCGGACACATGGTCGTCCTCTGCGACGAACGCACCGCCTCCGACGGCGAGGCGTTCGCGGAAGGCTTCCGCCGTCTCGGCCTCGGACCCGTCATCGGCACGCGAACGTGGGGCGGCGAGATCTGGCTGTCGTTCAACACCCCGCTCGCCGATCGCGGCATGGCCACCGCCGCGGAGTTCGGCGTCTACGGACCCGAGGGCGAATGGCTGATCGAAGGCCACGGCGTCGACCCGGACATCGTCGTCGACAATCTTCCCGTCGCCACCTTCAACGGCGGGGACGCCCAGCTCATGGCCGCGATCCGAAACCTCCAGGCACGCATCGACGAGACGCCGGTGGTCATCCCGCCCCCGCCGGATCATCCCGACCTGTCGATCGAGGAGAACCGGGGGCGATGACCGACGACGCCCGCGGTCGACGTGATCGGCTCGCGGTGCTGGCGTCGATCATGCGGCGACGGTGGGTCGCGGCGGTCGTGGTCGGCGTCGTCGTGGCCCAGGTTGCGGCGGTGCGACTGGAGTCGCCGCTGGTCTGGCGATGCCCGTTGCAGGCCGCGACCGGGCACGCCTGCCCCGGCTGCGGACTGTCGCGCTCGGTCGAGGCGGGGGTGCGCGGCGAATGGTCCCGGATGATGGAACTCCATGCCTTTGCTCCGCTTGTCGCGCTGGCGCTGCTTCTGCTCGCGGTCTCGCTCCTGCTCCCCGGACACCTTCGACGTCGGTACGTGGCGGCGACCGCCCGCGTGGAAGGAACGACCGGCGCGACCGCGATCGCACTCGGCGCGCTCGTGATCTACTGGCTCGTGCGATCGTTCTGATTTGCGAAACCTGCGAATCCGCGTAGCCTTTGACACATGCGGGGGGATCGCCTGCACGTCGCAGCCTGACCCGCCGCGCTTGGAGAGACGCACTATGGGAGCCGCACTTTACGGCATCGGCGCAATCGGCGGACTCGTCTGCTGGATCATCGTGCTGATCAAGATGTTCCAGCAGGCCGGGGTGGTGCACGGGATCATCGGCATCATCTGCGGACTGTGGGCGTTCATCTGGGGCTGGATGAACGCGACCCCCGCGAACATCCGAAACGTGATGATCGCCTGGACGGTGTTTGTGATCCTCAGCTTCGTCGGCGCCGGCATGAGCGGCTTCGCCCTCAGCGGATCGCCGGTCGGACCCTGAGCCGCCCGCCGTCGTATCGATCTCCGACCCGCCGCGCCCGCGCGGCGGGTCGTTGTCATGTCACGACGAAGCGCCCGGCGACGCAGCCTCCCGACGCATCTTCGGCAATGTCCAGTACGTCCCCGCCCGCCACAGCCATTCGAGCGGTCCGAATCGAAACGCCTTCAGCCACAACACGCTCAGCACCATCTGGATCGCGAAGAAGACGAACACGTACGCCACCATCGCCGACGGGGACCAGCGGCCGAACTGTCCGAAGCCGTACGAATACATGATCGTCGTCGTGACCAGCGTCTGCAGCAGATAGTTGGACAACGCCATCCGGCCCACCGCACGCAGGCCGGTGACCAGCCACCGCAGGGCGCCCGCATCGACGAGCACGCCGATCAGACCGAGATACCCGAACATCAGGATCAGACTCCAGACGAAGTGCACGCTCTGGTAGATCGCCATGTTCCCCTGCGTTTCCCCCGCCTGCACAAGCCAGAGCGCCGACGCCATCTCAAGGGGCACGCCGATCGCGAGCCCCCAGATCGCCGCCCGCTTTCGCCAGGCGCGACGCTCCGGGGCGAAGAAACCAAGTTTCATCAGCGCGGCGCCGAGGAGGAACTGCGCCACCACCCGCAGTCCGAAACCGCCGATGATCACCGCGAAGACCATCATGCCCGCCCACGTGGAGAAACGCGCCAGGAACGCCGCGAGCCACGGCCCTTCCTGATACGCAACAATCTCCGCCTCCGCCCCCATCGGCGAGAACGTCATGTATCCCGACGCCTCAAAGTACGCCATGAACCGATCCCACGCGGGCAGCGCCGCGTCGACCGTGATCTCCTCCGGCATCGGCATCTCGAACTGCGACATCAGCAGGTTGTAGCCTCCCATCCACAACCCGCCGAGCAGGAACACCGTCAGGCCGAGGATGAGCAACGCGCGGCCGGACACATCGCGCACGATGAGCAGCCCGACGCCAATCGTCGCGTACATGACGAGAATGTCGCCGTACCAGAACAACCACGCGTGGATCAGACCGATCAGCAGCAGCAACCCCATCCGCCGCAGGTAGGGACCGGCGAAGGCCCGACCCGCCTGGCGAGCGCGGTGCGACTGGATGACGAAGCCCGCCCCGAAGAGCAGGGCGAACAGCGACATGAACTTGAACTCGCCGAAGACGCGAACGAAATTCTTCGCGGCGATGTCCAGCGTCGGAAGCTCGGACGCGCCGAAGCCCATGGCGTGGAAGATCGGCTGACCGAACAGACCGATGTTGACGAGGAAGATGCCGAGAATCGCAAAGCCGCGCACGGCGTCGATCGAGTCGATCCGTTGCGCTTCGCGGATCGGGCCCGCCGCGGACGGCGCGACCGGTTCGCGAGGCGAGGCGTCCGATCCGGGTCCGGCGAGTTCTGATGCGGCCATGGGCGCCCCTCGTGCATCCCGGCGTCGCTCGCGCGCACCAGGCGGACGCCCCCGCCCGTCCCTCTCATCTCATCACAGAAAAACACCGCCGCTGAAAGCGACGGTGTACTGTGGAATCTCATCCACGCGATTGCAAGTCCCGGGTCGCCGACTCGGGGACCTGTCGGACGAGTCTGATTACTGACCCGCGGCGTGAAGGGCGGCCGGACGGGCGAACGCCGCGTTGTTCCGGCTCCCGCCGCCCGCCTCGCTCTGTTCGCGGCAGGAGACGACGACGCTGTTCCCGGCGGGCTGGATCAGGGCGTCGAACTTGCGATAGGCGCCGTGATCACCGAGGGCGCCGAAGGACCGCTGGTGCGCGCCCTTGCCGTTCACGATGGCCGGCCAGTCGCGCCGGAGCGTCTCGCGATCATCGGGGGCGATCCAGTCGAAGATCGGCTTGCCGACGATGTCGGCCTGACGGACGCCGTCGCCGGTGCGGTTGATGTATTCGACCGCGCCGTCCTTCGTCGTCTGCAGGACGACTTCGGGGAGCGCCGCGAGCACCGCGTCGGTCGACATCGAACCGGCGGTCGCGCCGTCGTCGCCGATGGCGGTGCACTTGGCGAAGAGTTCATAGCGGCTCGACACGCCCATCGAGCGGTAGATGCCGCGAATGTGATTGTGAACCGTATGCCGGCTGAGCACGAGACGGCCTGCGATCTCCTTCTCGGAGAGACCTTCGAGCAGAAGGTCGAGGACCTCGCGTTGACGCGGGGTCAGCACCGAGAGATCGGCCTCGCGTCCACGGGCAGCGCCGGATGCAGCGTCGGAAGTGTGGGGGAACTCAGGCATGGCGATTGGGACTCTCGCTATCGGGGGCGCGGACAGAAAGGGATCCATCCGTCGATGGATCGGTCGCAGATCGGTTGTACTCGCCTCCGGGTTCGCGCCGTTCTCCCGGAGTCGGAAAGTCGCACAGTGGGGGATGACGGCTCACCCTGGGCCGCCGCGTGATCCTTTCCGGCCTGCCGAACAGACCATGATCTCACCGCAGGCATCCTAGCGCCATCCCCTGACGAAGTCAGCCGAGCGGGGCAGATTTCGTCGGACATGCCCCGCCCGAACGCGTCCGAAAACCGCCGTCAGACGACCGGCACGGCCGATCCGCCCGCCGCGGGACACGATCGGCCCGCCACCCATCGGCGATCGCGGATACGTCTTGATCCGGCCGACGGGCCGGGCCGGGGGAGGGCGGGTCGGGGTCAGTTCTCGATCTTCGAGATCTGCCAGTACTGGAGTTCGATCGGGGCCTGGCGGCCGAAGATCGTCACCAGCACGCGGACCAGTCCCTTGTCCGGCAGGACCTCGTCGACGGTGCCTTCGTAGTTCTCGAACGGCCCTTCCTTGATGAGGACATGGTCGCCCGACTCGAACTCCATCTTGACCGACGGGGTCTCGTCCGGCCGGCGGGAGTCGAACAGCATCTTCTCGACTTCATGCCGACCCATCGGCGTCGGGTGGCCGGCGGTGCCGACGAAGTCGCCGACGCCGGTCGTCTCCTTGATCAGGAAGAAGACGTCCTGCGGAATGCGGCCGTCCGCCTCCAGCGCCATCTCGACGAACACGTAGCCCGGGTAGAGCTTCGTCTCGACGATCCGCGTCTTGCCGCCCTTGAGCGTCTTGGTCTTCTCGGTCGGCACCATGATGCGGCCGACGAGTTCGCCGAGCCCTTCGATCTCGACCTTCTTGAGCAGCGTCTCGCGGACGTAGCTCTCCTTGTTCGACGCCACGCGGAGCACGAACCAGTCCATGCCCGGGCGGTACATCGGCAGGTCGACCGCGGGGTCGAACTGCTCGTCCTCGGGCGGACGGGCGTCCTCGGCGACATCCTGGTCCCCCTCCACGCGTCCGCCCGCGATCGGGGCCATGGTGGCGACGCCGGCGCCCTTGAGCGTGGGACCGCCCTTGGCGGACGACGCACGACCCGCGGCGAGGTTCTTCCGTGAGGCCGCCTGCTCCGCGGCCGAACCCGGCGCGTCATCTTCCGGGGCGGCGGCGTGTTCGCCGGGGACGGAGGCGTCGGTCGGCGCGGCGGAGGCGGGGGTGGACGACGCGTCGGTCGTCGGCTCCGCGGGCGCATTTTCGGGCGTCCGGGCGGGGGCGGTGTCCGCCTCGTTGGCGGCCGTCGGGGTGTCAGTGGTCGGCTCGGAGGACATCGTGGTCTCGGATCCTTGCGTGTCCGGATCGGCGTCGGTCGCGTCAGCGGCCGGGGCGGTCGGCTCGGGACGATCGGACGATGAATGCGACAGCGAATCGTTGTTCATGAACGCTCCTGCACGGGCGGGGCGCGAAGGCGGCGCGAGCGTGCGGCCGAATAACCGGCGACGCCGCGCGACCGACTCAGCCGGAGGTCTCGAGGACCTTGATCGTCTGGAAGAACCAGAGGAAGACGAGGTCGAAGAGCCGGCACCAGATCGCGATCAGGATCGTGAGGCCGATGACGACCCACGTCGCCCCCAGCACCTCACGACGCGTGGACCAGTTCACCTTCTTCATTTCGCCTTCGGTGGCGACCATGAAGTCGACGACCTTGCGGTGGCGACCGATGAGCCAGTAGCCGAGCAGGCCGCACACCGACGCGATGATCACGACCGC
This sequence comes from Phycisphaerales bacterium, assembly GCA_965227335.1. Classification (GTDB taxonomy): domain Bacteria; phylum Planctomycetota; class Phycisphaerae; order Phycisphaerales; family SM1A02; genus CBDDFV01. Next base: position 89,059 of record CBDDFV010000012.1, read on the forward strand.
GCCGCCCTGAATGTAGACCGGCTGGAGATCGCCGATCCGCACGCTCTCGACCTGGCCCCACAGCCAGTACATGCCCATGCCGGTGAGCAGGCCGGCGCTGATGGCGGTGACCATCCGCGTCCAGTAACCCTGACCCGGCTTGTAGATTCCCGCGGCTGACATGGGGTCCGACCTCCGTCGTCGTCGTCGTCTGATTCTGGTCTGCGAAACGGATCATCGCATCGGGGACGATCCGCGGCGGAACACGCCAGGAGTGACTCGAACACTCAACCTGCGGATTTGGAATCCGCTGCTCTGCCAATTGAGCTACTGGCGTTCCTGTCGCGAGACGCAGAACGCCTCGCCGGATGATTCGGGCGCCGACGCGCGGCGCCGGCGTGATTTACTTCCGCTTGATCTTATGCAGCGTGTGCTTGCGAAGACGGGGAGAATACTTCTTCAATCCCGCCTTGAGCTTCTCCGCGATGCCGCCCTTCACCCGGATCTCCGTCCGGTAGTTCAGGTCGCCGCTCTCGGAGCACTGCAGCCACACGTACTCGCGATCCTGTGCTTTCTTGGCCATGGCGTGGTCGCCCTTTCAAGGCAGGTCAGAGGCGGACGGCCGGCCGTCGCGAGGGACGGCCGGCCGGCGCCGTACTTTCAGCGTCCCGACCGGGACGAACGTCGTTACTCGATGACCTTCGAGACGACGCCCGAACCGACGGTGCGGCCGCCTTCGCGGACCGCGAAACGAAGCCCCTCTTCCATCGCGATCGGCTTGTCGCGAAGGTCGATGGACATGGTGACGTTGTCGCCCGGCATGCACATTTCCGCGCCGCCGAGAAGATCGAGCTTGCCGGTCACGTCCGTGGTGCGGAAGTAGAACTGCGGCTGGTAGCCGGAGAAGAACGGCGTGTGACGGCCGCCTTCCTCCTTGGTCAGCACGTAGACCTCCGCCTCGAACTTGGTGTGCGGCGTGATCGAACCCGGCTTGCACAGCACCTGGCCGCGCGTCACGTCGTCCTTTTCCACGCCGCGGAGCAGGGCGCCGATGTTGTCGCCCGCTTCGCCCGATTCGAGCAGCTTGTTGAACATCTCGACGCCGGTCACGGTCGTCTTGCTCGGCGCTTCGGCGAGACCGACGATCTCGACTTCGTCGCCGACCTTGACGATGCCGCGCTCGATACGACCGGTCACGACCGTGCCGCGACCCTTGATCGAGAACACGTCTTCGATCGACATGAGGAACGGCTTGTCGTTCTCACGCTCGGGCTCGGGGATGTACGAGTCGAGCGTGTCGATCAGCTCGTCGACGCACTTGCCGGCGTCGTCGTCCTTGCCCTCCGACTCCACGACCTTCAGGGCCGAGCCGCGGATGATCGGGGTGTCGTCGCCGGGGAAGTCGTACTGGTTGAGCAGTTCGCGGATCTCCATCTCCACGAGCTCGATCAGCTCCTCGTCGTCGACCATGTCGCACTTGTTGAGGAAGACGACGATGTACGGCACGCCGACCTGACGGGCGAGCAGGATGTGCTCACGCGTCTGCGGCATCGGGCCGTCCGTCGCGGCGACCACGAGGATCGCGCCGTCCATCTGGGCGGCGCCCGTGATCATGTTCTTCACGTAGTCGGCGTGACCAGGACAGTCGACGTGCGCGTAGTGACGCGTCGGCGACTCGTACTCCTGGTGCGACGTCGCGATCGTGATGCCGCGCTCCTTCTCTTCCGGCGCGTTGTCGATCTGGTCGAACGCCTTCGCCGAGCCCAGATTCTTCGACGCCTGGCGCATGGTGATCGCCGCCGTCAGCGTGGTCTTGCCGTGGTCGATGTGACCGATGGTGCCGACGTTGACGTGCGGCTTTGAGCGAACAAAGGTCTCCTTGGCCATCGCGATATAGTCTCCAGAAACGTGTTCGCCGGTCCGCGTGTCGCGTCAACCGGCCCTGCCAGGGAAAACTCGGGGCACGCACAAGTCGCACATGCCGCCGTCAAGGTTCGACCCGACGCGACGATGCGCCGGACCTCAACGCGGCAACGCCCTTCGACGTTGCACCGCGACGCCACACGACGTCGCACGCGAAAGCCACCGACGGGACTTGAACCCGTGACCTCACCCTTACCAAGGGTGTGCTCTACCACTGAGCTACGGTGGCGACTCCGGCCGCCGACCCCGCCGTCACATCAACGCGACCGCCGAGCCAGCACGCCGCGACCCACCCGCGGGGGCTGAAACAACCGCCGCCCGGATGCGGACGGCGGTAAGACGCGTAGTGTAGCCGCGACAGGCTCGATGGCAAGGCCTTTCAACCTCCCGGACCCCGGTTTTGAACGGAATCCGCCGACCCCCCATCCCAGGCCAGACCCCCCCGACCAGGCCCCCCGACGCCGACCCGTCACCCCTCCGGCGCCAGATCCCGCACAAGCACCTGACGCTTCGTCTCCAGATCGTCCAGATCCGCCCACTCGTTCTGCGTATCCACATGACCATCCAGGAACAGAATCAGACATTGATCCGAGTACCGGAAGTCGATCTGGAACTCGTCCGCCTCCGGATCCCAGACCATGAGATCCTCGTCCTCGATCGTCCACCCCGCCACCGAATCAATCAGGTACAGCGAATTCGCCGGCCGACGCAACTGCGTGTACGTCACCCCACGCGGGTAGATCACGTCGCCACCCCCGAACGGATCCGGCTCCGGAACCATCTGGAAGTACTGGTTCGCCGCGAAATAGCCCGGGAGACCGATCGCATCCGCCCCCGTGCCGCGCGGCAGCGGCTCGCCGTCGCCCTCCCGATAGTCCCGGCTGTTCAGGGCCGGCGAACGGAATGGACTCTGGTCAAAGTTCGGCTGGTTCTCGTAGACCGCGTTGTCCGGCGCCATCGTCTGGTAGTCGTGCCCCACGATCGCCTTCATCGGCGGGATCGCCGGGAACCCGTTGTCCACCCACAGGATGTCCGCCCACGTGCCCCGGAACCGCTCGCCCAGCTCGATCGCCTCCGCCGAACGGGCCTTCCCCGGATACGGCGTCCCCTGGTAATCGAACTCGCTCGGCACCACCATGTCGCGGTTCGCGTTGGCGTACGCAGTCATGAACGCCGCGATCTGACGGAGGTTGTTCGTCGCCGACAACTGCCGGCCGCTCGATCGCACCGCCTTCAACGCCGGCAGCAGAATGCCAAGCAGCACCAGCACCAGCCCCACCGTCACCAGGATCTCGACCAGCGAGAAGCCGCGGCCGGTGCGAGAAGCTCGTGAAACCATGGAAATCACTCCAAATCAGACACTTGCAAGCAGGACATCAGCAGACATCAGGGATCGTCGCGACGACACGTCGTCACGCCGCGGGCGCACCAATCCACCATCGTCATCATACGGCCGATTCAGTTCCCCGCTCGCCCCGACGGCCGCATTCGCGCGGCTCTGGTCCCGATTCGCTAGGGCCAACCCCGCCGAAACGCAGCCGCCGATCAATCGGCCACGAAGTGCGCGAAGCGCGCGTGCGGCGGGCCCGCCGCGACGGAGCGGAAAAACCACTCCGGGCCTGGCGCCCCGCCTCACCCGCCCGGCGTCATCGGGGTCGCCCCCGTCGCCTGCCGGATGAGCGTCGGCTGCAGATAGTTCCGACCCCGGTACAGATACGCCCGACCCGACACCAGCACCGTCGGACGCCCCGGCGACGCCTGCAGATACGCCTCGAGACGCTCCAGCTGACGACCCGGCAGCAGCACCATCGGCGGATCCGCCAGACCCGATGCGTCCGCATCGAACGTCAGCACCCATGCCCCCGACGAATGACGCGACACCGTCCCCCGGCGATTCATGATGAACGACCCCTCCGGGGCCAGACGGCCCTCCGCCGTCGTGTCGCTCGATCCGCCGTCCGCTGACCGTCGACCCGGACGCGCATCGCCGGCGGACGCCAGCGCCTGCACCGCCCGCTCCAACTGACGCTCCACGTCCGCCGCGCTCCCCGCCCCCGCCGGCGGCGCCTCCGCGTCGACCGGGGTGATCGTCATGTCCGGCGTCGGCGCGAGCCGCAGCAGCCGCGGCGCGTACGTGGGCAGCAGGTAATTCCGATTGCGATACACGAAGACCTGACCCGTGACCTCGAAAAGGATCGTCTCCTCCGGCGGCATCGACGTCACGAGGTGCTGCATTTCATCCAGCACCATGCAGGGGAGCATCACGAGGTCGTAGTGCGGCGACGCGGGATCATCCCCCTGCACCACGAAGTGCCACCACTTCGTCTCCGGATCCTGAACCATCACGCCCGGCGTCTCCACCAGGTGCGATCCCTCCCGCAGCAACGCCGCCTTCGCCGGACGCAGCCGACCCAGGTCCAGCGTCTGCGCCGACACGCCGCGCTTCGGCTCGCCGCCCTCCGCCGCGTTCTCCATCGCGGTGTCGATCGTACGCTCGACCGCCGGCGGCTCCGACGTCGACTGACCCCACACCCCATGCCCGACCCCGCCCGCGAGCAACGCGGCGACGCCGGCGAGACAGACACGTGACAGCGGCCTGGTGACGATCATGGTCAGAGCCTCCGTGGGGAACGAACGCGTGCGCACGTTCGAGAAAGACGCCTTCCGACGCGGGCGGCGCGGCGGACCCGCGCAACGCGACGAAGTATAGAGCCCACGCCGATCCGCGTGCCCCTCCCATCGACCCGAAGTCATCCGCCTCGCCCCCTTTCAAGCCGCATTCCATCGACAACCGATGTCTCCCTCATGAACGCTGGTCACGAATCCGCAATTTCTGCCGACGTCCGCGCGCGCCGCCGGCCCGGCGTCGTCGCGCCGATGCTCCTCGCCACGCTCGTCGTCGCGCTGGCCGGCTGCCGCGCCATGCCGTGGAGCGAGTCCCGGACGACCTACGACCGGCCCCCCACCGCCCTCACCATCACCGACGACGGCCCGCCGGACACGTACGGCCGACCGATCATCGTTCTCGGGTCCTTCGAGAACCCCCCGCGGGCCGCCGTCAACTGGCCCGACATCGGCGAGGGCCTCGGCGAGGCCATGACGCGGCGTCTCATGAACGACCCCGCCGGCGGCGTCGACATCTGGCACAACCCCGAGATCGCCGACCTCGCCGCCGCCGCACTCCGCCTCGACGGTCCCGGCCGCACCCGGGCGCTCCAGGCCATCAAGGAACGCCACCCGCGGGTCGACTTCGTGGTCACGGGCAAGGTGACGGATTTCCTGCACACCGCCGCGCTCGCGAAGAACGTTCGGCGCACCCGTCTCTTCGGACCGACGAACGAGGCGCTCAGCGCGATCGATCTGACCGTGGTTGAACTCGAATCCGGCCGGATCGTGCTGACCGACCACGTGCTTGGTCGCGCCCGCGCCGACGGCGACGCGGCATCGACGTACGAAGCGCTGACGATCGACTCGTATGTGTTCTGGAGCAGTCCGCTGGGCAAGGCGAGTGTGGAGGCGATCGACACCGGCGCCGCGCACATTCGCGCGGCACTTCCCGCCCGCGTCGACGAGATCCGCATCACGCGTCGGACGGACGATCATCGCGTGGACATCTACGGCGGTCATCGCGGCCTGCTCGAAGCGGGTCAGGTGTACTTCGTCTGCCAGCGTGACTGGCGGACGGGCGCGCTCACGCCGGTCCGGGATCCCGACCTGCGTCGGCCCCTCAAGGCCCGCATCGATCGCGTGAAGTCGCGCACCGCCTCGGCCTGGCTGCTGGGTCGGCCGGGGCCGGAGGTCGACCTGCGCGGCGCCATCCTGACCCGCACGCTGCCCGACCCGTCGGCGCCGTCCGAGAAGCCGAGCACCCCCTCGTTCGCCTCGGCCGACGGCGGATAATCCACCCCGGGAATCCGCACGACCGGACCCCCTTCACCGCCTCCGCGCGCGGGTCCTGTCGAATTCGGAAATCGCGTTGCCGCCTGCCCGACGTGGGCTTATGCTGTACGGCCTTCCACCGGCCGAGTACCCAAGTGGACTAAGGGAACGGATTGCAAATCCGTCATTCGTGGGTTCGAATCCCACCTCGGCCTTTGCGAGCCGCCGCCCGATCACAACTGGTCGGGCGGTTGTCGTTTGGGGAGCTGCGCTCATGGACCTGATCACGCGCGGGCACGTGATTGCTGGTGGAGGGAAGGAGGGGCCAGAAGGGATCCGGATCTGGCCTGAAGATCGGAAGGTCAGAACTCGACCCCTTTCGAGCCTCGCAACTCGGCGATCGATTCAACGACCGCACCTGGCCAGTCACTCGGCGCCTCTCGCCAGCCCCAGCCGAAGGGTCGACGCGATTCGCGCCGCCGTCTCGTCCTCGACGCCGGCCGCTTCGGCGAACTCCGGCCAGCGTTCAACCGCCGCGGCGACCTCGTACAGCATCGCGTCGGCTCGTCCGCGGGCCATGGACGCCGTCTTCGCGAACTGGCGAAAGTCCGCACGGGTGAACCCGTCACGTTTGCCGTTCATGGACATCTGGTGCCGCGCGGTCCAGGCGCCCGATGGGTTGAAGCTGTAGCACACGTCAAACGCGGGGGAAAGGGCCCACTCGCCCTGCTTGTTCATCAGGAACGCGATGTTCTTCACGTGGTCATCCTGATTCCTGCCCACGATGTTGAACGCCATGCGCCGATACTGTTCCTCGATGGCGTCCATCGACAGACCGAGACGACGAATGATGATGACCGCCTGTTCGTACGAGTGCGCGGCCGGGTTGTTGAAGTCGAAGTGTCCGATCGCGCCGAGCGACTGCATGTGCAATTTGTCGCCGGTCGGCGTGCGATCGAACCGCCGCGTCATGAAATGGCGACGTCCGTTCTCTTCAAGGAGGCGGCAGTCGGTCATCCGGACGCCCGCGGCCCGGGCCATGAGGAAGTAGGCGTACTCGATGGCGCCGTAGCCTTGCGGGTCGGCCAGCTCCTTGTCGCGGTTGTTCGACACGCCGTCGAACTTCAGGAGCCAGTCCTCGAATCCATCCGGCGCCTTCACCTGTCCGGATCGCACTTCCCCGGTGCTCGGATTCCATGCGACGATCGCCTTCGCCCGGGCCCCGCCCGCCGAGGCGCCGACGCGGAGAATGTCCTGCAGCGCCGCGGATTCATCGCCCTGGGTCAGCGCCGTCTGGTTCAGCGCCGTCTGAAAACCGCTCCGGCTGCGGAGGACATCGCTCGCAAGTCGGACGAGGGCATCGATCTGGATCACGGTCGACTCGTCGAACGTCGGTCCCAGCGCGGGCGCGAACTCAAGCGCGCCCATGCCATGGTTTCCTGTGTAGCACAGACGCTCGACCGGATCGATCTCGCCCGGCAACCGCCCCTGCGCCGCCAGCCACGTGTCGATGACCGCATTCCCGAACTTGTCCGGCAACGCATCCGCCAGCAGGCCGGGCAGGCCGTGAAACGTCTCGCGCGGCAGATCAGCGAACCGATGCACGCGATCCGACAACGGCATCATGATCGGAGCGATCTCAATCCCGCTGCGCCGGAACGGCCTGGCGTACTCGAACGAGCCGATGGCGCCCGGCCCATCGATGGCGACCGCGCCGATCTGACGGCCCCACATGCGAACCTCCGCGACCGTCATGTCTCGCCGCCCGTGTCATCCTCGCCCCACGACCACGGACCGACTGGCGCGTCGTCACGGCCGCGCGGCGCCGCGCGTTTTCGCCGCCTGCCCTCACGGTGGAGTTGTTCGAGCGGGCTCGGCGTTGAGGGCGGCGCCAGCGCATCGAGGTTGCCGAGGAGGCCCAGCGCGCGAAGGACCCGGATGAGATTCGTCAGTTGCGTGGACTCGCCGCCCTCCAGGCGCACGATCGTCCGCTTGGACACGCCCGCATCCCGGGCCAACTCCGCCTGCGTGCGGTTCTGGTCCAGGCGATGCCGGGCCAGACGCTCGCCGAGAAGCGTCAGGGCGGCCGCGTCGGTGATGTCCCGAGGAGTCGTCATAAGTGCCAGAACTGACTACTATATCGTATTTTAAGTCGATATACGACAATTTTCGCACTTTCTTAGCAAATCATCACCGCGGCCGCGACGCCGGCGGCGGCAACGTGCCATGCAGATCCGGCGGCAGCAGTTGCCGCAACTGCACGACGATCGCGTCATCCAGTTCCGCACGGGCCGCCCAGCCGCTCGCCTCCGCGGCCTCGAGCGTCGCCCCGGTCGGATCGTCAAGATCCGGAGCGATAATGCCGGCGAGCCGGCGGGTCGACTCAAGCGACTGAACTCCCTGTCGGGCCCGCACCAGGTCGAGCTGAATCGGACGCAGACGCTCGCGGTAACCGAGTTCGATCGACTCGAGTGCACGGCGGACCGACGGCTCCACCTCAAACTCCCGCGCCAATAGCAGCGCGATCTCGCCCGGACTCGCCACGTAGATCGCTGGATACGCAGCGCGGCGGACCTCGTGCAGCGGCGCGACGTCCGCCCCGGCCGGGACGAGCAACGCCTCGAGCAACCCCATGGTCTGCAGATTCAGCCCGCAGATCGCCATTCGGGCGCGGGCGATCCGGCGGTACGCCTCGAGCGCGGCCGCCGGATTCGATTGCTCAAGCCCTGCGCGCACTTCCTGATGTCGCGTGGCCAGCAGTCGATCGCGCTGACCCAGCCGATCGTGGAGTTGCAGCTCGTGATTCAGCATCACCTCGCCGATCGCCGAGGCGACCTTCGGCGGGACATCGAGTCGGGCGACGATCGCGATGAGATCGATCTTCTCGCCGTCGACCACGCCGCGCGGCAGCGAGCGCGCTCGCATGATCGCCCGGTCCACCTCCGGCAGCTTCGCTGCGGCGTCAGCGTCGACCGCCTCGGCCAGCCGGGCCATGGCGACGTCCCGCAGCGCGCGTGCGCGCGTTCGGAAGTCACCGACGCTTTGACTCAGCCGGGTGAGTTCGGGCGCGAGTTGAAGGACGACAGCCGTCGGCGCGGCGTCCGCGTCGACCGCGGGAAAGATCGGCCCCTGCGGCGTCATCGGAACGCCGAAATCGACGTTCTGCATGAGTTCGAAGTACTCCGCCTCGTACGCCGCGAGGATCTCATCGACCGCATTCCGCTTCGCTTCGCCAAGAGCCATGATGTCCGCGATCAGGCGTGCATCCCCGCGTTTCAGATCCGCCTGCATCCGAAGGCCGGGCGTGATGAACCGCTGCAAGGCGTGCGGCCGCGGAAAGCCGTGCCCGGCGGCGGGGGTCGTCAGCAGCAGCATGCAAAGGAGCATCGCGGCCGTCGCGATCGTCGGTGGGAAGGCGTCGACGGCTCGGCGGTGACGGTTCATGGCGGTCTCCCTGATCGCGCGCGATCGGCGAACCCCGGCGCTGCTTCCGCAGTCCTCCCACGGACCTTACCCTGCGGCCGACGCCGTGCCGCCGCCGCGCCGCCGCATTCACAAGATCTGAACCGTCGTCAATCCCGCTTCCCGACCCGCGTGTCATCTGGCACGTGGCTACTGCCTCAGCCGGGCGGATCACAGCCCTCGCTCCCGTGCCCTGCCAACCTCTTTCTGAAAGCACCGCGGGTGGTAGCGCTCGACAAAGTCGAGAAAGGCGCTGACGCACGCCAACTGATCATCGCCTCGAACTGAGCGCTCCGACCGTCGGCGAGCGTGAACATGAACACTGGACGTCGCTCACTCGATACGACGGGCTCAGCCGGAGGAACCATGTCATGAACGCAGGTATGTAGAACCGGAATCCGTCGGCATGGAGGAACGAGAAGGCATCGAATTGGCCGAGTTCTTCGTCGGTGACATCGGTCCAATCCTGATGGCGCCGAGGCTGATTCGCTTCGCGATAGGAGTCAGCCGCGTCCGCCTCATCAAGCGACAGGCCCTCCCCGGGAATGACGTCGCCGAATGAGTCTCGGATGGTCGCAAGCAAATTCGCCTTGGGTCGATCGTGCTCTGCGGCCAGAGGCGACCAAGCCGGATCCCGGGGTTCCTGATCGTTCGGGACGCGAACACGCTCGATCACGTGCTCCGAAGACGCCCCGGTCTCGACAAAGCACTGCTGGGCCCAGACCAGATCGCCGTCACCGGCCTGATCAGCATCGGCCGGAGCGTCCGTCCACAGACAGACCGGACAGTCCAGCCACGTCGGCTCGTCGGCGGACGGCAGGGTCTGGTAGCCGCAGCACGGGCAGGTCCTCTTCGACATTGTCGACTCGCAGCGCCCCCCGAATGCCCCACGGTAAGCGGGCTCCTCTACCTCAATCCCGCTTCCACGGCCGCGTGTCATCCGGCACGTCGTACCGCTCCCGCAGACGCGCCAGCTCGTCCGACAGCTCACTGATGATGTCCGCGTACGCGGGATCGTCGATCCGGTTGTCCACCTCGTCCGGGTCGCGTTCGAGGTCGTAGAACTCCCACTCGTCGAGCAGATAGAAGTACATCAGCTTGTACCGCTCCGTCCGCACGCCGAAGTGACGATGCACCATGTGCACCGAGGGGAACTCGTAGTACTGGTAGAAGACGCTGCGACGCCAGTCGAAGGGCGGCGTGCCGTCCAGCACCGGACGCAGACTCACGCCGTGCATGTCCGACGGCGGTTCGAGACCGGCCGCGGCGAGCATCGTCGGCGCGATGTCGATGTTCTGCGTGAGCGCATCAATCGAACTCCCCGGACGCGTCACGCCCGGCCAGCGCACGAGACACGGCGCGCGGAACGACTCCTCGTACATCCACCGTTTGTCGTACCACCCGTGCTCGCCGAGATACCACCCCTGGTCCGACGTGTAGATCACCAGCGTGTTGTCCGCGAGGCCCTGCCGCTCCAGCTCGTCCAGCAATCGACCCACGCCCTCGTCCACCGCCCGCACCGTCCGCAGATAGTCCTTCACGTACCGCTGGTACCGCCAGCGGGTCAGGTCATCCCCGGACAACTGCTGCGCCGCCATCGCCTCGTTTCGCGGACCGTACGCCGCGTCCCAGGCCGCCTGCTGCTCGGCCGTCAACCGCGGCGGCGACCGCAGTTTCACATCCAGCGGATAGAAATCGCGTGCGATCGTCATCTCCTGCTGCGTCGCGGCCGTCCCCTTGCCTGACCAGTCGTCGAAGAGCGTCGGCGGCGCCGGCATCTCGCGATCCGCGAACAGTTCCAGGTGACGCAGCGGCGGCGACCACTCCCGGTGCGGCGCCTTGTGCTGCACGTACAACGCGAACGGCCGATCCGTCGGACGATTCTGCAGCCACTCGACCGCCTTGTCCGTGATGACGTCCGTCGTGTACCCCTCATTGCGCACGTCGGCGGTCGAACCGTCCGCCTGCAGCCGACGCATCACGGGGTTGTAGTACGGCCCCTGGCCGAGCAGCCGGTCGTAATAATCGAACCCCTGCGGCTCGTTCTTCAGGTGCCACTTGCCGACCAGCGCCGTCGTGTAGCCGGCGTCTCGGAGCATCGCGGGCGCCGTCCGCTGGCCCGCATCGAACATGTTCCCGTTCGTCATCACGCCGTGCGCATGACTGTGCAGACCCGTGAGGATCGTCGCGCGGGCGGGCGCGCAGATCGAATTGCCGACGAAGAAACGGTCCAGCCGCGCACCGGCGCGGGCGATCCGGTCGATCTGCGGCGTCCGATCCAGGATCGACCCGTACGCCGAGATCGCCTGCCAGCCGTGATCGTCGGCCATGATGAAGAGGATGTTCATCGGCGGCGATTCCGGGGCCGGCCGGGCGTCCGACCCGGCCTCGCTCGCGGCGAGCATGCCTGACGCCAGTCCACATGAAAGCAGGGCGGCGAAAAGACGAATCACGGAAGGGATACGCTGCGGCATGGACGCCTCCGAGGCAGGGATGCGGGAAAGGAAGCTGACGCCCGCCATCCTCCGGCCCCGGCGGAAGCGCGTCAATGACCCGCCGCGCGTCCTGGACTGACCTCCGCCCGGCGCGAGCGCGACGCGACATTGCCGCCCCTCCGCGCGCACGGTACCGTGCCGTGTGGGCTCCACGCCCCCGAGACCCGCCCCTGATGCAGCACGCCCGACCGTTCCAGCTTCCCGATCTGCGCGGCCCGCTCAACGGCCCGTGGCGGACGCTCGCGCGCCCCGCCTGCGAATCCCTCCTCGGTCTCCACGGACTGCAGCGGATCTACGAGGGCGCCGTCGACGACCAGCGCGACATCGGCTTCTGGGATCGCGTCCTCACCCAGATGCGTACGCCCGTCGACATCAACCTCGAAGACCTCCACCGCGCGATCGGCGACGGCGGCGCGATCATCGTCGCCAACCACCCCTTCGGCGCCCCGGAAGCCGTCGCCCTCGGCGCCCTCCTCGAACGCATCCGGCCCGACTCCCGCTTCCTCGCCAACCGCCTCATCGCCCGCATCCCGGAACTCCGCGAGAAGATCTTCGAGGCGGACGTCTTCGAAGGCGACGGTGCGGTCGAGCGCAACGCGGCATCCATGCGCGACGCCCTCCGCTGGGTCCGACAGGGCCACGTGCTCGCGATCTTTCCCGCGGGGGAGGTCTCCCACTGGCGCAACGACCTTCGCGCCGTCGCCGATCCCGACTGGCATGAATCCGTCGGCGGGCTCATCCGACTCGCGAAGGCGCCCGTCGTCCCCGTCCACATCGAAGGGTCGAACGGCGCCCTCTTCAGCCTCGCCGGCCTGCTTCACCCTCGCCTGCGGACCGCACTGCTCCCATGGTCGGTGATCCGGCGCAAGGGCCGGGCGATCCGCATGCGGGCGGGACGGGCGATTCCGGTCGAGCGCATCGCACGATTCGAATCGAACGACGACCTGGTTTCGTACCTTCGCGTGCGCACGTACGTGCTGGCGGATGCGGTCCGGCGGGCGAACGAACCCGTCGTCCCGCCCGCCGCGCCGGTGGCGGACGAACGTCCCGCCGCGTCCATCCGGGCCGAGATCGAAGCGTTGCCCGCCGACCGCACGCTCGTCCGGCACGGCGTCTTTCGCGTCCTCGTGGCGGAGGCGGACGAGATCCCCAACGCGCTCCTCGAGATCGGGCGCCTCCGTGAAGTCGCGTTCCGCGCCTTGGATGAAGGCGTCGGTCAGGCCCGCGACCTCGACGAGTTCGACGCGACGTATCAGCACCTCATCGTCTGGGACGATGACGCCGATCGCATCGCCGGCTGCTACCGCATCGGGCCGACCGACCGCATCCTCGAACAGTCCGGCGTGAAGGGCCTGTACACCTACACCCTCTTCGACTTCGACCGCACCCTGATCGAGCAGATCAGTCCCGCCCTCGAACTCGGACGCTCCTTCGTTCACCCCGATTACCAGAAACACTTCGCCCCGCTCATGCTGCTGTGGAAGGGCATCGGCGCCTTCGCGGTCCGTCACCCCCGCTACCGCTACCTCTTCGGCCCCGTCAGCATCAGCGCCTCCTACGCGTCGATGTCGAAACTACTGCTCACGCAGTTCCTGTCGCGCAACCACCACCTGCCCGCCCTCGCCGCGGCGATCCAGCCCCGCCGACCCATCCGCCTCCGCGAACCGCGACTCTGGCGCAGTCGCGACTTCTCCACCGTCGTCCGCGACCTCGGCGACGTCGATGCGATCATGGGCGAACTCGAGGCCGACGGAAAAACCACCCCCGTCCTTGTCCGCCAGTACCTCAAACTCAACGCCGTCCTCCTCGGCTTCAATACCGACCCCCTTTTCGGCGACGTTGTCGACGGACTCATGCTCTGCGACCTCACGACCCTCGATCCCCGCGTCGCCGTCCGCTACATGGGCGAGACCGGCGCGGCGGCCTACCTCGCCCACCACGGGATCACTCTCCGCCGCCCCGCCCTCCACGACCGACGGCCCCCCGCCGATTCCCCGACGACAACCCAACCCGCCTGATTTATGGTGACGCCTGTCAGGACGCGGGCCCGCGTCCGACTCACGCCTCCCCCCTCGGGACCCCCGTCCCCGGAGCGTCGTCGCCATGGCTGAACTCATCGTCAATATCCTGCTCGGCTACGCGGGGATCGGCGTGCTGTTCGCCGTCGCGTTCGTGACGATCGGCGCGGGACGGCTCGACCCGAACGCCGTCGGCGGACCGATCGGCTTCCGCTTGCTCATCCTCCCCGGCGCGGCGGCGCTGTGGCCGTACCTCGCCATCCGCTGGCTGACCGCCGGACGACCCGGAGACGCCGCATGACGCCCCGACAACGCAAGGCGCACCTGATCATCTGGCTCATGCTGACCCCGGTGTTGATCGCTGCGCTCGTCGTCGCCTGGCGGATGGGAGGCGGGGCATGAGCGTCGCCTACCGAGCCGTCCAGTGGAACCCGCACAAGAAGATCTACGACCTGATCCTCGTGCTCGGCGTGGTCCTGTACGTCGCGACGTTCGTCGGGGGGGGAATGATCGGCTCGGGGGGGCTCGCGCATCCGGTGACGCTGCTGATGCGGGCGACGAGCACGGGCGCGATCATCATGCTGACGATGATCCTGTGCATCGGCCCCCTCGCCCGACTGTCGCCGCGCTTCAGCCCGCTGCTCTACAACCGCCGGCACTTCGGCGTGACAATGTTCCTGGTCGCACTGATGCACGGCGGGCTGGCGATCGTCTGGTACCACGGCTTCGGGGTGATCAACCCACTGGTGAGTCTGCTCACGACCGGCGGCGACTACACGTCACTGGCGCGGTTTCCGTTCCAGCCGCTCGGGGCGGCGGCGTTGCTGATCCTCTTCGTCATGGCCGCGACCAGCCACGACTTCTGGCTGAAGAACCTCACGCCCCGCCTGTGGAAGACGCTGCACATGGGGGTCTACGGCGCGTACGGGCTGATCATCCTGCACGTGGCGCTCGGCTTCCTGCAGGACGATGTCGCGTTCGTCTACTTCGGACTCACGTTCGCGGGCGTGTTGCTCGTCGGCGGGCTTCACATCGGGGCGGGGCTGACGCAGGCGAAGCGCGATGCACACGCCGCGCCAGCAGCGCCGGAGAATCCGTGGGTCGACGTCGCCCACGTGAGCGATCTGCCGGAGGACGCGGCGACGGTGGTGCGCACGCCGTGCGGCCGGCGGATCGCGCTCGTGCGCCATCAGAACCGACTCACCGCGATGAGCAACGTCTGCGCGCACCAGGGCGGTCCGCTCGGCGAGGGGCGCGTCGTCGACGGCTGCCTCACGTGTCCATGGCACGGCTATCAGTACCAACCCGAGAACGGACAGTCGCCCCCGCCCTACACCGAGAAGATCCCGACCTATCAGGTGCGGATCGAAGGCGAGCGGATCTGGGTGCATCCCGAACCGCATCCGCCGGGAACCGAATTGCCGCCCGCGCGGCTGGAGGATGACGCATGAGCGCTCACCACGCCGATGCAGGCCCGAGCACGAACGACGAGTTCTACGTCGGCTACCTCGACACGCCGCCGTCATACAAGCGTTTCCTGAAGATCATCGTGCCCGCGATGGTGATCGTCGCGGTCGGTCTCGGGGCGGCGATGGCGCTCCTCCAGAACGATCCCGGCGACGGCGTGTGGGATCTCGGCGAAACCGTCACCCTGCGGGGCGTCGTCCGGGCCGACCCCTACGCCACCCTCACCGTCCCCGGCGAGAACGGCGCGCCGGACCGGCAGATCCTCCTCGTCTCCATGGGGAAGACCGGCGGAACCGAGTTCGTTCCTTCCGGCGCGCCCACGCTGGTGAACGTCACGGGCTTTCCGATCGAGCGGAACGGCAAGACGCTCCTGACCATCGAGATGGACACGAATGTCGCCGCCGCGACCGAAGGTTCGTCGATCGACGCGGACCGCCCGGTGCGGGTCGGACCCGCGACGCTGGCGGGCGAGATCATCGACCCCAAGTGCTACTTCGGCGCGATGAAGCCGGCCGAGGGCCGCGTGCACAAGGCGTGCGCGACCTTGTGCATCAAGGGCGGCATTCCCCCGATGTACAAGGTCGGCGACGGCGACGAGCGCACGTACTACCTGCTGACCGACGTCAACGGTCAGGGCATCCGCGACGCGGCGCTGGAGCAGTTGCTCCCGTACGTCGCGGATGCGGTCGAGATCGACGGCGACGTCTGGCGCTGGGGCGACATGCTGACGCTCCGGATCGATCCGTCGACCATTCGTCGGCGCCCGCCCGGCGGCTGATCATCCCCACTGCGCCAGCAGCTCCACCAGATCCGCCGGACCGATCACGCCGTCGCCATCGACATCCGGGCAGAACGCCGGCGGGAACGGGCAGTCGCCCCACTGCCCCAGCAACAGAGCGAGATCGGCGCTGTCGACGACGCCGTCGTCCGTGAGGTCCATCGTCGGCCGCGACTCGAACGCGCCGCGGTCGAGCGTCGCGCCGAGGACGACACGCGTCTGCTGCCGCTGATGGGGACGGTACGCTGATTCCGGCGCCGGGGCGGCGGGGGCGTCGGGACCGGATTGGTCAACGACGGGACTGTCCGGCAGCGGAACGAAGTCCTGCCCCGATGCGTCGCTGAATCCCGGATCAGCGCCGGTCAACTGACCTTCGCCATCGATCACCACGCCGCCGCCGCTGTGCGAGTCGACCCAGCCGGCCTTGAGCCAGTTGTGACTGAGCTGCATCACGCCCTCGCCGTTCAGCATGGCGAGCTTGCTCCCCGACGCCGTCACGTGGACGATATTGTTGCGCACGTCGGCCGTTTCATCCGCCGTCGACAGCCGCGCCAGCGTGGTGTTGCCGGAGCGGGTCGAGTACACCGTGTTGTGGTGCAGGTAGAGCGTCCCCTTGCGGTACGTCTCCGTCGCGCCGCTGTCGCCGCCGTAGTGAATGACCTGGCTGTTGCCCTCGCCGTCGGACTCGATGAGCACGTTGCCGTAGACGCGGGTCTCGGCGTACAGCGGGTCATTGTGAATCAACGGTCGGTTGTACGCGTCGACGAGATCGAGCTGGCGGTTGCCGTCCTCGATCCAGTTGTACGCCACGACGAGTCCGGCCGAACGGTCCTTGAGATTGTTGCCGCCCGCACCGGGACGCAACGCGCCGAACCGATTGTATCGGTAGACGATGTCGACGGCTTCGGTGTAGGTGTTGTGCTCAAAGAAACTGCCGACGATGCCGTTCGAGTGAATATGACACCCCTCGATCAGCACGTGCTCCGTCGACTGCCAGTCGTACGACCCGATGAAAAGGCCGTTGCCGGAGTCGCGCAGGATGCAGTTCCGGATCGTCACGACGTCGCCGCGCTGCACATGGATCGCGGCGGCGTTGCTCGCGTACGTCTGGACCTGGCCGGCGTCGTCGGTGAACGTCGCGCTGGGATGGGCGCCGCGAATGTCGAGGTTCTCGATGACGATGTGCGTCGGCCGGACGTCGGGCGGACTGGACGAGCCGCCGATCTTGATGACGGACCGATTCTCATTCCAGTAGTCCAGGGCGAGTCGGGTGGCGGCGTTCTCGCCGTCGATGACGGGCAGGGCGCCGTCCGGCCCGGGGACGCCCCGCACGGTGACCGGCTCCTCGAGCGTGCCTTCCGCGGCGATCACCCACTTGCTCCGGTAGGGCGCCGCGCGGTGGTGGATCCAGACGGTGTCCCCCGCCGCGAGCGACTCCCAGGGGACGTCGTTCGGATCCTCGAGATCGAAGCCGGGGCCGACGTGGTAATCAGCCGCCCAGACGCCGGCGCTGACGACCACACTGGCGCTGACGACCACACTCAGGAGGATGGGACCAATCCGTGACGGAAGAACGATGCTGCTCATGATGCCTCCAGGAATCGAACGGTTCCCCCCCCAGAGAGACCGCGGCGGACGCCTTCGACGGCGGAGGCTCACGATTTCGGCCGAAATTCGAGCAGGACCGATCGACCTCCGCCGTTCTGAACCCCTCAATCCGACACCGACGAGACCTCACGCGAACGGTAGTACCCCACGATCGCCCGAACCACCTCGCGCTTCGTCGGCGGCGTCAGACCCCGCGCCCGGTGCGCGGCGCCGATCTCGAACGCCAGACGCCACTGCTCCCGCAACGTCCGCCACGCCCGCATGAGCGTGAATGAGGAGTCATAGATATTCGTCGATTCACTGGTCACGCCGTTCAGTTCCAGAATCGTGAAGTCGCGGCCGGCCTTCAGGGCCTCGTCGTTCCGATACCGCAGATCGAACCGACCGAAATGGAACCCGTCCATCCGCTTTGCCACGCCCTCGATCGCATCGAGCAGGTCCTCCGTCATCAGGTGCGCGCCGTCCTGAAACGCCACCCCCTGACAGTGATTCCCCGCGAAGGCCAGGCTCACCCGCTCGCCGTCCGCCGGCTCCGTCCACGGCGCCTCGGGATGGCGCTGCAGGAACCGCTTCGCCTGCATGCGGTAGCGCGGGTGCGTCCAGATGAGCTCGAACAACGTCGACTTCCCGTCGCCGACGACGGACGGGAAACGTTTTGATGTGATCGAGAAGATCCGGCCGCGCGGCTCGTCGGGATGACGCACGTAGAACACGCCCGCCTCTTCCTCATACGAACACAACGGCTGGGCGAGCACCGGGCCCGGCGTCTCCTCGTAGTACGTGGTCGCGCCGTCGTCCGTGGCGATCCGGCGCACCGCGGCGCCGCGCTGACCCGCATCGGGCTTCAGCACGATCGGATAGGTCCAGCCCCGCTCCTCGGCGATCGCCCGCGTGCGGGCCGTTCGCGCGGCGGGATCCTCGTCCGGCTCGATCAGCGCGAAGTCGATCACGAATGCCCCCGCGATCTCCCCGAGAATGAACGACTTCGACTCGCCCACCAGCCCGCCGAGCGGAATCCCCGGGTCCGCCAGCGTCCACACGGTGAGCGAGCGGTGCTTCATCGCCAGCCGCAGCCAACCCGGGACGATGGGCAGGTACATCAGCCAGACCGGCCAGAACTCCCACCGCCAGAGACGCGAGACGAACGCAACGATCTTCGATCGGCCGACTCGCGTCACGAGCAGCGTCACGAGACGGACGACCAGGAACGCCACCACCGCGGCGCCAAGCAGACCCGGCCACCCCAGTTCGAGCAGCCGCGCGACGGGACTCCCGGGCATGCGTTCGAGCACGATGACGATGCTCACCATCACCGGGGCCCAGATGAGCACGGCGCCGCACGTCCAGAGGGCGAACCGTCCCGCGTGCGCCTTCACCGCGCCGGCGCCCATGTAGAGCGGCACCCGCGAGCCGGGAATGAACCGACTCGCGAGAATCGCGGACCACCCGTGGCGGTCGATCCATTTCCGGGTGCGATCGAGGCGTCCCGTCGGCGCCCGGGCGGCGAGCCACTTCCACCGACTCAGTTGCGCCCCGAGCACCCGCCCGATCACGTACAGACCGAGGTCGCCGATGAAGATGCCCGTGAACACCGCCAGCACCCCCACCTGCAGCGACACGTGACCCTCGGCGATCAACAGCCCGACCATCACCGTGGTCGGATCCTCAAGAATGAACGTCGCGAGAATGATCAGGGCGAACTGCCAGGGCACGGATACGCCGCGCTGCAGATCCGACGCGAACGGCGCGGCGTCGAGCGCCTCGGCCGCGGGAGATCCGAAGACGCTCGATGACGTCAGCAGCAGGCCCGCCGCGACGATCACCACCGTGTGCGCCAGAACGCGACGCGCCCGCATCATTCCCGTCCGCTCGTCGCGACGCGGGCGAGACGCGCACGCGTCGCCGGGTCGGTCGTCGCGTCGTGCGTCACCGGCGCGTACGTCATCTCGACCGCCTCCACCCCGAGGTCGACCGTCGTGATGCTCACGGTGCGTGCATCGGGTCGGGCCATGAAGACGCTCAACTCGCCTCGGTCCGGCCACCCGTGCCGATGAAACGACTCTTGCGCTTCCAGGGACGGCGACGCCGCGAGCGTCGCGTCGAACAGGTCCCGACGGGGCGTCTCGACGAGATCATCCCCCAGGCCGGAGGACGTCCACATGCGTGGTCGACCGTCCCACCGTTCGCATTCAACGTCGAGCGTCGACCCGTCGCCACGCACGAGGGCGAGCGACGCCCCGTCGCTCAGGACGAGTCGGAACGGCGCGTACAGCGGGACGTGGACGGACTCGAGGACATCCAGCGCCGCCTCGAACCCGCCCGCAGCGAGCGCCTCGGGGATGAGCGTCCCGCGACTCTGCGCCGGACGACCCGCGAACGGCGGCGTCGGGTTGAAGTTGAGCAGCGTCGCGATCACGCCCGCCTCATTGCCCGCGACCCACGTGCCGCCGGAAGCGGGGTCGACCGGCATCAGCAGCGCGACGTCGCCGGGCCCGCCGTTGACGATGCGCGGCGGATCCGCGGGGGGCCGGGTGCGTTGTTCATCGCGATTCGTGATCAGTCGAATGCGCGAGCCCGGCGCCCGCACGAGGGTCACCGTGCACATTGATCCGTCTGCGCGATCGTCGACGGGGCGTAGCCGAACGCCGCCGGCACATCGCCGCCCGCCGCCTCGACGAGACCGATGATCATCGCCGCGTGATGGATGGTGTGAGCGAGCACGTACACGAGTTCGCGTCCAAGGCTCGACTGCGTGGAGACGCGGTCGCCCGCCCCGCTGATGACGCTCGAGATCGTGAGCGGCGTGTCGACCGGGAGCACGCCGTCGCGGAGGGCGACGATCAGGCGATCCAGTTCATCGCACGCGGCGACGGGATTGGTCTCGATGTCCGTGCCCCGATCGCGGGCGTCGTAATCGACGAGCCCGGTCGGCGCGGCGTCGATGAGCATCCGCACGTGGTCCAGGCAGTGCCGCACGTGACGACCCACCGTCCCCCGGCAGATCCGATCGGGTTCATTGGTGTACGCCTCCGGCGCGAGGGCGGCGATGACGTCCCGCATCTGGACCAGGCTCTGCAGCACGGCCGCGGCGGGGTGCGTCGCGATGTCAGGAGGCGTCATATCAGCGTTCGTCCTTGAGAGGCGACGCAGACGCCCGCAGGCGCCGCTCGAAGGCCACAGGATATCCGATGCGACCGACCTGCCAAGTGCGGCGGCCGCCACGGGAGAAGGGCGCAGCATAGGCCCGTCGACTTGTTGGGACGCGGCGCCCCCGGCTTGCGGCCTCGATCGCGATCAGGACGACCAGGCGGCGAGGAGCGTGGCGAGATCCTCCGGGCCGACCGTTCCATCGCCGGACACGTCCGCCTCGCACCCGGCGCACGGCCCCCACGAGGCGAGCAGAATGGCCAGATCACCCGGCCCGATCAGGCCGTCGCCGTCGAGGTCGCCGGTCGGCGGATCGGAGGTGATCTCGAAGATCGTCCCGCTGCCCGCCTCGTAGCTGGAGGCGAGGTAGACGAGTCGGCCGGCGGGGCTGGCCGCGAGGGCGGTGGGCTTGAGGGTCTCGACGGGATCGGGATAGCCGAGTCCGGAGGCGAACCCGGTCGACTCCGGGAACGACTGGTCGGTGATGACGCGGATCGCGCCGGCGGTCGTCCCGTTGCCGCCCCAGAGCGAGGTGAAGTACGCGCCGTGGTAGTCACTCGGGAAGGGTCCGTCGCCGGGGTACCACGCCCCGCCGGTGATGACGCGGTTGGATCCGCCCGAGGCGCCGCCGATCGCCCACGGCTCGGCGAACCAGCCGATGCCGTTGTAGCCGTCGTGTCCGTAGTTGGCGCCGGGTTCGACGAGGTGGATGTTGGATTTCGATCCGCCTCGCACATCGTTGACGTAGAGATCGCCGGTGACGGGGTGACGGGTGAGGGAGTACGGATTGCGAAGGCCGAGCGCATAGATCGCACGGAAGTCGCCGGACGCATCGTCAACGAATGGGTTGTCGGCGGGGACGTCGCCGTCGCGGGTGATGCGGAAGATCTTGCCCGTGTACGTGGCGAGCGACTGAACGTTGTCGCCGCCGTTCCAGCCGTCGCCGGTGGTGAAGTAGAGCCGGCCGTCCGCCCCGAAGGCGACGGCGCCGCCGTTGTGGCTGCCGCTGGATTCGATCTCCGCGAAGGGGACTTCAAAGAGGACTGTCTGCTCCGGCAGCGCGATGTTCGGGTCCGCCGGATCGGCCGTGATCTTCACGACGCGGTTATGGCGGGGCTGATCATGCATGTAGAACACGAACACCTCGCCGGAGGTCTCGAAGTCCGGCGCGAACGCGAAGCCTCGCACGCCGGAGGAGCGGTGTCGTTCGGGATTGCCCTGACCGTCGGTCGGGACGGCGAACGTCGCGAACGGCTCCGGCTGCAGCGTCCAGGACCCGTCGCCGTCCGGCGTGAACACGCGAAGCCGACCCTGGATGCGCTCGGCGACGAACAGGCGGCCGTCGGGCGAAAACGCCATCGTGCACGGATCGACCAGGCCGTCGCCGATCGGCGTCTGCGTGAAGCCGGCCGGCAGGACCGGATCCCCGGCGACGACCGTCGTTCCGAGACACGCGGCAAACGCGAATGATGACAGCGTCGTAAGTCGCAGCATGAGCGGGGTCTCCCTCCCTTCCAGACAGGCGCCGGCGGCGACGGCGCGCCTCCCGGGACGAGAATACACTGACCGCGTGCCTGATCCATCCATCCATGTCATTCACAGCGTCGCGATGTCCATCGACGGCTTCATCGACGACGCCTCCGCCGCCCCCCTCGTGCTCTCCAGCGACGCTGACATCGATCTCGTCGACGAACTGCGGTCGACCTGCGACGCGATCCTCGTCGGCGGACGCACGGTGCGTCGCGATAACCCGCGGCTGACCCTGAAATCCGAAGCCCGACGCGAGGCGCGCCAGTCCCGAGGGCTCACGCCCGATCTCATCAAGGTCACCATCACCCGATCCGGCGACCTCGACCCGGACACGCCGTTCTTCCAGGTCGGCGAGGCGGAAAAGATTGTCTTCTGCCCGCGGGCGACCCAGCCCCTGCTCGCCGAACGTCTGCGGTCGGCGGCGCGGATCATCGCGGCGGACGGCGCGGACGTCGCGCCGCAGTTCATCCTCGACGAACTCGCCGCGATCGGGGTGAAGCGGCTGCTGATCGAGGGCGGGAGCCAGATCGGACGGTTGTTCCTGGAGGCGGGCGTGGTCGACGAGCTGCGGGTGGCGGTGGCGCCGTTCTTCGTGGGAGACCCCCGGGCGCCGCGCTTCGTGGAGAAGGGCGCCTACCCGCACGACGCCGCGCACCGGATGGCGTTGACGCAGGTGGAGGCGGTCGGCGACATGGCGGTGCTGACGTACCGCCTGCAACGGGGCGTACGGTCGTGAGCGAGCGGGACTGGCTGGCGGAGGCGGTCGAGCTGTCGCGCCGGGCGCCGCGCTCCGACGGCGCGTTCTCGGTCGGCGCCATGCTGGTCGGCGCGGACGGCGGGTTGATCGCGACGGGATTCAGCCGGGAGGAGCAGCCGTCGGACCATGCCGAGGAGGTCGCCCTTCGTCGCGCGGAGGAGGCGGGCGTCTCGACGAACGGCGCGACGATGTACACCTCGCTCGAGCCGTGCAGCCGACGGTTGTCGGGTCGGACATCCTGCACGCAGCGGATCATCGACGCGGGAATTGCCCGCGTCGTCTACGTCCTCGCCGAACCGCCCGTGTTCGTCGATTGCGAGGGGACCGCACAACTCCGCGCGGCGGGCGTCGACGTCGAGGTCCGCCACGACCTCGCCGACGCCGTCCGCCAGATCAACGCGCATCTTGAATCGTAGGTTGGGCCCCCGGCCCGACATCGCAGGTACAACCCGGATGCTCCGTCAAGCGCAGACCCGGTCGGCCACGCCTCCGTCAATCGTGCCGCAACGCCGCCACCGGATCCTTCCGGCTCGCGACGATGGCCGGGTAGATGCCGAAGCTCAGCCCCACGAACGCGGCGACGCAGAAGCTCGCCACGATCGACCACATCGTCACCTGCGTCTCCAGCGAGAACTCGGCGTCGAACGAACGCCGGACCGGGCCCCATTCGAGAATCGCCGGCAGCAACTGCTCGATGCCGACCGAGACGCCGACCCCGAGGCCGATGCCGATCAGGCCGCCGACCGCGCTCAACGCGCCGGTCTCGACGAGGAACTGGGCGACGATGTGCGAACGCGTCGCGCCGAGGGCGCGGCGGATGCCGATCTCGCGGGTCCGCTCCGTCACCGACGCCAGCATGATGTTCATGATGCCGATGCCGCCGACCACCAGACTGATCGCCGCGATCGAGATCAGCACCACGTTCCACACCAGCGCCGTGCGCTTGGCGTTCTCCAGCAACTCCCACGGCACGATGATGTCGATGTCCAGCAGCCCGTCGTGCCCGACCTCCATGATCCGACGCACCCGCTGGGCCGTGTTGATCACGGTGTCCGTCGCGCTCGCGGTGACGTAGATCTCGGCGAGCTCGACTTCGTTGCCGCTGAACGAACCGGATTCGCGCCGGTAGACGACATCGCCGAACTGCTGCTCCGCCGTCGTCATCGGCACGTGCACGTCGAGGTTGAGATCACGCCCGACGAGTTTCGAACCCTTGCCGCCCGCGAGACCGACCGGCTCCAGCACGCCGACCACGCGGAAGACCACGGTGTCGATCCGCAGGTCGCGCCCGATCGGATCCTGCAACGGGAACAGCTTCTTCGCCACCGCGTCGCCGATCACCGCGACGGGCAGCCGGCTCTCGATGTCCTCGGCCGTGATGTACCGCCCGCGGCCGATGCGGATCGCGGCGGCGCGTTTGAGTTCCGGCGTGACGCCGAACGCCTGACTCACCACCCGTTGCGCACCGACCGACACCTCCGACCCGATCGCCTTGATCGCCACCACGTCCAGGGCGTCGTGAAGCGACTCGTCAAGCCGACGCAGATCGAGACGTTCGATGCCGTAGGACGCGATGAAGGAACGCTGCTCCGAACCGACGCTGACCGATTCGGGCGGCTTCGTCGAACGAACGATGATGTTCGTGGCCCCGAGGGCCTGGATCTCGCGGAGCGCGGCCTGCTTGTTCCCCTCGCCGATCGAGACCATGATGATCACCGCCGCGACCCCGAGGATGATCCCGAGACTCGTCAGCGTCGAGCGCAGCAGATGCAGCCGCAGGTTGTTGAGGCCGAGGCGGAAGATCTCGAGAAGAAAACTCATGGGGGGGTCACACGCTCCGTCCGATCGTACCGAGACGGGCATGATAGGCTGCACCCGCGAGATCGGCCCACACGCCACAGGGAAGCCCCCATGTCCGCCGCGATCGAGATCATCGAGGAGCACGACGTCGATCGGGGCTGGGCGTTCACGTTCCTGATCGAGGGGGAGAATCGGACGCGGTCATTCCGGCTGTCGTGGGCGGATTACAACCACTGGGCGCCCGGCGGGGATCGTTCACCGTCGCAGATCGCCGACGCCGTGCTGTCGTTCTTCCTCCACGCCTGGGCGGACGCGCATCCGGAGGAGGAGCCGCCGCAGACCATCGACGCCTCGACCGTGCGCCGACTGTATCCACGAGTGGATGAGGCGCTCTGACCCGCTTGTTCCGGCCGTCCGTCATGTCCCCGTCATCCCGGGCCGACTTGTGCCGCGATCATGTCGGGACGATGATCGACCCCGAGCACGCCCCCTTGCCGCACCTTCCCCCCACGTCCCGCCTGCCCGGTCCGACGCGTCGCGCCGAGTTCGATCGACTGGCGACGCTTCTCGCGTTGATCGGCGTGATCGGATGCGTGGTGCGGTACGCGCTGCGATTCCCGCTGTCGTCGGATGAGTCGTATCTCGCGATCAACATCATTGAACGCGACCTCGCCGCGCTGTTCGATCCGCTCGCGTACCGACAGACGGGACCGCTGCTGTTTCTGCTGGCGGAACGCGTGGTCATCCGGGCCGCGGGACTGAATGAGTGGACGCTCCGTCTGATCCCCTTCCTGTGCGCCGTGGGATCGATCGTCCTCTTCCGCCGCCTGGCCCGGGCCGTGCTCGGATCCACACCCGCCTTCGTGCTCGCGGTCGGCTTCTTCGCCAACGCCTACTGGCTCGTGCGCTACAGCGCCGAGGTGAAACCGTACGCGAGCGACATGCTCTTCACCGTCGCCGTCCTCATGCTCGCCTGGCGATGGCATGGCGCGGCACGACGCGGGCCGGTCGTGGTCGCGCTCGTGCTGCTGGGGCTCATCGGATTCGCCTGCTCCCTGCCGTCCGTGTTCGTCGGCGGCGGACTCGCCCTGACGATGATCGCCGTCGCCGCCCGCCGACGCGACGGACCCGGCGTCGGGCACGGGCTGGCGGTCGGCGCGGCGTTCACGGTCGGATTCCTCGTGATCTTCGTGGTCCACACCCGCGGTCATCTCGTCGCCGACGGATCGTGGATGGCGGACTACTGGACCCGCGCCTTCCCGCCGCTCGCGACCCCGTGGCGGCTGCCCGACTGGCTGCTCGGACACTTCACCGGCGAAATGCTGCCGTATCCGATCGGCGGACGACGCGCCGGGAGCAGCGCGACCTTCGTCTGCGTCGCCGTCGGTCTGATCGTCGCCTGGCGACGCGGCCGTCGGGCCGGACCGATCCTGCTCGCGGCGACGCTGACGCTGGCGTTCATCGCCGCCGCGCTGCAGCGATATCCGTTCGGCGCGCCGACCCGCTGCCAGTTGTATCTCGCGCCGATGTTCTGCCTGGCCGCGGGGGTCGGACTCGCGGCCGGGCTCGCGTGGATCGTCGACGCCGCGCGATCGAGGCGTCTGGTTCGAATCGTGGCGACCATCTTCATCGCGGTGACGACCGGCTCCGTTCTGCGCGATGTCGCGTCGCCGGCGAAGACGTCCACGGCGCAGCGGATCCGGGACGCCGCGCGTCTGGTCGCGGGCCGCGGCGCCGGCGCGGACCGACGCGTCGTCTCCCTCCGTCTCGACCTCGGCGGGACCTTCACGGCCGAGGCGGATCTTCGCCAGAGCGCGCTGGCCAGTTACCTCTGCAACCTGCACATCTACCGCGAGGGCCCGGCCGTCCGGGACGACTGGCGCGACGGCGTGACGGTCGCGGCGTATCTGCGGGGGTGGCGCTACAACACCGCGGAGCGCGCTGCGTGGATCGACGGGTTCAGCGACCGTCACGCGGTCCGACTCGCCGGGGTGGCGAGCCTCCCCATCCCGTCGGTCGACAACCACGAGCGCCTCGTCGGCTACGACCGCGTCTTCTTCATGACGTTCGAACCGGAGAACGCGGCGGCCCGGCGATGACGTTGTCCGTCCGCCGATCCGCTCATCCCATCAGCGACTGCGGCTCCTCCGCCTCATGCCGCACCGGCAGTTCGACGTAGAACGTCGCTCCCTGGCCCGGTTCGCTGACGAGCGCCACCGTCGCGCCGAGCATTTCCGCGAGTTCGCGGCAGATGGCGAGCCCCAGTCCCGTCCCGGCGTGTTCGCGGGTGTGCGAGGCGTCCGCCTGGCGGAACTTCTCGAAGATCGTGTCCTGCATGTCGTCGGGAACGCCGGGGCCCTGGTCCGACACGCCGACCCGCACGCCGGGGGCTTCGTGCTGCCGGGCGAACCGATCGGCGGTGATCGTGATCACCCCGCCCCGCGGCGAGAACTTCACCGCGTTCGACAGGAAGTTGTAGAGGATCTGCTGCAGCTTGCCGGGATCGGTCTCGATGACGGGCAGGTTTCGGGCGACCTTCACCTCGATCGTCGCCTCCGCGATGTCGGCCTGCGGACGCATGATGCCGACGAGTCCCTCGATGAGGTCGACGATGCTCGTCGGCTCGATGTTGACCTCCATGCGGCCCGCCTCGATCTTCGCCATGTCGAGCAGTTCGCTGATCATCTCGAGCAGACGGCGGCCGCTGGTGAGGATGTTGCGCAGATAGCGTCGCCGCTTGGGATCGGCGTCCGCTTCCGAGCCCGCGAGTTCGTCGAGCAGCTCGGCGAACCCGATGATCGAATTGAGCGGCGTCTTCAGTTCGTGACTGACGTTGGCGAGGAACTCGCTCTTGAGCCGGTTCGCCTCGTACAGGCCGACGTTCGCCTCGGCGAGTTCGCCGAGCTTGAGGTCGAGACTCTCGTTCATCGCGCGAAGCTGGTACTGCGTCTCGCCCACCTTGTCGAGCATGGCGTTGAACGCGGCGGCGAGCGACTCGAACTCGTCCCCGGTGCGGATCTGTGAGCGCACCGAGAGGTCGCCCGCCTGCACGAGATCGGTCGTGCGCCGCAGCTTGCGCACGGGCGAGAGGATGAGCTTCGTCAGGATGAAGTAGAAGACGAGCACGGCCAGCAGCAGCCCGACCACGCCCGCCGCGATGATGTAGACCTGCGAGACGAGAATCTGACTCTCCGCGAACGCGCTGCGCCGGTCGATGACGAGGATGCGGCGGAGCGGGTTGAGGAACGCGGTGTCCAGGGCGCCGGGCGCGAGCGACACCACCGACCGATCGCGAATCGCCTGCATCTCCTCCTCCCGGAGCGCGCGGGCGTAGCGGTAGACGGTCTGCCCGTCGACGTCGACAAGGGCGGAGAGTTCGCGGGTCTCCGGATCGGCGCGAAAGGCGAGGAGCGCGCGCTGGACGAACGGGTCACGGAGCTGGGCGACGTCCTCCACGTCGATGATGAAGATCCGCAGGACGTTGGACCGCCGATCGTCGTCACGGGCGAAGAAGTCCTCCAGCCCGCCGGGACGTTTCAGCCCCCACTCCTGCAGAGTCCCGAGCTGGATGTGGTCATCGAGCCACGCGTCCGCGAGCTGGCGCGCGACCTCGATCTGGCTGTCCGTGATCATCGCGTGATCGCGCACCCAGGGCACCGCGAGCGCGCCGAAGAGAATGAACGCCACCGCCACGCCGAACAGCAACTGGCACTTGTTCGACAGGCTCAGGCCGGGCAGGATGACGCGGGGGGCGACCATGGGTTCCGTTCGTCAGGGCGTCTCGTCGAGGACGTCGTGGGTGCGCAGCCATTCGAGCCGCGGCCCCCACCGTTGCACGACCCGCACGTGGTCCGGATGCTCGACGTAGGCGAGGTAATCGTCGACGGTGTCGAACCCGACGAAGAAGCCGACGTCGTAGTCGCCGTCCACGCTCGTCCGCCCGACATCGATCGGCGGACCCGCGTAGTACGACGTCACGCCGGGGATCGGCCGGAGCAGCGTGTCGCAGTCGGCGATCAGGGCGGGGGCGTCGGCGGGATCCTTCAGCTTGAAGAAGGCGAGATGATTGATGACCGCGGGACGGGGCGGACCCGACACGCAGCCGCCGAGCAGCACGCCGCCCGCCGCGACCAGCGCCACGCCGACCGTCGCCCGACCCGGGCCCGCGGGCCGCCGGCCGCGAACGTTCGTCATATCCATGGGGCCTGACCTCCAGCTGGGGTCGATCGTACGGCAGCCGCGCGATGAGGGGAAGCCGTCGACGCCCCCGGGGAGCGGCGGTCGACCCTACACTGCACGCATGCCCGCGCTCCGTCGCCAATTGCGCCTTCGCTTCACCACCCCGGTGCTCGCCGCGAGCGCGATCCTCGGCGGCTGCAGTCAGGGCTCGTGGGTGAACCAGAACGATGAACTGCGGGCGCGGCTCGTGGAACTCGAGGACCGCAACGCCGCGCTCGAGGCGGAGCTGGCCGAAGCGCAGCTGAAGCTGTCGTCGCCGCCCGTCGTCGCGCCGGGGGCGGACGCGATCGATCCCGACGTTCGCGCCGCCACCCCCCGTCCCGCCATGCTCGAGGTCGACCGCCTGTCCCACCTGACGACGGGCGATGACGGATCGCGGATCGCCCGCGTCTACGTGCGTGGCTACGACGGACGGATGCGCTCCGCCGTGCTGACCGGCTGGCTCGATCTGCGGGTCGTGTCGGCGCGGGCGGGCGGACCGGAAACCCGCGAGATCGGACGCGCGACGCTCGGCCCGCTCGACGTGCGAGAGGCGTACCGCAGCGGATTCGGGGCGTCGCGCTACGTGGTGGAGATCCCGCTGCCGCCCGCCGACCCGTCCGAGGGCGGGTTGTCCGTGCTGGCCCGGTACGAAGACGGCTGGACGGGGGCGACGCTCGCGGCGGAGGGTCCGGTCGGCCCCGCGTCGCCGCCGATCGACCGCTGAGGCGTATACTGCTGCTGATGGCTGATCTGAACGATGACATCCGGATGACCGTGACCCGACGCCGACCGCTCGTGGCGCTGCTGCTGCTGGCGGGGCTGGGGGCGACCGCGGGGGTCACGGGCTGCGCCCGCAAGGTGTTCGCCGAAGAGGCGCCGCGCACGCAGTACGAGCTTCACGATCGGATGCGGAACGAGTACGTGCCGCTGACCGAGCGTGACGTCTTCGGCAATCCGCAGCCCGCGTTGCGGGCGCGTCTGTCGCGTCGGTGATTATCCGGACGGCGCCGAACGGATCGGCCTGCGTGAACTGGGGAATCGAAGCGGGCCGCGCCGGGGGGCGCGGGGGCGGAAATCCACATTTTCTCCCCAATGCTCAAGGTTGTCGGGGCGTGGAATCCGATATCCGACCATAATGGGTCGTTGGCGGAAGGACTCGCCAAGGACACGTCGGTCCGGCACGACGTTGGAAGTGGGAAATCGTGTCTCGAACGAACATCATCTGGCTGACATTTTTCGGCGCCATGACGGCGGTGACGTTTCTGCTCACCCTGGGCGATCGGCAGGTCCGGACGGGCTTCGCGGCGACGAACACGACGCTGCTGGAGACGGCGGGCCAGGCGGACGCCGGGTGGGATCCGATCTTTCAGATCGACGCCGACCTTGATCGCGACCGCTGGGACGGCGTGGTGATCCACCATTCCGCCGAACCCGCCGGGGACGCCGCGTCCCTCGACCGGCTGCACCGCAGCCTTGGTCGGCAGGGTCTCGGCTACCACTTCCTGATCGGCAACGGCAACGGGCTCGGCAACGGGACGATTCACGTCGGTCATCGTTGGAACGAGCAATTGCCGGGCGCCCACACGGGCGGTCCGCAGGCGGATCAGCACAACCGGCACAAGATCGGGATCTGCCTGATCGGGAACGGCGATCGTCGTCAGTTCACGCCGGAGCAGCTGTCATCGCTGGTGAGCCTCGTGCAGCGGCTGCAGCGGGAGCTGGACTTCGGCGGCTCGCAGGTCGTGCTCCATCGCGACGCGGCGCCGGACGCCACCTCCAGCCCGGGACGCTTCTTCCCCGAAGCGATGGTGCGGGAACAACTCGCCCGCTAGACGCCCCGGTCTGGCCTGAATCAGTGACACACGCACGCCCCGCGTTCCGACGCGGGGCGTTGTCCATCCGGTCCCACCCCCGATGACATGACATAAGAGGGTCATTTTCGCGGTTGGCGACGACGGATGTTCGCGGACCGTGCGTGAGAGGTGACGAGCGTGCACCGGGACGATCCGGCGGCGCGGCGGCCGCGTGTCGGGACCGGGGTCCGGCTCGGGGCGGTGTTCGAAGTGACCCCGCAGACGGAATCCCGACGTCCGGGAATTGATCGTCATGGCGTCTCAACGTACGGTACCGGGCTTCTGGGTGGAGAACATGTCCCCTCGAACCGCGACGTCTGACGTCGAGGTTCAAGACCGCCTCCCGAATCGACGATCTCGCACGGAGCCGGCGCCGCGCCGCTCCGCCATTTCCCGTCCGCCAGAAACCCGGCCGAATCCGCGCCGCCGAGCCCCCATGCCGCCCCGTCACCGAAAGATCGCCGGGTACGACGTCCTGAAGGAGATCGGGACCGGTGCAGCGTCGGTGCTCTACGCCGTGCAGGATCCCAAGACGAAGCAGATCTGGGCGCTCAAGCACGTCGTCAAGACGACGGACAAGGACCAGCGTTTTCTCGAGCAGGCGGAGATCGAGTATGCCGTGGCGTCGAAGCTCGGTCATGCGAACGTGCGGGCGATGGAGCGGCTCGTCAAGATCCGCAAGATGCTCAAGGTGACGGAGATCGCGCTCGTGATGGAGCTGGTCGACGCGGTGCCGCTCGACCAGTACACGATCGAGTCGCCGCGCCGCCTTGTCGACATCTTCTATCAGATCGCCCGTGGTCTCACGCACATGCACGAGCAGGGCTACGTCCACGCGGACATGAAGCCGAACAACGTGCTGGTCTGCGACGATCGGGGCGTGAAGATCATCGACCTTGGTCAGGCGTGTGCGGTGGGCGCGGTCAAGAAGCGAATCCAGGGCACGCCCGGCTACATGGCGCCGGAGCAGGCGCACCGTCAGGCGATCACGGGTCAGACGGACATCTACAACTTCGGCGCGACGATGTACTGGGCGCTCTGCCGCGACGTCATCCCGACCGCCCTGCCGCCGAAGGACGAGCAGACCGGGGTCTATTCCGGCGCGCTCGACGCGGACCAGGTCGAACTGCCGAAGCCGCCTGCGGAGCGGAACCCGGACGCCCATCCGCGACTGTCGCAACTCGTGATGGACTGCGTGCAGCTCCGCCCCGAGGATCGACCCGCCTCCATGGCCGAGGTGCGCGACACGCTCAAGCTCATTCGCGACCTGCTCGACCACGCGGATGAAGACGGCGAACTCGCGCCGGACCTCGCGAATGACGAGACGCACTACTAGAGCAACGCCGGCCCATACGTATCGGCCGATGAATTGGCCGCGATGTGCAGGCAGCGAGTGTGCGGCTGGCCAGTCGCTACGGAGCGGCGAAGACCAGTCCAGGCGTCGGGCGCTGGGCGCACCCGGCGGGAACACGTAGGCTGACAGTCGTTGAGCCGGATTCCGAACAACAGGAACCGGAGGCGGTATGACGTCGACAGCCGTGGTGACGCAGACAGCATTGACGCCGGAGCAGATTCGAACGTGTCCGACGTGCGGACTCGCGCAGTCGTTGCCGGCGCGGCTGCCGCGTCGCGGGAGGGTGTGCTGCGCACGATGCCGGACGACGCTCGACGATCCGATTCGTCGCGTGCGGAGCCGGAGCCGGACCACCGCCCTCGCCGCCGCCGCGCTCCTGCTGTATCCGTTCGCGATGCTGACGCCGATGCTGCAGATCGAGCAGTTCGGGCATGCGACGGAGTCGTCGATCATTGCGGGCGTCGCGACGCTGCTCGGCGGCGGTCACTGGTTCATCGGACTCGTGATCCTCTTCTGCTCGGTGGTCCTGCCGCTCGCGAAGCTCATCGGTCTGCTCGTGCTCGCCTCCGGCGCGTTCGCGTTGCGCGACCATCATCAGGCCCGCACGTACCGGCTGGTCGAATGGACGGGACGCTGGGGCATGCTCGACGTGCTGCTCGTCGCCATTCTCGTGGCGGGGCTCAAACTCGGCGACATGGTGACGGTGACGCCGGGGCCGGCCGCGGCGTCGTTCACGATGCTCGTGGTGCTGTCGCTCCTCGCCGCCGCGAGCTTCGACCCGCACGGCCTGTGGCGGGCGTCGGGAGACGTCGCCCGTGACTGAAGCATCGCTCCCCCCGACCCCGGTCCTGCCGAAGGCCGTCGTGGCCCCGCCGCGACGCTGGTCCTTCGCGTGGCTGATCACGATCGCCGCCGCGCTCTTCGCGTTGTGGCTTGGCTGGCGTTCGTGGTCGGAGCGGGGCGAGATGATCGAGATTCGTTTCGATCAGGGGCACGGCATTCGCGCGGGTGACGCGTTGCGACATCGGGGGGTGGAGATCGGGCGGATCGAGACCGTGCGTCTGTCGGCCGCGCTGGACACGGTTGTCATCGAGGCGCGGCTCACGCCGGACGCGCGTCGCTTCGCGCGTCGGGGCTCGCAGTTCTGGATCGTGCGTCCGGAGTTCGATCTTTCGGGCGTGCGGGGCGTCGACACGCTGGTCGGCCCCCGTTACATCGGGGCCCTGCCGGGCCGGGACAAGCGCGCCCGCTCCCGCTTCGTCGGACTCGAACAGGCGCCGCTCCTGCCGGAGAACGCCGGCGGTCTCGAGGTGATCCTCGAAGCCGGGGCCCGCGGGTCGCTCCGGGCCGGGGCGGCGGTGCGGTATCGCGAGATGCAGATCGGCACGGTGCTTTCCGTTCACCTCGCTTCCGACGGCGCCTCGGTCGAAGCCCGCGTGCACATCGAACCGCCGTACGTCGAACTCGTGCGGGCGGACACCCGCTTCTGGGACGCGGGCGGCGTGCGGACCGGACTCGGCTGGACCGGCCTCTACTTCGAAACCGGCGCGCTGTCCGACGTCCTCGTCGGCGGCGTGGCGCTGGCGACGCCGCCCAACGGGGGACCGGTGGCCCGCACCGGACGACGCTACCGACTCGCCGAGACGCCGCGCGAAGAGTGGCTGGCGTGGGAGCCCCGTGTTTCGATCGGGACGACCATGCTCCCGCCGGGGTCAAGCGTGCCGCAGTTGCGTCGCGCGGCGTTGCGCTGGACGCAGGGTCGCGTGTTCAAGAGCGACGAGACACGCTCCGGCTGGGTGATGCATCTGCCCGACGGCGTCATCGGTCCGGGGGATCTGTTCCGGACGCCCGCGTCGGCCCGCGAAGGCACGACGGTGCTGGAATGCGACGGCGAGGCGTACCGGCCGTCCGATCTGCAGATCACGGAACTGGGCGGCGGGCTCGTGCAGAGTCCGTCGGTGCGGGTGTCGAGTCCGCCCTGGCCGCCCGACCGACTGCGTCGACCCGAGACGCCGGAGGATTGCGTGGTGGTCGGCGATGCGGGACGCGGTCCGTCACCGCTCGCGGCGGCGCGGTTCGAAGTGTCCGACCACGGCGACTGGCTCGTCAACAACGGCGTGACGTTCTCTCGCGAGTGGCACGGCGCGGCGGTCGTCGCCCGCTCCGACGGCGCAATCGTCGGCTGGCTCCTCGTCGACGAACCGGAAGATGAGGACGAATCCCCCACCGCCCGGGTTGTGCTTACGCCAGAATCATTGCTCCCCTAGCCCCACGCTCCGCGTGGGGTCTGCTCCGCGTGGGGTCTGCTTCGGATGGGATTGTCCGTGTCGGGATTGGTCTGCGTGGGGGTTGCTTCGAATTAATGTGTCGGGTGGGCCCACAGGCCAACATCAAGGTGCGACGCGGGTGGTTCGATGTTGGGCCGGGGGCCCAACCTCCATTGAGGCGCCGCGCGAACGACACCGCGCGAACAACACGGCGCGAACACGCGAACAACACATCGCGAACAAGACCGCGGGAACGACGCGAACAATCCCCACGCGGAGCGTGGGGCTAGGGGCAACCGCCCCAGGCGGCGAGGACGATGGCGAGATCGCCGGCGTCGACGGTTCCGTCGCCGTTGAGGTCGGCCGCGCATGACTGCGGTTCGATGATCGCGACGTACGCTTCGCGCAGGCCGTCGGGGTTGAGTCCGTAGCCGGTGATGACCGTGCCGTCGGCGGAGACGGCGTTGGCGCGAAGGAGGCGCCAGCCGGCGAGTTCAGCCGCGAGGCCGTGGTCATTGACGAGGACGTCCTGCAGTTTGCGCATCCCGTCGGCTTCGGTCCAGATGAACGCATCGGCGTCGGTCTGCGAATCGGCGGTGTTGCCGACGCCCACGATCACCGCGCCGTCCGCGCTGAGATCCAGCGCCCATGAATCAAACACGCCGCCCGGCAGATCGCCGAGGCCGACCATGCCGGAGGACGCCGTCCAGCGGAACGCTTCGTACCCGTTGTCCGAGGCGCCGTACCCGATGACCACGTCGGCATCGGGCGTGACGCCCACCGCCCACGCGTTGAAGATCCCGCCCGGCAGATCGCCAAGACCGACGAGACCGGCGGACGCGGTCCACAGCGTCGCCTCCCAGCCGGCGGGACTGATCGATGCGCCGGCGATGGCGCTCGCGTCCACGTTGCACCCGCCGGCGATGCCGCTCGTCGCGCCGGGAAGCAGACCGAGATCGACGTAGCCGTCCTCCGCCGTCCACCGGTAACACTCGAAGCGACCATCGCTCCGTCGCGCATCGCCGATCACCACCCGCCCGTCGGCGGACATGTCGGCGACGAGGTTGTACCCGTCGCCGTCCGCGACGTCGTCGAGTTCGACGAGTCCCGTATACGGCGTCCACACGAACGGGGCGAAGCCGGCGCCGTTGTCGCCCGTGCCGGCGAGCGCGGCGCCATGGCCGGCGACGCCCGGCGGGTAGCAGTTGACGCCGCCGCCGGGCAGGTCCCCGATCGACACCAGGCCGGTCGTCAGCGACCAGCGAAAGCCCTCGACCCCCGCCTCCGTCACGCCGACGCCGACCACCGCCGTCCCGTCGGGCGAGACGTTGAAGCCGGCGCTGTCGAAGGCGCCGCCCGCGAGATCGCCCAGGGGAATGAAGTCGGCGGCGAAGAGCGGGGACGCGGCGATGGTCGCGGCAACCGCTGCGCTCACGGAACTGACAGTGCCTCGATTCATGACGGAACTCCTCCACGCGGGAAAAAACGGTCCTCACGTCCGAAAACGACAGATCCACTCGCCCGGCGCAATGAAAGTCCCGCGGAGACCTCGCCCGTGATTCTGGCCCGCACCCCCGCCCGGCCCGTAAGATGACTCCATGACGATGGCTCCCTCCGGCCCGCCGGCGACCACGACCACCTCCGAGCAGGACATCGGCGCCGCCCGCCCCATCACGATCCGAACCCTCCGACGCCTCGCCGCCCGGGGCGAAACGTTCGCGTGCCTGACCTGCTACGACGCCATCACCGCACGCTGGCTCGAAGCGGCGGGGATCCCCGTGCTCCTCGTCGGCGACACCGCCGCGGAAATGGTCCTCGGACTCCCCGGCACCATCCACGCCCCGCTCGACTTCCTCGTGATGCTGACCGCCGCGGTGAAGCGCGGCGCCCCGTCGCGCTTCGTGATGGGCGACATGCCGTTCATGAGTTACCAGGCGGACGAATCCGAAGCGCTTCACAACGCGGCGCGATTCCTCACCGACGGACGCGCCGACGCCGTCAAGCTCGAGGTCGACGCCACCTTCGCCACGCTCGTGCGACAGATGGATCGCGCCGGCATTCCCGTCGTCGCGCATATCGGATCACGGCCCCAGCATGCGAAACACGACGGCGGCTACCGGGCCGTGGGGAAGACGAGCAACGAAGCCCGCGCGCTCATCGACGCGGCGCGGATCCTCGAAGACGCCGGGGCCCAGATGATCCTCATCGAAGCGACGCCGAACGAAGTGGCGGAGCGGATCGTGGAGGCGACGTCGGTCCCGGTGATCGGGTGCGGCGGGGGCGTGGCGTGTCACGGGCAGATCGTGGTGCTGCAGGACCTGCTCGGCCTGACCTCCTGGCAGCCGGCGTTCGCCCGTCCCGTGGCGTCGATCGGTGATCAGATTGCCGACGCCGCGCGAATCTGGGGGGACAAGGTCCGACGAAGAGATCTGGGCGAGCACCCCTACCACATGGACGAGGGGGAGTCGATCTGACGGCCCGTACCCGGTGAAACCTCCGGAACACTCGTCGGAACAACTGTTCGTGCCTGAACGCGGCGGGCCCCGGCCGGCCGAAGCTGGAATACACGGCGTCGTCGCCCGTTGGACCCGACGCCGACCCGGACCCGATCGGACCAGCGGATCGAGCCGGAACCCACGGGAAGATGCCCATGCCGAAACTGAGTCACTACGGACCGAGCCTCGTCGTCCTGGGCGCCGCGGCGGTCGTGCTGTTCGCCGGTCCGCGGGCCATCCGCGAGATCACCTTCGAGCAACAGCGGGCGAACATCCAGCTCGCCGAGAACCGTCTGCAGGCGAACCCCATCCTCGAACAGCTCAACGCCGCGTATCGCGACGTCACCACGCTGGTGGCGCCGTCGGTCGTGTACATCTCCACCCAGACGCAGGTCCCGGGACCGCGGGGCGTGCGGACGATCGGCTCTTCCGGCTCCGGCTGGATCTACGACGCCCGCGGACACATCGTCACCAACGCCCACGTAGTCGATGGCGCGGACCAGATTGAAGTGCAGCTCGCCAGCGGCGAGTTGTACCCCGCGAAACTCGTCGGACTCGACCTCCAGACCGACATCGCCGTCATCCGCATCGACTCCGATCGGATCATTCCCGCCACGCGCGGCAGCCTCGACGAACTCCAGCAGGGCGACATCGTCTTCGCCTTCGGCTCGCCGTTCGACTTCCGCTTCTCGATGTCCAAGGGCGTCGTGTCGGGGCTCGGACGGACGACGATGGTCGACATCGAATACCAGAACTTCATCCAGACCGACGCCGCGATCAACCCCGGCAACTCCGGCGGTCCGCTCACCAACATCTACGGACGCGTGATCGGCATGAACACCGCGATCGCCACCGGCGCGACGCAGCCGCAGGAGGAAGGGCAGTTCGCGGGCATCGGCCTCGCCATCCCGATCGCCATGATCGACAACGTCGCCACCCAGCTCATCGAGCGGGGCGAGGTCGAGCGCGGCTACATGGGCGTGCAGATCGTCGACATCGACCGCGATCGCGCCGCCACCGCGCGACAACGCGGGTTCAACGGGAACGGCGTGGAGGTCGCGGCGGTCGTGGCCGAGAGCCCCGCCGACGCCGCGGGCCTTCAGCGCGGCGACATCGTGATCGCCGTCAATGGCGAGGACGTCGGCCGGCTCAAGCAACTGTTGTCGCAGATCTCCTCCAACCGGCCGGGCGACACGATCGACCTCGGCGTGTGGCGGGACGGGGAGCTGCTCGATCTGCAGGTGACGCTCGCGACGCTGACGCCCCGTGAGTTCGCGCCGGAAGTGGCGCGGTTCCTCAGCCGCGCCGGCTTCGAGAACCTCACCACGCTGACCTCCGACAAGGCCGACGAGATCGGCGTGGCGTTCGAGCGTGGCGTGCTGGTGGAGCAGTTGCGTCGGGACAGTCCCGCCGCGCAGACGATCCCGGTCCGCTCGGTCATCGTGGCGGTGCAGGGAGAGCCCGTCCGCACGGTGAACGAGTTCTACGCCCGCCTCGAACGGGCGGCGCGTCTGATCCAGAGCGGCGTGTACATGACGGTTCGCACGCCGGAAGGC
The DNA here is from genome assembly GCA_965227335.1 of Phycisphaerales bacterium. GTDB lineage: Bacteria > Planctomycetota > Phycisphaerae > Phycisphaerales > SM1A02 > CBDDFV01. Next base: position 127,648 of record CBDDFV010000012.1, read on the forward strand.
GACCTGGTCGAGGTGCCGATCTCGTGACCTCCGCCGCGCCGGCGACGGCGACCGAACCCACGACGCCCGAGGCCCCTCCGCTGCTGGAAGTGCGTGACCTGTGCACGTGGTTCCCGGTGCGATCGGGGATTCTGCAGCGGACGACCGATCATGTGAAGGCGGTCGACGGGGTGTCGTTTCATCTCAACCGGGGCGAGACGCTCGGCCTCGTCGGGGAGTCCGGGTGCGGCAAGACGACGGTGGGACGCACGATCCTCCGGCTGGTCCCCGCCACGAGCGGGTCGGTCGTGTTCGAGGGTCGGTCCGTCCTTGACCTCGACCGGGAGGCGATGCGGCTGCTGCGGCGCGACATGCAGATCATCTTCCAGGATCCCGCCGGCGCGATGAACCCGCGGATGCGGATCGGGAAGATCGTCGGCGAACCGCTGGAAGTCCACGGCCTGAAGAAGGGCGATGCACTGCGGGCGGAGGTCGAGCAGATGCTCGAACGGTGCGGTCTGTGGAAAGAGGCCGCGGACCGATACCCGCACGAGTTGTCCGGCGGTCAGAAGCAGCGGGCGTGCATCGCGCGGGCGCTGACCCTCCGCCCGAAGCTCATCATCTGCGACGAACCGACGTCCGCCCTCGACGTGTCGATCCAGTCGCAGATCCTGAACCTGCTGAGCGATCTGCAGGACGAGTTCGATCTCTCGTACCTCTTCGTCAGTCACGACATGGCGGTCATTCACCACATCTGCGACCGGATCGCCGTGATGTACGGCGGGAAGATCGTCGAGATGGGCGCGCGGGACCAGATCATCCACGACCCGCAGCACGACTACACGAAGACGCTCCTCGCCGCGGCGCCGACGGTCTAGGCCGACGCCAGCCCCCGCCTCCGGCGGGGGACTCGAACAATTGACAGGCATGAGCAGCGTCGACCGACGCCCGAACGCACGTGCAGCCGCCACGATCTGTTCTGCGGTGGTCGATGGCGGCGATGGGTGAGCACCGTGACAGACGCGTCGGTCGATGACGGATCGGGGCCGTCACCCGCCGGAGGCACGCCGTCCCCCGCCGGAGGCAAGCCGTCTCCCGGCGGAAGCAAGCCGTCCCCCGCCGGAGGCAAGCCGTCACCCGGCGGAAGCAAGCCGTCCCCCGCCGGAGGCGGGGGCTTGGTGGGTCAGGCGTCGGCGCGGGCCGCGCGGAAGAACGCCGCGCATTCCTCCGCGAGGACATCGCCCGTCACCGCGATCGGCGGATCCGCGTCGGCGAGTACCTCTGTCGTGCGGGGCGCCAGCTGGCGCCAGCCGTGATCGACCAGCCACGGGATCGAGACGCCGTAGACGATGCGGTCGAGCTTCGCCCAGAAGCACGCGGCGGCGCACATCGGGCAGGGCTCGGCCGTCGTGAACAACGCGAGCGTCCGACCCGCGCGATCGACCTCCGCGGACGCCAGCGCCCGGATCGCCGCGATCTCGCCGTGGAGCGTGGGATCGTGCGAGGCGTCGTTGACGCCGCGGGCGACGATCTCGCCGGCGTCGACATCCACGATCACCGCCCCGAACGGCGCGCGGGGATTGCGCCCCGCCTCCTCCAGCGCGGCGTGCATCCAGCGGGCGTCGTCGTTCACGCGGCCGCCTCAGTGATCAAACTCGTCCCCCCGGAACGTCGACGCGAGGTACGCGTCGCGCACCATCGGATCGTTGATGATGTCCCGCGGGGGTCCCTCGCGCAGGTTCTTGCCTTCGTGAATGATGTACGCACGGTCGCAGATCCGCAGCGTCTGCTGGACGTTGTGGTCCGTGACCAGCATCGCGATCCCCTCGCCCGCGAGGCGGCGAACCTCGTCCTGGAGTTCTTCGACCGTGTGCGGGTCGACGGCGGCGAAGGGCTCGTCGAGCAGCATCAGCTTGGGGCGGGTGATCAGCGCCCGCGCGATCTCCAGACGCCGGCGCTCCCCGCCTGAACACGTGTACGCCTGCTCGTTCGCCTTCTTCTGGAGGCCGAACTGCGCAAGCAGCTCCCGCGCCCGCTCGCGACGGGCGTTGCGGGAGAGATCACGGGTCTCGAGGATCGCGAGGAGGTTCTGCTCCACCGTCATCTTGCGGAAGATGCTCGGCTCCTGGGCGAGATACCCCATGCCCTCCAGCGCGTGCTTGTACATCGGGAGAAACGTGACGTCGCGTCCGTTGAAGACGACCTGACCGCCCTCCGGCGTGATCATCCCCATCGTCATGCGGAAACTGGTCGTCTTGCCCGCCCCGTTGCGTCCGAGCAGACCGACGATCTCGCCCGGGTTCACCTCGAAGCTCACCTCGTCGACGACCCGACGCCCCCCGTACGCCTTCACCAGCTTGTTCGCAAGCAGCAACGCCATGACGCACCAGTGTAGCGACGACCCCGTCCCACGTTCATCCGACCGCCCGCGACGCCGGCCCCTCCGCGAATCATCGACTCCCGCGCGCGCAGTAACACCCCCAGCGCGGCGACCCCCGGGGGACGCGACGCCCGTTTACACGAATCGGATGGTCAGCGGATAGCGGAAGTACTCGCCGTTGCCAGCGGCGATCGAGCCGCGAATGGTGCAGACGACCGCGACGATCCACAGGACGACCGGCACGATGAACGTCCAGAACAGCAGCAGCGACCAGAGGGCCAGACTCAGCTGGAAGTTCATCGACTCGCGACCGTGGTCGTCGACGAAGACGCTCTTCTCCTTGCGGACCAGCCACACCACCAGGGCGGGGATGACCGAGAGCAACGCCCCGCCGAACAACAGCACCACCAGCGGACCCAGATGGGCCGCCAGCGCGTAGTTGCGATCCTCCGACGCGAGACTGTCGTCACGCAGACGACCGGCCGCGGAGACCTGCATCGTCGGGCGCGGCTCACCCGCGGGGGCGTCGGGACGGGCGGCGAAGTCGTGCATCGAAGGAGCGGGCATCACAGTGCTCATGGGCGAATCCTGACCGAGGAATCGGCCCGCCCCCACCCGAATCGGCAGAGGGGACCCGTCAGCATCTCATTGGGATCCACCCATGTCGAGTTTCACCGCCGCGAACCGGGATTTCAAGGGAAAGATGACCGATTCGGGCCGTGCATCGCGACCCCGGACCCGCCCGACCGTGCGCACGCGGCGGACCGTGCCGGAAGCGCGGCTGTCGTCGCGGCCATGGTGAGAGCCATCGCGGCCATGGCGAACGTCGGCGCCGCGCTGGCGAAAGTCGTTGCCGCGCGGGCGAGAGACATTGCCGCGCTGGCGAGCGTCGATGCCGCGCGGGGGGCGTCGGATCACGCCTCGGGGGCGTCGGTCCTCGGCTCGGCGGGGTCGTCGGTCGGCTCGGTGGGGTCGTCGGCGCCCTCGGGGGCGGTCTTGACGGGCTTCGCCTCGGCCGTCCACGCCTCGGGATGGTGCTGATGGGCCAGCGCCCCGACGATCTTGTCCATGTCCTGCTGCTTGTAGTCGTCGAGGATGACCTCCTCGCCGCCCGTCGTCTTCACCACCGCAATCGACTTGGACATCCAGCGGGACATGTCGATGCCCGCGATACTCGCGGCGGGGATCCGGCGATCGGGCGTGACCAGGTCGCCATTGTCCTCCAACGTGCGCCGATCACGCGACGCCTTCCAGAAGCCCCACGCCAGCCACGGCACGAAGGGGAGACACAGCATGTACGCCCACTGGAGCGGTCGGTCGTACGCGGCGGGCGGTCTCGCATCCTGGAGACGCGTCTGCCAGGCCTGCAGCGATTCGTACGCCTGCACGGCCTCCGGACGCAACGGGGCCCCGGGCTGACGCGCCGCGAGGGCGAACCGCACCACCAGCAGATCGCGGAACCACGACCAGTCCTTCGACGCCTTCAGGGCGGCGACGAGTTCACGATCCGCATCGCTCACCGTGTCCGCGTTGGGCGCTTCGCCCATCACCTCGTCGCCGGCCAGCACCGTGAACTTGATGAACCATGACGCATCGCTGCTGGTGAAGGTCGTTTCGAGCCCGGCGTCCGCCGCGACCCGGTCGAGCACCGCGTCCAGCGCCTCGGTGACCTCTTCCTGCGCTTCGTTGATGGTCTCCCGATCCGCCTCCACTTCGAAGGCGGGGGCGATGTTGCCCGCGGCCTCGAAGATCTCGTAGTTCCGTTCCCGGCGGGGGATCTCCACCACGTAGTCCCACACCCCCCAGAGGCCGAGGAGCAGGCAGATGCCGATCGTCAGCACCTGGGTCCAGAAGAATCGTGTGCGAAGCCTGGTGCGGATGGCCATGGCGGGCGTGATCCTCCGGCGGTCGACGCCGCGAGACGTCGATCCGGCTGGGGCTGGGGCGAGAGCGGGCGCGACGGCGGGGCGACCCGGGCGGCCGTCCGTCGCCGGACGAACCGATGGTGTCCGATACGAGCGACGGGGCGGGACCGTTCGTTCCTGGCGTGAGAATACCCCGCCCGCCGCTGCTCTGTCTCGACCATTCAGCCCCGTTTCTCCACGAGAACCCGGCGTCGAGGGCCCGATCAGGTCGCGTCGGGGCGGAACCGGGCCCGACCCGGCGGCAATTCATATGGAATACTGGGGGGTGATCCGGGTCTTGATGAGCAGCGACCCGCCCGGCTGGGCGCTGGTCCGCCCCTGATCCTCTGATTTCCCTGGAGTGAACCCATGCGACCCCGCAAGACCACCATTCGACGAATCGCCCTCGGCAGCGCCGCCGCCACCCTGCTCATGCTCGGCGGCTGCGGCAACGACGCCCAGAGCGGCGCCCTGCTCGGGGCCGGCCTCGGGGCCGGACTCGGCGCCGTCATCGGACACCAGTCCGGCGAAACCGGCGCCGGCGCCGCGATCGGCGGGGCGGTCGGCGGCGCCGCCGGCTACGGCATCGGCAACGAGAGCGACAAGGCCAAGGCCAACAAGCAATACGACTACTGATCCGCGCCGGTCCGATCCCCGAACATCACTCCTTGCGCATCCCGCCGCGGCGCGATCGGCGGGATGTCGCACATGAACGACTGATCCGGCGGGTGGATGCACGACGCCGCCGCGCGTTCCGAGTGGAATGCGCGGCGGCGTTTTCATCCCGATCGTGTCGGGGGGAACGATCGGGGGCAGGGACATCGGGGTCGGGTGGTCAGTCGGTCCAGGCGTTGAGCAGCAACGCGAGGTCGGCGGCGTCGACGGTCAGGTCGTCATTGAGATCGCCGAGGCACGGAGCCGCGCACGGTCCCCACGCGGCGAGCAGGAGGGCGAGATCCGCGGCGTCGACGGAGAGGTCGACATCGAGATCGCCGAGCGGCGCGGGGGTGAGGAGGGCGGCGGCGGGGACGCTGCCCTGGAATCCGGTGACCAGGATCTGTCCCGCGTCGTTGATGTCGACGGGATTGACGATGAACCAGTCGATCGGTTCGCTGAGCACGTCGCCGTTGAGTTCGAGCGGGTCGCCGGCGGGCGTCCACACCCACGCGGTGAACTCGTATCCATCGGTGTGATGCAGGCCGACCATGGCCCCGGCCTCGTTGACGTCCTGCAGGATGAGACCGGCGAAGCGTTCATCGGGGCTGATCGCATGCACGGCGCCGTCGGGGTCGATCCGGAAGACGCCTTCGCCGAAGCTGGCGTCGGTGCGGAACTGACCGGCGACGAAGCCGCTGTCGGTGATGCGTTCGGCGCGGCTGGAGACGGCGCCGACGGGTGTCTTCGCGGCGGTCATGCCGCTCGCATCGTCATACCGGAACGCCTGCCAGAATCCATGGGCGTCGAGCGCGTGGCCGACGACGACGCCGTTGTTATTGATATCGAACGCCTCGCTGCGGGCGCCGCCGAGATCGCCCAGGTCTTCGGGCGTGAAGTCGATCCAGCGGGCGGCGCGGGTGTTGGCGCCGTCCCACGCCTGCCCGACGACGACGTCGAGGTCGTTGATGGCGTTCGGTTGCCCGTGCATCCAGCCGTCCGGATCACGATGGAGGGGCGGAAGGGCGACGGTTCCGGAATCGGCGTCGGCGAGGAAGCCGCGCGAGATGTTGTCGTCGTCGTACCACACGCCGACCACGCGGGCGTTTTCATTGATGTCGATCATCCAGCCGTTCAGGCCGCCGAGACCGCCGAGGGGGATCATCTCGCCGTCGGGCGTCCACAGGACGGGCGTGCCGAGCATGGGTCCTTCGCCGATCGCGACGGCGCCGACGCCGGCGATGTATCCCTGGTCGTTGATGACCTGGCCGTGACTGATGTCGAAGAGACCGTCGGTCAGATTGGCGAGTCCGTCGGCGGTGAAGCGGTAGGCGTCGATGCCGGGGATCAGACCGAGCCCCGAACCGCCGGTGACGACGCCGGCGTTGTTCAACGCGCGAGCGTCGTTCGCGCCGCCTTCGAAGACGGGCAGGAGTTCGACGTGGTAGGCGGGCTGGGCGAGCGCGGCGGCGGCGAAGCACCCCGCGGCGCCGAGGCTCGTACACGACACGATGAATCGGGAGGCGGCGATCGAACGGTGCATGAAGGTCTCCTCAGGACGCCGGCGCGCATCGGGGGCGCGGCGGCGGATTGATGTGGGGCGTCGGGCGCACCGGATGATGTCGCGGAGACGGCGTCATCTTGCGGCGACTTCGGCGGAGTCGCGCGATTGTTCATCACGGCGAACGAAAGGCCCCTCGCACCGGACGCACCGGCGGAGGGGCAGGGAGGGAGGAATCGTGTTCGCCGCGCGTCGTGCGCGGCGGATGTCGGGGGCTCAGTCCCAGTCCGCGAGCAGGGCGGCGAGGTCGGCGGGATCGACATCGCCATCGGCGTCGATATCGCCGGCCAGGCAGCCTTCATCGCCCCACGAGGCGAGGAGGATCGCGAGGTCGCCGGGTCCGACGGTTCCATCGCCGTCGAGATCGGTGGCCTTGGGGAGCGGGACGCGGAGGATCGCTTCGCCGACGTCGCCGCCCGCGAGGTCGAGGAGATCGACCTCGACGTGCACGAAGTCATCGTCGGAGAAGTCGAGGCCGGGGCCGATGCCGTTGGAGGCGTTGAAGTCATCGACGACGAAGTCCGCGATCATGTCGTTGTCGACGTCGATCGCATCCCCGACCTGGAGCACCGCGTGCGCGGCGCAGAGCGCCGTCGCCTGCCCGACGAGCAGCCCCTCGGGATCGCTGAGCCCGCCGCCCCAGACGAAGGCGACGCGTCGGTGGTTGTTGATCTGCACATCGCGAACGGAGGAGCCGAGCATGAAGCCGTCGATGACGTCGCCCTCGCGGACGGTGATGACGTTGTTGTACGCGATGAACTCATCGGAGGCGGAGTCGCCGTCCGTGTCGCCGCTGAAGAGATAGTCGCCGTCGTTATTGATCGTGACGGCGTCGAAGTTGTCCCAGTTCTCGCTCTCGTCGATGGGGTCCAGCTCCTGGACGACGACGACGCCGTCGACGTAGATGGCGTTGTCGTTGTTCGTGGCCCCGGTGTCGAGCAGGAGCTCCTGAATGTGGTGTTCGTTGTTGTCGGCGAACTTGTAGCTGAACTGCACGCCGGCGGGGAAGTCGATGGTCTCCCCGCCGATGTCCTGGCCGGTCTGCAGGATGATGGTGAAATCGCCGACGGGGCTGCGCTGGTAGAGCGCGCGGCCCTGCGACGAACCGCCCTTGGTGTCGGTGAGACCCGAGACCCACGCGGTCGTGCCGTCGGGCAGCATCTGCGGGCGACTGCAGAACGAGATGAAGTCATCCAGCGTGCCGGGGGCGGGATTGGTTTCGACGAGGATGAGTCCGTCCTGGCCCCACACGCCGTCGTCGCCGTCGATCGACGGGCTGTAGATGAACCCGCCGGCGTTGGAGACGCCCATCGTGCCCTCGCCGCCCGAGAGCACGGTCGGAAGCGCTTCGTCCGCTGTGAAGACGACGCCGTCGTCGAACCAGATGAACCGGACGCCGTCGCTTCGCGAACCGACGAAACCGACCTGGCCGTTGCTGTTGGTGAAGGGCGCGTTGAGGATATCGACGGTGGTCCCGCTGCCGTCCGGGACGGGGTCGCCCGACTTGATGATCAGATCGACCGAGACCGGGCCGGGACCGGCCAGCGCAGCGAGCGGAAACGCGAGCACGCCGAGACCGGCGGCCGCACAGACAGATAACGTGCACATGAGCTTGTTCTCCTTGAGCTCCGACGGCGGGACCGAGGTCATGATGAGGGTCGCGCCGTCCCGTGAGAACGTACCCGAGGGGCGCATGATTCCGCAATGAGAAACCGCGGCGGGCGACGGAGACCGCCGGGACGGGGCTTAGACCCCCGGCCAGAACGCCGCGACCGACAACACGGACCACGCCACGACCCCCGCTCCCATTTTGCCCAGCGCGCCGAGGACGCGTCCGACCGTCGCGCCCGCGGCGGGCTTGAACGTTCGTCGCAATTCGGCGTCGTCCGCCGTCATCTCCGCGATCAACGCGCCGAGGAACGTGCCGACGATCGCGCCGATGATCGTGCCGATGATGGGGACGCCGAACGTGAGGAAGATCGCGCCGACCACGCCGCCGATCAGCGCGCCGATCATCCCCCGCTTCGTCGCGCCGCCCCGCTTCGCGCCCCAGACGCCCGCGAGCAACTCCAGCCCTTCGCCGATCGCAATCACGATCGCGCCGCCCACCAGCACCCACAGTCCGAACGTGACCGTCTCGCCTTCCGGCAACCACCAGACGTCGCACAGTTCGATGACGAGCGCCATCGCGTACATGATGATCGAACCGGGAAGGCCGGCGATGATCAACAGAATGCACGCCGCGCCGACCAGGGTGAACAGCAGGGCGACCAGAATCGCGATCCAGCTCATGGTCAGGTTGTTCCGGGGTCGCGGGCGTCGGTTTCAGGCCGGTCCACGACCATGATTTCTTCGAGCGGCTTGCGTCGGATATCGGGCACCACGCAGTCCTCGGCGGGATATCCGACCGGAATGAGCAGGAACGGACGCTCGTAGTCGGGCCGGCGGAGCACCTGGGCCAGGAACTTCATGGGACTCGGCGTGTGCGTGAGCGTCGCGAGACCCGCGTGCGCACACGCCGCGAGAAACATGCCGGTGGCGATCCCCACCGACTCATTCACGTAGTACACCTGCTCCGACGATGTCGACGGGTTTTCATCGCGCATCTGTTTGAAGATCACGACGAGCCACGGCGCGACCTCGAGGAACGGCTTGTGCTCGTCGGTGCCGAAGGGGTGCAGATCGTGCAGCCAGGTGTCGGAAGCGCGGCGGTGGTAGAACTCGCGCTCCTCCGCTTCGGCGGCTTCACGGATCTCGCGTTTGAGTGCGAGGTCCTGGACGGCGACGAAGCGCCAGGGCTGCTTGTTCGCGCCGCTCGGCGCCGTGCCCGCCGCGCGGATAATCGTCTCGATGAGCGGGCGGGGAACCGGTCGATCGGAGAACATCCGAATGGACCGGCGTTGACGCATGACATCGTGGAAACGTTCCGCCGCACGCTGCGGCCCGTCGGCGGGCACGTAGGGCGCGAACGGCTTCATCGCGGGCGGGGTGGCGGTCATGGCGGCATGGTAGTCCACGCCGCGCGGTCGGGTCCGGCGGGAGAGGCGGCGGACGTTCCGTGATCTGATCAGGAATGCCTCGCGGGATCGCGGGCGCGACGGGGGGGGATGGGCAGCGCCGCCTCCGGACGCCGGGACGCCGGGACGCCGGGACGCCGGGACGCCGGGACGCCGGACAAAAAAAGACGAGCGGTCAGGTCTCCTCCTCAGTTCTTCCTGACCGCTCGAATATATCTGTTGTTCGGACACCCGCGAAACACCTCCGGCTCTGAACCTCCTGCGACGGCGCAGGACATCCACAAGTCGGGCGTGGTGCAGGCTGGACCAGCTGTCCGGGCGAGTCCCGCCACACCAATGCAGGCATCGGGGCGGGCCGCCGTCGTCCACCGACTCGGTGGCTGGACCGGATGCGGCAATCAAGGCCGGACCGGTCTCGGCTGGGGCCAGTAAAATACCACATGGCAGGACCGTCGCCAGCGAAAGTCGGGAATTTCTTCCCTCCCCGGCCAGGCCCCCCGGGACCCCCACCCGCCACGCGCCAACCACCCGAACGCTTCGGGCCGGCCTGCCTCGGCCAGTCCCGGCCTGAATCTGCAAACCACTTATAGGCAACGGCTTATAAAAACCTCCGGAAGGCGTGATTTGAGCGTTGACCGGGGGAGTGTGGACCGACTACCGTGATCGTCTGATCCAGTAAACACGCGGCCGTCCCGGCCGTGGCGCCCCGCTGCACGGAGAATGTCGGAGTCTCCGGGCGGCGGGTTTTTTGTGCGCCGGCTCGTCCCGCGGCGGGCGTTTCGACGATGTGATTGTCGAACACGCGTGGCTTCCGTACGCTGCGTGCTCTGATCATTCGTCCGACCGACAATGAGGGTCAGACGAGCCGAGTGAACAGGAGCGATGACCGTGCAATCTGTGGGTGGTCCGGCGGCGTGGGTGATGATGGGCGTGGTGATGTCGACGATGGCCAGCGCGACGACAAGCAGCGCGTGGGCAGATGACATCAACTTCAGGAGCGCGGGCGGTCTGGATTCGACGCCGTTCGCCGCCGCGCTGATCGGCGCGGCACAACCCGCCGACCCCGCGCCCGACGGCGCGCCCGATGATGCGGCGGACGCATTGCGCACCGACCTCTCTCTCAGCGCGCCGCCCACCGACACGTTCGGGCAGGCCGAGACCTGGCGCTGGACAGTGCAGGCCGGCTTCGGCGCCGACGTCAAGGGGGACGACAACTACCTCGCCCTCGGCGGCGTCGGGCTGAGCTACTTCCTCGTTGACGACCTCTCGCTCAACTTCGAACTCAACGGCTTCTACGTCGACCAGGAGGGCGAAGACAGCTCCCCCATCGGCGTGAACTTCAACCTGCTGCTCCGCTGGCACTTCTTCAAGCGCGACTCCTGGACCATCTACTTCGATGGCGGCGCCGGCATGCTCTACACCTCGGATGATGTGCCCGACAACGGCTCCAGCTTCAACTTCACGCCGCAGGCCGGCCTCGGGATGAGCTTCGCCCTCAACGAGAAGGCGCGGCTGCTGCTCGGGGCCCGCTGGCACCACATCTCCAACGCCAACACCTACGACGAAAACCCCGGACGCGACAGCGTCCAGGCGTACGTGGGTCTCAGCTTTCCCATGTGAGTGCGATGGGCGCCGAAGGTGCGCGGCAGGGGGCCCGCCGGCACGATCGACACGGTTGATGCGGTTGATGCGATCGGCGTCGTGGTTACGCCGCGCCTGACCGGGAGCGCCCGGGCGGATCGCCGGTCTGGGCGACGAGGTTCGCGGCGGTGCGGCTCAGATCCGAGGCCACACGTGGGTCGATCGACTCGATCGTCGGCCGGCACGTGGCGACGAACGTGGCGATGCATTCGACGATCGCATGGACCTGCGGTTCGAACGTGGAGGCGGCGGACGCCGCCGGGGGCTTCTTCACGTGATCATCGCGTCCCAGACGGGTCGCATCAGGCGTGACGTCTTCCAGTGGTGTCGGCGACATCGCGGTCCTTCCTCCGTCGCTCCATCCGCAGCGTCGCGCCAGACAGTTGCATCATTCTATGCAGATGCATTGTTCTGTGCAGGCGTGAGGACGCCGCTGGTGCGTTTGCGGGGAGGCGCGAGGTCGGTGCGGCGGCTCAGGGCGTGACGGGGGGGAGGGCGAGATCGTCGAGGAGGGCCTCGATGGAGGCGTCGAGTCGGTTCTCGAGGTCGAAGGTGTTGTCTCGGAGTTGGCGGCGAATGGATTCGATGCGTACGGCGACTTCCGCCGCGTCTGCATCGGCGAGCAGGTTCAGCCAGGCCTCGCGTTCGCCGCCGAGTTCGTGGGGGGTATGGCCGGCGGCGGTCGAATCGGACCGTCGCCACCGGGCGGCGGGGGTGTCAATCCAGCGCATGGTCGCTCTCTTTCGTGCAACGTCGTCGGGCGAGACGACGTCGGAGACGCTCGTTGGAACAGCAACACCATCAGGGGCGTCGTGAGTCGGCGAGCGCCGGCGATCGTGGCCGGTTTCGTCCGAAGTCGACTTTGAATATCGGCTGGCGGGGCTGTCGCCTCCACATTATCCCCCGGCGGCGGCGGGCGGCCGTCTGGCGGGCGTGGGAGGGCGGATCGGCGTCGGCAAGAACCGCGCGTCGGGGGCCGGCCCGTCGTCTTCTCGCCGGGACTCGCGGCGAACGGTCGCGAAGTTTGGCCGATCCGGTGAGGCCGGCCGATTCGGACCGATGTGGTTTGGTCCGGACGTCGGCCGCGCGGATGGTCGGTGACGCCGGCGGAACGCGAGCACGACGCCACGCGGGGTTGACCGCCCGAGGGTCGCGGCTACACTCTGCGACGGACCCGGCCCGTGGGCCGGCCGTTCGCGCCCTGTTAGCTCAGTTGGTAGAGCAGCTGACTCTTAATCAGCGGGTCGTGGGTTCGAATCCTACACAGGGCATTTTCGCATGACGCCGCGCCAGGGTGCGCGGCGTTGTCTTTTTCCGCGTGGGGCATGACTTAGCGGCATCAAAGGGGAGCGGGCCGTCGGGGTCGGTCGCTGCGCCGTCGTGCGCCCCGGTGCGCTCATTCGGGCTCCCGTTGTGTAGCCGGTTGTGTAGGTCTGTGGGGCCGTCTGCGGCGGCGTGATCGGTCCCGGTGGCGCGGGGAGGCGATCCAGAGCCCGGGTGAGGTCGTTCACGCCGATCCGGGTGTAGGTGTTCTGGAGGTCGAGACGACCTGTTGCACCCCCGTCGGCGCCGGCGCGCCGGTGGCCTGCTGTGCGTCCGTCTCCGGCGTTTCAACCGCCGGGATCGCCGTGGTTGCCCGTGAGACCCTGCTGTCCTCACGCTCGTCAATTCACAAGCGAGGCGGGGTCCCCCGCCGGAAAACTCCCGACAAACCTGAGGGACTTCGGCTCCGCCCTACGCCCATCAGGGTGAAGCGGACGGGCTCGCGTTGGTCGCACGCCTCGCTCCGCACTCCATCCAGGATCAGAAGGAGCCGATCATGACCCGTTTCCAGACTCTTGCGTGTGTTCTCGCGACGGCCGGCCTGCTCGCCGGCGCCCCACAGGCCCAGGCCGACCCGTTCACCTATCAGGGCCGCCTCATCGAGGCCGGTGAACCCGCCAACGGGAGCTTCACCGTCCAGGTGAACGTGTGGAGCGCGGCCTCGGGCGGCAGCGTCCTCGCCGGTGAGACCTTCCCCGACGTCCCGGTCATCGACGGGCTGTTCAGCGTCGAGGTCGACTTGGGCGACGTCGTGTTCAACGGCGACCCGCGGTGGCTGGAGATCATCGTCGATGGCGAGACGATGCAGCCGCGCCAGCCGGTCACCGCCGCCCCCTACGCCCTGTTCGCCCGGAACGCGCCGTTCCAGCGGAGCGGGAACGACGTCTACTACATCGACGGGAACATCGGCATCGGAACCAGCAACCCGGAGAACCCGCTGCACGTCGACGGACGCATCCGCTCCACCGGGGCGGGGGCGGGACTCACCGTGTTCAATCCCGACAATCAGGACGCCTCGTTCAACGTCTCGTGGCTCGACGATGTCGCCCGCTGGCGGGTCGGGGGCAATGGGGCGGGCGCCAATGGCGGCTTCGACTTCCAGCGCATCGGCGACCAGTCGCTCTTTCGAATCGACGGCGACGGTTTCATCGGCATCGGCACGTCCGATCCGCAGCGCGAGCTTCACATCAGCGACAGCGGCGATGCGCGCATCTGGCTGGAGGCCGACACGAACAACTCCGGCGAGGGCGACCAGCCGCACATCCTGATGACGCAGGACGGCGGGCTGATCGAGGCCGCTCTGGGTTTCTTCAACGCCGACAACATCTTCAGCATCCGGACCGCGGACGTCGGGAACCCGAACAACGGCATCCCGCTGGTCCTCGATGCGTCCGGCGGCGTGGGCATGGGAACGGACAACCCCATGGCGCCGTTGCATGTCAGCTCTTCCCTCGATCCAGCGCCGGATAACGTCACCGGCGCCGTCGCCGCGTTCCAATACGTTCCGCCCGGGCCAGACCAGGCGTTCTTCACCAATCCCGCTGTTTCGATCGAGACTGAGCATGTTCCGGGACCGGCGCTGCGGGTCGAGAACCTGGAACCATTCGGTCGCGCCGCGACATTCTGGGGCGGCATCGAGTCATTCGCCAATCAGACCGGCAACGGCTACGGGGTCCGTGGCGTGACCGATGGCGACGGCGCTGGTGTGGTCGCCGTCGCCGCCGATCCCGGAAACGGCGTTGGCCTCGAAGTGTGGAACACACAGGTCATCGGTGTCAGCGATATCGCGGTGTTCAAAGTGCAGACATCCGGCAACGTCGCCCGTATCGACACCACCGGCCGCGGCTTCTTCAATAACGGCACGCAGACCGGCGGCGCCGACGTCGCCGAGGCGTTCGAGGTCGAGGGCGACGTCAGCGACTACGAGCCAGGCGACGTCCTGGCGATCTCCGTCCAGGCCGACCGAACGGTCACGCTTTCGACCGAGGCGTACTCGACACTCGTGGCCGGCGTCCACGCGACCAAGCCGGGCGTGCTCCTCACCGAGCGCGACGTCGACGCGTGCATGGCGGATCTCGTGCCCATGGGCGTGGTCGGCGTCATTCCCACCAAGGTGAGCGGTGAGAACGGCCCCATCCGTCGCGGCGACCTGCTCGTCTCGGCCAGCCTCCCCGGCCACGCCATGAAGGGCACCGACCGCAGCCGCATGCTCGGGGCGGTCATCGGCAAGGCCCTCGAGGACTTCGACGGCGACGGCGCGGGCCTCATCAAGGTCATGGTCAATGTGAAATGAGCGTGCGACACGTGACGCCTCCCCTCTTGACCATCATTGTGGAAAGGACCACGACCATGACCCGCGACACCCTGGACACCCTCGCCCTCGCCTTCCTTCTTACCGCCATCAGCCCGGTCCTCGCCGGCGACCTCGAACTCGACTGGTACAGCATCGACGCCGGCGGCGTCCGCAGCGGCAGCCCAGGCCGAATGCTCGAGAGCTGCATCGGTCAGCCCGACGTCGGGATGAGCACGGGCGGCGCCTTCGCCCTCACCGGCGGCTTCCTTGCCGCAACCGCCACCGGCACGACGTGCCCGACGGACTTCGACCAGGACGGCGTGGTCGGCGCGGCCGATCTGGCGCAGATGCTCGGCGCGTGGGGGCTCTGCGGGGGCTGCCCGCAGGACGTTGACGGCGACGGCGACGTCGACGGCGCCGATCTCGCCCAACTCCTGGCCGCCTGGGGGGGCTGCACCGGCAACTGACCTCGACCCCTGAACCTCTCTTCGCCGCCCCCGGCGAGCCCGGGCTTCATCGCCCGCTCGCCGGGGGCGTGTTCTCATTCGATCCCTCTTCCTGATCTGAACCGAGCAGGAAGTCAGTTCGAATCAGGCGGTCCGTCACTTCGCGTGCAGCGCGAACAGATCGGGCCAGTGCGCGTTGGCGCGGGCGACATTGCCTTCGTAGTCCGCGTCAAACAACTCGCGGATCTCGGGGTTGACGTTGAGATAGAGCCGGCCGTCCCGCACCTGGGCGGTCGAGAGGTCCGCGGGGAGCAGCTTGCCAAGGGAGACGCCGTAACTGCAGTACCCGCCGTACTGGGGAGCGAACTGCGTCGGGTTCGCCGCGAACGTGTCGCGGTTCGCCTCGGAGATGAAGAAGTAGACGGCGCCCGCGTGCTCCGCCGTGATGAAGGGGGAGCCGTTCACCGGCGAGGCGCCGCGGTAGAGTTCGACCGCGTCCGACCCGCTGAGGGCGACGCCGCTTGAACCGGACAGGTTCACCAGGCGACGCCGCGCATCATTGATCTTCGCCGTCGCTTCCGCGGTGCTCCACACGTCGCTGGCGATCATCCGGTAGTTGACGAACGCCGCCTCGAAGCCGTCGTAGCCCGGCAGTTTCGCCGCGGCGGTGGCGTCGGAGACAACCGCCACTTCGAAGCCCTCTTCGACGAGGTCGCGCATGTGCGACTCCACGCAGAGGTTCGCCGACATGCCGGCGAGGATGATCTGATTCACCCCCGCCTTGCGCAGTTGCAGCGTCAGATCGTTGGACTCAGGCCCGTACACCTTGTGCGGACTCACGACGACCGTCTTGCCGTCATTGATGTACGGCTTGTACTGATCGAGCCAGTCCGCACCGGACCCCTCCAGCCCGTCAACGTTGAGCGGACCCTTGCGATCGAACATCCCGATGTCGTGCATCAGCGTTTCGAGCGCGCCTTCGAACTTCCACTGGTGGTCGTGCTCGTAGTAGTAGTGCGGGCTGACGAAGACCGGCGCGTCCACCCGCTTGGCCGCCGCGAACAGCCGGGCGAGGTTGTCGACGGTCCCGTTCTCCGTCACGCTTTCGCCGACGACGCCCCAGGCGACGCCGTCCGGACTGAGAAAGTCGTTCTGCGGATCGATCACCACCAGCGCGAACGCGCCGGGAACAAGGTCCACGCCCGGCCGCGGGATCGGGGCGTCCGCCCGCGGGCCGTCGATGTAGTGCACGTGGGCGTGGGCGTGGGCGGCGTGATCGTGCGGCGTGTCGTCGCCCGAGTGAGCCGAGACGGCGCCCGGTCGCGCCACGATGGCGACCGGAACAGCGATGGTCAGAGCGATGAGATTGAACTGTTTCATGGTCGTGTCCTCTCTATGCAAGACAGTGATGAGACGTTGAAAGCGCGACCGGGACGTGTCCGGCCACGCGAGAACCAGCGTGGTTACGAAACGCCCGGGATTCCTTCGTGCGCGGCGGGTCGGGGCCCGGGCGACGGCCACCGGAACCGCCGCTCGTCTTCCGTGATGGCCAGATCGTTGATGCTCGCTTCACGCCGACGCATCAGACCCGACTCGTCGAACGCCCAGAGTTCATTGCCGTAACTCCGGAACCAGCGGCCGTCGGCGCGGCGCCACTCGTACAGAAAGCGGACCGCGATGCGGTCGTCGCCGAACGCCCACAACGCCTTGGCGAGGCGGTAATCCAGCTCGGTCGCCCACTTCTCCTGCAGGAAGGCGCGAATCTGGTCGCGGCCGCGAAGGAACTGGTTGCGATTGCGCCATTCGCTGTCGGGGGAGTAGGCCCGGGCGACGCGATCGGGATCGCGGCTGTTCCAGGCGTCCTCCGCCGCGCGAACCTTGGCGGTCGCGGTCTCCAGGGTGAACGGCGGCGCCAGGCGGGGGACGGGACGTGAAACGCGCGAGGCGCCAACGGGGGCGGGGCGGGCGGGTGCGGTCATCGGAGAACTCATTCGGTCGGGCGGCGCGGCGTCAAGGGCATGCCGGACCGCGAGGGGCGGCGGGACCGGAATCGGCGTCGACTCCGTTGTCCCACTTCCCGAACTATACTGACTAGTCAGTATGTTTCAATCGAGAAGCCGGAGGGAGGGCGATTTTTCCGCCGGAGCCGCCTTCCAGACCGTGTGACCGCGGATTTCCCGCCGGAAGAATATCCAGCCGATCGATGATTTCGGCGGCTGTGGTATATACTGACCTGTCAATCTACCCTCGAAGGGACGCTCCATGCCTCCGAGTCGCCGAGACGAACTGATCGACGCCGCGATGCGGGTCTTCTACCGGCACGGTTTTCACGCCACGAGCCTGGACGTCATTCTGGAGGAGGCGGGCGTCAGCCGCATGACGCTGTACAACCACTTCAAGTCGAAGGACGAGTTGATTCTCGCGGCGTTGCGTCGGCGTGACGAGATCTTCCGCAATCGGATGATGAAGTTCGTGGAGTCGACCGGGCGGACGCCGCGCGAGCGGATCGCGGCGGTGTTCGACTTTCACGAGTCATGGTTTCGCGGCGACGAGTTCTGCGGCTGCATGTTCATCAACGCATCGGCGGAGTTCTCACTCGCCGACTCCCCCCCCCGCCGGCTCGCGGCGGATCACAAGCAGGCGATCGTGCGGTTTCTCCGCGACCTCTGTGAGGCGGCGGCGTTCACGGACCCCGACGAGGTCGCCGAGCAGCTGAACCTTTTGCTCGAGGGCGCGATCGTCTCCGCCCGCGTGGTCGGACAGGTCGTGGACGGCGGCGTCGATCCCGGCGCGGCCGCGCGTCGTGCGAAGCGGATGGCGACCGCGGTGCTTGACCAGGCGGGCTGAGGGATCGCACCTGGCGCCCGAAGTCGGCTTGCGTGCCGATTCCCCCGTGCATCCGCCGGCGTGTTCGTCATTCGGGCGTATCGAAGAGCGGCGCCACGTAGTCGAAATCCTGTCCGGACCTGGCGTTGAACGGGATCGGCGTGCCCTCGGGGAGATCGAGGGCGTCGTAGTCGAACGCGTCGCGGAAGCGATCCCTGATCAGATCACGCCGGAGCACTGAGCGATAGGCGCCGTCGACGCTCGCCAGGACGGGGAAGTGGGTCAGGCAATCGCCATTGAGGCTCAACTGGATCTGCCGCGCGACTTCGGCGGCGGACCGTCCCTCCGCCGCGCGAACGGGCAGAATGCCGCCGGCGTCGAAGACGACGATCTGGACGCGGCCGCTGCCGTCGTCGAGCGGCGCGAAGCCGAAGTTATTCCATTTGTTGTCGAGCCACACGAGCCCTTGCCGGTTGAGATCGCGCATCGCGCCATCGAACGCCATCATCTCGGCGACCGTCATCTGTTCGGAGGCTCGACCCATGATCACATGCTGGGCCGTGTCGACGCGTTCGGCGACCGTGACCCGCGAGAGGTTCAACGCGTCGTCGGCCACGTCGTACGTGGCCTCGAGGCGCGGCGTGCGAACATGCGCCGACCGCACCCCACGGAGAGCCGTCTCCCCGAAGTCGTCCAGCGTCGCGGCGATCGGGATCTGGCCCGTGACCCGCGTGATCCGGACCACCAGCGTCGGATCCTCGCCATGGACATACACATCGCTGGTGGAGCCCGAGGCGAGGTACGCTCCCAACGGAACCTCCTGCTCGCCATCCGCCGTCCGGAACCGGAAGACCCCGCCCTCCGGCGTGCGGGCGTCGGTCGCGTTGGGGACGTCGCCTGACGAGCGCGGCGTTTCGATGCGCTCGCCGCCGGGAGGGCGCGGCGTCGCGAAATCGGACTGCGCGTCCGGATCGAAACGCATCGGCGTGGCGGGCGTGAACGCGTCGTCAAGTCCGGCCGGCGGGAGGTCCGGGGCCGGCAGGATGTGCGTGGCCTCCAGCGGCGGGTCATAGTCATCCGCCAGCGCCAGCGCTTTCCGCTCCAGGACGGTCAGCGAATTGGCGCCGTCGGCGTGCCGGCGGACGTGCGCGCTCATCGTGAACGCCGTGAAGTCCCGCAGATCAACCGGACGGAGCGTTGTGATCTCGGCCGCCGCCTCCATCGCGCCCGCGACGTGTCGACCTCGCGCGACGCGGCGCAACATCACCAGGCGCGGCACGGCGTCGACGGCTCCGGCCGCCGCGCCAAACAGGCTCGAGCCGATGCCGAAGGTCGTACTGGCCCACCCCTTGGCGTTCTCAAGCGCGTCGGCGTACCGTTCGTCTCCGATCGTGACCGCCGCGCCGAGGGCGAAGCGGAGCTCCGCTTCGCTGTCCAGGTACTGCGACAGTTCGTGCAGCGTCGTGACGCCCAGATCCAGCAGGTCGATCGCCCACGCGACGATCACGAGTGATGTCGTCTCCGCCAGCATCAGCGGCATTGCGAGGAACGTGGCGGCGGCCAACGTGACGTCGGTGTCGACGTTCGCCTTGAACTGCTGCCGTTTCACGGCGGCGGCGAGCGGGGCTACGGCGTCGACCCAGAATCGCGCGTTCATGTCCGGCGTCCAGATCAGACGCCGCGGCCCGCCGGGGGCCCCCGCCTGCGCAAGGGAGACCAGTTCCGCCTTCAGCAACTCGCTCACCGGCTGGAAGCCGAAGCCGGTCAGGCGCACGAGTTCCTCGACGTCGCAATCGCCGGCGTCACGGGCGTCCTCGAGCGCCTCGTTGGTCGCCTCGATCAGTTGCCCCAGGGCGTTCACGGTCTCTCGCTCGCGCCACGCCTCGATCGCTTCCGGCGCGACGCCGTGGATCTCGGCCAGCCACGTCACATCATTCAAGGCCAGATGACGGAACTCAATCGCACCCTCCCGAAAGTCATCCACCTCCATGCGAAGCAGCGGATTGCCGCGGGCGGCGTTGTGCTTCAGGTACTTCAGCAGACCCTTGACCGCCGTCGCGTTTCCGCGGATCCACTCCAACTGGGCGACCTGCTTCTCGGTCAGGGCGACGAACATGTCGCGCAGGAGGATCGCCGCCGCGTGGTGTCCGAACTTCACGGACTGGCCCGGGAAGTGATCGCTCCGCGTGAAGACCATGAGATTCCAGATCTCTTCGGACTCCGCGGCGCTGAGCCGATTCCAGTCGTCGACCTGAACGTCGTCGTGGCACGCGGCGGCGCGAGCCAGCGCGCTGCGCCAGAGCCAGTTGTGGTCGCCGGCGGCGGGCGTTCTTCGGACCTGGACCGACGCCAGCGGAGGATCGATCGGGATCCGCAGATGCTCAAACACGAAACGCTCGTCGACGCGCGCCTGCAGTACGCCGAGGCTGTCGGGTCCGAGCTGCACCGGAATCCCCCGCCCGCCGGCGAGCGACGGCTCTTCCGCCTGCAGGTGCAGGTCGAGCGGTTCCGTGAGATACAGGCGACCGCCGCGCCGATCAGTGCGGCGGGCCGTGACGACGATCTCCGCGGTCTGACCGGCTCCGAGTTCCTCGGGATTCAGGCGGAGCGGGATCGCATCCGGCGGGAGCGCCATGTTCGTCTCCACCGCCAGGTGGATGCGCTCCGGAACGTAGGCGTTTGACAACAGATCAAACGATTCCGCATCGACCACACGCACGAACGAGACACGCGCATTCACGTCGCCGAACTCGAGGCCCCAGTGACTCTGCGCGCCGGAGGCCGTCACCGTCCGCCGACCCGGCGTCACGCCCTCGAGCAGATCGGCGCGGACCAGGATCGCGTCGTACCCATCCGCCTTCGCCCGGGCGTCCGCGACCGCGGCGTCATCAAGGTCGTAGAAGCGCTTCCACCCATCGGCGATCAGCTCGCGGTAGAACCGACTGTTCGTGTCGGGGTAGGCGAGGAAGCCGTAGTGGATCGTCTCCGTGTCGGGCAGATCGAGATGGTCGCCGGGATGCTGCGGGAGGTTGTGACCGACAAGCAAAAGATAACGCGACTGCTTCCCCCGGCCCTGGGGCCCGAACGGATACGGATACGCCGGAACCCCATCGGTGACCGACTGCTGGTCGGCCAGGACGACGGCCTCGACGATTCGCGGCGGCGCGCGCTCGCCAAGCACGCCTTCGTGCTCCACCACGCCGCCCAGATCACCCGCGCTGTCCAGCGTTGCACGCCAGCACACCATGCCGGACATCGGCGTCTGCGCACGAAACACGATGTCGGCCACGGCGTCCGGCTTCATGTCGCCGAGGGTGCAGCGGTAGCGGCCGTCGCCCAGATCCTCACAGAACCCGGTCGTACAGGTGAGCTGTCGCGGCGCCCGTCCCGTGCGCGGGTCAGCGATGGCGAGAGCCACGGTCACCGCGGCGGCCCGGTAGCGACTGCGGTTCTGGATCCGGAAGCCGAACGTCATGGCGCCCCCCGGCGCCGGCGGACGCGGATAGACCGCCGCCGACAGGGCCAGAAACGGCGGCGGCTGGTAGGCGCCGGCCGCGACCTTCCGCGCGACCGCACCGGGCTCCCCGCCCGGGCCTGACGCGTCGTCTCCGGCGTTCAGGCGGAGCGGCACGTATTGAGCGCAACGGACATTCGCCATCCGGAGGCCGACCGTGAGGAGGCCGTCCTGCAGATCGAGCGGCAGATCGGTCGGCTCCGGCGCGTCCGGCGCCCCGGGCGTCGGGACCACGCCGCCCGGCCCCGGCGCGTCGACCGGCAGCCGCGCGATCAGGTAGCTTGCGGAAGCGTCGTTGCGCGGATGCCTTGTGCTCGCGATCAGGCGAAGCTCGTAGGGTCCGGGCGTCGGCGCCGCGAACTCGTAGACGCCGGACGACTCCACCACGGGGCCGCCGCGCGGGAGCGGCCCCTTCCATGTCCCCGTGGGCGACGCCTCACCCCTCGACACCAGCAGGACCCTCATGATCGCGCGGCTCGTGAACCCGTCTTCGTCCACCTCGACGGCGACTTTGATGGGCTCGCCATATCTCACCGGGGCCACGAGACGAAGGCGATGCGGTTCGGGCTCGATCGCCACGGGGATCGACGCCACGCCGATGAGTCGTCCGTGGTCATACCAGCGCATCTGATGAACGCCGGCCTGCAGCGAGAGCTCGCCCGCCACGCGCCCGTTCTCCACCGTGCACTTGCTGCGCGCGCCGTCGGGACTGATGAGCGTCACCTGGCAGCCGAGGTCGCGCAGGACGTCATCCTGAGTCGGCCATGGGGATGTCAGCCGCGCTGTCACCCGGTCGCCGGGCGCGAAGACCTGCTGGTCGAGCTGAATCGACCCGCTCCCGGCGGGGTACATGCACTTGAAGAAGCGTCGCCCGTCGCGCACCGCGGAGACCCAGCCGTCGTCCGTTATGGCGCCGACCTCGACCAGGTAGTAGCCGGGCTCCGCCGCCTCGAACTCGATCGTCTGACCAAGTTCGATCGACGGGATGAGCAACAGCGGCTCGAGTGACTCGACGGCCGTCGACGCGCCTTCGATCGCTCGAACCACCCGAAGCCCGAGTCCGCCGTGTTCCTTTCTGACCTTGTCGACCCAGAACGGAAGCTGCCCGCCCCGCTCGGCGATCGTCGCGATGGAGAACTTGATTCGGTCGCCGACCTCCAGCGCCCCGGAGGCGCTGAGCTCGATCATGTGCGGCGGTGCGGGCGAGTCCTCGACGACGGCGAGGATGTCGATCGGTCCCCGAACCACGGGCTGATCGCCGAACGCACTGGTGACCACAAGTTCGTACGGCCCCGGCGTCGACGGCGTGCGAATGCGGCCGGCTTCGTGCGCAGACGTCGCCAGTGCGCCCGTCTCGGCGTGTCGGAACGCCGCCCGGAAGGGCGGGATCACGCCTTCGATCCGCAGCGGCAGTTCGGCGCCGGCCACGAGCGTCCTCGGCAGGGCGTCTTCGATCGGGCCGGGGTCGTGCAGGGCCGGGACGAGCGCCATTTTCGCGCGGTCCGGCGACGGCGGCACCACCTCGAGCGGCAGGCAATCGAGGACGTGCCAGGAGTCCGGATCAATCAGCCGGATCTCGTACATACCGGGCATGTCCGGCGCGTTGAGCGTCGATTCCGCCTGGGCCCGCGGCCCCCACGCGACCGTCCGCTCCCGCGCCGCCGCGCCGCCCCTCGCCACGTACGCCGGGCGGACGATCTCACACCGCAGGTTCTCCGGCCACGCGGCTCCGCGGGGCGCGTCGATTCGCACCGTGATCTCGTCGGACACGGACACGCGGGCGCCGCCGTCCACCGACAGCGCGCCCGGCCACGGCTCGAGATCAGGGAACACCCAGATCCAGACGAACGGCGGATCGTCGAGGCCGAAGCCCCCCACCGTCAGCCGCACCGGCCCCGGCTGCGTCGTGGACCGAGTGAGTTCGATCACGCCCTCGGGGGCCGGCTCGAGGTTGACGCGCTCCAGGGCGGCGTCCTGCGGCCCGGTCGAGACGAGACGCGCGTCCTCGGCGCCGGGCAGCCGATACGTCACCCGTACCGTCTCGCCGACGAGATACGCGTTCTTATCCGTCGTCAGCGGCTGCGCGATCGCGCTGCGGGTCAGAAGCCCGGCCAGCAACGCCGCGGTCAACATCATCGCCGGCCAGCAGATCAGGACCTGAGCGGGTCGTGCGTGCGACATCACCATCACCTCCCCTGGTCCGACGTCAACGTCTCCGGCCTCGTCCGCCGCGGTCACGGTCGAGACGGTGCGCCCGCCGCCTCAGTATAAGGCCCGCGATCCGAGACCCGGACGGAACGGCTTCCGGGGAACGTTCGTCCGGCGCGACTACGACCAGTCCGCGAGCAGCATCGCGAGATCGGACGCGCCCGTGACGCCGTCGTCGTCGAGGTCGGCGTCGGGACCGCCCCAGGCGGCGAGGAGCATCGCGAGATCGGACGCGTCGACCACGCCGTCGTCGTTGAGATCGCCGGGCGTCGCGGGCGGGGCTTCGCAATCGTCGATGACGCCGTTCTCATCGGCATCGGGGGCGTCGCCCGCCGCGATCTCGACGAGGTCGGCGACGCCGTTGCGATTGCAGTCGGCGAGGGGTTCGTCGAAGGCGTCGAGCAGGAGCAGGAGGTCAGGTTCGTCGATGACGCCGTCGCCGTCGATGTCCATCATTTCGCACCCCGGCGCGACATCGCCGCGACAGTCGAGGTAGGCGAAGAAGTCGGGGAGCGTGCGCAGGCCGTCGCCGTTCGCATCGCCGAGTCGGTCGGGGTGGTGCAGCGTCCAGGTCTCGCGGGCGGGGAGCGGGCCGAGCGTCCGGGCGGCGCCGCCGGGCCAGGTGACGGTCACCTCGTCGATGATCGCGGCGGCGGCGAGTCCGACGTGCTGGACGAGGTCGTTCTGACTCTTGAAGTTCGATCCCGCGACGACTTCGCGTACGCGGGTGACGGCGTCGGTGCGGACCTCGAGGAGCGCGCCGACGGCGTGCCGGGCGAGGTTCGGACCCTGCACGTCGAACTTCGCCCAGGCCGACGCATCGTCCTGCTGGTTCACGTAGAGGCGGAGCGGTTCGCCGTTGTTCTGGACGACGAGGTCGAGATCGCCGTCGTCGTCGATATCGGCGGTCGCCACGCAGTAGGAGAAGCCGTCGAGGTCGACGCCCGCGGCGGGGGCGACGTCTTCACATGGGAAGGCGCCGTCGTGTCGGTAGAGTCGGTTCGGCGCGTTGCCGCCGCACACGTAGAGATCGGTATGGCCGTCGTTGTCGCAATCGAAGAACACGGCGCCCCATCCCATGTCGTACGTGGCGACGCCGGCGGCGACTTCGTCCTGCACGAAGGTTCCGTCGCCCTGATTCAGGAGCAGGGCGTGTCCGTCGGGGAGGTTGGTGATGTAGAGGTCGTCGAAGCCGTTGCCGTCGAGATCGCCGATGGCGATGGACATGGAGTCGACGCACGCCTCGGCCCCGGCCGCGCTGGTGACGTCGGTGAACACGCCGCCGTCGTTGCGGTACAGGCGGTTCTGGTAGGGCAGCGAATCACAGTACTGACCGTGGGCGTTGGCGCAGTAGAGGTCGGGATCGCCGTCGCGGTCGTAATCGACGAACGACGCCTGGAAGGTGTCCTGATCGGATTCATCGACGCCGAGAGCGGGCGCGACGTCGGTGAAGACGTTGTCGCCGAGATTGCGATACAGGCGGTTCGGACCGTGCATGGTTCCGACGTAGAGATCGAGGCGACCGTCGAGGTCGAAATCCGCGAAGCCGCAGCCGGCGGTGTCGCCGGAATCGCCGACGCCCGCGGCGAAGGTGATGTCGGTGAACTGGAAGTTCCCGTCGTTGCGGAAGAGCCGGTTCGACCAGCCCCAGCGGGCGACGTAGAGATCGAGGTCGCCGTCGTTGTCGATGTCGCCGGCGATGACGCCCGAGTGCTTGGTCAGGGGCGGGACGCCGTCCGCGGCGGAGCGGTCGGTGAAGACGCCGCCGAGGTTCTCGAAGACGCCGACCACGCCGTTGGCGGCGCCGAGCGCGACGAGGTCGGGATCGCCGTCATCGTCGAGGTCCGCGAAGCAGACGCCGTGTCCCGCCACGCCGCCCATGGTCGTGTCGTAGATGACGCCGCGGGCGGGGGCCTCCTCGGTGAAGGACGGCGGTCCCGCGTGGCCGACGGCGGCGAGGGCGAGGATGGCGGGGATGAGCAGCGCATGCATCACTCCAGTTCTACCGACGGGGGCGTGCGAATGCGAGGGTTGAGTGTCGGAAAGGGGCGGGGCGCGTCGGGAGGCGCCCTCGTCATGCCGGTCGGAGCGTGAATCGAGTACCCTGTCCGCCTCGCTGGAGGACGCGTCCGAGATGCCGCTGCTCAGTCCGCCGATTCTGTTCTTCTTCCTGGGCGCTTTTGCGCGGCTCGTCAACAGCGATCTCGACATGCCTCGCGCGGTGGCCCGGTTGTTGTCGATGTATCTGCTGATGGCGATCGGGTTGTACGGCGGGTACAAGCTGTCGGCGGGGGGGTTGTCGGGGCAGGCCTTCGGGGTGATGGGCGCCGCCGCGCTGGCGTCGTTCGCGATGCCGTTCGCCTCGTATGTGGTGTTGCGTCTGCGGTTGTCATCGGAGGACGCGGCGGCGATCGCGGCGACGTTCGGCTCGATTTCCGCGGTGACGTTCATCACCGCCGCCGCGTTCCTGGACGCCGCGTCGATCGAGTACTCCGGCTACATGGTGGCGTCGATGGCGTTGATGGAGTCGCCGGCGATCATCTCGGGGGTGTTGCTGGCGCGGTTCGCGACGGCGCGGAGCGGTCCGGAGGCGGAGGACATCGACTGGGGCGCGCTCTTCCGCGATGCGTTGCTGAACGGGGCGGTGCTGCTGCTGGTGGGTTCGATGGTGATCGGGTTCGCGTGCGGCGAGCGGGGGTGGGAGACGGTGGCGCCGCTGATGAAGGCGCCGTTCAACGGGGCGTTGTGTCTGTTCCTGCTGGACATGGGTCTGGTGGCGGCGCGTCGGCTGGGGGATCTGCGTCGGGCGGGCGTGTTCCTGGTGTCGTTCGGGGTGCTGGGCGGGGTGGCGCAGGGCCTGGTGGGCGTGGGGGTGGCGTGGGGCCTGGGACTCAGTCGGGGCGATGCGTTGCTGCTGGCGATCCTGTTCGGATCGGCGTCGTACATCGCGGTGCCGGCGGCGTTGCGGCTCACGCTGCCGCGTGCGAATCCGTCGCTCTACATTCCGTTGGCGTTGGGCGTGACGTTTCCGTTCAACATCATCGTTGGGATTCCGATGTACGACGCGTTGATCGTGCAGCTCGGGCTGGGCGGCGCGGGCTGAGGGCGACGGTCACACTGGAGAGGACACCGACATGCGCGACGTCAAGCGGATCGAGATCATCATCGGCAAGCCGCACCTGCCGCCGGTGCTCAAGGCGCTGGAGAAGCTCGACCTGCCGGGCATGACCGTGCTGGAGACCCTGGCGGGGTATGGTGATCGCGGGGCCCGGGAGGGCGGCGAGTTGTCGGACGCGATGATGAATCAGTACGTCCTGACGACGTGCCGGGCGGACCAGGTCAACGCCCTCGCCGCCGCGCTGGAGCCGCTGCTCCGCCGGTACGGGGGGTTGTGTCTGATTTCGGATGCGATGGTGATTCGGAACGAGAGCTAGAGCAACCCCCGGCCCATTCGTCGCGGCCGATGAATTGGCGCGAAGTGCAGGACGCGAGGGTGCGGCTGGCCAGCCGCGACGGAGCGGTGAACACCCGCCCAGGACGCCTCGTCCCTCACCCCGCCCCCGCCGTCTCGAAATCCACGTAGCCCTCCGCCCCCGCCGGCGTGTACCAGGTCGACATGTCCGCTTCGGGGGCGAGGTCGAGGCCTTCGGCGAAGCGGCGCACGAGGTCGGGGTTGCTGATGAACGGACGGCCGAACGAAATCACGTCCGCGTCGCCGGCGGCGATCGCCGCCTCCGCCGTCTCCTGCGTGTAGCCGCAGTTGCCCATCAGCGGACCGTCGAACACCGCCCGGAAATCCGACAGCGTCATCGGATCGCCCAGCTCGTGGAAACCGAACGCCAGTCCGTCCATCACGTGCAGGTAGGCGAGATCAAACTCGTTCAGCATGGTCGCGGCGGCGGTGAACTGCTCGCGATAATCAGGCGAACCCATGTCGTTGAACGAACCGTTCGGCGACAGACGAACCGCGATCCGCCGCTGCGGCCAGACCTCCGCCGTCGCCTCCACCACCTCGCGCAGCAGTCGACACCGGTTCGCCACCGAACCGCCGTACGCATCCGTCCGATGATTCGTCTTCGACTGCAGAAACGTGTCGAGCAGATAGCCGTTCGCGGAATGAATCTCGATCCCGTCGAAACCGGCGGCCTTCGCCCGTTGCGCGGCGGCGCGGTAGTCCTCCACCACGCCCGGAATCTCATCCGTCTCCAGCGCCCGCGGCGTCTCGTGCGGCTGCTTGCCGTCCGGCGTGTGGATGTACTCCTCGTCGATGGCGATCGCCGACGGCGCGACCGCCGGATCGCCGTCGTGGAAACTGCTGTGCGAGGCGCGTCCGCAATGCCACAACTGCAGGAAGATCGTCCCGTTCGCGCGATGTACGGCGTCGACCACGCCGCGCCAGCCGTCGACCATCGCGTCGGTGTAGACGCCCGGCGACTCGTTCCATCCGTTCGCCTGCTCCGAGATCGTCGTGGCCTCGGTGATGAGCAGTCCCGCCGCGGCCCGCTGGGCGTAGTACTCGGCCATCAGCGGGTTCGCGATGCGTTCCTTCCCGGCCCGGGAGCGGGTCATCGGCGCGAGCACGATGCGGTTACGGAGTTGCAGATCGTGCATCTCGAAGGGACTCAGCAGGGTGGGGGCGTCGGTGGACATGGGGACGGGGCTCCGTAGGCGGGCGATTCCGGCGAGAGGTCAGGCCCGGATGTCTGCAAGGGTAGGCCACGAAAAACGCCCGCGACCCTCAGGCGAAGGTCGCGGGCGTGTTCACGGTCAGTGATGGCCGGGGCGGATCAGCCCCAGTTGGCGAGCAGCGTCGCGAGGTCGCCGGGCCCGACCGCGCCGTCGCCGTCGAGGTCCTCGGGGCAGCCGTCGCACGGTCCCCACGCGGCGAGGAGCGTCGCGAGGTCGCCGGCGTCGACGTCGCCGTCGCCGTCAAGGTCGCCGGGGACGCCGGTCTCTTCACAGAAGAGCGCCGAGATGCGGACGTTGTCGACGCCCGCCTCGACGACCGAACCCGCGTTGAGGTCCGCCGCGTAGAAGCGCACCCGCAACTGATCGGTGTTGGTCACGCCGGGGATGTCGGCGACGAGGAACTCCCTGAGGATCCAGCCGCCGTTGACTTCGGGTCCGCCCGGGCCGACGGTTTCGAGCGGCAGCCACGTGGCGCCGTCGTCGTCGGAGATCTCGATGACCATGATGTCGTTCATCGGATCGGCGCCCGCGGTGTTGGAATACCAGCGCGAGTAGCTGAGCACGGCGTCGGGATCTGACGCGTCCATGGCGGGCGACGTGAGCAGCGTGCCGCCGCCGTCGAGGTCGCTGTCGCCATCCTCGTTCTCGGTGAGGAAGCACTGGCCGGAGCCGTCGGCGTCCTGGGCGGGGTCGCCGCGATCGCCGCCGCCGACCGGCGTGCCGCGCTCCCAGGCGCCGGTCGCGAGACCGGGGTCGTTCACCACGGTCCAGCCGAGGTCGCTTTCGAAGTCATCTTCGAACCACGTGTTGACGCCCGACCACGCATCGGCGGCGTAGGTCGAATCGGGCGCGCCGAAGGGGTTGGCGACGACATCGCCGCCCTCGACCTCGACCGTGACGTAGTAGTTCACGTGCGCGCCGCACTCGAAGGCGGGGAAGACGGCGTCGTAGACGTTCGTTCCGACTTCCACCATCGGGACGCTCGTGAACCCGCCGCCGGTCGAGTAGTGGAGCATCCCGGTGCCGGGGAGCGGCTGCACCGACTGGCCGGAGACCTCGACGCGGATCGCCGTGCCGCCGTTGGGATCGACCCAGTCGGGACGGCCGTCGGGGTACGAGAAGGACACCGAGACGGTGGACAGCGCGATCTCGACCGCGGTCGCCGCGTTCACGATGCCGTGTCCGTAATCGTTGTCTTCTCCCGGCGCGCCCAGATCGCCGGCGGAGATGTACATGATCTCCTTGATCTCCTCCGGGGCCAGGTCGGGGTTTGCGTGACGCATCAGCGCCACCACGCCCGCGATGTGCGGCGTCGCCATCGACGTCCCGCTCTTCAGGCTGTAGCCGCCGCTCGGCGCGGCGGAGCGTACGTTCACGCCCGGGGCGGCGATGTCCGGCTTGACCGCCGACTCGCCGTTCGGGCCGCACTGCGTCGGACCACGCGACGAGAAGCCGGCGATGGGCAGGCTGCCGTTGTTGCCGTCGAGGGCGGCCACCGCAAACGTGCGATATTCGTCGGTCGCGCGATCGGCGGGACGACGCAGGCCGTCAAAGCCCTCGTTCCCCGCCGCGAACACGACGACGACGCCCGCGGCTTCGCACGCATCGAGGAAGGACCAGAACAGATCATCGCATTCGGGATAGCCGTGGAACGTGGCGACGCCCCACGAGTTGGCGGACACGTCGGGCACGTCGAAGGACGTGAACGGATCGCCGTCGGGATTGACCGTCCACTGGAACGCGAGGATGGCGTCGGACACGGTCTGTCCGATGCTGACGCGATCGATGACGGCGGCGTGGATCCACTCCGCGCCGGGGGCGACGCCGATCTGGTCGCCGGGCAGGCCGCCGCAGATCGTGCCCATGGTGTGGGTGCCGTGGGTGCCGCTGTCCTGGGGGAAGGTCCAGTTGGTGACGGGATCGAAGAACGCCCAGCCGGGATTGCCGGCGTAATCAGGATCGTTGCCACGCCAGCGACTGTCGAGCGACGGGTGCGACCCGGCGACGCCGGTGTCGAGCGACGAGACGAGCCGGCCGGTTCCGTCGAAGCCCATCGCCCACGCGTCGGGCGCGTTGATTGCGTCGAGTCCCGGTTCCGGACCGCCGCCGGCCAGACCGCCCGGTCCCGGCGCGGGCGCATCCGCGGTCGGATCGACCAACTCGATCGGCGGGTTGTAGAAGATGGTGTCGACATCGTCGCGCTTCGCAAGGGCGCGGATCTCGGCCGGCGTGGCGTCGACCCGGACCGCGTTGACGAGCCAGAACGGCTGCACGTTCGACGCGTCGCCGCGCAGCATCGCCGCATCAATCGCTTCCAGCAGCGGCCCCTGCGTCGCCGCGGCCCGGTCCTGCAGCTCCAGGATCACGGTCTGGTTGCGCAACGCCATCGAGGTGGGCTGGAGGTTGAGCGTGTCGATCAACCCGTCGGTGTCGACGCGGTCGGCGAGGTAGACCAGCGTCGAGACGTGCCGGTCGGCGGGCGCGGCGTCGAGGAGCTCGTCGAGGGCGGGATCGACCTGACCGGCGAGGACCGAAGTCGACGCAACCGCCAGCGCCATCGCGCTGCTGAGATTCATCATTCGCTTCATGAACAGAGGACTCCTCCGGGTGTAGGGGACCCGGGTCGGGGGAGGTCGCGCGATCGAAGGGGATTCAGCGATTGGCGCGGCGTGATCGGCGTCAGCGGGGGCCGATCGGCGACGCACCTCGCGCGGGGGGACGCCGACACCGCGAGACGCCATCATCGGGCCCCGCGGGGTCTGGGGCAAGTAAAAACAAGCGGGGCGTCGTGACCACGGTCCGCGTCGCGATTTCGGTACCCTGATCCGCATGACGATGCTGTTCGTCTATCTGATGATCGCCGTGGGCGTCTCGTTTCTCTGCTCGCTGCTCGAGGCTTCGCTGCTGAGCGTGCCGCGCTCTCATATTGCGTTGCTCGTTGAGCGTGGTCATCGGGCCGGCCCGCGGCTGGAGAAGCTCAAGTCGGACATCGATCGTCCGCTCGCCGCGATCCTGACCTTGAACACATTTGCGCACACGCTGGGGGCGGCGGGGGTCGGCGCGCAGGCGGCGTTCATCTGGGGGGAGGCGTGGGTCGGTCTCGTGAGTTTCGTGGTGACGCTGATCGTCCTGATCTTCTCGGAGATCATTCCCAAGACGCTGGGGGCGGTCTTCGCGAAGCGTCTGTCCGGCTTCACGGCGTGGGCGACGACGTGGCTGATCCGGGTGTTGTATCCGCTGGTGTTCGCCTGCAACAAGATCTCGCGTCTGGTCTCGGGCGGTCGGACGGAGTTGCCGACGATCAGTCGCGATGAACTGCGGGTGGTCGCGGGGTGGGCGCAGGAGGAGGGCGCGATCGATCCGCTGGAGTCACGGATCATTCGAAACATGATCGCGCTGCGCGACGTGGCGGTGAGCGAAGTGATGACGCCGCGCACGGTGGTGACGACGATCGCGTCGGACCAGACGATCGGCGACGTGGCCCGCGAGGGTCCGCCCCGCTTCAGCCGGGTGCCGGTGATCGGCAAGTCGCTCGATGACGTGCGGGGCGTCGTGCACCGGCACGATCTCATGCACGCGATGAGCGCGGGGGATCTGGAGCGGCCGGTGGGCGAACTCGCGCGGCCGGTGCACGCGGTGCCCTTGATCGCGAAGCTGCCCGCCGTGCTCCGCCGGTTCATCGAACGGCGCGAGCATCTGTTCATCGTGGTCGACGAGTACGGCGGCAGCGCGGGCGTGATCACGCTGGAGGACATTCTCGAGACCATTCTCGGTCTGGAGATCGTGGACGAGACGGACGATGCGCCGGACATGCGTGAACTGGCGCGTCGCCTGGTGACGGCGCATCGCCAGGCGCACGGCGGCGCGGCCGCGCCCGCGTCGAAGGACTGAACAACGCGGTCCGGATCCGGCCCGCCCGCCTTCCGGCCGGGGACTCACCGACCGTCGCGGGCGGCCTTCTCCCCCTTGTTGATGATCGCGGCGGTCCACACCGGGGCGGTGAAGAAGATCGCGAGCAGGAAGAAGAGGATCAGCGCCACGGTCCAGAACATCCAGCCGCCGGCCGGGGTCAGCACGTTGACGAGGATGATCGCGAGGATCAACCCCCCCAGGATGGTGAGGATCCAGCCGAGTCCGATCGCGCTGCGTCGCCGTTCGCGCGGCGTCGGTTCGGGCGTGGGGTCAACCGGAGCGGATTCGGGCGAATGAAGCGGATCGGTCACGGTTCTCTCCTTGACGGACCCCGTCGGATCCGTCGGTCGTCGATGCGAGTCACGTCTCGCCCTGGGGCTGGTCTTCGTCGAGACGCACGGGCACGCGGTCCTTGAACGTCAGGGTGCGGTACGGGAACGGAATCTCGATTCCGGCCTCGTCGAGTCCGGACTTGATCGACTCGATCACTTCGTCCCGCGACTCGCGCTGTTCGAACGGCGTTGAACCGGACCACCAGGTGACCTCGAAGTTCACGCTGCTGTCGGCGAACGCACAGGCGAAGACCTCGATCGGATCCGAGTCCGACACCGACGGGCACGCGGCGACCGCGTCGCGAATCACCGTCCGCGCCGTCCCGACATCCTCACCGTAGGCGACGCCGCAGATGAGGTCGACCCGGCGTTTCGGGCGATTGGTGAGCACGTCGACGGGATTCTTGTACAGGTCGACGTTGGGCAGGACCACCAGCTCGCCGCTCACGGTCCGGAGCACGGTGTTGCGCACCGTGATGTCGAGCACGCGTCCGGTCACGCCGTTGACGGTGATGAAATCGCCGTTCTCGAATGGGAACCGCCACAGGATCAGCACGCCGGCGAAGAAGTTCTCGAAGATGTCCTTGAAGGCGAGACCGATCGCAATCGAACCGACGCCGAGCGCGGTCAGCGCCCGGGTGGGCGTGAGTCCGGGGAAGACGACCATCGCCGCGAGCAGAAGGCCGAGCGTCCAGACGCCGATCACGATGAAGCGCTGGATGAGCTCCTTCAGCGAGCCGCGCATCGAGACCGGCGCGAGCAGCCGCCCGCTGACGAGGCGAGCGATCACCGCGATCGCCCCCGTCGCGAAAAGGATGATCAGACCCGCGGCGAGCAGCGGCAGGTGGGCGAGGAAGCTCTCGAAGATGCCGCGCACTGCCTCGAGGACCGTTTCCGTGGCCGCCTCGACGGAGGGGAGGGCCGCTGGATCGCCGTCGCCGGGCGCGGCCGTCGACGCGGCATCTCCGCCGGCGCCGGGCGTGGCGGAAGCGTTCGGGGGCGTGACGGCGGGAGCGGACATCAGCGGACGCACTGTACCACACGCGGATCCGGGGCTCGGCCCGCGCCGACTGCGCCGGAGGCGACCGTACAATGCACGCCTCAATTCGCCTCGCGCAAGCACCTCCCGCGCGTGGCCTGGAGGAGCCCGATGGATCTGCACGAACTGCTGACGAGCCGGCTTCATGACCCGTGGTGGGAGATGCTCGCGAAGCTGCTCTTCGCCGTCATCTCGGCCGCCGTGATCGGCTGGGAGCGGGAAGCGGCCGGGCGGGCGGCCGGGCTGCGCACGCACATCCTGGTCGGGCTGGGCGCGGCGGGTCTGGCGATCACCGCCCTCGAGACGCCCGCGGTCTTCTCATCCGTCGACGGCGCCGATGCGGTCAGCGTGGATCCGACTCGGATTCTCGCGGCCGTCATCGGCGGCATCGGCTTTCTGGGCGGGGGCGCGATCATTCAGGCGCGGGGAAAGGTGCGAGGCCTGACCACCGCCGCCGGACTCTGGGTGACCGCCGCGATCGGACTCTCGGTCGGACTCGGCCTGTTCACCCTCGCGGTCGTGATGGCCGGGTTCGCCATCATCACGCTCACCTGGCTGCGACGGATCGAGCATCAGGCGCCGTCGCTCTCCGGGAACGATGCGGCGAACGACGACGACGAGGGCGACCGCGACGGCGAGGGCGACTGACCCGCGGCGGTCTCATGCCGGGCCAGCGCGCCGGGAGCGTCTTCCGTCTCCGCCCCCGCCGTCGTTCCCGTCTGTCGCGACCCGGCCCCGCCCGGCCGGCCCCTCCAGGCGCGGACGCATTCACCATCGAATGTATGACATAAGTCAATATTAACAATTGCGGTCATTCATGACATTCGTTTCTGGACAGGCCGCGGAACGGGCGGAAGATGGCGAAGGCGAAGGGCGGGCGGCGCGTGGCGGCGTCGACGACTTTCCTTCGTCCCGGCCGAGCGCGTGGCCGCGAGTCGATCCATCTGACGTCCCGGGGGCGCGATGGGTGCGCGCCGTCGGCGTCGACGACTCGCGGAGGATCTGGAACCATGCGGAACTGTGCGACTCGAATCCGTCTCGCGACGGCGGGACTGCTGGGGGGGCTGATGCTCGCGGCGTCGGCGCCGGCGGACATCTGGTTCACCCACGACGTCAACGTGACGGCGCTGGCCCCGCCGCCGGGGAACGGCGTCTTCGCGGCGCCGGACATTCAGGACATCTTCTACTCGCCCGCGTATATCCGGCTGCTGCTCGGCGCCAACACCGGCAACGCGCTGGTGGTCGACAATCCGGCGTTGCTCGGACTGCAGGCGGGCGACAACATTGACGCCATTCACCATGAGTTGCGTCCGATCGCGCCGACGTTCGAGTTCTTTCCCGGATTCGTGTTCGCGGTCGATCCCGGCGCGACGGGGCAGCCGGGAACGGCGGTGGCGACGCAGGCGCCGACCAACGCGGCGGATCTGTTCGAATCGAACGGCTTCGCGTTTCAGGCGCTGGATCTGACGGAGAACGAGATCGGGCTGGCCCCGACCGTGCCGACGGACGTGGACGGGTTCTTCCTGACGCCGTTGTCGTCGATCGACGCCGCGCGATGGATCTACTTCTCGCTGACGCCGGGCTCGCCGACGCTGGCGTTGCTCGGGGCGGGTCCGGGCGACATTCTCGCCGCCCAGGTGGGCGGGTCGCCGGTGCTATCGATTGCGGGGACGACGCTGGGTCTCGCCCCGGGGGATGATCTGGACGGGTTGACGATGGTCAACGGGGTCGACGCGAACAACGACGGCGACTTCGACGACCCGGGCGACGGCGCGCCGTTCGTCGTGTTCTCGGTCGGTCCCGGCGGGCTCGGGCTGCCCGGCAGCGCGCTGGCGGCCCAGTCGATCTCGGATCCGCCGGTGGGCGGCGATGTCTACTTCTCGCTCGGCGGGAGCACGAACACCCTGTTCATGGACGACGCCCTGCTCGGACTCGCGGACACGGACAACATCAACGGCCTGGATCTGCCTTCGATGGCCGTTCCGGCGGGAACGACGGGGCGGGACATCATTCCGTCCGGGGACCCGTTCTCCGGCGGCGCCACCACGCCCGGCGCGCCGGGGACGCCGAACGGCCCGCCGATCGGCGGCGGGGGCGGCGGCGGCGGAGGCGGCGGCGGGCAGCCGTGCGTCCGGGTCGGCCTGTGCATTCAGCAGGAGACGACGGGCAAGTGCGACATCACGTTGCGGATCAACCTGACGTGCTCGGCCCCGGTCGACGTCGACGTCACGGTCTGCTGCGACGACGGCGATGATTCCAACGGCAGCGAACTCGACGCCGCGGTGACCGCGATGGCCGCCGCGCTCGCCGGCGCCGTGGTGCCGCCGGGCTCCGGTCCCGATTCCGGCAAGTCGATCTTCGCGGGTCCGGGCGTGGTGCAGTCGACATCGCCGACGCATACGAACGCGACGCTGCCGGTCAACGGGTGCCTCACCAACTGCGGCGTCACCGGCGTGAACGTCATTCTCAACGGGTGCGACTGCTACACGCAGAACGTCGCCCCCAAGCCGCCGCCCGCCTGTGAGATCAAGACGGCGGAGGTGCTGGTCCGCTTCGATCAGGATGTCGTGAGCGACGGCGTCTACATGCTGCAGTTCGAAGAGAACGGGGCGCCGCACTACATCGAGGTCGACGGCGGCGGGGCGGACCAGGGCGCCGAGCGGATCCGACAGTACTTCGCCGACCTCGGCTACCAGACCCGGGACGGCAAGGAGGGCGGCGTGCTGATCGTCGCGGATCCGTCCGGCGCGCCCGTGTACGACGTCTGGGCGTCGGGCTTCGTGCTCGGGGGCACGGGGCACCGCACGATCGGCGTCTCCTGGGAGATGATCTTCTGGGATCGCATCGAGCCGATCGACACCGTGCTCAAGACGCTCGAGCCGCCGGCCCCCTGACGGCCTCGCCCGCATCGACTCCCCGCGGCCGTTCATCTCTTCCGGGATGGACGGCCCTTTATGTCCGGCGGCGGCGGTGATCCGCCGGGCGCGCCGGCGCGCCGCCCGCCGAATCGGAGCCGCTACCATGGCTCCCCATGTCCGATGCGCCCTCGACTCACGAACCCGAACGTCCCGAGGAGATCCGCGTCGAGCACGTGGCGAAGTCTTTCGGATCGCACCGCGTGCTGGGTGATGTCAACCTGTCGATCCGGCGCGGCGAGATCATTGCGATCGTCGGCGCGTCCGGATGCGGGAAGACGGTGCTCATGCACATCATGGTGGGACTGATCCGGCCGGACGCCGGCCATGTGTTCGTGGCGGACCATGAGCGCTCCGGGTCGCCGCTGCTCGATCTCACCACGTTGAACGAGGATGAGATGGATGAGATCCGCCGGCACTGGGCGGTCGTGTTTCAGCGCAACGCGTTGTTCTCGGGCACGGTCTACGAGAACATCGCGCTGTGGCTGCGGGAGGTGGCGAACCTTCCCGAGGCGGAGATCCGCGAGCGGGCGCGGACGTCGGTGCAGGCGGTGGGGCTGGATCCGGACGAGGTGCTGGAGAAGGACCGCGACGAATTGTCGGGCGGAATGGCGAAGCGGGTCGCGGTGGCGCGGGGGATCTCGAAGAACCCGGAACTGATCTTCTACGACGAGCCGACCACGGGGCTGGACCCGGACCACGCCGGACGCATTCAGGACCTGATCTGCACGACGCACGAAGGGGAGGGGCCGCGGGCGGGGGAGCGGACGACGGTGGTGGTCACCCACGACAAGGATCTGCTCTACCGACTCCGGCCGCGCATCGCCATGCTGCACGAGGGGCGGGTGTTCTTCGACGGGTCGTACGAGTCGTTCATGGCGTCGGACTCGCCGCTGATCCGGCCGTACTTCGACCTGATGCCGGGGCTGCAGCGTCGTCAGTTCCTGCCGCCGGACGAACGGGCGGAGGCGACGGCGCGCTGGGACGTGCGCTGAGCGCGGCGTCCGCCGCGACGGCGGAAGCGGCGGGGTCGGCGGGCCCGGACGTCCCGACCGGCGTCTCGGCGGAACGACGAGTCGGGGCGTCGACGGGGAGCTGCACCCAGAACGTGGCCCCGCCGCCGGGGGTGTCGTCGACCCAGGCGTGACCATCGTTGAGTTCAGCCACGCGTCGGACGATGGCGAGTCCGACGCCGGTGCCCTCGCCGGCGGTGTCGAGTCGCTCGAACAACCCGAAGATGCGTTCGCGATGCTCGACGGGCACGCCGCTCCCGTGATCACGCACGTAGATCGTCATCCGTTCTCCCTCGGGCCGCAGTCCGCCGACCTCGATCGGTCCGCCCCCGCCGTGGGTGCGGGCGTTGTCGATGAGGTTCTGCAGCATCCGGACCGCCTGTCCCCGGTCCATCATCACGATGGGATGGACGAACGACACCTGGAGCGACGCATCGTCCGCCCCCGCCGCCCACAGGTCGCGGGCCATGGCGTCGAGGTCGACGGACTCCACCGAGGGAGCGCGGCAGCCGATGCGGCTGAGTTCGAGCAGATCATTGACATGATCGCGCATCCGGTGCGCCGCCATTTCGATCCGCTCGCCGTAGAGGGCGAGGTCCTCGAGCCGGCCGGCCCCGACATCGTGGCGCAGATGACCGACGTACCCGAGAATGGTGACGATCGGCGACTTGAGATCATGCGACGCGGTGTAGACGAATCGCTCCAGTTCGTGGTTCTTGGCCTCCAACTCCGCCTGGAGGGAGAAGAGGTCGGTGAGATCGGTGGAGACGCAGGCCACGCCGTACGCCGCGCCCGACTCGTCACGGAGCGGCAGCTTGAGGGAGACGAACCGTCGGACGCCGTCCGGGCCATCGAACACTTCCTCGGTCCGTACGGGCGCGTCGCCGGCGGTCACGAGGCGGATTTCGCGTCGGCGTTCTTCGGCCACCGCGTCGGGAAAGAGATCGGCGTCGGCGTGTCCCACGAGGTCGGCGTCGGGACGGCCGAGCAGGACGCGGTAGGCGCGATTGGCCACCAGATAAACGCCGTCGAGATCCTTCGCCCAGATCACGGCCGACGTGTTGTCGATGATCGACTGCGTGACGCGCAGCGTATGTCGGGTGCGGCGCATCTCGAGGAGCACGGAGGCGTGCCGGGCGAGGTCCTGCAGATCCGATCGGGCTTCCGCCGACAGCGTGCGGGGGGCCAGGTCCATCACGCACAGCGCCCCGAGGACCTCGCCGGATGAGAGGACGACGGGAGCGGCGGCGAGGAACCGGACGCCCGGATCGGACACCACCGGCTCGTCGCGGGTGCGCGGATCGAGACGAAGGTCGGGGACGACGATCGGGGCTTCGCCGTCGATGAGCGTTTCGCAGAGCCGGCGGACGCCGGGCAGATGCTCGACGGCGAGGACGAACTGACTCCGGAACCAGATGCGATCGCGATCGATCAGCGTGAGCAACGCGAGCGGCGCGTCGCAGAGTCGGGCCGCGAACCGACTCAGGGCGTCGAAGGTCGGCTCGGGACCGATGTCAAGGGTCCCGCACTCGGCCCGGGGTTGCACATGACGAAACTCGTCGGACTGGAGAGGCGCCTCAGGCATACCGCCGCCCTTCCCTTCGCGTCGCGCCGCGCGGCTGCACGGCTTCTGGTGACGTCGGCGACTT
Organism: Phycisphaerales bacterium; assembly: GCA_965227335.1. Taxonomy (GTDB): domain Bacteria; phylum Planctomycetota; class Phycisphaerae; order Phycisphaerales; family SM1A02; genus CBDDFV01. Next base: position 166,943 of record CBDDFV010000012.1, read on the forward strand.
CCGGGGCCCGAATGAGGCCGACCGACTGATCCGCCGGGAATGACGCCCGGGACGCACGCCGCCCGGCGATACCCACGGGAGACCGATATGGGATCAGACCGGCGTTTTTGCGGCCCAATCCGACACTGAGGGAAAGCGGCGGGACGGGGTGGTCGAAGGATCATGCGGCGGCGCCGAAGATCTCGATCACGCACGCGCAGCAAGGGCGCTGCGGAGCCGTTTCCCCCATGCACTTCCTGCTGATTGAGGACAACCAGGATCACGCCTTCCTGATCGCCCGGGCGTTTGAGGCCCGGTCGACGGAGATCATGCTCACGCATGTCGACGCCGGAGACGCCGGTCTTTCGTACCTGCGCCAGGAGGGGCCGTTCGAGCATGCGCCCCTGCCGGACGCCGTGCTGCTCGACCTGAATCTGCCGCGTCTGAACGGGATTGAAGTGCTGAAGGCGATCAAGTCCGATCCGACGCTCGCGGCCCTGCCGGTGATCGTCCTGACCACGTCGTCGGCGGAGCTGGATCGCGCCCGGGCCTACGCCTCTCACGCCAACAGCTACCTCGTCAAGCCGCTGGACTTCGGCCAGCTGTCCGAACTGGTCGAGATGATCTGCCGCTACTGGGCCGATCTCAACGCCCGCGTGCCCGCCGTCGCCCTGACCGGGGCGGGCCTGCCGCCTGGCGCGAGCGTGTGATCCGGAAACGAAGATCTGCCCACCAGGAGCCCGCGTGATGCTGACTCGACGACAACTTCTGCTGGGCGCCGCCGCCGCGGGCGCGGCGTCGATGCGCCCCGCCGCCGTTCTGGCGCGACGGGCCGCCCGATCCGACCCGCCGGTGCTGCGCGTCCTCGGCACGCACGTCACCCTCCAGGAGCAGATCCGACGGGCGGCGGAGGCCGATCTCGGGATTCGAATCGAGTTCACGCCAGGAGGCAGCGCGGCGGTGCTGCAGCGGGCGTCGACGCGTCCCGAGACCTTCGACGTCTACGAACAGTGGTCGAACAGCATCAACGTGCTGTGGCGGGCGAACGCGATTCAGCCCATCGACACAAGCCGCATCGACCAGTGGTCGGCGGTCAACGCCTTGTCGAAGACGGGCCGACTCCACCCGCGGGCGCCGATCGGCCTCGGGGACGCACCGCACACGCTGCTGTATGTCCAACCGGACGACGGACTCGATTCGACCCCCTCGCGACAGGTCAGCTTCCTGCCCTACGTCCACAACGTGGACTCGTTCGGGTACGACACACGCGTGGTGCCGCCGGGCGCGGCGTACGAGAGTGAAAGCTGGGGGTGGCTGCTCGACGACCGCTGGCGGGGGCGGGTGGCGTTGGTCAACGAACCGTCGATCGGGATCTTCGACGCCGCCCTCGCCGTCGAGGCGCAGGGGCTGATGTCATTCGCCGACATTTCGAACATGACCATCGCCGAGATCGACGAGTTGTTCTCGATTCTGATCGACCTGAAGCGGCGCGGGCACTTCGCGGGCGCGTGGAGTTCAGTCCCGGAGTCGGTGACGTTCATGCAGTCGGGTCGAGCGGTGATCGAAAGCATGTTCTCGCCGGGCGCGACGGCGTTGCGGGGGGCGGGCGTGCCGGTCGTGTACTCGGCGCCGCGCGAGGGTTACCGGGCGTGGCACGGCGTGATGTGCATCTCGCGAGCGACGCGGGAGCCCGCGCTCGACGCGGCGTACGCGTATCTGAACTGGTGGCTGTCGGGTCGGGCGGGCGCGATCATGGCGCGGCAGGGGTATTACATCTCGGTGCCTGACGCCGCGCGTGCGCATCTCACGCCGAACGAATGGGGCTACTGGTACGAGGGCGCGCCCGCGGTCGCCCCGATCACCGGCGCGGACGGTCGACCGATCGCAGCCCCGGGCGAGCGCCGTCACGGGGGCTCGTACGAGGAGCGGTTCAGCCACGTCGCGGTGTGGAACACCGTGATGGACAACTACGAGCACACCTTGCTGCGCTGGGGGGAGTTCCTCATGTGCGACAGCGCTGATCTGCGGGGTCGGTCATGAGTATTCGAACCCGCATCACGGTCGCCCTCGGCGCGGTGCTTCTGTTCCACGTGGTCACCGCGGTGATGGGTCACGTCGGCCTCGAGCGGTCCCGGCACGACTCGCAGTCGTCGGAGCAGATGAACGCCGACACGATTCGCGTGCTGGGGATCGACCGCACCATCGCCGAGCTGCAGCGCAACGTCTCGGCGTTCCTGCTGTCCGCCCACGCGAGCGCGGCGGATCGGGTCCGCGAGCTGCTCGCCCGGGCGGAGCTCGAGATCGACGACGCCCTCGCCCGCACCTCGCAGGCCGCCGTCGCCATGGATCTCCGGGACATGTCGCGCCGGATCGCGCGGTACGGCGAGAACTTCGAGAAGGTCGCGACTGATCGCGCTGCGCGAGGACGCCTCGTTCACGAGGAGATGGCCCCGATCCGCGAAGCGATCCTCGACGCCCTGCATGAACACGGCCGCCCGATCAACAGCGCCGCCGCGGAGATCAACAGTCACGTCCTTCGAGCGGACACCGCCGCGATGCGGTACTTCGACACGCCGCGCCGCGACTTCGTCGACGCTGCGCTCGGGCATCTCGCCGCCGCCCGGGGCGGCGCCCGGCCCGAGGTCGACGTGATGATCGACGCGTACGAGGCGGCGTTCCTTGACGCGGTGCAGGCGACGCGGGGGTATCTCCACCTCGTGAACGTCGTCCTTGCGGGCGAGGCGGCGGAGCTGTTGCAGCAGTCGCAGGGCATCCGCGCCCGTTCGCTGGCCGAGCGCGACGAGTTGCGGGCGGCGACCGAAGCGGCCGCGGTGCGTTTCCAGCGGGTCAGCGACACGATTGCGATCCTCACGGTGATCGCCGGGATTCTCGCCGCGTCGTGGATGACGCGATCGGTGCTGCGTCCGGTGCTGCGGATGACGGACACGCTCCGCCGGCTCGCCCGCGACGAGCACGACGGCGTGATCGAGGGCGCGGAGCGGCCGGACGAGATCGGCGCCATGGCGTCCGCGGCGGAGGTGTTCCGGCAGCGGAACATCGAAACGGAGCGGCTGCTCGCCGTTTCGCAGCAGATGCAGGGTGATCTCGAGCGTCGCAACGACGAGATGACGCAGTTCGTGTACACGGTGTCGCACGATCTCAAGTCGCCGCTGGTGACGATCCAGGGCTTCGCGGGGATGCTGCGGGGCTCCCTGGAGCGGGGTCGGATGGAAGAGGCGCCGGAGCTGCTGGAGCGGATCAGCACCGCCGCGCAACGGATGAACGGCACGCTCGAGGATCTGCTCGAGTTGAGTCGCATCGGGGTGGTTCGTCACGCGCCGCTCGAGATCGATCTCACCGAGACCTGCCGCGCCATCGCGGCGGACCTCGCCTCCGAGCTCGAGACGGCGGGCGCCGATCTGCGGATCGCCGACGATCTTCCCTGCATCTTCGCGGACGAGGTGCGGATGCGTCAGGTTCTGCAGAATCTGATTCACAACGCGATTCGTCACGGCCGTCCCGCCTCGGGTCCGCCGGTGATCCGGGTGACGGGCGAGGCGCGGGAGGGCGTGGTCACGCTGCGGGTGTCGGACAATGGTCCGGGCATTGCACCGAAGCACTTCGACCGGATCTTCGGCATCTTCGAGCGGCTGCACGCGTCGACGAGCGGCACGGGCGTGGGGCTGGCGATCGTGAAGCGGATCGCCGACGCCCACGGGGGTCGCGTCTGGGTGGAATCGACGCCTGGTCGCGGGGCGACGTTCTGTTTCTCGGCCCCGCAGCGTCCGGGAACGGCCGTGTGGGCCCAGGACGCGACGGCCCGGGCGGCGTGACGACCGCGTTCAGGCGGCGGATCGCCGGGCGCGTTCGCGTCCCGCTTCCTGGATCGTGTGAATCAGGTCGCGGATCTCCACCGGTTTGGCGAAGAAGACGGTCGCTTCCGGCGTGTACTCCTGTCGACACGCGCTCTCGACGGCGCGTCCGGTGACGAAGAGCACGATGGGACGCTGATCCGCGGGCAGCTGCTCGAAGAGGGTCCGCTGCAGCTCCAGTCCGTCAATGCCGGGAAGATCGACGTCAAGGAGCACGACGTCGGGCCGTTCACGCAGGGCCTTCGCCAGCGCCGACCGGCCGTCGGCGGCCGTCGTCACCTCGAAGCCCTCCGCCTCCAGCCGCACCTGCATGGCGGTGCGGAGCGCATCGTCGTCGTCCACCAGCAGCAGTCTTCGCAGCTCCATCTCCGGATTCATCGGCCGGACGGCGCCGCCGCCCCAGCCGGCCCGGGCATTTTGCCCGCAATCACCCGTCCGGCGCCCGCGCCGCCGGACCCGGGACTTTCTCTGCAAATCTCGCCGGCCCTCGTGATTGACGGGAGCGGCCGATCGAATCAGACGATGACCTGAGCGGGGCTGACGAACCTCTGTGGGACGTTGCGCCCGACCCATCGCGCACGACGGAACACGAACCATGGCGGCGACTTCTCTTCTTCGTGCAGTCATCATCGATGACAACGAAGTGCACCTCGACCTGATGCGTCGCTCCGTCGAACGCGCCCTCGAGGACATGTGCGAAGTCGCCGTCTCCACGTACACCGATCCCGCCGACGCGCTCGCTCACCTGCCGGCCGAAGGACGCGTGGTCATCCTGTGTGATCACCTGCTGCCGGGCGCCACCGGGCTCGACTGGCTGCCCGACCTCGTCCGGGCGAACATCGGACCCGTGATCATGGTGACCTCCGCGGAGGACCCGCGTCTCACCGCCTCGGCGTTCCGGGAAGGCGCCGCCGACTTCATCGACAAGTCGTCGATCTTCGGCGACGAGGAGAGCCTGCGGCGGGTGATCATGGAGTCGCTGCGCCGCTTCCGGCTGGACCAGACGCACCAGCAGCTCACCCGCGACCTGAAGCTGTCGAACCGCGCCCTGGAGCGACAGAACAAGGCGCTCAGCGACATGACCGACATGGCCCATCGCTTTGTCGATGATGTCGCCCACGAATTCCGCACGCCGCTCGCCGTGATCAAGGAGTTCGCGTCGATCCTCCGCGACGGCATCAGCGGCGACGTCAACGAGGAGCAGACCCGCTACCTCTCGTTCATCATCGACGCCTCACGCGATCTCGCCCATCTCATCGACGACTTCCTCGACTCCAGCCGCCTCCACGCCCGCACCCTGCGGGTCGAGCGACGAGCGGCCCGCGTGGACGAACTCGTCGAATCGGCGCAGCTGATGCTCGAGGATCGCGCGGCGGCGAAGAAGATCCGCCTCCGACTCGACCTCAGTCCCGATCTGCCCGAGGTCCTCGCCGACGCCGACAAGGTCCGGCGCATGCTCGTCAACCTCGTGGTCAACGCCGTGAAGTTCTCGGATCCCGAGTCCGAGATCGTCGTGCGGGCCACGCCGATCGACACCGGGGCCCGCGAATCGAAGTCATCGACCATGGCCCCGGCATGGCGGAGACCGAGGTCCGACAACTGTTCGACCGCTTCCGCCAGGGCGACGCCGGCGATCGAACCGACACCAAGGGCTTCGGGCTCGGCCTGAACATCGTCAAGGGACTCGCCGCCGTCAACCTCAGCGAAGTTCAGGTGCAGAGCCGCGTCGGCGAGGGCAGCGTCTTCAGCTTCACCCTGCCCGCCGTCGACATCGACACGCTCGTGGGCGTGTACGTCGAACGCGCGGCGGCCCGCAACGCGAACGGATTCATCGCGCTGCTCGAAGTCAGCCGCGAAACGCCCGGCCCCTCCGACGACCTCCGCGACTTCCTCGCGTCCGCGTCGCAGCCGACGGATCTCATCCTTCCCGGCCCGCGCGACGGCGCCGTGCTCGCGGTCGGCGAGACCGCGGACGCCGACGCCTGGCGACGCGAACTGCTGCATCGCGACGAGTTCGCGCAGCAGCACGCCCCCGCGCTCATCGGCCGGCTCGTCGTCCGGCAGCTCGGCGTCTGGCCGACGGCGGAGGCGGAGCGGTCGATCCGGTCCATCATTCAACCCTCCCCGGAGTTGAGATGTGCCTGAGGCCGTCCTGATCGTCGACGACGACGTCGCCATCGCGCTCGCCCTGACCGTGCGTCTGGAGGCGGCGGGGTACGACGTGCACCACGCGTCCAACGGTCGCCGCGGCCTCGCTTCCGCCTCCGCCCTCCGGCCCAGCCTGATTCTTCTCGACGTCCAGATGCCCGACCTCGACGGGTTCGCCGTGTACGACGAACTGCGGACCCGGCCCGAGCTGCGGGAGACGCCCGTGATCTTCATGTCCGCGAACGCCCGGGATCCGATGCCGGACCGCGCCCGCGCCTCCGGGGCCGCGGGGTTCATCCGCAAGCCGTACGACGCGTCCGAACTCATCGCCGCGATCGGCGACGCCATCGCCGCCCGACGTCGGTCCGCCGCCGAAGGAGCCGTCCCATGACCACTCGTCGCCCCGTCATCCTGATCATCGACAACGATGAAGGCATGACCACCGCCCTCGCCGCCCGGCTCGAACACGCCGGCTACTGCTGCGACACCGCCTCCTGCGGCGCGCAGGGCCTCGCCCGCTTCAAGGCCGGCGATGTCGACCTCGTCATCACCGATCTCAACATGCCGGCCGGCGACGGCGTCGCGCTCTGCCACACGCTTCGCCGCACCAGCGATGTGCCGATCATCATCATCACCGGCTTCCAGGCGGAGTACCGGCGAGAGCTGCGCGGCATCCGGCACACGACGGTCGTGCGCAAGCCGTTCGACAGCGCCCAACTGCTCGAGCTCATCGAAGCGGATCTGATCATGTCGGGGCGCGATCCCGGGCGGCTCGCCGCCTGATTCACGTCCCTCGCACCACCCGCGCGTCAAGGAGGGGATCCCCGATGCCGGACCCGCGACCCACCATCCTCGTGGCGGACGACGATGAACACCTGCTCGAAGCGCTGACCGTGCGTCTGACCGCCGAAGGCTTCTCGGTCACGCCGACGCACGACGGCTACCAGGCACTCGCGCTCGCGAAACGCACCCGCCCCGATCTGCTCCTGCTCGACATCGGCCTGCCCGCCGGGGACGGCTTCAGCGTCTTCGAACGCCTTCGCCGCTGCGAGGAACAGATCGAGATTCCCGTCATCTACATGACCGGACAGTCGCCCGGCGCGATCGACGAGGCGGGCCTCGAGCATGGGGCCCGCGCGATGATCCACAAGCCCTTCGAAACCGAGGCCCTGCTCGACGCGGTGCGGGCGGCTCTCGGGTTCTGGGTGTACTGAGACGCGACCGGCGCGGTAGGCTGCGGCCCTCCGACCCGTCTGAGGGAGCGCCGCCATGAAATCAACCGCCACGCTCGCCCTGATCGCCGCCCTCGCCGTGACGATGTTCTCCGGCTGCGCGAGCGATTCCCAACGCCTCCAATACGACCTCGCGCCCGACCAGATGATCGACGTGCGGGTGCAGGGCGACGAGCCCTTCGTCATCATCGAGAACCACGGGCCCGGCGCCGTCGACGTGACGTTTGATGCGGATGCGGTCGGCGCGGCGGGACGCCGCCTCGAGTCGCGCACGTCGCGTGGTCGAACCGTGCAGCACGAGGAGCGCATCCGCATTGAGAGCGGCGCGGAACCCACCCGCCTCACGGTCGACGTCCGCGGCGGCGAGGGGATCCTGTCACAGGGGCCGGCCCCGCGTCCGGACTCACCGGGGGGCGACGAGGTCGGATCGCGCTGATTCCCGGCGCCCCGGCCCACGCCGTCTCGGAGCCCCCTAGAATGTAGGCATGCCGGTCGCCGTGTCCCGTCACCTTGTCGCCGCCGCGCTCGCCGCCCTCGGGCTGGCGGGGCTGTCGGGTTGCGTGAAGCGCACGCTGACGGTGACGTCGGAACCGAGCGGGGCCCTGGTGTGGCTGAACGATCGCGAGGTCGGGCGGACGCCGGTGACGATCGAGTTCGTCTACTACGGCGAGTACGACGTGCGTCTGCAGAAGGCCGGGTTCGAGCCGGTGATGACCGGCGCGCACGTGCGGCCGCCATGGTGGGACAACGTGCCCGTCGACTTCATCGCCGAAGTCGCGCCGCTGGATCTCAACAGCGTGAGCACGCACCACTTCGTGATGACGCCGGTTGATCCGGATCGCGACCGTCTCGTCGATCGCGCCCGCGGCCTTCGCGCCGAACTCGGGGAGGTGTCGTCCGCCGCCGGCGCTGCGAACGACCCGGGGGACGACGCCGAACCGGACGGGAGCGTCGCCGACGGCTGACGTCGACGGCGCAACCCGTGATTCCCGTGCACGCCCGCACTCTGCTCGAGAACGCCCGCTCGAGCGACAACCGACTGGAGCTTGTCATATGTATCGATCGTGGACCAGGTGTTCGTGGGCGGTGTTGGTGTTCGTGGCCCTCGGGCTGAACGGGGCGGCTTCCTCGGCCTCCGCCGCGCCGGTGGAGATTGAACAGGAGGAGCTGAACGGCCTCCTGGCTGACCTGCGGGCGCTGCAGGACGAAGTGGATGCGTTGCGCAAGGAGACCGCGCGGCTGAAGCTCGAGCGCGACGAGGCGACCCGGCGGGCCAATGAACTGGAGACCTTCATCAACGATGTCGACGCCTACGGCGACGCGTGGGAGAAGTACGCGGAATACCGCGAAGCGCGAGACCGCGAGGCGCGGCAGGCGGCGCTGGCCGACGCCCGCGAAGCACAGGCGGCGCGAGAGGCGGACCGACGCGCGGCGGCCGCGGCGCGACGTGAGATGCAGCGGGAGCGGAACGACGCCCGGCGCGAGGTCCGCGAGTTGCGTCAGGCGGGGTTCGAGTCGATCGGCGGCGACATCTACATGGCGCGGATGGGGTTCGCGTATCACATCCGCACCGAGCTGGAGGAGATCGACGGCTTCCGTCGGTATCCGTTCTATACGACCTACAGCGGCGGCTTCTACCGTCCGTACAGTTTCCGGCTCGGCCGTCGCTATTACGACGTGGACGCGCAGCTCGATTACAGCCGCATGACGATTTCCGGCAGCGTCCTGAACGGCACGGACCAGACGCGGGCGCTGATCGTCGGGATTCGCTTCTTCGATGAGGGCGGCGCCCAGATCGGCGGCACGACGGTGACGTTCGACCGCGTCCCGCCCCGCACGCCGATTCCGTTCACGCAGGCGTTGTCGATGGCGGCGAACGTGCCGTTCAGCGCGTCGCAGGTGTACGTGGTGTCGTCGGAAGCGATCGACCCGGGCGCGCCGACGGGCGGCGCGGCGGACGAACGCTGACCGTTCGAGAATCAACCCGTCGGCCCCGGCGGCGCGGTCATTGCGCAGCCGGGGCCGATGTCATGCCTCCCGAGTGAGCGCGGCGTCCGCGACCTCGCGCACCGGCCGCAACGCCGCGGGCGGATCATCGGACGGGTTCAGGACGCACTGCCAGTAGCCGACGTCGCGCCACGCATCGAACTTGAAGCCGACCTGTTCGAGCACGGCGACGCGTCTGAATCCGAGGGTTTCGTGGAGACGGACGGAGGGATCGTTCGGGAGCGTGATCCCGCCGAGGACGCTCTTGAAGCCCTGGGCCCGCATGAGGTCGAGGAGCGCTGTGTAGAGCGCACGCCCGACGCCGCGCCGATGGTGTTCGGGCCGGACGTAGACCGTGACCTCCGCCGACCAGTGGTACGCGCAGCGGCCCTTCCACGGCGAGGCTTTCGCGAAGCCGAGGAACTCGTCCGTCTCGTCATCGCGTGCGACGAGCCACGGATGGGTCTGGTGCGTCGCGTCGAACGACGCCCGCCACATCTCGAGCGGCTCCGGCTCCACCGCGAAGTTCGCCGCGGTGTTGAGCGCGGCCCAGTTCGCGAGATCGAGGATCTCCGGCAAGTCGTCCTCGGTCGCCAGTCGAACCATCGTCATGCCCATACGTTAGCCCCCGGCTCCGCCGGGGGACGGCCCCAACCCGCGGGCTGCGCCCGCGGACCCGATCATCCGCGACGTCACGCCGCCCTTGCCGGACCCGCCCGCGGACCCGACCATCCGCGACGTCACGCCGCCCTTGCCAACCGCCCGCGGACCCCGGGCCCGGCCTCGCGTCGGCGTGTCGTGTCACCGGGCGTTAACCCCCGGCGGAGCCGGGGGCCGGGACCGACTCATGGAGCCGCCACGTGAACGGGTCCTTCGAACAGTCGATGTGCACCACGAAATACCCGCCGCGATGGGACTGGACGAGCGGCCACATCACCGTCCGGTCGGTCGCGGGGATGTCGAGATCGGCGACCTCGTCGACATGGATCCACTCCAGCGCGCCCTCGTCGAACTCGCTCCACGCCAGCTCATCGTGCCGGATCGGGCGGGTCGACTCGAAGAGGAAGATCATCCAGTGGCCCTTGCCCTCGTACGCCCGCTCGGAGACCAGGCCGATCATGCGGATCTCGTCGAGGTCGAGCGTGACGCCCGTCTCCTCCTCGATCTCCCGCACTGCACACTCGTGCACGCCCTCCCCGTCCGCCATCTCCAGCTTCCCCCCCACCGGCGAATACTGACCGAGATTCGGCGGCTTCGCCCGGTGCAGCAGCAGCAGACGATTGTCCTCGTCGTAGAGGTAGCAGAGGACGGCGATCTGGTAGGGCTGGGGCATGGAGCAGCGCTGGGCGTTGGGCGTCAGGCGGGGGTGTGGGCGGCGTTCAGCAACTGCTTCATTTCGCGGACGGCGTCACGCATGCCGACGAACACGGCGCGGCTGACGATCGCGTGACCGATATGCAACTCGCCCACCCCCGGCAAGGACGCCACCGGCGTCACGTTGACGTAGTTCAGGGCGTGACCCGCGTTGAAACGCATGCCGTGGCCGCGGATGCGATCGCCCGCCGCCGCGACCTTGGCGAGTTCGCGTTGCGCGGCGTCGCTGTGCGCATCCCGGCCGCCGGCGTACGCCGCGTGCGCATACGGGCCGGTGTGCACCTCGCAGACGTTGAACCCGAGATCCGCGGCGGCGTCGATCTGCTCTCGCTCGGCGTCGATGAAGGCCGAGACCGTCCGTCCGCCGTCCCGCAGCCGCTGGACGACGCCGGTGAGCCGGTCGCGCTGCCCGACGATGTCGAGCCCGCCCTCGGTCGTGACCTCGGTCCGGCCTTCGGGGACGAGCATCACGAGATCGGGCTTGAGTCGGAGGGCGATCTCGACCATCTCGTCGGTCGCGGCCATCTCCATGTTTCGTTTGACGGAGACGGTCTCGATGAGGCGGCGGACATCGTCGTCGTTGACGTGGCGGCGGTCCTCGCGGAGGTGGAAGGTGATCCCCTCCGCCCCGGCGAGCTGGGCCTCGACCGCGGCCCAGACGGGGTCGGGCTCGTACGTCCGCCTCGCCTGCCGGACGGTGGCGACGTGATCGATGTTGACGCCGAGTTCGGGCATGGGGTGGAGCGTAGAGGGGGCGGGGTCCGGAGGCAAGGCGGGGGTCGGCGAGCCGGTCCGGCGACGAGTCGGCGGGGGCGGGCCCGGCGGGTCGGGCGCCGCGGCGGCGCATGGGTATACTCACGGAGTGACTGAAGCGTTCGACCAACGTCTGGCGCAGTTGAACCACGACCTCGTGACGCAGGGCGATCGTGTCGTCGACGTCACGCTGCGAAGCGTGGAGGCGTTCTTTCAGAAGAACGTCGACGCCGCGCAACAGGCGATCGATCAGGACGCGATCATCGACAAGGTGGACGTGGAGATCGAGCGGGCGTCGATTCCGCTGCTCGCGATGGGGGTGACGGACCAGCACCGGATTCGTTCGGTGCTGACGATCGTGAAGATCAACAACGAGTTGGAGCGGATCGCGGACTGCGCGGTGAACATCGCGGAGAACGTGGCCTCGTTCAAGACGATGACGGAGTCGCCGCCGCAGACCTTCCGGGTGATCGCGAACAGCGTGATCGGGATGCTGCGGGATTCGAACCAGTCGCTCCGGACCCGCGACACGAAGCTGGCGGAAGAGGTGCTCGGGTTCGACGACACGGTCGATGCGTTCAAGCGGGAGATCCTGCTGGACGCGCAGCAGAAGGTCGCGGAGGGCGTGTTCAACGTCGAGTTCGCGTTCCGGCTGATGAGCGTGACGAAGTCGCTGGAGCGGGTCGCCGACCACTGCACGAACATCTGCGAACAGATCATCTATCTCGAGACGGGCAAGATCGTCCGTCATCTGCCGGAGGGATGGACGAAGCCGGAGCAGCCGCCGGTCGCCTGACGCCGCTTCGTCCGCTCCGTTCTCCCGCCTTTCTCATCTCTGCCTGACGCCCCGCCACGCCCGATGCCCCCCGCCATGACTGAACGGCTCTCGACTGTCCGCGACACGCTGGCTGAATACGGCCAGACGCACCTGTTGACGTTCTACGACGACCTCGACGCCGCGCAACAGAGCGGACTGCTCGATCAGATCGAGGCGATCGACTTCGCCCGGCTGCAGCCGCTGATCGAGAAGTATGTCCACGGCGACGTCGCCGAAGCCGCGCCGACCTCGATCGAGCCGGCCCCCTACTACCCGTACGAGCCCGGCGCCGCGTACGACGCCGAGGCGATGCGCGAGGCGGGCGAAGCGCTGATCCGGGCCGGCAAGATCGCGGCGTTCACCGTCGCGGGCGGCCAGGGCACCCGGCTCGGCTGGAACGGCCCGAAGGGCACGTACCCCGCGACCCCCGTCTCCGGCAAACCGCTCTTCCGCGTGTTCACGGAGCAGTTGCTCGCCGTGAAGGAAAAATACGGCGTCACGATTCCCTGGTACATCATGACCAGCCAGGCGAACGACGGCGACACCCGCGCGTTCTTCCTCGACAACAACTGCTTCGGCATGAACCGGCGCGACATCTTCATGTTCCCGCAGGGCATGCTGCCCGTCGTCGACAAGGACTCGGGGAAGATCCTCCTCGAAGCGAAGGACCGGATCGCCCTCGCCCCCGACGGCCACGGCGGCGCGATGCGGGCGCTGGACATGAGCGGGGCGATCGCGGACATGGAAGCCCGCGGCGTCGAGCACATCGCGTACTTCCAGGTCGACAACCCCCTCGTCAATATCATCGACCCCCGCTTCATCGGTCTGCACGCGACCGCTCCCGACAGCTCCGGCGAGATGTCGTCGAAGATGGTCGCCAAGGCGCGGCCGGACGAGAAGGTCGGCGTCTTCTGCCGCGTCGACGGCAAGATCGCCGTCATCGAGTACTCCGATCTCCCCGACGAACTGGCGCAGGCCCGTGACGACGACGGCGGGCTTCGTTTCAACGCCGGCTCCGTCGCCATCCACCTCATCGGTACGAACTTCGTGTCGCGGGTGACGGAGGCGGAGTCGCTGCCGTTCCACAAGGCGGTGAAGAAGGCCTCCCACGTCGACCTCCGGACCGGCGAGCCCGTGGAGCCCGCCGAACCGAACGCGGTCAAGCTCGAGATGTTCATCTTCGACGCCCTCCCGCTGGCGGAATCGTCGATCGTCTACGAGACGAGCCGGGCGGAGGAGTTCGCCCCGATCAAGAACGCGACCGGCGTCGACTCCGCGCAATCGTCGCATCGGTTGCAGTCCGATCGCGCCGCGCGGTGGCTCGAAACCGTCGGCGTGACCATCGCGCGTGACGGCGAAGGACACGCCGCCGCGCAGATCGAGATCAGCCCGCTCACCGCGCTGGAGCCGAGCGACCTCGAAGGTCAGGAGCTGCCGTCGTCGATCGGCGCGGGAGAAGACATCGCGCTGTAGGTTGGGTCCACGACCCAACACGAACGCGCAACGCGTCTGTATCGCTGGTGAACGTTGTCGGGTCCGCACCCCGTGCGGACCGTGTGGGATGAGCGATTCCAGATCCGGCATGCGCACCACCGCCGCTTGCTCGGATCATCGCGGCGCATGGTCCGCACAGGGTGCGGACCCTACTGTCGTCGTCGATCGGCGCGGGAGCGTTGTCGGGTCCGCACCCGGTGCGGACCGTGTGGGACGGCCGATTCCAGATCCGGCATGCGCACCACCGCCGCCCACTCGGATCATCGCGGTGCACGGTCCGCACAGGGTGCGGACCCTACTGCCTGCGCGCAGATGTCGGGATACGATCCCGGCCTACTTCGTATATTCCTTCAAGAACCCGACGAACTGTCGGCGGTGCTGCTGCTCGTCCGCCATCAGCGTGATCGCCATGTCCTGCGTGACGTAGTCGATCCCGTCCGTCGCCTCGATGATCGCCTCGTAGCCCGCGATCGCCGCGTCCTCCGCCGCGATCACGCCCTTGATCACCGTCACCACGTCCGTCGAATCCGACGGCGGCTGCAGCGCGGCCTGCTCCATCGACAACGCCTGCGAACCCGGGACCACGCCGCCGATCGTCTTGATCCGATCCGCGAGCTGCTGGGCGTGCGTCAACTCCTCCTGCACGTCCGCCGCGAGCGAGGCCTTGATCTGCTCCGCCCGCACGCCGTCCAGATTGATCGAGTTCGCAATGTAATTCGCGACCGTCTCGATCTCGGCGTTGTACGCCTTCTTGAGCAGGTCGATGATCGCGGCGTTCTGTTCCGGGGTCGCGGGCATGGGGCGTCTCCTTGAATGGAGCCCATGATAGACCTCGCCGTACGCGACTTCTCCGGTCAAGGGACTATGATGACCCGATCGGGGCTGTTTCCCCGCCGCCAGCATTCGAGGATTGAGACCATGCGCGCCGTCGTCACCGGCCAGATCGGAATGGACAAGAAACGCTACCTCAACGACGTGGCCAGACACGTCGGCGAGCGCGGCGGCAAACTGCCCGTCTTCCACGTCGGCGACCTGATGTACCAGGAAGCCCCCGATGTCCGACCCGGACGAATCCTCGACCTCCCGCTCAGCCGGCTGAACACGCTCCGACGCGCGGCGTTCAAGGACATCCACGCCGCCACCCTCCCCGCCGACAACCACCCCAACATCGCCGTCAACACCCACGCCACCTTCCGCTGGCGACACGGCCTCTTCTCCGCCTTCGACTTCGACCAGATGCAGACGCTCGATGCGAACATGTTCATCTGCCTCGTCGACAACATCGAAGTCGTTCACGACCGCCTCCACGCCGACCACGACATCGACGCCACCCTCAAGGACTGCATGGTCTGGCGCGAAGAAGAGATCCTCGCGACCGAACTCCTCGCCCAGGCGATGGGCTGCCCCAACAGCTTCTACATCCTGAGCCGGGGGCGACAGCAGGACACGGTGGAGACCGCCGCGCGTCTGATCACGCGGCCGGACATCAAGAAGGTCTACCCGAGTTTCCCGATGAGCCACGTCGTCGATCTGCCCGACGTGCTCGCCGAGATCGATCACTTTCGCAGCGAACTCGCCAAGCACTTCATCGCGTTCGATCCGGGCGACGTCGATGAGAAGCTGCTGCTCGACCGCGCGATCGACGCCGCGAAGAACGGCCGGGACTTCATCAACGTCGAGGCGCACTCCTTCGGCGGGCGCAAGGCGGACGAGCCGATCCGCGTCTCCGTCCGCGAGGTGCTGGACATCGCCGGCGACGTCGACGGCCAGATCTACATGCGGGACTTCAAGCTGATCGACCAGTCGGACATGATCTGCTCGTTCGTCCCCGAACTGGCGGGCGGCACGCCGGGCCTGTCGAGCGGCGTCGAACGCGAACTCCAGCACGCGTGGGAGCACACGAAAGAGGTCTACGTCGTCTGGAAGCCGAAGAAGAATCCGAGCCCGTTCATCACCGAAACGGCGACCCGCGTGTTCGCTTCCGTCGACGAAGCGCTCAGCTACTTCGAAGACCAGGGCATGTTCCCGGAACGGGACCTGTTCGGCAACTAACCCAAGCCCCCGGCTCTGCCGGGGGACGACGCTCGATCGTGCGCTACAAGCTCACCATTGCCTACGACGGCACCAACTTCTGCGGCTGGCAGCGGCAACGTCCGCCGGGCAAGGAGGAACTGCGCACCGTCCAGCTCGCGCTGCAGATCGCCGTCCGCGATACGGTGCGGGAAGAGGTCCGCGTCGTCGGCGCCTCGCGCACCGACAGCGGCGTCCACGCGGAAGGCCAGGTCGCCTCGTTCGACTGCGCGAAGGACTGGGAACTCGACAAGCTCGGCCGCGCTCTGAACGCGCGGCTGCCGGAGGACGTCCAGGTCACGCGCGTCGAGCGTGTCACCGACGCCTTCAGCCCCATCTCCGATCCGATCTCCAAGGGCTACCGTTACGTCATCGCCCACAGCCGGCGCGACGGCGTGCTGCCGCCGCTCTTTGATCGCCATTTCGCTTCCTGGACGCCGTACGCCCTCGATGTCGATGCGATGCAGGCCGCGGCGCAACACCTGATCGGCGAACACGATTTCGCCAGCTTCACCCGACTGCATCACGGGCGCGAATCGACGGTGCGTACGGTCCACGCGTGCGATGTGCGGGCGGTGACGCCGCACCGGTGCGAAATCGAGGTCTCCGGCAGCGGCTTCCTCTACAACATGGTCCGCATCATCGCGGGGACGCTGCTCGAAGTCGGGCGGGGCAAGTTCGCGCCGGACGACCTTCCCGACATCCTCGCCGCGCTCGATCGCGCCGCCGCCGGGCCGACCATGCCGCCCGAGGGGCTCTGCCTGATGTGGATCCGGTATCCCGACGAACTCCATCTCGACGGCGCCTACGATCTCGTCCAGACCTTCGAGCGTCCCCGCGCGGCGGACGCGGTCGGGCCCACCGAACCCGCGAAGTTCAGCCCGCCGTCCGACCACGACACGTAACCCGCCGTCCCTCCTCCTGCCGATGAGAACAGTCCCATGACGAACATTCTGGTGGTCGGACCGCACCCGGACGATCAGGAAGCGGGCATGGGCGGCACGATCGCGAAGCTCGTCGACCAGGGGCACAACGTCCTGCTGCTCGACATGACGAACGGTGAACCGACGCCGCTCGGCGATCCCGAGACCCGCGCAAAGGAAGCCGCGAAGGCCGCGAAGATTCTCGGCGCGGAGCGTGTCTGCATCGACCTCCCGAACCGTTTCGTCGAGCATTCGATCGAAGCGCGGCACAAGGTCGCCGGTGTGATTCGTGAGCATCAGGCGGAGATCGTCTTCACCCCGTTCTTCCAGGACGCCCACCCTGACCACATCGCGGTGACACGCATCGTCGAGGACGCACGGTTCGACTCAAAGCTGACGAAGATCGATCTCCCCGGCGAGCCGATCTATCCCAAGTGGCTGTTCTACTACTATGCCACGCACCTGCGCTGGATCGCCGACCCGAACTTCCTGATCGACATCACGGGCTACGAGGACCAGAAGCGCGACGCGATCGAGGCGTACGACACGCAGTTCGTGCAGCGGAATCACCAGGTCGTGGAGTGGATTCGATCCGCGGGTC
The DNA here is from genome assembly GCA_965227335.1 of Phycisphaerales bacterium. Taxonomy (GTDB): domain Bacteria; phylum Planctomycetota; class Phycisphaerae; order Phycisphaerales; family SM1A02; genus CBDDFV01. Next base: position 184,192 of record CBDDFV010000012.1, read on the forward strand.
ATTACCTCGGCAGCCGCATCGGCGTGACCAGCGCCGAGCCGTTCTATACGAAGGAGCCCATCGGGCTCACGGGGCTGGAGTCGTTGACGCAGTTGTAAGTTCCGGATCCGGGGACGGCGCGGGTGCGGATAGACTGATGTGATGTGGTCCGACGGCATGATCTGGGGACTCGCGATCCTCGCCGCGCTGATCGGGGCGGGCCTGCTCCTGCGCGGCTGGTGGTGGGACCGCGCAAAGGGCCGCCGCCGCTGCCCGAAGTGCTGGTACGAGATCGTCGCCGGCGCGAGCCGTTGCAGTGAATGCGGGTTCGAGGCGAAGCGCGAGCGACAGTGGGGGAAGACGCGGCGGAAGAAGCGGGTGGTTGCGCTCGGCGTCATCTGCGCGCTTGGAGCGGTTCCGCTCGCGCTGACCTCTCAAGTGCGTCGGGAGGGCTGGTTGTCGCTGGCGCCAACCACCGGACTGATTCTCGCGGCACCGTGGGACCTGAGCCCCAAGGCCCGCTCAGTACTTCTCCGCGAACTCGACTGGCGAATGCCGCACCCCACGGGTCACCGGAAAGACCTGCCCCACTGGCAGCGTCGGTTGTTTCATGATCGCCTTCAGGCGGGGTTGGCGAGCGATTCTGTTCAGGTACAGATCGATTGTGTGGAGCGACTGGGCACATACTTTAGCTGTGATCACCATCTCGTATCCGCGCTCGGGCGCGTGCGACACCGGGCGTCGCGACCTGACGAAGCTGAACTCGTTGTCGCGTGCGACTCGTACCTCGCTGCTGATCCCGATGCAGCGATTGGCTCGCTACCGCGTCTTCTGGAACTGGCTGACGCAGATGACGCCGCCCTTGCGGAAGCGTCGATTCGATTGATCGCCTCAATCGAATCGCGGCATGGCACCTACGCCTCCACTGATGCCTTGCTGGCGCTGTATGACGACCGCCCCGAACTCCGCAACGCCATCCTGGGATGCTGGCGAGTGACCGCGCCGCCGGATCACGACGTCGTCGCCTGCGCCTGGGAGGGGCTCCTCGTCGAGGACGGCACCCGGGTGGATCCGCTCGACACCGTCGCCTGCATCTTGCGCGGCAACTCGCCTGCCTCGCAACCCCTCTCTGTAACGCCGAATGCAGCCGCCCGTCATGCCTGGTGGGAGCAAGCGGCGAATCGCCTTTCGGATGAGGAGATCCTTCGGTTCATCACCCACGGACACATCGACGCAGTCGGACCCGCGCTCGTCAACCGACATGCCGACATCACCGCGGCACTGATCAAGCACCGGAAGGCGGCCGGCGTGTCCTCCGTCCCTCCATGGCTGATCGTCGACGTGATGTGTTTCGGCGAAGTTCCTGAGGCGCCCCCGGTGATCGACTGGGGCGATTCAGTCTACGTCGCCGAATTCGTGGCTGAGAGGCGGACGATACGCGACGCCGTCGGCCCTTACGCCGCGCATCGACTCGAAACGGCGCCGGCGCCCATGGGCCCGTGGGTGCGATCCGCCATTCTGCACGACAAGCTCGACCGGCTGAGCTGGCAGCTCCGTTCACACTTGTTTGAGGTTCATCAGCCCATAGCAACGCAACGGGCGCCCGCGCCGCTGACCATCGCTGAGGCTGTCGATCTCCTTGGCGGCAAGGCGACATCACTACGGCCCTTTGTTGCTGCACGTCTGGAATCCACGTGGGACGAAACCGAACGCGTGTACTGCCAGAGGATTCTCGACCACCTCGATCAACTCGACGCCGACGCGCCCACCCAGTAACTCCCCCCCACCACCGCCCGGCCCATCCGCTGCGCACTCCGCAGACTCGGGGCGTTCTGCGGAACGATCGTGCCCCACAACTGGTCGTCCGGGTCGCCGGTCAGGTCCTGCAGGAAGAGCCACAACGACGCCGCGCCGAGACCCATGCCGCGGAAGCGCTCGTAGAAGAAGCGTTCGCGCATGCACCAGCCGTCGATCGCGGGGGCGTCGGCGCGCTCCGCCGCGAGGCTGCCGGCGATCTCGCCGTTGATCTCGATCAGACGCAGCACGCCGGTGCGCAGATACCGCTCCATGTCCTCACGCGACTCGACACGCACGTACGGCTGCAGCCGCGGAACCGACGCCCAGAACCGCTGGTACTCGACGGCGTAGGCGTCGTACCAGGTGAGATCCGACGGTTCGTACAGACGCAGACCGTCGACGCCGCGCGGCGGGGCCTTCGCCTGCATCAGCGTCAGCGGCGCCGTGACGTAGTGCTTGTACAATTCGAACCGCGACGTCCGCAGGTCATCCGACAGCGCGTCCTCTTCGGTCGCGTGCAGGTAGACGGTGATCCGCTCCGGCGACCACGCGCCGAACTGCGCGCGCACGGCGCGCCAGACCGCGTCCGCCGCGTCGCTCGAATCCAGCGGGAAGGTCCGGGCCTCGATGATCACGAACGGGAACCACTGCGTATCAGCGCGGCGGGACAGCCGCACCACCATCGGGCCGACGTCGCACGCCACGATGCACGTCTGCTCGCCCTCGATGAACGCCTCGCCGAGGGCCGTCGCCTCGCTCAGGCACGACTCCGCCGACGCGGCGCTCGCGAGCAGGGCGTCGACGCGGCCTTCGATGAGCGTCCGCAGCGGCGACGTGGTCCGCCATTCGTGCAGCCGCGGATCCGCGTGGGTGTCGGCGTAGTCGATAAGGGCGGACCGAAGGCCATTCACCCCTTCAACCCCGCCGCCCGGGCCGCCTGGTTGATCACCGCCCATGCCGCGTCGTCGGTCGGGGCTTCGCCGATCAAGCGAAGGATCGGCTCGGTGTTGCTCGGGCGGATGTGAACCCAGGCGTCGTCGAGATCGATGCGGACGCCGTCGGCGTCGTTGACGCGTCCGCCGGGAAAGGCGTGGCGCACGGCGTCGAGCATCGCGGGGACCGCGTCGAGACCGCCGACCTCCGTCAGGTCGTACTTGGTCTTGATCATCGCATATCGCGGCAGGGAATCGACGATCGCGCTGAGTTCTGCGTTCTCGTCCGCCATCAGGCTGAGCACGAGGGCCATCGACGAGAGCGAATCCCGGACCCAGCAGACGGGCGGGAAGATCACGCCGCCGTTGCCCTCGCCGCCGATGATCGCGTGCGACGGCTTCATTGCGTCGACGACGTTCGCCTCGCCCACCGCGGCGCGGTGGACGGTTGAGTTGGACGCCCCCGCCGCGAGGTCGTCGATCATGCGGCTGGTCGAGAGGTTCGCCGCCATGTCGCCCGACCCGCCCCGCATGGCGAGAACGCGTTTCGCGGTGAGCACGAGCGTGTACTCCTCGCCGATGTAACGGCCCGTGTCATCGACGATCGCGCAACGGTCCGCATCGGGGTCCTGAGCGAATCCCACGTCGGCCGAGTGCGTGCGCGTGGCGTCGATCAGTTCGCCGAGGTTCGGCTCGATCGGCTCCGGGGTGTGGGCGAACCGTCCCGTCGGCTCGCCGTTGAGGTGGTGCACGGTGCAGCCGAGTTGCTCCAGCAGGCGGCGGCCCGCGACGCACCCCGCGCCATTGACGGAGTCGAGCACGACGGTGAAGCCGCGGGCGCGGATCGGTTCGGGATCGATCGCATCCATGATCAGGGCGAGGTGACGGTCGTGGGTGGTGTCGTCCTCGGTCGCGACGCCGGGGGCGTCGGCGGGGGCGTACGCGAAGTCGCGCTCACGGAAGCGGCGGATGATGTCCGCGGCCTGGTCGGCGGGCGGCGCGACGCCGTCGGCGTTCAGGCACTTCAGGCCGTTCCACTCGATCGGGTTGTGCGAGGCGGTCAGCACGATCCCGCCGTCCGCCCCGTGGTGGTTGATCATGACCGCCACCGACGGCGTGGTGACGACGCCGAGACGCACGACATCGCACCCGGCGGCGAGCAGGCCGGCGGTCGCGGCGTACGACAGCGACTGACCCGACGGACGCCCGTCGAGACCGATGCACAGGGTCGGACGCGACGCGCCGGTCGTCGCCCGCACGTACGCGCCGAACGCGGCGGCGTACTCGGCGGCGACGGCGGGCGTCATCGTGCGCCCGACGATGCCGCGGGCGCCGGAGACGGAAAGCATCAGCGGGGCGTCGTCGACCTTCGACATCGAGCGGACTCCGGGCAGAAAACGGGGCGAAATTCGGGCGCGGCCGCCGGGTATACTCGGGGTTTCAGACGCACCTGCCGCCGCGCGTCCGCGGCATGATACCGGGTCGGACGACGAGGTCGAACGGCGTCGGGACGGGAATGCAGGGAACGCTGCCGACGACATTGGAGGCGAGATGACGGGCCTGACGACACGACCGGAGGACGATGGGGGCCGCGCAATCGGTCTGGATGATCCCGCCCGATTCCTCAACCGCGAGATTCAGTGGCTGGAGTTCAATGATCGCGTCCTGCAGCAGGCGGTGGACGACCGGGTTCCCCTGCTCGAGCGGGTGCGTTTTCTCGCGATCTTTTCGAGCAATCTCGACGAGTTCATCATGAAGCGGGTGGGCGGTCTGCGTCGGCAGTTCGATGCGGGCGTGTCGCGGACGTACGACGGGATGACGCCGGCGGAGCAGCTGAACGCGATCCGGGACCGGATGATTCCGATGATCACGGCCCACGGGGCGTGTTACCGGGACCAGATCGTCCCCGCCCTGCAGGCGCACGGGATTCACCTGCTGCACTATTCGGATATGACGTCGTCGGAACGCAACACGGCGCGGGCGTGGTACCGGGAGCAGATCTACCCGATCTGCACGCCGCTCGCGGTCGATCCGGGGCATCGGTTCCCGTTCATCTCGAACCTGAGTCTGTCGATTGCGGTGAAGCTGCGTCGACCGGGGACGACGGAGCATCTGTTCGCGCGGGTGAAGGCGCCGACGTCGACCGCCGCGTGGTTTGGTCTGGGCGAGGGTCGCTACGTCCCGATGTCGGAGGTGCTGACGGCGAACATCGCGGATCTCTTCCCGGGCATGGAGATCCTGAACGTGCTGCCGTTCCGGGTGACGCGGAACGCGGACATCGAGAACGACTTCGAGGACGCGGACGATCTGCTCGTCTACATCGAACAGCAGTTGCGGGAGCGTCGGTTCGCCCCCGTGGTCCGGCTGGAGGTGAGTCCGAATCCGGATCCGGATCTCATGGCGTTCCTGATCGAGGAGCTGGAGCTGGACGAGGACGACATCTACGAGACGGAGTCGCCGGCCCCGACGCTCGACTTCGATCCGGGGCGGGGGAGCGTGCCGACGCTGCTCACGTACGAATCGCTCTTTCAGATCGCGGATCTCGACCGGCCGGAGCTCAAGTATCGCCCGTGGAACCCGATCACGCCGCACCGGTTCCAGGACGACGAGAAGGACATCTTCAGCGTCATCCGCGAAGGCGACGCGTTGCTTCATCATCCGTACGACTCGTTCGATTCGACGGTCGTGCGGTTCATTCACGACGCCGCGCGGGACCCGAACGTCCTCTGCATCAAGCAGGCGTTGTACCGCACGTCGGGCGACAGTCCGTTCGTGAGCGACCTGATCCAGGCGGCGGAGGCCGGCAAGCAGGTGGCGGTGCTGGTCGAACTGCGGGCGCGGTTCGATGAAGAGCGGAACATCCAGTGGGCCCGCAAGCTCGAGGATGCGGGCGTCCATGTGGCGTACGGCGTGGTCGGGCTGAAGACGCACACGAAGATCGCGCTGGTGGTGCGCCAGGAGGCGGCGGGCATCCGGTGCTACGGCCACGTGGCGACCGGCAACTACAACGCAAAGACGGCCCGTCTCTACGAGGACGTCGGTCTCCTGACCTGCGATCCGGAGATGACCTCCGACGTGATCGCGCTGTTCAACTACCTGACCGGACGCTCGCTGCAGCAGGACTACCACAAACTCCTCGTCGCGCCGGTGGCGATGAAACAGCGGTTCATCGAGCTGATCGAAGAAGAGATCGAGCATCACCGCGCGGGCCGGCCGGCGGGCGTGATCGCGAAGATGAATCAGCTGCAGGATCACGAAGTGATCGATGCGCTGTATCGCGCCAGCGAGGCGGGCGTGCCGGTGGATCTTCTCATTCGCGGCTTCTGCACGCTGCGTCCGCGGACGCCGGGGCTGAGCGAGAACATACGCGTCTCGTCGATCATCGGACGATTCCTCGAACACAGCCGGATCTTCTACTTCCGGCGGGGCGAGGACGACCCGGTCGAAGGACTGTTCTCCTTCGGCTCCGCGGACTGGATGTACCGCAACCTGCACGCCCGGGTCGAGGCGGTGTGTCCGGTGGAAGACCGCGAGCTCCGCGAACGACTCTGGGACATTCTCATGGTCTACCGCGATGATCGCATCCAGGCGTGGGACATGACGCCGGACGGCGCGTACGTGCTCCGTCCGGCGGGCGACGGCGGCGGACCGCCGGCGGCCCGGCTGGGTTCGCACGAAGCGCTGATGCAGATGGCGGAGGCCGCCGCGCACGGCCGGGAGCAGAGCGGATGACCCCGCGCTACGAACTGAGCGTCGAACGCGAATTCCCCGCCGCGCACGCCATCCGGCTCGGCGGCGAGCTGGAGCCGGTGCACGGCCATCACTGGCGGATCCGGGCGACGGTCGGCGGGGATGAACTCGACGACGAGGGCCTGCTCTGCGACTTTCACGCCGTCGAACGGGCCCTCGATGCGATCCTCGCGCCGTTCATCAACCGGCACTTCAACGACGTCCCGCCGTTCGACGCCGCGAACCCGACCGCGGAGCTGATCGCGCGTCACATCGGCGACACGCTCGCGGCGTCGCTGCCGACCGGCGTGACGCTGCTGACGCTCGATGTCGGTGAAGCCCCGGGCTGCACGGCGCGATACCGCCCTCGCCCCTGACCCGCACGCCAGCCGGCGAGCGTCGCGGGCGAGACGCCGGCGAGCCAGCCGAGCACGCACAGGCGGTTCACCAGCGTCGTGCGGACCACCCCCCGCGCCCGCCAGCGCCGGGCCGACGTCACCACCGGACCGCATCGTGCGAACACCACGCGGCCCGCCCGCCGGGCGCGGCACATCAGGATCACGTCCTCCATGATCGGCGTCGACGGGAATCCGCCGAGCCGCCAATACGTGGACGCCCGCATGAACACCGCCTGGTCGCCGTAGGGGAGCCGCGTCAGACCCGCCCGCAGATTCGCGGCCGCCTCGATCACCCGCAGGCTCGGCCGCCGGTCGTCGAACCGGAGCCGGAACGCGCCGGCCGTGACGCCGTCCGATCGCAACGCCGTCTCCACCGCCGCCCGCCAGCCCGCGGGCAGCCGGGTGTCGGCGTGGAGGAACAGGAGCAGGTCGCCGCGGGCGACGCGGGCGCCGAGGTCGAGTTGCCGGCCTCGTCCCGCGGCGTCGGCGATGAGAATGCGATCGACGCCGCGCGGCCGGAGCGTGGGCGTGTCGGGGGCGGCGACGACGATGATCTCGACATCGGGATGCGTTTCGGGCGTCGCGGACCGGATCGCCTCGTTGAGACGGGCGGTCTCGCCGCGGACGGGGATGATGAGGCTGAGGCGGGGCGGCTCGTCGGCGGCGGCCGTCATGTTCAGATCTTCGCGTGTCGGACGATCCGTCCTTCGACGATGAAGATCACGTCTTCCGCGATGTTGGTGCAGAGATCGCCGATGCGTTCGAGCTTGCGGGCGACGGAGAGGATCTCGATGGCGGCGGCGGCGCAGTTGACGTCGCGCGGGATCTTCTCCTGGACCCACGCGAAGACTTCGCGGTGGAGATCGTCGACCCGCCGGTCGGCGCCGCGCACCCGCCGGGCGTCCGCCGACTCCTCATCGGCGAGAGCGGAGAGGACGTCGGCCAGCATGGCGCGGCTGGCTTCGGCCATGTCGGTGAGGGCGGGCGGCAGGTCGATGGGAGCGAGCTTGCTCATGCTGATCGCCCGCTTGGAGAGCGTCTTCGCGTTGTCGGCGAGGCGTTCGAGTTCGGTGTTGATCCGCATCACGGCGAGGATGAAGCGCAGGTCGCTTGCGACCGGAGCGGAGAGGGCGAGGAGCCGCAGGCACTCCTGCTCGATGTCCAGCTCCATCTGGTCGATTTCGTTATCGCCCCGGCGGACCTGCTGCGCCAGTTCGGTGTCGCGCTGAAAGAGCGCGTCGATCGCGTCGTTGACCCGTTGTTCGACGGTGGCGCCCATGGTGAGGATCGCGCGTCGAAGTTCGGTGAGTTCCTTGGACAGGTTGACAAGCATGGGGCCACCCGACTCCACGTCGGTCGGGGATCAGCCGAACCGACCGGTGATGTAATCTTCTGTTTCCTTGGTCGACGGCGTCGTGAACACGCGCCCGGTCTCGCCGGACTCCACAAGCCGCCCCTCACAGAAGAAGGCGGTGATGTCAGAGACACGCGCCGCCTGCTGCATGTTATGCGTGACGATGATGATGGTGTAGCGGTCGCGGAGCTTTGCGATGAGTTCTTCGATGCGGAGGGTGGACTTGGGGTCGAGGGCGGAGCAGGGTTCGTCCATGAGCACGACCTCGGGACCCACCGCGATCGCGCGAGCGATGCACAACCGCTGCTGCTGGCCGCCGGAGAGGCTCAGGGCGGAGTCGCGGAGCCGGTCCTTGACCTCCTCCCACAGCGCGGCCTGGCGAAGGCTCGTCTCCACGATCTCGTCGAGCTCCCGGCGGTTCGCCTTGTAGTGCAGCCGCGGTCCGAAGGCGACGTTGTCGTAGATCGACTTCGGGAACGGGTTGGGCTTCTGGAAGACCATCCCCACCCGACAGCGGAGGTCGACGACATCGAGCTTCGGGTTCAGGATGTTCTCGCCGTGCAGTTGCAGCAGCCCGTCCGCCCGCGCGGTCGGGATGAGGTCGTTCATCCGGTTGATCCACCGAAGGAACGTGCTCTTTCCGCAGCCGGACGGACCGATGAACGCGGTGACGCGTCGTTCCGGCACGTCCATCGTGATGTCGTGCAGGGCCTGGAAGTCCCCGTACCACGCATCGAAGTTCTGCACCTTGAGTGCGGTGGGCGCGGGCGCCGCCTCGTCGCCCGCCGCCGCGCGACCGAGCGATTCGACTTCAACAAGCGGGGTCGGGGCGGCGGTAGGGTCGGTCATGACGCGATCCTGCGGGGTTCTGATCATCGAAGGAGGGCTCACTGGCTGGACTTGTGGAACTTGTGACGGATGGTCACCGCCACCGCGTTGAAGGTCAGGAGCACCGCGAGCAACACAATGATGCCAGACGCCGCGACTTCATGGAAGTCGGTCTGCGGCCGACTCGCCCAGTTGTAGATCTGGAGCGGCATCGCCGTGAACTCGTCCATGAGGTGGGCGGGTCGGAAGGTGATGTAGACGATCCCGGCGATCACGAGAATCGGGGCCGCCTCGCCGATCGCCCGGCTCATGGCGAGGATCGACCCCGTCATGATCCCGCCCATCGAGGACGGCAGGACGATGCGTCGGATCACCTGCCACTTGGTCGCCCCGAGCCCGCTCGCCCCCTCCCGCAGCGAGGCGGGCACGGCCCGGATCGCCTCCTGGGAGGCGACGATCACGATCGGCAGAATGACCAGCATCAGGGTCAGCCCGCCCGCCAGCACGCCCCGCCCGAACGGAATCTGGACGTACCACGGATGCTTGATCTGCACCCGCTGGGGCTCAATGTCGTCGGCGAAGAAGTAGCCCGGCTGTTCGAACGCCGCGTCCGGAATCTCGCCGTCCGGATCGAGCAGCGTCACCGTGATCGAATCGCCGTCATCATTGGTGAGGGTCATGTCGTCGAGCAGCGAGGTCGGCGCCGCGCGTCGGGAGTCGACCTCCCGCGTGAGATAATTGTCGTTGAGGTCGACCCACTCGTCGAAGTAGCTCGCCCCGACGGCCACCGCCGGCCCGTCGGCGGCCGGGAACAGGTTGAACATGGAGACGAACGCGGTGAGGCCGAGGATGCCGTAGACGATCGACGGCACGCCGGCGAGATTCGCAATGTTCAACTGGACCATGCCGTGCAGGCGACGCAGGAAACGGTGGCGCGGCTTGTACTCTTCGAGGAAGATCGCGGAGCCCACGCCGAGGGGCAGGGCCACGACCGCGCAGACGGCGCAGATGCCGATCGAGCCCCAGATGGCCGGACCGAGGCCCGCCGCGCCCGGGTCGCGGCTGGGCGGCGCGCTGAGCAGGTCGAAATCGAGATGATGCACGCCCTGGATGAGAATCGAGCCGAAGAGAATGCCGAGCACGCACACCGACAGGCCCGCGACAAGCCAGCAGATGCTGCTGAAGATGCGGTTCTTGCGGACGCGGCTTTCGCGGCTGCGTCGGGGGAGCTCGCGGAGTTCAACGCCCATCAGTCGTACTCCTCACGGAACTTCAGCCGGATGAGGTGGCCGATCATGGTCAGGGCGAGCGTGATGACGAACAGCGTCGCCGCCACCGCGTAGCTCGAGTAGTACTCGGGACCGAAGTTGCTCGCGTCGCCGAGAAAGATCTGGACCATGTAGGCGGTCATCGTCTGCGACTGTCCGGTGATGTCGAGCGAGAGCCGGGCGAGGTTCCCCGCCGCGAGGGCCACGATCATCGTCTCCCCCACCGCCCGCGCGATCGCCAGCAGCGACGCGGCGATGATGCCGGACAGCGCCGCCGGCGTGACGACCTTCAGCGAGACGTCGAACCGCGTCGCCCCGAGGCCGTACGCCCCTTCCCGCAACGCCCGCGGCACGGCCTGCAGGGCGTCCTCGGAAATCGAGCAGACGATCGGGATGCACATGATGCCCACTGCGATCCCGGCCGAGGTCACGTTGTACACCTCGAAGCCGCTGTAGACCCCCTGCAGGAACGGCGTGATCACGGTCAGGGCGAAGAAGCCGTAGACCACGGTCGGGATGCCGGCCAGCACTTCGAGGACCGGCTTGAGGATTCCCCGCAGTCGGCGCGGGGCGTACTCGCTCAGGAAGATCGCGGTGATCAGACCCAGCGGAATCGCCACCGCCATCGCCACGCCCGTCACCAGCATCGTGCCGGAGATCAGCGGCCAGATGCCGAAGTGCTTCTCCTCGCCCAGCAGCGGGTTCCACTCCGTGCCGAAGGCGAATTCCGTGACCGTCACCGCGTCCGACTGGAAGAAGCGGATCGTCTCCGCCCCCAGGATCACGATGATCGCGAGCGTGGTGAGCACCGAGAACAACGCGCACCCGATGAGCTGGGCGCGGATGACGCCCTCAATCACCTGACGCACGGTGCGTGACTTCAACTCCGGGACGCCGATCGCCGGAAGCGAAGCCGAACTGGCGTTGGTCGCCGTCATGCGCAGCCTCGAGAAAGAACCAGCGGGAGCAGGTGCGGTCGGGAACCGCAGGAAAAGCCGAAGACCCCGCCGGCGGGCCCCGTCGGGCGCTGTCCGTCGGCCGCGGTCGCGACCATCCGGTTCACCCGGCGTGAGCCGCCGGCGAGGTCAGAGAAAGTCGACCCGGACCGCGTCAGCGATCCGGGCCGCATCATAGTTACTTGTAGACCGCGGGCAGCGGGCCGTGGACCTTTTCGCCCTGCTCGTTGAGGAACTGGGTGCCGGTCTTGCGACGCTTGATGTTGTTCGCGGCCCGGTCGTAGATCGCCTTGGGCAGCTGCACGTAGCCGACTTCCTGAGCCAGCCGGCCGGCGTTCTCGAGGTAGAAGTTCACGAAGGCCTTCACCTCACGCCGCTTGAGCGACTCCTTGTTCACGTAGATGAACAGCGGACGGCTGAACGGGGCGTACTCGCCGGACTCGATCGTCTTCGCGGTCGGCGTGACCACCTGGTTGTTCTCCGGGTTGACGATCGGAACGCAACGGACCTTGTCCTGGTTCTCGAAGTAGTACGCACATCCGAAGAAGCCGACGCCGCCTTCCGCGCCCGAGACGCCGCGCACCAGCACGTTGTCGTCCTCGGACACCGACATGTCGCTGCGGATCGAACCGGTCTTGCCCGCGACCACTTCCTTGAAGTAATCGAAGGTGCCGGAGTCGGTCCCGGGGGCGAAGATCGCGATCGGACGATCCGGCCACTCCGGCCGGATGTCGTTCCAGCTGTCGACGGTCGAGCCGTCGAGGAAGATCTTCTTGAGATCGTCGACGGTGAGCTGGTCCGCCCAGTAGTTGTTCTTGTTCACGACGATCGTGAGGCCGTCGTAGGCGACCGGCACTTCGTAGAACTCAACGCCCGCCTGGGTCGCGGCGTCGAACTCCTTCTTCTTGATCGGACGCGAGGCGTCGGAAATGTCCGTCTCGCCCTTCGCGAACCGCTTGAAGCCGCCGCCCGTGCCGGAAATGCCCACGGTCACCCGCACGTTGTCGGCGCCCTGCTTGCGGAATTCCTCCGCGACCGCCTCCGTGATCGGGTACACGGTCGACGAACCGTCGACCTTCACCTCGCCCCGAAGCCGGTCGAGATCCTGCGCCGAAGCGAGACCCGCCGCCCCGCCGATGACGCCGGCGGCCAGAACCATCTTGAGTTGATACGCGTTCATGCAGTGTGCTTCCTGTTCAGAAGGATTCGCTTGGATGACATCCGTTCTCGGTGGCATCCCGTTGGCCGGAAGTATGCCGAGGATCTGTTAGCGAAGCGCTAACGATGATGAACGATCGAGGAAAACTGCACGATGGGGATTCCAACCCCCTTTTACACGCCGCGGACGCCCGGCCCCCGCCCCCTTCATCAAATCTGAACGATTCGCGAACCGGGCCCGGGGGGGCTCAGGACGAAGTCGCGGTCGAATCCTCCCGGGCCGCCGCCGCCCCCGGCAGCGTGATCCGGAACACCGACCCCTCGCCCAGCTTCGACGAGGCCTCCGCCCGGCCCCCGTGCAACAGGGCGATATGCTTCACGATGGCCAGACCGAGACCCGTGCCCCCCTCCCGACGACTCCGCGCCTTGTCCACCCGGTAGAACCGCTCGAACAGACGCGGCAGATGCTCCTCGGCGATCCCCGGCCCCTGGTCGGCCACCGAGATCACCACCGCGTCCCCCTCCGTCCGCGCCGTCACCGTGATCGCCGTCTGCGGCGGACTGTACGCGATCGCGTTCGCCACGAGATTGCCGATCGCCTGTTCGATCAGCGGGGCGTGCACAAAACCGACCAGGCCGGGCTCGACCTCCGGGGCCAGCGTGATCCCCTTGTCCTCCGCCGTCGGCCGGAACTGACTCAGCACCGCGTTCACCACCCGCGTCATCGGCGCCCGCTCCCGCTCCAGGGCGTCCGACGCCGCCGGCTGCTCGAGTTTCGTGATCGCCATCACGTCCTCCACGATCGCCGCGAGCCGGCTCGCGTTCGTACGGATGATCTCGAGGAATCGCGACGCCTGCTCGTGATCCGACCAGCCGATCTCCAGAAGCGTCTCAACGTACCCCTTGATGTTCGTGATCGGCGTCCGCAACTCGTGCGACACGTTCGCGGCGAAGTCGCTCCGCAACGACTCCAGCCGGCGCAGACGCGTGACATCGTTGAAGATCAGCAGCAGACCCTTCACCTCGCCGTCCGGCGCGCGAAGCCGCTCCCCCGCCGCCTGCACCGTCATCGGGACGGGGCCGGTCAGACGCAGCTCCGCCGCGGCGGTGGAGTCGTCGACCATCGCCCCCTCCACGAATCGGATCAACTCCGGCTGCCGGGCGACCTGCTGGAGCAGCTTGCCCCGCGCCGCCTTCGCATCCGCCCCCAGCAACTGACCCGCCGCGCGATTCATGTTCATGATGTGGTGATCGAGGTCGAGGGCGATGACGCCGTTGCTCATCGACGAGAGGATCGCCTGCTGCTCAGCCTGGCGGTCGCGCAGCTCCTCCATCCGCGCCCCAAGCTGGACCGCCATCTCGTTGAGCGACGACGCCAGCGCGTTCATCTCCAGGGTCGGCGGATGCGGAATGCGGTGCTCGAGCTGCCCCCGGGCGAACCGCGCGGCGCTGCGGGCCATGCCCATCACCTGACCCGCGAGCCGACGGGAGATCAGGTAGGTGACCGCGAACGTGAGCAGAATCGACGCCGCGCCCGCCAGCGTGATCAGCCGCAGGATCCGCCCCAGCTCCCGATCGACTCCGGCCAGCGGCAGCGCGGTCTGCACGAGAAGCGTTTCGCCGTCGATCGTGACCGGCGTCGCGTGGGCGATGAAGGGCTCCCCCTGACGCGTCACCCGACGCGCCCCGCCGTCGGACCACGGCCCCAGCGGCGACCACGACGCCGACGACCCCGTCGCGTCCGGCGTCGCGAACGCCGCCTCAACCCCGTCACGATCGAAGACCGCGATCACCACCCCCGTCTCGCGGCTCATCCGCTCCACCATCGCCCCCAGCGGGTGATCGGGATCCGCCCCTGCGCAGGCCTCCGCCACCAACGCCGACACCCGTCGGGCGTCACGCTCCCGCTGCGCGTAGTTGAAGTCCCGGACCGTCGCGTATGCATACACGCCCAGACCCACCGCCACGACGAACTGCGCCGCCATCAGCAGGGAACCGAAACGCCAGAGCATCGTGCGCGGCATCAATCCGGGTTCCTCGGACTCACGTCCCTCGATCCGACGCGCCGTCGTCGGGCGCGACGCGATGGATCAGTCGTCATCACCGAGCGACTCGTCCATCCGGTACCCCACGCCCCGCACCGTCCGGATGAGTCCGCCGAGACGCCCGAGCTTACGCCGGATGGCGGTGACATGCACGTCGACGGTGCGGCTGGTCAGCACCGCGTTGTGCCCGTGCACGGTCGAGATGATCTGGTCGCGGGTGCGAACGAATCCCGGACGCGACACCAGGCAGTGCAGGATGTCGAACTCCGTCCGGGTCAGCTCGATCGGCCCGTTCTCACCCGTGACTTCGTGTCGGTCGAGATCGATGACGAGCGCGCCGTCCGCGATCGAGATGCGACGCCGGGCGTCGCCCTCGTCCTGCACCACGGCCGCCCGTCGGAGCAGATTGCGCAGCCGCGCCATCAACACCTTCGGACTGAACGGCTTCGTCACATAGTCGTCCGCCCCCAGCTCCAGTCCGGCCACGATGTCCGCCTCCTCTCCCTTGGCGGAGACGATGAGGACCGGCACTCCACGGGTGCCCTCGTTGTAGCGCATCCGCCGGCAGACCTCGAGCCCGTCGAGATCGGGAAGCATGAGGTCGAGCACCACGAGGCGCGGCGGCGCCTTCATGATTTCGTCCAGCGCCACTCGTCCCGACTGGATGACCCGCGCGTCATAGCCTTCGCGATCGATGTGGAAGCGAATCAGTTCGCCGATATCCGGTTCGTCTTCAACGATGAGAATCGGGGCGTCCGGCACGGTGCGCTCCAGCGGGGAGGGGAACGCGGTCGATGATCGCCGACCGCAGCGCGCTCAGGCTAACGGGCCAGTGTTCACGAACGGTTAAGACGGGGCCGCGGGCGTGATCAGATCGCCGCGTCGCCTCCGTCCGGATCGATTTCGTACTGCCGGCGGATCCGTCCGCCCTTGCGAGGCTCCACCCCGTGACGCGTGCCTTCGCCCGACCGCGTGTCGTCCTCCTGCGGGAAGCGGGGCAGCTTCTGGGCGATCTTCCGCTTGCCCTGGAACGCCTCGTACACGATGTCGACCGCCTCCTGAACGTCGTCGGTCAGGTGGAAGAGATCGAAGTCGTCGGGACTGATCGTGTGGTAGGCCTCGTCCATGGTCGAGCGAAGCCAGTCGATCAGGCCCGACCAGAACTTCGAGTCGTACAGCACCACCGGGAACGGCGCGATCTTCAGCGTCTGCATGAGCGTCAGCGACTCGAAGAACTCGTCCATCGTCCCGAATCCGCCCGGGAAGATGATGAACCCGCTCGCGTACTTCACGAACATCACCTTGCGGATGAAGAAGTAGCGGAAGTCGAGCTCCACATTCTGGTACGGATTGGGCCGCTGCTCCATCGGAAGCGAGATGTTGAGCCCGACCGAGGTGCCGCCCGCGTCGAAGGCGCCCTTGTTCGCCGCCTCCATGATCCCCGGTCCGCCGCCCGTGATCACCGCGAAGTCGCGATCGACGAGCAGACGGCCGCACTCGACCGCCGCCTGGTAATACGCCTGCGACGACGGCGTCCGGGCCGACCCGAACACCGAGACCGCCGGACCGAGGTGCGACATCGTCTCGATCGCTTCCACGAACTCGGCCATGATGCGGAACATCCGCCACGGCTCGCGCTGAACAGCTTCCTTGGAACGCTGGGACATGCGGGGAGGGCCTCCGAAGGACAGAATCGGCGCCGCCGGCGGCGGACCGTGAGCCCCACATCCTACGAATTTCCGACCCGATCACGCCGAAACGATCACGGCCGCCGGAAGACCGAACCGCCGAATCTCCGCAAGTTGCTGACACTCATTCACTTACGCTCGTCAATTTGAAGCCGATCGCGTGAATTGATATACTCTGCGCATGGCTCGGAGCACCTCCTCATCCCGTCGATCGGGCCGTCGTTCACGGCGCGCGGCGGGCGAAATCTCGACGTTTCCGCAGGCCGTCCGCTTTCTGAACGATCGTGTCAACCACGAGCGCATGCGGCTGATCCGGTTCAACCCCGACACGTTCAAGCTCGACCGCATCAAGACCCTGCTCGACAAGCTGGGGAATCCGCAGGACGCGGCGCCGATGGTCCACGTCGCCGGCACGGTGGGCAAGGGCTCCACGGTGGCGATGATCGCGTCCATGCTCAAGGGATGCGGCTACACCGTGGGGGAATTCACCAGTCCCCACGTGTCCGATGTTCGCGAGCGAATCTCGATCAACGGCCAGATGATCGAGAAGAGCGACTTCGTGGAGTTGATGCGGACGATCGACGCCGCCGCGAAATCCCTGAAGCTGGAGCTGACCTTCTTCGAGGTCATGACCGCGGCGGGGTTCAAGTACTTCGCGGATCAGGCGGTGGATCTCGCGGTCATCGAGGTCGGTCTCGGCGGCCGGCTCGACTGCACGAACGTGATCACCCCGCTCGTCTCGGTGGTGACCCGGCTCGACTACGACCACAAGCAGATCCTCGGCGCCACCCTCGCCGACATCGCCCGCGAGAAGGCGGGCATTTTCAAGCCGGACGTGCCCGCGCTCACGATCGAGCAGCCGGAAGAGGCCGCGACCATCCTTGAGGAGGTCGCCGAGTCCGTCGGCGCGCCGCTGCAGGTGATCAACCGCGACATTGAGTACTCGTGCCGCTTCGGCGCCTCGCCCGATCTCGGGCCGCACACCCGCGTGTGTCTGATCTCGCAGACGGGGCAGTTCATGCATGTCCCCGTGCCGCTGCCCGGGGAGCACCAGGCGCTCAACTGCGCGCTCGCGCTGGCCGTCGTCGATCTGCTCAACGGCAAGGGATTCGACCTCGACGAGGTGGCCCTCCACGACGGACTCGCCCGCACGCTCACGCCGGGACGAATGGAGCTTGTCTCCGAGCGGCCTCGCATCCTGATCGACGGCGCGCACAACCCCGCGGCGGTCGGCGCGATGATGCGCTCTGTCGGCGCGCACGTCCCGTACGACTCCATGGTCTGCATCTTCGGCTGCTGCGAAGACAAGGACATCGAGGGCCTCATCGACATGGTCGCCCTCGGGGCCGACAAGCTCATCTTCACCAAGGCCAAACGCACGGCCCGCGCGGCGGACCCCGAGGAGCTCCGCAAGATCTTCGCCGAACGCTCCGGCAAGATGTGCCAGGTCGCCCCCACCCTCGCCGAAGCCCTCGACCTCGCCATGCGCGCGGTCTCCCGCGAGGACCTCATCGTCATCACCGGCAGCTTCTACCTCATCGGCGAAGCGAAGAAGATCGTCGCAGACCTGCAGACGGCGTAGCCCCCCCAAGCCGCGGGCTCCGCCCGCGGACAACCCCCGGCATCCAGACGCCATGGTCCCCCGGCAGAGCCGGGGGCTTGGTTTCGCGGGCTCCGCCCGCGGACAACACCATGACAGCGGCCATGGTCCCCCGGCAAAGCCGGGGGCTTGGTTTCGCGGGCTCCGCCCGCGGACAACACCATGACAACGGCCATGGTCCCCCGGCGGAGCCGGGGGTTTGGTTTCGCGGGCTCCGCCCGCGGACAACACCCGGCAACGGCCATGGTCCCCCGGCAGAGCCGGGGGTTTGGTTGCCGTCTGGCGTAGGCCAGCGTATTTTCGCGTTGCGAGGACAGGGGGAAAGCGACATCGCGCATGCGTGCAGTCATGATTACCATGACGTCTTATGGCACGTGGCTGCCCGGCGACATCCGGGGGTCAATCAACAAGGGAATACTGCTGCCGCCGCGCCCCGCACTCGAACGTCATGCCCGGCGGCTTCTCAGGTCGCCGCCGGTTGTGTTTTCGGATCACGAACAGGACGTTCTTGCCCGGTCACTCGACACCACGGCGACCTTGTACGACTACCCGCTCGAAGCGGTCGCGATTGAGGCGACCCACTGCCACGTGTTGACGCACCCGCGCGACGATACCGTCGCAGCGATGGTCGGCCGCCTCAAGACCGCGATGCGACAATCGCTCCAACGCGGACGAATCTGGACTCGCGGCTACAACGTCCGCCGCTGCTACTCAGAACAGCAGGTGGACGCGATGCGAGCGTACATCGCACATCACCCCGGATATCGACCCTGACCCAAGCCGCGGGCTCCGCCCGCGGACAACACCATGACAGCGGCCATGGTCCCCCGGCAAAGCCGGGGGCTTGGTTTTGCGGGCTCCGCCCGCGGACAACACCCGGCAACGGCCATGGTCCCCCGGCGGAGCCGGGGGCTTGGTTTTGCGGGCTCCGCCCGCGGACAACACCCGGCAACGGCCATGGTCCCCCGGCGGAGCCGGGGGCTTGGTTTCGCGGGCTCCGCCCGCGGACAACATCCGGCATTCAGACGCCATGGTCCCGCGGCGGAGCCGGGGGCTTGGTTTCGCGGGCTCCGCCTGCGGACAACATCCGGCAACGGCCATGGTCCCGCGGCGGAGCCGGGGGCTTGGTTTCGCGGGCTCCGCCCGCGGACAACATCCGGCAACCGCCATGGTCCCCCGGCGGAGCCGGGGGCTTGGTTTCACCATCCAACCCCCGCTATACTCCCTCCATGACCTCGACCCCGGACCGCCGCTCGCCGCTTCCGCTGCTTCACGCACCCGGGATATAACGCGCGCGACGACGGTCACCCCCCTTCGACTTCCACCGCCCTCGCACGCCGCGAGGGCGGTTTTCATTGCCGACTTCCTTCTTCTGCTGACACCGAGTTCACGCCATGGCCGATCCGACCACCGCTCCGCCCGCGACCGCCGCCGCCGATGACGTCCGCCCCTTCCGCTACAACGCGGCCCTCGCGGACCAGATCGAATCGCGCTGGCAGACGTACTGGGATGAACATGACTCGTTCGCCGCGCTCAACCCCGGCGATGACGGCTTCGATCCGTCGCAGCCGAAGTTCTACTGCATGGACATGTTCCCGTACCCCTCCGGGGCGGGACTCCATGTCGGCCACCCGCTCGGCTACATCGCGACCGACATCGTCTGCCGCTACAAACGCATGACCGGCGCGAACGTCCTCCACCCCATGGGCTGGGACGCCTTCGGCCTGCCCGCGGAACAGTACGCGATCAAGACCGGCGTTCATCCCGCCGTCACCACCCGCCAGGCGATCGAGACGTTCCGCCGACAACTCAAACGCTTCGGCTTCTCCTACGACTGGAGCCGCGAGTTCGCGACGATCGACGATGACTACGTCAAGTGGACGCAGTGGATCTGGCTCCAGGCGTACACGTCGTGGTATGACCCTCGCATACAGAAAGCCCGGCCGATCACCGAACTCCTCGGCGAACTCGACGCCGGCGCGATCACCGTCTCCGATGAACACGAACTTCGGTTCGACGGCTCCGGAACCCTCTGGGACTCCCTCGACGCCCGCGAACAACGGGACATCATCGACGACCAGCGCCTCGCCTACCTCGCCGAACAGACCGTCAACTGGTGCCCGAAACTCGGCACCGTGCTCGCCAACGAAGAAGTCATCGACGGACGCTCCGAGCGCGGCGGATTCCCGGTCTATCGCCGCCCGCTGAAACAGTGGATGTTCCGCATCACCGCCTACGCCGACCGCCTCCTCAAGGACCTCGAACCGCTGAAGTGGCCCGAGTCGACGAAGACCCAGCAGGGCGTCTGGATCGGACGCTCCGAAGGCGCCGAGATCGACTTCCCGCTCGCCGATCCCGTCGACGGCCGCCAACGCATCCGCGTCTACACCACGCGGCCCGACACCGTCTTCGGCGCCACGTACATGGTTCTCGCGCCGGAACATCCGATGGTCGAACAGATGCTCGCCGCGCCGACCGATGCGACCGACGTCGACGCCGTGCGCGCCTATGTGGACGCCTCCAAGAACCGCGCCGATGTCGACCGCATGGCGGAATCCAGGGAGAAGACCGGCGTCTTCACCGGCTTCCACGCGACCAACCCCGCCACCGGCGAACGCATCCCGATCTGGGTCGCGGACTACGTCCTCATGGGCTACGGCCATGGCGCGATCATGGCCGTCCCCGCCCACGACCAACGCGACTTCGACTTCGCGAAGACGTTCGATCTGGACATCCGCGCCGTCGTCATGCCCGATGATGAATGGCTGACCGAACACGACATCAGCGCCGAAGCGTACGCCGCGAATCCCGGCGCGCTCGACGACGCAGCCACCGGAAACGGTACGGCGATCAACTCGTCCAACGACGACGTCTCGCTCGACGGCCGCGCCGTGCGCGGCGCCAAGCAGGCCATCATCGCCTGGCTCGAAGCCAACCATCTCGGCAAGGGGACGGTCAACTTCAAGCTCCGCGACTGGCTCTTCAGCCGCCAGCGTTACTGGGGCGAACCGTTCCCCATCGTCTACGACGAGCACGGCGACCACCACCCGATCGACGAATCCGCCCTGCCGCTCACCCTCCCCGAACTCGAGGATTACGAGCCCGCGGAGTCGGACGATCCGCAGCCGCTGCTCGGCAAGGCGACCGACTGGGTCAGGACCACCGCGGGCGAAGCGGGCGTCACCTCGCTCCCGCCCGACACCCCCGTCATCCGGGAAACAAACACGATGCCCGGCTGGGCCGGGTCGTGCTGGTACTACCTGCGCTACATGGACCCGCACAATCCCGACCGCTTCGCCTCGCGCGACGCCGAGCACTACTGGATGCTCTCGCCGAAGTCGAGCGCGCCGGCGGATGCGCAGAAGGACCACTTCGACCCCGATGTCCACCACACCGGCGGCGTCGACCTCTACATCGGCGGCGCCGAACACGCGACGCTCCACCTGCTCTACGCTCGGTTCTGGCACAAGATCCTCTTCGACCTCGGCCACGTCTCGACGCCCGAGCCGTTCGGCCAGCTCTTCCACCAGGGCCTGCTCACCTCGTACGCGTACCAGCGGCCGGACAAGTCGCTCGTCCCCGTCGACGAGGTCGAGGAGCGCGAGGAGGACGTCTTCATCGAGACCGCGACGAACGAACCCGTCGCCCGCGTCATCACGAAGATGAGCAAGTCGCTGAAGAACGTCATCAACCCCGACGACATCATCGCGGCGTACGGCGCCGATACGTTCCGCCTCTACGAGATGTACATGGGTCCGCTCGAAGCGAGCAAGCCGTGGAACACCCGTGACATCGTCGGACCGCATCGCTTCCTGCAGCGACTGTGGCGGCTGGCCGTGAACGAGGACGACGGTTCGCTCGTCGTGCGCTCCGAACGTGATGACGACATCGAGAAGCAACTCCACCGCACGATCGCAAAGGTCGGCGAGGACATCGAACGGCTGGCGTTCAACACGGCGATCGCGGCGTTGATCGAGTTCGTCAACGCGGCGACGAGTTCGGGCGGCGTGACGAAGGATCAACTGGAGCGGCTGACGCTCATCGCCGCGCCGTTCGTCCCCCACCTCGCGGAGGAGCTGTGGTCAAAGCTGGGTCACGCCGAGTCGCTGATCCGCCAGCCGTGGCCGTCGTACGACGAGTCGATGCTCACCGACGACGAGATTGAGCTTCCCGTCCAGATCCAGGGCAAGGTGCGCGGCCGCGTCACCGTCCCCGCCGACGCCGACCCGAAGGCCGTCGAGGAGATCGCGCTGGCCGACGAGAAGATCGCCGCGCAGCTGGAGGGCAAGACCGTCCACAAGGTGATCGTCGTCCCCGGCAAGATCGTCAACATCATCGCGGGCTAGCCCCGGCCTTCGGCCCGGGGACACCCTCCATACTGCCTATCGCCCTAACCCGATGATGGACGTGCGACTCGCCTCCGGCTGGGGGACACACCCCATATTGCCTGTCGCCCATCCCGATCATGGACGTGCGACCCGCCTCCGGCCGGGGACAACCTCCATCCTGCTTTTGGCCCCTATCCCGATGATCGACGTGCGACTGGCCTCCGGCTTGGGGGGACCCTCTGACGCACCAGATGCCGTCCGGGGTGCGACCGATCAAGCCGACGATGGTCGTCGTCCCCGGCCGGAGGCCGGGGCTTGGGGGCGCCCATTTGCCCTGTCCAGGCCCCTCGGCTACACTTCTCGGTTCGATTCTTCGACCCCCGACTCCCAGGAGATCGACCTTGAGTCAAGACGCGCTCGACACCCTGATCGGCGTGAGCGACGCCGGCGGCGACCCCAAGAAGGCCGCTGACGCGTTCGCCGCGGGACATGAAGCGGAACAGGCCGGCGAGAAACTCGTCGCCATCGACGCCTATCGCACCGCCGTCCAGAACGACGTCGAAAACGCCCGGTACAAGTTCCGGCTGGCGTACATGCTCGACCTCCTCGGCGAAGAGGACGAGGCCGTCGCCCTCTACGAACAGCTCACCGGCGATGACCGACCCCACATGTCCGCCCTGCTGAACCTCGCCGTCCTCTACGAAGATCGCGGCGAGATCAACCGGGCCGAGAAATGCCTCCGGCAGATCCTCGACACCGACCCCAACCACAAGCGCGCCCGACTCTTCATGAAGGACGTCCAGGCGTCGCGCGACATGTACTACGACGAGGAACAGGCCCGCGACATCGCGAAGCGCAACGCCCTCCTCGACACCCCGGTCACCGACTTCGAACTGTCCGTCCGCGCCCGCAACTGCCTGAAGAAAATGCAGATCCGGACGCTCGGCGACCTGCTCAAGACCACCGAGGCCGAACTCCTCAGCTACAAGAACTTCGGCGAAACCTCGCTGGTCGAAATCAAGACCATGCTCGCCTCCAAGGGCCTCCGACTCGGCCAGGGCCTCGACGGCCCGTTCGGGCGCGGCCGCAAGGAGATCTACGAGGAACTCAAGGGCAAGGCCCCCGAAGCCGTCCTCAACAAGCCCGTCTCGGTCCTCGACCTCTCGGTCCGGGCTCGCAAGGCGCTGCAGGTCCTCAACATCCAGACCCTCGGCGACCTCGCCTCCCGCACCGAAGCGGAACTCATGGGCGTCAAGAACTTCGGCGCGACCAGCCTCACCGAAATCGCCCAGAAGCTCGGCGAGTACAACCTCAGTCTTCGCAAGATCGACTGATACCGATCACGATCTCGACCCCCCCACGCCGGCGCGCCACGCGTCGGCGTTTTTCATGCGCGCATTCGACGACCCGTTTCTGCGCGCACTTGTCCACAAATGACGACTTCATTCCAAAGCCGCCGACACGTCGTGGTAGGCTGAACCCCATCAGGCCGGCCGTCCCGGAACGGCGCCAATGAGTCTCATGCAGGACGCATCACCCCCCCTCCTCCGACCCGCTCGACCCGGCCGCGATCCGTCCGCGAACGAGGCGATGTCGCGCCGACGCGTCATCCTCGGCGGACTCGCCGCCGGCGCGGCCCTGCTCGGCGGCGGCTACGGCGTCCAACACTTCATCCTCGCCAAACCGATCCCGGACGATGATGACGACGACGTCCTCACCCGCGTCCGCGTGGCCGATGGTCCCGCCCGACACCTCGTCCCCGCCGTCGAACCGATCGTCCGCGTCCGCATCGCCCGGGCCCGGGACCCGCGCGACGCCACGCTCATCGACCTCCTGGGCGGCCCCGGCTGGATCAGCGTGGCGGCGGAACACGCCGACGGCCCCGGCGCCGCGTATGTCCTGCGCGCGCCCCTCCGCCTCGCCCGGACCGGCGACGGCTGGCGTCTGCAGGACGATGCGGGCTACACCCCCGCCGTCGACCCCGACGCCACGCTCCGACTCCGCCCCCTCGGCGGCGATCGCGCCGGCCTTCGTGTGGACGAGACCCCCTACCCCGGGACCGTCGCCGTCCACCCGCGGACCGACATCGCCGGCGCGGCGTTCGATGTGGTGAACCACACCGCCCTCGAAGCCTACCTCCCCGGCGTCCTCGCCCGCGAACTCTTCAACCACTGGCGCCCCGAAGCCTTCGCGGCCCAGGCCGTCGCCGCCCGCAGTTACGCCGCGTCCGAAATCCAGCACTTCGCGAACCGACGCCACTACGACGTCACCAACACCCAGGCCTCGCAGGCGTACATCGGTGAGGTGGAGTTGCCGGTCGCCCGCGAAGCCGTCGAAGCCACGCGGGGCGTCTGCCTGCAATCGGGCCCGTGGCTCACGCCGGGCTACTACTCCGCCTGCTGCGGCGGACGCGCGAACCGCGCGATCGACGGCATCGGACCCAACCCCGTCAACGACCTTCCCACCCTCGAAGGACGACCCGGCGACGATGTCTGCCTTGACGCCCCGCCCGCCCGCTGGCAGGTCCGCCGCACCGCCACGTCGTTCGGCGCGCGGATCGCCGCATACGGCGCGCAGCGTGACGAGGAGCTTCGGGACTTCGACGCCCTCGCCGCCATCACCGTCGCCGACGCCAACCACCACGGACGTCCCGTTCGCTACGAACTCCGCGACGTTCGCGGCCGATCCGCGACCATCGACGCCGGACGGCTCCGCGCCGCCGCGAACTACGCCACCCGACGACTCGCGCGCCCGAAGGATCCCTTCCGCTCCGGCTATCTCGACACCGCGCTCGACATCACCGTCACGCGCGGCGTGCTCGACGTCGACGGGCGCGGCTACGGTCACGGCGTCGGTCTCTGCCAGCACGGCGCGCAACAACTCGCCCGCAACGGCTTGCACTGGGCGGACATTCTCGAGTGGTACTACCCCGGCATTGAACTCAGCCCGCCGTACGCCGCGCGGTCCTGATGATCACGACGCCTCCCGCTCCCGCGCGATGTACGCGATCGCCGCATCGAGCGCGGAATCCGTCGCCCCGGCCACGTCCCGCGCCGTCGGTTCGATGATCACGTCCGGCGTGACGCCGACCCCGTCGTACAACCGTCCGTTGGGCTGGTACGACGCCATCTGCGAGAACCGCACCTGCAGGCCGGACGGCAGCCGGAACGACTCGGACATCCCGCTGCCCCCGGCCGTCGGCGCGCCCATGACGGTGACGTGCGGCAGTTGCGCGAGCGCGGCGACGAAGATGTCGGTCGCGCTGAAACTGAGATGATCGGTCAGGATGACGACGGGACGATCGAAACCCGGCGTTCGATCGAAGCCGCGTTCGAGCACCATGATCCGCCAGTCGTCCTTCTCAACGGGCGCCGGCGGCTGGGGATTGAACGTGTCCATGAAGGCGTCGATCGCCTGCCTCGCTTCGCGCGACCAGCGGGGATCAGCGATCTTCATGAGCCGGCGGGCCTCCGCCTTCTGATCAGCACTCGGAACGGCCGCGCGGACCACCGCGAGATTCGCCACCAGCGGCGGCGCATCGACGGGGGTGAGCTTCGGGTAGATCGCGACGAGCGGATCCCGCGTGCCGCCGGTGTTGCCCCGCACGTCGATGATCAGTCCGGAGGCACGCACGAACCAGGGCATCTGTGTCTCGATCGCCGACACGGCGACGTCGTCCATCCGTTCGAGCCGCAGATAGCCGACCCGGTCATTGTCGATCAGCCCGCTGTCCGGCCGGCCGGGACGTGCGAATCGCGGCTTGGCATCGTCCAGCGACGTCAGTCGCGTCACGTCGTGCAGGCCGTCCTCCGACGTGAGCGTGACCGACACGCGCGGCGTCCACGCCTGCTCCCGCAGCGCACGCATCCGCGCCCAGTCCCGCATCGATCGCAACGCGAGCAGACGCGTCCACTGCGGCGTCGTCTGGTTCACCTGTGCAGACGCCGTCTCCACCCACGTCTCGATCGGCTCGCCGTCGATCTCCGTCACGTACGGCGCGGCGGGATCAAGGAATTCGTTTCGCCCCGACCGCAACGCGACGTACCGATCGCCCGCCGGCTCGATCACGAACGGCAGGTACCGAGCGGGCGGGGCGTCGACCGGCGTCCCGTCGACACTCGCGTGGGCGTCGTGCAGCGTGGCCATGAAGCGTTCGACAAGCAACGTGAACGCGGCTTCGCTCGCGCCGTCCGGGAGCGCATCCGCGATTGCATCGAGTCCGCCGTCGATGTCGACGTCGTGGACGACCGCGTAGCTGTGTCGCGCATGCAGGAGCTGGGCGAGTTCGTCAAGGTCCGCCGCGATGTCGTCGGGCGTGAGCCAGTCGCCGCCTTCGATGACGAACGCGTCTGGGTCGTCGCCGGCGTCGCCCTCGTCGGCGGCGGGGACCGGCGGATCGTTCGGTTCATCCGCGGGGATCGCGACCGGCGCGGGCGGCGTCTCCTCCATCGCGCGGCGGGCGTCCTCGATCGCCTGACGCAGCCGCTGCTCCACCTCCGGATTCGCGCTCCAGTCGCTCGCCTCCAACTGCTGCGCGGCCGCCTCGAGCACCGCGTCCATCGTGACGTCGGCCCCCGCGGCCGGATCCTGCGCCGCGATCATCCGCTGCACGAAGTCGAGCGCGGCCTGACGTTCGGCGAGCGCCGCCTCCCGGGCCGTCATCTCCGCCTGCAACGCCTCCTGACGCGCGACCGACTGCGTGTACAGAAGCAGCACCAGCATCACCACCGCCAGCGTCAGCACCACCGTCGAAATCAGCAGAACACGTTTCATGATCGCATCTCCCAGGATGATCGACAGGCACGCCCGCTTGTAGACGTCCGGATCGCCGAATTGTTCCAGCGCGGCGACGCGGGCCGCCTCCGGCGACATGCCGCTCGATACAAGTTCACTCTCGAGTTGGTCCAGATGGAACGAAAACTCCTCGTCGAGTTCGTCCGCCAGTTGGTCCGGCGACGAAGGCGGGCGAGGCGACCACGGCAGGGACACCCACCCCACGTCACGCGAGCCCCGGCGCCAGACCGCCGGTCCGACCGGATGCAACGCCGCGCGATGTCGCCGGTTCGCCCGACGGCGGCGTCGCCATGACGCGTCCGATCGCGCTGACGAGACGCTCCCACGCCGCCGCCTCCTGCGCGAGCTGGGTCCGTCCCGCCGTCGTGAGTCGGTAGTACTTCGCGCGGCGGTTGGTTTCGCTCGGACGGACTTCCGATTCGACGTAGCCGCGTTTCGCGAGTCGGTGCAGGGCGGGGTAAAGCGAGCCTTCCTCGACGATCAGGACCTCATCGGACGTCCGTTTGATCCGCCTCGCGATGCCGTAGCCGTGCTCGGGTCCGATTTCGAGGATCTTGAGGATCATCATGTCGAGCGCCCCGGGCACGAGGGTGGGCGGCTTCCCGGGCGGCGATTCCCGTGATGCATCGCCTCCGCTGAGCCGCCGCGCGGGATTGAGGGCCGGACGATCAACCATTGGTGCATCTCCCGTGAGCCGGCCCCGGCGATCCGCCGACCCCTTGACTGACTAGGGGTCAATATGACATGCGTTCCCTTGCCGTGCAAGGGGAAAAATGCGATCGTAGGCGGCCGCCTCTTCCGGTCGCGGCGAACGGAAACATGGTCAAAAGACCCGAGGTGAGGATTCCTCGCCCGGGCCGGGGGCTCGTCCGTCGTGATATTGATCGAATCCACCGAAGCTCTGATCGCCCTGATCATTCTCCTCATCGCTGTCGGTTACGCATTCGACCATTTCACGCGACGCAACCGAGAGACCTTCTGGCTCACCATGCGGAGCTGGGCAGAATCGCTGGAAGCCTTCCAGATCTTCCCGGCGCTCCGGACCTCCGCACGGGCGTATGTCCGTCACATCTCCGCCTACGCCCGGCCGGGCGAGGGAATCTCCTGGCGTCTGATGGGCTCTGGATGGCTGTGGTTTGTCAATACCTTCGTTCTCATCAGCGTATGGACTACGGGGAACATTCAATCAGTCATGACCCTCACGTCCCCAATGAGCAGCGTTCTGATGTCGATCGTCGCGGCTCTATTCTGGGTTGGATTGCTGGTTGCATTCGGGTCGCTTCGCCGCGCTGGGCGAGGCGGGTCAGATGCAGCCGCATTCGCCATGGTTGTCATCGGGCTCGGCCATTGGATCATCACCTCCGATAGTCCGCTCGGCGCTGCGTTCGTCGCCGTCACCTTGTCCGCCGTGATGACCGTGACCGTAGTCGTCAGCGGTTATTGCCTCCAACGGATCGCCGCCACCAAAGACGACCAGGCGTGGCAAGCCGTTGGCTGGGTTGTGATTGACCTTGTTGCCGCCGTCCTGCTCATGGCTGTCGTGGCGGGACGCAAAGTCCTGGATGAGATATGGATCACCCAGTCCACTCCGAATCGAATGGACTTCACGACAGGCGTTCGAGATCTCGTGCGGGCGTACTTCCTATCAGACGAAGTGCCTGCGTTCTCAGTCAGCGCCCAGTTCTTTGCGCTGATCCCCTCGCTGACCTACGCCCTCATTGCACTGGCCGTACTGCTCTACCCCATCGCCCAGTCCGTTGGGATTCGTTCGCTCGAGGGTGCGGCTGATCCCGAGGATGTGAAGCAAGTACAGCCCGGAAAAACCATTGCACTCATCCTCGCAGTTCTGCTGGCAACACTGAAACTGCTCACCGTCGCGACTTGAAGATCCGCCGCACGCCGATGGACCGCTGAGTTCAATCCGTTCTACCATCCTCTCCATGCCCGCCTCGACCGACATCGCCCTCCCCCTCGCCCCCCTGCCGCTGCCGGATCAGCGCTACTCCTGCCAGGGGTGCGGCGAGTGCTGCAAGCAGTTCACCGTGCAGCTCAGTCGGCAGGACCTCGAGAAACTCGCCGCCCAGGGCTGGGCGGAGAAACTCGGCGAGCCTGTGACCGTCGAATTCGGCGGACACACCTTTCTCCGACAGAAGGGCGGCGGCTGCATCTTCCTGATGGAGGACGGCCTCTGCCGCATTCACGCCGAGCACGGCCTCAAGGCCAAGCCGCTGGCGTGTCAGCTCTTCCCGTTCACGATCACTCGCGACGGTCCCGGCCTGCAGGTCGGCATGAGCTTCGCCTGCCCGACCGTGTGCGAATCCACCGGGGCCGAACTCCGCACGCATCTCCGCGAAGTGAAACGTCTCGCGGTCGAGGCGCCGTTCGATCGCAGCGATCGACAGGTCATGCTCACGGTCGATCTGCCCGCCGAAGCGGAGGAGATCGCCGCGCTGCAACATCAGATCGACGGCTGGATGCGGCGTGACGACGTCGCGCTCGAAGCGCGGCTCGACGGGCTCGCCTGGGTGACGCAGAGCCTCGCCGCCGCGAGACTGCGGGCCGTGCGCCGATCGCGCTTCCGCGAACTGCTCATCGTTCTCTTCAGCGCGCTGCCGCACGAACTCGACCACCTCCCCGTCGAGCCTCCGACCGCCCGCCAGCGCAAGGTGCTGCGTCAGTCCGCGTTCGCCCGGGTCGAGAACCCGACGCTCGAAACCCTGGAGCGAGGGCGGTTGCGCACGGGACTGGATCAACTCGCCCGCCAGCGTCGCTTCGCAGCCGGGCGCGGCGAGGCCCCTCGCTTCGACAACCGATGGCCCGATCCGCTCCCGCTCGATCAGGTCGAAGACGTCGACGCCGCGCACGCGATGAACGAGATCGCGGGGATCGACGACGTGGTCTCGCGTTACAGCCGCGCGATGGTGCTCGGCGGCCGCGCGTGGGGAGCGGGGCATTATCACTGGCCGATCACGCACGGGCTCACGGCCCTCACGGTGACGCTGGCGTCGATCGGCTGGCTCGCCCGGCTGCACGCGGCGGCGCGTGATCTCGACGCGGTCGACGCCCTCGCGGTCCGCGAAGCCGTCCGCGTGTGCGATCGTTCCGCCGGACGCGCCCGCTGGCTCGGCTCTCGCGCGGAACGCATGCGGCTGACCTGGCTGTGGAACGACGATGGTCTGCGTCGGCTGATGCGCGCCTATGCGCCGACGACGTCGGGAGCGACCGGGTGACCGCCGCGCGGGCGACGGTGTCGACCGCCGCGGCGCGCACGCTGTTGCTCGACGCCCAGGGCCTGCTCGACCCGCCCGACACGCGGGTCACCGCGCCGTCGCTCGAAAAGCTCATTCGCAGGCTTGGTTTCGTGCAGATCGACTCGATCAACGTGATCGAACGTGCGCACCATCTGACGCTCGCCGCGCGTCGGACGGGGTATCGGCCGCGCCATCTCGCGAAACTCCAGGAGGAACGGCGGAGTCTCTTCGAGGGCTGGACGCACGACGCCTCCCTGATCCCGATCGAGCTCTACCCGCACTGGAAGCACCGGTTCGTCCGCGTCGACGCCCGATTGCGGGCGCGGCCGTGGTGGAAGAAGCGTCTCGGCGACGATCCGGACCGTCTGCTGGACGACATCCGCACGCACGTCCAGCGGACCGGCGAGATCATGTCGAAGGACCTTGATCATGATCGACACGAGGGGACCGGGGCGTGGTGGGGCTGGACGCCGCAGAAAGCCGCGCTCGAACATCTGTGGCGGATCGGCGACCTCGCGATTCCGCGGCGGGTGAACTTCCACAAGGTGTACGACCTCACGCCTCGCGTCTATCCCGATGCGCACGAAACGCCGCCGTCCGATCCGGAGGCGCACGTCGAGTGGGCGTGCATGAGCGCGCTGGAGCGTCTCGGCGCGGCGACCGCGCAGGAGATCGCCGCGTACTGGCAGGCGGTCGACCGGAAGACCGTGAACGCCTGGATGAAACGCGCCGTCGCCGAGGGGCGGATCGAACCCGTCGACCTTGACGGGCCGGACAAGACGCGTCCCGGCGCGGCGGTCCCGGACTGGCGCGACCGCGTCGCCCGCGCGCCCGATCCGCCGACGATGCTGCGCCTGCTCTGCCCGTTCGATCCGGTCATCCGCGACCGCGATCGTCTCGCCCGGCTCTTCGACTTCGACTACCGCTTCGAGGCGTTCACCCCGAAGAAGAAACGCGTGTACGGCTATTACGTCCTGCCGATTCTCGAGGGGGATCGTCTCGTCGGACGAACGGATCTCAAGTTCGACCGCAACGCCGAGACGCTGCTCGTGCAGGGCGTCTGGTGGGAGCCGGGCGTGAAGCCGACGAAGAAGCGTCGGCGTGCGTTCGACGACGCCGCGGCGCGACTGGCCGCGATGATCGACGCGTCACACGTCAGTTACACCTGAGTTCGATTCCGGGAAGCATCACGTCGGCCGGCGTGAACGCGCCGAGATCGCACGCCTTCTCGTGCGCGCCGGCGACGGCGTCGCGCAGGGCCTGCGGCGCTGCGCTCGTGAACGGCTTCGGCGCATCGAACGACTCCACGAACCACGCATGCGACCATTGGAACGGCTTGCGCACGAGTCGCGCCCGGACGTACTCGCCCTGATTGAAGTTCTGCACCGCGGTCATCGCCTGCAGCCACTCGTCGACGTACTCGAATCCCTGCAGCCGCATCGGATGCGTGCTGTCGGAGTGCAGGTAGACGTAGTAGACATCGCACGCCTCGGGATCGTTGGGATCAGGATCGACCCAGGCCACACCTTCCGTGCCTTCGGCGCCGCCGACGAGCCGGCGCGTCATCATGAAGGGATAGGCGATGATGCCGATGTACGCCTGGATGTACTTGAGCTCCGCCCCGGTGTGTACGGCTTCCATCGCGCGGCGGGCGCGGGCGTCAGGACTGTCCTTCGCCCCCGGCTGCTCCGGATCGAGCGAATAGATCAGACGGCGCAACCGGTTCTCCAGGTCCTGTTCATTGTCGTCTCCGGGCGGGAAGACGCCGTACGGCGCGCGGGCGCCGCGCTGGATCAGCGTGATCATCTCACGGCTCACGCGTTCCGCGACATCGGCGGCGACGACATCCCGTTCCGCCAGCCCGCCGAGCAGGACGGGGACGTACTGATCGGGGCGTGTGTTCATGAAGCGGACGACATCGCCGGGGCCAAGGGGCAGCGCGGGCGGCTCGATCTGGAAGTACGCGACGCCGGTGTGGAGATCGACCCCCGCCGCGTGACGTGTGGCCATGCCGCCCTCCCAGCGGACGGCGTCGATGGCGCGGTAGCTGCCCGGCGTGCGGGCCGACGGCCACGGCGCGATCATGTAGTCGATCTCGCGGAGGAGGAACTGCTGACCGAGGTCCGTACTCAGGCTGATCCGCCCCTCGTCGTGCGTCGGCTGCGTGACGGGCTGCTCCGGTCCATAGATCGGCGGAAACCAGCCGAACTGGGCGAACGCGGGCGCGGCGAAGAGGCCGAGGATCGCGGCGAAGACAGTGATCAGGCGAACGTTCGTCATGATGTCACCTCTGAAACACGAGGACGCGGTTGGAGACGGTCGCCGAGTACGGCGATGAGCAGGGCGGCGATGACCGCGGCGAGAAGCGCGGGGAACGGATGAAGCCAGACGCCGGAGAGGCGATGGACGAGCCACGCCGCACCAAACACGGCGGCGACCGTGATCGCCCCGGCGACGATCGGAGCCAGCCACGCTCTTCGACGCGCGATCATGGTCAGGGCGGCGGCGGCGAGGCCCGCCGCGAACGCCAGCGGAATGTTCCAGCCGACGGCGACGCGTTCCTGCACTCGCAGCACCATGGTCTGGATCGACGCCGCATGCACCTGGCCGCCGAGCATCTGCTGGCGATCCGTGGTCTTGTCGCGATCGCGGTCGTAGAACAGGACGATGCGGTCGCGCATCCGCGCCTGGAGACGCTCGGGCGACAGATCCCAGAGATCGGTGATCGATACGGTGGACGCGTCGATTGCGGCGCGGGCGGGCGGCGAGAAGGCGAAGCTCCACTGCACGTCATCGGGTCGGGAGTCGTCGTACTGCTCGGTCGACGGTCCGACGCGATCGGCGGCGGTCGCGGCGATCCAGGTCTCGCCGACGTAGGAGCGGGCGCCGCGCGGATCGTCCGTGGGCGGGGAGTGTCGGATCCGCACGCCGCCGTCGACGACGACGTATTCGTGGTCGAGTCCGGGCGCTTCGTGTTCGGCGAACGCCGAGAGGGCGAGCGACGGGATGACGGACATGCCTTCGCGTTCGACCGCAAGGTAGGTCCACCACCGTCCTGAAGCATGGTCGTTCATCGTCGCCACGCCCCACGCGGGCCCGGCGCTCCACACGGCGGGGCTCATCAGCGGGCGGCCGTTGTCGAACTGGAGGGCGCCGACCCCGATGGTCACGCCGACGCCCGCCGCGCGGACCCGGCGAATGGACGCGGCGAGGGCGTCGTCGACGGTCTGCGGCGAAGAGAAGAAGATGTCCGAGACGACGCCCGACGCGCCGGCCTCGGCCAGACGTTCGTAGGCGCGCCCGTAGAGCGGACGACGCGAGTAGAGGTCGAATGGAGTGACGCCGATCTCAGCGAGTTCCGGTCGCCGGGCCAGATCGTTGATCGCCTCGTTCGTCACCTCGACCAGCACGACGTCCGGCAGCACCGGGAGCGTCGTCAGCGCCTCGCGGGGCGGACCGAGGAAACGCTCGTACCACGTCGTCGGGATCTCGAACGCGCGAAGGACCGGCGTCGCGGTCAACAGACCGACCGCGGCGCCGATCACGCCCGCCGCGCCGATCAGCGTGGCGGCGGTGCGCCCGCGTCGCCGGGACGCCGCGGCGAGACGCGCGTCCTCCGTCCGGGCGTACTCGATGACGCGATCCAGCGCCGCCGCGAGTTCGCCCGCGTTCTGATACCGGTCGCCCGGATGGTCGGCGAGGCATCGTGCGACGATGCGTCCGATCGCCGTCGCGAGTTCGGGATGATCCGGACCGAGCGCCTCGCCGACGCACGCTTCGAAGAGCGCGGCGGTGCTCGAATCGCACTCCACCGTCGTCGACGACGACAACGTGCGCGCCTCGGGCCCCGTGGCCAGTTCCGCCAGCACCAGGCCGCACGACCAGATGTCTGACCGCTGGTCCGCGCGCGAGAACGACGTCGTCTGCTCCGGGCTCATGTAGCGGGGCGTGCCGGCGGTGACCTCCCGGCGCCACCCGAGCATCGGACGGGCGAGCCCGAAGTCCGTGAGGACCGCGCGGCCGTCCTCGTCGACGAGAATGTTGTCCGGCTTGATGTCCAGGTGCTTGCCGCCGAGGTGATGCACCCGGGCGAGCCCGGTGACGGCTTCGTGGAAGACACGCAGACGGTCGACGAGGGGTCGGCCGCGGGCGTACTCATCGATCGGCTGCGCGCCGGGGATCAACTCCATGGCGACCCACGGGCAGTCGTCGCCGTCAATCGTGCACGCGCCGGTGTCGTGGACACGCACGACGTGCGGGTGGTGCACGTCGCGAAGCATCCGGAACTCTTCGATGATCGGGGATGCGGCGTCGCGTGATTCGTAGGCCGTCCGCCGGATGAGCTTCAGTGCGACGGGGAGACCGTTCCGTTCGTGTCGGGCCGCCCAGACCTCCCCCATCCCGCCGGACCCGAGCCGCGATTCGAGCACGAACGGGCCGGCTCGCATGCCCGCCTCGCCGACCGATCGCAGCGATCCCGCCCCGCGGCGCGGCTCGACCGTCTTGTCGTCGTCGTGCGGCATCGGCGTCCCTCAGCGCGGGGCGACCACAACGCCCCCGCCACGTTGTACACGTTCAGACGGGGCACGATCAGACTGGATTTACGGGGATCGATGGAAAAAACGTATTGGCGCTGAGCAATACGTCAATCGCGTGAGCGGTGCAGCAGCTTCCATCCCAGCGGCAGGACCGCCGCCGCAGCCGCGATCTTCACCGCGGCGCCGGGGAGGTACGGCGTCAGGCCCATCGCGACGGCGTTTTCGGGGCCGACCCAGCCGGCGAGCACCGTGACGCCGCCGATGAAGATGACGATCGTGCCGAGGATCATGGCGATGAGGGTCGTGGAGATCCGTCGGTCCCATCCGCGTTCGGCGAGGAAGCCGACGAGCGTCGCCGCCGCGACGAAGGCGATGAGATAGCCCGCGGTCGGTCCGAGCAGCGTGTTGGTCGCGCCGCCGCCGGCGAACACCGGGAGGCCGGCGGCCCCCTGGGCAAGGTACGCGAGCACCGTCGCCCCGCCTCGCATCGCGCCGTAGAGCATGCCGATCGTCAGCACCGCAAATGTCTGGCCGGTGATCGGCACCGGCGAGAACGGCAGGTGGATCGCCGCCTGAGCCGAAAGCGTGAGCAGCGCGGTCCCCGTCAACAGCAGACCGATCTCGTACAGCACGCGATTGGACACGCGCGGCGCCAGGAGGTCGGCGGCGGCGAGGGACGAATGCAGGGGTGTGGCGGCGGCGGTCGACATGACGCATCTCCAAGCGGAGCGGTCGGTCGACCGCCTGACGGTCATGATCGCGGGGCCGGGCCGGGTGTCAACTCGCGCGGGTCGCGATCACTCGGAGCACGGCCCCCACGCCGCGAGCAGCAGGGCGAGATCGGACGGACCCACCTCGCCGTCGTCGTCGATATCCGCGGGACACGCGTCGCACGTGCCCCACGCCGCGAGAAGCGCCGCGAGATCAGACGCCCCGACCTCGTTGTCGTCGTCCAGGTCCTCGTCACATGACGACGGCGGCAACAGGTACGAGATCTCCAGTTCCGGCGGCGCATCGGGACCTTCCCGCGACTGGAAGTTCCCGCCGTCGTTGAACCCGAAATTGTCGATGAGGAGGCCGTGGTTCGGCGTTCCATTGTCGACCCAGTCGATCACCAGGCCCGTCACATCGATGACCGGGTTCGCGGCGGACGGGGCCTCGGTCGAGAGACCGCTCGCATCCGGCACGCTGCCTTCGTCGACGGTGTTCTCATCCCACGCGTCGCTGATCTGCGTGAGGCTCCATGTGTCGCCCGTGTTGTAGGGCGTGGTTCCCTCGAACATCCGCAGCGTCGCGCTGGTGACGACCGCATCGTTCGGCACGCCGGAGAGGTCGAAGCGGATCAGGATGAACGTGTCGCTGAAGATGCTGAAGCGGCCGAGCTCCAGGAACGGTTCGGTCCCGTGGTTGCCGGGCGGATCGAACTTGCCGAAGGCGATCCATGTATCCGCATCCGGTTCGAGCGTGATGGTGACGCTCTCCCCGGCGAACAGCGGGAACGCCGCGCCGCACGAAACGACGATGGCGACCAGACGGACGGTGACGCTTCGCATGATGATTCCCCTCATCTGCACCCGGACCATGGATGTGCATGTCGACACGCCCGACCTTACCGCTCCCGGTCCGGAGCC
Organism: Phycisphaerales bacterium; assembly: GCA_965227335.1. Taxonomy (GTDB): domain Bacteria; phylum Planctomycetota; class Phycisphaerae; order Phycisphaerales; family SM1A02; genus CBDDFV01. Next base: position 220,466 of record CBDDFV010000012.1, read on the forward strand.
CCAAGGGAAAAGCGATTCATCACGTCAAGCTGGTATCCTGCCGGCTCCTGATTGAGGAGGAGGCGTCATGCCGCTGACCGTATTCGCGTTGTCGTCCGCCCCGGTGCTCGCCGCGCTGCTGCTGACGCACCCCGGCCATGAGCCGCCGATGGAGACCCGACCCGCCGCGATCTCCGCCGCCCCCGTCGCGCTCGCCGCCGCCGTCGGGACGCTCGGACAGGGCGAGTTCACGTACGTGCCGGATGCGGACTGGCCGCAGTTGCCGGACGACGTGACCCTCGGCAACACGCACGGCGGGATCGTGATCGATCCGGAGGGGCGAGTCTGCTTCAATACGGACACGGCGCGGTCGATCGTGAAGATCGGCGCCGACGGAGCGTTCGTGGAGGCGGTGGCGAATCGGTATCCCGGTCTGCACAACATGCAGATCGTGGACGAGCCGGACGGAACGTTCATCTACGCCGCGCACCTCTTCGGCAAGCAGGCGGTCAAGCTGCGTCTGGACGGTTCGCTGGTGTGGGCGATCGGCGTCCCGATGGAGTCGGGCCGGTATGCGAACGCGGAGCAGTTCAACCCGACGGCGGTCGTGCGCGGCCCGGACGGACGCATCTACGTCGCCGACGGCTACGGACAGAACTGGATCCACATCTTCAATCCCGATCTCTCCTACGCGTCCTCCTTCGGCGGGCGCGGCGGCGAACCGGGGCAGTTCGTCACGTGTCACGGACTCGCCATCGATCCGCGTGGCGACGAACCGCGTCTCCTCGTCTGCGATCGCGAGAACCGCCGCCTGCAGCACTTCGACTTCGACGGCAATCCTCTCGGCGTCATCGCGACGGATCTGCGTCGCCCGTGCTCGGTCTCCTTCTGGGGGGAGTACGTCGCGGTGGCGGAACTGGAGGGGCGGGTCACGATCCTCGACGGGGACAACGAGGTCGTGACGCATCTCGGCGACAACCCGGAGCGCGGCCAGTGGGCGAACAACGGCGTTCCGGTCGAGGCGTGGACCCCGGGCGTCTTCACGGCCCCGCACGCGGTCTGTTTTGACGACGCCGGCAACCTGTACGTGATGGACTGGAACCGCAGCGGACGGATGAGCCGGCTCGTGCGCACGCCGGAGTGACCTGACGACACGAAACCGCCGAGCCGTCACAAGGGACGACCCGGCGGGGAGGGAACGCTCGTTGGATCCGCGAATCGCGGTGATCAGTCCGCCTGGAGGAAGACGAAGCGTCGCATGTCGCCGCGCCGGAGGGTGAGGCGGACGCCGTCTTCGAGGTCGTACTGCTTCAGCGCGTTGCGGAAGCTGCGCAGGTCGTCGACCGCGGTGTTCTGCACGTGCGTGATCACGTCGCCGCGCGAGACGCCCGCTTCCGCCGCGGCGCTGTACGGTTCCACCGCCGCCACGACCACGCCGTCAACGTCGCCGTCGAGACGCAACTGCCGCCTGACGTCAGGCGTGAGCGTCTGCACCTTGAGGCCGAGGTTCAGGTCTTCGCCATCGGCGCTCGGAACCGCGGCGACCTCGGTGGTCGGCAGCTCCTCGATCGTCACCGTGAACGACCGTCGCTCGCCGTCGCGGAAGACCGTGACGTCGACGTCCGTCCCGGGATCGATGCCCGCGACTTCGAGCCGCAGCTTCGAGATGGCCGTCACCGGAGTCCCGTCGAGCGCAATGATGATGTCGCCGGGCTGCAGACCCGCTTGCGCGGCCGGGCCGTCCGGCGTCAGCTCATTGACAAGCGCGCCGTCGGTGGAGTCGTAGCCGAACGACTGCGCCATGCCTTCGGAAAGATCCTGGATGAGCACGCCCAGGTAGCCGCGCACGACGCGACCATCCGCGATGAGTTCGTCCATGACGTCCTTCGCCATGTTGACGGGGATCGCGAAGCCGACGCCGACGCTGCCGCCGGTGCGCGAGAGAATCGCCGTGTTGATCCCGATCACCTCGCCCCGCAGGTTCACAAGCGGACCGCCGCTGTTGCCGCGGTTGATCGCGGCGTCGGTCTGGATGAAGTCCTCATAATCGGTGATGCCCATGCGATTCCGACCGGTCGCGCTGACGATGCCGGCGGTGATCGTGGACGAGAGACCGAACGGGTTGCCCGCCGCGACGACCCACTGGCCGACACGGAGCGTGTCCGAATCGCCGAGCGCGGCGGGCGTGAGGCCGCCGGCGTCGATCTTCAGGACGGCGAGATCGGTCTTCGGGTCCGTGCCGACGATCTCAGCGCGATACTCGCTCGCATCGGCGAAGACGACATCGACTTCGGTCGCGTCCTCGACGACGTGGTTGTTGGTCAGGATGAAGCCGTCAGCGCTGACGACGACGCCCGAGCCCTCGCCGCGCTGAATCTGCTTCCGCGCCGGCGATTCTTCGTTCTGCGGGGCGCGGCGGGGCAATCCGAAGAACTCTTCAAACGGCGAGTCGAAGGGAAAGCGAGGCATGCCGTTCATCGCGGGCACTTCAATCTCGCGGGTCGAGCGGATGGTGACGACGGACGGGCCGATCGTCTCGGCGACGTATTCGAACGCGCCGGACAGCGCATCGGCGTGTTCGATCGATGCGGAGGGGGCGGCGGGGCGCGGCGTATCGGACGCGGTCGCGTTCGTGAGCGCGACGCCTCCGAGCAGCAGCATCGCACCGCCGAGGGAGCAGAGCGTGAGCGGGGTGTTCATCGTGGGGATCTCCTGCGCGTCGCCGCGCAACAAGGCGACGTCGGAACGTCGCGGGGTCTCGAGAGAAGAGTGCGTCGGATTCGTACGCGTCAGCCGGCGTCCGGGTTCGCGCGGGACGCCTTCACATCGATGCGTCGACGGCGTGAATGGTCCGACTTTGGCATGCGGACGATCAGGACGCCGTCGTGCAGCGTGGCCTCGACGCCGTCCGCCTCCACCGAAGCGGGGAGTGCGATGGTGCGTTCGAAGACGCCGGCGAACCGTTCGCGCTGAAGCGCGCGGACGTCATCCGGCGAGACGGCCGGGCGTTCGCCGCGAATGGTGAGGTGGTCGTGCGTGAGCGTGACTTCGACATCGTCCATCGAGAGCCCGGGCAGCTCCGCCTCCACCACGATGTGATCGGCGTCCTCCCACGCATTGAGGAGGGGGTACGGCGCGGTGCGTCCGGGCGCATGGTGATCGCCGAGCACGCGGTCGAAGGAGCGGCTCAGACCCAGGGGTTCAGCGAACGGCGAGTGATGCAGCATCGGAGAGCCTCCTGTGAATGGGACGAAAGTGAATGGGACGAAGATGGTGAGCGGTCAGACCGGACGGACCCGGACACCCCGGACCCGCGGCTCAGGACCATCGTGCGACCAGCTCGCAACCCGCGCGCCAGCCCACAGCACGGAGACGCCCGCGATCAACGCCGGTTCCCGGGGTCGATCTGACAACACGGGCCGTCCGCGACTGCAATAATGGCAGTCCTGCCCTGCCCCGCTTCCCCCCGGAGTTCCGCCATGGCCCTTCCTCGTCATTCCGTCGCCGCCGCCGTCATGCCGATCGTCGTCCTCGTCCTGCTGTCCGGTTGCACATGCGGCGAGTGCGCGGCGCCGTCGAGCCAGCCCGCCCTCGAATCCAACCATCAGGTGCTGTCCGACGCCCTCGTCGAGGCGTCATGCGGGCAGTGTCAGTTCGGGATGGCGGGCGAAGGATGCGACCTCGCGGTGCGGCTCGACGGGGCCTCGTATTACGTCGACGGATCGCACATCGACGGGCATGGCGATGCGCACGCGCACGACGGCCTGTGCAACGCGGTGCGTGACGCACGCGTGAGCGGCGAGGTCGTGAACGGGCGTGTTCGGGCGTCGTCGTTCGAACTGGTGGACGGAGGCGGGACACCCTGACGGGGCCGGAGCGGCGGTTTTCCGGTTTTCTCTCTGATCCGGGCCCGGTCCTGTTCACAATGGACAGGTGTCACCGGGCATCGGAGGAGAGACCATGCGTCATCGCTGTTCGTTCGTCATCCCGTCGCTCATCGCCGGCGGTCTCGTGTGTCTTGCGTCGCCCGCCCGGGGGTTTGACTTCGAATGGGTGGGCGGGGCGAGCCAGAACTGGTTCGACGCCGCGAACTGGCAGGAGAACGGCAGTCCGACCAAGGACGTCCCGGGCTGCGACCAGGCGGGCGTCGCCGCGGTGATCAAGGGCGGCTTCGGCCCGATCCTGACCCGGTGCGAGTTCGGCACGATCAGCCTCGGGTCGGTGAACAGTCAGAGTCGGCTCGACATCAACGACACGATGACGCTCGCAGGTCCGTCGGTCCTCACGGACCCGGTCAGCCTCGACTTCTTCCGCGTCGTCGCCAATTCGTCGCTCGAACTTGAGGGCGCGAACGGCGTCCTCGATCGGGGCGAACTCGACGGGACCGGGATCGTCTTCAACAACGGTACGATCAACCTCGACGGCGTCGGCATCAAGGTCGCCTTTCACAACACGGGCACGGTCAACCAGACCAGCGACACGTTCCTCACGACCGGCGTCGGCGGCGACCCGACGATCACCAACACCGGCGTCTGGAGCGGACGGGGCGGCGTCGCTCAGTTCGGGGCGAACACGTCGTTCGAGAACGACGGCGGAACCGTGCGGGCCGATGGACCCACCATCCTCCGCTTCACGATTCCGCTGCACATGTCCGAGGGCGGCGGGACGCTTCACGCGCAATCCGGCGACCTGCGGATCAGCCTCGGCGGCACGCACGCGGGCGCGGGCTCGTATCTCGCGGATGACGGGCGGACGCTGATCTTCGATCTGTTCCCCGGCGCCCTGCCGGTGACGATCGCGGGCGACTACGCGGCCAGCGGCGCGGGCGATCTCCGACTCGCGAACGAGATGATCATCGAAGCCGATGCATCGCTGACCGCCAACCTCACGGGCGACGACGGGTTCCTGCTCGACACCGGGGCGGCGATGACCATCAACGGGACCTTCACCAACAACGGAACCATGACGTGGAAGTCGGGATCAATCGACGCGGGGCTTGATTCCACCGCCACGAACACGGGAAGCGTGCGCATCGCGAGCGGCGGATCGTCGACCCCGACCCTCGCCACGTTCAGCGAGTTGACGAACCAGGGGACGTGGCGGGTTGAAAGCGACTTCCAGGTCGACGTGGCCGCGGCGTTCGTGACGGAGTCAGGGGGCGTGGTCGAAGTTCGAGGGGGCGATCTCGAAGGCCTCGGGCTCGTCGAAGTCAACCTGAACGGGTTGCTGCTGCGTCCGATCGATGCGCCGGGAACCTTCAGCCGGGTGCTGGCCGTCTGTCATCTGGACGGCGGCCAGTTGATCAGCGAAGCCGGCGAGATTCGCTTCCAGGGCGGCGGACTCTGGAGGAAGGCCGGCGTCGAGCCGCAGGAGAACGCCACGATCGCGTTGTGGGCGGGCGACTACGACATCACCGGCGGACTGGCGGAGGCGGTGACGTTCAGCGGCGACGGCGTCCTGTCCGTACGGGCCGGCGGCACGCTTCGGTGCGACGGCGTCGCCAACAACGACATCGGCATGGACGGGATCGGGGCCTTCCGGCTCGGCGAGAGCGGCAGCGGCGGCACGCTGACGGGCGGCGGCGTCTTCCGGAATCGCGGCTACCTGCTCGTCAATGGTCAGACGATCGACGTCGGCGGCGGCGGTGAACCGGTGATCCCGGAGCAGACCAACGCACTCGTGAACACCGGGCTCGTCCAGACCGGGTCCCCGAACACCAAGATCTCCGGTCTCTTCGAGTGCGTCGACGGCGGCGAATTCGACGTCGATCACAACACCCAGGTCGTCCTCAACGACAATGGGGACGGCGTGCTCGGGGCCGGCGATAACGGACTGATCACGCAGACGAACGCCACGGTCTCCGTCGTCGAAGGCGCGGGCGTCTTCGTGGCCGGAGGCGAGTGGCGACTGGACGGAACGTCCAACCTCTCCGGCGCGGGCTCGCTGTCGGTCGGCGGCCTCATCCGGAAGACGGGCGCCGGGACGGAATCCGTCGTCTCCCTCGCCGAAGTGAACTTCTTCGGCGGCGCGGTCGTCAAGGTCGAGAGCGGCACGCTCCTGTGGGACGGGGAGATCACCGGGGGGTCGAAGACGGAGGTCGATTACTGCGTCACGGCGGACGGGATCCTCGAAGCCGCGGACGGCATGGTGACGAACGAACTCGAGGATGCGGTCGACGAACTGAAGGCGGAAGCGACATCCGGCGCCGCCGCCGGGCCCGGCGCACCGCCGCGCCTGATCACGCCGCTCCTGCAGCACGGCGGGCGTCTCCGTCCGGGCGGCCCGGACGGGACCGGCCGGTTCGTGGTCGAGGGCGACATGGTGATCCTCGAGACCGGCATCCTCGCCGCGAGCATCGGGGGACCGACCGCGGGCGTCGATCACGATCAGCTCACCGTCACCGGCGACGTCACGCTGGGCGGCCGGCTGCGTCTGCACCTCGTCAACGACTACACGCCGACGCCCGGCGACACGTTCGTCATCCTCGCGGCGGACGGCGGGGTGACCGGCGACTTCGACCAGGTGATCGCCGACGGCGGCTGGACGGTCGATGTGGTCGGAAGCTCGGTCGTCGCCACGTTCAACGCGGCGCCGACGTGCGCACCGGACTTCGACCTCGACGGCGGCGTCGGCCCGTCCGACCTGGCGGCGCTGCTGGCCCAGTGGGGCTTCGCCCCGAGTTCCGCCGCGGATTTCAACGGCGATGACCAGGTCGACGCGGCGGACCTCGCGACGCTCCTCGCCACATGGGGCGGGTGTTCGTAAGGCCACGTCGCCGACGCGCGAAACGAAACGGGCCGACGGACGCCATCGCGCCGCCGGCCCGTCATCGATCGTCGCGGGTCGTCGCTATTCGCAGTCGCCCCACGCGGCGAGCAGAATGGCGAGATCCCCCGCATCGGTGACGCCGCTCCGGTCGAGATCCGTCGCGCCCGCCCGTCCCCACGCCGCGAGGAGCAACGCGAGGTCCGCGGCGTCGACGGCGCCGGATTCATCGAGATCGCCGATGCACGTCGTGTCCTCGGCGCGATACGCGTAGACCGCCTGCCGATCGGCGACGACCAGCGTTCCGTCGCTGAGCGCAGGGCCGCCCTGGTTCTGACGGTCGAGCGTGAGCGTGAAGTACGTCTGCGAGAGATCCGCGGGGAACGCCCAGAGTCGGCCGTTCGTCGGCGGATTGTTCGCCCAGCCGTTCGACAGATACACCGTGCCGTCCGTCCCGATCGCGGTCTTCGCGGAGAGGTTGCCGTCGGCGATCGGCAGCACGCCGGCGGTGTCGATCACCGTCCCGTCCGCGGGGTCGAGCCGAACGAATTCGTTGTTGTCGAGGAAGGTGTAGACAGAGCCGTCGGCCCCGATCCCCGCCTCGTGCGAAGTCGTCCAGCGCACCGGGACATGCCATTTCTCCACCAGCGCGGCGCCGGTGTCCTCGAACGCGTACAGAAAGTCCGTGAACACGTTGTTCTGCGTGCGGCTGAGATACACCGTCCCGCCGTCCGGACTCACGAAGGGTGAATTCTGCACGGTGAACCCGACCATGATCGGCGAGTCGTAGAGTTCCTCGCCCGTCGCAAGGTCGATCTTGGTAATGACGTTGCCGCCCGGCGCGGCCTGGTCGATGAACACCCCGTCCGGCCCCAGCCCGCCGCCGCACCGTCCGCTCACGGGACAACTCCGATCCGTGTCCCACTCCGTCGCGCCGGTGGCGCCGTCGACGCGGGCGATGGTGTCAAGGTCGCCGACGATGATGTCGCCGTCGGGCGTGAAGACGAACCCGTCGTAGGCGAAGGTGCGGAGCGAGATCTCCGACTGCCACTGGATCGCGCCGGTGTTCACGTCGAGCGAGTAGAACGGCAGGTTCTTCGAGTTATCGCTGCGGGAAGCGTAGACGAGGCCGTTGGCGACGCCCCCGATCCACGCGATCCACTCCTCGTTCGGATCGCCGCCGTACGGCAGCGTGACGTTCCACAGCTCCGTCCCGGTCGCGAGGTCGAGACAGACGATCGCATCGTTGGCCGGACCGCCTACCGAGGGGAAGCCGGATTCGCGCACGACAAAGACACGTCCGTCCGACAGGTACGGATGCCAGGCGATGAGCGAGAAGTCGTCGTCGTTCTCCCACGCGAGGGTCGCATCGGTCGGACCGGCGGAGGTCGCCTGTCCGTTGCGTTGCGCGTTGCCGCCCATCACCGCCCAGTCCGCCCCCGCGGTGGCGCCGAGGGCCGTCATCGCCAGCGCGGCGGCCGTCGCCCGTCTGATCTCGTTCAACACTGGTCTTTCCCCTTCCGATCGCGATTCAGCGTCCGCCCGTTCCGGCCGACCCGGGACGGGGCGATTCCCCGCTCTGAAAATCCTACCGTGGGGATCCCCGATCGCCGCGATGATTCCGCCGAATCTATTCCGCCGGCAGCATGGGCACGATGACTTCGGTGAAGAGGGCGAGGACGATGGTCATCGCGATGACGCCGAGGACGATCTGGAGGGTCATGATCAGGACCTGGCGCCAGTAGTGGCGAAAGTCGACGACGCGGAGGGCCTTGTAGATCATCGAGAGGCCGATGGACAGCGGGACGACGAGCGTCCACCACCAGTCGTGCACCCACTGCATGGGTTCGATGAAGGGGGTCCAGGCGAGCATCGAGGTGATCATGCCGTCGCCTCGCGATCGGCCGGGTCGGCGGGGTCGCGTCGATGGTCGGTCCGGGGCACGAAGTGCAGGGCGTCGAGGATGACGACGACGTTCATGAGACCGGCGAGGGCGATGAAGAGCGTGCCCATCTCGGCGACGCGAGCGAGACCGACGGTGTCGTAGCGTCGGGGCGGGGGGATCTTCTTGACGTGGGACTGGTTGATGAAGTCCGCCGCGAGGACGATCGGCCCGCAGCCCGCCTGGGCGACGAACCAGAGCCGGTGTTCCTTGCGGTCGACGCAGTTGAAGCCGCCGATGAGGAGGCCGCTGATCACGAGGAAGAGGACGCCGGCCATCACGCCGAAGCCCCGTTTGCGTTCGCCGATCATGATGTGACCGAGGCCGGGCCAGAGCCAGGCGCAGATCGCGGCGAGGGGAGAGATGGCGGGCGTCGGATTCGACATGCAGCGGGACCGGCGGGCGAAGACGGGGGCGGGAAACGGCCGATGAAGGAGACGTCGGGTCAGTGTCGGCCCGTGGGCGTCGATCCGCCGTGGGATCGGCGTGAGGCCGGGGCCGCCCGACCGGATCTCGTTCGACGCCGGTGCGGGAACGACGTAGTGTAGCGTGACGCCGGGCAGGGTGGGTCCGCGGGACGGATCCCCCTCGACGAGCAGGAGAGCACCGCGATGGCCAAGTCAAAGGAAGCCGACGGCGGCCCCGAAGAACGCGACGATCGACGGGACGTCGTGGATCGTCGGTCCGGGCTCGACCGACGCAACGCGCCCGATGCGGACGAGACGCCGGGGAAGGACACCAACCTCGAGCGAAGGCGCGGCCCGGGCCGCCGCCGCACCGACTTCATGCGCGACGCCGAGGAGGGCGAGTTCAACCGCGAGCAGTTCCTCTTCGTCCTCGCCATCGAGGAGTTCAAGAAGGTCAACGGCAAGAGCTTCCCCACCTGGACCGACGTCCTCGAGGTCATCCGCAAGCTCGGCTACCGCAAGACGATGCCGATGGAGCTCACCCTCGGCGACCGCGCCGACGACTGGACCGAGAAGCCCGACGCCCCGAGCAACGTCTTCAAGGCGAGCCCGGACCGCGACTGAGCCGAGCGGGACCGTCCGGCGATCAGGTTCTCATACTCGACCCCGTGCGTCCGCTCACGCTCACAGCCAGCGCAGCGCACGCATCACGACGACCTCGGCGACGCCGATCACCACCATCGAAACGCAGACGATGCCGAACCCCCAGGATGACTCCGCGAGGGGAATGCCGCCGACGTTGATGCCGAGCAGGCCCGTGAGCAGGCTCAGCGGCAGGGCGACCGTGGCGATGATCGTCAGCACATAGAGCGTGCGTCCGAGGCGGGCCTCGTGACGGGCGCGAAGTTCGTCCTGCGTCACCGCCGCGCGATCCCGCGCTTCGTCCAGGGCCTCCAGGACGCGGGTCACATGATCGAGCCCCAGTCGGAAGCGGCTGCGGTCCTGTTCGCTGAAGCGATCCTGATGCGGGCCGTGGGTCAGTTCGCTCAACGCTTCCCGCTGGGGGGCGAGAAAGCGCCGGTACGCGATCGACTGGCGACGCACGATCGCGAGCGACGAGCGGGCGGCGAGATCGTCGTCGTCACGCTCCAGCATCCCGTCCTCCACCTCGTCCACGAGCGTCTCGAGATTGGTTGCGCTGTCGCTCAGACGCGTGGCGAGCCCGAGAGCGATCTCCGCCAGCACGCCGCCGGTCGTCTTCGGGGCCTGCCCCGACTCCGCGCGGCCCCGCAGGTCCCGGATGGTCTGAAAACGAAACTGCCGCAACGTGATGATCCGATTCGGCTCGACCCAGATCCGCACCGAGATCAACTCGTCCGGGTCCGCCCCGGGGTTCATGTTCACGCCCCGCAGATTGACGAGCAGTCCGTCGCCGATCACCCGGACGCCGGGACGCGTGTGCTCAAGCAGCATGGCATCCAGCGCGACGGGGTCGACCTTCGCCCGCTCCGTCAGCCAGGTCCGGACCTCCGGCTGCATGCGGTCGAGATGCACCCAGACCGGACCTTCCTTCTCCCGGAAGGCCGCGTCGACCGCATCCCAGTCGGACAGCCACGCGCCCTCGCCCCCCGGCAGACGCACCGCGAACACCAGAGCCGTCTGATCATCGGCTGTCGCTGGAGACACCATGGCTGCAGTCTACGTCGGGCCCGCCTACGCCGCGAGACCGCCGGACGGATCCCCGCGCCCCGGCCCGTCCGTCGATTCGATCTCGAGCCGACCGAGCGGCCCGCTCGGCGTCGCGTCATCCGCGTCGGCGTCGTCCGTCTCATCCGCCCGAAAGGCGGCGAACCGCGCCGTCAGCCGCGCCAAGACCCGCACCGCAATCGCGCCGGCGAGGACCACGAGCGGCCAGACCGCATCGCTCCGCACCACGAACCACGTCGCGAGCAGCGTCGTCAGCGCGAAGCTCACCAGGACCGCCGCCCCCCGGAGGCGCGGCGACCCGTCGAGCCCCTGCAGCGCCGACAGCGCGGCTCGATCGCTCAGATGCTCGCGCATCCGCGCGCCGATCTCCCGCCACGACGACGCGTCGATCAGCGAGCCCCGCACCCGGAGCGTCTGGTCCGACGTCTTCAGTCGGATCGCTGAACCGTGCGCATGAACGTCCGTCACGTCGCGCCACGCGACCGTCCGGACCGGGCCGTGCAGCGGCCGGAACGTCGCGCCGGTGGATGTGAATCGCCATACGCCGCGCGTGAGACTGCGGTCGATCACCGGCGAGATCACGAACACCATCGCGCTCAGCGTGACGATGGTCGCGAGCGGCCAGACGAGCCAGCGGGGCGTAAGATCGGCGACGCGGCCGGTGTGCAGCAGCCACGCCGCGCCGCACACCGCGAACACCGTGGCCGACGCGTGCATCACCCAGCGGGCGACGCGTCCGCCCCAGGTCTCGGTGGACACGATCAGCGTCGGCTCGGACCGACGGGGTTCGGGATGTTGGTTTCGGTTCTTCATCGTTCGCGCCTTTCCCGGACGTCCATTCCACGTCGGGAACGGACCTTCTGGCACGATGAAATATGACATTCGTTCCGGAACGCGACCCGTCGCGAATCCGCGTCCGGGGGACACGTTACGCGGCGGGGTCGGGGCCGATCCGGGCGAAGGGCGCCCCGCATTCCGTGCAACGGCCGACGCCGCGCTCGGTGCGCACGTACCGGACGTCATGCCCGCAGTCGACGCACACGGCGTCCTGCCGGTCGAAGACTCGTCCGAGGCCGATGCGGAACCGCCACGCCCCGAGCGCGCCGATCAGACCGAGCAGGCCGAGATCGACGACGTACCGGAAGTCGAGCGGCGCCATGCGCCACACGCGGGTGAAGTGCGGCAGGACGTCGAACCAGATCGCGAGTCGGAACAGCAGCGTCCACAGACCGACGATCAATCCGCCCGTGACGACGCACCAGATCGCGGGACGAACGGCCAGACGAAGCAGCCCCCCGCGCGGCAGATCGCCGATCCGCACCTCGCGCACCGCGTGCATGCGCGTCGCGCACGCCGGACAGACCCGCCAGCCGGCCGCGTCAGCCTCCGTCGAGGTCAGGTCGGCGCCGCACTGATCACACCGCTGCGCCGCGTCCACGCGTCGGACGCGTGCGACGAGCATCACGTGGGCGGCGATGAACCCGCAGGCGCCGATCGCGAGCCATGCGAAGACGGCGCGTTCAAACGGCCGCAGACCGGCGACCTGACTGAGCACGAGCAGCGCCGCGCCGAGGCCGACCGCCGCGCCCACCAGGCCGGCGACGGCCAGTGCGACCCAGACGCTCACGCGGGCCATCGCCTGTTCGTACGCCGCCCGCCGCGCCTGCAGCCGCATCCGGTTCATCTCGCCCCCGACCAGACCGAAGAACGCGGATCCGATCGCGAACGTGAGCACGACGCCGAAGAGGCTGGCGGTCAGGTCGAGACCGGAGATCGACCGGCCGAGGCCGGGGATCGCCTGCGTGAGTTCATCGATGATCGTGTAGCCGATCGCCACGAACAACGCGATCCAGGTTGACGCGAAGAACCGCGCGCCCCACAACAGCGCGGCGAACCCGCCGAACGCGACGAGATGAATCAGCTTGTCCGGCGCCGGCGCCGCCTCGGTCCCGAGTTGCAGACGCGGCCAGTGCGTGCCGGTGACGAGGGCCAGCGTGTAGATCACGAAGACGACACGCCAGATCCGGGCGAGACGCCGTCGGTGCGCGACACGCGGGTCGGGAGCCGACGCGGACGTCTCCGTGCTCATCAGCGTTCTCGCTCGATCACGCGGTCGCCGAGGATTCGGACGGCGCGGCGGGCGGCGACGGCGGCGTGCGCGACGGCGTGCGCGTCTCGATCTCGACCGCGGCGGACGGCGTCTCCCGCTTCGCGTGCATCGCGTCCCAGTCCCTGATCACGCGTTCGGCCAGTTTCTCGTAATCCTGTGCGCCGGGGCAGCCGGGCGCGTAGTCGAAGATCGTCTGACCGTAGCTCGGGGCCTCCGCCAGCTTGATGTTGCGCCGGATCGCCGGACGCAGCACCCGACACGTCCGCCACGGCGCATCGCTGTCGCGCCCCGCCTCGAAGAAGGCGTCCAGGTCCGCGACGACCTCGCGGGCGAGCGTCGTGTTCGCCTCGTGCATGCAGAGGATCACGCCCGTCACCCGCAACTGCGGATTCACCGACTGACACACGAGCCCGACCGTCTCGAGCAGCTTGCTCACGCCCTGCAACGCGAGGAAGTGCGCCTGCATCGGTACGAACACCTCACGGGCCAGCGCCAGCGCGTTCAGCGTGAGCAGGCCGAGACTCGGCGGGCAGTCGATCAGCACGAACTCGTACCGATCCGCAATCACCGAAAACTTGCGCCGCAGGATGTTCTGCCGGTCGGCGGCCGATGCAAGCTCCGGCTCCGCCGCCGCGAGATTCACTTCCGCGGGCAGCACGTCGAGATTCTCCGCGACATTGACGACGACGTCCTCCGCCGTCACGTCGTCTTCGAGCAGCAGGTCGTAGACGGTGTGCTCGACCTGGTCCGGCTCGACGCCGAGGTGCATCGACCCATGGGCCTGCGGGTCGAGATCAATCAGGCACGTCCGCCGGCCCGCGCGGGCGAGCGCGGCGGCGAGGTTCACGGAGGTCGTGGTCTTCCCGACCCCGCCCTTCTGGTTCATCAACGCAATGATGCGACGCTGACGCGACGGCTCGACAGTGCTCATGGCCTGAGTATAGCGGCGGGCGTTCGATGCACGATCAGACAACGCCTCACTGCGAATACTTCTCCTGGTACTTCTCGCTCATCTCCTTGTGGCGGTTGCTCAGATCGATCCGCCGACCCTCGATGAAGGCCATCTTCGTGTCGGTCGTGATCTCCAGCGGATCGCCCGTCGTCACGATCAGCGTCGCCGCCTTGCCCCGCTCCAGCGAACCGAGACGGGCGTCGAGACCCATGATCCGCGCGGCGTCGATCGTGACCGCCCGCAACGCCGCGTCCTTCGGCAGACCGTACGCCGCGGCGGTCGCCGCCTGATGATTCAGATTCCGTTCGTGCGCGGCCCCGCCGCCCGTCGAAATCGAGAACAGCACCCCCGCCTCGTGCAGCTTCGCGGGCAGACGGAACGGCTCGTCGTAGTCGCTGTGACGACGGCTCGGCAGACGATGCGTCGAACCGAGAATCACCGGGATCTCGTGCCGGGCCAGCAGGGGCGCGGCCTGATCGGCGTCGCGCCCGCCGACGATCACGATCCGGTATCCCCGCCGCGCCGCCCACGTGATCGCGGACTCGATCTGACCGACCGAATTCGCGTTGACGAAGATCCGTTTCTCTCCCGCGACATACGGACGCATCGCCTCGAAACGCACATCGGTGCGGAGGGTCGGATCGGCGTCCTTCGCCTTGACGTACGCCTCCGCCTCGTCGAAGACACGACCCATCTCCGTGAGGTTCTCCGCCGCTTCCTTGCGCTGCTCGTCCTCCGACTGGTCCATCCACCACGCGGTGACGATCTCGGTGCGCGGCCAGTTCATGACGAGTCCCGCATCGGCGTCGATCGCCATGTCCTCCCATGTCCAGCCGTCGAAACGGATCGCCGCGCACCGACCGCTGATCAGTCCGCCGCTCGGAAACACCAGGCCGGTGAGAATGCCGTTCGCCCGCGTCACCGGAATGAGATCCGTGTCCGGGTTGATGGCCACCGCGGCCCACACCTCCGGCTTGACGCGTCCGTACTCGTTGTAGTCGTTGGTCTGGCCGATGTCGCCGACCTCGGTGAGACCGAGACGTGTGTTCGTCGAGATCAGACCCGGATAGACATGCATGCCGTCCGCGTCGACGACCTCGGCGTCGCGCACGCGGGGCGGCGCGCCGGCGCCCATCTGCGTGATCACGCCGCCGTCGAACACGATGTACCCCTCGTCGATCACGTCGCCGACGACGGGATGAATCGTCGCCGACCGGATCACGATGGGCGCTTCCTGGGGCGGGGCGGGGATCTGCCGGGACTGCGCCTGGACCGCCGCGCCCCCTGTGAGGGCGAGCGTCGACGCGATGGTCATGATGATGATGTTCATGCGGTTCACTGGGAGCGCCCTCACTTGTTCTGCATCCACCGGCGATACGCCAGCCAGACATCGTTCATGCCGCACTCGCCGCACTGGACGTGCGTCGGGTCGCCGTGATTCTCCAGGCGGTGCTCGAGCCACCGCCGGTACGCCGCCGCGAACTCCGGATCGTCCACGTCCGGGCGTTCCGCGTCATCTTCGGGGGCCGCTTCCTTCTCGCCGGTCGGATCGCCGTGCGCCGCCGCGAGGATCTTCTGGATCAGCCGCTCCCGTTCCGACGCAATCGTGTTTCGCATCGCGCGGTCGAGTTCGAGGTCGAAGTACTTCGCGCCCTCGATCCACGTCTGCTCGCACATCGTGTACGTGCTGAGCGGGTCGCCCGACCAGATGACGAAATCCCCGTCCTTGCCGACCTCGAGCGAGCCGGTGCGTTCGTGGATCCGCAACTGGCGCGCCGGGTTGAGCGTGACGTACTTGAGCGCCTCGTTCGGTTCGACGCCGCCGTACCGCACCGCCTTCGACGCCTCCGTGTTCATTCGCCGGGCGAGTTCGGAGGAGTCGGAGTTGAACGACACCACCGCCCCCTGGTTCGTCATGATCGCGCCGTTCCACGGCGTCGCATCCATGACCTCCATCTTGTACGCCCACCAGTCGGAGAAACTCGACGCCCCCGCCCCGTGGGCCGCGATCGCGTCCGCGACCTTGTACCCCTCCAGCACGTGCTGGAACGTGCCGATCGTGAAGCCGAGGTCGTCCGCGAGACGAATCAGCATGAGGATCTCGTCCTGCCGGTAGCTGTGGCAATGCACGAGACGCTCGCCGTCGAGAATCTCGAGCAACGCCTCGAGCTCCAGATCGCGACGGGGCGGATACGTGTTCTGACGCTCCGTTTCCGTCATCCGGTTCCAGCGGTCCCACGAGTCGCCGTACTCCCGGGCCGCGATGAACGAATCGCGCATGATCGCCTCGACGCCCATCCGAGTGTCCGGATAGCGCCCGCTCGAACGCACGACGTTCTCGCCCAGCGCGAACTTGATGCCGCCGATCGCGCCGGGAATCCGGAAGTCGTCCGCCGTCCCCCCCCACTTCAGCTTGACCACCGAGTTCTGCCCGCCGATCGGGTTCGCCGAACCGTGCAGCTGGTTCGCGGCGGTCAGCCCGCCCGCCAGCTGCCGGTACCAGTTGACGTCGTCGGGATTCACCACGTCGCCGATCCGCACCTCCGACGTCACCGCCTGCGTCCACTCGTTCACGCCGCCGTGAATGCCGGTGTGGCTGTGACAGTCGATCAGACCCGGCGTGACATGCCGGCCCTTCGCGTCGATCACGGTCGCCCCGCGGGGCGGACGGAACCCGCGTCCCGCACCGACGTAGGCGATCTTCCCGTCCTGCACCAGCAGCGCGCCGTTCTCGATGATCCCCGCGTCCGCCGCGGTCCAGATCGTCGCGTTGACGACCGCCACCGTCTGCGGCTGCGGCGCTTCGGTCAAGCCGTACGCGCCGAGCGGAACCACCAGTTCGTCCGGCGGCATCACGAAGTCGGACTTGTCGTCATCCGCGGCGGCGACCGAGGCGTCCCCGTCGCGCTCGCCGACCGCCTGGTAATTCTCCGGGCCGCCGACGATCTCGGCCGTGAACGTGTTCCCTTCGATCGTGCCCACGAGGTCCGCGACGTCGCCGTTGGGGCTCTCCATCGAGAGCAGCAGTTCGCCCGAATCGGGATCGAACGACCCCTCCAGCACCTGGGCGGTGAACTGGAGCACCTCGATCTCGACCGTCCCGTCGACCCCGCCGTCTTCGCGTTGCATGAGCCGGAAGATGGTCGGAATCGCCTCGGGAAGGTCGCCGCCGGAGACCATCGCCCGCCAGACGCCCCCCGCGCCCGGCGTGTCCGCCCCGCCGTTCGGCGCCTCGCCGTCGCCGGCGTCGCCTTCGCCCTCGGCCTTCGCCTTCTGCGCCCCGGGGGCGGGCGGCAGGCCTTCGGCGACGCCCGGCGTGATCTCGAAGGTGAACCGCGACCCGTCGGGATACTGTCCCGCCCCCGCGATCCGGTCGCCGTCCATCACGCCGGAGAGCTGCACCCAGCCCTCGACGTCGAACAGCCGGCCGTCGAGGTTGAACGAAACCCGCTCCGCCTGCACGACGGTCCCCTTCGCCTTCGCCGTCCCCCCGTCGTCCGGCAGCGTGACCGCGACCGTCTTCTTCGTGGTGTCGATCCGCATCGACGTCCGCACGCCGTCGGAGGTCGCGAGGGTCGCCTCGCCCTCGAACGTCAGCGTCTCCACCGGCTTGATCTCATGACGCCGACCATTGACCCACACGTCGCGGATCGCGCCGTCCTTCTCGAAGATCGATCCCTCCACCACAATCAGATTCGCAACCTTGCCGGATTCGACCGTCCCGAGAACGTCGTCGAGCGCCAGCATCTCCGCCGGCGTCGTCGTCAGCGCGGCGAGCGCCTGCGCTTCCGTCAGCCCATGCTCAATCGCCGTCCGCAGATGCTCGTGGAACGACGCCCGCGACTTGAGACGGTGCGTCGTCAGCGCCACCTCCGCCCCCGCGTTCACGAGCCGACGCGGATTGGTGGGGCCCTGCTCCCACGCCATCATCGTTTCGAGCGTGGTGCGATCGGTTTCGACCAGCGTCGACAGTTTCGGACGCTTCGGGAAGTTGATCGGCACGATGAGCGGCCAGCCGGTGGCGACCACTTCGTCAAGCCGACGGAACTCCCGGCCCGAACCGAGCATCACCATGTTGATCCGGAACTCGTTGGCGATGCGGTCCGCCCGCAGCAGATCGTGCTCGTCGTCGACGTCGAAGAGCAGCGGGATGTTCCCGCGCGTGACCGGGGCCAGCGCGTCGAGCGCATCGGCCCGCATCGGCGGCTCCTTGCCGTCCGGCGACGCCGCGTAGACATCGACGCAGTCCCGCCGCCACTCCGCGTCCGACAACGTCTGACGGACCAGCGCGATCGCCCCCATCAACGCGCCGGGATATCGGGCCGACTGCCAGCCGCCCCCGTGATCGAACCCCGCCGCGATCGCGGGATCGTCCCGGTACACCAGCAGATGCTCGTCCTCCGACGCCATCGGCAGCACCACGCCCCGTCCACGGAAGACGCCGTCGTCCGGATACACCGCGGCGGCGGTGAATCCCATCTCGCGCATCGAGGTCCGCAATGACGACGCCAGCGCATCGTGATCCTCCAGCCGAAGCTCCGGATGCACCCGACCGTTCCAGTGCCGACCCGGACTCGGCGGCGGCTTCGGCACGTCGACGAGCAACGCCGGCTCGATGAAGCCCGCGTACACCGTGCAACCGTCCGCAGACCAGACCCGCGCGTCCGCCGGAACCTCGACCGCCCCGCCCACCGCTTCGATCACGCCGTCGCGGATGATGATCGTCGCGTCCTCGATCACCTCGCCCGGACGGACGACGACGTCCGCCCCCGTGATCGCGTGCGCCCGGAGATCCACCGGACGCATCCCGTTGACCGGCCCCGACTGGGCGATCGACGGAACGGAGACGCAGAACAGCGCGGCGGACGCAGACAGCGCCGTCGCAACCGACGAACCAGAAAACTTTCGCATCAGAAATCACGCTCCTGCCATGCGCCAGACCGGGTGGACCGGCGTCGTCGAGATTCTACCGGCATCTCGAACCGCCGCTGCGGATCCACGGGCGGCGAAACGACCGCGGCCACCTATACTTGACGCCGCATGACGATCCTCTCCCTCCCCCGCCGTCATCCGCCTGTCCGCCGCCGACGCGCGCTCAGCGTCGCGCTGTCGCTCGCCGCCATGACCTGCCTTGGCCCCGCGCTCGGAACGTTCGCGTCCCAGCCGCAGACGCCGCCCCCCGCCGAAGACGCCACGCGACCGCAGCCGGCGGACATCCGCACGCGGATCGAGGCGTTGCGGGCCCAGATCGGCGCGGACGCGCCGGACATCGCGCCGATCCTGGAGCAGGCGGAGGCGCATCTCGCCGACGCGGCGCGCGCAGCGGATACGGGCGCGGCGTTTGAAGAGGAAGCCGCCGCGGCGCCCGGACGGACGCAGGAGATCACCGCCTTCCTCGAGACGCCCATCGAACAGCAGGTGGCGCCCGCCCCCGGGCCCGACGTCGCCCTGACGGAGCTGCGCACCGAGCTTGACGCGGCGGAGGGGCGTCTGCGGACAGAGCGTGATCTGCGCGAGAAGCTGCAGGATGTCGAGAACACCCGGGCGTTGCGTCGCCAGGAAATTCCCGGCGAGGTGGTGGCGGCGACGGAGCGACTCGACGCCGTGCGGGCGGCCCTCGCCGCCCCCGCCCCGCCCGACGAACCCGCCGCGCTGACCGAGGCGAAACGTCTCCGGCTGCTCGCGGAGCTCGTGAAGAACGAGCGCATTCTCGCCGCCCGCGAGAAGGAGTTGACGAACTACGAAGTGCGAAAGGCGTTGCTCCCGCTGCGTCGTCAGTTCCGGGATCGCCGGATCGAGATCGAGAGTCGAACGATCGCGCAGCTGCAGAGTGCGATCAGCCGCCGCGAAATCTCGGAAGCGGAGGCGGAGCGGGCCGCCGCCGCCGCCGCCCGACGCGCCGCCGCCGACGCTCACCCCGTGGTGCAGACGGTCCTCAAGGCGAACGAGGAATACGCGACGCATCTCGCGGAGATCACGCGGGTCCGGCGGGAGGACGTCACCGCCCGCCAGGCGACCGAACAGGATCTCATTCGCTGGCGCGGCGCCTTCGAGCAGTCGCAGAACCGCGTCCGGAGCGTCGGCCTGGCGGAGGCGGTCGGTCTCAACCTCCGTCGCCAGAAGACCAAGCTCCCGAACGTCGACGGGCTGGAGAACGAGATCCGGCGCGGCATCCGCGATCTTGCCGAGGGCGCCGGCGATCGCGTCCGCTGGGACATCCGGCTCGAAGAGCTGGAGGATCTCGACGCCGCGGTCGACCAGCAGCTCGCCGCCGCCGAAACCCCCCTCCCGGATGACCTCGACGCCCGCACCGCCCTTCGCGAGGCCGTCCGCACCGGCCTCGTCAAACAGACCGAACTGCTCAACTCGATGATCGAGAAGAGCGACGCCTACGTGGACGAAGCCGCCCTGCCGCTGCTCGAGACCCAGCGGACGTTCGCCGATCTCGTCCGGGAGTATCGCACGTACATCAACGAGCGCATCCTCTGGATCCGGTCGTACAAACCCGTCGGCGCCGGCACCATCGTGAACGCCGGACCCGCGCTCGAACGCCTTGTCGATCCCGACGCGTGGCGGGCGATCGGGACGGATCTCGCGGCGGAAGCGCGACGCCGACCGGTGCAGAGCGCGCTCGGCGTCCTCGCCATCGCGTTGCTCATCGTGCTGCAGCGCCCGCTCCGCCGACGCCTGCGTCAACTCGGGGCCGCCGCCCGCGAACCCGGCGACCAGCGTCTTCGCGACACCGTGCAGGCCGCGGTGATCACCGTCGCTCTCGCCGCGGAATGGCCGCTCCTGCTCGTCCTCGTCGCCCTCCCCTTCGAAGGCGCGGGCATGACCAACACCTTCGCCGGCTCGATCGCGGCGGCGGTGGAGCGGGTGGCGCTGCTCCTCTTCGCCGCCGAAGTGGTTCGCATCCTCTGCCGACCCGACGGGCTCGCCGACGCCCACTTCCACTGGCGACGACCCGCCCTCGACACCGTGCGCCGTCACCTGCGCTGGTTCATCCCCGTCGCGCTTCCCGCGGCGTTCCTCATCATGTTCACCGAGGCGGACGACACCGACCACCATTCGCTCGGCCGACTCGCGTTCATCGCCGGCATGATCGCCTCGACGATCTTCCTGCACCGCGTCACCCGTCCCGGAGCCGGCGTCTTCGACACGCTGATCAACCAGCATCGGGACGGCTGGGTCGGACGGCTCCGCGTCCTCTGGCTCAACGGCCTGATCCTCGCCCCCCTCGCCCTCGCCGCACTCGCGGCGAGCGGCTACATGTTCACCGCGATCGAACTCGAGCGCAAGATCCTCGTCACCACGTGGCTCATCCTCGGCGCCATGATCCTCCGGGCCACGCTCCTCCGCGGACTGATGATCGCCCAGCGCCGACTCGCGATCGAACAGGCCCGGAAGAAGCTCGCGGCCCGACGAAAGGCCCGCGAAGTCTCCGGCGCCGCTCCGGGCGACGTGAAGTCCGTCGAGGAACTCGAGGAGATCGACCTCGTCGTCGTCAGCGCGCAGACCCGCAAGCTCCTCAACACCGGCGTGATCCTCGCCCTCGTGATCGGACTCGTCGGGGTCTGGGCCGATGTCCTCCCCGCCATCCAGGGGCTCCGCCAGTACCAACTCTGGACCGTTGAGACCAACGCCCCCGTCGTCGCGGAGTCAACGCCCATCACCGGCGTCGACCTCGGCGGCGACGCCGCCGCCGCCGCGCCCGGCGTCGCGTCGATCACCGCCGCCGATCTGCTCTCCGCCCTCGCCCTGCTGCTCATCACCTTCTTCGTCAGCCGCGACTTCCCCGGGCTGCTCGAAATCGGCGTGCTCTCGAAACTCCCCATCACCCCGGGGGCCCGGTACGCCTTCGTCGCCGTCGCGCGGTACGCCCTCGCGATCATCGGCGTCGTGCTCGCGTTCAACACGATCGGGATCGGATGGTCGCAGGTGCAGTTTCTCGCGGCGGCGATCACGGTCGGCCTCGGCTTCGGCCTCCAGGAGATCTTCGCCAACTTCGTCTCCGGCCTCATCCTCCTCTTCGAACGACCCATTCGCGTCGGCGACACCGTGACCGTCAGCAACATCCACGGACGCGTGACCCGCATCCGCATGCGGGCGACCACCATCATGGACTGGGACCTCAAGGAACTCATCGTCCCCAACCGGGAGTTCGTCACCGGACAGATCGTCAACTGGACGCTCTCCGACGCCGTGCTCCGCGTCGTCGTCCCCGTCGGCGTGGCCTACGGCTCGGACATCAAGAAGGTCGAACGCGTCCTCTACGACATCGCCCGCGACGACCCGGACGTCCTCGCCACCCCCGCCCCCTTCGTGCTCTTCGAGAACTTCGGCGACTCCACGCTCAACTTCTCGTTCCGCGTCTTCATCCCCAACATCGACGTCCTGCTCAAAGTGCGGCATCGACTTCACCAGACCATCGACGACCGCTTCCGCAAAGAAGACATCACCATCGCCTTCCCCCAACGCGATGTGCATGTCCACTACGTCGATCCGAAGTCCGGCGCGACACAACCCGTGCCGTTCACGCCCGAAGGACGTCCGCCGACCCCCGACGCATGAGCGCCGTCACGCTCGCATCATCATCCAGCGCCGGCGAACCGCAGAACGACTCCAGCGCCCGGAAGATCGCGTCCACCGTCCGCCCCACGTCGCCCGCGCCGTCACGCGCGGCGGCGAGCAGCCGGTCCAGACCAAACCGCTCGCCTGACGCCCCCCGCTGATCCAGCACGCCGTCGCTGAACAACAACAGCATCTCCCCCGGCGCCAGCGTCAACGCCTGCGATCCGTACGCCAGCGAACGCGAAATGCCGATCGGCGCGGCGTGCGAGCCGCCCGCGTCGCGCACCCCGCCCGCGCTGTCCAGCACCCGCCAGTACCCGTGCCCCGCATCGACATACTCGATCCGTCCCGCGTCGCTGAAGACCCCCGCCCAGAGACTCACGAAACGACCGCCCGTCTCGCGATCGGCGAGAAAACGATTCGCCGCGCACACCGCCGCCGCCGGATCCGCCGCCCGCTGAAACTCCGCGTGAAGATACGCCTGGACGAGACCCGTCAGCATCGCGGCGCCGAAGCCGTGACCCGCCGCGTCGCCGAAGCACATCCCCATCCGGCCGTCTTCGAGCCGCAGCACATCGAACAGATCGCCGGACACGAACAGACCCGGCTCCATCCGATGGGCGTACACATACCCCGATGCGTCCGCCGTCCGGGCGGGGGCGAGCATCGTCTGCAGTTCACGCGCACGTTCGAGCTCCGCCCGCAACGCGCTCTGCCGGCGCTCCAGCGCCGACCGTTGCGCACACGCGAGCGCCAGACCGTACGCCTGCGCGATCGCGGTGCAGTACATCGACGCCGTGCGCTGCACCGCCGTCTCCGAGCCGCGGGCGTCGAGATAGAGATAGCCGTACACGCCGCCGTCCAGCCTGATCGGCGCGCACACCGCGGAGTGAATCTCGAGATCAGCGACGCTGCGGCCGGCGTCACCGGATTCATCGCGCGGCCCGGTCATGACCGCCGTCTCGCCCGTCGCGGCCGTTTCGATGAGGCGACGGCTCGGGTGGAACGACGCCGCCGTGACGCCCGATCCGTTGGAATGGGTCGCTTCCAGCGAGATCACGACTTCGACCCGGTCCTCACGTCCGAGACGACGCAGCACCGCGCCGCGCTGGAACCCCGTCCCGCGCAACGCCGACGTCACCGCAATCCGGGCGAGATCGACATCGGCGTCGACGCCGCCCAGCGCCTGCATGCATTCGGAGAGGAGATCGAGCCGCTGGTTGGGGGCGGGGGCGACGGGTCGGGCGTCGACGTCGTCATCGTCGAGCACGAGCGTCTGGGTGTCCGGATCCTCGCCGTTGACCTGCACCGTCCAGGGACCGAGCCGGATCCGGTCGCCGCGACTGATCTGCGCGGGCTGCTCCGGTTCGAGCCGGACGCCGTTGAGCCAGGTGCCGTTGACCCCGCCCTCGTCGATGAGATGCCACGCGTCATCACGCCACACGAGGCGGGCGTGCCGCCGGCTCACGGCGCCGTCGGGGAGACAGATCTCCGACCCCGGCCCGCGGCCGATCGTCGCGGCATCGCCGTCGACCCGCAGCCGACGGGCGGCGAGCCGATCGACCGGACCTTCGACCATGACGAGATGGAGCGGCGTGGACGGCACGCGCAACGACCTTTCTTCCCTCACGTGGCGGACGAAGCGATGACGACGACCGTCGTCCCGTCTCGCCGAAACGGACCGCGCCCGCGCGATCCATATTCAAAGTGCCACATGCCATCCACGCGGGTCGGAACGCGATCTGGAAACCGCGCCCGCCTGCGTCGTCAGCGACGCGTCGGCAAGATGGGCAAGATGTTCTCGGACGTCCCACGGGGATTGACGGGCGGCCCCATTCTCGATGGCTCGTCGATGGCCCCGGCTGCCCGACCGGCCTCAGCCGCGATCGAGACGCGGCATCCGAGAACGCCCGCTCGTCATCGACGGCTTGCCGCGCCGCTCAAATGGAAATTATAATCTAGCTGATCTAGACGATTGACCGATTTCTCCCCGGGGAGGTGACTGGTGATCTGGAAACTCGCTGACGCAAAGAACCGCCTGAGTGAGGTGGTGAATCGCGCCCTGTCCCAGGGCCCACAGTGGATTCGTCGACGAAACGACGCGTTTGTCGTCTTGTCCGAGCGCGACTATCTGGAGCTCACCGAGGACCGAATGAGCTTCAAGCAGCTCCTGTTGGATGGACCGACGCTCGATGGACTCGAGCTCGATCGCGACGCCTCGCCGATGCGCGACGTGGACCTGTGAGAACACTGGTCGATACCTGCGTGCTGTCTGAGGCGCGGCGACCTCGTGGCGCCCCCAAGGTGCGGAAACATCTCGGCTCGCTTGACGACCGCGATCTCTATCTCAGCGTCGTGACGATCGGTGAGCTCGTACGCGGCGTGACGCGTCTTGAGCCCGGTTCACGTCGGGACGAACTTGAGGCGTGGCTTCGCCAGATTGAGGAGCATCACGAACCACGGATTCTGGGCGTTGACCGACGGACTGCACGCATCTGGGGAGAACTGACCGCCCGCGCACAACAGCAGGGCGTTACCGTTCCTGCTGCTGACGGCCTCATCGCCGCGACCGCACTCCGGCACGATCTCGCGGTGATGACCCGAAACACCCGCCACTTTGCAGCAACAGGAGCCCGCCTGTCTGATCCATGGTCGTAGCACTACCCGGCGCGCCCTCATCCCTCGAACGCAATCCCCGCGTTCGTCAGCAGCGTCCGGAAGTTATCGCTGAAGACGAAGTTCTCCTTCGGGAACGTGACGCCCGCCATGTTGCGATCGAGGTGGCTGAACATCAGGTCCACGCCGCCGATCGTCGTCCAGGCGTCGTCCCGCGGGTCGAAGCGTTCGACCGTGCCCCGCGTCGCCGCCCCGGCGTCGTCGATGCGATCGAGCGTCGCGTCGTAGCGGATCATCTGGCCCGGGTAGACATCGTCGTCGAACGTCGCCTTCGCAATCTTTGCGAGCACGACCTTCTCGCTGAAATTGCGGGTCGCGCCGACGAGGATGCCGGCGGTCTGGGCCATGCCCTCGATCATGAGCGAGCCCGGCATGACGGGACGCGCGGCGGCGCCGGTCCGCGGACTGGCCGGAAAGTGATCGTGCAGATGCTCCTCGGCGAGCGAAACGCCCTTCACGGCGACCAGCCGCGCTCCCGGCTCGTACGCGACGATCTGATCGATCCACATCCAGCGCATGCGCGGCGGGCCCGGGCGAAGGGAGAAAGGAACCGAGAGGAAGGATCAGGCGGCGAGTTTGCGTTCGACGAAGTCGACAAGCGACTTGACGGTGAAGAGTTCGGACATGTTCTCGACGGAACGATCGTCATCGAACTGCGAGAAGTCGACGTGGGGCATGCGTTCGCGAAGCATGGCCATGCCCGCGTCGGTGAACTTCCCGTCCTGCACCCACTCCGGGTTGTCCATGAAGTTCTCCGGGAAAAGCTCGCCCTGCTCGATCTTGAACGGGCGGTCCTCGGTGGAGAACGTCTTCTCGAGGCGGAACTGGATGTCGAGGAAGTCGATCGATTCGGCTTCGAGATCGCCGGTGAGGGTCGCGTCGATCGTGACGTCTTCCTCGTCCTGACCGAGCGCTTCCTGCAGCACCTCGCTCACGCGTTCGTAAATCTCATCGCGGGTCATCGCCATCGTCTCCTGGCCCATCCGTCTGCCTGCGCCTTTCTGTCATTCCGCCTCGCTCGTCGAACGGGCGGCGTCGCGAAGCGGCCGCATGATGAAACGTCCGCTGACGCCGCCGGCCGGTGCGTCGTCATCGCGCCGGCGGACCACGCCGGTTCCCTTGCACGGCCACGCGCCGTCGTCCGTGGGCTCGCCCAACGCGACCTCCACCTCGAACGACTCGCCCGGCCGCACGAAACCGCCGAACTTGAACGCCTTCACTTCGCCGAGCACGTACCGGTCGTCGCCGGTGCGATCGGCGATAAGCCGACGCGCCGCCTGCACCATCGTCTCGACCATCAACACGCCGGGAAGGACGGGAAACGTCGGGAAGTGGTCGCCAAGGTACTCCTCGGCTCGACTCACCTGCTTGACGGCCGTCAGTCGATCCGGGCCCTCGTCGAGAATCTGGTCAAGCAACTCGAACTTCATGACCGCTCCATCCGCCCGACCACGCTCGCACACACGCGCACGATCGAACGGTGAAGCCGCAAAGACTACGCTCCTCCCCCCGTCACTGCAACCACGCCCGTCACGCCGTCACCCCCGCGTCATCCGCCGACCCCCGCGATCCGGGCGTCCCGCCGCATGTCCCGAACGGGCCCCGGCCAGACGTTGCCGCGCCCCCGATCAGATCTGAAACTGAAGGATGAACCATGGCGCCGTCCGGTGGCCCGAACAGGTCGCATCCAACCCCGTCGCATCCCGACTGAGGGAACAGACATGATCGCCTCCAGGACCTCCCGCCTCCGCGGCGATCACGGCGACCCGCGCCCCCCGGATCCGGGACCCCCGCGGCCGATACGAGGCGCGGACCGCCAGGGGACCGCGCCGCGCCCTCGATCAGGCCGCGTCCACATTGCCGCCGTCGACAACTCCGTTACACTGATGCACTTCGGAGCAGACCGAGAGGGGCCGGCCGACCGCTCCCGCCGCCGCGTCCACGGTGGACCGCCTGATGTCCGTTGAGAAGATCTGTCGAATCTGTGGCTGGGACTGCAGCGCGTGCGAACGCGTCCGCGATTCGCATGGCAACTATTACTGCAAACCCTGCCACGAAGAGGCGCTGGCCCGAAAAGGGGCCGCGTCCAGCGGATCACTCGCCGGTCTGAGCTGGGCGCCGGATATCGAGGACGCGGCGGACGACGACCTCCCCGCCAACGACCCGACCCGGCTCGTCGTCGCCACCAAGCTCTGTCCCGAGTGCGGCTACGCCCTGACCGCCAAGGCCATCCTCTGCACCGCGTGCGGGCTCGATTTCCGCACCGGGGATCACAAGGAAGCCGAACTCATCGGCCGGGCCGAACTCACCGAGGACGTCCCGGTCCAGCGGGTCTGGCCGCTGCTCCTTGGTCTGACCACCGTCGCCGTCTCCGGACTCGTCGGCTGGGGCTTCGTGGCGAAGATGCTCGAATTCGGACGGGTGCGGCACATGCTCGCCCTGGCCGGCGCCATCGTCTGCCTGTTCGGTCTCGCCGTCTGCTCGATCGGTCTGATCAGCGGCGTGAACCTCGCCCGCCGGCGCCAGTTGGGGATCGATCAGGCTCGGGCGTGGTCGATCATCACGGTGACGCTGGCGGTGATCATCGGGGGCTGCGCGCTCGGCCTCGGGCAGCTCGCGGACCCCGCGGCGCTCGAAGCCGCCCGTCTCGGCCATCTGAAGTCCATGCCGTTCGCGTCGATCGCCGGCGCGATCCTGATCGCGGCTATCTGGCCGGCGTGCCTGCTGATCGGGTTCACGATCCCCGCGGTGCGTCGGCAGATCTATCACCACTGGACGTAAGTGGTGCGACAGGAGTCCGGTCGGGCGATGACCTGGTTCACAGGGGGCTGGAGCACGCGTGCCGGTCGAGAAGACCTGCCGCATCTGCGGCGAGGACTGTTCTGATCGTCCGCGTGCGAAGGATGAGAAGGGCAACGCCTTTCGGTCGTGATTCCGTCCGGCAGGACATCAACCGGTGGCAGACGTCCGATTCCCCCGGGCCTGAAGCGGCGATCGCCGTCTGTCTCGCCGGGCGGGAACGGCCCGCAATCCTGCGGCGGCGCTCCCAACTAAGCCGATAGCGAGAAGATATGGCCACCACGAAGGGGAAATCTGCGCGCCGCGCATCAGAGAATCGTCGCGACGACCAGACGGACGTCGGGATGTCGTTGATGGGCCGGCGACTCGGCTGGGTGCTCGCCGCCCTCGCCTGGGTGTTCGTCGCCGTCGCCCTCGCGACGTTCGACGGGGCGGATCCGCCCTCGCACGCGGTGGCGGTCCACAACAGTCCGGTCGCCAACTGGTGCGGACCCGTGGGCGCCGCGCTCGCCTGGGGCGCGTACCTCATGCTCGGTTTCGGCGTCTGGGCGATCGTTCTCGGGGCGGGCGCGGCGTTGATCTGGACGCTCACCGGCCGGTCGCTCACCCATCCGATGGTGCGTCTGGTCGGGCTGGTCCTCATCGGTCTCGCCCTGTCCGGCTTTCATGGCCTGCTCGCCCCGGATCTCGGGCTGGTCGCGGGGGCCAACGAGGGGCTCGCCGCGCGATTCGCCGTGACCGAACTCACCGCCCGCTTCTCCGGTTTCGGGGCGGGCGTGGTGCTGCTGGCGACGCTCATCGTCGGGGCGGTGCTGGCGGAGGAACGGCTGCTCGTCCTCGCGCCTCGCGCGGCATGGGCGGCGACGCGTCGCACCGCGACCGGGATCGCCGCCGTCTGGCGACGCATGGCCGCCCGTCCGGAAGCCGCGCTCGAGACCATCCGGGCCGCGCAATCCCGCGCGTCCGGCGTCGCGGCCGTCGCGGCGGGCACGAAGAAGCGTCGCGCCGGCTCGAAGAAGCAGAAGGACGCCGTCGAGCCCGGCATCGATCCTGACGCCGGCGGCCTCGGCGCCGTCGAATCCTTCGACCCGGAGGAGCACGCCCTCGCCGACGACGAGGAATGGGACGAAGAAGACGCGTGGGAGGACGAGGACGACGTCGAGGACGAATACGAGTACGAGTACGAAGACGACGACGAGGCGGAAGACGACGACGGGGCGGACGCCGGCGAAGCCGCGCCGGAGACGGACCGGGGCGTCCTCAGCCCCGACGAGCTGCGCGAGAAGGTCGCCAAGCTCCCGCTCCGCATGGCCAGCCGCACGCAGAAGGTCGCCCGCGACGAGGACATCCCGCGGGAGGAGAACTTCGAAGGCTACGAGTTCCCGACGCTCGAACTGCTCGAGGAACCGGAGTCCAACTACTCCGAGCAGATGGAGAAGATCGTCCGCGAGCAGGCGGGCCAGCTCGAGGAGGCGCTGCAGACGTTCAGGATCGACGGCGAGGTCGTCGGCATCGAGTCCGGCCCGTCGGTGACCCTCTACTCCGTTCAGCTCGCGCCCGGCACCAAGGTCGCGAAGCTGCAGGCGGTGTCGAGCGACGTCGCCCGCGCGCTCCGCGCTCAGAACATCCGGATCGTGCCGAACATGGTCGGCAAAACGTCAGTCGGCGTTGAAGTGCCGAACCTCAAGAAGGAGAAGGTGCGTCTCAAGGAGCTGATGTCCGGCGGCCATTCAGAGGACATGCGGCTGCCGATGTTCCTCGGCAAGGACTCCTCGGGCGAACCGCTTGTCGCCGACCTCACCCGCATGCCCCACATGCTGATCGCCGGCACCACCGGCTCCGGCAAGTCGGTCTGCATGAACACGATCATCATGTCGTGGCTCTACACCAAGCGGCCCGACGAACTCAAGCTCGTCCTCGTCGACCCCAAGATGGTCGAGATGAGCCAGTTCCAGCACATCCCCCACCTCATGTGCCCCGTCGTGACGGAGATGAGCAAGGCCGCCGCGATCCTCGAATGGGCCGTCGCCAAGATGGAGGAGCGGTACGAACTCTTCAAGGAGGCGATGGTCCGCGACATCGCGGCGTACAACGACCTTGGCGAAGAGGAGCTCTACGACCGGCTCGAACCCTCGAGCGAACTCGAGAAGGCGAAGATCCCGAAGAAGCTCCCGTACATGGTGTTCATCATCGACGAACTCGCCGACCTGATGATGACGCACAAGGAGGTCGAGACCTCGATCGTGCGCATCGCCCAGAAGGCGCGAGCGGTCGGGATTCACCTCATCCTCGCGACCCAGCGTCCGCAGGCGAACGTGGTCACGGGTCTGATCAAGTCCAACATGCCGTGCCGCATCTCGTTCAAGGTCGCGTCCGGCATGGACAGCCGCATCGTGCTCGACCACAAGGGCGCGGAACTGCTGCTCGGTCAGGGCGACATGATGATCCTCCAGCCGCACACCTCGGAGATCATGCGGTCGCAGGGCACGCTCGTCACGGACATCGAGATCCGCAAGGTCGCGAAGTTCCTCAAGGAGGTCGCGGGACCGAACTTCGAACGCAGTCTCCTCTCGATCCGTCCCGGGGCGGACGATCCGTTCGGCGGCAAGGACGTCGACGAGGAGGGCCTGCCGCTCCACGAACGGGATCCGCTCTTCGATCGCGCGGTCGAGATCATGATCGAGTCGGGGCGCGGCTCGGTGTCGCTGCTGCAGCGTCGTCTGCAGATCGGATACACGCGGGCCTCCCGTCTCGTCGACCAGATGGGCCGCGCCGGGATCCTCGGCGAGCACAAGGGCACCGTGGCCCGCGAGGTCGCGATCACGATGGAGGACTGGGAGCAGATGAAGGCGCTGGAGGCCGCCGAAACCGCGGACGGCGGCGCTGACGTCGCCAACGGCGCCGCGCCGACCGTCGCCGATGCGATGGGCGTCGATGATCTCACCGACGTCGAACGCGTCCGCGTCAACGCCTCCTACGACGATCGACAGACGCTCGACGACCTCGACGATGTCGATGCATTCATCCAGGACGGACGCGAACCCGTCGCCGACCGGGACGCCCTCGTCGATCCCGTCGAGGCGGACGCCGAAGACGACACGGACGAACCCGAGGTCGTCGACGATGCCGACGCCGACCCGGCAGCGGACGACGAGACGGACGCCGACGCGGACGAGGAGGTCGTCGAATACGAATACGTCGACGCCGACGACGAAGAGGCGGAGGACGAAGACGACCCCGAGACCGTGATCCAGGTCGACGACGCCGATGCGGA
This sequence comes from Phycisphaerales bacterium, assembly GCA_965227335.1. Classification (GTDB taxonomy): domain Bacteria; phylum Planctomycetota; class Phycisphaerae; order Phycisphaerales; family SM1A02; genus CBDDFV01. Next base: position 251,648 of record CBDDFV010000012.1, read on the forward strand.
CGCGGACGAAGACGAGGATGAGGACGACGAGGAATGGGAGTACGAGTACGTCGACGAGGAGGACATCGATCCCGACGACGAGTACGAGTACGAATACGTCGACGCCGACGCCGACGATGACGATGACGATGAAGACGGGGACGAGGACGACGAAGAGGTCGCCGTCGTGGAAACCGTCGACACCGAAGACGAAACCGCCCCGCGCTGAACCCCCCCGCCACACGTCATCGCATCATCGATTTCGCACCCCCAGCCCCCGGCTCCGCCGGGGGTCGAGCAACGAGCGTCATCGCACGCACCGCGGACCAGGGAACCAGATCCTCGGGTCATTCGCTCCCCCGCCACACGTCATCGCATCATCGATTTCGCACCCCCAGCCCCCGGCTCCGCCGGGGGTCGAGCAGCGAGCGTCATCGAACGCACCGCGGACCAGGGACCCAGATCCTCGGGTCGTTCGCTCCCCCGCCGGCGGTGATCGTCAAGGGATATCCTGGCTCAATGCCCGGCGGAGCCGGGGGTCGAGCAGCGAGCGTCATCGAACGCACCGCGGATCAGGGACCCAGATCCTCGGGTCGATCGCGCCCCCGCCATACGTCATCGCATCATCGATTTCGCACCCCCCGCCCCCGGCTCCGCCGGGGGTCGAGCAACGAGCGTCATCGAACGCACCGCGGACAGGGAACCATTCATTCGCCCCCCCGCTGGCGGTGATCGTCAACGGATACCCCGGCTCGACCCCCGGCGGAGCCGGGGGCTGGGGGCGTTAGCCGCCTGCGGCGTCCGGCGCATCAGGCGCCACGTACGCCGACGGATCCGCCCAGAACTTCGCGACGCAGACCTCGCAGCAGAACGCGATCGCCTTACCGTCGTGCACGATCGTGAACTTCGGGTCCACCGGCGCCCCCGACACCGGACACACATCGTTCGACGCCACCACGGTCGCCCCGTCCGCCGGCTTGCCGAACACCAGTTCGCCCTCCGACTCCAGCGCCTCGGTCGCCAGACCCTCGCCCGTCTCGATCACGAGCCCGGGACGATCCGCACGCAGCGACGCGACGCCCTCGTCGGTCAGCGCCGACCCCCACACGTACGCGGCGGACAACCGCGGCAGCCCCGCCAGGACCCCCGCCGACGCATCGCCGATCGACGTGCGACAGATGGTCAACGTCGTCAGCGACGGATGATCCGCGAACGCCGCGAACCCCGCGTCCGTCCACGCCACACCCGTGACGTCCAACGCCTCCAGATTCGGCATCGATGCGATCAGCGCCGCCGACGCATCGGTCATGCCGCTTCGCGCGGCGTTCAGGTCGACGATGTACAAACGCAGCGGCGTCAGCAGACGCTCGGCGTCAGCATCGTCGAACCCCTCCGCCGACGCCCCGAGATCCACGTACAGCCGCGCCGGGTCCGGCCCCAGCGCCTCCACGTGCACCAGCGCCTCCTGCAGCGCGGCGAGCGCCTCGACGGGCGGCGCGCCGAGCGGCGGCGAAGATTCCTCGATCGTCTGCGCGACATTCGTCGTCGCCGCCGCCGCGCCGTTCAACCACGCCGCGATCAGCGCGACCTGCGTCTCGCTCAGTTGCGGCTTGCCGACGGGCGGCATGTGGTCGTCGTGCGCCATCGGCAGCGTGATCCGCTGGTAGAGCAGGCTTGACGCGGCGCCGGCGTCGCTGATCGCGGTCCCGCTGCGTCCGCCTTCGCGCAGCGCGGCGAGACTCGTCATCGCAAGCCCCCCCTTCCGCCGCGCGTCGCTGTGACACGCCAGACAGTGCGCGTTCAGGATCGACTGCACGTCGTCCGGAATCGCCGGCACGCTCGACGCGACCCGGACCGAATCGTCTTCGATCGTGTCGTCGCTCTCCAGACCGAGCACGACCCGGAGCGGGTCGGTGACGAAGTCTTCGCCGTGCGTGATCGACGCGCCGAGATGTCCCGCCACGAAGACGAGCAACACCGCCGACGCCAGAGCGCCGCGGTACACGACGCTCGCGGCCGACGCCGCCGCGATGAACGCGACGCCCAGCGCCGCGGCCAGGGCCACGCCGATCCAGCGATGCCAGAACAGCAGTTCGCCGCCGTAGTCGGGCCCGGACCCGAGGAGCCATCCCGAAAGCGCCGCCGCGCCGCCCGACGCGGCGGTCAGTCCGACCAGCATCGTGCGCACGCCCCACGTCATCCGGGTTCGGCTCAGCCGCGTGAACAACTCCAGCGCGATCACGCCGACCAGCAGTCCGATCGGCAGGTGCAGCACCAGCGGGTGGAGTCGTCCGAGCAGTTCGAGCCAGGGTTCGGGAAGGGTCATCGTGCGGTCGATTCCGTCGGGTCGATTCAGGCGAGGATGTCGTGGTTGACCTTGCCGAAGACGTCGGTCAGTCGGAAGTCGCGTCCCTGCGCGCGGTACGTCAGCTTCTCGTGATCGACGCCGAGCTGATGCAGCATCGTCGCGTGCAGGTCATGCACATCCATCGGGTTTTCGACCACGTTGTATCCATAATCATCCGTCTCGCCGTAGACGATTCCCGGCTTCACGCCGCCGCCGGCGAGCCAGATCGTGAAGCACCGCGGATGATGATCACGCCCGTAATTGGTCGTCGACAACGCCCCCTGGCTGTAGACCGTGCGTCCGAACTCGCCCGCCCACAGAACGAGCGTGTCGTCAAGCATCCCCCGCCGCTTGAGGTCCTTCACCAGCGCCGCCTGGGCCTGGTCGACCGCGCGGCACTGGTTGCGGATCTCGTTCGGCAGGTTGCCGTGCTGATCCCAGCCCCGCATGTACAACTGGATGAACCGCACGCCCCGCTCCGCCAGTCGACGCGCCAGCAGGCAGTTCGCGGCGAACGTGCCCGGCTTCTTCACGTCGTCGCCGTACATCGACAGCGTCGATTCGTCCTCGTCCGCGAAGTCGGTCAGATCGGGAACGGACATCTGCATCCGGTACGCCATCTCGTACTGCGAGATGCGGGCCCGCACCTCCGGATCAAGCGAACGCGCCATCTCCTTCTCGTTCAGCGCCCCGACGAGATCCAGCATCTTCCGCCGGTCCGACCGCGAGACGCCCTTCGAATCCTTCAGGTACAGCACCGGATCGCCCGTGCTCCGCAGCTTCACGCCCTGGTGCTCGCTCGGCAGGAAGCCGCTGCCCCAGAACCGCGCCGACAACGCCTGCATGTTGCCGAAGCCCTGGGAGATCAGCACCACGAACGCGGGCAGGTTCGCGTTCATCCCGCCCAGACCGTAACTCAGCCACGAGCCGAAACTCGCCCGCCCCGGCTGCTGATGACCCGTCTGGAAGAACGTGATCCCCGGCTCGTGATTGATCGCCTCGGTGTGCATCGACTTGATGATGCACATCTCGTGCGCGATCTGACCGGTGTGCGGTAGCAATTCGCTGATCCACGCCCCGTCCTGGCTGTTGCGGTACCGCGTGAACCGGAAGATCGACGGCGCGACCGGGAACCGCGCCTGCCCGCTCGTCATGCCCGTCAGCCGCTGGCCGTCGCGCACCGAATCCGGCAGGTCCTCGTTGAACCGCTCGCGCAGACCCGGCTTGTAATCGAAGAGATCGAGCTGGCTCGGCGCGCCCTCCATGTGCATGTAGATGACGCGCTTCGCCTTCGGCGCATGATGGAACCCCTTGCGGAGAATCGCCTCGACCCCCTCGCCGATCGGCGCCGTCGTCACGCCCTCCGCCGCGTTCGCGGCCGAGGTCACCAGCGAGCCCAGTCCGAGCCCGCCGAGCGACGCGGTCAGACCGGCCGCGGTCTTCCCGAAGAAACGCCGACGCGTGATGTTCAGGTAATGCTCTTCCAACGGATGCATGGGGCGGTCCTTGTCTCGTTCGGTCGTCGTCTCGTCAGCGTTGCGTCGTGGTTTCGTAGAGGTTGAGCGCCGCGTTCGCAAGCATCGTCCACGCCGCGAGTTCGGCGGGATCGAGCTCCTCCGGCGGCGTCGACACGCCGACGCTGATCAGCGCCGCGGCGTCCTCCGGCGCGTCGGCGTACCGCGCCCGAAACGCGGCCAGCGCCTCGCGCAGGAGCGGAAGTTCATCCGCCCGCGGCTCCCGCGCCGTGCAGCGGACGAACAACGCCGTCAGCCGCGCGTCGTCATCAGTCGCGTCCCCCCTCAGCACCCGCGCCGCCAGCGCCCGCGACGCTTCGACGAACTGCTCGTCGTTCCACAGCACCAGCGCCTGCAGCGGCGTATTCGTCACCTGCCGACGGATCGTGCAGAACTCGCGGGTCGGGGCGTCGAACGCCATCATCGACGGCGGTGGACACGCCCGCTTCCAGTAGGTGTACACGCTGCGCCGCCACAACGCCTCGCCCTCGTCGCGCTGGAAGTTGCGGGTGTTCGACTGCACCATCGCGACCTCCCGCCACAAGCCCTCCGGCTGGTACGGCTTCACCGGCGCGCCGCCGAAGTCCTCCACCAGCAGCCCCGAGGCGAACAACGCCTGGTCCCGGATCGTCTCCGCCGGCAACCGCCGACGCGGGAAGTACGCGAGCCGACGATTCCCGGGATCGATCTCCGCCAGCTCCGGCCTCACCTTCGACGACCGACGGTACGCATCGCTCAGCACGATCTGCTTCACCAGATGATGCAGATCCCAGCCCGATTCGCGGAAGTCCACCGCCAACCAGTCCAGCAACTCCGGATGACTCGGCCACGATCCCTGGAATCCGAAGTCCCCGCTCGTCTCGACAATCCCCGTCCCGAAGAACTGCGCCCACACCCGGTTCACCATCACCCGGGCGAACAACGGATTCTCCGCCGACGTCAGCCATTGCGCAAGACCGAGACGATCCGCCCGCGCCTCGTCCGACCACCCCCCCAGCGCGGCGGGCGTCCGCCGCGACACCGGACGAGACTCGTCAGGATCGTCGTACACGCCCCGATTCAGCACGTACGTCGGACGCGGCTCGTCCCGCTCCTTCATGATCATCGTGCGCGGCTGCGCATCCTCGATCGCCTTGATCTCGTCCCGCGTCGCCAGCATCCGCGCCCGCGTCTCCTTGTAGCGCGGCAGGAACTTCGTCCGCCACGCCACCTCGAACGAATCCCCGATCCCCGCCCGCGCATGATCCGCCAGCACCGCCGCCGCCAGATCGCCACGCAACTCCGATTCGTCCTCCACGAAACGCCAGTAAAACCCCGTCGGACCGCCCGTGTTCACGACCTTCATCACGACCGCGTTCGGACCCTGCCTCAGGGGGATCGTGACGCGGTCCTGGTCCGGCGCGGCGCCGCGCGGCACGCGCTTCTCGACCACTTCCTCCCCGTTGACGAACACCGCAAACCCGTCGTCGCTCCCCAGCGAGATCTCCACCTCGCGAGCCGTCGGCGCATACACGGTGCGTCCGATGTAATGCACGCCCCGCTTCGCGGCGAAGTTCGCGACGACCTCATCCTTGTGCGCATTGTTGAAGCGCCATTTCATCGGCGCAACCGCGTCGTCGCCCGCGTCCGTCCCGGGAATCTCCGCGTCCAGATCGATCGTCGCCAACCGTTCCGGCGGCCAGGAGGGGTCGTAGACCGTGTCGCCCGGGCGGTCGGGGTAGGGACCCGCGACGTGCCAGCGCGACGGCGCGACCGGCAGCCGCGCGAGGGCGTCGTCCCCCAGCATGCCCGCCCGCACCCGCACCTCCGCCATGTTGTGTTGCTGGTAGACCGATTCCTGCTTCAGTCGCACCCGCACCCGCGTGCCGCTCTCAAACCCGAACGGCGCTTCCGCGAGGAACAGCCCCGTGCGCACTTCGCCGACGAGATGCGAATCGAACGCCCACCCGCGGGCTTTGCTCGGATCGAGCACGTTGGTCACGTCGAAGTTGTTGTTGCCCTGCGAATGATCCGCCCACGCCCACATCAGATCGACCGGTTCGAACGCCTCCGGATCGTCCATGGGCGCCGCCTCGACCTCGATCTCGGTGATGACGACGTTGCCGTGCGCGCTGCGTCCCGGCCGACCGGACTCGCGTCCCTCCCACGGCACGTTCAACGCTTCGAGCGAAACTGCGCGTAGTTCAGTCGCATCGGTGTCGAGCGTAAGTTCGTAGACCTCCGTCCCGGGGTTCGTGCCGGAGGCGACCGCGACGCCGCGCTCTTCATCGATCGTCAGCGTCGTGCCCGAAGTCGCCTCGGCCGCGACGAGATTCACCGGCGCCCATGCGATCGCGCCGTCCTGCGCAAGTTCACTCACGAACGCATCGCGACGCTCCAGCTCGTCCGGCGTGCGTTCCTCCAGCTCCGTTTCAAGCTCCGCCAGCAGCGTGCGCTTCGTTTCGAGCATCTCGTGCTGTTCGTCCGTGGGCACGACCAGGAACGGCTCGAACGCCCGCTGCTGCACGGCCGGCGTCTGCGAATACAGACCCGGCTGTTCGACGGAGTTGAAGAACGCGAGGAAGCTGTAGTAGTCCTCCATCGAGATCGGATCGAACTTGTGATCGTGGCAGCGCGAGCAGCCGATCGTCAGCCCGAGCATGACCGACGCGGTGGTCTCCGCGCGGTCCGCCGCGTACTCGATCAGGTACTCCTCCGAAATCGCGCCGCCCTCGTCCGTCAGGATGTGCGCGCGATTGAATCCCGTCGCGATGAGCTGATCCGTCGTCGGGCTCTCCATCAGATCGCCCGCGAGCTGCTCGTGGATGAACTGGTCGAACGGCATGTTGTCCCGGTACGCGGCGAGCACCCAGTCGCGCCAGAGCCACATCTGCTGCCCGTTGTCGGTGTGAATGCCGATCGTGTCCGCATACCGCGCCTGGTCGAGCCACGGCGTCGCCATCCGCTCCGCGTAACGCTGTCGATAGGGCTCCTCAGTCAGCAGCCGGTCCACCAGCCGTCCCGACGCCTCCGGCGAATCGTCCGCGAGGAACGTCTCGACCTCCGCCGGCGTCGGCGGCAGGCCCGTCAGATCCAGGAACACCCGACGACACCACGTCGCGCGGTCCGTCGGCGGCGAGGGATGCACGTCGATCCGATCCAGCTCGGCGAGGATGAAGGCGTCCACCGGCGTCCGGACCCGGTCGACCGCGCGTGGCGTGGGAACCGCAGGCCGCTCCGGGGCCTCGAAAGCCCAGTGCGATTCGTACGCCGCGCCCTCCGCAATCCACTGCCGGATCAGCCCGATTTCCGTCTCGCTCAGCGGACGCTTGTTGGCCGCGGCCGGCGGCATCGCGATCACCGGATCGTGACTCGTGATTCGCGCGATCAGTTCGCTGGCGTCGGGATCCCCCGGCACGATCGCCGGCCGCCCCCCGTCCGGACGCGCCGCCGTCGCCTGCGTACGGAGATCCAGCCGCAGATCCGCCATTTGAGTCGCCTTGTCCGGCCCGTGGCAGACGAAGCATCGGTCGGACAGGATCGGTCGGATATCGCGTCCGTACCGGACTGTTCGATCCGATTTCGCGAATACTTCGCCATCATCGATCGGGTTGGTGTCGTCGCTCAGCCCATTGGCCGCGACGATGCCGGCGAGCGCGACGATCGCCGCGACGCCCCCCGTGGTCAATCCTGGGCGACCACGCCTCGCTCCTGACATGTCCTGACCTTCCGACGGCTGCTCGTTCGAGAGGATGAATCGTCCTGATCATACCGGGGACGTGCGGGAATCAGTGGCGGGAAATCGCAGGCGTCAGCGGCGCACCGCCGGCCCTGCCGATGGGCCGCCCAGGATCGCCCGGACCTCACCCCGGGGCCGAGCCCCGGCTGCGCGGCGCCAACCGCCCCACGTCCGCGACCGTCGCCAGCGCCGCGATCGCATCCTCCAGCGCCGCGTGCTTCACCAGCAGGATGTCCGTATCGAACGTCGAGATCACGAAGACCGAGACCTCCGCCGCGGCGAGCGCCCCGGCCAGCCGCGCAATCACGCCGGTCAGCCCGAAATCCAGCGGCCCCGCGACCTGCAGCCCGGCCCATCCCCGCTCCGCCCGGATGTCCGGCGGGACGACCGACGCGGGTGCGACGATCGAACATTCAACCGCCGTCCGGGTCACGCCGATGAACCGAACGTCGCTCGACGGCTCGCGCGGCTCGCCCCACGCGGGCAGCGGCGTGTCCGGATCGAGCCGACAGACCGCGAATTCCGCCTCGGGCGTCGTCAGCCAGTCCAGAACCAACTCGACGCTCATTCCCGTGATCTCCGGTTGAACCCGTCCGAAGGCGGGCTAGAATGCGGCAGCAGCTTGGCCATTGGTGTAACGGTAGCACGACGGATTCTGGCTCCGTTAGTCCAAGTTCGAATCTTGGATGGCCAGTTACCACCCCGCGGACGACCCCCGTCGTCCGCGGTTCGTTTTTGCGCCGGCCCGGCTTCGGTCCAAGGCGTCGGCTCTGCCGACGGACCATATCATGGCGTCCATGAACACCCCGGATTCTCAGCGGTCCAACGGCGATTCGGAGCATCCGCTCACGGTCAGGGAGGATCCTGAACTCGATGCTGAGAAGGCAGCCGACAAGGGCGACACCCCCCGCGACGCTGCCCCCCCCGACGCGCCCGCCAACGAGCGCCGCCGCCTCCTGCGCCAGCTCGGCCCGGCGGGCATCCTCGGCATTCTCTGGACTGCCGCGCCCGCCCTGTGCGGCATCGCGCTGCTTTCCTACATGGGCGTCGTTTCCGACTGGCTGCAGTCCTTCGCGGGCTGGGGGATCGTCGTGTACGTCGGCATCTTCATCGTCTCCGCCGGACTCGGCCTCCTGCCGACGTACGCCCAGGCCATCCTCGCGGGATGGGTGTTCGGCGTCGCGGCCGGACTCCCCGCCGCGCTGCTCGGCTTCCTCGGCGCCTCCCTCGTCGGCTACTGGACCGCCAAGACGGTCTCCGCGCACCGGGTGGAAGACGCGATTGCCGAGCATCCCAAGGCCGCGGCGGTGCAGCGGGCCCTGATCGGCGGCGACTGGTTCAAGACCTTCTGGATCATCACCCTCCTCCGCTTCCCCCCCAACAGCCCGTTCGCCCTGACCAACCTCGCTCTGTCGGCCGGCGGGGCGCCGATCGGGCCGTTCGCGGCGGGCACGCTGGTCGGCATGACGCCCCGCACCGCGGTCGCCGTGATCTTCTCCGCCAGCGCCGCCGCGAGCGGGGCCAAGGACATCCAGACCTTCGTCAGCGACGGCCCGGGCCCGATCGTCCTCGTCGTCGGCATCGTGATCATGCTCATCGTCCTCGCCGTCATCGGACGCATCGCGAACAAGGCGATCGACCGCTTCGAGAAGGAGCATCCCGAAGCCGCCGCCACGCCCGTCGAACGCGCGCCCGACGCCCCGGAAGCGTAGCGGCCGGCGGTCGAGGACCAGGGACGGCGTGGGAGGGTCCGGGGGGATGGGCTGGAGAACGGTCCACGGAGATGGGCGCGGGCGCGGGGTTGGAGAATGGTCCGGAGAAGGGGGCCGGAGAAGGGGTCCGGAGGAGGGGTCCGCGGGCGGAGCCCGCGGCTTGGGTGACCTTTGCGCGTCAGGGGCATACCATCCGCCATGCCCCTGCCGCACCTTGCCGCCGCCATCGCGATGGACGCCCGACATGAACCGGTCGCGGCGTGGCTCGCGCTCCAGCTCGAAGACGTGGTCCACGTCTTCGACAATCAACTCGCCAGTGAACTCCCCGCCGTCGACCGACTCTGTCGTCACGTCGAGAACTATCGCGGCAAGATGCTCCGGCCCACACTGGTGCTGCTGAGCGGACTCGCGGCGGCGGGCGGCGACCCCCGACGCGCCGCCGCGTCCGGCGTCGATCGACGTCACGTCGTCGTCGGCGCCGTCGTCGAGATGATCCACATGGCCACCCTCGTTCACGACGACGTCCTCGATGACGCCGAGGTCCGGCGGCGCGGCGACACGGTGAACCACCTCTGGGGCAACGAGGCCGCCGTCATGCTCGGCGACTACCTCATCTCCAACTCGTTCCACCTCTGTTCGAAACTCAACGACCCGGCGATCAATCTCGCCCTCGGGGAAGTCACCAACACGCTCTGCGCCGGCGAGCTCATCCAGCTTCACCATCGCGACGACCTCAGCCTCGACGAACCCACCTACTTCACCGTCGTCGAACGCAAGACCGCGTCGCTCATCGCGGAGTGCTGCCGGCTCGGCGTGCAACTCGCCCGACCCGACGACCCCGGTCTCGCCGACGCCATGCACGAGTTCGGACGCATCCTCGGCGTCGCGTTCCAGATCCAGGATGACCTGCTCGATCTCACCGGCGAGGAAGACGTCGTCGGCAAGTCGCTCGGTCGCGATCTCGAGAAAGGCAAGCTGACGCTGCCGGTGATCCGGCATCTCGCGGCGGTGGATGCGGATGCACGCGGCGAGACGCTGCGGGCGATCCGTGACCGCGATCACGAAGCGCTCGGCGCCGCGCTCGAACACTCCGGCGCCATCGACTCCGCCCGCGCCGCCGCGACGGACCTCGTCGCCAGCGCGAAGGAATTGCTCCCGAAGCTGCCGGAATCCGCGGCGCGTGACCTGCTTGATCTCATGGCGGATGCGGTGGTTCAGCGTCGGCGGTGAGATCGGCCTACGCCGTCTCCGCCCACCGCTCCGGACGATCATCCACGACCACCCGATCGCGTCCCGCCGCCTTCGCCGCGTATAATGCACGGTCCGCCGACGCCACCATCGACTCCGCGTTCTGCTTCTGCGCACGCGTCACATCCGTGACGCCGAACGACGCCGTCACCGACAGATCCTCACAGCCGTCCCAGCGGAGCCCCTTGAACGCGCGGCGGATGCGGTTGGCGACATGCCCCGCCTCCTCCGCCGTCGTGTCCGGAAGGATGATCCCGAACTCCTCGCCCCCGTAACGACAGGGGATATCGCCGTTGCGCCCGCCCATCAGCAGCCGGGCGAAGCGCTCGAGGACCAGATCGCCGAACGGGTGCCCGTGCGTGTCGTTGATGTTCTTGAAGAAGTCGATGTCGCCGAGGATCAGTGCGAGTGAATGACCGTACCGTCCCGCGTTGGCGACTTCCTGCGCGAGTCGCATGTCGAAGTACGAGCGGTTCCACAGCCCCGTCATCCCGTCGAGCTGCGCCCGCTGAGCGAGCATGCGGATGAGGCCACGCATACGGACCGCGGAACGGACACGCGCTTTCAGTTCGGGCACGTCGAAAGGCTTGGTGATGAAGTCGACCGCGCCCATGTCCAGACCACGCACCTTGGTGTCGGTGTCATCCGCGGTCGAAAGCAGGATCACCGGGATGTCGTGCGAGACAGGATGACGTTTGAGTTCGCGCATCACCTCGAAACCGTCGATGTCCGGCATGTCGACGTCGAGCAGAATCACGTCGGGATCAAGCGCACGAGCCATCGAGACGCCCTCCGTCCCGGTCACGGCGTTGTGCACCTCGATACGCTCGTGACGCAACTGGCTCTTGAGCAACCGATGGATCAACATCGAATCGTCAATCGCGAGCAGACGCGGATCGGGTTGTTCGTGGTGTTCGTTGATCACGCGACGACCGTTCGATACGGGAACGAAAGGATCAGGCGGCGTCGCGGCGCGGCGTGGCGGCCCCGGCCCGCGCGCGATCAAGCATCGCGACGAACCCGGCGTGCATCCGCTCGAGCGATGACAGCGTCTGGGGATCGACCGTCTTCAACGCGGCTTCGTACGACGCCGCGTCCTCAGTGATCGAGGGATACCCGTACCCCGCCGCCGCACCCTTCAACTGATGCGTCAGCCGACACAGCGTCTCGACGTCGCGGTTCACCCACGCCTCCTCGAGCGCGCGAATGCGGTTCACAAGCTCCGCCGTGAAGAACTCGATCAGCTCAACCATTTCCGGGTCGCCGGCGAAGGTGCTGGCGAGCGGGGGCAACGGCAGCCGCGGATTGGAGGGGGTGTCGAATGCCATGACGATGCCATCGACCACGCGACGCGTCGACTTAGATCAAACTGCGGGGTCGCCCACCATCCGACACGCTCAGGGCGCATGGTCGGCGTGTCCGACCGACCCCTTCCGGTCAACCCCGTCTGTGCGACTTCCCCCAATTCACGTTTCAACGTCCGAAAACCTGCTCCTTTCCGAGCGTTTTGATCCCGTCCACGCCGATATCCTCGCTAACGTATGGCGGAACGGCGTGGCAGCCGTTCTGATAGGGAATGGGCAGGGGATCCGGTCGTCGTTGCGCACTCGTGGCGCGGACCGGGGGATCGTCCGACCGCGTCTCCATCATCGCGGAATGGGAACCCCACCCGGCCTCCCTGATGAGGCCGGCAGGAGAGACGTGCAATGGTGAATCATCAACGGGCCGGGGTCATCCTGACCACGGCGCACGGGCGATGGCCGTCCGCCGCGCCTGCATACGCCCCGCGTCAGCTCGCGGCGGCGCTCGTCACGAGCCTCGCCACCGCCACGATCGCGGTCGCCGGCCCCCCCGGCGACGAGATCTGTTCCGACGACGACGGGAACGGCGTCGTCTGTTTCTTCGGCCTCGGCGATCTTCCCGGCGGCATCGAACAAAGCCAGGCCCTCGGCGTCTCGGACGCCGGCAACGCCGCGGTCGGCATCGGGGCCACCGACCTCGCCACCGAAGGCTTCCGCTGGACCGCCGACGCCGGCATGAACGGCATCGGACTGCTGCTCGGCGGATCCACGAGCCGCGCCATCGCGCTCTCCGCCGAAGGCGATGTCATCGTCGGCGCGGCGATGAACGCGAACGGCCAGGAAGTCGCCGTGCGGTGGACCGAGGACGTCGGTCTCATCTCGCTCGGCGCGCTGCCCGGCGGCGTGAGCAGCACCGCCATCGCCGTCAGTGATGCGGGCGACGTCGCCGTCGGCTGGACGAATCTCGTCGCCGGCTCCGAAGCCATGCGGTGGACGCCTCGCACCGGACTGGTCAGTCTCGGCGATTTGCCGGGCGGCCTGACCACCAGCCGCGCGGTCGATGTCTCGGGCGACGGCACGATCATCGTCGGCACCGGTCACTCCGGCGTGAACGAGGCGTTCCGCTGGACGGAAGAGACCGGCATGGTCGGCCTCGGCTTCCTCCCCGGCGCCATCGTCGACACCTCGCAGGCGTTCGGCATCAGCCAGAACGGCGAGGTGATCGTCGGCATGTCGTGGGCGTCAGCCGGCATCGAAGCGTTCCGCTGGACCGAAGAAACCGGCATGGTCTCCATCGGCGACCTCGCCGGCGGCGGACTCTCCTTCAGCTTCGCCTACGACGTCTCCGCCGACGGCGATGTCATCGTCGGACTCGGCGAGACCGCCCTGGGCGGCGAAGCGTTCATCTGGAACCCCGAGGACGGCATGCGGGCCCTCGAAGATGTCCTCCAGGACGACTACGACCTCGACCTCCCCGGCTGGGAACTCGCCGAGGCGCGCGGCGTCTCCGCGGACGGCGCCACCATCGTCGGCTGGGGCTGGCACAACGAAGTCGCCGAAGCGTGGCTCATCCAGTTCCCCCGACCCTGCGCCGGGGACCTCGACGCCGATTTCACCATCGGCCCCGCCGACCTCGCCATCATCCTCGAAGCGTGGGGCTCCGGCGATCTCAATGCCGACCTCAACCTGGACGGCCTCGTCGACAGCGCCGACCTCGCGCAGCTCCTCGCCGCGTGGGGACCGTGCTCGAACTGACGAGCCGCGCCTCAAGAAGACACATCCCAGAAGACACCGAGCGCACCGAGTGAGAGACCTTCCGGGTCTCACGCTCGGTGCGTTCGCTTGTGATCAGGCTCGCGACCAGGTCTTGGACTCAGGGACGACGGCCGAACGTCGCCGCACCGAACCTCACCTCCGCGTCGGCCACGCCGCCGGCAATGTCGACGCCTCCGCCGATACCCACACCGATGGATCCGTCGGCTTCGTCCCCAACGTGACCAACCCCCCCACTCGCATCGGCTCGCCCAACGCGTTCGCGGCGTTCAGCGTGTACGGCGCCTCGATCACAAAACGACCCGCCGCCGTGTCCGTCTCGATCCGCACCCGACCGTAGGTCACCCCCGGCGTCTCCACGGGAATGAACCCCGCCGTCGCGTGATCGCCGAGCACGCCTTCGATCCGCACCACGCCGTCCGCGATCCGCGCTCGCACGTTCCGCTGTTTCTCGATCAGGACCGGCGCCCGATTCCGCCACGCCGCCGCCGATGCGTCCGGCGTCGCCGGCGCGGCGTCCGCCCCCGCCACCGACACCGTCAGCGACTTCTCCATCGAGCCCAGCAGACACGCCTCCTTGCAGACCAGGAAGTCGACGAACGCCTTCAACGTCTTCTCGCCCGGCGCGACGTCCGCTCCGACCGTCACCGGCATCTGCAGCACAACCTCCTTCTCGTACCCGTAGGTCGGACCCAGCTCGCTTGGGAAGGTGCTCGGACGCGGCCAGATGATGTCGCCCACGCGGAAGCCGCGCGGCGCCTCCACCTCGATCGTCGTCGGCATCCCCGACGATCCCGCGAAACGCCAGTAGACATGCCAGTGAGACTCGATCTCGAACCGAAACGTCAGGTGAAACGTCGATCCCGGCGTGATCCGGTCGACATCCGCGCCCATCGTGACTGACACCAGCTCCGCCGCGGACGCAGGCTGACGTTCGCCGCCGAACGCCGGCGGGAATCCGGGCGGACCTGCGGCGAGGGTCGCGCCGGGGGTCAGACCGAGGATCAGACCCGCCGCGAGGCAGGAAACGGAACGGATGGCGAGCAGACGGCGGACGGGCATGCGTGAGACCTCCTGATGGGAATCGCCTCACGATAGGGCGATTCCTGTGATCCGGACGAGCCCCCTGCGTCCTGTACACTGAAACACGTGGTGGCGAGAAGACATTCCTGCGAAATCCGGCCCGCCGGGGTTGGCCACGCGCGGGAAGAGGCGGCCGACCCGCGTGTCTCTCCGTCGCCCCCCTCCCGTCTGTCCGCCGCAGGAGACGAATCGAAATGAGTCAATGTCCCGAGCCGCCCCTCGCCCACGATCGTTCCCGTCCGTCCCGTCCCCGGTCCGTGCTCCGATGTCGCGTCGGTCTGCTGATCGGCGTGGCGGCGATCGCGTTCGCCGCGGGTTGCCAGAGTTCGACCTCGGACCGCGACCTCGTCTTCGTGAACTCCGCGGACGATGCGCAGAAGCTTCTCGAGGGGCGGGGCTCGCTGATCACGCTCGGTGATCGCAGGAAGGGCGTGTGGGTGGATCCGCGTCCCGAACGCAAGTTCAACGAGAAGCACATCGCCGGCGCAGTCAGCCTCCCGATCCAGAACGTCGAACGCGACTGGACGACGCTGCGTGAGTACGGACCCGTCATCGTCTACGGCGACGCGTCGAACTCCGCCCTCGCGTATTCGATGGCGAAGGAACTCAGCCGGCGCGGCCTCAAGGACGTCCGCATCTACCGCGGCGGCCTGCTCGCCTGGGAACAGAGCGGCGGCGCGGTGGAAGGAACGGCCGCGCCGTAGCGCGTCGAGTCCCGTCAACCCAGGCCCATGGCTCCGCCATGGGATCGCCACGAAGCGCTGTCGGCCGCCATCGCCCCCACCATCGCCCGGCAATCACGACCAACAAGGTCGGGAGCGACCGACGACCAATAGGCTCTGCGGCAGCGGTTGTCTGTCGTACAAGGCTCCGTTATCGCGCGGGCGTCCACATGGCGCGATAGCGCAGCACCGGCGGATCCTCGTCGTCTTCGAAGATCGCGACGGCGCCCTCCGGGGCCAGGCCGGCCGCGACGGCGGTGTCGTGCAGCATTGACTCCGACAGCGACCACGGCGGACCGTCGACGGTTCGCGCGGCGTCAGTCGAGGGCGCGGCGCGACCGATCGTCAGCACGTGCCCGTGCGGCGAGGCGAGGGACGCCGCACCGTGCAGCGCGGCGGGCCGGAGGGCTTCCGGCAGGGCGTGCAGGACGTTGATCTCGATGACGAGGTCGAATCGTCGTCGCCAGCGGGGCGGGAGGTCGAAGAGATCCGCCTCGAGATAGCGTTCGCGATTGGTCGGATCGAGCGCCCGCGCCCAGTTGATGGCGGACGCGGCGAGGTCGAAGCCAATCACGTCGTAGCCGCGATTCGCAAGTTCGCGCACGTTCTCGCCGAGTCCGCACCCGGCGACGACCACGCGGGCGCCACAGCGGAGCAGCGACGGCGCGACGTGATTGAGCCAGCTCACCAGCGGACGGGCGGGCGTCTCGTCCGCCCAGGGCACGGCGGTCGAATCGCCGGCGGCGTCGTGGTAGCGAGATTCGAAACGCGCGGCGGTTTCGGCGCGAAGCGTTTCGTCGACGTGGAACGGCGCGAGGGTTGCCGCGCCGTCGCCGCCGGCCATCGCGACGGTGGCGTAGCGATCGGGGTCGAGCGTGTCAGGTCCCAGCGTGCTCGGTCGTTGCATGTTGACCTCTCCTGTCTGATCTCGCCGGCTCGCCGCGGATCAAACGGCGGTCTCCCGCTCCGTTCCCGTCCCCCGTTGTCATGGTCGACCGTTGGCCGGACGGGAATGACCTTTCTCCGCCAGACACAGCAAGACTGTACCCGACGTGAGGAGATGGGCAAAGGAAAATAGAGGTTGGGCGTTGGGCCCTGGGGCGGGGCGTTGCAATTCGGGAAGTCAGAGCCGTTCGCTCGATCCCTGACGCCAGCGCTCTTCCCCCCTACTCCCCCTTGTAGCCCAGATGGGCCATCAGGCTTTCGAAGTGGTCGAGGGAGTAGAAGTCAATTCTGAGTTGACCGCTGCCCTTCTTGCGTTTGGAGGTGATGCGGACCTTGGCCCCGAGGTGTTCGGAGAGGGCGCGTTCGAGGGAGTCGAGGTGGGCGCGTTGGGCGGATCCGGCGCCGGCGGGTCGGGGGGCGGGTTTGCCGGATCGGGTCGTCCCCCCACCGTTGAGTTGTCGGACGCGTGCTTCGAGTTGGCGGACGGACCATCCGGCGCGGGTGGCTTCGGCGGCGAGGGCGCGCTGAGCCGCGCTGTCGCTGACGCCGAGGATCGCCTTCGCCTGTCCCGCCGAGAGCCGTCCCGCCCGCACCTCGCTCTTCACGGATTGATCTAAGTCGTTTAGTCTCAACAGGTTCGAGACGTTCGGCCGACTCTCTCCCACGCGATCCGCGAGGTCCTGGTGGGTGATCTCGAACTCCTCGATGAGGCGGGCGTACGCTTCGGCGCGATCAATTGGATTGAGGTCTTCACGCTGAAGGTTCTCGATGAGCGCCCATTCCGCCGCGGTCTGGTCGTCGACCTCATGGACGACCGCCGGCAGGTGGGTGAGACCAGCGATCTGGCCCGCCCGCCACCGACGCTCGCCCGCGACGAGTTCGTAGCGGCGGTCGCCGTCGGTCGCCGACAGGGGCCGGACGACGATCGGCTGCATGAGGCCGTCGCGGGTGATGGATGCGGCGAGCGTGTTCAGGGCGTCGGGGTCGAATGTCTGCCGCGGCTGCCGGGCGTTGGGCCGGACGGCGTCGAGGGGGAGACGGATGATGCGAGGCGTCCCGTCGATCTCGCCGGTGTCCGGCTCGCCCGCCGGGGCCGCGTCCCCCGCCGACGCCCCCCCGCTCTCCGCCGGCGGCGTGACGTCAGGATCGGCCGGGGCGGGCGCCTCGATCTGGACCGGCGTGGAAATGAGACTGCCCAGGCCACGCCCGAGACGTCGCTTGCTCTTTGATTTCGCCGCCATGCGAAAGGCTCCTTCCGTGGGAAAATGGTCGGGTTCCACGTGGAACATGGTCGCCGCGGGCGTTCCACGTGGAACATCATCACACGAGGACAGGCCGTCGTCAACGTCACCCGACGTGTCCCACGTGCAACCCCCCTCCCAGCCCCACGCTCCGCGTGGGGATCCCCTTACGTCCGCGCGCCACCTGCGATGTCGATCCCGCCGTCGGGAGACTCGGGGACCCGTTGGGCGACGGGTCGTGGGGATCGGGATGCGGCGCCATCGGGAGGCCGACGGGCGGGGAGAGCCGATCAGCCGATCCCCACGCGGAGCGTGGGGCTGGGGTGGGTGTTTGGCGGACCCGGAGGGTACGTTCCACGTGGAACACGCGCGGCCAGCCGGCTCAGGATCAGGCGATTCCCGGGCGTGAGTGAATCAGGGGTCGGATCGCGTCGATGAGGCGGGTGAGGTGGGTCCCTGATGCCGTTCCAGTCCGATCAGTTTGATGAGTCGCGGTTCCTTGAGGGGATCGAGGATGCGCACGCGCGTCTCGCCGCGCTGCAGGACGCCCTCGAATCCGCCCATCGCCTCGCCCTCGCCGGACAACTCGCCGCGGGTCTCGCCCATGAACTCAACAACCTGCTGACCCCGGCGGTCGCGTATCTGCATCTGGCGGAGAGCCGACCGACGGACGCTGATCTGCAGCGAAAGGCCGTCGGGACGGCGACGCGAAGTCTGGACGATGCGTCGCGGATCATTCGGGTGATGCTGGATTTCGCCGCGCCTCACGCGGCGGAGTACGCGGACGCCCTGGTGGGGGAGGTCGTCGAACGCGCTCGCACCACCGCCGACGCCTACGACGCCCACCGACGTGTCGACGTTCGACTCGACATTCCGGACGACCTCCGTGTCGCCGTACAACCTATTGCCTTGCAACAGGTTATGGTCAATCTTATGTTAAACGCGTCCGCCGCGATGGCGGGGCGTTCGGGGGCGGAGTTGTTCATCGAGGCCGCGCGTGACGGGGCCGGCGGGGCGGTGATCGATGTCCGCGACACGGGTCCGGGCGTCCCCGACGAAGTCGCGGCGACGCTCTTCGAGCCGTTCGTCACGACCAAGGCGGACGCCGACGTCCCCGGGGGGAGCGGCCTCGGCCTCATGGTCTGTCGCCAGCTCGTCGAGAAGGCGGGGGGGACGATCGAACTCGTCCCGAGCGAGCCCGGCGCGGGCGCTCACTTCCGGATGCGGCTGCCGGTTCGCATCGAGGCGGACGCCGCCAACCACGCCGCGTGAACCCACCTCACAATAAAGGCTCCCCCCAGCCCCCGGCTCCGCCGGGGGTTGTTGTTCTCGCATCGCAACCGCATCGAAGGCCGTGACCGGCCAGCCGCGCCCGCGGCCCGATGTCGCCGGACAGACCCGACGCGCTGGGCGCGCGGCCCCTGGGCGTCGGGGGTGGTTTTGGCGTTATCCTCCGGCGGAGCCGGAGGTTACGACAGGTTCACGGGCATCAGCACGTACATGAAGTCGGTGCCCATGCGGAGGACGCCGGGCTTGTTCGGGGCCTTCAGTTCGAAGATCACCTGGTCGTGCTCGAGGACCTTGAGGGCGTCGGTCACATAGGCGGGGTTGAATCCGATCATGATCGAGTCGCCCTGGTAGTCCTCGACGTCGAGGTGGATCTCCGCCTCGCCCATTTCGGGGGCGCGGCTGGTCAGGGTGAGGCCGCCGTCCTCGAAGGTGAGACGCACGCCTCGGGATTCCTCGTTGGTGAGCAACGCCGCGCGTCGGACCGCGGAGGCGAGGGACTGGGCGTCGAAGGACGCCTTCTTGTCCTGATCGCGTGGGATGACGTCTTCGAAGGGGGGGAAGGCGCCTTCGACGAGGTTGCTGGAGATGACGGGCGCGGCGTCGCCTTCGCCGACCTGGATGAGCACCTGTCCGTCATCGAGCGCCATGCGGACGACGGTGTCGTCATCGGGCATGACCTTGTTGAGCAGTTGCAGCGTCTTGATCGGGATGATGCACGAGGACGTGTCGTTTCCGCTCGCGTTGGTGCACGGGCCCTGGGCCATGGCGAGTCGTCGGCCGTCGGTGGCGACGAGACGGAGCTTGTCCTTTTCGCGATCGAAGAGCACGCCGTTGATGGCGTAGCGGGAGTGTTCGGACGCGGCGGCGAAGAGGGTGCGGGCGACGAGCTTTGACAGCGTGGACGCAGGGATTTCCGTATCCACGGCGGCGTCGCCGAACTCGCGGACGGGCGGGAATTCCTTCGGGTCGTAGCCGAAGACCTTGAAGTGCGAGTTGGCGCCCTTGATGTTCGTCGTGTGGTCCGCGGTTTCGAGGGTGAGCGTCGGATCATCGCAGGCGCGGACGATCTGGTTGAGTTTGTCCGCGGGGATGACGGCTTCGCCGGGGGATTCGATTTCGACCTGTTCGACGCCGAGCCGCACGCCGACTTCATGATCGGTGGCGGACAGGCGGAGCACGCCGTCGTCGGCGTGGAGATGGACGCACTTGAGCACGTTGGAGGGCGTGCGGGCGGCGACGACGCCGGACGTGAGGGAGACGGCGTCATGCAGGGCGGAACGATCGCAGATGACCTTCATCGCGGGGGGCACCTCTTCTTGCTGGACGGCCGGCTGGCCGGCCGGGCAGTGTAGCACAAGGCGGGCGTGCGGCGCCCTCGGACGGTCGGGTGGGGGACGGCGGACGGCGTTGCGGGTTTGGCCGGGTCGTGCGATACTGCTCGATTCACGGGTCGGACGCCCGCGCGGTGGTGCGCGCCGTTCGGCCGCCTGTTTGACCGTCCACTCGGAAGGAATCGCCTCCATGTCCTTCGAAGCCGCTGTTCACGCCAAGGCCATCCAGCTCGACAAGCTCGCCCTCACGATGTGTGCGGAGGCCGGGAGCGGCCATCCCACCTCGGCGCTGAGTCTCGGTCACGTGACCACCGTGCTCATGTATCACACGATGCGGTGGCTGCCGGACCACCCGAAGTATCCGTCGTCGGACCGGCTGGTGCTGTCGGAGGGGCATGCGGTCCCGATCGTGTACGCCGCGTTCGCGGATCTCGGCGGCGCGATCGGCGTCGACAACGAGCGTCGGCCGATGACGCGTGACGACGCGATGTCGCTTCGGGCCGCGGACTCGTATATCGATGGTCACCCGAACCCGATGGAGGGGTTCCCGTTCTTTGACGCGGCGACGGGTTCGCTGGGTCAGGGGTTGTCGGTCGCGGCGGGCCTGGGCGTCGCCGCGAAGCACGACGGGCTGGACAAGAAGATTTACTGCATCATCGGCGACGGCGAGGCCCGTGAGGGTCAGGTCGCCGAGGCGCTGGACTTCATCGTGGATCACGGGCTGATCAACGTGCTGCCGATCTTCAACTGCAACGCGTACGGCCAGGCGGCGGCGGTGTCGGGTCAGCAGTCGCCGGAGACGCTGGCGAAGAAGCTGGAGGCGTACGGTTTCGACGCGATCGTGATCGACGGTCACGCGCCGGAGGAGATCCGGGACGCGTTCGAGAAGTTCCGGGAGCTCGCCGAGGGCGGGCGTCCGATCGCGGTGGTGGCGAAGACGGTGAAGGGGTGGGGGGCGGCCTCGATCCAGGGGGGCGGCTGGCACGGCAAGCCGGCGACGGGCGAGAAGCTCGACGAGATCATGGCGGAGCTGGACACGACGCGGGTGAGTCTGACGTCGGCGTTGTCGGGCGATGAGCTGAAGATCTATCCGCCGCAGGAGTACACGCCGCCGGCGACGACGGAGGGCGATCTGCCGACCTTCACGGAGGCGATGAAGCAGTACGACATGGAGATGACGCTGAAGGCGGGCAAGTTCGCGACCCGCCGCGCGTACGGTCTGGCGTTGCGGGCGTTGGGTCACGCGAATCCGGACATCTTCGTGCTGGACGCCGACGTCTCGAACTCGACGTTCTCGGAGTGGTTCGCGAACGACGGCGCCCTCGAGTCGCGTTTCGTCGAGTGCAAGATCGCGGAGCAGAACATGTACTCGGTGGGGGCGGGTCTGTCGGCGGCGGGGAAGATTCCGTTTGCGTCGACGTTCGCGAAGTTCGCAACGCGGGGGTACGACCAGATCGAGATGGCGATCAACTCCGGGGCGAATCTGAAGATCATCGGTTCGCACGCGGGCATTTCGCTCGCGGCGGACGGACCGTCGCAGATGTCGCTGCCGGATGTGGCGTGGTTCCGTTCTCTTTCGACGATGACGGATCATCGCGGCAACCCGGGCTGCTACGTTCTGCAGCCGTCGGACGCGTACGCCGCGTATGCGTTGACGCAGGTCATGGCGGAGTACGAGAGCGCCTGTTACATGCGGACGCTGCGTCCGGACGTCGAGTTCCTCTACGACGACAACACGGTCTTCAACCTCGGCAAGTTCGAGGTGCTGAACGAGGGACGCGATCTGATGATCGTGGCGTGCGGCTACATGGTGCACGAGTGCAACAAGGCGATCGACGCGCTCGACAAGGCGGGCATCGACGCGACGCTGGTCGACCTGTATTCGATTCCGTTCGACGGCGATGCGTTGCTTGATCTTGCGAACCAGAACAATGGTTACATTCTGACCGTCGAGGACAACTACGGCGGGGCGATGGGTTCCGCCGTCGCCGACGCGTGCACCGAATCGGGCGACGCGTTCACGATCGAACAGATGTTCGTGAAGCGGATTCCGAAGAGCGCCCGCACGGAAGAGGACGTTCTGCGGCTGTGCGGGCTTCATCACGAGGACATCGTGAAGAAGGCGGCGAACATTCTCGGCGGCGTGGTGGTGTAAGACCCGCGGCCGGATGTGAATCGTCCGCCGCCGAGCGACGGACGACATTGAAGTCCCGACCGGTGGAAGGAAGTGGGGTTCGGTATGGAATACGGACTTGTTGGTCTGATCGTTCTCATCCTGGACATCATCGCCCTGGTGAGCATCATCGGCGCGGCGAAGTCGGTGGGCTGGAAGGTGCTCTGGGCCCTGGTGGTGCTGCTGCTGCCGCTCATCGGAATGATCCTGTACTTCCTGATCGGGAAGAGCACGGGCTGACTGACGATCATCGCGGCGCGTAACGAGGGCGACGCTGCCGGAGCGCCGCCCTCGGGTGATGGCTCAGGGGTGCGATGAAGACGCTCAGTCGTTGAGCGCCGTGAAGATGGCCTGCAGCGCCAGCTGACGCGATTCGGCGACGTTCTGCTTGGCGGTCTGTCCCGCCTCGTTGACGAGTTCGGCGAGGGCCGGGGCGTCGAGGTCGAGCAGGACCACGCTGCAGTTGTCGCTCAGGTTGTCGAGCTGGTTGATGCAGACCTGCGAGCGGAAGACCGTCCGCTGCACGCACTCCGCCGCGACGAGGAACGCCGCGAGGTTCTGGCCCTCGTCCTGCAGTTCGTTCACCTTGGCGACGCACGCCATGGCCCGCATGGCGTTGCGCTGGGCGCAGAGGTTGGATTTCTGCGCGAGCGTCTGCACGCACTGTTGCGCGATCTCCTGCGGCGTCGGCGGACCGCCTGCGCGAGCCGGGCCGGTGAAGGCGAGCAGCGTGAGCGCGAGGATCGCGCCCGACATCATCGTGAGTCGTTTCATCTGATCTGTCCTCTGTGGTGTGAATACGCATATCGCGCGGCGGCCACTCCGGCCGCACTGACATCGCGAACGCGTCTTCGCGCCGCCCCCGCATGAGGTCGGCGTTTCATCCGGTATACGAACGGCGTCGAGTCAACATCCCCGAGGAAAAATCAGCGGTGCGTCGCGAGCCAGTCGGTCACGCCCTCGTGCAGCGCGGCGAACACCGTGTCGGGCTCGGGCCGGGCGTCGACGACGAGATATCGGTCCGGGTACGCCGCGGCCTGATCGAGGTAGCCCTGACGGACGCGTCGGTGGAAGTCGGCGCCCTTCTGCTCCATGCGATCGAGCAGGGGATTCAGACGCGACGCGGCGGTCTGTTCATCGACATCGAAGACGACGGTGAGATCGGGCCAGCGTTCGCCGATGGCGATCTGTCCGACCGCGATGATGTCGGCGGGATCGAGACCGCCGGCGGTTCCCTGGTAGGCGAGGGTGGAGCTGACGAAGCGATCCGCGAGGACCATCTCGCCGCGGGCGAGGGCGGGCGTGACGCGTTCGTCCATGAGTTGGGCGCGGCTGGCCATGTAGAGCATCATCTCGCAACGGACGGACATCTCGACGTTGGCGGGATCGAGGAGGACGTCGCGGATCTGCTCGCCGATGGGGGTGCCGCCGGGCTCGCGGACTTCGTTGACGTGGACGCCCGCCGCGCGACACGCGGCGGCGAAGCGCTGAAACTGCGTCGACTTGCCCGATCCATCGGGACCGTCGAACACGATGAAACGTCCGGCGAGGGCGGCGAGGGACGACATGGTGCGGATGGTACGCGATGCGCGGCGGCGCGTGTTGCGCACCGGGACGCGGGCTCCGCCCGCGGACACGCCGTTGGTGCGCCGCGTGTTGGTTGCGCGATGTCCCCCGCCGGAGGCGGGGGCTGGGGTGCGGCGTTTCGGGCGCCGTGTGTTGATCGTGCGCCCCCGCCGCCCCCGGACACGCCGTTTGGTGCGCCGCGTGTTGATTGTGCGCCCCCGCCGCCCGCGGACACGCCGTTTGGTGCGCCGCGTGTTGATTGCGCGATGTCCCCCGCCGGAGGCGGGGGCTGGGGCGCGGCGTTTCGGGCGCCGCGTGTTGATCGCGCGATGTCCCCCGCCGGAGGCGGGGGCTGGGGTGCGCCGTTTGGGGCGCCGCGTGGTGGTTGTGTGGTGTGCCCGCTCAGCCGAGTCGGCGCACGGGGTTCGCCACGACGTTGTCGCGTCCGAGGATGAAGAAGTCGGCGATCTCGACCGCTTCCTGGAATGACGCCTGGGCCTCTTCGGGGTTGGCGGCGGAGGCGAGGACCTGGCCGCGCTCGAGGTGTTCGATCGTGGGCACGGCGTCGCCGGCGATGAGCACGGTGAAGCGGGGGAGGGGGAGCAGGAGTCCGCACGCGCCGGCGGTGACGCCGGGGACGGGGAAGAGGTCGACGCCGGGGGCGAGTTTGTCGGGAGCGGGCTTGATGCGTTCGATCTGTTGCGTGCGCCAGTCGAGCATCTCGATGAGCTCCCGGTCGCCGCCGTCGCGGGCTTCGTCGAGTTGGGCCTCGCAGGCGTGCAGGGCGTCGGTGCGTTCGGTTTCAAACGCGTACCACGCGGCGTTCTCGAAGGCGGGCAGGGCGCGCATGTGGTCGGCGGTGATCGACGTGAGGAAGACGTGGGTGATGTCTTCCTTGCGTACGTTGGTGCGCTCGGACATGCGGGCGAGGAAGACGGAGGGCGGGAGTCCGGGGTCGACGAGGATGTTTGCGTCGTCCGCCTGGAGGAGGGTGGTGGTGGCGTGCCCGGTGCGCACGTCGCCCTTCTCGTTCCAGAGCGGGTGAGCGGGGAGGGCGCCGATGGAGATGACTTTGTAGTTGGCGGTCACTGGCGAGGGAGGGATTGGAGCAGGGGAGCAGGGGAGCAGGGGAGCAGGGGATCGGCTTACGCGGTGAACGGATCGTGGATCAGTTTGCCGAGGGGATCGGCGGGGTCGTTGCGTTTGGCGTTGAGTCGTTCGATGACGAGCGGGGGGACGAGGGGGCTGAGTCGATCGAGGGAGCCGCCGAGGGCCGCGACCTGTTTGATCAGGCTGGAGCTGGTGAAGGCGTACTGTTCGCCGGTGATGATGAAGACGGTCTCCATATCGGCGACCTGTCGGTTGGTGATGGCGATCTGGGTCTCGGCGGCGAGGTCGGTGATGTTGCGGATGCCGCGCAGGATGACGGAGGCGTGGACTTCGCGGGCGAAGTCGACGGTGAGTCCGGAGTAGTGTCGGACGGCGACGGGGGCGTCGTCGGGATGTTCGCGGACCATGTCGTCGACGAGTTGGGTCGCCATCTCGACGCGTTCCTCGAAGGAGAAGAGGCCGGCCTTGAGCGGGTTATGTCCGATGGCGAGGATGATGCGATCGAACATGGTTCGCGCTCGGGCGAGCACGTCGAGGTGTCCCGACGTGATGGGATCGAAGGATCCGGCGTAGATGGCGATGTGTTCGCGGGGGGCGGACGTCATGCGGGGCATTGTAAGGGGTGATTATGGGGTTGGTCGGCGCAGGTCGACGCCGCGCGTCAGAAGTCGTCGCCGCGGGGTGGCGGGGGTCGCCTTTGATTGCGACCTTTCGGGTGCTCCTGATGCATTGTGACGCATGGTCTGCGTCAACGGCGTGGAGACGCCGCATCGCCCTGGATTGACCCCGGCCGGATTGCCTCCCCGGCCGGGGTCTTTTGTCGTTCCGTGGGCCGGCGGGACGCGGTAGGTTCCGCACGAAGGTGCGGAACGTGCTCCGCGATCAACCACACCAGCTCCGTGGTCATCCGTAAAGCGCAGCAGGTTCCACACGCGGTGGTACGACATGCTCGGTGATCGTGTTCTCGTTCGGCGGCCGTCTGATCGCCGAAGCGTTCGACAGACGCCTTTCGACGATCGACCGCGGGTTGGCCGCGGCGTCGCGGAGCACGTTCCGCACATTTGTGCGGAACCTACGTCTCTCCGCTTCTACGGGTCTACGCGTCGGCCTCGTAGGCGGTCTCGAGCCACGTGCGGACGTCGTCGTCGATGTCGTCGAGCGACAGCAGAGGGATGCGGTGGGTGATGCGGTCGCCCTTCGCCGCGCCGCCGGTGTCGATGAGGCGCTTCGTGGGCTTTCGTTTCGCCTTCTTCAGCGCCAGTCCGAGGTCGATGCGGGTCTGGGTCGACGGCTTGATCTGGGCAATGACGTGGGCGCGGTACACGGGAACCATCGTCCGGCACGGACTGATACGGATGTCGTCGCCGAGATCCCGGGCCAGCTCGACGAGCCGATCGTGAAGCGGGCGAAGGTGCGCCTTCTTGCCGGCGTACATCGCGTCGACGTACTTCGGCGCGGCGGCGAGATACGTCTTCTCGTCACTGAAGTCGCCGCCCTCGCCGGCGCTGATGTCGACGATGAGATTCGCGGTCGGGCCGCCAAGCTGATGCTCCGAACGCAGCCACGCCCGCTCCGCCTTGGCGTCCTCGAGCTTCTGACGCTGGAGCAGGCGGATCCAGTCGTCGATCGAATGACCAGTGCGGTCAGGGAGGCTGCGGAGCATCGCGGCGGTGTGATCAACCGCAGGATGCACGTCGTAGCGGGCGCGGGGCATGGGAAGACTCCGTCAGCGGAGATCGGGGACTTCGACCAGCTGCGGCGCGAGCCTCTTCGTGCCGCGCTCAGGAAAGCGGGCGTACTTCGGCACGTCGAGCGGCTCGCCGTTGACGAGCTGGTGCGGGAACGCCTTGACGAGGGCGGTGACGCGGCTGGAGAAGATGCCCGCCTGGTGATCGTAGTCCTCGGACGTGAAGACGCCGATGGTGATCGCGCTGAGCATCTGCTCCGGCGTGTGGTGCACATACGCGTCGTAGCCCTGGGCGCGAAGTCGCTGCGCCTCCGTCCGGGCGCGGCGGGCGATCTGGTCCATCGTGAACTGCCCGCTGTCGTAGTCCCCCCAGACGGCGACCTGCAGGGTGTAGAGCGGATCGATGTTCGGATACTGGCGACGAACGGACAGCAGGTTGAGGGGGTCAAGGGCGGCGCGGACGTTGGACTGGCGGTCGGGGACGAGGTGCGCACGGGCGAAGGGCGCCGCGCCGTTGCGGGTGATCTTCTGGATGCGGGCGAGGACGGGCTCCGCCGCGGGGTCCTTCGGTCCGTCGAACTGTCCCGTCACGATCACGGCGCCGGAGGGGAGTTCCTTGATGCGGAGGTCTCCGCCGAACTCCGGGTACTCCTGTCGGAGTTGGGGCAGGGCCGCGGCGGCTTCGGCCGCGCCGTTCTCACCGGAGAACGTCATCAGCATGACGGCCCACGCGCCGCCGTCGCCGATGGGTCCCATGTCGTCATCAGCGGCGGGGGTGGTCGGGTCATCGGCGGGGGCGACGGGGGCCGGCTCGGTCGCGGCGTCGGCGAAGGGGGAGGCGCCGCCGGGGGACCACGCGGCGAGGTCATCGACGGGGGTGGGATCCGCGCTCGACGCCGCGCCGTCGAGATTCTCGAGCATGGACGGGTCGGCGGTGTTGGTGAACGCGGCTTCGGCGTCGTCGAAGGCCTGGTTGGGGAGGGTGGGCAGGGCGGGCGCGGCGGAGATCTCGATCGGTTCCGCGTCGCGTGAGGGGGTCCAGGCACGGGAGCGTCGTCGGTTGCCGTAGCGTCGGTTCTCGGCGACGGCGGTTCGTGCGCGATCGGCGACGTCGGCGGGGTCATATCGGCGCGGGGTCGGCATATTCTGCCTCGCCTGCGGGGCGGACAGATCGATCGATCCTGATGTCTGTGTTTTTTTCGCGTCGTCGGGAAGGACGGGGGACCGATAGACGAGCCCGCTCGACGGGGCTGTGGTTTCGCCGCACCCGAGGAGGATGACGGCGGTGATGAGGGCCGCGACCGCGGTGCGGCGTCGATTATCGGTTCGGCGAAGTTCGTGCATGTCGGATCGGGGGGTTCGGGCCCATGGACCGGGGCGTGGTCGCGGGGTGGGGGCCGATCGTCCGGGAACAGGAAAGTGTAACGAGCGGTATTGTCGAACGCCAAAGTTGCCGATCAGACTCAAGACTGGATCACCGGCTCAGACGGGACGGAACCGCGGCGGGGGGGTGCGGGATTCGTCCGTGAATCCGACGTGTGTGGGGTCGGATTCGCCGAGTCGCCGAGGACAAGACGCGACGCGACGTCGCGAAGGAGACCTGGATTTCATGCCCGATATTGCCTCCATTGGACAGGGTGGGGTGGGCCCGCTGGCCCGACCCGAGGGGCTCGTTCGGACGAACGGGACGAGTACACGGGGCGTGGACGAGGGTCTGGCCGACGGCCGGGCCCGGGACCGCGTCGAGTTGTCGGAGCAGGCGCGTCTGCTCGATCAGCTCCGCAAGCTGCCGTCGGTCCGCGAGGACCTCGTCGAGCAGGTGCGGACGTCGATCGCCGACGACGCCTACCTGACGGATGACAAGCTGGACATCGCGATCGAGCGTCTGCTCGAGGACATCTCCGGCTGAGCCCCGACCCCCAGGT
Source organism: Phycisphaerales bacterium (assembly GCA_965227335.1). Lineage (GTDB taxonomy): Bacteria > Planctomycetota > Phycisphaerae > Phycisphaerales > SM1A02 > CBDDFV01. The sequence goes on from CBDDFV010000012.1 coordinate 280,313, forward strand.
GACGACAACGCATTGATCACCCGGCCCGGCGTCTTCACGTCGGGCTTTTTGTTGCGCGAGCCTGATCGGCGTTCACTGTTTCTCGGTTCCACTGTTCCACTGTTCGGGGTCGACGGACGGGGTTGGACCGGAGGAGTGGAGCAGTGGAGCAGTAGGGAGGGGAGAGTGGAAAGTGGAGAGGGGGAGCAATGGAGCAGTGGGGAGGGGAAAGTGGAAAGTGGAGCAGTGGAGCAGTGGAGCAGTGGGGAGGGGAGAGTGTTCGTCTGTTCGCAAACCGCCCTTGGGGCCGTGGCGCTCGGGCAGGGGTTCGAGCGAGACGGGCCCCGCGGGCGTATCGCCCCGAAAGGGCGCGGCGGACGGGCTGTTTCATTCCGCGTGAACGCGTCATGGGCGACAGCCCGTCGCAGGCCTTGCGCGGGTCACCACACCGCGCGTCGACGACGGGGAGAGTCCCGAGACCCGTCGTCGCCCCGCGCGCGGCGATCGCGTCATCGGCGGCGGACGCCGTCGTTCGCGATCGTCACGGTGCTGGCGAAGATTCGCGCTGGCCCCTTGTCGACGCATCGGGCGAAAGCGGTTCGGTCTCAGCCGGACGCGTCCATCTCATCTTTCCGCGATATTGTGTAGTGCGGTTCCACGATTCCCGCCCGCGGTCGGCGGGAATCATGCGCTCTGCTGATCCGTCCCGTTCGCCGCGATGTGCTGAGAGCCCTCATGCCTGATCCCGCCCTTCTCGAATCGTTTCCCACGCCGACTGACGCGGCGTTCGTGATCGAGCACACGAACGAGGAGTTCACGTCGGTCTGTCCGAAGACCGGCCATCCCGACTTCGGTGAGATCGTGCTCCGCTACGAGCCGGGCGCGACGTGCGTGGAGTTGAAGTCGCTGAAGCTCTACTACCAGTCGTTCCGCAACGAGGGAATCTACTACGAGGCGGTGACGAATCGGATCCGCGACGACCTCGCGGCGTTCCTCGATCCGGCGTGGCTGCAGGTGGAGACGATCTGGCGGGGGCGGGGGGGGATCCGGAGCCGGATCCTGGCGAGTCACGGGGACGTGCCGGACGTCTGGGGGCGGGGCGGCGGGGTGAGCCGCGGCGGCGGGTCGTGATTTTTTTCCCGGTTCCGGAGATCGCGCCCGTCCGGGCGTCCGTATCGCCTCGTACGTGCCCGATCTTCCTGTCACTTCGACCTTGTCGCCCAGGACGACCCGCCCCATGGCCGAGACGACCGTGAGTTCCCGCGGACGAGCCGGGGCCGGCGTGACGGCGGACGTCGAACTGATGGCCGGGATCGTGGGCGGCGACACCCGGGCCTTCGCCCGGCTGTACGACCAGTTCGCCCCGCGGCTGTTCGGGCTTCTGGTGAAGCTCACCGGCGATCGCCGGGAGGCGGAGGATCTGCTGCAGGAGGTGTTCTGGCAGGTCTGGCGGAAGGCGGAGCAGTATGACGCGGCGGCGGGTCCGCCGGCGGTCTGGCTGCTTCGGATTGCGAGGAATCGAGCGATTGATCATCTGCGGGGCCGGCGTGCTCGGAGCGCGTCGACCCGTGCACTTCATGAGGGTGAAGTCGACGAAGTACCAGGGAGTCACGTGACGATCCAGGCGGGCGGGCTGACGGACGAATCCACGTCCGCCGCGCTGGAGCTGCTTCCCGAGCCGCAACGCGACGCGATCGAGTTGTCGTTCTACCGCGGGCTGACGCACGAGCAGATTGCTTCGTTGCGTGGCGAGCCCCTGGGGACGATCAAGACGCGGATCCGTCTCGGCATTGCGAAGTTGCGTGATGTGCTCCCTCATCCGGCTGACTCGAACGAGGCCCCCACGTCATGACGCACGACACCGGCTCCAACCCGACCCCCGCCGCGGATCGTGATGATCCGCGCGACCTCGCCGCGCTGTATGTCGCCGGCGCCCTGACGCCCGACGAGCACGACGCAGTGGAGGCGCGTCTCGCCGCGGGCGAGGCGGCGCTGATCGCGGCGGTGCGTGAACTGGACGACGTCACGGCGCATCTGCTGCACGGCGCCCCGTCCCTGATTCCGCCCGCGACGATCAAGAGCGCCCTGCTCGTCCGCACCGGCGCGCTCGCGGACGGTTCGCACCGGCGCGACAATGAAGCCGCCGCGAACGACGACGACGAACATGACCATGACCACGTACAGGTCTGGCGGGACTGGAAGGGCGATCAGGCCGACGGGCCGCTCTTCACGCTGCGGTCCGAAGAGGGCGACTGGGAGGAGACGGGCGTCGATGGCATCCAGGTGCGTCGGCTGTTCGTTGATGAGCAACGCAACCGGATGACGGCGATGTTCCGCATGGCGCCTGGCGCGGCGTATGTGCCGCACGTGCACGACGAGCCCGAGGAGTGTTACGTTCTCGAGGGCGACCTGCACGTCGGCGACGAACTCGTCATGCACGCGGGCGACTACCAGCGGGCGACGGCCGGCAGTCTGCACCCGGTGCAGTACACCAAGGGCGGGTGTCTGCTGCTCGTAACGTCATCGCTGCACGATGAGGTGGCGTGAGCGAGAGATGACGCCGGGCGGCTTGATTGAACTCCGATGACAGACGAACAGCCCGGCGATGAACTTCGCCGGGCTGTTGTCGTGTTCATTGACGACATGGCGTCGCCGGTCATTCCACCAGGCGGTAGACCTTTCCCGCCCCGCGGTCGCCGCGCCCGTTCAGGGAGTTGAAGCCGCAGACGAAGAGTTCGCCGGCCTCGTCCTCGCCGAACGACGTCACGTACGTCTTGGGGCCGACGAGGATTTCGCGGACGGCGGTGACGTCGCCGTTCTCGTAGCGAAGTCCCCAGGTGATCCCCGTCTGGTAATCGGCGTAGATGTAGGCGCCGGCGAGGCCGGGCATCTTCGCGCCGCGATAGACGTAGCCGCCGGTGACGGACTGGCCCTTGTCGCGCGGGTAATCGATGACGGGTTCAACGAGCGGCACGCCGGAATCGGTTTCGGTCTGCGCGCTCTTGAACGGGTGCTTTCCTTCGCGCAGGTTCCAGCCGTAGTTGCCGCCCTTCACGACGAGGTCGATCTCCTCCCACTTGTTCTGCCCGACGTCGCCGGCCCAGAGTTCGCCCGTTTCGCGATCGAAGCTCATCCGCCAGATGTTTCGCAGGCCGTACGCCCAGATCTCGGGGCGGGCGTCGTCGCGATCGACGAAGGGATTGTCGGCGGGAATCGCGTACGCGCCGCCGTCGGCGCCAGTGTTCTCGACATCAATGCGGATGACCGTGCCGAGCAGCGTGCCGAGGTTCTGCGAGTGGTCGTGCGGATCGTTGGCCCAGCCGCCGTCGCCGATCGCGAGATACATCATGCCGTCCGGCCCGAACAGCGCCGTGCCGCCGTTGTGGTTCCCGTACGGCTGTTCGATGTCAATGATGACCTCTTCCGACGCAGGATCGAGCCGGTTGCGGTCGCCGGAATCGACGGTGAAGCGCGAGAGCGTGGTGCGGCGCGGCTCGCTCTTGGACATGTAGAGGAAGACCTCGCCGTTGTTCGCGAAGTCCGGATGGAACTCGACGCTCAGCAGGCCCTCTTCGTTGTGCTTGAAGCGGGTGGACTCGCGAAGATCGATGAAGACCTCGGCCTCGTCGGAGCGCTCGTCGGGGAAGACGAGGAGGCGGCCGCGCTGCTCCGCGACGAGAAAGCGTCCGGACCCGTCGGGGAACTCATCCGCCCAGATGGGTCGGGTGAAGGTGCGTCCGCCGAAGGTCTCCTGGAGGCGGACGGACGGGAGATCGTCGCCGCTGGTCGCGCCGGTGTCCGCCGCGCGGCTGGTCTGGGCGACGGCGGCGTCGCTGCCGGCGAGGAGGATCGCGGCCGCGGCGACGCCGAGGGCGGCGGTGGTGATACGAAGGGATTGACGGGGGGTGGGCTGATCCGGTCGCCGCGTCATGGCTGCTCTGCCTCCTGGCCGGTGGTCGGCCGCGTGAGTCGTGGGGGGGTCCCGAGGGGTCGGGGCGGGGGTTGGGACGGCGTGATGATAGGGCGCGGCGGGAAATCGCGGAATTCCGTGGTCAATCGTGTCCCATTCTCGCGGCGGGCTCGCATTGGGGGGTGAAGACGCTTCGTAACTCGGTCGCACGATCGGGGCGGAGCGGGGCCGGCGACACGACGTCGGCCGCAACTTCTCTCGTGTCCCTCTCAGTCGCGCCCGATCTCTGCGTTGGAGATCGGGTCTTTTTTTGGCGGCCGCTCGTGCGAATCGGGTCGGAATCCCCGTCGTCGCCGCGCCGCGGCGGCGGTGCAATGGCAACGTCTGGTTGCGCGCCCGGCATGACGGCCGCCCGCGATCTTTGAGAGGGATCCGATGAATCGACTTCTGTCTGTGATCGCGGTGTTGTTCCTGGCGTCGTCGCTCCGGGCGGATGTCCTGCTGACCTCGGCCGATCGCTCGGTGGAGGCCAGCGCCGGCGCCGACTGCGGGTCCGACTGCGTTCCGCCCCTGACCGACAGCGACGCCGAGGACGACTCGACCGACGCATTCGGCGCGTGGTTCAGCAACGTGAACGCCAATGCGTCGGCGGGCGGGTCTGACGGCGCGGGCGGGGCGAATCAGTTCACGACGATCGCGCCCGGTCTGATCTTCGGGACGGGGAGCGCGATGGGGGACGCGTCGGCGTCCGGGCCGTTCGCTGAGGCGGGCGGGGCCGGCTCGTCGATGCTCACGGCCACCTTCACGGTTTCGGGCGCCAGCGTCCAATGGCAGCTCGTCGGCGAGATCACCGCGGCGTGCACGCTCGCCGGGAGCGGTCTCCCGTGCACCGCCAATCGCGCCGAGGTGCAACTCACGGGCCCGGCCGGCACGGTGTTCTCGAAGACGGTCGTGGCCTGCGATTTCGGCTGTCAGCCGCCGGATTGTCCGTGCGGGTTGAACATGTTCTCACTGAGCGGCGTCCTTTCGCCAGGGACCTATACGCTGACGGCCGAAGCGCACGGATCCGCCGCGGTCGACTTCGGCGGTCAGGGCATCGGCTCCGGGACCGGCGCATTCGATTTCACGTTCACGTACGACGACGGGATCGCTCCGTGCGGCCCGGGCGCCGGACCATGCGACGAGGCCAACGGCACGCCGGGCTGCGATGACGTGGGATGCTGCATGCTGATCTGCGACCAGGACCCGTTCTGCTGTGACGCCGAGTGGGATCAGATCTGCGCAGGCGCCGCGATCGGCCAGTGCGTCGCGCCATCGAATGATCTCTGCGTGAACCGACAGGACATCGGCGTCGGGTCGACGCCGTTCTCGACCATCAACGCGGCGACCGACGGCCTTGCGCACCCGTTCTGCCAGTTCGACGGGCAGACGTATGAGGACATCTGGTACACCTTCGTCGCCACGTGCACCGGGACGCTGACGGTGAGCACCTGCGACGCGGCGGACTACGACACGGACCTCGTCGTCTACGTCGGATGCACCATCTGCCCGCCCGGGGATGACGCCCTGCTCGGCTGCAACGACGATGCGGAGGACTGCCTCGGCTTCACGTCGGAAGTCGTCGTCAGCGTTGTCGCCGGCCAGTGCTACACGATCCGCGTCGGCGGTTGGAATCCGAACGACGAGGGAACGGGGACTCTCACCCTGACCTGCAGCCCCGGCGGCTGCCCGTGCGCCTTTGATCTGACCGGCGACTGCGTCGTGAACGCGGCCGACCTCGCCGTTCTCCTCGCTTCCTGGGGCGGGCCGTACGGTCCGGGCGATCTGGCGGCGCTCCTGGCCGAATGGGGATGTTCCGACTGAGTGGGCGGGCATCGCGACGCGGAGCTTGATGGGCAAGGAACGACATTCGTTCCTCATCGATGCATATGACTTTCTCAATAGCATCGCGGCGCCGGCGGCGGCGTCATAGGTTCGGGGCGAAGCTTAAGGGAGCAGCGCTCCCGGAAAGGACTGTGCCCATGACACGTTCAAGACTGATCGGCGCCGTACTCGTGCTGGCGGCGGCGGCGACCGCGATCTTCCTCGTCGCCCGTTCGAGCGACGCGGCGATCCCGATTCCGCTTCCGGTGGAGCAGATCATCACCTTCAGCAGCGACGGCATGGCGCCTGACGGCGACGAGTACTGCGTGTATCGCATTCTCACCGCCGAGGGCGAGCATCCTGATTTCGCCGTCGGGAATCTCGTGTGCATCGACTGCCCGGGCACGTGTCCCGGCCCCTTCGACCGTCCCGGTCGATTTCGGCTGATCGACGCCGACGGCAATACGCTGGTGACGGGCAAGTGGGGCGCGAAGTTCTACGCCAGCAACCCGTCGGGCTGCCGCGACTGCCCGGGCGGAGCGACCGGCTACGTCTTTGTGAACTGACGGCCGTTCGGCGACGGGCCTCACGACGCTCGCCGGCTCCGACCCGGGGCCGGCGAGTTATTTCATGCATCCGGCGGCGGACACCACGCGGCCGGGCGTCGTGGCGGATGGAAGAACGACGGACCATGCGTGCATCGACCTATGTAACTTTCTGAATAGCATGGCGGTCCCGGGTCGGCGTTCGTAGCGTCGGGGTTTCTCATTGGGGAGCCAGGCTCCCGGAAGGTGCGCCCATGTCGATTTCAAAGACGCTGGGGATTGTGTGTGTCGTGATCGCGGCGGCGGTCATGTCGATGGCCATGACGAACGGACAGGCGGAAGCGCAGGCGGCGGCGGAGACGGCGATCGCGGCCCCGGCGCCGGATCCGGCGGCGTTGCCGATTCCTCGCCAGCCGCAGTTGCTGTTCCGCATTCCCGGGTCGGACGGCATGCTCCCGCCGGGCGGCGAGTTCCCGACCTTCGCGGAGATTCCGCTGCCGCCGACGCCGGCCGGCGTGGACTGGGAGTGGACCTACCACAAGAGCCGCTGGAAGGACGGGTGTGTCGAGGACCAGGTGAGCTACGGCGGCGCCGTGTACTGGCTGACGGCCTGCTGCTGCGGTTACACCATGAGCCGCGAATGCCCGGAGGAATACTGCGACTGAGGCGTCCCCGCCTCGCGAACCCGGAACGCCGGCGGTCGTCTGAGACGGGCGCCGGCGTTTTCGTCCCTGTGATGGTCCCGGGGCCGATCGTTGTCCGCCGTGCGCGATCGCGGCGCCCCTGAGCCTCGAACCGGTGCGAGACAGTTGCGGTCGAAGCAGCGGCGGGCCATGATGCATGACGATGATTCATTTCCCGGTCGTGTGCAGAGTTCTCTTGGCGGGGCTTTTCATGTGGACGCGTTTCTCGGCGCTCCGGTCGCAAGGCGTCCGACGACGGTCATCCGTGGTGCGGCGCGGCGCGGCGGGCGGGTGTCTCCTCGTGGCGCTGCTGACGGCGGGGTCGTGCGAGACGGTACGGATCATGGGACCGCCGCCCGCGGCCTCTTCGGCGTCCATCGATGAACTTCAGGTCGAGGTCATGACATTCGCTGACACCTACGTCGCGGTCGTGGCTCAGGCGATTGATGAGACAGCGCAGTCGCAGCCGGCGGCGGTGCGGCGCGAACTGCACGAAATGAAGCTTCGCTGCGTCGAGAACGCCCTTGCGATCGCGGCGGGCCGGAACCCGACCGGCGCCCTGCTCGACTTGACGGTCGTCGTGACGCTGCAGCGGGCGGTTGTCGAGGAATACTGGATCCCCGAGCGCCTGAGCGACCCCGGCGAACGGATGCTCGCGGCGTTCCGTTTTCTCGAGGACGAGATCTGGCGGATCACGGATCGGCAACTGGACGACGAGCAACTCGCCGCGCTCCGGGCCCTGATCCCGGAGATCCGCGCCCGGTATCGCGACGAGATCTTCGTGTCGTCCATCCGCGCGAGCGACTTCGCCGAGGAGCGCAGCGTCGCCGGGGCGCGGCTGGAAGGCGGCCGGAGCCTGCTCTCGCTCTTCCGACTGGATCCGCTCGCCGGTCTGACGCCGACCGCGCAGCAGTTGCTGCAAACGCGTCTGCTGGCTGAGCGGAGTTTCTTCTGGGCGAAGCGTCTGCCGATGATCCTCTCGTGGCGGGCGCAGACGGTGGTCAAGGAGTCGCTGGCCGAGCCGGACGTGCAGCGACTTCTCGACGCGACCGACCAGGTGACGGCGTCGAGCGAACGAATCAGCACCACCGCGGAGTCCCTGCTCACGCAGTTCCCGGAAGAGCGCGCAGCCGCGATCAGCCAGGTCGAAGCAATGGTCGCACGGGAACGCGAGGCGGCGCTCGATCAACTCGCCGTCATCGTCACGAACGAGCGGGAGGCGGCGATCCAGCAGGCGTTCGACGGCGTGGCGGCGGAACGCGAGGCGCTGCTCGAGGTCTTCGAGCAGGAGGACGAACGGCTCCGGGGACTCCTCGGCGATCTGCGGGAGACGGTCGACGCCGGGACCAGCCTCGCGACGACGCTCAACGCGACGATCGCGTCGACCGAACAACTGCGGGCCAGCCTCGCCCGCAGCGATCAGGCCGCGACGCCGGGCGACGGCGATGCGGCGTCGTTCGACATCGCGGCGTACCAGGCGACGCTGGATTCCACGACGGCCACGGTTGAACAGCTCAACCGCCTCGTCGATTCGTTGACGGAACTTATGGCGTCACCGGCGTGGACGGACCGATCGACCGATCTCACGGCCGCCGCGGATCGGGCGCAGATGTCGATGGAGGCGCTGATTGATCGGAGTTTCGAGCGGGGCCTGATCCTCATCGTCGTCCTGCTCGGCGGCGGGCTGCTGGTCGCGCTCGTCTATCGATTCGTGGCGACTCGCATGCTGACGCCCGCCGCCTGACGCCCCGCGATCGCGGCAGATCGCCGCGTCCGGTAAGAATCGGGCGGGCGGGGCGTGTCATCAACCCACATCGGACGCGAAGCGCGTGTCGGCGGTGAGCGCCGGGCGGGATCCGGTCGATCATGTGGGTATGCTGCGCCGACGTCCACAACGTGCCTTGCGAAGAACCCTGTCGCGCCGCTGCGCCGGCCCGGCGGTCGGCGTGCTGTTCCTCGTTCTCGCCGGCTGTCGCGATCGCTCCATCAATATCACGGATGCGCCGATGCCGGTGGTGTCGGAGCAGATCGGGCGGGGGCCGGCGGCGGAGCGGGGCGACATCGTCACGGTCGACTACGTCATCACGCTCCCCGATGGCGGCGAGGTCCTCAATCAGAAGGGCTACGCGTTTGAACTCGGCGCCCGGACGGTGATCGAGGGCGTCGACAAGACGGTCGAGGGGATGCGCCGGGGCGGCATGCGGGAGGTCATGCTGCAGCCGCACCAGCACTGGGGACGCGACGGGTACGGCGAGAAGGTGCCGCCGAAGACGAACCTGCGGCTGCAGATCTGGTTGCGGGGGATCGAGGGGTAGGCGTTCGGACGAGGTGCGTCGACGCGCTTCTCGACGACCGGCGCGTCAGCCGAACAACTTCCGCAACCGACCTTGCGCTTCCTCACCTGCGATGACTTCGGCGCTCAGCGCGGCGGCCTTCTCGAACACCGCGTCCTCCATCGAGCCGTCGAGTTCGTTCAGCCAGTGCTTCGTGACGGCCATCGCGTGCGGGCCGCCCTTCGCGAGTTCGCGGGCGAGATCGAGCGCGGCGGTTTCGAGCTGGTCGCGTTCGACGAGGTGGGTCGCGAGTCCCATCTCGAAGCCCGCCTGCCCGGAAATCACGCCGCCCGCGAGCAGCATCGCGCGGGCGCGACCGGCGCCGACCTTCTTGATGAGCCACGGCGCGACGACCGCGGGGCAGACGCCGAGGCTGACTTCCGGATAGCCGACCTTGCTGTCCGCGTGGGTGATCGCGAAGTCGGGGACGACCATGAGGCCGCAGCCGCCGCCAACCGCCGCGCCCTGCACGCGGGCGATCGTGGGGATGGCGAGTCGTCGAATGGCGCGGCTGACTTCGGAGAGTCGGAGCAGCATCGTCGCCATCTTCTGCGCGTCCTGGATGACGCCCTTGAGGTCCATGCCGGCGCAGAAGGCTTTCCCCTCGCCGGCGAGGATCATGACGCGGACGGATTCGTCGGCCGCGATCGCGTCGACGGCGTCGCCGAGGGCGTCGATGAGTTCGAGCGAGAGGGCGTTGCGGGCGGAGGGCCGGTTCATGGTGACGACGGCGATCCCGTCGTCGGGCCGGGTGGTCAGCACGAGTTGTTCGGTCGCGGTTTCGGACATACCCGGAGTGTAGCCCGACGCGCGGTATCCTGCCGCCATGACGACTTCAGCGACGAGTGCACACCAGTGGTCCTGGCGGCTCCTGCGGGCCGGCGCCTTCCGGCTCGACGGCGGTTCGATGTTCGGCGTCGTGCCGAAGGCGTTGTGGGCGCGGATGGTCGAGTGTGATGACAAGAACCGGATCGATCTGCAGTCGAACTGTCTGCTGCTGGAGGACGGCGAGCGTCGGGTGCTGATCGAGACGGGCTACGGCGGGAAGTGGGGGGACAAGGACCGGGCCATCTTCCACCTCGAGGATCGGACGGTGACGGATGCGCTGGCGGAGGTCGGCGTGGCGCCGGGCCAGATCGACACGGTGATCGTGAGTCACCTGCACTTCGATCACGCGGGCGGGCTGACGCATCTGGATGAGGCGGGCGAACCGGTCTCGACGTTCGCGAACGCGGAGATCATCGTGCAACAGATGGAATGGGACGATGCGCTGGCGAACAAGTCGACGATGACGAAGACGTACCTGCGGTCGCATCTGGATCCGGTGGCGGACCAGGTGCGATGCGTCGACGGCACGGCGGAGGTCCGGCCCGGGATTCACGTCTGGCCGATGCCGGGTCACACGTGGGGTCAGCATGCGATTCGATTCGCGGATGAACGGGGCGTGGTCGCGTACGTCGGGGATGTGATGCCGACGGTGAATCACGTCGGTCTGGCGTTCAGTCTGGCGTACGACATGCTGCCGTACGAGAACATGCAGTCGAAGGCCGCGCTGCTGGAGCGGGCGGCGGGCGAGGGGTGGCGGCTGGCGCTGGATCACGAGCCGGGGGATGCGGTGGTTCGGGTGGAGGCGGGTGAGAAGCCGGGGCAGTGGGGGCTGGCGGCGGCGGAGTAGGCGACGCCCGGATCGGACCGTCCCGCGGCCCGAACAGAACCCAACCCACATTTTGTCTGTTTGTTGTGTTTGATGGTATGTTGGGTGGGATCCTGGGCGGAGGTCACCTGATGGGACGGATTTCGATTGACGTCACCGACGAACAGCACCAGCGGCTGAAGGCGCTGGCGGCATTGAAGGGGAAGTCCATGAAGCAGCTCGTGCTGGAGAGCACGCTGGGCGGCGAGGATCCCGAATGGCTCGCGTTCATCGCGATTCTGGAGGAGCGGATCCGGCGTCACGAGACAAACCCGGGACCATCTCGCCCGGTTGAGGAGATCTTCGAGGAGGCTCGTCAGATGCATCGCGACGGGCGGCGACCGTCGCCACGAGGGAAACCGTTCTGATGACACATTGACCTGGGGGCGTCCGTTGCCGGGGTTCGAAATCACCGTTGACGCGGATCGTGATCTCGTCGAGATCGCGTGGTACACGTTGGATCGCTGGGGCGCCGCGCAGGCGGAGCGGTATCTGGCGGCGCTTCGCGCTCACCTGATCGGCATTGGCGAAGGCGTCGTGCGATCGTCGCCCGTCGCGCCGGATTGACCACCGTTCGCGAGAGTCGCTGCCGCCGCCATCGCGTATTCCACGTCGAGCGTGAAGGGGCGTCGCCGCTGATCATCGCGGTGTATCACGAGCAGATGGACCTGGCTCAACGGGTGCGGGAGCGGCTCACCAGCCTGACCGGCCCTGACGCCGACTGACCCGCCCGCATCCCCCGACTACAATCGCCCTTCCCGCCGCGGGAGCGTCTCGCGCGGGTCTGAGATGGCTGTCTGCACCAGATCGCGAGTCCCGCCGTGAGCACCGCCGCTGAATCCTCGTCGTCACCGTCCGCCGATGCGCCGCGCGAGAACAACCACTTCATCCGCCAGATCATCGCGGCGGACCGGGCCGCGGGTCTCAACGACGGCCGGGTCATCACGCGGTTTCCGCCGGAGCCGAACGGGTATCTCCACATCGGGCACGCGGCGTCGATCCACCTGAACTTCGGCCTCGCGGCGGAGAACGGCGGCCGCTGTCACCTCCGCTTCGACGACACGAACCCGATCAAGGAGGACCAGGAGTACATCGACGCGATCAAGCGGGATATCCGGTGGCTCGGGTACGACTGGGGCGAGCACGAGTACTACGCCTCGGACTACTTCCAGCGGCTTTACGACTGCGCGGTCCAGCTGATCCGGGACGGCCACGCGTTCGTGTGCGACCTGAACGCGGAGCAGATGCGCGAGTATCGCGGCACGCTGACGGAGCCGGGCAAGCCGAGTCCGTTCCGGGATCGCTCGGTGGAGGAGAATCTCGATCTCTTCGAGCGCATGAAGAACGGCGAGTTCGACGAGGGTTCGCGCACGCTGCGGGCGAAGATCGACATGGCGTCGCCGAACATCAACCTGCGCGACCCCGTGTTCTATCGCATCCAGAAGTCGCACCACCATCGCACCGGGAACGACTGGTGCATCTATCCGATGTACGACTTCGCCCACGGGCTGTCGGACGCGTTCGAGACCATCACGCATTCGATCTGTACGCTGGAGTTCGAGGCGCACCGCCCGCTCTACGACTGGATCATCGACATGCTTCCGTCGGTCGATCACCATCCGAAACAGGTCGAGTTCGCCCGGATCAACGTCGCCGGCTGGATCACGAGCAAGCGCAAGCTGCGGCAGCTCGTCGAGGAGGGCCACGTCGCGGGCTGGGACGATCCGCGGATGCCGACGGTGGCGGGGATTCGTCGGCGCGGCTATTCGCCGGAATCGCTCGCCGAATTCGCCGAGCGGAGCGGCATCGCGAAACGGGAGAAGATCCAGGAGTTCGCGCTGCTCGAACACTGCGTCCGCGAGGATCTCAACAAGACGTCCAACCGCGTGATGGCGGTGCTGCGTCCGCTCAAGGTCGTCATCACGAACTACCCGGAGGATCAGGTCGAGGACCTGGAGGCGATCAACAACCCGGAGGACGCGAGCGCCGGCGTGCGTCAGGTTCCGTTCTCGCGGGAGATCTGGATCGAGCAGGACGACTTCATGGAGGATGCACCGCGGAAGTTCTTTCGGCTGAGCGTCGGCCGCGAAGTGCGGCTGCGGTACGCGTACTTCATCACGTGCACCGATGTCGTGAAGAACGACGCGGGCGAGATCGTCGAACTGCATTGCACGTACGACCCGGAGACGCGGGGCGGCGATGCGCCGGACGGGCGCAAGGTGAAGGGGACGCTGCACTGGGTGTCCGCCGCGAAGGGCGTGGACGCGGAGGTGCGGCTGTACGACCGGTTGTTCGTGAACGACGATCCGAACGACGTCGCCGAGGGCGGGACGTTCATCGACAACCTGAACCCGGACTCCCTCGAGGTGATTTCAGATGCGAAGCTCGAACCCGCCGCGGCGGGTCTGGCCCCGGAGTCGCGGGTGCAGTTCGAGCGGCTCGGGTACTTCTGCGCGGATCAGGATTCGACGCCGGCGCGGCCCGTGTTCAACCGGACGGCGACGTTGCGCGACACGTGGTCGAAGGTGAAGAAGCAGGGGTAAGCGCGTCGGTCGGGATCGAGTCCCGACGTAGGGTCCGCACCCCGTGCGGACCGTGTGAGGCGACCTGTCGTACCGTTGCCGCATCATTTGCCACTATCACCGCCGAGGGCTCGCGGCGCTCAGATGGGTAGGGTCCGCACCCTGTGCGGACCGTGTGGGGCGACCAGACATCCCGTACGGTCCGCACGGGGTGCGGACCCTACCAGTAGGCCGCATGGATCACGACCGCCGGGCACGTTCCGCACGTGCGTGCGGAACCTACGTCGTCACGCGTTCCAGGAAACGCTCGGCGGCGCTGAAGATCTTCTTCTTCCGCTCCGCCTTCATCCGGTTCAGCGTCCCGGTCATCGCGGCGAGGCGGGCGTTCGACTTGAAGTAGTCCACGTGGCGGTCGATGAAGCGCCAGTACAACCCGTCCATGACGTCGCACCACGTGTCGTCCAAGTCGTCGTCGTCGAAGATCGTCGGTTCCTTCGGCTTCGAATAGTCCGACATCCTGAGGATGTAGTTGCTGCCGCAGATGTACGGCTTCGTGGAGAAGATCCCGCCGTCGGAGAAGATCCCCATCCCGTAGACATTCGGACCCATCACCCAGTCCGAGGAGTCGATGAACATCTCCATGAACCACCGGTGCGCCTCGCGCGGCTCGATCTCGCACAGCAGCATCAGATTGCCCGCGACCATCAAACGTTCAATGTGGTGCGTCCAGCCGCGCTGCTGCGCGTGGCGGATCGTGTCGTCGAGGGGGACGACGCCCGTGGTTCCGTCCCACCAGTGCTCGGTCAACTTGTTCGTGCAGTTGAAGAAGTTTGCTTCGTCCTGTTCCTCAGAGAAGTTCCGGTAGACGCCGCGAATGAACTCGCGCCAGCCGATGATCTGGCGGACGAACCCCTCCAGCGAGTTCAGCGGAACATCGTGTTCCTTCGCGTGCGCCAGAGCGCGATCAAGCACCTCACGTGGCGTCACCAATCCAAGATTCAGCGCCGGCGTCAGCGCCGAATGCCACAGGAACGGATCCCGCGTCGTCATCGCGTCCTCGTAGGGTCCGAACTTTGTGAACCGCTCATCGAGGAATCTCCGATACCACGCCAGCGCCTGTCGACGCGTGGCCGGCCACATCCACGATGATTCGTCAAGCACGCCGGGGTGATCTGAGAACGTGTCGTTGATGAAGGGGACGACGGCCCGTACGTGATCGGTCACGCCGGCCGCGGTGGTGGCCGGGATGTCGATCTTCTTCGGGAGGGACTCGCGGTTCTGATCGTCGTACGACCATTTTCCGCCGCGCGGCGAGTCGTCCTTGTTCATAAGCACCCCGAGCCGGCGCCGCTGTCGCTTGTAGAACCCGGCCATGAACGGCTTGTGGTCGGCGTCGTCGAGGTACGCCGCGAACTCGGAGCGCGGCGTGAGGAACATCGGGCTCTCGAGAAACTCGATAGCCACGCCCCGCCGCTCCGCGAAGTCGACGATCCGCTGCTCGAAGAACTTGTCCTCGATCTCCCACATCACGAGACGGTGGGGGGGGTCGCTGAGGCCGTCGAGCCAGCGTTCGAGTTTGGTCTCGTACTTCGTCCGCTTCTCCGCCCCGGACTGCGTGTCGAGGCGTTCGTAATGAACGGTGCAGTCCTGGTCCCGGAGTTCGTCGCGGTAGGACCGCATCGCCGCGAGGAAGAGCGCGATCTTCTGCTTGTGATGGCGGACGTACGTGCAGAGCCCGAGGTCCTCGGCCATGAAGAACCGGGCGTGCCGATGCGGCTTCAGGTGGGCGAACGGGAAGAGCTGGTTGCCGAGGATGATGAAGGCGGTGTTCGACGACATATGTTGCTCTTCGCGAGCGGATCAACTCCGGATGCCCCACGCCCCCCAATCGTCGGAGATCACCGGACGGGAGTTCGATGGACGCTGGTCGGTGTCGAGAGGCGCGATACGCCGGGCGGACCGTGGAGGGGACCGGACGACCGCTGGCGAGCGGTCACAGCTGCGTCGTTCCATCGCCGCGCCGCGCCGTCTCTGGCCGCACGTCGAGACGTTCGGCGTCATGCGACGCGATCCCGCTCCCCGGGTGAAGCGGTGCATCAAGGCGGACCGCTGCGTCTGTCGTGGCGGTGGCCGACAGACGTCCCGACCCCGCGACCGCCTCGCGCGCCCCATCCGGCTTCCGACGACCGCCCGCCCATCGGGATCCGCCGCACGGATCGCCCAACCCGATCGGTGGACCTTGTGGACCCGGCGGACGCGACCTCGTGGGTCTCGCGTGTCTCACGGGTCTCACGGGTCTCGCGTGTCTCGTGGGCCTCGTGGGCCTCGTGGACCCCGTGGACCGCGTGGACCGCAGAGACCCTGTGGACCGTGTTGAAACGGACATGTGCTCCACCCTCCACCAGATTATCGAACTGAATGATTCATTCACTCACTTTGTGTTTGCGAGGGGGAAGGGGATCGCGGGAGGGTGGAGGGGGGTTGGACGGCGACGACGCCGTGTTGTGGATCGGGCTGGGCGTGGCTTGAGGGTTGCAGGAGGTGGATCGGGCGGAGCGTGGTTTGGGGGTTGCAGGACGAGAATCGGGCGAGGCATGGTTTGGGGGTTGCTGGACGTGGATCGGGCTGGGCGTGGCTGAG
This sequence comes from Phycisphaerales bacterium, assembly GCA_965227335.1. Taxonomy (GTDB): domain Bacteria; phylum Planctomycetota; class Phycisphaerae; order Phycisphaerales; family SM1A02; genus CBDDFV01. Next base: position 296,481 of record CBDDFV010000012.1, read on the forward strand.
GGTTGCGGGATGTGGATCGGGGGCGGTCGTCGTGACGGGACGGGGTCGGCCCCTGATCGTGGGAGGAGGCTTCGGTCTGACCATGTGGGAAACCAGCCCAGGCCCGGCCCCGCCGCCAGAACCAGCCTTCACCCGATCATTCCGCGGAATGAGGGGTCCGCATCGCCTCGTTGAACGCGGCGGACCGGCCGGGCGGGATCGTGAAGTACCGCCACGTCTCGGGCTCCGCCTGGAGCCGCGCGAGGAATGCGATCTGTCCGATGTGAGCGCCGTAGTGGTCGATCTGACGGGCGATCGCGAGGTGGACGGAGTGAGGAACGCCCCGGATCCTGACCACGCGTTCGAAATCCGCGACGGTCAGCGGTTCGAGCGCCGCCTCGAGCGTGCGCCAGCCCGCATCCCAGGCCTGCATCAGCGCGGCCCGGCCCTCGGCGGTCGGGGGCGGCGCGGCGAACTCGCCGTCGCGATCGCGGGTGGGTTTCTCGCCGTCCGATTCGCCACGCAGCATGGCGTCGAAGTCGCCCCAGCGGCTCATCATGTTGCCGGCGAGGTGCTGAACGAGCACGGCGATGCTGTTCATGTGCGGCGCGGGACGAAGAAAGAAATGTGCATCCGAGGTCTGATCGAGGCAATGCTCCGCAAACTGTCGCTGGCGGCGGAACACGGTCAGCGCGGCGTCGCGGGCGTCGAGTTCGAGCGGCGTGTCGTACCTCTGCGTCATGTCCAGTTCGCCAGCAGGATCGCGAGGTCGCCGGCGTCGACCGCCCCGCTGCCGTTCAGGTCCGCCGCGCCAGGCTGTCCCCATCCCGCGAGGAGCGCGGCGAGATCAACCGCATCGACGAAGCCGTCGCCGTTCAGATCACCCGGCGTCACGCCGTCGATGATCACGGCGCCGCTGGCCGGCGGTCCGTCGAGCACGCCGTCGCCCGGCGTGACGGTCAGACCGACGACATCGCCGGCCCCGAAGCTGGAGCGAGGCAGCGCATCGCTGCGGGCGGCGGTGACGGCGTCGCGGACCACCACATCGTTGACCGTCCACACCCAGCGATACCGCACGATGTCGAAGTCGACGTCATCGAGGATGAGATCGTTGTCGACGAGTCCGAACAGCACATCGTCGGGCGTCGGGACCGCGGGGGCGAACGACAGTGTGACGGGCGCCGGCGCACGGTTCAGATCGGGGTCGCGGGTCTCGACGACGAGGATCGGGATCTCCGCTTCGAGGTCGCCGTTGATGCGAAGGCGGATCGTCCATTCGCCGGTGATCCGGTGCATCTCGAAGATGTCGAACGTCGCCCACCACCAGGACGTGCGGTAGTCCTCGGGATTGTCGTACGCGTAGTTCGGCGACGTCCATGAGATCGTTCCGTCCGGACGCACGAACTCCCATTGCTGAATGCTGTTCGCGGGCAGGTTGTGCATCCGGTACCAGATGCTCACGAACGGATCCGTCAGCTCCAGCTGATTCGTTGACGGCAGCACGTACGGGAGCCAGTCCGCCTGCCAGAGATCCTCGTGGGTGACGCCGGCGTCGATGATGTACGTCTCGAAGTCGATCGGCGTCTGGTCGACCCACTGGCTCTCGCCCGGATGGCAGGGACCCGTGTACGGTTCGGTGACGACGTCGAAATCGCGCACCTCGAAGTGCAGGTGCGGGTAGGTGCTGCACCCGCTCGACGCCGTCATCCCGATGATCTGACCCGCCTCCACCGGATCGCCCGGCCCGACAGCGACGCTGTTCTGCGCGAGATGAAAGTACCAGCCGACGCGACCGAAACCGTGGTCAATGATCACGTAGTTGCCGGCGCCGTTGCAACTGGTGTTCATGTCCGGCTCGCCGTCGACGGCGATGATGACGACGCCGTCCAGCGCTGCGTACACCGGCACGCCGATCACCTGCTCGCCGAAGGTCCGGATCTCCGTGTCGTTTCCGTTGTGCCCGTTGTAGGTGTGGTCGCCGCAGAACCAGTCCAGCACGCCGGGCCCCGCGTCGAGATCGACGAAGTTGTGCGTGTACAACTCCTGGTAGAGACGGCCCGCCATGGGATAGAACGTGAACTTCGGCGGCGCCCCGAGCGCGGCGGGACCGTCCGGCGTCGGCCAGACGCCGTCGTGCGTCGCCCGGTATGCGTCGATCGCCGCGTTGACCTGGGCCCGCGTCGTCGCCGGAACGCAGGGATGCGCCGGCGGCCCGATCGCCTCGCCCCCGACGGGACCGCCCGCTCCGCGCTCGTCCGCCTGCGCCGCCGCGGACCCGAACCACACGCCGGAAGAAATCGCCGCGAGAATCGCCGTCGCTCGAACACGCCTGGCGCGGCGTAACGCGGTCGTCGCATGCATGCTGCGATGTTGCATGGCGGACTCCTGTTCTCCCCGGGCGTCCCCACGCCGCGCAGCGAATCCGCGCGACGTCCCTGTTATACCGCTCGTTTCCGCCCGGCGACATCAGAAAACCGCACACGCAGATCCGCCGTCACACCGGGCCCTCCGCCAGCCACCCTCGGATCGCCTCGCCGATTTCATCCCGGACCCGGCGGAACACGGCGCGTTTCGCCTCGTCGTCGCCCGTCGCGCCGGACGGGTCGCTGAACGACCACCGCAGCCTGACGTGATCGCCCGCCCACCCCGACGGGCACGCGTCCGCGGCGTGATCGCACACCGAAATGACGTGGGTGATGTCGCCCTGAGCGAGATAGGCGTCAACCGGCTCGGCGCGATGATCACGGATGTCGACCCCGACCTCCTGCATGACGTCGACCGCGAACGGGCTGAGCCGCCCCGGTTCGACACCGGCCGAGGCGACATCACAACGATCGCCGGCGAGTTCGCGAAGCCAGCCCTCCGCCATCTGGCTGCGGGCGGCGTTGTGGGTGCAGATGAAGAGCACACGGGGACGGGACACGGCGACGCTCCTGGACCGAACCCTGGGGGACGGGGCGGCGACAGAAAATAGCACACGAGAAGGAGCCGGCGGTATCGCCCCGGAGGAGTTCAGAGCAACGATTCAGGGCCGGCCTTCCCCAACCCCGCCCAGCTTGTTCCGGATGATCTGAGCCGACGTCCGGGGGCGCCGGGGGCGCCGCATCGCCTCACACCCTGCCCGGTCGGGCGAGGGTGTTCTCGTGGAGGGCGTGGTTGAGATGTGGGGCGCGTGTCCCTGACCCGAGTCACGGCGAGTCCGGGAATGAGAAACGCGGCGTCGACCCGGCGCCGGGTCGACGCCGCGTGTGCGTCAGGGAGCGGCGACGATCAGATCAGGCGGCCCGGGCGTGGTCCCAGGTCGCGGCCTGGTCTCCGTCATCGTTGTCGTGATTCGCGTTCTGGAAGCTGAAGCTGGTCGACTGGGTGTCGCGACAGACCTTGAACTGGCGGAGCAGTTCGAGCATGCTCGCGGCCTGGGCGGAGGTTTCCTCCGCGGCCGCCGCGAGCTCTTCGGAGCTGCCCGCGTGCGACTGCGTGACGGTGTCGAGTTCGCCGACGCCTCGGTTCACCTGGGCGACGCCGCTGGTCTGTTCCTCGGACGCCGAGGAGATTTCGGCGAGGAGGGTGTCGACCTTCGCCGCGCTGGCGTTGATCTTCTCGAGGGCTTCGGAGACGCGGGCGGCGATGGTGACGCCGTTGTTCGCACGTTCGTTGGCCTGTTCGATCATGGCGGCGGTGTCCTTCGCCGCGTCCGCGCTGCGCTGGGCGAGGCTGCGGACTTCTTCGGCCACGACGGCGAATCCCTTACCGGCCTCGCCCGCGCGAGCGGCTTCAACCGCGGCGTTGAGGGCGAGGAGGTTCGTCTGGAAGGCGATTTCCTCGATGACCTTGATGACGCGGGTGATCTCTTCACTGGACGACTTGATCTCGTCCATGGCCTGCGTCATCTGGACCATTTCCTCGTGGCCCTGGCTCGCGGAGCGCTGGGTTTCGCTCGAGAGGCGGTTGGCCTCCGAGGCGTGCTCCGAGTTCTGACGCGCGACGCCGAGGATCTCTTCCAGCACCGCGCTCACCTCTTCGAGACTCGAGGCCTGCTCGGTGGAGCCCTGGGCGAGCGACTGGCTGGACGCGGAGACCTGTTCGGAGCCCTGGTCGATCTGTTCGGCGGAGAACGTGATGTCACGGACGATCTTCTCGATCCTGGCCACGAACATGTTGAACCACTTGCCGAGCTCCCCGATCTCGTCGCGTCGCGCCTCGTCGACCCGCTGGGTGAGGTCGCCCTCGCCCTGCGCGATGTCCTGGAGGGCCGCGACGGTCTGCCTGATCGGCGTGACGATGCTGCGGGCGGTGAGGAACGCCAGCGTGAAGCCGATGATCGCGCCCAGGATCATGAAGACGATCATCTCGGCTTCGGCGGTCTGGATGGTGGTCATCGCCTTCTGGTCGGCGGTGTCCGCGATGGAGATCGCCTTCGACTCAACCTCGATGAGCTGCTCCTCGCAGTCGATCAGGTCGGCCGCGACAATGAGCTTCTCCTCGATGAGGTGGGAGAGCAGGTTCTGGTACTCGTTCACCTCGCGGCTGACAGCGGCGAGCATCGCGATATCCGCGGCGTGTTCACCGTGTTCCGCGAGCATCTCCCTGGTCTTCGCGAGGTTCGACCGCAGCTCGGTGAGCTGGTTCTCCATGACCGGCACGTGGCTGATCCGGCTGTCGACCAGGAAGGACACCTGCGAGCAGGCGAGTCGCAGCGCCCACATTTCGGTGCGGGCGAGCTGATCCACCAGCGTCGCCCGGGCCGCGATGGCGTCGGCGTCGGCCCCGTTCTTCTCGAGTTCGTACAGCGCCGCCTCGTGCGAGTGCACGATCGAGGCGAGCTGCCTGTCGATCATCCTGTTCAGTTCGCTGAGACGATCCGTTTCGGCCTCGATCGAGTGGTAGACCCGGACGAGCTCCTTGAAGGTGTCCTCGTACGCGGCCATCGACTCGCGGATGATCGTGAGCGCCTCGGTCTCCTCCGGGGTGAGATCGAACTCGGAGCCGATCTTCGCGATCGTGGCGGCCATCTCGGCGGAGATCGCCTTGTGCTCCTCGGCGACCTTCTCACCCGCCGCGTGATCCTCGATGCCGACCCGCACGAACTCGTTCTGGAGCGAGCTGAGCATCGCGCCCTTCGTCTCCAGATCGAGCGCGGCGAGCGCGAGGTGGGACTGCTTGCCGACCGACATTAACGACAGCACGCCGATGCCGCCCACGAGGGCGACACAGCCGATCACCAGACCGAAGCCGCCGTAGAGACGACCGCCGACGCCGAGACGCTGGTGCATGCCGGAAAAGAAGAACCCGACGGCGAGAGCGCCGATCACGCCCATGATGATCATGATCTCGACGATCACGCTCTTCGTCTTCAACTCGCCCATCGTGCCGAAACCAGCGTGGTCGATGGTGCGATTCCGCGCGGCGTCGAGCGTTTCGAGTCGCGCCGGATCCACGAGCGTCACCGTGGCCTCCGACGAGGCGTGGGCCGCGCTGTCGCCGTGCCACCCCCAACCCGCCGTCGACCTTGATGATCCGCCGCCGTCCGCCGTTGCAGGCGTCGCCGCGGCGAACATGAGCACACAGCAGATCAGTCCGAGAATGCGACGCACACCTGAAGAAGGCGTAACCGTGGTCATGGGTCAGATCTTTCGAGAACGTCGAAGGGATGGCTCAGCGCGGCGCCGTCCGACGTCTTCCCCATCGGCCTGCCCGATGATCCGGTTCACACGCACCGCGCGGATCCTCATCGATGATGGTCGACCTTCTCGGCCGCGACGCGCCAGATCGACCGACGTCCGGAAAGAACGCGGCTGACGGCTGGCGAGCCCGCGCGGCCCCGGCGATACTCGATCCGCTGTCTCCCGCTCCAAGAAAGGAGATCTTCATGCGCGCTGTTCTCGACCGTTTCGACCGCCGCATCTCCGCCGTCATGGGCGCGATCGGCGTTCCCGCGCTCCGCTACTCGCTGGCGGTGATCTTCATCTGGTTCGGAATCCTGAAGCCGTTCCATGTCTCGCCGGCGGGTGCGCTGGTGTTGAAGACGGTCGACTGGATGCCGCTGCTGTCGGCCGAGGCGTGGCTGGCGGTGATCGGCTGGTGGGAGGTGGCGATCGGCGTGACGTTTCTGTTTCGACGGACGCTGCGGATCGCGATCGCGTTGCTCTTCCTGCAGATGGCGGGGACGTTCATGCCGCTGGTGATCCTGCCGGAGGTCACGTTCCAGCCGGGCCGGATCCCGTGGGGACCGACGATGGAGGGCCAGTACATCATCAAGAACCTGCTGATCATCTCCGCCACGCTGGTCGTGGGCGGGACGGTGCGGGGGACGATGCGGGGGTCGCGGCGGGGGGCCTGACGCCGGCGGGTTGTCGACAGGCGTCAATCTATCTATTGAGCACACGGTCACGCCCGAGCGACTCCGCCCGGCGCGCCGCCGCCGCGTCAGCGTGGCGCGGGCGGATCGAGAATCGACAGATACGCCCGCCACGGGCCCGCGTCCTCGCGGTGCTGGTGCGCCATCGCCTTGCACAGATGCCCGATGTGATGCAGGTCGTGCGCCACCCATGCGCACAGCAACTGCTCCATCGTCACCCGACCCAGCGCCGGATGCACCCCAGGGCGGTCCAGCAGGGACTCGAGCGGCAACTCCGCGAGCACGTCCAGACTCGCCGCCCGCTGAGCCGCGAATCGATCCATCAGCGTCCCCAGCGAAAGATCCGCGAACGCCCGCCAGCCGTCGCGGTCATACGGTTCGAAGGGCGCGGCATCACCATGCTCGATGATCCACCGGACGCGGGGAATCCAGTCGTGAATCTCGTTGTCGAGGTAGTGCGCGACGATCTGCCGCGCCGACCACGTGTCGGGTCCGTAATCCGCCTCGGTCCACGCCTCGCTCAGCCCGCCGACCAGCGTGCGCACCACCGCCGGCGTGCGTTCGAGGATCTCGAGATCACGGGCGCGGGAGAATCGCATGCGACCTCCGATCACGGTGACGACGGTTCTTCATCGTCGACCCCATCGCGTCACTCGCGCCGTTCCGCCAGGCGGGTGACCGCGTTGACCAGTTTCTGCACGCATTCGCTGACGGACTCGTAGATATCGCCGCCCTTCGCATCGACCGCGATCGGTTGCTCGCCGGCGAGGCGGGCTTCCATGACGCAGCGATGGTCGTCCGGGCCACGCCGACCCTGCTTGTCGTCACGGAGGTGGACTTCGACCCGCGTGATGCGATCCGTGAACCGCGACAGACCGTCCTCGACCGACGCCGTGACATGCTCCGCCAGCGACTGGCTGCCGTCGATGTCGCCAAAGTTGACCTGAACCTTCATGGATGCATCTCCGAACAACGTGATCGCGACGTCAGGGAGCGGCGGCGGGCGAGACGATCCGGCCCTCCCCGGGAGCCCCGTCAGGTCCGGCCGATCGCCCCCTGGTGACAAACACAAAACCCGCCTTCGCAGCGGGTTTCATGAAGTGGGCCCAAGTGGACTCACATAGGCCGCCGTAACCCACTGTGACCGGGAGGGTTGACAGGATACCAAAATTCAGGCGGTGCAGAATCCGGTGCGGCAACGTCGCGCATTGCAACGCACCGAGTCGCTGACTCCCGACTCCCGCGTGAACCGGTTTCGGTTCTTGAGCCGAAGCCTTGTGAGCATTCTGAACAAATCGGGCCGGCCCTTCATCCCTCTGGAAATGGAGCCGGCCCTTACGGGTGTCGCGCGTCGTGGTCCACAGATTGTAACGCGATCAGGTCTGGTCGGGGAGAAGGAGTAAGGACGCCAAAGCCATCGTGGTTTCCAGGGTTGACGAGGTCAGACTCCAGCAGCCGTACCCTCGCGGCACGTTCGTCGCTCATCTCGGGAGCAGCTCGGCCTCGTCATCGGGATCAATAGCTGACAGATACCACGACGACCTACCGGGACTTGCATCAAACGACAACTCACTCAGCAGATTGGCTATCGATGTGGCGAAAACACAGCACGCTGCCCTGCTCGAGTAAGTCGGTCCGGCGGGTAAGCAATCCACGCGCAAGCAAGCCGAGAAGAGGACTGTCTGGGTCGGCACCTGGCTCGGGCCGCCGCACGGCCCAGCTCGACACAACTCGGACTGCGCTGATTCTCAATTCGGCCGCGCCGCCAGACGCCTTCTCATCTCATCTTCAATGTGCTCCACTTCCCGCAACACCCTGATCGTGGGACCGATCAACCCATAGGCCAGCTGGCCGTGATCACCTCTCGTAACACGGGTCTCTATCCTCTCGAGTTCTCCACGCCAAGGGCCTCCTCCATGAACCACGACGAGGATCTCGTCCATAGCCGCCAAACAGCCAGCTATGTCTTGATCTTGCTGGCCTTCGTCCGCTTGAAACGCTAGCAGCAACGCCTCGCGCTCACCGGGCAGGAGGTCCTGATGAGCTGCCACGTCTGCTTCCACTCCCGCCCTTCGTACACTAAGAAGCCAATCCTCGAAGTAGGCGCGCTCCATCGCAAGTGCCGCGGCACAACCAAATGGATCCTGCGATCGAAGCCACTCGACCGAGTACCCACATTCATCCCACGGAACATCATTGCCGAAACCGCCAGCATCTCTCATTAGCCCTAACAACATACGCGCGGAGGCTACGCTTGTCACCAGTTGCGACTCGCTCGCGAACTGTCGGGCGATGCGTGACATTGCGCACCAATTCGCTATCGCTCGGTCTCGATCCGCGTCTACCGTACTAAGCACATCTGCACGCAGTGCATTGAACGCAGCGATACCACCCTTCACATGCTCGACGCTGATATCTACACCTGCAGAGTAGTCAATCCCAGTCCGACCTACTTGATCACAACACTCCCGCAATCGCTCCAACGCCCCCGGAGCGGACATTGGCATCTCGCAGATCTCCAGAAAAGCCCGCCCCGCGCCATCGGACTCGACTTCGCTTCGAACGATTGCAGCTGCCACCGGAAGAGGCACCCAATCGTCCAGCCCACTTCGCCAAGCCAACACGCTCATCCCATCATGCCGCAACGCAAGCGCCAACACATCATCCGCGCTCGAATGAGCCACCCCCCCGCCTGGCTGTTGAACATGCCAGTCCGACGACCGCGAACTTGAGACTTCTGGTACATCCACAGGAGAGCCGCCGTCATCGCAGCCAACCAGCAGTACGTGTGCCGCAACCACAACCCAACATCCTCGAATCGTCATAGCCGGCCCCTCCGACGGTACCTCACACTACTCAACGTTGGCGCTCGCGTCGCTGTCCAGCCACTCGACAAGCCCTCCGACCGCCTACGGGCCCGCTCGCACTGCCGACACATTGAGGCATCGCGTTGCATGATTGTCACCGCGGGCCGCAGAGCACAACCGAGTGCCTCAGTTGTCACGCTATTCTACCCCCCACCGACGCGATTCGCCATCACGCCAAGCAACATCGCTCCTACCGGAGTAGACACGATTATCATAAGCAGGCTGCCGCCCAACACGCTAAACCCTACGGGACCACCGAATGCCCAGTTCATAGCGGCAGGCGATAACCATGCTCCTAACCAGATCACCGCACCAATGTTAATCCAGAACCCGGCCAACACGGGAGGCTCCACTGCTCGCTCGTAATCACGAGAATCAAAGATAGTACCTCCCGCGAGGTAACCCGCGCCCCCTGATACGAGAACCGCCTTGCCCACATCCATCTGCCCCCACCCACCGAACACGACCAGCAATGGCACTCCTATTAGCAGCAAGCACCCCACCGCCGACACCAAGCTGACAACTTGCGCCTTCGACAACCTCCCGTATCGAACAGTCTCAACCAAGACAACCGTCACGAGCCACATCAAATACGGTGCTAGTCCTAACACAGCTGGCCAGAGAATCCTGCTCCCCTACTGCTCAGATCAGAAGCTGTCCTCGCACTGACTCCACACATTGCCGCCGAGGAACCCTCCATTGTACCGCCAGCTTGGAATCGGAACCATCGGCATGATCCCGCCGTCCGGCAAATACCCCTCCATGGCACCGATAACTCCTAAAGCGCGGTCGAATCCCTTCTCCACGTTGACTCGCCGCACAGCCTCTATCGACCCTCGCCGCGCAGCGCGCGCCGCATTCACCACACTGACAACAATCCACTTCCCACCCTTCCACATCACTTCAATCGCCTTCCCGCCAATCAAGATCACCAGAAGCGTTCCCTCTTCTATCGCGTGACCACCAGCACTCACAGCCATCTTGAGCTTTTTCAGGATCGCGTCGGCGATTTTCTTTCCGAACTTACTCTGAATCAGCTTCCCAAGCGCCCTGCCGATGATCTTGCCCGCACCCCCCCCCGCCAGCGCGAACCCGATCTCTAGGAGAATCTTCTTCTCCACCTCAAGCATGAGCTCGATCAGATCAACGACTTGACCAGCCTGCTCTTTTCGGTGTTTCTTTGAGTCGTTCATCCAAGACGGCAGATCGTCCCAGAGCTCGTTGTCGTACGGGCTGTAATACCCGATCAACCCGAATGGATCGATCGCTGCTATCGGCGTGCCGCCTACATACTGGTAGAGATTCGCGCCGTCGACGTACCCCAAGGGGTCCCGCTCGGCCCACCGCCCCACCTCAACGTCGTACGACCGGAATCGGACGAGGTACAAGCCGGTCGCCCGATTGTAGACATACCCACTGAACCCAAAGATGTTGCCCTCCGAGGACAGCTGGCCAAGGGGCAGAGCCGTCGTGGTCGACAGCCCAGACGCAATCGAGACGTCGGTTGAGTCCACATCACCATCGCGGTCAAGATCTGCCGCCGCGTCATACCCCGACTGATGAATCTGCGGATTCGAGTACGTCGTCGTGATCGTGTAGATCAGACCGCGGTCTGACGAGTCATAGTCACCATCCCCGTCGACATCTCCGAACGCATGGTGAGCCGCCTGCCCATAGGCGTCGTAGGTCACCCACTCGACGACATCGGCGACATCATCGATCAACGCGACCACCGAGAAGTTCTGATCCGTGATCGCAAAGTGCTCAACTTCCCAGCCCGCCGCCACATCGTTGTCAACGCGCCGATGAACCAGGTCATCGATGTAGCGAAGCCCCCAGACGTTCTGGTAGATCGCGTCGATCGAACCAGGCGACCCACTCGACCAGCTCTCGTAGACGTGCTCTTCGAGAATCTGCCACGAGGGCGAGTAGTACATGACGCGCTGCTCATCCAGAGCGTCTGACCCAGTCCCCAAGTCTGAGTCGCTCCGCGCGACGGTCCGCCACATCATGCCGTTGTACTCGTACTCCCCGATCGTGCCCGTCTGAGCGCCGATCGTCCGCTCCACCTCAACCAAGCGGTTCCACGCATCGTGGGTGTACGTGTAGGTCACGCTGCCCGACGCTTCCTTCGTCCTAAGGTTGCCTGCAGCGTCATAGGTGAAGGCGTACTGATTCGTCCCATCATCCAGCTCTTCGAGCTCATTGACGAGGTTCGAGAAATCGCCATCGACCGTTTCGCCAGGGTCGGTGTAGTTGCCGTCCCCATCTTCATCGGTCTTGGCCTCAAGCCAGTTGCCAAGCACATCCAGTGTCCAGGCCTGACTGTCCTCGCCCTGAACGAAGCTGCCGCTCGATGTCGCGCCACGAAGGGCTTCTTCCAGCCGGTCCAGACCGTCGTAGTCGTACTCATGATCGAACGCCAGCGATTGCCCCGTTCGATCGTCAAAACGCTCGATCGGGTTGCTTCCATCATCGTACTGGAAGGCCAACTCCAGAATCGGCGGGATGGTCGGGAAGCTGGTGTCCGATGAGTTGTTCGCGATGCTGACATCCGCCCAGATATGGCGGACCAGGCGACCAAATCGATCGAAGGCGGGATACTCGCCCGCAGACGAATCGCCGTTGTGAGCCAAAGCCCGATTCAGAAAGACGTCGGGCACGGCGTACTCGACCACCACGGGCGTCGCAGAGCCCATGTACTCATAGCCGACGAAGTCAACGCTATCGAAGACCAGGTTCCGGACCCGCGAGATCGCGTCGTCCAGGCCCGCCGAGCCGCCTGCCTCGAAGTACTCGATTTCAAGAGTCGTCCCGTCGGGATAGTCCCAACTGGCAGGACGGTGATAGTTGCCGGATCCGACGTTTGCCGTCGACATTGTGACCGGAACCGAATATGTGGTCCCCGTCGGGCTACCCATGCTGAAGGTCAGAGCACCATCGGGATCCTGCACCATTTCCTTTAACGCGCCCAGTTCATCGAACTCGATACGGACCGCGTTTCGCGTCGTCGTGGTCGGCGTGTACTCAGAAATCACGCTGAACTGGCGATTGGCGATGTCATAGGTGGCGGTGATCCGGTCAACTGCCTGGTCGATGTTGGTTCCGAAAGAGGTCACCTCGTCTTCGATGAGACGACCGGCGAGGTCGTAGTCATACTCGTGCACAGTCGAGTTCTGATCCTCGCCCCGAATGATCTCGCCGAGTCGGTTGTACCCGAAGTACACCTCGTCGCTATCGGGATACACGACCTTCGCGAGCAGGGCTCCAGAGTTGACCACCGACCCCTTGGTTCCATCAGCCGCCCCGTAGACGTATTCCGTCAGCTGCTCTGTGGCTGACGTGCCGTCGTGATTGTGTGCGATCTGCTTCCAGACCTCTCCGCCTGCACGGTACACGTAGCTGGTGACGCGATCCTCGTCCTGAAGCCCAGCCGAGCCGGTCCCAACGTTGGTCACCGTCCACTTCTTGTTCGTGCCGTCCCACCCAGTCACGGATGCGTTGACGTGGTTCTCAGAGAGGGCAATGACGCGGTACAGGTCGTCATAGAACGCCTTCGTGACTTCCTCCTTCGAATCCGTCACGGTCTCGATGCGACCCAGATTGTCGTAGGCGATCTCGGTGACGAGATAGTCACTTCCATTGGCCGCATCACTGGCCGCCAAAGGGATCGCCTGATTGACGGTGGGCGCGGATCCACCTGATACAAATCCTGTCGTGTTGGTGCCGTAGTCGACGCTCCGGATCACTCGGTTGATATCGTCGTAGTATGACGAGGCAAAGGTAGTAATTACAGCGTCCAGATTCGCGCCAGAGGCATCGGCCAGCGCTCCGGTAAATGAGCTCGACGCATCATGTGTGCGTTGCCGGTGGGTAACGAGATCCATGACGCCAATGTTCGATCCGGCCGAATCTTCGATGTACCTGGCCTCCGTTTCCTTGAGCACGATGTCCTCTGCCAGCGCTGCGCTTGGCGGCGTCGTCCCGGACGGCGCCGTGTAGACCGCGGTGTAGTTGCTCGCCGCCCCAGGCGCGGGATCGCCGCCCCGATCAGTAACGTAGACGTCTGTCGCCCGACCCAGGCCGTCGTATCGCACCTTGACGCCTGCAGAGTTGGGGCCCCACATGCCAACGACTCGGCCACCTTCGTCGTACCAGTAGTGGGTCTCAAGGAACCCGGCGGTGGCGAGGTTGCCGGCGTCAGGGTCAATCGCGATCGCCTCTCGATAGACGGCTCCGCGCTGCCCGTAGCTGAACTCGGTGTAGGACAGGCGGTCCGAGTCGGACCATGCATTGGTGGGCGGAGACGCGACGGCAGCGTACTCGGCGGCCACGGTGACGCGATCCAAGAAATCATACTCGAAGTACGAATGCGGCGGCAGATCGTTGACAACCTTGACAAGGCGGTCACGCTCGTCGTAGATCATCTTCGTTGTCCGCGTTGTACTGGTGTCTTCATGCATCTCGACGACGGTCAGGAGTCCGTTGCCGATCCCTGGCGTCGTCGTGAGACCGCTGTCGTAGTAGTACTCGGCGACAGCCTTCATGTTGCCCGGCGTGCCGAGCTCTGTGCCGACCTCCACCTTGGTCACTCGATCGACAATGTCGTAGGAATACCGCGTGACGGTCTTCTCGGTCTGGTTGATCGAAGCGTCCTGATGGTACGTCGTCACGGTTCTGACGCGTCCATGATCATCGTGCGTGTACGCTGTCTCGTAGTACGCATTTGTATCACTGACCCGGTGCCACACCTTGGCCGACACGAGCTTGCTCGCGAGGTCGTGCTCGTACGCCACCTTCGCGACTTCCTGATCGAACTCAAAGTCGTATCCATGGAGGTCGTCGTAGGTGTCTGGCGACGTCGTGTCCGCCTTCAGGCTGTAATCGCTTCCTCCGATGCCCTGTGACGCCGCATTCATCCAAAGCACCGACGCCGGCGCGGCGGGTGATGAGCCCTCCAGAGGCGGCAACTGCGTCATCGCAAAGTAGAGGAGATTCGGCCGCTCTGAGTGCTCCTTGAGCTCCCGGACGATGTACCGGGTGATGCCGCCCGGACTTGTCGAGGAGACCTTTCGACCGATATCGTCATACGTTGCGGTGTACTCGAGTTTCTCGCCGTCGTTGTTTCGGCCATTCCACGTCCCGTAGGAGTGCGACGGAAGCCCCGTCGTCGGGGCGTTGTAGACCACCTTCGTGATCTGGCCCGTATTGCTGTCGAACTCCTGTTTGATCAGGCGCTCATCGGGGAGCCGTCGCCAGTATGCGCGACCATTTGAGTCGAACAGGGTGTGCGCGGAGTAGAACGCCTCGCTGCTCACCGGTCCATTTTCCGCAACAAGGTCCTTCTCAAGCTGCGTCTCGGTCGACTTGACGGCGTTGTATGCCAAGTCCGTCGACGTCGTGCTGTAGAACTCGTAGAAGATCTTGGTCGTCTGCGTCACATCTGACGTCGATCCGCTGGTCCAATAACGCTTGACCTGTGAGATCAGGTGATCCCGACTGTTGCTGTCTGTCCAGCTTCCGCCGGCGTCCTCACCCCAGTCGATCGTAGTGACCGTGTCCGCGCTTCCCCCGTCACCATCTAACACCTCAACCTTTGTCAGGCGATCTTCGTCGTTGTACTCGTACGCGAACACGAGGCCGCTCGATGCAGGCGTGTATTCCGGCGCGTTGTTCGCGTCCGGCATCGTGTACGAGCTGCAGGCAGCTGGCGTGTTCATTTGACGGGGGTTCGGTTGATCGGCGGCGGCTGATCCAGCTGGATCGTCATAATCGAAGTGCGTGACCCACCAGTCTGGCGACGTCACGCCATCACTGACAGCCACATTTCGGAGGAGGTACACCTCCATCTCGCCGCTCCCCGTCGGGTCATAGGCCTGCGAGTCGTAGACGGTGTACTGGTAGTCAGTCCAGCCGCCCATGCCGTCGGGGATCTGCTTGGTGATCTTCGTAGAGCGATCGTACTCGTTATTGCTGTCGGTATAGCCCCAGAAGTACTCATACGACAAACGGATCGAAGCGCCGCTGCCGCTACAGCCGCATCCGGTCTGAAGGTGCTGGTGCTTGACCTGAATGTACTTCGACTCGCCCGCATCGTAGTGGTACTGCGGAATTACTTTGGCGGCAAGATCGATGAGATCCTGGTCGTACAGCGGGTCAGGCGATGAGTTGAGGGCGTCCTCTTCATCCAAATCGAGCAGCGCGTCCGACTCATCCGTCACCAGAGTATCAGAAGCGCTTGCGAGTTGCTGCGCGTAGAATTCGATCTGCGTCGGCTCGATCACGAGCTTCAGCTGGTGATCTCCGCCCTTTTCGATGACACCGTCACCATCAGAGTCGGTCGTTTCGTTGTTCGCTTCGACGTGGTATCGATACTGCGTCACGCGCGGATAGTAGACCGGCGCCGACGTGGTTCCTGCTCCGCTCGGATCAGCATCAACCTGTGTCTCTTGCACGACCTGCACGAGATCGCCGACCGACCCCAATGTGCCGGCATGAGCCGCGGCATCGTAGTACGTGTACGTCACCTTCTGCTGCGCGTAGGTCTCCCCCGACAGCTTGATGCCGGCAGACAGACAGCGACCGTAGTCATCATCGGACGTGTTCGTCTCCCAAGAGAACTCGACATCGGCGAAGTTGGTCCCCGAAGAGTTGAACAGGTTGATAACGTCTAGCTTGGCGAAGGTCGTTCCACTGCCGCCGACCGACCACTCATAGTCTCGCTTGTTGCCGTAGAAGTCTTCCGTGCGAAGGGTCTGCCCCATCAGAACCGTGTCAGTCCCAGGGTCGCTTCCGCTATCACCTGATTCCCACTTCCGGATGTGATAGCTGACCCACTTCCCGGGACGCACCACCTTGTAGACCTGCCACGTTGTCGAATCAACGGTGATCTCATCCTTCATGATGACCTGATCAGGGGCGCCGGGACTTGTCCATATCTCTGAGTTTGCGGATGTCTCAAAGAAGTAGCTCATGCCTCCGGACGGTGTTGCGAATGCGATCTCGTCATTACCGTCAATATCAACGAGATCGAGCCGCAGCATTACATTCAGCGTCCATCCTTCACCAGCATGTCCGACCGCGATCGCGTCGGGATTGCTCGTATAGGATCGGACAAGGGCAAAGTCCCGCCCGGTCAGCGGCATGTACAAGTCACCTTCTACTTCAAGCTTGTGCCCGTACAGGCTGTTGACCGGGTTACCGGTAAAGCCTGGAATCGCTGGACCGCCGGCCATAGGCATGTCGTCCGCATCGGACGGCGGCGGGAATACGTCGCCTGGACTCCACCCGTCGTATTCCCGGGGCCATTGCGGAGGCGGGCAGTTCGAAGGCGGATCACCACAGTTCAAACCCATGCACGCGTCGCCATCACCGCCAACTGGCGGTGGCTCGAAACCGCCGTCGCCACAAAAGAGACCCACGCAGGGAATGACGCCGTCACCTGGCGGAAGCGACGGTGGGGGCGGGGGCGACGGCGTGCCGCAGTAGAGACCGACACAATGGCCGATCCCCTCTCCATCACCTCCACCGCCAAAATCAGGGAGGCCAATGGGGTTGTAGGGGTTGCCTGGGAAGTCATAACACCCCACACACCAGAAGAGGGGCGGTTCCCAGCCGTCGGCTGGCGGCAGCGGATTGATCGTGATCGGTTGCCAGGGATCGATCGATCCAGGATCCGGATCGGGCAACCCAGGCTGAGCATGCGATTGAGTCGAAAACACCGCAAGCACCGCAATAACGATCCAACGACACCATACACAAGATGACTTCGCCATCACCGTGCCTCCTCGAACACGCTCGCAACGAGCGTTCATCATGTTCCACGACGTACCCGGTAAGGCGCGTCACCCCAATCGTTGCCGGCGAACCATGCACGCGACTTCAGGAACAAGCAAAGGATTTTCCCGGGAAACGCGCGATATCGGCGCGATCGCATATCTGCCATGGCCCAACATGGCCCGCGATGCAACGCCTACTTGTGTCACGTCATCTGTGACATTCACAGTTTGCGTGGATTCCGACTCGCCCTTGCTCAATTTAGCCCCATACTTCTCACCGCCTGATACTTCGGCACACGACTATTGGAGATCAACATATGCCCATCCGGAACAGATTCGCGTCGGCTACTCTCATCGTCGTTGGTTGCTCAACTCTGGTATGCAGTGCAGCCCGAGCCGATCCCGTACCAACCACGCTTGCGGCCAATGAAGTCGGCTTGACCGCTGAGTCGCTTACCGTGGCAGGACTCACGCCGACTGACGCCACTGTCATACTCACTCGAGTCGATTCGGCAGCCCCGCTCCGTACAGCACTCGCCACAGCAAATGACACGCTCCACGCCGCGGCAGACCTCGTTTCTGCACTGCGCACGCAACTCGTGAGCGGTGACTATGACCAAGGTGTCCCAGCTGCGTATGACCAGGCACTCATCGATATGAGTGCGGCGAGGCTTGCGGTGGAGCAGGCTCGCGCCTCATTACGCGACGAGGCGCTCGACGGGTATTCGGCCGACGCCGTGGAGGCGGTTGAGACATGGTGGGTCGCTTCAGCGTTCCGTGTCGAGCCGGCTATGCGAGCCATGGACCAGGCAAGCGACGAGTGGGCTGAGGTCGAACGCGCGCTCCGCCGCGAAGCCAGAGCACTCCGCCGCGGCGAGGAGTTAGACCCCGAGACTGCGCAGCTGCTCGCGAACGTCCGCAGTGATCCAGATGTTCAACAGGCTCAGACTTGGTTGACGCTCAACGGCGCGACCATTGAGGCCGTCTTTGATCAGATCGGCGACTAGTCGTTGACGCGCACGACGGTAAATCGTCAACCCCGAAGCCCCAAGCCTGTCCCATACTCAATCTGGGCGGTACTGGCGGTCGTTTTGGTTCTCGCATGGAACTCAACCTGCGGTCTTGCTCAGTCGCCCCCCCCAATCCGACCTATCGACATCGAGATGCCGGGTCCGGCCCTGCTGGCGGTTGTTACAACCGCTACGATGGGGTGTGTGTCTGTCCGGACACTGGCGTTGATCCGTGCCAGAGAATGAAAGACGGGGGATGCGCTGACGGGGCCGTTGGAGGTGTGATTTGCGTTGGCGGAATCAAGATTCCCTGCTACTGGGGGCCTGCTCAGATCCAACCGTGCCCGGGCCCCGGACAGGGGCAGCAAGGGTGTCTCGCAGCGAGGAGTTGTATCGAGCGATGCGTGTTGAGGCATGAGATTGAGCACTTCGATGCGATCAGTTGCGACGATTGCCCACCCGGTCACATTTGTCGCCCTGGCATCCCGAAAGAAGAGCTTCTCGCAGAAGAGTGTGGGGCCTATGCTGCGGAGATCGCATGCCTGGACAGCTGCTTTGCGCAGAAATGCATCCCGTTTCTCGGCGTAAACGATCAGCCAACCCCAGACTTCGACGCGTGTCTTGATGGAATTGTGCCTGTGATCATCGGCATCTGTGGCTTTCGCTCGGAGTGCGAGCGGCTGGGCATTGGTGACTGGGAGATATGCGACTCATATCAAGTACAGTGACAGCAGGGTTGCCAATGTACCGTTCAAGAACGTGGCTTGTTAGATGTCTGCTTGCGGCGCCAATAATATTGTGCGCCGTGTTGTGGGGGGTCGGAGCCCAGGCTTCGAGGACGGTTCATATTAGGACTCCGGTGGCCTGTGTACAGGTCGGCGTGACTACGGAATCACTAATGGTATATGTTGTTGGTAAAGCGGCAACGGAGGTACACGTTGAGGTGCGACATGGTGCACCGAAAGTCAGTGCCCTGCTCGAGTCAAGATCTCGGTCGATAATTGGAGTGCGGTACGGCCATTCGCCACCGATGCGGTCTGGGAGGTTCAGGGTCAACCGGCTCCTGGTGATTGAGGTGCATTGGTTGTGGTGGTGCGGTGTGGCGGTCTGCCCAGTGCTCCTATGCACGTTTCTTCAGCCAAGCCGCCGGTGCGATCGTTGTGTCGCGTGCGGATACTGCGCGACGTTTCGGGCGTCTGCACTCTGTCCAGAATGCGGGGCGCGTTGGTCCGCGCGGTCCACAGGTCCCGCGAGTTGAAGCCAGGGCTGATTAGGGCCGGCGGAGAGTTTGATGCTGCTGTGCCTCGGTGGATTTCTTCCCAATCGGGTTGCAACTTCTGTTCGTTGGTCCACGTCCGTCATGTTCTTGGCTCTCTTTCGTGCGCGTCGCACCCCCGCGTTCGCTTTACACGCAGTTCTCCTCCACATCGATGCGCGTGATCGATGTGCCCGGGCTCTCGGCGACCCTGACCCAGGCGACCTGGTGGAGGAGGAGCGCCTTGTAGAGCGGCTCCAGGCGGCTTCCGAAGATCTGGACGCGGTGGCTGGAGAAGTGCAGGACGATCCCGTCACTGGGATCGAACTCCAGGGCGATGAGCGCGATGTAGGGCAGGCCATGGCGCATCCCGGCTTCAACCTGAAAGTCGAGCATCAGCTCGCTTTGTTTGCCGCCCAGTTGCGCCTTGCGGGCGGAGAATGCCTCGCCTGCGCCCACCTCCCGGGGCGGTTCGGCAGCAACGCCGTGTGGCGCGTCTGCCTTGGTCCGCCGCCCCGCATACTTCCTGAGGATCTGTCAACATGCATCAGAAACTGACCCACCTACAGGCATCAAGATCTGACCCGCCACGAATGGGTCGCAGGGGGTCTTGTGGGGGCGTTACCTCGCTTTCTTGATGGCGGTCCCGGACTTGCCGGACGTCTGGCGTTTCTCGTTCATCCGGTAGTTTCGCCGGTGATGTTGAGGACCGTCGAGCGGTGGAACAGACGATCCAGGGCCGCTGACGCCATGACGGGATCGTCGGCGAAGACGTGGCCCCAGTACTCGACCATCGCGCGCCACGCATGCCTCTTCGCCAATATGAGAGTTGTCTCGGATTCATCCCGAAGCGTAGCACCGATGTGAGTTAAAAGGAGGCCATGACCGGCCATCCCAGTGACTCACTGTCGACGACCGACGGTTTCATCGAGTTGTATGAAGACCTTCGCAAGAAGGCGCACGCGATGATGGCGAACGAGCGGGCGTGGCACACGTGGCAGGCGACCGAACTCGTGCACGAGGCCTTCGCCCGATTGTCGAAGGCGCCGGACAGTGAGTGGGAGAACCGGCGTCACTTCTATGGGGCGGCGGCGGAGGCGATGCGGCGCGTCCTGGTTGAACATGCCCGACGTCGGCTGGGCCCCAAGCGGGGCGGGCGGCATACACGCGTCGACTTGCCGGATGGACTCGAAGTGGGGAGTCGGCTGTCGCCAGAACAGATCCTGCAGGCCGAGGAAGTGCTTGCGGCACTTGAGAAGGCCGACAGCAAGCGGGCACTGATTCTCAAACTGGTCTTGTTCGCCGGTCTGACCCGGGCGACGGTGGCGGACGTCATGGATCGCTCCCCGAGATGGGTGACTGATCAGTGGCGGATCATCCTGACGTGGATCCAGGTGAACTATGGCGACTGACCCGAAAACGGTGCTGGATCAACTGGACGAACTGAAGGGTCTCTCGGGTTCGGAGCGAGCCCACCAACTCAGGGCCCTGGACGCGAGCAACCCCGACCTGGCCAACGACTTGCGTCAGTTGCTCGATGTCTACGATGCTGGTCCGAACCGACCAACGTGGGCTGCGGCGGCGGTCTGGCTGGATCCCGATGGCGCCTCGTTGCTCACCGGAGCAACGCTGGCGGGGTACACGATCGGCGAGGTGATCGGCCGCGGCGGAATGGGCGTCGTTTATGAGGCGACGCAACAGACGCCAAGCCGAACAGTCGCGATCAAAGTGGTCCGGCGCAGTCAGGGAGCGACCGATCAGGCGGAACGGCGGTTAGCTGAAGAAGCGGAGCTGTTGGGCCGACTGAGCCATCCGAATGTGGCGCAGGTGTTCGCTGCCGGGGCCGCGACGGTTGCTGGCGAGCGCATCTTCTACATCGTGATGGAGTTGATCTACGGTCGCCTGATGGTCGACGCGATTGGTGAAGACCGGCCGTCATTGAGGGACCGACTGGAGTGGTTCAAGGCGGTTTGTGCAGGTGTGCAGCATGCACACTCACGGGAGATCGTTCACCTTGATCTGAAACCTGCCAACGTCATGATCAGCGACGAAGGCATCACAAAGGTCCTGGACTTCGGTATCGCCAGAGTGGTGGATCGTCCCGCAGGGGCGGCGGCGTACGCCGAGGGGACGTGGCTTTACATGAGCCCCGAACAGACGCGTGAGGGCCAGGCGCCAAGTCCCGATGCTCGCATGGACGTCTACTCCCTTGGCGTGTTGCTGCTTGACCTGATCGCTGGAGCCCCCGCGGCATGGCCCGGTCAAACCTCGCTCGACTTGGCGATGTCGAATTCGAGCGGTCGTGACGTCGCACTTCGTCGGCTTGAGCAACTGGAGGCCGATGATGATCTCAAGGCCATCGTCGGCACGTGCCTGCGTGAGGATCCCGGCGAGCGGTACGAGACGGCCGCCGCCCTCGCCGCCGATGTCGCGGCGTATCTTGAGGTCCGCCCTCTTGCCGTCCGGGAACGGACGGCGGGGTATGTTGTGAGCAAGTTCGCCAGGCGTCATCCGGCGGCGGTCGGACTCTCGAGTGTCCTGCTCGTGACGATCCTCTCGGCCATGCTCGTCGGCTCCGTCTTGCTGGTTCGCACGACGCGAGCGGAGACGACAGCGCGGCAGAAGCAGGATCAGTTGCAGAGTGCGTTCTCGTATGTCGGCGAGATCCTCGGGATCCCAGATCCTGTCCTGGGCGAGGGGGCTGCTGATCGGGCGGTGATGCTGGATCGGGCGGCGGCCACGCTTGATGAGCGGTTCCGGGACGAGCCCGAGGCTCGGGCCGGCTTTGCGTTGACCCTGGGCTTGACGAATATCAATGCGGGGCGGCTGCCGGAGGCGGTCGATCTGCTTGAACAAGCAGCGGCGGATCTGGCAGCCAGCTACGGTTCCGACGACTTGAACACGCTGACCGCGCAACATCACCTTGCGGTCGCGATGACCCGGCAGGCCCGGTACGCCGAGGCTGAGGCGCTGCACCGCGATGTGCTGCGTCGCCGGCAGAAGCACCCTGAGATTCCGCCACGTGATCTGGGCGACTCGTGCACGAATCTCGCGGTGGCAGTGCTGAATCTGGGCGACATTCCGGAGGGTACTGATCTTGTTGAGCAAGCGATTGCGCATTACGCCCGGGATCCCCTCACCGATCCTCGCGATCCGATCATGGCGAGATTGACGCTCGCGTCACTTCGACAGATGACGCATGAGCTTGACAAGGCGCTCATCGAACTGCGCGAGGTCGAGCAGGGCTTTGCGGCGCTATCAGGCCCGGAGCACCCGGACACGCTGCAGGCTCGCGCGAATATCGGCGCGATTCTGACGTCGATGGGCAATTTCGACGAGGCGGTCCGTGAGTTCGAGGCTGTTGTGCCGCCGATGACGCGATCACTCGGCGCGGGCCACCATCTGACGGTCACGACGCAGGCCAATCTCGCCCGGGCGCTCACGCTCGCCGGCGATGTCGATGCGGCCGTCGCCATCGCACTGGAGTGTCTCGCGGTGGCCGAACGAGAGCAGGTCGTCGGCGTTGCCGTCTGTCAGGCATCCCGGGTTCTGGGACTTGCCTTGCAGCAGAAGGGTGAGTTGGAGACCGCCTACACCAGGCTCTCGTTCGCGTACGAGTGCTTTCCTGAGGGTCATCCAGTGCGAGTCACGCTTGTGCCGTCCTTGCTCAACATCGCCGAAGCGCTCGAGTGGACTGAGGCGGAGACGCGGTGGCGTGACACGCTGGAGACGCTTCGACCTCCGGCGGCCGATCGTTCATCGTGATTCCTCTGCGATGGATCGTGGGTCCGGGGAGAGATCGGGTTCAATGCGTTTCACGAGGCACTTGTGGGGACTGTGGATCTTCGCGGCCATATGCTTTGCCATTTGTGAGCGAATCCGCGATGCAGATCAGGGACGACCCGCGAATCACCGCCCACTTCCCTTCATGGCCTTAATCCAGATGGCCTTGATCCAGATGACTTTGATCCAGCCAGACCTGCCGCATTCGGCGGTAGGAGTCCTGAGGTTGCTGAAGGTGGGGATTGATGTTCAACTTGGGCCAAGAGAGAAAGGGGCCGTCCGCAGTCATGGCGGACGACCGGTGCAGACTCGGTGGAAGGAGGCGACGGTATAGGGGGCGCGGGCAGTGGGTTTCCACCGCAGCGGCTGGGAGGGCGCACGATTGGTCGGGGTGACCCACGGACATCGCCGGCAAGAAATCACTTGCATTGGCAGATCGAGGTGTGTTATTCGTGACGAACTTTGACGGGGTATTACCACCTTGTATAGCACTCGACCGCTCTGGTCGGGTGGCGACGCGATGTCCAAGGAGACTCTCCCAAAACCGTCGCGCCCTGCGCTATACGGGGTGGTAAACGCCCGGCCACCAGCGAATCCGGGGATCGATGAAAGCGTACGACCTATCCGACAGACCACCGCACCGAGCGATCAACGATCGGATTGCCCGGCGCCTGCATGAGCAGAGAACGGCCAAGTCGGCATGCTTCTGGCGGCTGGCCGAGTTGATGTCAATCGCTCCTCAGCACCTCCATGAGTTCGAGCACGGCCTGGCGATGATCCCCGCTTCCTGTGTGCAGATGGCGTCGCAGTTGCTTCGCGTTCCGCCGGCGGAGTTCTTTGGACCTCGCAGTTCGATCACGCTCCTGGGGATGGCTGATCCGGAGTTGGATCGTGCGGCGCGAGCGTTGCTGGCGTTGCCTCCAGAACATCGGGCGGGGGCCATCAGGGCGCTCGAAGAAGTGGTCACCATGCTCTTCCCGGGACACACGGCGTCGGAGTAGTGGCCCGTCGGACACGGGGCTGACAATCTTTGCCGCCAACGCACCAACTCGCCCCCACGAATCAGAAAAAGAGCCGACTCAACACCAGAGGCGGAGCCGGCCCTTCCGGGGGTAAGGTCACACTCCAGCATGCCTCGATTATCGCAGTCTGCAAGGGGCCGCAGCAGGTCGTTCTCACAAGCGGTACTGATGAGAACCACCCATGAGACTCGTCCTCGCCGCTCCGTCAGCGTCGCTGGGGCTCGTTGTCACCGGAATCCGACTCGGGCGGGCCGTCCTCATCGCGCGGGTTCTCCAACTCGAAAAGGGGATCGCTCGCGATATCGGGGGGCGGCGTCAGCGCCTCCTCAGGCGGACCGTGCTCGTCTTCGGGCATGTCTGTGTTGTCCTCGTCCGATGTCTCCGCCTCGATGTCGGGCGTTGCCTCGGACGTCTCAGATTCACGATGGTCATCGTGCTCCTGCGGTTCCTCATTCGGACCCGCATCGACCTCAGACGGCAGGACTTCGGCCGGAGCCTCCTCGGCGTCACCCAGCGTGCGCGGGATCCTCGCCTCGATGGCTCGTCGTTGATCGTTACTGAGCCGTTGAACGCCGGGAACCATGAAGCCCTTGGTTTCGGTCGGCGGTTCACCGCGAAGCGCATCCGCGCAGTGCTCCTGTTCGATCTGGGCGTCGGCTGAGTCGAGCGCTTGCTTGTAGACGACTCGCGTCATGGCGTTGTACTGCAGGAACATGATGAGAGCTCCAGCCATGATGAACGAGCCGAGCTCGACCCACCAATGCCAGATGATGAAGCCTAGGACAAAGAGCACCAACGGCTCGCAGGCATAGGCTCGATATCCGAGCTTGCGGACGAATCGATCGGGGGTGACATAGAGCAGCCACGGCAGACCCGGCGAACGGGAGTGCCATCGGATCCCCTTTCGCCGGCGGTAGACAGCCCACGCCCAATGGCAAACGACCAGAAAGATCATGAACTTGATGATCGTGAGCGGGACCCACGTGTGGAACGCCAACTGCCAAGCGGCGGTGATCGCAGCACAACTCAACAGGACTTTTCCGGCGGTGAAGTGCCGCTCGCCGAAGTTGTAGTGCAGGATCAGCTCGAACGGTAGGGTGAGCTGGCTCATGATTGCGATGCTGATGCGAGTCGCGGCAAGAGACGTCTGTCCCCAGAACTTGAGATCATCGATGATCTCGTCGGAGAACTGATTGGCGCCGGGCGTCAGGAGTGACATGGGAGCGGTCCTCAGGAGAGCTGGGAGAACATGACCTTGGCCGTAGGCAGACCGCTGGACAGGGGCTTGCCGGCCTTGAAGAAAATGGCGTCGACAATGAAGTCGTTCAGGGGACCGCCGCACCGCAGGCTGCCGAACTCCTTGGCCAGCACGCGTGAATCAAGCGATTGGCTGGCGCCGACGCTGATCCTGGACCGGTTCTTCTCGTCCTGGCTGTTGTTCGAGTTGGCGCGGGTCTGCCAGTCTTTCGCGATCAGCTTCTCGGCCCAGTCATTGGTGGGCCCGTCATTGGCGTGAAAGATCTTCGTGCGGAGCGACGCAAGGATGCTCTCCGTGGCGGCGTTGTTGTTGCCGAGGGCGTTCTGGTAGTTCGAGATGTTCTGGGTGAGGTACACCGTCGCGGCCAGCTTGTTGCGGGCCGTGGACTGGAAGTCAACGTCCTTCTTGGTGATGAAGAACTGGGCTTCGTCGGCCCACAGGAAGATCGGCCTCAGGTTCGACCCCGTCCGGCGTTCGGCGGCCCGTTGCCAGATGTACTTCCAGAGCAACTGGGCGTACCGGCCGACCGTGTAGTAGGTCTTCAGCGGCAGATCAATGACGATGATCCTGCCGTCGTGTGTGTCTTCGGGCGTGATCGTGGTGTCGGTACAGAAGAGCTCGTACATCTCGCCGCGGAGAAAGTAGTCCGCCATCCCCGTGAACATGGCGATGATGATGGAGCGGGTCTTCTCGGCGATCTCCGGGAACTCCTGGTAGAAGTACCTGGCGGCCTTATCGAAGTCACGGCCGTTGGCGGCGGCCTGATCTCCGGCTTCGATCATCCGAAAGCAGAACGAAGTGTCGCGCCACGTGTCGTCGGAAAAATCGGCCCTCGAACGGGGGGCGGATTCGACGACCCTCGCGATCGCCTCGAGCGAGACGCTGCCGGCGCCGCCGATGACAAGATCGATCGCATCTCGCATGAGCTGCTGCAGGGCGTTGGTCCAGAACTCGTCGTTGGCCCGCTGGTTGGAGGCGTTGGTCGCGTCCAGGACCTCTTGGAAAAGGTTGATGAGATTCTGGGTCAGCCCGATGCCAGGCGCCGCCTGAAACTCATAGTCCATAAAGTTGAAGCGATAGGGACCCCCGGGCGTGAAGATCAGCGGCGGCTCCCGATTGACCTCGCGGCAGTATCGCTCCCAGGTCTCGCGTTCCTCGGGCTTGGCGGTCAGGACGAGGCCGCCGAAGCCCGCACGCAGCATCGCCTTGGCCAGGTACTGGCCGCTTCCACTGGACTTGCCGGATCCGGTCGAACCGAAGATCTGCGTTCCTTCGCACGCATCGCCGATCGTCCAGAAGTCTCGCTTCGAGATCTGCATGAGCGGTTGGCTCAGCGTGTCGGTCTCGGCAGGCCGCCGCCCTCGTCGTATTCGCTTGATCAGCCCCATCGTTCATTCCTCTCGCGACAGACTCGGCGTGTCGTCCGGATGACGTCATCGCTCATGGGTCGTATGCGAGAGTTCTGAGGGCGCCCGGCGCCGAAATCCCGAGAAACCGCGTGGGAATCCGCGACAGCATGCGTCGGTGTGGAGGGGCCGGCCTGTGAAGGTACCAGCGTACCGCAACGGCATCACTCGGCGCAAGACGTGTGACCAGGTTGTCCACAGGACGTGCATTCCCCGGCCAAGTGCGCTTCTCTATTCTCATGAAACTCGCACGCTTCCTGATCGCTCACCAGATGACGCCCGCCGCCTTCGCGCGGTTGATTGGCGTCACCCGCAATGCGGTGCACCGGTACGTGCGGGGTGAGCGGATGCCCGCGCCCGAGGTCATGGAGCGGATCGTGCAGGTGACCGAGGGAGCGGTGACCCCCAACGACTTCTACGACATCGCCCTCGATGCCGGTGCGGTCGCGGAGTTCCCATGGTCCCGCACGCCACAGGAACTCGATCCCTTCGAGGGTCTCGAGCGGATCATGGCCCGGCATCGCGTCAGTCGGCCCGTCGCCTATGCCATGTACGTCCTCGGCGGCCGGATCCGGCCGATTGGTCCGGAGCGATTCCTGATCGATGGTCGCCAGGGCGACGTTCGCGCCCTCATTCGGCGGGCGAACGACGCCCTGGCCGCCCAGCATCGCCCGCTGATCGCGTACCCGGGGGTCTTTGATCCGGATCGAGATCCACAGGGTCGAGCGGCCGTTCGCCTGACAGACTAAATCACCCAGCAACACTCGAACCACGGAAAGGAGTCCGCCATGAGTGAAGACGAACCCAAGAACAACCAACCCCCCTTTGCTGAGATCCGTCTCGGCAAGATCAAGGCCGCCATCTGGCGGAGTGAGGGACAGTATGGGCCCCAGTACCGCGTCAGTCTCAGCAAGTCGTTTCGCACGGCGGATGGATGGCGGACGGTGACCAGCTTTCAGCCGGGCGATTTGCCGTTCCTCAGGAAGGCGATCGACATGGCCCACGATCGTGTTCTTCTCAGTCAATCAGAAGAGCGGGAAGTGGAGCCTGCGGTCAACGACGGCGGCCGCGACGACCGATGACCGGGGCTGCTACGCTCTTGCGACCGATTCACCTGGGGCTTGCCCTACGCAGCCTCGGGCGGGTGATCGATGACCTGGAGTACGCCTTCTTCGATCTCGATCTGGCCGACGCCACGACGCGCAGGCAGTGCATGGGGCGGATTCGCGATGGCTGGTACGCCGTCGATGCGGCATTCCACCGGGGGTTCCGGGTTGTGGTGCCGCCGCCCCGGACGCCCCCCACGTGGCGGCGGAAGTCCGGGGGCGCCGCGCTCATCGAGGATCTGCGGTCCAATCATGAGTTGGCGATGGTCGCCCTCAAGCGGCATCAATTCGACAAGTTCGGGGCGTCCATGATGCGATGTCGGTACGCGTTGACCGCGTTCCATGACTGGCTGCAGCAGACAGAGATGTGATGTGTATGGCCGAGTTGACGCCGATGGTCGCGTTCGGTCAACTCTGAGCGGATCGAGACGCCGGACCGAAGCTCAGGGGCACTTTGAATGGCCAAAGACACATCATCGCGACTTGGTAATCCACTTCTCGTCCAGGTGCTGGCGTGGGGAACGGCGGCGCTGTTCGCCGTGGCGGGCTATTACCTGCAGCCAAAGAACACGCATTTGACCGTCGTTCAAGACGGCAAGGTCTACGACATTGATCTGATCAGCGTTCGCACGCCCACAGGCTATATCGAGACTGCGGGGACATTGCCCGGACAAACAACGCCCGTTCTGAAACAGATCGTGGGGATCGCGCCGCTTGCGAAGGGGCGCGGCGGGAGTCTCATTGCCTTTGCACTTTGGGGCGTGGTCATTTGGTGGATTGCTGTCGCCGTTGTCGCCGGACGTCGCGGCCCGAATCGATCGTTCCTGGATCGGGTCGGCTTGCACTATGCGTTGCTTGTGGGGTCGTTCTTCCTCTGGTTGATCGCCGACATCGTCGACCTGCTCGGTTGGCCGTGATCCGTCTTGGCGGCCCCACAACTGACTGCACGGAGTCGTCGCAGTCGATGCGACGGGCCCACTTGAACACCAGAAGTCAGTGGTTGGCAAGAACTGTGAATTTCATGTCGGGTGAGGAGGCGCCGTTCACCTCGATCCGGCCTGAGAATCTTCGGCTCGTGGACGCGTGGTCCTCCAGAAGCTGCTGCTCCGGATGATCGGATGTCACATGCCGACTGCACAGTTGCATCGATTCTGTTCCGCACACATGCGAGTAGAAATCTTTCCGAAATCTCCCTGAGATTACCGCACCAGATACGTATGTAATGCGAGGAGACACGCACGTTTCCTTCTGGAACACACTGCTGAGGGGTCATCATGCCTTACTTGAACCGAACATGCCTGGCGGCTGCTGTTGTGATCACCTTCGCCGTCTGCGCGGTGGGATGTCAACACTCAAGGACAACTACTTTGGAGACCGCGGCCTCGCCAGCCCATACGATCCAGGTTGCAGAAATGACCGATACGAGTCGCCGAGGGCAGATTGCGAGTTGGTACCGCGAACATGGCAATGCGCAAGTACTCTCAAATTGGCTCGCGAACAACGCCGATACCGTGCCCTCTTACAAGAGGGGCATGCCTTCAAGCCTGTGGCTCTTATCCGATGATACGCCGCTTGCTGACCTTGAACTCGTGTCCTCCTGCCTCTCCATTCTGGACTGACCCACATGAGCATCCGATGCTACGATATCAACGCGACCCAAGATAACCTAGAGGAGATCATCAATACGATTCGCGCTGACCCCCAGTATCACTCGCACGAGATCACCGAAAATGATGATGGCTCGGTCACGATCACGGCATGCTTCAATCCCCCCGCCGCCGTTATCGAGTTGGAACCGTTCGTTCCAGGACTCTCGGACGAACCGACTCGCGCTACAGATCGGGCGTGCGAAGGATGACTTTAGTCTGGCACAGCCCAGCAGCCTGGCCCTTCCGGCGTTGGGCCGGCGCGTGGCGCGTCGTGGCGCCCCTCTTGCTTGTGGTCGTTGTCTTCCAAGCGGCTGGATGCAGTTCGATGCTCGGAGCATCGACGCCCAGGGCGCTGACGGATTACACCGATCGGCTCGTAGAGCACTACGCTGATGACGAGAGCATTCCGGTTGATACGAGTGGATGGGACGAGAGCAAACGCAATCAGGTCGTCCTTGACCTCATCTATCAAATCGACCAGAGCTACTACGCATTCGAGGGCCAGCTACAAAAGGGGCGAGCCGACTTCAACATCGGAACCGATATTGTTGCCATTGCGCTCGGTGGCGCCGGGAGCCTGGCCGCAGAGAGCACCGCCAATATTCTCGCAGCGATATCTGCCGGCGTCGCGGGCGGGCGAGCGAGCATTGACAAGAACTATTTCAACAAGCTCACCACGGCGACCCTCATCATACAGATGCGAGCCGACCGCCAGACTGTCCTAACGGATATGACGCGCGGACTGAAGCAGCCGACGACCGAGTACTCTGTGAAAGCCGCGCTGCTTGATGCCGTGCGTTATCACAACGCGGGTCGCCTCGTCACAGCCCTCGCCAACATTAGCGAGTCGGCATCGGAACAGAATCGCATCGCCAAGAACGAGATTCGAGCGATCCGCTTCGGCGACTCGATGCTCCGGACCCAAATGCGGCAGTGGTATCGCCAGACCGGCAATGCCGCTCGATTGGACGCCTGGCTCAATGAGAACGTGAGCTCACTCCGTTCGTATCAGTCTGGATTGCCGTCTAGCATCTGGCTGCTTGATGACCGCACGCCGGAAGATGAACTTCGGCGGGCTGCTGATGCGCTGGGGGTACCCCGTTAGTCCACCCAGACCCCCTTGGCCAACGGATCGTTCACTTGACGCCACGAGCGGGTCGGCGTGATCAAGATCCACCCTGCCTGACCGACGTCAATGCCTGTCGTCATGGGGCGAATGTCCGTGACGACGGGAGCCCGCTGAGATGCGCTGTGTGCCGGTCAATGGGCTACAGGCATACACGGCCATCTCGTCGATCGACGGATTGAGAACCGCGAATCAGGGCGGCCGAGTCGACCGCCCTTGGCGAAGTTTGACTTGGTTCAAGCGAGACGATTCACGCGGCGGAGACATCATCTTCCATGAGGTGGTCGATGATCATGGCCGCCGTCTGTTGAATGCGGCTCATTGAAGCGACAAGAGCCTCGGCGTCACCCTGATAGAGTTGGATGTAGTCCGCCGCCGAGCGGATCGCGTCCAGGCCGATCGCCGATGACACGACCGCGGCAACGGCTTCGGCTTCCAGTTCTCGAATCCCCTTGGCGGGACGTGGTTCGCTTCCGCCCTGGTGCAGTTGCTCATGGGCGAGTTCGTGAACAAGCACTTCGAAGTGCTCTGCGGGACACAGCCCGGCCTGGACTTCGACGCGGCCCCCGCTGGATCGGCCGAGTGCTCCACCGAGATCATCCACTTCGACGAGCTCCACATGGAGATTGATGAAGAGCTCTTTGAGCCGATCGGTGTAGACACCCGGATCGCCGCTCGCCTCCAGGGGCGCCGGCAGCGGCTCACCGTCAGTCTGGGCGACGTCAAAGACGTGAACGGCCCGATAGCCACGCGGACCCTTGCGGTCATCCGTTTCATCGTCGTTGGTCTTGCGGCGGACAATCGGCGCGATGATCATGATGCCCCGTTCACCCTTGCGAACGTAGCGACCGAGCTTCTTCCAGGTCGCGAATCCGGCAACACGGGTGGCGGTCGGACACTGGCTCAGGATGAGCATCAGGTTCGAGAACGAGTAGCGGTGGAATGCCGCCATGGCCCGCATGTAGGCGGTGAGCTGCTCGCTCTTGCCCGCCTTGAGCGCGGCCTCAAGATCTTCCAGGGCGGCTTGGGTCAGTTGGCGGGCGCGTTCGGCTGGTGACATGATGTGGACTCCTTGAAGTGACTGAGTGTTTCCCTCGCCCGAAACGGGGGAACCGAAGTCACGGAGAGGAGTCCTGAGGCCAAGTCGCCGAACGCCACGCCGAGAGACCGACGTCGCAATAACTGGATCGCGACGCTCAGCGAGTTGGTGCAGGGGGCAGAGCCAGGGACAGGTCAGGTCACGACAGGCGTCAAAGCAACGCGACTTGTTCGCGGTACCGGTACAGCCGGAGTCCGACGGTGAGATAGACCAGGTAAGCGGTCACCGCGAGCAGGTAGAAGGCGTACGCCCAGATCGCCTGGGGAATGACGGTGTGAGCAAAGTGAATACAGCCCAGCAGCATGATGACGCAGGTGACAAAGACCGCGAGCACTGTCTCGACGCCCATGCGACCGCCGACATGCTTGCTGCGTTCGGGATGGCGTGACTGGAACGCCAGTGCTTCACATCCGAGTCGGCGGTTGATCCGCTTCTCAAGGGCCTCAAGGCGGCGCAAGAGATCCTCCAGCGATCGGGCGTGGTTGATCGTCGTGCGGAGGAACCAGATCAAGGCTATTGGGAGAGCAAAGAGAAGGAACCACTGCGCGGCTGGGGGGAGACAGAAACGGATGCAAGGAATCCGGTGAGGGCGGCGCCCGCGATCGGTGATCGCCGGTCGAGAGACGTGAGCCGAAAGACCAGGAGTCCATAGAGAGCCCGATACTCTTCAAGTTCAATCATCTCGGTCTTGGGCTCAGCAGGCACAACGCCTCCACCCAGGAGCAACCCGCAACGAAGTCTCCAATGATCTGTTCATGTCTCAGGCGTAGCACGAGCAGACCGCCATGGTCAACAGGCGTGACCGACGACGATCGTATGGAGAAGCGCCGCAAACGCGCCACACGCATGGGAAATCGACGACGCGTGGTTGTTCTGCGGCTTGCGCTAATCGTCTCGGCGCGGTACTCGTGAATCATGGAAACGAATAGCACCCAACGACGGCGACGCCAGAACAGAGAGATCAACCAGCGAATCGGAGCTCGCATCCGGCACTATCGACAGCGGGCGAAAGCCGACATCGATGAGATGACGGAACGACTCGGGATCAGACGAGAGAAGCTAGATCGGTACGAGAAAGGGCAAGCGACCATACCGGTGCACGACCTCGTGAACATCGCGTTCTTCCTTGATGTGCCGACACAGGCACTCACCGAGGCATGGACGCCGCCGGCTCGATTCAGCAGCCGGGCGAACTTCGAGACACCGCTGGAAGCCATGAAGGAAATGCCGCCCGACTGGTCCGAAATGCTCTTGCAACTGTTGACGATCCTGCACGGCGCCTCGCCAGTGCGTCCGTCTCACGATCGCAAGTGATCAGTGCAGTCGGTCTTGGACAGACCGCCCATGCACCGCGTCAGATGGTCTGCCATCACGTGTAGAGACGCTCGATCCACTCTGTGGAGGCGAGCACGGCGAATTTCATGCCGAAATGGTCAATGCCGACCGCTGCACCTGATTCGACGAGTTCAGCCAGGAGATCGTCGCCGCGTTTGGTAACCCGTGTGATCGAGGCCCACTCAAGTGCCGTGATCTGAGGACACACGCCGGAATCGGGCAGTGCACTGATCGGGACGAGGGCGGCGATGGGGCGTGTCTGTTCGTCAACAACGATGGTCCAGAGATTGTGCTTGGTCATCTCGAAGCAGCTGCGACACTTTCTGGAGAATGCGTTCACGCTCACGACGCCGGCGATCATCTCGCCAAGCCATGCGAAAGCTCTGTCTGCCGATGGTGTTCTCCGTTCGATCTGCATGCCTTCGGATTAGCACGAGACGATCCAGCAAGTCAAGTGTCTTGACATTGCGGGCCGAGTATGCCAGAGATGAGTGACCCCATGATCGACTGAGGAAACCATGATCAAGAACCTGAACGACTGGGCGGCCGACGGGGAGGTTGAAGAGATTCCAAGCGTCATCGTCGCAGCCGGCGACAGTGTGAGCAAGGCGTCTCGCGACTTCGCCTATGCCGGCGCAGAGGACGGGCTCTCCCAGGCGGGCCACGCGGTCTTCAGGCTGTGCGATTGGCTGGAAGTCCGCAGTGACATCGCCTCGATCCTTGATGTGACCACAGAGTCATTGAATGTCTACAGCAACGAGCGGGCGGCAATGGACCTGGTCAGATGGGCGGACGACCACACGGGAGGTGAGGTGGCAGAGCTGACCGGGGAACTCCACGACGCGTATGGATCGCAGGGCGCCGCGGCACAGGACTTCCGACGGCATGTGCTGGACTTCGTTTGGCTGCAGGCCTTCTTCAACACCCTTGTCGATATCGAGGCCATTCAATCGAATCCTGTGGATCACACCGAGATGATGTCGATCCTGCAACGCAAGCGTGTGTGATTACACACCGGTCCCGCCTCTGCGGTGACACCAAAACGAAATCGGCCCCGTTTGCGGCAGAGCGACAAACGGGGCCTTTCACCTACTTCAGATTGGGTGTGGCCTATCACTTGGCAGTGTACTGCCCTCGAGCCACCTTCTTGAAGAGCTTCTTGTTCTTCGCGGCAATCAGTTGCTGATTGACAATGGTCCGGAAGTTGTTGGACGAGGTCTTATAGCCAGCTCTCTGCACCGCCTCGACGGCTTCGCCCACCGACAGCGTCTTGCCTTTGAGCACCTGGTGCAGGGCTTCGGGCAACGGCATGTCGTTCTTGGGTCGTTTTCGACCCGTTGATTGCGGTGCTCCAGTCCGGCGGCGACCCTTCATGGCAGGCTGATCGCTCAGGGTCGCGAGCGCATCGAGTTCAGCTTCGACCTGTTCAAGATCGGCAAGCAGCGACTCTCGCTTCTGTGCCAGTCGCTGGTGACGCTTGACGACTTCTCGTTGAAGCTGATCCACGGTCGCGTTGGCGAGCGGGCTCGTGCCGCGGACGCCCGAGGCTTTCCGCCGGGGCGCCTTCTTTGCGGTCTTCGTCTTCCGTCGCGTTCGTTTCTTCTTGGCCACTGACTTGTCTCCATTCTGCAGGGTCTAAGGGCGATTCCATCATATCCGAGGACGCAGCGTCGGTGATGATCTGAAGGCACGGCACAACCGCCGTGGGCTAGATCAGGCAATATAAAGGAGTAAGCATGGATAGGGGGCGTCCTCTGGTGCTCCTGCACGCAGGTGATGATGCGAGTATGCTCCGATCTCCAGGGCCTGGGTGGCCCGGGGCACCAATGCGGCAAGGGGAGTACACATGCGTTACATTCAGATGACGGCAGCGGCGACAGCGGCGGCGATGACGATTTTCACGTTTGCTGATGTCATCGAGGTGCCATCCGCAGAGGCGCCGACCATTCAGGCGGCGATCATAATCGCCGCGGATGGCGATGAGATCGTCGTGGCCCCGGGCGCGTATTTCGAGACGATCGCGTTCCAGGGGAAAGCACTGATCGTGCGCAGCCAAGATCCTGATGATCCCGCCACAGTGGCCGCCACGGTCATCAACGGCTTCAATTCCGGCGCTGTAGTCGAATTCACGGCGGGAGAAGACGTCGATAGCGTCCTTCAAGGGCTCACAGTGACTGGCGGGGCGGCAGTGCGCGGCGGGGGAATGCGCATCGAGAACGCTTCGCCCACAATTACAGACTGCGTCGTTACTGGAAATACTGCGACCGACAACGGTGCTGGCGCCTATGTCTTCAATGGTGCACCGTCTTTCGATCGCTGCACGTTCGCAGAGAACGTGGCGGAAATCGCGGGCGGCGGGATCACGTTTGATCAGAGTACGCCGATCCTGTCGACGTGCACCTTCTCGGCAAATGAGTCTACGCGCGAGGGCGGCGGCGTCTACTGTCGGAACGGCAGCATCGCACAGTTTATCGATTGCACGTTTACAGACAATGTCGTATTTCCAGGATCGGGGGGCGCCCTACGCCTCCGCGACAGCACCGGCAGCTTGGTCGGCGGTACGCTTGAGAGCAATATGGCGGCTGGTCATGGCGGCGGCGTGTCTGGTTTTCGATCAAGCGCGTATTTCGGCGGCGTGACAATCCAGTCCAACATTGCTCTCACGGACAGCGGAGGCGGCGTCCGAATGCGCGATGACGAAGCGAAGGAGCGGACGCTGACGCTCGTCGATTGCTTTGTAATGGACAACACGGCCAATATCAGCGGCGGGGGTGTGCTCGCGAATGACATGATCGTCGTCATTTCGGGCGGTGCCATCGAGGCCAACACGGCCCTCGCCCAGGATGGCGGCGGCGTGCTTGTCAGCAATGAACTCTCAACTCTGTCTATGACTGCGACATCCGTCCAAGGAAACATCGCCAACTACAGCGGCGGGGGTATCGCGACGTTTGACGCCGCCTCGGTGACGCTAGACGGCGTTGTCTTCGACGGCAATGTCGCCGAGGTGTTCAATGGCGGCGGCGTGGCAAACATCCGCCCAGACGTCGTGAACATTGGCGACTGTACGTTCGTCGGCAATCGTGCTGACATCGGGGGCGCCTTGTGGAACGAGGGCAGCACAGGCTCTATGTCTGTCACGACTTCCCTGTTTCAGGCCAACACTGCATTCGGTGACGGCGGTGCGGTCGCTCTGGTCGCGACGCCCGAAGCCAAGCTCCTCGGCTGCACGTTCCTCGTCAACACGTCCGGACATAGCGGGGGCGCCGCTCGTCTGTACGACTCAAACACGGAAGTCACGGACTGCACGTTCGAGGGCAACTTCGCACAGGTCAGAGGCGGCGGCGTGCATCTGGAACTCGGCGCCGCGAGCTTAGCTGGATGTACGCTCGACCAGAACCAGGCGATCAACGTTGGAGGCGGACTTGCAGCGCGCAGCGCAGCGGCGAAGATCACTGGGTGCGAGTTCACGGCCAATAGCGCGGTTGTCGAAGGCGGCGGCGTTCGATTGATCTTCGGGTCGGGTGTCGTCGTCTCCAGCAAGTTCCTCGGCAATACTGCGGCCAACGGCGGCGGGACGGCGACCGTGGCTGGCCAGCTGACTTGTGCCAACGTCCTGTTCGCCGGCAATCACGCTGTGGCGCAGGGCGGCGGAATGTACATGAATGACGCGACATCGTCGCTCCGGAACTGCACGCTCACCGCCAACTCAGCTGGAACCGGAGGCGCCCTTCAGGGTTTCAACAGCCCCACAACCGTCGACAATGGGATTCTCTGGAACAACCAAGCCAGCGAGGAGGGCACGGATGAGATCCCGCCCACTTTCGATGTCAATGTTCTGCATTCTATTGTGGAGGGTGGCTACGGTGAGCCGGGCGACGACAATGACGATCTTGACCCGATGTTCCTGGATCCCGATGGGAGCGACGACGATCCAGCAACTCTCTCCGACAACGATTACCGGCTTTCCGCTGATGCTGTTGGCGCGATCGACCAGGGGTCCAACGAGGGGGTCGAAGCTGACGGGTGCGATCTCGACGGCGATGATGATCTAAAGGAGCCCACGCCGTTTGATCTTGCCGGCGGGCCGCGGTTTATAGACGATCCCGACGTCCCCGATGCAGGGAGCCCGGCGCCTGTAGTCGATCGTGGTGCGTATGAGTACGACCCCACGACCGGTCCAGAAGGCTGCCTTGCAGACCTCGATCGAAATGGAGCCGTCGGCGCGTCTGACTTGGCGTTGCTACTTGGTGGGTGGGGCGGCGACGCATCCGACGCCGACCTGGATGACGATGGTGTCGTCGGTGCGGGCGATCTCGCGATTCTGCTCGGTTCTTGGGGACCATGCGAGTGAACTGATGAGCGTTGAATCGAGTCAGGTAGGCTGCGCCGACCAGTACGGGCGAGCCAGGATTGGTTCATCCAGGAACGCTCCATTGCAACCCACTCCCGAACTCTTCGGCGTCGGGAGGCGCCGCCTGGGTCAGAATCCAGCGGACAGCGATCCGCCAGAGCAGGATGGCAATGAGACTGACGTCGATCCATGCCACTTCCATCATCGCCGCGCCAGCACATTCCACGCCGGATCACAGGCGGGACGCGCTTGTTCATGCCGTAGTTCTCGAGGCAGGACGACCGTCGGCGGCAGCGTGTATTGACCCGGATCCTCCAGCGGCACGAACGGACTGTGGTACGACAGCAGCGTCAGCGCTTCGCGGTCAGTGCTGAACGTGTGAATGACGTCAGGACTGAAGAGAAGGACGTCGCGTTCCCGAATCGGCACGGTCCTGACATCTGATCCATCGAAGTGATCCAACGGGCTGGCGCTGACGTGGTGGAACCCCCGTCCTTCCAGCACCATGATGAAGCGAGCGGAGTGTCGGTGGGCGTGCAGCGGGAGATCAACCGCCCCCGCAGAGAAGCGGAGTTTCATCAGCCCGTCCAGCCGTCCCAGTTGCGGCCAGACGGCGCCGGCGACGGCGTCGCTGCCCTCGAACGGGCTCTGCAGTTCAACCGGCAACGCCGCCTCCATCCGATCGATGATGGCCCCGAAGGACGTCCCCGGTCCGGTGCCTCGCATGCGGCTGATCAGCGACACCGGATTGGGGAACTCGGTGACAAGTCGGGTGCAGGCCGTGTCGCCGAGCCGGAGCACCGCCTCCAGAATGGCTTCTCCCGTCGCCGAATCGTCAATCTCCAGAACCAGATCGGTAAATGTGGTCACCGGACTGGCGAAGGGCGTCGCCGAAGTGGTTTTGACATGCATGGGTGTGTCCTCCGGGCCGGGCGCGGCAGACCGCCGCGGACATATCGCCGGTGGCTGCCCCTGGCGGTCAGATGTTGCGCTTTGTCTGTAGACGTATAGTGTGCAAGCCTGGACGGTGCGTCCAGTGAAAAAGAGCCGGTTTGTCCAGGATTTTGGTCATCGTGTCCGCGAGTTCCGGCACGCCCGCGGGCTGTCTCAGGAAGCCCTCGCTGACGAAGCGGGGCTGCATCGCACGGCGATCTCGTTGATCGAGAATGCGACCCGGTCCTCCTCGCTCGAGACGATCGAGAAGCTGGCCCGGGCGATGGACATCGAGCCGAGCGAGCTGATGCCGGACCTCAGATAGATAGTCTATCTTGGACTATTCGGAAATCGACTGGAACTTTGCGGTTTTTCGCGGAGTTCCGATGCAGAAGTCGATCCACTCGGCCGAATACGAGGCCTTCCTTGAGCAGCTGAAAGCAGCCCGCGAGGAGGCCGGCGTCACGCAGGTTGAGTTGGCTGATCGCCTTCAGATCACGCAATCCACGGTCAGCAAGTGCGAACGGGGCGAGCGGCGCCTTGACATCGTCGAGGTGCGGCGCTGGTGTCACGCCCTTGGCTTGGTCTTCGCCGACTTCTGCGACTCGGTGGACCGCGCCCTTCCACCGCCACGTCGTCAGCGGTCCCGGTGACCGCCAAGGCCCTCCGCGGCCCATGCGTAGATGTACACCAGGGCGATCGCCCCACCAAGCGGCGAGGCTAGAAAGACACGACGACGGTTGCTTGCCGCATGATCCGGTTCGAAGCGCAGCGGCGCCACCCGAAGCCAGGGATAGAAGCTGGATCCGAGATAGCAAGCGAGCACGATCACGGCGATGACCGTGCCGAATGACAGTGACCCAGCAACGATCCACACGATGATGAAGGCGATGAGGGCGGTCCAGAGCAGCGTGAAGTTGCTCCCGCAGGCGATCTGCCAGCAGTCGGCGTGACCCCGGCGGATCGCTGGTCGGTCGAGCCCCTTCTGCTTCGGCGGCCGGTTGTAGACGCCGATCAGATGGTTCGCCCATGCCGACAGAAACGCCGAGAGAACCAGGATTACGGCCAGCAGTGGGCCGGCATGCTCGTTCAAGTATGTGACCATCCAATCAACCTCCAGAATCCACCATCCGGCCTCTCGTGCAGAATAGAGCGTCGCCGCCGCCCACAGCAGCGTCAGCAACGTCAGGCTGACACTGCTCATCGCCGCGCCCCAGGTTCCCAGGCCCGGATGCGTTGCGCGCGTCAAGTGCCTCAGACCATCATCCCCGGGTCCGCTCAATCGCAGAATC
Organism: Phycisphaerales bacterium; assembly: GCA_965227335.1. Taxonomy (GTDB): domain Bacteria; phylum Planctomycetota; class Phycisphaerae; order Phycisphaerales; family SM1A02; genus CBDDFV01. The sequence continues at coordinate 336,088 of CBDDFV010000012.1, forward strand.
TCCTCCGCGATCGCCTCCGTGCGGGCTGAGCACTCGATGGTCGTTCGTCTCATGCGGAACGACGCCCAGACGCTCTGGACCGAGAGCACGATGAAGATGAATCCAAGGACCGTCATTTCGGTCCACGGTTTCTGCTCGATGGGAATCACCGCGGCGAAGAAGCCGACAAAGCTGAGCATCCAGAAAAAGCCGTACCACGTCCAGTACACCGTGGTCCACGTGCGCAGATAGGCGTTCTGCTCGGCCAGTTGCTGGAACGCCAGGTCGATCCGCGGCGAGTCGGTTGAGCGGATTTGTCTGGCCAAGTTCGTCATAAGTGATCCAGCCTACCGCGCCGATCTCGGCCAAGGATGTCCTGTAAATTGCCTTCTAAGACAACCGCCGTGATCGGCAAGGCCATCTCCGGCGCCAATGTGGCTGAATCTACTCCTGATCGTATCCGGATCGGGGGCAGTTCTTTAGGGTCGATGCACAATCTGTCATGGTGCGCGATGTATGCGCGCCACAGGGCTGGTCTACATCACGAGCCCCCGGGGCTGTTTCCTTGCGCGAAACGAAAGGAGTGTGTTATGCCAGAACTACCGAAGCTGTACACGCGCGACGAAGTCGCCGCCCTGCTTCGCGTTGATCGGGCAACAGTCGATCGCGAGCGAAGACGCGGACGTCTCGGCTGTCTCCTTGTCGGCCGCAAGGTCTTCGTCACCGCCGATCAGCTGGCGGCGTATCTGCAACTGGGATCACAGGAGGTTTATGACCAAGAAACTCTATGAATACAACGGCTATTGGCTGTGGCAACGCAGCGATACGCCCATCTACTACATCGCCTGGCATCCGCGTGGGCGAAAGGGCTGGCGGCGCAAGAGCACCGGAACCCAAGACTTCGAACTCGCCAAGCAGCGACTGGTCGAATGGGTTTCCGCAAGGGCCGGGCCGCTTCGCGACCAGGCGCCTGAGAATGTGAGAGTCGCCGACGTTCTTCACCACTATGCGGAATCGGTGATGAAGGGGCGGCCGAGCTATGCCCAGACACGGTCAGGAAGCCGGGCTCTGCTGGCGTTCTTCGCCGAGCATGACGTCGTGTTCGTTTCCGATCTGACGCTGGATGTTCAAGACCGCTACATCGAATGGCGTCGCGATCAGATCCGGGCCCGCGGACACGCGGGATCCAACGGCACCATTGGCCGTGACCTTGATGTTCTGAGTGCGGCGGTGCGTGAGTACTGGAAGCGGGGATACCTGTTGAATCCGCCCTGGATTCGCAACCTTCCGCCACCCGCACCACGCGACCGCGTGCTGGAGCCTGACGAATGGCGACGGTTGCTCGCGGAGTGTCATGAGCCCCATCTTCGGCTCTTCTGTCAGCTGGCGGTCCACACGCTTCAGCGACCCGGCGCCATCTTTCACCTGACGTGGAAACAGGTCGACCTGCAGCAGCGACGTATCGACTTCCTCGCCCCTGGCGTCACGCAGACCAATAAGCGACGGCCCGTCGTCCCCATTAATGGCACGCTGTGGCGGGTTCTCTCAAAGGTCGGTCCCGGCGCACCAGATGGCCACGTCGTGACCTACAAGGGACGTCCGATCAAGAACGTCAGGAAGTCGTTCGCGAAGGCCTGCGAGCGCGCCAATCTGTCCCAGGTCACGCCCTACGTGCTCCGGCACTCGGGGGCGACGTGGATGGCAGCCTCAGGGGTGCCGATGCGACAGATCTCCGGCATGCTGGGGCATTCGCAGCAAAGAACCACCGAGCAGTGGTACGCCAAGCACCGGCCGGAGTTCCTCAAGGACGCTGCCGGGGCGTTGGATCGGCTCTTTGGAGAGGGTGGTCCAACCGCGCGCCAACGCGCGCCAGCGCATCCAATAGGGGATCCGCCGGGGTGCTAACCCCTTGACATCATGGTGGAGCTGAGGGGGTTCGAACCCCTGACCTCGACGCTGCCAGTGTCAAGATGGTGACGCGGAATTAAACAACGGGAGCAACTCAGAGTCACTTCAAGTTGCCTGAAGTCGCTCAAGGGGACTCGTGTGTCTGTTCCAATCGTGTTCCAACAGTGGGGGTCGCTTTCTCCTTGACGATCCGCAAGACGCCATGCAACACTGCCTCGATTCTGAGACGAAGTCAACACGCCGCGTTGCTTCTTACCGTCTTGGGCTGGGTCCGCGACCATCGACGGGACTCCACGCGCGTGTCTTGACTGAGTTGATGTAATCGTCCAGATCCGCCCGGGCGATCCGGATGCCGCTGCCGATGCGCAGGTGCGGGATATCCCCCGCCCGCACCAGCCGACGCATGGTGTCGGCCGACACACTCAAATAGTTGGCTGCTTCAGCAATGCGAAGCGCTGCTGGTCGAATCGACCTATCCGGCTGCTGTTCCTGCATCCTCGCTCGGCCTCCTTGCCTTCTGGAATGGGAGTCGTCTAGCGCTGCGACTTGGACTTGAACTCATCTGGGTACACGTCGCGGAGATGATCTCTCACTAGATCTCTGGCAGCGTCATGCACGGTCAACCCCAGGGTTCCACTCTCTTTCGACAACCGCTCGAGTAGCTCAAAGACCTTGGGAGCTAGCTGGAACGTGATGCGTTCGCCGTTTACTAGGTGTTTTGGCCGTCCGGCTTTGCTCGCGCTGGGTCTTGTGTTGCTGGCGTCGTTGGCCATTTGTCCATGATATCACCTCACCCAGTCATGCTATCGCCATTTACAGCCTATTTTCGTGAAGAAAACCTGTAAGAAACCCACGGTTTTGCTGGCAGGCTCATTTTTGCACAACAAGTCCTATTACAGGACAAGTCATCCTGCCGAAACATATTTCAGCCAATTTGAGCGGCATCTCTGCCAGGGTGGCTGATGACGCCGCAAGGGCGGCGGTGGGCCGCCCTTACCCCTCGCAGGAGCTCGGCATCATGTTCGAGTGGTTGGAACTTTCAGGAACGGGTATCGCTGCCGCATGGAGGTGGCTGCGAGATCGCCATCGGGTCGTCGTTACGGTGCTCTATCGCTCCAACACCCCGGCCCGCGACACGCTGCTGGTCGCCGGGGACGGAGCCCGTACAAAGCAAACGGATGATTTGGGGATCGCCGTTATCAAACGAAATTGGAGCCCGATATCAGTCCGGCGACCGCAGTCGGGCGAAGTCCTCGCAATTGTCGAGATACCGCGCGGCATGAAGTCCAGGACCATCTACGTTGATTAGCCCACACGGGCTCGCATCGACCACGCTGAGGGCTGATCGGGCTTGGCGTCCGAATCGGTGGATTGCCTGCGATGGGAAACGCCGGAAAATGCACAGTGATCGAGGGGCACGACTTAGCGGTAGCAGTATCTTTCCAGCCGTGGGGGCCAAACACCCTCGTTTGCAAGATCTTTTTGGGGCAATGTAAGTACTTGTTGCAAATATGTTTGCGTGAGTTGGAAAACGCCCATGGCCGCAGGAAGTTGTGAACAACCTTTCAACTCGCCCACCCGGCCCTCAGGTTCGGTGATAATTAGGCGTTCCGCCTCGGGCGGATGAAGAACCCCCTTCCGCCTGCCCTGTCAGAACCGGCGGAAGGGGCTCACTCTCCCTCAAGATGGCCGTCTCCAGCATCGCGAGGGGGGATACAGACTTCTGGGGACGAGGGTTTTCAGAATGAAGATCTCGCTCGAGAAGGCCATCAAGGCCACGTACGACCACTGGGCCTTGACGGCTGATCAGATCGTACAGGATCCAGACGCATCTTTGAAGTTCACTGAACAGGTCAAGTCCCGTCTGCCGCAGAGTGAGGCCGTGGAGATCGAGGTTCTCGATGTCACCAAGGCCTTGCTGAATCTCCGCCGACGCGGAGAAAAGAAGGGCGGACTGCCCCGGCGGACGCTTCAGTAGTCTGGGAGCATCAATCGGGCGACTCGCTCGCCTTGCCGGCCAGTCCTCTCGATGAGAGGGCTGGCCGGATTTTTGATGTGGCGACATCAGTGGCCGAGCACTCATGATCTTGGCGGCCATCCTGCTGCTACGGATGGTCGTTATCAACATGCCGATGCCCGGGGACGGATTCGAGCGTGTCGTGGCTGCCCTCGTGCTAGTGACGGAGCTGCGTCGCTCTGCCCGGGGATCCGGGTACGTTGACAGTGCTGCCGCAATCAGGATTGCAGCGGTACAATGTTGAACTCAGGGTGTGGGCATGATGTTCGCCATCGCGATCAAGGGTCCATACCCCATCTATTAGCGAGAATACGATCGTGCCCATGCATGGAGTGTTGTCGTGCGTGGGCGCATATACCAAGGGATGTCCGTCTAGCGACGGCGCCGTGGCAGGTTCGCAGTGGCTGTTGTAGTGAGTGCATACGAGGCGGTCCGTGTACTTGCGCGCAGTAATGAGGTGGGCACTGCTGGTGTTGCTGCTTGTAGGAACCGCAATGAAGTCGGCGTCCACGAATTCCCTGTAGAAACGCTCTAGATCCGATTGGTTTGACCCAAACGAGCCCGCGTGGTGCGGGGCGAGGAGCACGGTGCACTTCAAGCGGTCGTTGTTCTTGCGAATGCGTGTCCAGGTCTCATACTGTGAGTCGCCTGGGAACAAGAAGACGCCATTGCCGTCGGCCTCGATCTGCAGCACCATTGACGCGTAGTTGTCATTTGATTTGGAGTTCGCCGTGCTCTTGTCAGCGTACGCTGGCGCAAACACCAGCGCCTTCATGCATCCCAGAGTCCTCGGTTGTGGACTTGTAGGAGGGACAACGATCTCCGTGATCTTGTTGTCGAAATCGTTGTTGCTAAGCCAATTCTGTAGGCGCGTGGCGGTTTTGCTGGTCCAGAAGCTCTTGTCGCAGACGGTGAGTATCTCATCGATCCGATCACCGAAGCGAGCAAGTAGCTCTCGCGCGCCGCCGATGTGATCCGAGTGGTTGTGCGTCAGCACTAGGCTTGGGATGCGCTCCACTTTATTAAGGTCCAGAATGTCCGAGATCAGGGTTCCGTCGGCGTGCGACGCCCCGGTATCAACAACAACCGCTTGTTCGCCGTTCAGCAAGATATTGGCAGAGCCAGCGGATACATCCAAAACGAAAAAGTGTGAAACAGCCCCCATGTAGCCTACCGATCGCGTTGAGTGGAGTCCTGTGAAGCCTTATTCACGAGCCTAACAAGGCGAGGGCCTTGCCAGTCATCAAGGCGCGCGTGCACTATTCGAGCCTTGTTGCGGCTCGCGTCTTGTCGGGGTGACACCAGATGAACCTTGATCTTGCCACTGGTGCCTGGAGCAAGGCCGTGGGCAATCTCGTACAGAAGAGGTGCGCCTTCGCATTCCTGCAAGTCAAGGACATCCTGATCTTGCTCGCGGTTGATATCGGCCTCCTCGTCATCCGAGCGATGGGCCGTAACATAGGCGACGATGGTCTGCTCACCGAGGATCCGTTGTAGCGAGGACTCAGCCAAGAGATGGCCTGCTCGTAGGATCTGCTCCCGCCCAGGCGGATCATCAGATAGTGCCTGTGAGATCATCCGGGATTCGGATTCGCCGATAGGGCGGTTTGAGCGGCTAGACACTTCGCGGCCTCTGATCGTGATGCGTTGGACGCTCGGCTCGCTGCTCTCGGTGACCTTCGAGTCGCACTGGGCGATACTCTGTTCAATCTGGTTGTCGCTTAGTAAGTGACATGCCATGGCTGCTGCGTGCGATTCCGTGAACGTGGAACGATCGGTGCCGAACTGCACGATGGAATCGACAGCATTTGCAACGCGCCTGCAGAACTCCAGCCCATCGGATGAGATGTCATCGAGGCTGATTTGCAATTGGGCACTATCAACTATGGGCGGCTCGCCTTCAATGCGAATGCTGTCGGTGACTGGTGCCAGCAAGCGCTTCAACCGTCCTTCGGGCACGCGCGAGCACCACTGAGTAGCGGAGATAGCAGGCCGGATGATGAGGTCGATCGCGATCAGCGAGGCGAGGACTCGACAGGTGTCGTTTGTATCCTGGTAGAGCGTCAGCGTGCACAACTCAGATAAACCCTTGTGGCCGTGTAGGCTGGCGTGCTGAAGAGGGCGATAGGCTAGGCCAATCCGAGGTGCAGCGTCGTGGTGCTCAATCATGATTCGAGTGTTCTGAAAAGCACGAGGTGCTGACTCGGCGAATCGCGATTCAATCCCCTCCGTCAACCAAGCGAACGGGCGGGCCTGGGAGATGTCACAGATGGTGCTGGCGATCTCATTCAACTCACTGATGGCTCTCGGCTCGATGTCCCCATGGCGTGGCTTGGCGTAAGATGAGGACTGAAGCCAGTATGGGTCAAAGTGGGCCGTCGAGGCCGGTCGGTGATAGCTGTCCAGGAGCTTCCGGACGAACTGAAAATCGTCTTTCGTTGCGCCGAGCTGAGCAGCACTTGCCAAGAACTCGTCACGAGACCTGGGGAGTGCGTTGCGATAGCCCCGCTTCATAAGTACCAGGAGAGATAGTACTGCGAGATTGACTTCCCATGTTGGATCTGGCGTGAGCCCATAGGGATGCTCGTCGAGCGCCGAATGCCGCTTGTAGAAGACGCTGCCAGATTCTCCGTCGATCGATGGTGCCGTCAGATAGAGGTGTCGTACATCCTCCATGGTCACATCAAACCTGTGCCTCAGTCCAACTGCCGAGCGGTGGCTGGCTGCCCCAAGTGGCATTATCAGGGTGCTGAAGAGTGCTTTTGGAGAAGTGCCCTTCTCTAGCGGATATGCCTTGCTGATGGCATGGATCCCACGCCCGCGAAGCACCGATCGCATATCGGCATCAAGGCAAGAAGCAAGCGGGTGACGAGGAAAAACAATGGAGTCCAACATGCTCGCGATGGCACCGCGAACCGAAGCATTGGGGCGATCTTGAATTGGTCGAATGTAGGTGTTGAACGCGAAGCTTAGCAGCCTCGGGATATCGATCGATGGGCTGGCGTCCAATAGCGAGTCGATCTCAGTCAACTGGGTAGCAAAGACATCCTCGAGTCGCTTCGGCACTTGTTCGAGCACACCATCGAGGCGGACAGATGGCGTGGTAATGCACCATCCTGCATCGAGCATCGCCTGGGCGGTAAAGGGCTCAGCTTCAACTCTGGGCATCGACCATATCCCTCATTGGGAGTCGGAAACCGGGCAGGGACGGCGAGGCTAATCGCAGAACGGCGATCGATAGCAATCGGGAGCATAGGGAACCCGCGGCCTTCCGTCTAGGGCGTGTGTGGACCGAGGCGGAGTGAGGTCGGCAGCGCTGCTCGATTCCCAGCGGCCGTTTAGCGATGCGGTACGGTACCGCGAGCGGTTTGTGGGCGGCGATGCTGGCGGCGAGGTCCAGCGCTCGCAGCCACATGCGACAGCGAGCGCATGGCCTTGCTTTGGCGTCGGCATCTGATTTGTCGAGTGACATAGTCGCGTTCCGGAAGTTGTGGACTGCTTGAAGCTGTTAGCACGCATATGCAGTCAATGTCAAGTCGGAATGTACTGGAGACCGAACACCCGATCGGGAAGACGTCTGTACTGCTGATGATTGCTCTTGGGCTGTCGTTCGGGTCAGGATCAGGCGACTGTGGCAGGAGCGCAACAGGACGGTGATGTGGCATAGATGCAACAGGTGGTGACGTGACCGATGTGGTGCTTTGACAGAGGACCGGATTGGTGGTTGCAAGGGGGATGCCGGCTTCGAGGGGCACCGCTTCGGTACCCCTGGCGGTTCCCGCACGCGTTGCATACGCCGGTGCACGGCTGGCGGCGGATGCTTGACCGAAGGCGTGCTTGGGTGGCCCGTGGCCCCGGGTGAGATCGGCGGATCGTGTTGTGCTGGAATGGCCGAACACGGCCGGACGTGAGCTCGCGTTCGGTCACACAAGTATCGATTGCTCAAAGGGGATCTGAGCGAGGCAGATGAGCTTGTGCTCGGGTGCCCTGCGCGTCCCGGCGTGGGGCTGTCGAAGGCGACGTCCTCGGCGCCCGCGGTCGAGGTTGATGGCGGCCAACGCCGCGGGTGTGGCGCCGGATGCCCCGGCGCCACGGTGGATCGCTGAGCTGTCGGCGTTATCCGCCCGGACGAGCTGATGGAGCTGTCTTGGCGCCGTCCTCGCTGGCCTCGGCCTGCGGGGGCTGATCCTCGTCTTGGATGCCCGGCGCCGCGGCCGCCGTCCGATCGGGTTGGCCGAGCAAGCGACGCGACTGGCGCCGAATCAATTCGAGCGTAAATCTGAGTTCTGGATGCATCACGTCGTCCCCTTGATCTCATCGGCGAGAACGACGATGGCGTCGTCCGTCTCGAGATACAGGAGGATCAGCAAGCCGAACTCGCCGAGGCAGGCGACAAAGCCGTCCGCCTTTGGGTCTATCCCCGGAGTAGTGCGGTACTTGCCCGAGTCTCGCCAGGCGACATAGCTCATGGCTTGGGTCACGATGTCGCCGGCCATCAAATCGGACGAGAGAACGGTCGTGATCTCAAGGGCCATTGGGGTGATCCAGAGGCGAGGGGGCTTGAGCAAAATGAGGCCGCCGGGTCGGAACTCCTGGACCCTGGGGAGCAGATAGGGAGCACGATCGTCTTGCGACATCTCCGCCCGCTGTCGATCGTATGCGGAGCCGTCCGGCCACCCGAATCTCTCGGGCAGGTCCCGCAGGGTGAGGCTGTCGTGGACGATGGGGTCTTTGTTATTGGGGGTTGGTTTCTTCATTGTGAATCCTTTCTTGTTGGGGTGATGAGTATTGGGGTCAACCACCGGCTTACTTGACCTCATCCCGGAGAACGACGATGGCGCCTTTGGCGTCAAAGTGAAGCACCAGGAACAACGTCGACGTTCGGACGTCGCCGAGATTGACGATCATGCCGTCGGAATCAGGGTCCATCAAAAAGGCCCCCGTGAAGGCGCCGAAGTCTCGCCAGCCGGCGAAGAAGGTCGCCTTTTCAATGACCGCGCATCCGGCCCGATCCGACTGGTCCGCCGCGACGGTTTCCAGGGCCGCGGGCGTGATCCAGAGAGATGGCGCCTTGAGCACAATGAGTCCGCCGGGATGGAAGTTCTCGACGAGAGGCGCGAAGTAGCGGTTGGGACACGGCGTCCGCGGCGCCTGCTCTCGATCGAAGGCTGAGTCGTTCGGCCATCCGAATATGACCGGGAACAGCCGGAGCGGGAGGCCATTGCGGATGATGGGGTCTTTGTTGTTGAGGTTTGGTTTCTTCATGTGGAAAGTCCTTTCTGTGGTTCGTGTGGATGAAGTCTGGGGCCGGCCGCGTGGCGCCGACGGTGCTCGGCGCCACGTTGCCCACCCGGCGTGTGGAGGGTCACCAGCCGCCCGAGGCGATGCAGCCGTCGTGCTCAATCTGGCGCCGCAGTTCGTCTTCGGTTGTCTCGGAATCCGCCTGCAAGAGGGCGAGATCGTCGAGGCGACAGGGCATCGGGATTGAGCTGGAGCGGAACGGTGTGTTCCGCGGGTGGGTCTGGTGTTGTTTCTTGTTCATCATGAAAGTCTCCTTGTTCGAGAGTGAGTGGTGACGGCGCCGCTGCCACCGCATTGGCGCCGCCGGTTGAATACGAGGTCCGCGTGTGGGAGAGTCGGTGTCGACTCTCCCTTTGCGGGGTGCGGCGGGCCTAGCTGTCGCGGGGCTCTTTATCACGCTCTTGCTCCTCGATCTCGGTCATGCGATGCAGGGCGAGGTCGATCACTTTGCTGAGCTGACACATTTCTCTCGCATTGAAGTACGGCGAGTCGTGCCATTTCCCGGCGTCGTCCGGGTAGGAGCGAGTGAAGATGGCCGTCTGTCGGAGCCGCCCCTCCTTGTTCCGGCTGTGCCATACGGCGGCCCGGACGGCGCCGAGGCGGACCTCGATCGCGGGGCGATTAACGCCAGCGTCAGTGGTGGAATGAGTTTGATTGTTGGTTTCAGTGGTCATAGAGCAGTCTCCTTTCGCTGATTGGACCTGGATGGCCAAAGAGCCGAGCGATTGAGGCCGCAGCGTCAAGGACGGGCAGAGAGCGCAGCGAACGCCCGCCGGTGGAGCCGGGCGTCCAGATCCTTGACGCAAGGCCACGCTCGGCTTTCGTGGTCAAGGTCCAACTCAGCAAGAAAGGTGACTGGACCACTGAAGCCGACAAGCAAACGGGTTAGGGGGAGAACGCCCTTCCCACCAACATCTCCCGGTGCTGACGGGGGGTGGCCAGAGCAGAAGGCGTCGGCCGGTCGGACTCGGTGCGTGCGATCAGCGGGGGTCGGCGGACCAGGCGGAGCGTTTTCGGAAGCATGCCGGGGTGTTTCCGGGGGCGGGGCTTCCGGGGGGCTTCCGGGGGGTCGCCGGGGCGGGGGTGCTCCGAGGGGGAGTGAGCGGCGGGGCCGCAGGAGCGGCCCTTCCCCTCGGCCCGTCAGGGCAACAGGTGAACAACACAGGAGACGACCGTCACGTGAGGAGATCACGCATGCTGCGAGTGCATCAACAACAAGACGCGGCCCAGGCCAAGCAGTACTACACCAAGGGACTCGTCCAGGAAGACTACTACCTCAGGGAGATGGCGGGTCACCAGATCGTGGGGACGTGGCATGGCAAGGCGGCGGAACGGCTGGCCATCCACGGGGAGGCGATCTCCAAGCAGGCGTTCTTTCGGCTCGTCGACAATCAGCGACCCGATACCGGAGCGCGGCTGACCGCCCGGAATCGCACGAATCGCACCGTGGGTTACGACTTCACGTGGGACGTGCCGAAGTCCGTCTCGGTGGTGCACGCCCTTACGGGTGATGAACGCATCCTTGAGGCGTTCAGGGCATCCGTGTACGAGACGATGCTCGAGATCGAGGCGGAGATGAAGACCCGGGTCCGGGTTGGCGGTCAGGATGCCAATCGGACCACGGGCGAGATGATCTGGGCGGACTTCGTGCATCTGACCGGCCGACCGTCAACGGGGACGGGGCTGCCGGACCCGCAGATGCACTGTCACTGCTTTGTGATGAACGCGACGTTCGACGCCCATGAGCAGAAGTGGAAGGCGGGTCAGTTCCGCTTTCTGAAGGCCCACGCCAACTACTTCGCCGCCGCCATGGAAACGCGGATGGCGAAGCGTCTCAACGAGTTGGGCTACGCCATCGAGCGACGCGGCAAGAGTTGGGAGATCGCCGCCATCTCGCGTGAGGTCATCGAGAGATTCTCGCACCGCACCAAAGAGATTGAACAGCTCGCCCGCGAAAAGGGCATCACGAACCCGGATCTGAAGGCCCAGCTTGGGGCCGCTTCGCGAAAAGCAAAGGAAGACGCCCTACCACCCCTTGAGATGAAGCGGAGATGGCGGGCCCGGCTGACCCCCGCAGAGCTGAACTCGATCGACAACGCGTGTGCCCCGTTCCCCCAGGTCGCGCCCGAGATGCCGCTCGCCCGGGCCCGAACGCATGCGCTCAAGCACTTGCTTCAGAACAAGTCCGCGGTCACCGAGCGCGCCTTCCACGCCGCCGTCCTCCAGCACGGGATCGGGGCGATCCAACCCTGCGACCTCGCCCCCCTCCGCACGGACACCGGGATCATCCGTCGCCAAGTGGGCGAGCAGGTCTTCATCACCACCCCGGAGATCTTGAAAGAGGAGCAGGCGATGATCGCCTATGCCAGGGATGGTCGGGACACATGTGATCGCCTGGGGGCCAGGGACGATGTGGTGCAGGACACTCTACTGGCGCCAGATCAAGTGAAAGCGGTCGATCAGGTGATGCGATCCCGCGACCGGGTGACGATGATCCGCGGCCGGGCCGGGGTCGGAAAGACCCGCACGATGACGGAAGTCGCCCGCGGCATTGAGGCTGCCGGGAAAAAGATCGCCGCCTTCGCGCCCACAGCCAAGGCGTCGCGGGACGTGCTTCGGAAGGCGGGCTTTCCCGGCGCCAACACCGTGCAGTCCTTTGTCAAGGATCTGGATCAGCAGCGCAAGCTCAAGGACCAGGTCATGTGGATTGACGAGGCGGGTCTGATGGGCACGCGGATGATGGCGCGGGTCTTCAAGATCGCCGAGCAGCACAACATCCGAGTGCTGCTTTCTGGCGATACGCGTCAACACGCGAGCGTTGAACGGGGGGATGCGATGCGGCTGTTGCAGAGTGAGGCGAAGCTCCAGCCGGCCGAACTCAAGCACGTTCGGCGGCAGCGGGGGGTCTACAAGGAGGCCATCGAGAAGATCGCCGCCGGTCATGTCCGCAAAGGCTTTGAGCAGCTTGAGAAGATCGGCGCGATCAAGGCGATTGAAGACCCCAATGTGCGCTACGACCGACTTGTCGACGATGTGATGGAGGCGCGTCGCAAGCGGGAGAGTGTGCTGGTGGTCTCGCCCACCCATGCCGAGGCCGACGAGGTGACCCGGCGGATTCGGGAGCGGCTGAAGGAGACCGGCGATCTCCCTCCAGAGGGGCGAATGTTGACGCGGCTGGTCAACCTGCATCTGACGGAGGCCGAGAAGGGAGATCCCAGGGCCTATGAGAAGGGCCAGGTGTTGCACTTTCACCAGAACGCCAAGGGGTTCCGGCGGGGCGAGAAGGCATGGGTCGAGGGACCGGCCGAGCACGGCAGTCTCTGGATTCGCAATGAGCATGGCAAGCGAAAGGCCGTCACGCTTGAGCCGGCGACCACGAAGCGATTCGGGGTGTATCGCGAGCAGTCGTTCGAGGTCTGTGCTGGCGATGTGCTGCAGATCACCAAGAACGGTGATGTCAAGACGGGGGGCGCGGGGAAGTCGCGGTCGCGCCTCAACAACGGCATGCACTACACGGTGGCCGGGTTCGACAAGAACGGTGACATTGAACTCGACAACGGCTGGGTCGTGGACAAGGCGTATGGGCACGTCAGCTACGGCTATGCGGCGACCTCGTACACCTCGCAGGGGCGCTCAGTACAGAACGTCTTGATCGCCCATGCGGAGGGGTCGCACCCGGCGGCGTCGGGCCAGCAGTTCTATGTCTCGGCCAGTCGGGGGTCGAAACACGTGGCCGTCTACACCGACGACCGTGACCGACTGCTGGAGGCCGTATCGGAGTTCGACGAGCGGATCGCGGCGACCGAGTTGGTCACGCAGGGCACGCCCGTTGGCGTTGAGACCGACTGGGCGATCGAGAACCACAAACGTATGCAGAAGGACCGGGAGCGGGACGCGATGGAGCCGGTCAAGACGGCCATCGCCGAGAAGCAGCCCCGGCGCGCTGGCCCCGACCTCAGTGAAGGATTCGACTATGAGCCCGATTTCTGAAAAGCACCGTCGACTGATCGAGAAGTACAGCGGACGTCGGATCGAGCCCGAAACGACCGACGATACGCCCCCGAAACGATCCCCAGAGCCGTTGCCTGAAGCGGAGGCGGCCGCCACACCGGCCTCGGCGCCGTACTCGATCCACAAGGTGCGGGTCGGCGGGCGTCTCCACGAGATCATGCTGGACGTGCATGCCTCAAATGGTCTGCGGTACGCCCTGCCGTACGCCGGCCTGATCGCGGCGATCTACGATCCCGGCGAGGGTGTGGCACTGCACTTCAGCAGCCATGTGATCCGTATCGAGGGCGGGGGACTCGAGCCGCTCTATGCCGCCTTGAAGCTGCATCACGTGCAGTGGGTGCGGGAGGGGGACGACGGGCGGACCGAGATCGAGAAGGTGGATATAGAGGAGAGATAGTGTCTTAGCGATTCAGATGGGCGACGTTGACGAACTCACCGCGAAGCCACGGCGGTTTGATCTTGACCATCAATCAGTCTTGAAGTCCGCCCTACTCAACAGGTCTGCACTCTGGGGATCAGACGAGCGGCAATGACCGTGCGATGATATGCTAGGCCCCAATGTATTCTGAACGACGCACGGTCCTTCGGGATCACGCGCAATCGTCCGAACCGGAAAGAGAAGATGGCAGATCAGTGGCCCACAAGACGACTGGCGGTAGCCTCATTACATCTTGACAAGAAGAACCCTCGCCTTGGACGGGAGACATCGCCCAGAGCGCCAAGGGATGTAGTCCGCTACTTGTTTGAGCACGACAAGTCGCTTGAGATCGCTGAGAGCATCCTGCGTCGAGGGTATTTCCCCAACGAGCCCCTGCTCGCTGTGCAAGAGGATAACCGCTACGTTGTTGTTGAGGGCAATCGACGCCTTGCCGCACTGAAGGCAATCAAGGAACCAGCCCTGCTCGAAGGCGAACTGCAGCGAAAAGTCGAGTCCGCGATACGCCGCTTTGGACATGGTGCACAAATCGACAGAGTGCCGGTCACCATCGCGCCAAGTCGGCGCGCCACCGACACGCAACTCGCTGGCCGACATGTCGGAACGCCAGTCCGTGCTTGGCAAGCCGAGAACCGCGCAAGCTTTATTCTTGACAAGCTGGACGAAGGGTATTCCAACGACGACTTGCGCGATGTTCTCGGATTCACCCTTAAAGACATCCAGGAAGCCCGTCAGACGCGCGCAATTGCAGAGATGTCGCGATCACTCGATCTGCCTGAGGAAGTGGCCGCCAAGCTCGACGGCCCCAACACAAAGGTATTCTCGACTCTCGCGAGAGTCTTCGACTCGAGTGCCGGACGCAAGCACATGTTGGTTGAACACGACGCAGAACACGGCATCATTGGGAAAACCACGAAGCGTGAATTTCTAAAGCCGTTTGCTCGACTTGTGAGTGACGTTGCACTTGGCAAGCAGTCGTCGCGAACCCTCAACACAAATAAGAACATTGACGAGTACTTCACCAAGACCCTTGGTCGGTCTGAGCGCGCCACGAAGAAGCGAGGGTCGTTCGTTCCTTCCGACATCATAACAAACCGTACCGGCAGCTCCCGAACCGCTGCATCCCGCAAGTCCAGACCGAAGGCCAAGCGTTCCCGGGAGATTAGCAAAACGGTCATGCCGCGAACATTCACCGTTCGAGCAGGCAGTGATCGGCTTGTGGATATCCGGCGGGAACTAGTGAGGCTGAAGCGTGACGACTTTCCGAACGCTGGCTCCGTGCTACTTCGAGTGTTCTTTGAGCTCGCCGTGGTCGACTACCTCGAACGGTCGGGTCTCATGGATGAACTCAAGTCACGCCTTGGTGCAAAGGCGCTTCAGTATGGCACGCCGACGATGAAGCAGATGGTGCCGGAAGTCAGGAAACTCGCTAGAAAGGTGCTCACGAAAGCCAAGGCCGATCGCGTGGAGAAAGCCGTGAAACTTGATAAGGCCGCCCCTTTCACGCTTAGCGATATGCATGGCTTCGTTCACCAGAACAGTGAGTTCCCTGGCGGGCGCGACATTCTCCAATTTTGGACTCGCATTGAGCCGATACTGGAGTTCATGCTCAGCGATGTTGAGGCTGATGAGGACCAATGAGACATTCGAGTCCCTTGCGGTATCCGGGCGGCAAGTCGGCGATGGCTGATCTGCTTGGCGAGATCCTGTCGTTAAACCAGCTTGGCGGACACAGTATTGCCGAGCCGTTTGCAGGCGGTGCGGGGGCTGCACTTACGTTGCTCTACCTCGAAGCCACTCCAGAGATCTTGATCAATGACGCGGACCCGTGCATCCACGACTTTTGGTGGACACTTGTGCGTCGACACAAGCCATTCATAGACAAGCTTCGGCGGACACGTGTCAGCATGGCGGAATGGCGGCGACAACGCGATATCTACAGGGCGGCCGGTCGCCAGTCTAGATTAGCCCGGGGATTCGCAACATTTTACCTAAACCGATGCAACCGCTCGGGTATCGTCAAGAACGGCGGACCAATCGGCGGCGTAGACCAAAAGGGTGAGTGGAAACTGGGGGCGCGATATAACAAGTCTGAACTGCGGACGCGGTGCGAGAAAGTCGCCGAGTATCGAGATCGGATTCGCGTGTCAAATGAAGACGGCCTGCTGTTTCTAAGGCGCACTCAACGATCGGAGTCCATCCTCTACTTCATCGATCCCCCCTATTATCACAAGGGGCAGACTTTGTACCTGAATTCGATGGGCCATAAGGACCATCAACGACTGGCTGCACAGCTAGAGTCGATGGTGGGGGAGCCGTGGGTACTCACCTACGATGACTGCCCGGAGATTCGGGAAATGTACAGGGACTGGGCTCGAATTCGACCATTCTCGCTTCGCTACGTCGCCTCCGATCGACGAATCGCGAGGGAAGTGCTGATCGTCCCACCGTGGATGCGGTTGCCTGGCTGGCAACGGTCGAAGGCGATCAATTGGTAGCACGCACTTGTGAGATCACACCAGAATGCAGAGGAGCATGTATTAGATGTGTGACTTGGACCTGTTCTTCAACGAATCAATGAGCGAGGCAGCGGCAGGGCTGTCCAATTTCCTTGCAAAGAATGGATTGTCGTCAAGTTGCTTTCCGTCGGACTTGCTTTCGACGCGGAGCGACCGAGGCAAGGCGGCAGATGCAACACTCGTGTTGTTTGGGGGCCGTGCCGATGAGGCGGTGAGATCCGCTGAGAATTGGCAGCTTCCGGCCCGCAGCTTGTTGATTGTGGTTTCCAACGATCACTCGATAAACGTCGATCTCGTGCCTGGCCGTACCGTGAACACTTTTCAGGTCCCAGTGTGGAGCGAACAGTGGGCGACTGTCGCTGGGCATGTGGCCGTCGAGTTTGTATCTGGGTCAGATGGATGTGGGGATGCCGACGGGGTTCCTTGGTCGCGGCCGGCGACTGATCTGGAGGAGATGACATAGTCTTCGTGTTACCCGATAGATGACGTGCTCAGCAGCGAGAACCAGCACTCGACGAGAACAACGTGTTCCGTGGGGACCGAGTCATCGATCACGCGGGGGAACTTGATAAACTCCTCCGTTCGGCGAAGCCGATAGCAGCGGCGTGTTTGCCTTCTGCTGCTCCGGCCTGAGCTGGCCGTCGTTCTTCAAGTATGCGTGAGCCCCGTGCGCTTCAGGTTCGATCCGCGCGGGGATCGCGACGATGGTGGAGGACGAGTGTCGAAAGAGAAACCGAGCCGCCCCCGGACTGAATCCGGAGGTCGGCTCGTAGGCTATAGAATCAGTCAGTTCTGCTCTCAAGAATCAGTCAGTTCTGCTCTCGTAGATACAGAAGATCTTGACCCACTTGAGAATGTTCACCTTGAGGAGTAAACGTCTCATCGAACTGGCCTTTCGCAGGGTTCGCCGACCTACGCGGATCGGTTACGTCCCACCGCCACACGGCGGCGGGCGGACCTGGAAGGCCTCCAGCCTTTGCAGCGCCTACGCCGAACCGTTTGGCGGCGGCCGCCAAGAAACGCACCAGTGCGATTCTGCCTATACAGCCAACCGCTGGACCTGCTTCTTCATGTGAACTCTCGACGATCACGATCGCGTGAATACCCATCAACTCCACGGTGTCCCCGGGGAAGTCCTCAGATGTGGCGAAGGGGTGCATCGGGGACCTATACGGTTTCCACCCGAGTTCGTTTCACCCAGTCACCGCAATCCTGATCCAAGAACGGTGATCGCGAGTAGGTAGACACGGGAAGGTCGTTAGAGTCGACCAAAAGGCGGCTTCTGGACTTTTGGACCAGGACGCGGCCTTGGGTCGCGCGGGTGCGATCGCCCCTGAGTCGCAGTTGGCAGAAACCGCGCTGCCATCTATACGGGATCGGGCTCCTCTCGTCGCCAAGGACCCAGACATCGTCGGTCCAGCCGCTTGACTATTCTCATTGAGCACATTAGCATAGATGCGAATGGCCACTCGCTCTCCTATCCCGATCGGCGATCGCCTCCGCCGCCGCCGCACCGAGGTCCTTGGCCGGACGCTCCGCAGCGTGGCTGAGGAGTTGGGTGTGTCTCCGCCCTACATCGTCGATATTGAGAAGGGGAACCGCCGCCCCTCAGAGGAGTTGATGACGCGGATGGCCAGGGTCTACGACCTGCCCGAAGCCGAGCTCAGGGCGGGCTTCAGCCGGCCGGAAGCCATCGTTGAAGAGATCGCCTCTCAAGACACCACGACCGTTGAAAAGGTGCCTGAGTTCCTGCGGACCGCCCGAGATCTGTCACCTGAGCAGTGGGACCGGCTGATCGCCCAGGCCCGCCGGATGAAGAAGACCAAGAAGAAGTAGCCGATGCCTCCGCCCCGCATCCGATCGCTGTGCCAGCTTCGGCCCCAGAAGGGGACAGCGGTCATCGAGCAGGCAGCCTGGGATCTGATGAATCGGTGCCGGCGAGAGCTGGGGGTCAACGAGATCCCGCTGCCCGTGCCGGTGGACCTGTGGGTCGAGCACCCCGTGGGCCTGACACTGGACATCACGGACCTGTCGACGTTCGGTGACGAGGTCCTGGGCGTCGCGTACGTGGCCGAGCGCGAAGTCGCGGTGAGTCAGACCCTGCTCTCGAACCCCGGTCGCTTCCGGTTCACGATCGCGCATGAGATCGGGCACCTGACGCTCCACACCGGCATTGAGCAGCTGTTCCGCGAGACACCCGACACCGTGCTCGGCGCACGAACAAAGACCATCGAGCGCGAGGCCGACGCATTCGCGGCGGCGTTGCTGATGCCGCGACATCTCCTCGAGCGTGAGATCAGGGTCGTTGCCCGAAGCAGGGGTGAACGGACGCCGCACCAACTCGGTGACGCGGATTGCGCCGATGTGTGGCGAGATGGCATCCTGCCCAGGCTATGCGAACAGTTCGAGGTGTCCTGGATGGCGGCGGTGGTGCGATGCGGCAGCGTGCGGTGGACCACCGGTGCGCCGCTGATGCACCGGGACGTGAAGGAAGCGTTGATGCGGCGGCGGGATCGCGGGCCCGTGACGGATCGGCTCTTCTGACGAGCCTTCTCTATTTGAGATCGACGTTCACAGACATGCTAATTGGTAAAGGAGGCGGGAGTGCTGAAGGACTCTGACGACAAACAACCGGTCCACGCCTCGATCAATGACCGGAACCAGACGCGCATCGACCGCCTGCTGCTGACGGCCCGGGAGGCCGCTCGCATTCTGTCCATCAGCGAACGGACGCTGTTCACCTGGACGAAGCGCGGCGAGATCCAGTGCGTCAGGATCGGGCGGGCCGTTCGCTACGACCCCACTGATCTCAAACGGTGGATTCAGAAACGCAAGAGCGCCGCGGACGCCTGACACCAGTGGCCAGCATCACCAACCAACCTGAGGGACGGCGGACGATCCAGTTCGTTGACCCACGAGACGGTCGGCGACGGAGCATCCGTATGGGCAAGGTCACGCGACGGACGGCCGAGATCGTCTGCAGGCGTGTCGAGTACCTCGTATCCGCGATGATCACGGGTAATCCCCTCGATGACGATACGGCCCGTTGGGTGGCGTCTATCGATGATGTGCTCGCCGGGCGGCTTGCGGCTGTCGGCCTGCTGGCCCCGCGGGCCTCAACGCATCTCAAAGGGTTCCTGGACGCCTATGTCAAAGGTCGGATAGACGTGAAGCCGACGACCAAGCAGGTCTATGGCCATACACGTCGGAATCTGGTCGAGTATTTCGGACCGACCAAGCCGCTCCGGTCGATCACGCCCGGAGACGCTGACGACTGGCGCCGCTGGCTCAGTAGCCAAGGCCTCTCCGAGAACACGGTGCGGCGTCGGACCGGGATCGCCAAGCAGTTCTTTCGGGCTGCATCGCGCAAGGATCTGATCCGTCACAACCCGTTCGAGGGGCTCGCCAGCGCGGTGCGGTCGAACCCGGCGCGGGTTCACTTCGTTACCCGCGAGGTGGCGGATACGGTGCTGGACGCGTGCCCCGACACAACCTGGCGGGTCATCTTCGCCTTGAGCCGCTTCGGGGGTCTTCGATGTCCGTCAGAGCACCTGCTCCTCCGATGGACGGACATCGACTGGGAGGGCGGCCGGATCCGTGTGACGAGTCCCAAGACGGAACGCCACGTCGACGGACAGTCACGCGAGATCCCGCTGTTCGCAGAGCTCCGGCCGATACTGGAGCGAGGCCGAGACGAGGCAACGTCCAACGAGACCCACGTCATCACCCGGTACCGAAGCAGTGCGGCAAACCTGCGGACAATGCTGGTGAAGATCCTCCGCCGAGCGGGAATCGAGCCGTGGCCGAAGCTCTTCCAGAACCTGCGGGCGTCACGCCAGACCGAACTGGCAGAGGACTACCCGCTGCATGTCGCCTGCGCGTGGATCGGCAACACGCAGGCGGTCGCCCAGAAGCACTACCTGCAGGTGACAGACGAGCATTTCGCGAAGGCCGCAGACCGCGTTGTGCGGCAGCGATGACGGCCGACTTCGGCGCGTACGCGGACGAAATGGACCACTGCTTCGGAACCCTGGCACGCCCACAACCTGGGAGCGCCGCGGCGGTTACCGTTCTGCAGCTGCCCCAAAAAAGCGGTGCAAAAAGCGGTGCAGTACCTGCCGGAATGGCCTCGCAAGCTGTCGCAACAGGTTTCGGCCAGGAAACACAAAACCCGCTCTTGCAGCGGGTTGCGTGATCTTGCGATCTGGTGCGGGTTGGCGAAAAACGCCGTAATGGGCCCAAGTGGACTCGAACCACCGACCTCACCCTTATCAGGGGTGCGCTCTAGCCAGCTGAGCTATGAGCCCGTTGCCGACGCCTTCCATCCCCGAGAGGACCTCCGGCGCGGGAGGGAAGTATACCACGCTCCCTGCACCGGTCCACCCCCGCTCGCGGCCGCGCCAGGCGGATCCGGGCCGCCCCGCTCAATCGCCCAGACGGGCCGCGACCTCGCCCGCGATCCAGCGGCCGAGCGCCAGCGACGCCGTCGCGGCCGGGGACGGGGCGCTGATGACATGGACCTGCCGGTCCGCCGCGACAATCTGAAAATCATCCACCATTCGCCCGTCCCGCCCGATCGCCATCGCCCGCACCCCCGCCCGCCCCGGGACCACATCACACCGCTTCACCGTCGGGACCATCCGACGCATCGCCCGCCACATCTGCTCGCGCGAAAGGGATCGCACCATCTCGGTCACGCCCGTCCGCCAGTGGTGCGCGGCGAACCGGCGGAACCCGCGATCGCCCAGCGTCGTGCGCACGTCGCGCCAGTCGATGTCGTCGCGCCGATAGCCCGTCCGCGAGAGCGCGAGCACCGCGTTCGGCCCGACCTCCACGCGATCGTCGATCATCCGCGTGAAGTGGACGCCGAGGAACGGATAGCGCGGGTCGGGGGTGGGGTAGATCAGATTGCGTACGAGCGGGCGCGCCGCGGGCTGAAGCTCCATGTACTCGCCGCGAAACGGGACGATGACCGCGCCCGGGTCGAGCCCGCCCGCGATCGCCAGCCGGTCCGCCTGGAGTCCGGCGCACGCGACGACGAAGGACGTCCGGATCTCGCCGCGCGTCGTTTCGACCGTGACCTCGCGGGCCCGCGGGTGCAGGGCGCGGACGGCGGCCCCGGTGGTGACCGTGACGCGTCCGGTCTCCGCCAGCGCGTCCGCCATCGCGCGCGCGACCGCCGCGAAGTCAACGACGCCGGTCTGCGGGACGTGGATCGCGGCGACGGCGTCGACGTTCGGTTCATGCCCGCGGATGGCGTCGGCGTCGTCGAGCCACGTGAGGCCGTCGAGACCGTTGGCGCACCCGCGGTCGAGGATGTCGCGGAGTCGCGCGGCGTCGTCCTGATCGCTGGCGACGACGAGTTTTCCGCAGTTGCGAACCGGGACGCCGCGCTCCGCGCAGAACCGGTACATGGCTTCTCGTCCCTCGTTGCAGAGGGTCGCCTTGCGTGAGCCGGGCGGGTAGTAGAGACCGGCGTGGATGACGCCGGAATTGTGTCCGCTCTGGTGGGCGGCGACATGGGGCTCCGCCTCGACGACGGCGATCCGGGCTCGGGGCCGGCGGCGGGTGAGATCGAGGGCGGTCCCGAGTCCGACGACGCCCGCGCCGATGACGACGATGTCGGGACGATCCGGCGTCATCGTCGGTTGATCCCCGTCTGAAACATCAGCATCGCACGCGCGAACCGGGTACCTTGGACGGGATGGACCGCCCCGATCCGAGCCTCCGGCTGCTCATGATCTCGACGCTGAATCTCTCGAAGCAGAACGGCGGCTCGGTGCATTTCACCTCGATTGCGAAGGGGTTTCGGCGGCGGGGGTTCGCGGTGGACGCCATCCTACCGACGACGGGCGACGACGCGGCTGACGCGACGATCGCCGCGCGATTCGACCACGTCACATGGTCGAGCACGTGGTTGAGTCGGCTGGTGCGGTTCAGTCGGACGTCGATCAACAGTCTGACGCAGGTGCGCGCCGCGCGACGGGCGGACCCGGCGCAGTACGACTGGGTGTACCTGCGGGCGACGCCGTTGTCATTGTTCGTGTTGCTGGCGTTGCGTCGGCGGGGGTTCGAGCGGATCTTCGTCGAGCACAACGGCTGGTTCGCGGATGAACTCGTGATGATGGGCGTGCCTCGCGTGTTCAAGGGTCTTCTCGCGCGGCTGCAGACGTCGGAGGCGCGTCGGGCGACGCGACTGCGGGTCGTGGCGCCGGGAATCCTCGACAAGTTGCGTACGCACACCCGCGATGTCGACGACCTCGACGCCCGCACGGTGGTGATCGGCAACGGGGCGGATCTCGACCATTACCGCCCCATCGATCGCGCCGCGGCGCTGACGGAGCTGGGACTCGATCCCGAGCGGTTCTATCTCGGCTTCATCGGAGACCTTGACCCGTGGCAGGGCGTGGACAACGCGATCGACGCGATGCCGGCGATCCGGGCGCGTCATCCGAACGCAGAGATCCTGGTGGTCGGGGCGGGTCGGCGGCTGGGGGATCTCAAGCAGTCGTACGGCGACCGTCCGTACGTGCACTTCTTCGGGTCGACGCCGTACGCGAAGACGAACACGGTGATCAACGCGTTCGACATCGCGCTGCTCCCGAAGCGGGGGCTGGCGACGGTGGGGTATTCGCCGATCAAGCTCTTCACCTACGCGGCGGCGGGTCGGGCGATTCTCGCGTCGCGGATTCGCGGCATCGATCGGTTCGACGAGACGCGCGGCGACGAGGCGGGCTTCGTTGCGCTGCACGAGCCGGCGGACGCGGCGGACCTGGCCCGGGCCGCGTGCACGCTGATCGATGATGACGAGCGTCGCACGCGGAATGCGGAGAAGGCGCGGACCTACGCGGAGGCGCACTTCTCGTGGCAGCTCGCGGCGGACCGGATCGCGGCGGCGATGGGGGCCGCGCCCGGCGACGGGGCGGGCGAGGGCACAAATGCAGCGCGCGATCCGGATTCCGTCCGGTCATCGGCGGGCGTCGGGGTGTCGTAGGCGTCGATTCGGATCGTGATCGGGCCCGGACCAGGGCGTGACGTAGTTGAGCGAGCGGTCGGCGCGGGCTATTCTTTCTTCTGATGACCATCACCAATTCACCATCGGCGCCTGGTGCGGAATCGACGCTTGCGGAGCGGTACGCCGCAGTGCGTCGTCGCATCCACGACGCCGCGCTCCGGAGCGGCCGGAGCGGCGACGACGTGCTGCTCGTCGCCGTCACCAAGTACGCCTCGATCGATCAGGTGCGCAAGCTCGTCGATCTCGGCGGCGTGGACCTCGGCGAGAACAAGGTGCAGGCGTTGCTGCAGCGTTCGGCGCAGATCGACGAGTTCCTGGAGCGTCGGCGTGAGTTGCCGGGGGCGCGGATTCCGGGCGAGGGGCCGACGTCGGTGCGCTGGCACATGATCGGCGGCGTGCAACGCAACAAGGTGAAGAAGCTTCTGCCGGCGGTGCGTCTGATCCACACCGTGGACTCGCTGCGGCTCGCGGAGGAGATCCAGACCCAGGCGATGAAGTTCGACGAACCGGTCGAGGCGCTGGTGCAGTTGAACCTGACGAACGAGACGCAGAAGCGGGGCGTGGCCCCGGCGGCGGCGCGGCATCTCGTCGAGCAGATCGACACGATGGTCAACATCCGGCCCCGCGGGCTGATGTGCATGGGCGTGCACGATGAGGATCCGTTCGCATCGCGCGAGATCTTCCAGCTCTGCAAGGAGATCTTCGACGACATCCGGCGGGTCGGCGTCGGGGGCGACCGGTTCAACATTCTCTCCATGGGCATGTCGAACGACTTCGAACTCGCGATCGAATGCGGATCCAACCTCGTGCGGGTCGGCTCCGCGATCTTCGGTCCGCGTGAACATGACGCCGACGACGGCGACGACGAGTAACCTCGCTTGGGTCGACTTGACGGCCAGATCTGCCTGATCACCGGCGCCGCGCGAGGCATCGGGCTCGCGACCGCCCGCGCGTTCGTCGACGAAGGCGCAACCGTCGTCCTGACCGACATCCGCGAACCCCTCGGGCGCGAAGCGACCGGCACGCTCGGCGGGCCGGCGTCGTTCCGTCCGCTCGACGTGCGTGACGAGGACGCCTGGCGGACGGCCGTCGAGGACGTGCTCGACCGCTTCGGCCGGCTCGATGTGCTGGTGAACAACGCGGGAATCACGGGATTCGAGGACGACGCCGCGCCGCATGATCCGGAACACGCGTCGCTGGACGCCTGGCGGTCGGTGCACGCGACGAATCTCGACGGCGTGTTCCTCGGCTGCAAGTACGCGATTCGCGCGATGCGACCGCAGCAACGAGGCTCGATCATCAACGTCGCATCGCGGTCGGGCGTGGTCGGGATTCCGCGGGCGGCGGCGTACGCGTCGAGCAAAGCGGCGGTGCGTCATCACACGAAGTCGGTCGCCTTGTACTGCGCGGCGGAGGGCCTGGCGATCCGCTGCAACGCCGTCCAGCCCGCCGCGATCCTCACCCCGATGTGGGACGCGCTCCTCGGGGAAGGCGCAGCGCGGGAGAAGAATCTGACCGCGTACGCGGCGAGCACGCCGCTGCAACGCTTCGGCGCGCCGGAGGAGGTCGCCGCCCTGATGGTGTACCTGGCGAGCGACGAATCGGCGTACGTGACGGGGGCGGAGTTCGACCTCGACGGGGGCCTGCGGGCGGGCCCGCTGGATACGCCCCGTCCGACGGACGCGTGACGACGCGGGCGGGCGGAATCTGATCGAAGCGACCATCGTACCCCGGCTCGCCTCCCGGCCGACGCGCGAACGCGGTCAGAGCGCCCGGGGGGTCGGCGCGGCGACATTGGCCAGCAACAGACCCGCGACGATCGAGACGCCGACCATCGCCATCAGGAACGCGGCCTCCACGCCGACAAGGACGTCGTGATCGAGGAGCGACGCCACGCTGCGAAATCCGATGGAGCCGGGGACGAGGAGGATGATGCCGGGCAACGTCGTCAGCGCCGCGGGCAGGCCCCGCAGCCGGGCGTGCAGGTTGCCCGTCACGCCGACCACGAACGCGCCTGCACACGCGCCGAGTTCGGGTCCGAGCCAGGCGGCTCCGAGTCGGGCCCCGTAGAGGCCGAGGATCGATGCGACGATGATCGCGGGCGCATCGGCCGCGCGAGCCTGGAAGAGCACGGTCAGCGCGAGTCCCATGGCGACCACGAGTGCGATCTCGACGGTCCAGTGCGCGCTGACGGACGTCATGGTTGCGTGCAGCGCATCGGCGGGCGCGAGCCAGTCGAGTTGCGAGCCGAGTCCGACGCCGAAGCCGAGCGCGAGCAGGACCATGATCGCGCCGACGAGTCGGGACGCGCCGGCGATGTAGTGGCGGGTCGCGAGTTCGCTCATGGCGAGGGTGAAGGAGAGTCCGGGGACGAGCAGGATCACGCCGCACACGGCGGCAGTGGAGGCGTTGACGGGTCCGAGCCACCGCCCGGCGAGGATGGCGACGAGGGCGGCCACGAAGCCCGCCGCGAACTCGTACAGGCGGGCCGACTGCGGTCGTCGTTCGATCAGGAGGGCAAGGACGCCGAGGATGAGTCCGATGGCGCCGGCGGCGACCACCTCGCGCCATCCCGCCCCGAAGAAGACCGCCGCCCCCGCGCTGGCGCCGGCGAACGCGACGGTGCGGGCGGTGCGTCGGTACCGGGGCGGCGCTTCGTGGATGGCGCGGAGCTTCTCGTCGGCGTCGGCGATGGAGACGCGTCCCGACGACGCATCGTCCACCAGATGAAAGAGGCGGACGAGCTTCTCGAGATTGATGTTCCCGGGATCGATGCGGAGCAGGTGCGTGCGTCCCACGCCGTCGATATCGAAGCTGGCGAAGAGGGACGTCGGCGTCGAGAAGAACTGGGCGTTCTCGAGGCCCGCTCGGGCGGCGACACGGACGAGGGTCTCCTCCAGCCGGTGCGCCGGCAGGCCCCACGTGTGAAGCGCACGTCCCACGTTCAACGTGAAGCGGACGGCGTCCTCCGTCTGGGGATCGGCCGGAACGCGTCCGGCCACGGTCGGCCTGTCGAGTCGGGGCTGGATCATGGCGGTCAGGATTCGGCGCGGGCGGGATCCGGCTCGCGCGACGAAGGCCAAGCGTAGGCCGAGGATCGATGAAAGTCGCCGCCGCCTCGCCGGCGTTTCAGACGCATCACCCCCCTTTTTCACCCCCGGGACCGATAACAGCCCGCCGCCCGCGACGACCCCGACGATTCAGCGTCGACCGTCCGGGATTATGCTTGCGTGGGGGTGCGCGGCGCCATACAGTCGGACGCGATGTCCAACCGCACCTCCAACCCGTCAATCGTCACCGCTCCCCCGAGCGGCGTGATCGTGTTGGCGGAGCGCGGCTGCCTGTGTTGTTGTTCCTGTTGTCCGGCGACGAGGGTCGCGCGGCACCGGAACGGCTGACCAGCACGCCAGGCGACGACATCGCCCGAGCATCCTGAAAGCCTCTTCCCGGCCGTTGCGACTGCAGCGGCCGGTTGTGTTTCATCTGCACTCTCTCCAAACGTTTCGCTCTGTCTCCTGTTTCATCGCCTCGTGTCTCGTTCTCTCCCGAAAGCACTCCGAAGGATCGTTCGCATCTCCTCCGCGTCGGATCGCAGCCCGACGCACGACGACTGACTCCTCTCTCTCTGCGGACGTCTCCTCACGCAACTGCTCTCGAGGCCCGGTCCGCTCCCTTACAGGGGCGGGCCGGCGTTCTTTTTGGGGGGAAAGGGGAGGAGCGGGACGATGCGGAAGAGGGCGGCGGGCGGCTTACTTCCCGACGCAGAAGCTCGCGAAAACGCGTCCGAGCACGTCGTCCGGCGTCATTTCGCCGGCGAGATCGGCGAGGTCGTCGAGGGCGGCCCGCATCGATGCCGCGATGAGTTCAGGCATGGTCAACGCCCGCGTGTCGCCGCTCGACGCCAGCGTGTCCGCCGCGCTACGCAGATTCCCGAGCGCGGACCGCAGGGCCGCGTCGTGACGCGACTGCAGGCCGAGGGCGTCGGCGGAGAGACTGACGGCGCGATCGGCGAGTCGGTCGGCGATGGCGCGGCGGAGTTCGTCGAGTCCGACCCCCGTCGCCGCGCTCACGCCGACGGATCCCGCCGGACGCGTCCCGTCGCCGCGGTCGATCATGGTGCGCACATCCACGGCGGCCGGATCGACGTCGGCGGGGCCGGACATCTGGTCCGCGGGCGTGCAGTCGAGTCGGAGTTCGGCGCGTTGGAGGGCGGCGCGTCGGGCGGCCTGCATGCGTCGGTTCATGCCGCCGGGCGTGTCGTCCGCCCCCGCGAGGTCGACGAGCATCACCTCGGCGGGCCCGTCATCGGTGGGAATGACGAGCGGTTCGGCAAGGACGTCGCGGGTCGCGCCGGCGACGGGGGAGACCACGGCGCGTTCGTGTCCGAGCAGGGCGTTGAAGAGCGTCGACTTCCCCGCGTTGGGCGGACCCGAGAGGACGACCCAGGGGATCGCGTGCAGACGCTCCATGCCGGTCGCGCGATCGAGCGTGCGTTCGAGGCGGTCGATGAGATCGGCGAGCCGGGCCGCGAGTTCGGACGCGTCGATCGGCACGACGTCTTCCTCGTCGGTGAAGTCGACGCCGGCTTCGACCAGAGCGAGCGCGCCGGCGAGGTCATCGGCGAGGGCGTGGGCGAAGTCGGCGAGGGCGCCGGTGGAAAGGAGTCGAGCGGCGCGGAGTTCGGCGTCGGAGGTCGCGCTGATCGTGGCGGCGACGCCTTCGGCTTCGGTGAGCGAGAGGCGTCCGTTGAAGTACGCACGAGCCGTGAACTCGCCCGCCTCGGCGTGACGCATGGCGACGCCCGCCGCCGACGGTTCGAGCAGACGGTCGACGACGCGGGCGATCACGCGCGGCCCGCCGGGGACGTGGAGTTCGATCGTGTCCTCGCCCGTGTAGGAGCGGGGGCCGGGGGCGATGAGGGCGAGGCAGGGGAGATCGAGATCGTCGGCGAGCCGAAGGCGGCACGCGAAGACGCCGCGCGTGAAGTCGACGAACGCGGGCGCGTGGGTCGGCGCGAGCGGCGGCCGCAGGATGTCCTGCAGATGGACGTAGGCGTCGGCGCCGGAGGCTCGCACGACGCCGCGCGTCGAGACGCCCGGTCCGGCGGCCGGGGCGACGATGACGTCGGACGCATTGATCACGTCGTGGGTTCCGGCGGCTGAGGGGGGCGGTCAGCGTCCGCCGCCGCGCTTCTTGTACCGTTTTTGTTTCTTGTCCTTCTTGGACTTCGCGCGGTCGAGGGCGTCGGCGTAGAGGCGGGCCTGGAGGTCCTTCGGTTTCCGTTTCGGATTGGGCTGCAGGAAGGATTCCTTGCCGGGGTTCTTCTTCTTCTTCGGCGGCGCGTCGAGGTCGATCTGATCGACGTGGGCGCGGACGTAGCGGGACTCGATGATGCCGATGAGGCTGGACGTGAGGATGTAGAGGGTGAGTCCGGACGGCGCCGAGTAGAGCATGAGCGGGAACATCACCACGAAGATGACGCGCATGAGCTTCTGCTGCTGCATCTGCTCCGGCGACATGGTCGGGCTGGGCGGGGGCGACATGTACTTCTGCTGCACGTAGAAGATCGCGCCCATGAGGATCGGGAGCAGGTTGATCCCGGTGATGTTCCAGAGCAGGAAGCGTTTCGGTTCGTCGAGTTCGCCGAAGAAGTGATCGGCGGAGGAGAGGTCGGCGAGGAAGGGCCAGTCGCCGATCGTCTGGAAGATCCCCCAGAACGCCGCTTCGTGGCGGAGGTCGAACGCGAAGTAGAGCATCGCGTAGAGCGCGATCCAGATCGGCGTCTGCAGGAACATCGGCAGACAGCCGAGCATGCCGAACGGGTTGACGCCGTGCTCGCGGTAGAGCCGCATCTGCTCGGCCTGGATCTTCTTGGGATCGTTCTTGTACCGCTGCTGGAGCTTGTCCATCTCCGGCTTGAGCTTCTGCATCTGCTTGCCGAAGCGCTGCATGGAGATCTGGGACTTCTTCGTGATCGGATGCAGGATGGTCCGCACCACGAGCACGAGGACGATGATCGCCACGCCCCAGTCGAGCGTCACGTAATGCACGAGATCGAGGAACCAGAGCAGGAACTTCGCCAGCCACTGGAACGTGCAGATCGCGCAGAACGACGACATCTGGTAGAGGATGAGCTGGCTGAAGTTGAGCGACTTCAGCGGCTCCACTTCGGTGAAGATCTCACGATCCTGCGGACCCGCGTAGACGCCGAGGTCGAGGGCGAGCACGCCCTGCGGCGGCAACGCCTTCACCGGACTCTGCAGGAACGTCAGGACGTGCGGCGTCTTCGTGTCCGCGTCGACGACCTGTTCACGCACGGCGTCGATGGTGTCCGCGAGCGAACGATCGGTCGCGCCGTCCGGCGGATAGACCGCGAGCGCGAAGTACCGGTTCGTCGAGGCGAACCACGACAGTTCGTACTCGCCCTTCACCGCCGCCTTGCTCGGCCAGAGCGGGAGCGGCTGCCCCGTCTTCTCCGCGTTCTTCACCACCGTGCCGTGCTCGAACAGCACGTCCATGTCGGTGGAGAACACGAACGTCCGCCCCGGATCCCGGGCCGGACTCTCCAGGTACCCGAAGCGGAACCGACGACGGTCCATGTAACGCGAACGATCCTCGTCCAGATCGGCCGGGCCGTACTGCGTCCAGACCACCTCGAGCGCGGCGTCGGTCAGGTTCTCGATCCGCTGCTCCAGGCGAAGCTGGAACGTGTCCGCCTCCAGCGTGAAGCGACGCGTGATCCGCAACACCGGCTGACCCGACTCGTTGTGAATCTCGGTCACGAACGTCCCCGGGGCCGTGACCGTCCACACCTGCGGACTGAACAGCGGAATCTGCTGGCCCGCGACCACGATGTCATACGCGGCGAGGGTGGGCACGCTGAACCGACCCGCCGCCCGAGGCGACGTCAGCACGTACCGCTCCTCGTCCGGCGGCATCGGCGGCGGACTCGAGGCGCCCTCCGCCACGGCCTTCCGATGGGCGTCGGCCTGACGCGCGGCGGACGATCGGGCCCAGATGTCCGCGAACGTGATCTTTTCAATGCCCGCCCCGGTCCGCGTGAAGACCGCCTCGAGCACCGCCTCGTCCGGATCCAGCGATCCGATGGCGCCGGGATCGCGATCGGGCGCCGCGGGCGGGGCCACGCGGAGACCGCTCAGGTCGACCGCCCCCGCGACCGGCGCGTCGGCGTCGGCGTCGGCGTCGGCGGCGGGATCGGTCGTGGGCGGCGTCTCGTCGGGCTGCGGGCCGGATTCACCCGCCGCGGGCGGCGAAGCGGGGTCGGCGGCCGTTGCGTCGTCCGGCGCGTCGATGGCCGGGGTCGCGTCGGGGGCGGCGGGATCGGGTCCGCCGCCGCCGCCGAACATGATGGGCACGATGAGGATCGCGGCGGCGATCGCGATAAGGGCGAAGGTGATGAGAGTTCGTCGGGCGCCGGGTGTCATGACGGACGTGTTTCTTTCATCGCCGCCGCGCTGAGCGTCGGAAGGCGGGACGCGGGATGACGGGGCCGGAGTGGAGGCGTGGCCGCGGGGGGGGATGAGGCGGGCCGCTGGTTCAGCGTCCTTCGAAGAGTCGCTCGCCCAGCCAGTCGCTCAGTTCGGGGACGG
This sequence comes from Phycisphaerales bacterium, assembly GCA_965227335.1. Classification (GTDB taxonomy): domain Bacteria; phylum Planctomycetota; class Phycisphaerae; order Phycisphaerales; family SM1A02; genus CBDDFV01. Next base: position 366,884 of record CBDDFV010000012.1, read on the forward strand.
CCCGGATCTTCTTCGCCGTCGCCTCCACATCATATTCGAGCCGGTGGAACTCGACGGCGTCTTCGCCGAGTACGGCGTAGCTGGCTCGCGGGTCGAGGTCGCGGGGCTGTCCGACGGAGCCGGGATTGATGATGGCTTTTTCGCCGTTGGTGTATTTGTAGAGGAAGCCGAGATCGCCGGGCGGGTAGAAGTCCGGTTCATCGGTGAACACGCCGGGGACGTGGGTGTGTCCGACGAGGCACGCGGTGTCGATGCGTCGGAAGACTTCCTGCATCTTCACCGGCGAGTTGATCCCGTCTTCGGGGAAGAGGTATTCGTTGATCGGCGCGCGGGGGGAGCCGTGCACGCAGAGGAAGCGTCCATCCTTGACGCGGACGCGGAGTTGGCCGAGGAAGGTCCACCGCTTCTTGGCGAGGGACGGATCGGATTCCTTCTCGAACTGGACGCGGGTCCAGTGCGCCGCCTGTTCCGCCACGAGGTTGAAGTTCGTGGGTTCGTAGAGGACGCCGAAGTCGTGGTTGCCCATGAGGGCCCAGTCGCACCGTTCCGCGACGAGGTCGACGCACTCCACGGGGTTGGGGCCGTACCCGATGATGTCGCCGAGGCAGATGATGCGTTCCACCGACTGTTCATCGATGTGCGCAAGGACGGCCTGCAGGGCTTCGAGATTGCCGTGGATGTCGCTGATGACCGCCGTCCGCACGGGGGGCCTCCAAAAGGGAAGTCGCCGATGCTAGAGGGTCGCTCCGGGCCCGTCAACGCACCGCGAGGACCCGCGAGGGGCCCGCATCGGCCGGGGTCGCATCGACGTCCGGGCCGACCCTTCTCATTGGGCGGAAAGCGGCCCCGGTTTCCCTCAGCGGTCTTCCGGAAGGATCTGCATGGCGAGGATGGTGCGGTCATCGGCCGGACGCGCGCCCGCCTCGTGATCCGCCAGCGCGCTCAGGATCGAATGAATCACGCAGTGCGACTCCCCGGAGCACGCCTCCAGGGCGTGATCGATCCCCTCCATGCCGAACATCTTCCGCGTCGGGTTCATCGATTCCGTCACGCCGTCGGTGTACAGCACCAGGGTGGTGTCCGGCTCGAGGGTGACCTCGGCCTCCTCGAACTCAACCCCGTCGACGATCCCGAGCGGGAGCGAACCCACCGCGTCGAGCAGCTTGAGCGGACCCGTCTCGCCGACGTGCTTGATGATCGGCGGGTTGTGACCCGCGGACGAGTACTGGAGCCGACGCGTCTTCGGATCGTAGATGGCGAAGAACGCGGTCACGAAGGAGCTTTCGATCCGCTTCTGCACGAGGTGCGCGTTTGCGTGCGCCAGCAACTCAGCCGGGCCCTCCGGCGGATGGGGGTACGCGTGGATGATCGCGTGCAGGATGGCGGAGACGACCGCCGCGGCGGGTCCGTGTCCGGACGCGTCCGCGATCAGGATCCCCCACGGTCCGTCCGGGCTCGGATTGAGTTCGGTCGGACTGGCCCGCAGGGGACGCATGACGTAGAGGTCGCCGCCCGCGCGATCGAACGTCTCGTAGCTCGCCGCGATGGAGACCCCGGGAATCTCGGGCAGTTGGTCCGGCAGCAGGGCGCGCTGGATACCGGCGATCCGCTCGACCTCCCGCGCCGCCGCGTCGTTCGCTTCGCGCAATCGCTGGGCCATGAGCGTGCGTTTCACCGTTCCGCCGACGAGGTTCGCCCGCAGGATCTGATCCTCCATCTGCTCTTCGGTGAACCCCTCCGGGTCCTCCGACAACAGCACCGCCCAGTTGGTGATCTCGCCTTCATCGAACAGCGGGATGGCGAGCAGGGAGTGATAGGCCTGGAGAAAGTCGCCGAGCACCGGATCGTCCTGCACGTCGAGGTGGTGGATCAGCTCGGGATACGCCGACTGGATGACGCCGGCGAGGAATCCGTTGTCGTGGATTTCGATCGACTGGTACGTCGACCACGGGTCCGCCGTCTGCATCACGCCGTACTCCTCGGCGTGGATCAGACGCGTGATGCGATACTGGCCTCGCGTCAGACCGCGGACGGACAGCGAGATGTACCCGCGCGGCCCGGAGAGATCCCGCACGCCCTTGGAGAAGACGGACAGGACTTCCTGCGGCGTCGACGCGCGGCTGAGCGCCCCGACCAACTCCATCGCCACCGGAATCCGCGGATTGCGCGTCGTGTCGATGCAGCGCATGCCGAGACGCGCGGGCGGCGGAGCGAGCGTCTCCGGTCCGGGGGATCCGGCGGGTCCGTTCGGCGATGTTGCGGCGGGTCGGTCGGTCATGGATGATCTCGCGGAAGAAGCGTCCCGAAACGGGACGCGGACAGCACGTGCGTACGGAGCCCCCGATGACGAATTCACCTGCAGACCGGGACGCCGACGCCGGCAGTCATGATAGCGCGGTCCGGACCGGACTGGAGGCGGCGATCGCCCAGGCGGAGAAGTCGTGGAACGAAGGGGGTATTCCCATCGGCGCCGCGCTTCTTGACGAATCCGGGGCGGTGGTCGCCGTCGGTCACAACGAACGCGTCCAGTCCGGCGATCCCACCGCCCACGCCGAGATCGTCTGTCTCCGACACGCCGGACGGCGACGCGACTGGTCGCGTCTCACGCTGGTGTCGACGCTCAGCCCGTGTCCGCTCTGCTCCGGCGCGGCGATCCTCTTCCGCATCCCCCGCATCGTGATCGGCGAACACCACACATTCATGGGGGCGGAGGACTGGATGCGGAAGGAAGGCGCGGACCTGATCATCCTGGACGACCCGCGCTGCGTCGCCCTGATGGAGCGACTGCAGCGGGAGAAGCCGGATCTGTGGGCGGAGGACATCGGCGGATAGCCGGCGAAACGGAGCGCCGGTCAGGCGTCGCGTGCGCCATCCCGCTTCACGCCATGCTTGCGCATGCGATGACGAAGCGTGCTGGGATGAAGGCCGAGCATGTGCGCGGCGCCGCGCGGTCCCTCCACGACGCCGCCCGCGCGACGCAACGCGCGTTCGATGTGTGCTCGCTCCATTTCGCGCAGCGTGGGCAGCCGGTCGTCGACGACCGCCGGGCGATCATCGGCGTCCGGCCGCGCGTCGATCTCGCGGCCGAAGATGAGCTCCCGGGCCGCGAAGTGCGCACGGAGGGCGGGCTCGAGAACGTCGCGGATGCGGAGCGCGGCGGCGAGGGCGTCGTGGGCGAAGGCGCCGGACTCGCGGGCGAGCATGAACACCACGCCCCGCCCGAACGGCCCGAGATCAATCGGCGCAATGAGGTTTGACGCGAAGTCCTCGTTCTCAAGGTAGGCGAAGGTGCGCTCGTAGCGTTTCATGTCGTCGGGTTCGTGTCCGACGATGGGGCGGTTGTGTTCGCGCACCCACCCGCCGGCCGCATCCTTCCAGTCGAAGGTGTAGCCGGTGTCGAGTTCGCGCCCGTGGCGATCCCAGAGTCCGTGGACGCGGCAGGCGTCGCGGGCGGGGGTGTCGGCGGCGACGCCGATGCGGTCGGCGGGCAGGACATCCGACGCAACCGCGGCGACAGACGCCAGGATCGTCTGCGGATCGAGCGCGGCGCAGAGCTGATCTTCGTCGGGGGTCGTGGGCGGCGTCATCGGCGGGTTCCCTCGGTCGACGCCCAGCGGCGTCTGTTGCAACGGAATTTCAACCTACCAGAACCAGAGGCTCAGAATCAACAGGACGAACATGAGGAGGTGGAGTCCCCAGACGCCGAGGGCGATCTCGATCTGGCGACCCGTCCGCAGGCGGAGGAACGCCCGGGCGCGGGTGGCGAGGACGAGGCCGCCGACGGCGCTGACGACGCCGAAACACTCGGCCAGGAAGATCCGCACCGGCATGCCGCCCGGGCCCATCCCGTCGAGCACGCCGATGGCGACGGGCACGGCCATGAGGATCGTGGCGATGAGGGAGAAGGCGCAGGGGGCGGCGGCGAGAAGGAGCCAGAGGGGGGTGACCTCGGCGGCCCGGACCTCGAGTCGCAGGGGTCGATCGCACTCCGGGCAGCGGGGGGCGGTCAGGTCACGCAGGTTGTAGCCGCACCCGGGACAGGGGGTGTCGCGTCCCGCAAGGTGGTCGTAGAGGCGGGCCTGATCCGCCGCGAACGGCGTCAGAGCGGGGGATTCGGTCGATGTCGGGGGCGTCGGCGCGAGGTTCGTCATGGGCGGATCGTCCCGAAGCGGCGGGATTTACGGGCCGGAAGGGGGCTGCTGTTCCTACACTGAAGGTGATGGAAATGTTCGACGCCTGGCGTGAACTCCACCGCAGCGACGTCCGACTCGACGCGACAGCGATCGTCACCTCGATCCGCGCGATGGGGTTTCCCGCCCGCGTCGCCGCGCCGCGGGACCGCTGGCACAGCGATGATGGGGCGCCGCCGGCGGATTCGAAGCCGCCCTACACCATTCTCGTCCACGAAGAGCATCACGCGGATCTGCTGGCCGTGTTGCCGGAGATCATCGAGGAGCAGTCGTCATTTGATGCGCGGATGGCGTATCGTGACGCTCGGATGGGTCGCCTGCAGCGAGCCGCCATACTGCTCGCCGCGGTGGCGATCGGGGCTCTGGCGATGCTGGGGTTGATTGATCTGTGAGGCGGACGGAGGATCCGGTGAGACCGCATGGCTGAATCGCACGAGCACCCGTCGGACGGCGGGTCGGTCCACCCATGGGGGCTGGACCAACCGGAGCCGTCGACGTTCATCACGCTCTGGCCGCACGAGACGCCGCCGACGCTGACGGAGGCCGTCGCCGCGCTCGAACAGGCGTTCGACGGCGCGATCGAAATCGAGGATGACCTCGATTCGGAGCGGAGCTGGACGAACTGGGCGGTCGCGGCGTCGACGGATGCGTTGCCGATCCCGTTCATTCTGTGGTGTCAGCCATCGGAGCCCCTCGCGGAGGGCGAGCTTGAAGATGACGCGGCGAACAGCGCGCCGTGGGCGATCGGGTTCGAGACGATGCTCGACCCGGCGGATCCGCTGACCGCGCTGACGACGGTGGTGCGGGCCCTGGGATCGGCGTGGCCGGACGCGCCGGCGATCCTCGACGCCGCCGCCGAAAAATGGCACCTGCGGGAGGCGATCGACGAGATCTTCCTGCATCCGACGGTGGAGCCGCCCGCGAGCGTGCTGTGGGTGATTCACGGCGTGGGACGCGACCCGGGCGATGCGACCCCCGGCGGCCCCGTCTGGCTGCACACGCACGGCCTGCGTCGGTGCGGCCGGCCCGACCTGGAGATCGTGGGCGTCGACGCGTCGGACATGAACACTGCGGCGGAGTTGCTGAACACCGCGGCGGAACTCATGCTCGAAGACGGCGCGCCGCCGCCCGGCGATACGCTCGACGTCGGCGAGAACCTCACGCTGCACGTGCGTCCGTGGCAGGACGGCGCGGCGGGGACGGCGGCGGGCGAGCCGGGCTCCATCGCGGATCGCGAGGAAGACGACGATCACACCTTCGCCCGAGCCGCGCTGTGCGTCCCCGATCCCGACGGCGCGCACGACTGGACCTGTCCGCACGCAATCATCGCGCAGCTCCGCGACGGCGAAGCGGCGATCTTCAAGACGCAGCGGTCGACGCACCGCGCCGCCGCGGCGGCCCGCAAGACCTGGTCGGATCTCGCCATGGTCTTCTCAACGTTCTCACGGGAGGCGCTGGCGGGCGACGAGCGCGACGCGGCGTTCCTGATCAAGGCCGCGTTCGTGCCGCAGGGCATCGCGGGCGTGGATTCGGCGGCGGCGGCCGACGACCCGGAACTCGACGTCACCCGCGAGCACATCTGGCTGGAGATCGACCGCTTCGACGGCGACCGCGCGCACGGCCGGCTGCTGAACCAGCCGTTCCACGACGTCGGGCTGCAGCGTGGCGACACCGCGTGGATCACCCGCGCCCAGGCGTCGGACTGGACGGTCATGTCCCGACGCGACGGGTTGTTCCGTCCCGATGACATCGATTCGCTCTGGGCGTACGCCGATGCGCACCGCGAACAGGCCCGCACGGAGGGCGACTGACATGCCGACTGACCCGAGTCCGCCCGCACCCGCCGACGGGGGCCTGGTGGTGATCGCCCGCCGCCCCGATCTCTTCGCGGCGGAACTCCTGGCCGTGCGTCTGCGCGACGCGGACATCGAAGCGTTCGTCTTCCAGGCGGAGCGCGGCTGGACGGGCGGCGTCGGGTTCGCGGAGACGCGGGGCGGGGTGCCGGTCTGGGTGCGCGAGGACGACATCGAACGTGCGCAGGCGGTGCTGGATGAACCGGTTCCCGATCCGACGGACGAAGCGAACGAAGCCGCGGACCCGATCAACGACGACCTCGGCGGCGACGGCGAAACGTTCGAACCGTCGCCCCGTCCGCTGGTGGTGACGGCGGGCATGGTGTTCGCCGCGGCGGTGATCGTGCTGGGGTTGATCACCGCGGTGATCGTGGTGCTGAAGGGCTAGCGCGCCCAAGTCCCGGTCTCTGACCGGGGACGAGGTCAGTTCACCCGGCGCGCCGCCGCCACCGCCGCGCTCCGGCGACGACGAGCCACGCGGCGCCGCCGTAGAGTGAGATGTTGACAAGGAGTCCAAGGGGATACACGGCGGTGGGCACGTGATTGCCAAAGACGTAGACGCCGCGCTCGAGCAGTTTGTCGCTGAATGGCAGCGCGTAGAAGGCGTCCGCCGGCCACCCGTGGGTCTCGGGCGTGGTCATGTCGATTTCGATCGGCTCAAGCTCGGCCGTATCAAAAGCCGCACGTCCGGCTGGCACACCCGTCCGATTCGGATACACCCGCTGGTTGAGGACGGCAATGGTCTGCGCGAGGATCTCGCGACGCTCGCGTCGCTCGCGTCGCGTGTCCGCGTTGGCGATGATCACCGTTATCAACACGCCAATCGTCGCGTACGTCACCACGGCGCGGCTGACGCGCTGGAGTCGAGTCGGCGGCGGGGGCGGCGGCTGGATGGTCGCGCCGCACTCGGTGCAGCGCTCCGACGTGCCGCGCGGGTAGCCGCAGGCGCCGCACGCCCCGCGTGCCGCGCGTCGTCGAGCGCGGCGGCGTCGAAGGCGTTGGGCGACGGTGAAGGTCGTCAGCTGCGCGACGGGCAGACCGGCGTGACCGCTGACCGTGAACACGAGAGTCGGCTCGGACCATCCCGCCGACCGGAACGCCGCCCATGCGACGAGACTTGTCACCACCCCGAGTCCAAGCGCGGCGAGGGGCGTCCGCACCACCCAGTCCCGGAATCCCTCGGAACCCGCCACAAGCCGGCAGATGATCGGCGCCAGGTTCCCGATGAGACCGCACAGAACAATGAGGAGCGCGGCGATGATGATCGCGTCGGGGATCGACGACGGGCCGCCCCCTCCGTGGCTCACGAGACCCGGCCGCATCATCTGAATTCGAATGCCGGCGCCGATCGCGACGACCATCCACGTCGCTTGCACGCCGGTATTGACCACGATGACGGCGAGCCACGTCCGGAGCGTGCTGGGCGGAGCGGGAGTCATATTCGATTATTGGGGCGCACGTGCTGATGATGTCAGTTGCGATGCGTGACCTCGGGGTCGTCGTATCGCACGGTCGATCCACCGCCGCGTGGAGGGAGCCGCCATGTCCGTCGCTCGTTCGTCATCCATCGCCCGTCTGGTGTTGATCTTCGGCGTGCTGACGTTGCTCGGCGCGACGTTGAACGTGCCCTTCGCGATGCAGTTCCTGCGGTCGCCGTCGGGGCCGCCCGTGACGATGAGCGTGAGCCGGCAGGGTCCCGCGGCGGCGGCGACGGCGTGGCCGGTGGAGACGCCGCACACGACGCCCTGGCCGGCCCTCGACGCCTACATCCGCTGGACCGCATTTGCGTATGAGCTCATCGACGCCCGCTCGTACGACGGTCAGACGCCCGTCTGCGCCGTTGAGGTCGAGCGGATCGGCTGGCCGCTGCCGGTGCTGCAGGACCGTCAATACTGGTGGGACTGGAACGACACGACACTCGTGCTGAAACCCGGCGCCGATCGGGACCCGCCGCTCGAACTGCTCTGGCCGGGGTTGGTCGCCAATCCCGTCCTCTTCGGCGCGGCGGCCTGGGCGCCGATCGCGCTCGTGTTCTTCCTCGCGCCCGGTATTCGGCGGGCGCGTCGCCGGGCGCGGGGGCAGTGCGAGCGGTGCGGCTATCCGCAGGGCGAAAGCGAACGGTGTTCGGAATGCGGGGCGGCGACGACGAGATCAGGACGATGACGGCGCGCGGGGTCGATGCGACGTCGGTATGACCGGTACACTCTGGCAAAGGCGGGCCCCATCCATGACGACCATCCGCACCATCATCTTCATCGCCGTGACGATTCTCGCGTGGGTGATGGTCGTGCAGGCGCCGAGTCCGCTGCGGTGGGTGATCGCGGCGGTCGCGACGGTCGCGACGCTGGGACACCTGATCATGCGGGCGCGAACGGCCGGTGCGGAGGGTGATCGGTGAGCATCATCGCAGGCGGACGTCGACGGGGCTGGATCATCGCGTTGCTGCTGGCGTGCGCATTGGCGCAGCCGGGGTTCGCGCAGGACGACGGCGCGCCGCCGCCAGCCGATCCGGACGCCGCGGCGGCGATCGAGGAGGCGGATCCCGGAGCGGTCGGCGAGCAGCTGATTGATGTGAACGAGGGATTCACGGACGACGCGATCGCGGCGCGACTGCGCGACATTCTCGGGGCGACGGAGCGGTTCCGCGGGCTCGCGATCGAGGTGCGCGACGGCGTGGTGTTCCTGCGCGGCGTCGCGCGGACGGAGGAGTCGCGCACGCTGGCCGGCGACCTCGCCCGACGCACGGAAGGCGTCGCCGTGGTCTTCAACGACCTCACCGTCGACCAGGGTCCGCTCTGGTCGCTGGAGCCGGCGCGGCGCGAGGTGCGGGCCCTGGTGCGCAGCGTCGTGCAGTCGCTGCCGCTCTTTGCGATCGGGGCCGTGGTCCTGCTCATCGCGGTGTTGATCGCGGGCGGCGTCGCGCGAGTCGCCGGGCACGTGATCGGTCGCGCGACGGACAGCGTCCTGCTGCGGGGCGTGCTGCAGAAGACGGTCTTCGTGGCGGTCATACTCGTCGGCGTGTACGTGTTTCTGCGGATCGCGGGGCTGGAGCGGATCGCGTTGACCGTGATCAGCGGCACCGGACTGCTGGGCCTGATCGTCGGCTTCGCGTTTCGAGACATCGCGGAGAACTTCCTTGCGAGTCTTCTCCTGAGCGTGCAGCGGCCGTTCCGGATCGGCGACGTGATCGAGGTGCAGGGTTCGAAGGGGATCGTGCAGAAGATGACGACGCGGGGGACGCTGCTGATCGACTTCGACGGCAATCACATTCAGCTCGCGAACGCGACCGTCTACAAGAACACGATCAAGAACTTCACCGCGAACCCGAACATGCGGAGCGAGTTCACGATCGGGATCGGGTACGACGCGGACGTCACGACCGCGCAGGATGTCGTCCGGGACACGCTGGGCGCCCATCCGGCGGTGCTCAACGAGCCGACGCCGCTCGTGCTCGTGGATCAGCTCGGGGCGGCGACGGTGAATCTGCGGGTTTACTTCTGGGTGGACGGCTCGGCGCACAGCGTGGTGAAGGTGAAGTCGTCGACGATGCGGCTCGTCGTGGCCGCGCTGGACCAGGCGGGGGTGTCGATGCCGGACGAGGCGCGCGAGATCATCTTCCCCGACGGCGTGCCGGTGCGGATGGTGGAGGAGAAGCCGGTCACGCGCGAGTGGATCGACGCCGCGCCGACCGACGCCCCGGCCCCCGCTCCCGCCCCGGCCCCGGCCGCGGCGCCCGCCACCGTCACGGAGGCGGAGGATCGGTTCGAGTCGGAGGTCGTCGATCTCGAGCGTCAGGCGAAGGCGTCGCGTGATCCGGACGGCGGGGCGAACGTGCTCGCGGACGAGGCGGACGCGTCCCCGCCGTCGTCATCCTGAGGCGCGAGCGGTCAGCCACCGCGCCGCGGCGGTCACCGACTCGCGGTCGTGTTCGTCTTCGTACCGTCGTTTCGCGGCGCCCACGACTCCCGCCGCGAAATCCTCCAGCGCGGCGACGTGGTCCGGGTCGTTGGTCCGCGCCCGGGCGATCTCCAGGAGCGCGAGCAGGCGAATGGTGACGCCGACGTGCGGATGTGCGCAGCGGGCGACGGGATCGAACGCGGTGCGCACGAGCGGACCGAGACGCAGCGCCGGGAGGACGCAGCGCACGGCGTCGTCAGCGTCGACCCGAAGGGGGGACGGGAACGGATGTTCGACGAGGCGGACCAGTCCCGCCCCCATGCGGTCAAGACATCGGAGCGCGGTGCCGGGATCGTTGATCCCGGGCGACAGCGCCCGCACCGCCATCTCCATCAACTGCTCGAACGCGAAGGAGAGATCCTGGAGGACGGTGCGATGGGCGTCGAGCACGAACGCGCGGCGGACGATCGACATCATTTCCGTCGCGTCGTCGTCCTCGTCCGGGCGACCGTGGATCGCTGCGAGCGTCTGGCCTCGCATGACGAAGGCGCCGGGCGCGATCACGGCCTCGACCACGACATCGTGCGTTCTTGCGACGGCGACGATGCGTTCGGTCTCGATGAACCGGACGTAGCCTTCGCGCTCCGCCGCGACGTCAGTCCGGGGCGTGTCGGTCGACGGACGCCACGCCTGGGCGTCTCGATCCGCGCAGCGGTTGTCGTCTGATTCGGGGCAGAGCGTGTCGATGGCGTCGGTGAGTTCCCGGCCCACCGAGGCGATGACGGCGTCGGCGTGGATCGACTGCGCGACATGATCGATGAAGTAGACGAGGGCGCCGAGCCCGATCACCGCGAGGACGATGGCGACCGTCACGGCGATACGGGGGACGAAGGTTGCATCGGGCGCGGCGTCGACGCCGGGGAGGACGAGCACGCAGTAGAGGAATACGCCGATGAAGATGCCGAGCGTGGTCTGGTTGACGCGATCGCGGAGGAACGTGCGGAGCAGGCGGGGGCCGAACTGGGAGGAGGCGAGTTGCAGGGAGACGAGCGTCATGGAGAAGACAACGCCGGTGATCGTGATCATGCCCCCCGCGATGGTGGTGAGGACCGCGCGGGCCCCGACGGGTTGTCCGGAGAAGAGCAGCACGGCGTCGGTCGCGACGTCGGCGCCGATCAGGCGATCGAGCCAGGGCGTGGCGATCGAGAGGATGATCGCGCCGATCGCAAGCAGCGCGGGGATGAACCAGAGGCTGCCCCGCACGCGGTCCCAGAGTTGGATGAAGACATCGAGGTGCATCGCGGCGATGATACCGGGGACGGGGGCGGCGGCGGGTCGGCCGGTCCGATGTGTCTCCCTCCGCGCGTCCGATTCGTGTGCTTCAGTCTGCAGCGTTGGGCCCGAACTGCGCTGCTCGAGCTCGCCAATCAGCCGCTTTCGCCTCATGTCCGCTGTTCTGGTCCACGGCACCCCAACGTTCGTAGGTATCAGCCAGCGCATTGGCGCACGAACTGAGCCAGAAGCGATCTTCGTCTGTCTCCCAGAGGCCGAACGCCTCAAACAGTGCGTCGCGTGCGGGGGCGAATCGGCCGAGATCCCGAAGGATCTTTGCGTGCACGTAAAGCGCATATGCCCGGTGGTCGCCGGACAGTTCGGGATTGACCGCCACCCGCTCCAGCGTTTCGAGAATGTGCTGCTCCGCTTCGGACAGACGTCCCTGTCGTGCGATGGTGTCCGCGAGCTCGACGCGAATCCGCACCGTTCGATGGTCGGAAGGGGCGAACGTGTCGGCCAAGTCTTGTTCGAGGTCGCGGAGCAGTCGCTCCGACTCGTCGTATGCGTCAAGACGTCGGTGCGACCGAGCGAGCCAAGCGAGCAGCTCCCGGCGCGCCGAGCCCGCCGTGGGCTGGACGATTCGGAGCCGATCGAGGGTGGGCGCGGCGACTTCGATCACGTCGCGCCACCGTTCCGCCGTGAAGAGCAGCCCCGCGAGGGCTCGAGCTTCCGCGAGAGCCTTCTCCGCCGATTGACCGTACACCCGCTCGTACGCGTGGAGCGCGGCCTGGCGTGCGGCGATCGCCTCATCGATCCGATCATTTCGCATGAGCCAGCCGGCCACATTGCTGTGCGCGTCGATGGTCTGCACGTGATCGGCGCCCTGGTGCTCGAGGCTGAGGACGTATGCCCGCTGCATGCCGCTCAGTGCGGCTACCGCATCGCCGGCGCGTCCTTGCCTGTCCGCGAGGTTCATCATCGCGGCGATCCCGTGCATATCTCCGGACGCAATTCGTTCTTCAAGGTCGCCTGCCAGGACCTTGAACAGAGGGGCGGCGTCGGCCGGGCGCTTCATCGCGTCATACAGGCTGGCGAGGTTGGACGTGGTGGTCAGCGTGTCCTTGTGCGACGTGCCGAGGAAGCGGCGTTGGCGGTGCAGCGACTCCAGGTAGTAGCGTTCCGCCTCTTCGAACTGCCCCAGAACGCCGTGCATCATGCCGACGGCCGTCCATGAATACAGCGTTTCAACATGCTTCTCGCCGAGCGCCGCCTTGCGCAAGTCCAGTGCGCGACGAGACGTCGCTAGCGCCTTATCAAGGAGTCCGTGTCGGTAGTAGGCCAAGCTTGCCGCCTGAAATAATCGAGCCTGCGCAACAGGGGAGTCGGCGAAGCGTGTGTTCAAGATCTCCACGATGGCGTGAAGTTGCTCGATGATGACGCCGCGCGCGGCGCTGGCCGGATCAGACTGGGCGAGCACTTCCTCGAAGCGAGCGTGGTCAGCCTCGTCCCCGTTGCGGTAGTTCTCGCGGAGGCGCTGGGTGAACGCGTCGGCGAGCTTCCCCGGCGACATCTCGCCGAACATCGAAAGCTGGAATTCGGTCGCCGTTTCGAGTTGGCTGACCTTGTTGGTCAGTTCGCGACTCCGGGCGGCCTCCTGGAACGCAAACACGGTCGAGACGACGATGCCGGCGATCAGCGCAACGACCGCGACGCCGCTCGCGACGGTCATCCCGCGATTGCGACGGGCGAACTTGACGAACTGGTACATCACGGTGGGCGATCGGGCGCTGATGGGCTCGTCTCGAAGAAACCGGCGGATATCCGCCGCCATCGACGCCGCGGAGTCGTATCGGCGGTGACGCTCCTTCGCCAGCGCCGTGAGCACGATGGTCTCAATGTCGCCCTGCAGCGCCCGACGATGCGCCGAGGGGCGCCTCGGGTCGACTTCTCGAATGCGTCGGAGCGTTTCGGGCAGCGGCGTTTTATCAGTGGGATGCGGCAAGACGCCGGTCAGCAATTCGTACAGGACGACGCCGAGCGCATACACATCAGCGCGCGTGTCGACGTCTTCGGAATCGCCCGCGGCTTGCTCGGGGCTCATGTACCCGACGGTGCCGACGATCTGGCCTTCATCCGTCTGAATCGTGACGGTCCGGAGATCGGCGTCCGTCGCTCGGGCGACGCCGAAATCGAGCACCTTGGGACGGCCGTTGACGCCGACCATGATGTTCTTTGGCTTCAGATCACGATGGACGACGCCCTTCTGATGGGCGTGGTGGACGGCGTCGCACACCTCCGCGACCAGGCGGAGTCGATCGGTGGTCGTCAGATCGTGGGTCGCCGCGTACGTGGCCAGGTCTGCTCCCTCGACCAGCTCCATCGCAAAGTACGGGCGACGTCCCGTCGATGTCTCCGCCACGCCTGCTTCGTAAATCTTCGCGACGCCGTCGTGCTGAAGGTGGCCGAGGATCTCGGCCTCGAACTCAAAGCGTTTCAGCTGGCGTTCCGACATCGAGTCAGCGCGAAGCAGTTTGATCGCGACGTCACGGGCGGGGCGATCCTGTCGCGCTCGGTAGACCCTGCCCGCCCCGCCGACCCCGAGCGGCTCAAGAATCGTGTAGCGGCCGATCTGCCTGGGGGGGGACATGGGCGATTCGGTCGACGCAGGAAATGCGCTGCGGGTCGACACCGACAGATATCGCTCGACCTTGGCTTCGCCAGCAAGAAGTCTCTCGACCTCTTTTCGAAGAGGCTGATCGTCCCCGCAATGCAACTCGACGAGGCGGTCGCGCTCGGCCGGATTGGGCGCCGAACGCACGACCAGGAAGATCTCGCCCGCTCGATGGTGCTGCTCTGAACCCACGGCGTCAGTCCTCCCCAAAATGTGAGACCAGCCAGGCGCGGGCGATCGTCCAGTCGCTATCCGCCGTCCGTTTCGAGACCTCGAGCACCTCCGCAACGCGACGCATGGAGAGCCCGGTGAAGTAACGCAGCTCGACCACGCGAGCCTGCCGCGGACTGACGGCCTCGAGTCGCGTCAACGCCTCGTCGAGATCGAGGATGTCGACGGGGGGCGGGTTCCGATCCGCAAGACCCGAGTCAAGTTCGACGCGGTCGCGGTCACCCCCGCGACGCAAACGCCCGCGCCGCCGCGCGTGGTCGACGAGGATTCGGCGCATGGCGATCGCCGCCAACGCCAGCACCTGGTCGACGTTGTTCCAGTCGATTTTCCGCTGATCGACGAGTCGAAGAAACGCTTCGTGCGCCAGCGCGGTGGGTTGTAGCGTGTGGTCGGTCCGCTCGTTCTGCATCCGGGCCCGGGCCATCAACCGGAGGTCCTCGTACACCTGGTCGAACAGCGCCTCCATGGCGCTGCGATCTCCCGCACTGGCCTGATTCGCCATCTGTTCCAGGTGATCGTCTGAACGTGACGCCATGAGCGCCCCCTCACGACAGCCGAGCGGCGTACGACATGCCCATTTCCCTTGACCTCTCCCCGGCGCCGCTGCCGGGGCCGTCGTCCTTCAAGATACCGCGTTTCTCGAAGAGGCCATCACCAATCTGGCCGCGCCCCGGCGAGATGCCGCCCCCAGAGCAACCGTGGGGCCGCCCGCCGCCCAAGAACCCACCGCCTGCCCGCTGCAGCCAAAGCCCGGCCGCGCCCGGTTTCCGCCACCCGCCGCTTCACCCGGACGAGCCGATCGAGCACGACAAATCTCACAACCTTCTGCACAGGCCGATCTTGAGCAGCGCGTAGTTGGTGGAACGAAACACAAATTGAGACGCGTCGCCGCGACGTGAGAATCGTTCCTCTGCCCGCCGACTGGATGGTCGGCGACGGCGTCGCGGTCGAGCGCGCTCGAAAGTCTCGAAAGGACGATCGAATGACTCTGCGTACACAAGCCTCAGTGCGTCTGTTCGCCCGTATCTCCGGCGCGGCGTCCCCTGGTCGCCGGGCCCGAGGCCAGGCGGGCCGAATCCTGTTCGCGGGCGTGGCGGCCGGCTGCCTGGCCGGCCCGACGGTCGCGCTCAGCAATCCCATCAACGGCGACTGCAACGGAAACGGCGTCCCCGACTCCCTCGACATCGCGTTCCAGATCTCGCGGGACCAGAACAACGACGGTGTCCCGGATGAATGTCAGACCGGCGCGGTCTTCTTCACGCACGATCTCGGAACCGCGGGCGTCGCGGCGCCGCCGGGCAACGCCATGCGAACGTGCCCGGACATGGCCGATGTCTTCACCTCCACCGCCGCGCCCGGCTCGGCCCCGGGTCAGAACGTGGGCAACGCGTTGCTGGTCAACAGCCTCGACATCGGGCTGATGCCTGGCGACAACATCGATGCGCTCCACATTCCACGGCCGGGACTCCGGGCGCCCGTGCGGAACTTCCTCTTCAGCGTCGATGAGGCCGCCATCGGCGCCTCGGGCACCGCCGTGAACTTGCAGACGGTCAGGCCGGCCGACGTGTACGCCACCGCCGGCGGCTCGACCAACACCCTGTCGATCGATCAGAGCCAGCTCGGCTTCGCGCCGATTGACGACGATGAACTCAATGGGCTGTCGCTGTCGGGACCGAACTTCGCCCCGCCGGGCACGCGGATCTTCTTCTCGCTGAAGGCATCCTCGCCCACGCTCTTCATGATCGGCGCCAACGAGGCCGACATTCTCACCGCGGTGGTGGGACAGCGCGGCAGTCTGGTCGTCTCGATCACGGGCGAGCAGTTGGGCATCTGCCCGACGGGCGTGCCGGTGTGCCGGGCCGAGCTTGACGCGCTGCTTATGGCCGGCGGCAATGATGCCAACGGCGACGGCGACTTCAACGATCCCGGGGACGTGATGCCGTCAGTCTACTTCTCCGTCGACTCCAACACGCCGGGCGTCCGCGGGACCGCCGTGCAGACCCAGTGGCAAAACGGATCGGCCGCGGGCGACATCTTCGCGTCGCGCGGCGGCGGCATGAACAACCTCGTCTTCGACAACGCCGCGATCGGCCTGCAGGACACGGATAACCTCGACGCGCTGGAGACGATCCTCCAGTTGGTGAACAACCGGCCGCCCGGAGGCTGAGCGCACGGCCCGCTGAACTGATCTCCTCCAAGCCCCGTCTTCGGACGGGGCTTCTCTCGTTGGCGCGGCCTCCCCCCGGTCGTCACCACCTGCAGGTTCGACGAATACGTCGGGCGGGCGATCCGCGAGGCGCCGGGAGTCGCCCCGCATCCGTCGGCGGTCGAGAGAACCGACACCCCGACGAATACGAGCCGCCGCAGCGATCTGCGAAACGGATGCGAGGGCGGCGATCGGATCGCAATGGGCCCGGAGGGATTCGAACCCTCACTGGGGTTTCCCCCAAGCGGATTTTAAGTCCGCCGCGTCTGCCAGTTTCGCCACGGGCCCGTGGGTCACAGTCGCGTCGCGATTGTAGGATGCATGACGTTCGGCGGAGGCGTGCGCATGGGTCCATCCGACATCCGTCCGATCCGACAACGCCCGGGCGACGGCGTGCCGTGGTGCCTGCGGTTCGTCGGACGGGCGGTGATTCGCGCGATCGGTCGTCGCCAGCCGTTCGAGGAGATTCTCGCGCGGGCGGACGACCTGGCGGACGAGATCGTGGCGACCGTGTCGGGGCTGACGCCGGAGGTCGCCGCGCGTCGGGTGCTGATCCAGCCCATGTCGATGCTGGAGGACTCCTCGCGCGACTGGTCGCCGGCGATGGCGGTCGAGCATCTCGCGATCGTGGGGGAGCACGTGGTCGAGGGTCTGGGGCGGCTGCGTCGGCGGGATCTGATCGCGCCGGGGGCGACGGTGGGGACGGCGGATGTGAAGCCGCGCGAGGTGGGACGGGACGAGGCGCTGGGTCGGTTCCGGGCGATGGTCGACGGGTGGCGGGCGGAGGTGGCGCAGGCGGACCCGCCGCCCCGGCGCGGCCCGACGCTGCCGCACCCCTGGTTCGGACGGCTGGACTATCGGCAATGGTGCTTCTTCGAATGCGTGCACCGGGAGCTGCATCAGCGGCAGATTCGTCGGATTCTGCACGTGGGAGAGATGTCATGAAGCTGACGGCGGCGATCCTTGCGGTCGTGATCTTCACCGCGTTGTACATGGCGGCGTCCACGTTCGT
Source organism: Phycisphaerales bacterium (assembly GCA_965227335.1). Taxonomy (GTDB): domain Bacteria; phylum Planctomycetota; class Phycisphaerae; order Phycisphaerales; family SM1A02; genus CBDDFV01. The sequence goes on from CBDDFV010000012.1 coordinate 384,219, forward strand.
CGCGATTCGCGCCGGCAATCAGGAGTTCATCTTCTACATCGTGGTGATGTTCCTGATGATCGGGGCGGTGGTCGCGGTGCACTGGCGGTTCGGGTTGTCGGCGGGGGTGCTCGCGGCGTTGTCGATCTGGGGCGCGATGCACATGGCGGGCGGGCTCACGCCGATACCGCAATCGTGGCCGATCGGCGGCGACACGCACGTCCTCTACAACTGGAACATCGTGAAGATCCCGGGATGGGGGTGGATCAAGTACGACCAGGTCGTGCACGCGTTCGGCTACGCCGCGACGACGTGGCTGCTCTGGGCGTGCATGACGTCGGCGCTGCGGGCGCGGGATGTCGTGCTGCGCCCGAGTCTCGGATGGCTGACGATCGTGGTCGCCGCGAGCTGCGGCTTCGGCGCGCTGAACGAGATCGTGGAGTTCATCGCGACGACGATGACGGTCACGAACGTGGGGGGATACGAGAACACGGCCCGGGATCTGATCTCGAACAACGTCGGGGCGATCATCGCGGCGGCCATGATCCGATTCACTGCGGATCGGCGGCCCTGACGACGCGTTCTCTGGTACGGTGGCGTCGAGCACCCGACACGCGGAGCGGTCCCGAGGGGGGGTCGACGGCGCGTCGGGAAGGAGAAAGTCATGCAACCACGGTGCAACGCGCGGCGGGCGATCGTCATGATCGCGGCGATCATGTGGACGGGAACGGCGTGGGCCCAGTGCGGGCCGGGGTCGGGCTCCTGCTTCGAACCGAACGGCACGCCGGGCTGCGACGATGTGACATGCTGCGAGCTGATCTGCGGACAGGATCCCTTCTGCTGCGACGTCGAGTGGGACCAGATCTGCGCGGACGCGGCGAACGAGCAGTGCTCGATGAGTGCGTGCGGGCCGCGCACCGGTCCGTGCGAACAGCCGAACGGCACGCCGGGCTGCGACGATGTCGAATGCTGCGAACTGATCTGCAGCCTCGACCCATTCTGCTGTGAGGTCGAGTGGGATCAGATCTGCGCCGACGCCGCGATCGCGCAGTGTCCCTCGGTGGCGAGCGGCGCCTGCTGCCTGCTCCCTTCCGGCTGCATCGTGACGACGCCGGAGAACTGCAAGTTCGAACTCGGCGGGATCTACTTCGGCGACAACTCGACGTGCGCCGACGCGCCGTGCACGACCGGGGCGTGCTGCATCGACCAGCCCTTCGGCGGCTGCCTGGTGGTGACGGAAGCGGAGTGCACCTTCGGCTTCGGCGGCGTCTACCTCGGCGACGACACGACGTGCGACGGCGGCGTCTGCGGGATCGGGGCGTGCTGCGTCGACGGGCAGTGCCTGTTGATGAGTCCGGCGAACTGCGCGGCGATGGGCGGCGCCTACCAGGGCGACGGCAGCGAGTGCTTCCCGCCGGACCTGTGTCTTCCGCCCGGCGCGTGCTGCGTCAACGGCGAGTGCTTCCTGAGCAACGCAGAGTTCTGCGCGCTGTCGCAGGGCGAGTTCTTCGGCAACGGGACGACCTGCGACGACGTGCCGTGCGGCGACCCCGGTCCGCCGTGCAATCCGGACGCGGGTCCGTGCGATCAGGCGAACGGCACGCCCGGCTGCGACGACATCGCCTGCTGCGAACTGATCTGTCTGGCGGACCCGTTCTGCTGCGACGTGGAGTGGGACCAGATCTGCGCGGACGCGGCGATCGCCAACTGCACGCCGGAGCCGACGGGCGCGTGCTGCCTGCTTCCCTCCGGCTGCCTCGTGACCACCATGGAGAACTGCAAGTTCAAACTCGGCGGAATCTACATCGCCGACAACACCACCTGCGACGACGCCCCGTGCGCCGTCGGCGCGTGCTGCTTCACGCAGGACTTCCCGACCTGCACCGTCGTCGATCGCGACTTCTGTGAGAACGTCCTGATCGGCGAGTTCATCGGAGACGGCACGACCTGCGAAGACGTGGTGTGCGACGGTCCGGGGATCTGCTGTCTGAACAACGGCGGATGCGTGTTCATCCTGCAGTCTGAATGCGAGGCCCAGGGCGGCCTCTTCCAGGGCGACGACATCTGCGAGCTCGCCTGTCCGCCGGGCGTGTGCTGTCTCGGCGAAGCGTGTGTGATCGTGTCGGTCGAGGAGTGCGACTTCCTCGGCGGGTCGTACCTCGGGTTCAACGCGACGTGTGAAGACTGCGCCTGCCCCGCCGACTTCGACGGCTCCGGCGACGTCGGGGCGAGCGACCTGGCATCGCTGCTGGCGCAGTGGGGGCCGTGCGCGGGATGTCCGGAGGATCTGGACGGTACGGGCGACGTCAACGCGGCGGACCTGGCGATCCTGCTCGCCGCGTGGGGACCGTGTGAGGGGTGATCGGAGGGCGAAGGACAGGCGCCCTGAGTCATCTGGTCCCCGGCCGGAGGTGATGGACGCGACTGCTTCGGTCATCTGGTCCCCGGCCGGAGGTGATGGACGCGACTGCTTCGGTCATCTGGTCCCCGGCCGGAGGTGATGGATGCGACTGCTTGGGTCATCTGGTCCCCGGCCGGAGGTGATGGACGCGACTGCTTGGGTCATCTGGTCCCCGGCCGGAGGTGATGGATGCGACTGCTTGGGTCATCTGGTCCCCGGCCGGAGGTGATGGATGCGACTGCTGCGGTCACCTGGTCCCCGGCCGGAGGTGATGGATGCGGCTGCTTGGGTCATCTGGTCCCCGGCCGGAGGTGATGGATGCGACTGCTGCGGTCATCTGGTCCCCGGCCGGAGGCCGGGGCTTGGGCGCTCTCCGGATGGGGTCCTTGGCCCTACCATACGCCCATGCCGCTTTCGCCCATTCCCGACATCCTTGACGACCTTCGCGCCGGCAAGATCATCATCCTCGTGGACGACGAGGGCCGCGAGAACGAAGGCGACTTCGTCGTCGCCGCCGAGAAGATCACGCCCGAGCACATCAACTTCATGACCCGCGTCGGGGGCGGGTACCTGTGCCTCGCCCTCACCGTCGCGGACTGCGAACGCCTCGACCTTGTCCCGCAGGCCGCGGTGAATACGAGCCTGCGGTCGACGCCGTTCACGGTCTCGATCGACGGCCATCCGAAGCATGGGTTCGGGACGGGCGTCTCCGCCGCGGATCGGGCGAACGCGATCAAGCTCGCGGTGAACCCCGCATCGACGCCGGACGACTTCGTCCGCCCCGGCCACATCAACCCGCTGCGGGCCCGCGACGGCGGCGTGCTGATCCGGACGGGACAGACCGAAGGCTCCGTCGACCTCGCGCGGCTGGCCGGGCTGCATCCGTCGGGCGTCATCATCGAGATCGTCAATGAGGACGGCACGATGGCCCGCCGGCCCGACCTCGAGGTGCTGGCGAAGAAGCACGATCTGAAGATCTGTTCCGTGGAGCAGATCATCGCCCACCGGCTCGAGCGGGAGACGCTGGTCCGCCGACTGGCGCCGAAGAACGGGTCGACGGTCGAGACGCCGTGGGGATCGTTCAACCTGATCGCGTACCAGAGCGAGATCGACCCGCTGCCGCACCTCGCGCTGACGGTCGGCGATGTCGGACAACTCGACGACACGGGTCATCCACGGGAGATCGACGAGCCCGTCCTCGTGCGGATGCACCGGCGCGATCTGCTCGGCGATGTGTTCGAGGACCTGAGCAATCCGTCCGGACGCAACCTGCGGCGATCGCTGGAGCTGATCCAGCAGGAGGGGCGGGGGGTTCTCGTCTACCTCCGGCCGGAGGGCGTCGGCGAGGGGCTGAACGCGCGGCTGCTCAAGATCAAGCGTCCCGCGACGGACGACGTCAACGCCCCCGACCTCACCCGCCAGGAGTCCGTCGCCGGCCAGGCCCAGCCGATGGACCAGCGCGACTTCGGGGCGGGCGGACAGATCCTGCGCGATCTCGGCCTGCACCAGCTCCGGCTGCTGACGAACAGTCCGAAGACTCGACCCGGGCTGCACGGGTTCGGGCTGGAGATCGTGGAGACGGTGCCGATCGAGTAGGGGGGAGCGTCACCGTTGAGAACACAGAAGACGCCGAGTACGGACCGTTCCGGTCTCGCACTCGGCGCCCTCCGTTGTGCCGGACGTCACGCGTCGCGACTTACGCCCGCTGCTGGTCGCGGACCGACTTCACCATCTCCTCCACGATCTGCGGAAGCGTGTAGGTCAGATCCCAGTCGGGGAAGTGTTCCTTCAGCTTGCGGAGGTCGGAGTAGTAACAGATGTGGTCGCCGATGCGGTTCTGATCGCTGTACGTCATGTTGGGCTTCTTGCCCGCACAGTCGTGGATCATGTCGACGCATTCGAGCAGACTCGCGGCGTTGCCCTTGCCGCCGCCGAGGTTGTAGACCTCGCCCGGACGCGGGTTCTGGGCAAAGTGCCAGAACGCGTTGATCACGTCATGGCAGTGAATCTGGTCGCGGACCTGCTTGCCCTTGTAGCCGAAGATCGTGTACTCGCCCTCGCGCAACGCGACGAGCACGAGATAGTTCAGGAAACCGTGGAGTTCGACGCCGGAATGCTGCGGGCCCGTCAGGCAGCCGCCGCGGAAGATCCCGGTCTTCATGCCGAAGTACTTGCCGTACTCCTGGGCCATGATGTCGCCCGCGGCCTTCGACGCGCCGAACAGCGAGTGCAGCGTGTTGTCGATCGAGAAGTCCTCGGCGATGCCGTGCTCGTACGCGGGATCGTCGTAGTCCCACCGCGTCTCGAGCTCCTTCAGCGGAATGTGGTTCGGGCCGTCGCCGTAGACCTTGTTCGTCGAGACGTGAATGAACACCGCCTCGGGCGTGTGCTGACGACAGGCTTCGAGCAGGTTCAGCGTGCCGGTCGCGTTGACGTCAAAGTCGTCGTAGGGACGACTCGCCGCGAGATCGTGACTCGGCTGCGCCGCGGCGTGGATGATCAGGTCGAACGCGTTCGACTGGAACAACTCCTCGACCGCCTTCCGGTCACGGATATCCAGCTCCGTGTGCGTGAAGTTGGCGCACTCCGATTCGAGCCGCTGCCGGTTCCAGGTGGTGTCGCCCCTGGGACCGAAGAAGTCGGCCCGCATGTTGTTGTCGACCCCCATCACCGGGAAGCCCATGTTGTCGAAGAAGGCGACGGCTTCGGAGCCGATGAGGCCGGAGGATCCGGTCACGAGGACACGCATCACGCGATCCTTTCGGGAACTGGCGACCCGGACGCGGGTCGGAACACGGAGAGTGAGATTCGCCCCGGCGCTATCGGACCGTCGCGGGCCCGGCTTGAGCCGCCTTCGGGCAAGACCCGCCGTTATCCCCAACCCCGACCCCCGCGTCAAGGCCATGACGCCGCGCTCATCCACCGTGAGCGCGGCGTCATCCGGCCTTCCCCTGCTTACCCCCGCCCCCGACCGCCCGGTTTACTCCGCCCGCACCCCCTCCCACACCGACAGGAAGCCCTTCTCGATCGCCAGCGTCGTCCCCGACACCTTGTCGCCACGCATCACCCCCTGGGTGACGTACCGGCCCGAGTTGTCCGCGGTCACGAAGCCGAAGTGGACGGCGCCCCACACCACATTGACATACCCGTGCTCCATCCGGCAGTCATCGCGGTAGAAGGTCCCCGTCAACTTACCCCGGGCGTCGTCGATCGCCTCGATCGTCATCGGCCGCAGGTAGGCGGGCGCATCCGGCCCGGGACGGAGATCGACCATCCACGTCCCGATCAGCGGGTCCGGCGACACCGCCTTCGAAGACCCCGCCCCCGGGACCGCCATCGCCGTCGACCCGACGAGACCCGCCGCCGACACGCCCAGCACCACCGCCATCGCGATCGCCAGACCGCCCATTGTGCGCACGTTCATACCCATGACACCGCTCCTTCCGAGGCTCGCGGCCCCGATCCGGGATTCCGACGGTCCACGCCCGTCCACCGCGGACCGGCCGGCCGTCACTCCCATCTCGAAATCCGCACGGGAAGGGCCAACGAGAAATCAGGAATCGGTGAGAACGGCCTCCGCCCGGGCGACGAGGGCCATGGCCTGTTCTGACAGATCCGCCGCCGCGACCTCCGTATCCGCGTCGCCGCGCTGCTGCGCACGCGCGGCGTCGTCCGCCGCCATGGCCGCGATGGTTTTCGCCAGCGCGGCCGCCGCTCTCGCCATGGCCGCGCGGTCTCCCGCGCCGGCCGCGTCGCCTCCCGCCTCGGGCGCGCGCGACGTCGCCAGGGCGGTGCTGAGGTAGCCCTCGGCGAGGTCCAGTCCCGCCCTGGCCGCGGCCCGGCGGGCGTCGGCGTCGTCGACCGGGGCGATGGCGAGGTACTGGTCGACCAGATCCGCGGCGAACGCCAGACCCGCCCGCGGCCCCTGGAGTTCGGTGAGGTAATCGGTCGAATTCCGGCCGATCACGAGGGCGAGCCATCGGAGGGCCGGATCGTCGGGGGCGCCGGCCCACGCGTTGGTCGCCTGCTCCGCCGCGTCGCGAAGCAGCGTCACGCCGGGTTCGAGCTCGCCCGCGCGTTGTCGCCAGTAGCCGTGTCGGAAGGTGGACCACGCTTGCGCATCGAGCAGGTCGGGTCGCGGTCCGAAGGCGATCAGGAGGCGATCGGCGCGGTCGTCCGCCTCGGCCGCGAACGGGAGCGGACCCGCCGCGTCCTCCGTCGCGAGTCGGGCGTCGCATCGCGCCCACAGCGTCCGGATCATCCGGAGGCCGTCGTCGAGTCCGGAGTCCTCCGCCTCGAAGCGTACGCGGGCGGCGGCGAGGGCGCGGTCCGCGAGTATGGTCGCCGCCGCCGTGTCGCCCCGCTTACGCGCCGTTTCGGCGCGTCGGACGATGGTGTCGACGAGTTGCGAGGCGGCGTCCGCATCGGCCGGGGCCTCGGCGAGGACATCGGTCCACAGTTCCTCCGCCCGGGCGTAGGCGTCGGCGCTCGCCTCCACCTCTTCCGCGTCCGCCCACCATTCGGCGCCCTGCAGGTCGCCGAGATCGACGTACGCCGCGGCGAGGGTCTGTCGCACCGCCGCGTTCGCGTTCGCGACGGGCGCGAGTCGGTCGAGCGTCTCCACCGCCTCGGCGATGAGCGTCTGTCGCTCCGCGTCGGTCGACGCCGCGTCGATGTCCGCCGCCGCCGTCGCGACGATGCCGGACGCGACGGCGCCCACGGACGTCGCGGCCTGCAGCGCGGCCCGGAGGTCGGCGAGTTCGGCCTCCGCCGTGTCGATGATCGTCTGTTGCGCCGCTTCGGCCCGCTCCGCTTCCGCGATCCGCAGGAGCAGGGCGACGGACACGATCGTGGCGAGGGCGAGCAATGCGACGAACCCCGCCGCGCCGATCACGAGCGGGCGGCGGCGGCGAACGAACGTCGCGAGCGTGTAGCCGGTCGTCGCGGGCATGACCGTCACCGCCTCGCCGCGCCGCCACCGTCGGATGTCGTCGCGGAGCGCGGCGGCGCTGTGGTATCGGTCGGCGGGCGTGATGGCGCGAGCGACGGCGACGATGCGGCGGAGTTCGTCGGCCCGCAGACCCGCGCTCGGCGCATCGGATGCGGCGGCGATGACTTCCTCCAGGACGACGCCGAGGGCGAAGACGTCGCTCCGCGTATCGATCGCGGCCGCCCCCGGGGCGAGTTGTTCGGGGCTCATGTACCCGATCGTGCCGACGAGACCGCCCGCCCCGCTCGGCGGGTCCGCATCGGTCGTGAGGCGGGCGACGCCGAAGTCGATGACGCGCACGCGTCCCTCGGCGTCGACCAGAATGTTGGCGGGCTTGAGGTCGCGATGAATGACGGCCCGCTGATGCGCGTGATGGACGGCGTCGCACACCTCGGCGAAGAGACCGAGGGCCGCGTCGATCGACATCGCCTCCCGTGCGACGGCGCGAGTGATCGGCGCGGCGTCATCGATGAGGGGCATCACGATGAACGGGACCGCCGTCTCGCCCTGCGTCACCTCGCCGACGTGGTAGACCGGCGCGACGCCGGGATGTTCGAGCGCGGCGAGGATCTCCGCCTCGCGTTCGAAACGCTCGCGGGCCGCGGCGGACGGCGTGCGTCCCCGCAGCAGCTTGATCGCCACCGTGCGCCGCGGACGTTGCTGAACGGCTTCGTACACCCGCCCGCCACCGCCCCGCCCGATCTCGCGCACGATCTCGTACCCCGGGATCGCATCGGGCGGGGGCGGGTCGGGATCATCGGTCGCGGCGTCGACGATTGTCGTCCGCGCTTCGAGCGCCCGAAGCAGCGTGTCGCCGTCGACGCGAGGCGGGGTCTCGAGGAAGTCCGGGTCCGCATCGATCGCCACGAGAAGCCGTCGGAGTTCTCTCGCCGTGTCGGGATCGGCGGCGTCGAGGTGTTCGAGCGTCGACGAACGTTCCGCGGCGTCGGCGGCGCCGAGGGCGTCGAACAGTTCCGCGAGGCGGGCGGGGTCAGCCGGCATCGTCCGCCTCCTCGTCGCGTTGACGTCGGTCATCGAGTTCACAGAGAAGCCATGCGCGGGCGAATCGCCAGTCGCGTTTGACCGAGCCGCGCGACACGCCGAGCACCTCGGCGGTTTCGTCGATCGACAGCCCCCCGAAGTAGCGGAGGAGCACCACCTGGGCCTGTCGTTCGTTGACGATCTGGAGGGCGCGAAGCGCCGCGTCGAGCTCGACGAGATCAATGTCGCCCGTCGGGGCGGACGCGACATCCGGGTGGATCGCTTCGCGTCGACGGTCGCCGCCCCGGCGGGCGCTGCCCCGCTGACGCGCAAGGTCGACGAGAATCCACCGCATGGTCTGGGCCGCGGCGGCGACGAAGTGCGCGGTGTCGTTGAACGAGAGATCGGCGTCGTCCGACATCCGCAGGTACGCCTCGTGGACGACCGCGGTGGGCTGGAGCGTCCCACCGGGCCGGGCGCCGTCACGCATCTGCGCGGCGGCGAGTTGACGGAGCCGGTCGTAACAGCGTTCGAACAGCGCCTCCTCGCGGGATCGCGGGCGGGCGGCGTCGGCGTCGGGAGCGGGTTCGGGCACGGGGCTCATTCTGCGGGCGGATTCGCCGGAGGCAAGGGCTCGGATGTCATCCGTGGGATTTCTCTGGATCGGGCCGTCCCGATTTCGACAATTGAATCAGTCGTACGACGCGACGGAGAGGAGATCACGATGCGTAGATCACGAGGATCGAAGGCGGCGGTGCTGACGGCCGCGGTCATGTCGACGGCGGCAGCTCACGCCGAGGGTGTTCTGTGGGCGACGTCGCTGACGATCGACAACGCGTTCACGCTGTTCACGATTGATCCGGCGACGGGCGCGCAGACCGAGGTCGGCGTGGTCGCCGTGCCGGAGGGCCGGTCGGTCGGGACGATCGCGTGGTCGCCCGCCCTGGACGCGTTTGTCGGGACCAGCCGCGCGATCGGCGCGAGTGCAAGCGACGGGCTCGCGATCATCGACCCGGTGAACCTGACGCTGGAGGACCATCTGCTCACCGACGTGCCGAAGTCGATCGGCGCGGTGAGCGGCGTCGCGGTGGATCCGACGACAGGTCAGATCGTGATCACGGTGGGTCCCGGGGGAACGCTCGAGGATCGGCTGATGGAGGTGACGAGCACGGGTGCGTTCGTGCAGCTCTCGGCGAATCTCGGGCTGGGCGACCGGGACGTGATCGACTACAGCGCCGCGAGCGGAGGGTACGTCGCGTGCGATTTCAACGGTCCCGGCGGGCCGACGCCGCGCGTTGCACAATTGATTGATCCCTTCGGCTCCCCGGCGTTCATCGCGTTGCAGAACCCGCCGAATGACGGGAATCGCGGCGACATCGCGATCGACCCGCGGACGGATGCGTTGTACGTGGTGGGCTTCGGTCCTGAAGCGGGACAGATCGTGCGGGTGGAGGACGATTCGTACATCCCGCTGCCGGAGGTCGGCGTGCAACTGGCGGGTCTGGCGTTTGTCTCGGCGTCCGTCCCGTGTGACGAGGATCTGGATGACGACGGCGTCGTGGGCGCGTCCGACCTGGCGATCCTGCTCGCCGCGTGGGGCGTCTGCGACCCGCCGTGCGAACCGGACTTCGACGGTTCGGGCGACGTCGGCGCGGCGGATCTCGCGACGCTGCTCGCGGCGTGGGGGGAGTGCTGAGCGCGGAAACGAAAACCGCCCGCCGGGTTGCGTGAACACGCGGCGGGCGGAGTCGGAGATGTCTCGGGTTGCAGTTCGAGTCACGCGCGACTGATTCGTCGGGCGTGACCCCCGCGCAACGCGTGGCGTCAGTTCTTGTTGAGTTCGACCAGCTGGTCGCGGATCTCCTCGAGGAGGACTTCCTGTTTCGGGGGCGTCTTGGGGGCCGCCTCTTCCTGCTTCTCGAACCGCTTCTTGGCGCTGTTCATGATCTTGATGGCGACGAAGATCGCGAAGGCGACGATGATGAAGTCGATCACGATGGTAAGGAACTGGCCGTACCGGATCACCGCCGCGCCCGCCTCGTCCGCGGCGGCGAGCGATTCGTAACTTCCTTCGCCCAGCAGGATGAACAGATCCGAGAAATCGGCCCCGCCGAGAAAGTGCCCGATCGGCGGCATCAGGATGTCCTTGACGAAGGACTGGACGATTTTTCCGAACGCGGCGCCGATGATGATCCCGACCGCCATGTCGACAACGTTCCCCTTCATGGCGAAGTCACGGAACTCTTTGACAAAACCCATGGACTGCCTCCACACCCTCAAGACCTGATGTGCGGGCGGTCACGGCGACCGACCCTGGGGCCACCCTTCGTCCGCCGTTACCCACGCGGCGGAGACGCCTGATCATGCTACTGGATTGTGGTCAGAGATGCGCCCGAAGGGGTCATGCCCGTCCGATGTTCACTGGCTCTCGACCCACGCCGCGAGGAACACCGAAAGGTCGGCGATATCCACCTTCTCATCGAAGGTGAGGTCGGGCAGACAGCAGTCGGTCGGGCACGGACCCCACGCCGCGAGGAGCAGGGAGAGGTCCATCGCATTGACGACGCCGTCGCCGCTGAAGTCGGCGGGACCGAACGGCGCGGCGGTCGGGCCGGGCGTTTCGACGGCGCCGAGGTCGACGATCGCGCCTTGTCCGCAGCCGGTGTCGGGCGCGTCGGGGTTGTCCGTCATGCGCGGCGATCCGTTGCGGTCGAGTGAGGTCGGCTCCGTGAGATCGCCGTCGCCGTCGAGGTCGAAGAGGTCCCAGAATTGTTTCGCGTTGTTTCCGGCATCGATGCAGGGGGAGCCGGGCAGGGGGGCGTAGGTTGCGGGATCAATGAGTGCGGGCGCGTCGATGACGCCGGCGCCCGGACCCGTCCATCCGCCGCGCACAAGGGAGGCGAAGACTGTCGCGTCCGCGCCGAACGCCAGGGTGAGTTCATCGTCGCCGGCGAGGTTATCGACGACCGAGTTCTCGACCGTGATGGCGTAGGTGTCGAGGACGCTGATCGTGGCGTCGGCGTGGGTGTTGTCGACGATCGTGCAGTTACTGAGTTGTCCGTCGCTGTCGAAGACGATCGCATGGGGGGGCGGGGTCGGACCATCGCCCTCGTTGCCGGCGATCACGCAGTTGACGAAGCGGACGGCGGTGGTGAAGCCGGCGGTCATGATCGCGGATGCGATTCCGCCCTGGTTGCCGGTGAATGTCGAGTTGACGACAAGGCTTGACGCATCGAAGCACGCGGCCCCGGCGGCGGGGGAGCGGTTGTTCTCGAAGCGGCAGTTCAGCATGTCCGCCGCGCCGTGAAACGCCCCTGCTTCGACGCTGGCCACGTTGCCGGCGAAGAGGCAGTCGGTCGCGGTGACCCAGGTGTTGCGGGCGTCGACGGCGGCCTTGAACGTGGTGTTGTCGGTGAAGGAGCAGTTCTCGAGGGTGAGCGACGTATAGAACGCGGTCACGATCACGGCGTGTCCGCTGAAGTCGTGGGCGTCGCAGTCGATCATGACGGTCGCGTCGTTCTGCAGGTACATGCCGGGCATGCCGGGCGATGCGCCGGTGAACGTCGTGTCCTCGCACCAGAGGAGGCCCCCGGTGAAGCGAAGCATCGACGGAGCGCCGGGATCAGGCTGGGCGATGAATGAGCACTGCAGCAGTTCGATCAGCGGCGCGTTGATGATGTCGAGTCGGCATTCATCAAAGACGCAGTTCGCGAAGGTGTAGACGACTTCGTCTCCCGCCCCGTCGAGGGCGGGCCCGGGATGGGCGTTGAAGACGGTGTCGGTTGCGATGGTGTCGACATCGGCGAGACTGAACGCCACGCACGCGTTGTCCTCGATCACGCACGCGTCGAGCGTGAGCGCGCCGCCGTGGATGCGGACGGCGGAGTCGTCGGCGATGTTGGCGTGGATGCGGACGTTCCGCAGCGTGAGGTCGACGTTTGCGGCAAGGATCGCGGCGCCGGAGAGGTCGCCGAGGCCCTCCGCCGACCCGCCGCGAATGGTCACGCCCTCGATCTCGACGGTTCCGGCGGGGATGGTGATGACGTGCCGCGCGTTGTCGCTGTACGTGGCGGCTTCGGGGAAGAAGTCATCGCCGTCGAGGTCGCCGTTGAGGACGACGGGGAAGAGAAGGGGATCGGGTCCGTCGCCGCCGGAGCCGTCGGCCCCGCCCGGGTAGCCGCCACGCAGGACGAGGTCGGGGGGGAAGAGGAAGGTGGCGTCGCGGTCGCCCGAGCCCTCGGGGGCGTCCGCGGTCTGATCGGGGGCGTAGGCGCCGGTGGCGACGCGGATTTCATCGGGGCCGGTGGTGTTCGCCGCGTGATCGAGGGCGTCGGCGAGGAAGCGATGGGCGGTTTCCCAGCTCAGGCCGTCGCCGCCGGGCGGGGCGGACTCATCCACGTGAATGAGATCGCCGTGGGCGGATGCGGTCAGGATGATCGCGGCCGCGGCTGAGCCGAGGGAATGCAGGGGACATCTCGCCATCGCAACGACCAACGTACATCGACTGCCATCGATTACGAGATGAATTCGGGGATCGTCACGGGAACGGGTCGGGATTCCCGTCTGGGGCGACGGGATGGTGGGGGACTGGGCGAGATGGGGCGGATGGGCGACGAGCTGACGCCCGGGGACCGGTCGATCCTCGGGCGTATGACCGCGTGGCGGGATGATCGTCGCGGACGGTTCGCGCCCTCATCCGACGGCGTCAGGACCCGAACGCCCACCAGCCGAGGAGGAGGGCGAGGTCGCCGGCGCCGACGAACCCGTTCACGTTGAGATCGGCGGAGCAGACGCCGCTCGTGTTGAACTCGGCGAGGAGGACGGCGAGATCTGCGGCGTCGACGTCCTGATCGCCATCAAGATCGGCGACGATCGGGGTCGGTCCCGCGACGCCCGGATGTTCGTAGGCGCCGAGGTCGACGCGACTGTCGATCGGGCAGCCGACATCGGGGGCGAGGGCGTCGACGAAGCGGGGCAGGTCGTCGAGATCGAGCGGGGTCGGCGTCCCGACCACGTCATTGTCATCGAGGTCCGCGAGATCCGGCGGCGTCGCGCCGGACCATCCGGCGTCGAGACACGGCGAGCCGGGCGCGAGTCGGAAGTTGTGCGCAGCGGCGTCGACGAACTGCGGGTCGACGTCGATGACGCCGAAGCCGGCGGGCCAGCCCTGGATGTTCGAGTAGGCGGCGTGAATGTTCCCGGAGCCGAACTCGTCCGGCGTATTGCCGCGGACGATCGAGTTGGTGACCGACCCGCCGAAGCCGTCGAGCCCGCCGCCGTTCTCGTCGGCGGTGTTGTCGAGGATGGTGCACTGGCTGACGCGCACGAGCGGACCGATGGAGGCCGCGCCGCCGGACGCGGCGTGGTTGCCGATGAGGACGGTGTTGACGATGGGCAGGGGCGCATCGAGGAACACCGCCCAGACGGCCCCGCCGGATCCGCCGGCAAGGTTGCCGTCGAACCAGCAGTTGACCACCGCGCCCCGCGAGGTGCAGTGGACCGCGCCGCCATCGTCGACGGCCTGGTTGCTGGTGAAGGTGGAGCGGCGGATGATGGCGTCGGGCGCCAGGCTGGTGGAGACCGCGCCGCCGCGCAGGCCCGCGGTGTTGGCGACGAACGTGCAGCCGTCGATGCGCACGCGTTCGAATCCACGGATCTCGACGGCGCCGGCGTCTTCGGCGGCATGGTTGCTCTCGAAGTGGCAGTTGGTGATGCGATTCTCCGGGACGGTGACGGCGGTGAGGAAGATGGCTCCGCCGTCCCCTTCGCTGGTGTTGCCCGCGAAGGCGCAGTCCTCGATGGAGATCTCGCCGTCGTACGCCGAGATCGCGCCGCCGCCCCAGCCGTCGGTGGCGTGGTTGCCGCTGAAGGTGCAGCCGACGATGGTCACGTCGCCCGACACGGCGCAAACGGCGCCGCCGCCCGAGGTTCCGGCGACGTGCAGTTCGAAGACGCAGTCGGTCATTGCGACCTGGCCGTCATCGATGAAGATCCCGCCGCCGGCGCTGTGTTCGAGGGGGACGTCGGTGTCGGCGACGTTGGCGGTGAACCGGCAGTTGGCGATGGTGATGGTGCAGTTGATGAGTCGAAGGCCCGCGCCGTCGAGGTTGGCGTCGCCGGGTCCTTCCGCGTGGCCGCGGGCGATGGTGAATCCGTCGAGCCGCGTTTCACCGGTCAGGCCGATCGCGACGACGACGTGATAGCTGTTCTCGTCGTTGTTCGTGAAGTCGGGACCATCGTCGCCGAGCAGGTCGCCATCGAGGATGGTCACGTGGCGGGCGGGGTTTCGTTCGTCGGGATCGGGGGCGCCGACGCCGGCGTATCCGCCCTGACAGGCGACGCCGGACCGAAGGGCGAAGCTGAGGGTGCGATCGCCGGTTCCCTCCGGGGCGTCCTGGGAGCGATCGGGGTGATACTTGCCGCCGGCCACACGGATCTCGGCGGCGGGGAAGGGATCAAGGAGCGCATCCCGGAGAAAGCGGTAGGCGGTGTCCCACGATCGCCCGTCGCCGCCGGGCGGGGCGTCGTCGTCGACGTAGAGCACGAACGGCGGGTCGTCGCCGGCGGCGTGGGTCAGCGGAGGCGTGATGGACACGGCGATGAGCGCGGCGATCGCGCCGACGTGAGTCCCGGAGATCGTCATGATGTCGCTCCTGTGGCGATGGCCCGCGTCCGGAGCGGACGGGGCGTAGAGAGATGTTGCTGTTCCTACGCGGCCCCCGCCGCGAGCCTGCGCGTGAATCCGGCCCGGGGGCAAAAAGAAACGCCCCGCGACCGGGCGGTCGCGGGGCGTACATGGAGCGTCAGGAGTGGTTCAGCGTGGGGTTACGGGCAGTCGCCCCAGGCGCTGAGGAGGGTGGCGAGGTCGGCGGGGCCGACCGAGCCGTCGCCGTCGAAGTCCGCGGTGCAGGTTCCGCCGCACGGTCCCCACTGGCTCAGCAGGCTGGCGAGGTCGGCGGGGTCCACATCGCCGGAGCCGTCGAGGTCGCCGAGGCAGTCGCTGTCGCACTCGAGGCCGAGCAGCTGGACGCCGTCGACGCCCGCCTCGACGACGGAGCCGGCGGGTCCGAAGTCGTCCGCGGTGAAGCGGATGCGGAACTGGTCGGTGACCTCGATGCCCGCGTCGGCGATCGCGAACTGCTTGAAGAACCAGCCGCCGGAGACTTCATCGCCGCCGGGGCCGACCGTTTCGAGCACGGTCCACGTCGCGCCGCCGTCATCGGAGACCTCGACGAGGAACGACTCGGTGAACGGGTTGTCGCCGAAGGAGTTGTGGAACCAGCGGTAGTAGCTGATGACCGGCTCGCCCTGGGAGGCGTCGAGCACCGGCGAGATCAGGGTGGTGGATCCGCCGTCGACGTCGCTGTTGCCGTCGACGTTGTCGGTCAGGTAGCACTGGCCGGAGCCGTCGCCGTCCGTCGGCGGGTCGCCGCGGTCGCCGCCGCCCACCGGCACGCCGCGATTCCACGCGCCGTCCGTGAGCCCGTTGTTCACGACGCTCCAGCCCTGATCGGTTTCGAAGTTGTCTTCGAAGATGGTGTTGCTGCCGAAGCCGATCGGCGCGGCGTAGACGGTGTCGGGCGCGCCGAGCGGGTCGGCCGCCGTCCCGCCTTCCTGCGCATCCACCGTGAAGAAGAACTCCGCCACGCCGGGGCAGGTTGCGGCCGGGAAGACGGCGTCGTAGACATTGGGTTCGAGTTCGGTCATGGCGAGCGGAAGGACCGGGCCGCCGTTGACGCTGACGTTGAGCACGCCGCTGCCGGGCACGGGCGTGAACAGTCCGGACTCGACTTCGACGCGGACGGTCGTGCCGCCGTCAGGGCTGACGAACTCGGGCAGGCCGTTCGGGAAGATGAAGGTGATGGCCCCGACGCAGTCGAGACACGGACGCGTGTCGCGATACGCCTCGATGTCGGCGCGGGTGACCGACGCGAAGGTGTTCGCGCAGGTGATGCTCGGGTTCATCGTGTTGCTCGGGCAGGAGCAGTGCACGGCGTTCCAGAGGTGGCCGAGTTCGTGGGCGGTGAGGTCGACGGCGCAGCCGAAGTTGCCGTTGAAGTCGGATTCGACGAACGAATACGAACCCGCGGTGCCGAACTGTCCGCACTCGCACGGGAAGTCGGTGCAGCCCTGCGGCTCGCAGATGGAGCCGAGGTCCGCGGCCTGACCGATGACGCTGCCCTGAAGCGACTTGCCCGTGAAGAGCTGGGCGACGTCGCGCTGGATGGACTGCTGGTTGTTCGTCCATTCGTTCACGAACTGACAGAGCAGTTCGTTGTTCGTGTTGGCCGAGTACGGATCGGGCTCCGACGTACGAACAAGCTGCGTCGTCAGTTCGTGGGTGATGCCGACTTCCGACTCGTACTGCTGATTGCAGGTGTTGACGATCAGCTCGATGCGGTTGTTCACCGCCGCGACGCTGCCGTACGCCTGGAAGTACTCGACGTCCGCATCGGTGGCGAGTTCGGTCACGCACAGCGGACCGAGGAAACCGCCGCCGGCGGCCGCGTCATTCGCCGGGGCGGGCTGGATCGCGATCGCCTCCATGCCGCACGAACCGCCGTGGGGAACGATGTCCTCGACGCCGTACGTCGCGTGCAGCGTCGGGTCCGCGCCGATCCGCTGACCGACGGCCTCGAGCCACAACTGCTCGCCGTCCTCAAAGATGATCGCGGCGTACAGGCCGTCATCGAGCAACGCGCCCGCGACGCGGGCCCCGGGATACTCGTCGATCGAGCCGCGCAACGTGCGGGGCGCCTCGGGGACGACGGTCGTCCACGAGCCGTCCGCCTGTTGCACCCGAACCTCGTAGCCCGCCGCGCGAACGCTGTGGGGCTCCAGCCGGAGCGTGATGTCGTGGTCCTGGTAAGGAATCGACACCACGGCGGGGCCGGCCGGCGTGAGGCCGGCGGTCTCGACCGTCATCAGCCGGGCCCCGGTGACGCCGATCGCGGCGTCCGCCTCGGCGACGAGTTCGGGACCGAATTCGGGCGCGACACGATCGCGGTCGGCGGCCAGCCCGCTGCTCGCAATCGTGAGCGCGGCGACGCCGACGGCCAGTCTGGCGTTCCAGTTCAACATGAGCACACGTCCTCTGCTTGTCTTGGTCTTCGGAGGAAGAACCGTGGGGAAGTGACGCACGTCCGGAAATCCGGACCGCGTCGGGGTCGGCGTCCGTACGTGGGGGGCGACGCCGACATCAACGATATGTGGCCCCGGCCGCGTCCGTCAAAGGAATTCAGCAGGGCCCGATATCCCGTCGCCTTGCGGGGCGTGAGGGGGCGGGTCCCGACCGGCGACCGGGTACCATGCTCTTCGTGCCGCCCGACCGTGCAGTTCCCGAATCCGAGACGTCCTCTTCGGCCGACCGGTCGCGGATCGCGGCCGGTCCGTGTCTCAACTGCGGGGCTGCCCGCGAGGGTCGGTTCTGTCCCGTCTGCGGACAGGATCACCGGTTCCGGCGGCTCAATCTGCGCCACATGGTGGCGACGGCGATCGAGGAGATCATCGAGATCGAGGCCCCGGTGATCCGCACGCTCGTCGATCTGACGATCCGACCCGGCGCCATGTGCCGCGACTACGTCCGGGGCAAGCGGCGGCGGTATGCGAACCCGCTGCGGTACGCGATCGTGATCGCCGCGCTGCTCGTGTTTGCGATCGAGATCCTCGACGTTGATCTCGCGGCGCCGTTCGTCGACCTCTTCCAGGAGCACGGCGTCTCCCCGGCCCAGACCGATCTGTCCCAACGCCTGAGCGGCGTCGTGCAGCAATACCTCAACGTGCTGGTGCTCGCGACGCTGCCGCTCATCGCGGGACTCATGCGGCTGGTCGACCGATGGAGCGGAGCGAACGCGGCGGAGCATCTCGTCGCGCTCCTCTACATCTACGCCCACCTGCTGCTGGCCAAGACGCTTCAACTGCTGGTGCTCCCCAACTCGATGACGGTGACCATCGCCATGGCCGTTCTCTCGTTCGCCTATCAGTTCTGGGCCTTCACGACGTTCTACCGGCGCGGCGTCTGGGGCGGCGTCTGGCGGACGCTGACCATGATCTTCGTCTATCAGTCGATCATGCTCATGGTGGGAATCGTCGGCGCCCTGATGCTGCAGCTGGGCCCACGAATCTTCTGATTGCGATCGACAGACCACGTCCTCGAATCGTAAGCTCGTCTTCATGAGGCGACGAAGCAGCGTCTGGTCAGGCATCATGCGCTGGGGGATGGGCGGAGCGTCGGCGGCCTTCCTGCTGGTTCTCCTTTTCACGATGCTGTGGCGGGTCAGGCTCGAGACGCCGGGCGGCGGGCACTTGCTGCTCGCGGACCATGGAACCGTCCTGTTCTGGAACCATTCGCCCGCGGAAGCCGCCCGCCGGACCGCACGACCGCCGCGACCCTGGATCGAGCCGATCCAGACCGTTCGTTTCAACGCGGCTCCGGATTACCACATCTACTCGTCGACGAGATGGTTCGTCCGCGTTCCGCTGTGGATTCCCGTCGTCGGGTTCGGGATTCCGTCGGTCATTGCGTGGACGGTGCGTCGACGACGACGCATCGAGGGCCTCTGCCCGTCGTGCGGCTACCCGCTGGAAGGCCTTCCGCCCGACGAAACGGGCCGCGTGCGCTGTCCCGAGTGCGGCGGACGCGGCTGAGCGTCACTTCTTCGACCCGCGATCCCGGTGCGTACGCAGCCACGTCGCCATCGCGGCCGGCTCCAGCAGTCCGGTGTGCCGGGCGACCTCCGCGCCGTCCGCCGTGAAGATGTGCACGGTGGGAATCGCGTTGATGCGCATCTCCCGAGCCATGGCTCGCTTCGCATCGAAGTCGAGCTTGACGGGAATGAAGCCCGCGTCGATCAGCGCGACGACCTCCCGGTCCATGAACGCCTCGCGATCCATCACCTTGCACGGCCCGCACCACACCGCCGTCCACTTCAGCAGGACCCGCCGGCCGGTCGCCTCCGCTTCCTTGTGCGCGGCGTCGAGATCATCGCGCCACGTCGGGCCCGCCTCCGCTTTCGGACGGGCGGGCGCCTTGACGACGATCGGCTTGCGGTCGAGCGACATCTTCACCGACGCCTTCGACGCCGCGAGGTTGACGTCCATCAGCCGGAACGCCTGCTCGCCGACGAAGCACGGCGCGATCGGCGCCGCGCCGTTCCCGCTGTCCGCGACGGCTCGCTCCGCCGCCTTCGACGACTCGGGCGTCCCGTCGTCCGGCGTGATCACCCAGCGGTCCCGCCGCGTGTATCGCCCGTCGTTGTTGGCGTCGATCAGCGCGATGCGGTAGCGGTCGCCTTCGATTTCGGCGACGCCTTCCATCCAGGATCGTCGGGTCAGCCGGATGCCGTCGAACTCGAGCGCTTCGCCGGGGGCGGGCGTCACCCGCCAGAAGGAGAAGCGGTGTCGGACGCGCTCGCCGTCGGGCGTGACGATGTCGATGGGGATGTTGCTGAAGGACACCCAGGTGGCGCCCCGCTGCTCGCGGGCGGTCGTTTCGAACACCTCGTCGTTCGGATCGAAGCGGCCGTCGCGGTTGACGTCGACGAGGAGTCGTTCGTGGTGGGGCTGATCTTCGGCGGGTCGGGCGGAGACGAGGCGGACGGGTTCGACCACGCCGCGATGCCCGAGCGTGAACGTCGCGGTGTCGGGATCGACGAGGCGTCCCACGGCGCGTTCGGCCCGCTGGATGACCTCGGGATCGGGTTGCTCGTCGAACTCGATCTTTCGTCCCTTGGGCGACCACCGAAGCGATCGCTGGTCGCCGGGAACGAGGGTGAGCGAGAAGGGGACGAGGTCGGATTCGCGCAGTTCGGGCGTCGCGGGGGCGGGATCCGGCGCGCCGATTGCACCCGTCATCACGATGATGGAGCAGATCGATGTCAGCATGGCCGCAGTATATGGCGGGGTCGGCCGGATCCGGCGTCCCGCGTGGCCCCGGCCGGTTGGACGGGACAGGGGCCGACGACCGGGATCGCAGATTTTTCCTGAAAGGTCTGCGCGAGATCGACGGACTCATCGCGTGGGAAGGGTGGAGCAGCGTATCGCCCGCCTTCTTTTGTCCGTTGCAACGGCAAAACGGAATCAAACGGGTCGATTCGTTGCGTCTGCCACGGACCGGCCTGCGTATAAGTCATTGGGCGTAACTGCGTCCTATAACGTCGCTTCTGAGCGTGCGGATCACGGCCGATGCGTCAGTGCGAGGCGGCGACGTTGGAGCTTCGAGAAGCCGGGACAGGCTTCCATTGGTGGGTTTTCCAGGTGGGGTGACGTCAAAGAAGAGATCGCAGTCCCTTCCTCGACGCCACGAGCGGAATCGACGATTCCTTCGATCCGACGCACGGAACGCGTTGGGCGCACGAGCACAACCCTCCTGAGACCCGATCGCGAATCGCATCTGGCGTCGCTCTGGCGGCCTCGGATGCGGCGGCGATGTCATGCGCGCCAGCGTCGGCCCGCCTCTGACCGCCGTTCACGAGTGGGGTGATCGACCGCCCGACCGACCGTCGGGCCCGTTCGATCTCAGACGCCGGGCGCCGTAACGCCCGGCCGGAAGCAGGAGACAGGAGCATGTTGAACTTCACATGGCCGAACGGCAGGACAATCGTGACGGGTCGGAGGTTCGCGGGACGTCTCGCGGCGGCCGCGTGCATGATGAGCGTCACCGCGTTCGCCACGGCGGGCGGCGGCGACGGGATCTGGTACGTCGACGCCGACGCGCCGGACGGCGGCGACGGGACGTCGTGGGCCGACGCGTCCAACGATCTTCGGGCCGCCCTGGACAGCGTTCCCTTCGGCAGCGAGATCCGCGTGGCGGCCGGCGTGTACACGCCCGCCGCGCCTGGCGGGCCGCGGGGCGCCACGTTTCAGCTCCGCAACGGCGTCGTCCTCCGCGGCGGGTACGTCGGTCTGGGCGCCCCCGATCCCGACGCCAATGATCCCGCGTTGCACCCGACGGTGCTGAGCGGCGACCTCAACGGCGACGACGCCGACGGCGGCGCCGCGCTCGGCGACAACGTCTGGCACGTCGTCAACGGCGACGATGTCGACGGCGGCGCGGTGCTTGACGGTTTCGTCATCACGGGCGGCGTCGCGGACGTCTGGCCGGAGGCGTCGGGCGGCGGTCTCACGATCCGCTTCGGCAGCCCGATCATCCGTCGTTGCGTCTTTCGTGACAACGTGTCGTCCTCGTGGGGCGGCGCGGTGTTCGCGATCTCCGCCGCGCCCGTGTTCATCGACTGCACGTTCCTGAACAACGTCTCGCTCAGCAGCTTCGGCGGCGCGATGGCGGTTGACCACGGCGCGCCGCAGATCATCAACACGCGATTCCTCGGCAACGAGGCGCAGGGCGGCGGCGGCGCGTTGTTCAACTTCTTCTCCGTGACCCAGATCACGAACAGCGTGTTCTCCGGCAACGTCTCCGAGTGGCGGGGCGGGGCGATCGCCGCGAACCAGGGCGCGCTCTTCATCTCGAACGCGACCTTCAGCCTGAACGTCGCGGCGGGGGCCGGGGCGAGCATCGTGGTCTTCGGCGACGAAGCCCTCCATCAGATCGACAACACCATCATCTGGGGCGAGGACCCGCAGGACGCGGAAACGCTGGACATCCAGCTCTCCATCGAAGACGCCGACGTGCTCCTTGATCACGTCGCCGTGCAGGGATGGAGCGGCGGCGCGGCGGGGGAAGAGAGCGTCTTCCTCGCCGATCCGCTCTTCGCCAACCCTCTCGGCGCCGACGGCGTCGCGGGCACCATCGACGACGACCTCGCCCTCCACGCCGACTCGCCGTACATCAACGCCGGCGACGACACGCTGCTTCCACTCGACGCGGCCGACCTCGACGGCGACGGCGACGTGGACGAGCCGCTGCCCGTCGATCTCAACGGCGACGAACGCATCATGGGCGGCGCCGTCGATCTCGGCGGCTTCGAGTCCGCGGCCGACGTCCTCTTCGGCGATCTCAACGGCGACAAGACCATCAATATCGCTGACATCCAACTGCTCCTCGAGCAATGGGGACGGTGCACCGGATGCGCGGCCGACCTCAATGACGACGGCGTCGTCGGCGGCGTCGACCTCGCGATCCTCATCAGCCTCTGGTCGTGAATCGCGACGACCAGGGCCTCTCCAAGCCCTGCCGACGCCCCGCCGGGTGACGCGGCGTCGACTCCACAACCTGCGATCTCTTTTCACCCCGGGAGCCGGCTGCAACGCCGGCTCCTGCCCTTTTTTGGACGATGCTTGTGGCGACGCGGGGCGGCGGGTAGCGTGACCGGCATCATGCCGACCCACCCGACTGCCGTTCTTCGTCGCGCCGCCGCGCTCGCCCTCGTCGCGTCCGTCGTCACGCTCACCGGCGCGTTCGCCGCAATCGTGGAACCGCCCACCGGGGCGGACGACACGCCCGCCGCGATCGCGCGGGGCGTGGAGATCCTGCTGGACATGCAGGAGGGCGACGATCGCGCGGAGTGGCCGTACGAAGGCGTCTACCGGGTGCGCGGCGAGAACGGGCGGGAGATTCCGATCGGGTACCGCGTGGGCGGGACGGGCATCTGCGTCGCCGCGCTGCTCGATGCGCCCGGCTACGTCGACGATCCCGACCGTCAGGCCGCGGTCGCTCGCGCCGTCGAGTTCATCTGCGTATCGACCGACCACCCGCTGATGTCGGAGCGTGAGTACGCGGCGGGTTACGACGTGCGCGGCTGGGGCTACTGCTACGGCGGCTGGGCGCTGCTGCGTCTCCGGGCCGCCAGCGCCGTGCCGGACGATCTGGCGGACGCCGTCGACGCCGCGATCGCGTTCTATGTCGACGCGGTGCAGAAGACCGAGATTCCCCGGGCGGGCGGATGGAACTATGCGCGTCCGCAGGGACGTGAGAAGCCGGGTCGATCGTCGCCGTTCATGACCGGCGCCGCGCTGCAGATGCTCTTCGACGCTCGCGCGCAGGGCGAATCGGTGTCGGACGCGGTGATCGAGCGGGGTCTCGACGCGCTGGAGCGTTCGCGGACGGCGGCGGGCGCGCACGTGTACGCAGGGGCGGCGAACGAACGATCGCGCGATCGGGTGCCCGGGGCGGTGGGGCGGATGCTGATCGCGGAGTCGACGTTGATGCTGGCGGGGCGCGGCGGTCCGGACCGCGTGCGGGCCGCGCTGGACGCGTTCATCGTCCACTGGGACTGGCTGGATCAACGTCGTGCGCAGAACGGGACGCACATTCCACCGTACGGGATCGCGCCGTATTACTTCTACTTCGCACATTACTACGCCGCGCAGGCGATCGAACTCCTGCCCCCCGGCGAGCGGGCGGAGTACCGGCGGCGGGTGCACGAGTTGATCTTCCGCAACCGGCTGGCGGACGGCGGCTGGAACGACCGAGTGTTTCCGCGGTCGAGGAACTACGGCACGGCGATGTGCATGCTCGCCCTCGCCGCGCCGGAGGCGCCGGCCCCGGCGTCGTGGTCGGCGTCGGACGACACGCCCGGCGGACCGGCTACGGCAGCGCCGGCCAGCTCTCCAGAGTGACCATGGCGCGGGAGAGGTTCGCGAGGAGATCATCGGCCCGCCACGACGGCGTGGGGTGCGGCGAGGTCTCGATCGTGTCGAGTCCCGCGTGCCCGCGGACGAAGGCGAAGGCGGAGACGACGACCGGCGGCGGTGCATCGAACGCGTCCGGATCGGGCGCGACCGGAATCGACTGCCCGTCCAGCCATGACGCGGGCAGCGTGACGCGGGCGTACCAGCGGTCGGCGTACGATTCGCGTCGGATCGCGAGCGTGGAATCCGCCCCGCCCTGCAGAACGTTGGGGTCGCCGACTTCGGGAATCACGAGCACGACCCGCGCCCGGCCGCGCGGCCCGATCACGAGACCCACGCCCTCCTGACCGGCGAGATCTTCCAGACGCGACACGACGCCGGCGGTCGACGTGGGGGCCGGCGGGGCGGACGGGGCCCGCAGGCATTCGAAGAACAATTCCCACCGCCGATGCGCGGCGCGAAGCGTGATGACCGTCAGCCCCGCCGCGCCGATGACCGCGCCGACGCCCGCTGCTTCGCGCAACGTCAGGGGCGGAGCGGGCGGCGGGAACACGATGCGAGGGGGGCGGGCCTCGGCCCACGGCCGGCGGAAGAGCCGCCGCGTCTCGATCGCGCCGTCCACTTCGATGAGGAGTTCATCGCCCGCATCCGGCGCGGGTTCGAGGGTGCGTCCCGCGATGAGTTGCTCCGCCTCCGACGGCGTTTCCGCCTGGAGCGCCATGCCGGGGCGGTCGATCGTGACCCGGGTGACGGCGTGCGGGGGCGCGGAGGCGGCGATCGGGATGTCATCCGGCCGTTGCGCCCAGGTGAAGCGGAGGACGCGCCGCGTCGCCGCGCCGTTCGCGACGGCCAGCCGCACCTGTCCGCCCGATTCGTCCTCGGTCCAGATCTCCATTCGGGTCTGGGCGTCGGACCACGCCAGGGCGGCGCGGGTCATGGCGTCTTCATCGCCGGGGTCGAGCAGCGTCCGCAGCAGGCCGCCGGTGGCGATCGGGTCGATCGACCACACGCCGAGTTCGGTTCCGTCGTCATCCCGACACGTCGTGGTGAGGGCGCGTCGGCACGCATCGGCGACGCCGCGACTCGACGCCGCCAGCCGGGCCAGGCCGGCCCGCCACAGATCGGCGTAGTACGACGCGACGGCCGCGGCGGGCGGTTCGAAGCGGTCGAGCGTGGGCGGCGCGGCGTCGGCGGCGTCCGCCATCAGGGCCCACCGCCAGTGTTCGAAGGGCGAGAAGGGATCGGGTCGGTCCGGTCGGCGTTCGACCGGCCACGGCGCCGCGCCGGCGTCGGGCGGGCCGGGCGCCTCGATCCAGCGGGGACGGATCGTCGCGCCGCCGCACGTGATCTGCGCCCCGACTTCCGCCGGGGGGCGGGCGACGAGGTAGGGGCCCGCGGCCTGGTCGACGGCGTCGACGGCGTCGAGGAAGACTTCGTCGGGTTCAATCGCACGGATGATCGCGTCGCGGGGGTCGGTGGTCCAGTGCGGCGTGAGCGGGGGGTCGGCGGGTTCGATCACGATGATTTCGCCGTCGAACGTCTGCGCGCCGTCGGTGAGGGTGACGCGACGGGGCCAGCCGGCGGCGGGTCGACGAGGGACGAGCGGGGTCAGCAGCACGCCGCCGCGAACCGCGAGCGGTCGACCCGCGGCGAGTCGGAGATCCGCCCCCGGCTGACGCGTCGCCGCCCGGGCGCTCGTCACGCCGGGCGCGATCAGCAGCCACGAGGCGGCGCCGACGAACGAGCGTCGACTCCATTCCGTGCGGGCGTCGGCGCGTGGGCGCGGGTTGTCCGGGGGGCTGGTCATCATGGAAAAAGGAAGGCGCGGCGTCAGACGAAGGACACTTCGCACGTCTTCGTCTGGCGGTTCGATGATCGTCGCGGGATCACGCTACTCGCGTTCGGCGGCGTCGTCGAATCCGTCCTCGTCGGCGAACTC
Organism: Phycisphaerales bacterium; assembly: GCA_965227335.1. Classification (GTDB taxonomy): domain Bacteria; phylum Planctomycetota; class Phycisphaerae; order Phycisphaerales; family SM1A02; genus CBDDFV01. The sequence goes on from CBDDFV010000012.1 coordinate 410,037, forward strand.
GTCCTCGAAGGAGGCCTCCGGGATCTCGACGGGGGCGGGGGCGGATTCCGCTCGTTCTCGATCGGCGGCCCCGCGTCGGCCTTCCTGCTTGAGTTCGTTCAGCGACTTCCGCTTGCGTTTGGAGAACAGCAGTCGGATGGGCACTTCGCTGAACGGCAGCGCTTCGCGGAGCCGGTTCATCAGGTAGCGTTCGTACCGGCCCTTGAAGATGGTCGGTTCGTTGACGACGAGGGAGATCGTGGGCGGCGCCACGTCGATCTGGGCGGCGTAGAAGAGTTTCGCCTGCGTGCCGAGCCGCGACGACGGACCGCGCTCGCCCAGGATGCTGGTCACGACGTCGTTGAGTTCGCCGGTGCTCACCCGGTGATGGGTCTGTTCAAAGAGATTGAACGCCATGGCGACCGCTTCGTTGATCCCCTCGCCGTCCTTCGCGCTGATGCACACGAGCGGGGCGTAGTCGAACCCGCGGAGCTGTTCCGTCATGTACTGGACGTAATCCTCGAGCGAGACGCCGCGATCGTACGCGACATCCCACTTGTTGATGACGAGGACGGTCGGCTTGTGCTGTCGCTGCAGTTCCTGCGCGAGTTTCTGGTCGACCTGGGAGACTTCCTCGCTGGCGTCGATGAGGAGCATGGCGACATCGGCCCGCCGGATCGCCTGCAGCATGCGGTGGTAGGCGTAGTACTCGATCTGGTCGGCGAAGGACTTCTTGCGCCGCAGTCCCGCGGTGTCGATCGCGAGCATGCGTCGGCCCTCGATCTCGAAGCGGACGTCGACCGCGTCGCGGGTGGTGCCGGCGATCTCGGAGACGATCACGCGGGGCTCGCCGGCGAGGGCGTTGATCAGGGTCGACTTTCCGGCGTTGCGTTTGCCGACGATCGCGATCTTCATTTCCGGCTCGGCGTCGGGCGCATCGTCGTCGGGAGTGATCGCGAAGTAGATCTTCTCGAGGAGACGCCGCCACTGGAAGCCGGAGGTGGCCGAGATGCAGACGGGTTCGCCGAAGCCGAGGCCGGCGGATTCGAGTCCGTGGGCGATCCAGGCGTCGTTGTCGACCTTGTTGGCGACGGGAATCACGCGGTCCGCCGCGCCCTCTTCCCGCAGGATCCGGGCCACGGTCTGGTCGAGGGTGGTGACGCCGGCCTGGGCGTCGGTGATGAAGAGGATGACGTCGGCTTCGGCCCGGGCCGCGCGGATCTGGGCTTCGATATCGGGGGTGAGTTCGGCGAGATCGGCCCCGATCTCGTTGAAGCGTCCGCCCTCGGCGGTATAGACGCCGTAGCCGCCGGTGTCGGTGAGTTCCGCCACGCGGGCGGGCGTGCCTTTCGGGGTGTCGATCGGGGCCTCGAGTTCGATCACCGTCGAGACGCGGTCCCGGGTGACGCCGGGCGTCGGGTCGACGATCGACACCCGCCGGCCGGCGAGGCGGTTCAGCAGACTGGACTTCCCGACGTTGGGGCGACCGACGATGGCGATGCGGGGGAGGGACATGAGCGGCCATTGTAGGCCGGCCGATCCGTGAAGTCGGCGCGTCGCGTTCCGACGCGTCCTTCGGGTAGGCTGTCCCGATCCCCATGACGACCGATCCGCCCGTCGCCGCCGCTGTCAACGCCGCCCCCGCCGTTCCATCGGGACGCGCGGCGTTCACCTACATCGTCTTCTTCCTGTCGGGCGTCGCCGGTCTCGGGTACGAGATCGTCTGGTCGCGGATGTTCGCGGTCGGGCTCGGCCACGAACTGGCGGGGGTGCTCGCGATTCTCGCCGCGTATTTCGGGGGGTTCGCGGTCGGCGCGTTTCTGCTCGACGGGCGGATCAGCCGCTCGCGGACGCCGGGCCGGTGGTACGCGGGACTGGAGCTGGTGATCGGCGTGTGGGGCGTCGCGACGGTGTGGCTGGTGCCGCAGGTGGCGGAATGGTCGACCGGCCTCGTCGGCGTCGATCCCGCCCCCTGGCGACAGTGGCTCGTCGCGTTCGGCGTGCCGTGGCTGACGTTCCTCCCCGCGACCGCGGCGATGGGCGCGACCTTGCCCGCGATGGACCGGTTCATCACGCGTCTGTTGCGCGACGGTCGACAACTCGCCGGCGTCTACGCCGCGAACACCGGCGGGGCGGTCGTCGGCGCGATGGCGAGCGCGTTCGTGATCATCCCGCTCGTCGGTTTCCGGACGACGGTGCTGACGCTCGCGGCGTTCAACATCTTCTGCGCCGCCGTGACGTGGTTTCACCTCGCCCGCCACGAGGAGACGCGGGGCGAGGTCGGGACCGGCGTGGAGCAGCCGCTGCCGCTCGGACGCATCAACAGCGCGATCTTCATCTCCGGATTTCTCGGCGTCGGCTACCAGGTGCTCGGCGTCCGTGTGATGGCGCAGGTGCTCGAGAACACGATCTACAGCTTCGCGTCCGCGCTCGGGGTGTTCCTCGCGACGAACGCGATCGGGGCGGCGTTGTATCAGCGCTTTCTGCGGACGCGTCCATATCCCGCGACGTTGGCGGGGCTCGTGCTCGCGTTGTCGCTGTCGTGTCTCGCCGGACTCGCGATGCTCTACGGCGCGCGGTCGATCTACGAGGGCGTCTACGCGACGCTCGGCGGAGGATCGGTCGGATCGATCGCGGGCGAGGTCGTGCTCGCGGCGGCGGTGTTTGCCGCGCCGGCGGCGATCATGGGCGGGTTGTTCACGCATCTCGCGATCGGCGCCCGTCGACCCGGCGGCGGCGTGGGACGGGCGCTGGGACTGAACACGCTCGGCGGCGCGTTGGCGCCGATCCTCTTCGGCGTGGTGCTGGCCCCGCTGGTCGGTTCGCGGCTGGCGTTGTTGATCGCGGCGTGCGGCTACGTGGTGATTCTGCTCCCGGGGCGGCCGGCGCTCGCGGCGACGCCGGCGGCGGTCGCGGTGCTGATGGCGTTCGCGTTGCCCCCGCTGCGTCTCGTCACGCCGCGCCCCGGCGGACAGGTGCTCGAATACCGCGACGGCGTGATGGCGGCGGTGGCGGTGGTGAGCGACGCGGGGACGGGCCGGTACCTCAAGGTGAACGATCGTTTTTCGATGGGCGGGATCTCCGGGCCCGATCGGCAGCGTGATCTGCCCGGCGTGTTTGCGGAGCGTCGGCAGGGGCAGATTCCGCTGCTCATGCACGCCGATCCGAAGCGGGCGCTGTACCTCGGGCTCGGTTCGGGCGTCACGATGAGCGCGGTGAAGGCGCACCCGGGGCTGGAGGCGGTCGGCGTCGAACTGCTGCCCGAGGCGGTGGAGCTCCTCGGCGAATTCGATCCCTGGTCGATCAGTCCGGATGACCCGAACGTCACGCTGCTCGTCGCGGATGCGCGGCGGTACGTGCAGGCGACCGATGAGACCTTCGACGTCATCGTCGCCGATCTCTTCCATCCCGCCCGCGACGGGGCCGGGGCGTTGTACACGGTCGAGCACTTTCGCGCGATTCGCGATCGGCTCGCGGCGGACGGGCTGTTCTGCCAGTGGCTGCCGCTGCATCAACTGGACGAGGCGACGATTCGTCTGATCGTGCGCACGTTCCTCGAAGTCTTCCCGGATGCGCAGGCGGTGCTCGCGCATTACAACGTGGAGACGCCCGCCCTCGGGCTGTTCGGGTTCACGGGCGATCCGACACGACCGAGCGACTGGCTGACCACGCGTCTGGCGGACCGGCCGTCGCTGGCGCAGCCGGTGCTCGAGCTGGGGCTGGACTCGCCGTACAAGTGGTTCGGCACGTTCTTCGCTTCGGGCGAGACGCTGCAGGCGTTTGCGGGAGCGGGGCCGTTGAACACGGACGATCATCCGCGGGTGATCTTCATGGCGCCGCGCCTCGCGTACGAGCGGGCGACGTCGTACGGGCGGTTGCGGGCGTTGCTGGACCTGCGGGGTCCGGATGATCACGCGGCGTTCATTGCGCCGCCGGCGTCGGGCCGGATGGACCGTCGATTCCTGGATCGGATGCGGGCGTATCTGGACGCCCGCGACGTGTTCCTGCAGGGGATCATCGCGTGGGCGGACGGGCGTCGTCCGGAGGCGTTCGAACGATTGTTCGAGAGTCTCGCGATGAGCACGGACTTCACGACCGCGTATCCGACGATTCTGCAGTTTGCGCAGTTCGTCTATCCCGAGGATCGCCAGCTGGGCGAGAGCGTACTGGTGCGACTGCACGCCACGGATCGTTCGAATCCGACGGCGCGAAACGTGCTGGGACAGTTGCGTCAGCGGTATCCGATGACGCCCGCCGCCGGGCGCTGAGCGAACCCGGGGCGGGCGCGATGCGACGCCCCGAGGCGGACGAACAATTGCTCGTCCGGGGAGCCCTCGGGACGCCGGCGCTGGATGTCGTCAGGAAAAACGCGGCGGCGCGACCGAAAGACGCGGACGCCGGCCGGCGGTCCCTCAATCGCCGACCGGGTCCCGTGCGTCTTTCGCTGATTGTGATCAGCGGGGTGGATCGACGGCGGTCGAGGCGCGGCCGTCATCGAGGCGCTCCCTCCGCGGGCGTCGCGATGCGGTCGTCAGATCGACCGGTTCGATCCGAACCAACACACGTCCCGGGCGCGGCGGTCTGTCGGACCGCGCGGAAAAAAACCCCGATCGAGGATCGGGGTTGAGCGCAAGGAAGCCTGATGGCCGGATCGGGGACTGTCGTCGGCTCAGGTCTTGTCCGGCATGTGAACGTCCATCTGCGGGTACGGGATGGAGATGTCCTCGGCGTCGAGACGCTCCTTGATGGACTTCATGAGATCCCAGCGGACCTCCCAGTAGTCGGACGTTCGGGTCCACGGCCGCACGACAAAGTTGACGGACGAATCCGCGAGTTCGTGCACCTTGATGTTGGGGGCGGGATCGTCGAGGACCTTCGGATGCGCCTTGACGACTTCCTCGAGGACCGAGGCGGTCTTCTGCAGGTCGTCGTCGTAGCCGACGCCGATGGTGAGATCGATCCGACGCGTGTCGTTGCCGGTGACGTTGGTGATGACGTCGCCCCAGATCGCGTTGTTGGGCACGATGATGACCTGGTTGTCCGCGGTGGTGATCGTGGTGGAGACGAGGGTCATCTGTTTGACGGATCCGGAAACGCCGGCGGTGCTGACCCAGTCGCCGATGTCGAAGGGTCGGTAGAGGAGGATCATCACGCCCGCCGCGAAGTTGGAGAGCGTGCCCTGCACCGCGAAGCCGATGATGAAGCCGGCGGCGCCGATCGCCGCGAGCATGGGCCCGATGTTCACGTCAAGCTGACCGAGGGCGACGATGATCCCGATCAGGATCACCGTCTTGCGTACGAGGCCGATGAGGAACGCCTCGAGCAGGGCGGACATCTTCTGCTCCATCGCGAGGGCGCGGCGGAGGATGCGGGCGACGATGCGGGCGAGGATCCAGAACGCGATCAGGATCACCGTCGCGGCGAGAATGCGCCGCAGCCACTTCAGTCCGCCTTCGGTCGAGAGCGACCAGGTCTTGATGGTCGCCCAGAGCGCGGCGGGGTTGAGCACGTCGACCTGGATCTCGGTCGCGGCGATGATGTACTTCTTCTGGGTCTCCGCCTCGCCGCCCTTGTTCTCGAATGCGATGAGCGTGCGGTTGGCGCGTTCGGCGAGCTTCGATCGCAGGGCGAGTTCGTCCGCGAGCGCTTCGTCGGTGGCGCCTTCGAGTCGTCGTTCGGCGATGGTCTTCGCGCAGTCCTCGATGGCGTCGACCCACGCGTTCAGCTCCGCCTCGAGCGCGTCGACCCGCATCGGCTTGTGCCGGATGGCGAGTTCGTCGAGCGGGACGTCGGGGTTGACGACGACGTCCGGGGGGGCGGCCTCACCGTCCTGAGCCAGAACGGGCGGCGCGGCGAAGAGAGACAACACCAGCGCCGCCGCGAGCACGACGGGAGCGACGAAGGGAAGAGAGCCGGGGCGGCCGACACATCGCGTACGCATCATTCGATTCCTCAATCCGGGACGTTCTTAATTCGGGCGCTCTGGGCAAGACAGGCGAGCCCGCCCGCTCGCGACCGACGAGGCGGCATGATAAACGCAGCCGGCCGCTGCGGAGAGCAGGGCCGGCTGCATGCGGGGGGGAGAGGAGATCAATGAAGAGGGTGCGGGATCGTCGTCGCGGTGCGTTGTCGCCGGCTGCGGGGGGGGGTCAGCGGCGTCCGCGTCGGGAGATCAACGCGTCGGCAGACCGATTTGTTTCCGCTGGTCGTCGGAAAACGCCTGAATTCCGTCCGCGTCCGATTCGGGGGTGATGCGGATCGCGATGGCGGGCGTCGCGAGGACGGTCACCTCGAGGCTGGTCGCGAAGACCGGCCGCAGATCAGCCCGGGCGAGCACGAGTTCGAAGTACGCCTCGGACCCGAACGGCACGGACCAGATCGTCGCGTCGTCGGGAATGCGTTCGTCCACGTAGCCTTCGCGCGGCTGGAAGGCGTACCACACGTCGCCGACCTCGAAGCGGAGCGTCACGCCGACGGCGCGCGCTTCATCAATGGAGTCGATCGAACGCAGGCCCGCGAGCTGATCGGCTTCGGCGACACGCATCGCGCGGGCGCTCGCGGGCGCCCGTCCACGACCACCGCTGCCGCCGGCCCCGAGTTGATTCCCCGCTCCGCGGTCCGGCTCGTCCTCGGGATCGCCGAAGATGTTTCCGCCCCCGCCCCCGCCCCCACGGCCTCCGCCGTGCCCGGATCGGAGCCGTATGGTCCGCGAGACGAGATGCTGATGTTCGGGCGCCACGAGCCAGCTCGTGAACGGCGTCTGCAGCCGGTGCTTCTGGCCCAGCGCGACGACCTCGTCGACCAGCTCCTTCGTTTCCCCGTGGATGCGAATCCGGTCGATCAGCGCGGCGATCTTGCGTCCGGCCCATACCGGTTCGACGTACGAGGCGTCTTCCGTGTGCTCGAATCGAACGTCCGGCCAGACGAACTCGACCGCCTCGCCGCGCCGCTCGCCGGTCACCTTCACCGGTCCGGCGGCCGGGGTGCGGAACTTCCCGGCGAGGATGATCGAATCGCCGTGGTAGAGGTCGCCGATGACGGCGGGGAACTGTTCGGTCGCCCCGATCTCCGGCAGACGGATGCGGACGTTCGTCATCACCGGTCGACTGATCACGTTGAAGAAGTCGCTGAGCGCGATCTCGAGATTCTCGCCGGGAAGCACGTAGGTCGGGCGGCCGGAGAGCGCGGCGGCCAGACCGTCGAGCAGTTCGGTGTTCACATCTTCGCCGACGCCGAACGAGAACAACCGGATCGATCGCTGCGGCGATGCGTCGAGCCGTTTCGTCATCATGCTGACGATCGCCGGCGGCGTCCGATCGCCCTGGCCGTCGGTGAGGAAGACCATGACGAACGGTCGGTCGACATCGGCGGCGTCGGGCAGGAGGTCGAGCGCGGCGCCGAGCGCATCGTGAATGTTCGTCCCGCCCGCCGCGTTGAAGGTCTCGACGAAGTTCAGCGCCGCCTTGCGGTTCTCGCGGGTCGCGGGCTGGAGCGACTGGGCGAGGTAATCGAATCCGGTCGAGAAGCGGACGACGCCGAAGCGGTCCTCGTCCTCAAGTCGGTCGATGCAGTACTTCATGGCGCTGCGGGCCTGTTCGATCTTGTCGCCGGACATGGAGCCGCTCGTATCGATTACGAAGACGACGTCCTGCGGCTGGGCGGGTTCGTCCGGCCACAGGTGTTTCGGCGTCGCGAGGAGGACGAACGTGCCGGGCTCGTTCTCGTTCGGCTTGTGAGCGACGACGGAGAGGCCGAGATCGCCGTCCTCGGTGTCGTAGAGCAGCAGGAAGTCGTCTTCGAGACTCGCGCCCTTCGTTTCGTACGCGATGCGGGCCTTGCGCTCGCCGTCGCGCACGACCTCGACGGTGTGGCTCGGCGACCAGATGGTCTTGAGGTCCGCGTTGGTCTCGAGTTCCACGTTGAACCGGACCGTTCCGTGAGCGCGGCCCTGCGTGCGTCCGGTGCGCAACGGGTAGTGGTAGGCGGACATGTCGTTCATCGGCCGGCAGATCTGCTGGTAGCGCACCTCGATCGTCGTGTCTGACCCCGGCTCGATCGGGAACACCCGCATCTGCAGCAGACGATGGCCGATGAACTCGATCAGCCCCGGATCCTTCGCCTGGCGGACGATGCTCTCGTAGATCGATCGCGCCTCGTCCGCCGGCAGCACCTCCCCTTCGACCATCTTCCCGTTGAAGGTCATGCGGAAGTCGGTGAGGTCCGCGAATTCCGGGAGCGGGAAGACGTACGTGGCCTCGAGGCGGCGATTGGTGTCGTTGTGGAACGTCTGGCGCAACGTGGTCAGGGCGATGCCGTTGCGGATCTCGACGTTCACGAGATGATCCGTCACCCGCAGGGGCGGCAGGCTGCGATCGGTCGGCGCGAGCAGGCCGGCGGCGAAGGTCGGCGCCGCGACCAGCAGGGCCGCGAATCCCGCGAGCAGACGGTGACGCGTCGCCCCCCGGCGACGACGGATGCAAGACGGTCGAATGCGAGCGGCGAACGTGGTCATGTGATGCCTCCACTTGGTGAGGTGGGGATCCCGGCGGATGGGAGAAGACTCCCGGAGCACATGGCCGGCCGAGGCGGCGCGCGGAACCGCTGATCCAGGCTTTTTCAAGGTGGAGGGCGTCACGGCGGCCATCTGCATTCGAGGATGACGGTGTTCCCACACCGGCCCCGGGCCGGGCGTATCGGACCCGCAGGCGTCATCAGACCATACGGATGGGGTCCTATGATGTTCCGAGCGAATCCCCGCTTCGGTTCGACCGCCCCCGAATCTCCACGCATGGCTGATCCCGACCGCCAACTCGATCGAGCCCTTCGACGCGCGCAGCGACGCGCGGCGGGCGTGCGCGCGCTCCGCTGGAGCGGCCGCGGCGCCGCGCTCGGCGTCCTCGGCGGTCTCGGCGTGCTCGCGACGGATCGTCTCGTCCCGCTCGGGCTCGACTGGCCGTGGTTTGCGATTCCGGCGGGGATCGGCGCGGCCGCGGGCGGGGTCTGGGCGCTCATTCGCCGACCCGGCGTCGTGGCCGTCGCTCAGCATGTCGACGAGGTCTTCGGATTCGAGGAGCGGGTCGGCGCGGCGGCGTCGCTGCCGGAGAACGACCTGGCCGACCCCGCCTTCGCCGAACTCGTCCGACGCGACGCCGCGCGGGTGCTGGCCGGCGTCTCGGTGGGCGCGGCGTTTCCCTGGCGTCCGGGTCGAGGCTGGCCGGCGGCGGTGCTGCTGGGCGGCGGTCTGGCGGCGGGGGTGTTGTTCGCACCGGCGATGGACTGGCGATCCGCCGATCTGATCGCGGGCGGCGGCGGCGGATCCGATCCCTTCGACGAGACGAACCCGCTCGTGCCTGAGGATGCGGAGGCGGTGCTGGACGCGACGAAGTCGTCGCTCGCCGCCGCGGACCAGTTCGCGCCGGATCCGGATGCGGTCGGCGACGGGGGCGGGGTGGATCCGCGGGTCGATGCGGAGCTGGAGGCGCTGGACGAACTCGCCCGACAACTGGAAGAGACCCCCCCGGCGAACGAACGCGACATCGCGTCCGCCCGCGATCAGTCGGTGGAGCAGCTCAACCGCGTGGCGGATGCGCTGGAGTCCGCCGCGTCGGAGGATCGCGCGGCGCTGGAAGAGTTGTCGAAACGGTTCGAAGGGATGGCGCCGTCCGATGAGGCGCCGATGTCGTCGAAAGCGTTCGAGGAAGCGCTGAAGCGAGGCGACTTCGGGAGCGCGGCGGACCTCATCGAGGAAGCGTTGCGACGCGACGACCTGTCGCCCGAAGACCGACAGGCCCTGGCCGAACGTCTGCGTCAGTTGAGCGAGCAGGCGCGACGGGGCGACGTGCGCGACGCGGCGGCGTTGGCGGACCGGATCGAGCAGACGCGTCAGGCGTTGCGTGATGCGGGGTTGTCGGAGTCGGAGATCGATTCGCTGATGAACGAGCCGACGGCGACGCCGCCGGGACCGGACGAGCCAGCACCCGAGACGGAACCGGATGAGACGGGACCGGACGAGACAGGACCGGATGAACCGATGTCGCCGGAGGCGCTGGACGAAGCGTTGCGGGAGTCGGGGCTGGACGAAGCGACCGCGGATCGTCTCGCCCGCGATATTGAGAAACTGCAGCGCGAGCGCGAAGCGCAGGAACGGGCGAGGGAGGAAGCGGAATCCCTGGCCGACGCGCTGGAGCAGACGGCGGACGAACTTGAATCGCCGCCGCCGCCGTCCGATCCCGCGACGCCGCCGACGGACCCGAATCAACCAACCCCGCCGCAGGATCCGAATCAGCCGACGCCGCCCCCGGGGAAGGACCAGCCGCAGGAGCAGCCGGAGAGCGATCAACCGCAACAGGGTCAGTCGCAGGAACAGCAACAACAACAGCAGCAGGGTGATCAACCCGGACAGGGTCAGCCCCAGCAGCAACAACAACAGCAGCAGAAGCAGGGTGATCAACCCGGACAAGGCCAGCCCCAGCAGCAGCAACAGCAGCAGAAGCAGGGTGATCAACCCGGACAGGGCCAGCCCCAGCAGCAGCAGGGCGATCAACCCGGACAAGGCCAGCCCGAGCAACAGCAGCAACAGCAGCAACAGCAGCAGAAGCAGGGCGATCAACCCGGACAGGGTCAGCCCCAGCAGCAGCAGCAGCAGCAAAAGCAGCAGGGCGATCAACCCGGACAGGGCCAGCCCGAGCAACAGCAGCAACAGCAGCAGAAGCAGGGCGATCAACCCGGACAGGGTCAGCCCCAGCAGCAGCAGCAGCAACAGCAGCAGGGCGATCAACCCGGACAGGGTCAGCCCGAGCAACAGCAGCAACAACAGCAGCAGGGTGATCAGCCCGGACAGGGCCAGCCCGAGCAACAGCAGCAACAACAGCAGCAGGGTGATCAGCCCGGACAGGGCCAGCCCGAGCAGCAGCAACAACAGCAGCAGGGCGATCAGCCCGGACAGGGCCAGCCCGAGCAACAGCAACAGCAGCAGGGTGATCAACAGGGTCAGCCTCAACCGCAGCAGCAACCGGGCGGGGCGCCGCCGTCGGGGTCCGAGCAGTTGATCGAGCGTCTGCGTCAGCTTGACGAAGCGCAGCGGCAGGCGGCGTCGGAGCAGCAGTCGAGCGAACAGTTGCGCGAACAGGCGGAGCAGCTCGCGGAGAACCTGACCGACGAAGAACGCCGGCAACTCGAGTCGTGGGCGGAACAGTTCAATGAATCCCCGGGCGATCCGCAGGGCGGGTCGGAGCCGAACGGGCCGCGCGACGACTCGAACCGGGGCGGACCCGGCGGCGCGAGCGAACAGGGCGGGGGCGGTCCGAATCAGGCCGGACCCGGCGATCCTGCTCGCCCGCGGTACACGACCGAAGACGTCGACCTGAGCGGTCCCGAAACGGACGGCGAGGTCATCGCGGAATGGCTGAGCGACGAGCCGCCCGATCCGAACGCCGAACCCGCCGCGCCCGGCCGACGACGCGCCGATCGCGTTCGGGATGTGAAGCGCGGCGCCGAGCGTGCGGTCGAGCGTTCCGACGCGCCGGCCCGATATCGCGACCTCATTCGACGCTACTTCGAGCGCTTCGACCGCACCGTCCAGGAGGCGGCCGGCAAGGGCGGCGGCGGCTCGTCGTCGGGCGGCGCGTCTGGTGCGTCCGGCGGCGGATCCGGAAGCGGGGGCGGCGGGACGGACGGCTCGTGACCACGATCCGCTTCGAACATCCCGAAGCGCTGCTGCTCCTTCTGCTGATCCCCCTGCTCGCGTGGCTCGCGTGGCGCTCGCTCCGCTGGATGGAGCGGGGACGGATGATCACGATCATTGCGCTCCGCGGGATCCTGGTCGCGGCGGTGGCGGTGATGCTCGCATCCCCGCAACGCGTGCGCACCCACGATCATCTCACCGTCATCGGCCTGCTCGACGTCTCCGGCTCCGTCCGTCGGTTCGCAGATCTGCCCGACCTGCCGGACCTCAGCGTCGACGCGAACCTCGAGTACCTGCGACGGTGGTTCCGGGCGGCGACGGAGACCCGCACTCCCGACGATCGGTTCGGTCTCGTGGTGTTCGACGGCGAGGCGCTGGCGATTTCGCCGCCTACGCGGGGTGATTACGTCGACTCCACGCTCGATCTCGCCCGCGTCGATGGAACGAATATCGAGGACGCGATCCGGCTCGCCCTCGCGATGTTCCCCGCCGACGCCGCGCGACGCATCGTGTTGCTCTCCGACGGCGCCGAGACCTCCGGCGACGCGCTGGCGGCGGCGCGTCAGGCCGCCGGCGGCGGCGCCGCGATGACGTTCATCGACGCCGACGATCTCCGCGTGCCGATCGACGTGGCGCCGATCGCGTACCGGCGGGCGGCGGACGTGGAGATCCAGTCCGTCGACGCCCCGCCGGCCGGCCAGCCCGGCCAGACGGTTGCGGTGCGGATCGTGGTGAACGCGGCGGAGCCCGCCCGCGGCCTGCTGTTCCTCCGGCAGGAAGGCGTCTTCATCGATCTCGACAGCGGGGCGCCGGGCGCCGGGCGCGTCGTGGATCTGCCGGCCGGTCAGTCCGTGCACATCGCCCGGCTCACGCTCGCGGACACGCCGATCAACCGGCTCGAGGCGATCTTTGAGCCGGACAACCCGGCCCGGGACGCGTTGCTCGAGAACAACGCGGCACAGGCGTTCGTCTCCACGCCGGGCCGCGGGCGCACCGCGATCGTCACCACGCTCGAAGGCCCGCATCCGCTCCAGCGGGCCCTGGCCCAGGCGGACATCGAAACCGAGATCATCGCGCCCGGCGGCCTGCCCTTGAGCGTGCTCGATCTGCAGACCTTTGATCTGATCATTCTCGAGAACGTCGCGGCGTACGAACTGACGCCGGAGCATCACGCCGCGCTGACCAACTACGTCAACGACTTCGGCGGCGGTCTGATCATGACGGGGGGCGAGCGGAGTTTCGGGGCGGGCGGCTGGACGGGGACGGAGCTGGCGTCCGTGCTTCCGCTCGAGCTGAACCCGCCCCGCGAGCTTCGTCTGCCGCGGGCGGCGCTGGTGCTGGCGCTGGACAAGTCGGGGTCGATGATGCAGTCGGTGGCGGGGGCTCGGGCGACGCAGCAGGAGGTCGCGAACGAAGGCGCCGCGCTCGCGATCGAATCGCTGCGGGCGGACAGTTACATCGGGGTGGTGTCGTTCGACGGCGGGGCGTACACAACGGCGCCGATTCAGGTGAACGACGATCCCGAGGCGATTGCGGAGAAGGTGCGTGCGATTCGTCCGGACGGCGCGACGAGTCTGCGGGCGGCGTTGTCGGCGTCACGGCAGATGCTGTCGACGGTGGACGCGGACCGCAAGCGGATCGTGCTGCTCACCGACGGCCGGACGCGGGAGGATGGTCTGCCGGAGCTGGTCGAGGAGATGGCGGCGGAGGGCGTCGTGGTCTCGACGATCGCGGTCGGCGACAAGGCGGATTACGCGCTGCTGGCGGAGCTGGCGGAGATCAGCGGCGGCGAGTTCTATCCGGTGCGCGACCCGCGCACGCTGCCTCGCGTGCTCGTCGACTCCGTGCAGATCGTGAACAAGCCGCTGATCAAGGAGCAGACGTTCACGCTGGAGCGAACGTCGTCGGCGACGTCGCTCACCGCGGACCTGGGCGCCGCGCCGCCGCTCGACGGCCTCGTCATCACCGCCCCGCGTCCCGATCCGACGGCGATCATCGAGGCGCGTCACCCCGACGGCGATCCGCTCTTTGCGCACTGGCAGGCGGGCCTGGGTCGGGTCGCGGCGTTCACGTCGGACGCGGCGGGTCAGTGGTCGGACGACTGGATCGGCTGGCCGGGCTACCAGGCGTTCTGGGCGCAGACGGTGCGCACGATGACGCGCCCGGGCGGCGCGTCCGACGCGGAGTTGCGGACCGAGATCGTCGACGATGAACTGCGGATGGTCTTCGAAGTGCGAGGCGACGAGGACCTGGCGGCGGACCCGTACCTGGATGTCACCGCGACCGTGTACGCCCCGAACGAAGTGCGACGGGACATTCGTCTGCGCCAGACCGGGGCCGGTCGGTTCGAAGCGGTCACGTCGGCGCGCGACGCGGGAAACTACATCGTCGCCGTGAAGCCGCGCCGGGCGGGCCGTCCGCTCGCGCCGGTGATCGGGGGCGGCAGTCGGAGCGCCGGGGTGGAGTACCAGCGCACGTCGTCGGATGTCGAGTTGCTGCGGGAGATCGCGGCGATGACGGGCGGTCGTCGGCTGGAGATCAACCGTCCCGAGGCGGCGGACCTGTACGACCGGACGGGGCTGCCGCGCACGCGGAGTCTGCTGCCGGCATGGCGCGACCTGGTGGTTCTGGCGGTGCTGCTGCTGCTGCTGGACGTGGCGTCGCGTCGGATTGCGTGGAGCTATCTCGCGATTCGCGAGCGGATCGCCCGGGCCGCGGCGATGGCGACGCCGTCGCGACGGGGCGAGCGGGCGGGAGCGACGCTGGCGGGCCTTCGCACCACGAACGCGCAGGTCGAAGCGAGAATGGGACGGGACCGGATCGAGGTGGAGCGACCGACGCCCCGCCGGATGAAGCGTCGCGCGGCGACGGCCTCGGAGCGCGACGCCGCGCTGGATGCGTTGTCGGGCGGTCGGGGCTCATCGACGAAGGCGGCGTCGTCAGAAGAGCCGAACGCGGCTCCGGTTCGCGACCGCCGCGCGTCGAAACCGCCGGAGGACGAAGTCACGCCCCCGTCAAGCACGACGGAGGGTCTGTTCGCGGCGAAGCGTCGGGCGCGTCGTCAGTTGGAGGACGAGGATTGAGTTCGACCGCACGCGAACACTACCTCACGGCGGCTCCCGCTAAGGAGAAGATCAAGCTGGAGATCTCCTGCGATGATTTCGAGAACCTCAGTAACGCAGCCAAACGCGTGCCGCTCATGCTGGCGATCGCTGACAAGATGCAACTCGTGGGTCGAAACTACGAAGAGTTCGAGCAGACGTTGCTCTCGGTAGCTCTCCGTCAGACCATCCGGCCCTCAACTGAGTGGGGCGACTACTGGGACGACGCCCAATTGGTGAACCGACGCTTGCTGAATCTCTTTGCTGCGATGCGGATGTACACCGACCAAACGAACAAGGGCCTTATCAAGCTCTATGGACGCAAGTCAAAGGAGCTCGTCGTACTACAAGACGCACTAGCAACCGCGAAATCGGTCCTTGGATATCGGTTCTTGTGGAACTTGCGCAACTACTCTCAGCATCATGCCCTTCCAGTGTCATCTGTCGCAATCAAGTACTCCCCGAGGAACGAGACGCGAGCTCCAAGGACGAACTCCCAAGTACTGGAACACGCTTTCGTGGTGAAGCTGGACATTCGCGACCTCGCCGAAGATCGCCAGTTCGATAAGGCGACGTTGGAGGAGGTCAGTGCGGCAGGAGATCTGGTCGACGTCCGACCACTCGTGAGAGAAGGTGTCGCTGCGCTCGGCGACGTTCATGGCCAAATCTGGGGTTCCTTGGTTTCAGACTTCCAGACGCTACGTGATAGGTTGATAAACGCAAAGACGTTGTTTGAGCAAGCGGGTGGCGACACCCGCATCGGCTTCTCGGCGATTCGGACCAGCGATCGCCAAAGGCCTGTCCGTCTTCCGATGAAGATGCTGAACCGCATCGAACAGATCACCCTTGACAATGAACGCCTGCGGCACCTCGACCGACTGGTCGTTTCGAACGCCCTCGACACGTAACCACGTCAAGCCTTCGACGGCCCGTCCTTCACGAAGTCCTCCGCCGTGAGTTCGCGGGGGCGGACGACTCTGGCGGGGGTTCCCATCGCGATGGACCATGGGGGGAGGTCGGAGAACACGGACGATCGGGCGCCGACGACGGTTCCGTCGCCGACGGTCACCCCGGGGGCGACAAAGACGTCCGCCGCGATCCACACGCGTTCGCCGATGACGATCGGCTTCGGCACGAGGGGCTGGTTGACGTCGGTGTGATCGTGGGTCGCGCCGCAGAGGTAGCTGTACTGACTCACCGTCGCGTGCGCGCCGATCTCGACGCGGTCGACGCAGTAGCAGTCGACGTCGTCGGAAAGGCAGGCGTACTCGTGCATGACGAGATTCCACGGGGCCCAGATTCGCGCCCGGGGATACGTCCGCGCCGTCGCGTGCAGCCGCGCCCCGAACAGCCGCAGCAACAGGTTGCGCCAGCGATGCAGAACACGCGGCGAGGGTCGGAAGAGGAACAGCCAGACGACGCCCCACACCGTGCGCCCGATCCGGTTCTTCAGTCCGTGCGGACTCGATCGTTCGGCGAGATGCTGCGCGGCGGCGTCGGGATCGGGTTGGGCGGGGGCGTCGTCGGTCATGCCTTCGGTCCAACCTCCGCCAGCACGCGGTCGAACTGCTCAAGCGTGCGCACGTCGCAATAGGCGTCGTCGAACGCGCGGCGGGCCCGCTGACGCGCCTGGTCGAAGAACCCCCGGTCCTCCATCATCGCCCGCACCCCCGCCACCAGGGCGTCGACCTCGCCGTGCCGCAGGCTCACGCCGCAGTCGAACCGACGGATCGCATCGTCGACATTGCTCTTTTCCGGACCGACGTACAGCACGGGCAGTCCCATCGCGAGGTTCGAGTGCAGCTTGCTCGGGCTCATCACCCCGAGCGCTTCGTCGCGGAGCGTGATCAGGGCGCAGTCGACGGACGTCATGACGGACGGCGTCATCTCCTTCGGTACGTAGCCGTGCATGAGGACGTTCGCGAGTTCCCGCCGTTTCACCTCGACGTCGACCTCCTCGTAGCGGGCGCCCCCGCCGATAAACAGGAAGGTCGCCGGCTCGTTCCGCAACTGCTCCGCCGCGTCGAGCACCGTCTCGAACCGATGGCCGACGCCCATATTGCCGAGGTAGAGAATCACGAACCGGCCGTTCAGCCCGAGGGCGTCCGCGCGTTCCCACGGTTCGTGCCCGGCGTCGGGGGGGAAGAAGTCCGCCCGCTCCCAGTTGGGAATGACCGTCGCCGGCAGCTCCCGGTTCTTCGGGCCGTACTGTGACATGAGCAGTTCGGTCATCGCCGTATCGAGCGTCACGAGGTGGGCGAGCCGACGGAACAGGAAGCGGTTGAGCATCCGCATGATCTTCGCCGCGAACCCGTTCGTCTTCAGCTTGCCCGCCCGCTCCGCCGCCTCGGGGTAGCAGTCCATATTCCAGAGGATGATCTTCGTGGACGGGTGGAGGATCTTGTGGGCGACGGCGGTGAGGCCGATGAAGGGCGGCGTCGTGAGCGTGATGATCACGTCCTGGCGGGGGAGGGTGACCATGCGGACGAGGGCGAGGACGTAGAACGCGAGGTAATCGAGACAGCGACGGAGGATCGTCTTCTTGCCGAGCTGCGGGGTCCAGAGACGGTGGACGCGCGGGTTCTCGGTGCGGTCGCGGATCCTGTCTTCGGCGGCCTGGATGTAGCCGCCGCGACTGGCGACCACGCGGACGTCGTCGCCCGCCGCCGCGCGATGCTCGGCGAGCGACGCCGAGAGGTGGGCGGTGGGACTGATGTCGGGGGTGTAGAACTGGTTGATGATCGTGAGCCGCATCGCCGCGCCGTTCGCTGTCGGAATCGTGGGGTTCGAAGGGTCGCAGTCTATCGGCAGTCGGCGACCTTCGTCGGCGCGTGGGGCGGACGGGGCGGATGGTTGACGTCGTGCTCAGGCGGGCGGGCAGTCGCCCCATTGGGCGAGGAGGACGGCGAGGTCGGCGGCGTCGACGGCGCCGTCGTCATTGAAGTCCGCGGGTTCGCCGGCGGGCGCGGGGCCCCACGCGGCGAGGAGCGCGGCGAGGTCGGCGGGGCCGACGTCGAGATCTCCGGTGAGTTCGCCGAGGCACGGCGGCGCGCACGGACCGACGGTGAGCGTGGCGTGGTAGGCGCGGCCGAAGAACTGCGGGGCGGGGCTGTCAGGGCATGGCGCGCCGGCGCCGATCGGTCCGAAGGCGGTGCCGGGACCGACGATGAGGTAGTAGGTCCCCGGATCCGCGCACCACGCGGCGACGACGGGATCGCATCCGCCGCCGACGACAAAGGCGAGCGTTTCGATGCCGGACGCGCAGTCGCCGCGTGCGATCACCACCTGGCTGGGGAACTCGCTCGTGACCTGCCAGTGGATCTGCTGCTGATCGTCGAGGGTGAACGTGTACCAGTCGATGTCGCGGAGATTGTCCGCCGCGTAGATCTCGCCGGCGTACGTCTGCCCGTCGGCGACGGGGGTGAAGGCGGGTCGGGGGAGGAAGCAACCGTCGTTGATCGCTTCGCCGCACGCTTCGGGTTCCGGGTCGGCGTCGGGATCGGGCTCGAGGGCGCAGGCGGGGAAGAGGCAGACGGCTTCGGCGAGTCCGACGCAGGAGGCGTCCCATTCGACGTCGCAGCAGAAGCTGTCGGCGGTGCAGACGAGGGCGCAGCAGCCGGGTTCATCGCAGCCGCCGCCGGCGTGCGGTTCGAAGCAGTCGCCGTCGCCGGGGCAGAGGAGCTGATCGCAGAGGGTGACGGCGAGGTCGACGCACATCTCGTCCCATTCGACGGTGCAGCAGAACGGTTCGAGGAAACAGACGATGGTGCAGCACGCGCTGACGTTGCAGCCCGGCGTGGGATGAGCGGTGAAGCAGTCGCCCTCGGCGATGCACGGTCCGGGCGGGCAGGTGAGCTGCGCGAACTGCACGCACGCGTCGTCCCACTCGACATCGCAGCAGAAGGGGTCGTCAGCGCAGACGAGTTCACAGCAGGCGACGTCGTCGCAGCCGGGCGTCGCGTGGACGACGAAGCAGTTCTCGGCGTCGTCGCCGCAGGTGTCGGGACCGGCGATCGCGGGGAAGGCGAGCAGGATGGTCAGCGCGCAGACATGCACGCCTGCAGCCTACGGCGCCCGTGCGCGGCGTCGAAGTCAATTCCGGGAAATAGCGATTCGAGGGCGCTTCGGACGAGTGACGCGTCGGTCTGACGGCGTCAGATCGTCGCTTCCGTCACGCGGAGGATCTCCTCGACGGTGGTGCGGTCGTCCTGCACCTTGCGGAAGCCGTCCTCGCGGAGCGTGACCATGCCCCGCTCGCAGCAGGTGCGTCGGAACTCGGTGACGTTCGGGTTCCGGGCGATGGCGTCGCGAAGGAAGTCGTCCATCACGAGGAGTTCGTACAGGCCGAGGCGGCCGGAGTAGCCGGTCTCCCGGCACTTCGAGCAACCCTGCCCGTACGCGAGCGTCGACTTCTGCAGCCCGTGCATCTCGAGAAAGTCGACGAGCTCCGCCTTCGGGGGCGCCGGCACGCTGCAGTTCCCGCAGATGCGACGCACCAGACGCTGGGCGAGGACCGCGTTGAGGGCGGCGCCGATCAGGAACGGTTCGAGGCCGATGTTGATCAGACGCGTCACCGACGACGGCGCATCGTTCGTGTGCAGGGTCGACAACACGAGGTGGCCCGTGAGCGCGGCCTGGATCGCGATCGTGGCCGTCTCCATGTCGCGGATTTCGCCGAGCATGACGACGTCCGGATCCTGACGCAGCAGGGACTTCAGCGCGGCGGCGAAGGTCATCCCGATGCGTTCGTGCGTCTGCACCTGCGTGATGCCGGCGAGGTTGTATTCGACCGGATCCTCGACCGTCGACACGTTGAGCTTGCGGAGCTCCATCTGGCGGATGGAGGAGTACAGCGTCGTCGTCTTGCCGGAGCCGGTCGGCCCGGTGACGAGGATGATGCCGTGCGGCTGCGCGATCTGGCCCTTCCAGATCGTGAGCGTGTCCTCGTGGAATCCGAGGTCGTCGAGCGTGACGTTGATCGATCGCGTGTCGAGAATACGCATGACCGTCTTCTCGCCCTTCGGGGTGGGAAGGGTGGACACGCGGAGATCGAGCTTGCGGCCGAGGACGTTGACGCGGATGCGGCCGTCCTGCGGGAGGCGGCGTTCGGCGATATCGAGGTTCGCCATGATCTTGATCCGCGACGTCAGCGCGGCGTGCATCTTCTTCGGCGGGTTCATCATCTCGAACAGCACGCCGTCGATGCGGAAGCGCACCTTCATCGAGCGTTCTTCGGGCTCGATGTGGATGTCCGAGGCGCCTTCCTTGAGCGCGGTCTGGATGATGTGGTTCACGTAGCGGACGACGGGCGAGGACTCCGCCTCCGCCTCCACGCCGTCGTGATCCTCATTGTCCTCCATGACCTCGACGTCGTCTTCGTCGACGTCGGCGAGGATGTCCTCCACGTCCGCGTCATCGGCGTCCGCCTCGGTGAGCGCTTCGATCAGTCCTGCAATGTCGCCCGGCGGCGTCAGAACGTGCTTGATCGCGGACACGCCGAGACGACGCTTGACTTCATCGAGCAGGAAGACGTCGGCGACGCTGGCGGTGGCGACGACGAGGCGCGAGCCCTCCATGCGGAGCGGCATGACGAGGTTGGTCTTGCAGTACTCGGAGCCCAGACGCTGGAGACGTTTCGGATCGTGCGACTCCTCGGACTCGACGTCGATGCGTTCGAACGGGAGGTCGGCGATCTCCGCCGCGACCTGCTGCACCTGCACTTCGTCGACGCCCATCTCCACCAGCACCGCGGCGGCGTCCTTGCCGGGCGACTGTTTGAGCACGCGCTCGACGCTGGCGAGCTGCTCGCCGGAGATGATCTCTCGTTCGAGCAGGGTCTGCACCAGCGGGGGCGGCGCCGCGCGGACTTCGTCGGGCTCGTAGAGTTCGGAGAGCGCATCGTCCGGTCGGACGCGGGCGGGGCGCCCCTGGTCGGTGACGCCGATGGCGTCGCCGAGTCCGCCGCCGCTCGTGTCGGGCGGGCGCGGCGTTTCGCGGGGGTCCTTGCGGATGAAGACGGGCGGGGGGTCGTCGACGGGGCGAAGGGTCGGCGCGGGCGGGGCGGGATCGGCGGCGTCAGCGTCGACGGGGGCGGGGTCGGCGTCCGGGGTCGACGCGTCATCGCGGGCGCCGGCGAGATCTTCGTCGCCGGGCTCCTTCGGCGCGTCGGGTTGGGGGTCGCCGAGGTTCCGCAGGATGTCGTCGAGGTCGAAGCCGGCCACGGAGGTCCTTTCGCGTCGGGGGGTCAGCCGGTCTGGTCGATCGAGATCGACACCTCGACGACGAGGTTGAGTTGGTCGTCGCGGGCCTCGAGGGTGACGGCGGTGCGCGAGATATCGGTGACGGTGAAGGCGACCTTCAGGTCGGCGATCTCGATGGTGTCGCCGCGCCGGACGATCGAGCCGTCGACATTGGCGAGCGGCGCCTTGCCGAGGATGACGGACTTGAGCGTGAGCCGCTCGCTCGCCCGAGTGATTTCGTCGCGTCGTTTGTCGCGGAGCGCGGCGAGTCGGGCGGCTTCCTGGGCGGCGGCCATGGCGGCCTGGTCGGCGGGGTCGACGTCCGGCATGTCCTGCATCGCGACCTGCTGGAAGATCACGAAGGGGTTGCGCTGGACGTTGACGAGCGGCACCTGAAGTTCGGTGTAGTCGTTGTCGAGGGCGGCGAGGGCGTCGTGACTGAGACTGTTGTCGCCGCCGACCGAACCGCTCGCGTTGATGAAGGTGTCGATCTTCTGTTCGATGTCCGGCGCGATGTCGTCGCCCGCGGTCACCCGGCTGAGGGTGCGCATCGAGAACAGCCCGGCCACCGCCGCGACGACGACGCCGCCCATGACGAGCGTGCCGGAAGAGACGCCGCGCTTCCCCGTCCCCCCCGCGTCGGCCCCGTCTTCGCCGCCGAGGATCGCGTGGAGCGGCGCTTGTCCGTCTTCGTGCTCTGCGCCGACGCCTTCGTCGACCGGGTTCATCTCATCGTTGAGTTCGTTCATGCTCGTTCCTCCCGGCGCCGGCGGACGGCGCTGCAGCTCCCCGCTCAGTCGTTGGGCTTCTCGTAGTAGATGCTCAGGGTGAACTCGGCCCGCATCGAGTGCTCCGAGAACCCGTCTTTCTGGACCGGACCCTTCGCCCCGTTCCGACGCTCCAGCTTCATGTTCTTGATCCGCGTGATGCGGGGCAGCTGCTCCTGTTCGAGCAGGAACTGATAGAAGCCGTCGAACTCGCCTTCCATCACGACCTGGAGCGGGCGCTCCATGTATCGCGCGGCGGGGAGCGACTTCTCCGTCTTCACGGACTTCACCACCAGCTGGTTCCGACGCGCCAACTCCCACGTGTTGCTCAGGATTGAATCGATCCCCTGCTCCGACGGAAGCTTGCTCTCGATGATCTCGATGGCGCGGCGTCCGTCTTCGATCGCCAGCCCGAGATCGTCGATGCGCTCCGTCACTTCGTGCAGCTGATCGAGCTTGTCGCGCTTCGCCGCGATCTCGTTCGTGGCCTGCTCGATGTCCTGGTTTCGCGGATTGAACACGTACCACCACGACGCCGCCGGCACCGCGAGCAGAATGGCGAGAAAGATGATTTCCCGAAAACCGAATTTCATGGCTCAGTCGCCTCCCTTTTCGATCGGAACCGTGGCCACCTCGCCGAGGTTGAGCTGATCGCTCATGGGGTCGCGGAGACGCGGCTTGATGAGCGGCTCCACCTCGCGCATGTCGGCGTCGGGGTCGAGCGACAGCACGACCTTGAACTCGCGCATCATCTGGCCCTGGAGCTCCGTCTCCTCGGAGTACTCGAGCGTGACGTCCTGCAGGAGTTCGTGCTGGTTGAGCTCGGTGATGAAGCTCGACACCTCGAGGTCGGTGGGGGCCACGCCGACCATTTCGATCGCGACCTCGAAGCGGTCGGGCGTTGCTTTCTGTTCGGCCTGCTCCGCCTGCACCTGGGCGCGGGTCTTGCCCCGTTTCGGCTTGGAGATGGAGCGCGATCCGCTGTCGGCGGACGGCTGCGGCTTGATCTTCTCGGAGAGCAGGTTGAACTCGATCAGGCTCAGCCGCGCCGGCATGCGATTGATGAACTCGGCGAGCAGGATGGAGCGGGGGGCGCGCTCGACGAGCGCCGAGGCGAGCTCCGCCTTCTCGAGCATCTCCGCCTCCTGCGCCTGGAGCTCGGTCAGCTCCGCGATCTTCGCCGCCGCGTCCTGGTACTCGGCGTTGATGACGCGTCGCGCCTCCTTGACCTCCGCCCATTCCCGGTTGGTGATCAGGAACGCCGCGAACACGCCCGCCATGACGACGACGAACAACGTCAGGCAGATGATGTCGGTGCGCCGTTCGGCGCGTCGAGCCAGGTAATCTTCCGGCAGGAAGGTGGTCATGGCGGTCCTTTCTCTCTCGCGTTCCCTACAGATCCGTCGGGGCCGTGCACAGGCCGCACGCCACCGCCCAGCCGGGCTGCGGCTGACGGGCGTCAAAGCCCGACACGGCGTCAAGATCAGCAAACTTCATCCGGGCGAGCGGATCCCCGAGCTGGGCCGAAGCCCCGAGCTTGGCGGCGATCCGCTGACACAACCCGATCTGTCGAGCCTCGCCGCCGAGGAAGACGATGCGGTCGATCATCCGCGATGCAAACATCGTCTGGTGATACCGCAGCGACATCGCCAGCTCCTCCGTCAGGATCTCCAGCGGCTCGCTGAGATCCACGTTCGACGGACCCGCCTGTCCCTCGCCCGGCGCAATCGGCTGCCAGAAGACCGACGGCACCCCGCCCTTCCGCTGACTCACCGCCGCCGCCGTCCCCCCGCCCCCCGGCGGATCCGACTGCGACATCGCGCTGCGAAGAATCGCCGACCCCTCCGCCCCGCCTTCCGCCGTCACCCGACGCGGACCCGGATTCGCGGCGGTGAACTCATGCCACTGCGACTGGGCCAGCCGGTGTTTGCGGGCCGTCGCCTCGTCGCAGTGCAGCGTCTCCGCGATGATCGTGTCCAGATGCCGGCCGCCGAAATCGATCTTGCGGCTGAACACGAGATCGGACCCGTGGCCGATCGCCATGTTCGTCCCGCTCCAGCCGAGATCCACGTACATCGTCGTGATCTGGTCGTCGCCCTTCCGACGGTGAATGTGCGCGAACGCCCGCAGCAGCAGCAACGCCTCCGCGTGCACCCCCGTCGTCTCCAGCTTGCAACGCTTGAGCAGCTCCACCAGACGCATCACCGTCCGCTTCGCGATCGCCAGACAGATCGTCTCGCGGCGCGGCTGACCGTTCACGTTGGTGTCGGTGACGTCAACCGCCCGCACGACCACGCTCGAAGGCGAACAGCCGTAGTCGATCTGCAACTGCGCCGCCGCGAGCTCCGGCAACGACACGCCGTCCGTCAACGACAGCTTCATGTGCTGCGTGTACGTGTGCGTGGGGGGCGGCGAGAAGACCGCCCGCTTGCCCTTGAAACCGCCCGACTTCAGCACGGCGGGCACGGACTTGCTCAGAAAGTGAACGTAGTCCTCGATATCGCCTCGGGCGGCGTCAGGCACCTCGATCTCCGCCGCCGCGACGACCTCCGGCGGCTCGCCGGGCACGATCTGCAGCATCTTCACCGTCGACGCGCCGAAGTCGAAGGCGATGGGAGAACTCGACGTTGAGAAGATGGCCATGGCGGATTCCGGCGACGTGCGCGCAAACAGACGAAGGAGTCCGAAGACTCAACGCAGACATCGACGCGATGGGAACCGCGGTTGAGCCCCGTCGGCCGCCAAATCAGGTCGTTCACGGGGGACGCCGCACGCCGCCACCGCGACGGCGCGGGTCTAGCCGCCGTTGTTCCCGGACCTCGTGCGCCACGCCTCACACGCCGCCCGAACCGCCTCCCCCAACCGGTCCAGCCCGCCGGCGAGATCCCACCGTTGCCGGTCGCGGTCGCCGGTGGTGTTGCTGATCGCCCGGATCTCCCCCGCCCCCACGCCCCGTCGCAACGCCGCGTGCAGCACCGCCGCGCCCTCCATGGCCTCCGCCAGCCCCCCCGTCCGTTCGACGACGACCGCGGCCGACGCGTCCGTGCCCGAACACGTCGCCACCGTCGCCATCCGCCCCGACCGACCGACCGCCGCCTCGACCCAGGCGTCGTGCAGTCCCGCGTCCGCCGGAACGACGTTGCCCTCGAACGGACCCAGCGGAAACCCGAGCCCGCGCATGTCCGAGAACCCGTCCGGCGTGACGAGCCCCTCCTCGACATAGACATCCGCCGACGCCACGACGACGTCGCGGAGGTCCAGACCGGATCCCGGCAGGGCCCCCGCGACGCCGGCGCTCAGGACGGCGTCGATTGTGGGATGTTCGATCAACGCTTCTGTCGTCGCGCACGCCGCGCTCACGCGTCCGACGCCGCCGACGATCGTGCGCACGTCCGGCCCGAGATCGCCCCACGACGCGGCTTCCTTCTCCACCGCCGCGACGATGAGG
The DNA here is from genome assembly GCA_965227335.1 of Phycisphaerales bacterium. Taxonomy (GTDB): domain Bacteria; phylum Planctomycetota; class Phycisphaerae; order Phycisphaerales; family SM1A02; genus CBDDFV01. Next base: position 435,254 of record CBDDFV010000012.1, read on the forward strand.
AGTCGAACGCTCATGCCTCCGCCGTCGCCTCGGCCCCGGCCAGACGCGTGCGGAGTTCGTCCGCGAGATCCCCCGCCCCGCACTCGGATTGCTCACCGCCGTCGAGGTCCTTGATCACGATGCGACCCTCGTCGAGTTCGCGACCGAGAATCACCGCCAGCCGGGCGTGCGCCTTCTTCGCCTCCGACAGCAGCTTGCCGACGTTCTTCGTCGCTCGGTAACTGTGACGCACGTGCAGGCCGTCCGCCCGGAGCGCGGCGACGATCGGTCGCAGATGCTCGCGCGGCGGCTCGTCCCGCGCATTGATCACAAACACGTCCGGACGCGGGGACATCTCCCCGGCGTCGAGCAGACCGTGATCCGCCAGCACCAGCCCGAGGACGACGTCCCCCATCCCGAACCCGCACGCGGGCAGACTGGGACCGCCGAGGAGTTCGATGAGCTGGTCGTAGCGGCCGCCGCCCGCGACCGCCCGCTCCTTGCCGGTCGTCTCGTGAATTTCGAAGACGGTCCCGGTGTAGTAGGCGAGGCCGCGCACGATGCCGAAGTCGTAGGTGATCCAGTCCGCGAGCCCGACCGCGCGGAGTTCATCATCGAGCGCCTCGAGCGCGCCGAAGGCGTCGGACGAGACGCCGGTCTCGGCGGCGACGCGGGCGAAGTCCGACCGGCCGACCGTCTGCCGCGCAAACGCGTCGAACCGGGCGCGGGCGTCTTCGCTGAACCCGAGCGCGGCGGTCTTCTCCGCAAACACCTCCGCCGGCAGCTTGTCGCGTCGATCCAGCAGGTCGAACGCGGCGGGAAGCTGGTCAGGCGCGAGGCCGAGACCGGTCAGCACGCCGCTGACGACTTCGCGATGGCTCACGCGGACCTTGACGACCTCGGATGTCAGTCCCAGGCGGGCGAGTCCCGCGAGCGCGGCGGCGATGATCTCCGCATCCGCCGCGGGCGAGTCGTCGCCGATGAGGTCGACGTTCCACTGGACGTGTTCGCGCAGTCGCCCGCGTTGCGGCCGCTCGGCGCGAAAGAGCACGGGGATCGCGAACCACTTGGTCGGGGTCGGCAGCGAGGCGCCGCGGGCCGCGGCCATGCGGGCGAGGGTCGGGGTGAACTCGGGTCGGAGGGCGTAGTCGGTGTCGCCGCCGCTGCGCCGGAAGCTGAACAGCTCGGACACGATCCCTTCGCCGCTCTTGACGGTGTAGAGTTCGAGGTGTTCGTAGGTCGGCCCTTCGATCTCGTCGAAGCCGTGGTTCGTCGCCGCGGTGCGCCAGGCGCGTTCGATGTGACGACGCACCGCCATCGCGTCGGGGTAGAAGTCGCGGGTTCCCTTGGGGGCCTGGAAGGATCGGGCCATCGCGTCTGCGTCCTCGTCCGGGGGATGCGGTGAACGAAGTCGCAGTCTAGGCGATCTTCGCGGGTGGGTCGCCGCGCGGCGTCGCCAGCCCGCACTCCGGACATCGCGCGAGTCCCGTCACCGGATACCCGCACGCGCGGCAGCGTCCCCGACGCGCCCGCCAGGCCCGCACGATCGAACGCGCCAGCCACCACAGCGCGGCGGCGACGAGCGTGAAGAACAGGATGTTCGCCGCGATCCCCGGCGGCGACGCCCGCAGCGGGAAGATCCGTCGGCGCCCGAGGCCCGCAACCTGCATCTCCTTTGTGTCAACCCACTGCAGCCGCCCGCGGAAGCCGTCGCTGTTGCGGTCGATCTTCCACGCCTCGCCCGACGCCGCGGCGAACGGCCAGCCCGCGCGATACCGGACCGCAGTCAGCGTGTGCGACGCATTCATCGCCTGCAGCGTCGTGATCCGGTAGCCGAACGAGCGACGCTCGAAGACCGGCGTCTTCCAGAAGAGGATCTGGAAGTCGAACGGCTCCTGCGCGGCGAACCATTCCCGGTCGCGTTCCGTCTGGTCGCGTCGCACCCCGGGCTGACCGAAGTCCGCCGCGAGAACGCCGACGCCGTAGGCGATCACGGTCAGGATCGCCCCCCCGAGCATGAACCCGAGTCCGGCGACTAGGATGGCGGAGATCCGAGAGTGGCGATCCGCACGCGACATCGCCTCACTGCACGCGAGGAAGGGCTTCATGTCAACGTCCGGCTCCCCGATCGATCCGCCGACCAACACGCTCGCCGGCCGCCGCATCGTCGTTACCGGCGGCGCGGGGTTCCTCGGACGCGTGGTCTGCGCACGGCTGCGCGAGGCAGGGGCCGGGGCGATCATCGTCCCTCGCCGCGCCGACGCCGACCTGACCGCCGAGGACGCCGTCGCACGGCTCTACGCGGACGCCCGGCCGGAGATCGTGATTCACCTCGCGGCGGAGGTGGGCGGCATCGGCGCCAACCGCGACAACCCCGGCCGCTACTTCTACGCCAACATGGCGATGGCCCTCCACCTGATCGAACACGCGCGACGGAACGCCATCGCGAAGTTCGTGCACGTCGGCACGATCTGCTCGTATCCCAACGAGACGCCGGTTCCGTTCCGCGAGGACGATCTCTGGAACGGCTACCCGGAGGTCACGAATGCGCCGTACGGCGTGGCGAAGAAGGCGGCCGGCGTCATGCTCGACGCGTATCACCGACAGTACGGGCTCCCGGGGGCGTACGTGATGCCGGTGAACCTCTACGGGCCGGGCGACAACTTCGATCTGCAGACGTCCCATGTCATCCCGGCCCTCATTCGCAAGTGCGTCGAGGCGAAGCGGCGGGGGGACGAGGCGATCGACGCCTGGGGCTCCGGCCGGGCGAGCCGGGAGTTCCTCTACGTCGACGACGCCGCGGCGGGGATCGTCCGCGCGGCGGCGATCGTGGACACGCCCGAACCGATCAACCTGGGGTCGGGACGCGAGATCACCATCCGGGACCTCGCGGAACTGATCCGACAGACGACGGGATTTGAGGGCGAGATCCGATGGGACGCGTCGAAGCCGGACGGGCAGCCGCGACGTCTGCTGGACACGACGCGGGCCAAAGAGCGGCTTGGGTGGACCGCCGCGGTGGGGCTGGAGGAAGGGATTCGGCGGACGGTGGCGTGGTATCGGGATCAGGGCGGGTGAGCGGCCTCGAGGAGCTGTTCTGCTGGTCGTGTGACTATGCGCTTCGGGGCGCGACGGGGCGTCGTTGTCCCGAGTGCGGGGCGGAGATCGACCATGGTCGGAGCGCGGCGGAGGTGGCCCACGGGCGAAATCGCCGGCAGTTCGTGCTCGGCTGGGTTGGCCTGGCGGCGGCGTCGGTCGTGGCGTATGCGCTGCTGCCCCGGATCACGCCGGAATGGATGACGGGCCTGGCGTGGGCCCTTCTTGGCCCGCTCTGGGCCGCCGCGACCCTCTGGTCGGGGCTGGTGACGGCGCGAGACCGCGGCGCGGTCCTGCCCGGCGTGCTGCTGGCGGTCTCGGTGCTGGCGACGCCCCTGGCGTTGCTCGCGGCGTTCGCGGGGGTCCTCATGGCCGCCCCGTAGCGGCTCGCTCTCCGGAATCCCTGTTTGAACAACAAATGGTGACGGCAGCCCGGAAGTCGCCCGTCGTTCGTGGGTTCCGGCTTTTTGTTCTGGTGGGATTGTGTGGTCTCGGTAGCATGGGATCGGTACGTGAGTGGGTTCCCGCGCATCACGGCGCGGGTGTCTGAGAGAGAGAAGACAAAGGAAGTTGTGGGGATGAACAACACGATGGAGTCGAGGGCGGTGTCGGCCGCGCGTGTCTGTGCTGTCGCCATTGCGGGCGTCGCGGCGGGTCCGATCTGGGCCGGCGGTCCGACCGGGTTCACCGAAGAGGCGTTGGCGCGGGGCGTGATCTTCGAGATGGACCAGTATCCGATGCAGTGGGGCGTGCACGGCTTCGGCTGCGGCTTCGCGGATCTGGACGGCGACGGCGATCCGGACATCGTGCTGCTCGGCGGCGAGAACGGCGAGCTGGGCCTGTTCGAGAACGACGGGACCGGCCAGTTCACCGATCGGTCGGTGTCGGCGGGCGACTTCCAGTTCGACATGGGCTCCGGTTTCGCGGCGGGCGACTACGACGCCGACGGCGATCTTGATCTCTTCGTCTCCCAGATCGGGCTGCCCAACCTGCTGCTCCGGAACAACGGCGACTGGACCTTCACCGACGTCGCCCCCGCGGCGGGGGTCGACGGTCTCGGCGCGAGCAAGTCCGGCGCGTGGGGCGACTTCAACAGCGACGGCTGGCTCGATCTCTACGTGCCGAACTATGCAAACCTCGTGGTTCCGAATCTGCCGAACTTCCTCTACGTCAACAACGGCGACGGGACGTTCACGGATGTCGCGGCGGCGCAGACGGTCGACGACATCGGCTACGGCTTCCAGGCCGCGTGGTTCGATTACGACCGGGACGGCGACGTCGATCTGTACCTGTCCAACGACCGCGGCCACCTGCCGCCGCTCTTCCAGACGAACCAGCTCTGGCGGAACGACGACGGCCAGATGACGAACGTCTCGGTCGAGAGCGGGACGAACGTCGCGATCTTCTCGATGGGCGTGGCGTGCGGCGACTTCGACGGCAACGGCTGGCCGGATCTCTACTGCACCAACATCGCGGTCGACCCGACGCCGCAGAACCCGCTCCTGCTCAACCAGGGCGACGGCACGTTTCTCGAGCAGTCCGATCTCATGGGCGTGGCGAACTACATCACGTCATGGGGATCGATCTTCTTCGACTACAACAACGACGGCGGGATGGATCTCTACGTCAACAACATGTTCGAGCCGAACACGATGTTCGACAGCGGGCTCGGCTTCCCGTGCGTGGAGCTCGCGGGACCGCTCGGCGTGCAGGGGAACGACGGCGTCTCCTATTCCTCCGCGGTGGCGGACATCGACGGCGACGGCGACCTCGACCTCCTCGTCAACAACCTCGATGAGAACGTCGAACTCTTCGTCAACCACGACGGCGACGCCGGCGCCCACCTCCGGTTCAACTTCGTCGGCGACGGTCCGAACACGTGGGCGGTCGGCGGCTCGATCGACGCGCTCGTCGACGGCAAGCAGCACTTCCGCGAAGTGCTCACCGGCACCAACGGCTACCTCGGCCAGAACGAACTGACCCTGCACGTCGGGGCCGGCGAGGCGAACGTCGCGGACGAAGTCGTCGTGCAGTGGCCCGGCTTCGGCCCGGCCCGCACGCTGACCAACGTGCCCGTCAACCAGACGTGGACGCTCTATCCGCCCGCGCGGCTCGGCGACGCGGACGGCGACGGCGACGTCGATCTCGACGACTTCGGCGTCTTCGCCCCGTGCTACGGCGGCGCGATCACGCCCGGCTGCGAGATGATGGACTTCGACGGCGACAGCGACGTCGACGAGGACGACTACCAGGCGTTCCTCGACCGCTACCCCGCGATCCTCACGGACTGCAACGGCGACGGCCTCGTCGACCTGCCGCAGATCCTCGCGAATCCGCGACTCGATGCGGATCAGGACGGCGTCCTCGACGTGTGCGCCGGATTGATCGTGGGCGACCTCAACGCCGATTTCACGGTTGACGGGCTCGACGTCGCCGCGGTGCTCGACCTGTGGGGCGCCTGCCCGGCCCGCGGCGGATGCGCGGGCGACCTCAACGCGGACGGCGTCGTCAACGCGATCGACCTCGCGATCGTGCTCGCGAACTTCTGAATCGCTCCGTTGGAGACGACATGACAAAGGGCGCCGGATCAACCCGGCGCCCTTGTTCATTCGATCGTTCCGGGACGAGCGCCTACTCCGCGCGACGATAGGTGATCTCCATCACCTTGAAGTCCTCGCCCGCGTGCAGGTCGTACATCTCGAAGCGGAAGGTGTCGTGATCGATGAAGTGCGTCTGGTAGCGCACCATCCGGCCGTACACGCCGAGCAGCGCCTCATCCATCGTGCCGTACATCGTGAGCACCTTGCCCGCCTGGTCGAAGTTGCCCTGCATCGTCAGCAGGTGGGTGCCGAGCGAGTCGCACCACGACCCGACGAACTGCTGACGAACGTTGTCGTAGCCGGTCATCCCGATGCCCTGCATCGGCATCTCCTGCCCCATCATGTCGATGACGAAGTCCGCGTTCTCCTGGATGAAGCGTCCGTCCAGCACCGACTCGATCCGGCTCTTGCCGTGGCTCACCGACGGCGGTGCGTTCGGGTCCATCCACATCTTCATCTCGGTGTTCCAGGTCCCGGCGTGCGAGGCGAGCCTCTTGTGCATCTCGCCGGGCTGGACCATCTTCATGTAGGCGTCCATCATCGCCGCGGGGTCCATCTCCGGTCCGCCGGGCGCCTGCTTCGCGTGATCCTGTGACAACGTCGCGCCCGCCGCGAGCGCCACCGTCGCGCCGACCAGACAGCCGCCGACAAACATCCGAGTCTTCATTGCGGGTTCCTTTCTCTTCGATTGGTTCAGGGCGTGGGGGCCATGGCGCACGATAACCGCCCGCGTCAGATTCGACGCGGGCGGGGGGAAAATCACGTGGTCAGCCCCCGCTCAGGGGGTCGCGGCGGGGGTGGGCGTCTTCGCGGCGGGCGGCGTCGACGCCGGCGGATCGACCTTCGGCACGCCGGCCAGCCGACGGTGAATAAAGCCCGGGGCCCGCACCACAAGCATGTTCTCCTGCAGGCGGATCTCCGCCCAGTCGCCGCCGTTGCGGAACCAGCCCTGCGGTTCGACCGCGGTCACGATCGTCTCGATCAGTTCGTTGGCGAGTTCGGCTCGCGGCGTGCGCTCTTCGAACCGCGGGTCCTGGCCCGGCGGGGAGTACGAACCGCCGCCGGAGCCGGGAATCGAACCGCCGCCGGAGCCGAAGCGTCCGCCGCGACCGCCGTAGCCGTATCCGGACCCGCCGTAGCCGGATCCATACGAACCGCCGCGATGATCGAGCGAGATCGAACGGGCGCCGCGATGCCGGACGGCTTCGAACAGCATGTCGTCGATCGGGTAGACGACGATCTCCTGTTTGGCGGGCGCGGCGAGTCTCGACTTGGGGCCGATCTCGAGCACGCCCCGCCGCACCTGCCAGTCGCAGGCGTCGAGGGTCGCCGCCTGCTCGAGCACGAACGTCAGGGCATCGAGCGTGGTGAGATCCGAGACCATGAGATGGATCGGCGCTTCGGGATCGATGCCGTCGGGGTTGGCGACCGTGGCGTAATGAACGATGACGTTCACATTCATCCGCTGGGTCAGGAAGTCGATCACGGCGCGAGCGGGCGCGCCGTGGAAGTCGAGATCGACGCGGGTGTGGTAGAGCTGCTGGTAGATCCGCGTCTCCATCGACGGACGGACCGCGGCCGGCGGCGCGGCGCGATCGCCGGCCGACGGGGGGTCGGCGGGGGGCGCCAATTGCCCGAGCGCGGCGGAGGCCGTCGCCATCGCCACGATCAGCGCACGGGAAAGGCACATCGGCGCACGCTGGCGCGAGTCGTTTCGGTGCATCAACATCATGGGTACCTCGGTTGCGGCCGGCGGGCGAGACCGACGCTTCATGATAGCCCGGGTGGGCGGGGTCGGGCGCGAAAACCGGTTTCCGAGCCCGCCCGGGGGGTTTCGGGCCTGTTATCCTCCGCCCATGACCGCGATCAGCCTGCAGGGGATCACCAAGCGTTACGGCGACGTCCTGGCCGTGAATGACATCGACCTCGAGATCAACTCGGGGGAGCTGTTTTTTCTTCTCGGCCCATCGGGCTGCGGCAAGACGACGCTGCTCCGCATGATTGCGGGGTTCATCGCCCCGACCGCCGGCTCGATCCGATTCGGGGCTCGCGACGTCACCAAGGCGCCGCCGAACAAGCGCAACACGGGGATGGTCTTCCAGAGCTACGCCCTCTGGCCGCACATGACGGTGGCGGACAACGTCGGCTACGGCCTGAAGCTGCGAAAGGTCGACGCGACGGGGCGGGCGGAGCGGGTGCAGCGGGCGCTGGAGATGGTGCGGATGGGACCGTACGGCCGGCGGAAACCGAACGAGTTGTCGGGCGGTCAGCAGCAGCGGGTGGCCCTCGCCCGGGCCCTGGTGGTCGAGCCGGAGGTCCTGCTGCTCGACGAGCCGTTGTCGAACCTCGACGCGAAGCTGCGGCTGGAGATGCGGGAGGAGATCCGGCGGATCTGTTCGGAGACGGAGATCACGACGGTCTACGTCACGCACGATCAGAAGGAGGCGTTGTCGCTCGCGGATCGCGTCGCCGTGCTCGACATGGGCGTGGTGGCGCAGGTCGGTCCGCCCCGCGGGCTCTATCAGCGTCCGAGTTCGCGTTTCGTGGCGGACTTCCTCGGCGAGACGAATTTCCTGCACGCGGATGTGAAGGGCGTGGACAACGGACGCGCGACGCTGGAGACCGCATCGGGCACGCTGACCTCGACGGCGTTCGACGAGACGCTCCCGAAAGCCGGTTCGGTGACGTGTTCGATCCGGCCCGAAGCGCTGACCGCCGCCCCGGCGAACGGCGCGACCAACGTGCTCACCGGCGTGCGGCGGAGCGTGGTGTACCTCGGCGAGATCGCGCAGCACGTGATCGAACTCGAAGACGGCGCGGAACTGCGCACGCTCGAAATGAACCCCCACGCGCCGGGCGCCTCGGGCGAGACGGTGCGGCTGACGGTCGATCCCGATGACGTGGTGGTCCTGGGGGATTAGAACACCCAAGCCCCCGGCTCCGCCGGGGGTTGACGTGAGGGAACCACGGAGCATCGCAATGGAAGGAGCTGACCGGACACGCCTCGCTCGACTCCGTCGCAGGGAGCAGGCGCGCCGCGTCCGGCCTGATATTCGTCGCGCCATCGCCGATGCGATCAATGTCGACGACAACCGCATTCGGTTCATCGGACATCGTCGGACGGAGCGGCTTCGCCGGATCTGGGTGGACGGGGTTCGAATGGGTCGCCCGGCGGCGGAGTGGACCGGCGCCGATGTGAACCTGGCCTTCGCCGTTGCCGGTCAGGCGCTGGCCAAGGTCGCGGGCGGCGATCGGCACTGGGTGTTGTTCCATCATGCGGCGGACGAGGTGACGGGGGCTGCGCTGGCGCCCGCGTGTTCGCTCGACCGGCTGCGGTCGTTGCGTGAGGCGGAGATTCTGTCCGACGTGGTCGTCACCGCATGCGATGGCGCGTGGTGGTTGGTTCTGGAGCAGAACGAGTACGGTCACGACATGGTCAAGACGCCCGGAGGCGTATGGGCGTTGTATACGAGTGCGGCGACGTCGTGCTGAGTCCATCGCGGATCGTCGGAGGTCAACCCCCCGCGGAGCGAGGGGCTGGCCCATCAGAACATCCCGGACATCAAAAAAAGATCGACTCGAACGCGGAGCCGAGAGTGCAGGTCGCACGGGGCGGGTGACGGCCTGCGAGAGCGTTCGAGTCGATCCGGGTGGATGATCCGCCCCCACGAGGGGACGGAGAGTCGAGGCGAAGAAGACGTGTGGGTCAGTCGTCGAGGGCCGACGCGAGCCGCGCGGCCCCGGCGGGCTTGGTTTCAATGAGCGCGGCGTCGGGTCCGGCGTCGGTCATCATCGCGTGTCCGTTGGCGGCCCCGTTCCCGGTCTTGCGTTCGGTGCGGGCGGCGGTCTTCGGCGCGACGGACTTCGGCGCCTTGCCGATGGTGAGGGCGCCGCGGAAGGTCGCGCCTTCGGGGATCGTCACGTGGGCGGCGACGACATCGCCGAGCAGGGTCGCCTTCGGGAGGAGCGTCACGCCGCGGACGACGACCACGTCGCCCTCGATGACGCCGGCGACGGTGAGTTCGCCGCACGAGACCGCCGCGTTGATGGTGGACTGCTCATCGATTTCGAGTCCGCCCTCGGCGGAGAGCTGGCCCTCGATGGCGCCGCGAATGACGGCGTCGCCGCCGAGCTTGACGTCGCCGCGAATGACGGCGTTGGCGCCGATGACGGTCTGGACATCGGGGGTGGTGCGGGTGGTGTCGTCGGATGCGGGCATGTGGTCGACCTCCATGTCGTGTCGTGTCGTGTTCCGAGGGGGGGCGGAGCGGCGTCTCGTCCAGTCGACGCCGCGCGAGTCCTTGGCGACTCAGGGCGATCGGGCGGGCGATGTCCTGGCCGTCTGTCGATCGCGTGTGATGGCGGCCATGCGGGCGGCGAGTCGCGACTCTGCTTCGCCGCGGGCGGCGGGGTCGGCGTGGTCGCGGTTCGTGGGGACGACCGACGTCGCGCGATCCGTGCGCGAGGGGTCGGTGGAATGCGCGACGTGCTCATCATCGTCGCCCGGCGGGTCGGTTCGATCCATGAACCTGACGCAGCCGGCCTGGAGGGTCCCACGAATAGCGGCGGTCGGAGCGATGATCACGGGTCCTTCGACGGTGACATCGCCATCGATGCTGCCGGCGACGCTCAGGGTTCGGCAACGCACCGACCCGGAGATCGCGCCGGTCGCCGTCAGCTCCACCGCGCCGGCCGCTTCGAGGTCGCCCTCGAGCCGGCCGGCGAAGCGGAGGTCGCCGTCCACGCGAAGCGCGCCGGTGAGGACGCCGTCGGTGGTGAGGAGCACCGGTCGACACTCGTCGGTCGGCTTCACTTCGAGGGCGGCGGGCGGCGTGTCGGTCGCGTGGGCCATGAGGAGGCGCTCCTTCGCCGGATCGCGGTCTCGTCGTCCTGTCGAGTCCGCTTCGTCCTTGCCACAGGAGAATGCACAACCGCCGGCGATCTCTCGTCCGGCTCGAGATTTTCTCGACCGAACGCAAAATCGTCGGCGGCGGGGGGTTGCGATGCGCGGCGGTCAGGCCGCGAGGTTTTCCTGGTAGATCGTCGCGGTCTCGGCCAGCGGTCGGGCGCCTTCGCGCTGGTTGCGGACGGTGAGTCGCTGATTGTCATCCCAGCCGATCCACATCGGGCCCCTGACCTCTTCCTTGAAGAGGACCGTGGTCGGTCCGATGACCAGCTTGACCTTCGGGTAGATCACCTTGCTGACGTGCACGTCGACACGCGCCTTCGACCTGATGACCGTATCGATCTCCGCGAGTTTCGTGGTCAACGGCTCGAGTTCACGGTCCACCTGGCTTCCCTCGAAGACGAATTCGGTCAGCATTTCCTTCTCACCCGGCGAAGGTCGCGCCCGCTGTCTGATCATGTCCTCTTTGACGGTGATCCCCGCGCGCTTTTCCTGGAGCCTGGTGATCGTCGCCACGAGCGCTCGTCGGTCGCCGACGAGCAGGGGAAGGCTTCCGAGGATGATCGTGGTGGGCGCCCACGCGTCGGAGCCGAGGACGGCGACCTTGAGCGATCCGGTCACCTCGATCTCGCCGCCGAGAATGGCGCCGCTGTCACACACGAGTGATCCGCCGAGCGTGAGGTCGCAGTCGATGATTTCGTTCGCGACCTCGAGGTCGCCACGCACGATTCCCTTGACCTTGTCGAGGTACCGGAGTCTGGCGTCGCCTCCGATGTCCAGCGATCCGCCGTTCTGTCCGACAAATCCGCTGCTGCAGACGAAGTCGCCGCCGGTGATGATCTCGCCGGACTCGATCAGCTGGCCGACCCGAAGCTCGCCTTCGGCCTTGATCCGGAATCCGGGCTTGACGCCGCCGGCGACCTGGACCGAGCCTTCGAACTCGACATGGCCGGTGTTGAAGTCGACGTCGCCGGTGATCTCAAGCGTCTCGGAGATGCGCACGGCGGACTCGTCGAGCACGACCACGCCGTCGACCTTCGCCCGGATCGAGCCGTCCGCCTCGACGATGATCGTGTCCGGATCGAATGTCAATTCGACGGCTTCGCCGTCGCGGGCCTCAAGGGGGGCGCCCGTGACATCGACGCCGGGCTCACCGCTCGTCGCCTCCCGCAGCCGGCCGATCACATCACCCGCCGCGACCCGCGGAAACGACTGACCCTCATAGTGATCGACCTTGCAGTCCGCGCAGGGCGCCTCGGCGCCTTCGAGGTTGAGCTGGGGATCCCAGTCAATCGCGCCGTCCACGCCATGGATGGGAGGGGTCGCCTCAGCGATGACCGCTTCGTGCGCCGTCGCCCCGTCGCCATACTCTTCGACGAAGGTCGACAACGCTGCTTCGACGTCGGGCGTCGACGCGACGCCGGCCTTTTCCACCAGGGTGCGCAAAGACTCGACGGTCACCCGCGCGCTGCGGTTCGCCGCCGCCGCCAGCGTCGCCTGACAGCGATCCGGAGCGATTCTGATGTCGACATCGCCGCTGGACATGACCGACCTCGTCTCTCGTCGACCTCGGCGGCTGCCACCGCCTCTCCACCTCGGGGCGGATCCGGTTCGAGCGCTGTGGAAGCCATCGACCGGTTGTTGCAACAACTTCAGTCGGATGGACCGTGAAGCCGGGGAATGTCAGGGAGGCCGGGGGCGGTCGGCCGGGGGCGGTCGGCGGGGAGGTCGCGAGGGCGCCCGGGGGGCTCAGCCGCGCCGGACGGGTCGGTACAGGGTGTCCCGTTCGACGGGTCGGAACCCCGCCTCGCGAATCGCCCGCTGGAGGTCCCACACGGTTGTTTCCTGGTGGGTGGACGAGACGCCGACCTTGGTGATGTCATACCAGACGACCGTCCCGTCGATGTCGTCCGCCCCGTGCTGGAGCATGAACTGGGCCATTTCCAGGGTCTGCATGATCCAGAAGGCCTTCGCGTGGGGCAGGTTGTCGAGCATCAGCCGCGCGATGGCCAGCGTGCGGAGGTTCTCGAGTCCGGTCGGGGCGGGGAGGTGTTCGAGTTCGCTCTCGTCCGGGAAGAACGGCAGCGGGATGATGGTCTGGAAGTAGCCGGTCGGGCTTGCTTCGGGCGTGGGAAGACGATCGGCGGGATACATCGCGCCGGGCCCGGTGAGGACGACGGCGGGGGCCTCCGTTCCGTCGGACGTCGTCGCGGTCTGGGTCTCGATTTCCTGCCCCGCGGCCCAGGCCAGCAGCGTGCGGTCCTGCTGTTCGCGCAGGAGCATCATGTGGCGGATGCGTTCGTGTCGGTGTTCGACGTGTCCGTAGAGCATGGTCGCGTTGGAGTTCAGCCCGATCGCATGGGCCGCGCGATGGACATCGAGCCACTCATCGGCCCCGATCTTGCCTTTGAACGCCTCGTCGTGGACGCGGTCGTCGAAGACTTCCGCTCCGCCGCCGGGCAGGGAATCGAGCCCGGCCGCCTTGAGGTCTTCGAGCACCGCCTTGACGCCTTCGTAGCGGTCCTTCCAGCGTCGGCTGAGCCGGGCGAAGTGCACGATTTCGACGGCGGTGAACGCCTTGATATGGAGTTCGGGCGTCTGGGTCTTGAGCGCCCGGAGCATCTCGAGATACCACTCGAACTTCAGGTAGGGATGCAGGCCGCCCACGATGTGAAGTTCGGTGGCGCCGTTGTCGAGGGCCTTCCGGGCTTCGGCGACGATCTCGTCGACGGTGTACTCGTACGCCCCCTCGTCGCCGCGCTTCCGATAGAACGCACAGAACTTGCACGACAGGGCGCAGACGTTCGAGTAGTTGATGTGCCGGTTGATGTTGTAGTAGGCGATGTCGCCGTGGAGACGGCGACGGACGTGATCGGCGAGGGCGCCGACGGTCCAGAGGTCGTTCGTTTCGTAGAGCCGCAGGCCGTCCTCACGTGAAAGGCGGCGGCCGTCGCGCACCTTCGCGACGATGTCGGCGAGGGCCGGATCGAAGCCCGGACGCCGGCGGAGGGCGTCGAGGTCGAGGGCGGGGGGGTCGGCGGCGGGATGGATCGGGGCGTCGACGGTGATCATGGGGGCTCCGGGCGCAACGGGCGAACGAACCTCACATGGTAGCGCCGGAACGACCGGAGGTCCGCCCTCCGGTTTTGGCCGGGGCGGCTTGAGGCTCGAAGGAGGCGGGTCGATACCTCTCCCGGACGTCTCGCGCCGGCGCGCTCCCTGCGCGCCGAGACCCGACGACGGCGTCCGAGAATCACACGTCCACGGATGGACCGGAAGGGACTTGTCATGGATTACGCTTCGCCGTCCAACCAGGAACCGACGAATCAGGACCCGGCCCCCGACGCCCCGCCGCCGTCGCCGTCCGAGACCCCGGACCCCGGCGCCTCGTCGTCGACGCCCGATGCGCCGTCCGGCGAGTTCGACGCGGCCAACGTGCTCAACATGATCTCGGACGTCGAGAGTCAGCTCCATCGCATCCGCAGCGCGCAGAAGAGCCACGAGGAAGAGGTGCGCTCGCTGGCGGAACAGCGGGCGGAAGTGGAGTCGGCGCGGCGGACGCTGGAGGAATCCCGCCAGGCCCTCGAAGACGCTCGCGCCGCCCTGGAGCAGGAGCGTCAGTCCGTCGAGGCGAGCGCCCGGGAGACCGCGGAGGCCCAGACCGCCCTCGAACAGACCCGCGAGACCCTCGACGCTCGCGCTCACGAGCTGGAGCAGCGCGAGGCGGCGATTGCGGAGCAGGAGTCGAGCGCGGCGGCGCAGCGGGAGTCGATCGACGCCGCGCAACGCGAGATTGACGAGCGTCGTCACGCTTTGGAGACGCAGGTGCGTGCGCACGAGGCGGCGCTCCGGGGTCAGGAGGACGAAGCGGCGGCGATCGAGAAGCGTCGCCTGCAGCTCGACGTCCGCACCGCTGCGTTGGAGGAGGAGTCTCGTCGTCTGGAGGCGCGTGAGGAGCAGGTGGCCGAGCGGGAGCGGTCGTTGAACGAAGCGCAGACGCAGTTCGAATCGGAGCAGTCGGCGCACGCGGAGCAGGTTCGTCGGGCGGCGTCGTTCGAACAGGAGCGGGGTCAGCTCGAGGCTCAGATCGAGGCGTTGCGACGGGAGACGTCGGAGCGGACCGAGGCGCTGGAGGCGAAGGCGTCGGCGCTGCAGGAAGCGCAGGCGGCGCTGGACGCGGAGAAGGCGCGGGCGGCGGACGCCGAAGCCGCCCAGGCGGAGTCGGAGCGTATCTTCGACGAGACACGATCATCGCTGGAGCAGCAGCTCGAGGAGCGATCGGAGCTGCTTTCGGTGGAGCGGGCGAATCTGGCGAAGGCGGGGGAGAAGCTGCGCGAGCTGTCGCAGGCGATCCAGCAGCAGGGCGATTCGTTCGAGCGGGGGATGGCGGCGATCGAGTTGTCGGCGCGTCAGGCGGAGGAGCTCGAATCGTGCCGGACGAAGATCACGGAGCTGGAGGCGCAGGTCGCCTCGGGCGGCTCCTCGGGCGACGCCGCGGCCTTGCAGGACATGCAGGCGCGGCTGCGCGAGGTGGAGGGCGCGCTGGACGAGGCGGAGCGGAAGGCCGCCTCGGCCCCCGCCCTCGAAGCGAAGGTCCAGGAACTGGAGTCGGCGCTCGCGTCGGCGCAGGCGACGGGCGGCGACGACAGCGCCTCGGCCGCGCGGATCGCGGAGCTTGAGCGGGCGCTGGCTGACGCCCTGGCGAAGGCGGAGGCGTCGACGCCGGACGAGGCCGCGGTCGCGACCATTGCGGAGCTGCAGGGCCGGATCGAATCGCTGGAGGGCGAACTCGTCGAGGCGCGTCGCCAGATCGAGGCGGGCGTGGCGGCGGAGACGGGTCCGCGGGTGAACGAACTGCGGGAGACGGCCCGACGCATCAAGGTCGCCGCGAAGAACCTGCAGGTGCGACGCGATCGGCTGCGTCGGGCCCGCCGGCTGATGCGCGAGCGTGGTCCGGGGGAGGGCGGCGGCAAGGCGGATTACGAACTGCGGGCGCGTCAGATGCGGGAGATGCAGCAGCAGCGTCAGGCGGTGCTCGAGGCGCAGTCCGCCCTCGCCGCGTCGGAACGAAAGATGATCCGACGCTGGTCCCGCGGCAGGGCGATCGTGTCGGTGACCATGATCTTCATCCTCGCCGCGATCTTCGCCGGCGGCAGCTGGCTCGCGGCGGATCAGTTCTTCCCGGCGGAGATCGCGGCGTCGGTGACGTTGCGGGCGAAGTCGCGCAACGACCAGGGGCTGACCCCGAAGGAGATCGAGCAGTGGAAGCAGACGCAGTCGGAGCTGGTCCGGCACGAAGCGTTCCATAACACGCTGCTCGACCGGCTCGAGGACCGGCGGATCGACACGTTCGGCTCCGCCGCCGCCCTCGGCGCCCACCTCGCGGATCACCTCACCCTCGACACCGCGGGCGAGAACGAGATCACGCTGACGCTCACCGGCGAGAACCCGGATGCGACGATGATGCTGCTCGACACCCTCGCGGCGTCGCTCGCGACCGAGTCGGCGAAACAGGTCGCCTCGCATCGCGGCCGGGCCCGGTCGGTGATCGCGGCGGAGCGGGAGGAGAACGGCCACGTCCGCTACTCGACGCTCAACCCGATTCCGATCATGGACCAGCGTCTGGAACGGGCGGGGATCATCTTCGGGGGTTCGTTCACCGGGGCGCTGCTGCTGATCCTGATCGTCTACCTGCGGCTGGCCCGGGCCAAACGCGTGTTCGACGAATCGGAGATCGACATCGACGCCATCGCCCCGGCCGAAGCGGCCTGACGAAGAGCTGGCGTCCGATCAACGGGGTCATCGGTCCGAGAACGGCGTGAAGCTGGCGAAGGACGACGGGTGGCGCCGCGCGTCCGACGCCGGATCCTGCGTCTTCACCGAGCGCCGCGGGGAATGAAGTCGATGGTGTCTGAAGCCGGTCGTCTCCGGGACGGGACCCTGACGTTCCGCCACGACCGGCAAGGGAGGGAACGACGCATGTCGAACATTCACAACTATCTCCGCGTGCGCCAGCTTGGCGACAGCGAGACGCTGCCGTTTCCGGCCTCGAAACGCGATCCCGCCGACGGGGCGCCGAAGCTCAGCGACCACGGCACGATCGAAGCGACCCTGGCCGCCGTCGAGGACCTCAGCTGGAAGCTCGAGGATCTCGCCCGTGAATTCAAGTGCTGCGGTTACTTCGATGACGACGACGACGACGACCGCCCGCGGGCGGCATGAGGCGACTCGCCCGACCGCCCTTGTTCACCCGCGCGGCGTCGTCGTTCGCCCCGGGCCGCTCATGACGTCTCGTCCAGCACGAATCCCCGCTCGTCCATCAGTCGTCTGAACCGGGCGGGAAGTCGTGCGACGACATCATCCTCATCCAGCCGTGCGCAGGTCAGGCGGAGCAGATCAACGAGCCCGTGGAAGTCGTCCACCGAGATGAACTCGGGACCGACCCGCGGGCGTTTCACCGTTCCCGTCCGCACGCCGTCGATGTCGACCATGTTGTGGTAATTCCCGAGGGGCAGACACACGCACGTCGACGCGTAGCCGTAGGCGCTGAACACCGTCGCCTCGCATGCGCCGCCGGGCATGAGCTTGCGCTGCCAGCGGATGGGGTCCTTGTCGCTCGCCTGGTTCTCCATGATCCCGCTGATGCGATTGGTGAGGGCGGGGCTGAACACGCTGATGCGGTCGCCGACCCGGACGATCGGGCCGCCGCCGATCGGCGATTCCGCGAAGCTGCGTGAGTTCTCGAGACAGATGAGCCGCGCGCGTTTCGGCGGGGTCTTCGCCTCGCACGCGGCGATCGCGCCGATGAAGCCGACTTCTTCCGCGACGGTGAAGAGCACGCCGACGTGTTCGAACCCCTTGCGTCGACCGACGACGTCGAGCAGGCCCAGCGCCGCCGCGACCGCCGCGAGATCGTCGCACGCGTGGGTGTGCAGGCGGTTGTCATCATCGATGAAGGGCGGCGTCGGTCCCGGGAAGATCCAGCGGGCGACGTCGCCGGGCGCGATCGTGTCGGCGGGCTTCTCAAGCCGGGCGATCACGCGTTTGAAGGGTTTGGCGGCCTCGTCGAGGGAGACGAGACGGGCGGGACGGGCCTGGTCGTCGGCGTCGAAGATCTCGATGCGGGCCTTGTGGAAGTAGGGATCCTGCACGCCGCCGCGAAATTCGAGTTCGAGCCGGCGTTCGTCAAGCACCGCGCGGACGACGAAGGCGGGGTGATCGAGGTGGGCGGTGATGTAGATCGGATCGGGTCCGCCCCGGCGGGGTCGGTCGGTCCGGGTGATGAGGAGGTTCCCGGCGCGATCACGTTTCAGCTCGAGGTGTCGACGGCGGTTGAGCCACGTTTCGATCCACGCGACGACGCGGTCCTCGCGTCCGGCCGCGGTGGGGATGGCGGTGAGTTCGAGCAGCCAGTCGAGATGTCGGGCGCGTTGGCGGGCGGTGGTCATGACGGCATCGTAGCCGGTCCGTACGATGCAGCCATGGACGGACTGCTCGACCTCCGCGTGCGTTACCAGGAATGCGACCCGATGGGTCTCGTGCATCACTCGGTCTACCCGATCTGGTTCGAGATGGGGCGCACCGAACTGCTGCGCGAGCAGGGCGGCGATTACCGGGCGCTCGAGGCGGCGGGCGTGTTCCTCGCGGTGGTGCGTCTGGAGGCGACCTACCGCCGGCCGGCCCGCTACGACGATCAGTTGCGGCTGAAGACGACGCTCGTCTCGTGCGGACGCGTCAAGATCATGCACGAATACGAACTACGCCGACGCGAGCGTCACGAGGAGATCATCGCCCTCGGCGCGACGACCCTCGCGTGTCTCGATCGGAACGGACGCGCGCAGGCGGTGCCGGACGACCTCCATGCGCTGATGACCGACGCGTAAGCGATGACAACGGTCTCATAACCGCGTGACATCCGTCACAGACCGCACAGTCGGGCCGGGGCCCGACCCGGCCGCGAAAGCGCCTCAGCCCGGCGACCGCCCTCGCCGATGTCATCGGTACGGCTGCACGCGCGCGATCCCCGCGGGGATCGGCGCCGCCGGGAGGAGAGCACCCATGATGGAACTCACCCTGACCGTGATCGGTCTCATGCTCGGCGTCGGCGACCCGTCGCCCGACTTCACCGAGATCACCTTCGACTCGATCGTCGTCGACGACGTGGAGTTCATCGATCCCGACACGTTCGCGGATCTCGGACTCGTCGGCGTCGCGTCGTACCCGGTGCAGGACCTCGAATCCTCCGCGCCCGCCTGGTGGTGGGACGGCTTCCTCGTCCCCGGCGGAATCACGGCCCCCAACGTGCTCCCGCTTCAGCCCGCCCTCGGGCTCGAAATGGAGTTCACGTTCCTGACGCCGGACGGGTGCCCCGGTCTGATCGATTACTTCGAGGTGCGCGGCTTCGATTCCGAAGCGGGCAGCGTGCTCGGTCTCGTCCAGCTCTTCAATGTCGACGGCGATCTGATCAGCGAACTTCAGTTGTTCACCCCCGCCGACCGGACGGATCTCTTCACGCTCATCGCGCCCAACGCGACCCGGGTGCGCCTCGCCACCGACCCCGACGGGGCCTCGTTCGACAACATGATCTTCTCGACCCCCTCGATCTCGATCACGCCCGACATCAACCGCGACGGCGTCGTCGATTCCGACGACATCGGCGCGATGTTCGCCGAGTGGGGGGCGTGTACGCCGGACTCGTGCTGCCTCGCGGATCTCGATCGCGACGGCGTTGTGAACGCGCACGATCTCGCCCGACTGCTCGCGAACTGGGGCTGATCCGCCTCAGCCGAGGTTCGCGCCCTTGGCGGTGTAATAGTCGGCGAGATCGACACGCATCGGCGCGGCGAACTTCTCCCCCATGATCGACGACCAGCCGCGCACCCGCGCCGCATCGACGCCGCGCTCCCGCAGATACGTCTCGTACCGCGCATCGTACTCGCGCAGGTGGGTGCGGACGGCGTCGTCGTCGGGGAAGGCGTCATCGTGCAGGATCGCGCCGGGATGGAGGCGGGGGCGGGGGGCGGGGGTCTCCGCGGGGACGCCGACGCAGAGGCCGTAGAGCGGGTACACGCCGCGCGGCGGCGCGAGCAGACGCTCCACGTCGAACAGCCGGTTCCGCAGTCCGCCGATGTAGCAGACGCCGTAGCCCATCGCCTCGACGGCCACGACGAAGTTCTGCGCGAACAGCGTGGCGTCGATCACGGCGAGCAGGAAGGCTTCGAGTCGGGCGTCGTACGCGCCGCCGTGCGCTTCGACCGCGAGTCGATGCCGGCGGGTGTCGCCGCACACGACGAAGAACGCCCCGCAGTCGGCGACCTTCTCCTGTCCGCCGGTGAGTTCGACGAGGCGGCGTCGCTTTCCGGCGTCGCGGACGCGGAGCAGGCAGTACGCCTGGATGGCGGAGCTGGTCGACGCGGCCTGTCCGGCGACGACGGCGCGTTCGATGTCGTCATCGCGGACGGGTTCGTCGGCGTAGGTGCGGATGGAGCGGTGGGCGAGCAGTTGTTCGATGATCGTGTCGACGGCGGTCATGCGGGCGGTCCGTTGCTCTTCTTGATGAAGATGTAGGGGCCGTTGACGGCGCCCCACGCCTGCTCGCCCTGCCGGGTCCAGCCGCGATCCCAGGAGAGGAGTTCGTGCTCGGTGATGAGGACTTCGCTGGTGGCGTAGTCGGCGCCCCGCAGCGTGCTTTCGCAGTCGTCGCCGATCGTTTCGCCGACGTAGAGGTCCGGGCCGTCGGGCGTGAGTCGGATGGAGCATCCGACGCGTCGGGTGAGGTCGTCGGGGGCGAGGGTGTCGAAGTGGGCGTCGTCACGGTCCCACCAGCCGGCGAACGACCGGGGATCGCCGGGCAGGATGTAGACCTCGCTCCAGACCACGCCCCGCCCGGCCCCGTGAAGTCGATAGACGCGTTGGCGGTAGGGTTGGTCGAGGCTGCCGTCGGCGGCCTGTTCGACGTAGAGCCATCGGCCGTCGGTGCGATCGGTCCAGATCGGGAGCATGACGAGACGGATGGTGAAGTAGGTCTCGTCCGCGGCGGCCTGTTCGGCGGAGTCGAAGGTCCCGGTCATCCAGCGGGCGAGTCGGCGGACGTCGGAGTCGATCGGTCCTTCGCCGCGGGGCGCGTCGTCGGCGGTCTGGCAGCCGGCGGCGAGGAGAAGGAGGAGGGCGAGGGCGGCGAGCCGCCGGGTCGGGGGGCGGGGGGTGTGTCGGGCGGGTCGCATGATGGTGCACGGTAGCGGGTCGGGGCGTGATCGTGGGGGGCTTGATCGGGGGGTTCCGGGGCGTGAGGCGGGGGGCGGCGGGGGCGGGGGCGGCGGCTGGCCGCGCGGCCCGGTTTGCCCTAGAATGCGGGGCCAGCTCGAAAGGCGAAGCGCCTCGTCGAAGGCGGCCCGGAACGGCGGTCCACAGCGGTTGTTCCTTCCGTCCCCGGCGATCGTCGCTGCCGTCTCTTCGGGTTTCGCCGTGCCGATGCTCGTCTGTGTCACCCGGGTGGGTGTGACCGACGGGTGGGCCGTCTGTCGACGGAGCGTCGCGCGGCTGGTTTCATGGCCTGTTCCGGCGATCGCCGGACGTCACGTCCGCTTCCTCGCAATGGGTCGTCGTCCTCACGGCGCTGCGGGATGGCTGGAAGCGGCAGGACCGGAAGCGGTCCTTTGACGCGCACCGCTCACGCGATCGGAGCGCGGCCGCTGCTCGAACCGCCGGCCCGACCGGGTCGCATGGAGGAGTTTTCTCTCGTGTCGAAGCCGAATCTCGCCAGCGAACTGAAGGGCGTCTCCGAGAAGGACCGGAAGCAGATCGAGCAGGCCCAGGAGATGCTCGGGCCCGATCCCGAGGAGATGGGCCATATCAAGAACATCTTCTGGGGGAACGTGCGGGAGGATCTCGTCTTCCCGTACCCCGAGGCGCCGGCGGAGGAGGTCGCCCGGTGCGACCAGCTGCTCGCCGCCCTCGACGACTACCTGAAGAACGAGCATCCGCACTTCGAGATCGACGACAAGCAGGAGATTCCGCCCACGGCGGTGCAGCGTCTGTTCGACCTCGGCGTGATGGGGATGATCATCCCGCAGGAGTACGGCGGCGGCGGCTTCAACATCACGAGTTACAACCGGGTGCTCGCCCGCATCGGCGAGTCGTGCGGCTCGACGGCGGTGATGGTGTCGGCGCACCAGTCGATCGGCTGCGGGGCCCTGGTCCTCTTCGGCACGGAAGAGCAGAAGAAGAAGTACCTGCCCCGCATGGCGACGGACACGCTCTCCGCCTTCTGTCTGTCGGAGCCGCAGGTCGGCTGCGACGCGGGCGGTCAGGAGACGCGGTGCGAGTTGAGCGCGGACGGCACGCATTACGTGCTGAACGGCGAGAAGAAGTGGGCGACGTCCGGCGCGCTCTCCGGCCTGTTCACGGTCATGGCCAAGCAGATGGTCAAGGACCCGAAGACGGGCAAGGAGAAGGAGAAGGTCACCGCCCTGATCTGCACGCCGGACATGGAGGGCGTGGACATCTTCTCGCGGAACCGCAGCAAGTGCGGCATTCGCGGGACGTGGCAGGCGCGGATCCGGTTCAACAACGTCAAGGTGCCCAGCAAGAACCTGCTGCACCATGAAGGCCGCGGCCTGAACGTCGCCCTCACCTGCCTGAACTACGGACGCTGCACGCTCTCCGCCGGCATGGTCGGAGCGGGCAAGGCGGCGTACGAGCAGGCGGTGAAGTGGGCGCAGTACCGCTACCAGTTCGACCGTCCGATCGGCGAGTTCGAGCAGGTGCAGGAGAAGGTCGCGAAGATGGCCGCGTACGTCTACGCGATGGACGCGATGCTCTACATGACGACGGGCATCGTCGACCGCCAGGACACGGACATCATGCTCGAGACCGCGATCTGCAAGGTGTTCTGCTCGGAGATCGGGTTCCGCACCGTCGACAACGCGTTGCAGGTGATGGGCGGCGAAGGCTACATGACCGAGAACGTGGTGGAGCGTCTCTGGCGCGACAGCCGCATCAACATCATCGTCGAAGGCGCCAACGAGGTGATGCACAGCTTCGTGTTCGCCTACGGCTCCAAGCAGCTCGGCGAGTTCATGCTGGGCGTGAAGGCGAACCCGTTCAAGCATCTCGGGGCGGCGATGCAGATCGCGGCGGAGATCCTGCCGCCGGTTCCGTGGCTCCGGATCAAGCGGCCGGCCCCCCGCATCACGCGGCTTCATCCGAAGCTCGCCGAGCATCAGCGCGAGGTCGAGCGCCAGATCCAGGACTTCAGCCACCACGTGAAGCTGATGTTCAAGGAGCACGAGGAGAAGCTCATCACGCGTCAGATGATCCAGGCGCGGCTCAGCCTCTGGGTGATCTGGCTGCACGCCATGATCTGCTCGCTCGCGAAGCTCGACCAGTCGATCCGGCGCGGCCACAACGGGCAGGAGCTCGCGGACGAGATCAAGCTCGTCAATCACGTCTGTGCGTTGTGCCGCGCGGAGATCGCCGACGCGAAGCGCGGCTTGTTCGAGAACCCCGACGCCACGATCCTCGCCGCCCACGAAGCGGCGTGCCGGGCCTCGGACACGCGTCCGAACGCGGACTTCGTCATGCCGGAAAGCACCCCCGATCCCGACGCCCGTGACAAGGGCCGACAGATCGACCAGACAAACATCCCGCAGTTCGGCTCGGGCTCCACCGTCGAGGCGGCGGATGTGCCGCACTGACCGAACCCCCACCGGTTCACGCGACCGCGGTCGCGTATTCGACCCTCTTCCCCTGACCGTCCGAGACACGGCCCGGAGTCATTCGTCGAATGAACACCTTTGACCAGATGAGCGACCGCGGACACGAACGCGTCTGCTTCCACCAGGATCCCGAGACCGGCCTTCGCGCCATTATTTCGATTCACTCGACCACCCTCGGCGCCGCGCTCGGCGGCACCCGCCGCTGGTGCTACGCCACGGAGGCGGACGCGTTGTACGACGTGCTCCGTCTTTCCGAGGGGATGACCTACAAGGCGGCGTGCGCGGGGCTGCCGATGGGCGGGGCCAAGAGCGTCATCCTGCTGCCCAAACCGGGACACCCCGGTTCGGAAGCGGAAGCCCGCGCCATGGGTCGGTTCGTCGACACGTTCAACGGCGACTACATCGCGGCGGAGGACGTCGGCGTCAACACGCAGTTCGTCGACTGGATGGCCCACGAAACCAAGCACGTCATGGGCGGCGAGACGGTCTCCACCGGCGGCGATCCCTCGCCGTTCACCGCCCGCGGCGTCTTCAACGGCATGAAGGCGTGCCTCGCCCACCTCGGCCGGCCGGTCGACTTCTCCGGCCTCACCGTCGCGATCCAGGGCGTCGGCTCCGTCGGACGCAACCTCGGCGTGATGCTGCGGGAGGCGGGGGCGGACATCATCGCGGCGGACATCGCGCCGAAGAACCTCGAACGCGCGCAGGCCGAGATCGACGGCCTCACCCTCGTCGCCCCTGAGCAGATCCTCACGCAGGCGTGCGACATTCTCGCCCCGTGTGCGCTGGGCGGCGTGATCGACGGCAAGATGGTCGACCGGCTCCAGACGAAGATCGTGTGCGGCGCCTCGAACAACGTGCTGGACGACCCCGACGAGGACGCCGTGCTGCTCAAGAACGCGGGCGTCCTCTACGCCCCGGACTTCGTGGTGAACTCCGGCGGCCTGATCGAACTGGCGGGACTCTGGCTCGGCCTGACCCGCGACGAACTCGATCGCAAGAACGACGACATCGAAACGACGACCGCGCAGATCCTCACCCGGGCGGAGTCGTCGACGTCGACGCACGCGGCGGCGATCGAGGTCGCCCGCACGCGGATCGCCGAAGGCGGACGGAATCGCAGGGAGCAGGTGCAGCATGCCGGTTAAGACCGTCTTCGACACGAAGATCGAGCACGTCTCGATCCTCAACGAGAAGGGCGAATTCGACGCGAAACTCGGCAAGGGCCTGATCCCGGACGAAGATCTCGTCAAACTCTACGAACACATGCTCGTCTGTCGCCACCTCGACGAGATCGCGTTCAAACTGCAGCGGTCGGGACGGATGGGGACGTACCCCGAGAACCGCGGGCAGGAGGCGACGAGTCTCGGCGCGGCGTACGTGCTGCAGAAGAACGACTGGCTCGTCACCTGCTACCGCGAGAACGCCGGCCTCTTCTGGCGCGGGCTGCCGATCGAGAAGATCCTCCTGCACTGGATGGGCGACGAGCGCGGCAACGCGATTCCGGAAGGACTCAACGTCACGCCGATCGCGATTCCCATCGGGACCCAGATGCTGCACGCGACCGGGCTCGCATGGGCCGCGAAGTATCGCGGCGAGGACAGCCTGGCCTGCACGTTCTTCGGCGACGGGGCGACGTCGGAAGGCGACTTCCACGAAGCCGCGAACTTCGCCGCGAATCTCGACATCCCCGTGATCTTCTTCTGCCAGAACAACGGCTGGGCGATCTCGGTGCCGTCGCACATCCAGTGCTCCGCCCCGACCGTCGCCCAGCGCGGCCTCGCCTACGGGATGGACTGCGTGCAGGTCGACGGCAACGACATCTTCGCGGTGGTCTACGCGATGAACCAGGCCGCCGAACGCGCGCGGAAGAACCAGCGTCCGACCTTCATCGAGGCCGTGACCTACCGCCTCGGCGATCACACGACGGCGGACGACGCCCGACGCTACCGCGACGAGGCGGAGCTGGAGTCCTGGAAGAAGAAGGACCCGCTGATCCGGATCCGGATGTTCCTCGAGAAGAACAAGCTCTGGGATGACAAGAAGCAGGACGCGGCGGAGAAGAAGGCCAGGGAGACGGTCGCCGCGGCGGTGAAGCGGGCGGAGGAGATTGAGGCCCCGTCGACGAACGAGTTCTTCGACGACATGTTCGCGGAGCTGCCGGCGGACCTGAAGGCCCAGCGCGAGACGATGCGTACGAGCAGTCTGGGGCAGGGCATCGACGGGGAGATCAAGCTCGCCCGGGGCTCCGCCCAGGGGTGACGTGCGGCGCATCGTGCGTATCGGTCGACGGCGTGCTGACGCTGCGCGTGGCGCCAGGTGACGCGGCGAGCGTGGCGGGAATGATGAAGACAACCCCCGGGCAAGCCCGGGGCTAACGAATCGGTAAGTGATCAAGCAATGGCAAATCTCACTCTCGTCCAGGCCATCAACCTCGCCCTCATCCAGGAAATGGAGAAGGACGATCGCGTCATCCTGCTCGGCGAGGACGTCGGGCCGAACGGCGGCGTGTTCCGCGTCACCGAAGGACTGCACCAGCGGTTCGGCGGCGAGCGCGTGGTCGATACGCCGCTGGCCGAATCGGGGATCATCGGAACGTCGGTCGGTCTCGCCATGGCGGGGCTGCGGCCGATCCCCGAGATCCAGTTCGAAGGGTTCCTCGGGCCGGCGTTCGATCAGATCACGACCCATGCCGCGCGATTCCGCACGCGGACGCGCGGCGCCCTGACGTGTCCCCTGGTGATCCGCGTGCCGGTCGGCGGCGGCATTCACGCCCCGGAGCTCCATTCCGACAGTCCCGAGTCGATCTACGCCCACACCCCGGGCCTCAAGGTCGTGATGCCGGCCTCGCCGTACGACGCCAAGGGCCTGCTCATCAGTGCGATTCGCGATCCGGACCCGGTGATCTTCTTCGAACCGAAGCGGATTTATCGTGCGTTCCGCGAAGAGGTGCCGGAGGACGAGTACACGGTCCCGATCGGCAAGGCCCGCGTGGTGACCGAGGGCGAGGCGATGACCATGATCTCGTGGGGCGCTTCGGTGGTGCAGTGCATGAACGCGATCGAAGCCGCCGGCGACGACACGTCGATCGAGCTGATCGATCTGCGCACGATTGATCCGCTGGACATCGAGACGATCGTCAACTCGGTCAGCAAGACCGGGCGCGCCGTGATCGTCCACGAAGCGCCGAAGACGTGCGGTCTCGGGGCGGAGATCGCCTCGCTGATCATGGAGCACTGCTTCCTGCATCTCGAAGCGCCGGTGCAGCGGGTGACGGGCTTCGACACGATCATGCCGTACTACAAGCTGGAGCTGGAGTACCTGCCCGACGCCGAGCGGATCGGCAAGGCGATCGCAGAGACGATGGCGTACTGAATACACAATCGTTAGCCCCGGGCGCCGCCCCGGGGGTGATGCACAAGAAGCCGACCGATGTGCGGTTGGCCAACCCCAGGGCCGAGCCCTGGGCTAACGAAGGCGGAATCAATGGCGACGAAGCAACCAGACGACCGTTCGCATTTCATCCTCCCCGACCTCGGCGAAGGCGTGCACGAGGCCGAACTCATCAAGTGGCGAGTGAAGCCCGGTGAGACGGTCGAGGAGCATCAGACCCTCGCGGAGATGGAGACCGACAAGGCGCTGGTCGAAGTGCCGAGTCCGTGGGCGGGCGTCGTCTCCGAACTGTGCGGCGAGGAAGGGCAGATCATCAACGTGGGCGACGTGCTGGTCCGTTATGACGCGGGCGGCGGAAAGAGCAGCGCGGCGAAGCCGGCGAAGGCGGCGGAAGCGGCCGTCGAAGCCGAGCCGGACGCGCCGGAGAGCAACGAGGACGCGGGCACGGTCGTGGGATCGGTCGGCGGCGCGTTGTCGATCCCCGGACGGTTCGCCGCGCGTCGGGACGACGCCGCCAATGGCGCGACCCCGACCGGACGCGCGCTGGCGACGCCCGCCGTGCGTCGGATCGCTCGCGACCTCGGCGTCGACATCCATCGCGTGCCCGGCACGGGGCGGGGCGGACGGGTGACGGCGTCCGATGTGCAGGCGTTCGTCGATGACGGCGGCGCGACGACCGCGCCGAGCCGGACCGCGCCGGCGGCCGGGGGCGGATTCTCCAGCCGCGACGCCGCCCCGGTGGCGATCGCGCCCGACGGCGTGGCGGAACGCATCCCCTTCCGCGGCGTGCGCCGCAAGATCGCCCAGGCCCTCCACCGCTCCATGTCGACCGCCGTCCACTTCACCGTGGTCGATGAAGTCGACGTCACGGAGCTGGATCGCAAACGCAAGGAATATGCGGCGGTGCTCGGGCACAAGCTCAGCTTCCTCCCCTTCATCATGTCGGCGGTCTGCCACGGCCTGCGGAAGCACCCGGCGCTCAACGCGATCGTCGACGACGATCGCGAGGAGATCCTGCTCAAGAACGTGATCAATCTCGGCTGCGCCGTCGACACCGAGCACGGGCTCATGGTCCCCGTGATCCCGACCGCGGATACGCTGAGCCTGACCGGCCTCAACGACTCGGTCAAGACCCTCGCCGACGCCTGCCGCAACCGGACGATCGACCGCGAACAGCTCACCGGCGGCACCTTCACGATCTCCAACGTCGGCAGCTACGGCGGGATGTTCGCCACGCCGGTGATCAACTATCCCGAGGTCGCGATTCTCGCGGCGGGGCGGGTGTTCGAGTCGGTGATGACCCGGGACGGCATGTTCTACGCCGGCAAGGTCCTCCCGCTCAGCCTCAGCTGCGATCACCGGGTGGTGGACGGGGCGGAAGGGACCCGCTTCCTGAACACCGTGCGGTCGCTTCTGGAAAATCCGGGCGAACTCGTCCGCTGAGATGAACGTCTTGTAACCGAGGACGCCTGACGCAATCACCGCCCCCCCGGCCGCCAGCCGCAGGGTCGGGTGAAGGGGGTCCGGACAACAACCGATGACTGATCCGGTCGCGGATCGCGACCGAGTCCGACCGTCCGAGAATCCCTGAGGGGCCTTTGAGATGACCGCCATTCCCGCCGGCGCCGACATGAACACCACCACCGACTCCATTCTCGGCGCCGAGGCGCCCGCCGCCGCCCGCCAACTGCTCGAGCGTCTGGACCAGACGACCGCCGTCATCGGCATTCTCGGGCTCGGCTACGTCGGGCTTCCGCTCGCTCGCGCCGTACACAAGGAGGGGTACCCCGTCATCGGCTTCGACGTCGACCAGAAGAAGGTCGACATGCTGAACCGGGGCGAGACGTACCTTCATCACCTCGGCGACGATCTCGCGACCGAACTCGCCGCGTCGGAACGGTTCACGCCGACCGCCGATCCCGCCGAACTCGCGAAGGCGGACGTGATCCTGCTCTGCGTGCCCACGCCGCTCGGCCAGCACAACGAACCCGACCTCAGCTTCGTGCTCAACTCGACGCGGCTCGCCGCCCTCGGCCTTCGCCCGGGTCAGCTGATCGTGCTCGAATCGACGACCTACCCCGGCACGACGCGCGACGACATGCTGCCGATCCTCGAGGCGGGCGGTCTGACGTGCGGCGAGGACTTCTTCGTGGCGTACTCGCCGGAACGCGAAGACCCCGGCCGCGCAGGCTTCACGACGAGTTCGATTCCGAAACTCGTCGGCGGACTCGATCCCGTCAGCGGCGCGCTCGCCCATCGCTTCTACGCCCGCGTCATCGACGCCGTTCATCCGGTCTCTTCCGCGGAAGTCGCCGAGGCCGCGAAGCTGCTCGAGAACATCTACCGCGCCGTGAACATCGCGCTCGTCAACGAAATGAAGACGACGCTCGACCACATGGGCATCGACATCTGGGAGGTCGTCGACGCGGCGTCAACCAAGCCGTTCGGCTTCCAGGCGTTCTACCCGGGCCCCGGACTCGGCGGCCACTGCATCCCGATCGACCCCTTCTACCTCACGTGGAAGGCGAAGGCGATCGGACGCACCACGAGGTTCATCGAACTCGCGGGCGAGATCAACTCGCAGATGCCCGAGTACGTCATTCACCGGCTCATGCTGGCGCTCAACGATCGCGAACGCTCGTTGCGCGGGGCCAAGGTGCTTGTCTGCGGCCTCGCCTACAAGCCCAACGTCGACGACGTTCGTGAAAGCCCCGCCGCGGAGATCATCGACCTGCTCCATGAAGCCGGCGCCGTCGTCTCCTACCACGATCCCCATGTGCCCACCTTCCCGCACATGCGGAAGTACGACATCCACATGGACTCCTCCGAACTCACGCCGGACACCGTGAGCGCGGCGGACTGCGTCCTGATCGTCACCGACCATGACATCGTCGACTACACGATGATCGGCGAACACGCCCGACTCGTCGTCGACACCCGCAACGCCATGGCCCGCCACGCACCCGACTGCACGGCCCCCGTCGTCAAGGCGTAGGCCCACTGCAAATATACCCCCCCCCCCCCCAGCCCCCCGCTCCGCGGGGGGTTGTCCTGCGCCCACCCCGCACGCCAATCCCGACCGCATTGCCACTCGCCAACACCCCACTCGAAGCGTCGACCGTCCCGGGTCGTCGTGGGCTGACCCCCCTGCGGAGCGTTGACCGCCTCGGATCGTCGTGGGTTGACCCGCCCGCGGAGCGTTGACGGTCCCGGGTCGTCGTGGGGTTGACGCCCTGCGGAGCGTCGACGGTCCCGGGGCGTCGTGGGTTGACCCCCCGCGGAGCGGGGGGCTGGGGGTGGGGATTGCTCTTACTCGCATCCGCCCCAGGCGCCGAGGAGCATCGCGAGGTCCGCCGCGCCGACGACGCCGTCGCCATCGAGGTCGGCGGGGCTGCCGGGGTTGGGTCCCCACGCGCCGAGGATCGTCGCCAGATCGGCCGGACCGACCTCGCCCGAGCCGTCAAGATCGCCGTCGCACGACGGCCCGGTGAACGTGACCACGACGCGGTCGGCCTCGTACGCCACATCGACCGCGCCGCTCGACATGATGGCGTCAAACGTACCGCTGATCGTCGCGGCGGTGAGGATCTCGAACGAATCGCCCGGCATGGGCTCGTAGTCGTCGATCAGGATGAGTTCGAGCGTCCCGCCGAGCGTCGCCGCGCCGGTGACCGACAGGGCGTCGGCGGTGGAGGGCCCCGCGAGTTCAATCCGGAGTCCGCCGTTCGCCGACTGCGTGTACTCGCCCAGCACCTGGAGCGAACCCACCGGACCGGCGCCGGGGATGAGCTCGAAGCCGGCCGGATAGCCCGGTTCGACGCGTCCGGACGTGTTGTTCAGCTGGGGCGTCTCGACCACGCCGAGGTCGCCGTTCAGCACGCCGCCGTCGAGAAGATCGAGCGCGACGTCCGCCTGGATCACGCCCGTGTTGAAGACGGTGATTTCGCCGCGATTGGTGATCCGGTTGGCGATCAGGCGGGCCGGACCAGACCCGGGGCCGAGGATCGACTCGCCGTCGCGGAAGATGCCTGAGTCTTCGATGACCAGGTCCCCGCCGGCGTCGTTGCCGCGCAGATCCGCCCGCGCGGCGTTGATGAGATCCACATCGCCCGAGAGCTTCTCCAGTTGCTCGAGCGGACTCTCCAGTGTCAGCTCCGGCGCGTCGACCACGTACTTCGCCGGCGACTCGATCGCACGGATGACGAACAGCTCTTCGCCCACGATCGTGATCGTGCCGCCGAAGCGAGCCCGCCATTCGCCGCCGCTCAGGGTCTGGGTGGCGGGATCGAACTGGACCACGCCGTTCGTGAACGTGATGTCAGCGGCCTCGGCCTCGACCACGCCGGTGTTGTCGAAGTTGACGTCCACGAGGACGCTGGTCTGCAATCCGAGGGCGGAGAACGTTCCCGCGTTGTCAAAGGGAAACGTCGCGGTTTCCACCAGGTACTCGATGATCACGTTCCCGACGTTCGTCCACGCTCCGGTGTTGGTAACGCCGGGCGCTTCGAGCCGGATCGTTCCGTCCTCCAATCGCACGGCGGCCAGCGGCGCGTTGACGAAGCGGAAGATGGTCGGCGCGGCGCCGTCGCCGGGCTTGATGTCGACCGCGCCGAAGTTGTCGAGACCGCCGACGCCGATCGTTCCGCCCTGCAGTTCGTACGCGCCGAGATTCGTCACGCATTCGTTCGCGCCAAGCGTGCTCGCGCCCTGCTGAATGAAGGCGCCCTGGCCATCCAGGTCGAGCACGCCCCCGTCGAGTCCGGCCGATCCGCTGAGCACCACATCCGCGCGGGCCGCCGTCGCGCCGTGCACGAGGTCGCCGTCGAGCGTGTAGTCCGCGCCGGCGATCTCGAGCACCGGACCATCGATCTCGGAAATGCGCTGGATGGTGACCACGTCTTCGAGCCGGTGCTCCGCTCCGAATCCTGTCGGCGTCAGGATCACGCCGCGATCTCCGACGGCCTCGATCGTCACGTCGCGGAGGATCGTGGTGTTGGTCGTCGTGAGCGTCGTCGCCGCGTCGATCGAGACCGACCCGCCGGTGAACTCGGCGGGTACGTTGAAGACGGCGTCGTCGAGCCCGAGCAAAAGGCCGTCCGAGACGAACCGCGTCGTGGCGACCACGTCGGGCGGGGCGTTCAGATTACTCGCGGCGTTCCAGATGGCGTTCTCAGCGTTCTCGATCCGACCGTTCAGATCAAGCACGATCGGATGGTCGTGAACCACACTCCCCTCATTGATCAGCGTTCCCCCCGAAACGACCCGATCGCCGCCGGCGCCTGGCGTCGTGACCAGAGCGGCGGTGGATTCGTTGACGAGCCCGCTTTCCATGATGAAGCCCTGCTCCCAGTGCAGTCGCCCCATGTTCCTGACCTGCCCGAGCGTCCCGATCTGACCCGCGCCGGCCAGCACCACCGGCAGGTCCGTCGCCGCGTTCAGTACGCCGCCGGAGAGGATCCCCGTGGCCGGACCGGACCCGGTGATGACTACCCGCGATCCGGGCGCGTTCGTCGTCGTCGTCAACGTTCCGCCCAGCGTCACGACGTTTCGGAACGTCACGGCGCCTGTCGCCTCATCGCCGTCCACCATCACGTTGTCTACACTCACGCCGTCCGCAAACTCGACGGTGGCGGCCGCCGCGAGGTCGACGTCCAGCGTCGACCATGACTGCGGCGCCAGATCAAACTTCAGCCCCCCGCTCTGGTTGATGATGTTCAGCGTGCTCGTGACAATCGGAACCTCGATCTCGGACAGCCCGCCGCCCGAGAACTTCCGGATCACGCCGCCGCTCGGGAACGAGACGAACGACGACCCGTCAAGCCGATCGATGTCGCCGTCGCCGATCATCACGATGTTGTCGTTCCCGTTTCCGTTGATCGTCAACGCGCTGCCGTCGTTCAGCGCGACGCCGCCGTTCCCGTTCAACGTCAGGAGATTCGCCGTCGCGTTCGTGTCGTTCAGCGTGAAGCCGGAGTTCACCGTGAAGCCCGTCGCCGACAACGTCCCGCCGTTGAAGGTGCCGAACGACATGATCACCGGACCCTGCACGTCGAGCGTCAGGCCGTTGTGCTCGATGATCCCGAGGATGTTGAGCGAGTCGATCTCGATCGGGATGTCCAGCGACACCGTCGTCCCCGGAATCACCACGTCGAACGTCATCCCTTCGTTCCCGTTGTTCGGGAACGTCGACACCGCGGGCTCGTTCATCCAGCGACTCACGTTCGACCACTCGGTCGGCGCGCCGACCTGACGGGTGCTCAGGACGTCGCCCGCGGGCGCCGCGGGCGCGGCGGACAGGAACACAGACACGGCGATCGCGGCGTCGATGCGGAAACAGCGCATGGATCGGACTCCTCGGCGGAAGAAAATGACGGTGGGGATGATCGGGAGTACGACGCCCGGCGCCGGCCGGATCTCGTCGGGTCAGGAAAATGTCCGACGCCCGACGCTACGGCCGCCCGGCGTACTCGTCGGCGATCTCTTCGGCGATGTCCCGGATCGAGCCTTCCGCCGATCCGGCCGGCGGGGCGGGACCGATCGGGGCGACGTCCGCCGCGCTGGTCTCGATGAGGGCGGCTTCGTCCGTCTCGTCGTGCAGGAGCTTGATCGATCGCCACCGACCGGACTCGAAGCGCCAGGCCATGGTGACGCCGATCGCGATGATGAACGACGCCGCGCCGATCCAGGGACCGATCGACTCCAGCCCCGGCGCGAACACCACCAGGGCGTAGCCGGCTCCGACGATGAACAACCACGAGTAGATCATGGTGATCACGCCCGGCCAGACGGTGTCGCCGGCGCCGCGGAGGGCGCCGGAGTAGACGATGGCGATCGCGTCGAAGGTCTGGAAGACCGCCGCGCAGATCATGAGCCGGCCGCCGATCGCGATGATGTTCGCCGCCTGTTCCGGCGTCGCATCGCCGCTGACGAAGATGCTCACGAGCGGATGGCGGAAGACGAAGAAGATGAGCGCGCAGACCGTCATGTATCCGGCCGCGAGTCCGACCCCGAACCGGGCGCGGGCGACCGCGGTGTCGGGATCGCCCGCCCCGATGTACTTGCCCACGAGGGACGTCACCGCGGTCGAGAACCCGAGGGCGGGCATGAAGCTCAGGTGCATGAAGCCGAGCGCGATCCACCCCGCCGTCATGTGGTCCTCGCCGAACGTGCCGACGAGCACGGTCATGAAGATCGCCCAGCAGATCAGTTCGTTGCCGTACTGCGTCGCGGCGGGCCAGCCGATCCGGAAGAGATCACGCATCGGCGCCCACGCCGGACGCCACGACGCCCGCGCGTTCAGCTCCCGATGCATCGACGGACCGACGAAGATCGCGAACGGAATCGCCAGCTCGATCGCCGTGCCGAGCACGGTGCCCAGCGCGGCGCCGTACACGCCCATCGCCGGCATGCCCGGAACCCCCGGCAGACCCAGCGCCGGCAGACCTGCCTCGCCGAAGATGAAGACGTAGTTGAACACCACGTTCGCCGCGTTGCCGATCGCGGCGGACACGGTGATCACCTTCGGTCGGTGCAGACCGAAGAAGTAATGATGCATCGCCCGACCCGCGAGCGTGACGATCGCGCCGATCAGGAGAATCTGACCGTATCCCGACTCGAGCTGAATCAGGCGTTCGAGATCGGCCACTTCGGTCGGGTCATGAATGAACGTGAAGATCCACGGCAGGATCGCCGCGAAGGGGAGCAGCACGACCAGCCACACCGCGAGACAGATCCACAGCGCGGCCCACGCGTACTGCGGCCCCCGCTCCGGCGTGCCCGCCCCGAGGTTCTGGCTGACGTACGTGTTGATCACGGTCAGGAAACCGATGATCACCGCGATCGGCGTGAACGCCCAGATGCCGCCGTTGCCCTGCGCGGCGACCTCGAGCGGACCGACCTGCGCGACCATCAGCTTGTCGACGAACTGCATGACCGTGTAACTGGTCATGGTCACGACCGTCGGCCAGGCGATCCGCCAGACCTCCGCCAGCGGACTCAGTCCGGGCGGCGTGATCGAGTTCCTGGTGGACAGCGCGGCGGACACGGGAGGCCCCTCGAAAAGAACGACGCCCGGACGGCGGGTCCGGGCAAACCGGCGATCGTAGACCGGCCTGCACAGGCAGGCCAAACGGAAAGCGAAAAAAAAGGCGGGGCGACGGCGTCAGGCGACATGCCTTTCAACCCGGGAGCAGCGAACAGGATGCGTGCGTCAGAAAACAACCGCACCGTCGAGGGGACGACGATGCGGTCGCTTCAGGGGTCGATTCGGAACGCAACGGCAAGTTGGCGCCGCCGAACCGACGGTGATCGATGGTCGGGCGATCAGGCCTGACGTCGGCGTCGACCGGCGAGTCCGGCGAGACCGAAGAGGGCGAGGGCGCCGGGACCGGGCACGAATGAGACGCCCTGGAGGGCGATTTCGTACTCACCCTGGCCGGCGAAACCGATGTCCCAGTCGGACAGCGGGTCGAGGCCGCCCGGGCCGTCGGCCCCGGAGATCTCATCGAAGTCGGCGATGTCGAAGATGTTTCCGCTGGCGCTGATGGCGTCGACGCCGAACGCGGAGATCCCGAGGTAATACACGCCGCCGCTCACGAGGCCCGGGAGTCCCGAACCGTCATCCGGCGTGCCGGTGAGTTCCGAGTGAAACGGGAAGCCGTCGAAGTCGTCGTTGGCGACCACGCCGAGCCCGCTCGCATCGAACAGGAACAGCTTCGTGTCGTAGCTCGCCGAGCCGCCGAAGCCGCCCTGGTCGCCGGCGGTCGAGGCGATGAACGCATCGACGTCGTTGATGACGATCTGGTAGAGGTCGACGAAATCGTCGCCGCCGGTCGAGCCGGTGATGGTGGCGAGTCCGCCGACGCCGCTGACGAGCTGGGCGTCCGCGAGGGATTGTCCGGCGTCGCCGGCTTCCGACCAGCTGCCGCCGGCCATGGCCGCGCCGCTCAGTGAAGCGGCCGCGATGAGACCGATCATGCACTTCATGTGGGGGTCCTTTCTCTTCTCCGAATGTCGAATACCGTCGTCCCGCGACCGCTCCCAAGGACCGCTCACGCAATGACGTAAGTCAAGATTAGCACCCGGCTTGCAAGAATCCATGAGAATCGATGAAAGTGACGGCGATCGGCGGTTATCGGGCGTTGTCGGGGTCGATCTGCACCGGTTCCACCGGTCCGGACTTGCCCTCCGGCCCCGGCCGGCGAGGATGGGGGCATGACCCGACCCGTCCGAGAAATCGTCCTCGTCGCGAGCCTGCTCGTCGCCAGCGTTGCGTCCACGTTCGCCCAGACCGACGCCCGGCCCCCGACCGGGGCCGAAACCGATGGTCCGCGCCCGACCGGACCCGCCTGTCTCGCCCCCGTCGATCCGGCGTGGCTCGATCGCCTCCCCGGCCCGGATCGCGCGGCCCTCGACGCCGGACTCGGGTACGCCCCGCCCGAACTCGCGTCCGATCTGCAGTGGCCGCAACGGGCGTCCGACGCCGCCGCCCCCTCGTGGACCGACTGGCGGGGCCGCGTCGTCGTCGTCCAGACCTTCACGACGCAGAACAACATCGGACGGCTGCTGCTCGAGCGTCTCGGCGAACTCCGCACGCTCGATCCCGAGGGCGACGACCTCGTCCTCCTCGCCATCCACACTCCGCCCGGCGCCGATCGCGTCGAACGATTCCTCGAACTCAAGCCGCAGCCGAACGTGATCGTCGCGGCGGATCCGAGCGGCGCCTTCTGTGACGCCGCGGGCTTCTACCGTCGACCCGCGAACACGCTCGTCGACCGCAACGGAACCGTCCGCTACGCCGGTCTCAATCCCCGGGGTCTGGAAGCCGCGACGGGCGCGCTGCTCGCGGAGACGCACGATCCCGACGCGGAGCCGACCGCGCTCCCGACGGCCGAGGCGACCGCGTTTCCCACCTTCACCACGAGCGTGGGCAGCGCCCGCGACGTGCGCGGCAAGCCGGCCCCGAACTTCCACGTCGAGTCGTTCATCACCGCGACGCCCCGCGTCACCGACGAGGTCGTCCTCGTCGAGTTCTGGGGCACGTGGTGCGGACCGTGCGTCAAGCAGATTCCACACATGAACCAGCTCGCCAATCAGTTCCGCGGCGACGTGGTGGTGATCGGAATCTCGAACGAACCCGCCGGAACGGTGAAGAACTTCATGCGTTCGACGCCCATGAACTACTACGTCGCCCAGGATCAGCGTCGACAGATGATGCAGGCGATCGGCGCGAACGCGTATCCACACGCCATCGTGATGTCGTCGGACTGGGTCGTCCGCTGGCAGGGGCATCCGTCGGGGCTGAACTCGACGGTGCTGCAGCAGATCGTCGCGGCGAACCGCGCGCACCACGACGCCGGCGGCGCGCCGGGGCGAACGCCCCGCTGGCGAAAGTAAACCACGGATACATCGTTCCGGTACGCGGTGATCGACGCGATCGACCGCGCGGCGATCGCGTCGTCGCGCGGTCGATCGCGGGGTTCTGTGCATTTCCCCGGATGCATGAGAGATGTCTGCGAAATCGCGGCTGATCACGCGGACTGGTCATGGCGGACGACGCGGGGTCGTTCGTCCGAGAGCCGCCGACCGCGTTGTCATGACGCCGGCGCGGCCGCATGTGAAGCGACTCCCGCTCACCCGCCCCGCGACTGAAAGGACGTCGTCATGCAACGCGTCACCATCTTCATCGGCGTCGCCGTTCTCGGCGCCGCGAACCTCACCGCCGCCGCGGGGGCCGGCGGGTGCGTGAGCAGCAACGAATCCTGTTTCGATCCGCACGGCTCGCCCTCGTGCAACGACGATCAATGCTGCGCCATCGTGTGCGCGCTCGATCCGTGGTGCTGTAATGTCGAGTGGGATCAGCCGTGCGCAACCCTCGCCATCGAACTCTGCTCCGACTGCGGCTTCGCGACGGCGGGCGACTGCGGCGAGGCCAACGGCAATCCGGCGTGCAACAACCCGGACTGCTGCCAGACCATCTGCAACCTGATGCCGGAATGCTGCGAGACGGCATGGGACGCAGCGTGTGCGCAACTCGCCAACGACCTCGTCGACCTGCTCGGGGCGTGCGAACCAGTCTGGATCCCCGGGCCCGCCCCGCCCGGACTGCCGATCGGCGTCGCCACGCTCGATCCCGCCCACGCCTGCAGCGACTGCCTTGTCGTCTCCAACATCGGCGCGAGCGGCGACGACGGCGTCGAGTTCATGCACGATGAACTCGGGCCGCCGTTCGCCGGCTACTGCGCGGCGTCGGTCGACTTCGAACCGCTTCCCGCCGCGACGTTCGGCACGGCGCTCATCGGCCAGGCCGGGCTCGACATCGGGACGGCGCAACTGTCGCTGGAGACGCGGGCGACCTTCGGGCTTTTTCTCGGTCAACCCGCTGCGGTCATCACGACCAACGCCCCGAATCTCGGTTACACGAATTTCAACTTCCGCGTGCTGCTGGGCGGCGAGACGGTGGCGGCGCTGGACAACATCCCGTGGCCGGACGGCCTCGTGGCGGGAGCGGAGGCCATGCCGTCGGGCTTTGATCTCTTCGGATCGGCGGACGGCATCGGCTTCGGCTGGGTGTGGCTGCAGCCGGTGGTGATCACGATGAACACGGAAGTCGGGCCAATCGTGCTC
The DNA here is from genome assembly GCA_965227335.1 of Phycisphaerales bacterium. GTDB lineage: Bacteria > Planctomycetota > Phycisphaerae > Phycisphaerales > SM1A02 > CBDDFV01. Next base: position 473,569 of record CBDDFV010000012.1, read on the forward strand.
GGCGACACGCTCATCGTCGAGACCGCCGCGCCCCCGCCGCCGGACACGCGTCTCGGACGGATCCAGGCTCGCGCCGCGCTGGTCCCGGGACCGCTGACGATCACGGCGGTCGAACTCGATCCTGTCACGTGCGTGGGGGATCTCGACGGCGACGGACTGATCGGCGCGTCGGATCTCGCCGTGCTTCTTGCGGCGTGGGGACCGAACCCGTTCCACCCGGCGGACTTCAACTTCGACGGCTTCGTCGACAGCGCGGATCTCGCCACGCTGCTCGCGGCGTGGGGGGCGTGCCCGGAATGAATCGGCTTCCTGGTTCCGCGGGCTCCGCCGATCGGACCTCACTGTCCGCGGGCGGAGCCCGCGGCTTGCGACGTCATGCCGTCGATGATCCCGACGCGGGGGTCAGCACCGCCAGCACCGTCCGCCCGCCTGTCACCTTGTCCCCTACCTCAACCCGCACGTCGACGTCATCGGGGCGGGGCAGGATGAGTTCGGTCGTCGAGCCGAACTTGATCATGCCGTACTTCTCTCCCTGATCGAGCGTGCGGCCTGGCGCGAGCGGGCAGACGATCCGCCGCGCAATCGCGCCGGAGATCTGCTTCACGCCCAGCGTGTCGTCGGACGCGCCGATGCGGAAGGTGACGAGGTTCGATTCGTTGACGACGGCGGACTTCGGGTTGCGGGCGTCGAGATACTCGCCGTCGTGATGTTCGAGATTGACGGTCGTCACCTCGCACGGCGCGCGGTTGATGTGCACGTTGAAGACGTTGAGGAAGATGCGGATGATGACGGCCCCCTGCTCGCCTGTCGCCGGATGCGTGAACACGCGTTCGACGGCGGAAATCCGTCCGTCGGCGGGACTGAGCATGGCGCCGGCGGGGAGGTCCGCGGGGGTCGGTCGGGGCGGGTCGCGGAAGAACTGGATCACGAACAGCCACAGCCCGGCGGGCACGATCGCCAGCGGCCACCAGCCGAACCAGATCGGCAGGGCGATCAGCGGGGCGGCGATGACGGTCGCGCCGATCCATTCACGGGCGCCGTAGGAGGTGAGGAGCATGGGAGAAGCGTAGCGTCCGGGCGTGAAAAAGGAGAGCCGCGCGGGCTCTCCTGGGGGGGTTGATTGGTTTGGCCGGTCCCCGGCCGAGGGCGCGCATGGGGCGTGCGTTATCCCCGGCCGGAGGCCGGGGCTGGGGGCGACCTCGTGTTACTCGGTCGCCTTGCCGATGAAGAACCCGATGAGGCCGAAGAGGATGACGGCGCCGAGCAGACCGCCGGCGTACATCCAGATGTTGCCGGCCATCTGCGTCGCCAGACCGGGGGTGGCGCCGGTGACGCCGACCACGCCGATGATGAGGCAGATGATCATGGCGGCCATGGCGCCGACGAGCATGCCGACGCCGAGACCGGAGCCGGCCCCGTCGTAGGCTTCGATGACCATCGGCACGCCCGCCGCGATCGGGGCTTCGCCCATCGCGTTGCCCGGGCTTTCCGCCCCGGCGGCTTCGAAGAGGCCGGAGGCGTTGGCGGGGATCTCGATGTTCTCGTCGCTCGAGTACACCTCTTCGAGGAGTTCGGCCCCGAGCGCGGTGTCGTCCGATTCGCGGGTGAGGTCGAGCAGGCCGGAGCCGGAGCCGATCGACTCGAGGTTAAGCTCGTCGTCGCCCATCGTCTCGCCGACCTGCGTCTGGTCGCTGTCTTCCTGGTTCACCGTCTCGACATCGAAGACCGAGATGCCGGTGTCCTCGCCGGAGTCGGCCAGACCCATGCCGGAGGTGCCGGAGTCCTCGATCTTGAAGTCGAGTCCGGACCCGCCGGCCTGCGAATCGTCGAGATCGAGATCGATCGGACCGCCCTCGTCGCCGCCGGCGAGCAGGTCGATCGCCTCCGCCTTGAAGACGAGGTTGTCGCGATCACGAAACTCCTGGAGCTGGCCGGACGCGACCATTTCCTTCACCTGATCCTCGGACGTGCCGAGTTTCGCGGCGGCTTCCTCCAGGGTGTAGAACATCTTGGCCATGGGGCTCACATCCTTCGACTGCGGCGTCGATCGCGTCCATCACCGGGCGCACGCCCCACCAGCGTTCGCCTCGAACCCGCGCCACAACGGCGTCAGGGCGGATCACGACCGATCCCACCATCTGTAGTCCCGTACGCTACCGAATCAGGCCGGTTCCGGCAAACCTCTCTACTCGTCACCCGCCGCGGGCGGCCCCGTCCGGACCGCCGCCAACCCCGCCGCCAGCACCGGGTCGCCGAGGCGGAACGCCTCCACCCCCGCCTCCACCGGCACGTCGGGAGCGATCCCCTCGCCCTCGAAACACGTGCCGTCCGCCCGCAGGGCCCGCCAGGAAGGCAGAAAGACGGTCACCTCGGGGGACAACTCGACCGGCCGGGGATTGCCGGAACTCCCGCCGCTCCGACCGCCCACGAGGACCGCCCGCGGCGCCGCCTTCATCATCAGCAGGAACGCCTCGCAACTGCTCAGGTTCGCCGGCCCGGTGAGCACCGCGACCGGACCGTCGAACGTCGGCGGCGTCGCGGCCGGCCGAACCGTCCGTTCCTGCACCTCGCCCCAGCCGTCGGGATCCTCGGGATCAACGAAGACGTGCTTTGCATAGACGCGCGGCTCGTCGAGGAAACAGCTTGCGATCCGCCGGGCCAGCATCTCGTTGCCGCCGCCGTTCATCCGCACGTCGATGATCATGCCCGGCGCGTCCGCCGACGACTCGATGACCTCCAGCGCCGCCTCGAGATCCTTCTGCCGATTGTTCGACCAGCTCGCGATCCACAGGTACGCAACGCCGTCGTCGAACCGGCCGGCCGACACCGTCCGGTTGATGCGTCGGAGATTCGGCACCAGACGGGACAGAACGCGCCCGTTGATGTTCGCCGCGCGATCGTGCTGATACGTCGGGAGACGACCGCCGTCGAAATCGATCCAGATGTGTCCATCCTCCGCCCCGCTCAGCACCTCCCGGAGCCGGACGACGAACGCGACCCACGACGGCGACGCGAGCAGCTCGTCCCGCGCGGCCGCCACTCGCGCGGACCAGTCGATCCCGAGTCGGTCGCGATAGGCGTACCGCGTCAGCAGCGAATCCTCGAGCGTCCGGACCGCGCGTCGAAGCGCCTCGGCGTCGGGCGCCGGCGTGTCGGACGCGGGGCGTGTCGCAAACGTCAGCGTCCGTCCCGGCAGGATCTCACCCGCCGCGGAACGGAAACCCGTGTACGCGCCCGCGTTCAGGCCGAACGTGTACAGCCGACCCGGGGCCAGCCGGACGTCGATGACACAGGTCCGCGGATCGGGCCAGCGCGGGGGACCGGTCAGTTCCGGAAACAACGGGCCGCCCCCGGTCACCGAATGACCCCCGATCGTCATGTCCTGATCGAACGCGATGCGGATCTCGGTCAGCCCCGGGTCAACCGCGAGATCGCCGTCGTTCACGCTGATCGACATCACCTCCGGCGGCGCGGCGTGAGCGGTCGCGGCCGCAACGCATGCGAACACGAGCAGAACGAACGAGCACACGACGCGACCAGGCGTGTGACGACGGGCGGGGTCGGGGATCAAAGCCATATCCCGATGGTAGCCGCCCGACCCGTGGCGTTGTAAGGTGCAGAATCGTTCCGGATCGATTTCGTGCGGGGGTTTCGGAGGTTGATGCATGCGTTTTCGTTCCGCCGTTCTGGGCGCGGCCATTGGCGCCGGTCTCACGTCCGCCATCGACGCCGCGTCGCCCGGCTACTGCCGGGAGCCCGCCCTGCACGGGGATCGTCTGATCTTCGCCAGCGAGGGGGACCTCTGGACCGCCCGCCTGCCGGAGGACGCCGATGCGCTGAGCGCGCCGATCATCGCGTACCGACTGACGTCGAGTCCCGGGCGCGAGGGCGCGGCGCGGATCAATGCGGACGGAACGATGATCGCCTTCACCGCGGAGTACGACGGCAACGCGGACGTCTACATCATGCCGATCGACGGCGGCGCGCCGAAGCGGCTCACGTTTCACCCCGGCGACGATCGCGTGGTGAGCTGGTCGGCGGACGGACGAAGCGTGCTCTTCGCCTCGCCGCGCTCCCATCCGTTCGAACATCCCGAACTGCACGAAGTGTCGACGGCGGGCGGGATGCCGCTGCGTTTCGAGTTCGGCGACGTCAGCCAGGCGGCGATGAGCACGACGGGACGCGTCATTGCGTTCTCGCGGGTCGCGCGGGACCGGATCATGTGGAAGGGCTATCGCGGCGGCACGGCGCCGGAGATCTGGGTCGGCGAGCCGGACTCCGGACTGTTCCTCAACCTCACCGAGAACGAGGCGAACGATCTGTACCCGACGTTCGTGCTGGGGCGGGTGTTCTACGTCTCGGATCGCGACGGTCACACGAACATCTACTCCGATACGCCGCGCAAAGGCGACGTGAAGCAGCACACGACATTCGCCCCGGACGCGGCGGATCCCACGGCCCCGGCGGGGTACGAGTTGCGCGATCTCAACGGCGACGCCGCGCGTCGTGGTTCGCGTCTCGTGTTTTCGCAGGGCGGCCGGCTCGCGTTGTACGACGTGCGTGACGAATCGCTGACGCGTCTGGACGTTCAGCTCGCGAGCGATCGCCTGGGCGCGCGGGCGCGTCCGACGTCGATCCGCGAGCATCTGTCGGAGTTCGCCCTGTCGCCGGACGGCGATCGGCTGCTGATCGGCGCGCGGGGCGAACTCGTGCTCGCGCCGCTTGACGTCGGCGGTCCCTTCCAGCTCACCCGCAGCGCGGACGCGCGGGAGTGGGGGGCGACGTACGCCGGCCCGGAGAACATCGTGATGATCTCCGACGCGACGGGTGAGCAGCAGATCGCGATCGTCGGGTCCGAGGGCGGCGCTCCGCCATCCGCGATGACCGAGGACCGCGAGGCGTGGCTCTTCCCGCCCGTCGCCTCGCCGTCGGGCGACGGCGTCGTCTTCGCGGACAAGACGATGCGGCTTCATTACCTGAGTCTTCGGACGCTCGATCGCGTGCAGATCGATCAGTCCGAGGCGGGCGAAATCACCGATTACCGCTTCTCGCCTGACGGGCAGTGGGTCGCGTACGCGAAGCCGATGCCGAACGGACTGCATTCGATCTGGCTCTACAGCGTGCGCACCAGCCGCACGTTCGAGGTCAGCGCCGGACAGTACGACGACATCGAGCCGCGCTGGGACCCGCAGGGCAAGTACCTCTACTTCCTCTCGCACCGTCACTTCAATCCGTGGGTCGACGACTTCGATCTTCGCGCGGCGTCGCTGCCGGGCATGCAGGTGGTCGCGGTTCCGCTCACCGGCGCGACGCCCCCGCCCCATCCGCTCGCCGCGCTGACGACGGGCTTCGACCTCAAGGCGTGGGCGAACGGCGAACTCGCCGAGCAGGAGCGGCTGATCCAGTTGCAGGACGAAGGCGCCGACCTCGCGGAGATCGGCGACCCGATGGCGGACTGGACCGTCGCCCTCGATCCCGACGGGATCGCGGAGCGTCAGCACCTCCTGCCGATCCAGCCCGGCGCCTACGCGGATCTCGAAGCTGTCGCCGGCGGCGTCCTGTTCCGCGAGACCGCGATGCAGGGCCTGCTCGACGACGACGACTTCGGAGCCGACGCCGCTCAGGTCGGACAACTCGTGCACTACAACCTGCTCGAGGAAGAGGGACAGGTCATCCGGCCGGACGTCGCGGCGTACACGGTCAGCGGTTCGAAGGCGCGGCTGGCGTTGCTCACGGCCGAGGGGTTCCTGCACGGCGAGGTCGGCGGCGAACTCGAGGCGGTCGACCTCGGCGACGTCAATCTCATCATCGATCCGCCGGCCGAATGGGGACAGATCCTCGCGGAGGCGTGGCGGCTGCAACGCGATTTCTTCTTCGCCCCCAACTTCGTCGGCGTCGACTGGGCGGCGATGAAGACGAAGTACGAAGCGCTCCTGCCCATCCTCGCCGATCGCAACGACCTCAACGACGTCATCGCCCAGATGCTCAGCGAACTGCGGACGAGCCACGCGTACGTGTGGGGCGGCGACCAGCGGCGGCGGGCGCAGCCGGTCGCGGTGGGCCTGCTCGGACTCGACCTCACGCCGACCGCCGGCGGCGTCCGCATCGATCGCGTTCTCCCCGGCCACCCCGGCGCCGTGGAGCGCCGCAGCCCGCTCCACGGGGCGCACCTTGATGTCGAAGCGGGCGACTTCCTCGTCGCCGTCGACGGCGCTCCCGTCGGCCTCGGCGTCAACGTCTTCGAACTGCTGCAGGACAAGGCGGGCGAACCCGTCGCGGTCAGCGTCTCCGATGACGCCGGCGGCATGGGCAAACGAACCTACACCGTCGTGACGCTGCCCGACGAATCCGCCCTCCGCTACACGACGTGGGTCGAGGACAACCGCCGCGCCGTCGCCGAAGCCAGCGACGGACGGATCGGCTACATCCATATCCCCGACATGATGGGGCGCGGGCTGGCGCTGTTCTTCGAGCAGTTCCGCAGCCAGACGAAGAAACCCGCTGTCATCATCGACGTGCGGGACAACGGCGGCGGGTTCGTCAGCCAGATGATCCTCGACCGACTCATGCGGACGCCGACCGGGTACTTCAAGCCCCGCCACGGTTCCGTCGAAACCATCCCCGCCCGCGCGCTCAACGCGCACATGGTCGCGCTCATCAACCAGTACGCCGGCTCCGACGGCGACATCTTCCCCGAGTCGTTCCGGCTCCGCGGACTCGGCCCCCTCATCGGAACGCGGACGTGGGGCGGCGTCGTCGGGATTCGCGGCGACAAGCCGTTCGTTGATCGCGGCCTGTCGACGCAACCCGAATTCGCCTGGTGGGAGCCGTCGCGCGGCTGGTCGCTCGAGAACAGCGGCGTCGCTCCGGACATCGAAGTCGACATCACCCCCGCGGACGAACTCGCGGGACGCGATCCGCAACTCGACCGCGCCATCCGGGAACTCCGGCAGAAACTCGAAACCCAGCCCCGCCCGGAGCCCACGCCCCCGCCGTACCCGGTGCGGTGACCGCCGACCCGATCAGCAGTCGCCCCACGCGTTGAGCAGCACCGCGAGGTCCGCGGCGTTGATCAGACCGTTCGCGTCGAAGTCCTCGGGGCAGAAGTCGCACACGCCCCAGAGAGACAGCAGGATCGCGAGATCCGCCGCGTCGACCGCGGCGTCGTCATTGAAGTCGCCGAGACAGGTCGTCCGGTTCAGGTAGACCCGCGTGCCGTCGCAGCGGCCGAACACGAGATCGGGGCGGCCGTCGCCGTCGACGTCCAGAACCGCCGCGTCGTGCACGCCCCGCAGTTCATCATTTGAAATCGTCCCGCCGTCAGGACCGGCGAACGCCGCCGGCCCGCCGTCGCTGATGTTCTGATGCAGGCCGGTGACGCGGTTGCAGCCGGGAATCTCCCAGTCGATGTCGGTGATGAGGATGTCGACGAGATCGTCGCCGTTGAGATCGGCGACGGCGGAATCCCCGCCGAACCCGCTGCTGTTGGGGATGACGAACGAACTGAACTGGGCGAAGCCGTCGGCGTCATTGCCGAGGTTGATCAGGAAGCGATCCGCCCCGTCGTCGGTGACCACGAGATCCGGCAGCGCGTCGTCGTTGAGGTCGGCCGCCGAGACGAAGGTCGGCGATCCGGTGTAAACGACGTCAATGACGTGGAAGGCGCCGATGTCCTCGGCGTCGTTGTAGGCGATGGTGACGCCCATGGTCGGGAATCCGTTGGAGGAGCGCACGATGTCCGCCGCGCCGTCGCCGTTCATGTCGACGATCGCGGCCGAGTGCGCGAAGCTCGTCACCGTCATCTCCTCGGTCATCCGCTCCGCGGTGTCGTCGAAGAAGAACCCCGCGCCGACGTTGATGAGCAGACGGTCGTTGAAGTCGACGTCCTGCGGGCCGCCGAGATCGGTGTCGACGAAGTAGAGGTCGTCGAGCCCGTCGCCGGTGACGTCGCCCGCCGCGACCGCGGTGAAGCGCGGCGCCCCCTCGCGCTCGAGTTGCGGAATCCGCGCTTCTTCGTAGCGGAAACCGAGCCACGTCCCGGATTCGTCCGCCCCGAGATTCACATAGATGCGGGGATGGCTGATCGTCTTCGGCAGCCCGTCGCCGAGAAAGGCGGCGGTGACGACATCGATCCAGCCGTCGTCATTGACGTCGGCGGTCGTCACGCCGCGGTCGTTGGTCGGGTCGAGAAAGCCCGCCCCGCCGTCGTCCGCCGCGCTGGCGAACGCGTGGGTGCGGTCGGTGAGCACGCCGTCTTCGTTCATGAGCAGCACGTTCGTACGTCGGCCGGGCGCGCTCCATGGCTGTTTGCGGGCGACGACGAGGTCGACATCGCCGTCCTGGTCGAAGTCCGCGGCGGCGTACGTCTTCTGCTCGACGTCGTCACGCCCGAGGGTCGGCGGGGCGGCGAGACGCCCGGCCGTGTCGTCGATGAAGGTGACCCAGGTCGGTCCCGAGCCGGCGGCGGCGATCGCCGCGATCGCCAGCCCCGCCCCTCCGACCACGATTCGCTTCACGATCGCAGGACACATGACGGCGCCTCCTCTGGATGCGGGTCCCGGCGCTTCCAAGTGTCGTCGGAAACACCGACCGGAGGCAAGGCCGGACAGCGGAGAAAGACGCTCAGCGCGCGCCGCCGACGCCCCCGCCCCGACCGACGCCGGGTTCGTACTCACCCGCCAGACCCCGCCCAGCCCCCGGCGCCCCCGGCCCCCCGCCGCGCCCGAGGCCCGGTCCCGCCCCGGCGTGCGCGCCGGGGAGCGGTTCGGCGTCGATCACCTGTCCGATGATCCACCGGGTCTTCGCATGCGTGCGCGCCGGCGCCTCGATGAACAGATGCTCGCCCACGATCTGCATGCGGGCCAGTCGACCGCCGTTGTTGGCCCAGTAGGTCGGATGCACGAACATGGTGACGGCTTCCTGCAGTTCGCCGATGTCGACGCCGGCGTCGAAGAGCGGCTGCAGGTCGTACGCCGCGAGACGAACCTCACGGGCGTCGAAGTACGCCGCCGTGGCGAGCCGCGGGCCTGACTCGTCGTCCCGCCACGCGATATCGACGCCCTCGGCGCGGAGCAGGTCCGTCAGTTCGGCAAAGGCGAGTGCCGCGTCGCCCGACGTGATGTCGAAGGTGTCCTCGCCGCTGAAGCCCTCCTCAAGAAAGGCCGTCCAGACGACGGTGAACGACACCTCCGATGCGGCGCGCAGCGCGTCGAACGCCTCGTCCAGCGCCACCTCGCCGATCGGGAAATCGCGTCCCGCGAGAGTGTCCGCGAACGCATCGAGCGTGACGTGATCGTCAAACACCGACGTATCGACCGGCGACGCGACATCGCCCACGCTGGAGGTGAGCACGGTCACGCTGAGCGCGGTCGCCGCCGCGCCGAGGCCAAGGGCGCCATAGGTCATCATGGTTCGTCTCCTGGAGAAGTGGGCGTCGTGTTTCGTGTACTGGCGGGCGACGCTCGCCGCGTCGCCGAGTTCGCGCAGCGCGTCGAGCGCGGCGTCGTCTTCGTGGCGTCCGGCGAGCATCCGGTCGAACATCCGTCGGGTCAGGTGGTCACGCAGTTCGTCGACGATCGCATCGCGCTCGTCCGCCTTCACCCGCAGCATCGAGGCGAGCACATCGAGCCACGCGTCGATCGCACGCGAGGCGGACGCGGATTCGCGGTCCTCCCGGCGCGTGTCGCCATGAGCGCCAAGCCGCGTCATGTCGATTCCTCCTGCGTCGGACGAATCAACCGGTCGATCATCCGCGTCCACGCGCGATGCGCCTCGATCCGTTGCTCGAGCTGCTTCCGTCCTCGCGCTGAAAGCTCGTACCACTTGCGCCGGCGGCCGTCGGTGTCCTCCGCCTCCGGCCGGCCCGAGCGGATCGTCTCCCACGAGGTCGTGAGCAGACCGTCCTGCTCCATCCGCCGGAGCATCGGATACAGCACGCCGGGCGACAGCGAGAGACCGCCGTCGGAACGCGCGGCGATCTCGCGGGCCATCGCATAGCCGTAGCTTGGTCCGTCCGCGAGCAACGCCAGAACGGCCAACTCGACGTCCTGCTTCTTCGGCCGACGACCCGACCGGCCGCCCTTCGACGAGGCGGAGGGCGATCCTGATCCCGATCCCGAGTTCGATGCGGAAGCACTCATCACCACACCCTACGTGGATCCGATATATCGGGTTGCGATATATCGGAGATTCGGTGGTGAAACGTCGTGAAGGGCCGGAGGGAGAGCGGCATGTTCGGCGCGGACGGATCCCGCCCGACGCATGCTGTCCGCCCCCGTTCAATCCCGTGTTCCACCCCCAGCGCGCCCGCTCGCATGACCCCGGAATCCCCCGTCAGCCTCGATGTCTCATTGATTTCAAAAACATTTGAAAATTCCACCCATTCAACGCGGGTTTGATACGATGTTGATATTGATGGTGCGTGATGATCACATTTCGGTGGATGCGGGTGCGGCGGGTCGCGAGGAAACCGACCCGGTCGCTCTTCGTGATTCGCAGGACCGCTTCATCGCCGCGTGGGCGCAGATGGGGGCCCAGTGGGGTATCCCGCGCTCCATGGCGGAGGTGCACGCCCTGCTCTACATCACGGGCGACCCGATGAACACCGACGAGGTCATGGACCGGCTCGGCGTTTCGCGCGGCAACGCGTCGATGACCCTGCGGAACCTCGTTGACTGGGGCATCGTGCATCGCGTCCACCAGCGTGGCGACCGGAAGGAGTACTTCCAGGCGGAGCAGGATGTCTGGAAACTCTGCCGCACCATCATTCGCGAACGAAAGAAGCGCGAGATCGACCCGCTGATGGAGTCGCTCCGCGATTGTCGAGAGACCACGACGGACCTTGACGAGAACACCGCGACCATCGCCTCCCACAATCAGCGTCTCGACGAGATGCTGTTCATCATCGAACTCATCGAGACGCTGAGCGATCGTTTCATCAGCCCGTCGGGCGAAGGCCTCGAGGCCGCCGCGCGTCTGCTGGAGCCGACCGACTGACGGCGTTCCGCCTGTTGCACACCGACTGTTGTCATGACCATTATTCACCGAACGATTTCGACCCCCGGCGCCGCGACGCTCGACACGCTTCCCGCGGTGATGGAGATTCGCTGGCCGTGTCTGACGCCGGCGCTCGAGGCGTTGCTGTCGCGCAACGGCGGTCGGGCGACGGGCGCGCGTCGCGATTTCGGCGCCGTGGCGATCCGTGTGGCGCCCAATCAGGCGGGCGACGGTGCGACGGTGGTGGTCTGGGCGGAGACGCCGGATCCGCGCGGCGGCGGTTCGCTGCGGACGGAGATCCGTCCGGAGCGCGAGTACGCCGCGCGTCTCATCGAGCGGGACGGCCTGTTCCATCTCGACGTCTTCGAGGACACGCCCGGCGCGTTGCCGCTGGTGCAGTTGTCGCTGGACGGCGATCTGACGCTGCTGCTGGCCCGCACGACGATCCTCGCCGCGCTGGGCATGATGGGCGGCGCGTACGAGCGTCCGCGTCTGAGCGTGCCCCGCGGGGCGTGATGGGAACACTCACATCTCAGCCGATCATTGTGCGAGCGCGGGCGAGTTGGTCCGTGCGGGCCTGCGGCTCCTTAGAGGAACACGAGGCTCGCGTCGCCGCGCTGCAGCAGGCGTTGATCGCCGGTGAGCTCAGCGGCCCGGCGGGCCCGCTCGACTTCGACGAGATGACCCCAAACAGCAATCGGTCCTTCCTGACGGCGTCCCGGAAGCGGTCCCCCGGGTCAGGCCCCCGGCCCGGCGTCGAACCCTGCGCTGGGTTCGAAAGCCCCGGGACCGGGGACCGACGATCGGGAACATCGGCGGGTCGGCGTGCGGCCGATGGTGAGGACCGTTCGATCATGGCACGCCGCACTGGTCGACGGCCTGGTCGACGCAGATCTGATCCCATTGCGTATCGCAGCAGAAGGGGTCCTGTGCGCAGATGAGTTTGCAGCAGAAGGCGTCTTCACAGCCCGGCGTGCCGTTGGGTTCGAAGCAGGAGCCGGCGCCCGGTCCGCAGACGGGCGGCGGGGGTTCACAGTTACAGTCGACGCTCAGGATGTAGTCGTTCATGCCGCTGTTGCAGGGCGCGCCGTCGAAGTCGGCGGGGGCGACGAAGACGACGTAGATGCCCGGCGTCACGTCGGCGACGGCGGGGAGACCGGGCGTGCATGCGTTCGCGTCTCCCGCCTGGCCGAGCACGATCGGTTCGCACTCGGGGATGCCGCCGACGATGAAGACCACGCCGTTGAACTCCGCGTTGAGCGTCGCGATGAGCGTGCACGGAGTCGGACTCTCGACGAGATACCAGTCGGTGTCGCGGGTTCCGCCCTCAGCCCAGGCGTTTCCGCAGATCGTCTCGCCGCAGAGGATCCTCCCGAAGGCCGCCGGCGTGGAGTTGCAGCCGCCGTTCGTATCGGCGCCGCACGGCTCGCCTTCCGGGATGCCATTGTCAGGGCACATGAGATCGCACGGCGGGGCGCCGCACTCGGGCGTGCCGAGGGCGAGGTCGGCGCAGATCTGGTCCCATTCCACGTCGCAGCAGAAGGGGTCCTGTGCGCAGACGGCCTCACAGCACGGGACGTCGTCGCATCCGGGTGTGCCGTTGGGTTCGAAGCACGGTCCGGCCCCGTCGCCGCATACGGGTCCGGGGTCGCACGGCGTGCAGGCGAGCGCGACGGTGTAGTCGTTGAGCCCGCTGTCGCACGGGAACCCTTCGAAGTCGGCGGTGGCGACGAAGATGGCGTAGAGGCCGGGGCCGACGTCGGCGACCGCCGGCGAGCCCGCCGCGCAGTTCCCGCCGTCGCCCGCCGCGCCGAGGACGACCGGCGCGCAGTCGGGGACGCCGCCGACGATGAAGACCACGCCGTCGAACGCGGCGGTCAGCGTCGCGGTCAGCGTCGTGCACGGATCGGACGTTTCCACCAGGTACCAGTCGGTGTCGCGGATTCCGCCGTCGGACCACGCCGTGCCGCAGATCGCGGCGCCGCAGAAGATCGATCCGAACACGGTCGGCGTCGAATTGCAGCCGCCGTTGGTGTCCGCCCCGCACGGTTCGCCCTCGGGCACGCCGCCGTCCGGGCACACGACGCACGGCTCCTTCTCGCACAGGCAGAGCGCGTTGTCGAGCGCGGCGTCGACGCAGAGGGAGTCCCAGTTGACCTCGCAGCAGAAGGGATCCTGCCCGCAGACCGCGCTGCAACAGAGGCTCTGGTCGCAGCCGGGCGTGTCGTGGACGGTGCAGCAGTCGCCAGCCTGTCCGCAGGCGTCGGGGCTGCAGGTGACGAGCGCGGCGTCGACGCACAGTTGATCCCAGCTCACCTCGCAGCAGAACGGATCGAGGTCGCACACGCCGGCGCAGCACGCCGCGTCCGCGCACCCGGGCGTGTTGTTCGCGTCGAAGCAGTCCCCGGCGTGAATGGAGCCGCACTGATCACAGTCGCCCCATTCAGCCAGAAGGAACGCGAGGTCGGCCGGGCCCACGATGCAATCGCCGTCGAAATCTCCGACGTCGTCCCCGCCCCAATTGGCGAGCAGTATGGCGAGGTCACCCGGGCCGACCTCGCCGTTTCCGTCGAGATCCGCGGGACAGTCAAAGAAGAGCACCGGTCCGCTGTCGTGGACCGGGGAGAAGGTCACGGCGCCGATCGACACGGTCGGGTCGGCGCTGATGTCGAGTCCCGTCATGCGATAGGCGGACGTTCGCGCATCATCATGTTCGAGTCCCGATTCGACGGTGCGTTTGATGCGTCGCCCGTCGGTCGTGGTGATCTCGAACTCCGCGAAATCGAAGCCGTTCGTATTCTTCACCCAGTCGACCGCCATCGACTTGATGTCGCTGGCGTCGAGGTCGGCGATGGCCCCGGAGTAAAGCGTGGTGGTCACCGGTCCGTTCTTCTGCACCGCCTTGATGTTCACGGAGTTCGTCTGGAAGACCTGCCATTCGAGGCTGTTCCCGTTCTCGAACGCCATCTCGAGGCCGAGACCGGCGCCGGTCGGGAACGTCGTCAGGGTCATCTCCGCGAACTCGACGCACATCGGGTTGAGATCGAGCACGTCGATGTTCAGGCCCTCGCCCGGATTCTCGAACGAGAACGACAGGGCCCCGCCGCTCTCCACCGGCGGATCCGCGCCGCCGAGCGCCGAGTAGCGGTCGCCGACCACGCCGTCCTCGTAGTCGTCGACGACGAGCGAGACGATGTCCGTCTGCGCGGTTCCCACGTCGCCCATCATGTCCGACTCGACCAGGAACTCGTTGCCGCCCGCGTACGCTTCCTCCGCCTCGTCCGGCGTGAGCGAGAACTCCGCGATCACCTCGCCGAACTTCAGCACGGTGACGAACTGCAGACCCGAGAGGGGACCGCCGCCGCCGATGGTGGTTTCATAAACATTTGCGCGGCAGCCGGCGTCGGCCAGTTGCTGCCGCAGCCGCGCTTCCCACTGCGCCTTGGTCTCCGTGTCCTTCTGTCCCGCCTTGGCGAGCGAGACGCCGCAGTTCGGATCCCAGTTGAAGTGAACGATCCGGGTCCAGTTCCCGTTCTTGTCAGTGCAGAAGATCCGGGTGTTCAGTCCGCCGGTGTAGACGCACTTGCCGAAGCAGTAGCTCATCTCGCCTTCCTGGCCGTCGTTCAGGACGATCTCGCCCTTGAAGTAGCTCTGATTCACGCAGTAGAGGTTGTAGGTCGTCCGGTTGTTGTCGCTGATGCATCGCTTCAGCACGCGATCGCTCGGCGGCGTCGGGGGTTCGCCGTCGCCGGGGCCGCACGATTCGCACTTGCGGTTCTTGGCAAGCGCCGGCGACGCCGCGATCAGCAGCGCCGTCACCACGATCAACACGCCTTGCAGGCAGGATGAACACGTCGTCGATCGGTTTCGCGCGCGCTGATCGCGCCGCTCACCGCCCTCGGGGTGCAGGATCGCCATCTTGATTCTCCTTGCCGCCCCCGTGTCCCACTCAGTTCGAAGTGTCGGTCGGAATCGACAGGACGCAAGGCCCGGCGCAGGATTCCGTGGTGAAATGGGGGAGATGCCGCGCGTATTTCAGGACCCGGCGCGGCGTCTCGCCCCCGACTATCCTTTTCCCATGCTCGCCACCTACCACTGTCACACAACCTTCAGCGACGGCAAGGCCTCGCCCCGCGAACTGCTCGACGCGGCGGCCCGGCTTGGCGTGGATGAACTCGGCTACAGCGATCACTTCACCCCCGCCCCGGACGGCCGGACGTTCGAATGGGCGATGTCCGACGCCGCGCGGCTGAACGACTACGTCGACGCCGTCCTTACCGAACGCGATCGCGACGATGTCGATGTGGACGTGCGTCTCGGACTCGAGATCGACTGGTTCGACGACCCGGATCACGTCGATCGAGTGCGCACCGCGCTGGCGGATCATCCGTGGGACTACCTGATCGGCAGCGTCCACTTCGTCGGCGACTTCTGCGTCGACATGAGCGCGACGGCGTGGTCGAAGCTCTCGCCCGCCGAAGTCGACGACGTGCATCGACGCTACTGGATGAACATCCGCGATCTCGCCGCGAGCGGGCTGGTCGACATCATCGGGCACCTGGATCTGGCGAAGAAGTTCGGGTTCTTCCCGTCGACCGAGCCGAACGACGCGATCGACGAGGCGCTCGACGCAATCGCGGCGGGGGATCTCGTGGTCGAGGTCAACACCGCCGGCTGGCACAAAGCCGTCCAGGACGCATACCCCACGCTCGATCTGCTGCAACGATGTCACGCCCGCGGCATCACGACCACGATCTCGTCCGACTGTCACCAGGCCGCCCATCTGCTGCGCGACTTTCACGCCGCAGCGGCGCGGCTGCGCGATGCGGGATACACCCACGTGGCCCGCTTCCGCGCCGGCGGGCGACGGCTGGAGCCGCTGGACGACGCCGTCCGCGGCGCGCCGGCGGACCGCCTCGGGCGCGGCGGGGATGACTTCTGACCGAGGATCGCGAGAACAGGAGAGCAGGGGAACAGGGGAACGGCGCCTCGTTGGCGCGCCGCCGCCCCCGAGGCAGAGGATGCATCGGGGGCGGGCGGGGGGGCGGCGGGCCGGAGAGAGGCCCGCGCCGGGAGAGAGAGCGTGCGGGGAGAGAGAGCGTGCGGGGGATGATCGCCGGGCGCGAGGCCGGACCGGCGTCGGGTCAGGACGCGGGTCACGTGCTCCAGTTGGCGAGGAGAATCGAGAGATCCGACGCGTCGACGTCGCCGTCGTTGTCGAGGTCCGCCGCGCAGTCGGGGCAGGCGCCCCACGCGGCGAGCAGGGCCGAGAGGTCGGCGGGTCCGACGACGCCGTCGCCGTTGATGTCGCCGGGGGTCGCGGGCGGCGCGGCGTCAAGTCCGGGCAGGATGACGACGCCCGAGCCGCCGCTCTCGCCGGCGAAGGTGAAGGTCGCGGTGGCCAGGAAGTCGGGGCGTCCATCGCCGGTGATGTCGGCGTAGCGGATGTCACGGACGCTGTCCGCCGCCGCGACGTGGAACTGCGGGGCGAAGCGGCCGGTTCCGTCGTTGAGGAAGACGGACATGGAGTTGGTGCTGTAGTTGCCGACGAGCACGTCGAGGTCGCCGTCGTCATCGACGTCGCCGGTGGTGACGGCGGTCTGTACCGAGAGGTTCGGCGACCGGCTCGCGTTCGTGAGCTGGATCGGCGCGAAGCCGCCGCTCCCGTCGTTGCGCATGACGCCGATGGCGTTCCCCGTGGTGCTCTGGGCGGGGATGGTCAGGATGACGTCGAGGTCGCCGTCGCCGTCGATATCGGCGAGCGTTCCGTTCTTCGCCGCGAGTCCGCCGGAGACGACGCCGGGCTGGAAGCTCAGGTCGCCGTTCCCGAGGAAGACCTCGATGGTGTTGGCGGCGACGACGATATCGAGGGCGCCGTCGCCGTTGACATCGCCGAACATCATCTCGTACGGCGCGACGTAGTTCTCGATGATCGTGACCACGGCGAGTCCGCCGGCCCCGTCGTTCTCGCAGATGAAGAGTCGCTTGTTGATCACCTGGCCGCCGCACCCGAGGTTCTCCATGAGCACGACGTCAAGGTCGCCGTCGTTGTCGAAGTCATGGGCGTCGATGGCGTCGTCGAGCGTGAC
Source organism: Phycisphaerales bacterium (assembly GCA_965227335.1). Taxonomy (GTDB): domain Bacteria; phylum Planctomycetota; class Phycisphaerae; order Phycisphaerales; family SM1A02; genus CBDDFV01. The sequence goes on from CBDDFV010000012.1 coordinate 490,653, forward strand.
GCCGCAGGTGAAGACATTGGCGACGGTCCGGGTCTGCGACTCGAACGCGCCCGTGCCGAGGTTGAACTTCCAGCGGAAGCTGTACGGCGGATACTTGTCCGCCCACAGCAGGTCGAGCCAGCCGTCGTTGTTGAGATCGCGGAGCTTGACGGAGCTCGCGTAGACGGGCGCATCCATGTGCTGCGGCGGAGCGAACGAGCCGTCGCCGTTGTTGCGGGTCACGGTGACCGTGCCGTTGCTCGCGTAGCCGCGGGTGGTGGCGATGTCGACATCGCCGTCGTTGTCGATGTCGCCGACGTCGAAGTGGTACGCGCCGGCCCAGCCGACATCGGCGTTGCGGACGTGGCCGAACCGCCCGTCGCCGGGGTTGACGAACGTGGTCAGCGTCTGGCCGAAGTGCGCGAGGACGAGCAGATCAGGATCGCCGTCGTCGTCGACATCACGGGCCTTGACGTCGGTGGGATACTCGCCCGCGCTGAGGGAGAGATACTCGCCGAAGCCGCCGTCCGGCTGCTGCAACAGCACGCCCCAGTTCTCATTGGCGTCGTGCGTCCCCGCGATGTCGAGCCGCCCGTCCAGGTCGAGGTCCGCGATCTCGATCGACGAGAACCCGCCCGTGTACGCGGCGATGACGTGCTTGTCGACGGTCGGAAAGTCGCCGTCCCCGTCGTTCCGGTGCACGGCCACGGCGTACGCAGAGCCGAAGCCGGCGTGGTGAAGCTTGAGGTCGGCGTAGATGATGTCCTGATCGCCGTCGTTGTCCATGTCGGCGATTCGCAGGCTCGGGTAGAAGACGCCGCCGCTCGTCATCGAGGGCAGCATCTGGGCCGGACCGAGACCGCCGAGGCCGTCGTTCACAAAGAGCGCGGCGGTGGTGAACTGGTTCAGCGTCGCCCCGCTCGCCGCGACCACGTCGAGATCGCCGTCGTTGTCGATATCCCCCGCCGCGACCGTGCGCACGCCCGTCATCGCCGTGAACACGCTCGGCGACCCGAAGCCGCCCGCGCCGTCGCCCGGCAGGATCGAGATCGTGTTCCCCGACTGCGAGCCGGCGTAGTTCGCGGTGAGCGCATCGAGGACGCCGTCGCCGGTGAGATCGGCGAGCACGATCTCCGTGACGCCCGTCCCGCCCACGTCGTACGACCCCTCCACCGAGAAGACGCCGAGCCCGTCGTTCAGCAGCACGGTGATCGTCTCGCCGTCGCCGAAGAAGCCGCAGTCGCCGGAGACGAGATCGATGTCGCCGTCGCCGTCGAGATCAGCGCTGACGATCGCGTACGTCGCGGCGGGGGTGGTGTAGTGCGTCGCCGGGGCGTAGCGACCGTCGTCCGACCCCAGCATCACGCTCACCCGCTCCGCGATCGGCAGAAAGTTGCCCCAGTTCGCGATCGCCACGTCCAGACGACCGTCGCCGTTGAAGTCGTCGACCGTCATCGCCTCCGGCCACCAGGCGCTGTCCTCGGCCTGGTAGTAGCCGGTGTCAGCGGACCAGGCGTTGGTCTCGAAGGGGACCGGGGCGGGCGCAGCGCCGGCCGATCCGACGAGCGCGGCGGCGACGCCGGCCAGAACCGGCGAGACGAAGACTGGATGAGAAGCAGGCATGGCGGAACGTCCTTTCAACAGGAGGGGCGATGATCAGAGGCGGGGCGAGCGGGCGGTGATACCGGCGTCCCTCAAAATCGGTGGAAATCCACCGCCGCGCAACCTCCGGCGGGGCGTCGACTTGACGGCCTTCCGGGGGCGGGTAAGGTCATGCGCGGGCGGATCGATGTCCGGCGGGGGCCGCTCTGAGGAGACAGCGTCTTGGCCACTCGGCACGCCAGCGTCAACGCCGTCAATTACGTCGACGGACACGCGCTGTATCTGGCTCAACAGCACTTCGGGGCGAAGCGGCACGAGTTCGACAAGCTGAAGGATCGGCTCGCGGCGATTCGCGTGGCGGAGGATCTGGCCCCGGCGCAGGTCTCCCTGGCGTTCGTGCCGATCGAGCCGCGCAACGAAAAGCAGTCGGCGTTCGTGAGCAGCATCGAGCGGATGGGGTTTGCGGTGGAGGCGATTCCGTTCTGGTGGACGTGGACCGACGCCCCCGCCGCGACGGAATCGACCGGTGGTCAGCGCGACCGGCAGTCCTCGCTGGCCCCGGCGATCGCGTACAGCCTCGGCGTGCTCATCGGACGCGCGGGCGGCGATGACGACACGGACGACACGAACGGGCCCGACGCGTGTCTCGTCACCGGGGACTTCGGCGTCTTTCGCGCGGCGATGGATTTCGTCGAGCGGGGAGGCGAGCTGACGATTGCGTTCTATCGCTCTCTGCTCGATCCGCGCTGGGCGAACGAAGGCCTGCTCGACGACGCGCTCGACATCTCCTTCGTCGATCTCGAATCGTACGCCAGCGAACTCCTCGGCGTGACGCTGAGCACGCGTTCGTACGCGAAGGAGTTCAAATCGTCAGGATTGTCATCGATCTGACGCCGACTCCGCCGGCGCCGCCAGACGGCTCCGCCACGACGACGCTTCGGCGTCCCGCCCCTCCGACTCCAGTCGCGCCGGATACGCGGCGAGAATGATGCGCCGGACCTCGTCCGGTCGTTCGGCGTCGGTCGTCGCCGCGACCGCCTCGGTGAACAACCGGTCCGCATCGACTTCGGCGTCAAGCGCGATGAGCGCGATGGCGGCGTTGGCGAAGAGCCGGCCGCGCTTGTTGTGCCCCGGCGGAACTTCATCGAGTTCGGCGCGAATGGCGTCGATCCACGGTTGAGCGCCGAGCAGCTCCGTGCCGATCTGCGCCACGGCGCGCACGCTTTCGGCCTCGCGCGGTCCGGCCACGTAGAGTCGGAGCAGCAGATGACGCGTGCGGGCGGCGATATAGCCGGCGGCGTCTTTCTTGCGCTCGTAGTGGGCGACGATGGCCGCCATCGCGCGCTCGACTTCGTAATGATGCGGCCCGAAGACGTCGGCGATCACTTCGAAGAGTTCGCCGTGCAACGCTTCCGCCTCGTCGTATCGTCCGGCCCGCGACAGGGCGGAGCGACGGAGTTGAATGGCGCTGGCGTAGTTGGGCGACGCCGCGCCCCACCGGTCGCGCACCGCGGTCACGAGCACCTCCGCCTCGTCGGCGGCTTCATCGAAGCGTCCGAGGTTGAGCAGGCAGTTGGCCTTCCAGAAGCGTCCGCTGACAAGATTGGCGCGGGCGAAGTCGCCGCGGCCGCTCGTTCCGAGGTCGATGAGGCGATTCGCCGCGACGATCATGTCTTCTGTCCGTCCCTGCCCCGCAAGCATGGCGAGTCGGGAGGAGAGTCCGCCGCCGAGCAGCAGTTCCGGACGCGGATCGCGCTCCATCAACGCGTCGATGCTGCGAACGAAGAGCGGTTCGGCCTCCTCGTACCGACGTTGGGCCGCCAGCACCATGGCCAGACGCAGACTGACGCCCGGCTCGCTGAGGACGCCGGCCTCGCCCGGACCGAACAGCGCCGCCGCGCGACGCACGTCGGCTTCCGCCTGGTCGAGTCGTCCCTCACGGACCAGCGCTTCGCCGCGCTGCAGCAGGGGGGTGGCGCGTTGCGCAGCGGTGAGTCCCGGTGTGTGATCGATCATTTCGATCGCGCGTTCGAAGTGACGACACGCGTCTTCGTTGCGGTAGACGTTCTTGTACATCTGCCCGAGCAGGGTGTGGATGCGGAACAGCATCTCGGGGTCGCCGGCGAAGCGTTCGTCCGCAAACGGCGCCGCGCGGTCGACGACATCGACCAGCCGCGCCTCCGGCCCCAGATCGGCGGGATGGGCGGAGAGGAAGAGATCATTGATGAGGAACTGGTTGATGCCCTGCACGCGGTCGGCGTTGCGTTGGGCGTCGACGCCGAAACGGAGGCTGGCCCCGGCCCCGATGATGATCGCCAGCAACGCCGTCGCGCTCGCGATCGTCACCGCCCGATTGCGGCGGACGAACTTGGCGAGCTTGTACGCAAGACTTGGCCGTCGGGCCGAGACGGGCTCGTCGGACAGGTAGCGGCGGAGATCATCGGCGAGCGCGGCGACGGTCGGATAGCGTTCGTCCGGATCGCGACGCAACGCCTTGAGCACGATGGCGTCCAGATCGCCGCGGAACTCACGGGCCATCGGTCGGATCGCGGGGGACGCCGCCTCCTCGTCCGTCTCCGCCGCCCGCGGCCGGCGTGAACTCGGGGCGGGCGGATCCGCGGTCTGCAGCCGCCGACGAAAGACGTCGACGCCCTCCCCCGGCGTGTAGACGAACGGCGTCGTTCCCGTGAGGAGTTCGTAGAGCACCACGCCCAGCGCGTAGACGTCGGTTCGCGTGTCGATGTCCTCGGAACCGCGGGCCTGCTCGGGACTCATGTACTGCGGCGTGCCGACCAGCGCTCCCGCTGAGGTCACCGCCGTCGCCGACGCCTGATCCGCCTCCGCCAGCGCCTTGGCGATGCCGAAGTCGATGACCTTGCACTGCGCCGAGCCGTCCGCCTCGGCGACCATGACGTTGCTCGGCTTGAGATCGCGATGGACGATCCCCTTCGTATGCGCATGTTGCGCGGCGGCGCACGCCTGCAGCAGCAATCGCACCCGGGCCGCCGCGTCGAGATCCGCCCGATCCGCGTACGTGGTGATCGGCAGACCCTCGACATACTCCATCGCAAAGTACGGTCGACCCGCGCCGGGCCGCCCCTCCGCCACCACGCCGCCGTCGAACACACGCGCGACATGCGGATGGTTCATGAGGGCGAGGGCGCGGCGTTCGAGTTCGAATCGGCGCACCACCTCGCGCGAATCCATGCCTGGTTTGATCACCTTGACGGCGACGCGGCGCTGGATCGGCGCCTGTTGCTCCGCCGCGTAGACAACGCCGAAACCGCCCGACCCGATCTCACGCTCGATGCGATAGGGGCCGATTCGATCGGGCATGTCCGACGATCGGGGGACCGGGCCGCCCCCGGCCGCGGTCGGCAGGAAACCATCCGCCGCCGCGTCCGCCTCCAGCAACGCCTCCACCCGGGCCCGCAGGCCGTCGTCACCGCCGCAGGCCTCGTCGAGCGCGGCGGCGCGTTCGGCCGTCGGCAGATCAACGATGCTCATCAGGATGTCGAGCGCCTGGCCGTCACGCATCGGGGGATGGACTCGATGACACATCGATCGCGGTGAGTGGAGCGTGCAGCGTACCACGTCGGGCGACCCGAAATTTTCTCGAATCAGCGCGTGCGCAACGCCGGCGGACTCCGTCTGGGCTCGCGGCGGGGGGGTCGGCTCCCCCGCCTCAACGCTTCATTCATCTCCGAACCAGTGAGGATCAACCAGATGAAGATCAACCGAATCGACTTCGGACGCATCCGGAATCGCGTGGCCTCGGCCGCGATCATCGTGTGCGCGGCGAGCGCGGCGGCGGCGGTGCTGCCGGGCGACCCCGCCACGGAGTTCACCTACCAGGGTCGGCTGACGCAGGCGGGCGACGCCTTCAGCGGGACCGTGGACGTCACGTTCCGGCTCTTCGCCGACCCGGTGGCGGACATCCTGATCGGGGACCCGGTGACGGTCAGCGGCCTGTCGGTGGCGGACGGTCTGTTCCAGACGCCGCTCGACTTCGGTCTGACGGTGTTCAACGGCGAGCCGCGCTGGGTGGAGATTGAGATCAACGGCCAGGTGCTTTCGCCGCGTCAGCCGGTGAACGCGTCGCCGTACGCGTTGTACGCCATGAGCGGGAACGAGGGCCCGGCGGGTCCGCAGGGCGAGACGGGTCGGCAGGGACCGGCCGGTCCGGCGGGATCCGACGGCGCCGACGGCGCGCCGGGACCGCAGGGCGCGACCGGTCCCGCGGGACCGCAGGGCGCGACGGGTCCGCAGGGGCCGATGGGTCCGCAGGGACCGGAGGGTCCGGAGGGCCCGCAGGGTCCGGCCGGCGACGGTTTCTGGAACGGTGGAGGCGGGGACCTGACGTACGTCGGCGGCAACGTCGGCGTCGGGACCGCCGATCCGGAGGATCCCTTCCAGACGAGCCGGTTCCTTCATCTGCGCGGGCGCACCGGCGTTTCGTACGCGGGCACGGTCGGCCTGGTCTTCGACAATCCGGTGGCGGATTCTGTGTGGACGCTGGCGATGGACAACAACGGCGCGATCGGTTTCGTGAAGTCCGGCGAGGGCCCGGACACCGTGACGGTTCCGAAGCTCAGGATCACCGGCGGCTCGGATATCGCCGAACCGTTCGACGTGGCGGGCGACACGGTCGTTCCCGGCATGGTCGTCTCGATTGATCCGGCGCGGCCGGGCGAACTGGCGGTGAGCACCGCCGCGTATGACGGCAAGGTCGCGGGGATCATCAGCGGCGCCAACGGCGTCGAGGTCGGCATGACGCTGACGCAGGAGGGCACGATCGCCGACGGCGCGCATCCGGTCGCGCTGACGGGTCGCGTCTGGTGCTGGTGCGACGCTGATGCGTCCGGCCCGATCGCCCCCGGCGACATGCTCACCACGTCCGACACGCCGGGTCACGCCATGAAAGCGGCCGATGCGAACCGCACCAACGGAGCGGGAATCGGCAAGGCGATGACGTCGCTCGAATCGGGGCGCGGCCTCGTGCTCGTGCTCGTGAACCTGCAGTAAAGGAGGTGTTCCGATGGAACTGTCATTCATTCTCATCGCCGCGACGCTCGCGACGGCGCCCGACGCGACGCGTCCCGAGACGCCGACGAACGTGGACGCGGCTCCGGCCGACCGACTCCCCTCCGCCGCGTATCTCGACAGCCTCACCGGCGAATGGGACGGTCCGCCGCTCGTCGACGGCGTCCCCGTCGGCCACGAGGTGCAGGGCGACATCGTCATGCCGGAGTTCGTCTCGCCCGCCGGCTTCCTGGTGACTCCCTGGCCGGAGGGCGTCGTGTACTTCCAGTTCGACGGCAACGTCTCCGCCGAGCAGCGCTTCCTCGCGATGAACGCCATGGGCCTGTGGGTCTATGAGAACTCGAACGTCACCTTCGTGCCCCGCACCAACGAGCCGCACTACGTGCACATCCAGGACAGCTGCTGCGCCAACAACTCGTACGTCGGCATGATCGGCGGCGGCCAGGTGATGAACATCAAGGACTGGGATGAGATGTTCGTCATGGCCCACGAGTACTGCCACGCCCTCGGCTTCTGGCACGAGCACTCCCGGCCGGATCGTGACGCGTGGGTGCAGATCAACTACGACAACATCTGTGGCGACTGCTGCAGCGGCGGCGACTGCACGTCGAACTTCGAAATCCGCGACACCTGGCTGACGCTCGAAACCAGTTACGACTACGACTCGGTCATGCATTACAGCAACTGCGCGTTCAGTGACTGCACGTTCTGCGGGCCGATCATCGGCTGTCAGACGATCGAGCCGCTCGTCGGCAACCCCGACATCGGACAACGCGAGTTCCTGAGCGACAAGGACGTCCAGGACATGCGGGACGTGTACGGCCCCGGCGGCCAGCCCCGCTTCGTTGACCCCGCCAACCAGGGCGACGTCGACGGGACCGTGCGGTCGCCGGCCCCGACCGTGGAGATCGGCGTCATCTTCCTGGCCCCCAGCGAGACGCTCTGGATTCGCGGCGGCGTGACGTACAACGAACCCGACGACGTCTTCGACAAGCCGGGCGTGTACCGCACCTACGGCGGCGTGGCCACCATCCAGTGATCGTCGCCAGAAAGGAACCAATCATGAACTTCCCGACCCTCCTCGTCGCCACGCTGACCCTGGCGGCGACGACGACGACCGCGACCCGCGCCGGCGACGTCGCCGAACTCGAGATCACCCGCTTCACCCTCGGCGGCGGCGGATCATCGGTGAACGAGACCTTCGAGCTGACCGGCTCGATCGGACCGCCCGACGCCGGACCCGCACTCGGCGGATCGGACTTCGAACTCCAGGGCGGCTTCTGGGCGATCGTTCCCGCTTCGCCGTGTCCCGGCGATCTCAACGGCGATGACTTCGTCGACGCCGGCGACCTCGCGACGCTCCTCGCGGCATGGGGCGACTGCGCCCCTGCGTGTCCCGAAGATCTCGACGCCTCCGGCGCCGTGGACGCCGGCGACCTCGCGACATTGCTCGCGGGATGGGGCGCCTGTCATCCGTAACGCCATCCGACCCGCCTCCTGGTTCGGGATCGGGCGTACCATCCAACCGATGGACGCTCGATCCCGAACGATTACGGAGGTGCTCGCCGGCGCGGCGGACGAGGAGCGCCTCGACCTCGAGACGCTCCTCCCCCTCGTCTACGACGAACTCCATCAGCTCGCTGCGTCCCACTTCCGCGCCCAGCGATCCGATCACACCTGGCAACCCACGGTGCTCGTCAACGAGGTCTACCTGCGGCTCGCCGATCACACGGAGATCCGCGCTCGGAGTCGTCGTCAGTTCTTCGCGCTCGCCGCCCAGATCATGCGTCGACTGCTGGTGGATCACGCGCGGGAGAAACACGCGGCGAAGCGGGGCGGGGGTCGGCGGCGGGTGACATTGAGCGGGCTTGACGGGAACGACGCCGCGGCGCCGATTGACCTGCTCGCGCTGGATGAGGCGCTGACGGCGCTGGCTGCTCACACGCCGGAGGCGGCGCACGTCGTGGAGTTGCGTTTCTTCGGCGGCCTGACGAACGAGGAGATCGGCGCCATGCTGGGGATGTCGCGGGGCGCGGTGGATCGCCGCTGGCGAGCCGCGCGAGCGTGGCTGTACGAAGCGCTCGCCGCGACCGACGACGACGACGACGACGACGACGACGACGACTGACCGGGAGGGCCGGATCTCTGCTGTGAGCGGGCGGGCGGGGCGTGATTCGCGCGTGTGATCGCGTCCGGAAAGATGCGGCTGGCGCGCACTGATCGCCGCTTTCCGGTTGGAAGCGGCGAGATCGATTTTGTTCCGCGGAGTGACGGAAAATCCGGGAGTTTTTGCCTCCGGCGGTCGGGGGGGCTTCGTATAGGCTGGCCGAGCAGCGAGCCGCGCCGCGTGTGTGAGGCGGGCTCGCCGGTCGTCGGTCAGCGTGAGATCCTCGAGAGGTCACGTTGGCGGCGGCCGGTTGAATCAGTTCATGTCCAGACAGGCAGAGGATGGACCACATGCTGAGTTTGATGATGCGGACGTCGATCGCGACGTCGGTTCTGTGCGTGTCACTCGTCGCCGCCCACGCCCCGACCGTGCCGGGGCGGGCCGCGCCGACCCCGGACACGCCGCCGGACCGCGCCGAACGGGTCGACCTCACCGCTCCATCGCCGCTCACGCCCCGCGGCGTTGATTCATTCGGCGCCTCGACCGCCGGCGCGGCTCGTTCGCTCGTTTACGATTCCTCCTCGTTCGACCTCCTGAAGTCCGGCGGCAGTCAGCTGCGGCTGGAGGGGTTCCCGCTCGAAGGCGACCTCGTCGTTGATCTCGATCTCGAGCGGTTCAGCCCGCTGGCGCCGGATGCGCTGGTCGTGCTCAGCCGCGTGGGACCGGACGGCCGCGTGATCAACACGCCGATCGAGGCGCCGGACGCCGTGTTCCTGCGGGGCGTGGCGGACGGGCTCGACGGCTCCCGCGCGTTGCTGGCGCTCACGCCGGACGGCGTGCAGGGCTACGTCGACATCGCGGGCGAGCGACGCGTGATCACGCAGGATCCCGCGGGGACCCGCGAGCCCGTGGTGTACAACCTCGCGGCGTTGCCGGAGGACACGTTCACCTGGTCCGGCGTCGACTGTGAAGTGGTCGGCGACGACGGCGGGCATGTGGTTCCGAGGGACGCGGCGACGGCCGGCGTCGGCGGCCCCTGCAAGCAGGTGATGGTGGCGATCGAGACCGACCATGAGTTCCTCGCGAACCTCTTCGGCGGCGATGTCAACAGCGCCGGGACATACGCGCTCTTCCTGATCGCGGCGTCATCGGAGGTGTACACCGAGGACATGAACGTGCGGCTGAACGTCCCGTTCCTTCGTCTGTGGGAAACGCCCGCTGATCCGTGGACGGGCGGCAACACGTCGCAGCAGCTTGGTGAGTTCCAGCAGTACTGGCTGGCCAACATGAACGCCGTGGAGCGCAACCTCGCCCACTTCCTGTCGGGGCGCGGCCTCGGCGGCGGGATCGCCTGGCTCGGCGCGACGTGCAGCCTCTCCAACGGCTACGCGGTCTCCGCCAATCTCAACGGCTCGTTCCCGTACCCGATCGAGGATCACAGCGGGGCGAACTGGGACCTCATGGTCGTCTCGCACGAACTCGGCCACAACTTCGGCGCCCCGCACACCCACAGCTGGAACCCCCCGCTGGACGGCTGCGGCAACGGCGACTGCGAAGACGCGTTCGGCGGCACGATCATGAGCTACTGCCATACGTGCCCGGGCGGCATCTCGAACATGGTGATGAACTTCCATCCCGTGAACATCAACGCGATGCTCAATCATCTCGACAGCGTCGAGTGCGAACTGAGCGGCGATCTCGCCGATCCCGCCGTCAACGATGACTACGTTGTCGCGTTCCCCGACGAATCCCTCGTCGTCGACGTGCTCGCCAACGACCTGCCCGCGAACTGCGAACCCGTCGACGTGATCTTCGTGCAGAACTCGACGCTCGGCGGCACGGCGGTGCTGCAGCCGGACCAGACCGTGCTCTACACGCCGCCCGCGGACGCGGAAGACGGCGACCTCGACACCTTCAACTACCTCGTGTCGAAACCCGGCGCCGCCGCGGTCGGCGGCACGACGTTCGTCTCGATCGTCGAGGTGCGTCCCGCCCTCAACGTGATCAACGACGACGCCGGCGTCGACGTCGGCTACTACGCGCTCGATGATCCCGAAGTCCTTCCCGACTTCAGCGAACTCACGCCGTTCGCCGGCGAAATCGTCGCCGACATCAACTTCCCGTCCACCAACGGCGCCTTCGCCGGGTCCGGACTCAATGACAATGTCGGCGCCGTCTTCGAAGCGTGGCTCGACGCGCCCGAGTCCGGCGTCTACACGCTGTACGCGGAGTCCGACGACGGCTCGCGGCTGTTCGTCGGCGAGGAGATGATCGTCAACAACGACGGCCTCCACGGCATGGTCGAGAAGGCGGGCACGATCGCCCTCGAAGCCGGCAAGCATGCCGTCCGCGTCGAGTTCTTCGAGCGCGGCGGCGGCGCGGGCGTCATCGTCCGCATCCAGGGCGGCGGCCTCAACAAACAGGTCGTGCCCGCCGCGATGTGGACCCACGGCGGCGCCGTCATCGAACCCTCCGACGGCGACCTCGACGGCGACGGCGATGTCGACGCCGCCGACCTCGCCGAACTCCTCGCCGGCTGGGGCTGCACCGACTGCCCCGCCGATATCGACGGCGACGGAACCGCCGGACCCGCCGACCTCGCCATCCTCCTCGCCAACTGGGGCGCCCCCTGACGCAACACGAATCCCCCGTCCATTCCCATTCTCTCCTCGAGAGTGTGTGATACGCCGCGTCCGCAGGCCCGCCCCCACGGCCTCGGCGCGGCGTGTCGATTCCCGACCAAACGCGCCGACCGACCCACCGCAAGCGAGTGTGCGACTGGCCAGTCGCTACGGAGCGCGAGAAAAGCCCGAGAGTGTGTGATACGCCGCGTCCGCAGGCCCGCCCCCACGGCCTCGGCGCGGCGTGTCGATTCCCGACCAAACGCGCCGACCGACCCGCCGCAAGCGAGTGTGCGACTGGCCAGTCGCTACGGAGCGCGAGAAAAGCCCGAGAGTGTGTGATACGCCGCGTCCGCAGGCCCGCCCCCACGGCCTCGGCGCGGCGTGTCGATTGGGGAAAGGGGAAAGTGGAGAGTGGAGAGTGGGGAGGGGGGAGTGGAGAGGGGGGAGGGGGGAGGAGAAGAGAGTGGAACGTCGAAAGTGGGGAGGGTGGGGGAGCGCGGCGTGTGAGGGGCGTCAGGGGCCGACTACACTGGGCGCATGACGAAGGCGCCGAATCATGGGAATGATCATCTGACGGTTGCGCTCGCCCAGATCACGCCCGTCTGGCTGGATCGCGACGGGACGCTCGAAAAGATGATCGCGTTCACTCGCGACGCCGCAGCGCGGGATGCGCGGCTGATCGCGTTCGGCGAGGCGTTGCTGCCGGGGTATCCGTTCTGGAGCGAACGCACCGACGGCGCCCGGTTCGACAGCGCGGTGCAGAAGGACCTGCACGCGTATTACCAGGACCAGGCGGTGTGTCTGGAGCGCGGCGATCTGGATCCGCTCTGCCGCGCTGCGCAGGATGTCGGCGTCGCGGTGTACGCGGGGATCATCGAGCGGGCCGGCGATCGGGGCGGACACAGTCTGTACTGTTCGCTCGTCTACATCGATGCCGCGGGCCGGATTCGCTCCGTGCATCGCAAGCTGCAGCCGACCTACGACGAGCGGCTCAACTGGGCCCCGGGCGACGGGCACGGCCTGCGTGTGCATCCGCTCGGACCCTTCACGGTCGGCGGTCTCAACTGCTGGGAGAACTGGATGCCGCTGCCGCGGGCGGCGCTGTACGCCCTCGGCGAGGACCTTCACGTCGCGGTCTGGCCGGGCAGTCGACGTAACACCGAGGACATCACGCGGTTCATCGCGCGGGAGTCGCGGTCGTACGTGCTGTCGGCGTCGGGTCTGATGCGGGCGGCGGATGTGCCATCGCACGTGCCGCACGCGGCGCGGATCATCGCGGACGATCCGGAGGGCGTGTACACGGACGGGGGATCGTGCATCGCCGGTCCCGACGGCGCCTGGATCGTCGAGCCGGCGGACGGCGCGGAACAACTCACCGTCGCCACGCTCGATCACGCCGCCGTCCGACGCGAACGACAGAACTTTGATCCCGTCGGTCACTACGCGCGGCCGGACGTCACGCAACTGCTCGTCGACCGACGCCGTCAGACGACGGCGACGTTCACCGACTGACCGCGCCGACAACCAGACCACCTCGAGGGAAAGGGAATGATCATGCACACCGCGTCACAGTGGGGGATTGGAATCGTGATCGGCGCCGTCGCCACGACGCTGACGCTCACCGCCGTCGGATTCACCCGCACCGAGCCCGGCGGTCTCGGCGCGTGCTGCCTGCTGCCGGGCATCTGTGTCGAAGGACAGACGGAGTCGCAATGCACCGGCAACGGCGGGATCTGGCAGGGCGCCGGCAGCAACTGCAATCTCGTCTCGTGCCTCGATGGCGCGTGCTGCTTCGGCGATCAGTGCGAGCAACTCACCGAGGGCGTCTGCGAGAACATCCGCGACGGCGAGTATCAGGGCGACCTCGTCCCCTGCGAAGACGCCGAGTGCGCCATCTCCACCGCCCCATGCTGCTTCCCGAATGGAACCTGCACGGACCTCGAACCCGACGACTGCACCGCCGCGGGCGGCGAGCCGGGAACCGTCGGCGTCCTGTGCAAGGCGACGGAATGCGCGCCGCTCGGCGCGTGCTGCCTGCCGGGCGGCGACTGCCTGGAGGATGTCGACGCCGACGAATGCAACGCGCTGGACGGCGTCTTCCAGGGCCCGCGGACCACGTGCAAGGATCAGAACTGCCCGCCCTCGATCGGGGCGTGCTGCTTCGAGTCCGGTCTCTGTCTCGTGCTGACCGAGGCCGACTGCGCGAAGACCGGGACGGGCGTGTGGGCGGGGGCGGGGACGGACTGCACCGACGCCGACGACAACGGCGTGGCGGATGCGTGCCGCCCCGGTTCCACCTGCGCCGCGGATCTCAACGGCGACGGCGAGGTCGGGTCCGAGGATCTCGCGGACCTGCTCGCCCAGTGGGGACCGTGCGACGGCTGATCATCGGACGGCGGACAATCCTCCGATCGAGCGTCTTGAACGCCGCCGTCCACCCCGGTAGAACGGAGGCATGAAGAGCCTGCTCCCCACCCGCAGCGCGACCGCCGCGCTGTCTCTCGCGTCTCGTCCAGGGCTCCCGTACAGTTTCGACGGCGGGGTGGGGCGCGGCGGATCTCGCCACGCTGTCGAGCGTGTCCGATGTGAACAATGACGGCGTCGTCGACGCTGTGGATCTCGCCGGGCTGCTCGCGGACTGGGGATGAACCCCGCCCCCCCCGACGACCCGCCCCTGACGGAAGGACTTCCGATGATGCTGCATTCGCTTCGCTCCGCCGCGCTCGCGGCTGGTCTCGCCCTGATCGCCACGACCGTCGCTGCTGCTGATCCCGCGGCCACGGCCCTGCTCGATCGCGCGGCCGAGGCCGCCCGGGGCGTGACCAACGCCATCTACCAGGCGACCTACGTCACGAAACGCGGCGACCGCGAACGGCAGGTGCGGGGACAGGTGTTCTTCACCACCCTGCGCGGCGGCGACGATGCGGTCGGCGCGAAGCTCGCCGTCGAGGGCGATCTCACGTATTCGAATCGCACGGAACGGGAGCGTTTCCACCTGACCTACGACGGCGACAAATTGCGCCGGCTGAGTTCGATCGATCGGAAGGTCGTCTCGATCACGCCCGCCGCGTCCGCCGGTCTTGCCTCGCTCGGCACGCCCGGGAAGATGGCCCTGAACGCGTTCGTCGACGAGACCCCCTACGCCGACTGGCGACGTGACGCCGCGGACATCGCCGTGCTGGGATCGTCGGAGGTCACCGGTGCGGCGTGTACGGAGATCGCCTTCACGTATCCCGAGTCGTCGCGCCGGAGTCGTCTGGTGCTGAGTCTCGGCGTGGATGATCTGCTGCCGCGCCGGATCGTCGAATCGTCGCGGTCTCAGCGGGGCGATGCGGTGACGAACACGTTGACAGTGACGGATCTGCGGGTGAACACGGCGTTGCCGCCGGGGGCGTTCAAGCTCGCCCCGCCGGAAGGGTTTGCCGCGCAGTCGAACGATCCGCTGCCGCGTTTCGACCTGCGGCGGGGGGCGGAGATCCCGAACTTCACGCTGAAGGATCTCGCGGGGAATGAGCACAGTCTGCACGACTACAAGGGTAAGGTCGTGGTGCTCGAGTTCTGGGCGACGTGGTGTCCGTTCTGCCTTCAGTCGCTGCCGGCGATGAACGAGACCTATCACGAGAAGAAGGACGAGGGTCTCGAGATTCTCGCGATCAACGCCCGTGACTCGAACCAGTCGGATCCGGCGGGCGTCTTTCGGCAGCAGGGCGTGGACCTGACGTGTCTGCTCAACGGTTCGAACGTCGCGATGTCATTCGCGGTGCAGGGCATTCCCGCGGTGTTCGTGATCGATCGTGAGGGCCGTCTCGTCCATTCGCAGTCAGGGTTTTCCGAGGCGCTGCACGCCGAACTCGAACGGGTGATCGACGAAACCCTCGCCCGGTGACAGCCTCGGCCCACTTCACGTTGATTCGCGATCGGCGGCCGACTGTGCGTTCGTGATCAGCCGCGCCCCGCGGTTGAACGTCACGTACATCCAGATCCACTCGAACAGGGTCAGGATCTTGTTGCGGTGGCCGATGAGAAACAGGATGTGCACCACCGCCCACAGCAGCCACGCGAGGCGGCCGCCGAACTCGACGTGGTTGATCTCGGCCACGGCCCGGTTGCGTCCGATCGTGGCGAGGTTGCCCTTGTCGCGATAACGGAACGGACGTCGGGCGTCGGACTCGCCGGCGACTTCGCGTCGGATGATCGACGCGGCGTGCGCGCCGCCCTGCAGCGCGCCCTGGGCGACGCCGGGCACGAGTTCGTCCGAATCGGGCTCGATCTTCGCCGCCGCGAGATCACCGACCACGAACGCCTCGGGATGTCCCGGGATCGAGAGGTCGGGTTCGACAATGACGCGTCCCTGGTTGTCGCGTTCGCAGTCGAGCGTCGCTCCCACCGCCGCGCCGGATACGCCGGCCGCCCACACGATGACCCCCGCCCGGATGGTCTCCGCCTCGTCGTCGCTCCCGTCCGCCGGCTCCAGCGTCAGAAGATCGCCGTCGACCTCGCGGACGAAACGGTTGAGACGCAACTCGACGCCGAGCGATTCGAGGTCCCTGCGGGCCCGCGCGGAAAGGTCTTCGGAGAAGCTCGTGAGCACGCGGGATTCGCCGTCGATCAGAACGATTCGGGCGGACGCGGGGTCGAAACGTCGGTAGGCGCCCTTCAGCACCTGGGCCGCAATCTCCCGGAAGGCCCCCGCGAGTTCGACGCCGGTGGGCCCGGCCCCCACGATGGCGAAGGTGAGCAGCCGCGCACGCTCCGCATCATCCGCGGCGAGCTCCGCCTGTTCGAAGCGGAGCAGCACGCGTCGACGGATCTCGATCGCGTCCTCGACGCTCTTGAGTCCCGGGGCGTCGTGGGCCCATTGGTCGTTTCCGAAGTACGTGGTTCGCGCGCCCGCCGCGATGATGATGTGGTCGTACTCGACGGGGTCGTCACGATCGACCAGCTGCACACGCCGGCGTTCGAGATCGATCGAGGCGACCTCCGCGAGATACACGGTGCAGTTGCGCTGGCGGGAGACGATCGCCCGCAGCGGCGCGGTGATATTCGCGGGCGAGAGACCCGCCGTCGCCACCTGGTAGAGCAACGGCTGGAAGACGTGATGGTTGCGCCGATCGAAGAGGGTGACGTCGACGGGAGCGCGGCGGAGTTCGCGCACCGCCGCGAGTCCCCCGAACCCGCCGCCGACCACGACGACGTGCGGCCGTTTGGCGGCGGCAGGCGTCATTCAGCGTCCGAGCGAGGCCGCCGCCGCGCTCCGGTACGGACCGTCTGCGCCCACTTCACGGATCAGCCGCACCCAGACCTCGAGGGTCGCGATGGGCGTCGGTTCGGCGACGGGGATGGGCATGGTGAGCATGCGCGGCTCATCGACGGCGCTGCCGATCATGGGTGGTTCGATGATCGTGAAGAACGCCTGCATGACGTCATCGGTGGTGCGCACGCCGTCAAACTGCCAGAGGTACTGATCGTTGGGGATGTCGGCCTGAACGAAGACCAGGACGCCGCCGTCACGGGTGATGGACGGGTTGGCGAGGAAGGGCGGCCCGACGTACGGCGCGTCGGGTTCGAGGACGATGTCGTCATCCACGGCCGGCGGGGGCGTGCCCATGATCATCTGCCGGCCGTCCGCACCCGGCGGCGGATCGTGCGAGTGCGGCGCGGGATCGCCGGCGGCCGCCTCGTTCGCGGGCGGCGGGATCGCAGGCGGCGGATTTGACACGAATTCGTCGGCGGCCGGGGCCGTCGCAGGCGACGGCGTGTCGTCATCCGCCGCGGGTCGCGTGCAGCCGGCGGACATCACGCCGGCGCCGAGCAGAACAAGGAGGGTGATGGCGCGGGGGATCATGGGCGTGGGTCTCGGCAACGTGCGGCTCGGGAGCCGGCGGCTCAGGCGCTGGCGGCGGCGACTTCGACGCCAAGGGCCTTGGCCATGGCGGCGCCGAGGTCGGCGGGGCTGTCGGCGACGTGCACGCCGCATTCGCGCAGCGATTTCATCTTGGCGTCGGCGGTGTCGTCCGCGCCGCCGATGATGGCGCCGGCGTGTCCCATGCGTTTGCCCTTGGGGGCGGTCTTGCCGGCGATGAAGGCGACGACGGGTTTGGTCATGTGTTCGCTCACCCAGTGTCCGGCGTCGGCTTCATCGGAGCCGCCGATCTCCCCGATCATCACGACGCCGTCGGTGTCGGGATCATGATTGAACAGGTCGAGAAGTTCGATGAAGTTGAGCCCTTTGACGGGATCGCCGCCGATACCGACACAGGTCGTCTGTCCCATCCCGAGGGAGGAGGTCTGCCAGACGGCTTCGTACGTGAGGGTGCCGGAGCGGGAGATGATGCCGACGCCCTTGCCGGTAGGGGCGTCCTTCTTGGCGAGATGGATGTACCCGGGCATGATGCCGATCTTGCAACCGCCTTCGAAGCGGGCGTTCGGCCCTTCGCCGGACACGCGTCGCCCGGGCGTGATGACGCCGGGGCAGTTCGGTCCGATGAGGCTGACATGCGGGTTTTCATCCAGGATCGCGCGAACCCGGATCATGTCCTGGGTCGGCACGCCCTCGGTAATCGCACAGATGACCTTCACGCCCGCGTCGATCGCTTCGAGGATCGCGTCGCCGGCGAAGGGCGGCGGCACGAAGATCATCGTCGCGTGGGCCCCGGTGGCCTCGACCGCGTCGGCGACGGTGTTGAAGATCGGCAGGCCGTGGGCGTCGTGCTGTCCGCCCTTGCCCGGCGTGACGCCGCCCACCATCTGCGTGCCGTAATCGAGGCAGCCCTTCGTGTGAAAGGCGCCGGCGTCGCCGGTGATGCCCTGGCAGATCACTTTGGTGTCGCCGTCAACAAGAATCGCCATCGTTGGATCTCGCTCTGAGCTCGGGTGTGCGACGCGGCCGCGTCTTTGCGGCCGGCTGCTGCAAGGATAGCCGATCCGCCGGCGACGGTCGTCCCTCGGACGACGGCGGAATGGAACCCGCACGCAGAGGGCTGAACCGGGCCCGGACGACGGCGTTCGGGCAACCGCCGCGAGGCGCCGGCGGAGCCTGGACGACCCCGCAGGAGGGGGTTGCGGCGGGGGTCGTCGCGTGTTTGACGGGCGCGAGCGTCAGCGTAGGATGTGTCGTCCGTCACCTCGCCCGATCGGGTGAAAACCCGATCGAAGGAGATTTCCGCATGCTTCCGAAGCGACCCCCCCGGGTGGGGCAGATCGGGTTTGTCTATTCACCGCCGTTCCGGGTGCAGGGCGTCAGCATCGCCGGCGAGCAGACCGTCGTGCAGGTGCCCGAGCTGGACGTCGTCTTCGACATCGGTCTCTGCCCGCGCATCGCGCTCGCCTCCCCATATGTTGCGTTGAGTCACGGGCACATGGACCACATCGCGGGGTTGCCGTACTACTTCAGCCAGCGCGTGTTTCAGCGGATGGGGGTGGGGACATGTCTGTGTCCGGCCGGAATCGCCGGCCCTTTGCAGCGCATGATGGAGTCGTGGGTGGAGCTGGAGGACCAGCGCACGCCGCACGAGATCGTTCCGATCGAGCCGGGCGACGAGGTCGAGGTCAAGAACAACGTGATGCTGCGGGGCATGGCGGTGAGTCATCGGGTGCCGGCCCTGGGATACGTGGCGATCGAGCGTCGCAGCAAACTCAAACCCGAGTATGCTGATGTCCCGCAGGAAAAGCTGCGCGAGATCAAGGCGAGCGGCGAGTCGATCACGCGGACGCTCGAGATTCCGCTGGTGGCGTACACAGGCGACACGGAAATGTGTCCCACGCTGTTCAGCGATGAGTTCGCGCGGGCGAAGATCGTCATTGCGGAGTGCACGTTCTTCGAATCCGGACACCACGAGCGCGCGAAGGTCGGGAAGCACCTGCACATCGACGACCTCGCGCGTCTGCTGGACGTGTGGGAGGCGGAAACCGTGGTCCTCACGCATCTTTCGCGTCGAACCAACCTCGGCATTGCGCGCGAGGTCGTGCAGAAACGACTGACCCCCGCCCAGCGCGAACGCGTGCACTTTCTCATGGATCACGGCGCGAATCGCGCACGGTACGAAGCGCAGCAGCGCGAGGTCATGGACGCGGAGAGCGCCAAGGCCTGACCCGCCGCACCGACATACGCGGAGTGTGTGTGAACTTTCACGTTGTCGTTCTGTTCGTGTCCCGGCGCGCTCGTGCGCGCTCACGTGTCTCGCGTTTCGCGCGCTTTCCGGTTGACGGTCGTGCGCCCGTGTCTTATGTTTTTCCCCACGCTCGTATGAGCGCTCGACTGGTGGGAACGTCGGCGTTCAGACGAGCCGTTCCGTGTTCAGGCGTTTCTTGTTGATCGACGGCGCGACTCCGTCCGCGCGGCGATCTCCTCGGCGGCACTTCTTGGGACAGGTGGGACGCGCATGGTGAGGCCGGACCCGGAACTCTGGGACGCGATCCATGAGTATCTGAAGACGAACCATGCCGCCATGTGTCGGCACTGGTTTGACGACATCGAACCAATCGAACTCGGCGGCGGCACCATGTGGCTGCTCGTGCGCGAACCGACGCAACGCGCCTACCTGCAGCGCCGATGTCAACGCGTGTTCGCCGAAGCCACCCAGGCCACGACCAACCTGCTGCTCGGCGTTCGGTTCATCAGCGAAGACGACGTGCCCCACATCGCGCGGCTCGCCGCCCAGACGCATGCCCACAACGGGAACGGACACCACCCGCCCGCCAACGGCGCCGCGAACGGCGCGTCCAACCTCGCAACCAACGGCGCAACCAACGGGGCGGCGTCCAGGGGCGCGTATCAGGACGACATCCTCATCAGCCCCGACTTCTCGTTCGACCAGTTCGTGGTCGGGCCGGGGAATCGTCTCGCGCACGCGGCGGCGGTCGCCGTCAGCGAGAAGCCCGGGCGCGCCTACAACCCGTTCTTCGTGCACGGCGGCGTCGGACTCGGCAAGACCCACCTGCTCCACGCCATCTGCCAGGCCGCCCTCCGCCACACGCCGGACCTCGGCATTCACTACGTTCCGTGCGAACAGTTCATGACGCAGTTCATGGAGGCCGTCCAGGCGGGCGAGATGCCGGACTTCCGGCACCGCTTCCGCAACGTCGACATCCTCGTGATCGACGACATCCACGATCTCGCGAAACGCGACCGCACCCAGGAAGAGTTCTTCCACACGTTCAACGAACTCTACGCATCGGGAAAACAGATCGTCCTCTCGTCCGACGCCGCGCCGAATGAGATCACCGACCTCGAGGAACGCCTCCGCAGTCGCTTCAACTCCGGCCTCGTGGCGCGGATCGACAAACCCACCTACGAAACCCGCGTCGCCATCATCAAGCAGAAGGGTCGGATGCGGAACATCACGATGCCCGATGAAGTCGCCGCCCATATCGCGACGATCCTCGACACGAACATCCGCGAACTCGACGGCGCGATCGTCACGGTGGACGGATACGCGGCGGCGCACCAGCGCGAGATCAACCTCGAGACGGCCCGCCTCGCCCTTGAAGGCGTCGGCGCCGCTATCCCCGGCGCGCAGATCACCATCCAGATGATCCTCGACGCCGTGGCCAGCCACTACGGCATCAAGGTCGGCGATCTGCTCTCGAAACGACGCTTCAAGTCCATCGCTCAGCCCCGCCAGGTGGCGATGTGGCTCGCCCGACGACACACCCGTTTCAGCCTCGAGGAGATCGGCGGCTTCTTCGGCGGACGCGACCACACCACCGTCCTTCACGCCGTCCGCACGGTCGAGAAGAAGCGAACGGACAACCCCCAGACCGCGGGGGACATCGACGCCCTCGAAGCCCGGCTCTCACCGCTCGCCACCGATTGATCGCTCCCGCCCCGACCCGCCGTCCACGATGGTCGGGGCCGTATCTTCCGCCGCGCCTGAACCCCCTCCGGGGACCGGCGATCGCCACAACCCGACCGCCGTCAGGCTGATGCGCACGCGTGGATAACTTGTCGGCGAGCGCCACCGGCCGTTTCCAATCGCGACTCGAACGTGTGAGCGGCCCGTGGACAACCGGTTCGTCCGCGGTCGTTTCCCCTGACACGTTGCTCACATTGACAGCAGCTGCGTCGCGGCCGACAGGCAGACGACAGGAAGATCACAGGCCGCCCATCGCCGTATCCACTTGAAAACACATGGTTTCCGCTACTCCTTCGCCGTCTGTCCACCAATCAACAGCCCTCTTAACGACCATCATCATGGTTTTAAAGAATATGAAGATCGGAAGCACGGACGGAGCCCGGCGACGCCGCGGAATCTGGACAACTCGTCAGTCATCTCATCAGACGAAATCGATAGCCGGTGATCTTCGTGTGGATAACTTGTGGGAATCAGTCCCGGCGGCGGTTCGGCTGACAGTCGGGACACCAGACGGTGGTCCGCTGACCGAGCGACGCCTGTCGGAGGGTTGCGCCACAGATGACGCACGGGGATCCGGCCCGACCGTACACGGCGTGACGACCCTGGAACCCGCCCGGATCGTCCCGGCCGTTGCGGTAGTCGCGGATCGTCGAGCCGCCCGCCTCGATCGCCTCGGCCAGGATGTCCCGCAGCGCAGCGTGGAGACGCCGGACGGCTGTCGACGCGAGCGTGTCCGCCGGCCGGCCCGGATGGACGCCGGCCCGGAAGAGGGCTTCGTCGGCGTAGATGTTGCCGACACCGGCGATCCGGGCCTGGTCCAGCAGCACGGTCTTGACGGGACGTCGTGTCGAGGCCAGAGCCGCCGTCAGATCGTCTTTCGTGATTGAGGCCGCGTCGGGCCCGAGTTGACGCCAGCGTCGTGAGAGGAGCGTCTCCGGACTCTCAAACGTCCACACGCCGCCGAACCGGCGCGGGTCGCGAAAGACCAGGCGGCCGCCCTCGCGCTCGAGACGCCAGACGACATGGACATGATCGGTCCGGGGCAGGCGTCGGCCGGCCGGGACATGCAGGAGCTGGCCCGACATGCCGAGATGAACGCAGATGACCCGGCCCCGCCGACCGACGATCGCGAGCTGCTTGCCACGCCGTTCGAGCCGGTCCACGACATCGCCGACAAGCAGGGCGTCGCGAAGCCGCCGACTTCGAGCCGAGGACGGCGTCGGCCGCACGACATCCGGGCGATGCACGCGGGCCTGGCGGATGGCGCGGCCGACGAGCGGCGCCAGCAGCGAACGACGGAGGGATTCGACTTCAGGAAGTTCGGGCATCGATCGGGGGCCGACAGCGGGCGGCGACGGGGGACGGCGGTCGGACTGAATCCCGGACGGATCCGAGGAGTATACTCCTGCGGCCCCAGCGTTCCCTTGCGCGGCGTCAGTCGCGGCGTGACGGCCGTTCGGGTCGAGTCCGCGTGAATCCCCGGGATTCGCGCTCCCGATCCGTGTCCGGACCCCCTGGAGACCGTTCTGATGTCTGACCCGCTCGATGCGACGCCGGCCGTTCCGTCCTCCGACCCCGCGGCGGCGGCCGTGGACGTGAAGGCGGCGTACGACCGTCTGACGTCAGAGGTCCACAAGGTGATCGTCGGGCAGGACGAGGTCGTCGAGGAATTGCTCCTCGCGATGTTCTGCGGCGGGCACGCTCTCGTGGAGGGGGTGCCGGGACTGGCGAAGACACTGCTGATTTCGACGCTGTCGCGAACGCTCAGTCTCGGGTTCTCACGGATCCAGTTCACGCCGGATCTCATGCCGTCGGACATGACGGGCACGGAGGTCATCGAAGAAGACAAGACCACGGGCGCGCGGGAGCTGCGTTTCGTCAAGGGACCGATCTTTTCGAACGTGATTCTCGCCGACGAGATCAACCGCACGCCGCCGAAGACCCAGGCCGCGCTGCTGGAGGCGATGCAGGAGCGTCAGGTGACGGCGGGCGGCGTCCGTCACGCCCTGCCGCAGCCGTTCTTCGTGCTGGCCACGCAGAATCCGATCGAGCAGGAGGGCACGTACCCGCTGCCCGAGGCGCAGCTCGACCGCTTCATGTTCAACATCACGATCACGTATCCGAACGAGGTCGACGAACTGGAGATCGTCAAGCGCACCACCGCGGACGAAACGCCTGATCTCGATCGCGTGCTGACGGGCGACGACGTCATCCGCATCCAGCACCTCGTGCGTCAGGTGCCGGTGGCGGATCACGTGGCTCGGTACGCGCTGCGAATCGTCCGCGCCACGCGGATTCGCGACACGACCGAAGACAAGCCCGCGGTGGTCGAGAACTACCTGAGCTGGGGCGCAGGTCCGCGGGCGAGTCAGTATCTCGTGCTGGCGGCGAAGGCGAAGGCGATCCTCGGTGGTTCGTCGCACGTGACGCCGGATCACATTCGTGCGGTCGCTCTCCCCGTGATGCGCCACCGCATCATCACGAACTTCAACGCCGAAGCGGACGGCGTCACCACCGATACGATCATCACGTCGCTGCTCGACGAGATCCCGGTGGACGGCGCAAACGCGGAGACCACGAAGCAGATGGACGCCGTGATCCGCTGATCCGCCCGGCGGAACGGCCCGTCGTGCGATCGGTACACTGGCGACCGTGAGCCTCGCCCCGCCCGCTGATTCCACGCCCGACGCCCGCGTCGCCCCTCGTTCGGGCCGGATGTCGCCTGCGCCGTTGCGGGTTCTGCACATGCGGCGCGTCTTCTCGCTGGTGTCGGAGTCGTTCATCAACCAGCCGATCGAGCGGATGATCGAGCGGGGGGTCGACGCGCGGATGCTCGCCCTGGTCCGCGTTCACGAGGGCGCGGAACAGATCCCCACGACCTGGATCGTCGATGGACCACAGGCGATCACGCACAGCAACCGCACGCGTCGGTTCCTGTCGCAGTTGTTCCGCATGTCGCAGCCGGACATGGTGGTGTGGCCGCTCGTGCGTCCGATGATGGACAGCCAGATCCGCGCCGCCGCGCCGGATGTCGTGCATGCGCACTTCGGACCGGACGGGTGTCTTGTTTCGACGATCACGCAGCGTCAGGACATTCCGCTCGTCGTGACGTTCTACGGGTACGACGTGTCGCGTCTGATTCACCGGGCGTCGTCGGCGTGGCGGGCGCGATACGCGACGCTCTTCCGGCGCACGACGATGATTGTGGCGATCTCCGAGCACATCGCGGAGCGGCTGATTGAACTCGGGGCGCCGCGCGATCAGCTGCGGGTGGTCCCGCTCGGCGTCCGGGTGGAGGATTTCCGCTTCCGTCCCCGCACCGCGCACGCTGGTCCGATCCGCTGTCTGCACGTCGGGCGGCTGGTGCCGAAGAAGGCGCCGTTGCGTTTGATCGAGGCGTTCGATCTCGCGCGTCAGCGGGCGGGTCGCGAACTGCGGCTCACGATGATCGGCGACGGGGAGCTTCGCCTGGCGTGCGAACGGGAGATCGAACGGCGCGGCCTCAAGCGCGAGATCCGTCTCCTCGGGACGGTTCCCCACCGCGAGATCCCCGATCACTTCGATCGCGCTGATATCTACACGCAGCATTGTGTGACGTCACCCGACGGCGACATGGAGGGCCAGGGCGTCACGTTCGCGGAGGCGTCCGCGTGCGGCCTGCCGGTGGTCTCGACGCTGCACAACGGCATCCCCGAAGTCGTCGCGAACGGCGAGACGGGCGTGCTCGTGGCGGAGCACGACGTCGAAGGGATGGCCGACGCCATCGTGACGCTCGCGTCATCGCCGGAGTTGCGTGAACAATACGGCCGGGCGGGGCGGGCGCGAATCGAAGCGCGGTACGCGAGCGCCCGCACCGTCGACGGTCTGCTCGAGGTGTACGACGAGGCCCGTCGACGTCACCGACGACGCAGCTGATCGAGGCGATGCTCGATACGGAGCAGTTCGGCGATCGACCACGCCTGGGCGGGACACCCGCTCGGACGGTGGGGCGGATCGCCGTCGTACACCTCCGCCAGTTGACCGAGACACGCAGCGCCGAGTTCGCGCCGCAACGGATCGACCGCCGCGTTCACGGCGATCACCGCCTCGGCCGCGGATGCGCTCGTCCGGATCACCGCGTCGCAGTACGGGCCGATCAGCCACGGCCACACCGTCCCCTGGTGATACGCGGCGTCGCGGGCGCCGAGATCGCCTTCGTACCGTCCCCGGTACGCCGGATCATCCGGGGCCAGCGTCCGCAGACCGAAAGGCGTCATCAGCGAACGCCGGAGCGACGCCGCGACGCCGCGCTGACGCTCGAGCGACAACGGACTGTGCGGCAGACTCACCGCGAAGACCTGGTTCGGACGCACCGCGCGATCCGGACGCCAGCCGCCGTCGTGGTCACGCACCAGGACGTCGGCGCAGTGAGCCGCGTCATCGTCCCAGAATGATTCGTTGAACGCGTGCGCCACGCGTCGGCCCAGCGTGCGCTGCCGCGCGGCGAAGGCGGGATCAGCCTCCGCCAGGAGATCCGCCGCGACGTGGAGCGCATTGAACCACAACGCGCTTAGCTCCACCGGCTTGCCGTGGCGCGGCGTGAAGATGACATCGCCTCGTTTGGCGTCCATCCACGTCAGCGCGGCGTCGGGATCGTCGGCGATGATGAGACCGTCGCCATCCATGCGCACGCCGTGACCGGCCCCGTGCTGATAGCCGTCGATGATCGCCCGCACCGCATCAATGACCACGGCGGGCGGCGCCGCGCTCGTGTACTCGGCGAGTCGACCCGCGGCGTGCACGAACCACAGGGCGGCGTCGGCGGTGTTGTAGTGCGGGTCGCCGCCGTGATCGTCGAAACGATTCGGAATCAACCCGTCGCGCTCGTGCTCCGCAAACAGGGTGAGCAGCGCGGCGGCCTCGTCGTGGCGACCGGAGCACAGCAGCAGACCCTCGACACAGATCATCGCATCGCGCCCCCAGTCCGCAAACCAGGGGAAGCCCGCGAGAATCGTCGGCCGCCAGACGCCGCCGATGCGTCGACGAGCGATGAACTGATCCGCCGCCCGGGTCAGCGCGGCCCGCCGATCGTCGCCGCGTCCGATGTCGACGATCGGCGCGGGAGCTTCGACGAGCGGTTCGACGAGCTGGGCGTCGACGGTGAAGGCGATCGTCTTGTTCGCCGGAACCGGGACCTCCAGCCGCCCCGGCGACCAGACGTCCTCGATCCAGCTCTGGCCACGCGCCGCTTCCGCGCGATAGGCGAGATTGCGCCACCAATGCGGCTCGATGGTCCAGACGCCGACGGACGCGCGCAGGGTGAGCACGAGATCGCCGCGCCGCACCTGCAGCCCGCCATCGTCGATCTCTCCGACGTTGTGGACGCCGTCTGCATGGTGATGGTCAAGCTCGTGAAAACTGCGCAACGGCGTGAGCGGGCGGAGACGAAGCGTCGTGTCGCGCGGCGATTCGATCTCGTACCGGACGACCGCCCGGTTCGATGCGCGAGCAAGCGTGACCTGCTTCACGATTCGGGTGTCGTCGAGTTGATAGGTCCAGCGCACGCCGTCGTGCCGGCGCTCGAACGTTTCCGCCCAGCGACAGCCGTCGGCGTAGAGCACGGGCGGATCGCCGAACTCCTGCGCGGCGAGGCCGATCGGGCCGTGTGCGCCGTCGATCTCTTCGTGAATCGAGTGGAGGGCCACCAGCCGTTCGACGGGCGGGTTGGCGGCGGCGATGAGAAGACCGTGGTAGCGACGCGTCGCCGCGCCGTTGATCGCCCCCATGGCGAATCCGCCGAGGGCGTTGGTGACGAGCCATTCGCGATCGAGACTCGTCGGATGCGCGATGACGTCGAGCGGTCGATCGATCACGGCGGATCCCTGGCGTGCGGCGGCGGGGGCAGGCATGGAGTGGGTATCGGACGATCTCCGCTCGGGTCTGAGCGGGAGTCGTGACGGTCAGCCGTTTTCCGCCGCGCGTTCCTCGAGGAGCTGATCGAGGGTGTGCATGGCGTGTCGGAGGTGGGGGATGAGGATGGAGCCGCCGACCATGAGGGCGACGTTGAGGGCGTCGACGATTTCGTCTCGGGACCAGCCGTGGCGGACGGCCTGCTCGAGGTGGTAATCGATGCAGTCGTTGCACCGGAGCACGGCGGAAGCGGCGAGCCCGAGGAGTTCCTTGGTGCGTCCGGGGAGGGGCCCGTCGTCGTACGCCGCGCTGTCGAGCCGCATGAACCGCTTCAGCCCGAGGTGTTCCTGGGCGAGGAGTCGTTCGTTGCCGTCGGCGCGGGTCTGTCGGAAGTCGTGGATGGATCGGTGGTCATGGCTCATCGCGGCATCGTACCGAAGGGATGGGCGGGGCCGGGTCGAGCGCGGCCGGTCGGGGCGGGCCGGGACCGGGGGGGGTATTTCATGTGAATGCGGCGCGCCTACGATGGGTCGGCGGGTTCTTCCTGAGGTATGTCAACAGGGCCTGACACAGGAAGGTCAGCATCGTCGATGGTGGTGGGTCGGGCCCTGGCGGGTCGTGATCAAGGTCCGATAGACGGCGTGTTCTTCGGGATCCGGCCGCGGCCGGGTCGACCTGGCTTCTCCGGTCGGAACAGGCCCACCCCCTGTCGTAAACGATTGACCACAAAACACTTCGCTCATGTCGACCGCGCTGATATGCTCGGGTCTGAGCGGAATCTCTCTGTGAATCTGGAGAAAGTGAAGAGATGAAGAATACGACATGGCTGAGCGCGATGATTCTGGGCACCACGTCGGTCTGTCTGGCCGGGGGCCCGCCGTCGTCTGATTTCGATGACGGCACGTTGCAGGGCTGGACGCCGCAGGCGCCGTATGACGGACAACTGATCTGGGTCGACGCCGGGAACCCCGGCGGCGCGATGCAGGCGATCGATGAGGCGAGCGGCGGTCTGTTGCTGGCGCGTGCGCCGGAGGCGTACAGCGGCGACTTCACCATCTTCTCATCGATCACGTGGGACGAGTTCCTGCCCGCCGGGGCGTTCTTCTCGACGACGCGGATCGTGCTGGAGGGTCCGGACGGGACGCGCTGGCAGTCGCCCGCGATCGGGATCGAGGAGCAGGTGTGGCGGGCGCGTGAACAGTCGTTCGAGCCCGCGGGCTGGACGCTCCTTGCCGGCGCCGCCTCGTACGCCTCGGTCCGCGGCAACGTGGTCGCGATGTACGTCAACATGGAAGCCTCGGGCATCGGCGACGAGGGACGCGTCGACAACATCGCGCTCCAGGTCGGTCCGTGTCCGGCGGACCTGAACGACAGCGGCGCGGTGGACGCGGGCGACCTCGCGGTGCTGCTCGCCGCGTGGGGTCCCGGCGGCGGCGTCGCGGCGGACCTGAACTTCGACGGCGTCGTGAACGCGGGCGACCTCGCCACGCTGCTGGCGGCGTGGGGCGACTGTGACGGCGGCGCCGTCTGCGGCAACGGGATCTGCGAGCCGGGCGAAGACGAAACCAACTGTCCCGCGGACTGCGCGATCATCGACCCGCCCGCGAACGATCTCTGCGCCGATGCGATCGCGATCGGCATCGGCTCGACGGACTACACCACGATCGGCGCCCTGACCGACGGCGCCGACCACAGCGACGAGGGCTGTCAGTTTGACGGTCAGACGTACCAGGACGTGTGGTTCGACTTCACGGCCCCGGCGAGCGGCCTGCTCACCGTCTCGACCTGCAATGACGCCAACTACGACACCGACCTCGTCGTCTACGCCGGCTGCGACTGCAAGTCGCTGACGTTCCTCGGCTGCAGCGACGACGGGTGCGGCCTGTTCTCCCAACTCACGGTCAACGTCACCGAGGGCGAGTGCTACAAGATCCGCGTCGGGGGCTGGAACCCCGGCAGCGCCGGCGACGGCCGCGTGACGCTGACCCTCGGCGCTCCCGTCTGTGACAACGGCGTGTGCGAGCCGGGTGAGAACGCCGAGAACTGTCCGGGCGACTGCCCCGGGACGTCCACGTGCGGCGCCGGCGCGGGCTCGTGCGGTGAAGCGAACGGCACGCCCGGCTGCGACGACGTCGCCTGCTGCGAGACCGTCTGCGGATTCGATCCCTTCTGCTGCGACACCGCGTGGGATGAACTCTGCGTCGACGTCGCGGCGAAGAACTGCGACGGCTGATCAGAGAGTCACTTCCGGCGACGTCACGTGACGTCGTGCATTCCAACGACGCCTCGGATCCGGTGCGAGCCGGACCCGAGGCGTTTTTCGTGCGCGGCGGCGTCGCTGGCGTCCGTTCAGCGGGTCGGATGCGTCATCAATCACACAATCGGTTCGATCTCAAGAAGCCCGTCTTCGGCCGGGATCGGGTTTTCGACGCGCTCGGCTCCAGCCTACCGACGCCCCAGCGCCCACCGCCATTCCGGCATCCCCAGTCCCCGCGCGGCGGCGAACATCACGCCCGCGCCGATCGCCGTCAGCACCGCCAGCCGCACCGCCGCGGCCGTCCACGTCGGGGCGTCGTCGAGGATGAGTCCGCACGCGAACAGCGCGCCGGTCATCAGGGCGACGGCGAGCGCGGTCTTCGACCAGCTCATCCAGACGGTCCGGTCGGGCCCGACGCCGTGTTTGGCGGACGTCAGCCGCGCGAGGGCGATGACCTGGATCATCGCGCAGATCGCAGTCGACCAGGCGAGCCCGGCTTCGCGAAGGGGCGTCCAGATCAGCGTGCAATTGAGGGCGAGGTTCAGCGCGACCATTGCGATCGCGACCTTGACCGGCGTCATGGAGTCGTCGCGGGCGTAGAACGCGCGGGTCAGCACGTGAATCATCGAGTACGCCCAGACGGCGGGGGCGTAGCCGGTCAGGACGAACGCGACGCGGGCGGCGTCGTCGGCGGTGAACTCGCCGCCCTGCAGGAGCACCGCGGTCAGCGGTCGCGCGACGAGGATCAGGCCGACGCTCGCGGGCAGGCCGATGAAGACGACCAGCCGCAGGCCCCGCCGCACGATATCGCCGAACGCGTCGTCGTCCTGCGCGGCCTTCGCGAGTTCCGGAAAGATCGCCGTGGCGACGGCGATGCCGAAGACGCCGAGGGGGAACTGGTAGAGGCGCTGGGCGAAGGAGAGGGACGCCATCGCGCCTTCGTCGAGCGGGTAGTCGACGCCGAAGATCGTCGCGCCGACGGTGGTGGGGTAGCTGGCGATGACGCCGTCGAAGAAGGTGTTGAGCTGGAGGACGCCGAGGCCGAGGATCATGGGTCCGGCGGTGCGCATGATGGCGCGCACGTGGGCGTCGACGCCGCTTCGGTCGCGAATCCAGACGCGATCGTCGCGCAACGCGGCGAGGGACCAGCCGACCTGAAGTCCGCCCGCGAGGACGACCGCGATCGCGACGAGGATGACGGCGGCGCGATCGGTGGCGAAGGCGAGTCCGCCGAGGGTCGCGGCGGCGATCATGGCGAGGTTCAGGATGATCGGGGCGGCCGCGGTGGGTCCGAACCGTCCGTGCACCTGGAGGATGGCGCCGAGGAGGGCGACGGCGCACACCAGCGGCATGTACGGCAGCATGATCATCATGAGCCGCAGCGGGAGCGGATCGGGCGCGGCGTGGAGGGCGTCGATCGCGATGAGCAGGCCTTCGGCGACGGCGACCGCCGCGCCCAGCAGGATCATGAGTCGCCCGAGCACGACGCTCGCGACGCGTCGGGCGGCGTCGGGGTCGTCGTCCCGGAGTCGGCTGTAGACGGGGAGGAACGCGGCGGCGAGGGCGCCTTCGCCGAAGAGTCGCCGGAAGAGGTTGGGGATCATGAACGCGAAGAAGAAGGCGTCCATGAGTCCGCCCGCCCCGAACGCCCGGGAGAGGACGGCGTCGCGGGCGAGTCCGGTGACGCGGCTGACGAGGGTCAGGCCCGCCACGGTGCGGGTGTTGCGTTCGAACCGGCCTTCCGACAACGGGGGCGACATGGATCGAGAGGATACCCGTACCATGCAGGGACGTGAGCGGACCCCGACAGCGCCTCGGTCGAATCGAGGCGGGAAGCGGTCTGCACATGGTCCGGCGGATGGTTCACTACGAGTTGGCGTTCGAACATTACCTGCGGGCGAACCGCACGCCGTATGTCGCGGTGGACGAGGCGAGGCGGGCGCTCCTGCCGCCGGACGCGGATCTCAAGGGGCTCAAGTCGTTCGACTTCGTCGTCTATGGGCCCGATCTGAATCTGCTCGTGGACGTGAAGGGTCGGATGTTCGGGCGGACCGCGGATCTGGGGAAGGACGGTCGGGAGCGGGGCGGGACGCGGCGGGCGTTCGATTCCTGGGTGACGCGGGACGACGTCGAGAGTCTGGGTCGCTGGCAGACGCTCTTCGGGGCGGGGTTCGAGGCGACGTTTGTCTTCATCTACTGCCTTCGACGGCAACCGCCGGACGTTCTGTTCGAAGAGGTCTTTGCCCACGGTCCGTGGTGGTACGCCCTGCGGGAGGTCCGGCTGGACGACTACCGCCGGCGGATGGTCCCCCGTTCGTCGAAGTGGGGGACGGTCCATCTGCGGGCGGACGACTGGGCGGCGGTGAGCCGTCCGTTCACGACCCGTTCGGGCCGCTGGGTGCGGTCGTCTGGGGACGGGTGACCGATTCGCGACCGATTCGGCCCCGCGGGGCGGGACGGGTCGGCGGGCGGGGCCGGTCGTTGCCCTTGGTCCCGGGCGGCTTTATGCTGATCTCATGAGGTTGTACACCATGCACGCGATGACCATCGACCGACTGCTTCGTTCCACCGGGGTGCACGCCGCGGCGTCCCGGATCGCCCACGTGATGCTCGTGCTGTCCGTGCTCGCCTGGCCCGCGCTGGCGTTGGCGCAGCCGAGCGCGGCGCCGTCGGCGGAGCTTCAGAAAGAGCCGAAGATCTGGTTCGGGTATCTGATCATCTTCGTGTTCTTCGCGGCGATCATCGTGGTCAGCCTGATGCCGTCGAAGCGAAGCCACCAGGACTGAGCCTTGAAGCGCGGCGACGCAGGTCGATCCGTCGACGCTGCTTCAGCCGCCCGCCGTTCCGGCCGAGAGAACTCTTCGCCGGCGGCCTGTCTCTCGCACGCCGCTTCCTTGAACCGGCTCCGGCCGGGAGGACTCCATGACCGACCAGAACCCATCGACCTCGAACGGACGTTTCGGGCTGCGCGGCCCGCTGGGCGGCCTGCTGCTGCTCAACGGCGTGTTGCTCGGCGCGCTCGCCCTCGTCACCTTCGGCGCTGACGCCGACGCCCAGACCCGCGGTCGGCGGGGCGACTACACGATGGTCGCGGGCGGGGCCAACGGCACCGCCGGCAGCGCCGCGGTCTACATCGTCGACACCGTCAACCAGGAGCTCGTCGCGATCGCCTACAACCAGCAGGACAATACGCTGGACGGCATCGCCTACCGCAACCTCGCGTCGGACGCGGCGGGGCTGCTTCGCGGCGGCGGCGGCCGCTGATTCCATCGCGGATCGCACGTCTCGCCGATGACGCTTCCGAACGACCCCGACGACAGGACGAATCCGATGTCGACCCACAAGACCAGCTTCAACGTTTCCGCCGGCGCCCTCTGGGCCTCCGCCTTCGTGCTCGCCGGCATGACGATCCTCCAGGCCGGCCGGCTCGCCTCCAATCCCGCCTTTGCGGAGATGGCGGTCCAGCACAACGACTACACCCTCATGACCACCGACTCCGGACGGGGCGGCGACGAGAACCCGTGGGAGCTTCTCTTCGTCATCGACGCCCGCGATCAGGTGCTCATGGTCTATGAGATCGAGGACGCCCGCCGACAGCAGATGTTCCTGCGTGGCGGCGGTCCGCTTCCGGCGTTGTTCGCTCGCGCACGCGGCGGATGATGCCCCGCCGCCTTCTGTCGACCGATCGATCACGCCGCCCGCATGCGCTCACGCCGTGCGGGCGGTTCGCGCGTCTGACCCTCGCATTCCTGACCATGGCGCTGGCGACGGGTCCGCCCGTCCTGGCTCAGGGTGGGAATGCATCAGGCCGTCGGGCGACGGGGCCGGATCACTGGGCCGTGAAGCTCGGACTGCGTGTGCGCGAACGGGCGCGGGCGGCGCAGACGCTGGACCAGGTCGTCCTCGTGCCCGACGCCGCGACGTTCATCGACGAACTCGCCCGATGGTCGCCGACGCGTCGATGGCCGGTGCTGATCGAAGACGATCGATTGACGCCGCTGTTCCTGCGTCGGTTCGAGCCGAAGCGGATCTTCCGCCGCGCGACGGTGGAGGGGATCGACGGGGTGGAGCCGGCGGTGCGTCGGGCGGTCGCGACGGCGCGTGCGGGCGCGATCGACGCCGACCTGACGATTGTCGAGGCGTTGCGTCGGGAGGGATCGGCGCCGCCGGGCGTGGTGATCGCGTCGGCGCAGGATCCGGCCTGGGTGGCCGCGGCGGCCCTGGCGGCGGGACGCGGGCAGGCGGTGGTGTGGATCGACGATGACTGGGGCGCGCCCGGCGATGTGCTCGATGCGGATCGCGCGGCGGCGATGCAGACGCGGATCGATGACGCGATCGCGGATCTCGGGTGGACGTGGTCAGGCGAGGGGGACGAGATCGAGGCGATCACGGTCTGCCGCGCCATGGCCACGCGGGCGTCGCGTCGGCTGGAGGGAGGCGAGATCGAGCGGACGGCGACGACGGACCTGATCGGTCGGACGCCGTCGGGCCGTCGATACGCGACGACGGGGTGGATCTTCGGCGATTCGACGCGTTCCGCGTACATGGCGATGTGTTCGCTGTTTCTCGAGCGCAACCGGATCGCGTTGCTCGACGGCTACCCGGACCTGCCGCAATGGGGGGCGTATCGGCATCGTCCGTTGCTGACGCCGCTGGAGAAGCTCGGCTACCAGGTCGTGCTGCGTGACGGCGAGGCGGGGACGGGGGCGGGATGGATGCGGGAACTGCGTCGTCCGCTCGCGGCGGACCTCGTGTTCATCAACTCGCACGGGTTGGCGGATCACTTCATTCTGGGAGAGAACGACCGGTTGTTCGCGCGGGATGCGCCGATGCTCGGCACGCCGGCGGCGGTGCACATGGTGCACAGTTTTTCGGCCGCGCGTCCGCATGATCGGGACACGATCGCCGGGCGTTGGCTGGATCACGGCGCATATCTGTGGGTGGGGTCGGTGGAGGAGCCGTTTCTCGGCGCCTTTGTGCCGCCGGCGCTGATCATGGAGCGGATGGTGAATCTGGTTCCGCTGCCCGTCGCCGCGCGGGTCTGGGCGGGCCGTTTCGCGCGTCCGTGGCGGGTGACGGTGATCGGTGATCCGTTGCTGCTCGCGGCGCCGCGGGATGCGATGCCGGCGTCGTCGCGCGGCGAACCGAACCCGCGGGCGAATGCGCCGGACGTGACGGATCACCGGGCGGACGTGCGGGCCGCGCTGGAGGCGGCGAAGGCGTCGCCGTCGAACGAGACGTACGGCGCGGCGGCGCGTCTGCTGGCGCGGTTCGGGATGGATGGTCCGGCGGCGGAGTTGGCGCAGATCGCCGCGCGGGAGGGTCACGGGGCGCTCGCCGCGCGATGGGCGCTGGGTCCGTTGTTCCGGGCGGGCGACCCGGACGTGTTCGTGGAGGCGTGGACGTTGAGCGGCGGGGGCGATGCGTTCGATCGCGATCTGATCTGGGCGTTGCTGGGCTGGCGTCTCGATCGTCTCAACGAGGCGGCGTTGCTGGCGTTGGAGACAGCGGTGCGGGACACGCGTCCGGAGCGTGATCTCGAGCGTCTGGCCCCGCATCTCGTTGCGGTGATCGGGCGGGCGCACGCGGCGTCGTTCCTGGATCGCGAAGCGGCCCGGGCGCGGACCGAGTCGTCGCGTGACGCGATCCGGGCGCTGGCGGATCAGTACCGGTAAAGGGCCTTATTTCTCCAGGCCGCCTGTTTTGACGCCGTGATCTGGAACGGGGTGATTGTCCCGTGGATCCGGATGGGCGGCGCGATAGCATCGGGTGTTCGCGCTACCGAGTGAGATCAGAGGAGGACCCCACCGATGCGAAACGTGTTGATGACCGGCCTGACCGCCGCGGTGTTCGCCGCGCTGACTTCGACGGCGACGGCCCAGACCGTACAGCCGCCGTTTGACGATAATTACTTCGTGACGGATCTCGGATCGATCGTTGATCTGCCGACGCCCTACGGCGGCGTGACGTTCAAGTTCGACGACCCGAACACGATGCTGATCGGCGGCTCGGCGAACAACTCGGACGCCGCGATCTACGCCGTGCCGGTGGAGCGGAACTGCGCGAACCACATCACGGGCTTCGCGGGACCGGCGACGTTCTTTGCGACGGCGGCGAATATCGACGGCGGACTCACGTACGGTCCGGATGATGTGCTGTTCTTCACCACCTTCAGCAACAACAACCTCGGGCAGATCCTCCCCGGCGCGACCGAGCCGGCAAAGATCATCGATCTCTCGGCGGCGGGCGTTTCGAGTTCGACGGGCACGCTGAACTTCGTCCCCGCGGGCTTTCCCGGGGCGGGCAATCTGCTCATCGGGTCGTACAACGCGAGCAGCTGGTACTCGACGACGATCGTCCCGGACGGCGGGGGGACCTTCGACCTGGGCCCGCTGACCGACCAGCCGAACACGGGCGGCGGACCCGAAGGCATCGTGCATATCGCCGCGGGCAGTCCGGAGTTTCCGACCCAGCAGGCGCTCATCTCCGAGTACAGCGCGAACCGTGTCGCGGCGTACGAGATCAACGCCGATGGCGCGGCCCTGCCGAAGACCCGCCGCGTGTTCCTCACCGGCCTTTCCGGCGCGGAAGGCGCCGCGATTGATCCGATCACCGGCGACTTCATCTTCTCGACCTTCGGCGGCGGCAACCGCGTGATCGTGGTGCAGGGCTTCAACGATCCGCAGCCGTGCGACACCGACTTCGACAACGACAACGATGTCGACGCGGCGGACCTCGCTGAGCTTCTGAGCAGCTGGGGTGAGTGCCCGAACTGTCCCGCCGATGTCACCGGGGACTGCGAAGTCGGACCCGACGACCTCGCCGTGCTGTTGAGCATCTGGGGCGGTTGCTGATCCGATCACGAGCCGATGCGGGATACGATGTCCGCCATGACGACATGGCGCATCACTCCCGCATCGGTTCTCTTTCTGCTCGCTCTCGTCTGGATCGCCGCCGCGCCCGCGTTCGGGCAGGGCTCGAAGGCCGATTACGAACGCGCGGCGCGTGTCCGGGCGGAATCGCGCGGCCAGGTGCGGGGAGGATCCGTCGAGCCCCGCTGGATCGACGACGGGGCCGCGCTCTGGTTCCAACGAGCCCTGCCCGATCAGCGCTGCGAATATGTTCATGTCGACGCGCGGACAGGGGCGATGCGTCCGTTGTTCGATCACGCGGCGCTGACGCAGGCGGTGAAGGACGCGGGCGGTCCGGGGCTGGATCCGACGGCGCTGTCGTTGGAACATCTCACGCGGGCGGCGGACGGGACGCTGCTGGTGATGGCGCGTGGTTCGGATGGATTGTGGCGGTTCGATCCGGCGACGGGCGAAGCGTCCGCCGCGCGACTGGAGGACGACCCCGCGTTCCTGCTCGAGCCGGTCGCGCGGGTTCCGCGGTCGCGTGATCGGGGCGGCGAGACGGCGGTGGTGTTCATCAATCGTCTGGACGTCGAGGTCGTGTTGTTCTGGAAGGATCGCGAGGGGCGGCGCCAGTCGTACGGTCGTCTCGCTCCGGGCGCCCAGCGTCGGCAGCACACGTTCGCGGGTCACGCGTGGGTGGCGGCGGATCTCGACGGGACGCGGATCGCAGGGTTCGTGGCCGGACGGTCGCCGGGCGCGGCGGTGATCGATGCGGACATCGCGCCGCCCGTGACGCGATCGGAGACCCCCCGACGGACGCCGGGTCTCGCGCCGGACGGGTCGTGTCGGGTGCGTTTCGAGGATCACAACATCGTGCTCGAGGATGTCGCCACGGGGGCGACGACGACGCTCACGACTGACGGCGTCCATGGCGATGCGTACGCGGGTCCGATCGCGTGGTCGCCGACGTCGACGCACGCCGTGGTGATGCGCCGCGTTGCCGCGCAGGAGCGGACCGTCCATATCGTCGAATCCGCCCCGCGGGACCAGACGCAGCCGAAGCTGGTGTCGTTCAACTATCTCAAGCCGGGCGATCGCGTGGCGAAGGCGACGCCGGTGGTGATCGACGTGGCGGCGAAGACGGCGACGGTCATCGATGATGCGCTCTTTCCGAACCCGTGGTCGGTGCAGGGCGTCGAGTGGCGGGCCGACGGGAGCGGCT
The DNA here is from genome assembly GCA_965227335.1 of Phycisphaerales bacterium. Lineage (GTDB taxonomy): Bacteria > Planctomycetota > Phycisphaerae > Phycisphaerales > SM1A02 > CBDDFV01. Next base: position 528,084 of record CBDDFV010000012.1, read on the forward strand.
TCACGTTCCTCTACAACCAGCGCGGCCACCAGGTGCTGCGTCTCATCGCCGTTGACACCGACACCGCGACGCCGCGGATGCTCATCGACGAAACCTCGCCGACGTTCATCAACTACTCGAACAAGACGTTCCGCCATCATCGGCGCGACGCGGACGAGGTGATCTGGATGTCCGAGCGGGACGGCTGGAATCATCTCTATCTGCACGATGCGTCGACGGGCGAGTTGAAGAACGCGATCACGGCGGGTCAGTGGGTCGTGCGTTCGGTGGAGCGGGTTGATGAGGCGGCGGGCGAGGTCTGGTTCTGGGCGCACGGTGCGCATGCGGGACAGGATCCGTACCATCGTCACCTGGGGCGGGTGAAACTGGACGGGACGGGTCTCACCTGGCTGACGGACGGCGACGGAACCTACGACGTCGCGTTCGCACCGGACGGGAATACGTTCATCGCCACGTACTCACGGGTCGATCTGCCTCCGGTGACGGAGCTTCGGCGCGCCTCGGACGGCGCGGTGTTGTCGGTGATCGAGCGGGCGGACGCGACGGAACTGTTCACGTCGGGCTGGCGGGCCCCGGAGCGATTCGTGGCGAAGGGGCGGGACGGAACGACTGACATCTGGGGTCTGATCTATCGCCCCCGGGGTTTCGATCCCGCCGCGTCGTACCCGGTGGTCGAGCAGATCTACGCGGGTCCGCACGGACAACACGTGCCGAAGGCGTGGGGACCGACGCGGTTTCCGCATGTGATGGCGGAGCTCGGCTTCATCGTCGTGCAGATCGACGGGATGGGGACGAACTGGCGGTCGAAGGCGTTTCACGATGTGTGCTGGAAGAATCTGGGCGACGCGGGTTTCCCGGACCGCATCGCGTGGATGCGGGCGGCGGCGGCGCACGAGCCGGCGATGGATCTCGAACGGGTGGGGATCTACGGCGGTTCGGCGGGCGGGCAGAACGCGATGCGGGCGCTGATCGCCCACGGCGACTTCTACGACGCCGCGGTCGCGGACTGCGGCTGTCACGACAACCGCATGGACAAGATCTGGTGGAACGAGGCGTGGATGGGCTGGCCGATCGACGGGTCGTACGAAGCGAGCTCCAACGTGGCGCAGGCGCACCGGATGGACGGCGCGCTGCTGCTGATCGTCGGCGAACTCGATCGCAACGTGGACCCGGCGTCCACCATGCAGGTCGTCGATGCGCTCATCCGGGCGGACAAGGACTTCGAACTGCTGGTGATTCCCGGGGCCGGCCATGGCGCGGCGGGGACCGCATACGGCGCGCGTCGCCAGAAGGACTTTCTCGTGCGCGAACTGCTCGGGGTCGAGCCGCGCTGGGAGTAGACGCGCCGGTTTCGAGGGGATGCGGGCGCGGCGCCAGCCGTACCACGGATCAGCGCGACGACGAGCGATCGCGTCGGGTCGAGGAGACGCATCATGCGAGCGAGATCGTTCTATCGGACTGCAGCGACGGTTCTCATGGCGGCGGCGAGCGCGGCCGCGCGAGCGGACGACGACCCCCATCCGCCCCGCGGCCTGTTCTGCAGTTGTCCGCCCACCACCGCGTCGGGCGATTCGGTCCTGGAGCCGGTGGCGACGCTTCCGTTCGTGGATGGCGTCCTGGTCCGTATCGGTTGGGACCTGGTGGCGGCGACGCCCGACCCCGGCGCGTGGGACTGGTCGCGGATCGACGATCAGCTCGCCCGGGCGGCGCAGTTCGACGTCGACATCGCGCTGGCGGTGGTGATCGGACGTCATGCGCCGGACTGGCTGGCGTCGGCGGGCGCGGCGTACGTGGACTTCGAGTTCATGGGCGAGACCTTCTCCATCCCCGCGGCGTGGGATCCGGTGTTTCTCGCGCACTGGTCGTCGTTCATCGCCGCCCTCGGCGAGCGATACGACGGTCACCCGCGGATCCGCATCGTGCACATGACCAACGCCTCCGCCAATGGATTCGAAATGCAGCTTCAGGGTGCGGAGCGTGACTGGGCGGCGGCGGGTTACACGCCGGAGGCGTACGCATCCTCATGGATGACCGTCGTCGACGCCTTTGACGCTGCGTTTCCGAACACGCCGCTCGATGTCGAGGTGCATCCCGTGTTCAACGAAGACGCGGTGGCGCAGCAGGTCGTTCAGCATGCGCAGAATGTCATCGGTCCGCGGTTCGGCGTCTTCGCGGCGTGGTGGACGCAGCACAATGCGCAGGACGTTTACCCCGGCATGTATCAACTGCTTGCGGGGGCGGCGTGCGATACGTTCGGGACGGTGCAGGTCGCGCGGAGTGAGACCGTGCACGGACCGGCGATCTTCGGCGACGGCGGCCTGGCCGGCGCGCTGGATCTCGCCCTCGCCGCCAACGTCGGCTACGCGGAGGTCTGGAACGCCGATCTGCTGAATCCCGAACTGCAGCCGATGCTGGCCGAGAAAGCGATGCGGCTGAACGAGATGCGAGCGGCGGACGTCAACGTCGACGGCGCGGTCGACGCCGCGGACCTCGCCCTGGTGCTCGCCTCATGGGGTCCGTGTCCGCCCGATCCGGCGTGTCCGACGGACGTGGACTGCGACGGCGCGACGGATGCGTCGGATCTCGCGGCGTTGCTGGCGGGCTGGGACGGCTGAGCGGCGTGATCCGCAGCGTCCGTCTACTCCGCGGCGCGACGGAGGCGATCGTGCACCGCCTCCCAGACGCCGCCGTCGCCGGCGGGGCGGACGATCACGATACGTTCGGCGTCCGCCGCGTCCGCTTCGCGCAGGGCTGCGTACAGACGCGCGGCGTAGGCGGCGGCGGTCCGGGGCATCCGCAGCACCGCGACCTGGGGCGTCACCTCCACGTCTTCGGTGACGACGACGATCGCGTGCGGCGTGTCCGTGACGGCGCGGGTCAGCGCCGCGGCGTCGATGAGCACGGTCGGGGTCTGTGGCGCGTAATGTCGACGGGCGGTGCCGGGGCTTGCGCCCTGTTCCATCACCGGGGCGTCGTCGACCTGGCCGAGGACGTTGCGGATGTCTTCGGCCGAGATCGATCCCGGGCGGAGCACCCGCACGCGTTCCGGGTCGGTGGTGTCGACGACCGTGGACTCCAGCCCGCCTTCGCACGGACCACAGTCGATGATCCACAGATCGTCGACATCGCTGAAGTCCGCGGCGACGTGGGCGGCGGTGGTGGGGGAGATGCGTCCGGAGCGGTTGGCGGACGGCGCGCTCACGGGCCCGCCGAACACCTCCAGCAGTTCGAGCGCGACGTTATGACGCGGGGCGCGGACGGCGATGGTGGGGAGGCCCGCGGCGGAGGCGTCGGGAATCTCGGGTCGTCGCGGGACGATCACTGTCAGCGGCCCGGGCCAGAAGGCGTCGGCGAGGGCCGCGCACCGGTCGGGCCACTCCGCGACGAGCATTTTCGCCATGGTTTCGTCGAGGACGTGGGCGATGAGCGGGTTGTCGGCGGGTCGTCCCTTGAGGGCGTAGATCTGCGCGACGCCGGGTCCGCTGAACGTATCGGCCCCGAGGCCGTAGACGGTTTCGGTGGGGAAGGCGACGACGCCGCCCGCCCGCAGTCGGTAGGCGACGGCGGTGAGATCGGCGTGGGCGGCGCTGAGCAGTCGCGGCATGGGACGCCGCTGACCTTGGGGTCAGCCCTCCGTGTCCTCGAAGTCGACGGCGATCGCGAGGGGATCTTCCACGACCTCGAGTTCGATCTGGTTGTGCTGCAGTCCGGTGCCCATCGCCGCGTACAGGCCGGCGAGCGACGTGGCGTAGTCGACCTGGGCCTGCACTTCCTGGAGACGCGCGGTGGCCATGGTGTCCTGCTGGTTCAGGATGAGATCGAGGAACTCCGGCGTGAGGCCGCGCAGCGTCTCCTCGACGCCGAGCACCCGAAGGTTCTCCGCCTGGGCGAGACGGAAGGAGCGGGTCGCCGAGATCAGTTCGTACTGCGTCACCACATCGCGGAGCACCCGCTTCACTTCGGCGACGGTGTTCTGAATGGCGAGGCGGTAGGCGATGACGGCGGCGGAGCGTCGGAGGCGGGCGGCGCGGAAGTTTGCTTCCGGCCCGCGGTTTCCGATCGGCATGGAGAAGCCCATCCCCACGATGTAATCGATGAAGTCGTCGTTGAGGACTTCCTGCGCGCTGGAGCCGTAGTCGTCTTCGAGGCCGTAGTACGCGATGCGGGCGTTGAGGTTCAGCTCCGGCAGCCGCGCGTTGTCCGCGACCAGCGCCCGCACGCCGACGTCGTCGATGCCGAGGATCGCGGTCTGGACTTCCGGTCGATTGGCGACCGCGGTGCGGATCGTCTCCACGAGATCGAACTGCACGGCCGGATCGATGACGGGATCGGACGGGGCGAGGAGCGTTTCCGAACCGACGGACAGCCGCGCATCGTTGATGAGGGTCTTCAGCTGATCGGAGGCGAGACGCACGTTTCGTCGGGCGCGGATCACGTCCGCCCGGCGCTGCTCCAGCCGTGACACGGCGTCCGCGTACTGGCTGGGCAGGGCGTCGAGCTGCTGACGCGATTCGATCCGGTCCCGGATCTCGCCGCCGACCGACACCCGCCACTCCTGAATCGCCAGGTTCTGACACGCCAGCACCAGACGCCAGTACGCCGACTCCACTTCGAAGACGAGGTTGAGCAGTTCGCGGCGGAGATCCTCGACGGAGCGCCGCTCCGCGTTGCGGGCGATGCGGATCGTCGCCGTGTTGACGGCGCCGCCGAAGCCGCGGAGCAGCGGCTGCTCCAGACCGAGACTCACCGACGACAGATAGGCGGGGTCCGGCGAAAGCTGGACGCCCGGTCCGTTGTTCTGCGAACGGCTCAGCGCCGCCTCGACCTCGAGCGAGCCCCCGGTGGTGAGCGGTTTCTGCACCCCGGTGGCGAAGCGGTAGGTCTCGTTGGACTGCACCGGCGTTCCGAGCGGGATCCCGTTCAGCACGGGCGTGGTCTGCGGTTGATCGATCTTCGTCAGGTCCACATCGGTGAAGAAGATCGCGTCGAAGATCGCCTCCGCCGCGATCACGTCGCTCGCATTGATGGCGGGCTGCAGACGCGCGATCTGAACCGTGAGGTTGTTCTCCACCGCCGCGGCGAGCGCCCACTGCAGCGAGATGGGCTGCACCGCCTGCGGGCCGCCCGTCAGGTCCTGGTCGAGCTGCGGCAGAAGCGCGGCGGGGCCGAGTTCCGGACCGATCTCCTCCAGCTCGTCAAGGCGGTCCGCCAGCGCCGCGGCGACTTCCGACGGCGGCTGGGGCGGCGTCCGTCGCGCCGAGCCTCCGGGCGGCAGGTCCGACAACTCGCGGGCGATCGCCTCGTCGACACTCTGACGCAACAACGCCTCGCCCGATGAGCCGCCGTCGAACGGCGTCTCGCATCCGGTGAGAACGCCCGTGATCAGCGCGGCGGCGAGGGGGACCGTCCGGGTCAGTCGCGGGACGGCGGGGCAGGAACGAATCGATCGCGTCGGAATCAGGACTGCTCGGCGGCTGTTCATGGCCGAAAGCCTAGCAGCGCTCCGGGAATCCGGCTATCGAATCGCGGTCGTTGCCGCGCACGGCGCGGGGCGGTACGCTCGACGCATTGCATTGCCAGCACGGAGGTTCGCCATGTCACTGATCGCCCGCCGTCGTCCCTGTTCCGTCCGTCTGATCGCGACGGCCCTGCTGGGGTCGCTCGCCCTCGCCCCGGCCGCCGTCGCTCAGAACGACGGATCGGCGACGAATCCACAGGCCTGGCAGGCGGTCGTCACCGTCGACGCCGCGCCCGTTCGGGTCAACGCCTCGCGTGGCCACTACGTGATGGCCAACCTCCCCCGGGGCGCGGTGGTGACCGCGTCCGACGAGAAGGAAGGCTTCATCCGGGTCGCGGCGAGCGGGCCCGCCTTCGCGGACACCTACGGTCACATCAAGTTCCCCACCGAAGGGACGCCGCAGGTCGCCGTCAAGGGCGCGCGGGGGACCGCCCTCCAGACGGTCCGCGTCTACGCCCCGGACCTCCGCTACGACCAGCACCCGGACCATTCGTGGAAGGCGGTCGCGACGCTCCGCAAGGGCGATACGTTCGAGATCGTCGACGTGAAACGACTCGCCAACGAGATCGCGTATGTCGTTCGCATGCCCGCCGGCGTCACCGGCTGGGTGGACCAGACCGACCTCCGCCGGGCGACCCCCGGAGATATCCAGGCGTGGCGACGAACAGTCGAGGCCCGCGGACGCGAAGCGGATGTCGTCGCGCGACGCGCGGCGGACGCGGTCGAGGCCGCCGCGCAGCCCGCGACCGCCGTCCCGGACGGCGCCGACGTTGAAATCGGCGGTCCCCGTCCGATCGCAGGCGCATCCCCCGAACCGGCCATCGGCGAACCCCAGCCCGAAGGGACCGACCTCGATGCGTCTCCGCCGGACGTCGTGGCGACAGACGACGCCGCCGACGCGGCGAGCGATCCCACCAGCGCGGCAGCCGATGCCACCAGCGCGGCGACGGATCCCACCGAGGCGAAAGCCATTCCCACCCGCGCGGCAGGCGATCCCGCCAGCGCGGCAGCGGCTCCCGCGAGCGCGGCGACGGATCCCGCCAGCGCGGCGGACGTTCCCGCGCGCGCGCCGCAGCGGGCGCCGGAGGCGACCCCGGCCGAAGTGGACTATCGGTTCATCACCCCCGCCGAGCCGCGTCCTGAGCGTCGGGTCACGATCCCGAACGCCCGGCCGGCGCCCGCCGCGGCCACCCCGGACCGGCCGGCCGCCGATCCTGTGCGCGCGCCGGTCCGCACGCCGGAGGCGGCGCCCGACGCGTCGGACGTCACCATCACGCAGCCGGACATTGCGCCTGCGGCCGCGACGCCGCCCGCCGCGCCGCCGACCGAGCCCGCCAACCAGCCGCTCGCGATCGAACAACGCGAGATCGCGCCGCCGGCGGCCGAACTCGATCCGAATCGTCTGGAGGCGCGTCGGATGCTTGCGCGTCTGAGCGGCGATGTGGCGGGCGACCTCACGCGTGAGCAGTCGCGCAATCTCTACAGGCAGTTGGAGGAGGTCAACGCCCTGCTCCGCACCGGCAACCTGGCCACGGCGGAGGTTCAGCCGCTGCGGGCGTTGTACGACCGTCTGTCGATTCTCTCGACCGAGGACCCGGTGGTGCAGCGGTATGCGAAGACACGTGCGCGTCAGCTCGGGTTGTGGGCGGAGGCTCAGACGAAGGTTTCGCAACTGGCGACGCTCGAGATGGAGATGCGCCAGACGAACACCACCATGCTCGCGTCGATCCGCCGGATGCGGTCGAGCGGGATCTACGATGCGGTGGGTCGGCTGTCGGCGTCGAGCGTGTTCGTCGGCGACATGCTGCCCCGCTTCTATCGGGTGCACGATCCGGCGACCGGACGGACGATTGCGTACATCGATGCGGAGCAGGGCGCGTCCCTGGGTCGGCATCTCGGTCAGATCGTGGGAATTCGCGGCGAGCGGGTGCGGGATCCCGGTCTGGGTCTGACGTTGATTCGGCCGGCGCACGTTGACACGCTGACCCCGTCGAACGAATAATCCGCCTCCGCCTGCGGGCGGATCGGGCGGGGCGCTAGCTCAATTGGGAGAGCACTGCCTTTGCAAGGCAGGGGTTAGGGGTTCGAGTCCCCTGCGCTCCATTCACCCACGTGACCGACAGACAAACGCCCCGCGGTTGCGAAACCGTGGGGCGTGGTCGTGATGGTCGTTGTCAGGGGGCGCGGCGTCCCGGGTCGCGCTTTTCGGATCCGGGGTCAGGTCGCGGCGGGCTTCACCGCTTCCATGATCGTGGTGCGACCCACGAACGTTCGCCACGCCCGTAGTTCGCGTGCGACCGCCCGGTTCTCCTCCCACCAGTCCAGGCCGGACCGCATGCGGTCATGCACGACGCCCGCCGCGGCGGACGCGAGCCAGAACAGCGGTGCGATCACGACGGAGCCCTTCTTCGCCCGGTCGATGTGGAAGCGGGTGCGCTCGAATCCCGCCAGCATCGCGAAGTAGTGCATCAGGTAGAGATGGAGCGGCCCGATGTGGCCGCTCACCGTCACCACGTCCTGATCGGCCACGGGAAGGATGTCGTAGAGCGGCATCGTTCCCGTGAAGAGGTAGCGCAGCCGCGCATTGATGTTCAGGATGTTGGGGGTCGTGAAGACCACGCGTCCGCCCGGACGGACGATGCGGTGCGCCTCGCTTACCAGATGGAGTTGGTTCGGCACATGCTCGATGACTTCCATGCATACGATGAGATCGAACGTGTCGTCGGCGAACGGGAGCCGGTCCGAGAAGTCGGCGTGTTCGCAGGCAACGGGGTCGTACTCGAAGTTCTCGGGGTAGAGATCACAGGCGGTGAGGATCTCCGTCGCCGGCTGGCCGCGTGAGGCGAGATGTTCGGCGAGCTTCCAGCTCAGATAGCCCATCCCCGCCCCGAGGTCGAGGATGCGCTTCCCCGTGTAGTCCACATCGCCCACCAGGTCGAGGACCTTCCGCGTGGTGGCGGGATGGGAGAGCGAGGGAATCTCGCGCGGGGGCGTGGGCAGGGTGATCGGCGCGGCGGTCACGGGGCGGGATCCGGCGCGGGCGTCGGCGGCGGCCAGGGTTTATCGTCGGGATCCGTCTCCGGCTGGCTCGCCGGCGGTTCGGGCTGGGTGGTCGGGGCCGGCGCGGGGTCGGGTTCCGCCGGGGGCTCGGGCGTCGCCGCGTGGGCGGTGTAGATCACGACATCGGCGCTGCCGCGATCTTCATCCAGGAGCGTGGTTGCGTCCGCGGGGTTGAGATCGATCGTGAGGATGCGGGCGTGGGGCAGTCGCCGGCGAAGTTCGAGCACCGTGCCGCCTTCGTGCAGCATGTGGAACGCGCCGACGAGCAGGATCACCTGGTCCGCCTCGCCTCGCCGGAGCGTGCGTGCGATCGAGTCCGCCATGGTCGCGTCCCAGATGAGCTGGCTGCGGAACATGGGCCGGACCTCTTCGCGTTCTTCGGTCGAGGCCTCCTCTCCGGCCATGAGATCCGCGAAGCGATCCCAGTACATCGTCCGGTACTGCTCGCGGGGCAACGCGAAGTTGCGACGCTGTTCCGCCGTGAACGCCCGCAACGCGTCATAGCCGAGACGGCGTCCCAGTCGCATGTACCGCCACGGCGCGTTCGCGGCGATGACGGGGGCGTCGGCGTCCTTCGCCGCGTCGATCACGGGCTGATAGAACGCGTACCAGTCGAACCATCCGACATTTGCGAGCGCGCGTTCGAGGACGGCGCGATCGCCCTGCCCCTCGCCGTCGTCGTCCCCGTCGAGATAGCGTTCGACGGACTCCCACCACTTCGCCTCCGACACCCCGCGGACGAAGACTTCCTGTTCGATGAGGTCGTCGAGGTAATCATCGACGAGCGCCTGCTCATCGCGTTCGAGCATTTCGAGGGCGACGGCGACGCGGGCGCCCCGACGCGCCAGCGCGTCCTCCACGATGGCGAGCTGGATCGCATGGGCGACGCCGTCGTCGTGTCGTTCGCCGAGGACCACGACGTCGGCCCATTCGATCACGGGTTGAAGCTCGGTCCACGTCAGGCGGCGGCCGTTGGTCCCGTCGAACATGGGATGGCGGCGGACCGCGTCGGGTCCGGGGACAGGGTCGATGAGCGCTTCCGGGCCGAGGGGGCGGGGCATCGGCGGTCGGGGGGATGCGCAGCCGGGGAGCAGCGTCAGGCCGGCCGCGAGGCCGACGACGGCAGGGAGGAGGGCGGTTCGGATCATGGCCTCAGCATCGCCGGGGGGGCGGATAACGTCAACGCGGAAGGGGTCGGCGGGTCGGCGGGGGGCCGTTTTTCTTCCCGTGGGGGGCGGGGGCGGCTACCATCGTGCATCGGCGGCGTTCCCCCGCCCGTCCCGCGGTCTCCGCCGCGCGGACCTGCGTCGCCACCCCGCGATCATCTCATCAGGCAGAGGTATGGACATGAGAATTCACGGCGCCCTCGTCGCGTGCGCATGCATTGCAAGTCTGTTCGTTTCGGTTTCGAGCGTGAGCGCGGCGGAGGCGGACGCCCCGGAGCGGGTCCGCTACGACGGTCGCCAGGTGGTTCGCGTCCAGCTCGACTCGGTGCGTGATCTCCGCACGATGACGGCGTTGGCGGAGGATGTCTGGAGTCACGGCGTCCCCCGGGTCGGCGTCGCCGCGGACTTCATGCTCGACGCCGACGCCATGGGCGCGCTCGCGACGACCGATCTCGCGTACGAGATCCTCATCCCGGACGTGCAGGCCCGGCTCGACGCGGAGCTCGACCGTCTGACGCAACCGGGCGCGGGGGCGGCGGGGGCGAACTTCTACGCGGACTTCCGCACCTACGAAGAGATCAACGCCCGGCTCGATCTGCTCGCGACCACGCGTCCTGATCTCGTCGAGACGTTCACCATCGGTCAGTCGATCGAGGGTCGGGACATTCGCGGCGTCCGCATCACGGGAACCGGCGGCGATCCGGACAAGCCCGGCGTCCTCTTCAACGGCTGCCAGCACGCCCGGGAGTGGGTTGCGGTCATGACCCCGATGTACATCGCCGAGACCCTCGTGAACAGTTACGACTCGGACCCGTTGCTTCAGCAACTGATGGACCAGGTCGAGTTCTACGTCGTTCCGATCGTCAACCCGGACGGCTACGTCTACTCCTGGGACGTCGATCGCCTCTGGCGGAAGAACCGGCGGTTCAACGGCGACGGCTCGATGGGCGTCGACCTCAACCGCAACTGGGGATTCGAGTGGGGCGGTCCGGGGTCGGACGGCAATCCGGACAGCATCACCTATCGAGGAACGGCCCCTTTCTCGGAGCCGGAATCCCTGGCCCTCCGCAACTTCATCGCCGCGAACGAGAACATCGTCGCTCACAATGACTTCCACGCCTACAGCCAGCTGCATCTCTATCCGTGGGGGTTCACCGACGAGGATCCGCCCGACATCGACCTCTTCGAGATGGCGGGCGACGGCATGGAGGACGCGTCGGCCATCAACGGCGAAACGTACGTCGCCGGGACGATCGGCCAGATCCTGTACCTTGCGTCGGGCAACGCCGCCGACTGGTCGTACGGGGCCGAAGGCGTCTTCGCGTTCACCACGGAGTTGCGCGACACCGGACAGTTCGGATTCATCCTCCCGCCGGAACAGATCATTCCCTGTGCGGATGAGAACTTCAGCGCCTCGGTGTGGCTCACGCAGTGGGCGACGCAGGGTCTCGGCTTCACCTTCCCGAACGGTCTGCCCGAACTGCTCGACGTCAACGCGCCGACGCCGGTGACGTTCACCGTCACGGAGATCTCGGCCGGGCCGGTGGATGCGACCAGCGCGGCGGGCTTCGTCCGCGTCGACGGCGGCGACTACGAACTCGTTCCCGCCTCGGCCCTCAACGCCGATACGTTTGAGATCACCCTCCCCGCCGCGCCGTGCGGCGCGGTGGTCGAGTTCTTCTTCGAAGTCGCCACGATGGACGGCGAGGTGTTCCGCTCGCCCTTCAACGCGCCGGACATGGTCTACGCCGCGGAGTCGTTCGAGATCGAAACCTACTTCGCGGATGATTTCGAACTCGAGAACGGCTGGACCGTGGGCAGCCCGGTCGACGACGCCACGAGCGGGATCTGGGAGCGGGTCGATCCCAACGGCACCTCCGCCCAGCCCGAGGACGACAACCCCGCGGGCGTCGGGACCCTCTGCTTCATCACCGGCAACGGTCCTCCCGGCGGCGGCGCCGGCGTGAACGACGTCGACGATGGAATCACCACGCTCACCTCCCCGGCCCTCAACGGCGCCGATGCGGACGCGGTCGTCTCCTATTACCGCTGGTACTCCAACAACCAGGGCGCGGCGCCGGGACAGGACTCGATGCTCGTCCAGATCACGGGCGACGGCGGAACCACCTGGACGCTGCTCGAAGAGGTCGATGAGAATGCGAACGCATGGGTCCCCGCGACCTTCCGCATCGGCGACTTCGTCGAGGTCTCCGGCCACGTGCGTCTCCGCTTCATCGCTCGCGACCTCAACGCCGGTTCGCTGGTGGAGGCGGGCGTGGACGACGTGACCGTCGATACGGTCGGCTGCTCGAACACCGGTCCCGACCTCGACGGCGACGGCGATGTCGACGCGGCGGATCTCGCGGCCCTGCTCGCCGCGTGGGGTCCGTGCGACGGCTGCCCGGCGGATCTCGACGACGACGGCGTGGTCGGCGCGTCGGATCTCGCGGCCCTGCTTGCGTCCTGGACCGGCTGATCCCCGCGTCGTCTCGCCTTCGATCACCGACCGGAGTCGTTGCTGATGTCTTCGCCCTCGTCCCCCGCCCCCGGCGGCGGACCCGCTCCCTCCGAGTTCCCGCGCGATCAGAAGCGCGGCGATCTCACGCCCACCCTGAAGCGACTCCTCGGCGGTGCGACGCTGACCGCCGAAGAAACCACCGCGGCGTTCGAGGCCATCATGACCGGCCTCGCCCACGACGGCGAGATCGGCGCGCTGCTGGCGTTGCTCGCGGCCCGCACGCCGACGTCCGAGGAGATCCTCGGGGCGGCGCGGGTCATGCGGGCGCACGTCGACGCCGTACCGACTTCGATCAATCCCGATGGGCTCGTCGACACCGCGGGCACGGGCGGCGCGCCGAAGACCTTCAACGTGTCCACCGCGGCGGCGATCATCGCCGCCGCCGCCGGCGCGGCGGTCGCCAAGCATGGCAACCGCTCGCGCACCGGACGGGGCTCGGCGGAAGTCCTCCGTTCGCTCGGCGTCAACATTGATGCGTCGCGCGAGACGCAGGCGACGTGCCTGTCCGAGGTCGGGGTGTGCTTCTGTTTCGCGATTCATCATCACCCCGCCGCGAAACACGTGATGCCCGTCCGTCTGGCCCTCGGCGTACCGACGATCTTCAATCTGCTCGGGCCGCTGACGAACCCCGCCGGGGCCGCCCGGCAGTTGATGGGCGTGTACGACGGCGCGTTCCTTCGTCCGATCGCGGAGGCCCTCGCCGCCCTCGGCGCGCGTCGGGCGCTGGTGGTGCACAGCGACGATGGTCTCGATGAGATCTCCATCTCCGCCCCGACCACCGGCATGCTGGTCGACACGGACGGATCGGTGACGGAGATGCGGATCGATCCGGAACAACTCGGCTTCGATCTCGCCCCGCGCGAGGCGGTGATGGCCCGCGACCTCGACCACGCGGCGGACATGATCCGCACGATTCTGCTCGGGACGGAGACAGGTCCGGCCCGTGACATGGCCGTGCTGAGCGCCGCCGCGACCCTGTTCGTCGCCGGCGACGCCGAAGACCTCGCGGCGGGCGTGACGCGGGCGACGGAGGCGATTGACTCCGGCGCGGCGGCGACCACGCTCGATCAGCTCGCCGCCGTCTCCCACGCCTGACCCGCGCTCGCGCCGCGCGCTACAGTGAAGGCGTGAGCGCCCCGACGATCATCCCGCCCCGCCGTCTCGAGCCGGAGTTGATGGACGACCCGTCGCTTCCGATCGATCTCCACGTCGAGGCGCTCGACGGCCTCGCCCGCCTCAACCGGTTCAGCGCCGCCCCGCGCCCGCTCTGGCTCCACCTCGCGCCGCTCGCCGCCCGCCGACGCGATCGCCCGTTGCAGGTGCTCGATCTCGCGTGCGGCGATGCATCAGTGGTCGCTCCGCTCGCCCGCCGCGCGATCAGCGAACAAATCGACATCCAGTGGACGGCGTGCGACATCAGCGCCGTCGCCCTCGACCTGGCTCGCGCCCGCGCCGAAGCATCAGGCGTCGCGATCGAGTTCATCGAGGCCGACGCCGTGCATCACCAGTTCGACCGCGATCGCTTTGACGTCGTCATGTGCTCACTCTTCCTGCATCACCTCGATGAGCGTGATGCGTTGCAGCTTCTGCAGAACGCGCGGCGGACGGCCCGCGAACTCGTGTTGGTCAGCGACCTCGAACGCTCCCCGCTCAACCTCGCGTTGATCGCCGCCGCCAGCCGCGCTCTCACCCGCTCCCCCGTCGTCCACGTCGACGCCGTGCGCTCCGCCCGGGCCGCGTTCACCCGCGAGGAACTTGCCCAGTTGCTGGCCTCGGCGGGATTGCGCGACGTGCGGGTGGTCTCCGCGTTCCCCTGCCGCATGCTCGGCCGCGGAGTCCCCGCATGAACCGTCCCACGCCACCCTGCGACGCCGACGTCATTGTGATCGGCGGCGGACCCGCCGGCGTCGCGGCGGCGATCACGCTCGCCCGGCGCGGCCGCTCCGTGATCCTGCTCGATCGCGCCGCTCATCCCCGCCCCAAGGTCTGCGGGGGTTGTCTTTCCGCCGCCGGCGTGCGGGCGGTGCGTGAATGTGCCGGCGAAGCGCTTCTCGATCAACTCCACGCGCCGGTCGTCGACGCGCTCCGTCTTCAGGCGGGCGACGTCAGCACGCGAATCGCGCTCGCCCCGGGGCGTGCGATTGAGCGGAGCGTCTTTGATCACGCGCTCCTCCGCCGCGCGGCGGCGCTTGGCGTCGAGGTGGAGGCGCCGAACCGCGTCCGCGACGTGGTCGAACGCGACGACGGCGTCCTCATCCACACCGACCAGGGCGAACGGACAGCGCCCGTCGTGCTCGTGGCCGACGGTCTGGGCGGCCCGATCTCGCGACGACTGACGGATCCCGTCGCCGCGCCCCGCGCGCACGTCGGACTCGGCGGCGTGATTGAGACGACCGACGCCCCGCTCCGTCTGGAGCGCGGCGTCATCGACATGTGCACGCACGCGTCCGGCTATCTCGGCGCGGTCCGACTCGACGATCGCCGCATCGATCTCGCCGCCGCCGTCGACCCCCGCGCCATTCGTGACCACGGCGGACCGAGGTCCGCCCTCCGCGCGATCGCACGCGGCACGAGACTCGAGGAATGTGTCGATGCACTTGAGGTGCGCGGCGTCCCGCCGCTGACCTGTCGGGCCCGTCAACTCGCCGGTCGCCGCTGGGCCGTCATCGGCGACGCCGCCGGTTACGTCGAACCCTTTACCGGCGAGGGCATGACCTGGGCGCTGGTGTCCGGCGACCGCATCGCTCGTCTTGTCGACCGCGAACTCAGCGGGGCCGACCTTGATCTCTCCCGCGTCTGGCCGCGCGAGCATCGGCGTCTGCTTGGCGTGCGACATCGCGCGTGTCATGTCGTGCGGTGGGCGTTGCGGCGGCCGGTGCTGGTGCGGGGCGCGATTCGGGTCTCGAACGGCGTCCCCGGGGTGGGCCGGATCGCGGCGGCGTGGCTGCACCGTCCGTGGGAACGCCCGGCGGGAGTCGCTGCACATGCCTGAGACGACCGTCATCACCACCAGCGTGCGTGCGATCGGGACCGCGACGCCGGACGAATCGTGCGACGCCGCGTCGTTCGCGCGTCTGGCAGCGGACCTCGTGGAGGCGGATCCCGCCCACGCCGCGCGAATTGCGTCGTGGGCGAAACGGACGACGGTGGAGAATCGTTTCGCGGCGGGCCTGAGCAACGGACGCGCACCGGCGTTGCTTCGTCCGCGGTCGGAGTCGGGCGCCTCCGGACCGACCACCGCCGCACGCATGCAGTGTTACGCCGCGCACGCCGGACGTCTCGCCGCCGACGCCAGCCGCGCCGCTTTCGTGCAGTCCGGCGTTCTGCCGGCGGACATCACGCACCTGGTGGTCGCGACGTGCACGGGGTTCGATGCCCCGGGCGTCGATGTGGATCTGATCGAGACGCTCGGTCTGCCGCTGTCCGTCGCCCGCACGCAGGTCGGGTTCATGGGCTGCCACGGCGCGGTCAACGCCCTGCGCACCGCCGACGCCATCGTCCGGGCGCATCCCGGCGCGAACGTGCTGCTCGTCGCGGTGGAGTTGTGCAGCGTGCACTTCAGCTACGGGGATCGCGCGGACCGCATGATCGCCAACGCGCTCTTCGCGGATGGCGCCGCGGCGGCGATCCTGAGCCGCGCATCCGACGGCGACGGCCTGCGCCTCGGCTCGAGTCTCTCCCGCATCATTCCTGACACGCGTGACGCCATGCGGTGGTCGATCGGCGATCACGGCTTCGAAATGACGCTCGCTCCGACGTTGCCGGGACTGATCGAACACGCGCTCCGTGAACCGGTCGAAGCGTGGTTGCACGCGGCGGGTCTGACGGCGACGGACGTGGCGTGGGCCGCGCATCCGGGCGGACCGAAGATTCTCGACGCGGTGGAGCGCGGTCTGGGTCTGTCGTCTGATGCGCTCGCGGCGTCGCGCGACGTGCTCGTGCGTCACGGCAACATGTCGTCGCCGACCGTGCTCTTTGTGCTCGACGCCGTGCGTCGTCGCGGCGATTCAGATCGGCCCGTCGCCATGCTGGGGTTCGGACCGGGTCTGGCGGTCGAGGGACTGCTGCTGACGCCGGATCATCCGACGGGCTGATCGGCCGCGCGTCGTCCTGACGGGATGGTCAGCCGAGAATCACCATCTCCACCCGCTCCCCCGACAGCCGCCGACGCCATTGCGCGGCGAGGTTCTCCAGCACGATCTTCATGTTCACGTTGGAGAACAACTGACGCTCCGCATCCGCAATCAGGTCGATCACGTCGAGGTACGGCTCCGGGTCGGTCCCGGCTGCGAGGGCGTCGTCGATGCGTCCCCGCGCGTGCGTGGCGAGGAGCGAGAACAACTGCCGCGCCCCGTCCTTGTTCGCGGCGTCCTTGCTCGCATTGTCGTGATTCTTCACCCACGCCTCCGCGAATCCGCCGACGAACGACGCCATCGTCTCGCCGAGGTCCGGCGGAAAGTCGCCCCGCTCCAGCTGTTCGAGCATCGGCGTCAGCTCGACCGCCCACTCGTCCAGGCCGTACTCCGCCGCCAGCAACGCGCGGCCGGGGCTTCCCTGCGCAAACCGCAGCACCCACGCCAGCGCCTCCGGCGTCAGGTCGAGTTCCTGCCGCGCGACCCACTGCGCCATCGCGTCCTCGTCGAGCGGCGTGAACCGCACGTGCTGACACCGGCTGTGAATCGTCGGCAGCAGCCGCTCCGGGCGACTCGTCACGAGGATGATGTACGTGCGCGGCGGCGGTTCCTCGAGCGTCTTCAGCATCGCGTTCTGGCCGTTGCGATCGATCAGCTCCGCCTCGTCGATGATGAAGACCTTCCCGTGGTTCAGCGCCGCCGTCTTGAACGCGAGCGCCTCGTGCCGCTTCCCGTCGCCCGACTGCCCGCCGATCATCCGCTCGCGGAGCAGGTCCAGCGGGATGTTCAGCAGCTTCCGCGACCGCAACTGCGCGTTTGACGAGTACAGCGCGAGTTCCTTGCGGATGACGTGGTGATCCGGGTGTGAATCGTTGCGGATCAGGGTCGGAATGCGACCGTCCGGATCGGAGGCGATCTGTCCCGAAAGATCAGGCGCCGCGTCAGGATCGAGCAGGATCGTCGCGAACGCTTCGGCCGTGGTGAACTTCCCCACGCCGAACGGCCCGGAGAAGATCCACGCGTGGTGAATCCGCCCGGACTGCAGGACGGACTGCAGGGTCTCGATCGCGCGGGGTTGGCCGAGGATGTGTTGCATAAGCAGGTATTCTAGCGATGGAGGCTTGCCCCCGGGCCCGCGTCGTCCGACGATGCTCACGCCATGCGAGCCCATCCGCCCTTCCGGGAGGACGCGCGGCGACATCTCCAGGACCTCACCCGGCCGACGTATCGTCTTCACGTCGTCGCCGCGGGCGTGGTGCTCGGAATCGCCGTTGCGTCCGGGATCGACCTCACCGACCAGCCGCCGCTGATGTGGCCGTGGCGCGCGCTTGTGATCGGCGCGGGCGCCGCCGCGATCCTGCTCCGCGCGCACGCCCGTGTCGCGCTGGCCTGTCTTGTCATCGCGGCGTTCGGTCTGGGCGGCGCGCGATGGGCGCACGTCATGCAGCCGCCGCCCGCGAACCACCTGAGCCGCGCCATCGGCGATGCGGAACGCGCGATCGTCCGCGTACGGGGCCGAATCGTGACCGCGCCGGAACAGCCGCCCCGACGAGGGTCGCTCGCCCGGTTCAGCTTCCGACCGCCACGGTGGCGTTTCGAAGTCGATGCGGCCGGCTTCCTCGATGAGCGCGGCGATCCGCACGAGGCGACCGGTCGGGTGATCGTCTTCGTGAATGATGAGGCGTCGCCCCCGCCGATCGGCGCGGCAGTGGAGGTCATCGGCATGTTCACGCCGCCGCGCCCGCCCCGGAATCCCGGCGCCCGCGACCCCACCCCGTTCGTCCGGGCCACCAATCGCGCTGGCGCGATCACCGTGAAGACCACTGACGGCGTGCGCACGCTCGCGACGGCGTCGACGTGGCGGAGTCGGCTCCGGCGCGTGCGGGCGGAGGTTCGATCATGGGCGCGCGGACGGTTGATCGGCGTTGATCCCACGACGTCAGCGCTCACGTCCGCCCTGGTGCTCGGTGTACGTGAATCCGCCGCGGACCCGCTCGACGACGCGTTCCGCCGCGCCGGCGTCGCGCACCTCCTCGCCATCTCCGGGCTGCACGTCGGCATCGTGAGCGCTGCGGTGCTGGGGCTCTTGCGAATGGTCGGTTGTGGGCGACGCTCCGCCGCGCTCGTCGCGACGGCGTTGATCGTCGCGTATCTCCTGGTCGTCGAGCCGCGGGCGCCGGTGGTGCGGGCCGGGCTCCTGGCGATCATCGTCGGCCTCGATCTCGCCTTCGGGCAGCGTCGGCAGGTCTCGAGTCTCATCGCGTTGCTCGGCGTCGGGCTGCTTTGGCGACGTCCCGATCAGTTGTTCCTGCCGGGGTTCCAGCTGACGTTCCTCGTGGTGTTCGCGCTCATTCATCTCGGTCCCGCCGCTCGATCGCGATGGTTCGGTCCGCCCGATGCGCTGGCCGCGACGCGGGGGCGGATCATGCTGGAGCATCTGAAGACCGCGGCGGCGCTTGCGATCGTCGCCCAACTCGTCTCGACGCCCGTGATCCTCTTTCACTTCGGCATGATCACGCCGTACGCGCTGATCGTCACGATCCTCGCCGCCCCGGTGACGGCGGGGGTGCTCGGGCTCGGGTTCGCGCGGCTGCTCCTGGGCGGCTGGCTCGGCGTCGTGGTCGATCCCGCTGCCCACGTGCTCATCGGTCTCGTCGGCGTGGCGGACGGTCTGCCCGGGGGCGTGATCCTGCTCCCGCCGCCGGGACCAGTCTGGACGCTCGTGACGCTCGGCGCGACATGGCTCGCCGTGCGCACGTGGAGCTGGGATCGGCTGGACGTGATCCTCTCGCCCGCCCGCCGTCGTGCGCGGCGAAGCGTCACGGCGGTCTGCGGACTCTGTGCGGCGTGGCTTGTTCTGTCGCCGCGCGGTCTCTCGTCGGACGTCGCGTTGCGGGTCGACATGTTCGACGTCGGCGACGGCTCGTGCTATCTCGTGCGCACGGGCGGGCGGGCGGTGTTGTTCGACGCGGGCTCGACCGGCGACCCGAACCTGGGCCGCTCGCAGCTGGCGCCGGCGCTGCGTGGGCTCGGGGTGACGCGTATCGACGCCGCGATCATCTCGCACCCGAACCTCGATCATTTTTCCGCGGTGCTCGACATTGCCGATCAGATCCCCGTCGATGCGGTGCAGATGACGCGTCAGATGCGGGCCGCGGGCGACCGGGGGGCGACCCGGGCGTTGATCGCCGGCCTCCGGTCGCGGGGCGTTCCCATCGTCGATCTCACGTTCGACGATGGCGTGCGGATCGGCGCGTCCACATGGACGTGGCTCCATCCGCCGCCCGGGACGGCGTACGAGGAGGCGAACGACGCGTCGATCGTTCTTGCGATTGACGCGGCGGGTCGGCGGGTGTTGTTCACCGGCGACATTCAGCGGCTCGCCATGCGCGATCTTCTCAGGCGGGAGACGCGCGAACAAATCGCGAACCTGCGGGCGGACGTGCTCGAGCTGCCGCACCACGGGAGCTTTCACGACCTGGCGGCGGCGTTCGTCGAGATCGTCGATCCCGCGGTCGTGCTGCAGTCGACGGGACGTCAGCGGCTCGACCCGGATGCGTGGGCGACGCTCCTCGCGGGTCGGACGCGGTTCGTCACCGCGCGGGACGGCGCGGCGTGGATTGAAATCCGTTCGGACGGCGTCATCCGGGGCGGTACACTGGCGGATTGAAGGAGTTCTCCATGAGCAGTCGTTCCCGTCGTCAGCGCGAGCAGTCCCGCCGCGAGTTCCTGTATCGAAGTTCACTCGTCGCCGCGGCGGGGATGGCGACGGGTCCGCTGTCGCTGGCGGCGCACGGCGCGCGGACGAAGGTGAGCGCCAACGACACGCTGAACGTCGGTCTGATCGGGTGCGGCGGGCGTGGATCGGGAGCGGTGAACGACACGTTGTCGGCGAACTATGGTCTGCAGGTGGTCGCGATGGCGGACCTGAAGGAGGACGTCTGTCGGCGCGCGTTGAAGAACCTGGAGCGTCACAGCGACAACCTGAAGGTGAAGGACGACGCGATCTACGCTGGTCTCGACGCCTACAAGCGGGTGTGTTCGCATCCGGACGTCGATATCGTGATCCTGACGACGTCGCCCGGCTTCCGGCCGGCGCATCTGACGGAGGCGGTCGAGGCGGGCAAGCATGTGTTCGCGGAGAAGCCGCTGTGCGTGGATCCGGCCGGCTATCGCGCGGCGTGCGCCGCCCACGATCTGGCCGAGCGGCAGGGCACCGCCATCGTCACGGGCACGCAGTATCGTCGGCAGCCGAGCTACGTGGAGGCGGTCGAGAAGATCCACGGCGGCATGATCGGCAAGGTGCTGAGCGGGCAGAGCTACTACTGCGTGCAGGGCATCTGGTACCGGCCGCGCAAGGAAGGGATGACCGATCTCGAGTACCAGCTCTACAACTGGTACCACTTCGTGTGGTTGAGCGGCGACCAGATCGTCGAGCAGGCGGTGCACAACCTCGACGCAGTCAACTGGGTGATGAAGGGCGCGCCGCAGAGCGCGTTCGGATCGGGCGGTTGTCTGACGCGTCCGGCGGACAGCGAGATCTACGACAACATGAACCTGGACTACGCGTACGCGAACGGGGCGTCGATCTCGTTCAAGTGTCGCCAGCAGCCGGGTTCGACGGCGCGGGTGATCAACACGTTCCACGGCACGGACGGCGTCGCGTACATCAATCCCGGCGGCTCGCTGATCGTCTCGCACGATGACGAGGAGTTGTTCGTCTACGAGGGGCGCGGCAACAATCCGTACCAGCAGGAGCATGTCGACCTCGTGAACTCGATTCGGGACGGATCGCCGATCGTGGAGGCGCGGGAAACGGCCGACAGCTCGCTGACCGCGGTGATGGGCCGCATGGCGGCGTACACGGGGCAGGAGGTTTCGTGGGAGTTCGCCAAGGCGTCCGCCCTCGACCTGATGCCGGACGAGGTCACGCCCGACACGCCCGCCCCCGTCCCGACCGTCCGCGCGCCGGGGCGGACGACGTTGATCTGAATGCCGGTCGAATCTCGATCAATGCGGCGTGACGCGGGTCGGGCGCGGTTGTCGCGCACGAGCCGAAAGAAAAATTCCTGAAAGAATACGCTGCAACCGGGCCCCCCCTGAATCCCAATGACATGGTGTAGGACCCGCCCTCTGCCCCCTGGAGTCTTGCTCAATGTCAACCTGGAACCCGACCCCCCGCGCCGCGGGCGCGCGATCCGTGCGCACGCATCTCATCGTCGGCGGATGCCTCGTCGCCCTGCTCGCGGCGGCGTACGGCGTCACCTCGCTCAGTGATGCGGCCGCCGGACCGACCGCCGCGACCGAAGCGCCGACGCTGGATGATCTCAAACGTGACGAGCGTGCGACGCAGATTCGTCAGCGTCCGTCGGATGTTGATCTGAACCGGACGGCGATTCGCGTCACGGCGCCGTAAGTCGAGGCGGCGGGCGATTCAGCCCCCGAGCCGCGCCCGCTGCAGGACGATGTGATCCTGCACCGGCCCGAACGCGCTGTCCTCGATGCGGATCGTCAGCTCCGACCCCGTGAGTTCGACGTTGATTTGCGCGGTCGGTTGCGCGGCGTTGATTCGTCGACGGAAGACCTCGCGGTCGTCGTCGAGGATGATCAGTTCACAGTCGCCCCAGTCGCGGGAGAGCAGCGGCATGACGGCGGTGGCGGCGAAGCGGGCGGCGCCGTCGAGCGGGTAGCGTACGGTGACCGGGCCGCGCAGTTCGACATCCGCGAGTCCGAGCGGGGCGTTGGGATCGCCGACCACGGGATCGGGGATGCGGAAGCGGGTCGGCGGTCCGTCGACGCCGCGCGGCGGAACGGCGGCGAGGGCGCGGGTCACGGCGCCGGCGAAGCGCACGCCTCGCAACTGGGCGAGATCGAGCCGGACTTCACGGTCGCGATTCTGAACCCGGAACGAAGCGCCGGTCAGGATGACGCCGCCGTCGTCTCGAAGCGCGATGTCGTCGACGTCAATCACCGCGCCGTCGCTGAGCCAGACCCGATGTCCCTGCGGGGGCGAGGCCGGGTTGAGGATGGTGACCGCGGCCACGAGTTCCAGCGGCGCTTCGACGACGTCGGGTCCGTCCGCGGTTTCGACTTCGACGAGGACGGGATCGGCGAGGGACAGGACGAAGCCTTCGAGTCGATCGCCGTTGGCGAGGAGCACGACGTCCGCGTCCTTCGCTTCGGGCGGCGCGATGTCGTTGCGGTAGGTGATCGAAGCGATGCGATCGAGCGGCACGGCGAGCAGGCCGAGCCGCTGGTGATCCCACGCCACCACCTGGCGGTCGCCGTCGGGGGCGACGCCGGTCGCGGCGGCGCCGGGGAAGATCTGTCCGTCCGCGAGACGCAGCCATGCGTTGGCGGCCCAGCGTCGGATGCGGGCGTCGGACGTCAGGCCGACGCATTCGGTGCGGGGCGTGGAGACGACGCCGTCCGCCTCGCGGGTCCAGACGTTCTCGTCATCGATGACCGCGAGCCAGATCGGACGCAGGTCGAGATCGTCCTCGAGCAGCGCGAACAACGCCTCTTCCGGCGCGCCGGGCGGCGGGGCGGCCGCGGGGCTGCCGGCGACGAGCGTCAACGTCGCGACGGCGGCGACGATCATCGGGTTGAGGGATCTCACGCGGCTCACTTCTGGAAGATCGGCAGATAACGCTTGGGCATCTGAAGAACGATGAGGCTCATCGCGGTGGCGTACGCGCCGCCCGCGTGGTGATCAAGCCAGCCGCCGTTGCTCGACTGCTTGCGCAGCAACTCCTCGCGCACGGCCGGCCACCACCGGCTCCAGTATTCGCCCCCGGCGAGGTACATCGCCTGCACGGAGTAATACTGGCCGTAGTAATAGTGCGGCTGGCCGGAGAGGCGTCCCGCCCGACCCGGCAACGCGACCCGCATCAGATAGTCGAGTCCGCGGTCGATCGAGTCGTCCTCGTAGATGCCGGCGTAGAACAGGCTCGCGACGCCCGCGGCGGTGCGCGGCCAGGCGGAGCCGCCGGTGTGCCGCATGTAGCGGAACCCGCCGTCCGCGTTCTGACATTCGCGCACGTACTTCACCGCGCGATCGATCGTCGTCTTCGGCACCTTGATGCCGGCGTTGCGGGCCGAGCGCAGAGCCATGATCTGGCAGATGGTGACGGAGATGTCGGCGTCGTACGGAACGGGGTGATAGCGCCAGCCGCCCTCCTCGTTCTGGGTGCCGATGATGAGGTCGATCGACTTCACCAGCGCGTCGCGGACCCGCTTGTCGTTGGGCGTCTGTCCGTAGATCTCGCCGAGGAAGAGGGCGGCGAAGCCGTGGCCGTACATCGGACCGTGCGAGGTGTCCGCCGCGAGAAGACCGGTCTCCTGCGCGTGCGCGAGCACGAACTCCAGCGCCTTGCGGACCTGTTCGCCGTAGGGACCGCGATCGGGCAGGTTGCCGTCGGCCATGAAGGCGATGGCGCACAGGGAAGTGATGCCGACGTGCCGACCGTACCGGCCGCGCCCGAAGGAGCCGTCCGCGTTCTGCTGACTCTTGAGGTACTCGAAGCCGAGCTTGACGGCGTCGTACACCTCCTGCGTCAGTTCATCTTCGAGCGGATTGTTCTGGGCGGAGGCGTCCTCGCGTTGCTTCTCGGGTTCGTTCGTCTCCGGTTGCGCGGCGGGCTGTCCGACGACGACGGGTCCGAGCGGCGAGGCGGCGCCGGGAGCGGCGACAGGAGCGGCGACGGCGAGGAGACCGCCGCCCATCGCCGCGATGCACAGGGCGCCGCGCGCGATCCACGGCGTCGTTCGGCGCGGCGTGGTTCGGCGCGACGTAATGTCGGTGTCATGGGTCGTCATGGGTTCAGCCTTCCTCCGCGAGACGCTTGTAGTATTCCTGCGTCAGGCGTTCGTACATCGAGGAGAATTTCTCCTGTCGGCCCTGGAGCAGCATGTCGCGGATGCGGTCCGGCAGCGAACCCCATTCGCGTCGATCCTCTTCGAGCTGCGAGCCGATCTGCGCGCTGCGCGGGTCCGCTTCGCCGGGCACGCCGGAGTTGGGCTGTTCCGACTGCTGCTGGGCCTGCTGTTGCTGCTGTTGCTGCTGCTGGTTCTGCTGCTGCTGCTGATTCTGGTCGGGCGTGGGGCGGCTCTGCTGCTGGGACTGGGACTGCGAGCTGGACGACGACTGCTGCTGACTCTGCTGCCGCGCCTGGTCGATCAGCGCCTCCAGCTTCGCGAGGATGTCCTCCTGCGCGCGTTGCGTGCCGAGTCCGGCGTCGTAGTCGCGGTCGAGCAGATCGGCGACGAGCTGCATCTTCTCGACCGCGGCGATGAAGTTGTCGGCGAGGGGGACTTCGTTGAGCTCGCGGT
This sequence comes from Phycisphaerales bacterium, assembly GCA_965227335.1. Classification (GTDB taxonomy): domain Bacteria; phylum Planctomycetota; class Phycisphaerae; order Phycisphaerales; family SM1A02; genus CBDDFV01. Next base: position 552,810 of record CBDDFV010000012.1, read on the forward strand.
CCAGCGCCTCATCGTGTTCACGCGCGGCGGCGTCCTGTCCGCCGTCATCTTCGGCGGACTCCGCCTCGTCGAGCCCGAGCAGATCGTCGAGCGACGGCGGCGGGTCCTTCTTCGGATCATCGGTCTTCGGATCGTCAGCGGTCGACGCCGGCGGCGGATCCTGATCGGGGGGCGCATCCTGACCGACGGCCGGGGCGGCGGTCAGGAGCAACAGCGCGGCGGTCAGCACCGGCGTCGTCGCGGCGCAGAGCGTCCGGCGCATACTCGTCGAGGTCACATTGGTGCGCGGCGTCGTGATCGGCGACATCACCGACCTCCTTCCGGTCCGGGGTTCGACAGGTTCTCGATCATCTCGCGTCCGAGCTCCAGCAGTTCGCGCTGACGCTGACCGAGATCACGCAGCCGGTCGCGTCGCGCGCCGGCGTCCAGATCGGCCCGCTGATCGAGATCCTTCGTCTGATTGTAGATCTGCTCCTGCACGCCCCGCAGAAGTTTCAGCTCCGCGGTGGGCGGAATCAGCGGCGGCGCGCCGCCCTGCCCGCCCTGCTGCTCGCCGCCCTCCTGCTGCTCCTGATCGAAGGGGTCGTCGGGATCGCGCTGCTCGTCCTCGAGCGCGGCGACGAGCCGGCCGATCGAGTCCGCGATCAGCTGCTCATCGTCGGTGACGCCGACGTCGACGCCGCCCTCGCGCAACCGACTCACGATCGTCTCCGCCCGCTGGTCGATCATCTCGTGCACGAAGTCGAAGATCGAGGAGTTCGCGATCTCCTCCGTCGTCGCCCGCATGTCGTGCAGGGCGGCGGCGATCTCCTCCTGCTTGGCGGCGAGCCGCCGCGCCTCGACGAGCGCCCGACGGTCGAGCTGCTCCAACGCCTGGAGATCGAGCGTCGCCTGCCGTAACGCGACTTCCTCCTCGGCGAGCTCCCGGTATCGGGCGAGGATCTCGTCGCGTCGACGCTCCGCCTCCTGCTCCTCGATCTGCTGCTGCATCTCCTCGGCGAGCGTCTTCGCCTCCCTCAGGCGTTCGAGCGCACGCTCCTCCGCCTCTTCGGCGTCAAGATCAGCGATCGGTCTCGCACGCAGCGCGGCGACGGCGGCGCCCTGCGCGTCGGCGGCGCGGTCGAGGGTGCGGGCGATTCGCGCGGCGGACTGTCCCATCGCTCGCGCTTCCGCCGCGACCGCCTGCGTGTTCTGCGTGAGACGGATCATCGCCCGATCCCGCCCCGAGAAATCGTTGCGATCACGCGCCTGGTTCAGCGCGACGATCTCGTTCTCCTGCACGACGATGAGACGTTCGATCGATTCGTCGAGGCTCGCGAGCTGACGCAGCAGCTGCTCCGCCCGTGCTCGTTCGTCCTCCTGCATGGCCCGCTGCATCTGTTCGAGCGCGTCAATCGCCTCCTGCTGCGCCTGCTGGGCGTTGCCGAGACGGTTCTGGCCGACGTCCTGCGCGGCCTGCTCCATGGCGCGATCGACCTGGCTCTCTTCGCCGGAATCGGCCGCGCGACGCATCCGGTCCGCCGCGCCGGGATCGACGTCGTCCATGGCATCGGCGCGATCGCGCAGCTCTTCGTTGAGCTGGCGCGGCTTCTCCGCGAGGTCCCGCTGCCGTTGTTCGATCATCTCCAGCTCGGTGAGTTCGGCCGGGGTGAGTTCATCGCTGGATCGTCCGAGGGTCTGTCGGGCGAGGTCCGCGGTGTCCGCCGCGAGCTGCCGTTGTTCCTCCAGCAGCGACTCGAGCTGGCGCTGAATGACCCAGGTGTCCTCGTCGCGGTCGAGCAGTTTGATGAGGTCGCTCAGTTCTTCGCGCACCTTCTGCTGCGCATCGACCACCGGCCGATCCTCTTCCGTCGGTTCGCGGACGCCGAAGTCGTCATCCTCCGGCTCGTCCTCGCCCTCGGCTCCTTCCGCCGGCTCCTGCTCGCCCGGCGCCTGACCGTCCCGGCCTTCCTGACCCTGCTGCCCCTGCTGACCCTCCTGACCCTGCTGTCCCTGCGGTTGTTGTCCTTGCTGTCCCTGCTGTCCTTCTTGACCCGCTTGGCCTTCTTCGCCGGGTTGCGGCTGGCCTGGTTGGCCCGGCTGCCCCTGGGCGTCGGCGTTGCGGGCGGCGTCGGCGTTCTCCGCGGCGCGTTCGTTGAGTTGGGTGACGGCTTCGTTGGCGGCGCGTCCGGCGAAGTCGAGCAGATCGCCGGCCTGCTGGATGAGGCGGTCGAGCTGCTCGTCCTCAAGACGATTCTCGTTCATCCGCCGCGCCAACTCATCGAGCGCCTCGCGTTGTTCGGCGATGCGTTCGGCGATCTGCGCCTGGGCTCGCGCGGCGCCGGGCTCCACGCCGCGATCGATCACGTCGTCCTGCAGCTCCGCCTGCCGCCCTTCCGTCCGGATCGCCTGCTGGCGCACGCCGGCGAGGTCCTGCCGGAGACGCGTCGCGAATTCGAGTTCGCTGAGCACGCGAAGTCGGCGCGGCGAGGAGCGCACGTCATCGTGCCGGTCGCCGTCGAGATCGTAGATATCCGACGCGATCGCCTCGAGTACGACGATGTCGCCCTCCTGCAGATTGAGCGGCGTGAGGTCGAGTTCCGCGTCGAGGGTGGCGGCGGGGGCGTCGACGTCAAGGTTCTTCGACCACGCGGGATCGTCTTCGAGCACGCCCTGGTTCGGCCCGCTCGCCGGCTGACGCCGCGCTTCGAGCGCGAGTCGTCCGAGCCCGACGTCGTCGCGGGCGCCGGCGGTGAGCTCCACCACGGCGGTGGGAAGGATGACGCCGTCGGATTCGGGCCGGGTGATGGTGGCGGTGGGGGGTCGGTCTTCCGCCGCCACGATGCGATAGCTGATCTGTTCGCTGTTCTCGAGTCCGAACTCGTCGACGAGGTTGAGTTCGAGATCGCGGGTCTGCATGAGTCGCCAGCGGAGCCGCCAGCGCGACGTCTCGCCGTCATCGACGGTCAGTTCGACGGGGACGTCGGCGGGCCAGCCGAAGACCTGCGTCAGCCACGCGGCGTCGTTCGCGTCCGCGGGCCCGGGCAGCGTCTTGTTCAGCTGGAACGTGAGGTCCACGGCGGAGCCGATGAGCAGCGGCGTTTCGGTGGTGGATCGGGCGTCGACGCCGGGACCGAGTTCGAGCGTGACGGGCGGCGTGCGTCCGGAGGCGTACGACGGCGGCGTGGCGACGAGCGTGGCCCGCACCACGGCGGGCGGCGGAGCGAGGCGGACCCGCTCGCGGGCGGACGCATCGTCTTCGGTGACGAAGTAGAGTTCAATCGCGTCCGCGTTCGTGTCGACGAGACGTTCATGCACGCCGCCCGACTGGTGGGTGAGCACGATCGTGCGCCATGGTCCGACCTCGCCGGCGCTGGTGTATCGATACCGCGCCTCGACCCGCTGCTCGTCGGGGCCCTTCGTCACTTCGGCCCGGAGCAGCAGCGTCCGGCCGCGCGGGAAGACGCGCTGGTCGCCGACGACGTCGGTCATCATGGAGGCGACGCCCGTGCGGGCCGGCCACTTCGCGCCGCCGTACGGGGCGAGCATCCGCGACAGACCGGTGCCGAGACCCTGGGGCGTGAGGAGGGCGATGGTGAGGACGAGCACGAGCGCGGCCCCGAGTCCGCCGAGATCGCGGAGGGCGCCGCGCGAATCCGTCAGCGCCGACATCGATTCCCCCGCGAGGCGCGACTGCACATCGGCGACGCTGCGGGCGGCGAGCGGGTTCTCCTGGTCCATCCCCGCCATCGCGAATTCGACGCTGGAGGCGAGTCGGCCCCGCACCGCCGGCAGCAGCCGTTCGGCCCGGAGCGCGAGCTGCGTCAACGTCGGTCGGAACCGCACCGCGGGAGCGAGGTAGCGGACGACGCCGGCGGTCACGCCGCCGATCCCCGCGAGGAGCAGGGCGAGGCGCATCGGAGCGGGAAAGCGGAGCAGAAAGTCGAGTCCGATCGCGACGAGCAGGCCGACGATCGTCAACGCCGCGATCCGCCCGACCCGCTGGGCGACCAGCAGACGACGGCTTCTCCGTTGCAGGCTTTCGAGTTGTCGGATCACGTCGCGCATGAGCGGAGCTCCGTCTCATGAAGAATGGCCGACCGCGCCGTCGCGCGGACGAAAACGGTCGACGGCGGACGCCTCCCGAAGAAGCGTCGTCCATTCGACGCCGCGGCTTCATCGGAAGCGCGGCGGGTCCGGGAACAACGCGTGGGGCGTGTCCCGCGGACCGGGGGTCACACGAGCCGGATCACCTTCCGGCCGACCCATTCACAGGTCAGGGCCAGCAGCACCAGCATGAACGCCAGCGGGCTGTCCCAGATCGATTCCACCAGCGACGTCACCGTGGTCACCGACCGATTCGGCAGCAACTCCGATGACGACGCGAGATTCGGCAGGTCGCTCGGGGCGAGCACTCGTCCGCCCGTCTCCGTCGCCAGCGACGCGAGAAGGGCGTGATTCGTTTCCGGCCGACGCAGTTCATCGTCCGGCGGCAGCACTTCAATCGGCGCCTGAAGGTCGAGATCCGCGAGACGCGGATCAGTCACGCGGGCGATCAGTTCGCCCGCCGCGTCCGGCACGTAGGTCCGCCCGTATCGCGCGGCGCCGCCCTCGACGCGGGGGAGGCGCAGCTCCCCGACGATGTCGCCCGCCGCCGTCTCGATCGTCACCGCGATCTCGCGCGGCTCCGCGTCAAGCAGCGCGGCGTCGAGAATACGCACGTCGAGCCGCACCGGCTGCCCGGTTGACAGTCGGCGGGGCGAGGCGATCAGCTCCGCGCCGGAGTCGGCGCCGACCACGCGGTCGCGTCCGAGCATGCGGATCATCTGGACCCAGAACTGCTCCGGCAGCAGCTCGCCGCGCCCGAAACGCCAGCGCCAGATCTCGTCGGTCGCGACGTAGATCGTCTGGCCGGCCCCGTAGCGCATGTGCATGACGAGCGGAACGGGATCCTGGCTGCTGCTGGGTTCGTGCGATTCGGCCAGCACCTCGACCGCGGGCTTGAGCCGGCCCCGGTCGACCTGCTGAGCGAACTGCAGCTGCGCCCAGTCCTGACGCGGGTCGAGCAGTTCGCTCGGCCAGCCGCCCTCGCTCTCCGCGGTCGTGAGCTGCAGCACGCCGAGACGATCCGCGAGCGGCGTCGGGGCCATGAACACCGGACGATCCACCCGCCCCAGCGAAAGCGAACCCCGCATCGGCAGGAGATCCGCCAGCGCGGCGCCGGTGTACGTGTTCGGCGTGTTGTACATGCCCCCGATCCACAGCAGACCGGCCCCGTTCGAGGCGACATGCTCCCGCATCATCTCGAACTGTTCGTTCGTGAAGAAGGGCGCCGGCACGTCGCCGATGATCATCACGTCGAACGCCGCGAACTCCTCGGGGGAGCGGGGCAGCCGCGTGATCGGCACGTTGCCTTCCTGCGCAAAGTCGCGGTCCGCCGAGAGCAGCATCACCGAACTCTCGATCGACTTCTCGCGCACCAGCAGGTCCTTGAGGAACCGGTACTCCCAGCGCGGATAGCCGTCGATGTAGAGCACCCGAAGCGGTCGGTCGATGAGCTCGATCGCGAAGGAGCGCGTGTTGTTCTCGGGCACGAGGTCGGCCTGCGCGGCGTCGATCTCGACCCGCCAGCTCGTCTCGCCGGCGAGGTCCGGCTCCGCCGTCAGCGTGATCTCCGAACCGTCCGCTTCGTCGGTCGTCGTCTCGTCGAGCACCTCGCCCGTCAGCGCATCGACCAGACGCACGGTCGCCGACAAGGTTCCGCCCGCGCCCACCGCGTCGAGTTCCACCGTGATCGGCACCTTGTCGCGGACGAACGCGCGGCTCGGGGCGTCAATGCGTCGAATCGCCAGGTCGCCCACCGCGTCTTCCGCGCCGAGCGGAGCCACATGCACACGCACCGATTCGGCCTGCAGGCGTCGGATGAGCGCACGGGTCGGCGGATCCGGGGTCTGACCGTCGCTGAAAAGGACCACGCCGCTCAGGCGACGCGCGGCGGCGCGTTGCAGCGCCTGTTCGAGCGCCGCGTTCAGACGCGTGCGCTTCCCGTCCGCTTCGCCGAGCCACGTCGAGGGCGGGGGCGTGTCGTCGACGGTCGCGCCCGGGGTCGGCGTCAGCTCGAACGCGCCGCGGTGGAAGCCCATCCAGATGAGCTGACGGTTCTCGTCGATGGCGGTCCAGGTGTCAGCCGCGTCGTCGAGCCAGGCCGCGAGTTGTTCATCGCGGGTCTGTCGGGCGCCCGGCGAGCCCTGATCAGCGACGCCCATGGAGGCGCTGCGGTCGACGAGGACGAGCACCCAGTCTTCTTCGACGGATTCGCGCGGCAGTTCGATGGCGGGTCCGCTGACGAGGATGCAGACGAGCAGGAGCACGACGGTGCGGGCGCCGGCGAGAGCGACCCGGCCGCCGCGCCGACCTTCGAGCCGCGCGTACGACCACGCCGCGAATCCGGCCAGCGCGAAGACGATCAGGGCCCACGTCCAGCCCGGCCAGGGGCGCTCCCACGTCAGCCGCAGGCCTTCCGCGCCGGCGGGGATGACGTCGAGATCGAGCAGCCAGCGAACGAACGCGTTGTTCATGTCGCGGCCTCCTCGGATGTGGTGGAGCGAAGGGTCAGGGTCGGGGTGAGACCCATGGCCTGACTCACGGAGCCGCCCAGGCCCGCCGCGCGATCACGGACGTAGGCGTGGCTGAACCAGCGGGCGAGAATGGTCTCGATCACCACGAGGACGAGGAGCAGCCAGAGCGCGGCGGCGGCGAGGGGCGAACCCGTCTCCGCCGTGGCGAGGGCCGCGGTCATCGCATCCCGATCCGCGAACGCGAACTCGCCCGCCCGCGCCAGCCAGTCCTTCACTGCGTTCGGCGACTGCACCGCGGTGCGTCCGGCGTTGACGTCCACGTTCGCGACCGCGAGTCCGACGCGTTGTCCGGCGCCGTCGCGCAGTTCGTACACGCCGGCCGCGGCGAACGCTTCATCCGGCCGGCCGTTCGCGTCCAGCGCGATCGACGTCGCGGCGCCGTCCGACGCGACGAGCTCGACCGCCGTCGGCGGCGCGCCGAGGGCGGGCTGATCGCCGACCGTGGCGTCGCCGGCGGACCGCGCGAGGCTGAGGCCCTGGCGAATCGTCTCGTGGAAGAGCGGCACCATGAGCGGCTTGCTCGGCAGGTTGCTCCACGTGAGCTGCGGGGCGGTGGCGATGTAGATGATCAGGCCGAGGGCGCGGCGTGCGGGCGCGTCGCCGTCGGGCGTTTCGGTCTCCTCGGTCCCGCCGCCGGGGGACGTCGCCACCATGAACGGCGAGCCGTCGGCGAACGTCAGCACCGGCCGGGCCGCGCCCGCTTCGGTGTTTCCATCGAGGGGCAGCGTGCGCACGGTGACGATGGGCGCGACGAGCGACTTCATGTCGCTCGCGATCAGACGCAGCAGCTCGGACTCCGGCTGATCGTCGGCCAGCGTCAGTCCCTCCTCGTTCATGACGGTTTCCATGGCGAGTCGCCACGGAAGATCCATCGCCCGCACGAAGCGCTCCGTCCACTGGTGGACGTTGACGTCGGCGGGCGGCGTCACGAAGGCGAGCCCGCCGCGATCCACGAACGTTCGCACCAGCGTCCACTGCTCGGCGTCGATGAGATCGGGCCGGGGCAGCAGCACGACGTCGGCGGCGCGAAGATCCGCGGCGGCGAGCGCCTCGGGTTCGACATCGATCAGTTCGACGGGGCCGTCGTCGAAGGGTTCGAGGGCGCGACGCAGCCATTGCCCCGCGCTCAGCGCCTCCAGGCTCGGATCGAAGCCGAAGCTCCGCCGATCCACGAGCACGGCGCGGATGCGATCCCGCAGAGCGAGCACCGCGTGGCGCGTGTTGTCGGCGTTGAGCCGGTCGTTGTCGATCGCTGCGGTGAGGCCGATCTCGTCGCGCCCCTGCCGGTCGTAACTCACGATGAACTCGGCGGAGGCGAACTCCGCCCCCGGCTCCCACACGACCTCGCGGACGCCGGCCCCGGTCAGGCCGTCGCCCGTCAGACGCACCCGCGACACTTCGCGATCCATGTCGCCGCCGGTGCGACGCAGACGCACGGTGATCTGACTCGCGACGTCCGACGCGTCCGCGAGCACGAAGCGACGCAGCGGCTCGATGGCGGCGATCTGCACGTTCGACACCGACGCCTCCGCGGGGTCGGATGCGTAGAGCGTGACCGCGTCGCCGAGGGCGGCGAACGCCTCGGGCAGCGGCGCGTCCAGCGCCGCCGCGCCACGCCGGAACTCGCTCAGCACGAACACGCTCGGACGCGCGCCGGATTCGATCGCCGTCTGCGCCGCCGCGCCGGCGATGGCGAAGGCGCCGTTGAAGTCGGTCGGCGCGGCGGAGGGCGTGAGCGACTCGAGGTACTTGATCACGCCCCCGTGATCCGTCGACGCCGGCACGATGGCGCCGCGGGCCGGACGCGCCGCCGTCACCACCGCGACCGCATCCCCTGGTTCGAGCGATTCGACGATCGCCTTCGCGTCCGCGACGGTCGTTTCAAACGCGGGCCCGTCGTCTGTTTCGCTCTGGCTGATGAGACCGTTGTCGATGACGAGGACGACCTGACGTGAACCGGCGCCGATCACGCCCGCCTGTTCGAGAATCGGGCGCGCGAGTGCGAAGCCGAGCACGGCGAGGATCAGGCATCGCAACGCGAGGAGAATGAGCTGTTCGATCTGGAGGCGACGCCGCTGTCGACGGATCGCGTCGATGAGGAACCGCATCGCGGCCCATTCGATCGGGCGGCGACGCCGACGCGACAGCAGATGGATGATGATCGGGACCGCGACCGCGAGCAGACCGGCGATGAAAAGGGCGGGGGCGAGGAAACTCATCCGACCTTGCTCCGCTTGATCACCGCGTTGCGACGCGCGAGCAGGTAGCTCAGGGCGGGCCCGACCGACTCGTGGGTGTCGATGCGCTGGTAGTCGAAGCCGAAGCTCCGCGCGTTGGTCGAGATCGCGTCGACATGGGCGCTCAGCGCCTTGAGGTACGACTCCCGCAACGCCCGCGGATCAATGCGGACCTTCCCCTCGCCCTCGAGGCCGAGGAACGGAGCGGGCATCGAGTAATCGAAACGCATCTCCTGGCGGTCGAGGGTGTGGAGCAGAATCACGTCATGACGACGGTGCTTGAAGCGGGCGAGGGCGCCGCGAATCGCGTCGGGGGAGTCGAAGAAGTCGGAGATGATCACGAACAGCGCGCGGTTGGTGATCTTGCCGAGGGCCTGGTCGACGCACTTGCCGAAGTCGGTGGGGGCGTCGACGGGCTCCTCGCTCAGCGCGTTGACGATGCGCCGCCACTGGCCGGAGCTGCTCGAGCGCGCGATGAGGTTCCGGATCTCGTCCGCCATGACGACGATCCCCACCCGATCCTGCTGGTGCAGGCAGAGGTAGGCGAGGGCGACGGAGATCGCCGCGGCGCAGTCGAACTTGGTCCAGACCTTCTTCTCCCGGCTCGCGGCGGTGCCGCCCCAGTCCCCCTTGACGTCCAGCGTTCCGAACGCCATCGACGCCGACGCATCGAGCATGATCACCACGTCCAGGTTGGTTTCCTGCTGGTACTGCTTGATGTACAGCTTGTCGGAACGCCCGAACACCTTCCAGTCGAGGTGTTTCAGGTCGTCGCCCGCGACGTACTGCCGGTGCTGGGCGAACTCCACCGCCATGCCCTGGTAGGGCGACCGGTGCATGCCGCTCATCACGCCCTCGACGATCATCTTCGCCCGCAGTTCGAACGGGGCGAGCTGCACCAGCGTCTCCGGCGCGAGATAGTTCTCGGCGCGAACCGTTTCGGCGCGAGTCGAGGCGCTGGTCGAGGCCATGCGGTCTCCTGTGGGGCGCGACCCGGAGGTCGAGGCGGGGGGGCGAAGCCGACGGACGGGCGCGGCGCCGGTTGTATGGTCGGCGCGCGCCGTCGTTGCCAGTGAAAGTGTAGCCGTGCCCGGCCTCCCGAGCGGCCGCGCTGGTCGGAAACCCGGACCGGTCAGAGTCCGAACATGAGGGGAGACGCCCGGATTGCAGGATCGGGCCGGACCCCCGCATCAGCGGGCCGCGCACGACACGCGCGGGCGCCGGCGGAACGCAGCGGGGCGGGCGGCCTCGTGCCCGGCGCGCGATCGCCGGGCGGCGTCCGGCCGCGTGGTCATGGTTCGTAAGTCAGGGCGGTCGTCGGCGGCGGTCACCGCCGGCCGGAGCGGCGGGTCAGGTCACGGGCACTCGCCCCACGCCGCCAGCAGCGTCGCGAGGTCCGTGGGGCCGACGAGGCCGTCGCAGTCGAGATCCGCCTCGTGACTGTTCCAGCTCGCCAGCAGCGTCGCGAGATCCGATGCGCCCACCACGCCGTCATCGTCGTAGTCCGCGCTGCACCCGACCTCCGGCGCACCGCCGAAATCGGCGAAGTCGCCCGACAATCCGCCCGTCTCGCCGCTCCGCCAGAAGACAAGAGCGGTCCCGTCCACGAAGTGCGCGGCGTCGTCCTCGAAGGACAATTGCGCCACCACCACCCGCCCGTTCGCATCGGGGAACATCTGACCGTTCGGATTCTTCGGATCATCGTTCAACCACGCGCCGACGATCTGTCCCGGCGACGGAAGATCGAAGTTGTCGTCGAGCACCGTCGAGTCCGTGCCGTCGTCGACGAGCACGCCGATGGTGACGAACGTGTCGTACCGGGCCTCCGGGAAGAGGTTCACCAGCGGCTGGATCGGCGCCGTATCGCCGGTGAGATGCGATTGCCAGAACCCGTCCGGCGCGTTCGTGGTGATGTCCGCGAAGTTCATCGACAACACCTCGTCCGCGGGGTTGTCGAAGACCGCATACACGCGGACCGTCACCCGATCCGACGCGCCGCGACAGACCACTTCGCTCTCCAGCCCCAGGAAATCGGCGGACGACGGAACCGTCGCGACCGTCGCCGCGAGGGCCGCCGCGATGACCGCCCCCTCACTCACACGCATGAACGCCATGGGATCATCCTCCTCCAGAATCTCGACCACCAGACTAGCCGCCGGCGCGGCGTCCGCCGAGCGAAAAGCGGGATTCGGCGGCGGGGCGACGATCGGTCGCGGATTATCGCGCCGTCACGCGTCGGACAGTCGCAGAAACGCCGCCGGTTCAGGAGGGTTCCCCCGATCAGCCGCGCGGCGGTCGTCTCCGGCGGGGCGCCGTATCATCCCGGCGTGACCGTGACGCCCTTCATCACCCTCGCCGACGCCTGGGTCCACGACCTCGATCCCTTCGCCGTGAAGTTCCCGGACGCGATCGGCGACATCGCGCCGTTCCTCGAAGGGCTCCGGTGGTACGGACTGAGCTACCTCACCGGCTTCGTGATCGGCTGGCTCCTCGTCCGCTGGATGGCGAGCACCCGCCGCAGTCCGCTTACGAAGACCGACATCGCGGACATGGTCATGTGGATGATCATGGGCGTCCTCATCGGCGGACGCGTCGGTTACTGCCTCTTCTACGACCGCGCCCTCCTCGGCTTCAGCTCCACCCCGCCCTTCTGGGGCGTGCTCATGCTCCACAAGGGGGGCATGTCCAGCCACGGCGGCATCCTCGGCGTCATCCTCGCCGCCATCGCCTTCGGTCGCCGCCGCGGGTTCTCCAGTCTGCACCTCCTCGACCTCGCGGCATGGGCCTGTCCGATCGGTCTCGGCCTCGGCCGCATCGCCAACTTCATCAACGCGGAACTCTGGGGAAAACGCCTGCCCGACGCCCTCCAGGCCGATCCGCCGTGGTGGTCCGTCAAGTACCCGCAGGAGATCCTCGCCAAAGACTTCCCCCGGGAACCGCTCTTCGAACTCCAGCGTCTCATTCCCGGCGACAAGACTTTCTTCGGCAACGTGATCGACGCCGTGCAGAACGGCAACGCCGAGGTCATCGCGATCCTGCGTCCGTACCTCACCGCGTACTACCCGTCGCAGCTCTACCAGGCGCTCACCGACGGCGTGATCCTCTTCACGGTGCTCACCCTCGTCTGGCTGAAGCCGCGCAAGCCCGGCGTGATCGGCGCGTGGTTCATGATGACATACGGCCTGATGCGACTCATCACCGAGGTCTGGCGGGCGCCGGACGACGGGGTCGCGATCTTCCTCGGCCTGCAGCGGGGACAACTCCTCTCCGTCCCGATGATCCTCGTCGGACTCGCCGCGCTGTGGCTCGTGAGCCGACGCGATGCGCCCCGGTACGGCGGCGTGCGCACGATCCGCGAGATCCCCGCCGACGAGCGCCGCGAGCGCGCCGATGACGACGCCGCAACCGCTTGACATGTCCCCCGTCGGACACGTCACGGAATAGCGAAACCGGACCGACCTCCCGAGGCCCGACCCTCGCGCGAACATCGTCGCGCCCGGATTAAAGAAACAGCGCCGTCGCGAGGGACGGCGCTGCTCGGCGTCACTCAACCGCGCCGACAAAGCTCAGTTCGGGCAGACGCTTCCGAAATTCGAGAGGACCACCGCGAGGTCCGACGCAGTGACGGTCCCGACGCCGCTGCGATCCCCGACCCACGTCAGCCCCCCGAGGACCCATGTCCCGCCCGACGCGAACGACGCCATCCCCGGCGCCGTCACGCTCGCGGCCGGCGCGCATGTCCACCTCGGTCGCCTCTGCATACGCCTCTCCTTCCATCACCGCCCCGGGACACAACCACGTCGTGCCGGAACTCCGGACGCTTCGACGCCGACAACCCCGCAGATGCAGCATGGCCCGGGAAGGTCGGTCTACTGGCCTGAATCAGTTACGGATTCTCGCGCGGCAATGGTTTTCGCCATGGCCGCGATGCGATTCGCCATGGCCGCGTCGCCCGCCGCGCGGGCGAGACCTTCTCCTACCCGGGCCGCGTTCACCGCCGCCGGGGTTTCCCCTTGCGCGGCCAGCGCGGCGGCGAGGGTCTCCCAGGCGACCGGGTCCCCCTCCCGCGCGGCGACGACCCGCTCCGCCATGGCGAGGGCCCGCGCCGGATCGCGATCCCCCTCGTCCGGGGCCGTTGCCAGCCGCCAGGCGAGCCGCTGCGTGATCGCCACGCTCCCCGGCCCCGCCGCGAGCCCCTGCTCCAGCACCGCGATCGCCTCGTCGACCCGCCCCGCCGCCGCGAGCGCGCGATCGAGATGCCGGTACGGACGTGGATCGGTCGGCTGCAACGCGATCGCCGCCCGCAACGCCGACGCGCCCGCGTCGAGCGCCCCCGCCGCCGTGCGCACGACGCCGACGCCGTAGGCGATGCTGAAGTCGTCGGGACGCAGCTCGAACGCCCGTTCCATCAGCGGTCCCGCCGACGCGAGGTCGCCCGCCTGGTACCGCAACAGCCCGAGGTTGTACGCCGCGTCCGCCGACGCCGGGTCGAGCGTCAGCGCCCGCTCCAGCGTCGCGATGGCGTCGTCCGTCCGCCCCAGCGCCGCCAGCGTCGCGCCGAGCTGCGCATGCGCCTCCCCGAGATCCGGATCGATCCGAACCGCCGCCGCGAAGTGCGCCGCGGCCTGCTCCATGTCCGCGACCGACTCCGCCCGCGCCCGCGCCTCGATGCCCCGCCGCAACGCGTCCGCCGCGCCGGTGCGCAACGCCTCGACCGACGCGAGAAACCCATCGGGCGTCGCCGGCTCGTTCGCCCGCTCCGCCGCGGCCCGCGCAAACTGCGGCGCGGCCGCTTCCTCGCGCCCGGCCATCCGCAACGCCGTCGCGTAGCCGTACCGCGCGGCGGCGAGATCCGGCCGGAGATCCAGCGCCCGCTCGAACGCCTCGATCGCGCTGTCGATGTCCCCGGCTTCGAGCCGCGCCCGTCCCGCGCCGGCGAACGCCCACGGCGCCAGGGCCGATGTCATCGCTGCGACCTTCTCATACCGACGCGCGGCGTCATCCCACGCGCCCCGGGCGAGATCCGCCTCCGCCCGCCGCAGGTTGAACCGTTCATCATCGGGTGACCGCTCCAGGAGCCGATCGAGCGCCGCCGCCGCGCCGTCGGCGTCGCCCGCGTCGAGGCGCAGCAACGCCAGCCCGTACCACGCGTCCGCATCATCGCCCGTCGCCGCCGCCTGTTCGTACGTCTGCTGCGCCGCATCACTGAACCCGTACGCATGAAGCGTGCGCGCATACGTCAGCATGTCGGTCGCTTCGCCTGACGCCGCGCGTTCCCGCGCTGCGTCCAACTGGTCGCGCACGGCGGGCTCGAGGTGATCGAACGAGACGGCGTCGACCGACGCCGACTTCGCTGGGGGCGCGGCTGACGGGTCGGGGGGCGACGGTTTCGTGCATGACGTGGCGACGATCGCCGCGCTCACACCCAGGATGACCGCGCGGATGTTCATTCGTTCGCCGTCCCTTCGCCCTCGCGGAGCGTGTGATACGCCTGCGGTGTAAGTTCCGCGAACGTCTCCGCGCGTCCGCTCGGCCAGGTCACCCGCAGCTCGTGCGTCGCCGCCGTTCGAATGCGTCCGAGTCCGAAGCGCACCCGCGGGTCCGACGTCGAGCCGTAGCTTCCGCCCGGGTCGGCGAGCCGGCGCATCGTGCGTCCATTGTGTTCCAGCGTGACGACCGCGCCGTGCATCGTCCCGCCCGGCGCGGGGACGAGGGATGCGCCGATCCACGCCGCGCCATCGCCGCGCGTGTTCCGCAGGATCTCGACCGGGCCGTTCGTGTTGGCGACCACGAGGTCGACATCGCCGTCGCGGTCGAGATCGCCGACCGCCAGCCCGCGCGATGTGCGGTTCGGCCCGACATTGATCACGCTTGCTTTTGTCTCGTCGGCGAATGTGCCGTCGCCCCGGCCGCGAAAGAGCTGGTTCGGCTGGTCGTACGGCCACGCGGCGTCGGTCGCGCCGTGAATCGCCACGCCTCCGTTGACCACCACGATGTCGAGGACGCCGTCGAGGTCGATGTCGACGAGCGCCGTCCCGAACCCGGTCCACGGACGGCTGGGTCCGCCCAGACGCGCGGCGTTCGTGCGATCGACAAACCGCCCTTTCCCGTCATTGACCAGCAACGTGTTCGTTTCCCCGAGGAGGTGGGAAAGAAAGATGTCGTCATCGCCGTCTCCATCGACATCACCGGCGGCGACGCCCATGCCGGCTTCGGGTTGTCCGTCCGCGTTGTACGCCGCGCCCGCAATGAGGCCGTCATCGACGAACGCGCCGTCGCCCTGGTTGATCCAGAGCTGGTTCGGGTCGCCGTCATTGGCGACGATGAGGTCCATCGCGCCGTCGCCGTTCACATCGAGGGCCCGCACGCCGAGGCCGCGGCCGAACGCCCGTGCGAATCCGGCGTCGATGGTCGCGTCGACGAACACGCCGTTGTCGTTGCGGAGGTAACGGTCGGGCGCGGCGGGAAAGACCTGCGGCCCGCAGTAGTCCCGCGCGCCGCCGGGGGCGAAGCACGCGGGATTGTCCGCCCGTCCGAAGCCGACGTAGTTGCAGATGAAGAGGTCGAGGTCGCCGTCGCCGTCGCCGTCAAAGAACGCCGCGCTGCTGCTCCAGCGGGCGTCATCGGGGATCGGAACCTGGCGGAACGAACCGTCGCCCTGGTTGTGGTAGAGGACGTTTGGTCCGACGTTCGTGACGAGGAGGTCGACGAAGCCGTCCTGGTCGTAGTCGCCGGCGGCGCAGCCCATGGCGTACCCGCGATGTCCGACCCCGGCGAGGTCGGTGACGTCGGTGAAGCCGTCGGGTCCGTCGTTGCGGAAGAGGCGGTTCGCGGCGTTCGCGTGGTCGATCGTCCAGGCGCTCGCGTTCGCGATACGGCCGAGGTCGAACCCCTGCAGCGTGAAGAGGTCGAGATCGCCGTCGTGGTCGTAGTCGATCAGGCCGACGCCCGGCCCCATGATCTCCGGCATGCGATACGCGCCGCCGACGCCGGCGTCGTGCGGGTGATCGACGCCGACCGTTGCGGTGACGTCAGCGAACCACCCGCCCGCGTCGGCGGTCGGCGGTGGGGTCGCGGCGTCATCGCAGCCGCCGAGGCCGGCGAGGGGAAGGAGCGCAAGAATCGCGGGGGCGGGGCGGCGGAGCATCACGGGTATATTCTCGCGATCTGGTCCCGGCTCGCCATTCGCGGCGAAATTCCGCGATCGATCGAGCCCGGGCCGCTTCGGGCCGCGCGGGGGGCGGGGTATGATTGAGCCGCCATGATCGTCCGCATGCGCGATCAATTCCGGCGTCGCCTGGGGCGGATCGTTCTCCCCGCCGACGCCCGTCCGACGCGGGCGCGGCTGGAAGACAGCGACCGCGAGGTGTTTCTGCACTGGGACGGCGCCGTCGACGACGCGGGAAAGTTGCGCCGCTGTCTCGCCTGCTCATGTCAGGACCTCTTCCAGGAGCGTGCGTTCCCGCAGGTGACGGCGTTCGTCGTCGTCCTGGCGTTCGCGGGCGCCGTGATCTCGATTCTCGGACTCGCCACCCCGCCGATCCTCATCGCCATGTGCATCGTGCTCGTCCTCGATCTGGCGATCTTCCTTTTCTCAAAGCGCCGTCTCGTCTGTTACCGATGTCGGACTTCATACCGGGCGACGCCGATCGCCAGGTACCACCGCTCGTGGGACCGGACCGTCGCGGAGAAATACCCGCCCCCCGGACCGCCCCCCGCCGACGCGCCGGAAGACGGCGTGCCGGCGGCCGAATCGGCGAACGCGGCCCGGATCTCCTGAGCCCGTCGGTCTCGGGACCGGACCGAAGAAGCCTCAGACGAAAGCGCGACGACGATGCCCGCCTCCTTCCCGAACCCGATGTCGCGCCCCGCGCCGGACCCGCGCCCGGTGGCGCTGCTCGGCGCCGGCGGTCACGCGGCGGTCGTGCGCGAAACGCTGCGCGCCGCCGGTCGAACGTTCGCCGGCGTGTATGCGGATGAAGGCGCCCCCGCCCTCGCGCCGGACGCCGCCGCGCTACAGCCGCGGCTCGGCTCGGTGGAGTCGGCCTTCGACTCGGAGGTCGCGGGCGGTCCCGCGTTGTTCCCGGCGGTGGGGGACAACCGGTTGCGTCTGGCGTGGCTGGAGCGGATCGCCGCCGCGCGTCTGGCCCCCGCGATCGTGCATCCGACCGCGGTGATCGCGTCGGACGCGTCGATTGCGCCGGGGGTGTTCATCGGTCCCCGTGCGGTCGTGAACGCCCGCGCCCGCCTCGCGGCCGGCGCCATTGTGAATACCGGCGCGATCGTTGAACACGACTGTGATGTCGCCGAAGGCGCCCATCTCGCCCCCGCCGCGACGTTGGCCGGCGGCGTCCGCATCGAGCGCGGCGTGCTGATCGGCGCCGGCGCGGTTTGCGTGCCGCGCGTCGTTGTCGGGGCGTTCACGGTCGTCGGCGCGAACGCGACGGTGGTCCGTGATCTCCCGCCGGATGTCATTGCGGTGGGCACCCCCGCGCGTCCGATGCAGGCGTGAATCGCCGACGCGCGGCGTCCCCCGACCTCACCGGAAAACCACTGGGGTTTGGCGGTCGCCTGTGTTACGGTCGAGGCCATGCCTCGTTTCCAGGGAGAACATATGTCCAATCGCGCCCGACTGAACGGCGCCGTTTCGCGGCTGGCGCTCGCGAGTCTTTTCTTCGGGGTCGCCGTCCCGACGGCTTGGTCGCAATGTCGCTATGAGATTGAGTTGATCGATCTTCCTCCGTGCGGCGACGAGGGTCAGCCAGTTTCGATCGCGGGCGGAAACAACAACGGGGCCGCCGGGGGGACCGCTTGTCTCTGCGGATGTCCGATCGAAGTGGACCCATTCCTGTGGACGCCCGATCGAGGAGCCGTCATCCTCCCACTTCCCTCGGGGGAGACGCTGGTGGACATTGCGGACATCGGTCCCGCGAACGAGGTGGTCGGCTCATATATCCCGGAGCCGGGGTTCTTCCGCTGGCCGGTCGTCTGGACCGCGGGCCGGGCTGAGTTTCTGCCGATGATTACGGACGCCACTTCGGGTCACGTGACGTCGATCAACGACGATGGCTTGATGGTGGGCTACTGCAGTGATCCGGGCGTCCCCGGTCTTCTGACGACAACGGTTGTCTGGGACCATGGTCAAGCAACTGATCTCAAACCGGACTTCGCGCCCTATCCGACGTCGCGCGGCTTCGCAGTCAGTGACAACAGCTTGATCGTCGGCAGCCTGTGGGTGGACCCGGTGACACGACAGCGAGGGTACGTGTGGCGAGACCGCGAAGTCACCGTCATCCCCGCGTGGGAAGGGGTTCAGGATGCGTCATCACTGGCGGTGAGTGATCGCGGCGTGGTCGTCGGGCGGTCGATTACACCAAACCTGGCCGCCACGGGTCTCGGCTGGATGTGGAGCGAGCAAGATGGGACGACCATCCTCCCCACACCAGACGGAGCGGATGTCACGACAATTCCATACGGTGTCAACGATGCCGATCAGATCGTCGGGTGGGCCGACGTCGATCCATTGCCGATTGCCGTCATGTGGGTGGACGGTGAGGTGATCAGCCTCAATTCGCTCATCGAGCTTCCAGACACGGTTCACCTATACGACGCCAGGGCAGTTAATGATGCCGGCCAGATCTTCGGTACTGCCCTGCAGTTGGCGACCAATGGGTCAGCCGTGGGCTTCGTCCTGACGCCGGTCGGCATCGTTCCGGCCGACGTCACCATCGACTGCACAGTCGACCTCGCGGACCTGACCATGGTGCTCGAAGACTGGGGCAAGACCGAGACACGGTCTGATGTCGATGGCAATGGCGTCGTCGGAGCAGAGGACCTCGCGGCGGTGCTCGCCGCGTGGGATTCGTGAAAGTCGATCACCCCTCCGCCCGCAACGCTGGGCGTCCCCCGACCTCACCGGAAACCCCCTGGCGTTCGGCGGCAGCCTGTGTTACGGTCGAGGCCATGCCTCGTTTCCAGGGAGAACACCTGTCCAATCGCGTCCGCATGAACGGCGCCGTTTCGCGGCTGGCGTTCGCCGGTCTTGTTGTCGTGGGTGGGATCGCCGCGCAGGCGCACGGGCAGTGCATGTACGAGGTGACGATCGTACAGGCGGCGCCCTGCGGCGATGGAGACATCCCCGAGTTGGATCTTCGCGGCATCAGTTCGGTGGGAACGGCGTGCGGCACGCAGTGCGCATCGTGCTCATGTTTCAGCGATCAACCGATCGCGTGGATTTCGGGGAACATCGTTCAGTTGGAGGACCCCGAGAAGAACGACACGGCGGACGCCCGGGACATCAACGCGAGTGGCGAGGTCGTTGGCTGCTCGACGTTTCCGGGCAAGTGGGCCCGCTTTGGTGAAATCGCCACGGTGTGGCGGGAGGGAAAGGCCATTCCCCTGGGCCTCACGAACGGTGCGAATGTCAGCTACGCGTCTGCGATTAACGACGCCGGAGTGATCGTCGGCGCGTCCGCTGACATTGTCGACGCCGATCCACCATGGCAGGCGGTGCTGTGGGAAGACGATGTGCTGATCAACGTTGGCGAGCGTCTCTCGGGTTTCAGTTCCCGGGCTGACGACATCAATGCGGCCGGCGTGGTCTGTGGACGAGTCAGCGACGGCGGTCAGTTCGGTGATCGCGGCTTCATCTGGTCCGAAGGCCGCACGACGGTCCTTCCGGCCGTCCCGGGCGGCCTGACGAGCATCGCGGTCGCGATCAACGATCGCAACATGCTCGCCGTCGAGGGCGCCGCCGCCGACAATTCGCGCGGGCTCGGTTTTCTCTGGGATGCGGGTTCGATGACGATGCTTCACGACCTCCCGAATCAGGATGACGTCGATGTCAATGACATCAATGATGCAGGTCAGATCGTGGGCATGGCGGACATAAAGGCCGGGCTCTCCCGGGGCGTGATCTGGCAGGGGGACTCGGTTCGCGATCTCAACGACTGGATCGTGACGTCGGAGATCGTCCATGTCGCGTCGGCCCGCGCCATCAATGATCGCGGCCAAATCGCAGCGGCGGTCTTCGTTGGTCCGTTTCCATTCGAAGAGTACGCGGCGGCGATTCTCACGCCGGTCGGTTCCGCCGACGCCGACGTCAACATCGACTGCCACGTCGACGAAGCGGACCTGGCGATCCTGCTCGAAGACTGGGGGCAGTCGGAGTTGCCGACGGATATCGATGAGGATGGCGTCGTGGGGCCGCGCGATCTCGCCATTCTGCTGTCGCAGTGGTCGGATTGACGCGCGGATCACCCCCCCGCCCGCAACGCCTCCAGCTCCGCCCATCGCGCGTACAACGCGCCCACCTTTGTCTGCGCGGCGGTGAGTGACTCGTACACCGCCGCCGCGCGGACGTGATCGGTCGCGAGCGCGGGATCAGCCGACTCACCTTCCAGACGCTCGACCTCGCCCTCCGCCTCGAGGATCGCCGCCTCCATCCCGTCGTACTCCCGCTGATCCTTGTACGAGAGCTTGCCGGGCTTCGGTGTGCGCTTCGCCCGCGCGGGTGACGACGGCGCGGCGGCGGCCTTCTCCGACTTCTCCGCCTCGGTGTAGAACCGCCGCCACTGGTCGAGGCTCGCGAACGCCTTGATCCCGCCCGAGCCGTCGAGGCCGACGAACTCCGTCGCGATCCGTTCGAGCATGAACCGGTCGTGCGTCACCAGCACCAGCGCGCCGGGGAACTCCAGCAGCGCCTGCTCCAGCACCTCCAGCGACGGGATGTCCAGGTCGTTCGTCGGCTCGTCCAGCAGCAGCACGTCCGCCGGTTCGAGCATCAGGTTCGCGATCAGCACCCGCGCCTGCTCGCCGCCCGACAGCAGGCCGACCTGCGTTGCGAGCTGGTCCGGCGTGAACAGGAACCGCTTCGCCCACCCGCTGACGTGCACCTGCCGGCCGCGATAGTCCACCGTGTCGCCGACGGCGCACAACGCCTCCTGCAGCGTCTGCGTCGGAACCAGCGTGCCGCGATGCTGGCTGAACGTCACCACCCGCAATTCGTCCGCCCGCTTGATCGTCCCCGTGTCCGGCTCGAGATCGCCCGACATCAGCCGCAGCAGCGTCGTCTTCCCCGCCCCGTTCACGCCGAGCAGTCCGATCCGCTGACCCGGCGTCAACGTCAGGTCCAGCCCGTCGAACAACGGCTTCCCGCCCATCGACTTCCCGACCGAATGCAGCGCGAGCAGACGCTTCGTCTTCCGCTCCGTCGCCTGGAAGTCGATCGTCGTCGTCCGCGTCGGCGCGGCGTTGCGGTCCCGGGTCGCCTTCAATTCAGCCCGGCGCTCCGTCGCATCGTCGACCTGCGTCTTGTTCCGCGTCCGCCGCGCCTTGACGCCCTGGAGCAGCCACGCCGTATCGCGCCGCACCTTGTTCGCCAGGGCCGACTCCGTCTGGGCCTGCCCATCGAGGAACTGTTCCTTCCGCCGCACGAACTCGGTGTAATTCCCCGCGACCTCGAACACCCCGCCCGGATACGCGGCGGACAGCTCGATGATCCGCGTCGCACACGTTTCGAGGAAGCGTCGGTCGTGGGTGACGAAGATCATCGCCGGCGCCGCCTGCTTCACGAACGCCTCCAGCCACAGCACGCCTTCGAGGTCGAGGTGGTTGGTCGGCTCGTCGAGCAGCAGCGCGTCCGGATCGTGGCCGAGCCCGCACGCGAGCGAGAGGCGTTTCTTCCACCCGCCGGAGAGTGTCGCGACCGGCTGGTCGAAGTCCGTGAAGCCGATCTTCGAGAGCATGATGGAGGCGCGGGTGGCGACGTCGAGGCCGCGGTCCGGCGCGCCGCCGCGCCGGGCGTCCTCTTGCTCCAGCGCGGCCGTCATCGCGGACATCGGCGTCGCGCCGTCCTCGAAACGGTCATCCTGTTCGATGTAGATGAGCCGCGCCCCGCGTCGGCGGACCACTTCGCCCTCGTCGGCGGGTTCGATGCCCGCGAGGATCTTCATGAGCGTGGACTTCCCCGCCCCGTTGGGTCCGATGAGCCCGATGCGATCGCCGTCCGCGACATGGATCGACACGCCTTCGAAGAGGACGCTGGACGGGAAGGCCTTCGTGAGATCGCGGGCGGTGAGGAGGGTGGGCATTGGTGTGGGCGGATGATAGGCGCGGGCGCGTCGAAGTCACACGAGGCCGGGCCGATCCGGGTCAGCGCGCCGACGCGTCCCCTCCGAACGGGCCGTCCACAGATCGAACCGCAATGTGAATTCAGGTCGTTCTCGACGAATCTCAACATCGTCTCGTTGAGATCGCCGCGCGAGGCTCGTAGAGATTCACGTGGGGATTCCTGCCTCACGCCGTGCTGACAACGCCGGGCCCGATCGGCGCCGCGATCATTGCGTGAAGCACTGTAAATTGTTTATAATCAATATCTTAGACTCTCGCAGATCATGGTCTGCGACGCGATGTCGTGTGATAGGGTGGCGTTGTCAACGAAACCGGGAGATTTCATGTCAGATCAAAGCAGCGTCCATCGGTCAGCATCGCAACGATTGGTGTCCGCCCGCCGGCCATTCGGGTTCGTCAGTCTCGCCCTCGTCGGAGCGATCAGCGTCCAGGCGCACGGGCAGTGCATGTATGACGTGACGATCGTGCAGCCGGCGCCGTGCCCGGACGGCGAAGTGAAGTCACTGGCGCTGTGGGCGGTCAACAACCACGGTGAAGCCGCGGGAAAGGTGTTGGAATGCACGCTCATTCCCCACTCGATTCCGCTGCGCTGGTCGGCAGGCGGGGGCCTGGTCACGCTCGACGCGCCCGGTGACCCGGACGACACCGTGGATATCGACGGGATCAACGACGACGGCGCCGTCGTCGGGAGCTACCGAATTGAGGCCACGGGTCGACGGCAGGCGGTCGTCTGGGTCGGCGCCGAAGCCATCGAACTCGAGAACTCGCCGGAAGGCGGCGACGCGTGGACGGAAGCGTACGGGATCAACCGCCATGGGGTTATTGCCGGAATGGCCGGCCAGCCCAACTCACCCTGGCGCGCCGTCTTGTGGTCCGGCGGGCGTATGGTCGAGATCGCGGACGCGTTGCCGTACGATTCCTCGCGGGCTCGCGACATCAACGACCGAGGCGTGGTGGTGGGGCATGGATCGGGCGACGACTTCCGGGTGCAACAGGGGTTCATGCTGCAGGACGGCATGTGGACCGAGTTGCCGGTGCTGGAGGGCTCAATCCAGGGCCGGGCGATCGCGGTGAACAACCGAAACGTCGCTGTCGGCTTCAGCTTCTTTGA
Organism: Phycisphaerales bacterium; assembly: GCA_965227335.1. GTDB lineage: Bacteria > Planctomycetota > Phycisphaerae > Phycisphaerales > SM1A02 > CBDDFV01. The sequence goes on from CBDDFV010000012.1 coordinate 575,906, forward strand.
TGATGACGGGTTCTACCTCCGTCCCGTGATGTGGGTTGATGGTCGCCCGATCCAACTCGGCACAGATCACGGGCGGGCGAACGACATCAACGATGCGGGTCAGATCGTTGGTGAGGCAGAAGGACCCGCCGGCGACTACCCGGCGATGTGGCAGAACGGACTGGTATTCGACGTCAACGACCTTGTCGCGACGCCGGGCATCGAAATCGACGATGTCTATTCGATTGCTGATTCGGGCATCATGGCCGGCGATGGCGAGGGATTCGGTCCGAACGGCTACTCCAAGTTCGGCGTCATCCTCACGCCGATCGGTTCTGCCGAGGCCGACGTCAACATCGACTGCCGCGTCGACGAAGCAGACCTCGCGATTCTGCTCGAAGACTGGGGGCAGTCGGAGTTACCGACGGATATCGATGAGGACGGCGTCGTGGGGCCGCGCGATCTTGCCATTCTGCTGTCGCAGTGGTCCGGTTCATAGGGAAACGACGTCACGGTGGCTAGACCGTGACGCCAAGCACCAACACTCGGTTCTCAGTTGTATAGAAGGAGCATTCGATGCATCTACAACGTACATGGTTTTCAACACTCAAGCCACGTTTTGCTGTGGGGTTTGCAGCGTGTTTGTGCTGCATGGCCGCCGGCGATGTGATCTACGTGGACGACGACGCCTCCGGCGCCAACGATGGCGCTAGTTGGGACGACGCCTACGTCGACTTGCAGGCAGCACTCGGCTTCGCGCAGGATGGCGATGAGATCAGGGTCGCCGCGGGCACGTATTATCCTGAAACTCCAAGCAGCACTCCCGACCGCAGTGCCACGTTTCTCATTGATGTCGAAGATCTCCGGCTGATTGGCGGGTATCCGGGCGTGGACGACAACGAGGAGCCCGACCCGTTCACCTACGCATCGATCCTCGACGGCGATATCGATACGAGCGGCCCCGATCACGCGTACCACGTCGTGACGTTGGACTTCGACGCCACGGACGAGAAGCCAGCCATTATCGACGGGTTCACAATTCAGAACGGGAAGGCCGACGATACCGACACGTCCGGTTCAGATCATCGCGGCGGCGGCCTGCTAATCGAGGGCGATGCGATTGTCAGGCGATGCATCATCAGAGACAACGAAGCGTTCGAGCGAGGCGGTGGCGCTGTCGTGAACACGCCTTCGAGCAGCGGCTGCGGCGGATGCCAGACCTTCGGGACCGGATGCGCCGAGGGTGTGTTCGTGTCCTGCTCCTTCATCGACAACACATCCGCGAGTCAGGCGGCGGCAATCGGAACGGACAACGCCGTGTCCACCGAGGCGTGCCTGAAGGCGTTCAGCTGCCTGTTCACCGGCAATCGCGCTGAAGGCGACGACTCGAACTCGAACGGCGGCGCCATCGAAGCGACGGACGATATGCTCCAGCTTGAGATCGTCAACTGCACATTCGCCGACAACTACGCGTATAACGCCGGCGGGGCCATCTACACGAACGACCAGACGGGCCTGTTCTCGAGCAACATCATGTGGAAGAACACCACCGACGATATCGATCCCGACGAGGAAGAGGATCAATTCGCATGGGGAACGCTCGCCGAGGATATCAACGGCGATCCAGCCTTCAGCTTCACCCACAATACCGTCGAGAATCTCGATAGCTCGATCGGATGGGACGCCAGCAACAACGACTCTGATCCTGATTTTGTTGATGACGATCCGTCCGGAGGTCTGGACCTTCACCTGGAGTCGACATCGCCGATGATCGACGACGGGAACACGTCCGATTCTGCGGATTCAGACTATGAAGATGATGACGACTGGGACGAGGACGGCGATTCCACTGAGCCGTTCGCTGACATCGATGGCGACGAGCGCATTGTGAATGCCGGCGGGTGCGACATCGATCGCGGCGCCTACGAATTCCAACTCCCGACCTGCACGTGGGACCTGAATATGGACGGCGTTGTTGATCCGGCCGATCTCGCCGTTCTCCTCGCGGCCTGGGACGATCCGTACGGACCTTCAGACCTCGCCGGTCTCCTGGCCGAGTGGGGGTGTGGCACAAACGCCGCGGAAGTCTCCTGCGCCAGTGGCCCCGGAGACTCGCTCGGGGCGTATGGTCTCGACTCCGACGACTGGGACGCCTTCAACGATGCTCTCGGCACCACCGACGAAGAATGCTACCTCTGCTGGATGCTTCATTACCTCGAAGATTGCGAGCCGTTCTGCACCTCCGGCTGCACCATGTGCTCCGACCCCTACGGCGGCCACTGACCCGCCCCGTCCGAACGGAACAGACCCGCCACGCCCCTCCGGAGTACCCGCTCGGGAGGGGCGTTCATCGTTCAGCGCCACCCCCGCCATCACCCCGCGCACGCCCCCCACGCCGCGAGCAGGATCGCCAGATCGCCCGCCCCCGTCGCGCCGTCGCCGTCCAGATCCGTCACGCCCGGTCCGCCCCACGCGGCGAGGAGCGTCGCCAGGTCCGCCGCGTCCACCACGCCCGAACCATCGAAATCCGCCGGACACGGTGGCGACGACGATGCGATCATCGAGACGCTGTCGTAGAACACGTTCGCAAAGACGCCGCAGTCGAGACGGCCGTAGAGATCCAGACGCGCCGCCACGGCCTCGCGCGGCACGGCGACCGTCTGCCCGATGTCCGTCCACGTGAACACCAGCACCCAGTCCGTGTCGAACCCGCCCGGGATCTCCGAACCGTCCGCATCGAGAAACGTCAGCACCGCCCGCCCCGGATCGCAGCTCCCGAAGTTCGGATCGCTCGCGACCGACACGGCCACGTCCAGGCTCGCGGCGTCCGCCGGCAACGCATGCTCCTGGAACATCCGCGCGGTGACGCCCGACCCCGACGGCGCGCCGGTCGACGCCGCGTCGAAGGTGAACATCCAGTCCCCCTCGCACGGAACCTCGCCGTTCGCGTTGATCGTGATCGCCCCGAAGATCGACGTTCCGTTCGGAATCTCCGACGCATCAAAGGACCAGCCGGTCAGATCCCCCGTCTCCGCGTCGCCGTTGATGATGAGTTCGGTTCCGTCGCCGGCCGCGACCGCGACGGACAACGCCAGGCCCGCGATGAGCGCGCCCGCTCCATGTGACATCGTGCGGATGATCATCTCCACCTCTCTCCTTCTCTCCTGCTCCGCCCACCACGCGTCGGACACGGACGTCCGCCACGCGTCGTATTACGTCAGCGACTGTCGCCCGGAACAAACCGGTCGAGCGCTTCGTTGACGAGTTCGGTCATGCGGCGGTGCACCGCATCGTGATACAGTCGATCTTCGGTCGTCGCCCCGGGGTCGCGACGCAGCCGGTCAAGCATGTCGAGCCACGTCCGCCACCGATCGACCACCAGCGGCAGATCCTCCGGCCGCAGGTCCCGCGCCTCCGCCTGCACCGCGACGATCGCCGCGTGCCGCTCCACCCGGTCCCGCAGGTCCGGCGGCAGGCCGTCGAGCACGCGGCTCCGGACGAGATCAGGCGAACGCTGGATCTGCAGCCGGCGCGGCCGCGAGTGCAGCTCGACAAGCTGACGCACCTCCACCCGCCGCGCGAAGTCGTCCGGATCGCGCAGATTGCGTCGGCCGGGCCCCTGGTCGAGCATGCGGGCGGAGCCGAGTTCGAGTTCGATGTTCAGGGTGTCCGTGGCCCGGGGTTCGAGCGGATTCGGAAGCGCGTTGTCGCCCGCCGCGCGCGGCCGCTCGACCCGGATCATGATCCGTTCCCCCGGCGCCTTGCTCTGGACGATGCTGCGGAACGTCTGGAACGATCGGATCTCGCGTCCGTCGATGTGCGTGATCCTGTCGCCGACCTTGAGCTTCCCCATCGCGGGCAGGTTCTCGACGAGCGAGCGCACCACGACATCCGGCTCGAAGCGACGATCGATGCTGATGCCGACGGCGCCGCGCGGCCGCACCAGCCGCCGCGCACTCGCAATCAGCAGCAACCGGTGCCGCTGCTCCACGGAGATCGTCCGGTTGAGCGCGGCGTAGAGCAGTTCATCGTCGTACCCGCCGACCATGAGTTGATCGGTGGCGTCCTCCCGATCCTCGAACCCGGGCGCATCGAGCTGCGCGATCAGGTCCCGCACATCGCCGTCGGTGAGTTCGATCGGTCGCCAGTCGGTCAGCAGCGAGGAGAGATCCTGGGCGTCCGCCCGCGGCGCGGCGACGACGAGCAGCAGGAGCGTCAGCAGCGCGACGACCCGGCGCGGGATCGGCGCGACCGGGCGACGGCCGGATTCGACCCCTCGCGTGCGCCATCGACGCGAATGCATCTCGCTCAGGCCTCCGCAAGCATCTTCGGAAACCGGGCCGCGACGGATCGCAGCCATCGGAGCTTCCGCTCCACCATTCTAAGGAAGGCCGATCCCGGCAGACGACCGAACGTCCCGGTATTTGCGAGGGGGGACGCCGCTTCGATGATCAGGGCCTCCATCATCAGCCACGGCAGCGCCTTCAGCTCCTCGTTGCTCAGCCGGGTCGAGGAGGACTGCACGCCCCGGATCAGCGAGGCGATCACCGCCAGATCCAGCGTCTCCGGCCAGCGGTCGAGGTCGGCCGGATTGGCATGGTCCATCGAGAACTGCAGACCCGCGTTCGCCACATCGATCATGCGGGGCTCGATCCGGGCGGAGTCGAAATCCAGCACCGCGACCACCGAGCGATTCTCCATCAGGATGTTGCCGCGATGGAAGTCGCCGTGGATCACGACCCGCGGCCATGTCGCGGCGCCGTACCGTTCGACGCGGCTCGCCGCCTCGTCGTACGCCCGGTTCAGCAGCGTCGCCTGTCGTTCAAGCTCCGCGACCTCGAGGCCCGGCTCCTGACGGGCGACGGCGGCGGGAATCGCGCCGATCAGCGTCGCCGCGTTCCCCGAAGCGTGGTACGACCCGCGTGGGGGGTCGTATTCCGGCACGTACGAGTCGCTGAGCCGGTGCATCGCGCCGAGCACGACGCCCGCCTGCCGCGCGTTCTCCGGATCGCTCGCCGGGTGCGAACCGTGCACGAACTGGAAGAGTTCGTAGGTGCGATCTTCGAACTGCACGAGGGAGTTGTTGTCGGTGCGGGTGCCGATCAGGTGTGCGAGCGGGAAGCCGTGCGCCGCCAGGTGCAGTTGCAGTCCGTGCGCAAAGGCGACCCGGAACGGATCATCCCGTCCCGGCGCCCGTCGCTTCAGCAGGAACTCGCCGTACTCGGTGAAGAGGTGCAGCTTCGGCGCGCGACGCGAGCCGCGCCGGTAGATGCGGATCGACTCGATGGCGCCGAGGTCGTACCGGCTCAGCACGCATGCGAGTTCGAAGGCTTCGAAGTGTTCGAAGTCGTCGCCGCCCGCGGCGGGGGAGGCGCTGCCAGGGGAGAGCACGGATTCGGACGTCGGATCCGTCACCCGCTCAGCCCTCGCGTCGCGTCCGGTCGACGCGGCGGCGGGCGATCCCGAACGGCGACGTCCCGAACTGTGGCTGGAAACCCCGGTCATTCAACGTTCTGCACCTGCTCCTTGATGCGGTCGATGGCGCCCTTCATCTCGACGATTCGCCGACTGATGTCGGCGTCGAGACACTTGCTGCCCATCGTGTTCGCCTCGCGAAGCATCTCCTGCGCGATGAAGTCGAGCGTGCGGCCGGCCGGCTCAGGCTCGTCGGCGTCGATGATCGTCCGGAAGTGCTCCAGGTGGCCGTGCTGCCGGGCGATCTCCTCGTGGATATCCGCCCGTTCGGCGAACGAAGCGACCTCCTTGAGCAGATCCTCCTCCCGCGCCTCTTTGCCGATCTCGGCGAGCAGGGCGTTCATCCGCTGCTGCAGCCGCTCCTGGTACTGCGCCACGACCTGCGGCGCGTGCTGCTGAATGAACGACAGCCGGTCCGCCACGAGATCGCAGTGTTTCGAGAGGTCCGCGTGGAGCGATTCGCCCTCGACCGTCCGCATCGCCAGAACGCCCTCGCACGCCTTCTCGACCAGGTCCTTGAGCACGCCGCGCGCCTTCTCGAGACGGTCCGTGCCCGGGTCCTGCACGAGGACGCCCGGCAACGCAAGCAACGCCGCGAGATCCACCCGGACCTTCGCGTGATCCATCCCCTCGGCCGCGAGAACCTGGTTGAGATAGCGTTCGATGGCGCCCTGGTTGATCCGCGCGGCGGCGTCGGGTGAGACGTCGGCGCACTTCACGGTCAGGACCACGCTGCCGCGGACGAGCGTTCGCGCGAGGATCGATTCGAGCTCGCTCTCGAGTCCCTGGATCTCCTCGGGGAGACGGACCTGGCTCTTGAAGTAGCGGTTGTTGAGCGAGCGTACTTCGACCGCATAGTGGGCCCCGTCCACTTCGGTCGACGCGGCCCCGAAACCGGTCATCGATCGGATCATGTCTGACTCCGGGGAGGGTTACTCGGGCGCGCCGTCGCCGCCGTCCCCGCCGTCATTCCGATTCTGGTTGCCGCCGTCGTTCTCGTTCTGCTGGTTCGCCGCGCCCGGCAGACCGCCCTCTTCCTGAGACGACAGGAGCGAGTTGGCCTCCATCTGCCGGACGAAGTCCTCGCCGAGCAGGTCGGCGGGGTTCTCCATCGGCGTGACGGTCACGCCGTCGCCGCCGGGCGTCGCGGCGCCGTCGGCGCCCGGGACCCCGGTCCCGTCGCCCGTCGCCGTTCCCGCCGCGGCCGGCGTTGTCGCCGCCGCGGCCGGCGCCTGGCCATCCATCATGTTCAGTCCGACCGCCAGCAGCAGGTAGACCGAGAACGCCCCGACCGTCGCCCACGTCAGGGCGTCGCCGGTGCGACCGCCGAACACGGTGTCCGTGCCGCCGCCCGCGCCGCCGAAGGCGCTCGACAGCCCGCCGCCCTGCGGCCGCTGGACGAGGATGATCAGAATCATCGCCACCGAGACGACAATGAAGATGAACGTCAGAATCCAGAACCCGAAATCCATGTCAACATCACCTTTTCAATCCGCCCGGCCGTCGTTCTTCCGAAGACGCCGCCGGCGGACGCAACCACAAAGGAAACCATCTCTTCCCGATCCCGTCGGCGTTCCATGCCGCCGGGACCAACCTGTTCGTGAAACGCTTGTCGGTCATTCACCGACCCACGAATCCAACCGTCCGACTCACCCCGCCGAACCCGTGGCCGCTCCCGCCGCGGACGCGACGATCGACACGAAATCCGACGCCGACAGCGACGCTCCACCGATCAGACCGCCGTCGATATCCGGCTGGCCCAACAAGGCCGCCGCATTCGAGGGTTTCATCGAACCGCCGTATTGTATCCGAGTTGCGTCCGCGACGCCTGCCCCGAATTCCGCCGCGAGGGCCCCTCGAATCGCCTCGTGGGCCGCCTGTGCATCCTCCGGCGTCGCCGTGTGACCCGTCCCGATGGCCCAGACCGGCTCGTACGCGATCACCACCCGCCCCATCGCGTCCTCATCCACCCCGGCCAGACCCGCCCGGAGCTGTCCGATATTCACCTCGTCGGTCCGATCCGCCTCCCGCTGGTCGATCGTCTCGCCGATGCACAGAATCACATGCAGGCCCCCCTCGAGGGCCGCCCGGACCTTGCGATTGACCAGCTCGTCGCCTTCGCCGAGCACGTGCCGACGCTCCGAATGCCCGCACAGCACCCATGTCACGTCAAGGTCGGTCAGCATCTCCACCGACACCTCGCCCGTGAAGGCGCCGTTCGACTCGAAGTACACGTCCTGGGCCCCCAGACCCACGACGTGATGCCCCAGCGTCTTCCCGACCGGCATCAGGTACGGGAAGGGCGGGAACACGACCACATCGACCGTCTCCTCCAGCCCGCCCGTGATCCCGGCGATCACGTCGTCCGCCAGTTCGACCGCCGACGCGAGATCCGTGTTCATCTTCCAGTTGCCGCCGATGATGGGCCGCCGCGCGTTCGTCATGATGAGCCTCCAGCCGTGGTGGAGTGCACAGCGTATCGCGCCGGCGGGCCGTGTCACGCGTTCGAAGGGTCGATCCCGGCCCGCAGCAATGCGAGCCCGACGGTCGCGGCGGTTTCGATCCGCAGAATCGTCGCCCCGAGGCTCGCCCGGCCCGCGCCCGCCGCCGCCGCCGCCTCGACCTCCGCGTCGTCGAACCCGCCCTCCGGACCGATCAGCAGCGTCACGGACGTCGCCCCACGCAGGTCCGCCGCGACCTCCAGCAGCGGCGGACCGTCCGGATGCGCCAGCACCGCCGTGGCGTCGGCGACCTCGTCCAGCCCGACCGTGGCGCGAATGGTCGGCGCCCATGGATTCCGGCTCTGCTTGCACGCTTCCAGTCCGATCCGCTCCGCCCGCTCGACGAAATTCCGTCCCGGCTCGACCACCGCCCTTCGCGTCGACAGCGGCGCGACCGACGTCGCGCCGACCTGCGCCAACATGCTCAGCATCACCCCCAGTCGATCCCCCTTCGGCAGCGCCGTCGCGATGTGCAATGCGGGGGTCGGACGCGCGATCGTTTGCATCGGTCCCGCGGCGACGATGACGCTCCGTTTCTCGACCCGCGCGATCGTTCCGTCCGCCACGCCGCCCCGACCGTCAAACAACGTCACGGCGTCCCCATCACGCAATCGGCGTGCGCCGGAGGCGTGCCGCGCTTCATCGCTCGACACCAGCGCGTCGCCGCCGTCGGCCGGCAACGGATCGAGATGGACCCACGGCGGGCTCGTCATGGCCGGAGTGTACCGGCTTCCGTCCCCGTCGCTCACGCGGGGCGCGGCGTGAACGCGTCGTAGCGGACGAGCTTGCCGCCGTAACTCGCCATCGGATCGTTCGCGAGGGGCGGGGCGTGGGGCGGGCGTTTGACGACGACCCGGTTCACCGCCGTCCGCCGCGCGACGTCCAGCAGCGCCGCTGAATCCGGGTCGTCGCCCACCAGCGCCCGCACCAGTCGGATCGACTTCTTGGCGAGCGCTGACTTCTTGCGGCGGGGCGGGTACATCGGATCGATGTAGATCACGTCCGGCCGCGGATCCAGCGCGGGCAGCGTGACGATCGCATCCGCGTGTTCGAATGTCAGCCGCCCGCCAAGCGCATGGGCGATCACGGGGTCCGCTTCGGCCCGTCGCAGGCCGTCCGTCAGCAGTGTCGCGAGCGCCTCGTGTCGCTCGAGCCCCCGCACCGTCCAGCCCAGGCACGCAAGCAGGAAGCTGTCGCCGCCGAGTCCGGCGGTGGCGTCGATGACCGTGGTGTTCTTCGCGCCGATCGCCCGGGCGAGCGGCTGGCGACGCGACATCGACGGCGAATTCGGCCGGAGATCGACCTTCGAGAAATCGACCCGGAGCTTCGCTTCCGGACCGCCGTGCGCGGCGGGCGCGCGGAGTTCGAGACCGCCGTCCGCCTGCGTCAGACGGAACGCCTCCGACGACGATAACGCACGGGCGTCGCGATTCACGCGTCAGCTTCGCGGGTCGGCGCGTCCACGGCGCGGCAGAGGAGATCCCGCCACGGTTCGGGCGCCGCGGCCGCGAGATCAAGCAGCGACTCGTCGATCTGCGTCCGCGAACGGCGGGAGAGTTTGGCGCCATGGTGCGCCAGCGCGGCGGCGATCGTCAGGAAATACGCGAGCATCGCGCCGAGCGCCGCGTCGCTCCCGGGCGGCGCATCATCGGTGCGACAGCGCTCCGCCGCGCGACGAAGCTGCTCAAGGTCCGACTGTCCGCTGACGAGCGACTGTTCGGGATCGCCGAGGCCGCCGACGGGACTGCGGAGGAGCGTCTGCCGGATCCACGCCGCCCCGTCTTTCGCGGCGACGCGCTCGATGATGACGTCGACGGGTCGGCGCGATTCATCGACGCCGAGTTCGAGCATCCGCTGCACGGCGGCGCCGTCGAGTTCGACGGGAGCGTCGGGGGTCGACGGGTTGGTCGGGAAATCGGTCATGGTCATCGCGAGGCGAGGGTGTGCATGAGTCCGCGGATTTCGGCGTCGATCTCGTGCTCCTGCGCGCCGTCGATGGCGATGCAGTCACGGAGCGCGGCCTTGAACTTTCGGGTCGCGGTGCGGACCATCACCGCGGCCTGGGCGGGCTCGACGTCGAAGTCCGCCGCGATATCACGATACGGCTGACCCTCGAGATGGTGGCGGACGAAGAGCCGCCAGTGCTGCTCCTGGTCCGCCCGCCGGCACGCCTCCGCCGCGCGTCGCCAGGCCTGCTGCACGACCGCTCGCGCCCATGCCCGATCGATATCGCGTTCGGGGATGTCATCGACGGCGTCCGTCGGCGCGGCGTGTTCGGGTTCGCCGCCGCCGTTTCGTTCGCGTTGCTTTCGCTGTTCGCGGTATTGTTCGCGCAGATAGAAGATGAGGGCGTTCATCAGCCAGCGACGCAGGCGTCCGCCGGCGCCCTGCCAGCCGTGCATGAACTCGTCGCGGGCGAGCCGATTGGCGAAGAAGCCGTTGACGATGTCGTCGGGCTCGCCGAGCCATCGGAACGACGACCCGCGGAAGTACACCTTGAGCGGCTCGGCGTAGACGCGCATGAGATGTTCGTTCAGCGCGGGGCGGCCTTCCGGGCCTTCGGCCAGTCGATCCGTGATCCATGTCTCCATGGTGGGCGGAAAGACATCGCGCGATGCGGACGCGCCATCGGGTCGAATCGCGCGCCGTGAGGGATCAACACGGGTCACCATGCACTCGGTCCTCGCCACGCCGCGCTCCGCCTTCCCCCCCCGGCGGGCGGATACGCAACGGCTCCACGCTCCCTGGCCGCCGACCGTCACGGGTCCGCGCGGCCGCCATTCCGATCCGACAGTATCACGGATTCGGACCGCGACGTATACGCGAATCCCCAACGGCCGGTTTGGACTAATCGCTCGACGATCTGCACCGCATTGAGCGCGGCACCCTTTCTGAGCTGATCTCCGCAGAGAAAAAGCGCGAGACTGCCGCCATTTTTCGTGAACGTGTCCGCGCGAATTCGACCGACCAGCACGTCATCGCCGCCCGAGGCGAGCGCCGGCTCCGGAAACTGACCCGCGGTGGAGTCGTCCACGACCCGGACCCCCGGCGACGCATCGAGAATGGCCGATGCACGCGCCGCTGACAGCGGCCGCGCCGTCCGCAGATGAATCGCCTCGCTGTGGGCTCGCGGCACGGGAACGCGGACGCACGTCGCGGAGATGCGGGGCGCGTCATCCCCGCCTGCTTCCGCCAGCAGTCGACCGAGTTCGAACATCACCTTCGACTCTTCTGCGTTGAAGCCATCCGGCCCGATCGGCGTGTCGTGGCTGAAGAGATTGAAGAGGTACGGCCGTCCGAGCGTGGCCTGTCGGTACGGACGCCCCGCCGCGTGATCGGCGACCTGCCCGAGGAGTTCATCGTGCATCGCCCGCCCGCCGCCTGACGCGGCCTGGTAGGTGCAGATCGTGACGTCCGTCAGGCCCGCCTCGCGATGGAGCGGGGCGAGGACGGTCGCGGCGAGGATCGCAGTGCAGTTCGGGTTGGCGATGATTCCGGGCGGCGTCCAGTCGTCGAGCGTCTGGCCGTTCGCCTCGGGGGTCACGAGCGGGACGAGGCGATCGCGTCGGAAGGCGCTGGAGTGATCGATGACGACCGCGCCCGCCGCCGCCGCGATCGGCGCCCAGTTCGACGCCACATCGTCCGTTGCACAGAAGAACGCGGCCTCCGCCGATTCGAACAGCGTTTCGCTCACCGGTTCAATCGCAACGTCGCGGGCGCCGATTCGAAGGGTCTGTCCGACCGAGCGGGCTGAACCGGCGAGACGCACGTCCGCGACCCGCGACGGCCAGCGTTCCGCGATGATCGACAGCAGCGTCTCGCCGACCATGCCGGTCGGGCCGACGACCACGAGATCGGGTCGGGTGCGCTGGCGCGTCGGGGCGTGCGGCGAGGGGGAAAGCGGCGGTGTCATGCAGGGCTCCCGGCCGGAGCCACGGTGGAGACGATGTCAAGGCTGCGGTCGATCGCGTCGCAGAGGTCGTCGATGAGATCGTCCGCGTCCTCGAGTCCGACTGCGACGCGGATGAGATCGGGCGGCAACGGTCGCGCCGCCCGCTGGTTCGTCGGCACGCTGGCGTGCGACATGAATCCGGGCAGACTGATCGAGGTCGCCGTTCCGCCGAAGCTGACCGCGATCGACGCGAGGCGGGTCGACTCGACGATTGCACGCGATCGCGCGACGTCGCCGGTTTCGAAGGCGAGCACGCTTCCGGCCCCGCGGGCCTGCCGGCGGTGAACCTCGACATTGGGGTGATCGTCAAACCCCACGTACCGAACCCGCGTGATCGCGGGGCGCCCGCGGAGAACGTGCGCCAGTCGACGCGTCGTCTCCTGGGCGTGCGCGAGCCGTACCCCGAGGGTCTGCACGCCCCGCAGGAGCAGCCACGATTCGAACGGCGCGAGCGCCGAGCCGTCTGCATTGCGTGCGTGGCGGAGACGTTGGTGGAGTTCCTCGTCGTTCGTGACGATCACGCCGCCCGTCGCGTCGCCATGCCCGCCGAGATGCTTGGTCGCGGAGTGCACGACGGCGTCGGCCCCGAAATCCAGCGGGTTCTGCAGGAGCGGCGAGAGCAGCGTGTTGTCGACCACGAACCGCACGCCGCGCACGCGGGCGAGGTCGGCGAGGGCGGGCAGATTGCACACGTCCAGCCTTGGATTCGACGGCGTCTCGACGTACAGCAGTTTCGTGCGTGGCGAGGCGCAGGCGCGATCGACGGCGTCGAGATCCGCGGCGTCCACCACCTCGACGTCAACGCCGAGATCGTCCGCCAGCCCTCCGAAGAACCGACACGACCCGCCGTAGAGATCGCGGGCGGTGACGATCCGGTCGCCGGGGCGGGCGAGCCGGCCGATCGCCGCGATCGCCGCCATACCGCTCGCGTAGGCGAGGGCGTGGCGCCCGTGTTCGAGCGTGGCGAGACGCGTCTCGAACACGCGTCGGGTCGGGTTGTCCGTACGCGTGTAGTCGAACTCGTCGAACCCGATCGCAGTGGACTGGCGGAACGTGGCGGTCTGGCAGATCGGGGCCGACGTCGGGTCGTGCTCGGTTCGACATGCCCCGCCGTGAATGAGGGCGGTGAAGGTTCTCATCGTCGACCGTCTCTTCCCGCCGGCGCGGCGGCGACGCTGCCTCGTTCGGCGTGGAGGTCGAGCAGATCGCCGAAGACCGATTCCGCAGTCGGCCATCGTCCCGCCCCGCGTCCCGTGACGGCCGTGACATCGCCGTCCGCGCTGGTGATCTCGAGCGCGTTCCATTCGCCGCGCGTGCGGGCGAAGCGATGATCGGCGGGCACGGCGGTCAGTCCCACGTGGGCGTCGACGCCGGTCGGGGTCCGGTGCGCCTCCGCGACGAGGCGCACTCGTTCGCCGCACTCGGCGTGGGCGCGAACGATCTCCGGCCCGCTCGTGGTCACGCCCTCGATCGCGATGTTGTCGAGCGTCAACCCTTCTTCGAACGCGATCCGGGCGAGGATGGCGAGTTTGTCCGCGGCGTCGACGCCGTCGAGATCAAGCGAAGGATCACGCTCGGTGAATCCGCGAATCCGGGCGAGTTCGACCGCGTCCTCGAACCCGGCGCCGTCGGAGATCTGATCGAGGACGAAGTTACACGCGCCGTTCAGAACGCCCCGCAGTCGGACGATCGGACCCGCATCCCGTGCGACCCGCCGGACTGCTTCGACGAGGGGCGCGCCGCCTCCGACGGCGGCGCTGTACGAAAGACGGGCGTGGGCGGCGCGGGCGACGGCGTCAAGGCGTGGTCCGTGGGCGGCGATGATGCGTTTGTTGGCGGTGACGACGTCGACGCCGCGCTGCAGGGCGTGTTCGATGACTTCGGTGAGCTGGACGCCGCCCGCGACCTCGACCAGCACGTCAGGGTGACGGCGGAGCAGGGCGTGCGGGTCGGCGATGAGCGGCAGGTCTCGATCCGCGTACGCCGCGACGTCGCGCACGCTGACCCCGATGAGTTCGAAACACGCCGGGGTCCGCCGCAGCAGGTCGATCACGCCCGTCCCGACGACGCCGCAGCCGATGACGCCGATCCGCAGCGGCGGGGCGGTCGGGCGAGGCGGCGCGAACGTCGTGCGGACGGCGCCGACGGTGGCGCCGCCATCGTCGCCCAGACCGCCGACCATGAAGGTGCGTCCGGCCCGGGCGGCGGCGCGGATCGCCTTCGGCTGGACGATCGCGGCGTCGAGCGCGAGCGCATCGTCGATGGTGATCGTTGCGTACCGGCGCGGCGTCGGGCCGTTCGGGTCGTTCGGATCGGATTCGTAGAGGCCGTCGACATCCTTGACGAGACGACACGCGGCGAGGAGCTGCGTCGCGATGACCACGGCGGTGAGATCCGATCCGCCGCGCCCGAGCAACGTCGCCCCGCCGTCCGACGCGTCGATGCCGACAAAGCCGGGCGTGACGACCACCGGCGTGCGTTCGAGGCGCGCCCGCAGATCGTCGACGTTGAACGTGACCGGGGCGGCGTCGAGACGGGACCCGGTCGTTTGCAGGCCGAGATCGTGGGCGGTCCACACGGAGGAGGGAACGCCGGCGCGATCGAGGGCGAGCCCGAGCAACGCGCCGGATTCGGCTTCGCCGGTGGCGAGCAGCGCGGCGACGGCGCGGGGATCATGTTCGACGCCCCAGGCTTCAACCCGCTGCAGCAGTCGGTCGGTCGTGTCGCCGAATGCGGACACCACGGCGACGACGCGTTGTCCGGCGCGGACATGTCGATAGATCTCGGAGACGACGCGGGGCAGGTCCGCCTCCGATTCGAGGACGGAGCTGCCGAACTTCAGGACGATGATCGGATTCGTGCTCACGCTCCACCTCCGATCCCACCGTTCGCAGCCACGGCGACCGGGGTTGCCGATTCGATGCGTTTCAGCGCCTGTTCGAGGTCCGTGATGATGTCATCGGGGTTTTCGAGACCGACCGAGAGTCGAATGAGGCCGTCGGTGATCCCGACCGCCGCACGATGCTCGGGATCGACATCGCCGTGGGTCATGGAGGCGGGGTGGGTGATCAGGGTCTCCACGGCGCCGAGGTTCTCCGCGAGCGTGCAGAGGCGGACGGTATTGAGCAGTCGGATCGCGGGATCGGTTCCGCCGCGCAGTTCGAAGGCGAGCAGTCCGCCGTGGTCGAGGTGCTGTCGGGCGGCGAGGTCATGCTGGGGGAAGGAGGCGAGTCCGGGATAATGGACGCGTTCGACCGCGGGGTGCGGTTCGAGCCAGCGGGCGACGGCGACGGCGTGCTCCGAGTGGGCGCGGACGCGGAGCGGGAGCGTGGTGAGGCCACGCGCGGTGAGCCACGATTCGAACGGCGCGAGCGGCGCCCCGACGGCGTTCTGGACAAACCGGATGCGTTCGAGGAGCGCCGCGTCGCGCGAGACAATCGCGCCGCCGATCGTCGCGTTGTGGCCCTCGACGAACTTGGTGGTGGAGTAGAGCGAGACGGCCGCCCCGAGATCGAGCGGGGCCTGGAGCGCGGCGGTCAGCACCGTGTTGTCGACGATCAGCGCGATCTCGTGCGTACGGGTGATGGCGGCGATCGCGGGAATGTCGGCGAGACGGAGCGTCGGGTTGCCGGGCGTTTCGAGGAACACGAGTTTCGTGCGGGACGTGATCGCCGCGCGGATGTTCTCAGGATCGGCGGTGTCAACGTAGGTCGCGGAGACGCCGAATTCCTGCAGGACATCGCGCAGGAGCCGTACGGTTCCGCCGTAGACGACATCGCTGACGACGACGTGGTCGCCCCGTTCGAGGAGGGCGAGGAACAGGCTGGAGATCGCGGCGAGTCCGCTGGCGAAGGCGACTGCGGGCGGGGCGTCCTCGAGCGCGCCGAGGCGACGTTCGAACGCCGCGCGGGTGGGATTGGCGGTGCGGGAGTAGGTGTAGCCCTGTGGTTGGCCGACCGCGGTCTGGCGGAAGGTGGAGGACTGGACGATCGGTTCGACGACGGCGCCGGCGGGATCGGCGTGACGTCCGGCGTGGATGGCGCGAGTGTTGAGGCAGGTCATGCGGGTTGTTCTTTCGTCGACGCCGGGAGTCGGCGCGCACTGATCGCGCGATGGGCGAGCGTGTGCGCATGAGATTCGGGGGGAGCGACGCGTTGTCATGAGACGACACGACAATGCGTCCGGGAAAGCCCGGACGTCGGCCGCGATCCGTCGGTTGTCAGGGGTTGAAGCGCGGCGTCGTCAGCGCGTCATCCATCGAACCGGCCGCGGTCGACGCCCGGGCGGGGCATGACCATACCCATCTCCATCATCATGTCGTCGTGGACCATGACGGAGCGGCGGCGGTTCAGGATGGCGCAGGTCGCGCGGTTCATGAGTGACGAAGCGTATCGTCTGATCTGGGTCCGTCAAGCAACGAATGGCGAGAAATCACCCACGCCGCGGGCTGCGGCCGCGGACGGTTCGGTGCGCGATGCGGGCGCCCACGTCGGCGATACGAATTGACGCGCGAGGGTTTTTCCACGGGGGTGTCCGCGAGCGGCGTGTCCCCACGCGAGTGTCCCGATACGGAGTTGTCCGTACGCGATTGTCCCGATACGAAATTGTCCGTACGCGAGTGTCCCCACGCGAAGCGTGGGGCTAGGGGGTGGTGGTGGCGCCGACGGCGTCGCTGATCGCCTGGCTCCGGAACTGTTCGAGTGATTCGAGCGGTCCCTGGAGGAGGACGCCGTCGCCGGGGAGGAGTCGGGTGTCGGGATCGGGACAGCAGACGCGGTCGACGCCGGGGCGGTGATGTTCGACGACATTGAGGCGATACTCGCGGATGACGTCGGCGACGGTCTTCTGGCAGAGGGAGTCGTTCTTGCGCACGAGGACGCGTTGCATGGCGACGAGGCGGTCGCCGATGATCACGGAGTTGATGGTGGCCGGAGCGACGGCGCACGCGGCGAACGTCGGGGCGGCGAGGGCGGACTGCGACATCGCCAGGTGGATGTTGAACCCGTCGCGCACCTTGTCCGCCATGTTCTGATCGAACATGCGGAGGACGACGCGGATGTTGCTGTTCATCTGCCGCGCGTCGAGCGCGGCTTCGAGGTTCGTCATGTCGTCGTTGGTGGCGCAGACGACGGTGGCGGCGCGATCGATGTTGGCGTCGCGGAGGACGACGTCGCGTCGGGCGTCGCCGATGAGGAGCGGCGTATCGTCTTCGCGCACGGCTTCGAGGAACTGGTTGTGTTCATCGCGTTCGATCACGACGACGGGGATGTTGAGTCGGCGGAGCAGCGCGTAGGTGCGGAAGCCGAGTCGCCCGAGACCGATGATGATGACGTGATCCTTGTACGAGGATGCGAGCATGACGCACCACCTCCGTTCGAAACGTCGGCGGTCGCGCATGATGAGCGCGACTTCGATGATGGTCTCGATGATCACCACCAGGCCGAGGATCGGCATGACGAAGAAAAGGAACTGGAGCACCGCGGACTGCGGGAACTCCTCCGGCGGCTCGCCGAAGATCAGCGAGTAGGTGTAGAAGAGGCCGCGGAGGAACGAGTGGTTCTTCTCCGGCTCGAGCCACATGAACGAGAGCGCGCCGCCGATGAGGACGACAGCGACGACGAGCAGCCGCACCCGGAAGTGCCAGATCGTGAGCCGGACGAACCGGAGTTCGGACCGGCAACGCAGCCACATCGTCCGGGGCGGACGATGATCGGCGAGGTCTTCGATCCGGGGGATGGGCATGAGAGGATTGTACGATGCGGCCGTCAGCGGCTTCGTGTCGCCGCCGCGCCGAAACGCGTCACGTCACCGATGTGGACGGTCATCCTCGCAATTCATCCACGCCGTGGATGATCGGCAGGGCGAAGAGCGGCTCATCACCCCGGAAACAATGCGTCCAGCAGTTCGACCACGCCCTGCCCCTGCGTCGCGATGGTGCCGTAGATCTCGCGCCCGGCCGCGATGTCGAGCAGTTCGCGGCGGAGTTTGTTCTCGCCGGCGAAGTCGGCCTTGTTCACGACGAAGAGGTCGGCGATCTCGAGGATGCCGGCCTTGTCCATCTGGACGGCGTCGCCCATGCCGGGGACGACGACGACCGCCGTCGCATCGACGTGCTCGCGGATGGCGACGTCGTTCTGACCCGCCCCGACGGTTTCGATGATGAGTCGGTCGAAGCCGGCGCCGCCGATGAGTTCGACGATGTCGGGCAGGGTGGCGTAGTCTTCGCCGACGATGGCGAGGGAGCGGTAGAAGACGCCTTCATCGACGGCGTTGAAGTCGACGCGGAGTCGGTCGCCGAGAAGGGCGCCGCTCGTGATGGGGCTCTTGGGATCGAACGCGACGACAGCGATCTTCTCGCCCCGCCGGACGGCTTCGGAGGCCATGGCGGCGACGAGGGTCGATTTGCCGGCCCCGGGCGCGCCGGTCAGGCCGACGACGCGGGCGGGTCGACGGCGAGGGGCGTCGGCGGGGGGTTGACCGGCGTGGGCGAGGCTGATGGCGCGGGCCAGCCGCGCAACCGGGTGATCGCTCTCGAGGTCGCCGTACGGATGGGTCGCCTCCCGGACTGATTCCACGATGTCATCCATCGATGAACCGGTATGGAAGATCTTGTGGACGCCTTTGTCGAGGAGCGTCTGGACGTCTTCCTGCGGGATGATGCCGCCGACGTTCACGATCATGTCGGGACGTCCCACGTTTTTGCACTCATCGATGAGTCGGGGGACGAGGACGAGGTGGGAGTTGGACATCATCGAGCAGGCGATGACATCGGCGTCTTCGTCGCGGGCGGAGATGGCGAGGGAGCGGGGGGTCTGCCAGAGTCCGGAGTAGATGACATGGACGCCGCTGTCGCGGAGGGCGCGGGCGATGAGTTTCACGCCGCGATCGTGCCCGTCGAGGCCCATCTTGCCGAGGAGGACGCGGGGTCGGTGATCGAGATCACCGACGCGGTCGGTCTTTTCGAGGGCGGTGGTCGGTTCGGTGGTGGGGTTGGGCATGGCGATCCGGGGGGCGGATGGTCGTGAGGGGCGGCGGCCGATGGGCGGGGCCGCCCGTCGTCCGGGGACGGGCGGGCGCAAACGTGCAGATCCGGAACGATTTCGGTCGCGACGGGCCGGTCCGGCCCGGGGAGGGGCGGGTCGGATCGGGAGATCCGTGTCTCGCCGGGAAGACATGATCATACAATGTCAGCGCGGAGGTTTCTCGTCGCCGCGGGCGGCGGCGGGTCTTCGAGCGGCCATGGTGGTCGTCGCCCTGTTTGCGGCGACCGTTTCCCGACGCCGCGGACTGGTTGTCCGGCGGCCGGGGATCACGGAAAAGGAGTCCCCGTGAGCACCCATTCGTCCACCGATCTGGCCGGCGCCAGCGGGCTCGGCGCCGCCGCCCTTCGGGCCGTACTGGAGGGTCTGGACGAGGCGGTGGTGTTTCTGGACGCGTCCGACCGCGTGACGGATGTCAACCGGGCGTGGGGATCGCAGCTGGGCTGGGATTCATCCGCGACGCAGGGTCGGACGTTCACCGATTTCATGATCGATGAAACGGCGCCGGAGGCGGTCGCGGCGTTTCGCGCGGCGGACGCGTCGTCCGTCGGGGAGCGTGGCCCGTTTCAGTTCCGGCACGCCGACGGTCACGTCGTCTGGATGCGGGCCCGGGGCATGGCGCTGGACGCATCGGACGGACAGGCGGCGGTGATTCTGCGTGACGTGACGGCGAAGCGCTGGCGCGGCGCCCGGCGGCGGGCCACCGCCGCGATCACGACGTTGTGCCGCGAGGCCTCGGACATCGGCGACGTCTACACGGGGATCGCAGCGGTGCTGGCCGAGCACTTTGATTTCGCGTCGACGACGGTGGAGTTGTACGACGCCGCCGCGGACAAGATGACGATCGTCGGCGGGGCGGGTGCGTCATGGCTGGGCGAGCCGGGCGATCGGCGGTCGGTGGAGACGTGTCTGTCCGGTCTCGCGGCGCGATCGGGTCGGACGATCGCGGCGTTCGGCGGGGCGTCGGGGGATCCGGATCATCCGGACGTCGTGCGTCTGCGGGCGGTGGGGGCGGCGATGTATGTGGCGTTGCCGCTGCGGTTCAGCGACCGGGTGATCGGGGCGTGGACGGGCGCGGACCTCCGGGGTCGGGCGGCGCCGTCGGCGTTGCTGGACGCCCTGCGGGAGACGGCGTTGCACGCGTTGCGCGAGGTCGATCGTCGGCACGACCTGATCTCGGCGCGAGAGACGGAGGATCGTTTCCGTCAGATCACGGAGTACAGCAGCGAGATCTTCTGGCAGTACGATCCGCGCCCCCGTCGGTATCTGTTCATCGGTCCGGCTTTTGCGCGGCTGACCGGGCTCGATCCCGACGAGGTGATGGCGTCGGAGTCGGCGTACGAGGCGATCATCTACCCGGAGGATCGCGACGCCTGGGCCGCCGCGCGTTCGGCGCAGCTGCGGGGCGAGCCGACGCAGCTGGACTACCGGATCATCCGGCCCGACGGCTCCTTGCGCTGGCTGCGATCGCGATCGTTTCCGGTCCGCGACTCGGAGGGCGCGTTGATCCGCGTGTCCGGCGTGACCTTCGACATCACGTCGAGCCGTCGCACGGAGGCGGCGCTGGATACGTCGCAGTCGCGTCTGTCGACGATTCTCGCCCACCTGCCGAACGTCGTGATTTACGAGACGGGCGGGACCCGGGAGTACATCAGCGACAACATCCGTTCGCTGCTCGGGTACAGCGCGAAGGAGCTGACGGGCGACCGCACGATCTTTCCGGGCCTGATTCATCCGGAGGATCTGGAGGAGGTGGTGCGTTCGGTCAACGACTGGCACCGCCGCGGGAATCCCGGGCAGTTGGCGCTGCAGTTCCGGATCCGGCGTTCGGACGGTCAGTACATCTGGCTGGACGATCGCATGTTCGCGGTGACGCCGGAGGAGGGGCCGTCGTACATGACGGGGGTGATGCTCGACGTCACCGACCGCAAGCGGGCCGAGGAGGCGATGGTGCGGAGCGGCGAGGCGCTGCGACGCATGCACGAACTCGGGGCGGAGACGGATCTGCCGTACGCGGAGCGTCTGACCGAGATGCTGCGGATCGGCCGCCGCCACTTCGGCGTGGAGGTCGCGATGCTCACCCGGGCCGCCGATGACGACGCCGCGCATACGGTGGAGGCGCTCGCCGTCGCCGGCGACGCCGCGATCGCGGGTCTGGAGGTGGGGGGCCGGGTCGGCGGTCCGGCGTCGTGCTGGAGCGCGGCGTGGTCGTCATCGACGCCGATCGGGGTCGAGCATCTGTCGGAGGATCCGTCGTGGTCGGACCATCGTCCGGCCGGGGTGGAGTCGTTTGACGGGTGCGCCGTGCTGGTGGACGGCGAACGGTGGGGCGTGCTGGCGTTCGCGAGTTCGACGCCCCGGCGTGAGCCGCGCGGCCCGGTGGACACGGATCTTCTGCAGTTGATGGCCCGCTGGATCGGGGCCGAGATCGAGCGGCGGACCGCCTACGAATCGTTGCAACGGAGCGAGCGTCGCTACCGCACGCTGATCGAGGAGGCGGCGGACGCGGTGTTCCTGTTCGACGCCGAGGGTCGGGTGCTCGACGTGAACCCGAGCGCGTGTCGTCTGCTTCGCGACGAGCGGGAGCGGCTGCTCGGTCTGCCGGCGGACGACATTCTGCTGCTGGAGCGGGACGAGCCGGCGCGGCTGTCGGATCTGGGCGAGGGGGACGCCGTGATGAGCGAGGGCCTTGTCCGTCGGCGCGACGGCGGTCTGACGCCGGTGGAGGTCAGCGCCCGCGGGGTGGATGGCGGTCGTCGGCAGGCGTTCGTCCGCGACATCACGGAGCGGAAGCGGGTCGAGCAGTCGGCGATGCAGACGCAGATCACGCTGGCGCGTCTGCACGAGGCGGCCGCGATGCCGGGCGGCGTCGCGGAGCGGGTTCACGAGTTGCTGCGGATCGGGTGCACGCACTTCGGCGTCGAGATCGGCGGTCTGACGCGTCTGGTCGATGAAGCGACGTGCGAGTTGGAGTTTCTCGAGGCGCCGCCCGAAGGTCCGCTCGAGGCGGGGTCGCGGTTGCCGCGCGACGTCACGTACTGTGAGCACGTGGTGCGTCACGGCCGGCTCATTGCGTTCGAGCACGCCTCGGCGGGGGACTGGGCGGACACGAAGGAGTTCCGATCGAGCGGCCTGGAGGCGTACATCGGGTCGCCGGTGCTGGTGGCCGGGACGGCGTACGGCACGCTGTTCTTTGCGAGTCGTCGTCCGCGGAACGAGTCGTTCGCGCCGGTCGATCACGAGCGAATGCTGCACATGGCGCAGTGGGTCAGCAGCGAGATCGAACGTGAGCAGTCGATCGCCGCGCTTCGCGCGAGCGAGAGTCGTTTCCGCGCGGTCTTCGACCAGGCGGGCGTGGCGATGGTGATGGCCGGACGCGACGGGGCGCTGCAGCGCACGAACCCGGGTCTCCGGCGGATGCTCGGTTACGCGACGGAGGAGCTGATGGCGCAGACGCTCTTCGAGTTGGTGGTCGAGGCCGACGTGGAGGACATTCGGGAGCAGTTCGCGCGGGTGGTGTCGGGCGAGATCAGCAGCGCGCGGATCGAGACGCGTTTCCGGCGCAAGGACGAGCAGATCGCGTGGGGTCTCGTGACGGTGTCGGCGTCGCGCGACGATCACGGCGACTTCCGCTTCGTGATCGCCATCATCGAGGACGTCACCGCCCGCAAGGAAGCCGAGCAGGCGCTGGTCGAACGCGAGGAGCGTTTCCGCCTCGTCTCGCTCGCCACCCGCGACGCGATCTACGACTGGGATCTCCGGCAGAACACGGTGTGGCGGAGCGTCGCCTACCGGCAGTCCGTCGGGGAGCCCGATCCCGACGAGCACCAGCTCGACTGGTGGCGCCGGCACGTGCATCCGGAGGATGTCGACCGGGTCACGGCGTCGATCGAGGACGCCCTGCGCAGCGGGGCCGACCGGTGGGCGGCGGAGTATCGTTTCCGGCGCGACGACGAGGGGTGGGCCTACTTCGTCGATCACAGTTTCATCGTGCGCGATGAGGCCGGCGCGCCGATCCGCATGATCGGGGCGATCGGCGACATCACCGCCCGCAAGGTCGTCGAGGAAGAACTCCGACGACGCAACAAGCTCGAACGCCTCCTCTTCCGCGAACTCGACCATCGCGTGCGCAACAACCTCACCGCCCTCGTCGGACTCATCGACATGGGACGCAAGTCGACCCACGACCTCGATGAGTTCGCGTCCACCGTGCGCCGACGCATCACCGCCATGGCCACGATTCACACCGCGCTCTCGCAGGCCCAATGGCGCTCCATCCAGATCCACCGACTGCTCGAGAGCGTCCTGCCCCTCGAGGCGGCGGGACGCATCGACGTCGACGGCCCGCCCATCGCGATCGCCGCCCGGCAGGCGTCCGCCCTCGCCATGGTCTTCCACGAGCTGCTCACGAACTCCGTGAAGCACGGCTCGCTCAGCGGGACGGAGGGACGCATCGCCGTCACGTGGCGGGTCGTCGCCGAACGTGACGACGAGACCGACATCGAACTCCGCTGGGTCGAGTCCGGCGGCCCGCCCATCGAGACGCCGCCCGACGCCGGCCGGGCGGGAACCGGAGCGGGGGCCGGACTCATCATCGGATTCACCCGCTCGGAACTCCAGGGCGAGGCGGAGCTCGGCTTCCCCCGCGGCGGGGCGCGGCATCGTTTCCTGCTCCGGCTCGAGAACAGCCCCGTCGCCGACCGGCCTGGCGACGATGAGACAGACCGCCCCGCCGAGATCGCCGCCGCCCGCTGACCGGTCGTCCCACGCCCCGCCCGCCGTCGTGCGCCGGCCTCTATACTCCAACCATGCCGCCGACTTCCCCGCTGTCCCACGTCGCCGCTGACCCCGTCGACACGCTCGACGCCGCGCTCCGCGCCGCGATCCGCGACGCCCTCGACATCGACGCCGATCCCCTCATCCGTCCGAGCCAGAATCCCGATTTCGGCGACTTCCAGGCGAACTTCGCGATGGGTCTCGGCAAGCGACTCGGCCGACCGCCCCGGGACGTCGCCCAGGCCGTGGTCGACGTCGCCGCCCTCGACGCCGTCGCCGAACCGCTGGAAGTGGCGGGCCCCGGCTTCATCAACATCCGCCTCCGACCCGACGCCCTCGGAGCCGCGCTCAACGCCATGGACAACCCCGGCCTCGGCGTCCCCGCCGCGGAGGATCCGCACGCGATCGTCATCGACCTGTGCGGCGTGAACGTGGCGAAGGCCCTCCACGTCGGGCATCTTCGCAGCACCATCATCGGCGACGCCCTCGCCCGCGTGTTCGAGCGGCGCGGCCGTACGGTGCACCGCGAGAATCACCTCGGCGACTGGGGCCTGCCCATCGCCATGGTCCTCCATCAACTCCGCGCCCAGGACGTCGACCTCGATCAGCTCGACATCGAGGACCTCAACCGCGCGTACCGCGACGCCCAGCTCGAGGCCCGCGCCGATGGGCGCGGCCTCGAATCCGCCCGCGCGCAACACGCCGGTCCCCATCGCATCGCCGAACTCGAGGAACAGAACGCGGGCGCCCAGGCCGCCCTCGACGCCGCCAAGGAGACGCTCGTGCGACTCCAGAACGGCGACCCTGATCTCACCCGCGACTGGAACCGACTCATCGCGTGCACGATGCGCGAGGTCTACGCGTGCCTCGACCTGATGAACGCGAAGGTCGGACCGGAGAACAACCGCGGCGAGTCGTTCTACCGCGAACGTCTGCCCGACGTGATCGAGGCGTTCGAGAAGGCCGGGCTCGCCGAGGAAGACGACGGCGCGCTCGTCGTCCGGTTCGAGGACCGCGAACGCCCGCTCGTCATTCGCAAGTCTGACGGCGGGTATCTGTACGCGACCACGGATCTCGCGGCGGTGCGCTACCGCACGCACGATCTCGGCGGCGGACGCGTCATCTACGTCGTCGACGCCCGCCAACGCGATCATTTCCGCGATGTCTTCGACGCCGCGCGGCTGATCGGATGGGCGCAGACCCCCGACGGCGCCGCGTCCGAACTCGTCCACATCCCCTTCGGGGCCGTGCTCGGCGAAGACAAACGGCCGCTCAAGACCCGCTCGGGACAGAACGTCACGCTGCGATCCCTGCTCGAGGAGGCGATCGAACGGGGCGGGGCGGCGGTGCGCGAACGCGCGGCGGACGAACGGGCGCCGACGCACGGTCTGTCCGAAGAGGACCTGGCCCGCATCGGACGCGCCGTCGGCGTCGCCGCGATCAAGTACGCCGACCTCTCGAACGACCTCGTACGCGACTACGTCTTCAATATGGATCGCATGGTCGCCTTTGAAGGCGCGACCGGACCGTACCTCCAGTACGCCCACGCCCGCACCGCGCGGTTGCTCGGCGACGACGCCGTCGACCGCGCCGCCGTCGCGCAGACGCCGTTCGACGTGCGCGACCCCGCGGAAAAGCAGCTTGCGCTGCTGCTCCTGCGGTACGGACCGACCGTGCAGAACGTCGCGGACACGCTCGAACCACATCGGTTGTGCACCTATCTCTATGAACTCGCCAACGCGTTCAGCGCGTTCTATCAGCAGTGCCCGGTGCTCAAGGCGGCTGCGGACGAACAGCGGAACGCGCGGCTGAGGTTGTGCGATCTCACCCGACGCGTCCTCGCCGACGGACTCGACCTGCTCGGCATCGAGGCACCGGACCGCATGTGAGGCGGCACGCCGCGCCCGGAGGAAGAAGGATCGTGACGAACCCGACCGGAGGAACGACGCCCCCCGTCAATCAGGCCGTCGGCTGGCGATGGCCGGTCGGCGCGACGCTGCTCCTGGCGGCCCTCATCGCCGCCGCGACGCTCGCGGTCGCGCACGTGCGCGGCCTCAGCGTGCCCGGCTGCGGACCCGGCAGCGGCTGCGATCTCGCCTCGAAGAGCGTCTTCGGACGCGTCCCCGGACTCGACTGGCCGATCGCCTTCGTCGGCGCGGCGTACTTCGCGGGGACGCTCGTCGGCTGGCTGCTGACCCGCGGACGCGCGGCGGGGATCTTCGCCCATCTCGTCCGCCTCGGCGCCGTCGCGTCCGTCTTCTACCTCGGCGTCATGATCGTCAACGGGTACGTCTGTTCGTACTGCGTCGCCTCGCACGTCGCCAACCTGGCGTTCCTCGTCCTGATGGAGACGCGTCCCCGGGCCAAGCGCGAGGGCGGTCCGCTCGCCGTGCGCGGCGTGATCGCCACGGTCGTCGCCGGCGTCCTCGTCAGCGCGGGCCTCGGCGTGTGGTCGACCGCGACCAAGCAGGTCGCGGCGGCGCAGGACGAATCCGATCTCGAAGCCTCGACCGCGGAGATCATTGAGGAAACCGCCGCGTCAGCGACGGCGTCGACGGAGACGCCGATCGATCCGGACTGGTACCCGAACGGGTTTCGCGGCCGGTACGTGATCGGCCCGGACGCGGCGCCGATTCGGGTGGTGATCTTCTCGGATTACCAGTGCGAGGACTGTCGGCGGATCGAGGGTGAGTTGTTCGCGTTGTTCGAGGAGCGCGACGACATGTCGATCTCCGCGAAGCAGTTCCCGATGTGCAGTCGATGCAATCCGAACATGGGGGGGTGTCCGCATCCGAACGCGTGCTGGGCCGCGCGGGCGGCGGAGACGGCGGGACTGATCGGCGGGGAAGAGGCGTTCTGGCGGATGCATCGTTGGCTGTTCGAGCGGGGCGGGTCGTTCACGGACCAGGAGATCGCCGCCGCGCTTCCGACGCTCGGCTTCGACGCCCCGTCGTTCCTGTCGCTCATGCAGACGCCGGAGACGCTGGATCTCGTGCAGGGGGACATCGAGGAGGCGATCGATCTCGGGTTGTTCTACACGCCGATGATCTTCATCAACGGCGTGCAGTTGCGGGGTTGGCGGGCGCCGAACGCGGTGCGTCGGGCGGTGGAGGCGGTCGCGGCGACGAACCCGCCGGCGCTGACGCACGCGAACGATCGTCCGCCCGCGGCGACGACGAAGTACATCGAGGATTTCCTCGCGGAGCCGCGCCGCAACGTGCCGCTCCTGACGGCGGGCACGTGGATGCAGGGTCCGTCGGAGGGCGTCGAGGTCGTGGTGTTCGGCGACTATCAGGACGAGTACACGGCGCGGGCGGATGCGGATCTGCGTCGTCTGCTCGGGCGGGGCGAGGCGATCCGGTATGCGTTCCGGCATTACCCGGTGAACCAGTCGTGCAATCCGGCGTCGCCGGTGTCGCGTCACCCGCAGGCGTGTCGGGCCGCGATGGCGGCGGAGGCGGCCGGCGCGTTCGGCGGCGTCGACGCGTTCTGGGCGATGCACACGTGGCTGCTCACGCATCAGGACGAGCTGGACGACGACAATGCGATTCTGAGCGAGGCGGCGGCGCTGGGGCTCGATCCGTCCCAGGTCCTCGCCGCGATGGACGCCGCCGCGTTCGATCAGCGGACGCAGGCGGACGGCGCGATGGCGAAGCGTCTGGGCGTGCGATCGATTCCGATGATCTTCATCGACGGCCGCCTCGTCCCCCGCTGGTGGCTGGACGAGGCGTCGCTGCTCGGGCCGATGATCGAGGCGGCGCGGGACTGACCCGCGTCACATCTCCGCCGCGAGGTACGCGATCCAGCCTTCGCACGCTTCGCCGGTCTTCGTCGGTTCGAACTCGCCGTTGCCGTCGCCCTCCTCGTCGGCGCCTTCCCAGTAGACGGTCACCTTCTTGAAGCCCGCCTCGAGGAGCAGCTCCTGGATTTCGGGGAGCGTCCACAGCCGCCACTCGTAGCGGAACGCCTCGCGCATCTTCGAGCCGTCGGGAAAGTGGAAGTGGATGTAGTTCAGCGCGTAGCCCGTCACCGGGTGATAGACGTGCTGATCCCAGACGTAGGTGAAGCCGTCGAGGTCGCGCTCCTCCTCCAGCTCCGAGAACGCCTCGCTGCCGCCGTAGGCGTCGAGCAGGAAGAGCCCGTCCTCCACCAGGGCCTCGCGGACCTTGACGAAGTAGTTCTTCATCGCCTCCCGGGTGCGGAAGAGGTAGTAGCTGAAATTCATGGCGAGGACCGCGTCGACCGGCGGCGTCTGCACCTCCAGCACGTTCTCCTCACGCCACTCGATCCGCGCCCGCTCCGTCTCCGCCAGACGCTCCTCCGCCTTCGCCCGGCCCCACGCGAGCACCTCCTGGTCGATGTCGACCGCGATCGCCGTGTTCTTCTTCCGGCGACGCACCCATTCCATCGACGCGGCGGCGGTCCCGCAGAAATCCTCGCGGATCGACCGCGCCTTCCGACCCCGAATGTCCTCCCACACCCGATCGATCAGATCGCACTCCGACTCGACATCCTGCACGGACAACTCGTACAACTCGTGACGATCGCTCGTCGCCGCGCTGCGCCAGCCCCGCTCCTTCCCCTTGCGCTTCTGCTTCTTGTCGAGTCGTCCGGATCGCTGCTTTGACATGGTCGAGGTTCCGCTCATGGCGGGAGTGTATGCGATCACTCGCGCGGCGTCTCGTCCGGTTCCCCGTCGCCCCCGCCCTCCAGCCCCGCGAGTCGTTCGTCAATGCGATCGACCATGAACTCGAGGGCGTCGCGGATCTGCGGCGGCGAGATCGCGGCCCGCCGACGGAACTGGTCGGCCAGCCCGCGCAGTACGTTCGGATCCTCAATGTCGTCCAGACGCTGCATGAGCATCCGCACCTGCTGCTGCATCGTCGTCGGGAACGACGCAATCTCCGCGTCCAGACCCTCGGGCGTCCGCACCCGCAGCACCGCCCGGTTCTCCGGCCGCAGGTAAATCTGCGCCAGCCGCACCAGCACGCCCGACGGAACCGCCGACACCCGCTCCGCCAGCGTCCCCGCCTCCGCCGGCGGCCGCATCGCGAGGTCCAGCGCCAACCGGCGCGCCCGCGCGAAGAGATCCGCGGGATCGTTCGCGCCCAGCGCCGCGAGCGCGGCGGCCTTCGCGCCCTCGAAGCGCGGACCCACGACCGGGGCCCGCATCAGGCCCCGTCGCATCTCCTCCCACGTCTCCAGCGCCGCCTCGAGGTCGTCGTTCGACGCCGCCCCGAAGTCCGCCACGAACACGCCCGTGTGCGACAAGCCCTCCGCCCGCACCGCCGCGGACGGCGCCGGACCCGACCGCCCCCGACCCATCCGCGCGAAGTCCGCCGTCAGCATCGCCGCGAGAATGTGAAATCCCGCCTCGTCACGGTGGCCGAGCGGCGGCGCGTGATACATCAGCCGCGCGGCGGGCGTCGCGCCCTGGACGTTGACCACGATCTCACTCGTCTGCCACGCCTCCCACGGCGGCGTCGGTTCATCGGCGTCGCCGGCCGCCTTCGCCGTCGGATTCGGCAGTTGTCCGAGCGTCGCATCCAGGGTCTCGCGGGCGACGGCGGGATCGACGTCGCCGATGATCACCACCGTGAGTTCGCGCGGCGCGAAGTGCTCCGCGTAGAAGTCGGCGAGACGCGGACGCGTCATCAGCGCGACGTCCATCGCCCAGCCGCGAGCCGGCGCGGCGTACGCGGTCGTCTGAAAGAACGCCGCTTCGAGTTGTTCCGCCGCCGCCTGAACCGGATCGGCCGGTCCCGCGAGACGAGCGGCGCGGACGTCCTCGAAGCGTCGGAAGACAGGGGCGTCAAGACGCGCGGCTTCGAGACGCGCCCACTCGGCGAGCGCGTCCGCCGGCAGTTCCGCGGCGAAGAGCACGGCGTCCGGCGTCGCCTCCACGCGGGCGTCGTCGGCGAGGGCCCGGATCATCGGCTGGATCGGCGGAGCGTCGTCGGCGGCGCGGCTGTCGTCGACGAGTTCAGCCAGGGCCCGGGCGTCCGCCATCGCGACGGCGTCGAACGTCTCGGGTGTCCACGGCACGGCCAGCTCGCCTCGACGCCAGCGGGGGATCTGCGTCTGCACGATGGCGGTGCGGAGTCTCGTCCGGAGTTCGTTCTGGCGACGGATGCGGTCGGCCTCCGCCGCCGCGCCTTCCGAGGGCGGATCGGTCGACTCGTATTGCAGCAACTCCGCGATCATGCCGCGCACGCCGGTGCGTCCCGGCGCGGCGTCGTGGACGCCGACGGGCGCGACCCAGGCGGCGGCGACGCGTCCCGGCGCGCTGTTCTCGGCGCGGATGACGACCCGCATGCCGTTCTCGAGGGTCGAGATCTCATCGGGGCGGACGCCGAGGGGCGAAGCGGCGTCGGCGGCGGGATCGATCGGTTGGGCGTCGGCGACGGACGGGGCGACGACGATGAGGCAGACGCAGGCGAGGGTCCAGCGCATGGAGGTCGGGTCTCCGGAGGCAGCGGGGGGGGGAGGGCGTCGGATCGGCATTCTACGCGGTTCGTCGGAGCGGCTGCGCAGAAACAGCGCCCGCGGCGTGAACCGCGGGCGCTGCAGGGAAGGACCCTTCTCACCTCAGGTTGGAGGCATGGTCGGCTTACGGGCAGCCGCCCCAGAGGCTGAGCAGCGTGGCGAGATCGCCGGCGCCGACGGTCTGGTCGCCGTCGAGGTCGGCGGCGCAGTAGCCGTCGCAGAGTCCCCACTGGCTGAGCAGGACGGCGAGGTCGCCGGCGTCGACGGTGTCGTCGCCGTTGAAGTCGCCGAGGCAGGAGGCGCCGTCGAACTCGTCGGCGCCGCGATCGACGATCGGACCCGAGCCGAGTCCGACGTCCGGCATGCCGACGTCATCGAGCTTGCGGTCGCCGCCGTCGAAATCCTGCATCGGCCCGGCGAACGCGTTGTCGCCGGAGTCGATGGCGGGGGAGTTGGCGGTCAGGCGAACGTTGTCGTCGATGGTGCCGTAGACGTCATCCGGACCGTCGGCGTCTTCGAACTGGGGGTCATCGCCGAAGGTGAACGCGGCGGGGACGGAGCCGTCGTAGTCCTGGATGATCGAAGCGCGGATGTCGTAGCCGGTCGAGGCGCCGCCGATCTGATTCCCGAGCGTGCCGTTGGCCCCGGGCTGGTTGTTCCAGAGGATCGAGTTGCGGATCGACAGGGTGCTGTTGAGCGACCACGTCGCGCCGCCGTTGGCCGTATCGGTGGTGGCGTTCGCGAGCAGCGTGCAGTTGTCCAGTTGGACATTGGAGTCGTCGGCATAGAGGCCGCCCGCGCCGATCCGCGAGGTGTTGCCGTGGATGAAGCAGCTCTGGAACAGGGCGTCCGACTCGTTGACGTAGATCGCGCCCGCGGTGTCGGATTCGTTGAGGTTGAAGCGGGTGCGGCGGACGGTGACGTCGGAACCGCCGTTGACGTACAGACCGGAGCCGGAGGCGACGGATTCGTTCAGGCGGATGATGCACCGCGTGATGAGCAGTTCGCTGTTGTCGACGAGCACGCCGCCGCCGTTGTTGCCGAGGCTGCCGCCGCCCGCCGCGTTGCCGCGCTGGACGATGAAGCTGTCCAGCCGCGCGTTGTCGACATCGAGCGCGGAGACGACGTGGAAGGTGTTGTCGTCCGTGCCGTCCGCGCCGATCGCGCCGCCGAGCGTGGTCGGGTTGAGGGCGCCGTCGCGGTTTTCCCGCAGGGTTTCCGCGCCGCTGAAGCCGCCGTACATCGACACGTTGCTCACAAGGGCGAAGGTGGCGTTGCGGTCGCCGGTTCCGCCGTCGGGCTTGTAGGTTCCGGACGCGACCCAGATTTCCGTGGCGTCGCCGTCTTCGGCGTCCGCGAGGGCGTCCTGAAGATCGAGGTAGGCGTCGTCCCACGACAGGCCGCTGTTCGCGCCGGTCGCGTTCGCCCGGACGTACCGCACCGTGGCCTGCCACTCGTAGGCGCCCATGTCAATCACCGGGGCGCCGCCCGCGCCGGTGTCGGTGATGTTGAGATCGTCGATGAAACGCGGGAACGAAGCGCGGTCGATCACCAGACCCGCGGGGGTGATGAGGTTGCTGCCCGCGTCGATGCAGGGCGAGCCCGGCTGGAGCCGGTAGGGATGCATTCCCGCGTCGAGGAACCGCGGGTCGGCGTCAATGTTGCCGGGGCCCGTGTAGCCGCCCTCCACGTTCGAGTACTGCACGAGAGCCGTGCCGCCGTCGAGGACGATCTCGTCCGAAGGATTGCGGACGATCGAGTTGTTGACCGTCAGCAGGCCGATCCCCGACCACAACGCGCCGTTGCCATGGCCGACGATGGTGCAGTTGTCAAAGGTCGTGTCGCCGTTCGCGTACGCCGCGCCGCCTTCGATGGCGCCGTTGCCGTCGAGCACGCCGTTGACCACGCTCACGTTGCTCGGGCTCGCCACGTACAGACCGCCGCCCTGCTCGGCGAAGTTGTCGACAAACGTGCACGAGTCCACGAACGCGGACGAGAGGATGTGCAGCATGCCGCCGCCGTTCGCGCCATCCAGCGCCGTGTTGCCCTTGAACGTGCAGTCGATGAAGAGCGGCGACCCGCCGACGACGTACGCGCCCGCTCCACCCAGCGCCTTGTTCGCGGTGATCTCGCACGAAAGGATGTACGGGTCCGCGTTCGACACCAGGATCCCGCCGCCGCTGCTCGACGTGTTCTCCGCCCCGGTGATCGTGAAGCGGATGAGCTTGGCCGCGATCGTCTCGCCGTTGGCGAAGGTGACGACCGGTCCGGGAAGGCCCTCGCCGGTGATCACGGTGTCGTCCGCGTCAGAGAAACTCCTGACGGTGATCGACTTGCCGAGGAAGTCGATGGTCTCGTTGTAGACGCCCGGCATGACGACGATGTCGTCGCCGTTGGCGGCCGCGTCGATCGCGTCCTGAATGGTGGGCTGGCCGGTGGGGACGATGATCGTCGCCGCCGAGAGCCCGCCGGTCAGAACGAGCGCCGCGACGCTCGCCGCGGTCAGGTCTCGAAAGGTGGTCTGGGTGAACATGATGGTCTTCCTGTGATTCGTGATGAGTGACCCGGCATCCGTGGGTCGCGGTGTCCGCTGGCCTCCCCGGGCCAGCCTGAAACGAGCCTCGCCAGCGGCGAAGCAGTCGTCCCTCACCTCGTCCCGCGAAGACCGCGCGGCACGGGGCAAGGTTTGTCGACTTTTCTTCGTTTCACCCCCGCCGCCGACCGGCGACGTCCAGATCACCGGTCGCCCGGCGTGGAACGGCCGGATCCGCATTCTCCTTCGATCCGTCGGCATCGATCCGTATACTCAGGACCGTCTTGCGACGCCCGCCCCCATGAAGCACGCCCTCACCATGACCGTCACCCGCGACCTCGCCGACCTCAGTCGAGGCGACGATGACGCGGCCGCCCGTCTGACGCCGGTGGTGTACGACGAACTCCGCCGGATGGCCGCCTCGTACCTGCGGATGGAGCGCCCCGACCACACGCTCCAGCCGACGGCGCTCGTTCACGAGGCGTTTCTCAAGCTGGTGGACCAGACGCGGGCGGAGTTGAACGACCGTTCGCACTTCTGCGCGGTTGCGGCCCAGGCGATGCGTCGCATCCTGATTGATCACGCCCGACGCTGTCGCGCCGCCAAGCGGTCGCCCGATCGTCCGCGGGTGACGCTGTCCGAGGCCGACGCCGCGACGCCCGACGACGCCACGGCCGAGGTCGACCTCCTGCGTCTCGACGACGCTC
The DNA here is from genome assembly GCA_965227335.1 of Phycisphaerales bacterium. Taxonomy (GTDB): domain Bacteria; phylum Planctomycetota; class Phycisphaerae; order Phycisphaerales; family SM1A02; genus CBDDFV01. Next base: position 609,355 of record CBDDFV010000012.1, read on the forward strand.
TGGGTCGTCTCGCCGAACTGAACGAACGCCAGAGCCGGGTCGTCGAACTGCGTTACTTCGGGGGGCTGACGGTGGACGAATCAGCGTCGGTGCTGGGCGTCTCGGCCCGCACGGTGAAGGGCGACTGGCGGGTCGCACGGGCGTGGCTGCAACGCGAACTCCGACGCGAGGACGACGAATGAGTTCGGACGCGCGGCACGATCGGATCTCGCAGGTCTTCCTCCAGGCGTGTGAACAGCCGGAGGCGGACCGACGTGCGTTCGTCGAGGACGCCTGTGCGGACGATGACGACCTCCGACGCGAAGTGCTCGACCTGCTCTCCCACGATGAGCCGACGGGCCTGCTCGACGAGGGGCCGGGACTCGATCTGGCGGGACTCGCCGACGCCGCGCCTCCAGCCGATCCCGACCGCGTCGGCGACTACGAGATTCTCGATCGTCTCGGCGTCGGCGGCATGGGCGTCGTCTACCGGGCGCGGCAGGCGAATCCGGAGCGTCTCGTCGCGTTGAAGGTCATCCGCCCGGGCGCGGTGTCGGAACGGCTGATCCGGCGGTTCGAGCACGAAGCCCGCATCCTCGGGCGCCTGACGCATCCGGGCGTCGCGCAGATCTACGAGGCGGGCGCGGCGGACACGGGGGCGGGTCTGCAGCCGTACTTCGCGATGGAGCTGGTCGAGGGCGTGCGTCTGACGGACTGGTGCGAGGCGCGCGGCCTCGGCGCTCGCGAGCGTCTCGCCCTCCTCGCCGAAGTCGCCGAAGCGGTGCACCACGCCCACCAGAAGGGCGTGATTCACCGTGATCTCAAGCCGGCGAACATCCTCGTCACGCCGGAGGGCCGCACCAAGATCCTCGACTTCGGCGTCGCCCGCGTCACCGATGAGGACGTGCAGGCCACGACCATGCGGACCGACGTCGGCCAGCTTCTGGGCACGATTCCGTACATGAGTCCGGAGCAGGTCGAGGGCGATCCCGATGCGATCGATGTGCGCAGCGACGTCTACGCCCTGGGGGTGATCGGCTACGAACTGCTCGCGGGACGACTGCCCCATGACGTCCGACGTACGGCGGTGGCGGATGCGGTCCGCCGCATCCGCGATGAGGAGCCCGCATCACTCAGTTCGGTCAGCCGCGTGTTCCGCGGCGACGTCGACACCATCATCCACACCGCGCTCGCGAAGGACCGCGACCGGCGTTATCCGTCGGCGGAGGCGCTGGCGACGGACATCCGGCGCTATCTGCGCGATGAACCGATCGTGGCGCGTCCGCCCAGCGCCGCGTATCAGCTCTCCAAGTTCGCCCGTCGGAACCGGGCGCTGGTGGCGGCGGCGGTGATGATCGTGCTGGTGCTCATCGGAGCGACGATCGTCGCCGTTGATTTCGCGGTCGACGCCAATGCAGCCCGCGATCTCGCCCAACGTGAAAAGCAGGCGGCGGAGCGTGCGCTGGAGGCGTCGGACTCGACGGTGCGATTCCTCGAACGGCTGCTCGCCGGCGCGGATCCGTGGGTGCAGACGACGGGCGCGGACACCACGATCGGCGAAGTTCTGGATCGCGCGGCGGTGTGGGCGACGAGCGAGTTTGAAGGTCAGCCGGAGCTGGAAGTGCACGCGCGGCTCGCGATTGCGGAGTCATTCAAGGGGCTCGCCCGGTACGACGAGGCGGCGGCCCAGCTGGATCTGGCCCTCGAACTGATCAAGCAGGTCGAGCCGCCGCGCCCCTCGATGCACCGGGAGCTGCGTCGGAAGCGGGCCGTGGTCCAGGCGTATCTGGCCCAGTGGGACGAGGCCGCGGAACAGTTGCTGGCGTTGCGGGCGGAGCAGGATCAGCTCGCGGCGTCGCCGGACCCGCGGGGCGTGGATCAGCAGGAGATCGCCCGCGTGATGAGCGATCTGGCGTGGGCGCTGCGGGGGGCGGGTCGGCCGGATGAGGCGGAGCGCATCGCGCTCGACGCCTGCGACTGGATCGCGCGGGCGTACGGCCCCGATCACGAGTTCTTCGCCAACGTGCACAACACGCTGGCCGGCATCTACACCGCCCGCGGCGACTACGCGAAGGCGCGTGATGCGTACGACGAAGTGCGCCGCATCTTCGAGATTCGGCACGGGGCGGACACGCCGCAGGTGGCGGCGCTGACGAACAACGTCGCGCGGCTCGACCAGGCGATCGGCAATCTCGACGCCGCGGAGACGGGCTACCGCAACGCCGTCGCGCGGAACGAAGCGGTCTTCGGTCCCCATCACCCGCAGACGGGCGACGTCCTCAACAACCTCGCCATGCTGCTGTACGACCTGGGGCGGAACCGGGAGTCCGAGGATTACTTCCTGCGGTCGCTGGAGGCGTACGCGGAATCAGTCGGCGCGGACAGTCGGACGTACGGCGGCACGCTCAACAACTACGCCTTTCTGCTGCGGGAGGAGGAGCGGTGGGACGAAGCGATCGACGCCTACCAGCAGTTCCGGCGGATTCTCGTCGATCACCATCCGCCCGGGCACTGGCGGTTTGCGACCGTGGATCTGAACCTCGCCTCATGCCTGGCCGGGCTCGGTCGGTTCGATGAGGCGCTGACGCTCGCCGCCGACGCCGCCGCCCGACTCGAGGCGGCCGACACCCCGGACCGGTACCTCATCCTCGGCCCGCGGACGCTGGAGCGGATCGAGACCGCCCGGGCGGAGACGGCCGCCCCGGACGCCGTCGACGCCCCATAAGTCCAGCCGCGACAGGGATTCATCGCGAGAATCGGCGGCTTTCCGGCTGCATTCGGGCCTCGCGCGGGCTACGATCGGGCGTTCGCCGTCGTCGCGGGCGGAATCCGATGCGGCGGTCCAGCCTGGAGTTATCGATGCCGAGAGTGTGTGGTCGGTCAGGAATCGCGGGGATCCCGTGGGCGGTCGCGTTGCTCGCGGCGTGCATCGCCTCGTCGGCGTCGGGTCAGGTCCGGGTCGTGAGCTACAACGTCGCGCAACTGCAGGGTGATCTCGCCTCGCTCGGCGATGTGTTCGAAGCCCTCGTTGACGACGATCAGCCCGGGTACGCGACGGCGCCGCATGTCCTCGTGATGCAGGAAGTCCGGTCGAACCAGACCGGGACGCTGCTCACGCTCCTGAACGACGCCGCGCCCCCCGGCGTCACCTACGCGCTCGGCACGTTCACCAGCATCGGGAACGAGGACAACTTCGGCGGCGCGCAGGCGATGTTCTATCGCACCGACACGTTCATCGAGCAGACGAGCCTGCACGTCGACATCTTCACCGGGGCCGGACGCTACGCCGATCGGTGGAAGCTCCAGATGGTCGACTACGCGTCGGCCGATGCGGGCTTCTTCATCTACTCGATGCACCTGCGGGCGGGATCCGGCGCGGCGAACGAGGCGGACCGGTTCTTCGGCGTCGACCAGGTCCGCGACGACGCCGACAGTCTGCCCGGCGGCAGCCGCATCATCTACGCCGGCGATCTCAACTTCAGTTCGAGCAGCGAGGACGGCTACGAGCGGCTGACCGAACCCGGCCCCACCGCCGCGATCGATCCCTATGGCGACGGCTCGTGGTCCGGCAGCGGCAATGCGATCAAGCACACGCAGTCCCCCCGCGCCGACGCGGGCGGGGGACTCATCGGCGGCGGGCTTGACGACCGCTTCGATTTCCAGCTCTCGACGTTCCTTCTGCACGACGGGGCCGGGCTCGATTACATCAGCGGATCGATCCGGGCCCTCGGCAACGACGGTCAGCACTACAACGTAGCGATCAACCTGGGATCGAACTTCTATTACCCGGGCGAACTCGCCCGCTCCAACGCACTGGCGGACGATCTGCACGACGGGTCGGACCACCTGCCGCTGATCTGCGAGTACCAGGTTCCCGCGATTCTCGGCGTCGACATTCCCGCCGACTTCGGACGCGTCATTCAGAACGGCGCCGCTACGGTGACGCTCACGATCACGAATGATGCGCCGGCGGTGACGCCGATCGGGGCCGACACGCTCAATTACACGGCGGCGGGCGCGGTGGGGCTGAGCGGATTCGGGGTCGGCGCGATTCCCGCCGCGACGCCCGGCGTCGAGATTCCGTTCACGATCGACACGTCGGCCGTCGGTCCGCTCGACGGTTCGATCATCATCCTGCTCGACAACGAGGCGGCGCCGGAGGGTTTGATTCCCGCGACGTCGTCGGGCGAGATCATCCGCGCCGCCGCGCCGTCCTGGAGCGGGGCGAAGGTCGTGACCGAGGCGACCGTCGACGTCGCCGCCGGGCCGGACACGGGGATCCTGTCCGTGCCCGTTCCGATTCACAACGTCGGCTTCGACGCCGCGCAGGCGCTGCTTGACGTCGACGACGTGATGGTGGACGCGGGTCCGCTGAGCGCGGCGACGACGATGATCGCCGGCGTCGGCGCGGATCCGGTCGATCTGGAGTTCCTGCTCGACACGGACGGTCTGGCCCCGGGCATGTACGAGATCGACGCGACGATCTTCACGAGCGACGAGGATCTCCCGGGCGAAGGCGTGTCGGCGCTCACACTGACGTTTGCGATCAGCATTTCCGGCGATCCCGAACCGATTGCCGGCGACCTCGACGGCGACGGCGATGTCGACCCCGCGGATCTCGCGGCCCTGCTCGCCGCGTGGGGCTCGGACGACATGAACGCCGACCTCGACGGCGACGGCGTCGTCGGCCCGGCGGATCTCGCCACGCTGCTCGCCAACTGGGGCTGAACCGGCCGCTACGAACGCAGCCGCGCGACGAACTTCTCCCGCACCGCCTTCGCGTCCGCCTGGCCGTTGGAGAGCTTCATCACGCCGCCGATCAGCCGGCCCACCGCCGCGTCCTTGCCGCCCGCGAAGTCCTCGGCCGAGGTCGGGTCCGCCTCGATCGCGGCGTCGATCCACGCGTCGAGTTGTCCTTCGTCGCGCACCTGCAGCAGTCCGTGCGCCTCCGCCACGTCCCGGGCGTCGCCGTCATCGTCGCACAGGCGGGCGAAGAGTTCATCCGCGGCGGACGAGCCGACCTCATCGTCGGCCCGCAGTCCGATCAGTTGCGCGACCTGGTCCGCCCGCACGCCGAGCTGATCGATCCGCACGCCCCGTTCGTTCGCCAGCCGCGCCCCCGCGTTCAGCAGCAGCTTCGCGACATCCCGCGCCGCCGGGGCGGGCGAAAGGCCGAGCATCGACTGGCAACGCTCCGCGCACGCTTCGAAGTAGAAGCACGTCTCGCGTTCGTCGAGCAGGGCGTCCGCATCCGCCGGGCTGAGGCCGAGGTCGTTGAGGTACCGTTGTCGACGCGCGGCGGGCAGTTCCGGGATCATCGCCTGCAGCCGTTCGAGCTGCTCGGGTTCGATGGTCAGCTCCGGCAGGTCGGGCTCCGGGAAGTAGCGGTAGTCGTGGGCGTCCTCCTTCTCCCGCTGGAGCACGGTCGCCTGCTTCTCGTCGTCCCAGCCCCGCGTCGATTTCATGCCCGGTCCCTGCGTGCGTCCGTCCTCGCGCCACTGCGCGATCTGTCGCGTGTACTCGTACTCGACGGCGCCGTGGATCGCCTTGAACGAGTTGAGGTTCTTGACCTCGACGATGGGCGTGTGGTACTCGCGTCCGTCGTCGGTGGTGATGCACACGTTGACGTTGGGTTCGAAGCGCATCTGGCCGCGCTGCATCACGCCCTCCGTCGCGTTGAGGAACCGGCAGATGCGTCGGAGCGACTGCGCGAACGTGACGGCTTCATCGGCGGAGCGGAGGTCGGGCTGGGTGACGATCTCGAGCAGCGGCGCGCCGGCGCGGTTGAGATCGATCAGCGAGTTCTCCGAGTATCCGCCGCCGGGCAGTTCGTGTCCGAGCTTGCCGGTGTCTTCCTCGAGGTGCGCGCGAATGATCCCGATCCGGCGCGATTCGCCGTCCCCCGTCTCGATCTCCAGGACGCCGTCGGTGCAGAGCGGCAGGTCGTACTGGCTGATCTGGTAGCCCTTGGGGAGATCGGGGTAGAAGTAGTTCTTGCGGTCCCAGCGGGTGCGGGCGGCGATCCTGCAGTTGAGGGCGAGGCCGACCATGATCGACAGTTCGACCGCCGCCCGATTCAGCACCGGCAGCGCGCCGGGCAGGGCGGCGACGACGGGATCGGTCAGCGTGTTGACGGCGGCGTCGTAATGATCGGGATGCGCCGGGTTGGGCGTGCGGGTGAAGAGCTTGGCGCGAGTGGCGAGTTCGACGTGGATTTCCATGCCCACAATGAGGCGGGCGGCGTCGACGTCGGGCGGCAGGGGGGATGCGTCGGGGGGCGGGGTCATGACGCGACGATCATACGTCGGCGCGACGGGGGCCGGGTCAGCCGCGATCCGGCGGATCAAAGCTGGCGAGCATCCGTCCCGCCCGCCAGACGCGGACGGCGCCGTCGGTGGCGGAGACGGTGATCGCGACGCATCGGGCGTTGGCGGTCACGCCGGCCGCGGCGGCGTGTCGGGCGCCCAGTCCGGACGGCAGGCCCGCGGAGACGCCGGTCTTCAGCCGGGCCCCGGCGGATTCCACAACCCCGTTGCCGCGCACGATGATCGCGCCGTCCAAGGCGGCGTACTCGCGAATGGTCTCCGTCATGCGTTCGTCGAGCAGGTTGCGCTCCTGTTCGGTGTAGCCCTTGAACGGGTTCAGGATCATCTGCTCCGACTGCTCGAGCACGACGGCGGCGTCGCCGATCACGATCAGTCCGCCCACCGGCCGGCCCTCGCGTCCGTGCTGGCCGAGGTGCAGCGCAATCTCCAGCGCGCGGGCGAAGACCGCCCGCTTGATGTGCTCGTCGATCTCCGGCTGCTCGGTGGTGTCGAAGAGTTCGTACTCGGCCCCGATCGTCATGACGACGAGCGAATCAATGATCGAACGAAACGGACCGGTGAGGAAGATCGCCACGTCGCCGATCTGAAGCACCCGGTTGGAAAGCGCGATGATCGCCGCCAGCTTCACCTGACCGAATCGGTCGAGCGTGACGTCAGGGACGTCGAGGGCGGCGAGCGGCGGCTCGCTCATCGCCTCGATTCGGCCCCGGTCCGCGTCGTCGCGGGCGATCAGCACCATCCGCTGCGGGACCACCGCGAGATCCGGCAGGGCGTCGATGTACGCAATGATCGCGCCGGCGTTCGACGCGTGAGCGAGGCTCGCGGCGGATTCCAGCAGGTGGCGGGCGATCAGGGTCGGATCTTGCATGACGATAGAATACCCGGCGCCCCCTTCCGGCAAAGGAGATGCGTGTGACCCCTCTGGTTCGAATCGGTTTGTTCGCCACGCTCGTGGGCCTGTTCGGCGCCGGCGCGGCGTCGGCGCCCGCGCAGTCCACGACGTCCGCCGCCCCCGCCGATGATGTCACGCGGATCGACGACGCGCCGGCGGACGTCGCGCCCGCCGGCCCCGTGCTGGCGCCGCGCCGACGGTACGTCGGCATCGGTCGTCCGGCGGAGATCGAGATCGCATCGCCGACGGACGGCGCGTCGGCGCTGGAGCTCTACCTGATGACGGCGGGCGGCGGCGTGGTGGTGGGTCCGACGGCGGTGACGCCGGGCGTGGTCGATCTCAACGTGACGATGCCGGAGATCTTCGACATCAAGCGGGCGTGTTACCTGCAGCTGGTGGCGGACGGCGCCCCGGTCGGCTCGTCGATCGTGGTGCAGCCGATGCTCGACCGGCTGCCGATGACCACGGAGGAGGACGTGCGTCCCGACGGCCGCACGACCTACACGCGGGTCGTCGGCTGGGGAGCCGATCCGGCGGCGTGGGGGCCCGAGGCGGAGGACGACGCGGCGGCGCGTCGGCGCGATCTCGATCTCGCCGGGCTCGTCAATGCGGGCGTGCGCCTGTACCTCGACGCGGACGCGGTGCTCGAGACGACGGAAGGCCCGCTGCAGATCGCGTTCCGTCCCGACGAAGCGCCGAACACGGTGTGGAACTTCCTGTCGCTCACCGCGGGCGGGTTCTACGACCAGACCGTCTTCCATCGCGTCGTGCCGGTGAGCCGCACCGGTCAGCCCTTCGTGATTCAGGGCGGCGATCCGAGCGGGACGGGCGACGGCGGTCCCGGCTACTGGCTGCCGCTCGAGCCGAGCCGGCTGCCCCACGACTTCGGCGTCATCTCGATGGCGCGGTCGGACGACCCGGACTCCGCCGGCAGTCAGTATTTCATCTGCCTGTCGCGCGAAGGCACCGCCCGCCTGGACGGTCAATACTGCAGTTTCGGGCACGTGACGGCGGGGGCGGAGACGATTCTGCGGATTGCGGCGACGGAGATCGCGGACCCGGCCCGGGGGCGGCCCGTCAACCCGCCCCGCGTGGTGCGGGCGTCGCTCACGCCGGCCCCGGCCCGCACGCCGGGACGCGGCCGCCCGGACACCCGGGTCACGCGTCCCGGAGCGGAAGGCGACGGCGAGCCCCGCCGTCCCCGGGTCCCCCGCTGAGCCCGGATCCGCAACGCATTGCTGTGTATGAGATTCGCTTCTAAGATGCATTCTTAGATCAGACGGATGCGACGGGTCGTGTCCGCAGGGGGATTCCCTGAGTTGCGTCGCCCCGGCGGCGCCGCCCGAAAGAAAGCAGAATGGCCAAGAAAAAACGCACCACCGCCCGGCGGTCCCGCGGTCTCGCCGGCGCGTCGATCGAGGATCTCCACCGCGAGATCGAACGGCGCCGGAAGAACCTCGGGCGCCTCGAAACGAAACGCGCGAAGATCCTCGCCCAACTCGCCGAAGTCGAGTCCGAGATCGACGCGATCGAAACGCTGACCGCCAAGGGAGGAGCGCGGCGGGGCGGCGGGCGCCGACGCGCGGGCGCGGGCCGCAAGCGCCCCCGCAACGACATGAATCTCGTGGACTCCCTGCACAAGGTCCTCAGGGGCAAGGAGATGTCCGTGACCGAAGTCGCCCAGGCCGTGCAGGACGCCGGTTATAAGACGTCGAGCGAGAACTTCCGCACGATCGTCAACCAGCAACTCATCGCGGCGAAGAACAAGAAGCTGTTCAAGAAGGTGTCGCGGGGCGTGTACACCGCAAAGTAACGTTTCCCCCCGCCCCTCGAAGACAACGCCCGACCCCGATCGTCTGATCGGGGTTTTTTGCATGGTGCGGGCCGGATCCGGCGAATTCTGGCGGGAATTCGTGAAACGGAGGAAAGCGAGCGGGCGGACGGATCGATGTGGTAAGCGCGCAATGATCGTCGCTCGAGGCGCATGGACGCGACCTCGGACGACGGCGCACACGGAGGGCGCCACGGATGGCTGATTCCTGTCTCTACGCCGACTTGAGGTCCGACCCGAACACGGACGCCGCGCCCGCGCGGCCGTCCTGTCTCCCTGCGCCCGCCCGGCGCGAGGCGGACGAACGGGTCGCCGCGGCCCGGATGGTCTTCCGGCGAACGCTCGCCTCGTGGGCGGTCGATCTGCTCGCCGGGCGACGGGACGGCGCGCCGCTTGCACATCTTCCCGCGTCGCCCGCGATTCGCGCGGCGGCGTGACATGGTGAACGTTCCGGCGCGTCAGGTGCGCACGAGTTGCGCGTGATCCGCGCGAGGACGACGGGCGCAGCCCCGGAGCTGGCTTCGGCAACACAAGGAGGTTCGCCGTGGGTGGAATTACGACAGGCGTGGGACTGATCAGCGGCATCGACACCGCGAGCCTGATCGAACAGCTCATCGCGGTGGAGTCCCGCCCCCGGCTGCAGATGCAGGCCCGCGTGGCCCGGCTGCAGGCGGAGCAGGGCGCCTTCAGCCAGATCGCTTCGAAGCTGTCGGCCCTCAAGAGCGTGGCCGCGAATCTGTCCGAGGCGTCGACCTTCAACGGGGCGAACGCCACCAGCAGCCTTCCGAACATTCTCGGCGTCACCGCGTCGAAGACCGCGCAGCCGGGCTCCTACACGTTCATCGTGAAGCAGCTCGTCAAGAACAGCCAGAAGATCTCCCAGGGCTTCGCGACGTCCAATGTCACGCCGGTCGGGGTCACCAACCTCAGCGTGGAGCTCGGACGAAGCGGCCTCGCGTCCAACACCGACCTCGAACGCCTGAACGGCGGGGCCGGCGTCGACCGCGGGAAGATCCGCATCACGGACGCGGCGGGCGGCGAGGCGGACATCGATCTCAACGATGCGGTCTCGCTCAACGAGGTCATCAGCCGCATCAACGCCGCGACCGATGTCGACGTCACCGCCGGCGTCAGCGGCGACCGACTGGTGATCACCGACAACTCGTCGGGCGGCGGCACGTTCGAGATCTCGGACCTGAACGGCTCGACCATGGCCGCGGATCTCGGCGTCGCCACCGCGGACAACGGGGCGGGTGACAACGACGCCACGGCCGGCGTCATCCTCGGTGCCGTCGTCAACACCGTGGGCGGGTCGACGGCGGTCAAGTCGCTCAACGGCGGCCTCGGCGTCGGCGTCAAGAGCGGCGTCTACGATCTGCGCTTCACGGTCGGCGGCGATACGTTCGAAGTCGACCTCGGACCGCAGCGGCCGCCGATCGACGCCGACACGCTGTTGTCGGAACTGAACAACGGGACCGGCGTCAAGATCAACCCGACGTCGGAGAACCCGGACTTCCAGGTGTGGACGTCCGATCTCGATCCCGACGACGATGAGCCGTACGAGATCTCGCTCGCCGGAGCGGAGACCGTGCAGGACGTGATCAACCGCGTCTCCTCGCAGACGGACGGCAAGGTGACGCTCGCGGTGAACGCGAACGGCGACGGCTTCGTCGCCACGGACGGCTCCGGCGGATCGACCACCGAGTTCCGGTTCGAAGGGGCGGGCCCCAACGGCGAGGAAACGCTCAACGACCTCGGCCTCAACGCCGCCGACGAGAACGATGACGATGTCATCGAAGGCGAGCAGATCACCATGCCCGTCTCCGTGTCCTCCACCCAGACCCTGCAGGAAGTCATCGACCGGATCAACGACGCCGAGGACACCACCGGCGCGGCGAACGCCGGACGCATCTCCGCCGCGATCAACGCCGCCGGCGACGGACTCGAGATCACCACCAACACCGGACTCGACTTCACGGTGGCCGGCGGCCCCGGACTTGCGGTCGGCGACAACGCGGCGGCGGACCTGGGCATCGAGGGCGCCTCCGTCGCCGCCGTCCTCACCGGCGGCCGTCTCATCGAAACGCTCAACTCCTCGCTCGTCCGCAATCTCAACGGCGGATCGGGCCTCACCGGAACCGCGACCTTCCAGGATCGCGACGGCGACAGCTTCGCCATCGACCTCACGACCCTGACCTCCGAATCGACCGACGGTTATCTCGACGAGATCAACACCCTGCTCGGCGCCAACAGCGTCGACATCACGGTCGGGCTGAGCAGCGCGGGCACGGGTCTCGCCGCGACCGACGCTTCCGGCGGTTCGGGCAACCTGATCATCTCGGGCGACGGGGCGGACTCGCTGGGACTCACGACGGATCCCGCCGGCGTCGCGGCGAACTCGTTCACGGGCACGAACCTGCAGCTGCAGTACATCAGCGGGGCCACGGCGCTGGCGGATCTGAACTACGGCCAGGGCGTCGGGACCGGCGTGTTCCGGGTCACCGACGGCTTCGGCGACTCCGCCGAGGTGTCGATCGATTCCGACTCCGTCACCCTGCTCGATGTGATCGCGGAGATCAACTCCAAGGGTCTGGCGATCAACGCCCGCATCAACGACACCGGCGACGGCCTGCTCATCGAGGAGGATCTCTCCGGGGCCGGCGGCGAGACGCCGTTCGTGCCGATCAAAGTCGATTCGGTCAGCGGGACCGCGGCGGAGGATCTGAAGATCCGCGGCGAGGGCACCCTCAACGAGACGACCATCGACGGCTCCTACGAGATCAACCTCGCCCTCAACGCCAGCGACAGCCTCGACGACATCGTGGATGCGATCAACGAGGCCGGCGCGCCGATCTCCGCGACCATCATCAACGACGGCTCCGCCGGCGCCCCGTTCCGACTCGCCATCACCTCCGACGTCGCCGGCACCCGCGGCGACCTGCTGCTCACCAGCACGGGGGCCGATCTCGGTTTCTCGACCCTGACCAAGGCCCAGGACGCCAAGGTCTTCTTCGGGTCCGAGAACCCCGACGATGCGTTCCTCATCACCAGCGACACCAACACGATCACCGACATCGTCGACGGCGTGACCATCAACCTCCTCGCGTCGAGCCAGGACCCCGTCGAGGTCAGCATCGAACGAACCAACGATGAGGCGGTCGGCGTCATCCTCGGCTTCGTCACCGCCTTCAACGACGCGATCGCGACGATCGACGAGTTCGACAACTACGACATCGACACCGAGGAGCGAGGCCTCCTGCTCGGCGACGGCACCACGTCCCGTGTGCGATCCGCCCTCTTCAATCTGCTCTTCCGCGACGCCGAGAACCTCTCCACCCAGTACGACAGTCTCCGTGACGTCGGTCTCACCGTCGCCGCGGAGGGGACCATCGCCTTCGACGAGGATAAGTTCCGGGACGCCCTCGACAGCGACCGACAGGCGGTGATCAACCTCTTCACGGCGGAGGATGAGGATCTTTCGTTCTCCGAGGAGATCGCCCCCGGCGTCACCGTGCTGTCCTCCAGCACCACCTCCACCGTGCGGGGGTTCGGCAAGATCATCGAGGACCTGCTCGACGGCTTCACCAACTCGATCAACGGCACGTTCAAGACGATCGACGAATCGATCCAGACCCGCATCGACGTCGCCAACCAGCGGATCGAGGATTTCAACGAACGCATGGAGAACCGTCGTCAGCAACTCCAGCGGCAGTTCCTCGCCATGGAAACCGCGATCGCCCAGCTGCAGACGCAGAGCAGCGCGCTCGCGTCCCTGTCCAGTGCGACCGCGCTCGCCGGCTGACCCCGCATTACCGGACCCCGGAACTCCCGGAACCCTCGGGAATATGCGGATCAGCGCTTGATCCCGCCCCTGATCCCAGCCGATAGCACTCCTGATGTCGCCCCTCGAGCCGAACGCATATCTCCGTACGAAGGTCATGACGGCGAGCCCCGCCGAACTGCGTCTCATGCTGTTCGACGGCGCCATCAAGTTCGCCCGCCAGGGACGCACCGGCCTTGCGGAGAACGACTTCGAGGCCGCGTACACCGGCGTCACGAGCTGCCAGGAGATCGTGCTCGAACTCATCAACTCGCTGCGGCCGGAGCATGATCCGGACCTCTGCGAGAAGCTGACCGCGTTGTACGTCTTCATGTACAACCGCCTCCTCGAAGCGAGCAGCCAGCGCAAGGCGGCGCTCGTCGACGAGGTCATAAAGCTGCTCGAGTACGAACGCGAGACGTGGGTCATGCTCATGAGCCGACTCGACGAACAACGGCACGCCGGCCCCCAGCCGCCCGCCGCGAGCACCCCCGCCGCGACCGCCCCCGCCGCCGCCAACCCCGCGCCCCCGGCCCCGGTCCCTCCGACCCGCTCCATCAGCATCCAGGGGTGATCCGCCGCCGGCGGATCAGAGCAGGAGATGCCCGCGCGGGCGTCTCCCGTTGTCATGTCAGACACGGCTCAAACCAGCATCCCCTGCTCCCCTCGTCCCCTGCTCTCCTCCTCTCGCGTCGCTACCCTGTAGCGACGCGCCGTGCAGACGATCAAGGACATCGCGATTCCCATTCGCACATGGGACTACTCCGAGACCTCGCAGACGGTCAGCCTGTTCACCCGCGCCCACGGCGTGCTCCGCGGACTCGCCAAGGGCGCGAAACGCGAAAAGGGCGCGTTCTCCGGGGGAATCGAAGTCCTCACGCGCGGCGAGATCGTCGCCCTCGTCAAACCCGGACGCGACCTCGCCACCCTCACCGCCTGGGACCTGCAGGAACTCTTCCCCGCGATCCGAAAACGCATCGACGCCAACCAGACGGCGCTCTACATGGTCGACCTCGTCAATCACATGATGACCGCGGGCGACCCGCACCCCGAAGCGTTCGACCAGCTGCTCGTGTCCGTGCGTGCACTCGAAGACCACGTCCGCGTCCCCGGCGCCCTGCTCGCCTTCCAGTGGACTCTCCTGCGCGAAGCCGGCTACCAGCCCGAACTCAACCGCGACGCCGTCACCGACCAGCCCCTGCCCGATGACGACACCTGGGCGTTCAGCCCCACCGCGGGCGGCGTCGCGGCGGACACCGGAACCGGCGACCGCTGGCGCGTCCGACGCACCACCATCCAACTCCTCCGCACGCTGCGCGATGACCCGACCGGGACGGATGACGCGACGTCGATGGACCTCGACCGCGCCAACCGCCTCCTCGCCGCGTACCTGCGCGAGATCCTCGGCGAAGCCCTGCCGACCATGCAACTGCTCTTCGGACCGGATATCGCCGCGCCGACCCGGCCCCGCTGAGCCCCCGCCGACCAGTTCGCGCCGGCCCGCCCGGGGCCGCTCGCGGGACGATCTCCACAAAACGACGCCCCCGCCGAATAACGCGCCCGCCCAGATTGTTGACCAGGCGGTTCCCAATTGTGACGGTTGGTCGTCGCAGGGGAATCCGGGCGTCGGCGTGGTCCGCCGTCACCGCCGCCCGAGCCGGTTCACACGAACCGCCGCACGGAAGAATCACGTTTCGTTCTCACCCCCGAGAATGGCGCGTCGCACGGTGCGGCGCGCCGTTCTTCGTGCGCCGACGAAGTCACTCCGCCGTCTTCCTCGCCTCGTTCGACTTCGGCTTCGACTTCGACTTCGAATCGGACGACGACGTCGTCTCGGTCTTCTTCGCGTCCGATTTCGAATCGCTCTTCGATTCGGACTTCGAATCGCCGGACGAGTCCGACTTCTTCTCCGACGCCTTCTTCTCCGCCTCGGCGCCCTTCTTGTACGACTCCGTGCGGTAGTCCGTCTCGTAGAAGCCGCCGCCCTTGAAGATCACGCCCGCCCCGGTGCCGATCAGACGCTCCAGCTTCAGCTTCCCGCACTCCGGACACTTCTTCTTCACCGGCGCGGTCATCGACTGGAACAACTCGAACTCGTGATCGCATGCGCGGCAGACGTATTCGTAAGTCGGCATCGATTCAGTCCTCCGCCGGCGTGACCGACACCTTCGCGGGACGCAGCACCATGTCCTTCATGGCGTACCCCGCCTGCAGCAGGCCGGCGACATGATTCGGGTCCAGTCCCTCCGCAGGCTGACGCAGCATCGCCTCGTGACGGTTCGGATCGAACGGCTCGCCCGCGGCCGGCTCGATCTTCGCGACGCCGTGGCTCTCCAACGCCTTGTGAAACTCCTGCTTCACGAGAGCCAGCCCCTGCAGCAACTGCTCCACCGTCACCTCGTCACGGTTCTGCGCCAGAACGAGGTCGAACTGGTCAGCGACGTCGAGCAGCGAACGAATCACCCGCTGCATGCCGATCGACTCCGCCCGGGTCTCGTTCTCCCGGGCGCGACGCTGGAAGTTCGCGTAGTCCGCCAACGCCCGCTGACGCGCGGCGGATGCGTCGTCACGCTCGACCTCGAGCTGGTGGATCACCTGCGCGGCGCCGACGGTCAGATCGATGTCGTACTTCTCCGCGTACGACATCGCCATCGCTTCCGCCTGCGCATCAGCATCTTCCGTGTCGACGGGGCCGTTGTCTTCGAGATTTTCGTCGGATCGACTGCTCATGGTGACTCAGTGGGGGGGAAGGTGCGGTCGGGTTCAGCCGCCGGTGACGGCGTCCTTGATCTTGTTCCAGAGCGACGGACGCTGCGGCGCGACGTCCACGTCCTCCAGCTCCGCGTACTCCTTGAGGAGGTTCCGCTGCTTGTCGTTGAGCTTGCGGGGCACGATGAGCTGCACGATCGCCGCGAGATCGCCGCGCTTCCCGGACCGGAGGTTCGGCAGGCCCTTCTCGCGCACGCGGAAGACCGCGCCATGCTGGGTGCCGGGCGGGATGTCGATCGTGACCGGGCCGTCGAGGCCTTCGATATCGACCGATGCGCCGAGCGCCGCCTGCGAGAACGCAAGGGGCACGGCGGCGACGAGATGATCGTCCTCGCGTTCGAAGCGGGGGTGCTCGGCGATGCGGATGACGACGTGCAGGTCGCCGCGAATCCCCTGGCCGCCGGGGCTGACTTCCTGCGGCGGGGGTTCGCCCTCGCCGGTGAGACGGACGGCCTGTCCTTCGTGGACGCCGGCGGGGATGCGGACGGAGAGCTGTCGGCGGACCGAGACACGTCCGCGTCCGCGGCAGTCGCCGCATTTGTGCGTCACGACCTTGCCCCGTCCCTGGCAGTGGGGGCAGGCGGTGACCATCCGGAACATGCCGCCGAAGCCCTGCTGGGCGACCTTGCCCTGTCCCTGGCAGGTGGAGCAGGTCTCGGGAGATGAGCCGGGTTCGGCGCCGTTGCCGTTGCAGGTCTGGCAGACGTCGAGTCGTTTGAAGTCGACGTCGCGTTCGGTTCCTTCAAGCACGTCCTCGAGCGAGATCTCGACCTCGGTCTCGAGATCGTAGCCGCGGGGAACGCCGCCCCGCGTGCGTCGGCCGCGCGGCCCGTTCATCCCGCCGCCGAAGATGTCGTTGAACATCGAGAAGATGTCCTCGACGTTCATTGAGTTGAAGTCGTGTCCGGCCCGGCCGCGAAGTCCGGCGTGACCGTACTTGTCGTAGACCGCGCGTCGTTCGGCGTCCGACAGGACTTCGTACGCTTCGGCGGCTTCCTTGAATTTCGTTTCCGCGTCCGCGTTGTCGGGGTTGCGGTCGGGGTGGTGCTTCATCGCCAGCCGGCGATACGACCGCTTGATGTCGTCGGCGGACGCATCACGTTCAACGCCGAGGATCTCGTAGTAGTCGCGGGTCGTCGGCATGGCGAAGGTCCTTCGCGCTCAGCGGGGGAGCAGGGGCGGCCGGGGTCCCGAAGGGAACACGCCGCCGCGCTCGCGGGAGCGGCGAGCGCGGCGACGTCAGTTCCGCGAGGCGTTCGTCAGTGAATCGCCTCGGTGATCGCCTCGTCATCTTCCTTGAGATCGGTGACGACGACGTCGGTGGTGAGCATGAGGCCGGCGACCGACGCGGCGTGCTGCAGCGCGGTGCGGGCCACAAGGGCGGGGTCGATGATGCCGGCCTTCACGAGGTCGGTGTACTCCTCGGTCGCGGCGTTGAAGCCGAAGCCGCCCTTGCCTTCGCGGACCTTCTCGACGACCACGTCGCCATCGACGCCGGCGTTCTCCGCGATCTGCTTCGCGGGGAGCGTCAGGGCGTCGGCGATGATGTCGAAGCCGAGCTTCTCGTCGCCCTTGGCCTTCTTGCGTCCCGCGTCGAGGGCGTCGAGGGCGCGGATGAACGCGACGCCGCCGCCCGGAACGTAGCCTTCCTTCGCCGCCGCGCGGGTGGCGTTGAGGGCGTCGTCGACGCGGTCCTTGCGTTCCTTCATCGCGGTCTCGGTCGAGCCGCCGACGTTGATGATCGCGACGCCGCCGGTCAGCTTCGCGAGCCGCTCCTGGAGCTTCTCGCGGTCGTAGTCGCTGGTGGAGCGTTCGATCTGGGTTTCGATCTGGCGGGCCCGGGTGTCGATGTCGCCCTTCTTGCCGCCGCCCTTGATGATCGTGGCGCCGTCCTTGGTGATGATGATCTTCTTCGCCTTGCCGAGTTCGCTGACCTCGATGTCCTCGAGGTTGCGGCCGAGATCCTCGGAGAAGAACGTCCCGCCGGTCAGCGTGGCGATGTCGCCGAGCATGGCCTTGCGTCGGTCGCCAAAGCCCGGGGCTTTGACGGCGCAGACCTGGAGCACGCCCCGCAGACGGTTGACGACGAGCGCGGCGAGCGCTTCGTTCTCGACATCCTCCGCGATGATCAGCAGCGGCTTGCTCGACGTCGCGACCTTGTTCAGCAGCGGAAGAAGATCGGCGAGGTTCGAGATCTTCTTCTCGTTGATGAGGATCTGGCAGTCCTCGAGCACGCACTCCGCCGACTTGGGATCGGTGATGAAGTAGGGGCTGAGGTAACCCTTGTCGAACGCCATCCCCTCGACGTACTCGAGGGTGGTCTCCGCGGACTTGCCTTCCTCGACCTCGACCACGCCTTCCGGTCCGACCTTGGCGATCGCCTCGGCGATGATGCCGCCGATCTCCGCGTCATGGTTGGCGGAGACAGTCGCGACCTTCTGGTAGTCGGCCTTGCCCTTGCACTTCGCAGCCATGCCGTCGATCGCCTCGCCGGCGATCCGGGCGGCTTCGTTCACGCCCCGCTGCACGGCCACCGCGTTGGCGCCGGCGGTGACGAACTTCAGGCCCGAGTTGAAGATCGCGCCCGCGAGGACGGTCGCGGTGGTCGTCCCGTCGCCGGCCACCTCGCCGACCTTCTTCGCGACCTGATTGACCATCTTCGCGCCCATGTTCTCGAAAGGCTGCGGAAGCTCCACTTCCTTGGCGACGTTCACGCCGTCCTTGGTCACGGTCGGACCGCCGAAGGACTTCTGCAGGACGACGTTGCGCCCCGCCGGTCCCATGGTGACGGCGACCGCCCGGGCGATCTGGTCCACGCCACGCTTGAATTCCTGTTGCGCGGCGGCGTCAAACTTCATCTGCTTGGACATAACGACTCTGGCTCCTGCCGGAGGTGAACGGTTCTTCAATCAGCGTCCGAGGCGCGGCTCAGCCGTCGAGGACGCCCAGGAGTTCGGACTCGCGCATGATCAGGTGCGACGCGTCCTTGATCTCGATTTCGGTGCCGGCGTACTTGCCGAAGACGACCGTGTCGCCCTTCTTGACGGAGGGCTTCACGCGTTCGCCGCTGTCCAGCAGCTTGCCCGGCCCGACGGCGACCACCTTGCCCTGGATCGGCTTTTCCTTCGCGGATTCCGGCAGGTAGATGCCCGAGGCGGTCTTCGTGTCAGCCTGGATCGGCTTGATCAGAATGCGGTCTTCGAGAGGCTTGACGGCCATGACTGTGATCTCCAGTACGCTCGCGTGCTCGCGAGTCAAATCTTCGTTCGTGTGTCTCGTCGCGTGGTGGGGGGCGAACCGGCTTCTCAGAAGCCCATGCCGGGCATGCCGCCCATTCCACCCATGCCGCCCATGCCGCCCATGCCCGGCATGCCGCCGCCCATGCCGTGATCGTGGTCATGGTGATCATCGCCGCCCTCGCCCGGGGCCTCGGTGATGATGCAGTCGGCGGTCAGGAGCAGGCACGCGACGGACGAGGCGTTCTGCAGCGCGGTGCGATCGACCTTCGCCGGCGTGATCACGCCGTCCTTCAGCAGATCGCCGTAGGTCAGCGTCAACGCGTTGAATCCGTTGGAACCCTTCATCTCCGCGACCTTCGACACCACGACGGAGCCCTTCTCGCCCGCGTTGTCCGCGATGGTGCGGAGCGGAATCGGGAGGGCCTCGGCGATGACGTCGGCGCCGAACTTCTCGTCGCCCCGCAGGTTCTTGCGAACCTTGTCGAGCACCGGACGGGCCCGGACGAAGCTCACGCCGCCGCCGGGCACCACGCCTTCCGCCACCGCAGCGCGAGTCGCGTGCAGGGCGTCCTCGACGCGGGCCTTCTTCTCCTTGAGTTCGGTCTCGCTGCCGGCCCCCACGTTGATCTGGGCCACGCCGCCGGCGAGCTTCGCGAGACGCTCCTGGAGCTTCTCGCGGTCGTAGTCGGAGTCCGTGTTCTCGATCTCGTGACGGATCTGGGCGATGCGGCCCTGGATGTCCTTCGTCGAGCCGGCGCCTTCAACAATCACCGTGTTGTCCGAGGTGATCTCGATCTTCTTCGCCTGGCCAAGCTGCTTCATGGTGACGGTGTCGAGCTCGACGCCGACATCCTTCATGATCGCTTCGGCGCCCGTGAGCACCGCGAGGTCGCGGAGCATCGCCTTGCGACGATCGCCGTACCCCGGAGCCTTCACGGCGCAGACCTGCAGCACGCCCCGCAGCTTGTTGATGACCAGCGTCGACAGCGCCTCGCCGGTGATGTCCTCGGCGATGATGAGCAGCGGCTTCTTCGTGTCCATGACCTTCTCGAGGAAAGGCACGAGCTTCTGAACGCTGTCGATCTTGTCTTCGTGGATCAGGATGAGCGGCTTGTCGAGGACGACCGTCATGTTGTCCGCGTCCGTCACGAAGTTCGGGCTGAGGTAGCCGCGATCGAACTGCATGCCTTCGACGACGTCGACGTAGGTCTCGAGGCCCTTGCCCTCCTCGACCGTGATCACGCCGTCCTTGCCCACCTTCTGGAAGGCGTCGGCCATGATCTTGCCGATCTCCGGATCGTTGTTGGCGGAGATCGTGGCGACCGCGGCGACGTTGTCGGCGACCGGCTTGGCCATCGACTCGATCTCGCCGACCACGCCCTCGACCGCCTTGCGAATGCCGCGGACCAGAGCGTTTGCGTCCACGCCCGCCGCGATGTGGCGGAGACCCGCCTTGAAGATCGCTTCCGCCAGCACCGTCGCAGTGGTGGTGCCGTCGCCGGCGTCGTCCGACGTCTTCGACGCGGCTTCCTTCACGAGCTGCGCGCCCATGTTCTCCACCTTGTCGCGAAGCTCAATCTCCTCCGCCACGGTCACCCCGTCCTTGGTGACGGTCGGGCCGCCCCACGACTTGTCGAGCACCGCGTTGCGGCCCCGCGGGCCGAGCGTGGACTTCACCGCGGCGGCGAGCTTCTCCACTCCCGCCAGCAGCGACTTGCGAGCATCAGCGTCGAACGCCAGTTCCTTTACAGCCATCGAAGGCGTCTCCTTGGCAGACAGTCAGTCATCTCGTCCCAACCCGCCGCCGAAACGCGGCCGGGCGTCGTCGCGGCCGGAAATCACCGACCGCCCCAGGCGCAGATCGCGCCCAACCTCTCCCCATCAAACACCGCGCCACTTCCGGAAGACGCTCCCCGCGGAACGTAAATAGCTGCAAAACAATGTTTTAGAGTTCATCGTCGCCGGCGTGTCGGGCCCGCCGCCCTGACAGCCCGCCCGCCATGGCCCGTCCCGGCTGCCGTTTCGGCAGACGACGACGCCTCCCTCAGCCGCCGACCTCGGGGCGGACGTGAGGCATCCGCAGGATCGCGGCGAGCGACGGCGGGGCCCGGTGCAGCGACCGCCGGATCCACCACGCGTTCATCACGAGGTACGCGAGACCGATCGCGAGCATCAGCGAGCCCGACCAACGCACCGCCGCGACGAGCAGATCCAGGTTCGGATCCGCGATCGCATCGCCCAGCCCCTGCCCGAGCAGCACCACGCCGAGCGCCGCCATCAACGCCCGGACCCCCTGTCGGCCGCTCCGCGACGTGCGGTACTCCCGGCTCCGCCGCCCGATGATCGTGAAGATGCCGTGCAGACCCCCGAGCAGTACGAAACCGCCGACCCCCGCCGCGTACCAGGTCGCCGTCTCGATGATCCCGGCGTCGATCCCCAACCACGCCGCGAGCGACCCGCCGAAGAACCGTCCCCCGACCAGCGCGCCGCCCGTCACCAGCAGACCGGCGGCGGCGAGACGCAGGTCCCGACGCACCGCGCCCCGCGGCTCCCGGCCGCGCGGCGGCGCGAGTCGATGCAACATCAACAGCCCGACCAGCAGCAGCCCGCCGCCCCAGCCCGGGTCGGGGCGCGGCAGTCCCCCGCCCATCACCCCGGCGTCGGCGGCGACGGCGCTCGCGAGGGGCGCGGCGGTCACGAGCAGGAACGCGACGAAGATCACCAGCATCAACCCCAGCAGCGCATCGCCCACCCGACGCGGATTCCGCAACTGCGGCAGTCGGCTGGCGGCGGGATCCACGGCGTCGACGATTGACGACCAGACCATGAAGCCGCACTCCGGGCATCGCTGGTCGATCCGCAGGCCTCGCAGGTCGTAGCCGCACTGCCGACAGGGCAGATCGAGCGCAACCACCGCCCCGGCGTAGGTCTCGGGCGCGGCGGGCGGGGGCTGGGTCACGGTCGAGCGGCCTCTTCAGCGCGTCATGATCGCGGCATGGACGGGACTCAGCGTACCCGCTCGCCGCATCGCCCGCTGCTATACTTCGACCCTTTCGTCCCCGGACGATCTCATCGTCCCGCCCCCCGCAGTTCCGGAGTGATCCGTGCCCGATCTTGATGCGATTCAGCGTCTCCGCGACAACATCACGTCGGTGTACATGGGCAACGTCGCCGCGGTTGACCAGGTCATCGTGTCGCTGCTCGCCCGGGGGCACATCCTGATCGAGGACGTCCCGGGCGTCGGCAAGACGGTGCTCGCCAACGCGCTCGCAAAGTCGGTCAGGGGCACCTTCGCCCGCATCCAGTGCACGCCCGACCTGCTCCCGACGGACATCACCGGCGTCACGATCTACAACCGCGGCTCGGAGTCGTTCGACTTCAAGCCCGGTCCGGTGTTCAACAACGTCATCGTCGCCGACGAGATCAACCGCACCACGCCCCGCACGCAGTCCGCGCTGCTGGAGGCGATGAGCGAGCGGACCGTCTCGGTCGACGGCCGGATCCACCCGCTGCCCGAACCGTTCATGGTCGTCGCGACCCAGAACCCCTACGAGTTCGAGGGGACCTTCTACCTGCCCGAGAACCAGCTCGACCGCTTCATCATGCGGATCGCCCTCGGCTACCCCGCCCCCGACGACGAGTCGCGGATCATCCGGCAGCAGCCCGCCCGCACCACGCTCACCCATCTCGAGCCGACCACCAGCGTCGACGAGATCATCGGGCTGCAGGGCCAGGTCGACGCGGTCAGGATGGAGCAGGGCCTCGTCGACTACATCATCAACCTCGCCCAGGCCACCCGCGAACACGAAGACCTTCAGGTCGGCGTGAGTCCGCGCGGCGCCCTGGCCCTCGCCCAGGCCGCCCGCGCCACCGCACTGCTCAACGGACGCGACTACGTCGTCCCGGAGGACATCGTCTCCAACGTCCTGCCCGTCTGTGCGCACCGCGTCATCAGCAAGACCTACATGAACGTCGGCGACACCGCGACCACCCGGCGCATCATGCAGCAGGTGCTCGAAACCGCTCCGAGTCCCGCCTGAAATGAGCGACGTCGACGGCCAGCCCGATCCCGCCCCCACGCCCGATCTCGAAGCGCTGCGGCGACGCATCGACGAAATCGATCAACGGATCATCGACGCCGTCACCGAGCGGGCCCGCATCGTCGTCGACGTCGGACGCGCGAAACAGACGGACGGCACGCCCATCTACGCCCCGCACCGCGAACGCCAGGTCCTCGACCGCGTCATCGCCATGAACCCCGGTCCGCTCAGCGCCCGCACGATCGAGGCGATCTACCGCGAACTCATGTCCGGCAGCTTCAGCCTCGAACTGCCTCTCCGCATCGGCTACCTCGGCCCGCCCGGGAGCTTCAGTCACGTCGCGGCGAGACGGCACTTCGGGGCGTCGGTCGAGCACGTCGATCTGCATTCGATCGACGGCGTGTTCGAAGAAGTCGCGGCGGGACGCTGCCACTACGGCCTCGTCCCCTACGAGAACTCCATCGGCGGCGGCGTCACCGACACCCTCGACGCGTTCCAGAACGCCAACGTCACCATCGCGGCCGAAGCGCTCATCGAGGTGCGGCTCGCCCTGCTCGCCAACTGTCCGCCCAGCACGATCAAGCGGATCTACTCCAAACCGCAGGCGTTCGCCCAGTGCCGGGAGTGGCTCACGCGACAGTTCCCCGACGTGGAGCGGATCCCCACCGCCAGCTCGTCCGCCGCGGTGCAGTGGTGCGCGTCCGCGCCGGACGGCGCGGCGGCGATCGGCTCGACCTTCGCGGGCGACCTCTACGGCGTCAACACGCTCTTCGAGAACATCCAGGACAAGCCGGACAACATCACCCGCTTCCTCGTCATCGGAAGCGAAGCCACGAAGCCGACCGGCGACGACAAGACGTCGATCATGTTCGTGACCGCCGACAAGCCCGGGGCCCTCGTCGATGTGCTCGCCGTCTTCCGCGACGCGGGAATCAACCTGAGCCACATCGAGAAACGTCCCTCCGGCCGCACGAACTGGGAGTACACGTTCTTCATCGATGCGGTCGGCCATCGGCAGGACGACAGCATGGGGGGAGCGATCGACGAGGCCCGCGGCCACTGCGTTTCGCTCCAGGTGCTTGGCTCGTATCCACGAGCGCAACAGGTGATGGCCCCGTCGGCGCCCGCCGGCGGTTGAGCGGGGCAAGCCGGGCGGGTTGGGGCGACGCGGCGCCCGGACGCCGCCCCGACGCCCTCGTCGGCGGACGCCTGCCGCGTCCGAATCGTCAAAACATCAGCTTTCACAAGCGTTTCGAGCGATTGCGCCTTGAATCGATCGCATTCGCGTGGTGCGATGGGTCGGCGAGGGACGTCGGTCTCGGGCGCGATCGGGTTGTGGGTGCGAATCAAGGAGAGAGCGAGATGGCGAGCAAGCGATTTTCGAGGGGCGTGGCGGCCGCCGCGCTGGGCGCGATGACGGCGATGCTGGCCCCGGCTCAGGCCGCGTCGGCGGACGTGCTGCTGGCGGTGTGGGAAGGCGGCGTCGATGTCTGGGCCAACCCGTTCGCCTGGAGCGGGGGCGTGGTGCCCAACAACGGGCTCGACACCTGGGAGGTGCTGATTCCCGGCGGTCAGGCGACCACCACCACCAACTACACCGTCGACGACATCGGGGTCCTCCCCGGCGCGGCGCTCGTCATCGGCAACAGCACTTTTCTCAACATGATCGGCGACCCCGGCGACGAATCGACCGGCGGTCTGAGCAACCAGGGCGACGTCTACCTGAACTCGACCGGCAACGTCACGATTCTGTACATCCAGAACGGCGAACTGCGTCTCGGCAATTCGAAACTCAATCCCGGCACGCTCCACATGAGCGAGCAGGCGAACAACCGGATCCAGAACTTCTCCGGCACGTCGCTGCTGCACAACCAGTCCCCGAGCACGATTCGCGGGGCCGGGAACATCGGCGTCAATTCGATCGGCCTCCGCAACGACGGCGTGATCGAGGCCATCTACGCGAGCACCCCGCTCATCATTGATCCCTCCCCGACCGTGGTCGAGAACCGCGGTCTGCTCCGCGCGATCGACGGCGCGACGCTGCAACTGAACCCCGCGATCTATCAGAACCTCGACCTCGGCCAGATCCATGCGCTGGCGGGCTCCACCGTCTCCATCGCGGGCGGCGCGGAGATCCGCGAGAGCACGCTGGAGTCGTTCGGCAATGGTCAGATCGTGGTCGACGGCAACACGGTCGAACTTGATCGGTGCGAGATCATCGGGACGTTGAATATCCCGAACTCGATCGATCCCCGATTTGTCGACACCCTCGACATCACCGGCGAAGTGAACCTCAACTCAACCGGATCCGTCACGATCCTCTACTGCGACAACGAAGAGACCGGCGGTCTGGTGATCGCCGGAAACGGCGTCATCAACATGTCGCCCGACGTCGACAACCGCATTCAGGGCTGGAACTCGAACGAGCTGCTCACGATCGATCTCGACGAAATTCGCGGCTCCGGGCAGATCGGGGTCAACTCGCTGAGCATCATCAACAACACGGCGATCACCGCCGACCAGGCCGCCGCGTCGATGCGGATCGACCCCATCAATCTGACCAACAACGGCGCCATCCGGGCCCGGAACGGCGCGCTGCTGCAACTCGCGGCAGGGACGTACGACAACACGAACGGCGTCGTCGAGGCGGAGGCGGATTCGCTGATCGAGATCGAGGCCCTCAACCTGAACGACGGCGTCCTCCGCAGTCTGCCCGCGGCCGGGCCCGCTGCGCCGGGTGAGTTCGTCATCACCGCCAACACCGCGACGCTGCTGGACGTCACGCTCGACGCCATCCTCACCGTCCCCAACTCGATCGACCCGCGCTTTCAGGATTCGCTCGTCAACGAACGCGATATCTACGTCGAAAGCACGGGGTCAGTGACGATCGTGTACATCGACAATGTCGTCACCGACGGCGTGCAGCTTTCCGGCGGCGGGACAGTTCATTTGTCCGACGACTTCAACAACCGGATCCAGGGCTGGAACTCGAACGAGACGCTGCACAACGTCGACAACACGCTCCGGGGATCGGGCCAGATCGGCGTGAACTCGCTGTCGGTCGTGAATGACGGGATGTTCCTCGCCGATCAGACCGCCCCCATGCAGTTCGACGTCGCCGGAGGGGGACTCGAGAACAACGGCGTGCTGCGGGCGGACCTCGGCGGAACCCTGCGTCTGACCGGAGGCGCCTACGACAATGTCGACGGCGTGATCGAGATCCTCAACGGCTCCACCTTTGATCTCGACGGCGGCGTCGTGACGAACACCGGCAACGTCATCAACCTGCTCGACGGGTCGGGCGGGACGTTCAGCAACAGCTTCGGACTGATCGGCGGAGAACTCTTCGGCGATCCGGGCACGCAGATCGCGGTCACGGGCGCCACCGGCCTGATCGAGGATCTCACCACCAATGTTGAACTCACCATGACCAACACCGCCGACGTCCGCTGGTCCGATGAGATCGTCAACACCGGCGTGATCAACCTCGCCTCCGCCGGCGGGACCACGATCTTCTACGTCGACAACAACGCGACCGGCGGCGTCCGACTCTCGGGGGGCGGCGTGGTCAACCTGTCGGACAACGTCCAGAACCGCTTCCAGGGCTGGAACTCGAACGAGACGTTCGAGAACGTCGACAACACGATTCGCGGCGCCGGCCAGATCGGGCTCAACTCGCTCCCGACCATCATCAACAGCGGTCTCATCATGGCCGACCTGCCGACCTCACTGACAATCGACCCCGGCGCGGCCTGCCTCAACTTCGGCGAACTCCGAGCCTCCGGCGACGGCGTCCTCCGACTCATCAACGCCGACTACGACGGCATGGACGTCGGCCTCATCCAGGCGGTGGGCGGCGGCCTCGTCGAGATCACCGCACCGACGATCCGGAACATGACGATCTCCGCGGACGCCGACAGCGCCGTTCGCGTGGTCGGCAGCACTCCCGCGATCCAGGACTGCACGATCAACGGTCTGTTCGAGATGACCAACCCCGTCGATGTGCGATACCTCGACTCGATTCACAACACCGGCGTGATCGAGATGCAGTCGACCGGCGGGGTGACGATCTTCTACGTCGACAACCTCGACACCGACGGCGTCCAGCTCACCGGCGGCGGAACCATTCTAATGTCGGACACCATCCAGAACCGCTTCCAGGGCTGGAACTCGAACGAAACGCTGACCAATGTCGACAACACCATCCGCGGCTCCGGACAACTCGGCCTCAACTCGCTCCGCATCGTCAACGGCGGGACCATCTGGGCCACCGATCCGACCGGCATGACGCTCGACCCCAGCAGCCCCGTCAACTTCGTCAACACCGGCGTGCTCCGCGTCAGCCCGGGCTCGTCGATCACGTCCGTGGACGACCTCATCCAGACCGACGGCATGACGCTCAACGAGGGGACCTTCACCCTCAACCCGCTGCGGACGTTCTTCCTCGAAGGCGGTGAACTGACCGGCGTCGGGATGACCGGCGATGTGGACAACACCGGCGGCGTGCTGGATCCGGGCGTCAGCGGCACGGGCGAGTTCGCCCTCGACGGCGAATACGACCAGTCCGGCGACGGCGCCCTCGAAATCCTGCTGAACGGCCTGGCCCCGATCACCGAACACGATGTGCTCAACGTGACGGAGACGGTGACCCTCGGCGGAACGCTGCAGGTCGTGTGGGATGAACTCTACATGCCGAAACTGGGCGATTCGTGGACGATCATCACCGCCGCCGACATCCTCGGCGAGTTCGTCGCCGTCGAAGGCCCCGGCGGCTACGAGGTGACCTACAACGAGACGACGGTCGTGCTCACCCTCACGTCGGTGTCGCTGCCCTGCCCGCAGGACCTCGACGGCAATGAAGTCGTCGGCCCCGGCGACCTCGCCACGCTCCTCGCGGCGTGGGGACCGAATCGCGGCAACCCGGCCGACTTCGACGATGACGGCATGGTGGGCGCATCCGATCTCGCCGCGCTCCTCGCCGCCTGGGGCGAGTGCCCCTGATCAGCGACGACTGACCGACCTCCGTCGATCGAACGCCGTCGCGCGGATCACGCGGCGACGCGCGGCTGCACGCGCTCAGGTCATCGGGGCTGATTCCCCGTAGGCGCTGCGGCGTCGAACGCGAGAATGTGACGACGCCGGGGCCGACTGCATCGTCAGGGTGGCGACGGTCGGGACCGATTATTTCCTTCGCGACGGAGAACCGACCCATGCATCAGCACGCTGTCCTGCGCCTCCGCTTTCCCGCCCGTCCCAACCGCCTGATGATCCTGGCGACGCTCGCGATTCTCGCGGCCGTCGCCCCCGCCTCGGCCCAGCCGGACTTGCAGATCACGACCGTTTTCTGCCAGAGCAGCGTCGGCGGCGGACGAGTCAGTAACGTCACGGTTGGCAACGGGGGGAGCCAGGCCTCGCTCGGGACCAGTCTTGAGTACGGCGTCATCAACGGGATCACCGGCGTTCGCACGTCCCGCATCGTCACCGTCCCCCCGCTCGCGCCTGGCGGCACGTTCACGCCCGCGGTCTCCGTCATCTCGAACCACGCCGGCTGCTGCTACGGCGACATCACGCCGCCGGTCGGCGAGACCAACACCGCGAACAACTACCGCCAGTCGAGCGTGACCACGATCCAGCCGTTTCCCGGCCTGT
The DNA here is from genome assembly GCA_965227335.1 of Phycisphaerales bacterium. Classification (GTDB taxonomy): domain Bacteria; phylum Planctomycetota; class Phycisphaerae; order Phycisphaerales; family SM1A02; genus CBDDFV01. Next base: position 637,900 of record CBDDFV010000012.1, read on the forward strand.
ACCTGCTCGATATCGCGGTCTTCAATCCATTCACGGTCGATCTTGCCCTGGAGCTGGCCGTCAATCCGGGAACCGTCCCGGCGGGATGGTCCGTGTCGGTCGTGCCGATCGTCGTCGTGCCGGCCCTCCAGAACCCCTCGACGTGCGACCCGGATGGTCCGCAATGCGAGGAACCCGTCATCGGCGGCGTCGAAATCGTCACCGTCGAGATCTCGGTGACCGAGGGCGATCTCGCCGAACTGCCGAACATCGAGATCACCGGCCTCGCCATGAACGCGCCGGAGTACGGCGAGTACGGGACATGGTCGTGGAGCTTCGGCGTGCCCGATCTCAAGATCGATCAGATCTTCTGCACGGACAATGACCAGGGGGGACGCGACAGTTACTGCACCGTCAAGAACGTCGGGACCGCCGCGTCGACCGAGTTCACCAAGCTCGAGTACGGCGTCGTCCGGGATGGAAAGAAGGCCTACCGCGTCGTCGATGTTGAGCCGCTGGCCCCAGGTCAGGTCTTCCTGCCCATCGCGGATGACGTGTCGTCCAACTTCGTCGGCTGCTGCTACGGCACTGTCGATCCGGTCGACGGGGAGACCAACACCGGCAACAACCACGGTCAGATCAGCGGGACAACCGTGGCCAGTCCGGTCAACGCGTCGGTCAACTTCGTGGTGTACAACCCCTTTGATCAGGACCTCACCCTCGAACTCGGGATCACGGAAGGGACCGTGCCGGACAGTTGGGTCGCTTCGGCGCCCGCCCTGGTCACCGTCCCCGCCCTGATGTCGCCGACGATTGACGACGGCGAGCAGTACACCATCGATCCGTTGATGGGCGGCGCCACGACCTTCGATCTCGAGGTGGAGGCGCCGTGCGGCGGCGAGGGCGATATCGAAGTGACCGGCCTCGCCATCGCTCCGGTGGAACTCGAGGGCTGGGGGACCTGGTCGTTCAACGCGATCGTCACGTCGGACTTCGTCGCGGCCGACCTGAACTGCGACGGCCAGGTCGGCGCGGGCGACCTCGCCCAACTCCTCGCCGCGTGGGGCCCGTGCGACGGCTGCTCCCAGGATCTTGATGGCGACGGCAATGTCGGCGCGTCCGACCTCGCCATCCTCCTCGCCGCCTGGGGATGAGCGGACACGATGCATGAGACGGGCGGGAGAGCGCGGCCGCACCGCTCTCCCACCTTTTCGCGCGCCGACTACTCCATCCCGAACTTCTCACGCGTGAGTGGATTCGGACGCGCGGCGGTCGTCCGCGCGAAGAACACCAGCACGTCGTACTCCTCCGGTGCAATCGTCGGACGAACATAATTGAACGCCTGCGCCGCGTTGAACACCGCGCCAATCATGCGGTGCCGACGCGCCGAACGCCACCACTCGCCCGCCGGTCCCCCGCGCGGCGCCGTGCGCACGTCAATCATCAGCATCGGCAGATCCGTCGCCGTCAGCACCCCGTCGATCGAGTCCTCCAGCGCCGAACTCACCACGTGCTCACGCAGCGCCGGGTCGCCATCCCACGCCTGGCCGGGCTCCGGCCGCCAGATCGCCTGGAACGCGCCTTCGTTGAACGCAAATCCGATCACCACGTAATCGTCCCCGAACTGCGCACGCAGGTTCGTTCCCATCGGCCCGAACCCCGGCGCGGCCTGATCGTGCAGCAGGTGACCGTTGTGCGCCCACAACGCCGCCTTCGCGTCCGGACCCTCGCGCTCGAGGATCCACGCCGCGTTCTCCGCCATGCAGCGGTCGCGCACGTTCGGCTGCGCGCCCTGGTTCATGCGCTTCGCGACGTCTTCGCACACGACGAAGAAGAGCTGGAGATCCGTCGCGCGACGAGCCGCCGTCGCCAGCGCCGCCCCGCCGCCCCGGGCCTCGTACGCCGCCCGCATGGCGTCCAGACGTGCGCCGATGCGGGCCGCGTCCGCCTTCCACGCCGCCTGCTCCTCCGGTTCTGACGCCTGATACCGCTGCAACAGCAGTTCGGGATTGCGGTCCAGGGGCTCCAGGATGCTCCGCCCTTCGCCTTCCAGCCACGTCGAGTCGAACTGGTCGAAGAATGAAATCAGTCCCTGCACCGTCGCCTGATGGTTGCGCCCGATCCGCATCGTCTCCTCCGGACCCAGGGTGGAGGAGAACCCGTGCATGAGTCGGACCAGCTCCTCGTTCTGCCGCGCGACCACCGCGTGGCGGTGGGCGAGGTCGAAGTCGCGGGCCGACGTCGCTTCGGTCAACCGCGCGCGATGACGCTCGAACAACTCAACCAGCGCCTCGACCGACGCCGTCAGCGCGGTCCGGGCGTCCGCGTCCAGCGCGGCGTAGCGCTGCTGGAACATCGGATCACAGAAGTCCTTCAGCCCCGTCTCCACCTCCGCCAGTCCCGGGAGATCGGCGTCGACGCGGCCCAACCAGTCCAGTGCGGCGGTCGCCGCCGACGCGCCGTTCTGCATGTCGAAACCGTAGAACCGCAGCGTCCGGTCGCGCTCCGGATCCGCGTTGTACGCCCGCATCCACTCGATCAGGTCGAGCACCTCTTCCGTGTCCCACGTCCAGAACTGCTGGCCGTGCAGCGCGGCGGCCGGGTCGCCCTCCCCGAACTCGACATACCGGTTGATCGCGACGCACTCGGGGAAACTCGCCTCGATCCCGAAGGTCGTGAAGCCCATCGTCTCCACGAGATACGCGAAGAGACGGTGCTTCATCCGGAAGATCTCACGTGTCCCGTGGGTCGATTCCCCGAGTCCGACCAGCCGGGCGTCGCCAATCATCGCCGCCAGCGGGGCGAGATCGTCGAACGGAGCATCCGCCTCCACCGTGACCAGCGGATGCGCGTGAGCCTTCGCCCAGGCGATCGCGGCGTCCAGCGGGCGGACCGCGTCGTCCGGCGGCGATCCCCACGCAAGCATCGGACCAAGCACGACCAGGCCAGCCGACCACGTCATCGCGGATTTGCGCATCGACGCCTCCTCTTCCACCCATGCGGGCGCCGGCGGGAATCGCGGCGTCTCCCGCCGGTCGACTGTCCGATACGGGGCGGCCCCTCGCCACCCCCGTTTTCGACCCGATTGGGCCTTTTCCGCGAACCGAAGGGGGTCGACGACCGATAGTGTCGTGAGTACGCCCGTGGCGCGGCGGGTATGATGCGCCGACCACGAATCGTCCGACCGAGCCTTCGTCTGGAGATCGACCATGCCGCTCGCCTCCCCCCTTCGACACGCCGCGCTGATGATCAGCCTCACCGGCCTGCTCGGACTGAGCGGCTGTTACGCCCCGGGCGGCGGTCTCAACCCGAAGACGGGCGCGGCCCAGACGATCTACTCGACGGCCAGCGCCGTGAAGTCGTTCCACCTCGTGGACACCCGCACGGGCGAGACGATCTTCAGCATCGAGATTCCGGTCGGCAAGCAGCTGACCTACCAGTTCACGCCAGATCGCGGCGACGATCCGGTCCAGCGACCGGACCTGATGAAGTATCAGTTGTTCAACATCGGGAAGACCTCCGGCCGCCTTCGCAACGGGGTCTCCGTGCCGGATCAGTTCAGCCGGCTCGTCACGTGGGACTACGCCCCCGGTCAGTACTTCGAAGAGCCGCCGCCGAGCGTGCGGTACCGCGTCGATCCGCCCGGCGATCGCCCGGCGTGGTGGTCGCCGAAGGGCGGCCCGATGCCCGAAGACTCGGCCCGCAATCTCTACGACGGCTGATCCATCCGGATTCGACATCACCACGTCGCGCTGACGACCGTCAGGGCGGGCCGTCGTGTGCGATCGCAAAGTTCGTGTACCCTGGGTCGTCCGTCACCTCGCGAACGATCCACGGGGCAAGCCAGTCGGGAACCCCGGGATCCGTCTCGGGACTCGGCAGTTCGACCTCCGCCATGGCCAGATCGTAATCGGCGAAGACGTCGATCTCCCACGTCAGCAGATCCGCCGCGATGCGATACCGCGTCTTCACGATCCGGGCCGCGTGCGTGCGGGGCCAGGCGTCGTCGAACGTCGCGGGTCCGATCTCATTCTCTTCTTCCTGACGCACGAGACCCTGCCCGGATTTCACGGTTCGGAATCGACGCACGCGCCCGTCGGGGAAGGTGAGCCGACGCAGCCGGCCGCCCAGTGGGTCGTCTTCCGGCAGATACCCCTGTTCGATCTCGAGCCGCACCGCCCGGTCGGGCAACGCCGGCGTCCCGCGAAGCAGATAGCGTCGCTCGATCTCCGGCCGCGCCGTGGACTGTCGCGCGGCGGGTCGGGACGACGACGGCCCGGGGCCCGCGGCGGGCAGCTTGTTCAGCGCGAGGCGGGCGGTCTCACGGACGAGCTCCGGCAACTGCCGGTCGTTCACGGCCGCCCGCAGGCCCTGCCGGAGCGCGCGGTTGGACTGCTCGGTGATCCGCGTGCCGTGAAAGACGAGCGCGGCGCCGATGGCGACGGCGTAGAGTTCCGCCCCGAGCCGGCGTTCAGCCGCGGTTTCGCCCACGACCCGCAGCATCTTGAAGGCGGACTTGGCGGTCCGGAGTTGGGCCAGGGAAATGAACGGCGACGACACCAGCTCCGCCGCGCTCGACGCATCCGGCAGGATATCCCGCGCGATGAGGTCGGCGGCGGCGCTGGCGTCGGGATCGGCGTCGTCCTCGTCGTCGGTCCGATCGGCGCACAGGGGCTCGGCCATGAAGGCGGCGAGGGCGTCATCGAGCGACGGCGCCGCGGGCCGGGGATCCGGCTCCTCGTGCGACGGGGCGGCGCTGTCGGGCGGAGGGGTCACGCCGGCGACTCGTCTGGGGCGTCGGGGGCGGGATCGAGGTGGTTCATGGCGGCCCGGGCCAGTTGGCGGGCGGTTTCGTTCATCGTGGCGTCATCGTCGAGCACCGCCTGCAGCCCGCGTCGCAACGCGCGATCCGACTGCCGGCTCACGCGTTCGTCGAATCGCACGAGTCCCGCCCCGATGGCGAGCGCGTAGAGCTTCGCCCCGAGGCGTCGGTCATCGGCGGTGTCGCCGACCACGCACATCGTCTTGAACGCGTCCTTCGCGCGGGCGACCTCGTCGAGCGAGATGTCGGAGGACGTGAGCAGTTCGAGCGCGCCGACGGCGGTCGGTCGGATATCGCGGGCCATCCAGTCCGCGGCGGCGAAGGCGGGGTCGCTGCTGTTGTCCAGCGTCCAGCGCAGGGCCTCGCGCAAGCGTTGTTTGGCGTCATTCATGAGGGACGCTCCAGGTCGCGGACGAGATCCGCCAGTTCTTCGGCGCTCGAGGCGGGGTCGTCCACCGTGGCGCCGACTTCGTCCATCATCGCGCGCGCGAAGCGGCGCTTGACCGTGACCACCATGTTCGACGCCTGACCGGCGTTATCGAGATCAAGGCGGTCCACCAGGGAATGATACGGCTCCGGATCGTCGCCCAGCAGGAGCGGGCGAGCGATCCGACGGTCGAACACCGTCCAGTGCGATTCCAGTCCGTCGCGCCGACACTCGTCACGCACGCGGGTCAGCACCTTGCGCACCAGCATCGCCGCCCATGTGGTGCTGAAGGCGGACTCCGGCGTCGAGGCGTCCGCGGCCGCCCCCGCCAGCTCCGCGTCGTCCAACGCCACCTGACGCCTCGCCTCCCGGCGGGCCCGGGTCGGACGCGACTCCTGACGAACAAAGTTGTGCACCGCCGTCATCAGCAGCGAACGGAACCGGCCCCGGTCAGGATTCGCCGTCTCGCACAGGCGACGCCCGATCACGACGTCCGTCATGAACTTCTGCGTCAGGTCCGCGGCGGCGTCCTGGTCGAATCCCTTGTACCGGATGAAGTTGTAGATCGCGGGCCAGTATCGGCGCGCCACCTGCTCCATCGCCCGCTGCGCCGTTTCGGCTTCGGGCGACGCGGCGTCGCGGATCAGCGACCAGTCGGTCTTCGAGACACTGGCGTCGGCGGCCACGAGAACACGCCTCCTTCGCGGCGGATGGGCGAACACACGCAACGGCGCCATCCGGACCGTCGCGAAATACCTACGCAGGTCGATGCGTGGGACTGCGCGGAATTCGCGTCAATCCACGAGGAATCTTTTCCGCGCACTATCATGACGCCCTCGGCGGTCCGTCGCCCCGACTTTTCCCGGAATCGCCTTTCCGAGCCTGGAATTCGTCATCCGTCCGCTGGAGCCCGCCATGGAACTCATCCGCCAGTCCGCCGATCGCGTCCGACTCGATTCCGGCTCGCCGTGGGAGCCCCGGATGGGATACAGCCGCGCGGTCGCCGCCGGCCCTTGGATCGCCGTCTCCGGCTGCGTGGGCGTCGAGGCCGACGGGACCTACCACCCCTCGCTCAACCGCCAGACCGCCCGCTGCGTCGAACGCATCCGCGACGCCCTCGTCCCCTTCGAGGCGGACCTCCGCGACATCATCCGCGTGCGGATCTACACCACGTGCATCGATCGCTGGGAAGAGATCGCCGAGGTCATGGGGCCGGCGTTTGAAGACATCCGACCCGCCAACGTGCTCGTCGAAGTCGCGAAGCTGGTCGACGGCGCGCTGGTGGAGATCGAAGCCGACGCCTGGCGCCCGTCCGTCTGAACGCGTCTTACGCCGACCGGCGGCTCAGGGCGATGCGCCCCGTCACGAACTGCTGGATCTGCCGCGCCACCACCGCCTCGTGGTCCGGGTTGTGCGAGAAGTCGAACGCCATCCCGGCGTAGGCGCACTGCGAACTGTCGATGTGGGTGTGCACGAGGTTGGTCGTCGCGCAGATCGGGGCGGGGGATTCCGGCGGCAGCGTGAAGCGCAGCCAGTACGTGCGATAGCGCGACAGGACGCCGCGATCCTCGGGACTCACCCGCAGCCCGAGGCCGCCGCCGCCGAGGTTCATGAGGTCGGCGTGAAAGCAGGGGCCGACGTCGGGCAGCGTGAGCGCATCGGGATCCGACGCCACGCCGCGGGAGACCTCGTCGAGATGCAGTTCGTTCGCCCGCTCCGCCACGCCGACCGACGAAGGATCGAGCAGCGGCCAGACCTGAACGGCGGGCACGACGAGGGCGCCGATCGAGATTCGATCGTGCGACCGTCGGCGGGCGCGTCGGCGGACGCTCTTCGGCGTGGCGATTCGCAGCCGCGCCTGCATGCGTCCGTTCTGGGCGACGCCCTCGACCGCCTCCACCACGCTTTCGAACGTCCACTGGTTCTGTCCGACCGCCATCACGCAGACGAGGCCGTCCCCCGGATGGAGTTCGACCACGCGTCCGAGCGCGCTGGGCTGTTCGATGAGAATGGCGTCGTCGGTCAGACCGAGCAGCCGCACCCGCCACACCACGTTGACGGCCTCCTCGTCAAACGAGCGTCCGTCGCCGCGATCCAGCGCGATGTCGATCGAGCCGCCCCGCTCCTGAATCTGCGCGAGACATCGGCGCCAGTTGGCGGTCCGGGAACGATGTGCAGGCATGAACCGGTCTCCTCTCCTTCGACGTCGCACGCTCGCCCATGGAGCGCGGCACGTCCGGGGAGACCATCGGCCCGGGCCCCGGCGGACTGCATCGGCGGGATGCAATCACGTTCGCGTCAGGTCGGGTCGCGCCGCATGCGCAGGAGAGCGGCGTCCGAATCGCGACAGGGGCCGGATAATCCCGCCCCTCGCGCGGCCAGCCCGAGCGCCCCCAGCGACCACAGCCGCACCCGGGGCTCGTCCGGACCGATCGACCAGCGATCCGGATCCACCTCGTCCCCCGACCGGAGCACCAGCACCGCATCCCCCGCCGCCCAGATCAGCTGCATCGACCCGTCCTCCGAGATCCCGCTCAGCCACGACCCGTCCGAGACCTCCGGCCAGAACTCGTGCGGGAAATCGTCCACGATGAACTCGCCCCCCGGCGCCAGCCGGGCCGCGATCCGACCGAACAACGCGAACGCATCGTCCGGATCGACCACCGCCATCAACGTGTTGCCCAGACACACCACCGCGTCAAACACCGGCGCGTCCGCCTCGTCGTCCGCCCACGGCCACGCCGTCAGGAAGTCGGCGTGCACCACCTCGCCACGCTCGTCGAGCCCGAACTCCCGCAGCGTGTCGCGCGCCTCCTCGACGTAACTCGCCCGACGCTCGATCCCCGTCACGGCGTGACCCGCCTCCAGCAGCGGACGCATCACGCGGCCGATCCCGCAGCCGAGATCAAGGATCCGACGCGGCCGGTCGGCGAAGGCATGGAGCAGTCCGTCGAGCTGACGCGCGGCGTACGCGGGGTCATGGGGGGCCTGGTCGTCCAGCCACGGATGCGGCGCCTCGTGCTCGCTCACGCCGCCCGCTCCCGGAAGTGCTGGTCGAGTTCGGCGACCAGCGCCGTCGCCCGCGCCGACTCCGACGCGCTCAGCTCATGATCTCCGTACCGCACCGCGTAGAACAGATCCGTGACTTCCGCCACGAGCGTCGCGGCGACGTCGTCCTCTTTGCGAAGCGTGCGGGCGAAATCGAGCGGCGGCTGCCACGACGGCTTCATCCGACCCGCCCGACGCAGCACGCCCAGCATGTCGAGATAAAACCCGAGCTGTCGCAGCATGCGCCGGTACGCGGACTGGCTCAGGTGACTCAGGTGCAGCATCCGGCGGAGCCGGCGACGACGCAGGGCGATTCGGAGGAGCACCAGGATCGCCGCGATCAGAATGCATCCCACCAGCCCCAGCCACAGGTAGCCCGCGTAGCCGAAGTAGAAGGTCCGGTTGAGCGACGCGGCGGCGTCCTTCGCCGACGTCATCAGATTCCCGATCCGCTCGCCCCACCGGAAGTCGAACCGCGTCGCCAGTCGCGTCTGGCTCGACTGGTTGTACGAGACGACGTTGGTGTTCCACGCGAACTCCATACGCTCGTACATCCAACGCAGCCGGTCGGTCAGCGTCCGCTCGGTGAGGCTGGCGTCGAAGCCGTCCGCGGCGGGGGTCGGATCGAAGTTCGTCCAGCCCTCGTCGCTGCTCCGCACCTCCACCCACGCGTGCGCATTGCTGTCGCGGACGAGATACATGGAAAGCCCCTCGTCATACTCCGTCGCGAGATAGCCCGTCACCACGCGGGCCTGGATCTCGACGCAGTGGCAGAGCGCGGCCATCGCCGACGCGAAATACTCGCAGTGCCCGCGCCGACCCTCGAACAGGAACGACTCCACCGGATCCATCCCCGCCTGCAGCGGGGGCGCCGTGCTGAGGTCGAGCGTGTACGTGAACTGATCGCTCCGCAGAAAACGCTCGAACGCCCGCGCCGCCGATTGCGACCAGCGCCAGTAGTCCTCGCCGCCGCGCGGCGGGGACGGGCCGATCCGCGCATCCTCCAGCAACTGACGCGCGAGTTGCTCCACGTTCAGGTTGTCGTACCCGCCGTTGCGCCGCGAAGGGGACGGGCCCATGATGGTCGTCTGACGCAATGTGTCCCGCGACGGCGTCGGCTGGAACGAAACGCGATACACGTCGAGCGCGCCGCGGCCGTCGACGGACAGCAGCTGCGTGCGGGGCTGATATTCCAGCTCCGCCCCGCCCGGGACCGCGACCCGCACCGGCAGATACGGCGCGAACACCACCGACGCCGGTTCGAGCATCGTCACGCTGAGTTCGTACGTCGGCGCCTCATCCGCGCGGAAGCCGCCGATCCCGACCGCGTCGTCGCCCACGAGCAGCCGACGCGATTCGACCTCGTCCGGCGGCCGCCACACGCCGTTCGGCGACCAGCGGGTCAGCACCCCGCCCCGCAGGTAGAGCGGCGTCTCCATTCGAATCGGTCCGCCGCCGTCCGTCGCCCGCAGCCGGGCCTGCATCACCACCCGGCGCGACTGCGAAATCCGGCTCGCCGACGTCAGGTCCACCTGCGATGTGAAGCCCGAAACCGAACGGTCCCGCCCCCAGTCGCTCATGAACCCGCGGCCCGGGCCGCGCGGCGTCAGCACGAACGCGCCAATGCTCAGCCCCAGGCCCGCCAGCGCAATCACCAGCGACAGCGAGCCGAACTGTCCGCCGGCGCCGCGCCCGAAGATCGGACGCAGCGGCGGGGCCAGCCGGTACTCGCGCGGCACGACGCGTCCCCGCGCCTTCCGGGCGTCCTCGAATCCCCGGTGCAGCTGGAACAGCAGCAACGCATACAACCCCAGCCCGCCGTACGCGAGCAGGATCACGCCGAAGAGCAGATCCGCCGACGCCAGCGCGCCGATCAGCATCAGCAGCAGACTCAACGCCAGCAGCGTCGCGTAGTCACGCGCGGTCTTGTGCTCGTACAGCTTGATCAGCGTCAGCCAGACCGAGAACCGCGCCAGCACGCCGACCACGTCGTGACGATTCGTCAGCAGATCAAAGAACACATGCAGACACGCGGCCATGACCAGGACGTTCGCCGCCCACTTCGGCAACGAGCGGCTGCGGGGTCCCTCGGTGATGTACCAGCTCACCGCCGCGAGCACGCCCGCCACCATCAGCAGCGGCAGACTCCGCAACGCGGTCGACACCCCGAGCAGACTCAGCAGCACGAGCGTGAACGCGAGGGCCGGGAACTGACGGAGCAGCTTCATGCGACCGCCTCCGCCGCCGGCTCGTTCGCGGTCGGGACCATCTTCCGACCCATGTCGCGGGCGAGCGCCTCCGTCCAGCCCAACGGACCGTCCGTCAGCGAATCGAGCTGCCGACCCTTCAGATGAATGCACTCCTCCGGACCGATGTCCAGCCCCACGCGGTCCGGATGAATCACCACCACCGCCGACCGCTCGTTGTCCGGCGACTCGTTCGGATCCACCGGCAGGCGGTTCTCATCGAGATCGATCGCGGCGAGGGCGGACATGATCTTGTCGCGATGCCACAGGTTCCGACGCACCGGAATACGCGGCGACGGCGTCCCCAGCACCGAACAACCGACCTCGTACCCCGCGTCGATCGCCGCGTGCACGATCGACGCCGCGAGACTGATCGACTGCTCCTCCAGATCGCGGGGCGTGATCGTCTCCCGCTTCGGATCGACCTTCAGCTTGTCCGTCGGCACGGTGAGGTTCAGCACGATCCGCAGGCGCGGCGGGTTCGGCGTGCTCCGTTCGATCGACACGAGCTGGTCCGTGCTCGCCAGCCGCTTCCACGCGATGTGACGCAGACTGTCGCCCTCGCGGTACTCGCGGAGACCGTAGTAGTCGTCCAGCGGTCCGGGGCGCGTCGACACCCGTGCGCCCGCCGGACCCGGCGGCGCCACGTGGTGCAGCACGTTCTCCTTCAGCGTGTACAGCTTCGGAAAGATCAGCGTCCGGTGCGCCTGCTCCACCGTGATCGACTTCTTCACGATCCCGAATGGAAACGTCGTCCGCACCCGGATGCGGTTGAAGTTGATCGGCCCCCGACGCGTCGGCCAGAACACGGCTTCGGCGTGCGCCGTTTCGCGGGGCCCGATGTGCAGGATCCACGCGTGCCCCCGCCGCAGCGACGACCAGCCGCTGTTGTCATCCTCGAGATCCTCGACGTGGAGATCGAACGCGGGCAGGAACCGCGACCGGTTCTCGATCGCGTACTGCACGACGAGCGCCTCGTCGACCGCGCCCTGGCGCGGGTCGAGCCGCCGGATTCGCAGCCGCATCATCATCCAGCCGGAAACGATCCCCGAGATCAGGATCGCCGCCAGCATCCCGCCGAAGATCCAGAACAGCAGGTTGCGCTGCGAGTTCATGGCGGCGATGCAGATCATCAGCGTGATCGCGATGAACACGACGCCGGGCAGGTGGAAGTGGTAACGACGGGAGATCGACATGGGCGGGGATCAGTAGCGGAACTTCTCGTACTGCTGAATCAGGTCGTCGCGCTCCCAGGCGTCGTCGGGCTCGCCGAAGCCCGGACGGAGCGTGATCAGCAGGCCGCGCCCCGCCTTGGCGCTCGGCAGTCGTTCGAGCGATTCAAGACGGTCGTACGGCGGACGGTCGACGCGGATCTCCCACATCTCATCCATCCAGCCGACGCCGAACCCGTCGAGGAAGACTTCGAAGTTCCCGTTCCCGTCGGAGACCGCCTTCCCCACGAGGGAGCGCTTCGGCGTGTCGGGATCGCGGTAGACCATGATCTGCGCCCCGGCGACCGGCTTCCCCTGGTCGAGCTGGGCGGGACTGACGAAGGTGGTGAAGCCCGTCTCGCCACGCACGACGCGGCCGCTCAGCGTGTAACCGCCGCCGCACCCGACGGCGATCGCGGTGAACACCGCCGCGAGGAGAACGAGGACGACCGGACGCAGGGATCGGAACATCGGCGGATCACTCCGGGAAGGATCGGGCGAGCCCGACAGTGTAGGCGGAATCCCGCCGGTCACGGCGCCCGATCAGGCCGGTCTGGATCGTACGATGAGGAGGAAACGCTCGAAGAGGAGGCGCCCGATGGCCATCTTTGGACTGCTCCTGTGGCTGACCATGCTCGGATTCGTCGTCGGGGGGACGGTCGTCGCCACCCTCGGCTGGCGCGGCCGCCGCATCCTCTCCACCCCGCGCTGCCCGAAGTGCACCCACGATCTCCGTCGCACCGACGCCGTCTGGGAGCACTGCCCCGAGTGCGGCCTCGACCTCGAGAAGGGGGCCCGGGTCAGCTTCGGACGGTTCCAGCGACGCCCCGGCCTCATCGTCCTCGGCGTGGCGATCGCCCTCGGCGGACCGACGCTGATGGTGCTCGGGACGATCGCCTGGACGACATCGGTCCGCCAGACGGTCGCGCCCGCCCCGCCCGGCCCGCCCGGCGCGCCCGCCGGCGCGCTCATGCCCCACCAACTCCGCGCCGCCGATGTTCCGACGCTCGTGAAGCAACTCACCCTCCAGCACGACGAGCCGTGGGTCTGGCAGGAACTCGAACGCCGACGCCAGTCCGGCGACGCCGGCGCGGCGGATCTGCAGGCCGCGATGGAAGGCGTGCTCGCGTCCATCGACGCTGATGCCGGCGAAGCGACTCTCTGGGGACGGCAGGAACGACAGGTCTGGCGCGCCGCGGGAATCATCGACGACGACCTTGCGGGCCGCTGGACGATTCACTTCGCGGGGTGGCGCGCCCGCCTGCCCGCGCGGGCGCGACCCGGGCAGACCGTCCGCCTCGTGGTCATGCCGACCGGCCAGGCGGAACGTGCGCTGCTCGCCTGTCTCGACGAGGTCGCCGATGCAGACGGCGCCCCGCTCGACCTGACCTTCGACGGACGCGGCAGTCGGCCGTGCGCCGTCAGCGCGGGCCGCACGATCACCGGCCAGCTCACGCTGCCGGACACGCCGGGTGAACATGAACTGACCGTGACGCTGACGGTTGGTCAGCCCCCCGCGGCGCTCGCGGCCGGACTGGAACGCGCGCTCGGCGCGGACCGCATCGACTGGCCGGACGGCGTCGAGTCGCACCAGAAGACGCTCACCGCCTCGATCACGCTCGTGCCGGAGGATCAACCCCTCGTCCGAACGGTCGTCGATCCCGCCCTGCGTGCAGTGGTGCGGAGCCTGCTCGCGCCGACCGGCGTCAGCGCCGTCCGCCACGCCGACGGTCGCGTCCGGCTCGAGGTGATTCGTCCCGGCGGACCCGGCGGCTTCCACTCGGCCGCCCTGCCGCCCGACATCCCCCTCTACGTGCGTCAGGAAATCCGCGTCGACGAACGCGTCTGGCCCGCGGGTCGACTGAGCTTCGACGGCGGCGCGACGAGCTGGACCGCCGGCGGCGTGCGGGTCCGCGACTTCGACCGGTCGATCGACCTCGTGGATATCGCCTTCGTCGTCGACCCCGAGTTCGCGGCGGAGGGGGCGGGCGATCGTCCCATCTGGGGCGAGGACATCATCTTCGAAGACATTCCCGTCACCTGGGTCGACGAAACGCCGGAGGAGGCCGACGAATGAAACCGCATGAGAACTACAACATGATCACCGATACCGTCGCGGGCCCGAACATCCGCGTCCGCGACAACGTCTTTCAGGCCGTGTTCATCTTCGTGTGCGCCGTGCTCGGCGCGGCGGTCGGCTGGCTCGGCTTCGGGTCAACGGCGGATCCGAAGGTCGCCGCGCTGATCGGCGGGATCATCGGCATGGTCGCCGGCCTGTTCATCAGCGGCATTGCGTTGATGATCTACCGCGCTGTGCGCCACGGGCAGGGCAAGCACGACTGAGCGTCAGTCGGTGTCGGAGACCGCGCTGGCCGGCGCTGTCGCTTCGTCGTCGCCGGCCTCAGACGCGTCGGGTTCGGCGTCGCTCATCTCCGTCTCTGCCGCTTCCTTCTTCGGCTCCGCCGCTTCCTTCTTCGGCTTCGGCGCCACGTACGACGCCTTCCGCTCCAGACCCTCGACCGCCGGCAGATCGTCCAGACTCGCCAAACCGAAGACATGCAGGAACTGCGACGTCGTGCCGTACAGCATCGGACGACCCAGGATCTCCGCCCGGCCGGTGATCTTGACGAGCCGACGCTCCATCAACCCACGCAGGACTTCGCCCGACGCGACGCCGCGAATCGCCTCGATCTCCGCCCGCAGAATCGGTTGCCGGTACGCGACGATCGACAACGTCTCCAGCGCCGCCGGCGTCAGCCGACCGTGCGACTTGTCCGCGTGCAGACGACGCACCAGATCCCCGTAGTCCGCCCGCGTCAAAAACTGCCAGCCGCCCGCCAGACGCTCGATCCGAAACGCGCGGCCGGCCTCGTCGTACTGCCCGTTCAACGACTCGATCGCCGCGACGATCGATTTCGTCGCCGCCTTGTCGCTGTCCAGACCCATCAGCGCGGCCAGCCGCGCCTCGGTCAGTCCCCGATCCGTCGACAGCAGCAACGCCTCGACGCGACCCTCGAGGGGCAGGTCATCGATCGCCGGACGATCACCGTCGGCGTCGACATGCGGGGTTGTGGTCTCAGCGGTGGAGGCGGGGGCGTCGTCGGCCATGAGCCAATCTTACCGGCAGAGGGCGGCTTACCGACCCGCGGATCGCAGGAGGGCGATCTTCGCCATCGCGCGGCGTTGATCGTGAGCGACCGCGGCCTGATCTGCGCCGGAGGTCGTGATCCGGGCGTTCGCTTCCTTGAGTTCCGCCTCCGCCTCGGCCATATCCAGATCCGCCGCCTTCGTGCAGCGATCCGTGATGATGTTGAGGGTATCGTCCCCGACCTGGGCGAAGCCGCCCTCGATCAGGAACCACTCGGAGCCGCCGCCCGGGATATCGAGGCGGAGGGCGCCGATGTCCAGCCGCGTGAGCATCGGCGATTGCGAGGGCATCACGCCCATCGAGCCGTCCCAGGCGGGGGTCTGGGCGTAGGTCACCTCGCCATCGAACATGGTCGCGGCGGGGGTGACGATCGAGCAGCGGAATGACTCAGCCACGGCGAGGCTCCGGGAAGGGGTGAATGGAGGAGTGTAGCGGGGGGGCGGCGGGATTCAACCGCGCGGAGGCCTCACCCGGCCTCGCACCCGCCCCACGCCCCCAGCAGCATCGCCAGGTCCGCGGCGCCGACCGTTCCGTCGCCGTCGAGATCCGCTTGGCACGCCGCGCAGACGCCCCAGGCGCCCAGCAGCGTCGCAAGATCCGCGGCGTCCACGGCGCCGTCGCCGTCGAGGTCCGGTGCGCAGTCGGCGGCGCCAAACCCGAGGTCGGTGTAGATGAAGTCCACCGTCGGGTCGAAGAAGCCCGTGTGCCAGACCGTCATGCCATCGATCGAGATCGGGGCTTCGTCGGGCGAGGGCGCCGCGGCGAGGACATGGACCTCGACCTCATCGACCTCGATCGTGCCGGTCTCCTGGATGTAGATCGTGGTCGGCGCATCCCAGCGGCACCGCTCCCGGTAGGCGAACTGTCCGGGCGGCGCCGTCGGATCGAGTTCAAAGGTCCATTCTTCCGGCAGTTGCACGGCGCCGGTGCTCCACATGTTGAAGCCCGGCTTGTCGATGACCGTCGCGACCGCGGCGCCGTTCAGCCGCGCGATGACCGTCTTGACCGGATCGTTGTCCAGCGCCGGGTCGTCCGCCAGGAAGGAGAACGAACACCCGCACGCCCCCATGAAGAACGTGCCGTGGGCGATCTCCGCGGTCTCCCCGTTCGCGCCGTGCCCCGAAACGATCCGCTGCCAGGCGAGGAACGGCGGTCCGCCGCCCGGATTCTCCACGGTGGCCCGGATCTCGGCCGTCGTCGAGTCGTCCTCGGCGTCGATCGGCGTGATCTCGATCGACGCATCGTTCAAGGCGGAGACTTCGGTGATGCGGACGGTCGGCCCGCTTGCTTCGTCGAGCTCCCCGACGAGGGTCAGGTCGCCGGACGGACGCAGGTCCAGGCCGAACTGCACGAGTCCCTCGCGTCGCAGGGTGAAGGCGTCGAGGCCGGACGCGGTCAGCGCGACGGCGGCGTCGGCGATCGGGCCGCGCGGCGACGCTTTCGTGCGCACGCGGATCTCATCGGCGAGGACCGGCGTCGAACCCGCGAGCGTGATCATCGTCGGCTCCGGCGTCGTGACGACGAGCGTGCGGGCGAGGACCCCGTCGGCGGCGGTGCGGTCCACGCGGACGCTCGGCGCGGCATCCCCGACGGACCCGATCGCTCCGCGGGCGATTTCGCCGAACGGCGGCGGGCCGAGCACGATCGAATCGACCGTGACGCCGTCGAGTCGCAGTTCGACGGTGGTCGGGCCGTCGGTCGTCAGCGTCGGGACCTGCACGGAGGTCAGGCCGCGGGCGGTTTCGACAAAGGCGAGGTGGGCGACCGCCGGTCCGCCGTCGACATCGAACGATGCGACGAGATCGAGTCGGCTGTTCGACGCGAGGGCGCCGGCGAGGCCGAAATCGACCGCCGCGCTCCAGCCCGCGGCATCGCCCGGGGCGATCGCGACGCCGTCGGTTCCGGCGGCCCCGATCCCGGCCACGGTGAGCGTGTCGTCCGTGAAGGTCAGTTCCGCATCGCCCAGCGGTTCATGCGGCAGGCCGAAGGCGATGATGGTCGGGTCCGCCAGCGCCGAGGCGGCGGTGATCAGGATCACGGCGGCGGTCAGAGCGAGTTGACTGGATTGCATTCGTTCCCCTCCCCGTCGGCGGAAGCGCCGAGGCGTCAATTCTAATGTCTGCCGGCTCGATTCCGACGGTTTTCTTCGCCGGCGGCGGGGGCCCGAATCGCTTCCGGCGGGGGTTGGGAGGCGCGCGGGAATCCGCAGGATCGATACAATGCGGGCCTTCCCGCCCGCGGACCTCCTCCGTGGCGGGTCCGACCGCTTCCAATCCGCCCCCTTCCTGAAGGATCGCCCCTGTGTCTGATACGCAGCACTATGACCTCCTCGTCATCGGCTCCGGCCCCGGCGGCTATGTCGGCGCCATCCGCGCCGCCCAGCTCGGCATGAAGACCGCCTGCATCGAGCGCGACAAGCTCGGCGGCGTCTGCCTCAACTGGGGCTGCATCCCGACCAAGGCCCTCCTCCACAACGCCGAGCTCTACATGGAGGCGATCCGCAACGGACACGAGTGG
Source organism: Phycisphaerales bacterium (assembly GCA_965227335.1). Classification (GTDB taxonomy): domain Bacteria; phylum Planctomycetota; class Phycisphaerae; order Phycisphaerales; family SM1A02; genus CBDDFV01. The sequence goes on from CBDDFV010000012.1 coordinate 655,298, forward strand.
GGGATCGAGGCGAAGGACGTCAAGATCAACTGGAAGGACATCATCGGGCGCAGCCGCGACATCACCGGCAAGCTCAACAGCGGCGTGGCGTACCTGTTCAAGAAGAACAAGATCGACCACATCGAGGGGCACGCGAAGATCGTCAGCGGGGCCGCGAACGGCAAGCCGTGCAAGGTCGAGGTCCACGCCTCGTCCGGCGACTACTACCACGGCGCCGGCGAGAAGAAGGTGAAGCAGACGATCACGGCGGACAAGATCATCGTCGCCACCGGCGCGGCGCCGCGCGAGCTGCCGTTCGCGAAGTTCGACCATGAGACGATTCTCTCGTCGTACTCCGCCCTCACGGTCCCCGAGCGGCCCGAGTCGATGGTCGTCGTCGGCTCCGGCGCCATCGGCATGGAGTTCGCCTACTTCTTCAACGCGTTCGGCACGAAGGTCACCGTCATCGAGATGATGGACCGGATCCTGCCCGTCGAGGACGACGACGTCTCGAAGATGGCGCTCCGCACCTTCAAGAAGCAGGGCATCGAGTTCCATACGAGCACGACCGTCAAGGCGATCGAGAAGACGAAGAACGGTGCGACCGTCACCGTCGTCGACGTCAACGACGACAAGAAGACCCAGACCATCGAGGCGGAGAAGGTGCTCGTCGCGGTCGGCGTGGTCGGACGCACGGACGGCCTCTGCGACGACAGCCTCGGCCTCGAGATCGAGAACGGCCACATCAAGACGGACTACAAGACCGCCGACGAACCGACGTACGCGACGTCCGTCCCCGGCGTCTACGCGATCGGCGACTGCATCGGCCCGCCCTGGCTCGCCCACGTCTCGTCCGAAGAGGCGATCACCTGTGTCGAACGCATCGCCGGCCATCACACCCTCGGCGTCGACTACAAGGCGATCCCCGGCTGCACCTACTGCAACCCGCAGATCGCGTCGGTCGGCATGACCGAACGCGCGGCGAAGGAAGCCGGCGTCGACTACGTCGCCTCGACCTACCAGTTCAAGGGTCACGGCAAGGCGATTGCGGTCGGCGCGACCGACGGCCTCGTCAAGCTCATCACCGCCAAGCCGTACAACGAGATCCTCGGCGCGCACATCTTCTCGGAGGACGCGTCCGAAATCATCGGCGAGGTCTGCCTCGCGATCCGGCTCGAGGCGACCGCCGAAGACATCATCTCGACGATGCACGCCCACCCGACCATGCACGAAGCCCTCCACGACGCCGCGATGGGCGCCGAAGGCCGCATGATCCACGGCTAGGCGCCCCTCCTGATCTCCTGTTCCCCTGATTTCCTGTTCCCCTGTTCCCCTGCTCTTCCGAAGGACCCCCCATGACCACCACCGCCGACAAGCCCAAGGACACCCGCGGCCTCGCCGGCCAGACGATCGGCGACACGCAGATCTGCTCCGTCAACCAGACCTCGCTGATCTATCGCGGGTACGAGATCGCCGACCTCGCCGCGAACGCCACATTCGAGGAGGTCGCCTTCCTGCTGCTGGTGGGACACAAGCCGTCAGCGGACGAACTCGCCTCGTTCAAGGACGAGATCAAGGGCATGCGGGCGATTCCCGACGGTCTGAAGTCGGTGCTGCGGGAGATCGCGACGAAGGAACTCGATTCGCACCCGATGGGCATCCTGCGGACGGGCGTGTCGTACCTGGCGCATTCCGACCCCGACGTCGAGGACAACTCGCCGGAGGCGGAACTCCGGAAGGCGAAGCGTCTCATGGCCCAGATCCCCACGATCATCGGCTACGGCCAGATGGTGCGCGACGGCAAGACGCCGGTCGACCCCGATCCGTCGCTCGACCACTCGGCGAACCTGCTCTGGTGCATGACCGGCGAGAAGCCGGACGAACTGAAGGCGAAGGCGATGGACGTCTCGCTCGTTCTCTACGCCGAGCATGACTTCAACGCGTCGACGTTCACGAGCCGCGTCATCGCATCGACGCTCAGCGACATGCACTCCGCGGTGTGCGGCGGCGTCGGCGCGCTCAAGGGCGAACTCCACGGCGGGGCCAACGAGAAGGCCATGGAGATGATGAAGGAGATCGACGCCTTCGTCCTCCAGGGCGGCACGGTCCGTCAGTTCATGGAGAACGCGTTCGAGACGAAGCGCAAGCTCATGGGCTTCGGTCACCGCGTCTACAAGAACGGCGACCACCGCGCGGCGATCCTTCGCGAGTGGGGCCTCAAGATCGCCGAGGCGCAGGGTCCGGATTCGAAGAAGTGGTTCGACATGGGCGATGAAGTCCAGCGGATCATGCTCGACGACAAGAACATCCACCCCAACGTCGACTTCCCGTGCGGCATGACGTATTACGTGATGGGCATCCCCGTCCCGCAGTACACGCCGATCTTCGTGGCCAGCCGCGTCACCGGCTGGTGCGCCCACATCATGGAGCAGCACCAGAACAACCGGATCATCCGCCCGCTGGCGGAGTACACCGGCCCCGAACTGCGGGAGTGGAACGGCTGAGGCCCAATCGCGATTTCGAGCGCACCACCACCCACCCCAGCCCCGGCCTCTGGCCGGGGTTTTTCATGCGGGCCGATCGTTGCATGCCGTGCGGTCCGAATGTCCTTGAACGCTGACCCTGATCCGGTAGATTGGATGACATCGATGCGTCGTCCGATGGAGGCGCGGCCGGAGAGGAGATCGCCATGACAATCGTTCAATCGGCCGCCCTGGCCGGCCTTCTGGCCGTAGTCCCCGCCGCTCACGCGGGCGACTCCTTCGAACTGTTCCTCGTCGACTTCGAGGAGTTTCCGCAAGGGACCGCGATCTCCACCCAGTACGCCGAGTTCGGTGTGACGTTCTCGCTCCCCGGCTCGAAGGATCTGCCGATCATCGCTGTCGAAGGCGCGCCGCAGGTCGCTTTCGGGGTCGGCGGATTGCCGGACACGCCAATGTCCTCCGGCAGCGGCGGCCTGACCGATCCCGTCGTCGATGGGGACTTCGGGGCGCCCAGCGACATCCAGATGGACTTTGATCCGCCGGTCACCTCGGTGCGGCTGTTCATCATCGACATCGACGGCGGCGACATCTTCACCCTCCGGGCGTTCGACGCCGAGGACAACGAAGTTGACGCCCAGACGATCGGCGTCGGCGATCCCGGGACCGGCAACGGCGTGTCGACCGAGTTCAACGTCGCGGGCGACGCGATCTCGCGCGTCCTGATCGATGGGCCTGACACCCCCTCGGGTGTCGGCTGGGCGACCGACTTCATCACCTTCACCCGTCCCTGCGACGGGATCTGCGGTAAACAGATCCGCGTCTCGCAGGAGTCCGCCCCCGGCGTGGGCGACTTCGCCGACAACGTCCTCGGCTTCCTCGGCGCGTATCCGTCGCTCGGGACGACGGCCGAGGAGTTCTTCGGCTACGGCATCCCCGACGGCAGCTCCTGGAACGGCGCGCTGCTGACGCCCGAGGCGGATCGCACCCATATGGTCTTCGCCGAGACCCTCGAGGGGCTCACCATGTTCGTCGTGCACGATCGCGCCGGCTCGCCCGACGCCGACGGCGGCGATGCAGAAATGATGTACGAGTTCATCAACGACGTCGACGGCGGCGAGATCACCGTGAAGGACGACCCCGTCGACGACTACTCCGGCGAACCCGGCGACCTCGTCTTCACGTCTGACCACGTCTGGAGCACCTGCTGTACCGACGGTCTCGCCCTCTCCGGACTGGACTGCGAGGGCCTCCTCGAGGTCACGTTCACCGACATCGGATCCGGACCCACGATCGCCGGCCTGACCGAATGGGTCGCCTACTCATCCAATGGCGATCAGATCCCGCTCGCCCTCGAGGAAGACCGCGCCGTCCGCTTCGAGGTCGTCCCGCCGCCCTCCTGTCTCGCGGATCTCAACTGCACCGGCAACGTCGACGCGGCGGACCTGGCGATCCTCCTCAGCGCGTGGGGCCCGAACCCCGGTTCGATCGCGGATATCGACGGCGATCGCGTCGTCGGGGCCGCCGATCTCGCCGCGCTGCTGTCCCAGTGGGGGACCTGCCAGTAGATCGGATTCCGCGCAGATCCGCGCGAATGACCTCAATTCGTCAAATCAACACGCCCGCCGTTCCGGCGGGCGCTTTCGTCCGGGGAAACCGCCCCGATCGGGCCCGCGGGCGGGCCGCGCGGCGGAACGCATCCCTCGGCCTCCGATCACCGCCCGGACTTTGTTGGCCCGGTTCTTTTGCTTCCCCGGAGCCCCGCCGCGCGACGGGGGCGGGCTCGCTCAACTCACTTTCCCGTTTGAGCCGGCAACGTCACGCGGTAGATTGGTGAGTATCGATCCGTGGAACGCCGGAGGTCCGGATCGGAGAGGAGATCTTCAGATGCACACGATCCTGGTCGCGGCATATGTGGCGAGCGTGGTCGCCATTGCGCCCCCGGCTTCCGGGGACGATCTGTTCGAGTTGTTCCTGGTGGACTTCGAAGGGCTCGAGGAAGGCACGCCGATCGGCGATCAGTACGCCGACCTCGGGGTGATCTTCAGCATCCCGGGCTCCCGCGCGCTGCCGATCCTTGCGGTCGAAGGGAGTCCGGCGGTGGCCTTCACCGGCGCGGGCAGCGACAACCCGATGTCGTCCGGCAGCGGCGGTCTCACCGACCCGATCGGCAGCCCGCCGATCGACGTCCAGATGGACTTCGACCCGCCCGTGACCTCGGTCCGGCTGTTCATCATCGACATCGACGTGGCCGACACCTTCACCGTGAGAGCGTTCGACGCCGCGGACAACGAGGTCGACGCGATGACGGTCTCCGCCGGCGACCCTGGCGCGGGCAACGGGGTGTCGACCGAGTTCATCGTGGCCGGCGAGGCGATCACCCGGGTCGTCATCGACATGCCGCCGGTGGGGGGCATCGGCTGGGCGACTGATTTCATCACCTTCACCCGCCCCTGCGACGGGATCTGCGGCAAGCAGATCCGCGTTTCGCAGGAGTCCTCCCCGGGGGCCGGCGATTTCGCCGACAACGTCCTCGGCGTCCTCGGCGCGTACCCGTCGCTCGGGACGACGGCCGCGGAGTTCTACGGCTACAACATCCCGGAGGGCGACTCCTGGAACGGGCCCCTTCTCACCCCGATCGCCGACCGCTCGCACATTGTGTTCGCCGAGACGGCGGAAGGGCTGACGATGTTCGTCGTGCACGATCGGGCGATCCCCAATGATCCCGACGGCGGCGATGCGGAGTTGATGTACGAGTTCATCAACGATGACGACGGCGGCGAGATCACCGTGAAGGACGACCCCGGCGACGGCTACTCGGGCGGATCCGGCGACCTCGTGTTCACCTCCGACCACGTGTGGAGCCCCTGCTGCACCGACGGCCTCGCCCTCTCCGGACTCGACTGCGAAGGCATCCTCGAGGTGACGTTCACGGACACCGGCTCCGGACCCACCATCGATGGTCTCACGTCCTGGGTGGCCTACTCGTCCAACGGGGCGCAGATCCCCCTCGCCCTCGAGGAGGACCGATCCGTCCGCTTTGAGGTCGTCCCGCCGCCCTCCTGCCTCGCCGACCTGAACTGCACCGGGAACGTCAACGCCGCGGACCTCGCGATTCTCCTCAGCGCCTGGGGGCCCAACCCGGGCTCCGTGGCGGATATTGACGGCGACCGCGTGGTCGGCGCGTCCGACCTCGCGATCCTGCTCTCCCAGTGGGGAGCCTGCCAGTAGAGCGGATTCCGCGCGAATCCGCGCGAATGACCTCTATTTGTCACAATCAACACGCCCGCCGTCAAGGCGGGCGTTTTCGTCCGGGGAAACCGCCCCGATCGGGCCCGCGGGCGGGCCGCGCGGCGGAACGCATCGCCCGGGCTCCGTACAATCAATGCACTGCAGGCGAACGATCGGTCGATCAAGTATGCTCTGCAGTCCGTCAGGTCGGCCTCCTCGCCGACCGGGCCTGAAATCCTCGCGCAGCTCCCGAGTGCGCGAGCCCCCGTCTTCTCTTCCCTACTCGGGTTGAAACGAATAAATTCCCATGTCATCTGTCCACACACGCGACCCTGAAGTTGCCGCGCCCGCGCCGCTTCTCGAACGCATCATCGTGCTCATCGTCGTCCTCGCCCCTTTCGCGGCGTTGATCGGCGTCATCGTCTTCACCTGGGGGTTCGGCGTCGACTGGCTCTATCTGGTCCTCCTCGGCGTGATGTACTGTCTCACCGGGCTGGGGATCACGATCGGCTTCCACCGGCTCTTTACCCACAAGTCCTTCTCCACCTTCCGGCCGATCGAGGCGCTCTTCGCGATCCTCGGCTCGATGGCCACCGAAGGGCCGATTCTCAACTGGGTCGGCGCCCACCGCCGCCACCACCAGCACTCCGACGATCAGGACGATCCGCACTCGCCGCACCACTGGGGCGGCGGCGTGATCGGCACCCTGCGGGGCTTCTGGCACGCCCACACGGGCTGGATTTTCGAGAAGGGCTTCCGTCACAAGGACGGCGACCGCTACCTCGTCGACTTCCGGAACAACCGGATGATCCAGGCCGTCCACAAGCTCTTCCCGCTCTGGGTCGGCCTCGGCCTCCTCATCCCCGGCGTCATCGCCGGCGCGATCTACGGGACGTGGACGGCCTTCGGCCTCGGCGTCGTCTGGGGCGGACTCGTGCGGATCTTCTTCGTCCACCACGTGACCTGGAGCATCAACTCCGTCTGTCACATCTGGGGCTCCCAGCCCTTCGAAAGCCACGACGAAAGCCGCAACAACGCCATCTTCGGCATCCTCGCCTTCGGCGAAGGCTGGCACAACAACCACCACGCCTTCCCCACATCCGCCCGGCACGGACTCGCGTGGTGGCAGATCGACACCAGCTGGATCGTCATCTGGACGCTCGCGAAACTCCGACTCGCATGGGATGTCCGCATCCCGCCCCGCCACCGGATCGAAGCGAAGAAACGCGCGGCGTGACCTGACGCACCTGGCGAGCGCCCTCCGCGGCGTGTCCGGCGGCGGAGCCGGCGGCGTGGGGTCGGTATGATCGCGCCATGGCAATTCTCATCTCGGCGGCCTTCATCGGCGGCGGCGGACTCCTCGCCGCGCTCCTCATCGCCCTGATCACGAGACTCGGCGGGCCCGGACGCGCCCTCGGCGCCTCGCTCACCCGCGCGCCGATGCTCGACGTCGTCGTGTCGCTGTTCACGTGGGTTCCCTGGGCGGTCGGGCTGTCGATCTGGGGATGGCGCGGCCTGCTTGGTTCGATCATCGCGCAGTTCGTGGGGCTCCATCTCTGGAACTGGGGACATGAACTGTTGCGGCGCGATGCGGTGAAGGGGCCGCGCATCGTGCGGTACCTGAATTCGCAGGTCGGCTGGTGGCGCAATCACCTCGCGTTGTGGGTGACGGCGATCTCGCTGCCCGCGTTCGTCCTCGTGCGGGCGGCGGAGTTGTTCCTCTATCCGTGGCTCGTGTTCCTGCTCCGCTTTCCCCGCTACAAGCATGCGGAGTGGGTGAATGTCAGTCGGCAGAAGTTCGAGGGCCTGGTCGGCCACGATCTCATCTGGTGTCTCTACTGCGACTGGATGACCGGCGTCTATTCGCTCGGAGCGGAGATGCTGCGCAACGTCGAGTCGTTCTGGTGCCCGATCCGGTTCTACGACGGCAAGAAGTGCGAGAACTGCACGCTCGACTTCCCGGATGTCGACGGCGGCTGGGTCGCGCCCGACGGCACGATGGCCGACGTGGTCTCGACGCTCGAAGAGAAATACGGCGACGGCCGGCGCGAGTGGTTCGGCCATCCCGCGCGGCTGACGGTGAACGGTTCGGAAGTCGACGGCGCGTGATGACTCCAGGACCAGCCCCCCGCTCCGCGGGGGGTTACGCTGCGATCGTTGTTGGGTGTGCGCCGCTCCGCGGGGGGTTGCGCTGCGATCGTTGTTGGGTGTGCGCCGGCCCGCGGGGGGTTGCCCCGGTCGTTGTTGGGTGGTGAGGTGCTCGGGGGGGGTCGTTGGTGGATCGGGTGACGGTGTCGCCGTGAATCCGATGACGTTCGTGGCTTGACCCCCGGCGGAGCCGGGGGCTGGCCCGTGGGGTTCGTTGGTCGCTCGCGTCAATCCCCGCCCGACCACCGCACTGCGAGATCATGCGGCGCGCCGATCAGATCGAGCAGACGCGCGGCCATGAAGTCCACCAGATCGCTCGCCATCGTCGGCATCATGTAGAACCCCGGCGACAACGGGGCCACGACCCCGCCCGCCTCGGTGAACGTCGCCATGTTCCGCAGATCGATCTTCGAAATCGGACACTCGCGGTACGCCAGGATCAGCGGCCGATTCTCCTTGAGCGTCACCGTCGCGGCCCGCTGGAGGAGATTGCTCGTCAGGCCCGCCGCGATCGAGGCGAGCGTGTTGCTCGACCCCGGGACGATGATCATCCCGTCGTGGAGGAACGAGCCGGAGGCGATCGTGGCCCCGACGTCGGCGTCGGGATACAGCGTCACCCGGTCGGCCCGGCCGCCCGAGAGTTCATCCAGATCAATGCGTTTCATGCCGAGTTCGTCCGCGACGAGACGCCGGCCGAGGGAGGAGAGGGTCAGGTGGACCTCGACGTCGGCGGCGGCGAGCAGTTCGATGCACCGCTTCGCGTACGCCGCGCCGCTGGCGCCGCTGATCCCGATCACCACCCGTCCGTGCTGAAGTCGACCGTGCTCTGGCATGGGTCATGGTAGGCCGGTCCGGAGATGGCGAGCGACCCGACGCGGGGCGGAGCGCGGTAGACTACGGGGTTTGTCCGGCCCGCCGCGCCTCGCCGCGGGATTCCCGGACCCTCGCGATCCCCGCGACTCTCGCTGGAGACTCTCATGCGCTGCCGACCGACTTCGCCCGCCGCCCGCGTCGTCCTTCCCGGCCTGCTCCTCGTCGCCGTCGCCCTCATCGGGTGCGGCGTCAACGTCACGTACCCGCCGGTGCGGGGGACGCCCAGTTTCGTCGGCACGCCCGTCACCGAGCCCGTCCCGACGCTCATGTCCGAGGCCGTCGTCTGGGTGCGGGCCCGCCACGGCGCCGGATGGGATGACATCGCCGTCAACCTGCCGCCTCGCACGAAGAAATGGGTCTACGACCGCGTCATCGAGAAGGCCGGTTTCGGCCGCATCATGACCTCCGCCGACGACCGCCCGGTGATCTCGGTGAGCGAGGTTCGCGTGCGAGGCCTCTCCGCCGAGGTCGACGTCATCTACCCGCGGTTCGACACCTGGGAGTTCGCCACCCTCACCCTCGAACGCGATGTCGTCGATCGCTTCCGCGTCGTGCGTTCGAAGATCTGGCGGCTGCGGATCAAGCCGCCGACGCCCAACTTCGACCCCGCCCTCGACGCCCCGCCGCCGCTCCCGCCCGCCCCGCCGACGGACGACGCATGACGACGCCGGTCGACGACGATCTTCGCGCCGCCCTGTCCGGACGCATCGTCTGTGTGACGGGCGGGGCCGGATTCATCGGTTCGCATCTGGTCGACGCCCTGCTCGACGCCGGCGCAACCGTGCGCGCGATCGACGATCTGTCCAACGGTCGACCTGAAAACCTCGCGTCCGCCCGCCGATGCGATGACCGGTTCACCTTCGTCGAAGGCTCGATCCTCGACGACGCCGCCCTCGACGCCGCGACCGCCGGGGCGTCGGTGATCTTTCACGAGGCCGCCCTCGGCTCCGTGCCGCGCTCGTTCCGAGAGCCGCGTCTCTATCTCGAAGTGAACGCGACGGGGACGCTGTCGGTGCTCGAGGCCGCCCGCCGACACGAGGTCGAACGCGTCGTCTACGCCGCGTCGAGCAGTGCGTACGGCGACCAGCCGGAACTCCCGTTGCGCGAATCGATGCTCCCCCGGCCGATGTCGCCGTACGCCGCGGCCAAGCTCGCGGCGGAAACCCTGATGCGCGCCTACGCCTTCACCTACGGTCTCGCCACCGTCTCCCTTCGCTACTTCAACATCTTCGGCCCGCGTCAGCGTCCCGACTCCGCGTACGCGGCGGTCATCCCCCGGTGGATCACGGCCATGCAGCGGGGCGAACGTCCGACCGTGTTCGGCGACGGAACGCAGACCCGCGACTTCACGTACGTCGAGAACGCCGTGCGGGCGAACCTGCTCGCCGCGACGTGCGCACACGAACTGCGCGGCGATGTCTTCAACGTCGCGTGTGGCGCGTCCTACTCGCTCGTCGATCTGATCACCGCCCTCGCCGAGACGCTGGGCGTCGATCCGTCGTTCGATCGCGCCGACGCCCGGGCGGGGGAAGTCGTGCGGAGCTGGGCGGATATCAGCCGCGCGCGAGAGGTCCTGGGCTACGAGCCGGCGGTCGACTTTCACGAGGGGCTCCGTCGGACGGTGGCCTCGTTTTCGGCGGTCGACGCCTGAAATCGCGATCCCGGTGCATGGTCGGGGGGGTTGCTCCGTTCGGCCGATAACGGTTCCGGCGGGGATTTTGTGTCACCGGGCGGAGACCCGGGAAGGCGGGCGGCCATGAACAACATGATGACCGACGACGCCGCGGACCTCGCCGCCGCTCAGGGCGGAGATCACGCTGCGTTTGGTCGGCTCTACGACCGGCACGCCGCCGTGGTGCTTGCTCTCTGTCGAAAACGCCTTCCCGGCGGGATCGACGCGGAGGACGCGCTTCAGGAGACGTTCATCCGGGCGTGGCGTCGACTCGACGCCGTGGTCGAGCCGGAGAAGCTCCGGCCGTGGCTCTATGGCGTGGCTCGGTTCGTCTGTTCCGAACGTCGACGCGCGGCGGGTCGTCGCGCGAAACACGAGGACCGCGCCATGCTCAACCAGGCCGCCCGACAGGCCGCGCGACATGACGAGCCCGCCCCGCACGTCGAATCCGCCCAGCGCGACGAAGCGCTGCAACGGCTCGACGCCGCGATGGACAAGCTCTCCGACCGGGAGCGGCTCGCCATTCATCTCTACTACCTCGACGCAGATCCCATCGCCGCCGCCGCGACCGCCCTTGGTCTGTCGCGCAGCGGCTACTACAAGCTGCTCGGCCGCGCCCGCGAACGGCTCGCCGGCCTGATGCAGGAGGTGATCGCCTCATGAACGCCAACCACGATCCCCGACCGAACCATGATCAGCCGCCGACCCCCGACGCCCTTCCGGCCCGCGACGAGCTCGACACGCTGCTTCGCGACTGGCATGAGCGCAACGCCGACGCCGCGGCGGCGGGACGCGACCGCCTGATGGCTGCGCTCGCGCACGAGCGGCAGCCGGCGGCGCCGACGCCGTCGTCGTCGTCGTCGTCGTCGTTCTCCTTCCGCGCCGTGCTGGCGAGTCTGCAGGGTCCGCGTCTCCGTTTCGCGGCGGTGCTGGCGTTGCTCGCCGGCGTCGCCGCGCTGCTCGTCATGCCCGAACGCAGCGCCATGGCGGACGACGTGATCATGGTCCCCGACGGCGGCCGGCTCGAGGCGCGTGCGAAGGACGGCGCGGTCATCGGCCCCTGTCCGCTGCAGCACACCGATGTCGTGGCCGACATCGCGGGCCGCTTCGCCCGCGTCACAGTCACCCAGACCTTCCAGAACGCGTACGACATCCCGATCGAGGCGGTGTACACGTTCCCGCTGAGTCATCGCGGCGCCGTCGATCGCATGACGATGACGATCGGCGATCGTGTCGTGATCGGCGACGTGAAGGAGCGTGAGCAGGCGCGTCGGATCTACGACGCCGCGATTCGCAGCGGCCAGATCGCGAGTCTGCTGGAGCAGGAGCGTCCGAACATCTTCACCCAGACGGTCGGCAATATCCCGCCCGGCGAGACGATCGACATCGAGATCAGCTACGTCGAGACGGTGACGAGCGTCGACGGCGTGTTTCAGTTCGATTTCCCGATGACCGTCGCGCCGCGGTACATCCCGGGCCGGCCGGTCAACAGCCCGTCGCTCACCCCCGCGGAACTCACGCCGCGCCGGGGCGTGATTCTCCGCGGTCCCGCGACGATCGAGATTCACGACGTCGACACGCCGGACGAACACGGCGCAAAGGCGGACGATGATCGCCTGAGTCTCGGCCGGCTCCGCGTGCTCCTCGACGGCGCGGTCTCCATTGCGCCGCCCGGCGCGACGTGGTTCGGCGTCGACCGCGACACGAACCAGCCGATCCAGCCCGAGATCCGCGCGGCGTTCGTCGTGTCCTACGCGAACGGCGCGAAGGAAGCGGGCGTGCTCTACCCCGACGGCGTCGGTCGCATCGCCCAACGCTGGTTCTATACCGACATGCGTCGCGCGATCCGTGACGCCGGCGCCCCGGGGGCGGGATACGAACAGAACACCGACCAGGTCCCCGATGCGCGGCGGATCTCGCCGATGCCCACGCCCCCCGGCGTCCGGGCCGGCCATGACATCTCCGTCACCGTGAACCTCGCCACCGGCGGCCCCGGCATCGTCGACGTCGCGAGCGAACTGCACGAGATCAATCGCATTCGGGAAGCGGGTCGTCGCAACGATGATGAACGGCCGACCGCGGCGTCGTTCGAACTCGCTCGCAAGACGGAGATCCCCAACCGGGACTTCCGCTTCCAGTGGACGCAGACCGCGGACACGATCGAGGAAGCCGTGTTCGCGCACGGCGACGGCGACGAGGGATTCGTCACCGTGATGATCGATCCGCCCGCCCGCGTCGCCGAGGATCTGATCGTCAGCCGCGAACTCATCTTCGTGCTCGACTGCTCGGGTTCGATGGAGGGGTTCCCGATCGAGCAGGCGAAGAACGTCCTTCGGGACGCGCTCGGGACGATGCGTGAAGGCGACACGTTCAACATCGTGACGTTCAACAACTCGCTCGGCGTGCTGTGGAACGAACCGAAGCCGAACACGCCCGAGAACCGGGCGGAAGCCCGCGCCTATGTCGACGCCCGACAGGGCGGCGGCGGCACCGAAATGAAGCCCGCCGTGCTCCGTGCGCTCGAACGCGCCGCGGCCGACGACGCGGAAGAGGACGATCGTCCGATCCGCATCGTGATGTTCCTGTCCGACGGCGAAGTCGGCAACGATATGGAAATCATCCAGGCCGCCCGCGACGCCCGCGATCACACCCGCGTGTTCACGATCGGCATCGGCGACAGCCCCAACCGCTACCTGCTCGATGAACTCGCGCGGGCCGGGGCCGGCGCGGCGGATTTCTGCTCGCTCTCCAGCGACCCCGCGGAGATCGTCGCTCGCTTCGTGAAACGCATCGCCAGCCCCGTCCTGACCAACATCGCGATCACGCTCGACGGCGTCGGCGTGGAGTCGTTCGAACTCACGCCCGATCCCGTGCCGGATCTGCACGATGAGGATCCCATCATCGTCCACGCTCGCTACCGACTCACCGACGGCGCGGACGCCGTCAACGCAAAGCTGCGGGTGCGCGGGCGCACGGGGCGCGGCGGGTACGACAAGACGATCGCGGTGAACCTGCCGCGCGAATCGGATCAGAACGATCAACTGCCGAGCCTCTGGGCCCGCGCCCAGGTCGAGGATCTGCTCCGTCCGCATCTCGAGGCGGTGCAGCAGGGGAACGCGCCGGACGACATCAAATCGAAGGTCGTCGCCCTCGGCGAGCAGTATCAGCTCGTCACGCCGTTCACGAGTTTCGTGGCGGTGGAGAAGGTGCGGACGGTGATCGGCGGCGAGCGGATGCTCGTGGCGGTGCCGATCGAGATGCCGCGCGGCCAGTCGTGGGAGGGCGTGTTCGGCCAGCGTCGGCAGCGTCTGCAGGAGCAGGCCGGCCGGATGGAGCTGGACGCCAATCTGCTGGGCCGCACGGATGACGCATTCGGCGCCGACATCGTGGATCAGCTCGGCCAGGTGCTCGCCGATTCGCCGACGCATCCGACCGCCAAGGTGCTGCGTGATGCGGCGCAGGTCGATCTGAAGTACCGCGGTCTCTTCGAGCAGACGAAGGGCCTGCCCGCGGAAGAAAACGAGCAGTTGCGTCGCTTGCAGGAGGCGCAATACGGCGTCGAAGGCCTTGCGTTCGGTCGGACGCCGACCGCCGGCGGGACGGCGTTGCAGACCGAGACGCGTGCGAGTCAACTCCGCTACTGGTTCGAATCAGCGCCTGACACCGACACGATCTCACTCGGCGTACCGTTGTCGACGATGACCGGGTCTGGCGTTGAGTTGTGGTCCTTCCACATGCACACGGCCCCGGCGGAAACCGCGCCGATCATGCTCGGGGAAACGCCGGTCGTGGGCGAGGCGTTCGTCGGATACATCGCCAAGGACGCTGTGTTACGCGCGCACGCCGGCGTGGTCGCGCTCGATGTCGTCGCGGCGGATCGTCTGGCCGCGCTGCCCGACCTGACGGTCGCGCCGCCGCCCGCTTCCGCCGCGCCGCCCACGGCGCGTCCGTCGGCTGCTCCGCCGCCGGCGCCGCCGGCGAAGGGCAAGTCGGCGAACGCTCAACCGGGGCCCGTTCGTCAGTCCGCCGCGGGCGCGGCGGGGCGGCACGCCGGCGCGCCGGCGGCGCGATCAAGAGGTCTGGGCGGAGGCGGCGGGGGCGGAGACGCCAAAGCCGATCCCGCCCAGGATGCGGGTGCGGCCGCCGAACGGGGGGAGGCCGACGTGCAGAACGCGTCGTCCGAGGAAAGTCCGGGCGGCATGCGAGGCCGACGTCGCGCCGGCGCTCCGGCCGGCGACGGCGGTCAGGCGACGCCGGCGCTCGAAGCGGCCGCCGCCCGCGAAGTGATCGATGCGGAAGTCGCCGACGCCGCGCCGACCGAGGCGGATGAAGCGCCCGCGCCGCCTGATCCCGCACGCATCGAGGAAGCGGCTCGCGCGACCGCTCGCGCCGCGTCGAACCTCCAGGTCGTGCAGTCCGCCGCGTCGCTCGTCCGACTCGATCTCCCCGCCGCGGACAGCGCGCTGCGGCTGGCGATGCAGTTCGCGCCGGAGCATCCGCCGGTCGTCGTCCTGCGTGAACTGCGGACGGAACTCGCGGCGCTCTGGCAACGCGAAGGCGAGCGCGGCTTCATCGCCGCCGGCGGACACCGGACCGCGGAGCGTCTCGTCATCGCCGCCGCGCAGGCGTATGCGGACGGTGAACGCGACGCGGCGGAACGTCTGCTCGAAGGCGTCGTGCTCGCGGATCCGGCGTACATGCCGGCCGCCCGCGGGCTGGAGGCGTTGCGCGACGCCGCCATCACGGACGCCGCGGAGGCCAACGTCCTCCGCGCCGCCGCGGACGTCGCGCGTCGGGATCTGCAGACGGCGATCGATGATCTGCGGGTCGCGCAGGTGCTCGATCGGGAGCTTCGCGATCGCACGGGTCGGGTGCGGGTCACGGTGCTGATTGACGAGACCCGGCGCCGCGCCGTCGTGCGCACGCTCCGTGACCGTCGACTCGTCGTCCTCGCGACGCCGCCCCAGTC
The DNA here is from genome assembly GCA_965227335.1 of Phycisphaerales bacterium. Taxonomy (GTDB): domain Bacteria; phylum Planctomycetota; class Phycisphaerae; order Phycisphaerales; family SM1A02; genus CBDDFV01. The sequence continues at coordinate 670,650 of CBDDFV010000012.1, forward strand.
GCCGATCGTGATCGGCGAAGCGTCCGTCGACGCCCTGCGCGGCCTCGCGCTGGTCGACGGCGTGCGTCGGATCGCACCGCTGCGGGAATAGACCTGCGACCACATCCTCTGCCACGCCCCGCGTCGTTCGTCAGGACGATGCGGGGCGTTGTCGATCAGTCGTCAACGACGTTCAGTTCGATGCGGTAGTGATTCCCCGTCGATCCCCGCATCGGCACGCCTTCGTAGGCGGCGGGGGCGACGAAGATCGCGTATTCGCCGGGGCCGAGATGCAGTTCGGCGGTGTCGCCGCCGGCACAGTCCGCCGCCCCGCCCGTCGTCCGGAGAATCTGCGGCACGCACTGGTCGACGCCGCCGATCACGTAGATCACGGCCGGGAATTCGGCGCCCGCCCAGAGGCGGATCGTGGTCGCCTCGTCGAGCGTGAATCGCCACCAGTCCGTATCTCGCGCGCCGTTCTGCGCCCACGCGGATCCGAAAAAGGCGTCGCCGAGCTGGACGGTCTGCGGGGCGGCCTGGCAACTGCCGTTGAGATCGTCGCCGTTCGTCTCGATCTCACGAATATCGTCGAGTTCGATCTCGACGCGGCAGCCGTCCGTACACGCGGTCGCCGCGAGGGCCGCGCAATTGGCGTCCCATTCGGTCTCGCAGCAGAAGGGATCGATCGCACACACGGCGCGGCAGCATTCCGCGTCCTCGCACCCGGGCGTGGCCTTCGCCTCGTCACACCGACCCTCGCCGTTGGCGCAGCCGCGGTCGATCAGGTCGTCATCGGCGGTCTGCGCCTCGCGGTAGCGGACGGTCAGGGCGGGATCGGTCATCGCATCCGCCTCATCGAACCACACGCCGAGACGGATCTTGTAGCAGTGCCCGGCGATCACCGGCAGTTCGAGGAACGACGAGAAGTCGCCGCAGTGCGCGCAGTCGTCGTTGACGCCGACGAGGTCATCCGGGGCGGGGGGACAGACGGTGGGATCGCATCCGCGGTAGACCTCGAGTTCCGTGTCGGCGGCCGGACCGCCCGACGCCGCGAGCCGGACGGTGCCCGTCTCCGGCGCGACGAAGTTGAACCACATCTCCGGTTCGGACCGGATCGTATCGAGGGGCGTCCCGGTGCGGGTGAGGGGGCCCGGCTGTTCGCACGTGACCTGGCCGTCGGTGCAGATCGACAGGGCGAGGTCGCTGCACGCCGGATCCCACAGGGCGTCGCAGCAGAAGGGATCGAGCAGGCAGATCGTGTCGGCGCAGACGGTCGATTCACACCCGGGCGCGAGTCGCACGCCTCCGAGATCCCGCCAGCTCCGGTCCGCGGCGGCGGACATCGACAGCCCGCCGGCCAGCAGGCCGGCCGCGATGATGCGGCGACGACGGGATGCGTGCGTCAGCGACGCCATGGATCTCCTCCGAGACCCCGCGGGGGGGCAATCCTTCAGGATACCGACCGGTGGGGGCCGGGGCCAAGGGAATCCGGGGGCGCCGGGTCAGTCGGCCGCGGCGGAATCGTCGTTTCTGACTGTTTCAGGGGCCTTCTCGGACGCTTCGCCCGGGTCCTGACTCGTCGCGCCGTTGCGGGCTCCACGCCAGAGGCCCAGGGCGGCGCCGCCGATCAGGCCGGTGGGAACGACCACCGCGATCTCCGCCGCGCGATTGACGAGTTCGGCGGAGAGTGCCGCGGCGAGGGCGGCGGCCTGCAGGAAGCCCGCCGCGAGTCCGTTCGCCCATTCCCGCAGTCCGAGTCCGTTGCTGATGAACGGCACCATGTTCACGATCGCCGTCACACACGAGAACGCCATCGCGGTCGCGGGGGGGATCGACTGGTCGATCAGTTCGAACGCCGCCCAGTATCGCGCGGCCCAGACGAACAGTTCGATGAATCGGATCACGCCGGCTCGTCCGAGGCGTCGGGTCGGCGAGTAGGCGAGCGCGCCGATGACGAGCGCGGCGGGTGGAATGAGGGACAGCGCGATCGACCCGTCGACCAGGCTCGACAGCACGAGCCCCGCCGCGAGGAGCAGCGCGAGCACGCCGGACGTCCCGGACGCTTCGAGGACGGTGCGGGCGCACGCACGGGCGGGCACGCCGTGGACGGTCTTGTGGTAGGCGATGCGTCCGAAGAGTCCGGGCTGCATGGGGACGTAGTTGACGAGCGTCGCCGCGCCCATGAGGCAGGTCATCTCCGTGTAGGACACCTTCGCCCACTTGCTGAGGAGCGCCCGGTACATCGCGCCGGTGAGGAAGACGTTGACGAAGACGGCGCCGCAGAGCACGGCGAGGGCGACGGGATCGGGCGAGCGGACGGCCCGCCAGGCGTCGGCGACTTCGCTGCGCTGCTGGACGACCATGGCGATCGCGGCGGAGAGGAGCACGAGTCCGACGACGAGGCCGACCCACCGCCAGCGTCGGCTGTGCGGGGTCGGCTCGATGTCCTCGATGACTTCGTCGATCAGGTGGTCGGAGAACTCTGACATCGGCGACGTCCGGCCTGCCTCAGCTCAGCCACGCCTGGGCGAGGAACGCGAGGCCGAGCAGGGATGAGAAGGAGATGGCGTCCGTGATCATGATCAGGAAGATCGCCGACGCCGCCGCGGGGTCCGCTCCGAAGCGCTTCATGAGCAGCGGCACGGCCGATCCGGTCAGGGTGCCGATGAACATCGACACGGTCATTGATCCGCCGGCGATCAGCCCGAGCTTCCAGTTCGCGGTTTCGACGACGAAGGAGATGCCGGTGACGACGCCGGTCAGCGCCGCCCCGACGATCAGGCCGTTGAGCGCGCCGACCGATCCTTCGCGAAGGATGAGCGGGAGCACGCGGTCGGGACGCACTTCGTCAAGCACGATGCCGCGCAGCGTGACGGCGAGGGCCTGGTGTCCGGCGTTCCCCGCCACCGCCGCGACCACCGGCATGAGCACCGCGAGGAAAGCGAGATCCTCGATCAGCGTTTCGAACTGCAGGACGATGAACGCGGCGGGCATGGTGATCATGAGGCTGATGATCAGCCAGACCGAGCGTCCCTTGATCTTTTCGAGCAGACTCGAGTAGACCGCCTCGCCGGCGCCGGCGCCGACCGTCTTCTGGACGTCTTCCGTGTGTTCGGCCCGGATGATGTCGATGACGTCGTCGACGGTGACGATGCCGAGCAGCCGGCGTTCCTCGTCGATGACGGGCAGCATCGCGTGGTCGTAGCGGTCGAAGGTGCGGGCGACTTCCTCGCGGTCCAGATCCGGCGGCACGACCGTGACGTTCGTGTACATCAGGGTCTCGATCCGCTCCTCGTCGTGGGCGAGCAGGAGTCTGCGCAGATCGAGCAGGCCGACGAGGTGGTTCTGGGTGTCGACGACGAGGGCGTCGCGAAGGTCAGGATCGATGGGATTCGCGCGGATGTACTCGATCGCCTGGCGGACCGTGGCGTCGACGGCGACGGCGAGGAAGTCCGTCGTCATCATCCCGCCCGCCGACTCCTCGTCGTACGTGATCAGGCGGGAGAGATCCTCGGCCGGCTCGTCGTCCATGACGTCGAGCAGTCGGGCGGTCTCCTCGTCGTCGAGCGGCTGGAGAAGGTCCGCCGCGTCGTCCGGGGCCATGAGGCTGAGGAGACGGCTGGCGTACTCGGCGTTCTTCGCCGCGAGGTCCTCGAGCACCCCGACCGCGAGCGGACGCGCCATGTGGGCGAGGGCTTCGGCCGCCTTCTCGTCCTCCATCTGCTCGAGGAGTTCGACGGCCTCGTCGTCCTCCAGCGTCTCCAGCGTGTCCGCCGCATCCGGCGCCCGCTGCAGATCGACGACGCTTGCGAGCACGGGCACGTCAATCGTGTGCCCGAGCATCTCCGCGACCTGGGCGTCCTCGGGCCGCACCTCGAGCGCGGCGCCGCCGCCGTTCGACCCTTCGTCCGGCGGCGTCAGGTCCTTCGATTCAGGTTCGTTCGCCATGGACCACCAGTGTAGCCGGTCCCCCCCCGACCGACCCCGGCGACCGCCGAACGGGTACAACATGTTCGTTCATGCTCGTGACGATCACCGATCCCGACGACCCGCGTCTCGACGACTACCGCGATATCCGCGACCGCGATCTGCTCGGCCCCGACGGTCGACCCGGACTCTTCATCGGGGAGCAGGCGCTCACCGTCGAAAAGATGCTCGCCATCCCGGGACTGACGAAGTCCGTCCTGCTCGCGCCGAACTGGGTCGACCGCATCGCGCCCCTCGCGCCGGAGGACGTGCCCGTCTACGTCGCCCACGCGGACGCGCTGAAGCAGGTCGCCGGCTTTCCCATCCATCGCGGCGTGCTGGCGGTCGGCCATCGGCCGGACCCGGCGACCCGGACCGTCGACGCCGTCCTCGATCTGCTCCCCGCCGCACGCACGGGACCGCTCACCCTGCTGCTGTGCGAGAACATCACCAACATCGACAACATCGGACTTCTCTTTCGGAACGCCGCCGCGTTCGCGGTCGACGCCGTCATCCTCAGCCCGAAGTGCCATGACCCGCTCTACCGGAAGTCGATCCGCGTCTCGATCGGCCACGTGCTCACGACGCCGTGGGCGATCAGCGACGACTGGGAGCAGGACCTGGCGCGGTTGCAGGACCGGGGCGTGACGCTGATCGCGGCGGCGATCGGTCCGGACGCCCGCGGGCTCGACGAGATCGCGCGTCCCGAGCGGGTCGGGCTCATCGTCGGACAGGAGTACGAGGGGATCGCCCCCGCGACGCTGGAGCAGGCGGATCACATCGTGCGGATCCCGATGGCGGCGGGGGTCGATTCGCTCAACGTCGGCGTCGCCGCCGCGGTCTGTCTGCACCGGTTCAGCCGCGGCCCGCGGGTGTGACCGGCCCGTCCGTCACACGCGTGTCACAGCCGCTGTTTTTCTCTTGGGGCCGGGGTCGCCGGGACGGTACAGTGACGGGGCGACAGTGGGGCATGGGCAGATCGAGGAGACTCACATGATGCGATCGATTCCCGGCGTTCTCTGGTCCATCATCGCCCTCAGCGTCGCGGCGCTGACCGTCGCCGCGCCCGCCGGCGACGATCCCCCCGGCGGTCCGCCGAACGAAACGTGCGAAGACGCCATCGAGGTCATGACCGGCGGCGAGTACGAATTCACCAACGCCAAGGCGGTGGCGGACGGCGACCCCACGCCGTGCGGACAGATCTACGCGGACGTCTGGTACCGCTACGACCCCCAGTGCTACGGGGACCTCTGGCTCACGACGTGCGGCCACGTCGACATCGACACCCGCATCGCCGTCTACTACGACTGGGGCTGCCCGCCCGGCGAGGAGGCGCTCATCGTCTGTAACGACGACGGCCCGGACTGTCCGCTCGGCGGCTCCGAGATCTTCACGTTCGTCGAGTGCGGCCAGCCCGTGCTCATCCGCGTCGGCGGCGCGACGATCAACGACGCGGGTTTCGGCACGATGTTCGTCGACTGCTCCGGCGCGCCGTGCAGCGGCACCAAGTGCAACTACGACCTCGACGGCTCCGACTTCGTCGACGCGGCGGACATCGCGATCCTCCTCGCCAACTGGGGGACGCCGTACGGGGCGGCCGACCTCGCCGCGCTGCTCGCGGAGTGGGGGGAGTGTCTGTATCTCCCGTGAGTCGGCGCTGATCTTCGGCGGCATCGAAACCCCGTCCGGCGCCCGAACATGGGCGCCGGCTTGTCTTTCGGGTCGGCCCTTCTAGGATGGTCCCCCCGTCGGCGGCCGGTGCGTGTTGTGCGCGGCCGGGCGGGGCGTTCCATCATCAGGAGAGGTCTGGTCGGTCATGTCTGACGTGAAGAGCATCGCTGTCATCGGGGCGGGGACGATGGGTTCGGGAATTGCGTTGACCGCCGCGATGAAGGGGCTGGACGCGTGGCAGATCGACATTTCCGAGGAGCAGTTGGAGCGGGCGAAGGCGTACCACGCGAAGACGGTGGGTCGGAACGTCGAGAAGGAGCGGATGACGCAGGCGGAGGCGGACGCCGCGCTGGGCCGGCTGTCGTACACGACCTCGATGTCGGACGCGAGTGCTGCGGGCTTTGTCGTCGAGGCGGCGACGGAGAATCTGGACGTCAAGCGGAAGCTGTTCCGGTCGATGCAGGCGACGTTCGGGAAGGACGTGATTCTGGGGACGAACACGTCGTCGATCTCGATCACCGACATTGCATCGACGGTGGGCGAGGATGCGCACCGGGTGATCGGGATGCACTTCTTCAACCCGGTGCCGGTGATGAAGCTGGTCGAGGTGATCAAGGGACTCGCAACGACGGACGACGTGACGGAACGCACAATCGCGTTGTCGGAGCAGTTGGGCAAGACGCCGATCCCGGCCAACGATCGCGCGGGTTTCGTCTCGAACCGTGTGCTGATGCCGATGATCAACGAAGCGTTCTACGCGTGGATGGAAGGCGTTGCGGAGCCGGAAGCGATCGACGGCATCATGAAGCTCGGCTGCAACTTCCCGATGGGCCCGCTGCGTCTGGCGGACTTCATCGGCCTCGACGTCTGTCACGACATCATGATGGTGCTGTACACGGAGCTCGGGCAGGACAAGTATTTTCCGTGTCCGCTGCTGCGTCAGCTCGTGACCGCGGGTCGCCTGGGCGACAAGACGAAGCGCGGCGTGTACGAGTATTGATCGACGGTTCGATTCACGCGTCGGTTGGGCCCCCGGCCCAACATCGAATGGGCAACGCGGGTGAATCGATGTTGGGCCGGGGGCCCAACCTACGACGAACTACACGGCACGTTCGCCCACGGCGAAGCCGTGGGCGAACGATCACATCACTGCCAACAAACAACCCCCGGCAGAGCCGGGGGCTGTGGTTGTTCCATCTGGACGTGGGGCGTTACGCGGTCGCGGCGGCGTGTTCGCCGACGAACGCGGCGATCGTGTCGACGACGTACTGCTTCTGCTCCGGCGTCAGCTCCGGATAGATCGGAATCGCGACCGTCTCCTTCGCCGCGAGCTCCGTGTGCGGCAGATCGCCTTCTGAATAGTTCAGGTGCTCGAAGCACTCCTGGAGATGCAGCGGCACCGGGTAGTACACCTCGTTGCCGATGTCGTTCGCCTTGAGATGCTCGCGCAACTCGTCGCGGATCGCGGCGGGGACACGGATCACGTACTGGTTGTAGATGTGACGCGCGCCGGAGGCCGCCGGCTCCGGCGTGCGGATCGGGAAGCCGCCGTCCAGCAGCGAGGTCGCGGACGTCGCGGCGCCCTTCTGGCTGAACGCCTGGTCGTACCACGCCGCGTTCGTCTGGCGACCCTCCGACCACTTGTCGAGGTGACGCAGCTTCACGCGGAGCACCGCCGCCTGCAACGCGTCGAGACGCGAGTTCATGCCGACGATCTGGTGGTAGTACTTCGGCTTGCCGCCGTGCAGACGCAGGATGCCGACCTTCGCGGCCATGTCCTCGTCATTGGTGGTGACGACGCCGCCGTCGCCGAAGCCGCCGAGGTTCTTCGAGGGGAAGAACGAGAAGCAGCCGAACGCGCCGGTTTCGCCCGCCCGGGCGCCGCGCGGGTCTTCCGAACCGATCGCCTGGGCCGCGTCCTCGATGACCGGAACGCCGAGCTCCTTGCCCAACGCGTTGAACGCGGTCATGTCGACCATCTGGCCGAAGAGGTGCACCGGCATGATCGCCTTGAGGTTCGTGCACTTCGCGGCGGCGGCGCGGACCGAATCCACGGTGACGTTGTACGTCGCCGGATCGATGTCCGCGAAGACGGGCGTGGCGCCCAGTCGGTGAATGCAGCCCGCGGTCGAGAAGAAGGTGTACGACGGGCAGATGACCTCATCGCCCGGGCCGATGTCCAGCGCCCAGAGGGCGAGGAGGATCGCGTCGGTGCCGGAGGCGCAGCCGATCGAGTAGTCCGCCCGGCAGTACTCGCCGATCTCCTTCTCGAGTTCGACGACGTTCGGGCCCATGACGAACCACTGTGATTCGATGACCTCCTTCACGACGGGTTCGATTTCGTCGCGAAGCGTGTCGTACTGCGCCTTCAGGTCAAGCAAGGGCACGTTCATGAGTGGACTCCTGCACCTCGTTCACGGCGACGAGTTCATGCTCGCCCGCCAGTTGGTATTCGTTCTTGCACGCGTTGCACGTGACGGTCGAACCGACCGCCGCGCCGTCGGGGAGACGCACGCCGCAGCGGCACATCCAGCCGATTCGTTTCGCGGGGACGCCGACCATCAGCGCGTAGTCCGGGACATCCTTGGCCACCACCGCGCCCGCGCCGATGAAGGCGAAGGCGCCCACGGTGTGGCCGCACACGATCGTCGAGTTCGCGCCCATCGACGCGCCCTTCTTCACGCGGGTGGTCTGGTACTCGTCGCGTCGGACGATCTCGCTCCGCGGGTTGGTCACGTTCGTGAAGACCATCGACGGACCGCAGAAGACGTCGTCCTCCAGGATCACGCCGGTGTAGATCGAGACGTTGTTCTGCACCTTGACGTTGTCGCCCAGCGTCACGTCCGGCGACACCACGACGTTCTGGCCGAGGTTGCAGTTCCGGCCGAGCGTCGCGTTGGGCATGACGTGGCTGAAGTGCCAGATCCTCGTGCCCGCGCCGATCGTGCAGCCCTCGTCGACGTACGCCGATTCGTGGATCTTCACGCCGGGGAAGCGGTCGTCGGTGCGGATCTCAGACGGCATGCGTCGACTCCTTGCGGACTGACGCGGGCTCGACGTCGATCACCGCCGCGCGTCCGGAATCGCTGACGCGTTCCGATCCGCGGCTTCCCGTGAGGGCCACCGGAACGCCGTTCGTCTGGAGCGAGCGCTGGGCGCCGTGGAGGATTTCGAGCACTTCAAGGCCGCTGCGTCCGTGGGTGAGGGCGGGCTGCCGGTCGATCACGCGGTCGACGAAGTGCCGGCATTCGTTGCGAAGCGGTTCGTCGGCGGGGAACTCGACCTGCACGCCCTCGCCCCGCACGGGGATGGGCTGGCCTTCCTCCCAGTCGACCCGCTGGTCGTAGAGCACCAGCTCCTTGTTGACGTCGTCGTAGCTCGCCATCTTCTTCGAGCCGATCACGACGAGCTTCTGCTCCTTGAAGGGATGCAGCCACGAGACGAACACGTGGGCCCGCACGCCGGAATCGAAGAGCAGCTGCGTCACCGTGACGTCGGCGATGTTCGGCGTCACGTAGCCGCCGCCGGTGGCGACGACCTGGATCGGCGACATCCCGACCAGCCGCAGGATCACCGCGATGTCGTGCGGGGCGAACGACCAGAGGGCGTTCTCCTCCGTCCGGATCCTGCCGAGGTTCAGCCGGTTCGAGATCAGGTAGCGGACCTTGCCGAGCTCGCCGGCCCGGATCATCTCGTTGAGCTTGAGGATCGCGGGGTGATATTCGAGCAGGTGGCCGACCATCAGGATCCGCCCCGCCCGCTCCGCCCGGACGATGAGGTCGCGGGCCTCGCCGACGTCGATCGTCATCGGCTTCTCGACGAAGACGTCCTTGCCCCGATCAAGCGCTTCCGCCGCGAGGGCGTAATGCGTCTCCGCGGGGGTCGCGATCATGACCGCGTCGATCGTGTCGTCCGCGATGATCGCCTTCGGATCCTCGTGGATCGCGGCGTCCGGGGCCAGTTCCCGCGCCTTGGCGCGGCCGGCCTCCGACGGATCCGCCACGGCGACGAGACCGCCGATGGCGTTCATCGTCCGCACGATGTTCTTGCCCCACCCGCCGCACCCGATCACCGCGATGCGAGGTCCGTCCCCTGCCCGATGCGCCTCAGCCATGTCGTTCCTTCCGGGCGTCGCCGCCTGGTGCCTCTCCTGATCGCCGGCCCCGGCCGTCGGGACCCGTGTCTCATTGTCGCCCCGCGCGGCGGCGGATGGGCCCCTCCGGTCGAAACTTCGACCGGAATGATCGACCGGACGGATCGATCGAACGCCGTCGCCGTCCGTCGGTGCGGGCCTGCTGATCCTTCGTCGAGCCGCCTGGCGGCCCTCGGGCGGGCGTTTCCGGGGTCGCGGTCAGGTCCGCGGTCGTTCCCACCGCCCTGACGCGACGCACGCGCCCCTCGCGCGAGTCCAAAAGGCGGGAGGGTACCGCGAAGACGGGCCAGCGTCAATGCACCGACGCCCCCCAACGACGCACCGATCGCGTCACCACCGCATGGCCCGGAAAGGCCGTGTCGTCCGACCGCCGCCGGCGTCCTCACCCCATCCGCGGATCCACCCAGCGGTACAGCACGTCCACCGCCAGGTTCATCACCACCAGCAGACTCGAAAAGGTCAGGACCACGCCCATGATCAGCGTCAGGTCCTTGGCGAGCACCGCGTCGACGAAATGCGCGCCGAGTCCGGGCGCGGCGAAGACCTTCTCGACCACGAAACTCCCCGTCATCGCCATCGCCAGCGCCGGGCCGAGGTAACTCAGCACCGGCAGAAACGCGTTCTTCATGGCGTGCTTCAGGATGACCGTCCGCTCCGAAAGCCCCTTCGCCCGCGCCGTGCGCACGTAGTCCTCCCCGAGGGCGTCGAGCATGCTGAACCGGGTGAGCCGCGCGATGTAGGCGGCGAACGGCAGCGACAGCGTCAGCGACGGCAGGATCAGATGCGTCCATGATCCCCACCCCGCCGCGGGCAGCCACGCGAGTTTCACTGCGAAAAGGATCAGCAACGCGGATCCCGTCACGAACGCGGGAAGGCTGATGCCCACGAGCGCCGTGGCGAGCGCGGCGACATCCGCCACGCTCCCCGGCCGCACCGCCCCGACCACGCCCGCCGTCATCCCGATCAGGCACGCCAGCGCGATCCCGGTCACGCCGATCAGCGCCGACACCGGGAACCCGGATGCGAGGATCTCGTTCACGGACCAGTTCTCGTGCTGAAGACTCGGTCCGAGATCGAACGGCCGGTCGTGCGCGCCGATCGCCCACGACACGCCCGTCGCCTTGCCGAGATAGTCCCAGTAGAACGTCCACGGATCGTCGAGCCGGTACTGCTCGAGCATCGCCTGCATGATCTCCGCCCGGGGCCGACGTCCCTCCGGCTTCTCCAGCGGGTTGCCCGGGATCAGCCACGCCAGCGCGAACGTGGCGGTGTACACCGCGAGCAGGATCAGCGGCAACTGCAGCAGACGACGGACGACCATCGACGTCATGCGTCGCCCCTCTCCGCCGCGATCTCCCGGGCGCGCGAACGCGCGGTCTCGACCCGATGCAGATAGTGCACGAGGCGCGGCTGACGGCAGAGTCCCGTGACCTGCGCCGGGTCGTACATGTAGAGCTGAATCAGCTGACAGAGGATCAGCATCGGCGCTTCTTCCCGGAACAGGAACGTCTCGCAGTCCCGCATGATGGCGAAGCGTCTCGCCGGGTCGGTCTCTGCGTCGGCGGCGGCGAGCATCGCGTCGACGCGGGGGTTCGAGTAGCCGCGATCGTTGTTGCCGTGTCCGGTGCGGAAGATGTCCAGGAAGGTGGAGGGGTCGCCGTAATCGCCGTACCAGCGGCCGCGGGCGATCATGAACTGGCCGTTCTTGAGATCCTGCCGGAAGAACGTCGCGTCCATGCCCCGCAGTTCGACCTGCACGCCGAGTTCATCACGCCACATGTCGCGGAGTGCGAGCGAGAGCTGCTTGTAGCGCGAGCCGTTGGTCGAGTAGAGCAGGTCGACGATGGGGAAGCGTTCGCCCGCATCGTTCTCGACCAGGCCGTCGCCGTCGCGATCGATCCAGCCCGCGGCGGCGAGTTCGGCTCGCGCGGCGTCGGGGTCGCACCCCAGTCCGGCCGGCGGGTCGTACCCCGGGATCGCGCCTTCGGGCGTGATCGTGGTGGCGACCGGCTCGTGCAGACGCGTCACGGCCCGGGTCAGCAGCTCGCGATCCACCGCCTGCACGAACGCGCGGCGGACGCGGGCGTCCGCGAACGGATTGAAGCCGCCGTCCAGCAGCGTGGGACGACAGTTGAAGCTGTAGAAGTCGGTCCCGAACGTCGGCAACGCATGCAGGTCACGTCGTTCGCCGGGTCCGGGGGGCGGGGCGGCGGCGAGTGCGTCGTCCCAGGAGGCGCCGCCGGCCACCGCCTCGCCAATCTCGGGCCCATATCGCTCCAGGTACGCCCGCGCCTCGGCGAGCATGTCGGATTCGTAATCGGCGCCGATGTCGGTGAGCCAGTCGACCTGTCCGGTCTCGAACGCCAGCACGGCGGTGCTCGGGTTGGGGATGGCGACGCACTCGATGGTTCGGCAGCGTACTTCGTCGGCGCGGTGGTAGGTCGGGCTGGCTTCGAGGCGCAGGCCCCGCCGATACCGCCACATCGTCGGCGTGTACGGTCCGTTGCCGACGAAGTGGGCGGGCTTCGTCCACGCGTGATTCTGACGCAGCCGACCCGTAGCGAGGTCGAGGCTGACCCAGCGGCGTTCGGCGAACGGCGGCGGGACGATCGTCGCCCAGCCGTCACGCACCATCGCGGCGCGATCCTCGTCCGTCAGCGTCCACCCCTCGACGGTCGGTCGGTTGACGGGCGAGAGCACGGCGAACGCGAGCAGGTCGAGGAAGTAGGGGACGGGCTGGGCGAGGCGGATCTCAAGCGTGTGGTCGTCGACGGCCCGCACCCCGACCGTCTCGACAAAGCGGGCTTCGGCGGCCTCGAGCTGCGCGAGCGCGGCGTCGAACGTGCGTGCCTCCGGCGGCAGCGCGGCCCACGCCGCGGACTGTTCGTTTCGATGGATGAAGAACGCCTCGCCGCCCTCGATCGCGAAGAGGAGTTCCGAGTAGTCCGCCGCCGTATCGGGCATGAGCATCCGCTGGATCGACCAGACGAAGTCGTGGGCGGTCACGGGTTGCCCGTCGGACCAGCGGGCGTCGGAGGCGAGGGTGAAGGTCCAGGTGCGCTGATCGTCGGCGAGCCGCCAGTCGATGGCGACGCCGGGGATGATGGTGAAGTCGTCGGGATTCCAGCGGACGAGTTGTTCGTACAGCGCGTAACCGACGCGGAGATCGTGCATCCAGCTCATCCGCTGCGGATCGAGCGTGAAGTTCTCGTTGCGGTTGGCGAAGGTGAATTCGGCGGGGGGCGGCGCGGGATCGAGCCGGCTGAGCGCGACCGCGCCGACGGCGAGAAGAGCGATGACGATGAGAATGGCGGCGCCGCCGCGACCTGGCATGCGTCAAGTGTAGCCGACCGCGCACGGCGCGACCGGGCGCGGCTCGTCGTCGTCGGAATCAGCGGGACATGTTGTAGGGGTTGCTCTGCAGGATGCCGCGCCATGCGTTCCAGTGCTGCTGGAACTGGGCCTTGTCGCCCCGTCGCCAGTAGTCCTCGACCTGCTGCGGGTCGGTGCGGGGTCGGTCGACGGCGTTGATCCGGGCGATGGTGTCGATCCGTTGCAGGAACGACTCGGTGCGACCGAGGATGCGACCGTAGACCTCCTTGGCGGTCTCGCTGGACTGGGCCTGGTCCCACTGCGTGAGGGCGAGGTTGTAGAGTTCGCCGAGGGCGGGTCCGAGCGCGGCGCCGAGGCTTTCCTTCTCGGAGCGGGAGATGTCGCGCAGGTAGCTGTCGTACAGCCGGTAGAGCACGATGTCGAGGTTGTCGACGGTCCGCACCGTGTTCGCGCTCGCCGCCTGATCGGGACTGAGGCTCTGCAGCCGCTTGACGACGTCGGCCAGGGCGTCGGCGAGGGTGAGGCGGGCCGCCGGCGCGTCCATCGCCGCCATCGCTTCGAAGAGCCGACGCAGCACCAGCGGATCGGTCTCGCGTCGCGTCGCCTGGGCGAGCCGGGTGACGGCCTGCTCGCGCTGACGTTCGGGCACGCTGTTCGCGGCGGTGGTCTCCCGCAGAATCCGGGCGGCGGCCGCCGCGGCGCGCAGCCGGATATGCATGCGCGGGTCGGACGTCAGACGAACGGTTTCATCCAGCGCGTCCTTGGAGCCGAGCGTGGCGACGACACGCAGCGCGTTGGTGCTCGCGTGGGCGTCCGCCCCGGTGATGATCTCCATCAGTCCGGCGTCCATGAGCGCCTTGGTGAAGGCGAACCGGAACCCGTCGGACACGGCGGGGCGACTCGTCTGGCTCGCGAGCTTCTCTCGCGCAGCTTCACGCTGGGCGATGTCGTTCGACCCCAGCTGCTGGACATACCAGGTGGCGAACGCGGCGAGTTCCGCCCGCTCCGCGCTGCTGCTCACGGGACCCGACACCAGACCCGCGGAGGGGTCGGCGGGTTGCGCCTGCGTCATTGTCGGGGCGCCCAGAAGCCCCGCCAGAGCGGCGATCACGATAACGATCCGGGACATGACCTGCGTCACTGGATTCTTGCGTCCTGTTTGCCTCGGGATCATCGGTGGGCGCCGATCCCGAGAACCAAGCCGTGGGTGTGTTCAATCACAATCTGAGGGAAGCACGGTCCGTCGCCGGGACCGATCCCAGCCGGAATCAGTCATACGGCGGATCCGTCCGCCTGTCGTCGGGTCAGGTCGTCGGGTCAACCCCGGATTGGCGCGCCGGGCGTTCGGGGATCCGACTCGCGCGGCGGCGTCGACGGGACGACGACGACGAACTCTGGCAATCCTCGACCGTACCAACGGGTGCAGGCAGTGTCAACGCACCCGGCCCGGCGTCAGCCGACCCCGGCGGCGTGACCCGTCCGGGCGCCCCCGGATCCGGACGCGACCGCCGTCCCCGACCTCTGGTAGGGTACGCCGCGGTGCGGCCTCTGGTTGCTCCGAGGCGGTCCGAAGTCGTCTCTGCTGGAAGGGATCTCGCCGGTGTCGACCGTGTTCTCCACCACTTCGCGCTCCGCTGTCCGACGGGGGTGTCTCGGCGTGATGCTGCTGGCCCTGCTCGGGCCGATGGCCGCGCTCGATCAGCCCGCGTCCCCGCCGCCCACGGCGGAGCCGTCCGGCGTCGCCGCCCCTGACGATCCGTTCGACGCATCGCCACGCCTGGCCCGGTCGCTCGCCGGCACCGCTTTGCGGTTGCTGACCACACCGGAGCCTTCGCTCGATGCGATGCAGGCGTCGCTCCTCATCATGGAGGAGGCGGTCGGGTTCGCCCCCGACGACCCGGAGCTCTGGCGGCTCCTCCTGAACATCGCGGATCACGTCGAAAACGAGCCGCTCCGGCGGCGGGCGCTCGACACCCTCGTGCGTCTGGAGCCCGACGACACCGTCCTGCGGCTCATGCGGCTTTCGCTCGCCCTCGATCGGTATCAGACCGTCGAGGAGCGGATCGCCGCCCTGGAGCGCCTCCTCACTCCCGCGGGCGTCGAGGCCGCGGGTCGCGATCTCGCAAGCCGCATGGCCCTCGACCTCGCGCTGATCCATCGCCGGCGGGGAGACGCCGAGGGATTCGCCCGAGAACTCGCTCGCGCCGTCGAACTCGATCCCGCCAACCGCACCGCCGCGGCGATCGCGGCGGGGTTCTTCCGGCTCAACGTCGACGACCCGTACGCCGAGGCGGAGCTGCTCGTCAACCTGCTGATCGCCGCCCCCGACGATCTCGCGACGATGCACGCGCTGGGGCAGCTCCTGCTCAATCACGGCGCCTACCGCGGGGCGGCGCGGATCTACAGCGCCATCGTTCGCTTCCAGCTGGGACGACGCGAGAAAGTCAGCCCCAACGTCGCCGTGGACCAGATCATCGCCGCGTGGGGACAGGGCGACACCACCCGCGCCCTCCGGATCTTCGAGGAACGCCGACGCGTCTACGACGAAGAGTTCCAGCGGTGGTACGCCCGGGAGAATCCCGAGGTCTCGCCCGTGGAGGTCGCCGGGCTGTCCGGTCCGCTGCCCGTCTCGCTGCTCCTCGCCGCCGCCGTCATCCTCGATCGAACCGACGACCCGCGTGCGCCCGATGCGCTGGCCGCCGTGGTCGGCAACTACGAAGCAATCACGAAGTCGCTCGTCGACAACAACATCACCGACCAGCGTCAGTTGGCGAAGTTCCTGCTCGAGACGGCGTGGGCCGTGGTCTGGCTCGACGGACCGCCGGCCGAGGCGCGGCGCTTCCTCGATACCGCGACGCAGATCGAACCGCTGACCGATGTCGCCCGGGATCGTTTCGACGGCTGGCTCCTCCTCCGCGAGGATGAACCCGCCCGGGCCGCGGCGCTGCTCGAACCGATCGCGTCCGAGGATCTCGCCGCCGGCGCCGGTCTCGCCCTCGCCCGGCTGGAGCTGGGCGAGAAGAAGGTCGCGGCGCGAGCGTTTCTGGATGTCTATCGACGCGCCCCCGGGTCGATCCTCGGCGTCTGGTGCGCCGATCACCTGGCCGAGATGATCGGCCGACGGCCCCCCCTCGACGACACCGCCGAGGCGCTGAACAAGCTCGCCCTCGGTCTGCCCGGCGCGATGGAGCGATACGGTGATGATCCGCGTCTCGCGTTGTCGCTGCGGGTGACGCCCCGCACCCGCTCGTTCGGGCCGTACGAGCCCGTGATCGTGGATATCCGCCTGACCAACCGATCGCCGTTTCCGCTCGCGATCGATCCGGAAGGTCCGATTCGTCCGCACGCCCTGATGTTCATCGCGGCCCGCACGCCGCGATCGCTCGAGGATCCGGCCATTCGAGAGATCGTGGTCGATCTCGGGCGGCGGCTTCGCCTGGGGCCCGGCGAGACGCTGACCGCCGCCGTGGACCTCCGACTGCATGGCGTGGCGGACGCGCTGCGCGAGGATCCGGCGGGCGGCGCGATGGTCGAACTGCGGACCATCACCAACTTCCGCATCAACGACCAGGGGGCCCCGATCCCCGGCGGACTCGGCCTCGACGCGGATACGCCGCCGTTCCAGGTGGAAGGGATCCGGATCGATGACGCATGGACGGATGACGCAATCACCCGGGTCGCGGCGCCGTCCGGGGCGGACGATCTGGTGGCGATGGCCCTGCTCGGCCATCTCGTGGCCAGGGGCCCGGGCCCGAACGCCTCCGTCACGGATCTGGCCCGTATCGATCGTGCGCGGCAGGCGTTGCAGATCGGCTGGGGCGAACTCTCGGCCCCCGCCCAGGGCTGGCTGTTATCCGTCTGGCCGAACTCCCGCGAACTCGCGCCCGTGCTCTCGCTCGCCCGGCGGAGCACGCGTCGGACGGTCCAGCTCGCCTATCTGATGTACAAGGCGACCGGACCGGACGACCCGCTGATCATCGCCGCGGAGAAGGGCGACGATCCCACGCTGAAAGCGCTGGTCGAACTGGTGAAGCCTCGTCTGCAGGACGGCGGCCGTCCCGCCGGCGGCGGATGACTCCCGTGACGCGACCCGGCGGGTACGATAGCCCCGTGTTCGCCGACGTTGAACGCATCCTGATTCCCCGCGACCGCATCGCCGCCCGGGTCGGCGAACTCGGGGCCGAGATCGCCCGTGATCTCGACGCCCTTGACGACGGCGGCGACATCGTCCTCCTGCCGATCCTCACCGGCAGCGTCATCTTCGTCGCCGACCTCATGCGTCACCTGCCGCAACGCGTGCGGATCTCGGTGGTGACGGTGTCGAGCTACCCCGGGGCGTCGACGTCCAGCAAGGGCGCCGCGCTCGTCGGCGCGATCCCCGAGGATCTCGCCGGACGGCACGTCCTCATCGTCGACGACATCCTCGACTCCGGCGGCACCATCCGACTGATCCGCGACACGGTCATGGCCCGCAACGCCCGCTCCGTCCGCGCGTGCGTCCTGCTCCGCAAGAAGATCGAAGCGGCCATGAGCACGCCGTGCGAGTACGTCGGCTTCGATATCGAGGACGAATTCGTCGTCGGCTACGGCCTCGACTACGACGACTACTACCGCAACCTGCCCGACGTCGCCGTGCTCCGTCCGGAGGCGCAATGACCACCCTCCCGCCGCCGCCTGCGACCGACCATCGCCCCCGCCGACCCGCCGACGAGCGGACGCGAAGGCTGATGAACGCGGCGGGCGATGCGGGCGAACTCGGATTCGAGGCCGCCGCCGCCGCCGCCGTCATCCCCGCGAATCTGCTTCGCGACGATGAAATCGTCATCCTCATGCTCCGCCCGAGCCCGATCTACATCGTGCTCTCGTCGCTGGGATGGCTGCTCGGGGTGGCGGCGGTCGCCCTCGCGCTCGCCTGGGTCTCCCAGCGTGTCAACGTCTGGTGGACCGACGTCCAGGCCCTCGCCTTCGGCGTCCTCGCCGGCTGCATCCGACTCGCCTGGCAGACCCTCGAATGGTGGAGCCGCCTCTATGTGCTCACCGACCGACGCATGATCGTCCGGCGCGGCGTCGTGCGTCCGGCCACGTTCGAAACGCCGCTCCGCGAGATCGATCATGTCTCCGTCTTCGCCCAGATGCGCGAACGGGTCTGCGGCCTCGGTTCGATCGGTTTCGCCTCCACCCGGAGCGACTACTTCGAAGCCGCCTGGCTCATGCTCCGCCAGCCGTTCGCCGTCCACCGAATCGTGTCCGAAGCGGTGCAGCGATACGGGCGACCAGGTCCGCGGTGACGCAATCGGCGGTTATTCGTCCGCGAACCGCACCGCCGCCGCGCCGCGAGCGACTTCCGTCACCGACGCCGCGCCGCGCCGGATCATCAACTCCGGTCCCTGTTCGAAACGGATGGCCGGAAAATCGTGAACCGACATCACCGCGTGATGACGCGCCGTGTGGCCGAGCAGCAGCACGGGTTCGACCGCGTCGCCGTTGACGTCCGGCATGTCGACCACGGTGCGGGGGGCCCGCATCTCGACCGCGGCCCCGAGGCTCACCGCCGCCCCCCCCAGCGTCACCACCATCGTGAGCACCATCACCGAGACGCCCAGCGCCCGGAGCCAGGTCGGGTTCGGCATGCGGAACATCAGCACCACCCACAGCGCGGCGATCGCGATCGCCAGCACGTCGAACCCTGCGATGACGTCCAGCCGATCCAGCCACCCGCCGATCTGCGTCGCGTCCGCCGGCAGCACGGCCAGCGCGTCGGTGCGCAACGGCGCGCTCGTCCACACGAGCAACGCGATCGCCGTCAGCATGCCGACCGTCGCCCCGATCGCCGACATCACGACCACGAAGGTCGTCGGCTTCGCCGTGCCCTTCTGCTGCGGACGGGCCGCGCTCAGACCCGCGCCGGGAATCGAAATCATCGCGAACGCGATCATCAGCCACATCGGCTCCGCCATCGTCGCGCGAACGATCATCAGGGGCGCGGCCATGATCTGGCGGACGCCCGTGGCCAGCGCGGCGGTGGGGGAGGCGGTCAGTTCCGGCGCGCCGACCAGGGCCGCGAAACCGAGCTGATATCCGATCGTCCCGAGCAGCCACAGCAGCATCAGCCCGCCCAGCGTCGCGATCACGCCGATCGCCAGGTGCACCGGCAGTCGGTCCGTTTCTTCAATGCGACGCACCTGGCGCGAGGGTTCGCGCACGAGGACCACTCGGGACTGACTGGCCTTCGACGCTTTCATCGGGGCCGCGGCGCGGGGTCGGTGGGCGAGATTGGCCATGAGGAGAACTCAGCGTCCAGGAATCGGGCGTCGCGACATCATAGCCTGCCGTCGACCATTCACCGACGCCCGGTTGACGAGATCCCGCCGCCCGCGTCACAATCGCAGGGCGAAGGGGCGGCCATGACCGATAAGGAACGACTGCAGCGACTTCTCCGGGCGGCGCATCCGTGCGTCTCCATCGTGACGCCCGACGAGGCCCATGCGCGATCGCTCGTGCTCGACGCGGTGCTCGAACTCGACCTGCCCCTCTACGCGTGGTCGGTCACCGAGGGATTGCGTCGCGGGCTGTTCTCGAAACGCGAGATCGTGGCGAAGACCGAACACCCCGCCGCCGCGCTGTACCACGTCGCCGCCCAGACGCCGGACGAGCGGGCCGTCCACCTGCTCTTCGACCTGGGCCCCCACCTCGAGGATCACCGCACCCGCCGCTGCTTCCGCGAGGCCCTCGCCAGCGTCGCCGAGCACCACGGCACGATCATCCTCATCGACGAGACCGACGTGTATCCGCCCGCGGTCCGCGACGTCGCGACGCCCTTCGACATCGCCCTGCCCGACGCGACCGAACTGCGGAAGATCACCCGCGATGTCCTCGCCCGCGCCAAACGCCTCTTCAACTTCGAGGTCAACCTCTCGAAGAAGGAGGTCGAGGTCATCATCAGCAATCTGCGCGGCCTCACCCGGGCCCAGGCCGAGACCGTCGTCATGGACGCCGTCGCGGACGACCTCAAGCTCGACATCTCCGATCTCAACACGATCATCGCCTCGAAGCGCCGCCATCTGCAGGGATCGGGCGTGCTCGAGTTCATCGAGACGCCGGTGGATCTCTCCGAGATCGGCGGCCTGAAGAAGCTGAAGGGCTGGCTCGACGATCGAAAGGACGCGTTGAGCGAAGAGGCGGCGGCGTATGGTCTGACTCCGCCGCGCGGCGTGCTGATGCTCGGCGTGCAGGGCGCCGGCAAGAGTCTCTGCGCGAAGGCGATCGCCACCGCGTGGAAGCGTCCGCTGCTGCGTCTGGACCCGGGTCGCCTGTATGACCGGTACGTCGGCGAGTCGGAGAAGCGTCTGCGCGACGTGCTGCACCAGGCGGAGATGATGGCGCCGATTGTGATGTGGATCGACGAGATCGAGAAGGGGTTTGCGTCCGCCGCGAGCACGAGCAACGACGGCGGGTTATCCCGTCGGATGTTCGGCACGTTGCTGACGTGGATGCAGGATCACACCGCGCCGGTGTTCCTGGTGGCGACGGCGAACGATATCGAGG
Source organism: Phycisphaerales bacterium (assembly GCA_965227335.1). Lineage (GTDB taxonomy): Bacteria > Planctomycetota > Phycisphaerae > Phycisphaerales > SM1A02 > CBDDFV01. Next base: position 691,297 of record CBDDFV010000012.1, read on the forward strand.
CGTTGCCGCCGGAGCTATTGCGCAAGGGTCGTTTCGACGAGATCTTCTTCGTCGATCTCCCGACGCAGACCGTGCGGCGGAAGATCTTCGAGATTCACCTGAAGAAGCGGGAGCGGGACCCGAAGGAGTTCGATCTCGCCGCGGTCGCGGAGGCGTCGGAGGGATTCAGCGGGGCGGAGATCGAGCAGGCGGTCGTGGCGTCGATGCACCGTGCGTTCGGCGAGCAGCGCGAGCCGACGACGGAGGATCTGATCGAGTCGCTCCAGATTTCGCCGCCGTTGAGCGTGACGATGGCGGAGAAGGTGGCGTATCTGCGGCGGTGGGCGTCGGAGCGGTGTACGCCGGCGGATTGAGGGGGAGCGTAGGTTGGGTCCACGACCCAACATCGAATCACCCGTGTTGTACGTTTGTGTTGGGTCGTGGACCCAACCTACGCCGATGGCGGAACAGCCTGGCCGCATTGCGGGCACGCCCGCGCCTTGGGCCCGCCGAGCGCGGCGCCGCACGATGTGCATTCGTCGACGAACGTCCCGTCCGGCGCCATGATGAAGTCGCTGCTCATCGGAAAGAACGCTCGCCAGCCGCCGTCGTCGATCGCCGCCATGACGCGGATGTTCCTGCGGCGGCGATCGTCCGGGAAGGCCTGGATCTCGTCTTGATACGTGACGCCGTCGTGTTTGATTGATCCGGTGATCGGTTCGGCGCCGCACATGGAGCGGATGTCGGCGTACGGCTTCGCGCGGAAGGGCGCGAGGAGATCGGTGAGCAGGTGCTGGGCGACGGCGCGGTCCATGAGGATCGATGTTAGCCCATGGCTTTGCCATGGGGTTGAAAGTCATTTGGCGACGGGTCCCCGACAGCGCGCAACCCCATGGCAAAGCCATGGGCTAACTTGGGACACAAAGATCGCTTGACGTTACCCCGGGGCGGAGCCCCGGGTGGGCGTTGCCGTGCGTGCGCGTCGGCCGCATGCCGGAATCACCACTCCGGACCGCCGGTATACCGGCCGTACACATCCGCCATCGCCTGCACCATCTCGCCGAGCGTGCAGTTCGCGAGCGAGGCGTCGACCAGGGCCGGCATCACGTTCTCGTCGTTCCGGCACGCCAGACGCACCGCGTCCAGCGCGCGGTCCACGCCGTCGGCGTCGCGCTGCTTCTTGAACGTCGAGAGACGATCGCACTGGTCGACCTCGACCTGATGCGGAATCTGCAGGATCTCGACGGAGTTGTCGTCACCGCCCTCGTGGTAGGCGTTCACCCCCACGATCACGCGGTCGCCCGCCTCCATCTCCTGGCCGAACCGGTACGACGCTTCCGCGATCGAGCGGCGGAAGTACCCCTTGTGGATGCCCTCCACCACGCCGCCCATGTCGTCGATCTCGCTGATGATCGCGTTGCCGTCCGATTCCATCTGGTCGGTCAGCGCCTCGACGTACCACGAACCGCCCAGCGGATCGACCGTGCGATGCACGCCCGTCTCGTGGGCGAGAATCTGCTGCGTGCGCAACGCGACCCGCACCGCGGTCTCCGTCGGCAGACCGAGCGTCTCGTCCATCGAGTCCGTGTGCAGCGACTGACAACCGCCCAGCACGCCCGCCATCGCCTGGTAGGCGACCCGCACGATGTTGTTCAACGGCTGCTGCTCGGTCAGCGAACAACCCGCCGTCTGCACGTGCGTACGCATCCACCACGAACGCTCGCTCTTCGCCCCGTAACGCTCCTTCATCACCGTCGCCCAGATGCGACGCGCGGCCCGCAGCTTGCAGATCTCCTCGAAGAACTCGTTGTGGCTGTTGAAGAAGAACGACAGCCGCGGCGCGAACAGGTCGATGTCCAGCCCCCGCTTCATCGCCCACTCGACGTACTCCATCCCGTCCCGCAGCGTGAAGGCGAGCTCCTGGGTCGCGGTCGAACCGGCTTCGCGGATGTGATAGCCGCTGATCGACACGCTGTTCCAGCGCGGCAGATGCTGCGTCGCGAACTCGATCGTGTCGACCACCAGCTTCACCGACGCCTCCGGCGGATAGATGAACTCGTTCTGGGAGTGGAACTCCTTGAGAATGTCGTTCTGCAGCGTGCCGCCGAGGTTCTTCCAGTCCATGCCGCGCTGCTTCGCCATCGCGAGGTAGAGCGCCCAGATCACCGCGGCGGGACCGTTGATCGTCTGCGACACGGTGACTTCATCCACCGGGATGTCCGCGTAGAGACGGTGCATATCTTCGATGGTGTCGATCGCCACGCCGCACCGACCGACCTCGCCGGCGGAGAGCGGATCGTCCGAGTCGCGCCCCATCAGCGTCGGGAGGTCGAACGCGGTGGAGAGGCCGGTGTTCGCCTTCGCGCCCTTGGCGTTCTCCAGCAGGTACTTGAATCGCTTGTTGGTGTCGTCAGCGGAGCCGAAGCCCGCGAACTGACGCATGGTCCACAGGCGGGTGCGGTACATCGTCTCGTGCACGCCGCGCGTGAAGGGATACTGGCCGGGATCCGCGATCCGCGGATGCGGTTTCGACGGGTCCGACGGGTCCGTCGTCTGCACGGTCGACGGGTCGTACCGCTCGTCGATGACGTAGCCGGAGAGGCTCACCGTTTCCGGATCGACGTTGGGCGGAACGGGACGTCCGGTCGCGGCGGGCCCGGCGGCGGAAGACGAGGGCGGATTGACTGTGCTCATGACGACACCTGCATCCTTGAGAGGGCCTGGCGACGCCCGGCGTGACCGACATCGGCCGCGTCAACGCGTCCCACCAGCGAAATCAACACCGAGAGCCCGTCCGGAAGCGCGGCGACCGCCGGCTTCCCCTCTCGGATCCCTCATTGTAGCCGGTCCGACGCCGCAGCCGAAATCCCGTCTCGACGCCCCTGCCGGTCGCTTTCAACGCACGCAGGCCGGGGGCGACCACCGGCGGCCGAACGACAACCGCCCCGGCGTGACGGCGCCGGGGCGGCGAGCGATGGGCTGATCGCGGACGCGGTTCAGCCCCAGTTGGCGAGCAGAATGGCCAGGTCCCCCGGCCCGACGACGCCGTCGCCGTCGAGATCGGCGGGACAGGCGGGGACGCAGGGGCCCCACGCGGCGAGCAGGCCCGCGAGATCATCCGCCCCGACGACGCCGTCGGCGTTCAGGTCGCCGGGGATTGGTCCGATCCGGAGCACCACGCCGGTCTCCCCGAAGGGCGTGCCGGTCGTGTTGGCGAGCACGTAGATCTCGCCCGACGCATCCTGCGCGAAACCCTGGAGCGACATGCCGAGATTCGGCGCCCCGTTCGTCAGGACGAACTCGCTGATCTCACCCTCGTCGTCCAGGTGCAGCAGTCGTCCGTTATTGGCGAGGAAGCCGCTCGACCAGTCGCCGAAGACGTAGCGGCCCTCGAGGCCCGGCAGCGTATCGCCGCGATAGACGAAGCCGCCGATGATGGCGAGACCCTCGTCGTGGTCGTACTCGGCGATCGGGTCCGTCAGCCCGGTGAGTCCGACGAGGTCGACGTCCAGCACGTACCCCGGCTGCACGCCATTGGGCAGGAAGAAGAAGGAGCCTTCCTTCTCGCGCCATCCGTAGTTGCCGCCCGCGACCAGCGTGTTGATCTCCTCGATGTCGTTCTGTCCGACGTCCGCAATCAGGATGTCGCCGGTGACGTCGTCGCGCGACATGCGGAACGGGTTGCGGAAGCCGTACGCGTACGTTTCGTCGATGGCGTCGGCGTCGCCGACGAAGGGATTGTCGCGCGGGATCCCGTACTCGCCGTTCGCGCTGTTCGAACCCAGCGGATCGATCCGCAGGAGCGATCCGAGCGGATTCAGCGGGTTCTGCCCGTTGCCGTCGCCGTGTCCGATGATCTCGCCGCCGAGGAACGGCTGGCCGTCGAGATCGTCCGCCCCGCCGCCGTCGCCGAAGGCGATGTACAGCCGTCCCGCGTCGTCGAAGAGCATCGCGCCGGCGTTGTGGTTGAACTGCGGCTGATCGACCCGCAGCAACGTCCGTTTCGACGCGGGCATGACCGTCCAGTCCGGATCCGCCGGATCCGTCGCCTGCCATTCCGCAACGACCGACTGATGGTCCGCGACCTCGCCCTCCGGCATCGTGGAGAAGTCGGCGGGACCGTCGACGGGTTCGGACTGGTAGGTATAGAGCCGGCCGTTGCTGGCGAAGTCGGGATGGAAGGCGAAGCCGAGCAGGCCGCGCTCGTCGAACGTCTCGGGGCCGAAGACGCCGAGCGGGACGAGCTGGTCGGCGACGTCGAGCACGATGGTCGTCGCGCCGTCCCCGAGGTTCACTCGCACGAGTTGTCCCGCCTGGTCGATCACGTACAGTCGCGCGTCATCGTTCGGCGCGGGGCCGCCCCAGATCGGTGAGGCGAGCCCGCCCGCGACTTCGGTCAGCGCGACGTGGAACGGACTCGTCCCCAGATCTCCCGGCAGCGGATCCACAATCCCCGGCATGCTGTTCAGCGTGATGCACGCGGTGAGGTCGTCGATCACCGCCCATCCCTCGGCTCCCGCGTTCTCGAGCCGCACTTTCTGAATGTACGGCCCCTCGGCGGGCATGGCGAGGACGATCTCCTCGTACGTCGTCGTCCCCGCCTGCATGTGCATGATCGCGCCGGTGGTGTCGGTCACCGTCAGCGTCGCGTCGTTGTCGGGGAACTGCTGACGGAACCAGAGCGTCAGGGACTCCAGCGGCGTCTCGAAGGTGATCTCGCCGGTGTCGCCGGGGGCGATCATCCAGGCGTTCATCCCGGTGTGGTAGAGCCCCGGCTTGAAGACGGTCTGGGCGAGGCCGTCCTCGAAGACGCCGCGCTCCGGCGCCGCGCCGAGCGTGAACAGTCCGCTCTGATCCGTGAACTCGAAGCTCGTGATGATCGTATCGGCGTGCGTCGTCGTGCTCAGGCTCAGCGCGAGCGCGCAGCAACCGCCCGTCATGGTGACTCGTCGCATGACATGTCCTCCTCGATCTGATGAAGGTGTTGAAACCGGGCGGAAGTCCGCCCCGATCCCTGTCCCACTCTGTCCATGTCGCCGCGCCTGCGGTTTCTTGCGTGTTTCCGACTCGAGCGGCGAGTACGCGCATCGGGTGAACCCGGACGGGCGGCCGGAATCCCCGCATCCGCCGCCCCGCCCCCGCCGTACAATCGATCGTTCCCCCGCCCCCTCGTTTCAGAGAGAGACCCATGTTGAATGCTCGCTTCCCCGTCGCCGCCGGCGTCCTGCTGCTCGCGTGGCCGATGTCGATGTCCGCCGCGCCGGACGACCCCGGTCCCTGGCGTCCCGGTCACGATGAACGCCAGACCACGCAGACGTATGAGCCGCATCCGCTCGGCGCGCAGCCGCGCACGTCGGCCCCGGCGTCCGCGGCGCTGCCCGGGTTCTTCGCCACCCAGGTCAACGTCGACGGGGCCGGTCAGAACATGATCTTCGACGCCGCGAACGAGCCGTCGATCGCGGTCGACCCCACGGCCCCCAACCGCATCGTGATCGGCTGGCGGCAGTTCGACACCCAGGCGAACAACTTCCGCCAGGCGGGATACGCGTGGTCGAACGACGGCGGACGCACGTGGACGTTCCCCGGCGTCATTCAGCCCGGCCTGTTCCGCTCCGACCCCGTGCTCGACGCCGATGACACGGGACTGATCTACTACTACAGCCTGCGGGGCAACTTCCTCACCGACTTCTTCCTTTCCGACGACGGCGGCCAGACGTGGATGGGACCGTTTCCCGCGTTCGGCGGCGACAAGCAGTGGTTCACCCTCGACCAGACGGGCGGTCCCGGTCACGGCAACATCTACGCGGCGTGGAGTCCCTTCGCCGGCTGCTGCGGAAACGAGACGTTCATCCGCTCCGTCGACACCGCGATGTCCTTCGCCCCGCCCATCGTCGTTCCCGGCACGCCATTCTTCGGCGTCCCGGACGTCGGACCGGACGGCGCGCTCTGGCATTGCGGCGGCAACCCGCAGAACTTCAGCCAGGGCTGGGTCGCCCGGTCGACCAACGCGCAGTTCGCCGGCGAGTCCGTCCAGTTCGACAACTTTGTCCCGGTCGACCTCGGCGGCGCGATCACGCTCAGTGCGGGGCCGAACCCCGGCGGCCTGCTCGGGCAGATCTGGCTCCGCACCAACCACGCCCCGGGCGAACTGAACGGTCAGGTCTACCTCTTGTGCACCGTCGATCCGCCCGGTCCCGATCCGCTCGACGTTCACTTCATCCGTTCGAACGACGGACTGACGTGGTCCTCGCCGATCCGCGTGCATCCCGAGGACGGCGGCGGCGTCGGTCCCCCGCCGTCGTGGCAGTGGTTCGGCACGATGGACGTCGCGCCCAACGGACGCATCGACGTCGTCTACAACGACACCGTCGGCAACCCGGAGACGCTCCGGTCCGCCACGTATTACGTCTTCTCGACCGACGGCGGCGGGACGTGGTCCGATCCGGAGCAACTCACGCCGGAATGGGATCCGTTCGTCGGCTACCCGCAGCAACAGAAGATCGGCGACTACTACGAACTGATCTCGGACGACGTCGGCGCGCACCTCGCGTACGCGGCGACGTTCAACGGCGAACAGGACGTCTACTACCTGCGGATCGGCGATTACGACTGCAACGGCAACGGCGTCGGCGACGTGATCGACCTCGCGAACGGCGATGCGCAGGATTGCAACGACAACGATATTCCCGATTCATGCGAGATCGCGGCGGGCGCCGCGGCGGATGAGAACGGCGACGGCGTGCCCGACGAGTGCGGACCCGCCTGCGTCGCCGACCTCACGAAGGACGGCGTGGTGGGCCCCGACGACCTCGCCGCGCTTCTGGCCCAGTGGGGATCCGACGGCGACGCCGACCTCGACGAGAGCGGCGTGGTGGATGCGGGCGATCTCGCGATCCTGCTCGCGGCGTGGGGCGACTGCGACTGAGTCTCCCCCGACGGATGATGCAGACGACAGCCCCGCGTCGACGCTTCGTGCGACGCGGGGCTCTTCTGTGCGCGCCCGATCGAGCGCTCGGAGGCGGACGGACTCAGCCCTCGCACGGCCCCCACGAGGCGAGCAGCGTCGCCAGATCGCCGGCGTCGACCATCTCGTCGCAGTTGAGGTCCGTCTGACATTCGATGCACGAACCCCAGGTGCTGAGCAGCGCGGCGAGATCGCTCGGGCCGGTCAGACCATCGGCGTCAAAGTCCGTCAGGCATGGCGAGGTGATCTCCTCGCCGGTCAGCATCACATTGTCGAATGTCTGCGTCCCGAAGTCATAGAGCGCGACGCGACCCGACGGATGCTGATCAGTCGTGACGGTGGTGACCGCGGTCTTCGCGCCGTTGAGGTACGCGGCGTAGGTGTCGCATGTCGCCTCGATTCGCACGTGGATGTCGCCGCCGGGCGCGTACGCGCCGTTGACATTCCCGAGAATCGCGCCGTATCCCGTATCGCTCGCCACGTGCCAGTACACATTGCCGCCCTTCGCGACGAACAGAACGCCCTTGACGCCCACGGCGTTCGCGGCGGGGCGGGAACGAACCCACACCCCGCCGTCGGCGGCGCCGTTGATGTCGACCTCAATCGCGAGGTCCCGCATCTCGAAGGGGAGCGTCGAGTGCGAGTTCGGCGCGTTGTCCGGGCTCGCCGCGTTGTACACGCCGCCCACCGCGCTCCAGTCGCCGGCCTCGTTCCCCCACAGCGGACTCGCGCCCGTTTCGAAGTCGTCGAAGAACAACACGTCCCCCGCGCGAGCGGAAACGCAGAACATGGTGAGGCTCGCGAACATGACGACGAGAGTGGCGTGTTGCTTCATGGTGATCCTGCTGTTCGTGTGAGACGCTCGAATCCCTCGCATCCATGACCCGCAGCGTTCCGAAATGACGCGGAAGCCGCGCACGACGCGGCGCCTTGACAAATTGACCAGATTCGATGCTAAGCAATCGGAGCGCGCGATCAAAGTGTGGCGTTCAGAAAGTCGTCCTTTTGGCCGCGTTGTCCATCCGCGGCGGCGCCGGTGCGCTGCGGGGCCGCAGGGCCGGTTGACTTCAGACGACAGCCCCGCGTCGACCGGGAGCGTCGACGCGGGGCTTGTGCTGTCCGCACCCGGTTGAGCGCGAGGCGGCGAGATCCGGCGGGACTCAGCCGGCGCACGGTCCCCACGCGGCGAGGAGGGTCGCGAGATCGCCGGCGTCGATGGCGTCGTCGCCGGTGAGGTCCGCCGCGCAGCCGGAGCAGTCGCCCCACGATGAGAGCAGCGTTGCGAGGTCGCTCGCGCCGGTGAGTCCGTCGTTGTCGAAGTCGGTGGCGCACGGCGCGGCGGGAGGCGTCCAGGCGTTGTCGTTGATGCCGGCCTGAGCCGACATCACGGTCACGCCCTCCGGCACGATGAACACCGGTTGGAAACCGTCCGGACCGATCGTGCTCGGCGGGAACGAGATGATCATGGACGCGCTGCTGGTCTGCAGCGTGCAGCAGGCGCCCGGCGTTCCGTTGTCAAACCCGGCTCCCATGGTCCACGTGGTCGGCTGATTCGTCGTCACCTGAATCGGCTGCGTGACGTAGTACTGGTCGACGCCGTCCTGGTAGCTGGCGGGCGGAGCGACGCTGTTGATTGACCAGGAGCCCCCGTTCGCCACGCTGAAACTGACCGAGTGCTGGCCGCCGTCCAGAATCTGGCCGCGCAGACGCAGCCGGAGCTGCACGTTGATGTTCTGATTCGTCTCGGAGACGAAGACCACGTCGTCGAATGTCATGGCGCCGCTGCCGCGCATGATTGACTTCAGAGACGTCTGGTTACAGGTGGGGCCCGTCTCCGTCCAGAAGTCGAAACTGAACTGCCCCGCCCCGACCGACATGGCGCCGCCGCCGACCGATCGTGGAATGCTGGTGCAGTAGTTGGAGATGCACCCGCCCTCCGGATCCGGGCAGCAGTACTCGCCCTGCCAACTGACCGGGCTGGACATGGACGGCGTCGAGTAACCGCCGCACGGTTGTTCCGCGCCCGGGCCGCCATAGAGCAGACTGGCCGTGTTGATCTGGTACGACGCGTCGCCGAAGGCCGCGCCGGCGAACCCCAGCAGCGTCATCGCGGAGAGCGTCAGCAGGGCGTCTGTTCGTTGCTTCATCATCATCATGTCCTCTCGAGCCGACCCGGAAGTGAATTGCAGACGAGGTCGGCTGAGGTCGTCCGCATCGAGAGTGGCGTGAAGTCGATCCGGATTCCCTCGTGAATACGGCGATCGAACTGACGTCGTTCCAACGAGCGACGCCCGCGCGCGGCCGGAGCAGCGGGCGGGCGTGGCGAGGAGATGCGGGTGGGCCGGGACTTACGGGCACGGTCCCCACGCGGCGAGGAGGGTCGCGAGATCGCCGGCGTCGATGACGTCGTCGCCGGTGAGGTCCGCCGCGCAGCCGGAGCAGTCGCCCCACGAGGAAAGCAGCGTTGCGAGGTCGCTCGCCCCGGTGAGTCCGTCGTTGTCGAAGTCGGTGGCGCACGGCGCGGCGGGAGGGGACCAGGCGTTGTCCTGAATGCCGGCCTGTGCGGACATCACGGTCACGCCCTCCGGCACGATGAACACGGGTTCGAACCCGGCGGGGCCGACGCCGCTCGGTGGGAATGAGACGTACGCACTGGCGTTGCTCGATGACGGCGACCACTGGGAGCCGGGCGCGGCGGTCTGCAGCAGCGTCAGGATCATCCAGGACGTGGGCGTGTTCGTCGGCACGGAGCGGGGCGGCAGGGTGACGATGAAGTCGGCGTCGTCGGCGTATCCGGGCGGCGGATTCTGACTGGAGATGCTCGACTGCCCGGAGTAGGGCGAATGGTACGACAGGAGGTTCAGCCCGGCGTTCATCAACTGCGCGTTGATGCGAAGTCGCAGACTCACGCTGATGACCTCATTCGTGTCGGAGATGAACGTGACGTCGTCAAACGTGATGTCGGATCTGGCGACCATCTTCGCCTGGACGTTGGATGAGCTGCACACCGGACCGCACTGGGCCCAGAGGCTGTAAGTGGCGCCCCCGGCGCTGGCGCCGGCGCTGCCGCCGCCCTGCCCGCGCGGAATGTCCGTGCACCACGAGGTCGCGCAGCCGCCCTCCTGATCAGGACAGCAGAACTCGCCCGACCACGAGACGGGCCCGGAGGACGGAAGACCGACATACTGGTCGCAGGTCGACTCCGCGCCGCCGACGCCGTGGTTAAGCCAGGCCTGGCCAATCGTGAACTCCTGGTCCGCCGCCGCGATGGCGCCGCCGGACGCCATCACGGAAACGGCGATGAGTTGGAGGAGAGTCGTCGTTCTCATGGTTGCCTCTTTCGATCGCGAATGATGGTGAATCAGGGGCCGTCGCCCCCCTCACGAGACATGGCGGGATCGGTCGTCGGTCTCCCTCATCATCATCAGGATTTCTCGGCGATCGGAACGCTCGCGCGCAGCCGGAGCAGCGGGCGGACGCGGCGAGGAGATGCGGCTCTGTTTTCCCAGCGGCCGGACCGTGGCCCGTCGACGAGCGGGGAAAAAGCCTCCCCATGACTCATCCGTGCGGGTATGGTCAGATCACCGCGTCGGCGGCGTGTAGTGAACCGACGGCCCCCCGGCGGGCCTCACACGCGACGCAACTTCGGTTGTGGCAAGGGAAAGGGAGCCCCCGTGACCACCGATCAACACGACGTCACCCAACTGCTCGAAGACGTGCGGGCCGGCAAGGCCGCCGCGTCCGACGAGCTTTTTCCGCTCATCTACGATGAACTCCGCCGTCTCGCGGCGGCGCGGCTGCATCACGAGCGGGTCAACCACACCCTCCAGCCGACCGCCCTCGTGCATGAGGCGTACCTCCGGCTCGTCGACCAGACCCGCATCACCTGGCGCAGCCGCGCCCACTTCTTCGGTGCCGCCGCCAACGCCATCCGACGCATCCTCGTCGACTCCGCCCGCGCGAAGAAAGCCGTGAAACGGGGGGGCGGGAAAGCGCCGCTCGTGGACGTCGATCCCGCCGCGACGGAGCTTGATCTCGACCAGATCCTCGATCTCGACGAAGCGCTCGAAACGCTCGCCGCCGCCGACGCCCGCGCCGCCCGCATCGTCGAACTCCGCTACTTCGGCGGTCTCTCGATCGAACAGACAGCGGAACTCGTCGGCGTCTCGCACGCCACCGTCGAACGCGACTGGTCCGCCGCCCGCGCCTGGCTCGCGAGCCGCCTCGGCGATCGAAAGGACGAGGCGTGAATCTCGCCGACTGGGCTCGCATCCGTGATGCGTTTCACGAGATCGCCGCGGCGCCCGCGGCCGAACGCGCGGCGAGACTCGATGCGCTCCGGCGCGACGATCCGGACATCGCCGATGAAGTGCGGCGCATGCTCGACGCCTCGCCCACCCGACTCGCGCCCGGCGACGTGGTCGCGCTGGACGCCCTCGCCGATGAACTCGAGGACGTGCCGGATCCGCCCGCGATCGAGATCGATCGGTACGAACTGCTGGAGCGGATCGGCGTCGGCGGCATGGGCGAAGTCCATCGCGCCCGCCGCGCCGACGGCGCCTACGAACGCGACGTCGCGATCAAGGTCGCCCGCCTCGGACTGACCGCTCCGGGACTGCAGCGTCGTCTGCGGGCGGAGCGGGCGATGCTCGCGCGGCTGCAGCATCCGAACATTGCGTCGTTGATCGACGGCGGCGTGGCCTCCGACGGTCGGCCGTACATCATCATGGAGTATGTCAGCGGCGATCCCATCGATCGCTGGTGCGATGAACGCGCGTTGTCGATCCGCGCCCGTGTCGAGCTCTTCGACCAGGTCTGCGGGGCGGTCGGGCACGCCCATCGCAACCTCGTCATCCATCGCGACCTGAAACCGTCGAACGTGCTCGTCACGCCCGAAGGACGCGTGAAGCTGCTCGACTTCGGCGTCGCCACCGTGCTCGAACCCGATCGCGAAGCGACCCGCACCGGCGCCCGCATGCTGACGCCCCGCTACGCCAGCCCCGAGCAGATCGCGGGCGAGGTCGTCAGCACCGCCAGCGATGTGTACTCGCTCGGCGTGATTCTGTACGAATTGCTGACGGGGCGGGGCGCCTATCGGCTCGAGGATCCCACGCCCGCCGCGTACCAGGTCGCCATTCGCGAACAGACGCCGACCGCGCCCTCCGACGCCATCACCCGACCGACGGCCGGCGACGACGGCCTCGACGCCGGCGGGCTCGCCCGTCGACGCGGCGCGGAACCCGCCGCCCTGCGGCGCGCCCTGCGCGGCGACCTCGACACCATCATTCTCAAGGCCCTCCGCAAGGAGCCCGAACGACGCTACGAGACGGTCGAACAGCTGCGCGCGGATCTCCAGGCGTGGCGACGCGGCCTCCCTGTCTCCGCCCGTCCCGACTCCGTACGCTACCGGGCCGGCAAGTTCGCGCGTCGGCATCCGTTCGCGATCGCGGCGGGCGTGCTCGCCGCCGGTTCGCTGATGACGTCCAGCCTCGTCGGGTTCACGCTCTACTCGAACGAACAGGACGCCCGGACGCTCGCCGATCAACGGCTGGAGCAAGCCAATCGCAGCCGCGCGACGCTCGAAGCCGTCAACGATTTCTTCACCAACGACGTGATTCTCGCGGCGGATCCCGACCGCGCGCAGAACGCCGACCGCACGATCGTCGAGGCGCTGCAGGCCGCGGAGCAGTCAATCGACGGCCGCTTCCCCGAAGCCCCGCTGGTCGAAGCATCCGTGCGGGCGTCGCTCGGGGCCGTCTACAACGAACTGTCGCGGATGGCGGAGGCCCGTCCGCACCTGCAACGCGCCCACGAACTGCGGGTCGAGCACCTCGGCGAGAACCACTTCGACACGCTGATCACGTTGCGTGATTACGCCAACACGTTCTTCTATCTCGACGAGTACGCCGAGGCGGCGACGATCTATGAAGACCTCGTGCCCCGCTTCGCGAAGATCGCGGGTCCCGAGGACGGCTACACCGTGCTCGCCCGCAGTCAGTACGCCCAGATCCTGGAGGCGCTCGGGAGATACGAGGAATCGGAACGCGAACATCGCGACGTGCTGGACATCCGGCTCCGCCAGCTCGGGGAAGAGCACGGCAGCACGCTGTCCTCGATCAATAATCTCGGCGTGCTGCTCGCCCGGCGCGGGCGGATTGACGAGGCGCTCGTCTATCTCGAGAAGGCCGCCGATCTCCGCGCGAAGCGCAACGGACCCGATTCGCCGCGCACGCTGATCGCCCGCGGCAACGTCGCCGCCATGCACATGATGCAGGGGCGGACGGAGATCGCCCGCCCGATCTTCCGGGACGTGCTTGACCGACAGCTGCGCACGATCGGACCCGGCCATCGCCATACGATGCGCACCGTCGTGCACCTGACCAACACCTGCGAACTCATGGGCGATCCCGAAGCCGCCGAACGAATCGCCCGCGAAACGCTGGAGGCCGCCGACGCCGGATTCGACGACGACCGTCCCTGGATCTTCGACGGCTACGAACGACTGGTGCTCGCCCTGCTCGCCCGCGAGAAGTTCGAAGAGGCCGCGCCGATCTGCGACGCCCTGCTCGAATTCCGACAGGCGAGATTCGGGACGGATCACCCGCAGACCGCCGCCGCCCGATCGCTTGTTGAGCGTGCACGCACCCGGGCGTCAGAAGGCTGACCATGCGACGTCGTCGCCCGCCCACGGCGGATCGGCGACCTCCGGGGCGTCCCAGCCCGCGAACGACGGCGCCGATGCGCCGGCGCCGTCGCCGATCAGATCTGCGATCTCCTGCGCCAACTGCGGCGCGGCGACGAGCTTGGTCGGCCAGCCGGTGATCACGTTCCCCTCCGCCGCGCACGCCACGCCCGCCGGACGCGACCGGTCGGACGTCGCCGCCTCCGCGCGATCAACCCGATACGTCGCCAGCTCCACGCCGCTCCAGGTCATGCCCGGCAGCACCGCCTGCAGCTCCGCCCGGGCGTGGGCGATCAGATCGTCACGCGACATCGCGACGCCGTCCTCCGCGATCTGTCCCCCGACCTGCCACACCACACGCCCGGTGTCGTCCGCGTCCGCCGTGATCGTCGCCCGTGTCTTTCGGCCGTCGACGCAATGGCCCTGCAAACGCGGCAGCGTGTCGCCGCGCACCATCACCATGTGCAGCGGACGACGCTGCATCGCGCCGGGATCAAGCCCGAGCATCTCGCGCAACGCGGCGTTCCCGGCCCCGGCGGTGAGCACGATCCACGTCGGCGTCACGACGGCCGCGCGTCCATCGGCGTTCAGTTCGATCCGCTCCCGTGTCATCGCTCCCGCGGTCGCCCGGACGATGCGGCCGGCGTGCGCCGACGCGAGCACCCGAAGGACGTCGGCGGGGTCCACGACCGTTTCCGGAACCCGCAGGACGTCGCCCGGCGTATCGCGCAGGACCGCGGGACGATCGGCCGCCGCGACCTTCGACGGCGCGGCCTTGAGTCCGACCCGCGCCCCGACCATCCCCAGCCGCGACTTCAGCGACGAAGTGCGCCACAGATAACAGAAGCGCTGACGCACCTCGACGTCCCGCAGATCCGGCGCGGCGTCGCCGGCGAGACACGCGTCCCAGAGCGCGGGCAGATCGCGGATCGCCCGGGCGCTGTCGGTGAGCACGCCGTCGAGCGTGTACTTGAGGCCGCCGTGCAGAATGCCCTGGGCCGCGACGGACTGTCCCGTCCCGAGCGCGTCGCGCTCGATCAGCGCTGCGTTCACGCCCCGGCGGACGAGTTCGTCCAGCGTCCACAACCCCGCGACGCCGCCGCCGATGATCAGGGCGTCGAGGGCGATCGGGTCGGGATTGGCGGAATCGTCGCTCACGTCGCGGCGGGATGCCAGATCGTCTTCATCTCGACAAAGGGCTCGATGGCCCACGGATGAGCGCATGCGGCGGCGTCGCGCCAGTCGTCGACGGCGTATTTTGCGATGTGGATGCGCTTCACGTTGTCGGCGGCGCCGGCCCGCAACCGACGTCCCGCCGCGCGTCCGGGATTCGCGGCGCTGATCGCGTTCACTTCCCGGTGCGACGCGATGTGTTCAAGCAGTTCGTCACGATGACCGGTCAGGATGTTGACGACGCCGGCGGGGACGTCGGAGGTCGCACACACCTCGCCGAACGCCGCCGCGGGCAGGGGGTTCGCCTCCGAGCCAAGCAGGACGACCGTGTTCCCAGCGCACAGCGGCGCGGCGAGCAGCGTCACGAGACCGAGCAGCGCCGGTTCGTCCGACGCGATGATCGCCACGACGCCCGTCGGCTCCGGCACGGTGAAGTTGTAGTAGGGGCCGGCGACGGGGTTGTTGCAGCCGAGAATCTGCGCGTACTTGTCCGCCCAGCCCGCGAACGTCACGAGACGGTCGATCGAATCATCGACCTCCGTCCGGGCCTGCGCGGCGGAGAGATCGGACGCGGCCCGCAGGAGCGACTGAAACTCCTCGTGCTTCCCCTCCAGCATCTCCGCCATCCGGTACAGGATCTGGCCGCGGTTGTACCCGGTTCGCGCGGCCCAGCCCGGCTGCGCCTTCGCCGCGGCCTCGACCGAATTGCGGAAGTCCTTGCGCGACGCCCGACAGAGATGCGCGACGACGTCGCCGCGCCCGTTCTCGATCGGCAGCGAGCGACCCGACTCCGTCCGCGGAAACGCGCCGTTGATGTACAGCTTGAACGTCTTGGCCACCATCTGACGACTCACGGGAGGGCGTTCCTTTCCTCGAGGAAGCGGCGGGCCCGCGTGTAGTTCGGGTTGATCCGCAGCGCTTCGCGGGCCAGTGCGATCGCCTCCTCACGCTGGTCGTTGAAATCGAGCAGCACCGCAAGGTTCATGCGAGGCGGAAGGAGGCTCGGGTCGACGCGGATGGCTTCGCGGTAGGCCTCCGCCGCGCGATCGCCGTCTTCCATCCGCTGGAGCACGAGTCCGCGGTTGGCGTGGGCGATGCCGTAGTCAGGCCGGAGGACGATCGCCTGGTTGAACAACTCCAGCGCGCGTTCGTTCTCGCGCGCGCGGAGGTGAATGAGTCCGAGGTTGTAGTACGTCGCGGGTCGGAGGGCCTCGGGCCGGTTGATCTCCTCGATCGCGATGCGGATCGCCTGTTCGTAGGCGTTGCGGGCGTCGGCCTGGAGCAGCTCCGCCCGCTCGCGAAGCTGGGCCGCGCGATCCGTCATGCCCTGCGACTCCGCCGCCTGCGCTTCGCGTTGCACGCCCGAGACCTGGGCGTTGGTGGCGTCCGCGTAGTTCTGAATCGCCTCGATGTTGGAGGCGGTGATGTCGACCGCCCGCCGGAAGAGGTCCGCCGCCTGTTCGAACTCGCCCTCCTGCAGGAGCGTCTGGCCGAAGTTGTTGTACGCGAAGGAGCTCGGATACGCGTTGGTCTCGAGGGTGCGTTGCACCGTGTAGCCCCAGAGTTCCTCCGAGGTCCGCCACACGGCCGCGTAGGGCGCCGTCAGGAACGTCATGCTCGCGAGCCAGAGGAACGCGACCACCGCGAACAGCGGGCGGGCCCCGCGGAAGCGGCCGAGCAGCCAGTATGCGAGGCCGCCGAGCAGCACCGCCACGGGCAGCACCGCGAGGTACGAGTACCGCGCCGCCACGAGCTGCGTCCCCGTCTGCACCAGACCCGAAACCGGAATCAGCACGCCGATGTAGATGATCGCCCCCGCCAGCGCCCGGCGGCCCCACTCGTGCCTCCACGCCCACACCGACAAGCCGATGAGCGACGCGATCACGAGCAGCGCGGCCATCATGAACGCGTTCCCGTCCATCACGTACCCGTTGTAGTTCGACTCGCCCCACGCATTGAGCGGGGTGACCATCTCGTACATCGGGAGCACGAGCGCCGGAATGAACGTGTTCCCGACGTAGAACACGAACGCGAAGAACATCTGTCCGATGCGGTCGGGCAGCGGGTGGGCGTCGAAGGTCACCAGCCAGCCCTCTTCGGCGTCGAACTTCGTCACGACGTAGCCGAAGACGAACGACATGGCGAACATCAGCGTCTTTTCCGCGACCGGACGCACCCAGGTCTTCATGTCGTTCAGCGCGATCCGGTTCAGCGGCTTCCAGTCAAGCACCAGCAGCACCGGCGGCAGCGTGATGAGAATCACCTTGCTCATCATGCCGAGCAGCAGGAAGACGTGGGCCAGAATCAGGAACGCCAGGGCCGGACGCGACCCGCCGCCCCGCTGCACCGCCACGAGGTACGTCAGCGTGGTCAGGAACAGGAAGAAGCCCGACACGAGATCGCGACGCTCCGTGATCCACGCCACCGACTCCACCCGCATCGGATGAATCGCGAAGAACAAGGCGGTGAACGCCGCCGCGGCCAGGGCCGGCCACGTCCGCGCCGTCGATTCGTCACGTCCCCACGTGATGAGCTTCAGCGCGACGAGAAAGAACAACGCCGCGTTCAGACCGTGGAACACCAGGTTCGTGAACCGGTACGGCGTCGCCACCATCCCCGGCTCCGCACCCTCGGGAACCGAATCCGCGTACAACGCATCCGCCACCACGTAATCCCAGCCGAGCGTCAGCCACGTGATCGGCTGGTAGTGACCGACGTGGAACGTCGTGAACATCCACGTGACCTGCTCCGCCCCGAGGCCGCGGTAGTCCGGGTTCTCCGTGAAGTTCAGGTTGTCGTCGTAGTTCAGGAACTCGCCCGACAACGCCCCCGCGTACGGGAGCGCGGCGACGATCGCGATCACCAGCGCGATCACGAACACCGCCAGCTTCGGCTGCGGCGCGGGGGCCGACAAAGCAGGGGCTTCAGGCGGGGCGGCCTGCGCGGCCTTGCGACGACTCATGCCGGGGACTCCTCATCATCATCATCATCTTTTTCGTGCGTCCCGACGGGCGCGGCGGCCGGCTCGGGACGGGGAAACAGCAGTTCATCCACCACGATCGGACGAATCTCCGTCTCGACCAGCCGGGGCGGCTCGATCTCGTCGTCCGTCGTGGCGTGCAGGTCCTTCAACTTCCGGGCGCTGGGCAGCACGCGGCGTTCGAGCGAACCAACCGCCGCGTTATAGCCGGTGCTCGCCCGGTGCAGTCCGTCGCCGACCTTCGAGAAATGCTCGGCGAACCCGCGGATACGATCGTACAACTCGCGCCCGACCTCGGAGATCAGCCGCGCATTCGCCGCCACGTCCTCCTCCCGCCACCCGTACGCCACCGCCCGCAGCAGGGCGACGAACAGCGTCGGCGTCGCGATGAGCACGTGGTTCTCCATCGCCCGGGCGTGCAGGTCCGGCTTGCGCTCCAGCGCGGCCGTCAGGGCCGACTCGAGGTGAACGAACATCACGACCAGCTTCGGCGTGCGGTCGAACTGACGCCAGTACGACTTCGCGGCCAGTCGACGCACGTGCCCTTCCACCGCGCGGGCGTGCTGCTCGAGCATCGGTTCGCGATCGTCCTCGGCTTCCAGCGCGTCGAGGTAGGCGTCCATGGCGACCTTCGAATCGACGACGATCGAACCGCCGCCCGGCAGACGCACGATCATGTCGGGACGATCCCGGGTGTCGGCGTCGTCGGTGGGGGGCTGCTCGAAGAAGTCGCAGTGGTTGGTCATGCCCGCCATCTCGACCGCGTTGCGGAGCTGCAACTCGCCCCAGCGTCCCCGCTGGTTCGGCCGACGCAGGGCCGAGACGAGACGGTGCGTCTGCCGGTTGAGCTGCGTGTGCGACGCCGCGATCTGCGTGATCTGCTCGTCCAGCTTGGCGTACGCCTCGATCCGCTTCGACTCCAGCGCCTTCACCGCCTCGTTCTGCTGCTTCAGCAGCTCGTTGATCGGCTTCACCGTGGCGTCGATCGCGACCCGCTGCTTCTCCGCATCGCTCTTCGCGGCGGACATCAGGCCTTCGAACGATTTCTTCGCGAGGGCCAGGAACTGCTCGTTGTTCGCCCGCAGGGCCTCCGCCCCCGTCGCCGCGAACGTCTCCTTCATCCGTTTCTCGACCGCTTCGATCAACGCCTTCTGCTCCGCGAGCTGAGCGTCGCGGGCCTCCAGCGTGGATTCGAGGCGGGCCTTCGCGTCGTTCGCGGCTTCGCGGGCGGCGTCGGCCTCCGTGCGGGCCGTCTCCGCCCGGGCCAGTTCATCGGCGAGGTGTTCGACGCGAGCGAGCGTCGCGGCGTGGGCGGCGGCGTCGCGACCGCGACGGAGGAGCATCCACACCGTCGCCCCCGCCGCGCCCAGCGCAAGCCCGACGCCCCCGCCTATCGCAAATCCGGTCATCCAGTCGCTCACAGTGCGATCATACTCGGGGGCGGAAGCAGGGGACAGGAGCGGGGGGGGGGGCGGTCGCGACGGGGGATGGCGTGCATGGGTCGGCGCAGAACGCCGCCCCGACGGCGGGCCGGGGCGGCGGGATGATCTGCTGATGCGAGACGGGTCAGCCGGTCCACGCGGCGAGGAGCGCGGCGAGGTCGCCGGCGTCCACGACGCCGTCGCCGTTCAGATCGGCGTCGCATCCGTCGCACGGTCCCCACACGGCGAGGAGCATCGCGAGGTCGGGCGCGTTCACCGCCCCGTCGCCGTCCAGGTCGCCGAGCGTGCAGCCCTCCGCCGTTTCATTCGTGATGACGAGCCCCCAGTTGTACAACGCGCTCACGGGGGAAAAGCCGATCGTGGTGATCCGCACTGTCCACACGCCGCCGACGGTCAGACCGTCGAACGTCGCGAGCGGATCGTCCGGCGTATAGGCGGGCGGCGACACGATGGGCTCGAAGGGACTCCCGAAGTTGCCCTGATCCTCGATCGGTCCGCCCGTCCCCTCGTCGTCGAGGACGGCGCGGTAGCCGAGCTGCCCGTTGCCGAGCGGCGTCTCCGGCACGCCGGGCTGATCGAGGAGGGTGATCGTCACGCCGTCGTGGATCAGCTCCACCCGCAGGTTGCCGATGCGATAGTCGATGTCGAGCGTGAAGTCGACGTCGCTGATCACGCCGGCGCCCGTCACGAGGAAGTCGTCCTCGAACTCCGAATTCGGCGGCAGGTACACGGGGACGTCGTACTCGAGCAGATACGGGACGGTGGCCGCTTCGTCACACTCGTCGGGCACGCCGTTGCCGTTGCAGTCCTCGCTGCGTCCCTCGCTGATGTCGCAGTCGTCCGGCAGGCCGTTGGCGTTGCAGTCCGTCTCGCAGTCGTCGGGGACGCCGTCGCCATCGCAGTCCGCTTCGCATTCGTCGGCGATTCCGTTCTCGTTGCAGTCGGTGCTGACGCCGTCAGCGATGTCGCACACATCCCACGCGCCGTTGGCGTTGCAGTCGACGACGTCGTATCCGAGCGAGGCGAGGCGGTCGATCAGCCACTGTTCGTCGCCGGGCGCGACGACGCCGTCGCCGTCAAGATCGACCGGGGTCGCGATCCACGCGCACAGATCGATCGGCGTCACCTCCGCGTCGCCGTTGACGTCGCCGGGGATGATCATCTCGCCCAGCGGCGTGAGGAGCGCAGCGAGGTAACCCGCGGCGATCTGGCCGCCGCCGTTGATCCCGCCCGCGATCGAAGGCACGTAGGGGAACGCATCGTCGATCTGGTCGGCGACGAAATAGATCGCGTTCGCGGCGTCAATGAAGACCACCGGATTGATCTGCCCGCCCGCGCCGAGCGCGCCGACGACGTCGCCCCGATCATTGATGTCGTACGCCGCGTCAAGCCAGCTGTTGGCCCAGAGCAGCTCCCAGACGCCGTTGACGCGTCGCGCGGCGCCTTTGACGAAGTGTCCCGCCCCGTCCGTGTACGGCATCCCGACGGTGCCGACCACGTCGCCGTCTTCGTTGATCGCCTGCAGCGACACGCCCGTCGTTCCGGGCGGCGTCGTGACCGGCGTCAGGTCGCCGTCGAGCCCGCCGATCCACGCGCCGCCCACGAGTTGTCCGGCGTCGTTGAGATCGACAGGTCGGGCCGGAAAATCCAACGGCGCCAGTTCGCCGACCTTGAAGTCGTACCACATCGCGGCAAACGGACCGACGTCGGGCGTCGCCTGCGAGTAGCCCACCGCATGGCCCGCATTGTTCACGGCGGTGAAGGCGCTCACGCCGTACCCGGCGAGCCCGCCGACATCGACGATCGCCGTCACCGCGCCCGTGAGCGTCGAGAACCGCCAGTACGCCGCGCTCCCGATCTCCGAGAAAGAGCCGCCGGCGGCGCTTCCCACGATGATGACGTCCCCCGCGGCGTCCCGGTCCGACACATCGAACGCCCGCGCGCTCGTGTACCCGGGAACCAGCGGCAGCAGGATCGGACCGGCCTCGTAACTGTACGCCCATGCCTGACGGTGACCGGCGAACCAGATTTCGCCGACAGCGTCGCCATCCTCGTTGACGGCCGCGGGTGGAGCGACCTCGTTCGGGGCGATCACGTCGGAGATTGGCGCGACGTGGTACGCGGGACCGCCCGCCGCTGCGGTCGCGGCGACCGCAGCGGCCAGCACGACGCCGACGCGACCGGACTGACTTCGTTGCATCTCGATGCTCCTTTTGTGTCCGCGACCTGCATGCCTCGAACGTGCATCAAGGCCGCACATCCCGCAGAGGTCGGGGCATCGAGCGTGATACTGCGGGCGGACCAAACTCGGGAGAACGGGGATTCGGCCCCGATCTCACGCGCGTCGAGCGCCCTCGCCCAAAAGAGAAAACGCCCCGGCCGGAGCCGGGGCGTCGGATGAATCAGGAGATGCGTTTCGTCGCGTCGATTACGGGCAGTCGCCCCACGCGGCGAGGAGACCGGCGAGGTCGGCGGGACCGACCATGCCGTCGCCGTCGAGATCGGCCGGGCAACCTTCGCAGGCGCCCCACGCGGCGAGCAGACCGGCGAGGTCCGCCGCGCCCACGACGCCGTCCTCATCGAGGTCGCCGACGCACGGATCGCCGCCGCAGACCACTTCGCCCGCTTCCGGGATGATCTTGAAGACCTGGCCCGACGTGCCGGAGCCCTGGTCGACGATGTAGATCTCGCCGTTGGCGTCTTCGCCGAACGAGGAGATCTGGTTGATCGTGAAGCCTTCGACGGACGGCGACAGTTCGCTCGTGCGGGTGACGAAGTCGGTGGTGCCGTCGGCGCCGTCCCACTTGAACGACCAGATGCGCTGGAGCACGTAGTCCGCAAAGAAGTAGGTGCCGTCGAGCGTCGGGATCGCACAGCCGCGGTAGACATAGCCGCCGGTGATCGAGAAGCCCTGGCTGTGGGTGTAGACGTGCACCGGGTCGGTCAGCGACGGGCTGCTGCAGGAGCAGCCGGAGAGACCCGTGCAGATGTTGCCTTCCTTGCAACGCCAGCCGTAGTTCTCGCCGCCGATCGACTTGGCGGGCTGCACGTTGACTTCCTCGCGGGCGTTCTGGCCGACGTCGGCGATGTAGAGATCGCCGGTGACGCGGTCGAACGAGTTCCGCCACGGGTTGCGGAGACCGTACGACCAGATCTCGTCATCGCCGGTGACGCCGACGAACGGGTTGTCGGACGGGATCGTGTACGGCGGCGTCGCGGGCTCTTCGACGCTCGGGTCGATGCGGAGCATCTTGCCGAGCGGCTGGTTCGTGATGTCCTGCGCGCGGTTGCCGGGGTCGTTGCCCGAGCCGCCGTCGCCGGTCGCGATGTAGAGATACCCGTCGGGACCGAAGCCGATCCAGCCGCCGTTGTGGTTCCCGAACGGCTGGTTGAACTGCATGATCGTCGTGGCGGTCGACGCCGAGGCGCGATTGGGATCGCTGTCGCTCACCTGGTACCGGGCGACGACGGTGTCGCCGTTGCTGGGACCGGTGTAGTTGACGTAGAAGTAGCCGTTCTCGTTGTAGTTCGGGTGGAACGCCAGGCCGAGCAGGCCGCGCTCGTCGTTCGTCGACGAGCCGCCGGTGACGAGCGACGTGATGTTGAGGTAATCGCTGGACAGCAGGTCGCCGGTGTTCAGGTCCAGAATGCGGATCTTGCCGCCCTTCTGCACGATGAACAGACGGTCGGTGTCGCCGGGGGCGTGGGTCACGAAGACCGGGTACGCGAGTCCGCTCGCCACGCGGGTGGTGGTCAGCGGTTCAGCGCCGCCGAGGCCGCCCATGGCGGAGGCGGTCGCGACGCAGGCGAACAGGCCCGCCGCGGCGCCCAGTCGCGTCGTCAATGTCTTGCACTTCATTCCTGAAGGATCCTTTCTTGCTGCTCTCGCGCTCTTCAATGTCGCCCGCCCGCGTCCGACGATGGTCGGCCCGCGCGCAGACAGAACGGTGGGGTCAGAGGCCGATTTCAGACGTCCGACGGACGCCGCAGACCGCGATACCACAGGCGCTTGGGGCCGCCGCGCGGTTCACCATCCGCCCCCAATCTATAGCCCCCCGAGCCGGACTGGCAAGCGTTTTCCCCGGTTTCCACGCCGATCGGCCGAACCCGGCCGCGCCAAACCACGCGCCTGACCTGATGATGTCGTCGACATGGCCGCTTCAGGCCGTCATCGGAGCTTCAGCTTCCGGAACGCCACCCAGCTCATCTGGAGCAGCATGAACCCGTGCCGGAACCGACTGATGCTCGTGTCCCCGTAGGTGCGGGCCCGATAACGCACCGGCGTCTCGATGATCCGGAAGTTCGCCTTCGCCGCCCCGAAGATCAGGTCGAAGTCGCCGAACGGATCGAAATCCCCGAAGTAGTGCCGGTTGGACGCGATGACGTCGTAGTTCCGCTTCAGCAGCACCTTCGTCCCGCACAGCGTGTCGCGGAACCGCTGTCCGATCAGCCACGTGAACAACAGCGAGAAGAACCGGTTCCCGCACTTGTTCAGGAACCGCATCGCGTCGTCCTCCATCGGATAGACCAGACGCGTCCCGTTGATGAACTCGCCCCGCCCCGATCGCAACGCGTCGAAGAAGCGAGGCAGATCCTCCGGCGGCACCGTGAGATCCGCGTCGAGGATCATCAGCACGTCGCCCGTCGCCGCCGCGAATCCCTGACGAACCGCATCCCCCTTGCCGATCCCGTCGCCCTGCGGGATGAACTTGATGTCCATCTCCGGTCGCGCGGCCATCTGCGCGCGGATCTCCTCCTCCGTCCCGTCCTCCGAATTCCCGTCCACGAAGATGATCTCCGTGTGCGAGCCGATCATCGGGACGCGATCCAGCGCCGGCCCGATGTTGCCCCGCTCATCCTTCGTCGGAATCAGGATCGTGCACGACAGCTGATCCGCGTTCGGCGGCGGCGTGAGCGGCCGCGCGATCACCATCTGCGTCAGACACAGGTGCTTGAAGGGCCAGAACTTCGCGAGAAAGCGATTGCAGACCTCGTGCACCACCGGCAGACGCGTCGGCGCCAGCGTTTCCGCCCAGCGGCGCACGATGTCGAAGCCGGCGAGGCCGAGCAGATTGTCAAAGTCCTCCGGCCCGAGCCAGTTCTGCTCCTCGGTCTTCCGGCGCAGTCCGAGGGTCGACGCAACGCGCAGGATCGGTCCCCACAACGCGTTGTAGTACGTCATGATCACCCGCGTGTGGGGATGGCAGACGGCGAGCACGCAGTCGAGGCACGACTGGATGTCGCCCATGTCGGCCAGGGCGTGGCCGTCGAGCAGCACGATGTCGAACGTCTCGCTCCCGCCGTCGTCGGTCGGAAAGGCGAAGTCCTCCGGGTCCATCACCTCGAAGCGAAGATGCGGATGCCGCGCCTTCGCGCGATCGACCATCGCGTCCGTGAGATCGATCCCCACGCCCTCGCCCGGATTGCACGCCTCGAGCAGATCGCCGAGCCCGCACCCGACGTGCAGGACCCGCGAGCCCTCCGGCGCGTGCATGCTGACGAGACGGGCGAGTTCGCGGTAGTAGCCGCGATGACGCTTCGCCCATCGCTCGACATCCGCCGCGGTCCGCTCCTGTCGCGCCGCCCGTCGCGCGCGATCCTGCTCGCGGATCGACCCCGAGGGCGACGGCGACGGTTCGACGGGAGCGGCGGGGGAGGCGGACATCGGAACTCCTGCGGCGGGCGGCGGGGACGATGGGTCGGTCGGAAACGCCCCAGCATAGGAGCCCGTCCGACGTGATGCATCATTCGAGACGCCTGATCGTCCGATACAGTGCACCGGACGGTTCCCTTCTATCGGCCGCCTCGCCCGTTCGATTCACCCCCGACCCGAACCCATGACCGCCCGACTCGACCCTGACGCCACCCGCGCCCACTGGGACGACCTCGCCGCGACGTACGACGACGCCAAGGCGAAGAACTCCGCGTACTACGACCTGCTCAAGGCGGTCGTGGACGCCGCCGTCCCCGCCGACCGTCGCACCAGGGTCCTCGAGATCGGGTGCGGCACCGGCCAGATCCTCGCGTCCCTCCAGCCCGGGGCGGGGCTCGGCGTCGACATCAGCGCCGAAATGATCGACCGCGCCCGCGCCCAGTACGCCGACCGCCCGGAACTCACCTTCGCGGTCGGCGACGCGGCGGAAGTCGTGGAGCCCGGCGCGTACGCCGCCGTCGTCTCCGCCGATGTCCTCGAACACGTCCCCGACTGGGCCGCCGTCGTCGACGCGGCGGTCGATGCGTGCGCCCCGAACGGCGTCGTCGTCCTCACCACGCCCAGCCCGGGGTGGGCCCTGCCGTTGTGGATCCTCGAGAAGACGAAACTCAAGATGCCCGAAGGACCGCACGAGTTCGTGAGCATCCGGAAGATCGCCGCGCGTCTGCGCGAGCGCGGCTGCACGGTCGACGACGTGCGCACGCACGGGATGATCCCCGCGCGTCTCGCGGGGCTGGGCCCGGCCCTCTCCCGCGCCGCCGCCCGCGCGCCGATCGCGAAGTGGTGCGGCGTGATCCAGACGGTAATCGCGCACCGGTAGGTTCCGCACGAACGGGCGGAACGTGCTCCGGGCCCCCTGATCGTCATGCCGTCGTGCGATCAGCATCCGTGATGCGCACCGAGCGACCGCTGGTTTCGTGAGCGGGCGGTGCGCACGTTCCGCACGTCCGTGCGGAACCTACGGGGCCAGTGCGGTGCGGAGCAACAGAAGGACGAACGCCGCCAGCGCGACGCCGATGACGATCGCGGCGGTTCCGATGATCGGGCGATCGTCGGCCTCGCCGTACGTCGGAGGCGGTTCGTCGTTCAGCGCCGCCGCGTCGACGTCCGTCCACAGCAGATTGACGCGGCACATGGGACACGCGTCGACGTGGAGATCGAGATCCACGCCGCACTCGGGACAGACCGGTTCGTTGACGTCGATCAGAATCCGTCGTTCGTCCATGGAAACGCCGTGCGCGTCGAGAATGGCGCGAACTTCGTCGAGCCGGGTCGAGTCGACGCTCGCCATGATCGCGGGCGCATCGCCGCCGAGGTACGCCGACAGGGACGGCGCGCCCGCCCCGCCCTGCAGCAGATCCTTCGCCGCGAGCGCCTGCAGGATGTCGCGCTGCGCGACCGTCCCCGGCAGTTCGACGCCGTAGCCGAGCGTCGTCCCGCACTCCGGACAGCGCGACGATCCTGTCTTGCCGATCGGATAGCGACACGCCCCGCAGATGTCAGCATGTCCACGTTTCGGCGTCATCCGGGACCGCCTCGGCTCGGGGCCCGCAGGCGGTTCCGTCCCAGGTTGCGACGGCGGGCCGGTTGAGGGAAGGCGACGAAGGTCAAAGCGATGAAGAACCTCATCCCAGCCACGCCAGGGCGAAGAGCCCGAGGAACCCGATCACGGTTCCCCAGATGATGAACTGGATCACGATCGC
This sequence comes from Phycisphaerales bacterium, assembly GCA_965227335.1. Taxonomy (GTDB): domain Bacteria; phylum Planctomycetota; class Phycisphaerae; order Phycisphaerales; family SM1A02; genus CBDDFV01. The sequence goes on from CBDDFV010000012.1 coordinate 717,933, forward strand.
GCCGAGCTGACGCCGGCGACGAAGCCGCCGCGCGTCGGCCGGGCGGAGTCGGATCAGGCCGACATCGCACGCCGGGCAGATCTCACGATCGCGGTCGGGGTTGGTTTCGTGGCCGCACGCCGGACACGATGTCTCATGATCAAGCAGCCACCAGCCCGCGCGGATCGCGGGCGGCTCCGGCGTCCTGAGACGATGCGCGGCTCGATCGAGATCGAACGGCGCATCGCACGACGCCAGGACGACGGCGGCTTCGGCCAGACGTGTCGCATCGACGCGGGCGAGCGTCACGGTCACGGGGCCGTCCGTCTTTGACCGCAGCAGCGACCGGAGCAACCCGTGATGCGTCGCGAGCGCGTTGATCCGGTTCAACGCGCGGCGGCCGCAGGGTGGGATCAGCACGTAGTAGCCGCGTGGCGCGCCGCATTCCGGGCAGGTCAGCCCCGTGGTGGCGTGCAGTTCGTATCCGCACTGAACGCACGTCGCGGCGGGGCCGCGGAAGTCGAGGGTTGTCGGGTTCTTCTTCCTGCGCATGCCGCTCCCGCCGCGCTCCTTGTCAGGCCGCCTGTTTCATCATCGGTTTCACCGAGTCCGGGTGGAAGCGCGTTTCAGGGAGAGACTGTCCCGCGCGGGCGTCGGGCCGCGGTCTGGCCGTGTCGAGATCAGGGGATCAGGGGGAGCGGCGCGACTTCAGGTCGCGCCGGAACCCACCCCGAGGTCTTCGGCCGTGAACAGCGCATCGAACACGAACCCGGCGCCTTCGATGTTTTCCCGCGCGCCTTCCTGGCGGTCGATCGTCGCGATGATCGCCATCACCACGCCGCCCGCGTCCGAGATCACCTGGGCGGCTTCGAGCACCTGGCCGCCGGTCGTGGCGACGTCCTCGAGGATGACCACCCGGTCGTGCGGTTCGAGCAGGCCTTCGAGCTGCTGCGCCGTGCCGTAGTCCTTCTTCGCGTTGCGAATGAAGATGCACGGAAGTCCCGAGGCGATTGACGCGGCGGACACGAGCGGGATGCCGCCCAGCTCCGCCCCGGCGAGACGCGTCACGCCGGCCGGGATCCGTTCGGCGAAGAGTCGACCCAGCGCTTCGAGAATGTCCGGCTGTGTCGAGAAACGGTACTTGTCGAGGTAGTACGAACTCTTCCGTCCGGACCGGAGCGTGAACTCGCCGTGCAGCACGCTGGTCTCGGCGATGCGGCGGGCGACGTCTTCGCGGGAAAGCGTCGTGGCGTCTGTCATGCCCCGCATCCTAGCGAGACCGCCGCGACGTGGGAATCCCGGAGGGCGCGGCGACCCCCCGCCCGCTACCATGAGGTCATGGCCTCCGTCTGCTTCTACTTCCAGGTCCACCAGCCGTTCCGCATCCGACGGTACTCGGTCTTCGACACCGATCCCTTCTACTTCGACAACGACGCGAACAAGGAGATCTGTCTGAAGGTCGCGAACAAGTGCTACCGGCCGACGACAAAGCTGATCCTCGATCTCGTCCGCCGGCACGAGGGCCGGTTCCGCGTCTCGTACTCGATCACCGACGTCGCGCTCCAGCAGTTCGAGATGTGGGCGCCGGATCTCATCGAACTCTTCCAGGCGCTGGCCGAGACCGGCGCGGTGGAGTTCCTCGCCGAGACGTCCCACCACTCCCTGTCGTTCCTCTACTCGAAGGACGAATTCGCGGCCCAGGTCGAAGCCCACGACGCACGCATGCAGACGCTTTTCGGGGCGACGCCGTCGGTGTTTCGCAACACCGAACTGATCTACATGAACGACCTCGCGGCGTTCCACGCCGCCCGCGGACGGTATCGCGGCGTGGTCTGCGAGGGCGTGGATCGGCTGCTCGGGGGCCGGTCGCCGAACTACCTGTACGCGCCGCCGTTCGCGGCGGAGGACCCCGCCCACGCGCGGGTGAAACTGCTGCTCAAGAACTACCGGCTGTCCGACGACGTTGCCTTCCGGTTCTCCGATCGCAACTGGGAGGGCTGGCCGCTCAAGGCGGAGACCTTCGCGGCGTGGGTCGACAAGATCAACGGCGACGGGTACGTCTGCAACCTCTTCATGGACTACGAGACGTTCGGCGAACACCAGTGGGCGGAGACGGGCATCTTCGACTTCCTCGACGCCCTGCCGGAGAAGATCTTCGACGTCAATCCGGGACAGAACGACTTCGCGACGCCCAGCGAGTGCATCGATCGCTACCCGCCCGTGGGGTCGTACGACGCTCCGCACCCGATCTCATGGGCGGATACGGAACGCGATCTCTCCGCGTGGCTGGGCAACGCGATGCAGGAGAACGCCGCGAACGAGCTGTACGCCCTCGAAGGCCCGGTCAAGGCCCGTCACGCGGCGGGGGACGAATACATCCTCGAGGACTGGCGGAAACTGACAACCTCGGACCATTTGTACTACATGTGCACCAAGTACTGGGCGGACGGCGACGTCCACAAGTACTTCTCCCCGTACGATTCCCCGTACGATGCGTATATCAACTTCATGAACGTGCTCGACAACATCCGGGCCCGGGCGGGCGTCACGACCCGTCCGATTCACGCCCCGTCCGCCGTCTGAGCCGATCCTGTTCCGTTTCGTGTCGTCGATGGCGCCCGTCGACGGCGCCGGTCGGATCCGACCGGACTGTTCCCCCGCTGAGAGGCTGCATGTCGTTCGCAACCCGACGCCGACCGAAGCGCCGAGGCCTCAGCCTCGTCGAGATGCTCATCGCCCTCGCGATGATCGGCATGCTGGTGTCGGTGCTGCTCCCGGTGCTGAGTTCGGCGCGGCGTTCGTCGTGGAACGATCTCTGCATCACGCACCAGCGGGTGATCGGCCAGGCGTGGATCACGTTCCTCAACGAGCAGGGGCAGTTCCCGACCGTCGTCGATCAGCCCGCCTGGCGATGGGGGGGCGTGCGGTTTCCGACCTCGGCGGGTCAGCCCTGGCTCGACTTCAATCGGCCGCTCAACCGCTACCTGCCCCTCGACATGGAGCCGCAGATCCCGCGGCACCAGCTCTTCCAGTGTCCGGGAGACAAGGGGCTGCCCGCCCTGACCGGCGGCGGTCGAAGCCGCACCGCGTTCGAGGCGTTCGGGACGAGCTATCGCGCCAACGTGTCGCTGCTCCACGCGCCGACCGTCGCCCCCGGCGCGCCGCCGCGACCCCTGCGGGCGGACGAGATCGGCGTCCGTCCGGCCGATGTCGTGCTCTTCGGCGACGCTCCGTGGTTCGGGGCGATGGTCGCCCCGGACCGCCAGGTCCACTGGCACGGACGCGATGGCGGGTGCAATCTCTGCTTCCTCGACGGCTCCGTGCGACGCGTGATTCCCGGGGCTCCGCCCTTCCCGCGGCCGGAAGGGGCCGCCGCGAGCACCGGCCCCGTCGATCCGGCGGACGCCCCATAATCACCGATCCCTGACCTGGTCAGCCCTTTTCCCCGCTTTCGGGCGGCGAGGCGATTGAATTGCATCCCGCCCCGGTCGACAATCGAATCGCCCTCTGGCACGGGCCCTGAGTTCATCTGACGGGAAAAGGGATTAGGAGAAGGACCACTCATGAAGACACTCTTCACGATCGCCGGGGTGTCGGCGTCGTTGTCGGTCTGCGCACCAACGCTGGCGGGTGACTCGGTCACCCTCGAGCCCATGAAAGACAACACGATCATCCAGCAGCCCCAGGGCATCCCCGCCAGCAACGGCGCGGGGACGGGACTCTTCTCCGGACGCGTCGGCCCGGCGGGCCAGGGCACGATCCGGCGTGGCTGCGTCGCGTGGGATGTCGCCGGCGCCGTTCCCGCCGGGGCGACCATCACCAGCGTCACGCTCACCATGCGCATGACGCAGACGAGTTCCGGTCCGCAGACCATCGAACTCCGACGCTTTCTCGAAGACTGGGGCGAGGGCGGGTCGATCGGCTTCGGCGGCCAGGGCGCGCTTGCCCAGCCCGGCGACGTCACGTGGGTGCACACGTTCTTCGACGATCAGTTCTGGTCGGTCGAGGGCGGCGTGTATTCGGACACCGTCTCCGGTTCGACCGTCGTCAACGACATCGCCGACTACACCTGGACGTCCACGCCCGAAATGGTCGCCGACGTCCAGAACTGGCTCGACGACCCCTCCACCAACTACGGCTGGGCGATCATCGGGAACGAGTCAACCCTCATGACCGTCAAGCGGTTCGCGACCCGCGAGTACACGGTCGAGGATCAACGCCCGCTGCTCACAATCGAGTTCGAGGAAGGCGGCAAGGACATTCCCGGCGATTTCGACGGCGACGGCGATGTCGATGCGTCCGATCTCGCCGCGCTCCTCGCCGCGTGGGGTCCGTGCGACGACTGCCCGGAAGACCTCAACGACGACGGCGCGGTCGGACCCGGCGACCTCGCGACGCTCCTCGCCAACTGGGGCTGATTCGACGCTCGAACACGTCCGAACCATTCACCCGACCCGCGTCACGGCGACGCGGGTCGTTTTCTGCGCGGCGTCTCGGCCTTCCCGCGCGTGAGCGGGGAGGTCTTTGCGACAGCGGACGACGCCGCGTCGCCAACGAGAACGCCCGGTCCCTGCGACGGGACCGGGCGTTCGTGTGGTGCGACGGTGTTGGTGTGTGTGTCGGCTCTGGCTCAGCCCTCGTCGTCGTCGCTGAAGCAGGAGCCCCACGCGGCGAGCAGTTCCGCGATGTCTTCCGGACCGACCATGCCGTCGCCGTCGAGGTCGGCGGGGCACTCTTCGCACGGACCCCACGCCGCGAGCAGGATGGCGAGATCGCTGGCGCCCACCATTGCGTCGCCGTCGAGGTTGGCGTCGCACGGCGTGAGGAAGAGCAGCTGGCCGCCCTCGACGAGGTCCTCGTCGAAGATGCGCGAGTCCGGGTTCTTCTTGTTCTGATCTTCGATGCCGTGCGCCTGCACGTTGAACAGGAAGAGCGTGCCTTCTTCACGATCGAAGAGTTCCGACACGTCGAGAATGCCCGACGATTCCCATTCGCCCGCGCTGCCGGCGTCGGTGTCGAAGGCGTCGGTCGGCGTCGCGATCGAGGCGTCGAGGATGACGCTGCGATCGATGTTCATCACCCGCAGGAGTTGCAGGTCGTCGGGGTTCGAGGTCATGCGCACGACGCCCGCTTCGTTCGGGTTCGCGGCGCCGTCGCCCCAGAGGACTTCATCACCGCTCAGCGTGTCCTCTTCCGCTTCGTCTTCCTGAACGTAGATCAGGCCGTCGTCGGCCCAGTCCAGGTTGTCCGGCGAACGAAGAGTGCGCGCCGGATCCGCGTCGCCGTCGTAGAGGATGGTGAGGTCGCCGGTCGGGGCGTCGATGTCGGTGAAGTCGATGTCGATGAGGTACATGGTGCCGAAGGTGTCGGCGCCGTTGCCGCTCTTCTCATCGACCGCGTAGGTGTCGACGCCGGTGGACGCCATGACGACCTGCGCGCCGTTCTCCGGGTTGGTGGCGACATCTTCAGGACGCGAGAAACCGAAGGAGCCGAGCGCGCGGGCCTGGAGCCAGAGGTTGCCCTGGGTCGGATAGCCGTACTCGTCGAAGCCGGTCGAGCCGTCTTCCGAGGGCGTGCCGGTCGGAGCGTTGTCGACTTCGACGAACGTGCCTGAGAGCGTGCCGGCGGTGTTGAAGTCGAGCGGCGTGGTTTCGCCGGTGTCCGAGACCCAGACGTAGAGCTTGCCGCCGCGCAGACCGTTGCGAGCCGGGAAGTCGCCTTCCGCGTCCTTCTGGCCGACGTACAGGTAGAGCGGGGCCGCTTCGTCGCCGTCTTCCGCTTCGGGGTTGAAGTCAAAGGGCGAAGAGTCGTCGCTCAGGATGATCGCAACGTAGTCGGTCAGGCCGGTGTCGACGGTGGTGACGTTCTCCCAGGCCCCGCGCCCGAGGGCGGGCAACTGCCAGAAGTCGCCGGTGGCCGGGTCGAGGGCCCATTCGGAGCCGCCGACGCTGTTGAAGAAGCCGCCGTCTTCTTCGCCGGTGAAGTAGATGCGGTCTTCGAGGCCGCGGTTCTCTTCGTCGCCGCCGTTGTCGTCGCTGAACTCGCCGGCTTCAAACAGCCCCGAGGAGCAGAGTCGGCTCAGGCCGGCGAAGTCGTTCGACAGGAAGCCCGCGTCCATCGCCACGTCGCCGTTGGCGTCGTAGATCGTGTCGTACGCCAGATTCGAACCGACGACCTGAAGGGTCTCGATGTCGATATCGAAGTACGACACGCGGGCGCCGAGCAGGCCGAACGTGCCGCCCATGCCGTCGCTGACCTGGTACTCGTAGCCGCGGAAGTTAAGCAGTTCATGGTTCGCGAAGACTCGGACGGTGTCCTCGTCGAGCAGGTAGGCGCCCAGGCCGTCGAGGACGCCGGGCGGGAAGTAGCCGTCGAACGATTCGCCGACGGTGAACAACGGACGCGACACGGCCCAACCGGGCGCGCCGTCCGCCATGCTGTCGAAGTCAGAGCCGGCCAACGCCGCGCCCGAACCAAAGGCGGTCGCAAAGGCGAGCGCGGCTCGCGACACGATCAGATTCGATTGACGCATGTGGAGTTTTCTCCTTCTCTTTTTTGTGTGCGCAGGGGTCCCAGGACTTGGATTTGAAAGTGATTCGCGAACCTAGCGAGACCGCCCCCGACGTGAGTGAAGTTCGCGCCAAGATCGTGACGGGGTTGTTTGAGCGCGCAACGCCCCGTAGGTTGCGCGGCGCGCCGCTGGTTGGAACGCCGTGCCAGCGCGCTGGACGCATGAATGAACCGGCGCCGCGCTCTCGCGCGGCGGCGCCGCCTGTCGAAACTGCTTCAACCCTTGTCGGTTGGCGGATGTCCGTGCTCCGTCTGTATTGCCAACCCTCTGAATCTGCCTAGGATGGCGACCATGACGACGCCCTCTCGATCGACGATCCACCCCGGCCGCGTCCTGCGCGACCGACTCGCCGCTGGCCTGGTCATGGCGCCGGGCGCGTTCAACGCGCTCGTGGGGCGGGCCGTCGCCCGGGCCGGTTTTCCCGCGACCTACATCTCCGGCGGCGCGACCGCCAACGTGGCCGGCTACCCCGACATCGGCCTCATCACCCTGACCGAGATGTGCCGCACGATCCGTGAGATCAGCGACGCGGCCCGGATCCCCGTCATCGTCGACGCCGACACCGGGTACGGCGAAACGGAATGCGTGGTCCGGACCGTGGTCGAGTACGAACGCGCCGGCGCCGCCGCGCTCCACCTCGAGGACCAGGTCTTTCCCAAGCGGTGCGGCCACCTCGACGGCAAGTCGCTCGTCACGCCGGAGGTCATGATCGAGAAGATCGCGGCCGCCACGCAGCATCGGCGATCGTCCGACCTCGTCGTCATCGCCCGCACCGACGCCCGCTCCGTCACGTCCTTCGAAGACGGGGTCGAGCGGGCCAACGCCTATCGCGCCGCGGGGGCCGACATGATCTTCCCCGAGGGCCTGCAGACCGAGGACGAGTTCGGCCGCTTCGCCGAAGCCTCCCCCGGACTCCTGCTCGCCAACATGACCGAATTCGGCAAGACCCCCGACATCCCCGCCCCTCGCTTCGCGGAACTCGGCTACGACCTCGTCATCTACCCGCTCAGCATGATGCGTCTCGCGATGGGACACGTCGCGCGCGGCCTCGCCCGGCTGAAGACCGACGGCACGGTGGCCGGGGTGCTCGACGAGATGCAGACCCGGGCGGAGCTCTACGATCTGCTGAATTACACGCCGGGCGAGCAGTGGAGCTTCGGTCATGCCTACGGCGACGCCGCGCCGTCGACTGAGGGAGCCTCCGCGTGACGTCGCTCGTACAGGAGAAGGTCGAACAGGCGGTTGATATTCTCGACGAGCTGCACGTCGACGCCTGGCTCACGTTCGTACGCGAAACGACCGAGACCGGCGATCCCGTGCTGCCCCTGATCCTCGGCCAGCCGGTCACGTGGCAGAGCGCGTTCATTCTCACCGCTCGCGGCGACCGGATCGCGATCGTCGGAAAGTACGAGGACGAAGCGGTCCGTTCGACCGGCGCGTGGACCGAGGTCACGCCGTACGTCGAGGGGATCGCCGAACCGCTGCGTCAGACGCTCGAACGGCTGAACCCGGGGCGGATCGCGATCAACTACTCCGAGGACGATGTGAAGGCGGACGGCCTCACCCACGGCATGCGTCGTCTGCTTGTCCGTCACCTGGCCGGCACGCCCTTCACGGAGCGGCTCGTCTCCGCCGAGAAGGTCATCCGCGCGCTTCGCACCCGCAAGACGCGGAGCGAGGTGGCCCGGATGCGTCGCGCGATCGAGATCACCGACGAGATCTTCCACGCGGCGGCCCGACACGCCGCGCCGGGCGTGACGGAGCGCGCCATCCACAGTCTGGTGCATCAGGAGGCGCGTCAGCGTCAGGTCGGGCTCGCCTGGGAGCCGGCGCAATGTCCGATCGTGACCACCGGCCCGGGATCGATGGTCGGCCACGGTCTGCCGTCGGATGAACTGACCGTGCGGGAGGGGTGCGTGTTTCACCTCGACTTCGGCGTCTCGGCCGAGGGCTACTGCTCCGACATCCAGCGTTGCTGGTACGTGCCGCGCGAAGGCGAGGTCGCGCCGACCCGTGATATCAAGCAGGCGTTCAAGGCGGTGGTGAAGTCGATTGACGCGGCGGCGGCGGTGCTGAAGCCGGGCGTCGAGGGCTGGGAGGTCGACGCCGCGGCGCGCGCCACGCTGATCGAGTCGGGATTCCCCGCCTACCAGCATGCGACGGGTCACCACGTCGGCCGGGCCGCGCACGACGGCGGGGGCGTTCTCGGCCCGAAGTGGGAGCGCTACGGGGCGACGACCTGTCGAGGCGGGTCATGTCTACACCCTCGAACTCGGCGTCGACCTGCCCGCCGGCGGCTACCTCGGCCTCGAGGAGATGGTGCACGTGACCGAGTCCGGACTGGACTGGCTGAGCGACCGCCAGACCGAACTGCCCGTCCTCGGCGCATGATCAGTCCCATAGGCGTGCACTATCGGACTCCGGCCACGATTCGTGCGGTTGGATCTGGACTCGGAGCGGGGCGTTGCTACGCTTGAGGGTTCCGCGCGGCTGATTGCGCGGGAGGTGGAGAATCGCCCCATGTGGTATCGCAACCGTTCGTTCCGTGGTCTGGCCCTCACCGCCGCCGCCGTCCTGATCGCCCCGGCCGCCCTCGCCGACGTCGTCGAGCTCGAGCCGATGAAGGACAACACGCTGATCGAGGACGCCGACGGCGACCGCAGCAACGGTGCGGGTCCCGGGGTCTTCGCGGGTCGCGTTTCGAGTTCCGGCAACGGTCTGCGCCGACGCGCGGTGATCGCGTGGGATGTCGCGTCCGTCGTGCCCGCCGGCGCGACGGTCACGAACGTCACGCTCACGATGACGTGCGTCGCCGCGAACAACTTCGACGACGCCGAGATCACCCTCCACCGACTGTTGCAGGACTGGGGCGAAGCCGGCTCCTCCTCGAGCGGCGGCTCCGGCGCGCCCGCCCAGCCCGGGGACGCGACCTGGCTCAACACGTTCTACCCGAACGAAGACTGGAACACCGTCGGCGGCGATTTCGTCGAGACCGTCAGCGGATCCGCCATCGTCAGCAGCCCCGTCCCCTACACGTGGGAGTCCACCCCCCAGATGGTCGCCGACGTGCAGGGATGGCTCGACGATCCGGCGACGAACTTCGGCTGGCTGGCCCGGGGCGATGAGTCCATGCCCGCCACCGTCAAACGCTTCGGCTCCAGCGAGGAGATCGAGGGCTTTCGCCCGGTGCTGACCGTCACCTACGAACTCGCCGCCCCCTCGCCCGACTTCAACGACGACGGCGTCGTGAACGCGCGCGACCTCGCGACGCTGCTCGCGGCGTGGGGACCGTGCGACGGCTGTCCGGAGGATCTCAACCAGGACGGCGCCGTCGACGCGTCCGACCTCGCGATTCTCCTCGCCGCCTGGGGCTGATCCGACCCGCGGGTCGACGGCGGCTCACCGCAGACCGAGCAGCTCCTCGATCGTCGTCTCGAACCGACGACGCAGCGTGTCGTGCGCGGCGCCCGTCGCCGGCCCGCTGAACCCCGTGTACACCGCGCGAATCTCGTTGCGGGCGTCCAGGAAGACGAACGTCGGGTACGACCGCACGCGATCCACCAGCGGAAACGCCTGCGACGCCGCGTCCTTGCTCGCCGGTCCCATCAGCAGGATCGGATACGGCAGCGCGTGATGGTCGCGATACCGGCGAAGCTGCGCGAGATCGCGCTCCTCGTCGCCCGTCACCTCGAACGCCACGGCGAGAATCGACAGCCCGTCGTCCGCGTACCGTTCATGCAGCGTCTTCAGGTAGCGCGAGGCGTCGTTGCAGTTCGGACACCACGAACCAAAGACCTCGATGATCCGCGCCTTCCCGGTGAACGCGGGATCGGTCAGCGATCGCACGGCGCCGTCCAGATCGACGCCGCGAATATCGCCCGGATCGACATCGGGATTCGCCCGCGTCGTCGTGAACGCGTCGGGCAGCGCGGCGTCTTCGTCGCGGGTCGCCCGCCACGTCTCGCGCCAGTGCGCGCCGGACCAGAACTCGCCCGCGAGCCGTCCGTCCGATTCAAGCGTCGCGCGGAAGAGAAACGCATGCGCGCCGTCGAAGCAGGACAGTTCGAGCACGCCGGCTGCTTCGTCGAATGCGCCGCTCAGGTAGCGGTAGTCGCCCGTGGTGGTCAGGAACGTGCCGTCGACGCGCCCGCCGCCCCGCGAATCGAACACGCCGACCGCGGGATCATCGCTCGATGAAAAGTGCACGAGCCAGCGACCGTCGATCGCGCGGTCCGGCGCGTCGGGATCAACCTCCGCCGGGGGGTCCGCGGGTTCGGCCGCCGCCGCCATCAGCCGGTCCGCCGTCGCGGCGGTCTTGCGGTACACGCCCCGCCAGCCGCCGGTCCCCGGCAGCGGCTCCAGGCGGACTGAGGCGTCGTAGTGATCGAAGTGAAGCGTGATCGCGCGGCCGGACGTGGTGATCCGCGGGATCGGCTCGCGCTCCTCGCCGTTGATCACCCAGCCGCGATGCCCATCGTCGTTCTTCTCGATCTCGACGAGAAACGGCATGTCGCCGCCGGGCGAACGCAGGTTGATTCGCCAGAACCCCGTCATGGCGGGCGGGGCCGGCGGGCGCACCGCCTCGATCACGCGGGTGCGGACGGCGGAGCGATCCAGGTCGAGTCCGTCACGCACGTCGTCGCCGTAGTGCGCGGCGAGCGATTCGGTGACGGACTGCACGGTCGCGATGAGACCGTCGAGCGTCGGGTGCAGGTGGTCGGGTTGCAGGACGTCCCGCCGCGCTTCGGGCGGCCAGGCGTAGGGGCCGATGCGGTCGATGGCGCCGGAGGTCAGGTCGCGGGTGAACTCGGCGAGCGGCATCACGACCACGTTGTCGCGTTGGCCCGCCCAGTCGTACAGTCGGTCGTTCAACGCCTCGAGCGCGTCGGGGGAGGGCATCTGACGCGCCGTCAACATGAAGCCGACCGCCTTCGACATATCGGGAAAGTCGCCGACGACGACCGGCGCCTCGATCGAGTCGACCAGCGCCAGGCCGCGCTCCAGCAGGTCGAGCCGCGCCTGCGTCTGATCCGCGCCGCCCACGATCCCGTAGCCGTACCAGAAGAGGAAGTCGACGGCGATGACGAGCGTCGGATCCGCCTCCCGCGCCTGCCGCACAAAGGCCGGACCGAACGTATGCGGACGCGTGAAGAACAGGAACGAGGCGTGCGACCGGATGGGTTCATGCGCGCCCGGCAGCGCGGCGTCGACGATGTGCGCCATGTTGATCGGCCGGCGAATCACTTCACCGTTGACCTCGACCGGCGCGTACGCGCCGTACCCGGCGGTGGCGCTGGCGCCGATCAGGACGACGCGATCGAACAGTCCGGCGGGTGATTCGCCATCGTCATGGCCGGACGTCGCCGCCGTCGCGAGGAACGCCGCGAACAGCGTGAGGAATCGAAGCAGGGATTGCGGCATGGGCGAACCTCCGAATGCAGGTCACGATAGCGACCCGCCGCGCATCCGGTCCATTCCCGATCGCCCGATCCGATTCCCGCGTCAGCCCTTCTTCTGCTTCGCGGCCCAGAACGCGGCGAGCATGGCGGCGGTCTCGTCGGACTGCGTCGCGTGACCGGTCGCGGTCGCCACGGGCTCGAAGCGATCGTCATCGAGCGAGCCGTCGAGTTCGTTCAGCCACGCCTTGGTGACACGCACGGCGTACGGCCCGTGTCCGGCGATGGTCTTCGCGAGCTTTCGCGCCGCGGCGGGGACGTCTTCCGGCTGGTCGACGAGTCGGGTCACGAAGCCGGCGTCGTACGCCTCCCGTCCGGTCCACAGTCGACCCGACATCATGAGCGTGCGCGAGGGGCCGGGGCCGATGATCGACGCGAGGGTCGGATAGCTGACGGCGGGGGAGAGGCCGATGCGATGGACGGGATAGCCGAGCCTCGCGTCGGCGTCGGCGATGATGAGGTCGCAGGCGGAGACGAGCGCGCAGCCGCCCGCGATCGCCGCCCCGTGCGCCGCCGCGATCACCGGGGCCGGCGTGCGACGCACCGCACGGGCGATCCGCGACAGACGCACGATGAAGGTCTCGAGCAGTTCGGGTTCGTCGATCGCGGCGGGGAGGTCGAACCCCGCGCACAACGCCGGGCCGCGACCGGAGAGCACGATCGCCCGCGCCTTGCGGACCTCGTCGCCGTCCAGCGCGGCGTCGAGCGCATCGAACATCGATACGGTCATCGCGTTCCGACGATCAGGATCGTTGAGGACCAGCTCGACGATCTCGTCGTGATGTTGTTGCGTGAGCACCGTCGTCATGAGCGCCTCAGAAGAAAAGCAGGCCGAGGACCATCCACGCCCCCGCCGCGAGCATGATGATCGCGGTATACCCCACGATATCACGAGCTCGCATGCCGGTGATCGCCAGCAGCGGCAACGCCCAGAACGGCTGCAGCATGTTGGTGAGCTGGTCGCCGTACGCGACGGCGAGCACCATCTTCGCCGGCGACGCCCCGACGTCGTGGGCGGCCTGCATGGCGATCGGACCCTGCACCGCCCACTGACCCCCGCCCGACGGCACGAAGAGATTGACCACGCCCGCGCTGACGAACGTGAAGATCGGCAGCGTCGTCTCGTTCGTCGTCGACGCGATCGTCGAGGCGAGCTCCGCCGTGAGCCCCGAGTCCTTCATCAGACCCATGATGCCCGCGTACAACGGAAACTGCAGGATGATCCCGGCGCAGCCGGAGGCGCCGGCCCCGATCGCATCCGCGTAACGGCGGGGCGTGCCGTGACAGATCAGTCCCAGCCCCAGCATCACCATCACCACTTCGTTCGGACCCATCGTGCGAAACGTCGCGCTCGTGATCCGACCCGGCATGTCGGGCAGCAGCAGATTCAACGCGAACCACGCGAGCGGGGCCGCAAGCAGCACCGTCAGCACCGGCGTGTGCTCCAGCCAGTCCGGCAGCGTGTGCAGTTCGCGCGGCGTCGGTTCGGGGTCGCGAGGCGGATCGTAGTGCTCCAGCCCCCGCAGTTCGTGCGCATCCTTCGGCGTGAGCATGAGCACCAGCGCGGCCGCGATCGCCACGGCCCCGAGCGAGATCACCAGGTTCATCCCGGAGAAGATCGTCTGGTCGAGCGGAATCGACGTGATCCCGAGATCCAGCCCCTTCAGGATGTCGGCGAAGTCCGTTTCGTTCGCGACCTTGAGCGGCGCGGAGCCGGAGAGACCGCCGTGCCAGACCATGAGCCCCAGATACCCCGCCGCGACGATGAGCGGATAGTGGTGGGGGATGCGGCGCCGCTGGAGGGAGCGGCCGACGTCGCGGGCGATGAGCGCGCCGGCGATGAGTCCGAGTCCCCAGTTGAAGAGGCCGAGCAGCATCGCCACGAACGCGACCAGCGCCGCGCCGCCGCGCCCCGTGCGAGGCAGATCCGCGAGTCGCCGGATGATCGACGCGACGGGCGGGCTCGACGCGAGGGCGTGTCCGGTCACGAGGATGAGACACATCTGCATCGAGAACGCGAGCAGTCCCCACAGTCCGCCGCTCCACGCGCGGCCGATCTCGTCGACCGGCGTGCGGGTCACCGTCAACGCGAGCAACGCGGTGAGGACGGTCAGCAGGATGGCGAGGACGAGCGGATCCGGCGCGAGGCGTCGGAAGATCCCGGAGACGGCGAGTCCGAGTCGGGCGATCATGGTGCGGACAGCCTACCCGCGTGGGATGGTTCGTGCAGCCCGCGCCCGGACGCGATTCAGTTGTCCGCGTCGGGCGGGAGCGGCGGAACGAAGATCTCGAACGGTCGGGCGGGATCGGCGCTCCACGCCTCGTCCCAGCCCAACGTTCGCGCGACGCGATCGTACGTGAACTCCTTCCCGTCGCGCGGGTCGTACAGCATCTCCGGCGGCGCGCCGAGATCGATCGCGTCGGCCAGGTTCTCCGGCAGCGTGCGGTGACGGAGTTCAAACATCTTCAGCGCGGCGGCGACCGTCATCATCCGGTGACGGGCGAGGCCCCCGTAGAGCAGATCGCGGGGCACGTCCGGCGCCGCGACCTGGATGAGTCGCCGTCCGACCACGTTCGTCAGCGCCTCGTCCATCGTCGCGCGTCGGGCGGCGAGGGTCTCCGGATCGGCGTCGGGATCATCGTCGAAGGCGCGGAGCGCGGCGACGTTCTCCGCCTCGCGGTTCCGGCTGTACGCCGCGATATCCGCCGCGAGCGTCCGATCCTGTCGACGGGCGTTCATCTGGAGTCGGGCGAAGCGGGCGTAGATGTCGGCGACGGCGTGTCGGGTGGCGGCGGCGTCGAAGAGGGTGTTGCGTTCGATCGCCGCCGCGAGTTCACGTCGGGCGTCGGGTCCGAGTTCGGCGTCGGGTTCGTCGAGGACGGCGTTGACCATCTGTTCGCGCAGTTGCATCGCGTCGATCTCGCGGGCGACGACGTCGATCTGCGGCGCGACCACGCTGTGGTATTCGGCGGCCACCGCACGCCGCCAGCGTTCGGGTCGGGGCGGTCGCTTCGCGAGGATGTCGACCACCGGCTGGGTCGTGCGCGAGAGCGAGCCGCGCGAGGCGAACCAGTGACGCATCTCCGCGTACACGCGTTCGCGCAGCGTCTGGGCGAACAGGACCGCGACGACCGGTCCGTGCGCATCCTCGACGAGGTCGGCGAGCGTCATCGCCCGCGTCAGCGCCGCCGCGGACTCGACCATCTTGTCCTGCGCGACGAGCCGGCGCGAACGCAGCCGCTCCAGCGTGACGAGGGTGGTGAGCGGTCCGTAGAACTGCGAAAGCTCCTCGTGTCGCTCCGGCAACAGGGCGGGACGGGCGAGGCTCTGCTCGTACGCCTGCAGGGCGAGCGTGTTGAGGCCGATCCAACGGTCAATCGCGGCCAGCGTCGTCTCGTCCGGCGGCGTCCGCGTCCGCGGATCAAGCCACGCCTCGATCGCCGCTTCGAGAGCGGGATCGTCGATCGGCTGCAGGAGCGCCGCGGCGTCGAGCCACAAGGTCGTTGCGTTCTCGTCCTGAAACACCAGCGGTCGTTCGTACGCGAGCGCGGCCGGGAGTTCGAACGACGCGTCCGCCGGCGGGGTCGACGACTGAGCGACGGCGACACGCAGGACGGGAAATGACGCGAGGACGAGCGCGAGAAGTCGCATCTTCATGCCACAATGGTACCGAAAGGCGGACCGCATCCCATGACTCGATATGACGCCATCGGGGCCGGCTATCGAGCGATGCGACGACCGGATCCGCGGATCCAGGCCGCGATCGACGAGACGCTCGGCGACGCCCGGACCGTGGTGAACGTCGGGGCGGGGGCGGGGTCGTACGAACCGGGGGATCGCGGCGTGGCGGCGGTGGAGCCGTCGTCCGTGATGATCGATCAGCGGCCGGTCGGATCGGCGCCGGTGGTGCAGGCGTCGGCGGAGGCGTTGCCGTTCGAGGACGACGCCTTCGACGCCGCGCTCGCGGTGCTGACGATCCACCACTGGCGCGACCTCGGGCGGGGTCTGGCGGAAGTGCGACGCGTCGCTCGCGACCGCGTGGTGGTGCTCACCTGGGATCCTGCGCATCCGGGGTTCTGGCTGACCGACGACTATTTCCCCGACGCGCTGACGTTCGATCGCACGATCTTTCCGTCGATGGAGACGCTGTCCGACACGCTCGGCGGCCGGGTCGAAGTGCGGGCGCTGCCGATCCCGCACGACTGCACCGACGGATTCTTCGGAGCGTACTGGCGACGGCCGGCGGCGTATCTGCGGCCGGCGGTGCGGGCCGCGATCTCGACGTTCAGTCGGCTGACCGACGTCGAGGCGCGGCTCGAGCGGCTCCGTCGCGATCTGGACGACGGCGCGTGGGATCGGCGTCACGGCGGTCTGCGCACGCTGGAGACGCTGGACGTGGGCTATCGACTCGTCGCGGCGACGTGAGGGCTGAGAGAGAACGCCGCCGCGAATCGACGTAGCGTTTCGCGGCGGCGGATGGTCGGGCCCGGGGGTTGCGGCGTCAGAACGAGCCGGTGCGGGGCATGGCGGATCCGACGAGTCGGATCGGCTGGACGTTGTTCCCTTCGAGGTCGAGCGAGACGTCGTCGTCCGCTTCGATCGAGAGGTTGATGGTCGCGCGGCGGAGTTTGTTTCCGAGTTCGAATTCGAGCGTGAACGGCATGACCTGATCGCCATTCTCATCGAACTGGGGGACCACGCCTTCGAGCAGCGTCTGGCGGGTGGTCTCGACGAGCGTGTCGGGATCGACGATGGCGATCTCGAGTCGGTTGTCGACGGGGATCCACTCGAGCACCATGATGTCGCCGGTGGTGGTGAGGAACTCGATCATCTCGCTTTCGACGATTTCATCGAGCGGGTTGACGGGCTGGGGCCCGAACTCGGAGCCGGTGCGGATAAGGGTGAGCATCCGGTGCATGGCGAGCCGGGCGATGGTGTGGGTCGACGCCTGCTCGGTCGTCTGCTGGTACGCCGTGAAGGACGCGTCGAGCGCGACCATGGTGGCGGTGAGCAGGGCCGACGAGATCGCCAGCGCGATGAGCATTTCGACGAGGTTGAAGCCGCGACGGCGGAGGCCCCGCCGACGGCGTCGGATCGGGCCGCGCGACGCGACGGCGTGGGTGCGGGGAGGCGTATGCATGATCAGTTTCCTCCGCCTTCGGTGTAGGTTTCGTTCTCGGCCTCGACGGTGATGGCCCAGGGGATGCCGTCCGGCAGGAGGGCGTCGGGGTTGTAGCGGAGGGTGATCTCGCCGAAGCCGGGGAAGTCGTCGTCGTCGGGATCGACGCCCTCGCCGTCGCCGTCGGCGGGTCCGAAGTAGCCGATGGTGGTGTTGAACGCGTCGGGCAGTCCGCCGTAGTAGAGCGGTCCCGCGTTGGCGGTGGGTCGGAAGGTCATCATCATCGTGCCGTGCACGTCGGCCGTGCCCCGCACGTCCATGATGCCGGCGACGATGATGCCCTTGAGTCGGACGGTCGGGGTGTCTTCGGGATCGACAGCGACCTCGTTGTCGAAGTTCCCGACGTCGATCGACCATTCGGGCGTGAGCACGGAGCTCTTCGCGAGCTGCTGCTTGTCGCCGTCGTCCATGGCGTCGAGGGTGTCGAGGATCCACTCGTTGAGTTCGCCCGGCTCCTCGAGCTCCGGGTCCGTTTCATCGATGTGGAAACGGGTGCTGCCGGTGAACTGGAGCTTGTTGCGCCAGTGCGTGTACTCGGCGGGGATGTCCGCCACCACCGATCCCACGAAGACGCAGTCGTCGAAGCGGATGTTGTTGGAGAGCGGCTTGGTGTCGGTGTAGTCGACGCCGCCGGACTCCGCGTAGATGTACGGGTACTTCAGTTCGTAGGAGAACGTGCCGTCGCCGTTGTCGATCTGTTCGAGGGCGCCGGCGTAGTTCCAGTTGGGGTCGTCGCAGTCGGCGGTGGTCTCGATGAACGTCACGCCGACGAACCGGCAGTTGCGGAACAACGCGTTGGCGCCGATCGGGATCGAGACGTCGTTGAACACCATGTTCTCGTAGATCGGGCGACGGTAATAGTCATACGCCCCGGCGGAGCCGAAGGGCACGGGCTCGTAGTCGTTATCCCCCGCGGCGGTGAAGCTGGCGGGATCAGGCAGCGGGTTGTTCGTCAGGTTGTCGGTCACCTGGTCGGCGAAGGGCGACCCCGCGGCCGCCATGCCTTCCGCCCACGACAGGCTGTCGTCGAGCATCTGGGCGTCGATCTCGCGGAGGTCCTCGTCGCTGACCTCGAAGCTCACCGGGGGGTCCTCGCTGCTCGGACGGATGGGCCCGTTGACGACGGACTGGTAGCTTTCGCCGTTCGCCGCGTCCCAGTCGGCGCGGGCCACGGCGAACGCGAGCCGGCCGTGCAGTTTGGCGTAGCGGTCGTAGATGTCGATGACGCCGTTGTTGTAGCCGAGCGACACGTCGGCCGCGGTCACCTCGCCGTCGCCGTCGCGGTCGGGCACGGCCATGTCGATCAACCGCCCGAGTTGATCATCGACGTCGAACTCGATCGGCGGGTTGCCGAGCCCCGCCGCCGCCGCCTTGTCCTGGTCGTAGACCACGTCGCGATCATTGTCGGCGTCGAAGGCGGCGAGGAAGAGGTCGAAGTCGTCGATGTACTCGTCGAGGTCCATGTCCTCGAGGAACGGATAGCTCCCGATGTCGTCGCCCTCGATGGGATGGTTCGGACGGAGCCGGTTGTCGCCGTCGACGTCGTTCACCGCGAGGAGATCGAAGAAGATGTCGAGCTGGTCGCTGAGATCGGGATCGAGGTAGTAGAAATCGCTCCGCATCACGAGCGGATCGCCGTTGGCGCTGTCCAGCTCGCCGGGCACCACGCCGTAACGCGAGCCGAGCGGGCCCTCCACCCGCACGTTCTTGCCGATCATGATCCGGTTCGGACTGATGATCGCGAACTCGATCCGCTTGGTCAGCCGGAAGTCCATCTGCAGCGTGCGCTCGATCTCGCCGTCCACGCCGATGCTCGTCACCCGCACGAACGGCTGGTTCTCCAGCATCTCGTAGCGGAGACGGAAATACGGCGCGTTCGGCTCGTCCGACAGACGGATCGGACGCGTTTCGAGGGCGCCGTTGCCGTCGATCGCGGGGAGCGCGGCGTCGCCGGGCTCGACGATCATCGTCATCGCCGCGCTGTCCGCCAGATGCGCGCCGAGCAACGCCTCGGAGAGGCCGATGGAGTTGTCCTGCGGACCCGAATCGTACTCCTCCGCCGGCAGCACCTCGACGTCGCCGTCGGCCCCGACATTGATCGTGCCGTCCCAGACATCCTGGGCGAAGAAGCCGTCGATGACGCCCTTGTCAATGACGAAGCGGCCGCCCTCGGACTGCAGCCGGCGGGAGGCGAAGGCGAGACCCGACTCCGCCGCGCCCATCGCGCGGGACACCCGCAGCGACGAGTCCGCCGTCCGCAGGTTGCCCTGGGCGACGACCGCCATCGCGGCGGCGAGGGAGCCGAAGATCACGAGGTACATCATCGCGAGGACGGCCGAGACCCCGCGGCGGCGGATCGAAGTCCGTCGGCGCCGCAGGCCGAAGCCGCGGCGCGGCGTGATGTGGGTTGAGAATGTGCGAAGCATGTCCCGTCCTCCTCGCGCCTCCGAAAGCAGCAGGCCGCGCCGTGAGTGTGAAGCGCGGCGTCAGGGCCGGGGCGGACCCATCAGGTCCGTCGCGGCGGCGGATCGGTTTCAGTCGCGGTCCGGGGCGATCCACGACACCCGGGTGATTTCCAGCGGCACCAGGTCCATCGGCGACTGGTACTCGACGATCACCTCGACGAGGATCATGTCGGTTGAGCCGTCAGGCTGGATGCTGGTGATGTTGAAGGGGTCGACGTTGAAGACCTGGACGGTCTGCGACCAGCCGTTCATGTTGGCGATGATCTCGCGTCGGGCGTTGATGGGCCCGTTGGCGAGTTCGGCCGAGAAGATCGTGCCCGCGCCGCCCCCGTCGAGGTCGTCGAGGTCGTCGTAGTCCTCCACGGAGAGCTCGTTGCCTTCGGGTCCCCAGATCGCATCGCCGGTGACCGGGTCGTCGGCGGGCATGAGGAGCGTCATCTCGCGGATCTCCGCCCCGAGCTGGGCGGCGATCGACGCGTGCGTCGACCAGTTGTTCTTCTGGTGGAAGGCGAGCTGGGCCGACACCATGGCGAGCACGCCGGTGCCCACGATGATGATGGTCAGTCCGGTTTCGAGCAGCGTGAAGCCGCGCCGGCGGACGCGGAATGCGCGCCGTCGGTTCTGGGTGCGAAACGTCGTCATGTCGGGGATCCTCCCGCGGCCTCCCGTGAATCTCCGGTCCGGTTCATCCCGAGACGATCGAGCTCATCTTGAAGATGGGCAGGATGATCGCCATGGCGATGAAGCCGACGATGGAGCCCATCAGAACGATCATGAGCGGTTCGATCATGCTGGTCACGGTCTTGATGGCGTCGCGCAACGCCTTCATGTAGTAGGTCGAGATTTCTTCGAGCACCTCGCCGAGTCGACCTGACTCCTCGCCCGCCCCGATCATCTGGATGACCGCCTTGGGCAGGAGCTTCGACTTGACGAGCTGGGACTGGATCTTCTTGCCCTGCTTCACGGCGCCGTAGACGTCGCGCCAGAGCTTCTTGTACATGACGTTCCCGGAGATGTCCCCGGTGATCGCCAGCGTATCGAGCATCGGGACGCCCGCGTTCAGCAGTTCGCCCATCGTGTGGAGCGAGCGGCCGATGTAGAGCGCCCGGAACATCCGCTTGAAGATCGGCGCGACCAGCTTGAAGCGGTCCCACCAGAAGCTGCCGATCTCCGTCTTGATGAAGAAGACGAAGGCGACCACGATCCCGATGATGCCGATCAGCACCGCCCACCACCACTGCACCATCCACGCCGACAACGCCATCAGGAACTTGGTCGGCCACGGGAGGGCGGCTTCCTTGCCCTCGAACACCATCGCGAACCGCGGCAGCACGAAGGTCAGCAGGAAGATCGTCACCCCGATCGCCATCGTCGCGATGACGCCCGGATAGATGCTGGCCCCGATGACCATCTTGCGGGTCTCGATCTCCTGGGCCATGTACGCCGCGATCCGGTCCAGCATCTTCGCGAACGAACCCGACATCTCCGACGCCCGCGTCATGTTGATGTAGAGGGGCGAGAAGTGCTTCGGGTACTTCGCGATCGCCTCGGAGAACTGCTTGCCCGACTCGACGTCGGACTTGATCGCTCCGAGCATCTTCCGGAACTTCGGGTTGCTCACCTGCTCCGCGATGCCGTCCAGCGCCGAACGCAGGTTGATGCCCGCCCGGATCATGACCGCGAGCTGCGTGGTGAAGTCGAGGATGTCCTTCTGCGAAGGGCCCGACGAGTAGTTCAGGAACTCGAGCTTCTTGCCCATGCTCCCCGACGCCCCGATGGGGGCCAGCTGCAGCACATGCTGCCCCTGCCCGCGCAGGATCGACGCCGCGGCGGCCGCGTTGTCCGCGGTCAGCACGCCGGCCTGCGTCTGGCCTGAAGCCGTCTTGGCCTGGTATCGATACTGGGGCATGGTCGGGAGCTCCTCCGTGATTCCTTACGCGGCGAGCGCCCGCTCGAGCTTGTCCGGGTACGCCGCCTGGGCGATGGCGTCCTCCCGGCTGATCAGTCCGTTGAAGTACAGCTCCGCGATCGCGTTGTCGAGACTCAGCATCCCGATCCCGCGGCTCGTGTCGATCACGTTCGCGATCTCGAACGTCCGCGCCTCGCGGATGATGTTCCGGATCGCCGGCGTGCACAGCATCACCTCGACCGCCGGCACCATGCCCGGGCGATCAATGCGTGAGAACAGCGTCTGCGACACCACCGCCTGCAGCGTGTTCGCCAGCATCGAACGAATCTGGTTCTGCTGGCCCGCCGGATACATGTCCACGATCCGTTCGACCGTCTGCGACGAGTTCACGGTGTGCAGCGTCGACAACACCAGGTGGCCCGTCTCCGCGGCGGAGATCGCGAGGGCCGTGGTCTCCAGGTCGCGCATTTCGCCGACGAGGATGATGTCCGGGTCCTGACGCAACGCGTGCTTCAGACCCGACGCGAAACTCGGCATGTCCAGACCCAGCTCCCGCTGCTCGATCAGACACTTGCTCGACTCGAACGCATACTCGACCGGATCCTCCAGCGTGATCACGTGCTTGCGGTACCGCTCGTTCATCGCCTGAATCATCGCGGCGAGCGTCGTCGACTTGCCGGACCCCGTGTCCCCCGTCACCAGCACCAGGCCGCGAGGGAGATACGTGAGCCGACTGATCACCTCCGGCAGACTCAGATCCTCGAGCGGCGGCACCTTCGTCTTGATCGCCCGCAGGGCCATGCCCGTCGAGTTCCGCTGCCGGTGCGCGTTGATTCGGTACCGGCCCAGACCATCGATCGCGTACGAGAAGTCGAGGTCCTTCTGCGTCTCGAACGTCCGCATCTGCTCCGGAGACGTGATCTCCTCCAGCATCGCGTCCACCGCGTCCGGCGTCAGCGGCGGTGCGTCCATCGGCGTCATGACCGTGTGCACACGCACCATCGGCGGGTGACCCGCGATCAGGTGGATGTCCGACGCGTCATTCTCGTGGGCGACTTGGAGGATCTCAGCCAGATTCATCAGTACAACGCTCCTCTGTCCCGATGC
The DNA here is from genome assembly GCA_965227335.1 of Phycisphaerales bacterium. GTDB lineage: Bacteria > Planctomycetota > Phycisphaerae > Phycisphaerales > SM1A02 > CBDDFV01. Next base: position 740,600 of record CBDDFV010000012.1, read on the forward strand.
GCTCCGTGCGCACGCAGACGTCCATCCCTATCGACGATTGCCCGGACCCGGATCACGCGGGAACCCGTGCGCATTCGTCGAATCACTCGGGTTGTGACGTCTGGGCGCCGCACGCGCCCCGCCCCCTGACCGTTATCAGCCCCCGCCCCGGACCCCGCTCGTTCAGCCGCCGTCGCCGCCGATCACGCCCTCGCCCCCGAACGACGCCTTCGGTCGACGCAGACCCGTGTCGAGCAGCACCTCCGCGATTTCGCCCGGCCGCACGTACCGCAGACGGCCGCGCACCGACACCTTCGACCCCGACGGCGGCGGGCCCGCGGCGGGGATCGTCGCCGTCGCCGTCGCCCCCGGCTGCAGCGTCTGCTGCGCCGACCATCGACCCGTGTACCAGCGACGTCCGTCCACCCGAACCCGGTACTCGTACGTCAGCAGCCGCAACGGCTCGTCGCTCGGATTCGACACCGTCAGTCCGATCGCCAGCTGCGTCGCGCCCGCCGTCTCGTCCGCCACGCGAACGTCCGAAAGCTCCACCGTCGGACCCGCCGTCGAACACCCCGCCGCGCCGATCAGCAACACCGCCGACGCGACGCCCGTCACGCCCGCCCGTCGCCTCGATCGGGTCGGCGCGGTTCGTCGATAAGAAGCGTTCCTGTCGTGCGGCTCGGGCTGCGTCATGCCGACACTTTACCCGGACGTCGTGCGTCCCGCGATCAGTCCAGGCGGTGCCAGCCCGGGAGCGTATCGCCCGCTTCGGCCAGGTGGCGGAGGGGCTCGATCTCGATCGCATCGGAGTACACCCGCCACTGGATCGACATGCCGGTGAGAATCGCCACGCTCATCCACGCCGCGATCTCCCCCGCCCGCAGCCGCCGCAGGCGGTACAGCAGTCCGACGCAGATCGCGACGGTCAGGATCTTGTACGCCGAGAGCATCCACGCCGATCCGGTGGAGGTGATCAGGAGCGCGGCGATCGGGTTCGCCTCGACCATGCCGGCGCTCTTGAGATGGGTGACGGTGATAGCCAGATCCGCCGCGCTCAGCACGATCACGGCCCCCAGCAGCAGCAGGACGCGGCGGATGCGGCCGGTATCCGCGGTCGCGGCGATCGGATCGCGGGGGACGGCGAGCGGTCGATGCGTCGATATCGGCATACGGAAGGGTCTCCTCCTCCGCCCCCGGATCGGCCCCCGCGGCGACGGCTTCTTTTTGCGATCGACCCCTCCGCCGCATCACTTCACCCGGCCGGGCGTACCATGAAGCGTGATGACCTATCTGCGCGGCCTCGTCTTCGTTCTCGGTCCCGGACGTCCCGTCCCGCGGCCGATTCGATCCGCCCTCGTTTTCGCGAGTCTCGGGCTCGCGCTCCTCCTCGCCGCCCCCGCCCGGGCCCAGGAGGAGAACCCCGTCTACGTGGACGACTCTCCCCGCGCCTGGCAGATCCTGCAGCGGGCCGACGATCACCTCGCCGATAACGTCGGCGAGGCGGTTCGGCTCTATCAGGAGCTGCTCGACGATTACGGCGATCGCGTGCTCCCGGTCGGGCTCACCCGCACCGACCAATTCGCGTCGACGCGGACGCTCGTCCTGCGGCGACTGGCCGGGCAGGAAGAGGCGCTGCGTCGCCACCGACTCCGTGAAGCCGCCCGCGCCGAGGAACTGTGGACGAGCGGCGCGTACGAACGACTCGCCCTCACCCGCCCGCTGACGTCACGCGGGCTCGACGCGATGCTGCAGCTGGCGCAGACGGGGCTCGAGCGCGGCTGGTTCCGGGGCGCCCTCGGCTGGCTCGACGAAGCCGCCTCGCATCCCGACGCCGACGACGGCCGACGCGTCTTCATCGACGGCATGGCCGCGACCGCCGCCCATCACCTCGGCGAGACCGCCCGCCGGGACGAGGCCCTGGCCCGGCTGCGGGCCGCCGGGCGCGACGGCGCGCCGTTCGTCGCGCTGATCGACGCCCTCATCGATCGCGCCGATCCGCCCCGACGCACCACGGGGATCACGATCAACGACACGCCGCCGACCGGCGACTTCGACGCGCTCGTGGGCGAGCCGATCTGGGAGATTGAACTCCCCGACGGGCTGCTCCGTCGCCGACTGGAGCTTTCCGGCGATCCGTCGCTGCTCGGCGGCGCGGCCACGGATCCGCTCGGCGGCGATCAGCTCACCGCCGCCCCCGCCGTGGCCGGCGATACGGTCTTCGTCAGCGAGGGCTACACGGTGCGGGCGCTCGATCTGTACACCGGCGAGGAACGCTGGCGGTACGCGGCGGGCAGCGAGTCCGACGCGGCGATCGAGAGCGTCGTCACCGACCTCAACGTCGTCGCCGTGGCGGGCGAGACCGTCGTGACCATCACCGGACACGCCCTCGGCGCGAAACGCACCCGCAACGGCGCCGTGGTGTGCCTCGATCGACGCGACGGCGCCGTCCGGTGGTCGACAAGCGTGCGCGGCCTCGGGCTCGACGACGAAACGGAAGACCTCTTCCCCTACGGCGCGCCGATCGTCGCCGAAGGCGCGGTCTACGTCCTCGCCCGCAAGGTCACGCCCCAGATGCTCACCAGCTGTTACGTCGTCTGCCTCGACGAACAGACCGGCGAGACCCGCTGGGCCCGACACATCGCCTCGTGCGGCGGCGTGCGCACGCAGATTTCGCGACCCTTCTCCACCCCCGTCTACGATCACGGCGCGCTGTACGTCGCCACCGCAGTCGGCGCCGTCGCCCGCATCGACGTCCATCACGGCCTCACCCGCTGGCTCCAGCGCTATCGACCGCCGGTCCAGCCCAACATCGGCGTCGCCCGCCCGTGGGAGATCGGCGCGCCGGCCGTCACGGAGCGCGGCCTCGTGGCGATCCGGCCCGATCGGTCGCGAGTGGCCCTGCTCGATCTGGACACGGGCGACGAACTCGAAACCCACGGCGCCGCGCCCGGCGAAGCCTGGGCCGCCCCGAAATACCTGCTGTCGGACGGTCGAATGATCGTCGCGGTCGGGCGCGAAGTGCGGGCGTTCTCGATCGACGACCTGTCCACCGCCCGCTGGCGACTGCCCGAATCGAATGCAGACGCGGCTCGCTACGTGCGGGCGGCGGGTCGCGTCGTGCGGGGACGCGTGCAGCTCACCCGCGACGCGGCGCTCGTGCCGGTCGTCGAGCGGCTGCTCATGGTCGATCTCGAAACGGGCGCGATCCTGAACGAAATGCGGGCCCCCGCCGCCGTCAATCCGCTGCTCGTCGACGGCGAAATGCTGATCGCGAGCGAGATCGCGCTGCGGGCGTACATGCCGGTGTGGAAGACGGTCGAGGTGCTGCGCGACCGCATCGAGGCCGAACCCGACAACCCCGACCCCGCGCTGTCGCTGATGCGGATCGCGGACCACGCCCGCGATCTCGACCTCGCCCTCGAAGCGGCCGATCTCGCCTACGCCGCGATCCGACGCATGCCGCCCGGCCCCGACGCCGACCTCCTCCAGACCGTCCTCTTCGATCGACTGCTCGAACTGCACGCGTCCGGCGCGGCGGATGGTCGCGCCGCCGGCGAGGAGCTCCACGCCCGGCTCGACGCCGTCGCCAACGGCCCCGCCCAACGCGTGGAACAACTCCTCGCCTACGCCGACTGGGCCGTGGATCACGATCTCGGCGTCGCCGTCGAAGCCCACCAGACCATCCTCGCCGACCCCCTCCTCAGCCGCACCCCGCTCGAGATCGAGGATGTGCAGCGGTCGGGGGGCGATCGCGCGGCGGCGCGTCTGTCGGCGCTGATTCGTGAGCGCGGCGTCGACGTCTACGCGCCGCAGGCCGCGTTCGCCCGTCGGCGTCTCGACGCGTTGCTGGCCTCGCCGGACGCGGACGCCGAGGCGTTTCTCCGTCTCGCCCTTGCGTTTCCGTTCGCCGACGCCGCCCTCGACGCCGCCCTCGAAAGCGCACGCCGCGCCCTCGCGGACCGCGACGAGATCGGCGCGCTCGCGGCGGTGGCGGGCGTGAATCGCCGGGCGGACGTGGCGTCGGTGCACCGTCGCCTGATCGGTCCGGCCGTGGTTCTGTGTCTCGAGATGGGACGTGAATCGCGGGCCCGTGCGTTGTTGCGCGACAGTCTGCGTCGCTTCGGCGACCTCGAGCTTTCCGAGGGCTTCGCCGGCGCGCCGAATGTGGGGTCGACCGCACGGTGGCTGGCGTCGTTGCAGCAGGCGTCGCCTCACGCGACGTGGCCGGACGTCGGCACGCCCGGCGGCGGGGCGACGGAGCGAAGCGGGCGTCTGGTGGCGATGCACGCGAACGCGGACGGTCCGCCCCCGCACGACGCCGCGCTGCTTGAGGACGACGGCCGCCTGGTGCTCGTGCAGGCCGCGCCGCCCGACGCCGGGTCGGCGCTGGTTGACGCATGGTCGGTCGAGTTCGAGGGCGAGGGGCCGGATCTGCTCGCGCACGACGAAGAGCGTCTGGTGCTCTGGCACGGGATCGACTGGAAGGACCCGCGGGCGGAGGTGCGCTCCCCGGCCGACGGTTCGGTGCAATGGACGAGCGCGCGGCTCGACCGGTTCTTCGATCGCGGTCTGGAAGCGCGGCCGACCGAGGATCGCATGCCCAACCAGGAGCCGTTCCGCGTCGACGAGATCGTGCCGACGCTGGATCGGTCGACGCTGGTCACGGTGCGTCGCAACGGGGATGCGGTGGGGTTTGACCTCACGCTCGACGAGGATCCGCTCTGGGTCGAGTCGATCGGGCTGAGCCGCGTGTATCACGTCGCGCTCGACGCGGCGGGTCTGGTCGCGTCGGGGGTGCGGACCCGCGAGATCAACGGACGACAGACGAACGAGGCGGCGATCGTGCTGATCGATCCGCGGACGGGGGCCACGCTCGCGTCGTGGGCGGCGCTGGACGGCGCTCCCGCCGCGTGGATGCGGGTCACGCCCTTCGGCGAACTGCTCTACGGCGGCGAGAAGGGCGTGGAGCTGATCGATCTCCTGAGCGGCGAGGTCGTGTGGTCGGCGCGTGGCGACGCGGCGTCGACGGCGATCGACGGCTGGGCGTTCGACGACGTCGCGTTCATCGCGGAGCCGACGATGAGTCTGCGGCTCCTCTCGCTCCGCGACGGGTCGGTGTCGGCCCCGCTCGAGGCGCCGGAGCGCGACGGCTGGCGCCCGCTCGATCTGTTTCACGTGTTCGCGTACGGCGACGTCGTGATCGCACACTTCCAGGACCGCATGCTGAGCTACGACCGGGCGGGCCGGCTGGTGGGGGCGGACGCGATCGCGGACGAACGGAGTTATCGGTGGATCCTGCCCGCGGCGGACCGGCTCGTCATCGTCAGCCGGGCCAACGAACGCCGCAACAGCTACGTCTACCGGCTCTACGCGGCGGGGGCGGACGGCCGGGTGCTTGAACGCGACGTGGAACTGGGCGAGATCCGCACCGCGATCCGGCGGGCGCGTCTGATGAACGGCGTGATGTTGTTATCGACGGACGCCGCGACCTATGTCATCCCCGCTCCGTCGTCCGGATAAACGCGGACGCATCGGACTGGCGAGGGGAAACGGGTCCGGATAGCCGGCCGGCGGGCTTGCCCCGTTCCACAAGACGGCGCAGGTGGATCCCTGACGGGCGAAGAACGGCCCCGGCGGTCGCCGCGGGTCGCATCGTGTTGCATGGTGTAGGTGAACGCGGCCAGGCTCTCTCGGGAGCCGTGGGCTGACGTGGATGCGTCGTCGACGAACGACGTCGCCCGATTCCTTGAAGGGGAGAAGATAGAGATGACCAAACGAACCAACCTGATGCGATACGGACTCGGCGCCGCGATGCTGCTCGCTCTCACCGCGGGAGCGGCGGCGGACTCCGTCGACATGAAGTTTCTCGGAACCGGCCTCGGCCGAAGCGTGAAGGTCGAGACCTCCACCAAGACGTTCAACGTCTTTGCCGGTCAGCTGCGTCACGAACTCGACAACGGCGACGGCGCGCTCACGGGAATGGACGGCGAACTGCTGACCTACTGCACTGAACTCACGCAGTACGTCACGTCCTCGTTCAAGGACTACGATCTCGTCAACCTCTCCCTCGCTCCGGATTCCGGACCGATGGGGGCGGTGAAGGCCCAGGCGATCCGCGACATCTTCGCGTACGCGGCCGGGGCGCAGTACGAATCGGCGAGCAACAGCGCGAACAAGGACTTTTCGGCGGCGTTCCAGATCGCCATCTGGGAGATCGTCGCCGACTACGACGGTACGAACGGCTCGCTCAGCGTCACGGACGGCGAGCTCGAGGTCCGCTCGACCAACGGCTCCGCCCTCGCCAGCGGCATCGCGGGCGAACTCGACGACATCTTCGCGGCGGTCGGCCTCGGCGCGGACTTCCCGCAGCTCGGCGCCCTCGTCAACGCCAACCACCAGGATCAGCTTGTCATGGTGCCTCTGCCGGCGCCGTTGCTGATCGGCATGGCGGGCGTGGCGGGCGTCATGTGGCGCCGCCGACGACTCGCCGCCCGGCAGAGCGCGGCGTGATCTGATCGCGATCGATATGGTGTATCGGCGCGGCGGTCCGAAGGGGCCGCCGCGTTTTCGCGCGCGGGCTCGAAACCTGACCTGAAGGAGTGCCGGATCTGGGGTTGACAGCGGCGGGTCGGGGCGGCCAAATAGCCGCCGCGGCGACGTGACGCCGCGCTGACCGTGAAGGAACCCGCGTCATGATCGACTTCGCCGTCGCTGAATCTGAACCGATCTTCGCGTCCGTCGTCGCGTCCGTCGTCGACCCGCCGTCGCCCGCCGCGCCGCCGTCGCCCGTGTTCGTCGCCTGGGATGACGAGGATGAGGACGAGGACGGGGCGTATTATTACGACGACGAAGAGGACGAGGTCGACGACGACCTCGACGACGGTTTCTACGACGATGACGATGACGGCGACGACGATGATGACGACGACGAGGATCTCGAAGACGACCTCGAGGACGCGGACGACGACGGCGACGGGGATGATGAGGACGACGACGACGAGTACGGCGCTGACGACGACGAGGATGACGACCTCGGACTGGACGACGATCAGGCCGGAGACGGGGACGACGGGGGGGACGACGACGACGAGGTGATCGACTGATCGAGCGCGACGACGCGTTCACCGCCGTCGGAACGGGGCGTGATACGGAGACGTGAAACGGAGAGGGTGGCGGCGCGGCGTGCGGCGGGCGATCAGACTTCGGCCGTTGCGCTGCCGCGCTTGTCGTCGGGCCGGAAGATCTCGCGGGCGCGTCCGTGCACGCCGTCGGCGGCGCGGGTGATGGCGTCGCAGAGGCTCGTCACCGCGGGCACGTCGGGGTAGCGTTCGCGGAGTTCGACCATTTTCTCCGCCATGGAGGCGCCGTTGTCGCGGTAGAGGCGTTTGAACGACTCTTTGACGGCGTCGATGTCGCGGCTGCTCACGCCGAGGCGGGTGAGTCCGATCGAGTTCACCGCCCGCACTTCGGCGGGGCTGCCCTCGACGATCATGTACGGCGGCACGTCCTTGGTGATCCGGGCGAGCCCGCCCACGAAGGCGCCGGCGCCGACGGTGGCGAAGTGGTGCACGCCCGCCCCGCCGCCGATGTTCGCGTAGTCGTCGATGTGCACGTGGCCGGCGAGCATCGCCTGGTTCGCGATCGTGGTGTGGTCGCCGATCACGCAGTCGTGCGCGATGTGGGCGGCGACCATGACGAGGTTGTGCGATCCGATCCGCGTCTCGCCGCCGCCGTTCGCGGTGCCCCGGTGAATCGTCACCTGCTCCCGGATCGTGTTGCCGTCGCCGATCACGCACAACGAGCGCTCGCCCCGGTACTTGCGGTCCTGCGGATCCGCGCCCACCACCGCGAAGGGGTAGACCACGTTGTCGGCGCCGAGCGTCGTCTGCGCCTGAATGGTCACGTGGTTCATCAACTGCGTTCGAGGCCCGATGACGACGTCGGGACCGATCACGCAGTACGGCCCGATCACGACGTCATCCGCCACGTCGGCGGTCGGATGAACGATTGCGGTGGGATGAATCTCTGCCATGATTCTCTCTCGGGGCTCTTCGCAGAGCAGCGATGAGCCGGAGGATCGATCGATCGTCATTCGGGGGGCGTCCTCAGTCCTGTTCGGCGTCCACCATCATGAAACGAATCTGCGCTTCCGCGGCGAGCTTCGCTCCCACGTACGCGCGACACTTGACGGCGCCGGTGCGGGCTCGCGCCCGAATCGACTCCGCCTCCAGAATGAGCTGATCGCCCGGCGATACCGAATGCCGGAGCTTCACCCGATCCAGACTCAGCAGCACCGCGATCTTCCCCGTGTGCTCCAGCTTCTGACTGAGCAGGAGACCGCCGAGCTGCGCCATCGCCTCCACGATCAGCACCCCGGGCATGATCGGCGTGCCCGGATAGTGACCCTGAAAGAAGGGCTCATTGATCGTGACATTCTTCACCCCGATCGCCCGCTGATCGCCGTCGATCTCGACCACGCGGTCCACCAGGAGCATCGGGTACCGGTGCGGCATCAGCCGCTGAATCGCCCGGATATCGAGCTCACGGCCGTGCAGACTCCGATCCCGCCGGAAATCCGCGTCCGCCTGCTGCAGGATCTTCTGGCACATCCGCCGGTTCAGCTCGTGACCCGACTTGTACGCCACGAAACGGGCGTGCACTTCGAACCCCAGCAGATACAGATCGCCCAGCAGGTCCACGATCTTGTGACGCACCGGCTCGTTCTCGAACCGATACGCGTTGTCGATCGGACCGTCGTCCCCGATCACGAGGACGTCCTTCGGCGTCAGATGACGGCACATGCCGCGATCCCACAACGCCTGGGCCTCCTCCTTCAGGCTGTACGTCCGAGCCCGGGCGATCTCCTCCGTGTAGGCCCCGTTCGTGAAGTTGAACGACTGCACCTGACGCTTGATCCGCGTCGCGTTGGAGCCGTAATCAAGGTCATAGACGACCTTGAAGGCGTCCTCGTCGCACGGGAACGCCGCGAGCATCGCGTCGCCCTGCTCGATCACGATCGGCTGTCGGAGCTTGTAGATCCGACGCGGCGCGTCCTGCTCCTCCAGCCCGACCTCGAGGATCGGGTCCACGAACGGCGCCGCGGAACCGTCCCCGCACGGCAGCTCCGGCCCGTTGATCTGAATCAGCACGTTGTCGATCCGCAGGCCGGCCAGGGCCGACATGCAGTGTTCAACCGTCTCGATGGCGATGTCGCCCCGCTTCAGCGTCGTCCGACGGGCCCGATTGCCCACGTGGTCGATCGTCGCGGGAATCCGCACCGGGGGGTCGACGTCCGTCCGCTCGAACACCACGCCGTGATACGGAGGGGCCGGACAGAACCGCACCACCGCGTCCTCGCCCAGCAGGAGACCCTTGCCGCGCACCTCCACCTCCCCCGCCAGTGTGTGCTGGCGCGGCGGCGCAGTTGCGCTATCCCCTTTGTGTGCAGCGGCTTGGAGCATAGTCTTGGATGGCCTGGGAGCGTGTCACGACGCATCGGGCGTCGGGCCGGACGGCGGCCTCCTGCCGCGAAGGAATCCCGGAAGTTTACGCAGGGCGGCCCACTCACGCAATACGTCGCGTCGCGGTCGGGCCGGGTACCCCAGTACGACCGCGCCAGGCTCGATATCGCCGATCACCGCCGCCCGCCCTCCCACCTGGGCCCCCGCCCCGATCGTCAGGTGATCCGCCGCGCCCGACTGGCCGCCCATCTGGACCCACGGCCCGATCGTCGTCGATCCCGCGATCCCCACCAACGAGGCGATGACCGCGTTCTCGCCGATCTCACAATTGTGGGCGATCTGGACCAGATTGTCGATCCTGGCCCCCCGACGGATCACGGTCGCGCCGAACTTCCCGCGATCGATCGTCGTGTTCGCCCCGATCTCGACGTCATCCTCGATCACCACGGTCCCCTGATGGGGGATCTTGACCAGCCCGCTCCGATCCGCCCGCGGGCGATAGGCGAACCCGTCCGCGCCGATCACCGCCCCGGGATGCACGATGACGCGGTCGCCGAGCCGGCAGCCCCGCTCGATCGTCGCGTTGGCCCGCACATCGCCGTCGGTGCCGATGGTCACGTCCGGTCCGATCCGGGCGCCGGCGTGGACCGCCGTGCGTTCGCCGATGACCACGCCCCGCTCGATCGAGACGTGCGGCCCGATCGCCGCGTCCGAGGCGACGGTCGCTTCCGGGTGGACCCAGGCGGCGGGATGCACGCCGGTCTCGGGTCGAGGCGGCGGGGGGGCGAAGCGTTCGAGGAGCGCGGCGACGGCGAGGTCCACGTTCTTCACGCGGAGGACGGGACGGGGGTCGTCGGGAAGGGCGTCGAAGTCGGTCGCCACAATCACCGCCGCGCCCCTCGACGCCGGCCATTGCGTCGCCCGGGCTTCGTCGATGACGAAGGTGACGTCGCGGGCCGTGGCGTCGGCAAGCGTCTGCACGCCGCGAATCTCGACGTCGCCGTCGCCTTCGAGCGTGGCGTCGAGTGTTTCGGCGAGCGCGGCGAGCATCAGCGCCGCTTCGTTCACTGGTTGAGCCAGTTGATGAGTTCCTGGGTGACGTCGATCTGCGGCGCGATGTGGAGTGATCGCCGGGCGGCGATCTGCTGTCGCACAACGGCTTCGGTGCCGGTGCCGATGGGCGCGGTGGCGTCGTCGATGAGGATGAGTTCGTAGCCTCGCTCGTTGGCGAGTCGCGTCGCGCCCGCACGGATCTGGTCGTAGAGCATCTTGAGCTTTTCGCCCTTGACGTACTCGAGCTTCTGGGCCTTGTATTCGATCCACGCCCGGAGGTTCAGGGCCGCCTGTTGAAGTTCGCCTTCGGCGAGCTTGCGCTGCTCGGATCCGACGGCGAACAGGTCGACGTTCTGTTCGAGCACTTCGAGATCTTCACGCTGGCGGAGCCGCTCCTGGTCGAACTCGTCGGCCATCGCCTGCAGTTCGGCGTCGACGGCGTTCCGGGCGTTGAACTGGTTGAAGACGGTGTCGAGGTTGGCGACCCGCACCACGGTGGGGGCGGGGGGGGCGAAGGCGCGGCTGGCGTAGGCGTGATAGGCGGCGAGCATGCCGCCCACCATGGCGAACGTGACGATGACGCCGCGAAGCGTTCCACGAGTCGTGCTCATGGGAAGGTCCTTTCTGCCGCCGCGTCGGAATCAGGCGGGGCGGTCGACGGCGCGCCGGTCTCGGGCGCGCGGGAATGGTCAGATGGGAGCGTCGGGCGATCGACGATCGGTCATGATCAGCCGCCCGCGTTGAACGTGTTGTTCATGCGGGTGACGAGCTGCTTGGTGATGTCGACGCGGGCGTCCGAGTAGAGGACGCGTCGGTTGAGGATCTGGTTGCGGATCTGCACTTCGCGGGGCGTCTGTGCGTTGGGATCGATCTGGGGGGCGCCGCTGGAGTCGTCGACGATGACGACGTCGTAGCCGGCGGCGGCGGCGAGCGTGCTGATCGCCTGTTTGATCGACGCGTACAACGCCTGGAAGCGGATGGCGCGTTCGGCGTCCATTTCGTTCGCCTTGAACGCCTGCCACGCCTGGAACTGTTTCGCGAAGAGGAGGGCTTCGTCTTCGAGTCGGGACCGCTCGGCGGGATCGACCGCCGCCTCGACCTGTTCGCCGTACGCCTGCAGCATGGCCTGGCGGCGTTCGAGCTCCTTGGTGATCTCGTCGGCCATGACCTTGAGTTCGGCTTCCGCCGCGGCGCGTTCCGTGAGCTGGGACATGAGGACGTCGAGCTTCACCACCGCGACGGCGGTCGGCGGGGCCTTGGCCCCGGCCTGTCCGGCGGCCTGGTAGCCGACGGCGGCGGCGAGGACCCCGAGCATGAGCAGCAGCACGGGGTTCGAGGTGCGGAGGCTGGATTTCATGAATGCATCTCCCTTGTCGGGTCAGGCGGAAAGCGGTCGCTGGTCAGATCCGGACCCCGGCGGGTGAAGAAGACCCGGCCGCGGGGGGCCGCTTCCCATGGTCCTGCAGGATTCTGGAGGGGGTATCTTCCCGTGATTCTTGGCTCAACGGAAGGGCAGATCCACACTGAAGCTGAAGACCTGCTCGTCGTCGCCTTCCTCGCTGCGGAGCGGGAAGCCGAAATCGAAGGCCAGCGGGGCCTCACCGAACGCCGGCAGGTACAGCCGCGCCCCCAGGCCCACCGACACGCGGTAATCATCAAACCCGATGTCGTTCACGACGGTGCCGGAGTCGATGAACGCCACGCCCTTGATTGCATCCTCGAGAATCGGGAACTCGTACTGCGCGCCGAGGAAGAACAGCCACTCGCCGCCCGTCGGGTCGTCCGTGAGCTGCCCGCTGCGGTTGATCCCCCGCGGGCTCACGCCGCGAAAATCGAAGCCGCGGAAGTTCCGGCCGCCGAGATACAGCCGCTCGTAGATCGGCGCGTCTTCGCCGTTGAGCAGGTAGTTCGTCCGCGCGTTGAGCCGGAGCGTCGAGCGTCGGCCGAGGAAGTCCTCGTCCAGCGTGAAGAACACCGTGTAGTCGGCGTTGAGGTTCGTGAACGTGTAGTCGCCGCCGAGCGCGCCGATCTGGTCGACCGACAGCCGCAGCCGGCTGCCTTCGCGCGGCCGGATCAGGTTGTCCGCCGTCGTCCGCACCAGCGAGAGCTGCACCGACGTCAGCGTGTCCGGTCCCGCGGATTCGAAGAACTCCACCGGCGAGTCGGGATCGATGTCCTCCAGCTCGATCCGCTCCGCCCGGGCGTCCAGGTTCAGCGTCCAGATGTCGCCCAGCCGACGCCCCACCCCGACCGAGAAGTTGACGCGGTCCTCGTCGTAGTCGCCCGCGCTGAAGTCCCGCTGGCGGAGGAACGAACTCACCCGCAGCGACCAGTCCGACTCCAGGAAGTACGGCTCCGTCAGGCTGATCGAGTAGTCGCTCACGTCCACGCCCGGACGAATCGCGAGCTGGAACCGCTGGCCCGCCCCGCGGAAGCTCCGCCCCCGCAGCCACTCGTTGAATGACTCCGGCGTGTCCGCGATGTCGAAGTTGTCCTGACGAACGATGAACTCGCCGAAGAGGCCGGAGTCCGATCCGATCGCGGCCCCGAAGTTGAACGACCCGGTGTTCCGCTCGTCCACCTCGACCAGCACGTCGCGATACCCGGGGTCCTCCGGCTTCTCGTCGAGCACCGTGAGACGCACGTTGCCGAACAGACGTGAACGCTCCAGTCGACGACGCGCATCCTCGATCTCACGCCCGTCAAACGGACGTCCCGGGTCGAGCCGCACCAGTCGGCGGGCGACCTTGTCCTTGGTCAGGAAGTTGCCCTGGATCGTCACGGTGTCGACGAGCGAGCGTTCGCCCTCGCTGATCTCCACGACCACGTCCACCTCCGGCTGCGGTCCGACCCGCAGGCTGAAGATGCTCACCCGCGTGTCGAGGTACCCCATCGCGCCGTACGCGTCCCGGATGACCTGTCTCGACTTGCGGACCAGGTCCTGCGTGAAGGCGTCGCCCGGCTTCAGCTCCAGCAGGGCGGCGAGCTGCGCCGACGACAGCACGTTCAGCGTCCGTCCCGGGGCCGCCTGCCCGCGGATCTCCCGCACCGTGTAACGCCGGCCCTCGTCGATCAGGAAGACGACCTTCGCCTCCTTGTTGTTCGGACTCAGCTCGATGCGCCGGTCGACCCGAACGTCGAGGTAGCCGCGATCCTTGTAGAAGCGGTCCAGCCGCGCCACGTCATCCAGCAGCACGCTCTCGTCCAGCCGGCCTCGCCGCAGGAGCGGGATCGCCGTGTTCGTGCGGATCTGCTTGCGGAGCTGCTTGTACGGAAAGGCGTCGGCCGTTTCGAACTCGATGCTCTTGATCTTGACCCGCGGGCCCTCGATCACCTGGAAGATCAGCACGCCCGATTCCTCGAGCTGCGATTCGTCCACGACGACGGTCGCGAGGTAGTTGCCGCGATCGCGGTAGACCTGCTCCATGCCCCGGACGGCGTTCTCGATCAGGAAGTCGTCGCGGGGCAGACCCGCCGCGAACGGAATCCGCGCCCGCAGGTCCTCGTTCGACACGAGCGAGTTGCCCACGACCTGGATCACCAGGATGATCGGCTGCTCCGTGACGCGGATCGTCACCACCACCGATCCGTCCGAGGCCAGCTCCGCCTCCGACTGCAGCAGCCGGAACTCGCCGAGCCGCCGGATGCGCTCGAGATCGTCGCCGAGACTCGCGGGATCGAACGGATCGCCCGGACCCGTTCGGATCTGGTTCCGCACCAGCTGCTCCGGCACGCGGTTCAGACCCTCGATCCGCACCTCCGCCACGGGACGATCGATCAGGTCCGCCATGCGAGGCGCCGACGCCCCGCTCTGGCCCCACGCCGGGACCGCCGAGACCGCCAGCACCGCCAGCACCGTCAGCAGCAGCCCCCCGATCGCCCCGGTCCGACCGCCCCCGGCGCGACGGGCGAACCCGGCCCGCGCCCGCGTCGCCGCACTCGGTGCGCATCGGCGTCGGAGGTGATGGGCGCGAACGTTCATGAGCGTCGGAGCATACCGGCGCCCCGCGCGCCCAACAACTCCGCGGATGACCCGCTCGGGCCGCCTCCGGCCCCGCCCGACCGCTCCGGGCCCGGACCGTTTGACCGCACCACGCCCCCCCGCTACGGTCCACCCGAACCCCGATGTCGATGACCCTCAGTCAACTTGCGGAGCAGATCGGCGCCGCGGTCCATGGTGATGGATCCGCGACGGTCGACGCCTGCGCTCCCATCGACGAGGCGGAATCCCACCACGTCACCTTCCTCGCCAACGCCAAGTACACGCGGTTCCTCGAAACGACGAGCGCGGCGGCGGTGATCGTCGCTCCCGACGTCCCCTGCCCCGATTCCCTCACCCGACTCGTCGCCGACGACCCCTACTTCGCGTTCCGCAACGCCATGGTCGTCCTCCACGACTTCCGGCCCCATCCGCCCGCCATGGACGCCGACCCGAACGGCGTCAGCCCTCGCGCCGCGGTTCACCCCGAGGCCGACCTCGGCGCCGACGTGGTCGTCCACCCGTTCGTCACCATTGAGCGCGGCGCCCGGATCGGGGATCGCACCGTCCTCTACCCCGGCGCCTGGGTCGGCCCGGACGCCGTCATCGGGGCCGACTGCCTCATCTATCCGAACGTCACCATCTACGATCGCTGCCGCATCGGCGACCGCGTCACCCTGCACTCCGCGTGCGTCGTCGGCCACGACGGCTTCGGCTACGCCACTCATGACGGCGTACACGAGAAGATCCCGCAGCACGGCGTGGTGATCATCGAGGATGACGTCGAACTCGGCGCCGGCTGCGCCATCGAACGCGCGGCGATGGGCGCCACCCGCATCGGTCGGGGGGCCAAGTTCGCCGACCTCATCTCGATCGGCCACGGCGTCACCGTCGGCGAAGGCTGCCTGTTCGTCTCGCTCGTCGGCATCTCCGGCTCCGTCGAGGTCGGCCGGTATGTCGCCCTCGGCGGCCAGACCGGCGTCACCGGCCATCTGCGGATCGGCGACTTCGTGCAGGCGGCGGGCAAGAGCGCGATCGTCAGCGACGTTCCCGACGGCATGAAGGTCGGCGGCGTCCCCGCGGTCCCGCTCGACCAGGCGAAGCGCAACGCCCTCGCCAGCATGAACCTGTATGAGATGGAAAGACGCGTCCGCGCGCTGGAGCGCGAACTCGCCCGCGAAAAGGAACGCCGCCCATCGGCGGGAGCAGATCCATGACCACAACCCTCGCCCACACGCCGTTTCACCGCTTCCACGTCGAGCACGGCGGCAAGATGGTGGACTTCGCCGGGTGGGAGATGCCGCTCCATTACGGCTCCATCATCGATGAACACCAGCAGGTGCGCGCCTCCGGCGGCCTCTTCGATGTCTCCCATATGGGACGATTCACCTTCGAAGGCAAGGATGCGGTGCGTTTTCTCGATCGCGTCTGCACCCGCCAGATCGCCGGCATGCAAGACGGCCAGGCTCGGTACTCCCTCGTCTGCAACGAGCAGGGCGGATGCAGGGACGACGTGCTCGTCTACAAGCGCGCCGACGGCGAGTACTCCATGGTCTGCAACGCCGCGAACCGCCTGAAGCTCATCGAACACTTTGAGCAGGTGCGCGGCGATCTCGTCTTCAAGTTCGCGGACATCACCGAGAAGACCGCCATGATCGCCCTCCAGGGCCCGAAGGTCATGGAGGTCATCGGGCAGTTCTCCAGCGAAGTGCCGTCGCTCAAACGCTACCGCTTCACCG
The DNA here is from genome assembly GCA_965227335.1 of Phycisphaerales bacterium. GTDB lineage: Bacteria > Planctomycetota > Phycisphaerae > Phycisphaerales > SM1A02 > CBDDFV01. Next base: position 756,814 of record CBDDFV010000012.1, read on the forward strand.
AGAAGAACCTGCTCATCGCCAAGGTCATGATCTCCCGCACCGGCTACACCGGCGAGGACGGCGTCGAGGTGATCCTTCCCGCCGCGTTCGCGGCCCAGGCCGTCAAGATGATGCTCGACAAGGCGGGCGACACCGACGTCGTCCGGCCCGCCGGCCTCGGAGCCCGCGACAGCCTTCGGCTTGAAGCCGGCATGGCGCTCTACGGCCACGAGATCACGGAGGAACGCGATCCCGTCGCGGCGGGACTCGGTTTCGCCATGAAACTCACCAAGGGCGAGGACGATCCGAGCGTCGAGCGATTCATCGGCCAGGACGCCCTCCAGCGTATCGCCGCCGACGGCCCGGCCCGCAAGCTCACGGGGCTGACCCTTGAAGGCAAGCGTGCCGCGCGTCAGGGCATGAAGGTGCATCAGGGCGACGCGGAAGTCGGCGAAGTCACCAGCGGCTGCCTGAGCCCGACGCTCGGGAAGTCGATCGCCATGGCGTACGTCGACAGCGGCGTCGTCGACGCGGGCGAGAATGTCGAGGTCGACCTCGGCCGCGCGACGGTCCCGGCGCAGATCACCGCCATCCCCTTCTACAAAGCCTCCGGCTCCGCCGGAGGTTGACCCCCGCCGATCCGCGACGACCACGCCGAAACACCGTGCGTTCGGCGCGACCGGACGTTCCGTTCATGTGACGACAAGGGCCCCGGGTGGGTCGTGGGTTGACCCCCGGCGGAGCCGGGGGCTGGTGAGGTTATTCCGGCCACGCCCGGCCCATCCACGACTCGTAGTTCGCCCGCTGGGCGTCCGTCGGATCCTTCACCCGACGGAGCTTCCATGACGCATCCGCCCGCGCGATCGGCGTGATGAAGATCTCGCGCAGCTCGTCGCGCCGGAAGATCGACAGCCGGATCGGTTCGCCGATGTCCAGCCGACGCAGCCGCGCCCGCAACTCGCCGGCGCTCAGTCGACGCCGGTTGATCGCCACGATCTCATCGCCCGCATTGATCCCCGCCTCGTACGCCGGACCGTCCGCCCGCACCGAACGCACCATCGTCCGCCCGTCGTCGTCGCGGAGGTCGAGGCCGAGATACGCGGCGTCCTCCGGCGCTTCAGTGTCCGTCTCGTCGTCGCCGTCGTCGTCGCCCTCGCCGTCGCCGTCGTCATCCGGTTTCGGGCGATCCGTCCGTTCGCGCGGCGTCTGCACAAGCTCCAGACCGATCCAGTCGAGGGCTTCGGTGTAATCGAACACCCCGGTGCCGCGCACGACGGCGTCGAAGAGCGGCGTCGCATCCGCCCGCGCGAACGCGCTGACGGTCTGCTCGAAGTCCGCGGCGGTGAAACCCGGCCCGCTCAACGGAAAACGTTTGTAGAGATCGCGCATCACATCGTCGAGCGACGCCCGGCCTTCGGACGCGCGGCGGACGAAGAGGTCGATCAGGAAGCTCGCCTGGGCGCCGCGCGAATAGAACGACGTCTCGCTGTTCACATCGTCGGGCGAGCGGTGGTTGTATTTCACCCATGCGTCGAACGAGGACATTTCCAGATTCTGGACGTTCCCGCCCGGCCGCGTCCGCACCGCCGCGAGCTGGCCGCCGAGCATGTCGAGGTAGCGATCGGCGGAGATCAACTCCGCGCGGGCGAGCGTGAGGTCGTCGTAGTAGCTCGTCGTCCCTTCCGCGACCCAGAGCAGCGTCGTGTAGTTCTCCCCCTGGTAGTCGTAGGGGTGGATGCCGGCCGGCCGCAGCGACTTCACGTTCCAGGTGTGGAACATCTCGTGCGAGGCGAGGCCGAGGAACCGCTGGTAGCGCGACCGGTTCTCGAACGTGCCGCGCCCCGTCTGCATGATCGTCGAGTTGAGGTGCTCGGTCCCGCCGCCCCCGCCGCCGCCGATGTGGATCAGGAACACATAGCGTTCGTACGGCGCCGACTCGAAGATCGCCGTCTGCGTCCGCACGATCGCTTCGAGGTCATCGAGCAATTGATCCTCGAACAGTCCCAGCCGACCCGGCGGCCACGCGACGACTTCGTGCGTCCGCCCCTCATATTCGAAGGCGAACCGATCGTGCAGACCGATCTCGAGCGGCGAGTCGACGAGCACGTCGTAGTTCGGCGCCCGCACGGCGTCGTCGCGCCCGGCGACGGGCTCGAGCCCGGTCGCGATCCGCCAGCCGTCCGGGGCGTCGATCTCCACGATCAGCGGATCGTTGCGCCGCGCCGGCGTGTACATGAAGACCGACGATCCCGACAGAAAGGCGTGGGTGTCGTCGACGTGGCGTGTGCGATCGCCGATCTCGTTCGCGTAGAGGTCGTACGTGATGTCGATCGTGTCCGCGCCGCCGGTCGCGACGACCCACGTCGACTTCTCCGTCTTCGCGACGGGCCGCGGGTCGCCGGTCGACGCGTCACGCGCCGACACGTTGCGGACGCCGGAGGCGAAGTCGAGGATCTCGTAGCGCCCCGGCCGCCACACCGGCAGGTGCAGCGTCAGGGCGTCCGAACGCACGTCGGGAATCCGCATCTCGATGCGGACCATCTGCGTCTGCGGACGGTCCAGCCCCACGCGGTAGACGATCGGATCGTCCGCCCCGCGGGACGGCGCGGCGAGGAGGAGGAGGAGGGTGACGGCAAGAGCGGGGGCGAATCGGCGCATGGCACAGGATATACCCGCGATCTGTTCCTGCGTTGAGTTGGAACGGGTGGATCAGCCCGCCGCGGCGCGTCGGGGATCGGGATCGGTGTCGCCGTCGCCCTCCCGGAAGAAGCGACTGGGTCGATCGTCGGTGAGCTGGGCCTGCAGCTTCCGGAGGGCCGCGACCTCGATCTGGCGGACGCGTTCGCGGGTGAGGCCGACTTCTTCGCCGATCTCCTTCAGCGTGAGCGGCGCCTTGCCCTCGAGGCCGAAGCGGAGCTTGAGCACCCGAGCTTCGCGTTCGCTGATCGCGTCGAGCAGCTTCATCAGCGTCGAGAACTCCTCCGACTGCGCGATCGTCTCGTCCGGTTGATCGTGCCGGAAGTCCTCGAACAGGTCCGCGAGATCGACGGTCTCGCCGTTCTCGTCCACCGGCCCCTGCTGCGGCGACTGGAACGCCTTCACCGCCCGCCGGATGATCCGGAGCTTCTTCATCGGGACGTTCATCGCCTCCGCCAGCTCCGTCATCGTCGGGGGATGTCCCAGCTCCTCCTCGAGCCGACGCGAGTTCTCCTTCCAGCGTGCGATCAGTTCGACCATGTACGCGGGAATGTGAATCGGTTGCGCGGCGTTGATCAGCGTGCGCTTGATCGCCTGCTTGATCCACCACGACGCGTACGTCGAGAACCGCGCGCCCTGGGCGGGATCGAACCCCTCGACCGCGCGGATCAGACCGATGTTCCCCTCTTCGATCAGGTCCGAAAGGCTCAGCCCGCGGTTCATGTAGTTCTTGCTGATCGCCACCACGAGACGCAGGTTCGCACGCACCATGTGATCACGCGCCGCGTTGTCGTTGTCGTTGATGATCCGCCACCCGAGGACCTTCTCCTCCTCGGCGGTCAGCAACGGCACCTCGTTGATCTGGCGCAGATAGAACTGCAGGTTGTTTTCAACCGGGGAATCGGCCATGCAGAACGTTCGTCTCCCTGGCGCCGTCGCCCTCAGACGGCGGCCTCATCAAACCGCGCACACACGTCTCCGCCCCGGCGGAGACCGCCTCAATGCTACCGCTCCGCCTGATCCGGGGCAATCAAACGCGACGCGACCGACGCTGAATCGTCATCGGAACCTCGCCGTCCCCGCTTGAGCGGTTCCAGACGCCCCGCCTCCGGGCTATCCTGCATGGTTCATCCCGCCCGCGCCGTCGCGCACGAACCCGTCCGAGAACGTCCGACATGGATCTGACCAAGCTGCTTCGCGAATGGCCGCACGAATCCGGCCGCGTCAACGCCCGGAAGATCACCGGCGACGACGGGCGGGAAAAACTCCAGGTGCGGGTCGAACTCGGCGTGCTCCAGATGGAGATGACCGGCCGACCCGACGGCCTCCAGCCCGACGGGGCCGAATCCCTCCTCGCCCTCCATCGCGCCCGCCTCGAAACCTACATCCGCGAGACCGGCGGACCCGACGGCTTCGTGCTCTCCCCCGACGACTGCCGCGGCCTGCGCGACGAGGCCGTCCAGTATTACCACCGCTACATCGGACTCATGGCCGTCGGCGACTACCCCAACGTCATCCGCGATACGACCCGCAACCTCGAAGCCTTCGACCTCTGCCGCGATTACGCCTCCGAAGACAGCGACCGTCACGTGCTCGAACAGTTCCGGCCCTACGTGATCACGATGCGGGCCCGCGCGGAGGCCGAAGGGGCCGTCGGGTCGGGACGACCCCAGGACGCCCTCCAGGCGATCGACCGGGCCCTCGCCCTCATCCGCGATCTGTTCGATGAACACGATCAGCTCGAGACCTACGAACAGTCCAACGAAGTCCAGCTCCTGCGCGGCATGCGCGACGCGCTCGTCCCCAAACTTCCCGTCAGCCAGCGCAACGAACTGCACGAACGACTCCAGGCGGCGCTCGCCAACGAAAACTACGAACTCGCGGCCATCCTCCGCGACGAACTCCGTCTCCTCAGGGAAGACGGGCCGACCCCGCCGTCAACCTCGTCATGACCATCGAACTCGTCAGTCATCCCGATCTCTCGGAAGACGAACTCGTCGGCCTGTATGACGCCGTCGGCTGGACGGCGTACACCAAAGGCGAGGCGCGGACGCAGCTCGCCGACGCGGTGCGCAATTCAACGTACGTGGTCGCGGCCCGCGACGACGGCCGCCTCGTGGGCCTCGCCCGCGTCCTGACCGACGGCGTCGCCATCTGCTACCTGCAGGACATCCTCGTCGACCCGGATCAGCAGCGGACGGGCGTCGGCCGACGACTCCTCGAACACTGCCTCGATCGCTACGCCGACGTGCGGATGCATGTGCTCATGACCGACGACGAGCCGAAACAGCGGGCGTTCTACCAATCGCTCGGCTACCAGAACACGCGGGACCTGAAGAAGGTCACGCTCAATACATTCGTCCGCGCGAAGAACGGCCCGCTGAGTTGAGTCGAAACAAAACGACGCCGCGCGTGTGTTCTCGCGCGGCGTCGAAGCGATCGTCGGGTTGTTCGACCGCTTATCCCCAGTTGGCCAGCAGGGCGGCGAGGTCGCTGGGTCCGACCACGCCGTCGTCATCGATATCCGCGACGCAGTCCCCTTCCTTCGGGCACGGACCCCACGCGCTGAGCAGCCCGGCGAGGTCGGCGGGACCGACGGCGCAGTCGCCGTCGAGATCGCCGGTCACGGGGATGACGAGCGCCGCCGCGCCGCTCAGTCCGAAGCCGCAGTCATCGTTGACAAGGACGTCGTAGACGCCGGAGGATCCGGCGCACGTCACGTTGTCGAGCGTGAGCGTCTCCGTCTGGGTTCCCGAGACGCCCGGCCCGTCCTCGAGCAGCACGCCGTCGCGTCGCCACTGGTAGGTGATCTCGCCGTCGCCGATGGCTTGCGCCGTGAACACGACGGTGTCGCCGTCGCCGGCGTTCTGATCGTCGGGCTGGGTCAGGAAGTCGACCGTGTCGGAGAGGATCAGCGCCGAGCCGGGGTCGCCGGGATCGAAGCCGGCGCCGCCGTTCGCCGTGACGTTCTCGGGGCTGAACGTGAAGTCGCAGGAGTAGATCGCGACGCGTCCGCCCCCGCCGCCGCCCCGCGGACTGTTGGCGTTCCCGCCGTTCGCCCGGATCACGCCGTTCCCGGTGACGGACGAGGCGCGGATCCAGAGGCTGCCGCCGGCGCCGGCGCCGTTGTTCGCGGCCTGTCCGTTGGCGGAGAGTTCGCCGTCGACCGTGAGAGTTCCGTCGACGGTGAGTCGGATCGCCCCGCCGCCGCGAGCCCCGCCGCCGCCCTCGTACAGACCGCTGCCCGAGCCGAGGTCGGTCGGCGTGGGGGCGGCGCCATAGGTCGCGCCGCCGGTTGCGCCGTTGGAGTTCCCGCCCATGCCCCCGTAGCCGCCGCCCGCTTCGCCGACGCCGCCGGCGCCGGGGCCGCCGACGCCCGGACCCTCGCCCGCCGGGAAGCCGCGCCCGGTGGCGGCGATGAAGCCGTCCGCCTCAACCGTGACGTCGCCCGCGACCATGAGGGTCAGCCCGGCCTGCCCCCAGGGATGACCGAGCACGCCCTGGTTGCGGACGATGAGGTTGGCGTCCCATTCGTTGTCGCCGGAAATCTCGCACGCGTCGCCCGCGACGCCGTTGTTGTCGATGATCACATCGCCGCGCGGCTGACTGAGATCGTGAATGAAGACCGTCCCCGGTCCGCCCCGCTGGCCGTTGCCCGCTCCGCCGTAGGACTGGAGCGATCCGGCGAATGCGTCGTTGTCGACTTCGACGGCGATGCGTCCGCCGCCCCCGCTCCCCCAGGCGCCGTTGCCGCCGTTGCCGCCGTTGGCTCGGATGACGCCCGCGCCGGTGAGCGTCAAGGCCTCGAGCCAGAGACTTCCCCCCGCCCCGGCCGCGTTGTTGAGGCTCTGTCCGTTGGCGGTGGCGACGCCGTCGATGTTGATGACGCCGTCGGCCGTGAGTCGGAACGCCCCGCCGCCCCGGGCGCCGTCGCCGCCCAGGAACAGTCCGCTGCCGGAGCCGAAGTCGACGGGGGCGAAGGGGTCGCCGTAGGTCATCCCACCGGCGAGGGGGCCGAGGGGGTTGTCGCCGCCCGCCCCGCCGTGACCGCCGCCGGCGGAGCCGAATCCGGCGTCGTCACTGTCCGCGCCGGCGCCGGGGCCGGTCCCCGGTTCGTGGCCGCGCGTCGCGACGTCGATCCAGCCGTCCGTCTGAACGTCGACGTCGCCGGTGACGGTGAGGTGCACGCCGGCGTCGCCTTCGCGGTGGCCGAGGCGCCCTTCGTTGAGGATCATCACGTTGGCGTCCCAGGCGACATCGCCGCTGATCTCGCAGAGACCGCCCGCGACGCCGTTGTTGTCGATGATCACATCGCCGCGCGGCTGACTGAGATCGTGAATGAAGACCGTCCCCGGTCCGCCCCGCTGGCCGTTGCCCGCTCCGCCGTAGGACTGGAGCGATCCGGCGAAGGCGTCGTTGTCGACTTCGACGGCGATGCGTCCGCCGCCCCCGCTCCCCCAGGCGCCGTTGCCGCCGTTGCCGCCGTTGGCGCGGATGACGCCCGCGCCGGTGAGCGTCGCGGCCTCGAGCCAGAGACTTCCCCCCGCCCCGGCCGCGTTGTTGAGGCTCTGTCCGTTGGCGGTGGCGACGCCGTCGATGTTGATGACGCCGTCGGCCGTGAGTCGGAACGCCCCGCCGCCCCGGGCGCCGTCGCCGCCCAGGAACAGTCCGCTGCCGGAGCCGAAGTCGACGGGGGCGAAGGGGTCGCCGTAGGTCATCCCACCGGCGAGGGGGCCGAGGGGGTTGTCGCCGCCCGCCCCGCCGTGACCGCCGCCGGCGGAGCCGAAGCCGACGTCGTCGCTGTCCGCGCCGGCGCCGGGGCCGGTCCCCGGTTCGTGGCCGCGCGTCGCGACGTCGATCCAGCCGTCCGCCTGCACATCGACGTCGCCGGTGACGGTGAGGTGCACGCCGGCGTCGCCTTCGCGATGACCGAGCCGGGCTTCGCTGCGCACGATGAGGTTGCTGTCGTACACCACCGCGCCGCTGATCTCCGTGACGCCGGCGTTCGTCGTGCCGTTGTTGTCGATGATCAGGTCCGGGAGCGCGGCGTCGGCGGTGCGCACGACGATCGTTCCCGCCCCTGCGTTGCGCCCGGCGCCGCCGCCGGCGAACGCCGACACCACGCCGCCGAATCCCGAGTCGTCGTCGACGTCGATGGCGATGCGTCCGCCGCCGCCGTCGCCCCAACTGCCGTTGCCTCCCGAGCCCCCGTTCGCGCGAACGGCGCCGGCGCCGGTCAGCGCGGCGGCTTCCAGCCACAGACTCCCGCCCGCGCCGGCGGCGCTGTTCAGGCTTTGCCCGT